>OZ245717.1:0-4800000 GCA_965226945.1 Gemmataceae bacterium | reverse complement strand
CGCACTTGATAAATGTCGCGCTTGGCCGGATCGACCTGGGCGGCACGGCTGGCTTCGACGAAAAACTCCTCGAATTTTCCGCCGTCCTGCATTTCGTTGATCGAATATCGAAGACCATCGCGAGATTTCAAATTCAAGGCCATACGCACCTGATCGAAATCGATGCGAAAAACCTCCAGTTCGTGGGCTTTGGAATTTTTGCCGATTTTGCCGGTCATCGTTTCCAAGAGCCACTGGACCGCCGGAATTTTCTTAGGCTCCCTGGCGTCATCAGCCTTGACTTCCTTTTTGTCGGCTTTACCGTCTTTTTTGTTTTCGAGGTTCAAATACACTTCCTGGCGCTGACTGAAAAGCATGAGCCGGTTGCGCGCCAGAGTGTCGATCGGCTTCACCCGACCGCCTTCCAGCATGGGCAGCTTGCCAAAGGCTTCGAGGTCAAAGCCGCCAGGCTTGGAAACCGGTGAGGTAAGCGCCGCGGTGACGACCAGGGTCGATACCATGGCGACCGCCGCCCAGATAACCGTTGGCCAGATCCATTCGGGTAGGTGGGCCTTGCTTTCCTTGCGCTTGACGGCGTTGGCCTGGGTGAGTTGCCGCTTGTTCATCCGCTGGATGAACACAATGAGGCCCACGCCGAAATGGACCATCATCCCCAGCGAAACCAGAATGCAGGAAATGTAGGGGAGCAACCAGCCGGGATTTTCGACCACCTGGAGCACCGTGCCCGTATCGCCGGGAAGCCAACTCGATTGAAAAAAGGTCTCGCCGGCATGACGCATCGGATCGTTCATCTTGATGGTAACCGGTCGGCTAACCCCCTGTGCGGGATCGTCCAGGATGATGTCGCTTTGAAAATTCTTGGCGACGTCGGTACCCGGGTAAACGTCGTGAATGAACTTGACGAGCGTGACCGTGTAGGGTTTGTACACGCGCACAAAGCGCAGGGTGATCAGAGGGTTCTTGTCCCCAAGCCCCAGGTCGACTGCTTGGGTTTTCTGGTCCGATATGGTCGATAGCCATGTGGAAACCAACCAGGTCCCCAGCGACTTGCCGGATTGAGTGTCGGTCAGTTTGATGTAGGCCGAAGGCAGGTCCACTTTCTGGTTCGGATCGGCGCCGGAGATTTCCTTCGCCTTTTTGGCGCCGACTTCCCGGCCGTCGCCGGTGTCGGCGAGGTTGACGAAATCGGCTGGGATCTTCTCCAAAATCACGCTGTTGGCGTAATAATCCACCATTTCGATGGAAAACGGGATCCGCTCGTCGGTGATCGGTGCTTTCGTTTCCAAAGCCTTTTCAAGAAGCGAGCCGGGAATGACAATGACCCGGTCCATCTTCGGATCGGCATCGTCAGGCCGCAGAATCGCCAGTTCGACCTTGTCGCGCCGCTCGACAAAGTTGGAAGAACCGCCGTTGACGATAGTCATCTGGCCTTCGACGGCAAATTCCCGGGTGATGAACTCACCCGCCATGAGCAGCAACAGTCCCAGGTGGAGCAGCGCAATTCCGGGCAATCGCCAGCGCTTTTCAGGATTTTTGATATCGCGTGAGGTGATTTTCAGAAAACCGGCGCTGAGGTTCAAAAACAGCAAGATGCCAAGGGTTTTGCCGCCGATCAGGGGGAAGGAGCCCGGAAACGTCGTGCTTGGCCCGACCATTCCCAGACCGAAGATCTTCAAAAACTCCGAGACCAGGTGATTGGGCACCCAGACCGTCCAGGACCAGAAATATTCGTGAACGACATTCCAGATCCCCATCTCTTTTTGCGCCAGGGTGCCAAAGAAGACGAGGACCGCCGATGCGACAAATAACGCGACGGTTAACTTCAGGCTGACGATCATCTTCCAGGCAAGGGTCAAGGCGTCATCGCCCTTTGGCCTGAAATCATTTTCATGGAATTGGCTCATGGTGAGAGATCTCGCAAATTCGATTTATTGGGGCAACTTGAGTGTTTTGAGTAGGCCGAGAAAGGCTTCTTTTTCCTTGGCGGCCGCTTCGGCGGGTCCCATCATCTTGATGAACCAGGTTTGATTGGGCTGGCTAATGATCGCGCCGGTGATCCGCTTGGCGCCAGCGCCATTTCCTGCAAAATCGGCAACGATGGCCTTTCCTGAAGGCGTTTCCAACGGCTGCAACTCCGTTGCCGATTGAGATAGGTCAATGGGGCCCAGCCCAATCTGATCGCGCCACCGGTTGATGTTGGCCGCCACCCCTCCGGCGGTGCCCCCAAGCTGGGTGATCGTAATCTCCACCTTGCCATCGGCCGCCTGATAGGTTTTGAGCGTGACCGGTTTGGGGGCGACCTCGACCCAGCCGCCTGGTGTTTTGACTGCAAGGGGCGTTGATTCGCGAGATTGATCAGGTGCTGGTTCTTTGGCGCCTCTGGCGCCACCTTGAAACGGTCCGACTTTACCTTGTTTGGATGCGGCACCGCCGGGCATCATGCCCATGGGGCCAGACTTGCCCCCGCCGGGGCCGGTGACATCCAGGAACAAGACCTTGGCGCCGGCAACATCCAGTTCCTTGGTCGTGGTGGGAAGCTCGGCTTGCGTAATCGCACTGAGACCGACTTGCTCGCGCCAGCGGTTCACATTGTCGAGTTTGGATCCGGCCTGGGGGCCCAGTTGAATGATGGTCGCTTCCAGCGGCCCCAGTTCGGCGGGTAACTTCAAGGTCGAGTAGCGTGCTTGATTGGAATCATCGCGAGCCCAACCGGCGGGGACGGTGAATGTTGGCTTCTGCGGTTCGTCGAATTTCAAACTCTGCACGAGTTGCTGAAACGATTCCCCTTGTTTTTCCAGCTGGGTCGCCGGGCCCATCAGTTTGACGAACCAGGTTGCCTCGGTACGAGGGATAATGGCGGCCAAAATCCGCGTGGGCACCGCCGCGGCTTTTTTCGCCATCGGTCCGGCGGCCACCACCACATCACGCGGCGCGGCGTATTCGCGGATTCCTTCGGATTCCTGGCAGCCCAAAGCGGCAAACAGGCCAAGAAATAAGAATCGAGCCCTGGAGCGGTTCATGGCTGGTTTTCCGTCCCAACGAAAAAACTTCGGTGGTTAGATTGCAACGTCGCAAAAAGATCAAAAAAAAGTGGGCCTACCGGCCCGAGGAAGGTCATATCAGTGTCGCCACTCATTCCCGCACCGTCAAGCGCTCTTTCAACCCCCATCATTCTATGCAAAGCGGCTACAAGGGGTTTTTGATCCTCGTCAAGCCTCGCCCATTCAGGGAACCTCTCCGCGGTCGGCCTCTTGATCACGTGACCAGCGCCAGGCCACGATTTTTCACGGCGTCCTTCAAAAATCGCCTCGAAGCGGCCCAAGGGTAAGAAACATCCTTGTCCTCGTCCCGTATTGCAATCAGAGATCGTATGGCCTTGGAGGTTTGGAGCGGTGTCCGCACCCAGAGGAATCCTGACTCGGTCAATGCTTGAGCGAACGATAAGATTGCAAGTGAAACATTTGGCCATCTTGGGATGCTCTGATATTTCAATTGGCCCGTCCGAGAACTGGACAGGCAGTTCTCGATACGGTGTCGGCTCTAACGATCGGGCCATTTCTGGGTTGGTAGGATGCGAGATTGCATGATGATCGAAGGCAATGGCGCAAAGAGATTGCAGCCGAGCAAGAATCGAAATGAGAGGACCGCCAGTCTGATCGAAGGGCGCAAGTTCTCAATAACTTCTCTCGCCCGGGGTCTTTTCCTTGCCCATCACGCGGACATCTTGCAAGAATGAAGAATAAGGGAAGAATGAGTCGACCTGGGAGGCTAACCATGGCGCAACGCCTGGCGTGGAAGGGACCGGTCGTCTTGTTGACAGTGGCCGTACTGGCCTCAATGGCTGATCTCAAGGTGGCGGCCCAACCCGTTGCCCCGGGACAGGGCTTCCCCCCTGGGGCTCAACCAGGACAGCCGGCCGCGCAGTCCGATCCCAATCTCGACCTGGCCGGCGTGAGCCTGCCGCGCAACAGCCGCCTGGAAAGTCAGCTTCAAGCGGCCCAGGAATACGCGCAAACGAAAAACTGGCAGGAAGCCACCTCCATTTTGCAACGGTTGCTCGAACTGCCCGAGGATGTGCTCGTCTCGCGCGGCTGGGCCAGCGGCGAAAACGCCAATTTGCAATCGATGGTGAGCATCCGCCAGGAAGCCAATCGCCTGGTGGCGGGCCTGCCCAAGGAGGGTAAGGAGTTTTATCAGCTCAACTACGGCGCTCTTGCCGCCGCCATGCTGAAAGAGGCCAAGGATAAAGCAAGCGCGGCCATCCTTGGCGATATTCTGCGCATCTATTTGCACACGCAGGCCGGAGCCGAAGCCGCCAACCTGCTTGGCACCTACCAGCTCGATCGTGGCAATTACCTCTCCGCCAGCCTTTGCTTCGAGAAGCTGATCGACCGCGAAGGAATCGGCGCCGTCGCTTCGACCGCATTGATTCGCGCCTCGCTTGCTTTTCACCTGGCCGGAGATCTCGCTTCCCGGGATAAGGTTTATGCCCAGTTGCGCCAAAGAGGACTTCGCGAGGTCAAAGTTCTTGGCGAAGCGGTCAACCTCGACGATTGGAGGGGCCAGGTCAACTCCATGGCCCGCGCTCCGGAAGCCGGCGTGAATGATTGGCTGATGGTGGGCGGGAATCCCAAGCGAAATGCGTCGACCCAGGGGGGAACGGCGTTTCTTGAACCGAACTGGCGCAAATCGACCGTCCGCTACGAGGAATCCAAGGCGCTGCTCAGCCCGGCCATCGGGATCATGCACGATCGGCAAAACCCGCTCATCCCCGGGATGATTCCTCTTTCGGAAACGGTGGTCCATCAAGGCAGAACGTTGCCTTTGGTCATTTACCGTTCCAACTGGGGAATCCATGCCGTCAACTCCAAGACGGGCGAACTCGAATGGGAGTCGCAAAACGAATGGAGCGTCGACGGGATGATGAAGCCCAAGCTAAACGACACCGCTCGCCGGCGGCAGGCGGTCCAGGAGTGGATGGATGCTTTTGCGCGCGTCGGCGGTCCCAGGGCCGGCATCGCGTTGGAGAATACGGTCACCGGTACGCTCAGTAGCGATGGCGTTCGAGTCTATGGAGTCAATGACCTCCAGGTTCCTCCGAATTCCATGGGCGTGTCTTATGGCGTTCCGGTCGATCCGACGGTGGCGGCCGCCGGCCGCCATGGCACCGAAATCGGCGAAGCGATCAGTGCCAACCGGCTGCGGGCTTACAATTTGGTCACCGGCAAACTTGTCTGGGAGATTGGCGGCAAAAAGGAATCGGCCCCCGGCGATAAAGGAATCATCGATCTGAGCGATAGCCATTTCACCGGCACGCCGCTTCCCATTGCCGGCCGCCTTTATGTTCTCAACGAAAAACAGCAGGAAATCCGACTTCTGACCCTGGATCCCGAGACGGGAAAACCGCTGGCAAGCCAGACTTTGGTCACGACCCGCGACCGCCTGTCGATGGACATTCCGCGAAAGACTCAGGCGGCCCATCTGGCCTATGGCGACGGCATCCTCGTTTGTCCCACGAACGCCGGGGCCATTCTCGGCGTCGACCTTCTTACCGGCAGCCTGGTCTGGTCGTTTCTTTACCGCGAGCAGGCTCAGGATGGTCTCACTAACCAGGACACGGCCCTGGGCAGACGCCAGGCACGATTGCAATTGCAGATGATGGGTGGGTTTCCCGGAATGGGCGGGATGCCCGCGCATTCCTGCTGGCATTCGGCGCCCCCGATGATCTCGGGCGACAAGATCATTTTCACCTCCCCAAACGCGCGCAGCCTTTTCTGCTTGAATCTCAAATCGGGTGTCAAAATCTGGTCCCAGCCTCGCACCGAAGACGACGTTTATTTGGGCGGAATTCATGCGGGCAAGGTGCTGGTGGTCGGCAAGCACGCGGCTCGCGGAATCGATTTGCAAACCGGACTCACCGCCTGGACCGTAGAGACGGGAATGCCCTCAGGTTACGGGGCGGCGAGCGGATCTCTCTATTTCTTGCCGCTGAAAGAATCGGCAAAAACGAAGGAACCGGAGATCTGCACGATCGATATGAAGCTCGGCAAGGTCACCGCCCACACCCACTCTCGCAAGAAGGAAATTCCGGGAAACCTGGTATTTTACCAGGGCGACGTGCTGAGCCAGGGACCGATGGACCTGGCCGTTTATTCCCAGTTGGCGGTGCGCCTGGCCTACATCGATGAAAAAATTCGCGCCAATCCGAACGATCCCGAGGGCCTGGCCGATCGCGGCGAACTGCGCCTGGACAAGGGAGACATCGAAGGAGCCATCGCCGACCTCGATTTGTCCTTGCGTAACAAACCAACGCCTCAGGTCACGGCCAAGGCGCGGAAGAAACTGTTCGAGGCATTCACCGAAGCGTTCCAGGAGAATTTCACCCGCTTTGAACCGATGATTGGCCGTTTCGAGGAAATGTGCGCGCGCGACACGACCGGAGGACCCGTGACGGAAGCGGAGCAAGCGGAGGCCAATCAACGCCGCACCGTTTTCCTGGGCCTGATGGCCCGCGGCCGTGAAACGCAGGGACGACTCCTGGATGCGGCCAAGGAATATGATCGACTCGCTGAGCTGGCCGCGCCCGGATCTCTTTTCACCCCCAACGACGACTCGGCCTTGCGCATCACGCCCGACGCTCTTGCACGCGGCCGGATCAAGCTCATGATCGCATCGGCCAAGCCCGAAATGCGCCAGCAACTCGAGGCCTACCTCGAAAGCCGCCTAGAAAGCTTGAAACGGGAAAGCTTGAAACAGGAGAGCCTGAAAACGAGTTCCGATCGCAAGGATCACTACAAGAATTTCACACTGGCCTTTGGCCCATTTTTCCCAGGGGGACGAAAAACCGCCGCCGAATTGACGCGAGACGCCGCTCAGGAAAACGGGACGATGCCGCTCCTCGAAGCGGAGCGATTTTTGGGCGCCTATCCTGGTCTGATCCCCTCCGCCTGGAGTTCTTCCGAAGCGGCGCAAGCGCTCGATTCCCAGGCCATTCTTTATCAGAACCGGGGTTTATTGCCCGATGCCGCATCCCTTTTGTCGGAATTGGCCCGGCGGTTTCCCAATGAAAATGTCCGCCCGGGAATGAACTCAGCCCGGCTGTTCAACGATCTGGCCGCCGATCGGCGATTTCTCCCCTACTTGGCCGAACCGGCCACGATCAACGCCACCGGCCCGATCAAGGTGGTCGAGGATCGCTCAAGCAGCAATAGCAATCATCGAGCGGTGACGGGCCTCTACCGCGAAGGTGCCGGTTTACCCTTCTTCGACCGGAACCAATTCGTTCTGATCAACAATCCCAATCAACCCTCGTCCCTGGTCTTGAAGGGAACGAGCATGACCAATGGCGAATCCTGGGAACTTCCGCTCAGCGGGCCGAATGTTTACCAGCATCTGATCGGGGCTCAGCCCGGCGCCAAGAGGTTGGGTATCTCCTATCAGACCTCCGGGCACCTGATGATCTTGTGGGTGGCCAACTGGATCTACGCGATCGATCCAATCCGCCACAAGGTCCTATGGGAAACCAACCTGCTGCAAGGAAAATCGGTGACGACCTTCACGGCGGGCAATGAGCGGTTCACTCGGCCCAATTACAATGGCAACAACATCTCTCTCGACGCCAACGATGGGTTGCTTTACCTGACCCGAGAAGACGGTTGGAAACAGCGAATCGGCATGGTGGGCACCATTGTCGATGGGGTCCTGCCGGTTTTGAATTCCGAGGGCCTGGCAGGCCTTGACCCGATGAGCGGCAAGGTCCTCTGGTCGCGTTCCGATGTCCGGTCCGACCATCTATTGTTGGGTGCCAGCGACAGCCACCTATTTTTGGCGCGCACTTCCACCGATGGCGCGGTCAATGGTTCGCGAGCGGTCCGAGCCATCGATGGCTATCTGGTCGATCAACCCGATTTTTCCAAGGATTACCGCAACCGGCTTGTCCTGAACGGCTCAAGGCTTCTGTCCTTTGAAGCTCCGGCCGCCACCGAAAAGACGGCAAAAACCGGCCCCGTCTTGAAGCTGATCGACCTTCTGGGAAACCAAGAAATCTTTCGCAAGGAGTTTCCCGTTGGAACTCGCTCCCTCGAATCGGTCGGGGGCAACCTGGGCGGGGTCGTCTTGCCTGACGGCAATGTCGAGGTTTTTCAGTTGCCCGATGGCAAGGCGCTGCCCGTTTTCAAAATCAATCCGATTTTGTCCGAAAAGGCGCCGATGGCACTGATTGCCGATGGCGCCAATGTCTACCTGGTATCGCAAAAACCGGAAGATCAAGGAAACATCGGCCAGGGGGTGCAAACGAATTTCATGGGCTGGGTGGGACTCCGCTTTGTCCGGGCCAACGGCGATGTCTATGCCTTCCGGCGCGAATCGGGCAAACTCGCCTGGCGCAACAGCGTTTCGAACCAGCTCATGATTTTGGACCAGTTTCAGAACCTGCCAATGGTTCTGTTCAGCAGCCGTTTCCAGCAGTTCCAAAGAGGCCCCGGCGCGCAAACGCTGATCAACCTGATCAGCACCAAGGGGTATGACAAACGAACGGGGAAATTGATCCTCGATAAGGAAACCCGCACGGGCCAGCAGTTTTTCCATGCGTTCCTTGTCGATTTGAGAGCCGGCCGGCTCGATCTATTGGATGGTCAAAACCGGATCAGCTTCTTCTGGGGCAGCGGTTTGGCTCTGGCCGACTCTTCCCGGCCGAACGGAGGTCCAACCGCAACCACCTCGATCACCTCCGAAAACCAGGCCGACTCTCCATGGATCCGCGTCAATGCTCCGCGTCCGGGCGCCGCGCAGGGGAATTTCATCGCCCCGGCCGTGGCTCCTGCCGCAGTTCCCGCCCGGAGGGCTCCCTGATGAGTGAACAATGGGAAAACGGCGACCTGACAAGACTCTCAAGTCGCGGTCGCCCGTGCGCACCCTTGCCCCATCGCCGTAACGCGCTGCGTGCCGGTGCCGCCGCGCTTCTGGGTCTGCCCTTGCTTGCAAAAACGGCCCGTTCCGATGCTCCCCCTCCCGAATATCGTGAAACGATCCGCAAGGGTCTGGAATGGGTGGCGAAGCAGCAGGCGAAGGACGGTCACTGGGAGGCCTTTGGCGGCCTCTATCCGACCACCATGACGGCCCTGAGCGGAATGGCTTTCCTCATGGAAGGCAGCACCCTGCGCGAAGGCAAGTACCGCGACAACCTGCGCCGGGCGGTCGATTTTCTGATGGTCCGCTGCCAACCCAACGGACTCATCGGCAACCCCAAATTTCCGGGCGAATCCGACAAGTACATGTATGGGCACGGTTTTGGCATGTTGTTCCTCGCCTCGGTCTACGGCGAAGAGGAAGACATCGACCGGCGCCGCAAACTCGAGGCGATCCTGACCCGCGCCGGCAAATTCACTTTCGAGGCTCAAACCCGGCGTGAAGCCCCGCGCGATGGCAAAACGATCGTCTTTGGCGGTTGGGGCTACTTGAGCGCCAAGGAAGGAAACAACTTCGATGAAGGCTCGGTGACGATCACCCAGGTCCAGGCGCTCAGGGCGGCGCGCAACGCGGGAATCGATGTGCCAACCGAGGCGATCAAGCGTTCCGTCGCCTATCTCGAGCAGTGCACCAACGGCCAAGGGGGCGTGATCTATAGCTATGGCGGCGGTGGCGGCGGCGAAGGCCGCCCTGCCCTGACGGCCGCGGCCATTTCGTGTGGATTTTCTTCAGGCGATTACGATTCGCCCCTGGTCAAGAAGTGGTTCAAATTCTGCAGGGACCACCTGGGCGCGGCCGGGGCAGGCCGCAGCGGGCATGACGAATACACGCAGTATTACTGGAGCCAGGCCAACTACATCCTGGGCGAAGAGGGCTACGGCAAGCTCTTTCCCGAGTCCGATGTCAAGGACCGGTTGACCTGGTCGTCTTATCGAAAATCGACGTTCGATTACCTGCAAAGAACGCAGGGGGCCGATGGCTCCTGGAGCGGTGGGCAGGTTGGTCCCATTTACATCACCGCGGTCCATTTGGCGATCATGCAATTGGACAACGCCACGCTACCCATATATCAGCGTTAAACGGAACGACATCGCTATCCATCGCATTGGTTCGAATTCCATGGAACTGGTTCAAAACTCCTAAAAGTGGTTCAAAACCTCTAAAAGTTGTTCGAAACCTCTAAAAGTTGTTCGAAACTCCTAAAAAGTTGTTCGAAACGAACGGGCTGGCTCAGCCGGGAAAAGGAAATTCATGAGTGCAACGGACACGACCGCTCCCGACCTTCAGGCCGCGGAACGCCTGCAAAATGCCTACCGGGATATTCGGGGGCAACTTTCGCAAATCATCGTTGGCCAGGATCAGGTGATCGAAGAACTTTTGATCGCCATGTTCAGCAAGGGCCATTGCCTGCTGGAAGGCGTACCCGGCCTGGCCAAAACGCTGATGATCTCGACTTTGGCGCAGTGCCTGTCGCTCAGTTTTGCCCGCATTCAGTTCACCCCCGACCTGATGCCTTCCGACATCACGGGCACCGAAATCATCCAGGAGAATCGCGACACTGGCGTGCGCGAGTTCAAGTTCCTGCGCGGGCCGCTGTTCTCGCACGTCGTCTTGGCCGACGAAATCAACCGCACCCCGCCCAAGACGCAGGCGGCGCTTCTGGAAGCGATGCAAGAACGTCAGGTCACCGTCGGCCGCATGCGTCACAAGCTAGACGATCCCTTCTTCGTGCTGGCGACGCAAAACCCCATCGAACAGGAAGGAACCTACCCCCTTCCCGAAGCGCAGCAAGACCGCTTCATGTTCAAGGTGTTCGTGCACTATCCGACCTTTGACGAAGAATTCGAGATTGCCCGGCGGACGACTTCCGCCTCGGTTCCCGAACTGCGGCCCGTACTTGGCGGCCAGGACATTATTGAACTGCAAAAGTTGGTTCGTCGGGTGCCGACCAGCGACCATGCCATCCGCTATGCACTGGCACTGGTGCGTCAAACGCGCATCGATCAACCGGGTACGCCCACCTTCGTGAAAGACTGGATCTCCTGGGGTGCCGGCCCGCGCGCGGTGCAAAACCTATTGCTTGGTGCCAAAGCGCGCGCCCTGCTCAAGGGACGCGTCCATGTGACCACCGACGATATCAAGGCTCTGGCCATGCCCGTGTTGAGGCACCGCATTTTGACTTCGTTTACCGCGGTTTCCGAAGGAATCACCCCCGACGCGGTGATCGCTCGTTTGATTGCCGAAACTCCGGAAAATGAAGGCGACCTGCACAAGGATCCCCGCTTCCAGAAAATGTTTGTCGCCTGAGCCGATTTCCCGGGTCGACCTGAGGACGAATGTTCCTGGTTGACCTGAGGAAGAGTGTTCCCGGTTGACCTAAGAACCCAAGTTCCTGGTTGACTGTGGTACGAATGGCTTCCGCGCTTATGTATTTTCAGTATTTTGTTACTCCCTAGGTCCTTTTCCGAGATTTCGCTTGCCTGGCACGACGCGGCCTGATGATCCCAGACGCTTTCTCGACCCGGCGGTCCTATCTCGCCTGGGCCGGCTCGATTTGCGGGCGCGCCAGGCCGTGGAGGGCTACCTCCATGGCCTGCATTCGAGCCCCTTCTTTGGCCACTCGGTCGAATTCGTGCAGCATCGCGAATACTCCCCCGGCGACGACATCCGCCATCTCGACTGGAAAGTCTGGTCCAAAAGCGATCGGTACTACATCAAGCAGTTCGAGGCCGAAAACAACCTGAAGTCGACCATGCTCGTCGATTGCAGCAACTCGATGGGCTATGGCGACCCCAAGTGGAACAAGCGCGAATATGCCTGCACCGCCGCCGCCTGCCTGTCCTGGCTCTTGCTAGGCCAACAAGACTCCGTGGGGCTCATGGCTCACGATGCCGATCCGCGCCAGGTGGTGCCCGCGAAGTCGTCCACGCGCCACATCGACGTCATTTGCGCGGCGCTCGAAGCCGCCCGGCCAGGCAACGCCACCAACATCATGGGACTTTTGCGCCGCGCCGCCGAAGGGACACAGCAGCGCGGCCTTGTCGTTCTCTTCTCCGATCTGCTGATCGAACGTCCCGGCCTGTTTCAGGGATTGCGCATGCTGCGCCAGCGTCGCCAGGACGTCCTGGTTTTTCATGTGCTCGATCCCCAGGAGATCGATTTCGATTTCCGCGGCACCACCCGCTTCGAGGGCATGGAAGACTCCTCGCACCTTTTGTGCGATCCGCAAAACCTTCGTCAGGCTTATCGCGAAGTCGTCGAGGAGTACCTCACCGAAGTTCGCCGCGGTTGCACACGCATCGGATGCGATTATCTGCTTGTGCGTACCGATGAGCCTCTCGATGCCGTTTTGAATCGTTACTTGAGTTTCCGCGCCGACCCGAGGGCATCCCGGGCTCGGTCGGGTTCGAGCTGATAGGAGAGTCTGCCGAACCTCATGGAAAGCCTTTTTTCCCTATTCTTGCACCCGGTCGCGGCGCTGGTTGGCCTTGCCTTCGCGACACTGCCGATCCTGATCCACCTGATCCGGCGGACGCAGTACCGGCGTATCCAGTGGGCGGCCATGGAGTTCTTGCTCGCCGCGCAAAAGCGGATGCGCAGGCGCATGGTCCTCGAGGAATGGCTGCTCCTGGCGCTGCGTATTTTGCTCGTCTTACTCGTTGCCTTCCTGCTATCGCGCTGGCTCGGAAGCGGCTCTTCCGGAGTCGGCGGCGATCACTTGATCGTCATCGACGACTCGTTGAGCATGGACGATATGCACGACAACCAGGGAACGCGCAGCAATGCGATGGACCTGGCCGCCAAGGAGGCGTCGCGCCTCGTGCGCAAACTCGGGTCGATCCGCGGGATTCATCACGCGCGCATCTATTTACTTTCCAATCTGGGCGAAGTGGTGCTCGAAGGCAAGGCGGGCGAGGACCTCGCACGCAAGGCCGACGAGCTGCTGGGACGGCTCAGGCCTGGCTACCGCGCGCTCGATCCGGTCAAGGCGCTCGATGGGGCTTTCGACATATGGGCGGCCGCCGGGGCCGCGGAAGTTTCCTCGCATCGGCTTTTGCACCTTTTGACCGACTGCCGCGACGCCGACTGGAACGGCCCCGCGCGCGATGCGGCCCGCAAGGCGCTGGCGCACCTTGCCGGTACGGGGGCCAACATTCGCATTGTCGATGTGGCCGATCCCGACCGGCCTCAGGGACCGGCTGCGCCGATCGGTCACGACAACCTGGGCATCGTTTCTTTGAGCGGCGATTCGCGCCTTGTCGTGGAAGGTGCCTCGACCGAGTTCGTCGCCACCATCAAGAATTTCGGCTCGAGTCCGCGAAGAACTTTTTTCTCCATGCGCCGCGATGGCGTCGAGGATTTCGCGGCCACCCAACCCGTGGACGAAATTCCCCCCGGGCAAGAAACCAAGGTCCGCTTGAGCCTCGTGCTTGGCCGCAACCGGCCCGCGCCCAATCTACGCGCAGGCGATGACGCGGCCCGGCGCGACCAGGAACGCCTGCTCTCAAGATCGTGGGTTCGGCTGACGGCCGAGATCGACGACCAGCCCCGTCTCGGGTTGGCGCAAGACAATGTGCGCGACCTGGTCGTCGAGGTCGTGCCTCGCATTCCCGTGCTGGTAATCGACGGCTCGGGCCGGACGGGAATGACCCCCGGCGGGGACGCCTTTCATATCGAGGCGGCCCTTTCCGCCTTGCGCGACTACGAACCGGAAGTGCGCCTGCTTGAAGACTTGCCGCGCACCCGCCTTGAGCTTTACCCGATTATTTTCCTCTTAAATGTGGCCGAATTGCCTCAAACCGAAGTCAAGCGCCTGGCCTTGCATGTCAAGGAAGGCAATAGCCTCGCCTGGTTTGTGGGGGACCGCACCCGGCCAACCGTTGCCAACAGCCTGTTCCAGGAGCAAGACGGACTCTTCCCCGTGCTTTTGGGCCCACGCCCCACGGACCCGCCGGCGCCTCAGGACAAGCTCGACTCCCGGTTGATCGACGAACAGCCCAAAATCCTCTTCCCTGACCCCGCGCACCCGATCGTGGCCGGGGTTTACCCAAACCGGCTCGACTTCCGCTTTTTGCCGATCGATCGCTACTGGCCCACGCAAGCGCGTTTTCAATGGGACAAGGCAGACGGATCGGTGCGCGATATCATCCTTCTGCCCAACAGGCGCTGGAAAGACGAGCGCCAGCGCCAGCAATACCGCGAAAAAGCGCTATCCCTGATCGCCTCGTTTCCGATCAACGATCCGGCCCAGGCCGAGTTTCGAACCGGCCTCGAAATGGTCACGCGCGAATTGCGCGAGGCGCTACTTTCGCAGTCGCAGTTCCGCCTGGCCCGGTCGCTTGAAAAAACGCTCGACGACGCCGGCGATCCGGCCGATCCAAAAACCGGAACGGCGGCGCGGCCGGGGCTCAAGCTCCTTTGGGGCAAATCGGCGTTTCAGCCGATTGCGGCGAGCTTGCGCGAATTGTTGCGCGAGGTCCAATTTGGCGATCCGCTCATGGTGGAGCGAACCGTCGGCAAGGGAAGAGTCATCGCTTGCTTGACGACCGCGGGAACCCGGACCACGCTGTCGGCGGCCGGGACCGAAGCGGACGGCTGGAACGAATGGGGTTCAGGCAGCCCGATGTCGTGGACCTATGCAGCCATGATGAAAGAACTGACAAAATATCTGTTGCAAGCCGGGGCGGGCGAGGGATCGACTCTGCTTGTGGGCCAGGGGCTCGATTTGTCGCGCGATGCCGCTTTCTTGAATGGCACGGCCAAAGAGCGGTTTGACCCGCAAAGGCCCACCAAGGTGCGAGGGCTCAAGCCGGGTCTGCAAAAGATGGGGATCAACCAGGGAGATGCGCCGGTGGGCGGCCGCGTGCGCATCCGAGTCCATCCGCAACTGGAGCCGGGCGTGCTCTATATGAACCTGTCCCCCACGATCGCTCCCGGTCAAACCCCGTTTGGACCAGAAGATGGCGAACTGGAAGCGTTTGCCATCAACATCGACGCCAATCATGAAGGCGATCTGCGCCGGGCACGGCGCGATCTGCTGGAACTGCCCCAGGCGGGTGTCGGGCAGGGCAAGGCGGTGCTGGCGCGGCCGGGAGACGGTTCCGACTCGATGCTCGAACCGCCGCGCGATACCTCGGAAACCTGGTGGATCTACCTGATCATTTTGCTTGTGTTGATCGGTGAGCAAGCCATGGCGGTTTACTGTAGCCATCACGCGAAGAACAAGGAAGCGGCGGTACCCATGACGGCTTCCCGGGCCAGACCCGTGGCCAGCGCGATTCCCAGCGCAAAATCCGGCGCATTGCCGGTGGGGGGGAGCCGCGAATGAACGAACAGGCAACGCAATCGAGCGAATTCGTTTTAAGGCGGCTCGAGGATGGTTTTCGGTTTGCCGGGCGCGAATATCCAGGCTCGGCCTGGGGTCTTGCCGGCGCGCTGGTGTTGATCCTGGGCCTGGCCATCGCCCTTTGGTTTTATTTGCGCGAGCGCAAAACACTCGGGTTGCCGCGCGTCTTTTTCCTCTTTAGCCTGCGCGCCCTTTGCTACCTCATTCTCGCTTTCGTCTTCCTCTTGCCCGCCATGCAAACCTGGGAAGAGCAGACGCTGAAATCCCATGTGCTGGTTGCGTTCGATGTTTCGGCATCGATGACCTCCACGATCGACGCCTTGCCCGATGGCAAGACCCCGTTCGACAAACTTCCACGCCGCCAGGATCGCGTTTTGGGGCTTTTGCAAAGTGGCGAATGGATCGATGGCCTTGCCCGGGAAAACCCGCTCGAAATCCACCGGTTTGCCCGCGGCCTGATGGGGCCGAGTTTGCGCCTGGGTGCCGGGAAAATCGGCACGGCCGAAGAATGGAAACAGATCGATTTGCCCGACGAATCGAAGAAGGTCAAACCGATCGACTACGCCGATGTCTCCGAAAAGATCTGGCCGGTTTGGCTCAAGCCGGGCCACTCGGGTTTGACCAAATCCGAAGGGGCCGGGTCCAAATGGCTGGCCGACCTGGATGCCGCCGGAATCAAGGCGGTCAAGGCGGGTGAAGACAAGGGGACGAGTCTTTCCGGATCGCTCCTTGGCATCGGTTCCGCCGCTTCCGGATCGATGGTTCGCGGCATGGTGGTCTTTAGCGATGGCCGCTCGACCGAAGACTCTTCAGGCGCGCTTAGCCAACTGCGCGAACAGGCGCGCGTCTCGAATTTGCCCTTGATCGTCGTTGGCATCGGCGAAGACCGCCCGGTGGTGCGCACCGAAATTGCCGATCTGCGCGCCCCCGCACTGGTGCAGCCCGACGACCCGTTCCGGTTGTTGATGGACGTGACCGGAGACGGCCTTTCGGGCCAGCCGGTGCCTGATGCGACGATTGAGATCCGCAATATCCGCAAACTGGCCCAGGACAAGATCGAGGAACGCGAAATCGAACTGGTTCAGGCCAACAACCCGGCAACCAGCGTGGCTCTGGGAAAACTGATCAAGGTCAAACTTCCGCAGGCCTCCTTCGATACGAGCACGCCGCCCCGGGTATCACTTGAAGTGCTTCTCGACGCCGCGGCCTTGGCAAAGGCCGCGGGCAAGGAATTGCCCCAGGTCGCCGGCGGCTGGATTCTTGCCGAAACCGGCGAGGGCGGATTGAGATTCACCGCCTCCGTGGGCCGCGACCGGCGCGAAATGAACCCCAGCCCGGTCGCGGCGCGCGGTCCGGTCGATGTGCGCGTGCAGAAAAAACCGCTGCGCATTCTTCTGGTCGCGGGCGCGGCGAGTAAGGAATATCAGTTTGTACGCAATTTGTTTGTGCGCGAACTGGAGAAAAAACGCGCCGAGGTGTCGATCTATTTGCAATTGCCCACGGGCGCGCTCTCCAAACGAGGCGCCCTGGTGCAAGATGTGCCCCCGGAACGCATGCTTGAGAGTTTCCCCGACCGCTTCGATACCGACAGCCCCGACCCGGCGCAGCGGTTGCTCGACCTGGCCAGCTACGACGCGATCCTCGCTTTCGATCCCGACTGGAATCAACTCACCGACACGCAGCGCGCCAATCTGGGCAACTGGGTCGACCGCGGCGGCGGCCTCGTTTTGATTTCGGGCCCGGTCAATACTTTGCAACTGGCCAAGCCCGGAGCCGATCGCACCAGCTTGAAATCGATCCTCGATCTTTATCCGGTTCAATTGCGCGACCTGCGCCTCGATGGGTCGGAACGGTCGATGGATACCCCCTGGGCCCTGAGCTTCGAGGGGGTCACTCCCGAAATGGAGTTTTTGCGTCTGGATGAAGACCAGGAGGGGCGGCCCTTCTTGAGCGATTGGGCCGACTTCTTCAATGCCGCGGGCCGCCCCGAGGAAGGCTCACGGGGATTCTTCTCGGTCTATCCGATTGAGGATGTACGCAAGGGAGCGATCGTTGCGGCCCGCCTGAAAGATGAGCGGTTCAAGCTCAAGGATGGCAAACTTTCTCCCTGGATGGTGCTAAGCGATCCGGCAAGCGGGCGGCGAATCGTCTGGATCGGCTCGGACGAAACCTGGAGAATGCGCGCCTACCGGGAAGTTTGGCACGAACGGTTTTGGACCAAGCTTGCCCGGTATGCCGCGGCCAATTCACG
Organism: Gemmataceae bacterium; assembly: GCA_965226945.1. GTDB lineage: Bacteria > Planctomycetota > Planctomycetia > Gemmatales > Gemmataceae > SYLG01. The sequence continues at coordinate 4,782,436 of OZ245717.1, read as the reverse complement.
CGGAAAAGATGTGCGCAGGATCCGGCTATTCGTGGGCGGTCCCTATCAGGCCGGCCGGCCGATTTCGTTCGAAGCCACGATCGACGATCGCGGCGGCAAGCCCCTTGGACCGCAGAACGATCCTCCGCGCTTGCGCATCGAGGCGCCCAGTGGCGTCAACGACGGGGAATTTCCCCCGCTGGTCAAGCTGGAACCGCGTCCCGGCGCGCCGGGGGTGTGGCGGGCTCGCTTTCAGGTGCGCGCCGCCGGCCGCTACAACATGACCGTCGAAGTGCCCGCGACCAAGGATAAACTGACCGGCACCTCACTCATTGTCGAGGCGGCCGATCCGGAAAGCGAGAACACTCGCCCCGACTGGGCCAGCCTCAACGAGATTGCCAGCCCGTTTTCGATGATCGAATCGCGCCTGAGTGCCGAGCAGGCGCGCAAGGTCAAGGAAATGCTGCGCCGGCCCACCAGTTCCGATCGGGGGTCGGACCGAAGTTCTGGCCGGACCGCCACACCCACCAAGGATGCGAGCCCGGCCGGCGATGGCGGTACCGCCGGCGATGCCAATCGCGACGAGCCCAAGCTGTTGTTCGACCTTTCCGGGGCTTCGATCATCCCGCTCTTACTACCCGGCCAAACGAGCAATTTGCGCAACCGTGGTCCGGTCGACGACCTGTGGGATGAGGGGCCCAGCCTGGGCCAACCGACCGGCGACAATCCGGGCGCCCGGGCCATTCCCTGGGCCATGCTCGCGGTGACGGCGCTGCTCGCGCTCGAATGGACCTTGCGCAAACTTTGGAAGGTGGCCTAGTCACGCCATGTCAACCACCTCGGAAGAAGCTGTCACGCAAAAAAGCGCCTTCGACGACGCGCTGGGCAAATTACGCGAGCGGATACGCCAATACTTGATCGTTCGCGGGATCGTTTTCTCTCTATTGGTTCTAAGCGCTTCCTTTTGGCTTGCCATGGTGTTCGACCGGGGCATTTTCCTCCTTTTGGGATGGGATTGGGCGCAAATTCTGCCGGGACCGGTGCGCGGATTGCCGGTCGTCAGCATGGTGTTGATCATCGCGACCTACCTGGTATTCCGGGTGATTCTGCCCTCCATGGCCCCGTTTTCCCGGTCGGGTCTGGCTCTCCTTATGGAGCACCGCTTCCCCGGCGAACTGGGCCAACAGCTTATCACGGCGGTCGATCTGCGCGATCCGGCCGAAGGAGCGCGCCTGGGATATTCTGCCGACCTGGTCAACCGGGTCTTCTCGCAGGCGGCGCGAGCCCTTGCGCAAACGCCCGTCGATCAGGTACTCAACTGGCGCCGGATGAATCTCATTGCCGCTTTGGCGCTCTTTGCCTGCATTGGGCCCTTGCCCGTGGTCTATGCGGCCGGTGCCATTTTGAGCCGATTCTCCAGTAGCGAATCCGAATCCGAATCGAGCCCGGGCGCGGGCTTCTTTGAAACCTCCTGGCTCCTCTTTGAACGCAATGTCCTGCTGCGCGACCTGATCTGGCCTCGCAAATCGTTTCTGGTGATGGAAGGGTTTCCCACATCCGGTGAAGCGGTGATCGGCCAGGATCTTGGCCAAATTCCCTTGCGGGTGCGCGCCGTGCGCCACCTGACCAAGGGAGCTTCGAGTCGACGCGATGCCGCGGCAATCACCGAAGGGAAGGAAAAAGAACCTTCCGTAAATCGACCCGAGCAAACCAAACGGCCCGGCCTGGCCGGTGGCTGGCCCGCCGAAGGCTGGCGGCCGCTCGACTGGTTTGACCTGGAGCGACTCGGTTTGATCGGGCCAATCGAATCGGCCAACCTGCCGGCGAGGTGGATGGCGAGCCTGAAGGAAAGCGACTACGCGATCGACACGCTCGAAAGTCTGGCCGAAGAGGCAAGCGCCGAGGGCGTTCCCTCCTTGGTGCAAACGGCACTCGAAAAACTGCGCGCCATCGAAACGGCCGGATCGCACTGGGCCGTCAAACGGATGAAAATGCCGGTGAAGGTGGTGGCGCAATTGCGTACGCCCGGCTCAACGAGCACCTCCCCGATGCAGCCGGTTGGCCGCCACGAATTCACGACGCTGGTCAAGGACTTGCGCGAATCGGCGACCTTTACGATTCGCGGCGACGATTATGAAACCGGGGTGCGCCGCATCCGCGTCATCCCGCCGCCGAGGTTGGCTCAGCTTGATGTCTCCGAAGAACATCCGGCTTATCTTTATTACCGGCCAGGCACCGACGATGCCACCGGTCCATCCGCGCAGAGTTTGATCGGCAAGCGCCAGGCCTTTCTTTCGCGCGAGCTGCTCCAGCCCGGCAGCGACCAGACCCGGCTGATCGTTCCCGCCGGCTCGACCCTGTCGCTTTTGGCCACGACCGATCGCCCGTTGCGCGATATCCGCATCACCGCCGAGACGGTCGAGAGTCAACCGAGCGAAAAAACGCCTGCGGCTTCCCATCGCGGGGTCGATGTACCCGTATCGCTGCTCGATGCCGCCCGGTTTCGCTTTGCCATGGGTGCCGTGACCAGCGAGACGATGCTGCGCCTGGAATTCAACGATGAAGAAGGCGTGCCCGGCTCGCGCCGGATCGTCATCAAGCCGATCAACGACGACCCTCCGCAGGTGAAGGCGGAACCCTCCGCATTCTTGAGGCGCACCGATCAGGGGATTTACCTGGTCACCCCGGACGCTCGCATCCCGTTTCAAGGCCAGGCCGAGGATCGCCAGGGCCTGGGCACCATGGAACATGTTTGGACCGTCGAGGCGCTGGAAGGCAACGACGTACAATCGCTCTTCGCCGCAGCCGGTGTGGCGCGCGTCTTTTCGATCGGCATGGGGGATGGTCTGGCGGCGTCGGCTTCCTGGGTGCTCCTTAACCGCAATCAACCGCTCACGCAAAAAGAGCGCCAAGTTTCCCGACGCGCCATGCCGGCTCTTGAGCAAGCGATCGAGCGGACACCGAACGAACGACTCGACAAGGCCGCCGTGGACGCCTACCTCGCCAAGGCGGTTGCCTTGCCGTTTCGCGACCGCGTCGCCCCCGGCGGTTCGAGCGAAAGCCAGCCTCGAGAGCGCCAGGCATTGCTACGCAAACTGGCTCTGGTTCCCGACTCGTGGGAAAAAATCGAAGAGGAGCCGCTCGCCGATTTCCTCATGGCCAAGGCGGGAATCGTAACCCCCAAGGGACAAAGCGCGCCCGGCAGGCAGCGGGTCGAACTCTGGATCGAAGCCGCCGATCTGGACCGGGACCCGGCGGCGTCACCTGGGCAAGTGCTCCCGCATCGATCGACCTCGCAAGAGCGCTTTTCCTTCCTCGTCATTTCCGAAGACGACCTCCTGGCCGAGGTACGCAAGGACGAAACCAAGGCGCAGGATCAGCTCGAAGCCATTCGCATCCGCCTGGTCAATGAAGGCGGCCCGGCCTATTTGCTGGGCACTGCCGCCGAACGCAAAGACGATGCCTGGCAGAAGCTGACTCCGGAAGACTGGCGCATTCTCGCGGGGCGGTTTAACCGCAAGGCCGACGACCCGCTTGAGCGCACGATGGACGATGCCCAAAAAACGCTCGATGACCTGGTCACGCTTTACACGAATCTGGTGCGCGAACTGGAACTGAACAAGGTCACCGAGAAGACCATTGTGCAAAAACGCCAGATTCGCGATCCGCTCAAACAACTGCGCGAAACCTTGTGGCCTGAGGCCCGAAGCGCGATCGAAGCGCTTCGCAAAGGGGTCGAAGCCAATGAATCGGATCCGAACCGGCGCAAGGTTCTGGTGTCCGACGCCACGGCGAAGCTCAAGGTGGTCGCCCTGATGATGGAAGACCTGCTCAGCCGGATGGGAGGCGTGCTCGATTTCGACAAGGAACTGGCGCGCGCCCGCGAAATCGAAAGGGCGGAAAAAGCCCAGTACGACTTCATCCAAAAACTTCACGAAGAACTGGTCAAACGCACCCTGGAAGAGGCGCTTAACCCCAACAAGTAACCTCCCAATCGGCTCGGATGCAAGTTTGTGAACGAGAGACGGAGGGCTCCACTGCGACGCTCTTTCGTTCTCTAAGATTTCCTTTCCGTGTTGCCGCCTTGCTGCCTGATGGTTGCTTTTTGAGTTTCTGAATCAAGGAGTCTAAGGATTCATGTCCGAAACCCCCGCATTCGACCCTGCGATCTTGAAGTCTGCCCTGAAGGCGTTTCGCAAAAAACTGAATTTGACGCGGCTTGGCGATGAATCTTCACTGGGCGGCCGAGGAACTTCTTCAGGAAAGAAATCCTCGATCGTCGCGATCGTGCCTCCCGATCAACATCCGATCGAGGTGTACGACGAATTGGCCCGCCAGGGCAAACTGCGCAAGGCAGGCCATGGCATGTTCGAACTGATCGGAGAATGATCGTGCGCAAACAAGGACTCGTTGGGATGATCTGCCTCGGCCTTTGCTCGTTTCAGGCGCCGGTCGCAGTTTTGGGACAAGCAAGGGCCCAAGATTCCTGGCCCAATTTCCTGGGCCCCGACGGCAACGCCCAGGGTCAGCCGCTTCAACTGGCCGACCGAACCCAGCTTGAGCCCAACCTCCTTTGGACAAAGGAAATCCCGGGCAAGGGATGGTCGTCTCCGGTCTTCGCGCAAGGCCTGGTATTTCTGACCTCGGCCATTCCCGTCTCGGGGGAGAAATCGGGCGATCTGGACCTGACCGTCATCGCCCTCAATGCCGCGACCGGCGAAAAGGAATGGTCAACCAAGGTCAAAACGCAGGACGGGGCCACGGCGCCGAAGATTCACTCGAAAAATTCGCACGCCAGCCCGACAATCGCGGTGGGGGGCGCGGTGGGCGGCCCCATGCCGGGTGCAGGCGGCGGCGAGCGACTCTATGTTCACTTTGGCCACATGGGCACTGGCTGCCTTGATCTCAAAGGAAAGGTCCTCTGGTTTACGCCGGGGCTTTACCAAAAACCGGTGCATGGCGGCGGCGGCAGCCCGATCCTCACGGACGGTCTCGTGATTTTCTCGATCGATGCGATCGATCTGCAAGCCGTGGTCGCGTTGAAACAATCCGACGGCACGCTTGCCTGGAAGACGGAGCGCAACGCTTCGCCATCGCGGCCGTTTTCCTTCAGCACCCCCACGCTCGTCACGCATAATGGCACGCGCCTGCTCTTGAGTCCCGGCAGCGATGTGCTCATGGCGCTTGACCCGGCGACCGGACAGGAGATTTGGCGCGTGCCTTATAAGGGCTATTCGGTCATCCCCCGCCCCGCCATTTTGAAGGACTTGGCCTTCATCTCGACGAGCTACGACAACGCCTCCCTCCTTGCAGTGAAACTCGAAGGTTCCGGCAAACGAGGTGAAGAGGCGGTTGCCTGGAAAATGACCAAGGCAGCCCCGCATACGCCTTCGCCGCTCGTCGTGGGAGATTTGCTGTTCGTCGTTTCGGACAATGGCATCGCCTCGTGCCTCGATCCCCAAACCGGCAATGTCCACTGGCAGGAACGGCTGGGCAATGCCTATTCCTCAAGCCCCTGGTTTGAACCGGGCGCCAAGGGAGGCATCGTCTGGTTTCAAAGTGAAACCGGCGAGGTCCACCAGATTCGCGCTTCGAAGAAATTCGAAAAGGTGGCGAAGTGGAACCTCAAGGAGCGCACCCTGGCCAGCCATGCTCCCTACAAGGGAGAGCTCTTCATCCGCACCGAAACACACCTGATCAAACTGGGTTCGAAATCCCGCGTGGAAAAGTAGCGAGCATTCCTTCGCAACCTGCGAATCGAGCGAGGAGCCTCACACGGCAGAGGGGGGAAAGGGCCATGGCGGCAATCGATTTTCGCGAACGGTTGCTCCAGGGCCTGGGTGGCGACTGGCCCAAGGGAGGAGACCTCAAGCCGCGCCTGCGCGAAACGATCCGCAAGGAGGGCTACCGGATCGAGTCGCTCACCTACGAAGCCGAACCTGGCGATCCCATTCCCGCCCTGCTCCTTGTTCCCGACGGCGTTTCCTCCACAAGTCCGGCACCCGCCGTCGCGGTCTGGCACCAACATGCTGGTCAGTGGCGGAAGGGCAAGTCGGAGCCGGCCGGCCTGGGCTTCGACCCGATGCATCACACCGGCGCCGCTCTGGCCCAATTGGGTTATGTCGTCCTTTGCCCCGATGCCTTGTGTTTCGAGGAAAGACAGGATCCCACAGGCAAATTGAAAAATGGCGATTACGAGCGCTTCATGTTCTTGCGCTATGTCGTCGCCGGCAAATCGATGGCCTGGAAGAACATTCTCGACATGCGCCGGGCGATCGATTATCTCGTCAGCCGTCCCGAGGTGAAAGCCGACAAGATCGGCTGCTACGGCCACTCGATGGGTTCCACCTTCACCTGGATGATCGGCCCCTGGGAGCCACGGCTGAAATGCTTGGTCGGCAACTGCTGCCTGCCGACCTACAAGGCAATCCACCGCACCCATCTGCTCCACTGTTTTCCCAACTTCGTGCCGGGAATTTTCCCTTATGGCGACACGCCCGATATCGCGGCGCTCACCGCCCCTCGTCCCCTTTTGTTAAACTTTGGCGATCAAGATGGCGGCAGCCCGATCGAGGAAGTGCGCGACGGGGTGAAAACGATCGCGCGCGCCTACGAAAGCATGCACGCGCAGGACCATTTCTCCTACTTCATCGAAGCCAACACCGGCCATGTGCTCTCGCCGGAAATGTGGAAGCGCACACGCGACTGGTTTGCCAAATATTTGAAAGCGTAGCGGCCGCATCTTCTCGGCTCGCTTCGTTACGAGCCTTAAGGTGGATCGTCCCTATGGGAAGAGACGCAACTCATTCAAAATTCGGCAGCATGTAGATCGGCTTGGCGGGAACGGGATCGCCCGGTTTGATCTCCACCTGGTTGCCGGGTAGCTTCTTGATCTGCTCCTTGGGTAGTTCGTCGAGGAACTCCTCCGGTCCCAACAGATCCTCGTAAACGCGCGTGCCATAGTGCATGGGAATGACCATTCGCTTGGGCTGAAGCTGCTCCACCACTTCGCGCGCCTCCGACCCATTGATCGTATAAACCCCGCCAATGGGGATCATGAGCACATCGACCGGCCCGATTTGGCGGATCTGCTCGCGCGTCAACTTGTGGCCCAGGTCCCCCAGGTGAACGATCCTGAGGCCGGCCACTTCGACAATGAAGGCTGTGTTGCGGCCGCGCACGAGCCCTTCCATCGCATCGTGATAAAGCAGAACATTGCGAATTTTCAGATCTTTGATCTCTTCTTCCACGGGATTGAATTCCGCCGGCCGGCCGGGCTGCGTCGCCGGCTTCAAGCCCTGGATCACGCGCGCCCGGTCTTTGTTGGTGACGACTTCGGTGCGAGAGTGATCGGTATGGGGATGCGAGATGAGCACGACATCGGCCACCAACTGCTTGCGCCCATAGGCCTCGATCGCATGAGGGTCGAAAACGACCCGCGCTCCGTTGGGCGCGATGAGCTCAAAAAACGACTGGCCATGCCATCTGATCTTGATCGGGCCTTCTTTCGCCGCGGCATCTTTGCCCGCGCCATCTTTCGCCGCGGCATCTTTCGCAGCGGCATCTTGGGCGAGCGGCCGCGAGAACGGAACGGCACCGAAAGCCAAAACCGCCAACAAAGGCACGATGAAGCGTCGGTTTTTGGAAAAAATCGTCTCGATTTGGGCCAACATCGACATTCTCCTTGAACCCGGCTGCGCCAGAACGGTTCTCTTCCCCTAAAATCTATCTGTTGACGGGGGCCTGTTGAGGTGTTTTGGCCCAATTGCGCCACAAATTGCCAAGACGACAAACCAGGGCCAAGAGGATCAGAGTTTGCTCGACCGCATCCGAGAACGCTATGAACTGGGGAGCGCCCACGCCGACCTCACCGACCTGTACGAGGCGCTCGACAAGTTCGATCGCCGTCATGGCCTGGAGCCGCTTAGGCTCAGGCCCCAGGACAGCGTGTCGCTCAGGCGTGAATCGGAACGCGAGCCGGTGCGTGAAACCCTGAAGCGATTCGAAGACCTCTCCGGTGACCTGCGCCGCCAGCTTCCCGCGCTACGTCTTGGCCTCGCGCGGATGCGCGTCGTTTCCGGCGACTTGGAAGGCGGCCTGACCGAACTGCGCGACCTGGCAGAGAATCTTGACGACGCTTCCTCTTTGCATGAAGTGCGCCTGGGCCTGCTCGCCGTCGCACTCGATCAGGGCAAGGAAGATGTCGCGCTGGAAATGATCCGGCATATCGCGGGAACGGCGTTCGAGCATCTCGATTTCATCTCGCTTTTGGGCTCCGGCTTCGCCGGCTCAAGCTGGCTTTGCCGGGAAAAATCGACCGGCCGCGCGCTGGTCCTCAAATGCGCCATCGAACCGGTGCTCGATGCCCTCGAAATCCAGCGCAACCGCGAACGGCAACTTCTGCGCGAAAGCGAGCATCCCGCGCTCGAACTGCCCGATCCGGAATGGGGGAAAAACGAAAAAGGGGAAAAAGGAGAGAAGCCGGAAAAGGCCGACCTGTTCACCGCGCGCCACTGGACGAGACCCTATATGGCGGGGATCGACCTTCACCAGCGCATCCTGCGCGATGGCCCCCTTGCGAGCGACGCCTGGCTGCCCATCGCCTGGACGATCCTTTCTGGTCTGCGCGATATGCATGCGCGCGGCCTGCTCCATCGCGCGCTTTGCCCTTCCCATGTGATTCTGCCGGCACGGCCCGAAGGCGTTTCCACGAATTTCGATGGGGTCGAGGCGATCCTGATCGACGCGGGCGAAGTGCCAAGGCGAACTTTGATTCATGCGCTGATGGCCAACGGCGAGGCCCATACCGCCACGCGCCTGGGGCGCGCGGCCATCAAAAGAGTCCCCTTCATGGGACCGGAAAGCACGGGCAGGCCCAAGGGCACCTCCTGGTTCGGGCCTTCCGTCGACATCTACTCGTTTGGCATGCTGGGATGGTTTGCCCTGACCGGTTCGGCCACGCCGACGCCCGCGCAAAAAAGCGAAATCAGCGACGAATGGCGCTCCATTCTCGAGCACTGCACCGAATGGATTCAGGCGCGCCGGCCTCAGTCCGTCGAGGACATCATCGCCCTGATCCGCGGATTCGCGGGCGAAGAAACGACGCTGAAGCTCGAAAACGCCCTCAAAATCGCCATGAAAACCCGGGCCATCGATCAGGCGGCAGTCAAGCCGGAAGACCCGGAACTGCAAGCCCGCCTGGGGCGGACGATGGTCCGCCTGGAAGAAATTCCCAAAGGAATCGCAGCCTTTGACGAGGCGATCCGCCTCAAACCCGACCAGGGTCCCTATCACTTTGGCCGGGGCCTCGCCCGGCTCTTGCAAGGGAACATTCCCGCGGCGATTGAAGATTTGGAACTCGCCGCAAAGCTCGAACCCGATCGCGCGGAAACGCATGCCAACCTGGGCAGTTGCCTCACTCAGGCCAATCGTGTCGTCGATGCGATCGCCGCCTTTGACAAGGCCTTGGCCCTGGTGCCGGGCAATCCCGTACTCCTGTGCGACCGCGCCAACGCCTTGTTGCAATTGAACCGAACGACCGAGGCCCTGGCCGGGTATGCTCAAGCCGCCAAAACCGAGCCGGGGCTTGTGCGCGCCCTGTCGGGTCAGGCCCGCTGCTTACACGCCCTGGGCAAGGCCGAAGAGGCCTCAACGCTCTGGGACAAGGCGCTCGCGGCCGATGGCGATTCCCCTCAAATTTACTTGGAACGAGCGCATTTCCGGTTTGAAAATGGCAAGATCGACGCCGCCAGGAGGGACCTGGAAACCGGAATGGTCCTGGGAGCTCCCATCGATTCCGCGATCAATCTCGCGTTTGCCCTGCACAAAAGCGGCCGCAACGATTTCGCCCTCGATACGCTCGCGGCAGCCCTGGCCCAACATCCCGAGTCCAAACCTTTGCGGATCCTTCAAGGGGAAATTTTCCTCGCGGGATCGCGCTGGCAAGAAGCGTTGGCGGCGATCGAACCGGTGCTCGAAACCGGTCAGGATTCGGCGATGGCCCGGCATGTCGCCGGCACGGCCCTGGCCCGGCTCGGCCGGATCGAGGAGGCCCTTCTCCAACTGAACAAGGGGCTCGAACTGGATGGCCAGCTTGGCAAATCCCGCTTCCAGCGCGGCATCGTTTATGCGGAATTGCGCGATTTCGAAGCGGCCGCGGCCGATTTCGCGAAGCTGGTCCAGGACGATGCCAACGATGTCAGCTCCCGGGCCAATCATGCGACCGCTCTGAGCGATCTGGGCCGCTATGCCCAGGCCGAATCCGAATTTGAGGAGGCGCTCAAACGCGCGCCCAACGATCCGCAAATCCGCCTGGGAATCGCCCGGCTTTATGCGCTGAAAAATCAAAAAGATCTGGCGCTGACGCAATTTGATCGCGTCCTGGCGGATGACCCCCAGTTCATTCCGGCGATCGTGGCCCGCGGGCAAACCCGCTTTGAAATGGGGCTGTTCGACCTGGCCGACGAGGACTTCAGCAAGGCGATCGAGCTGAACCCCGCGCAGGCGTCGCACCATGGCGCGCGCGGCGCGCTTCGGGCCAGCCGCGGTCAACTGGCCGAAGCGCTGGTCGATCTGGATTTGGCGCACGCGCTTGACCCGTCGCGGTCCGACATCTTGCAAAACCGCGCCATGGCCCGCCAGGCCTCCGGCCGGTTGGACGAGGCGCTGCAAGACTATGACACCCTCGTGGCGATGCGGCCCTTGGAAAGCAGTTTCTGGTTTGGCCGCGCCACCTGCCTGATCCGGTTTGGCCGCAACGACGAGGCCATGGCCAGCCTGGCCGGCGCCATCGAACTCGATCCTACGGTCGAGCATTATCGTTTGGCGCGCGCCGAACTGCACCTGATAATGAATCAGCCGCAACAGGCGCTGGAAGATCTCGATCTGTTGACGAATCTGTTGACGAACAAGGGGCCCAATCCCCAGGTTCAGCAAAAGCGCGCCCAGGCCCTATCCCGGCTCGGCAATCACGCCGAGGCCTTGCGCGAGGGGGAAGAAGCCCTCGCCCTCGCGCCGGATGATCCGCGCATGCTCAACAATCAGGCCTGGATCCTGGCCACTTGCCCCGAATTCGCTTTGCGCAATCCCGAACGGGCCAGGGACTTGGCGCTTAGATGCGCCGAGATCACCAGTGAAAAAGACCCCGGCGTGCTCGACACCCTGGCGGTCGCCGAAGCGGTTCTGGGCAATTTCCCCGAAGCGATTCGCCGCATGGAACAGGCGCTCGCCCTGATTGCTCCCAACGACCATGGGGTGTTCCGAAAACGCCTGGAACGGTTGCAAGCGGGCATCGCGTACGATCCGGCCGACGATGTCGCGACGCCTGCGGCGTCCTTGCCGCCTCCTGAACCAGAAGCGCAAACCCTCACCTGATCCGGCCGTCGCAACAACACGGAACGCTTGCGCGTCAGGTCGTAACACCAGAGCACGGCGGCATCACGCGCCCGACAACGGAGCCCTTGCGCCCAAATGGGGGATCGGGCTTTCAAGCAGGCGATTTTCGACCAGAAATTTGAGGATCGTTTCCCAGGGCCTTGGCGTGTCGTTATGACCTCCACCGTGCACACGAAGGGAGACCCCCGCCGCCCTGGCCAGTTGGACTCCGTGCTCAAGCGGTATGACCTCGTCCTTTTCCCCATGGAACAAGAGGATCGGCTGGCTCTGCTTTTTGACGACCTCAAGGTTGTCAAACGGATCCAGAATCAAAAACCCGGGCGCTCCGTAGCGCCCCGCGAAGGGCCGGGTTGAAGTGAATGTCGATTCCAGGATCAAGGCGGCCAGATCGCGGTCAAGGGACAACTGGCAGATGGCCCCACCGCCCAACGAGCGGCCATAGCCGATGATGCGCTTGGGGTCGATCGACGGCTGCGCCAAGGCCCAATCGAATGCCGCCGTCATGGTTTCGCCAATCGCCTTTTGCGAGGGCCTCCCTCCGGAGCGGCCATATCCGGGATATTCGACCAGGAGGATTCCCACGCCCCATTTACGGGGCGGATCGAATTGGGCGGCGATCTCGTCAATGAGCGTCGCGTTGCCATGCGCGAAAATCAAAATCGGTACGGGGCGTTTCGTATCTCCGCCCGTCGGAGGCAAGTACCAGGCTTCGGTTTCGCCGCCCTTTCCTGGCAGCCAGACGACCGTCGCATCCTCGGGCGGCTTGCGCTCCCGTAGCGGATCGGGAATGGGGAAGAGCACCAGCCGCTGAACGTTGAACAGAAATCCCCACCAAAAGACGAGTAACACGAGCAAGACCGCGCCGATGCGCAGAACCAGAGTCCAGGGAATGGCGGGCATGGAATTCCTAACCTGATGGGATGCAGCCATGGGGAATCCATGACGGCCTCCCCGTGAAACGGGAAGTCCTCGGGAATGGTTCATTATTTGGCACGAGCCCGTTTGTTGCCAATCCCAGCGCGGAGCAACGCCATCGTCCTTGAGGATCTGGCCCCTCCGCCTTGATGGTGAGAACCGGCCCGCGGCATAAGAAAAAAAAGAAAACGGGACCCGCCTGAATTTCCACGAATCGGAGAAGCCGATGCTCCGGATGTTTTTGACTTGCCTCGGTGGTTGCCTGCTCGGTTGCATGGGAATCTCCTTCGCTGCCGACCCGCCTGCTCCCGGCTCGGCCGGCCTCGCGGCAACACCTCCCGGCTCGGCCGGCCTCGCGGCAACACCTCCCGGCGCGATCCCCCTGAATGGCCATAAGGATGTCGCCTTCTCCGCGGTCATCGATCCGGGTGGTCTAACCGGCATCACCGCGAGTTTCGATAAGACCTTGCGCGTCTGGGACCTGTCCAGCGGAAGGCTGATTCGCGAGTTGGGAGGTCCGTCCGGATCGCAAGGCATCATTTTGGGGGTCGATGTCAGTGCCGACGGCAAATGGCTTGGCGCCGTGGGCATGGATCAAACCCTGCGCATCTGGAACAACCCGCGCATGGAGCCCGAACTACCTGTGGCTCTGCCGGGCGGCGTGGCCTGCGCCGTGCAAGGAGAAGACCCCTCAACACGCATTGCAGCCAACGTCCGGGGCGAACTTTTTCGCTACAAAATCGCCGCGCCAGGCAGCCCCAGCGGCTCGGAAAAATTCGAACCCTTTGGAAATGCCGGCAACATTCCGGCCCCGCAGGGAAAAGTGATTCGGCTACTGCGCCTGGGGAATAACCAGCTGGTTCTGGGAACCGATCTGGGCGAGTTGATCATGACGGACCGCGAGGGAAAAAGGCTCCGGTCGTGGCTGGGCCAACGAGGCCCCATCTTGCAACTGGAAAATGCCTGGGATGGACTGGTTTCGATCGATCCGGAAGGCCGCCTGAAAAGCTGGCGCACCGAAGGGCAGCCTGCCAAGGCCTGGCCCGATTTTTCTGAAGGGCCGCCCCGGCGATTGATTGGTACCGAACCGGACAGAGTGCTTGTTTTGCCTGGGCTCGATGCGCCCGGTTTGGCCCAGTGGCGCCACTACCCCGACGGCCGGCAGATTCACGAATTGTCAGCGTCGGAAAAAACCGTGCAAGCGGCGGCCGGTTCGGGCCCCGAAGGGTTGCTTGCGGTTTTGGCCAAATCGGATCGCGAATGGGCGGTCTGGTCCGGGCCGCAAAAAGAAGAGAAGTTGAGGATCCACGCGCCCGGCAAGATCTTGGCGATGACGATTTTGGCCGGAGGACGCATCGCGCTGGCCATTGATGGGCTCGGCGTGCAGAAGTGGCAGCCTCCCGTCGGCGAACCGGGCAAACCGTTCGCACACGAAAAGCCGATCGAATCGGCCGAAGTGGTTCACGGAGGAAGGCGATTGCTTTTGTCCGGAAAGGACAATCGCTTGCGCACCATGGAAGGGGTCATCCCCCGAATCGATCGCGATGTGGCCAGGCCTTCCGACTACGCGGCGGGAACGCTGTCTCCTGATGGCATGGAATTCCTGGCGGGCTTAAACGACGGCACCATCGCCTGGAACCGCCGTGCCAGCGGCGAATCGTGGCAGCCGGGGTTCAAGGCTCACGACGGCCCCGTCGCGGGCGTGACCTGGCTGGGCACCTCCACGCTCCTCACGTGGGACCGCTCGGGCCTGCTCAAACACTGGCGCAACCCCTGGGACAATGGTTTCAAACCCGCGGACAAGCCCGAGAAGTTCGCGCTTCCTGCTTTGCCCGCGCCGCCAGGCAGCCAAGCCCGCCCCATCCGCAAGATCATCGAAGTGGAGGGGGGAATTTTGGTCTGGCGCGAGGGGACCGCTCCTTACTGGATCGATTCGCGAGAAAACAAGGCCTATGAAATCGCCGCGATTCCCGAGGGGGATCTTTCGCAGTTGACCGTTTTCAGCCGCAAGATCGTGGCCTTTTCCACCAAGGGCAACGGCTATCTGCTTGAGGACTTCAAAAACGCCAAGGAATGGCTTCCCCTCGCCGGCGGCCAACGTGATTCGACGCCGGTGGCGCTCTCCATGAGCCATCCGGAACGGGCCGTGCTCGTTTCCAGGAAAGGCAATGAGTCCTTTGCGGATCTTTATGATCTGAAAGATCGCTCCCTGGTGGGTCGCTATGGTCCCTGGGCCGATCTGAAAGCGGCGATCGTCATCCCCTTTGCCAACAAGATTTTGACCCTGCGCGGCGAGCAGGCGCAGTTTCACTGGGCCAATTTCGAAGGGCGCATCGAAGGGTTGGGCATCGCCGCCGATATCGCCGGGGGAGGCCAATCGATCCTGGCGAAAACGGCCGAGGGCAATGTGCTTCTGGCCGACCTCAATCAATCGCCTGCCAAAATCAGTTCTGTCGGCCTGGCGGGCGCCGGCCCCTTGGCGATCACCCGAAGCGGCGCGATGGGCGCCTGGTGTTCCGATCAGGGCCTTAATTTCAAGGATTTTCGCACCGACTTGCCCGCGAAAACGATCGCATTGAAATCGCCACTGAAACACGTCCGCTTCGAGCCGGAAGAGAGGCGATTGCTCTGCCTGTCCACTACCAGCGAGGCCTTTCTGCTCGATCTTCCTTCGGGAGCCTTCCTTGAGGGCACGATGCCTGGCCGCAAGATTTTGGGCGCCAGTTTCACACAGCACCCCGCGGGTCTGGTGCTCAGCCACGAGAAGGGAATCGAGTGGACCGGCCTGGCGCTGGCAAGGCAAATTCCCCTTCCCGTGGGCGTCAAATCGGTCGGGCCGCACAGCCCTCAAGGAGCCTGGGTCGTTTCGAGCGAAGGGAGTGTCTTTCAAGTTTCCGCGCAGGAAGGGAAAGCGGACAAACCGATCTCCGTGCAAAGCGGAGCGATCGCGGTGGATCAATCGAGGCATCAACCAATCGTGGCCGTCGCCTCAGGCGGCGACATTCGCTTTTTGACCCTCGAAGGGAGAGAACTTGGCTCGGCCGTCCCTCAGGAAACCATCAAGCGCATTGCCTTTCATCCTGGCCGGCCCTGGCTGCTTGCCGAGTCGGAGAAATCCGCCGCGCTTTACGATTTGACCCATCTGGTCAACCCGCCGGCCGGGACCGAAGCGGTGCGGCTTTTGGGTCAGGTTCGCTTGCCCGAACAGCGCGGGCCTTTGAGCTGGGCCGGACAGCAGGATCAGGCCTTGCTCATCCCCACCGAAAAGGGATTGCAATCGTGGATGGTGGCCCCCGACCATCCGTCACGCGCGATCGGGCATCCGCAGGGGATCGATTCGGTCGCCTTCGACCCCAAGGGACGCTTTGTCGCCACCGGGTGCCGCGATGGCCGGGTGCGCCTCTGGGATATTGCAAGCGGTTCGATCAGGAAAGAAATCGTCCTGCCGGGCAAGCCGCCTCCGGGTCCGATCCAGATTTATGCGCTTGCTTTCCGGCCCGATGGCGGAGCACTCGCCGTGGCGGGCATGGATCGCGCCGTGCGCGTGTACGATCCGGTTTCCGGCCAGATCATCCGCGACTTCGCCGGCCAACCCGAGTTCGTCAGACAGGGCAAGCCGGCAACCCAGGGACATGACGATGCGGTCTTCGCTCTGGCCTGGTCGCCAGGAGGCGATCTTTTGGCTTCGGCCGGCGCCGACCGGACCATTCGGATCTGGAACTTAGGTGCCAATCGCCTCGAGAAGACGCTGGTCGATCCGGCCATCAAACCAACCCGGCCGGGATTGGGCCAGACGGCTCATCCGGGCTGGATCCATTCTCTGAATTTCTCAGGCCCGGCACAACTGCTCAGTGCCGGTGCGGGACCCCGGGGAAGCGGGATTTTGCGTACCTGGAAACTCCCGGAAGGCACGCTGGAAACCCGCATGGCCATTCCCCAGGGGCCGATTCACCAGGTCGCGTTGAATCTGCCAGGAGGCAAAGCGTTGATTGCCACCGGCTATCGCATCAAAAGCGGCGATATCGAGGAAACGATCAGCTTTTTGGCACCCTGGCCTCTTCCCGCCGGCTGGCAGGAACTGAGCAAGGTCAATTCCCGTCCTTAGCAATGACAAACTTCCCCCAAAACCAATCACGGTGACCACGATGAATCTCGATCGTAGAAGTTGGCTTCGACTGGCGGCCGGTAGCAGCACGGCGATGGCGCTGCCTGTTTCCTTTCTCTCCGGCACGAAGGCCCATGGCCGCGTTATGGCCGATTCGCTTGAAAGCCGCATGGCCGCGAGCCTGCAGCCTTTCATCGATGCAGGCGAGCTTTCCGGCGCCGTCGCGCTCACCGGCACTTCGGCCGGCGTGGAAGCGGTGATCAGCCTGGGCAAGGCCAACCTTGAGCAGGGAACGGAAATGACCCCGCAAACCCGGTTCCGCATCGCGAGCATGACCAAGCCTTTGACCGCGACGGCGGTCATGATCCTGGCCGAAGAAGGGAAACTCAAACCCACCGATCAATTGGAAAATTATCTCCCGGCATTCAAGGGAGTGAAGGTTGCCGTCAAGACAGCCAGCGGCAAAACCGATTTACAAGATCCGAAAAATCCTCTACTGATCGAGCGCCTGCTCACCCACACCAGCGGATTGCCGGCCTTTCCCAAGTCGCTCGGAGATGTCTATGGCGCGCGCAAGCCCGACATCAAGACTTGCGTCGAGGCAATCGCCAAGCTGCCGCTCGATTTCGATCCGGGCGCCAAGTGGGCTTACTGCAACCCGGGCATCGATACCCTGGGGCGGTTGGTGGAGGTCGTCTCAGGCCAGGCGTTCGCCGATTTCGTGGCAGAGAGGATTTTCAAGCCGCTGCACATGCAAACGACTCGGTTTTTTCCCACTCCCGAAGATCGCGGCAACAGCGCGGCCATTTACGAGCGCAAGGAAGGAAAGCTGGCTGAAGTCGCCGGCGGTTGGAACAAGCCGCCTCTAGATGCCGTCAACCCCATCCCCGCGGGGGGCTTGTGGTCGACCGGTCCCGACATGGCCAAGGTTTGCGTGCATTTCCTGGGACTGGTCAGGGGCAGCCTGCCCAAGGGGATTCTCGATTCCAGAACCGCCAAGGAGATGACGCGCGTTCATACCGGCGAATTGGCCGCCGGATTCACCGAAGGGATGGGCTTTGGCTATGGCTTTGGCGTGGTGCGCAAGCCTTCCGGCGTCACCGCCAAATTGAGCCCCGGCACTTTTGGACACGGAGGCGCCTTCGGCACGCAGTATTGGATGGATCCGGTCAAGGACCGCTTTGTCGTATTGATGATTCAGCGGCAGGGATTGGCCAACGGCGACGCATCGCCCATGCGCAAAGCGCTGCAAGAGGTGGTGTTTGCCTAGTCCCGGCAAGTCCCTGGATGAGTCCGGGACGATTTGAGACCCATGGGAAACGCTTTAAAGCCGAATGGTGCTGGGGAAAGGCTTGCGCGGTCCGTCACCGCGCGAAGATTCTTCTTCTCTTGATTTCACCGGAATGACCAGCGGCACGGCGACCAGGGCCATGGCGGCGATCATCGCGGGATGAGCCGCGCTGCGATGCTTCATGGTGGGAAAAGCCGTATGGGCGCTGACCGATGCCGGTTCCTCAGTCATCTGAGCGAACAGCGCATCCCGGGCCGGAAGCACATTTTCCCTGCCAGGCAGCGGCGTGGGGGCCCAAGTCACATTCGAAACGGGACTGCCATCCAAAAGGCGATCCACCTGGGCGGCCTGGTTGGCGCAAAACGCCCCAGAGATCGAAACTTCCGTGGCCGCGGTTTCAAGAGCTCGGACTTGAGATGCCTCTGCAGGAAGAATCGGCTCAGGCATAGGGAATGCCGAAGCCACGGTCAAAAAGTCGGGCGTCCCCCAAAGGATGGTGGGAGTGGTGCGGTCTTCAAGCGCGTCGATCGTCAGGCCCGACCTTTTGACGGGGCGGCGCTTGATCGTCGGCTTGGGTTCAGGCCATGCGAAGTAGGAGACAAGACTGCGCCAGGCTTTGATAAGCTTGCTGATTACAGGGCGAGAGTGCATGGGCGGTCTCCACGGAATGGGCCTTAAGAAGTACCTCGGCAGTTTGGCGGCGCGACTTCAGCCGAACCGAAAAAAATATCGTGAAGGGTTGGGCCAACCAAAGCGGATCTTGACCATTTTCACCAGCCGGCACAAGCGGCCCCGCCCAAACGACAGATCCGGCACTTGTGGTCCGACCGGTTTTTCAAGCAACACCGGCAACTTGATTCCATCCGTTATTCGCCGGGCAAAAAGCGCAATCATGGCGCCGGAATCACTCGGAACAACTGGCAATCCGCGACGATTCGATTGCCAGCGCATGACCGGCGTGACCGGTCCAAACCGGTCGCAGGCCCCATAACGATTGCGGGGATATTGCCATGATGTCCAAGAATTGCTGGATCGCTAAACTCTCAAATTGGTTCAGAGCCCAGTCCGCGGCAAAGGTGGTCTTCGCAGCCTTTGCCGCTGCCGCATCGATGAGCCTGGCCGAAAGCCGTGGTCTGGCGCAGGACGCTCCCGTCCCCTTTCCTGACCTGGAAAAGGTTCAAACGGTGCCCTTTTCGGGCGTCGATGTGGAAGCGGGCCAGGCCGGCAGCCAACCGATCGGCCTGGCGCAAATCCTCAAGGGAGAGCCCAGCGATCCCCGGATCTGGGCCAGCGTCGACTACCTGCTCTGGTTCACCGACTCCACGCCCATCCCCTCCATGCTCACCACCGGGCCAGGCAATGTCGTGGGCCCGAGCGGTCTGCCCGGCGTGCTCGGCCAGCCCGGCACCCAGGTACTCATCGGCGACTCGATTGGCTTCACTCCCGCCTCCGGCGTACGCATCAACGCCGGCATGTGGCTTGATCGCGAACATCTCTTTGGGGTCGAAGGCGCTTACTTGCTCCTGCCCAACCGGATCAATAACCACACCTGGACCTCATCCGGGGCGCCCGGTTCGATGCCCCTGTCGATTCCCTATTACAACACGCAGGCAGGCGCGCAGGATACCACCGGGGTCGCTCTTCCAGGAGGGTTTGGCGGCACGGCCAACCTGACCGCGCAAACCTCGTTTCAAAGCGCCGAAGTGAATATTCTGCATCGCCTGGGTGAATGCAATGGTTTCCGCTTCGACGGCATGATCGGCTACCGTTGGGCCGAGCTCAACGAGGTGCTGCAATACGACACCCCGAGCAACCTGCGCGCCCTGGGCAATCCCCGGGAATTCTTCAATCCCTACGATCGCTTTCATAGCACGTCGAATCTCTACGCCGGCCAGGCCGGTCTACGAGCCAATAAGGAATGGGGCCGGCTGGGACTGACCGCTTGGACCAAAATCGGCATGGGCGGCATGGCGCAAGCGACCAAGATCAACGGCGCGCTCTACACCAACGACTACACCGGTTACACCGCCATTCAGGCCTACCCAGGCGGCTATTACGCTCAACCGACCAATTCAGGCTACCATAGCGGCACGGCCTTTTCCGTACTCCCAGAAATTGGCCTGAACGGTTCGATTCGGCTTCTGGAATGCCTCAAATTGAATATCGGCTATACCTTTTTGTATATGACCAATGTCGTGCGGCCTGGCGACCAGATCAGCAACGGCATCAACCCCACGCAGAGCCCATCGTTTACCGGCAATCCCAACGGCAAACTGGTCGGAGCTCCCGCGCCGCTTTATAGCTCGCAGTCAAGCGACTGGTGGGCCCACGGACTGAACTTCGGGCTCGAATTCATGTGGTGATCGATTCAGCGCGATGGGATCGCCGCGCCGACAGGCGAGCGGTCCAGGCGCAAGTCAAATGATCCGCGAAGGGTGCTCTACTCCTTCTCCCTTCGCGGGTCATTTCGAAAAAGGGGGCGGACCCATTCAAACAATGGATCCGCCCCCTTTGATTTTCTATCGCGGTCTGGCCCGGGCCAACGGAATCAGCCCCCAGAGTCCTTTGATCGCCAGGGGAACATATCGCCCCCCAAGCTCCTGTCAAACCCGGTTAACCCCAGGTCACCAGGTTGGGTTCAAACGGGTTGGCCAGATCGGCATTGTTCGGAAGCACGCGGATCCGGTAACCGAAACGGCCGCCGGCCACACAGGGAATCTCGCCCGCGTAAGCGGTCCAGCCGTCGCCGGCGGGTCCCTTGGCACTCAGGGTTAGAGGCGGCTGCACCGCTTTGACATCGGCATCGCTATCGAGCGGGCCGTGGCAAACCTGCACCAGCACATCGGAGGTCTTGAGGCCTCCCAGTTGCACGCGGGCGCCGAATTTCATCGAACCGCCGACTGTCAGCGAAGCGCTCGCCGGAGTCGTATCTTCGATGCGCACCTGGCTCCATTCGCGCGAGACCTTTTGACGCCAGGCCGCCAGTTCGCGGCCGCCTTTTTGCATTTCCGCCTGCAAGCGTCCGTGACGCTCAAGCGAGGGCAGGTAGCAGGTATCGGTGTAGTCGCACACCATCCGGCCGGTGTTGTATACCGGAGCCAGCGTGCTGATCGCCTTTTTCATGCGGGCCACCCAGCCGCGCGGCACGCCGTCGGAGCCGCGCCGATAAAAGAGCGGCACGATCTCTTTTTCCAAAAGCTCGTAAATCGAACGGCTTTCGATGTCGTCCTGGTAGTTCAGGTCGCCATACTCCTCGCCGGTCCCGATCGACCAGCCGTTCTCGCCGTTGAACCCTTCCACCCACCAGCCATCGAGGATGGAGAAGTTGAGCACGCCGTTGGCCGCGGCCTTCATGCCGGAGGTACCCGAGGCCTCCAGCGGCCGGCGGGGGTTATTGAGCCAAATGTCGACCCCCTGCACCAGGTAGCGGGCGGTGTTCATGTCGTAGTCTTCAAGGAAGACGACACGGTTTTTGAATTCGGGCCGCCTGGCCATGTTGGAGATCTCGGCAATCAGCTCCTTGCCCCCATGGTCGTGGGGGTGGGCCTTGCCCGCGTAGATCATCTGGACCGGCTGATCTTTGCTTGAAAGAAGCGCGGCCAGCCGCTCGGCCTGGCGGAAAATCAACGCGCCGCGCTTGTAAGTGGCAAAGCGGCGGGCAAAACCGATCGTCAAGGCTTCGGGGTGAAGCACATCGTCGGCCTGGGCGATTTCGCTGGCCGAAGCGCCGCGCTGGCCCAGTTGCTTGCGAATGCGCTTGCGGGCATAGGCCACGAGGCGTTCGCGGCGCCGTTCGTGCGTGCGCCAAAGTTCCGAATCGGGAATGGCGTCGATCCGCTTCCAGACCGAGGTTTCGGCGGGGCGGATTTGCCATTCGCGGCCGATGTAGCGGTCGTACAAGTTGTAAATTTCGCCCGAAAGCCAGCTTGCGGTGTGAATGCCGTTGGTGATCGAAGTGATCGGCACTTCGTTTTGATTGAGCCCTGGATAGAGATTCTTCCACATTCCCCGGCTAACATCGCCGTGGAGTTTGGAAACGCCGTTAGAGACATTGGCCAGCTTGAGTGCGAGCACCGTCATGCAGAAGGGCTCGTGCATGTCGGCGGGGTTTTCCCGGCCAAGCGCCAAAAGATCCTGGAAGGAGATCTTCAATTGCGGGTAGTAGCCATGGAAATAGCGCTCGATCAGATCGACGCCAAAGCGGTCGTTGCCCGCGGGCACCGGGGTATGGGTCGTAAAGACCGAACCGGCCGCGACCGTTTCCTTGGCTTCGGCAAAGGAAAGACTCGGATCTTTTTCAATCGCGAAGCGGATGCGTTCGAGGTTGCAAAAGGCCGAGTGCCCTTCGTTCATGTGGCAAACCTGGGGTTCGATCCCCATCGCCATCAGGGCCCGGACGCCGCCGATGCCCAGGATGATTTCCTGGCGCACGCGCATATCGCTATCGCCGCCATAAAGCCGGGCGGTGATGTTGCGGTCCTCGGGCGTATTCCCCTCGATGTTCGTATCGAGCAGAAACAAGGGAATCCGGCCGACCATCATCTTCCAGATGCGGATCTTGATCGGGAAATGGGAGATGCCCGTATCGACGATCAGGGGAGTTCCATCCTGATGGGTGACCAGGGTCATCGGCAGTTGGAAGAAATCGTTGTCGGGGTAGCGCTCCTGCTGCCAGCCGTCGACGGTCAGGTACTGGCGGAAATAGCCTTCGCGGTACATCAGGCCGATGCCCGCAAGGGGAATTCCGAGGTCGCTGGCCGCCTTGAGATGGTCGCCGGCGAGCACGCCGAGACCGCCGGAATAGACGGGCACGCTTTCGTGAATGCCGAACTCGGCCGAAAAATAGGCGATGAGCGGCTGGCCCGGTTTGACGGCCGCCGCCACCTGGGGGTATTTCTCTCCAAACCAGCACGGCGACTTCATCGCGTCGTCGAAGGACTTGGCAACCTTTTCCAGTTGATTGAGGAACCCCTGATCGTTCTCCAGTTCCTTGAGGCGCTCCTGCGTCACCATGTTGAGCAGGCGCACCGGGTTGTGTTCGCATTCATCCCAGAGGGACTGGTCGATCCGCCGCAAAATCGTGACCGCTTCGGGATTCCAGCACCACCACAAGTTGAAGGCCAATTTCCTCAGCGCTTCAAGCCGAGGGGGAACCTTGGGTTGAACGACGAATTCACGGGGTTTGCTGGTCGGCGGCATAATGATCTCTCAAGAACAAACAAATCGTCAAGAAAACCGGGGAGAATTGGAGGTATCCCGGTCATGCGCGGAGAGGTGCGGCATGGCAACGCTCAAAAAAGGGGTGCGCGCGGGATGATTCCAGTCGCTTGCGCTCCCAAATGATCCGGAGTTATTAAAGAGTCAGCCGACCGCTTTTCAACTGGTTTTCATCAGGTTTTTCAACGGATTTTACCCTGTCGAAATCTTGATTTTGCCCCGATTCGCCATCAGGCGTAAAACAATGAGCTGGTAGATGGCGCCGGCGGGACCCTCCCTCGATCGCCGCGGACCATCTAGCGCTTCAAGTCGAATCGGAGCCTGAGTTTAAATGGCTTTCAACTCGATTTGTCGCAAGAATCTTACTGGCCCAAGGAATGGCTCGCATGAACAAGGTAACGGTAATCACTGGGGGCGGCGGCTTCATTGGGTCTCATCTTTGCGAACGATTCTTGTCGCTCAATCACAAAACCATTTGCATCGACAATTTTTTAACGGGCAGCAAGAGCAACATCGCTCACCTGCATAAAAACCCGCTTTTTCAACTGGTGCAACAAGACGTTACCTTGCCGATCATGCTGGATACGCCGGTCGACTACATTCTTCACTTTGCTTCTCCGGCGAGCCCCGTCGATTACTTGCAATTGCCGATTCAAACGTTGAAGGTCGGTTCGCTGGGCACGCATAACGCCCTGGGTCTGGCGCGCGCCAAGGGAGCCCGGATTTTGCTCGCCTCGACCAGCGAGGTGTATGGCGACCCGGAAATTCATCCTCAGAAAGAAGAGTACTGGGGCAACGTCAATCCGATCGGCATTCGCGGAGTGTACGACGAAGCCAAACGATTCTCCGAAGCGATGACGATGGCCTACCACCGCGTTCACAATGTCGAGACGCGCATCGTGCGGATTTTCAACACCTATGGGCCGCGCATGCGTCTGGCCGATGGCCGGGTGCTGCCCAACTTCATGGGCCAGGCCCTGCGAGGCGAACCGCTTTCCATCTATGGTGACGGCTCGCAAACCCGGTCGTTTTGCCATGTCGACGACCTGGTCGAAGGAATCACCCGTCTTTTGTTTTCCGATTACAGCGGCCCGGTCAACATCGGCAATCCGGAAGAATGCACCATCTTGCAATTCGCCAAGGAGATCCTGGAAATCACCGGCAGCAAAAGCCGGCTCGATTTTCATCCCCTGCCCGCCGACGACCCGAAGGTGCGCCAGCCGGACATCACCCGAGCCCGGACCATTTTGAACTGGGAGCCCAAGGTCAACCGCCACGACGGTCTGGTGCGGACCTGCAGGCACTTTCAAGAGAGAATTCACGGCGGAAAATAGCCGATTCGACAAGGCCTGGACGCCCCCGGCCGCTTGCGCCGCAGAGTTTCTTGGAAGTTATTTTGCCAGGGTAAAACCCCGATCGTCCGCGGCAATGCGCAGCGGAGCGTTGGCCGCGCCAATGCGCACCGCAAGACTGCTTACGACCGGATCCTCAAAATCGAGAAGGGATGTTTCCAGAGTTTCGCCATCGCGCTCCCTGCCCTTTTCCTTTTGGCTGGGCCGAAAGCACAACAGGCTCCACTGGCCCGGGGGAACTCCGGTGATTCGGAATTTTCCATCGGCGCCCGTGCGCGCGATCAAGGGGGTTGGTGAGGCAATCACCAGTCCCTGCATCCAAAAATGCCCCGCGCCGCTAGCGAGACGGACGATTCCCGGCCTTCGAAGCTGGCGGGTGGCCTTGTCTTTCGGCTTGAGGAAGGGACATGCGAAAAAGGCCGCGCCCCGGCCCCGAATCGTATCGAAATCCCCCGATTCCAGTTCGATGGAAATGGCATCTTCGGGTCGTATGAATCCGACGGCAAACTGGCCCTGGTCTTGTTCCAGGATCAAACGGTGATTTCTCAGAATCACCTTGAGCGGGCCGTGGGGCCAGGCCAATTCGGGCCGCACCGGTCCGTCAACGAGCGCGACCACAACCCCGGCCAAGCCTTGAGGTTGTGCCAGAGCAGAGCCGATGACGGGAAAAAAGGGATTCTCTCGCGGCTCCACCGGCGTATTGCGCCGTTCAATCAATGGGCTGAGGGGAGCCAGCCATGTCTTGTCTCCTGCCGGCGGCGATCCCTGCCAAAGAATCTGGCCCTCGATCGCACAATTCTCCGATTCCCCGGGCTTCGCATCCAATTCCGCAGGCTTCGCACCCGATTCCGCGGGCTTCGCACCTAGGCCCGTTCGCTTCTCTTTATCGGAAAGAAAGGCTCGATAAAACGGATCGTTCGCTTCCGCCAGATCGACCACCGGCGCTGCCTCGGTGGGATCGACCTTGCCACATCCCCCTGTCGTTGCCGCAAGGATCAACCACATTCCATAAAACAAACGAAATCGAGAGGATTGAAACCGATGACACCGGCCTCGCTTGCCGCCCCCGTTGTGCGCCATCTTGGCGAGATGACTGCCGTCCCTTGCCCCTGTGGCGCAAGTACAAGATTGATAACGAGTTCCGATCAACTTGGATTCAACCTCCATATCACCGAGATCGAGGATTCCATCGCACACTATCACCGCCACTCTACCGAGGTCTACACCATCCTGGAAGGTTCCGGAACGATCGAACTGGATGCGAAGCCCGTGGCTGTCGGACCCGGCTCGGTCGTGGTCATCCCCCCTTATGTGCGCCACAGGCTCAAATCCCTCGAACCGGGCCGGCCGGTCCGGGTCCACATCGTTGGGTTTCCCGCCTGGCAAGTCGATGATGAGCATTTCGACTGAGGTCCCCACTCTCTCTGCGCGTTTCCCCTAAAAAACCCTCAATCGATCCCAGATATCTCTTTTGGCTCGCCCTGGCCACGATCCCAAGCGAAACCCCATGCCTGACATTTCCAAACTGCTCCCGCAATTTCAGCGGGCTTCGATGATTCAGAACACGCATCCGGGACGCAAGGGGCGGTTGCTCGAAATCCCATCGGGCGACTCGATTCTCGTCGCGGGGGACCTGCACGGCCAGCTCGATATTTTGCGCCGCATTCTTCTGCGAGCCGACCTGGGAAATCACCCCAAAAGGCATCTGCTGCTTCAGGAGGTGATCCACGGACCCAACCAGTATCCCGACGGCAGCGACAAAAGCCACCAGGCACTCGACCTCGTGGCGGCCCTCATTTGCCAGTACCCAGGCCGAGTTCATTTCCTGCCGGGAAATCATGAATTTGCCCAGGTTCATGGCCGGCTCATCATGAAGAACGACCATTTTCTCAACGAAGCGTTCATCGCCGGCGTGCGCCACGCCTATGCCGATCGGGCCGAAGAAGTGCTCGACGCCTACGCCGTCCTCATCGAATCGAGCCCGCTGGCCTTGCGCACGCCCAACCGGGTTTTTCTGTCTCATTCGTTGCCCAAGGCCTCATCGATGGCCCAGTTCAGCATGAAGAATTTCAGCCTGCCGGAACTGCAAAAAAGCGATTTTGGTGTGGGCGGTATGTTCTACGGCCTCTTTTGGGATCGCGATACCTCCGAGGACAATGCCAACGCTTTCCTTGAGAAAGCCGATGCCGATTGGCTGATCACGGGTCATATTCCTTGCCTGGAAGGTTACCTTCAACCCAGCCCGCGCCATATCATCCTGGATTGCCACGGTTTCCCCGCGGCGATTGCGGTATTTCCCCTCGACAGGGAGATCGGCCCTCAGGGGATCGGGGCTTTTGTCGAGGTGTTCAAGGTTGCCGGGTAAAGAAGTCGTCCGATGAAAAAGCACCAGGACGACCATGGCCCCTATGGTCCCAGGCTGACCCCCAAGGAGGCTTTGGGTCCCGACCGTGAAGATTGGCTGGTTTTTGGCGAGCACCGTCTGCTCGTCAGGCGGCCCAAGTCGACCGATCAGCTCCTCGATCATCCCGACATCCACTATGCATTCGCGCAGGACGAATACCTTCCCTACTGGCCGGAGTTATGGCCGGCGGCCCGCATGCTCGCCGAATTTCTTGCGACCTCGGGCACGGTTCCGCCCGGCTTGCAGACAACGCCGCAGTCAAGCGAGGCCCCAAGTCACCTTTCAAGGCAAGCCATCGAACTGGGCTGCGGCCTGGGCTTGCCTGGCCTCATCGCCTTAAAACTTGGCTACGCCGTGACCTTCACCGATTACGACGGCATGGCCATGGAATATGCCGTGGCCAATGCCGAGCTTAACGGCCTGGAAGGAGCGACCGGGCTTTTTCTCGACTGGCGCAAGCCGCCAACGGATCAGAAATTCGACCTGATTCTCGGTTCCGACCTTCTTTACGAACCGGGCAAGGTGCAACCGCTTGCGGCCATTGTGGCTCATCTCTTGGCGCCAGGCGGTCTGGCCGTCGTCTCCGACCCCGATCGCGGTCCGGCAAAGACCTTTCCCACCGAGCTCTTCGCGGTGGGCCTCTCCTGCAAATCGCATCCGGTCAAACTAGATGAGGCCAACGGCAAAACCCTGTCCGGCACCATTTACCAAGTCCACCGAGCTTCCGTCTGAATTGTGATAATTTAGGCATTCTGGGAAAGGCATTTTGCTTATAGGGCCTCGGTTTTTTTGGACTAACCCCTTTCTTCATTCAAGTCGTTACTACCGGACTGCCGAAAAACGGTTTGAAGGGTCACACCAACTTCCCAATCCATGGCGGATTTGGGATTTCGCGTTCGAAGTTGGGATGACTAGCGAGGAAGGGAGACCGGAAATGAAACGAGCGCGGTCCTTGGCGATGTGGACCATGATGTGTCTCGCGCCGTGCTGGCTGACAGGGTGCTTCCCGTGGTCATTGGCCTTTTTACCGGCCTTGACTGTTCAGCCTTGGGTCACGGAGCGGATGGAAGAGAAATACCAATACCCCAACGATACTCGGACGCCGATCCTGCCGCCGATCCGCGACGGCTTCGCGCCGCCGACCTGTGAGGATCCGCCAGACGATGCGCATGTGCTGCGCTGTCTGCCGCGCATGACTCGGGGTGTGCCGTTCTTTGGCGAAGAGTTCCGTGACGACATCCAGATCGTCACCGAGCGGCTTGTCGACAAGATCGACCCGCCGCGATTCTTCCCCTTGATTGGGCCCGCGCAGCTTCACCACTGCCACTGGAAGTGCACGGTGTACTACACCGAGATCATCGAATCGGGTTATCCGTTCCCCTACAGGATCAAACGGCCCCGCATTCAGGTGGTGTACATCGACAAGGATCACCTCCACATGTATGTGGGCAACGATCCGGAAGTTCAGAAGACGGTCACCCGCGATCTGACTCCCCACTCGATCCCCAATCAGTAACCCTGATTCTTGCCGGTCCGGGGACCAGGCACCCGCCTGGTCCCTCCTCGCCTTCTTGGGAGATCGGAAATGTTTGGTTTCATGCGCTTGCGGGGCCTCGCGCGTCAGTTGGACGAAGCGAATTTTCCGCAAAACCGAACGGTTCTGGCGGGCGTGTTCGCGAAATGGCAGGCAAGGGCCGCCATCCTTCCTCTTTCCGCCCTTGCGGTGATGCACGCTCAAGCCTTCTCCTGGCCGGAGCCCCCCGAAAAATCCAAGCCCACCAGAGCGGAGCGGGTCCAGCTTTATCCCAACCGCGCCACCGGCCTTTCTCAACCCGGAATCGACTTCCAAAATTCTCATACGGAACAGGTGGCCAAATCGCGCCGCAACGCGCGCGCCCACCTCGATGCCATGCGCGTCGAACTGGCCTGGCTGGCAGACCCATCGCTCTTCGCCCATCCGCCGGGAATCAAGGCGATCACCAGCGAAGACAAACCGTTTGTCGAAGTCCGCGGCGTGGTTTCTTCTCATGCCTTGCGCCAGCGCGCCCTCGAATTGGCAAAGCGTTATAGCGAGTCGCCCATTCGCGATAAGTTGATGGTCCTGATCGGACCGCCCATCCCCCGCCAGTCGGTGGCCACGGCGGAACTTCAAACCAAGTCCGAACGATTCCTCAACGAACGCCTCCTCGAATTCTCGCAAGATCTCAAGATCGAAGAAGTCTATCCCAGCGGAACGGTCCGCATCGGGGGACGGGTGCTCTCCTACGAAGACAAAGTTGCCGTCAGCCGCAGCCTTCGCCGCCTGACCGGGTGCATGGCGGTCGACAACCGCATCGAAGTCAGCACGATGTCTCAAGACGGCGAACTCGTGACCGTTATCACTTCGGACGGCGAAACGACCCTGCCCGGCAAACTCGACGAGAAGCGCAACGGTCCGGTCGCCATGACTCGATCCGATCGCAAACCGGTGGCCGGCAGCCTTCCCGGTGAGGAAGCGCGCCTGGAAGAGGATGCGACCCCCACGCTCTCGGCGCCCACGAATTCGGTGCGCACCGAAAGTCGCCACGAGGCCGCACCTCTTGCGCCGCAGCGATTGCCGGCAAGGGCCGAGCGACCCGCGGAACGCCTTGTTCCGGTTGCGCAAAACACGTCGGTCCCAAAACCCAAATACGATGCCGACGAACGCAATCCACTCATGAAGACCTTGGAATTCCCTCAGGCGTCTGCCAAACAGAACCTGCCTGTTGCCAAGCCTTCGGCGCCCGCGTCCACCACGGGAATCGCGGTCATTGAAGAAGCGCCCGCGGCCGGATCCGGCGAAACCCAGGAAGTTCAAGCGGTCGTAGGCTGGGGAAGCAATCCTCCCGCGGCGCAGTTCAACCCCGATGGCACCCCCGTCGTGCCTCCCGCTGCCGCGGCGCAGGGCGGCCCGCTGTTTCCCAACCGGCCGCGTCTGTTCTTCCAGCCCTCGTTCACTCCGCCGGCTTCCCAGCGGCCCGCTCCGCCTGCGCCTCCCCGATCGGCGGTGCGGTTTATGCCAAGCGCCAATGGGACCATGCCGCCCCAAGACTACCTCGATCCCCAGCCAGGCACACCGGCCGCGGCGCCCGTAAACGGGGCCGTCCAGCCCCCGGCAAAGCCGCGACGTACCGGGTTCCTTCATGGCCTCGGCCAACCGACCACTCCCAAGCCACAACCGTATCTTTCTCCGATCGATGTGGTCCAGTCGGGGCGGTCCGGCAGCGTTCCCGCACGGCCGCAGCCCTATGCGAATCCATCCGGCGCCAATGCTTTCGCCCAACCGATGACTTCCGGCGGCGTCAACCGTTCCCTGGGCGGGCAACCGTACCAGTTGCCAGGCGCCGTCCGCGTAACCCCTCGTCCCGAAGGACAAACCGGCGCCGGCCCTGAAGCCAGTTCCGCCGCGCAAGGCATGTACCCCTGGGATCAACCGGTGCTCACCGACCGGACTCCCCGCCCTTCGATCGAAACCTCTCCGCGTGCGGCCGCCAGGCCTGAATGGCCTCCTCAGCCGGCGATTGCGCCGGGAACCCACGGGGCGCCGTCCATCGCGGATCAAAATGCTCCCAATTCGACCGGGGAGCGAGGCTATGCCGGCTCACCCGCACCGCAAAGCCGTCCGATCGCTTCGACTCAGGAATCTTTTGCAAGCAATCGTTCCGCGGCACCCCAGGCCATGGGATCTTCGGGCGTTTCCAACGGACCCACCCTTGGCTCCGTAACGATCGATCAGGAACCTTCGCCTCTTCCTCCCGGACTGAGAGGTGCGCCGGTTTCACGCCTTCCCGGCGGCGTGCGAGAACGAGTCGAAGGAGACCGGCCTTCCGCGTCCGCTCCGAATTCGCCTTCCTTGAATTTTCCTTCCGGGTCGTTGAGCGCACCTTCCACCGGAACCGCCGTCGTCGAAGGAGAAGGATCGGCAGTCCCTTCCTTCGTTCCCGCAAGGCGTCGCACGGCGCCGATGGAAGATCAGAAAACTCAGGAAAAGAACAACCGCTTGCTCCAGACCTCGCCTGCCCTGGTGCCCCCGATTGCCACCAGCCTCCCAAGGCCTCACGCGGGGCCCGCTCCCGCAGAACCGCTCGCGGCTCAACCCGGCGCGGGAACCGGTTCGATGACCTTGGGGACCATCGAGATGGAGAAGGATACTCTAACTCGGTCCTTGCCCAGTCCCCAGGCACTCACCGATCTGGGCAAGAAAACCTGCGGTGCTCTGATATCGGATATTAAGACTCGCAAAGATGGAAACACACTCTGCGTCGAGATTGCCGTGCGGGATGCCTCGTCCGAGGAAGAGGTGCTGAAACGCCTTTGCAATCTGGCTGCCTTCTCGCATCCGGCCATCCGGATCGAAGTGACCCGAGGCCAGTAGACCAAGTTTCACGAAATCAGCAAGGTCGGCACGATTTCCATGAGGCCTTCCTCGCCGGTCCGGCATGCGATTCTTCGGAATCCGTGCCGGACCGTTTTTTGTTTTTCATGATGCCACCAAGCTCATGCCATTCCTGCCGAAGGAGAACCAGCCTTGACCGAACGGCTCAAGACCCGGCGGCTCGATCTGATCGCCGCGAACGCCGACCTGATGAAAGCCGATCTGGAAATCCCCACCCGCCTGGGAGCGCTCCTGGATGCCAGCGTACCCGCCAGTTGGCCGCCAGGCGAATACGATCGAGCGGCGCAGGAATTCTTCCTTGCGCTTCTGGAAAAAGAAGGACCGGATCAGGTTGGCTGGCTGGGTTGGTATGCCCTGCTACGCGCTGATGGTTCCACCGCGGCAACGCTCGTGGGTGCTTGCGGTTATTTTGGCCCGCCGACACCGCAAGGACTGGTCGAACTCGGATATTCGGTATGCCCTGAGTTTTGCAATCGGGGCTACGCCACCGAAATGACGGAGGCGCTTGTCGCCCGTGCCCGACGCCATGCCAGCGTGACCCAGATCAGCGCCCGCACCCAGTCGTCCAACCTGGCATCCGTCAAGGTGTTGAAAAAGACCGGCTTTTGCGAGGTCGGCCCCGGTCCGGAACCAGAATCGATACGCTTCCTTTGGCGACCCTCCGCTTGAGAAGAACCCGGCCCGGTCGATCCCAAGACCTCACTCGAATTCAACCGGCATCAACGATGCGAGCAATCATCCCGTCTTGAAAAGTGAACTCGGTGCGCCCCAACATCCGGATCGTCTCTCCTTTTGAATGAATCGCCAAGGCGATGCCGTACGGGCCCTTCGGGGGCCGAAGTTCAGCACAGGAGGCTGTTCTCCAAAGGGCCCTTCCTTAAAATTCCTTTGGTCAATCCCGGGAGATTCGCCCGTTGCCTCCTGCCCAGTCCGACCGCGTGGAAACGATTGCATTCCATGAATGGTTGAAATCGATCATTGAAGAAGGAGAGGCGGTCCTTCCCACGGCGCCCTCCTCCTGGTCGCGCAATTCGCGCGCCATCCTTGCAACCGTGGGCAGCTTTGCTCGACTCGAAGCGCTGGAACTGGCCGGCACGCCCTTGCGCCCCGACGAGCAGGCCAGTGTTTGGGCCGCCGAGTACCTTGCGCGCGCCTGCTGGGAACTGGTTTCAGGCGAACCCGAAGACACCAGCCCTGAGCGAACGATCGCGCCGCCCAGTTGCGCCGATGCGCACTTTGGCGCCGATCTGTTTTTCCGTTACCTGCCCAAGGTGCTTCATCGCGCCCGGGCGCTCCACCGCGATGGCCCCCTTGCCTTGAGGCTCGAAAAGATCCTGCAACAATGGCCACTTTCGGGAGTACTGGCTCCCGGAAAGGCGATGCCGGAAGGATCCCTCGAATTCTTCGGACATACCGGCTTGCAGCAGCTTTATGCCGAACGCTTTTTTCTCGACCCGCACCCGGCCTGGCTCCCCAGGGAGGGGACGACCAGGGAATGGATCGAGACGATTTTTGCCGAACGGGGTGTTCCCCTGCCGGTGATTCCCGAATTCCCTTCGACGGACCCTCATGAATAACGACACTGTCGATCGCCTGCACCGGCAGGTTTGCCAACCACTCAAGAATCAGTTCGTCGGCCGCGACGAGGTGATTGACCTGATCGCCCTGGCCGTCGTCGCCGGAGAACACCTCTTCCTTTTTGGGCCTCCCGGCACGGCCAAATCGCTGCTGGTGCGCCGCTTCGCCCTGGGGGTCCATTGCCCTTACTTCGAATACATGCTCACCCGGTTCTCCGAACCCAACGAACTCTTCGGCCCGGTCGACCTGGCCCGCCTGCGCGAAGGCAAGATCGCCACGGTGACGACCGGCATGTTGCCCGAAGCCGAATTCGCCTTCCTCGACGAGCTGTTCAACGCCAACAGCGCCATCCTCAATAACCTTCTGACCATCCTCAATGAGCGCACCTTCCGGCGCGGCGCGGAAGTCCATCATTTGCCCTTGATCAGCGCCTTTGCCGCTTCGAATCATTTGCCCGAGGAAGAAACGCTTCAGGCGCTCTTCGACCGCTTTTTGTTGCGTGCACGCGTCGACTCGCTTGGCCGTGAACAGCTTCCCCAATTGCTGGCCGCCGGTTGGACCCTGGAAAATAGCACCTCATCGGGAGAAATCACGGCCGACAGCCCCACCGCAGCCGATCTGCGCGCGCTGGGAAAAAAGACTCGGCAGGTCGATCTTGCCCCCGTGATGGAAGCCTACGCCGACACGGTGATCAAAATCCGCGATATTGGCGTGGCCCTGTCGGATCGGCGCGCGATCAAGATGCTCAAGCTCGTCGCCGCCTCGGCCGTGCTCGCGAATCGGACTTTGGCCAACCGTTCCGATTTCTGGGTCTTTCGTTATGTCTGGGACCGGGCCGAGCAAATCGGACCTCTAGGATCGCTGATCTCCGGAATCATCAACCAGGAGCCCGAGGCACAGTCGCCGCATCCGAGGGCCTTTGGCGCGGCGCGCGTCGATCCTGAAGCGCTGGCGCAGGAACTGGGACAATGCCAAAACCAATTGCCCGCGCAACAAGGTCCGGCCTTGAAACTGGTCGAACTGGCCCGCTTAAGAGAAAAGGTCCAGTCCATTAGCGATCGCGCCGCCTGGGTCAGTGACGAGGTCTCGCGCAAACATCTCCTGCAATCGGCGCAGGTCCTTTTGGACCGCCTGCGATGAAACTGCCCGAGGAACATCCCTGGCAAACGGTGAAGGCCGCCCGCATTCCCTGGTCGCAATTGCCCGCGCTGGCCCTCTTGCGCGACCGCGCCGACGTTCTCGTTTGCAAAAAAGGAAATGATGCCTGGATCCGCTGGGGATCCAGCCAAAGCCTGGTCATCGAATGCCTGCTCGGGGTCAGCCGGGTCGCCTTCTTCGTCAAGAAAGGTTCGACCTGGTTTCCCTTTGGGCGGCTGGTTCCCACGGCCCTGGCTCCTCCCGAGGAACTGGGAGAACCGATCGTTTTCCACTTGAGCCCGCTCGCGCCTGAATCGGTCTCGGCGCCGGCGGGGCCCGCCGGCAAGATCCCCTGGAAACTCAAGCCAGGGGATAGCCCGCAACCGGCCACCGCCATGACCTGCTCGCTGGCGGCACTGGCCGCCTGGGCCGAGTCGGCCACCCGATGGGAAATCGAACAACTGAAGGCCGCCTGGAAGGATGACTGCGCGATTCTCAAAGGCGACCGGCTGCCCTCGATCGCCGGCTCGACGCGCTATTGGGGCACGCGCGTCTGGATCCCCTTGGGATTTGTGGGAGATCCCCCTTTCCATGAAGCGGTGCTCATCGAGGCCGCGAACCTTGAGCCTGACGCCATCCTTTTGTGCCAGGATCAGCGGCGCGAAGTCATCCCGGAACATGCCTTCGGGCCCTTGAAGCGATCGGGCATCAAGCTGGCCCTGGAGCAATGGGAACAGGGAGAAAACTCGCTCCCTTGAAGATCACCACCGAGGAATCGTACCTGTTCATTCATGAGGCCTATTCCGAGGCGATGGGCGGCGCCCGCTGGGCAGCCAGTTGCGAAGCGATTGAAACCGCCGAAGGGAGAACACTGGCATTTTCCGAGCAGATCCTGGCGATCTTGAAGGGCGCATTTCAATCGGAAAAAGTACCGTCGTTCGATTCGATTCTTTGGATGTTGTACCATCTTGGCTGCGACGCTAAAGGGATGGCCTGGATGGAGCCATTGCGCTCGGCCTGGACTAGGACCAGGAATGTCTCGGGCCGCTCGGAGCATTTGGGACGATGGATCGGCGAAATTTGCAAGGCGATCCCCGCACCGGCGCACACCCCCTCGTTTGAAAAAGTTAAACTCGCGCTGCGCAATCGCTCCTTATCGACGCGCCCTTTCCCAAGCGACATGGTGGAAATCCCGCCGCTCGATCCGGCCGCGCTCGAACTGCACCTGGAAAAGATCCTCAAACCCTGGACGCAAGAGCGCTTCTTGCACTGGTTGAAATTCGGCTCCGCCCCGACCGGCGCGGCGGAAACGATTCGCGAAAAAGTGGAGACGCTACCGGAGAAAATCGCCGCCATCATGCAAATGGCCTGGCAGCGGCCGCGCTTAAGCGGTGCGGTGTCGCTGGTCCCGATGCTCGATGGCGCACTGACTTTTCCGCCACGCCGGCAAACGCCCCGATCGCTCAACCTGGGCGGATTCGCCGAAATCGCCACCAAGGGGGATCTGTCGCGGCTGCTCATCAGCCAGTTGGCCCTCGACCCCGACGAGTTTTTGCGCCGGTATATCGAAGGCGAATTGCTCTACTTTCAAAAAGAAAAACCGCACGAAAAAGCCAAACCAGAGCGCTGGCTCGTGCTCGATCAAGGGATTCGAACGTGGGGTTCCGTGCGGCTCGCTCTTTGCGGCGCGGCGCTTTCGCTTTTGGCGCGCACTCTGAGCAAGGGGTTCCCTTGCCGGTTGCAAGCCACTTCGCGCGATGACCTGCTTGTCGCGGCAACTCAATCGTCGGCGGAACTGGTCGATGCGCTCGAAGCGAGCGACTTTAGTTCGTCCCCCTTCCCTTCGCTGGCAAAAGTGATTCGCGAAGTCGATCCAGAAGGTCCTGGACGGGAGATCGTCCTGCTCACTCATTCCAGCACCTTGAAAGATCCGCAAATGGGAGTTCTGGCCAGAAACCTCCCGGCCGGCGACCGGCTCTTTTGCCTGGGAGTCGACGAGCACGGCGACGCCGAGCTTTGGGAGCAGGAGATGCTTTCCGCCAGGTCGCTCGTGCGCTTTCGCATCGACCTGGAAGGAGCGGAAAAGATCCGCGTTGCCTTGCAGGGATCCACAGTCTCCGAAGGGAGCGCCTCGTCCCAGTGGACGGGCCAGGTGGAGCCGTATCCGTTTCTTTTTGGACCGGGCCTCATCGGCGATCTGCATACGATGGGCTTTTCCGCCGATGGCGAATGGCTCGTCGTCGCCGGCCGCGACCGGATTCTGCAAGCGATCCAGGTCGAGGACGGAAAAATCGAATTCCTTCCCCGCGCCTATCTGAATGGCAAGCTCTTTCACGATGTCGAGGAAATCCTGGGAGTCAAGGATGGCGTCGTCATCTGCGGCACGATGGAGGTGACGCCGGAATGGGTCGCCTCCATGAACTCTTCGAACGAAGACGAGGTTGGTCACTCAGCCAATGATGCGCTGCTCGCAACGAGTCCTTCGTTTCGCATGTATTTTGCCGCGCATTACAACCGGTTCAAAAGGCAGGTCCGATTATTTCCTTTCTCTCCCTTCTCGGCGCAAACGCAATGGGTGGCCTTTCCCGATTTGCACTGCGTCGTGCTGGTGGAGCCTTCCCAATCGATCGCACTGGACTTGGCCGGGTCGCTTGTGGACCAGACGCTGGGCCAACCATTTGCAAGCAACCGAGCCAACGAAGCGGTGAAGCGGGTGAAAGAAGGGAAATGGCAAAAGACCCGGATTCCGGTGGTGGGCTCCAAGGACAGCCTGCATCAGGCAAACGACAAATCGACCCTCGTCCGGCGCACCGGCAATGCGATTTCCGTCCAGAATAGCCCCATCCCCTGGGAGACCTTCGAACCCAAACAGGAAGGCAAGCCGCTCTTGGGCGGCCAGGCGATCGAGCAAATTGCGCTGGCTGGCGAAGTGCTCGCGCTTTCCTTGATGCAAACTTCCGAGAGAAAAATTGTTTTGTTTCGCGCTCCGCGAGGGGAAATTTTGCAGGAGTATTCTTACCGGTCGTCTTTCCGCGGGTTTTGCCTCTCGAGCGACGGTATGCGCATGGCGCGCCGCATTGGTAAGTCTCAGATCGTCGTTCATGAAACCTTGGGCGAAAGAGACAACATCGCCACAGTGATGGGAGCACGCCTGCATCCCAACATCACGGCCCAGTTTTCGGTCGACCCATTTCGCGTGACCTTGCAGGTCTCCGGAACGATTCATCGCTTCGAACTGCTGGATGGAATCTTGATCCACAGTCTGGCGCGCAATGAAGATCCTCCACCCAAGGCCATGAATGACCTCCAGACGGCAGAAGGCCGCTGGAACTACGATCCGGCCCGGTTCCATGCCAAGCCGTGCGCTTTGGGCGCTTATTTCCTGCGCGATCGCTGGGGTCAGGCGCTCCTCGTCGATCACCGGGGGGAACTGGTCGCGGCCTGGATGATTCGCCGTTACAGCGCAGCGGCCTGGATTCCGGGCGGTATCTATTGGGGAGATCCGGCGCTGATCGGCGGACCGCCCACGCCCAAGGCCGAACAGCTCATCGGTCAGGCCCTCAGCCGCTTCGTGGAGAAAACCCAGCCATGAAATGCGCCTTGCAAATTCAATGGAACGCGACGGCCGCTCGCACGGAAGGCTATTTCCTCCACGGCAGCGATCCCAATATTTTGAGCCGGTTTTTCAACAAAGACCTCAAGGAATTACCGCGCGTTTTTCTGCTGGCCGCCGGGTATCTGGTGCTGGGTGAAATCGGCAGCAAACCGCCCTCGGGACGCTTGACCGCGCTACAAAGTCTTGCCGGCCGGCTTTTCTTTCCGGTCCATGCCCGGCTCCTTCCGGCCTTGTTGCCCGATGAAATTCTGGGAATCGCCAAAGGAGCGGGACTGCTCCTCCTGCCGCATCTGCCTGCCATGTCGTTTGACTTCGCCAAGCCAATGCGCCTTTCCGACTGGATTGAGGTTGATGCCCCATCGAACCATTCTCCATCGGGCGATGATTGGAAGCCCTTTCCCAAAAGGCCGGAAACCGCAAAGGAACTCACCCGCATCGAGCGGCCCAGTCCGCCCGTTTTGGCGATCCTCGATCTCCTCGGAGGCGCGCCCGATCGGGCCAAGCCTCTGTCCTTCAACCAGGATGGCACAGGCGCCGTTCCCGAAGATGCGCGCCCCCCCGAATCGTCTACCTGGGAAACAATCAAGGGCCAGGTGAATCTAAAAAGCGGACAGTTCCTGGCCTGGATCGGCAACATGACCCGGCTGCCCGGTCTGTCCCAATTCGGAGCGGAAATGGCGAAAAAGGCGCTGGAGAGCGTCCCCCGGCTGACCGAGAAACTTCTGGGTTCGCAGGAAGCGGCACTGCGTGAAGTCTTGCGGCAACTGCGTTCTGGCGACATTGAAAAAGGTTTACGGCGGGCGCCCATCGCCATTTCCGATCCACAGTGGGGCTCAGGAAGAGTGGGCACAAGCAGCCGGCTCAGCGAGCAGTCTCCCTACTATTCCCTCTCCAAACTTTTGGGCGGCGCTGCCGGCCATGCGGTCTCCTGGCTGGGAGGCGGCACCGTCTGGAACGACCTGGCCGGTGAATACCGCAAGCTGGCGCAAGAAGCGATGGACCGCGGAGACTTTCGACGGGCCGCCTACCTTTACG
Organism: Gemmataceae bacterium; assembly: GCA_965226945.1. GTDB lineage: Bacteria > Planctomycetota > Planctomycetia > Gemmatales > Gemmataceae > SYLG01. The sequence goes on along the minus strand of OZ245717.1, from coordinate 4,743,999 downwards.
GGTTTTTGCTCAACGATCTGCGCAGCGCCGCCGGCGCGTTGATCGCGGGTGGAATGTTTCGCGATGCGGCGATCCTCTACCGCGACAAATTGAACGATCCGATGTTGGCCGCGAGAACCTTTGAAAAAGCGGGAGACTGGGACGAAGCGGTGCGGCTTTATGTGCAAGAGCGCCAATATGAATTGGCGGGAATCCTGCTCGAACGCCTGGGCGAGGATGATCAGGCCAGGGATCTCTTTATCCGTCAGGCCAATCTTCATGCCGAAGCCGGCCGCCACCTCCAGGCGGGAGATTTGATCGCCAAAAAAGTCGGCGATCACGACCTGGCAAGAAAATTCTACCAGAAGGGCTGGGATGCCAACGGCGTGGAAACCCGGGTTTGCGGCCAAAGATTGCTCGATCAATCGGCCGCCGCGAAAGATTGGGAGACCTTCCAGGAATGGGCGATCCAGGCCAAGGCCAAACGCGATGCGATTGGCTTCGAGGAGGCAAGTCGGGTATCGAATCATGCGCTCAACCTTTCCCGCGAACAGTTTGCCGGAGTGCGCGATCTTGATCTAAGAGATCAGGCCCGGCTTTTTTTTGGCACCATCGTGCACGCCGAAGCGGGCCAATCGAGAAAGCGCGGAGAGAACGCGTCGGGAACTTTATTTGGCATGGGGCGGACCTGGCCCGCGGCGGTCTATCGCGATGCCCTCTTTGCCGCCCGAACCCTGTCCGCGTCCAAGTCCAAAAAACAACAGGAACAGGCAGCTCAGCCGGCGACCGTTTTGCTCAACGGTCCGGTACGCTTCGCGATCGCTTCCCGGCAAACGCGGGACCTGGTCGTTGCTTCCGACTCGCAGATCCTGGTGTGGCGGCCCGACCAGGGGACGATCCATCCCGTGATCAATTACGCTTCCTATGGCAAGACGATCGGCATTGCCTGCGACCCGATCGCCTCCAAGATTTATGTGTTAACCAGCCTGGAAATACAAGGAACCACCCCGGCGGCCAGTGAAGACATCGATCCGGAAAATGCAACCACGGAACAACCCCTGGTCAAATATTATCTGCAGTTGTTTGTTTTTCGCTCCGCGAGCACGTTTCAGTTGGCAACTTCGATCCAGATCGACGCGCTGGGAGGCACGCCCTGGATTCAATCGGAGACCGAGTCGGGGGATCCCGTTTCGGGCGGAGAATCTCAAAGCGGCAAGTCGGCGCAGATCATTCATGTGGACAATGCTCAAGAGCGCTTTCAATTCGCCGCTTTTGACTTATTGCAAAAAAGAACCGTTGCAAAATCGACTCAAGGAGCGCCGTTTTTCAGCGCGAGTTCCGGGCCGGGATCGTACTGGTCATGGGACCGATTTACGGTGACCTACACGGAATCGATCAAGGGAAGGATGCAGGTGCAGGAGTGGTCGCCAGGCTGGTTTTCCTACTGGGAAGCACCGCAAATCGGCCGGGGAATGCGATTTGACCGGATCTTTCCCGAGGCCAAGCAGCTTGACCTGGCCTGGATCGATCTCGCCGCCAATCTGCACTGGTCCACCTTTGAAGTCCAAAAAATGGGTAAGCCCCATTCCTTTCATCGCATTCACTCGGGAGATCGCCCCTACCGCGCCGTGAGCCTGCTCGGGCCCGGGAAAGTCGCCGCGCTTACCGAAGATGGCGAGATCCAGTGGTTGAAGATGCTTGATGGGAAATTTGTCTCGTTTGCGCCCAAGGACAAACCGGCGGCGGGATCGCCTTTGACTTACATTTTCGCCCGGCCTCACGCCGAAGAACTGATTGCCCTGGAGGAAAACGGCACCGCCATCAAGGTGAAGATTCCCTGACGGCCATTGCTTGTGGGATCATTCTGAGGGCAATTGCACACCACGGCCTTAATCAAGGCTACGACCAGCAGGACGGCGGATTTTAAGCTTGGTCGCCAAGCCCGGCATAGTCTCTCCTGCCTCGTTCGAGCCAGTAACGACGTAGCAAATCCGCAATCTGCTTGAACTCTTTTGGTGAATCAACGGCCCATTCCGAATTACAGACTGGGCAGCCGATTGGTGGCAGATGTCTGTCGAGGTTGATTTTCATCGGTTCCCCGCAGCCACAGAAGAATTCGTCCGTCAGATCGAATAATGGCTCGACTGAATCTTTATTCATGTCATCGTCCTTCGTTCGGGAAGTATCGAGTGGTATCAACCCGGTTCGGTCCATAAATCACGCGAATGTGCAGCATTCTGCCTTGGTAACCCATTCGCAGCCACAACCGGTTCAGAGTTTCCGCATCGCGCGCCATCCTACCCATGTCCTCGTCAAAGAAGTGACTCGGGTCCGCGCTACGGCTCGGGTGGATACGACCTCCGTACCGAACAACCTGCTCTCCCGGTCGCAGGTTATATCGCACACTCCCGCTCGACCCACTATACATTCGCCATACGTCACTTCCGTCGGGACGTCTGACACGAGTTAGGCTGTAACCGATCCCCTGGTGGTCGCTGAGTTCCCCCCACACACGCCGATGTACCTCAAGATCATTACTACCAGTTGCTAAGTCTACCCCTTGTGATCCAGGAATTCCTCAAGTTCGATGCAACTCCTGAAGTGAGGTTGTTGCACGGAGATCAGGGGATAGGTTAGGCAAGGAACATCACGAACTTGAATGGGACTAGCGCCCCGGTTCAGCAGATGCGGGTTTCTGCCAGCGCTTCGTCAGAAAACCATCTGGCACCTGCTTGCCTTGCAGAATGACTTCGGCCGCCATTTCTCCCAGGGCGGGACCATGCTTGAAGCCGTGGCCCGACCCGCCTCCCATGACCCAGACATTGGTCAGTTCCGGATGGCGATCGAAAAAGAGCCCGAGATCGGGTGTGTTTTCGTAGTGACAAAACCGCGCACTTTCGAGCGGCGCTTGGGCCAGTGACGGAAACCGGCTCGCCAATTTGGCCCTGGCCTGGGCAAGCCCCTCGCAGCTTGGCGTGCGGTCTGCGCGCGCCGGATCAAACGGAGCACCGCGCGTATCATTGGCGATCTTGAATGTCTTTTGTTGGGGATCGGGAATGCCGTACCAAAACTCTTCGCCATGATCGGCCCAGACTGGCAGGGACGCCACCGCTTCATCCGGCGCCGAAAAAGTGAACACCTCCTGGCGCGTCGGGCGGATCGCCGAACCTAACCAGTCGGGAAACATCGCTTTCAGCCAGGAGCCGCAGGCAAACAAATAGATGTCGGCGCAGAATTCGCTACCGTCTCCCAGTTTCAAGAAATCGAGCTTGGCGCCCGTTTGGGTTCCCAGTTTGGCCTGAGTTTGCCGGTAGTCTCCGCGCTCGTGCGCAAAGACCTCGACCACCTTTTGGCAAGCCGTACGCGCCCGGAGAAATCCGGCCGGTTTCTCGATGAAGCCATGGCGCACACCGTCCAGATTCAGTTGGGGGAACCGCTCAACTAATGCGTGGCGCGTGAGCGATTCATGGTCGATTCCTTCGCGCTTCAGATTCGCCAGTCCTGCCTTCTCGACTTCGTCCGCGTCGGTCGAAACCAGCCACAGCACGCCACTCTCCTGGTAAAGATGTGTTTTCCACTGCGTTTGAAAATCCAACCACAAGGCTCGTGCCCGTTTGGCCAGGCGGGTCATCGCCAAGTCGGCATAAGTGTGGCGAAACACCCGGGAGGCATCACCCGAGGACGCCCCATCGTGCGCGGGCCCGGTTTGATCAAGCAGGGTCACCGAGGCGCCAACGCGGCGCATTTGCAGCGCACTCCATCCCCCCATCGCACCGGCGCCGATCACAGCAACTCTCGGCAACATGCGGACCTCCCGGTAGAATCTGGGGCCGCTATTTCAGCGGCCCCCTCACCGATGCAAGGACCTGTTCCTCTGCGGTCCTTCGGATCCGATCCTCTGCGATCCTACGGATCCGATCCTCTGCGATCCTACGGATCAGGGCCGAAACATGGCGTTGCCCGAATCGCCACGCGCCAGCAGATAAGCAATCAAATCGAGCACCTCGGTTTGATTGAGGGAGTCGAGCAGCTTGCCCGGCATCAAGGAAATCGGCGACGGTTTGAGCTCCTCAATGTCGGACTTGAGCAGTTCAAGGGTTTTGGTTGAGTCCTCCGGATCGGTGACCACGATCAAACGCTCGGCTGTTTGCGAAACGATTTTACCGGTGATCAGTTTTCCTTTTTTCGTTTCAATGATCGAGGCCTTGTACTGATCCGAAACGATCTTGTTCGGTTCGACGATCGATTCGCAAAGATCCCGGAAGTTGAACCTTCCGCCGGCCTGGCTGAGGTCGGGGCCGGTCGCCCCACCGTCTCCCCAGTAACGGTGGCAAACGATGCAGCGCGCCGCGGCGAAGGCTCGTTTGCCCCCCTCGAAGCTGCGTCCCTTGAGGGCCGCCTTGGACAGAGCGCTCAATTCGTCCATCGTCCAGCTTTTGCCCGGGCCGATCGGCTTGGGCAACGCGGCCAGTTTCGGCGGCTTGCGCAGGCCGAGAGCCTCGATCGCCAACCGGTCGTCATCGGTGGCATTGTCGAATGCCTCTCGTTCGATGTTGTTCAAAAAGCCCTGATAACTGGCCCCCGCCGTCCGGGTGCGCGCTTCACTGAGCGCGGTGAAATAGATCTTGCGCTCCTCGCGCGTCCAGGGTTCCTTCAAATTTCTCAACGTAAAAAGGATCTGGATCTTCTGGGGATCGGGGGCGTTCGCCATCATTTGCATCACGGTACCCCCGTAACCGCGATTGCGCGCCATGACCTCGTCGATCGCCACCGGATCGATCGGCTTCGAGGGCTTTTGCAGCATCCTCATCGCGATCGCCGCGACCTTCGTCGATTTCAGGTAGACGAGCAAATTCATCAGTTCGCGATCGACGAAATCGTCATGGGCAGGGAACAGCGGTTCGAGCCGCTTCGCCCAGGAAGCCGCTTCGTCCTTGTCCGGTTCCCCCATCCTCAAGAAGAGGAGTTGCATCGCGCGCAACCAGTCAAGTTTTTGGCTTTGTGTCAAGGAGTTGAAATCGATCCGGCCAAGCGCTTCCAGTCCCCGACGTTTGAGCTGTTTGTTCCCCTGATGGGCCAGCGCGATGATCCCGGCGATGAGCGCATCGGGCTCTTTTCGTTCCAGGACTTTTTGCTCCCAGGAGGCGGGACTGCGATGTTCCAAGGCGATGCGTGCCGCGTAGCGGGTGAACCGGTCAGAATGGTTCAGTTGAAGAAGGATCCGTGACAAATCGGCTTCGGCAACTGGCCCGGGTCGGTGAAACGATTCGAGCTTTTGGCGTTCGGCGCGCTCGGCCTGGCCGGCTTCGTGGCGCAGGTCGACAGGCTCGGTCGATTCGTTGCCGGTGTAGCTGACCCGGTAAAGTTCCGATTGCGTGCCACGGCCTCCCACGATGAAATAAAGCGCCCCGTCCTTGCCCACGACCAGATCGGTCAGGGGCAATGCCGAGCGAGAAACGAATTCTTCGCGCTTCGCCTTGTAGGTCGAACCTGAAGGTTGCAGGTGAAGGGCGTAGATCGTGCCGAAGGTCCAGTCGCATATGTAAAGCGCATTTTGATATTTGGCGGGGAACTTGGCGCCGGCGCCCAGTTCGACGCCCACGGGCGAGCCGGGGCCGATGTCGATCATCGCGGGCAAGCTATCGGGGTAATAGGCGGGCCACTTTCCCGTGCCGCTACGCCAGCCCAGCTCGCTGCCGCTGGTGGCATGGTTGACGCGGGTGGGACGGTACCAGGGCATCCCTAAGTCCCATTCCATGTCGGCGTCGTAAACGAACATCTCGCCATCGGGATGAACCGCCATGTCATAGGGGTTGCGATAACCTATGCTCAGCATTTCCCAGGTCTTGCCCTCGGGATCGGTGCGAGCGACATAGCCACCCGGAGCCATGATGCCGACGGCATGGCCGTTGGCGTCCCACTGGCGCGGTAGTAGATGGTCTTCGGCCCAGTTCGACGGAATACGGCTCGCTTGAAATCCTTCCGGCGGCAGCGTGTGATTGCCGCACAAAAGCAAGATTCCCTTGCCGTCGGGACTCAAACGCAAAGCATGTGGGCCATGTTCACCGCCTCCGCGGATGCTTTTGAGCTTTTCCACCTTGTCGTACTGATCGTCGCCATGGGTATCGGTCAGCCGATAAAGCCCCGATCCAGGGCCGCCGTTGGCACAGACATAAAGACTGCCAAAGGCATGGAGCATCCCCTGGACGCCCGACATGTTGACCTTGAGTTTTTCGATGCGCGTCGACTCTTGGGTTCCCACCTTTCCGGGCGTGATGCGAAAAAGACCGCGATTGTCCTGGTCACTGGCGATCAACCGGCCGCGATCGTCAAGACCCAGGCACACCCATGACCCCATCGTTTCTCTGGGCACAGTGAAAAGCCGTTCGATTTGGAACCCTTCAGGGAGTTGAAAAATCGCATTTCCCGCCGGGCCCGAGGCCTGGGCGAAAAGATCGCCCCAGGGGCCATCGCCGAGTTTGCCGATGATCTTGACCGGCGCGATGGCGCCGCGCACGCCGAATTCGTTGGCACTCCACGATTCGTCGGAAATGATTTGCGTCTCTTGGCCGCCGGGAGCGGTAACGATCAACTTGCAAACAAATGCCGCGATGCCTCCATGATTGGTGACGACCGCGCTCAAGGTGTTATCCCCTTCGCGCAGGGCCTTGGACGCGTCGACCTCGACGGGAACTTCCCACTCCGTGCTTCGGCCCAGGCGATTGCCGTTAAGGGCCACTTCGACTTCGTTATCGCAGGAAAATTTCAAGCGGGCCTTGCCGTCCTTGGGAGCCACGAACTTCTTGTTGAGCTGATACTTCTTGTCGGGATGGGCGCCCCAGATCCATTTCGGTGTCGGCCCCGCAAGGAAGGGGGAGACGGAAGCGGGGCGCTCGGGTTGCTTCTTTCCCGGGGCTTGCGACTCCAGCACCTCGGGTTTTTGGCTGACGGCCTCCTGTGCCGCCAATCGTTGGATTTCGCCAGCAGGAACCAGGCTCAAAAGAAGAAAAAACCGGAGGCGCAATGATGTCATGTGCAATCCCTGAAAGAAATCATCGGCAATGCCACGGGCGCGTGTCAGATGTGCGCGGGCGTTGAAGCGAACCATGGGGGGGCAAAACTATTCTGCTTCTCGCAGGGGCAAAGGGCCACCCCACAACCTGCCGCACAGCGAGCGTTTCGAAAAAAACGCCACGGGCGAATGGGCCCATGGCGATAAGAGGCTCAAGCCGCAAAGGGCTTAGCCCTGGGGATTGGTTTCCAATTCGGCCAACAGTTCCGCGATTTTTGCCTCCAATGGCTTGCCGCGCAGGTCCTTGGCCCGAATGACCCCCTTATGATCGATGATGTAGGTCGTCGGGAATCGGCGCACGCCCCAGTCGAGGGTTATGCCCGACGGTCCAGCATACCATTGGATCCAGGGCATCTTGTTTTTCTCAAGGAACTTGTCGAGCGTTTCTCTTTTTTCATCGGCGTTTACGGATATAAGAACAAACGACTTGCCTTTGAGTTTTTCGATTAGCTCCTTTTTCTGGGCAATCGCGGCAAGGTTCTGCTGGGAAAACATCGCTTCCACTCTTTCCTTTTCCTGGGCAAACGCTGGAGGAATGGGGGGGGGAGCGGTGGACCAAAAGTTGAGCATAACGACCTTTCCCTTGTAATGGGAAAGTTGGTCCTGTTTGTTTCCGTCGATATTGAGGCATGTGGCTGAAGGGGCGGCACGGCCCGGATTGAGATTCATTTCGCTGAGCCGTGCCCTGGCGAGGGCACCCACCTTGCCGCCAGGAGTTTCGATTTCCGGGTAATCCTTGATCACGATTTCAAAATACTCTTTCGCGGATTTCAGATGCTCGTCAGAAGCTTTCGCATCGCGAGCGGCGAGGATCGCGGCCACCGATTGATGGGTAAGACCCAATGCAAAATAAGCCTGCCCCTTCGTGGAAGCGCTCTTGGCTTCCTTCGCGATTTTCCCGATCTCGCTGAACCGAAGGTCGATGCTTTGGCTCGTGCTCATAACAAACGTGATCACCTTGCCAAATTGCGGATGGTCCAGATAGTTCTTCAGAAGCAGTTCCTTGGCTTCGTCAACGAGCGCGTTCTTGCGAGCGGCGAAACCATTTTGCATTGCGAAAAACAGCGGTTCGAACGCCAACGGGTCCGTGGGAGGGTAGACTTTGGCCATCTCCATCGCCTTGACCGCAAAGCTACCCCGGGTCTCGGCCGATTTTTTGAAGGAATCCTGCCGACTCTTCAGCCTGTCCGTTTCCCCGATCATCCGCTGTGCTTTCCTCGTGTTCAACTCCCATTCCTCGGCTTCCTTTTTCAAAGCCGCGAATTTTTTCTGCGCCTCGATCAGGTCGGCGGATCCTCCTTGTCGGGCGGGTACCGATTCCGGTGTTTTCTTAGCCTCACCCGGGCCCTGGGACATGACAGGGATACCCATTGCCAAAACCGCCATACCGGACCACCATTTGCGCATGGGACAAAATCCTTACGTGAGGATGAATCAGACGGCAAGGAAACAATACTCGAGAAAACAGCTTCCAAATCAGACTACATAAGCGCCAATATCCGGCGATTCGACTGGACCGTCTTTTTTTCATTTTTATGCAGTCAGCAAGGCAAAAAGATCGCAGTTGGAGTCACTGGCCTGATCTTGGTTGTTCCATGGCGGCCAAGAGTTCGAGTACCTTGGCTTCCAGTGGTTTGCCCCGCAGGTCTTTCGCCCGGATTACCCCGTTGTGGTCGATGATGTAAGTCGTTGGGTATTTGCGCACACCCCAGTCGAGGATGATGCCGGATTGACCGGCGAACCAGTGGGTCCAGGGCATCTTGTTTTTTTCGAGGAATCGGTCCAGGGTTTCTCTCTTCGCATCGCCGCAAACGGAGATCAGGGCAAATCTCCTACCTTGGAATTGTTCGACCAGTTTCCTTTGCTGGGGGATTGCCGCCACCGACTGCCTCGACCAGATGGCCCAGATGTCGAGAACCACGACCTTCCCCCGGTACTGGGAAAGTTGATCCGGCCGGTTGCCATGGATGTTGAGGCAGACAACCTCAGGAGCGGCGTTGCCGACCTTGAGGTTCATCATTTCGTTGAGCAGTCCTCTTGCGAGAACTCCCGCCTTGCCTCGTGGGGTGTCGACTTCAGGATAACTTCGCACCACCAGTTCGAAATAGTTCTTCGCCGATTTCAGACGCTCGTCGGATGCTTTTTCGTCAATCTGAACGATGCCCGAGGAATGCTGGAGATTCATGTAGCCCAGTGCATAAAAAGCCTGGCCTTTGGTGGAGGGATTTTTGGCTTGCCTGGCAATCGACTCGATTACGGCCAATTGATCGGGGCCGAGATTGGCAATGAACGAAATGACGGAGCCAAATTGAGGATGATCAACCTGATGCTTGAGAAGCCATTCCTTGGCTTGGGCGACTTCCGCCGGTTTGCGGCCGCTGAAGCCATTTTGCAGGACAAACAAGAGGGGCTCGAAAATCGCGGGATCCCTGGGGTCAAGGGCCCGGGCCAGTTCCATTGCCTTGACGGCGTAAGCGCCCCGAGCCTGGAACATCCGGTTCATGTATTCATCGCGCAATTTGGGGAGATCTTGCGGTGACGCCGCTTCCAGGGCTTTCAAGGAAGCCGCCTCCAGATCCTCGGACTCTTTCTTCAAGAGGGCAAATCGCCTCAATGCTTCAAGAGCCTCGGGGGAAGGCCCCTCTTGATTCCCATGCGCTAAGACAGCGGCGTTGATGAGGAAAGCCGCTTCTGGTGGTTTCGCGTCCCCTTGAGATTCCTGGGTGTTGGCCGATGTTCCCAGGGCGAGAACCGCGATGGCGGTCAACCACGTACGCATGGGCAAAATTCCTGAAAAAGCAATAGGACCTGCGTGCGAAGATAGCAGACGGACGCATCTACTGTCAAAATGAAGTTCGGTAAAAATCGGTTCGTTGCGATATCCTGGATTCATGAGAATCGAATCGGCTCAGGGGCTTTGGGCAACCAGGCTCGACATCTGAGTAATAAGTTCTGATTAAAGAGAAAAAGCCTCTGAAATTCCAGTGGCTTTTTCTCTGACTTCGCTAACCCAATCAACCTTAGCCCGCTTTTTCTTTTTCCATTTCAGCCAGCAATTCCTCAACCTTCTTTTCCATTTTCTCGCCCCAAAGATCCTTGGCCCGAATGATCCCTTTGTGGTCAATGATGTAAATCGTTGGGAAATAGCGAACATTCCAGTCCTCAGTGATTCCTTTGTTTCCCGAAAACCAATGGATCCACGGCATCTTGGTTTTTTCCAGAAATTTGATCAGCGTTTCCTTTTCGTCATCGGCGGAAACAGAGATCAAGGCGAATTTCTTACCCTTGAGTCTTTCGACCATTTTCGTTTCTTGGGGAATCATGGCGACACAAGGGCCGCACCAGGTGGTCCAGATATCGAGCACGACCACTTTGCCCTTGTAGTTGGACAGCTTATCCTGTTTGTCGCCGTCGATATTGAGGCAAGTAACTTCGGGGGCAGAGGCGCCAATCTTGAGCAGGCGCATCTCGTTCAGCGCGATTTGTGCAGCTTTGCCCAAATCGCCCCATCGGCCCGGGACATCGGCGAATTCCTTGATCACGATATCGAAATAGGAGGCAGCCTTTTTCTGAAGCTCTGCTACTTTGCCTTCGGCCAAATTCGGCGCTTCCGCCGCGTCTGCCAATTTCTGTCCCAAGATCAAATGGGCATTCCCTTTGATCGTTCTGGATTTGCTTTCCCTGGCAAGCGCTTCGAATTTTTCGATGCTATTGGAATCTCTTAATATGGCATAGCGCAATGCTTTCGGTATTGCCGGGTCTTTTTCATCAAGTGTTTTAGCCAGGTCAATCGCCTGCTGGGCAGTTTCCGCGAAAAGTTTGTTCAGCTTGATCGTAATTTCAGGTCCCAATTTTTTCCGATCTTCCGGATTTACTACCTGCAATTCCTTGACCACATCCGCTCGACGTTTGCTAAATGCCTCCATAATTTCGTGAAGCTTCTTTTCGCCTTCGGATGGTTCCTTGGCGGGCGCTTTCTTCGTGTCTCCTGTGGTTTTGACTTTCTCGGCGGGAGTCGTTTCGGGCTTCTTCTTGGAGCCCCCGGCATCTTGGGCCATGGCGAAAATGCCAAAGGCCAGAAGCGTCAAACCGGACAACGCAATGCTCCTGGATGGGTGCCTTTTCATCGGGGGTGAATCCTTATAAAGAGAGCAAGTAGGATCAGTACTCTCGGAAAAACGTCTCGACTCCCAAAGAACCGCGCTGACCAAGTGAATCATCGCCAAGAAGCCACCTTCATTGTCAGGCTACAAAAACCATTCCTTTCGGGAAATGCTGATCGAGTCGCACGTTCGAGCATTCCGTCCAAACTCGAAATGCAGGAACCCCTTCAATAAACGCCAAGGGGCGCGCTTGACTGCTTCCCTGTAAGGCCAGAGGACGGCGATCGGTGGTGGGAATATCCTGCGCACCTCCCCGCAGGGACCTCCGTTGAAATAAGATGCTATTAGGTTTCGATAGCACACTTTCTCTAAAAAATAAGCATAAAAAAAGCCACTGAAAATTCAGCGGCTTCTTCAGTAGAATTAAACAAGCAATCTTAGCTTACTTTTTTATTATCCATTTCCGCCAGCAATTCTTCCACCTTCTTTTCCATCTCCTCGCCACGCAGACCCTTGGCGCGGATCACGCCTTTGTGATCGAGGATGTAAACGGTGGGGTAGAATCGGATATTCCAATCTTGCAAAATCCCTTTCCGTTCGGCAAACCAGTGCGTCCAGGGCATTTTGGTCTTTTCAACGAAATTGACCAAGGTCTCTTTTTTATCATCGCCGGAAACGGAAATCAGGGCGAACTTCTTGCCTTTAAGCTTTTCGACCATTTCCTTTTCGTGGGGAATCATGGCCACACAAGGCCCGCACCAGGTGGCCCAGATATCGAGCACCACGACCTTGCCTTTGTAATTGGACAGCTTGTCCTCTTTGTCGCCATCGATGTTGAGGCAGGTAACTTCGGGAGCAACTTTGCCCACCGAGAGATTCTTCAATTCGAACAGTGACTTTTTGGCGGCTTCGCCCAAGGTGCCGCGGCCACTCGGGACATCCGCATATTCCTTGGCGACAGTTTCAAAGTAACCTTCCGCTTTTTTCTCTAACTCCTCAATTTTCTCCTTGGTCAGACCGTCCTTGCCGGCCGCTTGCATCTGGCTTTGCGCAAGGATGGAATACCCGTTTCCTTTGACTGAAGGGGACTTGTAACCCTTAATCAGTTTCTCGATTTCCGGCACGCAGCCTGGATCCATGGCGGCAAACTGGATCGCTTGCACCACAACCGGATCCTTCTCATCGGTCGATTGAAGTAATGCAACGGTCTTCTTGGCAAATTCCCCAATCGGTAATTTGTCCAGTTTGGCCTGAGTCGCGGGAATCAGTTTGGCCCGGTCTTCAGGCTTGGCCGCCACATACTCCTTCATCGCTTCCTGCCGAAGCTTCCCCAGTTCCTTCTGGATTTCCGCGAACTTCTTTTGCCCTTCGGACTGCTCCCTGGTGAGCGCCTTTTTGGCCTCGCCAGACGGAGTGATCTTCTTGGCGGGAGTTGAATCAGCCTTCTTCTTCGTTTCGGCGGCATCTTGAGCCATGGCGGGAATGCCCAGGGCCAATATCGCCAAACCTGACAACCATTTACGCATGGGGAATGAGTCCTTGAGAAAAGTAGAAAAGGTCATGAGGATGCAGAGACCCGCCGCAACGCTTTGCGGCCAAGCATCGCGATCGAAAAAGGCACGCCGGTAAGCTTGGCCCGAGCGTGGGACAAGCCATGGAGGGAAACGGCGGTGTTTGCCTTCACGATTTCACTCTACCTGAACCCTTGCACTCTGGCCAAGGGAGTGGCGGCCTTTTCTTTAGCAAAACACCTTAAAAACAGATGAGCTTCCGCAATCCGTGAGGATGTTGCCGCAGCTACGGTCTGCGAAAACTGCACCGAGTTCGCAAGGCAGCAAAAATAGACAAGACAAGCAGGCAACCCCGGAAGCGCAGGCTTCAGCTGCGAATTGCGGTACCACGGCTTACGATCCCGATAAAACCTAGGGCGGGAAGGTCCAACCACTGAAGATCGCGGCAGTCAATGGGGATGTCAAATCAGGGGCATAGCGCCTTTGTGCCAGCTTTGAGAAAATTCAACGGCAATTTCCGGATGGCCGCTGTCGCGAGACAGATTCAAGGCGTACATGAGCGCCGGGAAACTGGTGGCATCCTTCGGCCCGATTGACTGCGCGAGCTCAAGCGACCGTTGTGCATAGTCGGCACGGGGCAGTTTCTTGAGTTTCTCCGGGGCCGCGACCAACGCCTTGCCCTTATTTTCTGGGCTGGCGCCGCGGAAATCCTTCACCGCTTCCTGACTGAGTTGGTTGTAAGAGGCCTGAAGGTCTTTGAATTTTTTCGCCGCCTCGGCGGGGTTTATTTTTGAAGCGTCTGGTTTTCCATCAGTGGGCTCTTATGCCACGGTGGTCGAGCCGAACACCAAAAGGATCACTCCACTTGCGTAATGGTTATCCATGGGAAAGCCTCCTCGCCCGTTGAATCGGCCTTTTCGATACTCGCCAGGCTTCTCATGTCATCAAAAAAAAGGCAGGGACAGGACGCAATCGGATCGCGTCCTGTCCCTGCCTTTTATAACCAAAATCGCGACGAGCGCCTTACGCGCCCGCAGCCAGCACCTGTTCTCTACGCGCCGCGGCCAGCCTCTTATCTTTATGCGCCGCGCCCAGCCTCTTATCTTTATGCGCCGCGCCCAGCCTCTTATCTTTATGCGCCGCGCCCAGCCTCTTATCTTTATGCGCCGCGCCCAGCCTCTTATCTTTATGCGCCGCGCCCAGCCTCTTATCTTTATGCGCCGCGCCCAGCGGCGACGATTTGCAAGAAGCCCTTGGCATCGAGCGAGGCGCCGCCAATGAGGCCGCCATCCACATCGGGCTGACCAAAGAGCGTCGCCGCGTTATCGGCCTTCACGCTGCCGCCATAAAGGATAACCATCCCTTCGGCCAGTTTGGCGCCAAAGGTTTCCTTGACGAGGCCGCGCAAGAAGGCATGCGCTTCCTGGGCTTGTTCAGGCGTTGCATTGACGCCGGTGCCGATCGCCCAGACCGGCTCGTAAGCGAGGACAAGGCTGGGCAGTTTGTCGGCCGGCAAGCCTTGCAGCGATCCCAAGAGTTGCGTTTTGAGCACTTCGAAGGTCTTGCCCGCCTGGCGTTCGGCCAGCGTTTCGCCGACGCAAACGATCGGATCAAGGCCCTGATCGAAGGCCGCCTTCGTCTTCTTGTTGATCCCCTCGTTGGTTTCTCCGAAATACTGGCGCCGCTCGGAGTGGCCAAGAATGACCAGGGTGCAGCCCAGTTCCTTGATCATTGCCGGGCTGTTTTCCCCGGTGAAGGCGCCCGCTGGCGCCGAATAGGCGTTTTGCCCGCCCACTTCGACCGCAGTCCCCTTGACCGCATCGGCCACCACACCCAGGTAAACCGCCGGCGGGCAAACGGCAACGCGCGGATCGCCCGGCTTGACTCCAGCCGCCACGGCCTTGGCCAGTTCCACGGCCGAGGTCTTGTTCGTGTTCAGCTTCCAGTTGCCTGCCACAAATTTACGACGCATGCTCAAAATCCTTGTTCAAACAAAAAGAGAGTTGGCGGATCGATTACAGGAGGTTTTTCCATTTAACATTCGATTTCAATGCAGTTGAAATCGAATGTTAAACTTTATTGGAATGAGCCGTGCATGACCTGGGCCAGTTTTTCCAGGTCCTTGGCCAGCTTGGCAAATTGCTCGGGCAGCAAGGCCTGCGGCCCATCGGAGAGCGCTTTCTCCGGGCAAGAGTGAACTTCAACATGCACGCCGTCGGCGCCGGCGGCGACTGAGGCGCGCGCCATCGCGGGGATCAGGTCGGGCCGGCCGGTCGCATGACTGGGATCGACGATCATCGGCAGATGGCTTTGCCCCTTCACATTGGGCACCGAGGCCAGATCGAGCATGTTGCGCGTCGATTCCTCGAAGCTACGCACGCCGCGCTCGCAGAGCACGACATTGGGGTTCCCCTCGGCCAGAATGTACTCGGCCGACATGAGCAGATCCTTGACCGAGGCGGACAGGCCGCGCTTCAGAAGCACCGGCTTTCGCGTCTGGCCCACCTCTTTGAGCAGGTCGAAGTTCTGCATGTTGCGCGCGCCGATTTGCAGCATGTCGGCATATTTGACGACCAGATCGGCCTGGCGCGGATCCATGATTTCGGTGACGACCGGCATGCCGTGAGCATGGCCGATGTCTTTCAAAATGCGCAGGCCCGGCTCGCCCATTCCCTGGAAGCTATAAGGACTGGTTCGGGGCTTGAAGGCGCCGCCACGCAGGATGTTGGCCCCCGCCGCGCGCACTCCCTTGGCGATTTCCGCCAGGATTTCCTCCCCCTCGATGGCGCAGGGACCAGCGATGAGCGCCAGATGGCCGCCGCCGATTTTTACCGGAGCTGTGCCCGGCGCGCCGGAAACTTCGACAATCGTGTCGAGCTTGCGCATCTGCCGGCTGGCCAATTTGAACGGCTTCAAAATCGGCAGCACCTGCTCGACGCCGGGGATGGCGGCGAGGGGTTGGGTTTGCAGACGAGTTTCATCGCCAATCACGCCGATGATGACCCTTTGCTCTCCCTGGGACAGGTGCGGCTTCAGTCCCAGTTCGCGAATGCGTTCGCAAATATGGTCAACCTGGGCCGGGGTGGTGTCCGGAGCCACGACGATAATCATGATGAGCTATACCTTGGCAATGCCTTTCGCAAACCAACTGAACCCCATGGCCGGCGCATTTGCGCCGGTCATTACCCCCCGTTCTGTACCCCATTCGTCTGGGCGGGGTTACAAGGCAGAATTCGGCTTAAGCCTGAATCCTGGCGACAGGGAACGAACCAAGGATGTGAATTTCCTTGCAGTAGGTCTCAAGCGATTTTAGGGTTTTGGAAACTTTTGGGTCTTCCTGGTGGCCTTCGAAATCGACGAAGAAGATGTATTCGGGCTTTTCCCCCTTGCCGGAGCGTGCGGGGAACGACTCGATCCAGGTCAAATTGATCTTCGCGGATCGGAAGATTTCCAGGGCCTCCACCAGCGAACCGGGATTGTGCGGCACCCGGAAAATGATCGAGGTTTTGTCATGGCCGGTGCGGCCGCATTTATGGTTGCCGATGACCGCAAACCGGGTTTCATTGTCCGGATAGTCTTCGATATCGGAAAAGACGATTCGCAGGCCATAGTGCACGGCGGCTTCGCGGCTGGCGACGGCCGCGGCGCCCGGTTCGCGCTGGGCCAGTTCGGCGGCCACCGCCGTGGAGCTGACTTCTTTCAAGACGGCCTGGGGCACGTTCTTCGCCAACCAGTTGCGGCACTGCGAGAGCGCCTGGGGCTTGCTATAAACCCGGCGAATGTCCTGATGTTCGCAGCGCGCCAACAGGTTGTGATGGACGTTGAGGCGGATTTCGGCGCAGATGATCATTTGCGACATGCGCAAAAACATTTCCAGGGTGTCGGCAACGCGGCCATCCGTCGAGTTTTCGACCGGCACCACGCCGAAATCGACATGGCCCCGATTGACTTCTTCGAAGACCGCGGCAATCGAGCCGACGGCGACGAATTCCACCGCCGTGCCAAAACGCTCCACCGCCGCGATATGACTGAAGCTGTACTCGGGCCCCAGGTAGGCCACCTTGAGCACTTTTTGCAAGGCGCGCGAGCCCGACATCAACTCGCGGAAAATGGCGCGAATGGTCGCCTCGCCCACGGCGCCGCTTAAATTCCTGTGCAGTTGCAACACATTGGTCAGGACTTCTTCTTCCCGCGCCGAGTTGAAAATCTCTTCCCCGGCCGCCGACTTGATCTTGCCGATTTCCGCCGCGAGACTCGCTCGTTCGTTGATGGATTTGATGATCTGGTGATCGAGCTTATCGATCTTCTCGCGCAGAACCTTGAGGTGGGCCATCGATTTGGCCGGTAAGCCAGGGGAGAGCGGAGCCTTGCTGTCCTTGGCGGGCTCTTTGGCCTCTTTGTCGTCCGAGGGAGGGGGCAGTTCGGGTTTGCGGGCCATTTCGAGGATCCTGAGTCGATGAGCTTAGGGGTTGGATTGGTGCGGTCCTGCCATGCCGGTAACCCGACCCGGAATGGTCAAAATTTCAGAAAAACATACGAGAGTTGTTGAGTCTGGCAACGACAGCGAACCAATAGAGTGCCAAAAAAGCGAAAATCGAGCGCGGTTCGAGGCAGAAATCCCCCACTCTCCCTGCCAAAGTGGCATCGAAACTCCGCACTCCTCGGAAAGCCGGGTAATTTCGAGTACTTAAGCCTATATTTCTGAATAACTTATGACTTTCAATTTGCGCAGGGCATTTGGCACGAAGGTTGCTTTTGATTTTTTCCAGTTCGAAGATTCCCGTTTGTCATGCAGGCTAGGGATGGACTCTGGGAATACCCGGGGCCACATAAGCTGAATGCGCCTTCGGACCAGGGTTTGCACGTCACGGACCCAGGTGCGCCAGACACGGGAAAAGGAGCAAAGTAATGGCAGAAGACAAAATCATCGGAATCGACCTCGGAACGACCAATTCCGTGGTCGCGGTCATGGAAGGCGGCGAAGTCAAGGTCATCGCGAATCAGGATGGCAACCGGATCACCCCGAGCGTGGTGGCATTCACCGATAAGGGCGACCGGCTCGTAGGCGATCAGGCCAAGCGTCAGGCGGTTACCAATCCTCGCCGGACGATCTACTCGATCAAGCGATTCATGGGCCGCCGCCGCCAGGAAGTGGTTGGCGAGGAAAAGCTGGTTCCCTACAAGATCGTGGGTTCCGGCGACGACCTGACCAAGGTCGAAATCGACGGCAAGGCGTACACGCCTCCGGAAATTTCGGCAATGATCCTGCGCAAGCTCAAGGAAGCGGCGGAAGCCTACCTGGGACAAACGGTGCGCAAGGCCGTCATCACCGTCCCCGCCTACTTCAACGACGCCCAGCGCCAGGCAACGATCGAAGCCGCGCAAATTGCCGGTTTCGACACCGAATGGGAAATAGAAGATCCGGGTACGGGCAAGAAAACCCGTCAGCGGATGCGCATCATCAACGAGCCGACCGCGGCCAGCCTGGCCTACGGCATGGACAAGAAGGCCAACGAAAAGATCGCCGTGTTCGATCTTGGCGGCGGCACCTTCGACATCTCGATCCTCGATGTGGGCGACGGCGTGTTCAAGGTCGAATCGACCAACGGCGACACCCACCTGGGCGGCGACGATTTCGACCAGGTCATCATCGACTACATCGCGCAGGAGTTCCAAAAGGAAAACGGCATCGATCTGCGTAAGGACCAGATGGCCTTGCAGCGGTTGAAAGAAGCGGCCGAACGGGCCAAGAAGGATCTGTCGGGCCAGACCAACACCGACATCAACCTTCCGTTCATCACCGCCGATGCCAGCGGCCCCAAGCACCTGATGCTCAGCCTGACCCGCGCCAAGCTCGAACAACTTTGCGAAAAGTTGATCGAACGCTGCAAGGGCCCCGTCGTTCGAGCCCTGGAAGACGCCAAGCTCAAGCCCGGTCAGATTGATCAGGTCGTACTCGTGGGCGGCATGACCCGCATGCCCCGCGTGCAACAGATGGTCAAGGAAGTCTTCGGCAAGGAAGGCCACCGGGGCGTCAACCCCGACGAAGTCGTTGCCATCGGTGCCGCCATTCAGGGGGCCCAGTTGCTTCTGGGTTCCAAGTCGGAAGTGCTGCTGGTCGACGTGACCCCGCTGTCGCTCGGCCTGGAAACGATGGGGGGACGCTTGACGCGCCTCATCGAGCGCAACACCTCGATTCCGGTCGAAAAGAAGCAGATCTTCTCGACCGCATCGGACAACCAGACCGCCGTCACGATCTCGGTGTTCCAGGGCGAATCGGAACTGGCCAAGAGCCCATCGAACCGCTTGCTTGGCGAGTTCAACCTCGAAGGCATTGGCGCGGCGCCCCGCGGCGAACCGCAAATCGAGGTCACCTTCTCGCTCGATGCCAACGGCATCCTCAAGGTGACCGCGAAGGACCTCGGCACCGGTAAGGAAGCCAAGGTCGAAATCAAGGGCTCGTCGGGCCTGTCGAAGGACGATGTCGAGCGGATGAAAAAGGACGCCGAGGCGAATGCCGCGGACGAAAAGCGCAAGATCGAACTGATCGACGCGCGCAACGAAGCGGACAACACCGCTCACCGGGTTGAGAAACTACTGAAGGACCAGGGCGCCAAGTTCGGCGATGCAAGCAAGAAGGCGCTCGAAGCGGCGATCACCAAGGTTCGCGATGCGGCCAAGGGTGAAGATGCCGCCGCCATCAAGCGCGCCTCCGGCGAACTTCAGGAAGCCTTCAACGCCGCCTTGCAACATTCCAATGTTTCAGGCGACGCGGCTGGCGGTCCTCAGGGCGCTGGACCGCAAGCGGCCGGAACCGGCGCGGGCGGCAAGGCCGACGATGTAATCGACGCCGAGTTCGAAGTGAAAAAGTAAGGTCCTGAAAGCCTCAGGGCTTGAAAAACGCTTGCGACCCTACGGGATCGCAAGCGTTTTTTTGTTGCGGGCCCAATCTACTGCGCGGGAATAGACTCTCTTATGCCCTTCTTCTCTCCGTATTCCCCCCTGATTCGCAAAGGACTCTCCCCTTGCGCTACTTCAAACTCCCCCTCATCGTCACGGGAATCGCACTGCTATCGGTCATCCTGCTTGGTATCGGCGGGATGGTGATGATCGACCGCTCAGGCGGCAACGAAAAGGACAAAGTGGCCCGTGCCGGAATGCTCGGCACGGGCCTGGCGCTAGCCACTTCGATTGTGATTGCACCCTTCTGGATCTTCGCCGCCGGGAAATTCGGCAAGGAGCGGCGGGAAAGATTGGAACGGGAAAAATCGAAATCAGAATCTTTCAGAAAGCCGCTCAAAAAGAAAAGAAGAACGGAATGAATCGCTTGAAGCTTCCTTTTTGGTTGATCGACGCGTTTGCCGATGAACCCTATTCGGGCAATGCCGCCGGCGTCGTCCTTCTTGAATCCGACCTACCCGATGCGGTCTGCCAGAAGATCGCCATGGAGGTGAATCATCCCGAAACCGCATTCCTGCGTCCGATCGAGGATGGCTGGTCGCTGCGCTGGTTCACTCCCACCAAGGAGGTCAATTTGTGCGGCCACGCGACTCTGGCCGCCGCCTCGGTGCTTTATGACACGCGGCAAATCCATCAGGCCAAGTTTCACACGCGCTCGGGCGTCTTGCACTCGCTTGTGGAAAATGGTCAGGTGCTGCTCGATTTCCCCAAACAGCCGCTCAAGGCGCTCGCTCTCGATCCGCGCGTGGGGCCGGCGCTCTTTCCCGGCGGCGTGCCGGCAGGGGCGATTTTGAGCTACTGGCAGGCAAGCGAAGATTGGCTGGCCGAACTCGACTCTCCCGAAAGGGTCATCGCCTTGGTGCCGAACCTGGACCAGGTCGCGCAACTGGGTGGACGCGGCCTGATCGCCACCGCAAAAGGCGGCCCGGCCGGAATCGATTTTGTCTCCCGCTTTTTCGCGCCTCAGTTCGGCGTTCCGGAAGATCCCGTGACCGGGTCGGCGCATTGCGCGCTGGCTCCGTTTTGGGGACCGCGCCTGGGAAAGATCAAGATGAGAGGAAAGCAATGCTCCGCGCGCTCAGGAATCGTTGGCGTGGAACTTCTGGGCGAGCGGGTGATCCTTTCGGGCCAGGCCCACACGACCATCCAGGGGACGGTACTTGCGCCATTGTGGGACGAATCCAAGCTCTGACACGTTTGTGCCGCGCGATGACCTTGGGGCATTTTCTGGGGCGCGGTTCGAGGTACGCGAAGCGGTCCCTCGTATTGGGACTTGCGCCTTTGATTTCGATGGCTTTTTTCGCGGGGGCAGCCTTGAGTCGAGCAGAGGAAATCGCGGTCACCGACGGCAAGGAAAATGTTCTGCTCACGAACACCGGTTGCTGGTCGCCCGATGGCAACTGGCTCGTTTATGACACCCGATCGACGGCCGACGGCGGGGTGTTCGATGGCGACCGGATCGAACGGGTCCATGTCCCAACCGGAAAGGTCGAGCTCCTTTACCGATCTCAAAATGGCGCGAAATGCGGCGTGGTCACTCACCATCCGACCAAGCCCCTGGTCGCGTTCATCCTTGGACCCGAACCGCTCGACGATGGGTTTACCTATGGTCCGGCCCGGCGCCGCGGAGTCGTCGTCGACACGACCAAGCCCGGCATTGCGCTCGATCTCGACGCCCGCGACCTGGTTGCGCCGTTCACCCCGGGAGCGCTTCGCGGAGGTAGTCATGTGCATGTCTGGTCGCCTCAGGGCGATTGGATCAGTTACACCTATGAAGACCATGTCCTTGATCTGCTCGATCAGGCCAGGCAAATCGGCCATCAGCCCAACCGCAGAACGATCGGCATTTCGGCTCCCGGCCGGGTCATCCCGCGCCATGCGCATCCGCGCAACCACGAGGGGAGTTATTTCTCGGCGCTGGTCGTGCCGATGTCGGCCCGAAAGGAACCTAACCCAGGGGAGTTGATCAAGGTCTGCGAAGAAGGCTGGATCGGCACGGATGGCTACCTCAAGTCCGATGGAACACGGCAAAAGCGCGCCCTGGCATTTCAGGGGACCGTGATCGGTGAATCAGGCAAGCCCGTCGTCGAAATTTTTGTGGCCGATTTGCCCGACGACTTGACCGTGGCCGCTCAGGCACCCCTCGAGGGAACGGCCACAACGATGCCGGGCGTACCGCATGGCGTGCAAATTCGCCGGCTCACCCAAACCGAGAATCGGCCCTTCCCTGGCATTCAAGGTCCCAGACACTGGGTCCGTTCAAGCCCCGATGGGTCTCACATTGCCTACTTAGCAAAGGACGACAAGGGCATTACTCAGATATATCTGGTATCTCCTAATGGCGGCTCCCCCAAGCCCCTAACGCACAACGACTCGCCGATCTGTTCTTGTTTCACCTGGAGCCCCGATGGCAGGTCGATTGCCCACACCACGGAGCAGGGTTTGTGCTTGACTTCGGTGCCAGCTGGCAGGTGCACCGTGCTGTTGAAACAGGAGAAGGACCGCCCCATTCGTCCCGAAGCGGTCGTGTTTTCGCCAGACGGTCGATCGATCGCGTTTATGCGCAATATTCACGGGAAAAACCGGATTTTCTCGTACAGAATTTAGGCAAATTAAATAGGATGATGGGAGTATTTGTGGGCTTCTTGGACACGGATTTGCATTGCAACTGGGTGGCTCTTGCTGGACCAAATCACGCCATTGATTCTGACTTTCAACGAGGAACCCAATATCGGTCGCGTGCTGGAAAAGCTGACCTGGGCCTCGGAAGTTGTGGTGCTCGACAGTGGAAGCACCGACCGCACCCGCGAAATCGCCACCAGCTTCAAGAATGTTCGCTTTGAAACGAGAACATTCGATTCGCCGGCGGCGCAATGCAATCACGGCCTCAATCAACTCATCTCGGCGGAGCGGTGGGTCCTTGCGCTTGATGCCGATTATGTCCTGGGAGACGATTTCCCCCAGGAAATTGCCGCACTGTCTCCTTTGAAAAATGACTGTGGCTATGAATCGAGCTTTCTTTATTGCATCGACGGGGTGCCGCTAAGGGGCTGCCTGTATCCTCCCCGAATTTGTCTTTTTCGCAACCTGCCTGAAAATCGCTACATCCAGGATGGACATACCCAGCGCCTCGTGATCGCTGGCAAAATTATCAAGCTTCGATCCAAAATCCTCCATGATGATCGGAAGTCGCTGGCTCGCTGGCTGACATCGCAAGTAAAATATGGCGAGCAGGAAGCTAGAGTGTTATTGGATCACCCTTGGAAAGAACTTCGCTGGTCAAATCGCGTACGAAAATTCGTCGTTTTTTCTCCTTTTTTGGCGCCGCTCGTCTATTTCATCCCTCGTTTTGGCTTCTTGGATGGAAAAATTGGTTTGCAATATGCATTCCAAAGGATGATCGCCGAATTAATTATTTCTTTGAAGCTGCTCGAATTACGACGAAATCAACTCACTGAACCTCTATCCGGAAAACCTAAGAACTAATTACCTATGTCGCAATTCATTCTTGGCATCAATGCATTTCATGGCGATTCCAGCGCCTGCATTCTCAAAGACGGGGTCTTGCTGGCGGCCGTCGAAGAAGAACGATTTCGCCGCATCAAGCACTGGGCCGGCTTTCCCAGTGAATCGATCAAATATTGTCTGGAGGTGGCCGGCATCGGAGTCGACCAGGTCAGCCATGCGGCCATCAACCAGGACCCCAAGGCCAACTTTTGGAAGAAGGTCGGCTACGTCCTGACCTCCTGGCCCAGCCCATCCCTTGTGATCGATCGCATCCTGAACAAACGCAAGCGCCAGGGGATGAGTGATCTTCTTGCCACCATCGACCCGGCAAAGCCGTTCAAGGGCGAGCTTCACCAAATTGAGCACCACCAGTCTCACCTGTCGTCGGCCTTTCACGTTTCCCCTTTCAAGGACGCGGGAATCATCTCGGTCGACGGCTTTGGCGATTTCTCCTCGGCGGCCTGGGGCATCGGCAAGGAAGCGGAAATCAAGGTTTTGGGCCGAGTCTATTTTCCGCATAGCATGGGCATTTTTTATCAGGCTCTCACGCAATACCTCGGGTTCCCTCACTACGGGGACGAATACAAGGTGATGGGTCTGGCCCCCTACGGCAAACCGGAACAATTGGCGAAACTGAAGGAAATCGTGAGCCCCACGGCTGATGGCGGCTTCCGCCTGAACCTGCGCTATTTTCGGCATCATAAAGAAAAAATCGATTACGCCTGGCAAGGCGGCGCCCCTTCCGTGGGCACGCTGTTTTCGCCGGAACTGGAGAAATTGCTGGGGCCGGCGCGCCAAAAAGACCAGCCTCTGGAGCAATTCCACAAGGACGTCGCGCGTTCCGTGCAAGTCATGTACGAAGACATCTTTTTTCACATGCTCAACACGCTTCATCAATCACACCCCACCGACGCGATCACCATTGCGGGCGGCTGCGGCATGAACTCCGTCGCCAACGGCAAAGTCACCCTGCGCACGCCCTACAAGCAGGTCTATGTCCAATCGGCCGCCGGCGACGCGGGCGGAGCCATTGGAGCCGCTTACACCGTTTACCACCAATTGGGAGCCGCGCGAACCTTCGTGATGGATCATGCCTATTGGGGTCCGGAATATACCAATGCCGAGATCTCCAAACTGATCGAAGAGCAGAAAGCCAACATCCTCGCCAGCGGCTGCAAAATCGAGCACATTGAAAACGAAAAAGCGCTCTGTCAAAAAACGGCCACGGCCGTGTCGCAAGGTCAGGTGATCGGCTGGTTCCAAGGCCGCCTGGAGTGGGGCCCAAGGGCCCTGGGAAATCGCTCGATTGTCTGCGACCCGCGCCGGGCCGACATGAAGGATATTCTCAATTCCAAAATCAAGCGCCGCGAATCGTTCCGCCCGTTCGCCCCTTCCGTATTGAGAGATGCCGTCCCGGAGTGGTTCGAACTCGATGGCGATGTCCCCTTCATGATGCAGGTCTACCAGATCCGCGAAGCGAAGCGCGGGCAAATCCCCGCGGTCACCCATGTCGACGGCTCGGGAAGACTGCAGACGGTCGATCGCAACACGAATCGCCGCTACCACGAACTGATCACCGCCTACCGCGAAATCACCGGCGTGCCGATGGTCCTCAACACCTCGTTCAACGAAAACGAACCCGTCGTCTGCCGCCCCAAGGAGGCTTTGGATTGCTTCCTGCGAACGAAAATGGATGTGCTGGTGCTCGGAGACTGGTTCATCCATCGAGAAGCGGAAAAGGGCAACGCTTAATCGCGGGTGGTTTGGCACAGATCGAAGAGAGGAGGGGGAACCATCCAGGTTCCCCCTCCTCTCTTCGATTTCAATCCGTCGAACCGGTGTCTTCACGCAACACAGAAGACAATGGGGAAAACGGCTTTTTCGATCGGTCGCTACATACGGTAATCGCCGGAAATCCCTGTTCAGAACCGTGATCCAAGACCGAAGAAGGCGAGCGGGGACCGTAAGGTTCCCGATTCTAAAGATCCGCATTGGGGAATATCATTCCCCAATGCGGGGTCTTCGGACGGACTCCGCGTGAGGAACCCATGTCGTCACACAAACCCCTCTTGACTGATCCCGTCCACTGGCCGAGATGACAGTTATGGTTTCGTGACGACTTAGAACCCGTAGGCTGACGCCTACGGCTCGCCTGATTCAGCCTAATTTACCAGGGATCTCCCCTGGTAAATCCTCTCCTTTGCGCCTTTGCGTTGAATTCCTGCCCTTGCCCCACTGTCAATCTTTAAAGACTCATTTAGCGAATCGTCCCTTCCGGCGTGCCAATCACCAAGGTGGCGGGAAGGCTGTTGCCGAAGTTCTTGAAATCCTTGAAGGTCCAGACCACCTTCTTCTCGCGGGTGATTTCGATCAACTGCGGGTTGGCCTCGCCCGCATGGCAATTGCCGATGATCAGGTTGCCATTGGGAAGGATTTCCACCATGGTGATCCAGGCAAAGACAATGCCTGGCAATTCCTTTTGTTCGACAGCCCACACGGTTTTACCTTCGGGGTCGACCTCATAGACGCGATTGCCGTTGCCCGCACCAATCAGGGTGTTGCCGTTTTTTAGCCGCCAGGCGCCGTAAACTTCCGTGCCATGGCCTTCGGGGCCGTGACCTTCGGAGCGAGGCCGGCCGGCCAAGTCGACCTTGTGCGACCAGACCACTTTGCCCGCGGGGTCGTACTCGCGCACCATACCGTCCCCTTCATGGCAAACCAGGTAATTGCCCGAATCGAGTTTGCGCGCCAGCCTTGTGTCACGATGTGGGTGAGGCCGGTCAACCGTCAGCGCAATCTCCTTGGTGATCGACCCGTCCTTGGCGACTTCGACGATCCGCTTGTTGCCCGATTCGGCGACCATCGTGTCGCCGTTGGCCAACCGCTGCACCGCATGAATTTCAATCCCGGCCTTGTTCCCCTCTTTCGGTTTCGCCGTGTACTTCCAGACCGACTTGCCTTCCTTGGTGCGTTCCTCGACCGTGTTGCGCGAGGTGACGAGCAGGATGTTGCCATTGGGCAAAAGCGACAGGTCATGGACATCGAAGGCCAGGGGAAAGGACCATTCGACCGTGCCATCCTGTTTGACGAGGCTGACCCTGCCGCGGTCGCTGCCGAGCACCTTGTAATCGGCGGGATCGGCGGCACCGAGTGGAACGATGGCGGATCCAAGAACGGCAAGGGCCGAGGATGCCAGCCGGAAGAAACGGTTCATAAGCAATGACCTTAATCCAAAAGAGGGGTGACAGAAAAGGGCCGGGCAGGAAGCCCGGAGAGGTTTTGAAGATTGACTTCGGGGTTGGCTTGCCAGGCGTAGCGGATGGCCACCGGCTTGCGGCCGTTCTTGGCTTCCATGACGATCCTGTTGTTTTCGATCGTCGCCTTGACGGGGGCAAACTTCCCCTCGTCCCAGGCGACTTCAAACCCGCGCACAACCTTGGCCCGGTCTGCGGTTTTGAGGCCATTGCCATGGGCGAATTCCAGTTGCAATTGGCTGCCCTTGAGCTTGATCGATTGGAACACCGGCCCAGAGTATTCGACCGGTTTACCGTAAACATTGGCCTCGGCCCAAAGAGATAGCCGCTGTCCAACGCTTTGCTTGTCGACGGGGTGGATATCCTTGGGGTCGCCGACATCGACGGTCACGATCATTCCCGTGTTGGGCAAAGCCAGGCATTTTTCCATCGATTCGCGAATCGTCACCCAGCCGGCCCTACCCTCGAAATTGGGAAGTTGCACATAGCCAAATGGGAAATCTCCCTTGCCAAAGCGCTTGCGCCAATCGGTGATGAGCAGCGCAAGCTGGATTTCATAAAGCTTGGCCGACTCCGCGGTGGCGGCGTTCGCCTCCCCCTGATACCAGATGGCGCCGCGAATCGTGTAAGGGATGAGTGGGGCGATCATGCCGTTGAAGAGGTTTGCGGGATGATTGCGATCGAGCCGGGGCTCGACCGGTTTTTGCAGAGCCCTTGGTGCGGTGGTTCCTTCCTTCTTTGCCTTTTCCGCCAGTTCCTTTTGTTTGGCCAGGGCGACTTCGTAGTCGGCAAGCGCCTTGGCCGCGTCGTAGTTTTTTACTCTCGCGGCCCATTTGTCGAGCACGGCGGCCTGGATCTGGGGGTTTTTGACCTGCGGCTCAAGGGCCGTCCAGGCGCAGATATCGGTGCCGCCGACCGCGGAGACGACCACGCCGACCGGCATGCCCAACTCTTTACGCAATTTTCTGGCCATGAAATAGGCGGCCGCGGAAAAACTTCCCACCGTGTCGGGAGCGGCCCGCACCCACGAACCTTTGCAAAAGGTCTGGGGCTCGGCAGCAGGATGGGAACCGACCGTGAACACGCGAAGCTGATCGTCGCCGGCGGCTTCTTTTTCCAAGGCGTAGTTGGCGCTACGGGCCACGGTCCAGGCCATATTCGACTGGCCCGAGGCCAGCCAGACCTCCCCAACAAGCACATCGGAGATCTTTTTTGTCATCTTTTGACGGGTGGCTTCAATCGAAAGCTCGAACGGGCCGCCGGCTTCCATGGAGGGCAGTTCGCCCTGGAATTTGCCCTGGGAATTGGAGCTAAGCGTGTACGAGGCGTCGTTGATTTTGACGACGACCTTTTCGCCTGGCTGGGCCCATCCCCAAATGGCGATCGGTTTTTGCCGCTGCAGAACCATCCCGTCGCTAAAGAGGGACGGAAGGGTCAAGTCCGCGCGGACGGCGAGGGGCGCGAAACACAAGGTAGCAACGACGAAAGATAAAAGACGAAAGAGGCGAACCATCGGAGAAGCTCCCGAAGGGTGGGAGGAGGTTTCCAGCTCTCTTATTTTGTGCAAAAAACCCGCGGAGGCCATCCGCGGGTTGATGAATTTAGGTTGGATCGAGTTTTGCAGTGGGCTCACACGGCGAACGAGTTCTCCTCGTCCCCCGCGAATTATCTCAATTCCAGCGCAAGACGCTGAATATCGACGAGGGAATGATCCTCGTAACCTTTCAAGCCATCGTTGACTCGCGACCAATTGGAGTATTGATCTTGCGATGAGAACCCCTCATCCTCGGTGTCTTGCTGGCACTTGATGCACAGCACCGAGTAAGGCAGGGCGTTCAGCCTGCCTGTGGGGATCGGTTTTTGGCAGTATTCGCAAATCCCGTAGGTTCCCTTGCGAATGCGCTCCAGGGCGCGATCGATCAGGGCCAGTTCACCCGCCTCAATTTGGGCCACCTGAGAATGGATTTCGTCGCTTCCAGAAGAGAAAGCGGCGTCCGCGGAGTCGCCCCGTTCGGCCCAATGGCCCAGTTTCTCGGTTAAGTCCGACCCCATTCCTCGGCGCCGGCTTTCAAGACCTTGTTGAATGCGTTTCAGCGCCTCGTCTCGAAGCATCGGTTCCTCCCCCTTTGCAAGACTCCCGGACCGAAAGGGCCCTGGAGGAAACAAGTCTCACGGGAGAAACGTAGTCGATAATCGCGGCCGATCTTCAAAGGAAATGGAATTCATTCACGAAACAAAACGCGCCACAATCAGCTTAATCCGGATGGGTAAAAGAAAGGGTCCCGGGGTGGTTACTTGCGTTGCAATTCGCTGACAAGTTCGGCCAGCTTGGCCGGGTCTTCGCTTTCCAGAACCATTTTCAAGCGCGAAGCGGGCACTTCCAGTTTGGAAAGCGCCTGCGCGGCGAACGCCCACAGCTTCTTTCGTTTGGCTCCCTCGGACAGGTAAAGTTCCGTCACCAGTTCGGCCAACCGCTGCATGCTCACCGAGGCGGAATTGGAATAGTACCTTTTGATGATCGACTGCTGGTGCCGGGAAAAATCTTCCATACCCATGTGCGTTGTCCTCCCCAGAGCCGCGAAGGCGCGGCTTGCTTGCCGGCCGAACTATGGTATCAACCCGGCGCAAAGGCGGGCCACTCTTTTTCGCTCCGGTTCCGGCAGGCTGACGCTGCCATCGACCGCTTTTTTCCAATCCTCGGCCAATCGTTCCGGTGGATCGCCCGGTTTGAGTGCCGCAAGAAGGACCTGCAGTTTCTCGGCGCGCAGCGGTGCATCGAAACGGCGTGGATACATGGCCGGGTTCTGAATCTTGGGATGCAGGGCGTCATCGCGCAAGATATCACGAAAGGTCGATGTGTTTGCAATATCCAGATCGAAGCGGTCCCAGCGCATGCGCAGCACTTGATCGGTGCGGGTGACTCCGGCCGTCGCCGTCCCAAGCGCCCACCTTTCCCCCAAAGGAGCCGCCGCGCGAGCAAGCAATCCCCAGGCCAGATCTTGTTGGGTGCTGTTCTTGCGCACCATCCCCAGCACCAGCCGGCCGCCCAAGAGCGGCCTGCGATTGGGCCGGGTGGCTAACTCAAGCGCTCCCTTCGCGTTGGTGTAGCGTTTCGTGCCGGGCACGGGGGCGATGCCAACCTGATCGATCAATCCCGAGGCGCGCAGGCGGGCCACCGCAGGGAGGGGAAAAATCCCAATCGCCGATTGGCCCGCAAGAAATTCATCGATCGAGTTCCCCGCGGTTTTTGGGTCCACTCTCAGCTTGGCCAACTCGACCCAGATCTTGACCGCCTCGGCGGTCGCCACGCTACCCGGCTGGAAGTCTCCCGTTTTCAGATCGTAAAGGTAGCCAAAGAGCTCATTGTCCCCAAACAGCTCCTTTTTCTCTTCCGAGCCGATCGCGCGCGAGGAGAATCCGGCGTGGATCCAAAGAAACTGTTCTTCCCATTCCAGGGCCGACTTACCCAGTGATGCCACCGATTTGCCCGGTGAGCCGGTCACGCCGGCATCCGCCAGCAACTGGGCAGCCGCGATGAACTCCTCCCAGTAGTTCATCGCGGGAGCCGAGGAAAGTCCTTTTTTCTTGGCGGCCTCATTCAACCAATCCTTGCGATAAAGACAGACCCAGCCATCGCCATAAAGGGGAAGCGCATAGGCCTGACGATCCCAGACGAGAATGCGTTGCCTGATCCAGGGCAAGAAGTCGTCAAAGCGCAAGGCACCGCGCGATTGGATCAACTCTTCCGCAACCGGCGCCAGCTGCCCCGTTCTCACTTCTTCCACCAAATTCCAGGGCCTTCCCAGAAAGATGTCTCCCTGCCCGCGAGGCGCCTGCTCCAGCACCAAGCCGGACCTTACTTTTTCGAAATTTGCCCAGGCGAAGAACTCATCCTTATCTACCGAATTATCCCATTCGACCGTGAGGGTTTGGTAACTTGGGCTGGTTGATGACGACGAGGTGGATTTGATCTTCTCGGCACAGCCCGGCGTTAAGCAAATGAGGACCCCAATAACCGGATGGATTCGAGAGCAAAATTTCATGAAAACCATTCCACTGTGGTTGCCCGAAAGAACATGCAGCCTACCATTAAGACTATAGCCTTCGTGGCCCTCAGGAACTGAGGCGTTATTTTACTTTTGTCCCGTCTGAAACTTTGTTGCTATCGCCTCTACCACCCGGAGGGAGCCTAGATGCGGCTGTTTTTAGTCGTTCAGAACGAAGGAAAACAAAAAGGAATGCGAATCCCCGTACCTGGGGAGATTTTTGTGGTAGGGCGCGACCCCGAATGCCAGTTGCGGCCTGCAAGCTCGATCATTTCCAAAAAGCACTGCGCGTTCATCAATCAGGGCGACGATTACTTCCTCGAAGATTACAAGAGCACCAACGGCACGATCTTGAACGGCCAGCGGATCGAAGGCAAAGTGGCCCTGAAATCGGGCGACAACGTTGCCATCGGCCCCTTGGAATTTGCGATTTTGCTTGAGGTCAAGCCGGCCGCCCAGGCGAGCGATCCCAAGTCGGGCGTTATCAAAGCGATCACTCCTCCGGCAGCAGCGGCTCCTGCCGCGGCAGCCAGGCCATCTGCCGTTCAACCGGCCATCGCGCCCAAGCCTGCCCCCAAGCCTCAGGCCGCGCCGGTCCCGGTTCCGCCGGTCAGCGCCACGGCGCCCACCGAAGTCATGCCGGCAGCAACGATCGCCGCACCGACCGCCTCGGCAAGCAAGAATGCGCTCGACGACGACATTGCCGCGTTACTCCTGGGCGGTGACGATTCTGGCCCAGGCGCCCCCGATGTCACCGGTGAAGGCACGACGGTGGTTGATCTGGCGAAAGACCTCTCCGCCACTCCGCCTTCCGGTAACCCGGCGATTCGCGCAGCCACCGCCGGCAAGCCCATATCCAGCACCACCGATGCCGCCAAGGCGCTGCTTGAAAAGTACATGCGCCGTCCCCGCCCAAACTGACGATCGATCTCATTGACACGGCTTCCCCTTCCTAACTTCGTCCGACCTCCCCAAGTGGAAACCATGGCCCGGGAACTCCCGGGCCTGCTTTTTCCCTGGTTCGAGCGGCACCGGCGCGATTTCCCCTGGCGAAAAGACCGCTCACCCTATGCCATTTGGGTCAGCGAGATCATGCTCCAGCAGACCGTTGCCGCCACGGTCGGTCCCTTCTTCAAAAGGTTCCTGGAACGCTTTCCTAACTTAAGAGCCCTGGCTTGCGCATCGCGCGAAGATGTCCTTCATGCGTGGCAAGGCCTCGGTTACTACCGCCGCGCCCGCATGATGCATGCCGCGGCCCAGGAACTTGTCGAAGCCGGCCACGACGATCTTCCCGACTCGCCCGAGACGATCGCGGCACTGCCGGGGCTCGGCCGCTACACCACCAATGCCGTGCTCTCGCAGGCTTACGACCGGCCGTTGCCGATCCTCGAAGCCAACACCTACCGCCTCCTCGCCCGGCTTTTCGCGCTCCTTGACGACCCCCGGTCCAAGGCGGCCGAGCAGTGGCTGTGGGACGCCGCGGCCCGGCTGGTGCCTTCGCAAATGGCAGGGGATTTCAATCAGGCGCTCATGGAAGTCGGATCCCTTGTTTGCTTGCCCAGTCAGCCCACATGCCTGGTCTGCCCGTTGAGCTTGATCTGCGGCGCGGCGGCCACGGGAACCCAGGCGGAAATTCCGAAAGCGACCCCCAAGGCCGCCGCGACCGCGGTTGAAGAAGTCGCCGTCGCCATAACGAACGAAAAGGGAGAATTTCTGCTCGTGAAACGGGGAGATCAGGGCCGCTGGGTCGCCATGTGGGAATTGCCCCGAGGCGAAATACTGCCTCATGAAGCACCCGAAAAGGCGGCCATCCGCATTGCCCACGAATTGACCGGGCTGGCCATCGCCCGCCCCTCGCCTGGCAAATCGATCAAACACACCGTCACCCGCTACCGCATCAGCCTTGCCTGCTGGGCGGCCACCGCTCCCGCCGATCCCCTCGTCACGTTGTCTTCTTCCCACGTCGAACATTGCTGGGCACCCCCGCAAGAGTTCGGGCGATTCGCGGTCGCATCGCCCCAACGCAAACTGCTGCAGTGGTTGGAATCCAGAGGGCCATCGAAAACGGAGTGAGCGGCATGGCGTCGCGGATCTTGCTGGTGGAAGACGATCCGGAGATTTCTGAATTCGTCGCGCAGGGGCTACGCGAAGACGGGCACGCCGTCGCCACCGCCGTCAACGGCCATGAGGGCGAGAAGGCACTTTCAGCCGCCGACTGGGATCTCATTGTTCTTGACTGGTGGCTGCCAGGGCCGGACGGCTTGAGCTTATTACAACGACTCAGAGGTTCGGGCAAAACGACGCCCGTGTTGTTTCTGACAGCCCGTGACGCGGTGGCGCAACGGGTCGAGGGGTTGAAAGCCGGCGCCGACGACTACCTTTGCAAGCCATTTGCCTACGCGGAATTTTTGGCTCGCGTCGAAGCGTTGCTCAGGCGCGGGCCAAGCGCGCCGACCTCAATTTGGCGGCATCTCGACCTGGTGCTCGACTTGTCGCAAAACCGGGCGGAGAGGGCAGGCAAGCCCTTGAATCTGGCCACGCGGGAACAGGCACTCCTTCACTTCTTTCTGCGCCATCCGGGAGAGGTTTTGACCCGGGCGCGACTTTACGAACGGGTCTGGAATGAAACCTACGACGGGCAATCCAATACGCTTGAAGTCCATGTGATGGAATTGCGCAAGAAGTTGGAAGCTCATGGCCCCAGGCTGATCCACACGGTGCGTGGCAAGGGATATCTCCTGGGTGGTCCAGTCCCCCCGGAGGGGATATGACCCTGACCAACCGGCTTTCCCTATTTTTTCTCGCGGCACTGGGCCTGGTGCTTGGCGGATTCTCCCTGGCACTCTATCTACTCGCCTCCTCTCATTTGCGCGCGCTAACCCATCAAAAATTGGATTCGGCGCTGCAAACGCTGGTCGCTTCCACCGAGATCTTCCCCGATCATGTCGAATGGGAACCGCAATTAAGGCACATCACGGTGGGGGAAGACCATGGGCCGGACCAGGTTCGCTGGATCGTTCATGCCTCCGATGGCCGGCTGATGGATCGTTCGCCCAATTGGGAACGAGATCGACAAGGTGGACTTTCCACCCAAGAGCCTGGCTGGCTGCTCATCTCTTCACGCATCAGCGCGGGGGTCTTCGAGCCGCAGCCGGTAACCGGCTGGAGCCGACCCACATCCGGTTCGTTTCATGATCCCTTTCCCATGGGCCAATCACTGGGGGAATCGGTGCTTCCCGCCGATCGGACCTTTCGCGATTCGAGCATGATCCTGACGGTGGGAATCGCCGAATCGCAGGTCGGTTCCTTTTTGAATCAATTGGCGCTGTGGATGGGTCTTGTCTCCGGCGGCGTCTGGCTTGTAGCGGCGATGGGGGGGCGCTGGTTGTGCCGCCGCGCGCTGGCGCCGGTCAGCCGTATGGCAAATTCGGCGCGCAAGCTGCGCCTGGAATCCCACCCCGAGAAATTCCTCGATGTCCTGGCCACGGGCGACGAGCTGGAAGACCTGGGAGTCGCCTTCAACAAGTTGTTGGGAGATCTGCGCGAATCGCTAGAGCGTCAGCAGCGGTTTGCCGGCGATGCCTCGCATCAGTTGCGAACGCCCGTGACGGCGATGATGGCAATGGTGGATGTGGCCTTACGCCAGGAACGGCCTCAAGCGGAATATCGCAAAGTCCTGGAGGCGATCGGCAGGCGCGGCCGCCAGCTTGGTCAAATCATCGAGAGTCTTTTATTTCTGGCACGATCGGAGCGGCCCGCGGAACGACCTGCATGGGAGCGAATCGACCTGGGAGATTGGTGCCGCGACTGGCTAACAAGCTGGGACGATCATCCGCGCCGTGGGGATATGCAATTCAAAATCGAGGCATCGCCGCTGGTCGTTGCGACCCACCCCGCCTTGCTCGCCCAGGTGCTCGACAATCTCCTGGACAATGCCTGCAAATACAGTGAACCGGCAACCCCGGTCCAAATCACGATCGCTTGTAGTGCCAGTTCTCACAAGGCGCTCATCCGCATTGCCGATCGGGGATGCGGAATCGAATCCGGGGAGTTTGGCAAGATCTTCGAGCCTTTTTATCGATCGGCAAAAGCTCGCTGGCTGGGAAAGCCAGGCGCGGGCCTGGGATTGACTCTGGCAAAGCGACTCAGCGGATTTCTGGAAGGATCGCTCAGCGTTGCCAGCGCGTCGCGGGAAGGATCGGAGTTTGTCGTCGAATTGCCGGTTGAGGCGTCTTCCTCAAGCGACGCGCTTGCCCCATCGCGCACTTGAGTCGCCGATCAAGATTCCGGCTGGGATTCTACCGTTAGCCGGCGCTTTGCCGG
Source organism: Gemmataceae bacterium (assembly GCA_965226945.1). Classification (GTDB taxonomy): domain Bacteria; phylum Planctomycetota; class Planctomycetia; order Gemmatales; family Gemmataceae; genus SYLG01. The sequence goes on along the minus strand of OZ245717.1, from coordinate 4,709,244 downwards.
GAGGTTCGTGGCCAAATGAGCGGCGCTTGACGCCATCACCACACCCCAGGCCGCCAGTTGACCGCTTGAACGGGCCGGCGATTTCTCCGGCGCCGGTTTTTGGATTGGTGTGACAAGACTGTGGATCGGTGTGACCAGCCCAGGGCGAATCAGAAATTGACTCGTCTGCGTCGAACCGCCGGAATACACCGGATCGGTTGTACCAAACGAGCGCGCGCCGACCGTGACCGTGCCCAACCGCCCCAATTCCATCTCGAGTGACCGGATCGTCTCCTGAGCGACCTCAGCAGGTTCAACTCGAGACTCGCGCCGCATGTCGACCATGATCGAAGGGGCCGACCATTCGGGCTTTGGCGTGGACGCCGCTTCCGGGACCAAACTGGGTTCGTCCTCAAGACTCCATTCCTGGCCCTCTTCCGCGCTGAGGTCTACTTCATCTTCTTCATTCCAGGCATCTTCTTCTAAGGCCAATTCCTCGAATGGACCGTTGCGGTCCGCTTCGCAGATTTCGCCCACCAGATCGAGGCGCTCGTCGGGATTGACCGCAGCGATGAGGGAGAGTTCCGCGGTTGGCTCCGGAATAAACATCCACGGAGAATTCCAGCCAAGCGTGGGAGTCGTCCGATTTTCCAGCGCGTCAAGTTGCAAGGGGTTTAACGGCTTGTTTGAATGCTTGGCACGCTTCTCAAAAAAGGAACCGGGAAATCTCTTGTTGGGGGAAGGCTGAGAAACCATGACAACTCCAGGCGATTGCGCCATCCGCCGAGCCAATACGCCAGTATGCCCTGAAATGGGGAACCGGCAGATTCGACCGCACCGTAGCTCCGCGAGCAAAGACAAGGCTTTGCTCCTTACGCGAATACCGGTGCTGCCTTAAAACGCCCGCGGCGCTTTTCAGACAGGTCCAAGTCGATTGCGGTCCGGTGACCTGATGCCGCGCGAACTTGGAGCCGAAGGTCTCTTGCTTGAGCGAAAATTGAGAACTTCCTGGAATTTATCCGCCATAGGGGGTGTTTGTCAAAAAAATCGTGCGGTTGGAACTCCACGACCAAGCCGGCAATATCGTCCCAATGGTCAAGACCGTGCGCCAAGGAAGCTCCGCGTGCAAAATCCGATCGATTGGGCTCAAGAAACCGGACTTTGAAACGTCGACCGGCTGTCTGTCCAGAACGCGGCAATCGGCTCGCGCCCCACGTCAACCGGAGTGTGGGTGAGTGGAGCAACGATGTCTTGCTGCTATTGATCTGATGGAAGACAGAAGTGGTCTAGGTCGTGTAATCCGAATTGAGCCGGACATATTCGGGGGTCAAATCGCAGCTTGCCAGACGGCAGCCCTGGCTCCCTTCCTGGAAGGTTAAGCGGAAGACCAGGGGGTTGGTCTCGCGCATGAAACGGCTGATTTCGCCGGGATCGAATGCGGTGGGCGAGCCTTTTTCGTAAAGCACCTTACCATTCAAATCGAGCGCAAGGGCCGAGGGATCAAACGGCACGCCCGCGTAACCGGCGGCGGAGACGATTCGGCCCCAGTTGGGATCGGCGCCATAGATTGCCGTTTTCACAAGCGGGCTGTCCGCCACGGCCCGGGCGATCTGCCGCGCTTCGCTTTCCTTGCGCATCCCTTCCACTTCGACATAGACCAGTTTCGTCGCCCCCTCGGCATCGCCGGCGATCGCACCGGCCAGGTCGGCGCTGACCTCTTCCACCGCTTGCGCAAAGTGTTCGAGGTCGGGGCCGTGCAACTCCTGTCCGGGACGAGCGGCACCATTGGCCAACAGCAGCACCGTGTCGTTGGTGCTCATGTGCCCATCGATGCTCAGGCAATTGAAGGTTCGCGCCGAACTCCTTCGCAAAAGCGCATGAAGCACACCGGGGGAAACCGGCGCATCGGTGAAAAGGAAGGAGAGCATGGTCGCCATGTCGGGAGCAATCATGGCCGCCCCCTTCGCCATCCCAAGGATGTGGACCGTTTCGCCGGTGGACAGACTCATCTGGCGGCGCGACACCTTCGGTCGGGTGTCGGTCGTCATGATCGCGCGGGAGGCGTTTTCCACCGATTGAGGACGGCGATCGGCCGCCTGGCAGGCCTGATCGATTCCGGGACGGATCACTTCCATGGGCAGAAAGCGCCCAATCACGCCGGTGTTGGCCACAAGGGCCGTCCCCTCCGACAAACCCAGCCGCTTTTCGACCGCGCCGGTCATTTCCAGAGCATCGGCCAATCCCCGCTCGCCGGTGCAGGCGTTGGCATTGCCCGAACTGGCGACGACCGCCTGGAAGCCATGTCCATGACCTCCGTGCAGCCGCTGGCGGCAGACGGCGACGGGTGCCGCGAAAACCAGATTTTTGGTGAAGACGCCAGCCGCGGACGCAGGCCGATCGCTATGCCAGACGGCCAGATCCAGCCGACCCGGCTCGCCAGAACTTCCGCGGATCCCGCAGGCCACACCGCTCATCGACCAACCAGCAGGGATCCCATCCGACATTGCACCGCCCCGTAAATTTTCCTGACCGTGAAATTCATGTGCCATTGCCATGAACGGTCTTCTTAGCAAATCAACGGATCAGCGCGTAAAAGAGCGCGGCGCGAGAAAGCTGCACCGCCCCGTCGTAGTCGTAACCGATGCAGTCGGTCGATTTGTTTTTTTCCAGCGCGCAACCGATGTCGTGGCGGCTATAAATGATCGCCCAGCGACCGTTCACCTTCACCCCTTCCAGGCGCGGGTTGCCCGGCTTGTATTCCGCATCGGTCGGTTGCCCCGCCTGCGATTCGCGGCGCAGGCGCACCTTGTCGATCGGTTTGCCGTTCAGTTCCGCCGAGTAGAGAAGGTCCCCCGGCGGGATCAGCTCCAGCTTCGGTTTCCCCGGTCCCGCCTCGTCGGCGAATAAGTCGTCCACGAACTTGCGAAAGGAATCGTCAAACGGCTTGGCGCCACAGCACGCATCGGACAAAAGCGTCCCCCCGTTTTGCAGCACCCATTTCAATTGCGCCAGATCGCTCTTCGCAAAGCTAAACGAGGCGCGCCCATGCAAATAAAGGAACCTGAAATCGGCCAGATTCGGATCGACGATCGACACCGGCTTTGGCTGCAGATCCACATCAAGCCCCGCCTTGCGCGCCTGATCCATTAGCGAGCGCATCGCTCGCGGCGCCGGTTGCCAGTCGGAACCGTATTTGATCTGGCCCACCTTCAAAAAGCCCCGGCGCACTGCCGTCCGTGCTTCGGGCTGGAAGACTTCCGCCACCGTCAAACGAGGCTTCGGCGCTTCCAGACCGGTTGCATACGCGATGATGTTCGCCCCCAGACGAAACGCATCGCGACCGCGGCCTTCGGTGAAACGGTTTTCTTCCCAATAACCGGAAATGGGCTTGTCGCTATAGACGAGCACCGTCTTGCAACCTTGCGAGATCCCATACAGCGAGAATTCTCCCGGGTTCACCAGGAACTTGCCCGATGCCGTCCAGATCGGGTGATTTTCCGGAAGGCGGATCAGCTCGTTGTCCGGAAACATCTGCTTGACCAGTTGCCGAAACTCCGCATCGAACAGCACGCTGCCGCAACAGGCTTCCGCCATGATGAAGCCGCCGTTGTTCACATATTCTTTCAGCAGATCCCGCTGAGCGTCGCGTGGGACGCGCTCATGACCGTTGAACCAGACGATCGGGGATTGCAGAAGTTCCCCCGCCGTCTTGCGGATCTCGTCGCCGCTTTCCAGGGGAACTTTTTGCGTGTCGAACACCTGCCAGGCCAAAGGCATTCCCTCGAATACTTGCCGCGAGGTGAATTCCACCAGGTTGCGCATATCGTTGCGCTTGCGGTTCCAGTTTCGCTCGCCGTTGTGGGCGAACTTACTCACCAACACCGGCGTGCGGCCCTTCGCAAGAAAGAGCAACGAAAAACTCGTCGCCACCACGGGCCAGTTGTCAAGAGTACCAAAGCCGCCATTGCCCCCCCAACTCCCGTTCGCCACATTCTGAGTTTTGACCAGGTAATCGCAACCGATCCGGTACCAGTCGTGACCGCCGAAATAGCGTTGGCCGGTCAATCGGCCCGCCCTTTCCACACCGTACAACGCATAAAAGGGGTGTTTCAGGATGCGGAGTGCTTCTTCACCCCCCGAGATGCGTGCGGGAAACGTATCGCTCAACCATCTCACCGCCTTGAGTAACGCCCCGTTTTCGTCATAAATCCCACAGTCGTCCGCGGAGCCATCGGGCCGCAGTTTTTGCTTCCCCTTCATCAGGTCCATGCCGGTGATGATCAGGTTGCACAAACCGGCCGTGGTCATGGTCATGGACGTGAAGGGCTCGGTGCGGTAGGACCAACCGCCATCGGCTTGCTGCGAGGACAGAATATCCGCCTGAATGTCGCGAAGGACCCGTTCTGGAACGATTGCGCCCCCCTTCATCCCTTCGTGGATCCCCAAAAGGGCATACTGGGTGTTGGAGTTATCCGGTGATCCTCCCTGAATGCCGTAGCCCCATCCGCCTGGACGGTTATTCATCGCAGGAATGCGATTGACGATGAGCCACTCGACATTGCGCTGAATGAGCGGCTTGTCCTGAGGCTGGCCCGCCTGCACGAAGACCATGGTTTGCAAACCAACGGTGTAGGTCAGTTCCGGATGGATGCCCCGCAGATACTTCAGGCTGCGCTGAATGATGGGTTCTTCGGGTTTGACCCCCGCATTGAGCAAGGCGAGCATGGTCAGGGCCGTCCAGCCCCCCCTGCGGGCGTTGGACTCGCCGTCAACTTCCCAGTTGCCTCGCCCTTGCTCCTGGTCTTTGAGGAATTGAATCGCCTTTTCAATTGCCCTTTTGACATCCTCGACCAGGTTTTCGCCGCCACGCTTGGGTCCCTGGAATGCGGCCGCCGTCGGAGCCAGGCAAAGTAGCAGCAAGCCCGATGCGGCAACGAGTCCTAGACTCGTGTTGAAAACAGGTGCAGACCACCTCGAAACCAGCATCGGAGGCTCCTTGAGAGAAGGAAGAGAAGGAAAGTTAAGCGAACCGGTCCATCGACCGCGATCGCCGCGTCCTCACTAGCCATTTCCCAATTTTGATTTTATCACCGGCCATTCGCTCGCGGTGCGCTTTTCCGCAATCGCGTTCCCCGCCCCCACCTTTCAATCATTTGCTAACTGATCAACTCATGCGTGCCACCATGCCGTTTCCCATGGAAAGAAAAGGCTCCTGGCTCGTGGTGATACCGATGTACCGCGGGCAAATCCACGACCCACGAAACGGCAGTTGCGGGGACTAGCGGATCAGCGCGTAAAAGAGGGCGGCACGGGCGAGTTGAACCGCCCCATCATAGTCGTAGCCGATGCAGTCGGTCGATTTGTTTTTCTCGAGCGCACAACCGATGTCGTGGCGGCTATAGATGATGGCCCAGCGGCCATTCACCTTCACCCCTTCCAATCGCGGCGCACCCAGTTTGTATTCCGCATCGGCCGGTTGACCTGCCTGCGGTTCGCGGCGCAGGCGAACCTTGTCGATCGGTTTGCCGTTCAGTTCCGCCGAATAGAGCAGGTCCCCCGGCGGAATCACCTCCAGTTTCGGTTTCCCCAGTCCCGCTTCATCGGCGAAGAGATCATCCACGAACTTGCGGAAGGAATCGTCAAACGGCTTGGCGCCACAGCACGCATCGGACAAAAGCGTCCCCCCGTTTTGCAGCACCCATTTCAATTGCGCCAGATCGCTCTTCGCGAAACTAAACGAGGCGCGCCCATGCAAATAAAGGAACCTGAAATCGGCCAGATTCGGATCGACGATCGACACCGGCTTCGGCTGCAAATCGACATCAAGCCCCGCCTTGCGCGCCTGATCCATCAGCGAGCGCATCGCTCGCGGCGCCGGCTGCCAGTCCGATCCATACTTGATCTGGCCCACTTTCAAAAAGCCCCGGCGCACTGCCGTCCGTGCTTCGGGCTGAAATACCTCCGCCACCGTCAAACGCGGCTTCGGCGCTTCCAGACCGGTTGCATACGCAATGATGTTCGCCCCCAGACGAAACGCATCGCGTCCTCGGCCTTCCGTGAAACGGTTTTCTTCCCAGTAACCGGATATCGGCTTGTCGCTATAGACGAGCACCGTCTTGCAACCTTGCGAGATCCCATACAGCGAGAATTCTCCCGGGTTCACCAGGAACTTGCCCGATGCCGTCCAGATCGGGTGGTTTTCCGGAAGACGGATCAACTCATTGTCCGGAAACATCTGCTTGACCAGTAGTCGAAACTCCGCATCGAACTGCACGCTGCCGCAGCAGGCTTCCGCCATGATGAAGCCGCCGTTGTTCACATATTCTTTCAGCAGTTCCCGCTGAGCGCCGCGCGGGACCTGTTCATGACCGTTGAACCACACGATCGGCGATTGCAAAAGTTCTCCCGCCGTCTTGCGGATCTCGTCGCCGTTTTCTAATGGCACGAGCTTGGTGTCGAATACCTGCCAGGCCAAAGGCATCCCCTCGAACACTTGCCGCGAGGTGAATTCCACCAGGTTGCGCATGTCGTTGCGCTTGCGGTTCCAGCTTCGCTCGCTGTTGTGGGCGAACTTGCTGATGAGCACGGGAGTTCGACCCTTGGCTAAATAAAGGAGCGCGAAACTGGTCGCCACGAGCGGGCTTGTATCCTGAGGTCCAAGTTCCCTGTCCCAGCTTCCATTGGCAATATTCTGGGTTTTGACCAGGAAGTCGCACCCGACCCGGTACCAATCATGGCCGCCGAAATAACGTTGCCCGGTCAAACGTCCCGCTCTTTCGATTCCATAGAGGGCGTAATAGGGGTTATGAAAAAAGCCTTTCGCCTGCGCCGGCGAAATTCGCGCCGGGAAGCTGGTGCCCACCCAATTGATGGCTTTTTGCAAGGACTGGTTTTCGTCATAGATGCCGCAATCGTCCGCCGAGCCGTCGGGGCGCAGTTTTTGCTTTCCTTTCATCAGGTCCATGCCCGTGATGATGAGGTTGCAAAGACCGGCTGTGGTCATGGTGAAGGTTGTCGCTGATCCATCGCGATAACCCCAGCCGCCAATGGCATCCTGGCCCCCCAAGATATCCGCCTGATATTCGCGAAGGATCCGTTCAGGAACGACGGCCCCAGCCTTTAGGCCTTCGTGGATTCCTAGAAGAGCGTACTGGGAATTGGAGCCGTCCGGTACTCCCGCTTCGGTTCCATACCCCCATCCCCCGGCGCGTGTGCCTCGCCGTGGAACGTGTGATCTCACCAACCATTCGACATTACGCTGAATCAGCGGCCGATCCTGCGGTTGACCCGCCTGGACAAACACCATGGTTTGCAAACCGACGGCATAGGTGCCAGCTGGGACGATCTTTCGCTGCTCAGCGAGTCCTCGTTGAATGATCGGTTCTTCGGGTTTGACCCCCGCATTGAGGAGTGCAAGCATGGCAAGGGCTGACTCACCTCCAGCCTGCAACCCCACCATCCCATCCACCTCCCAGTTTCCTTTCCCCTGCTCCTGATCCTTGAGATACTGAACCGCCTTCTCGATCGCTCGCTTGACTTCCTCAACCAGAGTTTCGCCACCACGATTGGGATTCTGAGCCGCCGCCGATCGAATCGCACCAAACGCGACCAAGCTCAATAGGGCGCCCAGCCAAAGGCTCCACCTGAAGATACCAGCGTTTCCGCGCACAATGGTCATCGAATGCTCGATCGTGAAAAAGGGAGATCGCAAGGGTTCGGCTCAGTCAACCACCGCCATTGAAGCCAGGCCGAACTTCTTCCCAAACATGATTTGCCCAAGCGATTTGCGCTCCCTTGGCGCTTTCTCCTTTTCGGCCAGCGGGGCGGGAAGCAACTCCGGCGCGGCAGGGTAACCCAGGGCGATGGCCGCGACCGGCTCAAACTCCGCGGGAACCTCGTATTCTTGCCGAATCCTTTCCGGGACAATGCCCGCCATGGCGTGACTGCGCAGGCCCAGGGACTCGGCCTGAATCATCATTTGCGCGGTCGCCAGGCCCACATCGTGCCAGGCAAAGGCGTTGGGCTTCTTGGAGCGTTCGGAAACAACCCGGGCCAGGCTCAAAATGAGCACGGGAGCCGATTTGGCCCAACTTTGATTGAACTCGACCAGGCAGGAAAGGGCCCGCTCGTAGTCTGCCGATTGATCCTTGGTCGCGACGATGAATGACCAGGGCTGCTCGTTGTAGCTGGAAGCCGCCCAGCGCGCCGCCTCCAAGATCTTTCTCAAAGACGACCGGGAAACCGGTTTACTATCGAAGGATCGCGGGCTCCATCGGTGCTGGATCGCATCGAGCAAGGGCTCGCTTGTCAACGCTGGCTTGTTCATAGAGAGTTTTGCACCGTCTCGTCTTGGGGCAGTTTTGGGCAGTCAGGAGTTCAAAAGTCGATGAGAATTGTGAAAGATCTTTGACTTTCCCCTGTTCCCTTCACTATTCTCGCATGAAGCGATCCATTGGGTAATCGACATCGATCGATTTTTCCAATATCGATCCCGTTTGGACGCCATTCGACATAAAATAGGCAAGAAGCAGGGTTTTGGAACCGATCTGCAAGTCGGACTGAGCTCCTACCGAAGTCGCTTGACCTGTCGTGACCGCTTGACCCGGGACCTGGAGGGATTTCTTGGGATCTTCCAAACCCCTTCACAAGACCAACACGATTTTCGGGCAGACTGGCAAAACTGGTTCCCTGGACGCCTAGAGGGGCGGGTCATGAAATTGATCCTGGCCACCGATGCATGGACCCCCCAAATCAATGGCGTGGTCCGCACCCTGATGACCACGGTGGATTGCCTGGGGCGCATGGGCATCTCATGCCGTGTCCTTCACCCCGGCCTTTTCCCCTCGATCACCTACCCGTTTTACCGCGACATCAAACTGGCGCTGCCGACCCGTGCCAAACTTCGGGCCTGGCTTGGCGAGGAAACGCCCGATCGTGTCCATATCGCCACGGAAGGCCCCATCGGTTGGACGATGCGCAACTGGTGCATTCGCAAAGGCTGGCGCTTTACCACAGCCTTTCATACCCATTTTCCCCAGTATTTAGCTCGCTTTCCCGGGATCCCCCCCTTCCTCACCTGGTGTCTTTTGCGCTGGTTTCATCGGCCCGCCAGCGGCGTGATGGTCGCGACCAAGTCTTTAGAAAAGGAACTGGTGCACCAGCGGTTTGACGCTTCGAAAATCCGCCTCTGGCAACGAGGCGTCGAAACCGACCGGTTTCACCCACGGGAGAAATCGCCACGCAGCCGTCCCGTGGCGCTTTATGTGGGTCGGGTGTCGACGGAAAAGAACATCGAGGCGTTCTTGCAGGTGAACCGGCAGGTGGACAAATGGATTGTCGGAGATGGCCCCGACCGCGCCAGTTTGCAAGCCCGCCATCCCGAGGCTCGCTGGCTTGGCTGGAAACAAGGCGAGGAGTTGAGCGAACTTTATGCCCAGGCCGATGTCTTTGTATTCCCCTCGAAAACCGACACATTCGGCCTGGTCATGCTCGAAGCGATGGCAAGCGGCGTCCCGGTCGCCGCATTTCCGGTTGAAGGGCCGATCGATGTCGTTGGTCCCGATTCGGGCGTGCTCGATCAGGACCTGGGCCGCGCCATCGATGGCGCATTGAAGTGCGATCCGGCCAACTGCCGCCGCCAGGCCCTGAGCTGGACCTGGGAGCGGTGTTCCAGCCAGTTTCTTTCCAATCTTGTGCCCACACGCCCCGCCCTCCACATTGCGCCAGAAACGAACTGGCCCTTACCCGTCAGCGCCTGACCCCTCTTTATCCCTGGGGGCCATGGTCTAGACTCCGGCCGACGCCTGCGAGCGCAGGCCGCGCCCACCCCCTCAGACTCTGCCGCGAAAAGCTGTTTTGCCGGTTGCGGCCGGGGCCGGATCGCATGCTTGTGGGCAAGCCAACCTTGTCCTAAACTGATCGAAGAAATCCGGCCGTATCGCCAAAGCCGCCACCCTACCCTCCTGGTCTACCTCTCCTGAAAAGGACCAATCAGCCATGCGGTCGCTAGCCCTAGTAATTTTTGCTTTGGCCTCACCGGCACTGTTCGGCGGTACTGCTCTTTCCCCGCTCACGGCTCCAGGCGACACTCCCCTTGTCTTGAAAAAAGGAGACCGCATCGCGATCGTCGGCAATACCCTGGGCGAGCGGATGCAGCATGACGGCTGGTGGGAAACGCTCATCCAGGCCAACCATCCCGACCTCGACTTAACGATCCGCAATCTGGCCTTTTCCGGAGATGAAATCGGCTTGCGCCTGCGCTCTGAAAATTTTGGCAGTCCCGACGACTGGCTAAAAAAAGTCAAAGCCAATGTCATCTTCGTCTACTTCGGTTACAACGAATCCTTCCAGGGCGAAAAAGGCCTGGGCGCCTTCAAGTCAGAATTAAGCGCCTACCTCAAACACCTCGGCTCGACGAAGTTCGATGGCGAAACAGCGCCCCGCATCGTCCTTTTCTCTCCCATCGCCCATGAAGATCTCAAAACTCCCAATCTTCCCAACGGCAAGGCCAACAACGAACGGCTCGCCCTGTACACGCGCGCCATGGGCGAGGTCGCCCGCGATCATCAAGTGCCGTTCGTCGACCTGTTCGGGCCAAGCGCCAAGGCCTCCGAAGCAGAGCGTTTGACCTACAACGGCATCCATCTCACCGAAAAGGGCAACCTCGCCCTGGCACGCATCATGGAAAAAGAGGTGTTCGGGGCAAGCGCTCCCGAATCCAATCTCGAACGAATCCGTACGGCGGTGCTCGATAAAAACTTCCACTGGTTCAATCGCTACCGGACCGTCGACGGTTATTCGGTTTTCGGCGGCCGCGCCGGACTCGTTTTCCAGCCAGACAACCAGACGAACCTGGTCGTGATGCAACGAGAAATGGAAGTTTTGGACGAAATGACCGCCCTTCGCGATCGCAAGATCTGGGCAATTGCCAAGGGAAAAGATGAACAAGTCGACGACAGCAACACCTCAGCGTTCCTGGAAGTGAAAACGAACAAGCCCGGCCCCCTGGCCGGAGGCAAACACCGCTTCCTTTCCGGGGAAGAATCGATCGCCCTGATGAAGCTCGGCAAAAACCTGAAGGCCAATCTCTTTGCCTCGGAAGAAACCTGGCCCGAACTGGCCAATCCGGTGCAGATGTCCTGGGACACCAAGGGCCGCCTTTGGGTCGCGGTGTGGCCCACCTACCCCCACTGGCAGCCCAAGGAGAAGATGAACGACAAGCTTCTGATCCTCGAAGACACCAACGGCGACGGCAAGGCCGACAAGTTGACCGTCTTCGCCGACAACCTCCACTGCCCCACCGGATTTGAACTGTTCAACGGCGGCGTGATCGTCGCCCAGACGCCCGACCTCTTATTCCTGAAGGACTCCGACGGCGACGGCAAAGCGGATGTACGCGAGCGCATTCTTCACGGACTCGACTCGGCCGACACCCACCATGCCGCCAACAGCTTCGTGCTCGACCCGGCCGGCGGCCTCTATTTCCAGGAGGGCACCTTCCACCATACCCAGGTGGAAACCCCTTACGGACCGCCAGAGCGCTGCGCCAATGCCGGGGTGTTCCGCTACGATCCGCGCCGGCAAAAATTTGAAGTCTACATCACTTATGGATTCGCCAATCCGCACGGGCATGTGTTCGATCGCTGGGGCCAGGACATCGTGGTCGATGGTACCGGCGCCAACCCCTACCATGCCGCGCTCTTTTCCGGACACCTCGATTTTCCCAACAAGCACAACCACCCGCCCCAGGTCTACCAGCAACGCACGCGCCCCTGCCCCGGAATGGAATACCTTTCCAGCCGCCACTTCCCCGATGACTTCCAGGGCAATCTCCTGGTGGGCAACGTGATCGGTTTTCAGGGGATTCTGCGCTACAAGATTGAAGACAACGGAGGCAGCTTCAAGGGGACCGAACTGGAGCCGATCATCTCCTCGACCGATCCCAATTTCCGCCCATCGGATCTGAAAATGGGACCCGACGGCGCGATCTATTTCATCGACTGGCACAACCCGATCATCGGCCACATGCAGCACAATTTGCGCGATCCCAGCCGCGACCGCACCCATGGCCGCATCTACCGGATCACTCACGAAGGGCGCGAACTGGCCAAGCCGGTAACCATCGCCGATCAGCCGATTCCCGCCTTGCTCGATCTTCTGAAGGATCCGATCGAGCGCGTGCGCTACCGCGCCCGAATGGAACTGGCCACGCGAAACGGCAAGGATGTGCTTGCCGCGGCGAACGCCTGGCAAGCGGAACTCGACACGAAGGACGCCGATTACCCCCACCACCTGCTCGAACTGCTTTGGCTTCGCCAAAGCTTCAACGAAATCGACCCGATCTTGCTGGGCACCGTGCTGGCTTCCGGCGATTTCCATGCACGCGCGGGGGCAACCCGGGTTCTTTCTTACTGGGCGGATCGTTTTCCCCGGGCGCTGGAGCTTTTGCGCCTGCTTGCCGCCGACGAACATCCGCGCGTGCGCCTCGAGGCGGTGCGGGCCGCCAGTTTTTTGAAAACGCCCGAAGCTCTCGACATTCCCTTTATCGCCGCGGATAAACCAGCGGATCCCTACGTCGACTTTGTCCGGGGCGAAACCTTGCGAGCGCTTGAGCCAGTCTGGCGTAGCGCCCTGGCGGATAAAAAGCCGATCGATCTGAAGAACGATGGCGCCGTGCGCTTCCTTTTGCGCGGTACCAGCCTGGAAGCCTTGCTTGCGGGCAAGAAAACGCCCCTGGTGTTGCGGGAAATCCTGAATCGTCCCGGCGTACGCGAAGAAACCCGGCGTGAAGCGCTGCGTGAACTGGCCACCCTGGGCAAGCAATCGCAAACCAATCTGCTATTGGAATTGATCAAGGCAGAGGGCAAGGAAGAAGCGGTGCTCCTGGATCTGGTCAGGCTTCTCACCGTGCAACCGCGCGAGGAGCTGACCGTGCTTCGCCCCGACATCGAGCGCATCGCACTGGAATCCCGGCAGGAAACATTGCGTCAAATCGGCTGGGTCATGCTCATGAATGTCGATGGAAGCGAAGTTCGCGCCTGGGACAAGGCCGCCCAGAGTGCCGCGAGCCTGCGCGACCTGGTCAATGCCACGGGCATGATTTCCGATACCGCGCTTCGTTCCAAACTTTATCCGCGCATCGAGCCCCTGATCCGTGGACTGCCCGCCAATCTGGATCAGGCCAACGCCAAGAATCTGGTCGGCCGATTTGTTCGCGTCGAATTGCCGGGCCGGCAGCGCACGCTTACGCTGGCCGAGGTGGAGGTCTTTTCCGATGAGCGCAATATCGCTCCGGCGGGCAAGGCCCGTCAGTCGAGCACTTCCCACGGAGGCGATGCGAGTAAAGCAATCGACGGGAACAAATCGACCAGCTATGGCGATGGCGGCCAGACCCATTCGGCCGAGGGGACGAATAACCCCTGGTGGGAAGTCGACCTGGGCGGCGACTATCCCATTGACCGGATCGCCGTGTTCAACCGGGGCGATGGCAACCTGGGTTCGCGGTTGAATCAGTTCACCTTGAAAGTACTCGACCGCCAGCGAAGAACCGTCTTCGAGAAAAAGGGGCTTGCGGCCCCGAGAACGAATTCCACCATCGAGGTCGGCGGGGCTTCCCCAGGCCGCGCGATCAAGGCCGACGCCATGGTCGCCCTCACCACGATCCGTGGTCAGGAGGAGAATGCTTTCAAGCTGCTTGCCGCCGAGTTGGAAGCGCCCGATAGCGGTCCCAGTGTGATCAGGGCCTTGCTCAAACTTCCGGCAACCGCTTGCCCGACGGCCCTGGTCAAACCGCTCATTGGAAAACTAGTCGCGGCCGTGCGGGCGATCCCAGAGAAAGAGCGGACCATGCCGCAGGCTCTCGAGGCGATCGAACTGGCCGACAACCTCATCGGCACACTGACCCCAGCCGATGCGGCCAAGGCTCGCGCCGATTTGGGCGAAGTCGCCGTGCGCATCATTCGCCTGGGCACCCTTCCGGAACGGATGGCCTACGACAAGGAAGCCCTGGTGGTCAAGGCGGGAAAGCGGATCGAATTCATCCTCGAAAACTCCGATTTGATGCCGCACAACTTGGTCATCACCCAACCTGGAGCGATGGAAGAAATCGGCATGGCGGCCGAGGCCGCCGCGGCGCAGCCGGAATTCCAGGCGCGCCAGTTCGTGCCCCAGTCGGACAAGGTGCTCGCGGCCAGCCGGTTGTTGCAACCGCGCGAAAGCCAGAGGCTTTCGTTCACGGCTCCGACTCAACCGGGGGTGTACCCTTATGTATGCACTTATCCGGGCCACTGGCGGCGCATGTACGGATCGCTTTATGTCGTCGCCGATCCCGACGCCTGCAATGCCGGGCCGGAGGCCTACCTGGCGGCACAGAAGATCGAAATCAAGGACGCGCTGCTCAAGGACCGCCGCCCCCGCACCGAGTGGAAGGTGGAGGATTTGGCCCAGGCGGTCACGCAGTTGAGCGGGCGCAACTTTGGCAACGGCAAGCAGATGTTCAAGGTTTCTACCTGCATCGCCTGCCACAAGATGGAGGGCGAAGGCAATGCCTTTGGTCCCGACCTGGCGCAACTCGATTCCAAGTGGAGCCCGGTGGACATTCTGCGCGAGATCATCATCCCCAGCAACAAGATCAACGAGAAGTTCCAGAGCGAGATCTTCGAATTGAGCAATGGCAAACTGATCACCGGGATTGTGCTTGAGGAAAAGGACGGGCAGATCAAGATTGTGGAGAACCCGCTGGCGAGCACGGCGGCGACGATCTTGAAAAAAGATCAGGTGGAATCGCGCAAGAAATCGCCCACCTCGCTCATGCCCAAGGGGATGCTCGACAAATTGAGCCGCGACGAAGTGCTCGACTTGGTCGCCTACATCGTGGCCAAGGGAGATAAAAAGAGCCCGGTGTTTCAAGGCTCAAACGGCCATGGGCACGGGCATTAATGCCGCTCCGGGGAGCGGGCATGGGCCTCGGACGGGCGCCCGCACGAAGGCCAATGAATCTGGTCAAGAGAAGGCGTGCCTCACAAACTGCGGTCAAGACCGCGATGAAACCTAAAATCTCTTTGGGGGGCATTGTCCCCCCACTTTTATTTGAAATGAGCCGTGCTGATGAGCGATCCGTTACTGGTCCGGGCCCTTCGTGGGGAAAAAGTGGAACGCGTGCCGGTTTGGGCCATGCGCCAGGCAGGCCGCTGGGACCCCGAGTTTCACCGGGTTCGCGCCGGGATGGATTTTTTCACCTTCGCCGACGATACCGAGAGAGCGGCGGAAGCCACCCTTCTCCCCAAGCGATTTGGGGTCGATGGCATTATTCTCTTTTACGACATCACGACCTTACTTGTCGCGATGGGCCAGCCGTTCGACCTGGTGCCCAAGGTCGGCCCCATGCCGCGCTGGAAAGCCGATTCGGCCGAAGCGATCGCGCGGCTGGACCCCGAACCGAAACCCGAATCGTATGCCCCGGTGATCCGCTTGCTCGAAAAGGTCAAGCAGTCGCTCCAAGGGGAACTTCCCGTGCTCGTGTTTGCCGGGGCCTCCTTCACCGTGGCAACTTACGCCCTTGGCCTGGGAAAAGATCTCGACGCGGTGCGCGCTTTCGCCGCGAGCAAACCAAAGGAATGGAACGACCTGTTGGAACGGATCACCACCGCCACGAAAGGGTTTCTGGGCGAATTGCAAAAACGCGGCGCCGCCGCCTGCCAGCTTTTCGATTCCTGGGCCGGTGGATTAACCCTTGAGGAGTACGATCGCTGGGCGCATCCCTATCACCGCGAGGTGATGACCAGCCTGACGATGCCGCGAATCCTCTTTGTCAAGGAAGGGCCCTACCTGGAACGAATGGTCGAATCGGGGGCCACGGCGGTGAGTTTGGGAAGCCGTCACGATTTGGCCAAGGCCAAAGAGCGCTGGCCGCAGATGGTGTTTCAGGGAAATGTCGCCCAGGAACTGATGCGCGATGGCACCGCGGAAGAGGTGTATGCGGCAACCCGCGCCTGCTTGGCGGCAGGCGGCGGTCATCACCATGTGCTCAATCTCAATCACGGGGTCGATCCGAAAACGCCCGTGGCCAATTTCGAGGCGTTCATCCGCGCCGCGAAAGCCTAGGCAGCCGACGCATGAACTCGGGCTTGCCTGGTTAACCTCGGGGGCTTCGCCATGAACTGGACCAAGCCGGCAATCGTGGGCTCGGCGAGTCTCATTGCACTCATTTTGCTCGCCTACTTTTGCGGGGCCTACCTTGGGAAAAAGCCGTTTGCCTGGCAAAACGAACCGCTTCTACCTCGTGAGGAAATCGCCGCGGCACTTCAGGGGCAATGGCGCGATCGTTATTGCAGGATCGGTCATCAGGTGCAGCCGCTACCCGCGAAGGGCAAAGGCAACCTGATGGAATTCGACAAAACGACTCTGCATCCCCTCGATCCGTTGGGACGTCCGCTGGCACATCTGGATCGCACCTTTGAGCTGGATGTCCGGCAAAATCCGGCCCGGTTCGATCTGGTCAACCCGACCACCAAGGAAGCCTGGGTCGGCATCATCGAAGTCAACGCCGACAAGACTCGAGTCCGGATCATGATGCGCAGAGCCGGTTCGCCCTCCGGCAGGCCCACCGATTTCCAATCCAAATCTTCCGACGATGTTTATAGCGAATACACCCGCTGATTTGACGTATCAGGTCAACCCCGGCACACCGCCGAGTTCGGCATAGCGGTTGAGCTTGTTGTAAAGTGTCTTCAAGCTGATTCCCAGCTCCGCGGCCACGGCAGGCTTGTTGCCGCGGTGCTTGTCGAGCACGCGCAAGATCTGTTCGCGCTCCATTTCTTCAAGCGTCAGGCTCTTGGGCGCCTCGACCTGGGCGGCGTGGTGGTAACCAGCTTGTGGATGCGTGTGGTAAACTTGGCCCGGCATCCCCTGAGCGGGCATCATCTGACCGGACAGGACGCCGGGATTCATTGGCTGCGGCATCACCGCGGGAGCCAGGATATATCCAGGTAGGTGAACCGGCAGGATCAATCCTCCCGAAGCGGCCGCCATGACCCAGGCATACTGCATCACGTTCCACAACTCGCGGACATTGCCGCTCCAGCGATAAGCCATGAGCGCTTGCAGCGCTTCGATCGAGACCATGGGCGCAATCTGCTCGATCGGCTTGTTGGCCGCGCGGGACAATAAGTGCAAGGCAAGCGCCGGAATGTCGTTGACCCTCTCGCGTAAGGAGGGCATGCGGATTTCGAAGGTATTGACGCGGAAATAGAGATCTTCGCGAAATTCGTCGCGAGCCACCATGGTGCGCAAGTCGCGATTGGTCGCGCATAGCACGCGCACGTTGGTGCGGAACGGTTCATTCTCCCCGACGCGGCGGATCTCTCCCGATTCGAGGAAACGCAGCAGTTTGACTTGGAGGTTTTTGCTCAGTTCTCCGACTTCGTCGAGGAACAGGGTGCCGCCGTTGGCCACTTCGAACAGGCCCTTGTGATTTTGCTCGGCGCCGGTGAAGGCCCCCTTGCGATGGCCGAACAGTTCGCTTTCGACGAGGTGCTCGCTCAAGGCGCCGCAATTGACCGGGATGAACGGGCCGCCGGCGCGCAGGCTGCGCATGTAGATCGTGCGCGCCGCCAGTTCCTTGCCCGTACCCGTTTCCCCCAGAATGAGCACGGTCGATTCGGTGGGGGCAATCGTATTGATGAGCTGGTTGACCGCCGCGATCGAGGGGTGATCTCCCACGAGAATGTTGGGGCCTTCGGCGGCTTGAGCGCGGGATTTAAGGGCCGTGTTCTGATTTTTCAGATCGAGCTTGCTCTCGACCTTGAGCAGGATCGCTTCGATGTCGGCCATCTTCGCCGGCTTGGTGATGTAGTCCATGGCGCCCAAGCGAATCGCCTCGATCGCCGTGTCCATGCTCGCATGGCCGGTCATCATGATCGCTTCGGTATCGGGAGATACCCGTTTCAAATGCTCCAATATTTGAATGCCCGAATAGCCCGGCATGCGCAGATCGAGCACGGCGACATCGAAGACCGACTTCTCCATGGCCCGCATGGCCGTGTGGCCATCCTGACACGTTGCCACCTTGTGGCCAAGACGGGTCAATTCGTTGCGCATGACCTCTTGAATGGGGGCCTCGTCGTCGACCAGCAGAATCCTCAAGGATTTCATCTTTTTCTTCTCTCCCATTTGGGTTGCGATTTTTATGCGGCCTGGCGGCCAAGGCCGCCGTCGCGTGGATCGTTTTCTTTGGACTTCACGATGCGGCCAGGGAATCCGATGATGTCGCCCTCAGGCGACTGGCCCGCGGGAATCGAACGTTCAATCGGCAGCCTCAGGGTAAAGGAGCTGCCCTTGCCCACGCCGTCGCTGGCCGCCTCGATCGTGCCGCCATGGTTGGTGATGATGCAGTGGCAGATGGTCAGTCCCAGTCCGGTGCCCTTGCCCGTGCGGCTTTGCGTGAAGAACGGCTCGAAAATGTTTTCAAGCGTCAATTTGTCCATGCCGCAGCCGGTATCGCGGAATCTCAAGATCGCATTGCCCATGCTCTGGCCGATCTGAATGTCGAGCAGGCCGCCGGTTTCCATGCTTTCAAGCGCATTGACCACCAGATTGACCACGACCGACTTGAGTTCTTCGGGGTTGCCGGGAATCACGACCGGGTCTTGCGGCGCCTGGTAATGAATCGACTTGCCCTGCTTGGAAGGCAGGTGGGAGACGATGTCGATGACCGCATCGATGATGGTGCGCAAATCGGTCGGCTGGAACGTTACCGGCCCGCCCCGGCTGAAGGCAAGCAATTTCTCGGTGATCTTTTTGCAGCGAAACGCCTCGTTTTGAATCATCTGCAAGTAACGCTGAAAGGTTTCTCGGTTCGCCGGGGAAAACCCATCGGCGCCGTTCATCCGGCTTTCAAGCGATTCGGCGCAAAAGGCGATGCTTGCCAGCGGGTTGTTGATTTCATGGGAGACGCCCGCCGCCAAAAATCCAACCGATGCCAGCCGTTCGGAGCGCACAAGCTGGCGGCTGCGGTCGTTCACCTGCTTTTCCAGATCCTTGTACACATTTTGCAGCCGCTGCATCATTGTGTTGAACTGCTGGGCCAGGTCCTGCATTTCGTCGCCAGAAGACAAGGTGATGCGGTGATCCAGATCGCCGGAGGCGATGCGCCTGACCCCATCTTCAAGATCCTTGATCGGCTGGATCACCCAGCCATAGAAGAAGCGCAAGAGTTCAAGCGTGAGCAGGGCGCCAAAGATGCTGGTGGGAATGATGATCCAGAGGCTCAGTTGATAATGGCGGCGTGTGCTGCCGATACGCTGATCCAGATCGTCATAGAGCTTGTCGCGAAAATCGGCGCTATCTCGTTCGAAGCGCGACAAGGCGGCATTGAGTGTGCCGATCCGCTCGCCCAGGGCGCCAGGTTCCTGCTGGGCCCTTGCCATGGAGAGTTCTTCGAAACCGGCGCGGATCGCTTCGAGGTCATGCTCCAAAACGGCAAGCATCTGATTGCCGAAGGTCTTGTCCGACGGCGATTGCCTGAACGATTCGTTTTCCTTCCAGGCCGAACCGAGCAGGCCCAATTGAATGCGGGCGCGGCGCAAGAGGTTTTGCACCGCTTCGGCATCTTTTCGTAATTCGATTGTGTTGTTCTCTGCTCGGACACCTGGGCTTGCCGCGGATTTGGGCGCGATATTGGTCGCGGGTTTGCCCGCTTGCAGCAACGCTTGATGCAGGGGGTGAACGATGGCGCGGAGCATATCCGCGGCCTTGAGTTCTTCGGTGTTGCCGCGAATGGCGTTGGTGGTTTTGTAATACGACCAGAGGCCTTGCAGCGTACCGCCAAGCAAAAGCGCGAGCATCGCCACAAATAGGGCGACACCCAACAGCAACTTGTGGCGAATCCGCCAACCTCGGTTCACAGAGGACTCCTTTCCCCTGCCAGAGCGCCGCGGCCTTGTTTCGCATCTTTCGCTGCCATCAATGGCAAGTGAAAGGGAACGGGCGCGGTTCTGGGCCCGGAAATTGTAACATGGCGCGGCGCGAAAAAAAGAGGCCACTTTTTCCCCCGGGCCCGAGCCTTCCGCGCTTCCCAAAAATTCGAACTCCGTGCGCCCACCAGGAAATTGAACCGCTTTTTTTCTCAGTCGAGAGTCAAAATGGTCTGTGCAAGCCCCCATTCCGGTGGCTTCGGCTCCAACGAGTCCTGGCGCCAAACCTCTAGAAATCCAGCATTTTGCGCGGTTTTGGGCGGCGAGAACGGCCCAGCTGGGAAAACTCGGCTTTTTTTTCGCCAAATCCCGTGCTTACACTTGCCCCTGTGTGAATGTCACGGGTTTTTCGCGAGCCAGGATGGCCTGGAATTTCCCGAAAGTCATTCGCGGCGATGCATCGGAAGCGACCGGAACCGCGGCCGATGCCAGTCCCCAAACGGAGAAGAGCAGGGATGCATATCCGCTTGCCGGCAACTATGGCCAATGAGGTTGGTTTCCCCCCGGAAACTCGACCTTGGGTCGCATAAACGCCTTCAGGAAAACCACCGGTTTTCTCTATGGCGTTTGGCCCATTTGGCCGATCCTCAACTCTTGAATCGCACCCAGTTTCATTCGGCCGAATCTCATCGATTGACCCCTCCGGGGCGAGAAATCGCTTTGGGTGTCAAGGCGATTCCTCGCCTTGGCTCTGGCGTGCAAACGCTTGGGATGGGGTTCGATCGCGCGATTTGTTTCGCGATTTGGCATGGTTACCGGATAGGCCAGGCGGACGTGGATTCAAGCCCTTCGCTAAGCGAGGTGAATAAGAGGCATGACCAGATCTCCCATCCTTTTTCGAGTTGATGCCGATCCCAAGATGGGATTCGCATCCCTGCATCGTTGCCAGGTGTTCGCTGCCGCCTTGCAGCGCCGGCGCCGCACCGCGCATTTTCTCTCGAAGATCGACCCCAATCATCTCGTGCTTCCGCTGAAGCGGGGCGGCAATGAATGGCTGGCGCACGAATGCGCCGCGGGAACCGCCGACGACGCCAAGAACACGGTGGCCCATGCGCGCCGCCTTGGCTGCCTGGCCGTGGTGGTCGATCTGCCCAATGTGACACCGCAGTTTCTCGCCATTCTGGAAAAGGCCAATCTGCTCGTCGTCTGCATCGATCACCGGGCCCAAACCAAGTACACCTCGGGCATGGTGATCAACCCGCTGGCCGGACCCTCCAAGGTCGATTACACCTACGACGAAAATGTTCAGCTCCTTTTGGGCGAACGCTACGCGCTCGTCCGTTCGGAAATCCGCCGCGCCCGGCCGCTGCGCGCTCAGGAGCCTCAATCGGCTTTCCGGCTGATGGTGGCGCTCGGAGATCACGATCCCGAAAGGCAAACGCTGCCCCTGGTCAAAACCCTGCTCGGGTGCAATCGCCTCGCGAAAATCGATGTCGCGGTGCGCTCCTGGCATCCGGACCTCAAGGAACTTGAGGAACTTGTCGCAGAGAATGGCGAGCGCGTTTCGCTGGCAATGGAATCCAACGAAGTGGGCCACCGGTTGATTCGCTGCCACATGGCGATCACCAGCGGTGATGCCTGGTCGCTGGAATTCGCCACCGTGGGCGTGCCCCAGTTGATCATGGTGCAAGACGAAAGCCTCTGGCCCTGCGCCCGCCGCCTCGAGGAAGAAGGGGTTGCCACGATTCTTGGCAGCGCCCAGACCGTATCTCCTTCCACGGCCAAGGGCGCGGTCGCCGACCTGCTTGCCAATCCGCAGGAACGCCAGTCGATGACGCGCAATGGCCGCAGCCTGGTCGACAGCCGCGGTCCCGACCGTCTTGTCGTGGCGCTGGAAGTGATGCTTCAGCCCTGGCTCAAGGCGACCGAAGCGGCCGCGGCTGCCTAAGCAAAGCGCCTCTTTTAAGCAAAGCGCCCCTTTAAAAGGGGAAACGATCATAAAAAGTGGCATTCACTTTGCCCCGGTGGCCTCTCCACCGGGGATTTTTCTTTTTAGGGCCCAATATTTTGGGGATGGGCGACTTCAACGGCAAGGGGCCTTGCGCAAATCCCAGAGAGTTGCGATTGACCTTGAAGGGAAGCGAGGGGTACGGTCTTACCCGGATCACTCCCTTCCGAGGAAAACAGATGAAGAACTACCTGATGGGTACGGTGTTCGGGGCACTGATCGTTGGCCTTTGTGTCAGCGTCAGCCTGAACTGCTTTTTATTAAGCATCGTGGATGAACATGTCGTCCTGCGGCCCGCTCCCAAGGACTCAGGCGAACCCACACCAAGCGCAGCCGCTGCGACCTACACCGCTAGCGTCGATTCCGTCGAACCCGCTCCCGTTCCCGGCTACTATCCCGAATCGGCAATCATTGCGAACACGACTCCCTATGCGGCCGTGCCCGTCATGCCGGCAGGGTTTGTCCCGCCTCCCATGCCTTATGCCCCTGCCCCTATGCTTGCACCTGCTCCAGTACCTTGCCAGGCAGCACCATGCCCAAGCGCCGGCACGACGGCGAGCGTTCAACCCGGCCAACCTTGCCAGGCGACCCTGACCTTTTCGGTCAACGAATTGGGCCCTCAACCCGCCTCCATTGCCTCGCCGTTTGTCCCCATGGGAATGGCACCCGCATGCTCCACCGAAAGGTGCAACCAGGTTTATTTACTGCGCAATACCGCTGCCACGAATGTAGCGACCGCCCTGAATACCTTCATGATGAGCTCGCCCTTGTTCTGTGCCAACGGTCAACAAGGCGGGTCTTGCCAGGGAGTCGATCGTCAGGTTGTCATCGTTGCCGAGCCGATCACTAACAAATTGCTCGTCAGCGCCACCCCCAGGGGCTTCAAGGAAGTCGAACGTCTGATCCTTGAACTCGACGCCACCCCTCAGATCACCCCGGCGGTCCCCACCTTTGCCGCGACCTTGCTCAAGGGTTGCCCGGCCGGTGCTTGCACCGCCGGCGGGCCTTGTCCCACCGGAAGCTGCGCTCAGGCGACCTGTCCCAACACCGCTGCATGCGCGAACGCCGCGACCGCTCCCGCGGGCGCCTGTCCCGCCACCGGTTGCGCCCAGCCAACGAGTGGTTGCGCCCAGCCAACAAATGGCTGCGCGCTGACAACGAATGGCTGCGCCCAGGCAGCGACAGCCATTGGACTGATCTCCGGCGCCACCTTCTGCCCCGCTTCAGGATGCCAGGCAGCCACCATGGCGAATTTGACCAACCTCTGTCCTGCCTCCACCCAAACGAAGACCAGCGAAGCCGACCTGGCCGCGAAGCTCGAAAAATGCCTGAAAAAATTGGCGGAACTGGAAAAGAAGCTCTCGGAAACCCAGCAGCCCACCACTCCCTACTCGTACAAGTAATTCGTTGTTGAAATGGGCACCAGCCGTCAGAGGCTTCCGTGAAAACGGAAGCCTTTTTTCGTTTGCGTTTCGCCCCATGGGTCTTTGTCTAAAATGAAAAGTTGATCTTCGCGGGGGGAAGCCTCCGCGCTCGCTGCAAAAAACATCGGCTAAGGCCCAAGAAGGCGACCCTGACCTCGATGACGACCGTGCTCCCTCAAGCACGAGGAAGATCCTCACCGCCACCAGACCTTGCTCAGGAACCATGGCATGAAACGCAACCTCTCCCGCTTTCTAGCTAGGTTGGCGATCGCATGGCCAGTCTTCTCGTACATGTTGGCAAGCTCTCTCGTGGCGCAGGGCGCTTCACCCTTGAAGGCACCTCAATTCGTACTTGAGTGGGGGGAGAAAGGTTCAGGGCCAGGCGAGTTTCACTCCCCCATCTGCATCGCGATCAGCCGCAAGGACGAGATCTTCGTCGCCGACTTGAACAACGCGCGCATTCAGCAGTTCACCGTAGAGGGGAAGTGGGTGGGAGGATTCGATCTTCCGATCGACACGCCGCCGCGCAAATCCTGCATGATTGGGGGATTGGCAATCAATTCGGAAGGCCTGCTTTTCGTCGCGTTCATGATTCAGCACAAAATCGGCGTCTACACCCCGCAAGGAAAACGGGTGCGCGAGTGGGGCAAGAAGGGCACCGCGGACGGCGAATTCCATCAACCGGGAGGAATGGTCTTTCCCCCGGATGGGACGATCGCGATCGCGGATCAATGCAATCACCGCGTTCAGGTTTTTTCAGCCGACGGGAAATTCCTTCGCAAATGGGGAGGCCATGGCAGCAAGCCGGGACAGTTCGGCGGCCAGGAGGCCGCGGGGTCTCGATTTGGCGGGCCGCATTTCTTGAGCCTCGATAGCAAGGGCCGGTTTTACACCACGGAAGGCGTTGCCGGCCGCATCCAGCAATTTTCCGCCGAAGGGCAACCGCTCTCGGCCTGGGGCGACAAAACGAGGGAACCGGGCGCCTTCGGCGAATACACTTTTGGTTCGCTGAAAAATACCTTTGGGCCGATCGGGGTCATGGCGGATCGGCAGGACCGGATCTGGGTCAGCAGCCTTAACGATCGCGTCCAGTGCTTCACTCCTGAAGGAAAATTCCTTTTCCGCCTCGACGGCCCGAGTGAAGAAGATCAATTCTCCAAGCCCCACGGCATGGCCGTCGACAGTAAGGGATTCTTCTACATCGCCGATGCGGGCAACCAACGAATTGTCAAATTCGCACTGCCAGGCCGCTAATCCAGCAAACGCCGGCGCGACACCCTCCTCGCGAGGCCTCTCAAGATAGAGTGGAAGCCCATCGATTGGCCGCATCGAGAATGCGCGTTTTGAACAATAGGGTCCAGCGCATTTTTCAATGGAAAAGAATACCGCAAATCCTATCGATTCATTGATCCCTATCCCGGAATCCGCCTCGAACCCGGGATGACCGGGAAACCAAAATACAAGGAACGCCCATGCCCGAAATCAATCCTTATGCTTCTTCAGAAGATGACGAAATCGTCCAGGATGGAATCGCTGGCGAGTATGAGTTGGCAAGTCCCTGGGTGCGGCTGGGAGCCGTCATGCTCGATGGGCTGATCCTGTCGATTCCCTCCGGGATTGTGATCGGCCTGATGTTATTCGTCGTATTCAAGATCAAAATTGTCAATGGCGCTTTGACTTCCATGGAAGATCAATTGACTGTTTCGGCCACGGTCGGCCTTACAGTCTTCGTCTTTTATTTCCTATTCAATGGCTACCTCTTGGCCCGAAAAGGCCAAACCCTTGGAAAAATGCTCTGTGAAATTCGCATCATTAAAGACGACGGATCTACTCCCTCTTTGATCGATAGCTTTTTAAAAAGGTACGTACTTAATTCCATACTCCAAGGTATTCCCTTGATCGGGATCGTGTACTCCATGATCGATACCTTTTTGATCTTCCGCGAAAGCCGGAAATGCCTGCACGACGACATCGCCGGCACGATTGTCATACAAGACAAGAAAAAGCGTCGCAAACAACGCCAAGACGACGGGGAGGAGGATCTTGAAGACGATGAGGACGACGACGACGAAGAGGAAGAAACCAACGCCACGATGGCGATGATCCTTCCCGTAGGCAGGTCGGGATGGGCCATTGCCGCCGGTTACCTCGCCTTGATTTCGATTCTGATCATTCCCGCGCCGCTGGCGCTCATCACGGGAATCGTCGGGATGATCGAGATCCGCAGGAATCCCAAAAAGCGCGGCATGGGTCGGGCCATTTTCGGCATTGTCATGGGAAGCCTCGGGACGGCATTTCTCCTATTTATCTTGACCATGGTGGCGATCGAACAATTGGTACGACACGGATTCCTGGAACGATTTTGAAAGCTCTGGAGGCGCCGGCGCGCCTCCAGTTCCCCTTATTTTCCTTGCTTCGAAACGTCCTCGATCTGTTCTTCCCCCTTCATCGAAACGATGCCGATTTCGGTTTGGGAAAAATCGCATTGTTTGAGGTCGACCATCCGGATGCGGCTGTTCTCATAGGTGCGAAAATGGTAGCGCAGGTTTTTCAGATCGGCCGCGATCGTCCATAAGGTGTAATCGGCGACTTCCTTGCCATGCTCGGTCCCGCAAGCCGCCCCCTTGGGGATATCGAACTGGTTGAGGATGTGAAACGCCTGAAGCACCCCCTCGCGCGCCGTATCGACCGCGACGGCCGTTCTGGAAAACGCCACCGCCCGCACAAAACGCGAGGGGGGCGTGAAATCGCCGGGTAAACCAAGCATGCCGCTGCCCTGGCCCAGACTTTTGATCTCCTTGCCCGCCAGGTCGCTCCTTTCGATATTTTTCGCGGTCAATGTGACATAGTTGCTGAGATTGGTTATATGCCAGTCAAATTCCGGGGAGTTCGACATGACTCCCAGAGGATTGGCATGAATTTTCAATTGACCTTCGACATATTCGAGCACCATGCTCTTCCCCATCGCATCGGTGACGATGTAATGCGCAGGCGGCACGATCCCCATATTTTTTTGCACGACCGCGCCCACGAGCACTTTTTTCGCCTGCGCCACCGCCTCCTCGGCATTGGCGCTCGTGCCCAGCAAGTAAACCCCTAGCTCCCAGGGGGCCAGCGACCGGGACACCTCACTCTCCGGCACTTCCTGGTATTTGGCAAAACCCGGAAAATAAAAGAGGCCCACATGCAGGCCCTTTTCATTGATGCCGTCGATCGTCACATTCATGCCAAACGCATTGGCTCCCACCACTCCATAGCGGTTTTTCCAGCGCACCCCCTGCTTCTCCCCCGATGCGGTGCCCACAAATTCCTTGCCGCGCGGCACGATGACGATATTCGACTGCAGATCCATCGCGAATTCGAGCGTTCGCGCGAACACGATGGAACCATCTTTTGGCTTGAGCGTGATCCCGGTGCAAGCGCTCGCCGCTCCCAGCGCCACCAAGGATATCAGACCCAACACCGCCAACCACGTAAGGATCGATCTCATGGCCAAGTCTCCTGGATAGGACGCTGTCGTTGACAAGCAATGGGCTTTGTTTTAGCGGTTTTGGAATGCAAGCGGTGCCACGCGCAGGGTGAGACGGACCGATCGACGGCCGCCATGAAACGGAAGGTACAAAAGGAAGGAATTGGTCGCGATCAGGCCGAATGGCGCAACCGGCCCGGATGGGGCAACGCGAGAGGCAAACGGACGGTAAACACCGAACCGACGTCCGGTTCGCTCTTCGCTTCAACCGACCCGTTCATCGCCAGCGCCAGATGCTTTACGATGGAAAGCCCCAGGCCCGTGCCCCCCATTTCCCGCGAGCGTGCGCGATCGACCCGGTAGAACCGTTCGAAAATGCGGGGCAAGTCGGCGGCGGGAATACCGATGCCGTTATCCTTGACTTGCAAGACGGCCTTGCCCCCCTCGGTGCCAAGACACACCGTCACTTTGCCGCCGCGCGGGGTGTATTTGATCGCATTGTCCACCAGATTATCGAGGATCTGGCGAATCGACTCCTCGTCGGCCCACACATGAAGCGGCTCTTGCGCGGGAGGAGTGCTCGCCTCCAAGATTTGATTGCGCGACTGCGCGCGCGTCGCTAGCCGCGCGAGGCAATCTTCCACCGATTCGATCAGGTTGATTTCTTCGAAGTCGAAGGTCATCGCGCCCGATTCCACGCGGGCCAAGGCGAGCATGTCCATGATCAAGGCTTGCAATCGGTCGGACTGCTCATCGATTTGACGCAAAAACTGTCCGCGTCCTTCCAGGTCGTCGATGGCCCCATCGATCAAGGTTTCCACGGCGACCTTGATCACGGCCAGAGGTGTTTTCAATTCGTGGCTGACATTGGCGACGAATTCCTGGCGCAACGTTTCCAGCCGGCGCAGTTCGGTGACATCGTGTATGCCGATCACCGTCGAACCCTGCTCTCCGCTGCCCAGTGCCGAGACATGGCAAAGAAGATGCCGCTCTGGCGGCCCATCCCATAACAGTTCGAGCCGTACCGGCGCGCCGGTGCGCCGCGACTTTTTGTAAGCCTCAAGCAAAGTCCGGTTGCGCACCAGTTCCCAGATCCTTACCCCCCGGTGATCCGCCTCGCGCAACTGGAGCAGATTCACCGAGCGATCGTTGGCGAAGACGATCCGTTCCTCGGCGTCCACCGCGATGAGCCCCTCGCCCAGCCCCGCTAAAACGGCCTGGAGCTTGCCATATTCCACGCGCAATTCGCCAAGCTGATGCCTGTGCCGGTCGTGAAAACGGCGAATGCGAAAGGCCAGGTCGTGAAAGGCGTCGGGCCCTTCCACGGTGGGCACCGTCAGCGCGGGATTGGTTTCGATCTCGTCCAAAAAATGGATGATTTCATTGAATGGCCGCTGAAAGGTCTGTGCCATGAAATAGGCGATCAATCCCGTCAGGATCGTGCCGCCGATCGAGGCGATGCCGGCGACCGTCAACCAGCGAAATTTTGTGGCTTCCGGAATTTGCGAAAAAAAAACAGTGCCCGTGTAGAGGATTAAAATCAGGAACAAAATCCACAGCGACATGATCGGCCAAAAAAAGTAGCCGAACAGGGCGGGTACGGGAGGCGGCTTGTGGTTTTTTCCCGTGGGCATGGCGGTCAACCGAAGGGCGGTCAAGAAATTCGTTTCGGCCGGGAAAACACCTGGACTTGCCAAGCCGAGGGCTTACCCATTCCAACAAAGTAAAAGGACGCGATCTGAGCCGTCTCATGGCTCGCCAGCCGGTTCCCTGCCTTGGTCGCGCCGATCTGTTCCTGCCCTTAGTCGGCCCGTGCCGTCAAGCCGGCCCAACCTTTAGTCGGCCCGTGCCGTCAAGCCGGCCCAACCTTTAGTCGGCCCGTGCCGTCAAGCCGGCCCAACCTTTAGTCGGCCCGTGCCGTCAAGCCGGCCCAACCTTTAGTCGGCCCGTGCCGTCAAGCCGGCCCAACCTTTAGTCGGCCCGTGCCGTCAAGCCGGCCCAACCTTTAGTCGGCCCGTGCCGTCAAGCCGGCCCAACCTTTAGTCGGCCCGTGCCGTCAAGCCGGCCCAACCTTTAGTCGGCGCGTGCCGTCAAGCCGGCCCAACCTTTAGTCGGCGCGTGCCGTCAAGCCGGCCCGCCGGGCCGCCAGAATCCGAATCCCCAAATTCAACATCATGACAAACGCCAGGAGCACCAGGGCGCCGGCAAAGGCCAACTTCTCTTTGTCCTGATAGCCTTCTGATGAGTAGTAATAAATGTAATAAGTCAAAAAGGGAGTCGGCTCGGAGAGCCTCTTGGGCCAAAAGTCGGTGTTCCCCGCGGTGAAGAGCAAGGGCGCCGTTTCGCCCGCCACGCGGCTGATCGAGAGAATGACGCCCGAAATCACCGCGGGCAAGGCCGCCGGCAGCAACACGCGCAAGGCGGTCTGAGCCTGGGTGGCTCCCAGTGCGTAGGAGCCTTCGCGCAAACTCGCGGGCACGAGCTTGAGGGCCTCTTCGGAAGATCTCATCACCACGGGGATCATCATGACGCCCAGTGCGAAGGAGCCGGCCCAGGCCGAGTCGGTCTGGAAGGGGCGCACCAATAACGAATAGACAAAAATGCCAATGATGATCGAAGGGGTACTTCCCAAAAGATCGCCCACGAATCGCACCACGGGCACGAGCCGGCTACTACGAAACTCCGAAAGGAACAGCGCGGCAAACAGGCCGATCGGCACACCGATCAATGGCGCCATACTCACCATGGTCAAGGTGCCCATGATCGCATGGCCCAGCCCCTTGGGAGGCAGCTTGGTGAAGAAGTCGGTATCGACGCTGCGAAAGCCTTGATAGGCGACAAAAAACAGAATGTTGAACAAGGGCAAAATCAAGAGCGCCAAGCCGATGGCGAGCAGCACGGTCATGAAGCGATCCATGAGCCAGTTGGATCGCGCCGATGCCTTGGCCGCCTTCCTCAACGATTCTCCAAGCTCGGCGCGGCGAGCGGCACGCACTTCGGCTTTTTCGAGGCGGTTTTGGTTGATGGCCACGGGAACAGTGGCCTCGTCGTCATCGGCCAGGGGCGCGGGCCGGCGGGTGGCGCTCCAAATCAGGACCCGCGCGAACGAATTGACCACGAGGGTGACAAGCAAAAGCACCAGGCCCAATTCCACCAGGGCCGAACGCTGGATATCGCTCATCGCCCCCTGAAGCTGATTGGCAATGACGCTGGGTATCGAAGCGGCAGCGGCATCGAAGTGGGGAAATTTGATTTGCGGTTGATTGCCGATCACCATCGCCACGGCCATCGTTTCGCCCAGGGCACGGCCAAGCGAGAGGAAGCTGGCTCCAAAGATACCCGGCCAGGCATAGGGCAACACCACCCGGCTCATCATCTGCCAGCGCGTCGCCCCGAGCGCAATGGCCCCCTGGCGCTGCGCCATGGGCACGGCGCGGCAGACTTCATAACTGATCGAAGTCAAAAACGGCGCGACCATGACCGCCAGCACAATGCCCGCGGTCAACAACCCGCGGCCGGTCTGGTTTTCGGCCCCCACCATGCGCAACACAGGCTGCAGCATCGGTACGACGAAAAAAATGCCCCAAAATCCATAGACCACGCTCGGAATCGCGGCGAGCAGCTCGATGAGAAACATGGCTGGCCGCGCCAGCCGCGCGTGGGAGATCTCACAAAGAAACGCCGCCGCCGCCACGCCCACGGGGACCGCG
This sequence comes from Gemmataceae bacterium, assembly GCA_965226945.1. GTDB lineage: Bacteria > Planctomycetota > Planctomycetia > Gemmatales > Gemmataceae > SYLG01. The sequence continues at coordinate 4,678,744 of OZ245717.1, read as the reverse complement.
ATCGCCATGGCGATCAGTGCCGTCATCAAGGTGCCGTAGATGAACGGCAGCGCTCCGAATTTATCCCGTGACGGATCCCAATCGAACTGAAACAGCCCGGCCCCGCCAAAGCGGGAAATCGAGGGCCAACTGGCATAGACCAGAATTCCGGTCATCGCCAGCACCAAAAGGGGAACGAACACGGCCGAACCATAGCACGCGACCCGGAAAATCCAGTCGGCCCAAAGTTTTCGCTGGTTCGCGTGCTGAATGACCAAGACAGCAGACCCTTTCGCCAAGGTCCCGTACCGAAGAACTCGAAACTTCAGGGAGCGGTTGCCATCGATTAGACAACAAGCAACCGAGAACCCACTCCGCGCAAACGACCGCTCGCCCTGTCTATTTTAGACCTGTCTATTTAAGACCTGTCTATTTAAGACTTGGAGGGACCGGCCACAATCTTGCTGATCTTTTCCACCACATTGTTGGGCAGGCGTGCAAAGTGCTTGGAAGCGCACAGTTCCTGGCCCTTGCCGGTCGCATAGCGCAGGAACGCCTTGATCGCCTCAAGCTTGGGTGCGTCCCCCTTGGCAAAAGCCACAAGCCAAACCGTGCCGCAAATCGGGTAGGAATCTTTGCCGCTCATCTGGATGAGGCTGAAAACCAGATCCTCGGGGATCTCCTTGAGACTCGCCGCGGCAGCCGTGACCGATTCGAGCGAGCCGGCGACGTAGGCCGATTTTTCACTGTTTTGAACCTTGCCGTGCTTCAGCTCTTTTTTATCCAGCGCATAAAGCAATTCGACATAGCCGATGGAACCGGCATTTTCGTTGACCATCGTGGCGACGCCGGCATTTTTCAACGCGCTTTGACCGATAGGCCATTTGGGTTGAGTCGACGCGCCGACCTTTTCCTTCCACTCGGGACTGACCGCACTGAGGTACGAAGTGAAGATGTGGCTGGTGCCGCTGCCATCGGAGCGGGCGCAGACGGTGATTTTCAGATCGGGAAGCTTTGCGGTGGGATTGATCGCCGCGATCGCCGGATCGTTCCACTTGGCGACCTTGCCCAGGTAGATGTTGGCCAAAAGCTCGCCGGTGAAGTTGAGCGGTTCGGCGACATCCTTCAGGTTGTAGATCGGAACCACGGCGCCCATCGCCAGGGGGATTTGCAACACCTCTGCCTTGCCCCCTGCCTTTTCGATCTGCTCGGCCGTCAGCGGCGCGTCGGTGCAGCCGAAATCCCGCTCCTTATCGATGAAGCGCTTGACGCCGTCGCCTGACCCGGTGACCTGGTAGTCGATCTCGGCACCTTGGAATTCGCCTTTCCAGACTTCCATCATCGGTCCGATGAAGCTCGAGCCGCCGCCGCGAATACGAGCGGTCTTCGCACCCTCACCACCGCAGCCGACGAAGGCAATCAAACTTGTCGCCGCCCATGCCAACGCCATACGCCTGGAAAGAACCATTTCGCAAATCTCCGAAAGAATGCCCTCAGCGAAAATTCTACTTAACCGACCTGAAGAATCGCCGAGCGCTTTGTGTTCAATTGATGAAGGTTTTGGTGGAACCACGGTTTGTGCCGGTCCTGGCTTAAGGGCCGCATCGACCCGGCAATAGGTTCCGCGCAGCGAAAAACCACCAGACCGACCCGTGCCGAGCAGTCAGCTGGAGCGGGCCAGTCAAGTGGTGTGCCCATTCCGTTAATCCGGATCGGCCGCCACGGCTTTTTTCGCCGGTTTGCCCGATATCGCTTTCATTTTCAGGTAGGCCTGAATGAAATCATCGAGATCACCGTCGAGCACCGACATCACCTGCGAAGTGGAATGTTCGGTGCGTACATCCTTGGCAAGGGTGTAAGGCTGCAAGACATAGTTGCGGATCTGGAAACCCCAGGACACTTCGCCCTTCTCGTCGTAGAGCTTTTCGTGTTCTGCTTTTTGTTTGTTTTCCTCAATCTTGTACAGCTTGGCCTTGAGCATTTTCATGGCCAGGTCGTCGTTTTTGTGCTGGCTGCGCTCCGAGCGGCTTTCCGCCGCAACCCCTGTCGGAGTATGGATATAGCGCACGCCCGATTCGGTTTTGTTTTGATGTTGTCCGCCGGGACCGCCTGAGCGAAAGGTTTGCCTGACCAGGTCGTCGGGCCGGATGTCGATCTCGATCGTTCCGTCGATTTCCGGGGTCACATCGACCGCCGCGAACGAGGTGTGTCTGCGGGCGTTGGAATCGAACGGGCTGATGCGCACCAGCCGGTGGATGCCCGATTCGCTTTGCAAATAGCCGTAAGCGTAATCTCCCACGATTCTTAGGGTCGCGCTCTGGATGCCGGCCTCGTCATTGCGAAGCTCGTCCACCATCTCGACGGTGAAGCTGTGCCGTTCGCCCCAGCGCGTGTACATGCGCATGAGGATTCCGGCCCAGTCGCAGGCCTCGGTACCGCCGGCGCCCGCCTGAATGCGTAGATAGGCATTGCTCGCGTCTTGCGAGCCGCTCAGCATCGATTTGAGTTCAAATTCGGCCAGCTCGGTGCCGACCCGATTCAGTTCGGATTCGAGTTCCCCTTCAAGCGAAGGGTCCTCGTCGGAGAGCTCAAGCAGCGCCTGAATGTCGCCCAGCGCCTTCTCAAGATCCTCGTACGGCTTGAGAATGCCGCTTACCGGCTTGAATTGCGCGATCACCGATTGAGCCTTTTCAGGATGGCTCCAGAAGTCGGGCGCGGACTGTTTTTGAAGGAAGACTTCCCGCAGGATTTTTTTGCCGCGGATGTCAAAGAGAGTCTCGTAAGAAGGCCAATCGATCGTTAAAGTCTTCCACTCTCTTTTTCAATTCCGGATTCATGCGGTCCCCAGCCCTCAAGGCGAAGCGGATATCAGCCGACAAGTCGAAGCAAATATCAGGAGGCAAGGCGGGTAGGTAGAGCCAATTTCCCGCCTTGCTTCATAAGAAATCTTACGAGTTGTCTCTCCCGCTAACAGGTGTTTTCCATGCCGCAGAACCTTGGTTCCTCTCCCGCGTCCGGCCGCCGTATTGTGATCACCGGTGGAGGCAGCGGCATCGGTTTGGCCGCGGCCCGCCTGTTTCTTGAGCACGGAGACAGGGTTGTGATTTCGGGGCGGCAAGCGGCCAGGTTAGCCTCCGCTAGCGCAGCACTAGCAAACATTGCAGGAGCTTCCGATCGATTAAAAACGATCAGTGCCGATTTGTCGACCCCGCAAGGGGCGGCCGCATTGCACGATCAGGCAGTGGGCTTCCTGGGTGGGATCGACATTCTGGTCAACAACGCAGGCTTGAATGTGAAGGAGCGCACGATCGCCGAGTTGAACACCGAGCGTTGGCGCGAGGTGCTTGGCGGCAACCTGGACAGCGCCTTCCTCACGACCCAGGCTTTTTTGCCCACCTTCCGCAAGCAAAAAGAAGGGTTTATCGTCTACATCAACTCGATCGCCGGCCTGCGTGGTAACCCTCTGGGCGGCGCCGCCTACGTGGCCGCCAAGTTCGCTCTGCGCGGTTGGGCCACGGCGCTCGCCGTTGAAGAAAAGCCAAACGGTCTGCGCGTCAGTTCGATCTTCCCCGGAGAGGTGAACACCCCCATATTGGAGGCGCGGCCCAATCCGGTCACCGCCGAACACAAGGAATCGATCCTGCAGCCTGAAGATGTCGCCGGAGCGATCTTCTTTCTCGGCTCGTTGCCCGCCCGAGCAACCGTACCGGAGTTGATCATCACGCCATCGAAAGCGACTTATATTTAGACGGTCGCAACTGCGCTCTCATGGTCCATGATTCTTTGCAAATAGGCCGACAACGTAGCCAAGGCCGAACGAAGTCGCGAGAAGGAAAGACGAAATGCCGATTCAAATGATGCTTCGCCGGATCATCATCAGCGAGATCCAGGACGAACAGGTCATCATGCTCAAGGAAGTCGAGGGAGAGCGCTGCTTTCCCATGCAGATCGGCATCTTCGAAGCGAGCAATATCGACCGGCGCGTCAAGAAACTGACCTCGCCGCGCCCCCTCACCCACGACCTCTTGGCCTCGACCATCGAGAAAATGGGGGGCGACCTTCGGGACATCATGATCACCGAAATCCGCGAGCAAACCTATTACGCCGTGTTGCGCATTGCCATGGCCGGGGAAATCACCGAGGTCGATGCCCGCCCCTCCGACGCCATCGCGCTCGCGGTGACGGCCGGCGTGCCGATCTATGTCGCCGAAGATGTGCTCGATGAAGTTTGCGGCGAGGAATAGTCGACATCGAGCGCGGGAGCATTCGCGGGCTTCTGGGACGGATCGAAGCCCCACCAGAACAGAAGGGCGAGCATTCCGTTTAAGACTCCTCCCACCAAAAAGCACCAGCGTAGTTCTTCCGCCGCGCTTTCCAGTTGCATCGCCTGGCGCATCAAGCCCATGAGCAGATGCCCCAAACACATCCCCATTCCTTGAATCGTCACGATCACCGCCTGCACGCTGGCACGCAAATCGTCGGGCACCCGGCTGTTGATCCAGATCGAACCGGAAATCAAAAACAAGGTGATGACGAAGCCATTCAAAGGCAAGGAAGCGAGCGCGAGCGTCAGCGTTTGACTGACCGACAAGATGGTCAGCGATAAACACCAGGCCACAAGCCCCATCCCCATGGTGCCTTTCAGTCCCATGCGCAAAATGATGCCGGCAAGGAGCAACGCGAGCAACGCCTCGGTCACCTGGGAAAGGGTGAGCGCGGGCACAAGCCACTCACTTCCAATGCCAAGCTCCCGCAAGAGCAAGGGTGTTCCCTGCACGACGAACGGCTGGCTGATGCAGATTCCGAAAACGCTCAGGGAGTAAAGGGCAAACGATTTTCCCCAGAGCAAGCGAATCGCCGCACTGGGAGCAAACGATCTTCCCGGCGGGTGAAGTGGCTGCTGATTGGGTAAGGTCAGTGAATAAATGGCCAAAAACACCGCCAGCACCAACGCCACGCCAAACTGAGCGCCCGTACCCTGGCCGAGGGTGGGAAACAGAGCAAATAAAGGCACGAGCGACCAGCCGGCCGCCATCCAGCCGACCGTTCCCACCATGCGCACCGGTCCAAATTCCTTTTCCGGGTTTTTCAAAAGCGTGAAGAGCAGGGCACTGACCATCACCCAGGTGGGGATTGTCAGCAGCCAATAAAGAAACGTGAAGGCAAACACGAGCACGGGAGCCGTACTTAACATTAGCCCCAAGATAGCCACGGATATCCCGAAGGCGCACAGAGAAATCACAAATTTGATCGGCAAAACCCGGTCGGCGAGCTGGCCAAATAGGCTGGCCAAAAGCGAAGCGATTCCCTGAGTCGCGGCGCAAATGGAGACTTCCAAAGGCGAAAAGTGCAAGCCGTGTTCGAGATGGGTGCTGTAGCCGGGAAGGAAGGCGCCAGGAACGGAGAACACGATCGCCGCGAGAATCGACAATCGCAACCGCAGCCCCGGTTGAGTCTTATCTGTGCTTTCCCTTTCCATGCGCTGATGGTTACTCGATTCGCTCAGGCAGAGCGTCCGGTTTCCAGACGCTCAAAAGGTTCATGATACCTAGGCAATGGGGAGTACCCACTCTCCTACTTGAACTCTTCATCAGCCGATCACGGCACCCGACAAATCCCAGAGGGAAACCGCTCAACCTCGCCCCGAATTCGACCGATGGGGTGAATGGCGGAGTTGCGAGTCTGTATGGACCCGGACAGGTGCTTTTGGCAGACTACCGTTTCGATTTGGGTATTTGGCAATTTGGGCAATTGAGTAGGAAATGGTCAACGGGACGCGTGAAGTGCGAATGCCCGCCCTTGGCTGGGCGAGCCCCAAACCGTTGAAGAAAAAGCGGTCGAACACACGGATCGCGGTCAACCTGGCAGCGCTCCTGGGTCTGACCCTTGTCGTTGGCGAACTCATTTACATCTTTGGCGCAGGCAACTTGCGCGAAGTGATTCCCGGCCGGATCTACCGTTCTTCTCAGCCCAATCCCGCTTATCTCGATCGATTGATCGCGAAGCATGGAATCCGCACCGTCTTTAACCTGCGAGGCTGCTGCGACCCAACCGCCTGGTACCTGGCCGAGGCCGGTGCCGCGCAGAAAGCCGGAATCTCGCTCGAAGATTTTTCCTTTTCGGCCGGCCGGCTGCCTTCCACCAAGGTGCTCAAAAGGCTTGTGGAAGCGATCGACCATGCCGAAGAACCGATCCTCATTCATTGCCATCAGGGAATCGACCGCACCGGCATGGTCGCGGCGCTTTGGTTGCTCCTGCGCACTCAAACGACCTTTGAAGAGGCGTTGCCGCAACTGAGTTTGCGCTATGCCCACCTGAACTGGGGACGCACCGGCAACCTCGACCGGTTCATGGCCTATTACGGCGACTACCTCCAAGAAAACGAACTCGTTCATCGTCCGGAAATCTTGCGCGACTGGATCGAACGGATCTATATCCCGGGAGCCGGCAAGGTGCGCATGGAACTGCGCGACCCCAACGAACTGGAAATCGCCGCCGGACATCCCGCCAAGATCGGCATCCGCTGCATCAATGAATCGCTGGAACCCTGGGTGCTGCGCCCCGGAAACAACGCCGGACACCACCTTTACTGGTATATCGTCGCCCCCGGCAGCCGGCAGACGATGTATGCCGGCCTGTCGGGACTGTTTGAGACCTCGGTACCGCCTGGCGATTCGATTGTCCTCGAAGTGCCGGTGCCCGGCCACATTCCTCCCGGCGACTATCTTTTGCGCACCGACATGGATGAGCCCTGGCACGCCCGCTTCGCGCAGCTCACCGGATCGATCATGGAAGAAACGATCCGGATCAGGCACCGGACTGCGGCTGTGGCCAGCGTACCGTCGCATGGCACCGGGGCAAGCGCTTTAACCGTCAACAAGAAGAACAACGAAGAGGCGGTTGCTCAAACCAGGCCCGCCAGCGAATCAAGCTTCATCCAGGGAAGGAACTTGCCATGAGCAGCCCGGAAAAACCAACGGACACCTTGTCGGTGATCATTCCGCTCAAGGACGAGCGGGATAATTTGCGGCCGCTGCACGAGAAGATCCACGCCGCCCTCCAGCCGGCCGTCGGCGTGCAGATTCTCGATTACGAGATCCTTTTTGTCGATGACGGTTCGACCGACGGTTCCGACCGCATCCTCAAGGATCTGGCCCGGACCGACCCGCGCACGCGTGTGGTAAGGCTTCGGCGCAATTTCGGCCAGACTCCGGCGCTACAAGCGGGAATCGACCACTCTCTGGGTAGCCTGATCGCGACCCTCGACGGGGATATGCAAAACGATCCCGCAGACCTGCCGATCATGATCGACAAGCTCAACGAAAAAACCGAGCCGCCGCTCGACGCGATGTTCGGCGAGCGCGCCGACCGGCAGGACGCCTTCATGGCGCGCAAGGTCCCAAGCCGCATCGCCAACTGGGTGATCCGCCGCGTTACCGGTTCGCCCATCCGCGACATGGGCTGCACCATCCGCGTGCTCAGGCGCGATCTTGCCGAAGCGTTGCCCCTCTACGGGGAAATGCACCGGTTCATTCCGGTGCTTTGCCTCATGCACGGCGCGCGCATCGTGCAGATTCCGGTCAAGCATCATCCGCGCATCCATGGCCAGACCAAGTACAACCTGACCCGGACCTTCCGCGTCATCCTCGACCTGATCACGATCAAGTTCCTGCAAGCCTATGTCACGCGCCCGATGCATCTGATGGGGGGCCTGGGGCTGGTTTCGCTGTGCTTAGGCGTGATCTCCCTGGTCGTCGCGATCGTCATGAAATCGACCAGCGGGATCTTCCTGACTGGCAACCCCTTCCTGCTTCTAAGCGGCCTGCTCGTGATGGTGGCGTTTCAGTTCTTCAGCATGGGCCTCTTGGGCGAACTCTTGACCCGTACCTATTTCGACAGCACCCGCCGCCGTACCTACGCGGTGCGGCAAACCCTGAACATGGCGCCGATTACCGACTCGCGCCGAAGCGCTGCCTGACGGGCTGGATTCCATTTCTTTTCTATTTTGTCATTTATTTCATTTTGACTGAAGATTCCCCTATCTGCGCACGACACCGCTGGCTATACGCCGCAGTGGAGGGCTATTTCCGGCTCGCGATCAAGAGGCGGGAATCGGGGATTCATGGCCAGGGAGCAATATCTTCGAACGATTTGGCCTGCTCGCATGGCGGCGCTAACCCTGAGCGGGTTACTCCTCCATGGGATCGCGGGGTGCAGCACGCACCCACCGCGCAAACTCGACCGCTGGCTACTGGGCACGACCCATCCGGGCATGGTCCGTGATGTCAGCCGCGATTATGTGGTGCGCTCTCCCGATGTCATCGAGTTTTTGTGCGATCCCGATCCGGAAACGTCCGGTCCCAAGGCCGTCGGTATCGATGGCGCGGTCGTTCTCGGCAAACGAGGCAAATTCGTCGTCGATGGTTTGAGCGTGCGGGAAATCGCGCGGCAGTTTTCAGAAAAATTCAACACGCCGGAAGATCTGGTGTTCGTACGGGTCGTCGAGCACCGCAGCCAGTTTGTTTTTGTCTTTGGAGAAGTCGCCGGTTTGCAGCGGGCCGTTCCCTATCAGGGACCAGAGACGGTTCTGGAACTGATCAAGCGGGTCGGCGGGCTGACACGCCATGCCGCTCCTGAAAAGATCCAAGTCGTCAGGCCTCATATCGCCGACGGCATCAAGGCCGAGGTTTTTCCCGTCGATCTCACGGCGATCCTCGATCATGACGATCAGTCGACCAACATCATCATCCAGCCGCTGGACCAGATCTATGTCGGCCAAACCCGCCGCTCCGTCTGGCAGAAGTGCCTGCCGCCCTGGATGCAATCGCTTTTTCAGACCCCGGACAAGGTCTCTTCCACGCTGGAGCCGTTCAACGAGTTCGTGGAGATGGCCAGCCAGGTCGTTCCCGATCAGCCCCCCTTGCCCGGACAAAATATGGCCGACAAGCCGAAGCCCTAGGAGCCGTCTTTTTTTGGCCTTTCCCTGCGCCTCGAGTCTTCGGATTTCGGCAAAACCAACGGTTTCCGGTAAAACAAGAGGGCACGACCGCGACAGGAAAGCATCATGCCCCGTCTCTTCACCGCCATTTCCATTCCCGACGGCATCCTTGATCGCTTGACGACCTACCGGCCGTCCCCCGATTCGAACCTCCGCCTGGTTGCCAGAAACCACCTGCATGTGACGCTCCACTTTTTGGGGGAAGCCGATGGGCCCGCGATCATCGCGCTGCTGAGCAATGTCCGAGCGATTCCCTTTGAATTGCGTTTCACGGAAACCGGGATGTTCCATTCCCGCGAAAGCGACGACTGGATATTTTGGATGGGGATCGAACCCTCCCCGGAACTGCTCGATTTGCATCGACGAATGAGCGATGCGCTCGATCGTGGCGGTATCAAAGTAGAAAAAAAACCGTTCCAACCTCACCTGACTCTGGGGCGAGGCAAACCGGCATATCCTCGCAAATGGGTCGACGATTTTCTCGAGCAACGGCGTTCGGAAGGTGCAGGCCGCGGCCTTGCGCACACTCCCCTGCCCGGCATGGTCGTCAATTCCTTTGAACTTTTTCAGAGCGACCTCTTGCGTGATGGCCCCAACTACACGCACGAGAAATCGTTCCCGTTGCAACTTGGTTAAGGTCAAAGCCGCGCGCGGTTCGCTTCAGGTTGCTCTTTCGCCCTTGACGGTTTCATTTCAGAATGAGTCGATCTTGGGCTCACGATCAAACCATGAAATCCATGGCAAGAGTCGGTGAATTTCGAGGACTCACAGGTTTCCTCCATGTTTTCGTTCATGATCGCCGGCACGGCATTTCTCTTCATCTTTGTCGGCGTTGGGGTGGGTTGGGTCATCAAGAGATTTCTGCCCGCCAATCAGGTTCCCGATTCCTGTAAGGAAATCGTCAAGACGGCTGCCGGCCTCATGGCCACGCTGGTCGCGCTGGTCATTGGTCTGCTCGTCAGCTCCGCGAAAAGCTCATACGACATGACGAACAACGGCATCACCCAGCTAGGGGCCAAATCGATCATCCTCGACCGGATGATGATGAGGATGGGTCCAGACGCCCAGCCGCTCAGAGTTGCCATGGTCCATGCCCTGGAAGGCGCCATGGAAAAAATCTGGCCAAGCGAGCGGGGCAAAGCCCCCGACATGGAAGCGATCGAGAAAGATAAAGATGGAGGCGAGGTCTACGAGAGGATCATGGCGCTGGAACCCAAGAATGACGTCCAGAAGCATTTCAAAGAACAGGCGGTGAAGGTCATGGGAGAAATTCTGCAATCGCGCTGGCATATCATCGAACAAAACCAGAATATCTTGCCGCCCATGCTCATCGCGATGCTCATTCTCTGGTTAACGATCTTGTATCTCTTTTTTAGTATGCTCGCGCCGCACAACGGCATCGCCATGTTCTCCCTGGCGTTTTCCGCGCTGTCGGTTTCCACCGCCTTGTTCATCATCCTGGAGCTCAATCGGCCCTTTCAGGGGGTCGTGCGCGTTTCCAAAGCACCGTTAGAAAAAGCGCTGCAGATCATGAAAAGGAACTGAGCCGGCCGATCCGCCAGGGCCATTTCCTTCAACGCGGCCTCAAGGAAGTCGCTCAAGGCATTCCACGGAGTCATCGCTGCCGACTCAAATGAGGGCAGCCTTCAAGTCCCATGCGACAGGCGCCCACATGTACCAACCCGACCATGATGACGATATCCCGTCAAACTCCGCGGAAAAATGGTCGGTCGTTATTTTCATCCTTCTGATTCTGGGCCTGTTTATTGCTGACATTGCGGTCAATTTCAGGCCGGTGAAACTCAGTGCTCTTTTCGTGGTCCTTTTTTGGATACCGCTCTTGGGGCTCCATGAACTCGCTCATGCCGCGATGGCCCGATCCGTCGGCTGGCAGCTGGAACGGATCGTGATCGGCTTTGGCTTGGTTTGCTGGCAATTTCCCATCCTTGGTTCGTGGGTGGAAGTCCGCCAAGTGCCCGTCGGTGGTTACATGATGCCCCGTCCCAATAATCTGATCTTTCCCCGCACCAAGAGTTTTTTGATCGGTTTCGCAGGCCCTGCAGCGGGGCTCTTGGTATCGCTGGCGGTGGGCCTTCTGGTTGGCCCAGAGCAGCTATTTGCAAAGTCAGAGAACTACGCAATGATCGCGTGCCAAAGCCTCGCAATCGCCGGGGCGGTCCAGGCCTTCTGCAATTTCTTTCCCCTTTTTTTCCTGCGTGGATCAAGGACGGTTCCCAATGACGGAATGAGCATGCTTCTTTGTTTTTCGCGGCCCATCGAATACTACGCGGCGATGATGAGCGACGAAGATCTGGACCGGCCCGATTGGAAGCGTTCTTTGGATGACGACGACTGATTTTCCTGGGTTCGGTCCTCATTTCCCTGTTCGCGGATCTTTTTTTCCTTGGATGCTTGCACCGCCAGCTTCTAGGAAACATCCAGCGTGCAAATTCGCGACCAATTCGACGTTTTCGTCCCCCCTCTCCCCGGAGTCATCATGTCCTCCGTCGATGCCGCGCTGGCAACACAACTGGCTAATATCGAAAAAAAAACAGGCAAGTCGCTCAAGGAACTCGAAAAGTTCGTGAAGGGAAGCGGCCTACAAAAGCACGGCGAGCTTCGGGATCTGGTCAAGAAAGAACTCGGCCTGGGGCATGGCGATGCCAACACGCTGGTCCACTATGCGCAAAAGACCAGTTCGGCCTTCAGCGAAGAGACCAAGGCCGCCGGCGCCGATGACATCCTCGCCGCCATTTACACCGGCCCCAAGGCAGCGCTTTTGCCGATCCACGAAAAGATCATGGCGGCCATTCATCAGTTTGGCGAGTTTGAAATCGCCCCCAAGAAAACCTACCTGAGCCTGCGGCGCAAAAAGCAGTTCGCCATGGTCGGTCCGGCAACCAACAGCCGCATCGAAGTGGGCCTCAATTTCAAAGGGGTCGCACCGACCGCCCGCCTGGAAGCGATGCCCGAGAAAAGCATGTGCCCCTTCAAGGTGAAAATCACCGACATCAAGGAAGTGGATGCCGAATTGATTGCCTGGCTGCGCACCGCTTTTGATGGCGCCGGTTAAGCGCTCGCCCTATTGGGTCCGTCGAGAGCCCCAAATCGCTTAGAATCAGGCTAACGGCAAAATTCCTGCTTTTTTGTAACCTCGGGCCCGCCGCCTTTCTTTGTAAAGGTGGTGGCATTGCTTTCCGGCGGAGTGGAACCATGAATGCTCGTACCCGTTTGCTGCTGGGCCTGCTCGCCCTAAGCCTTCCCCTGCTAAGCGGTTGCGGAGTCCATTTCGCTTTTTTCAACATGATTCAGGCCAAGGAAGAGCGTAACCTCACCACCGCTCATGTGCCTGGTTCGCCCATCGATGTCAAAACGGGTCTGGGTTCGATCAGCATCAAAACCGATCCGGCCGCCAAGGAAGTGAAGGTGGTGGCAAGGATCACCGTCTCCGCCGAATCTCAGGAAAAGGCCGAAGCCCTGCTTCCCGAGGTCAAGATCGTGCTCGAACGCCGCGCCGACAAAACACTCGAAATTCGATCCGACTTCCCCAAGAAGGAGAATGGTTACGGCGTCGGCTGCTCCTTTGAAATCGTGCTACCTGAAGCCGTCGGCGCGAAGACCCACACGGGCAACGGCTCGATCCACCTCGACGGCCTGGGGGGAACCTCGGAATCGGACACGGGAATCGGCAGCGTCACCGTGCTCAATCAAAAAGGGAAAGTGATCGCGAAGACTGGCAATGGCTCGATCAAAGTCGAAAATGCCCAGGGCGAAGTCACCGCCGACACTTCCATCGGCGCGGTCACGGTCAAAAACAGCAAGGGGAAGGTCAGCGCCCAGACCGGCAATGGCTCCATCGACCTGGAGAAGACCGACGGCACCGTCGATGCGAAGACGAGCATCGGTTCGATCAAGGTCAAGGAGACCGCCGGCGAGGTTAACGCGAAGAGTGGTAACGGCTCGGTGACGGTTCATGGCGCCACGGGCCCGGTCAAAGCGCATTCCAACATCGGTCAGGTGAAGGTGGAGAATGCGGCCGCCGCAATCGATGCCGAAACCGGCAACGGCTCGATCGACTGCACCCCCACACCCGAAAACAAGGGACCTTTTCGCCTGAACACGGGCATCGGTTCGATCCATGCCCATGTGCCTGGGAAATGGGAGGGTAAGATCGAAGCCCACGCGGGAATCGGCAGCGTCAAGATCCAGGGAGAAGACAAGGCCAAGGCGATCGTGGGGGAGAAACGGAACAAGACCGTGGAAATGACCGGCGCGGGAGAGAAATCGACCGCCAAAACAGGCAACGGCAGCATCACCCTTATGCTCGATTGAGCGCCATTCGGCCTGATTCCGATATCCGATCCACCCGCGCGGCACCTTGGACAGGTCCCATGCGGGTGGGGTCATTTCCGCAGCCTCTTCAATGGCAATGGATCTTGATTCAGTGGTACTTGGCACGCGCGAAATCGGCGGGCCGCCCCAGTTGTTCCCTTCTTGAAAGCAGCCCTGGCCCCCTTAAATAAAACCAGATGGTTTTAGAACCGGAGGGTTATCCAATGCTGCTTTCCGGACGACTGGATGCCACCTTCACCGCCCTTGCCGATCCCACGCGCCGGGCGATCCTTACCCGCTTGGCGGCGGGCGCTGCACCGGTGACCGAACTGGCCAAGCCGTTCAAGATGAGTCAGCCGGCGATTTCCAAGCACCTCAAGGTGTTGGAGAAGGCCGGTCTCATTTCACGCGGCCGCGATGCCCAGCGCCGGCCCTGCCGCATTGAAGCCAAGCCGCTCGCCGAAGCCTCGCAGTGGCTGGAAGGCTACCGGAAAATCTGGGAAGGGAATTTCGAAAAGCTCGAGGCGTTGCTTGAGGAATTGCAGGAGCGAGACAAGAAACAACCGCCTCCCACGCTCAAGCCGCCCACCTAGCTTCGCGTACGCCTGTGAGATCAAGCGCGTTGGTTCGGTGTTCCTTGAGGAATCCATCATGCCCGCCAAAGCCAAGCCCGCTTCGAAGAAGCCGACGTCTCCAAGGGAGAACGACCCGGTCCTTCGCGACGAAGTCGAAGCGGTCATGGAATCGCTCAGGCGGCTGGCCTCCAAGGCGGTGCTTGAGGGGATGGCCCGCTATGGCATTCCCTCGGATCATGCGCTGGGCGTGTCGGTTGCCAACATGCAAAAGCTGGCCAAAAGTCTTGGGAAAAATCACGAACTGGCAGCGGCGCTCTGGGAAACGGGTGTTTACGAAGCGCGCTTTTTGACCTCCTTCGTCGATGATCCTTCGCAGGTCACCTCCAAGCAAATGGATCAGTGGTGTCTCGCATTCGATAACTGGGCCATCTGCGATACGCTTTGCTTCCACCTGTTCGACCGAACGCCATTCGCCTTTGCCAAGGTCCAGCAATGGGCCAGCCACTCCGGGGAATTCGTCAAGCGAACCTCGTTTGCCCTGCTCGCCTGCCTGGCCCTTCACGACAAGACCGCCGCGGACAAACGATTCCAGGATGGGTTGGCGCTTTGCGAACAGGCCGCCGATGACGAGCGGAACTTTGTCAAAAAAGGGGTGAGCTGGGCCGTGCGCGCCATCGGCAGGCGCAATGCCGATCTCCATGCTCTCGCCATCGACTTGTCGCTTCGCCTGGTCGAATCGTCTTCGGCCACGGCCCGCTGGATCGGCAAGGATGCCTTGAAGGATTTGCAAAAGGCGGCGGTGATCAACAAACTTTCGGCCAAAAAACCGCCGGCCACGAAAGCGACCGCCCGCAAAAAATCTCCCAAAGGATCCTCCTGATTTCTCATCGAATTTGACCTTTCGCCCAAATCTCGCCTCCATTAAAGAACCGACAGATTGCCGAACTGCGCGGGGGATCGCCCTGAGCGCGGGCGTCCGTCGGCCGGCCAAAAGGAAATTGCCTCGCGGCGGTTTCACACGGGAAGGATGAACCTTTCCGTTTGAATTCCTTTTTGGTTTTTCCTTTTTGAAATTTCGTTTTTGAAATTTCGCTTCTTTGTCTCGCGTCAACGCGGAGGTCGCCATGCCCCGGCAAGATCGTTTCCCCATGCTTCGCCTGGAAGCTTTGGAAATCAGGACCAACCCTTCTTCCAGCTCGATCGAAGGAATCGTGTCGCAAGAAGGAGCGGCAGCGGATGCCGGGATCGTTCTGGTTCAGCCCGACGATTCGGCCGCGGTCATCGATCCGACAAGCGCAACCTCCTCGCCCGACGAGTCTGGCAGCGAACCAGGAATGGACGCGGGATCAGAAGCTTCGGCGGATACCTCGACCAAAGACGGCGCAACCTCCTTCGAGACAACGATTCACGACCTTTCCGATCCTTCCTCGCCTCCGGATGATTCTCCCGCAACCTCCGACACGAAAGATTCCGGCACCGACTCCTCCGATTCCCCAACGAAATCGGACCCTGAGTCCGAGATCCCTGTCGTTCTTGCCATGACGCTCAGAAGCGAAGGGGCCACGGCCGACAGCAGCGAATCGACCGAGAAAACCGAGGCCCCCTCGGAAACGGCAATCTTCACGATCACCTCGCAACCGGCCGAGGAATCGACCGGTACGACTCAGGATGCCGCGAGCTCGCAAGCCACGGACAATCAGGTCAAGGACGAGTCCACGCAAGACAGCGATCCCACCGTGCAGGTTCCGACGGACGACCAGGTGACCACGACCAGCAATGGCGACGACATCGATCCGAGGACCTATCAGACGAGCGTGGTTCCCGGTCTCGGGGCCATGACCTTGTCCGCGGCCGAGGTGAATCGGCTGGCCAGCGGCTTCGTGGTCAGCCAGGAATTCGCCCGCAACATGGTGCAGGCGGCCTTCCTGAAATACCTGGGACGGCTCGCCGAGCAAAAGGGGCTCGATGCCTGGGCCAACGCGATCCTGTCAGGCCAGATCGACAGCACGCAAATGATCATTTTGATCGCCTCTTCGCAAGAGAATCTGGCGAATGCCGGCTACAACGTGCACAAACTTTTCAGCGACCTCTACCAGAATGCACTGGGCCGCGACGCCGACGCCCTGGGGCTAGAAGACTGGGTGAAGGCCTTTTTTGTCTCCGCCGGAAAAAAATTGGGGCTTGGCAACGATCATATCCAGGCCCTTTATCAGGCCGACAAGAATGGCCTTTCCAATCAAGCGTTCCTGACTTCCGCGACGGGGTTGCAGACGCTGCGCGAAAGCGTGGCCGGCATATTCCATTCCGCGGAGTTTCGCCGTTACACGGTTCGCTCCGTTTATGGCGGCATCCTCGACCGCGACGCCGCCGAAAAGGAACTTCAGGGCTGGGTGCAATTCCTGGCCGCCGGACACGGACAGGAAGATTTGATTCGCCAGTTTGTGCAATCGAAGGAATACCAGTCGCACTTCCGCACGCCGCGCGCCTTCGTCACCGGCCTTTACGGAGATCTGCTCTTCCGCGCTCCCGACGCTCAAGGCTTCCTCACCATGTGTGGAACCTTCGCGGCCAACGGCCAGTATCACTCGGCCATCGATCCGGAACTGAACCAGTACTATCAGGAATTGCTCGTCGATGCGCAAACGATGAATCTCCCTCCCTACGAGCTTTTGCAAAGCGATCTGGACGAGGCTTACGCGATCCGGCTCGAAGGGTTCCAAGCGCAAAACCTGCAATTCATCGCCGACAACAATCCCGGTTTTTCGCTGGGCCTGCTCGGCTCGTTCCTGAAAGCGGTCGCTCCCGCCGAACTGGTCGCGGGGGTGGACCTGTCCGACGGCTACCAGGTCTACGCCTTCTTGCGCGATCATGGCGACGAATTGAGCGAAGAGCTCGGCACCGGCTCGCAGACGCCGACCTCGAGCGATTTCGATCTGGCCAAGTGGATGGAAGCGATGCCCGAACAGGGCGAGGAAATGTTCGCCTGGTTGCGCTCGCTTTACTATCAGTCGATTCCCGAGCGCATCGCCCAGTACCTGCCTCCCGCCGATCTCGTGTTCGACTGGACTCAGTTCTTGCCGCCCGGCACGATTGCGGGCATTGCGCCCGGAGAACCCAATGGGGAATCGTCCACGGACGAGACCAGGCTGGCCGGCTCGCAACATGACGGAGACGACCTTCCGGTGACCTAGAATTGCCGGGCATTGGCAAAAAAAGCGGATGCGCCAAAAAAAATTCATCGGGCATTTCTTGACCAAATAGCGGACACCCTTGCTTTCACGCGAGGACATTTGGTTTCCAGGTCCGGACAGCGATCAACATAACGTACTTGCCTCCAACCTCAAGGCTCTGTCCGCCTTGAGGTTGGGTTCGTTTATGAGACCCTCTTTCCCCGTCGTTCGTTGCTTTTGCACGATTTGCACGGGAAAATAGGCTAACCGCGCGACTCATCGCCTCGAAACGATGCGCCGCCGGCACCGGTCCTTTCAACACGTCCATTTCAGATATCCATTATCTGAAATTTTGACTTTTTACCGACGATTTGCCTACCTCATCGGGATGGCAAATCCGCCGGCCCACCGTTCTATTTCCCCCCGGGAAACTCTCTCATTCTCCTAGATATGAAAAAATTTTAAGAAACCTTCAACCGTTTCTTTGCGTAGAACCGTCGAACCTTCAGCCCCAGAAATGGACATTTCTTCACAGGTCTTCACAGGAGATCCCCTTCATGTCGCGTTTCGATGATTTTCCTGTCCTCAGCTTCGGCAAAAAACGTCAACCTGGCTTTCGCACTTCTCATGTCCGGACTCACCCGGCACTCGAAGCCCTGGAATCGCGTGAAGTTCCGGCCGGCATCAGCGTCGTCTACACCGTCACCCAGGATTGGGGCAGCGGTTTTCAAGGCACGGTTCAGATCAAGAACGACTCCGGAGCGCCGGTCAACGACTGGAAACTCGAATTCGACTACAGCTCCAAAATCACCGACATTTGGGATGCGAAAAAGGTTAGTCAAAGCGGCAACCACTATGTCATCAATAACGCCGGCTGGAACGGCTCGATCCCCAATGGCGGTTCGGTCTCCTTTGGATTCGTCGCCTCGCCGCCGACGGGCGGCAGCAAAGCCAATCCGACCAATTACTCCTTGAATGGCGCGCCGCTTGACGGGTCGACACCGAGCCTCCCCTCGATCTCCGTGGCCGATGTCCAGGCCAAGGAAGGCAACAGCGGCAAATCGAATATGAACTTCACGCTGAGCCTGAGCTCGGCTTCCACCAAATCGGTCTCGGTCGCCTACAGCTTCGTAGGAGTCACCGCCACGGCCGCGCAAGACTTCACCGCATCAAGCGGCACCGTGACCTTCGCTCCCGGCGAAACGAGCAAGGTCGTTGCCCTGTCGGTCCTGGGCGACACGACTCCCGAAGCCGACGAAACGGTCAAGCTCGTGTTGTCGTCACCGGTCAACGCCACCTTGAAAACCTCCTCGGCCATCGGCACGATTCAAAACGACGATATCGTCGCCGGCACCGGTTCGGTCCGCCTGGTCATCAATAGCGACTGGACGAATGGCTTCACCGCGACCATCACGATGACCAACAACGACACCCGGCCGATGACCAACTGGAAAATGGAATTCGATTTCGACGGCGCGCTCGCCTCGATCTGGGACGCCAAGCAACTCAGCCGCGTCGGCAATCACTGGACCTTCGGCGACAACGGCTGGAACGCCACCATCCCCGCCAACGGCTCCGTTTCGTTCGGCTTCGTCGCCACTCCCGGCGCCACCATGCCCAAGCCGGTGAATATGGTTTGGACCGGCACCCCTGGCGATCCGACCACTCCCGGTGGCGGCGGAGGCGGCGGCTCTTCCAATCAGGCGCCCACGGCCGTCAACGACCAAGTCTGGTATGTGCCCGGCTCGGTGCTCAATGTTCAGCCTTTGATCAACGACACTGATCCGGACAACGACGCGCTGAAAATCACCGCCATCGGCACCGCCACCCACGGCAAGGTCGTCCTCAACGCCGACTCGACCGTCACCTACACCCCCGAATCCGGCTACAAGGGGGCCGACGCCTTCACTTACACGATTTCCGACGGCAAAAACCACACCGCCTCGGCCACGGTCAACCTGACCGCGCTTGCCGAAGGGGTCAAAACCTGGCCTTCCAAGGTGTTCGCGCCTTATGTCGATGTCGGCCTTTATCCGACATTTGACATGGTCAATGTCGCCAAAACCCAAGGGGTCAAGTTCTTCACTCTGGGCTTCATCACCGCCGATCCCAACAAGCAACCGGCCTGGGGCGGTTACGCCTCCTACGCGATCACCGGCACCGAGTTCGACCTGGCCATGCGCAACCAGGTGCAGCAGATCCGCGCGCTGGGCGGCGATGTCACCGCCTCCTTCGGCGGCGCGTCGAACCAGGAACTGGCCGAAGTCATCACCGACCCGACCGCTCTCAAAAGTGCCTACGCCAAGGTGGTCGACGCCTACGGTTTGACCCGCATGGACTTCGATATCGAAGGCGGGGCCCTGGCCAACAAGACCTACAACGACCGGCGCGCACAAGCCGTGGCGGCGCTGCAAAAAGAACGCGATGCCGCCGGCAAACCGCTCGAAGTCTGGCTGACCTTGCCCGTGCTGCCCACCGGTCTCACCGCCGATGGACTCTATGCCGTCAACTCGATGCTCAAGGCGGGCGTACGCTTGGGCGGCGTCAATGTCATGGCGATGGATTACGGCGACAGCGCCGCTCCCAACCCTTCGGGCAAAATGGGAGACTATGCCATCCAGGCCGGGACGAGCACCTTCAATCAGCTCAAGACGATCTATGGCAGCGCCCTTTCCGATGCCAAGCTCTGGAGCATGATCGGCATCACCCCGATGATCGGCCTCAACGATGTCACCACGGAAGTGTTCGATCAACAAGAAGCGCGGGAACTGTTGGCCTGGGCCAAGCAAAAGAACATCGGCCTGATCGCCATGTGGGATCTCAACCGCGACTTCCAAAACGCCAACGGCAAGATCAACTATGTCGACCTCAAGTCAAGTAGCCTCCTGCAAACTCCCTACGAGTTCTCCAACATCTTCAAGTCGTTTGTTCCCTAATTACCCACTTGGATGACAACGCAAAAGAGCCAGCGCTCTTGCTGACGAACTCGGCCCCATCCGCCAAAGCGTGGATGGGGCTTTTTTTCATTTTTTTTCACTTTCACTTCAGACCAGAACCGGCGAGCGGCGGGGCGTCAGTCCATTGATTCTGAGCAGTCAAAAAACTACAAATTTTCAGCGTAGACAAAAAACATCACCAACCAGCCCAAAGTGAACCCCCGTCGCCTGATGCAGTCGGCCCACTCAACGAACACGCAGCCTCCCCCGCCCTCTCTCGCTAGAATTCCCCCATTGGGGTTCCCTATCAAAAACCCCGCCATTCACGGAGTCGGCTCGTTGTCCCAACCCTTTCCCCGCTCGTCAGGATCTCCCTATTCCTTCAAAACCATCGTTCCCTTTGTCGTGTTTTTCTTCGTCCTCGGCTTTTGGACCTGGGAACTGCTAGCGGAAAACCCCGTTCCGGAATCGATTTCGAAGGCGATACCCGGCGAGTGGAAGTTCTATCTGGCGAAGGGTCTTCATGTAAGCGTTTACGCCCTGCTTACGCTCCTCGCCGCCTGGCTCCCCATTCCTCGCGTCACCTTTGGTCTCATCGTCGTCGGCCTCTTGGCCCACGGCATTGCCACCGAAGTCGGCCAAAGCTACACGGCCAAGCGAACCGGCAAAGTGGAAGATGTCGTTCTTGACTGGGTAGGAATTTTGGCCGGTCTCATCGTGGTGGAAGGCTGGAATTACCTCAAACCACGCAGATACATGCACTGATCGGCGGCGCCAGTCAGCAGCTGCGACCGTTCCAAGGCTTGCCGCCGACGCCCATCAGAACTTCGCGTGCAAATTCATGCCTATGAAGACGCTCGCCCCAACATTGACGATGTCATGCAGCGTGGCCCCCTGGTTCGCTCCTTCGCCAAAATACCTACCGAAGGAATAGCCCGTATTCAAATCGAGGGTGAGGTGGCGCCATAGATCCCACTGAACCCCGCCGACCAGCCGCTGTTCGAAGGCGAAAAACCGATCTTTCACGTCCTGCCGGTCGGCGAGGAAGTAGCTTTCCGTGATATTCTCATAGCCGGTATAGACCGTCCATTTCTCGGTGGCTTTTTTTGTGATCCGTGCGTTGACATTGGTGAGGGGCACGTAGGAGAGGTTGAAGGTCCAGTCGTCGGTCGGCCGCCAGGTGAGCGCGAGCGGCACACCGACATTCATCTGGAACCGCTCGGAATAGTTCCAGGAATAAGAAGCCAGGGGTATTGGGAAATTGAGGTTGCCCGCGGGCGAATACATGAGCCCAAGCATCCAGGCATCGCCCTGCCTCCAGGACGGCATGCGCAAGAAGGCGCCGACCGAAGCGTTCATCTCGTCGAGGCTGTGGAACGGCTTGTCGCTCGATGAGCCAAACCCCGTCATGAGCATCCCCATCCAGCCGTTTCCAAACTGATGGATGTAGCTCAGGCCGTTGTTGATGCTCCACAAGTTCTCAGGGAAAAGGCGCATGGTGGTGGGCAAGATCGCATCGGTGGAGAAAAGCGAGTTGCGCACTCCGAAATTGATCAATAGGGTATCGCCGCCACTGCGCCAGATCGGCATGCCGACCGACATATTCTGCCTCAGGAAGCCGAGCTGGGCATCCTGCCCGGCGACTGACTGCCCGGCAACTGACTGAGAGGGAAACCAGGTTGCGGCATACCCTGGTTTTCCCATGCCGCCGCCGCTTCCGCCAAACCCGCCGAAGCCGGCAAACCCGCCAGGCGCCCCGGCATTGGCAGGGTCTTGTAGCGAAGGCGCGCTGCGATTCTGCGTGGGGTCTTCGTCGATCTCCGGCACAATCTCACTCTCCGTCGACCGGTTCCATTCCGGCACCAACGGAATCGAAACGGGAAAGGCAGGAGGCTCGAGTGGCGGCTCGGTCCCTACGGTAGCAGGCGGCCGCGCAAGCGGTTTTTCGGTGTTTTTTTCGGGAGGTGGATCGACCGGCTTCTCGGCGCGAAGCGTTTGAATTGCGGCGCCCGAGTGAACCGGTTTTTCTGATTTCTCTTGCGGCCGGTTATTCTGATTTCCAAAGATCGATGCATCGACTTCATCCATCCACCCAAGTTTCCCCTCCGAAAGGATCGAGGAATCGATCTGTTCAAACCACCCGGGTTTCTCTTGCGGAAGGATCGATGAATCGACTTCATCCATCCACCCTGGAGAAAATTCCCGTCCGGCGGTGCAGCCACAGAGGAGCACCACGATCAGGCCCGGTCCCAAGCGGCCGCGCCATGATCTGACGCAAGGCTCCATCCCTCCTTGTGATCCTCGCAAATGCGCTTCCCCCATGTTCCCCACTGGCCTTCCTGGGACCAGCGAATCCGTCCCCCAGGAAACAAGAGAGTAGATAACGCGCGCAACCGCCGTCGTGAAGAGAGAAAGATCACGCTTTCTTTCGTTTTTCACAAATGAAAAGTCCGCGCCCGCCTGCTTGATCGCTGAAGAACCGCACGGCTGCATCGCGGCCCGTTGGCGATGAACCGGGTGAAATCGGGCCCAGTTCGCCGGTGCCAAAAGGAGCAGGAAACTCATTCATTTTTCCGTAGTCCGCTACCTTTCGCGATCTCAAGGAAAAGCGGTTTCCTTCAACCTGTTTCGCATCGCGCACCCTGTTTTTTCGCATCGCGTTGTCATGCCGAATCACTGGTTCGACACCCACTTTCGATCAATTCTTCCGGTTGTACCGCCGATAGGGATAATAACGAAGACAACGCCTTTCAGTGCGGAGGGCGCTGGCTTCCTATTGAGCGGATGGCATCATGAACCGGTGGTTGTTCCTTAGCAAGAACAAGAAATACTGGGCAGGCATGATGCTCGGAAGCTGCCTCGCAAGCGGCGGCTGCACTCATCCCCGCGAATACTGGCGCAACAAGATGAAGGTGGGACCGCAATACGAGCGGCCCATCGAACTCGTTTCCAACGAATGGATCGATGAAGGCAGCCCGAAGGTCCAGTCCAAACTCAAGCAAGATGTGCGCTGGTGGGAGGAATTCGACGATCCCATCCTCGCCAGCCTGATCGATTCGGCCTACCTCGAAAACTACAAACTCAAAGATGCCGGCTTTCGCGTGCTCGCCGCCCGGGCGACCTACAACGTCAAGGTCGGCCAACTGCTGCCCCAATCGCAAACCTGGGACACCGGTTACGACCGCCTGAACATCAGCCCCAATGTCGGCTTCGCCACCTTGCTGCCCCAAAAAGCCTTCAGTCTCTGGTCGACCGGGTTCAACCTGACCTGGGAATTCGATGTCTGGGGTAAATTCCGGCGCAATATCGAAACCGCCTCGGGCCAGTACCAGGCCAGCGTCGAGGAATACGACGGCGTCCTGCTCACTTTGATTTCGGACCTGGCCAACTTCTACATCGATTACCGCACCGGCCAGGCGCAAGTCGCCTCAATCAAAAAATATGTCGAGATCATGCGCGGCTCGTTGCAAATCGCCGAGGAGCGTTTTAAAGGCGGCGCCACCAGCGAAGTCGACGTCGAACAGGCGAAATTGAACCTGGCCCAAACCCAGGCGCAACTGCCCCCCAACGAAGAACGCGTGCGCAAAGCCGGCAATGCCATCTGCGTACTGTTGGGCATACCGCCTGAAGATCTGGCCAAACGCCTGGGTGAAAAACCGATTCCCACGCCTCCCAAGGAAGCCAAGGTCGGCATTCCCGCCGATTTGGTCCGCCGCCGCCCCGATGTGCGCAAAGCAGAGCGCGAACTCGCCGCCCAGTGCGCCCAGATCGGCGTCGCCGAAGCCGAGCTTTACCCCTCCTTCGCGGTCAACGGCTATCTGGGACTCTGGAGCTCCGAAATCGACAGTTGGTTCACGCCCAATTCGTTCTTCGGCCGCGTCGGTCCGGCCGTCGACTGGAAGATCCTCAACTACGGCCGCCTGCTCAATAACATCCGCGTGCAAGACGCCAAGTTCCAGTCGCTGGGCGCGGCCTACCAGCAAACGGTACTGAACGCGGGCCGCGAAGCCGAAGACGGCATGATCGAATACATCAAGGCCGAAGAAGCGGCCCTCTTGCAGGCCAAGGCCGTCGAGGCCGCCAACAAATCGGTCGCCCTCGCCAAGATTCAATACATCGAAGGGTCGGTCGACTTCAATCGCGTTTACGTGCTGGAACGCGAAGCGATTCAGGAAATCATCAAGCTAAACGACAACCTGGGTAGTTATGCCCATGGCATCGTGCACCTTTACAAGGCTATTGGCGGCGGCTGGGAAATGCGCCTGCAAGAACCGGCTCTAAGCGACATGGAGAATCGGCCTTCTCCGCGTGAGCAAGGCGGCAATCCCGACGACTACGATTCCAAACCCCGCCCCGAAGGGTTTGGCTACTGGAAGGAAGTCTTCAAAGGGCACAAACCGCCGTAACGGAGTCCAAGCCTTGAGCCGCTCCCCACCGAATCGCGCTTCTAATGGTGAACCGCCTGCTCCGCATGGGAGGCGCTCACGCCAGAAGGTTCGGAAACGCTCGTCCTGGGCACAGGCGGCTTGGCGAAGTAAAGGACGCTGTAGAAAAAGACGGGGGTAAGGAAGACGCCGAAGGCCGTCACCCCGAGCATTCCGCAGAACACCGTCTGCCCCAGCATGCGCCGCATTTCGGCGCCCGCCCCTTCGGCGAACACCAGGGGCAGCACGCCCAGAATGAACGCAAACGACGTCATCAAGATTGGCCGCAAGCGCAAGAAGCAGGCATCGAGCGTTGCTTGCTTCAGCGGTTTTCCCTCCTCGCGCAACTGCTTGGCGAATTCGACCACCAGGATCGCGTTCTTGCAGGCAAGGCCCACGAGCACGACGAAGCCGATCTGGCAAAAGATGTTGATGTCCATCTGGGCCTGACGCAGGCCAATGATCGCCGACAGAAGGCACATCGGCACGACCAGGATCACGGCAAAGGGCAGCGCCCAACTTTCGTAAAGGGCCGCCAGCACCAAAAACACAAGCACCACGCCCAGGGCAAACAAGAGCATGGCCGTGTTGCCTGACCGGATCTGCATGTACGCCATTTCGGTCCAGTCGACAAAGAAAAGCGAAGGGATATCTCCCTTGTTCTGCAAGTGATCGAATTTCTCGCGCATCGTATCGAGCGCGGTCGTCGAGCTGGTCCCCGGCGAAGGCTCGCCAAAAATCGCGGCGGCCGGGTAAAGATTATAGCGCATGACCAGGCTTGGGCCGGTCGAGTCGCGCGTGGAAATCAGGGTGGCCAATGGCAGAATTTGCCCGTCGCGGTTTTTCACCTTGAGCTGATTGAGGATTTCGACGATGCGCGCGCGATTTTTGCCGTCGGCCTGAACGTTCACCTGCCACGAGCGGCCGAAGCGGTTGAACTGGTTGACATAATAAGAACCCAGGTTGACCTGCAAGGTCTGAAAGAGCTCCTGGATCGACACGCCGATTGACGAGGCCTTATCCCGGTCGATTTCGAGCCAAATCCACGGGGTGTCTGCCCGGTAGTTGGTAAACAGGCCGCGCACGCCCGGGTCTTTCCCCGCTTCCGCGGCAACCAGGTCGGCGGCATCTTGCAGCGACCGATTGCCGTAGTCGCCGCGATCTTCCAGGATCAGCTTGAAACCGCTGACCGTGCCGAGCCCATCGACCGGCGGCGCCCCAAATACCTCCACCTTGGCGTCGGGCACCTGGTCTTGCCAGATTTCCTTGAGGCGCTTGGCCACGGCATCGGCCGAGCCTTGCTCCCCCTTGCGATCGGCAAACTCCTTGAGCATCACATACATCGCCCCCCAGTTGGGGGAGTTGGCGCCAAGCACCAGCGATTGCCCCGCGATCGACACCGTATGTTCGACCGCGCTGTCCTTGCGCGCTTCGGCCTCCATCGAGGCAATGGCCAATTCGGTGCGTTCAAGCGAAGCGCCGTCGGGCAACACGACATTGACGATCAGGTAGCCCTTGTCCTGCTGGGGAATGAAACCGGTCGGCGTCGCCTGAAAGAGCACCGCGGTTTGCCAGAGCAAGACGCCATAGCCAATGAGCACGGGAATCGTCAAGGAAAGCGCCACGCCTACCAGAAACCCGTAAGCCCGGTTGACGATCGAAAAGGCCAGATTGAAAAGGTGGAAAAACCATCCGAGCGTCCAGCGCAATAAGAGATCGAGAATGTCAGCCTTGGCATGCTTGGGCTTCAACAGCAATGCGGAAAGCGCTGGGCTCAGCGTCAAGGAATTGAGCGCGGAAAGCACCGTGGACACGGCAATGGTGAGCGCGAACTGGCGAAAGAACTGGCCCACGATCCCCGAGATGAAGGCGCAGGGCACGAACACGGCTGTAAGCACCAAAGCCACGCCGAGCACCGGCCCGGTGACTTCGTCCATCGCCTTGATCGAGGCTTCCTTGGGGGCCAACCCCTGCTCCATCCAGCGCTCGACATTTTCGACCACGACAATCGCATCGTCAACCACGATGCCGATCGCCAGCACCAAGCCGAAGAGGGAAAGGTTATTGAGGCTGAAGTTGAGCGCCGCCATGAGGATAAACGTTCCGATGATCGCCACCGGCACGGCAATCAGTGGAATGAGCGTCGCGCGCCAGTTTTGCAAAAAGGCGAGCACCACGATCGCCACCAGGATAATGGCATCGCGCAAGGTCTTGAGCACTTCGGCCTTCGATTCTTCGATGAAAGGCGTGGTGTCGTAGACGATCTGGTATTGCAGCCCCTTGGGAAAGCGTTTGGATAGCTCGGTCATCTTGCCCCGAATCGCGGCGGCCGTCTTGATCGCATTCGACCCGGGCAATTGATAAATGGTCAAGCCGACGCTGGGCTTGCCATCGAGCGTGCACACCTGGTCGTATTGCTGCGAGCCCAGTTCGATGCGCGAGACATCCTTCAAGCGAATCAAAATGGCATCGGGATCGCCGTTGGCCCCCGGCAACGCCTTGACCACAATGTTGCCAAACTCTTCGGCGGTGATCAAACGGCCCAGCGCGCTCAAGGTGATCTGGAACGCCTGCCCGGCCGGCGCGGGCTGCTGGCCGATATTGCCCGCGGCCACCTGATAGTTTTGCGACGAGATCGACTGCACCACCTGATCGGTCGTCAGCGCCAGGACCGCCAGCCGCTCCGGGTCGAGCCAGGCCCGCATGCTGTAATCGCGCTGGCCAATGTAGCCGACATCGCCGACGCCATCGACGCGCAACAGCTCGTCGCGAAGCTGAATGGTCGCGTAGTTGCTCAGGAAGGTATCGTCGAAGATCGATTTGCCGCCCGCATCGTCGCCCGAGGTGAAGTTGATGATCATCATCGCGCCGGCCCCCTTCTTGAGGACCGCCACCCCCTGGCGCTGCACCAGGTCGGGAAGAATGGGCAAGGCCAGCGAGACGCGCACCTGCGTCAGCACCTGGGCCATGTTCAAATCGGTGCCGGGCGCGAAGGTCACTACCAGCCGGTAGCGGCCGTCGTTGGTGCACTGCGAACTCATGTACATCGCGTTTTCGACGCCGCTGACTTGCTGCTCGATCGGCGCGGCGATCGTGTCGCGCACCAGTTCGGCATTGGCGCCCGGATAGATCGTCGACACTTCGATCGTCGGCGGCGTGATCTCGGGATATTGCGTGGTCGGCAATACGAAGTAGGAGACCGATCCGCCCAGCACGAGCAAGATCGACAGTACCGAGGCGAAGATGGGCCGGTCGATGAAAAACTTGGGACTCATCGCTTTTCCTTCTTCCCGGACCAGCCGCTCGAAATCTGCTCCATGGTCTGGAAGAAGACCGGGGTGAGCAAGGTTCCAAAAAGCGTCACTCCCAACATTCCGGCAAACACGGTGATCCCCAGCGACCAGCGCATTTCCGCGCCGGCCCCCGTGGCGGTCACCAGTGGAAACACCCCGAGAATGAAGGCAAACGAAGTCATCATGATTGGCCGCAAGCGCAGCAGACAGGCTTCGCGCGTCGCCTCGGCGATGCCCTTGCCCGCATGGCGCAGTTCGCGCGCGAACTCGACGATGAGGATGGCGTTCTTACTCGCCAGGCCGACGAGCACGACCAAGCCGACCTGCGCCAAAATGTCAATCGGCAAATGGGCAATGTAAAGTCCGCCCATCGCCGAGAGCAGGCACAGTGGCACAACCAGGATCACCGCGAACGGATGCGACCAGCTCTCATAGAGCGCCGCCAGGACCAGGAATACCAGAAGGATCCCCAGGAGGAAGAGGTAGACGGCGGTGTTGCCCGAGATGATTTGCAGATAAAAGATCTCACTCCATTCGAGCTTGAAATTATCGGGTAACTGCCGGCCGGCAATTTTGTCGGTTTCTTGAATCAGCGTGCCGGTCGACATGGTGGGGCTCGGAATGCCCGCGACCGGCGCCGCCGGATAGAGGTTGTAGCGCATGACCATGGGAGGTCCGGTGTCGTCGCGCAGATGGATCAGGGTACCGATCGGCACCATCTGGCCGTTTTTATTGCGCACCTTGAGGTTGAGCAGTTCGTTGGCCCGGGCGCGAAACTCGGGCGAGGCCATCGCCTTGACCTGCCAGTAGCGCGAAAACAGGTTGAAGTTGTTGATGAAGACCGAGCCCATGTAGCCTTGCAAGGCCTGGAACACCTCGCTGATTTCCACACCCTGATCGCGCACTTTGTGCCGGTCGATGTCCATGAAAAACTGGGGTTGGTTGGCGTTGTAGTCGGTGCGCACCATCGGCAGGTTGAACTTCCCCATTGAAGAAACCATGTCGTTGGCGGTTTCCTGCAGCACCTTATCCCCCATGTTGCCGCGATCTTCCAGGTAAAACTTGAATCCTCCCGCGGTTCCCAGCCCCTTGACCGGCGGCGCCGGGTAAATGCCGATCGTCGCCTCCTGAAAATCGGTGGACAGACGCTTGCGGATCTCCATGAGAATCGCCATCGCGTAAGTCGAGCGGGTACGCCTTTTTTCAAATTCGTCGAGAATGACGAACATCGACCCCCAGTTGGGCGAGTTGGCGTTGTATAAGAGCGACTGGCCCGCGATTCCGAGGGTGGCCTTCACGCCGGGGATCGTGCGAATCTCCTTGTCGATGCGCATCAGGGTATCGAGGGTCCGCTGCACCGAGGCCCCGTCGTCCATCTGCACCGTGAGCACGAGGTATCCCTGGTCTTGCAGGGGTACGAAGCCAAGCGGGTAGCTGCCAAAGGCGCGCACCGTAAACCAAAGCACCAGCCCATAACCAAGGAGTACTGGAACCGAACGGCGTAAAAGCAACCCGACAAGCTTGCCGTAGGTGTTCGTCACGAAGCCAAAGGCCGCATTGAACAGACGGAAAAACCAGCCAAAGACGATGTGTAAAATCCACTCGATGGGATCCTTGCCCGAACCGTGGGGTTTGAGCAAGATCCTTGCCAGGGCCGGGCTCAGGGTCAGCGAATTGATCGCCGAAAGAATGGTGGAAACCGCAATCGTCAGCGCGAACTGCCTGAAGAACAGCCCGACCACCCCGCTGATGAAGGCGCAAGGCACGAACACCGCCGAAAGGACCAAGGCCACGCCGATGACCGGCCCGGTGACCTCTTCCATCGCCTTGATCGTGGCATCGCGCGGCGACAACCCGGTAGCGATCAGACGCTCGACATTTTCCACCACGACGATCGCATCGTCGACGACAATCCCGATCGCCAGTACCAGGCCGAAGAGCGACAGGGTGTTCAGGCTGAAACCCAAAATCCCCATGACGGCGAAGGTACCGACCACGGCGACCGGTACGGCGATTAAGGGAATGAGCGTCGCCCGCCAGCTTTGCAAAAAGACAAGCACGACGATGGCGACAAGGATGATCGCATCGCGCAAGGTTTTAAGTACTTCGACGATCGATTCGCTAATGAAGGGGCTGGTGTCGTAAACGATGCCGAATTCGAGCCCGGGAGGGAATTTCTTTTCGAGTTCCTTCATCTTGGCCCGAATCGCCTCGGCGCAGTCGAGCGCGTTGGTCCCCGGCAGTTGAAAGATGGCAAGCGATACGGAGTTTTGCCCGCTCAATTTGCAAATCTGGTCATAGGACTGCGCGCCCAGTTCCACCGTGGAAATATCGCGCAATTTGACGAGGGCGCCGCCGGGGATGGAGTCATCGGATTTGACAATGACCGAGCCGAATTGATTGGTATCGGAAAGGCGCCCAAGCGCATCCAGAATGATGCGCCGACTCTGGCCCGGGGGCGCGGGGGATTGGCCCGTCGCGCCCGCGATGACCTCGGCATTTTGATAATTGACCGCGTTGACCACCTCGTTGACATTCATGTTGCGCGCGGCCATTTTGTCGGGGTCGAGCCAGGCGCGGATGCTGTAGTCGCGTTCCCCCAAGTAGGTGATGTCGCCGACGCCGTAGACGCGCAGAAGCTCGTCCTTGAGGTGGATCGTCGCGTAGTTGCTCATGAACAGGTCGTCGTAGCGGCCGTCAGGCGAGGTCAGCGACACCGCCATCAGGATGTCGGGTGATTTTTTCTTGATGTTCACCCCTTGCGTGCGCACGACATCGGGCAACAAGGGCATGACGAGCTGGACGCGGTTTTGCACCTGGACCAGCGCGATGTTGGTGTCGGCGCCCACTTCAAAAGTCAAAAGCAGGGTGTAGCTACCGTCGTTGGTGCTTTGCGACTGCATGTAAAGGAGTTGATCGACGCCATTGACCGCCTGCTCGATTGGCGCCGCCACGGTGTCGGCGACGACCTTGGCGTTGGCCCCGGGGTAGGTGCAGGTGACCTGCACCATGGGCGGCGCGATCGGCGGGAAGAGGGCCACGGGCAGATTGCGCACCGTGATCCCGCCCGCAAGCGTGAACAGGATCGACAATACGCAGGCGAAGATCGGCCGGTCGATGAAGAAGCGCGAAATCATGATTTCCCCAAGGACCTCTCCCCGCCTGCGGTTTGAGGGGAAAGGGCCTCGGGAGAAAAAATGTGGGCCAGCGGCGCTTTGGCTTCGCCCGTCTTGTTCTCGGTTTTCTTTTTGTCGTCTGGCGTTGGTGCGGGCGCCTTCTTCTCACCCTCCGTTTTCCCCGAGGAAGGCGACAGCGGCGCAGCTTTTTCCTTCGAGTTATTTTCTGTCTTTCCTTGATTCTCCGCGGTTTTTGCAGCCTCTTTTTTGGCTGCTTCAGGGCCGCCCTTACTCGTTGCCGCCTTTTCGTTCGGGCCCTTCCACTCCTCGGCTTTGACGGCCTTGACCCCCTGGTTTTCCCGGCAGCGCTGGATTCCTTTGACGACGATCAGAGATTCGGGAGTGAGCGGCTTCTTCTCGTCGACCGGACGGACGGCCACCCAGCTCCCGTCTTTTTGACCGACTTCGACTTCGATCATGCGGGCCTTGTTTTCCGAATCGATCAGCCAGACCACCTTGCGGTCCTGGTTGTTGCCCACGGCCACCTCGGGAACCATGATGCGCGGCAGCGGCTTCGAAAGCGGCAGCTTGACGCGCGCGAACATGCCCGGCTTGAGCATCGGCGCCTTGGGCGGATTGGTGCTCCCATCGTAGGGATTGACGATTTCGCCGCGGATCGTGATGGTGCCGGTCTGCTTATCGAGTTGGTTGTTGACGAAGTTCATCTTTCCCTTGAAGGGGAATTTGCGATCGACGTCGTCGGCCAAACCCACTTCAAGCATGTAGGACTCGATCGTGTAATTCTCGCGCTGGCCGGATCTGAGTTCCTTGAGCACGCGGATCAGCGTGGGTTCGTCGATATTCACATAGACATAGATCGGGTCAATCGAAATGAGGTTGGTGAGGCTGGTCGTGTCGGCGTTGATCAGGTTGCCGATCTGCAAAAACGTGCGGCTGATCTGACCGTCGATGGGGGAGATGACCTTACAGAAGTTGAGGTTGAGGTCGTTGTAAACGACCTGGGCTTTGGCGGCCGACATCGCGCCCAAGTTTTCCGACTGCTTGCCGATCCAGACATCATACTCCTGCTTGCTCGCCGCACCCTTGTCCGAGAGCTTCTTGTAACGCTCCACCTGGATTTCCGCGAGTTTGCGTTCGCCTTCGAGGCGTTCGACTTCTCCCTTGGCGACATCGAGCTTGGCCTGGTAGGGCCGCGGATCGATCAGGTAGAGCGTGTCGCCCTTTTTCACGAATTCGCCATCGCGAAAGTAGACTTTTTCGAGATAGCCGGTGACGCGCGAGCGGACATCGACGGAGACGACGGCTTCGAGCCGGCCGGTCACCACGAGGGTTTCGGGATGGACCTCCATCTTGGGATGATCGACGATGACTTCGGGGTCCTGAGCCTTTTCCGCCGTCTTGGAGGTGGGAGCGCAACTGGCGGTCAAGATCATGGCGGCGATGATCGCCAATCCCAGGATTCGATGAATCATCGTCGTTCCTCGCACCTGGAAGCATTCGCGGTCCAGGAATCCGCAAGTGGGCCTCGATCCTGGTCAAATCAGGGAGAGGCAGCCTCGGGAAATTCTTATGGACCCCGGCGATTTTTGGTCCGCAGCCCAGATGGAATAGAGCCGTAATACGGTAGGTCGGTTTTCAACGAAGGTGTCGTTTGAACGGGAACGTTTTGACGCCTCAAGGGATCCCAGGCCGCACGACCTCGGAAAGTAAGTTCACTCGGGAACATTTACCACTCAACGCGGATTGTACAGAATGAAGTAGAAGGCAGCCACACTAAAGACCAAGGCCAAGACGGAGGCGACCGTCAAATAAATGACGATGCCCAGCGTGTTGTATTGACCCGTTTTCCCATTGAACTGGGCCTTGCAGTGGAGGCAGTAAACCTGACTCAGCATCTTGGGACCAAGCGCTCCGCCCCACCAAGTGTAGGCCACAGGCTTGATTTCATTTTCCCCACAGCGAGGACAAGGGTGGCTCCCCACCGCAACGGGCGCCTGGGAGAGTTTTCTGACCCACCAAAACACAAAGCCAAGTCCAATCGCTAGCCCTCCGAGCAATCCGGCCAACAACCCGACTATTTGGCCTTTTTCACGGTCTGATAGTGCTTGAGCAAAAAAGACGATCCAATCTCCATCCATGATTCCATCTCCAAAAATTGGCGTTTTCTTTGATCTCTGAGGTCACCGGTTTGACTCGGTGCCATTTCAAACACTGCGGGAGGGAGTTGCGGTTCTTTTTACGACGCTGAGAAATAAGATCCCCGAGAAAACCGATCGGACGCAATTTGCCAGAAGGGAGGGGTCCGCATTCCTCTGGGCGTAGCCGGTCCTTGACGGCAACGGCCTTTGCCAGGCGATCGGGCCTGGGGACATTCGCTTCACGCGGCCGACAAATCGCCCGTGGCCAAGTTTCCTTGAAACTCTCTGAAAAGAATCGTGAAACAGCTTGAGCTTCTTTTGATGGTGTTTTGATTCCCGAGAGCGCATCCTGGGTGATTGCATATGAACCCTGACCAATCCACGGATCTCATCGAAGCGGCCCGCGCCGCCGCGGGCCTCGCTTACGCTCCTTATTCGAAATTCCAGGTGGGCGCGGCACTTCGGACCCGCGATGGCCGGATTTTCTCCGGTTGCAATGTGGAAAATGCCAGTTACGGCTTGACCATTTGCGCGGAACGCAATGCCGTCTGGTCCGCGGTGGCGCACGGTTGCCGGAGCTTTTCCGCGATCGCTATTTTCACTTTTGCTGAAGAACCGACGCCACCGTGCGGCGCTTGCAGGCAAGTGCTCCACGAATTCAGCCCCGATCTAGAAATCCTCATCGTCAACCCCGCAGGACTGGCAAGCCGCCATACCCTGAGCCAACTCCTGCCGTTGGCGTTCGGCCCGCAGCACTTTCAACCCTGATTTCGCATCGCGACATCAAGGAATCGATTCAGCTTCCTTCAAAGAGCCAGGCCCGGTGCCAGCCGTATCGGCACAGTTCCCGCCCCGGGGCGAAACCCGAATCGATCGCCATGCGCTGGAACACTTCGACGGTTTCGGGAAAGTCGTTTTCCCGCACATGCTCGACGATCATGTCGAGCTCTTCCGCCGAAAAGGCACTCCATTCGGTGCGAATCCAGTTGCAATAACGATCGAGATAAATTGGCCGCGTCTCGTCCCCTTCGCGCATGACATCGATCAAGAGGAACGCGCCGCGCGGCGCCATACTTTGCCTGGCCCCCAGAAAGAACTTGCGCTTTTGCTCAAAATTGAGGTGATGCACGGCGAAGGCGGAGAAAAGAAAATCGTGCGGGGTTTTGTCGCGCACCGTCCAGGTGAAAAGGTCTTCTTGAATGAACTCGGCCGGAATCTGCGCGGCCCTCAGGTTTTCTTCGGCATGTTTCAGGGCGGGCGGGGCCAAATCGATACCGCGATAAAGTTTGACGGGCAAGCCGGTCAAGGCTAGGGCGATGTGCCGCGCGCTGCCGCATCCCAAATCGGCCATCGTGAACGGCTCGGTGAACCGCTTCATCAGGAATTGGCGCACTTCGGCGAAAAGCGCCTTGTGAAACATGTAGTCGCGATCGAGGATCGCTTCGTAGATCCCCCACGATTTCTGAAAAATCGCCGTCTTCTCATCGTTTTGGCGTTCGTCCGACATGTCACCATCCGTCGCATTCTTGTCTGGCGGCTCTCGGCCCAGAATCCCTGGCCAGGGTCCCTGGCCAGGGTCTCTGGCCAGCGTCTCTGGTCAGGATAGTCGCTTGCCAGCCATCAGACTCGCTGGACCGACTGCGTCAGAAAAAAAGTTTCAAGGCATTGCGCAAGGTCATGCTCACTCCCCACAAGAGGGGCACTCCCACGGCGAGCCAGGCAAGCAAAATTGCGACCCACGGCCAGGTTTGAGCCTGGGGCGACTGCATTACGGTGCGGGAACCGGTAGCCAAAGAAGCAGGCTTCGCCTGGCCGGATAGAAGCGTGGCAGCCACCGGTTTCACCAAGAGGTTGGCAACGAAACCAATTGACAGCACCGCGCCGACAAGCCACAAGGCGCTGTCGTAAGCCCGGGCCGGATCGGCGTCCGGCACCTGCAAGTTGGCTTTGTGAATGTAGTTGATGATTGCCGGCCCGGCGATCCCCGCGCACGACCAGGCCGTAAGTAACCGGCCGTGGATGGCGCTGACATAACGGATGCCGAACACATCGGACAAATAGGCCGGAATCGCCGCGAAACAGCCTCCATACATGCTCATGATCACGGCCAGAAATCCGACGAACAAGGGAACCGACGAAATCCTGCCCGCCAAGGGCAACATGAGGTAAAGGAGCGGCCCCAAGCTCAAGAAGATCGCATAGGTTGGCTTGCGCCCCAAACGATCGGAAAGGGCCGACCAGACAAATCTCCCCAGAAGGTTGAAGAGACTGAGCAGGCCAACAAATCCGGTCGCGGCTTCCGGCCCGATGCGCTTGGCAAAGATCTCCTGAATCATGGGCGAGGCCACATCGAGGATCCCGATTCCCGCGGTGACATTGAGGAACAGGACGACCCACAAGCAATAAAACGATCGGGTTCTGAGTGCCGCGTCGGGGTCGATCGAATCGTGGACGGCCGCGACCGTTTCTTCGGTGGTGAGTTTCGCCCTCTCGCTGCCCACCGTGGAAGCAGGCAAACGAAATCCGAACGCACCGCAAGTCATGACAAGGCCGTAGATCAGGCCCAGAGTGACAAAAGTTTCCGCGACACCGGTCGAATCAGGGCCCCGGTAATAACTCATGAGCATTTCGCTCAAGGGTGAGGCAACCATGGCGCCGCCGCCAAAGCCCATGATCGCCATGCCGGTGGCGAGTCCACGCCGGTCGGGAAACCAGCGGATCAGGGTGGAGACGGGGGTGATGTATCCGATTCCGAGGCCGCATCCCCCCACCACGCCGTATCCAAGGTAGAGCAACCAGATCTGGTGAAGATACACCCCCAGGGCGGCGATCAGAAATCCGCTCGACCAGCAGAGCGCCGAGGTCAGACCGCTGATTCTTGGCCCGACTCTTTCCGCCCATTTGCCCAGGAATGCCGCCGATAGCCCGAGGAAGACGATGGCGATGGTGAAGGCCCAGAAAACCTGGGTGCGCTCCCAGTCGCCTTCGGCTGATTCGGTGATCCCGAGGATTCGGGTCAAGGGAATGCGAAAGATGCTGAAGGCATAGGCCTGGCCAATGCACAGGTGAATCGCCAGGGCGGCGGGCGGAATCAGCCAGCGATTGAAACCGGGGGAAGCCGTGATCGATTCTTTGGAAAGCGCAATCGCCATGCAGGAGAACCGGGAGAGGAACGAAGTCGTGGGATCGGGTCATGATAAGGTTTTTGAGGGAGAATCGGCAGGAAGGAAGAGGTCGATTCCAGCAAGAGTGACGAGGCGGCATCAAGGAAGTGCCGTGGTTGCGCCACCAGGAAAACAAAAGAAGCCAGATCAACGGCAGAGGAAGCCGATCGATCTGGCCAAAAGTTCATTTTGAACCGTCAAGTCATCTCAAAAATAACTACTCATATTTTCGGCTTTTTTCAAGTATCTTTTCTTGGCCAATTTTCATCAACTCTCGGATCTCCTGGCTTTCCGGCCCACTGATCATGAAATTTCCTTGGGCCTTGTCACTGATGTCTTGATATATGCCGACGAATTGCGCCTGACTGCGGTAAAGAGAGGCCAAAGTTTCCTTGGTCATGGCTCGCACCGCGGAATCAGGATGATTTTCATAGATGTGACGAACAAGAGCGATTGCCTGTTTGTTGAAGCAATTGGCGGCGGCATGTTTAGCATATTCACCAATCGACGGATGGTTCAAATGGTGGTCGATCAGAATCCGCTGAGCTTTCTGATACGCGCAATCGGATTCAACGCTGGGGTTCATCCAGCGAGCGAAGAAAATCAGCGCCTTGGCGACATCCGCGTTTTTGGGATCGAGTCGCGCAAACTCAAGCACCTGATGAAAACAAGCTTCATTGCGAGGATAAAGGTCGCAAAGCAGATAATTGGAGAAGTAAAAAAGTGGCAAATTGAGCCATTGCCTGGCCAGTCGTTCCGTCGGTTTGATCGGCGCTTCAAGGTATTGAAACTGATTCATCAGGTCCAGGGCCTGTTCGCCCGGCGTGCCCGCCTTCAGGGTGAATCGTCCCGCGACGGTCTTCTGCGGCAGAATCTCTGCAGCGCTCGACACTCCGGCCAGGGCCAAAACGGCAATCAAGCTCCAGCATCGATTTCGCAGCATGGCATTCTCCTAGCAGACCTCAGGAATTGGGCACCTTCCCAGGCAAGGATATAGCTTGCCTGATATTGATATGTCAATAAAAAAACCCTTCTTTTTAAGGAAGGGCTGAGAAAGCACTTAGTCGCAAATCCATTTGCCAGTATTTACTGATACTTTCGGCTCTCTGCAAGCAGCGTTTCTGGATCGGTCTGATCCAACTCTTTAAATGCGGCAATGAATGTCGCGCAATTTGAGAATGCGATATTTTCCGGGTCCTTATTGCCGAAATCTTTATGCCATTTCGCCCATCCCGCCTGATCCTTGTAAATACAGGCAAGAGAAGCCCTGGCAATCTTGCGTACGGCCAGGTCGGCATGGGTCTGGTGAATTTTGAGCAAGAGCGCAATTGCTTGCTTGTCGTACCAACCGTGTTTGAGTTGCGTTGCGAGTTCGCCGATCGCCGGGTGATTGCAATGGTGCTCCAGCAAGATCCGTTGGGCCCGCTGGTAAGGACCGTTGGGTTCAATCAGATGAGGAGCACGAGCCAGGAAGAAAATCAAGGCGCTCGCCACCTCGGCATCGTGCGGATCGGCCTTCGCGGCCGCGAGCAAACTTTCGAGACTGGGTTCGACCCACGAAGAGCGATATTGGTCAGCGGTCGCGGCGATCAACAAGACCGGCAAATTCCACGAGACGCGAGCCGCCTCCAGGAAGCAGCGAATCGACTTCTCGGTCGAAGCGAACTGGTTCTTCAGATCGATCGCTTGCTCGCCAGCTGTTCCGGCCTTCAGAGTGAACACGGTAGCGACCGTCTTTTGAGGAAGCGTAACCGCTTCATTCGATGTTGCGCTCAGAGCGGCAAACAATGCCATCAATGGGTATTGGATCATGGCGATTTCCCCCCTTTTTGAATTGGGCTCGGTTCCCCCCGGATGAGCCCTGCCCCCAATAGATGTGATGGTTTGGGAGCTAGGGCGGCGTATACCCTACGCCTTGGCAGTGGTCAAATGAAATCCTGAGATTTTTTAGATCATGAACATGTTTGCCTGCCCCATCCCAGTGCGACGGCAAGTGTCGGGGCCAGTAACAAGAGGTTCGCGGACAAGGTCAATTTGATCAGGCCATCGGTTTCTTTCTCCAGCCGCGAGCCCGGGGAAAAATCA
Organism: Gemmataceae bacterium; assembly: GCA_965226945.1. GTDB lineage: Bacteria > Planctomycetota > Planctomycetia > Gemmatales > Gemmataceae > SYLG01. The sequence goes on along the minus strand of OZ245717.1, from coordinate 4,640,513 downwards.
AACTTTGGCTCAATGACAACGATCCGCGTGAAACAAAACGCGACGATGGCCCAATAAGAGGTCAGAGCAAAAAGGAGAAAAAGGGCTTGGCAGCCGGCCGGGACGGCCCGAAGGACCCGTCGGGAGGCTCCTCTGGGTGCCGCTTCTCGATCGAACCCGGCGGCTGAGGCGAGGAATTCCTGACGCTAAGTCACCCAAGACGATTACCATGCAGGAGTTAAGAGATTGTCATCTTTTGCTCCTCATTTCCAAGACCTCACACCTCCCGTGAGGCCCGGCCCTCTCACTCTCGCAAGTGCAAGGCCACGGCTATTTGACTCAAAGACTTACAAATCATGACTTTATGACAAAAAAACAACTTTTTGTTAAACGATGCGGGAACTGATATGGAGCGGCAACTTCCTAGTATGGCAAGCCAAGACCTCAGTCCAGCCGGGCCGACCGCCTTGATCAGTGCCGGTTCCGATCCTCTGGGCGATCATCGTTCGTGGCTGGGTGGGCTGGTTCGTCGTCGCGTGGGCTGCCCCGAGGCGGTCGAAGATGTGCTGCAAGAGGTGGCGCTGGCTGCCTCGAAATCGCAGGAGCCGACCGGCCGTTTCTGGCTTTGCCGGGTGGCGCTGACTCAATCGGCCTACTGGCTGAGGCGGCAATTGCGGCTGGATCGCCGGCACCAGAGTCCGGATTTGAAGACGCGCGTCCAGGAACGAGCCTGCGCCGATCCCCTATTGGGTCTGATGGCGATGGAAACGCGCGATATCGTCCGGCGGCAATGGGAAGACCTGGAAAACGAGCATCAAAAGATTCTGCACATGAAGATCAACGAAGGGCTCAGTTACAAGGAAATCGCCGATCGGCTGGGCACGACGGCACGCTCCGTCGAATACCGGCTGGAAAACGCTCGCCGCCATTTTCGCGCCCGATTGATCGAAGCCGGTTTGGGAGAAACGCCATGAACGAGGAAACCATGAGCCTGGTGCGCCGGGTTGCCGATGTCGAGGCCACCCCCCAGGAGCGTCTTTTTCTGTTCGCCCGGGCCGAAGAAAACCCAGAGATCTGGCGCGAACTGGCCATGAGGCTGGTCGAGGAAGCGCACTGGCGCAAGGCGATCCAGAAACCGCAGACGGCGATCGTCCCCGTCTCCGTGCCTGGGCCCCATTTTTCCGGACCGAGCTTTCGGGGGGCCGGCAAAATCATGGCCATGATCGGCGCGGGCATCGCCGCCGGTTTCCTTCTAAGCGCGACCTTTTTGCGACCCCATCCGGCGGAAGTCGCCTCGGCCCGGGCGCCCTTGCAAACGGCCTCGAATCAACAAGAGTGGCACCGGGGCAATCCCCGTCTGGCCGGTCTACCCGCCACGGAAGACTCGGTCGAAGCGGTCGATGAGGCGATCGTGCCGCTTTTTGCCCGGGAAAAGCTCAAGCGACTGGGCGTGGAAGTGGAAGAATCGACCGTGATTTTCCTGGTGGAAAACGATTCGGGAAGCCGCGTGGCCTTCCCAAGCCGGCAAGCGGCCTTTCGATTTGTCAACGACGAGTCGCCAAGCCCGAAGGCACAAGACTCCCATGAGCCGGGCCCAAGCGAGCCGGGCTCCCATCAGGCTAGCCCGGGCGCGGCCGACTCCGGCGCTTCGAGTCCGCAATAAGCCGCGGGTCCGCAGAGACCGAACGGCCAATTAAGCGACTTTTCCCCTCTTTTTTGTGTTCTTCCTTTGCTTTTGTTTGATTTGGTTTTCAGATTTTCGAAAGGGATGCTCCATGATTACCTGGAAGTTTGCGCTCATGATGCTGTTTGGAATCAGCAACTCCTTGCCGATGCAGTCGGCCAAGGAGACCAAGCCCAAGGCCGAAAATAAGGCGACCGAGGTCAAGGTCGTCGAAGGCCAAAAGATCGAAGCCAAGAACGTGGTCGTTGCCAAGGCCGATGTGAAGGTCGTCGAAGGCCAAAAGATCGAAGCCAAGAACGTGGCTGTCGCCAAGGCCGATGTGAAGGTCGTCGAAGGCAAAAAGATCGAAGCCAAGAATGTGGCTGTCGCCAAGGCCGATGTGAAGGTCGTCGAAGGCAAAAAGATCGAAGCCAAGAATGTGGCTGTCGCCAAGGCCGATGTGAAGGTCGTCGAAGGCAAAAAGATCGAAGCCAAGAACGTGGCCGTTGCCAAGGCCGATGAACCCAAGGTGATCTTGCAAGACGTCGGCGGCATCAAGGTCGATGGCGTCAAAATCGAAATCCCCAAGGTGGAATTGCGCCAGATTACGCTGCCCAAGGTGGACGTGGCGGCTCCCGCCATCAAGGTCGAGGGAATCAAGATCGAGCCCAAGATCGAAAATGTCAAAGTGCTCCTCAAGAAGGTCGAAGAGCCCAAGGTGGAGGCGGTCAAAGCGGAAAACATCAAGGTCCTCATGAGCAAGGTGGCGTTGCCCAAAGACGCGCCACTGCCCGCATCGGTCAATGTGATCATGTCCAAGGCCGACCCCGCGAATCCGGCGGTGATCAAGAGCGAAACGGTCAATGTTCAGTTGAGCAAGGTCGATCCGGCGAAGGCGATCACCCTGCGCAAGCTGGAAGGCTCCACGGTAACCGGCACCGGAACCATCACCGTCACCCAGACCGAAGGCGCCAAGACTGGTACGCCCCAAACCTTCACGATCACCCAGGTCGCGCCCAAGGGCGAAGAAGGAAAGAAGGAGTTCGTCAAGACCGCCATCATCAAGGCCTTCGACGACGATAAAAAGGCCCACATCATCCAGGTTCAGGTTCTTCCGAACGGCGAAGTGAAGGTCATCCAGGACGACGTAAAGGCCACCGCTACCCCCGCCGATGCCAATGCCCTCATCCTCAAGAAGGTGGAAGCCGCCAAGGCGGGCGAAGAAAGGGCCCTCATCCTCAAAAAACTCGAAGCGGCCAAGGTGGGCGAAGAAACAGCAAGGGCCGTAAAGAACGTCATGATTGCGCAGGCCCAAGCGAAAGCGGATGAGGTCAAAGCGAAGGCCGACGAGGCCAAGGCGAAAGCGGAAAAATACAGGGTGGAATTGGATAAGGCCAAGGCCGATCCAAATACCAAGACGATTGAACTGCGCATCGAAATCAAGGGAGACGGCCCGCCCAAGGTCGAAGTGATCGGCACCAAGGAAAGGGCCATCGAACTGAGAACGGAAACTCGCAAGATCGAATTGCCCCGCCGGGTCGAAGAAGCGCGCAGGGTGGAAGAAGTCCGAAAGGTCGAAGGCCGGATGGTAGAAGCTGCCAAGGCCGCGCCCGGCGCCAAGCCCAACACCGCTTCCATTGTGATCAACGGCGAAACCAAAACCTTTCCGCTTCCCGGAACGACCGCTAGCGGCGTGATGAAACTGGTGATCAGCGAAGATGGCAAGGGATTCAAAGTCGAATCCGACGGCAAGGCGAAGACGGAGATCCTCGAACTGCAAAAGGTGCTCAAGGCCGCCGATGCGGCTCAAGCCGAAGCCATGACCCTGCGCAAAAAAGCAGAGGAACTGCGTGCCCAAGCGCTGAAGGAAGCCGAGAATGCTAAACAACTTCAGCTCAAGTTCACCGGCGATATGACGGAACTCAACAAAAAGGTCGAAGGCCGGATCATCGAAGCCCGCTCGAGAGTTCCTTCCGAAAGTGCCAAACTCGAGCAGCTCAACAAGCGGATGGACAAGATCGAAAAGATGATCGAAGAGCTGTCGAAAAAGATCAAGTAACCAAAAAAGGGTGGGCCTTCGCGGCCCAACCTTTTCCTGTTCGCCCATTCCCCTGGAACGACGGAAGTCGATCCAGGGGATTTTTATTTGAATGCTGAGGTTTGAGGACCGTACTGCCGCGACGTTCGCTTGGCCACGAATGGCCGTTGCCGGTCGGCGACCGTTCCCCAACTGTTTACGGATAAAGCAATTTCACGCGGAGGCACGGAGAGAAAAGCAGAAAAGCGCGAAGACCATTACTCCATGGAAATGATGGAACGTAAACCGAAACCTCCCTTGAGGCCGCTCCTCTTTTTCTCCGCGTCTCCGCGTGAGGATGGCTTTTGGCCAACTCAATCAGTCGAGCACCATAATCTCCACTTTGCGAAAATCGATCGGATGGCTTTCAGCTTGCAAAGAAATGTAGCCGCTGGAGATCAACAGGTTCTCTCCCTTGATCAACGGCTTGGCATACTTGTCGCGCGGATCGTATTGCGGCTTTTCATAGCTCAGCACAGGTTGACCGTTGACGAGGTGCTTGACCAGTCCATCGCCCAGGATTTCGACCTCGGCCGTGACCCACTGGTCGCCATGAAAAGTCGGCGACTTGGAGTTGTAGCAGTGCTGGGTCACCAGCTTGCCTTCCATGACCACATTCGTTCCCGGCGTGCACAAATTGCATGTGGTGCGGGGACTGCGGCCATCGCCGCCCAGGTATTGCACCTCGATCGATACCGGAAAATCCTGATCCTTGAGCATTGATTTGGGATCCTGGCAATGGATCATCGCGCCGGAATTGCGAAGGGCCCAGCCCGGCCCACCCTTGGCCTGTTCGCCGACAAACCGGTACTCGACGCGCAGGCGGTACTTGGAAAAGCTCTCCTTGAAGAAGAGGTGGCCAAACTTCTCGCCAAAGTCGTCGTAGCCGTCGTAGCGGACCTTGATCAGGCCATCTTCGACGCGGAAGGTGTTCTTGTAGTTATCTCCCAAGTCGAAGTAGCGGATCTTCGGCGTCCAACCATCGAGCGACTTGCCATCGAAAAGCGAGCGCCATTGGGGTTTGGAGGACGCGATCGCCACACCGGCGTTCGACGCGGCGCGCGCAAGTGCCGCCGGAGCAAGAACAGAGGCAGCGGCCAACCGGCCAAAATGACGACGATCGATCGGTGCCATGGCAAAGGTCCTCGGGAGGTTCACCGCAAAGGAGAGAAGCAGAGAATTCCCGCTAACCTAGGACCGGCCGGGATCAATTCCCACCGGCAAGTTCCCGGCGATAAAGCGGTAGGTGCCGGTAGTAGACCTCCAGGCTCAAAAGGGACAGCGAAGTGTGCATGAGCCGGCCCCCTTCGTTATCCGAAATGCTTCCCGGACTCGTGCCGATAAAGAAGCTTCCTTTTTGGTGGGCCTTGCTTGCCGCGGGCGAACGCGGTCCGCCGTACTGGCGCGCCACGAAATAGTTGCGAATTCCATTGCGGCCCGAACCGTCGTCGCCTTCATTCCAGAATTTCCAGGAACCGGCGACCGGCCCCATGTGGTGCATCGTTTGCGTGGCATAATAGAGATAGTAAATGTCGGTGGTTTTTCCCGGCCCGGTCTTTTTGAGCATCTCGACGCCCGCTTGCAAATCGGCATTGACTGGCCGGATTCCCAGGTAGAGCTTGCAAAGCATGCCGACGCTCGTCATCGTCAGCACATTCCCTGGTTCCGTGGGTGTGTAGAAGAACGACCCCTTGCTCTTTTTGTCCTGGCAGGAATCGATGAATTGCTCCATCAGCTTCATGCGCTGGGTGTTGACCCTCAAGCCCGCCATCTGGCCGCTCTTGAGCGCCATCAAAATCCAGCCGGTAACCGACAGGTCGCCGGCTTCGCGCGGCGAATAACGCCAGCCGCCGTGGACTGGATCTTGAATCGCGAAAATGTTGTCAAGCCCCCTCTGAGCCGATTGCTTGAGCAACGGATCGTTGGTCAGGCCAAATGCCTCGCACATGGCCATGGTCGCGATCGCATGACTGTAGGTGGTCGATGAAAACGAGCCCTCCTTGTTCTGGCGCTTGATCAGGTAATTGAGCCCGGCCAAAACCGACTTGGTGTAGTCGACCTCCACCTTCTCCTTCGGAGGCTTGTGGGTGACCCCAGCCCCAAGGAAGGGGAGCAGGGCCAGTCCGGTCGCGGCGATGTCGTCGTTTTTGTTGCCGCGGTTCTGGCAATCGCACTGGATCACCTGGCCACCGGGAAAGGGCGCCGTGCGTGCGCTCTTATGAAACTCGTTGATCGACCAGTGCCCGTCGTTGGCCTGGTGCATCGCCAGCCAGCGCAGCCCCATGGCGACGCAGGCCTCCGACTCGGGGTTGCCGCCTTGCTCCTTGATCAGGTCCTGCTTGGCCTGCCCGACACGACCGCCGGCTCCGCCGGGGCTATAAATGCCGCCGCTGCCGGCCAGCGACGCCATCGAACCGGTGGCGGATAGATCGATCGCCAACGGTGCATTGTTCGCCGCGCCCACGCCGGGAGGCGGTGTGACATTCATCGGCAAGTTTTCCGCCGCCTTTTCCGCCTCCATGGGCGGTTCGGGCACGTCGGGCGGGGTGTTGTCCTTGGTATCGATCATCGGGGCGACTTCAATATTGTCACCCACGTCGGTGATGGTCAGATCAGCCGGCGTTTCGTCAGGCGGCGCCTGCATCGCTTTTTCGGCAGACTGAGACTCGGCGGTTTCCACCGAAGGAGTCAAAAAGAGAATCAGAAACAACATCGCATGCATGAACAGGCTGATGATGGTCGCAACCACGATCGGACTGATGAGCAAGCTCAAGATCAGAAGCCAGGACGGCCTTCTGTTCTCCCTAAGCGCAATTTCACTCATTGTGGCACCTACCTGGGTCAATTCTCCGATGGAGTGATCCATCGTTTCTTTTGCTGAATATCTTGTTGATGATTTTCATGATTATTTTGCTGGTTATTTTGCTGATTGTTCCCGCCTACCGGCGATTCAGGCCACTGCGCCCCGCTCTCCAGAAACTGCGTGATCCGCTGACCGCGAAGTTCGCGGACCCTCTGCCGCACCTTTTCATCGCCTCGGTGCAACCAGTAGGTCAAACCGGCCACGAGAGCGCCGCTACCGAGCAAAACCACAAGCAACCAGGGCAACAGATGGCTGACCCACAGCCGATCGTCCTGGGAATCGACCGGTTGGCTGCCGCGCAGCAATTGGCGACCGATGATCAAGGGCGCCTTGCGGTAGGGCGTGCCGTCGGGACCAGGACCGGCCGATTGGTAGCGGTAGCGTTTGAAAAAATAGCCATCGACTTCGACCGGTTCGTCGAGCGTTTCTCCCGGAACGATTCCCGGGGGCAGGTCCACAATGAGGGCACAGGCAGGATTGGCGCCGTAGGCCTCGTTAACGATCCAGGCTTCGTATATGACTGGAATTCCGGCTTGAGCAGCCATGGGCGCCGGATCGATTTTGCGCAGACGCACAAGCCTTCCGGAAAGGCGCACCACTTGCCCGCGATTTTTGAGGGGCTGATTCATCAGATCGGCCCGGGTGAGATCGTGTCGCACCGCGGCGGACAGAACCGCGCCATCGGTCCTGGAGGCCAGCAAAATGGTCTGCCAGTAGGCGCCCACTTCCTGGTCATCCTCCTTGATCGAGGGAATGCCCCGGTCGTCGCGAACCAGAGACAAAACGGATGCGGGAACGCGCTTAAGCACGGTGGGATCGGTGACAATCCAGAAATCGAGGCTTTGACCTCCGTGGATCTGCAAGGCCGCCGTGAGAGGCAAGGTGAAGGCTGGCGCCGGCGTGCAGGCCAGTTCAGCCACGGCGCGCAGGCGGCGTCCCCTCGCGGTGCTCCAGGTCCCTTCCAGGCTCCAGACCTGAAAATGGTCTTCGCCACCGGCCAAGAGCATCGCCGAGACCCCCATCCAGCGCGGCGAACCGGCGCCGACGGTCATCGCGGCCATCAGCACCGCATCGGGTGCGACCAACAACTTCACGGGCGGTTCCGCCTTTTGGGGATCAACGCCGGCTCCCGCCTGAATCCGGAGGTCCGGAAGCAGGGCCAGGAAAACGAAGAGACAACCCAACGACCCGCTCATGACTCGACCCCGAAGTAATCAGGATCCCCCTGGTTTTTCAAAACGAATTCCCAGGAATTTTGCCTTGCGGCACACATCCGCGACTTGAATCACCCGTTCCCATTTTACGCCCGGGTCGGACCGCAGCCGGACCGACATATTGTCCTTTTTGAGGTCGCTTGCCAGTTGGGTCATGACCGTTTCCAGCTTTTGCAAGATTTCGCTTTTCCCCTCATCGAGCGATTTCCCCGGGCCTGATCGGATCGATTCCTTGGTCAAGCCCGAGACCTCCACCTCCCCCATTTCCCCGGGGTATTGAGGGTTGTTCAGCGATTTGATTTCGACGATGACATCGGTTTCGATCTTCGGCACCAGGTCGTTATCCGGCTTCTCCTTGTTTTCCGCGGAGGCTTCCTGTTTGCCTTCCGGCGCAGGCAAGGTCAGCGGAATTTGCGCTTCGATCCCATCGGGAGGCTGAAAGGTGATGATGAAAAAGAACAGCAACTGAAAGGTCATGTCGAGCATCGGCACGACATTGATGACGATTTCGCCCTCGGGGCTGGAGGTCGCTCTGCGCTGAAATCTTCTGCGGCGGCGTGCGGTCGCCGAAGGCGCCATTTCGCCCGAATGAGAGATCGAGGAACCATAGCGGGTTGCCGTTTCCCATTCGGTGGGCGAATGCGCCCGGGCCACGCCCGCGGCCGGAACGGGAATCGCGGCAACAGGGATCGCTTGAACCGGAACCGCCTTAGCGGGAATCGCTGGAATCGCAATCGCCTGCACGGGGACCGCTTGAACCGGAACCGCCTGCACGGGAACCGCCTTGACGGGTGCGGCTTGCACCGGAGTCGCTTGAAACGCGACGGTTTCCACGGGCACAGGCGCGACGGGGACCGGTGGCACCGGCGGAAGCACCGCCGCCGGAACAGGCACGGGCGCGACGGGGACCGGTGGAACCGGGGAAACCACCGCCGCCTGAACAGGAGCTGGTGCGACGGGAATGGCCTGAATGGGCACCGCAGTCGCGACCACGGGGGGAACCGGCACCGTACGGACGGGATTCGCGGGCACCGGCATCGCTGCCGAAGGCCGGACGGGGTTTACGGGTGCGGGTGCGGGTGCGGCGGGTTTTGCGGGAGCTGCTGCCTTGGCCTGAGGAATCTGCACAGCGGCAGGGGGCGCCGGCACCGCTTTGATCGGGGGCGGCGGAGCAGGCGGAGGAGGAGGCGGTCCGGCGCCCTCGCGCACGACGCTCATCGCCAACATGCCGCTTTGCTGAACCAACTCCAATACGGCGGATTCGTCGCCGGCCACGAGAAGGAGCTCACGGGATTGCCCGCTTTTCGGGTCAAAACAGGTCACCTTGAACCGCTGACTCATGAAAAGAACGCCCCTAGGGAAAGCTCCGGAAAAAACGTCAAACCTTGAGAACCCGAACAATCAATTGCGTGTAGCCTTGGGCCCGGCACAACTCCATGACATCGTAAACGTCCTTGTAGTCGGTTTCGCGATGAGCCCGAATGATGATCGCCGTGTTGACCTTGCCGTTTTTCTCCAGGACCTGGCGCTGATATTGATCGCGCAGCCAGATTCGTAGTGCCCCCAGTGCCATCGGTTCCTGACCCAAAATCGAAATGTACACCTGGCCCGGCCGAAACTTCTGACCCAGCTTTTCCAGTTCGCCGGGGTTTTCCGAGTACTTGTTGACGAGCACCGGGTCCTGGGCGTGGAACGGCCGGATATTCAAAAACAAGGCGTCGGCGTTTTGATCGTCCAGGGGCGCGGCCGCCTGCGAATCGGGCAAGCTGATTTCGGCAGCCGACTGATTCGCCACGAAATTCACGCACATGATGAAAAACATGAGCAGTTGCATGACGAGATCGAGCAAGGAAGTGAGATTCGGCTCGACGACATCGGCGGCGACATTCGATGAACTCATCGCGTTCTCCCCCCTTCCGATCTTTTCTGATGCCTATCCTGGTGCCTACCCTGGCGGTCTCAAAAGCGACTGCCTGAAGACAACCGCTTGCTCCCCTTCCGCGCCCCAGAGCGGCGAAGCGCACCCATCACCCACTTCGCGCCACCGAACGATTCGGCCCAGAACCGATCTCGGCGGAAACTATCTCGGCGGGGCGATCGGCGGCGCGGCAGAGACGGCGACCGGCGCCACCGGCGGCTGCGCCAGTTTGCGATTGCTGTGATAAAGCTGGGTGAGCAGGTCGTCGGAGGTCTGGCCGACTTCGATGCAGATGCGCACGAGCCTCTTGCTGAAAAAGGTGAAAAAGAAAATCGCCGGCACCGAAACGCCGACTCCCAATAAGGTCACCACCAGGGCGTGGGAAATGTCGCCCGCCAGTTTCGAGGGCTCAATCTTCGTGCTGCTTTTGAGCGTCATGAACGCCAGAATCATGCCGAACACCGTGCCGACCAGGCCAATGAGCGGCCCCAGTTGACCGATCACCGACAGGTAGCTGATCGTGCTTTCGCGCGAGGCCCGGATCTCTTCCAGCTTGCCCTTGGAAAACTCCCGCCCGTCTTCCAGGCCATATTGCAAGTGGGTCATTCCCGAAAACAGGGTCTGCCCCAGGAACGAAGGATCGTCCTGCGCCAATTTGGTCGCTTCTTTTAATTGGCGCTTATTCACCAGATCGGTGAACTGTTCGATGAAGCCCCTGGGCACCGCGGTTTCCATCCGCAATTCCATCATGAGGTACACGACCAGGGCCACGAGCCCGATCGAGATTCCGCCCAGAAGTGGTCCAAAGAAGACCCCCGCCGATTCGAGGATGTGGGTGAACAGGTTGGCATTGGTATTGCCCGTCTTGGGGGCCGATGCCGGCGCGGGCGCGGCGGCCGGCGTATCCGCGGGGGGAGTAGGGGGTTCCACTCCGTCCTGAGCCCAAAGTGGCCCATTGACCCAGAGAGCGATCAAGGTGACCGCCATCGCAATCAGCGCCCAAAAGCGAATCTGACGCAAAGTCCCCGGTGCAAACGGTTGGACCAATTCTCGCTCGACCATCTTGGAGAGCTCCTTTGCATCCCATTGCTTGACCCTCAGCAAGGGGAGGGAAGAAGGGTTTGGCGTTTAGACAGTGCCGGGAGGATTCAGACTCCAGAAATTCGCGCTTTCCGAGACGAATTTGTGAAGAACCTAGGACCCCGGCACCAATTGTCCTGCTGAACGAGGCCGCGCGGCAAGCGGAAATGGACTTGTTCGTCGACCAAGCATGAGCAGGGAACTCCTTGTCCTGGGAGTCGCCCCTGCAAGCCGCGTCCTTTGGCCCGACGACAGTTCTCCCTTTTCTTCGAAGACTTACACCTTTGTCAAGGAAAAAATGAAACCAAGACCCGGCAGGATTGGAAGCTGCCCCCCGTGAGGCTTAAGCTAACTCGATGAGTAATCTCCACGCCAATCTCCCGAAGAGCAGCCTGCAACCCCATGGGACCCCGGCCGAGGCGGTGACCAGCCTAGAAACCTTCCAGGCCTGGTACCGACTTCCGCTTTTGGACCTGGTTCACGAAGCGGCAACGGTTCACAGGCAGCACTTCAGCAGTTCCGATATTCAGCGCTGCGTGCTCTTGAGCATCAAGACCGGCGGTTGCCCCGAAGATTGCGGCTATTGCTCGCAAAGCTCCAAGCACGATGCCGATATCGAGCGCACCCCCCTCTTGTCCCTCGCCGAAGTGCGCGAAAAAGCCGAACAGGCCAAGGCGATCGGCGCGACCCGTTTCTGCATGGGCGCCGCCTGGCGCAATCCCAAGGACGGCGAAGGGTTCGATCGCGTACTCGACATGGTTCGCACCGTGCGCGGCATGGAAATGGAAGCCTGCGTCACCCTGGGCATGCTCACGCCCGATCAGGCCCGCAGATTGAAAGAAGCCGGCCTGACTGCCTACAACCACAACCTCGACACGTCTCGTGATTACTACGGAAGCGTCATCCAAACAAGAACTTACGACGACCGGCTCAATACGCTGAAAGCCGTCAGCGAAGCCGGAATCTCGATGTGTTGCGGCGGCATTTTAGGTATGGGGGAAAGCGAAGAGGATCGCTTGAAACTTCTCGCCGAACTGGCGCAGCTTCCCGTACCGCCGGAGAGCATTCCCATCAACCTGCTCGTGCCGATCGCGGGAACGCCTTTGGCCGACCAACCTCCGGTCGATCCCTTTCAGGTGATTCGCCTGATCGCCGTCACGCGGCTCGGCTTCCCCAAGGCCCGGGTCCGCCTTTCGGCCGGCCGCGATGGCATGGAGCCGACTTACCAGGCCCTTTGCTTCCTGGCGGGCGCCAATTCGATCTTTTATGGCGACAAGCTCCTCACGGCGCCCAATCCGAGCTCCAGCGACGATGCTTCGCTGCTCGAATCGCTTGGCCTGCCGGTCCCCGAAGGGGCGCGGCGCTCGCGGCTTCCAGGCGCCAAGATGGCGCTACCCGTCAGCGTATGATGCGCGCCCAACAGGCTATTTCTTTCACTTCCTTTTTCGTCGCCGGCACCGACACGGGCGCGGGCAAGACGACCTTCTCCCTGCTCTGGCTTCATGCGCATGGGAGCCACTGGGGCTATTTCAAACCGGTCGAAACGGGCGATTCCGATTCGCTCACCCTGAAGACGTTTGGGCCACTTGAGGCCCGCGTCCTTCCTCCCGTTGCCTGCTTTCAGGCGCCGCTCGCTCCTCACCGCGCCGCGAAGGCCGAGGGGCGGGCAATGCCCTCGATTCAAGAGGTGCTGAGCCGGTTGCCGGAAGATCCCCATCTCGTCGAAGGATTCGGCGGCGTCCATTCCCCCTGGAACGACGACGATCTCTTGATCGATCTCGTTGTCAGGTCGGCGCTACCGGTGGTGCTCGTCGGTTCGACCGCGCTGGGCGGCGTCGGCCGCATGATTTCCACCGCGAAGGCGACGATCGCCGCGGGCGTTCGCCCCAAGGTCTTGGTGTTGCTTGGACCCGACGAATGGACGGCCGAGCAGATCGCCCGGCGTCTGCCGGAAATCCCGCTGGTGCGCCTGGAACCGCCCGCGGCCTTTACGCGCGCACACCTGGCCCAATCAGCCAAGGAGCAACAGGTTGCGCTTGAGCGGATTGCAGAGATCTTGACGAAACCGCCCCAAACGCCAGACAACGAGCTTCTGCGACGCGATGCCGCCTCGATCTGGCACCCCTATGCTCCCATCCGCTTGCGAGAAGCGCCCCTGGCCGTCACGGGAGCGCAGGACGAGTTTTTGCACCTGGCCGATGGGCGCAAGGTGGTGGATGCGATTTCCTCTTGGTGGACCATTCTTTATGGACATCAGGGAACCCGTCTAAGCGAGTTCCTCGCGCGCAGCAATGCCTCGATCGACCATGTTCAGTTTGCCGGACTGACCCATCACGGCGCCGTGGACCTTGCCGAAATCCTTTTGGAGACAGCGTGCATGCCGCAAGGCCGCGTCTTCTATTCGGACAATGGATCGACCGCGATCGAGGTCGCCATGAAGATCGCCTGGATGCACTGGCGCAAGCGGGGCGAATCGCAGCGCGACCTGTTTGTCGGTTTTGAAGGCGCCTACCATGGCGACACTTTCGCCACGATGGCGATTGCAAGGCATCCCCTCTTTACGAAGGGTTTTGAAAAACTGATGTTCGAGGCCAGGACGATTCCGATCCAGCCCGCGGCCCTGGAGGCGTTACTTCTTGCGCATCCAGGGCGGGTGGCGGCGGTCGTGCTCGAGCCGATGGTGCAGGGTGTGGCGGGCATGGCCATGCAAGATCCGGCAACCTTGGCGGAAATTGTTGCTCTTTGCCGCAGGCACGACACGCTCTTCCTCGCGGATGAGGTGATGACGGGCGGCGGTCGCACCGGCCGTATTTGGGCCCACCAGCACGCTCTGGAGCATGATGATCACCCCGATCTGATCGCGGCGGGAAAGACACTCGGCGGCGGTTTCCTGCCTCTTGCCGCCACCTTGGTGAGCCCGCGAATCGTCGACAGCCTGAACTCCGACGATCCGGCCGACGCCCTGTTTCACGGGCACAGCTTCACGGCCCATGCGCTGGCCTGCACGGTGGGAGCCGCCGCCTGGAAAAAGCTGGCGGCCAACGGCCCAGTCGAGGCATTAGGGATCGAGAGCTTTTGGAAATCCCGTTTGGCCCCGCTGGCCAGCCACCCCGCAGTCAAGGAACTGCGCATTCTGGGCGCCATCGCCGCGATCGAACTGAATTTGCCCGCCGGCTACATTTCCCCGGTGCGCGCCAAGGCCGTGCCCATTGGGCTCGACCATGGAATTCTTTGGCGTCCCTTGGGGAATGTGATTTACGCCCTTCCCCCTTATTGCTCTTCCCCTGAATCTCTTGAGCGGATTGCCACAGCGTTTTTTGCAGTCGCGGATCAATTCACGGGGGCCTAATGGTCACTGACCGCTCTGAGAAGGAACCCTGCCAAGAATTCAATCCCTACCGCGCCCCCGAATCGGAGTTCGTTCCCGAGGCAAGTGACGCGGAGCAACTCTATGCAAGCGGCGTCGAGCGAGCGGTGGCGTTTCTGGTCGATCTCGGAATCATTCTTGCCCTTTGCTGGGCCATGATTGCCTTGACTGCAGCCGGGGCCGCTCGGGCCGAGTTGATTGCCCCATGGCTATTTTTCCCCGTTTCCTGGTTTTATTTCGGTGTCTTGGAATCGGCTCCCTTCCAGGCGACTGCCGGCAAATGGTTCCTGGGTCTGCGCGTTGTGGGAGAGCGTTCACGCATGGTGACCTGGCCCCAGGCAACTGGCAGGTATTTTGCCAAATGGCTTTCCGGAATTCTGTTCGGATTTGGCTTCGCCATGCAGCCATTCACCGATCAAAAACAGGCCCTGCACGACATGATGTCCGGCACGCTGGTCGAAAGACGATGACGTTTCATCAAAAGAAAGATCAAGGCCGATTGCCACGCCGAAAAGCGATGGGCCCACAAAGCAAGGTACCCCCATCCCGTTTGTACCAATCCCTCGGCGGCGAGTGTTTTTTGATCGATCCTTGCGGGGCAATGGCAAATGATAGGGTCATGTCCAATGATTCAGTGTGTCGCACCCTATCCCCCTAGCCAGACCATTTCTTCGATGTAGGGTAGGTCAATAGTGGTCCGTGAAACGATTTCACCACCTATCAAGCCATCCTGGATCGCCCAAAATGGTTTCAAGCAGGTACGGGGATAACAATCCGTATGCAGCGCCGGACACGGAAATTGACAATTATCATCCGTTCGAAGGCGAGATGGAAACCGTGCAATACGCGGGTTTCTGGCAACGGTTTGTCGCATTTTTCATCGATACGATTTTAACCGTTGTCATTTTAGTCCCTGCACTGGTTGTGGTTTTTATGGTCGTTTATCTGATTTCGGATGCCTACGGGCTTCACATCGACCCAGATGAACCACAGGGCGAAGCCATCTTGAATCTCATTACGCTCACTCTCAATGTTCTGGTCGGTTGGCTTTATTTTAGTTTGCAGGATTCTTCAATAAACCAGGCGAGTATTGGGAAACGGATGATGGGCCTTCGCATCGTCGACGAAGGGGGTCGCCCGATTTCGTTTATGCGGGCGACCGGCCGCCACTTCGCAAAATTCCTGTCATGCATTTTTATGATCGGCTACCTTTCTCAGCCTTTTCATGAAAAGAAACAAACCATCCATGACCGACTCGCCGGAACCCTGGTCATTAGGGCCTGATTTATGCAAATAGCCCGGTTGAAGGAATCTCCGCCGCTGGATACGGCGATGCTCGTAGTCACCCCGGAAAATGTCGCGTTCGATTTTCAGCTCGCGGGCCCTTTTCCGCGCGTGCTCGCCTTGCTCATCGACGGGCTCGTGGTCGCCGTGCTATTCCTCGTGATCTTTCTTTCCCTGGGAGCGATGGCCAAGGCCTTGATGGGAATCGCCCTCATCCTTTGGTTTTTCCTCTGGTGGGGATTTGGCTTGGTCGTGGAAACCCTCAACAACGGCCAGACCCCGGGAAAAGCAGCCCTCTCTTTGCGCGTTGTCTCCGCGACCGGTCTTTCCATCACTCCGGCCCAGGCCATTCTGCGCAATCTGTTGAGAGGTCCCGATCTCCTCCCACCTTTTTTTCCCGGGGTTTTCGCCATGATGGGCAATGCCCGTTTTCAAAGGCTTGGCGATCTTGCCGCGAACACGATGGTGATTATCGAAAGGCGCAATACCCGCCCCAAGCCGGCCTGGCCGGAGGAAAACACCTCGGAAGTGCAG
Organism: Gemmataceae bacterium; assembly: GCA_965226945.1. Classification (GTDB taxonomy): domain Bacteria; phylum Planctomycetota; class Planctomycetia; order Gemmatales; family Gemmataceae; genus SYLG01. The sequence continues at coordinate 4,624,534 of OZ245717.1, read as the reverse complement.
GCGCTCATTCCCAAGAAGTTCTCTCCGTCGATCCAACTCATGGAGACCCTCGCCTCCTACATTGGCCGGCGCAAGGTGCTGAGCGCCGGGCGTCGCAAGGAACTGGCCGGAGTGCTGGCCGCGCATTTTCGCAAGGTCTGGAGCTTGCCCAAATCGGTCGACTCCGATCTGCTGTTGTGCGCGATGTATGAACGCGCCGCCGGAGGGTCCACCGAGTGAAAATCTCGGAAATCATCGATCGCCGCACCCCCGACTGGCGCCAACTCGAAAAAGATCTGACCTGGATCAAATCTCGACGCGCAAGCCGCTTGGATCCGGAGCGCCTGGCCGCCTTTGCCAGACGCTATCGCTCCGCCTGCAGCGATCTGGCCCTGGCGCTGGCGCTCAAATTCCCCGAAACGACCACCGAGTACCTGCACAAACTGGTGGGCCAGGCCCATACCCAACTTTACCGCAGCGAATCGTTCCATGTCGGCGCCTGGCTGCGCTCGCTGTTTGTCGACATTCCGGGGCAGATTCTGCGCGATCCCTGCGTCTGGATCGCCTTGTTTAACTTTTGGAGCCTTTTTCTGGGTGCCATGATCGCGGCCTATTTGCGGCCTGAATTCGCGGTGGCCGTCGCCGGGGAGGCGAAACTCGCCTCCGTCGAGAAAATGTACGCCACGCCGCTTTGGGAACAGATCGGCGCAGAATCCGAAGGTTTTGCCAGTTCCCGGGCAGAGGCGACCGGGGGTTATGTCTTTCACAACGCCAGCATTGGTCTGAAATGTTTCACGAGCGGAATCTTTCTGGGCGTGGGCAGCTTGATTACCTTGGCCTTCAACGCGGTCCTTCTCGGCACCGTGTTCGGCTACATGTTCCAGTCGACTTCCCAGGCCAACTTCTCCGAGTTCGTGACCGCCCACGGCCCCTTTGAACTCACCGCCATCGTCTTGTCCGCCGGCGCCGGATTGCGCCTGGGATGGTCGCTCATCGACACCCAGGGGTGGGGCCGTGCCGAATCGCTCAGACGCAGTGCCCCTCGCGCCTTGCAAACCGCGGGGGTCGCCACGATCCTCTTCATTTTTGCCGCTTCCATTGAGGGGTTCATTTCCCCATCGGCCTTGCCCTATGAATCCAAGGCGGGCGTTGCCGTGATCACGACCATCCTCTTACTCCTGTATTTTCTCTTGCTCGGCAACCTGAACCACCGGAGGCAAGCGCATGCGCCCAGATAGCGTTCGCCTGGCGATCCGGCCGCGATCGGTGCTCGAATGCCTCGATTTGGCATTTCTGGTGTGCGGCCAGCACTTTCTCGGCCTTTCGCTCGCCATGGTCCTCGGCATCCTGCCGGTGTATTGGTTCAACGGCTATGTTTTGCAAAATCTCAAGAATCCCTATCTCTGGATGCTCGTCATCGGGCTCGAATTGCCGCTGGCCACCCTGCCGATCACCCTATTCATGGGGCAGATTGTCTTCTCGAAGCGGTTTTCCACTTCCCAGGCAATGCGCGCCGTGGGAGGCAGTCTGCTTTCCTACTTTTTCTTTCAGGGGATTGTTCGCTTTTTCTGCCTGGCCACGATTATCTTGTCGCCGCTGGTTTTCGTCGGAATGTACTACCTCAATCCGATCATTCTGTTGGAAAGGCCCATGCTCGGTAAAGTGTGGCGGCGACTTTGGGCCATGAACAGGCGCAACCTGGGACGGATCCTCGGCCTCGTCCTCATCGACTTCCTGGTGTTGATCGCCGGCAACATCTCGCTTTCTCTGTTTTTGCGAGGGATCGCCGCGCTTTGGGAAGGCCGCTTTTCCTGGTGGCAAATGATGGTTCAGTGGCTGCAGGGCGATGGATTCCAACCAGGATGGCAAGAAGAGTTCGCCTTCTGGATGATCATGAGCTTCTTGACCGTTTTCCGGTTCATCACCTACATCGATTGCCGGATCCGCCGTGAGGGCTGGGATGTCGATTTAAAAATCCGCGCGATGGCGCAATCGTTCTCCGAAAAGGAGGTGGCCTGATGGCCATGGTTGTTGAGGCGCCAAGCGCGATCGCCCCCGCGGATTCGATGGATAGGCCCTTGGTGTGGCTCAACCGGTTTGCCATCCGGTGCCTCCTCTTCGTGATGATTGGCCTCATCCCCTTCTGCTCGGTTCGCGCCGACGAGAAAGAAAGCTCCAAAAATCAGGCGAAACGAGCCTTCGTCGATCAACAATTCCCCTGGTACAATGCACAAAAAGGCGATCTTGTCCCTTTATTTCCCACAAACGCACAACCTCCGCCACGTTCGCGGTCCGAGGACCCGACCAAAGGTCTTGAATGGTTGCAGATCTTCAGGGTCGTCCTCTGGCTGCTTCTTGCCCTGGTCATCATCGCGGCGATTTTCGCGCTGATCTGGTATGGTCAACGATTTTTCGACGAGGCGCCTCAACCGGAGAAAACCGAAGCAACGCCTGAAATCGAATCGGCACGCCTGGAAGCCCTCCCTGAAAAAGTGCGGGGCAAGGGCGACCTGCTAGAAAGGGCCCGCGACCTGGCCAAGGCCGGAGCCTATGCGGAGGCGATTGCCTTTTTGCATGGCTGGCAATTGATCCAACTCGACAAGCACGGGAAGATTGAACTGCAAAAAGGAAAGACGAATCGCCAGTACCAGGGCGAGCTTGCGGCCGCACTTCCCGGTTCGGCTTCGCCAGGGTCGGCTTCCGCTGAACTTCGCGGCACTTTCCGCGATTCCACCCGGCTATTCGAAGACGCCTTCTATGGCCATTTGCCCATTTCCGAACCCGAGTTTCAATCGGTATGGAGCAAGATCGCCCTCTTTGAAAAGGCGCTGCCCCGCGAAAAGCCGACGAGAGGCGAAGCACCCAAAAGAGGAGAAAAGCCGGCAACGGGCGAAGCGCCGCCAAGAACAGGAAAAGCGGCCAAGGCAGTCCCAGGCAAGAAGCGAGCGTTGCCCAAGGAGCCGCCGTCATGACGCACGCTTGCCGCACATTGCAAACGATCGCCCTGGGATCACTTCTTTGCCTGTTTGTGGGTTGCGATCCCAAGCTCAATACGCGTTACGCCGCGACGCGTGGCGACAGCATCAACGGCCTTTCGGCGTTCTTGCAGGCGCTGCGCTATTCCGGCCTCAAGGTCGATACGCTCCCCTTCGCCACGCCGGAACTGGGAGACACGCACGAGTGCATTTTCATTTTCGATAACCACCCCGGCGCCATTGACAAAAAGACCGTCGACTTCTGGAGAAAGATCGCCCAGGGGTACCGGGTATCGACCATGGTTTGGGTGGTGGAAAACGGCGACGCGACCCCCGAATACTGGAACGCCCTGCTCAAGAGCGATCGCCTTGACGACAAACAAAAAGCGCTGGCCAAGAACGAAAGGGATGCGAGCCTTGCAGAGCGTGAATCCGGCTCTCTTCGAACATTCTCGATCTCGGAAGGCGTTTTTTATGGAATGGATCGCCCTCGCCGAAAGGCCACCGAGGAGTTGACGGAGGTCAAGATCCACACCAAGGTCAACGGCCAAGCCAACGGTCAGGATGACGACGGCCAGGTCCACTCATCGGAAGACCGCCTGATCAAGGCGCAATGGCCCTTGCAAAGACGGCTCCAGCCTGCGCCCGATGTCGAAACGATCTGGAGTTCGCAAGGAGAGCCGCTTCTCATTGAGGACCGGTTGGGACGCACCCGATTTTTGGTGCTCGCTTCGGCGATTCCCTTGCTCAATGCTTCCCTGGCCGATCCGGGCAACCAGGAGCTTTGCGAACAACTCATCGAGCTGACCAAGGTCGACCAGCGCGTTGCCGTCATCCCCAATTCCAACTGGGTGGATGAAGAAGGAGAGGCAGAAGGCCAAAAAAGCGAAACGCAATCGATGCTCGACTTTCTCAAAGTCCAGCCCCTACCCTGGGTCGTCGGCCAGCTGGTCCTGGCGCTCGTTCTTTTTTGCTGGTGGAAATTTCCCATCCTCGGCCGGCCGCTTCAGTCGAGCAGCCGCGAATTGCAGCGCTTTGGCCGTCATGTCGAAGCGCTTGGAGACCTCTTGAGAAAAGCCCGTGGGCGCACCTTTGCCCTGGGGCGAATCCGCGAATGGCAACGCGTTCGGAAAACACACGGCAAAAAATCCAAGGAGAATTGAGTTTTGGAAAGCACAGATAATAAAGACGACAAAGAGGGTCAAGAGCCCCTACAGACCAAGGGCCCGGCGGAAGCCGTAATCGAGGAAGAAGACAAAATCCAATCGGTCAAGGCGGAAATCGAAACGCTCATGGCCGAAACCGGCAAGGTCTATGTCGGCCAGGAAGATTTCGTGCGGCTCACCCTGGTCGCGCTTTTTGCCGGCGGCCATGTGCTGATCGAAAGCGTGCCGGGTCTGGGCAAAACCTTGCTCGTTCGCATTCTGGGCGAGGCCCTAGGGTGCGCCTTCGGGCGGGTGCAGTTCACCGCCGACCTGATGCCTTCCGACATCACCGGCCAACCGGTGTTCGATGCGCGCACGCAAGATTTCCGCTTCAGGCGCGGCCCGGTCTTCACCCAGATTTTGCTGGCCGACGAAATCAACCGCTCGCCTGCCAAAACCCACGCCGCACTGCTTGAAATCATGCAGGAAAGCCGGGTCACCGTGGACGGCACGACCTACCCGATCGAGCCGCCCTTCCTCGTACTCGCCACGCAGAATCCGATCGAATCGGAAGGCACCTACACCTTGCCCGAAGCGCAGTTGGACCGCTTTTTGTTCAAGCTGGTCGTCAACTATCCCAAGGTCGAGGAGGAGCATGCGATTCTCAAACTGCATCGCTCCCGCTCCACGCTTGAAAAACAGATTGCCGACAAGATCCAGGTCGTGCTCAATCCCGAACGGATTTTGCAAATCCAGGACCTTTGCCGCCAAATCGAGGCCGACGACAAGATCCTCCATTACATCACGGCGATTGTGCGCAAAACCCGTGAGTGGCCTGCCTTTTTCATGGGGGCCAGCCCTCGTGCCGGCATTGCGATGCTCTCTGGCGCCCGAGTTCTCGCCGCGTTCTCGGGCCGCACCTACATCACTCCCGACGATGTCAGCGAGCTGGTGCTTCCCGCCTTGCGCCACCGGGTCATCCTCTCTCCGGAGGCCGAAGTCGAAGGAGACACGACCGACCATGCCCTCAAGGCGCTTCTCAAAACGATCGAGGTGCCGCGCCTGTGATTAGCCCCGGGCGAATTCTCTGCATCCTCGCGGCCGTCCCCCTTGTGGCCACCGTCCTCCTTTACTTCGAACCGGAGGCCTGGCCGTTCGTACTGGGGTTGGATGCGGTCGTCGTCATCCTGGCGCTTGGCGACTTGCTCACCTTGCCCTGGCGCAAACAATTCCGCGTGCGCCGCGAATTCGCCCATATCGCCACCCGCGGCGACAAGCATGCCTTTACGATCGTGCTGGAAAATCGCTCGCGCCGCACATTTGATGTGCTCGTGCGCGACGACCAACCTCCCGGCCTGGCCGAGGAAGGCAAGCCGCTCGCGGCGCGGCTGCCGGCGCAATCGCGCAACCGCATTCACTACACTCTCGTGCCCACGCAAAGAGGATCGTTCACCCTGGAATGGGTCTGGATTCAGATGCAAAGCCGCATGGGACTCTGGACCAAAACCCTACGCTTGCCCGCCAACGATTCGCTACGCGTGTTTCCCGCGCTCAAGCAGATCAGCCGCTACGCCCTGTATGCCCGCCTCAACCGCATGTCGCTCCTTGGCGTGCGCAAAAGCCGGCGCATTCAAAGCGATAACGAATTCGAGCGGTTGCGCGATTACTCGCCCGACGATCAGTACCGCTCGATCGACTGGCGCGCGACCTCGCGCCGCCTTAAGCTCACCGTGCGCGATTTTCAAAGCAACCAGAGCCAGCGCGTGGTTTTCTTGATCGATTGCGGGCGCATGATGGTCAACGAGCATGCGGGCCAGTCGCTCCTCGACGGCGCTTTCGACGCCGCCCTGACACTGGCCTACATCGCTTTGTCCCAGCACGACGAAGCGGGACTGCTCTGTTTTTCCGATCGCATTTTGCGCTGGATTCCACCGGGCGGCGGCAAGCAGCAACTCAACCGGATGGTCCACGCCGTCCATGACGTGCAACCCGAATGGGTGGAAAGCCGCTATGACCAGGCCTTTCTCCATCTTCAGGCCCATTGCCGCAAACGGACCCTGGCGATCCTGATCACCAACGTGATCGACGATCGCAATGCAGATCAACTCAAGGCGCACATGATCAATATGGTGGGCAAGCATTTGCCCTTGGCGGTGCTTTTGCGCGACCGAGAACTGTTTCAGCAGGTTGAGGGACTTGGTCCTGTTCAAGCGGACGATTCGGTTGCGAATGCCCCCGGCGCCGCCGCGCCTACCGACCGGGAGATGTTTCAGGCCGGGGCCGCGGCCGACATCTTGTGCTGGCGACATCAAGTGCTCACCGATCTCAGGCACGCTGGCGTCCTGACGATGGACACCTACCCTCAGAGCCTCACGGCGCCCTTGGTGAATGAGTATCTTCGGATCAAAAGTCAGCATCTTCTTTAGGTGGCGACCTGGGGTGAATGAATATCTTCGCATCAAGAGCCCAGCATCTTCTTTAGGTGGCGACCTGGGCTGAACGAGTATCTTCGCATCAAGAGCCAGCATCTTCTTTAGGTGGCGACCTGGGCTGAACGAGTATCTTCGCATCAAGAGCCAGCACCTTCTGTAGTCGATGCCAACATGTCCGTTCGTTTTTCGCCACTCCTTTTCCAAGATCGAATCGTTCCGATCATCAGGACGATTCCCACCGTGACGGCAACACTGACACAGGAGGCGACCGCCACCATCGGCGTGGGGGCATGGCGCAATTGCGGCCAGGCGACCGCCGGCAGGGTTTCGTTGCCCGGATGCGTCAAGAATATGGCGAGCATCGACTCGTTCAAGGAAACGACAAATACCGTGGCCGAGGCAACGAGAATCGAAGGCGCGAGTAACGGCATGGTGATTTGTCTCATCGCCTGAAAGGGGCTGGCCCCGAGTCCTCTCGCGGCGCTTTCAAGCGCCGGGTCGATCCCGGTAAGACCAGAACGAACAATGAGCACGACCATTGGCAGCCCTAAAAGGGCATGAGCGGGAATGAGAGCCTGGTTCTGCCAGAAGGTGCCCTGCACCATAAAGAGGATCCCCAAGCCCAGGGCCACCGGCGGAACGAGCGCGGGCAACAAGATCGCGTATTCGATCCAGACCGAACCGGCAAAGGCGCCGCGCCCCAGGGCGAAAGCCAGCGGCATGCCGGTCGCGAGCGCCAGTGCTGTGGCCAGGCTCGCAACAACCAGGCTTTGCCAAAGCGCCCGATTCCAGCGGGGATCGGCCCAAAACTCCCGATGCCAGCGCAGAGACCAGACCGATCCGGGTGGAGTCAAAAAGGAATCGGGCGAAAACGACACCCACACCGAAAAAGCGAGCGGAAAGAGCATGGCGGCAAGAATGATCAGGGCGGTCGCGCACAACAAAGGCCTGGCCAGGGCGTTCATGCGGGCCTCACGAACAGGCGCTGAATGAGGCGGTAACCCATCAAGCTGGTTAAGACGAGCAGCAGTAGAATCGTCCCCATGACCGCACCCCGCGGCCATGCGAGCAATTCGAACGATTGATGGAAGAATTCCAGCGACAGGGTCGCTTCCTCCGGGCTGCCGAGAAAAAGTGGCCCGAGGAAGGCGCCCAGGCCCCAAATGAGCGCCAGTTCCCCGGCCAAAAAAATCCCCGGCAGCGCCAGGGGCAAAGTGACATGCCGAAAGACCTGCCAGGATGACGCGCCCAGGCCCCTGGCCGCTGCCTCCAGTATGGAATCAACCGAAAGGAGCTGAATGGCCATGACAAGGATCGACAGCGGAAGGACGAGATACAATTCTCCTAAAAGCGCTCCGAAATGGTTGCGATAAAGCTGAATGGGCTCTTCCACGATCCCGAGATATTCAAGAATCTGATTGATCGGCCCGCTGTTGCCCAAAATTCGCTGCAAGCCAAAGAGGATCACAAGCGTGCTCGCCACCTTGGGCAAAAGCACCGCACCCAGCGCGAGATTACGCCAACGCGGACGAAGACTTCGCAGATAGAGCGCCACGGGAAATCCCAAGAGCACCGCCAGTGAAGCGATTTCGAGGCCAAAGAGTAAGGTGAAGCCGATCAGGCGCAGTTCAAAGGACCGGGTCAGCCCGGCATAATGTGCGGTAGTGAACGTACCCTCCCGATAAAAACCTTGGCCGGGGGCAAATTCGTTGAAACTCATCCGCACAAGGAACGCTGCCGGTACGAAGGCAAGCAGGCCAACGAGCGTCAGCGCGGGCAAGCACAAACACCAGCGCATCAGGAGTGATCGGCCTGTCCGGTTCATGCGACCGCCCCCGGAGGATTGGGAATCGGCCAGAGTGAAGAACGCTCCAAGCCGATCCAATGGTTTTGCCCCAGGGCGTTGGCTCTTTCGGCGCTTGATCGCGAGCGAATGACCTCGCCCCCAAACTCGCCACCAGATAGGACCCATTCCAGCAAACAATCGGCCCCCAGGTAGGTGGCCGATTTCAAAACCGCTTCACGGCTCCAAAAGCAGGTTTTCGCCGAATCTCCCCAAATCACTCTTTCCGGCCGGACCAGAAATAAGGTTCGGTCATTGGCACAAGACTCGATTCCCAAAAGAGAGGGGGACAAGAAATTGGCCTCCCCCAGGAAGCGGGCCAGGAAGGTCGATTGTGGCCGCTCATAGAGCTCGCGAGGCGCCCCCATCTGCAGGATCTTTCCCTCGTGCATAACGCCCACCGAATCGGAGATGGCAAGCGCTTCCTCCTGATCGTGAGTCACCATGATGGCCGCGACACCGGTCCGTTTTTGCAGCGCCCGCAGCTCGGAGCGAAACTGCAAGCGCAGATTCTTGTCGAGATTGGCCAGAGGCTCATCGAGGAGGAGGAGTTTGGGTTCAAATACCAGGGCTCGCGCCAGGGCGACTCGTTGCTGCTGGCCGCCGGATAGTTCGGCGGGACGCCGCCGCCGCTCAGCTTCGCCAAGGCCGACGAGATCCAGAATGGCATCGACTTTCCGCTGGCGATCTGCCGTTGCCACCTTGCGCATCTTGAGCGGAAAGGCGACATTCTCCTGTGCGCTTAAGTGCGGAAAGAGAGCATAGTTTTGAAAGACCATCCCGATACCGCGCCTTTCCGCCGGCAGCGCCGTAACCTCCTGGTTTTCCAGGTGAACGGAGCCCGCGGCCGGGCACAGGTAGCCGCCGATCAGTTTGAGCAGGGTGGTCTTGCCGCAGCCTGAGGGCCCCAGCAGCGTTAGAAATTCCCCCCGGGCCAGTTGCAGCGAAACGCCGTCCACGGCGGGACGGCTTCCGTATCTGAAAGTTATCCTTTCGAGCCGCAAGACCTCGCTCTGGGAAGCCTCATCCATTGCGCAGCACGGTCCTGTCCCAAACTTCGCCAATCCTATCCCACGACTTCGCATAGACCTCGTAGGGGTAATACTGCAAGGTCTTGAACTGCTCTTTGGTGTGGGGGTAAATCTGTTTCCAGAACGGGTCGTCGGCCGCCATCTTCTGGGCCGCTGACAGGTTGGCGGTCGCGGAACCCTTACGCGCAAACGCCAGTTGCAATGCCTCGGAAAAGAGCATGTCGATCGCCTTGTGCGCCATGTCGGCGTTTTTCGCCCTGGCTGGAATGGCCCAGAACACCTGGACAAAGGCGCGATCTTGCGAGGGAACGACTGCGCCCAGTTCGGGTTTTTCGCGCAGAGCCTGAATGTACTCGGGGCTATGCATGTTGCCCGCGTGAGCATCCTTATTCGCCAGAGCCAAAATCATGTCCGTCGACGTGGGCCACCAGAGTTTCACCTGCTCGCGGTGCGCCTTGGCGAAAGCGAGCACGCCATCGAGGTCGGTTTCGACCATCTTGTGGGCGGTGCCCGCCTTGCCTTCGAGGCTCGCCTTCATGCAGGCAAAGGTGAACAAAGAGAGATAAAAGGAGTTGTAAAGTCCGATTTTCCCCTTGAGCTCGGGTTTGAGCAGATCGGACCAGGAGGCGGGCGGCTCCTTGACGAGGTTCTTGTTGTAGGCCAGCGTCATGACCGAATCGGGGTAGGTGATCCCGTAGCGCTCGCGCACGACCCAGTTGTCGAGCGTGGGAGCGAATTGCAGCTGGGCGTTGGGAATCTTGGCAAGATCCAACTGGGCAAAAAGGCCATCCTTGATCGCGGGATAACCTTGCGTCGCATCGCTGATGATCAAATCGAACGGCGTTTCGCCGGAGCCGGCCGTTTTGAGCTTGGCAATTCCTTCCCACCAGCCGGGGTGGAGCGTCACGGCCGCTCCCGTTTCTTTTTCAAAGGCGGGGACGAATTCGTCCTGCATTGTTTTTTCATGGCCGCCGGAATAGCAGAAGACGCGCAGTTCGCGACCGGCGAAGGGGCCGGCTTGTTTCCTGACCGGTTCGCCGCCGCAACCGAAGGTTCCGGCAGCCGCGACGGCGGAGGCGGCTCCAAGAAAATCGCGCCGATTCGGGACGGCGCGGGCTTTATTGGGAAACTGGACGGACATAAACGAAAGCCTCGTCAGGAAGGATTTTGAGATGAGCGAAAGGCGCCGACTCCCGCGGCGATCCGTGTCAGCGTGGTCAGCCAGCAAAGTGATCCAAAGATCCAGGCACAAACGGCAAACGAGGCTGGGAAAAGACAGATCACCGCGAACAGGCCGATCGTTTCCCCACCTTCGGTCAATCCGCCCAGGTAGTGGATCGCCTTATTGGGTTGGGGCATTTCGATGGCACCCCGCTTGGCCGCGATGGCGGCATAAGCCAAAAAGGAGCTTCCTGTGCCCACAAAGCTGAAGATGAGATAGGCTGCCGCCAAGGCCTGTTCGGGTCGGCCCACGGCAAAGAAGAATGGCACGCCGGAATAAAAGAGAAAATCGAGCACGATGTCCAGAAATCCGCCCAGATCGGTCGGTTTGGACAGACGCGCAACAAGACCGTCCAGGCCGTCGAACAACCGGTTGGACAGGATGAATCCCAGCGCCACCAAATGGCTTTCGCAAGCGAGAGCGATCCAGGCGCCCACGCCCAGCACAAAACCCACAACCGTGAGGGCATTGGCAGAACAACCCAGCCGCACCAGAGTCGCCGCAACGGGTTTTAGCAAGGGATCGATGGCCCTGCGCAGGCCGGCATCGAGCATGGACGGTTTCCTTTTGGCTTGGCCGCCCAATGTTGGCGAAGCCTTTATGGCAACTTAGGACGGCCAAGTAGAGAGGGAAAGAAAACCCTGGGGCGATTACTGGGTGGAGCCCAAGGGCCGTAGGCCCACTCGGGCCACCCAGGGCAGGGTTATCGGTTCCGGTTAGTAGCCCCCAAGCGGTTCCGTTCGCGCCAGCCTGAAATTTGACGGACACCTGGGTTCACGTCCGCAAGGGGCTGGTTCACCCAATCCCCGACGCGTGTGGAGGTCTGACTTACATGATCCACTTAATTTGAGCCATCGCGATTCCTTGGGGCTGGAGGCTTTACAAAAAGGGTCGCGCTCCGTTTCGCCGCCAAAGAAGATCTTTCATCTTTTTTAAGGATTCTTGGCAAATTGGTTCATCCGGTCTTCAGGGAGCGAGCGTAACATCAATTAGGAGAGGGCTCTCATTTTTGTCCTTCTCACAAAGGAGCCAAATCATGCACAAAAAATCTTGGTTGTGGGCCGGATTGGTCCTCGGGGGTTTGTTGGGGTCTTCCGGCTTGGTTTCAGCGCAAGGCCCGGGCGGCGGTCGTGGCCGGGGCGGGCCCGGCATGGGCGGTCCTGGCATGGGAATGCAACAGGGCGGCCGAGGTGGACCGGGCATGGGCCAAGGCATGGGCGGACCCGGCATGGGCATGCAACAGGGTGGCCGCGGCGGACCAGGCATGGGGCAAGGCATGGGCGGGCCAGGCATGGGTATGCAACAAGGCGGCCGAGGTGGACCGGGCATGGGCCAAGGCATGGGCCAAGGCATGGGCGGACCCGGCATGGGTATGCAACAGGGTGGCCGCGGCGGACCAGGCATGGGCCAAGGCATGGGCGGGCCCGGCATGGCTGGAGGACCGGGGATGGGCATGCAGCATGGAGGCCGAGGCGGGCCAGGAGGCGGCCAAGGAATGGGCGGACCGGGCATGGGACAGGGTATGGGTGGCCCAGGCGGCCAACAGGGTGGCCCAGGCGGCCCGGGAATGAGCCAAGGAATGGGCGGTCCGGGTATGGGTCAGGGAATGGGTGGACCGGGCATGGGTCAGGGACGGGGGGGGCCGGGCATGGGAGGATTGGGAATGGGGGCTCCCAATCAAGATCCGTGGATGACGGCGATGGCCTTACAAGGAATGGGCCCATTTCAACGGCCAAGACCCCAGGGACAGCAGGGCAATCGTCAAGGCGGCCCGCCTCCCGGTGATCGCGGCCCTGGCCCGGGCCCGGGCCCGGGCCAGGGCCAGGGAAATTGATTCACCGATCGCCCAGGTCTTAAGACAAGTCACACAAGTGGGTAGGGAACGACGCGGTCGTTCTCTACCCACTTCGCGTAGACCTCATCGCGCATGGCGGCGTTTTCGCAGCAGCCGGCCGCTTTTTGCGAGCCGGCCAGATCGTTCAGTCAACCCTCCTTGGGTAAGGGTCGCCTCAAGAAATTGTCAGCCGCGCAATTCGCCCTGCCCGCCGCCCGCCGAACTTCCTAGTTTCTAAAATACGGCCACTGGCGCCGCTGCCTCCCTCCCAAGCCCGCCCAAACGATTTTCCACGAGGATTTCCCCCTATGTTTCGACTTCGATCCGCCGCGGCGGCTCTCTTGCTCGTATCCCAGACAGGCTTCAGCGAAGCTCAGTCTTCCACGGCGGTCCGCCCGGCGGCGACTGTGCTCCAGACGGCTAACCTGGCCGTCGCGCAAAGCGGCATGGACATCCCGGCGGGATTCACCCCGCTGTTCAATGGCAAGGACCTGACCGGCTGGCACGGGATGGACTTCGACCCCTACAAACTCGCCGCCATGAAGCCCGAAGAGCGCGATGCCAAACTCGCCGCCTGGACTGAAGACGCGAAAAAGCACTGGTCGGTCGAAAACGGCGAACTGGTCAACGACGGCAAAGGGGCCTACCTGACCACCGACAAGGAACTGGGGGACATCGAATTCGTCATCGATTACAAAACCGTGCCCGGGGCCGATAGCGGCATCTACCTGCGCTCGACCCCCCAGGTTCAGATCTGGGACTTCACCAAGGAAGGCGGCAAGTGGAACCTGGGTGCCGACAAGGGCTCCGGCGGCCTCTGGAACAATAGCGCCGGGGCCCCGGGGAAAGATCCGCTGGTGCTCGCCGACAATCCGCTCGGCCAGTGGAATCGCTTCCGCATCATCCAGGTGGGCGCACGCACCACCGTCTATCTCAACGGCAAGCTTGTGGTCGACAACGCCCGCATGGAAAACTATTGGGATCGCAAAAAGCCGCTTTTGGCCAAGGCCCCCATCCAGCTTCAAACCCACGGCGGCGAAATCCGCTGGCGCAACATCGCCTATCGCGAAATCGGCGCCGAAGAAGCGAACAAGATCATCCGCGGCAAATCCGAAGGCTTTGAAACCGTGTTCAACGGCAAGGATTTCGAAGGTTGGGAAGGCCCCGTCGACAACTACGAGGTCAAGGACGGCACGCTCATGTGCAAGGCCGGCAAGGGCGGCACGATTTTCACCAAGAAGGAATATGGCGATTTCGTCGCGCGCGTCGAATACAAGCTGCCTCCCGGCGGCAACAACGGTCTGGCGATCCGCTATCCCGGCAAAGGCGACACGGCCTATGTCGGCATGTGCGAAATCCAGGTGCTCGATGACACCGCGGCCCAGTACGCCGGCAAGCTGGATCCCCGCCAGTACAATGGCTCGGCCTACGGCATGACCGCCGTGGCCAAGGGTTATCTTCGTCCCGTGGGCGAGTGGAACCTGATGGAAGTCACCGTCAAGGGTCCGACGATTCAGGTGGAACTCAACGGTTCGCGCGTGCTCGACACCGACCTGTCGAAGGTCAAGGAATACATGGCGAAGAGCCCCCACCCCGGCAAGGATCGCACCAGCGGCCATTTTGGTTTTGCCGGCCATTCCGACCCGGTCGTGTTTCGCAATGTCGCGATCAAGGAATTGGGCAAATAAGCCGGTTTGAGAATTTCCTCCCCTTGCAAAGCCGTCCGGATAACCGGACGGCTTTTTTTTGTTTTCCAAGCAAAGCCTGAGAATTTTGACTCCAGATCTGTTGGTTGATTTTTCTTCCATGCATAAAAGAATCAAAATCAGGACCATCGCCGCGCATTCCAAGTCACCATCCTTGACTGTATATTCGCAGGCAGAAAACAAGAGGAATCGCATTCATGAGATCGGTGCTGATTCTTGGACTGTTCCTGACACTCAACTTTTGCGGATTTTCTCAAGAAGAGAAACTCCCGACGCCGGAGGAACTCACCGCCAAAGTGTTGAAGGTGTATGCGTCTTGCGAGTCTTATCGCGACCGTTGCGTGATTCGCATCGTGGAGCCCGATTTCAAGAAGGGCGAGGAGGCCAAAGCCTTCGCGAAAACGGCCTACCAAAAAGACGGTGTGTTCCGTTTCCAATTCGCGGATCCCAGGGGTCAGCGCGGCGAGAAGACTGAATCTTTCCCGCCCCAAGAGATCATCTGGCTACGCGGTGGCGAGATCCAACTGAAATCCGACGCAACTGTACCCATGGTAAAAGGGAATAGGACGGCGGAAGAGGCACGCACTCACGCGCGTTCGCTGCTATTCGGTATGAGCTTGATGACCTGTGAGTCTTCCAGTGAAATCCCGTTACTGGTTTTGCCGGCAGGCAAATCAAAAATTGGTTCTTATTTTGAAGAGAATCGTTGCGCCATTGAGCAATCAGAAATTGTGGACCATCACCCTTGCTACAAGATGGTGCAATCCTCCAGTGGAATTAACGGCCGGACGGGTCAACCGATGCAAGTTTTTCAACGCTACTGGATCGACAAGAAAAGCGATTTGATTCGCCGTTATCAGTCCGAAAGGGACTTTGGTACGGGAGAGAAGAGGATCTTTACACTCGACTACCAGCCGGAAATCAATGTGAAGCTTTCTCCGGAAGAGCTGGAATTGACTGCGCCGAAGAAATAAGACCGGAGCTCCTTTGGCTGGTACTTTTTCCTTCTTGCAATCATCAGCGACTAGGTTGCGGCTTAACGCAGACTGAAACACCGGATCTCTGGCGATTTCCGATGATGTTCCGCTCTCTTTGACCTCTGAGGCGTAAACTGACGGACTATTTTAACCTTAAATAATTTGGCAACTAAACAGACTATTTATAAACATCACAATATGATCAATATTAAAGAATCATGGCGCTTACGCACCACGCTCACCTAGATTGCTCCCAAATACACGATGATGGTCAGCGCGAGGACAGGGGGATCCTACTCCTGCCTCTCCTTCCCTCCAAACCGTGCGAGTCGCTATCCCGCATTCCGTTTTCCACTCAAGGTTCATTGTCACTTACCGATTGCTGAACGCCCAACCATCCCAGCCGATGTTGATCCGACTTGACACCAAACCCAGACTAAACTAAACTGTTTAGTACAGGCGTGTCATTCACTTGTTCAGTGGGATGTCTGGCCATGGTTTCTTCGCAAAAAAAGTCGTTTCGCGCAAAGCTCCTATCTCGTTGTGGCATCGGCGGTTTGGTTCTGTTTGTGCTGGCCGGGGCTTGCGGCGCTTACCTGTTCGCCGACGGACGGAAGATCGATCCACGCCCCAACCCCAAGGCGATCAAATCCTCCACGACCGTTGGCGTCGGCGCCTTGGGCCGCCTGGAACCAGGCTGGAAGGTCTTTCAGGTCGCACCTGCCGCCTCCCTTGAACGCTCCCGCGTCGAGTCTCTTCTCGTTAACGAAGGCGACGAACTGGCCTCTGGCGCCCTGATGGCCGTGCTCGACACCAATAAGCTGCGCAAAGCCGCCCTCAATGAAGCTCAGGCCCAGGTCATGGTCTGCCGCGCCAAACTCGCCTTGGTGAAATCGGGTTCCAAAGCGGAAGAGATTGCTGCCCAGGAAGCCACCGTCGACCAGCTCAAGGCGTCGCTGCGCCGAAGCGAATCGGAATTCAAACGCGCCGAATGGATGAGCCGAAGCGGCGCCCTGGCCCCCGAAGACTTCGATCAAAAACAAACGCAAATGCAAATCGCCAAGGCGACCTTGAAGCAGTCCGAAGCGACCTTGGCTGCCCTCAAGGTCGTGCGCCCCGAAGATGTGCTCGTCGCCCAGGCAGAACTTGCCAAGGCTGAAGCGGGCGTCGCCAAGGCCGAAGCCGACCTGGATATGACCGTCATCAAAGCGCCCATCGCGGGCCGCGTGCTCAAAATTCATGCCCGCGCCGGTGAGAAAATCGGTGACGATGGGCTTCTGGAAATCGGCGACACCCATTACATGCACGCCGTCGCCGAGGTCTACGAGAAGGATGTCTCCCAAATCAAAATCGGCCAGCGCTCCATCGTGCGATTGCAAAGCCTCGATGCCGACCTGGTCGGCGAAGTCGTACACGTCGGCTGGAAAGTCGGCAGAAAAGTGGTGCTCGATAACGACCCCGTCAAGGACACCGATGCCCGCGTCGTCGAAGTGCGCGTCAAACTCGATGGCGCCGGCAGCGCCAAAGTGGCCGGCCTTTCGTACGCCCGCGTCCAGGTACGCATCGAAACCATTTCCCCTCAGTAACCAGCAACCGCTCAAGCCCCTTTGCCGGGGAATCTCTCTCCATGTCGCAGCGACTTCACCTGGCCTGGAAACAACTCACTTTCGAGCGGATGAAACTGCTCACCGCCCTCGCCGGCGTGATGGTCGCCGTGATGCTTATGTGGGTGCAACTGGGCATCCTCGCCTCCGTCTACGATAGCGCCACGACCGTCCACAAACACATCCGCGCCGACCTGGTGGTCATCCACCCGCTCTCGGAAAACTTGGGCAAAATGAAGCCCTTTTCGACGCGCACGCTTTACCGCTTCCGCGGCCACCCCGATGTCACGCAAATCGGCGAATTCCTTTGCGGGACCGTTGACTGGCGCAACCCCGAAACCGGGGAAATCCGGCAGATCATGGTGTACGGCTTCGACCCCGAAGAGGGCTGGCTCGACTTGCCCGGCATCGCGGAACACAAAATCGAACTGCGCGAAAAAGACACCTTTTTGTATGGCCGCAATTCCAAGAATGTCTTTGGACCGGTCATCCCCTGGATGGAAGAAGGCAGATCATTCGGCGTCGAACTGGGTCATCGCCTGGCCCACCCCGTCGGCTTGACCACGCTGGCCTCCTCCTTTGGCCAGGAAGGGGGCATTATCACCAACCGGGCGAACTTCATCCGCTTTCATCCCGACTTCAGCCCCGACCAGGTCCATGTCGGCCTGATCCGCCTGCGCCCGGGGGCCGATGTCAAGGACGTGCAGGAGTGGTTTCAAAAGCAACTGGCGCCCGAAGCGCTCGTGCTCACCTCCAAGGAATTCGTCGAGTTTGAACTGCATTACTGGCAAACGAACGCACCTGTCGGATTCGTCTTCACGATGGGCACCGTGATCGGCTTTTTCATCGGCTTCATCGTCGTCTACCAGATCCTTTACACCGATGTTTCCAACCACCTGCCCCAGTTCGCCACAATGAAGGCGATGGGCTTCACCGATAATTACCTGCTCTGGATCGTCATCCGCCAGGGACTCTTGCTCTCGATCCTCGGCTACATTCCCGGATCGCTCCTGGCCATTGGCTTTTACAAAGTCATCCAAATTGGCACGTCGATTCCGGTAGCCCCCAACTGGGAACGGGCGATTTTTCTCCTGGTGCTCACCAGTCTCATGTGCCTGATGTCGGGCGCAATGGCGACGACTCGCTTGCGCGCGGCCGACCCGGCCGATGTGTTCTAAAGGATCTTCCATGAACACCAAAATCAACGCTGCCGATAAGACGGAACTCGGCACCATCGCCGAAGACACGATCATCGTGGGCCGCGGCATCAACTTTTGGTTTGGCGAAGCGGAGCTCAAAAAGCAGATCCTTTTTGGGGTCGATCTGGAAATTCGCAAAGGGGAAGTCGTGTTGCTCACCGGGCCATCCGGTTCGGGCAAAACGACCCTGCTCACCTTGATTGCCGCCTTGCGCACCCTGGGCGATGGCAGCTTGAGAGTCTTCGGTGAAGAACTTTGCCAGGCGAGCAAGACCCTGCAAGTGTCGATTCGCAAGCGCATCGGCTTCATCTTCCAGGCGCACAATCTGTTGACACACTTAAGCGCGGTCGACAATGTTCGGCTGGCACTGGAACTGCAACCTGACATCGGCCCTGCGGAAGGACTGGCGAGATCGATCGAAATGCTCAAGGCGGTCGGCCTGGGAGAGAGAATCCACTCTTACCCGGCCAAGCTCTCCGGTGGCCAAAAGCAGCGCGTGGCGATCGCCCGTGCACTAGTTGGCAGGCCGCGCCTGGTGCTGGCCGACGAACCGACCGCGGCGCTTGACGGCAAGACGGGGCGCGAAGTGGTCGACATCCTGCGCGGCCTGGCCAAGGATCAGGGAGTGCCGATCCTGCTCGTCACCCACGATTCGCGCATCCTCGATATCGCCGACCGCACCATTCACATGGAAGATGGTAAGATTGCGCACGACTTCGCGGGAGCCCACTCGCACTAGTTGAATCAAGTTCCGGCAACAGGAGGTTCCCCAATGACGCGCACCGAAGAGCCCTCGACCAAGAAGGGAGCCCTTGGCGTCTGCACGGAAGGCATGAGCATACCTCCTTTTCTTGAAGGCACCGACAAACGCACGCTGGTCTTGCGAGCGGCCTTCATCCTGTTTTTGCAACATGGTTATTCCGGCACGAGCATGGACGCGGTCACCGCCGAGGCGGGCGTCTCCAAAGCCACGGTTTACTCCCACTTCAAAAGCAAGGATATCCTCTTTGCCAGCCTGATGCGCGAAGGGTCGGAATCGGTTTTCGCGCAATTCCCGCCGCTTGCGCGCGGCAAGGGCAGCCCCGAGGATGACCTCAATGCCTTTTTTGGTCCGATTCTGCAACTGATCGTGGCCAAGAGAGGGTATGCCTGGCACCGGCTGGTCATCGCCGAAGGGGTGCGGCATCCGGAAAACTCGAAGCTCTTTTACTCGTGCGTGATCGAGAAAATCGTGGCCCTGATCCAGGGCTATTTGAACGGTCTCGTGCTCGAAGGCGCGATTCCCAACATCGACACGAAGCTCGCAGCCGAAGCTTTGCTTTCTCTCACCATCATCCGGCCCATTCACACGATCCTGCTCGTCGGTCCCGAAGGCATCGATCGCTGCGGCTCGGTGAAATTCAACATCCACCTTTTCTTGAAGGGGCTCGGCGCAAAGGTTTGATCGAGATCCCGCAGCAAGTTTCCCCCTCCCAACTTTGCAAGTGCGATAGCCGCCAACGAAACTTCCTCCAGATTTGTTGGTGAAGGAAATGCCTGGCGACGGGCGTTCCTGACAGGTTAGGATGCGGGTTGACCTCATCCTCGCCTGCCCGATCAGCGGTTCACGCCGCAAGTATTCGAGTTTCCGACTGGAGGATTTCGCATGAGCCTTTTCCTGCTGGCCTTGGTTGCGCTGCAAGGAGGCGCCGATGGAGTTCCCGCCAAGCAAGGCAACACCGGCATCGATCTGCAGTCCGACACGATCGGCGTGCTTGGCATTCCGCTTGCCGAAAGCAAACAAGCGATATTTCGGATCTCGATTAAGGGAACCATTGATCCCGACGGAAACGGCAAGGGAACCCTGATTCTCGAACCGGCGGGAACTCCCGAGATCGACGATTTCGGCTTCCGAGGCTATCCGGCTTTCCTTCCCGCCATCAACCTCGATTGCCAACTGAAATTCGAAAAGTCGGCCATCAAAACGTATTACTCTCAGCGCCTCGGGGCCGAACGGGGCACCACGCACACTGAGGAATGGCGACTCTACTCGGTCACCGGGACAAAAATCAAAAGCCCCATCTTTCTCGCGCTGCTTAAAGGCAACGAAAGCAGCCACGGCCGCTTCATCCTTCATGGACCGCAAGGTAAGGCGAAGTATGCGATCGAGCTGAGAATGCCCCCGCAACCGGAGCCGTGTCATCCGGGCTGTTTTCCCGCGGGCACCCTGATTGATACCCCGGCGGGAACTTCCGCCATCGAACGGCTACGCGAGGGAGATTCTGTGACCACGATTGGCGCGGATGGGGCGCCCTCCCAAACCAGGGTCTACTCGGTGTTCATGACGCAAAACCGTCTAATCGCGGTCAAAACCGAAGCCGGCACGCTGATCACCACCGAAACCCAGCCGCTCTGCCTGGCCGATGGCAGGTTGAAAGCAGCCGGAGAACTCAAAGGCGGCGAGCAGATTCAAACCTGGATGGGAAAAGCAAAAAGCAACACCACGGTCAAAGCAATCACCCCGACCGGCCGGACCGCGCAGGTGTTCAATCTCATCCTGGGAGAGCCCGTTTTTTTTGTGGCCAACGGCTACCTGGCCCGCAGCAAACCGCCGAAAGTTGTCGCAGTTGACCCGGTTCAGCCGTAAGGACTCGATGGCGGTATTCAGGGGCCGTCGTTGTGGACAAGAGGCTGCGTGGGTTCACGGCACAAATTCCTTATCCCCCCTTCTGCCACCATTCATCGATCCGCGTCAGCCCCTCCATTGCGCCCAGCGGCAAGGAAATGGCCCCCCAACCCGCTTCAAAGTCCTGGGGATTGATGCGGATATGGGGATCGCCCATCGATTCGCAAATGCGGCGCACCGTGGGAATCGCGACACCGGCCCCCATCTCGATTGCCACGATCTTTTTCCCCACAATCTTTCGTACCCACTTATTAAAGCGCCGCCCCTGCTCGCTTTGCCGGTCAGACAACCAGTCGCCATCGCCAAACATCAGAATATTGGGCCGCGCCACTTCACCGCATTCGGGGCACTCAGGCAGGGGCGAATCCGTCCGGAAGGTGCTTGGGTCAATCGTCAGTTTCACTTCCTCCGCCGGCCAAATGCCCTCATGGCAACCGCGCGAACATTGCAGAAAATGAATCGACCCATGGCATTCATTGACCCGGTCTTCGGGAAAGCCCGCTTTCTGAAATTGCCCATCGACATTGCTTGTGAAAACGAAATAGCCATCGGGACAGGCCTCGCCCCATTTGAGGAGCAAGCCGAATCCGTCATGCGGCGTGGTGCGTGAATAAAGATCGTGGCGATGCCCAAAGAAGCCCCAGGCAAGCTGAGGATCGCGCTCGAACCACTCAGGGTTCGACATCTGCGCGAACGGCTTGCCCCGAAACGGCGGGTAGGCCTTCCAGAACCCCTCGTTCCCGCGGAAGTCGGGCAGTCCCGAATCGACACCCATTCCCGCGCCAGCACCAATCAACAGTGCATCCGCGCCGCGGATCGCCTGCGCCGCCAGGCGCAAACGCTCATCTAAATTAGCTTCGCGCCCCCTGGGATCGGCCATAAAAAAGCTCGCGAAAGGCGCCAATGAAGGGGTTGAAAAAATCATCCTATAAAAAAAGCCGGGGAAAATTCCCCGGCTTTTTTTATAGGGTCTCGAAACCTTAGGCCTCGGCTTCGGCGATCGCCGCTTCTTCGTCGAGCGGTTGATCCTCGAGGGTGCGCAGACCAAGCAGGGCTTGCTGGTGCATCGAGAAGCCGGTGCCCGCGGGAATCAGGTGGCCCAGGATCACATTTTCCTTGAGACCAACCAAGTAATCGGTCTTGCCCGCCAGAGCCGCCTCGGTGAGGACCTTGGTGGTTTCCTGGAACGACGCGGCCGAGATGAAGCTATCGGACTGAACCGATGCCTTGGTGATGCCCAGGAGCTGCACCGAGCAGGTCGCCGGAGTTGGCGAAACCCAGCTGGGCGGGGTCGCCTTCTCTTGCTCGAGTCGATCTTTCTCCTGTTCGTAAACAGGGCGGGGAACGATCTGACCTTCCTTGAAGCGGCTGTCGCCCGCCTTCTTGATTTTGCAGCTTTCGCGCAAGCGGCTGTTGACCGCGTTGAAAGCCTGCTTGTCGATGACCGAACCGGGCAGCAGCCCCGAGTCGCCCGTGGTGTCGACCTTCACCTTGCGCAGCATCTGCGACACGATGATTTCGATGTGCTTGTCGTCGATGTCCACGCGCTGGCTGCGGTAAACATTCTGGACTTCACGCACGAGGTAGTGCTGGACCGCCTCGATGCCTGAGATCTGGAGAATATCGTGAGGAACGAGCGGACCGTAAACGAGCGGGTCGCCTTCCTTGACGCGGTCGGCGGTCTGCACGCGAAGGTGCTTTCCGGGGGGCACCTGATGCTCCCTTTCCTCACCCGTCGACTTGCCGTTGTCATCGACCGGTTGCACGTAGATGAGGCGCTTGTTGCGCTTCTTGTCGCCGACGCGCACCATGCCGGCCACTTCGGCCATAACGGCCGGGTCGCGGGGACGGCGGGCTTCGAAGATTTCGGTCACCCGGGGCAGACCACCGGTGATGTCCTGAGTACCGGCCACTTCACGCGTGGTCTTCGCCAGAATGATGCCGGCGGTAACGGTCTGGCCGTCGCGCACTTCGATGAAGGCGCGTTCGGGCAGGTAGTTGACCGACAGCTTTTGACCCTTGTCGTCTTCGATGACGATCTGGGGGTGATATTCGCCCTTGTGTTCCATGATGATGAAACGCTCGGCACCGGTGATTTCGTCGATGTCCTTGCGAAGGGTTTCGCCTTCGATGATTTCGATGAACTTCACCTTCCCACCGCGGTCGGCGATGATCGGCGTGATGTGCGGATCCCATTTACAGATCACCGTTCCGGGTTGAATTTCGGAACCGTCGTTGATCAAAACCATGGCGCCGTACGGAACCGCGAAGGTTTCGATCGGCGTATTCTTGGGCCCAAGGATCTGGATCTCGCCGTTGCGGCCGAGAACCACCGTTTCCTTTTTGGAGTTTTCGACGGCGGCGATCCGCTGAAAGCGGACCTTTCCGCTCTTTTTCGTCTTCATTTCCGATTCGCCCAGTTCGCGCTTCACCACGCCACCGATGTGGAAGGTGCGCATGGTCAACTGGGTACCGGGTTCACCGATCGACTGCGCGGCGATGATGCCGACGGCCATGCCCTCTTCCACAAGCGAGCCGGTGGAAAGGTCCATGCCGTAGCAAAGGCGGCATACGCCCAGTTGCGCCTGGCAGGTCAGGGGGCTGCGCACCATGACCTTGTCGAGGCCGAGGGCTTCGATGGCGCGGGCAGCTTCCCACGACATCATCTCGTTTTCCTCGACGATCGTTGCGTTATTGCGCGGATCGATGATCGTGTTGCGGCTGACGCGGCCACGGATCGTTTCGGCCAGCGACCGTTCGATTTCCTCGCCCTTCATGATGGCCGACTTGGTCAGCCCCTGGGTCGTACCGCAGTCGTGCATGGTGACGACGACATTTTGCGCCACGTCGGCGAGCTTACGGGTCAGGTAACCCGAGTCGGCCGTCTTGAGCGCGGTGTCGGCCAGCCCCTTACGGGCGCCGTGCGTCGAGCTGAAATACTCGAGCACCGAGAGGCCTTCCTTGAAGTTCGCCTTGATGGGCGTTTCGATGATCGAGCCGTTCGGCTTGGCCATCAGACCGCGCATACCGGCAAGTTGGCGGATCTGTTCGATACCGCCGCGGGCGCCTGAGTGGGCCATCAGGAAGATGGGATTCAGGTACGGACGAAGCTTGCCGTTTTCGGGCCGCTTGTCGTTGCGCAGATCTTCCATCATGTGCTTCGTGATGTTGTCGCGCGCCTTGGTCCAAAGGTCGATCGTCTTGTTGTACCGTTCGCGCTCGGTGATGTTGCCATCCTCGAACTGGCGGCGGTACTTCTCGACTTCCTTGTCGGTTTCCTTGAGCTCTTTCTCCTTGTTGGCGGGAGTACGCAAGTCGTCGGTCGCGAAGCTCAGACCCGAGCGGGTCGATTCGCGGAAGCCGACCACCTTCATTCGGTCAAGCAGGTCGATACAGGCGCGGCGGCCGAGCACCTGGTAGCAGTCGGCGATGATGCGGCTAAGCTGCTTGCTCGAAAGCGCGAGGTCATAAAACGCCATCTCGGGGAAGAGGATGTCGTTGAAAACGATGCGGCCGACCGTGGTCGTCATCCGTTCGTTGTCCTTGACAATGAACTCTTCGACGGTGGTGCGGTCGTGATAAACCCGCTCGGTGATGAACTTTTTACCAGCGGGCAAACGCAGGTGGACCCGGGCGTGGATGCCCAGCTTTTTCTGGCCAAAGGCGGCGAAGACTTCCTCGGGGTTGGCGAAGACCATGCCTTCGCCCGCTTCGCCCGACTCTCCCAACTCGCCGCGAGTCGCGGTGAGGTAGTAACAACCCATGACGATGTCTTGCGAGGGCGTGATGATCGGCTGGCCGTTGGCCGGGCTGAAGATGTTGTTGGTCGACATCATCAGCACGGTCGCTTCGACCTGCGCTTCGATCGAAAGCGGCAAGTGGACCGCCATCTGATCGCCGTCGAAGTCGGCGTTAAAACCTTTGCAGACGAGCGGGTGGATGCGGATCGCGTTGCCTTCGATCAGGGTCGGCTCGAACGCCTGGATACCCATCCGGTGCAAAGTCGGCGCGCGATTGAGCATGACCGGGTGGGCCTTGGTCACCTCTTCGAGGATATCCCAGACCTGGTCGTCCTTGCGTTCCAGCATCTTCTTGGCCGACTTGATCGTGTCGGCGTACTTGAGTTCCTTCAAGCGGCGGATGATGAACGGCTGGAACAGCTCCAGTGCGATCTTCTTGGGCAGACCGCACTGATGCAGCCTGAGCTCGGGGCCGACCACGATCACGGAGCGGGCCGAATAGTCGACGCGCTTGCCGAGCAGGTTTTCGCGGAAGCGGCCTTGCTTGCCCTTGATCATGTCGGTCAGCGACTTGAGCGGGCGATTGGACGAACCCAGCACGGGGCGCTTGCAACGGCCGTTGTCGAACAAGGCGTCGACCGACTGCTGAAGCATCCGCTTTTCGTTACGGATGATCACTTCGGGCGCGTTCAAATCGACCAGCTTCTTCAACCGGTTGTTACGGTTGATGATGCGGCGGTACAGATCGTTCAAGTCCGACGTGGCGAAGTTGCCGCTATCAAGCAGCACCAGGGGACGAAGGTCCGGCGGAATGACGGGGATGCAATCGAGCACCATCCATTCGGCGCGGTTGGCCGAGCCGCCCATGCCGGAATCGCGAAGGCTTTCGACGACCTTCAAGCGCTTGACCAGGTCGCGCACCTTTTGGGCTGAACGCTTGACCTTGGCCAGTTCCTCGTCGAGCTTTTCGCGCAACTCGAGCGAAATCTTGACGAGGTCGAGCTTCTTCAAAAGCGACTTGATCGCTTCGGCGCCCATGCCCGCTTCGAAGGCGTTGCCATACTTTTCGCGAGCCTTCTTGAACTCGTCTTCATTGAGAAGCTGGCGCTCTTGCAGGTCGGTGTCGCCAGGATGAATGACGACGTAGTCCTGGAAGTAGATGATTCTTTCCAGGCTCGAGGTTTTCATGTCGAGCAGGGTGCCCAGGCGGCTGGGCATTGCCTTGAAGAACCAGATGTGCACGACCGGTGCGGCCAGTTCGATATGGCCCATGCGCTTGCGGCGCACGCGGCTGTGCGAAACCTTGACGCCGCAGCGATCGCAAACCATGCCTTTGTATTTCATGCCGCGGTACTTGCCGCAGGAACATTCCCAGTCCTTTTCCGGACCGAAGATCCGCTCGCAGAAAAGGCCATCCTTTTCGGGGCGGTAGGTGCGGTAGTTGATCGTTTCGGGCTTCTTCACTTCACCGTAGGACCAGGTCCCGCGAATGTGGGACGGATCGGCCAGAGTGATGCGCACCGAATTGATGTCGTTAATCCGGTCGTAATTCATCTCGGCATTATTGCTCATGATGTTCCCCCTCTTTCCTGCCTGCCGTCTTGTATCGATTTTGGCTCATTCATGGAGAGCCAGCTCATTCATGAAGAGCCAGGGCAGGCGCCGTTCCCACGGCGCCTGCCGGTTAATCCCTTAAGAAACTGCCGACTTGTCGTCGACTTCCTCGACCGCTCCGCCGAATAGCTGCTTTTTCTGAAGCTGAATGTTGAGCGCTAACCCGCGGATTTCGTTCGTGAGCACGTCGAAGCTGGCGGGAGTACCGGCTTCGAGGGTGTTTTCTCCCTTGACCATCGATTCGTAAATCTTGGTCCGGCCCTCGACATCGTCCGATTTGACGGTGAGCAGTTCCTGCAAGATGTAAGCGGCGCCGTAAGCTTCGAGCGCCCACACTTCCATTTCGCCAAACCGCTGACCGCCGAAGCGCGCCTTGCCGCCCAGCGGTTGCTGGGTGATGAGCGAGTAAGGTCCGGTGGCCCGGGCATGCACCTTGTCATCGACTAAGTGATGCAGTTTGAGCATGTAGATGTAACCGACGGTCACCATCTGCTCGAACCGCTCGCCAGTACGGCCGTCGAATAGCCAGCTCTTACCCGACTCGTGCAGCTTGCCTTCCTTGAGGCAGGCGCGGATTTCATCTTCGGTCGCGCCGTCGAACACCGGCGTGACCGCCTTGAAACCAAGATTCTTGGCGGCCCAGCCCAGGTGGGTTTCGAGAATCTGGCCCACGTTCATACGGCTCGGCACACCTAGCGGGTTGAGCAGAATGTCGACGGGAGTACCGTCCGCCAGGTAGGGCATATCCTCGATCGGAAGGATCTTGGAAATCACCCCCTTGTTGCCGTGGCGGCCTGCCATCTTATCGCCGACCGAAATCACCCGCTTGGTCGCAACGGTGATCTTGACCATCTGCTGCACGCCGGGAGGAAGCTCCTCGCCGCGCTTCAAGTTATTGAGCCGGCGATCGCGCTCGTCGAGCATCTTTTCCAGTTGCTCGCGATGCTTCTTGTACACGGCGCGGGCCAACTTGGTGTGCTCGGGCGAACGCAATTCGATATGCTCGAGGCGGAATTCCGCGGCGGCCTGAGCCGATTCGCGGTTGTCCTTTTCGCCGCCGATCGTCTTGTTGTTGCGGATGTCTTTCAAGTGGGCGCGGGCGCTCACTTCGAGGACTTCCTTCAGCTCGGTCACCATCAGATGCCACTGTTCGGCGATGCGCTTGTTGAACGCTTCTTCCTCGTCGCGGAAGTCCTTGTCGAATTGCTTGCGCTCGTCCTCGGTCATGCTGGCGCGGCGCGAAAAACGGCGGGCATCGATGACGATGCCTTCGACGCCCGAAGGCACTTCGAGGCTTTCGTTTTTCACATCTTCGCCGGCGCGTCCGAAGATCGCGTAGAGCAGCTTTTCTTCCGGGGTCAACTCGCTCTTCGACTTGGGCGAAACCTTGCCCACGAGGATATCGCCCGGCTGGACGAAGGTCCCGATCGAGACGATGCCATAGTCGTCGAGGTTGGCAAGCGCCTTGGGCGACACGTTGGGAATATCGCGCGTGAACTCTTCCTTGCCGAGCTTGGTCTCGCGGATTTCGATTTCGAACTCCTCGATATGAATCGAGGTGTAGGTATCGCGCTCGACGAGGCGTTCGGAAATGATGATCGCGTCTTCGAAGTTGTAGCCGTCCCACGACATGAACGCGACGAGCACGTTGCGGCCCAGGGCCAGTTCGCCCAGGAAGGTCGCGGCGCCGTCGGCCATGACCTGGCCTTTTTTCACCTTTTCGCCGACTTTGACGATCGGCTTTTGGTTAATGCAGGTGTGCTCGTTCAAGCCGGTAAACTTGCGCAGAAGGTATTCGCGCTCGTCGACGCGGATGCGCAACGAGTCGACATAGGTGACCGTGCCTTCCTTGTCGGCCTTGAGCACCATACCCGAGTTGCGGGCAACGTCGATTTCCATGCCGGTGGCGACGATCGGCGGCTCGGTGACAAGCAAGGGCACCGCCTGGCGCTGCATGTTCGAACCCATGAGCGCGCGGTTGGCGTCGTCATGTTCGAGGAACGGAATCAAGCCGGCCGAAACGCCGACCATCTGCTTGGGGCTCACGTCGACGAACTCGATATCGTCCGGTTCGGCGGTGATGAATTCACCGTCGTGCCGCGCGGTGAAGCGGTCGGTTGTGAACTTGCTGTTTTCGATCGGGGTGTCGGCGGGAGCCAGCTTGACCTTGGCTTCTTCGTCGGCGCGCAGGTATTTCACCTCGCCCGTCAATTTGCCATGCTTGACCAGCCGGTAGGGCGTGATCAAGAAGCCATATTCATCCACGCCAGCGTAGGTGCTGAGATGGCTGATGAGGCCGATGTTCGTACCTTCCGGCGTTTCGATCGGACAGATGCGGCCATAGTGGCTGATATGCACGTCGCGCACGTCGAAGCCGGCACGCTTGCGGTTCAAACCACCAGGCCCAAGGGCCGAGAGGCGCCTTTCGTGCGTGAGCTGCGACAAGGGGTTCGTCTGGTCGACCACCTGGCTCAGTTCGCCGCGGCCAAAGAAGTACTCGATCGCCGCGCTGATGCTCTTGGGGTTGATGAGCGAACGCGGGGTCATTTCCTGCTGATCGCGGTTGGACATACGCTCGGTGACGGTGCGGCGCAGCTTGAGGAAGCCCTTGCGCAGCTCCTCGGCGGCCAATTCGTCGATCGTGCGCACGCGGCGGTTGCCCAGGTGGTCGATATCGTCGAGTTCGCCTTCGCCGGCGCGCAGCTTGAGGATGTACTTGATCGCATTGAGCAGGTCGTACGACTGCAGCGCCATTTCGTCGGCGGGAACATTTTCCTGCTGGCCGAACTTGCGGTTGATGCGGAAGCGGCCGACGCGGCCGAGGCGATAGCGGTTGGTGTCCTGGAATTTTTCCCGGAACATTTCCTTCGCTTTTTCCAACTGGGCGGGGTTGCCCGGACGGATCTTTTGGTAGATCTTGAGCAGGGCCTCTTCGTGAGTTGCCGCGGTATCCTCGGTGATCGACGCGAGGATGATCGGGTCTTTCACCTTGCTGAGGATGTGCACGCCCTTGACGGTGCTGGCGGCGATCTGATTGAGCTTCGCCTCGTCAATCGTCTGACCGGCTTCGAGATAGATTTCGCCGTCGGTGGGATCGATCACATCTTCGCTGACGATCGCCCCCTTGAGGCGGTCGAGATTGGCCTTGTTGACCTTGATCTCTTCCACGGGATAGAAGGCCTTGATGATGTCGGCATTGGTGGACAGGTTGGGGTCCATCGCGCGCAGAAGGGTCAGCGCCGAGAACTTGCCTGACTGATCAATGCGGACATTGAGGCTGTCCTTCTTGGTCACATGCAGCTCGATCCACGAACCGCGCTCGGGGATGATGCGGCAGCTATGGAGCTTGCGGTCGGCCTCGACTTCCATCATGAAGTCAACGCCGGGCGAACGATGAAGCTGGCTGACCACGACGCGCTCGGCGCCGTTGATGATGAACTCGCCGCCGCCGATCATGATCGGCATGTCGCCCAGGTAAACTTCTTCTTCGACCGGCTGCTCCTTGTTCAAGCGCAGAAGCACGCGGAAGGGTCGGCCGTAGGTCAACCGAAGCTGGCGGCACTCGTCGGGGCCGAAACGGGGCTTGCCCAGCTCGTAGCGGACATATTGCAAATTGACCGATTTATCGAGATTTTCGATCGGAAATGTCTCTCGAAGCACCGCTTCGAGGCCCATGTCCTCGCGCTTTTCAGCAAGCACGTCAGCCTGCAGAAAGCGGGCATACGACTTCTGCTGGATGTCGGTTAGCGGCGGTACCAGGGCCAGATCTTCGGCATTGCGGCCAAAATTTCTGATTAACTTCGGAACGATCGTGCGGTCGATGGGAACGGGCATGGTCAAGTGCCTCCCGAGGCATGCCTACTTGGGTGGGTCCGCCGGTCAGCCTCGACCCGGGGAAACCCTTGCTTCAGGTGCGAACGAATTTCAGGCGATTCGACAAAAGACGGAAGACAACGATGCAGAGCCGGCTTCGGCTTGATACCCAGCGCTCAAGGGTTTATAAGGTGCATCAACGGTCTGGTTACAAGGCCCCCCTACCTGAGCGGAATCGCTTCCGTCGCGTGCGGAGGATAACCCCCGCTGCCCCAGGAGAGATGAGAGAAAACCCAAGACCGTCATTTGCCTGCGCATAAAGGTGCCTGGTCTCTGGAGTTGCAGGCCGCTTGAGTCCACCCTCAAAGAGGGAAACGAACAAATCACCGTAAACGACGCAAACATGCCCAAACCCCCAGCCATTCAGGCCAGAAGAGAGGCATGTTTTCCAGGGTAAACCTTCGTAATTCCGGTGTGCGGCATCAAATTATCATTCAAACGATACGGGAAGTGGAAGTCAAGGAGCAAATAAAAAATCCTGGCCGGTTCCGGCCAGGATTTGCCGCTTGGCTTCGATTACTTGAGGGCAACCTTGGCGCCCTGATCTTCGAGCTTTTTCTTCGCAGCTTCGGCGTCTTCCTTGCTCAAGCCTTCCTTGACGGGCTTGGGAGCGCCTTCGACCAGGTCCTTGGCTTCCTTGAGGCCCAAGCCGGTGATTTCGCGAACCACCTTGATGACCGAGATCTTCTTGTCGGCGGGAGCGCTTTCGAGCACCACCGAGAACTCGGTCTTGGCTGCGGGCTTTTCCGCCTCGGCGGCCGGAGCCCCTGAAGGAGCAGCGGCAACCGCGCCCGCGGCGGGCTTGATGTTGTGGACCTTTTCGAGGTAATCGGCCAATTCCACGGCTTTGGCAACCGTCAAACCCACGATCTTGTCGCCGATGTCCTTGATCTCGGCAGCGTAAGTCGTCTCGCTCATCGTACATCCCTTTCCATCCGTCCCGCACGGACTGAAGCTTTCCCCGCGGAACACTTGTCGAACCAGCGTAATAGCATCGGGCCTGGACCGCCCAGGCATTCGGTTACTGGCGCACCGGGGTTACGCCCCGGCAGGCGCCGTCTCCTTTTCGGAGATGGTCTTGATCTGCGAGGCCAGGGTGGCGCCTGGAGCCAGAATTTGGCCGGCGATACGGCTCGCGGGAGAGAGAATTAGGTTGAGAACATGACCGATCGCCTCGGTGCGGGTCGGCATCTTCTTGGCGATTTCGAACGAAACCGGCTGGCCTTCGGCGAACGCGCCCTTGACCGACAACTTGTTTTTGTAGGTTGGCGCGGTTTTGGGCCCGTTGATCTCGGTGTCAAATGCCCGAGCCAATTCGGAAACGGCCGAATCGGCAACGGTCGACCAGGCATACATGGTCGTGCCGGTGAAAAAGGGGCTGTCGGCCTTCGCGCCAAGTCCATGCTCGGCAAACACTTTGCGAGCCATGCTGTTCTTGACGCGGCGAATCTTGATCTTCTTCTTGCGCATCATGGCGCGCAGGTTGCTGTCCGCGGCGCAATCGAGCTTGCCGACTTCCAGCACCACCATGTTCTGAACGCCCGCGAACTCCGCGCGAATCGCGTCCAATTCCATCAACTTGACAGCCTTGCTCATCTCAATCCCTTTCCCAACTTGTCCCATCAATCGGGGCGTTCACCCCATGCAAAATGCTGTTCCCTATTGGCAACCCCGCTCGATTCAGCACCGACCCCAATTCCTAATGGGCAGGCACCCAATCAAAAGGCCGGCTCCCAAAGATGGGCTGCCGGCCGTGGCTATGCGGTTTTAGAGGGCGACCGGAATTCCGGGGCTCATCGTCGCGGCAATCGTCACTCCAAGAATGTAATTGCCTTTGACGCCGGACGGTTTGACCGAACGGATCTGCTCGATGAAGGTGTGGATGTTTTCGGCCAGCTTCTCATCGTCGAAGCTGATCTTGCCGACGCCGGCGTGGACATTGCCCCCCTTGTCGGTGCGGTATTCCACCTTACCAGCCTTGAATTCCTTGACCGCGGAGGACACATCGCCGCCAGCGGGGATGACCGTGCCCGCCTTGGGCGTGGGCATCAAACCGCGGGGACCAAGGACCTTACCCAGACGGATGACCTTGGCCATCATGTCCTGGGTTGCCAGGGCCACATCGAATTCCAGCCAACCTTCTTCGGTGATCTTCTTGATGATGTCTTCGCCGCCGGCGATATCGGCGCCCGCTTTTTTGGCCGACTCGATATTGGCGCCCTGGGCGAATACCAGCACGCGCACCGTCTTGCCCACGCCGTTGGGAAGAGCCACGCTGCCCCGGATCATCTGATCGGCCTGCGTGGGATCGATGCCCAGATTGAGATGGACTTCAACCGTCTCATCGAATTTTGCCCGGCGAGTTTGGCGCAGCACCGTCAAGGCCTTCTTGAGGGGAAGCGATCCTTCCTTGCGGACTTTTTGTTCTTGCTGCTTCAGCTGGCTACGCAGCTTGCGGCCACGGCGAGGAGGAATACCCGGCTGCTTCTTGCGCTTCTTGGCTCCCTCGGCGCCCGGATCGGCAGCCTTGGCCTCAGCCGATTTCGCTTCGGTTGCCTTGAGCTCTTGTGCCGCGGCGGGTGTAGGCGTTGCCTGAGCCTCGGCCTTGGATCCTTTTTCCTTGGGATCTTTTTCGTTTTCTTTTTTCTTCGCCATGACTACGACTGCCTGTGATCCGGCCCGATCAAATGGGAACTAACCCTTGGGTCGATCCCCAAATCGGGAAACCTCAATGATATAACAAAATCCCAAACGATGCAAAGGGTTTTGCAACCCCACACCCTTGGGAACCATGGGATGACGTAGGCCTATTCCACGACCGCCAGGCCAAGGCTGCGAGCCGTTCCTTCGATAATGCGCATGGCATGATCGACATCGCGAGCATTCAAGTCGGGCAACTTGTCGGTGGCGATTTGGCGCACTTGGGCCTTGGTCACCGAGAAGCCCTTGTA
Organism: Gemmataceae bacterium; assembly: GCA_965226945.1. Taxonomy (GTDB): domain Bacteria; phylum Planctomycetota; class Planctomycetia; order Gemmatales; family Gemmataceae; genus SYLG01. Next base: position 4,591,744 of record OZ245717.1, on the reverse strand, counting down.
CTTGCCGCTCTTCTTGGCCTTTTCCTCAGGCTTGATTTCCTGGCCGCCCTTTTTCTTTTCGACCGGGATTTTCGCGGCCATCTTCAACAAAACCGAAGCCGGCGGGCTCTTGATGATGAATTCGAAGGAGCGGTCATTGTAGACCGTGATCAAAACGGGGAGGGTCAAGCCCTTGCGGTCGGCCGTCTTGTCGTTGAATTCCTTGACGAACTTACCGATGTTCACGCCATGCTGGCCGAGAGCCGGGCCGACCGGAGGTGCCGGGGTGGCGGAACCGCCCGGACATTGAAGCTTGATGAACGCCGTGACTTGCTTGGCCATTTTCTAAACCCTTTTCTTCCTTTCCCAAAACTCGATGAACTCAGCTGGCAAGAACCGAAATCAATGAATCGCCCAATTCGATCGCCTCGACTTGCCAACCTTTCAGCTCAGCCGGAATCGTCCCGGCCTCAAATCGCCTCAACTTGCCAGTACTCCAACTCGACCGGTACGGTCCGGCCGATGATGGTGAGCTCCACCTTTACATGGTGCAGCGCTTCGATGATTTCCTTGACTTCGCCTTCCATACCCGAGAAGGTGCCGTCCTTGATTTTCACCCGGTCGCCACGCTGGAACTCGGGCTTGATCGCGACCGTGGTCGCCACCACTTCGCCCTTGGTTCGCAGCATCCGCTGGACTTCGAGTTCCGACATCGGTGTGGGAGGCCGGGTGATCGAACCTCCCACGAAATCGCCCACCCCGTTGATTTCGCGAAAGAGCACGAGCATTCGATCGTTGAATTCGAGCTCGGCCATGAAGTAGCCGGGGTAGAGCTTGCGTTCCTTGACGATGTTCTTGTTGTTGCGCCGCTCCGTTACCCGTTCGACCGGAATGTAAATCTGCCCGTAATAGGCTTCCAGGCCTTCGATCTTGATCCGGCGTTCAATCGCATCGCGAATCGTTTCCTCGCGAGCGGCGGTGACCTTAACCACATACCAGTTCTTCTTGCCGGTAAGAGGCGGCATATCCGAAGCGGTTTGAATCGGCCCGGAGGAAACCGGCGGCGTTTCCACCGCGGTATCCACGAAGGAATCCTCCTCGTGAAGGCGATCCCCGGTTTCGTGATCCGGCAATTCGTCGTCCGGTGTTGCGTTCATGTCATTTCGCTCTGCGTCGGCACAATGTTTCGTACTGCGTTGGTCACTCATCCCATAAGGACTTAAGCCGCTTACCAGGGTTTGGTTTCCAAATCCGCTTTCTGCTCTTGGGCCACATCTTGGAACTGGAGCACGCCAATCCACTTGGAACTCAAAATCTGCTTCCAGGCGATGTCCATGACAAAGAGGGTGACCGAAAAAAGAATCAAAGTGGTCAGAACCACCATGGTATCCTGGAAAAGCTTGCCCCAGCTTGTCCAACTCACCTTGTTCATTTCGCTTTCGGTGCTGATCAAAAACTCGGCGAAAAGCGGCACATTCACCAGGCGCCAGCTCAGCCAGAAGCCGACCGCGAGAATCAAAAGCGGCAGCGAAAATTGCATGTTGGGAAGCAACGGAATCTTCGAGAACTCAAGGCGACCTTCGGGCAACACCGGGCTCACCACTTCGGCGGGCGATTTCAAGCCGCCATCTTCCTTGAAGCGGCGGTTTTCTTCCTGGATCTTTTCCTTGGGAACGACTTGATTGGTTTTGTATTGCGAGTCGCCCGGCAGAATGCCGATTTTCACGAAGTTATCCGGGTTGAGTTGCTCCTTAACCGCGGCAAACGCCTCTCGGCTCAGGATGTCATCCTTCACGGCCCTGTTTTCCAGGTATTGCGCATCACCGGGGCGGTCGATGCGAATGACGCCCGTAAATGGCAGCGAAACCGCCAGGTCACCCCCGCGGCGCACCGTGGCATTGCCAAGCAGCGCGTAAATCCCCGAACCAAGCATGACCAGGAGCACCGACAAGGTCAAGCGGCGCATGAGCACCCCCTGATTACGCTTGTAGGAAACGGTGCTAAACCAGCCCTGGTTGGTGAGGCTCGAAGCCAGTGCGGCATTTCCCGGCGAGAAAAACAAACTCACACCGAGCGCCACCGGAAAACCGATGGAACCCAGCATGATCACCTGCCCAATGAACTTCGGCAGAATATTCTGATAAACCAGCCGGTCCATCCACCAGCCGATCGCCAGTACGAAAAGCCCGATCAGGAAGATGCCGATCAGGGCAATGACCGTGAACGAGGGAGTTTCGGGAGTGCCCGCGGTACGCGACAACCGGAGCAGCCCGGCCACCGCGGCAATTGCCGCGGCCAAAACCAGGACGAAGGAGAGTGCCGCACCCAAGAAATGCAGCCATTCAGGCCATGCATTCACCATGAGGACGGTGGGAATGCCCCAGAACACGACACCAACCGAAACAATGACCAAAACCGCCCCGATCAATCCGCTGATCGGACCCAGATTCGAAGGGGTCGTTTTTTTCGGTAGTTCGGCAACCGCCATATCCATTGTCCGTATGAAAAATGATCCCGAAACATTCGGGAAGGAATGCCACCCTGGATCAAAAATGAAGCACGGGCGGAGGGAGTCGAACCCCCAACCCCCGGTTTTGGAGACCGGTGCTCTGCCAATTGAGCTACGCCCGTAAAATCCGCGGCCGATCCAAGAGAACCCAGATCGGCTTCCACCCAGGATACCCGCTTACTTCTTGCGGCTTTCCTTGTGAACTGTCACCTTGCGCAAACGAGGACAATACTTCTTGCGCTCAAGCCGATCGGCCCCACGGGTTTCTTTTTGAACCCTGTAGTTGCGATCGCCAGTTTCGGTGCATTCCAACCAAACATACTCGCGCATGATCCAACCTTCGCTTTCACCGCGGGTAAGCCCGCTTCCTTTTCAAGGCTGACGCCCGGAGGGTTTTCCCACCGGGCGCCGCTTTCCCATTTTTCGATTCCGATCTTAGGCCAGAATCTTGGTCACAACGCCCGAACCGACCGTACGGCCGCCTTCACGAATGGCGAAGCGCAGGCCTTCGTCCATGGCGATCGGGCTATCGGGAAGCAATTCGACCGAGAAGCTGACCGTTTCACCGGGCATCACCATCTCGATATTGTCCGGCAGCTTGATGTTTCCGGTGACGTCGGTCGTCCGGAAGTAAAACTGAGGACGATAGCCGGTGAAGAACGCGGTGGAACGGCCGCCTTCTTCCTTCGAAAGGATATACACCTGAGCTTCGAACTTGGTGTGGGGGGTGATGCTGCCTGGTTTGGCAAGCACCTGGCCACGCTCAAGGTCGGTGCGCTCGATGCCGCGCAAGAGGATGCCGACGTTGTCGCCCGCTTCGCCGCGGTCGAGCGTCTTTTGGAACATTTCCACGCCGGTGACAGTCGTCTTGCGATTGTCCTTGCGCAGACCAAGGATTTCGACTTCGTCGCCGACCTTGACCACGCCGCGATCGATACGGCCGGTACCCACGGTTCCGCGACCCTTGATCGAGAACACGTCCTCAATGCTCATGAGGAACGGCTTGTCCGCCTCGCGCTGGGGCAAGGGGATGTAGGAGTCGAGAGCCGCAACGAGTTCGTCGATGCACTTGCCGGCGGCATCGTCCTTGCCGTTGGATTGCATGACGGCGAGGGAGTTGCCGCGGATGATCGGAATTTCGTCGCCGGGGAAGCTGTACTTGTTGAGCAGCTCGCGGATTTCCATCTCGACAAGTTCAACGAGTTCGCCCGCCGGATCATCGGCGAGGGCCACGTCGATCTTGTTGAGGTACACCACGATGCGGGGCACGCCGACCTGACGGGCAAGCAGGATGTGCTCGCGGGTCTGGGGCATGACGCCTGCATCGGCCGCAACCACCAGGATCGCTCCGTCCATCTGGGCGGCGCCGGTGATCATGTTCTTGATGTAGTCGGCGTGGCCGGGGCAATCGACGTGCGCGTAGTGACGAGTGGCTGATTCGTATTCGACGTGGGCCGCGGCGATGGTGACGGTTTTCAAATCGTCGCGCTCGGTACCGCCCTTGGCGATTTCCTTATAGGTTTTGATGTTGGCGACTTTGTTGATGTGACCTTGGCGGGCCACGATGGCAGCGGTTGTGGTCGTCTTGCCGTGGTCAATGTGCCCAATGGTCCCAACATTCACATGCGGTTTTGTCCGCTTAAACTCTTCCTTAGCCATCGCCCCTCCGCAGGTGCATTAAAGGAATGACCCGCCGAAATGCGGGCCTTTCTAGTTTCTAGGATACCAAAAAGCCTAAAAGAATGGCGCGGATTTTTGCAAATCCCTCGCCACTCCCTGGTCGGGCCTGACTCTACGACCCAAAGCTGCTGGAGGGGATTGAACCCTCGACCTCGTCCTTACCAAGGACGCGCTCTACCGCTGAGCTACAGCAGCAAACCCGGCAATCACAAGGGTTTAACCTCGCATTCACCGGATCAAAGCGGGCGATGGGACTCGAACCCACAACATCCTGCTTGGAAGGCAGGTGCTCTAGCCATTGAGCTACGCCCGCATTTGATCAGTTTGCTCTAAATTACTATGAGGCCTTTCGTTGCGACATAATAACTTTCGAACTTTCAAGTGGGCAGGGAGGGATTCGAACCCCCGTAGGACTAAGTCCGGCAGATTTACAGTCTGCTGCCATTGGCCGCTCGGCCACCTACCCGTGTTTCCTCTGTCTTATCGGCCGTCCCAGTCCTCCGCTTCAAGTCGCTTCCGACGAGAACTCTGACGACCCTTCCCACCCTCCGCTTCAAGAGCTAGCGGTGGGAGTCGAACCCACAACCCCTGGTTTACAAAACCAGAGCTCTGCCATTGAGCTACGCTAGCAAAGCAGGCAAATGGGAAAATACAAGAATAGCCCCGAAATGCCTCACTCGCAAGGGAAATCAGAGGCCTTGCCCGGGTTATTCCCGCCCATCACGCCTGGATTTCCTTGATTATATGACCATGGACATCGGTTAACCTGCGATCGATCCCATTACTTCGAAAAGTTAGGCGGGTGTGATCCAGCCCCAGCAAATCCAAAATGGTCGCGTGCAAATCGTACACTTGCGTCGCCTTGGCCGGATCGGCCGGAGCCAGTCCAAAATCATCACTTACGCCAAAACTGGCTCCTCCGCGAATTCCGCCGCCAGCCATCCAGCTGGTAAAACAATAAGGATTGTGATCGCGTCCCTTGCCCCCTTGCGAGGATGGCAAGCGGCCAAATTCGGTCGTCCACATCACGATCGTATCTTCGAGCATTCCCAATCGTTTCAAATCGATCAACAAAGCCGCCGCGCCCTTCGCCATTCCCGCCGCCAGGGGCCCATGATCGCGCCGGATATCTTCGTGGCTGTCCCAATTACGCCTGGGAAATCCGTTGTCGCAGCCCGACCAGATCTGCACAAAACGCACCCCGCGTTCAAGAAAGCGCCTGGCCACCAAGCACTTGCGGCCAAAGGCATCGGCTTCTTCGGGGATATTGATCTCGCGGCTAAACGGCGTCCCTTGAGGCTGGATGCCGTACAGATCGAGCACTTCGGCGGTTTCGCGCGACAAGTCGAGGGCCTCGGGAGCCGCCAGCTGCATTGCCGCCGCCAGCTCATAGCTGCGGATACGCGACTCGATGCGCGGATCGTCACGGCGCGCCAGGGCAAATTCGCGATCGGCGCGTTTGAGCAGGCTTCTTGCCGCCGCGTCCTTGGCGGCGCCCCAGCCGGGCTTGGCCGCGAAAAGATCAGGCAAGGGGTTGGGCGAGCCGGGCCGGATGATCGTTCCCTGATGCTCGCCTGGCAAAAAGGCATTGTCCCAGTTCTTCGTGCCATTGCTGGCGAAACCGCGGTGATCAGGCAGCACGACAAACGTGGGCAAATTCTGATTGAGCGAACCGAGCCCATAACTGACCCAGCACCCCATGCCCGGAAACCCGGGGTTTTGAAAGCCGGTCGCCTGCAGGTAGGTGCCCTGGCTGTGCACTCCGGTTTTGCCGGTCACATTGTGCACAAAGGCGATGTCATCGACGACCTGGCCCAGGGGGGCCACAATCTCGGATATCGACTTGCCCGACTGGCCGTGCTTGTTGAATTTCCAGACCGGCCCCAGCCAGGGTCCCAGGCCGTCCTGGAACGCTTCGATCTTTCCCGCCAGACCCGAAGGCTGGCCGTGGCGTTTTTCCAGTTCGGGTTTGTAATCGAAAAGGTCCATCGCGCTGGCGCCGCCCGCCATGAATAGCTGAATGACCCGCTTGGCGCGCGGTGCATGATGCGGCCTGGACAGCCCGCCTTGTGCTTGTGGAATGGCCAATGCCGGTGCGGCCGCGGCATCGCGGCCGATCGAGGCGCCTGCCATCGAGGCCAAGGCAATGCCCCCCAGGCCGCCGCCGTGGCGCCACAGAAATTCACGGCGGGTTTCGTTTTCGCGAATCTGCGCGTCAAGACCCGATCTTATTGCCATATTCCCGATCTCTTATTCGACAAAAACAAATTCGCCCAGGTTCAGCGCGACCCGGCAAGCCGTTTCGAGACCATGTTCCTTAATCAGGGCCGACCAATCGTCCTTCTCGGCCGCGGCGGGAGCTCTCAAGAGGACCAATTGGAACAGGCGATCCGTTTGCGCCCGGGCATCGCCTCCCGCTTCCTTGCGCACACGATTGGCCAGGTGGCCCGCCATCGTCAACACCAGGCCGTTGTTCCACATGGCAAGGGCCTGCAAGGGTCCTAGCGTCTCGTTGCGCCGGTCGGTCATCTGCGAGGGATCGGCCGTATCAAGAGTCGTCAAGAACGGATGTTGCTGCGAGCGCACGATAAACCGGTAGATTGAGCGCCGGTGGGTGGCCGGGTCGTCCGGATCGGACTTTTCGTACAGGTAATGGGGCGAATGCTCCGGCTTTTCGACGACGAAATCGCGAAAGGGCGGGCCGAACGGCTGAGCGTTGAGCTTGCCGGCCACGAGCAGCACGCTGTCGCGATACGACTCGGCATCGAGGCGGCGGCGGTTGAAGCGAGAAAAAAGGAGATTGGGCGGATCAAGCGCCAGGGCGCTTGCCGGCGCAATCGATTGCTGGCGGTACGCCCGGCTCGTGACGATCAACCGGTGGATCTCCCGCAACGATCCTCCTTGATCTCGCAAGCGCAGCGCGAGCCAATCGAGCAGCTCGGGATGAGTGGGCGACATCCCCATGCGTCCGAAATCGGATGGAGTTTCCACGATCCCGCGACCCATGTGGTGCCGCCAGATGCGATTGACCGCCGAACGCCAGGTCAGTGGATTGCCCGGGTGGGCAATCCACTGGGCAAGGGCAGCACGCCTTGTGCCTTCTCCTGAGTGAGGCGGGATCGAAAAGGAGGCAGGAGCATGGCCAAGCGAGGCAATGGCCCCCGGTGCCACTTCGTTAAGCGGCTTGGCAATGTTGCCGCGCTGAAGCACAAAAATCGGGCGAGGTTTTCCCCCATCGGGACCAGTGCCGCGGAAAGCGCCCGAGCCGTTATGCACCGTTCCGGCGTAAACCAGATCGGCAGGCGGTAGTTGGCGAAGACGCTCGTCGATCTGCGCCATTTGCGATTCCAATTGTCTTCTTCTGTTGCCGAGCTCTCCGGCAAAGCGTGCCAGACTTGCCTTATCGAGCGCGTCTTTCGCGCTCGCATATTCGGCGCGCAAGGCGGCCGGCGCTTCGTAGCGGATGCCGTCGGTCAAGTTGGCGCGGGCCCAGCGCTCTGGCGCCTCAATCGAGGAGCGGGTCTTGGGAATGATTTTGAGGGCATGGTTGACCCCATCGATGCCGATCACTTCGACCTCGGCCAGGGCCGCCATGTATTCGCCTTGGCGGGCGCGAAGCTTTGGAATTTCGATGCGTACCGCCCGGGCCGAGGCCTGGGTGCCGGGAACGATCATCGGCTCAAAACCGGGGTTGGGAAGGTCGCGGCCGGCACTGTCGAAGATGGTCAGGGGCGCGCCGCGCATCGACCCGAGCGAAGGGATCAGGTCGATTTTCAAACCGAGGGGAAAGCCAAAGCCCGCGCCGATCTGGGCGAACTCATCGTGGCAGGGCCAGAGCACGATCCGGTCGACGGGAACGGTTTTTCCTAAGTCGATTTCAATCCATTCCGGTTCGCTCGCCTTGGCCAGCCCTTCTTTGGAATAGAGCGCCGTATGGAAGCCGAATTTCGACGGTTTACCCGGGGCCCTCAGGCCAATCTCGACCAGCTGGTTTTTCAGCCTGGCGATTCCCGGCGGGAAGGCCTTGTCGATTTCCTTGTCGAGTCCGGCAAGTTCCGCAGTCAGACGGTCTTTGGCTTCGCGCGAATCGCGGACAAGATTCGCAATTTTCGGATCCTTGTAATAGTTTTTGTCCGCCCGGTCGATCGCGGCGAACACCGCTTGCAGACGGTAATAGTCTTCCTGCGAGATCGGGTCGAATTTGTGGTTATGACACTGGGCGCAATGCGCGGTCAGGCTCATGAAGGTACCGATGGTCGTCGCCACCATGTCGTCGCGATCAAGGTGCCGGGCGACCTTGCCATCGAGCTTGGTTTCGGGAACCTCGGCATGGCCGATGAAGTCCCAGGGGCCTGCCGCCAGAAAGCCCAAGGCCTCGATCGCCTCGGGATTATTTGGGTCGAGGACATCGCCGGCGATCTGCTCCTTGAGGAATTGGCCATAGGGTTTGTCTTTTAGAAACGAGCGGATCAGGTAGTCGCGGTAAGGCCAGGCATGGGCGCGCGGCTTATCCTTGTCGAAGCCGTGGGTGTCGCCGTAATGGACCAAGTCGAGCCAGTGCCTGGCCCACCTCTCGGCGTGTGCCACCGACCCCAACAGACGATCGACTTCGCGTTCGTAGGCGTCGGGCCGGGCATCGGCCAAAAATCGGGACATCTCTTCAGGTGTTGGAGAAAGCCCGGTCAGGTCGAACGCCAGCCTTCTTAGAAGGGTGCGGCGGTCGGCCTCGGGCGCGAAAACCAGGTGTTTTTTTGCCAGGGCTTCGCCGAGGAAGGCGTCGACCGCGTTGACGGCACCTGGCAGGCCCTTGGGGACTTCCGGCATCTTCAAAGGCCGAAAGGACCACCAGTCGGTTTGAGCAAGCACGGGACGATCGGTGGCGCCGGGCCAGCGGCCCCCCTGGCGGATCCAATCTTCGATCGCGCGCAGATCCCCGCCGGAGAGCTTTGGCCCCTTGGGAGGCATTTCCAGGCCGGGTTCAAGTCCTGACACGAGGCGGAAAATCAGACTCTTCTCTGGGTCATGGGGAACGAATAGCGGGCCCGAGTTTCCTCCCTGAATCGCTTTTTGCCCATTGAGAAGGTCAAGCCCCCCCTTGGCCTTTTCCTTGGAATGGCAGGAGATGCAGTGCTTCTGGAAAATCGGCCGAATGCGCTCTTCAAAGTCGACTTTTTGAACCGGTGCCGCAGTCAACCCGGAAGGGCGTGGCTCCCCTGGCGGCTTGGTTTGCGAAAAGACCGGCGGCGCCAAAAGGCATGAGGCCAGGAAGATCAGGACGATTTTCGCAAAACGCTCTGGCAAGGAAAAACTCCCGGGAGTGAGGTCGGGATGGCGGGGTGATTCAAACGGTCCCGGAGGGCTTCAGTGCAGTGTAAAGGGTCGCAATCCCGAGAGTAAAGGGCCTAAACTCGACCGATTGCCAGCCTGCCTGGCGGATCCAATCGGCCAGCGCCTCATCCTGGGGGAAATCGCGCACGCTTTGAGGCAGATAATCGTAAGCCGCGTCGGAGCTTTTGGAAAACCATTGTCCCACTTTTGGCAATACCGTGCGGAAGTACCACCGATATAGGGGTCCCGCCACGGGCCAATTCGGCATGGAAAACTCAAGGATGGCCAGGCGGCCGCCCGGCCGGGCCACCCGGTGCATTTCCTGAAGCGCCAGAATTGGGTCCTGGGTGTTTCTTAAACCGAACGCAACACTGATCAAGGCGAACTGGTTTTCCGGAAACGGAAGAGCGAGGGTGTCGGCTTCAAGGAACTCGACCGCGCTGGCTGTTTTCCAGCTGGACTTCTTCAGGGCTTGTTCGAGCATCGGGCGGCAAAAATCCGTGCCGAATATTTTTCGGCCCGGGTGCTTGCGCAAGTAAGCAAGAGCCAGATCTCCGGTACCGGTGCAGACATCGAGCAAAGGACCTTCAATGGGAGGCGGAGCCAATCGCACGGTTTTCTCGCGCCAGGAAACGTCGATCCGCGCGCTCAGTAAGCGGTTGAGAAAGTCGTAATTCGGGGCAATCCCCGAGAACATCCGCTGGATATCCTTCCCCTGTTTCTCCCGGAGTTTACCGAGGTCGGGCATGATCGAGGCCTCAAATGGAGCTGGAGATTTGGCAAAGTTTGCCGATTAGAAAAACCGTGAACGAAAGGCCAAGATTATCAGCAATTCCCAATAAAGGAGCGCGCTTGGTCGCAATCCCGGGGAAAAGCTGAGGAAAAACTGATAAGCCAATCCCCTGCGTGGAAGAATTGCGCGTTCCCCAAAGAACCAAACAAATCTGGGGACCAAACGCAACCACAGGTAGCTCATAGGTTTATGGGATCCCAAGGGGGAGTTGGTCGCAATTTGTTCCGATTTGGAAGGGAATTTGGGGGGTTGGGCGTTACAGGCGTTAAACTCGGCAAAATGGTAAAGACAACCAGAAGGTCGTTACAATTTGCCAGGCTATTGCTTGACACCCAGTTTCGCTGTTTTACCATAGTTTAGGTAGGCAGTCGGACCACTCCTTCCCAGGTTGCACGCGGGCAATTTGGGGAGCCTCTTCGGTTTATCCGAGGCGGATCAACAGAGGACCTCCCGGTTCAGTTGGGTGTGGACCACTCGGCATTCCTCGCAATACACGGTGTATTGCAAGGTGGGCTCGAATGATGGTGAGTTCCTGAATCTCTGGAGGTTTTTTACATGTATAGCTTGGTTCTCATGATGGCCGTTTCCGATGGCGCAATCGTTGCTAACGGCAAAGGTCAAGACGCTGGTGTTAAGGGTCAAGCCCCTGTCGTTTACAGCGCTCCCGCTGTTGTCGAATCCAAGAGCTGCAAGCTCGGCCTCGGCGGCCGCCTCGCCGGCCTCAAGGGCAAGTTCGCTGGCTTCGGCTGCAAGAAGTCCGCTCCCACTTGCGAAGTTTCCACCGTGACCGAAGAAGTCGTCGTGACCAAGGCCGCTGGCGGCAAGGGTCAGGACGCTGTTTCGGGCAAGGGCCAGGCCGCTGGCGCTGGCAAGGGTCAAGACGGCGCCGCTGGCAAGGGCCAGGCCGCTGGTGCAGGCGCTGGCAAGGGCCAAGCCGCTGGTGCGGGCAAGGGTCAAGACGGCGCCGCTGGCAAGGGCCAGGCCGCTGGTGCAGGCAAGGGCCAAGCCGCTGGTGCGGGCAAGGGTCAAGACGGCGCCGCTGGCAAGGGCCAGGCCGCTGGTGCAGGCAAGGGCCAAGCCGCTGGTGCGGGCAAGGGCCAAGACGGCGCCGCTGGCAAGGGCCAGGCCGCTGGTGCAGGCAAGGGCCAAGCCGCTGGTGCGGGCAAGGGTCAAGACGGCGCCGCTGGCAAGGGCCAGGCCGCTGGTGCAGGCAAGGGCCAAGCCGCTGGTGCGGGCAAGGGCCAAGACGGCGCCGCTGGCAAGGGCCAGGCCGCTGGTGCAGGCAAGGGCCAAGCCGCTGGTGCGGGCAAGGGTCAAGCCGCTGGTGCAGGCAAGGGCCAAGACGGTGGCAAGGGCCAAGCCGCTTCCGGCAAAGTCAAGGGTTAATTTCAACTCTTCAATTTGAGTTCCCTTATTGGGCAGGTGAATATCACCTGCCCTTTTTTATTTGCCCCATGAAGAGGAGAACGCTCGCTTTCGAGCGGACGACGGCCACTCTGATTTATTTGCGAAAGGGCTTCTTTTTTAAATAAAGGAACAACCGTGCTTTCGCCTCATCGCCAAATTGCGCGTCGAATTCTGGGGAATCCAGTGCTTCCTTTTGAAATTTGACCGCCTCGTCGAATTGGCCGTTCTCTGCCAGCGCCGCCGCCAAGGTGTCACTGTAAAAGGGAGACCCAGGCTTGATTTCCAGCGTTTTCTTGGCCAAACTTACCGCCTTTTTTCCATCGCGATAGCGCGCTTCGGGGCAGGTGGAGAGCAACCAGGCCAGTCCATTTAGACTGGTCAAGTCATCGGCATCCAATTCCAGGGCCTTGGCGTATTCCTTGCTCGCCTGCTCGTAGTCTTTTTTGAGGTAATAGGCAAAGGCCTTGTCGGCAACCGGCCGTGGGTTCGTCCCATCGAGCGAAATGGCCTGGTTGTAATCGTAAATACCCCGATCGAAATCGTTCTTGTTGACGTAGGCCCGGCCCCGGAACACGAAGGCGTCAAAGAACTTGGGATCGAGCGCTATGGCACGGGAATATTCCGTAATCGAGCGCGTAAAGTCCCCCTTGGCATCCAGGGCATTGCCGCGGTTGAAATAAGCGATCGCATTTTTGGGGTTCAGCTCAATGACGGTCGAGTAGTCGGCAAGCGATTTCTCGAAGTTCTTCTTCGCCAGCCAGGCATTGCCTCGATAAAGGTAGTTCTCCATATTTCGCGGATCCAGTTCAATCGCCCTGGTGAAATCCTTGATCGCCATGTCCCATTCGTCCTTGGCCATCCGCGAATTGGCACGATTGAAATAGGCAATCTCCATACTGGGATCGATTTCGATCGCGCTCGTATAGTCCTTGATCGCCTTGGCATATTCCTTTTTCGCATCCCAGGCCCAACCGCGAATATTGAAGGCCATGGCGTCCTTGTTCATCGCCAAGGCTTCATCGGCGTCCTTGAGCGCTTTGTCCGCATTCTCCATCGCGGCCCAAACCGCGGCTCGTCTACTGAGAGCGTCCGCGACATCGTCTTTCTCTTCAATGCGCTTGGTGAAATACGTCACCCCATCTTTGATGCGAACGACCTGGTCCTTGGGTACCCATCCGATTGTGTTGCGCACCTGAACCCGGACCAGATCTCCCGATTCTTCTTTCACCGGCACCGGCCAGATATCGATCTTTCCCACGATCACGTTCCTGCCAAAACGATCCCGCAGAGACAGAGAGGGAGAGCCTTTCTTGGGAATCACGGCCCGGTTTTCCCAGGTTTCATCCTGTGTGAACCCGTTGCCCATGAAGGCCAAAACGAAAAACAGGGAAAGGAACGCACGCATTTTTTTCACCCTTGTGCCAAGACAACCTACCTACGAATATCCCCCTCGCCCGGGACTTCAAGCCGAGATGGCCGGGCCGTGCGCGTGAGGGAGGGTCCCTGTTGAGCCGATCTCGCCTTCTCCATGCCGCTCACCAGTGGGTGACACCGTCAGGTTTTGCGATTCTTTATTTCCAGGAGCTTTCCAAGAATCCTTTCCACTGCACCGAGACGGTTTTCTTTTCGCGAATCGATTTCCAGCCGGGCGCTTTTTCCGCCAAGCGCGCGTTCTCCCACTTCTGAGCGGCCGCTTCGCCGTCGAATACCAGTTCCATCCGCAAGACCATTTCCGACCGGAGGCCCCCCCCAACTTTTTGATCGTCGTCCACGGGCATTTCCACCCAGACACCGATGACCGTCCAGTCCGCCTCGAGCAAACGAAACAGGGCGTTCTGATTTTTCGATTCGGGGAGCGCTTTTTTTTGCTCATTTTCCAGCTTGGGCACGACCGCTTTTTTCGCAACAAGCCAAAAAGGACTTTCCCTGGCAACGCGCCCAAGCATCTCTTTCAGCGGACCGGCCATCGGCGCGGCCGAAGCTCCCCGTTTTTCCACGGAAGACTCGCCGGTGCTTTTGGCCATCATCGCGAGAACCCGCTCTGGCTGAACCTGCTTGAGATCAAGCGATAGCGGCCAACCCTGGACCTTGACCCGGTAGACTTCGGAAGAGACCTTGGTGGGGCTGAATTGCGCATCGATCATGGCAGGGTTCCAGGGGGCCTTCAGTCCCGCGGCGAACCGGCTGGAAAAGGGAGCACCTTCAGGAATCCCGACCATCAACTCATCGATCTTGGCAAAACCCAGTTTTGCGGGGATTTGCGAAAGCGCGTCCGCGAAAAACGCAAAGGGGGTCCCTAAAGTCAACGAATCGATCCGGTTTTTCGCCAACCAGGATCCCTCTAGCCTGATGATGCAATCGGCGCCTTCAGCCACCAACCCCACCAGTTCCCCCGCATCCGACCCGGGCGGCAGGTCTTTTTGGCGGCGAAACGGCTGGGTCTGATTGATGAAAACGATCGCCAACCCGGCCAGGCTCGCCATGGTCGCCAGCACCACGCCCAGGGTCCGGCGGATTCTGCGCTTTCTTTGGCGTTCATCCAGGCCCGTGGCTGAATTAGCCGACGACCTGTCCAGGGAACGCCCGACCACCGGGGCATTCAGGGTGAACGATTCGGCGCAGCGCTGGCAATTCACTTGAGCTCCCGCTGCTAAATCCTGATCGCCCTGGAAGATGCTGTTGCAAAAAGGACAACGGGGGGCATTCGCAGGCGTTTCGTTCATGAAGGGTTTCCTGGCATTCGGTGGACTCCCTTATGATTGACAAGAATCTACCCAGGGTAAAGGCTTACCGATACCAACGGATACTTGAAGCCGCGCCTTGCCGCGGCAGCTCTTGTCCTGGACGATCCTCGGGCCTGGACGATAATTGGCAGAAATGCGTTTCGCGAACCCTTTGAGGACTCCTCCATGCAGCACTTCAAGTTTTTGGCGGTGCCGGTCCTAGCTTCTGCCCTTTTCGTTCTAACGAGCGGAATCGCCCTGGCGGAGGATGCGAGCGCCAAGGCGCAAGCCACCCAAAAGCTGCTGAAGTCCAAAATCTCGGTGGAGTTCAAGAACACTCGTCTCGAAGAGGCGCTGGACGAGCTCAAGGATCAGGTCAAAGGATTGAAAATCCAGATCGACTCCAAAGGCGGCGTGAGCCGCAACTCGACCCTGAGTTTCACCGGCAAGGACCTGACGGTGGAAGAAACCTTGAGCGGCATGTTGGAGAAAGGCGGCCTGGGCTACCAGATCATCTCCAACAAGGGAAATGCCTACGACGGCCTGATCAAGATCGTCCAGGGGAAGGACAAGGGGAAGCTGGTGAAATAACAGATGAAGTAACGGATGAAATAACTGGCCGACCGATCAATCGATCTCCTCCAATCCGACGACTCAATTCAACCTGGCGCCGCGCTTGCCCTGGCAACCCTTTTCGGAACCCGATGAAGACGACCCGATGGGAATCGTCGGTGTGGGAGATGATCTCCACCCCGAATTCCTGTGGAAAGCTTACAATTTGGGCGTTTTCCCGATGCCCGAAGACGAAAACACCATCATCTGGCTCTGCCCCAATCCTCGCGCCATTCTCGAATTCGACCGGTTCGATCCACACAAACGCCTATTGCGCACCATTCGTTCCAAAAACTGGATTGCAACGACCGACAAGAACTTCCTGGAAGTGATGCGCGGCTGCGGCGAGAATCGCGCGGAGGGGACCTGGATCACACCGCGCATGCTCGAAGCCTATCACTGGCTGCACCGCATGGACCGGGCCCATAGCCTGGAGGTTTGGGACCAGGGCGAACTGATCGGCGGCGTGTATGGCGTCACGGTCGGCTCAATTTTTTGCGCCGAATCGATGTTTTCCCGGGTGAGCAACGGCTCCAAGGCCGCCCTCTGGTTTCTCGTTCAACATTTGAAGGAACGCGGTTTTCGCTTCATCGATTGCCAGTTGCTCAATCCCCACACGCAATCCCTGGGGGCCAGCGAAATCGACCGCGGTCTCTATCTAAGTGAATTGGCCAGGGCGAAAAAAGACTCGGTGACGTTTTCCTGAGGGCCTTCCCTCGCGGGCGCGCCGACGTAGCGAGCCCGAGAAAAAAGGACCGAAATTCTGCACGAATGCCGGATCCGTTTTGGTGAAGCACCCCGCCGGTTTTCTTGAGGGAACCGCGTGGGTTATTTGCGGTTGGCCATCCCGGACCGGATTCGAGAAAACCCCATGTGACCAACGGCTAGTTCGATTGGCTGGGCAACTGGCCCATCTCGTCGAGAATCGTCAGAATCATCCACAGGGCCGCAAGCGGGCCGATGGCGACGCAGGCCGAGGGAGAGAGCAAGGGCACCGACATCAGGATCGCACCGACGATTGCCGTGCGACGCGACTCTCCTCGTGAGATTTTCCACACTCCCGTAGCGGCGGTCCCTCCACTCACCAGCCCGCCCAGCCCCATGGCGATGCACGCGGTGGACGTGCTCCAAACCCAGCGTCCAAGCGACCAACCCGATGCCTCCATTTCCCGGTGCTGACCTGGAAAATCCCGCATTAAGTCCGCTTCGATGCGCCGGTAGTCGGCCAAATGCCCCTGCACCCCCACCCCGATGAGGACGGTTCCGGCAATCAAGTTGAGCAGCGCCGCGAGCAAGAAAAAGGTGCCGGGCAAGCGGTATCCGGCCTCATTGGGCGCGCGCTCGGTCATGGCTGGCTTTCCTTTACAACCGATGGGCAGCCGCTATGAATGCGCGCACCCTCGGCCTGCGCCTGAATGATGCCGCTTTCCAGATCGAGCCACTGCGACCAGCGCGCTTCGACCTTTGCCTTCGGTTTCACCTTACAGGCCAGGCGAACAAATACCCGGTAGTGGCCATGCTCCGAAGCCCAAAGGCCGCGATAGAAATGGATCAAATTCGGATCGGTCATGGCGTCGGCCAGCAAAACGAACCGTTCGCAAGAACGCGCTTCGATGAGCGCCGCCACGAGCAAGCGGTCGACCAATTCATCAGGACCGCTTCCTAGCCGCACTTCCTTGCGCAGGTCGGCGGCGTAGGGGTTGTGATGCAGTTTGGGGATCGAAGCCCCCATGCGCGAAAGGATGCGCGTCACCTGGGCCAAATGTACCGCCTCGTCCCGGGCAACATTGGCCAGGGTCGACACCCAGCGTGTCGGGGCATCGGTTCCCGGCCAGCGATTGAGCAGTTCCAGGGCGTTGGAAGCCGCTTTCTTTTCCAGATGGGCATGATCGCCCAAGAGACTCACCAGATCCCCAAGGACTCCCCTGGCCCATTCAGGGGGAGTCCGGTACCGCAAGGGGAGGTCCTCGGTGGGAATCATGCGCGGGCCATTCGTCCTGACGTGGGATTAACCGGCGGTGGTGGCCAGGGGCAGCGCAATCCCCTTGGCCGCCTGTTCGGCGGCCAGCTTGCGAATGTCCTGGGTCACGCGCATCGAGCAGAATTTCGGCCCGCACATCGAGCAGAATTTCGCGCTTTTGAACGCCTCTTGCGGCAGCGTTTCATCGTGCATCCTTCGGGCCGTTTCGGGATCGAGCGAAAGTTCGAACTGCTTGTTCCAGTCGAATTCGAAACGGGCCTTGGAAAGAGCATCGTCGCGGTCGCGGGCTCCCTTGCGGCCGCGGGCGATATCGGCGGCGTGTGCCGCGATCTTGTAGGCGATGACTCCCTGGCGCACGTCGTCGGCATTGGGCAGGCCGAGGTGCTCCTTGGGGGTGACGTAGCAAAGCATGGCCGCGCCGGCTTCGCCCGCCAGGGCCGCGCCGATGGCGCTCGTGATATGGTCGTAACCGGGAGCAATGTCGGTAACGAGCGGTCCAAGCACATAAAAGGGCGCTTCGTGGCACATTTCCCGTTGTTTTTCCACATTCATTTTGACCAGGTGCATCGGCACATGGCCGGGGCCTTCGATCATCACCTGAACGCCGCTTTTCCAGGATTTGAGCGTCAGTTCGCCAAGGGTCTTCAGTTCGGCGAATTGGGCCTCGTCGTTGGCGTCGGCAAGACAGCCCGGCCGCAAACCATCGCCCAGGCTGTAGGTCACGTCGTGAGCACGCAGGATTTCGCTCAGTTCGTCAAAGTGAGTGTACCAGGGGTTTTGCTCGTGGCGCTGAAGCATCCACTGCGCGATCAGCGATCCGCCGCGGCTGACGATGCCGGTGATGCGGTTGGACGTCAGCGGCAAATATTCAAGCAGGACGCCGGCATGGATCGTCATGTAGTCGACGCCTTGCTTGGCCTGCTTTTCGACGACATCCATCAGGTCCTTGACCTTGAGATCGGCGACATCCTTGTAGTCTTTGATCGCCTGATAGATCGGTACGGTACCGATCGGCACGGGCGAGGCCTGGATGATCGCCTCGCGGATCTTGTCGAGTTCGCCGCCCGTGGAAAGATCCATGACCGTGTCGGAGCCCAGGTGCACGGCCGTGTGCAGCTTCTTCAGTTCGTCATCAATCTTGCTTGTGACCGCGGAGTTACCAATATTCGCGTTGATTTTGCATTTCGAGGCGATGCCGATCGCCATCGGCTCAAGCGTATGCGCGAGGTGATTGACGTTGGCGGGAATGACCATCCGCCCGCGAGCGACTTCCGAACGAACGAGCTCCGGTTCAAGATCTTCGCGCTTGGCGACAAATTCCATTTCGGGGGTGATGATGCCTTTGCGGGCCGATTCCAATTGAGTCATGACCAGGACCTCCCAGGGACTGCCGCCCCATTTTCGTTCGATTCACCGGCAGCAATCGGCGGGAGTTGAAAAGACCAACCAAAACCGGGCAAAAGAATCTGGAAGAACACGCCCACGAACGGTTTTGGTCGCTTTCCCACGCCGGCATGATCCGGATCGGGTTCCAAGGGTCTCATCTCAGTCCCGGTAATGGGACACCCCTAGCGACTTCGTTTATCATAGCGCAAGGACGGGGCGGTTACCCAGGAAAAAAGGCCCAGGGCCGGTAAAACTTTGAGCTCGCCAGGGTTTTTGCCCCGCCGCCCGCCGTGGCCCAGTCGGGAGTGTTTTCATGTTCTCCGAAGTGATTGGCTTGGGGCTCGTTGTGATCTCTCATCCCGGGCCCGCGATGGCAACCGCCGCCTGGGCAGAAAAATCGGAACAGGTCCACTCTTTCGATCTCGTGGTCTATGGCGCGACTCCTGCGGGGATCGCCGCGGCCATCCAGGCGCAGAGGATGGGCAAATCGGCGGTGCTCCTGGAGCCGACCAATCATATCGGGGGGCTGACCACCTCGGGCCTGGGCCACACCGACACCGGAGACAAATCGGTCATCGGCGGGATTTCGCGCGAGTTTTACCGGCGTATCAGAAAGCACTACGACGATCCCCAGGCCTGGACCGAGGATCGGTCCCGATTCGCCCTGTACCGCAAAAGCGAGGACGCGATGTGGGTTTTCGAACCCCGGGTGGCAGAAACGATCCTCGGGCAGATGCTTGCCGAGGCCAAGGTCACGCTCGTCCTTGGCGCCAGACTCGACCGCGCCCAGGGACCTGCCCCAGGAAGTGGAGTGCAAAAGGAAGGAACGCGGCTCCTGTCGCTTCGCACCGTTTCCGGAGATCGTTATCGAGGCAGGGCCTTCATTGATGCTTCCTACGAGGGGGACTTGATGGCCGCGGCGGGAATTTCCACCACCATTGGTCGAGAATCGAACCGAATCTATGGTGAATCCCTTAACGGATATCAACCCTCGAAAAATCTCCATAATCACCGGTTCCTCAAGCCGGTCGATCCATTCAAGAAACCAGGCGACAAGGCAAGCGGTCTGATTTTTGGCGTCGAAGCGGCGCCCTACCCCAAGGCAGGAGAAGGCGATCGCCGCGTGCAGGCCTACTGTTTTCGCATGTGCATGACCAAGGTTGCCGCCAACCGCGTCGATTTCGTCAAGCCGGCAAGCTACCGCGAGGATCAGTACGAACTGCTTTTCCGCAATCTCGAAGCGGGCGATCTGCGCTTTCCGCTCAACCCCGTGATGATGCCCAACGGCAAGACCGACACCAATAACAATGGCGCGGTCAGCTCTGACTACATCGGGTTTTCCAACGATTATCCCGAAGCGAGCGACGCGCGCAGGCAAGAGATTGTGCGCGAACACTGGAACTGGCAAATGGGCTTGATGTGGACCTTAAAACACCATCCGCGCACGCCTGCCGCCATGCGCGCAATGTTTCAAGATTGGGGACTCGCGCGGGATGAATTCGCGGATAACGGCCACTGGCCTTACCAGATTTATGTGCGCGAGGCCCGGCGCATGGTGGGCTCGTCGGTCATGACGGAAGGGCATTGCCGCGGGTCAATCGTAGTGAACGACCCGGTGGGAATGGGCTCTTACAACATGGATTCCCACAATTGTGCTCGAATCGTGCAAGAGAATGGCACGGTGCAAAACGAGGGGGACATTCAAGTGTCCCCCGGCGGGCCTTATTCGATTTCCTTCCAATCGCTTTGCCCCCAAAGGAAAGAGTGCTCCAACCTGCTCGTTCCGGTTTGTCTTTCCTGTTCGCACATCGCCTATGGCTCCATCCGGATGGAGCCGGTCTTTTTCATTCTGGGACAGTCGGCCGCAACCGCTCTGTGCCTGGCGATCGACGAGAATACACCCATTCAAGATCTCAATTACGGAAAACTGCGGGTGCGCCTTGTGACCGATGGCCAGATTCTGGAGAAAGCGCGGGCAAAGCGCCCGGTCGCATCACAAAACCTGGAACCTGAAACCATGGAGGGAATCGTGGTGGACGACACCCGGGCGGTCAAAACCGGTCCCTGGCAATCAAGCAGCTCCCTTCCCGGATTCGTCGGCGACGGTTATCTCCACGATGGAGATGGTCTGAAGGGAGCCATGGCCATCCGCTTCGAAGCTACCTTACCCAAACCGGGCCCGTACGAAGTGCGCGTCTATGCCCCACCCTCTTCGAATCGATCGAAAAAGGTCGCCATTGTGGTGGAAGCAGGAGCAAGCCGCACCACTCTGCATATCGATCAGTCAAAACTTCCCAAGGAAGGCTATCACTCGATAGGCACATTCGATTTCCGCGGCAAGGCGGCGGTAACGATCGACAACAAAGAGACGAAGGGACATGTCATTGCAGACGCCGTGCAATGGATTCCCAGAAAAACCGGGGATTAGGGCCAAGGTCGCAGGAATGGAGCCTCTTCCTTTGGCAATCAGCTGGAATGCCCATCGAAAGTGACCGGTCCCGGCGATTCGCGATAGGCACCCTGCCATCAGCGATTCGACGACCCGGAAACCCTTTTCACCGGCACCATCAGGCGCTTGGCCGGGTTCAACGATCAGCGAGTGAGTGGTCCAGGCCGTGCTGCCGTGGGTCGAAACGGAGGCATCGATTTCTCGCGATTGGGCTGGAAATCGGTCGGAATTGATTGAAATCTCGCCTGGAAGAGCGGCGGCACCCGCCGAATCAGAAAGTTTCCTCGATCCATGGGAGCGATTTCACCATTTTTCCCCAGCGAGCGACTCGGTGGACACCCGAGCATGAACTATAATGACGGAACCTACCATGAACGCGGTTTCGTATGGATGATTGAGGCCTTGGCAGTCTCTCTCCAAGGCCCCCAAGGCGAAATTCGACCCGCGAAAATTCGGAGCGGAATTACCGGTGAAAGCGCCTCCTTTGAGCCTGATGGCCATGGTTTTCGTCTTTTTCGTCGCACCCCTCACGCCCTCCGTGGCGGGTGCCGATGAGGCGGCCAAGCTTGCCTTTTTCGAATCGAAGGTCCGTCCGGTTTTGGTAGAACATTGCCAAAGCTGCCATGGGCCCAAAAAGCAACAGTCCTCATTCCGCGTCGATAGCCTCGAATCGCTTCTCAAAGGCGGCGATATCGGCACATCGATCGTTCCGGGCAAACCCGGCGAAAGCCTGCTCATTCAGGTGCTTGGCGCCAATCACGATCTCAAGATGCCGCCCAAAGGCCCCTTGCCCGCTCCCCTGGTCAAGGACCTGGAAACCTGGGTGCGCGATGGCGCGGTGTGGCCCAAGGAAAGTGCCAAGATAACGGGCGGCCCGATGCTTGCCGCGGAAGCGAAATCAAAGCACTGGGCTTACCAGGCGGTGAAAAAGACCGAGCCGCCGATCTTAGGCGATCCCCTGCTCACTTCCTGGAATGCGCCCATCGATCGATTTCTTCTCGACGCCATGCTCAAGGCCAACTTGCGGCCCGCCCCCGAGGCCGACCGGCGCACGCTGCTTCGCCGGGCCAGCTTTGACCTGATCGGCTTGCCCCCCACACCGGAAGAAATCGAGGCTTTTGAGAAAGACAAAGCCCCCGACGCCTGGGAAAAACAGATCGATCGCCTGCTCGCATCCCCCCGATACGGCGAACGCTGGGCCCGGCACTGGCTGGACCTGGCGCGTTATGCCGACACGAAGGGCTATGTCTTCAATGAGGAACGCCGATACCCGTTTTCCTGGACCTACCGCGACTATGCGATCCGCTCCATGAATGAAGACAAGCCGTACGATCGCTTCTTGCTCGAACAGTTGGCGGCCGATCTCGTGGATGTGGGTCCGGACAAAACTCCCCTGGCAGCCCTCGGTTACCTCACCCTCGGCCGGCGCTTTCTCAACAACATCAACGACATCATCGACGACCGCATCGACACGGTCATGCGCGGACTGCAAGGAATGACCCTGGCCTGCGCCCGCTGCCATGATCACAAGTACGACGCCCTGACGCAAAAAGACTACTACGCGCTTTATGGCATTTTCTCCTGCTCCACCGAACCGGCCGAGTTGCCCCTGATCGGTCCGGCAAAAAATGCCGAGGCGTACAAGGCCTTTGAAAAAGGCCTGGCGGAACGGCAGGCCAAGCTCGATACGTTCCTGGCAAAGACGAAAGCCGAGTTGCCAGATCGCGCCCGCAAGGAGGCCAGCCATTATCTTTTGGCGGTACGCGACAGCGAGCGCCCTCCAAGCGAAAAGGGCCTTCCCCCGCAATCGACCTTCACCACGCAAAAGCCGATGCTCGAACGGTGGAAGACTTATCTGGGTAAGGCCGATCGCGCCAAGGACCCGGTCTGGAAGGCCTGGTTCGATCTGGCCGCCCTGCCTACGGAAAAGTTCGCGGAACTGTCTCCGGCGGTGATCCGCACGCTGGGAATGCTCGATGCCAAAGCGGTGCATCCGACAATCCGGGAGGCTTTGCTCGCCGAACCGCAAATCAAGACTCTTTCCCAGGTTGCCACGGCCTATGGCAAGGCATTCGACAAGGCCATCGCCGCCAAACCCGATGACCCGAATTTCGCGGCACTGCGCAAGGTGCTGTTTGACGCCGATTCGCCTTGCACCGTTCCGACCGAAAAGATTGAGCGCTTTTTCACCCGCGCCGATCGCAACGAATTGAGCGGCCTGAAGGCCAAAATCGACGCGTACAATGCCGGCTCGCCCGGTGCGCCACCGCGAGCGATGGCGCTTGAAGAAAAGCCCAAGCCCAACGACCACCGGGTGTTTTTGCGCGGCAATCCGGGTATGCCCGGCCCTTCGGTCAAGCGCCGATTTCCCGAAGTGCTCTACACAAGTGAAGTCAAAACGTTCGAAAAGGGGGGAGGCCGACTGGAATTGGCCCAGGCCATTGCCAGCCCCACCAATCCGCTCACGGCAAGAGTGTTCGTCAACCGGGTCTGGATGCTCCATTTCGGCGAAGGTCTCGTGAGAACCCCGGGCGACTTTGGCGTGCGCGGCGAGCTTCCCACCCACCCCGAACTGCTCGATTACCTGGCGGCAACCTTTGTGGAAAACGGCTGGTCGATCAAGAAGCTGCACAAGCAGATTTTGACAAGCCGGGCCTGGCGTCAATCGAGCGACGGCAGCGCGGACAGCCTGGCGCGCGATCCGGAGAACCGCCTGCTTGCCCACGCGAATCGGCGCCGCTTCGAATTCGAAATCCAGCGCGATGCCATGCTCTTCGTGGCGGGCAAATTGAAGTTAGAGCACGAGGGGCCTTCGGTCGACCTGCTCACCGCGCCTTATCCGCTGAAGCGTACGATCTACGGATTCATCGACCGGCAAAACCTGCCCGGCCTTTACCGAACCTTCGACACCGCCAGCCCCGATTTGGCGACGCCAAAAAGGCACAACACCACCGTGCCCCAGCAGGCCCTCTTCTGGATGAACCACCCCTTCACGCTCGAGTTGGCCCAGGCCCTGGCATCGCGTAAGGAAGTGAAAGCCGCCGCCGATGTAGAGGGGCGCATTAAAGTCCTTTACCGGATCTTGTTTGGGCGAAATCCCGACGCGAGCGAACTGAGCCTGGGGCTTGAGTTCCTACAAACGCCCTCGGATTTCGTGGGGCCTCCCGCACCTTCCGAGGTGCTGCCGCTTGAGCAATATGCCCAGGCGCTTTTGTGCGCCAATGAATTCGTTTTTGTGGACTGATATTCAGAAGAGGCGTCATGCTTGCCAATCGTTCGAATTTTGAGCCGATGAGCCGCCGGGATTGGTTGGGACGGGTGGGCATGGGCATGGGCGGCCTTGGTTTATCCGCCCTACTTGGCCAACAGGAAGCGCGCGGGGCGACGCCCCTGGCGCCGCGCGGACCGCATTTTCCCGCCAAGGCCAAGCGCGTCATTCACCTGTTCATGAATGGCGGGCCCAGCCATGTCGATACCTTCGATCCCAAGCCCGAGCTGACCAAGCAAAACGGCAAGGTTCTTTCCCGGCCTAACCTGGGCACCGAACGCAAGACCGGCGCGGCCCTGGGCTCGCCCTTCGCCTTCAAGAAATATGGACAGTCGGGCCTTGAGATTTCCGACCTTTTCCCCCATGTGGGCAAGATGGCCGATGAGCTTTGCGTCATCCGCTCGATGCATGGCGATGTGCCCAATCATGAACCCTCGCTCATGATGCTCAACTGCGGCGATTCGCGCCTGATTCGGCCGAGCATGGGAAGCTGGGTCACCTACGGTCTGGGCGCCGAAAACGAGAATCTGCCCGGCTTCATCGCAATGTGTCCGGATGGCTATCCCATTCAGGAAACCCAGAACTGGCAGGCCGCGTTCTTGCCCGGTGTTTTCCAGGGCACCTACATCAACACCCGCAACACGGAAATCGATCGCCTTGTGGAGAACATTCGCAATGCCAAGATTCCCCTATCCGCTCAGCGGCGCCAGCTCGATCTTCTTGGCAAATTGAACTCCAAGCACGCGGAAAAGCATCCGCCCGATGCCGGTTTGGAAGCGCGTATTCAGTCGTTTGAGCTGGCTTACCGCATGCAGCTCGATGCGGCCGACGCGTTCGACATTACGCGCGAATCAAAGCAGACGTTGGAGCTGTACGGCAACGAGTTGCAAGGCCGGCAGATGCTCATTGCCCGCCGCTTGATCGAACGAGGCGTGCGCTTCGTGCAGGTATGGCATGGCGCCGGGCAACCCTGGGACAGCCACGACGACCTCGCCTTCAACCATCGCAATCTGGCCAAGGAATGCGACCAGGCCATTGGCGCCCTGCTCTTCGATCTCAAGCAACGGGGAATGCTCGAAGACACGCTGGTCATCTGGGGCGGCGAATTCGGCCGCACGCCGACGGTCGAACTCCCCACTCCGGGGGCCAATCAGGGCAAGGTCAATGGCCGCGATCATAACCACTGGGGCTTCACCATGTGGATGGCGGGCGGTGGTGTTAAAAAAGGACATGTCCATGGGGCCACGGATGAATTCGGCTTCAAGGCCGTGGAAAAGCCGATGCATTTCCACGATCTGCAGGCGACGATCCTTCATTTGCTGGGGTTTGATCACGAGCGCTTGACATACCGATTCGCGGGACGAGATTTTCGGCTAACAGATGTTCACGGACATGTCGTGCGGGATATCATTGCCTAAAGCCCTGAAGTTTATCAGGGCTCTTCTCCCGGAATTTCATGATCGACACTCCCGAAACTGGCGATGAAAACGCCTCGGCGCTGGGGCTTTCGCGCAACGATGTGATGCTCTTGAGCATTCTCATCGAGGCGGGAATGGGCGCATTGGCGCTCATCATTGGCTGGTTAATCGCGGTGCCCTTTCACGCGACGATTCATCTGTCGCCACCCAACTGGGTATCACTGGCGCTTGGTGTTGGCTTTGGTGTGGCGGCCGCGGCCGTGGCGCTCTTGGTGCAGCGGTTGCCCTTGGGATTCGCCAAACGATTGCGCGAAAAGGTCGATCGGATCGCCACCGAGATGTTGGGGGAATGCAATGTCCCCGATCTGATTGGCATTTCTCTGTTGGCCGGCGTGGGCGAAGAGCTTTTATTTCGCGGGCTGATTCAGCAGGGGCTTAGCCAGTACGGTGTAAGCACGCCGGTGGTGATCGTGCTGGTCGCGGTGCTATTTGGCCTGCTGCATAGTTTGAGCATCGCCTATGTCGTCGCGGCGGCGATCGCGAGTGTGGGCTTGTCGGTGCTTTATCTTTACACGGACGATCTGGTTTCGGTGATGGTCTGCCACGCGGTGTACGACCTGGTCTTGCTTTTGGTGGCGAAGTGGACGAGTGAGGAAGAAGGGGAGTAGCAGCGGCGAAAATACCAAATAGACCAACTTCAGGTGGATTGGGTGCCGTTTTCAGCCGCCATTTTTGGCAGACCATTCAATGACTGCGATTTCTTGATTGTGCAGAAGCGTCCAAAGGTTCAGGAAACGGATCCGTGCCAGCCTTTTGACAGTGGTGTCGAGCAAAGACGTGAGTCGTAGCGCAAATTCTGGAGTGAACGCCCAATCGCCGTTGAGAATTTCCCGGACTTCATTTTCATCGCCCCAGAGTTCTTGCCGTAGGGGCTTTTCTTCAAAGTGAAGGATCGTGCGAAGGCACGTATTTTTCGGCTGATCGGCCAATAGGTCTTGGATGGCATTTTTCGCACAGAGCGCGACATGTTCCCAGTCGTGTGGTACAGAGGTACTTGAATCGTTTTCAAGTACCGAGGCAAGAAGTTCGTTCAGGCGATCAAGGGCACCCGAGCATGCCGGGATTGTCTTCTGAAGCTCCAGTTGAAAAAAGTACCTGGTATGCAGCTCCTGGCAATGTTGCTCGTTTGTTGGATCGAGCCACCAATGAGCGCGGAAAACGCCTTCGTCCGCTTGCGCGACTTCTTTTCTGGCAATTTCAATCTCCCGATGAGTCCTCTGCAGTTCGGTCGCCCTGGCCGATTCCGAATGATCCGTTGCTGCTAGCACGCCAGCAATGGGATCGGTCGCCCAGGCAGATTGGGCGGAGTCCTGGCGAAGATCCATTTCCTGTTGCCGCAGTTCTCTCAGCCTTCCTACCGATTTCACCATAGTCTCGGAAGGAAAGGGGGAAATCATGCTTCTAAGCTCCTCCGTGCCGATTTTGCGCTCTTTTGCCTCTTTAATCAAATCAGTCAGGCCATCGATCTCAATGTCTCGGTTATCGTAGACACCACGGTATCTATCGGGTATTTTATTTAATTTAATTTCCTCTTCTGCAAATTGCGATGATTGAATTTTGTCATTTGAATTATTTTCCTTACCATGAACAGATATGTCTTTATAATACATATTGGTTAGTCGTTTTTTGATTTCGTAATTGCCAATAAATAGATACCAAGAAGGGCGCCGGTCGATTTCGCCTACCGCTCCCAAACGCGTAATGTAATTTTCCAGCTCCCCTTCTTCGAAAATATTGCTTTGATAATAGTCCCAGGTTTCCTTGGCTGTCCGTTTCTTGGGCTCACGAGGCTTACTCTTATCTGCTGTGGCCACGGTTCCTTTCTTATCGGGGTCATTCTTCTCCATTTTGTGCCGAGCTTCAATCTCGCTCATATGCCGGTAAAGATCGGGCGATACGAAGCCATGGTGGTAGGCCTTCGACAAGAAAGCATGAGCCGTCATGAAATAACTAAAAGAGGTCTTCTCTCGGAGAAGACAATCGAGGAAAGCCCTGGATCCGGTCATTTTGGCGGCGCATTCCGCGGCGAAAAAATGATTTTTCCTTCTGATTGGAACAGAAAATAATATTAGCAGATTCAAAGCGACATTCAAAACAACCACAATTATACCAATTAACATAATAGCTAAAAAAACAGGAGCTATTAACACGGCAAAAATTCCCAATTTAATAATGATCTTATTAAGCGCACTTAAAAAATTGCCTATTAGAACAAAAACAGCCGTGAGCTGAAACTTCGCAATGTTTACAATGCTGTGTACAATCGTGGTTTCGGCCAATCCTAATGATTTGGAGAAAATTACGAATGATTTTAGTTCGCTACAATTCATGGAATTGATAGTGGCCGCCCCGATCGCTATATATCTAGCGTCCGTCAAGATGTTAGCGCGAATCATACTATTCCAAAACAATAGCACTCCACTCCCGGGATAGACTCCTATCCCTTTTAATTTCCTTCTTGAAAGACCAGGTATCGCATTAATAAAATCCATAACTATTGGCTCATTGTCTTCCATATCCAAAACATTGCTTCTGTTTTCGCTTATAAAAATCGCCAAAAGATACGACAACATAAAGAAGAAAAAGCAAGCGCATATAATAGCCGTAACCTGCGACCCAAAAAAAATCACGAATACAGTTGCAAACGGCTCATCCCAAATTTTAAGCGCAAATCGATATTCCCACTTGATCAATTCATATGACAAATACCCAATACCCCATGTAAGTAAAAAATACAAAACCTGGAATAAAATAAACATGAAAAAAGACATGTATTCAAGAACGCCATACAAGTTCCAAAAATTCAACTTCCCGAGAGAACTCGCCTCACCTCGTTCAGGATGCAATCCCTCCATACCCGGCCTCTTCTTACTTGGCGTTTCGCTCTGAGTGGGACGAACTTCAGCAGGCCTTTTCAGCGCGCGGCATCCTTCGCCATTCCAGGTTCCCACGCGCCCTCGACCTTGTAAAACTTGCGCAAACGGACGAGTTCTTCGGCCAGTTGAGCGCGAACCTCCCGGTACGCCGGATCGGCGAAAACCGACTGTTTCTCCGTGGGATCCTTGACCAGATCAA
Source organism: Gemmataceae bacterium (assembly GCA_965226945.1). Lineage (GTDB taxonomy): Bacteria > Planctomycetota > Planctomycetia > Gemmatales > Gemmataceae > SYLG01. The sequence goes on along the minus strand of OZ245717.1, from coordinate 4,563,076 downwards.
ATAACTCCCACTCGTCGCGCTGATAGTAGTGAATCAGCTTGTGCGTCGCCGTGCGCACCCCGTAATGGCGCGGCACCATGTGGACGGCTGGGTATTCGTAGTAGTGGTAATAAATCGATTTGCGCCAGTCGGCAGGCGTCTTGCCTTCAAGCGCTCCCACCAGGCTCGCCCCCTGCATATCGGCGGGAACCTGAGCGCCGGCGGCCTGCAAAAAGGTCGGTGCGAAATCGAGGTTTTGCACGAGGTCCGTGTTTTCGCTGCCTGGCTTCACTTTGCCCGGCCAGCGGACAATCAGAGGCATCCGTAGCGAGTAATCGTACATCCAGCGCTTGTCGAACCAGCCCTTGTCCCCCAGATAGAACCCCTGGTCGGACGAATAGATGACGATCGTGTTCTCTGCCAATCCCTTCTCGTCGAGGTACTTGAGCACCCTCCCCACGCTCTCATCCACTCCCGCCACACAGCGCAGGTAATCCTTGAGGTACCGCTGGTATTTCCAGCGCACCAGTTCTTTCCCCGTTGGCTTGGCCTTGTTGAACGCCTCGTTTTCCGGTTCGTAGTACTTATCCCAAAGCGCTTTCTGAGCCGGCGTCAAGTTGCCTGGCGCCTTGACCTTCAAATCGGTGTCGGTGAGGTGACGCTCGATCGTCATTTCTTGCTGTTTGGCCCCCGGCGCCAGCCCGGCCCAATCGTCAAAGAGCGAATCGGGTTCCGGAATGTCGTGATCGCGGTAAAGACCAAGTTGATTGGGACCGGGTGCCCATTCGCGGTGCGGCGCCTTATGCTGGCACATGAGTAGAAACGGCTTCGACGCGTCGCGCTCCTTTTCCAGCCAGTCGATCGCCATGCTCGTGATGATCTCGGTGACGTAGCCTTCGACCCTGATGTTTCCCTTCGGCGTCTTGAAATCGGGGTTGTAATAGAGGCCCTGACCCGGAAGGACTGTCCACTTATCAAATCCGGTCGGGTCACTCACCAGATGCCATTTGCCGATCATGGCGGTTTGATATCCGGCCGACTGGAGCATCTTGGGAAAAGTCGCCTGAGCGCCATCAAAACGAGAGTTGTTGTCGTAAAAGCCGTTCAAATGGCTGTGCTTGCCGGTCAGAATCACCGCCCGGCTCGGACCGCAGATGCTATTGGTGCAAAAACAGTTGCGATAAAGCATCCCTTCGCGCGCAAGCCGGTCCATGTGGGGAGTTTTGTTGATCTTGGAACCATAAGCGCCGATCGCATGGCTGGCATGATCATCGGTGAAAATAAATAATATATTTGGCTTTTTTTGAGCCTGCGAATAAGCCAACTCGCTCGCGCAAAAAATAACGAGCAAAGAGACAAGAATTCTCTTGGCCGCAATCATGGCGTCATCCTCATAGTCATGAAAGTTGGCGGGCGACCAGGTAGAGTCAAGTTGACATTATCGTGGAGTCGCCGAACTGGGCAAGGACAGCCAAAGCCCGGCCCTGCCGCTCGTGGTGGGATACGCGAAATCTTCTCCTTTGGACACAGACCGCCGTGGACAGTAGTTGGGCCCGCGTATGTCCTTTCCCTCCGGTTCACCCACCCCCCACATTCTCCCCCTTGGAAATCCGTGCAATTTCGGCATCCTTTCACTATCTAGACGACCCGGAGTAAGGCCTGACCCATGGCGCATGATTTGTTTGGACCCGAGGTCCGCGATATTGTCCAACGCAAGGATTACCCTGCGATGGAAGCCTTTTGTGAGGTGCTTCACCCCGCCACCGTCGCCGAAGCCCTGGAAGGAGAACTGGAACCCACCGGCGTTTGGGACTTCATTCGCCATGTCAGTCCGGAAAATCAAACCGCGATTTTCTCTTATTTGGGCCATGAAACTCAGGAATCTCTGGTCGCCGCGGCCGCGCCCCAGCAGATGGCCCGCATCATCGAAACCATGTCCCATGACGACCGGGCTGATCTCTTGCGTCGCCTCGATCCCAAGGTGGGCGAATCGCTACTGCGGTTGATCGACGAAGCCGACCGCAAGGACATCGCCTCGCTGACCCGCTACGGCGAAAACACCGTCGGCGCGCTCATGACGACCGACTACGCCTGGCTTCCTGAGAATCTCACCGTCGAGGAAGCGCTCGAACGGTTGCGGCTGCAAGCACCGAACAAGGAAACGATCTATTACATCTACATCGTCGACGACCAGCGGCGGATCGTCGGCGTCGTCACCTTGCGCAATCTCATTTTGGCGAAGCGCCAAACCCCGATTTCCGACATCATGGAAACCCGGATCGTCACGGTGAACGCCGACGACGAGCGCGAACAGGTGGCCCGCGAACTCGCCCGCTACGACCTCATCGCCTTACCGGTCGTCGATAACGACAAGCGCCTGGTCGGCATCGTCACCCATGACGACGTCATCGACGTGGTCGTGGACGAAGCAACCGCCGATGCCCACCGGATGGGTGCCGTCGATCCCTTGAAAGACGACTACCTCGAGACCTCGTTCACGACGATGTGGCAAAAGCGAGCGATCTGGCTGTCTTGCCTGTTCGGCGCCGAACTGCTGACCTTCACCGCCCTGGCTTCCTTCGAGGATTCGATTGCCAAGGTGGTGGTTTTGAGCCTGTTCGTGCCCCTTTGCATTTCAACGGGTGGCAATTCGGGCTCGCAGGCCGCAACGCTGATCACGCGCGCCATGGCGCTGGGCCAGGTACGCATCGACAACTGGTTCAAAGTGCTGCGCCAAGAAATTTGGATGGGCCTGGCGCTGGGTCTGACTCTGGGGCTGATCGCATTCGTCCGCGGATTTTTGACTCCCGAAGATGTGCGCGCCGCGACCCCTCCACGCCACGACGCCTTCACGATCAACTTGCCCGCGGGAAGTACCGAACTGGCGATGGCCAAGAACGGGCACATCATTCTTCCGCCCGGCTGCCGCCAGACGATCACTCCGAAAGCCGACGACGTTCACCATTTGAAGTTGCCCGAACACGCGACGATGCCCGCGCCGGTTCCTCTCGATAACGGCGAAATCCAGTACCAGTTTCCCGCGGGCTGCACCTTTCCCCGCGAAGCGGTGCGGGCGGCGGACTTGGCGCTGGTGGTGGCCATTTCCGTGGCTTTGATTTGCTTGTGGGGCACGATCGTGGGAGCCATGCTCCCGCTGGTATTTCAGCGATTCGGGGTCGATCCCGGTATCGCCTCAAGTCCCTTCGTGGCCACCGCGGTCGATGTCACCGGCATCGTGATTTTCTTTTCGACGGCCAACTGGATCCTTGGGCCCTTCATGGCCCAGTGAGCCGGTTCTGTCCGTCGGGACGATTTCGGTTCAATTCACTTCCAAACAGGCAGAGAAAACCTTCGCCGGATATTCACAGCGCCCTGCCCTACGGCCCCATAAAAACCCTACTTGGCGGGAGCGAATCGCCTCGATTTCTCGAAGCAAATCGGCCATCACGCGCCTTCAAGACGCCCTGTAGGAGCACGCACATGGTGAATCTCGACCAGTGGAAGGAAGCGGTCCGCCGCGAAGGTTCCCAAAAGGGCGGCCCGAGCCGCCGAACCTTTCTGGCCTTCACGAGCGCCATCGCCTCTCTACCTCTGTTCGAACGAGCCACCTGGGCCAACCGGTATCCCCGCTTTGCCGACCAGCCCTTCTCGCTGGGTGTCGCCTCGGGCGATCCCGACGCGCAAAGCGTGGTGCTCTGGACCAAGCTCGCCCCGAGCCCGCTCGAACAAGCCGGTGGCATGAAACCCGAAGTGGTTGAGGTGAAATGGGAAATCGCCGAAGACGAGGCGATGAAAAAAGGCCTGCGCTCAGGCACGGCACTAGTCACGCCCCAACTAGGCCACAGCGTTCGCATCGAGGTCAACGGACTGAAACCCGACCGCTGGTACTGGTACCGTTTCCATAGCGGCAACGCGACCAGCCCCCTAGGTAGAACACGAACCCTTCCGGCACCGGACACGACGCCCGAATCGTTGCGCTTTGCCTTTGCCTCCTGCCAGCACTACGAATCGGGCCACTTCACCGCGTATGAGCAGATGGCCAAGGACCAGCTCGACCTGGTCTTTCATCTGGGGGACTACATTTACGAAGGCGAGGGCAAAGATGGCCGCGTGCGCAAGCATGTGGGCAAGGAGATCGAGACGCTGGACGAATACCGGGTGCGCCATTCCCAGTACCGAAGCGATCCGCTGCTTGCCGCCATGCACGCCCAGTGCCCCTGGTTTGTCACCTGGGATGACCACGAATTCGACAACAACTGCGCCAACGACATCTCCGAGGAAAAACAAGTCAAGCCCGCCGAGTTTCTCCTTCGCCGCGCTAACGCCTACCAGGCCTACTACGAGGCGATGCCGCTGAGGCGCCGCTCGATTCCCCAAGGCCCCGACATGGTCCTCTACCGCAAGGCCTCCTTTGGGCGGCTTGCGGAATTCTTCGTGCTCGACACCCGCCAGTACCGCACCGACCAGCCCAACGACGACAAGCCCGCGCAAATGAACGAAGCCGCGCTTGATCCCAAAAACACGATCCTTGGCTTGCGTCAAAAACGCTGGCTGCAAAGCGCCCTGCTCCAGTCGCAGGGAACCTGGAATGTCCTGGCCCAGCAGGTGATGATGGCGATGGCGGCCATCGCTCGTAACGGCAAGACACCGCAATACTCGATGGATCAATGGCCCGGTTACGCACATGAGCGTATGGAGCTGATGCGCTTCATCGCCCAACGCAAAGTCCCCAATCCGGTGGTGCTCACGGGGGACATTCATTCCAACTGGGTCAATGACTTGCGCATTGACGATCGCAAGGCGGAACAGCCGGTTGTTGCCAGCGAATTTGTCGGCACCTCGATCACCTCGGGCGGCAATGGCCAAGTCAAGCCGGCCTATCTCGACGACCTGTACTCGGTCAACCCAAGCGTCAAGTTCCACAATTCCGAGCGGGGTTATGTCCGCTGCCAGGTGAGCAAGGACCTCTGGAAAAGCGATTATGTCGCGGTTGAGGATGTGCTGAAGCCCAACGGCAAAGTCGTGAACCGGGCCTCGTTTGTGGTCGAGGCCGGTCAGCCGGGAATCAAAAAGGCCTGATCGGCCCTATTGGACTTACTTGATCAGGCCATTGGCCGCCGTGATGATCTGTTCCTCGATCGCGGGGGCCCAGGTGGAAGGCAGCCCGTAGTAGACCATGGAGGTGGCCCCTTCGTATCCGCCTTCCTTCAGGACCTTGGTTGACGGGATATAGGCCATCACATCGTTGCTGTAGCCATCGACCCAGAGCGCTTTCCCTTTGTTTTCGGCCTTGAGGCGCAAGCTGTATTCGACTGTGACCTCACCTCCGAGATGAACCCAAATTGGCCCGGTTCCCAGGTGCCAGACCTGAATCGGATAGGGGTAAGTCTCATCGAGTTTGCGTTCGACCATCATTTTTTGCAATAGGTAAGCTCCGCGCGCGGCCTGGTAGCGATCCATCGAGATCGACATCTCAAAGAGCTTTTCGCGCGTGGGCAGTTCGGCATAGCCCAAGGGAATTTCTTTGTATTGAGAACGCAGCGTTCCCGAGATTTCCGGCGTCGTCACCGCCAGCACCTTGTCGACGGCATCGGCAAGCTGGTTGCCATACTGCTTGGCAAGCTCGACTTTTCGGCGCGGAAGCGGATTTTGATCGGCGCCGCAGCCGGCACAGAATAAGGCCATGGCCCCCGGGTGGCGCTTTTCGAGTTCCAACATGCCAAACCCCGGGTAGTCGCCGCACCATTCGTAGGAATCCAGCGTGGTGGCATGGCAGGCATATTCGCAGACCAAGCCGCGCAAATTCCCCTTGAGATCCTGAACGACGAGCACCGGCACCGCGTGATCGACCGGTCCCTTCAGTTCGCCCGCCTCGCGAATCTTGGGGACATCGGCTTCCTTGTTGTTGCGCCGATTCACGGCGAATGAGGCGTTGCCCATCCCATGAGAGATTCGCGCGGGAGTCAGATCGAGCAGCGCGCGGCGCGCCAACGATACCGAGGTATCGATCAAGTTTTTCGTGTATTTGTCCACCAGAAGGTTTTCGATCGGTCCCAGAAAATACATCGCCCGCAGGTTTTGCCCGACCACTGGCCCGCAGTGGGTGTGGGAGCAATTGATGCAGATCGAACCCGGGTCCATCTGCGCGGCGCGCGCAATCTGCGTGCGAATCTGACTGGAAGTGTCGCGATCGATCCCGACCAGATCCAGGGTGATCAGGATCACCTTGTTTCCCTGAGGATCTTCAAGGGCCACCGCCTTGGCCCAGAGGTCGTGCAGCGTGCCCGTGGCCGGTTTGTTCCGGCTGGCATAGCCCGACATCCACATCGGCCGATCGGGGGTGATGGCCGTTTTCGCGAATCCCGCCTTCCAGGATCCAGCGGTGCCCTGGGGATTCGCCTGAGCGTGTGCCTGGCTTGAGGAAAACCATGCAACCAGACACAACCATAAAAGTGACGAAAGCGATTTCATGGCGTCGATTCTTGGAGGTTGGCGAAGGAGGGAACACGCCTAAGCTCCAAGCTAATTCCTCGCGCAAAATCCGCCAGGGGCGGGTCCATCAATCCCAAAATTTCCTGGCTCAAGATTTCCCAAGACCATCCCACGAATTGCCGATCCAAACGTTCGTCGAAACATTCCGTCGATTCGGCCTCCCTGTTTGTCATTTCGGTGCAATGATGAGAACCGTCAAGGGGGATCGCCAGGCCAGGCTTTCCTTTTCTCACCGATTCCTCCCCGGATTGCCCCCCGCCGCGCCCACGGCCGACAATAAAATGAAAACAAGTAACTTCTCGGGCTGCCCCCTGCTTTCTCCCTCTTCGGTTTCGCACTGGATGCATGATGATCGCTCCCCTCCTCGGTGGATGGCTGGTTCTGGCCCTTGCTGCTCCAGACGATCTTTCGGCCCAGGTGAATCAGATATTTCAATCTCGTTGCCTTTCGTGCCACGGCCCCGCCCAGAAGGGCGGGTTGCGCCTCGACCGCAAAGCGGCGATTTTTGAAGGAGGGGCTTCCGGACCGATTCTCAAGGCAGGGAATGCTCGCGCGAGTGAGATCTTCCGCCGCATCGGCAGTGCCGATCTCAAAACGCGCATGCCCCCCAAGGGCGAACCGCTTTCCGCCAAGGAGATTGACCTGATCACTCGCTGGATCGATGCCGGCACTCCCTGGAGCGTCATCGATTCGACGAGAGATCCCCGGCTCGATCACTGGGCGTGGCAGCCCCTGCGAAATCCCCAGCCGCCCCAGACATTTCCACGAAATGGTACGCCTGAGTCTCATCACCCCATCGATCGCTTCGTGGCAATCCGCCTGACGCAGTCGGGCCTGACTCGCGCACCTCAGGCCGATCGCCGCACACTCATCCGGCGGCTTTCCTTCGATCTGCTCGGCTTGCCGCCCAGGCCGGAGGAAGTGGCCGCTTTTGAACGCGACTCCGATCCCCAGGCCTACGAAAAACTACTCGACCGGTACCTGTCCTCGCCCCACTATGGCGAGCGCTGGGCCAGGCACTGGCTCGACATTGCCCACTATGCCGACACCCATGGCTTTGAAAGAGATCAGCGCCGCGACCATGCCTGGCGCTATCGCGACTGGGTCATCCAGGCATTCAATGACGACATGCCATTCCCCCGCTTCCTGGAAGACCAGATTGCCGGCGATGTGCTCAGACCCACGGACTCCAAGGCGATCATCGCGACCGGTTTTCTCGCGGCCGGTCCCTGGGATTTTGTCGGCCAGGCCGAAACACCTAGTCCCGTGCTCAAGCGCCAGGCCCGCGCCGACGACCTCGACGATATGTTGACTCAGGTGATCGCCGGGACTTGCGGCATCACGATCAATTGCGCCCGCTGCCACGATCACAAGATCGACCCGGTCAGCCAGCGCGAGTATTACTCCCTCATTTCCGTTTTCGCCGGCGTGACGCGCGGCGACCGGGAGGCCGACCCGGCCGCATCCAAGAAGCTCGCGGATGAAAAACAGGAGCTGAGCCGGCAGATCGCGGAGCTGGAAAAGGACCTGGCCAAGCTGGAACAAAGAGGTCTCGATCTGGCCGACCTCGTCGGCGGCGGCGACGGCCGTGGCAAGGGCACTGCAGGGCTGGGGATCAACCTGGTCACTGGCAAACCTCAGAAAGAAAAGACCGCCATGGTGCCTTCGGGCCACACGAACCAGTTTGCCCGCGTCGAAAACCCGTTCATCGATGGCGTGGTCATCGTTCAAGGCGGGCCAAAAACCAAAGTCCTCCTCAGCTCCACCGGCCTCTTCACGGACAAAATTCCGTTAACTTCGGGGCAGGCCTGGGATGCCATCCGCCATGGTCCCGTGAACGATCAAAAAGCGACCACAATCGGAGCGACCGACTACGCCTCCAGCGGCCATTCTCTTTTGGGTTTGCACGCCAACGCCGCCATCACGTTTCCCCTGGCCCCCTTTCGCAAGGAATTAGCCGCCAAGGATGCTGGCGGCTCGTCCTTGCGCTTTCGCGCGGCGATCGGTTACGGCGGCCGTCCCGCCGCAATGAACACCGCGGCCGATGCCTGGGTGCTGGTCGATGGCAAGATTCACTATTTCGCAAGCGGAGTTGGCCCGCGCTCCGCGCCGCTTGCGGTCGATATCGAGTTGCCCGAATCGGCTCAGTTTTTGACCCTGATGGCCACGGAAGGCAAGGATGGGAATATCGGCTTCGATCAAATCTTTTTTGGCGATGCCAATATCCAACAGGCCAAGCTCGTCCCCTTGACCGATGAACAAAAATTGCAAAAAGAACGCTTACAAAAAGATCTCATCGAAAAGCGCCAACGCCAGTCCCAGGCAAGCGAACCTGCCAAGGTGTACGGCATCGTCTCGGGGACCGCGCCGGAGGTTCGCATTCAAAAGCGCGGCAATCCGGAACAGACGGGCGACCTGGTCTCCCCCGCAGCGTTTGGCTTAATTCAGGATCTTCCCGCCGCGCTAGGGAGTGGTTCAACCCCCGAAGGAGAACGGCGCAAGGCGCTGGCTGGCTGGATCACCGATGAGCGCAATCCGCTGCCTTCACGCATCATCGTCAATCGTCTTTGGCATCATCATTTCGGTTCGGGAATCGTCGACACTCCCAGCGACTTCGGCCTGGCGGGCGGCAAGCCGACCCATCCCGAACTGCTCGACTGGCTTGCCGGCCAGTTGCGTCGGAACCAGGGCTCGCTCAAGGCAATTCATCGCCTGATCTGCACGAGCGAAACCTACAAACAAAAATCCAACATCGCCAACGACAAGGCTCGCTCGCTCGATGCGCAAAACCGGCTTCTTTGGAAACAAAACCCCAGGCGCCTTGACGCCGAATCACTGCGCGACGCGGTGCTCTTTACCAGCGGAACGCTGAACTCAGCGATGTTTGGCCCCGGGTTTCGCGACTTCAATTACAAGGAAGAGTACGCTCCCGTCTATGGTTACATCACTCCTGACCAGCCCGAATTGTGGCGGCGCAGCATTTACCGCTTCATCGTGCGCACCACGCCGCAACCCTTGCTCACAACGCTCGACTGTCCCAACCCGGCCAGCCTCACTCCGGCGCGCAACGCGACCACCACCGCCTTACAGGCGCTGGCTCTGCTCAACAACGACTTCCTGCTGCGCCAGTCCAGCCATTTCGCGGCGCGGCTGGAAAAGGAGTTCCCAGGCAACGATGAAGCCAAGATCGAACGCGCCTTTGTCCTCGCACTTTGCCGGCCGCCCTCATCCGAAGAAAAAGCGGCGGCCCTGGCCCTGGCGCGCAAGCGCGGCCTGGAGCAGTTTTGCCGCATGCTTTTCAATGCGAACGAATTTGTTCATCTGGATTGATTCATGAAGCCTTCCTTGCCGTTATCCTCACTGCTAGCCCGCCGCCAGTTGCTGGCACGCACCGGGACGGGCCTTGGAACCCTGGCCCTTTCCTACCTCCTGGGCCGGGAAAATCGCCTCATGGCCGATGGCCCCGTATCGCCCTTGGCGGCTAAGCCTGCCCAGTTCGCCCCCAAGGCGACGGCGGTCATTGAGATCTTCTGCCCCGGCGGCCTGAGTCATGTCGACACCTGGGATTACAAACCGGGTTTGGAAAAATCGCACGGCAAACCGTTTGACGCGGAACTGGGCAAGCAAACCTTTGCCGGAGTGGCGGGAATCTACGCGAAGAGCTTCTGGAAATTCCGCCAACATGGCCAGTGCGGCAAGGCGCTCAGCGACCTGTTTCCCGGCATGGCCCGGCATGTCGACGAGATCGCTTTTTTGCATTCGATGCAGAACAAGTCGGCGCTTCATGGCCCCGCCATGTTCATGATGAATAGCGGATTCATCCAGCCCGGGTTTCCGAGCATGGGTTCGTGGGTCGGCTATGGTCTTGGCAGCGAATCGGAGAATTTGCCTGCTTTCGTGGTTTTGCCCGATGTGCGCGGCCTGCCCCCCGGCGGCGTGCTCAACTGGGGAGCCGGTTTTCTTCCCGCGGTCCATCAGGGTACGGTCGTCGACCCCTCGGCGGGCAAACCCGCCATCGCCGATCTGTTTCCTTCCAAGCCAATCGATTCCGCCACGGAAAGCGACAATCGGGAGTTTTTAAGGCGCTTGAACCAGACTCATCTAACGGGCCACCCCGGCGATGGCCAACTGGAAGCGCGTATCGCCAGTTACGAACTGGCCGCCAAGCTTCAGCTCAGCGCGCCCGAGGCGGTCGATTTGGCGCGGGAATCGGCGTCGACTCAAAAACGATTCCTGATCGGCGATGAAGACGCCGGGCCATTTGGCAGGCAGTGTCTGCTCGCCAGGCGCCTCGTGGAACGGGGCGTGCGGTTCGTACAGATTTTTTGCGGCTCGGAAAACACCGGCGCCAAGAAGATCCGGCCCAACTGGGATTCGCACGAGGACATCGTCCGGGATCATGGCTACTGGGGCCGCGTACTCGACACGGGGGTTTCAGCACTCCTTGCCGATCTGAAGTCCCGGGGCCTGCTGGAATCGACCCTGGTGCTTTGCGCCTCGGAATTTGGCAGACAGCCTTTCTTACAAGGAGGGAACAAGGGTCGCGACCACAACCCGGGCGCATTCACCTGCTGGATGGCGGGCGGAGGCATCAAGGGGGGCGTTTCCTACGGCAGCAGCGATGAGTTCGGTTTCAAGGCCGCCGAGCGGCCCGCCTACAGCTACGACCTCCATGCGACCGCCCTGCACCTGATGGGCATCGACCATGAGAAACTGACCTACTACCACAACGGCATTGCGCGCCGCCTGACCGATGTTCACGGCCATGTCATCCAGGAAATCCTGGCCTAACCGATCGCTTCTTTCGCAACGTTGCCAAGTCTCGCAAAGAAAATCAGCCCGTGCATGGTAATCTCGGGCCGGGTCCTCTCGATTTGTTGGTGGAGTCGCACGTTTCTCTCTCTCTCTTCTAAACGGACACGGGCATGGAGCTGACCTGGCGACAATTCGTCATGACCCATGCCGAGCCGCTGACCCATACCGCCTGGAAGGTCCTGGGCAACGAGGCCGACGCCGAAGAGACGGTGCAAGAGGTGTTCCTGGAAGTCTTTCGCGGAAAGCGATTTGCCCAGTTGCATCATGAGCCTGCCCTTTTAAAAACCATGGCGACACGGCGGGCGCTCGATTGCCTCAGGCGACGCAAACCGACGGTGCTGCTGGAAGCCCAGGAGCACCAGGGTACCCGTTCCGATCCGCTGGAAAGCCTGATCGCCAAGGAAACTGAACAAAGGATCCGCGAACGATTGCCGGAAATGGCCCCACGAGAGGCCGAAGTCTTTTGCCTGATCTGTTTTGAAAACCGCTCTCACAGCGAGGTGGCCGCCCTACTTGGGATCAGCACTGGCGCGGTGGCCAAGGCCCTCTGCAAAGCGCGCGAACGCTTAAGCGAGAGTCTGCTGCCCAACTCTGACCTCGCGGGCATCGCTACCGGGAGAAACCCATGACCAAACATCAACCGGACCGGCCGACAAACCTGGCGGAATTTCCCCAGGAACTGCAAACGGTTTTGACTTCGGTTCAAACCCGCCAGGCCCCCCGGTCGCTCATCGAACGCGTCACGGAAAAGGCCCTGGCGCTGGAGCTTGTCGACGAGAGGGCAACGACCCTGACGATCCAGGCCGCGAGAAAGAGAATGGGCGCCTCCCGCCGTGGCCTGATTTACGCCCTGGCCGCTTTGGCGCTGACCGCCTTTCTCACCGTGGGCTTTTTTGGCCGGGAAAAAGAAAAAACGCAGATCGCCTCGACATCGGAGGATTTTCCGGCTTTATCCGCGATCGCGATATTGCCGTTGCTTCAATGGGACAAGCACCAGTTCGAACAAGACTTGAAGCGCATGGAAACCGAACTGCGGGACACCACCGAGGCGGTGCAGATTCGAGCGGTACGCGACGAGATCGATCAAGCGCTGGCCGAATTCAAAAAATAAAGCCGTCATTTTGTGCGGTTGATTGATTAGTTGATTGATTGTCGTTTTTTTCTGGCGTCATTTTGATGTTTCTAAAACAGGAGAAGAACCATGTTTTCATGGGTTCGCAAAGGACATTTTGTGCGCAGAGGTTGGTTGGGAATGGTGATTGTGGCCGGGATAGGCTGGGCTGGCTGGCTGGCGAGCGCCCAAGCCGACGAGTCCAAGGCTATCGCCGCGCCGCCCAATCATGTGATCATCGCTCAGAACTTGAAGGGGTGGTATTTTGCCCCGGCCGAATTGAAAACCGAATACGACAAGGCGGTCGTGCAACTGGAGGCCCTGAAAAAAGACCTCGATGAGGGGAAAATCAAGGCTCCGGATGCCAAGGTATCGCTCGACGCGCTCAGGCGCAAACTGGAAGGCTTGCGCAAGGAACTGGAAACAAAACAGGTCTTTGTCGCCGGCGCCAAGGTCTATGAACAGACCGAGACGATCGAGTTTCCCCTTTGCCCGGAAAAGAAACTGGCGATCGTCGCCAACCAGATTCGGGTGAAAGGCTGGGCGGGCCCGAATGTGAAATGCGAACTCAAGAAGATGGTGCTCTCGCCTGACGGCAAGCCGGTCGACGACCATTTGAAAGCCTTGCGCGTCGTGCACAAGGTTGAACGAGGCGAATTCGCCGGCAAAACCGAAAAAGAATCGGCAGAGGATGAGAAGGCCTTTCTTGCCAAAGAAGGGGCGAATTTTTCGGAAAAAGACCTGCTTGGACGCAAAAAACTCGTCGATGAAGTTCAGAATTACCGCTCGTTCTTCCGCGATTTCACCGGAAAGAAAATCGATCTCATTTCCGTCGAGGGCCTCGACTACCAGAGCAACCTGATTGTTCAGTACCGTGTCTCTTCCGAGGGAGGCGAGGGGGTATCGGGCGGGCAACGGCAACGATATGGAGTGCTTACCGTCTACATTCCGGCATGTGCGGACGTTTGCCTGATGGGTGCACGCCGGGGCCTGGTGGTGGAAGATCTCGAAGCCAATCTCGTCGTCGATGGCGAGGGCGCGACCGATCAGGATCATCTTGGCTCGTTCTCGGTGAGAAACCTGAAAGGCAATCTGGCTTCGCGCAACTTCCCCTTAAACCGGATCGCCGACATCAAGGGCCAGGTTCGCATGTCTGCCTGGCAGGATTTCGGTAAGGGTGGCGGCGGCCTCACTTATCACGACGATTTACGAGATCTCTATTCTCCGCCTGCCATGGAGTTGTCGATCGCCAACGTCACGGGGCCGGTCCAACTGCGGTTGGGCAAGTGTAAACTGGATCTTGCCGAACTGGATGGGCCGATCGACATCGAGAATGATTTTGGCGATATCCACTGGGAAAACACCCGGCCCCTCGCCAGCGGTTCCCACCGGATCGTCACGCAAAGCGGCGCGCTCGACATTGCGTTGTCATCCCGCGCCTGGAGCTCGGCCAAACTGGTGGCGGCCACCGGATTCGGCTCGATCCGCACCAACGTCTCACGCGAAGAGTTTGACGAGTTTCATCAAACGATCGCCCTTGAAAACGGTCAGGGAGGCACGACCTGGCAGGGATTTGAAATGCGCGCTCCCGGCGCGCCAAAGCCGGGCTTCCGTTATCCACTCGTTGGCCAGGAGGTTGCGGCTACATTGAAGGGAGAAACCGCGGACAAGCGCCTGACCGTGATTAACCGTGCGGGGAAGACCGTCATCATGCGCAAATAAACAGGGGATGCGCCCATCGTGCAAAAGCCGATGGAACGTTGAAAAGGGAAAAGAGGAGAGCCAGGCTCAAGCCCGGCTCTCCTCTTTTTTCCACTGGATACCGAATGCCCCGTTATTGCAGCCCGAACATGCGTATGGGAAGCGCTCGCAGGGCCTCTTCGTCCTTGTATTTGGCTGGATAGGCGCCCTGGCGATTGAGCTGGCCATTGACCTCGGGCACCCAGTAGTAGTACCTCGTCTTGTTTTCCTTAGGCTCCGGCTCGCGCAGCACGACTCCTTCAAGCAGACCAGGCAAGTAGGTCTTGATGAGAAAACCGGCGACTTCGCCGCCGGGAAGCAAACCAACCGATTGTTCCTTGGAATCGATTTTGGAGTCCTCGGTTTTATCGAGGCCGCTTGAGTTATTGGTCTTGGTCACCTTGACCTTACCCTCCTTGGTGCGTTCATAACCAGGACGAATGGCCTTGAGCCAAGCCAGGTTGGTTTGATCCACTTTGGGATCCTTGCCGCCATAGACAAAAAGAAGCTGGGTTCGCGTCGATCGCTTGGCGGTGATGTCGCGAATCCAGTTGTTGATCGGCATATTGCGGCCACCCAAGGTGGGAGACATCGAAATGAAGATTCCCGCAAGCAGGTCCCTACCTTCCGGTTCGCCGAAATTCGTGGGGACGGGAGGACGATTGACAAGCAAGGGGGAGCCTACCGCCGAGACATCCGCACGGCGGCGTTTCCATTCGCTGGCCATCCACAACGCCCCGATCGTCGCGCCGTCGCCGGCACCCAGCACAATCAAATTGGAGCTATTGAGCCGGTCCCTGTCGTTGCGGCCATCCAGGAAAACTCGAGCGGCGCTAACGTCATCGACCAGGTGAGGCAGGTAGGCCGGTTGCATGTCCTTGGCGGCAAGCGAAGTCATGTCGCGCCGGGTTCGGACACCTTGGGTATTGTGAGGGAAATCGGCCTTTTGAAACATCTGCTGGGAAACGGCCGTGCTTTCGCCATGGCCGCGGAAATCGAAGGTTAAAACCGTGTATTTCGCCTTGTGCAAATCGGCGGCGAGTTGCTGCCAGCCATCCATGGTCTGATCGCCGGGCTTCTTGTCTTTCCCGTTGGTCAGGGGGTGAAGCATGATGATCGTGGGAGCCTTGCTCCCGGCATCGCTGGTGTAAAGATTGCCGCGCAAGGTGACGCCGTCGACCGTTTCGAACCGGACCTTTTCCTGGCCAAATGCCGCCGGTGAACCGCCCAAGGCGAGGCCAATGAAACTCAATCCTCCAAGGACCGCCCTCCCCAGGAACGACCTCCTTGGGGTGAGGTTATGCATGGAGAACATCGGCCACCTCGATCAGGAAAGTTTGTGTGGAAGAAGGGATCGGCCGCATTGAGGGCTCAGGCGAGCGCTGCCTCGCCATTTCCATCCTAAAGCCGAAAAGGACCAGGTCAACGACTGGGGCGCAGGAATGACCCCGCGCCCCATGAAATCTGCCCGCGAAACAGGCATATCAGCCAGATGTTCAGGAAACCCACACCGCCTGACCGCGCAAGGCGGCAGAACCATCCGGCGTACGACTCGAACCGACCCCGGGAGAATCTCGCCTTAAGCGGGCCAAGGTCCGGTTAGCTCAACTCGACATCCCAGTAGGCATTGCTCAGGAACATATGCCATGACTGGTATTTTCGATTGCTCAATTTGAGGTTGAGCAATGGGCTGCGCTTGGGCCGTTCCGGTTTGCGAATGAGCGCCATGTTCGCCTGCTTGGGCGTCCTGCCCCCCTTGCGCACATTACAGGGGATGCAAGCACAGACGATATTCTCCCAGCTGCTGATTCCGCCCTGACTGCGCGGGATCACATGGTCGAGGCTCAGATCGGCCGTTGAGAACCGTTTGCCGCAAAACTGGCACAAATTACCATCGCGTGCAAAGATATTGCGCCGGTTGAATTTGATCGACTGCCTCGGAATGCGATCATAACCAAGGAGGCGAATGACCCGGGGCACCTGGATTTCCGAAGTGACGGTCCGAATCCAATCGTCGTCGGTCTTACGGAAATTCCGGGCGCGGAATTCGCTCACCTCGCGCCAGGTCTTGAAATCGTAGGTGGCGTACTGGCCATCCTCGAGATTCACGACCTCGGCCTGTTCCCGCAACAGCAAGGAAAACGCCCGCTTTACAGGAATGATGTGAACCGCGAGGAATAAACGATTTAAAACCAGGACGCTGGCTTCTAAAGCGGATTGGACAGCAGCAGCGCAGCTGTCGTGCATTCCCAGATCATACGAAGCTGCCATGCCCGCCAGGGATTTGGGCCCCCGCTCCTAGATGGAAAAGGACAGGACCAAAAACAGCCGATTGCCTTGTCCATCTTACATAAAACCGTTCCCCGAAAGCCCAGGTTTTTTACTCTTCCACCTGAAAGTTTCACAAAAGATCGCAGTTTAACCTGTGGCTGGCACGAATCGGTTCGAGGTTGATGATGAGCTCCCCCTCCGAAAAACCTGCGATGGACCCGTCCGATAAAACCGCTTCCCCATCGACGGAACTGGTTTCTTCGGAAGAGGTTCTGGCTGTTTTGATCAGTCAGGGTCTGATCGACAAGGAAGAAGCCAGCGCCCTGCGCGCCCTCGTGCCCGGACCCGGTGACCCAGGTGACATGCTCAAAACCGTCGCCAAAAACGGCGCCATTACCAAAAACCAGGCAAGGCGAGTCTATCGCGATCTAGCAGCGCTGCGCGAACAAAAGATACCAGGTTATATCTTGATGGAAAAACTCGGTAAAGGCGCCGGGGGCACCGTCTACCGCGCCAAACAACTGAGCATGAATCGCGATGTGGCCGTCAAGCTCCTGCATGGCAAGCTCGCCCGCAATCCCGAGTACCTTCAGCGCTTCGTCAAGGAAGCGCATGTGGCCGCGAAATGCAGCCATAACAACATCGTTCAGGCGATCGACGTCGGCTCGGCGGGCGGCGCTCACTATTTCGTGATGGAACTGGTGCGCGGTCAGACCATCGCCGATCTGCTCAACGGTCCCAAACCGGTCTTCGAGGAAAAGGAAGCCACCGAGATCATTTTGCAGATCGCCCAGGCGCTGGAACACGCCTCAAGGCGCGGTCTGGTCCACCGCGATATCAAGCCTTCCAACATCATGTTGACTCAGGAAAATGTTGCCAAACTTGCCGACCTAGGCCTGGCCCGCGCCAACACCGACACCGAAACGATCGAAAAGGAACGCGGCCTGACGATCGGCACCCCGTTTTACATTGCCCCCGAACAGATCAAGGGGCGCGACGACATCGATACCCGTGCCGACATTTATTCTCTAGGTGCCACCTTCTACCACATGGTGACCGGCAAAACGCCGTTCCAGGGCGATTCGATCCATGAGCTCATCGAAAAACACTTCCACGAAACCCTCATTCCCCCCGATCACCTCAATCCCAAGCTCTCCTCGGGGGTTGGGGAAGTGATCGAAATCATGATGGCCAAAAATCGCAAGAGCCGTTACCAGCACCCCGAAGATCTGGTGATCGACCTGGAATGCCTGCTTCGCAATGAAGCTCCCAAATTGGCTCGTCAAAAGATCAAGGCTTCCGACTTGCAAAGCCTCGAAGAGGGGGAAACCTTCGAACGCGGCGATGGATCGCAACTACCAAGCTGGATCATGCCCACCCTCATTGGGTTGGCCGGAGCACTCGTTTTGAGCCTGATTGCCAATTTGATTTTGGCCGTCCGCGGCCGAGGATAGAAAAAAGATCCCAGAAGTCGGACTGCGGCCCGACTCCTGGGATCTTTTGAAACGGCTCAGCACCCCAGGCCTATCTCAACGGGTTGACGACCAATCCACTGAGAACCTTGGGATAAAAATAGGTCGACTTCGGCGGCATTTTCTCGTTGCCCGAAGCGATCACGGCGACATCGGACATCGAGCAGGCGGGCACGAGCGCGGCCAGATCGCATCCTTCCGGTCCGTGCGTTCCCAACGCGGAAACCGCCTCGCTATCTTCGTGAACATAGCGGAATTTCAGGCCGCCCTGCGGAGCCAGGATCTCAAGCGCAAGCCGGTGGAGAATACTGACGCCCAAGCTGCGCCATTCGGGCGTGTGTTCGGGCACGCGCCTGGCAATTTCCGCCACTCCTTCGGGTTTGAGCCGCGCCAGGGTCCAGTTTCCATCGTGGCGCGTGCCCAGGCCCAAAATATCCTGCGAACCATCCTGCACGATCCGCTTCCAGGCCGATTGGCCAGCCTCCTTGCCTCCGCCCACTCTTTCGATGTGGAAGTAAGGAGACAAGGCATTGGCCAGTTGCACCGCGTCGAGATTTTTTAGCCCGTCGATCAGCCGGTGGGTCGGCATGATGGTCAAACCGGGATCGGCCATCGACACGAGCATCATCAGGATGAATCGCTGGGGGGCATCGGGCTCCAGGCCCACTCCCTTGGAATGACATTCTTCCATGTATTTGCAGCCGGTTTCATAGCGATGATGGCCATCGGCGATGAATACCGGTTGATCGATCAGCCAGGAGTGAGCGGTCTGGATGAGCTGGGGATCGGTGATTTGCCAGATGCGGCTGGTCACGCCCAGGTGATCGGTCGCTTCCAGCGGCAAGTTCCTCATGGCGAAAAGATCGAGGGCCTCCATCACCGAGTTCTTGGGATCGGGATAGAGACCAAATACCGGGCTCAAATTGGATGCGGTCGCCTTATAGAGCTTCAGCCGGTCGGCCTTGGGGCCGGACATCGTTTCCTCGTGGGCGAAGATCTTTCCCTGCCCGAAAGGCTCGAGGCGCACCCGGGCCATGAACCCCTTGCGAGTGTGACTTTCTCCGTCGGCCGTGTATTGCTGATGAACGAGGTAGATCGATGGCTTGGCGTCCGGCACCAAGACATCTTCGCTGGTCCAGTTTTTGAGTAGTTGCGCGGCGCGGGTATAGCGGTTGGCCTGATCGTCATCTTGCGGCTGTTCGGGCTGCAATTCCAGTCGAATGAAGTTGTGTGGCGACATCGCCAAGAGCCGGTGCTGCAGCGTCTGATCGATGACGTCGTAAGGAGGGCAAACGACGTCGGTCAACGGCCCGACTTTGGCAAGGTTAAAACGGATGCCGCGAAAACCCTGAATATCAGCCATCTCTTCTGTTTCCCTGTGAGTGCGGGCAGGGTCGACTTTTCGCCGCATGCGTCGAAAAAACCGGGGAGAGTCCGCCGGGAAGTGACCCACTTGCGGCCCTGCCAATTCCCTCTCATCCGCCAGGGGTTTGGAACCCTCTTGGCGCTGTCTCATCCCCAGCACTAGGCGGGGATCGACCAAGAATGTAGTCTAGGGGATCGTGAAGCCCGGGCCATCCGGGCCTTCCCAGCACGGAGATCGGGATCGAGAACGAGAACGAGAACGATTCATGACATCAGCCGAGGAATTCAGAAGGCTCGTCCGCGCCCGGCTTGGCGAAGTGTCGGACCGAATTGCCGTCGCGGCGAAGAAGTCCGGCCGCACCGGCGGCGAGGTCACGCTGATCGCGGTGACCAAATCCCTACCTTTTGAAAGGATTGGTGAGCTGAAAGGCCTGGAAATCTCTCATTTTGGCGAAAATCGCCCCCAGGACCTGGCCCGGCGCCAACCGCTCCTTCCCGATGCTTCCTGGCACATGATCGGCCATCTTCAGCGGAACAAAGTGGCTCAAACATTGGCTCATGCCAGCCTGATCCATTCGGTCGATAGCCTTCGCCTTTTGGAAGAGATGGAAAAGGAATCAGCCAAAAGATCGGCCAAAAACGAAACGGCTTCGACCACGAAGGTTCTACTCCAGATCAACGGATCGCGCGAACCTCAAAAAGGGGGCTTTGAACCCGAAGAACTCTCCCTGCTTGGGGAGACGATTCCCTCCTTGAAGCACGTCCAGGTCCAGGGGCTCATGACCATGGCCGCCTTCAGCGACGATCCCGAAACGGCCCGGCCCGCATTCGCCCTGGTGCGATCACTCCGCGATCGACTGGCCCAGCAAGTGGGGTCCGCCTTTCATCCGCTCGATCAACTTTCGATGGGAATGAGTCAGGACTACGAGGTCGCCATCGAGGAAGGCGCCACGATGGTGCGGGTGGGCACGGCACTTTTCGAGGGATTTGGGTCATGAAGGCCGACCGCTCATCCCCCCAAAAGGAAGGGGTCGGACCGGCCGAGCCGGCCTGTTTCACTCCTCATGCCGAGGGAGTTGTCTTCGCGGTGCGGGCGCAGCCTGGAGCCAGAAAAACCGGATTTCAAGGGATGGTCGCGGATGCCGCCAAGCTCGGAGTGAGCGCTCCCCCGGAGGACGGCAAGGCGAACGAGGCCCTCATAACATTGATCGCAGAACTCCTTGGAATCCGTAAAAGTCAAATCGAGTTGATTCAGGGAAAGTCGTCGCGGCACAAGCGCTTTTTGATCCGGGGCCTCGGTTGCGATCAGGCACGCGCGACGTGGTTAAAGACTCTTGCGCCCAAGGATTGAATTCGTTCCCGACGCCGCGGCCGATCTGATAATCCCAGTGTCCATAGAGGCGAGAAACCGATTTGCCGGATTGCCGCCGATTTCTCAAGGCCCTTGAAAGAAGCGAATCAGCACGCCGGTCGTGTTGTCTGGCGAACCTTGCTGGATGGCCAACTGGGTCAGCTGGCGGGCGGTCGTTTCCAGATCGGTTCCGCGATCGAGAATTTCGACGACCTGTTCCTTGCGGATATGGTCGACGAGGCCGTCACTGCCAAGCAATATGCAATCACCCGCGACCGGCTGGAACGGTTTAACATCCTCGTTCAGGTCGGCCACGGTGTTGAGGTCCGAAGTACCGAGGTACCGGTAGAGACGGTGCCTGAGCGGTGAATGAGCCGCGTCCTTGGGGGACATCGCCTTCTGGCGGACCAGTTCCGAGGCCATGGTGTGAACTCTCAGAAGTGGCTGAACCTTGCCGCGGCGGATCAGCCAGATCTCGCTATCCCCCAGGTTGGCCACGAACCATCGCTGGCCCATTCTTCCCAAAAGAACGACCGTCGTTCCCATCTTGGCCTGACCGTCGATTGCGGCGGCTTCGCGGATCGCGGTGTTGGTTTCAAACAGCGTCCTGGCGATCTCTCCCCGGTCCTTCTCGGGGTTGGCGGGTACCGGCAGGTCCGAAAGATGGGTCCAGGCCCGTTGGATTTCCTTGGCCGCCATGGCGCTGGCCACTTCTCCGGCCTGATGCCCGCCCATGCCGTCGGCCAATAAGAACAGGCCGTTGACCGGGTCCAGAAGGAAAAAGTCCTCGTTGTTGTGGCGCAGTCCCTGCTGGGAATCGGCCGCGGCAATCCAGCGTAGAGCGCCCAAATCTCAAGTTCCTTTGTCTGAGAATCAAGCAAAAGCGGAAGTAAGGAGAAGGCTTTTGCCGGGTATTTGGAGGTTGTGGGAAAATCGGACCCAGGTTCGGCGTAGCGGCATGGGGCGGCCGCATGGCTTACGCAATGCATTTTATGCTTACAGCCGGACGCCCCAATCCTCCAAAGAAAAATCTCGCGCCAACGAATCCCCCATGGTTGGGTTTCAATGATGACAGTGCCGGGTTTCCAACAGAACCGAGTTTGGATTCTTTCACCGGAAAACCGGTTGAATCGTGGCGTCCCGGGCCGCATCATGATTAATAACGGGGTATTCTGTCAAGAACCGGATTTTTTCGACTTGCAACGTTCTTGCAAGATTTAAGGGGGGTCAGGCGCATGGCGAACAGCGGACCTGGCGTTTGGGGAATCGACCTTGGCCAAGCTGGGCTCAAGGCCATCCGACTTCAAAAAGAAGGCGACAACGTCGTCGCGACCGCCTTCGACTATGTGGAACACACCAAGCTATTGAGCCAGCCCGATGCGGACCGGGAAGCGCTCATACGCGAGGCGCTCGAAAAGTTCCTTTCGCGCAATTCGCTCAAGGGCGACACCGTTTGCATTTCGGTTCCCGGGCAGTCGGGCCTGGTCCGATTTGTGAAGCTTCCGCCGGTCGCGGAAAACAAGATCGCCGATATCGTTAAATTCGAAGCCAAGCAGCAAATCCCGTTTGCCCTCGATGAAGTGGTCTGGGACTACCAGAAGATCGGCGCGGGCATGGTCGTCGACGGCATGGCGATCGATACCGAAATCGGTCTGTTCGCCATGAAGCGCGACATCATCAATCGCGAAATGGCCTATTACCAGGATGTCGGCATCGACATTCATCAGATTCAGATGAATTCGCTGGCGCTATGCAACTATGCGGTGTTTGACCAGTTGGGAATCGTGCCCCCCAAGCCGGGCGAAGAGGCTCCCGACCTCGTGTCGGGCAAATGCGTCGCGGTGCTCGAAATCGGCACCGAATTGACCAACCTGGTCATCACCGACGGCAACAAGATCATCCTGCAAAGAACGATCAACGTCGCGGGGAACAACTTCACCAAGGCGTTGACCAAAGATCTGAAGATGACCTTTGCCAAGGCCGAGCACCTCAAGCGCAACGCGACCAAGCCTTTGCCCAAGGAAGGCCCCGACCTCAAGACGATCCTCACCTCGTTGCGGCCGGTGTTCAACGACCTGCAAAACGAAGTGCAGCGTTCGCTGACCTATTTCGCCAATGCCAATCGCAACGCCGAAATCAAGAAGGTCGTCGGTCTGGGCAATGCGTTCCATCTGCCCGGCTTGCAACGGTTTTTGGCCGAAAAATTACAACTGGAAGTGCTCATTCCCAAGGCGTTCGAAAAAGTCGGAGGCGATTCGGTCGTCAACGAACCGGCATTCAAAGAGAACATCCTGAGCTTCGCGGTGGCTTACGGCCTCGCCTTGCAGGGTTTGAAGTTGTCGAAGATTCAAACGAACCTTCTGCCCCCGGAAATTCGCGTCGAAAGGCTCATCAAGGCCAAGAAGCCCTGGGTGGCGGTCACGGCCGCGAGCCTGCTTTTGGGTCTGAGCACCTGCGGTTTCAATACCTACATGCAGGCCCGGCCCTTCATGGATGCCAAGGTTCAAGACCAGGTCAAGGCTGCGGCGGCCGTCAAGTCGACGGTCGAGGCAGGCAAGAAGGCGTTCGCGGACATGGTCACCAAGACCGGCGAGGAAAAGCGCTCGGTTGAGACGATCATCGCGGGCCAGCAAGAGCGGGCGAACTGGCTTGAATTGATGGCCTATTTGCAAGATGCGATCCCGCGTCCCGATGGCTCCAATATCTACGCGGAATCGGCGAAGGAATATTACAAAGGTCGATTGCATCCGCAGACGAAGCAGTATGTCGGTTTGCCCGACGAATTTCGCAAGCCGCGCAATTTGACCGGGGAAAAGGCATTTGACATCTACACCAAGCAATTGGCGCAAGGTGTCGAGCAAGGTCAAATCGACGCGAACCAGGCCAGCGGGATCGATGACATGGTGCAAGTGAGCATCCAGTCGATCGATGCCCGCTACTACGACAACTTAAGCACGGGCTTTTGGGCTCCGGTCAAGAAAAAGCTGGTCGACAACCTGGAAAATAGCAGCTTCGTTCGGCCCCAGAAGCATTGGACGACTCCTCCAGACGGCAAGGGCTGGGTGGTCGAGCTTCGTGGATACACCTTCCACTGGGCCAGTTCCAAGTTTATCACCGATGTCGTGTTGGAAAATATGGCATACGTGGGAATTCGCAATGCCCAGTCCAAGGCAGCGGCGATCAAGGCAGCCAGCGATCCGAATGCCGATTCGAGCGCTACCGACGGCAGCGCAACCCCTGGCGCGGCAGGCGGCACTCCGCCCGATATGGGACCGGTCATCAATCGGGTGAGCCATTTCGTGCTCTACCGGTACGACCGCAGCACCAACATGTCGCGTAATGGTTTCAGGATCGTCGACCAGGCAATTCTGGGCGATCTGGCAAAAGGCGGAGCTTCGGGCGGTGGCGGTCCTGGCGGTTTTGTTGGGAAACCGGGCATGTCCATGGGAACAGGCGGCGTGCCGTCTGGAGACAGCGGCGGTGGCGGCGGTGCCGCACCCGCGGCGAATCCTGGTGCGGGCGCGGGCCGAGCTAGTTGGAACAGTTTGCTGGCCTCAAAAGCGTACGGAGGAAGCGGCCCCAGCGGCGAAGGCGGAAATATGTACATGCCGGGGGGCATGGGATTGCCCGGTATGGGTGCAAGCGAAGGAGCCGATCCGGGAGCCGCGGCCGCGCCTGCCACGGACACGCCGCCGGCAGACGGAGCAGCCGCGGAACCGGTTGCCGATGAAGGAAATGCCGTTTCCACGGGTGAACAGATCGCCACCGGGGCTCGCAAGCGCACCGAGTTCGTGATTCTTTTTGTCTGGAAGGAACCGACCCCATCCGACACCTTGCGGGGAACCATGGCGGCAGCGGCCGGCGCGGACGCCGCCGCGGCTCCCACGCCACCCGCCGACGGCGGAATGGATCCCTCGGCCAGCACCACCAGCTTGTTCAGCAAGCAAGCAAGCCCGGCCAAACCCCGCACGATGGAAAGAGCACTCAAGGAAAGGGCCAAGGGCTTGCCCGTGGGCCCGCCCCCCGCACCCGAACTCGATTTGCCTCCGCCGCCCAAAGCGCCCAAGCCGGAAGCCAAGGAAGGGGAGCCGGCCGCCGGCGCGGAACCGAAGGATGGCGACGCGGGAGCGCCCAAGGCACCCGCAGGGAATGCCGAGACCGGCGATGCTCCCATGCCGCCTACCGCTCCAAGCAAGCCGCCGATGACTCCACCGGCCGGGGGGAATGCCACCGCTCCGGGGGCTCCCAAGGCTCCTGGATCGTCGGCACCGCCGATGCCTCCCATGGGGAAGGCACCGCCCATGCCGGGTGGTACTCAGCCGGGGGTTCCTCCCAAAGGTGCAGATGGCAAGGATGCGCCGGGCAAAGAAGACAAGGGTCCCAAGGCTCCAGGAGCCACTGGAGCGCCCAAGGGCGCTGAGGGAAAGAAATCGGCGGACAAACCTGCGGACGGTTCTGGAACCGCTCCGGCGGCGCCCATGACTCCCGGCGATCAATCACCGGCGGGCAATGGCAACAACCAACCCAAGAACAAGTAAGAGGAGCGAATCATGGCTGTGAAGTTCGATAAAGAATTGCTCCTCAAACACTATTTCTGGATCGTATCCGGGGTGTTTCTCCTTTTGATTTTGATTCTCGTGGTGATGGAGGCGATCAATACTCCAGGAACCACGGAAAAAACGGCGTTTGAATCGGGACTGAAATCCGTGCAGGGCTTGACTTCGGGTTTCAAGAACGATTCGTTCTTGCCTCCCTGGGAGGCTCGATTCAAGGAATATGAGGAAGACAAGAATACCGTTTGGGCGCAGGCTTGGGCTCCGCAAAGCACGATTTACGACTGGCCCGATGCGATCCGCGAGCGAGAAACAATCAAAGACCCCACCACGCACCAGCCGAACTTTCCCGTTTACCCCAACTATTTCCCCTACGCGATTCGCGATAAAAGCAAGGGAGTTTACCTGTTTCCGCTGGTGATTTACCCCAACATGAACTTCACCGACGACGAACGCCGCGAATACAAGGATTCCTGGTATTCGCACCAGTTCGACACCGCCTGGACCTTCATGAACACGACCTGGAAGAACCCGATCAACGATCAGGACACGATGAAATCGACTTTCCTACTCGATCAGCAGGGAGATGTACTCCAGCCTGGATTGCCTTTCCGCCTGGCGGTTTCCGGCACCGGGGCGCCGATGGGGGGTATGGGTGATGGCCCCGGCGGCGGGGGCAAGATGGGTGGGCCTGGCATGTCGATGCCGGGAGGCGGCGGCGGTGGTTCGGCCCCCATCAGCGGCGCGATGCCCGGAATGGCGGGAATGAGCATGCCGGGGATGGGCGGTCCGGGCGGGGCCAATGCGGCGGCGTCGCCGGCGGATGCCAAGGGCGCATTCATGGCCGCGATGCGCAAGTTCACCGCCTGGCAAAAAACGCCTTCCAAGGAAGAAATTTGGATCCTGCAAGAAGACTACTGGATTCGCCGCGAATTGCTCAGTCTGCTGCGCGAATCGGTGGCGAGCATTGCCACGTTCCACCCGGTGCCGGGTGAACATCCGGTGCCCGCAGGGGCCAGCGGTCGCTACAAGGCGGCCAATGCCTTCTGGGAACTTGACCTGATATTTGAAAACGGCGGCCGCAGCATCAGCAAGAAGAGCACGATTCGCAATGTTCATATCCAGCAACGGCCGCAACCGATTGCCGATCCCCGGACCGGCATTCAGACGGAATTCGCCTTTTACCAAAACCAGTTCCGAAAGGTCACCAAGATCAAGATGGACGGCGAAGTGCTGCCGTTCGGCAAGGGTCAGCCGTTTCCCAAAGAATACCCGAACGAAGGCGCGGTCGACTTCAACAAACCATTTGATCTGGTGCAAATCTTCTATCCCGGCACCAGCCCGATCCGCGTACTCGACTCCCTTGAGTTGCCTTTCAACTCTCACCGGACGACGACTTCCAAGCTCGTCGCGCGCAGCACTTTGAAGAAAGAAGGCTCATCGACCGCCGCCGGTGCGACGGGAGCTCCCGGTACGGATGCCGGGGTGCCCGCGAGCGGCGGAGATACGGGAGGGTCGGCGATGGGCATGCCTGGGATGACTGGACCAGGTGCTTCTCGCGCCAGTTCCGTCGATCTGACGCCTTACAACAAGCAGTTGCGTAGTCGCTACATGATTTCCAACAAGCAGTGCCGGCATGTGCCCTTCGCCATGAAGTTGACACTGGATCAATCGACCCTTCCTACTCTGATCACCGCGCTTACCAACTCTAAGCTGCGCATCCAGGTGACGCAGGTCCAATATCAGTACATTCCGTTCAGCACCAGTTCCTCGATTGGTGGAATGGGGATGCCAGGCAGCGGTCCAGGCGGAATGATGGGCGGTAAGCCCGGGCCCGGAATGGGAAGCGGCGGCTATCCTGGGATGGGTTTTCCGGGAGGCCCAGGCGCGATGAAACCAGGCGGGTTCATGGGTGGTGTTCCTGGCGGATTCCCCGCTCCAGGCGGTGGTGGCCTTCCGGGCGCCTCTTTCCCGGGCGGCGCATTTCCGGGTGGCGGCCGTAACGAAGAGGGCGGCGAAGGCCCTCGCATGGCGGACGGTTCCGGTGGCGCCGGCCAAACGGGAGCTCTTGCCGATGGCAACCTGATCGACGTGGCCATCTACGGCATTGCGGTGCTGTACGAACGGTTCCCGCCGCCCAAGGAAAACCCGGCGGATGCGGCGAATGCCACCGCCGAGGCCACTCCGGCTCCGGCGGCACTGCCACCAAGTGGCGGCGCCGATCGAGACAAGTAGTTTCAAGCAATTTCAAACCCAAACCAACGGAGGATCAAGGCGATGAAACTACCCGATTTCAAAAGCATCGACTGGAAAATGCTCTTGCTGGAAAAGGGCCAGTATGGCCTGGTGGGCCTCGGAGCGGTCATTGGCGGAAGCCTGCTGTTTTACAGCCTGGCCTCCGGCGTGACGGCTCCATCGCCCTCTTCCAACGAGGAGAAACTGGCCAAGGAAAACGCCCGCGTCAAGGCGGCACAGGCCGCGGCGACGCCGGACAAGACGAACACCGGCCCCGACCCGGACGTTCCTCCGCCGAAGGTCGACATGCTTTTTTCCGCGGGCAAGCCGATCGATGCGCTGGCCTACATGGCGGGCGAACCGCTTTTGATTCCGGAAGATCCGGCCGAAATCAAAAGAAAAATGCCCAAGATCATGATGCCTGTCGAATCCAAAGTTGCCTTTGCTCGGGTGCCGCTACGCTCGGCGAGCTTTAACGAGACCTTCGATCAGGTGCTCATTATCGGCGATGCCAGCGGCGGCAGCTCCGGCCCCGGTGGCGGTCCGGGGGGTGGTATACCTGGCGGCATGGGCGCCGGCAGTGGCCCTGGAGGGGGAGGGATTCGGGGCGGCATGCCGGGTGGCATGGGCGGAATGGGCGGCGGCATGGGAGCCCCCTTCGGCGGAAATCAACTCCTATCGCAATATTCCTCGCGCGCCGCCAAGTTGAAGGATCGCTACGAAGAAGATCCGAGAAAATCGCTCGGCAGCTCCATGAGAAACGTTGGAGAGCTGTTGGAGGGCAAATTGGGGAATGCCAAGATCGCGGAACAGGCGCTGCCATTGCGTATGGCGGTTATCGCCGCGTCTTTCCCCTATCAAGCTCAGCTCAAGGAGTTTCAGCGCAAACTGAAACTGCCCAATATTCAATCCGTTTTGATGGAAACCTCGGGGAACCTTGACCCCGTCTCCAAGCAGCTCCTTCCCGGCTTCCGGTTTTTGCGCGTCGAGTTGCAACGCCGCACGCAGCAGGCCGATGGAAGCTTTGGCGAGTGGACTCCAATCGACCTGGAGGAGTCCTTTGGTAAATACGTGGACTACACCATGAATCGGAAGGAAGACGAAGACCAAATCATGGGGTTGATCTCTTTCCCCGGTCTCGTCATGCCGAAGCTACTGACCTTCTACTCCAATTCCGATACTCATATCCCCAATATGGCGAATGCGGGAGGCCCCGGCGGCGGCCCCAAGGGGGGCCCTGGCGACGGTGGCAAACCTGATATGGGAGGGGTTCAAAGAGCTGCGAAAGCGCCCGGTTTGGCGGGCCAGCCGCCTCTTTATCCCGAACCGGAAAAGGGTTTGGAAAAGATCAACAAGATGCTCAGCGAATACAAGGATCGCAAGCAACAATACATCGACAATCTGTACCGGACCAAGCCCAAGTACAGCACCAAAGGCAACAGGGATATTTTCTCGCCAGGAGGCGCCGCCTCAAGTGGCGGTATCGGTGGCGGAGCTCCCGGCATGGGAGACGATGCCATGAACATGATGGGAGCGGGCGCCGGCGGTTTTGGCGGCGCGATGGGCGGCCGGCAGGGCGGTTTTCCTGCTGGCGGTCCAGCAGGCGGCTTCCCAAGCGGCGGTCCGGGAGGCGGTTTCCCGGGTGGCATGTTCGGGGGAGTGCCCGGCGGAATGCCTGGAGGAATGCCAGGCGGTTTCCCGGGCGGCGGAGCAGGCGGCTTCAAGGGTGGCTTCCCTGGCGGCAGTGCACCAGGCGGGTCCGGTTCCTATGGCGCTCCTGGCTTTGGCGGTCCTGGGCAATTGAATCCGAACTTGACCGCGGCGGACCTCCCTACCGTCGAATATGCCCTGATCCGTGTCTTCGACCCCACCGTGCAACCTGGTGAAACCTACCAGTACAAGATGCGCATCGTCATGTCCAATCCCAATTTTGGACGGCAAGATGTTGCATCGACGAGTTACGCCAAGGAAAAGGAGATCGTGGGAGAGGAATGGTACCAGGTTCCGGGAAGCTTTTCCGCTCCTTCGGATCTCTCCTGCTATGTGAACGAAAATCGTGCCAGCGATCCCAATCGCTTGAATCTCGATGTTTACAAGTGGGCCGCGGCGATCAAGAAAGACAGCACGAACATCTTTTTGGGCGACTGGCTCAAATCGACCATCTCGGTCGGCAAGGGAGAAATGGTCGGCCGCAATTCCAGGGTCACCCTGGTTCCCTACTGGCGATACGATGTCGATGGCTACTCGTTTGTTCCCGTGGAACGATCCGGCGGCCCCAACTCGAAGAAGGGGGTCGATGTCGAATTCAAACCCAACCTTGGCGAACAGGGGGATTATCTCCTGGTCGATTTCGACGGGCCCAATGCCAGGTATGAAAAGATCATCTTCAAGGACGATACGGGTGTGCGCACGTCCGTGACGGATGATCACTTGGGGGTGGAAGCGGTGCTGCAAGGTGCCGACCGTCGCCTGATCCTTCGCAGCAGCAGCACCGACAAGGACGACCAAGAAAAGAAAACGCTCGATCAACTGATCGAACGGCATAAGACCATCTCCCAGGCCTCCATTGCCGAGGCCAAAATGGGGAACCGCGGCAGAAACGGCCCCGGTGGCGGAGGCGGCGCGGGCGGAGGCGATGGAGGAAGGTAATTTCTCCAGGTCGTTTTTACTGACATCCAAGAAAACGGGCCGCTTGCGCGGCCCGTTTTCTTGATTCGGCTGGACTACTTTTTATTCGATGATTTTTACTTGAAGCTCGCCTGTTCTTTGTTGTGGTCTTTGATGCCGAGGGATTGATTCCGGATCGCGCAACGATCCGGAAATCATCGTGAATACGGCGGCCAGGGAACCTTTCTCATCATCAGATAGGGAAAGGCCAGCCCGCACCTCTATTTCCAGGCCGGTTTTCCCTTGCGGATATCCTTCTCCCACTCGTCGACCAGATCCCATTCGGTGGCGCAAGTACCAAAGTCGGCCAGCTTCAGATATCCTTTGAGCCGCTCAATTGCCTTGGCGATGATCTTGGGATCGCGGCGAAACACGGGACCGTGGCTTGGCAGCAAATAGGGAGCATCGTCGGCCATGATCCGCTCAAGCGATTTGACGAAAGCGCGGATGTCAGAACCATGATGGGCATCGATCACGCCCACGCACGAATCTTTGTAAATGTTGTCGCCGACGAAGAACAAATCACCCATTTTGAAGGCCAGTTGGCCGGGCGTATGCCCCGGGGTATGCCAGACATCAAGCGTCGCGGAGCCGACCTTGATCTTGTCCCCTTCACCGATCAACTCGTCGATTTTCACCGGCCGCATGGTCATCTGAATGCCCTGGGCCTTGATCGTGGCGTAGGTGGTGATCTCATCGCCCGATTCAAGCGGCTCGACGCTGGCGGGGTGCGCCAAGATCTTGGTTTTCAGCATTTCTTTCGCCTTGGCCAAACCTTGCACATGGTCGGCGTCGGCATGAGTGGCAATGATTCCGCGGCAGGTTCCCAAACTGAAATCCATCGAGCGGATCAAGTCCACCAGTTCGGGAATCGACTCTTCGAAACCGATATCGATGAGGATCCACGAGGTCCCCCCATCGACGAGGTACACATTGACGCCGATACGGCGCCCGGCCTGGTGATTGAGTTCGATCACCTGGGGAAATAGATAGTTGCGATGGATCATATTGAAGATTTTCCTGCCGAGGGCCGCGGACCTCGGCTCTTGGCCAATGGTTTTATTTGATCGCCGATTCTGGGGAAGTGATTTTACGGGGTTCCCCGGCTGGCCGTTCCCATTTGCTTTTCAAGTCGCTGACCCGGTTTTTCCGATCAGGCCTGATCCCACTATCGTACAATTTCAACGCGCTTTGCCAGGATTTTCGCGCGTCGTCGTCCTGGCCAAGGGCCCACTGAACGTCTCCCAGATGATCGAAAATGACCGGGTTGTCGATTCCACCAGGTAATTCGAGCGCTCGCTTCAGTTCCTTGAGCGCATCGCCAAAGCGTCCCCGACGAAAATGAGCCCATCCGAGGCTATCGACAATCGAGCATTTTTCGGGGTTTTCCTCCCCCATCGCCATCCGGTCGAGCTCAATCGCCTTGCGCACCAGTTTTTCACCCTCGTCCAGCTCGCGGCCCAAATCGACGAGTAAGTAGCCCAGATCGTTGGCAATTCCGGGGTCGTTCGGATCTTCCCGCAAAAGTTCTCGAAGCATGGCCAAGGCCTCGTCGTTGCGCTCAAGCATCATGAGCACCGCCGACAGGACCCTTTTCGCCTCCTTGCGGTCTCCAGGCAACACCAGGCCCTCGAGCAAGGTTTTCCCCTGGGTGAGCGCCTCCTCTTCCTGGCCCGCCATCGCGAAGATCCAGACCCGGTTGAGCTGGCAACGGAAACGGTCCTTCAGTTCCGATTCGGCTTCTGCCT
Source organism: Gemmataceae bacterium (assembly GCA_965226945.1). Classification (GTDB taxonomy): domain Bacteria; phylum Planctomycetota; class Planctomycetia; order Gemmatales; family Gemmataceae; genus SYLG01. The sequence goes on along the minus strand of OZ245717.1, from coordinate 4,531,277 downwards.
TGGCCAGTTCTCCGAGAGCGGCCTTGAGATCCCCCTGACGGACGTGGGCTTCCGCCGCGACCAGCCGCAAATTCACTCGGAGCGGACCGGTCAGATGGGGAGTCAAATTGGTGGCAATCTCGAGCGCTTCCTTGGTTTTGCCAAGCATCAGGGCCGCTCTTGCCCAGCCTGTGGCCAGGTCGCCGCCGACAACGCCCGAGGGTAATTTGCCTCCGGCCAGGGAGGCATAGAGCGCCTCGGCGGTTTTCCAGTCGTTGACCCGCACCGCATAGCTGGCCAGAAAGAAACGAATCGCTTCGGAAGGCAGCGCACTGCCTTGCAATCGTTTCACCGTCGCCTTGAAGAGTCGCTTGGTGAGTTGCGGTTCGTGGCGCAGCCCCGAAAACAGCGAACGCACCGTGGCCGGATCGGCCGGACGCATCGCCGACTCCAGCGTGGGGAACTTGGTGGGATCGGCGCCGCCAAACGCTTTTTCGAGTTTGTCGAGGAGCTTATTCGCCCCTTCCATATCCTGCGTTGCCCAAAGGGCGAGCAACTCCCTGGCCGCGACCGGCCCCATGGGCCGGGTCAATTCCTTGAGGAACAGATCTTCGGCATGAGTTGTCTCGCCTTCTTTTGCGAGCCGTTTTCCAAGCACGAGCGCCAGACCGCTATTGACCCGGTTGCCCTTGTGCGCTTCTTCGAGGAATTCGAGCACCTCGCCGTTTTTGCCCAGTTTTTCAAGAAGCCGGATCTTCAACTCGTAGCCTTCGGACCCTTGAGGCTTGGAGGCGAGGTATTCATCGACTCGAAGGAGAGCCTCGGGGAACTTCTGTTTGGCCTCCATGATTTCCGCCAGATGAAGCGCCAACCGGCTCATACGGGCGGGATCGAGCTTGCCCGCCTGCAGAAAGTTTTCCATCGCCAAATCGATCTGTTTGGGATCGTGAGCCTGTTTTGGGTCCAAGGCCTGTTTGGGATCCAAGCCCTGTTTGGGATCCAAGCCCTGTTTGGGATCCGGGGGCGCCAGTTTCATACCGAGCTTGCCAAGTTTCTCATGCACTTCGGCGCGCTGCAGCACGATCTGTTCGGGCGTGTAAGGTCCCTCGCTCAGGCTGCCCGGGTCGGCAAGAAGCGTGGCGACCTCATTGAGCGAGGAATGGGCCAGGCTCCACTTTTGACTGGTGTCGGCAACATGCGCCAGTTCCACCAAAATTTGGACGCGTAGCGCGGGCAATTCGCGCAAGCCCGAGCGGTTGCGCGCCTGCGTCAGCACTTTTTCGGCTTCCTCGTACTGGCGCAACTGGCGGCAAATCCGCCCCACAAGCAGCGCCAGCTCATATTCATCAGGCCGCTGCGCGAGCACTTCCAGGCCGAGCGCCTTGGCCTCGTTGCGCCGTTCGAAGGTGAGGTAAAGGGGCACAAGCGATTGCTTGATCGCCAGCGCCTGCGGGTCGGCTCGCAGCGCCGATTCAAGGTGGAGGATCGATTCAAGCAACCCCGCCCGTTTCCAGGCCAAGAGGCCCTTGATGTAACCGTCAATGGGATCAATCTGGGGGACAGGGAACGCCGGAATCCCAACTTCGGCTCCAGCTTTGGCCTCGGTGCCCTGGCCCAAGGGTCCCTTATCCTGAACGGTGCGAGGCAAAGGAGCCAGTTTGGCGGGCCGGTCTTCCGGCACATCTTGCCCGTGCAGCGGCCCGAAGCAAGCAAGACCGGGTAGGCAAACCAGGGACGTGAAGCAGGGCACTCCAAAGTACCAGCCGCTTCGCTTGTTCTTGAATGGATTCAACGTCATGTCCATGAGAGCGCTCCTTCGCAACCCATGTTTTCGTCGATGGGACCGCTTCAGGGCAATAGCGTTTGCATCGCCCAAAAAGAAGAGGCCTGCCCTGTTTTTTGATCCCACTTGAGGATTTGCCATTGCTCAAAAAACGGCAGGAATTATAGTACTAGGCGAGCCCAGAACTTAACCGCATCCGGAACCGGACCACCCGGATGGCACGATCTTGGTCCGTCCTTTGATGGTTCACCTTTCCCTTTTTTCATCACGGCCTTGTATTTTCTTTCACCAGATTTCCTTTCGCCGGCATTCCCGGCGGGTTGTTTCGTGCGTTTCTGATTCATTTTCGCGGCATTTCATGACGATCCGTCTTGCGGAAATGGGGAACATTTCGGTCCTCAAGCATGACGGAAAACCGCCCGTTTAGGGCAAACCCGGTCAGGACCTGAGCCTCCCTGGCCGTAACTTCTGGCTCGACCCATGTTTCGATGTCCTTCGTGTGAATGCGTCGTGCCTGCGCGCACGCAACTGCATCGTCTAGTAACCAAGTACCGCGAACGGCGTTATCCCTATCGGGAAAAGGCCAAGCGTTTGTCTCCGCGCGACAAGAGTGCCAAGGAGAAATGGGAACCCGACCCTGGCGGCACGGGCTTTGAGATAGTGCGGGAAATCGGGATTTGCCCCGAATGCGCGAAAACCCACCCCAGAGCGCTACCGCCCTATCAGAAACCGCCAAAACAAAGAAGCCTGCCCAAGCGCAAGCGCCGCAAAAAACAGAAGCACGACGCCTCCCCTTGGGATCGGCAACAAATGGCGCCATGAATGGTGCGTCAACAGCAGCCCACTCCTGGCTGCAAATATAGAAAATAGAAAATGGGCCGGGCGATCGCGATCGTCCGGCCCATTTTTCTACCGCGCTCGCCGGTACGGCTTACTTTTTGAGCCAGCCGTTAATTTCCATCCATTGCTCCAGCCGGGCGGGCCACAACACGGCATTGTTCTTTGCGGGGCGCAAACCATAACCATGGCCGCCGCGATCGACAATGTGCAGTTCCGCGGGGATCTTGTTACGCTTGAGCTCAATGTAAAGCAAGGCGCTGGAAAGCGGCGTCACGCCGTCGTCGTGAGCGTGGGCCAGGAACATGGGGGGGGTGTCGCGGGTTGCCTTGACATGCTCTTGAAGTTTCGTGCTGTCCTTGTCCACCAGGTACGCGGGATAGATCAACGCGGCAAAATTCGGCTTGTGCGATTCGTTGTCGACATTGTCGATCGGGTCGTAAAGGCAGCGGTCGAAAAGGGCCGTGAGAGCGGCCACCTCGCCGCCGGCCGAAAAGCCGAGAATACCGATCTTCTTGGGATCAATCTTCCATTCGGATGCCTTGGAGCGCACGAGGCTGACTGCGCGCTGGGCATCGCGCACCGCGGCGAGGTATTGCTTTTCCTTGTCCCTGGCCGGCACCCGATACTTCAAAACGATGGCGGTCACGCCCCGTTCGTTGAACCACTGGGCCACCTCCGTTCCTTCCAGGTCCCAGGCCAGAATGCGATGGCCGCCGCCAGGGCAAATCACGACCGCCGTCCCCGTGTCCTTGGCTGGATCGGGCTTGAACAGGTGCAAGGTTGGCTTGCTTACATTGCTGATGCGGGTGATGCTCGGCGGCTTGTCCGGCGTGGTTTCCGCTTTTTCGGGTGGGATTTCGGCGGTTTCTCCAGGCGGCTTGTCGGGCCATACCGCAATGACCACCTTGGCCTCTGGAGGCGCCGCCAAAACGGGAGCTGAAAAGAAACCGATGGCCATCAGTGCACCCGGGAGCAAGAACGAGCGAGGCCAGGATAATGAGCGGGACATGGATGTCTTCCAACGAAGAGAGTAGGCCAAACCAGCGGTCAGCCTAGGACGCGCTGCCTGGATGTGAAGCGAAAACGCGCATTCGTTACAGGAAACAGAAGGCGAAAAGGGGATGGCGCAAGGTCGAGACAGGGTGGGGCTTCGGGGCAATTCCCGATAGCATCCCTTTATGAGGCCGCTTCAGGAAGATCGGTGCCTGGTATGAGAAAGCTCCTTTTTTTGATGACAGCATTCGCGGCGGCAAGTTTGGGGACCGCCGCGGAACCGGTGGAACCGGCCAGTAATTCGGCGCTTGGCCCGCTGGCCTATCCAGACGATACCTTTTGGGCGGGGGCGGCCAAAACCGACATCACACCCCCCTCGCTCAGCCCCCTCTGGGGCTATGGTTCGCGTGGAAAAATCAAATCCACCGGCACGCGCGACCCGCTCCATGCCCGCGCCCTTGTTTTGCGTTTTGGGAACCAAGCGATCGCCTTGATCTCGCTCGATCTGGGCCGCCCGCCCGTCTCCGAGGCGATGCAGGAAATCCGCGCCAAAGCCAAGGACCTAGGGGTCAGCGCTTTATTTGTCGTGGCCAGCCACACTCATCATGGCCCCGTCATGGAACGCGATCAGGGTCAGGCCTGGCCCGAATCGATCGCTTACCGCGACCTTCTGGTCAGCAAACTCAACGGCATTTTGACCCAGGCCGCAACCAAGTGCCAACCCTGCACGATCTCGATGGCGGCCGAACAAACCAATCTCAATCGCAACCGCCACGACCGCGCTGCCGATCCACCGCGGGACGGGCGATTCACCGTGCTGAAAGTGCAATCGGAAAAGGGGGAATCGATCGCCCGCATCGTCCACTTCCCCGCGCACCCGGTGCTGGTGCCAGCAACCGATCTGCGTTTTAGCGCCGATTGGGCCGGGGTCATGTGCCAGAAGCTGGAAGAGCAGGAAGGGGGAATCTGCCTCTACCTACAAGGCGCCGAGGGAGATTTATCCCCCAACACCCCCACGGAAGTCGCTGGCCTGGACCTTCCCAAGGACGCACCCAATCATGAACGCTTTGGCTGGATCATGGCCGCCAAGGCAAAATCGCTGTTCAGCCAGGCAAAAAAACTGGAAACCGGCCCCATTCTGGGAAAATCGGAAAAAATCCGCCTGCCGGTGCGCATCGATCCTTCTAATCCCTTTGTCCGCACCACGTTAGGCCGAGCCTTCTATCCTGAACTCGTGCGCCACTATGAAACCGAGTATCGAGGCGGCGTCACCACCCCTTTGGAGGTGGCGATTTTGGGCAAGAACCTTGCCCTCGTCGGCATCGCCGGCGAGCCCTTTTGCGCTCATGCCCTAAGGCTTCAGAGCCGATTTGGCCCAACTCCTGTCTTGACCTTGGGTTGCTGCAACGACTATCACCAGTATTTCCCCACTTTGGAAGCCTTGCCCAAAGGAGGTTACGGCACGGAACCGTGGATCTCTCCGACCGTACCGGGCACCGGGGAGTATTTGTTCAATCGCGCCCTGGTTCACCTGTACAAGTTAACAGGCAGTATTGCCCCTACCGCCGCACCCGATTTGGGCGCTTTCCAGCCGCTTCCTGATTGACAAAGGAACGGGTGAAAAAATAAAATGAACTGACTTTACCGCGCAACCCGACGCAACTCATTCTCCGGGTCCGCGGCCAAGGATGGAATATTCCGGATGGAACCGGGTCGGCCTCTTCTCCTTTCTTGAAGGAACACCCACACGGGGGGAAGAAAAGGCCAGGGAGTTACGATGAGTCAGGATGCGGCGAGGAATGATTCCCAGCCGGCCGGTGGCGTGCCATCGGACGCCGCCCCCACTACGGCTCCCATCACTCCCCGTCCCACCCACACCGAACCGGTCCAGCAGAACCTGGGCGATCAATACCCGAATCAAAAACCAGATCAGCCAAACAAGGCGGAGCCATCGGATTGCGACTCCTCCCCTTTGATTCTGCCCCTTGTGCGCGACGGCGAAGACCCGCCCACGGTCGTATCCAAGAAAAGCGGATCGAACTCCGGCGTTGCCAGCTCTGCCGGAATTTCGGCGTTGCTTCAGGGCGCCAAGCTCGCTCACTTCGAATTGATCAGCCCGCTTGGTTCAGGCGGCATGGGTGCGGTGCTCTTGGCGCGGGACACTCAGCTTGATCGCCCCGTAGCCTTGAAGATCCTGCCTCCGGAAAATGCCACCGATCCGGAGAGCGTTCAGCGCTTTCATCAAGAGGCTCGTAGCGCCGCGCGGCTTGACCACGACCATATCGTGCGCGTCTTTTTCTGCGGCGAGGATCAGGGTCTACACTTCATCGCCTTTGAATATGTTCAAGGCGAAACGCTCAAAAGCCTGCTCGATCGCAAAGGCCGCATCGACGAGGCCGACGCGCTCCTTTATCTCGAACAACTTGCCTTGGCGCTCATTCACGCGTCACAGCGCGGCGTCGTGCATCGCGATATCAAGCCGTCCAATGTGCTCATAACCCCCGAAAACAAGGCCAAGCTCGTCGACATGGGGCTGGCGCGCAGTTTTGGCCCCCGCGACAATGGGTTGACCCAGTCGGGCGTGACGCTGGGCACTTTTGATTACATATCGCCTGAACAGGCGCTCGATCCGCGCACCGCCGATCCGCGTAGCGACATCTATTCGCTGGGCTGCACTTTCTACCATGTCCTCACCGGTAAAGCTCCGGTTCCCGATGGACCGCCGGCAATGAAGCTGGCGCATCATCAGCAGGTGATGCCTGCCGATCCGCGCGAATTTGTTCCCGGAATGGATCCACGTCTGGTATCTCTTTTGTCCGAAATGATGGCGAAGGATCCCGAACAGCGACCGGCCTCGGCCGAGGCGCTCCTGGAGCGGGTTTCGGACATCCGGCAAAAACCGGCGGGTGGTTCACGATTGTGGATGCCGGCCAAGGCGATCTGGTCGGAAACGCGTCGCGGACAAAAGCGCGAACGCTCGATCCATCTGGCGATGGCCTCGATGGCACTGGTGATTTTGGCGATCGTGGTGGGTATCTTACGCCTGATCCCGGAGCCCAAAACGGAGGAACCGGACAAGCCCATCAACCAGCAATTCGCGAGTCTGACCACCGAAGGCGGCAAGGAACCTCCCTCGCCTCCTCAGGGCGGCCCGAACAACGCGGGACGGCCGGCTGAGCCGCGTTCGCGCGTGGCGGTCTACCAGCCGCACTTTCCTAGCTTGGCCGACCTTCGGGAGTGGCTGGCTCGCCAGGGGCCCACGCCTGAAATTGAACTGAAGCTCTCCGGTGATCTGGATCTTTCCGGTACGGTCGATTCCTCGGCCGGCGGTATCCAGCTTCAGGCCAAGCGCGTCGTGATTCGCGCCGCCGATCCGGCACGACCTGCGCGCATTATTTTTCGCAACCACGGCGGCATAAGCCTGGCCAAAGCGATGTCGGCGCTTTCGATCGACGCCGAAACGATCGAAATTTCGGATGTTCATTTCCTGGTGGATGCTCATGTCGGCGGCGCAAAACTCGACGCCTTGCTCCTGCGTCCCACGCGCCAGGCTGAGCTGCGGCGCTGTTTCTTTTTCCAGGCGCAAAAAGTACTCGACGAGCGCTTCCGCTTAACCTCCCTGCGCATCGACAACCAGACCGCTGCCGACCCGATCGTGCGTTTGCAAGAATGCGTTTTCCTTGGATTCAAAACCGCCGATTCGTTCAGCTCCCCCGCCCGCTTTGGCCTGAAAGGCGCAGAACGCGGCGGTCAGGATGCCTTGGTCCGCACAGGCAATGTCGATTTACACCTGGAACAATGTGCCATGGGCCCGCACGAGCGCGTGATCACGCTCGATCGAGCCCTGGGCCCCCTGGAAACCTCGGTCAGAATCCTCCAGTGCACCGCGATCCTGGGCCAGGGTAACGATTTCCTCTATGTCGATGCTTCGGCTCAGCCGGCGATCAACCTGACCTATTCGCTCATTGCCAAGGCCGAATCGAAGTCCCCCGTCAAACTCAAGCCGCTGCAACAGCCTTCGGCACTGCATGCGACCTTGATTCATGTGAATGATGAAATCGGCCAATTCACCTTCCGCGGCACGGAAAATCGCTACTACAAAATCGATAGCTACTTTGAAGAAGGCAAGCGCGCCGATAGCAGCTCAGAGACGGCGACCTTCGACGGATTCCGCAATCACCTGGCGATGTTGAATCGGGGCGAAGACGAATCGCGCGTGTTGGAATCGGCACCGTTCAAGAATCCCGGGGCTTTGGCCGCGCTCCAACTGGAACTTGGCGAGACGAACAAGGCTGACACCTTTACGGGTCAGGCGAAAGACATTGCCGGGGCTTTCGCCGCGCTTGATAACGTCCGCGATCTGCGCCCCGAGGACAATCCGACCAACCGCTTAGTCGGCGTGGAACGCTGCGGCCCCTTCGATTTCCTGGCCACCAAATTGCCGGTGCTCGAACCGAAACGGACCGTCGCCGCCAAGCCCATGGAACCCGGTCTTACCGGCAAGGCACGCATCGTCGATCCCGATATGGATGATTCGACCAACCGAATTTATCCCAGCCTGGAACAGGCGATTGCCGCTAGCCGCTCAGGTGATGAGATTCTTATCAGGCATCAGGGACCTCCGTTGCGCTGCAAGGCAGTACAACTGGACGACCCGGCCCTTTCGCTAACGATCCGCGCCCACCCCGGTTTCCATCCCATCCTGACCTTGCAGAGTTCCAAGGATGAAAATGGGTCGCTATTCCGCCTGGATGGAGCCAAGCTTCGGCTTGAAGAACTCGAATTCGCCGTGGAGCCGACCCAGAGCAGCCTGAAAAGCCTTTCGCTGGCCACCCTGGCTCGACCCGGTTACCTCTCGATCAATCGTTGCACCGTGACCCTGGATCCCAGTCGCAAAAGTACGCCCTTGGCCTTGGTCACCATGCTCGACACGACCGGCATGATGCGCATGGAAGAACAGGATGCCACCAAACTCTGGAAAGTCGAACTCGATCAAACGATTGTGCGTGGAAGTGGAAACCTGGTAAGTAATCCCGTGGGCCGCCCCATCGAGGTCGATGCTCGTCAAAGCCTGTTTAGTCTCGAAGGCTCCGTGCTCGCTTTTGACCCAGCCCCGACTGCGGGTAAGAACCTCGAAGGCAACGAAGGGGTCACCTTGCGCTGGAACAAGAATACCTCATGGCTAACCGGGCCTTTCTTGCGACTGCAAGCGCTGGGCGGATCGCTTTCGATTCCCTTCAACACCACGATCCGCGATTCTCTGGTTGCGATGAAGCCAGGAAACACCCCCCTCATCCGCATGGAAGGAATCAGCGCGGAAAGCCCGATGGCCAAGCTGCCCGATCGCTTCCACTGGGAAGAAATGGGGAACACCTACGCCAACCTCACCGATATGGTCGTCACGACGGCGCCCGGTTCGCAAGTCGAGCATAAGGTCCCCAACAACGACCAATGGAAGTCCCTGTCCAATGACAGCAGTGCGAGATTCCTCGACCATCTCGACCCACCGGGGCAGACCCGGATGATGCCTTACCTCTCCCCCGTCCGCTGGACGCCGGTGCTATTGGCAAACTGGAAAGCCGCCGCCCATGGCGCGGGTGCCGACCTGGACCAACTCCCCAATCCCACCACCACCAAAAGGGATTGACCCAGGCTTGAGCTAAGTCGTCCCTCAATTCCCTTATACCGAGTGGACGGATCTTCTTGTTGTTAAAGAGGAAGGCATCCACTTAGGCCAAAGCTCCTCGTCGTTGCTCGCGCAAGACGATTCCCTGTCTAAATTCCTCGGATCTTCTTGAATAGGCCCTTTTCCCTCACCGTGAACCGGCCCTAAACCAAGTAGGGAATCTGGCGCCTACGCGCCGTGAGCGCTTGCGAGTACCCGTCCATGAAATCTCTCGTGTTTCTCCTCTTCGTACTTGGTCAAACGGCTTCCGAGCACACGGCGCTTCAACCAGGCCTGCATGCCCACAACGACTACTACCACAAGAAACCGCTGATCGAGGCCCTGGAACAAGGGTTCGACAGCGTCGAAGCCGATGTGTTTTTGAGCAAGGACGATCTGCTCATCGGCCACTTCAGCGTGGAACTGCGTCCGGAGCGATCGCTCAAAAAGCTCTATCTTGAGCCGTTGGCGAAAATGCATGAAGCCAAAACACTGAAACCGATGTGGCTTCTCGTTGACATCAAATCAGCCGACGGCGTTGCGGCGGCCAAGTTACTAAGCAAGCAACTTGAGGAGTTTCCTGGGCTGTTTTGCCGTTGGGACAAGGATGTTCCCGATAAGGCGCCCGTGAAAGTGATCCTTTCGGGCAACATGCCGATCGCCTGGGTGAAGGAGCAATCCAGCCGGCAAATGTGTCTGGATGGGCGCGAGCTGGATCTGGGCATCGCCGGCAAAACGGGCGTGACTCCCTGGGTCAGCGAACCGTGGACCAAGCACTTCACCTTTAAGGGCAAAGGGGAAATGCCTGCCGATCAAAAAGAAAAACTCAAAGCGATGGCGAGTAAGGCCGAAGCCGCCGGACAGCAACTTCGTCTCTGGGGCGCGCCCGATACGCCTGATACCTGGAAGGCTCAGCGAGATGCCGGCGTACAGCGGATCGGCACCGATAAATTAGCGGACTTGAAAAAATACATGGACAAAAAAGGAACCAACTGAGGCGGCACACCTGGAACCGGATTGCCTATCTCGCGAATTTCCCACATGCAAGACGCAATGACCATACGCGGCTAAAAAGGGAGATACCCGTCATCTTGCCGTCCCAACGAGCGCCTCTAGCATGCAAGTTCCCGTCCTTGCTTTCTTGCACATTCGCCCTCATTTGCCGCAAAACGCGATAAGATCTGTGTTTCTTGCATGGGTGGTTGCCGCTCTTTGCCGATGGTGGCGCACGCTCATTCTTCTACGCTTGGCCTTTTCTCTTCAGCCAATTGCCTCGTCTTTGATCCTGACTTTTGCCTCCTCAACTCCATCTCGGTTTGCAAGGAGCATTCGATGATCGTCACCACCAAATCGCTAGGCCGCAAAAAGCCGCTGTTTGAGGATTTCTCGGTGCCGATCCCTCCGGACTGGTCCGGTGGCGACGGCGGCATCACCTTACGCCAGATCATCGACAGAATCGTGCGCGATCAGGTGAAGCAGTTTCAGGATCGCCAACAGCAACGACAATTTATCCGCGCGTTGACCGAAAAAGAGATCGCCGCGGGTGCGGCGTGCGGCAAGATCGAGATGGGGGGAAGCGAGGTCGGCATCCAGCCGGTCGATCCCGATCAAGCGGTCGGCAATGCGCTTCTGGCGTTTGAGGATGGTTTGTACCTCGTCGTGGTCGACGACGTTGAACAGCGTCAACTCGATCAACAGGTCTACCTGAAAGCCGACAGCCGCATCACTTTCATTCGATTGGCGATGTTGACAGGAGGCTGATGGCCCTCTTTTTCCCACGGCGGAATTCTCGGACTTTTTCACTTCTTCCAAAACAGGGGAGCCCCTCGCGATGTTGAAGCCCGATGAGATCAATGCTCAACTCGATCAATGGAAAGTAAAGCCCGAGGATAAATTAGGCGGATTTTCCGATCGCTTGACTGACCCAATCAATAAATTACCAAAAAAACTATCGAAAATTGCCTTTGGCATCCTGGGTTATTATTCCACCCGGGAGGGTGACGCCAATCGGTGGGATGAAACGCCTGAGGGTGAAAGATTTCTGAAAGAAGCACGGATCACCTTCGAGGAAATGCCTGAGCGCGACCGCAAGATGGTTTTTACGGTGATTGCACCAAGGATGTCTGAGCAACTGGAAGCGGCCTGGCAATTTCAAAAATCCGCACCTTATCAGATCGGCTATGGGCGGAGGGCTTTTCGAGCTCCCGAGAATCCCGATTTGAGTTTGGATGCTCGAATTCTTTGGCTTCAGGAACTTTCCAACATCCTCAAACGCTTTCAAGCTCCGACTCTCACAGCCACCTGGCTGGCTCAATGGACGCCCCATGCATTTCCCTACCTGGGCAAACAAGTCGCACCAATTTTGGCGGCCGCGATCGATTCGGGCTCCCTTGAGGGAAAAGAAGTATTCGACATCCTCTGTCGAACCGTGACTCGGGAAGATCCGATCGGAATCATGGGCGAACATGTCATCACCTCCTTACTCATGGCTTCAAAGCCAGAGGGCTGGGAATTGATGGAAAAGACCCTGCTCGCCGCGCAGCGCCAGGAGGGATTGAGACAATCGATTCTCGAACACGCCGACCTGGCTCATCCCGAAGCGTTTGTGCGCTTGATGAAGGTGATTTTGGAACATGATCTGGTGCGTTTCAGTTCGGCAGCGCGCTCGATCAATGTCTGGTTCGGTCTACTTTGGGATTCTTCGAGTACGAAAATCCTTAAGGAAAATGTCGAAAAAATCACCACCTTGATCGCGTCGACAGCAGAGAGAAAGAAAGCGCTCGCCAGTTCTCATGCCGAGACCGTCTACCGAGCCCTTTGGGCGACCGCCTTCTTGAATGGTCCGGCCGCCGTTCCCCTTGCCACCCATTTGCTCAAGGCGAAGTCGGAGGAAATTCGATTTGTGGCGACCTGGTGCCTCACCATTTTGGGACTGAAATCGGCCTGCGCCGCGAAGACCTTCGCAATTGACGATCCCAATCTTCAGGTCGCTTTGACTGCCGCTGTTTCCGCCGGAGGGATCAAGATCACAAATGATATGGGCGAATTGAAAGCGAGCGACGCCAGTGGCGAGCGCCTCTTCGACCATCTCGAACGACTCTATCAGCGGCTTCCTGAAAAACCGACGCCACTCAAGGCCTTGGTCTGGCCATGGACCGAACGCGTGGCCGAACGATCCATGCTGGCCGTCAAGCTTCTGATGTCATTGGGAGATCTACCTCCCACCCGCTACATTCCCTACCTGGCCGATTTGGACCCATGGAATCGGCGCACGGTGATCGACCTCCTCGCCAGCCAGGAGAAGTGGGACCAACTGACCCGAACGGCTCTACTGGATCTTGCCGGCGATAGTTCTGCCGATGTTCGCAGCGCGGCCTTCAGGGTGCTTGAAAAAGCGACGCTGGACCCCGCCGAAGTACTCAGAATCGAAAGCTACCTCACACGCAAGGCGGACGATCTGCGGCAAGGTGTCACCAAGCTGCTTTTGCGTCAAGAAGATGAGGGGGCCATCGCCAGCGCGGACCGCCTGATAACTTCCAAAGATGTTTCTCAGCGCCTGGCTGGACTCGAGCTCCTCAGGCAATTAGCTGCAGCGAAACGCAATTTGCCCGCCTGCCGCGAACGGGGTGAGGCGTATCAGCAAGCCCGCAAGAAACTGACCAGGGAAGAAGAAACCCAGCTAGCTGCGATTGCGCAATCACAGAAAACGGTTGTCTCTCTGTTAGATGCCCTGGGGCTTATGAATCCCGCCGGTCGCTCCCCTGTGAAGATTCCTCAAAGGAAGAAACTGACGCTGATCAGCCCGGCAGCCATTGAGTGCTTGAAATCACTCGACGAATTGGTTCACGAACATCGAGAAGTTCCAATCAAGGTGGACCGTTTTGACGGCCAACAAGACGAACTCTTTGGCAATGTCAACAAGTTTCAATTGCCGACTCTCGATGAAAGCAAACCACTCGCACCGCAACGATCCAAGCTGCCACTGATTGAAGTTTGGCAGGAGTGGAGCGCTAAACGCTCGGCGAAAGAAAAAGACAAGGACGGCCTGGAATTGTTGCGAGCCGCCTTCGCGGTCAACTTGTTCTATGGATTCCGTGACCCTTCCTTTTTGGAAAAAGCGAAACACATCACCGATCAAAGCCTTATCACTTCCCTGTTGGGAGAAGTGAATTTACCCAAGTTTAAACATTCAGATCATATTGGCGCCATTTTAAATTGGCTATTAATATTAAATCCAATAGATGGATCAATAGACTACTTAATTGATTGCATTGAAAATTCCTATGCTTTTGTCCCGGCAGAAACTCATGAACTTTTGACGCAACCTCCCAAAGAAAAACCCGAATTTTCGGTGCGCTATTATCCTCAAGAGGAATCGACCGATTGGCGCCGGGGAAACGACTACCAACGGGGAGACATCTTTACCGAGTGGACCCAGTTCTTTGTGAAATTCATGAACCGGCAAATGGCAAAACTCTCCAAAACACAGTTGAAGCGATACTGGGAGCTGGCCCATTTCGCGGATGAGCCGGTAAAGGGAGCCAGTCGCCACCGGCCCGCATTCGAACTGGTTTGCAAGGCCGTTCAAGCCGGTGATGCCACACTCGACGACCTGTTCGACTCCTTGCTTGGGCCCGCTCCCCATGAGGCCGCCGAAGCGCGCTCTTTTTCCGAGCTATCTCAATTGACCAGCAGGCAGCCGGAATGGGAGAAAACGATCCAACAAACTCCGGGTCTGGCCGATTGCAAAAATCGTATCATCGAACGAATTTTGGAAATCGAACTGGCTCGAGGAGAAACCCCCACCGCCGCGACCTATCCCGCCTTGGCGCTCAAGAGTTTGCACGGGATCGAAACTTTATTTCGCATCCTGGAAGCGCTGGCATCGGGCAAATTCAAAAAGAGTACCTCTTGGCGCGAGGAGGGCAAATCGAGCCGCCCCGGCACCCTGACTCACCTTTTGCAAATCACCTTTCCCGGCGAAGAAGACTCGCAGGAAGAATTCAATCGGCGCGTCAAAGAAGGTATCGCCGCCGGCTACTTGTCGCAGCAACGGCTGCTCGAACTTGCCTTCCTGGCCCCTCAATGGACCAAGCATGTCGAAGCGAGCCTGGACTGGCCTGGTTTTAGTGAAGGGCTCTACTGGTTCGTGGCCCACATGAACACCGGGTGGCGATCGTCGGCAAGCGAGAACGCCGCCGCCGCGGCCGGCCAAGACGATGAACTCCCAACGGAAGCCAAGCCCGACGACGAAACGAGCGAAGCTTCCGAATCGACAGAGAGCGAAGATGCCTCGGATGAAGAGGAGAAGGCTGCCGCTGTCGCCAAGCGCAAAAAGCTTTCCGCATGGGAGCGCCTCGTCCTCGAACGCACACCCCTTACCGCCGAAGAGCGCCTTGAAGGAGCTGTCGATGTCTTTTGGTTTCGCCGCACCTGGGAGGAGCTTGGCGAAACTCGCTGGAAACAGATGGCCGAAGCCGCCAAATTCGCGGCCAATTCTCAGCAAGCCAACAAGGCTCAGTTCCTTGCCGACGTGCTTTTGGGAAATACCTCGCGCGAAGAGTTGATGGAAAACATCAAGAAGCGCAAGCTCAAGGAACATGTGCGCCTGCTTGGCTTGCTGCCTTTGCAAGAAGGAGCCAAACGCGATGCCGATCTGCGTGAACGATACGAGGTGATGCAAGACTACCGCAAGTATGCCCGGGGTCTCTCGTCGCTGAGCAAGCCGGCAGCCATGCGCGCCAGCGAAATCGGCAGCCAGAACCTGGCGCGGCTGGCCGGCTATGCCGATCCGCTTCGGCTCGAATGGGCCATGGAGGCCGAAAGCGTCAAGGATTTGGCCAAGGGTCCCGTATCGCTTGAACGAGACGGGGTCAAGGTAACACTGAGCCTGGATGCGGAGGCGAAACCGCAGCTTGCGATCGAGCGTGCCGGCAAGCCGCTCAAGACGATTCCGCCGCAAATCAAAAAGAAACATGCCGAGATCGCCGAATTGACCGAGCGCGGCACTGATTTAAGGCGCAAGGCTTCGCGCATGAAGTGGTCGCTCGAAACGGCGATGTGCCGGGGCGACACCTTCACGGGCACCGAATTGCAGCAACTGATGGACCACGCCATCCTTGCCCCGCTCATCTCACGGTTGGTGCTGATCGGAGAAGGAATCGCCGGCTACCCCGACAAGAAAGGCAAGGCGCTACGCGACCACCAAGGCAAGCTGGAACCGGTCAAGGCCGCGGAGAAGCTGCGCATCGCCCATCCGTACGATCTGTTCACTCTGGGCGACTGGGCCAAGTGGCAGCAAGAGTGTTTTCGAAGCGAACGCGTGCAACCGTTCAAGCAGGTTTTTCGCGAGTTGTACCCGCTTACCGCGCAAGAGAAAGCCGATGGGGCCGCATCGAAGCGCTTTGCCGGACAGCAGATTCAGCCCAAGCAGGCCACCGCCCTCTGGGGCCAGCGTGGCTGGAGCACCCAGGACGGCATCTGCAAGATCATCCACGAGCTGTCGCTGGTGGTCGATGTCTCCTTCCTTTATGGGGTGGGAACGGCGGTTGAAGTCGAGGGATGGACCGTTGACAGTATCCGCTTTCGCCGTCGCGATGAATTCCAACCGATTCCTCTTGCCAAGGTCCCGCCCATCCTCTTGAGCGAGATCATGCGCGACCTCGATCTGGTGGTGAGCGTCGCGCATCGCGGCGAAGTCGACCCCGAAGCGAGCGCCTCCACCGTCGAGATGCGCGCCGCGCTCATCCGCGAAACATGCCAGTTGCTTGGTCTCAAAAATGTGCGGTTGAAGGGATCCCATGCGCTGATCGATGGGCATTTCTCGCAGTATTCGCTGCATTTGGGCGGCGGCGGCGTGCACCGGATGCCCGGTGGAGCCCTGTGCATTTTGCCGGTGCATGCCCAGCATCGGGGCCGGTTGTTTTTGCCGTTTGCCGACGACGACCCGCGTACCGCGGAGGTCGTATCGAAGATCTTGCTCCTGGCGCGCGACAGCGAAATCCAGGATCCAACGATTCTCGCGCAACTGGGAGCGCCCACCTCTTATCTTGCGGTCTTTGAGCCGCCCGCCGCGAAAGCCTCTGCCAAGGGCTCCAAGAAGCAGGCAAGGGCGGAAACCCAGGGACAACCTGAAGAGACGACGGCGAAGGCAGGCGAGGGAGGCAAACGGCGGTTTGAGTTCGCCGAAGGCGCCTCGAACAAATTCTGGGAAATCGAAATCGAAGGCGACCAGGTGACGACGCGCTGGGGCCGCCTGGGCACCGATGGCCAGGCCAAGACGAAATCGTTTGGCGGCGCGGCCGACGCGCAAAAGGAATTCGACAAACTGATCAACGAGAAAACGGGCAAGGGTTATCGCGAAGTGTAGAGAGATCAGGCCGAGCGGAATTTCTACTTAAAAGAGGCCAAAAGAGATCAGGCCACGGAGTTGATTCCACGGCCTGATTGATTTCCTGAGATCGGCGTCGGAGTCTATCGATCACCGGGGGGCGGGCCTTTCTGCTCCTGGCCTGGTCCGCCGGGACCATTCTGGCCACCAAATCCGCCCGGACCCCCGGGGCCTTTTTGGCCGCCAAAGCCACCTTGACCACCAGGGCCTTTTTGACCGCCGAAGCCGCCAGGGCCTTTTTGCTTGCCCTGTCCACCGGGGCCGCCTTTTTGGCCGCCAAAACCGCCCTGGCCTCCTGGGCCGCCTTTTTGAAACCCGCCCTGGCCACCCTGATTACCGAGTTTGGCATTTTCCTTGGTAAAGAAAGACTTCAGCTCTTCCGCGGTGAGCTGGCCATCCTTATTGGCATCGGCTCGTTCAAAGAGCGATGCCAGGCGGCTATCTCCCAGTTCCGACCGGGACACCTGACCATTTTGATCCTTGTCGAACGCCATGAGACGTGTGACCATTTCATCCACTGTTGAGGTTCGGCCACCTCCGCCGGGTCCCCCGGGACCCCCACCAGCACCTCCTTGACCGCCCGGCCCTCCACCGGGACCACCTGGCCCCCCAGGTCCGCCTTTTCCACGGCCGCCGGGTGGCTGAGTCAGAGAATATCCTGTCGCCACAAGAATGCTAACGAGCAAAGAAATGCCTAGTAAAAAGCGCATGAATGAGACTCCTTAATTTTGCAACTCATGGTGTTTGAATCATCCAATCGATTGTTAACCGCGACGGCGGCCTTGCGGCTCGCGTTCATCGGGAGTGCGGCCCAGCACGATGTCGAATTGGGCCGACCATTCTCCCAGCTTCGAATCCTTGACCTTCTTGAAATCGGCCAGGATCAATTCCCGATCGATGATGTCTCTGACGCCGGAATAGACGCCGTCGCGCAGGTTGCCGGCAAAGCCCCGAATCATGATCTGGGTGGTGATCAGCTCGCGGTCCCCCTTCTTGACCTTCACATGGATGTGAGGAGCCGGGCGGCCGGGATAGGGCACCGGCTTGATCGTGCGGAAGCGGTATTCCCCCGTCGATGCCGTCGTGAAGCGTCCAAAGCCCTGAAAATTCTTGTCGATTTGGCGGGCCTTGGGGACGCTGTCGCGCGTGTGGAGATAAACCTCATGCGCATCGCATTGCCAGATTTCGACGACGGCATCGCGCACCGGCTCGCCGGTGGCGGTCAAAACCCGACCAGTCAAGTGGGTGATTTCTCCCACGGCAGGCGTCAGGCTATTGCCCAGAATGATCAGATCGTTGTCGGTATCGAGGGGAAGTTTGTCGGGGTAAAACGGCCCTTCGGTAAGAGAAGGGGTGCGTAAGAGCTGGTCGGCAAAGAGACCAGGGGTGGTGAACAGGGCGGCGCTCAGGCCGAGGAAATTTCGCCTCGGGAGTAGAATGTTAGAAGGTTGCATGGCTTGGCCTTGAGAAGTGAGAGTCCTGAGAAGGCGATGAGTATTTGCCTCCCACGGCTCTGGTTACCAAGTTTATGCCAATGCCGCCCCGCTCTGTTGGCGATTCAGCAAAAATTAAGACAAGACGAATCGATCGAGACCCGACATGGATCCTGTGAAAGCCAGCAAATTTTTGAGCCTCATCCTGCGCCATAAGCCCGAGGAGATCGGATTGAGTTTGGACGCCAACGGCTGGGCCGAAGTTGAGGAATTACTGCGCCTGGCAAACGCCAAGGGAAAACGACTCACCCGCGAGATCGTGGACACCGCCGTAGCACAAAACGACAAAAAACGATTTGCATTGAGCGAAGACGGCAAGAGAATACGCGCCAACCAAGGGCATTCGGTGGAAATCGACTTGGGTCTCACCCCTTCGGCTCCTCCCGAATTCCTCTTCCATGGAACGGCGACCCGGTTTTTGGATTCGATCCGCTCCGCCGGACTTCATTCCGGGAACAGGCAACACGTTCACCTTTCCCGGGATGAAGACACGGCGGTCAAGGTCGGCCAGCGCCACGGCAAGCCGGTGGTGCTGGTCGTCCTTGCCGGAGCGATGGCCGCGGCGAATCACTCTTTTTTCTTGTCGGAAAATGGTGTCTGGTTGACCGAGAAAGTGCCTGTGGAATTCCTGCGCTTTCCCGTGTCCTAGCCATTCACCGCCAAGAAATCAGTCACAAAAAGGCTCGGCTATTTGAGAAATTGAAGCAGGTCGGCGTTGAGCTGGTCCTTGTGCGTGGCGGTCAGGCCGTGGGGAGCGCCCTTGTAGATCTTGAGCTCCGCATTCTTGATGAGCTTGGCGGCCTGCTTCGCCGTGTTATCCAGGGGGACGACCTGATCGTCGTCGCCATGAACGATCAGGGTCGGTATATCGAAGCTCTTGAGGTCTTCGGTCTGATCGGTTTCGGAAAAGGCCTTGATGCAGTCATAGGCGTTCTTGAACCCGGCTTGCATGCCCAGGAACCAGAATCGATCGCGCATCCCCTGGGTCACCTTGGAGCCGGGGCGGTTGGCGCCGAAGAATGGCTCACTCAGGTCCTTGAAGAACTGGGAACGGTCAGCAAGAACCTTGGCGCGGATTTCATCAAACACCTTCATCGGCAGACCACCGGGATTGGCCGGGGTCTGGAGCATGATCGGCGGAACGGCCCCCACCAGCACGACCTTGGCCACGCGCTTGGAACCGTGCCGCGCGATGTAACGCGCGACTTCGCCGCCGCCCGTGGAGTGCCCAACCAGCGTCGCTTCGTGCAGGTTCAAGGAATCGAGGAGCGCGGCGAGGTCGTCGGCATAGGTGTCCATATCGTTGCCCGACCAGGGCTGGCTGGAACGCCCATGCCCGCGG
Source organism: Gemmataceae bacterium (assembly GCA_965226945.1). Lineage (GTDB taxonomy): Bacteria > Planctomycetota > Planctomycetia > Gemmatales > Gemmataceae > SYLG01. The sequence goes on along the minus strand of OZ245717.1, from coordinate 4,511,792 downwards.
CGATCGTGCGCGATCACCCGGTAGCCATGTTGCCCGAGGAACAGCATCTGCTCGTCCCACGCATCGGAGCTCAAAGGCCAACCATGACTAAACACCACCGGGTGTCCCAGTCCCCAATCCTTGTAGTAGATCTCGGTACCGTCATTGACTGCGAGGACGCTCATCGTTGGCTCCTTGTTCCCAAATTCTCCAGGCGATAGCCCACCGCAAATGCGATGCCAACGCCGATTTGTTCGGGTTGTACACAACGGAAGCACAAGGTTGAGTCGCCATTCCGGCGGAAAAACGAACGCTTCGGTGACGAAAAAAAACGACTGGCTCTTGCGACCGGTCCAATGGTGGGAAGCGTGCCGCCACCGATGACAAACTCGCTGCCGGTGATCGCGCAGGCGCGGTCCGATGCCAGGAAAGCAACCCGTTCGGCGACTTCTTCCGGTGGCGCGGGCCGGCCCAACGGCATGCCGCCGATTGAATCCATCAACCCCTGCCTGGCCGTGTTGGTATCGGTACCGGCCCCGGCCGCAAGTCGTTCGATGAGCTCGGCGGCCGCCCTGGTTTCGCTTCGCCGATTCCATGAGTCCCCCCCGTCACAAGCACTCGCTTTCCCGCGTTATGGATCTCCTTTGTCCGCATTTTTCGGTGACGACCGGCCTTTGAGCCGCTCGACTTCCGCTTCCAGTTCGGCGATGCGCCCTTGCAGTTTTTCCAGTGCGGGCGTGATCTGCCTTTGCGAAAAGCGCGGGTGAATGTGCTGGGGGCAATTCACATCCCAGGTTTCGACGGTGAACAGAATGACGCGCTCCACCTTGCCTGGATAGGCCGGGTCGCGAAGTGTTTGTTCGAGGCGCGCGTCGTTCTCGATCACCTTGGCCGTGCCCCAGACCTTCACGCGCCGCCGGTGCGCATAGTCGATCAAAAAGAGGAAAGCCTTGGGGTTTTCTGACAGGTTGCCCAGGGTGATGTACTGGCGGTTGCCGCCAAAATCGGCGAAGCCGAGCGTGTGCTCATCAATCTTCTTGAGAAAGCCCGGCGGGCCGCCGCGGTATTGGATATAGGGCTGCCCCTGGGCATTCGCCGTGCCCAGGTAGAACATGTCGAGATCGGCGATGTATTCGGCAAGCTCATCAGTGACGCTCGTCGGCCAGCCTTCCCCCTGTTCCATCCGGGAATAACTTTGCCGAGAGCCTTTTTCTTTTTGAATGGCCTTCACCGCGGGCGTGAAGGCCAGGTCGCTTGGAAACGAGGGATGGGACGACGATGGTACGGAGGACATGATCGGCTCCTTTCCGTGTCTGCTGGTGCTATGAGCAACGGTTTTCTAAACCGTTGCTCATAGCACAGGCTTGTCTGAGGCAAAGATCAGGAAGCTACTTGCCCGCGGGAACCTGTTTGCCCAGAAACTCCAACATATAGGCGGCAATTTCGTCGCCATTGGATTCCAGAGCAAAGTGCCCGGCATCGAGTAGATGATATTCCAGATTTTTCAGATCGCGCTTGTACGGTTTTGCGCCTTCCGCGGGGAAGATTTTATCGTTTTTGCCCCAAACGATGAGCATCGGCGGCTGATGCTTACGAAAATAATCCTGCCATTTGGGATAGAGCGGCGGATTGCTGCCGTAGCTTAAAAACATGTCGAGCTGGATCTCGTCATTCCCCTTGCGATCAAGCAAGTACTGGTCATGCGCTGGGCCGTCGGGGCTAAGGAGATCCTGGTTTTTGACGCCGTGCGTGTACTGCCACTTCGTGGCGTCGAAGGTCAGTAACTGACGCAAGGCATCTCGTTTCTCCTTGCTGTCGGGTTCCTTCCAGTAAGCCTTGACCGGCTTCCAGAATTCGTTGTCAAGGCCCTCGTCGTAGGCATTGCCATTTTGCACGACGATCGCGGAAATGCGCTCAGGATGCGCCGAGGCAATCCGGTAGCCGATCGGCGCGCCATAGTCTTGCACATAGATCGCGAACTTGGTCAGGCCTACTTTTTCGGTGAAGGCATCGATGACCTTGGCCAGGTTGTCGAAGGTGTAAGCGAATTCGCTACGCGGCGGCATGGCACTATGGCCATAGCCCGGATAGTCGGGAGCGATCACCCGGTACTTGCCCGCGAGCGCGGGAATCAGGTTGCGAAACATTTGCGAGCTCGTTGGGAAGCCGTGCAACAGCAAGATCGCGGGGGCATCCTTCGGACCCGCTTCGCGGTAGAAGATTTCCAGGTCGCCGACCTTGGCCTTCTTGTGTATCGTTTTGATCGATTCCTTGGGCGGTTGGGCCGGCACCTGCGCAACCGGGCCGGCACCTGCGAGCCCTGCCAGAAGCAAACCGAGTAGCAACTTTCCCGAAACCGTGCGAGTCATGGGTCAACACTCCTTGAGTATCCATAGACGGCCCACGAGCCGTTGGTGCCAATTCCGCCTTCCCAGGCAGCGAGGCGATCGATTCGCGCCCAAGCAAGTTCGCCGTGGACATAAGACTAGGCGTGGCGCCAAGACAGCCGATTCGCGAAATTTCGCGGGGTTTTCCACGGCACCGGATTTGCGCAACCATTCTCCTTCGAAACCATGAAAGGATTGGCTACCGGCTTCTGTCCCGTTCATGACCTGCCACCGCGCTTAGCTGGTTAGCGCCAAAACCTGCGAAGATCATGCTGCGCGTGGCGCCAAAAAAGGGAAGCCCGGTGAATGGGGCAGAAGCCGCGATCAAACGGCTTAGCATACTGAGCATAAGGGGAGGAAGGAGCGTGATCCTTCCGATTGCCTTGGCTCCTCATTTCGCCAGTTGAATCTTGAATCCTTTCCAACCTGGACGTTTTTTAGGAGGCTTTTATGTCCTTTCCTTTTCGACTCGGATGGTCGCTCGCCGGGTTATCCGCCGCGGCCTGTGTGGGATGGTTGATTACCAGCGCTCCGGCCGCGGATGAAGACCTCTCCGCCGTCATCACGAAGATGCAGGCGGGCAAACCGAAATTTGCCGCAAGGCAACAGGAACTGCTCGCCGCGCGGTACGATCTTGCCAATCGCTTTGCCCAGGGCATCGTTATGTCGCGCGGCAAACCGGTGCAAGCCGGGGTGCGCGTCAAGTTGCCCGAGGGAATGACCTGGGAGAAACTTGCCGAGTTGACAGCCTCGGAGATTATGGAGAAGTCGCTCTGGCCCGCCGGCTTCCTGCCGCTTCCTCATCCCCACCACGAAGAAGGGGGCATGATCTTCCCCAAATTCCTGATCGACGAAACGAAAAAGCAAACCGACCGCGACCTGACCCGCTTCGACCTCGATTTCGATCTGCCCGATCACTTCCTTCCCGAATTTCCCGCGCCGATCTATTTGACGACACGCCCCGACCTGGGGGATGTTTCCATGGGTAAGCTGGTCACTCTCACCAACTTCTACGACCTGTTCAAAGACTGCTTGAACCCCAAACAGATCGAAGGCCTGCGCTTGCTCGTTACGCCGTTCCCGCAACAGCAATTCAACGCCACGCTCGATCGGCGCAGCCTCAAGGCTCACCAAGGAGTTGCCTGCTTCGATTGCCATGCCAACGGCCACACCAACGCCTCGACACACACCGTGGGCGATATCCGGCCCAACGCACATCGCCATCGCATCGACACCCCTTCCTTGCGCGGCGTCAATGTCCAGCGGCTTTTCGGTTCGCAGCGCGCGCTCAAAACGATTGAAGATTTCACCGAATTCGAACAGCGGGCCGCCTATTTCGATGGCATCCCGGCCGACGCCGCGCGCAAGGGCACGAATGTGCTGGAACGCGGCAGCCAGGTGCATTTCATGGCCGAGTTTCAGGCCCTGCTCGATTTTCCGCCCGCGCCCAAGCTCGATGTCTTTGGCAAACTCGACCCGGCCAAGGCCACCGAAAGCGAAAAACGCGGCCAGGAGATCTTCTTTGGCAAGGGGAAATGCGCGGTTTGCCACACGCCCCCCTATTACACCGACAACCTCATGCACAATTTGAAAACCGAACGGTTCTTCAAGGAAGTGACGGTCAACGGCCGCCGGGCTTCGGCCGACGGGCCGATCAAGACCTTCCCGCTACGCGGCATCAAGGACTCGCCGCCTTATCTGCATGACGACCGACTGCTCACACTCGAAGACACGGTCGAGTTCTTCAACCTCGTACTGGAACTGAAATTGAACACCCAAGAAAAGACCGATCTTGTTGCCTTCTTGAGACAGCTTTAGACGGTTCGCTCAAGCAGAACAAAGCCGGTTGCAATCGGGGGAGATGGAATCTCCCCCTTTTTTTGTTGATGCGCGATTGATGACTCGAAACCGATTTCCTTCACAGCCAAGGTTCTTTTCATTTCATTTTCACATAGGACGAGGTAGGGTGAGGCAGTCTGGAGGGATTTGCTCCATGAACGTCGGACCGTTCATCCAACTAATCGATGCAGCCTGGTTGTTTCTCATGGCTGCCATGGGGATCGCGGGGGGAATGCTTGTGCGGCATGCTCGTCCCTCGGGCATCAATAGCCTGCTTGCCGCGGCCATTCCTATTTTTGGCATGCAATGCCAGATCGCGTTTTGCTGAGGGCATCCCCTCGCCTGGCTCGGTCCGAGCCTGATCTTCCTGAGCACGCCCACCGCAACGTCTGTGTCTATCCAAGCATTTCAGAAAGCGCCGGATCGATTGCCCGTTTTGGTGGCGTTGGTATTGGTGTTCCTCGGCGTCCTGGCGTGGGGACTGTTGACACTGACCTTTTTTGGCCACTTGCCTTTATTGGCCTTTGGTCTTTTAGGCTGGTTCGTCTGGCAAAAAACGGAACCGGTAACGCCGTGGGGCCGCCCGGAAAAAAACCGGCACGGCCCCTTTGAGATCTAACTCGGTATCAAACTCAGCGGATTGCCACTTAGCGCCGGCGGAACAGGCCGCCACGGAATAGGAGTGGTTCACGCGCGGGAGCATTATTCACATAGGTGCCCCGAATCGCGCCATAGCCCTTGTAAACGCTGACCACTTCCATCACTTGCCATTCGTTCTGACGGGCGTCGTAGCGAGCCCAGGCCATGCAGCAGAACACGTTGAGCACCTGGGTCGGGTCGGTGTAAGCGAACGGGGTTCCGCCCGGGTAGTAGGTGCGCACACCTTCGATGTCGTGAACCAGGCAGCCTTCGTAGTGATTCATACCGCCCCAACCGCCGACCCGACCGCCGCGGGTGTTGCGATCGTCGACCAAAAACCACTCCAACTGCCCCTGGCGGGTGTTCTTGTAGCTCTTGGGCGAATCGACTCCGTCGAAATGGACGCGGTGGGGGCTTTCGGGATTGGCGTAAATCGCCACGGTGTCGAATTTACCCGGCAAGCCAAGCACCTCGCAAACCCGCTTGAGGTAATAGGAATTGCTGATGCAACTGGCGCCGCCTGAACGCCAGGTATTGGGCACTCCCCAGGCGTCTTCGGGCTCGTAATGGACCTTGGGGTTGTAGTAGCGGTTAACGATCTTGCTCAATTCGTGGACATACTGCTTGGTCGTCGGCATTTCGATCGATTCATGAATCGTGTCGATCAAATTCAAGCTGGCATTGAGCTTGTCATTGCGGGGAGTTTCCCTCGGCTCGCCCACCAGAAAGAAGGTGTTGATTTCGAAGACCCCTTCTTCTTCCCCGGCTTCATAGGACATGTTGAGGCTTTTGCGGCCCATGCGCAGCGTCGAACTCACCTTGAGCGGAACCGACGCCTTGCCCATCGAGTCGGTCTTCACCTTGGCGATTTCTTTCTCGCCCTGAAGAACTTTGAGCTCGGCCTGGGGAGGAAGCTTGTCGAACTTGATGCGCAGATCCATTTCCTTGCCGACCATGCCCACGACGCAATCTATGGGATATTTTTTCCCCTTGGCATCCTCGATTTCCATCGTCATGCCCAGGGCCAGCAGCAGGCTTGTCCAATGCATCAACCAGACTCCCTTTTCAATTTCGTTCGAGCCGAAGTGTTTGGGATAAATCGGTGCTGAACTCGATTTGCGTTCCCCACCCCGCATTAAGGAATTGTTAGCGCGCGGGATACTTGGGTACAAAGGGTATTTTGGGACAAAAATACCGATTAACAATCTCGGGCAAGAGAAATCGGTCTTGCTTGCCCCCGCACAAGCCAAACCCTCGGTGCAACCCGCAAACTTACTTTTTGATTGCCAATTTCTTTCCCAGGAAAATTCAAGGCGGGGGGCCGATCCAGCGGAATTTCACGGCCGCGAGGAGGAATACGACCGGCCGTCAGAAAGCAAAATCTGGCTGCCATCAAACCAGAAAGCCGCAACTCAAAGATCCAGGGTTTCCCTGGGCTCTTCAGGTCGCGGCTTGCGGCAAAAAGCTGTTTTTTCTTTTTTTTGCTTTTTTGCTTTTTTGTTTTTTCAACCGCGTCCGGCCTTTTCAGGCGGAGATGCGCGGTTCTACTTGCGCTTGGCCTTGGCGGTCGGGGCCGGCTTCTTTGCCTTGGCAGCGGGCTTGGTTGCGGCTTTGGCGGCTGGCTTGACTACGGACTTGACTGGAGTGTTGGCGACGGGCTTTTTCTTGGTGTCCTTGGTGGCTTTCCCAAAAATCGCCTCGTAACCCGAAGCGAACGATCTTTCCTCACCCAAACCTACCCGGACGATGCTCACGGTCAATCTCCTGAATCCGAAGAGGAGGAACCCGGACTCCTCCTATCTCTTTTGGCGCTTATCCGGGACGGAACTCTTTTCGTGCCTTGAAGCTTGGCTCCGCGAGCGCCCAGACATCTTGTTAACTCTTTCTCAAGATCATGGCAAGGCCGAGTCGCTACCGCCAAGGCCTCCCAAGCCTTCTAACGGTAAGGTTTTCCTGCCATTCATCACGCGAATAACGATTCGCCTGCTAGTGAATGCGCTCCCAACGTTCCCATGAGCCATTCGCGAAGACACGAAGACGCGTTGAAGAAAAGCGCGAGCGACACGCACACTGCCTTGGTCAAAGTTCCGCCGAGGTTCAGGGCAATTTGGCCAGATGGATGAGCACTTCCTCGGCCTGGACGAGTTCGGCCACGGGAATCGATTCGGCCGCGGTGTGCGCCAGCTTGATATCGCCGGGGCCAAAAACCACCGAGGGAATTCCCGCCTCCGCAATCGTAGAGGCATCGGTTCCATAGGGAACCGCATCGACATGCACCGGCAGGCCCATGCGCATCAGCGCACTGGCCAAGAGGTTGCGTGCCGCTCCTTGATCTGGGCCAACCAGACCCGGACAACACATCCACGCGGCGGGTAATTCCAGCCAAGACGGCCATCCTCCCAGGCCCTGGCTCAGCGCGCGGCGCAGTTGATTGTCGGCCGAATCGGGAGATTCACCGGGCGCCAGCCGCCGGTCGATCTCGATCACGCACTCGTCGGGCACCGTGTTGACGCTGATCCCGCCCTGGATCTTCCCCACCGAAAGCGTGCCGGTGCCCAGTTGCGCATCGCCTGGCATCGCCATCAATTGGGCGGCATGATGTTCGAGCACGGATACGACCCGGGCCATCCGGTAGATCGCGTTGTGGCCCTGATCGGGCCGGGAACTGTGGCAGGGAACTCCCCGGGTGAGCAGATTCCAGCGCGCGACCCCCTTGTGCGCCGCGACAATGCGCAGATTCGTCGGCTCGGCCACGATGGCGATGTCGGGCCAGCCGCCCATTTGCCTCAGAAGGGCGCACTTCTCCCCCACCAGGGTCTGCACGCCCAAAAAGGTGTGCTCCTCGTCAACGGTCAGGGCCAGGATGACCCGGGCTCCCGGTTCGGCCTGAGCCTGGCCAAAGCGGCTCGCTTTGCGTTCGATCATAAGCCGTTCGAACGCGCCAAGCATGACCGCCATGCCTCCCTTGACATCGCAGGCGCCCCGGCCAAACACCCGGTCGTTGAGCAGTTCGCCGCCGAACGGTTTGACGGTCATCCCCTCGACGGGCACCGTGTCCTGATGGACCTCCCACAAGATCGTCCGGGTCACCGGCCCAGAAGGTTCGCACACCGCGACCAGGTTGTCGCGATGGAGGGCTACGGGCTGGCGAACGGGAGTCGCCCCCTGCGCCAAAAGCCATTTTTCTAAAAAGTCAGTAAGGCGGTGCTCGTAAAAGACGTCGGGCGAAACTCCGGTTCGCCCCATCGGATTGACGCTGGGGATTTGCACCAATTGAGAAAGCAGTTTGGTCAGCTGTGGGGCTCGGCCGGACAGAGTCAACAAATCGAACCCTCCCGTACAAAAAGGCTTTCTCCCGGAAACCGGGACCAAAGCAGAGGCTATGCTACCCGGTAACCTGGATCTTTGTCCTTCTCACGTCCTATTTCCCTCCTTCCAAGAGCGGTCAAATCCCCAGGCTGGGGTTTCGCTGGGGCCGGTGAGGCTTCCCGCCGAGAGCAGGTTGGAGGCGGGACGCCCATTGGACTTAAAGATGCGGGATTTCTAGCTTGAAGAGGTACCAAAGGGTCCCTGGAAACCCGGGGATTCTCCCCGAAGCGGTGTTTCCAACCCGGAGCGCGGAACGGCATCATTTATGAAGATCCACGAATACCAAGCGAAAGAACTGTTGGCGAAAGCAGGGGCGCTCGTTCCCCGCGGTTTGCTTGCCGCCAGCGCCGAGGAAGCGGTGGCTCGCTTCGACGAAATGGGTGGCAAGCCCGTTGTCCTCAAGTGCCAGATTCACGCGGGGGGCCGCGGCAAGGGCCGATTCGTCGGCGGCCCCGCCGACCTGGGCGGCGTGAAATACCTCACCAATCGGGACAAGGTGCGCGACGTCGCCAAGACGATGCTCGCGCATTCCCTGGTCACGATCCAGACCGGACCCGAAGGCCAGAAGGTCTCCAAGCTACTCGTGCAGGAAGCAGCCGACATCGCCCGGGAAATCTACTTGGGGATGGTGCTCGACCGCGCCAAGGGCGTGCCGGTGATGATGGTGTGCGCCGAGGGCGGCGTCGACATCGAGCACATCGCCGCCACGACGCCTGAAAAAATCATCAAGGCCGAAGTCAGCCCCGAACTGGGTTTACTCCCCTGTCAGGCCCGCCGCCTTTCCTTCGCCATGGGTTTCACAGGCGATCAGGTGGCCAAGGCCGAAGCGATGATGATGGCGTTGTCGAAAGCCTATCTCGAAAACGATTGCGCGCTGGCGGAAATCAATCCGCTGGTCATCACCCCCACCGGCGAAGTCATGGCACTCGACGCCAAGATGACCTTCGACGACAACGCCCTGTTCCGCCATCCTGCCGTGGCGGCCTTGCGTGACGATGCCGAGGAAGACCCCTCGGAATTGCGCGCCGGCAAGTCGGGCCTGAGCTTTGTGCGCATGGACGGCACGATCGGATGTCTGGTCAACGGCGCCGGTCTGGCCATGGCGACGATGGACATCATCAAGTACCACGGCGGCGAACCGGCCAACTTCCTCGATGTCGGCGGCGGCGCCAATAAGGACCAGGTAACCGAAGCGTTCCGCATCATCCTTTCCGATAAGCGCGTGAAAGCAGTACTCGTCAACATCTTCGGCGGCATCATGCGCTGCGACACGATCGCCGCGGCCATCCTGGCCTCCTTCGCCGAGGTCGGCTTCCATGTGCCTCTGGTCGTGCGCCTCGAAGGGACCAATGTCGCCGAAGGCAAGCGCATGCTCGCCGAGAGCGGTTTGAATATTGTCACCGCCGATGGTTTGACCGATGGCGCCCGCAAGGTGGTCGCACTCGCTGGTAAGGCGTGAGTTAGCGCCGGCCAAGTATCAAGCATAGTCCCTGCCAAAACAGAAACATTCACCCGATTCCGGAAACGATTCATGAGCATTTTGGTCGACAAGAACACGAAGGTCATCGTTCAGGGCCTGGGCAAGGCGGGAACCTTCCACGCCATCCAGTGCCGCGACTACGGCACCCAGGTGGTCGGGGGCGTGGTCCCCGGCAAGGGGGGCACCACGAAAGAGGGCTTCCCCCTGTTCAACACCGTGGCCGAGGCGATCGCCAAGACGGGCGCCGACGCGTCGCTTGTCTTTGTCCCCCCTCCCGCCGCCGCCGACGCGATCTGTGAAGCCGCCGATGCTGGCATCCGGCTCATTGTGGCAATCACCGAGGGCATCCCCGTGCTCGACATGGCGCGCGCCAAAAGGTTCGTCAAGGACCGACCCGGCAGCCGCCTCATCGGACCGAACTGCCCGGGCATCATCACCCCCGGCCAGGCGAAACTGGGCATCATGCCCGGCTACATCCACAAGCAAGGCGGCGTCGGCCTGATCAGCCGTTCGGGCACCTTGACTTACGAAGCGGTGCACCAGCTCACCGCGCTGGGTCTGGGGCAATCGACCTGTGTCGGCATCGGCGGCGATCCGATCATCGGCACGATTCAAACCGAGCTCTTGCAGATGTTCCAGGACGATCCAGGCACCGAGGCGATCCTGCTCATCGGTGAAATCGGCGGCACCGCCGAGGAAACCGCCGCCGAATACATCGGCAAGCACGTCAAGAAGCCCGTGGCGGCGTTCATCGCTGGTCAGACGGCGCCTCCGGGCAAGCGGATGGGCCATGCCGGCGCGATCATTTCGGGCGGGTCGGGTTCGGCCGCCGACAAGATCGCGGCGTTTCGCAAGGCGAATATTCTCGTGGCCGAGTCGCCTGCCGACATGGGTGTCACGATGCAGGCGGCGATCAAGGCCTGGAAGTAAGGCTTCGTCGAATCCTGCAAGATTCTGAAGGCCCGGTGATCTCACGATCACCGGGCTTTTTCGATCTACGAAACAGGCTGTTTCGCAATTTCCTTGATGTGGAATTTCTGCGCTTCCGCTTCTGTCGAACACTTCGCCGAATGGTGCAACGGTCCGTTGCACCATTGAGGATGAGAAAAAGTCTCAGACAACGTCCCGGTTCCTGATCGATCCATGGGAAAGAAAAGAATTCCCGAATACCAAGGCAATGCCGAGGAAACCGCTCGAACCTTTCCTTTTCTCACGAATTCGATCCAATCATGGGTATCCCCTCCGAGGAATCATCGATGACGCGTTTTCTCCCCCGCGCCTTTTCTCTCTCTCGCAGTTTGCGCCGGTCGATTCAGACGATGGCTCTTGGACTGAGCGCATTCTGCGCGGTTGGTTCGACCAGCGCCGCCGATCCGGCGCCGACCAGCCTGACTCCGGCGATGAAATTCAATGAAGTGCGCGAGGTCGCCCCGGGGGTTTTCTTCCGATTCTCGCAGATCTCCGCGACCGATCCCGCGCTGCCCTTTGGCGGCAGCAACAATGCCTGGGTCGTCTTCAAGGATTTCGTCGTTGTCATCGATGCCAACTTCCCCAAGGAAGCCGGGGATGTCATCGCCGAGATCCGCAAAATTACCAAAAAACCGATCCGCTATGTCTTCGATACGCACCACCATGGCGACCATGCCTGGGGCAACGCGGTCTGGGCCGCCGAAGGGGCGGCCGTCATTGGCCATCGCTATTGCGCTGAACGAATGAAAGGCGACGCCACGGAATTTGCCAATGCCGGCAAGGGCCCCAACGCCCGCAAGGATGTCGCCGAAAGCACCTTTAAGGTGCCCGATCTGATTTTCGATGACAAGCTGGTCCTGGACGATGGCACTCAACGGGTCGAATTTCACTTTCTGGGGCACGCCCATACTTCAGGCGACGCGGTCGCCTGGTTGCCTGCGCACGGAATCCTCTGCACAGGCGATGCCTGCGTCAACGGTGCGTTCAACTTCATGGGCCATTCCGATTCGGCCTCGTGGGTGCGGGCTCTTGAGCGAATGGAAGCCTTCAACCCCAAGACGATTCTCCCGGGACACGGTCCCGCCGATGGCATCGCACTGGTTAAGAGGCAGAAACGCTACTTTGCCGATTTGCGCCGCGAAGTGAACAAGGCGGTGCGCGAAAACAAAACGATCGACGACACGAAAAAGTCGATCGATTTCCCCTGGTACAAGGAGTGGACGGGAGTATCGGTCAAGGCCGACAACGTCGAACATGTGTATGGCGAAATGACCGGCACCGTGGCCCCCTGGGATCTGCGCGAAACCTATGGCATGGTGGAAGGGCCTTCGCCTTCCAAGGCCGATGCGAAATGGACCGCACCCAAGCGAATCGTCGTGCCCGCCTCGTTGTCTCCTGCAAAGCTGCGTGAGCTGAAACGGGTGGCGCCCGAGGTCGAATTCGTGGGCGCTCGCACCCCTCAGGAAGCCGTGGAAATGGCCGCCGCGAAAGAAATGCCGGCCGATGCCATCGTTGGATTTCCCAGTCTGCCCACAGCGCCAAGCTGCCGCTGGATCCACCTGGAAGAGGGCGTAACGCGAGAAGTCCTCGAAAAGACCACAGGAAGTTTCACGATTACCGGCGCCGAAGCGGTCGCCGCCCCCGAACGGGCGGAGACGGCCGTGTCCTTGCTTCTGGCAGCGATCAGCAAGGCCAACGATGGCAAGCCCGCCCCCGCGATGCTTGCGGGGAAGCTGGCGCTGGTTTTGGGAGACGGGCCGGCCAGCCGCGTTTTGGGCAGGCGGCTGGGTATCATGGGTGTTCGCTCGATCCTGGTTGAGGATGGTTCCGGGGAAACCCCTCAGGGTTTCAGCAAGCGCGCGGCGCGCGAAGAGCTGGCCGAGCTGGCAAGGCAGGCCGATATCCTCATTCTCTGCGCTCCCGCCGGCACTCGGCAGAGTCTGGTGCCAAACCAAATACCTGAACTGCGTAAGGAAACGATCTTGCTCTTGTTGGGACCGGGAGCTCATGCGGCCAAGGGGCTAGTCGAGCAATCGAGCACGGCAGGTCCCGTGCTCGCACTCGATTCGCAGGCCAAGGCCAGCTTGGGCCGTACCGATGCCCAGGAGGCCAAGCCGGCCACCGGTTCCTCCGGTTATCAAAACCGGGCCTGGCGTCTGTTGCGCGAAAATGTGCGCCGCTTTGCCGCGGGAGAGAAACTTCTCGGGGTGGTCGATCCCAAGGTGGGTTATTGATCGCAGCGTTCCCGCCGGACCAACGGACCGGTCGCCGCGCCTGGACGAAAGCGATCCGCGTTTTCGTCTCGGGCCTTCCACGGTCTTTGGGGCCGGAACGGGGGTGTTTGCCGCCGTGGCTCTGGCCAAGGGGGATCGGCTGGAAATCCTCGGTGTCCGCATCCAGGCCGAATCGACTAGCGACCGGTGCACCAGTTACGCCGACATGCACAAATTCCGCATCGGCGAGGAATTGCTGATCCCGGTAGGTTTTGGCGGGATGGTCAATCATTCGGATTCGCCGAATGTTGAAAAGGAAATCGATTGCGGCCGGCTCTATTTCCGGACGATACGCGAAATCGCGATGGGAGAAGAGCTTTTTCTCGCTTACAACGAAAAGGCGAAAGTGCGGATGGGATTGAAGTAATACGCAACCCTACCGCAGTGGACAATGCACCGTGGTTGAGTTTGTGATGGACCGAGGTCGAAGGTACTGGCGAGTCAAGCAGGCTGCTTAGGCCGCCGCGCGGTCCGTTGTCAGCGAGATGCCACGGGTGCACAGCTTGATGAAACCAAGCAGTTCCTGAATCTCGGGGATATGCCCCAGGAACTTGTTCATTTTCTCGCAGGAAACCGGGATGGACGAGTGTTCCCGATACAGGAAGTGATAGGCCTTGCGAATCGCGTCGATCGATGCCGAAGGAATGCCGGCGCGGCGCATGCCGACGATATTCACGCCCTGAACGATGTTGATCCCTTGCTGGACCATGAAGGGCGCCATGTCCTTCGTCGAGGCGGAGCAACCGCTGAGCAAGGCGAAGCGGCCGACACGCACGAACTGGTGCAGGCAGCTATTGCCCGAGAGGAAGACATTGTCGGCAATGTTGCAGTGGCCGCCTACCTGAGCGCCGTTGGCCAGGATGCATTGGTTACCCACGATGCAATCGTGAGCGATGTGGCTATAGGCCATCAGAAAATTGTTGCTGCCAATCACGGTTTCCCACGAGGCGGTCGTGCCCCGGTGGATCGTGACATGTTCGCGGAAGATATTGTTGTTGCCGATGATAACCCGGGTCGGCTCGCCCTGATAGCGGATATGCTGGGGATCTTCGCCAAGAACGGCGCCTGAAAACACCTGGTTGCCCGAGCCCATGGTCAATGGGCCTCGAAGCACGGCGTGCGCGCGAATCTGGCAGTCGTCGCCGATCGTGACCGGTCCTTCAATGATGGCGTAAGGACCGACGACGACTCGCTCGCCGATCTGCGCTTCATCCGAAATGATCGCTGTGGGATGAACCCGGGCGGATAAAGCAACGGTCATAGACAACTCCCCCGGCCACACGGCACTTCAACCATCCCCCATTTTCCCCTGTGCAGACTGATCGGAATATCCTGCAAGGATCATGAGGCGTACCGCAAATTTCCCCTTGGAAAATTCACCTTATTTTCACTGGGCGCATTTAAACTGCCCAAACCTTCCAATTACTCCAACCGGAAGGCCTGCGCTTCCCGTGGCGCCTGAATTTCTCCCGATCAAGAGATCAAGGGCCTTGATCGCGAGGGGCCCACCGAAAGACCGTTCGTAGCCATTCCTTTGGCAGGCGATCGGTCCAATCCTCTCGGGTCCCAAGTCTAACTCGCAATTCCGCCCGTGGCGAGGCCACCTGTCCGGGCGGGCCAAACCGAGCCTGAGAGGCCAGGCGGTCCTTTTCAAACGATCCTTCATTTCTGCGTAGCGCAGGCCCCAAGCTTGAACTTCAATCAGCTGAAAGTGAATCGCCCCAGGAGGTTAACGCGCAATCGCCCTTCGGCGGTATCGGAAAAGCCGTCGGAACGGAAGCCTGCGCGCACCGGAAAGATGAGAAGTACGGCCGATGTAAAACTTTGGCGGGCCGGAAAAAAATCATGCACCGGCTCCAGCCGGTTTTCTTTTTCCCATGACAATGCCCAAACCATCCCTTTATGAGAAAGGGCGGGCCACCTTGGGTGGTCCGCCCTGTCCGAAAGATTGCTCTCTTGGCGATCCCTGACAATTAGGCCCCGTATTTCCCCAGGCGGCCGGCATGGGCCATGGCCAGGGACATGAGGTATTTGGCCTCGAACTGCCCCAAGCCGCCCATGAGGCACTGCGATTCGCCAAATTCGGTCACCCGGTCGGTTCGGCAAGTCGCCGCGTGCAGGATGGTTGGCACCGGGTGCCACGAATGGCTTTTCATCTTGCTGGGCGTGCTGTGATCGCCCGTCACGATGAACACGTCGGGTTTGAGCGCACGGATACGCGGGATGATCCCATCGAGCCGTTCGATCATTTCCACCTTGCCGGGGAAGTTGCCGTCTTCGCCCGTGCTGTCGGTGTATTTGAAGTGGAGGAAGAAAAAGTCATAGTCGTTCCAGGCGGCAGCCAGGGCGGTGGCCTGATCGTCGAGCGTGGAGCCGGCGTTGCCGATGGTCATCCCTACCAGGCGGGCCAGGCCGCGATACATCGGGTAAACGGCCAGGGCGAGCGGTTTGAGGCCGTAAATCTCTTCAAAGGTCGGAATGGTCGGGTTGCCGGCGAAGCCGCGCAGGGTGGCCATGTTGATGCCGGTTTCGCCGGCAAGCAGTTGCTTGACCTGGGCAAGGAAGGCGTTGGCCAGATCGGCGGTTTTCTGACTGGCCGGATCGGCCCCCTTCGCCACGAACGGCGCAACTCCTACCGCCTGAGGATCGGTGTCGTTGACCGCATCGCCCAAGCCGGCGGCACGGATCACGAGCACAAAGCGGTGTTCCTTGACCGGTTCCACGAAGATCTCGGCTCCCGGCACCTTGATCGTTTGCAATTTACGGCAAACTTCGATGCACCGTTCCGTCGAGGGGCGGCCGGCACGGCGATCAATGATTTTGCCCGAAGCGTCGATCGTGCAGAAATTGCCACGAATGGCGACATCGTTGGGCCCGACCTGGAAGTTGATTCCCAGGGCTTCGAGGATTCCGCGGCCGATGCGCCACTGAAGGGGATCGTAACCAAACAAGCCCAGGTGGCCGGGACCGCTGCCGGGAGAAATACCGGGAAGCACCGGCACGCTCAGTCCGCACACCCCATCCTTGACGAGGTCATCGAGGTTGGGAGTGTGCGCGCTTTCCAGTTCGGTTTTGCCGCCCGGCTCCAGGGGCAGACCGCCCAGGCCATCGGCGACAAGAAGGACGATTTTGGATCCGTTTTTTTCGCGAAGTTCTTGAATCAAGCTGTGAAGACTCATGGGGACCGTTGGCTCCCTTGCCTGGATCGTGTAGAGTAATGAGTCGGCCTTGGAGCCCGGGCTTGGGGCTTTTTTCATTTTTCCAGAGTGTTGGCCTGGCAAAGGCCTCGACCTGGAAATGGCCTGGAAATCGAAGTTCGCGGCCGATCCGCGGTTGCTTTGCTCCTTTTTCCTCTATGCGTGTTTTATCGGGGAAATGTCTTTCATGTCAGAAACCGCTCCAAAGGCACCGGTTTCCAGTTCCGGATTGTCCAAGGGTCCCTGGCCGATTCTCACCATTCTGGAGCAGCGTCTGCTCGGTGTGCTGATCGAAAAGCAGAAGACCACTCCCGAGGTCTATCCACTCAGCCAGAATGCGCTTACGGTCGGATCTAACCAAAAGTCGAACCGCGATCCCGTCATGAACCTCAACGACGAGGAAGTGATGGATGTCATCGACAGTCTCCGGTCCAAATCGCTCGCGATCAAAGTGACCGGCGGTCGCGTTGACCGCTATCGCCACCTGCTTTATGACGTCCTGCTCGTGAGCAAGCCCGAAATGGCGATCATAGGCGAGCTGTTTTTGCGCGGTCCCCAAACCGAAGGCGAATTACGCACCCGCGCCAGCCGCATGGAAGAGATCGCCGATCTCGATGCGTTGCGCGGTCATTTGCGCGAACTGAAAGAGCGCAACTTGGTCGTGTACCTGACCGCCGAAGACCGGCGCGGCGCGATCGTAGCCCACAATCTGTACAAATCGGCCGATCTCGAAGCCCTGCGCCGCCGGGCGGAGGGAATGGCGTCCAACGTGGCGAGCGGAGAATCGAGCTCGCAAGGCCGAAGCGGCGCCGGGGTATCCGCCGAAGTGTTGCCCTTGATTGAGCACCTTGGGGCCAAAGTGGAACAACTTGGCGCGAAAGTGGATCAACTGCAAAACCGGGTGGCGTCCCTGGAAAAGGAGCTTGACGGCCTCAAGCAGGCGCTCGGCCAGTAGCCGCACCCGTTTTTCACGAACGATAGAACGGATCGATGATCCCGCAGATGAACGGGCGGCATGATCCGCGAGGTATTTGCAGAACCTTTTTCCGTTGCTGCTTTCGCGGAAACTGCAAGTCGCCTGAGACTTTGATTTCCATATTTTTTATGCTCTTTTGTTGTTTTTTGCCGCCGGCATTCCCGGCGGTTCTCGAAAGGTTTCCATGAGCGAACTGGATCGATTGAATAAGTACCTGGCCCATGCGGGCGTAGGGTCGCGCAGACAATGCGACGACCTGATCCGCGCGGGGCGCATCACTCTTGACGGAATTGTGGTCGAAACCCTGGCGACCAAGGTCGCCCCTGGCCAAACGGTTGCAATCGACGGCAAGCCGATCGCACAGCAAGATGTTGTTTATTGGCTGGTCAACAAGCCGAAGGGGTACATTTGCACCAACCTGGATCCGGCAGGCCGGCCCCGGGCCATCGACCTGGTCGAACATGTCCCCCAGCGGGTCTACACGGTCGGCCGCCTCGATGAGGAAAGCGAAGGGTTGCTGTTGTTGACCAACGACGGCGACTTAGCGCACAAGTTGACTCATCCCAGCTACGGCGTCGAAAAGACCTACGAGGTTCAGGTGGCGGGCCAGCCCACTCAGGAGAATCTCGACAAGCTGGTGGAAGGGGTCTGGTTAAGCGACGGCAAGGCCCGGGCCACCCATGTCAAAATCATCAAGTCTCAGGGCGACAGCCTCTGGATCAAGGTGGTCTTGTCCGAAGGGAAGAACCGCGAAATTAGGCGCATGCTCGCGAAGATTGGGCATAAGGTGCTTGATCTGAAGCGCGTGGCCATTGGGCCTATCTGGCTTGACCGCTTGCCCAAGGGAAAAAGCCGCCGCCTCAAACCGCATGAGATCGAGCAACTCAAGGAAGGCGCGGAAAACGCCCGCAAATCGTACAACCGGCGCGGGCCGGATGAAGATGAGGGAGCGTCCGGCGAGTCCGGGCAGAACGATGCCGAGGTGGGAGGAGCCCCGGTCCGGCAGATGACACGGGGGCCGCGCAAAGAGTTTGGGCCTGGTCCGGGCTCGGAGTTCGCACCACGGCCTCGCGGAAGATTTGCCGGTGCCGAAGGCGGCGAAGGGCGCGGAGGTTTTGGCGAGCGCAGGGGCCCCGGCCCACGGCCAAGTGGTCCCCGCCCTGGTTTCGGTCGAAGTGAAGGTTTCGGCCGCAGTGAAGGCCCTGGCCGCGATGGCGGTCCTGGCGAATTCCGAGGCGGCCCACGGGGCCGAATGGGGGGTGGCGCTCGTGGACCAGGCGGCTACCGCTCCGGCGGCCCGGGTGGCGATCGGCCCCCTCGTGGGGAAGGTCGTTTTGGTCCAGGGGGTCCGTCCGATGGCCCAAGGCCCCCTCGTGGGGAAGGGCGCTTTGGCCCAGGGGGTCCGTCCGATGGCCCAAGGCCAGTTGGGGTACGCGGCCGCTTTGGAGGACCGGGTGCGCGTGGGCCAGGCGAACGAAGAGGCCCTGGTCGAGACGGCGATGGTCCAGGTAGAGAAGATCGTCCTCAAATGGGGGAAGGCGCCGGACCGGCGCGCAGGCCTGGTCCCGGTTTTCGCTCAGGTTCAGGACCAAGACCCGGCCCGGGAGGAAGACCCGGACCAGGAGAGCGCCCCTATCGCGGCAAAGGACGCCCGCCCATGGGCCGGCCGGGAGATCGCGGCGAAGGGAACGATCGACCGCCCCGTAGCGGTCCTCCGAAGGGCCCGTCGCTGGCACGCGAAATCGGCAAGATTCAACGAAAAGGCGGCAAGCCAGCTTTTCGCCGAGGGCCGGCCAAGGAAGATAAAAAAGAGGATAAGGAATGACGAAGGCCGAATGCGCCGCGAGTGCCCCTGGTTCGCCCGAGTTAGGGGCGCGCGAGTCTTGTCTAACACCTGCCCCCTCCGGGGCAGGTCGGCCCAAGGCGGGGAACGCCGGCCAGTGGGAATGCCTCATTCGGGAAAATCGCAAGATCGCGACGCGAACCTGGCTCTTGCGCCTGGAAGCGCCGGAACTTGCCAGGCGCATTTTGCCCGGTCAATTCGTAATGGTGCGCATGAACCGCGCCAGCGATCCGCTGTTGGGCCGGCCCTTCGCCCTTTACGACATCTGGACCGGGCCTGATGGCCAGCCTGCGGGCATGGAAATCGTCTACCTGGAAATGGGCCGCGCCACGCGCCAGCTGCCCGGCTGCCGACCAGGAGAAAAAATTGGAATCTGGGGACCGCTTGGTTTTCCCTTTCCCGAACCGGCCACGACCGCGAAAAAAGTCTTCCTGGTCGCCGGCGGTATCGGTCAAACTCCGTTCCTTGCCCATGCCCGCGAACTTTTGGGCCAGGTCGGTTATGGCGGTCAGCCCGCACGCCACCGCGGTGTCGAGGTTCATCTGGTCTATGGCGCGCGCAGCCACGACTTTCACGCCGGGCTCGACGATTTTGCTTCAAGCGGGGCATCCATCCATCTGGCAACCGACGACGGATCCGCCGGTTTTCATGGGCGCGTGACCCAGTGCCTGGAACCCTTACTGTCTGGCCTGCCTGGGGAAATTCACCTGTTCGGCTGTGGGCCCGAGCCGATGCTTGAGGCGCTTTCGGCCCTGGCCAAGCGTCGCAATCTGCTTTGCCATGTATCGCTTGAGACGCCCATGGCCTGCGGACTGGGCATTTGCTTTAGTTGTGTCACCAAGGTGAAAACCCCGGAAGGCTGGGACTATCGCAGGGTTTGCGTCGATGGCCCTGTATTCGAAGCGAGCCAACTCGTTTGGCCGCAAGCACACGGCTGATAAACTGAAGAGAGAAGGCCAGACGCCCATTGTCCCCGGGCGGGCCTTCCTCTTTGGGATCACGCCGCCATGTCCGAAAATGTCAAAACGCGATGTCCGGGCTGCGGCACCGTCTTGCGCATTTCGGCTGGACTGACCACAGACACCGTTCGCTGCACGAAATGCGGCACGCTGATGCGCATCAAACGGGGCGGCGAGTCGGCCGCCCCTCCTCCTCCGGCTCCCTCAACGGCTCCCGGCCCTACATCGCAGGTCCCTTCTGCTCAGGTGCCAAAACCGCGCGGTGCGGCACAACCTGCGCAACCAGGCCCCAGGCCGGTCCAGGCCGCTGCCGCCAATGGCGTGGCCGTGCCCCCGGCTCTCAACGGCAAGGCTCAGCCGCCCAAATTCGCCACCCCAACTCCGGTCACAGACCCCCAGCCCCCCATGCCCTTGCCCGTGGACTTCGCCACGGAATTGTCGGGGGCACCGCCGGCGACACAAGCCCAGGGCGGGTGGATGGGCACGGCCGTTTTGGTGGGGGTCATGTTCCTTTTGTTCGCCGGCATTTTGGTGCTCGTGGCGCCCAAATTGTTCTCGGGCAAAAACGAAGAAAACCCCGAGCCGGTGGCAGGCGGCGAACTCAAAAACAAAAAAGCGCAAAGCGGCGCCAAAGGCGGGGGCGGCGGACCCATCGGAGGGCCTTTCCCCCGGCGCGCCCTGGTCTTCTCCGTTCACAACTACCTTTATGCCAATCCCGTGGGAACCGGGGGAAATGGCGATTCTTCGGCAATCGCCAAAATTCCCGAGCTGCTTGCCAAGGGAAAACTGAATCTGCCCAAGGACCAGGTCCTTTGGGTCTCCGAACTCCATTCCGAGGCCCCGCAGCCGGTGCTGAAGCCGGTGTTCGAAAAAACCCTGGAAAGTTTCCTGGCTCAATCCCGCCCGCAAGATCGGATCGTGGTCGCGTTTGCCGGCCATGCGGTGGCGATCGATAACAAGGCCTATCTCGCCCCGATCGAAGGCGATCTGGCCAGCCCGGCAAGCCTGATTCCGCTCGAGTGGGTGTACGGCAAATTGCGCGAGTGCAAGGCCCGGCAAAAATTGCTCGTGCTCGATGTTTGCCGCTTCAACCTGGGGCTGGGACAGGAACGCGGCGGCGGTGAACCGATGTCGAAAGAGCTGGCCACGGCCATTGCCCAGGCCCCTGAAGGAACCGAGGTCCTTTGCTCGTGCAAGGAGGGAGAGCGCAGTTTCGAAACCGAATCGGACCCAGCAGGTCTCTTTTTATCCTGCCTCGCCAAGGTGATCGACAGCGGACTCAAGGGCCAGATTCAAAAATCGAGCGATCCCATCCCGGTTGAGCGAATCGCCAAGGAGACCAAAACCGCGCTGACTCAAAAAGGCCAGGAAATTGGCCAGACCCAAACGGTCGCGCATTACGGTTCGAGCACCGAGTCCGAGGTCGAGGAATCGTCCGACGCGATCGCGACGCCCAAACTCGTGGGAAGCGATACGCCCGATGCCCTGCTCGTCGAGCGGGTGGGCCTCATCCTCAAACAGATCCACCTACCTCCGATCAAGATCACCAGCGCCGACGACAAGTTCGACCCCAAAATCATCGCCCTGCTTTGCGACCCGAAAAGCAAGGCCATTGCCGACGCCGCCAAGGCGGGCGCGGCCCCCAAGGACAACAAGGCGTTCAAGTTCATGGAGACGGCCAAAGCCCATCTGTGGCGCATCTCGGCGCGCACGCCGCCCGAAGAGCTCAAGGCGACCGTCGCCGCCTTGAAGCGGCGCGAAATCAAAGACGACTTGAGCATCCTGCGCGGAGGCTTCCGGGCTGCCGAAGACGCCGCACTAAAAAGAATGGTCGAAGCGAATCAGCGCCGGGTCGCGCAAATCCTTGGCTTGCTCGAAGAAGACCTGACTGATCTGGAAAAACTGAACGATGAACGGGACGAGTTGTCGCCGTTCTGGCGCGCCAACTTCGATTTCCTTCAGGCCAAGCTTGAAGCGGAAGCCGCCTACCTCTGGGAATACGAATCGCTTCTCGGACAAATGCGCAAGGAAGCCCCGGCGCGCGATCCCAAGCTCCATGGAGGCTGGACCCTCGCCTCAATCGCCAGCCCGCAAGGAGATAGCAAAGGCAAGAAGCTTGCGAAGTCCAGCAAGAAAATCTATGAAACATTGAGCAAGAAATACCCGGGAACACCCTGGGATATCCTTGCGAGACGCGAGATGGGCAGCGCCCTTGGCCTGGAATGGCAGGCCGTGCCCTAAGCACCCACCCAACCTTTGCAGCTTGCCAAAACGCCCATTGCTTGCTTTCTTCACTAAGCTTTTACATTTCGTCCGATTCCAAATCAGCGTAATATCTTAGACTTACCCTACAAAACGGGCTTCCTTTTCCACTGGTTTCACTATGTCGACGCTTGGGTATTCCTCCATCATCTCCGAGCGGACCCAAAACGGGCGGGAGCCGCTTGGCGGCACCGCCAAGCAGGTCAAATTCAAGGTCGCTGATCTCTCACTTTGGTACGGCTCCAAGCAGGCCCTGCATTCGATTTCGATGGATGTACCGGAGCGGGCCGTGATGGCCCTGATCGGTCCGTCTGGTTGCGGCAAGAGCACCTTTTTGCGCGCGCTCAACCGCATGAACGATTTCATTGACGGCGTGCGCCACACAGGCAACATCCTGCTCGACGGCATGGACATTCATGCGCGCAACAGCAACCTGGTCGAGTTGCGCCAGCGTGTCGGCATGGTCTTTCAGCGGTCGAACCCGTTTCCCAAATCGATTTATGAAAATGTGGTGTTTGGACCTCGCGTCGCGGGGCTGGCCAACCGCGCGCAACTGATGGAGATTTGCGAACGCTGCCTGCGTTCCGCCGCCCTGTGGGACGAAGTGAAAGACCGCCTGAGCGAATCGGCCCTGTCGCTTTCAGGCGGCCAGGCGCAAAGGTTGTGCATCGCGCGAGCCTTGGCGACCGACCCCGAGGTGATCCTGCTCGACGAGCCGGCGAGCGCGCTTGACCCGGTGTCCACCGCCCGGATCGAGGACCTGATTTTCGAACTGAAGCGCGATTACACCATCGTCATCGTGACGCATAACATGCAGCAGGCCGCTCGTGTCAGCGACAACACCGCATTCTTTTTCCAGGGGAGGGTCATCGAAGTTGGATCGACCGAAATGATTTTTACCCGGCCCCAGGTGAAGCAGACCGAAGATTACATTACCGGCCGTTTCGGTTGATGACGACCCCGATGGCAACCAAACATGTCTAAGCACCTGCAACGCGATCTGGACCAATTGCAAAAGGACATTCTGGCTCTGGCCGGGCTGGTCGAATCGGCCATTCACAAGGCGATGCGCTCGCTCGTCGAACGCGACATTCATCTGGCCGACGAAGTGATTGCAGGCGACGACCAGATCGACCGCGAGGAAAATCATATCGACGAGGAGTGTCTGAAAATCCTCGCGCTGCATCAACCGGTGGCGGTCGATTTGCGCCGCATCACCTCGGCGATGATGATCGTCATTGACCTGGAACGCATGGGAGATTTGGCCGAGGAGATCGCCCAGCAGGGGCTTATCCTGGGCCGGGCCGGTCCCTGGACCGTTCCCGAGAAACTGCAAAAACTGGCCGACTTGACCACGCTCGTCGTGCGCAACAGCCTCGATGCCTTTGTCCGGCTCGATGTCGATTTGGCGCGCATTGTCATTCGCATGGAGCACCAGGCATTTCATTTGACCGATGCGATCATGGAAGCGGTGCACGCCAGCATGGTGCCTGGCGGCGACACGATCAAACAGGGGATCGCCTTCCACACCGTGACCAAGGCGCTGACGCGCATCGCCGAGCATGCCACCAACATTGCCGAGGATGTCATTTACCTCGCCGAAGGAGAAATCGTCCGTCACCGTGGGCCAAACATCATGCGTTCGCCGGCCTGAGATTTCCCCGGAATTCCAGATAAAGATCATCCAAAACACAAAGAACGATTGAGAGATTTCGCATGAACGCAGCAACGACCAAACCCGTCCAGGATCCAGGCGCCAACCACGAAAAAGGCTCGCGCATCCTGATCATCGAAGATGAAAAGCCTCTTGCCGAAGGGGTGGCCTATAACCTCCGGCGCGAAGGGTTCGAAGTGGTTCACTGCGTCGACGGCAAGGAAGGCCTGGCCAAGGCCAAGGAAATCCTTCCCGATTACATTCTTCTGGATCTGATGCTTCCCGGCATGCAAGGGACGGAAATTCTGCGCGAGCTGAAAGCCCATGGCGCGACCGCGCGCATTCCGGTCATCATCATCTCGGCGAAGGCCGAGGAGACCGACCAGGTGGTCGGCTTCACGCTCGGGGCCGACGACTATGTCACCAAGCCCTTTAGCGTGAAGGTGCTCATTCAACGGATCAAGGTGCTCAAGAGGCGCAGGGAAGCGGCCGATCAGGTCGGCGGCTCCAACGAAGACATGATCAGCCATCGCGGCGTCAAGATCGACCGGATCCGTCATCGCGGTTTCGTCAACGATCAGGAACTGGAATTGACCCCCACCGAATTCCGCCTGCTCGAAACGCTCTTGCGCAGCCCCGGCCGCGCCTACAGTCGCCAGTCGCTCATGGACACGGCCATCGGCGAAGGCGCGATCGTTTTGGAACGGACAATCGATGTCCATATCAAAACGCTGCGGCGAAAACTGGGGAACCCCGATCTGATCGAAACGGTGCGTGGCCTGGGCTATCGCTTCCAGGAGTAACCTCGAGGATTTTCGCTTTCGCCTCTCGAGAACAACCTTCTTGATAATTTCACGATTTTACGATCTTAGATTCATCCAACTCACACTGAGGGTTCACGATAAGGAGATATAAAAAGCATAGGGTATTTCTAAAAACTGGGGGCCCGAGGGAAGCGGGCTTTCACTTACCTGAGGACACCCCATGCACGATGCGATCATCCTCTCCGACCTTCACCTGGGCGCACCCAACTGTCAGCACCGCCAACTAGGCCGATTCCTCAAGCAGATCGTTGATGGCGAACAAGCCACGCGCCAGCTTATCCTCAACGGAGACGTGTTCGATTCGATCGATTTTCGCCGTTTGCCCTCCTCTCACTGGGATATCCTCGCGACTTTGCGCGAATTGAATGAAGAGATTCCCGTGCGCTGGATCGTCGGCAATCACGACAGCCCTCGCAAGTTTCTTTCGACCCTGCTTGGCAACGACCTTTTGGATGAATATGTCCTGCAATCGGGCGGCCGGCGCCTGCTCGTACTTCACGGCCATCAGTTCGATGCGTTCCTTGAGAAGCATGCGTTCTTGACTCACGCCGCCGACTGGGGTTACCGGCTTTTGCAAATGGTTGACCCATCGCACCGGGTCGCTCGCTTTGCCAAGCAGACGAGCAAGACCTTCCTGCGTTGTACCGACAAGGTTCGCGACGAGGCGGTCGCCTTGGCAATCCATCGCAATATGGACGGGGTCGTTTGCGGGCACACGCATCGCGCCATGACCGAAGAAAACGACGATTTCGGATATTACAACTCCGGTTGCTGGACCGAGCTGCCTTGCACTTACCTCACGGTGAAAGCAGGCCAGGTGACACTCGAATGCCTCACGGAGAATGTCCGTACCGCGCCTCTGGAGCTGCCCCCCGCGCCCCTGCGAAACGGCTTCGTAGAGGAACGGGCGACCACCATGGCGGTTGCCTGAGCCGGCCTGATCGCCTGCCGATCCCACTCGATGATATCCACACCCTGAGGGCGCGTCTCATGCGTCCCCGGGGAACCGCGTGAATTCCCCAGTCTTTTGCCAGATCGCGCAAGCAGCGCGATCTACCGCGACCGCTTTCACATGGCGCCGAATTCCCGGCTCAAGGAACGCCCAAACGCGTAGACTTAAGGGAGTCATTGAGGTTCATGGGCTCTGGCTTCCTCTCTTTTTCGCGCAAACTTGGTGATCCCGATGAAACGCCCCGGTCTTTTGTTCATATTCCTCATCCTGACGGCCGGCGTCATTGGCATGATCGCGAATATGATCCTTTGGCCCAAGCACCTGGAAGTGAAGACCGAGCCGGCCAAACCTGCCGAAGCGAAAAAAGCCGATATTCTGGCCCTGGTCGAACCCAAGAGCCTCGCCAAGGTGGGCCTGATCAACGAACTGGAAAAAGCAGGCAAGGTCACCCTCGCGGGTAAGTCCCCGGACGAAAAGAAGAACCATGTGGCCCAACTGGAGAAAGGGGCAGAAAAGTCTCCCTTCTTTGAGTGTGCCGCGCCTTTTCTGGTGGAATCGGTGCTGGTGGAGGTCGAAGGCAAGTCGCTCAAGAACGAAACCGTCAAAACGCTCGAAAGCGGCAAGGAATACAAGCTTCGCGTCAAATCCGATCTCTCCGTCGAGTGGATCGATCCGCCGGCGCCAGCGCCAACCAAGTGAGCCCACGACGGGGCATGAAGTTAAGCGCAGCAAACAGATTTCCGCATAAGTCTAAGCACAATCTGAAAAGAAATAACTCCTCAGGCGCAACGACACGAACAGCAAAAGAAAGCCGGCCGAAGGAAGTGATTCCTCCGGCCGGTTTACTTTTTGATTCTCCGTCAGGCAAGCGGCCTTCCGGTCACTTCTTAAAGGTCAGGCCTGGGTCCTTGGGCGGACCGCCAGTGACTTTAAACAGAAACGACTTGTCCGATAGCGGGGTTAACTGGCCCATAAGCGAGCCGCCCGACTTGCGTTCCAGGATCATCTGATCCTGATCGAGCGTGAACTTTCCATCGAACGAATCGGTCTTCCCCGATTTGTCCTTGACGGTCCACTGGAAAGTGCCGTCCTTCTGGACATTGAGTCCGATCGAGCCGCCATCGGTACGATCGGCAGTCCAGTTACCGGTGATGTCCAGGTTGATGTCGGCTCCCTTGGGAAGAGGAACCGGTTTGTTGTCCGCGGGGACAGCGGCCGTACCCGGCGCGGTTGGATCGGTTTCTGCATTCCCGCCGTTGGTCAGGTAGAGATTGCTCACCACCGGATCGTTGGGCAAAGCTTTGCGCAGCTTCTGAATGGTTTGCAGCGCGGTGTCTTTGTCGTTGGCCGCGGTGGCCTGATAGGCCAAGAGGAACAGGGCCGCCGAATCTTTCGGATTTCTGGCGACATAGTTTTCCAGGTCCTGAAACTGCCGAGAGTAGACATTGCTGTCCGGATACAGGGCACTGAGGGTGGTCCAGTCCCAGCCCGGCCCGCTGGCAAGCAAGGCATGCACGACGCCGGCCGCCTTGGTGTAATCGCGCAAGGCAAAGAGGCACAGCGCGCGAAACTCCTGCATGACCGGGTCCTTGGGGAATTCCCGGATCGCCTGGTCGGTGAGGTTCAATGCCTGTTGGTAGTTTCCGTCCTTGAATGCCTGCGTCGCATTGTCGAAGGTCTGCGCCGCCGTGGGGGGCAAGGGCGCCGGCTCGGAACCGGTTTCGGGCGCCGCCTGCACGACATTGATCACAGGTTGGGAGTAGTTGAAGTAGTCGGGCACGGCCACGGCCGGCGCGACGTAGAACGGGTTGTAATAGGGTGCATAGCCAAAGTTGTAGGCCATGCTGTTGGAGTACCAGTTGGTCAGGCCCAGCGCCGCGAAGCCCAGACCCCAACCCGTGAGATTCGGCCCGCCGAGCCAGCAGCCGTTGTACCAGGGGTGATAACCCCGATTCCACAAGGCGTAGTTGTTGTTGTACGCGTAGCCATAGTTATTGAAGGCGCCTGCAAACCAACCGTTGCGGTAACCGTAGCCGCCATAGCCGAACCCGCCTCCATAGCCACCACCATATCCGCCGCCGTAGCCTCGATAGCCGCTGATGCTATTGACGACAGTATTGCTGGAGTTGTTGTTGAAATTATTGATGTTATTTTGACGGTAATTTTGATTGTTAATCACCGTGTTGATGTTGCCGTTGTTGTCGAAACCGGGCCGCCAGTTGCCGGGCCGATTGCCGTTGGCAATGCCACCGCCGCCCGCGCCGGGACGGTTGGGCCAGGCGATTCCGCCGCCGCCTTCGCCGGGACGATTCCCGTTGAAATTGCCTCCAGGGCGGTTGCCGTTGAAACCTCCGGGACCGTTGCCGGTGAAGTTACTGCCGGGGCCGTTGCCATTGAAGTTGCCGGTGAAATTACCACCCGGGCCTTTGCCGGTGAAGTTGCCTCCGGGCCCCTTGCCATCGAAGCCGCCGCCAGGTCCTTTACCGGTGAAATTACCGCCCGGACCATTGCCATTGAAATTGCCGGTGAAGTTACCGCCAGGGCCTTTGCCGGTGAAGTTGCCTCCGGGGCCTTTCCCATCGATTCCACCGCCTGGCCCCTTCCCTGTGAAATTGCCGCCCGGGCCCTTGCCATCATTGCCGCCGCCCATGAAGCCGCCACCCGGACCTTTGCCGGTGAAGTTGCCTCCGGGGCCTTTGCCGTCGATCCCGCCTCCAGGACCTTTACCCGTGAAGTTGCCCCCGGGGCCTTTCCCATCGATTCCACCGCCAGGCCCCTTCCCTGTGAAATTGCCTCCGGGGCCTTTACCATCGATTCCACCACCTGGACCCTTCCCCGTGAAGTTGCCACCGGGTCCTTTACCATCGATCCCACCACCAGGGCCTTTCCCCGTGAAGTTGCCTCCGGGGCCTTTGCCGTCGATCCCGCCTCCAGGACCTTTCCCCGTGAAATTGCCTCCGGGGCCTTTGCCATCGATCCCGCCACCGGGTCCTTTCCCTGTGAAGTTGCCTCCGGGGCCTTTACCATCGATTCCGCCACCAGGGCCCTTACCCGTGAAGTTGCCGCCGGGGCCTTTGCCGTCCATTCCCCCTCCCATGAAGCCGCCGCCGGGACGAACGTTGCCAGGGAGGCCGGTATTCGAACCGCCCGGAATATTGGGCCGCGATCCGATGGAAGGAAGCGAAGGGCGATTGGGGCCGTTACCCCCCACCCCAGGATTTCCCAGGTTGGGACGGTTGAAGACATTGCCGGGTGATCCCGCGCCACCCGGTCGATTGGCAAGTCCCGGTTGATTGGGTAGGCCTGTGGGCCTGCTCCCCGCTCCCATGCCGGGCATCGTGCCGGGACGATTGGCGCCAGGATTATTGGCGAGCCCAGGATTGCCGCCGGGACGATTGGCTCCAGGATTGTTCGCCATCCCAGGATTGCCGCCGGGACGATTGCCTGGCATCACCGGGCTGGGCGTCGATGGCCTTGCCGGTGCCGCCGGCCTCTGCACATTCGGCCGGTTACCCATGGCCGGCGCCGAGGGCCGGCTGGCCGGGGAGGGACTGGGCCGCTGCACCGGAGGCGTGGGCCTCGAGAGCGACGGCGAACTGGGCCTCGCGGCCGGCGCCGCTGGCCGGGCCGCCGGTGCCGGACGCGGCGCTGGCCGGGCCGCCGGCGCGCTTGGACGTCCACCGCCTCCACCGGGACGGCCACGCCCCTGCCCCATCGCCTCGCCATTCAGCGAGGCAAGAACAATTCCCAGGGAGCCCAGTGCGAACATCCCCGTCCATGTCCAATATCTCTTCATGACTTCCTCTTCGATTCGGGTACCGCTTGGCGATTTTGTTGGTGTTCCTTGGACAACCTGGCGTTAGTTTCCTGCCGATTTCTCTGTGGCGGCCGCTTCTTTTTTCAGTTTGCGAACCAGCACGCAAGTCGCATCGGGTTCCACCTGGTTGCCCACAACCTTGTGCATCGTTCTGATTTCGATGCGGTCGCTTCCCACCGGTTTCAGGATGTAGGTCGCCGAGGCAATCTCTCCATCCTGGGTCACACCCGTGCCCCGGATCAGCCACGAGTCGCCATTGGGCGTCCAGACCGATTCGCCATGGCCGTTCGCCGAGTCGAAGGTCCACCCCTTAATCGAACCGGTCAAGGGATCGACAGTGATCCGCTGATTCCCCTTCATCGTTTCCTGCCCGCCTTGCATCACGGTGAACTCGCGCTGAATGTGCGAACCATCCTTCGCCATGGTGAACGAGGTTGAAACCTTGGTGTCCGGACCATCATCGACCCAGTCGCCGATCAGGAAAGCAAGGCTCTTGAGCGGTTCGTTGTCGACCGCATCGTCGTCGGTGTCGGGATATTCGCGGTAGCTGGCGATCTTCCACTGATTCTCGCCACGCACATAAAGCAGGCTGATGCGGCGGGCCGTCTGCGTTCCCGACTCGGGCACGGTGATCACCGCTTCGGCATCTTCAAGCGCCACTCCCGGCGCGACCACGCGGATGCCGCCGGGCGTGATCTGCAATTGCGCCCCCTTGTGCTCCTTGAAATATCCGGTCAACACCTGCTCGATCTGCTTGGCTCCCACCAGGTGATTGCTCCCCTCGTCGATGTACTCGACATCGGGCACCAGGTTGGCCGTCAGCGCCTTGGCATCGTTGGCGTTGAAGGCGGTGACGAACGATTCGAGGGTCTTGTAGATCACCGCCTGTTCGGCGGAGACCAGGGTGGTTTTCCCTTCTTTTCCTTCTTTCCCTTCTTTGGCCGAATCGCTTTTGGCCTCATCTTTCGAAACAGCGTTATTCTGGGGAAAGGTTGCCACCAGGACTCCGCCGGCAAGACCGGCGAAAACAAGTCCGGCGAACCAGCGTGCGAAATTCGGGAGTGGGTTCACGGTGCGTCTCCTGGGTGAGATAGGGTCCTGGATGTCTGTCATGGAGCTGGGACGATGCGGCTTCAACTCGCATTTTACTCATCCGTCCCTGAAACGAGTTTTTTGGAAGTTTGGCATCCTATTTGTTTATTTTGCAAAAGGCGCTTCCGGCAGCGACCGGCATCTTAAATGAAGCAAACAACGGGCCGCGCTCAAGCAGAGCCGGCGATTCACGAGAAATGATGCGCGTGCTTTCGCCAGACACCTCAATGTGGGTGGTTGGGTCGTGCGCCGAGACACGGTTCGAGACAATGGGGCGGCTTCGGTGCCGACCAATGGGAACTAACCGGCCACCAGCGCCTCGGCCAGGTCGTCGACGATTTTCAACTTCGGCTGGTGTCTGGGAATGAGGTTCAGTTCGATTCCGTGGACTTCCAGGGGAACGCGGCTGGGATGCGTGGCCTCGGTTTCAAACCAGTCGGTGAATTCGACCCAGGACGGGTTGAGCGCGCCGGAAATCATTTGACCCGCCGGAATGCGGCCGGGAATGCGCGTTTCTTTCCGAGATGGCACAAGATTTTCGCCCGACCAGTCGAACCCCAGAATGGCCGGAGCCCCTCCCGCTTCGGGAGGATAAAGCACGATGGAGCGGCGCCGGATTCCCACGCGTTGAAAGCCTTCCGGCAATCCCGCGCTCAGATGCTCCCAGGAGATACCAATGCCCATCTGCCCGTAAAACCAGGCAAGACTCGCCATCAGCGAGCGCCTCGCCTCGCCGGGCAACCTGGTTAGCCAGGCAGGATCGCTCAATCGGGCAAAGAGCTTGCCTTCCATAAAGCCGACTTCGATCGTCCACTTTTCCCCGGTGGGGTTCAGCCGCGGATGGCGCCAAAGCAGGACAAAGGCGATCCGGTTGGTCGCCGTTTCGGGCTGGTCGACCTCCATGCCGGTGCCGTGGTCTTCCGCGCCGGCATGGACCGGCACATCTTCCATGACCGTCTTCCAGGCCTGGCAAAGTCCAAGAATCTGCAGGAATTGCCTGCGAACCAAACGCAACAGATCTTCTTGCACCTCTTCGAGGGCCCGCAAGCACGATCGTTCTTCGCGCAAATTGGCCGATCCCGCCCGTAGCGTGTAGGCCGCGCGCAATCGTTTGTAGACGGCGGGCAAGGTTCCCGCATGAAAGCCCGGTTCGAGCAACTGGCGCACGGTTTCGGAGTGCGGACCAAACAAGGCCGCCGGCATCTCGTTGGGGCGATTGGCTTCGTAAAGCCTCCAGTTTTCCCGAAACTCCCAGAAGAAAAACCCAAAGGCGCCAGGAATGATGAAGTCGAGAATCCAGACGAGCCCCTCAACCAAAAAGAAGTTGAACGAGTCGTCGAGCAAGCCATGCAGCGGAGGGCCGATCGCGGGATAGAAGATCTTCATGGCGACGAAGGCGATCGGCAGTTTGACCGGGTTCAAGAACGGCTCGATCACCACCATAAAGCTAAAACGCAGCGCATACCCCACGGGAAACCAGATCGCCTGCAACACCGCCAAGGCGGCGATCCAGGCTTTTTCATCCCCCTGGCGCACGGCAATCAGTTCTTCCACGCTCAAGACCAACGCATCGATGCCGATGAGCATCTTTTTGAGGATGTTTTGCCAGATGAGGACGATGCCGCCGATGACGCCGTTGCCCACCGCGCGGATCAGGTTGCGAAACGAACGGGTGATGAGTGCCGAGGCCAAAAGCCCCGGCCGCGAATTGAGAAGCAGGTTAAACACGCCGAACCAGAGAACCCACCCGGCCACCTCGGCAAACCAACTCGGCTGCAAGAGGCGCAAAATGACGCAGGCGAGCAAAGGCTTGATGCCATAGCGCAAGATCCAGGTCAAAGGTTCCAGCACAATGCTGCGCACCAGGTCCGACGCCGATAGCCTCCTGGGAAACTCCCAGCAAAGCCACCACAAATAGTCGAATGCCAACCCGAGCCCATGAAAGAGGAGCAGGCGCAAACGCGGCTGGGCGGTGAGCAGCAAAATAATCGAGCCGACGCCCAGCGATGCCAGCGCCATTTCACCCAGGCTCAAGTCGATGGCTTTCCAACCCAGAGTCTGGTTTTCGAGCGTTTTGCAGAGGTGGTAGATGAACTCCACCAGGATGAAGGCACTCAAAAACGGAAAGAGGGCATAGAGCGAGAAGAACCGCCCAAAGCGCGTACCGAAAAAGGCCGCGGTCGTGCGCTCCAAGGTCGCGCCGTAAAGTTCGCTGGGCTGGTAGATCCCTTCGATCAAGACCGCAAGCCGCCGATCGAGGAGCAGAAGCGCATCACCGCGAATCCACTCCGAAAAATCGGTGAGGTCGGGCATCTTGACCGGGCTGATCGCCAGCGTGTCGCGTAGATTTTGAAAGGTCAAAAACCCCTGCTCCAGGATCCGGTCGAGCAGGTTTTCCACAACCTGATCCAGGGCAAGGCGGCCCAGCCGGCTATGCTGGGCAAACCCCGAATCCTCGAGGGCGCCCGCAAGCATGGGGCCGATTTCGTCCCGGGCCTGGTTTTCATTGAAGGCTCGCGCCTTGCGCAAAAGCGCATCGACGCGGTGGCGGGCGGCGTTGTCGATGCGGGTGAAGGTCAGGTGCTGCTGCGCCTGGCGCAAAAAGCGGGTCGCGCGAATCATATCGACGCGCATCATCGGCCGGCGCAAGCGGCTGACCCCGCCGGATAAAAACCAGCCCAGTAGGTCAAGCGTCTGCGGCGGGCTGATCACATCCTGGCGGATATGCTCCAGTTCGCGCAGCAGTTTTTCCTCGCGATTGCGATGGCCTTGATCGGCTTTTTCCAGAAGCGTGTCAAGCACGCCGGTCGCCTCGTCGATCTCTTCAGGCTTAATTCCGAGACGCGGCTGAATCCTTTCCACAAGCTGGCGCAAATGATGACGGGCCATCGTGCGCGCCGGCTCGCTGCGGTGCGCGGGGGCGACGCGCGAAGCCATCAGTCGCAGGATCGCGGCGTCGACAAGATCGCCTTTTTCGAGGGCCTGATCGGCAATGCGCTGCAAGCGGATGTAGTACTGATTGGCCTCCGAGTGGATGTCATCTTCCTCGGCGGTCGGGTCGAGCCAGTCGACCAAGCGGCTTTGTTCAAAGAGCGTCTGCACCGGCACCAATCTGTTGAGCGCCTCGTCGATGGCGGCTTGCTTTTCCTGGCTTAAATGGGGAAACCAATAGCGCACGGCCGCGGGGCTGAAACTGCGCAAGCCAAGGTAGGCGAGAGCAAATTCGCGCAACGTTTCGGTGCGATCGGCATCGGGCAGGATGCAGCGTTCGCGTTTCAAGACCCGCGAGATTTCGTCGAAGCCGATCGTCCCCGGTTCGAACAGCGCCGAAAGCGCTTCATCAAGCGCTTTGCCGGTGCCGAACGAGCGATCGAGCATCGCCAGATAGAGCCGCTTCCACAAATCGAGCAGCACGAGGCGCTGGCGTCTGCGGATTTCATTCGCGTCGCTATCGAAGGTTTCATGCAGGCGCGAAATGATCCTGCCGGCCTGGGGTTCAAACGGGTTGTCGCGGCGAAGCAGCGACATTTCTTCTTCGGTGGGCCGTTCCAGCACGAGCACTTCCGTCGGCAGGTTGCGGTCGCTGGGAATGAGCAGTTCGGTCGAATCGACGCGATTGACGAGCACATTGCGGTCCATCACCGCGAAACCGCGGTGAGGAACCTGCCCGACCAGGGGGGGCTGGTCCCATTTGATCAAAAGCAAGCGGTCGAGCACGGGACGGCTGACGAGCACCGCGCCCGGATCGATGCTTTCGAGAACCTCGTCGATGCGTTGCATGGCGCCTGCCTGATCGGTCCGACAGGGTCGGAAATCTCAATCGATGCGAAAAATCAAAGAGAGGCAGGAAAGGAAAACTTGGGAAAGGAAGCTCAAAACTACCGGCTGTCGCCGCCGCCTTTGCCCCATTTTCAAGCAGACAATCGCCTTAGCGACTATCGCCGCCACCTTTGCCCCATTATCAAGCAGATAATCACCCTAGCGACTATCACCGCCACCTTTGCCCCATTATCAAGCAGATAATCACCCTAGCGACTATCACCGCCACCTTTGCGGCTGGGAACGACCACGACCGCGACGGTGCCTGCAATCAGGAGTAGGGCAAAGACGATCCGCAGAGTAGGCGGCGTGGAGGCGGGTTCGGCATCTTCCACATTCAATTCCGACTTGGAAGCCCCGGCCTTCCCATCGGGAGACGGGGTCGAGTTCTTCATGATCGGCGACTGGGAGGGAACCGAACCGGCCAGGCCGATTGCCAGTGCCAGACCTGCCGTTAGCCTGAGTAAAGTTCTCATAGGAGAAATGCTAGCTAGTGACGGCCTCTTCGTCCGAGGGGATTGGAACGAAAAAATCCACCCGGCTGAGGAACCTGTTGTTGCTGGGGGTTTTGCTGTCCCAGGTCGTTGTATTCCACACGGCGGGAATGGAGCCAACGGTAAACCCAATATTGGATTCCGGCGCCAAGCAACGTCCCGGCACCGACCAGGATGGGCAGCAACTTGGTGTTGTCTTCCACCCAGGTGACCGCATCGAGTTTTTTGCCCCGGTCAAGCAGGCCCAACAGTGCGAACGCCAAAAGCCACGAACCCAGAAAGGAACTGGCCAGCGCCATCCAGAACCGCTCCAAAAGGAGGGCAATGAGGCCGCCAACCACGAAAAGGATAAGCATTTCGCCGGGGCCGGGTACGACCAGCCCTGTTGCGACGGCGAGGGCAATGCCCCCAGACAAAAACGCAAACAATCGAAATAGCGATAGCGACAAAATCCCGCCGGCCAGCGCGGCCAGGCCGGCGCCCAGCGCCGGATGCACCCCCCAAACGGGGCCCTGATAAAGCCCGACCAGCCCGGCGGCAACGGTCGCTACGAAAACGATCCAGAACTTGTAAAGCTGGTAGCCGAGGATCAAGAGCACGAGGGAGATGCCGACGGCAATCCAGAGCGCCGCCGGCGACAGCTGGACAACCTCTTCCATGATGTTGGGCGGAAACATCCCAGCGCTCCTCAATGGGCAAAGATCGGTACCACGAAGGTCCCACCGCCTCCCGTGAGGTGTTTGCCTATTCCTCAAGCTTGACCCCTTTGGCCCGGTAAGTCAAGCAACAACCGGTGGGTGGACAAGTCGTAACCTCGCCCGATCTTCTTGGAGTCCGTTCGCAGAGAGATTGCAAAAGTGACACATTCGCTTTGATTTTGTCCCGCCTTCATTGCCGATCTCGTATGACGCAGGATTCCTTCGCGTACAATTCCCTCCAGATCCTTCCTGTCATTCCACTTGAATGTTCTTCCAATCGATCTCTCCTGGAGGCCATTGCCATGTATCGGGGACTCTTTCTTGCTTGCTTCCTGTCGCTTGGCTGCCTGGGGAATCAGGAATCGCAGAAACTCGACCCGGTAGCATCCAGTGAGACTTTCGCCGAAGAGTTTACCGAAATCAACGGCCCGCCGTTTCAGTCGATTCTGGAATGGAATTTTGCCAACTGGCCACTCGTCACGGCCAAACCTGACTTAATGGACTCCAGGTATTTCGCCGACTGCGCCGCGCCGAAATTGGACACGCCGCAACGGGCAGCGGAGGAATTTGGCCCCCACGCCTTCGGACTCATCCAGGTCCGGGTCAACGCCATCGGCCTGGAACCGCTCAAAGCGGGCAAGCCTGTGCCCGTGGGCACCGTCGTCATCAAGGAGAAACACCTTCAGCCCAAGGACCTGGCGTCGCTGGCCAAGCTCGACAGCCCTTTTGCCGTCGCCGCGATGATCAAGCGCGAAGCGGGATATGACCCAGAACATGGCGACTGGGAATACGTCTACCAGATCAACACCCCCGCCGCTGACCGCAGCACCACGCGCGGGAAATTGACGACCTGCATCGGCTGTCACCAAACCATGAAGGATCAGGATTATCTTTATCGGAAGTATCTGGTCAAGAAGGATTAACCGGCCGTCCAGTTCGTTCAAACATCATCGCATTTCCAGGACAATCCAAACCCGCCAGACCATTCCTACTGATGTTGGGCGTTAGGTTTGACGCGTTGCTCAACATCAATTTCTTCGGCCCAAAGTGATCCTCCCCCTTCCGTGCCTGACAAGTCGCACAAGGGCATCAGACATCAGACAGAGCTACAGGAAATCTCCATTCCAATGCGGGGAATTCAAAGCGATTAGAAGTCGAAAAAAAAGATAGAGCGCAGTGATGACTGAGGACTACGGGATATTGCTCGGAAATGTTCTGGATGCATTCGACCGCCTCTTCGATGGCCATTCCAACGCAGCCGACATTCAATCTTTGCTTTTCGCCACGGCCAAGGCGATGGCCTTTTCCGAGTTCGACATGGACTTTGAAAAAGCTGCTGCGGATATCCTCAAAGCCATTCAAGCAGGCGGCTCCCGGGAGCAGCAAAACGACGCAGCTAGATGGGCGACGGATCCGCTACGGATCAAGGTCGCGCAAGCATGGGCGCTTGCGGTCGACTGGAATCTCTCGCCCAGCAACGATTCCGATATCAAAAAAGACTAGTTTTTTCTCTTCTTTATTCCCGTTGCCTAGCAATTTATCCCTGCTCCGGTTGGTTGGATCAGAGGGAATCAGAAAGGTGAAAGATTCCGCCAAAGGTTTGATGAGTGATTGATCCCGCTCACCCTCGATCGGACACAAGGCGTGTTGAATGCGAACGGAACCTTTTCTAGTTTTGGGAGGTCAACATCGTGAACCGTGCATTGCTTCTCGCAGTCTGTTTGATTCTTGGTTGCGGCAGCAACCAAGAATCAAAGAACGCAGTTTCTGAATCTCCGGCTCAAGCTTCCATTCCGCAGAAAACCGCTTCTGAAACTCCGGCCCAAGCTCCCGCGGTGGTCAACGAACCGCCCTTGCAATCGATTCTTGAATGGGACTTTGCGAGCTGGCCCAAAGTTACGGAAAAACCGGAACTGTTGGATCCCAAATATTGGGAATATTGCGTGGACATGAGCCGCGATGCCATGCGGCGCAGAAGAGACGCGAAGCAGGACTATGGCGTCCACAAGTACGGCGTGATCCAAGTTCGAGTCAATGGGATCGGCCTGGAGCAGGTGAAATCGGGAAAGCCGGTTCCCGTGGGAACCGTGGTCATCAAGGAGAAACATCATGAGCCCACCGACCAAGCGACTCTGGACCGGCTTGATCGGCCATTCGCGGTCGCCGCGATGATCAAGCGAAAACCGGGTTACGACCCCGAACACGGCGATTGGGAGTATGCCTACCAGATCAACACCCCCGCCGCCGACCGCAGCACCACGCGCGGGAAATTGACTTCGTGCATCGGCTGCCACCAGAATATGAAGGATTAGGATTATCTTTATCGGAAGTATTTGGTTAAGAAGGATTAACTTCTAGCCACAACAAGCGCAGTTAAAAGGACGAAACATGAACCGTTTGATCCTTCTCGCTTTCTGTATGTTGCTGGGAAATCAAGGCAAATCTGGGCCGGATGCCTTGAGTCCCGAAATCCCGGCCCGGGGATTTCCGAAAATCGACGAGCGGCCTCTTCAGTCAATCCTCAAGTGGGACTTTGGTCAATGGCATCAAGTTGACTCACAGCCCAAGAGCGTGGACACTCAGTTTTCCGATCTCTGCATTGAGAATCCCTATCAAGGCATGCGAAGTTCGGAAGGTTACCCAGAGGACAATCCCCATCGAATCGACTTGATTCAGATTCGCGTCAATGACGCTGGTCTAACCGCCTATCGCTTGGGAACGCCCGCGCCCGTGGGTACGGTCGTCATCAAGGAAAAGCATCGTGTTTGGAACACCGATGAATTTGTGACATTCGACCGTCCCTTTGCAGTCGCCGCGATGATTAAACGCGAACCCGGTTACGACCCCGAACATGGCGACTGGGAATATGCGTTTCAGGTCAACCTGCCGGTCAAGGACAAAAGTCTGATTCAAGGCAAACTGGCTGCATGCATTGGCTGCCATCAGAATGTCAGGGATCAGGATTATCTCTTTCGTAACCACCTCGGCAAACAGGAATAAGACGAATTGAAGATCGATTTCGGGTTTGATTACTCTTCAAGGCGCATATTTCTGAATCCGGCTATTCTGTGTGTCCACTACATACAGATTCCCCCTACTGTCCAGGGCAATGCCGTGCGGCGTGTGGAACTTGCCGATCTCGCTGCCGCGGCCGCCGAAGCCGGTTAGGTAGGTGCCATCGGCCGAGAAGAGTTGAATCCGGCTGTTCGTTGAGGCAACCCAGACACGGTCTTGTTTGTCAAGGACGATGCCGGTCGGTCCTGGCAGATTCTTGGGCCTGCCACCGAAGCCGCCCGGCTTGTCGTCATTGTTGCCCCAAGATGAGACGAAGGTTCCATCGGTCTTGAACCGGTGGATTTTGCCACCACGGCCATCGGTCGCGTAGAGCAAACCCTTACTGTCGAACGCCAGAAAATTGGGGCCCGAGGTGCGGAAATCGGGATGAAGCTTTTCGGTGCCTTCCCCTCCAAACTCTCCCGGTCCGGTGCCGCCTTTGCCCCATTTGCTGAGGAACTTGCCCTCAGGGGAAAACCTCTGAATGCGCCGATTGACGTCATCCCCCAGATAGAGCGCGCCATCCGGCCCAATCGCCAATCCCGCCGGGAATTTGAATTCCCCATCGCCGCGGCCGCTCTTGCCGATCTCGCGCAAAAGCTTCCCTTCGGGAGAAAGCACCGCAATCTTGTCCTTGTTGAACAGCGATACATAAATCCGGCCATTCGTATCGAGCGCCATGCCGCCGGGCTGGCCGTCGACGGCGATTGCCGACAGAAACTTCCCCTGGGTGTCGAACCGCTGAATCCTCTGATTGCGCAGATCGGAAACGAAGACGATATCGTCCTTGCCGATGGCAATGCCGATCGGAACATGGAATTCCCCCGGCACGTCTCCCATTTTGCCCCAGGCGAGCACGAAGCGTGGCAGAGGCACCGAGTCTTTCGCCGATAGCGTGGTGGCGATCGCCCGGTGGTCCAAGCCAACGAGAGCAATCTTGGAACCGAAGAGAAGAAAAGCGGCCAGAAATCGTAAGCGCATCGAGTGGGGAAGCTTCATGATCCTCTCCTGGGAAGAAGAGAGAAAAGACCGGGGAGCGGATTTTCGGTGGGAATCGGTGCGTAATCGCTTGCGTCAATCGTCGAGATCCAAACTCGAACGCCCATGCGTTTTTGGTGCCAATCATCAATCGCGGCCCGAGATCCGCTTCGGCTACGGATTGCCCACTGTAGTCGACCGATCCATCGTCATTCAGGAATCATGATACGCGTCTGCAAATTACTCTGGTTCAGTGAAGATCTTGGGGTCCACCTTCTCGATGAGCCTGAAATCGGAGATTTCCAGATCGATGAATTTTTTCCCATCCCGTTTACTCTCGAGCTTGGTGGCCTTCTTGATGCCGTTGAAGTCCTTGTATTCGGAGAAGGTCGTTTCCATGAGGAACTCCTCCATCATGGGCTGGGTCACCTTCGCCACCAGCTTGACCGGCAGGCCACTTTCCTGGTCGAACGAGAGCTGGAAGTCCTTTCCATCCGGCCCGGTGATCTTGAGTGCGGCTGCCGGTCTAGCGCCAATCATTTCCACACCGGCCGACTCGATCTTGATCCCTTTGTCCTTGAGTTGAACCAGGGTCGCTGGCACCGTCTGCAGGTAGGCGCCCCGTTTCCCGCTGGCGAGCTCGTCTTTGTTCAGTTCCACCACCATTTCGCCGAACTTCCGCCATCCCTTGTCGCCGGCCAATATGGTTACGCTCTTCATCTTGTTGCCCATAAAATCGCTCTCAATTTCCGAACGCGAGTGCTCGAGGTCCTGAACGGTTGTGATCGCAGTGAACTCGATGAAGTTATCGCCCACGCTGATCTTGCCCTTGGTCTTCCAGGTGAACCCCTTGATCGCCCCGAGCTTCTCGGCCCCGCCCACGGCCTTGATGGCTTTATCGAGGATGGCTCGCGCCTTCTCGTCGTCCGCCGCCCGAACCGATCCCAATGGATTCAGCACGAAGAGCACCACCAACATCGCACCAAGGAACCGTTTCATGGAATCGTCTCATGGGGTGAAGAGGACAAACTCAACTCGATGGCAGGCATGCGGCAGCACCATCACCTGGCGCTGCGAAGCTAATGATAGGCGTTTTTTTTGGGAGTTTATGGGAGCTTTATCAACCTCATACTCCCCCAGCGATCCCCTACAGGAATGATCTTCGACCCTCTTGCCGAGGGCAGCTTCCCAACCATTTCATGGAGTTCGGAAACGAACCAACAGCCTCTTGGTCCCGAACCAAGCGCTCTCACCGAACGCAACTTCGAATACGAGAATCCGGAAGCTTTCAGGGCTATCATTTCAGGATGGCACCCAGCGACCAGCAGTGCCATGTCCCTTCTCTTCTGGAAATCTCCTCGTGGACGACGTTACGGGCATTTTCCGACGGCTGGAAGCGGGCGATGCCGGCGCAAGCGCTGAACTATTGCCTCTGGTCTACGACGAACTGCGCCGCCTCGCGAAGGCGAAACTCGCCCGGGAAAAGCCAGGGCAGACTTTGGAGGGCACCGCTCTCGTTCACGAGGCCTTTCTGCGCCTCGTGGG
This sequence comes from Gemmataceae bacterium, assembly GCA_965226945.1. Taxonomy (GTDB): domain Bacteria; phylum Planctomycetota; class Planctomycetia; order Gemmatales; family Gemmataceae; genus SYLG01. The sequence goes on along the minus strand of OZ245717.1, from coordinate 4,470,693 downwards.
CAAGAATGAGTCACCGCGGTGGCAACATCGCGGTCATTTTTTTGCCGCCGCATCGGAAGCCATGCGGCGGATTCTGGTGGAAAGCGCCCGGCGCAAAAACAGTCAGAAAAAAGGGGCCGGTGCCGCCAAGGCCGAAGCCGAACTCGATCTCTTACCCAATCTTCCTGAACGCGATCCCCTGGAGGTGCTCGCCATTCACGAGGTGCTGGACCGGCTGGCCACACATTCACCGCGCAAGGCGGAACTGGTCAAGCTGCGCTTTTTTCTGGGCTGCACGATTCAAGAAGCGGCGGACATCCTTCAAATCGCCCACGCCACCGCCGAGGAAGACTGGACCTATGCCCGCGCCTGGCTGCGCCGCCAGTGGTTGCGCGCCGACAAGAATTCCCCCACCCGTTAGAAATTGAAGAATTTGGAAAAAAAGTCCCCGGGGGTTTGGCTCGCATTGGCGCATGAGAGGAAGAACGCTCATCCAAAACCAATCCTCCGGCGGTTTTCACTCGGGCAAGGGCAAGCCCTGCACGCCCGACGCCGGTCAAATCAGGGAGTCCTCAAGCCATGGCCGAAAGCGAAATCTTTCATGCCGCCCTCAATTTGCCCCCGGCCGATCGGGCCGCCTATCTTGACCGCGCCTGCGGCAACAATTCTGAACTCAGGCAAGAACTCGAATCGCTTTTGCGCGCCCACGAAGGTTCCGCCCCCCTTCTGCAAAACGACCCGGGCAGAGGCCAGGAAACAGCGGAGATCCTTTCACCCATCACCGAAAAAGCGGGAACGATCATCGGCCCCTACCGCCTGATGGAACAGATTGGCGAAGGGGGCTTTGGCCTGGTCTTCGTCGCCGAACAAAAAACGCCCATCCAACGAAAAGTCGCGCTCAAGATCATCAAACCGGGCATGGACACGCGCGAGGTCGTCGCCCGCTTCGAAGCCGAACGCCAGGCCTTGGCGGTGATGGATCACCCCAACATTGCTCGGGTGTTCGATGGCGGCGCCACCGAAAGCGGCCGGCCCTACTTCGTCATGGAGCTGGTGCGCGGCATCCCAATCAACGAGTGGTGCGACTCCCATCAACTCACCGCCCGCGAACGCCTTGATCTCTTTCTGTCGGTCTGCCAGGCGGTGCAGCATGCGCACTCGAAGGGGATCATCCATCGCGATCTGAAGCCTTCCAACATTCTGGTCACGCCGCACGACGGTGTGCCGGTGGTCAAGGTGATCGATTTCGGCATCGCCAAGGCGATCGGCCAGCGCCTGACCGACAAGACGATCTACACCCGCTTTGAACAGATGATCGGCACGCCCTTATACATGAGCCCGGAGCAGGCGGAAATCAACGCGCTCGACGTCGACATTCGTAGCGACATCTACAGCCTGGGCGTGCTTCTCTACGAGTTACTGACCGGCACGACCCCCTTCGAAAAACAGAGGTTCGTTACAGCGGCCTACGACGAAATCCGCCGCATCATCAAGGAAGAAGAACCGCCCAAGCCCAGCACCCGGCTGAGCTCCATGGGGGCGAATCTGTCGAAGGTATCGACAGAGCGCAAAACGGCGCCAGAAACCCTGTCGGCGCTCATCAAGGGGGACCTCGACTGGATCGTGATGAAATGCCTGGAAAAGGATCGCAAACGCCGCTACGAGACCGCAACCGACCTGGGCAAGGATATCCGCCGTCATCTGAATGAAGAACCCGTCGAGGCCTGCCCGCCGTCGCTCACTTACCGCATGCGCAAATTGATCCGGCGCAACCGCGGTCCCGTGCTCCTGGGGCTGACCATGACCGCGCTTTTGCTCCTGGGTTTGGCGGGCACGACGGTCGGCCTGATTCAGGCGCGCAATGCAGCCGACCGTGCCGCCATCGCGGAAAGGGAAGCCCTTTTCGACCGCGACGCCAAGGAGAAGGCTTTGGTCGCCCAGGAAACCGAACGAATAGCGGCCCTCAAACAAAGAGACGAAGCGCGGCAAGCGAAAGAGCAAGTGCGCCGCACGCTTTACCGTGCCGATATGAATCTGTTGCAACTCGCCTGGGAAGGCAATAACGCCGCGCGGGTGCACGAATTGCTCGACGCCACAAGACCGCGCACGGGGGAGAGCGATTTACGCGGATTCGAATGGTATTATTGGGACCGTCAGGCCCACGCCGAACTCGGTGTACGCGCCTTGAATGTTGGCTCCTTGCCAACCCAGGTCCGATTGAACTTTGCCGCGATGAATGCCGACGCAACGCGCTACGCGCTGCTTACGGCCCCCGATCCCGCCAAGCCAAGCTCTCTGGCGGTCAAGTTCTGGAATCTCGAGAGCGGCAAGGATGCCGAATCGTTCGCGATCGAAGAAACCGGCGATCTGCGCATGACGATGAGCGGCGATGGGAAGAAGCTGGCGATTTGCTCTTATTCCTCGCGAGAAAAACCGTCTAGCGGCAAAATCTCCATTTGGGATCTCGAATTAAAAAAGAAGATCCGGAGCGTTGATTTCCCCGATGGCGTTGCACCAAGTCTCCTCTCTTCCCGAAATGCCGCGCCGCATTTTAGCCACAATGGGCGCTATCTAGCCGCAGTCATCCGCGGCGGCGTGGAATTCGGTAACACAGTATTACTTCCTTCGTTCATGGTGTGGGACCTGGAGGCGGCCGACACCGTTGCCCCTACTCTCGTTGCGAATGTCCATCCCGGCGCAGCCCTGAGCGCGGACGGAACCAAAGTTGCCTCCATGGGCCTTGCAAAGCCCAAGCCTCCCGACACCGGCTACGCTTCCGAGTTGCAAATTATCGACGCGAAAACCAGCAAGACCTTGAATACCGGCACTTGGTCCGGTTCGGTCGGCTCGGTCAGCACCATTGAAGCGAACTACCTGGATCAGAACAAACTCGTCTTCGATCTCTCGGGCAACCGAATCGCAGCGATCCAGATGCACAAGAATTTATCGACAGGAATTCCCACCTATAAGGGAGTGATCTGGGACGCCTCAGGCAAGCTTCTTTCTACCTTTTCCCCTCCCCAGTCGATTGCCCACCTTACCTTTAGCCCCGATGGCAAACTGCTGGCGACCTGGACCGGTGAGCGCAATCCCGTGGGCACGATCTGGGATGTCGCCACGGGCGAAGCGGTCAAGTTGTGGAAGGGTCCGGTTGCCCAGGTGGTTGCCGCCGCTTTCAGCGCTGACGGCAGCCAATTCCTGACCGTCGATCTGGACGGCGGCCTGCGCACCTGGTCGGCAATGCGGGATGATTATCGCTCATCAACGATCGTGCAGAACCCCCTCAGGCAAAGCCCCGTAACGACCTGGAGCCCCAATGGCGAGCGCCAGTTCATTCGCTTGAGCAAAAAAATAGATGCGCCGAGCATCCGTGTCTGCGATGAATCGGGAAAAGAGCTCCTCGTTTTTCAGGAACACAAGGCGCCTCTTTCGGAATTGGAAACCAGTCCGGACGGGCGCTTTGCTTTTTCGCGCGATGTCAAAGGCAACATGAAACTTTGGGATACGACCAGCGGGAAGGTCGGCATGGCGATCCAGTGGGGTCCCGATCCCGCGTTTCGCCGGATCGATATGCGGACTTCCAAGCCGCGCTTCAGCGAGGATAGCCGCAAGGTCGCGCTCAATGTGCCCGAAGGGGGGACCAAAGTGTGGGATTTGCAAAATGGGATGCGTGAGATCTTTTGGGAGAAAGGCCCCGAGCGGGATGCCTTCCTGAGTGCCAATGGCGCCTACCTTGCCCTGTTGGACAAAGTCGCTTTGAAGACTCTACCTCCGCCGCCCTCAGAGATTCCCGGCCCAGTCAATCGCCCCAGCGGGGCGGTTGTGCCCGATCATTCGCGCGATCGGGAAATGACCATCTGGAAGCTCGACTCGGGCACGAAAACCTGCATGATCAAGGGCCGCATTTTGTCTTGCCAGTTCAGCCCCGATGGTTCCATGATCGTCGCCGAAATCCCCCCTGAAGGCCGGGATGGAAACGCCTTCGGCGGGCGCAATCGCAGAAACCTCGATACGGAGGCCAGGATCTGGGACAGCCGAAGTGGCACCGAACTGGCTCATCTCAAGGGAATTGTCGTCAATGGGAAAATGGCGTTCAGCCCCGACGGCAAATGGCTGGCGGCCCCAGCCGTTGGCGCGACCCAGGCAATTGGCGACATCCTTCTCTGGGATGTGGCGGCCGGCAAACCTCACCTTCGCTTGAAGGGCCTGGCGGGATCGGTGCGCTCCGTGGTATTCAGCCCCGACGGCAAACGCCTTGCCTCGGCAGTTCGACAGACGAATCCACCGAGAGTAGAAATCACCCTTTGGGATCCCTCGACGGGTGCGGCCTTGCTCTCCCTATACCCGCCGGGATTGGCGGACCTTTATCAGCCGCTCTACTTCAGCCCCGATGGCAATCGCTTGTTCACCGCCGGCAGCCATGCCCAGGGGACCTGGCTGCAAATTTGGGATGCCACCGCGCGCAAGGAACTCCCCTCCTCGAAATGAGTCATTTTTCATGAAAAATCCGAACAGCGAGCCGCGATCCTGCGGCTCACTGTTTCTTCGTTGGAATTCCAGGAGGAGGGGACTAATATCATCGAAGCCGTCCTGGAACGGCGCCGGCCAAATTTGGTCGCTGACCTTTCTTATTTGCTCAGGTCGATTGGAGCGATTCCCCCATGAAACGCCTGGTCTCGCTGGCTCTTCTCGGAGTCATGCTCAGTTCGTTGGCGCTGGCCATGGGAACCGCTCCCAGGGTCAAGCCCGCCAACACCAACGACTGGCCCTCCTGGCGCGGCCCCAACGCCAACGGCGTGGCCCCCGAAGGGATGGACCCGCCCATCAAGTGGAGCGAAACGAGCAATATCAAGTGGAAGGCGGCACTCTCCGGCAGCGGTAGTGCGACCCCGATCGTGCTGGGCAATCAGGTGATCGTCCTGTCTGCAGGGCCCACCGAGCGCATCGCCAAGCCGGACGAACTGCCCAAGCCCGATCCTCGTTTTGAATCAAAGACCACGCCCCCCAACCGTTTCTACCGCTTTGAAGTCAGTAGCTACAACCGCCAGGATGGTTCGGTGCTTTGGCGTAAAACCGCGAACGAAGCCGTGCCGCACGAAGGCCATCACCCCACTCATTCCTACGCCGCCGGCTCGCCCGTCACCGATGGCGAGCGGTTCTATGCCTGCTTCGGCTCGTTTGGCCTGTATGCCTACGACCTCAAAGGCGAGCTTCTATGGAAGCGGGACCTTGGCAGGTTGCGCACCCGTTTCGGCTGGGGCGAGGCCGTCACCCCCGTGGTCCATGGCGATGCGGTCATCCTCAACTGGGACCAGGAAGCCGATTCGAAATTGATCGTGCTCGACAAGCTCACTGGCAACACGAAATGGGAGGTGACTCGCGACGAACGGTCCTCCTGGAATACCCCCTTCGTCGTCGAACAGGGGGATAAAACCCAGATCATCATCAACGGCACCAAGCGCATTCGCGCTCATGATCTTGCTGATGGCAAGGTGCTTTGGGAAACGGGGGGCATGACGGTCAATCCGATCCCCTCGGTCGTGGCCGAGAAAGGGGTCGCTTACATTGTCAGCGGCTACAAGGGGGCGGCCGCCGTGGCGGTGAAACTCGACGCCCAGGGCGACCTCGGTGAATCCAGCGACAAGATCCTGTGGCGCTACGGCAAAGGCACTCCCTATGTGCCTTCGCCCATTCTCGTTGATGGGCGCATCTACATGACCAAGGTCAATACTCAGTTGCTCACCGTGCTCAACGCGGTCACCGGCAAGGCGCTGGTTGAGGATATGCGTTTGCCCAAGGTGACCAACTTTTACGGCAGCCCCGTGGCGGCCAAGGGCCGGCTCTACTTCGCCGACCGCGACGGGAACACCGTCGTGCTCAGCTCCGCCGAGAAACCGAGCGTGCTGGCGGTCAATTCGCTCGATGATCATTTCGACGCATCGCCTGCGCTCAGCGGCAAAATGCTCCTCTTGCGCGGCGAAAAATATCTGTATGCGATTGAGGCGCCCTAATCGCGAAGGGTAGCCAGACCTCGGCTATGATCAAATCTCCTGAGGCACACCCGATCAGGAATGTCATTCCCTTCGAGGCAACGGGTCGGTTTGGCGCAAAACCCTGCATCGGAATTGACTAGCGAGCATGGGCTGTTTAAGTTGAAAAGGGCCTTCCCTCTCTTTTTGGCCGCTCTTGTCCCGGCTGGTTCGTCCGCCGGTATTTTGGAGCCTTCGGTTTTCGACCTCTTCAAATCGGGGAGATTTCTGCATGGATTCCACGCCCAGGAACACCGCCGCGCTTGAACCGATCTACGAATTCATCACCAAGGTGCGCGGCCGCATCGGCACCGTCGTCGTCGGTCAGGATATCGTCGTCGAACGGATCTTGATCGCGCTCTTCTCAGGCGGCCACCTGCTGCTGCAAGGGGTGCCCGGCCTGGCCAAAACCCTGCTCGTCGCCACTCTGTCCAAATCGATCGAACTGTCGTTTGCCCGCATCCAGTTCACGATCGACTTATTGCCCTCCGACATCTTGGGATCGGAAATCCTCGATCAACGCAGCAACGAATTCCGCGTCAATAAGGGACCGATCTTCGCGAACTTGCTCCTTGCCGACGAAATCAACCGCGCCGCCCCCAAGGTGCAAAGCGCCCTGCTCGAAGCGATGCAGGAACGCAAAGTGACGATTGGCAAGGAAACGTTCAAACTGCCGGCCCCCTTCGTCGTGATCGCGACACAAAACCCGGTGGAACAGTCGGGAACCTTCGAACTACCCGAAGCCCAGCTCGACCGCTTCATGATGTGCCACCGCCTCCATTACCCCGAACCGGAGGAAGAGCTGGAAATACTCAGGCGCAACATGGCGCTGGGGGTCAAGCGCGAGGAGAAAGGGGCAATTGCCCGCACCGAGTTCGATGTGATGGATCACCGGGCGGTCGGCACCACCGAGCAACTCGTGCAGGCGATGGAAGCGCTCGAAGGCATCCATGTCAGCGAGATCTTTTTGCGCCATGTCATCGAAGTGATTCATCGCACACGCAATCATCCGGATATCGAACTGGGCGCCAGCCCCCGTGCCGGCATCGCCCTCATCAAGGGAGCCCGGGCGCGCGCGCTCATTCATGGGCGCGACTATGTGATTCCTGAAGATCTATTCGCGCTGGCCGACGATGTGCTCTTGCACCGCATGCGACTCAACTACGAAGCCCTCGCCGACGGCAAGACCGGCGTCAAGGTGCTGCACCAGATCCTTCATGAGCTCGGCGATTCGCGCAAAGCGAAAAAACGCCAGATGGCGAAGGGCTAGGCGCCATGCAGGGAGTCCTCGATAGTCTCGACACCCTGAACTCGCGGCAATTCTTCATCGCGATCCGCCGACTTGCCGACAGTTTGGGGTATGGCACCGACCGGTCCCGGTTCCTGGGGTCGGGCAACGAATATGTGCAATCGCGCCCCTATCAGTGGGGCGATCCGATTCGTTCGATCGATTGGCGCATCACCGCCCGCACCGGCCGCTTTCACATCAAGGAATACGAGGCGCCCAAGCAGATACCGGCTTATTTGCTCATTGACACTTCGGCGTCGATGACGATTTCGTCGCGCCGATTGAGCAAATATGGTCTGGCGGTGCATATCGCGGGAGGTCTTGCCTTTGCGCTTCTTGACCGGGTCAGTCCCGTCGGGGTCATCGGCATTGGTTCGCGGCCCTTGCGTTTTCCACCGAGTTTGTCGCGCGACAACGTGATGCTCTGGCTGCATCAACTGAAGAACTACCGCTTTGACGAAACGACCACCATGGAGCGGCGCATCGCCGAGTTGGGAACGACGCTCCCTTCGCGATCGCTGATCATCGTTTTGAGCGACCTGCACGATCCTTCGGGCTGGCCCGGCCTGAAACAGATGGCGCAGCATCACGATTGCTCGGTGTTGCACCTGATCGACCCGGCCGAATTCGGCATTCGCGGCGCGGGAATTTTGCGCGGCCAGGAAGCGGAAACGGGCCGCGAGTTCGTCTTTCGTGCCGGCAAGCTTCCCTACCAACCCGAAGCGATCGCCGCCGACATGCGCCGCGCGGGGATCGATTATCTCGATCTGCGCACCGATCAGCCGTTTGTGGCTCGCCTGCGTCAATTCTTCAAAGGACGCAATCTCTTGGGAAAGGGCACCCGATGAGAGTGCAATTCTTCAAAGGACGCAATCTCTTGGGAAAGGGTACCCGATGAGAGTGCAATTCTTCAAAGGACGCAATCTCTTGGGAAAGGGCACCCGATGAGAGTGCAATTCTTCAAAGGACGCACCTGTTGGGAAAGGGGCGCGCGATGAAAACTCCCGTGCCGCTTCTCATCCTGGTTGCGTTGTGGTTCGCATCCTCGCGCTCGATCCCGGCTCAGGAGGGAAATGGTTCTCCTCCCGCGAGAAAAAAATCCGAACCTGCTCAAGAACCGAAGAAAACTCAAAAGGTCGGCATCATCCGCACGATCGATGTGATTTTGCCCGGTAGCGAAATCGAGCCGATTCCGCAGGAAGACCGCAAGGCGCCCATCATCTTGCGCATGGAGAAGGTCGATCCCACCGAGACCGGCTTCCACTACCGGATCTCGTGCATGGGCCTGGAACCGGGCAGTTACGATTTGCGCAAGTATCTTCGCCGTAAGGAAATCGTCGGCTCCCTTCCCGACCGGCCGGAATGGCACATCGAAGTCGTTTCGACGCTGCCGCCCGGCCAGATCTTGCCCAAGGAACTCGACCCCAAATCCTCGGTGCATGTGGGGGGGTACAAATACATCCTCGCCGCGGCGGTGCTCTTTTGGGGCCTTGGGTTTTTGGCGATCATCCTTTGGCCCGGTCCCAAACCCTTATTTCCCAAAGCTCAAAAAGAGGAAAAAACCGCGGCCGATCGTTTGCGGCCGCTGGTCGAAAAAGCGCTCAACGGGGATCTGTCGCTTGAGAATCAGGCGGCCCTGGAAGCGACACTCATGGCCTTTTGGCGACGCCGGCTATCGCTTGAGAAGGCCAAGCCGGTCGAAGCGCTCGCCTCCCTCAGGTCCCACCCCGAGGCGGGGACTCTGCTTCGTACGCTGGAAGATTGGCTGCACCGACCTGCCGGCAAAAGGCCTGCCGTCAACGTCGAAACTCTGCTCGAACCCTACCGCAAAATTCAGGCGGAGAGCCTGGAAGTGACGGGGAGCAGCCGCCCATGATGTTTCGATACCCCCTGCTTTTGTGGCTTGGCATGGCCCTCGGCATCGGCCTGTTGTTCTGGTTTTGGAAAAGGCCGGGCCGTAGAACCGTGCTCCCTTCCGATCAGGTCGACCGGCCGCGCGGCCTCTGGTGGTCGGTCCCGATCAACCTAGCCGAATCGCTTGCGGCGCTGCTCGCCGTGCTCGTTTTGATTCTGCTCGCCGGGCCGCAGCGCCTGGGCGAACCGGAGAGCAAACGGGAATTGACGAACATCGAACTGTGCCTCGACGTTTCGGGCAGCATGACCGCACAATTCGGTTCGGGAACCCGCTACGACGCCGCCATGGCCTCGCTCAACGACTTTTGCTCGTTTCGCAAAGGCGACGCCTTCGGCCTGACCTTCTTCGGCAACAACACCCTGAACTGGTGCCCGCTCACCCAGGATGTGTCGGCGATCAAATGTTCGCCCCCCTTCATGCGGCCCGAAGTCGCGCCTCCCTGGATGGGGGGCACGGAAATCGCCAAGGCGCTGCGCTACTGCCGCAAACTGCTCAACGACCGCACCGAAGGCGACCGGATGATCGTGCTCATCACCGATGGCGACAGCTACGACCTGCGCGGGGAAAACGCCGAGGAACTCGCCAAGGAATTAACCAAGGATCGCATTTCGGTGTTCGCGATCATCATTGGACAGAACCGCATCCAGGATGAAGTGGTGGACATCACCCAAAAAACGGGAGGCGAGGCGTTCATGGCCCAAGATCCCGAGGCGATGGTGTCGATCTTCAAGCAGATCGACAAGTTGAAGCAGGCGAAGATGGAGAAGACGATCGCCGAAGCCAAGGACGACTTCAAACCCTACTGCATCGCCGGGCTGGTTTTGGCCGGGCTGCAACTCGCCGCCGCCTTTGGCTTGAGGTACTCGCCATGGTAGCCGAACTGGCGGCCCTGGCGGTCGCGATCCTGGCTTTTGCCGCCGAGTGGATTCATTATCAGAAGGTACGCAAGATCGGCCCGCTGGCCTTTGGGCCGGGTCGAGGCGCCTCGCCCGTGGGTCTCGCCGCGCCCTTTTTGCGTGTGGCCGCCTTTGGCGCACTGACCTGGGGTTTGACAACCCTGCTTCTCATGCCGCCCAAGGTGCACAAGATCGGCGAGATCCCCGAAGGGGACTACCGGCATCTGCTTTTGGTACTCGACGTTTCTCCCAGTATGCGCCTGGAAGATGCGGGTCCCACGCACAAGCAAAGCCGGCGCAAGCGCGTCGCCGAACTGCTTTATTCCTTCTTTGATCGCAGCCCGATCGAGATCTACAAGCTGTCCGTGGTCGCGACCTACACCGAAGCGAAACCGGTGGTGGTCGACACGCGGGACATGGAAATTGTGCGCAATATCCTCAATGAGTTACCCATGGAGTATGCCTTCCGTTCGGGGCCGACCAACCTCTTTTCCGGTCTTGAGGAAGCGGCGAAAATTGCCAAGCCGTGGAATCCGCGCAGCACCCTGATCATGGTCATGAGCGATGGCGACAGCATTCCCCCCACGGGAATGCCCAAAATGCCCGATTCGGTGGCCGATGTGCTCATTGTGGGCGTGGGCGACCCGACCACGGGAAAGTTCATCGGCGGCCACCAATCGCGCCAGGATGCCTCTTCCTTGAGACAAATGGCGACCCGCCTGCGCGGCACCTACCACAACGGCAACGAAAAGCACCTGGGGACCGACCTGGTCACTTCCCTGACCAAGGTCCCGGACAAATCGGTTTTTGAAAAGCTGACGAAACGAGAGTACGCCCTGATCAGCGTCGCCATGGGCGGAGGAATTTTTGCGTTCCTACCCATCCTCTTGCACTGGTTCGGCACCGACTGGGTGCCTGGAGTGCGCGTTTTGCGCAGACAAAGACGCCGGTCGGCCCCTGCCCTGCCGCAAGCAGTCTGAGTTTGGGCCCAGGAAACACCGCATTTACGAGAAGAAAAGCAGGAATAGGGGTACGTAAGAAAAGGCAGAAAAAACGGATGAGGAAGCGAGAGTGAGCGGCCTCTGTTTTTTTCGATGAGCCCAGAAGAGTTCAAGGAAAATAAGACATTGCCGGCTCAACATGGGGATGTGGTATAATCCCCAGAGAGAGAGGCCATTGCAAACGGAGTGGCTAACGGAGATAGGTTTTTCCTAAAAGGGCACCGCTCGGCCAAAAAGTCCGATGAAGGTTCCAGGGGTTTCTTTAGACTTTCCCGTGAGGGAAGTCGAAACCCGCCAACGGCTTTTGATTCGTTCACAAAAGGGAGGGTTGGTTCCATGCGCATGGCATTATTCATCGCCTGGCTGCTTTTGCCGCTGGGATTCGCCGCTTGGCATTACGGTCCCGGTCAAAAAGAAATCAAGGTTGACGAGGCCGCCGACTCCCTGGCGCAGGCCGAGAAAAAAATCCAAAGTGAAGACTTCGCTGGCGCCTGCGAACTTTACCAGGAAGCGCTCAAAACCCTGCCCGAAGACAAAGTCTCCCAAAGGCGGGCGATTCAGCTGGCCTTGAACAAATCGCAAATGCGCGATGGCAAGCTGCCCGAAGCCAGCCAGGACCTCAAGAACCTGGTCGAGGAGATCTCGGCCGACCAAAGCGCCGACCCCGCTTTGCTGGACGAGACTCGCTCCGCGCTGGCTCAGTCGCAATATTACATGACCTGGCTCATGCGCCTCGAAGGGATCGCCCAGGACGAATGGGAGCCTGAAGTCGACTCCGCCCGCCAAAACTACCGCCTGCTCGCCGAACAGGCTGAGGCCCGGGGCGACCAGGCCGCCGCCAAGTCCTACCAGGAAGACCTCGAATCGACGATTCGACTGGCCCGCATGAACCTCGACGAACTCCAATCGATCAGCCTGCCCAAGCAATGTTGCTCTTGCTGCAGCGGCAAGTGCAACAGCAAGGGAAAGAAGCCGGGCAAACAACCCAAGCAGCGGCCGAGCGATTCTCGTAGCGCCGGAACCGGTCCCCCGCCGGATGGCTCGGGTCACTAACGGTTACCGCAACGGCACCCTCTCTCTCCTCTCCCGCTCGTTGCCAGCCTGAAGGCCCGTGGATCGCACCCTTTCCGGTCGTGATCCCCGGGCCATTTTCTTGTGATCTTGAACTGGTTATCCCCCTACTTTGCACTGACTTTCGCCAGGTCTTTCCCGGTTCTGCTTCCTTCCGTCGCCTGAGATCCCCATCATGATGCGCCCTCTTATGTGCCTGCTTGGAACCGGTTTCTTGACCTTGATGGCCTTTTTGGCCTCGATTGCAGGCCATAACAAGGCTCGCGGACAGGCGCCGGCCCCGGCGGTCGTCATCTCGGGTCAGGCGGCGGCCCCCACCAAGGCCCTGACGATCCAGACCAAGGATGCGCCCACCAAGGGCGCACCGGAAAAAGGCGCGAAGGAAACCAAGGACGGAAAAGCCCCGCCTGCGCCTGAAGCCAAGGAAGAACCCAAGGTCAATCCGAAATTGACCAAGTTCAAACAACTCACCTTCGATCGTCGCCCTTCCAACATCCTCAAGGTCTGGAACGAGGTGAACTCGCCGCCTCGCCCCCCGGCTGAAAAAACCGACGAAGAAAAAGAAGCCGAGCAAAAAGCGGCGGAGGAAGAAGCGAAAGCAATCGCCAAGGCCAAGGCGGAAGGCAAGGAACCTCCCAAAAAAGAAGAGACGAAAAAAGACCCTTTTGATGACGAATTGAAAGCGTTTCGCAACCAGGTCATTTTGAGCCAGTGGGACAAGGTCAAGGCATTCCTCAAGGCCTTTCCCAAGGACGACGCCAATCAGGCCTACACCCACCTGTTGAGCGCACTTGCCTCCGGCGGCATGATGATGCCCATGCCGGGTGGCGATGGCGAAATGGACGCGCAAGCGCGCATGATGCAGATGCAAATGATGCAGCAGCGCCAGCAAGGCCTGCCCCAGGAATTCGTGGAACGCAATAGCTTCACAACCGACGACATCCTGGGCATCGCGGCCGCCTGTCCCGGCAAGATCACCGACAAGCACCTGACCACGCTCGCCACTCTGCTTTCCAACAGCTTTTCCTCGGGCCGAGGCGTGCTCGAAAACTGCCTCAAGAAATACGGCGAACTGGCCAAATTGCCCGAGGGCCAAAGCCCCTTGACGAAGCGGCAATTCGCCAAGCTGCTAATCAACGCCGGTCAGGCTCCCAGCGCCGATGCGTTCTTGCCCACGGCGGCCGAAGCGGAAAAAGCCAAGGATGCCGAAGCGCTCAATCTGCTGACGCAGCACTATCTGGCGCTGAACCGCACCAAGCAAAAAGCCGAAGACCTGGAAAAGGCCTGGAAGACGATTCAGGCCATGCTCGGAATCCCCGACGCCAAGGCCGATCTGCACGACGAAGCGATCCGCCGCGCGGTGGAACTGGCTCCCAAAATCAAGGAAATCCTCGGCCAGGCCTGGCTGGCCGAAAGCTTCACCCAGAAAATTGACCGCGGCCGCGAAATCCTTTCGACCCTGGGCGCGCGCACCTCGCAGGGCATTCAAAATTCGCCGCAGCAGTCGGCCGGGCGCCTTGGCGAACTGAAACTGCAAAAGCTTGCGGTCGAATCGCTGCTCAAGGCCGCGCCCGATCGCGCCAAGGAATGGAAGGAACCGCTGACCCTGCTGGCTGCCGCCTGGCTCAAGGAGGCCGATTTCTCCAGGCAGTACGACCGCTCGGCCAGCCTCGGGCCGCGCATGTCGTTCGATCAATTCGGCAATGTCTTTTACACCAACGACGACGACGACATGCCGATGATGCGCTTTCAACCGCAAATGCCCTTTCAGGCGATCCGCGTCGGCGAGCTGCTTGAGGCAATGCCTGACGAAAACTGGCTCAAGAACACCGAAGAAGCCCTGCAGCCCAAGTACATTCAGACCGTGGCGCAGATCTATCTGAAGGTCAAGGAAGAGGCCAAGGCGTTTCCTTACATCGAACGGCTAGCCAAGACCCACCCGGAAAAGGCCAAGGAACTCGTGAAGGAATTCCTGAGGGTCTGGACACGCAATCACAACCTGAACCAGGATCGCCCCACGCGCAACCCTTACATCTTTTACTACGGCTTCGAACGCCGCCAGGAGGGAGTCCCCCTCACCCGTTCAAAGCAGGAACGCAACCTGGTCGAGCTGGCCGAATGGGTCGTGAAACTGCGTCAACTGCCTTTGGGCGAAGTCGATCAAGAATTGCTCGCCAAGGCATTCACCTCCTCGCACAGCAACGCCGAGGTCTACCGCATCGAGATCATCGAAAAGGTGCTTGGTCCCATGAAAACGATCAAGCCGCGCACCCTGTCGGGGCTGGTCGAACAGATGCGCCAAAACCTGGCGGGGGTCTGGCGCAACCCGGCCGTGCAAGAAGACAAGAAAACCAACCGCAAGCAAAAAGACATCCAGCAGGAGGTCTTGCGCGGTTACAAGCTCGCCCTTTCGGTGATCGACTACGCCCTGAGCGTCTATCCCAGCGAATGGTCGCTGACTTTGGCCAAGGCGGCCTTGCTGCACGACGAATTGAACTTCCAGTCGGAAATTGCCAAGACCTCCGAATTCGCCGGCAAGCGCGATGAAACCATGACGCTGTTTCAAAAAGCGGCCAGCCAGTATGCCGAAGCGGCCTTGGCACTGCCTACCGAAGAGCAGACACAAATGCCCTACGAACAATGGTTCTACGCCTCGCTGGGCGCAGTCGATGCCAACCAGATCGACGAGGAAAAACTGGTCGACTCACGCCAGCCGGCGCTGGTGAAAAAGTCATTCGACAAGCTTCCCGGCGAACTCGCCGCCAAGCATCGCGACCGTTTTGCCAATAGCCTGTTTACCAAAATGTCGGGCGTGAAGCCGGCGGCAAAATTCCGCTACCTCAAAGCCGGCTTTGAAATCGTCGGTGAAAACAAGGCGGCGTGGGAGGCGAAAAAACTCTACGACTATTACAAGGACCTGGTTTCCGAAATCAAACTGGAGACCGTCGTTGACGGTCCCTCCAAGGTGGGGCACAGCGGCACCTTCGGCGCCTTCGTCAACCTGCGCCACACGCGCGAAATCGAGCGCGAGTCGGGCGGGTTCACCAAGTATTTGCAAAATCAAAACAGCGGCATCGGCTACTACTACAACTACGGCCGGCCGACCGCCGACTACCGCGACCGCTTTCAGGATTCGGTGAAGGAAGCGCTCAAGGATCAGTTCGAGGTGATTTCGGTCACCTTCCAGGACGAAAAGGTCAATTCGCGAGCGACCGCCGAATATGGCTGGCGCATCACCCCCTACGCCTACCTGCTGCTTAAGCCGCGCGGGCCGCAGGTCGATCGGATCCCGTCGGTGAAGATGGATATGGATTTCATCGACACCTCGGGCTATGTCGTGTTGCCCGTCGCGACGGCGCCGGTGCCGATCGATGCCACCGCAAAAACAGGCGAGGCGCGCACGCGCGGCAAGACGATTCTCACCCAGATCCTTGATGAGAGGCAGGCCGCCCAGGGGAAACTCATCCTCGAAGTGAAGGCGACCGCGGTTGGCTTGATTGGCGATCTCGATGAACTTGTTGACCTGAAACCGGCCGGCTTTGAGGTCACGCAAATTGTCCCTCAGCCGATCTCGATTGTCCGCTTTGATCCCGACGCCGACCTGGCGGTCAATGCCGAGCGAAGCTGGATGGTTCATTTCGCTTCGAAGACAGGGGAGAATCCCAAAGAGTTCAGCTTCGGCAAGCCGAAGGGCTCCAACCTCGAAATGATCTACCAGCGCTATAGCGACGCCGACTTGGTCAATGCCGATCCCTTGATCAGCCTCGAATCGAACTACCACAAACGCGACTGGAATAAGATCGCGCTCTGGGGCGCGGGCGGCGTGGTTGTGTTCCTTCTTTTGATCGCCGGCGCGTTTCAGTTGACGCGCGGCAAGGTGGAAGAAACCACCAATCGCCTGCCGATCCCCGAAAAGCTGGATGTATTCAATCTCCTGGGTCTGCTGGAGCGGGTGCAGCACGAAGGGAAGCTGTCCGAAGCGCAGCGCAAGGATCTGGACCAGACGGTGCGCGTGCTCGAGAAGGACTACTTCTCGCCGGAGAAGCTGACCGGCGTGGAAACGAACCTGCGCGAAATTGCCGAGAAATGGGTGAAGGCGGTGGGGTGATCGATGCGACCTCAACCACTCATTTGCGTGCGAGATGTCGAGGCGAGCAGCCGCTGGTATCAGCAATTGCTCGGCTGCCAGAGCGCGCACGGCGGGCCGAATTACGAGCGGCTAGAGCACAGCGGCCGCCTCATTCTCCAATTGCACCGCTTCGAAGAAGAGCATCACCACGGCCGCATTGGCGACCCCGATGATGTGCCTTTTGGCAATGGCTTGCTCCTCTGGTTCGAGGTCGACGACTTTGGTGCCGCCGTCAGCCGGGCCGAGGCGCTTGGCGCCAAGATCCTCCTGCCGCGGCACCGCAATCCGCCTGATGGCGATGGCGGCCCCAATCACTGGGAGCTCTGGCTGTATGATCCCGACGGATACAAGGTCGTCCTGGCGAGCCCCGATGGCACGGCCGATGGAAGTTGGCGGCCATAAACCGTCTTGGGCCATCACCCCCTCGCCCTTCACGGGCAACCTGAGAAAGGAAACCGCACGCAGGAATGTGCGATTTCCTGCACCAGCATCCAACAAGCAATGAACCGCGGAAGAAGCGGGCATTCCGCCGAGTCGATTACCCGCCGGATTTCTTACTTTTGCCTCGACACACGATCATGACTTCGTCGCTGTCAAAGCGATAGTAACAGTTGCCCCACACGAAGTGTTCGCCGTCGGATGTCATGTGCAGGGGATTGAGCCGCACCAGGTTGTCTTCAACGAGAATGGCAATCGCTTTGCGTAAGACATGAAATACCTGACCTCCAGGTCCGCCAAAGCGGTTCACGAATTCCTCCACGGTAGGAGTCTGATCGCGAACGAAGGCAAGCCATTCGCGATCGATCAAGGCCCTGGCATCCGTATGCTTCATGCGGCATCCGCCGTAGTGATAAAAATGCCCGATCCAGAGGCGTCGCCTCTTGGTGGATGATTCCAACCGCGGTGCGGTTCGTGCTCGTCATTCTACCGTTGCTTGAAGCAAGGAGCTTTTCCACTCCACAGGAACGGCGCAAGCTGTTCATGGAACATGCTGCAAAGTGCGCTTTGAAGTTCTGACTCCTTGCGTATGGGATCGCCGGCTTGGCCGCTCTGCCCGTGAATCTCGCTCGGTTCATCCACCTGCCAAACCAAAAACCGCTCGTACAATAACTTCCTCAATTGATCTCCGCCTAAGCCGCGCACGAATTCCCGCAATCAACCTGTTCGCTCGCTGGCGCATTCCTGGTGTGAAAATGCCCATTCATCGATTCGCTACCGGTTTGTTTTTTGGAGCCTGCCTTCTTTTCATCGGCTGTTCATCTGGGCCTGACCAGCATCTGAGACTGGCGAAATCAACCATTGAAAATCTGATTCGCGGCGAGTCCAAGGCCGAGGAGATGATCGACTGGGAAATGTTCTATGTGAACGATGATTATCTCGGCGGCCAGTACACCAAACTGGCGGATGAGAAGCAAAAGTCCGCCTTTCGCAGACAATGCATCACTAGTTTTTCCGCGGGAGCGTTGAAGGGCGGAAGGGGAGCCGATGCAACCTGGGCCGGCCTCGAGAACTGGCGCGTGATCAGCCATGACTCTTCCCGAACCGTAGTCGCCTTTGAACTACCTAACAAGAATTCGGTCAGCCTGACCATTTCTAAGCGGGATGGAAAATCGCGACTTTCCGTGCTGGCCATGGGCGGTAACGCCAAAGAGCAAATCCAAATGGCGATGGCCGCCGACAAAGCCATGGGAAAAAACGACAAGGCGAAGCGAAAAATCGATGAAGGGAAGGGGAATGGCGATGACGACAAGGAAAAGGGCAACCAGCCACCCGGCGGGGCCGACGAACTCCCCGTAGTTGGCGAGCCTCAATACCGAAGCGTTCATGCCAAGGAACTGGAAGTCTTTGGAAATGAACTGAGAAATCAGAAAATTCAGATGGTCGGAAAATTCCACGAATTAGACGACATCTGGGTTAGAATTCATGAATTTTCCGATTCGATCGGCATTTTCTTCCACGATGAAAGGGGTGTCCTTTTCCAAAGAGCTATCGCCGACAAAAAGCGCTTTGCCAAGTTGCTGCTCGAATACAAGAGCGGCGACCGGGTTCGTTTTATCGGCCACGTTCAGGAACACCTTAGCGGCTCGCAGACAACCTATTATTTCATTGTGGATGCGATTCGAGACTACCCCACACGGGTAAGAGAAGAAGGGGAGCGTCTAGAAAAAGAGGACAATCAAGCTCGCCTCGCGGCGCAGGCGGCTCTGGATCGACAAAAGGAACAGCAAAAAGCAGCCGAGGCACAACGAGCCAAAGATGCCGCCGCGAAGGCTCAATTGGAAAAAGACCGGCCAAAGATCGAGGCGATGGCCGCTGCAGGCCGAGAAAAACGCAATGCGCTGCTGGAGAAAACCAATAAGCTGCTGCGCCTCAAAGAGAACAGGGAAGCAGCAGAGCGTACGCTGCCCCTGATTGGCCAGAATGGAAAAACCTTGATGCAGGCCATGCAAGAGTGTGAGGAGATCTTGAGCAAGCCGGAGACACTTGGCGAATTGCCTGGCTTCCCCTCTCCGGAGCGCAAGCGCCTGGCCGATTTGAAGGAACAAGCCGAGGCCTTGCGCGGCAAGGGGATCGAGGTGGCCACCAT
Organism: Gemmataceae bacterium; assembly: GCA_965226945.1. GTDB lineage: Bacteria > Planctomycetota > Planctomycetia > Gemmatales > Gemmataceae > SYLG01. The sequence goes on along the minus strand of OZ245717.1, from coordinate 4,451,798 downwards.
GACGATTGCCGATCTGGAATCACAACTCACCCATGCCGAAAAAAATAAACTCGCCAATCAAGCGCGCAACTCCCTGTACCAGGACATCGAGCGCATGAAGAAGTACAAATCGGTTCTTTTGGAGTGGGATCAAAAAATCGCCGACGCGCAGAAATAAGCCTCGGCTTCTTCGGTGGCGGACTGCCGTAGACCAACGGTCCGACCGGAAGGGGCCCCAAGCCTTCCCGTGATGAGCCCCGGAATCCGTTCGAGTTGGAGGCCCCTTTGAGCGATTCCCATCGATTTTCAACCGAGGTCGGCCCTTTGGGACGGCTTTCGCAAGGAGCGCCGCGCAATCCGGTAGGAGCATTCTTGCTGGGAACGGTGTTGTTGTTGCTGGTGGGCGGATTGGCGTTGATGAGTGCACTTTGGGTTGGCGAACGCCAGGCTCGTTTCGATGAGTCCGACCAGCTCTCTCTGGCGGAACGCCGTGTCGAAGAAATGCGAAAAGCGCCCGATCGACTCCTTCGTGCCATTACCCACTTCGAGTTAGGTCAGGTCCGCCTGGCCCGACGCCAATACCAGGAGGCAAGGGAGGAATTCGACCACGCCATCGGGGAGCGCACGGACTTCGCCGCCGCCTGGCGCGAGCGCGGTTTGCTCTACGCCCAACTTTATCTTTGGAAGGAGGGAGCCCAGGATCTTGAGAAGGCGTTTCAATTTCAGGAGCCGTTCGACTCGATTCCCTGGCGCCACCTCGCGCTGCTTCATGCCGCTTGCATGGATACGGCCAGTCAAGCACAGGTTGCAAAGCGTATGTTGACGCATTTTGCAAGTCACACCAACCCGATTGACGCCTGCGAAGTGGTCCGTGCGTGCACGCTGTGCGACCCGCCCGTGGGAGACGTAGCCACGTGGGAGGCCTTGGCCAAAGTCGGGGAAGGCGAGCTTGCTCACGGTCCCTGGACACCCACGCATGCGGGACTCGTCCTTCTTGCCGCCAATCGCCCCATTGAGGCCATATCCCGTTTCCAGGAAGCCCTCGAAAGGGGAGGAAGCTGGTCAGTCACCCGGCCGGCGCTCGCGCTGGCGTTGGCGAAAGCCGGTCGGCGAACCGAGGCGGCCGCCGCTCTGGACCGGGCCAAGCAAGAGGCGGATATTTGGTTTCGCGACCGTGCCCCAACCCCGGACAGCTTTCTGCCCATCGCCTGGGCCGATTGGGTGGAATTCGACCTTGTCTTGCGCCGGGCTCACCGCAGCATCCACGATGCCGAGCTGTCGGCGGAATTCCGCCTGGCTTGGCTGAGGGGAAGGGCTTACCAGATCCTGGGCCAGGTTGCCGACGCCAAATTGGAGTTTGATCGGGCTGTGGCGGATCGACCAGGCGATCCTCAGGCCCGTTTGGAACGCGGCCGTTTCCGTCACCTACAAAGCGACTCGGCAGGGTCTGAGATTGATTTCAAGATGGGAATGGCGTTCGGACGCGGCAACCGCGATTTTTTGCTGGCCGCGGTGCGCACCATGGCCGAACTGAATTCTTGGCCGTTGCTCGACACCGCCGCTTTCCAACTGGCGCAACTGGACCACACGCCAGGGCATGTGCCTCTGCTTCGCGAGGCGGCGGAAGTGGCGGCGCGAGGAGAACGATGGGATGCCGCCTCCCGCCTTTTCGAACGGGCCAGCCAAACGAATCGTCAGGACGCGAACCTTTTCGCGCGCCTTGGGGACTGCCGCTTTCGGCAGGGCGAACCGGCAGCGGCGCGCGATGCCTACGCCAAGGCGGTCGAGCTCGATCCGGTCAACGCGAAGTTCCGTGACGCCTCGGGCCACTGCCATGCCGAGTGCGCCGAATGGGACCGGGCCGCTTTGCAATTCGCCGAAGCGGTTCGCTTGCTTCCCGAGTGGCCTCAACCGCGGCATCACTTGGCGCTTGCCAAGCTGGCCAAAGGCGATCGCAAGGGATTTCAAACGGACCTCAAGAGCATTTTCGACAAAACCAGCGCGCATATCGATCCTGCCGAGGCAACGGCCCTGCTTTACCTGATCCTCTCCGTGCCGAATTCTCTGAAGAAACCTCAGATGGACCACCTCTTCAATGCAACGGCCGAGCGCGGACTGGAGCACCAGCGTTTTCAGATGGCCATTCGGCTTCGCATGGGTGACCCGAATGAAGCCGCTTACGATTTCGGTCGCTATGTAGCGGCGGGAGGAGTTCCCAAGTCTTGGGACATGATGTTTCTGGCGCTTATCTTCCAGGCGCGCGGGGACAAGACAGGAGCCAGGGAAGCCTATGCCAAGGCGGTTGCCTTGATGGAGGAGGCCAGCCGTCCTGGCAAACGTTCAGCCGATCAGAATTCGTGGGCCTATTGGGGCGAACGGGTCGAGGTGATGGAGCTGCGCCACGAGGCGGAAGCATTGCTCCCACCCGTTCCCTGATGGCCTATTCGGTCCGCGATTTTTGCTAGCATTCAAGCCACGTATCCTGGCCTGGAATGAACCTCGAAGAGGCTTGGGCCAAATGCCTTCAAGGTCTCTCGAAAAGGCCTAGGCAAAGTAAGCAGCGGCCCTTTTCGGTGATGGACAACCGACATTACCCGCGACAGGGATCGAACCTGTGACCGACGGTTTAGAAAACCGTTGCTCTATCCACTGAGCTACGCGGGCGATGCTACCTTGGTACTTTGGTTCCCAAGGGGGGAAAAAGCAAGGGTTTTGCGGCGAAAAACCATGGGGAATTCTGCCAGCTGCAGGTGGTTGCTTCCTCCCTGAGGAATTCCCGCGATCGGGGGGCGAATTCCTTAGGAAATACCCTGTTTTTCCCTAGAAAAACCCAATTGCGAATCGGGTTCGAAACCCGATTGGACACCGCCATTTTTAACCCGGCGGGTTTTCGGGAGTAAAGCATTGTCGGACGACCTTCCTCCTCAACCGGCTTCCAGCGGAAATAGCGATCCGCTCAACATTTCCGACGAATTGCGCGACAGCTATCTCAACTACGCGATGAGCGTCATCATCAGCCGCGCTCTGCCGGATGTTCGCGATGGTCTCAAGCCATCCCAGCGCCGCATCCTCGTCGCCATGAACGACTTGAACTTGGGCCCTAGCTCCACCACGAGCAAGTGCGCGGGCATCGTCGGCGAAACGATGAAGCGCTACCACCCCCACGGCGAACAGGTGATTTACCCCACCCTGGTGCGCATGGCCCAGGACTGGAACATGCGCCACCGCCTGGTGCATAGCCAGGGCAACTTCGGCTCCATCGCCGGCCTGCCCCCCGCCGCGATGCGTTATACCGAAGCCCGGTTGACCCCGGTCGCCGCCGAATTGCTCAACGATCTCGACCGCGAAACGGTCGATTTCATCGATAATTACGACGGCAAGTACCGCGAACCGCTCGTTTTGCCCGCCCGCTTTCCCAATCTGCTTGTCAACGGCTCCGACGGCATCGCCGTCGGTATGGCGACCGAAATCCCCTCGCACAATCTGCGCGAAGTTTGCGACGCCTGCATCCTGGTAATTGATGATCCCGGTGTCAGCATCCCGGAAATCATGGAAGTCCTGCCGGGCCCCGACTACCCGACGGGCGGCACCATCTGCGGTCGCCAGGGGATCCTCGACGGCTACATGAACGGTCGCGGCCGGGTCATTTTGCGCGCACGCTGCGACATCAAGGAAGAAGGCCGAAGCTCGCACATCGTCATCCGCGAGGTACCCTTCCAGACGACGCGCAATTCGCTTGCCGAAAAAATCGCCGAACTGGTCCGCGAAGAGCGGATCAAGGGAATCAGCGATGTGCGCGACGAATCGTCGCTGCGCGGCGGCGAACCGGTGCGCCTGGTCGTCTACCTCAAGCAAGGCCACGACCCTCATCTGGTCCTCAACCAGCTTTACCAGTACTCCCCGCTTGAGCGAACCGCGAGCATTATTCTCCTGGCGCTGGTCGATGGCAGGCCGCGCATCCTCACGATCAAGGAAATGCTCGAGTGCTTTGTGCGCCACCGCGTGCAGGTCATCCGCCGCCGCACCGAATACGACCTGCGCGAAGCGAAGCGCCGTTCCCATGTGCTGGAAGGGCAACTCATTGCCATTTCCAGCCTGGATGAAGTCATCTCGATCTGCCGCAACAGCCCCAGCCGGGCCGAAGCGCGCGAAAGGCTCATGGGTCTGGAAGTTTCGGCCGCCCTCATGGAGCGGGCGCTGGGCAGCGATGCCTATGGCCGCCTGGCCAAGGAACTGGGCGACCCCACCAGCTACCACATGACCGAGGCACAGGCCGAGGCCGTTCAGCGGCTGCAGATCGGCCAGCTCGCCGCCCTGGAACGAGACGAGATCCTCAAGGAATTCCAGGAACTGCGCGGCAAGATCAACGGCTGGGAGCTGATCCTTTCCGACGACCGCAACCTGCTGGCGATCGTGCGCAAGGACCTGGTCGAAATCCGCGACCGCTATGGCGAGGCGCGCAAAACCGAAATTACCGGCGAGGCGCCGCACCTGGACCGTGAAGACCTCATCGAGGAAGAAACGCGCGTCGTCACGCTGAGCCACAATGGATATATCAAGAGCCAGTCGCTCACCGACTACCGCAGCCAGCATCGCGGCGGGCGCGGCGTTTCCGGCGGCATGACGCGCGAAGACGACTTTGTCGAGCACCTTTTCGTCGCCAGCACGCACGCCTACCTGCTTTGTTTCACCAACCAGGGCCAGGTTTACTGGATGCGCGTGTTCGAGGTGCCCAAACTGACTCGCATCAGTCAGGGCCGTGCCATCGCCAACGTCTTGTCGCTCAAGCCCGAAGAGAAGATCTCCGGCATCCTGGCGGTCATGTCGCTCGCCGAGACCGAAGGTCAGTCGGTCATCCTGGCCACCCGCAAGGGGAAGATCAAGAAAACCCCGCTGGCCGACTACTCTCGGCCGCGGGCCGGCGGCATCATCGGCATCAACCTGGGTGAAGAAGAAGGGCAAGACAAAGACAGCCTGATCGGCTCGGCCATCGTACGCACTGGCGAGCATATCATGCTGGTCACGCGCAAGGGACTCGCCATTCGTTTCGACGAATCCGACACGCGCGACATGGGTCGCAATACGAGCGGCGTGAAGGGGATCAACCTGGCCAAGGACGACGAGGTCGTCGGCATGGTGGTGGTCGATCCCGAAGGATCGCTTTTGACCGTCTGCTCGAAGGGGTATGGCAAAAGAACTCCCTTTGGCGTCGGCGAACTGGCCGAGTCGGAAGACGAAACGGCCACGCCCGACTCCAGCGCTTCCGAAACCGCAGCGCCAGAATCGCCCCAAGCGGAAAGTGCTGCCGACACTTCTGGCGATGCCAATGGCGAAGCAGGCGAAGAGAAGGCGGAACCATCGAGCTTGCGCTACCGGCTGCAACGCCGCGGCGGCAAGGGGATCCGCGATATCCGCACCGGCGACCGTAACGGCACGGTGGTCGGCATCGCCGCGGTCAAGGGCGACGAAGACATCATGCTCATCAGCGCCAACGGCATGGTCCAGCGCACCCATGTTTCTGAAGTGCGCCAGTGCGGCCGCAACACGCTCGGCGTGCGCATCATGAACCTCAAGGAAGGCGACCGAATCGCGGGGATGGCACTCGTACCGCGCGAAGACGCCGCGCCCGAGGACGAGGAAGGCGCCGCGGGCGATATTCCTCCCCAAGAGGGCACCGCCCTGGAAAATGGCACGGTCACCCCGCCGCCGGAAGGTTCGGCACCTCCCCCCAGCGATCCTCCCTTTTGAGTAAACCCCAAATAGACGACAGAACTCTCACACGGATCAAGTAAAAAAGGACCTCTCTCGATGCGCGTATTGGTGACCGGTGGCCACGGGTTTGTCGGGGCCTGGATTCTCAAGATCCTTGCCTCGCGCCAGGATCAGGTTTTTGTGTTCGACCTGCACGATAACCCCAGGCGGCTGGAAGTGCTGTTCCCCGCCGGCAACGCCCCGCATTTTCCGTTCGTCAAAGGCGATGTCACCCGCCTGGAAGACATTTTGAAGGCAGTCGACGATCACGGCATCGATCAGATCATTCATCTGGCCGGAGTGCAGGTGCCGACTTGCCGGCAAAACCCGATTCTGGGAATGCAGGTCAACGTCGCCGGGACCTTGAACATCCTGGAAGCGGCACGAATGCGCCGCGACCAGGTCAAGCGCGTCGTCTATGCCTCGAGCGCCGCGGTGTTCGGGCCTGGATCCGACTATCCCAATGTCCCCGTGCCCGATCAGGTCGCCTTCCGGCCGGGTACGCATTATGGCTATTTCAAGATCTGCAATGAGGGGAATGCCCTGGTTTACCAGCGCGAGCACGGAGTCGATTCGGTGGGCCTGCGCCCCTGGACCGTCTATGGCGTGGGGCGCGACGTGGGCATGACCAGCGAGCCGACGCGCGCGCTCAAGTGCCTGGCTCTTGGCAAGCCGCACCGGATGAACTATGGCGGCTGGCAAGATCTGCAGTTCGTCGAAGATGTGGCGCAAGCGTTCGTGGCCTGCCTTGGGGGCGAATACAAGGGTCCCAAAAGCTACAACTTGCGCGGCGCCGTGGTGAACATGGACCAGTTCCTGGAGGCGGTCGCCCGTGTGGAACCTTCTTCCAAAAAGTTACTTTCCTATCAGGGAGGTCAGCTGCCGATCGCCTGGGACCTGAGCGACGCGGGCATTCAGGCCGACTATGGTCCCATACCGATCACGCCGCTTGATGAAGGGATCGCCAAGACTCTGGGCGCCTTCCGGCAGCTGGAGGCGGAGGGCCGATTGGATAAGAACGACCTGGGGACTTGATGGCGGCGAAGAGCCTTTGAGACCGCAATGGCGCGGTCAGGCCGCCCATCCGAAAAATTCTTCGATCACCAGTCCGGTTGCAGACCGTGAATAGGAACGAATCTAAGAGTCCCATCACGCCGGCCCCGTGAAATCGACCGGTGTCGTATAAACGCTACCGGCTGATGAACGATATCCATCAAAAAGGCGCAGGGACTTCCCTGCGCCTTTTTGCATCAATCTAGATTCCATTCTGGAATCGGTGGCAATCAGGGGTTGGGTTGACCGTTGCCCGGAACGGCGGCAACGTTTTCACCTTCGACCTTGGGCCTTGGAGGCTCCACGACGGGAGCGGCCTGATCGAGGCCGGTGACCGAGTCACCGGCAGCAATCGTCACCATGGCGCGGAAGAGTTCGGGTTTGATATCGGCCGGAATGAACCGGACGCGGAAATCACCCATGATCGCGTAGGTACCCATCGTTTCCTTTTTCGTGATCGGATGGATCAGATTCCCAGCGATGAACGGAGCCACCGGGTTGCCGGTCTCCGGAACGCCGCGGACGGTGGCACCGCCACCGGCGACCCAGGGACCTTGCATGTGGGGTGCCACTTCGATGGCAAGGATCGTGTTGGCCGGGCCATCTTTGATTTCGGTGATCTTCGTAGCCCGGTCGTAGCCGAAGGCGCCCATTTTCTTGAGCTGTTCGGGATCCTTGGACGAGTAGGTTGCCGACTTGTTGCCCAGGCCAGAAAGACCAACGAAGCTCGAGGCGGCCACGGGCTGGTTCACACGCGATAACTGAAGCATCGCACGCGACTTGGGAACCGTGGTATCGACGAAGGAAGGCACGAGCAGGCCTGCCACCGAAACATTCTTCTCGGAAGACCAAGGAATGTCAGATTCATAGGGGAACGGCGCATTCTGCTGGCTGCCGACGCCGATCGGTCCGCTGGGAGTGAAGGGGGTCACTTCAAACAACCATGAAGACCTCAACTCGGGAGGCAAAGGAAGCACGGATTTCTTGCCGCGAGGAGTGATCGTCCCGGGAGGGAGCGTTCCTTGTTTGGACGCGGTGTATTGCTTCAGCGCTTCGGCGAGTTCAAAGACGCCGTTATGAAGGTTGTAGCCCTCAACTTGAGAACGGGTCTTGGCGGTGAAGGTGGCAAGATATTGCATCGTGGCGACAAAATTGGTTCCTTTTTCGGAGAAAGGAATCAAGGTTTGGAGCACGGCAAAGTCTTTCTCCCCGTTGTAAGCCACGAATCCGGGCTGTGGCGCCGGGGCAGCATCACCCATGGGCCCACCGAAACCGCCGTTGAAGCCGCCCGGATAGCCGCCTCCGCCGCTCGGGTAGCCGCCGCTGCCGCCAGGGTAACTTTGGCCGCCCCCCATCGGGAAGCCCCCGCTGGGGACGCCACCCATGCCTGGCGGAGGGCCAAATCCACCGGGGCCGGCTCTGCCGCCCGCACCCGGTCCCGTCGCCGCGGCTTGGCTATCGCCGGTGGTGTTGTGTTTGGTTGTAATCGTGGGAGTATGCGCGTCGAGTTGGAACTGATCCTTGAGGATTTTGGGAACCAGTTTGACAAAGCTGACCAAGATCTGGTCGAGTTCGTCAAGATTTTCACGATCGTCGGGGCGCAAGCCCGCGTCGACATGAACGTTTTCTCGATTGAAATTCGAAAGGGAAATGGCAAAGTTGAAGTTGCCCGCGTTGGTCTCCAGTCCCGACCAGATCAGGTTGACCGCAGCGCTGCCATAGCCGGACTTGATATGGTCGAGGCTCTGATTGACGAGCCCCTTGAGATGCGCGGAGACCACGCTTTGCGGATTGGCAAGGATCCCGGCATTGCCGGCCACGGTCAGGAGGACCGATTCACTATTCGTCCCTTCCACCGAATCGAGCAAAAGCTGAAGAGGTTTGTTCATTGAAAGGTAATGCCGCATCGCATTTTCATCGGGTTCCTTGATCGTGCGAGGCTGCGTGCCGGTTCCTTCGCCCGGTCCGCCGAGTCCAGGCTGTCCGCCGGGAAATGAGGGAGCGCCGCCGGGGATGGTTCCCATGGGGCCGCCACCGGGAGGAGGAATATTTCCGCCAAATTTGGGTCCCATGGGGGGACTCCCCGCGCCGTTCGCGCCGCCACCTTGCATCGGAGCGCCGCCTTCTCCCTTACCGTCGCCTTCAGGCTTGGGCGCGGGTGCGGTTTCCGCCGGAACCGGAGGCAAATCCTTAGGAATGCGCAAAAGATTGGTCGACAGGTCTTTTTCGGCGTAGGCCACCAGCCGGGATTTGTTATCGCACAAAACCATGGTGGTTGGATCGACGAACGCCAGGGCCAAATCGCCAGGCTTTTCCGCCAGCGGAATGTTGAGCAGCAGTTTGCCCATGCGGGCCAGACTGCCGGTGAACCCATCGAGCCGGCCGTTAAAGCTAATGATGTCTTTTTCATCGTTGCCGACCCGAACCGTTTCCTTCTTTCCGTTGACGGCGCGCATGACTTCATCGGGCGACAGCGGGCCGTTGGCGCGCATGAGCACCAGTGTCCAGGGATCGGTTCCCTTGAGATGGTTGGCCACGAAAATCTGCTGGAGCCGCTCGACTTCAAATCCCATCGTTTTGCGGAAATCGGCCCGCTGGAAAGAACCAGGGCTATCGAAGAAGGGGTTCTTCAATTCGGAATTGAAAATCTTGTGGACATTAATCCGGGTGAAGAAATCGGTGTCGGCCGGGGCCAGGTTGGAAAGGTCGGGCGTTTCGCTCGAGAGGAACCGGTAAGGGGCATTGGCCTCAACGACCGGCATGGGGGCCGGGTTGGCGACCGGTTGGCCAGGATTGTTGGCGACCGCTTCCCCGTTCATCGGGCTGTCGGTACCTTCCTGCTTGGTTCCCTCGGTGTCCTGAGGGTTTTGTTTGGCGTCAGCGTCGATTTTCTTTTGCTGATTGGGATTCTTGGCTTTCGTGACAACCGGACCGTCGTTGCTATCGCCGCCTGGATAAAAGAAAAGAAACGCACCAGCAATCACCAAAACGGCCGCAGTCGCGCCAATCGCGATCAGGGGCACCATCGATGATTTCTTTTTACCCGCGACCGGGGCCGAATCCCCATCGTCGCCGTCGTCGTCATCGTCATCATCGTCCACGGCGCTGGCGGCGCCCTTTTTCCCCTTGGGGGATTTGCCCTTCGCGGGCTTCTTCTTGGTGACCTCTTCCTCGACCTCGGGAGGTTCCACCGTGAACTTGTATTTGCACTTGGGACAGTCGATTTTCTTGCCCACGAGGTTGGGATCCTTGATCAGGACCCGATCTTCGCAACTGGGGCATGTTTGGCGGAAACTTGCCATGGGAACCTCATATCCGGTCGGGAGATTTCATTCGGGCTGGAGCCCAGTCATGAACGGCCCCGAGTTTGTGTCGTTTTCCTCGGGATTTTTCCCATCGATCAATCCTATCGCAATGTCCGGTGAAAACACCAGAAAAGAATAGGGATTTGAGGTGATTTGGGAGTTCAGTAACCCGAAAATACCCGAAAAACTCCGTTGATCTAACCCTCGGAGAACCGAAGCGTTGGCAGTTCAAGGAAATTCTTCCAATTTTCACAGAAACGTGGCTCCTTAATATATGAAGATATCAGTCGACATCAGCATAGACTTTTTCCTTTTCCAATCCGAGCTCAAACCGGCTGTTTTCGCGGAAAAAGAGCAGTAATCCATTAGCATAATGCCTTAAAGCGAAGGGTTTTCCAAAGTGGCGAGCAATATGGCGACGGCGGGCAGGAACGGCGGGGAGGGAAGTTCCCTGGATTCGCCGCTCCCCGGCGTGGTCGGCAAAGCTCCGTCGATGAGAGATGTGTTCAAGTTGGTCCGACAGGTGGCGCCGACCAATGCCACGGTTTTGGTGATTGGTGAGACCGGCTCGGGTAAGGAACTCGTCGCGCGAGCCGTTCACGATCTGAGCCACCGGGCCGATGGCCCCTATGTCCGTGTCAATTGCGGCGCACTCAATGAAAGCATTTTGGAGAGCGAGCTTTTCGGACATGTAAAAGGCGCCTTCACCGGCGCGATCGAAAACAAGACCGGCCGCTTCGAGGCGGCTCATGGCGGCACGATCTTCCTCGACGAAATCTCGTCGATGAGCTTCAAACTGCAGGTCAAACTCTTGCGTGTTTTGCAGGAGAATGAGTTTGAAAGAGTGGGGGAAAGCCGCACGATCAAGGTCGATACCCGCGTGGTGGCCGCGACCAACCAGCTTTTGGAAGACGAGGTCGAATCGGGCCGGTTTCGCGACGACCTTTACTATCGGCTCAATGTCGTGCCGATTTATTTACCTCCTTTGCGCGAACGCAAGGACGATATTCCCGATCTGGCGAGGTTTTTCGTGCAAAAACACGCGCTGCTCAATCGGGTTCCGATCCCGGAAATCTCCCAGGGGCTTATGGGACGGCTAATGGCCTTCGACTGGCCGGGGAATGTGCGCCAGTTGGAGAATTACCTGGCCCGCGTCGTGGTTTTGAGCGAGGGAAAAGCCGTCACCTCCGATCATATCTCGGCTCCCGGTCATGCTCCCAAGCGCTTTCAGCCGCCTCAGGGGCGGGGAAACAAGGGAACGACCGACATCGAGACACTCGTGCGGCAATTGGTGCGGGCCGGCATTCGCACCTTGCCCGAGGGTGCGCTGCACGAACGGATCGTCGGCGCGGTGGAGCGCGAATTGATCGAACAGGTCCTCGAGGAGAGCGATCAGGTCCAGGTGAAGGCGGCCAATCGTCTGGGAATCAACCGAAACACGCTTCACAAAAAGATCACCGATTTCGCGCGGCCGGGCGCCAATAACACTGATTTGGCGCGAACAGGTACGAGTAGCGCCGACAGCGTACGAACAGGTTCGGGTGGCGCCGACGGCGGTACAGGAGGCGAGGCATGAGTGGTCCCGCGGCTGGGGGATTCGGCTTTCGCCACCTTTCCTTCAGCTCAAAACTGCGCCTGGTGCTCACCGTTTTTCTCATGAGCTGGCTTTTGTTTTTCAGCCTGCTCGCCTGGTTTTTCGTACGCGGGTCGCTGCATGAACAGGTCGATTCGCTGGCTCTCAATCAACTGATCGCTGCCTCCAGCAGTCTCGATGATCGCCTCGATAAGTTAGAGAACATTATCACCACCCTGGCCAACGCGCTTTCAGTCCAATGGGGACCTGAAGGCCAACCGCCCGCAATCGCCACGACGCTGTTGCAAAAAACGCTCACCGACCTTGATCCGCAAGCGACCGCGGGCGTCTACCTCGCCTCGGAAGGACTGCCCGCCAAGCATCCCGACAGCTTTATTTGGTACCGCCAGGCCCGAAACGGTTCAGGCGCCACTTCGATTGTGCGTGGCGGGCCGGTCCGTTTCGATTTTCGTAACGATACCCCGTTGACCGCCTGGTATTACCGGCCCAAAGCGTCGAAAAAACCTTATCTTTCCGAGCCTTATTATGACCTGGAAGAAATCGACGACAAAGTCGTTTCGATGAGCGCCCCGATTTTGGGTCCGGACGGCAAATTCCGCGGCGTCGTGGGGGTCGACATCCGCATTGAGGCCATTGAGACGATTCGGCGCAAGCTGAAGCTCTACACCTTGCAAGCCAAGATCGAAGGCACTTTTCAAGGTCTTGAAACCGGCTTCATCTGCAGTCCTCAGGGCCGCATCCTCGCTCATCCCGATGCGGAGTGGCTTCCCTCGGTCACCCGTCCCTATGGCTTCCCCGTTTCCGATATCCCCCACTTTGGCAAACAAATCGCGGAGAAATCGCAAGGGTACGAGGTGGTCGACTTCGACGGGCAAGCCCACCGAATCACCTGGACGCTGTCTCCCATCTGGGGGTGGAAGCTCGTGCTCATCGTGCCCGAATCGGTACTGAACCAACCGATTCGATTTTTGGGCCTGCAACTTTTTTGTGTCTTTCTGATCGGATCGGTCATCGCGATTTTCCTGGTCGGGGTGATCGCAAAAAAAATGTCGGAGCCTTTGGAGCTCTTACGCAAAAGCGCCCAGGCCAACTCGACCCAGTCGCCGCGGGTACATGCCCTCGCCCTTCGCACCGACGAAATCGGCATGGTCGTCCGCTGGCTCTTGAGGTTATCCGAACATGCCTCCGAGCAGGATTCGCGCAATCGCGTGGAATTGATGCGGGCTTTCCGGCTCGAACTGGCCCGCCAGATTTCGGGGCTGCGCCTCGATCTACCCGCCGAAGCGGCTTCCTGGGGCCCGGAACAATTGTCTGAAGAGTTTCAAAAACAGGGGTATCCCGTCGAAAGCGGCCAGATCGTGCTTACCGGTACTTCGATCGGCCCAGGCGAACACAAGGTCGTGATCCAGTTAAGCGACGACATCGCTCAGGATGTCGTCATCGCGGTCGGCTCCTGAAAGGCGGCCAGGGGCGCGGCCTCTTTTCGTGCCGCTTCGCGACTTTTTTGATTGGGCGGCCGCCTGGCGTCCCGTTCAAGAAACCCACAATTTCCAGACGAGCAACATGCCTCCCAGGCCAGCCAGCCCCACGATCAATCCGGGCAACAGCCTGCGCTTGATGTACAAAAGCAAGACCACACCCGAGAGCGCCACGATGGTGGTCGCAATCGCGGAAATATCGATCAAAAGCGACCACTGCGGACCAGAATCGCGCCCCTTGTGCAGATCGTTGAGCACCGCCACCAGACCCATACGGACAATTTGAATCTCAAAATTCCCACTTTCGCGCTCGATGAAGGCATCGGCGCTGTAGCCTGGCCCCTTGAACGTCACGACACACTGATTGTCGTCGATCTGAAAATCGGCCAGCCGGCCGCGCTCGACGCCGCCTGAGCGAAGCGCTTCCACCACACCCAGTTTGTCGATCTTTTCCGGTTCACCTTGCACCATCTGGGCATCGAGCGATCCCTTGAGGGAGTTGCGGTCTTCATAGCCGCCATAGAACCAGTCGGGATGGTTCAAGGTGAAGCCGGTCACGCCGAAAAAGATCATCGCCGCCAGGCAAAACATCGAGCAATAGATGTGGAACCAACGAACGAACCAGGCCAGCCGCCGCTTCCAGTGAAACACCATTCCCCCGGGTCGGTTCTTTTCAGCGAGATCCTTGCTTGAGCTTGTAGTCAACGGTTGCGCCCTTGATTTCGACATTCCCCTTCAATGTCAGGGAAAATGGTTTTTCGCCGATCGCGATTTCTTCCTTGATCATCTGGTAGGTTCCATGTTCGCGGGCCGCCTCCAAAAGAAGCGTGTATTTGCCTTGCTGGACCGGTTTGCCTCCATCGTCCTTGCCGTCCCAAACCAGCTTGTATTTGCCCGGGGCCCGGGTGGCGGAGGAGACGGTGCGTACCAGGTCGGTCTCGTCAACGACCATCCTCAACTTATCCATCTTGCTCCAGCGCTTCAGGTCGGGAAGCCAGCGCAAACCCTTGCCGTTGGTTTGCAGCCAGAGGGCCAGTGTTTTTACGGGGAATTCGTCTTTGTCCTCAACCCAGAGCGCCACATAGGGTCGCCGGTATCCGCGCGACTCGTTGGCCGGGCGGTTGATCTCCAACTGCACCGTCAACTCCATTCCGGCCATCCAGGGCTTCCCGTCTTTTGCACTCTTTTCGTCTTTCTTTTCCTGAACGGCGCCAGGGTTCAACGCCCGAAGCGCAAGGGGGGTGGAAATCGGTGACACGACTTCAAACGCAGCCCAGCGGGAACTTACGAGGCGCCGATGGCTTCCCTGTTCGACAAGCAGGCAGGCGGCGCCGGGGATCGACTCGATCAGAGCGATCGAGTCCTGGGCGGGCAAGATTGAAACGATCGTGGCGAGTGCATCGGCTTCGGCGCAGGTGGAAGCAATCACCGTCGCCCCCAGAATTTGCCCGGCCGGCTTACCATTTCTTGGATCGATGATGTGCGAATAGAAGCGGTCGCCGATGGCGAAGCCGCGGCGGTAGCCGCCGCTAGTGGCCAGGGCCCGGTTTTTCAGCCGCACCCGCGAGATTGCCGGCGCGTTTTCGGCATCGGCGAGCGGGTCGGCGATCTCGATTTCGCGACTGGCCGGACCAGCCACCACCAGATCCCCCCCGATTTGCACGGTGACGGAAATGGCGCCGGCGGCAAGGCCTGCCGACTTGGCTCGATCGACGATATACCCCTTGGCCAGGGCATCGAGCGTGAAGGGGCCATCGGTTAGCCGGCGAGCCGTCTTTTTTGCCGCATCTAGTTTCCAACCAATCCTCGAAGCCGCTTCGACCGCCCTCAAAATTTCGGCGGAAGTGGGCATGCGATTTTCTTTCTCGGCGTCCTTCCAAACGCGGGTGACCGCCTGAATCGAGGCGTTGAATGCGCCCTGGCTCTGGTCGCGATGTCGGTCGCAAAGTGCGAGCACGTCGAACAGTTCGGCGCTAACAGGGATGTCGCCAGGGGTCCGGCGGCACCAGCGGGAAAACTCGCTTTGCGGGTCGTACGTACTCAGAACGGTCCGCAGGCGCTCGATTTCGGTGAGAATGCGGCCTTCGATCTCAACCGCTTTTTCTCGTGTTGAGGCTTCGATTTTCAAATCGAGAGAGGTGCCCAGGACCTCGTCATGGCGAAAGTAAACGATTTCACCTGCCCGAGCCACCTGCGATAAAGGAGGAAAACCTAACAAGCACAACAAGCTTAAAAGATAGCACGCGCTAACTGATATAGGGCGAACGTCCCTGCCCAGACGACTCTGGCTTTCATGACCAAGTTCCCGACCTTCGCGTTTGCTCAAACTGTGGCCGCTCTGATTTCTTGATAAAGTCCCAGAAAAAAAAGCTTTTGCGCCGCCAAGGTCGTCACGAAGGGCCAGCCGATTCATCCGCGACATCGAATCCTCGCAAAGCAAAATCAAAAAGAGATGGATCCCATCGAGAGGACCGGCTTTCCGCTTGGTTACAAAGCGGTCGGATTGCCGCCGAATTTATCATAGAATTTTCATTTTGCTGGTTTGTCTCATGCCTATTTTTTGTGTTTCATTTTGAGAAAGGCATCGAATTTGCATCAGGATGTCCGAGCGACACTTCGATTCGGGCGATCGTGCGCAAGTCTGATCCAAATTGGGGTGATTCCGAATCCTCTGAGCCATTTTACAAGGAGTTTTTCCGAATCGGTTCTGTCGAGCCCTCGATTCGGTTGCGAATTTTGATGGGCAAATCCCGGGCCGAAAAACACCAAAGAGCATACCGGTCTCCTCAAACTTTAAACTCAAACCATGGATAACCTGGCGACCCTACTTGCGCTGCAATCCAACCCGGAAGCCATTCCCTATTTCTTGGCTGGCGGGCTCATGGGCCTCCTTGCCCTTTATGGCCTCAGGAATCGTCGATCCGCTTGCGGACTTTCCTTCGGTTTGATGACGGCCGGCTCGGCCCTGTGGGCCATCGCCACGGGAATGGAGTTGCTCTCTGGCGCCGCCGCCGCCAAGAGCGCCTTTCTTTGCCTGGCGGTATTTGGCGGTGCGGTGGGAGCGAGCTGGACCTTTGCTTTCGTGCGCGAGTTTGAAGGGGTGAAAGGCCCGCTCACTCCAGGCCGGATCACGCTCTTTTTTGTCGAGCCGGTCATCGTATTGGCGTTCACCGCGGCCAATCCGCTGCACCACCTTTTCTGGACCGAGATCGACATCGTGTTCTCGGGAAACTACCTGGTTGCCATTTTGAGTTACGGGCCCCTTGTGTTGGCCCATGCCACCTATTGTCTCGGACTGCTTATTTGGAGCATCCTCATCTTGATCCGCATGGGGTTCAAGGCCGACCCCATTTACCGAACCCAGATTTATCTACTCGGTCTGGCCATCGTCATTCCCACGGCACTCGTCTTCATTCAAGTCGTCGTTTCCTTGCCCCATGTCATCCATTTCCGCGTGCGCCTGCTCGGCCTGATCACCTCGGTCACCTTGCTCGGAATCGCCTTGCGAAAATACCGGCTTTTAAACATCACCCCCGCGGCACGCGAAGCTGGCTTTCGTTCGCAAAAAGATGCCGTGATCATTTTCGATGCCAAGGGACGGGTACTCGATGCCAATCCCGCGGCGATTCAAGCGTTTGGCATGAGGATTCTGGGCCAGGAAATGGCTCAAGCTTTCGCCTCTTGGCCCGAACTCTGCGCGAAAATCACCTCTCACGAGGACGGCGAATGGGAGATCCAACGCAAAGTCGACGAGGATGACACCTCCCACTTCGATATTCGACTTTGGCCAATCGAGGAAAGCGGCATTCAGGTCGGCTCTATCCTGACGATTCGCGATGTCACCCACCGCTGGATTTTGCAGGAGGAACTGCTTCAAGCCAAGGAGGAGGCGGAAGCTTCCAATCGCGCGAAAAGCGCCTTCCTTGCCAACATGAGCCACGAAATCCGCACCCCCCTTGGGGCCATCTCCGGTTATGGCGACATCCTGATCGGCATGGAAGAACCGGGATCGGAAAAGTGGTCGCTTTTGCGCCAGTTGAAACGCAACTCCTCGCATCTAATGCATGTGATCGACGACATCCTCGATCTGTCGAAGATCGAGGCCGGGAAGATGGATCTGGACATCATCGCCTATTCCCCCTGGCAAGTGCTCGTCGAGACCCATGCATCGCTTGCGATGAAAGCGGTCGAAAAAAACCTGCGCCTTGATTTGAAGTGCCTGGGGCCACTCCCCAAAGTTGCCATGATCGACCCGACCCGTTTGCGTCAAATCCTGTTCAACCTCCTTTCCAATGCGATCAAGTTCACCGAATCGGACCGCTGCATTTCGATGGAAATCGGCGCCCAGTCGACCCCCGACGCGAAGGACCCCCTGGTCCTGTCCCTGAAGGTCGCCGACGAGGGGATCGGCATGAGCCAAAATCAGATCGGCCAGCTCTTTCAGCCGTTCCACCAAGCCGATGGGTCCACCTCGCGCAGATTCGGCGGCACGGGCCTGGGTTTAAGCATCGTGCAAAAGCTGGTCAAAATGATGGGCGGCGAAATCGAGGTCGACAGCACGCCAGGTAAAGGGAGTTTTTTCCTGGTGCGCATTCCCTGCCGGTTGCCTTCGCCCGATGTGGAATGGGTTGACCCGCTCGTCCCCGGCTTTCAGGGGACCAATCCCCCTGAGGACAAACCGGCGCAAAAAGAACCGATGCAGGGCCGGCTGCTTCTGGCGGAAGACAATCCCGACAATCAAAAGATCTTGCTTTATCAGTTGAAGTCATGCGGCATGGAAATCTCCCTGGCCCAAAACGGCCTGGAGGCGGTCGATCAAGCCCTGAAGCGTCCGTTCGATGTCATTCTCATGGACATGCAAATGCCCGAATGCGATGGCTATTCGGCCACGAAGCAACTTCGGCATGCGGGGTATCTCGGCCCGATCATCGCCTTGACCGCCAATGCGCTGAAACATGACCGGGAAATTTGCCTGTCGGCCGGATGCAGCGACTATCTGGCCAAACCGGTGACTCCCGATCTTCTTCTGAAGACCATCCGTTGCCATTTGCAAACGCCCTCGACCACTGCTGCCATCTCCCTGAACCCCTCGGCGCAATCTCCCGGCTCCTGGACTCCCGTGGCGCGCACCGTGCCTGAGTCTCCTTACGCGAACGATCCGGAGTTCCTCGAACTGGTGCGGGAATTCGCAGGCAACCTTTCCGCCCGGTCGATGGAAATTCTCTCGGCGCTTGACCAACGAGATTTGCCCGCATTGCGAGCGCTCAGCCAGCAATTGAAAGGCGCGGGAAGGATGTACGGCTTTCCCGAGATCAGCCAGGCGGCGCGCCAACTGGAGAATGCCATCATCAACGGGGGGAAACCGGCCGATCTGGAGCCCCAAGCCAAGAAAATGGCCGAACTCATGCAGGCGATTTCCGGTAAATCTTCCGCGGTTTTTTCGATGAAAAACAACCAAGGAAAAACGGCCGCGGGAAAGGTCGATTCCCCCAAACACGAGCGGCCGAAAGTCGAAACCGTCGAAGGTTAGTCAAGAAAAAAAAGCGCCAGCCCCCTGAATCGTGAATCTCACGGTGCAAGGGGCCGGCGCCTCACGATGATCTCTTTTGCCGCGCGGCTTTAGTCTCGTTTTCCGCGCAGAAGGGCGACGGGGGCATCGGTCCCCTTCAAGAGCTTTTCGGCCTGCTCGGGGTGCTGGTCAAGCCACCAGCTCATGGCGGCAAAAAAGTACTGGAGCTGGCCCACGTATTCGTCCGCCATCTTGGGGGCCGAGGCCCCCATCACCTTGGCGCCGAATTGCATCGCCTTCGAATCGGTCTTCAGATAGAAGCGATATTGGTGGCGCACCGCGGGGTTCCCGTCGCCATCCTTACCCGAGGCGAAGTGGACCACCACGACCGCCTCAAACGGAATCCAGGGCAATAGCGGGGTCGGTTTCCCTTTCCCCTCGCAAAACCAAACCCAGGCGTTCTTGGTTTTGGCCACCGGTTCCCAGACCAACTGCCCCTTGCCGGGCTCGTCGTAATGAAACCGTCCCTGTTCGTCGAGTTCGGGGATGACGCACCGGGCTCCCAAGCTTTTCCAAAGGCGAAAAGCTTCATGGGGGTTGGCCAACAGCCACCGGTAGACTTCAGGAGGAGCCAGGAAAGCTTCGGCCGGACCTTGGGCGGTCACGGTCGGTTTTTCCAGAACCCCCTTCACTTTCTCACGGTGATTGGGAGCCATGCTGGCGTAGGGGATCCCGGTGGGCTCGGCTGGTGTTACGGCGTCTGCCGCCTTAACGACCAGTGGGGTCAAGCTCCAACCCAGGATCACCAACGCAAAGGAGCGCCGGTGCATCGAATCGCCTCGTGGGGTCATCCCGGTGCGGGTTACCGGGAATCTGTGCCCCCTATTCATCGAATGCCGGCGGTAGCGTTCATGAGGGATTTCCGGGTTGGACTTGCGAGGAGGAAAAGTCCGGCTTTAGACTTGTCGCTGACCATGGCCAGACGCCTCAGGATGCTCAAGAGCGCTCCGGCCGATCGACGCACACTACACCCCAAACAAGGGGACGGAAACGATGCCCATGCCCGGACAGCCAGGACGGCCCAATCGATACTTCAGCCTGGGAATCAAGGCACTTGGCGCGGCCATCCTGACGGCGGGAGCCGTCGGTTTCTATTTTCGAAACGAAGTTCAGGCGATTTATATCGCCCATCAAATTTCGACCGCCGGCGACGCCGAATCGACCCAATGGATCGATCAGGCGGCCTCGCTGGGCGATGCCAGCGTCGGACCGATCTCCAAGCTGTTTTTCTCCGATCGGATCGCGACTTGCTCCACCGCAAAGTCTTGCCTGGAAAAGGTTTCCGCAAAGTGGGATGGCGATGATCCTCGCCGGGTGCAACTGGCGCGCAGCCTCGCCCACAACTTTGTCCATTTTTCCACGCCGGGCCAAGCTGCCTCACTTAATTTAGTGTCATCTTGGATAGAATCGGAAATCTCCCCCCAGTCTGCCCTGTTTCAACCGGTTGCGGCGATCATTGGGCAGGCGGCCCTGGGCATTGCCGAAACGGGCGCCGAACCAAGTCCGGCCGTACCCCAGGCGGCGTTGGCGCTCTTGCGCAAAATGAAGATGACTTCCACCGAAAGCAAACCCGAGGAACGGCTCGCCCAGCGCGACTTGCTGCGTCAAATCTTGCGCAAGGCCGACCCTGGTTCGCGCGTCGATGCGATCGGCCTGGCCTTCGCCGGTGATTTTGACTTGCAAGATGACCTGACCGCCTTGCTGCAAGATCCCGTGGCCGAGGTGCGCCGGGGCGCGGTGCTCGCTCTGGGTCCCGCCAGCGACAAGGTGCGCGACGAGGTGCTGTTAGGCGCACTGCACGACAACGACGCCGAAGTGAGCCGTCTGGCCGAACTCGCGCTGCAATTTCGCGGTTTGACCGCGGAACATATCAAGCTTGGTAAATTGCTCACCCATGCCGACGCCAGCCGACGCCTGGAAGTGCTCGACCTGTTGGTCGAGTTTCCCGATCTGGACGAAAAGCTTTGGCTGCAAAGACTGAGCCATGACCGGGCCGCCTCGGTGCGCGCCGCCGCGGCGAGGGCGATGAGCCAGCGCTTTGGCCCCCAAGCCGATGAGCGGCTGCGGGAAATGGCGGCGAACGACCCCAGCCCAGCCGTCACCAAACTGGCCCGCTATTATCTGAAGCAGCAATCGGTCCGGCCTCAGTAGGGCGGCCTGAGTTCTACCGTCAAGCGCCACGCCGGGAAACTTCTCAAACCGAAGGCCGCATAAGCGGGTTGGCGCGCATACAACCGCGTGCGCGGGTTGTGGCGCATACCGCCGCCTGGGCGCGGGTTGTGGCGATAAGAATACGCGGTTAGAATGAGCCTGCCGCCTTCTCTCCCCCGCGGAGTTCTCCCGTGCCGCGACTTTTCTTATCGAGCTTGAGCGATCCCTTCCCTCCCGCGCCCAATGCGGGTCGAACCTTGCGGCCTCATCGGCGCGCTGCCCTGGTTGCGGGGGCCGCCGCGGGGTTGGGACTAAATCTGGCGCAGTGGAACGCTCTGAAGGCCAAGGGCCCCGAATCGAGCGGCACCGCCAAATCGGTCATTCTGGTGTGGCTCTGGGGCGGTCCGGCGCACACCGACCTGTTCGACCCCAAACCCAATGCGCCGCTGCAATTCCGCGGCCCGTTCGATCCGATCGCGACGAAACTGCCCGGCATCCGCTACACCGAGCTGCTTCCCCGGCTTGCCGAGCGCAACGATCAGTATGCGCTTGTGCGCAGCTTGCACACCTTTCATAACGACCACGGGGTCGCGGGTACGATCGGCCTGACCGGCAGCATCGACGGCGCGGTCAGCCTGGGAGGTCCCGCCAATCAATCGACCGCGAAGCCGGCCCTGGGCAGCCTTGTTTCGCGCGCGTCGGCCGTGGAGAGCGCCCTGCCCGGCTACCTCGTCGTCGGCGGGCGATTGCATCAAGGACACAAGGTGATCACCGGCGAAGCGGCTGCCCACCTGGGACCGCGCCACGATCCATTCCGCGTCGAATACAAGGGGGGCAATCAGGTTCAGATTCCAGCTCTGGCGGTTGACCCCACGCTGGTTTCAGGCCGCATGGAAGACCGAGATGGCTTGAGGAAAAGCCTCGACGGCCTGGCTCGGGCCGCCGATTCCTTCGGGGCCGGGCCTTCGCACCCCAAACTCGACACGCATCGGCAGCGCGCCTTGTCGCTTCTGACATCGGCGACCTCGCGGCGCGCTTTCGATTTGGCCCAGGAAAAACAGGACCTGCGCCAAAATTATGGCCTGAACCGGTTCGGTCAATCCTGCCTCCTCGCCAGACGCTTGGTCGAGGCGGGAATCCCTTTTGTGCAGGTCAATTGGTCCGATCATGTCGAGGCCGAAGAAGATGCCGGCGACGGCGGCTGGGATTTGCACTATCGCAATTTCCAGATCCTTCAGGACCGGCTGGCTCCTTGCTTCGATCAGGGGTTTGCCGCCTTGCTCGACGATTTGCGACTTCGCGGATTGCTTTCGTCCACTTTGGTGATTGCCGTGGGCGAATTTGGCCGCAGCCCCAAGATCAACGACAAGGCAGGCCGCGATCACTGGGAGCATTGCTACGGGGCGTTCATGGCGGGCGGTGGCATCAAGCCCGGCTTCGTGCTGGGTTCAAGCGACGCGACCGGCGGCCATCCCCGCGATCAGGCCTGCACCCCGGGCGATCTTTGCGCCACCGTTTTGCAGGCGCTTGGGGTTCAGAGCGAGCAGGCGGCAACCCTGGGCATCCAGCTTCCCGGCAAGCCGATTGATCTCTTGTTCTAATTCGCGCCCAATCACCGAGGCAATCGTGCTGGCGTTCCTTGTAATCCTGGGATTGGCGCAGACCTCCACGTCTGCAATTTCACAGACGGCAGCATCAGCCACACCGCCAGCGGCGGCTTCCCAGACGGTCCGCATCACCACCGATGGAGACTGGAAGGGGCATCTGCGCTGGGCGCCTGATGGCTCCGCTTTGCACTTCACACGGATCAAGGACGGGCGCATGGAACTGGCGATGCTGCCGCTCAAAGAAGGCAAAGCCGTCGGCGCGGCATTCGCTTTCCTCAAGCCGGCTCCGGGATTGCCTCAGTTCGATGCCCACGTTTCACCAGATGGCCAGCGCATCGCCTATGTCCACGACATCCTCCAGGGGACGGACGGCAAGCTGAATATCTACATTTGCGCGGCAGACGGCACGGGAGCGAAGGCCGCCATTCCCCACAAGGCATTCGAGGAATCGCCGCGCTGGTCGCCTGACGGCCAGGAACTTCTCTGGGTTTCGACGCGCGATGGCAATCAGGAGCTTTACCGCAGCACTCCCACCGGCGAGAACATTGCGCGCCTGACCAACCATCCGGGCGAAGACAATCAGCCCTGGTGGTCCCCCGACGGCAAGGAGATTGTCTTTTCGTCGAATCGCAATGGCGGCGCCCGGCTTTACAAAATGAAAAGCGACGGCAGCAGTGTGAAAAGGCTCTGTTCGTCCCAATCCGGGCATGGCGCCGAATCATGGCCCGCCTGGTCCCCCAAGGGAGAGCGGATCGCCTTTTCGCGGCTGGTCGCGGGGCAATGGGATCTATTTCTGGTGAGGCCAGTGGAAGGAGCCGAGGCGGTGGTCCTGGCCGGATCCGCCGGCCATGACACCTTTCCCGCCTGGTCGCCCGATGGCCAGCGGATCGCGTTTTGTTCGACCCGCGATGGCGGGACCGACCTTTATTTTGTCGATGTCCCGCCGCTCAAATAAACGATTCCGGCGACTCAGGTCAAACCGCGTTCGCGAATCTACGGTTCCAGCCGTTTGAGCGCGATCATTTGCACCTCGGCCACCGCCTTGCCCTTGACCGTGACGGCCTGGAGGCTCAGAGTTCCCTTGCCCGCCGAAATCCGCACTTTGCCAAACGACACGGGGCGAAACTCCTTGGAGTAGGATTCCTCGACGCGCGGCACCCGATCCTTATCGGCGCCAAGCACAGGAGCGTCGTACACCGTGTCCAGGACCTTTTCCAAACGGCCTTCCCGAAGTTTGAATTCGATCTTGGCTCCCAGGTCCGCCTTCTTGTTCGCCAGATAGACAAGCACCTCGAACTCGCCGCCGGCAATCACATCGACATCCCAGCTGATGCGATCGCTGGTGCGTTTCCAGTTTTCAAAATAGGAGCTGTTGGCCGCCGGGGAACTTCGGCGAATTCCCCCGAGGGGAGACCCGTCGCGCGCGGGTAAGTAGGTGATCTTGACGGCTTCGTGTCCCACCGGAAAGGGTCGCAGATCCTTGGTCTGCGGCAGGCCGACAGACTTTTTCCATTCGCCAATTTGGCCCCGATAGTTTTCGATCAGCTCGGGATTTTTCCCGGAAATGTCGGTCTTTTGGTTTGGATCGGCCTCCATGTCAAACAGGCCGCCCCGTGCATCCATCCGATATTTTTGCGAGCGGATGCCGATTTCCCCCCCCCAGTGCGTGAATACAAGCCGCTCTGGCCAGTTCTTGTTGTCGCCGTCAAGCAAGGGCTTGAGGGATAAACCGTCCAGCGGTTTTTTCTCGTCGATTTTCAAGCTGGTTGCGGCAAGTTCGGCCAGGGTCGGCAACAGGTCGATCGCCCCTGTAATCGTCGGAATTTTGGTTCCCGCCTTGATCTTTTCCTTATGGCGAATGAACAACGGGGAACGGATCCCCCCCTCATCGACCGAGCCCTTGCGGCCTTTCATTTCGGCGTTGTAGCGCGAGGCGGCCGGTCCATTGTCGCTCAGGAAGACCACCATCGTGTTTTTGGCCTGGCCAAGCTCCTCGATTTTGTCGAGCACCCTGCCCACATTGAAGTCCATGTTTTCCACCATGGCCAACGCCGCTCGGGTTGACTCGATTTTTTCCAACTTGCCCTGAGGTCCGCGCAACGCGATCGGGTTGTTGGCGAAGCGGTTCCAGTAAGCATCGGGAACTTGCATCGGCGTGTGCGGGGTATTGAAGGAGAGGAAAACAAACACCGGCGAACCAGCATCCCCTTTTCCGACTTCTTTGGCAAAGTAGTCGATCGCCCGGTCGGTGATGTCGTCGGGCAGGTAACCCTTCCCCTTGACCAACTGGCCGTTGTCATCCATCGGCGCATCGAAATAGGTCGGCCAGTGCCCCTCGGTGAATCCGTAAAACTGTTCAAAGCCACGACCCAGGGGGTGATACGGATACTGGGTGCCGTGATGCCATTTACCGAAGAGGCCGGTCTTGTATCCGGCCTGACGGAAGTGGTCGGCCATGGTTTTTTCATCAAGATTGATCCGTTCTCCGCCGCGGCTGACATCGCGCACGCCACAGCGTGGGTGGTATCTGCCGGTTAAAAGTTCCGCGCGCGTGGGCGAGCAGACTGGGCAGACAAAAAACCGCTCAAACCGGGCGCCGTCGGTGCCGATCGAATCGATCCGCGGTGTTTTGACATTCGTGTTGCCATGCAAGCTCAGATCGCCAAAGCCCATGTCATCCGCCATGATCAAAATCAGGTGGGGATGGGCGGGCGCCGCCAAAGGGGATGCCGAAAAGCCGAGATTCCGCGAACCAGCAAGGATCACAAGAACGATCAAGATTCCACGAAAATGCATCTCGAATCCTCATAAGCGCGGGAGCCAGGCCGTCATCGACCCAGGCCGATCCCTGTTTTTTCGGGGAGAATCGAACGTGAGTTCCTACGGTAGGTTGCTTGAACAGGCGGGATCGGTCCGGGGGGAAAGACCATTCTTGCCGAACAAGGGGTTTCTTGCCAATATCGGGAAAGATCAGGTATCTTGAAGGGGGTATTCCCCCCCAAAAAGGCCAAACGGTTCCCAGTTTGGCTCCTTTCCCTCTTGGGAAAGCTCTTCAAGCGGTCCTTTGCCATGACGATCCGCCCTGCGCTGGTCAGGAAGATTTTATACCTGGGTTGCCTCGTCGCAACCGGTTGGAATGTTTGCGGTTTGCTCCGAGCGCAACCGGTCGATGGCGCTTTCTTTGAAAAAGAAATCCGCCCGATTTTGATCGCCAAATGCCAGAACTGCCATGGGCCCAAAAAACAAGAAAGCGGTTTTCGCGTCGATTCGCGTCAGGCGCTCTTGACGGGAGGGGAAAATGGACCGGCAATCGTGGCGGCCAAGCCGGGCGTGGGCTCTTTTCTGAAAGCGCTTTCCCACGAAACCGATCTGAAAATGCCCCCTTCTGGCAAACTTCCCCCTGCGGTCATCGCCGCCATGACGCGCTGGATTGAACAGGGAGCCCCCTGGCCCGAGGAAAAGGCAAGTGCAACCGGCGCTCGCACCGCGGTCATCATGCCGGCGGATCGGGCCCACTGGGCGTTTCAACCCCTGAGAAAAGCTCCTGAGCTTTCAGGCAAGGATCCCCATGCGTCTCCCCTGGAAATCGACCGGTGGATCCTGGAAATCGACCGGTGGATTCAGGCGGGCTGGAAAAGCCGCAATCTGCAACCGGCGGCGCCGGCCGATCGCCGGACCCTGATTCGTCGCGCCACGCTCGATTTGACCGGCCTGCCGCCCACTCCAGGTGAAATCGAGGCGTTCCTGGCAGACGGCCGGCCCGATGCCTTCTCCCGGCTCGTCGACCGTTTGCTCGACTCACCCGCTTACGGCGAACGCTGGGGCCGCCACTGGCTCGATGTTGCCCGCTACGCCGATACGGCCGGCGACGGCGCCGATTATCCGCTGCCTGAAGCCTGGCGCTACCGCAACTGGGTGATCGCATCGTTTCAAAAAGATCAGCCCTACGATCAGTTTTTGCGCGAACAGATCGCGGGAGATCTTCTGGCCAAGGATGGCCAGGCGGACGAATACGCGGCTCGAGTGACCGCCACCGGATTTCTGGCGATCGGCAAACGCTATGGCTACAGCCCCGGACCCGACTACCAGCATCTCGATTTCGCCGATGTGATCGAATCGGTAGGCCGTTCGGTGCTCGGCCTCTCCCTGGGCTGCGCCCGCTGCCACGACCACAAATACGAACCGATCGGCGCGGCCGACTATTATGCCCTTTATGGGATCTTTCAAAGCACCAAATGGGCCTTTCCCGGCGGCGAGGAACACAAAAAACCCGAAAACCTGGTGCCCCTGGTTCCCCCGTCCACGGCCACAAGACTGGAACAAGAACGCAAAAACCAACTCGAACAGCTCGCCGAAACCATCCGCGCGCTCAAGGACCAGAAAGGACGCATTGATGGACAATCGATCGGCGGCGGGGCCGATTTGGGCTTCGAGGGGCAAGCGCTGGGCAAGCCGCCCGCAGCCCCCTGGCTTTCGAGCGGGCCCAATGCGGTCGACGCCGAGGCCCAAAGCCCGTTCGTTCACATCCACCCCAGGGGAAGCCGCGGCGTGCGGTTGAAGGCGAGCGATCCGCACGATGGGGTTCGCTATGTCTTTGCCGAGCCGATCAAGGCGCGCACGGGGCATCCCATTCATTTCGCAATCGATTTCAGGAATGCGCCAGGAAGCGCCCCGGGAGCCTATCGCTTCTATCTGGGCCGTGGCGTCATCGCTTCGACGGCCGTCGATTGCAGTGTGAGCGATACCGAATTCGCCGTGAAGAACGGCTCGAACTGGGAGGTGATCGGCAAGATCGAACCGGGAGTCTGGCACACCTTGCGCTTTTCGATCGATCCGGATCGGCGCACCTTTTCCGGTGTGTTTGGCGCGGCCGGAAAACTCAGCTCCTTTGGCGACAAGAAGACGGCTCCCGGTTGGGACGGGGTCATCGACACCTTCATTTGCGATGGATTCGGCCACCGCTCTGGCGCGGTGCCGGTGCACGATCTGGACAACCTGGGACTATCGGAAACGGCATTTGCCGCGCCCGGTGCCATGATCGTTCAACCGGTCATCATGGGCCGTGTGGAAAAAGAAAAACTTGCTGCCATGGAGGTGAAGCTCAAGGAATGCCAAAAGGAGAGAGACCGGCTATCGGCCGCGCCGCTCTACCCTGCCGCCTACGCGGTCAGCGAAGGAACCTCCGGCAATGCGAAGATTCAAAAACGGGGCGAGCCCGACAAGCTTGGCCCGGAAGTTCCCCGCCGCTTCCTGGAAATCCTGGGAGGCAACCCGCTCAAGGACGAAAAACGCAGCGGCCGGCTCGAACTGGCACAGTGGCTGACAAGCCCGGCTAACCCGCTGACTGCCCGGGTGATGGTCAATCGCCTTTGGCAGTGGCACTTTGGCCGCGGCATCGTCAACACGCCGAGCGATTTCGGTTTGCGCGGCGAGGCGCCCACCCACCCCGAACTGCTCGACCTTCTGGCAAAGCGGTTCATCGAATCGGGCTGGTCGATCAAGGCGATGCACCGGCTCATCATGAACAGCCGGACCTATCAACTTGCCAGCGACGATATCCTGCCAAACGCCTCGATCGATCCTGAAAATGTCTACCTGTGGCATTATTCTCGCCGGCCACTCGAAGCCGAGGTGGTGCGCGACACGATGCTCTTCGTTTCGGGAAAACTGAATCCCCGTCAGCCTGAAGGTCACCCGTTCCCCGCTGCGCAAAGCTGGGGTTACACGATCCACAATCCGTTCCATGCGCTTTACAACAGCGACCACCGCTCGGTCTATCTGATGTCGCAGCGGAACCGGCGCCACCCCTTCCTGTCGCTATTCGATGCGGCCGACCCCAACCTGAGCGTGGCGGGGCGAATGCCGACGACTACCCCCACTCAGGCCCTCTTCCTGATGAATAGCCCGTTTGTTCATGAACAATCGGCCGCGCTCGCCACCCGCCTGCGTTCGCTCAACGGCACGGATCCAAAGCGCATTGCCTTTTTGGCCGAGTCGACTCAGGGCCGGCTTGCCACCGATAAGGAAATTGAAGAGGGGCTGGCCTTTTTGGACGAGTTTGCCCGCAAGGGCGTGTCTCGAGGCGCCACGGCCGAAGTGGCGAAGACTGCCTCCTGGTCGGCGCTTTGCCGCATTTATCTGACCGCCAATGCCACCTTGCATATCGAGTAAGGAACCAAGTTATGATTTTTGGACCCCGTGAAGCGGAGATGTCGCGCCGCCAGTGGCTGCACCGAGCCTCGGGTGGGTTCGGCGCGCTGGCGCTGGCCGGGATGTGGAATCAGGCAAAAGCGGCCTCGCCAAGCGACCCGCTCGCGGCGCGCCAGGGGCATTTCGCGCCGCGCGCCGATCGGGTCATCTTCATCTATTCCACCGGCGGCGTTTCCCACATCGACACCTTCGATCCCAAGCCCCAGCTCACCGCCGATCATGGCAAAACGATCACGGCAAGCCGCTGGCTCAACAAGCCGGGCAAGTTTGACCGGTACCTGATCAAAAGCCGATTCGCCTTCAAGAAATACGGTCAGTCGGCCATGCCGATCAGCGAGTTATTCCCTTATCTGGGCCAAGTGGCCGACGACCTTTGCATCTTGCGCGGCATGCACTGCGAAAGCGACGGACACGACAAGGCAACCCTGGCCGCGCACACCGGTTCGGCCCAGTTTGCTCGCCCCAGCGCGGGTGCCTGGATCAGCTATGGGCTGGGTACGGTCAATCAGAACCTCCCCTCGTTCGTGGTGCTGGCACCGGCAGCCCCCTACGCGGGCGCGCAAACCTGGAGCAGCGATTTTTTGCCGGCCTGCCATCAGGGCACGCATGTCGTGCCGGGTCCCGAACCGCTTGCCGATATCCGCGCGCGCGTGGCGGGTGGCGACCTGCAGCGGCTTGAGCTCGACTACCTCGCTCACCTCAATCGTGATCACCTGGCGACCCGCGCGGCCGACCGCGCGCTTGATGCACGCATCCGCTCGTTTGAAACCGCCTTCGGCATGCAAAGAGAAGCCCCCGAAGCGTTCGATATTGCGCGCGAAGACGATGCCACACTCAAGATGTACGGGATCGATCGCAAGACGACGACCGGCTTCGGCTGGCAGTGCCTGGTGGCCAGGCGCCTCGCCGAACGAGGCGTGCGCTTTCAGGAGTTGATCGACGTCGGCTCGAGCAACAACTGGGACAGTCATGGAGACATGGCCGATCATATCCGCCTGGCCAAGGCGATCGATCAACCGATCGCCGCCTTGATTGCCGACTTGAAACGCCGCGGCATGCTCGATCGGACACTGGTTGTGTGGACCACCGAATTTGGCCGTACGGCCTTCAACGCCAAGGCCGACCATCCCGGCCGCGAACATCACAACTTGGGGTTCAGTTCCTGGATGGCCGGTGGCGGCGTGAAGGGCGGATTCATCCACGGGGCGACCGACGAATACGGTATCATGGCCACCGAAGGAAAGGTTTACACGCACGACTTGCACGCCACGATGCTACACCTGCTCGGCATCGATCACGAGCGTTTGACCTACCGGCATGCCGGCCGCGACTACCGCTTGACCGATGTCGCCGGAGAAGTGATCAAACCGATCTTGGCCTGAGTCGTCTCTGTTGGTCGAACTGATGCCCAAGGTTTGGCAATCGATGGTTCTACCGGAAGTTCGAGCGGAACTGCGCCAAGCCCTTTTGGCTTTCCAACAGGGTAAGACGACCAATGTCGATTTCGATCTCGATACTTATGAACGCCTTTGCGTGCGCTCGCGAGACGGGGCAGTGAACGCGGTGGGCGAATATTGGTCGGGCCATTGCGGCGCCTCAGATCTGCAAACCTTTCGTCTTACGGGAAGGCGAGCTTTGTCAGCCGATGGCTGGGCGGCGGCACAGTGCTGCGACCGGTTCCTCGCGTCGGATCACGAGTACGAATGGCCGGAGTTTCCGCAGGCGTTTGTCCTTGCGACCCTCTCGATGATCGGACTCGCTGCAGGCCTGGTCGTTTCGCTTTTTTGTTTGATTTTCTTGGTGGCAGCCCTGCTTGCCAGTCCGAGGGACTATGTCAAAACGATGCTCATGGTGATCATGGTCGCTGCGTGGGCGCCGGGATGGATTCTGGCCCGATGGTCAATGCGCAGCAAGCAAGACGCGCTTGAGCGGTTTTGGGCCCACGGTTCCCAAAAGCACTGGCCTTTTCTTTGCGAGGCCGACTTTCACAAATCTCAAGAAGCTTGAAATCCCAAGATCAATCAGCCTTCTTGGGGGCGCTGCCCCAAGAGCGTTGGCCAGTCGTTTTCTGTGATCTCAAAAAACCGGATCCGGTCGCCCGGCGCGAACGCAAACCAGCCCTGTTCCAGATCGGCTAGGGGACACGGAGTGCGGCCGATCAAGTTCCAGCCCCCCGGACTCGCGGCAGGATAGATGCCTGTCTGCTTGCCGGTGATGCCCACGCTACCGGGTTCCACCCGAATGCGCGGTTCCGCGCGGCGGGGCAACCCCTCAAGTTTTTCGGGCAGCCAGCCCGCGTAGGGAAAACCCGGTTGGAAGCCGACGGCATACACGGTGTAGTCCGAGCCTGAGTGCAGGTCGATCAACTCCCGCGGTTCAAGCTTTAGGGCAGCCGATGCGCTTTCCAGATCGGGGCCAAGCGTGTAGCAACAAGGAACCAGCCACCGTTTGCCTGGAGGGGCCTGGCCGAGAGAAGTCTGGCGCAGCGGGTGGGTCAGATCTTCCATCGCCTTGTCCAGCTCGATCGCGTCGTCGTTTACGAATACGGCGATGGCCCGGTAGGAGGGGACCCTTTCCCCCATCCAGGAGGCGCGCCATTCTCTTAAGGTTCGTGCAACGCCTGCAATCGCTTCGCAGTCTTCGTGGCGAATCAGGATCGCCTGATCGCCCAGCGGTTCCAGGGTGAAACCGTTTTCCAAGCACAGCGGATACGGCTCAGGCACGGCCAGTCCAGCGCAGTTCATGGCGGGCAAGCAGAATCGTTTCCAACAGCCAGACAATCAAACTCAAGGACCGATCGGCCTGATCGCGGCCCGG
This sequence comes from Gemmataceae bacterium, assembly GCA_965226945.1. Classification (GTDB taxonomy): domain Bacteria; phylum Planctomycetota; class Planctomycetia; order Gemmatales; family Gemmataceae; genus SYLG01. The sequence continues at coordinate 4,420,284 of OZ245717.1, read as the reverse complement.
ATCGAATTCGCTGACGAGCACCCCGGCCAGCTTTTCCGGCGGCACCGAGCCCAGGATGCGCAGCACATCCATGGGCGAAAACCCGGCAGGGATCGGCCGGCCGGTGCCAGGGAAGTAAGAAGGGTCGAACGCATCGCAATCGATATCGAGGATGATCCGTTCGGCGCCGGCCAGGCGGCCCTCGATCTCGGCGAGCACCCCTTCGCGCCTTTGCGCATATTCGATGGCGGAGATCGCCCGCTGAAAATAGGTGTCGATTTCATCCTGCGTCAAAAGCAGATCGCGATGCCCCAGATGCAGCAGCGGCAAGGGCTGCGACGGATCGCCTTGCCGCTCGATATGGCGGATGAAATTGCCATGGGTCGGCTGCGGGTTGACATTGGCGAAATGGTGGATGTCGAGGTGGGCATCCAGTTGAAAAATCAGCGTTCCCGGCTGGCGAATCGCTTCTTCATAGACGGGCATCGAAGAGATGTGGCTGCCGCCCAGCCAGATGAAAAAATCTTGTGGCGCGGCTTCCAGTAACGGGCGCACGGCCTGACGCCCGGTGGTGCGCCAGGCGTTCAAGGCGGCCAGGCTATCGAACCCATATTCCTTGATGCGGAATTTACGGGTGTAGATGTCGGCGCGGGTCGGCACCTCTTCGCGGCGATTGTCGGCCACGATCTCGCGTAGCTCATCGGCGATCAACTCGGCTCCCGCCCCGGCCCCAGCACCGCCGAAACTATCGAACGGAAACACGACGACCGAGGTGCGGCGAGGCGTTCCAGGCAGAGGATCGAGCGGTTTGCGAGGTGGAGTTGGCGCCATGGAGTCAACTTGGGAAGCGAAAAACAAGGACCTACACGAGAGAAAACCAACCGGTTTTTTACAAGGCATCGACTGCCAAGTCAGCCCAAATCACCGCATGAAACACCAAACGGAAAATAACAAGGGCCTTCGTGTGGCTTTGCACAGGACGGCCCTTCGCAAATCGGGTAGGAGGGGGGATTGCTCCCCCCGTCCTCCCACACCACCGGACGTACTCAGTGGTATCCGGCGGTTTTCCTCAGGCGTTTAACGCCGCATGCCTTTGGGTGAGTGTCACGAGACCCAGAGTACCGAACCACCGGTTTGTCATGGCCATGGTTGCGCCAGGGCTTCCAGCCAATCTCCACCAGCCCTTGCCCGAGAGGGCCGTGCACCACGCAGTGGTACTGGGTACCCCAAGCGAGACAAGGAAGTCCACTATGGGCTTGGTCCGTTTACACTGCCGCATTCGGAAGCATCGCAGTTTCCGGCGTATCCACTGGTCCAAATCTCCCAAATGGCTTTTACATGCCGCATAGCGGAAGTAGGCCACCCAGCCGATTAGGGCAGTATTCAACTCTCGGATCACCTTGGCGAGCTCGACTCCTCGGTTCCGCCCAGTGATTTCCCGGATGCGTTCTTTGACCCGTTTCAGATTCTTTGGCGAAATCCCCATTCTGCCGCCTCTCAGGAGTCGGTGGCCGAGAAATTTGCGTTCCTCTACGAACGCCACCTCGCTTTTCTCCCGATTGACTCGCAGTCTGAGTCTTTCCTCCAGGAACCGGGTTATCGATTCGAACACCCTTTCTCCCGCCGCCATCGAGTGAACATAGATGTTGCAATCGTCGGCATATCGGCAGAACTTGTGCCCGCGACTCTCCAGTTCCTTGTCCAATTCATCCAAAAGTAGGTTCGCCAAAAGTGGCGATAGCGGGCCACCTTGCGGGGTCCCTTCCGTTCGGTCGATGTGTACCCCCTCAAGCATCATCCCCGATTGAAGGAATCGGCGGATCAACTTCAGAAGGCGTTTGTCGCCGATGCGACGGGCCAGCCGAGACATCAGGATGTCATGATTGACACGGTCGAAGAACTTCTCCAGGTCAATATCCACCACGATGACGCGGCCCTCGGCCACATATTCCGACGCTTGAAGTAGTGCATCATGCGCACTGCGGTTGCGCCGAAATCCGTAGCTTGAGTCCGAAAAGGTGGGATCGAGCAGAGGATCCAACACTTGGAGAACTGCCTGCTGCACCAGCCGGTCCACTACCGTGGGTATGCCTAGAAGGCGTTTCCCGCCGTCGGGTTTGGGGATTTCCACCCCAAGGACCCGAGCCGGTTGGTAAGTTCCCGTCAACAGTGCATCTGTCAGTTCTTTGCCATGCTTGGTGAACCAGGCTTCCAATTCGTAGACGGTCATGCCATCCACACCTGGCTTGCCCTTGTTCCCCTTGACCCGTTTGAGTGCTCGATCCAGATTGTCTAGCTCACATATCTCCTCCATCATGCGTTCCATCAAGGCTCGTCCTGGTTCGCATGCCGATCGGGCTTGCAACTCCTCGTCCGCTCCAGCTTCGGTTCCGCCGTTGCCAGTTGCGTCGTGGCACGAGTCCACCTTCCACCCCTCCTCGGGCGTTGGCTTAGGCAACCCGCCTTGCTGCTGCTCTGTCCCCATCGAATGTCCCAATACTTGTCCTTGACCTAAGAAATTCGGCCCTTCGCCTCATCGATGGCTTGGCAGCCACCAACCTTGGCTACTATGGCCTCTGCTGACTTCTCCCGTTCCTTCCCCCGATGTCTCCACCACGGTAGTCGTTGCCGACAGAGCGAGAGATCTCCCAGGGTAATTCGTGTATCCTTCCCTCGGCGTTCGCCGGATGTACCTTCGTGTTGTCCGAATGACTTTTGGGCTGTCCCGTCCATGGCCGGTTTACCCCAACACGACGGCCTTATATCCGGTTCCTGTACGTCGAATCCGAGTTGCGGCTTTCGCTTCCTTCAGATCCCACCTCGCGGTGGGCACCCTTGCTAGGCCTTGCGGTTCCTGTCATTTAGGCCCGCGGAGAACTTACACCTCCTGGATACACAACATGCCTGGCGCACCAAAAAAGCCCGCCCTGCAGTCCATGCGGGGCGGGCTCTTGGTCAGGCCCAGGAGGTTATCCGGAGGGCCCTAGCTTGGTTGCGCTTAAGGTTAGTAGCGCAGGATGAAGTCGAAGGGCAGGGTGAACAGGCCATGATTCCCCTGGAAGGCCCGGCTTTGCGCATAGTCGTAGCGCAATTCGGTGCGGAACCAGAACCCTTCCTTGATCTTCCAGGTCAAGGCCTGGGTGAAGACGCTATAGAGACCTACGTAGCCGGTGCGGATACCTTTGGAGTCGTCGAAGAATTCAACACGGCTCGTGGTGCTCCATTTGTCGTTGATGTTGTAAGTCAGGTAGTTGACAAAACCGTACCAGGGGGCCCATTCGTTGTTGAGGACGCGGGCGCTACCGTCACGGTCGGTCACGGTACCCAGGAAGTTGTTTTCGAAAGAGTACATGACATCGAGTGTGTAGTTCCACTTTTCGTTGAAGTTGTGACTCAAGAGGATTTCAAACACGTCGAAGTTGTTGGCGGCATTGAGGTGCTGATTGAATTCAGCGGGCCCAATCATGGTGTTGAACGCGATGGAGTCATCCTTGCTTTCCGATTCCCATTTGATGCCGCCCAGGTAGTTGAATCGGGACACGGGGCCGAAGAATACGTCGGCACCCATGACGGCGCCGTTGTTCATGGTCCACCGGTCGTTCAGCTTGGTCGTGGCCAGAACGCCGGTATGGGTGAAGGGGTTGTTCATGAACGTCGTGGCGCGTGACACGGTTCGGTTCAAGGTTGGGTCGATCGATTCGTTGAAGATCGGCGTCCAGAATTTACCGATTTTCACTTCGGTGCCGTCGCCGATTCCAGGCAACCAGGCGTTGACATACCCTTGAGTCATCGGATCGATGCCGTAGGTGTTGGGCAGACCCTGGTTCATGCGGGTCTGGCTATCGGCCAGGTTGTTGGAGACGGTGAAGCGGTAGTCCGAACCAACCAAGGAGGTCAGGTTAAAACCCCATTGAAACTCTTTCTTGTCGTAGTCGAGCAGTTTCTCGACCGTGAGCGACGATTGCTCAAGCAAGAACTGATTGCCCATGTAGTTCATGGCCTGGGGCAAGTTGTTGCGCACAACCGACTGGCCCGTCAGGTTCGAAACGGTGTAGTTGGCTTCGGTGTAACCGCGGGCCGAGAGGCCGGCTTGTTCAAAAGCGGTGCCTTGCAGGACCTTCATAAGGAAAAGCGTTTCGCCTTTTTCCTCGGCCGCTTCGACTCCTTCCTCAAGTTCTTTGTATGGCGAGGTGGTGTTTGGAGGAATCAGCGGGGAAACCGGCGGTACATCCTGGCGGACAGGAATGACATCGCCCGAAGACGCGGGAGCCGGGGTTGCCGCCCGAGTGGGCATGGCGGGAATGACTGCGGGGGGCAAGCGCCGGGGTGCTCCCGATTCAGCCGTTTGGCCCGTCGCCAATAACCCTGCCATCAACCAAGAAACTACCATGGGGACCTCCTGTCCCTAAGAAAAGGCTTCTTTGACAGAGACCAGACTCGATCGGGAGAGTTGGGGACCGGTCAGTGCAGCAACATCCTTGCCACTGCAGAATCATCATCGGAGTGCCGTCAAATATTTCGCACCCCGTAAGGAGAAAATGGCGGCAGGAATTTCCGAGGCAGGCGTGAAAATCGGTCCGGATGGAACAACCAAAACAAAAGGACCACCGGAGGAAAATCCGGTGGTCCTTTCGCGATTTTGACTCAAGTTTTGCCCGAAATTCCCTTAGCGATTGAGCGCCAAGGTCACCTTTTTACCTGTTTTCTCCTGCCGATCCTTAGCGATTGAGCGCCAAGGTCATTGAGGAGCCGCCAATATCAATGTTTTGCAGGAAAACCGGCCGGCCGTTGCCGTTTTCGGCGTAAACGCCGTAGCGGCCCGATTGCAACTTGATGTCGAACTGGCCGGCGCCGCCCGTCCGGGCTTCTTCGGCCCCCTGTGCCGGATTGGCTGGGATGAAGACGATCCGGGTGTTGGCGGGTGCCTGCACGAGGTTGCCCGACAACTGGGTGTATTCGCGGCCGCGCGAGGTCAATCGGTCCATCCGCACGTTGGAAGGAGGAATCGTCGCGGCGGGAGTGTTGAAGGCAGGACTGACCGGTTGACTCCAATTTCCCTGGCGGGTCGCGGGGACCTGGTCCTGAGAGGGCATATTTTGGGGAGCCGACAGATAGACGCGGGGCGATTCTTGCGCGGTCATCCGGCCCATGGCGGGAGCGCTCGTGATGGGGGTCGAGACTCCTGAACCCGTCGCGCTCGGGGTGATTCGTTGTTCATTCACGCCGGGAGCCCCCATGCCAGGCGAGGTTCCTCCCGTGGCGCCGGGGGCCGAGTAAACACCAGGTGCACTCGGGGTGTTGCAAGGAGGGCTGACTACAGCCGGCGCGGGGTTCGCGGGAAAAATCGGCGAGCCGACCGTGGTGGTCGTTTGCGTGCAGGTCGTTACCGGTTCGTAGTAGAAGGCTGAGCGGTAGCTGGTGGTCGGCTGGTATGCGACTTTTTCGACGTAGCCAGTCGTGGGGGTCTGCTGCGAGCGCAAACGATAGCTCGTTTCCGGGGTGGCCACCTGTTTCGTGCCGCAAGAGCACGGATCGTAGTAGCAGCTATAACGGTAGGTCGTTACCGGCTCGTAATAGTAGCTGGTCTGGTAGGTGGTCACCGGCTCGTAATAGCTTTTTCGCTCGTAAGAGGTGACCGGCTCGTAGTAGGAGCGCTGGACGTATTGGGTGTTGCAACTGTTGCACGGAGAGGGAGCCGCCGCCACGGGAGCGGCCACCACCGGTGGGGCATAGTAGTTGGAAGAGTAGTTGCTCGTTGAAGTTTGGCGCCGAAAGAGGCAGGTCGTTTGAAATGCGGAATTCCAGGCGGCCTGAGCCGAAGTGCCTGTCCAATCCGAGATGACCATCGCCAACGCCGTCAATCCCATCCATTTGTTAAGCTGAAACATGGTATTTCCTCCGCACCAGGATTGCACCCATCATCCTCAAGGCCCCTACATGCTACGCACCGATCCCTGGCACGGAACTTGAAAAAATCCTTGCGCTTTGATTCACAAGGTGGATCTTCTCACACCTCTATCCTCAAACATGGCATAATCCAACTCAAGGGAAAGCAAATCGAAGTTAGGGAAATGTGACCATCTGCTAGCGTTAAAAACGATACCGCCGTCAAATACGGATTCTTCAGAAAATTAGGGTGCCGGTGGCAACGAAGATAACGATTGAAAAACTGGCGAAATTGGGAAGCCTCTAACGGCCAGAAGCTCCCGCGATCGAGGGGACGAGGTGCAATCTTGGGGAAATCGACCGCAAAAGCGGCTTATTTGTACGATTCGTCGAGGTTGGGATAGCTATTGTCGCGCACCGCTTCGACAAACTTGATGCCGGCTTCGAGAGCCGCCGGCGCTAAATTGCCAAAATCCCGCACAAATCGGGGTTTATGACCATCGGTCAATCCCAAGAGATCGTGAGCCACAAGCACCTGGCCATCGCAGTGGGGGCCGGCGCCGATGCCAATGGTGGGAATTTCCAGAATTTTCGACACTTCCGCGGCCTGCGGCGCGGGAACGCATTCAAGAACGATTGAAAAAGCGCCTGCCGCTTCGACCGCCCGGGCGTCCTCCAACAATTTGCTTTCGTTGCGCTGCACACGAAAACCGCCAAGGCGCCTGACCGATTGCGGGGTCAGGCCCACATGCCCCATCACCGGAATGTCGGCCTGCACGATCGCCTCAATCATCGCCGCAACCCGCACCCCGCCTTCGAGTTTCACAGCATGAGCCCCGGTTTCGCGCAAAATCCGGCCCGCGTTTTCCAGCGCCTGCATCGGCCCCAGATGATAACTCATAAAGGGCATGTCAACGATCACCAGCGCTCGCTTCGTGCCGCGCACGACCGCTTTGGAATGATAGATCATTTCATCAAGGGTTACGGCAAGGCTATCTTGTTCCCCTCGCACCACCATGCCGAGCGAGTCGCCTACCAAAATCGCGTCGACTCCCGCCTGATCGAACAGCTTCGCCATCGGGTAGTCGTAAAGCGATACGACCGACAGTTTTTTCTTGAGGCCGGGGGCGGCTAAGAAATCTGGAACCGTGATCGCCTTCGCGTCGGCTTCCTTGTGGTGGCTCATGAATCACTCCTTGGCACGTATTTTACAGATTCAGCCCCCTTGCGTGCCCGGGGCGGCATCCGACGAGGGGAATACCCCCATTGCGGTCCCGCATTGGCGCATGGGCATCATGAAACCTCTCGAAGAGGCAACCGTGGCTCAAGGTTTCACCTGGAACGCCGTGCCGATCGTGCTGGGATTGGTAAGCGCCACGGAGCCTTTGGCAAGCAGGCCCCTGGCCAACGAAGCCCTGGACGCCCAGCCGATCGAGGGAGGTTTGATCGGCCAGATGAACTGGCAATGGCTGCGGATCGAAATCCTGGCGGTGCCGGCGCGCTATCGCGGTCAGGGAGTCGGCACTCAACTCATGCAGTTCGCGGAAGCCATCGCCTGGAAACAGGGATGCCGCAAGGCCTGGGTCGATACGTTTTCCTTCCAAGCCCCTAGGTTTTACGAAAAACTAGGCTACCAACGGTTTGGCGAACTGCCTGAATATCCACCGGGAGCGACCCGATTCTTCTATTGGAAGCACCTGACGGCGCCCCATGAAGGAGAAACTTCTTGAACGGAAGGCACCTGGAGAGCATTTTCTGCTCGGGGAGCATTTCGTTTCAAAGATGATGCGCATCGTCTGAGCGAGTGGGGAATCGCCCCGTCGCGCTCTAAACTGATGAAAACTGCTTGCAATTCTTCGTGGGATCCTCCAATGTCCATCGAATCGGCGCCTCGCCCTCAGCCTTCCTCCGCACTTCCAGGTTGTTTCTTGGTGGCAATCCTCTTTTCGCTTTGCCTGTTTGTCTTCGGCATCGGTCTGATCGTGGCAGGTATCGGCTGGATCTCCCACTCGTTCGCTCATGTGCAAACCAAGTGGAATCATGGAACCCCTCAAATTGACGAGGTCGTTTTGCGCGGCGTGACCGATGGCAAGGATCTCGAAAAGGCGCCACGCCTGGCGGTGATTCAGGTGCAGGGAGTTCTGGTGGAAGGATCGGTCGAAGACGCGATCGACCAGGTCGATCAGGCGCTTGCCGACGACCGGGTGAAGGGACTGGTCATCCGCATCGATAGCCCTGGCGGCACGCTAACCGCCGCGCACGCGCTATATGCCAAGATCAAAGCATTTGGCAACAGGGGAGCGGGAAAGAAGGCGAAACCGGTGGTCGCGTCAATTGGGCCGATGGCCGCAAGCGGCGGCTACTATATCGCCATGGCCTGCAAGCCGGTACTCGCCGAGGCCCAGTCGCAGACCGGTTCGATCGGCGTCTATGTCTCCTTTCCCAACTTCGAGGGGATCGCCAAGGAATGGGGCTTTAGCTCCACCCTGATCAAACAGGGGGATATCAAGGATTCGGGAAACCCCTTGCGCACCCCCACCCCCAAGGAAAAGCAGGTCTGGCAGGATTTGGTCGACGAGGGGTACAACGATTTCGTTGAGGTGATCGAAACCAACCGCCCCGCGCTCAAGGGCAAATTGCTTGAGCCGATGAAAATGAAAGCGCTCCGCGCTGGCCCCGTGGGGGCCGATGGCCTTGCCGAATACTCGCGCTACCGCGCCGATGGCGGCATCTGGACCGCTCGCCAGGCCAAGTCGGCCGGGCTGATCGACGACCTTGCCACATTTGAGGAAGCCATCGACAAGGCGCTCAAACTCGCCGACCTCGACCAGGACGCCCTCGTGGTGGAATACGAACGACCCCAAGGGCTGGTCGATTCCCTGCTCGGCCGCAATCATCGCCGCCACGACCCGATTTTCGATATCCCCGGCTTTGAAAAGGCCCTGGCCTCCCTTGGCAGCGGCCCAAGAACCTGGTGTTTGGCTCCGGGATTTGAAATGGAAGGAGCCGCCGCGTTGCTCAAGGCGCAATGGCGCCGGTCCCACCCGGCTCTTCGCGGCAAGCTTCCGAAGAGTCCGCAATAGCGCAACCGATCGCCTGCCCTGCTCAACATTGGTGCCACGAACGCCGCCCGACCCATTGAATCGAAAGAAGCAGCCCTGTGGTGCCTTTCGTTCGATCTCGCCTTTTGCCGCCAAGGGGGACCGGTTGTGCCGGTTTCGCTCCCCTTGACGGGGCAAACTGTGCTTTGGCGAACAATTTTTCTGCTTTCCCTTCAAGAATTTAACAAAAAAGTGAAAATATTCACGAAAGATGGTCGACTGGAGGCCTCGGTCCAAGAACTTCTAGGCCAGAGCTTGCGTAACACTCGTTGGCCATGACGAAGCAACACAACCTTTTACCGGTTGGAGGACCGCTTGAGCGCCGCGGATTTCACTCCATTGATGCACCGGCGATTTTTCGCCCTGAGTGAGGAAAATCCCTCCCGGCCCGCGGTGTCGTTTCGCGAAAGCGGTCAGTGGATCTCCTGGACCTACGGCGAACTGGCACTTTGCTCGCGCGCGATTGCCAAAGTGCTGCAGTCGCAAGGAATCAAGCCTCAAACTCCCGTCGCAGTCGCCTCACATCGGCATCCTCTCACCATCGCGGCCATGATCGCGATCCTGGAAGTGGGTGGCCACTATGTCCCTCTTGATCTGAATTACCCCGCGCCCAGGCTGCGATTCCTCTGTGAACAGGCCAACGTCCCCTGCGCCCTCTCCGCGCACCCGGTCACTGCAGGGCTACTGTGCGTTCCCGCCATCAACCTTGCACGATTCGCTCGACCGGAAGCCCTCACCGCGTCATCGAACGAGGACCGCCCATCCCTCGCGACGTGCGAACATTCCCCCGCGCAATCCCCCGCTTATATCCTGTTCACCTCCGGATCGACCGGCGAGCCGAAGGGGGTCGTCGTCCCCCACCAGGCGGTGATCCGCCTGATCGATCACCCCCATTTCATGCGCCTCGATTCCAGCAGGGCGATGCTCTGGCTGGCTCCCCTGGGCTTTGATGCCTCCACCCTGGAAATCTGGGGACCGCTTCTCAATGGCGGCCGCTGCGTCATCTATCCCGAAGGCCAGCTTCCCACCGCGGCCCTTCTCAAGGAGACGATCCGGTCCACGCAAGTCAATGCCCTGTGGTTAACTTCATCGCTCTTCAATAACATCGTCGACCAGGATCCTCTCTGTTTCGAAGGTGTCGAAGACCTCCTCACCGGCGGCGAAGCGCTTTCCGTACCTCATGTGGTCAAGGCGCTCGGCGCGCTCAAATCTACTCAACTGATCAACGGCTACGGCCCCACCGAAAACACCACCTTCACCACCTGCTATCGCATTCCTGCCGATTTCGCCAAAACCGAGCCGCGCGTACCGATCGGTGAGCCGATTTCCGGCACGGAAGTCGCTATCGTCGACGAGCGTTTGCAACCCGTGCCCGATGGCGTTGAGGGGGAACTGATCGCCCTGGGAGAGGGCCTGGCGCTGGGTTACTTGAACCTGCCGCAACTCACGCGCGAACGATTTGTCGAGATCGAACTGGGCCAGGGTACGTTGGTACGCGGCTATCGCACGGGTGATCGCGTGGTTCGCCGCCCCGATGGGCTGATCGACTACCTGGGACGATTCGACGATCAGGTGAAAATCGATGGGCACCGGATTGAGCCGGGCGAAGTGGAACGGGTCCTTGCAGGCTTGGCCGGCGTCAACGATTGCCGGGTGTTGGCGATGACGGCTCCCTCAGGTCAAAAGCGGCTCGTCGCCTACATCGTGGCGAATGAAGAAATACGCGAGCAAAACCTCAAGGAGCGCCTCGCGGGACTTTTGCCCGCCTTCATGGTGCCTCACCATCTCATGTATGTCGACGCGTTGCCCATCAATGCCAACGGAAAACTAGACCGCGCCGCCCTGCCCGATCCGTTTCGCCCCAACCCAACCCAGGATCAACTGGTCATGCTTGTAGGCACGGCCACTCGCGAAGCGGCGCTCATTGCCGAAGGCTGGCAGGTCGTGCTGGGTCAGAAAGCGGCATCGCCGGATCTCAATTTCTTCGATGCCGGGGGCAGTTCCCTCGACGCGGTCAAACTTCTTGAGTGGCTCGAGAAGCGCCTCGGTCGAGCGTTGGAACCGACCTTTGTTTTTGCGCATGCTACCATCCGCAGGCAGGCCGATGCCCTGCTTGCCCTGGAGCGCTCCCGGACCGCGACCGCCTCGCGAGGAGAATTGCGCCGGCTCGCTCAAGCCCAGCGAATAAGAGGATCGCGTTGATGGACCGGTTGGATGATGCAAGCGAGTTGCCTGGGTCAGCGGTTGCGGTGATCGGCATGGCCGGCCGTTTTCCCGGCGCGGCCGATGTCGGCCAGTTCTGGGATAACCTCCTTGCCGGCCGCGAGGGGATCCGCTTTTTCACCCCCGATGAGCTCGACCCTTCCGTCCCGGCCTCCTTGCGCGCCGACCCCAACTATGTCCCGGCCCGCGGTGTCGTTGACGATTGCGACAAGTTCGATGCCGAGTTCTTCGGCATCGCGCCGATCGAAGCCCAGGTCATGGACCCGCAACAGCGGATCATGCTCGAACTGGCCTGGGCCGCCCTGGAAAATTCCGGACATAACCCCTCCGCCATGCCCGGATTGACCGGCGTCTACGCCGGTATGAACTGGAATCGCTACCGCGCCCACTGTGTGGCCGGCCATCCCGAAGTGGTCTCACGCTTTGGCGAGTTCAATGCCGCCCTGGCCAACGAGTACGACTTCCTCGCCACGCGCATCTCTTACAAACTGAATCTGCGCGGGCCGAGCGTCAACATCGCCACCGCCTGTTCGACCTCGCTCGTGGCGATCGCCCAGGCGGCCCAGGCCCTGCTCAATCACGAATGCGATTTCGCGCTGGCCGGCGGCGCTTCCATTACCGTACCAGTGCAGGCAGGCTACCTGCACCAAGAAGAAAGCATGCTCTCCGCCGATGGCCATTGCCGCGCCTTCGACGCCAGGGGAACCGGCACGACCTTCAATGACGGAGCAGCATTTGTCGTCTTGCGCCGCTTGAGCGATGCCCTCGAAGCAGGCGACCGGATCGTTGCCATCGTGCGCGGCTTCGCCGTCAATAACGACGGCGCCGACAAGGTCAGCTTCACCGCTCCGAGCGTCGAGGGGCAGGCCGAAGTCATCCGCTCGGCGATCGATTTTGCGGGCGTCGACCCCTCCACGATCGGCTTCATCGAAGCGCACGGGACAGCAACTCCACTGGGTGATCCGATCGAAGTCGCGGCACTCAAAAAAGTGTTCACCACCGAAGCGATGCAGGGCAACCGCTGCGCGCTCGGTTCAGTGAAAAGTTCCGTCGGCCATCTGATCCATGCGGCGGGCGTGGCCGGATTCATCAAGGCGGCCTTGGCGGTTTCCTCAGGCAAAATTCCGCCCACGCTCTTTTTCCAAACGGCCAACCCCCGGCTGCGGCTTGAAGAAAGCCCGTTCTATGTCAATGCTCGTCTCGAAGACTGGACTCCTTCGAACCATCCGCGCCGGGCGGGTGTCAGTTCCTTTGGCGTCGGCGGGACGAATGCTCATGCCATTCTTGAGCAGCCGCCCCTGATGGAGGCTTCGGCACCGACAGAAGGGCCCCAGCTTCTTCGGCTGTCGGCGCGGACGCAGACTGCGCTCGAGGCGATGGCGGCGCAACTGGCCAAGCGGCTGGAAAGCGATCCTGAACTCAATCTCGCCGATGCCGCCTACACCCTTGCAAGTGGCCGGGCGGAATTTGGCCAGCGGCTTGTCGTCGCCGCCGATTCGCCAACGCGCGCGGCCCAGGCCTTAAGCGATCGCGCCGATCCCCAGAGAGCAGAGCGGACGGCTCCCGATGCGGCACCTTTCCTGGTCTGGGTCTTTCCCGGACAGGGAGCGCAATACGCCGGAATGGGTCGTGAGCTTTACGAACGGGATTCCGCCTTCCGCGCGGCGATCGACGAGTGCATTCAGGCGTTTGGATCGGTGCTGGGCTACGATCTTCTGGCGCGCATGTTCGGCGATGATGGCGAGGCGCTTCGCCCTACCGGCACCACGCAACCGGCGATCTTCTGCATCGAATATGCACTGGCCCGCACCTGGCAGTCCAAGGGTTTCGCGCCTCAGGCACTGATTGGCCATAGCGTGGGCGAATTTGTCGCGGCGGTGCTTGCGGGCATCATGTCGCTTGAGAGTGCGGCCCACCTCGTTGCCCGTCGCGGTGCGCTCATTGAGGCGCTACCCTCCGGCGCCATGCTCTCGGTGCGCATGGGAGCCGAGGCCCTGAAGCCCCACCTGAACGCGGAGGTGGCGCTGGCCGCCTCGAATGGGCCCAGTGCCTGCGTTGTCTCGGGCACGCACGAAGCCATTGAGGCTTTTGCGAAGCACCTGGAGAAAGAGAATATTGCCCATCGGTTACTGCACACCTCGCATGCGTTCCATTCGCCGATGATGGATGCGGCGCTTGTGCCGTTCGCCGCCGAAGTGGCGCAAGTGAAACTGGCCTCCCCCTTCCTGCCCATCGCCTCGACATTGACGGGTCAGTGGCTCACCGGCAAAGAAGCTGCCGATCCCTCCTACTGGACTCGTCATCTGCGCGAACCGGTCTTGTTTTCTCCGGCAGTGCGCACCGTGCTGGCAGGTCACCCCGACGCCGCGTTTCTGGAAGCGGGACCGCGCGGCACGCTGGCCACGCTCATCCGCCAACATCCGATCGCCGGTAAGCCGGCACCCGTCGCCATCCCCAGCCTGGGCGAATCGCCGACCAGCGAGACCTGGCAAATCTTGTTGGCCGAAGGCCAGTTGTGGACGCTTGGGATCGAACCGGCCAAACCCTTTGATCCCTCACCACCGAAACGGCGCTTGCGCGTCGACTTGCCCACCTACCCGTTTGAACGCAAGCGGTACTGGCTCGATGCATCGCCGAGCACGGTCACAGGGTCAGCGCCGCCAGTAGCGCAGAACGACCCTTCAGCCAAAGTCCCAACCAACTCAGGCGAACCGCACCAGAATGGCCGGGTCGCTCTTCCCGAGGTCATTGCCACGCCGGGCGCTGGCGAAAACCGGATCGCCAAAATCCGTGCGGTCTTCGAGGATCTCTCCGGCCTGGATATGTCAGGCATCGGCGATCAGGTGCGCTTTGTCGAACTGGGTTTCGATTCGCTGACGCTGACGCAAGCGGCCCAACAGTTGAAACGAGCCTTCGGCGTCTCGATCAAGTTTCGCCAGCTCATGGAAGATCTAGCCACGCTGGGATCGCTCGCGGCATTTCTGGATGCAGGTCAGAGCAAGGCCGAGGCGCCAACCGAGTCGACGGCGCCGCCTCCCGCCTCCACCACCGCGTCTGCGGCCTCCCGGCCCGCCTCTTCTCACCCCACCATTCAAGGCGAGGCCAAACGCACCGATTACGATGTCAAAAAAGCCTTTGGCGCCATCGCTCGCATCCACACCAAGGGCGGCGAGATCACCGAACTGCAAAAGAATGCGCTCAACACCTTCGCGCGCAAATACATCGAGAAGACCAAGTCGAGCAAGCGCTACACCGAAATTCACCGGCCGCACACGGCCGATCCTCGCGTGGTCAACGGCTTTCGCCCCGCGACCAAGGAGATCACTTATCAGATCGTCGTGGAACGCAGCCGCGGCTCGCGCCTCTGGGATATCGACGGCAACGAATATGTCGATGTGCTCAACGGTTTCGGGATGAACCTGTTCGGCTGGCGCCCCGATTTCATCAACGAGGCGCTGCATGCGCAGCTTGACAGGGGATATGAAATTGGCCCTCAGCATGCGCTCACGGGCGAAGTGTCGCGTCTGCTTTGCGAATTGACCGGCTTTGACCGCGTTGGCCTTTGCAACACCGGCTCCGAGGCGGTCATGGCCGCCATGCGCATTGCGCGCACCGTGACCGGCCGGGACACGATCGCTCTTTTCACGGGATCCTATCACGGCACCTTCGATGAAGTGCTCGTACGCGCCGGCCGTTCCCATCAAGGTGTGCCTGCCGCTCCCGGAATTTTGCCCGGCATGTTCGGAGAAGTGCGCGTGCTCGATTACGGCACCGACGAATCCCTGGCTTACTTGCGCGAACACGCCGCCGACCTCGCGGCGATCCTGGTCGAACCGGTGCAAAGCCGCCGGCCCGATTTTCAACCGCGCGAGTTCTTGCAAGAGTTGCGCACGCTCACTTCGTCCACGGGCACCTGCCTCATCTTCGATGAAGTGATCACCGGTTTCCGTTCGCACCTGGGCGGAGTTCAGGCGCTCTTTGGCATTCAGGCCGACTTGGCGACCTACGGCAAGGTGATCGGCGGCGGGTTGCCGATCGGCGCCGTGGCGGGCAAACGCGATTTCATGGATGCGCTCGATGGCGGTGCCTGGAACTTTGGCGATGCATCGGTTCCCACCGTGGGAGTTACCTATTTCGCGGGTACCTTCGTGCGCCATCCACTGGCGCTGGCGGCCGCCAAGGCGGCGCTGGAACACCTGAAGAGTTCGGGGCACGAACTGCAGATCACGCTGAACCGCTCGACCGCCGCCATGGCCGAAGAGATGAATGCCTTTTGCCGCAAAGTCGGCGCGCCTGTTGAAGTTGTCCACTTTGCCTCTCTCTGGAGGGTGAAATGGCTGCAGGATCTCCCCTATCAAGACTTGCTTTTTGCCCAGATGCGCCTGCGAGGCATCCATATTCTCGACAATTTCCCCTGTTTCTTGACCACCGCGCACTCGGCGGCCGACATCGCTCTGATCGTGGCCGCCTTCAGGGAATCACTGACCGAACTACTTGATCACGGATTTCTTCCGCGCAAGGCCAAGCCAGTCGAAGCGTTCGACGCGGCCCGTCCTCCCGTTCCCGGAGCCCGTCTGGGCAGGGATGCCGAAGGGAAACCGGCCTGGTTCGTTCCTCACCCCAAGCAACCCGGCAAATACCTCATGGTGAATGCGCCGTGACCACTCTCCCTCAAGTACCTGAGCTCGTCGAAGTCGAATTCGACCCCTTTGCCGGCTTTGAACTGGCGCGCGCGGTGCCAAGCACCGAGGCGCAGCGTGAAGTCTGGCTTGCCGACCGGATGGGACGGGAAGCGTCGCTTGCCTTCAACGAATCGGTTTCCCTCTACCTTCGCGGACCGCTCGATCAAGCGGCCCTGGAACAGGCGCTCGTCGCACTCGCCAATCGCCACGAATCCCTGCGGTTGACGATTAGCGACGATGGCTTGAGTCTGTTGATCGGCGCTCAAGGTGACTGCGCTCTCCTGTTGATCGATCTTGCCGCCAGGTCCACCGCCGAGCAAGAATCGGCACTGGCCGCGCTTCGCATCGAAGCGGTCGAGACACCGTTCGATCTGGCCACCGGTCCGCTCTTTCGCGCCATGCTTGTGCGCCGATCGATTGAGCAACATGAGCTGATCCTGACCGCCCACCACATCGTTTGCGATGGCTGGGCGATCGGCGTGCTGGCGCGCGAGCTGATGGTCCTTTATGCCACGAGCGCCGAAACCGGGAACGTGGCTTCCTTGCCTGCCGCCGAGAGCTTTGGCGACTATGCCCTGGCCCAGTATGACACCCCTCATCTGGAAGTTTCAGAAGTCGATACCCGCTGGTGGGTCGAGCAGTTCCGTTCCTCGGTGCCCGTCCTCGACTTACCTCAAGACCGGCCGAGGCCGGCGGTGCGCCGCTTCGAATCGCGACGCGAGGAACTGGTACTCGATGCGCCGCTCGTCGCCGCGATCAAACAGCTTGGTTCGCGCCAGGGCGCCAGCTTGTTCGCAACGATGTTTGCCACCTTTGGCGCCGTGCTGTCACGGCTCTCCGGGCAGGATGATCTGGTCATCGGCGTGCCCGCGGCGGGGCAATCGGCAGAAGGGCTTCCCGGCCTGGTCGGGCATTGCGTGCAGTTTCTGCCGATCCGCATGGCTTATAATCTTAAGGTGCCTTTTGCTTCGCTTTTGAAAGAAGCACGCAGCCAGGTGCTCGATGCTTTCGAGCATCAGTCGAGCACACTCGGTGCGATCTTGAAGCATCTGCGACTCGCGCGCGATCCCAGCCGATTGAGCGTCGCCTCAATCATGTTCAATCTCGATGTGGCCATTCGCACCGAAGATCTCTCCCAAGGCGGTCTGCAGGTCGATTTGCGCAGCAACCCTCGCCGCTTCGAAAATTTCGAGCTGTTCCTCAATGCCTGCCAGCATGGCGACGAAATCATCCTCGAGTGCCAGTACAACACCGGCCTTTTCGACGCCCTAACCGTGCAAGGCTGGCTCGCGCTTTATCGCGAAGCTCTCAAGCGCGCCGCGACCAACGTCGAAATGATCGTCGCCGACCTGTTCGAGGCCAGCGACGCCGATCGGGAACGTTTGCAACAGTTCAATGCAACCGCGGCCGAATACCGGCGCGATGCCCGGATCGGCACGTTGATCGATATGCAGGCGGCGGGGGCTCCGGGCACCATCGCCATCATGGCGGGCGAGGACTATTTAACCTATCGCGATCTGCAAAATCGCACGAACGCCCTGGCGCACCTGCTGCGCGCGCGTGGTTTGGGTCGCGGTGCGCTCGTGGGAATCTGCGTCGAACGCGGCATCGACATGATCGTCGCCCAAATCGCGATCCTCAAGGCCGGAGCGGCGTATGTCCCGCTCGACCCGGCCTACCCGACGGATCGCCTCTCTTACATGGCCGAAGATGCCGGCCTTTCCCTCCTCGTCAGCCAATCTGCGCTGGCAACGGCCCTGCCCTGGCCGCGCGATCGATCGCTCTGGCTGGACGCCGATCGGGCCGTCATCGATGCCCAACCGTCGACCGCCCTTCTGGCTGATGCCAGGCTCGACAGCGGCCCCCAAGATCCGGCCTATGTCATTTACACCTCGGGATCGACTGGCAAACCCAAAGGGGTGGCCGTACCCCACCAGGCGGTGGTGAATTTTCTGGCCAGCATGGCACGCGAACCCGGCTTGAATCCTGGCGATCGCCTGGCAGCCGTGACCACGCTGAGCTTCGACATCGCCGTGCTCGAACTCTTGTTGCCGTTGACGGTGGGAGCCTGCGTGGTGCTCGCCTCGCGCGAACAGGCGACCGATGGCCAGGCCTTGAGGATTCTGCTGGAAGAGAGCGGAGCCCGCGTCATGCAGGCCACCCCGGCTTCCTGGCGGCTGCTCCTCGACGCCGGCTGGAACGGGGGCAGCGATTTCAAGGCGCTCATCGGCGGCGAAGCGTTGCCCGCGGACTTGGTGAAGCCATTGCTCGCCCGTACGGGTGAGCTTTGGAACATGTATGGGCCGACCGAGACCACCGTCTGGTCGACCTGCTGGAAAGTCGTTCCCGACGCGCCGCTCATCAGCATTGGCCGGCCGATCGCCAACACCAGTGTCTGGATCCTCGATGAACATCGCCGCCCCTGCCCGATCGGCGTTTCGGGAGAAATGTTCATCGGCGGCGATGGGCTGGCGCTCGGCTACCTTCATCGCCCCGAGTTGACCGCCGAGAAGTTTGTCGCCGATCCTTTTTGTCCGGGAAAGGCGCTTTATCGCACCGGCGATCGGGGCCGCTGGCGCCATGACGGTCTGCTTGAACATCTGGGCCGGCTCGATTTCCAGGTCAAGGTGCGCGGCTTTCGCATCGAGCTTGGCGAAATCGAAGCGAATCTCGCGGCGCACCCCCAGGTTGCCCGCGCGGTCGTAATTGTGCGCGAAGACCGGCCCGGGGATGTGCGCCTTGCCGCCTACCTCGTGGCCAAGCCCGCCATGGCGCTGCCAGGCATAGGCGAACTGCGCGACCACCTCAAAGGGCAGTTGCCTGAATACATGGTGCCCCAGCATTTCACGGCGCTTCAAGAAATTCCCCTGCTGCCCAATGGCAAACTCAATCGCCATGCCCTGCCCGTTCCCGATCTTTCGGCAAACCCCACCACCGATTTCACCGCGCCCGCGACGGAGCTGGAAAAGGGAATTGCCGAAGAATTCGAAGCGGTGCTCGGCATCCGCGGCGTGGGTCTGGAAAATGACTTCTTCACCCTCGGCGGACATTCCCTGCTCGCTGCCCAGTTGATCTACCGGCTCAATCGCCGATTCGCGTCGACCTTGCCGATGCGGGCCGTGTTCGAAGCCCCGACCGTGGCCAAGCTCGCTCGCTTGCTTTCGGAAACATCGGGGATGACGCCCGAGCCGGTGATCGCCATTGTCCGGCAAGAATGCCAGAGCCGCTTCAGCGCTTCGGCCATGCAGGAGCGACTTTGGCGCATGGAGAAGATGGTCCCCGGCCGGGTCGTCTACCATGCCCCGTCGGCGCACCGCCTGCGTGGTCCGCTCAACGAACTCCAATTCGAACGGGCATTCCGTGAGATCATTCGCCGGCAAGCCTCCCTGCGCACGCAGCTCGACGAAAACGACGGCGGCGTGGTTCAGATCATTTTGAACGAGATGCCCTTTGCCCTCTTTCCCGCCGAGAATCTTTCCACCTTGCCCGCCGCGGCACGCGAAAACCGGCTAGCCGACCGGCTCGATGAATTGACTGCCGAAACCTTCGAACTCAGGCGCGCGCCCCTGTTTCGCGCCAAAATGTTTCGCCTGGCCGAGCAGGAGCATGTCCTCTTTTTCATGCCGCACCACATCATTTGGGACGGCTGGTCGTTCGATATCTTTTATCAAGAGATTTCTGCGATCTACGAGGCCTACTTGCAGGGCCGGCGAAATCCCCTGGCCGAACTGCCGGTCTCCTACGGCGATTTTTCGGTCTGGCACCGGGCCTGGTCGAAGGGGCCGGAGCATGAGCGGCAGGTTGCCTTCTGGCGAGAACGGATGATCCGCCATGGCAACCCGGCGGCCCTGCCGATCGACAAGCCGCGCCGCTCGTCCATGACCGGTACCGGCCACACCGAAGGGGTCGCGGTCGATCACGGACAGACGCAAGCGCTCCATGAACTTGCGAGCAAGTCGGGCGCGACCATGTTCGCCGCAACCCTTGCCGTTTATTCCGTACTCCTTCATGACTATTCCCGGCAAAAGACGCTGGTGATCGGCACGCCGGTGCGGGCCCGCAATGCTCCCGAACTCGAAGGGATCATGGGCTTCTTCAATAACCTGCTTTTGCTTCACATCGAGATCGTTCCTGCGGAAACCTTTGTCCAGCTCCTGATGCGGATCAAGGCGCTCGTGATCGAGTGCTTTGCCCATCCCGATGCGCCCCTCGAAGAATTGGCGCGCGAATTGCCGGCAGTGGCCAAGGACCGGCCTCCGCTGCTTTACCAGGCGCTCTTTTCCTTTCAGGACGCGCGGCAGCGCGCGACCCGATGGGGGGAACTGGAGCACTCGATGATTCCGCTGTTTCAACGGGGGGCGACCGAAGACCTGGGCATGTGGTTCCTTGAATCGGCGAAAGGGCTCCAAGGAGGCATTACTTACAACGCCGATATTCTCGCGAACGCGACCGCAAAGAGGCTGCAAGCTCGCTATCTACAACTCTTGCATGCCGTTCTCGAATCTTCCGAGTCGACGATCGCAGGCTTGGTGGGGCCCGCCTCTGCCCCGTTGAACACCGACATCGAGGCCGAAACAGACAACAAAGATAGGGAAAATCGCCATCTGGATGGGGACGAGCTCATGGACGAATCGGAATCGGGTTTCGTGGCGCCGCGCAATGATCTCGAAATTGGCCTGGCCACGGTTTGGCAACGCGTGCTAGGGGTCGAACGCGTTGGCCTGCACGATAATTTTTTCGATCTGGGGGGCAATTCGCTCGGGGCCATCGCCCTGGGCGCCGAGATGGAGAAGTCGACTGGCATCCCGGTCGACATCGGCGAAGTGTTCCGTTCGCCGACGATTGCCAAGCTGGTCAAAAGCATGGGTCCCAATGCCGAGAAAAGCGCCTCAGTGGTCGTGCCCTTGCAGCCCAGCGGCAATGGCACTCCCATATTCTGCATTTGCGGCATCAACATTTATGCCGATCTGGCCAAGACGATCGGCAAGGCGCAGCCGGTCTTCGGTGTCTATGTCGCCGAAGAGCAGGTGATTGCGACCCAGGCCACCCGCGGAGAGATGCCCGATGTCTCGATCGGGCGGCTCGTCGAAGCCTACTACACGGCGATCATGCGATTCCGCCCCCAGGGCCCCTATCGCCTGGCCGGCTTTTCGCTCGGGGGAATTCTCGCGCTGGAGCTGGCCTCGCTCATGCGCCGCCGCGGCGCCGAAGTCGAAGTGATTGTTCTGCTCGATACCTTCTTGCCCCAGGCTTACCACAAGAACTGGTACAAGCTGATCCGCACGAAATGCAAGGAACTTCTTGGCCGGGTGAAACGAAAGGTCCAGGCGCTGTTTCAACCGCGCGACCCGAACCGATCGGAAAACAAGGAGCCGAAGAAGAAGGAAGATAGCGGTTATGCGCTTTTGCGCGCGCTGGCGTTCGAAGCGGCGGCGGCCAAGTGGCGTCCCGATCCGGCGCTCGTGGAAATCCCCATCGTGCTGTTCCAGGCGGCCGATCTTTCCAAGGAATATCCCCACCTCGACTTCGAGGAAGATTACGGCTGGCGCCAGTACTTTGGCGGCAAATTCACCACCTACTCGGTGCCCGGGGATCATCTGGGAATCTTGCGGCCGCCCAATGTCGAAGTGCTTGGCCGCAAAGCGCGTGAATATCTCGAGGGTGCCGAAAACTCCACTCGTTGATGCGGCAAAGTCGACCGATTGGCTTCGGGGTTCCTATCAAGGACACAAGCGTGCGGCCCCATATCACCGCGCAGTTCTTCTTGAGGTTCGCGCATGGTCAAGGTATTCACCAGGGCTTTGATCAGTCAATTTGAAGCGGCTCTTTGCATGTTGCAAGAGTGCATCAAGAAATGCCCGCCAAAGCACTGGGAAAGCAAAATCGCCAACGACTCGTTCCGGCAGATCGCATATCACACCCTCTTCTTCTTTGACTTGTATCTGTCGCAAAACGAGGGGGATTTTCGCCTCCTCGACTACCACCTCGAAGGCGGCGACGAGCGCGCAAGTTATGAACCGTCCAAGGGGCTTTCGCGGGAGGCGACCTTGGCCTACCTGGCCGATTGCCACGACAAGGCGGTGTCGATCCTGGCCGATGAAACCATCGAAACGCTCGACGGCGAATCGGGATTTTCCCGGCTGCCTTTTTCACGCGGCGAGTTGCACCTGCACAGCCTGCGCCATATTCAACATCATGTCGGGCAGTTGAGCGCCTTTTTACGTAAGGTCATCGACGATCAGGGGAGTTGGTGGGTGAGGGATGGCTGGCGGGATTGCCATTAATCTGCGGGCTTTCCATTAGACAAACTCAGTAATACACTTATTTGTTGGTGATTTTGTGCCAACACCTCTCCATCGGGCGGTCATGTGGCAATGATTACTCACTCCGTCCAAGATATCGCAGCCTCCATTACGCCAGGCGACGCGAAGATTTGGCGCCTTCCAATATGCGAAAGATTGATGACCTGGCCGATCATCTGCCCGCGCTTTGCATCATTTATAGAAAAATACAATGCTAAAATTTGCAAAAAAAATAAAGCCCTTTACTCCCGATCAAGTCGATGACTTGCATGACGTTATAGCAGAACTAGAGGCAGCAAACCTACTTTTAATAAATCCAGATTTCTATATCGAATATGAATCATATGCTGGTGGCGGTCCAGATTTTAAGGTCAACAGTAAATCTGAATATTTTAATGTCGAAGTCAAACGAATTCGCCAATCAAAGGAAATGACATTATTTTTTAAATGTTGGCATCAAATTATTGATTCACTTTACAAAATACCATCGCAACTTTTATTTGCACTTAATTGCCACGACTTAACACTGGACAAGAAATTTCCACCATATTTTGAATCAAAAATATATCAAGTAATAACAGAATGCGAATCCATTGTTAACAAATGTAAAATAGATCTTAAGAATGGAGCGGCACGCGACCACGCTCTTAAGACAATGCCATGTTTAAACTTACGAGTTGTCCACATACCAGAAAAGCAAGGAGATCAACCAACAAAACAATTCTCTAGTTCGTATCCGATAATTTTTAACAGAAATGAAACCCTAAAACTAAAGGATGTTCTATTTGAGAAGCTGAATCAATTCTCCATAGGCGCACCAAATGTTCTGCTTGTTATATCAAATAATATCGCACAAAACGAGAAAAATATAATGTTAACCTGGGGAGAAATTGAAGACGAAATCGAAAACGGCAACAAGTCCTTCTTTAAAGGAAAGAACTTTAAAGAAAGTGGCACCGATAACATCTCAACATATATCAATAAAATAAAGGCCCTTTCTGCAGTTGTAGTCATAACGGGTAGAACAAAGACTTGCCGATCAGAACCAAAAAATTACTTATTTAAAAATCCCTCATCAATTTTCCGACTTAGTAAAGACACAGAGGACTACCTCGAGAGGATGT
Source organism: Gemmataceae bacterium (assembly GCA_965226945.1). GTDB lineage: Bacteria > Planctomycetota > Planctomycetia > Gemmatales > Gemmataceae > SYLG01. Next base: position 4,396,987 of record OZ245717.1, on the reverse strand, counting down.
AGGAGCCACTTCCTTTCTCCCTGCTAATTATCATTCACAGTTATTGCCACGCAGATATTAATAGTTTTTACATACTCAATTTTGATCAATTCCCTGGTTTCGCCGCAATCCTCATCGGTTTCGCCTCACTTGTAGAAGAGCCAGCCGTCGTGGTGCTTGATGGTGCCGGCTGGCCCGAGGCCAGCGCGGCATGCTCTCGCAAAATGCGCCTGATTTCCCGCACGGCCAGCGGATGCTGGTGCGCGGTCGTATGGCCTGCGGGCACGACGAGCTTCGATTCGGCCTCGACCAATAGCGCACTTTCCAGGCCAACGACCCCGTCTCCCGTATCCTCCTTGTTGATTTCCAAAAGGGCGCGGTAAAGCGGGCCAAAGCAGGCATTCTCCTTACCAGCGATCGCGTGCCAGTGAATGCCGTTGGGCCGCGAACGGTTGAGCGTTGCGAGCACGGGCGATTTCGGATTGAGCAGTTCGACCGAGGTCGGCACATGGCCCGCGGCAAGCCGCTTGTTCAAGTTCGGGTCAAGATTGGCCAGCGTGCCGGCAATTTCGCGCATCTGCGGCGGCAGGGACGGAATCGAAGCGGCCAGCCGGCCCACCGGCGACGGGCTGATGTTGGAACCGCCAAAGGGCGTCGCGATGAATACGGCGCGCGTCACCAGCGGGTGTTTCTCGAAGAAGAAGAGCCGGTGCAGCTCTCGTTTGATTTGCGGATCGGAAAACTCGACTTCATCAAACGGCTTGTTGGCGATCGCGCGCCAGTAATCGTTGCCGCTGTCGGTGGTGAGCATGCGCGCGATCAACCCGCCCATGCTGTGGCCGACGAGCACCATATTCTCGAGAGCAGTGTCCTTTTGGTCAGGATCGAGCTGGTTGCGCACAACCAGAAGTTTATCGCGCAGGTCGGCCGCGGGTAAGAGGAAGGGAAGGGCGGTCGGGTAGAAGTAAGCCCAGATCTGGTACTTCTCGCGGAAGTCGGGATCGGCCATCAGGTCGTTGACCACCGGCGCCCAGGTGATCGGCGACGAGAGCAATCCATGCACGAGCACCACCGGGATCTTGCCCGGCTGATAGGGCTCGAGCAAATAAAGACCAAACCGATCGGAGATGCTATTGCCAAACAGGTAGGCGCTGTAGTCAAGCCCCTCCAGGCCGCTACGCGCCAGGCTCGCCGCGAGCACCGTCGTCGTATCGATTTCGAGCGGAATTTTGCGACCCTGCACTTGTACGACCGGTTCGCGGATCGGGTCTTCGATTTCAATGGGCGGGATCGGCCCACGGCGCAGCGCCTCAAGGCTATCGCCAAAGCGCAGGAAGGCGGTACCGGCCAGGGCCGATTGCGCAACATGGATGCTCTGAAAAGTGCTCGCCTGCTTGCCCTTCGCTTCCAAAAGCAGGGGAACCCCCAAACCGTAAGAGCGATGATGCGTGCGCATGCCGGTCACGACCAATTCATTGCACGGGATTAGCTTGGCGATCTTGCCGGTGGTCAGGTCAGGATGGCGCGACTGCAGGCTCAAGGTGATCGCCTCGCCGCCGCGTTTTGCCGGTGTCTTCCAGGTATTCTGAGGAATCGCACTCACAAGATGAGCAAGATTCTTGTTGTAAAGATCGCAGGCCTGAATGAAACGGGGATCATAGACATCCTGGGGCTGCACCATTGCTGTTTCCCAGGGGCTCGTTCCATGGCTTTGAGCGATCACGCCTTTTTCGACATCGCCCTTGATGCGCGACTTGGACCCATCGGAAGAGTTGGCGATCAAGAAATGGAAGGCGTAGCCGGTCGCAAGGTAGTGATGGCCGAGTGCTTCCTGATGGCGCATTCTTCCCATCGCATAAGCAATGCGCGAGTGGATTTCGGCCAAAGCAAACAGCTTATCGGGGCTGGGATCGGCGATCGCATCGTCATGGAGCGCCTGGGTCGCTTCGATTTGCGATCGGCAATAGAGCTTTTCTAAATCGGCTTCTCTTAAGGTTTGGCGCGTGCGATCCGATAAGTGATCGATCAGGTACCCCTGCACGCCAAGTACCGTCTTGTCCTTGAGACTGATGCGCTTGACGCCGATCTGGCGGGGAGCAAACAGGGCGCATCCGGAAATGGTGGGGAGCATCAGGAGCGCCAGCATCAGAAAAAGGGCGCTCGCGGGGCGGCAAGCCGCTCCACGCACCGAGTTTCCGATTTCCCGCGCCAGCCAATTCATGGGCGATCCCAAAGCCGCCAGTAACCCAAGCGGTCAAGGGATACCCCTACCCGTCCAGTCAGCGCAAGTCTGATTTCTGAAAACATGGGCAATCTGAGGCGTTCAGGAAAGAGGCAAAGCCGGCGCTTGCGCTTTTCACAGCGCAAGGCCGGCTTTGCCTCGGCCGAGAATTGCCCGATGCGAACCAGCGTACAGTCGGAAACTTAGGAGATGATCAAGTTGAAAATCTGCGTGGCGATCGGGCCGATGCCGTTCGTCGCCGAAATTATGAACGTGTAAGTGCCAGCCACCGCAGTCGGCGTTCCGGAGAGAACTCCGGTCGTCTTGTTCAGGATGACTCCGGCGGGCAACACTCCCTTGCTCAAGGCAAAGCTGGCTACGGGAAAACCCGACGCCTGAATGGTGAAGGTATTTTGTTGGCCGCGCGTAAAGGTGGTCGAGTTCGCCGAGGTGATGGCCGGCGCCTGATTGATCGCAAGCATTCCTGAGACAAACTGGATCTCGTAATTGTTCGAAGACGCGCCCGAGGCGACGATCGTTTGCAATCCGGGACCGCTTGCCTGCGTGGCCTCGGTAGAAAGGACCAAACCGGAGATCGCCGTGGCCTTATCGCCATTGACCAGACCGGTGTACTTCGCGGTGAATACCGGATTGGCGGCCCCGGCCAGCTTCGTTTTGTTTTCCGCGGCGATCGTCAACGCCGCTTTGGTCACATTCAAGCTGCCGGTCTCATACTTGATCGCATAGTTGGCGGCAACGCCCGCCGAAGGGGTGATCGTGTAGGTGCCGACCTTGCTTGCCGCCGTGGCGGTTGATGCGATCTTCAGGCCGGTGACCACCTTGGAGGTTTCGTGATTCATCAGGCCGGTAAAAGTTACCGTCAGGGGAGGCATCGCCTGGCCATACACCTTGGTCTTGTTGTCGGCCGCGATCGTGAGCGGCGCCTTCTTGACGATTAGTCTGCCGTCGATCACGTTGACCTCGTAATCGCTCAAGCGGCCGGTGCCATCGAAGGCGAACATTTTCAGAGCATAAATTCCCACGGGGCTCGCCGCGAGGTTACCTGTACTTTGCAATGCATAAGAAAGCGTTTCTCCATTGACAGATGTGGGCGTTTCGGACTCCTTGTTGACCCCGGTTAAAACCAGGTCAGGCCCCCTGAACACCGCGTTGCCATTGGCCACCAACCCATTGGCGCCGGTGAAATTTTTATAGTTGAACAAGGCAGCGCCCTTGGCATCTTGGGCGGACCAGTCGAGGATCGTCTGCCGTGCGGCCGAGCCCCCCGTTGATGCAGTAAACCCAAAATACGCCTTGGAAGATCCCACATGGGAGGCAATGTCCACTGAGTAAGTCTGCGTGGCCGTTTTCTTTGTCGCCGGATCGGTGAGCGTTACGGCCAGCTTCTTGTTGGCATAGCTCAGATCGGCCACTAGCTTGCGCGAAGCGCGCAGGTCGATGCCTGTTCCATTCAAATTGATCGAGGAAACCAGGGTCGATGGATTGGCGCCATTGAGATAGAGTCCCGTCGAGTTGTTTCCCTCGCCGTCATTGTCAAACAGGTCGAACTTGATCGCCACGCTCTTGTCGATTCCCTGGTAGCCTAGACCGCTACCCGAGGAGCCCATAGCGTTGGCACCATTGCCCTGAATCGTGAAGGTAAAACCGTCAGCAAGTTCCTCTGTAATCCCGGAATTCTCCACCAAGAACGTGAAGCGCGTCTTGAACGCGCTGATATCAAACGAGTTTTGCGTGAATAAACTCGAATTCTGATAGTAAGGGTTGGGAACCACCGGATTCAAATCGAGAGGCGTGCCATAGGTTCTGTACAGGAAGCCGAGGTATGCGGTAATCGGTTTTTTTGCGATCGTCAAGATGGATGGTCGGTACGTGATCGTATAGTTGGGCGCCACCGCGCCCATGGGAGTGATCGAGTAGGTGCCCACATGGCTCAATGGCGTCGCCAACGTGTCGTAGGTCAATCCAGTGATCGCGCTCGCCTTGTCCCCATTGACCAGCCCGGTAAATTTGGCAGTAAATGCTGGCAACGCATCACCGTAAATTCTTGTCGTTTTTTCTGCCACGATCACAAGCTTGGCCTGCAGCACCGTCAAGGTACCCGGAATCAATGTGACCTCGTAATTGCTCGACGCGCCGGTCACGATCGTAATCGGATATTCCCCTACATTGCTTGTAGGCAGCGCGCTTGTCGCCAGTTTGATGCCGGGGATCGTGTTCCCCTTGTCCCCATTGACCAGCCCAGTGAACTTGGCGGTCAATGCCGGCAGCGCCGCGCCATACACCTTGACCTTGTTCTCCGGCGCTACCGTTAAGGCCGCCTTTGTCACCTGCAATACCCCAACTTGAAAGGTGATCACATAGTTTGCCGAAATGGCGCCCGAGCCAACGATCGCATATCGTCCTACGGAACTTTTGGCCGTGGCTGTTGAGACTAATTTCAGACCGGTGACCACCGATACCGGATCGCCATTGACCAGGCCGATGATCGTTGAAGTGAAAATAGGCATGGCGGCGCCATACACTTTGCTCTGGTCTGCCGGCAAAACCGTGAGCGTGGCCTTGGAAACGTTCAACGTTCCACTTACGAAAGCGATCTTGTAATTGGCTGAAGTGGCCCCGCTCGCGGTGATCGCGTAAGCTGCCACCTTGCTCGATGCCAGCGCGGCAGTGGCCAGCTTCAAACCGCTGATCTCGGATGCAGTGTCGCCGGCAATCAGGCCGGTAAAGGTCGCGGTCAACTCCGGCAACGCCTGGCCATACACCTTCACCTTGTTATTCGCGGTGACTGTCAAGGCCTTCGGGATGATAATCGCCTTGGAAGAAACGTCCGAATGGACCCGGTAATTCGCGGCACCGGCGCCGGTTAATCTGATTCCATTGACGACGACCGTTTTGCCAGCACCTGCGTTAGGATCGGCGAAATTGGCTGAGGTGTAGGCGGCGGCGACCTTATCGGTGCCGATCAGCCCCTTCACCGTCAAGGCAGCAGTCGTCTCGATCATACCGTCGTAGATCTTGTTCATGGGTGTCGCCACCACGGTTAGCAGCTTGGGCGCCACTTCGAAGTTCATATGGGCCGAGGCAAATGCTTCGTTGTTCTTATCTCCCGAATACTGTGCCCAGATATCCGCCTGAGTTCCGGCATTCCAACCCATGGGTAAGGTCAGCGTGGCGATCCATTCGCCATTTTTGAGGGCGAGCGTTGCCTTGCCCAGGATCGTTGACCCCTTTTTGAAAGTGATTTGACCAGTTGGAATTGAGGCGCTGTCATCCAAGACGACCTTGGCGGACAAGATCACACTGCTGCCATAGACGAGCGGGCCGATTGCGGCCAAAGTGACATTCGCGGAGCTGTTCGCCAAATAGGAAACGGTCGAAGTCGCACTATCAGCCGTGACGATATCCGGCCTTTGATCGCCATTAAAATCGCCGACCGCCAATTCGGCCGGCGAACCACCTGTGGCATATTGCTTGGCCTCTTCGAAACCGAGAGGCCCTTTGCTTATAAGGACGGAAACCGATCCTCCCCAGTTGTTCACGGCGATGAGGTCGGCCTTTCCGTCTCGGTTCACATCGGCCGCAATGACGCGGTACGGGTCCGGCCCCAAGTAGACCAAGAAAGCAGGCTCGAAACCTCCCCCGCCGCTTGCCAGATGGATTGAGGCCGAGCCCGCCGCACTGTGCGAAATTGCCAAATCGAGCTTACCGTCTCCGTTAAAATCGCCGCAAGTGATCGACCTGGAATACTCCGCGACCGACACCAGAGAGGCCGGTTGGAAAGAGCCGTCGCCATTGCCAAGAAGCAACGCTAATTGATTGGCATCGTAAAGTATCGTCGCAAGATCTGGCTGACCGTCCTGATTGAAATCACCAACCGTCAAACCAAACGGTCCACCCTCGACCGCGATCGACTTCTGACCTTGGAAAGTGCCGTCTCCCTTACCAAGCAAGATTTCAATGCGCTTGCTTTGATAACTCGTAATAGCGATATCGATTTTTCCATCGTGATTAAAATCGTCGAAAGCAAGCTTATTAGGGGCATTATTGAGGCCCACTGTTGAAACGCTCTGGAACTTGCCATCGCCATTGCCCATATAGATCGAAAGCGATAGGTCGTTCTGGTTGGCCACTGCCAGATCGAGATTGCCGTCGCGGTTGAAGTCGGCAACGATGAGCGAAACGGGATTGGCTCCGGTAGCTTTCACCGTTGCCGTGCCAAAGCTGCCATTTCCCTGGCCAAGCGCGATGGAAATGGTGTTGTCCGTCGAGTTGAGGGTGACCCAATCGAGCTTGCCATCACGGTTGAAATCCCCCGTGACGATGGCTTGAGGCTTGGCGCCAACTTTGGTTAGTTGCGAAGCGCAAAACGTTCCATCTCCGATTCCCAAATAGACTTGCACATGGGGTTCTGAACCTGCGGAAATCAGATCAACAATTCCGTCTTGGTTCACGTCCGTGGCGCCTACGAAACGCGTCCCCGCTCCCGATGCATACTGGACTGCCGGGAAGAAACCGCCCTTGCGATCATTGATCAAGACAGAAATTGCGGTACCCTTGGCCACCGCCAAGTCCGGCGCGCCATCGCGATTCAAATCGACGGCGTCAACGAATATCGGAGAATTGCCGGAGGGGAATGCAACGGGGCCCCCAAAGGTTCGTTCGGCAGATTGGAGAAAAACTTCGATCGCGTCTTCTTCCGCGCTATCCACGGCGATGTCGGCTCGCCCATCGCCGTTAAAATCTGCGACCTGGATCGTATTGTGATATGATGTCGTCGGAATCGTTAGCCGTTGATCGACTAGCCACGAAGTACCTTCCCTCTTTCCGAAAATCATCTCAATGTTATTCGCATACACGAACGTGACCGCAATGTCGGTCTGACCATCACCGTTGATATCAGCCAATTCGAAATCCACGGGCGTATCGAGCGTAGGCAAGATATCAGGAGCCGAAAACATTCCATCCAATCGGCCATAATAAATAGAGAGCGTGTTATTTTCCCGAGAAACGACCAGATCCTGAATCGAGTCGCCATTCATATCCCCCATTTTTGCTGCTTTGGAATCTGCTTCGGCTCCTCCGATGATTTGCGGAGATTGAAAGGTCCCGTTGCCATTTCCAAAAAGTAGAGCGGTCTGGCCCGATGTCTTGAGCGGAACAAGCAGGTCCAATTTCCCATCGCTATTGAGGTCCTTGCCGAACACACCAATGGGTTGATCGCCCAAATCAATGATTCGGGCCGACTGGAAGGTCAAGTCGGCGTTGGCGGCCAAGAAGGTCAGAGTCGCAGAGAGGATGTTGGCGGTGATTATGTCGATTGTCCCGTCGTTGGTAAAATCTCCGGCAAATACGGTATACGCCAGGCTCCCGGTTCCGAAATGCACGCCCTCCGAAAATGTCCCATTTCCATTACCGAGGAAGAGGCGGCTACCAGAAGCCAGTTGACTGGCAACCAGGTCAACTTTACTGTCGTTGTTGAAATCTCCCGGAGTAAGGCAGTAGTCGAATCCGGGCGGGACCAATGATTCATCACCGACTAAACCGCCTATGCCATCATTCATCGCAATGGAAATGCCGCCCGACGTTGAACTCGAAATCGTCGCGTCGAGCTTGCCATCGCCATTGAGGTCGGTCAACTGAACCTCGAAGGAATTCGGATCGACGTTGAACGCTGATGTTGTGAAAGTCCCATCTGATTGAAGCAAGAAGACCGAACCAACACTGTTTTGTTCAAACACGCAGACAATGTCGGACTTTTTATCTGCATTCAGATCGCCCGCCACCAATCCCAGCGGGCGAGCTCCGATGTTTGTCTCATGCGCCGGTTGAAAGGTGCCGTTGCCGTTGCCCAAGAGGATAGAAAGAGAACCCGGAGTATAAAGGATACAGGCCAGATCGGCTTTACCGTCGCCGTTGAAATCCCCAGAAGTCAATTTGATTGGCGTATCGCCGACTGGCATAACCATGGGAGACCCGAAGGCACCGCCACCGCTGCCGACGAAGTAGGTCAGTGTGTCGTCGCCATAGTTGCTGACAACCAGGTCGATTTTTCCATCGGCATCAAAGTCATCGAGCGCAATTGTGGTCGGCTCCCCCCCAACCGGCAAAGATCGCGGTGCTTCGAAGGTTCCATCACCGTGATTCATTAAGATCGAGACGGCATTGGTTTGCCAGGAAATCGCGGCAAGATCGGCGCGGCCATCACCGTCTAAATCTTTGGCCACCAAAGAATAGATTGGCGAACCAAGATCAATGCTTCTGGGCTGGAGGAATTGGCCCTTGCCGTCTCCAAGTGCCACGGTGACGGCTTGGCCGGTCACGGCGGCCAGATCCAAATTTCCGTCGCCGTTCAATTCTGCCGAAAGCCACTGCGACGGATTCCCACCAATGCTGGGAGTGATGTCCGGATAAAAAAGATCGGCCGGATTGAGCCGGACTTCAAGACTTTCCAGATTGGGAGCCTGTTTAGCCTGTTTCCTTCTCAGGGGACGGCGGGAATCTTGGCTGAAAAGTGAAGCGAGGAAGGGGCGAAAATTCATTTTTTTCAACAGTTCCAAGATTGAGCGTGTTATGAGTTCTCCGTGATTCTATTTTGGCATTCGACCCGGAAAAGGGGCCTTGGCAGACAGTGGAACAGGAATGACTGGTTAGGAAAGGAGGGTCCGGAAAAACGAAATCGGAATGAAGGCTTGAATCCGCACCCTGGAAGCCGACTTCTTGAAACAGCGGGTCAAGAAATGATCAAACTGAAGGCTTGCGTCGCAATGGCGCCGATGCCATTGGAGGCCGCGATCGTGAAGGTGTAGGTGCCTGGGACTGCGGTCGGAATTCCGGAAAGCACCCCAGTTGTTTTGTTGAGAATGACGCCTGCAGGCAGCGTTCCTTTGCTCAGCGCAAAGTTTGCCGCGGGAAAACCAGACGCGGTGATCGTAAAGGCATTTTGCTGGCCACGCATAAAACTGGCAGAGTTCGCCGAGGTGATCGCCGGCGCCTGATTGATCGCAAGCGTTCCTGAGACAAACTGGATCTCATAATTGCTCGATGTGACTCCCGAAGCAACGATCGTTTGCAATCCGGGACTGCTTGCCACGGTCGCTTCGGTAAAGAAGACCAGGCCAGTGAGCGCAGTCGCCTTGTCGCCATTGACCAAGCCCGTGTACTTGGCGGTGAATACCGGGTTGGCGGCTCCGGCCAATTTCGATTTGTTTTCGGCGGTGATCGTCAACGCCGCCTTGGTCACATTCAAGGCGCCAGTCTCATATTTGATTGCGTAATTGGCAGCCACACCCGCAGATGGAGTGATCGTGTAGCTGCCCACCTTGCTTGCCACCGTGGCGGTTGAAGTGATCTTCAGGCCCGTGACCACCTTCGAGGTTTCGTTATTCATCAGACCGGTGAAGGTTACCGTCAAGGGAGGCATCGCCTGGCCATAGACCTTGGTCTTGTTTTCGGCGGTGATCGTCAACGCCGCCTTGTTGACGGTCAGTTTTCCATCGGTCAGTTTGAGATCGTAATCCCCGATCTGCCCGGTGCCATCGAACGCAACACCTTTCAAGGAGTACGTTCCCGCCGCGCTCGTCGCGAGATTGCCCGTGCTTTGCAGCGCCAGAGAAAGCATTTCTCCGTTCACGCCCGTTGGGATGTCGAGCGCCTTGTTCACATTCGTCAAAACCAGTTCAGCACCCTTGATGACGGCGTTGCCATTGGCCACCAAACCCTTTGCCCCGGTGAAGTTGCTGTAAGCAAACAACGCCTTGCCCTTGCCGTCCTGGGCCGTCCAGTCGAGAACCGTCTGTCGCGCCGCCGAGCCTCCGGTAGCGGCCGTGAATCCCAAATACGCCTTGGAAGATCCCATTTGGGCGGCAATGTCGACCGAGTAAGTCTGCGTCACCGTCTTCTTGGTGGATGGGTCGGTCAATACGACCGTCAGTTTCTTGTTCGCGTAGGTAATGTCGGCCACGATCTTCCTCGAAGCCTGCAAGTCGATGCCGCTGCCGTTCAAATTGACCGAGGAGACCGAAGTCGATGGGTTGGCGCCATTGAGATAAAGCCCCGTGGAGTTGTTCCCTTCGCCGCCGTTGTCGTGCAGATCGAACTTGATCGCCACGCTCTTGTCGATCCCCTGATAGCCCAGTCCGCTACCTGTGGCACCGAGCGCGTTGGCTCCCATCCCTTGAATCGTGAAGGTAAAGCCATCTGCAAGGTCCGAGGTGACACCCGAATTCTCCACAAGGAAGGAAAATCGCGTCTTGAAGGCGTTGATGTCAAACGCGGCCTGCGTGAACAGGCTCGAGGTCTGATAGTTGGGCGCAGACACCACCGGGTTCAAATCGAGCGGCGTTCCATAGGTCCGCGTCTGGCTGCCAATGGTGTAGGCTATCGCCTTCTTCGTGATCGTCAGATTCGCCGGTGTGTAAGTGATCGCATAGTTCGGCGCCACCGCACCCACTGGCGTGATCGCATAGGTGCCTACATGGCTGAACTGAGTTGCCAGTGTATCGAACGTCAAGCCGGTGATCGCGCTCGCCTTGTCGCCATTCACCAGCCCCGTGATCTTGGCCGTGAAAGTGGGCAGGGCATCGCCATAGACTTTGGTCTTGTTTTCCGCCGCAATCACCAGCTTGGCTGGCTGAACCGTCAAGGTACCCGGTACGAGCGTGATCTCATAATTGCTCGAAGCGCCCGCCACGACCGTAATCGCGTAATCGCCCACATTGCTCGTGGCCAGCGCGCTCGTCGTCAGCTTGATGCCGGGAATGGTCGTTCCCTTGTCGCCATTGACCAGGCCGGTGAATTTCGCGGTCAAGGCCGGCAGGACCGCGCCATAGACCTTGGTTTTGTTTTCCGGCGCCACGATTAGCGCCGCCTTCGTCACCTTCAGCGAGCCAACCAGGTAAGTGATCGTGTAGTTGGCCGAAACGGCGGCCGAACCCTTGATCGAATAATCCCCTACCGAGCTCTTGGCCGTAGCCGTCGAGGTCAGTTTCAGTCCGGTGATTGCAGCCGAGGAGTCGCCGTTGACCAGACCGATCATTGTGGCAGTCAACGCCGGCATGGATGTGCCATACACCTTGGTCTTATCTTCCGGCAAAATCGTCAGCGACGCCTTGGTGACATTCAGCGAGCCGTTGACAAAGGTGATCTTGTAGTTGGCCGAAGAAGCGCCACTGGCGGTGATCGCATAAGCTCCCACCTTGCTCGATGCCAGCGCGGTGGTCGCCATTTTCAGACCGCTAATTGCACTGGCGGTTTCGCCGGCAACCAGACCACTGAAGCTAGCCGTCAAATCCGGCAACGCCTGGCCGTAGATTTTCGTCTTGCTGTCTGCCGTGATCGTCAACCCCTTCTGGGTGATATTGGCCTTGGAAGCCAGCGATGCATCGACGCGGTAATTCGCCGCATTGGCGCCCGTCAGGGTGATGCCATCAATGATCACCGTCTTGCCGGTGGCCGCATTCGCGTCCGCGAAATTGGCCGAAGCATAGCTGACCGATACCTTGTCGGTGCCAATCAAGCCGCTCAAGGTCAATACGGCCGTCGTCTTGGTTGTGCCGTCGTAGGTCTTGCTGGCAGGCGTCACGGCCAGAGCCAAGGTCTTGGGCGCGACATCAAAACTCACGTGTGCCGAAGCGACCGCCGTGTTGTTGGCATCGCCGGCATACTGGGCCCAAATATCGGCCTGAGTGCCCGCATTCCAGCCCTTGGGCAAAGTCAGCGTGGCGATCCATTCGCCATTTTTGAGTGCGAACGCGGCGCTGCCCAGCACCGTGGCGCCTTGCTTGAAGACCACCTGACCGGTAGGGGCCGCAACGCCGTTGGCCGAAAGATAATTGGCAGTCAAAACGACGCTAGTGCCATAGACCAGCGGTCCCGTCGCGCTCACCGTGATGCCAGCGGGGCTGTTCGCCAGGAAAGAGACAGTCGAAGTTTCCGTATCGGCCGTGACAATATCCGGCCTTTGATCGCCATTGAAATCGCCGATGGCCAGTTCGAGCGGCGAACCGCCGGTGTTGTACTGCTTGGCCTCTTCGAAGCCGTTTGAACCCTTGCTCAAAAGGACCGAGACCGACCCTTTCCAGTAATTCGCGGAAACCAGATCGGCCTTGCCGTCGCGGTTCAGATCGGCGGCGACCACATCGTAGGGAATCGCGCCCAGGTAAAGCGACGTGGCCGTCTGGAAGAGGCCGCCGCCGGTTGCCAATAACACCGAAACCGAGTTGGTGTTGGGATGCGATGTCGCGATGTCGAGTTTGCCATCGCCATTAAAGTCCCCGCTGGTGATCGACCAGGGGCCCGCCGACACCGACAGAAGTGTGGCCGGCTTGAACGAACCGTTGCCATTGCCCAGAAGCAACGCCACCTGGTTCGAGTCGGGAAGCGCGGCGGCAATGTCGGCATTGCCATCCTGATTGAAATCGCCCACCGTCACGCTGAGCGGCCCGCTGGCCAGCGCGATCGTCTGGGGATTTTGAAAGGTCCCATCTCCCACGCCCAGCAGGATTTCCACCCCGCTGCCTTCGTGGCTTGCGGTGATGATGTCGATCTTGCCGTCTTTGTTGAAATCGCCGATGGCGAGCATGTTGGGGGCATTTTCCAGGCTGATCGCCGAATAACTTTGAAACGTGCCGTCGCCGTTGCCCAGATGAATCGAAAGGGAAAAATCGCCCGAGTTGGCGGTCGCTAAGTCGAGCTTGCCGTCTTTGTTGAAGTCGGCGGCAATCACCGAAACGGGGCTCGATCCGGTCGTCTTGGTCGTGGGGGTGCCAAAAGTCCCATTCCCCTGGCCCAGCGCAATGGAAAGGGTGTTGTCCGTGGTGTTGGCGGTGACCCAGTCGAGCTTGCCGTCGCGATTGAAATCGCCGGTTGCGATCGCTTGCGGCTTGCCGCCCGCGGCAGTCAACTGCGCCGCTCGAAACGAACCGTCCCCGACACCCAGCAGAATGTGAATCGTTTTTTCCGAATAGCTCGTGGAAACCAGATCGACGATACCGTCGCGATTCACGTCGGTCGCCAGGAGGGAATAAGCCATCGTTCCCGCAGGATACTGCACCGCGGGGAGGAAGCCCCCCTTGCGGTCGTTGAGCAAGACCGAGATCGTGCCCACTTCAGGGCTGGTCACCGCCAAGTCGAGCGCGCCATCCTTGTTGAAATCGCCGCTCACCAACGCTTGCGGACCTTTGCCCACGGCAAAGAACTTGGATGCGGCGAACACCCGCGCACTCGTCTGCAAAAGGATTCCGATGGAGTGATCGCCCTGATTGACGGTGGCAATGTCGATGCGGCCATCACCATTGAAGTCGCCCGTGAGCACGGAGACCGGGTCGGCACCCGTTGCGATCTTGAGCGAATCGGGAAGCGCCTGACCGCTCTTGCCAAAGAGGATTTCCGCGGTGTTGGAGGACGAGGCGGTGGCGACGATGTCTTTCCTGCCATCGCCATCGATGTCGGCGATATCGAGGGAGCCGGGAATGTCGCCAAGCGTCCAGTTCACCGGCGCGCTGAAGGTCCCATCGGCCTTGCCGTAAAAAATCGAGAGCGTTTTATCGGCATGGGCGACGACCAGATCGGCAATCGCGTCTCCATCCAGAAAGCCCCACTTGGCCAGCGTCGGGTTTTGGCCTCCATCGAGATATTGCGGAGCTTGAAAGGTGCCATTGCCATTGCCAAAGAGTAGGGCGACCTGGCTGGTGCCGCTCAAGGGGACCACCAAGTCGAGCTTTCCATCGCCATTCAGATCGCGCGCCGACACATTGCCTGGCTGGGCTCCCAAGTCGATTGTGCGTGCTGGCTGAAAACTGAGGTCGGCGTTGGTCACCAGAATGCTGAGGGTATTGGAACCGTAGTTGGCGGTCACCAGGTCGATCACGGAGTCGCCGGTGAAATCGCCGGCGGCCAGGGCATAGGGGGCGCCCCCGGTGCCGAAACTCGACCCCTTTTGAAAGGTTCCATTGCCGTTGCCAAGCACGAGCGAAGTGGCACCGACTGCGGCGCCGCTGGCAACGAGGTCGATCTTGCCGTCCTTGTTGAAATCGCCTGAGGTCAGGCAGTATTGCGAGTCATTGAGGGTCAGCGATTGATTCGTGCCAAATCCGCCCGCGCCATTATTGAGAGCCACCGACAGGCCGTTGGCGGCCAGGTTGGCGATCGCGGCATCGAGCTTGCCATCGCCATTGAGGTCGGTCAGGCGAATATCCGTAGGGTTGGTGCCGACATTGAAGGGCGTGGTCGTGAAACTGCCATTGGCCTGAAAGAGCAAGAGGGAACCGGTGCTGCTTTTATCGAAGACGCACACGATGTCGGTTTTTTGATCGCCGTTGACATCGCCCGCGGCCAGCGCCAGCGGGCTGGCGCCGATTTTCGTTTCCATCGCCGTCTGGAAGGTCCCGTTGCCATTGCCCAGCAGCACCGACAGGGAACCGGAACTGAAGAGCACGCAGGCCAGGTCGGTCTTGCCGTCGCCATTGAAATCGCCGGAAACCAGCTTGAAGGGGGATTCGCCAATCGCCATCGTCGTGGGGGCCTTGAATGTGGCGTCGCCGTTGCCCGCAAAAAGGCTCAGAGTATTGCCGGTGTAGTTGCTGACGGCGAGATCGATTTTCCCATCGGCGTTGAAGTCGTTCAGCACGATCGAGGTCGGCTGGCCGCCCACCGTCAGTTTCTGGGGCGCTTTGAAGGTGCCGTCGCTATTGTTGATCAGGATCGAGACGGCATTGGTCTGCCAGGAGACGGTGGCGAGGTCGGCGCGGCCGTCGCCGTTGAAATCGGCGGCCGCCAGGAAAAAGATCGGCGAACCCAGGTCGATGCTCTTGGGCTGAAAGAACTGGCCCTTGCCGTTGCCCAAAGAGATCGTCACCGCCTGATCGGTCAGGGCGGCCAAATCCAGATTACCATCGCCATTCAGCTCAAGTGAAAGCAACTGGGTGGGCACGCCGCCCAGGCTCGGGGAGATGTTCGGGTAGAAGAGATCGGCCGGATTGAACCTTGGTTCCAGGCTTTCCAGACGCGGCGCGCTGCTAGCCAGGTTCCTTTTGAGGGGAAGACGGGGCCTCTGGCCAAAAAGCGAAGCAAGTAAGCGGCGAAAACCCATGTTGATTCAACAATTCCGGAGATTTGAATTGAGCCTGTGCTCCTGGGCCAAGGCCATCTTGATTTTAACTTCCACTTTGCCCCAGAAAAGGGACCCGAGGCATGTGCACCGAGGTGAATCACCGCTCGTGTACGAACGGGGAAGACGAACCATAAACACTGCCCGGAAAACTGGGAGAATAGGGGGCTTGATCAGGTGGAAATCGATGCTTCCCAGGCCATTTCTGCACAGCATGGGAAGAAAACGAGAGTGTTTCTTCAAGAATCCAGACCAATGTCAGCAGCGTCGATACGTTTTGTGAGATTCATCTCATGAACAAAAAAAAGGAAGAAAAAAGGGCAAGCGGCCCATTTTTCTTCCTTTTATTCGATCGGCGATCGCCAGTGCAAATGGTAGGCCAACAACCGAGTCCGGCGCCTCAGTTGAGACCGCTTAGCTCGGTCGATCAGATCAACCCGGTAAGCGCCCCGTCCTTGCAATGGTCGGGCTTGCCAAAGGTTTTGATCGAGTGGCCAAAGGCATTCGCCAAGGCGATGAGAAGACGGTTGTGAGGCACCTTGGGGAACTTCAGCGACCGGCCGGTTTTGAAACCCAATCCCCCGCCCAGCAGGATGAAGGGGATATTGTCCATCGTGTGCGAGTTGCCCTTGCCCAGTTCGTTGGTCCAGACAATGGTCGTATTATCGAGCATCGTCCCCGGGCCGCCCGGTTCGGGGGTGTCGGCCAGCTTCTTGGCCAAGTAGGCGATCTGCTCGCTGAACCAGCGGTTGATCTTGACCAGCTTTTCCTTGGCCTTGGCATTGCTGTCGGGCTCGTGGGAAAGCTCATGGTGGCCTTCGTCGACGCCCAGCCACTTCATCCGCGCCATGCCGACCGAGTTGGTGAACTGTAGCGTGGCGACTCGATTGAAATCGGCCGCGAAGCTTTGCACCATCAGGTCGATCTGCATCTTGGTGATCTTGGGCATATTGTCGTTTTCTTCGCGAATGCCCGGCTCCAGTTCGGGAATCTTGTGATCGAGCCCCTTGCTATTGGCCTCGCTCTTCAGTTCCTTCTCCATTTCGCGCACGAAGGCGGCGTGCTCTTCAACCAGCTTTTTGTCTTCGCTTGAGATCTTGGTTTTCAGCTTGTCGAGGTCTTCGCCCAGAATGTCGAGTACTGAGCCCAGCGCCTCACGGTCCTTGGTTTTGCCGTAGAGCTTGGAGAACATCTGGTAAGGGTTATCGATCGGCGTGACCGGTTTGTTGGGACCAGAATAAACGAGGCGGGTCCAGGTGTCGGCGCGTTCCGGCACGAGCACGCCAAATTCAAGCGACCCGTAGCGGGTTTTCGTGGCGTTGTCTTTTTGCAGGAAATTGCGGATTTCCTGATCGATCGAAAGTCCGCTGGCCCACCCGGCTGGGGTATCCGATCCGCCCTGAATGTTGCCGGGAAACAGCTCAGCACCCGTCAAAAGACAGCCAATGCCGCGCATGTGGCCGTCGCCGTCCCCCTTCACCTTGTCACAAACCCCGTGCAGGGTCAAAAGTTTGTCCTTGTAGGGCTCAAACGGCTGAAGGATTTCCTTGAGGACCAAGGGCTTGTCGCCGCCGACGAAGGAGCCTTCTTTTTCGGGCCAGAAGGCGTCGGGGATGATGCCGTTGGGGGTGAAAATCACAACCAAGCGTTGTTTGCGCTTGGTCTGATTGGCAAAGCCAAGGCTTGGCAGATTGAACAGAAAAGGAAGAGCGGCGGCCTGAAGTCCGGTATCTCGCAGAAACGCGCGGCGGGTCGAATTCCGAGTCATCGAAGGCTCCATCAAGGTAGGCGCGGCTCTTGGACTCAAGTCAGCGGAGGGAATGTAAACGCAGGCCGGGAGGGATTGTTTGGCTCTGGAACATTATAGCGGATCGTCGTGAAACGCCGCGGGTTAACGGGAGCCACTCGCCGCCGAAACCGTGGCTGGTTTGGGGGGTTGGGCGGATGTTAACAGGATATCGACCGCCAACTGACGCATATTGAACCCGTTGGCGCGAAATCGCGAGCTCAATTCCTCGAGTTTCTTGGGGCCATAAGCCCGCACCGGCTGCTGCACCAGGTGGTGGAACATTTTTTCGGCAAAAGCGGCATGAACTTCCTCGCTGGCCGCCAGATACGCCCCCAGTTCCTTGACCCCCTGAAACTTCACGGTGGCGCCAGTGCGCGCCAGGTAAGCCCCCTGGGAATCGACCGGTTTGTTGTTGTCGAGCTTGCGAAAACGCCCGACCGCATCGTAGTTTTCCAGTGTGAACCCGAGGGGATTGATCACGCCGTGGCAGCTCATGCAGGCGTTCGCGTTCGTTTGCAGGGTGACCCGTTCCCTCGTCGTCAGTTGTGGCTGCAGTTCAGGAGACACGGGTGCGACCGCTTCCGGAGGCGGTTTGAGCCCCAGGCCCAAAACGCTTCGCGCCAGAAACACCCCGCGGTGAATGGGGGACGATTCGCGCGTGTAGGCCAGCGCCGAAAGTAGGTAAGGGTGGGTCAGCACGCCCAGGCGCTCTTCGTCGGTCGTGGCCTTGCGAAACCCTTTGCCTTCGGGCAGTTTCACCCCATAGAAGGCGGCCATCCGCTCGTTCATCGGCATCTGCGGCGCCAACAGCAGCTGGCGAAAATCGGAGGAGGAGCTCCAGAGCGTTTCGTCGAGCATGATCTCAAGCGAGGTGCGCAGATCGGCGACTAAAAGTTCATCGAAGCCGGTGAACCGTTTGGGATCCTTGGCCAGCTCGGCGCCGGCGTTCGCCTTCAAATAGGTGAGCAAAAAATCGCGCAGTTTCGTTTTGGCGCGCGGATCGTTCATCATCCGTTCGGTCTGGCGCACGATCTGAGCCGGTCCCAGGCGGCCAGCCTTCGCTTCTTGAAACAGCTCTCGATCAGGCAGTGAATCCCAGAGGCCAAACGAAAGCCGTGAGGCGACCGCGAAGGGGCTCGTGTCACTCGCGTTCTCACGGTAAAGAAAGCGCGGCGATTTGAGCACGAGCAAGACGACTTTCTTGATCGCCAAATCCAAGTCCTTGGTCGAGGCAAACGGCTTGTCGATGTAAGTGCTTACCTCATCCGCTGAGAGGGGGTGACGGAAGGCCCGTTCGGTGAAAGTTCGGGCAAAGTCCTTGACCTTCTTCGGTTTGTCGGTCTCCTTGTCGCGGGTGCCCGCCAGTGAGTTGATCCGGCTGACAATGTAGGTAGCCGTTTCAAGCGCTGCCTCCGTGGCTGCCTGGTCCCATTCGCGAGAAATGGCCGTGCCGCGCTCCCAGCCCAGACTGCGGTCGTCCGGGGGAAACGGGGAGCTGACGACGAAGACTTCCGGAGAATGGCCGGGATTCAAATAGCGTGGGCTGATCGGTTGCCGGGGGCCATGTGGCGGCTTCCACTGCAGCGAGATGAAAGCCTTGGCGATGGGTGCTTCTTTTTCGCGCTTTTTATCGACGACACCCTGATTGGCCTTGGAAAACTCGAGCCGAAGAGAATAGGACCTGCCACCGAGCAAAAAAAGCGAACCCTTGAACTCGGTATCGCTGCCCGATTTCACCCAGGCATCGATGAGCGGCTTTTCTTGAGAGTTGACATAGAGTTTGACGGCGTGGTCGCAGCCGACGATGAAGTCGTACAGGCCGGTTTCCGGCGCGACGACGCTGCCTTGCCAGCGGATGGCGAACTGCTTGGCTTCGATCTTGCCTTCCACCGGGCTCTTCGCTTCGAAACGAAAATCGACCTGAGGGTCGATCCGGTCTTCCTTGCGCTTGTCGCCCGAGAAATTGCGATCGTCGTAATATTCGCCGCGTAGGCCCTGCCTTTCGTCGCGGCCCGCTTGCCCCCGAAACGAGCCAACCAGATCGGTCACCGCGTTGCCATATTGCTTGACGGTTAAGCGTGCCAGGGCGATGCGGGCCGGCTTGTTGCGTTCGCGCGCGGTAATCGAATAGAAGGCGCCATGAATGTAGGCCGCGACCCGATCCGCTTCCTCGCCGATGCAGGTGCCCGGCTTGTCTTCGGGCATGGTGCGCGCGATCAACTTGGCCAGCTGGGGAATGGAACGATCCCCTTCGAGCGGTTGGGAATACTTGTCCGCAACCCCTTCGCCCGACTTGCCATGGCACGAGGCACACTTGGCCAGGTAAATTGCTTCACCGGCGGGCGGATCGGCCGCCAAGGCGGGCGCAGCCACGCCCATTCCAGCAATGAGCAGCAGGAACCAACGAATCGTCATGAGTGAGCCAGGGGGTCGTGAGTCGATCGATCTAACTAATTACCTACCAATATCTGTGAAACAGGCGGGGAGGGAGATTCACCGAAAACTTGGAGGCAATCCTTGGCCAGGCGGTCTTCCTTGGGAGCAACGAGGCCTCCCAGGGGCAGGGAGTCTCTCGCTTGCCATCATCTATCCGGTGATATTTTTCCACCTTTGGAACCAATGTCAAGCGATCGGGGCCCTTGGCGCAGTCCTCATTGGAACGGGTTGAAGCGTGGGAATGGGTCCCGCGGTGGCAAGATACTTAGAGCAGCGCACCGCTCCCCTTAAAGACAGGCAATGATGCCCGAAGAGCCGGCCGGTTTTCCATGGACCGCTTTGCAAGGATCAATTAAGATGGCGACACTTGGTCCAATTCGCCTCAAGTGGCCAAATTTCCTTCCTCATCTCTCGACCTCTTCAAGGACCGCCGCCATGAGACCAATCCAGAATCTTGATCGGGTGCTCGCGCATGACATTCTGGGCCGCCGCCAATTTCTGGCCATGGGCGGGCTGAGCGCGGCGGCCTTGTGGGCGCCGGGAGCCTTCGCGGACGAACTGACCCGTACGCCCAGCCAAACGGAAGGGCCTTTCTATCCCGACAAGCTGCCGCTCGATACCGACAACGATTTGATCGTGCTCAACAATCGCCTGACTCCCGCGGTCGGCACGATCGCGCATGTCACGGGCAAGGTGCTCGATGCGAAGGGCAACCCGATTCGCGGCGCCGTGGTGGAAATCTGGCAATGCGATCAAAACGGCGCCTACCTTCATACCGGCACCGACAACAAGGAGAAGGCCGACAAAAACTTCCAGGGGTTTGGCCGGTTCCTGACCGGCTCCACCGGCGAATACTATTTCCGCACGATCCAGCCGGTCGCCTACCCCGGCCGCACGCCCCACATCCACTACAAGATTCGCAAAAACGACAAGGAGCTGCTGACGACGCAGTGCTACATCAAGGGGCACAAGGGGAATGCCCGCGACGGCGTTTACGCGGCCATCACCGATCCCAAGGAGCGCGCGGCCATCACCGTCGCCTTCGACCCGATCAAGGGCTCGCGCATCGGCGAAGTCGCGGCGCGCTTCGACATCGTGCTGGGAATGACCCCGCAAGGTTAACGCGGTCTAGATCGCGAAAACAGTATCTCCAATCAAGGAAGCCTCAGGCTCACGCCTGAGGCTTCCTTTTTTTCGTTCCACCTAGAGCGATTCCGAGTATTTCTGCATCATTTTGACCCGCAAGGTCAAGCGGGGGTGGGTTTGAAAGAGCTGGTCGATGAAGGCGACCATGGCGGGACGATCCTGTTCCTGATTTTCGAACGCTTCGATGTTGTTGAGAGGACCCAGCGATTTCGACCCGTGCGCGAGCCCCATGACGCCGCGCCCGGCCGCCTCGAAATTGCCTGCAACGAGCATGCCGAGGCGATCGGCGGTGAACTCCCGGGCGCGCGATAGGGCCAGGCCCAGAATCGGCACAATTTTGGCGGGCCCCAGAAAGGTCTCTTTGAACCAGTGGCAATGGCCGGCGGCATGATGGCCCAGTTCGTGGCCGATCACATAGCCAAGCGCCTCGTCGTCGTTGTTTTCCAGAAACAGGTCCACCAGCGATCCAAAAAGGATGACATAGCGGCGGCTTAAGAAGCGAACCGCCAGCGCGTTGATGCTTCCAGAACTATTGACGACAAACATGAGCGGCGTTTCGTTGAGTCCCAAGGAATCGCTGGCGCCGCGCAGCAGAGAATAGAGTTTCGTATACTGCTTTTTTGAAACCACGACCGCTTCGCCATACAGTTTCGCGCGAAAGAACAGCTCGGAAACGTACATCGACAGCATGATGCCGCCGAGAAAGAAGACAATCGAAACGATGACGATAATGAAACCATAAAACGCCCCCAGGATATCTCCATTGAGCAGAATCCGGATCGGGGCGTAAAACCAAACGACGGCAAGCACGCCCCAAAACAACGAGGCGAAAATGTAGGCCACCGTGGTCAGGGTCGCTTCCGATTCGAATCGAGCACTGCGGACATCGATCGTGTCACGATTGGCGCGACTCTTCTTGCGAGGAAGCGGTGTGGGTTCGTCGTCGTCATCGAGTTTTGGCACCGCGCGGGTCTTTTTGCGTGCGGGCCCTTCCATTTCGGCATCAGGGCCGGGCTTGGGCTGCGATTCTCTTGGCGAAGAACCGCGAGGAGACCCTCGGGAAGCATCTCGCCCGCCCGAGACAATCGAGCCAGGCAAGGTCCGGCCCTCATCGTCATCTGGCCCGGCATCGGCATCGCGCGCCGGCCGTGCACCCGAACGGGAACCAGGCAACGGTCCAAAGTAGTCCCGAGCCGGCTTCCACGAATCAAAACCCTCCGCCCAGACATGGTCGGTTGGGCTGATTTTGCCTTTCAGGTAAAGTTCGCGGACCTTTTCTTCGGCGAAAGGTCCAAGCGTTTTGTTGTCCTTGGCAATGAACAGATTGAGAGGCATGAGCCGTCGCTCGCAAGTGGGAGGTGCGCAACTTGGTCGGTCAAATTCTAACTCCAAGGAACTGTGAATGCCCGAAAATGGGACCATTCCTGGAGTCTTTTTGGAATTGCTACGAAACGGGAAGGAAATTGGACCGGCGGAAACAGGCCACGGGATGGCTTTTTGCGGCGCTTTCAGGCAAGGGCGGAACCTCTGCAAAGATAGGAAGCGGAGCCGGGCAGACTTCAACCTTCTTCGGAGGTTCCGGCCAGAATGCGGGCCAGGTCGAGCGCCGACTTGGCGCCGACCTTTTTCATCAACCGTGCTCGGCGATCTTCCACCGCGCGCACGCTCAGGCCAAGCAACGTCGCCATCTCCTTGTTCGCCTTGCCCTCGGCGATCAATTGCAACACCTCGCGCTCTTTCTGGGTCAGGCTCGCCAGGCGCGCCTTCTGGTTCGACTGCTCCTTGAGCGCCGTCCAATTGGATTGCGCGACTTGCAAGGCATTTCTCAGATAGGTCAGGAGCTCTTCGAGACGGAATGGTTTTTCCAGCAAGGTCAGCGCGCCCATCGACATCGATTCGACCGCCGTACGCACATCGGCATGGCCGCTGATCATGATGATCGGGATGTGGGCCCCCTGTTCGGCCATGCGCGCCTGAAGCTCCAGCCCGCTCATCCCTTTCATCTTGATGTCGAGCACGAGGCATCCTGGCCGATCGGGCTGGAAGGCGGCAAGAAAATCCTCGGCACTGGAGTAACTCGCCAATTCGGTCTTGAGAATCGGTCCGACGGCAGACAACACCTGGCGCAAGGCCACATCATCGTCCACCACATAGATGATTGGTTCGCTCATCACAACGCCTCGGCCAGGGGAATTGGCAATTGCACAAGCAGCCGGGCTCCGAACGGTCGCTCACCCGGTTTCGCCTCGATCTTTCCTCCGTGGGCGTCAATAATCTCCTTACAGATGGCCAGTCCCAGCCCCAATCCCTGCGATTTGGTGGTGTGGAAGCGTTCAAAAGCGCGCTCAAGGTTCACAAATCCGCCTCCCGTGTCGCACACCTGGATTTCCAGATGATCGGCGCGAACCTGGGTGGAAATGCAGACCTTTTTCTCGGGGGCTGAGCCCTGCACGGCGGCATCCATTCCATTTTGTATCAGGTTGACCAAGACCTGTTGAAGCTGGACGCGGTCGCCCAGAATCGCGGCGGCCGGCCGCTGCAGCAAGACCTGAAGTTCCACGCCAGCCCTGTCGGCATGCGGCCGCATCAAGCGCACGGTATCTTCGACGATCCGGTTCAAATCCACCGCATCCTGAAGCATGCGGGGCCCGCCCGCGAGCAGGCGCAAACTGCGCACGATTTCCGAAGCTCGCGCCGCCTGAGTCGCGGCCTGGTTGAGGAGGCTCGATAGTTCCGTCAGACGAGTTGGCCCCTGGCGCGCCATCTCGGTGGCCAGATCGACTTGCAGGCTGATGGCCGCCAAAGGTTGATTGAGTTCATGAGCCAACCAGGCCGCCGCTTCCCCCAGCGTGCGCACGCGAGCCAGCCTCGCCAGTTCCTCGCGCTTGTCCAGTGCGTGGGACTCGGCCGCCTGCCGGGCAAGTTCCGCGCGCTGGCGCATCCAGCCGACAAAGGCCACGATTCCAATGGCCACGAGTGCCAATCCACGATTGGCGATCACCTTCCACCATTCCGTGGTTCCCCGCTCCGAGTGAATCTCCATCTTGAGCAGGGTCAGACCCATGCAGACAATCGCGATCGCAGGCCCGGCCCACCGAGGCCGCACCGACATGGCGAAGAGCACGGCAAACAGATAGGGAACCCCACTCGCCACCCCGAGCGGCAAATGGATGTCGACCAAGAAAACCAAAGCCACGATTGCCAGCGAAAACCAAAGCACACAGGTGTTGCGAAAATGATCGGCCGTCATCGCGCCTTCACCACCTTCACGCACAGATATTGTGCATTCAGTGGCTTTTGTGCCCAATCCTCTTGCATCGCTTTGCAACCTCCTCGTGCCTTCCATTCCTAATATGCAGGAACCGCAACTCTTTTGCCACACTGCATTTACCAGGACCCCAAAGGCCAATACGTGGTCAACCACGTATTCTGGCACGCTACCTGCTTTTCGTAGCCATTACCTCTCCCAAGGTAATTTCGGGCCGGGCCAGAATGGCCCCTCCGTGCCGCGACTCAAGCCCGGCCCGATAAGGATGCCATTGGGATCCCCCATGCTCAGCCCCGTCGACCCGTCCCCCCCTGATCCGTCGAGATCGCAACATTCATCCCCCTCGCCTCAATCTGCCCGCTCTGGCCGGGTGTGCCTGGTGGGCGCCGGTCCGGGATCTCCCGATCTGATTACGGTGCGCGGCTTAAAAAGCTTGCAAACCGCCGACGCGGTGCTTTATGACGCGCTCGTCGCCCCGGAGCTTTTGCAAGAAGCCAGGCCCGATGCGCTCCTCCTTTCCGTCGGCAAGCGCGGCTATTGCATCGGCTCCACCCGCCAGGAAACGATTCATGAATCGCTCGTGCGTTTGGCCCGCATGGGGCTTCATGTTTGCCGGTTGCAATGCGGCGATCCCTGCATCTTCGGCCGCGGCGGTGAAGAAGCGCAATTCCTTGCCGAGGCAGGCATTCCCTACCAGATCATCCCGGGTGTGACCTCGGCTCTCGGCGCCGCCGCCGAGGCGTTCATTCCCCTGACGCATCGTGCCGTCGGTTCGACGATCACTCTGGTGACGGGCCACCGCGATCCCGAATCGCCTGAGTGCACGCTCGACTGGCCCACCCTGGCCAAACTGCCCACGCTTGCCTTTTACATGGGCGGCAGAAACCTCGCCGGAATCGCTCAGCGCCTCACGGCCTGCGGCATGGCCTCCGATATGCCGGTTGCCGTGATCGAATCGGGCACGCTCCCCGGCCAAATCCTCCATATCAGCGACCTTTCAAATATTCAAATCGCTCCGCCCTCCTTTTCGGGCAAGCCAACGCTTCTCATCGTGGGCCAGGTCGTTGCCTACCGCGAAAAACTTCTCGAATTGCATTTGACCAAGTCCGCCTGGGAAGGAGCTTTCGCATGATCCGTTCATTGAATCTCAAGAAACGCCGTCTTGTCCTGATTGGCAACGGCATGGCGGGAGCCCGATTGCTCGAAGATATCCTCGCGATCGCGCCCGAGGCCTTCGACATCACCGTGATCGGCGATGAACCCCATGGAAACTACAACCGCATCCTCCTTTCCAATGTCCTCAACGGAACCCAGGCAGAAGAAGAGATTGTCCTCAATCCGCGCGAGTGGTACCAGGAACAGGGCATTTCCCTCTTAGCCGGCAAGCGCGCCACGCGCATCGACCGCGAAGCCAAGGTCGTTCACACCGCCGACACTCTCCACGAATACGACGAACTGGTCATCGCGACCGGAAGCAAGCCGTTCGTTCCTCCAATCCCCGGAACGAACCTTGCCGGTGTCTTTGTTTTCCGCACGCTCGACGATTGCCGGGCCATCGCCAACCACGCCAAGCAGTGCACCAGGGCCGTGGTGTTGGGCGGCGGCCTGCTCGGCCTCGAAGCGGCCAAGGGCCTGCTCGCCAAAAACATGGAAGTCACGATCGTCGAAATGGCTCCCTGGTTGATGAGCGTGCAGGTGGACGAAACGGGCGGTGCCATCCTGCGCAAGACCTTTGAGAAACTCGGCATCCAGGTGCGCACCGGCACCGTGACCAAGGAACTTATCGGCGAGGGCCAGGTGAGCGGTGTCCGCTTTGGCGATGGCAGTGAAATCGCCGCCGACATGGTCGTCATTTCCGCGGGGATCCGGCCCAATGTAGACCTGGTACGCGGCATCGGCCTGGAGTGCGACCGTGCCTTGGTCGTCAACGATCAGATGGGCACGAGCGACCCCCATGTTCACGGCGTGGGCGAATGCGTCCAGCATCGCGGCATGGTGTATGGCCTGGTCGCCCCGCTTTGGGAACAGACCAAAACCCTGGCCCAAGTCATCACCGGCGCCTATCCGCATGCCATTTATCCCGGCTCGCGCATCGCGACGAAATTGAAAGTGATCGGCGTCGAACTGGCGAGCATGGGCCGCATCTCTGACCTACTGCCCACCGACGAGGTCGTGCAGTATACCGAACCGGCCCGGGATATTTATTGGAAGGCGATCATCCGCGACGGCCGCATCCATGCCGCCTGCCTCATTGGCGACCTTGGCCCCGCCGATGCCATGATGCGCCTTTATCAGGCAGGTGGGCTGGCACCTCAAAGACGCATGGATCTGTTCTTCGGTGCGCCTGCCGCCGCCAAACCCCTTTCGCTGATGGACCTCCCCGACGATCAGCAGATCTGCGACTGCAACGGGGTCAGCAAAAAACAGATCTGTTCCGCGATCAAGGCGGGCAAATGCACGATCCCCGCCATCGGCAAGGCGACCCGCGCCGGCTCGGGTTGCGGTTCCTGCAAGAAGATGATCAAGGGCCTCATCGAGGAACTCGCCGGCTCGGTGGAGGCCGATCCGAGCGAGAACTGGTATGTCAGCGCCGTGCCCATGGAAAAGCCGGCGCTCGTCGCCGCGATTCGCGAGAAGCGCCTCAAAAGTGTTTCCGCCGTGCTCAGGGAACTGGGCAACGGAGACGACGAAAAGAGCAAGGCAGGGCTGGCTTCGCTTTTGAAAGGAATGTGGGGCAAGGAGTATGTCGACGAACGCGATTCACGCTACATCAACGATCGCGTTCATGCCAATATTCAAAAAGACGGCACCTTCTCGGTCGTGCCCCGGATGTATGGCGGCGTTTCCTCGGCCGACGAGCTGATCCGCATCGGCGAGGTGGCGAAGAAATACGAAGTGCCCATGGTGAAAATCACCGGCGGCCAGCGAATCGACCTGTTGGGAATCAAGAAGGAAGACCTGCCCAAGGTCTGGCACGATCTGGGTATGCCCAGCGGCCACGCCTACACCAAGGCCTTGCGCACGGTCAAAACCTGCGTCGGCAGCGAATATTGCCGGTTCGGCACGAACGACAGCACCAGCCTGGGAATCGCGCTGGAACGGCGCTTTCAGGGCTTTGAATTTCCCGCCAAGGTCAAGCTCGGCGTCAGCGGCTGCCCCCGCAACTGCGCCGAAAGCACGGTGAAGGATGTCGGCATTGTTGCGACCGAAGGCGGAGAATGGGAAATTTCTGTTGGCGGCGCTGCCGGAGCCCATGTCCGCAAGTCGGATCCGCTATTCCGCGTCGGCACGCAAGAAGAAGCGATCACCCTGATCGGCCGCTTCCTGATCTACTACCGCGACAACGCCCGCTGGCTGGAACGCACCTACGACTTTGTCCCTCGCGTTGGCCTGGAAAAGCTCCGCGCCATCCTCATCGAGGACAAAGAGAATCTGGGTAGCTATCTGGATGGCGAGGTGGCCAAATCGATGGCCGACTATGTCGATCCCTGGCTGGAACGAAACGAACCGTGTTTCCCGGGCCAGTTCGAAGGCCCCAAGAAAATCACGCTGCCGATGCTCGCCTAAATCCACCTTTCTCTCCCTTATCTTCTCTCTCCCTTGTCTTTCATTTCCCGCTGGCCCAGAAGGCCGGCGCCCAGGAGTCTCATGTCATGGTTTTGCTGCAAGTCGCGCTTCCGGTCCGTTTTGTCCCGGTTTGCAAACTGGAAGAGCTGCCCTTGGGCCTGGGCAGGCCCTTTCAGATGGAAGGGCGGGTGATCGCGGTCTTTCGCACCCGTGGCAACCGGGTTTTTGCGATGGAAAATCGTTGTCCGCACAAAGGGGGATCGCTTGCTGATGGCATGATCGCCAAGGGCCAGGTCGTTTGCCCCATGCACTCCTTTCGCTTCGAGCCGGGAACGGGCCAATGCGATCAAGAGGAAGTCTGCTCGGCGCAAACTTATCCCGTGGAAGTGACCGACGGCGTGGTTTATCTGGGCATCGCCAAGGACCTGGCTTCGTAATGACCGCGCTCAAGGCCGAACCTGGTACCAACCTTTTGGAATCTTCCAAGGATTCCTTGCCGTTGCTTTCTCCCTTGCCGGCACGCCCTGGCGGCGAGCCCACGAAAACGCATTGCCCCTATTGCGCGCTGCAATGCGGGACCTTGCTGACACGCACAAACGATCAGATCCACATCGAGGGCGATCCTTCTTTTCCCGTCAACAACGGCCTGCTTTGCCTGAAGGGCTGGACGGCGGGCGAGTTGATTCAGCATCCCGAACGCATCTTGACCCCCCTGGTGCGCGGCGCCAACGGAGGGCTGCATTCGGCGACCTGGGAAGAGGCGCTGGACCGGGTGGCCGACGCCCTGCAAGCGACTCGGGCGACGCACGGGGCCAATGCGCTGGGGGTTTTTGGTTCCGGCGCCTTGACCCACGAGAAGGCCTATCTACTGGGCAAATTCGCACGCATCGCTCTGGGCACTTCCAACATCGACTACAACGGCCGCTATTGCATGTCGAGCGCGGCCGCGGCGCAAAACAAGGCCTTTGGCATCGACCGGGGTTTACCCTTTCCCCTGGCCGACATCGAACAGGCCAAAACTCTTTTCTTGGTTGGCGCCAATCCGTTCGACACCTTGCCCCCCATGTCGCAGTGGTTCAGGCGGCAAAAGGCCAACGGCGGCAGGCTCATTGTGGCCGACCCGCGCCGCACGCCCACCGCGAGCGAAGCCTCCATTCACCTGGCCTTGCGGCCCGGTTCCGACCTGGCGCTGGCCAACGGCCTTTTGTTCATCGCCCTGGAAGAGCGCCTGATCGACGAGAGCTTCCTTCGCCAACGAACGCATGGTTTCGATGAAGTGCGCCGCATCGCTTTAGGCTATTTCCCCGCCATGGTCGAAAAGATGACCGGCATTGCCGAACCGGTGCTGCGCCAGGTGGCGCGTGCATTGGCGGGCCCGGAACCGTCGCTGATTTTGACCGGCAGGGGACCAGAGCAGCAAAGCAAGGGCGTCGACACGGTGCTCGCCTTCATCAACCTGGCCTTGGCGCTGGGCCAGGTAGGCCGACCTGGCGGCGGTTTTGGCACGCTGACAGGGCAGGGGAATGGCCAGGGCGGCCGCGAGCATGGGCAAAAAGCCGATCAATTGCCCGGCTATCGCCTGATCGAAGTCGATGCCGACCGCGCTCATGTCGCGAAAGTCTGGGGGATCGACCCGGCCAGAATTCCTCGCAAGGGAAAAAGCGCCTACGAACTGCTCGATTCGATCGGCAGACCCGATGGCGTGCGCAATCTCCTCGTCATGGGCTCCAACATTGCCGTCGCCTCTCCCTTTGCCGCTCGCATTCAGGAGCGGCTCGAATCGCTCGATTTCCTCGTGGTTGCCGATCCTTTCCTCAATGAAACGGCCCAACTGGCCGATGTGATCCTTCCCGTCACGCAGTGGGCCGAGGAAGAGGGGACGATGACCAATCTGGAAGGCCGTGTGATTCGGCGCAGGCGCGCCATCGATCCCCCCGAGGGAGTACGGTCCGATCTGGAAATCCTCAGCCAGCTTGCCGCTCGCCTGGGAGAAGGTGAACGGTTTGCCTACGCGTCCGCGCAAGAAGTTTTCAATGAATTGCGCTTGGCCTCGGCCGGCGGCACCGCCGACTACGCAGGCATCACCTACGAGCGGATCGAACGAGAAGGAGGGGTTTTTTGGCCCTGCCCCGCCGAAGATGGCCCGGATTCACCCAGGTTGTTTGCCCAGCGCTTCTTCCATGCCGATGGCAAGGCGAGACTGCATCCGGTGGAACATCGCGCCGCGGCGGAAGAGCCCGATGCCGATTACCCGATCTACCTCACTACCGGCCGCTACATGGAGCATTACAACTCGGGTGCCCAGACGCGCCGGGTTAGCAAACTCCTCACGGCCAAACCGCAGCCCCGGCTCGAGCTTCATCCGGAACTCGCGGCCCGGCACGGGATCTCCTCTGGGGACCTCGTGCTGGTCAAGAGCCGCCGGGCCGAAGTTCAGTTCGAGGCGCATCTGAGCCGAACCATCCGCAGCGACACCGTTTTCGCGCCGTTCCACTGGGGCGGCAAAGCGGCGGCCAATCTTCTGACCAACCCCGCGCTTGATCCCACCAGCCGCATGCCCGAATTCAAATTCGTGGCGGTATGCCTCGCTCGAGTCACAGCAGAAGAGAAAAAACAAGCCAGCAGTCCGGCGTCCATGGGAAGCAGGAATCCGTGAGTAGAAAACAACTCGCCATCATCGGCAACGGCATGGCGACCAGCCGTCTTCTCGATGGCCTTTTGCGTCTTCAGGCTCATCGCACTTATGAGATCTCTGTATTCGGAGAAGAAAATCAAGGCAGCTACAATCGGATCCTCCTCAACCAGGTGCTCCTTGGCGGCGATGTCGACGAAATCACTTTCAAACCACGCTCCTGGTACGCCAAACAGGGGATCCGCCTGATCTCCGGACAAAAAGTCACGCGCCTTTCCGCGGCCGCTCACCGGCTCTGGACCGAAGACGGCACCGAACACTATTTCGACAAGGCGGTCTTCGCCACCGGCAGCGCTCCCCGTCTTCCGATTGCGGAAGGGTTACTCAATCGGCAGGGAGTTTGGAAGCGGGGAATTGCGGCCTACCGCACGATCGATGATTGCCAGAAGATCCGCAAGCTTGCCAGGCCAGGGGGGAACGCGGTCGTCATCGGCGGAGGACTTCTTGGCATAGAAGCGGCCAAGGGGCTACTCGATCTCGGCATGAATGTCACGATCGTCCACCTGTTCAGCCATCTGATGAACCGCCAGCTCGATCCGCTCGGCGCCACGTTTTTGCGCCAATCGCTTGCAAAGATGGGCATCGCAGTCATCACCTCGGTCAACACGAAAGGGTTCGAGGGAATCGATCGGGTCGAGGCGCTACGCCTTGCCGACGGAAGCCGTCTTCCCGCCGATCTGGTCATCCTGGCAAGCGGAGTGAAACCACGCATCGATCTGGCCCGCGACTCGAACATCCCAACCAATGCCGGCATCCATGTCAACGACGAGCTTCAAACTTCGATCCCGGATATCTATGCCGTGGGCGAATGCGCGGAACACCGTTACCAGACCTACGGAACGGTGCAGCCGGTCTATGAACAATGCTCGGTGCTCGCGGAGGTCCTCGCCGGTTCGCAAGTTGCGCGCTACGGCGGTTCGAAAGTGTACACGCGCTTGAAAGTCGTCGGCATCGATGTGGCGAGCATGGGGGATATCGAAGGGCGCGCCGGCGAGGACGAAGTCATCCAGATCATCGAGGAAAGCAAGGGAGTTTACCGCAAGCTGGTGATTCGCGAGGGGCGGCTGGCCGGCGCCGTCCTGGTGGGCGACACCCATCTTGCGGGCGAGCTCGTAGGGCGGTTCGAACGCGGCGATCTCTTACCGGCCAACCGCCTGGATCTGTTCGCCTCGGCCGACTTGAGTCCGCAGGCACAAGACCCCCTGGTGTGTCATTGCCGCCAGGTGACCAAGTCGACCATTTTGGCGGCGTGCGACGAGGGCTGTCGCAATCTCAACGAAATCGGCGAACGCACGGGCGCGGGCACCGGCTGCGGCTCCTGCCGCGGGCCGATCACCGCCATGCTCCTCAACATCAAGAAGCAACAACCAGTGGCCTTGTGAGTTTTTGGAAACAGCGGAATCTTCGACCATGAGCCGATTCTTGCAGATCTTTGCACGGCAGAATATTGATTCGAAACATTTGCTTGGCCAGCCGTCTCGTGGGCAGGCCCAGCAAGTGCTCTGGCTTTCGACCACGGCGTTCACCCTGCTCTTTGCCGTTTGGTTGATGCTGGGGGTCATCGGCATCCCCATTCGCGATGAGTTCCAGCTTTCGGCCGAACAGTTTGAATGGGCGCTGGCGTTGTCGATCTTGGCCGGTTCTCTTCCCCGGTTGCAATTTGGAATCTGGTCGGAGAAATACGGAGGTCGACCGATGATGATCGGCATCCTGCTCTTTTGCGCATTGCCGACGTTTCTCTTAAGCCAGGTGACGAATTACGGCGGTTTGCTTGCCTGCGCGGTGTTGTTTGGTCTGGCGGGCAATTCTTTTTCAGTGGGCGTGGTCTGGATCTCTTCCTGGTATCCGCAATCGGAAAAGGGCACGGCGCTGGGTATTTTCGGAGCGGGCAATGTCGGCGCCTCGCTCACGAAATTCCTCGTCCCGGCACTGCTTGTGTTCGGGCCGCTTGTGGGGATGAGTCAGGGGCTGTCGAATGGCGGCTGGCGCGTAATTCCGGTGATCTATGCGCTTTTGCTACTGTTGATGGCGGCCGCGCTTTGGCGCTGGACGCCGAGCCCGGATCGTTGCCCGGGCCGCGACCGGTCCCTGGCCGATCTACTCAAACCGCTCGAAAATGTTCGAGTGTGGCGCTTTGGGCTTTACTATGTCGTGGTGTTTGGCGCCTATGTCGCCTTGGCGACCTATCTTCCCAGGCACTATGTGGACGAATATGGACTGAGCCTGACGACCGCGGGCTACCTTACCGCCTTGTTCATTTTTCCCGCCAGTCTCCTGCGGCCACTTGGAGGGTGGCTGTCGGACCAATACGGTGCCCGGCTTTTGAGCTACACCGTTTTTATCGCCATGCTTGCGACCTTGAGTCTCTTATCGCTACCAAAATCGATCCTGGAACTCTCAATGACAACCTTCACGGTTTTGATCGTGGCCCTGGGCTGTTGCATGGGCATCGGCAAGGCGGCCGTGTTCAAATACATTCCGACCTATTTCCCAAACGACGTCGGCGCCGTGGCCGGGCTGGTGGGAACGCTCGGCGCGCTGGGCGGGTTCATCCTTCCGCCCCTCTTGGGAATGATGTCCCGCCTCGGACTCGGCAGCCAGGTGGCGTTTTTTCCTTTGTGGGTTTTGACTCTGATTTCTCTGGGCTGGCTGCACCTCACCGTGCTTGGCTTGCTTTGGGAAAACCGATCCCATGCCTCGCTGTTGATTCCCGCCAACCTGGAACCCAATGCCTCGGAGCCCAGTCGCGTGCGACAAGCCGACGCGTCCGAGGCGATTGGGATGACAAATTCCTGAATCGGCGCGCGCGAGGGATCGTTAAGTCATCGATCAGCGCCTAACGGATGGCTTCCAGTTCGATCGCTCGCAACACCCGCAACGGATAATCGGTCTGGATGACATCGATCCCCCACTGAATCGCGCGCCGGTATTGCGTGACCGTTTCATTGGCGCCCAGAGCATCGGAGAAGACCTTGATCCCCTTGGCGTGGCATTTCTCGATGAACTCCTTCGTCAATAGACTCCAGGCCGCATCGACCCCATAAGGCTTCACGGCGAGAATCCGCTCCAGGTCGGCGGCCGACTTCAACCCCGGAATCGTCTTCACCGCGGGTTCAAGCGCGACGATTCGCTTGCAATAGTCGGCCGATTGATACACGACATGCCGCTCAAGCAGATCATGCTTTTTGATCGCGGCCAAGAGCGCCTCGGGAGCGATCTCCTTGGCATCGAGGTAGGCATGCGCTTGATTGCCATAGGCATTCAGCGCCTCGTCGAGCGTGGGGATGGGGGTCTCGGCATAGGGCGCTCCGAACCAGGCTCCGGCGCGTAGCGTCTTCAACTCGGCCAGGGTTTTCTCCTTGACGGAACCCTTGCCGTCGGTGGTGCGGTCAAGGCGCGAATCGTGCAAAAGCACATGGCTTCCATCCTTGGTGGGACGGATGTCGATTTCGATGTAGTCGGCCCCCGCCACCACGGCCTTGGCAATGGCCGGCAACGTGTTCTCGGGCGCGTAGCGTGAGGCCCCCCGATGGAAGGCGATTCCTACGGGAAACTGCGGGAGCCTGTGTCGCACGTCGGCGAATCGCGCCCCGACCGGATCGTCGGTTTGCAGATAATCGACTCCCGCTTCGATCAGGATCGTCCAGGTCGCGGGATTGTCCCAAACGGGGCCCAGCACCTTCGCCTGAACTTTGATTCCCTTGTCATGAAATTGCGTGCAAAGCGCTGCACTGACGAGGTCGGCATCGATTTCGACCACGGCGGGCGCCACATCCTTGGCAAAAGCATCTAAATCGATCTCATTCGGGCGAAATTTGCACATGACGGCAATTTTGCCGCCTGAGAGCGACCGGATCTTGGCAAGGGTCGCCGGCTCGTCGTAGACGAGAACCTGCTTCTCCATGCCTGCATCGAGGATTTCCTTGACGAGCAATTCCGCATCGATCGCCTTGCAATCGAGGTACAGATTGAGCTTACCCTTGGCCTGGGTTAAGAGTTCGCCTAAGGCAACGAGCCGCGTGCCCGCAAAGCGTTTGGCAAAGGGAAGGCCCGCTTCCATCTTCAAAAGTTCACCAAGGGGAAAATCGGCCACCTTGCCCTTTGAGGTGGTTACCCGGTCAACCGTCGCATCGTGCAACAAGACATGCTTGCGATCGCTTGTAAGTCGCAGATCGACTTCGGCCCATTCGATGAAATCGCCGGTGCAACCGGTGATCGCCTGCAGGGAGTTTTCAGGCGCGAGCATGGACAGCCCACGATGGGCCATGATCTGGACCTTTCGCGCCGGTTGCACCGGTTCGAAGAACACAAATCCCGGTTGCGCCGAACAAGCGAAAACGCAACCCATCCATGCAAAGAGCACAACGATCGACTTCATGGTAGCTCTCAAGTCTCAGAGTTCAGGAGCCGCTCAGGAAAAGCAGAAGCGGCACATCCCAGCAATGAATCCGTCAGTTCTCGGCAAAGTAATCGTCATCGGCAATGTCGGGGATTCCCACCACCAGCACCCGCATCTTCCCATGCGCGGCATGCACAACACCCGGCGGAATGTGCACCAGCGATCCCTTGCCGACCGCATGGGCAACGCCATCGAGCAAGACTTCGCCGCCTCCTTCGAGGACATAGTAAAGCTCGGTCGAGCGCTTGTGGAAATGAGCCTGCGCCCCGTCGATGTCAACCGCATGTGCCCAGGCAGCAGGCCCCAGGGGCACATCTTCATGGCTGATAAGCCTGTCCCGCCAGCCGCAGGTGCTGCGCTCGCGTGCACACTGGCCTTCGTGGCGAATGAGCACGGGGCCCACGGTCCCACCCGGCATCGGGCCGGGGGCCTGCGCAAGTACACGCGTTTCGTCCTGAGCCGAAGAACCGGGGGAACTCATTTCGATGCTTTCAAGTGTTGCGAGACGGCGATTGAAAGCCGCCATCCCGTGAAGGAACCGAT
The DNA here is from genome assembly GCA_965226945.1 of Gemmataceae bacterium. Classification (GTDB taxonomy): domain Bacteria; phylum Planctomycetota; class Planctomycetia; order Gemmatales; family Gemmataceae; genus SYLG01. The sequence continues at coordinate 4,361,821 of OZ245717.1, read as the reverse complement.
CCAGGGCTTTTTTAGAGGTCGCCTGCCCATCTTTCGTTGATTTCGATGACATTTCCATGAAGAGCCGGAGCTAACGACAAAGGGGGCCCGCACGCTTTGTGGTCGAAATGACCCTCTGCGCGGCCTCAACGACGGGCGTGCGGAAGGTCGCTGCTTTTCTCTTTGCCTCAAATGGCTCCCCTCCTTAGGAAATCCCTCACTGCCTTCCTTCTCCCCGCGCTTTGCGCGATTCCCCTGGTGAAGATCATGACTTCTCGTGCCTTGTTTTATGCCGCCCTTTGGGTGGCTTCTTGCGTTTCGGGCCTTTGCGGCCAGGCTCCCAAGGGAGAAGTCCAAAAATTCTCGTTTGAAAAGAGCAAAATCTACCCGGGAACCTACCGCGACTACTGGGTTTACATTCCGGCCCAGTACGACGGAAAAACGCCCGCCTGCGTTTATGTCAATCAGGACGGCATTCAGTACAAGGCGCCGGAAGTTTTCGACAAGTTGATCCATGAAAAGAAGATGCCGGTCACCATTGGCGTGTTCGTCATGCATGGCCGGGTCAAGGCAATCCAGCCCAATGCACTCGACCGCTTCAACCGCAGCTTTGAATATGACGGCCTGGGCGACGACTATGCCCGTTTTCTTTTGAACGAACTTTTGCCCGAGGTAGAGACCAGGAAGGCGGCCGACGGGCGCGCGATTGTTCTTTCCAAGAATGGCAACGACCGTGCCATCGGCGGCGCTTCCAGCGGCGCGATCTGCGCCTTCACCGCCGCCTGGGAACGGCCTGACGCCTTCTCGCGCGTCTTTAGCACGGTCGGCACCTACGTGGGCTTGCGCGGCGGGCAGAATTACTCGACGCTTGTGCGTAAATACGAACCCAAACCCCTGCGAATTTTCCTTGAGGATGGCTCAGGCGATCTCAACATCTTTGGCGGCGACTGGTGGATGGCGAACCAGGCTATGGAACGCTCGCTTGTTTTCGCCGGCTACGAGGTCAAACATGCCTGGGGCACCGGCGGCCACAATGTCGAACATGGCACGCAGGTTTTTCCCGAGGCGACCGAGTGGTTATGGAAAGGCTGGCCCGAACCCGTCAAGGCGGGCAAGGGATCGAGCCAGCTTCAAGACATTCTCGTCCCCGGCGAAGATTGGAAACTGGTCGGCGAAGGTTATGCCTTCACCGAGGGTCCCGCGACCAATGCCAAGGGCGAAGTCTTCTTTAACGATGTCGGCAAATCCAAGACCTACAAGGTGACCCCCGAGGGAAAAGCGGCGGTTTGGCTGGAAGATTCCAAGCGCGGCGACGGTCAAAACTTCGGTCCCGATGGCCGGTTGTACGCGGCTTCCGGCGCGGACAACGCGATCCTCGCCTGGGACGCCGAAGGGAAAGCGAGCAAGATTGTGGGCGGCTGGCGCGGCAACGATCTGGTCGTCAATGCCCAGGGGGGAATCTATGTCACCGAACCGGGATGGGACGGCCGCTCACCGAGCAAGATCCACTACATCGACCCCAAGGGCATGGACAAAGTGGTCGACACGGGCCTGAAATTTTCCAATGGCCTGTGCCTCTCGCCCGATCAGAGCCTGCTTTATGTGGCCGACAGCCGTAGCCACTGGGTCTACAGTTACCAGGTGCAGCCCGATGGCAGCCTGGCCCACAAACAGCGCTATTTCCACCTCCATGTGCCCGACACGGCAGACGACTCGGGCGCCGACGGCATGCGGGTCGATCGCGATGGGCGCCTTTATGTGGCGACGCGTCTTGGGTTGCAAGTCTGCGATCAGGCGGGCCGGGTCACCTGCATCATTCCCGTGCCCAACAACAAGTTGTCGAACCTGACTTTTGGGGGTGCCCACTTCGACACGATCGTGGCCACCTGCGGCGACAAGGTCTACCAGCGCAAGGTAAAGGTGAAGGGCGCGCTTAACTTCCAGGCGCCGATCAAGCCGAAAGCGCCCAATCTGTGATTAAGGAACGTTGCGCATCGTGGATCATCTCATCAATGATCCACGATGCGGCTTGGCGACCATTAACCGAAGAAGGTCGGCAGCTTACCGATCCTTACCAATCAAATCCTTCGCCTGCATCGATCGTTCCTCGGCCATCCGGTAAACCCAAATCACTTGGAGGCCAAGGGGAATGCCCAGACAGAGGCCGAAGAGGCCTACGGGGGCCATGACCAAGATAACAGTCCACGGCTGACCGGCGGCCCAGGCGGCGAGTCCCGCACCAAGGAGAGTCACGCTGCAGCCCAGGAGCAGATAGAGCAGCCCCAAGACGAACAGCTTGCCCTTGCCCTGCGGGGCCAGGGATCCGGCAAGGCTGCCCCAGAGGCCGAAGGTCGTTCCAAGGACCGTGCCGGGCAACCATCCAAATAGATTGGGATCAAACCAGGGTTCCATGATTCAATTCTCCTTTTTCTTGAGCGCCGCGCGGTGGGCCGCCAACAGGTCCCGGGCCGTCGAGATGGCGAGCATGCCGGAGGCAACAAGCACCCGCAATTTGCTTTCGAACGGGTCGCTTGAGCCACTTTCCTCGGTCGCCTTGATCTTGACAATGACCCGGTCGAGACGGGCGCGAATCGTCGGATAGGACACCTCGTAGGTGACCGCCAGATCCTTGAGCGATCCCGACGCCAACACCAGGCGCCGGATGAATTCCTTATCTTCCGGATCCAGCTCGCGCATCCAACCCGCTCCTGCCTCGTCCGCCATGCCATGCCTCACCTTGAATAAAACTAAATTCGACTTTCATATTATTAAACTAAACAAAACGAAAGTCAAGTTAAACAAAACGAAAATCGTTCGGGGTTTGCGGCGCCGCGATTTGCATTGACCGCGGGACCAGTCGTTTGCGCCCTCATCGAAAACTCGTAGTCCGGGATCGGGCCGACCGCGATTTTTGCCAGTTGAGGGATCCGTTAACCACCGGAATCGACGAAGGGGCGATCCTAACCGCCACGCAACCGGATCTGGGTTCTCTGTTGGGTTCCCATTCTTCGAAGGCAAACTTCATCGGCTCTTCATTACGAACCTGTCCTTTTGGGATTGCAAAAACAAAGAAGCTCGACTTAAATCCTTGAAAGGTTTTGCGAAAACCGGGGACTTCCTATTTGAGGAACCGGCCAAAGAGGCCCGCCCTTTGGAAATGGCATTTCCGTTTCCAAAGCTGTTACAGAAATGGCAACTTCCGTTTCTGAAGCTGATACAAAAATGGTGTTTTCCATTTTTGGAGAAAGTGGCTCAAGCTTTCCCCTTTTTGGGATTGACCGGTTTTCCAAAGGCTCTTATATTTTCGATAGTAATGGTAGTCAAATCTTTTCTGCCATGTTAATTCGCTTCTTCATTCGCACTTTCTCTGATTTGGAGCGAAACGATGATTCGTCCCCGTCGCGGAGCGTTCACGCTCATTGAACTCTTGGTGGTCATTGCCATCATTGCCGTCCTTATTGGACTTCTTGTTCCCGCGGTGCAAAAAGTCCGCGAGGCCGCCAACCGGATGACCTGCACCAACAACCTCAAACAACTGGGCCTTGCCGCCCATAACCACCAGGGAGCCCAGGGCAAATTGCCTTACGGCGTGCTCCGGGATCAAACTTCGACCAATCCGAGCCCCGGCTTCCCTCACCCCTTGCGTCAATTTGGCCAAACGTCCAATTTCACCCGCTACGCCCTGATGCATCAACTTCTGTCCTACATGGAACAGGAAAACCTCTGGAAGAAGTGGGACCAGCTCAACTTCAATAACAACAACATCGATCCGGCCACCGGCACGAACTTCGGTCCCGGCTGCTTCATGCGCCAACAAGTCAAAACGCTTGTTTGCCCCTCCAATGCCAACTCGGGCAACCCGTTCAACCAAACCTTCGATGGCACCGATTCGAACCGGTACTTCCTGACGAGCTACTATGGCTCGGCGGGCACCCGTGGTTACCCCCGCTGGGCGACTGACGGCCGGCTGGGCCTATTTGCCTTCCAGGACGGTGTGTTCAATCAGTGCACCCAGTATCGCATCACCGACATCCTCGACGGCACGAGCAATACCCTGATGTTCGGCGAGCGCCACTATTACGACCCGGTGTTCGACACCTACCCCGGCCTTGAAGACAAAATCACCGATTGGGGCTGGGTTTGGTTCGGCGCCCAGGCCGATGCCCTGCTTGGCACGAGCGCACCCATCAACTACCGGCTGCCCGCCAACACCGCGATCACCCAGCCGATGTACGAGGACCGAATCAATGCTTTCGGCAGCGGTCACACCGGCGGCGCCAACTTCTGCATGGCGGACGGTTCGGTCCGGTTCATCAAGGACGGAACACCCGCCCTGACGCTGAAGGCGCTCGGGACCCGCGCCGGTAGCGAAGTCATCGGCGATTACTAAACCCCAAGGACGGAGCAACGACGATGAAATTCCCCCGTCTTGGGGCCCTGGTCCTTGCGACCGGGTTGATCATGACCCTCGGATGCGGTGGCGGGCCATCACTCGCTGAAGTCACCGGCACCGTTAAACAAAATGGTAAAGGCCTGGGGAAAATCCAGGTCGAATTCCTTCCCGAACAGCCGGGCCCCCGTTCGATCGGCGTCACCGACGAAAGCGGCAAATACACCCTCAAAACCGACGGCGGTGGCGCGGGCGCACTGGTGGGTTCGCACCGAGTCATCCTGCGCGACATCGGATTGTTCGGCGATAAACTCATGGGGCGCAAAGGGGAAGGGAAGGACCTTTCCAATGGAAAGAGGCCCCGCATCCCCGCGGATATGTCCGATCTGGCCAAATCGAAGTTGAAAAAAGAGGTCGCAGGCGGCAAGAAAAACGAAATCGACATCGAAGTGAGCGCGCCAAGTCCCGAACCCGAGTGACCTGCGTGGCTTCGATGCCTGTACTCTGTAAAAGAGATCGAAGCCTCCCCCATGGGGGAGGCTTTTTTCGTGGTGCGCCAGGCATGTTGTGTATCCAGGAGGTGTAAGTTCTCCGCGGGCCTAAATGACAGGAACCGCAAGGCCTAGCAAGGGTGCCCACCGCGAGGTGGGATCTGAAGGAAGCGAAAGCCGCAACTCGGATTCGACGTACAGGAACCGGATATAAGGCCGTCGTGTTGGGGTAAACCGGCCATGGACGGGACAGCCCAAAAGTCATTCGGACAACACGAAGGTACATCCGGCGAACGCCGAGGGAAGGATACACGAATTACCCTGGGAGATCTCTCGCTCTGTCGGCAACGACTACCGTGGTGGAGACATCGGGGGAAGGAACGGGAGAAGTCAGCAGAGGCCATAGTAGCCAAGGTTGGTGGCTGCCAAGCCATCGATGAGGCGAAGGGCCGAATTTCTTAGGTCAAGGACAAGTATTGGGACATTCGATGGGGACAGAGCAGCAGCAAGGCGGGTTGCCTAAGCCAACGCCCGAGGAGGGGTGGAAGGTGGACTCGTGCCACGACGCAACTGGCAACGGCGGAACCGAAGCTGGAGCGGACGAGGAGTTGCAAGCCCGATCGGCATGCGAACCAGGACGAGCCTTGATGGAACGCATGATGGAGGAGATATGTGAGCTAGACAATCTGGATCGAGCACTCAAACGGGTCAAGGGGAACAAGGGCAAGCCAGGTGTGGATGGCATGACCGTCTACGAATTGGAAGCCTGGTTCACCAAGCATGGCAAAGAACTGACAGATGCACTGTTGACGGGAACTTACCAACCGGCTCGGGTCCTTGGGGTGGAAATCCCCAAACCCGACGGCGGGAAACGCCTTCTAGGCATACCCACGGTAGTGGACCGGCTGGTGCAGCAGGCAGTTCTCCAAGTGTTGGATCCTCTGCTCGATCCCACCTTTTCGGACTCAAGCTACGGATTTCGGCGCAACCGCAGTGCGCATGATGCACTACTTCAAGCGTCGGAATATGTGGCCGAGGGCCGCGTCATCGTGGTGGATATTGACCTGGAGAAGTTCTTCGACCGTGTCAATCATGACATCCTGATGTCTCGGCTGGCCCGTCGCATCGGCGACAAACGCCTTCTGAAGTTGATCCGCCGATTCCTTCAATCGGGGATGATGCTTGAGGGGGTACACATCGACCGAACGGAAGGGACCCCGCAAGGTGGCCCGCTATCGCCACTTTTGGCGAACCTACTTTTGGATGAATTGGACAAGGAACTGGAGAGTCGCGGGCACAAGTTCTGCCGATATGCCGACGATTGCAACATCTATGTTCACTCGATGGCGGCGGGAGAAAGGGTGTTCGAATCGATAACCCGGTTCCTGGAGGAAAGACTCAGACTGCGAGTCAATCGGGAGAAAAGCGAGGTGGCGTTCGTAGAGGAACGCAAATTTCTCGGCCACCGACTCCTGAGAGGCGGCAGAATGGGGATTTCGCCAAAGAATCTGAAACGGGTCAAAGAACGCATCCGGGAAATCACTGGGCGGAACCGAGGAGTCGAGCTCGCCAAGGTGATCCGAGAGTTGAATACTGCCCTAATCGGCTGGGTGGCCTACTTCCGCTATGCGGCATGTAAAAGCCATTTGGGAGATTTGGACCAGTGGATACGCCGGAAACTGCGATGCTTCCGAATGCGGCAGTGTAAACGGACCAAGCCCATAGTGGACTTCCTTGTCTCGCTTGGGGTACCCAGTACCACTGCGTGGTGCACGGCCCTCTCGGGCAAGGGCTGGTGGAGATTGGCTGGAAGCCCTGGCGCAACCATGGCCATGACAAACCGGTGGTTCGGTACTCTGGGTCTCGTGACACTCACCCAAAGGCATGCGGCGTTAAACGCCTGAGGAAAACCGCCGGATACCACTGAGTACGTCCGGTGGTGTGGGAGGACGGGGGGAGCAATCCCCCCTCCTACCCGATTTCCGAGTTTTGGACAGCGCCAAGGGCGCCTGCTGCCGAACTTGGCTGGTTCCGTCTCGCGCGCCTGACTTTCTCTTGTCCAACCCTAAATCAAGTCAAAGCGACCTTCCTCCCATTCGGGGCCTTTACCACCCATGATCTCTTTCTCCGCATCGCTCGCGCCCTTGCTGCTCCTCACCCTTGCCCCAGCTCAATCAGGCAAGCGCGAATTCCTTTACGAAACGGCTCCCTTCCCTTCCTGCCACGCCTCGACCTTGCTCGAAGTTCCCGATGGCATACTCGCCGCCTGGTTTGGCGGCACTCACGAAAACCATCCTGATGTGGGTATCTGGGTCTCACGCCGTACGGCGAAAGGCTGGTCGGTTCCCGTCGAAGTCGCCAATGGCCTTCCGGCCGAAGGGAGCAATGCCAAACGCTACCCCACCTGGAACCCGGTGCTTTGCCGCGTGCCTGGCAAGATCGTGCTCTTTTACAAACTGGGGCCGGCGCCCGATCTCTGGTGGGGGATGCGCAAGGAATCGAGCGACGAGGGGAAGACCTGGTCGGCCGCAATCCGCCTTCCCGACGGTTTCCTGGGACCCGTCAAGAACAAACCAATCACCATGCCCAACGGTGATCTGTTGTGCCCCTCAAGCACCGAGACGCCGACCGAACCGGATCAATGGCGCATCCACTTCGAGCGGGTGAATGCCGGCCTCACCAGCTGGACGCGCACCGTGCCTCCCGAGGGAACACCGCCGATCGACGCGATTCAGCCAAGTATTTTGATTGGTCCGAATAACCGGTTGACCGCCATCGGCCGCTCGCGCCAAAAGAAAGTGTTTACCACCCAATCGACCGATGGGGGCAACAACTGGACGCCGCTGGCGCTGACGAATCTGCCCAACCCCAACTCGGGCACCGACGCCGTGACCCTCAAAGACGGCCGCCACATGATCGTTTACAACCCGGTCGAAAAAGGCCGCTCCCCCTTATCGGTCGCCGTCTCGACCGACACGGTCAACTGGAAGAAGTTCATCGACTTAGAAACCGAGCCGGGCGAATTCAGCTACCCCGCGATCATCCAGACTTCCGACGGCAAGATCCACATCAGCTACACCTGGCATCGCAAAAAGATCGCCTATGTGGTGCTTGAGGAAAATGCGGGGAAGTAACGGCCATCTGCCTCCCCCAAAGGAGGTTTCGCCTACCTACGGCTTCAGCAAAAACCGCAAGATCTGAAAGAGCTTCTCCGGGTCGGTTTCTCCCTTTTTCAGGCGGCAATAGGCCCGGGTGCCGTCAACCACTTTCAGCCGCCCATTCGAACGCCCCGCAAGCAGGTGCGCCTTGCGCACATCGCGGTAGGTGAGGATCATTTCGATCGGTGCGTCGGGCGATTCGGGGCGGTCGAGGTGGATCGAGGGAATGTTCCAGCGCGCGGCCATCAGGCGCGTTTCCGCCACCTTCAATAGCCAGGTCACCGGTTCGGGCAATGGCCCGAATCGGTCGGTCAATTCGGTGCGAAAATCCTCGATCCGCTCAAAACGCCGGATGCGGGCCAGCCGCCTGTAAACTTCCAGACGCTGCTTGGTGACCGGCACATAGTCGCGCGGCAGGTACGCCGGCCAGGGCAGATCAATCGTGACATCGATGTCCGCGCGCGCCGGTTGATTTTTGAGGCCGCGCACCGCGTTTTCTAGAAGCTGGCAATAAAGCTCGTAGCCGACCGAGGCAATGTGGCCGCTTTGCTGCGTGCCCAAAATGTTCCCAGCCCCGCGGATCTCCAGGTCACGTAGCGCAATCTTGAAGCCGGCACCCAACTCGGCAAACTCCTCGATTGCCTTGAGCCGGCGCACCGCCTGAGGATTGGCCTGCTTGCGACCGTCAAGCAGGAAGTAAGCGTAGGCGCGCGTGCGGCTGCGGCCGACGCGGCCGCGCAACTGATGCAGATCGGCGAGGCCGTAATGATCCGCTTCGTTGACGAAAATCGTGTTGGCCGAAGGGATGTCGAGGCCGCTTTCGATGATCGTCGTCGAGATGAGCAGGTCGGCCTCGCGGCGAATAAACTTCACCATCGCGCTTTCGAGATCCGACTCGTGCATCTGGCCATGAGCCACGGCGATGCGCGCCTGGGGCACTAGCCGGCGAATCCGCTCGGCAAGCGGTTCGATATCGACGACGCGCGGATGCACGAAAAAGGCCTGGCCCTCGCGGTTCAGTTCGCGCACAAGCGCGTTCTTGATCAGAGTCTCGTCGAAACGGATAATACGCGTTTCTACCGCCAAACGGTCAGGCGGCGGCGTCTCCAGATTAGAGATATCGCGGATCCCCAAAAGCGACAAATGCAAGGTCCGCGGAATTGGAGTCGCCGTCAGGGTAAGCACGTCGACCGTCTCGCGCAACTGCTTCAAGCGCTCCTTGTGCTCGACGCCGAAGCGCTGCTCCTCGTCAATGATGAGCAGGCCTAGATCCTTGAAGCGGATGTCCTGGCTAAGCAAGCGGTGCGTGCCGATGACGACATCGACCGAGCCTTGCTCCATCCCCTTGAGCGTGTCGCGCACTTCGGCGGGCGTGCGAAAACGATTGAGTGATCCGACCGTGAAGGGGAAATCGGCGAAGCGCCGGCTGAAGTTGCGGTAATGCTGTTCGGCAAGCACCGTAGTCGGCACGAGGATCGCCACCTGCCGGCCGTTGTCCACCGCCTTGAAGGCGGCGCGTAGCGCCAGCTCGGTTTTGCCGTAGCCGACATCGCCGCAAACGAGCCGGTCCATCGGCCGGGCGCGCTGCATATCCCCCTTGATTTCGCCGATCGCGTTGAGCTGGTCGGGTGTTTCCTGATGACCGAAACCGGCTTCGAAGGAGCGCTGCCAGTCGCTGTCGGGCGGGTATTGCGAGCCGGTGGTCCCCTCGCGCTTGGCCTGCAAGGCGATCATGTCGGCGGCCAGATCAAGCACCGCCTCCTGAACCTTCTCCTTGCGTTTTTGCCAGTGAGTGCCGCCGAACTTCGAAAGTTCAGGCTCGGCCTTCGAACCGCCGACATATTTCTGCACCAAGTCGATGCGCGTCGCCGGCACATACAGCTTGACGCCATCGCGAAACTCAAGCACCAGGTGCTCTTCGGCCTGCCCGACTCCGGGAGCGCCCGGCGCTCCGCCCGCCCTCGACCCGTCGACGGGAATCGGGACTTTGCCGCTGGCGCCGCTTTTGTCCAAAAGCCGCATGCCCAGATACTTGGCGATGCCGTGGCTGACATGGACGACGAAGTCGCCTTCGTCTAGGTCAAGGAAGCTGTCGATGGCGCGCGATTCGAGCTTGCGCGTGGACACCGACTTCACCGGCGAGACATCCTTGTGGAAAAGCTCTTGGCCGCCCAGCACGACCAGGGCGCCGTCGCCCCCTTCCTTGCCGCGAAAATCCTTGAAGATGCCCGGGATGCGGAAGCCGCGCTGAACCTTCCCCTGAATCAGGTGCAGCAGATGGCCCTTCGCCAGTTGGCCCGCCGCAAGCACCTCGTTCAGCCGGCGCGATTCGGCCTCGCCATGCACCGCGATCATCACATGGGAATGGCCGCAGGCCTGGTCGAGTTCGTCGCGAATGCGCTCGACCGACCCAGAGAAGCGTTCCACCGATTCGACCGGCAGACGGCACATCGACTCGAAGCTGGGCGCGGGGAACGCGCTGACGACGACCGAGGGCACCGAGGTGAGCTGAAGCATCACCCCCTCGACGCTAAAGAGCCCGACGACATCCTCCATTCGCTGCGCGAACGCCTTCGCCTGCTCGTCGAGTTCGACCGGTTCCCAGAGCACGGCCCAGGAGCCGGGCGGCAGGTGCTCGATCAAATTGCCGGTTGGCGCCGGCGCTTGCGCCCTTTCTTTGTCCGCCGTACCCGGCTCGCAAAGCGGCATGAGCGAGGCCTTGGGCAGGGTTAATTCAGAGCGCTGGGTTTCGGGGTGAAATTCGCGGACAGATTCGAGTTCGTCGCCGAAGAATTCCAGGCGCAACGGCTTGAGCCGGTCAGGCGAAAAGATGTCCATGATCCCGCCGCGGCGCGCGAATTCGCCGGTTTTCTCGACGATGTCGGCGCTCGTGTACCCGGCGCTAACCAGCCATTTGGCCAGTTCTTCCGGGTCCACTGTGCTGGCAGGGATGAGCGGAATCGACTGGCTTGCCAGTTCGTCCGGCGAAGGAACGGGCTGCATCAGGGCCGAGATGGGCGCCAAAATGATGCGGGAATTTTCTCCTTCCCTGTGGCCCTCCTTGAGCTTGGAAATGAGCGCGAGCCGCTCGCGGTGTTCGCGGTCTAGCCGCGTGTCGCCGGGAAGCGAGCCGGTGATCGGGAAAAGGGCGGGGGTCGCCCCGGTGAACGATTCGAGGTCGGCCGCCAACCCTTCCATGTCGCGCACATGGGCCATCGCCACGAGCAGGGATCCCTTGGTGGCCTGGGCCAGGGCCGCAATCGTCAGTGCGGCGCTGGAGCCATAGGCGCCATCGATCGTGCCGGAGCGTCCACGCTGCAAGCCGGCGATGAGATCGGCAAACCCGGGCAAGGTCGCGAACAGAGCGGGAAGGTGAGCAAAGTCGCTTGGCAGCCCGGTAGTCGAAGGACGTTCGGAGGGAAGGACCGGGGGCTTGAACGGGATTGCCTGACCATCTGCCGCGGCTTTTGACGGTTTCGGCCCCGGGGAGTCCTTGAGCTTTTGAGGTCCCTTCTCTTTGGGTTCCTTTGGGGGCTTATTTAAATCCTTCGTGTCTTTTGCGCTTTTGCTTGCTTTGGCAACGGGGGCGGAGGCGGGAGTCGTGGGCGCTATGGCGGAAGAACCCAGGCTCTTTGCCAAAGCCTTGTGCTCCGGCTCTGTCCTTGGCTCCGGTTCCATTCCGGGAACTTTGGCCGCTTTCCGGGAGGGAGTTCGCGCCACGAGAAGGAGATTCCTGGTGTCCATGCAATGCATCCCGGCCGGAGCGGGCCAATTTCCCGCCGGTTCAGGGTGCTTGAGCGACCCCTCTATCTTAAGGACCCATCGGGACGTAAAAGCCAATTTCGCGCAATTCGAGCCCTTGGGTGTTTGCCCCGGTCGCCTCCGCTTCGAAGACGGCGATACTTTTTGATTGTCGCAGCGATCTCGGGATCGACCGACACACGACGGTCAAGCACCCCTAAAGACACCATCGCCGATCCCTCCGGAGGAGGCCGTGGGGTTTGTGTTGCCGGACCAAAATCGTTGTAAAATCAAATCCTGCGCAATGTTGCTTTTTCCTTCTGCAAATTCCTGACACGATTTGCGCAAAAAAGTGTGACAGGCGAGTCGAGGCGCCTCAAGTAGGGGTATGGAAAACCAACAAAACCTCCCTCTGTGCCCCCAATGCGGCAACCCCATCCCCCCGGAATCTCCCGGCGGCCATTGCCCCAGGTGTCTGATGGCCCAGGCGGGCCTGACAACCGGGGCCTCCTTCGCGGGAGCCTCGTCCGCCGGTGCCCCTCCCTTTGTGGCCCCCACGATCGAACAGGTCGCCAGGGCGCTGCCGCATCTGGAAATCCTCGAACTGATCGGCCAGGGAGGGATGGGCTGCGTCTTCAAGGCGCGCCAGCCCAAGCTCGACCGGTTCGTGGCGCTCAAGGTCCTGCCCTCCAGTTTCGCGCAAGACCCGGCCTTCGCCGCTCGTTTTGAAAAAGAGGCCCGCGCCCTGGCGGCGCTCAACCACCCCAACATCGTCACGATCCACGATTTCGGACAATCGGGAGGGTTTTACTACCTCTTGATGGAATTTGTCGACGGGGTCAATTTGCGCCAGGTGCTGCGTAGCCGCAAGCTCGCTCCTCGAGAAGCGCTCGCCATCATCCCGCCCCTGTGCGATGCGCTGCAGTTCGCTCACGATCGGGGAATCGTCCACCGCGACATCAAACCGGAAAACTTGCTGCTCGATAAAACCGGACGGATCAAGGTAGCCGATTTCGGCATTGCCAAAATCCTCCGAGCGGACGCAAGCGCTCAGGATAGCGCAGGGGCAAGCCGAACCGGGGAAAGATCGCAGAGTGACCACACCGACGCGGAGACGATGGCCGGAACGCCCCGGTACATGGCGCCTGAGCAATCGAAGCCGGGTGCGGAGACCGACCATCGCACCGACATCTATTCGCTTGGCGTGGTTTTGTACGAGATGCTCACCGGCGAAGTGCCGACCGGCAAATTCGAAGCTCCCTCGCGGCGCGTGCTCGTCGATGTGCGCTTCGACGAAATTGTCCTGCAGGCCCTGGAAAAAACGCCGCAGTTGCGCTTTCAAAGCGCCACCGATTTCCGCACGAAGGTCGAAACGGCGCTACGTGAAGAGTTCTCTTCGGCCGCCACCGCCACCTCCGTGACCGCTCCTGGTTATGCACCAGAAAATGGTGAACGGTTCCTGGGTCAAACCTCCTGCTATGTCAGCGACAGAACCTCGCTCGCTAGCTTCTCCGGGCAGTTTTATCACTTCCGCCAGGTCAGAGAGCTCTCGCTCGACTCCGCGTACTTGTCGCTGGTGGGCGCCGGCCAAACGATCCGCATTGCCCTCAGGGCGATCAAGGATGTGAGCCTGGGCCAATATCCGCGTCTGATGAACCCCGCGGGACTCGACCTGATCAGCCTGACCTACGAGGAAAAAGGCGAACCGAAACAGATCTTCCTGGCCCCCTATCCAGGAAGTGTGTTTGGCGCGCCTTCACGCTTCAACGAATATGTGAACATCTGGTTCATGAAGATCCGCCAGGCGGTCGAACAGGCCACCGGCAAGCCGCCCGCATTGACACCCGCCTCGGAACTCGGCGTGCCGGGCAGTTCCCGCTGGCTTTACCTGATCTTTGGGATGCCCCTCCTTGGCGCGCTGGCCATCGCCGTCGAATCACGCGCACTGTCAATCGATGCCCTTTACCCCTCCCTCGTTGCGGGCGGAGGATTCCTTTTCATCGCGCTCGTCGACCTGGGATTGCTCATGTTCTTCCGAAACAAAGCCAAGGCGAAAGAACCGCTACGAAAGAGCCGCCGCATCGCGATCGGCGTGATTGGCCTGCTCATTCCCCTGATCCTCATTGGCTTCCTGTGGACCGTCAAGCGGCGAAGCGAACTCGATCTCGAATACCAGACCAAGCTGTTGCAACTGGGCAAGATGCAGGAAGACCTCGATCGCGATCGAGCCAGCATGGACCAAAATAAGGCCGCCTTGATCCAGACCGCGGTCGGCGAGATGGTCCGCTCTCGCGATCCAAGGGATCCGCAAAAGGCCAAACAGTTCGAGCCAAAGGCGAAACAATTCGCCGGAGAAATCGAAGGATTGACCGGCCGGCAACAAGAGATCAGCCTCAATGGCGCCCGGATCTTCCAACAGAAAGTCGCGCTGCAACGCGCCATCCCCATTTTTCCGGACTGGTTTGGCCGGGGCGCAGCGATGGCCGCGGCGCTCATTCTTTCCGCCTTGTTCCTCGTGCTTCAGCCAGGGATTCCCTTGATCTTCGCGATCGCCTTTGCGCTGGGCGGAGTCGGCACGGCGGGGATCACCTTGTGGGATTCCCATTCCGACGGGAGCGCGACCCGCGAATTGCTCGATGAGACGTCCCAGGCGGTGGTGGCCGATCTTCCCGGCGTGGCTGGGAGATTCGGTCCCATCTATGGAACCTTCCAGCCGGTGACGAGCTTCGTTCATGACAATGCGGTGGCCACCGCTTCCCTCGCGGTGCAGCCGAGGTGCCTGGTTGCCTTGCGCACTTTCATTCGGCAGGGCAATCAAACCACGACCGAGATTCCGGCCATGTCCTTCTGGGCCGTGCACAACGATATCGATTCTTCGCGATCGTTTTCGTTTCACTGGTTTGCAAAAACCAGTAACTCAGGAGAACAGGTCCTTGTCTTGAAAGATGGCGAGGGGCACGAAGCCAGCTCGACCCATGCCCAGATTGCGCTGCCCAAAGGGCTCGTCTGGAAAGCGATCCACCCCGACCCCATGGCCATTGGAATTGTCGGTCGGAACGAGGTTTTGACTTACCCTATCCCTGGACCGGCGGGCTACGGCCAGCTTGCCCCCAAGGTGTGGAACCGCATTCCGGTGCTCGTTGGTGAATCTCCTGACGGTAAAACGCCGCCAGTCGAAGTCTTGGCGCACTGGGCCGTATTCCCCTTGTCGGGTCCTGCAAGCTTGAGGCAACCGGGCCTTGTGAAAAAGTTGGGATCGATGCCCGATAACGAAGCGCTCAAGGAAATGCGCATTGCGCCCGACTGGTGGACGCAGGCGATGGTGGTCGAGGCCGAATCCCAGCACATGGTGGTTGCCATGTCAGGGGAGGGAAATCCCGGTTTTTTTCGGCTCACCTGGAAAATCAGCTCGCCCCGAGCCAAGGTCGCCATCCTCCGCTTTCGCAAGGAGATATTGAAAATCGACATGGAGCAAGATCCCGAGACCAAGGAATATGGGATCACCCTATCCGGGGAGTTTTTGAAAAAGTCTTCCACCCTGTGCAATCTGCAATGGGTGTTGCAAAAGAAGGTTGGGTCGTGGATTCTTGAAAACTGGCAAATCCCCGAGGCAATGAATTGGACCTACCCCGCTCCCGGCGAACCGGCGGCCGCCAAGGTTTGGTTGAATCACCCGGTGGAATTAGTGCAGTCGCAAAGCGATCCGGTGACGATCGAACTGGCTGACTCCGATCCTGACAGGCCGGACCCGGTCGACACCCTCAAGGTTTCTACTCTGCCCACGGGAGGATCAGGCGATCCAAGCGGGGCTCCGGTTCCTCCGTCTGTGGGATCAGGTTCTGTGCTGTCCCCCCTTCCAGACCGAGTGCAGCGAGCAGGCCCAACGGGTGCGGCCAATGCGCCGGCCAACACGGTTCCCGAAACAGCTCCCGCTCAAGCAGCTTCCCCCTGGAGGGTCATCCTGAACGAGTCTGCTGAGCTGCTGAGTAGCTATGCCAAAATCAACGGGGAAATTGAATACACCATCAAACGCAAAGGTGAGTCCCACACCTGGACGAAAACCAATCCTCCGGCTTATGATCGCGATCCGTTGCGCGCGGCGGTAGCCCTGGCCGCCTCGTGCACCAAGGAAGTCGAGGGAGATGCCGCCACGCCCGAAGCCTGGAAGAAAAGAGCAAAGGATAACTCTTATTTTCACGCGACCTTCGATCCGCCGCTACCGTTCACGGTGCGCACCGGGCCCAAATCAGAGACTTTAAAGATCAAGGAAATTCTCATTCCCTTGCCGGAAGATCAATTGCCTGCAGGCGTCTATTTGTGTGAAGAGGGCAAGGTCCGGTTCATGCAAGGCTATGTACCTGAGATTCTTGCCGCACTGATCAAGGGGAAGGAGTTTTCTTTGAAGAACCTGCCGGCCTACAAGGGGCTTTTTTTCCAAGTGCCCAAAGTCCCGTAGCGCCAGGCATCTGACCTCAGAGGTCTTCTGAGTCGCAGAAAGTTTGTTCGAGATTGGAGGTCGGAAGGACAGCCCGCAATGTCCTCGGTTCGTGATCCTGGGCAGGGTGCAAAGGGCTCTATTCTTGATTCACTGGCCCAGCGACCTCGTCGTTAGCCCTTATTATTCCTGAACTTAGGCCTACTACTGAATCATCGTTAGAGCCGAGTCCTTCAATCGTTTGAAAAATTCCAAAGCACCTCTGTAACGGCGTTCGCCCCTCCCTTGCTATAGGCTTTTGAATAGACCTCACGTCTTGGAAACGGTCTGTTTTCCCCAAGTCACCCAGGCAAAAAGCAAAAAATGAGCACCCCTCAATCCGGGATTCAGCGCCAGCACGAGCTCGACGCGCTTCGGGCTTTTGCCATGCTTTTGGGTATCGCTCTGCATGGCGCCCTTACCTACACAGGCAGTCCATGGATCGTGCAGGATCCGCAATCGAGCCCTTTCTTCGAATGGCTTTGCGGAGGAATTCATGGCTTCCGCATGGCGCTCTTCATGCTCGTCAGCGGCTATTTCACGATGATGCTCTGGCGCAAGCGCGGACTCGTGGCACTGCTCAAGCAGCGCACGACGCGCGTGCTGTTGCCCTTGCTCGCGTCGATGGTGATCGTGATGCCGTTGCTCATCGTGGCGATCGTCACGGCCGGCGGCATCGTAGAGTCACAACAAGCGCAAGTGCGTAAGACGAGCGGGCAAACCGAAGAAGTCGTTGATACGGTCAAGAGCCAGGATGCCGATGCCCTGTACTTGGCCCTGATCGATGGCTCCGATCCCAACCAGGTCGACATTGCGCATGGTCTGCCGGCGATCGCCTGGGCCGCGGCCAAGGGAAACACCGAAATCGTCGAACTGCTCCTTGATGGCGGCGCCGATGTCAACGCCAGCAACGCGGACCGGCATGGCGCCCTCCATCTGGCCGCGTTCCTTGGCCATGCCGAAGTCGTGGATCTGTTGTTGAAAAAAGGTGCCAATCCGCTTGCTCGCGGCAATTTGAACGACACGGCGCTCGACTCCACCAAGGGAGAACTCAACTACACCAAATCCGTCGCGTCCGCCATGAAGGTGGTCTTGCCGTCCGACGAGCAGTTTGAAGCGAACCGCGCCGCCTGCCGAACGCTGCTGCTGGCCGCCGAAACCCAGAAGACCGAGTCGGACAAGAAGGAGGCGGACAAGAAACCGGTCGCCCTCGATGGCTCGCTGCCATCGCTGCGCGCACAGTACCGCGCCTTCATCGATTCCGATCGCTTCACGGTCCGCCTGGCGCCCACCTTTCCCGAAGGGAAACTCTTCACAGGCGAACTATTCGGCCACCTTTGGTTCCTCTGGCACCTTTGCTGGCTCGTGGCGATCTTTGCGGTCCTGGTCTCGATCGGGTCCTTCTTGCCAGGGTCAATCAAAATCCCTTCCGCGCTGATCGTCACCCCTTTGCGCTGGCTGTGGCTGATTCCTTTGACGATGGTGCCGCAACTTTTCATGGGCATCGTGACCCCGCTCTTCGGCCCCGACACCTCGGCCGGCTTCCTCCCCCAACCCCATGTGCTCTTTTACTATGCGATCTTCTTTTTCTTCGGCGCGCTCTATTTCGATTGCGACGATCGCGATGGCCGGCTGACGCAGTGGTGGTGGCTGGAGGGAGCAATCGCCCTGTTCCTCGTGCTACCGCTGAACTACGCCTATCCGCCCGACTTGTTCCTCGGCGGCCTCTTGCAAGTGATTTATGCCTGGGGCATGTCCTTCGGCCTGATGGGTCTGTTCCGCACCTTCCTGAGTCATGAATCGAAGCCGGTCCGCTACCTTTCCGACTCAGCCTACTGGCTTTATCTGACGCACCTTCCTGTGCTCATTCTCCTGCAAGCCTGGTTGCGCGGCTGGAACCTCTCCCCCTTCGTGAAATTCACGGTTGCCTGCGTTCTGACTACCATGATCTTGCTTGTGGTCTACGAATACATGGTCCGCTACTCGTGGATTGGCAGCTTTCTGAATGGGCCGCGCAAACGGCAGAGAGTGAAACCGAGCCTTGAAGTGCAACCGGTGCTTGAGACCACAGGCCAAGCCTCTTGAATGTGCTGAAGGCGGTCCATTCTCGGCAAAGACGAATGACCGCCTTTAGCTTCGGTGCTTTTCCAAATATCTTGCAAATTCGTCAGTGATGTCCTGTTTCGCGATCAAATGGGCCGAAGCTTCGATGTCATCGAAGAAACCCCAAACTCGCAGCACGGCATCTCCATGAATGCATGCAAAAGCGGAAAGAGCCGCGAAGTTCACCTTGGTTTCTCTTCTCCCTTTTTTGTCATAGAATGCTTGATCGAAAAGTGCTCTTACTTGATCTTCACTAGGAAAATCTTGCCGACAACTCAGGATGATGGGGCAAGAAGGATTGAGTCGAACGAGCTTGAGTGCTTGGATCAACGCTTCGCCGGTGACTTCGACCACTCCGGCAAATCGAATCTCCTTCTCGCTTTGAAATTCGACTTCCGGCCCAATTTCGCCGATCCCGGGCGTTTGTAAAAACGCTTTGTGATATCTCCGAAGCTTCTTGTACCTTGTGACCTTGGTTGGAATCTGCCAGAAGGCATCCGAGATAAAACACCAAACTCGATACGGATGTCCTGAAAATCTGCCGAATTCCTCAAGGCATTCCCATCCACAATGAACGACCAAGTCTTCAACCGTGTACTGAAATCCAACTCTCGTCGTCAGAAAGTTAACGGCCCCGATATTTGGGAAAAGCCGAAGATGGTCAGGCACATCTTCTCGTTTCAAGACAATCGATTCGTTATCTTCAAACACATTTTTAGTTGCGTTTATTTTAATATCAACATCCATTGAATCTGACTTCTCTTTTTATGAGCAGTGAAAAACTTGCCTTTCGCCAAAGGGAGTCATTCAAGATGACGAGCTTCTGGAGCATCTCAGGGGGCTTGGGATGATTCCCGTGGAGCTACCTCACTTCCCAGAGCTGCAATAGGTCAAAATCAAATCTGCCAACCAATTTCATCGGGCATCCGTTCAAAGAGAAACGAAATTCGATCCATTTCGTAATGTCCCATCCATCGATTTCAGCATGGTTTGAAAATCTCTCCATGAGTGCATCCGCAGTCCATTCGAGCGGTAGATATCCCCGTCTCAACGGAGCCGGTAACTCCGCCGGCCTACAAAACCTGGCATTCCAGTGATGGCCGTCCGCAAGGCGCTCGGCTTTCAAATACACTTTGGGAAATAGATTCATCCTGTAGATGCATCGCACCGATCCCTCTCATATAGGTTCCCACTCGCCAGGTGGTAATACCGTCTCACTGATCGGTTTCCCTAATTCTGAGAAACACCCCGGCGGAAAGACATAATGGTTCCACCGAGAGCACCTGGCCTCGCCCTTTTTCGCCTTCTTGTCAAATTCCCGCTTTGAAACTCCTTTGGCCTCCAATGCCTTCAAGATTTCGGCCTTCGCCTTCATCTTGGCTACAAAAAACGCTTCAATTTCGGTGATCATACTCTGATGGTATCTTTGCGTCGCCAACATGTCGCATCAAAATCCCTTTGAGTGCGGCCAAGACTTGAACTGCCTCGCTGCCACAGGCCATTAGCAGCCATGCCTCTCGAATCGCTCGCCCTGAAATATCGTGCCAGATCGCGCGACTTGGTCGAGTCGCTATTCGCCTCCCCTTTTGTGCAGATCGCAACATTGGCACGCCAGTTCGGGATCACCTATCCGACCGCGAAGGCCGATCTAATGGCTCTTGTGGACGCGGGAATTCTCACCGAACTGCCCGACCACCGCCCCAAAGCCTTCTTCTGTGCAGAGATTCTGAAAATCGCCTATCGAGAAGAGAATCCCCTGGTCGCCCCAGAACCGCCCACGTCGCTTTGATCGACGAGCGAACGAGTTCGGCCGCAACAAGAAGGACCTTAGAAATATCGTGTGCAGCAAGCGCGTGGGTCGATAAGGCCCATCAATAATCGCCTTGCCAGTTCATCGAAGGCTTCAACTCGCCTGACTCAAAGAAGTACTCTGCCGCTTCCATTGCCCAAGCGAACGGCACGCACTTGGTTCCCTCGAAATCACCATCTTGACCGCCAATGAATAAGACCTGTCTTTCAGTTGATTGAGATGGGTCCTCGAGAGAAAAAAAATCCCAGCTATTCGGTGTCGCATTCACAAGGCATCTACCGGCCCATTGCCCTCCAATCATCATCAAAGGGGCATCGCCTTCCTTTTGCGACAGGCAAACCATGGTGCGGGATTTCCCATCCAGTGCAAGAATCGCTTCCCGCACCTGATTCCAAGTTGGTGCAAACAGGTTCAAACCATGATCAACCCGATTTTGCCATGCGTCGACACTCATGAATTTTACAAACATAGTTGCACTCGCCGACAGTGCGTGAAACGTCAGGCACGTGTGCTTTTTAGAAGGAGTCGACGCCACGGCAATTGATCGTAACCTCACAGACAAAACCATCGCTTCGCCCTGGAGACCCGCATGCAAGGTTCGCTAGTAGTTTATGTGGATGTCGACGACACGCTAATTCGCACGGTGGGTAGTAAGCGCATCCCCGTAAGCCATGTCACCGAGCACGTTCGCATGTTGGCCAAGGCTGGGGCGGAGCTTTATTGCTGGAGTTGTTTTGCCTCAGTCGGAACTGGAAGAACGGCTCGATCGGGTTAATTTTAACCTGAGGGTGAATCGCGATGAAAAAGGCACGGCGTCATTTTTCGGGCAGTGAGAAGGTAGCAATCCTCAAGAGGCACCTGATCGACAAGGTCGCGGTGTCGGATTTGTGCGATGAGTACGACATTTACCCGACCCAGTTTTATGCCTGGCTCAAGGAGTTTTTTGAGAACGGCCACACAGCGTTCGATAACGGCCGCAAGTCGAAGGCGGTCGAGGATGCAAAGAACCAGAAGATCGAGCGGCTTGAGGCAAAGCTTCAGCGCAAGGACGCCGTGCTTGCTGAGCTCATGGAAGAGCATGTCCTTTTAAAAAAAGAGCTTGGGGAGACCTGAAAGGCTGCTGGGTTCCTCACGATACCCGTGATACCGTTGTTGATTTCATCAACCTCTGGAATGGCAAGACCGAGATTCCGAAGGCACGTTTTGTCGGCTGGGTCGGCATCGGCTCCAGCAAGTTTCACGATTGGAAGCAGCGCTTCGGCAAGGTCAACGAGCACAATGCGCTGGTGCCGCGCGATCATTGGTTGACCGATGATGAGAAGGAAAAGATCTGCGCATTCAATCGGCTTCATCCACTCGAAGGCTATCGGCGCCTGACATTCATGATGCTCGATGCCGATGTTGTCGCATGCAGTCCGGCCAGCGTCTATCGCGTGTTGAAACGCGCTGGATTGCTGGCCGGTTCTTCGCCCGCGCCTTCCAAGAAGGGCACCGGCTTCGTCCAGCCGCTCGTCCCGCATGAGCACTGGCACATTGACGTCAGTTACCTCAACATTGCCGGCACTTTTTACTTCCTCTGTTCAATTCTCGACGGAGCAAGCCGCTTCATCGTTCATTGGGAAATCCGGGAGAAAATGGAGGAATCCGATGTGGAAACCATCCTACAGCGCGCCCGCGAAAGCCACCCCGATGCAAGGCCGCGGATCATCAGCGACAATGGACCTCAGTTCGTTGCCAAGGACTTCAAGGAATTCATTCGCGTTGCTGGCATGACCCATGTCAAAACATCGCCGTATTACCCCCAATCCAACGGCAAGATCGAGCGCTGGCACAAGACGCTTAAAGGCGAGTGCATCCGGGTTATGGTGCCGCTGTCCCTCGAAGATGCACGACGCTTGGTTGCGGATTTCACCGCCCATTACAACACCGTTCGCCTCAACTCCGCGATCGGATATGTCACCCCCCAGGACAGACTCAATGGCAAGGACAAAGAGATCTTCCTCGAACGAGACAGGAAGCTCAATGAAGCACGTGAGCGGCGCCAACAGATGCGTCAGGCTCAACGCCAGGAACCGCCACGACCGTCTGCGGCGCCGGTTCGGCCAGCTATCGACTTCATCGCTGTCAAAGCGGCCGTGAGCCTCGCGGCCGTGTTATCGTTGCTTGGATTCCAGCCCACGACCAGCCAAGGTGCACAGCGACGTGGTGCATGTCCACTTCATGGATCTACTTCCGGAATCTCTCGCTGCTTCTCGGCCAACCTGGACAAAAACGCCTTCCACTGCTTCAAATGCGGCCGATCTGGAAACGCCTTGGACTTGTGGACCAAAGCCACAAGTCAATCACCGTATGACGCAGCAATCGACCTTTGCAAAAGGCTCGCCGTACCCTTGCCCATACTGGCTGACATCCGAAGTAACGAGAAACCCAGGGAGGAACCCGTAGATCCGAAAATCAACAATCCTACAATACCTTGAACCTCAAATTGAGGCCAACTTGTAACTAACTCGTTGAGCCAATTCTTCCAGTTCACGCTGAACCAGCACAGAGTTCGGGCGGTGCAGCCTACGCGCGTTTGGTTGCGGTAGAACTGGGGATTGAAGAGTTGTTCGCAAGTTTTCTGCCCAAACCTCAGGTACTGATCGACGACATGGCCGTTTCCGACTGGCGCCGGATGATCGAAGTGCACCCAGGAGAATGCCCACGGTGGACCGAAGAAGCCTACAGACAAGCAGTCAGCTAAACCCAGCCAAAATGCAATCTCTTGCCCGTTTGCAGGGCTCGAATGATCTGTTGCAACAAGCGTACAATACGTCCTTTTCCATCATGTCGAAATAGCCAAACCCCTTTCGATACAGCACAAGCCTCGAAAGGGGACCGTTCCAGGTCGATCGGCGCCGGGGCTACTTTGCTTGCTTCTTTACGGCTTCCAGCCCCTCCCGAATTCCCTGGATCACAAAATCCGGATCGTCCGCGTGCAGGCCATGGCCTCCGGTGACCGACTGCTTGAGGGTGCTGTTGGTGGAGATTTTCTTCAAATCGACCTGCAACGACTGAAAGATCTCTTCAATCTTGAGCGAGACCTCCTCGGGCAGCCTCCCGTCCACCCGGAACTTCGAGCTGTGGGTGAGGAGGATCGCCGGTTTGGCTCCGATCCCGTTGAGGGCTCGAACCTGGGCATTGCAAGCGTTCGCGTCGATCTTCTCGGGATTGGCGTTGGGGTCGCTTATCCGCCGGGTGAGGAATTCTCTTCCTTTCGCCACGCTTTCCGGT
This sequence comes from Gemmataceae bacterium, assembly GCA_965226945.1. GTDB lineage: Bacteria > Planctomycetota > Planctomycetia > Gemmatales > Gemmataceae > SYLG01. The sequence goes on along the minus strand of OZ245717.1, from coordinate 4,338,402 downwards.
TCGCCCGGCTTGGGTGCGCCGAGCATGTCGATCAGTTGGCGGTCCATGTCGGGATGAGTCGAATCGACCAGGACCAAGCCGAGCAACTGTTCAGGATACCGGTCGGCAAACATGCGCGCGTGCAAGCCTCCGTAAGAGTGCGCCACAAGCAGATAGGGGCCGGGTACCTTCGCTTTGGCGAGCAGGGCATTCAGGTCGTCGGCCACATCCAGACTCGTTCGGGGCAATTTCTTGGGCGGGTCGCTTTTTCCCAGGCCAGCCCGGTCGTAAATGCAAACCCGGTTCGTCTTGGAAATCTCCTCGATGACTTTGCGCCATTCGGGATCGCCCGCACCAGGCGCCCCCATGCCCGCCTCGATGACCACCGTGGGCGCCCCCTGCCCGCGCGTCAAAAGCCGCAGCTTCCGCCCGCCGATATCCACCATTTCCACCTTGTCGGCGGTTTCCGGTTGCAGCAGCGGCAACGTAGCCGATTCGCTTGGGGCCGCCAAGCCAAGGGAACTCAAAAATAGCGCAATGCTCAATTTCATTTTTCACCTGATGGTAATGCCGACGATTGTTGATTGTTGGGGGCGGGAGGAATGCGCATCTGACAGGAGCCGCCGGGTCAACCCTTATGCCGCAATCACTGCCCGCGGAATTTCAGCCAAGTTCCTTCAATCCCCTCAGGTCGCGGCCCTTGGCCCATTGAGATGGCACCATGCAATGACCACAACCCGGATCGCTGCGCGACACCGAGAGGTTGCCCATTCAAAATGAAACATCGGAGTCGGCAGGTTACATCCGGCGCCGCGATTGGAAGAAAAATCGATCCGCACTTTCCGGGCCAATGCCAAAGCGGCTAAGCTCGCGACCCACTTGTTGGGGCCATTCCCACATTGGACTCAACATCCGTTGTCAATGGAAACTCACGCCATTGCGAGGCAGCAACTTGTCCCCAGGGAATTTCTCGGACTTTGTCGTCCTGCCACACAACGACGGGTGTATTCGTTTGCCTGGCAATGTCGATCGCTTTCAAGTACACCAACGTCAATGGGGTAGTCAGCTTGTCCGAATCCGCAAAGTCTGACGGATTGCTCGGCACATTCGATACACCCTCAATTCTTGACAGGATTGCTTGATGGCGTGCTTGATCTCCTGCCTGCACGCGGCCATCGGCTTTCCGTGCAACCTCGATAGGTGGGCCGTGCCCGCCAGCGATGAGCCACCATTCATCGGCGATTGATTGATAAAGCTGAGCAAAGTTCTCAAGGCCAGCGGGATACCTGCGGCGAATGTCCTCTTCGGGGATAGAATGTCCCCCCTGCCGGACTCGATTCGCCACCCTCGCAATGGCCATCTCGACCTCGGGCAACCAAAGAAAAAAGAGGACAACGCGGTAGCCTTGGCCTTTCATTTGAAGAAAAAGGCGGGCGTAACTTTTACCCGCCAGAGTGGTTTCCACGGCAAATGTTTGCTTCGCCTCCCTGAGTTCGCGAAAGCGCGTTAACAGGGTCCGACCTGCCCTCGCACTTTCCAACTCGGGCGCGAAGGGGGACAGACCGGCCGCGATCAAGTCGGCATTGAGGAAATTCCGGCAATGAGCAAACTTTGGCAAATACTGGGTGGCGAAGGTTGTCTTCCCTGCGCCATTAGGTCCAGCAATCACATAAATGGTGGGTATCATCTCGTTTGACTTGCTTTGCCGGCTCATGATTCGCCCATCAGCGCACCGTTCATGAATCTCTCAGTGGATCGAGGTTCGCCGTCTTTATCTGTTTTACATCGTCCTGTTTCAACTCCACTCCACACCTTCATAGCGCAATCTCTTTCATTTCGCCCCTATTCCACGATCGCCTTGAATCGCCGCGATTTCGATGGCAGGAACTGCGGGGCATCTCAGCGTGGCTTATCACTCCATGGGTAACTTCTTTGGGCCTGACTCTGGGATCAAACGCCGTGCACTCACGCGTTTAACACCCTCCTACCGGCCTCCATTCAATCGCGCCTGGGAAATCTCTAAGATGAAACGGGGAATCGTCTTCGGTTCCATTTCAGGGAAATCGGCCCGGCAATGACGCCAAAGTCTATTGGCCCTACTTCACGCGTTTTCCTGGGAGCGGGCTTGGCTGCAAACCGGGCTGCCTTTGTCCAGCCCACACCATTGAGGCGATCCTGAATGGGATCGATGACAGCCGCCATCATGAGCGCAATCGATTCGGTGAAAGCATCCTGCTCTCTCTTCGAGTGCCGATCTCATGACGGTGCCTATTCCTTGCTTTGCACCCCATGGCGCGCCTTGTGTCTGTCGACTCAATCGACCCTGGCGGTAAGTCCCTCATGAGCGCACCTCAATCGGGCATTCAGCGCCAGCATGAGCTCGACGCCCTGCGGGCCTTTGCCATGCTTTTGGGCATTGCCTTGCATGGATGTCTGGCTTATGCCGGATTCCCCTGGATCGTGCGGGACTTGAAATCGGCTCCTGGGTTTGAAATTCTCTTTTGCGCGATTCATGGCTTTCGCATGCCGCTGTTCATGCTCGTCAGCGGTTATTTCACGATGTTGCTTTGGCGGCGCAGAGGACTGGCCGCTCTCTTGAAGCAGCGGACCTGGCGCGTTCTCGTTCCTTGTTTGCTCGGGTTCGTCACGATCATGCCCGCCATGATCGGCGTGGTCATCCTCACCGATGGGATGGTGCGGTCTCAGGATGCGCACATCCGCCGCGCAAAGGCAGAACCCTCGGAACTGATCGATGACATCCGCAACCGGAGCGCCGAAGACCTCTGGCTTCATCTTTGCGACGGATCGAATCCGAATCAAGTCGATGGGGAATTCGGCCTGCCGGCTTTGAACTGGGCGGCTCTTTATGGCAATGGCGACGCGATCCTCCTCCTGGTTGAACAAGGGGCTCGGATCGATCAGGGCGATGATGACGGCTACCGGCCCCTACACTGCGCCGCTGCCTTTGGCCGCCATGAGATCATCGATTTGCTCCTGCGCCTGGGTGCCGATCCCACGGTGCAGGGCCGTCTTGCCGATACCCCTTTGCAAACAACGCAGAACAATCTTGCCACCACCCAATTCATCGCCGCGACACTTCGCATCGACATGCCTTCGGAAGAGGAGATCACCCAAGGCTGGGCGAAATGCCGCAGCCTCCTGACCGCGGCCATGGAAACGCGCAAGCACACGGTCCCTCAAGCAAGGACCTCGGCTCAGGAACCGGGGGCGTGGGAAGGGGGCCTGGCTTCGCTACGGGCTCAATACAAAGCCTTTCTGAACGCGGATGCTTTTGCCCTTCGCTTGAGTCCCGAGGCTCCTGCCTTGGAACTCTTCAACACCGATATCTTCGGCCATCTCTGGTTCCTCTGGCATTTGTGCTGGCTGGTGCTGCTCTTCGCGCTTTTCACGCAGATTGGCTCATTCTTGCCAATCCCCAAGATTTCGAGCGCCTGGATCTCGACGCCCTTGCACTGGCTTTGGTTGTTTCCCTTACCCATGGCATTCCAGTCACTTATGGGAATCGGCATACCCAATTTTGGACCGGATACTTCCAGCAGCCTTTTACCCCAGCCCCATGTGCTCTTTTATTACGCAATCTTTTTTTTCTTTGGAGCGCTTTATTTCGATTGCGATGATGCTCAAGGCCGCTTGACGCGGTGGTGGGGATGGAACCTTGGCCTGGCCCTGCTCGTTGCCCTTCCCCTCGCGCTCCTCACTCATGCCCAGAATGATGTCGTCCCCCTTCCCTGGAAGCTGAGTGAAACCGAACATGTTGTGATTTCCGGAGTTTTTCAGGTGATCTACGCCTGGACCATGTCGTTCGGCTTGATGGGCTTTTTTCGCGCTTTCCTCAGTCACGAGACCAAGACGATTCGTTATTTGTCCGATTCCGCCTACTGGCTCTACCTGTCTCACCTGCCGCTCATCGTGCTGCTTCAGGCCTGGGTGCGGCCCTGGCCGGTCCCCGCCTTCGTCAAATTCCTCGTTGTGTGCGTGCTTACCACCCTGATTCTGCTTGTGGCCTACGAGTATCTGGTGCGCTACACCTGGGTGGGCCGACTTCTGAATGGACCTCGCAAGCGGCCCGCAACGCAATCGGAGATTTCTTCTTCGACGTCCTCACCGGGGACCGCCAGCCCCCCATGAGCACTTCTCAATCGGGCATGCAGCGCCTGCACGAACTGGACGCGCTTCGAGCCTTTGCCATGTTTTTGGGCATTGCCTTGCACGCCGCACTTTCATTCGCGATCGGGTTTCCCTGGATCGTCCGCGATGAACAGGCGACCTGGGCCTTCACCTGGATCTTCTGGGCCATCCACGGCTTTCGCATGCCCCTATTCATTCTGATCAGCGGTTACTTCACGATGATGCTCTGGCGGCGCAAGGGCCTGGCCGCACTGATCAAACAACGCACCTACCGCGTGCTCTTTCCCCTGCTCATCAGCCTGGTAACGATCTTGCCCTCACTTTTCGTCGCAATCATCGTCGCCGTTACCATCAGTCAGACACAACGCCCCCAGGCGCGGGAGGTCCAAACCCAGGTCCGCACACAATCGACCAGCTTGGACGAAACGCCTTCCGAGAAATCGCAAGAAATCGGCCACGATGCTTCTCGCACCTTGCCCGCCGAGCATCGCGACCTTCCTGTGGAAGAATCCAAAGCTGCTTCCCCTCCCGAGGTCGCAATGGCCCTGCGCGTGGAATCAATCCGCGCACAGTACCAGGAGTTCCTTCAGTCGCCTTGGCTCAAGGTTCCTGTGCCTGAGGTTGGAGCTGTGAGTATTTTTGATCTGGAGATCCTGATTCACCTTTGGTTCCTCTGGTTCCTGTGCTGGTTAGTTGCCTTTTTCGCGCTTTTTGTCGGCTTATTTTCAGTGATTCCAGTTCCTCGCGTTCCAAACATATTGATTGTATCTCCGCTTCGCTGGCTGTGGATTTTGCCTCTCACTATGTTGCCGCAACTTTTCATGGGGATCGATTTTCCAGCGGTTGGTCCGGATACCTCGGCAAGCCTTCTACCCAAACCCCATGTTCTTTTTTATTATGCCATTTTCTTTTTCTTTGGCGCACTTTATTACGACTGCAACGACCTGTTTGGCCGGCTTGGCAAATGGTGGCGGGTCGAATTGCCGATCGCCTTGTTCGTCGTATTCCCACTGGCGGTATTCACCTTCAACCGCATCTGGATGCCGGATTTCTTGGCTCAGGCCCTGCCTCAGAGAAGTGAAGCGTTGGAACGCATTGTCATTTCTGGGATCTTGCAGGTGATCTATGTCTGGCTGATGTCATTTGGCCTGATCGGTCTCTTTCGCACTTGCATGCGCCGGGAAACCAAGGCGGTCCGCTACCTTTCCGATGCCTCTTACTGGTTCTATCTGGCACACCTGACCCCAATGGTGTTGATCCAGGCGCTCGTACGCACATGGCCGGTACCCTCTTGGATCAAATTCCTCTTCGTGTGTGTTTTGACCTGTCTGATCTTGCTTGTGACCTACCAGTACATGGTCCGCTACACCTGGGTGGGCCGGCTCCTCAACGGACCCCGTGTACGCACTCAACCGCAAACCAAACCCCTCCCCTTTCCCACGGCAGCCACGCCACCATGAGTGCACCTCAATCCGGTATTCAGCGCCAGCACGAACTCGACGCGTTACGCGCCTTTGCCATGGTGCTCGGAATCGCCCTGCATGGCGCGCTGTCGTTTGCGCCCGGCTTCCCCTGGCCCGTGCAAGATCTTCAGCTCGACAGCGCCTTCATCTGGATCTTCTGGGGCATTCACGGCTTTCGCATGCCGCTGTTCATCCTGATCAGCGGTTACTTCACCATGATGCTTTGGCGGCGCAAGGGCTTGGGCGCCCTTTTGAAACAACGGACCTACCGGGTGCTTTTTCCTTTGCTGCTTGGTCTCGTCACCATTTTGCCCTCCTTGATCGCGGCGATCATTCTTGCAGTGACACTCGGATTTTTTGAAAACAAGCAAATACTGATTGAGAGAGCGAAAGAAACGGAGGTGATTGAGTGCATTCGCGCCAAAAACTACGACGGACTGAAACAGCGGCTGGAAGCCGGAGACAACCCCGATCAGGTCGATGGCAAGTTCGCGATTCGCGCCCTGTGCTGGGCGGCCATGTTTGGAGACAAGAAGGCAACGACCTTGCTTGTGGAACACGGCGCCAAAGTCATGGCTCAAGATGCCGAGGGCGACCGTCCCTTGAACCGGGCGGCCTATTTCGGGCAACTTGAAATCGTCGAGTTGCTTTTGCAGAAGGGAGCCGATCCAAGTCTGCCGGGTTCGTTCTTCCAATCACCGGCCGATTCTACGCGCACCGACCGCGATACCGCGGAAAAGTTGGCAAAGACCTTCGATGTGGAGCTCCTACCGGAAGACGCGCTGAAAAAAGGCCGCGAGGAATGCCGCATACGTCTTGGCCAGGCGCAGAAAGCCGCCGCCGAAAGGAAGAAAGAGGCCGAAGGCACACCAACCGGCCTGGAGTCGATCAGGCAGCAATACAAGGCCTACTTGGATTCGGACAGCTTTGCCATTCCGTTGGGACCCAATCTTCCGCCATTTCACCTCATCAAGTTCGAATTCATGATTCACCTGTGGTTTCTTTGGACCTTGTGCTGGCTGGTGGCCTTGTTCGCGATTTTCGTGCCGGTTCTCTCGATGCTCCCACTACCGAAGATTGCGCCCGCGCTGGTCGTTTCCCCTTTGAGGTGGATCTGGATCTTGCCTTTGACGATGCTTCCGCAATTGTTCATGTCCATCGACTTGCCCTTGATCGGGCCAGACACTTCCGCCGGAGTTTTGCCCAGGCCGCATGTTCTTTTTTACTATGCCATCTTCTTCTTTTTTGGCGCTCTTTATTACGACTGCGACGACAAGGAAGGGCGCTTGTGCCAGTGGTGGTGGATCGAGCTGCCCATCGCCTTGATGCTGGTGCTGCCGATGGCGGTGTTCATGTTGGACCGAAGCCAGATGCCGGCGGCATTGGCCTCGATCATCCCTCCTCAAGGGGACCTGATCGACCATGTCCTGATTTCTGGCGGCTTGCAGGTGGTCTATGTCTGGCTCATGTCCTCGGGAATGATTGGGCTCTTTCGCACCTTCATGAGCCATGAGACCAAGACGATTCGCTACTTTTCCGATGCGTCTTACTGGTTTTATCTGGCCCATTTAACTCCCATGTTCGTGATCCAGGCGATTGTGCGTACCTGGCCAATTTCTCCCTGGATCAAGTTTGGCATTGTCTGCGGAGGAACCTGCTTGATCCTGCTTGTGACTTATCAGTACCTGGTGCGCTACACCTGGATTGGGCGGCTGTTGAACGGGCCGCGGGCGAGACCGGGAATGGTTACCGAGCCGCAGGTGACTCCTTCACAACCATTGCCACCACCACAGAATCAGGGCGTCCGTACGGAACCGTAGGCAAAGATAACGGCGCTTCCGTCCTCCTTGCGCAGAAGCTCGTTTCGACTCTTTGCGTTCGGCTTCCGCTTCTCAAGACAACGGAAGACGGAATCTCGCTTACAATCATCTGGACCGGCGCAATCTCGTAAGGAGCGCCTCCCGGAAACCTGGATGTGTCCGCAAGGATACGAACATGATCGATGTCGAATGCCCCAGTTGTGGGCGGATCGTGGCGCTGGCCGATCAGGCCGTCGGATCGGTACGCGCCTGTCCCTGCGGCCAGCGGTTTCGAGTTCCCGGCGGACCTCGATTGGGACTGCCGGTGTCCGACACGCATGCGCCGCGCGGGCAAGGCGGCTGCGCGGCCGTGTTCATTGAGATCGTATTTACAATCGGCACGGGAGGTTTTCTGGGCGGGCTCGGCCGGCTCGTCGCGGGGAAGGGGCCCAACAGTCTGGTTGTCTCCCTCGTTTGCTGTTTTTTCCTGAGCGTGCTCACCGCGTCAACCTTTGGCCTGGGCCTCATCCTCTGGATCCCCTTTGTCACCATCAAGTTGATTTTCGATGTCGTCACTTCCGCGTGAACGGAGGGAGCATGATCTGAATCCCTCAAAGAATGGCGCCCCTTCCCACGACTGAGGCCTGCAAGCGAACGACATGGCAATTGCCATCATGGACCCTGACTTGCCCAGCTTCAGTTCTTAGCATGATTTTGAGTTTTTCGAATGAAGGATTTCTAGCCTCCGCCTCCCATGCTGCTGAGGGAGCATCGATCCCCTCAAGGAGCATTGGCCGGACTTCGAATGCTAGACTTCCGCGGGGTAGGCCAAGCATGGTGTCGAAACCGCTTACAAAGCGGCTTCGATGGACCGCTCCGGGGTTACCCCGGGGGCTTTTCATCACCTGGACCTTGAAGCGCGCGACGGCTGGGGCGCTGCCACGCCCTTCCCGTCGCGCCAGACCAGTCTCGTTGGCCCGCCCCGCGGTTTTTTGATTCGACCGTTGATGAAACGGGCTTGGCCGACGACGAACTTCCGTGGTGGAAATCCATGCGAATCATCTCACAATGGATCCGTATCCAGAGGGAGGGGCAAAGTGACCGCTCCGCTTTCCCATTCGCAGCCCCGCTCCGTCATCAACTTCGTATCCAGTTTGTGCAAAAGCGAGTGGACGCTGGTGTCGCTGCGCCAGGTCGTCCATTTGGCCACCGGCAGGAGGTACCGCTGGGTTCCCTGGTTCGCTCGGCGTTTGCTCATTGCGTTTCCCGAGCCACCCGACTTCGAGGTATTGCTCAAGTTTGTGCTTGCCGACAAGGGATATCGCCAGTCGCGAGAAACGGGACCATTGCCGATCTGGACCGTGTTCGTTCCTCCTCGAAGGATGAAGCGCTCCTCCATCGCCGGCCTGGCTTCGCCGCTTCCCGTGCTCGAAACTGACGAAGCACTCGCGGCCTGGCTGGGCTTACCCATCGGCAAGTTGCAATGGCTCGCCGACATCCACAGCCGCAACCGCAAACATCCTGAAGGCCCCCTACTTCCGTACCGGCATCGGTGGATCGGCAAGCCGGAAGGTAAGGTCCGGCTGCTTGAAATTCCCCGAGCGACTTTGAAGGAAGTTCAGCGCAAGATCCTGGCGGAGATCCTCGATCGGGTGCCCCCTCATCCAGCCGCGCACGGTTTTCGCAAGGGCCGATCGGTCGTCTCCAATGCTGGCCCCCACTGCGGCAAGGCGCTGGTCGCGCGCTTTGATCTCGCCGATTTTTTTCCTTCGGTCAGCGGCGTGCGCGTGCGGCGCATCTTTCAAACGCTGGGATATCCTGAAACGATCGCGGCCCATTTGGCCGGACTTTGCACGGCCATCCTTCCCTGGCCGATGTGGCGCAGCCGACCGCATCCCAATGCCGACGGGACCGATCATGCCACAGGCACTCGCCTGACTTCGCGCCACCTACCTCAGGGCGCGCCGACCTCCCCGGCGATCGCCAACCTGGCCGCCTACCGGCTCGACCGCCGATTGGCAAAACTCGCCACCGCTGTCGACGCCGATTACACCCGCTACGCCGATGACCTCGCCTTTTCTGGCGCAGAGGAGTTTGCGCGCGGAATCGATCGTTTCTCCGCGCTGGTAGGCCGCATCGCTGAAGAAGAAGGGTTTTCCCTCCGTCCAGCGAAAACTCGCATCATGCCGCGCTCGGTGCGACAGCAAGTTGCGGGAATTATTGTCAACGGCGGCCTGAACCTACCCCGAGCCGAATATGACCGCTTGAAGGCCGTTTTGACCAACTGCATCCGGCATGGGCCGCAGTCGCAAAACCGCGAGAATCTCTCCGATTTTCGCGCTCATCTGGCGGGGAAAGTCGGGCGATTGGCGGGAGTTCATGTAGTGCGTGGACGAAAACTCTGGATCTTGTTTGACCGGATCGTGTGGCCGGAGGCGAAGAAACCCTTGGAACATTTTGTTTGAATTTCGATTGTAACTTTTTCTTTATCATTAATCGCTGCATATACTAATGATTTTGAGATGCTGGCTCTTGCTTATTTTTATAGACGGTCCATTTTTCTCCATTATTATCTGCACTGTCTGCAGTATTCGATCTCTCACTGTTGACGGTTCAGAATCAGCGGGCTTACGCCACGCCGCTCGCCTGGACGCCGCATGGTTGGGATGAAGTTTTTGGGGGTGAAAGATTATTCATGCAGCAGGAATGAATACAGGCACACGTCCCGGATCTGGCCTTCCTTGATGGCGGCTTGGCGCAGGAGAGCGTCCAGGGTGAAACCGTTTTTTCCGAGGACGCGGCGCGAGGCGCTGTTGGACGCGAAGGGGACTGCGAAAAGGCGAGTGAGGCCGTTGCGGTCTTTTGCTTTCTTGATCAGGAGTTCGATGGCTCGCGTCGCGATCCCTTTGCCCCAGAAGGACTCGCCGACCCAGTAGCCGACTTCGGCGCTGCAACGATCAATGTCACGACCGGGATGGTAGCCGATACCTCCCGCGAACTGGCCGTCGTACTCGATGACGAACACAGTGGGGTCGGGAGCCACGGCGATTTCCAGCCATCGTTCTCCCGCTTCGCGCGTGTAGGGATGAGGGAAAAGATCCCGCAATTGCCGCCAGATGTTGATGTTGTTCCCCAACCGAATGAGGTCATCCAGGTCACCGTGGCGCCAGGGACGCAAAATCGGCTCTGACAGCGGCATGGTGACGATTTCCTTCCTCCGGCTCGGGCGGTATGGTTCAGATACCCATTACTTCGCAAGCGGTTTCCGATCGAAATCGCACACCTATGCGCAAGCTCTCGTCAGCAGCCGATCGATTCGAGTATCGAAATGACGGCGGATGGAGGATCCAAACTCTGATCAGCAAATACCGGATCGACGGAGATCTCACCGACTCCCCCGCGGAGAATCCCTTGCTCAGTCCCTTAACCTCAACAAATTCCCGCAGTTGCGGCAGCGGTGGCAGTAACTGCGCCCCAACATGCCCATGAATTCGAAATCGGGTTGCGAGCAGGGACATTTTTGCCTCAATGTCGCAACGCGCCGATTGAACCAGATGATGAGCGGGCCAGCCAATACAGGAAACAACGCCAACCACTGAAATGCCGCTGAGGACCACCATTCAAGCCATATCCCCAAAGCGAGGAAGAGGCAAAAGCCAATCGGCAAGCCGGCAAGCGCCGCAACGAACAGGAACAAAAGCAAACGGTTTTCCGCGGGGATCGCCACCGGCGAAAACAGTTCCACGAGTTGGTCGCCCGCCGTGGCTTTCAAATCCGTACCACAATGGCCGCAGTAAAGCGTTGAATAAATGGTGGGGGTGTTGCCAAAGTGCAACTCGTGGCTTGGCACCCAGCCTGTGACTCTCGGCTTCGCCCGCTTCTGGCAGGTGGGGCAGGTCAGCTCCAGACTCCAGCCATGAGACAGCGCCAACGGGTTTTTTACAGTCACGCCGATCGGAGAAGTGATGGGATCCATGGACCCTCCTGCAAAGGGACACCGTGACGAAACCGGATCGATCGCCATTCTAGCCCTTAACCAAGCATCCCCGGAAGGAAAGAAAGTGGGATAAAACGAAAAAAACTCGAAACTCCCGAGGTTTCGGCGGTATCTGATTAGTTGAACAGAAAACCGTCAACCGACGAAAAAGGAGTTTCGAGTGAAAGATAAGATAGGTCGCCAACTGGCCTGGCGCAAGCGTCGAATTCTGGATCGGTTGGACAAATCGAAGATTGGGGATTGCGCCAGACCGGTCCATACAGCGTCGAACATTCGCTACGAGATCAGTGACCGGAATCGGGGAATCGCGCATGGCGGCATTGGTGCATTCCACTTGTTGGCCAAACGAATCGGCTTAATCGAAGCGGTCGACAACAATCTGCACCTGCTCAAGTTCCACCTTCCCTACCACGAATCGGATCACGTTTTGAATCTGGCGTACAACGCACTGTGCGATGGCACCTGTTTGCAGGATCTGGAACTGCGCCGCCAAGACGAGGCATACCTCGACGCTGTTGGAGCCAGACGAATTCCCGATCCGACGACGGCGGGAGACTTCTGCAGGCGGTTTCGAGCGAAAGATGTCAGGAATCTGATGGAAGCCTTCGATGAAGTTCGGCAAAAGGTTTGGTCGCGTCAACCCAAGGAATTCTTTGACCTGGCCCGGATCGACATGGATGGCACGATGGTGGAGACCGGTGGGGAATGCAAAGCAGGCATGGATATCAACTATGAAGGCAAATGGGGTTACCACCCATTAGTGGTATCCCTGGCTCAAACCGGGGAAATCTTGAGCGTGGTCAATCGGCCGGGCAATCGACCGTCACACGAGGGGGCGGCAGACGAGGTCGACAGAGCGATCCGTGTATGTGTCACGGGCGGGTTCAAAAAAATTATGCTGCGCGGGGATACCGATTTTAGCCAGACGAAACATCTGGACCGTTGGAACACGGATGAGCGAGTAAAGTTCATCTTCGGTCTTGATAGCACGAAGAAACGGATCGTTTTGGCCGAGAATTTGGCGGAGGATGCCTGGGAACCGCTAAATCGACCGGCTCGCTACGAGATCAAGACCAAGGAACGGTCCCGGCCGGTAAAGACCAAAGAGCAAATCGTCAACCAACGCAAGTTCGACAACATCCGGTTACATGGAGAGGACGTCGCGGAAATGCCTTATCGGCCCGTGGCTTGCAAGAAGGCATATCGGTTGATTGTGGTGCGCAAGAATTTGACCCTCTCGATGGGGCAAAAACGCTTGTTCGATGAGTACCGCTACTTTTTTTACCTGACCAACGACAAGGAACGGCCCGCGCAAGAAATGGTATTCGAGGCAAATCAGCGCTGCAACCAGGAAAATCTGCACGCCCAACTAAAACAAGGAGTGTGCGCACTGACGGCGCCGGTGGACACCATGGAAGCCAACTGGGCCTACATGGTCATGACCTCTTTGGCTTGGAACTTGAAGGCCTGGTGGGCCCTCTGGCCCGAACCTCGAAAAGGATCGGACCGGGAAAAGCATCGGATCGAAAAGGAGACGATTCTGCAAATGGAATTCAAAACCTTCATCAACGCCTTCATGAGGCTGCCCTGTCAAATCGTCAACACAGGACGCCAAATTATCTACCGGATGATGAGTTGGAATCCATGGCTGCCTTCATTCTTTCAAAGGCTTAACCAACTGCGATGCTGAAAAATCAGCACGATGCTGGAGTACGGATGCTCCAGTCCGCCGCGGCTTGGTAAAGGTTAACGGACCGGAAAGCGAAGTGAATATGCCGAAACAAAACATGCACAAAAAACACCCTCAAAATGGCAGGGCCGATAAAACTATTTGCCTCCCGAGACCGGGCCCACAACCGCGAAAAACCAATTGCGCTACGCTTGTTTAAGGTCTAGCAAGGAACCGATCCTGAGCGATCCCCATGCGGCGACGCAAAGCAGAAGATGAATCCATTCATAATCGCAACGAAAATCGTTGAGGATCAATCGAGCGAAAATATCAAAGCCTTTGCGGCGCGGCGACCGTGCGCGCATCCTGGGCATCGCCGGTGTTCAAGGTCCCCGCCGGCTCAAATAGCAAGACATGCACTTCGCGCTCTGCCACCGGGCGATGCTCGATGCCGCGAGGCACAATCAAAAACTCTCCCTCGAAGAGATCCACCGACCGGTCGCGAAACTCCATGCGGAAGTCGCCCTGGATCACGAGAAACAGCTCATCCTCATCATCATGCTTGTGCCAGACAAATTCCCCCTGGAACTTCGCCAGCTTGACCTGCTGGCCATTGAGCTCGCCGACGATCTTCGGACTCCAGTGCTCGTGAAATCGGCTTAGTTTTTCGGCCAAATTGACTTTTTCCGGCATGAATCGTCCCCGTTCCGGCAATACCATCCCCGCACCGTTGCTCCCTTCTTTTCTGCGAAGAACCAGCCTCATGCGCCAGATGACTCTCTTTTCCATCCAAAGACATTGCAGCAAGTCTTCCGGTCAGCGCGGCAAATAGGGAGTCGCCTCGATTCGGAGAGGGCCAAAAAAGAACGGGGGACCGGGAGGTGCCGCTCCCGATCCCCCGCCCTGGTGTCATGCCTGATGGGATCAGGCGATGACGTTTGCGTAGTTGGCGTCCTTCGTCCAGTTCTTGGCGCTGTTGATCACCGAGCTGATACCTACCGCATCGGAGGTCGCACCCAGGAGACGGAACACAATGTCGTTGTAATCGCGGTCGCTGTTGGCGTCGAGACGTTGATCTTCGAAACCGAAGACCGTGCCGTTGCCCGTGACATCGGCCAGTTGCGCGCCACCGTTGATCGCCTGGGTCGGGTTGGCCATCGAGTTGGAGAACAGAGCTCGCTTGGCGCCGGCCGCCGCTGGGTTGTTGTACACTTCCCAGATGCTTGCATTCGGGATGAGCATCACGCCGAACTTGGCGAAGCTGTCCATCTGGTAGGTCTTGATGCCGCGGTAGGTGCCGTTGTTGAACAAGCCATCGGTCGCCAACTTGACGCTGCTCTTCGCGCCATCGGTGAAGTCGCTCAGCACGACGTGGCCCAGGGTCGTGTCGGTCAGGGCGCGGCGAGCCGCTTCCTTGATGTATTCGGGCGAACCCGGGGTGTAAGCGGTCATGCCATCGAGAGCATAAATCGCCATTTCACCGACGAAGCCACCCCCATCGTAGAGCCAGTCGATCGAAATCTTGCCGGTGGCGTCGGCCGTGAAGGTGCCAGGCCCAAGGATCTGATCAAACTTCTCGCCGTGAACCTTATCCCAGTCGAGCTTTTCTTGCCACACGTCGGGAAGGATCTTGTCGGTGAGCACATCCGAGTTGAGGAAGTTGCGGTCGGGATTGATCGTGTCCTTGACCGAAGCGGCGTGGCCCCTGGCGCCAAGCATCGAGAAGACCACGTCGTTGTAGTCGCGATCGCTTCCGCCATCCAGGCGAATGTCTTCGAAGGCGAACACCGGCAACGCATCGTCGAGCTGCCCGGCTTGAGCCTGGAACTGGGGCAAGTCGGGCAAAGGATTCGCCGCGGGCGTCGAGAACAAAGGTTGCTTGTCGCCATCGACATTCGGGTTCGCGACGATGTCGTAAAACGTGCCGTTGGGAACCAACATGACCGCGATCTTATCGCCAGGGGTCATGCTGACCGTTCGCACGCCAACATAGTTATCCTTGTGGATGTTCATGTCGCCATCCCACGGAGTGGGATCGGAGTATTTGGCGCCTTCGCCCCAGGCATTGATCATGAGGTGGCCGGAGACCGACTCGGACATTACGCGCTTGGCCGCTTCAAGACGAAACGCCGCGCTCTTCGGATCGAGCGATTCCATACCCTTCAAGGAGAAAATACCGACCTGGCCGTTGTAGCCGGCGCCGCGGTAAAGATAATCGACCGCGACCTGGCCGTCTTGCGCGACCACAAACACGCCGGGGCTGGTTTCGGCAAGGGGGCCGCCCGTGCCGTTGTTGATCGTGCCGCCGTTCGAGGTGGAAGTCTTCGCAAGCAAGCCCGAGGTATTGAGGAAGGTGTCATTACCCCCCTTGCCGACCACTTCGATGCTCGTCACCTTGGAAGCGTCGAAATCCTGGAACAGGTTGTAGCCATAGTCGGTCTTCAAGCTGGCGGAAATGATCGCCTGGGGCGTTCCCTGGTTGAGACTCGAAACCTGAATGAGATCGTTGGTCGAGCTGCCTTCGATGCGAAGCACACCCGCCGCGCTCAGGGTGATACCGGTCGCGGGCACGCGGCGATCTTCCAGGTTTTCCAAACCCAGGGCTACCGGACCCCGATTCTTCTGAGCGTTGTTTTGGTTTTTCTTATGAGACATTGGAGACACTCCAGACCTTTGAAGGCACTCTTAGAGAGAAGGCTGATGCCAGTCGGACATCTGTGACACCTATCAATACGAGCGACTCTGAAAAAAGTTCTAAGTTTTTTTGAAAGATTCTACCTCTTTCCCGGCACTGTATAGGTTCGGCCTGTGCCCACCGCCTTCGACACGATTGCTCTGGATGGGTGAGCTCAATTGCGCGATGATCGCGGCCCTTACGCGGCGACCCATCGCGCGAACCATATCGTAAAAAAAAGCCCGGTTTTTTCGCTGGATTTCGGCAAAAAACGAACAAAAGACCTTCCGAGGAGGAAAGCCTATTGTTCGCATTCTTGATGGGTTCGACTCAGGATTCAAGCACCGCGATTTTTATTCTATTTATTTCGCGGTCTTTTTCATTTGAGGCCCCCGGTCTGCCGAAGCGTCAAGCCTCAGACTTGTGCCTCAGATTAGGCGATGATTTTCGTATAGCTGGGGTCGTTCAGGATGCTCTTGGCGGGGTTGGCAACCGACTTGTAAGAAACGGCGTCGGATTCGGCGCCGATCAGGCGGAAGATGATGTCGTTGTAGTCGCGATCGCTCACCGCGGAAGACTTGCCGTCGCCGTCGAGGCGTTGGTCTTCCCAGCCGAAGACATTGTTTTCGCCGGTGATGTCGGCCAGTTGCGCGCCGCCGTTGATCGCTTGCGTGGGGTTTGCGTTGGCGTTGGAGAACAGGGCCCGCTTGGCGCCAGCCGCGTTCGGGTTGTTGTAAACCTCCCAGAAGGTCGCGTTGGGGATCAGCACAAAGCCGAACTCTTCGTTGGCGTCGAGCTTGAAGGTTTGCACTCCCTTGTAGTCGCCCTTGTTGAACAGGCCGTCCGTCTTGAGCTTATCGGAGTTCTTCGCCCCTTCGTTGAAGTCGCTGATCGCCAGGTAGCCAAGGCTCGAACCGGTCAGCACGCGGCGAGCGGCTTCTTGGATGTAAGCGGCCGAGCCGGGAACATAAGCGGTCATTCCCTTCAGCGAGTAGATTCCCATTTCGCCGACATAGCCGCCTCCATCGTAAGCAAAGTCGAGTTGCACGATTCCCTTGGAGTTGGCCTTGAAGGTCCCGCGGCCAAGGACCTTTTCGTAGTTCTCGTCCTTGACCTCGGGGGTTTCGATTTTGCCGTGCTTTTCTTCGAACTGATCCTTGGTCTTTTCGGCAGTCGGGATGATCTTGTCCTTGACCACGCCGGTTTCGAGGAAGTTGCGGTCCTTGCTGATCACTTCCTTGATCGGGGTCGCCTCGCCGTGCGCGCCCACGATCTGGAACACCACGTCGTTGTAATCGCGGTCGCTCGACTGGTCGAGGCGCAGGTCTTCGAAAGCGAAGATCTGGTCGGTATCGTTGTACTGGCCGATTTGACCGTTGAATTGAGCCTGGTCAGGCAGCGGATTCGCCGTGGGCATCGAGAACAGAGGTTGAGTCGCACCGCCGACCGAAGGGTTCTTGGCCACTTGGCTGACCGTGCCCGAAGGAACGAGCATGATCGCGAACTTGTCGCCGGGGGTCATTTTCACTTCGCGCAGGCCGACATAGTTCTTGGCGAAGCGGTTTTGGTCGGCTTCCCAGGCGGTCGAAGCGGAGAACTTGGCCCCTTCCTTGTTCGCGTCGATGATCAGGTGGCCCTTTTGCGATTCCGACAGAATCCGGCTCGCGGCTTCCTTGCGGAATTCAACGCTCTTGGGATCGAGCTTTTCCATCCCGCTCAGGGAGAAGATACCGACCTGGCCGTTGTAGCCGGCGCCGCGGAAGAGATAGTCAACTCCCACCACTCCGTCCTTGCCCACCGTGAACACGCCCAGCGCACCGGAGGGGATTTCCGCGTTCAGGTTGTTCGCGATCCAGCCGCCGTTGGCGGTCGAGGTCTTCGCGCTTAGGCCCGAGGTGTTCATGAAGGTGTCTTGGCCACCCTTGCCGACGATTTCGATCGACTTGACCGTCGAGGCGTCGAAGCTTTGGCTGACCTGGTAGCCGGTGTCGGCCTTGATGCTCGCGGTCACCATCGCGCCCTTGTTGACGCCCTGGTTGTTCTTCGAGATCTGAATCAGGTCCGCGCCCGAGGTGCCTTCGACGCGCAGGATGCCGACGTTCGAGAGGAAGATGCCGGTGGCGGGAACCGCTCGTTCTTCCAGGCCTTCCAGGTTCAGGCGAGCGTTGTGTTTCATCGGGATCGATTTGCGTGCCATGATCGTCTTTCCTTCGTGTCGTTTGGTTTGTGGTGGTTTGTTTCTCACGAAAGATGGTCAATGCACCTCCCGTGCCAAAACCCGAGTGAGAAAGAAAAAACCCGAGAGAACGATGGCAGCCAACCCAGAAAAATAACAACACAAGTCTTTTTAAAATAACTACTTATGCAATTTAATCCATCGAAATTCCGCGCCAAAGGTTTCGCTTGCCTGGCCGTGCAATGCGAGAAAATTATTTGAAATAATCTATTCGTCACCTCCAATAATTTGAGAAACTACCGTTCCCTCGTGAATTCTCTCACTGTGAGAAATTCTCATCGCCTTTCCCCTTTCTCACACGATTCTCAACGCCTCTCTCCAGGGGTTTTTGAACGACTCCATGAAAAAAGTCCGGGCCGACCCTTGCGGATCGGCCCAGACTTCGGCGTCGACACTTCTCAGCCCGGCGGCTGGTTTTTTCGGAGCGATTAGTAAGCTCCTTTTCCGTGGAGGACCGCGGGGATGGTCCTTAGAAGGAGACTCAAATCCATCCAGAGGCTTTGGGTTCGGATGTATTCCCGGTCCATTTCGACCTGGCGTTCGAAGGGAATTTCCGACCGGCCAGACACTTGCCAGATGCAGGTGATACCTGGGATTACCTTGAGACGTTCCATGTCGCTATCGGTGTACTGCACCACTTCAGAGGGAACCGCTGGCCGGGGTCCCACGAGCGACATGTCTCCGCGCAAGACATTCCAGAGCTGGGGAAGTTCATCGATGCTGAAGCGCCTGAGGAAGGCTCCAACCCAGGTGATGCGCGGGTCGCGTTTGATTTTGAAGGTGATCCCCGCGCCATGGATGTTTTGCGCCAAAAGGGCCGATTTCACCGCTTCGGCGTTAACCACCATGGTTCGGAACTTCAGGAACTCGAAGGGAACGCCCCCTTTGCCGATCCGGGTCGATTTGTAAAAGACCGGTCCGCCGTCCTGCAGCTTGATGAGCAGGGCCACCAAGGCAAACAACGGCGACAAGAGCAGCATGGCTGGGCCACAAAGGGCGAGGTCCAGCAACCGCTTGACGACCGGCGTCGCGTGGGTTGTCGCCAGGGCGCTTGGTGCCGGAGCTTCCAGTGCGACTGGTAGTGCAGGCAGGTAGGAGATGGTGGTCATGGCAAAGTCCTGAAGGATTTCAGATGAACCCCTCCAATGCAGGGACCGTGCCAATCTCGAAAAAGTTGATTTTTATCGCCTTTCTCGACGCGAATTGATGAAAGGCCTCGATTCCGGGCCTTTCAAGAATTCCAGCGAAATTCCCTAGGTTTTGTGCCTTGATGGCGCGTTCACCAGGACCGTACGGCCCTCAGGAAGGCCGCGATCGTTGTGGAAACGTTGAAATTCTCAAAATAAGAATCAAATTGAGAAAACGCGGCGGAGAATCACGCGATGCAAAAACGCACGCCACGAAACGAGGAAATGCCGTTCCATCCTCTCTCAGGATGAGAAACAAGGGCCGAGTGAGAATACGAGGGCGGCTCGAGAATGCCGGCGGATTCGCGGAAATGCCGAATCCAGAAGCCCAATCCCCTCGTGGCGCTAGACTAAGGAAAGGTCGCCACCCCTGCTGGAAGCCATCCTTTATGAGGCCCTCCACCCTCACGATCTCGAAGTTTTGGACCGCCATCGGCCCCTATCTCTTTGGACTTCTGCTTATTGGCGGAGCCCTGGGAGGCGGCTACTGGTTTGTCGTGCATGGTCCGCTGGCGAAAAAGCTTGACGACGGCAAATCGGCCCAACCCCAGTCGGAGCTGAACGAAGGCACGGTCAAGTTTGAGCGGTCCAGGTGGCCGGCCAGCGGGATTGAAATTGCCACGACCGAACGCAAGCCGTTTATCCGCAGGGTCTGGCGCACGGGCAAATTGGGGCCGGACGAAACCCGCATCGCCCACCTTTCCCCCGTGGTTGACGGCATCCTGCGCGAAGTGCGCGTGCGTCTCGGTCAAAAAGTCACGCCCAATCAAGTACTGGCGGTGCTCGATTGTCGCGAAGTCGGCCAGGCCAAGCTCGACCTGGTCAAAGTGCGCTTGGCTCTCGAATTTGCCCAGGGCCAGTACGACCGCACCCGCCAGAGCACGGAAAACGCCCTCGCCATGGTGGATGCCATGCTCGCCGAAACCCCCATTGTCGATGTCGAGAAACGATTCAAAGACCGCCCCATCGGCGATCTGCGCCAGCAATTGATGGGCTCCTATAGCAAACGCCTGCAGGCCAAGTCGCAATACGATTCGGTTTCACGGCCCGAATCCCGGCAAGCAGTGTCCGAAGCGACCATCGTCAAAGCCCGCTCCGAATACGAAACCACCGAATCGACCTACCGCGCGCTTTGCGAGGAGATCAAAAATCAGGGGAACTTGCAGATTCAGGCCAGCCAGCAAAAACTGCGCGAAGCCCAGACCGCTCAGGCCCTTGCTCGCGCCCAGCTCATGATGTTCGGGTTTCGGCCCGACGAAGTCGATCAGATGGATCCGCTCGTCGAAGGCAGCGCCGTCTCTCTTTACCCGGTGCGTGCCCCCTTCGGAGGAACCGTTGTCGAGCAGCATGCCGTCATCGCCGAGAGGATCGGCCCGACGATCCAGATGTTTCAAATCGCCGACCTATCCCGCCTGTGGCTGCAGGCCGACGCGTATGAATCCGATCTGGGCTTCATCCAGAACCTGCAAGGCAAAAAAATTGTCTTTCGCACCAATCTTCCCTCTTTTCCCCAGGGAGAGGCCGAGGTCTTTTCGGTGGGAGGCGTGATCGACCCCAATACCCGCACCTTGCCGATCATCGCCACGGTCAACAATGCCGAGGGGCTGCTCAAGGCCGGTATGTTTGCCGAAGTCGAACTCGCCCAGCCCGGTTCCGAGGCGATCGCGCTTCCCCTTGAAGCGATTCAGCGCGACGGTTCCGACGCGTTTGTCTTCGTCCTTGAGGGGGAGGATCTCTTCCGCAAGATCAAGGTCATGCTTGGCCGCGAGTCTCAAGGGTTTCAGGAGATCGAATCGGGACTGGAGCCGGGGCAGAGGGTGGCCATTCGCGGCGGCTTCATCCTGAAATCCGAGTTGATGAAGGAAATGATCGCCGGCGAATAGGCCGGTGTGGTTCCGCCAATCCCGAATCGGGGAAGAAACTCCGAGTCAATCGACCGAGTCAACAAGCCGGCAGCAGGGCAGGGGAGTTCGCTTCGATGGGTTCAAGGGTCATCCAGTGGGCGCTCGATAACCGCTTCCTGGTTTTCATGCTCCTCGTCCTGCTGATCGTCTTCGGCCTGGTTTCGATGGTCAAGCTGCCCGTCGATGCCGTGCCCGATGTCACCAACGTGCAGGTTCAGATCATGACGACCGCCCCTTCGCTGGCGGCGGAAGAGACCGAGCAATTCATCACCTTTCCTGTCGAGACCTCGCTCAGCGGCATCCCGCGCGTCGAGGAGATTCGATCGGTATCGCAGTTTGGCCTGTCTGTGGTGACGGTCGTCTTCGAGGAAGGCACCGATATCTACTGGGCGCGCCAGATGATTGGCGAGCGCTTGCAAGACGCGCGCGAAAAAATCCCCGACGAAATTCCGACACCGCGGATGGGCCCGATCGCCACGGGCCTGGGGGAAATCTACCAGTTCGAAGTCAAATCGCTCCCTGGCTTCGACCATAGCCTGATGCGCCTGCGCGAGGAACTGGAATGGAACATCGCTTTTAAATTGCGAAGCGTCCCCGGAGTCATCGAAGTCAACACCAGCGGAGGCGAACTGCGCGCTTACGAAATCCAGCTCGATCCGAACCGCATGCTCGACTTGCATGTGTCGATGAACCGGGTCATGGGCGCCATCAAGGAAAACAACGGCAATGCCGGCGGCGGCTATCTCATCTTGCATTCGCAAGAACAAAGGATCGTGCGCGGCGAGGGGCTGGTTTCTTCGCTGGAAGATCTGCGCAACATCGTCATCGACAGCCGCGGCGACGGCACGCCGGTTTTTCTTCACCAGGTGGCCGATGTGCGCTTTGCGCCGGTGATCCGGCAGGGGGCGGCAACACGCGACGGCAAGGGCGAATGCGTACTCGGCGTCGTCATGCTTTTGGCGGGAGAAAACTCCCGCGTCGTCGTCGAGCGGGTCAAGGAGAAGATGGAAGAAATAAAAAAAACGCTGCCTCGCGGGATCATGATCGAGACCTTCTACGACCGCACCGACCTCGTCAAAAAAACAATCGATACCCTGACGCGTAATCTGTTGGAAGGCGGCGCCCTCGTCGTCATCGTGCTGTTGATCATGCTTGGCAGTTTTCGCGCCGGTGTCATTGTGGCGTTGGCTGTCCCCTTATCGATGCTGGGCGCTTTTGTCGGCATGGTGCAGGCCAATATCTCGGGCAACTTGATGAGCCTGGGCGCGATCGACTTTGGCCTGATCGTCGATGGCTCGGTGGTGCTCATCGAAAACGTGGTCCGGCGCGTCGCCGAGTACCGGCATCACCATCAGAAAAACGAGGCGCCGGTATCGCTGGTGCGCGAAGCCTGCGTCGAGGTCGCGCGGCCTGTCGTCTTTGGCGTCGGGATTATTTTGCTGGTTTACCTTCCCATCCTGTCGCTGCGCGGTCTGGAAGGAAAGATGTTTCGGCCCATGGCGATGACGGTCATTCTCGCGCTCATCACATCGCTGCTGCTGGCCCTCATGCTCATGCCGGTGCTGGCCTCGATCTATTTGCGCACCGTCAGTGAATCGGAGCCTTTTTTGGTCCGGTGGGCCAAGTGGATTTACCGGCCGCTGTTGGGCCTGATCGTCCGGCATCCGGTGCTCGTTCTTTTCGCCACCCTGCTTTCCTTTGCCGCCAGTCTGCTGGTCGCCATGACGCTTGGCGCCGAGTTCATTCCCCGCCTGGACGAAGGCTCGATCGCGATTCAGGCCTCGCGTTTGCCAAGTGTCTCGCTTGAAACCACGGTCGAGATGACGACGCACATGGAAAAAGTCTTGATGGAAATGCCTGAAGTCAAATCGGTCATCAGCAAGAGCGGCCGGCCCGAAATTGCCAATGACCCGATGACGATCAACCTGACCGATGTCATCGTGACCCTGCACGATCCCTCGGTCTGGCGCTTTGAGAGCAAGGTCGAACTGGTCGAAGAGATGGAGCGGGTGCTATTGGAAAAAGTCCCGGGGAATATCTACAGCTTTTCGCAACCGATCGAAATGCGCGTGGCGGAACTGGTGGCGGGTGTGCGCTCCGATGTCGGCATCAGCCTTTACGGCAATAATCTCGACCTCTTGCGAGAAAAGGCCGAGGAGATCGTGAAGGTGCTGAGTTCCGTTGAAGGGTCGGCCGATGTCCAGGCGGAGCAAACCGGCGGCCTGCCCTACTTACGGCTGATCGTCAACCGCGCGAAACTGGCACGCTACGGTATCAACGCCAAGGAAGTTTTGGATGCGATCTCGGCAGTGGGAGGCCGTGTGGTAGGCCAGGTGTTCGAGGGGCAAAGGCGCATGCCGATTCAAGTGCGCATCGGCCCGCGCTGGCGCGACGAGTTGGATAAGATCCGGCGTATCAAGATCGCCGATTCCAAGGGCCGGCAAATTCCACTTGAGGCGCTGACCGATATCCGCCTGGAGGACGGCCCGGCGCAGATCAGCCGCGAGGCGATCAGCCGGCGCATCATTTTGCAGTGCAATGTCCGCGGCCGTGACCTGGGTGGATTCGTCGCCGATGCGCAGGCCCAGGTGGAAAAGAAGGTCAAGTTGCCAAGCGGCTATTACATGACCTGGGGCGGGCAATTCAAAAATCTACAAGAAGCTTCGGGCCGGCTGATGATCGCCGTGCCCCTCGCCTTGCTCATGATCATGGGCTTGCTGTACTTGGTGTTCGATTCGGCGAAGCTCGCCGCGCTCATCTTCCTCAATGTGCCGCTGGCCGCCACCGGGGGAATTGCGGCTCTGTGGCTGCGCGGCTACCCTTTTTCGATTTCCGCAGGTGTCGGGTTCATTGCCCTGTTCGGCGTGGCCGTGCTCAATGGCGTCGTCCTTGTTAGCTACATCGAGCGGCTACGCAAGGAAGGGCTCGATCCACGCAAGGCCGCCTTCGAGGGGGCGATGATCCGGCTGCGGCCGGTGCTCATGACCGCCATGGTGGCAACGATCGGGTTCATACCGATGGCGATCGGCCACGGCGCGGGGGCGGAAGTGCAGCGTCCGCTCGCGACCGTGGTCATCGGTGGATTGATGAGTTCCACCTTGTTGACCTTGCTCGTCTTGCCGGCAATCTTCCCCTGGTTCGACCCGCTTCCCTGGCCGCCCAGGGAGAAGGAGGAACGATGACTCCTGAGACGGAAGGAGGCCATCCTTCACCTTCTTCCTCCTGGATTTTCACCGGAATCAGCGCGGGCCTTTTTCTGTTTTTTTTGGGCGCCGTTCTTTATCTCGGTTCGCGTTTGATCGTATTGCCCGCGGCAGAACAGACCGACGAATTGGCGCGAAAAAACACGGACGACTACGGTTCCCTCGGCCTCGAACCACGCCAGGCGCTTGACACCGGTGGGTTTTTGCTCGTCATGGATGCCAATCGCTGGCCCTCGGGAACACCCCTTGAAGAGATCGCGCGCATCTGGGACCGCGCCGACGCGCGCATTTTGAAGGAACTCGACACGCAGGCCGCGGTCACGAAAAAGCACAACGAAAGCCAGCTTCCACTCATCTACTCTCATGCCGGGTATCTCATGTCGGCAGGGAAGGCGGCCGAAGCCTACACCTTCTTGAAAGGGGTGCGCGACGAAGTCCAGCGGCGCGGCAAGGGGGAAGCAAAAGGAGCGCTGGCCAATCTGATCTATTTTCAAGGGATTGCGGCGCTACGCCTGGGGGAAAACGACAACTGCATCCTGTGCCGAGGCGAAAGCTCGTGCATCTTGCCGATCCGGCCCGAGGCAATCCATCAGAACCCGGCGGGCTCGCGCCTGGCGATCGCCCACTTCACGGAGTATCTGCACGAGTTTCCCGACGATCTGGAAGTTCAGTGGCTTTTGAACCTCGCCCACATGACGCTTGGCGAGTTCCCGGAAAAAGTCGATACGCGCTACCGGCTCAATCTCGATCGCTTTCTTTACCCGCAAGCCGGCATCGGCAAATTTCGGGACATCGGCCACTTGACCGGCCTGTCCCGGCTGAATCAGGCCGGCGGCGTCGTCATGGACGACTTCGATAACGATGGCTTACTCGATTTGGCGGTGACCTGCTGGGACCCGCGCAAGCCCTTGGCACTTTACAAGAACCTGGGCAATGGCCAGTTTGAAGATCGGGCCAAGCATGCAGGCGTACTTGGGCAACTGGGTGGTTTGACCCTGGTTCAAACCGACTACAACAACGACGGATTGCTCGATCTGTTCATTCCCCGGGGCGCCTGGTTGGGCTCCGAGGTCAGGCCGAGTTTGCTGCGCAACGACGGCAATCTTCATTTCACCGATGTGACGCAAGAGGCGGGCCTGGCGGCGCCATGCAACTCCAATTGCGCCCAGTGGGCCGATTTCGACAACGACGGCTTTGCCGATCTTTTCCTTTGTTGTGAAAAGCAACCGCACCGTCTTTACCGCAACCGGGGCAACGGCACCTTTGAAGAGGTGGCCACAAAGGCCGGCCTGAACGGAGATGGGCAGACGATCGGCAAAGGGGCGAACTGGATCGATTTCGACAACGACGACTTCCCGGACCTGTTCATCAATTATCTGGGAGGCAAGGCGCAGCTTTATCGCAACAACCGCAACGGTACCTTCGCCAATGTCAGCGAAGCGATGGGAATTGACGGTCCCGAGAAGGGTTTTTCTTGCTGGTCCTGGGATTTCAACAACGACGGCCACCTCGACCTGTTCGCCACGAGCTACGACCGCAGCCTCAAGGACGCCGTGCTCGGCATCCAGGGCAAACCGCACGGGTTGAAATCGAACAAGCTATTTCTCAACAAGCAGGGGAAGGGTTTCGTCGATGTCGCCAAGGAGGCCGGACTCGACATGGTGTTTGCCGCGATGGGCAGCAATTTTGGCGACTTCGATGGCGATGGTTTCCTCGATTTCTATCTGGGTACGGGTGACCCGAACATCGCGACGCTGGTGCCCAACCGGATGTTTCAAAACGTCCAAGGCAAATCCTTCGTGGAAATCACCGGATCTGCCGGCGTTGGCCATTTGCAAAAAGGCCATGGTGTCGCTTGCGGAGACTGGGACCGCGACGGCAACAACGATTTATTCATCGTGATGGGCGGAGCGATCGAGGGAGACAAGTACCACAACATCCTTTTTCAAAATCCGGGCCAAAACCGTTCGTGGCTGAGGGTCAGGCTCGTTGGCAAAAAGACCAACCGGGCCGCGCATGGCGCGCGCATCAAGGTCATGGCCGATTCCGGGGCGCCGCTCACGGTGCACCGCCACATCTCCTCGGGCAGCAGTTTCGGCGGCAATCCGCTGGAGCAGACGATCGGCCTGGGCCTGGCCAAACGAATCGCGACTCTCGAGGTTCACTGGCCCACGAGCCAAACGACCCAGGTCTTTCGCGACGTCGACGTCAATCAGGCGATCGAGATCACCGAATTCGAGACGGCTTACAAGAAACTCAAGGGAGGAAGGATCGATCTTTCCTCCCTGAGCGACGAAACCGTTCGCGAAGGTTCCAAGAATTGATTTCTTGCATGGTGTAGCTGGCAACGCTCAATGGTGCCCATTGCAGGCCGTGCCGCCCCATGCCTGGGCTTGTGCTTTTGCTTGGGCCTGACTCGGCAGCAGCGGCAGAAGCGCCAATGGCGCCCATCGCCCTTTACGACTTCTTTGCAGGAAGGTTGGCTTCCACTGCCTTGAGTCGTTTCTCCAATTCGGCATCGCCGGGGACGGCGGCCAACAGGCGGCGCAAGTGGAAGGCCGCGCCTTGCCAGAACTTTTCCTTCTCGAATTCGGCTGCTTTTTGTCTGTGGTAGTCGGGCGCGTCCTTGACCAGCACGCCCAGGAAATCCTTCTGAATGTCGGCGTCGCGATCCTTGCCATCCATGGAAGCCAGGAACATTTCGCCCCCTTCCAGGTGGATTTTGGGATAAAGTTCTTTTCCCCCGGGGTTGCTCGCATCGGATTTCGCGGAAGCCGATTGGTCGGCCTCGGCATTCGCGGCACCCTCCGGTTTGGCCGAACCGTCAGCAGCGGGCGTGGCCCCAGGCTTGACCCGCTTGATCAGTTCGCCGTTTCTTGCCTCCCAGGTGATCAAATTGCCCGACAGGTCTTGCGTGCCGATCCGCTTGCTATCGGCGCTCCAGTTCAAGTTGGCGACCCACATATGGTTGCCCTTGAGGGTCACCAGCTCCTCACCCGTCTCGGCATTCCAGAGCTTGGCGGTCTTGTCCCAGCTTGCCGTCAGGACTTTTTTGCCATCGGGGCTGAACCAGACACCCCAAACGGTCTTCTTGTGCCCTTTAAGCAGGACAGAGTCCTTTCCAGACTGGGCATTCCAGATCCGGGCCATCTTGTCGGCACCGCCGGTCAGAATTTTCTTGCCATCGACGCTCCACTGAATCGCCACGATCCGATTGGTGTGGCCGGCAAGTGTCAAGAGTTCGCGCCCGCTTGCGGCATCCCACACCTTGGCGGTGTTGTCCTGGCTTGCGGTTAAGATCTGCTTCCCATCAGGACTCCAGCTAACCCGGGTCAGCGGCTTTTCATGCCCTTCGAGCGTGAGCTGCAAGGCCCCGCTTCCTGAATCGCAGACCCGAGCCGTATTGTCGTCGGCGCCGGTCAGAAGCAACTTGCCGTCGGGGCTCCAGGCCACGGCGTTGACATTGGCGGAATGGGCAATGAGGGCGAGTTGTTCATGGCCGTTGGCCGCATCCCAGATGCGGGTTTTGCGATCCCAGCCGGCGGTGGCAATGTGCTTGCCATCGGGGCTCCAGGTGAGACCGGCCACCGAATAGCTGTTGTGGCCCTTGATCGAAACCTTTTCTTGATGGTTGTTGGCATCCCAGATCTTGGCCTTCACATCGGCGCTTCCCGAGCAGATCCGGTTGCCTTCGGGACACCAGATCGCGCCCACCACGGGATTGTCGTGGCCCTTGAGGGTGACCAGGCTGTGACCTGTGCGAGCATCCCAGATGCGCACGGTTAAATCGTCGCTGGCGGTGACGATGCGCGATCCGTCCGGGTCCCAGTCTGCGGTATTGACTTTCGCGGTATGACCTTTGAATGCGTGCAGCATTTTGCCGGTGGAGGCGTCCCAAAGCTGGGCGGCGTTGCCGAAGCAGCTGGTCAGGTATTGGGTGCCATCGGAACTCCAGGCGACGCTCGTGACACCCGATCCATGATCGGGAACCGTCAAAAGTAACTTGCCCGCGGCATCCCAGATCTTGGAAGTAGCATCCCAGCTGCCCGTCAGAAACTTGCTTCCGTCAGGGCTCCAGGCCACGCCTCCCACCCGAAGGGCATGCGCAGGGACGGTTTGTAGGAGTTGGCCTGTGGCGGCATCCCAAATCTTGACGGTATGGTCCCAGCTACCGGTTAGGATTTTCTTGCCGTCGGGGCTCCAGGCCACGGAACTTACGCATTCGCCATGGCCCTTCAGGGTTTGCAGCACGGTGCCCTTGACGGCATCCCAAATCTTGGCGGTTTTGTCCTCGCTGCCGCTTAGGAGGTTCTTGGAATCGGGGCTCCAGGCCACGGAGACAATCCCGTCGCCATGGCCCCAGAGCGTCTTGCCCTTGTTCCCAGTCAACGCGTTGAACAGAGCCAGCGAGCCATCCTTGCTGCCCATGAGGATGCGGCTGCCGTCAGGACTCCAGGAGACGCAACTGATTTTGCCGGAGCACCCGGTCAAGGTCACTTGATTGTTGGGAAGCAAGGCCCAAATATCGTCTTCCTGACCCGGAATCTTACCTGGAATTGGTTTGGCTTGAGGAGTCGACGGTGGTGCCGGGGTTTGCCCAAAAGCCAGCGAACCGGCACCATTGAGGGCGTAGGAAACCATGGCGAATGCGACAAAAGAGACCGCTGTCGATGCAAGCCGTTTCATTTTGTTTCGCTTCCCAACCAAGAGATCATTTCTGATTGCCACGGCCTGTAACCTTTTTTTCCATGCATTCAGCGAGCATGCTGAGCCATTTCGCATCCATCGGGTGCTTGCGGATGAATACCGACCATCCAACTCCGCTTTTACCCTATCTCTCCAGGAAAGCCCAGACAAATTCAATGGCTGCCGGATTCTTCGATTATCTTACACTCCTAGAGCGATTTCCATGCCGAATGGATCCAGTCCGGTGCACTCGGGCCGCCCGGAGTGGGCGCGAAAACAGGATCCCATGGGCGCAATGCTGGGCGGATTGCCGACCAGATATCCAAAATGTCCACGATGCTTCGCCTTGGGCTCACCGCACCCGTGCAGAACCGGGAAAACCCAAATATCGATCAACCGAAAGAGCACCAAATGAATGCTCTTTCAGCGCGAAGGGGATCGAACCAGCGGATCAGCCATTGTCCCCGCCCGTGCTCGTTGCCCCTTGGGCCGTGGCGCCGGCCCCCCAGCGCCAGCCGCTGATTTCGGGAAGGTCGTCACCGTGCTTGACGATGTACGCCTTGTGCTCAAGCAATTTGTCGCGCATTTCCTGTTTGGCATAAGCCGCGCGCGAGGCAAGATGATCGACCCGGTCGAGCACGTCGTTGACCAGCGAAAAGCGGTCCATGTTGTTGAGCACGACCATGTCGAACGGCGTCGTCGTTGTCCCTTCTTCCTTATAGCCGCGCACATGGAGGTTTTTGTGGTTGTTGCGCCGATAGGTCAGCCGGTGAATCAGCCAGGGATAGCCATGAAACGCGAAGATGACCGGTTTGTCGGTTGTGAACAGCGCGTCGAAATCCTTGTCGGACAGGCCGTGCGGATGTTCGCTTTGCGGCTGGAGTTTCATCAAGTTAACGACATTGATCACCCGCACTTTGAGTTGAGGTAGCAGCCGGCGCAAAATTTCGGCCGCTGCGAGAATCTCAAGCGTGGGAACATCGCCGCAACAACCGAGCACGACATCGGGCTCTCCTCCCTTGTCGTTGCTTGCCCATTCCCAGATGCCGATTCCGGCCGTGCAATGCTTGATCGCCTGATCCATGGTCAGCCAGACCGGCGCCGGCTGTTTGCCCGCGACGATCACATTGACGTAGTTGCGGCTGCGCAGGCAATGGTCGGTCACGCTTAGAAGGCAATTGGCATCGGGAGGCAGGTAAACGCGAATGATCTCGGCCTTCTTGTTGACGACATGGTCGATGAAACCGGGATCTTGATGCGAGAAACCGTTATGGTCCTGGCGCCAGACATGGGAGCTTAAAAGATAGTTGAGCGAGGCGATCGGCCGGCGCCAGGGGATATGCTTGCTCACCTTGAGCCACTTGGCGTGCTGGTTGAACATCGAATCGATGATGTGGATGAACGCCTCGTAGCAACTGAAAAAGCCATGCCGGCCGGTAAGGAGGTAACCTTCGAGCCAGCCCTGGCACTGATGTTCGCTCAAGACTTCCATGACGCGGCCATCGGGCGCCAAATGATCGTCGTAGGAGTAGGTCTCCTCCATGTAACAGCGATTGGTTACCTTGAGCACATCCTGCCAGCGGTTGGAGTTGTTTTCGTCGGGGCTGAAGATGCGGAAGTTTTTGGCCTCGAGGTTGAGCTTCATCACATCGCTTAAAAAGGCCCCCTGAAATTTCGTCGCTTCGGCCATGACCGATCCGGGACTGACAATGTCGATGCGGTAATCTTGAAACGCCGGCAAGTGCAAATCACGCAGCAAGAGCCCGCCGTTGGCGTGAGGATTGGCACTCATGCGGCGAGGGCCCTTGGGCGCCAATTCGGCAATCTCAGCCTTGAGCTTGCCGCCGGCATCGAAGAGTTCTTCGGGGCGGTAGCTTTTGAGCCAGCCTTCAAGCACGGCCAGATGCTCGGGGGTGGACACATTGCCCAGGGGTACCTGATGGCTACGCCAAAAACCCTCGGTCTTTTTGCCATCGACCTCCTTGGGTCCGGTCCAGCCTTTCGGCGAGCGGAAGACGATCATCGGCCATACCGGCCGTTTGAGATTTCCTTTCGTTCGAGCCTCGCTCCATATCTCCTTGATTTCACCCACGGCCTGATCGAGCGCCCTGGCCATTTTTTGATGCATGTCGAGCGGTTCGTCCCCTTCGACATAAATCGGGTGGTAGCCATAACCCTCAAAGAGCTTGGTCAGCTCTTCCTTCGGGATGCGCGCCAGGAAGCAGGGGTTGGCGATCTTGTAGCCGTTGAGATGCAGAATCGGCAGCACCGCGCCATCGCGGGCGGGGTTCAGAAACTTGTTCGAATGCCAGGAGGTGGCCAGCGGACCGGTCTCCGCTTCACCGTCGCCGACGACGCACGAGACGATCAGTTCCGGATTGTCGAACGCGGCGCCGAACGCATGGGAAAGGGCATAGCCCAGTTCGCCCCCTTCATGAATGGACCCCGGGGTTTCCGGCGCGACATGGCTTGGGATGCCGCCGGGAAAGCTGAACTGGGTGAACAGCTTTTTCATCCCTTCTTCGGACTGCTCGATGTTGGGGTAGTACTCGGTATAGGTTCCTTCGAGGTAGGCCTGGGCCACCAGCGCCGGGCCGCCATGGCCGGGACCGATGATGTAGATCATGTCGAGGTCGAAGCTACGGATGACCCGGTTCAGGTGGACATAAAGAAAATTGAGACCAGGCGTCGTGCCCCAGTGACCGACCAGGCGAGGTTTGACCTGCTCGCGCCTAAGCGGCTTTTTCAAAAGAGGGTTATCGAAAAGGTAGATCTGCCCGACCGATAGGTAGTTGGAGGCCCGGAAATAGGCGTCCATTTTTTGAAGCTGGGCGGGTTCCAGCGGCCCCTTGGCGACAGAGGGATTTGTGGGCTGTTGGGACGCTTTGTTCGTCATGGATTGCCGCCGGCAAAGGACCTAGGGGAATGGCTACCGTTCCAAGGGAATACTACGCTCGTGCAACATTTCGAACATGAATTCTCAGCCGATGCCGATCGGCGCCGCCGCGGGTACCTTGTTCGCCGCTTCGACTGGTTGCCATTCAAGACGGAAGTGTTCAAGCTCCAATGACTTGAATCAAACGAATTCCGTCAATCTAGGAGAAGGGCTTGGCACCGCGCGGTCCCTTTCACTTGCTCACGGAGATCGAGCGGCGAAACAGGGTCAAACTGAACCACAGAAAGATCAGCCCGATGCCCCCCACCGCCAGAAATTGCGGCCAGACCGTTTCGATGCCCGCGCCGCGAAAGATGATGGCCTGGGAGAACGCGACAAAATGCCGTGAGGGCAAAAGCATGGTCAGGTTTTGCATCCATTGCGGCTGGCTTTCCACGGGTGTGTTGCCGCCGGATAGGAGTTGCAAAACGATCGACACCAAGATGATGAGCAGCGCGAACTGGGCCATCGACTGAGAAACCGTGCCCAGAAAGAGCCCCAGGGCCGACGTGAAGAACAGATAAAGAATCACGCCGCAAAGGAAAAGGGGAGGAGACCCTTCCACCTCCAACCCCACGATCGACTTCAGGATGAGGAAAAACGAGCCGGCCACGGCAATCAAGATGATGAGGCTATTGGCCCAAACCTTGGCCAGCGCGATTTCGATAGGGCTTAAGGGCAAGGTCAACAGGTGTTCGATCGTTCCGTGTTCGCGCTCGCGGATCAAGGCGGCGCCGGTCAACACCAGCGTGAGCGTGGTGATCTGATTGATCATCGCGACCACCGACATGAACCAGGAGGTGTCGCCATTGGGGTTGAACGCTTTGCGGATGACGACCGAAAGCGGCGCGACCGTCTTGGCATCGCTGCGCTGAACGTAGGTCGTGATCCGCTCGTTGAGGATCCGGTTGATGTAGCCGGAACCCGTTCCCGCCTGGTTCATGGCGGTCGCATCGATATTGACCTGGATCTCCGTGGGGCGGCCCTTGCGCACCTTCTCTTCGAACATCGGGGGGATCGCCACGATGAACATGAAACGCGAGCGGTCCATCGCCTCGGTGGCATCACTAGCCTGGATGAACTGGGGTGTTTGAAAGCGGGGCGGAAAAAACGAAGCGATCAGTTCCTTGGAAAGCATCGACTGATCTTCATCGACAAAGGCGATCGAGGCATTGTTGACTTCGGAAGCCACCCCTTTGGCCTGACTCAAGATCGCCAGGGTAAAAGCATAGACGATGAAGCCAACCAGAAAAGGATCGCTCGCCAGGCTCTTGAACTCCTTCAGGCCCAACCAGAACACATTCGCGAACCGTTTCATCACTGCCTTTCCCGCTTGAACGCCGGCCAAAACACTTGGGCAAGCACGCTGCGCCACTCATTTTTCCGCAGTAAAACCAATAGATTTCTTTGCGCCCTTTGTTCCTTTGCGCCTTTGCGTTGAACTCCTACTCTTCACCCACAGTCATTTCTCCTGCTCGGGCAGCGCCAAGATGGCCAGGGCCGTCAGCACCGGGATGAAGGCGGCCAGCGCCAGCGCGTCGCTTACTAGAAGGTCCGCGCCCAGACCCTTGGTGAAAGCTCCCACGCTGGCATGCATGTAATAGCTCGTGGGCCAAAGGGTGCCAAAGATCCGGGCATTTCCCACCAAGGTGGAAACGGGTTGCAACATCCCCGAAAACTGCGTCGTCGGCAGGATGGTCAAAATCGCCGTGACAAACACCGCAGCGACCTGGCTGGATGTGAAACCCGAAATGACCATGCCGATTCCCGTCGTCGCGACGACATAGAGCAAGGCGCATACGGCGAGCATGGTCCCGCTCCCCTTGAGCGGCACTCCGAAGACGACACCCGACAACAAACTCAGGATGAAGAAGTTGATCAGGCCAATGGCGATGTAAGGAAGCTGCTTGCCCAGGAGAAATTCGAAACGCGTGGTGGGGGTGACATAGAAATTGATGATCGAGCCCAGTTCCTTTTCCCGCACGATGCTCACCGCCATGAGGATGGCAGGGATCAAGACAAGAAGAATCGCCGGAACGCTGGGAACGATCGCGTAAACGCTTTCAAACGTCGGGTTGTAGGCAAAGCGGGGAACGATCTCGACGGCAGCCTGTTTGGCAACGCTGTTGGGACGGGTGTGGGATCGTTGATCCAGATAGGTCTGGTGCACGCCCGCCGCATATTGATTGAGGTTTTCGGCGCGGTTGGGATTGGAACCGTCGACCCAGATCGAGACTTCGGCCGGCGTCCCCCGGCGCACATCGCGCCCAAACTGAACGGGAATCTCAATGGCCACCTCGATCTCATGAACGCGCAGCCTTTTAAGCAGCTCGTCTTGCGACCAGGAAGGGTCAAGGCGTTTGAAGAATCTTGATCCTTCGAACGCCGCCAGGTAGGCCCGGCTCTCAGGCGTTTCATCCAGATCGAAATAAGCAAACCGGATATTCTCGACATCGGTCGTGATGCCAAAGCCAAAGGCGAGCATCATGAGCACCGAGCCCAGGAACGCAAAGACCAGCCGCACCGGATCGCGCAGGATCTCAAAGGTCTCGCGGCGCGAGTAAGCAAGCAGCCGGCCAAGGCTCGCCATCCATGCGGATGCCGGCATGGACGGCTGATGAGCTGGCTTCGCGCTTTCCACGGTAGTTTTTACCGCGCCGA
The DNA here is from genome assembly GCA_965226945.1 of Gemmataceae bacterium. Classification (GTDB taxonomy): domain Bacteria; phylum Planctomycetota; class Planctomycetia; order Gemmatales; family Gemmataceae; genus SYLG01. The sequence goes on along the minus strand of OZ245717.1, from coordinate 4,303,860 downwards.
TCTCCTTTTGCTCATGGGCGCGCACCTCCTCCGCTTTGACAATGCAGGCGATGAAGGCCTCTTGAAGGTCCCTGGACCCTTCTTCTTGCACGATCTGCGCAGGGGTCCCGCAGGCGAGCACACGCCCCGCATGCATGAGGGAAATGCGGTCGCAGCGCAGCGCTTCATTCATGAAGTGCGTCGAAACGAAGATCGTCACCCCCTGGTTGCGCGATAGATCGACGAGCAGTTCCCAGAATTCGTCGCGAGCCAGCGGGTCGACGCCCGAGGTCGGCTCATCGAGCAGGAGCATTTCCGGGGAATGAAGCACGGCCACGGCCAGCGACAGGCGCTGCTTCATTCCCAGCGGAAGCGCCTCCGACTGCGCGTCGATGTGAGAGGTCAGGCCGAAACGGCCAACGAGTTCGTCGATGCGTTTGGGGACCGATTCGACCGGAAGATCATAGATACGGGCATGGAGAAGGAGATTTTCCCGGACGGTCAGTTCGCCATAGAGCGAGAAGGCCTGCGACATGTACCCCACCCGTTTGCGTGTGGCGATGTCGTTGGCGTTGACGGGCTGGTCGAAGATCAGCGCCTCCCCCTCCGAGGCTGGGATCAGGCCGGTGAGCATCTTCATCGTGGTCGACTTGCCGCAGCCGTTGGAACCAAGGAAGCCGAAAATCTCACCACGGCCGATCGCAAAATCGACATGATCGACCGCGACGAACTTGCCGAAGCGCCGCGTCAGGCCGATCGCCTTAATGGCTGGGGCGCCTCCCGGATCGACCCGGGGTGGGATGACCAGCTTGCGCGCGTTGTCTCCCTTGCCTTCTGGGAGGAGGCGAACGAACGCTTCTTCCAGATCGCTGGCATGGGCTTGTTTCATCAACGCGGCCGGCGTGCCGGTGGCAATCACCCGGCCGGCGTTCATGGCGATGATCCAGTCGAACCCTTGCGCCTCTTCCATGTAGGCCGTGGAAACAACCACGCTCATCCCCGGCCGATCGCCGCGAATCTTGTTGATGAGACTCCAAAATTGCTGGCGCGAAAGCGGATCGACGCCGGTGGTCGGTTCATCGAGGATGAGGAGGTCGGGATCGTGGATGAGCGCGGCGCACAGACTGACTTTTTGTTTCATGCCGCCTGAGAGTTTCCCGGCGGGCCGGTCGGGAAAAGGCGCCAGACCCGTGGCTTCTAAGAGCGCGCGGATGCGCCCTGGCCGCTCGTTGGAAGGAATGCCAAAGAGCCTGGCAAAGAAATCGATGTTGTCGAAAACACTGAGCTCGGTGTAGAGATTTTTGCCTAGTCCCTGCGGCATGAAGGCGATCCGGGGGCAGACCGCGCTTCGGTGGGAGCGCAGGGCCATATTCCCACCCAAAACCTCGACGGTGCCTGCCTGGATTTTCTTGGAGCCTGCGATCAATCCCATCAGGGTCGACTTTCCCACGCCGTCGGGGCCAATGAGGCCGACCATCTTGCCGGCGGGAATCTCGAGATCGACGCCATCGAGAGCGATTGATTTTCCAAAGAGGTGACGCACCTTGCGCGCGGAGGCGACCGCCCTGGCAGCCGCCAATGGCAAGTCCACCCCTGTTGCATCATGATTGTCGCGGCCTGGATTGTCGCGGCTTAGAAAAAGACCCGAAAAAGGCATGGTAATCTTCTTACTTCTTGCCCGTTTCGGTCGCGCCAGGATCGGCGTTCGAGGTGGCGCCAGCAGTGAATTTTTCCGGAAGGGGGAAGGGGCTGTCGAGCTTGGCGGGCCAGGGGACGCTGTCGTCGAGGCGGATGTAACCGATTCCGCGTACGCCGGTTTTGACCCGGTCGATGAACGGAATGATCAGTTCAGAAGGAACGCTCAATTTCACCCGAAACATCAGCTTGTCCCGTTCGCTTCTCGTTTCCACTTGTTTGGGGGTAAACTGCGCCTCGGGAGCAACGAAAGTCACCGTTGCCGTCACCGAATGTTGGGGAGCGGCATCAAGGACGATGCGCGCCTCGGCTCCAATCTTGACCCGGGTCGCATCGCGAGACGGCAGAAAAACCTCCATGAACACATCTTCGAGGTTAATCAAGGTAAATACCTTGCCCCCCGTCGGCAGGATCTCTCCCAATTCCGCCAATCGGTAAAGCACGCGGCCGCGTACCGGCGATTTGAGCACATAATCGATCAAGCGGGTTTCCAGGTAGGCGACCTGGGCCTTGGCGGCATTGACCGATTCCCTGGCCGTATTCAGGCGGGCTTTCTGCTGTTCCAGCGACGCCTCGCTGTTGCGCACCTCGGCATCGCGCTGATCGAACTCCTCCCTGGTGCCGGCATTTTGCGCCACCAGGCTCTTGCTTCGGGCAAGTTCGACCTTGGCCAGCTTGACGACGCTTTCGGCCCGCACGATGGCGGCTTTGACCTCGATCGTGGCCGCCTCCTGCTCGGCCACCCGGGCCTTGGCCTGGGCCAGCTCCGCATCGAGCGACACGGTGTCCATGCGCGCCACGATCTGACCCGGCTGAACCAGGTCCCCTTCCTTGGCCAAAAGGACCTTGACCCGGCCCGATTCCTTGGCCGACACATCGACCTGGATCGACTCGATCCGGCCATTCGCCGCAATGATCGATTCAGGAAGGGCCGAACCAAAGATGAGTTCTCGATTGCGCAACAAAATGATGAGCACCGCCAGGATTGCAATCGCCGCGAGGAAGCGGCGCAAGGTGCTATTGTTCATGGATGAAACCTCCCGATCGCCAAGTCGTAGCCTCGCATCGCAGCTTGTTCGCCTTCTGCATTCCTAGAAGAAATCGATGGGCGAAATGAGTGAAGCTCGTCTTCAAAGCTCCCATGGGCACGTATTTGGTTTAGATTGTTTGAATGGCTTAGGTTGATGTTGGGGTCAAGGCGCTTGAGGCGTTGACTCCTTTACCCAGCCGCTCACGGAACTCCCCTGAGCAAGGCAGATCACGACGAGGTTCCCGGGAATCTCTCCCACGAGGGCAGACTGTGGATCGCAGCCGCTACGACCAATTCGTCAAAACCTTCTTCGATTGCGACCCGAAGATGATCACCGGGATCTTCAGTGAATTCCTGGCGGCGATGACCGCCGAGGAAGGGCTGCCGCCGGGCTCGGTCATGTCGCAAAACTACGACACCGCGCAGGCCAATCCGGAAATCCATGTTCTTCCGGGCAATTTGAAGGATGCCCGCGATGCGGTTTTTCCTTATTTCTGGGGCACGGACGGCTGGTCAAGCCCGCTGCATCTGGAAAACGTCAAGGGACCGGCCAACTACGCCTCGCTCATCGGCGCGCTGGCTTGCTTGCTGAAGAACCCCAATTTGTGCACCGATACCTATAGCCAAAGGTCGAACGAGCTTGAGGTTAAGGCGATCACAACGCTTGCCAATCTCGTCTTTTACAAGACGCGCGATCCCTGGGGGGTGTTCACCATAGGGGGAACGATTTCCAATCTGTATGGAGCGCGCATCGGAATCGAAAAAGTGCTGCCAGGCGCCATGCACAAGGGGCTTGGCGGTACGCCCCTGGCCGGAATTGTTTCCCAGGCTGGGCATTATTCCAACCGCACCGTGGCCGGCTGGCTGGGTATCGGTACGAACCACCTGCATGCGATCCCCACCGACAGCGCGCTGTCGATGCGACTGGATGCCCTGGTCGACAAGCTCGACGAACTTTATCAGAAGGGAACCAAGGTCGCCTTCATCACGGCGACCTTTGGCTCCACCGACGGCTCGGGGATCGACGACATTGGCGCCATCCGCCAGATCATCGAGAACCGCGCCAAGCACTATGGCCAGCCGATTCCCCAGCTTCATGTCGACGCCGCGGTTGGCTGGGCGCTTTGCTTTTTAACCGAATATGACACCGTGCAAAATCCGCTGCTTTTGACGGAATCGATGCTGCCTTTGGTAAGGAAGATCCAGTTGCAAACGCGCGAATTGCAACTGGCCGATAGCATTACGATCGATTTCCACAAGATGGGCCGGGGCCACTACCCCTCGAGCGCCTTCATCGTGAACAACCGCTCCGATTTGAAATACCTCTCGCGCAGCGTGGCGGAGACGCCTTATTTCAGCGAGGCCGAGTCGCGCCGAGATCCGGCGCTTTTTACCCTGGAATGCTCGCGGCCGGCGCTTGGGCCTTATTGTGTGATGGCGTCGCTTAATGGCATTGGGCTTTTGGGCTGGCAAATGCTCACCGCGCGGGCGCTGGAGTTGGCGCAAATCCTCAAGGAACAACTGGAACGGCTGGAGTATTGCAAGGTTTTGAACATGGACGCGGCCGGCATGAGCGTCGTCTGGTGGGTGCTGCCCAAGGGGCGCAATGCCAAGGCGATCTTCAAGGATCTGCAGGAGGGCAAGCTGTCACAAGAAGAGATTGACCGCTATTTTGCCGAGGTGCGCCGGCTTTACAACAAGCGAGAAAAGGCGATCGATCCGGCGCTCGATGCGCGGTTAAGTTTCACGACCAATTTCGGCTACCGGGTCAATGGCCACGACTTGCCAGGCTGGAAGGCCGTGTTTTTTAATCCCAAGACCGACGAAAAGATCATCCAGCGCTTGATTGATAGCATTGAAGAGGTGACATAAATCCGGCGATGAATTGGATTTTTTAGTTGGCGGCCGACATCGACTGGGATAAACCGTTTGCAAAAAAATCCCCAACCGGCGAGAACGCGGTTGAGGATTACGCGGTTGTGGCAAACTTGGAAAAGCTTGCGGTCTACTTGGCCACGCGGCCGGTGTATTCGCCGGTGCGGGTATCGACGGTGATGATTTCGCCGACCGTAATGAAGGGGGGAACGGTGATGGTGAGGCCGGTGTCGGTCGTGGCGGGCTTGTACTGTGCCGCTGCGGTGGCGCCCTTCATGGAAGGCTCGGTTTCCACCACCTTGAGTTCGACCGTGGGGGGCAATTCCAGGCTGATCGGCTTGCTTTCGTAGAAAACGACATGGCAGTTGTCGCCTTCCTTGAGGTACTGGATCAGGTCGCCGACCCAGTCCTTGTTCAGGGGCACCTGGTCATAGGTTTCCAGGTCGCTGAACATGAAGTCGTCGCCTTCGCGGTAGAGGTATTGCATCTCCCGCTTGTCGAGGTAGGCGAGCTCAACCTTGTCGTCGGGGCGCTCCCGGCTCATGGTGACGGCGCCGGTTTTGAGGTTTTTCAGTTTGAGCTGAAGAATGGCGCGCCAGTTACCGGGGGTGTTCAGGTTGCGGTCGACAACGGTGTAAAGTTGACCGTCCTTGCCGACGATGACATTTCCCTTGCGCAGGGTGCTGAACTCGGTCGAAGCCACGATAATATCCTGCCATGTTTTCTTGAAAGCCAAGTAAAGCCCGCTGGATCGGGCACTAACGGAACGGTTATCCTAAAGGAACCATCCGGACCGGGCAAAGGGATTTAGGCAAAGAAGTTCTTGACACCCAGCGATTCGGTCACCAAACTAAATACTCCGGCAGCGAATGCCGCATCGAAAGACATCTTTTACGAAATCGTCTCCGCGATCATCATGACCGCCACCTGAGTTGAACCTCGGCTCCCAATAGAGGTTCGGGAAATCGGTAGGCGGAACAATCGAAAAGATCTAGTGCGGGACACCTAGGGGTTGGTTCCTTGGCTGAAATGGCCACAAGCGACGCATTGCGTTCCACGATCCGTGTTTTGCATGCTCCCACGATCCACATTGTGGGACGCCAGGTTTGCAATCACGAGGAAATCGACAGCTTTTTGAGCGAGCATGGCGTCTCGTGGCAAAGCGATACGACCGTTGCCGGAGAATACCTCTCCGAAGTGGCCGGCCGCGTCTGCTACATGAGCTTCGCCAAACCCCGTCCGGGTGGAAATCAGGCATACCTTGGGCATATACTCGAAGTGGGCCATGGTTCAGTACTTGAGCACGCGACCTGGAATTTTTTGATTACCGGAGTCAGCCGATCTTTAACTCATGAATTGATCCGGCATCGGGCGGGTTTTGGATATAGCCAGCTGAGTCAGCGCTATGTCGACGAGTCGGTCGCCGAGTACGTCGAGCCGGCGATCATCGCGGCCGACCCCAATCTTCATGAAATTTGGCTCGAAACCGTGGAATCGGCCCATCGGGGCTACTGCAAGTTGGTCGAAGGTTTGAATGCCAAATTAGTCGATGAACCCGACCGAACTCTCAGGCGTAAACGAGCACGGCAGGCCGCCCGCAGCGTGCTTCCCAACGCGACAGAAACCAAAGTTTTCATGACGGCCAATGCCCGTGCCATTCGGCACTTCATTGAAATGCGCGGCAGCCGCCATGCCGAAGATGAAATCCGCCAACTGGCGATCGCCCTTTTGCAGCGGATGCAAAAGGAAGCACCCAATTTATTCGGGGATTATGAGCTGATCCCCCTTCCCGATGGCTCGTTTGAGGCAACCACACAGTTTCGCAAAGTATGACAGCACCCAAAAAACAACCCAGCCGCCGGCGTAAGGCAAAAGTCTCGGCCAAGAATGGCTATTTCGAAACCGATGCCGACAATCGCTCCGTCGATTTGAATTCGCCGGCATCTCTCGAAATGGGATCGGATTACCCGCAAGTGACCGGGGCCGACGTTTCATCCGGCGCGCCGCTTGAATCCCCGTCGGACCGCGATTGCACTTTCCCCTCTCGATCTCCAGAAATCCCCGTCTTTGATGAACCCGTGCCTCCCAAAAGGCCGAGTCGCTCCCGAAGCCATCGCTTGCCCGGCCGCCGGCCCCGAGAGGCGGATGCGCCGACTGAAGCCAGTTCGAGCGCGGAAATCCAATCGCTTCCAGACTCCGGCGCTCATTTGGAATCAGGTGCTGGCATCCATTTGGGATCAGACGCCGGCGCTCATTCGAGATCAGACGTTGAGATCCCTTCGGATTCGCGCGTTGACCATTCTTCGCGTTCAGACGTTGGGCGCCATGCGCATTCGGAGGAAAGGGCCTCTTTTGCCGAAGGCGGCATGAAAATCGAATCCGAACCATTGCCCTTTCCAAGCTTTGGCGAAGGTTCCTCGATCCCAACGAATCACGACCGCGAAGAGTCGCTGGGATTTGACCGGCCTCGCGATTTGCCCCGCGAAACCTACGAATCCGACGCGCCAACGACGCGCTTTGCGGCAGATGCACCGGCCGACGCGGATCTCTACGATCGCCCAAACCGCGAACAAACGTTTGCCGGCGAGCCCCCTCTTGCCGGCGACCGGCCCTTCGCGGCGGAGCGATCCCTGGAAGAGCGGCCGCATCAGGACCGCGGTTTTGGGCAGGAACGCAATTTTGGCGGTTATCGCGGCCCTCAGCGAGGCCGCAGGCCCCTGGGCGGACCAGACCAACGCGGTCCAGAACACCGAGGACCAGGACAACGCGGCCCACAACCATCGGAACACGGCCAACGGGGACCCGGTCAACGCGGCCCCGGACAAAGAGGCCCAGGCGGCCCACCGCAGCGGGGTCGACAACGGGCCCCGTTTGGCGAAGGGATGCCGTTTGACGACGGCCGAGGCCGCGGTCCCGAATCCTACGATGCGCGCCATGATGGTCGCCGCGGCGATCAAAACGGTCATCGCGGCGGACCTGTTAACGATCCACGCCAGGGCGATTCTCGCTACTACGACGGCAACTACCCCGAGAACCGCTTCGACAACCGGTCTGGTGATAACCGGCCCCATTTCGGCGGCCCAAATTATGGCAACCCTGGGTATGGCAACCCTGGATATGGCGGCCCCAATTATGGTAACCCTGGGTATGGCAACTCCGGGTACGGGGGTGGATTCGATGAACCCCCGCGCAGGCGCCCTCAGGATGGCTTTGCACAGCATGGTCCCGGACCAGGATCGCGTGCCTACCAGGGCCCCATGCACCAGGGGCAACAAGGCCCTAACGGCCCACGCCGGCGCCGCATTCCCGGCGGACCGGGTTTTGGCCCCAACAGGGGTCCGGCGCCACAGCGGCCCAACCGGTATGAGCCGGCCTTCAACTCTCAGTTCCCCCCCGGTGAGCCCGCCTCGCCTCCGGATGATGAAAACTTCCTGCCAGGCGACCCTTCGGTCATTCCGAGCGACCTGATTCCGGCCGCGGGGATTCTGGAAATTCACCCGTCGAAGGGGCATGGATTTTTGCGCAACCCGGCGTTTAACCTCGCCTCGCATCCGACCGACATCTTCGTGCCCCCGCACCTGATTCAGCGGTTTAATTTGCGCGAAGGCCTCAAGCTCGGCGGTTTTTGCGACCCGCGCAATCAACCCGGTCAGGGACCGCGACTCTTGCGCATCGACACGGTCGAAGAGATGCCGCTGGCTGACTACACCCCGCGCGAATTCGATACGCTCACGCCGATCGATCCCCACGAGCGGATCGTGCTGGAGACGGGACGCGAACCGATCACGACGCGGGTCATGGACCTCCTTACCCCGATCGGCAGGGGCCAGCGCGGCCTGATCGTCGCGCCGCCTCGCACCGGAAAAACCGTGCTTTTGCAACACATCGCGCGGGCCGTGTCGACCAACAACCCCGACATGCACCTGATCGTGCTGCTGATTGACGAGCGGCCCGAAGAAGTCACCGAAATGAAGCGGACCGTGCGCGGCGACGTACTCGCGTCCAGCTCCGATAAAGACGCTTCGCAGCATGTGCGGTTGGCCGAATTGGTACTCAACCGCGCCCGCCGCCTGGCCGAAATGGGCAAACCGGTGTTCATCCTGCTCGATAGCTTAACCCGTCTGGCACGCGCCTACAACAAGGCGTCCAACAGCGGCCGCACCCTTTCGGGCGGCGTCGACTCCAAGGCGCTCGATATTCCCAAGAAGCTCTTTGGCTGCGCTCGCGTTTTCGAGGAAGGCGGATCGATCACCGTAATGGGCACCGCCCTCATCGACACTGGCTCGAAAATGGACGAGGTCATCTTCCAGGAGCTCAAGGGTACGGGCAACATGGAGCTCGTGCTCGATCGCAAGCTGGCCGACCGGCGTATCTATCCCGCAATCGATATCGGCCAGTCGGGTACGCGCAAGGAAGAGAAGCTCCTGGGCGAACTGGCGCCACGCATCGCCACCTTGCGCCGCGTGCTCGTCGATCAGGCTCCCGTCGAGGGAATGGACAAGCTCGTGCGCAAACTTTCCGATACCGAAACGAACGAGGCCTTCCTGGACAAGATGATCGTCAAGAAAAAGTGACCGGAAAAAGAAGACCTTAAACACTTACGAAGTCTCATCGAAAAAAGCGGCCCCCTTGCGGCCGCCAAAAAAGCGCCTTCCGTCGCCAACGGTCCTCCGTGGCGCCGGGTTAAGCTCCTGTTGCCCCCGGCCTCTCAATCTATGCTTTTGCCTTGATGCGAACGCAGCGGGTACTCACGCCAACCTCTTGCCTTCGATGCAATGAGGCCTGGGTATGCCGTCCATCCGGGGACCCGTGTAGGAGTTGTCTTCCATGTCTTTTCTCGATGCAGCCTGGGTTCTCAAACCCTTGACCTGGCGAAAACGCGCTCAAAATCGGCAGATTCGCCTCACTTTTGCAGGAATTCACCGGATCGATGCGATCGGCTGGATCGCCTTCGCGCTGGTTTTTTCGGCATTGATCGCGGCTCCGTCGCGAGCCTGTTTGCCCATTGGCCGCAATGGTTCTCCGGTCGAGGTGGCCGAGGAAACTGCGGTGATTTTATGGGATGCCGCGGCCAAAACCGAGCATTTCATCAGGCGCGCGCGCTTCTTGAGCGACGCGAAGGATATCGGTTTTCTTGTGCCGACGCCGACCAAGCCGGAACTGATCGAAGTCGACAACAGCCTGTTCGATGAACTTTGGCGTTTCACCAATCCGCCGCCGCCGGACAATGCCCCCCGCAGCCGCGGCGCTGTGCCCGCGCCGACCCTCCTGCCCAAGGCCGATCCGGTGCAGGTTTTGGAAACCAAAACCGTGGCCGGGCTCGACGCGACGATTCTCGCGGCAAGCGATGCCAAGGCTTTGACTGAATGGCTGAAAAAGAACGAATACCCGACCACGCCGGAAACCGAGGCCTGGCTCGCGCCCTACCTGAAAGACCAGTGGATCATCACGGCCTACAAGGTGGACAACACCGGAGGGGCCAGCGGCCAATGGCCGAAGTTCCAGACCAGCACGGTGCGCATGTCGTTCAAGGCGGATAAACCTTTCTACCCTTACCGGGAACCGCAACAGGCCGGTAAGCAGGGCGCGGGCAAGAATTCGCGGGAGCGGTTGCTGCGCGTTTACTTCCTATCGCAAGAGGCTCACGAAGCGGAGCTTCTGGAAAACCGCTGGGAAACGACGATCCCCTTCGCCGACCGGATCACCCCCGTTTTGCAGGAGCGCCTCAAGAGCCTGCTGAAGCTACCCAAATCGGACACGACGAGCGTTCCCTGGTTCCTGACCGAGTTTGAAGATCGGGCCACGGCGAGAAAACCGGGCGGCGAAATCGTGTTTGTGCCCAGGGCCGACATGACCGTCCGCACCAGGATGCCCGCTTCCACGATGGGATTTTCCACCGGTTCGGGATCGGGGTCCCTCAATGCCATCGACCGCGAGGCCATGCGCAACTTGATTCCCGTGGGCATGGCATTGGTCGCGCTGGTCGTCTTTACCGGCTGGATCGTTTGGAAAAAGCGCGGATCCGCCCCCATCTGATCGCGGGCGCCGCCCGCGCCAGCTGTGTTAACCAGAAAGAATTGGAAAGCGAGCCCTTTTTGGGCTCGCTTTTTGTTTGGCGAATCGAGGTTTTTTGGGAAGCTGTATTTTCCCGGTACCGTAGCGGCCCCTTACAGGTTTGTGAGCTTTGACTGAGAAAAAACCACCTGACCGTTCTATCCGTTTCACAAACCTTTCGAATTCGACAGTCCTGCGAGAATTTGCAGGAAAATCGGCGCTTGAATCGTATTTCCTTGCAGGGGATGAAGCGCATGAAAAGCCATTCCGAGGGTTCCCAGGCGCGTGCTGCGACTTCGAATTGAAATGGCCCTACTGACCATTCGCTTCCGTTCTTGGTGGCTAAAATGAAAAAGGAACCCCGAATCCTCGGGCCGTTTGGGCGGCGCGAACGGTTCCGGTCCCTTTCCGGTAAATCCCTAACCCGGTCCATTTATGGGGCATCGCGATGAACCTTTTAGTGGTTGAAGACAATCCCGCAACAGGGCGGCACCTCCAAACTGGCTTGACCGAAAGCGGTCACGATTGCGTCTGGGTTCGCGACGGCAAAAAAGGCCTCGATCACGCGCTTTCCCAGCAGTTCGACGCGATCGTCCTCGACCTGATGATTCCCGAAATTCCCGGGCTCGATGTCCTCAAAAACATCCGCTCCAAGGGCCTGCGCACGCCGATTTTGCTTTTGACCGCTCTTGGCTCCGTCGAGGAGCGCGTCACGGGCCTCCAGGCGGGGGCCGACGATTACCTTGTCAAAAACTTCGCCTTCCCAGAACTCTTGGCCAGGCTCGAATCGATCACGCGCCGGGCGACTCCCCCCGCCGCCGAAATGGAATACCGGGGAATCCGGCTCGATTTGACGACCCGCCGGGTCACCGCCGGCAACACCGAACTTCAGCTCACCCCGACCGAATTCAGCATCATGGAGATGCTCCTGCGTCATAAAGGCCAGGTGGTCACGCGCAAAATGCTTTGCGAGCATATCTGGGATGCCGACTGGGAAGGCACGACCAATGTGATCGAAGTGCACATCAACCGGCTGCGCCAGAAATTGGAAAAGACCGGCGAAAACGCGCTCATCCAGACCGTCAGGGGCCGGGGGTACACGCTCGGTGCACCTTGAGTCGATTTTTCGCAGTCTGCGCTTCCGACTAAGTTTCTGGAATTCGCTTGTCCTCATCCTGCTGGTGGGTCTGACCCTCTTGGGATTACTGGCGGGGATGGGCTACGCCCTCGAACACGAGCTCGACCTGCTCCTCACCGAAGACGCCACCGAAATGGTGATGATGGTCGAGCGGCTCTACCCCAACTGGGACGCCATCGCCGAGGAAATGTCGCGCAAGGCGCTCAGCCACGACGAACGCGAATGGTTTGGCCAAATCCTCGGTCCCGATGGCACGCTGATGCGCAAGACGCAAAGCGTGCCCGAGGGGCTTACCCCAACGCCATTACGACGAAGGACCCCTGCTTCCTTCGAGGAATTTCGCATCGTCGAACTTCCCACCAAGAAAATCAAACCCGGGCCTTACTTTGTCTGCGTTGGTTCCAGCGTCCAATTCGTGAAGGAAGATATCGACCGGCTTTCCCGATCGATCTTGATTGCCTGGCTGGCGATTCTCGTGGTGGCGCCCTTGAGCGGTTACTGGCTTGCAGGCCGCGCGACCCGGCCGCTGGGGGACATCATCGAAACCGCCTCGCGGTTGCAACCGCGGCATCTTTCCGAGCGCCTGGTGTTAAGCGGTGCCGGCGACGAGCTCGATCAACTTTGCCAGGTCATCAACAACCTGCTCGATCGGCTGGCCACATACCTGGCCAACCAGCGAGAATTTCTGGCCAACGCCGCCCATGAGCTCCGCTCGCCGCTCGCCGCCATGCGCGCCGGCGTCGAAGTCAGCCTCGATCGCGATCGCTCCCCCGACGAATACCGGCAGTCGATGGAGGAGACAGTCGAGCAATGCGCCAACCTTTCCATCCTCGTCAACCAGCTTCTGCTACTGGCGGAGACCGACTCGCGCGATATCAACCCCCAGGGCATTTCGACGCCTCTCGACGCCTTGGCGCGAAGGATCTGCTCGATGTTCGAAGGTGTGGCCGAACAACGCGGAATCAAGTTGCTTTACGACATTCAAGAGGTGCAGGTTCAGGGAAACATTAACCACCTGCGTCCCGTGCTCAGCAATCTGGTCGATAACGCGCTGAAATTCTCACGCTCAGGCGACATTGTCGAGGTCCGCGTGGGCCCTGATCCCAACAATCCCGATTTTGCGCGGATCTCGGTTGCCGATTCCGGTGAAGGAATTCCCACGGATGACCTTCCTCGCGTGTTCAACCGGTTTTTCCGGGGAGATCAATCCCGAACTCAGGAAGGTCCCAAGACGGGAACCGGCCTGGGCCTGAGCATTTGCCACTCGATCGTGCAGGCGCACGGCGGAACGATCACCGTGACCAGCAGTCCGGACAAAGGAACCCGGTTTGATGTGCTTTTGCCCATAAGCAAAAACCATCAGCCGGAAAGGCCTTAACCGCCGGCCAGACCGTTCGCACCAAGCGGTGTCTTGGCACCACGCGCGTTCTTCGCGCTGCCGGGACCCGTCCAAAATCCGATCTCGTCCCACCCGCTTTCCCCCACTCAATCCCAGATTTGCATCCGTGTCTCATGGCGAATTCAATGCCGCCAATTCAAGGTATTTTTCTGGCCTATTTCCGCTTGGCGATTCCCTCAATACAATCTCCCACCGGCACGACAGGACAGGGATGAGAAACACTCGTCTGTTTTTGAGAAAACCACTGGAATTGCAGGGAGATTTAGAAAAACTCAGGGTGAAGTTATCCAGGGACCTTGTGCAAAATGATTAACGCGCCGTAACGCAAAAAAAGACCATTCTTTCCATTCCTTCATCACCCCTCCAACCTTTCCCATTTGTAATCGATTCGATCGTGGGGTTCACCCCCTGACGCCGACATAATGAAAAGATGGGCCTCGTTGCTAACAACGAGGCTTGATCCAATTGCAACAAGGCCGGTAATGGGGATCAGGCAAGAGGGGACATCCCCGGACACAGGCGATGCCAAATCCCACTCTTTTGGCGACATGGTTCGTCAACAGGCGCATTTTCTCCCCGATCAAGGGCCGATTTCCACTTTCATTCATCACAACACGCTCCACGCCTTCGAACACCTCGACTTACATCGGGGGCTAAGCGCGGCCTCCAAGATCCACGGCTCTCATGGGTACCTCTCTCAGGCAAGGAACCCCGATCATGAGTCATGACGAATCCTCGACAACGGAATTGCCGCGCGCGCCGTTCTCGGTGTTGAACGACATCATCTCGGGATTTCTGGTCTTCCTGATCGCCATGCCCCTCTGCCTGGCGATTGCCAAGGCGAGCAACTACCCCCCCATCGCGGGGATCTGGACCGCGGTGATCGGCGGCGTTCTTTGCGGTTTCCTGAGCAATTCTCCCTTGACCATCAAGGGGCCGGCCGCGGGGCTCATCGTGATTGTCGCCGGTTCGGTCAGTGATTTTTCCGAAATGATCAAATCCGATTTCACGCGGCTGGCGCCGTTGAACGCCCAGGTCGACGATCAGCTGGCCAAAAGCACGGAAACGGCATCGGAAGCCGATCGGGAAGCGAAAAGGGCGGCACTCGCGGATGAGCAGGTGCTTTACGAAGCCTTCCGGCTTTCGATCGGCGTCGGCGTCGTTTCCGGCTTGGTGCAAGTTGCCTTTGGCTTGCTCAAACTGGGAAAGGTGATCGACTTTTTCCCGTTGCCCGCCGTTCATGGCATGCTCGCCTCGATCGGCATCATCATCATCGCCAAGCAGTCGTATTTCATGCTGGGTGTCAAACCCCCCGAAGGCGCCGACCCGCTCCAGCTCCTTGGCTATTTGCCCATGCACGCCCAGGAAGCCATTCCCTGGATCGCCTTCATCGGCATCGTCAGCCTCGTCATCTTGTTTTTCTTCTACTTCGCCCCCATCCGGGTTTTGAAAAAAATCCCGGCCCAGCTGGTCGTCCTGATCTTCGCCATCCTGGCGCCGATTCTGTTGGCCGCGGCAAACATCTACGAGCTTGATCTCAAATACTTTGTCAGCTTGCCCAATGTGCTGGCGGCGCCCTCCAGTGCGTTTGCCTTTCCCGATTTCAGTGGCGTCCTCACGCTGGTTGGCGCCAAGTACCTCGTCCTCTTTGCGTTGATCGGCAGCCTCGAATCGCTTTTGAGCGCGCGGGCCATCGACATGCTCGATCCCTGGAAGCGCAAGACCAACATGGATCGCGACCTGATTGCCGTTGGCGTTTGCAACACCTTGGCGGGCTTGATTGGCGGTTTGCCGATGATTTCCGAAATTGTCCGCTCTTCCGCCAACATCAATAACGGCGGCCAGACGAGCAAAGCCAACCGCTTCCACGGCCTCTTTCTGCTCGCCTTCGTGCTGCTTTTCCCAGCTTTGATTCAACAAATTCCCTTGGCATGCCTGGCAGCCATGCTTGTCTTCACCGGCTACCGTTTGGCCTCGCCCAACGAATTTGTCAAAACGTATCAGATAGGCATTCCCCAGCTCATTGTGTTCGTCGGCACGATCATCGTCACCTTGGCGACCGACCTGCTCATCGGCATCCTCGCGGGCGTAGTGATCAAGATTGTGATCAACGCGGTCAGCGGCACGCCGATCGCGTCGACTTTCGTCGCGCCGGTCAAAACGAAAACCGACGGCAGCGGCGTCAGGCGGATCGAGATCAGCAAGTCCGCGGTGTTTTCCAACTGGATGGGTTTGCAAAACAAAATCGTCTGCGAGGGTTTTGACAAGATCGTCATCGTCGATCTTTCCGATACCCGGATCGTCGACCATTCGGTCATGGAAAAGCTTCATGATCTGGAGAGCGATTTCAGGCGGTGCGGAGGCGAACTCAAGGTCACGGGCCTCGAACGTCACA
Source organism: Gemmataceae bacterium (assembly GCA_965226945.1). Lineage (GTDB taxonomy): Bacteria > Planctomycetota > Planctomycetia > Gemmatales > Gemmataceae > SYLG01. The sequence continues at coordinate 4,288,295 of OZ245717.1, read as the reverse complement.
AGGCCGCTTCCAGCCATCCCACCGCAACCCGGCGTAAACTACCGTTGCCTCCGGGCGGCAACCCGTTTGAAAAGCAGTCGCTGGTTTGACTTTTTTCCTCTCTTTGACAAAGAAAATCGATCGGGCCATCGCGATCCACGCGGCCAGTTTGGCTCTTCACTCTTGCCGCAGCTGAAAGAGGCTGGGAATTCCCCGCGGAACACTTAGCAATGAGTGCAGTCGTTGGGATTGGCTTCACGGTGGACGAGCTTGCATGATCGACTCCTCGCATCGGAAACGGTTGGTCGTCGGCGTGACGGGTGCCTCGGGCATCGTTTACGCGCAAAGGCTGCTTGAACTGCTTCAGAACCAGCCAATCGAATCCCACCTGATCCTGACGCAGGCGGCGGAACTGACGCTTCACCACGAGATGCCCGAGGCAAAATCAAAAAATCTGCGCGAACTCGCCACGATCCATCACCCGAACAAGGATCTAGGCGCGCCGATTGCCAGCGGATCATTTCGCACGATCGGCATGGTCGTCATTCCCTGCTCGATGAAAACGCTGGCGGAAATCGCGACGGGGGTCAGTTCCAGCCTGCTCACCCGCGCTGCGGACGTCACGCTCAAGGAACGGCGCAAATTGGTGCTTGTCGCCCGCGAGGCACCGCTGAGTCTCATCCATTTGCGCAATATGACCGCCGTCACCGAGGCGGGCGGAATCATCTTCCCGCCGGTGCCGGCATTTTACACCATGCCCCGATCGGTGGATGAGATCGTCACCGCCACCGCGGCGCGGGTGCTCGATTTATTTGAACTCGATGTGCCCGAGCTGAAGCGGTGGAAAGAGAATTAGCGAAACAGCATTTGCCTTGAAGGCAAAACCTGGTTCGCTAATGATTTGATCTAATGCGGATCTTTCATTGGACTCAATTCGCGTTGGTCGGCGCGATGCAATAGAGATGGCCCTTGGTGCGCAGGAGGATCTTGTCGCCGGCCACGGCGGGACTGGCCATGCAGCCTTCGTCGAGTTTGCCGCCGCCAAGTTTTCTAAATTTGTCCGACGCGGCGATCACGAACCCCTGGCCTGAATCGTCAAACAGGTAAATCCGATCGCCGATCATGACGGGCGAGGCGTGGACCTTGCTTCCGCCCAGCCGCTCTTGCCAGATAGGAGCGCCGGTTGCCGAATCGAGGCAGGTGGCCGTGCCGCCGGAGTCCTTGTCCCTTGCAAAGAACAGTTTCCCATCACGCACCAGCACCGAGGCGTAGCTGGGCACGCCGCGATTGGATTTCCAGACCACCTTGGGAGTAATGTCCCCGTGGGGATCGCTTCCGGGATCGACGCCATGGAGCGAGAAGCCGCCGTCGCCTGAATGCAGGATCAACCGGGTGCCATCCGACTGAACGACCGAAGCGGCGTTCATGCCGCCATGATGCACCGACCAGAGCAGGGCGCCCGTATCGGGGTCGAAGCTCTGCGTTTCGCACGCGGCCGGGCAGATCAGTTGCGGTTTGTTGCCGACCATGCGGATGGCGGGCGAGCCGTAGGCCTTTTTGTAATCGCCGAAATCGACGTCGTAGCGGATGTTGCGATCGGTGCGCCAAATGGTTTTGCCGGTGTTGGCATCCAGGCAAGCAACATACTGGTAGTCGAAGCCATCGAAGGTCAAATAGAGCCGGTCCTTGTAAAGAAGCGGCGATGCCCCCGAACCTCGCCAGTGATGGCAGGGAAGGTCCTGGCGTGACCAGATCGTTGCGCCGGTCTTGCCATCAAGGCAGGCGGTTCCGGGGCTGCCGTAATGAAGGTAGACCTTTCCCTTGCCCGCGGCGGGCGTGGACGAGGCGTAGCTGTTGTAGGCGATGTTGAACTGCGGCCTGGCGATTTCGAAAAGGACGCGGTCCACCACTTTCTTGCCGGTTTGCAGGTCGAAAGCGGCAACCGACAGGACTTTACCGTCTTCCGTGGCGTTGGCGCACCAGACCTTGCCCGACTGCAGGATTGGACTCGACCAGGCCTTGCCTGGAAGCGGTTCCTTCCAGAGAACGTTTTTCTTCTCGGACCATTCCAGGGGCGGCAACTGGTCCGAAGGTAGAGCGATCCCCTTTCCCTCAGGACCCCGGTACTGCGCCCAGAGCTGATCGGCGTCGACCTGGGCGCGTGAGAACGGAGCCAGGACTGCCAGCAGGCCTCCCACCAGGGAAAGTTTCAGCGCGGGAGTTTTCATGGTCTGTAAGCCCGGGAGGTAGGAAGGCAAACGAGGCGGGGGTGTTGTTTGTTTTAGTGTACCGGCTCGGCTTGGGGATGGATTTCCTCGGGTCCAATTTGCTTGTGTAATTCTGAATTTTGCATGAATCGCGCACGATTTTTCTTGGGTGACACGCGCATCGTGACCAGAATAAATGTGCACTTCCCTTTCCCCTCGGTTTCCTCACAGGTGTCCCATGTTAGGCAGATCCACAAAAGCGATCCTGTATGCCTTGGTCTTTGGAGGCACTCTTTGGGGGGCCCAGCCTCCCGGTGGTCCGGGTGGCCAACCTCCTGGCGGTGGAGGCGGCGAGACTCCTCCGGGTGGTTTTCCCGGCGGCGGATTTCCCGGTGGTCCTCCGGGTGGCGGATTTCCTGGTGGAGGTCCCCCAGGCGGGTTTCCCGGTGGGGGCTTTCCTGGTGGTGGTCCGGGTGTTGGCCCTGGCGCAGGACCAGGTCGGCCGGTTCAGGGAGGGCCTGGCGGCCGCGGGGTTTCCGCGGGAGCCCCCCATCTCCTGATGGAGGCGCTCGACCTCAACAAGGACGGCGTGCTCTCTGCCGATGAGATCAAGAAGGCCGCCGAGTCGCTCAAGAAGCTGGACAAGAACAAAGATGGGAAATTGACGCCGGATGAGCTGCGCGCGGGTGGGGGCGGACGCACGGGAGGCGGCGGATTTGGCGGCGAACCCCAGGGAGGTTTTGGCGGCGGCGGTCCCGGATTTGGGGGAGGAGCGGGATTCGGCGGCATGCCTCCTGGCGGCCCCGGCTTCGGCGGCGGTCCCCCGGGCGGGGGTCCTGGTTTTGGCGGTGGACCTCCAGGCGGGGGCTTTGGTGGTGGAAACCCGGGCGGGGGTTTCGGCGGCGGTGGACCCGGCTTTGGCGGTCCTCCTCCTAACGGGGGAGGGGCCGGCTTTGGCGGCGGCGGATACCCGCGCGGTGGTTTTGGCGGCCAGCCCCCTGAAGAGGGCCATGAAGGTGGTCCTCCCAACAATCCTGGTGGTGGGTTTCCAGGGGGCGCTGTCGGTCCCGGTGGACCCGGCGGATTTCCCGGCGGTCCCGGTGCAGGCATTGGCCCAGGTGGACCCGCTGGACCAAATCGGCCGGTTGGTGGTCCCGAAACCCGGCCAGCCGCCGGCCGTAGCATCGACCCTGGAATGATGTTTGACCGGATGGCCTTCGGAAAACCGACCATCGATGTCAACGCCTATCAATCACCGTTTGATCCTTCAGCGGGTCAAAAAATGCGCGATTTCATGGCCAAAAAGGGCGAAACCAGCGGCCAGATGACCAAAGAGCTTTTCACTGAGTATTTCAACGAACAGATGACGGCAAGGCGTGCGGGTGGCGGAAATTCCGGCGAGGGTGGTCCCGCCGCCTTCAACGGGGCCAGGCCTGGTTTTGGCGCAGGTACTCCTGGACCTGCCGGGGACAGAGGGGCACGCGAAGCGCGCCAGAACCTCATTCTGACCACCCCCCTGCGCGAAGAGCTCGCTTTGGGCAAGGACCAGATCGCCAAGCTCGACCAACTGGAAAAAGAGACCCGCAAGAAGATGATGGACATCTTGAAACCGGATCAGAAAAAGAAACTCGAAGAGATGCTCGATCGAGGCGGACGCACCGGCCCCATGGACAGCCCCTCTCGCCCGCAAAGACGAAGGCCCTCTTCCGATGAAAATTCCCCTCGTCCGGGTGGTGAAAATCCACCGGATGATCGATAGCTGCGTTCGGGAAGCGGCCTTTCGGCTGCCAAACGATTGATTTAATGACCTCATAGATGCCAGCATTGGAGCCATCCAATCCTGGCATCCTTGGTTTCGTTTGCTCGCAAGGTCAAGCCAAAACGGCTGATACGATTTTCCCGGAGTGTAAGGGTTATCCCCGGCAGACAATTGGAGCGTCCTTGCGTTCACACGGTTGGCCGCTCGCGATTCCTGATTGCAGTTGATTCTCTAGAATACCTTTGGATTGCGGAATTGCCTCTCTCCCTTTTCGCTTTCTTTGAGCCGGATCGGTTTTGGTTAACCACTTTTTTCGCCTTTTTCGGCTTCAAAGAGACGCCAAAAGGTTCGGAGGCTATCTACGGTGGGTTCATTTGATGACGCCAAGTCCGAACCGTCCATGCCTGGCCCTACCTCGTCCAATGCCAGATTCCACATCCTCGTCGTCGAGGATGAAGACCTTCTGAGGGAGGCCATTTGCAATTCTCTGATCGAAGACGGCTACCAGGTCAGCCAGGCCGCCAGCGTCGATGAAGCGATGCGCATTCTCCAGACCACGGTCATCCACCTGATCGTTTTGGATCTCTTGTTGCCTGGGCGCGATGGGTTCGATTTCATTCGCGACCTCAAGGCCTTGCCTGAAACTAGAAAGATCTTCATCATCATATTGACCGCTAGGGATGCCATTCCCCACCGCGTCTTGGGACTGGATTTGGGAGCCGACGGTTACATGACCAAACCGTTTGCGCTGACCGAGTTGAAGGCACGCATTCGTGCCCAACTGCGTCAAATCAGTGAACCTCCACCACCACCTCCCCCGGCGATTGTTTTTGCAGCCGTGGTGCCCGGAGGCTTTCTCCAATTCAGCAGATTGCGCCTTGAAAAAGCAAAGAGGATCACCTATTCGCAAGACGAGGGCAAAATCTGGAGCCTGGTTTCGCTGACTCAGCGTGAATTCGATATCCTTTGGTTTTTAGCCGAAAATAAAGGCGAGGCAAAAACGCGAGCAGAAATCCTCAGTGCAATCGATCCAGAAATGGGCGAGGAAAAGACCTACGTATTGGAGAACACCATCGACGTTCATATCCACAATATCCGCCGAAAAATCGGGCCCTTGTGGATCCAAACGGTCTACCGAATCGGCTTCCGGTTTGTGGACCCCTACGAATGAATCCTCTACGCGGCAGGTTGCGCCTCACGATCGCCGTAGGTGTTGCCGGCATTCTCCTGGTACTTTGTTTGCTGGCGCTCCTCCCCGTTTGGCTGGTGCTTCCCGAAAAATGGCTTACGGTCTGGCTGATCGTCATCTGCACCATCTTCGCGACCGGCTTTTTCGTCTCCTACTATTTCTCGATTCTCGTCGACCGGGTGATCGCGCGCATCCGCACCATTGGCGAAATTGCCTCGGCGATCGATCCCGTCCACCCCGGCGTGCGCATTCCGGAAGAGAACCTTCCCGGCGCCATCCAGTCGGTCGTGCGCGGCCTGAACGATTCGTGGGAACGCCTCGAAGAGGCCTTCACCCAGCAGGCGCGTTTCACCGCGGATGCGTCTCACGAACTGCGCACTCCCCTGGCAGTGATCAGAACCCAGGTGGAACACACTCTCAGCCGCGAGCGCTCCGGCAACAACTACCGCGACACTCTGGTCATCGTTCAGGAATCAGTGTTGCGCCTGGAAGAGATCCTCGAAACGCTGCTCATGCTCACGCGGGCCGAATCGCGAGCCATCAGCGCCGAATTCAGGACCATCGACCTGTTTCTATGCGCCAAGGAGGTGGGTGTCTCCCTGGCGCAGGAGGTCCACAAACACCATGCCGCGCTCCATTTCGTGGAGCCGCCGTTCGAGGTCAAAATCCGCGGCGACATCGTCCTTATCGAGAGGATTCTCAGCAACGTTCTTTCCAATTCCCTCAAACACGGGATCGATGAGACCACCGAAGAAGGCCAGCGGATCGACATCTCCGTGGCCGAGGAGGGTGCTTTCGGAGTTCTGCGCATCCGCGACCATGGCAAGGGAATCGCCCCCAATCACCGCTCGCGGGTTTTCGAGCGTTTTTTCAAGGGAGAAAGGCAGCCCGGCCGGATGAAGCGCAAAGGGGCCGGCCTCGGGCTTGCACTGGCGCAATCGCTCGCCGAGCTGCACAAGGGACGAGTTTTGCTCGAAGAAGTCAAAGGCAAGGGAGCCTGTTTTCGGATCGAACTTCCCAAGTGGGTTGCCAACCCCGCCAAGCTCGACTTGCCCATCGAATCGACCCGCGGTTCGACGCCCATCTGGCCTGCCTGAATGCCATTGGTCCCGCAATACAACGCAGGCCGAACGCAATCTCGATGGCAGGCCTGCCGCCGGGATCTTTCGTCCCAAGTTTTCCCTGGCTCGATGGTTTGCCTGCCGCCGGGATCTTTCGTCCCAAGTTTACCCTGGCTCGATGGTTTGCCTTCCGCCGGGACCTTTCGTCCCAAGTTTACCCTGGCTCGATGGTTTGCCTTCCGCCGGGATCTTTCGTCCCAGGTTCACCCTGGCTCGATGGTTTACCTGCCACCGGGATCTTTCGTCGTCCCACGTTTACCCTGGCTGAACCACTTTGCCGCTCGCCTGGGACCTGTAGATCGCCTCGATCAGCGCCACCGCCTTGCGTCCCTCCGCGCCGTCGACCAGAGGCGCCCGGCCGGTGCGCACCGCCTCAATGAAATCGGCAAGCTGGCGGGTATGCCCCGTGTGAGAAATGGCCGAAGGGTTGCTCGAACCACCCGAAGCACCCGTCCTGGCACCAAAGCGCTGCCGGATCGCCTCGTCGGTCTCCTTCGGACTTTTGAATTCCCAGCGCAACAGGTCGTCTTGCTCGATTTCCACGGAACCCGAATCGCCATGAATCGCGATCGTCTTGGCCAGTCCAGGCCAGACGCTCGTGGTTGCCTGAATCACCCCAAGCGCGCCGCTACGAAAGCGAAGCGCGGCCACCGCCGTGTCCTCGACTTCAATGCGCTCATGCGCCAGCATGGCCGTGAACCCGGCGACACTTTCCACCGGACCCATCATCCAGAGCAATAAATCGACATTGTGGATCCCTTGATTCATGAGCGCTCCGCCGCCATCGAGCGCCTGCGTCCCTTTCCAGCCCCCCTCGTCGTAATACGCCTGCGTGCGCCACCATTTTACGGTGGTTTCCCCAAGGGTCAGTTTTCCAAACCGGCCGCTCTCGAGCGCCCTTTTCAATTCCTGATTGGCGTCGCCAAAGCGGCTTGGAAAAATGGTGCAGAGTTTCACACCCGACTCGGCGCAGGCCGCGATGATCCGGTCGCAGCGCTCGGCGCTGATTTCCAACGGCTTTTCGACGATGACATGTTTGCCCATGGCGGCGGCGGCCAAGGCCGGTTCCAGATGTGCGCCCGACGGTGTCGTGACAATGAGGGCATCGACTCCCGGAGCTCGAAGCGCCTCATCCAGCGAGCCGGTGCACAGGACCCCGTCGAGTTTCATTTCGGCGGCCATTTTTTCGGCGGAAGATTTCTCTCTGCCAACCAGCGCGGCGATTCTCGCACCGGGAATGTCCGCAATGGCCTTCGCGTGAAACCGGGCGATCATGCCGCAGCCGGCAATGGCAAAACCGAAATCGGCCATGTGGAGGCTCCGATCGAATGCAAAGCGTTTGTCGTGAAAGGTGAGGGGGTCAGGCTCAGGCTTTTTTCGGAGCGATCATACGCAACAGGTAGTTGGCGCCGCTGACCACGGTGGCCACGACCATCGCCCAGATCAACACATCGCGGATCAGCCGGACGGCGTCGAGGAGGGAGCTGGCGCTGGAAGCGTCGACCCAGTCGGGGTGGTTGGGGACTTCGAGCGCCACGAGAATCGCAATGATTGCCGCCGACTGGAGCACCATTTTGACTTTTCCCAACCAATCGGCGCCAAAGGCCGCGCCCATGCTTTCCAGTTGATCTCGCAAGCCGGAAATGATCAGTTCGCGAGCGATCACGACCGTAACCATCCAGGGATAAAGCCACCCCTGTTCCGCGCCCAAGGGCAAGAGGAAAACAAAAGCACCGCAGATGAGCACCTTGTCCACCAGCGGATCGAGTACGCGACCCAGCGAGCTAACTAGCCCCTGCATGCGCGCAACCATGCCGTCAAGCCAGTCGGTCAGCGCGGCGATGAGAAAGATCGCAAGCGAAGCGCGCCACATCTCGGCCGCAAGGAGTGCAAACAGCACCACCGACAGGCCTAACCGCGAAAGCGTGAGGATATTGGCCAGGTGCAGCCAGTGAGGCACGGCCGGTTTGACGCCGACAAGGCTGGAGGGAGCGCTCATCGAATGCCTGTCGCTCCCAACGTGACCGGGGTGGAGGGGGAATCCGGGGAGGAGTTGCCTGGAGCGGCCAGGGCGGAGGTGGCCGTTGCCGAGGACGCCGCTGCCTGAGTCAGATGTCTGGCCAAAAGGTCGTAGCCGTCGGCCCCATTGATGCGGGCGCGCACAATGTCGCCTGGGAGCAATCCCTTGCCCTTGAGGCGCACGACCGTATCGACATCGGGCGCATCGGCCCACGACCGCGCGGCGTACCAGCCGGGCGCTTCGCCATCAGGCCCATCGACTATCAAATCCAGTTCCTTGCCGTGCTGAGCCTTGGTCCATTCGAAGGCAATCTTTTGCTGCACCGCCATCAACCGGTCGCGCCGCGATAATTTGATCTCTTCACTCAAATGACCGTCGAGGCGCGACGAAGGCGTCGTCTCCTCAAACGAATAAGGGAACACGCCCAATCGTTCGAACTTGGCCAGAGCTATGAAATCTTCAAGCTCCTGATATTCCGCCTCGGTTTCGCCGGGAAACCCAACGACAAACGTCGAGCGCAAAATCAGGCCGGGAATCGCCTGGCGCATACGAACAAGCAGATCTTCGATCGCCTTACGGTCGACCTTGCGCGCCATGCGCTTGAGCACCCGATCGGAGATATGCTGCAAGGGCATATCGATATAGGGCAGCAATTTGCCGGTCTTCACTCCGGCGGCAAAGGTCGTGAGCAATTCATCCGTGACATAGGCCGGGTAGGCATAGTGCACGCGGATCCAGCGCAGGCCTTCGACTTCCAAAAGATCGTTGAGCAGAAGATCCAGCGCCGGTTTGCCGTAAATGTCGATGCCGTAATACGTGCTGTCTTGGGCGACGAGCAGCAATTCCTTGACGCCGTCGGCGGCCAGTTCGCGGGCCTCGGCGACAATTTCTTCGCGGGGTTTCGACACATGCTTGCCGCGCATCGAGGGGATGGCGCAGAAGGTGCAAAGCCGATCGCAGCCTTCGGAGATTTTCAAATAAGCGTAGTGTTTGGGCGTCGCGCGCACGCGGCTGGTGTCGGCCTGGGCCTTGACGGGAGCCGGTTTAAAAAGGGTGCGCTGTTCCAGCGCCAACGCGCTTTGGCGCAACTTGCGCGACAGACGTGCGGAATCGACCACCTGGGCGATCTCTTCGCGCGCATGGACCCCAAGGATCCGGTCCACACCGGGGACTTCCTTGAGAAGATCGTCGCGGTTGCGCTCGGCAAGGCACCCGGCCACCACGACCGCACCGACTTCGCCCGACTTTTTTCTGGCGAGCAGTTCACGAATCACGCCCAACGATTCCTGCCGCGCCGGCTCAATGAATCCACACGTGTTGACGACAACGACGTCGGCCCCTTCGGCGTCAGGAACGATGTTCCATCCGTCCTTGGCGAGGTTACCGAGCATGCGCTCCGAATCGACCAGGTTTTTCGGACAACCCAAACTGATCATCGCGCAGGTTTTCGATGCCATAACCGAAAGATTCCAAACTGCTTGGGAGGAGAATTCGATAAAAGCCTATTGTAGCCGATTCTTCCCGATCCGGGGTAATTCCGAAGGCTTGCCCACCGCTCGCCCTGGCGGGCAGCGCTAAACGGAACTCTTTGCTGTCAAAGAGCTTGAGTTTAATTGTAAATAAAAGGTTTCCTGATCTTCAAATCGGTTGGCCGACCGGTTGTAGACCCTGCGCGCGCCATGGAGGTCGCTCCCCTTCAAGGTGTATTCGGCATAGGACCAGCGTCCCGACTGCGTGGCGGAGCCGGCGCAGACCACGGGAAAGGGCACATGCCCATCGGCGGGGTTATGGTGAAAACGGTCGTGCCGGTGGCCGTGCAGCCAGAGGCTAATGCCCCCCTGCGAGGCGACATCGAGCAGCCTGTCGAGATCGCGCAGGGCCCGCACCCTCGGTTCGCGCCGGCGATTGGCCTGCAAAATGGGGTAGTGAGTGACCAGGATGCGCAAACCCGGGTCAAGCTGGTTCAAAAGTTCCTTCAAACGCTTCAGCTGCTCGATTCCGACTTCTCCGGAGGCGTCCCAGGCCCAGCGGTTACTCGTGCAGGAATTGACGCCGATCATCCAGATCGGCCCTACTTTTTGCGCGAAAGGGTAAATATCGCTGCTGACGCGAAAACCGCTCTGCCACGGGGCGAAATGACGCTCAAACGATCCTTCACGCACCGATTTGTCGGTGAAATAGTCATGGTTGCCAGGCACCGCAAGCCCTTGGGGACGGCCTGGTTCACCGACATGGAGCAATCGGGCGGCTCGTTCGACTTCCTTGTCAAACCCCAGCGCGGTCGCATCGCCTGAAAAAATCAGATGATCGAAATTGCGACTGGATAATTCACCGGAAAGAACTTCCAGCACTTTTTGGGCGTGGCGAAAGCGATACGCCCGGCCGAAGAGACGCAAGTTGACCCAGCCGGAGAGGCGCTTGGAAAAAACATCTGAGGCGCGCCAACCGGGCCGCCTCTGGGTGACATGCAGGTCACTGAAATGGGCCAGCCGAATCGAGGGTCGCGCAGGAGACTCTCCATTTGGGATAGGTGACGAGGGCCCAGCAATCACAAAGCTCATGAATCACTTGGATTTTGTGTTCGATCCCGAACCACTCGAGGGTCCGGATCCGGAATCCGCGGTAGGCGAGGAGCTGCCTCCGCCCCCGGCGCCGCTTCGGTAATTATAAAGCTCCAGGGCCTTTTCCACATCTTTTCCCATTCGCAACGTCGAAATGCTGCGCTTGACCGGCTCGGGCACCTGATAGGATTTTTTCGCCGCATCGAAGACCACTTCGGCACCTTTGCCTTCCTTGGTTTTGCTAACGGCGGCTCCCTTCGCAGGCGCCGCCGCGGCCGATCCCTTGCCGGCCCAGGTGACCCGGTAGGAAACCGACATCGTGCCCACAAAGGTGTTGGCCCCCGCTTTTTGATTCATCGGCACCAGGTAGGTGAACCAGACCTGGCTACGGCCATCGGGAAGCTGCGTGGCCGATTCGGTGACCAGCTCTTCCGCATTGATCACCTTGGCATGGCCAAACATATAGTCCTTAAACACAGGCTCCAGTTTCTTGGCAAGGATCTTGTCCTTGCTTTCAGGAGCATCGAGGTCGAAGTATTTGGGCACCGCGCCAAAGCGCACCAGGTCGGCAATGAGCCTGTTTTTTCCTTTTTTCTCGGGCGTGCCTTCATTGCGAAAGAGCAACATGATCGTTTCGACGCGGGGAGCCTTGTTGACCGATTTCATGCTGTTGGCATCGAGCACGTACACCATGCCGTAGGGAGGATCGGCCGAGTTGGCGGCGGGAGGCTGTTTCCCCCCGTTAAGAGTCGCCAGGATCTCCGATTCAAACCCGCGGCCGATACCGCCCTGACCGGGAATGCCCTTCGCGGCCTTGGGATTGCCCGGAGTCGCGCCAATGCCCTTCGTGCCCCTGAGGAACATTTTCAACTTGTAGGAAGCCCCCTGGGCTCCTGGCGGGCCAGGGAAATCGATCTGGTCAATCTTCAGCGGGGTGCCGAGGTATTTTTCCTCGATATCGAAAGACTCGGTCATCTTCTGGACTTTGCGCGTCGATTCGTCGAATTCCTCGGAAAAGCAACCCGCCAGCCCCAAAACCAGGACCAGGGACCCGCCGCGCCACCAGAATAACTGTCTGCCTTGAACTTGCAAGGGACCAACCTCCCGAGGTCGACATGCACCCCATTTCATGCTACGAACCCGGGCCGAAATCCTCTCGTTGGTCCGGAATTTGGGCCGAAGTTCAATCCGGCGGTAGATTCCTCGTTCGTTTTTTTGCATAGATCCCGGTCGACTAGGCCGCTTGATTGTGCAAGAAATGAGCCGCGACACCCTGTTTTCGAAGAAAATCGGCTTGCTTGCCTCCAGAAAACCTTGCTCGCCAAGATTTTGAGATAGTTCCTCAAGTTGAGGATCTTGTAAAAAAAACGGGAGTCGATTTCGCTTGAGAGGGACAACCTCATGACCTACACGCAATACATGACTCGCATGCAAGGGGACGACACCTCGGTGTCGAACTCGGCCTTGATTGACGCCTATGAAGAAGGGGCCCTGGCGCTACGCCACGCCGTCGCGGGCATGACCGACGAAGAAGCGCGCGCCCGCCCGGTGCCTGGCAAATGGAGCACCCTGGAAGCGGTTGCCCACATGGCCGGCGCGGAGATTTACTTTTCCGAACGGCTGGAGCGAACGATCGCCCTGGAAAAGCCGCTGCTCATCGGAGTCGATGAGCGGCCTTATCCTGAGCGCATCGATTACCAGAATCTCGATCTACACGAAGAGCTCAACCTGATCATCGCCCTGAGATCGCACACGGCGCGGGTGCTTCACAATCAGGGAGATAGCGTCTGGAGCCGCCCGGCCATTCATTCCGAAACCGGACTGGTCACCTTGCGGCAACTGCTCTGGCACCCGGTGCGCCACATCCCTCATCACCTGCGCTTCATTGAAGAAAAAAAGCGGGCCCTCGCGCAAGGCCCGGCGCCAACGAAAGTCCCAGAAAAACTCGTCGTAAGGCCGGCGACCGAGGCCGATGTGCCCGCGATCACCGAAATCTACAACGAAGCGATCGCCAATACGACCGCCACGTTCGACACCGAGCCCAAAACGCTCGCCGACCGCCTGGCCTGGTTTCGTTCACACGGGCCCAGGCATCCGGTCCTCGTCGCCGAACGGGAGGGCAAGGTCGTCGGCTGGTCCTCGATTTCCGAGTGGTCGGATCGCTGTGCCTACAGCGATACCGGCGAAACCTCCTTCTATGTCGCCCCCAGTCATCGCGGCCAGGGGATTGGCAGAAAGTTGAAGCAGGCGATTCTCGATGAGGCCAGGCGGCTCAAATATCACACGATCCTCGCCCGTGTGGCGGGAGACAGCTCCGCGAGTATTCACCTCAACGAAGCACTGGGCTTCGTCAATGTCGGCACGATGAAGGAGGTCGGACGCAAATTCGGCCGCCTCATCGATGTGCGCATGTACCAATGGGTGGTGTCCTGAACATGGGGAAATCCGAACATTACCTGGCGACCATCGAGTGGACCCGCGAAGGTCCTGATTTCCTGAAAGGCCGCTACTCACGCAAGCACATGTGGCATTTCGATGGCGGAGTATCGCTTGCCGCTTCGCCTTCGCCTCACGTTGTTCCGGTCCCCTGGTCCGATCCGGCGGCGGTCGATCCGGAAGAAGCGTTCATCGCCGCGATCGCCAGTTGCCACATGCTGACCTTTTTGTGGGTGGCCTCCAAGGAGGGGTTTCAAGCCGATTCTTACCGCGATGTCGCGAAGGGGGTGATGACTCCCAACGACAAAGGCAAACTCTGGGTCAGCCGCGTCGTCCTTGCCCCCAAAATCACCTGGAGCGGTCCGAAATTGCCGACACCCGCCGACTGCGATCGCTTGCATCACCTCGCCCATGAAGAGTGCTTCATTGCCAATTCGGTCAAGACGGAAGTCGTGGTTGAGGAGCCGTAACCGACAAAATGGATCGCAAATGAGCGCCAATCGACGGACGATTGAGATATCGGCAGCCTGCCAAATGATGACGAATGATTCGCCCCGATGACACCTGTCAGCAGGCATTTTGACTCGGAGGGTAGGAAGAACAGCAAAAGCCGCGCCTCCCGTGGAATGGGACCTCCGGTCGAAGTTGCTCCTCGTTGCCGGGAAACCCCAAGAAATCATGAAATCGGCTCGCGCTACGCCGTTTTCCTTCCGGCTTCGGCTTGGCTTTTGCCCGATGCAAGGGATAATCAACGAGTGTAGAAAGACACCGATGCCTCCCCCTTCCCTCCCATCCTGGATCATCAAGTCCGCCTTGCTGGCGGCCTTGTTTGTTTTTGCTGGTCCAAGCAAAGCGATGGCTGGCTGTGGCGGCGAGGTTCATTGGGGCTCTCCCCATGTCCAGAAAGCCGAACAAAAGAGCCCGGCTCCTCTTGATCGCCCTTGTTCTGGCCCCACCTGTCAAAAAGCTCCTGCTGCTCCTTCCACTTTTCCGCCCGTTCTATTTCAAGCCCATGCACCTCGGCTCGACGCGATCCTGATCGACGCGATCCATGAAGAAGAAGTTTCGGCCAGGCTGCGATTCGACCGGGCAAGGCCCGTCCTCAATCAAGGCGCGCCTCTGTTGATTTTCCACCCTCCACGCTAACGGCCCTTGGCGATCGGGTCACCTTTCTCTTTCTCTTATTACCGATCGCCGATCTCAATTGAGCGCAATCACTCGGTTCAACACCCAGGTACTGATGTTGCGCCAATAAAATTTGATGAAAAAAGACCCCAGGCAGCCAACAACTCAAGCCCAACCGTTCGCTCAGGCGACAAGAGTACCATTCCATCCCTTCTGCTTTCCGTGTGCCCGAGCATGCTGAAAGCCACCAATTCGCGATCATTTGCAATAGTTATCTATCCTTTCTATCATCAGTTCGGAGATTCCTGTCATGAAACGATCCTCTCGATCCGGATTCACTCTCATTGAATTGCTCGTTGTCATTGCCATCATCGCCGTCCTCATCGGATTGCTTGTGCCGGCCGTGCAAAAAGTGCGCGAAGCCGCCAACAAGATGAAATGCCAGAACAATCTCAAGCAGATCGGCCTGGCCATTCATAGCTATGTCTCATCCAACGGCACGCTTCCGCCAGGAGTGGATGTCAAGCGCTATTCCGGGCTGGTTCACCTGCTTCCTTACCTCGAGCAGGACAACATCTACAAAAGTGTCAATTTCTCGCTGCAGGCCCAGGATGTCGGCAACGACACCGCCCGCGCCATGGTGGTGCAAACCTTGCTTTGCCCTTCCGATCCTCAAAACCAGGTTCCCGTAGGCTGGCCGGGCAACAACTATGTCCTCAATTATGGCACGGCGCTCCTCTGGCAGCAGGCGTCGACGCCGGGGCCGTTCGGCATGTTCCTCGACAAGGGAATTGCTTTCCCCGCGGCCATCCTTGACGGCACAAGCAATACCGCTTGCGCCAGCGAACACCTCAAGGGCGACTGGTCCAACGCCATCGCCACGCCTCGAACCGATTTGAATATCCCCGCTGGCGCCCTACCCACCACACCGGACGAGGCGGTCACCCTGTGCCTTGCCTCCGACCCGAGTAACCTGTCTCAACAATTCCGTTCTGACAGCGGCGGTTACTATCTCCAGGGACAGCACACCACCCTTTACCTTCATGTTGGTCAGCCCAATCAGCGGTCTTGCGCCTGGAAGACGACGCCCATGATGAACCAGAACGCCACCAGTTATCACACAAGCGGCGTCAACCTCCTGTTGTGTGACGGTTCGGTGCGATTTGTCACTGACTCGGTCAGTAAGACGACCTGGCGCGCCGTGGGCACTCGCGACGGCAACGAAGTTCCCGGAAGCGATCTTTAATTTTGACGGCCTGTCAAACGTTGGAAACTGCCATGAAAAAGGCCTTTGAACTTATCCTGATTTTGTTGGCTGCATCGGGTTTGGCCGGCTGCGGCGGCGGTTCTTTGCCGCCGCAAGCCAATCCCGACGATGCCCGTGCCGCCTTGACCACCGCGCTTGAGGCCTGGAAAAAAGGCGAGACTTCCGAGTCGCTTGCCAGCCGTGAAAAGCCGATCTATTTCAATGAAATCCGCGATCGGCCCGAAGTCCGGCTGGTGGAATTCACCATTAACCCCGATCACGGCTTTTACGGCCAAAGCGTCCGGTTAATCGTCAACGTGACATTCGAATACACCGATGGCACGACCGAAGAGCAGAAGATGAAATTTCTGATCGACACGGCTCCGGCCGTCGTGATTGTTCCAGGTTAAGGCTCGGTTCCGAGTCCAGGTGACCGGCCCTGGCCCAGCGGCCAGTTTTGCATTAGGGGAGATGCCATGTACTTGCGTGCCATGTTGGCGATTTCGGCACTGAGCGTTCCCTTTGGTTGGGCGAACGCTCAGTCCTCGCTGACCGATCCGAACTCTCCCTCGCCGACCGCTCCTGCGGCACAGCGCTGGGCCATGGCGGGCCTGCTCGCTCCCTGGGTCGAACTGTGGGGAGATCGCTTCCAGGGCATGGAAGCCGCCCGCATGCTCAACACGATCCAGCGCGGCGATGCGCTAAGGGCTGGGCTGGCCTGGTACGACCCAGGCCAGCGGCGTCACGATTGGGCCTGGTTCGCCAAGCGCTTCGACGCCGACAAGAATGGGTTGATCGGCAAAAAAGAACTGAAAGCGGCGCCGGAGTTGTTCGCGTCGCTTGACCGCGACCGCGATGGCGCGATCACCGAAGCCGACTTCGACTGGTCCGATAAATCTCCCTGGGTCAGGCAAAACGGGATATCGCTGCGCCTCTTCCGCATGATCGACAAGAACGGCAACGGGAAGATCAGCGAAACCGAAATGGGGGAGTATTTCAAGAAACTGGCCGGCGAAAAAGAATTCGTCGATCCCGACAATTTGCGAGATGCGCTCTTGCTCGCCATGGCGCAAGAAAGCCCGAAGGGCAAGAGCAGGGCCAAAAAAGTTGCCGACGAGGTTTGGATGAAGAGTCTCTTCGAAGGAGATTTGGGCTCGCCGTTTGATGGACCGGCCCTTGGACAGAAGGCCCTCGACTTCACCTTGGCGACGCAAGACGGCAAGGCGCAGATGACTCTGTCGCGGCTTCACGAAGACAAGCCGGTGGTCCTCATATTTGGCAGTTTTACGTGAGGGCCCTTCCGGGCCCAGTTTGGTGCCCTCGAAGACCTGTACAAGCGCTACCGCGGCCAGGCGCGGTTTTTGGCGGTCTATGTCCGTGAAGCCCATGCGGTCGATGGGGCATTCTCGGGCAACAACGAAAACGCGGGGATCGTCGTGAAACAGCCGCGCAATCTCTTTGATCGCACGGAAGTGGCCAAGGCCTGCAGCGCGAAACTGGAGATCACCATGCCCCTGGTCGTCGACACGATCGACGACCGTGTCGGCCACGCCTATAGCGGCATGCCCGATCGCCTTTACGTCATCGACAAACAAGGGACGATCGCCTACAAGAGCGGTCGCGGTCCGTTCGGCTTCAAACCGGGCGAACTGGAACAATCGCTGATCGGTGTGTTGCTGGAACAGTCCGGCTCAAGCCAAATCGAAAAAGTACAAAAATAAGCGCATTCGCGTTGTTGGAGAGATCGAAATGCATCGGTTGGGAACCCTGGCATTGACGGTGGTTGTAACGCTCTGCGGCCTGACGGGCTCGGCCCTCGCGCAGCGGGAGAAGAAGGATGAAGAGTTCCTGAAGGAAAAGCCGGTCGTCGGCGAAATGTTCCCTCAGATGTCGATCTACTCCGCCGACGGCAAGGAATTCAAAACCTCCGATCTGCGTGGACATTACACGGTGATCACCTTTGGATGCCTGACCTGACCGCCTTTCCTTTGGAATGTCTCCGGTCTGGAGGCGATCAATCGGGATTTTGGTCCGAAAAAGGTGAAATTCTATTTCATCTACAAAACCTTGGCGCATCCGGAACTGGTCGCCAGCTATGTACCGCCGATCGTGCTAGAGGAAAGGCTGGCGCATGCCCGGCAGGCCGAGAAACAGCTAGGCGCCACGATACCCTGGCTGGTCGATGCCATGGATAACCGATTGAAGCATGCACTGGGCGATCGCCCCAATTCGGAGTTTGTGATCGACCCCGAAGGCAAGATCGTGCGCAAGCGCGCCTGGAGCTACCCGGCCCAATTGCGCAAAGACCTCGAAGAGCTTGTCGGCAAGCCCGCTCAGATCACGCGCGAAGAGGACGTTAAGCTCAACCTTCAAGCGCCGCTCAAGGCACCTGCGGCCAGAGGAGTGGTCGCGCGAATGAAACGTCCGCGCATGCAAGCGGTGGTCATGGAACCGGTGGTCGAAAAAGACGGCCAGCCCTTTTTCGTAAAACTGCGAGCGGAAGCCGAGGGGCCCTTGATCAATCGGGGTGCCGGCAAGTTGTACCTCGGCTTTCACCTCGATCCTTTTCATCAGGCACACTGGAACAATTTGACCGAGCCCTTGAAATACCGCATCACCTTGCCTGACGGAGCCAAGATCGAAAACGCGGAAGGCACTGCAGAGAAGGTCGTACCGGCCAGCGACTGCGATCCACGCGAGTTTCTCGTGGATGTCGCCGCCTGGCCTCAGGACAAGCCGCTCACCGTCACGGTCACCTATTCCGCCTGTGTCGGCGAAACCGCCTGCCACATCGTGAAACAAAGCTACGTTCTGCGCAGAAAACGCGACATTGATGGCGGAGGCGCTCGTAGCGAAGGGGCGGGCTTTTGGGACCCGGAACAGTTTGCCGAACAGGCGCTGGAAGGCGACAAAAATGGCGATGGGAAACTGAGCAAGAACGAAGTGCGCGGGCTGGTCCTGCCGTTCTTTGACCAGTTCGATCGCAATAAGGACGGCTTCCTTGACGCCACGGAGATCGAGGAGGTCGCGAACTGGCTGAATACCCATCATCAGCCAGGGGTGCCGCAGAAAGAGAAAAAGTAGTGGTTCATCACGGGCGCAATCGTAGCGCCCCTTGCACGCGTTACTCCTTCTGCTGCATCTTCGGCGCCGGCTTTGCCTCGCCCGGAAAGGCGGGGCCGACGCAGCGGCCCGATTCGATCGACTCGAAAAAGTGCTTACGGCAAAAAGGCACATACCTTTCGTTGCCGCCGATTTCGACTTGCAGGCCTTCCTTTTCGACAACTCCATCACGGCCGACGCGCACGACCATGGTCGCCTTGCGGCCGCAGAAACAGATCGTCTTGAGCTCGATCAGGGAATCGGCCCAGGCTAAAAGTTGAGCGCTGCCGGGAAACAGCTCGCCGCGAAAATCGGTGCGCAAGCCATAGCACATCACCGGCACATTCACCTCGTCCACCAACCTGGCAAGCTGACGCACCTGGAGCACAGTGAGAAACTGAGCCTCGTCGATCAAGATGCAATCGGCGGACCCTTTGATCTCGGGGGTGTAAAAGTCGGTCTGCGGATCAAAGAGATGAGCCTGCGCGCTGATGCCGATGCGGGACAAGATCTTTCCATGAGAACGATCGATTCGGGCAGTGAAAAGCAGCGTGCGCAAGCCCCGCTCGACATAGTTGTGAGCGGCCTGCAATAGCGCCGTCGATTTGCCGGCGTTCATCGTCGCGTAGTAGAAATAAAGCTTGGCCATGCAAATGGGATAGGCGCTAGGCCGCCCCGCGGCCATCGCGGAAAAGGGATCGAGGTGCCATCGCGGAAAAGGGATCGAGGTGCCATCGCGGAAATGGGATCGAGGTGCCATCGCGGAAATGGATCAAAGCGCTCTGCCGAAAGGCCCTACTGAAGGTTTGGATCCCCGCATCGTTGGCGGCCGCCGTTATGGGCCGATGACATTGCCTTCGATCGTATACAGAAAAGGAGTGCTGGAAATATTGGTGTGGATTTTGATTTCCTTGCGGTAAGGGCCGAGTTTATCGCTTCGAATGACCAGGCCAAGAGTCTGGACCATGGCTTCGGGACTTGGCAGCGTCGAGCTGGTTTGGACTTCGTTGTCGGGCAATTCGACTCGAATGATGGAGAATGGCTTGATGCCGCGTCCGACCACGCGGCGATTGAGCGGTTCGCCCGCCCGGAAGTCGCCAAGCGAGAGCTTTTCGGGAGTAAAGGCGACGTCCGCGGCAACCGCTCCCGTGACCAGCAGCGGAAGCAAGGGAGTCTGCGTGTCATTCGTTTTGAGATAGATAAAGTCTTTGATCGATCCGGGAGGGGCATCGCCCTTCATGGTGATCGTCACCTCGTAGCCGACGCCGCCGGAACGGCGGTAGAGTTCCTTGAAGGTTCCGGTTACGGGCAGGTTGCCCAGGCTCAGTTCGGAGACGGTCCAGGGCAGCGCGCCCGCATATTCGACATCGACCTTGGCCGTTGGTGTTTGCCCTTTCGCCACCGTTCCCAGATTGATTTCACCGGGGTTGAACACGACATCAAGGCGGCTTTTCGCCGATACCTTGATTTCGGCTTGCGAAATGAATTCGGGGCCAACCGTCACGCGGATGATGACCCCCTTGGGTCCCTGGAAGCGGCTGGCGTCCATGCGGATGTCCACCGTGGCGGTTTCACCTGGTGCCAGCTGCTTTTTCGAAGAACTCGCGGTGATGCAATTGCAGCCCGGCACGAGGCTCGTGATTTCCATCGGGACGGCGTAGATGTTGGTGATGGGAAACTTGTGCAAGAGCTGCGCGCCGCGCGGGACCTCGCCAAAGTCGTGAACCATCCCCTCCTTGAACATCTTCTCAGCCCAGCCCTGCGCCGAGGCTGCGGACCAGGAAAAACCGCAAACCAGGATGACCAGCCACCAACGCATGGAATCCCTCCCGAACGAGTTCAAAGGATCCTATCCGGAAAGGGGTTCCGGCCGAAACCCATTTTTGAAAATCAACCGTCTCAGACGAAGAATCGGGCCGGCCTATCTGGCAAAAAAAGCAAAGGTCATCAAGAGAAACACCGGGAGCAAAACGCACGCACTGATGAGGAGGTATTTCAGAAAGCCGGGCGTGGGAAAGTTCAGTTCCTGGGCAATCGCCTTGACCATGAAATTGGGCCCATTGCCAATGTAAGTTAAGGCTCCGAAGAAGACCGCACCCACGGAAATGGCGGAAAGGATGGCCGGGGATGCCTGTGAAAGCTGGGAGATTTCGGCTCTTCCGCCGGCCGCCACCGTGGCAAATGCCATATAAGTGGGGGCATTATCGAGCAAACTCGACCCCAGACCGGTCATCCAGAAATAATGCCAAGGCCTGGCAGCCTGCATGATTTGGGCATTTTGCGACAACAGGCTAAGTGCTGGGCCCATGGTGATGAATAGTCCGGCAAACAAGATCCCGACTTCCCCAAAAGGGGCCCAGGAAAACCCGTTGGCTTTGCGCAGTTTCTCAGGGGTCGCCGCGAGCGATCCGAGCGCCAGCATGATCATAAGTCCGCCTCCCACCAGGGGATGATCGAGGTGGACGGGAAGCCGGATCAACGACTGGATCGCATCGGCAGCCTGTTTGGACTGCAACAGAACCGCGAACAGGATTCCGACCAAGAAAAGGAGATTTCGTTTTCCCGCGATGCGCAGTGGACCTTCCTCGTAGGAAACATTCACTCCCGCACGCGTGTGGGCCTCATTCAAGGCTTTTGCCGAATCCGGAGAGTACGTTCCGCGCCAGATCAAAAAATCCCAAATGTAAAAAATGAGCAGGACGAGGCCGTTTCCCACGAGCCACTGCGGCCAAAGACGAAGTGTCCAAAGGAAATCAATGCCCTGCAAGAAGCCAAGAAACAGCGGCGGATCGCCCAGCGGTAAAAGCAGTCCGCCCAGGTTGCTTACCACGAAAATGAAAAACACAGGCAAGTGCCACGATTTGCGCCAGCGGTTGGCCCGCAAAAAGGGCCGGATCAACAGCATGCTCGCCCCCACGGTGCTTACCAGGTTCGCGAGCACCGCCCCAATCGCCAGGATCAGCGTGTTATTAAACGGCTTCCCTTCGATTCTGCCGGCAACGACAATGCCCCCCGCGACAATATAAAGCGACCCGACCATCGCCAAGAACGCGGCATACTCGGCCAGGCTATGGCCGAGCATCGCCATGCTGGCGCCGCCGGTCTCTTTTTCAAGCGACGCCAACCACATCACGACCGGCAAGGAACAGAGCCCGGCGACGAGTAATTTGTTGACGGGATCTTCCCACCAGTGATGCGCGACAATCGGCATGATTGCAATGAGCGCGAGCAAGGCGGCGAACGGCAACACCGACCACCAGGGGACGATGAAGGGTGCCGCCCCCTGCGCGCCCAAACCCAGGGAAGGGAACATCGCGAGCAAGATCGGGGCACAAATGACCGGGGCGAGCCGGCCCGAGGGAAGCGAATTCATGGAGCTATCTTACGTTTGGAATGGCGCCGCGAAAGACGCCGAATCGTCCCTGGGAGACTGCTACCGCCGTGAAGCGAAGAGTGCCACCGTGGCGTAATGAATGTCGACAATGTCGTCGATGTTGCGCGCATAACCGCCGGCCATCGTCACCGTGACCGGCAGACCGGCCCGGTCAAGTGCTTCCAAAACGATCCGGTCTCGCTCTGCCAGGCCTTTTTTACTTACCTTCAATCGGCCAAACGCGTCTCCTTCAAAAGGATCGGCACCGGCGAGATAGATCGCCAAATCGGCACCGGCAAGTTCGATCGCTTGCCTGGTTCCCCTTTCGACCGCTTCGAGATACGCCTCGTCGGTGGTACCGTCTGGCAAGGCGATATCGAAGTCCGATACCTCCTTGCGTAGCGGAAAATTCTTGGCCCCATGCACCGAGAAGGTAAAAATGCCGGGATCGCCACGGCAGATCGCCGCGGTTCCATTGCCCTGATGAACATCCAGATCGATGACGACCACCTTGCCGACTTTTGGACCGCCCGCGCCAGGCGTGAGCAGGACCCTTGCGGCGACCGCCGAATCGTTGAAGACACAGTATCCTTCGCCCGCATCGGCAAAGGCATGGTGCGTGCCTCCCGCGAGATTGATACCCACGCCATCGCTCATTGCGGCCTGGCAGGCTTCGATGGTCGCGCCGCTTGAGCGCCGGGAGCGTTCGACCATTTGCAGCGACCAGGGAAAGCCGATCCGGCGGATCTCCGGCTCCGTGAGCCGCCCCTCGCTCACCCGCCGGATGTAATCGGGGCAATGGGCCCGTGCCAGTTCCTCGTCGGTCGCGGCATGCGGTTCCACCAACGACTCGCCCGCCAGGTCGGCCGCGGCAACTCGTTCGCGCAAACGCCGGTACTTGTCCATCGGGAAGCGGTGCTCCGGCGGCAAAGGCAATACAAAATGATCGGTGTAAAAAATCTTCATAAAAGATCGAATAACTCGCCTTGCCGGGGTTTCGCCGGATCGATGGGAGGGGGCGGAATGGGCTTGATGAGGGCGGCAAGACTTTCCAGCGTGTCGGCCTCGGCGGCCGGCTTGTCGCGCCGCCAGCGCACGATTCGTGGAAAGCGCACGGCAATTCCCGAGCGGTGTCTGGGGCTTTTCTGAATCGCCTCGAAGGCGATTTCCATGACCAGCCGTGGTTCGACCGTGCGCACCGGGCCAAATTTGTCGCGCGTGTGCTCGCGTATGAACTGGTCGACTTCCTCAAGCTCGGCGTTGGTCAGGCCCGAGTAGGCCTTGGCGACCGGTGTCAGGGCCCCGTCATGCCAGACGCCCAGCGTGTAATCGGTGTGAAGACCCGCGCGCTTGCCGCTACCCCTTTGCGCGTAAATCAACACGCCATCGAATGACAGCGGGTCGATCTTCCATTTCCACCAGTCGCCTCGCGCGCGCCCGGTGCCATAAGGGCTTATGCGACGCTTGAGCATCAAACCCTCGACGCCATGTTCGCGACTCAAGCGGCGCGCCGTGTCCAGTTCGTCCCAGTTCGCCGCTTCCACCCGTGCGGAGACCTGCAAAGTACCGCCTTGTGATGACGGCAAAAGGAGGTGTTCCAACTGCTCACGGCGGTTTTGCCAGGGAAGGGAGCGGAGGTCGTTGCCTTCCGCTTCGATCAGGTCGTAGGCCATGAAAATGACCGGCACCTCGGCGAGGATCCGCTTGCTCGCCGTTTTGAGGCCGATCCGTTTTTGCAAGGCGGCGAAGCCCAGCGGTTGACCATTGCGAAAAGGAAGAATTTCTCCATCGAGCACGGTTCCCTCGGGCAGTTTTTGCCCGGCATCGCGAATTTCGGGATAGCGCGCCGTGACCAGTTCTTCGCCACGGCTCCAGAGGTAGACCGACTTGCTACGCCTGACCAATTGCGCGCGAATGCCATCCCATTTCCATTCGGCGCTCCATTCCTCGATGGGTCCCAGGACGCTCGGCGAGCCCTCGATCGGGTGTGCCAGGAAGAAGGGGTAGGGCTGCGAGGGATCCGCTTCGGCGGATTGCGGGGCAGTGAGCTGGCGAAACGATTCGGCGGTGGGCCGCCAGGCCCCCATAAGCCGGTGGGCCACGACCTTGGCATCCAGTTCAAACGCCTGGGCGATTCCCTTGAGCACGAGTTGCTTGGAAACCCCCACGCGAAAGGCGCCGGTCAACAACTTGAGGAAGACAAATCGCTCGGTGCCTTCAAGCCCATCGAGCGCCTGGTAAAAGAGCCGCTTACGCTCGGAATCGGAACCGAGCGCCAGCCGGGACAGAAAATCTTCGACCCACCAAGTCAGCGAATGTTCCAGCGGCTGGTTGATTTTTCCCGAGATGAGGCTGATCGTTTCGGCCAGGTCGCCCACGGCGTCGTAGCACTCGCCAAAAAGCCAGTCACTTAACTGGGCCCGTTCCGTCGCCCATTCAATCAATTTGTCGCGACCGATGGCTCGCTTTCGGCCAAGCCCCGTCAACAGTGCCAGGGCATGGGCCGCATCGGCGGGATCGGCCTGCCGGAAATAACGCTCAAGCGCCGCGACCTTGAGATTCGTCTTGGTCGTCTGATCCAGTTCGTCGAAGAGCGCGGCGAATCGTTTCACGACTCGGATGCTCCCGATGGAGGTTCCGGTTTGTTTTTTGCTTTCGCGCGACGCCCAGAAGATTTCCTTTCCTTTGTCAGGGCTTCTTCGCCTGGGACGGAAGGCGTTTCTTCCCCTTGAGGCACAGGGGTCTCTTCGAGACGGTCACCCACAAACTGGGTCTTGATCGGCCGCGCTTCGTAGCCTTTTTCCAGAAGATGGCGCACCAGCGTGGGCACCGAGCCATGAGTCACCCAGATCGTGGATGCGCCCGTGGCCGCAATCGCCTCGTGGAGTCCCGGCCAGTCGGCATGATCGGAAAGCACAAATCCGCGATCAAGCGACTGCCGCCTTCTCCCGCCACGGATGCGCATCCAGCCTGAGGCAAACCCGGTGGACACCTCTTTGAAGCGATTCATCCAGGGGGTGTTGTCGACGGAAGGCGGAGCGATCACGATCGACCCGGAGAAATCATGTTTGGCAGGCGATTCGGCCACTGCTTTGGTCGGCGGCAAAAGAATCCCCTCGCGGCGATAGGCCTCGGTGGGACCTATGCCGGCTCCGTGTAGCCAAATCGGCCCGATCGACGGGTCGAGCCCGGAAAGCAGCCGCTGGGTTTTGCCAAGCGAATAGGCGAAGAGCATGGCCGTTTGTCCCTGATCGCGGCAACTGCGCCACCAGGCATTGATCTGATCAAAGATCCTCTGCTGCGGTTCCCACTGGTAGATCGGCAATCCGAAGGTCGACTCGGTGATGAACAGGTGGCAACGAACCGGCTCGAAGGGGGTGCAAGTCGTGTCGCTGTCGAAGGTTTTGTAATCCCCGGAGAGAACGGCAATTCTCCCCTGGTACTCAAGCCGAACCTGGGCCGAACCGAGAATGTGTCCGGCGGGAAAAAGCGTGATTTTGACTCCGTTGTGCTCAATCGTTTCCCCATAGGGCAAGGCCGTGACCGCCGCTTCCAGGCCCGCGCGGCTCTGGAAAACCCCAAGTCCTTCTCGGGAAACCAGGTAATGGTCGCTACCGGCCCGCAGATGGTCGCCATGCGCGTGGGTAATGATGGCCCGGCTGACCGGGTTCCAGGGATCGAGATAGAATCCCCCTGGCGGGCAATACAGTCCCGATGAGGTGCTGACCAGAAGATCGTTCCAGTTCTCCATGCCGCATTTGTAGGCAAATTCGAGGCCAGCGGGACATTCCCAGAGGACCATGGTTTGAACCAGGCGACACGACGCGGATTTTTAGCCGATGCCGAAGCGACGAGGAATCTGGGCCGTTCCCTGGGCAGCCTGGCATTCCCCGGTTGCCTGATCGCCCTCAAGGGAGATCTGGGCGCGGGCAAAACCACCTTCACGCAAGGCTTTTGCGACGGGCTAGGCGTCGAAGACGCATCCCAGGTCAGCAGCCCGACTTTCGTTTTGCATCGCCTATACCAGGGCCGGTTGGAAGTCCATCATTTCGATGTGTACCGGCTCAAAAGCCTGGAGGAGTTTTGGGACCTGGGGCCTGGCGAATATTTGCAAGGCGATGCGGTGGCGCTCGTGGAATGGGCCGACCGGGTCGAGGCGCTCTTGCCTGACGACCGGCTGCAAATCGAGTTGATCCATGAAGCAGGGGGTAGGCGCTTTGAAATCCGGGCACTGGGACCGCGCCATGAGGCCTGGCTGCAATCGTTGCCGGAATTTCCTTTCTAGACCATCCCGAGATC
This sequence comes from Gemmataceae bacterium, assembly GCA_965226945.1. GTDB lineage: Bacteria > Planctomycetota > Planctomycetia > Gemmatales > Gemmataceae > SYLG01. The sequence continues at coordinate 4,261,878 of OZ245717.1, read as the reverse complement.
GCTGCGGTTGCCTGTTTGCTTTTTCCGAGACTCGAGTTTTTTCCTTTTTCTTGTCGCAAATGTGCCCCAAATTGCCTCTCACTGGCATAGGAGCATCAAGCTTCGGCGTTCATGGAAGGACTTGTGGAAACCCCGTGATCCCTACGCAAACACTCGTCAAGAGGGCGCTTGAGGGCGACCGTGAGGCGTTCGCCCTGCTCGTAGGCCGTTACGAGCGCCTGGTCCTCGGCGTCGCGTTCAATGCCCTGGGCGATTTCCACGCGGCGCAGGACATCGCCCAGGAAGCGTTCGTCACCGCTTATTGCCAACTGGCGACCTTGCGTAATCCCGCGGTCTTCGGCCCCTGGGTCGCGCAAATGACGGCGCGCCTGGCCCGAAAACCCAAAAACCGGCCGGCCCATCATATTCCCTTGAATCCGGATCTGCAAAATCCGAATTCAACGACCTCCTGGGATCGAGACGAGGTTCAACGAGTCTTAAGTGCACTGAATGAACTGCCCGAAGCCCTGCGCACCCTCATGATTCTGCGTTATGTCGACGGTCTCGACAGCGCGGAAATCGCACGCGTGACGCAAAGACCTCTCGGCACGGTCACCAAACTGATCTCCCGTGCTCTGGAGCGCTTGCGCATCCAACTGGTTAAGGTGCAAAAATGAATCCGTCCCCAATTTCTGAAAACACCGAGTTAGAAACGATCCTGAAATCCCTGGGCCAGCCGCTTGGCCCGGATGATTCGATTCTTCCCCAGGTCATGGCAACTCTTGAGCGTCAGGCGTTGGCACCGGCTGCCGGCTCCGATCGGACTCGTGCGCGTGGCCTCTTTGCGCATGGGCGTCAGGTCCAGGCTGTGTTGGGGTTCTCGCTGGTGGGAGTTGCCGTCGCCCTGTTGGCCTGGCTTGGGTTTTTCACCACCCCGGGTTTGACCATGGCCGAGGTGGCGCAAGCGGTCGCCAAAGAGAAGTGGGCGCACCTGGTCTATGACGATGAGATGGAGGTTTGGGTCTGCATGGACGATGGCCGCTACCTCTGGAAACGAAAAGGGGGAGCCTGCTTTCATCGCGATCCCGTTCATCACACCGAGGCCTCGTACGATCCGGCTCTGGGACAAATCACCCTGCGCAAACCGGATGTCTGGGTCTTGGGAGTGACGCGCAACGGCAAGACGATTCCCATGCAAGTCGATGCCTTGCAATTCCCCGATGTCGATCGCAAGGCTCCAGAAAAAAAGACGATCCAGGCGAAGGACTTCACTTTTTCTGTGGAGTATTCGATCGAGCATCGCGAGGGTCATAATCTGGGGCGTTTTGACGAATCTCGTCAGGACGCGCTGGGACAAATGCACCTGACCCGGTCGTTGTGGGTCGATTTGAAAACCAAACTACCGGTACGCGTGCGCGAACGCATGAATGCCGCGGACCGTGAGAAGGAAGGCCGAGAGTACCGCGAGGGAACCTATTCGTTTCTGGAAACCGGACCGGTGAATCTCGCCCAACTGGGAGTGCCCGAAGGAACCCCGGTCCAAAATGAGGTTTCGCCCAACGTTGCCGTGACTCGGATGCTCGATCCTTACAAGAATGCCGATGCCCTTCGCCCCGCGGAACCTAAGGACGGCCCGGAGAATGCCACGCTTGCCATTCTCCCCTCCGAGACGCAGCGTGCTCTAAAAGGCGCGGCCGACCGCATCGCCAAATTTCCACGCAACCTGCGCATCTTCGAACTCGAGGGGGGGACGCGGCGATTGAGTTATTGGTCGGCCAGTGCGCCATACATGAAGAACCTGGCACGACAGGTGTTGCGTGAGGTGGACTATGCCGGCGAAGAGTCCAAGCCTTTTCGTTTCTTTTCGGTCGACAATCAGGAGTCGAGCGATGTGCCCGAGTATCTCTGGGAATTCACCCGGGATTCGCAACTGCCGATGGACCGGATTCTGAAATGGTTTCCCATGGACCGGGGGGTCAACACCCACCTCGTGGATGGAGCTAAGACCTACCGATTGACTCGGTTCCATGGCGCACGAGCCATGCAACTGCATGTGCTGGGAAGCATTGTTTCGGGAACGCCACCTCCTTTTGACGATCAGTGGGAGTTCGCGACCTGGAACACGACCGAATTGAGCGCGGGCAAACCAAGATCGGAGAAATTGGACTCGGAAAACTCTGAATCGGGAAAACTGGGCCGGGTCATTCCCGCGAATCTGCTTCTGGTTCGATCCGAAAGGGCCAACCTCAAAATGGAATGGCACATCGATCCCCAAAAAGACTTCGCGGCCGTCCGCAGGATCCAATGGCGCAAGGAAAATGGCGGCTGGCGCTTGGCGAGCGATCAAAGGGCCGTGGGTTGGAAACAACTTCCCGGCGGTGCGTGGTATGTCAGCGCCTGGCACATCACGGACTCCGTGATGACTACAAAGAAGAACGCCCAAGGTACTGCGGTGGAATCGGAAGAGACCTCCACCTACGGCCGCCGGGTAGAAATCACCGTGCTTCAAGAAGCCGATTTCCCTCAAGCGATCTTCGACGGCAAGAAATTTGTCGAAAAAGCGGTAAAGGAAGGGGCCAAGGTCGAAACCGACTGAAGCCACCATGGCACATCCGCGCCACGGAAAGCTTTGAGAATTCCGTGACGCGGGCTTCTATCTACTTTTTCGATCTTGATTATCCCTGAATCAGGCTCCGCCTCCAGGCGAACGATTTTCTCACTTGGGGATGGCGCTCTCAAAATCTTGGAACGGTGCCGTTTTTTCCACCGGCTTCAGGCAGTTTCGCTGGGAAAAAGGCGTGGGCGACCACAATACTTTGCGCCAACAAGTATTTCATTGACATGCTTGGCGGCGCGAGGTATAAGACCCCTCATGAGCACACGCAAAGAAAACGACTTCCTCAACGGCATCCCCGAAATGCTCCTGTTACGCCTGCTGGGCGAAGAGCCAATGCACGGCTACCAACTGGTGCAGTCGATCAAACAGGCGACAGGCGGGGCGCTGGAGTTCGGCGAGGGGAGCATTTATCCCGTCCTGTACCGGCTGGAAGCCGAGGGGGCGATTCGCTCCTGCGAGGAAGTCGTCAAGGGTCGTAACCGGTTTGTGTACCGCTTGACGCCGGGCGGAGCGAAACGCCTGGAAAAAAGCGTCGCCAACTGGGAGCGGATCGCCATGGCCGTGGCGATGGTGTTGAAAGGGGGTCGCGATGGATCGCCAGCCCTGGCTTAAACGAGTGGATCGCGAGATGGCCCGGCAGGGCATCCCGATCGGTGTCCGTTGCCGGCTGCTTGCCGAGTGGCGGGACCACCTCGTTGACCTTATGGAGGAGGGAAATTCCATGGCAGAAATTGAATTGAAAATGGGTGAACCGTTGACGGTCGCGGCTGATGCCGCCACTCAGCACCGGCGGAGCGGTTGGGCGCAATCCCACCCGTTACTTGCCTTCGGGATCGCGCCCATCCCCCTGGCGGTGGTCGCCTTCGTGGGGATTGTTCTGTTGCTCGAACTGGTCTTTGGAGGCATTGCCTATCTCCTTTATGGAGATCTGGATAACTTGCCCCGTCCCGTGACGGAACGCATTGTCTATGGACTTCATTACTCGGTGCGGCTGCTGCCCTTCCTTCTTCTTTCCGCCTGGTTCACTCGCCTGTTTTTGCGCTCCGGCGTGCGACGCGTTTGGTATGGCGTGGCGATGGCGCAAGTGCTTCTCCTGGCGGGGACATTCATGTCCGTGCTGACGATCAGCGACATTCCGGGCGAATCGACCTGGAAGCTGGGCTTCGCGCTGGCCGCATCACCTTCCGCCAGCGGCTGGGTGCTGCAGTATCTACCCGCCATTGGCTGGGACCAGGTCTCTCAGGTGGCGGTCACCGTCCTGATGGCCTGGGCCATCATCGTCCTGAGCCGGTGGCGCCAACAGCCCTCGGCGGCGTTTGCCGCATAATCGCAAGGGAAGTTCGAAGATGCGAAAGCAGGTGTGCGGGCCTTCCAGGTCCCCGCACACCTGCTTTCGATGCCTCTGCGCTGTTCAAGAATCGGCAAGAACCCCGGTGCGAGAGAGACCCCAATCTACTTGCCGTTGCCCTGTGCCAGCACCCGGATCAGATAGTTCATCTCTTCCTTGACATCGGCGGGGTCATCCACCGTGGCCGCGATTTCCAACTTCACCAGTTCGCGAAAGCGCCTGCGCAAGCGGTGAATCGCCATCCGCACCGCGCCCAGTTCCATGGACAACTGCACAGCAGCCGCTTCGAGACTGGCACCCGCCGGTTCGCTATTGAGCCAGGGTTCCAGTATCTGCCATTGCTCGGCCTTACCCTGTTGGGCTTTCTCCTGGCCCAACTGATCGAGCACGCGTTTGAGCACGGCCATCGCCCACTGGCGGTCAAACTCCAGATCGGGGTCGATGGCTCGCGGGTCGGCGACATCGATCGGCCTATCAGCGTCCTGATCGAGCGACTGCGTCTGAGCGCCGCCACCGCGCTTGAGGCGTCCCGCGGCTTGCCGCATGTCGGCGAGCATATGCTTCACCGCGCCGAGCAAGTAGGAACGGAAACGGCCCTTGGCGGGCGTGGCGCCATCGAGACGGTGGCCTTCCAGAATGCGCGAAAAAAACTCCTGGGTGAGGTCGCGTGCCGCTTCGATGGCGGGAACTTGGCGCAGCAAAAAGAAATAGACCGGGTTGTAATAGGTCACGCACAGGTCATTCAGCGCCGCTCGGGCCTGAACGGAGCTCCCTCGCGCCAGGAGAATCCTGGTCCACTGGGTGGTATGAAAACCGGCTCCCGGATCGGAACCGGGAATGGGGGAAACGACTCGGGTCAAGGACACCCCGCTGTTTAAGTCGGTAATTGCATGGTTCTCGGCAGCCAGCGCCACCTGGCGCCAGGCTAAAGTAATGCCTGGCACCCAGGCATCAGCTTGAAGTCGAAATCTCCCTGCGTGTGAGAGCCTTCGGCTGCTGGCCCGATTTGCTTTCAGAATCCTTGCCACGCAAAAGCGCCGAGTCAATAGGTCAAGGCCTTTTTCGATCCATTTTGCTCCTTGTTATTGCATAGGGTGAAGCTGGGGCGCCGACTGTTTCGACGCTGCCCCGTCGGGTGCCGCGTTTTTGTTCGCGTCGCGCTTCTGGGGCGGTTCCATCTTCCTTGCGGGGAGAGGGCGCGTCGATTCCAGCTTCGCAGCCCAGGCATCAATCCAATTGTCCGCGATTTGAAAACCTTGAGGGACATCAAGCTTGAATGAGGAGTCATCGAGTGAAAGATTCCATTGAAAGTGACTCAAGGTAAAGGTTTCAGATCGGGCTTGACCACGGATCGAAACCAGGTCATGGCTTTGGCTGTCGACCCAAACCATCCAGGGCCCGCCCTTGTTTTCATCGTCCGCTTGACTGGGAAACACTCGATAAACATCACACGCCTTCCCCTCAAGATTCTCTGTTCTCAGGTAGAAGATCTTGACTTCGGATCGCCTGAGTTGGGGCCCATCTTTGTCTGGAGAAAAACCTTCCACGATCATTCGCAAGAAATTCATATCCATAGGCGTACGGCGGATGTTTTCGCCGGTTTTACTAAAATCAAATTCTTTTGCAGTTTTATTATTGTGATTAATCAATACGCCTTTTTTTAAGGCCGAATCAACGATCCTGGTGACAAGCACGGTTCCTTCGATCATTTGGTCGATGCGAACCTGCTTCCCGCGAATCAGATGCCGTGCTGTCGCGGATACCTGAGGTAAACCCGGTTGATTCGCATGGGTCACTTCAAACGAAGCCGACTGAGCGTTTTTTAAGCGCTCCACCATCTTTTGAAAACTTGCCGCCTTGGCGGCGTCTGCGGCCGGACCGGAGTCGCCCTGCCCCTGGGATGCAGTGCCCACTTTCAACGGATTGCCAGGTTCACCAGGGTTAGAGTGCTTTGGTTCGACGACGCGAGTCAGTTCGAAATAGTAAATCCCCGGCGATGGTCCGACCTTGGCCGGAAGTTCCTTGCCGGAATTGAAGCACAAACGGTCTCCCCTGAGCTCCCAAAGGGAGGGGACGCGGACCTCCTCTGCCGCCATCGGCATAGGTGCGATGAGGTTCATTCTGAATGGATTGCCCGATTGCACCAGCTCCGCTTTTTTCACTTCCTTCCCGATCTGGAGCTGATTCCTAGCAATCGTCACCATCGCGTCTCGATTGAAAGATTCCTCCCGGAGGTCGATCCCGATCGTTTTGGTGAGTTTCCACTGGCCCTGAAACTCGGTGGGAAATCCAGCGGTGGGAATCGCAGGCTCTTTGGGAATCAACTCGAAATAAATGCAGCCAAGGCCCGGTTCTAATTTTTCGGGATACCTTCCGCCTTCCAGGATGACCACCTTCAGTTTCCCTTTTTCAATGGCCCAAAGGGAGGCGACCCGCCCCCCCTGGGAATTGAATGGTCCGCGCAAAAGGCGATTCGGACCGGGATAGATCCAGTCGATCTGAAGGTGCGGTTCGGTGGCCATCACTTCGAGTTCCACCGACAAGTCGAAACGGCTCAAACTCTTCAGCTTCTCCCCGGTGATTTCCCAAACATCGCCCGTCGTCTCGACGACTTCTCCCGTCATGCGGTTCCATCGCGATTGTTTGGACACGACCCAACGCCCGGAAATCTGACTTAGGATTTCATCCTTCTTGATTTCCGTGACTACGGTCGACGCTCTTGTCGCGCTGGTTTGGGGCAAATGATCGGGGTTGGAAGACGGGAGATTGAATGTGGGATTGGCGTTTTCGGTCGTTACCTCGGGCTTCGGTCCATTCGCTACCGCCCACGGAAACAGCCAGTGAGAAGCTGCGGGATTTTGTGGTGAAGCCTGGTCGCTTTTTGACTGCGCAGGCTTGCGCACCAATTCGAAATACTTCACCCCCGGCGCCGGTTCCAGCCGGTCAAGCTTTTGCCCCTCCTTGCCAATCGCCACCTTCAATTGATTGCCCACCAGGGTCCACAAGGAGGGTACTCGGATGATCCGTAGCGACGGTGATCCATCCGAGCGCGGGAGCGATACCGCGAGATAGAACTCGATTCGTGTGGGGCCGGTGCTATCGATCACAGCCATCCTGATGGGGCTGCCAGGCGCTATCGACGAGGCGAATGAGTCCCCTTGAAGAATCCAGACGACTCCCGGCTTGCTCGACTCGTCCTTGCCACTGGTGTTCTGCTCTACATGCTTGGTGGTGACCCACTCGCCTTCCAGCGCGGCAAGAATGCGCTTCTTGACCGGCTCCTGATTGAGGAGCATTCCAGCAAGGAAGTTTCGCGGAATGAAAGGATCGCTAGCGGCCCTGGTCATCGAATTCTGATCAGCGAATAGGCTCGAAGCACCTGCCGCAAGGGAGCCCACTCCAGCTTTTGGCATTTCAGACTTGCCAAGATCCACGCCCATTGACTTGGAAAGCTCCTTGGAGTCGGACATCGTGAGACGGACCAACTCAAAATACCGCACGCCTGGAGCTGGCCCCAACCTCAAGGGAGGTTTGCCCTGTTCGCCGATCGCAACCCGAAGCACTTGATCGTCCAAAGACCAAAGCGAGGGAACAGGACCTGTTCGACTCGACAGCATATTCAAGGCAAATCTAGGATCGCGCGTGAGCTCGACCTGGAAGATCGGCCAGGCATCAAGGATCTCCATTTTCTGTGCAGCGGAGGAACTCCCCCCCATGATCAAGCGATTTTCCTCAATAGTCCAGATCGTCCTTTCCAAATCTGCCGTTTTTACATCCCGATATTTTTCATCAATCGTTTTTACGGGAACCCATGACCCCTGAATCAAGTCGCGCTTCCTTTTGACATCCGCCGATAAGTTCTTTGCCTGCGGAGCCGGCTGACCAAGTTTGAGCCCTTTCTGAAAGTGCTGGTCGAGCATTTTGATCTGTCTTGCAATCTCGTCATTCTGATCCGGCACAAATTCCGCCGGGACATTCATTGCCCAGACTGCGGGATCGATGACGGCATCGATCTGAAAACTCACCGAGCGAAAATAGCCAAAAGGAAGAGGCTCGCGTAGTTTTATCAGCCGTTTGGTACTTTGTTCGATCCAAAAGAGTGAGGGCAACCTCTTTTGCGCGCCATCTTCGACCTTCGCATACACCTGATAAATATCGCAGGATTTTCCGTCAACGGTATCGGCGCGCAGAAATTCCGCAGGCTGATTTCTATAGAATTGAGCGATCTCACTAAGGGGCCCTTCGTACGAGCGACGAGATTGCAACGCCGTGCGTTCCTTCAGCAATTTCATCGATGGGGCGATGACGATTTGCTTGTTTCGTTGGCTGTCACCTTTTGCAACGGTTTCGAATCCATGGCGCACTTCCGTCTCCGCATACTTGCTCGCCGTCCAAAAGATCCGCTCCGTGCTGATGCGATCGGTTTTTGCAAAGATCTCTACCTGCGCGGTGCAAGACTTTGCTTGGACCACCCATTCGAACGATGCGTCAAAGGACCGATTGCTGTTCGCCCCTTGTGCTCCGTTTTTGTCATTGCCTGTCGGGGCGACGAATAAGGAAATTCCGGGAAAATCGACCAGCTTCATCCGATTGCCCTGGAAATAAACAACGATTGCGTCCGCCGCCTTTCCGGCCGCGGGCGCGGAGCCCAGATATTTCCACTGAAACTCGTAAATGGGAATCTTGCTGCCATCCGCCAGGACAAGCGTTCCTTGATAAGCCCATCGAATTTCGGTCTGATTGGCTTCATTCCCCACGACGCGGACCATTTGTTGCGGGTCCTGCCCCATGGGTTCCACCGTCTTCCAAGTGTCTCCGGGAACGGAATAAACGATGACCAGGTTGGGTCCCTTTCCCTTTGGGACGATCGTTTCTGGCAATGGCGAGGCCGCCCGAGGATCCAATTCCGAAGGACCCTCGGCTTTGCGAACCAGCTCAAAATACTGGACCCCTACTGCCGGTTCAAGCTTCCAGAGAGGTTGACCCTCCTTGCCGATGGCAACCCGAAGCTTTCCTCCTTGCAAGGACCAAAGCGAGGGGATGCGGCCACTTGCCTTCAACGGGAATCCCAAGTTGTTGGGAAGACCAGTCGATTGTGGGATGAAATTGACACTGAAGATGGGCCAGATATCCACGACATCAATGCGGGCCTTCTGCTTTTCCTCGCCGCCGCTTGTCAGTTCGTCGCCTTGAATGGTCCAGGTCTGCTTCTTGGCGTCAGTGATTTTCTCATCTCTAAAGTCGTCATTGATCTTCTTCACCACCTGCCACGTTCCTTGGATTTCGGCTGCCTTGGCCTTCTTTTCGGCCTGCAGGTTTTTGAAATTGGGCAGAGGCACACCGATCTTGAGGCCCCTTTGATACCAATCCAAATACCTTCTCTCCAGCCGATCGATCTCACCTTTCTTTTCGAGGGCAAATCCCGGTGGAATCTCCGCGGAAAATGCGGCTTCGTCGATGGGAACGTCCAGTTGGAATTGCACATCATGGTAATTGCCTGAGAACCCTGGCTCTCTCAGCCTCAAAGGCAGATTGGTCCCCTGCTCGATCCAGAACAAGGGCTGGGTAGCGGCGCTATCTTTGTCATTTTCCTTGGGCAATGACTGATAGACATCGCATTTTTTTGAGTCGATTGTCGTTGAATACAGGAACTTTGATTTACGAGTCCTATAGTGCTCAAAATAGTGTTTAATTTCACCACTATATAGTTGTTGATCTTTTGGCAAAATCACTTCCCTTGCTAATTTACTAGAACTTATTAATGTGAGCCTTTTATTTAAGGCTCTATCATCTTTGATTGTCTTTTCGAATCCGTAGCTATTGCAGAAGCGAATCGACTGATTTTTGATCCAGTAGATATTGGAAATGGAAATCCTGTCGGTTTTCTCAAAAATCTGATGATCCAGAATGCAGGATTTCGCCTGGGACAACCGTTCGATCATCCCCTCGAACGAACTTTTGGGTTTGCTGCCGCCGGTCAGTCGAGGTTCGTTTTGAGCGCTTTCCACAGTAAATTGAATCGAAGAGAAATGGGCCAATTTGATGGGAAGACCTTGGAAATAGACTGTTTTTGAGCCTTCCTTCTGCAGGGCGGGCGGGTGAGTTCCCAGGTACTTCCATTGCAATTCGTAAATGGGAACTTCAAAGCCAGGTTCGAAGGACAGTTTCCCCTGATAAGACCAGCGTATCTCCGTTTGATTGGCGCCATTGCCAACGATGCGCACCATTTGCCGCTCGTCCTGCCCCATCGGCTCCACCGTTCGGCCAGCGTCACCTGGAGCTGTTTGAACAATCACGAGGTTCGGACCAGCCCCATTGGGGTTGTCCGGCTTTTCCGACTGCGGTCCTGTGCTGGCGCCGGACGACGCGGGATCTGATGGTTTCGGCCTTGGTCTTTTCTCGGCCCGCGCCAATTCAAAGTATTTGAAACCGAGGGTCGGCTCGAGTTTTTCGGGGTCCTTACCCTCTTTTCCAAGGATCACCCGCAGTTGCTCGCCTTCCAAATTCCAGATCGAGGGAATACGAAGCTCTCTTTGATCCGCTGAACTCGTGGAATCACCAATTGGCCGTTTGAATACGAGTTCGATCTTGATCGGCTTGCCCGGAACCGTGAAAACCGTTTGAACGTGGTCGGCAGCCATGCCGGCAATGGTGAACGATTCACCAAAGACGATCCAGGGTTCTTCCGCTTGGGCCGAATGGGAAACATCCACCTGTTGAAGGTTCTCGTCGATGCATCGGGCCACCGTCCACTCGCCCTGATAGGCCTCGAGGACTTTCGTCATCTGAAATCGCAGAGTGGCATTCGAAGGAGTTGTTCCTGTGCCTACGGGGGCCGTCGAAGCCGCTTTCGGATCCTCATAAGGCAGGCGATCGGTCCGTTCGTACTCCGTGTAGTTCAATCCCTCGGTCGGTTGGGCCTTCTTTGCTTGTCTATAAGCGGTCCCCTGGCAAAGTCGTAGTTTGTTTCCCTCCACAACACCGACACAGCGGCCGGAAACGTGTTCGCGGACCAGGTCCATTTGAAAGGGGTTCTCGTCATTGTTCAGTTCAATGGTCATCCATGAGCGAGACCCATCCGATTCCGAGACGAACTCCAATCGGTCTTTGGAAATCTCCAGCGCGAATTCCCTGCGCGCAGACTCGTCAGAGAGCTTGGTCAGGCCGCGATAGGCCAGAACCGGCTTCCAGCGTCCTTGAAGTTTGGCGAGAATACCCTGCTTTGGGAGAGCAGATGGCACAGTAGTAGCGGCAGAGTCACCTGCGGCGGCCCTTTTCGTCTCGCCTGCGCTTGGCGTTGATTGCTTCATGAATTCCTCATACGAGGTCAACGTGTAATCTTTGGGGATTTCCATGGAGAAAAGCGAATCAGGCAGAGGAGGATTCCACTGAAATTTCGTGACGGAATGCATTCCCGATGGCGAAATCGCCGATTGCATAACAGGCAAGTTCGTGGCTTGGTCGATCCAAATCAGACCGAGGTGGTTGTAAGGGATCGTCGAAGGTCGACTCGGCCAAATACGATACAAATCGCAGGTTTTGCCGTGGACAAGTTCCGAATAAATGTACTCATGACCCCACGAATCAATGGTCCCATTTAACGTACTAATTCTATTAGGCACCGAAGCCCCATACCCTTCTTCTTTACCAATAAACGCAATTTTATTTTGGTCATTAAACTTGGCGAATTTTTTAACGCTTGCATCTGCGATATTGACTATCTTGAAATTATCTGGCTCATACACAGCCCTTGTTTTAGGTCCTTTTATATGTAAATTATAATCGGAAGGCAATCTGTCACTATCTTTATATTTGGTTGAAAAAATAGCTGATTGCATATCATTTAATTTTCTAACCGTTTCGGCTAATGAACTCTTGGCTCCTGAAGCTCCTGCAACATTAGCATCAATTTCACAGGGAATGAGTTCGATACTAAAATCAGGCTCGTCAACAACTTTGCTTGCCTTGCCGATCAAAAAAGCCGTCTGCGAGCCGGTTTTCTGAGACGGCAGCCGATTGTCCCCCATGAATTTCCACTGCAATTCAAATATCTCAGGAACGGGTCCCGATTCGACCATCATCTTTCCTTTGTCCAGACAGGTGACTTCCCACTCCATTCCGGGACCGCCTAATTTGAAGGTCTTAAGGGAATTGTCGGTGCGAATCGTCCTCTCAATGATTTCAGCGGAAGGCCCATTTCCTACCTTGATGCGGATCGTTGGCCAGGTATGAGACCGGAACCCCGCCTGAAAACCTTGAGAGTCCGTGCCATTTGTTGCTGGATTCTCCGTGAATTTCGGTGCGTCACCCCTACCCACGACGGTGAAACCAGCGGGGATCTCGAAAGAAAAGAGATTGTCCTTCAGACTGGGATTCCAGCGGAAGCTACTGAGCGAAAAAGTTCCGCCATGGTCGGCCAAACAACCCTCCAAAATGGCTGGCAAGTGGGTGGTTTGATTGAGCCAAACAGCAAACGGTCCATTGCTTGCTTTGCTTTTTTCGGGGATGACATGGTAAAGATCGCAGTACAGGCCCTGCACCTTTTCGGTCAACTCATAGCTCGCCGGTTGTCCAGCAAACGACCGCAAAACATGCAAGAAATCGACCCGATTTCTTAATTTACTCAGCGACACCACCTTGGATTGATTCCAATCGAAGATCGCGGCAGTCTTGCCCGCCAGATCGAAATCGATGACCCGATTGCTCTTGAAATCCCAAATGATGCGGCGCTTTGCCGGCTCCTCCAAGCAAACCTGGTCGTCACGCCGATAATACTGCAACGCCTTCTCGGGCTGGCTGCTCTGTGCTATCGTCAATTCGCATTCCAGGTTACGAGTGTCCGCCAGTTTCTTTTTCATTTCGACCATCGCAACCCTTGCATCCGCAATCTCGGGTGCAGGATTGTGAAAGTTAGGGACTTCAATGATGACCGAAGGATTTCCGTCGTCGAACACCTTCACCCGCGAACCCCGATAGACAACCATCCGGGTCGATAGAACAGGGTTTTCGGAATTGGCAGGAGCCCTGCGTTTGATTTCGTACACATCACCTGGCTCGCCGCTGGGAAAGGGAACCCAACCTAGGTATTTCCAATACATCCGGTAACTCGTTCCCCCAAAAGAGCAGGTGACGACTCGATCTTCGCTCCTGCGCGTCAGATGAATCCCAAAGTACCCGTTGGTCTCCATCGGCCCCTGGTGGCAGATGAGTCTTGGCCCGCGATTCAGGCGATAAGGATCAAGAGGACCGTCTTGTTCCACTTGATCCGCGTTCGGCTTGACGAACAACCGATTGAGGTAAGGAACCTGTTTGAATAGTTCGTATTGACCCTTTGGCTCCCTGGCGGATGACCTATCATCGGCCTGCGCTATCTTTGGAATACGAACCAGTTCATAATAGATACACCCTGGATTTGGCGCTAATTTCTCTGGGTTAACTCCTCTTGATCCTTGGCAAACAAATAATTTGTCATTTTGTATTTTTATCAAACATCTTCCGGATATTTGACCGTCCAATATTTTATCGTCACTTTGTTTAAACCGTAAGATTAAATCAATTTCAGCCGGATACTTTTGGCCGACAACCTTCATTTCATAAAAGTACTCATCACTGCTACCGAAATGGATGCTATTTCCATGAATCATCCAAACCTCGGCCTTATTGACTAGTTGGTCTTTTCCATTTTCATCTAATTTTTTGACTGTGACCCAATTGCCTTGTAATTGCCGCGAAATATCCTTGGTTTCGCCACTATCGCCAGTTTTTTCCTGATTTAACGCCCCAGGCTCAGCGTGGGAACGTCCACGTTCCGATGGATCTTGTTTCCCGGAGTTTGCATCGCCCTTCAATCCACCAAGCCAACGGCCGTGAGGGTGATCGTCTTTTTTATCACCTACACTTCCATCCCGACCCTCTTTCACCCACAACAAATCCGCCAATCTCGGCGTGGCCGGATTGATTTTGGACTTGGCATCCGTGATCAGCGCGCCGCGGATCTCATCCTTGACGAGCCGGATCGAGAGTTCTCCAAACCGATCTTCGCCTTCACGCCAGGTGCCGAAAAAACGCCTTTCGATTCGTGACCAGTTGAGGTGAATCGTCCCCGGCGCCTTGCCGAAGGTGTCGGTATAGGTCCCCTCATATTCGCCCGATCCCAGGTGTTTCAGTTGCACCTGACCCCAGTCCTCGCCTGTCCATCTGCCGGCGATATCGGGGGGAGCGCTTACTTGCCAGAGGGCGAATCCGCCCGCAATGAAGCCGGCGAAACCCAGCAACAAGGCGACCAGTGTCCGACCGCCAAAAAAGCTCGCACGCTGAGGTTGCGGTTTCTTGACGATGAGCGATTCGGGGAGTTGAGTCGATTCGGGTTGCTGCACATGCGCAAGACAGGCTTCAAGAAGATTGGCCACCTCTTCGGCGCTCGCGAAACGGTTCTCGGGCGCCTTGGCCATTAGCTTGCCAATCAAGACGCAAAGCCATTCGGGGATGTCGGCATTGACTTGGCGGATCGGTGCCGGTTCGTCGTCGGTGACCTGACGCAACGTCCCGTAACTGGTCTCCGCCTGAAAAGGCACCCGGCCGGTGCTTGCGGTGTAGAGCACGCTACCGAGACTAAATAGGTCCGACCGAGCATCCATTCCCTTGCCCCGAGACTGCTCCGGCGACATGTACTCCGGCGTGCCGGCCAGCCAACCGGTGCGGGTCAAGCGCGCATCGTCGAGGGCGCGGGCCAAACCGAAGTCGGAGAGCGTGACCCGCTCGATGCCGTCGGCCAGCAGAATATTGGCCGGTTTGACATCGCGATGGATCAATCCCTGGGCATGAGCCGCCGCCAACCCCCGCGCCGTTTGCAAGCCGATCCGCAGAATTTCGCGAAGCTCCAGGGGGCCATCCCGATCGAGCCGCTGCTGCAGCGACCGCCCGGGAAAATACTGCATCACGATGTAGGGAAGGTTCTGGTGAGCAGCCACGGCGAAGATCGGAATGACATGTTCATGCACCACCGCGGCCGCCGCCTGGCCCTCGCGGGCAAATCGTTTCCTTGCGGCGCCGCTCGTCGCCAGATGAGGCGACAATACCTTAATCGCCACATTGCGATTGAGCGAGCGATCAAACGCCTTAAGCACAATTCCCGAGCCGCCCCGCCCGATGACGCCCGTCACCTCGTAGGTGCCAAGCCGCCCAAGACTCTCTGGGTCGTCCGTTGGCGCCAGGAAATCAAGCGAGATCGGCTCGTGGCCAGCCTCTTCGGATTCGGCAGCGGTCTCGACGGGAGTCGCCAGCGCCGCAATGCCCGAATCGGTCGATAGAAAGGTTCGCGCATCCTGCCACCAGTTGCGATCGGCCGCCATCTCCTCAATGCGGGCCTGGCATTTGGGGCAACTCTCCAGGTGGTCCAGCCAGGGCTGCTCTTCGCCTGAGGGAATTTTCCCCTCAAGGAACGCCTGCAATTCGGGATGTTCGCACATTAAACTGGGCACCGCATCACCTTCTCTGTATTTTCTGAATTTTCTTTATTTCCTGTATTCTCTGAAGGCGGTTCATCCGCCAGTTCGACCGCGGCGCGAATCCGCGCCATGATTCGGCTGCGTGCCGCGTAGACCGAGCCCAATCTCAGGCCCAGATCCTCTGCGACTTTCTCAAGCGGTTGACCTTCCACGCAGGTGCGCCAGAAGGCCTCCCAGGTTGCGGGAGCGACTTCGGCGCGCACCCTCTCAGCGGCGGCGAGGAACAGCTCCCGCCGAACCTCCCAATCGATCGCTTCATCGATTGCCTCGGGTTTCTGGGCCAAATCTTCATGGACGCCGGTGTCGCCTGAACCGAGGCTGCCAGGCCGCAATTTGCGAAGCGAATCGATCCACTGATTGC
This sequence comes from Gemmataceae bacterium, assembly GCA_965226945.1. Taxonomy (GTDB): domain Bacteria; phylum Planctomycetota; class Planctomycetia; order Gemmatales; family Gemmataceae; genus SYLG01. Next base: position 4,246,066 of record OZ245717.1, on the reverse strand, counting down.
GCACGACCCGGTGCAGCCAGGTGCGAAATTGTCCCCGCTTGGGATCGTGATCCCAGGTATCGAGCACGCGCCAGACCTTGGCGAGCACATCTTGCGTCAAGTCGCGGGCATCTGCTTCCTGCAGGCCGCTCGCACGCGCCAGCCGCAAAATGACCGGTTCATAAAGCAGGCAAAACTCGGCCCAGGCGCCGGGATCCGCGCGATCGCGCAGGCGCAGGAAGAGGGAGAATCGAGTTTCAGGAAATTGGGGCATGAACGGGCCTCCTTCGTATTACACGCAAGGAGGCCCGTTTTTTGACACGGAAAGGAACTTTTTTTGACGAAATTGCAAGCTAAATGATTTGCAGCAGCAGAAGGCAGCGTTCGGATCCGCTACGAAAAGGGCAAGAGTTCAGGGGATTCGCCGTGAACGGAAGTTTCGCGAGAGAGAGATTTTCCCCGGTCAATTTCCCTTTTCCGTCAACCAACCCACCATTTTGCGGGTGACGAATTCGGGCTTGTCCCGGTGGACAAAATGGCCCGCTCCAGGCACAGTGACAAGCGTCAGGTCTTTTTCGATCCAGTTCCAGGTATCATTCAACGCTCCCGGTAACAGCGCCTTATCATCCAGACCGTGAATCATCAATACAGGGCATTTCACGAGCGGCAGTTTCGGCGGAGCCTTGTAGGGCGGCTCGGGGTAATTGGCCTTGTAGTAATTGAGCATCCCTTCCATAGACGATCGTTTGAGGGCTGCCAGGTATTCCTTGCGCGCCTCGGGCTCCCTGACCCACAAGACGAGCACTTCGGGTTTGATGATCGAGGCCGCCTCCGATTTTTGGAAGGCCCGAGCGTAGGCGCTGTTTTTTTGTTGATCGGGGTTGTTGGCCAGCTCGCGCATCAAGCCGTTGGGGTGGGGCAAGTTAAGGATGATGAGCCGATCCACCTTGTCGGGATGCGTCATCACGAAATTCCAGGCGACAAATCCGCCCCAGTCGTGGCCAACCAGAATCATTTTCTTTTGCTTGAAATGTTCGAGCACGGCGACCAGGTCGCCCACCAATTTATCCGCCTTGTAGTTTTCGACCCCTTCGGGTTTATCGCTTTTGTTGTAGCCGCGCTGATCGATCGCCACGACCTGAAAGTGCTTGGCGAGCGCGGGCATCTGATCGCGCCAGGTGTAGTGATAGTCGGGAAAGCCATGCACCATCACGAGCAGTGGCCCCTGGCCGGCGGTGACATAGTGGATCTTGACTCCGTTCGAATCGACGAAACCCGATTGGCCCAGGTCATCCGCGGCGGACAGCGGAGCCAGAAGCCATCCCAGGAAAAGAATCGTCCAGGTTGAGCGCATCTCAGAGATCCTCTTCAGGACTTGGATTCAACAAAAACAAGATCTTTTATTTCTTTAAATAAAAAGAGGTCTGCCGCGAACGACATCCTTTGAACTTGAAGACGCCAAGTCACCTGGCGTCGTCCTTGATGCGCCACGGTCGCGTGCCTTACGATTCCAGACCCGCGATGTAGGAGAAAGGCAGTGCTCCCACCAGCACCTGGATATCCTTGACCGCTTCGCCTCTGCGAATTTGAATGTCGAGTTTCGTCGTGGGCTTGGCTTTGCGAACCATCTCGATCGTGGGAAAGAGCTCGACGGCTCGCTCATTGCCAATCGCCAGCACGACATCTCCTTTTTCGAGTCCCGCTTTTTTCGCGGGAGCGCCTTCCAGGGTCGACTGCACTTCGACGCATTTTCGATCGGCGTCAAACTTGAGCGCCAGGCCGACATACCCGGTCAACCCTTCGATTTCATTTTCCGCGGTGGAGGCTTCTTTCTGGAAGGTGAGCAGGCGCCAAGTCGCTTGATCCTTGGTGGAAAACAGATTGGGACGCTCCTTGACTCCTTCCGTCCGGCTATTGAGGCAGATTCTGAGCTTGTCGCCTTCGATCGCGTAGATCGCTTCATACTGTTTCCCGCCGGAAATCATTTTCCAGTCGAGGATCGAGGGAGAGGCGGAGGCAACAGCCGAGATCGTGGCGATGTTCTCGCGGGCATAGTTCACCTTCGAACCATCGATCACCAGGCGAACCGCCTTTTCCTCGAAGTTGGTTGTTTCGCCATGGTATTGGAGCGAAACCATTTTCCAGGTCCCGTTCAGTTTCGGATCGATCTCATCAGGCTTGGACGCAAGGGTCATTGCCCCGATTGCCGGCAGGATCCAAACGAGCGCAACAAGGAGTTTTCGGATCGTAAAAGAGTGCGGCAACCGCAAGGGAAGGTGAAGTGTCAAGAATGGCATGGAACCTCCAGGGTAAGAGTCCGCTTGAGATTCTATCTTTCACTCGGCTTTCTGCCCACGATTGCGGCTGAATCCCACACGCGGAGTGATCGAAAGTGTGCAAGATCTTGTGATCGAAACAAGAACGGAACAGATCAAAAAAGCAGGGGCCGCCCGGCGCTTGGAATGCCGTGCGGCCCCTGCTTGTCTGGAACTTGATCTTTCAATCGCCCGAATGCTGACCGGCTGGAGCCATGATTTTCGAGTCGCCTGTCTTAGATTCCCCTGGATGGGCATCCAGCCACTCCATGGCACCTGCAATGTCGAGGCCGTTTTGGAAAATATTTCCCGAATCGAAACCGATCTCGCCATCCTTGCCCACAATCACCATGCGAGCAGGAAAGGCGCGGTAAGAATTCTGGGCGCGGTTGTCCTCCTCGTCGATCAAGCAATCCATTTTGAGACCATAGCGGTCCATTCCCGCGCGGATTCGGGCCATTCGGTTTTTCCTGTCGGTCGCCGGCACACTGGTATCGGCAATCACATCTTGCATGAATGCTGGTTCTTCATGCTGAATATCGATATAGACCAGACGAAAGTCAGCACGGCCTTCATACGCAGCTTGCAGTTTGGCAAGAGAATCGAGACGCGAGCAAAAATAGGGACACCCGAAGTTCCCGAAAATCAAAACAACCGGCTTGTCTCCCCCGGCGTTCCACAGGGGGGTCTTGTCGGTGGTGTCGATCCCTGACAGTTCGAATCTTGGTGCAGGCTTGCCAACGGCTAGCATTTGATTGTCAATGCGCCCATTGCCCGTGAATTGATTCGGCTCATGCACACGATAATCGCTGCTTGATTGGACCGGCGGTTCGCTGCCGCTTTGAGACCAGGCATACACACCCACCGCCATACCGATGGCAACCAGGCAGGCAAGCGAAACCCTTAGCGGAACAGGCGTTACAAGAGAAACCTCTCGGCCATTTTTCCCCAATAAACTACGTATACCGAGCAAGGCGACGGCCACAACGCAACCCCCGGCCAGGGCAATGGCAAACCATTCCATATACATTGTTAATCAACTCTCTGTTACTTGAGGCGGGAGTTTCATTGGTGTGGAGAACACCACCACTCCCCAAGGGCCGGCCAGATCCCTCCTTCGCCAAGGCGAGAGGAACATCGGCAGAACCCGTCCAAGGGACTCGCCTCCCGGCAACCGAGAGTTACCGAAAATCGAGTTTGAGTGTCACGTCAAACGGATTCTAGCCGCGCCTTACGGTCAATGAGATATTAGTTTGGTAACGATTCGTACCATTTCACAACGCAATCTTTAATGATGATTTTTAATGATTAAGCTCTCATAGCCGCCCTCGGTTTCGCGATTGTGAAATTCCCATGAAATGCGCTGCGCGAGGTCGATTTTCTAGAATTTCCTCATGCCGCTCTCATCTGGCAACCTGAGTGAATTCACTGGAAGTTTGGAAGCAGAGTTCGCAAACTTTCCTTGAGATCCAGGCGCGCAGGGAAGATACAGGATGACCGCATGGAAGTTTCACCCGTCATGTCGATGAGCCAAGAAAATCCGAGTCCGCGAATCATTCTCGTGGAGGATGACCATGAACTCGCGTCGATGGTTCATGATTTCCTGTCCCAAAACGGCTTTCATGTCGACATCGAGGCAAACGGGCTGCAGGCGCAGGGACGAATTCTTGCAGGCAACTACGACATCGTGATTCTCGATCTCAATCTGCCCGGCCTCGACGGCTTTTCGATTTGCAAGGCCATCCGCGGCCTCTATCACGGCGTGATCTTCATGTTGACCGCGCGCGGCGAAGAACTCGATGAAGTCATCGGCCTCGACCTTGGCGCCGACGACTATATGGCCAAACCCGTCCGGCCCCGGGCCTTACTCGCTCGCCTGCGCGCCCACTTGCGCAAAGGCGTTTCAGAAGAGCCGTCCAAAAATCAACCTCTCGTCGTGGGCGACTTGCTCATCGACCCCACCCGCAGATGGGCGGAACTTGACGGCAAAACGCTCGACCTGACGACTGCCGAATTCGACCTGCTCAAAATTCTGGCCGAACATGCCGGGCAGACCGTCAGCCGGGATGAAATCTCCCAGATCATTCATGGAATGAAATACGATGGAGTCGACCGCTCGATCGATCTGCGGATCTCCCGCCTGAGGAAGAAACTCGGCGACGACCCGGTCAAGCCAAGACGCATCAAATCGATTCGTGGAACCGGTTACCAACTCTCGGCGGAACCATGAAACAATTATTCATCTACTTTTATCTTGGCGTCGTCGCTGTCCTTTTTATGGCCTGGTACATTCACGGAATCGTACTGCGGGCGCGAAGCGAAGCGAGCCGGGAAAAGGTGATGTCGCGCGCTCATGGCGGAGGCGTACGCTTGATCGCCGCCGACCTCTCAAAGGCTCCAAGGGAAAACCGATCCGCGAAACTGGCGGAAATTCGCAAAAGATTCACCTATCCCGTAGAAATCGTTCCCCTCGACAGCTTGACCGCGGCCCAGCAAAAACGCCTGATTGACACCGAAGATGTGGTCTGTTTTTTTCCCGATACCGGCCCGGGCAAAGAAAGGATCGCAAAGCGGTTCACCAACAATGAAGCCCTCATTCTGGGGCCATTGCCCGATTACTCCTTGCGTTCGATCGAGGAGGGAATCGCCGGCTGGATGCGCCTGAGCGCGGAAGAACTGGACCGGGGATCGCCCACGGACCAAACCCTGGCCCGGTTGCAAACAAACTTCGACTATCCGCTCGAAATCCTCACGCTGGATGAGTTGCCTGAAGAACCCAAATCGAGATTAGAGCGCGGGGACAAGGTGGTTTTTTACAGCCCGGGCAATGACCGATTCTATTCAGTGACGCCACTTTCGGGCGCCAACCGCGTGTTGCGATTTGGCCCCTTTCCCAATTTTGAGCGCAACGAACAGGGCGCGGCCGCGACGACCCTGGCCCTGGTGCTGCTGCCCGCCGCCGCGGCCATCGCCTTGTTGCTCTGGCCCGTATCGGGTCAGCTAAGACAGGTGGAAAATGCGGCCAAGGCAATCGCCGCCGGCGACCTGAGCGCCCGCGTCGACGTGGGGAGCATTCGCTCGGCAAAGCCGCTCGCCGTCGCTTTTAACTTGATGGCCGCTCGCACCGAATCGCTTGTGCGCATGCAGATGGAACTATTGCAGGCCGTTTCGCACGAGTTACGCACACCCCTGGCGCGCATTCGCTTTGCCATCGAACTGATCGAAACGGCCAAGGACGAAACCGAGCGCTCGCTCAGACTCATGGCGCTGGATGATGCCGCCATGGACCTCGACGGCCTCGTGGAGGAGCTCTTGCGTTATGTGAAAATGGAAACCGCCGAGACGGTGATCCATAAAGAACCGATCGATCTGAAAGAAGTCATGGAATCGGTCGTGGCCAAACAAGCAATGATTCACCCGAACATCGAATTTTCCATCCAGAGATGCAAACCGGTCGGAGACAAGGCGGTCTTGGCAGACCGCCAGGGGTTGCAGCGCGCGCTTGGCAATCTGCTTGGCAACGCCGGACGTTATGCGAAAAGCCGGGTCGTACTTCGGTCCGAGGAAATTGAGGAAGCCACCGTCATCGATGTCGACGACGACGGCCCCGGCATTCCCGAGGAGGACCGGGAGCGGGTGTTCGAACCGTTCGTGCAACTGGGAGACCGGATCCGCGAGAACAACAAAGGGGTGGGGTTGGGCCTGGCCCTGGTCAAGCGCATCGTCACGCAGCACGGCGGCTGGGTCGAACTGGCCAGCAGCCCCATCGGCGGTCTCAAAGCCAGGACGATCTGGCCAAAAGGCCCGGCGCCGTCCACTCAAATTCCCTTGTGAACGCAAAGCGGCTTAAGGACCGCCACCGTTCTTACAAGGTCTATTTGGGCGGACATCACCTCGCCCAAGTCCTTGTAGGCGCGCGGCGATTCATCTCTGAGTTTGGCGGCAGCCGCTTCGTTAAAAGCGATTCCCTTCATCGACCTTTGCAGTTGGCTCAAGGAGATTTTTTCAAAAGCCTGGGCTCGGCTCAAGGCTCTGCCGGCGCCATGAGCGGAAGAGCAGAGGGATTCGGGATCGCCCAGGCCGCGGACGATCCGGCTTTGCGTTCCCATGGAACCGGGGATCAAGCCGAGCTCGTCGGTTCGTGCGGAATTCGCGCTTTTGCGGTGCACCAGAAGCAACTGGCCGCCATGGATTTCGCAGCGGGCGAAATTATGCGGACAATCGAGGTAGCTTGATTCGATCACCCGGGTTTTCCAGCCGCGCTCAAGGATGTCGGCAACGCGATTGAGCAGAATGAGCCGGTTTTCCCGCGCATAGGCCAGAGCCCATTGCATGTCGTTGAAGTAGTCCTGGCCGGCGGGTTCGCTCAGCTCGAGAAATGGCTGGCCGGAGCGATGAACCGATTGAGCATGGGCCAGATGATGATCCGTGATGAACGGCCCCATCGCCCGCGAGCCGGTATGGACCATGGCCCAGAGCGCACCCTGCTCATCACGCTGCAGCTCGACGAAGTGATTGCCCCGGCCCAGCGTGCCCAACTGGTAGCGGCCTTCGCGCCTGGCCTGTTGCACCAGAGTTTTGTGGCTTAATTGCTCAGGGCGACAAAACTCGGTCAGGGATTCACGGATCGAGGGTTCAGGAGATTTGAGTGTCGGGATCGCGCGCTGCAACAAACTCAAGACCTTGACCCAATCGGCCTTCTTGATTTCGTCGGCCGCAAGGTCGAACCGGATGGCCGCGACGCCGCAACCAATGTCGGCTCCCACCATGCGCGGATAGATCAGATCTTTGGTTGCTACCACCGTGCCATTGGGCACCGCGGAGCCTTCATGAGCGTCGGGCATGACCGCAATGCGCATGACGCCGGGGTTGAGCGCAAGGTTTTTGACCGTTTTGACCAGGGAGGTCAAGCCGGCGTGGCGATTCAAGGATGGTTGTGCAACCTCACGGTGAGCCATGCCGGGATGCCACCACCGGATGAAACAGGCATCCACGGCAGCCTCGCCGGCGATCGTCCGGCTTGACGCTTGAGAGTCTTCGGACTGGTTCAAAATGGCTGCGCTCCGGGCGGAAGCAGTTGAAAGCGAAAGTCGGGAGCGTGTTTGCGAGTGATCGCACTGGCGATTTCTTGACGGAAGAACGGCTTGGCCCGCTTGAGCGATGCCATCACGCGCTCGGGATCGAACGCGAAGGTCGAATCGGTCGCATAAATTCGCACGAGAAAGTGAGATCCTTTTCCCGTCGGCGTGGCCGACGCCACGGCAAAACCGCTCAAATTCGAATCGCTGCTGGTTGCAAGCAGCAGATTCAACGAAGAAGCGATTTCTCCTGCCAGCCGCAATGCGGCATAGTCGGGCTTGGCGCGCCGTGAACCTGCCAGTCTCGACCGTTTTTCATGGCGAGGGTCCAACCCATCCAGCGTCCCATCCAGGGGGCCATCCAGGGCGCCATCCAGAGAATCGTTGGCATCTGCCTGCGATTCGCCTGGCGAGAACCTCCGAAAAAGGGGAGGCGATGGGATTTGAGGAAGAGATTGAGCTTCATCCATCATGATCACGGCAAGATCCCAGAAAGGCAGTGATCTTTACCAGGTTGGCGACGAATGCCGGCGATCAATCAGTGAAGCGCCTGACCTGCTTTTTCCTGCCTCAAAAGGATTTGCGTCTTATCGTGTGATCGTTTCAAAAAATGGTTGCACGGTGCCGTTATGAGAGGTTGGATTCAACGCGACCCGAAAGAAAAAGGCTCCCGGAAAACCCGGAAGCCTTTTGAGATATTTCTGATCAACGATATGCGAGGCCAACCTTAGTTGACCGACGTTTTGACGGTGATCTTGCGATGAGTCGGAGCCGGCTTCTTGGCAATGGCCACGTGCAGCACTCCCTTATCGTACTTGGCTTCGATCGCATCGCGGTCGGCGTCCGCGGGCAGCACCAGTTCGCGGTGGAAGTTGCCGGAGATCCGTTCGATGCGGTGGAAGTTGGATTTCTTTTCTTCGCGTTCCAGCTTTTTGGAACCCGACACACTCAGGCGATCTTCTTCCACCTTCAGCTCGATCTCTTTTTCATCCACGCCGGGAAGCTCGATCGAAAGCTTGTATTCCTTGTCGTTTTCCTCGAGGTCAAGCCGGGGAATCCAGGCCACCGGAGGTTGAGCGCCACCTTGTTTGTTTTCAGTAGGGCTCACCACCTTGCCGAGGAATTGATCCATCTCCCGGCGAAGTTCTTCGAACAATCCCAAACCATTATGTCGCAACAGCCTGTTCATGATCATTCTCTCCTTTTGCCATCTTTATAGTCGGGTTAGGCCTTCCCGTTTATCCATCCGATGGCCTTGAACATGCAAGCTGTGTGCCAATGAGAACACGAGACGCAAGTCCTATCAGCACAAGGAGATAAAGAAAACAGATGAAATAGGATCCCGGATCGATTCCTGACAGATTCGTATCCCGCGCGTTTCCGGGCTGTCAGATTGGCAAACTAAGACTCGCTTGACAACGGCTGCCTTCAAAGGGCCCGTCAAAAAATGGTATCTTTTTCCTTTTTTTCGCGAACCTTTTCGCATCTTCGCGCGTAGGCCCCGCCCACCTCAAGTGGACGGCAATTCTTCCGACCGAGGAACTCCTTGCGGGATGGCATCCACATGGGGAAGGGGTTCATCAAAGGGCCGGTTCAGATCGGCCGCGGTGACCTCGCCTTCCCAGCGGCTGATCGCCACGGTGGCCACGCCATTGCCCACGAGATTGGTCAGCGCCCGGCATTCGCTCATGAACCGATCAATTCCCAATAGATAAGCGATCGATTCGACGGGGATGCCCGGCGCGGCGTTCAAGGTTGCCGCCAAGGTAATGAAACCCGCACCAGTCACGCCGCTGGCCCCCTTGGAAGTGAGCATCGCCACAAACAACAAACCGAGTTGCTGACTCAGATCCAGCGGTGTGTTCGTGGCCTGGGCCAAAAAGAGAATGGCCATCGAGAGGTAGATATTTGTCCCATCGAGATTGAAGCTGTAACCGGTAGGGATCACCAGACCGACCGTCGAAGGGTGGCAGCCCAGCTCCTTCAGTTTTCGAATCAAACCAGGCAAGGCGGTTTCCGAGGAACTGGTCCCCAATACGAGCAAGAGCTCGTCCTTGATCAAAAGTAGAAAACGGAAAAGCGATAGGCCGCAGGCCTTCAAAATGGAGCCAAGCACCAAACCAACGAACAGCATGGCGGTGAGGTAAAACCCAACCATGAGGTAGATGAGATTCCCAAGTGCATGGATGCCGAATTCGCCGACCGTAAAGGCCATCGCGCCGAAAGCGCCGATTGGAGCCGCTTGAACCACAATCGCCATCATCGCGAAAAACAGTTCCGAAGCCCGCTCGATGCCCAGAAGGATCGCCTTCCCTCGTTCTCCCATCGAAGCCAGGCCGAACGCCGCCAACACCGCGGCAAAAAGTACCTGCAAGATTTCACCATTGACCAGGCCGCTGAAAAAGGACTGAGGAATGGTTCCAAGCAGAAAATCGACCGTGCCTAGCTCATGGGCCTTCTCGGCAAATTTCAGCGCCTTGTCCGCCTGGGCGCTTTGCGGCGCCTGAAACCCGGCACCCGGTTGCATCAGGTTCGCCACCACAAGGCCGATGATCAGCGCCAGCGTCGAGACCACTTCGAAATAGAGCAGGGTTTTCAGGCCGATTCGGCCCAGCCGTTTCAGATCGCCCATGGAGGCGATTCCATGAACGACGGTGCAAAAGATGATGGGCGCAATCATCATCTTGACGAGCTTGATGAAGCCATCGCCGAGCGGCTTCAGGCTCGCGCCCCACTTCGGATAGAGTGCCCCCACGACGATCCCAAGCGCAACTCCCATCAAGACCTGGACATAAAGAATCCGGTACCAGGGTTTGCTTGGTGCAGTCATGCGGAGCCGATCCTTGTGAGGACATCATGGGGAAGGGGAGGTCCGCTCGGGCCTCCCTTGCCAGATATTTGCGCAAAATACCTGGCGAATCTCTCGCCCAATCCAGGCAGCCGATTCCCGTTCTCAAGAGGCAACCCTCATCTTATTCGGGGCCAAATGCCGTTCTTCTTCTACTTTCGCGCCTTTTTTTGCCCTTTCGAGGCTATGGGCCCCCACCCAACCGGGCAATTCCTCGATAGAACGATTCCTTACCTGCCCGCCTTGCGGTACTTCCCTCCCTAACGAGTTGTTTTCGATGACGCGACATCATGTCTACATTCCCGACTACCTCACCGAAACGGCACTGGAACAAAAAATCCTCGGCGATATCGCCGACATTCATCCGTTGAACTTGACCAGCGAGGACGGCTTCCTCGCGCATGCGCCCAAGGCCGATGCCATCCTCCTTTACCACGACATTCCGCTCAGCCAGGCCTCGATTTCGCTCATGGCACGCTGCAAGGGGATCGTCCGTTGCGGCGTTGGCTACAACAACGTCGACCTGGCCGCCGCGGGCCAGAATGGGATTCTGGTTTGCAATGTGCCCGACTACGGCACCGAAGATGTCGCCGATCACGCCCTCATGAGCATGCTCGCCATCAGCCGCAAACTGGTCGACAATCATCTGGCGATCGTCAATGGAGGCTGGGAGCCGGCCATCATCTTCGGCGCCCCGCGCATGCGCGGCCGCACGGCGGGCATCCTCGGGTGCGGACGAATCGGCACCGCCATGGCTCTGAGGTGCAAGGCGCTCGGCCTGAATGTCGTTTACTACGATCCCTACGCTCGTCCCGGTCTCGACAAGGCGCTGGGAATCGTGCAGGTCCATTCTCTGGAAGAATTCCTGGGGAAATGCGATTTCGTCTCTCTGCATTGTCCGTTGACAACCAAGACGCATCACATCCTAAACGCCAAAACGCTCGCGATGATGAAGCCGACCGCGTACCTGATCAACACGGCCCGCGGCCCGGTCGTCGACAACGAAGCCCTCTTGAACGCGCTCGACCGAGGCCAACTGGCAGCGGCGGCACTTGATGTAACCGACCCCGAGCCTCCCGTTTCGGACCGCCTGCGCACCCACCCCAAGCTGCTCCTGTCCCCGCATGTCGCGTACTACAGCGATGCCGGCTTTATCGAAATGCGGTCCAAGGGGGCCGAAGAGGCCCGCCGGCTGTTGCTTGGCCAACCGGTCAGAAATCTCGTCAATCGCGGCCACCTCGTTTCCCCCCGCTGCGCGCTGCCCGATCTGCTTGAGGAATGACCCAGTAGAGGAATGACCCGGGCCCGCAGCCGCGAATACTCATGACTCCCTACGGGCGGACTACGTTTCGATCCGCCCGTAGGCCAGGCGATATCACACGATCCCTTACCCCCGGTCCCCGCCCGGCCCGCGGAGAACTATCATGCGTATAAGCGAACCATGAGGGGAGTCGGCGCATGGCAGATGCAAGCATCGTGATGGGTGGCGGCTGTTTCTGGTGCGTCGAAGCGGTTTTCGAGTGCCTGAAGGGGGTCAAAAAGGTTGTTTCGGGATACGCCGGCGGGACGAACGAGAAACCGACCTACGACCAGGTTTGCTCGGGCCGCACCGGACATGCCGAGGTGATCCGGGTCGACTACGACCCGCAGGTTCTTTCGCTCGACCGGTTGCTCGATGTGTTTTTCGCGGTGCACGACCCCACCACCCTCAATCGCCAGGGGGCCGATGTCGGCACGCAATATCGATCGGTCGTTTACTATGTAACCGAAGCGGAAAAAGCGACGATAGAAAAGGCGATCGAGCGCACCACGGCCGAAAAGGTTTGGCCCGGGCGCATCGTGACCGAGGTTTCCCCCCTACCGACCTTCTATTCGGCTGAAGAGTACCATCAGGGCTATTTCCGCAATCATCCCAATCAGCCGTATTGCCTTTTTGTCGCCGCGCCCAAAGTGGAAAAGCTGTTCAAGAAATTTCCCGAACTGGTGGCACCGGCCTCTTGAGACCGGGGTGCATTGCCTTTCAACAAGCGAGCCGATCCAGTTAGAGTGGCGCCATGCCTGAAAACTTCACGGTGCCGATGCCGGGCAAAGAGCCCAACGGCGAAGCCAAGCCCCGGCAGGGTGCGGGATCTCAAACCACGCCCGAAGCCGATCGGAATCAGGCCGAGGCGGTGCATCGACAAGCTGTCGAACTGCTGGCCGCCCTGCCCGATACGCCTGCAAATTGGCACGTCCGCGCGCGCCGCGAGCTTGGCTTGCAACTGGGTGATCTCGCCGGCGCCTTGCGCCTTCTGGGCCGGGATCAAACCCTCTGGAAACCCGTTTTGGAACTGGCAACATCGCTTGGGAGGTTGACGCCCGACGGCGGGTTCGCCCCTCTCTCGCGCGGACCGCTTTTGGAACGGATCAAGAAAGTCCTCGGGGCATTGGCGGCAACGGATGGCCCGCTGGCAGCACCGGGATCGACCAATGAATCTGTAACGCAACAGATGCCGGAAAAACCCGACGTCCCCTATACGAAGATGCTTCTCAGGAAACTCGGATCTGATTGAACGTTCCAGCAGGCCCTTCGCGCTCCGGTCCAAAGCGATCCAGCACCCAGGCCGCGATGAGGCCCCAGCCAATACCGATGGCCCACCCGGTAAACACGTCGGTGGGCCAGTGCAGACCCAGGTAGACGCGGCTAAAGCCCACCAAAAAGGTAACGATCAAGCCAAGCACCGCCAGACGCAGCCGCTTGGAGCGAGACATATTGGGGGCAAGGAGCGCACCGCCCACAAACAGCGCGGCCGATAGGGTGGCGTGACCGCTAGGAAACGAGGCCGAATCGGGCATGATCGTGCCGGGCAGAATCTCGATCGTCTCCTTGTGGACCATGAACGGCCTTTCCCGATTCACCGTTTTCTTGATCGCCTCGCTCGTCAACAGCGACAGACCCACCACGGCCAGAAGCCCCAGCGGCCTCAGGCGCAAACCAGCGATCCAGCCGCCGATCGCCAGAAACGCGGTCAACAGCAGAACGATCTCCTTATCCCCCAGGTGCGTGAAAGACAGGAAAATCTCATTCGAACCGGCGGACCGCAGCCCCAAGATCGACTGGAGCAGGGAATTGTCAAAGGAATTCATTTCGCGCACCCACCGTGAGAATCGGTTTCTGGAGTTTTCAGCGTCTTCGGCTTGATCGCTTTTTGTTAGCCGCCGTGGGGAACCTCATGAAACGGTCAAGAAACCCACGGGAAGGCTCTGGCCCAGGTCATTTTTAGAGAATGCCCGGTGGGAAAAACATGGTCTTCGCAGGGCAATCACCGGATTGGCCCGCGGATTCTGAATCCAACCCGTGTCGAACTGAAAAACTGGGCCGGTTATGACCTTGAGGAGGCCTGCGCCGTCTGTCGAGGCCGTGCAATCGGCCTATCCGCTACGACCGGCGCGACTCGGAACCCGTGGGGAAAATCACTGGAATCGGATCTGTCAAATCGAATCCCCCATCAAGTCGCAATCGGCATGTCCCTCTCCGTGGGAATCATCGTTACCCTGGCAACGATCGGCCCAAATGGAAAACCATGTCCTTTCCGTAAGCTCGGCGAGTTGAGAGTATCCCAACTCTCGCAGACTCGGGATTGGGCAAACCTTGCGGCATCCTCTGTTTCGAAGACTCCGAACCTCCCGATAGGGAAAGTGGTGCGTGGCGGGCATAGGACCAGGCGACCCGCCAATGGTCAAGCGCGGACATGATGTCCCATCCGACTCGAGTCAGGAAGAAGGCTTCTTCCTCGGGTGGAAAGTTGCACAGCGACGATTTGGCTTCAGGGATGCGACCGAATTCGCGCCATGACTGGCGCCTGGTTTTTTAGAGGAGTGTTCTTCCATGACCCTTCGACAGGCGGCCCCTCTGCTCGTGGTGCTGGCTGGTCTCGTGGGTGCCCAGCCTGCCGTGGCCTCAAACCTGGGAGTCGGCAAATACGCCTCCTCCAAGGCAGCGGTGGCGGACCCGAATTGCGTTTCCCCGTGCTTCTGCGAAAAATATCGCCCCAGCTACAAGCTGGTCTGGGATACGCACATCGAAAAGCGGTACATCACCTGCTACCAGACCGTGTGCGAACAGTCGACCAAGACCGTTTGCCGCACCTGCTACCGCGATGAAGTCAAGACGATCATGAAGCCGTGCCGCGAGACGATCGTGCGCACCGTGGAAGACACGATCCTGAAACCTCGCTACCACACCGACTACCGCGAGGAGGAATACACGGTTTGCAACAAGATCCGCAAAACTTGCTACAAGGAAGTGGTTGAAAATCGTTGCAAGCCGGAAATCGACACGATTCAGCGTGAAGTTCGCTACAACGTTTGCCACCGCGTTCCTGTTCAGACCGAGAAAGAGATTTGCTACACCGTTTGCAAGCCTGTGACCGAGACTCAAACTCACACCCGTTCGGGTCAAGTTTGCAAAAAAGTCTGTGAATCACACACCCGCGAATGTGTGAGTTACATACGCAAACCGATCGTCGAACACCACACTCGTGAAGTTCGCTATTGCGTGCCCCGCGTCGAAATCGAGGAGTGCGTCAAGGAGATTCCTTGCACCACCTGGAAAACCGAAGTGGAACACGGCACCCGCACGGTTTGCCGTACCGTTTGCAAACCAGTGACCACCTGCGAAATGCGCCCGCGCAAAAAGCTCGAATGGGTCACCGAAACCTACACCGTCATGCGCTGCCCCACCATCTGCGCCGATCCCTGCGACGACGGCATCAAGGGTGGCAAAGCAGGCAAGATCCACGAGGCCCACAAGGTCATCGACGGTGGAAAAGGCGGCAAGGGAGGCAAAGTGGCCCAGGCTCCAGATCCTTGCCCCGAAGTTTGCAGCCGCCGTGTGCTGCGCTGCACCACCGTCTGCGAAAGTGTGCCGGTGACTCGCTACGAAAAGGAAATCGTCAGCGAAGAAGTCCCCTACACCCGCTGCCACAAGGTTCCGGTCTGCACCGTCAAGACGGTGACGATCAAGGTCCCGCGCATTCACATGGAAGAATGCGTCAAGGTGGTCCCCTACACCACCTGCCGCTGGGAATGCGAAAAGGTCGTCAAGGAAGTCCCCTACACGACCACCCGCATCCTCAAGGGCGCCTATGTCGATGGCAACGGCCAGGGCCATCGCCATCCCGGTTGCGACCCTGTCGGCAGCAAGGGAGCCAAGGGCCAGCACGCTTCCCACAAACCCCAAAGCGGTAAAGGCGGCAAGGGTGCCGGCGATCCCTGCGAATGGCAGTTCGTGGAAGGCGCCTGCTGGAATGAAACCTACACCACTTGCCACACTCGCATGGAACGCGAGGCCCGCACGAAGACGATCGTGTGCACCAGTTGGAAAACGGAAGTGGAAGAAAAGGTGAAGCTGGTTCCCCAGATCGTCTGCCGCATGGTGCCTTACACCGTCACCAAGCAGGTCCCCTATAGCGTGACCGAAGTCATCCCCGAAACCCGCACCCGCAAAGTGCCTTACACCACCTGCACCATGGAACCGGTTACCGTGTGCCGCAAGGTCCGCGAAACGGTCTGCAACATGGTGCCCGTGGAAATCCACTGCAAGGTGCCTTACACCGTGACGGAAGAAGTCCCGGTCACCATCCGCAAGAAAGTTCCTGTCTGCGTGGAAAAGGAAATCTGCGTAAGGCGGCCGATGTGGGTCGAATCGTGCGAACCTTGCAAGCCCTGCTTGTTCGACAAGCTCTGCGCTCGCCGGCTGTCGTGCGGACCCTGCTGCGACAACACCATGGCGGTGGATCACTCCCACCCCAAGATGAAGATGCAGATGCCGCAATCGCCCAAGAGCGGAGCCCAGGCTCCTCATGGACAAGCCCCTCACGGCCAATCGCCAGTGAAGCAGTCCCCCAAGGGTGGTAAGGACTCCTTCTAGTCGCTGACCTGACACGCGACGCAAATTCCGCGGCCCCGGCCGGTTGCCTGCAACCAGCCGGGGTCGCATCATTTTTCGTAACCGGTTAGATTGAACCGCAGGTCGTGCCTTCCTCCCCTATTTCGGGAATCCCACCATGAAACCTCTCTCTCTTTGGCGCGCGTCCCTCCTCGCTTCCTCCTCGATTCCCCTCGCACTCTTGATGCTGACCGGGGTTCAGAGCCCGGTCTGGTCGCAATCCCAGGAGCCCAAACCGGCAGCCCAGAACCAACCCAATGCGTCGCAACCAAAAGAGGAGATCAAAGGTCCGCAACGGTACGAACAAGAAATCGCCGCGCTCGAGAAGACGGCCAAACCGCTTCCACCCGGAACGATCCTGTTCGTTGGCAGTTCGATGATTCGCTTGTGGAAACTCGATCAGTCCTTTCCCAATCAAAAAATGGTGAATTTTGGTTTTGGCGGTTCCAAGACTTCCGATGTCAACTATTTTTTCGACCGGATGATCTTGGCCTACCGGCCAGAGCGAATCGTCTTTTACGGCGGCGACAACGACCTCGCTTCCGGCGATGCGCCCGAGGTCATCGCCATGCGAGTCGATGCCTTTCTGACGCGCGTTGAAAAAGAGCTGCCAGGGACCAAGGTGGCCGTTCTCGCGATCAAGCCGAGCCCCAATCGCATCAAATTCCTCGAGGCGCAAAGCTACACCAACAGCCTGCTGGAGTTCATCTGCGCCTTGCACCCCAGTTCTCAATTCGTTGATACCTTTACCCCCGTGCTCGCGGGTGGCTTGCGGCCCAAGGCCGACCTCTTCGACAAGGATCAGCTTCATTTCAATGAGGCGGGATACGCGGTCTGGGCCAAAACCCTGACCCCGGTGCTCACCCAATCGAACTTCGCGCTCTCCACCACTCCCACGGTGGCTCAACCTCTGCGTCAGTACCGGATTCTGCGATCGATCCCGGGCGCCCCCCAGCGCCGCCGGATCCTCCCCTGGCGCAATCCCTGATCACCTGCCCTCCAGCCTTAAATGACACCGCAGCTTAGGGTTTGGTCATCTTGACATGCCTTCTTGAGACCGGGCGACCGCTCCGCGGTTCCGGTGGTGCCGACGCCTGGTTCTCGGCTTGAATCTCCTTTGGAGACCATCCCTTGCTGTTGTCGCCCAACATCCTGATAATGAAGGCTTCCGGAGAGGTGACAGAGCGGCCGATCGTGCCGGTCTCGAAAACCGGTGAAGGTGCAAGCCTTCCGAGGGTTCGAATCCCTCCCTCTCCGCTTACTTTCAAGCCGACGTGCCATAACTCTATGGCACGTCGGCTTTTGTGTTTCTGGGTGTTCCTCAGAAAATCCTGTTTGTGGCGGGATGCTCTGAGGATGCGATGCAGATGAAGAAACGACCTTTCGCTATCGGCGTCACTCAGCGGGCACCCCTCCGCCTTGAGATTTACGAATCGCGGATTTCCCGCGACGAGCGAAATGAGCATTTTGGTATCGCAGTCGAAATGGCAATAAAAATCTTTGATGACTTACAAGCCCCTCTGCCGATGGCCTGGATTAATAAAGCGAATCAGGAATTCCTAACAAGGCCTCTATAATTCAGCAGTTTTTCAACCGACACTCTATAAGCAAACTTCTACTCCATATTTTACTGTATTTTTCGATGCCGTTGGAATCGTATCGCGGAGTCAGCCGCCCAAGAAGATCGTGCGTCACGTTGTAAGCTTGGCGAAATCAGCGCTCGCACGGAAAAGTCGCGAGAAGCTGGCCGGGGATCGATATAGGCGACGATAGGTCGGCTTGGCATTGCGTTGTCAATTTTCTTGCAAGCCGCATCATTACTTCAAGAATTTCGCCGATCGGGTCAATTCGCGCAAGTCTTGCCGATGCCGTTTGGCTGCTTCCCAGTCCCTAGGAATGAGGATGCATCGTGAAAATTGAAGTGAGCACCGATACCCGGGTTAACATCGAAATCGCCGCCGTGACTGCCGCCGTAGAGAGTGGCCTTGCTCGTTACAAAAATCGTCTTACCCGTGTGGAAGTTCACTTGAGCGATGTGAATGGGCCAAGGGGAGGACCGGATGCCCGATGCACGCTGGAGGCTCGGCCTGCAGGACGCCAGCCCGTGGCAGTGACGGAAAACGCTGCCACAGCGGAACAAGCTTTGAACGGAGCCATTGAGAAAATGGGCCGCTTGCTTGGAACCGCCTTCGGCCGGGAGGACGATGTCCGGGGCGGACCTTCCGCCAGCGGCCAACCCACCTAAATTTCACTCAAGAGAAATCCAAGCGCCTCCTCACCCAAAAGTGAGGCGGCGATGCGATGCCTGAGCCGTTGCATGGTCAAAACGCGGCACTTGCCGAAACGACCCGAATGGCAGGCAATTGCGTGAACCAGTCCTGTTCCCTTTCCCCCGGCCTCATTGCCTTTCGTTACCAAGACCAAAAAAATCCAGCCCAAGCAACCTGCTTTCGCCGTTGAAGTGGCAATGGGTAGATTTTGCAAATCCTGTAAGGCCGAGGGGATGCCGCGAAGAGCATCATGGGTGTGGTCTAATCCCCATCGCGCAGTTCCCGAAGTTTTTTCACCTGATGGAGTACGCCCTCGTTTCTCGATGTGCCTTCTTTCTCAAGAAGGGAACTTTCCAGTTCCTGGGCTTCAATTTCTTGCTTGAGGATTTCAAGTCTGGCTTTCGATTCTGCCTGACGAATACCGAGTAAGCGCTTGCGTCGTTCCAATTCCAGTTCCGCTTTTTCCGATTCGAGGCGTTCGTCTTCCTCTTTTTGCCAGCGGGCCGTCCCCATAAGCACTTGTCCTTGTGCCGTGTACACGTCAGAGAGGGTGATTCCATCTTCGCTCAGGGTGAACTCGCGCACTTGATTCGAGTGCTTTGATCCCCGGGATTTCACAACCGTGAGGGCCCGATTCCGTTCACCGGCGGAAATGAGATACGAACTATGGATCCAGGTGTCGGCCAGTGTCGAGATCCGCAGTGGAGTTTCTTCCATTGAGGTGTCCGGACCGGTAAGGAGACTGGTGAGAAAAAGTGTGACGCCAAGGCTTTTCGTCAGGTGGACCAGCCGATGCACGGCAACGACCGCGACCTCGTCACCACCCGATTTGAGCATGGCGGACATCGGATCGATGACCAGGAATCTCATTTTTCTGTCGATGAGGTGATTTCGAATATCAAGCAAATGTTCCTCGGCGTTTTTTGATTCACTCAGGGCAGTGACCACCCTCAGGAGACCATTTTCCACGAATGGCGCCAGGTGAATTCCCACCGACTGCATGTTGCGGACCATCTCGTCCGACCATTCATCGAAGCTAAGGAAAAGGCCGGCTTCACCTCGGTCGCAACAAGCCTTCGCAAAGGCGGCGGCAAGGGTGCTCTTCGCGGTTCCGGGGCTGCCGGAAACGAGGATGCCACTGCCTCGAAAGTACCCGCCCCCCAACATGGAATCGAGGCCGGCGACCCCGGTGGAGATCTTTTCCGTGGGGGCTTTGAGGAATTTTTGCGTGTGCCCCAGTCCGCCTACCTCGATTCCTGCCAAGCCGAAAACCAAAGGAAACTTGTTATCGGCGAATGCGGAGCCCAGGAACTTGGCGACGCGTACATGCCGCACGGCGACCCGATCCACTAGCTCGTGGTGCAAATGCACGACGGCATCGGCGAGGTGGCTAACATACCAATAGTGGCCGCCCAAATGCTCTCGCGCCAAAGGTTCGTTGAAGGTGAGGATGCCCGTTAGTTCGTTTGCTTGCAGCCATTCATGAACGCGGTGGATTTCCATTCTCTCATGGGCTGGATCTCTTAATGTGAATAACCAGAGGTCGAGGGCATCGAAAACGATCCGTTTGGCATCAATGGCCTTGGCTTTGGCGGCAATTCGGTCAAGAAGGCCGTCGAGGCCGCTGCCCGATGTCTGACCGGTCAGGACCAGTGGACGGGCATCGAGATAGAAAAGGTCGTCTATTTCCAGATTCACGAGGTCCCACCCGAAGGTGGCGGCATTGCACCGTATCTGGTGCGCATTTTGTTCGAACGCTATGAAAATTCCAGGCTCATTGTAAAATCTGGCGCCGTTGACCAGAAACTGCAGGCCGAACAGTGTTTTTCCCGATCCCGCTCCTCCCAGGAAGACGGTCGTTCGCCTTGCAGGCAGTCCCCCATCCGTGATCTCGTCGAATCCTATGATGCCAGTCCGCGACTTGCTAATCGGAACCGGATTGATTTGATAGGGTATTTGGTCCGTCTGCATGCCGTTCACTGACCTCTTGGGCAAATGAAAACGCCGACAATCCTCTCAGTCCATTCTGGAAAATGGATGACAGAATTGAAATCATGGGAGACCCTAAGCCTTTTCAGGAGAATGGCTTAGGGCAAATGCTAATCGCCTGGGGTAGGGAAAGTTCCCTGGTCCGATCGCACATTAAAAGAAATAAGCCTGAAAGCCACCGGTGCGGAAGAGATTCAGAACTTCCGGCGGACCTCAGGCTCCGTTTCTGTGGGGCCTAAGATCAATCATATGCATACGGATTATGTAAGTCAAATTCCAGCACCCGGCATCTGCATTGCACGATTTTAGAGCATGTCAAAACACGCTTTATCATCGCTATTTTTAACGCATCATATTGAGCGCATAAAATAAGGAAACCGGATTCCGCAGTTTACGATTTTCAAGGGGCCGAGTCCTGCATGAAACTTCGCCCGTGCCGTGCTCGCCCCGCGAGCCTTGCCCCGATTGGGCGTTCACTCATCCCGAACCGACGGTGCGCGGGAAAAATTTCATCTATTTTTCACAAAAATTCCTAGGTTCACTCTGTTACGCGCTCAGCCTCGCTTTGGTTGATTCCGGCAGCACATCTTGGGCGGAAACCATGGTAGGAACGGTTGATCAGGTGGAGATCAAGGTCAACGACCTTGATCTCTCGATTCTGTTGATGAAATGCCTTGGGGACCGCCCCAATCTTAGGCGTACAAGTGCTCGGGCCATGATCGCCTCCGTTCGGTGGGAACGGGACGCCCCCGTACCGAGGGAGATGGAACGAAATCATGAGCGTCGGCATCAAACGCCAGTGGCCCTGGGCCGCGACATCAGGCATTGTCCCCGAGCAAAACCCATCGACATCCTCGAGGACGATCCAATCCCTCCGAAGATGACGAGCATGTGGCGAAACAGGCCACCCAACGGCGTTGCATTTTCGGTTGCGTCAGCGGCTTTTCCAGTGATTTCAGCCCATTTACGCGGGAGCGAATTGGTGGTGCACTTTCCGGCCGCCTAGCAAGGCATTTGTTCAAAGCGCGTTGATTCATCTCTTTTCAGTGATCCTGGCCAGCGTCATGGTCATATATAAATAAGCCATGCAGTTTTCAATGAAACCACAAGGAAATTGCAACCAAGTCATGCTATACAAATCCAACTGCACTCACATTGCATTGATATCTGGGAGATGTGACGCATGAACCAAGAAGCGCCCATTGAGGAAGTCCTTGAAGCCCTCCTGCGATACCTGGAGAAATTCGATCCTGGCAGCCTTTGCGAAGTCTTCTTGCTGGATGAGACGGGTCAGAAATTTTTCCATGGAGCCGGGGCCAGTATCCCTGAAAACTACCGGCCGGTCCTGGAAAGGATGGGGACCTGTCAGATAGAAGCAACTTCCGCGCCTTTAAGGGCGTGGGCCGAAGGAGAAGGAGCCAATGCCACTCTGCTCAATCGTGAAGGCGAAAACAGCGGTCATGCCGCAATCGCTTCTTTCGATCTGAAGCGGCGCATGGTCGTGGACGATATTTCTGAACACCCGCTGTGGAACCGGTTTCACGAGGATACACCGCTCGGGGGTCGCAGATCATTTTGGGCCGAGCCAATTTTGGGCGCAGGCGGGGACGTTCTTGGCTCTTTCGCCATTTATCATTCTCGTCCCTCCGTCGGTGCTTCGGCCGATTTTGAGAAATTGGCATTTGGAGCCCAGGTGGCTCGCCTTGCAATTGAGCAGCATCGGTCTTCGGTCAAGTTGCGAGAAAGCGACATGCGCTTTCGGGCGATATTCGAGGGCGCGGCAGAAGGAATTGTTGTAGCCGATCCCGACAATTACACAATCCGATTTGCCAACCCTGCCAGTTGCCAAATTTTCGGTTACAGCAAAAACGAAATCGTTGGTCTTTCAATCAAAGCCCTTTGCCCGTCCTTTCTTTTGGCAGATAGGAAAGGCGGCTTTTATAATCCCATCAATGGCCCTGAGACCAATGCATCGGCGGTTACCTGCGTTCGCAAAGATCAGACTACTTTTTCTTGTAATATATCCTATTGTTTATCTGAGCTTGAAGGAAAGTCGGCCATCATAGGTTTCTTTTCCGGCATGACCGAAACGCAAATGATCGTCGATATCCGGAAACAAAGCGAAGAGATCCTAAATGAAGCACAAAAATTAGCGAAAATCGGAAGCTTCGAATGGAAATTACAAGGAAGAAAAACGACTTGGTCAAGCCAGCTCTATGACATCCTTGGATTGAGCACTTCCGTATCACCTTCCATCGAGGCGTTCGAGCGGCTAATCGCCCCGCATGAGAGATCGCTGGTTCGGGACTGGGTCAAGCAGGTTTCCGAACGGGGTGGTCAGGGCGAGCCCATTGAATTTCGCATTCGCAGAGGCACGGGGGAAATCGGCCATGTGAAAGTCCACGCCAAGATCGAGGCGGACGGAAAGGGCCAGATTCAAAGGTTTTTTGGGACGATTCAAGATATCACCGAACAGGTACAGCTAGCTGAAGCAGTGCGAAAAAACGAGGAGTTTTTTCAAAGCGTTTTTCAATCAAGCGTGGCAGGCGTGTTTGTGGCCGAACAGAAAACGGGGGAAATTGTCCGGGCCAATCAGACATTTCTGAAAATGGTTGGCTATTCCCAAACGGACTTACCCTTGAGGTGGGATCATTTGACTCCGCCCGACTGGGCCAAGAAGGACGAATTCGCAAGGGAACAACTCGACCTGGGGCGATTCGTGCCGCCCTACGAAGCGGAATACCTGACGAAAGATGGAGTGAGGATACCTATCTTGGCCGGGATCGGTCCAATCAAAGGTCAGGTTGGCTTCCTGATCTGTTTCGTTCTGGACATCACCGAGCGCAAGAAAACCGACAGGGAAATTGAAAAGAGAAGCTGGATGCTTGTGGAGCGAGTGAAGGAGATGAGGGCCATCCACGCCGTCTCGCAACGTTTCGAAGATCCGGAAAGTCCACTGGCCGAATTGCTCCAATTCACCGCCGAAACGGTTGGGCAAGGGTTCCAATATCCGCAAATCGTCTGCGTTCGGATCGAATTTCGGAATGCTTGCTATTCGAGCCGCCATGCCGGCGATTTGCTTTTCGAAATATCTTGCCCCATCGAGGTCGCCGGGAGAAGAGAAGGAAGCATCACTGTAGGCTACACGGAAGCGCTTCCCGAAAATCCATGGTGCGATGACGCCTTCATTATGGAGGAAATGGAACTGGCCGAAACAATCGCCATCATGATTGGATCGCGAATTACCTCCTTTGAAGTCAAAGCCGAATTAGAAAGGAGCAAGAAATCCCTTCTAAAAGCACAATCGATTGCGCAGATGTGTTCCTGGGCATTCGACACCCGCACCCAAACGGATCAGGGCTCTGAAGAATACCTCAGAATGATTAACTGGCCAGGTAGCGAACTGGCCTTGAAGGACCAGAAAAAAATGGTCCATCCCGAAGACCTTACGATCGTTCTTGAGGCCTGGAGCAAAGGTTTGAGTGGCATGCCCTGCGACATCGAGTTTCGTGTCCAGATCGAGGGCAAAACCCGTTGGTTTCATTCGGTGGTCGAACCACAACTCGACTCAGCGGGGCAAGTCAGAGAGTTACTCGGCGTCACTCAGGATGTCACGGACCGAAAGAAAGCCGAAAAGAGATTAAGATTCCAAAACGATATCCTCAAGGGCACAGGCAGGATTGCCAAGGTCGGCGGTTGGAGCCTGGAGGTCGCCTCCGGAGAGGTCTTTTGGACCGACGAAATCGCCCGCATTCATGATTTGGACGAATCTTATCGTCCCAACCTTGAGTCGAGTTTTGACTTCTATCCGAGACGATCCAAGGAAGTCCTGGAAAGAGCGACTCAGGAAGCCATAAATCGCAATAAGCCCTATGACCTCGAGCTGGAATTGCTTACCGCGAAGGGCGTTCGCAAGTGGGTTCGAACGATCTGCGACCCGGTGATGGAAAACGGAAAGGTCGTCCGACTTCATGGTTCCTATCAGGACATCACCGAAAGGATCACGGCAAACCAAGCGCTTGATCGCGAGCGCAACCTTCTGAGGGTGATCCTCGGCGTGCTGCCGGACCTGATTTGGCTCAAAGACGGAGACGGACTGTACCGTTTTTGCAATGGGAGGTACGAAAAACTGCTCGGTAAAAAAGAACCCCAGATCGTAGGACGCACCGATTTCGACCTGTCTCCCAGGAAAAATGCCGAAAGGGCTCGGGCCCTGGATTTACAGACGCTGGATAGCAGGACCCGCTTTGTCACTGAAGAGTGGCGAGAGTTTGCCGACGGTCATAGAGAACTTCAGGAAATCTTGAGGGTGCCGATCCACGACCCCGCGGGTGAGCTGATTGGGATCTTGGGAATTGGTCGTGACATCACGCTGCAACGGCAGGCCGAGGAGACATTGAGGCGATTCAATACCGATTTGGAAAGCCGGGTCACGGCCCGTACGACTGAATTGGCCGCGAGAACGAGGGAATTTGAACTGCTGGTTCAATCGATCCCGGACGCGGTCGTGCGAATTGACGAATCGGGGACGATCCTTTTCTCGAAAAAATCGACCGAAGACGGGTTTGATTGGTTTGATTCATGCGGCCGTTGCGCGCGTTCCGAATGCGCGGCCTGCACCTCGATCGACCTGGCCATCGAGGTCGGCAAGAAAGTCAGAACCTCCGCAAAAGGGAAAACCGTGCTCATGGGCGGAAGTGCCGTCGCCGAAAAAGAACTCCCGGGAGGGTCTGTATTGGAATTGCGCGTCGCGCCCCTTGCGGATCGAGATTATCTCATTTTGGCGCGAGACATTTCGGCCCGCCGAAAACTGGAGGAGGAGACGAAGGCTGCCCTTAAATCGGAAAAGGAACTGTCGATGCTAAAAGCCCGCTTCTTTTCCGTCGCGTCGCACGAGTTCCGAACGCCGATGGCCGCAATAGCAGGTTCAATCGACCTCCTGCAGAACTTCAGCTCCAAGATCACCGAAGTCAAACGCGGCGAGCTTTTTAACAGAGTTGTTGCTGGAATTGATCGATTGAGATCAATCATTGATGATGTTCTGGCTTTGAGCCGAGTCGATGGCGGGAAGCTTGAGGTCGCTCGATCAGCGACTGATCTTGTTTTGCTTTTTAAGGACGTGATCTCGGAGGCGGAGGTGGGCGACAAAGGAGGCCACCGGTTTGAGTTCGCCTCGTCCGGCGATACCGGGCAGATCCCCACGGACCCGAAGTTATTGCATCATGTCCTTTCCAACCTTTTGAGCAACGCAACCCGCTACTCGCCGCCAGGAACTTCAGTCAGAGTGGAGCTAGGCCGCGAAGGGGATCGATGCTGGTTCGCCGTACAAGACGAAGGGATCGGCATTCCTGAAGGGGATCGCGCACATCTTTTCGAGCCTTTTTATCGTGCCAGCAATGTTGGCCAAATTCGTGGAACCGGGCTGGGTCTCAATATCGTCAAAAGGTATATCGACTTGCTTGAAGGAGAGATCGAGCTGGCGAACTCCGCGAAAGGCGCGCGGTTTTTGGCCAGCATCCCCGCCCTGCCGAAGCCGCCGCAATGACCTCCGGCAACCGCATGTGGCGACCAAAAATCGCTTCCTATGGCCAGAACGCCGCATGCTCGCCGGTATGATTCCAACTGATTTCCCTCTGCCCTCGATTGCGACAGCGAAGGCATTGTCCTCCTGTCTATCGAATGACTCTCCGCGTCGCCCAGTCGCTTCTGCCGGCTTGTGAAACCAAGTTCCTTCCAAACCGATTGAGCTTTCAAATCGCTAAAAGAAACGACCTCTCAAGTTGTTCTGCTCCAATCATGCACCCCCGCGTCCGGACTGTAAGAGGCGCAATATGTCGGTTCGCCCCGTTCGGAAGGCTGGCCACAACGCCGCTCCCAGACAAAGGCCGATCGCGATACAAAATCCGATGGATAGCTTTGCCCAAGGAATCATGAGCGGCGTGTATTGGCCCCCGCGAATATTCACATAACGAGTGACGCCCGTGCCGCAGTAGCCGGCCATGGTACCAAAACCCAGGCTCAGCACGCAGGCCACCACGCCGAACAGCAGTGCTTCCGCCGCGATGAGGCGAAATAATCCGAAACGGGTCACTCCAAGGGAACGTAATACCCCCATTTCCCAGCGACGGGCGCGAATCGACGCCATCACGGTGTTCATCACTCCCAGCGAAGCGACGAAAAGCGTAATCAGCGGCAGTTCGCTCAGCGCCCAAATGATATTGTCGGCGCGTCCGCGAATTTCCTTACGCACGCTATCGGCTGATTTCACAGTGACCGCCCCTCCTCCAGCTCGTCCAAAACCGGGCCGCCGCCCTGCGCCTACCGCACCTCTTTCAGGGGCATCAGCAGTGGCTTCGGGGACGAATGATGAGCCGGCGCCCGCGGTAACGGCACCGCCCCGGCCCAACGCGGACTGAATCGCCGCCTTCAACTCTTCATCGGATGCGGAGTCCCTGCGGTCCGCCCAAAAAGTCGTGGGTTTTCCGGTGTTAAAATCTCGCCGCACCGTCTCGCGATCGCAAAACATCAAGCCCGCGGCGCGCCCCTGGCGGAAGCCAGTCTTCGTCATCCAATGCCATCCGGCCATCGAGACGACTCCAGCGATTTCATAATCGATTCGCTCTCCCAAACGGCCTGGCGCAACGACTGCAAATTTGCCCCCAACGCCGATCCCCGACTCGCGCGTGAAGTGGTCGGGGACAATGCAGTACCGCCCCCGCATGAGCTTGGCGATCGCGTCCTCTCGATTCCCTTCGACAAATTGAAATTTGAAAAGAGGCTTCGCGCCGCCCAGGGCAACCTCCGGATCGACTCCGATCATCACGCAGTTGTCCTGGCGCGTGCTCGATTCCCGGATCCGAAACCCCACCGGATCGTCGGCGAACTTCACCTGTTTGATGGCCAACGGCGCAAATCGATCGGAGGCCAAACCGGGGGCATTGCGCACCGCCTCAACCTGACTGTCCGACAGTCCGCCCATGATCGATATCACAAGATCCGGCGTCCAGTCTCCGGGATTGAAGGGGGCGAGCATCGAGTAGCCCCATGTCTGCGTGGCGACGAACAAGCCCAAGCCGATCGTCATGGCAACGGTCGTGCCTACCGTTCGCCACATGTTGGCCGATAGTTGCGTGGCGAGCAGTCGCGAGTTAATTCGAAAGAGACGGGCAAGTATCGGCCCCAGAAGGCGTTCGGTAACAACAATGGCCATGGGCGCCAGGAGAACGAAGCCAATCACCATCGTCGTGCATCCGATGGCCACGGCGGCGAGATACCTCGAGGTATCCGGCATGGGCACAAAAAAAACGACCAACGGATTCGCCGCAATGAGCAATAGTCCAATGATCGTTACCATCCATGGGATTCGTCCTTGATAAGCAGATCGCCTCGGCGCCATGGCTTCAAGCGGACTGACGCTGGTCGCACGCCAAGCCGGCATGAGCGAGGCAGCCAGCGATCCGCCCAGTGCACAGATGCCAGAAAGCAGGATGCACCAGGTTCCCAGAGCCGCTCCTTCCGCGAGCAGTTCCGGCTTGATCCGCGCCATCAGCGCCAGCAAAGCCCATCCCGCGACCAAACCACCGATCCAGCCAATCAGTCCAAGAAAGAGACTTTCGACCGCGACCATGAGTCCGATCTGCCACTTCGTAAAGCAGATCGCTCGCAGCATTGCAAACTGGCGAATGCGTTCATCCACCCCCATGCTCAGAGTCGTGAAAATGATGAACAGTGCGGCGAGCAAAGAAATCCCCGTGGCGCTGTAAGCCTGGGCCCGCACCGATTCGAAGGTCGTGCTGTTGTCCACTTCGCTGTCGACCTTGGCCGGAGTGCGCACTTCGATCGGGGGCGAAGCCGTGCCAAATGCTTCCGCCCAGCGTTTTTGAAAGGCCTCGACGTTCTCGCCGGCCTTCAGCACCACACCGGCATAACTGGCCCGCGCCGTGATGCCGGCAAGTTGTTCGGCCACGGCCATGGGGACATAAAGCGCATTGGGCGCCGGCCCACCGGGCAGCACCCCCTGACGCGTGGGGGGCAAACCCACCATGAATTTTGGTCCGGGAAGGCGTTTCGACTGCTCGACGATGGCGACCACTTTGATGTTGGCTTCTACGTGATTCGCGCCAAAACCGCTGCCTACCACCATCTCGTCACCGACGTGGAGGCCAAGCTGCTGCGCAGCTTCGCGAGTCAGGGCGCCGACCCTGGCGGTGGAATCCTGACCAATCCACTGTCCCTGTAAGACTCGGTGAATCGGTTCGAGCGAATCGGTCCCCACCACAATCGGAACGGGGCTTTGGGCGCGCTGCGCGGCCACGCCGCCCATCATTTTCGGACCCGATTCCTGCTGCTTGGACCGCGCTGGCGGACCTTCGCCTTCAGCCATGCCGGGAAACCGCCCTGCTGGCGCCGCACCGGGCTTGTTCGCACGCAAGGCGGTTTCGAAAATGGGGTCCAGCGCGACGATCGCTGGATCTTGGCGAATTTTTTCCAGCATGGCTTTGGGGATTTGGAGCGCCCGCCCAAAGCCCACGGGCTCTGCTTCGCGATCGCGCGCGGGCACAAGAAGGAAGTCGTATCGGCCTACATATTCCTCTCCCATGCTGCCGAACTCGCCGACCAGCGAGTCGTAACCGCTGACCACCCAGACGACCACGCAAGCCGCTGCTGCCGTGGAAAGACTGGTCAAGAAAACTCGGCCAGGCCGCTGCCACATGTGCGATGCCACCAGCCGAAGCGCGGTCTTCCATTCAGCAAATGACATGGGATTCCTCGAAGCGAATTACACGGCAGGGGCGGTGACGACCTGTTGATAGTGAACCGTCAAAGAAGGGGCGTCGGGAAAATCGGCGCTTTGAAATTCGGTGAGGACCCGGCCGTCTTTCATGACGACAATCCGGCTGGCCCAAGCTGCAACACCAGGCTCATGGGTAACCACGACGATTGTGCGTTTCTGCTCCTGGCAAAGTTCCTTCAGCAGCTTGCAAATGCCCTGGCCTGTAACCGAATCCAGACTGCCGGTCGGTTCGTCGGCGAGTACGAGGGCGGGGTCGGTGATGAGGGCGCGCGCGATGGCCACGCGCTGTTGCTCGCCGCCGCTGAGTGCGTCGGGCCGATGGCGACGTCGTGCGGTCAATCCAAGCCGATCCAATAAGGGGTCGAGCCGTTTCGCCACGAGGGAATCTCCTCCGGCGGTAAGAAGGGGGAGCGCAATGTTCTCCTCGGCGGTAAGTGTCGCAATGAGGTTGAACGCCTGAAAAACCAGGCCGATTTGATCGCGACGAAATCGTGTCAAGCGCGCGTCGCAAAGAGTGGCGAGGTCGGTTTCCGCCACGGTCACCCGGCCCTCATCGACGTGCGTCAAGCCCGCCATCGTGTGCAACAACGTGCTTTTACCCGAGCCGCTTGCGCCCATGATGGCGACGAACTCTCCGTCGTGCACTTGCAAAGACACATCCTTAAGTGCCTCGACCACCGCATCGCCTTGGCGAAAACGCTTGGTGACATGGTCGACCTTCACAGGGGCCCGGCGAATGGAATCAAAGGATGCCAAAGAGGGTTTCGAAACAGGTTCAACCAGGGCGGATACCTTGGACATGAAAGCCTCTGATATTGGAGTTTTTTTTTGGTTTTATCAATCGATGCGTTATTCGAGGACGATCGGGTCGAGTTTGTTCTCCCCTTCCTTGATCGTGACCTTGATTCCTGTCTTTTCCGGTGTGTCGAATCGCCCCAGTAGCCGGTCTTCGACCACGTCATCGCCGGTAAGCGGATCTTTTAGACTTTGGGGCCAAGTAATGGTGATGAAATAATTTCCGGCCGGAGCGCCATCGTCGCTCGTGTACGTCCCGATCCGAAACTTCCCATCAGCGCCGACCTCACCGTGCGGCGTCAGTTCCTTGCGTTTCGGGTCCGGCGCGCCGGCGGCGCGGAGGACAACCATGGCCTTGGGTGCGGGCTCACCTGAGATCGTTAAGGTCCCATGGGCCGGATGAACCGGCAATCGTTCGGTCTCACCCGAGCAGCCGGCAAGGCACAACGTTAGAGTCGCCAAGTAGCCGATCGGCAAAGATTGGTGCTTTTGCAAGGAGAGAGAACGGCCCGGAGTCTTAAATCCCGTCATCGGCGATGACCTCCCCACCGTTGATGGTGACCATCGCGAAGAGCGTCGTGGGTGAGAGATTCTGTTTCATAAACCGCACGGAACCATCGGCAAACACCGCGTTGGCGCCTCCGGTGTGAAACGCGTAAACGCCTTGTGAGTTGTTGCAATTGATGGTGCATGGGCCTCCCGCGCCATCCTTGGTGATGCCGTCGGCTCCGAACTGCCAAAACGCGAATACTTGATACGAGGCCCAGGCGCCCCAGTTTGTAGCATTGCTCAGGCCCGTGTTGGTTGGCTGTTTCTTGCCGAGGATGTAATAATCAGGTCGACCTGCCTGTTCCGTGATCAGAATGGTGTTCGATGTGCCGTCGGTGATTTCGGCAAATTTGCGTTGCGCCTCGTCACGTAGAGCCGTGATCGTATTGTTGCCGCTGAGCGACGGCACCCCGCTCAAACTGGACTGGAAACTATTGGGGCCAAAGTAATCGCCGGCAGCACCGATGGTTGTAATTGCGCCTTGAACAATGGGCAATGTCCGTTTACCCGGGCCAGAGGGGCAAATGAACAGGCTCAACGGCACGGTGATCACACTGGAGTTTTCCGGGTCGTAGAAATTCTTGTCCATGCGGTAGAGCTTGCCCAGCGGCTCTTGCTCCACGTAGGGAAGGATGATGGGTCCCCAGCCCCGGCGGTTGGTAGTCGAAGTGAATTGGCGGCGAGGAGGCAGGCCGCCGTTGGCCGATTCATAGACGAACATTGCCAGACCGATTTGCTTGAGGTTGTTCTGGCAACTCATCCTGTTGGCGGCCTCGCGCACCTTTTGAACAGCGGGGACCAGCAGGCCAATCAATACGGCGATGATGGCAATCACCACGAGCAGTTCGATGAGCGTAAATCCAATCTGTCGGCGAGTTGCGAGGGGGGCAATTTTCATTGATTCCCTTTCCCTGAACGATCTGAAAACCTAAGGCTCTACATAGGCCGTTGAGGCCGTACCCAAAATAGAAGGATAAAGGTGGAGGTGCGGCTCGTGATGGGGACAATCTAACCTGAGGAAAAATTGGCCACAGGTGGCGAAAGCTTGCCCATTAAGGATTTGTAACAATAGCGTAAAATAAATCAGTATTTTTCATCGTAAACTCAACAACACACAATCCATATAAACTTACATTTAGGGAACACCAATAAGACCTTGGTGCAAGCAACCATGACTCGGTGGAATCAGACGCTAAATGAGTGCCATTGGCCGCTTCGTTAGCTGTCCAGTCGCCACCACCGGGAGATTTCGACTGAATGCCAATTGATCGATAAAACTTAGATCCCCTTGTCAACAACGGCTCAAAGCAGGCGGCTGTTGGCAGAGCAAGTGAGCTGAATTCACCCCCTGCGGGGGATTTTCGCCCAACCATCTCGGAATCATCGGGACATTGATCGCAAGGCCACGTTTTAGATCTTCGAGGCACCGATTCTCCTTGAGATTTCAGAAACGGCTTCCGGAAAAGAAGTTGCGTCGGAGATTCCATGGAATGCCCGCCCGCATCCAATGTCGAAGACCACTCAGATGAATGGGCCGGCACATGGGTTGCGTTGGAGGATCAGGGGTAAGTGAAGAGGCAGGCGGTGGAGTGCGGTAGAAAAATGGCTGATCCGAGGGAACGGGGAAATATCGATCATGTGAAACATCTGCTAGTTTTACTCAGGCTTGCCAAGGGAATCAGCCAAAAGGAATTGGCGCAACGCCTGGGCGTAAATGAATCCGACATCCTATACGATGAGGAACATCACTATCTCGGCCTTACGACCGAAAAAGCCATACAGATTTTGAAAGCCCTAGAAATAGGCACCCGCCATTCAGAGCGCCTTCCTTGAGCGCGCACTTAGCGATCGAAAATTACATATTTCATTTGCTAATGAAGCGCCTTGTTTATTGATTACCTAATAAAAAATCATAAATTATTTAGTGTTTTATTACCAGGATTTGCCAGCATGGCCGATTCAGGAAATTGAATACGGCGAAAGGGACAGCACCTCGCCCTGGCAAAGTGCTGCCCGCTTGCATTGGATTACTTCTTTTCCTTCTTCTCGCGCGGCCGAGGCGGACCATCGCCGTCGTTGCGCGCCGACTCCTCCGTTTTGAGATTCGTCAAGGTCCGAACCTCGAGCACGGTCGTCCCATCGGGCCTCTTCTCGATATTGCCCGAGGCTTCGATGGCGTCCGACTTCCTGGCTACCGACGCGAATTTCCTGGACAAATGGGGCGGCCAGTGAATCACGGTACCGTCGGCCAATTCCGCTCCGTCAATCTCGCCTTTCGGGGCTTCCGTGAACCGTTTCACCCGGGAAATGACGGTTTTCTCGTTGCCGTCGTTTTCCTCTTCCTTTACCTCTTCCTTCCTGGCCGGCGGAGCATCTTCGTTCACCCGAGTCACTTTCGATTCAAGGTTCGTCACGCTTCGAACTTCCAGCACCGCCTCCCCCTTGGGACGCTTCTCCTCCCACCCGACGACACGCACCCGATCGCCTTTCTTGACAACGGCGGTAAACTGATTTTCCATGTGGGGCGGCCAGTGGATGGTCGTGCCATCCGACAACTCGGCTCCATCGATTTCCCCCCTGGGAGCCTCGGTCATCTTCTCCACGGTGCCGGTGACCGTTCGGCTGGGACCGGCGAGTTTGCCCTTCTTGCCGGGAGGGCCAGGCTGAGCCTGGACCACGCTCAGTCCCGCCATCACCAACGTCATCAGGGCCGCCCCCGCGCCCCTTTTCACCAATTCAATGAACATGAATGTCCCCTTGTAACGAATTGGATCCGAGTCCGAGCCTGGACTCATCCCGTATTTTTGCATGAGTAAGGGTCTTTCAATTGGCCCTTTTCACTGGCTCGAAAAAATTCAAATGCACCTGTCGTGCCGTCGAGCCCAAGGATCGGTCAGCGGCGCGAAAAACCCGTTTGAAAGCACAGAAATCCGCGTGATTTGCGAGAAAAAAAGCCGGAAGACAAATCTCGATTGCGGAAAAACGTGGGATCTGGGGACGAACGGGAGTGATGCGCAAGAGAAGTACTCGGGCATGGATCCCCCGGTGCAGGGGCATCCATGCCCAACAGGTCATTCTTCAAAAGTTTGATCCTGCGGTGCCTCCAGCCGATATTCCTGGATCCTGTCGAAAAGCTGAAGGCGGCCGATGCCTTCGATTGAGAGACCATTTTCGAGAATTGTGCAGTTTTCTTGAATCCGATCGAGGGTTTCCAGCGAATACCATCGCGTCTGAGGAGCACCCTCGGCTCACCGGCATCGTGCCCGTTGGCCTTGGGAATCCGCCATAGAGGACTTGTGCGATGCGTTCGATTCTTTCCCTCTTCTTGGGTTGTTTGGTCTTGACCATGGGCACCGTATCCAAGGCCGAAGAGCCCAAGGATATTGTGGACACTGCTGTTGCGGCGGGAAAATTCAAGACCCTTGCCGCAGCGTTGAAGGCGGCGGACCTCGTTGAAGCGTTAAAGGGCAAGGGGCCTTTCACCGTCTTCGCGCCCACCGACGAGGCGTTCGCGAAGTTGCCTAAGGAAACCTTGGAGTCCCTGCTCAAGCCGGAGAACAAGGAAAAGCTGGTGGCGATCCTGAAGTATCATGTCGTTTCCGGCAAAGTCACCTCCGAGCACTTGGTGAAACTTCCCGACGCCAAGACCCTACAGGGCACTTCAGCGAAAATCGTGGTCAAGGACGGGAATGTGTCCGTTGACGCGGCCAACGTGACGAAGGCCGACATCGAGGCCAGCAATGGGGTGATTCACGTAATCGATACGGTTATCGTCCCGAAGTGACGAACCGCTAGGTAAACAACTGAAGTTGATCGACAGACTTCAAGTACACGCGGGGTGTTTTTTGCAGGATTCGATACTTTCTAGCATCGCGCAGGGGGATTCCTCGGCGATGGATCGATGCCTTGACCGGTACGGCGGCCTTGTTTGGTCGCTGTGCCGCCGCTTTGATCCGTCGTATGCGGAGGATGCCGCCCAGGAGATTTTCATCGATCTGTGGCGAAACGCAGGGCGGTACCGCCAAGGGGCGGGTAGCGAACTGGCGTTTATTTCCACCTTGGCCCGTCGCAGATTGATAGACCGGCGCAGGAAGTCCGCCCGCACGCCTCACTTCGATCTCCTGAAAAATGTTGATATCGCGGATACTCGCAGAGCGCCCCAAGATTGGCAGATTCTCAATGAGCAGGCGGCCCAGTTGAAGCAATGCTGGGATAAACTTGAGGAACGCGATCGGGGCCTGCTGAACCTCAGTGTTCACGAAGGGGCTTCGCAATCCCAAATTGCGCAACAAACGAAGACACCGCTTGGCACGGTCAAGTCGATCATACGTAGGGCCTTAATGCAGCTCAGGGATTGCATGAACCGTGGATTGAATCAGTCGATCGATGGAGGCCCTAAGCCATGAATCCGGCGAACGATGCAAGATCGCGGTTGGAGGAGCTCTACATCGCAGAGCATTTGTTTGGACTGAGTGCCGAGGAAATGGATGAACTGCACGAATTGAAGCTGAAATTGGGTCCCGGCGACCTGGCTTCATTCCGTGAGTTGATCGCCAAACTCGATAGGGTTCGCTCCGAGGAAGATTTCGCGAAACTGCCCGAAGGCGTGCGATCCAAGGTTCATTCGCAAATCGCAGGCACAACTGGTTTGCGAGGTCCTGGCAAGGCCAAACTGCCAATGGCACGCATGGCCTGGTACGCCACCGCCGCCTGCATATTGGTCGCATGCACCGCTTTGATTACCACGGCAGTCCTCCGTCGCGATGCGCAAGTCGCCAGGAGCGCCTCTGAACTGCGGAAGGAACTCATCGCCGCCGCTCCAGAGGCGATCCAGATCAATTGGTCCGATGGTCCGACGCCCGTTCCGGGCGCCAAGGGCGATGTTGTCTGGAGCAACCGCGACCAGAAAGGCTTCATGCGGTTCCAGGATATGAAGGCCAACGATCCAGCGATCGAGCAATACCAGCTTTGGATCTTCGACAGGAACCAGGACGAGAAGACTCCAATCGATGGGGGAGTGTTTAACATCGGCATCGATGGCGAGACGGTCGTACCCATCCGGGCCGCTCTGACTGTGCGTCAACCGTACCTGTTTGCGGTCACCATCGAAAAACCCGGAGGCGTGGTGGTGTCCGACCGCAAACGTCTGCCGCTCTTGGCTTCCGTCAAGCAGTGAGGACGAGACAAGGAACTCAATCACGAGGAAACCGCCATGTTGCGACCAGCCATCGTATTTGCCATTAGCTTGATGCCATCATTTGCGATGGGGGATTATCCACAATTCCGAGGACCGGACGGAACGGGTGTGACCCAAGCGTCCGACCCTCCTCTGGAATGGGAGAATGACAAGAATGTCGCCTGGAAACGAGAGATCCCCGGCAGCGGCTGGTCGCAGCCGATCGTGGTCAAGGGTTCCGTGTTCGTGACCACCGCCGTCGGCGACAAGCTTGCCAAACCCAAGGATATGGCCGCCGGCTCCCGGGATTTGGCGAGTATTCCCGGGCTCAGCAGAACCAAGGGTCCAGATATCAACTTGAAGTGGCAGATTTTATGTCTCGACATCAACGATGGTTCCATTCGATGGTCCCGGACGATTGATGAGGGCAGACCCAAATATCCGACACACCCCTCTAACACCTACGCCACTGAAACTCCTTGCGCCGACGCCGAGAAGGTCTATGCGTATTTTGGGGCCACGGGCATGGTTGCCGCGTTGGATCATGCCGGCAAGACGGTCTGGAATGTCAAGGTAGGCGCCTATCCCTATTCGAACGGTTTTGGGAGCGGCAGTTCGTTAACGCTGTTTGACGGACTGCTTTTCCTGAATTGTTTCAACGAAGAGAAGGCCTTTGTGCTTGCGCTGGATACGCGCAATGGCCAACAGGTCTGGCGCAAGGACCGCGCCAAGAGCGGCTCCGCCTGGGCCACGCCTTTCGTCTGGAGAAACTCGAAGCGCGTCGAGATCGTGGCCTGCGGCGACAAGCTGGTCACTGCGCACGAACCGAACACCGGTAAGGAACTCTGGAGGCTTGCCGGTATCGACACGGCGTTCGCCCCGTCGCCCGCGGCGGATGCAGACACGCTGATTCTGGCGGCGAGCTCCCCATTCAGCACCTCGCCGATGTATGCGATTCGGACCGGCGCAGAAGGAGACATTACGCTGACGAAGGGCGAGAAATCGAACCAAGGCGTCATCTGGTCTCAAACCAAGGCAAAGGTCGGCATGGCATCGCCGGTCGCCTACGGCGGCCAGGTCTACTTTGCGGCAGATGGATTGCTTAGCTGTTACGAAGTCGCGACCGGCAAGCGGCATTACTCCGAACGCCTTCCCAGGTCGAAAATGATCGCGGCATCTCCGATCGTTGTGGGGAATCGGATTCTCATTGTCGACGAGTCGGGACGAGGGACCTGGGTAAAGACCGGCATCGCATTTGAAACGATGGGAGGCGGCCGCGTTTCGGACATCATGTGGGCGACGCCGGCGATTGCCGGCGATGCCCTCCTTTTGCGCGGCATCGATGGAATCTACTGCATCCGGAAGTGATTCCCCGCACAGAGTGATGCGCCCGAAAATGACCATGGCGATTTTATCTGAAAAATTACATTCGATGGGCGATACGATAATCCCGTGGAGTGCAGCCAAAGGCCCTTCGGAAGGCCTCATTGAATCGGCTAAGCGATCCGAATCCCGAATGGTGGGAGATTTTTAGCACCGAGTCGGTTGTGGTCACGAGAAGCCGCTGGGCGTGTGATAGTCGATGCTGGGTGATATGCTGGAGCAAGGTGGTGCCGAAGGTCTGCTTGAACAGGGTCATTGCATAGTTCGCGTGAAGACCGACATGTTTGGCGACTTCCTCCGCGGTCAACTGTTTCGTGTAGTGACGAGATATGTAATAGGCCATCTCTTCAGCTCGGCTCAAAAGTCGAGGGTTGAGAGTCCCAGGCGTTTTCCGGTGGATCGAACTTGGCTCGGCGACTGACAAACGCATCGCGAGTCGCCGCATCCGCGCCTCGATTTCCAATAGGCTGGTTTTGCATCGGTCCTCGTCGCCAGAACCAAGATCTTCCAACCAGGTTTCGAATTTTTCGTGGTCGGCAGTCTTGAAACGCTGATCGGGCTCCACCCAGAACTCTCCATGCAGAATGGACCGTGTCAATGGCTCTGGTAACCGCCACTGAAGGAACCAAGTCAAGGGGATCGTCATCACGAAATACGAATCGTTCGTTTCAAAATCGAGTATTTGATGCGGGATCCCCGCCCAGAAGGCCGTAAGCCGTCCTGCAGGGACGGTGGCGCGGCGGCCTCCTATCAGGTACATCAAGGCGCCTTTCTCCAACAGGTTCAGTTCAATCTCATTGTGCCGGTCGCACCTCGACATGCGGGTCGGCGTCCAACGGACACAACTGAATCCATACGGAGAGAAGTCTGGGCGGGTCGGATCAAACCGTACCATTGCTTCTACCCGAACCGCGGCGTTTCATGCGAATGGACGGCGAACGCAGAACCGTCGTTGCACGCCATAATCTTAGGATTCCGCAAGAAGTCGCCTGATTCAAGGAAGAAACCCGTGATTCTTACTGGCAGAATGAAGGGAAATTGCTTCACGCTTGGCGGTCTGGCTGGATCGGCAATGCCTCCGTCATCCTAAAGTGGGCCGCAGATGATACCTCACATTTTCCGCAACGTGTGCGTTTGGTCCGCGTGTTTCCTGGCACTACACTCGATCAACTTTGAAAGGGCATGGGCCGCGGACACCGAACAATGGGGGATTTACGACCACTCCGTGAAGTGGGTCACACACGCCAGCTTGCAGACATCCGACCTCCTCGGCGGGGTGCGGTATCGGGTCCAGTACAGCAAGCCGGTGATCTACGACGAGTGCCGATACGAGGGCGACCTAAAAGACTCCTGGGGAAACCTCACGGCCCAAGAGATGGTGCGTGAATTCTGGCTGGGCACGCTCGCTGGTTGCTACGTTGGCCACGGCGAGACCTACAAGCACCCGAAGGACATTTTGTGGTGGTCGAAGGGTGGGGAGTTGCATGGCGATAGTCCTAAACGGATCGCGTGGCTTAAAGCCTTCATGGCCAAGTCTCCTCCGCTGCATGAACTGAAGCCACTCGGCGACGGAAAGAGAACGGCCTTGCTCGCCAAAGACGGGGAATACTATTTGGCGTACGCACTCGACCAGCGTCCGCTCACACTTACGCTCGCGGGCAAAAATGCATATAAGGTGGACGAAATCGACCCATGGGAAATGACCATTACCCTGGCCGGCACCGCCCCTGCGGGCGAGTTCACGCTCGCCACCCCGATCTCTGACCGGGTCTACCGATTCACCCCGGCTAAACCGGACGAGAAGAACTTGCCTCGGGTTGGGGAAAAGGGCCACCCGACCGGCAGGCCGCGAGTGGTCGTCCTGACCGACTTCCCGCCAGTGGATGTGATTCCGATTGGCGCGGAAAAGGGTCCGCCAGAAAAGCGGAGCGACCCCGACGATGTGCAGTCGATGGTTCGCTTCCTACTCTACGCAAATGAATTCGATGTTGAAGGGCTTGTGGCTTCGTCGGGAACTCTTGCCAACGTGGCGAAGAAGCAGCACCTTCTGGACCTGCTCGACCTGTATGACAAGGTGTACGAAAAGCTGCGCCAGCACGACCAGCGGTTCCCGACCGCAGGTGAGTTGAAGTCGGTCACCTGGGAGGGCCGCTCAGGCACCTACGGAAAACCAGCCGCCGAGGTCTTCGCCAAGGGCAAGGAAACGGAGGCGCCTGAAGCACTCATCAAGCTGGTTGACCGACCCGACCCCAGGCCTGTGTGGATCTGCGTCTGGGGCGGGCCGGCTGATTTAGCTCAGGCTCTTTGGACGGTGAAGGGGAGTCGTAGCCCAAAGGAAGTGGATCGATTTCTCAGCAAACTCCGGATCTACCTTATCGGCAAGCAGGACGGATCGGCTCAATGGCTTCTTGATACGTTTCCCGATTTGTTCATCATTCTGTCGGAGCGCAACTACATGGGAATGTTCTGGAACATCCCTGGTGCCGATCCGAAATTGGCCGACCTCGACTGGCTGAACGCGAACATTCGAATCGCGCGGGGGCCGCTGGCCGCCGCATACCCACGCAGCGGAGTGAACCCGAAGAACCCCGGCGTCCAAGAAGGCGATTCCCCCTCGTTTCTTCACTTGGTAAGCGCCCTCCGAGGGTTAAACGACCCTGAGAAACCGAACCAGGGTGGATGGGGCGGGAGGTTCAAACGCACCGACCCGAAGCGCAACCACTGGGTCGACGATCCTGCCGGTGGCGAGACCGTTTGGCGGTGGCGGGAAGAGGTGCAAAAGGATTTCGCTCGCCGTGCGGACTGGATGAGGGACGCGCCGCCTTGACTTTGCGTAGGCATCGACTGATTTGCGTAGGCATCGACTGATGTGACAGCCGCAAGGCCACTCAAGGGCAGGACCGATTCAATCAAGGTGAAAGGTCGAGTCGGTGTCACTACCAGCACGCCTGCCAGGCACTCTGGGAACCGAATCTGGGTGAGAACCGAAGACGAATTCGGACATCTCCTGGATGGGCAACGAGGGTCGGTTAGAACAACAGAATCGATTCTTACGCGTGTGGCGTTGGCAGAAGCCACCTTCCGGCCGCCAAGAGGACCTCGAAGGACCCGCTATTCTTTACGATGCCTTCGGGATGAGCGAATATTTGCAAACTCCCTCTCTGCGAGCCTAAGAAAGCGCTTGAGAGAATTACGAGGCGCGCGAAAGGTAGAATGAGTGGGATGATCCAGATCCTTTTTCGAGGTGTTGACCCCAGTTACTCTCTCACGGTTGGTCCAGCCCCCTTCTTTGACTTTGCTGGGCCACTTCTGCGCCGCGGTGATACGGGGGCTACGGTCGCGATTCATCGAAACTTCGAGTGGGAAGTCTTCGGCCAACATTACACCGGTTTCGAGTGTGCCGGCCCCGCTGTAATTCGGTTCGAAGACCATGGTAACATTCAATCCGAATCTCTCGGCCCGCTCCTGCGGTTCTGGGCGGCCGACGGAATGCTCTATGTCGACGAACAGCGATTCGCAAAGTTCGACGAGAGCACTGGACTTTGGCGCAACCAGATCGACAACACAAGCTGGCCGGCGATTATTGTCGAATCGACACCCTCTCCAGGCACCTGATTCGACTGGTTTATTCTTGCTTCGGGAGGGACGCCGGTGCGATGACAGGCGAGGAAATGAAACGCAGAAGTACCTGCGGATCGATCGGCTTGGTGAGGTGATAATCGTATCCGGCCTCGACCGCTTTTGACTTGTCCTTCTCGTCACCGTACCCAGTCAACGCGATACACAACGCTCCTCGAAGCGCCAACTCCGCACGAAGGCGTTTCACGACCTCGTAGCCATCCACCTTCGGTAGGCCAATGTCGCAGATGACAACCTCGGGCCTTCGGCGTGCCGCCGATGCCAGGGCTTCGATTCCGTCGTAGGCACACTCAACTTGGTGGCCATAGCACTGGAGGATTTGGGCAAGAGAATCGGCCCCATCGCGATTGTCGTCGACAACCAGAATTTGCTGCGAGACGACCGCCTTCGGGAGGTCGGTAGGCGAAGGCGCGTCGGATTTCATTTGCATGGAAAGGGCGGGAAGCTGAATGACCAATTCACATCCAAACCCTATGCCTTCGCTCAGGAGTTCGGCCCGCCCACCGTGAAGTTCCGCGAGAGCGCGAAGCACCGTTAAGCCAATGCCCAACCCGCCCTCTTGGCGGTCCAGGGCACGGTCCGTCTGCGCGAACAGTTCGAAAACGGTTTCTCGATATTCCGGCGCAATTCCAACCCCATTGTCGCGGACCCGGATCGTGGCCCAGGTTGCATCCCTGGATACGCTCACCGCCACGCGGCCCCCGGGTTGAGTGAACTTGATCGCGTTACTGATCGCGTTTCCCACCATTTGCTCAAGTCGAACTGGGTCCGCCTCGACGAACACGGGCTCGCCGCGTGGCGGGGGATCGAGGGTCACCCGGTTCTGTGCCGCATTCGCCGCCAGGATCGATACCGCATGCCCGGCATGTTCGACAAGGTCGAGAACCTCCTTCTTGAGGTTAATCTTGCCGCGCGTGATTCGCGAAACATCAAGCAAGTCGTCGAGCAAACGGGAGAGGTGGCCGACCTGCCGTGAGATCACCTCGTGAACTCGGGTGAGCACCGGATCACTGGCTATGCGCAGTCGCAGCACTTCCGCGGAGCTGCGAATCGGGGCGAGAGGGTTACGAAGCTCGTGGGCGAGCATCGCCAAAAACTCGTCCTTCTTCCGCTCCTGCTTGCGCAGCGACTGCTCGATGTTCTTCTGGTCGGTGATGTCCTGGAGGAGGACGAAAAACCCACGAACCATTCCTCCTTCGAAATGCGGGGTATAGTCGACCTCGGTGATCCGTGTCCCAAGCCCCTTTTTGGGCATCGGGCACTCGAACCGGACCGCCCGTCCGGACAGAGCGGCGTCGATGTAAGGTCGCTGCTGCTCGATCTGATCCGTACCGAGAAAATCTCCTAGTTGTCGCCCCAAAATCTCCTCGGATCGAAGACCAAACCAAGTCTCGAAGGCGCGGTTCACGAATCTGTAACATAGGTCTCGGTCAATAAAGGCGATGATGGCCGGGACCGAATCCGTCACCGTCTGCAGCCAAGCCTCGCTTTTTCGAAGTTCCTGTTCGGCCTGCCGCTGCTCGGTACGGTCTCGGAGCAACTTTCCGAACCCAAGAAGGGTGCCGTCAGGCGATCGTACGGGGTAAAGTACCCCTTCCGCGTAAAAGCACCTTCCGTCTTTCCTTTGGTGCCACCGCCTGTCCTCGGCCCGGCCGGAACGTGCGGCGCGTTCCATCTCCTCCTCAAGGATGCCCGTGGCTTGATTCCCAGGGGTATAGAACATCGATGCCGGCCGGTTCAGCGCCTCGGCCTCGGTCCAGCCCATCATCCGCTTTGCCCCGGGGGACCATTCGATGATGTTGCCCTCGGCGTTCAGCATGACCACCGCGAAGTCCTGGGCGTTGTTCACAAGGAGCTTGAAACGCTCTTCGCGGTCGCGCAGGACGGCCTCCGCCCGTTGCCGCTCCGCCTGCCGGAGCCTAAACAATTCAACGAAGGCGGCGACTTTCGCCCGGAGGATTTGAGGCACGAGGGGTGCCGTCAAATAGTCGACGGCGCCAAGGGCGTAGGCATCTATGACCGAAAGGTCATCCATGTCCGCTGCCGTGATGAAGATGATGGGGGTGGCCGACGATCGCTTTGCCGCACGCAAGAGTTTGGCGGTCTCAAACCCCGAAAACCCCGGCATTCGGACATCGAGGAGAATGGCGGCGAAGTCGCGTTCGGTGGCAAGCTTGACTGCTTCCTCTCCTGAAGTCGAGCAGAAGAGTTCCTCACCGAGCGCACCGAGAATCACTTCCAGCGCAAGAAGATTCGCAGGCTGGTCGTCTACGAGCAAGATTCCGACTTTTTCCTGGACATTCACGAGAATTTTTGCTCATTTCGAGGTTCCGTATCACCCGTTGGAGGAAGGGTTTGAAAGGGGCCCGCATGAGTTCATGCCCTCTGCTTAACGCCCATGGGTGCCTTGGTGCAAGGACAGAAAGAACGAGCGCTCCATGCTTTAAGCAATTATCGTTCCAAATTGCCCGGCCGATCGAGTTCCTGGTACAAGTTCCGCTCAAATAACCCGGAACGCCGACGGGGGACGCCGAATGGCATCACACGTTAACTTGGCGATCGTTGCGACAGATGATCGCGGTGAAACAATCGCTGATGGGGACAAGCCGCGCATTTGATCTTTGGTTTTTCGCAAACACCTCGGACCCACTCATTGGCACATGCAGGGGAGTAGCCTGAGCGACCGGTTTTTTGATTTTCGAATCGGCGCGGATAAATGTCTTCACGACCACGAAATAACGTGCGAAAAAGGGCGATCTTGGTTGCGGGCGGCGAAAACGCATTGATACCAAGGTGCTGCTGTCCAGTCATTCCAGCTACCGTCAGTTTCGCGTCGCGACTGCAAGCAATTCAGACTTACACCATGCCGCGGGAACCTTTGCATACCATCCATGATTCGTCGCTTGTAGCTATAGAAACTTCAGGATTTCTTCGTGCCTTTCCGAATTGTGGACCGGCGGTAGACCTGCCTAGGAATGAACCGCCTCTGGCCTCGTTGGGGAGCCGGCGACCTGGGTAGAGAGAATCGCCCGACGATCCGCGGCCCGATAAAACCGTGCAGCCAACCACTTGGCGAGGTCGTTAAACAAGGAATACGTCACCGGGGTGACGAGCAGGGTCAAAAGCAGCGACAAGGTCTGCCCGCCGATGATCAGTTTCGCCATTCCGGCCCGGGCCGCCGCTCCCGGGCCCTCGCCCAGCGCCATCGGGACCATCGCCGCCACGAGCATCACGGTCGTCATCAGGATCGGGCGCAACCGGGTGCGGTTGGCTCCCATGATCGCCTCGTTTGGCGGCAATCCCTGACTACGAAGTTGATTCGTGTAGTCGATTTGGAGAATGCCATTTTTCTTGACGATGCCGATCAGCATCAACAGGCCGATCATCGAGTACAAGTCCAGGGTCGTCTTCAAGAGCACCAACGAAAGCAACGCGAACGGGACGATCAAAGGGAGCGCCGCCAGGATGCTGATGGGATGGATGAAGCTCTCGAACTGGGCCGCAAGCACCATGTACATGAACACGAACGCCAACAGGAACGCGATGCCAAACTGGCCGTTCGACTCCTTGAGAATCTTCGCGCGGCCACCGAAGTCAAACGTGTACTCAGGCGGCATGCCTTTGGCCCGCAGATGCTCCGTCAGCATTTCAACGCCTCCGCCCAGCGAGTGGCCATCGGCCATGTTCGCCGACACCACC
Organism: Gemmataceae bacterium; assembly: GCA_965226945.1. GTDB lineage: Bacteria > Planctomycetota > Planctomycetia > Gemmatales > Gemmataceae > SYLG01. Next base: position 4,201,623 of record OZ245717.1, on the reverse strand, counting down.
ACCTGGCGCTGCCGGGCCATCCGCTCGATGGCCGCCGGGCCGCGGGCACTTTCGAATCGGGCGACATTCCCAAGTTCGGTGACGCCGCCAGGCGCCTTCGAAGAAGGTACGGTCAGCCGGGCGATGCCGTCCTCGTTTTGGCGAGAATGCCGTTCGGCCCTCAGCCACACGTCGTAGGTCTCATCGAACTCCTTGTAGTTTGAAAGCAATTCGCCACCGACCAGAACATTGGCGGCGCTCGCCACCGCGGCCGGGGACACCCCCAGATCCGACATCCGCTCCCGGTCGGGCACCAGCCGCAGTTCCGGCTTGCGATCCGATAGGCTGGTATCCACGTCGGTGTACGCTCCTTGCCTTCGCATCCACTCAGCGAGTTCATTCGCGTACTGCTGGAGCTTATCGGTGTCGGGACCGCGAAGGTTCACATCGATCATCACCTGTCGCATCCCCGTGGCGGAGATGGCGGAAGCGTCCTGCACCGTCACCTTCAAATCCGGATAGCTGGCCAGTGCCGCCCTGGCGTCGTTCATCACTTCAAACTGGGAATAAGTCCTGCCCTTGAGGTCGCAAAGACGAACATAGATCGTTCCTTTCGTCACATCTCCCTCGCCGCGGCTTGCCTTGCCGGTGGTATCGCCGATCACCGTATAGGTCATTTCCACGCCCCGAAGAGCCCGAAGCCGGCGGTCCACCTCGCCGAATGCGTCATCGGCCCGGGCCAGCGAGTACCCCTCTGGCACTGTCACCGATACTTCAAACTCGCTCTGGTCGTCGCGGGGCATGAAGTCGAAACCGATGCGGGACATGATGACCGGAGTGCTGGCAAGAACTCCGAAAGAGATCAGGATGACCACCCACCGATGCCGTAACGACCAGCCGAGGATCGCGGCGTAGGCTTCAACAATCGTCCGCCAGGCCGGGCCATCCTTGCTGCCCTTGTGCCCCTGACCCAGCTTGAGAAAGCGGGAGCAGAGCATCGGGGTCATCGTAAGCGACACAAACAGACTCATCAGCACCGAGAAAGCGACCACGCACCCGAAGCTACTGAAAAACCGCCCGGGCCTTCCACCCATGAACACCACCGGTGCGAAGATGACCAACAAGGAAAACGTGGTCGCCACCACCGCGAGTGAGATCTCCTTGGTGGCCGAACTGGCCGCCTCCCTGGCGGTGCGGCCATACTCCTCCATATGCCGGAAGATGTTTTCGTGCACCACCACCGCGTCGTCGACGACAATTCCCACCGCGAGGATCAACCCAAGCATCGTCATGTTGTTGAGCGTGTACCCCATGTAACTCATGAACGCGAAGGTGCCGACCATCGACGTGGGAATGGCGGCCATTGCAATGAGCGTCGTACGCCAGTCGCGAATGAACAGCAAGATGGTCAGGCTGACCAGGATGGCTCCGAGCACGAGGTGCAACTTGACCTCGTCGATCGAGGTCTTGATGAACCGGGATTGATCGCGGATGACTTCCACGCGAATGTCTTCCGGCAGTTGCGGTGTCAGTTCGGCCAGCCGCCTCTTAACCGCATCCACCACCGCCACCGTGTTGGTGCCGCTCTGCTTCTGAATGTAGAGGCACACCGCCGTTTCGCCGTCAAGATCTTCCGCATGCCGATCACGCGACCAGAGGCGGCTCAAGGAACGCGGTTCCTCGTGCGCATCCTCAGCCCGGCCGATGTCGCGGATGCGGACCGGTTGGCCTCCGCGATCTGCGACAATCAACGCCTCGAAGGCCGCCGGCGTGGCGACCCGGCCAATCGTTCGCAGGGTGAGTTCCAATCGCCCGCGATCCACCCGCCCGCCGGGAAGTTCCTGATTTCCACGGAAGATCGCCAGCCGTACGTCCTCGATCGAAAGGTTCTCGTACCCTGCCATCCGGTCTGGATCGATGACGATCTGCACCGCCCGCCGCTGGCCCCCAACAAGCGATACGGAACCAACTCCTTCAAGTGTTTCCAGCTGCTCCTTCAAGCGCTTGCGGGCAATTTCCGTTATCTCGCGCGGATCCCGGTTGCCGTAGACCGCGAGCGTGATGACCGGGGATGAGTCGGGGTCCAACTTGTCGACCAGCGGGGTCCGCGCCTGCGCCGGGAGTTGGTTGGCGATGGTGCGGACCTTCGCTTCGACCTCCTGGGCGGCCACATTTCCACTCTTGCTCAACTCGAACTCGACCGTGACCGAGGACTGCCCCTCCTTGCTCGTGGATTTCAGCTCGGTGAGCCCGCCGAGACTGTTGAGCGCCTCCTCGATCGGCTTGGTTACGGCCGTTTCCACTTCCTCGGCGCTGGCCCCAGGATAAGCGGTCGTTACGGTGACGGTGGCGAAGTCGACGCTGGGCATGAGGTCAATCCCCAGACGGCCCACGGCCGCCAGACCCAGGACGACCGGTGCGGCCACAATCATGGCGGTCAAAACCGGCCGGCGAATGCAGACATCCCAGATGTTCATTGGTTGTCTCCCTTTCCGGTCGCGCTTCGGACACGCACGGACGCGCCATCGATCAGTTTGCTCTGACCGCTTGTCACCACTTGATCGCCTGGGCGGACGGCTCCGGCAACCTCGGCCAGCAACCTCGGCTGCCCCGATTTGCCGGTCTCGATACGCACATCGGTCGGCCGGACGACCACGGCAGCCGCCTTGCCGTCGCGCAAGACGAACACTTTGGTCAACCCCGCGAAAGCGACCAGCGCTTCCTCCGGCACCAGGATGGCATCGCTGTCCAAGCGAGTTTGCACATCGGCCCTGGCAAAACTCCCCGGGGCAAGGCGTAGATTCGCGTTGGGAATGCTGACTTCGATCTGGAATGTGCGGCTGGAGCGGTCCACTGTCGGGTTGACCCGGCTGACTTTGCCCTGAAATGTCTCGCGAGGAAAGGCTTCTACCCGAATCTTGACGGTTTGGCCCATTTTGACCTCGCCGTGGTGCCGCTCAGGGACGGCGGCCTGGAGTTTGAGGGTGTCGGCGACCACCAGCCGCAAGAGCGCAGCCGTACCGGGGCGAACCATCTCCCCCTCGGATACCGTTCGTTGAGCAATCACATAGGTCACCGGACCGTCAGACGTTTCCCTTCCGAGCGACGGGGCGAATATGCGGGTGTCTTTTAGCCGCTGCTTGGCGCTGTCCAGACCGGCCTGCCGTTGGCGGACCGCCGCCAAGGTCGTTTCTGCGTCGAGCCGGGCCTGCCGGTGGGCCTCGCGGGCGTCGCGGAATTCAAATTCCGCTTGCTGAAACTCTTCGACCGCCATCGAACCCGCAGCGCGCATTTTGCTGGCCCGCTCCTGTTTGGAGGTCGCGTACTTGTCTTTTGCCGCGGCCCGCGCCACGGTAGGAAGGGTGCTCACATCGAAGGATTCCTGTGGCGGCGCCTTGAGACCTAACTTGGCAAGTTCCAGTTCCAGACTCTTTTGCGCCTCGCTGACAGCAAGTTCGGCGTCGGTCGGGTCAAGTTCCAGGAGCAACGCCCCGGCCTTGACCTCCTCGCCGACATCGTGGTGGATGCGGCGGATGCTCCCCTCGACCTTTGCCGAAACGGCCAATTCTTCACGGCCGTATAGCGACCCGAGCACCGCGACCGTGCGTTGAACGGCGCCGGTGCACGCCGGCTCGACCGTGACGCTGACCGGGATCGCTTCCTGAACCGCGCCGTTTCCAGGGGCTGTGGTCGCGTCGTTCGCGCCGCGCGATTCGTCCCGGGTAGGACCCGGCCGGCCAAACATGATGCTGCCGGCCGCCACCCCCGCGACGCAGATCCCCGCGATGGCGACCGCCGGCACAAGAAAGAGTCTGCGCTTTGCCATGTTCCCCTCACGCTCAGGCGACTCCTTCACCGGACTCATAGGCGTCAGAGTTGACGCCGCCGGCGAGGATTCGCTGCCATGAGAGATGCGGCGAAGTAAAGAGTGAAACGCGGAAACGAGAATTATTTTGCGCGAGCAGGGAGGGACGGTTGTAGCGGCCGTCCCGATGCATCGGGGGTCGGCAGCGGAAAACGGATTTCGCGAACGGGAGTGCCGGTCATCTCGCTCCAGCGTTTCCGCTGAGCTGGGGTGAGGAGGGCGACAATTCGCGCGTTGGTTTCGCGCCACAACCCTTCGAATCGGCCCCTCCCTTCCTCTCGCGACTCGGCGGAGACCACGACGCGCAGCGAAGCCTGGGTCGCCTGCGCAACGAGTTGTCGAACTTCCGTTCGCTGAGAGTCCGTCAATTCCAGGTTGTCGATCACCGATGAGGCAAACACGTGTGGCCCGGGAAGTTGCAGGAAAAGCTGCCGCAATCGATGGTACTGCGACGAGTTAAGCACCTCTTCGATGTCACGACGGCACTGCCCGGCCAGTCCGGCGATCATCTGCCGTTTATCCCCTTTGGCCTCCCCCGGTTGGATTTGTTGGAGCGACCTAAGCCGCTCAAGGACGGGGGCAAGGCGAGTTAGCTGGTCGGGTCGCAGCGCGAGTTCCCTTTGCACGGCGGCCTGTTCCAGAAGCATGGCGTTGTTGATGTCATTGAGCGAAGCCAATTCTTCCTGGAGCCGATTGAGCCGAACCCTGCTCGCCTGCAAGTCGGCCTGCACAGCGGCGTCTTCGTGCCGAGCGGTCAGCTCCTGGTAGTAGGCGACGGCCGCTTCCAGTAAACGCTGGCGCAGAGAGGCGAGCGGCGGGAAGTCGAGCAGCTCCTCATCGCTGAGTTCCACGAACAGGTCAACGGCCCTTTTGGTTCTCAGATAGTTATCCTGGGCCTCCATTGCCCTTTGCCGTTCCCGCTCGTTGGCCTGTTGTTCCCGTTCGTACGCTTTTTTCGTCTTGGCGTGCTCCTGGGCGATGATCGCCGTGGTCACGGCCAGTCCGATCACCAGGAGAAGGAGCGCTCCCACACTCAACGCGGCCACGGCCCGGTGCCGGCGCACCCACTTTGCCGCGAGGTCGAGGATCGTTGGCCGACGAGCCTGGATCGGCCGGTCGTCGAGAAACCGCTCAAGATCGTCGGCGAGTTCGCGGGCGCTGGGGTAGCGCTCACCAGGCAGCTTGGCGGTCGCCTTGAGAACGATCGTCTCAAGCTCCACCGGGATCGACCGGTCCACCTGGCGTGGGGGGAGCGGGTCTTCCTCAGCAAGCTGTCGCAACAGCGCCCGGCGGTCGTCGCCGGGAAACATCGGAGAAAGGGTGAGCAACTCGTAAAGGGTCGCGCCCAGGGAATAGATGTCGGTCCGGTGATCGACCAGCCCGGGCTTGCCCAAGGCCTGTTCCGGACTCATGTACCGGATCGTCCCGACGACCTCGCCGGTCGCGGTCAGCCCGGCGTCAGACCGGATCAACGCCAGTCCAAAATCGGTCACCCACACCCGGCCGGAGGTATCGAGTAGCAAATTGCCTGGCTTGATGTCGCGGTGGACCACACCAACCTGATGGGCGTATTCGAGGGCGTCGGCCGCCTGACGGATGAGTTCCGCGATCCGGCGGAAGTACGCGCGCCTGCGAGATGAATGTTCGGTTGTGATCGCGGGCGACGAGGGGTCGGTCACGACCACCGGGGCAGACGGTGTTTGTCCGGGCTCGTAGGGCTGCTTGGCTCGCAGTTCCGTGATCAACTGAGCAAGGCTTTGGCCTTCGATGAATTGCATGGCATAGTAATGGACGCCGCCATCGGCCCCGACGGCGTACACCGGGACGATATTGCTGTGGTGCAGTTGTGCTGCCGCGCGGGCTTCATTGCGAAAGCGCTGGAGGTGGCGAGGATCGATGGCCGACGCAAAAGGAAGAACCTTGAGAGCCACCCGCCGTCCAAGCGAGATCTGCTCGGCCTCATAGACAACGCCCATTCCGCCGCGGCCGATCTCCCGCAGCAGGCGAAAGTCCCCGACCCGTCCAACCGTTCCGGCGCCCGGTCCGCTTGGCAGAGGATTCACCGAGGGGCCTGAATTGGGAACGCGGCCCCACCTGGAACCGGGCGCCATGGCCGCACGAATCGGGGCGGCGATGCGATCGATTTGTTCGCCTGTCGAAAAGAACACCCGCAGTTGGTCGGCGAATTCAGGGTACGAGTCGAATAAGCGGCCGCGGTCGGGCCGTTCCCCGCGCTCGATTCCCTCGACATAGGCGAGGAGGGCGGCGTTCAATTCTTCTTCACGGTTTAACACCAAGTTCTCGTTCTGCATCTGTGTCCCCTTCGGTGAGCAACTGCCGTAACCGCTGAAGACCGCGAAAAATGAGCCCCATGGCAGCCGCGCGCGTACGCCCCATCAGTTCCCCGACTTCGGCGACCGTGTGCCCCTTCAAGTGGTGTAATTCGACCGCATCTCGCTGATCCGCCGGGAGTTGGGCAAGAGCCGTGGCCAGGCGGACCAGTTGCTCGTGGCGTGAAGCCCTTTGGCTGGGAGACGACTGCTCGGCGGCCAGCCACTGCTCGACTCGCGAGGCCGATGCCTCCATCCCGGCGTCGATCGACCACTCGCGACCGACATCTCGCGCCGCCGTTCCGTATTTCCGCAGGGCAGCAGTGACGACGTTGGTAAGGATGGCGCGCAGCCATCCCACCCACTCCTCCTCGGACTGGCCCCGGAACTGGCCGCGCCCCGCATGCGCCTGCAGCACGGTTTGTTGGACGATGTCGGATTCATCGAGCTTTCCTCGCAATTGCGGTGCGATATGGAGCCGGGCGAGCAAGCGAAGGTAACCTATGTACGCTTCGATCGGCTTGAGTTCGTCCGCGGTATCCATCCTGGCCGCCTCTAAAGAGGAAAGATGCGAGACGGTGAGAAGTGAAACGCCCGAATAACCAATTGTATGGCATGCGGCAGGGACCGCTCGCCTCCGCTTCGAGCGGTTTGATCGATTATGGTTCTGGCTCGGTCAGCTCGAGATTCGATTTCAACGGGTCAGCTAACTTGGGCAGGGCAGAAGTGGGGGCTCATCGGCGCAACGATCAAGGCGGTCAAGCTCAATTACGGGATTTTCAGGAAGTCAGCGGTATCAAAGTGACGCAGTGATCCGCGACGGAGCAAGCGAAAACCAACCATTCCGTTCTAAAACTCGTCCACCGAGGGGTCAAGAATGACCCCTCGATAGGGATTTCCAGATCCGCCGCCCCGTTCGCACGGCCGGCGGTTCGGCAAAAGTCCCATTGGCGTAAACAAGACTGTTTTCTCGGATAGAAGAAGACCGAATGTATATGCCCGAACATTACCTGTAAACCTTCTCAGTTTCTCCCAGGAATTCCCGGCACTTCTTCCGGGGCGTATTCCGGGACGGGGATATTGATGGTGGGAATGGTGTTAGAACCCTTAACCACCACGTAGCGGAGGTTGCTGTGAGCGGCGTCGAACCAGCCCAACAGTTTGTCCTTGCTTCGCTCTTCATCGCCAGAGGTCGAGGGAACCGGCCAGGTCAAGAGAATCTGATAGGAACCCTCACAAGCCCCGTCCCCATCGTTGAAGGTCGTGAGCTTAAATGTCCCATCGGCCCCCGTGGTTCCGATCGGATTCCCCGGTACGGCGGGGGGTAGGGGGGCATCCACGGGAAGCAATCCTACCAAGACCCCCGATGCGGGCCTTCCGTCGTAAAGCACCTTACCCGTCACGGTGTGAGGATTCAGGTCCCATTTGGGGCCATCGGCCCCGCAACCCAAAGTGCCGAAGACGGCTAGAAAAACAGCAAAGTTCCTTAACATCAATCAGATCCTTGGGTGAACTTCTAGTCCAGAGCAACCACATCCTGGCCGTTGAAGGTGATCAGTTTCACGAACAGGCGGATGTTCATCGCCTTGGGAATGAAACGAACGGAACCGTCCGCCATGGCGTGCATCGCTCCGCCGGAATGGAACGAGTAGACCTCGTTATTGTTGGTGCAATTGGTGTGGCAGGGGCCATTCACGGTCAGGCCGTCTTCGGTGTAGCCGTGGGTGATGTATTCGTTGTCGGGGTCGCACCAGCCGCCGTCGGTTTGCCCCATGGGATTGGTGTTCTTGGTTGCACGCCAGGCCGCGGGACGGCCGGCGTCTTCGGAAAGAAGCAGCGTATTGGAGGTTCCGTCGGTGATTTCCCCGATCTGGCGCACCGAGTTGGTGTCGATGACCCCATTGCGATTGGCGCAGATATCGACCAATCCCTTGGTCTCGAGAACGGTGTCATAGCCGTCATTCGGAGCGTAGTCGCCAGGAGCGACATTGATGCTCACTCCGCTGACCGTTTTGGTGTTGAAGGAATTCCCAGTTCGAGGAACCGTGGGGCAGATGAACGTTTTCACCATGCTTTCCCGGACCGTCTGATTCTTGGCCGCAGACCAGGTGGAAGTGAGGTCATATTGCTTGTAGAGATTGTCTTGCTCAATGAAGGGCAACACGAAAATCGCCCAACTATGAGTGACGTTGGGCGCGGTCACTCCCAGGCGTTGGCCCATGGCCAGAGTCGCCTTGTTGGTGGTGGCCGTATTAATGTAAGCGGCGGGGAAGAAACCATTGGTGGTCTGGAAATTGTGCAGTCCCAGGCCAAGTTGCTTGAGGTTATTGCTGCAACTCATCCGATTGGCGGCTTCGCGGACTTTTTGAACGGCCGGGACGAGCAAGCCAATGAGCACGGCGATGATCGCAATCACCACCAGAAGCTCAATCAAGGTGAAACCAGTTCGAGGACGCTGAATCTTCATGGAATTTCTCTTGTATCTCTTTCAGTGAGGGTGGCTGGAATGTTGGAGTGCAGCCGTTAGTCCAGGTTGACGACCCCGCCATCGGCGACAAGGCAGAAACTCAGCCAGTTCGCGGCGGAAATGTTGTAATTGATGGGGCGAACCGATCCATCGCCAAGAATCATCAAGGCCACGCCAGGATGGGGACCGCCGAAGCGTTCCGACCAGAACGTCGACGAAAGAGAGGTGGGATGCATGCTGTCGGGCTGGGGAAGCGTGTAGCCAAATCGTTGATGATCCTGATCCCATCCCGAGTTGTTCCAGGCCTCGTTATCGCCGCCCGCTGTTCCCTGAACCGTTTGATGCAGCTGTTTTTCACCGGCGAGCGCGGTATTGGAAAGCCCGTCCATCACGTCTGCAATGCGGCGGCCAACTTGCACCGGAGCGGTGAGCGGCAATGTTGGCGAAGGGTTGGACCACTGGCGCACCAGCATGCCTTCGGCACCACTGCCGGCCATATCGCGGCCACCGTTGCCGGCATAGTCGCAGCGGGCGGTTAAGGTCGCGGAGCCATAGGCCTGGGGAACACGACGAGAAGGGCAATAGTAAGTCTTGATCACCGAGGCCGCGACCTGAGCATTGCCGGCCGTCGTGTCGGGCAGATTGTAGATGGCGTCTTGCTCGATGTAGGGAGTGAGCATGAACATCCAGGTCCAACCGGCGCGTATGGTTGCATTGCAACAGGATTGATTGGGGCCGTCCGATCCGGCGTTGGGGAAATTGCCATAGGTGCCGTGGTAGCTGTGGAAGGCCAGACCGATTTGTTTCAGATTGTTCTGACAGCTCAGCCGATTGGCCGCTTCGCGAACCTTTTGAACCGCCGGGACAAGCAGTCCGATCAAAACCGCGATGATCGCAATCACCACCAATAATTCAATCAGCGTAAAGCCTTTTTTTGAGGCTTTAGGTTTTACGGTCATATTTCATTTCCAGCGATTAGAAAACGAGTCAAGCTCAAAAAAAACACTTGCCCCGAGCGGGCAAGTTAGCTTGCAAGCATCCTAGCTCATGCGTGTGAAGCAACGGCCAAAGAACTGTAAATAAACGGTGAAGGGCCATTCTTCATAAACTCCAAGGGGGTAGCTGAGGCAGGATCGGTAGGCATCCCTTCCATTCCCTTGGCTCCAAGCGTGGCGACCACCTCCTTCGTGGCGTTTTGCCCCGGTTTTCCGTGTCAATTTCTAGTTTTGGACGGCAACGGGCGCCCGCCACTTTCACCAAAACTTCTTATTGCTCTGGGTCCTTGAATTGCGCCGCCGAAAAAGGGCAATTGGCCCTGTATTTGCACCGAGGGGGGGGCAGTGACGCGCGCCAAGGATCGTCTTCACCTTGCAGAAAAACTTGCAAATCGCGCTTTTCAAATACCGTTCAAATTAGCAGCAAAGGAAATGAAAGATCTCGAAGTCACGACTGGTCCTTTTCCGAGATTTTTGGATGGAACCATTGAAATTGCCACGAGCCGATCCTCGCGGACTTCACGCGCTTCGCTGTTGCACCATTCGATATCAAGGATGTCTTTTGTCGCCAATATCGGCATCGCGACAGTGGCCTCGTTTCGCGAACGCGTTTCCCAGACCGGATTCTATTTCTGCAGCAACCCACGAACACAATCCGTCAACTCTTCGAGCAAGGTCCAACTGTGGCCAGCGAAGATCCCCTGCAAACAGGGGCATGCCCACATGGAGAAAAACCGCAAGCAGAGCATGGTGGTCCTCATGGGAGCGATCGCGGTTTCACCTGCTTAAAGCGATTGCGATTTCACTTGCTTAAAGCGATTGCGATTTCATCGAGCGCCGCTTGAATATGCAGCTTGACGGCGGGCTTGGTGGCGGGGACTTGCGCTTGAACCTGCGTGAGGATTTGGGCAGCATTGATGAGCTTGCTGTTGGACGCCGCTTGAGACGCGGCGTTGCCGGTGCGGACCGTTCGGGGTGCGCTGATGGGACTGGGCATGGTCGACGACAATCCCTGGCCCAGCTTTTTCGACATCATCAATTGCGAAGCCGTCGAGCCGGGATGGAGGACCTCGTGCACCGCCGCGGAAATCTCATACCCCGCCTTCGAGCGATGCCCCGCGTAGTCATGATTGGCCAAAAGGAGCAGTTGCTTCGCCGCCATCAATTGGTTGACCACGGGATCGTGTGCGGCAACCACCTTGTTGTATAAATTCAATTTCGGCGGATTGGCTTGCGCCGCCGGACCGAAACCCTGCACCAAAATCAATGCGGCCGCAACGAGTCCTACACGTGACCGGGGCATCGGTTCCACTCCGCTCGTCGGCTTTCTTCGTCTTCCGTTTCCCACAAGCACGGCAACTTGAGAAGAAATTCCACCGACCGCTCAAGACTACCGCCCAATCTTGTACGGTGGGGTTGCTTCGGATTACTTGGCCTTAAGGTTCAAGCGAACCGGATCGGGTCTCGAATGGTTTTGCCTGCGCAGCCGCCAAAGACGGCAGATTGTGCCAGCGAGAAATCGCCAAAATTAACTCAGGCCCAACCGAGTCAGCGTGGTGAGGGCGTTGTCCGCCGCGGCGCCTTCCGCGGTGTTGTCGAATATGCACCAGACCGAGGCCGAGTGCGATGCCTCCTGCAGGCGGTTGGACAAGGCTTGAAGAAATTGACAGCCATAAGCCGAGTAATAGACCTTCGGCGAACCGTGCAGACGGTAGTAGACAAGACCATCCCAACCACCCGGCAACGCGGCCGGAGCCGTCAACGCGGGGTCGGCTGCCACGCGCGCCACGCAAAACTCTCCAAGAAGTTCATCCACTTCCCCCGCGAACCAGCTTGCGTGCCGAGGCTCCAGGGCGACTTCGCCATCAAAGCGGTCGCGCATCATCGTGAAAAATGACTCGGCGACATCGGCATGAAAAGTGAGGCTTGGGGGAAGCTGCACCAGAAGCGGTCCAAGCTTGTCGCCAAGCTGGGTGGCTTCCTTCATGAATCGGTCAAAGGCCTCTTCTGTACCCACCAATCGCAGCCCATGCGTAATCCTCTTCGGCACTTTGACGGCAAACCGAAACCGCTCCGGAACCGACGCGGCCCAGCGCGCATAAGTGGAGGGTTGATGCGGCCGGTAGAAGGAGGAATTGATTTCCACCGCGCCGATGCATCCGGAATACCGCAACAGGTGGGTTCCCCCTTCGGGAAATTTTCCGGCATGTTCTTTGGGAAGAGACCAGCCCGCGCACCCAATGAAGATTTTCGGTTCCTGCTCTTTTTTCGACATGTCGAACCTGCCCTCCACGGCCATGAGGCGACATGGGCAAGAGGCGTGCCTCCGATGAGCTTGCGCACTCGAATTGGCAAGTGATTTCCCGCGAAGCGATCTGCACGGCACATGGGAGCGCTCTCACCACGGCCTCAGGCAAGTGCTCCACACACGCCCCTGCTTACCGCTGAGCAGATCCATGCCCGCTTTCGCGCATGCAAAGCGGGAAATCCGGTCGCGATCGCCAATTTGTAGCGGAACCAGGCCACCCAGATTGGTATTTCCCGGATCGCTGGCGGCCGGACGCGGCAACCATGCGTGGCATACCGTTTGCTTCTCTAGAAACCTGGGCATTCGGGAAGCCTGTTTCGAGGCCCATCCCGGTCGACCTTGGTCACGGCGCGATCACCTGCACGAGGGCATTGGCAGGCCGATCGGATGACCAAAATGAGGTTCGCCGCAAGGTCGACAGCCCCCTTATTCCTTGAAGTAATGAACCGTTTGGAGGTGGGCGATGAATTGGGATCAAATCAAGGGGAACTGGAAGCAGTTTCAGGGGAAGGTCAAGGAAAAATGGGGCAAGTTCACCGATGATGACTTGACCACCATTTCGGGGATGCGCGATCAGTTCGTCGGCAAGCTCCAGGAGCATTACGGCTACAAGAAGGAACAGGCCGAGAAAGAACTCGACGCCTTCACGGAATCGATTCGACCTTAGCGCTGTAGCCATCCTGTATCCACTGCGACCAAGAGCCGCGCGTTTTGAGCGCTTGCTCTTGGTCGTTTCGTAAAGTGCGGCTTTTGAAAATGGTTCTCAAAGCATCGTCCCGATGCGCAATCGACCGGCCTGACTCATTCCGGACAGAACCAGGAGGAAATCATGGCAGACAAAGATGAACCAGCACAGACTCCACCGAAAGAGCGCCAGGAGTCATCAAAAGATGCCCAAGGCGCAACCACCACCGACAACCCTGTGGAAAAGGAACCGGCCGTGGAGCGAGGCGAACGTCTTGCGACCAGCAAGATCATCGCCCGTAGCGGCAAGGAGAAAGGGTTTGTTCCTGGGGCCTCGCCTCAGAAACCGTGAGACTTTTTGCTGCGCCAACTGCGCCAAGCAGGCTGGTGTTTCGGGTTGGAAAGACCGAGTTTAGTGAACATTTATTGAGCAACGGAGTTCACCATGGCCGCCACCAAGACCGAGCCGAACAAGCAAGTCAGCCAGGTAAGCAAGCTAAGCAAACTCAATGAGCTGATCAAAGAGATTCGCATGGCCATGCTCACCACCGCGATGCCCGATGGGTCGCTACGCAGCCGGCCGATGGCAACCCAGCAATCCGAGTCGGACGGCGAGCTTTGGTTCTTCACCTGGGCGAGTGCCGCGAAAGCGGAAGAGGTCCTGGCCAACCCGCAAGTCAACATCAGCTACTCTTGCGCGAAGAGCAACCACTATGTCTCCGTCTCCGGCACCGCCATGCTCGTGCGCGACCGCAAGAAAATGGAAGAACTGTGGAGCCCACTTTACAGGGCCTGGTTCCCCAAAGGCCTTGAGGAACCCGACATCGGCCTGTTGAAAGTCAAAATCAACAAAGCGGAATACTGGGATGCTCCCTCGGGAATGATGGCGGACATCGCCGGTCTGTTTTTGGGACCGGCAGTCGCCGAAAATGAGAAGATCGATCTGACTGGTTCCAAAGCTTGATGGGTCAAAAACCGCTCCAAAGCGGCATCAACAGCAAGACCGGCGGTCTGGTGGGCGACTGAGGCGATTGCAGAGGCAACGATTACGCCATGGGCGGTGTGGCCAAAAGATGAGGACTCGCTAAGGGTAAGCCCCAACGGTGCCTGGATTCCAGAGACACGCCTGAGAAAGAAAGTGGCTGTCCAATGTCGCAAACGCCCGCATGGGATGTGATCGTGGTGGGAGGGGCCAACTTCGACTACCTGGTTCGTGGGCCCAAGTTACCCACGCCGGGAGAAACGATCGACGGCAAGGAATTTCATGAAGGTCCCGGCGGCAAAGGCGCGAATCAGGCCGTGGCCGCGGCCCGCCTGGGAGCGCGTGTCGCGATGGTGGCGCGCGTCGGCTCGGACAGCCGCGGCAAGGCCACGGTGGAGAATCTGAACGCCGAGCAAGTCGATACGCGCTTCATCCAGAGAGATGAAAGCACGCCGACCGGTGTGGCCCTGATCATGGTGAATGAGGAAGGCCGCAAGCAGATCATGACCTCGCCGGGTGCCAATCACCGGCTTACGATTGCCGATGTCGATGCGGCGGCCTGCGCGATTCGCGAAGCGCGCGTGGTATTGACTCAGTTGGAAGTGCCACTCGATGTCGTGATGCACGCGCTCAAGATCGCCAAGGAAGCGGGAGTGCACACCGTCCTGGATCCAGCCCCCGCCGTGCCCTTAACGAAAGAGCTTCTTCGTCTTGTGGATGTGATCCGTCCGAATGCAGCCGAGGCAGGAATTTTGACTGGCAATAGCGTCCACGACCGGGCGTCGGCGCGACGCGCCGCGTGGTTCCTTCTGGATCACGGCGCCGGCGCCGTCACCATGGATGCCGGCAGCGGCGGCAATCTGATCGAGTTGCGAGAAGGAGAGATTTGGCTGCCGCGCATCGAGGTGAAAACCGTCGATGCGACCGGCGCCGGAGACGCCTTTGCCGGCGCCTTGGCGGTGATGCTTGCCGAGGGGCATTGCATTGAAGAAGCGGGACGATTCGCCAACGCCGCCGCCGCCCTTTCCACGACCATGCTCGGCGCGCAAGCCGGGCTGCCGCACCGCGAAGCGGTGGTGCAACTACTTGAACGCGCCTGTCATGCTCACGAATATCATGCATCCGGCAAATGAGTTTTTGAAAACCAAGAACGAATTGCAAAAGCAATCCGAATGGCTACAGATCACCCTTTCCAGTATCGGCGAAGGCGTGATCGTTACCGATGGTCTGAACCAGGTGACCTTCCTGAATCGGGCCGCCGAGGACCTCACAGGGTGGTCCGCGTCAGAAGCCGTCGGTTCTGCGTTGGCCAACGTCTTTCCGATGGTCGATGAACAGACCGGCCTGCCCATCGTCAAGCAAACGGATCGCTCCCGCGAACGAAACTCGGGGCTCCCGGCGGAAACGGTGCTCCTCATTGCTCGAAACGGAAGCCTGAGAGCCGTCGAAGAAAGCACCTCGCCACTCCACGGCCCCGCAGGAGAAATCATCGGCAGCGTTTTGATTTTCCGCGATGTCACCAAACGCAAACAGGCTGAAACGCTGCTGAGACAAAGCGAAGCCCAACATCGCTTTCTTGAAAACCTCGGGCAACTTCTGCAGTCTTTGACCTGCTCCCAAGAAATCATGGCCCTCACCGCGAAAAGGTTGGCCGACTATTTGGGAGCCAGCCGGTGCGCATATGCCAAGGTGGAAGACGCGTCAGGAGAAGATCCGATTCTGGTCGTCACCAGAGACCATGGTCAGGACGCTCCCAGTTTCGTGGGCCGCTGGTCCATCAAAGAGCTAGGAAACGATTGTCAGTCCAAGCTGCTAGCCAATGCCCCTTTCGTCATTGACGATGTGCAAACCAACCGCCGGATCGGCCCCTCACATTTGCCGTTCTATCGCGCGGCCGCGATTGGAGCGGTGATATGCGTCCCTCTGCACCAGAACGGCAAGCTCGTCGCCTGCATGGCGGTGCATCAGACGAAACCCAGGCGCTGGACGACGGCCGAAGTCCAACTGGTGACGACCGTCGTGCACCGCTCTTGGGATGCGCTCGAACGGGTTCGCATCGCTTCGTCGCTTAAAGAAAGCGAAGAACGACTGCGCAACCTGGCGGACAATCTTCCCTCGGGGTTCATCTACCAAATTCAAAACGACAAAACCGGATCACGCCGCTTCACCTATATCAGCCGCGGCGTGGAAACATTGTGCGGATTGACTCAGGCGGAAGTTCTCACCGAACCTGCGCGGTTGTTTCGCCTCATCGCCCCAGAAGATCTGCCGCTGGTCAAGTCGATGGAACGATCCTCTCGCCAAGACGGCGTTCGATTCGATTGCCAGTTCCGGGTCCATCTGGGAGCGCAAGTTCGCTGGTTTCATTGCCGTTCGGCGCCGAAGCGGTCAAGCGACGGCGGTCAAATTTGGGATGGCGTGGCGCTGGATATTACCGAGCAGCGCGAAGCGGAAGACGCCTTCAAAGAAAGCGAAATGCGGCTAAGGCGTTTGGCCGCCGCGGGCATCATTGGTTTGATCCGCTGGGATCTCGACCAGAGCTTGATCCTCGACGCCAACGACGAATTCTTGCGGATGACCGGTTACGATCATGCCGACCTGGCAGAAGGGCGGCTGAATTTCCGCTCAATGACCCCGCCTGAGTGGACCTCCCGAAACGAAGCCGGCATCGACGCACTGCGCACAACCGGCGTGGGAGGGGCCTACGAAAAGGAGTACTTCCGCAAGGACGGAAGCAGGGTGCCGGTGATCATTGTCGGCGTGCGTTTTGCGGACACGCCCAACGAAGGCATGTCGTTCGTTCTGGACATCACCGAACGCAAACAGGCCGAGGACGCGCTCGCCCGCCTTACCTTCGAATCGGAGAGGCGAAGGCGTCTTTACGAAACGATCCTATCCAGCACCCCCGATCTGGTCTGCGTCTTTGGCCTCAACCGCCGCTTCACCTATGCCAACGAAGCGTTGCTGCTGTTGCTTGGGAAAACCTGGGAGGAAGTCATCGGCAAGACTCTTCTTGAACTGGGGTATGAGCCCTGGCATGCCGCCATGCACGATCGCGAAATCGAACAGGTGATCAGCACCAAGTCGGCCATTCGCGGCGAAGTCCCTTTTACGGGAACCCAAGGTCCGCGGATTTATGATTACATCTTCGTCCCGGTCATCGGCGCCAACGGCGAAGTCGAGGCCGTCGGCGGAACCAACCGCGATATCACGGAACGCAAGCAGGCCGAGGAAGAACTCAAGGCCGCCGATCGCAAGAAGAACGAGTTCCTGGCGCTATTGGCCCATGAACTGCGTAATCCGCTGGCACCGTTAAGAAACGGCGTGCAGATTCTCAAGCTGGCCAAGGACGACTCCCAAGCCAGCGCTGAAGCCCGGCAAATGATGGAGCGTCAACTGGGGCATATGGTCCGCCTCATTGATGACTTGCTCGACATTTCCCGCATCAGCCAGCACAAAATGGAGCTGCGCCGCACTCGGATCCCGCTGCAGGATGTCGTTTCCAGTGCCGTCGAAACGGTTCGGCCCGCGATCCAGGCCGGCGCCCATCAGCTATCGATCAGCCTCACCCCCGAACCCATTGACCTCGACGCCGATTTGACTCGGCTGGCGCAGGTTTTCAGCAATCTCCTTTCCAATAGCGCCAAGTACACCCCGCGCGGCGGCGCGATTTCTCTCAGCGCCCGCCGTCAGGATGGGGATGTCGTCGTCTGCGTGCAGGACAATGGAATTGGCATCCCCTCGGAATCGCTGCCTCGCATCTTCGACATGTTTTCGCAGGTGGACCGCAGTATCGAGCGCACCACGGGGGGGTTGGGAATTGGCCTGGCCTTGGTCCGCGCTCTGACAGAAATGCATGGCGGCTCGGTCGAAGCGGCCAGTGCGGGAGAAGGGAAAGGGAGCACCTTCACCGTCCGCCTGCCGATCTTGGCTCGTGCGAACGATCCCGATTCGGCGTCTCTGCAAAGCGAGGACCGAGCGAAGGAAAGTTCCTTGCGCAGAATTTTGGTGGTCGACGACAACAGGGATTCGGCCAATTCGATGGCGACCATGCTCAAGCTGCGAGGCAACGAAGTTCGCGTTGCGCATGACGGTCTGGAAGCGATGCGGACCGCCGAAGCCTTCCGGCCGCAGGCGATTTTGATGGATGTGGGAATGCCGAAGTGCAACGGCTACGATGCGACGCGGCACATTCGAAGGGAAGCGTGGGGCCGCGACATGATCATCATTGCGCTGACCGGTTGGGGTCAGGAGATCGATCGGCTGCAATCAAAACAAGCCGGATGTGACGGCCACCTGGTCAAACCGATCCATCTGTCGAATCTGGAACGATTACTGGGCGAGCTGAGCGAAGCGCGAAATCGGCCAGCCGACCGGGCCAAACCTGCGCCCTAGGTGATCAGTGCGAGATTTGCATGATTTGCATGGATTGGGGATACGCACGCGCAAAAAAAGAATGGGTGGTTCAGGCGCGCCGCTTCAAGAATCAAGGAAAAGTATCAGCCAATGAGCCCGTTCCGTGGACTCAATCGGCATGAAAGTGGATCGCGTGATTGACATCCTTCATCGCCTGTTTACGCTCCCCGATTGTCGGACGCGGGAAAGGGAAACGTGGTACTTCGATTACCTCAATCCAACTGCGCCACCTGGGTGATCTTTTGATCCATCCGCGCCTTCACGGATGGCGGGACGGTCGCTTCGGTAAGCGATTCGGCCGCCGGCGGCGACTCCATCGAGTGGATGGGTTTTGCCAGGTTCGGGCCCGCTCTCAGCAGAAACGAACCGGCAACAGCAAGTGTCAGAAAAAGAACAGCTCGGGATTCACGACCTAACATGGAGAGACCCCCGCAATCTTAAAAAGGTTCAATCGCCTGGGATCAATCCTCCTGTGCAATCTTCGTGCCACATCGATTTTTTATTGGATTTTCGCATTTAGCTTGCAATCGCCATTTCTTGTTCCCCGCAATTCAAGCCGATTCATGTCCAAGGCGCTGTCGTCCCGCTCCTGTCGCCCTGCGAATCGGATGACGAAAGCCTGCCTGAATTGAGCAGAATTCTTCTCAACGGACGGAAAACCCCGGCACGACTGGGCCGGGGTCGATTCGTGACAGAGTCTTCATGAGAGATTTAAACGCGCGAAGGCATCAGAAGCTGCACATCATTCGCGGACTTAACCTTTAACCAAGCACCACGACCACCTCGTGTTGTCGACCATCGTCTAAGAGCGCAATGTGTCCCTCCTTTACGAGGCTCCCGTCCACAGTGACACTTTGAACGCCCACCTCCACACCCTTGGGATTCTGTACCAGAATGTGATACTTGGAAGTTCGATGACGATAAGTCATCTCAAACGAAGGCCAGGTCTGGGGGATGCAAGGTTCCATTTGCAGCTGATCCCCGTGCAGATGGAACCCCAAAATGGTCTCCAGCGCGACCCGGTAAAACCAGCTTGCCGAACCCGTGTACCAGCTCCAGCCGCCTCGGCCGTACTGCCTTGGATTGCTGTAAATGTCGCCGGCAAGCACATAGGGTTCAATCCGATATTCTTCCGCGCCGGCAGGCGACGCCGACCGTGTGATCGGGTTGACCAGGTCAAAAAGCTCCATCGCCCGGTTGCCATGGCCGAGCATCGCCGTCGCCTGCACCACCCAGGTCGCGGCATGGGTGTACTGCCCGCCGTTTTCACGGATGCCGGGAATGTAGCCCTTGATGTAGCCGGGCTCCAGTGGCGAGTCGTCAAAGGGCGGGGTGAACAACAAGATCATCTTCTTGTCCGCTTTGACGAGATACTCTTCCACGGCCTGCATCCCCTGGCGCGACCGCTCCGGATCGGCCGCCCCGGAAATGACCGCCCAGGTTTGCGGCAAGGAATCGATGCGGCATTCCGGATTGGAGGCCGATCCCAAAGGAGTGCCATCGTCGAAGAAGGCGCGCCGGTACCACTTACCGTCCCAGGCATGGGCTTCCAGCGAAGTCCTGAGCTTCTCCGCCTTCTCCACCAGTTCCAGCGCCTGATGCGTCTTGCCATATTGCCCGCACAAGGCGGCAAACTGGCGTAGCACCGTCACCAAAAACCAGCCATTCCAGACGCTTTCTCCCTTCCCTTCCTTACCGACGCCATTCATGCCGTCGTTCCAGTCGCCCGTCCCCATCAAGGGCAAGCCATGAGCACCCAGGGAGAACCCGCGCGCAAGCGCGCGGAGGCAGTGCTCATAGAGCGGAAAGGGCCCGGTGATCCCCTCGGGAATCGCATAAACCTCCTCCTGTTCGGGCTTCAATAGAGGCATTTGCAAGAAGGGAACCGCTTCATCCAGGATGTGCAGATCACCCGTGGTTTGGACATAGTGGCAAACCGCGAAAGGCAGCCAGAGGAAGTCATCGCTAAAGCGGGTGCGGATGCCTCCGCCATTGGTGGGGTGCCACCAATGCTGCACATCCCCCTCGGGAAACTGGCGCGCCGCGGCCCGAAGAATGTGGGCGCGGGCTTCCTGGGGAACGGAATAGACCAGGGCCATGACATCCTGAAGCTGATCGCGAAATCCGTAGGCCCCGCCCGACTGATAAAACCCCGATCGGCCCCACAGGCGGCAACTGAGTACCTGGTAAAGCAACCAGCGATTGACCATGATGTCCAGGGCCGCGTTGGGAGTCTTGACCGTCACCGCGCTCAAGGTCTGCTTCCAGAAACCAAGAACTTCCTTGAATGCCTGTTCAACTTTTTCTGGGGCTTTGTATTCGTCAAGGATTCGCTGAACTTCCGATGTTGCCGTGGCCTCGCCAAGGAAAAAGACGATCTCCTTCTCCTCGTTCTCTTTTAGTTCGAAAATGGTTTGCACCACGGCGCAACCATCCCGGCCCGCTTCCACGGTGCCTTTCAACGCCCCTTCTCTTAGGGCCGCCGGCGAATCGATCGACCCGTTTCGACCGAGGAACTCGGTGCGATCGGCGGTAAACGTTCTGGGTCGCAGGTTCACATCGACAAACGCCACCCGGGAGGAAAAATCGGCATTGAACGAGTTGCGCCCGATCAACGCGCCACTGGCCGTGTCGAGTTCAGGAACCAGATGCAATGCCGTCACATCGCGAATCGTTCCGAGCACCCATTCGGTGTAAAAGGTCGCCGACAACCGCCTGGGCCGATGTTCCAAATTGCGAATCCGCAAGCGCAGAATCTTGACCGGATCATGCGCCGGGACAAAAGAAACCAACTCTTGTTTGAGGCCATTCGATTCATGTTCGTAAACCGTGTACCCCTGACCGTGCTTGACGACGTAGTTGACAGGCGCCGGCGCGGGCGCCGGGCTCACCGACCAAAATTCGCGGCTGACCTCGTCTCTGAGGTAAACGATTTCTCCTGGCTGATCCGAGGTGGGATCATTATTCCATGGGCTTAAGCGATTGACCTGGCTATTGGTCGACCAGGTGTGCCCAGCTCCGCTTTCGGAAGCCAGAAAACCAAACACCGGATTGGAAACGACGTTGATCCAGGGCGCCGGAGGGAAGCTCAGCTCCGAGGCCTCGCGGGGCAGCTTGCCGCGATTTGCCAAACCTTCTTGACCGTTGCTTTCGCCTTTGCCGCCAGCCTCATTGCGGGGATCGCGCAGTTTCACGCTGATCTCATACTCCCCCCCATCGGCGCTAAACCCGCCCTTGCCGTTCCAGAACAGCAGGTTGTCGCGAACTTTTCCGTTGACACTTCCCTGAATGCGAACCCGATCGGATAGGTCATTGGACTTGGGTTGCTTGACCAGGGGAGTGTAGCTGACCTGTTTGCGTTCCTGACGATCCAACTGACTGACCAGCGTCCCTTTCGAACCGGCCAGAACGCACCGAGCGGTGGCCTGCAGCAAAAGCAGATCTTCCGGCGAAAGCTGGGTTGCCTTGCGCACAAACACACCGCCTGGTTTGTCGACTAAAGACCAGTCGTCGGTACCACGCACCAGATTTTGCAACTGCTGATGGACATCTTCAAAGTAGCTGGTCTCATGCTCATTGATGATGACAAGATCGCAGGTCAAACCCTTGAGGCGCCAGAAATTGTGCGCTTGCAACACCTCACGCACGAGCGAAAGCTCGGAATTTTGCGCCACTCGCAGCAAGATGATGGGGTGGTCGCCGGAGATTCCGTGGCGCCACAGCGCGCGCTGGCCCAGCTTGTTGGCGGCAATGATTTCGGGTGCGGCCCTAAGCGCCGAACCGGCGAATAGAACATGCGCCGCCAGGCGTTGATAGAGATGAGCCTGTTCCGCCGAGATATGCAAATGCCTCAGTTCGACCTGGCTGTTCGCCCAGGCCAGTTCAAAGGCATGGACAACCCCGTGGAAGTCATGGTAATAGTCGGCCAGGGCCAGGGCCTGTTCTCTTGAGTCGGCCACCGCGGTCGAGAAGGCCAGGTTGATCGATGCCCCCGGAGCCAGACGAAACCGCCGGCGCAGACTGAAAACGGGATCGAGCACCGGGCCTGTCGTTCCCGAAAGGGATCCGATTCCATCAAACACGATCGGGTTCGCCGCCGTGCGACCGCGCCCCAGAAAGGCCGTGCGATCGGTTTCGAATTGCAACTTGCCGCTGGTAGGGCCATCGATCGCCATGACATGCACGGCCCAAACCGGCTTGTCCGCCGGATTGCGCGGACGCCGTTTGCAAAGCAAACATTCAGCGGTTGGGACAAATTCCGTTTCCAAAAACAATTTGCCAAATGCCGGGTGAATCAGATCGCCCGCATGAGGCCCCAGGACGATTTCCGCATAGCCGGTCGCCTCGATGTGGCGCCATCGGGGGCTGTAGTTGGTGACCGTCACGCGGCGAATTTCCGCGTGGTTTTCCGGCGAAACGGTGATCTCCATGCGGGTTTCGATCTCATCGTCGACCCGGCGGAACGCCGCTTTGTCGGTGGAAAACACCACTTCATATTCCGACGGTGGATGACTCCGTACCGGTTGATAGGCCGCCGACCACAAATTGCCGCTACGCAGATCGCGCAAGTAGACGAACTGTCCCCAGGGATCACAGGTACGGTCTTCGCGCCAGCGGGTTACATCGATGCCGCGATAGGTGCTGAAACCCGCTCCGGAATTGGTGACCATCACCGTGTACGATCCGGTCGACATCAGGTGCGTGCGTGGATGGCCCGTATGGGGAGTGGTGATCCGGCGGCTGACCGAAATCGCCGAATCGGGAGCCGCGGTTTCGTTCGCCATGGCGGCGGTCTTCGGTTCCACCAAACTCGCTTCGTGCGGCACGCGCTCTTGCAAGAGCAATTCGGTGGCATGGACCATCGGCTCGGCGCGAAATCGCCGCTGAACGACCTTGTCGAACAGGCAATTCGCCAGCGCAAGAAACGACATGCCCTGGTGGTGCGCCATGTAGCACTTGATCACTTCATAGGGGCGATCCGAGTGCAGGCGTTCGCGTGTATAGTCGATGGCCTCGTAAAAACCCAAGGCTCCTTCTCCCCCGGAGCGAGCCAGGTATTCCAGGTTTTCGATGGCCAGCGCGGGGAAAAGGTCGACCGCCAAAAACGTGGCGTAAGGGGCAACGACCAGATCCCTGGCCAGGCCGCGTTTGAGCCCCAGGCCAGGCACGCCAAAGGCCTGGTACTGGTAATTCTGGTCGTTGTCGGTGAGGCTGTAGGCCGATTCCGAAATGCCCCAGGGGACGTTGCGCTTGTTGCCGTATTCGATTTGCACCTTGATCGAGGCGCGCTGGCTCTCTTGCAACAGAGTGCCGGCAAAACCGGTCAGGAGCAAGCGCGGCATCAGGTACTCGAACATGGTTCCGCCCCAGGAGAGCAGCACCATCGAGCCCGCTCCGTGGGCCAAAGGCCGGCTGAGCTGAAACCAGTGCCGATTGGGGACATCGCCGCGCGCGATCGCAAGAAAACTGGTCAGGGCGACTTCCGAGGCCAGAAGATCGTAGTGCGCATTGTCGAGGCGTCCCAGGGAGAGGTTAAATCCGACCGAAAAGAGATTGCGCCCATCGTTGTACAGTTTTTTGAAATCCATATCTGCCGCGAATTTGCGCGCCCGCTCGGCCAATTTCACAAGCCTTTGCGCCACTTCTTCACTGACCGCCGCGCCCTCCTCGGGAAGTTCGTCGATTCGTGCGGCGAATACTCTCGTCCAATATTGCAAATCACGAGGGCTAATTCGATGCGCCGGGTCGATTTGAGCCGCCAGGTCCCGCAGCCTTTCAGCGCAATGGAGCAACTCCTTTTGCCAGTTGGTATCAGAGGATTGCGGTGTGTTTTTCTTGCGATTTTCCAGATTCGTGATGAGGTGGTTCAAGACGGAGTGAGCATGATGCGCCTCGGACTGGATGCGCTGAACCGCTTCCTTGATCAAGGGGGCACGGGTCTTTTCGAGCGCCTTGGCTTCGAGTTCGATCAGCACCAGCACGTCCCACAAGCCTTCGGCAAAGGCCGGAGCATCGGCAGGCTTCTTTGCCTTTTCCATCAGTCCCTGTGCCAGGGCGACGAAGGAGCCGAGCAAATTGCCGCTATCTACGGTGGAAATGTAACCCGGTTGCAGCACATGCAAGGTGCGCGTGTCGTACCAGTTGCAAAAATGCCCGTTCCACTTTTCCAACCGATCGAGCGTGCCAAAGGTTTTTTCGAGCCGTTCGGCCAGGCTCGAAAGCGAAAGGTAGCCGAAATCATGAGCAGATAAACTGGATAGTAAATAAAAGCCGATGTTGGTCGGCGAAGTTCGGTGAGCGACCGGCTCCTTGCGATCTTCCTGAAAATTGTCCGGAGGCAGCCACTGGTCCGTTTCGGTCACGAAGGTGTCGAAAAACCTCCAGGTCTTGGCCGCCATACGGCGCAAATAACGCCGTTGGCCGGCAGTGAGTTCGGCGCGAGGAGCCGGCTTCGGCATGCTCACCCAAAACGCCACCAGCGGCGAGAAAAACCAGCCGGCAATCCAGGCAGCCGCCGCGGGAAG
The DNA here is from genome assembly GCA_965226945.1 of Gemmataceae bacterium. Classification (GTDB taxonomy): domain Bacteria; phylum Planctomycetota; class Planctomycetia; order Gemmatales; family Gemmataceae; genus SYLG01. The sequence continues at coordinate 4,177,073 of OZ245717.1, read as the reverse complement.
GGATGAGGGTTGAATCCACAGGATCACAGCCAACAGCGCCAGTGCGAAAAGGGGTGCGATGGCCATATTTCGTGCAAACAATCCCGCTCCACCACTGACGCGCTTTTCCGTCGAGGCGGAAGTTTCCCATTCCAGCAAGTGCTTTTTCGTGACGAAAAGCCGGACCAGGGTGCGCGCGATCGCATCGGTAAAGACCCAGGCCTGATGCGGCAAGAAAACGAGATTCAAGAGCGCCTGGCAACCGGTTGACCAGAGACCCGACCCTTCCCAACTCGAAGGCCGGCCGGAAACGATCTGCCGGACCTTCTGCACTGCCTGGTGAACCACTTGCAACGCAAACGGCCAAAAATAGGCCGCCAGCACCAGGCCGGCCCAGATCCACGGCGATCCGGGCAGAACCGTAAACCCAAGCCCCAACAGGAGCATCATCGCGGGCGGCAACAGACCTCGCCTGAGGTTGTCGAGGATCTTCCACCGTTCAAGCGCCGGCAAAGGGTTCTTTTCCGAGGTGCCCTGAGCATTGGGTACGCGCGGGAAAATCCAGTTGAAGATCTGCCAGTCGCCGCGCGCCCAGCGATGTTCCCGGCGCGAGTAGGCCAAGTAAGACGACGGAAACTCATCAATGAACTCGACATCGGTGACAAGGCCGCAGCGGGCGAAGTTGCCTTCGATCAAATCGTGGCTGAGAATCTTGTTTTCGGGAAAGCGCCGATCGGTGGCGGCATGAAAGGCATCGAGATCGTAGATTCCCTTGCCGGTAAAGCTACCGACACCGAACAGGTCTTGATAGGTGTCGGACACGGCGGTCGTGTACGGATCGAGGCCGGCCGAACCGCTATAGACGCTGGCAAACGTGCTTTTTTTGGACCCGGTCAAGGACAGGCCGACTCGCGGTTGCAGTACACCGTATCCGGCAATGACGCGGCCATTCTCCTCGTCGAACCGCGCCCGGTTAAGAGGATGAGCCAGAATGCCTACCAGTTTTCTGGCAGATTCACGCGGCATTTGCGTGTCGGTATCGAGCGTGATCACGAAACGAATGGGAGGTAACTGCTTCCAGTCGCCTTCAAAACGGTGGAAGCTCGTTTCGGAATGTCCGCGTAAGAGACGGTTGAATTCGAGCAGTTTTCCCCGTTTTCGTTCCCAGCCCATCCAGCAACCTTCGGCCGGGTTCCACAAACGCCTGCGATGAAAGAGAAAAAACCGGTCGGGCATGTTGGCGCAGTAGCGGCGGTTGAGCGCGGCAATGCCCTCCTGTGCCGCCTTGACGAACCGCTCATCTTCCGGCATCGATTCGGTAGAAGCATCGGCGCAGTCGGTGAGCAAGGCGAAGCGAAGCTCGCTATCGGGGTTGGAAAGGTAGTGGATTTCCAAGCGCTCGACGAGCATGCTCGCGCTATCGTCGCGCACCAGCATACTCGGAACGACGACGAAGGTCGCGCAATCGGTGGGGATGCCGTTTTTGTAGAGGAGCTTCGGAAGCACGCGCGGGAATGCCCACCAGGTGGCCAGGTAATTGACAATCTCCATGGCCAGGGCGCTGGCAGGCAAAGCAGCCAACACCAGCGCAATTCCCAGGACGGGGGCGGTCGTGATGGGCGAAAGGAGCCAGCCCATGCCAAGGAGAATCAGTCCGATGACTGAAAAGAAACTTCCAAAGTAGATGGCCAGAGGCTGAGAAAGGACCAGCTCTCTGCACGCATCAACGATCGTGGGCACATAGTGGAATTGGGCTTCGAGCTGGCGGCGACCCTTGTCGATCAGGAAATAACCGACATGTTGTTCGGGGACGGCGGCGCCCCAAGGTAATCCATCGCCTGGCTTGGTTTTCTCGGAGGGGGTTGCTGTCTTCTTGCCTCGGCCATGGCCTTCTGCAAGATCCAGCACGGCTTGAGCCACGTGAATCTCGCTTTTCTTGCACCGGCGAGCCAACTTCTCAATGACGCGGCGATAGCGATCCCGGGTCGCGAAATCCTGCAGGCCGTAAACGCCGGCTGGATCCATTCGCAAGATCTCTTCGACATGACTGGTGCGTTCAAAAAAGTCGGACCAATCCAGCGCGGAGACGAGCCTCAGACTTGTGACGCAATTGCCAATGGAAACCTGATTGGCGGCCTGACGCGCCTGTTCGCGCCGCTGCACTTCGACCGCATTCTGCCCGCAAGACGAGAGATACTTATCCACAGAATCGACACCGCACATGGCGGTCGCGCTGTCGGCGCGAACGAAATCCAGCAGGTGGACCAGGAAGGCGTCGGAGCAGTCTTTTTCGGTGAATTCCATCGCGGGCGCACCCGGAGAGCGCTCGCTGTGTGCCTGGAAGCGCTCGGCCCAGCACTTGGCGCCCTCGCGATGTTGACGGGTTTTCACAATGTTTTCGGCAAGCCGGCGCAAGTTTTCGATCAAGACCACACGCAACATGATCGGAAACGCCCAAAGCTCCCCGATCGTCAGCGGGACTTCGGTTTGGAACGCCTTGATGAATCGCGTGATGTTGTTTTCGTCGAGGCTGCTGTCGCAGTGAGAAACCAGTTCGAGCGCCAAAACATAAACCCTGGGAAACCCCTCAAATAGGGTCTCCTTCATTTTGGGCAATAATCGATAGTATCCTTGCGGCAGGTCTTCTTTGATTTCGTTGAGCGTGTCGGAAATGATATGCACATTATCGAGCAGCCATTCGGCATCGGCACCGAACGGTTCCTGCATTGCGTAGGCTTTGCTGATGATGCCGTGGGCCTGGATCAGCCGGTCCTGGTTGCGACGGATATGCGCCAGCAGGTCTTTACCTGGACCAATGGCGGCGTTTGCCGCGGAGGGAGCCAGCTTTTTGGCGTGGGCTTCCAGGTGGTCGAGCCCAAACTGTTCGGCGCGAATCGGCTCGTCGTCGGCCGCGACAAAGCGGCATGTGGGAGTGGGAGCAGCCGTTGAGATCCGATTATCCGTACTTTCCAGAAGGGTGGACATGTGCCGCGTACCTCGCCTCAAGTTCCTGTTGCGCTCCCTGGACCGATTCGCCGATCCTCGCGCCCCAAGCCTGAAACGGCCAGGTTGTCACTCAGCCTGAAAGGCCAAGTTGTCATGCGCGTCAGGGTCAACAGCGATGCGCGTCGAGAGCAGGATTGGCGAATCCCAGCGGACTTAGCAATGAGTCCGCAAAGGGGCGGCCGAGCTCGTGCGGATATGGCTGACGGGCAGAACCAGGTGCTTCAACATGGAACGCAGTTTCCCTTCCACCACCTGGGCTGGCCTCATTTCGGCGCGCGCATCCTTTACAAGAGATTCATCGGTGTCGCTATCGTTTTCCAAAAAAGCGTTGCGGGGCAAGGACGCGTACATCTTAATCTCCTAGGTGTTCATCAGGAAACCGGCCAAATAAGGACCTGAGGCCTATTGCCTCCATCGCAGTCAAGGCCGCCTGGCCTCATGACTCCACTTAGCAATCAGGATGCCAAGGTGCGATTAACCGATTTCTGCTGGTTTTGAGGCCTCAAGAAGGAAGGCCGAGCACTTAGAAAGCTGAAAATCAGGCAAAATGACCGCGCATGAGGGGGAATGGAGAACTTTGAGAATGCGTGGGGCGGATGGAATTCAGTGAATGAATGCCGAAGGCTGGGTGGCGCATCTCCTGTCCGACGTAAGCCTGGTCGGATGGCACACTCAGGCACGTCAAGACAAAAAAAGACCTCAAGACCAGGTCGAACGACCTGGTCTTGAGGTCTTTGAGAACCAAAGGGCCTTCGGCTACTTTTTATCCACGGTGACTTTCATGTCGGTGGTGGCATCGGATCCCTTGGTGGGATGGCCCGTCACCTTGATGGTGAAGTTGCCAAGCGATGCCGCTTCCGAAGCTTTCAAGGTCAGCTTCGCTTCCGTGTCACCTGAACTGATGATCGGGTTGGCAGGCTCGATTTCGAGTCCCTTGGGCAGATCGGAGAACTTGATGGATACGTTCTCGTCGAAGTTCTTGCCTCGTGAGATTCCAATCGATGTGCTCTTCGATTCGCCTTGCTTGATCGAGGCGCCCAGAGCCGGCACGGTCAGGGAAAAGGTCTGTTCGGCCTGCCCCAAGGCCGGCTTATTGGTGGAGGCTTTATTGGCTCCGGGTCCACCAGGTGTTCCCGAATCGCAAGCGGGCAAACTCAAAGCAACAGCCGCCGCAAAAATCGCTAACATTTTACTTTTCATCGTTCGCTTCCTTATTTCCAGTGAATGCCATATGAGGGCGCACAACGCCCTTATCCCGCGACGCGAGATCTTCCCGAGCCCATGACGAGAAGGGTGATCCCCGCCAACAACGCAACGCCACTCAAGATCGGAGCCAAGGGAACGGCATGTTCCCGATCTGCCTGGACTTCGACCGGTCCGGCCTTAACCACGGTGTCGCGCGTCGTGACATACGCCACGCCTTGATAACCGAATGCCAGAACGGAGAGAACCAGCAGCACAAGCCCGACCAAAACTAAAGGTTTCATGGGAATCAGTTCCTTCCTGATAGGAGTCGCAAGACTTCGCACGTTTCAACGAGACCAAACGCCGGTTAACGCTTCAAAGCTTTGGTGAATTCGTCGAGTTCCGTTTCCACTCGTTCCTTTTCAAAACCGTAACGCTGTTGGAGAACGCCGGCCAGCTGGTCGCGCTTGCCAGCGATCACCGTCAAGTCGTCGTCGGTGAGTTTTCCCCATTTCTCTTTGATCTTCCCTGTGAACTGTTTCCAGTTGCCAGAAATTTGATCCCAGTTCATGACAGATATCCTTTCAAATAAGTTTCTAAAACCCTACCAAAAGATGACTTTTTTCGCCATTCTCATTACTCGCAGAAATCTGCAGTCAACGAAAAAGAACGTGTATTTCGTCCATTTTTGGTTTCCAAAACCTCCGCGTTTTTCGTGCCGCCAAGGATTTTTCTTTTTTCTTGCGAACGGCGATCGTCGTCGTTAGTAAGTAAGGTTCCTTGGCACCGGCCACGCAGACTCGCTCGGCATTCCATTTGGGCAAGTGTTATGCCAATCGCTCGGGCTTGAGATGGGAGACCCGGATTTCCAAACGTTTGCCAGATTTCCTAACCTTTGAAGGGGGGGTATGGGAAAACTTCGCGTTCTTGCCCCAATCTGGCCCATTGCACCCCTTGTCCCCTCTCATAAGACAAAAAGGAAAGTAATCCTTGAGCAAATGCCCCTAAAATGGGATGGCCCCGCGACCGTGGGTACGATGGGAAAGGCTTGAAATGAGCGAACATTCGACCGGGAATCCCCAGAGCGAAGCGGATAGGAAAGCACCTGCCCAGACCGGAGAACCTGCCGCGCCCAAACGGCGGATTTTGGTTGCCGACGACAATGAAGACACTCGTGAGTCGCTCCAGCGGCTCTTGACCATGACCCTGCCCGTAGCAGTCGATACGGTGGCCGATGGAAGTTTAGCGCTGGAAGCGCTGACCCAGCGGCCTTACAGCATATTGATCACCGATCTGAAAATGCCCAAGGTCAATGGCATGGAACTTCTTCAGGAAGTTCAGGAACGCCGGCTGCCGGTGACCGTGATTGTCACGACAGGCCACGGAAGCATCGACGACGCGGTCCAGGCGATGCAGCTTGGCGCCTACAACTTCTTCACCAAGCCGCCCGACCCCAAGCATCTTTGCTTGATCATCAAAAGGGCTCTCGAAGACCGCACCCTGCAGGACGAACTGAGCAGCCTGCGCGAACAGGTCCAGAGCCGCTATTCCTTCCACGGCATCGTGACCAAGAACCCGACGATGCACAGCATCTTCGGCCTGATTGCCGATGTGGCGCAGACCGCGACCACGGTTCTTATCGAGGGAGAAACCGGTACCGGCAAGGAACAGGTGGCTCGCGCGATTCACGAGGCTTCGGCCAAGAGGACCGGCCCGCTGGTGGCGATCAACTGCGCGGCCTTACCGGAATCGCTTTTGGAAAGCGAGCTGTTTGGCCATGAGAAGGGCGCCTTTACCAGCGCCATCGGCCAGCGTAAAGGCCGCTTCGAACAAGCTGATGGCGGCACGATTTTTCTTGACGAAGTCGGCGATGTGCCTGCGTCGATGCAGGCAAAGCTCTTGCGGGTATTGCAGGAGCGGCGTTTCGAGCGCGTCGGCGGATCGGAAACCATTGAGGTTGATGTGCGCGTGGTCGCCGCCACCAACCGTTCGCTGCAAAAAATGGTGAAGGACGGAACCTTCCGCGAGGATCTGTTCTACCGGCTCAACGTGGTCAAGATCGATCTGCCCCCACTGCATGAACGGCCGGAAGACATTCCGCTGCTCGCCATGCATTTTTCGCAGAAATACTCGCGCGGCGGCGCCAAGCAGATTGCACCAGAAGCGATGGAGATCCTCTACCGCTATCGCTGGCCAGGCAACATCCGGGAATTGGAAAACGCCATCGAGCGGGCCTGCGTGACTTCGCGCGACGAATGGATTCGCCCGGAGAATCTCTCTCCGGATTTATCCGCCCCAGCGAAAACCAAGTTGCCGTTCCAGGTTGACCTGACTCGGCCCCTGACCGAACAGCTGCCGGAGCTGATTGCCTCGTTTGAGGAACGCTATTTGCGCAAGGCACTACGCAAAGCTCGCGGTCACATCGGCCGGACTGCCAAGATCACGGGGCTGTCGCGGCGCAGCATTTCCGACAAGATTGCGCTCTACAAAATCAACAAAACCCAGTTCATGGGTGAGTAAAAGCCTTGTCATTGGAAAAGCCCTGCCCGATCGAAAGGGCAGGGCTTTTTTTTGGCTTCGGCGATTCGCTCGCTCTGAAGGGAGTTGCCGTTAGTCCTGCGTGTTCGCGTGGCTGGCGAAGCGGTGCAAGAACTCTGCGGGAACCGGCCTGGATGGGGATGGGCCAAGGCGCGTAAAAAGCCCCAGCCTCCCATGAGGAGGCTGGGGCTTCATAAAGAAGGCCCGCGGGAGGCGGCACATCAACCCATCCGCACGGCCTCTTTATGAAAACCATTGTGACGAGCCGTTTCAGGTTGTTCGGAAGAACCGTTTTCCGGCCGCTTCGATTCCTCCGGTGTCTTGGTTGCCGTGGCGTTGGCGAATTCGCGAAACAATTCTTCCACGGTCGGGATGCCCATGGATTGCAGTCCTATGGTCAAAGCGGCCTCACTAGCCATCTGGCCAAGAGCCCTGGCCTGGTCCCCAAAGTACGAGCTAAAGTCTCTTTCCTTGGGTGGAGCCTGAGGCTCTTCGGCCTGCTGTGCCTGTTCAGCTTGCGGCATCTCCGCGGCCTTGGGTGGCGGTGGAGAAGCCTTGGCGTTTGTTGTCGGTCCGCCCAATATTCCTCGCAGCAGGCGGGACAAAACCCATATCAGAACCGTTGCAAGCACGGCGGAGACCAGCGGATGCTTGACAATCTGTGACGCCAGGGGCCACTCGGCGTCTACTTTTTCGCTGGCTTTTTCACCGCCGCGCGAGACGAGAAACCAGCCGACCCCGCTCACTGCCGCGCCCATTGCAAACAAGCATAACCAGAGCGGAACGGTTGGCACCGCCTGGTTGATGCCGACCGCGATGCCAGCACTGACGAGCAAGGCGCCCGCCAAGACCAGCGCCCAACCGGCACTGACCACTGCCAACAAGTTGCTTAGCGGCACGGCTTAGCTCCTGTTGATAACGAAAGGAGAAGGATGGCTTAGCGGCACGGCTTAGCTCCTGCTCGTGGCCGAGGTGAAAATCCGGCCGATCAAAAAACCGAGGCCCAGGCCTACGATGGTGGCCTGAATGGGGTAACGGCCTACCAGGTCGCGCAGGTCGGCGCATTTCTGGCTGGCGGTGGTGTCGGTGACATAGTGACGGCCCTTTTCGACCGCCTGAGAAACATTCTCCTTCGCTTTTTCGGCGAAATTGGAGACGTTTTCCTTCGTCTTTTCGTACGCGTGGGCGACGGTTTCCTTCGCCTTTCCCAACCAGCTTTCGGAAGCTGCAAGGAACTCGCTGATTTGATGCTCAGCTTCTTCCTTGGCGATGCCATAGCGTTTCTGGATGGCGCCCAGCAGGCGCTCCTTCTTGCCTTCGGCTTGCGTCAAATCATCGTCGGTGAGCTTACCCCAACGGTTCTTGACCTGGCCGCTAATTTCTTTCCAACTGCCTTCCAAAGTTGACCAATTCATGATCGAAACTCCTTATTTGCTCCTTGGAGATAACCACATCTCCTTGGACTTATTGATTCGCAAAAGGCATGCCGGTTTGAGGACAAAGACACCGAATCAGTGCAATTTGCTTGAAATGGGCTTTCCAGCCCGAAAAAGGGCTTTATTTCGCAAGAAAGCGACCTTTCCGAGCCCTTAAGAAGAGGACTCGTGATCCCAGCGATCGGTTGTTGAGAGGAGGGACCGACGCTTCAAATCAAAAAATGTCAACAATCAACACCTGCTGGGAAAACTTGCTCTCAATCGGCGGCGATTACTTTCCCTTAATAACCATCTAATATTTGCGCCATTTCAATTCAAATTTTTTGCCAAAAACTAGCTTCAGCCATAAATAAGTGTATTGAAATAAAAGTTAAAAGGACCGGGCCAATCGAACGATTGAACCGGCCCTACGCTTGGAAACTCAAGATCCGATGATCGGGTGACCTGAGGGCAGGACTACCTGATATTGCGGAACATTTCACGCGACCAGGCGATCTGGTATTGAACCTGTTCGAGGCTTTGGCGGTCGCGGAACCAGGAATCGATTTCTTTCGCCGTGACCCCGCTGCCCAGGAACGCATTTTCGTCATAGAAGCCGGAGATCGCTTCCTGGTTGCGATTCAGATAGTGATCGTAATAGGTAGCGATCTGGTTTTTGGCATATTCACGGCTTGAGAAGATGCTGCGGGCCACATTGGAAAGATCGACCTGGCCCTGAGCGTTGTACCAGGAGCGGACTTCCGCGGTCGAGGCGACCCGTCCAAGGAATTCGTTGTACAGCATGTTGATGGTGTTGGCGCCGCCGCCGCCATGCTTCACGATGTATTCCGGAGTACTCATGAACTTGCCCAGCAGAGACGATTCGCTCTGACCCGCAACGAGTTGGCTGGCCCAGCCCGCGATTTCGGCCGCGGAAGCGCTGCGGCTTAAATTGTCGGCGTACCAGGATTTGACCAACTGGTTTGCTCGTTCACCCGAATGGAAAAAGGCACCGGCCACCTTCTGAATCGCTTGCGTGCTGGGGGTATTCCCCAGCGTGCGAGCCCAGGAAGCGATCTCGGCCGTTGAGCCATTGCGGTTGAGCATGGTGGCGTAAAGGCTGGCCACATAGCTCTCCGTGGTCGAAGGCGAAACATTGATCTGCTTCACATTCGACACCTGCACGTAGGAGTCGCCCCCACCCACCCAGCTGTATTTGTAGTAACCCGGAGAGGTCGAGCGGACCACCGCGCCGGCGGTGTTGTTGTTCACCGCGACGATTTTCGATCCGGTGCTCATATCGACGATCACCTTGGTATCGATTCCGGTTTTCGATTGTCCCAATCCGAGTTTCAGAGAGTCGGTGCCGCCGAAACCGAACACGAACAGGTTTTGGGAATCGACATCGACGGGCCCGAGCGCCTTGCCAAACACGGTGCCGGTCCAGGTTCTACCGTCGCTCGAGTTGACGCTCATCAGATCGTTTTTCGCCGTCCCGGCGATCATCAACTTTCCGGTGACATGGAACGGACCGACACCACTGATCGCGTCGTACATGTTCAGATCGCCGACCACCGAAAGGCCGCTGCCGTCGCCATCGATCGCCGCATTGTTGGAGATGGTGGTGCCGGTCAGAGTTCTGGCTCCGGTCGCGGTGATTGCGCCGTGATACACCTGCGCGCCGGAGGTGATGACGTCGGCGTTCAGGTTGGTGGCTCCGAGTACCCTGAAGTCCTCGAATCCGGCGATGTCGCCCCCGATGGACGCATCGCCATTGATGAAGAGTTGATCGCCGGGAGATCCGGTGCCCGTCATCGTCGACAGATTGCTGACGGTGGAACCGCTCAAGGTTTTGACGCCGCTCCCCAGGGTGACCGGGCCACCGAAGGTCTGCGCGCCGCTCGACGTCAAGTTGGAGTTCAAATGGACCACGCCCGTCGTGGAGGGGAAGTCGATGTCACCGTTGATGTTGATCGGGTTATTGATGAATGCTTGGCTGCTTGCGCCATTGAGAATCACTTTTAGGTTGTTGGCGAACATTCCCGTCGAATTGCCGAACACGACGTTGGAATTGAAAGACTGATCGTTAATGACAATCGAGTTTGGTGCGGCCAATCCCGTGATCGCAAGGTTACCGGTACCGTTGCCTGTCATGCTGCCGGGACTATCGACACCCGTGAATTGATTGGCGCCATTAAGAGCAAACTGGTAGCTTCCCGCCCCCTGGGAAACAATCGTCATCGTTTCACCCTCGGCGAGGTTGATGCCAAGGCTCTGCGCAATGTTGTCGTAGGCGAATCCGGCGGGAGTGCGGCGGTCTTCCAGGCTTTCCAGGCAGATTTCCGCAGACCGGTGTTTCGGTGTCGATTTTTTCCACCGCTTTGTCGAAGAAAGCATTTGCTTGGATGAAAAACAACCCGTTGCGATCCGAGTGAATAAGCCCATGGTTCTTTCCTCCGTTCCTGAGCCCCTAAAGTTCGGCTGTTTGCGTCCACTTTTACTTTTTTGGAAGCCAACGCCAGAATCCATTACCTGGAAACCAGGCTGGCTGCAATTGATGTGCCAAACGATAAAACGGTTTGGGGGATTTGCATTGCCCTGAAATATTCGGCAACCGCGCGATGCTGGAGAGAATGGGATTCCTTTTAGGCAATTCTTGATCCATGCATTCGCGCCCGTTGAATGGTAAGTTTCAAATATTCACAATAAAAACAATGAGTCGACACCGGACAATCAAGCAAGAAAAAAATGCTTGATTGTCCGCTATCGACTCATCCCGGCTCTAAAAATCAATCATTTCATGCAATAAAAACAGTGTAGTTCTATTTACACTGTTTTTATTGCAGGATGCTTTTAGTATAATGAAGTCGCGATTGTTCTTTCGCTATAACTGGTGGCAGGTTATGACCACGCATGAGCATGCTCATGAGTCATTTTCTGGTGAGAGTGATTTGTTTCCGGTTTTTTCGAGGAAGGGACTGCCGGGATGTTCGGTAAAGTGGAAGTTGAGTTTCTCCCTTACCATGATCGCGCCTCTTTCAGATGTCTTGAAAGACCGATTTCGATGCCGCGGGAAATCATTGAGACGTTCTGCAGGCCGGAAGTCCGAAGCTTTTCTCCTGTTGTGGGAAGCAAGCGCTCGGATCGTCATGGCAAGTTTCACTCAGGCGGGGACCGTCTTAAGCTTCTCTCTTCAGGAGTTGCGGAAGCTCAAATTTCCAAAGCTCAGATTCCCTTAAGCGATATTCCCTTAAGCGGTATTCCCTTAAGCGAAAAGGGTGCCAAAGGATTCAAATCGCGATTTCATTATGCGGTACCTGCGGGACAGGGCCTCAAGAAAAATCTGATCAGGCAGATTTCTCCTGGATTTCTGGCACTTGGTTGGGTTTTCTACTGGGAAGGCCGTCGCGACCTTACGGATTTGGCACTTTCGCTGACCTTAACCGTGATGCGAAAAGACCGATATCCAGGCAATCCTGTTCCCACCGCATGAGCCGCGCGCTTCCTCCCATGGGAAATCCACGTACGCGATCCGCTTGAGAACTCTTGTAGCGTACAAGGCAACGGTGAATTTGCCCCCAGGCGCGGGAGTCGCACCGCTGGTGTTTGGCGGCAAAACTCTAAACTACCCTGGGGTTTGTGGTCACTCTGGTAGGTGATTGCGGGGATGAACCCGCTGAGCGGGGAAGAAAGAGGGAATTCAGGCGCGATAACCGGCCAGACAGGGTTGCCACGCCTTAATTCCTTGGCATGGAACCATCAGCAAGCAGGAAAAAGATCTTGACGCAGATTGATTTGGGTAAAGACGGGGCGGATCGATTTGGCCGGTGGCTCGTGGAATCGACCGATCAGGCAGCCTGTTGCCTTTCCCTCGATGGGAAAATTCAACAGAGTAACCGCGCTTTTTGCGATGCGCTCAGGACCCCTTCTGCCCAGTTAGTTGGGAACCCTTTGACTCGGTGGGTTTCCGCTGCTTCGCAACCTTCATTTGAGCGGATTCTTCACAAGGGACAGGTCGAAAAGACACCCGGAGAGGTCGATCTTGAACCGGTAAGCGGCACCATCCTGCCGATTCATGTGACGTGCACTCCCCTTCCTTTCGCGGTGGACCTGCTTTTTGTGACGATCAGTGATCTGACGCAGAAACGAAGCAACCAACAACTGCGAGATACAATCAAGCAACGAGACGAATTCATCCATGCGCTGGAGCATGAGCTGCGCAATCCGCTGGCTCCAATGCGTAACGCCATCGCCATTCTGAAGATCAAGGGCGTTCCCGATCCCGACATGCAATGGGCGCTTGGCGTCATCGATCGCCAGGTAGGGATGATGAATCGGTTGCTCGACAAGTTGCTCGATGTATCGCGGCTTCGAAGCGGCAAAATCACGATGCACAAGACGAGGCTCGACGCCACGATCATCATGGCCAAAGCCGTCAAAAGTGTGCGATCCCTCATGGATGGGCGCAAACAGGAACTCACCGTCGCCCTTCCTCCGAAGCCGATCTGGGTTCACGCCGATGCATCGCTTCTTGAGCAGATCCTGACTAACCTGCTGACGAGCGCCGCGAAAAACACTCGTGACGGCGGCCAAATCTGCCTCATCGCCGAAGAACACGGGCCGGAAGTGATCATCAAAGTCAGGGATTCGGGAAACGGCCACACCCCCGAAGCCCTGGGTCACATTTTTGAGCCCTATGTACCGGTGGCCGAAGCTGCCGAAAGTAAGTCGGGCGACCTCGAAATCGGCTTGACCACCGCCAGAGGCCTTGTGGAACTCCATGGCGGCCGCATCCACGCTCAAAGCGAAGGGCTCGGCAAGGGCACCGAGTTCGTCATCCAGCTGCCATTGCAACAAGGCAACTAACGTCGCCCAATCATCGGCAGTCGCCTTTCCCACACAGCGGCTAAGCGCGCGCTGACAACAATGAAATCTGCCGCCTTCCGCTTTGATCAAGTGCAATGGAAAAAGGGGAAAGGAAGGCGTCCCCTTCCTTTCCCCTTTTTATCGTCGTGTGGAACGAGTGAGCCGATGAGAGCCTCTTGTTCCCCGCGATTTCGTCCTGGCGCTCCCGAAGATTTGGCTCGAATTCGCCCGGACGCAATCACCTGGTCATCCTGCGGGCCGGCGCCTTTTTGGCTTGCGTCGCCGTTTGGTTGGTTCGTGAAGCAGCCTGGCGAGATCCCCTGGCCGGTTTTTTCTCCTCCTCTTCCTCGGCGTCCTCGGCCTCTTCTTCATCCTCGCCGCTTTCATCGCCTTCTTCTTCGTCGTCGGCGCCTTCGGCGTTGATGTTGATGATCGATTCGGCCAGTTCAGTCAGCGCCTTGTCTGCTTCCCCCTCTTCATCGAGGGTTTGTTGCAAGAGCGCAACGGCATCTTCATACCCAAGTAATTTGGCGAAGGTGCGAACGCAGCCATAACCCGCCATTTCGTAGTGTTCCACACGCTGAGCGGCGGCGATGAGGCCAGCGTCCTTGACGGACGGCTCGCCTTTTTCCGCGATGAGTTCCGCCCCTTCGGCGATCAGCCCTTCCATCGCCTTGCACTTCTTGCCCCGGGCAGGAATGGAGAGGTCTTCAAAGATCGTTTCGAGCCGTTGAACGTGGCCCTGCGTCACTTCGAGGTGGTCCTCAAATGCCCTTTTCAGTTCGGGCGCGGAAGCCGCCTTTGCCATTTTCGGCAAAGCCTTGAGCAGTTGGGACTCGGCGTTGTACAGGTCCTTGAGCTCGTCAACGTACAGGTCGTGAAGGTTGGAAAGCGCCATTGAAATCTCCTTGCATGGTCATTCTGTATCGAACAATTCCGGGCATGCAAACAGCATGCCGCCCTCAAACCGCGATCTCAATTCTCTCGCACACCTCGGCGTTTCCCAGCCTTGGGGTCCTTGCATCCGGCTCTGCGCCAATCACGGATAACCGAGGGGGAAAAAAATGAGCCGGGGCTAACCCCGGCTCAGGAAGTCGACTTCCCATCACGCGCTAGGTCGAACAAGCTTCGCAGGCTTCTTCGTTTTTCCAGCGATTCATCGCCTCCTGCGAATTGAGGTTGAGGTGGACATGTTGGTCCACGCGCTCCACCCAGGAGGTCGGGATCCAGTGATGTTGGCCTTCCGAAAGCGAATCGTGTTTCATCAACTTGATCGAGTCTTCGCCATCGAGATGATCCACCTTGCCGATGCGATTGCCGCAGGAGGCGATCACTTCCATACCGTGTTGAATTTGGCCGTTTTGAATTTGGCCGTGTTGAATTTGGCCGTTTGTTTGGGAACAACCGGCCTTCTGCGCGCAGGCCCCGTTCGGAGTTTCGGCCGCACAACGCTCGGGAGTTTCTTGGGGCAAGTCGAAGTCGGTATCTCCTTCAAGCTTTCCCCAATAATCTTCTTCGCGCTGTTTTTCGGTTTGGTTGAATTCAAACTCCGCCAGGTCTTCATTCATCGAAACGCACATGTTCTTCTCCTTGTTTTGGCAAATGGCCGACTGCCATTTTCACTCCCTAAAATTCCGCAAGAACCATGCCGTGGGAGCGAGAAGAAGCCCGTTTTATCGCCACGGAATCAGTTGATTTTTCCCGAGGGCTTGTCGGCCGGAAGCGTGTACCGCGACTCGATACTATTGCGTATCGCCGCCCGCGATTCCTTGTCGCTGAGTTTCTCATTTCTTTCGATCGCGCCCACCTCAAAAGCCAGTTCCGCATCCTTGATGTAGCGATGCATCCAGTAGGAGTACTCGCGTCGCTTGAGATGAAACCTCCAGGTCTCGTCGTCAACGCCATCGGCAAGCTGAAGGAACATGACGAGATTGTGGGCTTTCAGGTTGAGCTTCCCCTCGGGGCCGCGGAAATAGAAGCTTCGGGAGGATCCCAGGTTCCCTTCCGCGTACTTGCGCGAGTGCCTTTTTCTTTCCGTTGTGGGCTTCTCGGAATGAACGAGCACCGTGGCCGATTCCCGGCGCTTGTAAAGCAGCACATCTCCCGGCGGCAATTTCGTTACCTCGGCCTTCAAACCGGATTTGCTTCCCACCGCCTTGCAAAAGGAGTCGATCGTTTTTCCCGGCTCATCTCCCACGGCAATGAGCGTGTCGACCGTTTCAAGCACTGCCGGCGCGACGGTTTCAGGATTGACGGTGATGTACAAAATGCCCCGCGTGCGTTCCGACAACACGGTCTTGGCCGGGCCCCATTCGACGGGAAGCAAATGATGCGCTTCATCGATAACGATGAGATGAGGCCGCCCCGTGCGGGCGCGTAGCTCCAGGATCCGCGGCAGAAACTCGGCAAAAAACGCGGGCCGATGCTCCAGGGGAATGCCGAGCAAATTCACCGACAAATTGCGGGAAGGGTCTTTCAAGATATCGAGCGCTTCCTCGACCAGCGGCGCCCGCTGCGGACTTCCCAGGGCGATGGCAAAATAGAGGAGATCGTAATCGCCCTCCGGATCGAAAATGGCAATTTGGTAACCCTTGGCCGCCATTCTTTCGAGTACGCCGGTGGTCAGAGTCGATTTACCGGCGCCGGAACTGCCGCACACAAGGATGCCCTGCGACGAGGGGCAAAGACCGACCGGCTCGCCACCGTCGAGCGCGCCCAGATGGATCGATTCATCGCTCACGCCGCTCAGATCGTCCGCGAGCATGCGCTCGATCAGTTCCGTCACGCCGGCCCCATGGTCTGCCTGCATGACCAGGTCCACGCGGTCCTTCACCGCCGGGATCGCATTCGAAACGGCCACGGCGCAACCGCACATTTCAAGAAACGCGTGGTCGTTCTCCGCATCGCCCACGCCGACCGTGTTATGGCGCGATAAGCCCATTTCCGTCAGGGCCAGCGAGAGCCCGCTCGCCTTATTGACCCCCGAAGGGAGGATCATCACCGCCCCCTTGTTGAAAATGACTTGCAATTCGAGCCCCAGGTCGCGAATCACATCCAGCACGACACTTTGAAAGGGCTCCCAGGTCGCAACAATGACGTGACCGACAGAAATGGATGGCACGCCCCGGCGTTTCAATTCCTCGATGAACGCTTCGGAGGGGGGCGAACCGATCAGGCTCATCTCCTTGGTGGCGGGATTGTAGACGAGCGCGCCATTCTCCGCGACGATCCGATCGAACAGTTCAACCTGTTCAAAATTCTTGAAAAGGTCATCCAGTTCGCGACCCGTTACCATGATCAGCTTGCGGCCCGATTCACGGATCTTTTTCAAGGCACCCAGAGTCGCATCGTCCACCCTGCCGTTCAGGGCGATCGTGCCATCGTAGTCCGTCGCCAGTGCGTGGAATTTCATAAATCGTTTTCCCTCTTTCCCGTCCGAATCTCATCACAGCAACTTCCGTACCTGGCACATGGATTGCCTATGGAAAAGGCACCTCTCTGAATGGCGGATGATTTTTCGGCTTACAGATCAACGGACTGGTACAGATGAACTCCACCGAAAAAACGATTTCCTTTCAGGGCTTTTTCGCGGAAGCAGGACTGGTGTTCCGCAGCGGACGCACCGTCTGGTCGATGGTTCCACGAAAACAGAAACTGGCCTTTGCGGCGGCGACCGTCCTTCTGACAATCGTCAGCGGCTGCAACATCGCCTTCCCCCTTTTGCTGGGCGACCTGGTCGACGGCGTGAAAAACGCCGCGGGCGCTGATAAAGACGAAATCTTGCGCTCGGCCGCCGTCATCCTCGGCTGGATTGCCGGCATCTATGTGGCCCGGGAACTGATTCAGGTGGGCCGCCGCGCGCTTGTCGAATCGGCTTGCACGCGCTTTGAACAACGCCTGTCGGTAATGGTGATCGGCAAGCTGATCAAATCCGACCTGGCTCATCTTTCCAAGGAAAAGATCGGCACGCTGCAAGGACGCATCGGCCGCAGCGTCGTGGGCACCGTCCGCTTTGTCCGGCTCATTCTTCTCGATTGCCTCCCTCCTTTTGTCACCGGCGGCTTTGCCATCGCGGCCGCGTTGAGCAAGAAACCCATCCTGGCCGTGGCCATGGCGGGCGTCATCCCCATTTCGATCTGGCTCACGGTTCGGCAACTCGCTTCCCAAAAAGGAATTCGTTTGCGATTGATCGGCGGGAGGGAAAAAATCGACGGTTCGATCTCGGAACTCCTGGGCGGCATCGACTATGTCCGCGCCGCTCATACCGAGAATTACGAGTTGAAACGATTCGACGACGAAACGAAAAGTCTGCGCAGCATGGAACGCCGGCACCATCTGGAAATGTCGCTCTTCGGGGCCGCGCGGGCTTTGAACGAAGGGTTCTTTCATATCCTCGTGCTCGGCCTGGGGGTCTACCTCGCCGTGGATGGCCAGATCACCTATGGCGACATTTTGACCTTTTCGATGCTCTTCCTCACGGTCATGGCCCCGATGAACGAAGTTCATCGCGCGCTGGATGAAGGCCACGAGTGCAGCCTCGAGGTCGCCAACTTGCAATCGATGCTCGATCAACCCCAGGACCGCTCCTTCAACCCGGATCACACGGAATCTCCCGTACTCGAAAAAGGCGAACCCCTCATCTCCTGTGAAGAACTGGTGCTGGACTATCCCACCGAAGCGGGATCGTCGAAACGAGCGCTCGACAAGATCTCGATGTGCATCCGCCACGGCGAAACGATCGGCATTGCCGGCCCGTCCGGATGCGGCAAGACCACCCTGTTGCGCGTGCTCATGCGCCTGACCCATCCCAGCTCGGGGCAGGTGCGTGTCGGCCGGGCCGACCTCGACCGATTGTCGCGCGCGGACATTGGGCGCTTGATCGGTTATGTGGGACAAAACCCGTTCATCATTCATGGGACCATCGCCGAAAACATCACCTATGGAATCCCGGATGCGACGCCCGAAATGGTGGAAGTCGCGGCCCGCTTGGCCTGCATTCACGATGAGATCGTCGAGAATCCAAAGGGATATATGGCACGAGTGCTCGATCGGGGCTCGAACCTCTCCGGCGGCCAGCGTCAAAGGATCGCGCTGGCGCGAGTGTTTTTGAAAGACCCACCCATCTTGATCCTCGATGAAGGGACTTCGGCGCTGGACAGCATCAATGAACGTCAGATCAAGAAGGCGATCGAGTACGCTCGCCAGGATCGCACCGTGGTGCTGGTGGCCCACCGCCTGACCACCTTGAAAGATGCCGACCGGATTCTGGTGTTCCAGACCGGAAAAATCGTCGAAGAAGGAACCTATTCCGATCTGGCAAGCCGCGGCGGGGTCTTTACCGAATTGATTCATTCCGCCGAGATGGTGGCTTAGAACGATTTGAGGTAAGAGAGTCTTCGACTCTCTTACCTCAAATAATTTTCCCAGGTTGTGCCGCATTCATCCCAATCGATGGTGCTTGGATGGCAGCAGATCCGACCGGTGGGAAGCGTGAACATTTCCTGCCGGTTCGATCAAGCATCCTTGACCTGAAACTTCTTCAAGCAGCGCAACACTTCCGCCACGCTCCAGGCCTGGGCGATGCAAGCGCGCGGGCAGAACGGTTTCTCGGCGTCGAAGACTTCACTGATCGTGCCGATGCACGCTTCGGACAGATGGGCTTCAAACCCATCGAGGAGATGGCGGCCTTCGGCCAGCTTGTCCGGGAAGGTCTTCCACCAGGCGTCGATGAACGGCCCAATCAACCAGGCCCAGATCGTTCCCTGGTGATAGGCCGCATCGCGCGCGCGCAGATCGCCATAATACTTCACCTTGAAGTCGGGGTGATCCGGAGATAACGAGCGCAGGCCGACCGGCGTGAGCAGCTTTTCCTGCGCGATCTTCATGACCGAGGCCCAGTGGCTGCGATCAAGAATCGGATGAGGCAGCGAGATCGCGAACACCTGGTTGGGCCGGCAGGCTGGGTCATCCCCCGTTTCGCCATCGACGACGTCGAACAGGCAGTTGGACGTCGGGTTCCAGAAGCGCCGGTTGAACGAATCTTGGGCTTTTTGGGCGGCCGCCTCGATTGCTTCGGCTCCACCTGCATTTTCCTCGCGAAGCCAGGTGGCAAGCAGTTTCAAAGCGTTGAACCAGAGCGCATTGATTTCCACCGCCTTGCCTCGCCTGGGCGTGACGACCCAGTCGCCCACCTTGGCATCCATCCAGGTCAGTTGATATCCTTGCGCCCCCTGCCGCAACAATCCATCGGCCGGATCGACGCCAATGCCGAAGCGCGTTCCCGCCTGGTGCTTCGCCACGATCTCTTTGAGCATGGGAATCAGATCGCGCAGCATCGCGCGGTCTTGCGTCGCGTCGAGGTAACGGCCCAGCGCGTGGAAAAACCACAAGGTCGCATCGGCGGTATGGTAAACCCCCTGATTTTCGCCGTCGGGGAAGTAGTTGGGGATCAGGCCGTCGCGTACATGGCCGGCGAAGGTGCGCAAAATCGAACCGGCTTCCTTGGATCGCCCCGTGACCAGAGTCAACCCTTCCAGGCTGATCATCGTGTCGCGTCCCCAGTCGGTGAACCAGTGATACCCCGCGATTACGGTGCGGGCTTCATCGCCGGTGGCATGAGCCCGGGCGGTGTCGAGCGGGCGCCCTGCCGGTGTGATGACGAATTGGTCGGCGGCCAGAATCAGCTCCGCGCCGAACTCGGTGCGGACCGCCGGATCACCTGCTTCGATCAGACGGGTGCGCCGGACCATTTCTCCCTTGAGGGCATCGGCCGGCGCGAGAGCCATGATCTGATCCCAGCTCTCCGTGGAAGCCGTCAAGGTGACCGGCCGATTCGCCAGCAAGTTCACCCGAAAGAGGCCGGGATTGAACAGCGCGCCGACCCCTTCATAGCCTCGATCTTCCTCGACCCGGTAAAGCACATCGGGAACCTGGGCCCCGGCAAGAGTCAACGCGCCCTGATCGCCGTGTAGGAAAAACCGCAACACGGGCATGTTGTTGTCTTCGCCCGCCAGTTCGTAGCGATCTTCGGTGGCCGTCAAGGTGTAGGCTCGCCGCATGATAGCGCTCACCGGCGCATCGTATGAGCGAAAATGAACCGAGGGGCGAAGTTTGAGGCGCACCGGTCCTGGACCCTCGATCAGGGTGTAGATGACGTGGACCGTATTGTGCCGGTTTGGCATGAAGAGTCGCTTTTCGATGACATGGTTGTGCGACTCATAGCGCCAGACGGGCAACCCCGATTCGAGCCGGAATTCCTTCAAGAGGTCGGCCCCCAATATGTCGAGCTTGTCTCGATGTTCCAGGCCGCCGACGGTCACGACCGACCAATCGGGAAAGCGAAACTGCTCGATCAAGTGGTTGAACATCATCAAACGCCCCAAAGGGGCGGGATGAGCCGCAACAAGCAGGCCGTGGTAGCGGCGCGTGGCGGCACCGCTGATCGTTCCTGAAGCGAAACCTCCCAGGCCATTGGTGACCAGCCATTCCCGATCGAGCATATGATTCAGGTCGAGACCAAGGATCCGGCGAACCGGCGCCAATGTTGGTTCTTGCATCACGACGCACTCCCTCCTTCAGCAGGGGCCTTCTTGGTGGGCACCAGAACGACCGTGCTCTCTCCGGCGATATGCCAGCCTTGATCTTTCGTGTCGGGTACGGTCGCGCCGCCTCCCCCATACTGGCCCTGTTCGGTCGAGAGCGCCAGGTCCCAAAAGTAACCTTGCGGAGGCGCGAGTAAGGGTTCGGGACAAGTTTTGAAATCCAGGTCGCTGCCGAGGTTGACGATGACCAAGCGATCCATTCCGTCGTCTTGAAAGAAGCGCAGCACCAGGGCATGGTCGCCGAGCACCGCGCCATCGACGCGCGACTGCCTGCTGAAGGCCCGATCCGATTTTCGCAAGCGCAGCAGATCCTTGGTCAATCGATAGGCCGGTTCATTTTGTTGGCGCTCCTCGAAGTTCAATTTGCAGCGCTCAAACGTTTTGGGGTCGTTGGGCACCGGGACCGACGCGGCGACTGCCTCGTCTTTCAAACTGGGGAATTGCGTAAGGAATTCCAGGCGGCCTTTTCTAACCATTTCCCCCAGTTCGGGACCATGATCGGCAAAGTAAAAGAAGGGGGAATTGCAGGCAAATTCCTGCCCCTGAAAGAGCATCGGCGTGCCCGGCGCCAACAGGGTGAGCGCGTGCATGGCCCGGTATTTTCCTGGGCTCGACAACTGATGCACGCGCAATCCGAGCGCCGAATTCGCCACCTGATCATGGTTTTGCAGGAAGTTGACGAAGGCGCGCGCCGGTAGATCGAGGGCGGGGTGGCCCCTGCGTTGTTTTTGCCAGGAGTACCACTGGCCCTGGTACAAATAGCCGTATTTAACGGCCGAAATCAGTTCCTGCGGCTTGCCCCGGTAGTCGGTGTAATACGCTTCGCTTTTGCCGGTCAGGGCGACCATGGCGCTATGGTGATAGTCGTCGTTCCAAAGCGCATCTAGGCCAAAGCCGCCTTGCTCTTCGGGCCGCGCCAGTTCCGAGTGTTGGCTTTCGTTTTCATTGACAATGAATGTGGTTTTGCCCCGCGCCGCCTTGCGTACCACGCGGCCGACTTCCGTCAAAATGTGGCGCGCCGGCGGCGAATCGTCGTAGATGTTTTGCGTGGCGTCAAGCCGTAGCCCATCCAGA
Organism: Gemmataceae bacterium; assembly: GCA_965226945.1. Lineage (GTDB taxonomy): Bacteria > Planctomycetota > Planctomycetia > Gemmatales > Gemmataceae > SYLG01. The sequence continues at coordinate 4,155,409 of OZ245717.1, read as the reverse complement.
TGAAATTCATCGATCCAGTAGCGGGCATTGGCCAGAAAAAACTCCCGCACCGGACCATGATGGGAGCCGTCGAAATTGATCGCCTTGCCCCAGTCGGTTTTGTGTTTGTCGGTGAAATAGTCTTTGGCAAACTCGCAGAGAAAATTGCCATCGGGACCGATGTGGTTATACACAACATCGAGGATGACGCCGATTCCCAGTTCGTGTGCGCTGTTGACGAAACTTCTGAATTCGTCAGGTGTTCCATAGAGTCGGCTGGGCGCGAACAAGTTGACTCCGTCGTAGCCCCAACCGAATTTTCCGGGGAAATCATTGACCGGCATCACTTCAATGCAGGTGATGCCGACCGATGCCAGTTCCGTCAGTTCTTTTTCGGCGCTGGCCCAAGTGCCTTCAGGCGTGAAGGTTCCCAGGTGCATTTCATAAATCACCGCCTGATCGGGCGCCACGCCCGTCCAATGCTGGTCGGTCCAGGTGAATTGGCCTGGGTCGATCACCTGAGAGGGGCCATGAGGTCCCTCGGGTTGAAAGCGACTGGCCGGATCGGCAAAAGGGCCGGTGCCATCGAGAAGATAGCGGTAGAGGCTACCCGCTTTCGCCTGATCGGTCGTCAGCGAAAAATAGCCGTTGTTCTCCGATTCCATCGGCAACAAACTGCCCGCTGCGGATTCCATTTTCCCATCTGATTCCAGTTTTACATCCACGCGCTTGCGCTCAGGCGCCCAAACGCGGAATCGGACCGCCCCACTGGTAAGAAGTTCCGCCCCAATGGGATACCTTCGATCCGGCCTCATATCGTCCCCTTTACCATGCCTCATTTGGATGAAGGCAACACCTGGTGGATGAAGGCAACACCTGGTGCAAAAATCGTGCCCGAATCCCAATCATCGGCACAAAACCTGCTTAACTGTCTGAGCACATGCTTTGAACTCAGAAAGGAATTTCCGTTTTTCCTTCGTGGTTCGCACTTACGAGAAGTCATTGGAAAGGACCTTCTATGCGCGTTTGGCCTGGCCGCCCGTTTCCCCTGGGAGCGACTTACGACGGTATTGGTGTCAATTTCGCCCTATTTTCCGAACACGCCACGAATGTTTATCTCTGCCTGTTCGCCGAATCCGGGGCACAGAAGGAAATCGCGCGCATTCCCGTGCGCGAGCGGACCGACCAGGTCTGGCATTGCTATCTGCCCGATGCGCTTCCGGGTCAGTTGTACGGCTACCGGATCGAAGGCCCCTACGAGCCCGAGAACGGCCTGCGGTTCAACAAGAACAAGCTTCTGCTCGACCCCTACGCGAAACTCGTCGGCCGCGACCTCTCCTGGGATGACGCCCTTTTCGGATACAAAATTGGTGAAGATGATCTGACTTTCGACGAGCGCGATTCGGCGCCCTTCGCTCCGCTTGGCGCCGTCGTTGACGATGCCTTCACCTGGGGAGACGATCAGCCGCCGCGCACCCCCTGGCATCAGACCTTGATTTACGAAATGAATGTGAAGGGCTTCACCCATCGCATGCCGGGGGTGCCTCCTGCAATGCGCGGCAACTATGCCGGCGTGGCCTCCGAAGCCGCCATCCGGCACCTGCTTGAACTGAATGTGACGGCCGTGGAACTGCTGCCGATCCATCATCGGGCCGACGACCGCCACCTTCTGGAACAGGGGCTCTCCAACTACTGGGGTTACAACACCCTTGGCTTTTTCGCGCCCGACACCCGCTTCGCAACCAACCCCGCCGGAGCGGTTCAACAGTTCAAGATGATGGTGCGCCGGCTGCACGCCGCGGGAATCGAAGTGATCCTCGATGTGGTGTATAACCACACCGCTGAAGGCAATCATCTGGGGCCCACGCTATCGATGCGCGGCATCGACAACAGCGCCTACTATCGCCTCTCTCCCGATTCGTCGCGCTACTACATGGATTTCACCGGTTGCGGCAACACGCCGAACATGCAGCATCCGCGCATGTTGCAGTTGATCATGGACAGCTTGAGGTACTGGGTGCTCGAAATGCATGTCGACGGATTCCGGTTCGACCTGGCCTCGACCTTGGCTCGCGAACTTTACGATGTCGACAAGCTGGGCGCCTTCTTCGACATCATCCACCAAGATCCGGTGCTCTCGCGCGTCAAGTTGATCGCCGAGCCGTGGGATGTAGGCCCGGGCGGCTACCAGGTCGGCAATTTCCCCGTGCTTTGGACCGAATGGAATGGCCAGTACCGCGACGAGGTACGCGACTTTTGGAAAGGGGGCGGAGGCTCTGCTGGCAAGATCGCCACCCGGCTTTGCGGTTCCAGCGATCTTTACGAACACAATGGCCGCCGGCCTTATGCGAGCATTAACTTCATCACCTGCCACGACGGCTTCACCCTCACCGACCTGGTCAGCTACAACGGCAAACACAATGAAGCCAACGGCCAGGAAGGCGGCGACGGCACCGACGATAACCGTAGCTGGAATTGCGGCGCCGAAGGTCCTACCGAAGACCCCAACATCATCAAGCTGCGCGAGCGCCAGCGGCGCAACATGCTCGCAACCCTCATGCTCTCCCAGGGAGTGCCGATGCTTTTAAGTGGCGATGAAATCGGCCACACGCAAAAAGGGAACAACAACACCTATTGCCAGGACAATGACCTGACTTGGCTCGACTGGAAAATGACTTCGTCGAAAAAAGCTCTGCTCACCTTTGTGCGCAAACTCACCCGCATCCGCCGCGAACAGCCGGTGCTCAAGCGTCGAAAATTCTTCCTGGGCCGAGCCATTCGCGGCGAAGGAATCAGCGACATCTCCTGGTTCAACGCCGCCGGGGAAGATATGACCGACGATCAATGGAACCAGCAGGTTACCTGTTTAGGGATGCGCTTAGCAGGCGACTTGATGAACGATACCGATGAACATGGCGAGGTCATTCAGGGAGATTCCTTGCTCATCTTGATGAATGGCCATCACGAATCGGTGGAATTCACCTTGCCGCCGACCAATCCGAACCATCGCTGGGAGCTTTTGATCTACACCGCGAATGACCATGCTCATTCTCAACTGCTTGAGGGGGGCGGCAAGTACTCGTTGATGGATCGATCGCTGGCGCTCTTCCGCACGCGGCCGCATCATATCGGCCTGACGGTCACCCCGCTGCAAGCCGAGGAAATGCGCAAGGAAATGCGCAGAACCGGCCGGCGCACCCCACGAGGAGTGATGGTATGATCGCCCACGACGGTAAGCACTCGATGATGGTTCGGGGGGTGATGGTATGATCGCCCACCACGGTAAGCACTCGATGATGGTTCGGGGGGTGATGGTATGATCGCCCACGACGGTAAGCACTCGATGACGGTTCGGGGGGTGATGGTATGATCGCCCACCACTGTAAGCACTCGATGATGGTTCGGGGGGTGATGGTATGATCGCCCACCACGGTAAGCACTCGATGATGGTTCGGGGGGTGATGGTATGATCGCCCACCACGGTAAACACTCGATGATGGTTCGGGGGGAGATAATATGATCGCCCACGACGGTAAACACTCGATGACGGTTCGGGGGGGTGATGGTATGATCGCGCAGGCTCGGCGCATTCCCGGCTCGACCTACCGGCTGCAGATGCACGCCGGTTTCAACCTGACCGACGCGACGGCGATCATTCCCTATTTGAAATCGCTGGGCATCACGCATGCCTATTTGTCCTCGTTGTTAACGGCCAAAAAGGGGAGCACGCACGGCTACGATGTGAGCGATCACACCCGGCTCAATCGCGAAATCGGCACGATGGAGCAGTTTCGCGAGTTTTCGCGCCAACTCAAACAACAAGGGATGGGCATCCTCCTCGACGTGGTTCCCAACCATATGTCGGTTGGGTCGGAAAATGCCTGGTGGTCCGATGTCATGGAGAATGGGCCGTCGTCTCCTTACGCCGGCTATTTCGATATCGCCTGGAACGATCACCCCCGAGACTACCTCAAGGGGAAAGTCCTCTTACCGATTTTGGGGAAGCCTTACGGCGATGCGATCGACGACCAATTGTTTCGGCTCGCCTTCGCCGGCGGCGGCTTCTTGCTCCTCATCTATGAAACCGAGCTTTCGATCGATCCGCGGACCTATGGCCTGATCCTCGAACCGGTGCTCGAATCGCTGAAGGATCGGCCTGAGTCCGAAGAGGTCCTTGAGTTTCAAAGCATCCTCAATGCCATTCGCCATCTGCCCAAAAGAACCGAATCGGATCAGGCGCGCATTGACGAAGGGCGCGGCGAAATCGCGGTCATCAAAAGAAGATTGAGAGACCTTACCTCAAAGCACGAGGAATTAAAACAAGCGATCGAAACTCGCCTCGAGGAACTGGCCAAGGATCCGGTGCAGCTCGATCGCCTGATCGAGGCGCAAGCCTACCGCCCTTGTTCCTGGCGCGTCGCTTCTGATGAAATCAACTACCGCCGCTTTTTCGACGTGAACGACCTGGCGGCCCTGAGCACCGAAAAAGCAGAGGTTTTTCGCGATGTGCACCGCTTGATCTTCGAATGGCTCGAAGAAGGGCTGGTGGATGGATTGCGCATCGATCATCCCGATGGCCTCTTCGATCCCAAAACGTACCTCAATCGCCTGCGGGAACAGGCTCATCGTCCCGACGGTCCTCTTTATGTCGTGGTCGAGAAGATCCTGGGGCCACGCGAGGAATTGCGCTCCGACTGGGCTGCCGACGGCACGACCGGATATGAGTTCATCAATGCGGTCAACGGCCTGTTTGTCGATGGCGCCGCCGAGGCCCCCTTGAGCGATTTCTTTGAATCGTTTTCCGGCCGCGACGAATCGTTTGAGGACCTGGTCTACCACGGCAAGTTCCTCATCCTGCAATCGTCGATGACGAGCGAACTGCACATCCTTGCCGGACATCTGGATCGCCTGGCGCAATCGGACCGCACCAGCCGCGACTTTACGCTCAACGGTTTGCGCCATGTGCTGCGCGAGGTGCTTTGCTGTTTTCCCGTTTACCGCACCTACATCGACGGGCAGGTCAGCGACATCGACCGCATTGTGATTCGCGAAGCGGTACGCAAGGCGCGCCGTAGAAACCCCACGCTGGGCAAGGCGCTTTTCGATTTTCTGCGCGACACGCTTTTGCTCAAGGACCCGAAGTCGGGTCCAGCCACCGAAGAATACCGGGCCGCGCAAATCACGTTCGCCGGCAAGTTTCAACAGCTCTCCGCCCCGGTCATGGCGAAGGGTTTTGAGGATACGGCGCTTTATGTGTACAACCGGCTAACCTCGCTGAACGAAGTCGGCGGCGATCCGAGCCGGTTTGGCCGTAAGCCTGAAGAAATCCACGCTTTTTTCGCCTCCCGCAAGCCAGGCGGGTTATCTCCGCTGTCAACTCACGACACGAAACGAAGCGAGGATGTTCGCGCGCGCATCAATGTCCTTTCCGAAATGCCCAAACTGTGGACAGAGCGTGTCGAACTCTGGTCCCAGTGGAATCGCCTGCATCGCGTGGAGGTCGACGATGGGGTACTGGCTCCCGATGGCAACGAGGAACATCTGATTTACCAGACACTGGCCGGCACCTGGCCCTTGGAAAAAGATTGGGATCGCAGGGAATATGCCGCGCGCATTGGGACCTTTCTGGTGAAGGCGTTGCATGAGGCCAAGGTCAATTCCAGCTGGATCAACCCCGATTCGGATTACGACAAGGCCATTGTGGAGTTCATCGAGCGCATCCTCGATCCGGTGCTCGCTCGCGATTTCCTCAACGACTTCGAACAGGTCCAGACCACGATCCAAAAATTCGGCTTGCTCAATTCGCTGGCGCAAACGCTGGTGCGCTCGACCGCGCCCGGCGTGCCCGACATTTACTGGGGAACGGATCTTTGGGACTTCAGCCTCGTCGATCCGGACAACCGCAGGTTGCCCGACTTTGCCAAAAGAGCGGAACTGCTGAAATCTCTTGATGGCGAGCGATCGGCAGGCGCTCTGCTTGAGCGAAAGGAAGACGGCCGCGCCAAGCTCTTGGTGATTTCCCGTGCGCTCAGGCTTCGCCGCGAACAGCCCGACCTGTTCGAAAAAGGAGACTACCACGCGGTTGCCGCCGCGGGGCCGCGAGCTGACCATCTATTTGCGTTTTTGCGCACCTGGAAGGATCAGGCGGTTTTGACGGTGGCGCCTCGGCTTTTGGCCTCACTGGCGATCGAGGGAGATATGCCGGCGCCGGCGGAGCTTTGGAAGGACACGGTGTTGGAACTGCCGAACGAGCTGAACGGTGCGCAGTGGAGAAATTTGTTGACCGGTCAAACGGTGAAGGGGGACAATGGCTCGGTTGGCGCTGCCCACATCTTGGCCGACTTTCCGGTCGGATTGCTGGTGCGCGAATAAGAGGCGGGGGATCGCGGGATCAGGAACGATTTCGGAATAGGGTACGAGGTGTCTTTGCTGCGGCCCGACGCACAAGGCCCATCCTGGGCCTATGTCCCCTCGTGGTCAGGCGTGTCGGCGCGTGTGCCCCAATGGTGAAAAGCAAAAAAAGTGAAAAGCGAATAAACCAAAACAATGTGGTTGGGACTGAACGATCGCTCAGTTCAGGCGATCCAAAGTCCCATCGAAGCTGGAGGTGCTCATTTCCCCTTGATATTCGGATAGATTGCTGTTGTCGTCAAAAATGGAAGTCTCGATGGTGGAGCCGTATTGCAAAAGTTCATCGGCCTTGATTAATGCGGCCATTTGCTCACCATATTGGATCGCCTCTTCGTGCAGTTCCCATTCACTGACATAGCGGTTGGAATCGCCCGGCTCGTTCGCTTCGCCCAAGCGGCGAATGGACGCCTCGATCGAAGCGAACGGATCGGCATCGATCTTGGTCACCTTCAACAAGTCCTGCAGCTCACCCGTGTTCGTCATGGCCATGGTCCACTCCTTAAGCGACGTAGCATGGGAAGGTTAGTAGGGATAGGTTTTCTTCCTTACGTAGGAGCAAGTCCCGTTCCAATTTACGGTTTGTCCTCGATTGGCCTTTGGATCCGAATTTCGTGAAGACGGTGCCGACGGATCGGATTTTCCGGCCGGGCGTCTGCCACCCTTGAGCAGCCCCCTTCACATCGCTGTGTAATGGGGCTCACCGCGGCACGAGCGGGAATGGCGGTGAGTCATTCCATCCCCATCATCCGGAAGCAAACCCCCAGGGGAACGAGCGTCCATTGGGGTCGTTCCTCCAGGTCGGCTTCGATGCGCATCAGGGCTTTTTCCAAAAGGAACAGACGCATGAGGCTTTCGCGCGCTGGATAGGCCGAAGGTAGCAAGCCTGTCGGGTCCATCGACTCGAGGTAGGCCGCCGTCAAACTCCGCTCCACCCGCTCGCGCCAAAGCACAAGCCAGGGATCGATCATCTTGCGATCGGCCTCGCGCAAGGGGGCCGGCGCCTTGCCAAAGGAGATGTCCAGTCCGTGAACCACCGAGGCGAGCGCGTATTCGAGCGACAAAAGCAGCGACGCGGGATCGCGTAAGGGGAGCCGTTTGATACGCCGCTCGCTGATCGGCTTGGAGACATCTCCGGAAAAGTCGGCGAGGAGAAAATCGTTGCCGGAGCTGAGGAGAGAGCTCAAGTGCAGATCGCCTTGGCAGCGGATGCGCCAGCCGTCGAAATGAGCGCCGGTGATGGCGCGGAACTGTTCCAAAAGTCCGGCACGGTCCCGGAGCAGGTTTCCCATGCGCTCTTGCTGGCTTTCGTGCAGCAAGCTGCGAAAGCGCGCCAGCTTGGCAAAGGTGCGCTCCACCTGGTTGCGCATGGATTGATAGATCGACCGCTGGTACGACTGGGTGACAATCTCGGGCCGAAACGACGGATCGGCCCGGTCGGAACTCAGGGCCCCATGAAGCGTGCCGACAAATTTGCCCAGTGTCGCCGCCAAGTCTTCACCCGGTCCAAACAATTCGGAGAACTGCTGCTCCTCGGCCTTGCCCAGAAGCATCGCATTGCGCGTGTCCTCGGGCATCGCCGTGACTTTTTCGAAGAATTGACCCAGGTGGTGCTGGGCAATCTGCCAGGCGGTATGCTGCGGTCCCGAGGACTGAATCAACGTGGCCAGAGTGTTGGTCGATCCGCCGGCGCGATAATATTCCGCGCTTCCGAGCACGGGCTGGATGATCGAAAATCCCCGGGCCGAAAGAAATCGGCCAATCTCGAGATCGGGATGGATCCCCTCATCGAGCCTGCGGTAAATCTTGAGAATCCAGCGGTCGGCGAAGCGAGCGGTCAAAGACCCGTCATCGTTGAATTCGATCTTGGAAGAGGCGCCCGCCGACTCCACGCCATCGAGGGGCTCGAAGATCCTTCCCGCCAGCTTCCCCTGACCCAGTGGCATGACCTTGCGCGAGCAGACCAGATTCAACAGTTCCTGGGCGTATCCCGGCATGGCCGCCGCATCGACGATGAGTCCGGGAGCCGGCCCCTCCACCCGGCCGACCACCGCGCGCGGCGCGGGCAAAAGCAGCGACTGCGCCTCCTCTTGGCGGCAATGGCGTAGCGGCAGAATCACCGTCATCGGCTGCTCTTCGCGGAATTCCACGGCGACAATCGCGATGTGAACTTCAACGCCCGAAATGTACGGCGCCGGAAACGATTGCACAACCCGGCAAGAGACAATGCCGTCATGCGCCAGCGCCGGCTGCCTGAGTCGGAAAAACTGAGGCAAGATCAGTTCCATTTCATCCTTGCCCGGGCCATCGACTACTTCCGACCAGTGTTCGATGACCGGCAGCAAAGGCAGATCGCTGACGGGGACATTCTGTTTCGCCGCGTCCTGGGTTTTCAAGCAGAACCAGTAAAAGCCATGGGCCGACAGAGCCAGCGGGTAAGGAGATTCGCCGATGGGGGGAAACGGGGTCAAGCCGTTGAGTTCCTCGGGAACATAGCCCAGAAATTCGCGCAGGTCGATCCGGCAATGCTGGACGAAGCGGGACAAGTTCGCCACGACCAGGACAATTTCCGATTCGTGCCGCCGGATGAACGTCAGGATTTTCGGATTGTCACTTGAGACAAATTCGAGCGTTCCTTCGCCAAAGGCGATGTGCGATTTTCTGGTGGCGATCAGCCGTTTCATCCACCAAAGCAAGGACGAGGGATTGCCCTGTTGCGCCTCGACATTGACCGTTTCGTAATGGTATTCGGGATCGACAATCACCGGGGCGTACAGGCGCTGGGTATTGGCCCGGCTAAATCCGGCGTTGCGGTCGGGGCTCCACTGCATGGGGGTGCGCACTCCGTTGCGATCGCCCAAGTAGATGTTGTCCCCCATGCCAATTTCATCGCCGTAATAGATCACCGGCGTGCCGGGAAGGCTGAAGAGCAGGGCATTCATCAATTCAATGCGCCGCCGGTCGTTGTTGAGCAAGGGGGCGAGGCGATGGCGAATGCCCAAGAAAATCTTGGCCCGCGTGTCGCGCGCATAGACCTTAAACATCGAGTCGCGTTCTTCGTCGGTCACCATGGCCAAGGTCAGTTCATCGTGGTTGCGCAAAAACAGGCACCACTGGGCATTGCTGGGGATCGGCGGGGTCTGAGCAAAGATATCGAGGATGGGAAAGCGGTCTTCCTGCACGAGCGACATGAACAGGCGCGGCATGAGCGGGAAGTGAAAGGCCATGTGGCATTCGTCCCCGTTGCCGAAGTACTTCACGGCATCTTCCGGCCAGGCATTGGCCTCGGCCAGGAACATTTTGTCGGGAAACCGCTCGTCCACATGGGCCCGCAGGGCCTTGAGAAACGCGTGCGTTTCAGGAAGGTGTTCGCAGGAGGTTCCCTCTCTCTCGTAGAGGTAAGGCACCGCGTCCAAGCGCATGCCGTCGACGCCCAGTTCAAACCAGAAATCGACCACGGGAAAAATCGCTTGCCAGACCGCCGGGTTGTCGTAATTGAGATCGGGCTGATGCGAGTAGAAACGGTGCCAGTAATATTGCTTGGCGACCGGGTCCCAGGCCCAGTTGGACGATTCGTAGTCGGGGAACATGAGGGGAACATTGGGGTAGCGATCTGGAGAGTCGCTCCAGACATAGAAGTTGCGCTCGTTTGAGCCGGGCGGACTGATGCGGGCGCGCTGAAACCAGGGATGTTGATCCGACGTGTGATTGATGACCAGTTCCGTGATGACCCGGATGCCGCGACGGTGCGCTTCCTGAAGAAACGTCTTGAAGTCATCCAGGGTGCCATACGCGGGGTTCACCCCGGTGTAGTCGGCGATGTCGTAGCCGTCATCGCGCAAGGGGGAGGGGTTGAACGGCTGGATCCAGATCGCCGTGATGCCCAGATCTTCCAGGTAGTCGAGCTTCTTGGTCAGCCCCTGGAAATCACCGGACCCGGTACCCGAGGCGTCATGAAAGGAACGGACATGGACCTCGTAGAAAATCCCGTTCTTGTACCAGAGTGGCTCGTGTTGGTCCATGACGGTGCTCAAGGTCATCGGCTAAGAGAATGGTCAGGAATTCTTCCACATGAGGCAACCGGAATCCGCGTGATTTGCGCGGTGGTCCCGTACATCCCTTCTGCGTCGGCCGCTTGCGCGACTTCTCCCCATCCTCAGGAAAAATCCCCAGGAAAAAAGCCCAGACGCGGTGCAAATCCTATTCCATCTCGATGAGGGCGGCCCTCGATTTTCAGACGGCAAAAGCGCGCCAAATGATGCCGAAGTGAACACTGAGAGATCCTAATAGAGCACCTGTGAGTCCCAGGTGCGCCAGTTCCACCAGCTTCTTCCAGATCGCAAAACTACCCATCTTCCAAGTACGGACTTCTGACTCAGGGTCCCCCCTGGAGGAGACTCCCTTTGGCTCAAGTTGGCTTTCCAAGGACTTCAGTTCGAGCAATCCGCTTCTGCGGTGCAAATTCGGCTCGAAAGAGTCCTTTTTGCAAAAGGCACTCCTATCGGGGCGTTTCAAAGATCGCGCGTTTGGGTATTTGTTACCCGCGCGACCTATCGGCGGGAAGGTTTCTGCCCGGCGATTGCGCGCCCACCCTGGCCCTAAGGAAAGCAGTCCCCTTCCGTCTTGGCCGTTCGCCGTCGATTTCCTGACGAAAAAGAGGGTTATTTCGAAAAAAAGATCTGAATCGGTTTTTTGGCGGCCGCGGACTCTGGCCGGGCATGCCCCTTGCGGTAACGGTCAGCAAAACCCCACGCCATGGTGGCGAAGGGTTTTCGGGTCGCGAAGCCGAGTCGCGATCATTTTTAGGAGTCCATGATGAACAGTTTGCTCCTAGCAACCCTGCTTTTTACTCCGGGCCCAATCGCTCCCCAGGAAGGTGCCGAGAAGTCGCCGGGCGATAAGCCATCGCTTGAGGGAACTTGGACGGTCGTTTCTTTCGAGAAAGACGGTCAACCCATGGAAGATTGCAAAAACTCCCAGGTGACCATCAAGAACAATCGAATCACTTTCGAGCCCAAAGAAGGGAAAGAAGGCAAGGGCCCCAAGGCGCTTCGCCTCCAATTTGCCCAACAGGGAAAACTACGTGTCACGGAACTTCAGGATTCCGCCTCTGAGGGCGACCCCGCCGAGGCCAAAGAAGGGGTGTACGTGCTAACGCGCGATTTCCTCGCCGTATGCGTCCATAGCGATAAGTCGCCAACAAGCACCGATGCCGCGGGCACGGTCGCCATCGAGCCGAATTCGAAATCGCGATGTACGGTCGTTCTGCAGCGTTCAAGCCGCTAAGGCGGCTTCTTCCGCGCGGCCGCTGGCCGCGCGGAGAACTTTCTTCCCGATCAAAGCCCATCGGGAGCTTTTTCAGAATCTTGAGGCGAACGATCTGTTTGATGCCATGCGGCCAGTCATCATCATTTCTTATTCCTCTTATTTTCCAATGACGTTCAAACAGTGGGTTTGGCAAGTTTCTGGCTAAGGCTTCTTTTCAAAACACTCTTGTTTAGGAGATGAGACATGAAGGCAGGGACCAGGAAGCGTGCGGACAAGGACCATGCTATGAGCGCCGATTTCGACGTGGACATCTATGACGACAGCGCCGATGCCATCGACACCGAGTTCATCGAAGATGTTTATAACGAAGTCAACAAGATCCGCGGACCTATCCCCGCAATGGAGGACTCCGGATCGTACTTGGTCGATGACGATGAGGCATTTGACAACTGGCTGAAGCGCGGAAGGATCGTGAAGTATCTTTCCTACCACTAAGCGTTTTTTGGCTGGATCAATAGTCAAGGCCCGGGAATTTCCCGGGCCTTGACTATTGGTACCTAGCAGGAGCTGCGCGTGTGACTGCAATGGGGAACGGGCCGCCTGACCAGAACAAAAAAGCCACGGGTATTTTCCCGTGGCCGCAACAATTTGAGTGCAAGTTCGAACTACTTGGCGGCTTCGACCGGGTAAACCAGATCCAGGGGTGATTCCGCCGGTCCCAACAGGACTTCGCCGGTGGGCTGGAAACGCGACCCGTGACAGGGACAATCCCAGGTCGTTTCCGCCGCATTCCATTTCACAATGCAGCCCATGTGCGGGCAAACCGCCGAGAGGGTGGTCACCGTTCCCCTCGGATCTCGATACGCCGCCACCCTTTTTCCTTCGAGTTTAAGAACTTTGCCTTCCCCAGGCTTGACCGAATCGATTGATTTGACCTCAGGCGATGCAAGCCGATCCTTGATCATGTAGTAAGGGTAGTCGGCATTTTCCTTGACATAGTTCCAGGCGCCGCCCAAGAGGTTCTTTCTGTCGGGACGGAAGTAGTTTTGCCAGCGGCTTTTCTGCTGAAGGGCCGTGTCGCAGGCCATCATCGCCGCCAGGGTACCAAAGCTCATTCCATTGCCGCCAAACCCGGTCGCGACAAATTGCCGGTGCGCGATTTCTCCGATAAAGGGGAGCCCGTCGCTGGTTTCAACGACTTGTCCCGACCAACGGAAATCGACCCTCGCCTCGGGGAGCAGTCCCGCCAGCACCTTTTCAAGTCTTTGAAACGGAGCTTGTGTATCGTCCTCCTGGCCCGTCTTGTGATCCTCGCCGCCAAAGATGATCAGGTCCTGATCTTGATGGCGGTCAACTCGCAGATAGTAGTAAGGATCCGAAGTATCCCAGTAAAGCGCCTCGGGCAACGTGTATTTGGGCAGGGACGCACCAAGGACGTAGGAGGAATAGGATGCGAGCTTGCTTTGAAACAAAGCGGCATTCACAAACCCGGCCGTTCCCGCAAGAGGAACATGCGTCGCCAGAACCACCAAACCGCAGGAGATCCGGTGGCCATTGGCCTTTACGGCAAGGGGATTCTCCTCCATGGCCTCGACTTCCGTACCTTCAAACACCTGGACTTTTTTATCTGACAAATGACGGAGAATATTGCTTAAATATTTGAGCGGATGAAATTTCGCCTGGTTGGCAAATCGCACCCCGGGTCGCTCCATAAACGGCACGGAAGAGAGGTAGGTGGCATCGAACCCCAGTTCCTGGGCCAACCTGGCCTCGCTAAACAGGTCGTCGCCCGTTTCGCTTTCCGCGCGATCAATCGGTGCATGGAGGAAGCCGGGGACAAAAGTGAAGTCGCAGTCGATCGCCAACTCTTGAACCATGGCCTGGATTTGGCCGATTGCCGAGCGCTGGGCCTCCCAAACGGCGCTGGCCACTTCCCTGCCAAAGGTCTTCACAAGCCGGGTCAAGCGCAGATCGGAAACATAGGTCAAGTGAGCCGTGGTATGAGGTGTATCGACGCCGCCACAGCGGTCTCGTTCCAGGAGGGCCACGGAAAGGCCGGCTTTTTTGAGTAGATAGGCTGTCGTGATTCCGGTGATGCCCGCTCCCACGACCACGACATCCACAGTCAGATCCTTCGTGAGGCTCGGAAATCGCGGTAGATCTCCCTCCACCGACCAAAACGATCGCTGTGTCATGACCTTTCCTTGTTTTGTGGAACCGAATGCGTGAATCGAGGGCTTGATCCCTGCACCCGTCTATCGGAGGGCAAGTTACGGGCGGGGTGTAAGCAAAGGAATGCGATTTCGTGTTTCGGCCAATCGCCGGCCAGAAAGATCGCCGTTCCCTTCATGGTCGCTCGCAAGATCGTCGTTTCGAAGGCGATTCTTGTAGTGTGAAGCCGCTAACCTGCCCGGGTCTTGCCGCCAAGAAGCGTCAGCACTTCGCCGCTGATGTAACTCGAATCGGCTTCCGAAGCGAAGAAAACAAAAGCAGGCGCGACCTCCTCCGGCTGTCCGGGCCTTCGCATCGGTGTCTGCTGGCCATGCTGCGCCACTCTTTGCGCTGGTTTGGATACCGGTTGCAAAACCGTCCAGATGGGACCCGGAGCAACGCAGTTGACGCGAATCTTGCGATCCGCCAGATTTTGAGCGAGCGATTTGGTAAAGGCGTGAATGGCCCCCTTGGTGGAGGCATAGTCGATCAGTTCCTTGCTTCCCTCCAACCCGGTGATCGATCCGCAATTGATGATCGCCCCCCCTTCGGGCAGGTGTTTCAGTGCCGCCTTGGCCATATAGAAATAACCAAAAATATTGGTTTTAAATGTGTATTCCCATTGGTCGTCCGACAGGGCTTCCAGGCTTTCGCTCGTCTGCTGGAACGCGGCGTTGTTGACGAGGATATCCAGGTGACCGAATTCGCGCACCGTCTGGCTCACCGCGTCGCGGCAAAAGGCGGGATCGACCACATTGCCTGGCAGAAGCAGCGCACTTTGGCCTTCGGCCTCGACCGCGCTCTTTGTCTCCTGGGCATCGCTTTCCTCGGAGGGCAAATAGACGATCGCCACATCGGCCCCTTCTCGAGCATACAGAACCGCAACGGACCGGCCGATCCCTGAGTCTCCACCTGTAATCAGCGCGACTTTTCCGTGAAGCTTGCCCGACCCTTCGTAAAGAGGGGCACGGTAATTGGGCAACGGCTTCATCTCGGATTCAAGCCCCGGATGAGGCTGCGTTTGCGCGGGAAACGGGCCCTTGGGCTCCTGCTGGACCGTACTCATAAGAAGAATCCTTTCATGGGCGACCCCCCTCCCAAGCCGAGAAAGGGAGAGGCGTTCATCGTGTCTTTCCAAAGTCGCGCGTCAACGAATAGAGCAGCGCCCGCTTATTAAAATCCGGCCATCTGGACGTGGACTTGCCGCTCGGCAAGGACCGTCAACTTCAGATCGGTCCTGGTTTCTTCTTCAAGCGAATCGTTAAGGATTTCGGCCGCCTCATTCAGACCAAGCTGCCGGGCCAACATGCACAGGCTCGTGTACAGCGCGATCTCGAAGTGCTCAATTTTCGCGCCGGCAATCATCAAGGCCGTATCGCGGACCTCGGCGTCGGCGACCATGTCGATCGCCTCTTCCGCCTCTTCGATCAACGCTTCCATCGCTTCACAGCGCTGGGAATAAGGATTGCATCCGATCAAGTTGCAAACATCATGCAGCCGTTCGATCTGGCCCTTGGTTTCTTCCAGATGCAGTTCGAGGCTTGCTTTTAAATCATTCGAACTGGCTGCGAGCGCCATATCGGCGAGGGCAACAAGTAGTTGATTTTCTGAGCTAAACGCATTTTGAAGTTGAGCGAAGAAAAGGTCTTCCAGGCATTTCGCAACCATGTCTTCTTCCTTTTGGTGTCAGCGGCCTTTTGCCTATTTTGCTTACGCGGAGGGACAGATCTCGTTCAGCAACTTGCATACCGGCAAAAGGCTCAGCCAAGCCCGGTCAGGAACCCGCGAAAAACGAATGGGATAGGGAAAAGAAAAAGAATGGGCAAAACCTGCGGCCCGAGGTAGGTCCCTTCAAGAAAGCCTGACTCAGCCGGGGCCGAGCAATCTTCAAAAACGAGGTGAATGCGCTTTCGCGCGGGTGGGCGGCTGAATTCCCAGAGGATCGCTCTTTCGACGCGGATCGCTTGGCAAAGCGAACTTTCCCGGCAAGAAGTTAGCCAGCCGTGGAAAGTTGGCGGGTATCCTCAATCTTGGCTTGGGGGACCGGCGAGGTGACCGCGCCGGAAGCGGTAGCAGGGTCTTGCTCTCCCTCAGGGACGGTGGAGCCCATTTTTTGCAAAAACTGAAGCAAGGAGATGCTGTTGGATCCAAGCGACTCGATCAACTGCATGGCGGCATTGCGAACGCTAGCGGAAGCATCGGCCAGCGATTCCTTCACGATGGAAACGCCCGCCGGCAACATGCCCTGCGAGGTCAGGAGATTCCCCGCCGCGATCAGACGAACGCGAATATTAGGATCGGCAACAAGAGTGCGCATCGTCTTGCTCACCGCGGCGGGAGGCGCCTTTTGCAAGGCCACCGCGGCGTGGAGCCGCAAATTGTCGTTGGCGTCTTCCGTGCAGGTGACGAGCAAGGCAATCGCCTTGGAGGGCAATTGTTCCAGCCGGCTGAGAGCCTGGGCAGCGTTGATGCGCACCTGAATTTCAGGGTCGCGCAGGCTATCCACCAGCGCGGCAACGACCTCCTCGGGAACCTTTTCCGACTTGATCCAGAACGCCGAAGCCACCATCCGGATGTGGGGGCTGGAATCCCTGATGCCGATGGCAAAGGCCTGAGCGATTTCGGAAGGCTGGACCATGGCGATGGCGCGCATCGCCTGCTCGCGCAGGCTTTCTTCTCCTGTTTGGGCCATGTGAAGAAGGATGGGTCCCGCCGCCGCGGCAGCCGGACCCATTTTCCCCAGAGCGAGCGCGGCGCTGGTCTGCACGAGGGGGCTATCGTTCTTGGACAGAAGGTCGCACAGGCCGTCAATGAGTTCCGTGCGCGGTCCGCAAAGGCGGGGGAGCACTTGAACCACCTTCACCTTCACTTCGTCGTTGGAGTCGTTCAGAAGCGGTAGCAATGCATTCCACACCGCCTCCGTTTTTTGACCGCATTGCCCAATCGACTCAATCCCAGCGGCTCTCACCAGGGGATCGGGATCCTTGAGCGCCTCCATGAGCACCTTTTCGGCCCGCGCATTCGGCCGGTCGATTTTGCCCAGCGCCAGCACCGCGCGACAGCGCACGGCCCCGTCTTCGTCACCCGCTGCTTTTTCCAGTGCCTGTGCCGCTCCCGCCGCGGCCGATCCCATTTTGCCAAGCGCCTCGGCGGCGTTCGCCCGCACCAAAGGGTTGCCGCTCCTCAAGCACTGCACGAGCGCGGGAACGGCCTCGTCGGCCGATTCTCCCATCTCACCAAGCGCCTCGGCGGCAAGGGCGCTTGTCCAGTTGTCCTTACCGCGCAGCGCCTTGACCAGGCTGGGCACGGCGACTTCCGCCGCGGCCTCGCCGATTTTTCCAAGCGCCTGGGCCGCCTTGGCCCGGACCCGGTCGCTCCCTTTTCCAAGCGCTTCCACCAGGGCCGGCGCGGCATCCTTCGCGGCGCTACCGATGGTGGCAAGAGCCTGCGCCGTTTGCGCCTGGATGACATTGTCCTTGCTTGCCAAACCCTCCACGAGCGATTCGGTGGCTTGCTCGTTCAGGGCGCCCACCAGAGCAATGGCGTCCGCTGCCGCCGTGCGCACTTCTTCTTCTCGATCTTGAAGAAGGGGAATGATCTCCTCGACGGCGCGAGCGGCCAGCTTTTTCATGGAACCAAGCGCCCTCGCCGCGGAGGCCTTCACCTTGGAACTGGGATCATGAAGCATCTCGACCAGCGCATCGATCTCTTCCGCGCCAACATCGCCCAGTTTCCCAAGGGCCTCCGCCGCGACGCAGCGCACCGATTCCTCAGGGTCCTTGAGCAACGCAATGAGGTTCGGGGCTTCTTTGGAAGCCGTCAGACCACTGCGACCAAGAGACCTGGCTGCCTGGATGCGCACCGGGCTGGCGTCATCCCCGAGAGCGCGGCGCAACGTGATCATGGCCAATTCCAGCGGATCGATGGCAGGTTGAGAAGCATCTCGGTTTCGCCACCAGAAGGACCAGCCCAAACCGACATTCGAAGGCAGCTGCCGTTTTCCTGAAAGAGGGGTTGGTTCACAGGCGCTACAGAGATTCCCCAGGGCCTCGGCAACGCATTGCCGAACCATGATCACCGGATCGTCACAAAGCTCGGCCACATAGGGAACCGCTTCCAGGGTTCTTAATTGCCCAAGGGCGGCAATCACGACGGCCCGTACGAATTCATGCTCGTCTTTGAGATGGCGGACAAGGAGGGGAATGGCTGAAGGGCCGATGGTCGCCAGAACCTGCGGCAGCTGGTCGCGCTGTTCCTTGGTCAACGCCGATACCGAGCGCAACGAACGCAACAGAGGCCTAATGGCAATGACGCCATATTGAGGCAGCGCCGTGCGCGCCCGTTCGCGGATCGGTTCGTGGGGGCTCCAAAAATCGGTGATCATTTCGATGAGCAGCTTTCCCTTGCGCAACGAGGAAAAGATCTGCTGCAACAGCACAAACGTGAAAAAAACCTTGAAGGTCACGACCAGGGTGGATGCCGGCCAGGCCGCCGTCGAAATATGGGCGACACGCAGCAGTTTCTGATTATTGGCGAGGTCAAGAAGGTCAACGATGCTGTAAATATTGATGAGCGAAAACGCGAGGAACTCGGGAAAGGTCGCCTGATCGGCGATGCGATACCAATTGTGGCCAGGGCCCAGGTATAACCCGAGATTGAGCAGGGAAAACCCGCCGATGATGCCGAGGGCGGAGGCCGCCAGAAGCGGCACCCCCACCTGATGACCGAACCGTGAATAGTGATGGGCAAGATCCTGCCCTTTCATCGGATTGTGAACGGCCTTGTATCCGCGCTCGACTTCATAACGCTCCAAATCGATGAAGACGTAAGCCAGGCAAGCGGTTACCCCCATCAAGAGAGGCACAAGGGCCAGGGCGATCGTCAGGCCGGGGAGGGCACCGCCCATGGCGATCCCCACCACCAGGAAACCAAATTCCATGAAAAGAAAGATGGGCCATTCGGCCCAGGAGAAGAGACGTTGCCAGGTCAAAAAACCCTGGCGGACCGCCCAGCGCACCAGAATTTGCACGCATTTGAAGAACCATTCGACCACGCCTGTGTAGGAGAGCGCGGTCGCCAAAATGCCTAAACCCACCATCGTGATCAGGATCAAATGCGAAGAAGGCATTTGATCCAGTTGGAAGGTGGGCATGGCTGGTTGACTCGATGAATTCACTGTTGGCCCTCCGCTTACACGGGGGGCGCACCGCGGCGTCCCATGACAAGCGATACGGCGAACAGAACCAGAAACACGACAAACAGGACCCATGCGATTTCGGAAGCGATGAACGAAGCGTTAAAAAGCCCCAATGCACCTGCGATCAACGAAATCACCAAAAAAAGAACCGCATATTGCAACATGACTTATAACCCCTAAAAAAGATTGTTTTATCGACTGAAAAAGCTTCGCACTTTTAGAGTCCGTTCCTTACTCTTGGCAGTCCGTTTTGTATTTGGGCGTTTTTCTTTTCCGGCCGTTTCACCGCAAGGCAGGCTTGAGGAACGCGCGGAAAAAAGAGGGGGATGACCTGACAGGCCTCCCCCCTTTGGAAACTGCCAGCGAACTAGCAGTAACAGACGTTCTCGCCGTTGAATTCACTGAACTTGCGTTCGATGTCGGTGGCGTCGGAGGCCTTACGCGGAATCACGCCGATGACGATGCCGCCATTGCGCAGAGCTTCATCGTAGGCTTCGGCATTTTGTTCGGTCAAACCTGCGCCCACGAGAGTGCCGAGCAAACCGCCCGTGACGGCGCCTGCGCCACCGCCAGCAAAGGCCGCGGCCAGCGGGCCAGCGACGATCAGTCCCACGCCCGGAAGGGCAATGGTGGTGCCGATTGCTGCAATCGCGGCAATCGTGGCGCCGACTGCGGTGCCGATGGCGCCGCCGACTCCCATGCCTTCAGCGGCTTTGGATTTCGCGTTTTGCTTTTCCCTGACCGCCGCGGAGAACTCGGAGGTCCGGGTGCTTTCCGACATCAACAGGTTGATTTCGCGATCGAGGTAACCGATCGATTGGAGGTAGTCGAATGCGCGCTCACCGTCGTAACGATTGCGAAACACGCCCGTGACCATCTTCTTCCGCTCAGACATGTGAAACTCCTTCACTAAGAGGACGTCATCCCAAGATTGTGTGACCGGGTGGCCACTTCGTTTTGTGACCCGTTGGCCACGTCGAAATAACCAAAAGCAAAAGCCGTTCCACCGTAAAAAATTGAACCCAATCGCTCGATTCTCCCCGAGTTCCCCTATTAGTGGGGCCGATTGAAATGATTGTTTCCATTTACGTGGGGATGATTTCTGCATGGACGAGGGCACCGGCTTTCCTACAACCGTGAGGCCAGGCTGGACCGAGCCACGGTTGGACTTCATTCCGACTTGGGCAAACGGGCCCAATCGATGCCAGCAGAACGGGAAGGTCGCGGCATAACTTTTGCTGAAAAGAAACAGGAGTTTTGACTTATGCAAGTCAATGTTCGCTAAACGATGGAGGATGACATGCGCTTAATCGGAATCGGCCTCGTAGCCGCTGCTCTCTTGTTTCCCACGACCAACCTCGCTCTGGCTCGGGACGACGAAAAGGTCATCGACAAGAAGGCCCCTGATAAGGAACCGGAGACCGATAAGGAGTTTCTGGTGCAAGCAATTGCCTGCGAAGTATTCAATGTCAAGATGGCGGATGCCGCCATGAAACGAGCGACCAGCGAAGATGTTCGCAGCCTGGCTGCAAAGATCAAGGAGGACCACACCAAGATCCGCGACAGCTTCCAGGAACAAGCGAAGAAATGGAAAGTCGCTGTGGTCGAAGGAACCAGCAGGAGGCATCGTGAAGAAGCCGACCGTTTGAAGAAACTGGAAGGCCACGATTACGACGTCGCCTACACCCAATTCGTGGTCGATGGCCACGAAAAAGGATTGGCTCTCTACAAAAAATGGTCGAAGGATGCAACCGACTCGGGCCTGAAGGAAGAAGCCAAGAATGCCGCATCCACCTACGAAAATCACAAGGAACACACCAAGAAAGTGTGCGACAAACTCAAGAACTAAGTCGTTCTCGAACGATTTGCGGTTGTACTTGGTGAGGGCTGCCTTGTTGCGAGAGCAATGAGGTAGCCCTTCATCCATGGGTTGAGCGACTAGGAATTCCATGCACATGCCTGCCGTTCCCTTGGCAGCCCCAAGGGAAATATTTGACCCACCTAAGATCCAAATAGTTTCTATTTAAAGACAGAAAAACCAAGAGCCGGTAAGGCCCGATTTGCGCCAGCCGAGAGCTTCCGTTCCCCTGTTGGGGAAGGAATGGACACAAAGAACCCGCACCGGCTAGGATAATCGGAGTCCGGGCTTTCTGAAAAAAAGGATTTGTCCGTTTATCCGTCGACCCGTCCCGATACCGTTTGAACAAAAAATCCCGCTCCCTCGCATGAACTTCTAAACCTGAAAACAGGGACAAGCATGAGCAAAATCAAAGTCCGGACCTCGGAGCAAGAACCCATGGACACCGCACTCGACCAGGCCAAAGTCGCGGAATCAGGCGCCAAAGGGAAAGCTTCGCGGGTCGTCTTGGATCATTCCGAAGAAAATGCCATCGAATCCAGGTCTCGATTGATTCTCTCGGCGATCATCGCCTTTCGCGACGGCGATTTCTCGGCCCGCCTGCCCCTGGACTGGCCCGGAACGGACGGGCGCATCGCCGAAGCCTTCAACCAGACGATCGCCCATGAAGACCGCATCACCAAGGAAGTGGAAAAACTGAGCGTCACCGTCGGTAAGGAAGGGCGCCTCAAACAACGCATGTCGATGCCCGGTGTGATCGGCGGCTGGGCCTCGAAAGTCGAATCGGTCAATACACTCCTCGACGACCTCGTGCGCCCGACCACGGACGTCGCGCGCGCCATTGGCGCCGTGGCCAAGGGGGATCTTGGTCAATCGATGGAACTGGAAGTCGATGGCCGACCCCTCAAGGGGGAGTTTCTGCGTTCGGCCAAACTGGTCAACTCGATGATCGAGCAGCTTTCGGTCTTCACCTCCGAAGTGACGCGCGTCGCCCGCGAAGTTGGCACCGAAGGAAAGCTGGGCGGGCAGGCGAAGGTGAAGGGCGTGTCGGGGGTTTGGAAGGAATTAACCGAATCGGTCAACCAGATGGCGGGCAACCTGACCGCCCAGGTGCGCAACATTGCCGATGTGACGATCGCGGTGGCCAATGGCGATCTTTCCAAAAAGATCACCGTTGACGTCCGTGGCGAAATCCTCCAGCTCAAGGAAGCCATCAATACGATGGTGGACCAACTTCGCTCTTTCGCCTCGGAAGTGACGCGCGTCGCCCGCGAAGTCGGCACCGACGGCCGTCTGGGGGGGCAGGCCGTCGTGCCCGGCGTGGCTGGCACCTGGAAGGATCTCACCGACTCGGTCAACGCCATGGCGACCAACCTCACCGCCCAGGTACGCAATATCGCCACCGTGACCACGGCCGTGGCCCGCGGTGACTTGAGCCGCAAGATCACCGTCGACGTGAAAGGCGAAATCCTCGAACTGAAGGAAACCATCAACACGATGGTCGATCAGCTCAACGGCTTCGCTTCCGAAGTGACTCGCGTCGCTCGCGAAGTCGGCACCGAGGGCAAGCTGGGCGGTCAGGCCCAGGTAGGCGGGGTCGCCGGCACCTGGAAGGATCTTACCGACTCGGTCAACTCGATGGCCTCCAACCTCACCGGCCAGGTACGCAATATCGCCGAAGTGACCACCGCCGTCGCGAAGGGAGACCTCTCGCGCAAGATCACGGTCGACGTGAAGGGGGAAATCCTCGAGCTCAAAAACACCATCAATACCATGGTCGATCAGCTCAACGGCTTTGCCTCCGAAGTCACCCGCGTGGCCCGCGAAGTCGGCACCGAAGGCAAGCTCGGCGGCCAGGCCGAAGTCCGAGGAGTTGCCGGCACTTGGAAAGATCTCACCGACAATGTCAACTTCATGGCGTCGAACCTCACCGGCCAGGTGCGCAACATCGCCGAAGTGACCACCGCCGTGGCCAATGGCGACCTTTCCAAAAAGATCACGGTCGACGTGAAGGGGGAAATCCTCGAGCTCAAAAACACCATCAATACCATGGTCGACCAGCTCAACGGCTTTGCCTCCGAAGTGACTCGCGTGGCGCGCGAAGTCGGCACAGAAGGCGAGCTGGGCGGGCAGGCCGAAGTCCGAGGAGTTGCCGGCACCTGGAAGGATCTCACCGACTCGGTCAACGCCATGGCAACCAACCTGACCGCCCAGGTGCGCAACATCGCCGACGTGACGACGGCCGTGGCCAACGGCGATCTTTCCCGAAAGATCACGGTCGCCGTGCGCGGGGAAATCCTTGAGCTCAAGAACACGATCAACACGATGGTCGATCAGCTCAACGGCTTCGCAGGCGAAGTCAGCCGTGTGGCGCGTGAAGTCGGCACCGACGGCAAGCTAGGCGGGCAGGCCGAAGTGCCCGGCGTGGCAGGCACCTGGAAGGACCTCACCGACAATGTCAACTCCATGGCCTCCAACCTGACAGGCCAGGTGCGAAATATCGCCGATGTGGCCACCGCCGTGGCCAATGGCGATCTTTCCAAAAAGATCACCGTCGACGTGAAGGGAGAGATTCTTGAGCTGAAAAACACCCTCAACACGATGGTCGATCAGCTCAACGGCTTCGCCTCCGAAGTCAGCCGCGTGGCGCGTGAAGTGGGCACCGAGGGGAAACTGGGCGGTCAGGCCCAGGTGCGCGGCGTGGCAGGCACCTGGAAAGACCTCACCGACAATGTCAACTCCATGGCCAATAACCTGACTTCTCAGGTGCGCAATATCGCCGATGTGACCACGGCGGTCGCGCGCGGCGACTTGAGCCGCAAGATCACCGTCGAGGTGAAGGGAGAAATCCTTGAGCTCAAAAACACGATCAACACCATGGTCGATCAGCTCAACGGCTTTGCCTCCGAAGTGACGCGTGTCGCCCGTGAAGTCGGCACCGAAGGGAAACTCGGCGGTCAGGCGCTTGTGCCCGGCGTGGCCGGCACCTGGAAAGACCTCACCGACAACGTCAACTTCATGGCTTCGAACCTCACCGGCCAGGTGCGCAACATCGCCGACGTGGCCACCGCCATCGCCCGCGGCGACTTGAGCCGCAAGATCACCGTCGAAGTGAAGGGGGAAATTCTTCAGCTTAAAGAGACGATGAACACGATGGTTGACCAGCTCAACGCCTTCGCCGGCGAAGTCAGCCGCGTGGCGCGTGAAGTTGGCACCGACGGCAAACTCGGCGGCCAGGCCCAGGTGCTTGGAGTTGCAGGCACCTGGAAGGATCTCACCGACAATGTTAACTCGATGGCCAATAACCTGACTTCTCAGGTGCGCAATATCGCCGAAGTGACGATCGCCGTGGCCAATGGCGACCTTTCCAAAAAGATCACCGTCGACGTGCGCGGCGAAATCCTGCAGCTCAAGGAGACCATCAACACGATGGTCGACCAACTTCGCTCGTTCGCGGCGGAAGTCAGCCGCGTGGCGCGCGAAGTCGGCACCGATGGCAAGCTCGGCGGCCAGGCGGCGGTGCCCGGTGTCGCCGGCACCTGGAAAGACCTCACCGACAATGTCAACTCGATGGCCTCCAACCTCACCGGCCAGGTGCGCAACATCGCCGACGTGGCCACGGCGATTGCCCGCGGCGATTTGAGCCGCAAGATCACCGTCGATGTGAAGGGGGAAATCCTGCAGCTCAAAGAGACAATGAACACGATGGTCGATCAGCTTTCGGCCTTTGCCTCCGAAGTGACCCGTGTGGCTCGCGAAGTCGGCACCGAAGGCAAACTTGGCGGGCAGGCGCAAGTTTCGGGCGTGGCGGGCACCTGGAAGGATCTCACCGACAATGTCAACTCGATGGCTTCGAATCTCACCGGGCAAGTGCGCAACATCGCCGATGTGACGATCGCCGTGGCCAATGGCGACCTTTCCAAAAAGATCACTGTCGACGTGCGCGGCGAAATCTTGCAGCTCAAGGAAACGATCAACACGATGGTGGAGCAATTGCGTTCCTTCGCCTCGGAAGTGACGCGCGTGGCCCGCGAAGTCGGTACCGAAGGCCGACTGGGCGTGCAAGCCGTGGTGCCCGGCGTGGCCGGTACCTGGAAAGACCTCACCGACTCGGTCAATACGATGGGTGCCAACCTCACCGCCCAGGTGCGCAATATCGCCGAAGTGACCACCGCCGTGGCCCGTGGCGACCTCAACCGCAAGATCACCGTCGATGTGAAGGGGGAAATCCTTGAGCTCAAAAACACGATCAACACCATGGTCGATCAGCTCAACTCGTTTGCCAACGAAGTGACGCGCGTGGCGCGTGAAGTCGGCACCGAAGGCAAGCTTGGCGGTCAGGCGCAAGTGTCGGGCGTGGGCGGCACCTGGAAGGACTTGACCGACAACGTCAACTTCATGGCGTCGAACCTCACCGAGCAGGTGCGCGGCATTGTGAAAATCGTGACCGCCGTGGCCAACGGCAGTTTGACGCAGCGCCTGTCGGTGCAGGCCAAGGGAGAAGTCGCCGCGCTTGCCGACACGATCAACAACATGACCGACACGCTCGCCACCTTTGCCGACCAGGTCACCAACGTGGCGCGCGAAGTCGGCGTCGATGGGCGCCTTGGAGGTCAGGCGAACGTTCCCGGCGCGGCCGGCACCTGGAAAGACCTCACCGGCAACGTCAACCTGCTTGCCGCGAACCTGACGACCCAGGTGCGCGCGATCGCCGAAGTGGCGACCGCCGTGACCAAGGGGGACCTCACCCGTTCGATTCAGGTCGAAACGCGCGGGGAAGTGGCGGAACTGAAAGACAACATCAACACGATGATCTTCAATTTGCGCGAGACCACGGAGCGCAACCGCGAACAGGACTGGCTGAAAACGAACCTCGCCAAGTTCACCGGCATGCTTCAAGGTCAGCGCGAATTGAACACCGTCGGCCAGATGCTCTTGAGCGAACTGACTCCGCTAGTCCGAGCCTACCAGAGCACGATCTATCACCTTGCCGGCAAGGACGAAGACACCAAGCTTAAGCTGCTCTCCAGTTATGGACACAAGGGCAAGCGGATCATGGAGACGATCGAAATCGGCGAAGGCCTCGCCGGCCAGTGCGCGGTGGAGAAGAAGCGCATCCTGCTTACCAATGTCCCGCCCGATTTCATTACGATCACTTCAAGCCTGGGCGAGGCGCGCCAGGTGAGCATCATCGTCTTACCGGTGCTTTTCGAAGGGCAGACCAAGGCCGTGATCGAACTGGCCACCTTGCAACCGTTCACCGAGGTGAACCTAACGTTCCTCGATCTGCTCACCCAGAGCATCGGCGCCGTGTTCAACACGATTGAAGCGACCATGCGCACCGAAGGGTTGCTCACGCAATCGCAGCAGCTTACCGTCGAGTTGCAGTCGCGGCAAAAGGAACTGCAGCAGACGAATGAAGAACTGGGAACCAAAGCGAAATTACTCGCCGAGCAAAACGCTGAAGTGGAACGCAAGAACGCCGAGGTGGAACAAGCGCGCTATGCCCTGGAAGAAAAGGCGGCCGAACTGGCGCTCACCTCGAAGTACAAGTCGGAGTTCTTGGCGAACATGTCGCACGAGTTGCGCACGCCGCTCAACTCGATTTTGATCCTCAGTCAGCAGCTGGCCGAGAACTCGGTCGGCACGCTGACTCCCAAACAGGTCGAGTTTTCTCGCAACATCAATTCGTCGGGATCGGATCTGTTGCACCTGATCAACGACATTCTGGATCTTTCGAAGATCGAATCGGGCACGGTCACGGTCGATGTCGAGAAAATCCCCTTCAGCGGGTTGCGCGACAATATCGATCGCAACTTCCGCCATGTGGCTGAGGCCAAGAACCTTCCCTTCCATGTGCTTTTTGCCGAAGATCTGCCGATCGACATGGACAGCGACCCCAAGCGGCTGCAGCAAATTCTCAAGAATCTGCTTTCCAACGCCGTCAAATTCACGTCGCAAGGCCATGTCAATGTGCGCGTCAACATGGCCTCCCAGGGCTGGAGCCCCGATCATCCGGTGCTGAGTAAGGCGAGTCAGGTGGTCGCCTTCGCGGTTGAAGATACGGGCATCGGCATTGCGCCTGAGAAACAGCGCATCATCTTCGAGGCGTTCCAACAGGCCGACGCGGGCACCGCGCGCAAATACGGCGGAACCGGCCTTGGTTTGGCGATCAGCCGCGAACTGGCTGTGCTCTTGGGCGGTGAGATCAAGCTCGCTAGTGTCCATGGCCGGGGCAGTACCTTCACCCTTTATTTGCCTCTTCATTACACCGGTTCCAACACCAGCCCCAGGGCCATTCAGAACAAATTGGCGACGACCTCGGGTCGCGATCTCAACATCCTTCCCGTGGCGCGCGAAGAGCATATCGAGGATGACCGCAATAATCTCAACAGTGGCGACCTGACGCTGCTCATCATCGAAGACGATCCGCACTACGCGCGTATTCTCCTGGGCCTGGCACGTGACAAGGGATTCAAGGGGATCGTGGCAATGAAGGGCTCCATGGGCCTGGCGCTGGCCCGCCAGTACCGCCCTTCGTCGATCTCGCTCGACATCTTCCTGCCCGATATGCTCGGCTGGACCGTGCTCAACCAGCTCAAGCTCGATCCCGTAACGCGCCATATCCCCGTGCAAATCATCACCATGGAAGAAGAACGGCAGCACGGGCTGGCCCATGGCGCCTTCTCCTACCTGGTCAAGTCCCCGACCACCGAAGGCCTGGAAGCCGCCTTCGACCGGATCAAGGATTTCACCAAGCCGCGCACCAAGCGCCTGCTCGTGGTCGAAGACAACGAGATCGAACGCTCATCAATCGTCGAACTGATTGGTGAAAAGGATGTGGAGATTGCCACCGCCGCCACCGGCAACGAAGCGATGGAAGCCATGCTCAATCAACCCTTCGACTGCGTGGTTCTCGACTTGCGTTTGCCCGACATGACCGGTTTCGAACTGCTGAGCAAAATGCATGACACGCCGGCCCTGACGGCGGTGCCCGTGGTCGTGTTCACCGGCAAGGAGTTGAGCGAGGAAGAGCAGACGAAACTCAAAGCCCTGGCCAAGAGCGTTGTCCTCAAGGATGTGCAGTCTCCAGAGCGCCTGCTCGACGAAACGGCGCTCTTCCTACACCGGATCGTCACCGACTTGCCGCCCGAAAAGCAGAATATGCTCGAACGACTCCACCATTCCAAGGAAGTCTTGCACGGACGCAAGGTCCTTGTCGTGGACGACGATGCCCGCAACATCTTCGCGCTCGCCTCACTTCTGGAAAATCAAGAAATGGAGGTCATCAGCGCCACGAACGGCCGACAAGCCATCGATATCCTTCACAACTCACACGATGTCGATATCGTCTTGATGGATATCATGATGCCGGAAATGGACGGCTACGACACCATGCGCGAGATCCGCACGGTTCCTAAGTTCCGTACTCTGCCGATACTTGCGTTGACCGCCAAGGCGATGAAAGGCGATCGGGAGAAGTGCTTGGAGGCCGGAGCAAGCGACTACATCGCCAAGCCGGTCAACAGCGACCAGCTCGTTTCGCTGATGCGGGTATGGCTTTTCCGATAGCATTCCCTTATCTGCATTGGGTACGCAGCCCTGCTAAGAGGGGAGTCCTGGTAAGAGGGAGTCCTGGGCCTTTGGATTCATTGGATGAAAAGGGTTGGTCCCATGAATAGGGATACCGCCGGTCCACCTGTGGGGGTGCCGAACGATGCGAACGCACGATCGGCCACGCCCGCCGACGGCTCGTTTGTCTTTCGTGAGGATCCGATCAATATCCTGATCGTCGATGACGAGCCGAAAAATCTGACGGTGCTCGAAACCATTCTCAGTGAACCGGGCTATCGCCTGGTGCGCTCCGAAACCGCCGATCAGGCGCTGCTCGCGCTGGTGGGGGCAGAATTTGCGTTGCTCATTCTCGACATTCGCATGCCGGGGATGAACGGTTTCGAACTGGCGCAGATGATCAAGGAACGCAAGAAGACCGCGCGCGTGCCGATCATTTTCCTCACGGCTTATTACAACGAAGATCAGCATGTGCTGGAGGGCTATGGCACCGGCGCGGTCGACTATCTGCACAAGCCGGTCAACCCCGCGATCCTTCGTTCCAAGGTGGCGGTCTTTGCCGACCTTTATCGCAAAAATCGCGAAGTGGAATCGGCCAACCGGGCCTTGTTCGCCGAAATTGCCGAACGGCGCCGCGTCGAAGAGCGCCTGCG
Source organism: Gemmataceae bacterium (assembly GCA_965226945.1). Taxonomy (GTDB): domain Bacteria; phylum Planctomycetota; class Planctomycetia; order Gemmatales; family Gemmataceae; genus SYLG01. The sequence continues at coordinate 4,126,263 of OZ245717.1, read as the reverse complement.
CGAACTGAACGACAACCTGGAACAGCGGGTATCGGATCGCACCGAGGCCCTGCGAGAATCCGACCGGCGTAAGGATGAGTTTTTGGCGACGCTGGCGCATGAGCTACGCAACCCGCTCGCCCCCGTGCGCAACGCAGTGCAGATCATTCATCTCAAAACTCCTTCGACACCGGAATTAAAACTCGCGAAGGAGGTCATCGAGCGGCAGATGCGTTCGATGACACAGCTTATCGATGGATTGATGGATTTGAGCCGGATCAATCGCGGCAAGATTGATCTGAAGAAAGGGAAAATTGAACTCGCCCAGGTATTTCAAGAAGCGATCGAGGCCAGCCGCCCGCTGGTGGAAGAGAAGGGCCATGAGTTTGTGATCCGGTTAGCCGAGGAACCGATCTGGCTGCATGGCGACTTGACCCGGCTGGCTCAGGTATTCTTGAACCTGCTCAATAACGCCGCGAAGTTCACCGGCCCCGGCGGCAAGATCGAATTGAGCTGCGAGCGCCAGGGCGCCGAGGTGGTCGTGTCGGTGAAAGACAACGGCATCGGCATTTCGGCGGCGCACCAGCAATCGGTATTTCAAATGTTTTCCCAGGTCGAAGGTGCGCTATCGCGTTCGCAAGGCGGTCTTGGGATTGGCCTGAACCTGGTGAAACAGTTTGTCGAATTGCACGGCGGTCGGGTCACGGTGCAAAGCGCCGGGCTGAATCGGGGATCGGAATTCCTGGTGCACTTGCCGGTCATGACGGAGGCGCCGGCCGGACCTGCCGTGAAGAATGAGGGGGAAGCGCCCATTGTCCCTCCTTCCAAGCTCAACGTGTTGGTGGTGGATGACAACCGCGATGCCGCCTTGAGTTTGCGCATGCTCATTGGAATGTCGGGCAATACCGTTTGCTTGGCGCATGATGGCGAAGAAGCGGTGGAAGCCGCGCGCGTTCATCGGCCCGATGTGGTGCTCTGCGACATCGGCTTACCCAAGATGAACGGCTACGATGTTGCCAAGGCCATCCGGCGCGAGGCCTGGGGAAGAACGATGTACCTGGTTGCCGTTACGGGCTGGGGCCAGGATGAAGACAAACGCAAGACCGAGGCCGCCGGATTCGATCTTCACATGGTCAAACCGGTCGATCCGCTCCTGCTCATGAAACTCCTGGGCGAACTGAAGCCGCAACGCGGTTAGATTCCCATCGACGTTTTGCCTGCAATCGCAACTCCTTGATGTCTTCAGGCCGATCGGCGTTGCGGGCTCTTTTTGGCCCTCGCTGTCTTTTTTGGCTTTTGATCCGATTTTGGCATGGATCCCAGGCTCTTCTTGAGCGCCTCCATCAGATTCAGCGTTTGTGCCGGTTGGTGTTTTTCCTTGGGCGCGGGGATCTCCTTGCCGTGCGTTTTCGATGCGATCAGCTTCTTCACCTTCTCTCGGTGTTTGTCCTCGTACTTTGAAAAGTCGAAATCCTTTTGTGACCATTCGTCGATGAGCGTTTGCGCCAGTTGAAGTTGCTTGCCGGCATTCTTCGGTTTGGCGATGGTGCCCGCCACTTTCTGAGCCGGCTTGATCTCGGCTTCGTAGTTGAGCATGGCCATATGAAGAACTCCCTCCAGAGGCCGCACGAGGACGATCTGCTCCTTGCCGGAGAAAAAGATCCGGCCGATCCCGTTGCGCTCTTTTTTCGCCATCGCTTCGGCGATGACGGCGTAGGCCTCATGAGAATGGGCATCCGACGGGATCAGGTAATACATCCTGCCGTCGAAATAAAGCGGGTCGATCGTATCGGGCTCGACGAAGGCGTCGATCTTCAAGGATGGTTCCTCGTCTTCGCGGAGGTTGGCCAGCTCTTCCGGCTGAACTTCGACATACTTGCCTTTTTTGATTTCGTAGCCCGAGACGATTTCGTCATTGGGCACCTCGCCATGAACCGGGCACATCTTGGCGTAATGGATGCGGCGATGGCATTCGGCGTGGAGTTGATGGAAGTGGATGTCGCTGCTTTCGCGATCAAGCGCGTTGAACGCCTCCACCTGAAAAGAGACCAGGCCAAACATCATCGGCCCGCGCCAACTGGCCCGTGGACCGGACGACCCATGCCCGCCATGCCAGGTCTTTTTTGTTGCAGTTCTGGCCATGGGTCGATGCCTCTTCTTCAAGATTTCATGGAAAGTGATTGCTTAATGTTCCGGTCGAATTTCAAACTTCGTTAAGCCCCTGTAAGTCGATTGATTTGCTTCAGGGGCGCGGAGAGATTTTGTCGCGTCGAGACGATGGCCTCCCAGGGATCGCGTTTGATCTTGCCCAGCCTTTCAGCGATATTGCGGATGTTGAAATGATCAGAAGGCATTTTCGCCGAAAGCTCTTTCCAATCGAGCGGCACGGAGATGGGCGCGCCGGCTCGTGCTCTTGTGGAATAGGGAACGATGGCCGTGGCGCCGCGGCCATTGCGCAGATAGTCGATGAAGATCTTCCCGTGCCGCGCGGCTTTCGACATGTTGGCCGTATACCGCTCGGGCGCGGCCGCCACGATCAGGTCGGCCACCTGTTTGCAGAAATCCTTCGCCTCATCCCACAAATGGCGGCGCTCTAGCGGAAGTACGAGATGAAGTCCCTTTCCGCCGGTGGTCTTTACGAAGGATTCCAGTTTGAGTTCCTTAAGGAACTGGCGCACCTCGCACGCACTATCGACCACCTGGGCCCAGGGCACGGCGGGGTCTGGATCGAGATCGAAGATCAGCCGGTCGGGGGATTCCAGTTTGTCTTCCCGCGAACCCCAGGCATGAATTTCCAAAGCCCCGATCTGCGCCAGGGAGATGAGCCCTTCCTTGTCATCGATGACGAGGTAGTTTTTGGTGGCGCTCTTCTCGCGAATGGGAATCTGCCTGAGCGTGTCGGGCGTACCGGCCATCGGATGTTTCTGGTAAAAGCACTCTTTGGCGGTTCCCTCGGGGCAGCGGACGAGCACGACAGGACGCTTCACGAGATGGGGCAAAATCCACTCGGCGACCGAATCGTAGTACGTCGCAAGATCGAGCTTGGTGATGCCGTCCTCGGGGTAAAGAACCTTCTGCGGATGGGTCAAGCGCACGCCATGCCATTCGTCCGTGACGAATTCCTCAAGCTTCGAAGCGGGCTCTTTCATTGATTTCTTCTTTGCTGGCGCGGGGCGAACGCGATTGGCCGACATCGCCGCGACCCTCTTGGCCGATTTTGAGGATGGGGACTGTTTTTTCAGCGCCCTGGTGACTTTTTCCAGAGGCAAGGGTAAATCGAGACTGACATCCCTTGCCGGCTTGTCTTCTCGCAACCCTTGAAAGGAGGCATGCCGCAGGATTCCATCGCGCGTGCGCGATCCATAGACCACCTGGGCGACCTTGGTCGGCTTGACCCAGTGGGTTCGCGCGGGTTTGACCGTGTGATCGCGAAAAGGCGAGCGATCGCACTCGATCACTGCCAATTCTTTTTGCAATGCTTCATGCGTGGCGCCGCTGAAACCGGTACCGACTTTCCCGACGTAGCAAAGTTTTCCCGCATCGTCATGGTAGCCCATGAGGAGGGCGCCCAGCCCCGGCCGCGAACCCGAGGGTTCGGTGAATCCGCCGATGACAAATTCATCCGTCTGAATGCATTTCACCTTGAGCCATTCGTAGCCCCGGCCGGACCGGTAGGCTCCATCCTTCTTCTTGCAAATGATTCCTTCCAGGTGCATGGCACAGCCTTGTTTCAAAAAGGCCTCGGCATGCCCTTCCATATGTTGGGAGAAGTGAATCTTCGATGCTTGCGCCTGCTCAAGAATTTCGCCTAGCAAGCGTTTGCGCTCTTCCAGCGGAACCGATCTCAGGTCATATCGATCCCAATACAACAGGTCGAAAACAAAATAATCGAGCGTGCTGGACTGGTTCTCACGGAAGGCGTTTTGCAGTTCCTGGAAATCCGACGTGCCGTCGGGTCGAAGGGCGACGACTTCACCATCGAGTACCGCGTTCTTGAAGCCGAGCGATTCAATCTCCTGGACAAGCGTTTTAAGCCGGTTGGTCCAGTCTTTGTGGTTGCGAGTGATGAACCGCGCCTTACCGTCTTCAATCCGGCAGATCATGCGGTAGCCATCAAACTTGATCTCATGGAACCAGTCATCGCCTTCGGGTGGCTCCTTGACAAGCGTGGCCAATTGCACATCGATCCGCGCTGGCAGGCGCGCCGTCTTTGCACCCGACAGAGAGTCCATCGATGCAACTAGAGAAGCTTGTTTGCGTGGCTTGGATTTACTCGCCGCTCGAGACTTTTCCGGCTCAGCCTTCTTTTCGGTCTTCGACTTTTTCGCCGACGTCTTCTTCTGCTTTCCCCAAACCCAATCCTGATCCTTGGCAATCTCCTCCAAATCTCGACCCGTGGCGACGCTCAACGGCAACGCGCTCACAATATCCCCGGCTTCACCCGATTTCGCCCATTCATCGCGCTCCTTGAACAACAGCCAGGCTTTCTTGGCACCCGGCTTGGCCGCTCCGGCCGTGCGCACGAGCATCCATTTCCCTTTTAGCTTTTCGCCGGCCAACTGAAATTTCAGCCGACCTTTTCGATAATCGTCCTTAGCATTTCCCAACGGCTCCCATTCGCCACGATCCCAGATCATGACCGTGCCGCCGCCGTACTCCCCTTCGGGAATGATCCCCTCGAACGACCCATAATCGACAGGATGATCTTCGACCTGCATGGCCAATCGTTTCACAGCTGGGTCAAGACACGGCCCCTTGGGCACGGCCCAACTCTTCAGCACGCCGTCCATTTCCAAACGAAAATCGTAATGAAGGTGGCTGGCCTGATGTTTCTGAATGACGAACGACCGGCCGCCCCTGGGAACTTCCTTGCCTGCCGGCTCCGGGGTGATGCCGAAATCCCGTTTGCGTTTATATTCACCCAGGCTCACGGGAATGCCCCCTAGACTCGTCTGCTTTCCTTCTCATCTCGGCCACAGGCGCGTGCGCACGGGCTGGCAGCCCAATTTGCGCTCTGCTGTTTACAATCAGGAGCCTAACTAAGCCGAAGTGCGTCTTCCCATGACAAACCCCATCAATAGAGCCACCCCGCCCGCCACGAGTACGGAGGGAACTGGGTTTCGCTCAATGACACCGCGCATTTCCTCCCCAAGAGTGGCCACTTTCTTGACCGCCTCAGCAGCAACCACCTCGGCCGACTTCGCCCCATCGCTGAAGGTTTCACCAGCCACCTTCAACCATTCCTGGGTAGATCCGTCCCGCTGGGTTGTTTCTTTTGGTTCATCATCGAGCAGAATCGTTTCTTCTTCGAGAAATTGCCTGACTTCAAGGGCTTTGGCCCGTTCTTCATCCACTTGGCCCTCGCCAGACAGCAGATTGGTTTCCAACAGATCGGGCATGGTTTCATCTCCTTAAAACGGGAATTCTGAATACTTCTGGCCTGGCGTGAAACGTGCCGATGCACCTGCAACTTGTTTAAGCAAATAATGGACCAGAATGGAGAAACCATCCAATTCGGGAAGAAAACGGATTTTGAAGTTTCGTGCCTCCTCGAGCCGATCCGGTTACGTGCCGTGTTTTGCGGACTTGCCGTTTGCGTGGATAGCACCTCAGAGATTTTTCACGCGAAAGTTCATGGGCACCCTTGCCTGAAATCCGCCTGGCATTGCCGGGTGGTCACTCAATCGCCATCGCTCGAATCCTGTCTCGCGGATACCGATTGTCGCCCGATCAATATTCGATTGATTTCCAAATTGATCGCAGGGTCAATGTTGATGCAAAAATGGCCATGACCTGGCCGAACGAGCTTGGTGGGTCCACGCCGCCACTCGTTGACACTTGATGCAAGCAGAAATCCAGAGAGGAAACCCAAAATCAGGAATTTAACAATCCCGCAATGCCTTGAACCTCAATTGGAGGCAGATTTGGAACGATGTCGTTGAGCCGATGCTTCCAGTTCACGCGGAAACAGCACAAAAGCGCTGCGGCCTATCCGATAGCCGCAGCTAGAATTTCTTCCGCTCGATTTTTCGGGAGTGATAAATGGCCATCTCCAGGGGAAATGTGAAAAACCGCGTTTTTCAGCCGGCCCGCCAATTCCCTGGATTTCCAGGGTGGAGAGAACTTGTCCGAGCCACCGTGCCAGAATGTTGCAGGCGCCTTAATTTCGTCTAACGCAATTCCGTAGGGCGCACCCAGAAGGGCAGCTTCCTGAACGCATCCCGCCGGGCCCTGCGAAAGCCCATCGAGCGCCCTATCGGCTGCAAACTGAACCACATTGGGATCGGCAAAGAGTTCGTATTCCTTTTTCGGAAGTGGTCGAAAGGGAAGCAGTACTTGATTGGGAGAACGCTCGATTGCTTCTCGAAATCTTTCGACAAGTCTGCTGCCTAAAGTCGGAGCGAATCGGCAGAGACGATGATTCGGTGCCGCGGTCCCATTAAATCGGCCGATTCTGTGCTCACCGACCGCACACCCAAAAGAAAGCCTGATCACTTTTTCTGGGAGAGCGCTGGCAACGGCCAACGCAAACGGAGTTCCACCGGAGAACGCGGTCATCCGAAAGTGGGATATTTCCAGGGATTCCAAAGCAGCCTTGAGGTCCTCGACCCAATGAAAGTAAGACTTGACCGGCACGGCGCCCGAACCTCCGAACCCGGGCCGGTCAAAGGAAAGTAGCCGAACCCGCGGAAGGTTCTCAAGAGCAGGAAGGAACACCTCCGCCTCTCGCCTGCTACTGGGAAGGCTGTGATGGTGAATGACGATCGTGTCGCCTGAGCGATTGCCGTATTCGCTAAAAGCCAAACGACGGCCGTCGGGGAGTTTAATCAAGTCGGATTCGTTTGCCGATGGAAGCGCTCGCTCTCTAGTTGGGGAAATAAGCATTCCCAGCGAGGCCGCCACCCACGAAAGGAAGAGTTCTCGTCGACTTGAGCCGGACATAGGAAAGCTCCCGAGTTTGCCGCGCAAAAAGCAAATCACCCCCCAGGCAACTATTGCGCATGGCCGTGAAGCTTACCGAATCGTCTTGATCGTCTCCTGGGCCCGGTCGGTCAAATCCGCCGCCCTACGAACCCCAGCATCTCGGGTACGCTCTGCCAGGCTTTCGGCCTTGGACGTCAGCGGTTTCACCAGGGGCATGTTTTGAAACACATTGACCACCGGGGTCACGATCCCTTTGGCCAGGTCGCTGCCTTTATCGATCACATTCAGGGTCACGTTCTTACTCGTTTCCTGCGCTTTCTGTGCCGCTTCGGTGATTCCCGTCCTGGCGACCAGGTCGGTCGTGGTCTTGGCGACATGATCATTGCTGGCTTTGACATAGTCGCCAACCGTTTTGCCCGTGTGGTAGGACAGGTGCGCCTTGCCAAAAAGGCCAACGGTCACGCAGACTTTCTGATCGGGATAGCGGTACTCAATCCCATGGGAATTGTAATGAATCACCGGCGCGCCCGCCGGAAGCACGGCGGGAACATACAAGCGTTCGGTGCGGCGCGGATGCTGGAACACCAAGACCACCGGGCCGCCTTTCAGAAATTGGGCCTGGAAGCTGCGCTCGCCGGTGTAGTAGTACTTGTGGACGATTACCGTTTCGGGGATGTCTACGAGCAAGGTTGTCCCATCCAAGCTTTTTCGCACTTGAGCAGTAGGCCTTCCTTCGGGATCGACCCTCGGGTCGAGAATTTCCAATTCCTGGGTTGGGGGAACCAACTGCGGTCTGCGGTGATCCGCCCCGGGAAGTTGGAGGATGAAAACAGTCAGACAGAGCAAGGCCCCCATGGAAATCAGTGAGCGATACATGATTTCAAACCCGCCTTTCTTTAGCGGTAAAGAATGACTTGAAATTATTCATAAGTAAAAAAGAACTCGACCTGTTGCGTAAGCTTGACGTAGCCGCCTAGGCTCGCATTTTGTCCCGTGATTACTTTGGCTCCCTGTTCTCCATTTTCCACCATGATTTTTCCCAAGTCGATTTCCCATAGGACCGCTCCGCCAAGCGCGCTCACCTTTCCATTTCCGGAAGGCGGTTGCGCAAGACCTCTGGCCTTGACCATGAATGCATTGCGCAGAATCTGGCTAGTTTGTTTCTGCTGTAAAAAAGGCCTTTGCACATTGATGACTTTATCGGCCGTCACTTTTTTGTTTTGATGAGCCTCAAAAGCAAAGCTCCACCCTCCGCCCTCGGAGACGGTCAAAGCGACGTTGGTGATCTCGCAATGATCCACCACCAATTTCTCGCGATTCATTTGAAAAAGCTTTACAATTTCGGGCTTGGTGTTTGGTTCGACATTGCTGGGTAGTATCGGAACTCCGGCGAAAGAGTTGGCCTTTTCTGAACCCCGCACGGCCTTCACTGATTGATAATCATGAGCGGGAATTCCGCACACCGCGCGGGATTTCACCGTGTGCCTTTCGCCACCATTCAAGTTGGCGGAAAAAGCACCCAGAGTTCCGGTCAGTCCCGTCAAACTTAAGAACCACTTGATATTCATCGTGACAGCTTCCTTGCTGGTATGTCAGGTAACCAAGGCGGGCAAGAAATTGAGGCGGTTCACATCCCTAGTGGGTTTGATGGCTTGGGAAACGATTCCCACCCATTGCGGAGAGCAAGGCGGTCAATCCCTCGGATTCTTTGCAGGTGCGAAAAGCCCCGCGAAAGCAGAAGGTTTGGTTTTGGTACTCCTGCCGGCATTCGCTGCCACCTGCGGCGATTCGCCACTCGCGGGCGGTTGACTCTGCTGATAACTGACCGGGATGACCTGATTTTGATTGGTTTTTTCGCTCGGCTTTTCCGCCGGCTTAGACGACTTGCCCCAGATGCCGCGAAAACCCCAAGTGGACCCTTTTTCAGGCGGCCTTGCTGGTGCACCGGAATTTGGCTGAGTCCCGCCTTGAGTGAAACCGGCGGGCAGAACGCCCGGAGCATCATACTCGCGTCCCCGGCTTGAAACTTTGTTGGGTTCTCCACCCGATTCGCCTGGTTTCGGGCTCATCGGCGTGCTAGCGGGCATGTAAGGCGCAGAGCCTGGCAGTGCGTTGGGCTGCCTTGAAGGAAAACCGGGATTGCCTAGGCCTGGTTGAGAGTGTGTTTCAATACCGGGGGAATTGATGATCGAGGGAATCGGACGCCCCAATACGCCTGAGCTCCTCTCCGATCCGAGATTGAGATTTCCAACAGGATTCGGACCACCGGGCAGGTACCCAGCACCTCCCGATCTTCCGCTCATTCCTGGAACTTCGGAAACTCCGCTGACTCCGGGCGCTCCGGGAATCATCTGACCACTGTCGCGATTGGGAATGGGCAGTCTTGGAGCCCGCTCGTTTCCTTCCGGATTGGCCGCCGGCGCAAATCGAGAATCCGGCCGCATGTCGCGGGGATTGTACCCTTCACGCATGGAGCTGTCCCGGTAGTTCAGACCTGGGCCTGAATAACCGTTGGGGTGCTGCCAGGGAATCGATTCCTGACTGCGATACAGGTCTGTGCGACGATCACCTTCCGGAATCCTGAGAAAGTTGTCAACTTGGAATGTTGAGTAGTCATAAATCCGGTTTTGCAAATCACGTGCACGATTTCTGACAATGAAATCGCTATTTTGCAAGCGCAACGCATCCATGTCTGCGATTGCTGGCGCCCATCTTAGCCCCATGAGGTCGAATAATGTGGGGAAAATCGTTGCCTGGGCATAAACCTGATTTTGTTGCAATGCCGACTCGTCACTGGCCAGCGGGCGGAAGAGCACGCCAACCCCGGGCACGTCCTCAAGTAGCGGCACCCCTTTCGCAGTACGAGCGGCTTTGAGAGCCACACGGTAGGTGCTTACTTCGCGCAATTCATAATTGGAAAGCTGAACGTCCGTGTTGATGAAATGCCGCTTCACGCGGCCAAGATGTTTTTCATCCGCTCGCACTGGCTCACGAACGTTGGTGGTGTACATGTAGTTGAATTTGAAAACCACGGCCTGACCATCAGGCTGGATCACAGGGCGAATTTCATATCCCGTACCGGTTTCAAACTTATAGATCGCCGGATCGGGGATGAGAGCTTCTAGTGCCGACCCAAGTTCCCGATTGCCCGGTCCTTGCTGAGCGAGGATCCCCTCGGAAGAGGTTCCTGGCAATCCGGGAAGGACATTGCGAACAGGACTCAAAGCGCTTCCCGTGCCCGCCGCCATGGAACTCGTGGGGCTGCCGCTACCCAGTTTCCCCAACGTCAAGAAAGTCGGGTCTTGAAGAAGGGCGCCATAATCTTGCACCAGGGCCTTGCCCGATTTGAGAGCCTCCTGGATCAGAATATCCCTCCGCGGAAGGTCGAATTCCATCGTCGCCTGGGGGTCGACCTTGGCAAATCCCCGGTTATTGGCGAGGACATTGGTAGTGTCCACCTGCCCAAACGTAACATCATAGAACCGGCTGGCATGGCGGATCTGGCTGAAGGCCGGTTGATAAAACTGACGGTTGAAATCATCATCAAGAGCCGTGATGATCGCTTTCAAATGGTTGTCGATGTTGGCCGTATGCGCCCGGGTGCCTTCCAGGATCTCAACATACTTGTCTTCCATATCACTGACGAACATGTCAAGCATTTTTTTGTGGTCTAAAGATCGCCTCTTATTGGCAAGATTAAGGGATCTTGACTCGAGCTGCGTCAACTCGGAAACCAATTCTTTTACTTGCGTGGTAATACCGCCATCATAGATCTTCAACAGCTCCTCTTCACCGAATGACGCTATAATTCTCCTGAATTCGGTATATTTTTTCATAACCGCAAAAATGTCAAGGCTTTCCGCGCCAAATAGAATGGCCAAATCATTAATGGCATTATCAACGGCCTTTTTATGTCTTTCATCATCTTTAATATCAGACAACAGTTGCTGAACGAGTGGATCGCTATGAGTAGACCATAAACTAATCCCTTTTTCACTATTCTGGAAGCCTGCGTCGCTTAACTTTTCAAGCTTGTATTTTTTACCAATTTCCGTTGACGAATATTTCTTTATGTTATTTAAAGACCTTTCGTTTATTGCATTTAATATTGCCACCCTTTGGCTCCTGTTCCCTTCTGCGGTAGCCGCAAATATTAATGCGCCCGTCAAAAGAGTGTCTTTACTATGCAAAACCTTTTTAAAGGTAATATCAAAACTTTTTTGAGCCTTCTCTTCTTCAGCCGCCTGCTCCAACTCAACCTGCTCGATTGTTTTTCCGGATTTCAATCTGACTTCAATAATAGATCTTTCAATGACCCTTTGTTTTAGCTCCAATTCCGTAACAAGCTGACTTTTGAAGATCTGTGCCAAGCGGATGAACTCTCGCTGCATCGGGTTCAATCCGTCGGGGTCGGCCACTTGAGCGTTCAAGAATCCTTTGAGCGATTCGAATCGCGCATTCGACGATAAGATCTGATATTGCGCCTTGTGTCCGAGCAACTTGTCGCAATGATGAGCAATCTGCGTAATATAACTTTGCTCGGTTACTGGTAGCTCACACTGGATCAGTCGTTCAAACTCCATCAAAATCTCGTGCCGAACGTCATTCTTCGCCAAGGCAATCAAAAACAGCGAGTTGGCCAAACTGGTTGAGTCCATGGAGTGAAGGGAAAGAAGTTTATTTCCCGTGCGAAGGAACTCGGAATCGAGAGTCTGCAGTTCGCGAATGAAATCGGTTCCAAAAAAAGCCACGAGATACCGATAGTCCCGTTCCATCTGAGAGCCGGGCGGAACGCCTTGAAATTGAATCGGCATCATCGATTTTTCCGAAGCGACCTTGACCACGGCTTTACGAAGCATCTGTCCGGCCTGAGATGTCAGAAAGCGCGATTGATCAAGATAAGTCTGGATTCGCTGTGAGACCTTCTCCATTCGGTCTCCTCGCTCGCCGTTGATCTGAATGGTGTGCACGCTGATTCGGGTTTGGCCCACCGGAGCATCGATCTGATTGATAGCCAGGCGAATATTATTGATACCTTTCATCGGGCCGCGCAATTGAATCAACCCTTCTCCAATCACAGAAATCGAGACCTGCTCAACAGGATCGTAAGAGTAGGGAGCACCCGGGGCGAAAGTGTCGGGATCTTCCATGGCTGCCGCAACCTCACGCCGAAACTGCTCTTCTCGAGCGCGTGCCTCTTCGGCGTCAGCATTGATTGCCGCCTCATTGGCCTGCACCTCCTTGAGCCGTAATTCCTCGAGTCTTTTGGTCAGGTTCCCAATTTCAGCTACCCGCTTGGCCTGATCTTGTTCGAGCGATTGCGTCAAGGCGTCCAACTCAGACAGATTGCCGGGCGGCCCGGTGGCCGGGGACGCCTGGGCGACTCCATCCAGTTCCGCGCCAATGGAATTGATTCGGTTATTGGTGTTATTCAAAGCGGTTTTTCGGTTTTGGCTACCGATCGAGGCGGCGGCCTCAACCCGAGCGTAATGCTCATCGCTCGCTGCCTTTTTGTTGTTAAAGTCTTTGGTGATGGCCTCTTTAGTGGCATCATCAGGCGCTCTAGCCAGACTTGCATCACGATCCGATGTAAGACGCCGCTCAAACTCCGCTTTTTCCAGACCGCGTCTGGTTGCTTCATCCGTGTCGAGCTTGACTTGATTTTCTAACTGGCCCGCTCGACTTTGAAGATCCAGCCGCTCTGCTTTCAAGTCATCCGCTTTTCTCGTTAGATTGCCTTGAATGGATTGTAATTTTACCATTCTAGCTTCCCGATCATTGAAAGCATTTTGATATTGAGCGTTCAAATTGGCAATTTGGGTTTCAATTGCCCGTGCTTCGACAGCGGCTTGAACGGCAATCCTTTCGAGAGAGCGCCGTCTATCGGTTTTCCCATCCGCATCAGTCCGAGCTTTCTCCGCGACCTGCCTTTGGACATCGACGGCGGCGCGGTTATACGACCTTGCCTTACGATTGAGGATTTGCACCACACGATGAGCGTCGCGATAGTAGTAGAGGCGAGATACGCGAGTCTCCACTCGATCGTCGGGATTGAATCCCTGCGGCACCGCTCGTGGAGTGGTGTACTCATGATAGGGCACATAAGGGCCGGCATCGCGATCTCGCAACCCTCGTGGATCAACATTTGAGTCCGGTTTGGCACTGTTCCCGGAAGACCCAGATCCCCCCGCCACAGGGACATCTGTACTGCTATTCCTTTCAAAAGGGAGCAACACCTCACTGTCATTGGTGTTGCCATATTGGTCGCTGAAGTAGCTGTTATCTGTCCCTGGAGCGATTCGGAGATAGTATCTGCCAGGCGTAGGGTCGGGAAAAGTAGCCTGGCAAGTCGAATCCGATACTCGGACAAGGTTTGTACATTTTTGTTGGGCCTGGCCATCCCTGGGCTCTAAAGTTATCAGATCGGGCTTGGCGATCTTATCCAGTAGCACTTCGGAAGGAAAACTGAACTGAAGGGCAATGGAAGGCCCCCTAGGTCCACCGAATGCCACCGGTTTGATGGAGGTGGCGATCAATGACCCGTTTTTCACCTCAAAATTAACGGGATCGGATAATAGGAATTCTTCATCGTTTGTTCCAAACCGGATTGCTCTGGCCGCAATTTTGTATTTTTGACTGGCGCTTATTTTTACCTGTATTTGATAACTCGAAGGATTATCAATGATCTCTTGGGCTTTAAATAGTCGAGCATCATTGACATCCAGGTCCAAGCTGTTTTTTATCTGCGAGCCGCCCTTCTTGACAACGACCGTGTAGGTCCCCAGCTGGCTGAGCTTCAAATTCGAAGGCGCCGGAACTGCTATTTCTTTCAGGCCTGCTCCATTTGCAGAAGGCAAAATGATTTTTTCGATCACGGGCTTCTCGAGTTCAACTCCGATATCATCGCGTTTGAATTTAATCGATGTGCTTTCATCTTTAAACTGATTTCCATACACATCTTGAATGGATTCCTTTGATAGCACAAGTAAAAAATCGCCACTTTTATTAGGGTCATTTAAAGGTACAGTGACTTTGTTTGGTTTAACAACTGATAATGCGCCGGTAACACTAACATCTTTTTCATTAGCCGAATTTTGTATCAAGCCAGTTTTATCTTTGATTCGCTCATTCAAAAGTGTTTTGGCAAATGTCAATGTGAACGCCATCTTTTCCCGATTCTTTCCGGAAATTTTCTCCGGAGATATCTTGGGCAATGGGAGGGGATTTGCGTTAATATCCAAAGCCGCATCTAATTTAATTGTTTTTTTGCCATCTCCTGTCATGGCGAATTGAATTTTATATATTTTTGCCTCGGCAAATACCCCGCCATTAATACTGTAGTCTTTTGGGTTATTTGGATCAGGTTCGATTGTAAATGCGAGTTTTTTCCCTTCGACCGACCCCTCAATCTTGTCGTATCCCGCTGCGTTTTTCGCGCTAAGCGCGAATAGAATGTCTTTTTTGAATTGATTTGTATAGGCTGTTGATTTGCCGGCGTCAAAATATAATTCTGTGGTCCCGATTTTGACGCCGACAATCGATAAAGATGCTTCCTCTGCAGCAGATGGAATCGCCGGATTACTTGGCGACTTTCCCAATATAGGAGCAATGAAGCAAACGCCGGCGACAATGCACGGTCCCACAAAAAGGACAATGGATGCCAGTAGACGAGCTTTTGTGCGGAAAGTCGTATCCATCGCTATCCCCAAGGGCAATTGTTATCTCAACAGAAGCCTTCATGGCTTCTCATTAAGATCGGGTTAGCCTTGGTATCGGATGAATCGACTGCTAATTATAAGAAATTTGCAGGCTGTAAGGATAAATCAGGGAGGTTTTTTGCAATAAATTGCTATCGGGTGATAGGCGATCCGAACCTCGCGGTCCCATTTCGTTCAAGCTTGGTGAGGGTGGTTTCCAGAATCGGCTTTGTGATCTCCGTTGTTTTGAGCGCTGCAGCAGAGGACATAGGAGGATTTGCCGCACCAGGGGCTTTCTTTTCCTCCTTAGGCTTATCCTGTGGTAGTTTATCTAGCTTCGCCTTTATTTCATCGAGTGCGTTTTGTATTTTTTGAATATCTTCCGCTTTGGCGGGAGAAAACACGGGCGAATTGAAGAATGAGTAACCTAATTGGTTCCTGTTAAATAAATTAAGATTGATGTTTGCCAGCCAAACATTACCGGTCGGCTTCAATAATGCTTGCAGCTTCTTTTCCAATTCTTCAAGTTGCTTGGCCAATTCCGCAGGTGTAAGAGCCGCTTGAGCCGGCGCAACCGCCGGATTCGCCTTTGGTTCCTCCCAAGAGACAAAACTCGCCAAAAGCGCCGAATACCCCTCAAGCACAACCAATACATCTCGCGAGCGATCATTGACTTCCGCGGGAATGGTCGTGAATATGATCGAGTTATCCGGATCACGGGAAAACTGAATCGGCGGCAACGTGAGCTTGAACGCCCTCAGCGACGACGAAGCCTCAATTTTACCGTGTTGATCAACAAAAACGGGCTTGGTGTTGCTTAATTTGTTGTTCCCATAATCATTCTTTGCAGGCTTCAAGAACTGATTCTGAACGCCAAATTCCAGTTGCAACCGTAAATCGACTACCGTATCCGGCACCGTCGCCCGGAAGACAACCTTGTATCCGCCCTCCCGGTTGAGCATGACGGCCATGCCCTCATGAATCACCAATGGCTTACCATTTTGTTCCACAAGGTACTTTGTCGGAATTGCTTCAATGGGAAACCCTGGCGTGCCGGGAAAGTTCCCATTGACATGTCCGATGCCCAGTGGAATTGGCAAGGGAAGACAACCCGGCTGATTTCCCTGAATCGTCTCAGAAAACCTCGGATTGGGAAAATGGGCGGCTTCGAAAAAAACAATCTTCTTCCAGCCGGTCGGGCAATCACAGCATTTGGCATAGGACTCGATCTCATTAATGCTGGGGACTTTCGGATTGCACTCCAAGATCTGGCAACGGTCATTTTTGCAAGGATCGACCTGCCAACCAATCGCCAAACCTAACAAGGCAACAGCCGTTCCCAACATTGCATTCCCCTTCGGTCATGAGGAAATGGAAAAATGATCTTTCTTAAGCCTCTATCATAGATAGATATCCGGCCTGTGGTCAATGATGGAAATTCCGTTCCGTGCCCCCCATATCATCCCTCGTTTTCCACAAAATCGGCAAATCTTCCGGCGTCAAAATCCCCTACGCCCGGACCTTTAGCCTGACTAACCCAATTGCAATTTCTAAAAGCGCATGAAACCAACGCCCAACGGGACTGGGTCCTACCGTCCAACATCACGCAACTCGAAGGTCGGTTCAATCCAAACACAGGTACACCGTCACAAACCGATCTCGACACCCCTATCGGGAACCATTCCATGCAGCTTCCCGATCCTACCAAACGGTCTTAGACCTTTGTGGTCGTTCCCATTTGGCGGACGTGCTAGGTTCAACAATCTGCGACGAGTTGGGCAGAACCAATCGCCATCGGATTCGGATTGAACCCCTAACACCGCTCACCGGGAGTTTTTCACGGACTCGCAGGATGTCGGCTTTTTCTCCCTTATTCTTCGAGCGGCATGGGTGATCCTCTTCAAAGACAACATCTTGTACTTATTCTTCAATTCTCTTTGGCGGCGCAATGGCATCAAATCACCTCCGCTCGCCTTGAGCAACTGATTTCTCCACGATATCGCTACCGAGCAGATGTCGGACGCCAACTCTAGGGAAGCAGTCGTTCCGATCTTAACCACAGGTTTCCAATCCAGCTGCCATCGTCCGGAAACAAATCCGGCAACATAAAAGCCTTTTCGAACCAACAGCGTTCCCCCTCATCAATCCACCATCTTGCGAAATGACAAGAAATGCCGTCCACTTCATCCCCATTCCCTGGCGCTTTCTCAGCCAACTCGGCGTTTTCTCCTTGAGCGCGTCACTGTATTTCCAAATTTATATCTGGTTTTTCTCACAAAATCATTCAAAATCCTGCATTTCTCTGCTACGATGCAGGACGATCGATTTCTCGCCTATTTCGAATGGCAAGGACGAGCGCGTCAAAATCCCCGCGTCCATGCGCTTTTGGATGCCACAGCACGCCTGTTATTGCAGTTTCGGTTCCCCGAGAGGTTCCTTATGCGCAGCACACGAGACGAAGCACCCGGTTCCGTTGATTTCGCTCGCGTATTTGAGGAAGAGCTTAAATGGATCAATAGACGCCGGAAACAGCTAGCAAGAGAAGGTCTTGATTCCAGTGAACCGAAACCCAAAGAGGAAGAGGAAACCGAACAGGATGAGGAGCCAGAACCAGAAGAGCAACTCGAACGGCAAGGAACACCAGAGAGCGATACTACGGCCGAGCAATCAAAAAGATCGAAAAGCGAAACTGAAGCACGCCTTAGAGCAGGCGCGGTTGCCAAACTTCAGATTGATGCACTGTCTCAGGATCTTTGCGGGCTAGCCATTTCAGGGGGTGGCATTCGAAGTGGGACTTTTGGCCTGGGTGTGTTGCAATCGCTCGCATCCTTGAACATGCTTTCACGCTTTGACTACCTCTCGACGGTATCGGGAGGTGGCTACATCGGTTCATGGTTCTCGTCCTGGATCAACCGAGAGGGCTTCAAGTCGGTCGTCGCGAAGGATCTTCTTCCACCCCGGATGCAACCCAAATCGACCAAAAGTGACGACACCGTACAGGTTGAACCGAAGCCGATTCGTCATTTGCGACTATACAGTAACTATCTGGCGCCAAAGCCCGGATTCTTGTCGTTCGACGGATGGGTCTTAATCGCAATCTATTTGCGAAATTTGCTCTTGAATCAGCTGATTTTGCTCACAGCCGTCATCGCGATTCTTCTTGCAATCCGCGCAATGATTGAGGTGTTTTCCGTATCCCACGACAGCTCCACGTCGATATCTTTCTACATGGTTCTCTCCGGCGCCGCCACTGTATCCCTATTTTACGGATCCATTGCAGTCAGCTTTTTTACACCGCGACAACCAAATGAAGATAATAAGCGAAATGAACATAATGGCATCGTTCAACCTTTTAATTTGTTGGCCTTTTGGATCAACTGCGTCGGACCCTGGTTGCTCTTTGCAGTATTTTCATCGTTATTATTTGCTCACCCATCTGCCTTACAATGGCTCGACCGCCGTACCTTCGCCAGTTACGGTTTGTCCTGCTGCATCTGTTTTGCGGCCTCCAACGCTTTGCTTGGAATTTTAACGGCAAGCAATCGGATCGCTGGAGGAGTCGTCGGAGGATTTGCAGGGTCGATAGGCGGCCTTGTGTTCTTCCTAAGTTGGAGCGGTCTCCTATCTCTGGCGCAATCCTGCAATGCAGAGGTCGCAATCATCGCCACATTTGGGGTACCACTGGGCCTGTTCGTGCTGATTCTCATTAACTTCCTCACGGTTGGATTCAGTGCAAGAGACCTGGATTCGATTCTCGGTAAATCCAATTCTGCAATCAAAGAACTTGGCCGAGAGTGGTGGGCCAGCTTGAATTCTCGACTCATGATCGTGGGTACGAGCTGGGCAGCTTTTTTCGGATTGGCGATCTTCAGTCCTTGGGTTTTCGGCCAAATCATTCAGCCAAGGTATGGATGGCTGTCCGGGGCCGCGGGGGTCGGTTGGCTTGGCCTATTGAGCGCGGGAATTAGAATGGCCAGCGGTCCAGGCACCCAAGAAGCCAATCGCGGTGGAATCAAAGAATTACTGGCGGCAATTGCCCCATCCTTTTTTCTTACGACTCTGATCATCGCCGTTTCAATATTATCTACCTGGTTGTGTTATGATATTTATGCTTATCATATCTCCGACGAGAAATTTAAACTGAAAAATCAATGGGATAATCTCTTATCCAACTTGGACGCCACCAGAGCTCCGATATTGGATTATTTCGACGTTACATGCGCCCTTCTTTTATGTGCCGCCCTTCTAGCTACGTCATCGCTAGCAATCGGATACTGTGTTGGTGTCAATACTTTCTCCCTGCAAAACCTCTACGCCAATCGACTGGTACGTTGCTACCTGGGAGCATCGCAACGCCTTCGTTATCCAAATTATCTGGTTAACCTTGCAATGGAGGACAATATCCCGCTTTCCAGCATGTATCCTGGGCCCAACTCCAGCGCGAAGATTCCGCTTTGGCAAAACATGAATGAACCAGAACCATTACCCAATGACTCGAACCGTCAAGCCCTTAAGGAGATGAAACATCACGGCCCCATTCACTTAATCAATGGCGCACTAAACCAGGGAGCAGGAACAAGCCATAACGATTCCTCATCCCGAGTTCAGGGCAAACTTAATTGTGAAAAAGAAGCCGAAAATCTGCAATTTGTAGAGCGAAAAGCAGAGTCGTTTGTTTTCTCTCCCATTTATTGCGGCAGTGAATCTACCGGATATTGTCAGACTTCTGAATTTGCCGATAACCTCAAACTCGGCACCGCCATGGCAGTATCCGGTGCCGCGGTGACTCCAAACATGGGGTACCATTCATCGCCGAGCATTACTGCTCTCTTAACAGCCTTAAACATTCGGCTGGGAGCCTGGTTTGGAAATCCTCGACTGGAGACACGCAAAGAAACCAATCCTGGAGCCAGCGCACAGCTGCTAATATCAGAAATGGCAGGCTTGACGTCAGCGAACTCTCCCTATGTTTATGTCTCCGATGGCGGCCACTTCGAGAATATGGGGGTTTACGAATTGATTCGGCGACGATGCCGGTTCATCCTCGCCATCGATGCTGGGTCCGATCCCAAATTCCATGAAAATGTCGGCCGAATTGTTCGCCAGGTGAGGATTGATTTTGGAATCTGGATTGAAATCGATGTGGCCCCCGTGACGCCCGATTCTAATGGTCGCTGCCAATCTCACATGATCGTCGGAAGGATCTGCTACGGCGACATACACAAACCGTCCGTTCCTCCATCTGATCCTTATCAGGATGATCCGAAATTCTCATACAGCCAAAACCACGGGATCATCGTCTGGATCAAGAATTCGCTGACTGGGGACGAACCCGGAGATCTTGTGAACTTTGCGGCCATGAACCCGTCGTTCCCTTACGAGTCCACACTCGATCAATTTTTCAGCGAATCGCAGTTCGAATCCTACAGAGCCCTCGGTGTTCATTCCACCTTGGCCAGTCTATCCGACATCAAGCCGTTCATCGATCGCAAATGTTCCACAAAGATGATTTTCAAAAACATCC
Organism: Gemmataceae bacterium; assembly: GCA_965226945.1. Taxonomy (GTDB): domain Bacteria; phylum Planctomycetota; class Planctomycetia; order Gemmatales; family Gemmataceae; genus SYLG01. Next base: position 4,106,139 of record OZ245717.1, on the reverse strand, counting down.
ACGACAATTGGATCAGACGGCCTCCCAACTGGATCGCTAATTACACCAGCCTCAATGATGCGTATATCGAGATCCAGGAATTGCTGCGTACAGAGACTCATTTATCGGCACTAGCCGACGAATTATACGGAACCGAAGAACAGCGAGGCGCCTCACGAGCCGCCATGGAGCAAGACCTCCCGGAACGAAGAACCGCCGAGCGATTGATGGCCAACCAGATGTTTACGGTGTTAGAAAACATTTGGCTCACACTGGATCTAAGCCGTCAATCGAATCAGCCGATTTTTGAGGGCTGGGTGGAGGTTTTCAAGAACTGGGCGCAAAGCCGCAGGCTAAATCGCTGCTGGAACGATGACCCGATCAGACCTGCAGTCGGAACCAAGATTACCGCGGGAATCAGCCAAGAATTCAGTCCGGCTTTCGTAAAATTTATGCGTGATATTCGTCTTTGCATTTTAAAAGATTCTTATCGAAAGATCAAGGCGCAGCTACGCTCTGATACCAGTCTTTATTGCCTTTATAAAGACTTGTACCAAACGCCCGATAATGATAAGCGTCAGAAAAAGCACAAAGACGTTCCCGAGCCCATACCAAAAGAAGCTGAGCACTCCATTGCCGTTTCTATGTTTATTTTGTTACAAGATATTTTTCTCGAGATCGATATGAACTACCCCATGCATTGCCTTACGATTTTGCGATGGAACCTGGTTTTCCGAAACTGGACGGCGCACCGAAGCTTAAGAGGCCTGTGGAAAGCAAGCTATCCCACCTCATCTACTGGATCACCTAAAAACCATCGCTTGGGCACGGTTTTCGATGACTTATTTGTGCAATTCCTGGATTATGCGTGCGGCGAAAGTAATGACGATAATTTTAAGAAAATCGTCGCTTCTGTAGATGGCCCCAAACTTGAATTGGTCTACAAGGAATTATTCGGGAAAAACAAAGAAATTGCTGATCCAAAGCCCGACTAACCTCCATTCCAAGACGATGTCTCATGCCGAAAAACATCTCTCCGCACCCTTGGCCCGCGCAACGCTTGATCGAGACAAAGTCATCGGGAGTTGCGCTCAAGTTCAGTCTCCCCGTATGTCCATTGAGATACTTGCTGTTGCAGCCACGGTCGGCAACCATCCCCAGGTCGATGAGCAAACGCCAAGACGCAACACCTTCCGGGAGAACCAACAGAACCAATCTTCGACTAACTGGCAACGAATCCTGTCAGGTCCGGCTCCAAGAGGTGAAGACAGGCGAAACCTACCGTCGAGACATCTCCCCGTCGCAGCTAGCCATCTCAATGACCTCCCTATTCATCTGACGCTATTTGAACAATCCTATTTCACGCCGTCTGAGTAAGAAATAACGGATCTGGCAAATAAGTCTTTACATAAGATCTTTAATTGGTTTCCTTTGCGGCGGCCAAATCTCAAGCCCTGTTTCTTATTTTGACAATTCGCAATGGAGGCAACCGTTGCCAAGGCTATTTGAACGCCATGATTTCAGCGTCTTCATTAGGGTGCAGTCTCCCTACGGAGCCGAAGCGTCGAGCGATTGCCCCAGAAGGATTGGAAGAAAGGGGTTGAGTCTTTGAAAAGGGTTTGAAGAAAGAGGCGCCTTCCCTTCAAAAGCATTAGCAAAAAGAAACCCATGAAGGAAAGGACGCCTCATGTCGTACTCTATGCATTTGCTTTCGGGATCGGCAACGGCTGGGTCGGTGGAAGTTTCGAAGAATTGTTTCGAGGGTCTTTTCAAGGGTGCCGAGTGGCGGTCTCTCATCGAGGCCAGCATCATGGACTTGGTCCGGGTAGTTCAAACGTTTTTGGGAAAGCCCGGTTCGGCGTCGTCGGTTTATGTATTTGAAAGGGAATTAGAGCAAGCCGGCCGAGAGTTTCTTCGTGGGCTCGTTCAATGGGTATTCAATCACCTTGAAGGAGACGATACGGCAGTTCTTCCAAAGCATGTGGTTTTTGAATCGGCTTCGTACACGCTTATCAAGAAAAAAACCCGGCAAGATGTTTGGACCCGATTTGGGAAAATATCGATGTGGCGGTTCGGCTATCGGTCCACGATCAAGGGGCATGATCTTTCCATATTTCCCCTAGCCAAGGTTCTTGGGCTAATCCACGGTGCAACGCCCGGTTTGGCGGAAGAGGTAGCACGATTGCTTGGCGAGGGGGGCATGACGCAAAGCCGAACCATGGATCGTCTTGCCAGGGATTTTGGAATTCATTTCGGAGTGAAAAAGCTAAGGCAGTTAGCGGGGGCGGTCTCCGAGGCGATGGCGGAGGAACGTCACCAAGCCCAGGTGGGCCGGTTGGAGCAATTGCTGATACAGGCAGATCGATCAAGCGGCGTCCACAAACCTGTAATCGCAGTGGGCCGGGACGGCGTAACCCTTGGAATGCGGATCAAGCTTGGCCGTTTGTTTGAAGTGGCAGCGACCGGAACGGTAACGGTGTTCGACCGGCGAGGCAATCGCTTGGGAACGGTGTATCTTGCTTATGTGCCCGAGCCAGGGCAACCAACCATGACGCGGGAACTGACAAGGCTTTTGAAGGACCTAATGAATCGTTGGAAAGGCCCGATGCCTCGAATGTGCTATGTCACGGATGCGGGGGAAAACGAAACAGGTTATTACCAAAAAGTTCTGAAACGGATGAAGCACCCTGTTACGGGCAAGCCACTGGAATGGATCCGGGTTCTGGATTTTTACCACGCGACTGTGCGGGTCTGGACGATGGCGGAACTGATCTTCGGAAAAAGAATCCGAGGAACACGCTGGGCGAGGAAGATGCTCAAGTGGTTGAAGTTGCCGGGCGGGATCAACCGGATTCTCCATTCGGCCGCGGCGATGCGGGACGGTTACCTAGCCAAATCAAAACGGAAGGAATTTGACCAAGCCTATCGTTACCTACGCACGCGGATGGCATTCATGAAATACGACCAATACCGCAAAAGGGGGATTCCCCAGGGAAGCGGCATTACCGAGGCCGCCTGCAAAACGGTTTACACCCAAAGGCTGAAACTGAGCGGGATGTCCTGGAAACGAGACGGGGCGCAGACGATTATCAATCTTCGCGTGATGATTTTAAGCGGAGTTTGGGACGAGGCATTCAAGGGATTCCTCCTGCAATCGGTGGAACCCAAAGTGAGGGGTCAAGCCAATTCCACTATTCGAGATCTTCAAATCGCCGCATAATCGGCGCAGCTGGGAGACTGCACCCCTTCATTACCCTCGTGATTGAATAATGAATCTCCGCCGCTGCTCTTTGGATCCTTCAGGATCTTTCGCAATTTCAACGAGGGCACCGGCCAAAAACCATTGGCCTTGTCTTCATTCTTTGCGGTTCCCGTCTCAGATAGCGCTCCAAGTTGGCTCCAATCTGTGAGAGCTTGGTCTATGGCGTTGCTATGATCTACCTCGCTTCGCAAAGAGTTGAAAACGGGAGGCAGGCCGCCCTGGCTAAACTGGCCAGCGGATTCCAGAGTTGCCGTAACAAAGAACCCAGCGGCAGCACTGTGTACTGGAACTGGGGTAGCGAGTTTCTTGTCGGCAAAGAAACTCGAAGAGACGAGTCCGGTGCCGGTGTTTTGCGAAACCCACCATTCGCCATCCTTGGTTAGGCCAACCAGGTCTGCTTTCCCGCCTCCAATGAAATTTCCGACCAAAACCGTGGAGGTCCATTGGCCAGCTTCCTTCCACTTGCCTAGTTTTCGACTGGCTAAAGGATTTGCATTTGCCCGGCTTGAAACTGGGAGGATGGAGAGTTTTGCGTCACCCGCGGGGGCGACCCACCATTCGCCTTTGGCCGTTCTTCCGATGATGTCTAACCTTGAATCTCCAACAAAATCACCAAGCATGACATCTCGCCATCCTGCTGCTTCGTTCCATTTCCAGGCCGGTGAAGAGGTGAATTCATCACCTTGAATATTCGTACTAATCCACCACTGACCATTGGCCTCGCGACCTGCGATATCGACCAATCCGTCTCCCGAGAAATCCGCGAATTTGACATCGCGCCAGTCTACCTTTTTGTTCCAATGCCCGACAATAACCTGCGAAAATGACGAACCATTATTTTTCAGCAGCTTCCAACTTCCATTTACATCTCGGCCAATAACGTCCGCGTAGCCATTTGAATCATAATCGAGAGCAGTGACGTTCTTCCATTCTCCTCCAGACGTTGCTGTGGCGAATGTTCTCTTCTTAGATTCACTGATGCCTCCGGAATCTAGCGGAAATACAAACCATGTTCCCGTCGCGTCGCGCGCGGCAAGATCCATGATCTTGGGACCGTTTTGCGATTCATCATAAAAATTACCGACAAGGACGTCCTGGTAACCGAGGGATTCGTTCCAGGATCCTAAATAAACACTTTGGAATGAACTCCCCAAATTCTTGGCCATCCACCATTGACCGGTCGAAGTTCTGCCGATTCGATCAATCAGCCCATCTCCATTAAAATCGCCCGTATTGATATCCAACCAGGTAGCAGATGGATCCCATTGACCCCATTTTTGAGGTTTCAGAATGCTGTGGCCCTGATCATTCTGCATGACAAACCAGATGCTATCTGCAGAGAGGTAGGAAACATCTAAATAGTGGGTTCCTGTAGGGACGTTGGGGTCGGTCTGAACGATTGGTAATGCCATCTGCCGATTCAAGGAAAGTAAGTAGTCTCCTCCAAACCGGCCATTCTTCTCCCCCAACCCATTCGGCGAATATCCGCGATTCAAGGTGCTGGATACACCAATAAAATAATCTCCGCCCGTTTTCGTGGTAAAAGAAAGCCTCGCGTAATTGTCGCCTCCACCGTCGTCGGAGCGGAGGATTTCCCGGCCCTCACCGGAGAACAATCTCAGATAAGAATCCACTTTCCGTTCTCCAGCTGTTCCCGTGAAGCTGGTAGTGGCAGTAATGGTTTCATAGGGGGCTAATTGAATCTTATACATGTCGACATCGTATTGGCTTGAAAGTGACTGTACACTCTTATAAGGACCACTATCAAAGGATTTATCGGACAAAATTTTTGCAGAAGCAATATTCTCGCCTATATCAAAAGGGTCTGTCATCTTCCCGCTCAGCGTAAATTTCCCGACATCTGTTTTAGATCCTGGCTTTGAATCGCTTAAAAAGTAGTTTTTATTGGAAAACAATGATACTCCAATGTAATATGTGCCTCCCTTTTCCATATGGTACGCCAACCTGGAAAACGAGGCCGATGCGGTATCGTCGTCGTTGCTCGCCAGTTCGGCACCTTTTGAATCAAAAAGTCGAAGGTAGGTATCCACATTCGGATCAGCGACGGAGTTCAAAAAACTTGTATTAAATTCGTATTGAAAGCCATTCAATGCTTCAAATCGATAAAGGGCGCGCCCCCCAAGCTTTTCAAGATCGACCTTTGTCTCAAAGTCGAGAATCCGCTTTTCCCCGGTAAACAATATAGGTTGAGCCGTTAACCTTGAGAACAGATTGGCCACTGGTTCCCAGCCAAGATCTTTTAGAACTGCCACGTCGATCGCGGTCACATCCGCTATATCGTCTCCGGCGCCTTGCGCTGTCATCAAGGATGCCGTTTCCGCTGCAAAATGAACCGGGTTAAGCCCTGGTTCGACCGGCAATCCCGCCGGAAAGAGATTTTTTACTTCATTGCCTATAAATAAACCATTTTTGATCTGGCCCGACCATGTTGGCTGCTTTTTAAGCATTCCCATAGCATGGATGAGCTCGTGGGTTATCACCCCTTTAAAATGGGCCCTTCCAATCTCCGAATCTACATCCCAGTGCGTTGTCCCATCATTATCAAGCGAAATAATACTTACATTGGGAGCGAAATCGTCATTTTTCTGTCCGCGAAAGATCTTATTTTCGGCATTGAAATCACTATAGGAATATGACTCCGACTTACCGCTCAAGGGCGCGCCCGCCATGTACACCAATAAACGATTTGCGGCTACACCAGTCGTCACCGACGTAAGGACATTCGGGTTTGTCGGATTGGGAATTCGGTATTGTTGTAGAGGCAATTCGCTTAAGGTGTCTTGGAATTTAGCCGCTAATGAGTTCGCGGCCTCGTTTGCCAAGTCGAGCATTGCCTGAGTAATAAATCCGCGGCCTGCCGTGACATTTACACTACGGTCGAAAGCGAGATCGAGTTGGAAGGAAAAGGTTGGCACAATCCGGCTTTCCATCGACTCCAGACTTGGGCGGAAAGCGCCGCGTTTAGCCAATTTTGATTTGAACTTGAAGCCAAATTGCCAGAAACTCGGCTTGTCTGCTGGGTTCATTGCACTATTTCCGATGAAATCAAATTTCAAGTAGCGAATTTGAGAAGATGCATTGATTAGGCTAACAGGTCAGGATGTGCCGTCAACGCCTGTCAAAAAAAAACCTGGCTTGATTCAAATAGCTCAACAGCTTTTCTGTGTATTGCGGAAGTCTTGTAACTTCTTGTCAGCTGATGCGTAAGATGAGAGTAGGTCGCCCGTGGCAACTCCAGGTTCTTTGGCAATTGATTTGGTTCGGTTTACAAACGTTTCAGCCTCATTAGGCCCTGACCGAAGAGATTAATACAGAGGTCTTTATTTGGTCCAACCGGACATTTACAGTCGATAATCTATGTAATTCCGCTTTCACTAAGCGATTTCAGGCAGTTATGTTCCTTAAATGGCCGAGCCTCTTCTTATTGCCATTCTTAGTTTCCGGAGTGTATAGAAGTACAAAGTCCATGGTAAAAGAATCGCGAACGCCGCTATTAAAACCAGCATCACAACAAGAATCGAGTTCTTCATGGTGAGTGCCGGCGGGGCCGGTTCCACGGGATCATCGTGCGGCGCGGCGAGATAGGGCGGATAATCCACGAACGGTTTGTCGTTCTTCGTCGGCCGTCCGCCGACAAATGCGGCAGAACGAGGATGTGAAAACGATAGCTCCCAGAGCTGACAATCGCCGGCGCGGTGCGTGATTTCCGCCACGTCATCTTCCAAAAAGCGCCCATTCGGAAATTCAATCGGCTTATCGCGCTGATAGATCATCACGTCTGGATGAAGGTCATAAGGCCGAATTCTGAAAGCCGGCGGAAGTTGGGTCTGAAGGAAATCGGTAATCAGATCAGGATCGGCTTGACGTTGCTTGAGTGCGGCAACCTGCTTGCTGGGATGGACGGTGTTCAGAAAATCAAATCTGGGCAACTGGGTACGCTGACTTCGACCAACGTGGTCGACCTGTTCTCCATTGCGTGAGGAAGTCGCCCAAATCAGGAACGTCCTGGATTGCGGAAGTCGGGCAAAGGGAATGGAGATCACCGCCGCAATGGTATTCGCCTTGAAGAATTGGGGGAAAATGAACGGATCGTCGTAGACTCCGGAAATGATGCGGGTCCCTTCGATCTGGTTCAGCTCCCTTGGTTTTTCTGGAAAGCCCTTTCCTTCGATGGTCTTCGTTTTCAAGGTCGTGTCGTCATTGAATCGGAGCGTGATGGTAAGATCTTCTTTAATCTCTTCTGGTTTCTCGACGGTGCCACCGTACCGAAGCAGATTCGCGGCCTGGTCGCGGCTGTCTTGATCGACCCGCTGATCCTCCTTACTGGGGCTGTCAGTTCTTACCGAGGTATGGAAATCAAGGTGAATCTTGAATTCCAATTGATCCAAACCTTGGAAAGGAGGCTTTTTTGCCAGCGAGCGCCGGGCACAGAGAATCAGAACCAGACTCTCCCCTCCTTCGCGTTTTCGCACGCCGTCTTGGGAAGGGAACGCAAATAGGTCTGTTAGGCCGGCTTCCAGGCGACGGTTGAAAATCGGGTCGGCATGGTCCGAAGCCCGCGCTTCCATTCGTGCCGAAAGGAGAAGGGAAATACTGAGCGTAAGAGGCAGCAAGACTGCAACGAAGGAGCGAATCATACGGTCTCTCCTTGAGTGCCGGTTCGAGTGAAAAGTTGATCCCCGGTGTGTTCGCCGAGTCTGCGATAGGTCTCCCATTGTGCTTCATCAAATCGACCGCCAGAGATTTCTCGCATTGGAAAACGGAGGTGCGTTGCCGCATAGCTACGAACTTCAACAGGCTCTTCTCCCGTTCGATCCGCACTGATATGCAATAGCCATGTTTGGGTGCGATCCGACCAACCTTCTTTTTTCAAAGGGTCGCCCGGAAATGTGAACCGAACCAACGACGCCAGGAAATTCGAAGCCCTCCCCTCGCTTGATTGCGAGACGCCGATCTTCCCCAAATGAGGCGTCACCTCGGGTGGAACTCCCAAGTCTGGAAGTTGCTCCACGTCGAACTCCTGCACTTCGGCTCCAAAATCGGCTCTTGCCAGACGTACCAACCGCGCAAAGGTCTTTTCCTCCTGATGGCCATCGCTACTAGCATCGCAAATGATCACAAAAGGCACTCTCCTTCGGAGCAGTTCGTAGCCGCCGGTAGCTTCAAAATCTTCAGCTTGAGCTAAATGCCAGTACCGCTCCCACGGTCCACCAAATACCCCGAAGGCCTCACGCAGCAGCAAAAGCTGCGAACGGAATCGGTTCAAAATGCGAAGAAACAACGAACGCCACAATCCGCCTGCAATGGGCACTTCTTGCCGGGCGCCTTCTTCAAGACCGGAATCCCACCAATGCCCGAAGCGCAAATTGGCAATGGTGAGAAACAATCTCGTGGCGAGATCGATTCGGCGGTCAAGCTTGGGCGACTCCGTGGTTCCCGAAATCGCCAACCACTCGCGAAGACTAAGTTCTTCCACTGCCGCATTCCCACCGGATCGCGAAAGAAACGGATTAGGAATTTCGCTCTGCAAAGGCTCCAACTTACGGGCAGGACCACCATTGGATGCCCAAATCGAGTGCCAGTTCTGCGCGACGCTTACGCCGATCGGTCCCACCGCGAAATTCTCCGACCATCTTTCATCCACGCCCCTTCCTAAAGTCACGTCGATCCTTTTGCGCGCGGAGCAGTTGATAATGTGCAATGGACCGCCGGCGCGATGAGGTGCATACGCAGCAATCGATACATCGTCGCCTGAAATCACATCGGCGACATTCTCTCCATCAGGATGTGTGCGCCGGTTAGGATTGACGGCTCCGAGAAACACTCGGGCCAAACGCGAGCCGAAGACCCACAAAGGTCCAGAACGATTGATGAATGCGACTCGTCTTGGATTGCCAAGCAATATTCCAATGAACGTAGCACCCAGTGCCAGGTATAGCCCCTGCCAATAATTACCACCGCATTCGTATGACAAATGGCTCACAAATGACAATGCAACCACCGGCGGAAGTACGCCAAGCACCAACAACAGGATCCAAACTGAGAATGTGCGCCCGGTACAAGCGATGGACTTTACGGTTCGACAAGGACCAAACAGAACCCCGGCAATGACGCGGAATAGGAATACGAAAACAAGCAGCCCGCCAGCGACCAACCCAAGCAAAGTGCTGGTGCTCACCTGGGCCAAGCCGCCTTCTAGCCTCCAGCGGGCCAGGGCACTGCCCGTAGAGTCGATCAAGCTAAAAACAACCAGAGCTACGCTCACTCGAAGCCAAAAGGACAAAAGCCCAGTAAGTCGATTACGGACAAGCAGGAGACGCAGCGGGTTGAAAGGGTCAAAGTGACGTTCGCTTTGCCGAACAATGGCCCATGCCACCAGAACCCAAACCAACGAGGCTGCGAAGAGGATGATTCCCAGCGGACTATAAGTTACCAGGAGCAGCGCACCCGCACCAGCCGCCAAGGCGATGAGCACCGAAGCGCGGATGCCCTCAAAATCCTCCTGCGACGCCAACCAATAGGCGCTGATCAGAGGCACGACAGCACCCCACAGGATTACTTCCGAGGTTCTGGACCATAGGTTGGCCCAACTCGGTGGAACGATATGGTTCAACGGCGTCAATTTTGCCAGAAATTCGCCGAGGAGCGACCAAACTGGCCCGTAGGAACGATAGTCTGCATATTCGATGGCATTCAGTAATCCGCAGATTGCAAATAAGAATGCTGCCATTAGGAAATAAATGGATGCGATATTTCTGATGAAAATCGCCAGATTGGTGAAATGATGCAAAATTCCCGTAGGCGCAAGGAATTGGCTGTATTGTGCCAACCATTTGATCGGGCGCGATCTTTGGTCAATCAATTCTTGCGCGACTCGCTCTTGAGCGGCTCCCGGTGATCGACTGGGATGAGGCCCTCCCAATCCGCCTGGCGCACGCAGCAAGTCGAAAAATCTTCCGAGAAAACCGCCTGCGTAGCCGCCACCCGAAGTGGTGGACAGGTAATCCACATGCCGCAACCAGCCGCTTTTTGCAAGTGCTTGAAGAATCCCGATGCAGAAAGCGGCGCCCCGCACTCCCGCGCCCGAAAGAGCCAAGCCGAGTGCGTCGGGAGGCAAGCATGGGCCGCGATGGATGCCAACCGAACCATCCTTGCCAGATTTCAAACTCTGGAACCAGGTTTGTTGTGCCGTGTTTGTCTGAGTCTGGTTCACTGTTTGCCTTCTCTCTGAGTTAGGCCAGCCAGCCTACGACGCTCAAGGATCAGAGTGGTTTCTCGAGATTCCAATTCGGCCGGAAAAACTCGCCGCGCTTCGGCGGCGGAGCTCGACAGCAGAATCGGATCAAGACACAAAGCAGATTTGACTTCGGGCGGAAGCGTTGTTGGTTCAAGGGGATGATCTTCCGCGAGGACATCCGCCGCCTTCTCAGCAATCATGTAGATATTGGCTGCAATAAAGAATCCGGGTACCCGCGGGAAAATGGAGGCGTCCACCACCCGCAGGCCTTGAACTCCGTGGACGCGGAAGCGGCTGTCCACCACTGCCAGTTCGTCCGTCCCTATTCGGCAGGTGCCGCAAGCGTGGTGGCCCCAGGCGACATGCTTGATGTATTTTCTCAGGTTGCCCTTGAATGGCGCATAGTTGGGAAGTCCATAGCTCTCAATCGTTCCCGGTTTGGTCTTTTCGATAAAATCGCGAACCAACTGCACTCCAAAATGGAGGGCTTCGAGATCCTTGTCCTCGCTGCGTAAAGAGACATCATCGAACAAGCTCTTGTCGGGCTCTCCAACATTGCGATCAAGAGCATCGTCCGGCGCCCCGGGAAATGATCGAAATGTGATCGCCGGGCGCTGAAATGGAGAGTTGCTATTGAGTAGAACTTCGCCTCCAAAGTTCCTTGTGCGTGCCTTCAAGATGAGCCAGGTGATCGTCTTCCTGGGCTCGTTCTTCAGCCAATTCTCGATCTGGCCGGCATCGACTTTCTGTTTCCCAAGGCTCCGGTCGAAACCAAGCAATGCAACCGGCTTGGACCAACCAACATGAAATCCAGGGAAGAACCCGGCAAGGGCGAAAATAAACAGATCGGGATACTGGTCTTCCTCGCCGGACCTTGCGAACACACCGATCAGGCCGCCATTCGTTCCATAGAGGCCACGTCTGAATGCCGGTTGCCCCGCCGAGTTCTTCCAGCGATTCAATTGCGGGTCGTCATCTCTTTTCGAAGTCAGTTTCATCCCATCAAGGCTGCGAAAACCACCTTTGACATTGGCTGTAACCGGTACCTCATAACGGTCCTGCAGGTTCTTGCCAACTCCCTCCAGCTTGACTTTGACTTCAATTCCCTTCTCTGTAAGGTGGGATTGCGGACCAATCCCTGAAAGCATCAACAACTGCGGTGTGTTGAATGCCCCACCGCAGAGGATCACTTCTCGCCGGCAATAGATCGGGAACGACTCCGACTCCCAACCTGCGGCCAGCGGCATGGCATGGGGATCGGCTTCGTAGACTGCAGGCCGGCGAAGGCATTGCACGCCCACGGCCCGCGCTTTCGCAACGAGATGCCCAACCGCTTCTTCGTCGGCGTTGCGCGCCAATAAAACCTTGGTGACAAACGTACCGTCCAGGAGATGAAGCCGGTCTTTATGGACAGAACCTTCACTCATGAGCCCGAGCAACCGCTGCCGAGGACCGGACCGCTCTCCCGTGGAAGTCACGGCACAGGGAATTCGAGCTACACCCTGTTGACTCTCACGAATGGTTTGCCAGTGATTGGGGTCCAAACCAGGAAATGCCCTGCCTTTCAGCGCCCCTTTGATTAACTCATCGAGAAACTCCACGCCCCCTTTCAATGCGCCCAAGATTCCGCCGAAGACGACCTTCAACAACCGCGAATCCGCCCAAAGAAAGCGCAGGTCGGAAAGACTCGTTTCCAGCCATCCCCGATCGCCATGCCGCCCATCGATCCAGCCATCTCTGAAGCCAAGCAGCGTTTTCAGCCGGCTCCAGAGGGAGGGCTTTGCATAGTTACATCGTTCCAATCGTTCAAAATATCGGCGCATGCGCTCACCGCGCCAACTCTCATCTCCAGTCGCTTCAGCAATCTCGTCAAAATCTTCCGAAGGACCAGTGATCGTAATCATCGCGTTGTGTAACGTGCATCCCCCAACTCCCTGACCCCTTGGATAGAAAACTCCATGGTCATCCTTCGTTTCCCCATCACCGGGAATATGGAGCTTTGGGTCCAAACTTCGATCAAGGTCTTCATCGAAATGCTTGACGAAAAACCGCAAGGAATGACGATCGTCCTCGGTCGATTCGGCATGCAGTAGGGGAACCTCGGTATCCTCAACAACAGCCCGTTCCGCCTTCTCCGGGCGGCGCGGGCCCATTTCGATCACCAGCACTCGGTAGCCTCTCTCCGCCAGTCTGGCAGCCAGCGGCGCACCACCGGCACCCGCGCCGACAAGGATGAAGTCCAAAGGACTTCCGAGAGGATCTTTCCAATCGCTCGGAATGGTCGTCACAGCTTCCTCTCCATTAAAAATGGATGATTTCTAGAAGGTTTTAAGTAGGTCAATGAGATCAGATTTTTCTTTGTCGCTAAGCCGCCGCAAAAACTCGTAGTCGTGTCCGCGGTCAGTTACCAGATCAGGACACTTGCTGATCTCCAAGAAGGCCGGAGCCACATTCTGCTCAAACGTCTCCAACATCGCATCCGGGCTACTTTTGAACTGCCTTTGATCCAGCACGAATCTTCCCAGCGCTCTCAGGGCCACCCGAATCTTTTCCGGTGGAGCTTCTGGGTCCAAGTTCGCAAGTAAATTGACAGGAATCCCCTTGGGTATCGGCCCAAACTTGATCCCACTGCCATTCCCGGCCAAGAAGGTACCGAAGCTGAACGCCGTCACCACGGCGAAGAGGAAGCATAGCGCCGCGATCACATAAACCACGCGCCGGAATAGTCCCGTGGGCTCCTTTCGCAGACTGAACAGGATGGCCACTGCAACAAAGATCGTGACCGGTACGAGGTAGGCCTGAAGAACAAGCCACGAAATCGAGCTTTCCGTTGCGAAGTCGAGCACCTCAAGCACCAATTGATTCTTCCAGATGAGGTAGAAGGACACGACGACAAGGATCAAAGCCACCAATGCAATGAGCGCCTGTGCCGTCAGAATGATTCCACCCAGGAAAGGAAGCGATGCCTCCCATTGATGAATCCTCACGATTGTTCGATTCAAAACCAGTAAGGTGCCAAGCAGCACAAGGGCGAGTGAGGGCAGCCAGGGAAACAAGGCCACCCAGAAGGACGACCACTCGGTTGCCCCAGCAAACAGAACCGGAATATGGTGATTGCGGAACTGTAGCGAGCTTTCTTCCGTCGTGCGCCAGATCCAACCTTCATCTCGTGCGAGCTGGCGTTGATTGGCGTTGAGTGCCTCCATTGGATCCGGGTAGTATCCGCCTGCATCCTCCCCAACCCAAATATGTTGAGACGTTGGCGCGACACGCCTTTCCGGCCACAACATCCGGTGGATCGAATCATCGAACGCCTCGAGCCTGCCTTCAACGGAAGGTTTGTTGTTGAATGTTCCCAGTGAATTGTTGTGAAGGAATGGCGCCGTTGCCCAAATACTCACCAGTGTCGGGACGCGGTAGTATCCCCGTCCGCCTTGTGCGGCCTCGAACGATTTCACCGCGCCTGAGAATGGATCTTGGTACCTGATTCGCCCCACGCCATCCAAATGCTTGTAGGTTTCCGAGGCAAATTCATCCCACATGTTGCCATGCAGTCCATTTGTGGCCATCGCTCTTTGGGAGTTGGTTTGGATCAAACTGACCGGCAGTCTTTGATCGGTCGAGAGATAATTATTCGCCCAAAATAGCGGTCCCGTTTCCACGGCGAGCGCGGCCCATTCAAGATACGCAGGCGGCAAAGTTCCGTCGCCCCTCGCGAGGCGAATCAAGTCCTCGTTGTGCAGTCGAAGGCCGGCACGAGGAGCCAGGAATTTTTCTTTCTCCTCTGCCGACAGGCTCATCCCGTTTGCAGGCTTCTCGCCTAGCCCGGGAACGAGTGATTTCTCCTTGGAGCCCGCGATTGCCAACTCTACATCCAAGTCGTCGCCTGGTTGAATGCTCGAATGGCATGCCACGCAACTGGCAGCAAACACGCGACGCCCGGCTTTGTAACTGGGATCCCAGGCAGTGCCTTTCCCTTTGAGTCCGCCAAGAGCCAACCCATTGGGTGCATCCTTTAACCGCTGAGGAGCACTGGACTTGACAAGGAATTTGGCGATCGTCTCGATCCGGATCTTCGTGGCATGCCAGTACACCGAGTTCTCCTCACAGTCCTCGAGCTTGAAAACGCCTTGCTTGCGGAATCCAAGCAGAGAGTTATGCAGCCGAATCCACTGCTGGTGATAGACCCCAATGTTGAGATAAACCCTGGAAAGCCCCGCAAACACTCCTACGCTGTCCGACCCATCGACTAAAAGGCGTGGCACGTGATGTGGATTCTCGAATGCGCCCGGGCCATCGGTCTTTAAGTCGCTCGCCGTACCCCTTAGAAAGCGCAGCGTATCCGGACCCGCCGTTTCCGGCGTTAGGTAGTTCGCTCTTTTCAGTCGCGCCGCTAGCGCGTAGATCGAATTCACCGTGTTGGGATTGTTTATATTGTCCGCGGCCACGAGCGAAGTGTCGATCGTTCCCGGTACTTGCGCATCCAAAACGTGATATAAAAAATTATCCGATTTCAACTGGCCGCCGAATACCGTCCGAAATCTCATATATTGATTGCCAATATTATTCGATAATTGACTCCATTCGGGATTCTCCGGGTCCGAGGGAGGGTTCAGTGGATGCGGAGCCACATGACAAAAGCCGCAGCTCATGGCAACGCGATAGGGGCGAATCGTATCGGCACGAGATGCATAGTCCGGATCGGTGTAGTATTTCTTGGCATCCCAACGAGCCTTGGCTGCACCGGTAAACTCCGGATTTCGGAAAAGCCGCAGTCCCACGACTCCAGAAGGGTAGCCATAGACCTCATATTCCGGCGGTAATAAGTCTCTTCCCAGGGAATCCTTCCCTTTGCGATATTCCACATGGACCAACTTGGGGTCCTTGTGTTCCAGGATGGGCCGATCGAATCGAATTCCAAATGAGTCTTCTGTTTCTTGGGAAGTCGGCTCTCTCATTCCGGGTTCAGAAATCATCCCTGCACGACTAAATCTCCTGTTTCTCCAGTTGCTGTCAATTAACTTCAACAGATCAATGGATCCGTAGCCGTTGCGAGACAACCAATCCCAGAAGGCCTCGTTCCCTCCTCCCCAAAGAATCCACGCATTTCTTCCTTTGACCTCTTCCGCGTCGAGCCGTAATTTCGTGTCTTGATTGCCCTCGCCGCCAACCATGTCCATATCTGCAAAATAGTCCAAATAGGCCGGTTTATAGTGTTCCTCGGCTGCTTTTCTCAGTATCTTTGGATCGAGCTTGGATCCGATCGTGGCCGTTGATGAATATCCATCCTTGTAGGCACCGGATTGCAATCGAATGGTCGCCTCATCCGGCGGCGGACCCCCTCCACAACCTGCCGAGAGAATGAAAATCAACGTAACGAGACTTCCGCGAAATCGCAGGCATGCGACAGTGGGCAAATTCCTGACCTGACCCCGGCGATCCCCCCCAGCCATTCGGTCCGCTGTCTGTCCAGTGGTAATTTCACTGTCCTTAGACAGGCTGAACGGACCTTTACTACTCATGAACTCTTGCATAGTTCCTCCAAGCCAAAATCAACTTATTACATTCAATTTTCCACTTATCGTTTTTTCACACCTTTGACAGGATTTATACCATACTTTTTCTAAAGGCAGCTATTTTCAATGTGCTTGTTGTCGCCTTATGTTTTTGTATATTGCACAGTCATTTATGATATATATTTCTTATGATTTTTCCTAGTGCACACTTCTTTTATAAGCATATAAACACATTTGCCGGCCGCCTTCCAAGAAATCGATCCCATCCATTGGAAGGGAGGCCCCAAGAATGCCCGGGGATTCCTGTGGGAGGTTCGGCACAAGTGTCATGGATACGCACGTGCCCTAGTACACAGGGCGTAACGACTCCGTCATCCGACCACAAATTTGAGAGAATTTCCGGTGCATGGTCCGTCATCCCCTGGCCGGAGACGACGATGTCAATCCAACTTTGATCAGTTCCATTGGCATCGATACCATGGGCAAATAACGGAATCGCGCTAGTTCATGCAGGAAGTAGGTTGACAGTTGAGGTCTATGCGGGAACATACACTGTTCCATCAAACCAGAAACGGCTCGTGTTGGTTTTGGAAGTCCCTAAAACCTGGATTGGAGCAGGACGTTGATTTCTAAATCGCAGAGAAAGCACCTGGACGGCACGGGAGCTTTACCTCAGAGCGAAGGAAAGGCCCTGTCGGAAATGATTAGCACGCCACAATCGTGCTGGTCTGGCGATTTTGCTTTTAAATGATCGCATGCCCATTCAAAATCCCAATTTTTCCGGCGTCTCCAGGCTCGATTACTAAATTATGTTCTTTACGGTACAATGAAATCGTGGCTCCTTGGACAAGGCCAAACATACTATGGAGAACGGCGATAGCCTTCCCTTCTCGCACGTGTAACGTAGCACTGCACGGATAAATTCCATCTTTCAAAATTGCTTTTTCTGACATAATTGTAACTCCGTTAAGCGTGGTCTTTATCTCTTGACACTGCCCGAGCACCACGCAGCACTTGAAAATGCCACCATCAGCCAACGCCTTCGGGTTCGAAATGACCTAGGACGTGATATTGATAACACAAGATTCCATGACGCCCGCGGCAGCTTCGTCCATTACATGCGCTGCTTCGGGAAATGCCGGTTGAAACTCTCGTCCGGTTTCGATCGTGATCCCTCGAACCATTCGCTTGGTTCGATCAACGAAATGGCGTGCAAATGCGTAATCGCTTGACGTTCCGGTCGTAGGATAAAGATCCGGACTCTGCTCGGCCGTATACACGCGGCCGCGAACATCCGCGATTGCATCCCTAATGCGCCCACTCATGGATGCATACCAGGTTGCGTCCGACGAGGGAATGAACTCGCCATAAGCACTGTCTCCGAGCACTCCCCGTACTCCACTGTAAAGTGGATTCCGGAAGTTTTGCGCCGGGTCAGTCGTCTGGTTGGTGTCGTCCCCCCATGGAAACAAGACCAGCTCCGAATAGGAGTGGACATCAATCTTCAGTCGGATGCTTGGAAATAACTCAAGGAGATGTCGGACATTTCGCGTCTCCGGTTCCGAGAAAGGCGCCGAACCTTTGTAGGTATCGGAACGGGAGTCCGACGATGTTCCGATTCCGCTGGACCACAAAAAATCATAATTGCGGTTGAGATCCACACCTTTGGCAGCTTGTCCCGGATTTGGATTTCGATTCTTGCGCCACATTGCATTACCGACGAACCGGGACTGAACAAATGCCCGACCGTCCGGATTGACCAAGGGAAATAGTATCACGTCGGAGGTATCTACGACTTGCCTAACGATCGCCGCAGGATAGCTCCTTCCGCCGAATGTGAGCCCCGTCCCCAAGGAATACGCTTGGCAGAGTTTGATTCCAAAGCCCGCGATTGCGTCGGGGTTGGCTACTTCGCGAGCGTGCACGCCTGATATGATCAGGGTACCAGCCCGATCAGATCCCGTTCCGTTGGCGATTTTCACCGCCCGGCAGACCCGGCCTTCAATGGAAGTCTCAGGCAGGGTGATGAGTTGGCAAATTCCGGGGTAGGTAGTTGCCAAGTGAATCATGCTCGAGTCGATTCCGGCAGCGGTTAGATATCCGGTGAGAGGCATTGACTTAACCCTCCGTCACAACTTTGAGCCAATCGGCAAAATCCATGACCTGCGCCGCGCGTGAGCGTCTATTTGCCGTGTCCGAAACAAGCACCTCGTAGCCTCCCGAAACCAGCCTACCCACCTGCTCCAGAGTCAGCAGCGCCTCAATTGTCTGGTCTTGGCTCATTTGAGCCGTCCCGGAGTCTAGATCCTCGCCAGATTCTTGATTGCTTCTTGTCGAAGAAAGCCGCACGGTGCGACTCTCGGTGACGGAAGCAGTCTGATGAAAAAGATCCAGGTCAAGAGACTGAAGCCGCAACAATGCGGGACGATCCACCGCGAACACAGTAGCGAAGTATTTTTCTTCCATCGCCAGCCCCTCCTGCTCTGCATAATCTCACTACCGGCAATCGTCACTGAATTCGCGGGTTGGCTCAAGGAACCTCGGCCAATGACTCGGAAATCCCTAAACCTGAATCGATTAGTGCAAGGAAATCTCGCTTAGGCACATTTAAATCCGGATCGCCTTGCGTCACAAATTTCACTAATGCTTTATAGATAACTTTTTGCGCAACTTTTTTTGAGGTCACCGAGAGAACAGAGGATAGAAACTCGGCCAGGATCTCATTATCGAGCGATCCTAAGCTAATGCCGCGGACCAATCCGCCGGTTATTGCTTTCCAAAATTTTTCCACCGTGTTTCCCGTAGAAATGATCATTCTGCCGATTAAATCGGAGTAATCCGATTGCTTTCTTTCGCCGTCATCATCTGCAAGGTATTTAACATTCCCGATGAGTCCGCTCCCTCCGGAGTCGCTAAAAAATATTCCCTGCAAATTTTCATCAATTACGCCCGCTTTTTTACAGGTAAAATAATCCAGGCCTTTACCATCGGATATATCTGTCTCAATTTTATTTAGCAATATGCTGGAATCCGACAGTCCGCGATCTAATTCCTGTACCTTGGACAGCCCCAATCTAACCAGGTAGTTTGAGGGCAGGTCAGTATTGGTTCCGCTACTTTGAGCCAGATAGCTAAAATTAAGATCATTGGCCTCTGGAGTGATTTTCATTGAAGGGTCAAAAATGCCGCGCAACTCGTTTACATTACCGGCTATGGTCAGGTCAGCCAGTAGCTTCTTAATCCGGTCCCACCTAGGAATCGCCTGGTCCAAGTTGCCTTGGGTTTTGTATTTTCTCCTATTCAGCGCCAAATATTCAGCGGAATAAAATGGAATTCTCGTCACTTCATCCGAAATGAATTCAATTAAGATCGACCCAAGCTGGGAAACCAAGTCCACCCCGGTGCTCTTATAGTCATAGGTCAAAAAGTCACCGGTCAATATTTTGGTCAAATCGTCTTTGAATTTAAAACTTACTTTATTTCCGTCTCTATCCACGAATTTATCATTGAAGAAATCGACGAAATACGCGCTGAGGCTAATGCCAAAAGTATTGGCCCACCTATTGGGGGTGCCTCCTGAATTGCCAGGATATAAAGTTAAATTCGAAAGCGTTTTGAACGCTTCAACGGAATCCCGGTGATTCCCTGGCAACCATTTGCCCAAGATTCGCCCGAGAAAACGCGGATCTCCGTCGAAAAACGAATCAAAATCGTCGGTTTGAATTCGCGAGAAAGGGAAGAAACTAGACGACAGAGTCGCGAGGACGTTTTGTTTGGTCGTCAGCAAGCTCTTCGTATACATTTTGTCGACATGCCCGCACCCTTCAAATAATTTGACGCCGTTTTTCTCAACGTCATTTCTTCGGATGCTTTGAAACTCTGCGCCGACATCTTGAATGGCATCATCGATCGATTTCTTAAAGGCGTCCGACGGATCAGACAACCTCCTTACAGACTCTTGCTGCAAATCTGCATTGTTATACGCCAACTTTAATCCTAGGAAATTATAGCAAGAATCATCATCCGCAAGCGAGCTCACCGTGTTTCTATATTCGCTGTATTTCATTGCCATGTCTACTCTCCGTTCTTTACATTCGCGTCGACAAACCATTTACCATTCGCCGCCTGGATGAATCGATGCTCGTAGCGCGCCGGAAGTACTGTCGTGCCCATCCGTGGGCGGGCTACTCTGCTCCAGTCATCCTTGCTCACCATCGCCCCAACGATTGATCCCCTCAATCCTCTCGTCCATTCGCAGGGAGTCGAGATCCCTTCAAATCTCTGAAAACAAGAGATTTGTCCGAGCGCCGGACCAGGGGATCTGCGCGAGAACCTTCCGGATCTCATCCCTCTCGACTCGCCAGGCCGGCGCCACGCAGGCTGGGTGGGAATCTCTCGACTCATAAATCAAGGACGCCCATTCGCAGCGCGGCTCAGCCTGGAGTGATTGCAAATCGACGCGAGTCCACTTCCGCACTCACATCGTGTGCATTTCCTCATCCGGTTCGACCGCCGTGACCCCGGTGATGGACGCCAGTTGGTTTCTTTTTTCTTTGGCAACTTCTCCCGTGATCACACCGCCGATGGGCAGCACATTCGAGACGCTCATTCCCGCGGCCCGCAGGGCGTTGGCGACCTGTTGAATGTTCGTTAAATGCTCGTCGTGCACCGTCACTACCACACGCATGTTACTTGCTTCAGGCATGCCTCACCCCCATGTGTTACAAAAAATATTTGCTCATCTCTATACGACGTGTTATAATAACGCACGTAGATTATTGGTTTAGTTTTTTCTAATCGTTATTCGTTCGTATTCCGGACGAAGAATCAAGGAAAGCGCTTCTTCTGGTGTGAATCCCTGGGGAGGCCCGCGCCCCCGAAGTTTTGCTTGGGGCGCGGGACAATCGGCCTTAAGGATAGCGCACGACCAACCGAACGGGCGCGGCTTGCCTTACACCGGCGCTTGGACCAACCCAGCCCCCACATCACGATTGTCGAGGGGTAGCCGCCGTGCACGCGAAGTGAGCATTTGCCACAGTTGAGCGCCACGAATCTGGAAGGCTTGCGCGTAAAGGGCTCCGATCCCCGCGACATGGGGCGTTGCCATGCTTGTTCCGGCGAAAATTGCGTACCGCTGTGGCAGTTTCGTCGAGGAGTACACGGCGACACCTGGAGCGGCGATGTCGACACTGCTTCCTGGGAAGGTGCCGGAGCGCGCTGAAAAGTTGGCCATTCGCGATTGGCTATTCACCGCGCCGACCGCCAGAATTGAAGGATTGTTAGCAGGTCGCCCAACAAATGAGAATCTACCTGCTTGACGATCCGCGCTGTTGCCTGCGGCGGCCACAACCAGACACCCCGCAGCCAACGCTCGTCGGCCGGCGTTTTCATAGGCTGTCGAAGGCGAATTGATATCAGCCCCAAGCGACATCGAGATCAGGTGACAGCCGTTCTGAATTGCCCACTCCATCCCTGCAAGAATGCCTGCGTCTGCCCCGCTACCCGCATTGCTCAACACCTTACCAACGAAAATGGACGCCTCATAAGCTACGCCATACCGCCGGCCGTTGAGATCTTTGAAACCGCATGCGCTGCCAATGCAGTGCGAACCGTGACCATTGCCGTCTTGCACCGTCTGTCCTGACACAAAGGACTTAGTCGTGATCGCTCGACCGCGAAAATCGGGATGATTGAGCTCGAAGCCCGTGTCCAACACGGCCACTTTGATTCCCCTTCCCGTCCAACGAGAGTTCACGGCATCGGTAGCTTTCAAGCCCCAGGTAGACTGAGCATCGTCGGCGTAGGATACAGCCGCTTCGTTGGAGCTATCGTCAAGCGAATCGCTGGGTATTTTCGCATAGAGGTCGTTCACCGCATCACGATACCCGCGAAAATAGGAAGGCGCGAATGCCGTATCCCCCATCGCATAGAGGATTCGCTCAGGTTCGATATCCAGAATGGCGGCATCCTCTCCTCGGACCGACGCCATGCTATTGTGTGCGTCTTCATCAAGAGTGACGACCGCGATTCCAAGCGTGGGGAAAACCGCCCCGCCGGCCGACTGGAGTTGTTCAAGGTCCAAAGCGGAATCATTGAATTCCGCGGCATTGGGCAATCTGCTAATGCCGGCACCTTTTTTTAGAGCGGCCAGGCCTTCTGTTACTCTGCCATTGGCGAAGGTGATGATGTAGCGTCCGGTCGTTTCGTCCGCTTGGGCGGAGGCGAGCGGTGAAAAACTGGGTTGATCAGGCATGAAGCAGACTCCGAGGGGGGAATAGCAGAGAGTTAGAACTCGGCAGTCGCAACCTACAGCGTTGCGCGCTCGAGACACACTACAAGCCGATAATCCGGCGACATTTGTCTAAAATTCTTTTGATTTCTTTTGAAAGTGATCCATCTGAGAAAGTAGCAGTTCTAATGGTGTGGCGACTCCAGGCGTCGAATACGGACCAAGCGATCGACCTCACCTCTGACGTCACTTGGATTCAGAAAAGTGCGCAAATTCAGTCGAAACCGCATTGATTCCGCGGACCAAGTGGGCGCTCGTAGACTCCCGCAAGAACCAATAAACCTCATCTACGACCTTTTACGTAGGTAAAATCTTAAATGGGTGAATACTGCCGCCAGCCGCGAAACGGCTACGCTTCGAAAATCGATCCCATCACTCATTTAAGAGAGTTCTTTAAGGTGCTGCTTTCCGATCGAAAAATTCGCTCCGCTGACTTGACCCCATCTCCACGAACCAATTCTCACACTGTCGTCAAGTCCAATGGATTCCTCGCTTAAACCCGAGCGGACGCGCAAGAAAGAGCGCGCACCTCCGGCGTTGAGCCAACATAGGACGGACACACCCTTGGCGCGGCTTAGCTAACTAAGTGAAATGCGAAGCCTGCTCGCACCCTAGCTGTCGCTTGACGCCCAGGTATCGAAGAAGATCAGGTAGAAGAATCGATGGATAGGGAAAATGGCTTCGTACCGTTCCCCGAGGGGAAGGCATTTTTTTTGGTGAAGATCCGTCGCGTCCATGCTGTCACCCGCGTCGCTCCGGCTAAGGGCAGCGATGATCCTACCGATCGGGGGCATTTGCACCTTACTCCGGCGCGTTCCCAAATCCTGCACCCACATCCCGACTGTCAATAGGGAGCCGGCGGGCCCGGGAGCTGATCAACTGCCACAACTGAGCACCGCGAACTTGAAACGCCTGGGCATATTGGGCCGCGATTCCGGCTACATGCGGAGCAGCCATACTGGATCCGCTAAAGATGGCATACCGTTGCGGCATTTTCACTGAGGAATAGACGGCAACGCCAGGAGCAACGATGTCTATTGCACTTCCGGGAAACGAGCCGGAACGAGGGGATGAGTTTGCAAGTCGCAGCTGACTATCCATCGCGCCCACCGCCATGATGGAAGGACAATTCGCAGGCTGTCCAACAAAACCAAAAGCACCCGTCGAGCGGTTCCCATTACCGCCGGCGGCAGCTACAACCAAGGTTCCAGCGGCCAACGCCCGTCGACCGGCAGCTTCATAAGCTGTCGAAGGCGCGCCCATGTTTCCGCTGCCTCCCAAAGACATCGAGATCACCTGGCAGCCATTTTGGATTGCCCATTCCATTCCAGCCAAAATCCCCGAAGTCGAGCCGCTACCGCTGTTGCTCAAGACCTTTGCGGCGAATATTGTCGATTCAAAAGCGATTCCGTAGCGACGGCCATTAACATCCTTGAAACCACAAGCGATCCCGATGCAGTGCGTGCCGTGGCCATTTCCATCTTGCACTGCCTGGCCTGACACAAATGACTTCGAACTGATCGCCCGGTTGCGAAAATCCGGGTGCTCGAGATCGAGTCCGGTGTCGAGCACTGCAACCTTGACTCCGCGACCCGGCCACTTTGAGATTCCGACGTTCGCCGCCTTCAGACCCCAGGTCGATTGAGTGTCATCCGAATAGCCCACGACCGGTTCTTGGGATGCAGCCTCCTCAGTCGTCCCCGTACGTTTCTCGTACAGGTTGCCCACCGCATCGCGGTATCCTTGCAAGTAAAGAGAATCGAGCGTTGCTCCGCTCAAGCAATAGAACATTCGCTCCGGTTCGATGTCCAGAATGGTCGATTCTCCCCTATGCGTCTCCGTAATGCTGTTTAACAGTCCCTCATCAAGCGTTAGCACTGCCAAGCCAAGCCTGGGGTAGACGGCGCCGCCTGAGGATTCAACCTGATCCAAATCCAGTGCGGAGTCGCTAAAGTCCGAGGCGCTTGGCAACTTGCCGATTCCGGCCTTCTTCTTGAGGTGTGCCAACCCTTCGGATAACTTGCCGTTGGCGAAAGTGACAATGTAGCGTCCGGTCGACTCATCGGCTTGAGCGCCGCTCGGTGAAGAGAAACTGAGATCTTCAATCATGCTGAAAACTCCGAAGAGAGGTTCGCTGCTTCCTTGACCCGGCGTGCGCGCTAGACTTCTGTTTGCCGACCCGGCACCTCTCTAAAGCCGATCGTTCAGTACAATGTGCTCAACATTCCGAAAATATTCGTGGAGATTGGCATGTGCGATTTGACTGCCGGCGATATTACGTTGCTACTTCAAGCGGCAAAAACGGGACAACCTGGCGCGGTAGACCGCTTGTTTTCTCATGTATACGACGAACTTCGTAAAATCGCGAGCAATCGAATTACCGTAAGCGGCAACTGGTCAGCTGCACCGACTACAGTAGTCAACGAGGTCTATATCAGACTTTTCAAAAAAGAAAATCCAACCTGGGAAGATCAACGCCATTTTTTCTGGGCGGCCTCTCGCGCCATGCATGATGTTCTGGTCGAGCGGGCTCGAAGTGACCAGACGATCCGACGCGGAGGTGGTAGAAAGAGGGTAGAACTTCATGAAGACATGGCAACGACTTCGGAGCCGCCCAATCTGATGGACCTCAATGAAGCGCTCGAGCAATTAGAAAAAACACATCCTAGATCTCACCAGGTTGTTTTCCTTCAATTCTTCGCCGGCCTCAATCGAGAACAAATTGCGGAGATGTTGGAAATGTCCCCTTCCGCGGTCTGGCGGGAATGGTCCTTTGCTCGGGCATGGTTACTCGAACGGATGGGAGGCACGGACCTTGGCAATAACTAATATTCTCGGAATTGTGAACCGGCTCCTGATTAATCTCGGCTTTAGACGATAGCATTCACTTCCGAGAGCCTCCATGCCGGACATAGAAATCCAAAGTTACCAGCTGTTTATGGAGGTTGTCGAAAAACCTCTATCGGAATGGCCGGCTTTTCTGGACCTACATTGCCAATCGCCGGAACTTCGGGCGAAGGTTCAGGCACTTCTCGATTTGCATGTCCGTTCAAGTGATTTTCTGTTCAAATCTGCCGCGGCCACATACCCTCATTTAATTAGCCCTTTTGGCGACCGAGTTGAAGAATTCAAGATTATCCGGCAACTTGGACGAGGAGGCATGGGGGCCGTTTACCTGGCCGAAGACACCATTCTCAAGCGACCAGTTGCGTTAAAGATCGTGGTGCACGCAAAGGAAGACGGTGCAGTCACCGATCGTTTCAAACGAGAAGCTCGCGCCGCGGCGCGCTTGATCAACCCGGGTATTGTGCAAGTCTATCGAAACGGCGAAGGAGCCGGGTTTTCGTTTATCGCGATGGAATACGTAGACGGGGTTACATTTTCTGACCACCTTATCTCCCAAAAACCTGCTCGTCGGCAAAACGATTCCAAATGGTTCGTCAAGATCGCTCAGTTCATCTCTCAAGTCGCTGATGCTTTAGATTTTGCTCATCGTCATTCGGTCATTCACCGGGATGTAAAGCCCTCCAACATCCTCATCGATGGCAGCGGCGTCGCTCGGCTCACGGATTTTGGCATCGCGCGAATCACCACGGAAAAGACGTTGCTGGACGCTGGATCAATTGTGGGTTCCTTGCCGTACATGAGTCCCGAGCAGGCTAAAGTATGTAACAATGAAATTGATCACCGCACCGATATCTTCTCGCTTGGGGTCGTGCTCTATGAAGCAGTAAGTACCAAGCGCCCCTTCGAGGGTTCTACGCACAAGGATGTTCTTAAGGCACTTGCAATCGGACGCCCTGTTCAACTGCGAAAGGCATGGCCGTCTGTTCCTGTAGATCTTGCGATCATTTGCCACAAAGCCATGGAAAGCGAGCTAGCGCATCGCTATCAGACCGCAGCGCACATGAGCGCCGATCTTCGCTGTTTCATGGAAGGCCGCCCCATTTTGGCCCGTCCGCCGAGTTTTGACCGCCGAGCGCGCTATTGGATTCGAAATCATCAATACAGCCTTCTGATCGCGCTTGCAGTCGTCTTGTCGATTGGCCTTGTTGCAATCTCTGCAGCGTATACCTTGGCGCAGCGCGCAATGTTAGGGCGCCTTGAGATCACGGATGCGCACACCGGATCAGCGGTCACGGCTACCAGTTATACGGACGACTTGACTCCGGAGAATCAAGTCTCTCTTGGCACTGCGCCGATGTCTGCATATCTCAAACCCGGCCTTTATCGCATTACGATCGCGAATGGAAAAGAAACCTTGGAGGCCTCAAGCCTGATTGAAGCAGGGGCAGTCGATGCCATTGAAGTAAATAGCCCAACACATGATTTTTCTCAATCACTCATCCGCATTCCTGGCGGATCGTTTTCCGTAGGTAAGCCACATTCTGTCTACCCCTTAAGTAAACAACGAGTTATTGACCAGCCAGCTTTTTTTATTTCTTCAACAGAAGTTTCTAATCGGCAATATAATGAGTATGTAATTGCCACCAAAGCGCGGCCGCCGGCTACTTGGTCGGTTCCCTACCATCCTGCCATCGACGATTTGCCCGTGACGGGCGTTTCCTGGGACGAAGCCAACCGATATTGCCGCTGGAAGGGCGTTCGGCTGCCGACGCCTACCGAGTGGGAGATCGCATGCCGTGGACCGGAAGGTTCAGTATTTCCATGGAGTCCATCTTCTATTCCCAATATCCAACGTCATGAATCCCAAGAAATGAACCGCGAGGAATATCTTCGCTGGGCGCGTCCAGTCGGCAGCGATCGCCATCTCGCCACTCCGCTTGGGGTCATGCACATGCTTTCTAACGTTCAAGAATACACAGAGGGCATCGCCTTTGATCGAAATCGCGGCATTATCGTCAAGGGCCGCTCCTGGGCAGACATAATTTCTCGACATCCGGCGGACATCTCGGTTCTGTCAGGCCGGTCGCTTCGTGGCTACGATCTTGGTTTCCGTGTTGTCCTATCTGAAGGTAAGGAGAAATAAAGTGAAGGTCAAGGTAAAGATCGATTTTTGGCTCTCAGGTATTACCAGCCTAGATAACGCGCAAATTCAGAACGGCAATGATGCATTTAAGAAACACGTGTCTGAATTGATATCATCTCTTAAAGACTCTTGCAACCATCTTGAAACTACCGATAACTTGATACCGCCACTGGATTCTGGAAGGAATTTTAACAAGGCTCTTTTTAACTGGAGTAATATTTTGCACGCCAAAGTCGGCGAAAGCATCAAGCCACATCTTGATGGTTTGGATGCTTCTTTTCGTTCGGAGGTGGATAAGCTCGGAGTTGCCGGATCAAATAGGCCATTGAATTTCTCCGGCGCATCTCCGCGTGACAGCCGATTTGTGGTTAGGCCGCTCGGTTTATGCGTGGTTCAAAATGACGGCACGCATAAATGTGCCGGCATAGTTGAATCTTCCGATCAGCAACCTTCAGCTCCTTTTACTTGGTTTACAGATGGCGACACCATGACAAACACTTTTAACATCAATACAACATACACGTTTATAAATGAGTAAGCCGCCAAAAAAAACAGGCGCTGCAATAAAGCAAGATAAGTTCGTTTTCATTTTTATTTAAACTAAGGAGATTTTACATAATGAAGGTCTATTTGAAGTTCATTTCATGCTCTATTATTCTATTCGTTTCCGAGAGCTCGCCTCTAAAAGCGGCAGAGTATCTCGTCGAATGGACGAAAAGCGGAGCCGGAAACGGCATAGTTGCTTTTAATTTCCTACCCAGGCCTACAAATTGGCACACGGTTAGCGACCCTTTGGGAGTCGAACTAATAAACCCAGACAGCCTTCCCATTAAGTGCATTCGAATCAAGGCGGTGAGCGCAGGCGTTTTGTTCCGCCTCGCTCCCCTCACGGCTGATTCTGTATTTCCGACGGTCTGGATGAGAAAAGGGACGGACAATTCCAAAGGGACTACGGAGGTCGTCTTCATGGATGGCAATATTCAACCGTCCGACATCGTTCGGAATCGAGTAACGGATACAAGCGGAGCCACCGGCCTGACTGGCGAGATTTTTGAAGGGCAACTTTTCCGAGATAACGTCACCCTTCCTGATCCAGCCAATTGGACCCAGTTAACTCCCTTTCAACCAACGAATTACGCTGGTTCCCCTGGAAAACTGAAACCCCTGGTGCAATCTTTGCCAAATGGATACTCGGCAATTAATGCGTATACAGAATCTGCTGATGGAAAGTCTGCATTTTTTACTAGTCGCGGATTCCCTTTTATTTATAATTTTACTTCGAATGAACTTCGCCCGATTATCTTAAATAAGATTCTTACAAAATCGATTACTCAGATTAAGATAACGGGTCAAAACGTTGAGCTGTGGAGCAATGAAATAAAGCTTGACTCCATCGCGCTTAGCGACGAAAAGCGGATTGGAGTTGCTATGCAGAAGCGCGGGGTGAAGTAAGCTGGCGTATGAGGAACGCGCATCTTAGGTCACTTGGCAATAAGGACTTTAAACCGGTGAACTTAGCTCTACAAATGGCATGGAATTTCTTTCAGTGGATCAACCCATCACTACTTGCGCTGGGTTGATCGCATTGTATTTCCCCTTGTTCGCAGTGATCTCAAAGGCCTGAGGTACCGACTCGATGCCTTGCAAGACATGAGTGACGGTGCCTTTCAGGCTCACGCGGCCAGATGCGACCAGACGGTTGGTATGGGCGAGGTGGGCCTGGGTGCTGATATCGGGGAAGAGGTAGCGCAGGCTGCGTTCACGTAAGGTGTCGATGTTCAGTTCGAACGGGCCGCCGTACCAGGCAACGCCGATGATCTTTCCTCCTGAACGCACCGCGTCAATTGCCTGAAGCAGGGTCTTGCTGCCCGACATTCCTTGCTTGGGGCTGCCGCCGGCGCATTCGAAGACGACATCGGCGCCATTACCCTCGGTGAGATCGCGAATGGCGGCAACGACATCGACCTGGCGAGCATTTAGGGCGTAGTCGGCGCCTAGTTGCTTTGAAATTTGGCACGACTCATCCCGGACATCCGCGGTGATGATCTGGCCCGCGCCGCTGATCCGGGCAATTTGCAGGCACTCCAGGCCCATCGTGCCCTGGCCGAAAATGACGACGGTATCTCCCATCTGGATTTGGGCCGTTTCCACCGCCGCGACGCTGTCGCTCAGCGATTGCAGACAGGCCGCCTCGCTGTCACTGATTCGGTCATCGACCTTGACCAGCGCGATTTCGGGTAACAAGGCGAGTTCACTAAAACAGCCTGGCTGATCGAAGCCGATCACCGGACCCCTGCGGCAGAGGTAACCCCGCTCCGAAAGGCATAATGAGCATTGCTCGCAGGGCAGTTTGGCTCGTGCCGCGACCCGGTCGCCCACCTGAAATCGCGTCACGCCTGGTCCCACCTCGGTGATCCGGGCACAAAACTCATGCCCAAATAGTTGGATGGGGGCGGTCGTTTCGAGCCTTTGCTTCACCCGGTCGTAGGCCAGGGTGCGAATGCCAAACGCCAGTTGGGCTTCGGTGACGCTTGGCTGTACGCACAACGGCTTGACCAACACATGCCGCGGCAGCACGGCGGGTACGGGAATTTCATCGAGCCGGAAGTCGCCAAAACCATAAAACCGCCAGGCTTTCATTTCTACTCCTCATGGGAAAGAGCTCTGTGATCGATCACAATTTGCGAGCCTGCTTTTCAAACTTCTGCAAACTGTGGCAATCCGGCGCCACCAGACCGCGGTTCCCTCCCGCCGAGGCGACGACTTCGGCCAAATAGAAATTGCCGCGAGAATCGAGGCCAATGTCATGGGGGGCAAAGAAATCGCCGGGGGCGGTCGGATGATCACCGCCGCCAAGCTGGGCGACCCGGCGCCCGTTTGGATCGAAGATACTCACTCGGCCGCCCGTCGCTTGCGGATAGGGGGCGGTGGTGCCCGGCCACATCCCGGCGCGATAACCCAACTCGGCGACAAACAAGTTTCCCTCATCATCGAAAGCAATCTGACAAGGCCGGGCGATCTCCTTCCATTCGTCGAGGAATTTTCCTTCTTGCGAAAAAATCTGGATGCGCGAGTTCTCTCGATCGGCGACAAAAACCCTTCCCTCAGGATCGATGGCAATGCCATGCGGTACCCGGAACTGACCCGGCTCGTAGCCCGGTTCGCCCCAAGAATGGAGCAGCGAGCCCTCCGGGGAAAAGCGGTGAATACGGGCGTTGCCATAGCCATCGGCCACGAAAAGGTCGTCACAGTCCGATAACGCCACGTTGGTGGGAAAATAAAACGGGGGACCCGCGTGGCGAATGGTCCGGAAATCGATCGAAGTCGCGCCGGTGGCCGACGGGAGCCCGCTTGTTCCCAGGGTCATGAGCAGGCGGCCTTCGGGCGTGAATTTCTTGATCGTATGGTCCAGATCGTCGGTGCAATAGACCGAGTCGTCAGGACCGATCGTAATTCCGTGGGCGCGCCGGAACACTCCTTCGCCCCACGAAAAAAGGAATTCACCCTCGGGCGAGAAAACGATCACCGGATGGTCGCCGCGATTGAAGACGAACACCCGGTCTTGCGAATCGGTCGCCACCGCCGCGACCTCGGTCCAGCTCCAGCCTTTGGGAAGCTTGGCCCAGCGATCGTTGGCGGTGTATTGGAATGTGCTGGATGCACAGTCAGAAGCATCACGGCTCGGATCAAGCGAGGAAGAGTGATTCATGTAATACCTTGGATTGAGAAAGAATGCACATCGAGGGATTCCATAACGCGCCACGAGAGACCCAACCCTTGGAAAAGGCGAAGCCTCTACAGAAAAATCACTTGGCGCTGTCTTGAGGATGAAATCCCGTGGCATTCAAACGAATGCGGTGAAGGCTTTTGTCGATGGTGACATAGAGCGTGCTGGCATCGGGGCCGACGCCGAATTCGACATTGCTCGGGATTCCCTTCCAATCTTCGAAGAGGCCCTTCTGGTTGGCAGGTCCGGTGGCGATGAAGCCGCGTTCTTTTCCTTGCGGATCCAAAATCAAAATACCGGGACGGGCCAAGCTGCGGGCGGCAATGTACAGGTTCCCCTGACTGTCCACACGCATGCCGTCGCTGCCATTCTCCTTGCCAAAGTCGTAAATGGTTCGGCGCGGACCGCTGACTTTTCCTTCTTCATCGAGAGGGAAGGCGTGGATCTTCATCGCGCCTCGCTTGGGCTCCGGGTCGCTCGGGGAAAGGCGGTTGCCCCCATTGTTGTGGTCGGCGAGATAGAGCGTGCGCTGGTCAGGGCTCAGCGCGATGCCGTTCGGCTTTTCCACTTCGTGAGTGATCTCGATGACGGAGCCATCGGGCTCGATACGGTAGACCGCTTCGTGCTTCAGTTCGCGCGGTTCGGGACCGGAGTAACGCGGATCAGTGAAGTAAATGCGCCCCTTCCTGTCGAGGCACAAATCGTTGGGCGAATTGAGCCGCTTGCCCTGGAAGCGATCGGCCACGACCACGCTTTCACCTGTTTTCAGATTCCACTTCCTCACACAGCGGTTGCCGCCGTCGGCGCCATCGCAGGAAAACAGATTCCCTTCACGGTCAAAGGCCAGGCCGTTCGACTTGCCCGCATTCCTTGTGAAAATGGAGGTGGTCTTCGCTTGAGGGTCGAAGCAAAGGATCATGCCGTTTTCCTTGCCGAAGGGAAGATCGGTGAAATAGATCTTTCCATCCGGCGCCGCGGCGGGTCCTTCAGTCAGGCCGCTATTGAGTTTCTCCTGACGGGTATGAAGCCGTTCGAGAGTCGCATTAGCGGGAACAATGGGTTTCGCTTCGGGTTCGTCCGCTTGGACGACGGCGCCACAGGGAGCGATGAGCCAGCACGCCAACAGGCACGGGAAAGGTTTCATCAGGCTTTTCCTTTTCCATCCGGAACGAGGGGAGGAGATCGCGGTGCAAAGGAGGGCCAGGGGTTGCTGGCATTGGGAAAGTCTTAGGAAAAAAGGAACATCCGACGCCCGCTCCCTGAGAAAGGGAACATCCAATCCTCGGAGCCAACCCATGATAAAGCAGCTATCATTGGCTTCGGATATTGAACATCGCTTTCCAACGGGTTATCTTGACAATCTCTCTCCGCTTTCCTTTCGGGCAAGCGGCCATCACGATTCGAAAAGCGGTGGATTCGATCCGCTATGAGTGGACTTGGCGAGACCACACGGCGAGGGCGCCCATGATCGCATTCGAAATGACTGCGGCCGGCGGCCTCCAGGAAAACTCGCCAGGGTTCTTTCCCGATACATCGATTCATTGCAGTAGTTAGGTGCGACGACTTTGCCTTGCAACGCCTGTCAGGGAGAAGCGCGATGATGGTCAAAAACTTCGGCATCGGATTGATTTTGATGAGCGCGGGATTCGCGATCGCCTGGTCGAGGGCCGATGACCCTGAGGCGGATAAGAACTTCGCCAAGGGAACGGAAGCACTCAAGCACGATCAATTCGAATCCGCGGTGAGGTTCTTTAGCAAGGCCATCGAAAACCAGCCTGACAACGCGGAAGCCTATCTTCGGCGGGGCTTCGCCCAGGCTCACCTGAAGAACTATGATCTGTCCCTTTCCGATTTTGATAAATCCATCAAATTAGATCCCAACATTGAGGATGCTTATTACGGGCGCGCAAGCACCTACTATCTTATGAGGCTTCCGAAAAAGGCCATTATTGACTACTCAAATGCCATTGATCTTAATAACAACAATGCCGATTATTTTCTGTATCGCGGCGTTTCTTATTCCTGGACGGGAGATTCCGTCAAAGGCCTGGCGGACGTGAACCGGTCCATCGAACTCGATCGCAGAAAGATCGATGCCTTTCGATTCCGATCGACGATTCGGTACAAGCAAGAAAACTATCAAGGAGTGATTGAGGACTGCGATCGGATCATCGCCCTGGACTCAAAAGACGCCGAGGCTTATGTTGAGCGCGGCTGCGCCAGAACGCACTTGAAGCAAAAGGCCGAACCCCTTGCCGATTTTGCCAAGGCCCTCGCGCTGGATCCGAAAAAAGTCAAGGCGTACGAAGCACGAGCCTATTTTCATAATTTCAATGATCAATATAAGGAATGTATTTCTGATTGCACGAAATGCATCGAACTAGATCCAAAGAGAACATTTGCCTTTGAAACTTTGGCCCACCTCTACTACACAAAAAACAATTATAAAAAATCCATTCAGTATTTTACTGAAATCATTAACCTAGACAGCAAGAATTTGGATGCTTACGTGTATCGTGGCGCATGCTACAAGAATATCAAGGATTATTCCAGCGCCATCGCCGACTACACCAAGGCGATTGCACTGGACCCCAAACAACCCAATCACTATCGCACGAGGGCCTGGGTCCGTAGCAGTCAGAGAAAATTTCAAGACGCGGTCGACGACTACACCAAGGCAATCGAGCTCGATCCCAAGGATACGACGCAGTACTTTTACAGAGGCATGGCTTACGATCAATTGACAAAGACGGCCGAAGCCCTGGCCGATTTGACGAAAATCCTTGAGATGGACCCCAAGAATGAATATGCCTACATCAACCGGGCCAACCTCTACTTAAGAAATCGAAAATTAAATGAGGCCATTAGAGACTACACAAAATATATTGAAATCAACGGCAAGACCCCCGACGCCTTCCTCTGGCGCGGATCGGCGCATAGTCAACTAGGTGATCAGACGAAGGCGGCCGCGGATTACTCTCGGGTCATTGCCTTGGATCCCAAGAACCTCAATGCCTATCGGGCCAGGGGTTCGATTCGCATGAGCCAAGACGATTTTCCGGGTACGGTGGAAGATTTTACCAAGGCCATCGAAATCGATCCCAAGTCCGCACAAGCCTACTACTATCGCGGCCATGCCAAGAGAGAATTGGCGAAAGAGAAGGAAGCCCTGGCCGATTTTTCCAAGGTGATTGAGCTTGATCCCAAGGAAATCAGGGCCTACATCGATCGAGCCGAGATTTATGGCCGCCTGGGAGAGCAGGAGAAGAGCAAGTCGGATTTTCTCAAGGCGATCGATTTGGATCCGAATAGTCCTCGCGCCTACCAATACCGCGGAATCAGTCGTAGTCGCCAAAAAGACTACGAAGGAGCCATTGCCGACTTTTCCAAGGCAATCAATCTCAATCCCAAGGATGCCGATTCGTTCGCCCGAAGGGGATTAGCGCACCAGTACCTGGAGGAATTGGACGATGCGCTTGCCGATTACACCAAGGCGGTCGATCTCAAACACAAGGATGCCTGGGTGATCAAGAATCGGGCAGGCGTGCAGATGGGCCTGCAAAACTATGATGCCGCGATTGAGGACTTCACCAAGGCGATTGCGATTGAGCCGAACAACTCGGAGAATTACCGGTGGCGTGCGAGTTGCCACCAGGCTTTGGGTCAGGATCCCGAGGCCAAGGCCGATTTTGAAATGGCCCAGAAACTGGAGAAAGATCAGGGGCTTTGATCACAACGTTCTTACCTTCGGCCCCTAATTTCCAAACTCAATCCACTGGTTCCCCTTCCGCAATCCTTCGCACTTTCTCCCAATCCATCACCTTTAAGGTGAAGGGTCGGGTGTGCGCGATCACGCGATACCAGGCCAGATCCCGCAACACGTACCCGACAAAGATCCCGAATAATAGATGAAAATAAAGAAATAAATCCTGATAATAAAGCAAAGCCAATAACGGCGCAAAAATCACCGAGATAATTAAGTGAGCACGAAAATTCTTTACAAATAGATACCCAACGGAAAACTCCACATCCCTGGATTCCAGGTTGGCCTTGGCCAGTTTTTGTTCCTGCGGATCGACCATGGCTTGACCTTTGGGTGCGCGTTTTTCACTAGCCTACGGCCTCCCTCGTCGGATGTCTTCAAGTGCGAAAGCGATCGCTCCAGGGTGATTCGCAAAACCTCAAATCTTCAAATCGTTGGCGTTTTCTTGCAAATCCTCGCAAACCGCAACCTCCTGACCGCCGCCCTGACTCGAAAGCCCGCGGTCCTCACTATTGGGCAATTTTCTGCGGTACCCCTTAAGAAAATAAGAAATATCCCCGTAAGTCCATGGAAAGATCTGTAAGGCTGGCAATCGACACGGGAGTGGCCGGTCCCGGAGAGGTCAACCGCTGTTTCCGCCCGTTGTTCGCTGCCTGAAGAACCCTTGAGGACCTTGCCGTTCATGAATTTGCCTGTTTCCCTTTCCACCCGCGACCTGTTTGATTTCCTGCTCAATGTCGCGATCGCACGGCCCGTGTTCATCTGGGGGCCCCCGGGAATCGGCAAATCATCGATCGTCGAGAAGTTCGCGCACAAGGTGGGTTTGCCCTGCGTCTCTCTGCTTGGCAGCCAACTTGCCCCCGAAGATCTCATTGGCGTGCCCCAGATCGTGGGAGACACCAGCCGGTTCTGCCCCCCAGCGGCCATTGCCCGCAAAGAGCCTTACTGCCTGTTCCTGGATGAACTCAATGCCTGCTCTCACGAGGTGCAAAAAGCGTTCTACAGCCTGATCCACGAACGGCGCATTGGCGAATATCACTTGCCGGCCGGATCGGTCGTGATTGGCGCGGGTAACCGCGCCCAGGACAGCGCCATCGTCAAGCCCATGTCTTCGGCCCTGATCAATCGTATGATTCATGTCAATCTGATCGCCAAGGCCAAGGACTGGCTCGACTGGGCCTACGAAGCGGGCATCCACCCCTGGGTCATCGAATACATCCAGACCCGTCCCGACCATCTCTGGACCCAGCCCTCCAAAACCGAGGAAACCTTCACGACGCCCCGGTCGTGGCACATGCTCAGCGATGCGCTCAAAAGCTATGGCGCGCAACCCTCACAAGCGGTGCTCGAACTGCTTTCGCATGGCTGCCTTTCCTCGCATCACGCCATTCAGTTTCGCGCCTTCTTGAAACAGGCCAAAACCCGCCACACCCTCACTGCGATCCTGGACGGCAAGGAGAAGTGGCCAAGCCAACCCGAAGATCGGGATGTGCTTTATTTCCTGGCACAGTCGTTTCGCGCCCATCTGATCAAGAACCTACCTCGCGAAAAACAGGACCTACACGCCGCGCACAAGGAACTGGCCCATCGCGGCAAGGGTCTGCTCAAGGACCTGTCGGTGCTTTCTTTGGAAATGGCCCAGATGATCCTGAGCCAGGATGAAAATGGCCAGGGACTGCCCGACTGGCTGATGGTGGAAATTGTCCGCGATCTGCCTCGCTTGGCGGAGAAGTGAGATGGCCAAAGCCAATCCTCAACGCAAGGCGGCCGACGACGCCCGCGCCGAAGGCTGGAGTTTGGTTTCCCAACATCCGCTGTTCTCGCAATTGCAACTGGTGCACCTCGCTGCCGACGAGTCGCCCACGCGGCCCGAGAACTTTTGGGCGCTTATCCAGCTTGCCCCCTCTTACGCCCATTTCGCCATCATCAAATATCACCCCAAGCGGATAGCGCAGCCGGCGGAATGGGCCTACGTTTTTGCCCATTGCCTGCTTCACCTGGGTTTTGGGCATCTGAAGTCGCATAGCTCGCCGAACGAGTGGGTCGCCGCCTGCGACTGCATGGTCGCGCAGTTTCTTGGCCAGTTGAAATTTGGCCGCCGCCCCCCTGAGTATCCCTCGCCTCCCCTGGAACGAATCAAGGATGAAGAAAGTCTTTATTTGAAGTTTTGCGCTCAGGGGATTCCTCAAGCCTACAAGGGTTTTGGCCTGGCGGGCGATCAGCACGATTTCCACATGCGCGCCGACTTCGATCCCAAGACCTGGGCCAACCAATTCGCCGAAGGGATTCGCCGCGCCGCGGACAATGCCCTTGAAGTCGCTGGCGGCTACAAACCGACCCTGTCCGGACAGGGGGGGGTGACCAATGCGGGCAGGGCCCGACAGTGGTTTTTGAGCCACTACCCGATGCTCGGGGCGCTGGCCGCCCATTTCAAGATCGTTGAAGATAAGCAGGTTTGCTCAGGACTCAAGATCACGGTGGCGGCCGTCTCGAGTCAAATGCGCGAAATCTACATCAACCCCCTGGCGAACTTGAGCGAGGAACAGTGCCGCTTCGTCATCGCCCATGAATTGCTGCATGTGGGCCTACGGCATGAAACCCGCTGCCAGGGGCGCAATTTCTTTCTTTGGAATGTCGCCTGCGATTTCGTGATCAATCAGTGGCTTGTGGAAATGGGAATCGGCCTCTTGCCCCCGATCGGAGGTCTTTACGATTCCTCACTGGCGGGACAATCGGCCGAAGCGATCTATGATCGGATTGTTTTGGATTTGAAAAAGTTCGGCAAGAGCCGCACCTTCTGCGATATTGGCCGGGCCGACATGATCGATGGCCTTCCCGATTGGTGGCAAAGCGCAGCAGGTCGCGACCTGGACCAGTTCTACCGCGAGTGCCTCATGCAAGGGCTCGATTATCACCTTCAAAGCTCCAGGGGGCTGGTTCCCGCGCACTTGATCGAGGAGATTCGGGCGCTGGGCCAACCGCCCATTCCCTGGGATGTCGAGCTGGCGCGCTGGTTCGACCTGAATATCACTCCTCTGGAAAAGCGCCGCACCTATGCCCGGCTGAGCCGGCGTCAAAGCGCGAGTCCCGACATTCCCCGGCCAGCCTGGCATGTACCCCAAGAACAGACCGACGGGCGGACCTTTGGCGTACTACTCGACACGTCTGGATCGATGGACCGTGTGCTTTTGGCCAAGGCCTTAGGAGCCATCGCCAGCTACGCCATGGCCCGCGAAGTATCCCGCGTTCGCGTCGTGTTTTGCGATGCTCATCCTCATGATCAAGGGTATATGGAAGTGGTCGACATCGCCGGCGCCGTCAAGGTTCGCGGCAGGGGAGGCACCGTGCTCAAGCCAGGAATCGACCTGCTGGAAAAAGCGGAGGATTTCCCCAAAAAGGCGCCCATCCTGATCATCACCGATGGTTGCACCGACATCTTTCAAGTACGACGCGAGCATGCCTTCCTGATGCCTCAGGGGGCCAGGCTCCCCTTTACCGCGCAAGGAAAGGTGTTTCGCGTGGCGCCCTAACCAAGCATTAGATCACCGAGTGTTCGAAGATCTTCTCAAGAAAACCGGTAAGCGCCTTGATATCGACCGGTTGACTGCGAAAGGCAACATAGCCGTCGGGCCGGATCAGGTAGAGGCATTCATAGCGCGCGCCGTAAATGTGGTGCGTCTCCGAATCGGGGTCGACCAGTCCCGTCGCGGCGGTAACGCTCGCCGGGCGGATCAGGCGAGGGCGCAGCAACGTGCCAGCCTTGTTCTCGATGTCGCTGACGGTCTGTATCAACTCCTCCACGCGTCGAGGCGCCGGATGGATGCCGGTGAATACAAGTACCTGGTGCCGATGATCTCCCAACCAGTCGGTAAAGAGCCGCAATTCGCGGCCGAACTCCGCGACATGGGCCTCGGGCGCTCGTTCGCCGGGCCGAGGTCCACGTCCAAAATCCCAGCAGTCAAGCAGGCCGGGATGACTTTCCCCGTGGAGCAAGGAATGAATCCATTCCGATAGAGGAATGAAATGTTCGCCCACGATCGGGCTGCCCCGGTAATGGACATCGAGTTCGCTCATCCGCTTGGCAATCATTCCGCCCGCCCCCATCACACTGGCAAGGCGCATGAGCATGTTCCTGCCGGCAATCGTCAACGGGTTGTGCAGGTTAACCATCTTGGTGGCCGGACCGACAAACGACAGCAGCCGTTTGGCATTGGCATGCCTTTCCTGGTTGTAACTTTCCAAAAGCGCCTCGCCGGCGACTCCCTTGACCGCCAGGGCCACTTTCCAGGCGAGGTTGAACGCATCTTGCATGCCGGTGTTCATTCCCTGGCCGCCGACGGGGCTATGGACATGGGCCGCATCCCCGAGCAGGAAAACTCGCTTGACGCGCATGGTCGAAACCATGCGCGTATTGACCGCAAAGGGGCTGATCCAAACCGGATCGTAGAACCGCGCTTTGATCCCCAGACGCCGATTGCAAATTTCCACAACCGTTTCGATCGTCGGCAACTTCTCCGGGTCGAATTGCATGCCGTTGACATTGGCAACGATGCGCCAGCGATCGCGATCCATCGCCGCGACGAACATGAATCCCTCGGAGGAAAGGAAGGCAATCGCCTCATCCCGCGGATGATCCCAATCGATGCGGACATCAGCGGTAAGCCACTGGTCGTCGAGCGTCTCTCCCTCAAGATTCAATCCGAGTTGGTGCCTCGTCGCACTGCGGCTTCCATCGCAACCCAGCAAGTAAGACGCTTTCAGCGTTTCGAGCGTGCCATCGCCATGGCGCAAATGGGCTTCGACTTCCTCGTCATCTTGCGTGAAACCGATCAGCTCCACTTCGCGATCGATTTCGAGGTTGAGCCGGGAAAGCTCCTCGGTGAGCAATCTCTCCGTTTCGCTCTGATTCAAACCCAGGAAATAAGGGTAATGCGTGGGCAGATGATCGATTTGAAAATGGGCAATGCGATGGCCATCTGTGGTGTGGATCGAAGCGCCATGAACCTTGACCCCTTCGGCCAAAAACATTCCCGCAAGGCCGAGCGACTCAAGTAGTTCGAGGGTGCGCGCATGAATGATCGCCGCGCGCGATTGGTTGGTGCGCTTCGCCGCTTTCTCCACGACGCGGCAATCGATTCCTTGCTGCCTGAGAGAAACGGCGGCAGTCAAGCCGACCGGTCCGGCACCCACGATCAAGACAGGCCGCGGCATGGGGAGCTTCCTCAAAGCCAAGTGATTACAAAAAGTGCGTTCTGAGCAAAAAAAGCCGGTTCCGCCATTATCCGACGCAAGCGGCAAGCGTTCCAGGGGACAATCATCCGATCCGGGCAGGTCGCGAGCAGAAGCCTATCTATCATGTCGAAGAGATGAAGGGCCGCGCATTTGGGGGGATCGATCGATGGCAAACGGGTTCGCTTTGGCCTTACTTTTGACTTCGGCCGCCTTCTCTTTGGGGCAGGCACCCCCAAGCGGCAAGCCGCCGGCCGCGGCGCAAATCCCTTACAGCTTTGATTTTCATGGGACCAAAATCGAAGATCCCTGGTCCTGGCTCAAGGAAAAGAAAAATCCGCAGGTCATCAAGTACCTGGAATCGGAGAATGCCTACCGCGAAAAGACAACCGCCCACCTCAAGGAGTTCGAGGCTGCCCTTTACAAGGAGATGCTCTCGCACATCAAGCAAACCGACCTGGCCGTCCCGTACCGCGACAACGGCTATTGGTATTATTCCCGCACCGTCGAAGGGAAGCAGTACCCCATTCATTGCCGCAAAAAAGGAAGCCTCAAGGGCGCCGAAGAGATCCTGCTTGATGTCAACTCGCTCGCGGCCGGAAAGAAATTCCTGAGCGTTCGGCCCATCGGCGTCAGCGACGATGGGCAACTTTATGCCTATCTCACCGACACGACCGGCTTTCGCGA
Organism: Gemmataceae bacterium; assembly: GCA_965226945.1. Taxonomy (GTDB): domain Bacteria; phylum Planctomycetota; class Planctomycetia; order Gemmatales; family Gemmataceae; genus SYLG01. Next base: position 4,065,439 of record OZ245717.1, on the reverse strand, counting down.
ATACTACATCTCGGTCAAAGATCTGAAAACAGGCAAATTGATCGAGGACAATTCGATCAAAGCGGCCGATTTCGAATTCGCCGCGGACGGCAAGGGAATCCTTTATGTGGTCGAAGATGCCGCCAAAAGGCCGCACAAACTCTTCCACCACCAATTGGGACAGCCGAAAGATGCGGACAAACTGGTCTTTGAAGAAAAGGACGAACTGTACCGCGTGTCGATCGGCCGTACACGCGACAAAAAGTACCTGGTCAGTTCCTCAATGAGTTCGACCACCACCGAACAGCGCATCGTCCTGGCTGAATCTCCGCAGGGCGACTGGAAGACGATCGCGCCGCGCGAGGAAGGCAGGGAATACCTGATCGATCACCGCGATGGCCAGTTCCATATCCGCACGAACAAGGACAAGGCGACCAACTTCAAGTGGATGACCTGCCCGGCCGATGCCACCGATCCGGCCGGTTGGAAGGATTTCGAGCCTTACAAGCCTGAAGTCTTCACCGAAAGGATCGCGATGTTCAAGAACTACGCGGTCGTCCAGGAACGAGAAGCCGGCCTACCTCAACTGAGAGTCGTCGATCTGGCGAACAAGACCTCACATCGCATTGCTTTTCCCGAACCCTCCTACACCGCGGGCCTGGGGAATAACCCCGAGTTCGACACCGATTCCATCCAGTTCTCTTATTCGAGTATGGTCACGCCCAACTCGGTGTACCGTTATCAACTGGCAACGAAGGAGCGGACCCTGCTGAAGCGCACCGAAGTCCCCGGCGGCTTTGAAGCCGACAACTATGCCAGTGAACGAATCGAGGCGACCGCGGCCGATGGCACCAAGGTGCCGATCTCGCTCGTCTACAAAAAAGGTCTCAAAAAGGATGGCACGGCCCCGATCTTCCTTTATGCCTATGGCTCCTATGGTGCGACGATGCCGCCGGCCTTCAGCCCCACACGATTAGTGCTTTTAGACCGAGGCGTCGTTTACGCGCTGGCGCATATTCGAGGCGGATCCGATCTTGGCCGGCAATGGTACCTCGACGGCAAGTTGCTCAAAAAGAAAAACACCTTCACCGACTTCATCGCCTGCGCCGATCATCTCGTAAAGGAGGGGTATGGCTCGCGCAATCGCCTTGCCATCGAAGGGGCCAGCGCCGGCGGGCTGCTCATCGGCGCGGTGCTCAACCTGCGGCCCGACCTTTGCAAAGTGGCCCACCTGGGCGTACCGTTTGTCGATGTCATCAACACCATGCTCGATGAATCGTTGCCTTTGACCGTTCAAGAGTTTCTGGAATGGGGCAATCCCAAGGAGAAGGAAGCCGGGAAATATATGCTCGAGTATTCCCCCTACGACAACCTGGCGAAAGTCGACTACCCCTCCATCCTGGTGACCACCTCGCTCAACGACAGCCAGGTGCTCTATCACGAACCGGCAAAGTATGTGGCAAAACTGCGCACTCTGAAAACCGATAGCCGCCCCCTGTTGCTCAAGTGCAACATGGACGCCGGTCACGGCGGCGCCTCCGGTCGTTACGAGGCCTTGAAGGAGCAGGCGCTGGTTTATGCCTTCATCCTGAGTGAACTGGGGATTACCAAATAGGAAACCAAAAGATCCATGGGCGGGCCGATCCTCAAGCTGGCATTCTCCATCCTTTTGCATGAAAAGGGAAAAACCCTCGGCGCCATGGGCGCGGTCGGTTTTTCCGTGGGCCTTTGCCTCATGCAACTGGGAATGCGCAAGGGGGCCCTGGAATCGATGGCGGTGATTCCCGCCCATAGCACCGCCGATATCTGGGTCGTCCCCTCCGGGACCGTCAATTTCGACTTCACCTTGCCGCTCGACGATCGCGACATTTACAGGGTGCTGTCGGTTTCCGGAGTCGAACGGGTGGAAATGGTGCTCGTCAGCCCGGCCAAGTGGCGCCGCGACGACGGCGGTATGGAAGTGGTCGAACTGATCGGAATCGAAAAAGGGGCGACCATGCTTTCGCCCTGGAATCTCATTGAGGGCACTGCCGAAGCGATCAACGCCGACCTGGCCGTGATTCTCGACCGCACCGACCTGACGAAACTCGATTGCAAGGGTTTGGGCCACACCACGGAAATTTCGCTCGTTCCCACTCAGGCGAAAATGGCCACCGTCGTCGGCCTCACCGAAGGCATCCGCACCTTCATCAACTCGCCGATCGTGTTCACCAGCCTGGACAACGCCCGCTCCTTCACCAGCTACGGCACCTCCAAGGGCACCTCGCTCTTGGTGCGCGTCGTGCAAGGCTGGGAGCCCGAAGCCGTCGTTGAAGCCATCAACAAGATCGTCGGTCCCGAACTGCGCGCCAGCACCCGCGCGCGCTTTTGTCGCCACACGATCCGCTACTGGAGCCGGGGCACCGGTGTCGGCAACTTTTTTCTGGTGCTGGCAGGGATGGGGATCTTGATCGGCCTGGGAACGCTGACCATGATCCAGCACATTCACGTCAGCGATCATGTGCGCGAGTTCGCCATCTTGAAAGCGCTTGGCGCCGGATCGTTGAAAATCTCGGGGCTCATCGCCATACAGGCGATGATTTTGGCAAGCGCCGGTTATGCGGTAGGCGCGGCCATGTCGCTTGCGGCCCGGGAGATCATGGCACTCAACGATTTCATCATCGAAGTCGTCCTCGATCCGGAGCTCTTTGGTCTGGTATTCGCCGGGACCATTCTCTTTTCGCTGCTTGCCTCGGTACCCGGAATGATCAAGATCTACCGCACCGATCCGGAAATGGTGTTTCGCAACTGACCTTCTTGAGGGTTCCCATCGCCATGCCGGCGGCTGGACCAATTTTGTTGCTCGAACAGGCGACCCGCGTCATTGGCCAGGGGCCTGAGGCCTTTGTCCCGCTTCAGGCGACCACGACCTCGTTTGAATCGGGTCAGGTCGTCATGATTTGCGGGCCTTCCGGATCCGGGAAAACCACGCTGCTTTCGATCATGGGCTGCATTTTGCGCCCAACTTCAGGAAAGGTGGTCGTCTCCGGAGTGGACGCCACCTCGCAAAGCGGTTCGGAGCTTACCCGAATTCGCGCCAAACATTTTGGCTTCATTTTTCAGCAATACCATTTATTCGCTTCCCTTTCGGCCCTGGGCAATATCGAACTGGCAGGCGCCATGAAGGGGTCGGCAAGCCAGGATCGCCGCGAGGACTGCCAGGCGCTTTTGGAGCAGGTGGGCCTGACCACCCGCGCCCATCTCCTGCCTGGAAAATTAAGCGGCGGCGAAAAGCAGCGCGTCGCCATCGCGCGGGCTCTGGTGGGCAACCCTCAAATCCTTTTGTGCGATGAACCGACGGCCGCGCTCGACACGAAAAACGCCCTGAACACGATTTCGCTACTGCGCAATCTGGCGCACGAACAGGGGCGGCTCGTGGTGATTGTCACTCACGATAACCGCCTGGAAACCTATGCCGATCGGATCCTCTCGATGGAGGATGGACGGATCATGCGCGATGAACCGGGTCAAGCGGGCCGAAAAGTCCAGTCGATCGGTTGAGAAACAGGTGTATTCGGGCAAATTCCCACACCGGGGGCTATTTCGATCTTTCGCCCAAAGCCTATGATACCTCATGATAGTCGGGCGGCCCCGACATAGATGAAGGTGCAGCATGTTTAAGATTCCGCCGTCCTGGACGGCCCGGATTCTGAGCGAAATCAGAAGATCCGGATACAAGCCCCTGCGGGACAAAGCTCTAGCCCGCCGGCTCGACATCCCCGCAATTGAATTCACCGAATTTCGCGATCTGATTCGAGACCTCGCGATCAAAGGCAAGGTCGAGGTAACTCCGCGCGGGACGATCGTCGTTCCCGGATCCCCCTACTCGTTTTCGAAATCTTCCAAAGAATCCGCCAGCTCCCATCCCGAGTCGGACCGCGAACCAACCTCCAACGAGCGACCTGATCACCAACCCTCCGACCGCGAAAAGCGGTCCGATGAAAACGAAGGTGAAACGCGCCGATCCAAAAAAGTGCATCTTCCCGAGCGTTCCAAGGATGCCGAGGCCGAAGAGGTATCTTTGCCCACACCGGCTGCAAGTAAGCGCCGCATCAAGGAAAGCCCGGTGCGGGCCAAGGGGGATTTCATCGGCACCTTCAGGCGTAGCGTCGCGGGAGCCTGCTGGGTTCGGCCCGAACCGCTCGATGGCGTGCAACTGCCCGATGTGCGGATCTTCGAGGAAGATTGCCTCGACGCGGCCGGCGGAGATCGCGTGCTCGTCAGGCGTCTTGTGCGCGATGCACGTGTCGATCGCAAGGGTCGCCGTGCACCGCCTCAAAGGGCCAGAGTCGTCCGCATCGTCGAGCGTTCCCGCTCCACCTTCGTCGGCACCTATTTTGAAAGCTCGACCGGCGGCAAGGGATTTGTGCGAGGCGACGGCAAAGCGCTTTTGCGCTCAATTGAAGTCGCCGATGCCTCCACGCGTCATCCACGGCCTGGCGACAAGGTGGTCATTGAAATCGTCAAATTCCCTAGCGCGACGGAACGAGGCGAAGGGGTCATCACCGAAGTTCTCGGGAAGTGGGGCGACCCTGGCGTCGATCTGTTAAGCGTGATCCGGGCGCATGGCTTGCCCGATCATTTCCCCGACGACGCGCTCGAAGAAGCACGCAAGGCCGCCGCGGCCTTTGACGAGACCTCGCTTGATGGCCGCGAGGATTTTACGAGCACCTTCACCATCACGATCGACCCGGTCGACGCCAAGGATTTTGACGACGCCATTTCCGTGGCCAGGCGGCCTCTTGGCGGATTCGACATCGCGGTGCATATCGCCGATGTCGGTCATTTCGCTCCCGTGGGCGGGCCGCTCGACCTGGAAGCCCGCCGGCGCGGCACCAGCGTTTATCTGCCCGGCATGGTCATTCCGATGTTCCCCGAGGTGATCAGCAATCACCTCGCCAGTTTGCAAGAGGGGAAGATTCGCTACGTCCAGAGCGTGCTGTTCTCGATCAACAGCCAGGGAAAAGTGATTCAGTCCCGTTTGGCCCGGGGGGTCATTCGCGTAGCGAAACGTCTGACCTACGAACAGGCTCAAGAGATCATCGAGCCTGTAGAAGCGGCAGGGCAAGCGCCAACGGAAAGGGAAAGGTCGGCAGAGGAAGCGATGGTCGACGAGACCGTCAAGCTTGCCCGTGAGGCGGCCGGCTTGCTCAATCGCCAGCGCCTGCGGCGTGGAGCGCTTGAACTGGAGCTGGCGGAAGCCCATCTCGATCTCGACGCCAACGGCAAGGTCACCTCGGCGCACTGGCGCAGTCACGACTGGAGCCACCGCCTCATCGAGGAACTGATGCTGGCGGCCAACGAGGCCGTCGCGGGAAAACTCGAAGATCTCAATATCACCTATCTTCACCGAGTGCATCCGGCGCCCGATCCGGAAAAACTCAAGGCGTTTGGCCGTTTCGTCAAATCGCTGGGTTACAAGACCGGCCCCAATCCCGACCGAAGAGATCTGCAAAACCTCTTGGAGACAAGCCGGCGCGCACCGGAGCGCTATGCGATCCATTTCAGCCTTTTGAGATCGCTCAAGCAGGCGGTGTACACGGCCAAGGCCGACGAACACTTCGCCCTGGCCACGGACCAATATTGCCACTTCACTTCTCCGATTCGCCGCTATCCCGATCTGTCGACCCACCGTTTGGTCGATCGCCTCGTTCGCACCGGTTCGGCGCGCACCGACGAAGGAGAGCTCGAAGCGATCGGCATGCATTGCAGCCGGATGGAAAGGCGAGCCGAACAGGCGGAAAGGGAACTGACCAAGACCCGCCTGCTCGACTGGATCGCGGGTCAATTGGGAATGGAATTTTCCGCGCGAATCGCCGGTGTGGCCGACTATGGATTTTTTGCCCAGGGCGAAACGATCCCGGTCGAAGGACTGGTGCACGTGCGCTCGCTGGGGTTTGGCCGCTATCATCTCGACGAGGAAACCCAAACGCTGGCTGGACCGGGGCGTTCCTTCCGGTTGGGCGACACCGTCGTGGTGCGGGTGGCTCATGTCGAGCCGATGAAGGGCCAGCTTGATCTCGAAGTGGTCTCTCGGGGGGTGCGCTCCCAGGCGACTCCCCGATTTGTTGTGGAGGGTTCACCCACGACAAACGGCTCCGCCCCCGCCATGGGCTAAAAAAAATCGACCGATTGTCTCATTTCCTCGCAAGTTCTCCCTCCACGCCAATGCTCCTTTTGCTTAGGAAAGATTGAGGAAGGCGGCGCTCCCTCCCGCCTCCTTCCGTCGATTGCCCAAAACGCCTCTCGTACTTCCTTCTGACTTTCGCACTTTGGGTTTGCCAAAAATGAACTCGCACATTCGCCAGGGCGGCGCACGCCTTCCCCGGATCGCTCTGCAATGCGGCCCTATTTCTCAGTTCGCCCTGCGCGGTAAGCACTACACCTGGGTGGCACTGGCCCTCGTCGCCCTGGTTTCGATGAGCGGACGGGCCTTGGCCCAGCCGGCCGGCCAACGACGACCAACCGCCGATCGCGCCGAAACGGCCGCCAAACCGACGGCACCACTCGCTTTGCCCGATGGCTGGACCAAGGCGTTCCAGTGGCGATCCATTGGCCCGGCCAATATGGGCGGCCGCGTCACTGCGATTTCCGTTTACGAAAAAGAACCGACCACCTTCTGGGTCGCCTTCGGCGGTTCGGGCCTGTTGAAAACCGTCAACAACGGCATCACCTTCGAGCATCAGTTCGACCGGGAAAAAACCGTGGCCGTGGGCGATGTGTGCGTCGCCCCCACGGACAAAAACATCGTCTGGGTCGGCACCGGCGAGATCAATCCGCGCAACTCGGTCTCCTGGGGCGACGGGGTCTACAAATCGACCGACGGCGGCAAGACCTGGAAGAACATGGGCCTCAAGGAGACTTATCAGATCGCCAAAGTCATCGTTCATCCCACGAATCCCGACATTGTCTATGTCGGCGCGCAGGGAAGGTTATGGGGAGCCAACTCCGAGCGTGGCGTTTTCAAAACCACCGACGGTGGCAAGACCTGGAACAAGATTCACTTCATCGACGAAAACACGGGCGTGATCGACATGATCATGCATCCCAAGGATCCCGATACCTTGCTCGTCGCCTTTTGGGATCGCCTGCGCGACGGTTTCGACAGTTGGCCCGGCGACGAGAAGAAAAAGGACGGCTACGACGGCTATGACCCGATCCGCAAATGGGGACCGGGGGGCGGCATCCACAAGACCGTCGATGGCGGCAAAACCTGGAAAAAGATCGTCCAGGGGATTCCCGCCGCCGACAAGGGGCGCATCGGCCTGTCCTGGCATGCGAAGGATCCCACGATCGTCTACGCGATCATCGACGGTGCGAAAAGCGGGATGGGCTTACCGCCGATCACAACCTACTCCGGCGCGTCCGCCATGGATGGCCCGACCTCGACGCGCATCATCCAGGTGCCCAAGGGAAGTCCCGCCGACAAGGCCGGGCTCAAGGTGGGGGACATCGTCACTGCCTTCGGCGACAAACCGGTCAAATCGTACAACGAGGTCGTCGAAGGAATGCGGCCCAAAAAAGTGGGCGACAAGATCACCTTGAAGGTGCGCCGCGGCTCCGATGAGATCCCGATCGAGATCGCACTGGCGGCACGCCCCGGCCAGGCCCAGCGCGGCCCCGGTGCGGGTGGCGGCGGTGGGGGAGGAGGAGGCGGGCCTGCGGGAGCGCGCGGACCGACCGATGTCTACGTCGGTGTCTTCGGCGCCGACGCCGAGGGCGGCGTGCGCGTGACAACGGTCAGCGAAAGCGGCCCCGCCGACAAAGCCGGCCTGGAAGAAGGGGATATCATCCAGTCGCTTGACGACAAAAAATTGACCGGCAATAACGATCTCCAAGACTTCATCCGCACCAAAAAGGTAGACGACAAGATCAAAGTGACTTTCAAGCGCGGCGAGGAAGTCAAAACCGCGACCCTTGTCGTGGAAAACCGGCCAGGCGGTGCCAGCCGGACCCGGCCCAACTCGTTCTCCTACGGCGGACACAATCAGAACATTCAGGACTTCCAGGGCGGCGACGGTCACGAATTCGGCGGCATCTACCGTTCCGACGATGCGGGCGACACCTGGATCCGCGTCAACAGTCTCAACCCGCGGCCCATGTACTTTTCCGTGGTGCGGGTCGATCCGCAAAACCCAAACAACGTCTATGCCCTGGGGGTTTCCCAGCACATCTCGACCGACGGCGGCGCGACCTTCAAGGACAACTTCGGCAATCAGGTTCATGCCGACGGCCACGCCCTGTGGGTTTCTCCCACCAATAGCAATCACATGATCATCGGCTGCGACGGCGGCGTGTACATGACCTACGATCAGGGGGCCAACTGGGACCATCTCAACACGACTGCGGTCGGCCAGTTTTACCATGTCGATATTTCACCGAGGGTCCCTTACTCGGTCACCGGCGGCTTGCAGGACAATGGCTCCTGGTCGGGCCCGGGGATTTCCCGCCGCGGCGGAATCATCAATGAAGACTGGATTTCCGTGGGCGGCGGCGACGGCTACACCAGCCGGTTCGATTGGTCCGACCCCGATATCGTTTACTGGACCAGCCAAGACGGAGGGATGGCCCGGCGCAATCTCAAGACCGGGCAAATGACCTCGCTACGGCCACAGCGGGTGCGCGGTCAGCCGCCTTACCGCTTCAACTGGAACACACCCTATATGCTCTCCAAGTTCAATCCGCGTATCTTCTATGCCGGCTCGCAGTATGTGATGCGCTCCGTCAATCGCGGCCAGGATCTCAAGCCGATCTCGCCAGAACTGACCCTGACGAAACGGGGCAGCATGACCGCCCTCGCCGAATCGCCCAAGAACCCCGATGTCCTCTGGGCCGGCACCGACGATGGGGCGCTCTGGGTCACGAAGAACGGCGGCAAGGAATGGACCAACATCACCGCGAATCTTGGCCTGCCCAAGGCCACCTGGATCGCGACGATCGAGGCCTCTAAGTTCGCGGAGGGCAGGGCCTACGTCGCGGTGGACGCTCACCGCTTCAACGACGAAAAACCTTATCTGTTCATGACGGAGGATTTCGGCAAGACCTTCAAGCCGATCACGGCGAACCTGCCCACCGGATCGACCCGCTGTTTGCGCGAAGACATCAAGAACGAGAATCTGCTCTACTGCGGCACAGAGTTCGCTTTCTTCGTCTCGCTTGACCGGGGCTTGAGCTGGATCAACCTCAACACCAACCTGCCCACCGTCGCGGTGTTTGAAATTGCCCAGCATCCGGTCATGGGAGACATCGTGGTGGCGACGCACGGCCGCAGCATCTGGGCGCTGGATGCGACGGCGCTCAGGCAACTGGGACCCAATTCGCTCAAGGCGGATCCCAAGCTTTACACGCCCGCGGTCGCATACCGGTGGCAGCCGGAACCGACTCGTGGCCGCACCAATCGGCGCTTCAGCGGGCAAAATCCCGAACCAGGAGCCGCCATCTTCTACTCCCTTCCCAAGAAGCCTGAAAAAATCGATCTGAAGGTCGTCGACATCGAAGGCAAGACGATCCGCACCTTGCGGCCTGTCGCCGAGGCAGGACTTCAAGTGGTTCGCTGGGATTTGGCGGCCAATATCGACCGCAACGATGCGGCCGGTGGCCGCGGTGGTTTCGGTGGCGGCATGGGCGGAGGCGGTGGCGGCACCCGAGTGACTCCTCCCCCGAGCGCGGAGGGCAGCGCCGAAGAGCAGCCTCCCATGGCAACCAATCCTAACCCGACGACGCCCGTGCCGACCACGCCGGGAGCGCCGACTGCTCCAGCCGCGGGAAATCAGCCACCTGCGGGCGCAGGCAACAACCCACCACGTCCCGGTGGCGCCGGCGGGCAGAATCGGCCAGCAGGCGGGGGCCAAGGCCGTCCGGGCGCAGGCCAGGGAGGCGGCGGCCGACAGGGTGGAGCCGCCGGCTTCTTACCGGGCCGTCCCGCGGCGCCGGGTTCTTACAGGGTCGTGCTGACAGTCGATGGCAAGGAATACTCTGCCGTCGTCAAACTCGAAGCCGATCCCAACGCGCCGCCTCCTTCGGCCATCCCCGAAGATGCGGAAAACGGCACCGACTGGGGTACCTTGCGCTTGCCGAAATATCCGTTTTAGAGTCGGTCCTCGGAAAATTCGTTCGATCATCGAGCCAGCCTGGGGAGATCCTCAGGCTGGCTTTTTTTATGGCCGAAATGGCGATTCCATTCAGTCGATCACGTGAGAGCCCGAGGTCAGCAGCCATTGCGGAAAATCTTTCGAATGCATCCAGTGCAAGAAACAGCGATGCGCAAGAAAAAGAACGGTCATGGAAAGGCAAAACCAAAGGAAGCTCAACCTGACGTCGCGCGGTTTACCAATCAGGATCAAAACCGGCACGATGGGCACCAGAGTCAAGGGCGCCTCCACCCACCAGGAACGCAAAGCGCACATGTGGAGAATGTGCATGGCCCCCATCAACATCATCAAGAACAAGGCCGCGACCATGATGAAGGCCCGTACCAGTTCGAGCGGCCGGATGGCAAAGGGAGAAGTCATCGGTGGATGGGCCTAACGGCGAGAAATTCGACCCGCGGACGATTCTACGCGTCAATTTATGGCAGAATAGTGAGAAAAAAAACAATGCAGAGAGAAAAAATCCTTGAATGAGAGTAACGCAAAAGTTGCCAGAAGGCGGGCGACTGGGGACCGGGAGGAAGCTTGTTTGCGGCCACGGCCATGATGCCTTCCGTTCAGATCTCGATCGGGACCACGCCAAACGACTTGCTCGCGAGAGAATCAGGGCTGTTTGCTACCATCGCCATAGCGTGGATGAAAGCCGCGCAAGTCGCCAATGCAGCCGTTGGTCACGGCGATCGAGTCGATTTTCCCCGATTCGCCATGAAGGATTAGATCGGTCGGAATCCAGAAAGAAAGCGGTGATTTTTTAATATAGTAATAATCGGTCTTGTATTGCTGATAGTTCAGAGTCAGGTTGATCGGTTCTTCCGTCTTAATTTTCCCACCCTCCTTCCAGACAACCCGCTTTCCCTTCCAGGTAACCTCCCAGTTCTTGGGATTTCCGCGCGGGAGCGGACTTTTCAACGTGAGATCGAGTTCCTCGGAGAGTTCCCATGCGTCATTCTTGCTTTGAAACCATTTGCGCCGGTAGGCCATTTCCCTGGGTGCGTCTTGTCCTTCTTCCTTGCCCGCGCTCGGAAAAAAACGATTGAACGTCAGAAGGCCTTGCGGATGGCCGAAGTTCAAACCGAAGCGCGTTTCCGTCGCGCCGTCCAGCCCGGGCTTCGCCACCTTCTCGGAGAAAATCGCAAGGTTGCCCTCGATCTCGTACGTTCCCTTACGGCTGGCAAGAGCCTCTTTTGCTTGACTGTAGCGGTCGTCCGAAAAGGTGTAAGTCCACGAGCGCGCCGGCGGAGCATCGATTTTCAGACGAAAAAAGGGGTGAATCGCATTGCCCGTGTAGTGCCCGGAGACATCGCACGCAAAGGGACGATCCTCGGCTTGCCCCGAGCCAGGCCATGACGAGAGCAACAGCAGCGTGAAGATGGTGGACATGCTTGTTTCCCCTTCACCGTGGTCTTTTTGCGATCCTTCCCGGCCTGCCGAAAGCTAGGCCGCGGTCAAGATGAGCGGCTCGCCTCGTCGGATCATGATCGTGTGTTCATGATGGACGGCCAGCGAGCGATTATGTGTCTTCAAGGTCCAGCCGTCGGTCTCTTTGATCACGCGCGCCGTTCGTGCCGAAAACATCGGCTCCACCGCAATGACGAGTCCCTCATGCAACCGGTGGCGCGCCAGCGGGTCGCTCCAGTTGGGAACTTCAGGCGGTTCATGCAATCGCCGGCCGATCCCGTGCCCCGATAGACCACGCAACACCGCCACGCCGGCTTGACGAGCCGTCTGCTCGATCGCCGCGCCCACGGCGCGCACCATTCGCCCCGGCCGGGCGGCCTGCAGGCCACGGCTCAGCGCCGCGCGTGCGGCAAGTTCCAATTGAGTGGCTTCCAGACTCACCGGGGGAAGGAGCACCGTCATGGCGCTGTCCGCCATGTAGCCATCCAGTTCCAGGGTCACATCAAGCTTGAGCACATCGCCCTCAGCCAGCGCGCGCGGACCAGGCACGCCGTGCACGATCTGTTCATTGAGGCTGATGCAGCTAAAGCCGGGAAAGTTGTAGGTCAACTGCGGCGCGGAGCGAGCGCCTTGCGCCCGGGCGAACGCGGCCCCCGCTTCGTCGAGTTCCGAAGTGGTGATGCCCGGCCGCACCAAGGCGCGCATGTGAGCCAGGGTCTGCGCCACGAGCTTGCCCACCCGCTGCATCCCTTGAAAATCGGCGTCGCAGCGGATCGTCATCGTAGCCTCAAACTTCGGGATCGACTTGCCCGCCGCAGGATAGGAGAAAAACACCCCATCGAAGGGGCCAGGGCAAAGTCAAAGGAACGCTTCCTTGCGGACGCCAAAACGCGACCACCAAAGCTTAGATAGACCACAGCGAGCAAAAGAGAATGGGAGCCATTGTGGTTTTTCGCTGCCCAAATTGGGGAGAATGCAGAAAACGGTCAGGCGGCCGCCTCTTTCTGCATGGCCAGCCAGAGCGCCTCGACATCGGGCCGATCGGTGGCCATGCTGCCGATCGAGACACGAACCATCCACCTGCCGCCAAGCGTCGCCGCGGTGACGTAGGCCGCGCCGGACCGGTTGAGGCGCTCGGCCCAGTCGCGGTTATGCGCATCGAGCGCATCGCCCATCAGGCCGGCCGGTTCGTGCACCACGCACACCGTTTGCAAGGGGACCGGCGCCACGACCCGCCACTGTGGCGTGGAGGAGACCTGGCTTTCCAGCCACTTCGCATTTTCCAAATCACGCCGCAGCCGCGCCTCGATGCCGCTCACCCCTTCGTGGCGAATCAGGCTCCACAATTTCAGTGCGCGGAAGCGCCTGCCCAGCGCAATGCCCCAGTCGCGGTAATTCTTGACCTGACCGTCCGCCGCCGTGCGCAAATAACTGGGGCTCGTGCTCATCACCCGCACGAGATGATCGCTGTCGCGGACGTAGTAGAGCGAACAGTCGAAGGCCGCGCCGAGCCACTTGTGCGGATCGAACACGAGGGAGTCGGCCCGCTCGATCCCGTGCCACATCCCGCGGCATTCCGGAAGGATCATCGCCGTGCCGGCCATGGCGGCATCGACATGAAACCAGAGGCGATGCCGCTCGGCGATGTCTGCAATCGCCGCAATCGGATCGAGCGCCGTCGACGCGGTGGTGCCTGTCGTCGCCACGACGGCACAGGGCAACTTTCCGGCGGCAAGATCGCTGCAAATCGCTTCTTCGAGCAAGGCGGCGTTCATGGCGTAGGAATCGTCGACAGGCACCTGCCGGACATTGTCTCTTCCCAATCCAGCGAGCAGGGCCGCTTTTTCCACCGAACTATGGCTTTGCGCCGAGACATAGGCAACGAGGGGCTTGGCCTGATCTTGCAGACCGCCCTTGGCCAGCGAAAAGTCGGTCGCTCGTTCTCGGGCGCTGAGCAAGGCGATCAAGTTCGAGACCGAGGCGGTGTCTTGAATCACGCCCGACCAGGCTGCGCAGAGCCCGGTCATCTGCCGCATCCAGTCGGTGGTCACTTCCTCCAGCTCGGTCAGGGAGGGGCTCGCCTGCCAGTTGAGCCCAAGCACTCCCAGGCCCGAGCTGATCAGGTCGCCCAGCACGCTGGAAAGCGGTGCGTTGGAAGGAAAGTAGCCAAAAAACCGGGGGTGCTGCCAGTGGGTCAGGCCGGGCATCAGAATCGCATCGAGGTCATTGATGAGCGATTCGTAGGGTTCCGGCCCCCGGGGAGGGCTCGCGGGCAACGCGGCCTTGATCGCTCCCGGTTGGGTCGTGGCCATCACCGGCCGGGAGGCCAGGCCGGCGCGGTAGTCGGCAATCCAGTCGATGAGCCGGTGGCCCTGCTCGCGAAATTCATCAGGCGTCATAGGTATGGAGATTGAGAGGAAGGGGTTAACAGAATTACCGAGATCAGGCTCTTTCGACCACGACCGCGGTGCCATAGCAAAGGACTTCGGTCGCCGATGCCTGGTGGCTGCCAATGTCGGTCGCATCGAACTTGAAGCCAATGATGGCATTGGCGCCCAATTCCATGGCATGCTTTTCAATTTCTTGCAGGGCCTGATCCCGAGTCTGCTCGCACATTTCGGTGTAAGCGCCGATCTTGCCGCCGATCAGGCTTTTCAAACCGCCAAGGAGCCCCTGCGTGATCGTGGGAGCGCGGACAATCAAGCCGCGCACCAGCCCCCGATATTCGACAATGGCATAGCCAGGAATATCGAATGTCGTGGATATCAATAATTTATGATGCGTTGGCGTAGGACTGGACATCGCTTTCCTCTTTTTCCGTTTTCTTGTCTTTTCATTGTAATTTTCATCTGACTCTTATTGTATTGGTTTTGCAGGCAGCATTTTCAAAATGCCGTCGTTGAAGGGGTCGATCAGGAGGAGTCCTTCTGTTCCTTCCGGAACTGAAAGAATAGGCCGGGAAAGGCAAAAGGAAATCAGGGGTGGAGGCGTGGCCCCGGGGCGACGGCTGAGCGCGATCTCAAACTTCCTTGCTTGCCCAGTCACCTATAGCTTACACATGACTGATTCGAGCAAGGGGAGCGATCCAGAGAGTTACCCACTCTTTCTTTCCGCTTCCTTTACAATGAACCCGGGGTTTGCCGCTCTCCCTGGATCCTCCTTTCCACGAAGATCCGACTCCTCTGAGTTTCCGTTCTCCTTTCGGGCTTGCAGTTCTTTTCCAGGAGGTGGGCGCGATGAATTGCCGTGGATTGCCGGTCGGAAGCCCGTTTCCACCAAGGACCGCGGCGCATCGCAAGGGCTTCACCCTCATTGAACTGCTCGTGGTCATCGCGATCATCGGGGTGCTTATTGCGCTTTTGTTGGTGGCGGTGCAAAAGGTGCGCGAGGCGAGCAACCGGCTCGTCTGCGTCAACAACCTCAAACAATTGATGCTTGGGCTTTCGTCTTATCACGATACCCAGGGGGCCTATCCGCCCGCGTTTCGCAACCCGAATAATTTCCAATCGGGCTGGGGGTGGGGGGCGATTTTGCTCCCTTATTTGGAACAGCAGCCGCTCTACGACAAACTGGCGGTGGCCACCACCGATTTCGGCGGCAATGTCGTCGTCTGCTGGCCCGAGATGGTGCCGGACAAACTGAGCCAGACCCCGCTCAAGGTGTTTCGCTGCGCCTCCGACGATGGTCCGGATCAGAATCGATTTCGCTACCTGCACGGCATGTCCAATTACCGCGCCGTCTCCGGTCCCGCCTCGGCGCCCGTGCTTTTGGTGAACTACGATCATGGCGGGGCCATGTATCAAAACAGCCGCATCCGCATGGCGGATATCCTTGATGGCAGTTCCCAGACGGTGGCGCTGGGCGAATGCCGCTACGACGAGAAGGATTTCAAGTGGGCCGCCCTCTGGTCGGGCATGGTCGGCCTGTCCGATTCCGGAGCCGTCTACATCAGCTGCGTAATGTGGCACCTCGATCAGGATTCCGCGCAAATCAACGGCCTCGCGCCGCAGGCGTTCAGTTCGCGCCACCCGGCCGGAGTGTCGTTTGGCTATTGCGACGGCTCCGTGCGTTTTCTGCGCAATGGGCTCGATCCGGAAAAGGTGCGCTACCTGGCCGGGCGCAACGACGGAGTCGTGATCGACTTCGATTCCTGAGGTTTCTTTCGCCCCCAATGAAACCGGGGGCCGCACTTAAAAAAGATGCGATCCCCCAGTCGGCGACCCCCCCCCGTGAAGCTCCTTACAGCCCCAGCACTTTATTCATCTGTTCGGCGATCGTTTTGAGACGCTCCTTACAGACCCAGCACCTTGTTCATCTGTTCGGCGATCGTTTTGAGACGCTCCTTACAGACCCAACACTTTATTTATCTGTTCGGCGATCGTTTTGAGACGCTCCTTACAGACCCAACACTTTATTCATCTGTTCGGCGATCGTTTTGAGACGCTCCTCGCCGCCGCCGCCCACTTCCGAAGTGGCAAATTCTCCCTTGTAGCCGACTTCGACGAGCGCCTTGAGCACTTCGGGCCAATCTTCGTCGCCCTGGCCGATCTCACACCACGTCTTGGCCTTGGAATAACCCTTGAAGTCGAACTTGAGCAGGCGCTTGCCCAGGATGCGAATCCACTGGGCGGGCGTGACCCCGTACTTGATCATGTTGCTGATGTCGAAGTAGGCGCCGACCGTGTCGTCCTGGAACTGATCGACATAGGCCACCATCTGTTCGGGCTTGGTGATGAAGTTATTCCAGACCGTTTCCATGGCGATTTTCACGCCGCTTTCCTTGGCCAGTGGAATCGCTTTTTTCACTTCGGCCGCGCTGCGCTCAAAGCATTGCTCATAAGTCGCATCCTTGTTGACCACGCCCGGAACCAAGAGCACCGTCGTGCCGCCGTAGGCCTTGCAATCCTTGATCGCGCCCAGAAGCGCGTCGAGGCCTTTTTTGCGCACCGCTTCGTCGGGGTGGCTGAGGGTGTCTTTCCAGTGGACCGAGTCCACCACGCCATGGATGACGATGCCGGTTTTGTCCTTGGCGGCAACCGCTTCTTCCACCGAAACGCCCGAGGGGCTATCCATTTCCACCCCCTGGAAGCCCAGCTTCTTGATCAGGTTGAACTTCTCCTCCACCGAGCCCTTGCCGCCGATCATGCCGAACTTGACCGCTTTTTTCAGCTTGAGCTTTTGCGCCGGAGTTTCTTCGGGAGCGCGCAAGAGCGACGCCCTCAGGTTGCCAAAAGGAAGAAGCGACCCGGCGGCGCAAAGACCTGCCGCACTCAAACCAAATTGCCGGCGATTCATTTCATGAGACATTTTCAATCTCCTTTGGGTGGATAAGCAACGCAATTGACTTGGATGGTTTCGATCTTTTTCCTGGTCATTTCTTGACAAGGTCCATTACTTCGGCGGCTCCTTGAGCCTCAGATAGGCGAAGAAATTGACGATTTCGGCATCGCTCAAGCCATCGAGCAGCTTTTCGGGCATGAGCGATTGTTCTGAAGGCTTGAAGGTCTCGATCCGGTCGCGGCCGATGACCTGTTTCTCTCCCTTGGCATCGAGCAGGGTCACGGCGCCCGCCGTTTCCTCGGCCACCAGGCCAGTCAAAATACGCCCATCCTTGGTTTCGAGCACCCAGGCCCGGAACTCGGGCCGGACATGACCGCTCGGATCGACGATATGACCCACCAAGGGCGCGAGCATCTGCCGGTCGGCGCTCGTCAAATCGGGACCGACCTTCTGCCCCTTGCCGAAAAGTTGATGGCAGGTCGCGCACTTTTGCTCAAAGATCCCTTTTCCCTTGTCCGGGGAGGATTCATTGGAGCGGCCGATGATCAGTTGAATGTAGGAGATGCGCGCTTGTTTCTCCCCCTCGGTGGCAGGCGCCAGTTTGCCCCAGCGCTTTTCCACGCGTTTGGCCAGCTCGGCATCCTTGTGCACCGAAAGCCTGCGCGCCTGATCGAGGCTGATCGCATCCTGCGCGATTTTTCCGGTATCAAGCAGGTCGAGCAAGCTCGCGGCGGTGCCGGGCCTGGCCACCAAGAGGTTGATCGCCGCGGTTTGCACCCCTTTTGGCCATTTGGCAAAACGCTTGAGCACCGCTTCGGCCACGGCCGGATCGGCGAAACCGGCCAGGCCGTCGAGCGTCGCGCTAAGTACCGGGGGCTTGGTGCTATTTTCCAAAATCTCGATGAGGGCGCCCGGCGCTTCGGGCTTGCCCGACTGCGCGACCAGCTTGATCAGTTTCAGGCGATCGCCTTCTTCGGTTTTCGGCCCGCTGACTCGCGCCAACGCCTGAAACCAGCTATCTTCATCGCCCAGGCGCGTTCCAAGTGTGATCCACTGCACCGAGGTCGTGTCGTCGGAACGCTTTCGATCAAGCCAGTTCTTGAGTGGTTCGGGAAATTTGGCTAGAAACTGACCATCGAGCGCCTTTTCCAGTCCCGCTGTCGCGGGCGCCGGCGCCTTACGCAGAAGCGATGCAACGATTTTGTAGCCTTCGTTTTTCGGGTTGGCATCCTTGGCGGTGTAGCGCCGGGTCAACCGTTCGAGCAGGTGGCCGGCCACCAGGGGCGATTTGATCCAGGCATTGTCGGCAACCCACGAA
This sequence comes from Gemmataceae bacterium, assembly GCA_965226945.1. Taxonomy (GTDB): domain Bacteria; phylum Planctomycetota; class Planctomycetia; order Gemmatales; family Gemmataceae; genus SYLG01. The sequence goes on along the minus strand of OZ245717.1, from coordinate 4,047,277 downwards.
GCGATCGTTTTTTGCCCGGAAACGGCATGCGTTTCGAGCGCCCACCACACAAGCAGGGGAATTTGCGGATCGGCGGGTGCCACCGGGTTGAGGCAAAGCGCCTTGATCAAGGGCAGGGCCTCGCTAGTGGGCAGCCGTTTGGCGCTGCAAGCCATCTGCGCCACGACCCTGGGGTTGGTCTCCTTGCGGATCGCTTCCAAAAGGGGCTTGATCGATTCGGACTGGACCGTGCCCGGATCGCCGAGCAACCTAACGGCCCACATGCGCACCGCAAAGTCAGGATGCGTGAGTAGCGAGACCAGTTCGGGCTCCTTGGCTTCGCCGGTGGCGTTGAGCGCCCAGAGCAGCCGCACCGGATGCGGAGTTTGCGGATCCTTGATAGCGGCCATCAAACCGGAAGCGAGACCGGCATCTTTTCTTTCATAGAGCAGGCGCAAGGCCTCCCTTTGCCACCAGACTTCGGGGTGTTCAAGTAAGGCCACCAAGTCGCCGGATGTCTTGCCCTTCAGGTCGAAGGGGGAAAGCGGCGCGGCGTTCTCCGCTTGCACCTTGATGATGCGGCCATTGCGCCGGTCCCAGTTGTCGATCGGGTCGAGGTGAGTGGCCCGGTGGTCGTGCCAGTCGGCGATGTAAATGGCGCCGTCGGGCCCATCGAGCAAATCGACGGGGCGAAACCAGGCATCGCGCGGATTGAGGAAGACCCCGCCATGGCTTGCCGTGTAGCTACTGGCGGCCGGGTCAAGCTTGTGCCAGTTGACGACGTTCGACAACAGATTGCCCGCGATGTAGGTGCGATCGAAGGCCGAGCCCAGCGCCTTGCCCTGGTGCAGTACGCCGCCACACGTCACATGGCCGCCCACGAAATTCTTGTACGGCACATGGTCGAAATAGCCGTAGGCGTGCGGGTTTTGCAGCGGGCCATGCTTGGCAAAGCCCTTGATGTAGTAGGCGCCTTGCATCTGATGCAAGAGGGCGAAGCCGCCCCAGTTGGTTCCAGCGAGCACTTCGCCTTCCGGCGAAAAGTCCAGGCCCCAGGTGTTGCCTCCGCCTTCGGCGAAGAGTTCAAACTTTTTTGTTTCTGGATGGTAGCGCCAGATCCCTTGCTGGAAGGTGATTCCCCGGATGTGCGCGGTGACGGTGCTCCCCTGAGCGCCATAAAGCCAGCCGTCGGGCCCCCAAACGAGCGAATTGGCATGGGCATGGGAATCTTCCATGCCGAAGCCGTCGAGAAGCACTTCGGGCGGACCGTCGATGCGGTCGTCTTGATCCTTGTCCGGATAAAAGAGCAGGTAGGGCGCCTGCACGACAAAGATGCCGCCCCGGCCCAGCGCAAAGCCGGTCGCCAGGTTCATCCCCGTGATGACTTCCTTCGACTTGCGAAAACGGCCATCGGAGCCTGGATCTTCGAGGATGACGATCTTGTCGGCGCCCGCGGGACCGCGCGGAGGCGGTTCGAGTTTTTTATCCCAGACGGTGCGCAAAAACTGATCGCGCGAGACGGCCTTCAAGCCGGCCGGGTTGGGATATTGCAAGTACTGGAGCACCCAGAGCCGGCCGCGCGCATCGAAGCTCATCGATAGCGGCTGGCGCACCTCGGGTTCGGCGCCGACCATGACGGCCTTGAGCCCGTTGGGGGCTTTTAAGCGCGCGGCCGATTGTTCGGGAGTGAAGTTTTGCGACCGGCCCGAGGCGGCAAACGCCGCCCAGGCGCAAAAAACGCCAAGGGCGCTCAACCTGGTTGAACGCCCAGCAAAGAAGCAGGAGAGAATTGCGGTCATCGAGGGAAGGACTCCGCCGCGAAGGCCACGGCCAGGGGATGACCGCGTCCCGCTAATCTACAAATTCGGCTTGCACCGGGGCAGGGAGCAGTCCGATGCGATGTCCCTCTTCCAGGAGCTTGCGAATCGCCTTCCTTCCTTTTTCGCCATAGTCGAGCGTCCAGTCGTTGACATACATGCCGACAAACTGGTCCGCGAGCTTCGGATCGATGCCGCGGCCATACTTGAGCGCATGATTCAGCGCTTCTTCCCGGTGATCGAGCGCATATTGAATGCTCTTCTTGATATCGACGCTGATCTGGCGCATGAGGGGCATGCCCAGATCCTTGCGCACCACATTCCCGCCCAGGGGTAACGGAAGGCCGGTTTTCTCCTGCCACCAGACCCCCAGATCGCACACGGCGTGCAGACCCATCGACTTGTAGGTGAGCTGTCCCTCATGGATGAGCAGGCCCACCTCCTGCCTGCCGGAGATGACCTCCTCGGGGATCTGATCGAACGGCACCACGTCGTAGGTGAAATCCCGGTCGAGCGCGATGCTCAAGGTCAGGAAGGCGGTCGTGAGCGTTCCGGGAACGGCAATCTTTTTCCCTTTCAGGTCGCCCAGGCTCATTGGTTTTTTGGCCACGAGAAGAGGGCCGTATTGATCCCCCATGCTGCAACCGCTGGGCAGCAAGGCGTACTTGTCCAGCAGGTGCGCGTAGGCATGGATGCTCACGGCGCTGACTTCCAGCTCGCCCTCAAGTGCGCGGCGGTTGAGGGTTTCGATGTCCTCGAGTTGATGGACGTAATGCAGGCCCGGCGTGATCATCTTTTCGTTGGCCAGCGCGTGGAACATGAAGGCGTCATCGGGATCGGGGCTATGGCCGACGCGGATGGTTTTGATTTCTGTCATGGACATGCAATCCTGTTGGAACCTGTTTTCGCGGTGCCTGGCCAGGCAAGGCACCTCGCGGCAGCCTGGGCACTCCCGCCCTGTGGCCGCGGCTTGCCGGCAAATCCCGGTGGGACCAGGCTCGCACCTTCTGCTAACCGCAGCCGATGGGTAAGGCAAAACCGCAACCGGGTCTTTTTAGGAAGCCGGCGCAGGAAACCCTCGCGTAAAGGACCACTTCCCACGGAGGCTTTCGGGCCTAACCCGAACCCGTTCTCATGAATTGCGGAAATTTACTTGACTAATTCGATCAAGTTACCTATTATTGAGCTGAGTCACCCCTGGGTGCCACCTGGATCCTTGGAAATCGAGTCATGGACATGGTTACCTTTCCTGAACCGCGCGAAATTTCCCAGAATACACCCTTGGAAGCCTCGGTTGAGGTCAACTGCGGCGAAGGAACCCAGGTCTTATCGCGGCCACAGGGACCATCCATGCACTCCCCCACCGGACTTCGGGTGCTCGTTGTAAGCGAAGGTTTGCAAGTTGGCGAAGTTCTGGAGCAGGTGCTTACCGCCGAAGGTCACACCGTGCGCGTGACGCACAATGCCAGGACCGTGCTCGATGGGATCCTCCTGTTCAAGCCGCACATCGTAATTTTGGAAGTGGCCGAGGCGCCTCAGGTGGCGCACTCGATCCGCCAGCTTGCGGATCTGCGCCGCCCCTTTTTGCTCTCGATTTCCCGGGAACTTCCCGCTTCGCGCACGGCGCCCGAATTCGATTTGCAACTCGCTTTGCCGCTCGACCGCAAGAAGTTCCTGAACTGGATCCAGCGCCTGTCCGATATTGTCAGCTTCGACCCCATGATCTGAACTTTGGAGTAAAAGACCGAGGGGCCGCAAAAGAGCGGCCCCTCGGTCTTTTTTTGATGCTGGGTGCTCTCAGGCGGCCCTTTTTAGGCCATCACTTTCTTGAGAAAATCGCGGCTTCGTTCCGATCGTGGCCGATCGAGCACTTCCTCGGCGGTCCCTTCTTCGATGATCTTGCCGCCATCGAGAATGACCACCTTGTCGGCGGCACGACGCGCGAAGCCGATCTCGTGGGTCACCATGAGCAAAGCCAACCCGTCGCAGCGCAGATCTTCCAGGAGGGACAACACCTCTCCCTTAAGCTGGGGATCCAGCGCCGCGGTGATTTCATCGCAAAGCAAGCCGATCGGTTTCATCGCCAGCGCCCGGGCGATCGCCACCCGTTGCTGCTGGCCTCCCGAAAGACTCTCCGGCCTGGCTTTCGCGAACTGCCCCAACCCCACGCGGTCGAGCAGTTTTTCCGCCAATACGCGTGCCTCGTGCACCGTCGAGCCCAGCACCGACAGCGGCCCCTCCATGACATTGGCCAGCACATTGAGGTGGGGGAATAAGCGGTAGTCCTGAAAGATCATCCCAAGGCGGGTGCGCACACGTTTGAGCACACCATTGGGCGTTTTGCCATGAGGCAAAAGCGGATCGCCGCCGATGCGAATGGCTCCCCGTTGAAACGAGTTGAGCCCGTTCAAACAGCGAAGCAAACTCGATTTGCCGCCACCGGAGGGTCCAATCAACGCCACCGTTTCGCCCCGGCTGGCGCGCAGATCCACTCCCTCGAGCACCGAGCGCGAGCCGCGCTGGCACCAGAGCCCTTCAATATGAATCTCGCCATCCGCGCCAAAGTCAGTTTTCATCGCCATGCCCCCAGGTTTCTTCCAGACGCCGCGACAACCAACCCAAAGGAACCGAAAGTACCAAGTAGATGAGCGCGGTCATCAGACCGATCTCCATGAACTTGTTGCTCGACTTCGCCAGGATCTGATACTGCTTGTTCAACTCGACCAGGGAGATGGCGCTGGCGATCGAGGTGTCCTTGAACAAGGCGACCAAGTCCCCGGTCATGGGAGGCAAGGCGACCTTGAATGCCTGGGGCAGAATGATCCGCCGAAAGGCTTTGACCCGGTCCATGCCGAGGCTCAGGGCCGCCTCCCATTGCCCGGCGGGAACCGATTGCAAGGCGCTGCGATAAATCTCGGCCTCGTAGGCCGAGTAGTTGAGGCCCAGGCCGATCACCGCGGCGACAAAAGGGGGAAGATTGAGCACCGACCAGAGTTCGGGCAAACCGAAATAAACGAGCAAAAGCAAGATATAGACGGGTATGCCGCGAAAGAACTCGATGTGGCAAATCGCCAGGAACTTCAAGGGGGCCGGTCCGTAGACGCGGATCAAAGCCAAGGGCAAGCCGAGCCCCACGGCCAGCGCGAAGGAACAGAGCGTCAAGGCGATGGTCACGGCCGTGCCCTTGAGGAGCATCGGCAAATACGAGGATAGGGTCCAGGACTGGTCCTGGACCGTCAGCCCTCCCATGCCGTCTTCGTTGGCCAAGCCGGCCTGCGCATCGTCCCACAGATCCCACTTTTCGAGGATTGCCTTCAGCTGGCCCGAGGCGATCAGGTTGCCGATGGCAAGATTCAGATCGCCACGCAAGGTTTCGTGATTCTTGGCCAGGGCGATCGCATATTCGCCGGGGGCGAACGGCTCGCTCAAAAAAGTCAATTTCGGATCTTTTTTGGCGTAGAAGGTGGCCATGGGCAAATCGAGCACGACCGCGTCGATGCGGCCCAGGGCCAATTCGCGGTAGGCTTCGGTCGGCGCCGGGTAGGTCGCCGGGTCGATGCCGTCTTGGCGCAAAAGCCTCTCGGCCGCGGTGCTTTCCATGGTGCCGTATTTCAGGCCCGGGACCTTCAGCGAGGCCTTGTACGAGTCGAAGCGCTTTTCGTCTTTGCGCGCCACGAGCTGCTGGCGGTAGATGTAGTAAGGGCGAGTGAAGAGCACCTGGGAACGCCGCTCGGGCGTGATTTCCAGGCCGTTCATCGCGATGGCGATATCCCCCTTGGAAAGGCCGGGAATCAGGCTGGCGAAGTCGTACTGGCGAAACTCGATCTTGCGGTCGAGCTGCTTTTCCAGCGCCTGGATGATTTCGAGCTCATAACCGATCAACCCACCCTCGGGGCCAAGGAAAAGATAAGGTCCTCCCCCTTCTTTATCGGCCCCCCACATGATCGGGTCTTGTGTCCCTTGTCCGTGGGCAGTAACTGCCGCAATTCCCAAAAAAAACAATCCAAGGGCAAGAAGTTGCGGGAGCGGTTTTTTCATTTTGGATGGAGCTTCTCCTGAACGGCTGGAGCTTCAACAAAAACCAAGAGAAAACGAAGGAAAACAGTTGCAAACTATAACTGGTTTTTCCACGAGCACAACGGCGATCCTCGAGAAGTTTTGAACCGGCTTTATGGGTGGTTAATCAAACCGCGGGCGTGATGGGGTTTGCGATTGCCTTGTAACCGCGACGCGCCGGCGATTCATTTACCAGGGTGCAGGTGTTGGCCCTACGCGGGAATGGGATTCCCCTTTGCTACAATAACCGTCAATGATGGGTTTTTGGCAATGAGGGAATTTCCCCGACCGCCGCCATCGCCGAGAACTGATTCTCCTATCTTTTGATCGGCCGAGATTTCGCGAAGCGCTTCCTTGATTAGGAGCAGTTTCTTTTCTCACTGGAAATGGCTTATGAATCTCCTGCCCGAAGATCCCAGGCCCCTGTCTCCCGCCCTGTCGCACAAAACCGAAGGGGGCGCCATTCTCGAAACGCCACCCCCTTTACCCACGCAAGCAGCCCCCGCGCGCGCAACGGGACTTGCCGAGGGCGATCTGCGCTGGGTAAACGACCCTGACGATCCCACGCAGGCCCGCGCCGGCCAAGGCGTTCCCCCGGCCGAATCGCCGCCGGATGGCCCATCTTCCCGTAAGCCCGAGCCTGTTTCAGAAAAAGAACGGGTCAAGACCATCGATCTGCTCAGGGGATTCGCCCTCCTTGGCATTTTGATGATGAACATACTCAGCTTTGCCTGGACGCAGGGCGCGTACGGCAGTGCGAACCAAATGTACTACGCGCTCGATTCGATCGGCGAGGTCCCCAAGGTCGACAAAGACAAAAAAGAGCCCGAGCTGACCGAGGAGCAAAAAAAGGCCAAAGAGAAAGAGCCCAAGCCGACCTACGCGCTTGGAGAGGTTCGCATCGCCGCGGTGGATAGCGACGCCGACCGCTGGGAATACACCTTTGTCACGCTCTTGATGAACAACAAGATGCGCACGCTCTTCTCCATGCTGTTTGGAGCGGGCGTGCTCCTCATGGCCGAGCACTCTCGCGGCAAGAAGATCTCTCCCGCCTGGTTGCACTACCGGCGCATGTTCTGGATGCTTCTGATGGGCGCCTTCCACACCTATTTCGTGTGGGAGGGGGATATTCTTTTCGGCTACGCCGCAATCGGCCTGGTCATCTATCCGCTGGGCTGGTTTGGCCCCCGGATGCTCATGGCCATGGGCCTGGGCCTCTTGCTTTTTCCCATTGCCATTGCCTCGATGGCGCCGCCCATCACTCAGTTCATGAGGGAGCGCGGCCGGGAAGTTGCCAAGCGCGTCGAATACGCCAGGGAGATGAAGAAGGCTCAAATCGCCGAACTGGAGAAAACCTACGGTATCTCCTTAGCTCCGGAAAAGGCCCCCGAAATCGCAAAAGATAAGGCGGAAGGTGGCGCCGCCACCCAGGAAGCTCCCGCAAAAACCGCGGACACCTCGGAAAAGAAGGCCGAAGGCAAAGCAGAAGGGAAGACTGCTGCAAAGGCCAAAGAACCGGCCTCCAAGGAAACCAAGGCCGATGCCGCGGAGGTCCCGAAAGGAACCAGTGAAGCGGCTGGGGCAAAGGACGATTCGGCCGCCCCCGAATCTACCGACACCGCAAAGCCCGAAGCCAAGCCTGCAACCGACGACTATGTGCCCCCATTCCCTGACTCCATCTATTTGATGGCGTTTGAAAACAATGAACGAGGCCGCAAAGAGGGACAGCACCCCGAATTTGTGACCCGTGCGATCCGAACGCATCGCTCCCAGGACTATTTCCAGTGGTTCAAGGACCGAATCTGGGGGCAATTCCAGCAACATATAGGCATCTTTTTCCTGGGCTTTTTGATCCTGGGTTGGCCCATGCTCATCGGCATGAGCCTGATGAAGATGGGTTATTTCGAAGGCAAATGGTCGATCAAGGCCTATGGGCGCTGGGCGGCTTTTCTCTATCTGGTCGGCGTCCCCGCCGAGTGGTATTGCCTCATGCTCGGCCTTGACCCGCGCACGAATACGTTCGCCTGGCAAGTGCGCACGCTCTTTCCGCTCGAGACATTCGCGACCCTGACCCTGACTCTGGCCAATGCCTCGCTTTTGCTTTGGCTGTACAAGACCGGGCGGATCAACTGGATCGCCTGGCGGTTGGAAGCCGTCGGCCGCATGGCCCTATCCAACTACCTGTTCCACTCGGTGTTTTTCACTTTGCTCTTTTCCTCGATCGGCCCCGGCTGGTTCGGCGCTTTGCCGCGCATTCAACTCGCTGGCCTGGTCCTGGCCATGTGGGCTTTCCAACTGCTCATGAGCCCGGTCTGGCTGCACTTTTTCCGTTTCGGACCCATCGAATGGATCTGGCGCTCCCTGACCTATTGGAAATTCCAGCCTCTGCTCGTCAGAAAGGCTCCTTTGGTCCTAGCGGCCGCCGCCTGAAACCAACCCTCAATGTCCGAGGAAGGGAGAGCATAAGGCATCTCCCATCGAATGGCCCAGGATTCCGGGATGACCGGAATCCTGGGCTTTTTTTGGGCCCAGCAATCGCTCCAAAGGCCCGAAAAAGCCCAAAATCGTCCAAAAACCTAGGGAAATCCCAATCGTCGTAAGCCTTGCTCGGCAATCGGTTCCCTTTCGAAAAAGCGACCGACTTAACTTCAGCACTCAAAGAAGGTTAATTCGATTGCTTTTTCCCTGATCAAGGCAAGGCGTTGAAGATCTTACAACCGTTAAACTTTACCCAAACTCCTTTTCCTCCTAGGAAACCCCAAAGGCCCCTAACCCTGAGGGTACAATGGGGGCTCAGGCTGAACCCTGTTGATGACCTCTTCATAAGGAGCCCATGGATGACGGCTAAGAACTTCTTGATGGCAGCTTTCGCTTTGTCGGTTGGGGCTTTCGTCCCGGGCCAGGTAAGCGCGTTTGGCAAAAAGAAATCCTGTGAGACGGAAGCCGTACCGGCTCCCTGTCCCACCACGATGCTCGTGACCACCACCGAAATGCAAAAGGTGCCGGTCGAAAAGACGGTCACCGTCCGTCAATGCAAACTCGTTCCCGTCACGGAAACGGTCGAAGTCACCCGCCTCAAGAAGACGAAAGTCGTCGAAGAAGTGCCCGTCACCAAGTGCGTCGATAACGGCCACTACGAGTGCCAAGAAGTGACCACCATGGCTCGCAAGGGTCTTTGCAAGAAGGAATGCGAACCGGTTACCCGCACCGTCAAGACCTGGGTGCCCGATATCACCGAAGTTCAATGCACCAAGAAGGTCGAACGCTGCGTCAAGGTGCCCGTCACCGAAACCAAGGAAGTGACCCGATTCCGCAAGGTCGTCGAGGAAAAAGAAATCACCATCCGCAGCTACGAATGCGTGCCCGTTGAAGTGACCAAGGAAGTGGTTTGCGCTCCCGCCAAGCCCGCTCGCCGCTGCCGCTAGTTTTTCATTTTCTCCCCTTAGGGGGAAAATCAAACAAAAGCCTTGAGTGGCGCGAAACCTAGCTTCGCGTCCACCCAAGGTTTTTTTGTTTTTCTTCGTCCTTTATTTTCCCGGGGCCGTTTTCTTCCAGGTCATCAGATAAGTCGCGAAGCTCGCCAGCCAGTGTTCGCCCGCGTAATCGCCGCTCGTGACATGTGCGAGGCCATCCTTCGCGTGAACCCTCGCCGCCTCCAGTAGTGGCCCTCTCGCCGGATCGTTCTCAGGCAGCGCCAGCCCGATCGCTTCCAAGCACCAGGCCCGGCTCAAATTCAGGCCATCAAGGTGAACGATCTGCGGATCGGTACGGTCAGATACGACTGCGGGTCGAAACAGATTCGCCGGTTCCTTGTCTGTCAGGCGCGGCAGAAATCGGTGCAACCAGAGAGCAAATTCCTCCCGGGGTAACACGCGCCGCATCAAGTCGGCCTCGCACAAGGCTGGGGAGAAAAAGTCGGATCCGTCCGGTTCCCACCGCGCCGGCGCATCCTGGTCCTTGAGGTAATAGTGCCTGGCCCGCTCCACGAGCAAGCCTTCGAGTTTTTCATTCTTGACCCCGCGGGCATAGTCGAGCGCGAACGACAGGCCAAACGCGGTATTCGCATGAACCCCATGACGGATCGGATAAGTCTGCTTTGGGAAATAGCTCAGATAACGCTCGACGATCAATTGCTCAAGCGGCACGAATCGGCTCGCCCAGATTTTCGCGTCGGGATCGTCCCAGGTCTTGAGTTCCAGCACCAACTGCAATAGCCAGGTCCAGCCATAGGGTCGCTCAAACGGCCGGGCATGCGGTCTGCCGAAATAGGCCGCCTCGCCTTTCAGCGCCTCCTCGGTGAACTGCCTTGCCAATGCCGCGCGGATCTCGTTTTTCTCAGGCAAATCCGGATAGAGCTTGAGCAGGCGCACCAGCACCCAGTGCCCATGCACCGCCGAATGCCAGTCGTAGGCGCCATAAAACACCGGATGCAGGCTTTTGGGAACCAGCGCATCTTGCTCACCCACCCAGACATGCGCCGGCTTGTAGGGATATTTCTTCTCGATCGCCCCCAGCGCCAGCCGAGCGAATTTCGAGGCGGTGGGTGCATCGAGCGCCGGCAATTCCTGAGGAAAGGTCATTGCGCTCATCCATAAGGCCGTAAAGGCCGTGGCCAAGGTCATGCGATGGTTCCTTTGCGTGATTGTCCTTCTCGCCCGGCGGAAAGGCTCCGTCCTTTGCCGCGACCGGGACAAAGACCGAGGTCGGGGCAAATGACGAGATCGGGACGAATGATGAGATCGGGGCAGGGGCCAAATTTTCGCGGCTTTTTCATTTTCCTAGCCTCAATCCCGTCCAAACCCCCGTTCTTAAGGGTAGAAGGCGGTCCAGGGTCGTCACGCGCCGGCGTGTCGATGAGGAATCTTGGCCCAAGGGTAAGCCATGGGGCCAATTTAGAAAAAGGCGGAAAAAGCGATCGATAACAATGGTGCGCCTCCATGGAAAACCCAGAATGAATAGCGGCACTTTCTCGCGAGCTTGGCATCGAGAAGTGAAGCGAATGCAAGAGCAGACGCCCAAGCGGACGGGCGGCAGAGCAGGCGCGCGCATCGCCGCCCAAGGATTGTGCCAGAAATGGCGCCAGGCCTTTGTGCCGGAAATGGGGTCAGACCCAACCTCAAGAAACCAGATTGTCGATTGGCTGTTGACTCCGTCGCGTTCGCGGCAGATCCGTCCCCAAGGAATCACACATGACGGTCCCATCAGGCTCCCCGTTTGGTTCGCAAACGCACCTGACCTTGCTTGGCGAATTCGTCAACCATGTCGACGATCCGGCGGTCGCTCAGCGGTTTCTCGATCGCTACCGGCCGCTCATTCGCCACTACCTGTCCGCATTTCACGGCCGGCTTCACGACTACGAAGACCTCGAACAGGACATTCTGGTCAAGATTGTTAAGGGGTTGAAAAAATTCGATCGGCAACGAGTCGGCAGTTTTCGCAAATGGCTCAAAATGGTGGTTCGGTCGGTGCAATCGGACTGGTTTCAGGAAATGGTGCGCAATAAGCGGATTCAATTCTTAAGCGTCAGCCAGATCGAAGACCAGGCGGAGCAGTTTGCCACGAGATTCGAGGAAGAACATGATCTCGACCTGATGGAAAAGGCCATGAAACTGGCGCGCGCCAGTTTGGCCCCCACCACCTGGACGATGTTCGAACAGGCGAAATTGCAGCGTCTTGCCGCCGCGAAGGTTGCCGAAAACCACGGGGTTTCGGTGTTGACGGTCTACAAGGCCTGCCGGCGCGTCATGGAAAAGATTCGCGCGGCCATGAAACTCCTTGATCGTAAACAGGAAGGGTTGCCATGACGGAAGCCGAATCGCAGGCGTGCGGGCGTTTTCTAAGCTATGTCGACAATCCGGGGCAAAGCCCGCCCCAGGAGGTACTCTCTCACATCGAATCGTGCCCATCCTGCCTTGCGGTCATGATTTCGCATCAGGAGGCCAGTCGCGATCTGTTCATGGAAGCCAAGTACAACCGCGAGTTGGCCTTGGCGCGCAAACTCTACGAGCGCGAGCACGGGGCCGAATCGAGCACGCCTTCTTCCAGGTCAGGCGGCTGATGCGAATGTGCCGCGCCTGAGGCATTCGGGGCAACGCTCAAAGATGCCATTCCAAAGAAAACCCCCGGTCAACTTGGGAGTCGACCGGGGGCGAAATGGAGCTTCGGCTCAACAGGCGGCTCTTAAATGCCCATGATGTTGTAACCGCAGTCGACATAGAGGATCTGGCCGGTGATCGCCGAGGCCAGCGGGCTGCAAAGAAACGCGGTCGAATAGCCGACTTCATCGGCCTCGATCGCGCGCTGCAAAGGCGAGCGGCTGGCGGCGTGATTGATCATATCGTCGATATCGCCGATGGCGCGGGCCGCGCGCGATGCGTAAGGGCCCGCGGATACAAGATTCACGCGGATTCCCTTGGGGCCCAGGTTGCTGGCAAGCACCTTGGCGTCCATTTGCAGGGCCGCCTTGGCCGTCGACATGCCGCCGCCGTAATGGGGAATGACCTTTTCGCCGCCCAGGTAGGTCAAGCCCACCGCGGAGGTGCCGCCCGGACGGTCTGCCATCATCGGCTCGAACGCATGGAGCAAACCGATCAACGAATAGGACGAAACATCGAGCGAGGTGCGGTAGGCCGCCCGGCTCGTGTCGGAGAGCTTATTCTTGATTTCAGGGCTGAAGGCCACCGCGTGAATGATCATGTCGACCGTTGAAACGCCGGCCTTCTTGACATTTTCCACCAGGCCGGCGATCGAGAAATCGCCATGCTTGTTGAAGCGCTTATCGTCCTTGGTCTTCTGGTCGACATCGGCCATCGTGTCGTAGGAGACATCGCAGGCGAAGATCTTTTCGACCGCCAAGCTACCGGCCCCGAAGGGGAGAATTCGGCTATCGGCATCGGCATCGCGTTCCATGATGCTTTCGACGATGCCCACAAGGCGAGGGTGGCAGGCAAAAATAAGCCGGGCGCCCGCGGCCTGCAAGGCCTTGGCAATGTGCCAGGCAAAGCCAACATTGTCACCGACCCCGGTCACCAGGGCCAACTTGCCGGAAAGGTCCACGCGCATCATAAGGGGAGCTGGCTCCAAAGTTAGGCGGGAGTAAAGAAAGGCCCACCCAAAGGATTAGTCTAGTGAGATTAGTCTAGAGGCGCACTGGCCCGCGGTAAGGGCCGGCCCAGCCGATCGCCACCCGGATGCCAAGGGCAAACAGGATGCCAAGTCCCGCCATCTTGAGGACGAATGCGACTCCAAACTCGTCGGCCAGGGGGCCCGCCAGGAAATTGCCAAGGGGAAGCGAACCGCTAAGCACTCCGGTCCAAACTCCAAGGATGAATCCCCTTTGCGACGCGGGGGCCTGCATTTGCACCATCGTCTGCGCCGTCGCCAGGAAACCCACCATCCCCAGCCCAACCATGGGTGCGGCGAGCAAGGCCAGCTCCATCCGCTCGACCTGGGCCAGGACCGACAGCCCGCACCCCACGCTCAACATCGCCAGGTCCATGCGAAAGCGCCGCTGGCTTTCCGAACGCTCCGCCGCCACCCAGACGCAAGCGCAAAGCGCCCCAACTCCAATTCCACCAAGTAGATACGCATAAGTCTCTGGCCCTTGATGCAGCACCTGCGAGGCATACCCGGGCGCAAGCGCGAGCACCGGCCAACCCAGCCCCGAGACCAGCCCCGCCAAAATGACCGTGCCCCAGACGGAAGAGGGAATCGCCGCGGTCGCCGTGCCGCCTTTTGCCTGGAGGCGGGGATGCGGCAGGCCGGGGGCGTCGTTAAGAAAAAGCGCGAACAAGACGGCGGTGTAGGTGAGTGCATTGAGCGCGAAACAGGCGGGGGCGCCCCATTGAACCATGACCAGCGCCGCAATGCTCGGCCCGATCGCCCTGGCCAGATTGAACTGAAACGAATTGAGGGCCACGGCGTTGGGCAAACTGCCGCGCCCGGCGAGATCGACCAGGTAAGCCAACCGCGCGGGCAAGTCGATGCCCAGCACGATGCCGCTGACCACGGCCCATACGATCAACCGTCCGGGAGTCAGCCAGTCGGCCCACGACGCCAGCGCGAGCGCCAGGCCGAGCAGGGCCAAGATCGATTGGGTGATGAGGATCAGTTTGCGCTTGGGAAGCCGGTCGATGAACCGCCCCGCGAGCGGCCCCAAAATGACACTTGGCAAGAGTTGCGAGGCACTCACCCAGGCCGGCCAGCGCGATTGCTCGGCGAACGAAAAGGCGACCCAACCCAAGGTCGCGTTTTGCATCCAGGTGCCGATCAGGGAGATCCCCTGGCCCATGAAATAGTAACGGTAATTGGGCTCCTTCAGCGCGCGCACCAGCCTCCAGGCCGAAGTGTCCCCCCCTTCCGGCTCGATCGATTTTTCCTCTTTTGAATCGTGGGCCTTATCTACGGGGCTCGCTTTGGCATCCTTGTCGCCTAAACTCATGCCGAAACCCCGTTATCGGGCATGGGGTCGGGCACCGGTCGAGGAGCGTTTGCGCCTGGCGCCGGTCCTCCCGCGGCAGGTCTTCCCTCTGCCGCGGGTCTTCCTTCGGGAGAGAGCGCTCGATCTCGTTCTCTTTTTCGTTTTTCGATGCTTTCTTGAATGCCCCGGGCAAATTCGGGGTGCTGGGCCATGGCGCGCGTGAACGTGGCGCGATCGAGGCGGTACATCTCGCTATAGACCACCGAGCGGGCCGAGGCGACGCGCGGACGGTTATAAAACACCGCCACTTCCCCAAAGAACGATCCCTCGTCCAGCTTGCAGATCGTTTCGCCTTCGGGGCTGATGATTTCCACCATTCCTCGCTCGATGAAATACATCGCTTCGGCGACGTCTCCCGCCTTGAAAATGACTTCGCCGGGGCAAGCGAGCATCGGCTTGAGTTCCAGCACCAGGTCGCGCAACAGTTCCGGTCCCGCATCGCGGAAGATCGGCACCTGGGCCAGCCCGGTGCCATGAATGTGCATCAAAATCTGGGTTTTCAGCCCCATCGGCAGCGATTCGAGCAGTTCGGCATCCTGGTAGCCTCGGCGTGTCTCCCAGAGGTAACGGTTGTAGGCAAGCACCCGGCGCCGGATGTAAGAGGGCAGCTGGTGGTAAGCCAGGAAGGCATCAACCCGTTCCTGCCATTCGTTTTGCCTTTGCCTGGCGGCATCGAACTTGGCCAAAATGCTCACGATGTTCGTGATCACAAAGCCGAAAAAGCCGACGCCCATGATTTCGATGAGCATCGAGTACCACATTTGCGGCACGGTCTGCGCCGTGATGTCGCCATAGCCCACCGTCGTCAGGGTGCTCGTGGCCCAGTAAACGGCGCGGGTGTACCCTTCAAAGCTCAAATTGGGCTGAATCTGATGCCGCACCTTGCCGCCGTCCAGACCGAGCCAGCCGATCGCGGCAAGATGAATCGCCAACGGCACGATGAAAATCAGCGAGAAGAGGCGGGCCTGCACCGGGCCCAACATCCAATCAAGCTCTTCCAGCTCGAAGAGCGCGATCAGATGAACCAAGGTGAGCAGTTTGACCAGAAACAGCAGATGATTGTCGAGGCCGAAGACTCCCCAGAAGAGCGCGTAGATCGGGGTGGCGACCAGCAGGCGCAAAACAAACAGGGCATTGAAGCCGGCGTTGCGTTTGAGTTCCTGAGCCAAATGACTGTCGGGAATCAGGCGCGACTTGCTTTGCGCGAGCATTCCAAAAAAAAGGTGAAACAGGCACAACAGACTAATTTCGCAGTCGCGCCAGGCGATCATCCGTTCCCAGGCGCCGGCATCTTCCGGATCGAAAAGGAACATAAACGGAATGATCCAACCGCATACCAGGGCGACGCCGACGCCGATCAACCGGTCGACGAATGACCAGGAGATCTGGTGCCTTTCTTGGATCAATACCGAGGTCAAGGGGGTCTCCGCTCCCGGTTTTTTTGCTTCCTAAGGAATTGCGCACCGCAAGGTCAATTGCCTGGGTCCATCCTCTTGCAACCAAGGAGAATCGCGGGCCAGGCAACAAAGAAATCGCTCGATCCTAACGGAGAGCGTTCTTTCTTTTCCTTCGACTTCCGCTCATTTTATGGGCCCACGCCGGCCACGCGAGGGCCCAGTCAAGCGGCCCTCTCCAACAAACTTACGCAATCGTAATACTTGCAGCGATGGGGAGTCGGACTGGGCAACTCTGGGGAAAAGCGAACAAAATCGGCCAGCGGAGCTTGGGGTGGCGCCGCTTTGACGTAAAATGAAGGATTGGAATCACAGGAATACGGACGCTCCCTCAAAGAGGTTCTTCATGATCGATCGGCGCCGTTTTGGAATCCTGGCTGGTTCGATCGCGGCCGGTGCGGCGACGCTGCGAGCGCAGGCGCCCCCATCGATCATGCGCAGCCTCAAGTACGAGGAACTCGGCCGCCTTGTTCGCGCACAGACCGGCAAGGTGGTGCTGGTCGATATGTGGCGCCACGACTGACTCCCTTGCAAGAAAGAGTTCCCGCACCTGGTTCAGTTGCAAAAGGAACTCGGCCCCAGCGGCCTCGTGGTGATTTCCGTGCACCTACTCATTCCGCTCGATGCGGAGGAAGGGCTTGATAAAGCCAAGAAAAAAGCCGAGAACTTCCTGGTCAAAGTCGAGCCGTCTTCGATGATCCATGTTTGGCTTGACGAACCCGACGATGTCTGGATGAAAAAATTCAACATCAACGGTTACCCGGACCAGTTTGTATTCAACAGGGCCAATCGCGTCGCGGAGAAATTTGCTTTTGCCGATCATGCCGGCAACCCAGTGAAAGATCCCGATGCCAAGGTGCTGGAAGCGCTGGTCCGCTCACTCGTCGCCGGCAAGGCCTGACCCGTGCGAATCGCAATGAGGTGAATCGAAATGGGGCCAGTTACACTCTGCTGGCATCGGATGGACTGAGAGGTTCAGGCTATCCACGGCTCGACGCTTTTAGTATTTTTGTAGGTTCCATTTTTCCGGGTGTGTGCTTTTGCTTTTTTGCTTTTTTGCTTTTTTGCTAACGGTTCCTCTCGGCCGGCCGATTGGCTTGCCGGAGGGCGGCGCTGAGTTCTGAAACGATGAACGGCCCGCTCGCTTGCTGGAGGGCCGCCATTTTGAACAGGAAAAAGATCGAAAATAAAAAAATCAAAATTGTAGGACACATGATTAGTCTTCTTTGAACGGCTCAAGACTTGTCAGATGGTCAGTTGGTTATGCCGTTGTTTTTCGACTGGGAGTTTTATGCTGGAGAAAGTCATTTCGGCGGGTCAGACGGGCGCCAATGAAGCGGGCCTGGCCACTGCCAAGAGATTTGGTCTGCAAACCGGCGGCTGGATGCCGATGGACTGGGAAACCGCAGACGGTCCCCGGCCCGATTTCGAAAAGCTCTATGGAATGCGCATGCATTCCCAGGGAACCAGAGAGCGGATGGCCACCAATGTCCGCATCAGCGATGGCACGATCCGATTCGCGACTTCGTTTCAGTCTTCCAATGAAAAGCTGGCCCTTTTCTGGGCCCGCGAACACCGCAAGCCCCACTTCGATGTTGATCTGGCGGCTCCACCCGATCCGCAGCTGGTCATCGACTGGATCAAGGCGAACGAAATCAAGTCGCTCCATGTGACCGGCAGCACCGAATCGAAGGCGGCTCGCAAGAAGACCAAGGGGGTCTTCACCCAGGTAAGCGAGTTCCTCGAAGCGGTCTTCATCGGCCTGGGCCACAAGGCGGTCGAAGTGCCCGAAGTCGCGGCTCCCGCCGCCGAACCGGCCCCAACCGTCTAACCCACTTTCGCGTTTTTTCTTTCGAAAGGCCGGCGCATCCCTTCGGGAATGCGCCGGCCTTTTTTTCTCTCCCTGTTCGGCCCGGAGTTCTTGCTTTTTGATGCGGGGAGGAATGCGGCCGGGATCGATCATCGGCAAATCCAGCACACGGGTTTCGGGAACAAACCAACACCCCTTGCGACGAGGGTGAATTCATAAAAAACCGACGAGCGGCATCTCAAACGCACCCGCGCAGATGAGGACATGCGCGGACTATCTTAGCCATTGAGCCTCTTGTTTGTCTTTGATCCGGCCGGGTTTCACTGCACACGGCGACCGTGAATGGCAAGTAGTGCCGGGCCCACTCGCCCCCGCTCACCTGCTCGATTTTGCTTGCTTTATCGACCGCATTTCGGTTAGCTTTCACGTTTATTTCTCTAGCGTAGCGGACGACGCCCTGAATCCACACCGGACTCCTGGATCCCTTTTCCATGTCTCGCGCTCTTCTTCTCAAAGGACCGACAAAAGCCGCCCTCGCCTTGGTTGCCGTGCTCCAGGCGGCAACCATTCGAGCGGAGGAACCTTACCCGGTCGTCTATCAAAAGAAGATGCTCGATCATTTCGAGAGGTGGCACGCGGAAGCACGAAAGTTCCAAGGAGTGGAATACCGGTTTCGCGTCACCTGCGGGGACAGGTCTCTTGGTAGCAAGGAAGAATACCAAGGCCAAGCGATGACCTTGACCTCATCGGACATGACAAAAGCTCCAAATGAAACATCGTTTGACTGGAACTTGGCCGAGATTCAAATCAAGACGGCCGATCCAGGCGCGACGCTCTGCAGGCAATACCTTTACACGAAAGAAAACAGTCACGTGCTCGATTTTCAAGCGAAATCGATGGCCGTATTGCCTGCCCATTTCAACACGGCTCAACCACAAGCAAAATCCAACCTGGAGCGTTTCAACGATCTTCAAAAAATCGTCTTTCATATCGAAACAGAAACTTACCGGAAACTCTTGTCACCGCAATTTCCTGTAGCTTTAAGTCACAATTGCCGCCTGATCCAGGAGGACGACCGATACCGGTATTTTGCCTTCAACCGTGTGCCTGGCCTAAATGGGGACGAGGGCCGGGTCGTCTTGCGAAAAGAAACAGGTCTTCCCTCCCAGTTGCACCTCGTTTCGGGCCATTTTGAATGCACTTTCGACATCGAATCGATCAAGCCGCGCAATGACTTGCGCGATTCCCATTTCCTTGCCTTTCCCAAAATCATTCCCGAAGGCTGGGTTGACCGGTTTCACATCCTATCGGACACCCATATCACCGTTACCCCTTGGACCGAATCCCCCGAGAAATAACGACCTCAATGCCGGTTCGAGACGGGCACAAGGATTCTCGGCTTCCCAAGAACAAGGGAAATCACTGCTCCAAGGAAAGTTCCAGCGGCCTGGCGACGGCTGCAATGGAATGGCCCCGCACCGTCAGCGGAATCTCTTGCCGTCCACCATCGTTCACGGATACAGGCAGCACAAGATCGAAGGGGCCGTTCTTCAAAACCTCGATGGTGCAGACGATCGTGAACTTCCCTTGAGGAGCGATCGTGATCGGTTGATCCTCCCAATCTTCCACACCAATGCAACCGGCCGGACAACTCTGATCGCCCCGCTTCCACAAGGTTCTGGTTTGATCGTGCGAGGAATTGAAAATCTCGAATGAAACCTGATGTTGTCCCGCCGGGATCGCACCCAGGTCCCTGATATTTTCGACCACAAGGAAAGGTTGGTTGGCGGACACATCAAGGAAAACATTCGTCCAGGTCACGATGCAGAACATTCCAAAGGCGAAAAATAATAGCATTTTAATTCTGCTCATTTTGCATTCCTTATATTAATAAAATCTTGACGGGGTCTTTTCTTTCGATCTTGAACCGAATGGAAACACTGGACAGAAAAATCCGAGGGCCAGCCCCGGTGTGCCTGCGGGAAGCTGGGCCAAACAGCCGCAGATTATCCGCGGTGAGGTAGAAGGGCACTCATAACCGGGAGACGCAGGCAGGTCGGCTGAACAACAAAATCACTCAGAGCGGATGCCTTAGAAATCCAGCCGAAATCAAAGGACGCGGACGAACCAAAGGGTTCGATCTCGAAATAGAAGGGAAAACGAGGGAAGAACCCCGCCAGCAAGGCAGGAGTAAGGGCACCAATAAATGCCGATGGGAAAGGAAGAGGGACATGGGCGTACTCCCGGGCTAAGGAATGTTGCTGCACACAATCACATCAAATGCATGCGTCCTGTCAAGACCGGTTTTTATTGCGAACGTTCCCAAGGGAAATTCCATGGCACTTCAAACCAGGAAATATCCCCGAAAATCTGCTTTGTTAAAAAGCAAACTTGCATGGGGTCTTTTTCCGAAGTGTTGACGAGCGACTGATTATGAGAAGGGATCCCCAAATCCGTTAGGTTCCTCCCGGTGGCTTTCTCGAACCTGGCTAGGGGCAGGAAGTCGGCATTTTCCCCATTTCGCGCCGTTTGCGCCGGAGGCGGATTTGTAAGATACCGGTATGGACCAGCAAAGCATCAAACAGATTCATGACCTCGATGGGATTGCCCGTGCTCTGGGCCGCATTCCCAGCGGGCTTTTCATCATTTCGGCGCACCAGGCAGGCAAGGACCTGACCATGCTTGCCAGTTGGGTGCAGCAATGCTCCTTTGATCCGCCCCGAGTGACCCTGGGGCTGGCTCGCGGACGCGCCATAAGTCAAATCCTGGAAGCCGGTTCGGAATTTTGCATTAGCATCTTGCCCGAAGGCCGCAAGGATCTGATCTCTCGCTTCGGCAAGCCCTCCGAACACCCGCTGGAAGGGATCGCCACCCATAAGCCCGGCCAGTTGGCGCTTGCTCTAAGTGATGCCTGTGCCTGGCTTTTGTGCCACTCGCACTCGCACTTGAGCGCCGGAGATCACGACATCCTCGTCGCCGATGTTTTGGCAGGCGACCGGGGTATTGACGCCGAGGGCCTGCCCCCCAAACCGGCCATTCACCTTCGTTCGAGCGGCCTGCGCTACTAAAGGCCAGGGTTCGACTCGTCTGGCGGATGCCTCTCTCCCGGATACTTTTATGGCCGATTCCAAACTTCTCGATTCCTTGCGAGCCGTCGTCGGCGCCGCGGGAATGATCACCAACGACTCGGAACTGCTCGTTTACGAGTGCGATGGCTTCACGATCGAACGCAACAAACCCGAAGTGGTCGTTTTCCCCAACGACACCGCGCAAGTCTCGCGCATCGTGCGCATCTGCCACGAAGCCAAGATCCCGTTTCTCCCGCGCGGCGCGGGCACGAGCCTTGCCGGCGGCTGCCTGCCGATCGGCGGCGGCGTGGTCATTTCGCTTGCGCGCATGAAACGGATCTGGGAGGTGGACACGCGCAACCGCTATGCGCTCGTCGACCCCGGCCTCGTCAATGTCTGGCTGACCAATCACCTCAAATCGACCGGCTGGCACTTCGCGCCCGATCCTTCAAGCCAGGGAGCCTGCACTATTGGCGGCAACATCGCCACCAACTCGGGCGGCCCTCACACCCTGAAATATGGCGTAACGGTCAACCATATCCTGGGCGTAGAGATGGTGATGCCCGACGGCGAAATCGTCAACATGGGCGGCCCGGTCGAGGATGCGCCCGGCTACGACCTGACCGGCGTGACGGTCGGATCCGAGGGCACCTTTGGCGTCGCCTGCCGTAGCTGGGTGCGCCTGACGCGCAATCCGCAAGGCTACCGCACGCTTCTGGGCGTGTTTGAAAATGTCGACGACACGGCCGCGGCAATTTCCGAGATCATCGCGGCGGGCATTGTGCCGGCGGCGCTCGAAATGCTCGACTCGCTCATCTTGCGCGCGGTCGAAGAGGCCTTCGGCTTTGGCTTCCCGCTCGATGCGGGCGCCGTGCTCATCATGGAGGTCGATGGCATCGACGCCGGCCTCGATGCCGAAGCGGCGCGCATTGAAGAGATCGCCAAGCGCAACAAAGCGCGCGAAGTGCGCCGCGCCGACACCGACGCGCAGCGGCTTCTGCTGTGGAAATGCCGCAAGCAGGCCTTTGGCGCGGTCGGCCGCCTCGCGCCCAGCTATTGCACGCAAGACGGCGTGGTTCCCCGCACGCGGCTGCCCGAGATGCTGCGCAAGATCGCCTCGATCGGTCAAAAATACGAACTCAAGATCGCGAATGTCTTTCATGCCGGCGATGGCAACCTGCACCCCATACTCCTCTTCGACGAGCGCCATCCCGACCAGGTGAAAAAGGTGCTCGACGCCAGCAACGAAATCCTCGACGCCTGCCTCGCCATGGGGGGCTCGGTCACGGGGGAACATGGCATCGGCGTCGAAAAGATCGATTTCATGCCCAAGCTCTTTAGTCCGGTCGATCTGGGCATGTTCATGCGGCTACGCAAGGCGTTTAACCCGGGCGGCTACTGCAGCCCGGGCAAGATGTTGCCGACTTCGGGGGCCTGCCACGAGCCCAGCCATGTCCACCAGCACAAACCAGCCAGGAGGGCGGCGCTATGACTCACTCGTCAGCTAGCAGCCCTTCGGCCAACGGCGCCCCTTCACCCAGCCGTTATCTCATCGGCGAACTCGATCTGCCCCTCGTTCGTCCCGAAAGCTCCGAGGCGCTGGC
Source organism: Gemmataceae bacterium (assembly GCA_965226945.1). GTDB lineage: Bacteria > Planctomycetota > Planctomycetia > Gemmatales > Gemmataceae > SYLG01. The sequence goes on along the minus strand of OZ245717.1, from coordinate 4,025,010 downwards.
GCGTTATGTTCGCGAGGCGGCGGCGACGGGCACGGCGATATATCCTGTGGGTGGCGGCACCCGCAACGATTTGGGCCGCTGTCCCGACAAGCCGGGTACGGCTGTCGATCTGCGCTCCCTCGCCCATGTGATCGACTACCCCTCCGCCGACATGACGATCACGGTGCAGACCGGAATCACGATCGCCAAGCTCGGGGAGATTCTGGCGGCGAAGGGCCAGCGCCTGCCGGTCGATTCGCACGACCCCGCCAACGAGACGCTGGGCGGGCTGATTGCCGCGAACGGTTCTGGGCCCAGGCGCTTTGGCCACGGCACGATGCGCGACTATGTCATCGGCATCAGATACCTGACCGATGAAACCGAAGAAGCGAAGGCGGGCGGCCGCGTCGTCAAGAATGTCGCCGGTTACGACCTGTGCAAATTGCACACGGGCGCCCTGGGCACGCTCGGCATCATCACCGAAGTGACCCTGAAGTTACGGCCTCTGTCCGAGGCCCGGGCCGTGGTGCTCGTTTCCTGCCCTGGCGATAAGCTCGAAGAACTCGCGGCCCTGATTCACGGCTCGCGCACCCGGCCTGTTTCGGTCGATGCCCTCAACGCCGACGCCTGCTCCTTTTTAACAGGCCGTGGCGTTCCCCTCTCGGGACTCGCCGCGCCGACCGCGGGCAACTGGCTCGTCGGTGTCGGCTTTGAAGAAAACCGCGGCGCAATCGACTGGCAGAAAAGCGAGCTGGTCAAGGAACTGAACGGATATTCCACGGCATTGCTTGCCGAAGGGCAGGAAGAAGGCTGGTGGTCGGGCCTTACCGCGCTGTGCCCGGGAACCAGCGGCACCGTCATGAAATCGACCTCCTTGCCGTCGAAAATGGTCCCGATCCTTGACCAGGCTCAAACCTTCACGGAGGTCGACGCCATCGTCGCGCATCTGGGCAATGGGATCGCGCGTGTTCACACCGCACCTTCGGCGGAAGTCGGCCAGGCGGCGCAGATCAGCGCGAAGTTGCGCAAGCTGGCGCTGGAAGCGGGGGGCAACCTCGTGCTCGAACGCGCCGGCGCGGCGTTTCGCAAAACGATTCCCGTCTGGGGCGAACCGCGGCCCGATCACGATCTGGCACGGCGGATCCACCGCGAACTCGATCCGCACGGACTGTTCAACCCCGGCCGGTTCCTACCCGGAATTTGACCCGATTCACGGCCCATAAGAGACAAAAAAAGGCCTCGATCACAAAGCATCCCATGAGCGCGACCCGGATTTCCCAGCCGCTTAGGATGCCATGAGGCCAAGCCAGAGAGGTTTCCGATGAGTGCGACCGCTTCCCCGGGCACGCCCCTTTCCTTGCCGACCGTCGCGCCCAACCCGCCGGGAGGTTCAGGCAAGCCGCTGGGCGCGAATATCGATTACGAACTGTTCATGGACTGCGTGCATTGCGGCCTTTGCCTCGGTTCGTGTCCGACTTATGTCGAGACAGGCAACGAAAACGATTCGCCCCGCGGGCGCATCTACCTGTGGCGCGCCGTGGCCGATGGCAGGGCCGACCTATCCAAGGAAGCGCAACAGCACCTCAATCTCTGTCTGGAGTGCCTGGCCTGCGAAACGGCCTGTCCCAGCGGCGTGCAGTACCGCCACATCATCCACTCGTTCAAGGAAGACCTGACCCGCCTCGCTCCACCCGCGCCCACGGTCACCTGGCTGCAGCGCTGGATGCTCTTCAACCTGACTCCCTTCCGAGGGCGGATGCGCCTGGCGCTCTTGCCCCTACGCATTCTGCAGATGCTCGGCCTGGGCGGGCTGGTGCGTTTGGCGGGCAAGATGCTGCCCAAATCGCTACGAAGCCTGGAAGAGATCGTTCCCAAGCTGCACCCCTATCACAACCTGCCCGAGTTTTTACCCGCGATCGGTCCGCGCCGCGCGCGCGTCGGCCTCATGCTCGGTTGCGCGCAGGATGCCTTTTTCCCCCAGGCGAATCTGGCCACCGCGCTCGTGCTCCAGCACAACGGCTGCGATGTCGTCATCCCTCGTTCCCAGGTTTGCTGTGGCGCCTTGCACAAGCATGCGGGCCTTGATGCCGAAGCCACGGCACTGGCGAAATCCAACTGCGAAACCTTCGACAAGACGGCGGGCGGCCTGGCCTCGTGCGATGCGATCATCAACAACGCCGGCGGCTGCGGTCCGGTGATCAAGGATTATGGGCACTTGCTTGAAAAATCGTCCTGCCACGGCCTGGGCGAGACGTTCGCCAAGAAGTCGAAGGATATCAGCGAGTTCCTGATGGAGTTGGGCCCGGTGGCGCCCAAGTTTCCCTTGAAATTGCAGGCCACCTATCACGACGCCTGCGGTCTGGCCCATGCGCAAAAGATTCGATCTCAGCCAAGGCAAATGCTCGGCCTGATCGATGGCTTGAAATTATTGCCGCTCAACGAGAATGAGTTCTGCTGCGGCGCGGCTGGAAGTTACAACTTGACCCAGCCGGAAATGTCGGAAGCGCTAGGCCGGCGCAAGGCGAAGAACGTGCTGGACACGGGCGCCGAGGCGGTGCTCAGCGGCAATGTCGGCTGCCTTTTGCAGATGATCCGCTACATCCGCGAGGAAAAGCCCGACTTCTGGGTCGCCCACCCCGTCGAGGCACTGGCTGCGGCGTACACTGGCCAGCGGCCGGCGGGATTGAAACGGCCACAGGCTTGAGTTTGCCAGCGAGGCCAAATGGGTCAGGCGGCTTGCAACATCGCGGAGCCCTGAAGCTCGCGCAAGGCCCGAGGCCATAGATAGTCCCGGCAACCAAGGAATGGGCATGCCGACGATCATTTGAAACATCGCCTTCCCTTTGCGGCTCACCCCCATGACCGACGACACTCCAACTAATGACGATGAGATCGCAGAATTAACCAGACGGTTGCAGGCACGTTCTGACGAATTGTCGCGACAACCTGCAATACAGGTGATCGGACTCGTCGACACAAGCGGCGCGGGAGGACGGCCCGGAGAGGAAGAAAATGACCCGTGGACGCTGACCTTCCTATTCCACCGCTGGAGAATTCCTCCAGGCCCCATGAACACTCGGCCACTAACCGTTAGCTACACAGCGCCGCGCCCGGATTACCGATCCCTAAAAAAGCAGATCGGCCCGTATCACGTCCTCGCGATTCGCGCCCGCGTGGTGGAGGAATCGGTGCTGGGATCGCCGCAGGCGGAACTAGTCGAATTCCTTGGTCCCGATGCCTCCGATTCGGAAATGATTCAAGCGGCGGTCGATCTCAAAACGCCGGTGACCGAAAACGATCCTCTGTTCGGGCTCTTTACTCTGGACCGTCAAACAAACCGGTTCACGGCAAAGGTCAAATGGAACGGCAAGATTGTCCTGCTCAACTTACACGCCGATCATTCCAGCAAACTTGATGGCGCCGCGCTGCAGGTCGCCAAGGCGCTATGGAAGGACCAGAAGTCTTGGACAAAACGCATTCAAGATTACGCGGCGCAGGAACTGCTTCCCATCTGGGATAATGCCTGGCGTGACGATGACGAGGCCGAACTAACTCCCAAGAAATTCCAAGCGAAAATGGGACTGGAGTCGGTGTCTGTTGATACGGACGGCTCATTCGAATTTTGGCACAACGACGGAAATCTCTTCCTGGGCCACAGCATTCTGATCGGCGGCAATCTCACCGACGGTCCGACCCAAGCCGACATTCCCGGATAGGTGGCCAGCCGGCCCTTGCATGGTCGTGGCACCAGCACAAGGTTAACTCAATTTTGCCGCGCCCAGCTCAGCTCCAACGACAAATCAGCAGCATGATCTCAGCAATCGTCCTCAAACGGACGATGACGATTTACACCTCCAGGGGTGAAGCCTATAGGATCAGAGAGCTTATGCACTACGCTCGCCTGTTTTTTTCCCTAAACTTCAGGCAGCAGTCTGGCGAGCGGTGGGCGTCAGTCCACCGGTTCTAGGTAGTCACCTGACTGATATTGGTCGACTTATCCGAAACCATCACCAAACAGCCATTCTGAAATCATTCCGTCCTGCGCACGACTTCAGAACCGGCGGGCTCACACCCGCCGCTCACCTGGATTTTCCTTAAATTATAGACAGCGTCCTGGTGGGCGGCCGGAATCAGCCTATTAATTTTAAGCCGTCAACAATCGATTACTCTATGACACAATTCGAACTGCCATTAATCAGACCATTATAATCCGCTCTACTAAACGGTGCATTCAAGCAAACAGAAAACTAACCCATTGCACTCACTAATTTATGCAACCATTTATTACTTCCGTCACTTACAGCAAGCAACTGTGTCCCATCCAGAAATTACCTATTCATATTTACACACGTTGTAAAACGAACCTAAACACAATGCGACAAAAAGCAATATAGCCACCAAAACAACAAAGACATTCAGGAACCACTCAAGCGCCTTCATGACATTGAGGAACATCTCGAACACTCCTCAACACGAAATCGAAGACCGATCTCCTTACTTCGCCGGCCCCAACAACAACCGCGCCCATCCTGGCTCGGCGGGCAGACCTTGCGCAGGTGGTTGTTTTTCAGATTTAGACCAGACCAGCTCCACCCCCCCGGCTCTTTGCAACACGCGTAGCGGAATCGAGCGCTTATCGCCGCCGTGAGGGAACTCCATTCGCCATACCGAGGGGGGGTCCTGAGGGTTTTTCGTGATGTTACCGCTTTCTTGATGGTCGTCATCGATCAACACTACCTGGCCTGGCTTAAGCTTCACGCTCATTTTCGCCAGCATCTCCGGCGGCGGGCTTTTGCCATTGCGCGATCCCTCCACCACCGCATACTCCCCCGCAAGCAACTTCCACCATGCGGCATCTTGCAGTTCCCGCACCCGCACCTTGCGAAAGGTACAACCGCTGCCATGGTTCTGCAGACCCAGCGCACCCCAGAACGGCCGGTCGGCCAACGGCCCCTTGTCGACATCGGTCGCGGCCGAGGGCTTGCCGTTGACGACCACCGAGATCTTCGAACCCTGGCAGCGGATCAGGAAATGGTTCCAGTCGCCTTGCTTGATCAAACCGGGCGTCGCCGCGGCGGCGGTGTAGATCGAACCGCAATATTGCCAGTCCTTGATTTTCCCTTTGTGCATGGGCGATTCGTCATCGAGGATCTGAATCTCCGCGCCGCGCTTGCTGGGGCTTTCCTTGGAGTCGCCGTCGGGCACGCGCAGAAAAACACCGCTGTTGCCATCGGCAGGAAGTTTCCATTCGACTTCCAGTTCAAAATCGCCGTATTTCTTTTTGGTGCCCAGCCAGCCCTTGCCCGGTTTGACCGTAAGGGTGCCCGCCTCCCATTGCCAGTCTTCAAGCGCTGCCCCATCACGCACTTCCCAGGCCGTTTTGTCCGCCAACAGATCGACCCAGTCGTCGGCCGCTGGACCAAGTAAAAGCGCGACACAAAGAGCGCCGATCGGGTTCATGATTGCGATTCCTCAGGGTTTGCCGATGTTCTATGTTCAACGTCCCATCCGGCTTGCAAAATAACCTGCCTGCCTGGTTTTCCCACAGAGGTTCCAGCAACGCTATTGAGGATTTCTCCCTTGCCCTCTCTCTACTGGCTCTGCCTGCTTGCCGCCGGCCAGGCGCCCCAAACCGGGCCCGCCCCCAAAGTGGAACCGGCCCAGAGGATTGAGCAGGTGATCCATGATGGATCTCAGCTTGTCTTGCTCATGCGCTCGGGAATGGGCCGCGTCCGAATCAAGGAATATGGCCCGCCCTACGGCTCCGACGCCAAGGGAGAGATCCTGATCGACAGGGAGTTTCCCAGGGGGGACAGCCCGCAAGCAACCGCTTCCCAATCCCTGATGATCCGCATTCCTTCCGCCGGTCACGCGCTCAATGGCTTCGCGGCCGTCAACGACCAGGGCGAAGCGGTTCAACCCATCCAGTTTGTCTCGCAATGGTGGAAGGGACAAAAGGATCCGGACCATGGCTTGCCACTCCTTGAAAAAGGGGCGGTCAAAGGTCTGCAAGTACAAATGATCGACGACGCCATCGATCTGGGCGTGCGCCACGCCGCGCTCAATCTCGACCTGGCCGGCCTGATTCGCATCCCGGCCAATCCCGGCGACAAGACACTCATCGTCAACGGGCAAACGCTGGGGTTTCGCGCCGAAGTTTTGGCGGGCATGCAAGTGGATCGCATGACGGATAAGAACATCCGGGTGTATCTCATCATCCTCGCCTACCGCTCAGGCAATGCCAAAATCGATTCACTACTTTTGCATCCGGCAATGGCTGCCGATGCCCCCAACCGCCTGGGCGCCTTCAATACCGCCACGGCCGACGGCGTGAAAGTCTATTCCTGGCTGCTGGAGAACATCGACGATTACTTCTCCGCCAGGACGAGCATCAACAATCAGAAAGCGACTCCGATTGCCGGCTGGATCATCGGCAACGAAGTCAACGCCCATCACGAATGGTACAACCGCGGGCCGGCCACCCCCGAACAGGTGGTCGGGGACTACCACCGAGCGCTTCGCATTGCCCATACGGTGCTCCGCTCTTCAGGCAGCCCGGGCCGCATTTATGTCAGCCTGGAACATCACTGGACGGTTTTGCCCAATGCCAACCCTAAACAGAGTTTGCCCGGCCGGGAATTCCTGGAGCGGCTTCTGGAGCTGTGCCGCAAGCATGGCAATTTCGACTGGCACCTCGCCTATCATCCGTATCCGTCCAATTTGTTCGAACCGCGTAGCTGGCTCGACAAGGACGCGCTGCCCACGCTCGATTCTCCCAAAATCACCTTCAAGAACCTGGAACAGTTGGCCCTCTGGACCGAACTACCCAAATCGCGCATCGACGGACTCCCGCGAAGCATCATCCTTTCGGAGCAAGGGTTTCACAGCCCGCCCGGCGTGGAAGGAGAGAAAAGGCAGGCCGCAGGCTTCGTCTTTGCCTGGAAAAAGGTGCGTTCCATCCCGCAGATCGGCGCGTTCATCGTCCATCGCCATGTCGACCATGCCATCGAAGGCGGCTTGAACCTCGGCCTCTGGACCAACAAGCCCGGGCAAGTCTGCACTCCCTATCAGAAAAAAGCGATCTGGCAGGTCTTTCAAGCCGCGGGCACTCCCGCTGAGGCGCTGGCGTTTGAACCGTTTCGCGCAGTCATGGGTGAGGAGGTCTGGCAGTCGGTGGAACCGAAAAAGCCGTAGCACAGCAGATTTCTCTTTCCATAAAATTGCTTGCAAGCTCACTTTCTCCCCGCGTCTGCGTGAACCGCCCTTTTCCTTCGAGACCGACCGTCATGGATGTTGGTTTGCGTCAATCGTTTGCATCGCATACTGGCGCCGGTGAGGATCCACCGATAAATCGCACCGAAGGAACCGACCGATTCGCGCTCGTCCGCAGCGCACTTCTCTTGTCGGCTTTCCTCATTGCACTCGCGGCACTCCCACACAATCGAGTCAACGCATTCGATGACGCCCTCATCGAGGCGTTCCGCGCGAAGGCGCCGGCGGCATGGGAGAGCTATCGGTCCAAGGGCTTCATCTATCGTGCCGAATTGAGCACCACCATCACCGAATCGGCGAAGGGGACAACGGACCGCAAGAAATTCCTATGCAAGGAGCAGATTGCGCACCGGTCGGTTGAGGAGTTGGCGATCGAGCGGGATCCCAAGTTCCTCGTGAGCGTTTTCGCGTTCAACCCAGATTATCAATTTGCCCTGCATAAACCGGCCGGTGCCAAAGACTGGATCTTGACCAACCTGCTCATCGGAAGGACCAGGGATGAGCCCATGATGGCCGACGCCTCGGCCCAGCTTGCAGGAGGCATTCATGAAATTCTGCTCAATGTCGGCCCGGCTCACCTGCCCGAACTGATGAAGGAACGTACCTTCAAGATCCTCGGCGCCGAGTCGGTGCGCGTGGGTGAGGCGTCTTGCATCAAGATCGAATTCGACAACACGCACGCATTAAAGACCGAGTCGGCGTCGCCCGTTCAATCCGGCTGGTTCATCGTCGATCCCAACCAGTCGTGGTGCGTGCGCGACTATCACGTCAAGACGCTGCATGCCAACTCCCATGCCGTTCATTCGGTCGAAAAACTTGAGATCCGTGCCAGCGCATTTCCCGGCTATCCCCTTCCCGTGGAACTGATCAAGCTGACGAAGACTGTCGCCACCGAGGCGGGATTTGAGGGTTCCGAATCGGTCCGCAGGTCAGTAACCACCTACCAGATCGACGATGCCACACCTTTATCCCTTTCCGAGTTTCGTTTGCCGGCCTACCACCTGCCCGAGCCGGAGGGACTTGATCACTGGTATCTCTTGTATCATGCGCTGGGGATCGCCACGCTCATCGCCGCTTCCTTCGTCTTGTATCGGATCTATCGAACGAAAAGGCCAAGCGCTTAGTGGTCATTCCCACGGGACAGCTTCGAAATAATCACCTCATTTTTTGCTTTGCCGGCCATAGGATGGATTTCAGGCGCACTTTCTCCTCCTATCTCCATGAGCCCGCACTGATTCAACCGAGACCTTTCGCCATGGTTATTGGATTGCTTCCACGCCGAACCTCGCGTTTTTTTCTTTGGAACAATTCGCTGGGGAACGGGTTCACGCCCGAAAACCGCGTTGTTGCCGCCCACAACGCCATGGTGTGGCTCGTTTCCTTGGTGGTCCTTGCGTCGGCTTTACAAAATCGAGCCAGCGCATTCGATGAGGCATTGATTGAGGAGTTTCGCGCCAAGGCGCCCGAGGCCTGGAAGACCTACGAGGCCAAGGGTTTTATTTTTCGGGCCGAATCGACCATGACCACCACAGAATCGGATGATCGACCGCCGCTTCGCAGAAAAACCATCTTCAAAGAGCAGGTCGGCCACCGATTGATCGAAGAGGTTCCGTTCGATGACAACCCTAAAACCGTCATAAGCGCCTATGCCTTTAATCCCGATTATTATTTCACAGTTCAGAAGCGTCAGTCTTCGAAAGACTGGCTGTTGACCAACCTCATGATCAGACATGCCAAAGACAACCAGATCACTGGGGACTATGATTACACGGTAAAAATGGGCCTCCACCAAATCGTGTTCCAGGTTGGGCCAGATCGCTTGCCTGAACTGTTTCAGGAAAAGAACTTTAAAGTACTTAACGCGCAGCCGATCGCTCTGGGCAACGACTCCTGCGTGAAGATTGAGTTTGACAACACTCACTCATTGAAGGAAACGTCGGCGACCCATATCCAATCCGGGTGGTTTGTTGTCGATCCCAATCAATGTTGGTGCGTGCGCGACTATCAGGTCAAAACCTTGCATTCCAATGCAAAAGGAGTTCATTCGACCGAAAAACTGGAATTGCGACCGAGCCGTTTTCCCGGCTTACCTCTTCCTGTTGAAATCATTAGGGTCGCCAAGACTGTTGCGACCGAGGCCGAATTCGCAGGTACCGAATCGGTGCGTCGAACCGTGGGCACCTATCGGATTGACGACACCTCTTTCGTTCCGCTCGCCGAATTCCGTTTGCCCGCCTACGGCCTGCCCGAGCCGGAGGGTTTTGGACAAACGCTTTTATGGTATCACTATTTGGGCATCTCCATACTTGCTGCCGCTGTGATCGTGGTGTACTTGATCTACCGTAAAAAAAACCAAATTGCGTAGTTCTCGAGCGCCGTCCATCGCAAGGCCGCCACGACTTACCCTACTTGCTCGACTTACCCTGCCTGTGCAAAACGCGAGCCATGTTGGAACGAGGTCCAAAGTGAGCCGATACCGACCTCAGCGATCGTTTCGCCTAACTCAGGGTGGTGTGCCCAGGACTCCTCCTGTGCCCAAGCGAAACGCATTCACTCTGATTGAACTGCTCGTGGTGCTGGCAATCATCGGTGTCCTGGTGGGATTGCTCCTCGTCGCGGTGCAAAAGGTGCGCGCGGCAAGCGCCCAGGTTTCCTGCAAGAACAATCTGAAGCAGATCGGCCTGGCTCTAGCTCAGTTCCACGGCGTTTACGGGGCCTTTCCTCCAGGGCGCGGCGGTAAAGGACCCGAGGAGAAATTCCCGGGCCTGACCTGGTTGGGCCGATTGCTCCCCTACATCGATCAAGAACCCCTCTGGAAAACGACCGTCGACGCGTTCGACCTCGCCCCGTCCAATCCCTTTCGCTTGCCTCACACCGGCATGTTCACGCCCATTCCCTCCTACGCCTGCCCAAGCGATGGCCGGGTCTTCAAGGTGCAAAATGCGCCCGAAGGTTACCTGGCCGCACTCACCAGCTACCTGGGCGTTTCGGGGAAAGACTACCAGACCGTCGATGGCATTCTCTATTACGATGCCCATGTTCGCATCGCGGAAATCCTCGATGGGACGAGCAACACGCTCTGCGTGGGAGAACGACCGCCCAGTCCCGATTTCTGGTACGGCTGGTGGTATGCCGGATTCGGCCAGGGGGGATCCGGCTCTCTTGACCAGATTCTTGGCGTGCGCGAGTTGCATTGGCCCAACGCCGCTTTCGTCGTGCAGTGCGCCCCCGGCCCGTTCTCCTTTTCGGACGGAAAAATCACCGAACAGTGCGACTCGTTTCATTACTGGAGCCTGCATTCCGGCGGAGGGCATTTCCTGCTGGCGGACGGCTCGGTGAGATTCTTGTCCTATTCCGCCGATGCAATCTTGCCCGCGCTCGCCTCGCGCGCCGGCGGCGATCTGGCCGAATGGCCTTGATCGGCGTTTTTCCCACCGAACCCACCTCGCGATTCGAGTGATCTTCCCGCCCCGGGTTGCCGGTGCACTGCGGAATCATCCAATAACAAACGCTCAAGAACTTTCCTCCCGTTCGAGCATTATGCCGAACGCCCCGAGCGGCCTTTCCCAAGAGGTGTCTTCCCATGTCGCTGCTAGTGCTCGCCCTCTTGTCGATCAGTCAAGACAACCCGCCTGCCGCGCCAGATTCCCCCTTTGAACCGGGAGCCAAGCTCGAAGTGCTCGGGCCGCCCGGTTCAGCCGGGGAAGGCCCCGCCTGGCATCCCAAGCTGGGCATTTTCACCAGCGGCCACAAGGGCATTCACCGGCTCGATTTCACCAACAGCGCCTCGGTCTATTTGCCCGATGCAGAAACCAACGGCCTGCTCTGGGACCCCAAGGGAAATTTACTTGCTTGTCAGCCGGGCAAGAAACGGGTCATCAAAATCAGCCCCGAAGGAACGATCACGGTCCTCGCCGATCAGTACGGGGGCAAGCCGTTCAACACCCCCAACGATCTGACCCTCGACGACGAAGGCCGAATCTACTTCTCCGATCCGCGCTACGGTCCCAAGGAAGGAATGGAACAAAAGGACGAAAAAGGTGAACTCATCGAGGGAGTCTATCGCATCGATCCCGATGGCAAGGTCACGCGCGTGATTGGCCGCCAGGTCGACCGCGCCAACGGCGTGCTCGTCAGCAAGGACGGCAAGTGGCTGTATGTTGCCGAAAACAACAACGACACCAAAGGAGGCGCTCGCATGCTCAGCCGCTTCCGACGCTCAGCCGGCGGCTCGATCGACCTGAGCCGCAAGGAATATGTCTACGGCTGGAAGCAGGGCCGGGGTCCCGACGGCCTCAAGCAAGATCAGAACGGCCTGCTCTATGTCGCGGGCGGCTTGAACCGGCCCAATCCTCCGTTCGAACCCGATGCCGACATCAAGGGAGGCATTTACGTGATTGACCCCAACAAAGACCTGAATAATCGCTTGATTGCTTTTCTGCCCGTGCCGACAGACGAGGTTACCAACTGCGCCTTCGGCGGCGCCGACGGCAAAACCCTTTACATCACCGGCGGCGGCGTGCTCTATTCCATCCGCACCAAAAACCCCGGCTTCCTGCGCCTGCCCGCGCGCTGAACGCAAAGCCGAATTTCTTCAAAAAGGAGAAAACACGCGCAGCCGCGGAGAGCGCGGAGAAGAATAGAGAAGTCGAGCAACTCCAAGAATTGCATTCCATCTCACCTGCAGGGGTGTAGGCTCCAGGCCTTACTCGATTCAGCCTCTGTCTTTCTCCGCACCCTCCGCCGCTTCGCGTGAAATATCGCCACAGGCGCACTTGACATGTGTTGGCTTGCGACAGCAAGCCAACACATCGTTACTTCCTTGGAGTCAGCATCCAGGCAAGCATCTTGTCGTTGTCGGCTCCCTTGCTCCACTGCGGACCAATCCAGTTCCACCAGAGCGGCTGACCAGTCACAATCACCTCTCCCTTGCCATACCTGGCACGAACCACAAGGCCGACATTCTTTTCATCGATCCCCACCGCCTTGACCAACACCTTGCCATCCACGGTGTTAAGCACCTCAATCGGCGTCACTCGCATGAAACGCAATTGACTCACGGCATTGGGAGACACGCTCGCATCAATGTTCTCTCGTGTGATCACGATCGTTTTGTTCAAGTCTCCTTCCGATTCGTGATTGCGTACCCGCAGCCCCTTGTCTCCTAAAAACTGGTTTGCAAGGTCGACACTGTTCCCCCAAAAACGGCTCGTTTCCATGACGAGGCGCCCACCGCTTTCGACATATTGATTCAGCCGCTTCCATTCCCTGGCGCTGGCAGTTGATAAGGCATCTCCCGCGAGGAACACGGTGTCGTATTTCGTCAGATCGATCTGCCGGAAAACTCTTTTTGCGGGGTCGTTTGCAAGCAAACTCACATCCCACTGCTGCTTCGCCGCCAATTCGGTCCAGGGCTTGAAATGATCCGGACTCGGCGCGTTGCCCGCGAGAAACGGCGAGAAGGTGATGAGCACCCGCTTCCGTTCAGGACTGCCAGGTTCGATCGTGGCCGTGATCGGAATCGTGACCTTCGTCGTTCCCAGGGCCACCTGGAAGGCCCCCTCAAATTTCCCCGCCTTGGACGTATCGAGCGCGAAGATCGCCGTCGCCTCGATGGAATCAGCAGCGCCAAGCGACCGCGATTTCTCGCTCAGATAAGCACTGTCCTGAGACTTCTTGAGAATCTTGACGAAGGGAGGAGGAACGATTTCAAAAGGAATGTTCGGATCGCCGCCCGAGGCCTTCTGACAAAACGACCCCTCAATGATCGAACCCGTATACACCGTACCCAGATCGATCCGCGTGGGATTGACCGAGCCTTTTTCCGGTTGAGCCACTGCCCACGAACAAGAGAAACAAAGAAAGAAAACGGCGGCGCACGCCGTGCCGACAAGGGCGCGTTTCATCCGACTCTCCCGATGGCTTTTTTTAAAGGTGGGCCTTATTCTGCTTATTCTGCTTATTCAGCTTTCTTGATCGACTCTTCCACAAGATGCCGAACAGCGCGTCCGCTGATCGTTTCCTTTTCGATTAGTTGCGACATCATCAGCAAAACCGCCGGCCAGTGGCCCGGTTGGTCCAATAAATGCAAAGTGCGGTCGAGCATCCGCCTCATCAATCGCTCCGCGCGGTCCGCATGGCCGCTACGCTCCGTCGCCAAATCCAGCGACCGGCGCAGATCATCCTGCGCCCCACGCGCGTCCGCCTTCCCCAAGTGGCGTATCTCCGCCGCAATCCCCGCCAGCGAAATCTGCATCTCGCGATCGACCCAGTCGTCCGTCGGCCGCCCCTTTCCCTTTTGAAACTTGCAAATCCCCGCAAACCGCCCCCGCGCCCGAATGGACACCTCATGCACCGGCCGGCCAAGCACAAAAGCCACCAGCGCATGCCCAGCCTCATGCACCGCCGTGCGCACCGGGTCCTCCTTCGCCTTGATGGGAGCCCCCCCAACAGCCCCCTTTCGCCCCGCCTCTTCCCCCGACTTCACAGCATTAGAATCCGCCACCGCCTCGCACGGCAGCTCCTCTTGCGACTCAACTCGTGCCTCAGCTGGGATTTGTGGCTCTTCCGGCCGCTTTCCATCCACGCAACGGTCCTCGCTTGACCCCAACCGCTTCCAAAACTAAACTATACCTTGCCCGGAAGCGATTCCGCCGCGGGTACCCGGTAGTGTAACGGTAGCACAAGAGATTTTGGCTCTCTTTGTGAAGGTTCGAATCCTTCCCGGGTAGTTCCTCCTCCGCCTTTTTTTGGAGTCTCCGCCTTTTCTTGAGCCCTCCGCCTTTTTTTGGGGTCTCCGCCTTTTCACCTCCGACTTTTTTTTGGGGCCTCCGCCTTTTCTTGAGCGCTCCGCTTTTTTTCATTCTCTTCCGTTTTATCCTGACATTTCTTCCGATTGACGGCTCCCACTAGCTGCCGCAACTACTTACGGCACAAAAGGTTGCGGCGCGTTCGTGCATTCGCTGTGCATCGGTATGCCCGCAGGCGAGCGCCTAAGACGGAATTTGGATCGAACTGTCAGGGGAACTTGAGGTTAGGTCGATGCGGCAAAACGCCAGCAGGGTCTTTTCCTCCATCAATTCATGATGAAAAAAAAGACCCATGCAGGGGATTGCGGTGAAGCAAGCGGCCAACTTCCCGCCTCAGGGTTTGCACGCCGCCCTGGGATCTCTGACTCCCTGATTTTGTTCCTTGGAAGAGTGCCTTTCGACGCTAGCGCACGCATTCTTGTCGTCCGGCCTCGCCGATTTCCCAATCTCCCCGCTTGCCCGCGAAGGTGTCGTGGAGGAAGCTGCGGGCCCGTGGGCAGGCGCTCCCGTCGCGATCAACGGCGTCCAGGAAGGAGCATCGCTTGCCGGATACGATTCCTCCGAAGCTTCCTGAATCGGATCGATCTTCGGTTCGGCATTCATGGCTTTCTCCTTACCACTTCCTGGTTGAATTCCGGTCGAGGCCTGGCAATTTGCAAAGCCGGCACGGCCCCCGGGCCCTCAGAGGGCCGCTTCCGCAGTCTTCAGCAAATGCCAAAGCCTCTGTTTGGTCCCATGTTGATCAGGCAATCTCCGTGCCGAAGTGCCAGGAAGCCGATTTCGGCCAAGAACATCAACCGGTTTGCCTTCCAAAATGCAGGAAGTTCCTTCCAACGACTTTTCCCTTGCCAGCGAAGCCGCGATTTCGGCCTCACGGGACGTGCCTGACTCGGCCTGTCCTTCGGGTGCAGCGAAAGCACCTGCTCCACGGCAGATGGTCACCGCACGGCCGGTGTGAAAATCATTTGGCCTCGTTATTGCTTTATTTTTCCTGGGAAATCGTGTCACCAAAGGAAGCCAAGTCATGACCAGTACTAGCAAATCGGAAACGGATCCCCGCTCACTCCTCGACGAGGAGTTGCCAGCCAGCGTTCGCGGAGACCGAATCGTATTCAGCCGTCAAATTCCACAAACCGCGCCCATTACCACAATCGCCGGCGCCACACAGTCACCCGGCGCCGTGCGAGATGGCCCCGATCCCAACGCCAAAACCTGCGCCGTAACCGAGGCGCTCACCAAACTGGGCGAACGAGCCGATCCCCATGAGGTTGCCCTCGCCGTCCAGGCCCAGACGGGCCTTCCCATCGACGCCAACGAAGTGGCCCAAATCATTGCGCAACTGCGCGAGCGCGCCCAACAGCCGCCCAGCCCCGATCAGCCACCCCCGGAAAATGCGCGCTAACTCGGCCGCCAGAAGCGAATGCGCCCATCCAAAGAAGCGAATGCGCCCATCCAACACGGAAATCAACCGGCGCGGGCCGTGCGCCTGTTACCCATTCAACCCACCCTCCTACACTAAATGAAGTGGCCGATCACGGAGGATCGGCAAAGCCCGCGGTAGTTCTTTTCTTGCGCATGATTTGTCGGTGCCATCACGGACGGAAAAGGCGGAAAAAGGCTTCCGCCTTCACGACGACCCCGGAATCGGAAACATGGCGCAAGGATGGTTCCAGTCTTTTGCAACGCATTTTTGGTTGTATTTCCTTCTGGCGAATTTACTGGGGATCGCCTTCATCGTCTTTTCCCAGGCCTTTCTCGCCTATCGGTTTCGCAAACTCTATACCGAGTGCGACCTCACAAAAACCGAAGCACCACTGCCCCATGCCGGAATTGCCCTGTGCATTCGCGGGTCGGATTCCACTTTAAAAGCCTGTATCGAAGGGCTTTTGCATCAGGATTATCCCAGCTTCGAGATCCGCATCATTGTCGATAGCGACGCCGATCCCGCCTTCGCCTTGGTTAAGTCGCTGCTTGATGGCCGGACCGGCTACCCCATCACCGTGGAAAAACTGAACGCCCGCAACGACCGCTGCGGATTAAAAAACGCCGCCCTCATACAAGCAATCGATGGTTTCAGCGCCCGCTGCAAGATCTTTGCCTGGCTCGACTCCGACATTGCACCACAAAAAAACTGGCTCAAACTCTTGGTCTCGCATGTACGCGAAGACTCCCAACCCGTCGCCTGCGGCATCCGCTGGTTTTGCCCCCCCGTTTCGAGCTTGGGCGCGGCCGTTCGCCATGTTTGGAACACAGGCGCACTGACCCAGCAACTGGCCTTCGGAATCGGTTGGGGCGGGAGCATCGCTTGCGCCCGCGGCTTTTTCGAAAGAGCCCACTTGCGCGACCTCCTGGCAACATCGATGTTTGAAGACACGCTGATTTCCCAGGTGGTTGCCGATCATGGCTGCAAATTGAAATTTGTTCCGCAGGCGACCATGTGCAACAACGAGTCGGCAAGTGTCTTCTGGTGCCGGGGCTTTTTCACGCGGCAATTGCTCGGAGTGCGGCTTTATCACAAAAAGTGGAGACTGGTCCTCTGGTCGGGCCTCTTTTCCGCTTGGATCCTCTTAGGCCTCGCGGTCGCCGCCATCACCACGGATATTTATGGCAACGGTCTCTCCGGATCGTTGTTCCTTTTCTTCCTTTTGATTTCGATTCTCTGTCTGATGGCACTCTTGATGAGGACCGTGGAAAATCAAGTCCTCTCCCATCTGAGGATGGGCGAACCCGGTGCGGACGAGCAACGATTCATGACCAAGACGCCTTGGACCGTCTTTTTCCTGGCCATACCCATTACCTATTTCTTGTGCCTATTCAGTCTGATTGAGGCCGCTGTCATCCACGCGGTGACCTGGAGAGGGATTTCTTACCAGGTCAATGGTCCGTTCGATATCGTTCGACAAAACCACTCGGCTTTTGAACAAAAGACCTCCGAAACCGCGTCCATCTAGACAACTTCTTGCTTCCGGTCCCTCGCCATTTCCCCCGGCCGCCAGATTCACCGGTTGGTACGGTTATTGCACATGGCCCCCTGACGCGCCGATGCTCGATTCTCCGCATCCCAAAGAAGGGGCTCCCATGTTCACCATGCATCATCTCCATGCCACCGTGGTCCTGGCGCTAGGTCTGACCGCCATGCCCTCAAGCGACAACCAGGTTCCGAGTGCCGATATCGAGTTTGTGGGCAGGGCGACCAGTGGCATATTGTTCGAAATGGAGGCGAGCAAACTCGTGAAGAAATCCACCAAAAGAGAAGAGGTCAAGGCCTTCGCCGACAGGATGCTCGCCGATCACGCCAAGGCGCACAAGGATTTGATGGAAGCCGCGAAAAAAGCGCAGATCGATCTGCCGACGAAAATGGCCGAAATCGATCAAAAGCGCTTTGCCAAGATCTGGGATGCCAAGGAAGGAACCCGAGAAAAGGTCTACCTGGAATCGTTAGGGAAAGGTCACGAGGAAGCCGTTGTCCTCTACACCAAGGCCGCCGCCACGGCCAAGGACTCCGCGCTCAGGGAGTATGCTCGAAAAACCTTGCCCGTCATCAAGGAACACAGCGAGCACATCAAAAAATGCGTTTCGGAAATCAAGTCATCGCCTCAATAAGCCACAAAGGGCGCGGGCGTTCGTGGTGGCAACAGGGGCAAGTCCTAGGGACTTCAAGGATTTCCCTTGAGTGCCATGGCCTTTGCGCGCAAATACTCTCGCAAGGCATGATTCTTGCCGTGGACACTCCTGCCAATTCCGGCACGATACGGCTCTGTTCAAGGAGTTCGCCATGTTCCCGTTGCATCACATGTCCGCAGGCACCTTGATCCTTTGTGGTTTTGCTTCCGTGGCTTGGGCCGAAGATCCCTCGCCGATCAGCGACAAAGAGTTTGTGGCCAAGGCGATCAGCGGCGGGATGTTCGAAGTGGAATCGAGCAAGATCGCGAAAAAAGAGGCGAAGAAAGAAGATCTCAAAACCTTTGCCGACCAGATGATCACCGATCATCACAAGGCAAGCAAGGAACTGAAGGAAGCGGCCCAAAAGGCGGGCATCGAGGTCCCGACCAAGATGACCGCGAACGATCAAAAAATGCTGACGAAGATCTGGGAAGCCCAGCAGCGGGGAAATCTGGATCGGATCTACACGGAATCCCAAGTGAAGGCGCACGAAGAGGCCGTCTCCCTCTTCAGCCGTGCCGCCCGATCCTTGAAAGACCCCGGCCTGAAGAAATTCGCGGAGAAGACCTTACCCATCATTGAAGGACATTACGGGCACATCAAACGATGCGCGGCGGATAACAAGGGGTGATCCTTTATCTTTCCGGTTTTGGAACAACGTTGCAGCCGTGCGGACCGTACGGGCATATCAAACGATGCGCGGCGGATAACAAGGGGTGATCCTTTATCTTTCCGGTTTTGCATCAACGTTGCAGCCGTGCGGACCGTACGGGCATATCAAACGATGCGCGGCGGATAACAAGGGGTGATCCTTTATCTTTCCGGTTTTGCATCAACGTTGCAGCCGTGCGGACCGCGCCGGCCGCAACGCATTTTCGGTTGCCGGGATCTTACATTTGCGTTTGCGGCGCTTGCATGGCGCCGGCCGCGGGCAGAGGACTGACGATCGGCGCCAACGGGGCCGACAGTTTGGATGCCGCGGCCTTCGCGTTGACCTGGTGTTCGGCGAGTTCGCTCAGGTTTTTGTCTGCCTGTTTTTCTTCGTCAAGCGTTATATGCAGAAGCGAGGAAAGGTCGTTTTTGTCGAGCGCGTAAGCCAGCGCGCACAGGCCGCCATATAAGGCCATTTCATAATGCTTCATTTTTTGCACGGCGATGATCAGAGCCGCGTCGCGGACGGTTTCTTCCATCTCCATGGCCATCAGGGCTTTCGTTTCGACGATCATCCCTTCGATGGCCTTGCACGCTTCAAAGCCGGCCGGACAGCCCGCTTCCTGGCAGGCCTGTTTGAGCCGCTCGATCTGAATCTGGGTCTCCGTTCGAAGCCGAAGAAACGCATCCTTCAATTCGAGACAAATGGCCGTCTCTTCCATCGCGCCCAAGATTCGAAATAGTTGGATCTCCGCGCTCAGCGCTTCCTGAAGCTGAGAGTGAAACAGTTCCTCAAGCGACCTGATCATGATTCTCCCCACCTGCCCGAGGGCACCGGCCTGCCGATTCTTCCGCGAAGGAAATGGTGTTTTCCACCCATAGAACGGTGCAAGTTCTATGCCAGCCTTATTTTTTCTGGCGCCGACCGGGTGCGTACTTCGCTGTCGCCACACGAACAGAGGGGTAACGCCACCTCGCGATCGACTGTCTGCGGCAGGCCGGCGCATACGACGAAATCGCCCAAAAACAGGATTCCGGTCCGCTCTTTGCGCACCGTGTGCAGTTTTGCTCCGCAATGCGCAAAAATTGGGCAAGTCCTCCCGGCTTCGTCCTGGCGATTGCGTTGGAAACACTTGCCATGTGGGGGAAATTGCAGCGTTTTCCGGCCACCGAGCGCTTTGCGAAACCCACACAAGATATTCATCGAAACGGTTACGAACTCGGCAGAACTTGTCGCTCCATGCCTCCGCGCGAAAGTCACCGCTAAAATGATGCGAGTCAAGAAGGGGAAATCCCCTGTGCGCCTAATAATGGAAGAAGTATCCTCCCGGCGGCCCCAGGGAGCGTGGCCACAGCGGACAAGGTTGACCTCCCTTCTTTCCTTACGAAATCTTAAGGAATGGAATTTGCAGCAGGTGTGGCAGGAAAAAGGGCCGCGAGTCGGGACCAAATGCTGGGTTTCCGCATCGCCTGAGAGCATAACATGATGCCAACGCAGGGTTTGCAAGTCCTCCTGGTGGAAGATCACGAAGACACCGCCAACACCACCGCGCAGTTGCTGCGCATGAAAGGTCATGAAGTCCGCGTGGCCTCCAGCGGCACCAGAGCTTTGGAAGTCGCCCGGGAATCAGTACCGGAAGTGGTCGTGCTCGATATCGGCCTTCCCGATATCGATGGGTATGAGCTTGCCAGAATTCTGCGCGACGGCCCGCCCCGCGCCCGCAAACCACTGGTCATCGCCGTGACCGGCCGGGGTCAGGAGGAAGATCGCCAGCGAGGATCCGAAGCGGGCATCGAACTTTACCTGGTCAAACCGGTCGACCCCATGCTTTTGTTTTCGGTGCTGGAGCGCTTCAAGGGACTGCTCGTCAGCGTGGAACCGAAGAGGGATCTAAGGCAACAGGAATGTGCGGTTGATTGACAAAGAGTCGCCACACCTCAAAGGACGGAGCTGGTCCACTGTGGCTTCCGGTCTCACGGGCATCATCTGTGCACCTTGAATCGCTAGCTTTTTAAAGCCTCAGCCCGCAGCGGGGCGCGTCACACGGCCCACTTTGCTGAACCTCGGAGCCTCAAGCGAGAATCGCACTCCACCTTCCTTGGCATCAAATGTGCATCCTGGCTTTTCTGTACGCAGACTCCTGCGAAAAAAAGAGGGCGCCGCCAGGTACAAGGGCGCATCCTCAGTGGAAGAGGGGATGACCGTCGATCCGGAACCCTTCGCTCCCCAAGGAGCCTTTGCCAAGAAGGGAACCAAAAATGGCCAGAAGCAATTCGAGAACTCTGAAGCGCTTGCCCGCGTCCGCTGCCCCGCTGAGGGAGTTCCTTGACGGAGAGCGAAAATCGCCGCGTCCGGCAACGACCCGCACGGTCATCCACGCCCTGACTCGCATGGGAGAATGGGCCGAGGCGAAGCGTCTGGCGCAATCCATTCAGCTGAAAACCGGGCTCGCCCTTCCTGCCGCAGTCGTGGACCGCCTCCTGAACAGGTTGCGCTAAGGCACGCTCTTGCCGATCCCATGCAGCCGCCTGCCGAAGGTTGCGATTCGCTCTTCCATCCAGAACCTGACCATCCCGACTCCTTCCCATTTTCGAAGTCCGGTAGTAACGATCATGACGGCGCATGCGCGTCTTGCTGACACTTGGCGCCTTCGCATTTTTTTCTTGCTTTGATTGGCAGCAAAGGCCGCCCCGGCGGGCAACGCCTCGGCCAGGACCATTTGTCCCGTTTACGGATCGCATTTGTATTTGATCCAAATGACCCGCGTCGTTTCGACGATTCCACCTTTAGAATTTGTAATGCGACGGGGAGCGCGCTTCTTCGCTGCTGGGCTGCGTTACCGGTCAGCAGGGCACATTTTTTGCTCAAATGCCCATCCATAAGGAGAAACATCATGGTACGCCGCCGACTCCTGCCCATGGAACCAGTCGCCTCGCAAGCGCTGTTGGCCGAAGTCCGGTCGCTTTCGCGGCCCTTGCGCAATGCCGGCGATCTCGATCCGCTGATCGAGCGTGTCAAGAACGCGCGCGTGGTTTGCCTGGGCGAAGCCTCGCATGGAACGAGCGAATACTACACCTGGCGCATGAAAATCACGCGGCGGCTTTGCGAAGAACACGGATTTTCCTTTGTCGCCGTCGAGGGGGATTGGCCCGATTGTTACGAGGTCAACCGCTTTGTCAAACACCGTCCCACGCGATCGGGCCGCGAACTCAAAGGGGATGGTAGCTCCGATGTTAAGGAGTTACTCGGCGTTTTCCGGCGCTGGCCGACCTGGATGTGGGGCAATGAGGAAGTCACCGAGTTGGCAGGTTGGATGCGGCAATTCAATTCTAACCGCGCCGAGGCCCAACGCATCGGCTTCTACGGCCTGGATGTCTATAGCCTGTGGGATTCGCTTTACGAATTGATGAGCTATCTGCGCAAACACGATCCAGACGCCTTGCCCCAGGCCCGGCGGGCGCTGCGCTGCTTCGAACCGTTTGGCGAAGATGCCGAGCAGTATGCCCGGGCAACGGCCATGATCTCTCACTCTTGTGAGGACGAAGTCGTCGAACTGCTGCGCCGACTGCGCGTCCCGGCAGGGCACAACGGCGCGGCGAAGCAGGCCAACGGTGCGCATGGGAGCGGCGATGCCGATGACCGCTTGGTCGCCGAACAAAACGCCCTCGTCGCCAAGAATGCCGAAGCCTATTACCGCGCCATGCTGCAAAGCGATGGCGATTCCTGGAACATACGCGACCGGCACATGGCCGAAACGCTTGACCGCCTGCTTGCGCAACACGGAGACGATGCCAAGGCGGTCGTCTGGGGGCATAACTCCCATATCGGCGATGCCCGCTTCACCGACATGGCCGACGAGGGGTTGGTCAATCTCGGTCAATTGATCCGCGAACGCTACGGACGTGACCAGGTCGCGCTCATCGGATTCGGCTCTTACCGGGGTGCGGTCCTCGCGAGCGAAGCCTGGGGCGCTCGCTGGGAACGCATGACCGTTCCGTCAGGCCGCTCCGGAAGCTGGGAGGATGTACTCCACACCGCCTTGCAAAACGATTCCCTGCTCCTTTTCAGCGGCGGCTCGCCCGAGTTAAAGGCATGGCGCGGCCACCGCGCCATCGGCGTCGTTTACCGGCCCGAGCAAGAACGCTGGGGCAACTATGTGCCCACGATTCTGCCGGAGCGTTACGACGCCTTCCTCTATCTGGACGACACGACCGCGGTTCATCCGCTGCCTGCGCCCGCCATGACCGAAGAAGAGGCAACAGTCGAGGAGGTTCCCGAAACGTTCCCTTCCGGGGTGTGATACGGGGTAGCAGAGGGACGCGGATCCTGGCGGAATTCATGGATGTGATACCCGGCGAGAACCAAAGGAGAGAGCATCATGTTTCAGGATCGACACGATGCGGGGCGCCGCCTGGCGGCAAAGTTGCAGCGTTATGTGGGACGTCCTGGACTGCTCGTTCTCGCTTTGCCTCGGGGCGGCGTGCCGGTGGCGTATGAAGTGGCGATGGCGCTTGACGCGCCGCTCGATGTCTTTGTCGTGCGCAAGTTGGGCGTGCCCGGGCAGGAGGAACTGGCCATGGGAGCGATCGCCTCGGGCGGTATGCGCGTCCTCAACGAAGATGTGATCACTCAGATGCGCATCCCGGCCTGGGAGATTGAGCGGGCCGCCATGCACGAGCTTAGGGAACTGGAGCGGCGCGAGGCGGAATACCGGGGCGAACTCCCACCGCCGCAGGTGCGCGGCAAAACCGTGATTCTTGTCGACGACGGTTTTGCGACAGGCGCGACCATGCGCGCCGCGGTGTTCGCCCTCCGGCGGCTGGGGCCGGCGCGGTTGGTCGTGGCGGTGCCGGTCGGCGCGGCGGAAACCTGCCACGATTTTTGCGAGATCGCCGATGACGTCGTCTGCGCGACCGAACCGGCGCCATTTCGCTCGGTGGGCAACTGGTATCAAAACTTCGACCAAACCACGGATGAAGAGGTGCGCGAACTATTGGCCGCCGCTTCACGGGAAACCGCGACGACCTGAGGATGGAGAGTGGAGAGAAAAGAAAATGATCCGCAAATTGAAAAGCGGCGAATACCGCCTTTACTCCCGCAAACTCGACCCGAAAACCGGCAAGCGCCGCAACCTCGGCACGTTCGCCAATCGCGAAGCCGCCGAGAAACACGAACGGGAGGTTCAATATTTTAAGAGGCACTAGGGTGCGGGCCATGCCTGGTGCGGCCTTTTTTTTGTTATTCAAATGCAGTTGACGTCCACTTATTTCTAAAACGCGACTCCAGATAGCGCCAGGTGAGCGGTGGGCGTCAGTCCACCGGTTCTGTGGCGTAAATTGACAGCCTACGTTAAACCGAAACAACTTGATCCTTAAACAGCCTATTCTTCAAGATCACATCATAGTCCAGTTTCAAAGAACCGGCGGACTGACGCCCGCCGCTCACCTGGACTCCGCCCAATCAACCGACCCTCGTCTGAAGCGCCATTAAGCCGCTACCTCCCAATCAACGAAAAAGGGCCCCCCGCATTTGGGAGGCCCTTTTCCTTGCTGCGCCTCAGTGGGCGCCGCCTTCCTTGGTTCGTGGAACCTTTTATAAACAGCGCAAATACGCTGCCAGGTCCGCCTTCTCTTCCGCGGTCAGATGCAGTTCCAACACAAGATTAAAGAACTCCACCGTGTCTTCCAGCGTCAAACACCGGCCGTCGTGCAAGTACGGCGGGCTCTCCTTGATGCCGCGCAACGTAAACGACTTGATCGGCCCATCCCCAGGTTCCAGTAAGAAACGTTCCAGACGCAGATCGTGCATCTGATGGTCCGTAAAGAACGGAGCAGGATGGCACACGCTGCATTGCCCTTTGCCCATGAAAAGGACTTCGCCGCGTTTTTCCTGATCGGTCGCTTTTTTCGTATCCAGCTTGCCCAGCACCGTCAACTTGGGCGCGGGCGGAAAATCGAACATGTTCTGCGCCTGCGCCATGTGCGGCACCAAACTGCGCGGAATCTCCTGGAAACCCTTTTTCATGGCGCGAATCGAATCGCCGTTGAAGTAGGCGGTGCGCTGTTCGAACTCGGTGAAGTCCTCGACAGAGCGCAAGCTGCGCTTCGAACCGTGGATCTGCTGGTTGAACAGCCCGCGCAAACTGGTTGTGTCCAGCCGGAAGCGGCGCTCTTGGGGCCGGATGTCGGGGCTCAGGTGGAATTGCCCCGTGGTGTGGCCGTTGACATGGCAATCGAAACAGGCGACCCCCATCTGCGGCGAGGGGCTTTTGCGATCGTCGGTGAGGTTGAACTCTTCCTGTGGCAAGGGGGTCAAGAGCATGCGCATCCCTTCCAGTTGCACCGGCGTCATGATCTCCTTGAAAAGTTCACGGAAGTTCCCCAAGTGAACGACTTGCCCGCGCGATACATCCCCCAGTTCCGGCCGGTTTTGCAAAAAGATGGCCGGCGGGAACTCAGGCAAGAAGGCATCGGGCAGATCGAAGTCGACATCGAAGCGCTGCAAGCGCGGGAACATATCAATTTGAAATTTGGGAAACACCTGACCGCCGTTGGCATGGAGCGGATGCGGTAAAGGCGGATAGGGGAACAAGGCCTTGGTCTTGATGTCTTCGGGGGTCATTTGCGCCAGTTGATCGAAGGAATGACCCTGGGCCAGTTTGGCGGTCGGTCCGGCGAGCACGGGCTTGCCGCGTGTCATGGTCACGCCTTTCACGGCCGCCGGCGTGAGGTTGTAATGGTCTTCCAACCACTTCCTTTGCGCGGTCATGACGCCCGCTTTCCCCTCGCTTTCTCGTTTCATCACTTCGGCAAACTGCGCATTGGGCCGATCGGCATTGAGCGGATCGCGCGAGAATTCAAAGCCGGTGATGCGTCCCTTGCCGGGTTGACTGGCCAGAGCCTGGGAAGAGAGCGGCGCCTTGCCTGGCTTGAAATCGTCGGCCAAGTCGTGGCTGTTCACTTTTTGTTCGGGGCGCTGAACGGCGACTTTCTTGGCCATCGTCGCCTCGGCTGCCGGATCCTGCACCACCGGCGAGGCGACCGGCATCGGGTTTTGGCCGTTGGCTGGATCGGCGACCGCGGCATTTTGCCCTGGTTCGCGGCCCTGCAAGGCGCCGCCGCCTTGCTGCGGCGCCGGCGCTTGGGGCGCCTGCGGCTTCGCCTGATTGGATCCGGAAAGAAAGACGTATGAGCTGCCGATGAGCAGGCTCGCAACGAGTCCCACCTTCCATTCTGATCGCCACATGGAAAAAGTCCTCACGGTTGGTTCAAAGGGTGAGGCTTCCACAGGCAAGCCGCGTGCCGTGAGCGTGTAACGGAAGTGGCACATGCTTTGCATGCCTGACGGCAGTCCGCAACAGGTTTCGAAACGGGAAAGGACTTCATCATGCCACAGGGCGACAAAAGCAAATACACCGACAAGCAAAAGCGCAAGGCGGAGCATATTGCCGAGGGTTATGAGGATCGGGGAACCTCCGAAAAAGAAGCCGAGCGCCGGGCCTGGGCCACGGTCAACAAGGAATCCGGAGGCGGTAAGAAATCGGGCAGCGGGCGGGGCAAGCCGGAATCCCATGCCTCCAGCCGTAAGGGAGGCCGCATCGGCGGTGCGGCATCGAGTTCCCGATCCGCCGCGGATCGCTCCGCGTCGGCGAAAAAAGCAGCAGCGACCCGCAAGCGCAATCAGGCCAACGCCTGAGCGGCCTGGTCAAGCTTGCATACCGGCCGCGCCTGCGCAAACCTCCTTCGGAATCGGCGCGGCCTTTTCGAAGCATTTTGCAGGGTTGCCTGCGAATCCCGGCCGGCCGGCACCGCAGATCCCCAGTTGCTGCAAGCGGATCCGTTTGTGACCGGCGTCAAGAAACAAGTGGGCTCGACGGTTCGATGCGCGAGCGGGCGTGGCGCCTGCCGCGGATTCTTCCACAAGGAGAAAGACTCGTGTTCACATCACTGGAAGCATTATTTCAATCGCAACTTCAAGATGCCCTGAGCGCCGAGACGCAACTGGTCCAGGCGCTTCCCAAAATGGCGAATGCCGCGCGCTCCGCCGAATTGCGCGAAGGTTTTCAAGAACATCTCGCAGAGACGATCATCCAGGTCGAGCGCCTGAATCAGGTGTGCCAGATGATCGGCTGCAGCGCCGGCTCGCAATTATGCGAAGCGATGGAAGGGCTCATCACCGAAGGCGAGGAGATCATCGAGAGCGAGATGGAAGACTCCGTGCGCGACGCGGGGCTCATCATCGCCGCGCAAAAAATCGAGCATTACGAGATCGCTCTTTACGGCGGCCTCTGCTCCCTCGCCAAGGAGCTGGGTCAAGTCGATTCCGCCGAGATCCTCCATCTATCGCTGGAGGAAGAGAAAGGGGCCGACGAGAAGCTCACGCAACTCGCCGAAAGCCGCATCAACCGCGAAGCGGCTGCCGTTTAGAAAACGGGCGCGTCGCAAATGCAAAAGGCACCGTCGATTTCCGCGCTCTCTTGAGGAAGTGAGGGAAGGCGGCGCCCGGTGGGATCCACCACGGCACCGCCTTCTTCGTGTCCCCCGACTTCCAATATTCGATTTTTATGCCGGCTTCAATTTTCATGCCGGGTGCAAGTAGATGCTTGTTTGTTGGCAGAACCCTGCCCAGGACCGGTTGCCAGGCCCTTGAGCGAATGCCCCGTGCCCTGCCGATTCGGGTCAAAGCTCAACAAGAAGGGCTACTGGGCGCCTTGCCGAATATAAAACTGATTACACGCAGGGCGGTCATGGGTTGGTTGATCCCTGGGCACCGGCGCCACGGACCGACTTACGACAAGGAAGAGACGACGATGCTTCTGCCGCACGGAGAAAAGAAACAGGAAAGCAGCTTTCAGGAATTCCTCATCCGCCTCCCCATGATTCCCCTGGCTCTCTTCGTGACCCTGGTGGTGCTTCTGTTTCCCTTCGTGCCCTTGTTAATTTTGGTTTACTGGCTGGGCAAACTGATGGGTTTTTAACCCCACGTTCCAAAGGGAATTTCTGGCGCAAGCGACGGTGGTGCAAGCAACCAGGGGAACCGGGCTTCCCCATTCGCCCAGAAAATGGCGATGGCGCAATGAAGCCGATTCGCGGTGCCGCCGGGTCAAAAATCACATTTGCGGCAGTTGAGCCGGACCGCCCTCAGGCGGTTGGGGAAAGCGTTTGCGAAACCACAGCCAGTCCCAAAGACCGGCCCGCCTTAAATTGGGGTCGTTGGCGTTGACCTTGAGTTCCTTGCCCGTGCGCGTGCAGACCACGATCACCTGTTCGGACGGTACGCTTACGACCCGCCAGAATTTGGAAACCAGGTAGCTGTAGGAATCTCCACGCGGCGAAGGATCGATCTGGCGGGCATTGGGGCCCGGCTTGGCGGAGAACTTTTGTTTCCGGTAGACCACTACATCTCCGGGTCGGATGGACGCCGTCATCGTTGTGCCTCCCAGAAATCGGTTTGCGCACGGAGAAAAAAGTCAGCCGAACCAGGCAAATGCTGGGCCGTGCCCCACGTGAAAAAATTTTATCATGAGACCTTCGCGATTTTCCAGGGGAACTTTGCGAGAAACCTGGGAACGGGCTCCCTCTTGGCGAGGGAGTACCCCTTTGGTGCAAGAAATTCCTGCACTCACGGCTTCAAAACGACCTTGATGCAGCCGTCTTTTTTATCGCGGAAGGTTTTGTACAGTTCGGGAGCCTTATCCAGCGGCGCCGTATGCGTGATGACAAAGGAGGGATTGATTTCTCCCATCTCGATTTTTTGAAGCAAAGGCCTCATGTAGCGCTGCATGTGGGTTTGACCCGTTTTCAGCGTCAATCCCTTGTTCATGAGCGCGCCAAAGGGCAGTTTGTCCGACTGGCCGGCATAGGCGCCCGGCACCGAAACGGTCCCTGCCTTGCGGCAAGCCATGATGGCCTGTTGCAAGGAATGCATGCGATCGTTTTTGAACACGGTTTCGGCGGCGCTGTCGGCGATCGAACTGAGGACGGAGGGGGCATGAGCCTCGCAACCCACCGCGTCGATGCACCGGTCGGGTCCCATTCCCTTGGTCATTTCCTGAAGCTTCTCGTAGGCGTCGTGCTTGCTGAAATCGATGACTTCAGCCTTGCCATGCTCCTTGGCCATGGCAAGCCGCTCGGGAATCCGATCGATGGC
Organism: Gemmataceae bacterium; assembly: GCA_965226945.1. Lineage (GTDB taxonomy): Bacteria > Planctomycetota > Planctomycetia > Gemmatales > Gemmataceae > SYLG01. Next base: position 3,996,486 of record OZ245717.1, on the reverse strand, counting down.
AATGACTCGCCCCGCCTTGAACATCCAGGCGCTTTGAATGGCGAACTGGCCAACCGGTCCACAGCCCCAGACCGCCACCGTATCGCCCGGCTCGATCTCGGCATTCTCCGCTGCCATGTAACCGGTGGGAAAAATGTCGGACAAGAACAAAACGCGCTCGTCGGGCAAGCCCGATTCGATCTTGATCGGCCCAACATCGGCGTAGGGCACGCGCAAGTATTCCGCCTGGCCCCCCGCATAGCCTCCGAGCATATGCGAAAAACCGAAAAGCCCGGCAGGAGAGTGGCCCATCGCCTTGCGCGCCATCTCGGCATTGGGATTGGACCGGTCGCAGCAGGAAAAGAACGATCTGTTGCAAAAGAAACAGTCGCCGCATGAAATCGTAAAAGGAACGACGACGCGGTCTCCCTTTTTCAATTTCTTGACGTCACTGCCGACCTCTTCCACAATCCCCATCGGCTCGTGGCCCAGCACATCTCCCTTTTTCATGGAAGGCATGAAGCCATCGAGCAAATGCAAATCGGATCCGCAAATGCCCGAAGAAGTGATCTTCACGATCGCGTCGGTGGGTTCCTGGATTTTGGGATCCGGAACATGGTCGACGCGAACATCCCCGGTGCCGTGCCAGCAAAGAGCTTTCATCGAGTTCTCCCAGTCCATTTGGTCAAGCCATGGAAGCAAGCCGGGCAAGACGGCAGGATGAGCAAGAAATATGCCGCTTCATGCGTCTTGCTTAAGCCGCTGAATGAGAACCTCAGCCCTTTCTTCGCGGCGGCTTCTGCACCTTCCTCGAATGCAATTTTCTCATCGAGGTCCGCACCGCATTGGGAGAACGCGGCGGATGGCGACTTGACTTGGCAGACCTCAGCGGCTGATGAACCGCCCTTGATGGCCGCCGAAAACGCCTTCCGGGCAACAGGCACTGGGACCTTTACTTCCCACGCATGGGTCAATGGCCGCTGCCCGTGGACTTGCGGACAGGATCGGTAGAAAGCGGGGGACCGCCAGAGGATTGCTTTGAACCCACATTCCTTCCGAAGATTCACCCGCAAATGACGAGCGTATTGCGCTGCACTGCAAAGCAGCTTCCTCTTCAACTGCCAGGATGACGTCATCTCAACCGGTTCATTCCCCATAAACCTTTGCCGTCTTTGACACCTGGAATGACCCATTTTTTCGAATCGGTCTTCCTTGGACCCTGTCTTGGATGGTCGTGCCGCGGTGACTCTGCTAATCTGGCCAATGGTGACGTTCGACCGCACTGCCGAGTTGCCATGGCGTCCTGCCAATGAAGCCTGCGCCGCCGCATTTCTTCGGCCGCCGCATTTCTTCGGCCGATAGTAGCGCTCTGCACCAGACAAGGGTGTTCCCATGAAAGCGTGGATGGTCTCCTGTGGCTTGGTCGTTCTTTTCAGCTGGCAGAATATTGGGTTGGCCGATGACGGTTCCGCGCGCCGCTATCTGGTCGCCCTTGAATCCTCCCTGGAAGCCGAGTTTTTCCTGCTATTGCGATCGGATGTCAGAAATTACCTGGCCATTGCCGGGCCGGAATATGTCGAGATCGCCAAGATCATGCTGACCGATTTCAAAAGCGACTTGCCCTTGAACAAAGAATGGGAATATTGGCAACAAACCGACGCCCGAAAAAAGATGTCCAAGGAAGAGCTGGCCAAAAAAAGCGATGAAATGATGGCCAAGATCGAACAAGCCATCTACGCGCAACGGATGAAGGCCCTTGCCGGTGTTCTGAGCAAGGATCAACTCGAAACCCTGCGCAATTTGATGTTTCAATACCGCGGCCCCTGGCACGTGGTGACGAACCCGCAATGGAAAGCCGACTTCAAGCTGACCGACGCCCAGGTTCAAAAGTTGACAAGCGACCTGCAACAGCTCCTCAGAAGAATCGAAGATCGCTCTTTGCTCTACCTCGGCAGGGAGAGTTCTCCGTTCGACCTCGGGGAAACGGGGCCTGAGCGAAGCAATGAACTGGAGTCGATCCACAAGGAAATCAGCGCTCTCAAGAAACAGCGAGACGATGCGGTCCTGGAGGCATTCGATGCTCAACAGAAAGAAAAATGGAAGGCCGCCTGCGGCAAACCCGTAGCCCTCCAGTGGGACCCGAAACTTCTCCGCTATCGCACGGCAGATGCCTACCTGCGAGCCGCGTTCCCCAACGGCGTCACGCCTTAACTCGTGGCAACGAAAATCTCTTTCGCGAAGAGGAGCCGGTAGGGAAACCTACAGTCTGCCGTTTGCCTTCACCGACTTGGCAAGTTTCGCGACCTTTTTCGACAGCTCGCGCGAAAGCTTGTCCGAGAACAGCCGCGCCCCCTCGCGCGTCATATGGTGGGAATCGACGAAATCCTCCTCTTTGAGCCAGCTCCAGGCATCGATCAGGGTCACCTGGTTCGTTTCCGCAAGCCGGTTCAAGTTGGCCACGATCTCTTCATTGAGTCCCGGCTCATACCACGACCGGAAAGCAGGGCCCTCCGGGTAACGCACCATGACCAGCGGAATCCCCTTTGCGGCAAATAACTCGATCGTCTTCGCAAGGCAGGCCAGGGTCGATTCGCCCGGCCTGTGATTTTGCAAGGCCTCGAAATATTCCGCGCGCGCCTGGGCGATTCGCGTGCCATTTTGCACCGGGCCTTTCGCCTTCTTAAACAGCGGCGCTCCCCATTGATCGTATTTCAGAAGCTCGTTGGGCCCGCCATTTTCAAAGGCAAGAAACGCCTCGCGCAAGGGGAGAAAGACCGACTGGCGCATATGAAACCACTTCGCCCACGAAGCCTGCTCTCTCTCGTCGGGCAAGTCGCCTGGCAGCTCGACACCCACATCGAGCAGAAGATCGCGCTCCAGCGGATGCAGCCGGTTGCAATTGAGCCAATTCAACTCCATCGGCCGCCCCTTGATGTTCATGAGCAGGGCTGGATGAATTTCCAGCGCAACCAGATCGGGAGGAGAACCCAGTTCCATCATGCGGTGAGCAAGCACCAGTTGATAGAGCGGCCCCGAACCGGCGCAACCAAAGCCGACCGCCGTCACGGGCAAATCAACCGACTCGCGCATCGTCTCTTCCACCGTTTGCCCGCTAAAGCCGAACTGCGTGCGCGAACTTCCCACCATCATCACGCTGAGCTCCCCTTTGCTGGTCGACTCCTTCATCCGCCGATCGGCCAGCGACCAGAGGCGCCAAAAGTTCGCGTCGTTGGCGCGCAAGAAGTTGGTTTTGGTCGGGGCGATACAAAAATACAACGACAACCAGATCGCCGACATTCCCAATAGAAATGAATAAATAAATTTCTTTGCTTGGCTCTTAATTTTAGACGCACTTGTTTTCATGTTTTTGATCGTCGTTCACAAGAAAACTAAAACTGAAAATAGATGAACACTTTGCTTTGTTGTGGCGAAAGGAGCAGCGCCGCAAAAAATAGCGCGGCATAACCCGCACCCGACATGGGTACGGGAACGCGCTTAAGCGCTCCCGCGAGCGACCTGCTCGAAACAGAGTATTGCAAGGCGACCAGGGCAACGATCGATACGATCAGAAAGACTTCGTTGCCAGGCACCGGATAGCCGCTTGGCATCATCAAGAGCCCATTCAAGATGACGACCGCCACTTCGAGGCTCGGCTGGAAGAGCGCCCAGGATCCGACGATGCAGATCATGGTGGCCAGCCACCGCAGAAACTTACCGCTTGGCGCCTGAAGGAACTGTTGCACGCGCGGCCTGGGTTCGGCCCAGGCGCGAAACGACCGGTGAATGATCAGAAACATTCCGTGAGCGACGCCCCAGAGAAGGTAGGACCAGTTCGCTCCGTGCCACAATCCGCCAAGCGACATCGTGATGAGCAGGTTGCGGCCGGTGGCCCACGACGAGCCGCGGTTGCCCCCCAGGGGAATGAACAAATAATCGCGCAGCCAGGTGGAAAGCGAGATATGCCAGCGGCGCCAGAATTCCGAAACATTGAGGGCGAGGTAGGGCAGATTGAAGTTTCTGGTCAGCTTGAAGCCCAGGGCATGGGCGGCACCGAGCGCCATGTCCGAATAGCCGGAAAAGTCGGCCCAGATCCGAATGGCAAACGCGATCATGCCCAGCCAAAGGGCCGGCCCCTTAAAAGATCCCGGGTCGGCAAAGATCGGGTCGCTGAAAAACGCCATATTGTCGGAGATGGCCAGCTTCTTGAACAACCCCACGACAAAGAGCTGCATCCCGTAGCTGAGGCGAAGCCACGACCAGCGCTTCAATCGCTGAACCTGCGGCAAAAAATCCCACGCGCGCACAATAGGTCCGGCAACCAAATGGGGGAAGAACAAAATGAACAAAAGAAAGTGCGACAGCCGCGTTTCGGCTTCGATGCGTCGCCGATACACATCGATCGTGTAACTGATCGCCTCGAAGGTGTAGAAGGAGATGCCAAAGGGGACGATAATTTCCAGTGCCGGAATCGACGCGTTGATCCCTCGCGCGGCCAGGCCGGCCCTCAAGCTGTCCAGGAAGAAATTGGCGTATTTGAAATAGCAAAGCACGCCGAGGTTGACGGTCAGACTCGTCAGCATCAGGCCTTTGCGAATGCGTTCGTCACGAAAATGGCCGATGCCGCGCCCCAGCAGATAGTCCATGACCGAGGTGGCCAGGACAAGAAAAGCGAGTTCGGGGCTCCACGAAGCATAAAAATAGAGACTGGCCGCGACCAGCCAGTAGATGCGGGCCCGCTTCCAGGGCAACGACCAGTAGACGGCGAATACCGTGAAAAAGAAGAAGGCGAATTCCAGCGTGGAAAATTGCATGAAAGCAAGCCCCCGTATTCACCCTCCCTTTTTCCAAGGAATACGCTCATTTATCGGCCGTTTTTTCGGCAAAGTGAAACTTTAACGGTGAAATCGGCAGGAGCCTGACCGCCCGTTCGGCGGTCAGACCAACTTGACCTTGGGCCAGGGTGAACTCGGCGCGGCAAACGCCCAACACCGGTGACAGGCGGTGTTAACCTCCCTTAGTAAAGCCTGTCAACATCGATTTCGCCTTCCTTCGCAAAATATCCTGGACTTCGCAACTCTCCCATGGCCCCAATGGGTGGAAAGACTGGTATCCTATTGTTGACCTCAGTTCTCTTAGGTTGCGGATGAGCTCGCTTGGCCAGATCACTCGACCCGAAACCGGTATGTGATCGACAGTCTGCGCCCCCGATCAAACGGCATCCCTTGCCAAACATCGCGTTTGCGCGCGTCAATGCCATGCTCCCAGGCGTAGCGCGCCTCGTCGTTCAGCACGAGCAGGCTGCGCGGTTCCAGAAGTAATTGCTCCTTGCGGCCGCTGGCGACATGATGAAAATCCATGACGCAGTGCGCCAGCAAACTTAACGACACCACGGTCCGGCCATAGGGCTCGTAATCGCAATGCATCGAGATTCCAACCCCGGGTTGGTATTCATTGACGAGCATTTGATCGAATGGCGATTCGGTGACACCCTCGGCAAACATCCGCTCTCCCAGGTGCCGCCCCCATGCCGGAATCGGCGGCCCCTCACCCGAATTGCCATAGCCGGCGCCATAAGGCTGGCGGCGTCGCTTCCACTCGGTATTCCAGGGCAAGGCATCAATGGCCGCGACAAGATCCCGCTCGGCCGCTTCGCTGATATAACCGGGCAAATAGCGTAGTCCCGCGATCGCCGGAATATCGCCTGGCTCGACGCTGGGGTAAAATAGAAAGTTCATGATTCCATGTTAGGCGCGAGTCGGATTCGCGTTGGGTGCGCCCCATCGCGAACATTTCCTAACGAATTTCAAAGAACAGTGGGCCGCATCAATGGGCGAGAAGATGGATCGTAGCGGCAAAAAAGTCCGCGCCAAAACCGCGCCCCGGGGCAAACGCTACCTCTGCGCCCGTTGCCACAAACGCAACCCTCGCCCGGTATTCACCCCCGCCCCCTGGTACTGCGACCACTGCGCACCGGAGAAACCCTCGGCCAGAACCAACAACGCGTTGCCCCCTCCGGGACCGTCCGGTCAAACAGAAAACCCGGTGAGCGGTGGGCGTCAGTCCACCGGTTCTGAATCGTCCTCAACGTGAAGTCGATTACCGCAGACGAACACAATGATCTAAACAGTCTATTTTGAATCATCACCCCATGTGCCAGATTCACAGAACCGGAGCGCTTACGCACTCCGCTCACCTCGATTTCTCCCTTCACTTCAGTCAAAGTCCGGTGAGCGGTGGGCGTCAGTCCACCGGTTCTGATTCGTCAACAAGGTGAAGTCAATTACCCTAGACAACCACGACGACATAAACCGTCTATTTTGAATCACGACACCATGTGCGAGGCTCATAGAACCGGAGCGCTTACGCACTCCGCTCACCTCGATTTCCCCCTCAACTTCAGTCGAAACCTGGCAAGCAGCGGACATAAATCCACTTATTCTGCATAGTCAACAAGCTGCAGTCCTTCACCTCAAACGAAAACCTGTCAACCGGCCCCCCCCCTCACTCCCCCAATTGAATCCACGCCGGTGCATGGTCGCTCGTCTTCTCCCAACCCCGCACATCCTTGTCCACGCCCCCCGCAGTCAACCGCTTCGCCGCCGCCGGGTTCACCAACAAATGATCAATCCGCAACCCCGCATTCCTTCGCCACGCCCCCGCCATGTAATCCCAGAACGTATAAAACGGCTCCCCCGGCTTCAAATGCCTCAGCGCATCGACCCACCCCTGCGCCAACAACCCCCGATACGCCCCCCTCGTCTCCGGCCGAAACAACGCATCATTCACCCACGCCGCCGGGTTGGAAACATCCAAATCCTCAGGGATCACATTGTAATCCCCCGCCAACACCACCGGCTCGGCTAACCCCACCAACTCCGCCGCCCGCGCCGTGAACCGCTCCAACCACCTCAACTTGTAATCGAACTTCGGCCCCGGCGCCGGATTCCCATTGGGCAAATACAAACACCCAATCCGCACCCCCGAAACCACCCCCTCCAAATACCGGCTATGCAAATCCTCCGGGTCCCCCGCCAACCCGCGCCCCATCTCGACCGGCTCCACCCCCCGAGCCAACACCGCCACCCCATTCCACGCCTTCTGCCCATGCCAAATCGCCCGGTACCCCACCTCATTGAGCGCCGCAACAGGAAACTTCTCCTGCGCCGCCTTCAATTCCTGCAAACAAGCCACATCCGGCTTCGCCACCTCCAACCACTGCAAAAGCACCGGCAACCGAGCATTAATACTATTAACATTATAAGTAGCAATCTTCATTTTTTTGGTACCGGCTTCGCCGAGTCGCGGACACGAGCCACATCTTGCGAATGGGCTTGTGGATTTCTCGCAACTCGGGCTGTCATTTTTTTGTACCAGCTTCGCTTTTTTTGTACCAGCTTCGCTGAGGCGCGGACACGCGCCACGTTCTGCGAATGGGCTTGTGGATTTCTCGCAACTCGGGCTGTCATGTTAGCCGGGAAAGGGCTAAACGAGTACCGATTGCTGCACAAATTGGCATGGCGCGCGAGAGCGCACATGATCTCTTTCCACACCACAACGCCATCAACGGCAATCGCCAGGGTGCCCCGTCACCCACCAGACCATCATCTTTTCAGTGGGAAAAATCTAGGCGAGCGTGGTGCGTAAGCGCCATGATTCTATAGACTTGACGCATGGACCAATGATTCAAAACAGTCAGTATATTATCACCGCTTAATACCGCTAACACTTCATCCTGTTGACTATTTAAAATCAGTTGGCTCACACCCACCGCTCACCAGACTTAGCCTAGGAATCATGAGAACGCTCAGGTGAAATCATTACAAATAAACCCAATCGCGACGCGCCTTTTGATACTGAACGATCACTGCGCTCAAGGAATCCAGCGCCCCTTTCCCGCCGCCTACGATTCGGTTCCGTTGGCAAGCATCGATCCACCCAATAGAACGGACGATTACCCAGAAAATCCCTGGAAAGGACCCGAGTAAAGAAGACAAAACCAGGGCCCATCTATCGCTCGAATACCGATTGCCTCCGTCCCGTCGCATTTCGATGCGCGTCCAGCAAATCCGCAACTCACGAAAGTCCCCCGACGATGCACGATGTCTGCTTTTACGAAGCCTTCGCCGAGGAAGCCGAAGCCTTGCGCTCGTACCTTCCCGCAAGCGTCAATGCCCATTACACCGACAAGACGATTCAAGAATCGGGTCACGACACACCTCCCGCAAGGCTGATATCTATCCGCACCCAATCGCAAATCCCTCTTCGCTGGTCATCCCAGCTCGATGCGATCCTTTCGCGCAGTACCGGTTACGATCACCTGCTCGCCTACGCCGCCCAGGTCCTATCGCCGCCCGCGCTTGGTTACTTGCCCCTCTATTGCCACCGGGCCGTCGCCGAACATGCCATGATGGTCTGGATGGCGCTCCTTCGGCGCCTTCCCAGACAATTGCGCCAGTTTCCGCACTTTGAACGCGATGGCATCACCGGCGGTGAATGCCAGGGCCGCACGCTGGGAGTTATCGGCGTCGGCCACATCGGCCACGAGGTGTGCAAGATCGGCGCCGCCCTGGGCATGAAAGTCCTCGGGGTCGATCTCGATCCTCGCCATGGCGATGTGGCCTACACCACCCTCAACGATGCCCTGACCAAGAGCGATATCCTCGTCTGCGCCATGGATCTCAACGCGACCAACCGCGGTTACTTCGGCATGCCCCAGTGGCGCCAAGTGAAAGCCGGCGCCCTCTTCGTCAATGTCTCGCGCGGCGAACTGAGCCCCTCCACCAGCCTGCTCGAAGCGCTTGATGCTGGCCTACTCGGCGGTGTGGCTCTCGATGTTTACGACCACGAACCCGCCCTGGCGACCGCCCTGCGCCTGCAAATCCAAAGCACCGATCCCGAAGTGCTCGCCGCGATCGCGCTCTCGAAGCGCGACGATTGCCTCTGCACCCCGCACAACGCCTTCAATTCCACCGAAGCGGTCGATCGCAAAAGCGATCACTCGGTCCAGCAAATCCTCGCCTTTCGCGAGCGAGGAGACTTTCTCTGGACGCCGCCAGGGCGCACGCGTAGATAACCGCTCAGGCCCGACGATACCCCCCAAGGCCACACACGGCGAGCCGCCCAGAAAATACGCCCGACATAGCCTTGACGCCCTGATTTCGCGAGGCAAAACGAGCGGTTGCCCAGGCTACAGCTGACAATGTGGCCGGATCGATGTCCGCGGGTTTGCCGGTGCCTCCGCGGCGTCACGAATGCCGCCGCGCCCAAGCGGAGCCCGCCGCGGGCTGCCGAACAAACCCACCTGTTATAATTTCTAAAACCCGTTCCAGCCGCGAGCGACCGGACCCACGGCCGCAAATAAGAGAGAGAAATCAAGAAAACCCAATAAATCAAACGGCCGGTGGAGTAAAACGCCCTTAGAAGACGTTAAGTAAAAGAAGAAATCAAAGAAAACCGGTGGTCAATCGCCAGATGAACGAAGTCGAAAACACCGGATCCTTCCACCCGGAGTCGGCTGAAACGACGGCGGAAACCTCCGCCACGGCCACGACCATTGGCCGCTACCGCATCGAAAGAAAGCTCGGGGAAGGGGGATTTGGCTGCGTTTACCTCGCCTTCGACGACGAACTGCTGCGCAGCGTGGCCATCAAGGTCCCCCACCGCCGGCGCGTCAAGACTCCCTACGACATCGAAGCCTACCTAAAAGAAGCCCGCAACCTGGCCGCGCTCGATCACTCGAACATCGTCCCGGTTTACGATTTCGGACGGACCGAAGACGGACTCTGTTTTGTCGTCTCGAAATTTGTCGAAGGCCACGATCTGAGCCAGATCGTCAGCCAAAGGCGCCAGACCTTTCACGAGTCGGGTGAGCTCATATCCACCATTGCCGAGGCGCTCCACCACTCCCATGGCAAAGGCCTGGTGCATCGCGATGTCAAGCCCGGCAACATTCTGCTCGACATGTCCGGCAAGCCCTACCTGGCAGACTTTGGGCTGGCGCTACGAGATGAGGACTTCGGCACGGGGAAAAAGTACTTGGGATCCCCCGCTTACATGAGTCCGGAACAGGCGCGCGGCGAGGGCCACCGGGTCGACGGCCGGTCCGACATCTTCAGCCTGGGCGTCGTCTTTTACGAATTGCTGACCGGCAAAAGGCCCTTTCAAGCCGACTCGCGCGAGAAAATTCGCCAAATGATCCGCACGGCCGAGCCTCGGCCGCTGCGCCAACTCAATGACAAGATCCCCAAGGAGGTGGAACGGATCTGCCTCATGGCCCTCGCGATTCGCCCTTCGGACCGGTACTCGACCGCCCTGGACATGGCGAACGATCTGCGTGCGTTCCTGAGGGAAAGCGCCCTCAGAGAGTTCCCTTCCCCCTCTCATTCCGCCCTGACGGTGCAGGACTCGACTCAGTCGCCCACCCCCGCCACGCGCGCTGCCTCGGGATCGAAGGAACATCCCGTGAAAGTCGTGCCGAAGGGCCTGAGCTCCTTCGACAGGCATGACGCCGACTTCTTCCTGGAACTGCTTCCCGGTCCCCGCGACCGGGACGGCTTGCCCGACATGGTGCGCTTCTGGAAAGTCCGCATGGAAGAACGCCATGCGGACAAGACCTTCCCGATCGGCCTGATCTACGGACCTTCGGGTTGCGGCAAATCCTCCCTGGTCAAGGCGGGTATCTTGCCGCGCCTGGACAAGCAGCGTGCCGTGGCGATCTATGTCGAAGCCACGCCCGGCGACACGGAAAAGCGGATTTTGACGGGACTTCGCAAGGCCTGCCCGGAACTGGACCCAAAATGGGGGCTAACCGAGTCCTTGGCGGCCCTGCGGAACCCGCACGGAGCGACCCAGGGTCCCAAATGGGTGATCGTCCTGGACCAGTTCGAACAGTGGTTGCACGCGCGCGCCGATGAAGAAGCCGACGACCTCATCTTCGCCTTGAGGCAGTGCGACGGCCGCCGGGTGATGTGCATTTTGATGGTGCGCGACGATTTTTGGCTGGCGGTCAGCCGGTTCATGCAAGCGCTCGAAGTGCACCTCGTCGAAGGGGAAAGCTCGCGCTTGGTGGACCTGTTCGACCTGCGCCACGCGCGCAAGGTGCTGGCCCTTTTCGGCACCGCCCACGGCACCCTCGGCGAATCGCCACTCGACGCCGAACAGGAGGCGTTCCTCGATCAAGCTGTTGCCAGCCTGGCCGACGAGGGCAAGGTCATCTCGGTGAGGCTGGCTCTTTTCGCGGAAATGGTGAAAGGCAAGCGGTGGACCGCCTCCACGCTTGCGGAGGTCGGCGGCACGAAGGGGGTGGGCGTCGCCTTCCTCGACGAGACGTTTCTGTCGGCCTCCGCGCCGGCGCAACATCGACTCCATCAGAAGGCGGCCCAGGCGGTGTTGCAGGCTCTGCTGCCCGAGGCGGGCGCGGATATCAAGGGGTATATGCGATCTTACAAGGAGCTGATGGACCTTTCCGGGTACGCGGACTATCCCAAGCACTTTGCCGATCTGATGCGCATCCTCGATGGGGAAGTTCGCCTGATCACCCCCACCGCTTCGGAAAAAATGCTCGATGATTCTTCTACATCCGTATCCGAAGGGACGAAACACTACCAGCTCACGCATGACTACATGGTGCCTTCCCTTCGAGAATGGCTATCGAGAAACCAGAGGCAAACTTGGCGCGGCCGAATGCAATTGCGCCTGGCCGATCGGGCATCGCTTTGGCGCTCCCGTCCGGAATCGCGCCAGTTGCCCTCGCTATGGGAATGGCTGGAAATTCGACATCTGACGTCGCCGGCATCCTGGTCGCAGCCGGAAGGGCAAATGATGCGGGCCGCCGCGCGCAAGCATTTGACGAATTTGAGCTGGATGGCCCTGGCCCTGACCCTTATCGCAATGTCGGCCTGGTTTCTGCGCGGCCTGGATATGCAAGAGCGCGCGGAAAGCCGGGCGAATGCGAATATGTTGCGCCTTCTCGATGCGAACATTCGGGAAACGCCGGCCATCATTGAAGAGCTGGCCGATTCCCGAAAGCTGGTCGATCCTCGTCTTGAGCAAATCGCCGCCGACCCGGCAACACGGCGCGACCGGCGTCTGCGCGCCTTGCTCGGCCTCTTGCCCTCCAACCCAAGTCACGCCGATGCGCTACGCAGCGAACTGCTCGAAGCCGATGTGGCCGATTTTGTCGTCATCCGCGATGCGTTGGCTCCCCATGCCGCGAGCCTGGTCGATGGATTCTGGATGCTGCTCGATACGGAGAGTGCGGCACCTGCGGCGCGTTTTCGCGCGGCTGCCGCCCTGGCGAGTTTTGATCCCAACAACGACCGGTGGAAGTCGAAAAGCCATTGGGTCGCCGATCAGTTGGTCGCACAGCCTTCGCTGGTTTTGCCGCGCTGGGTGGACGCCCTGCGAGCGGTGCAAGGTCCACTCGTTATCGCTTTACTGGACCGATTTCGGCAAGACCCGGCGCCGATCGCCGCCGCCGTCATCGCCGACTACGCCGCCGATCGTTCGGAGGTGCTCGCCGCCGCCTTGTCCCATGCATCGCCCACTTCGTTTCCATTGATCTTTACTCCCCTGGAGCGCAACCCAGCGATTTCCCGTGCGGCCTTGAACGCCGAGTTCGATCGACTGCCCCCGACGAGCGAGAATCTCGACACCTTGGCCCTTCGCCGCGCGAACCTGGCCATCGCGCTTCTCAGGCTGGGAGCGGACGAGCGGCTCTGGCCGCTCTTGAAACCGTCTCCCGATCCGCGCTGCCGAAGCTTCATCATCGACCGTCTGGCGACACTGGGTTGCCCGGCGGAGAGACTGAGCGAACGGCTGGCGCAGGCCGATGCCGACCTGCGCGCCGCCTTGCTCTTGAGTTTGGGCGCGTACGACGAGCGTGCTTTATCCGCGGCCCGCCGGGCGGAGTTGGTCCCAAAAATCGTGGAACTCTACCGCACCGATGACAGCGCGGCCGTTCACGCCGCGGCCCAGTGGCTGCTTGATCAATGGGGAAAGCGGCCCGAGTTGGCCAAAGTAAGCGTTCCTGGTGCCGCGCGTCGCTGGTATGTCAATTCCGCCCAGATGACGATGGTGAAGTTTGACGGTCCGATCACTTTCCAGATGGGCGCGATCCCTGGTCAACCTGGCTGGGAAGCGAGAGAAGACCACCACCAAAGAAAAATCAGCCGGTCCTTCGACATCGGCATGACGGAAGTAACGATCGCCCAGTATCGTCCCTTTTACCTGGAGCGCGCAGCCCGGGAAAAGGCCGCGGGCCGCAAGGTGAACGAGATGGAGAAACCCGGTATGGCCGCCGATCTGCCCGTCGCCAAAGTGAGTTGGTACGAGGCCACGGAATATTGCAACTGGCTGAGCGCCAAGGAAGGTCTGGCCCCGGACCAATTTTGCTACCAACCCAACGCCGAGGGTCGATTCGCCGAGGGAATGAAGGTTGTCGAAAACTATCGGCACCGCAAGGGATACCGGTTGCCCGCGGAAGTGGAATGGGAGTACGCCTGCCGTGGCGGAGCAAACACGCTTCGCTGTTACGGCGATGACGACGATCTACTGGGTAAATACGCCTGGTTTGCCGTCAATTCTTCCGAAACGAGCCATCCCGTCGCCAAACTTTTGCCGAACGCCTATGGACTGTTTGATATGCACGGCAACGTTATCGAATGGTGCAACGAAGCGGGACATGATTATGCCAACCCCCCTGCGGAAAATAACAGTGAGGAGGTCTTGCAGTCCAAGGATTTTCGATTGGTTCGGGGTGGGCACAGCATGACATTGTGCCGAGCCGTCCGCTCGTCGAAACGTTTCGGAGAAAGACCGAGCAATGTCGATGGACTCGGTTTCCGAGTCGCCCGCACCAGCCAGTAGCCTGATCCCACTTTCCTTAACGCCACCTCCCTCTTAGTCGACTCGATTCTCCCTCTCCCTTCAAGCACTCTGCCCTGGCCAAACCCAGTCAACGCGGAAGCAAGACGCCCGCTCCGGAAGACGATGAATCCACGGAGGTGAGCGACGAGCCATCGAATGAGGAACTCGAAACAGTCGATCCGGACGAAGGCTGCCCCGAGGTTCTGGGAGACGGGCTAGACGACGACCTGAGGGAGGAAGGATTCGACGATGGCGCCGACGAAGTCGCAACGGGCAAGCCAGGCGACTTGGCCTTCAAGGCGTCGCGCTCCTTTTTTCCACTGCTGGACGATGATGAGCTGGCGGAGGGGAGCGACGAACCATCGAATGACGACGAACTGGACGCCGACGACAGGGAACTGGAGGAAGACGATTGAGAACTCGACGACCGGGAACTGGATGAGGAGGAACTGGGATTCAACCGTGCCATAATTTGCACCTTTGTCGTAGGGGTCCAAGATTCAACATTCTGGCAAGTCGGAGCTTGCTTGGATCGATTCCCTTCGGTCGTAGGCGTCCATGGAAACCGTAACTTCCGAATGCGCGCTAGATCGGGTGCATTCGCTTTATCCGGCAACTTCCTCGTGAAATTTCCTGGTAAAATCCCTTTGCTCCTCATTTTCCGCAGTGGCAGAGTCCTAGCCGCCCCCATGCACAAGAGCTGCGGCTCTACATGACCAATGATTCGACAGACCTTTCCTCGACATTCAAAACCGTCGGGGATTCCTTTGGATGCATCCGAGGGTTGCGGGTGTATATTGAGCAGCGAATCGATGAAGTAATGCACCTACGGACGGCGCATGTTGGAGACGGGTGAATGACTGTCAATCAAGGTTACCTTCGCGCGGAGCGGAAGATTCAGAGTGCCTTGATCTCAGGAAGAAAAGTTCTTGATCTGAGGTGCAACCACGGAGCCGATGAGGACATGCTCCGCGAATTGCCAAAATCGCTTGAGAAACTCACCCACCTGGAACGGTTGAATCTCTCGGGTAATCATCTGAGAGAATTTCCCGAATGCATCGCGGCCCTCACGCAGCTTCGATCGTTGGATCTCACCGGAAACCATTTGACCGAACTGCCTGAGTGGTTGCCTCGACTTTCGCAACTCCAAACGCTGCAACTTTGGGGAAACAAGTTGACCAGAATCCCGGAGTGGATTCGGTCGCTTCCGTACCTGAAACTACTGGGGCTGAACGACAATCGTTTTACCGAATTGCCCACAGAGGTCGGCGAACTCAGTCAACTTCAATCGCTCCAGGTAGCAAGGAATCGCCTGACGAAACTGCCCGACTCGATCTTGCTGCTCAGGCAGCTTGAATCGCTGGACGTGATGTCGAACCGCCTGGCTGAATTGCCCGAGGCGATCGGCGCACTCAGTCAACTTCAGTCCCTTGAGGCCGGGGGGAACCTCCTGCGAGAGCTACCCGAGTCGATCGGAAACTTGCGAAAACTGCAATCGCTGACACTCTCCTGGAATCATTCGATCGAGCTGCCTGAACCGCTTACCAACCTCACCCATCTGAAAACTTTATGTTTGTCGGACAGTAAACTGGTCGAGCTGCCTCCTTGGCTCGGCCAGCTTTCCGGGCTTCAAAAACTCTTCCTCGAAAGAAACAACCTGACCACCCTACCCGAGTCGATCGGAGAACTCGCGCAACTGGAGTTTCTCGACCTCAGCAACAATCGATTGACCGAGCTTCCTGAGTCGTTTGGGAAGCTCAAGAAACTAAAAGACCTCCACATTTCTAACAACCATTTGACAGGATTTCCATCAACCTTTGGCGGGCTCGAACAACTGAAACAGATTTATGCCTCCGACAACCAGTTGTCGACTTTGCCATCATCCCTTGGGCAACTCAGTCAATTGACCGTGCTGAGGATTGACCGAAACTGCCTGACGGAACTCCCCGATTCCTTCGGGCAATTGCGGCAGCTTCGCTTTCTGACAATACCGGCCAATCGGCTGAAGGCCCTCCCTCATTCATTCGGCGGTCTTGAGCAACTCAATCAACTGGTACTTCGGGAAAATGCTCTGACCGAACTTCCCGAATCGTTCGGCCAACTCGCCATGTTGCAAGTGCTTCATCTCGAAGAAAACAAGCTCCGCAGCTTGCCGCAGTCGTTTGGGCAACTTTCGTCCCTGGGCGCATTGTACTTGCAAGACAACGAGTTATGCGACCTTCCCGAATCCTTCGAACGACTTACGCGCTTAGGCGATCTCAATCTCGCGAATAACTCCTTGGCAACGCTTCCAGCATTCTTCGGCGCATTCAAACGATTAAGCCAGTTCAATTTGTCCCATAACCGATTCACCGAACTCCCAGAATCGCTCGCGCAACTGGAAGAGTTGGGGTGGTGGAACCTTTCCCACAATCAACTCACCTGGCTTCCTGAACCCCTCATGCAGTTGCCGAAACTGTCTTCTCTCAACCTTTCCCACAACGGGCGCATGGTGGTTCCGGAATCGATTGAACAACTTCCGCTCTTGTGGTCCCTCAACCTCAGTGATACTGGCCTGACGGAAGTGCCCAAGTCACTCGGGCGGATCAAGAACCTGCGGTCGCTTGTCCTCTCCCACAACCAACTGGCCGGTCTGTCCGAATCATTGAAACCTTTCACGCAGTTGGAAATGCTCGACCTTGCAGGCACCGGATTGGAAGCGGTGCCGGAATCGCTTCTCCAACTCAAACAGTTAAAGAGACTAGATATTTCTCACAATCAATTGAAGGAGATACCACAATCGATCGGGCAATGGGAGCACCTGGATTGGCTGAACCTTTCCCACAACCAACTGACCGATCTGGCCTCTTCGATCGAATTTCCTCCTTCGCTGATCACGCTGTTGCTTCACGAAAACCAACTCACCGATCTGCCGGTGGCTTTCGAACAGCTTTCCCGTCTGGCGTTTCTCTCGCTCGCCGGCAACCGCTTGACCCACTTGCCCTCATGCGTCTGCAGGCTCGGCAATCTGGCATCCCTAGGTTTGACCAATAATCAGATTTCTCACTTGCCCGAGGACATTGGCAACTTGGCTGACCTTGAGAGTCTGTTTCTGGGCGGCCGTGACATCATCGAAGATCGAATGGATTTTTTCCGCTCGGACTTCCTTACGAGTTCGGAGTATTCCGAAGAGTTCGCAATGGATCATCGCCTGGGTAATCGCCTGACTTCGCTGCCGGCAACGCTCCTCTTGATCGCAAAATTGAAGGTGCTCGCACTCGACTCCAACCCCCTCGAACCTGGCCTCGCCGCTGCTTATGTCGAGGGAATCGAGGCGGTAAAACGGTACCTGAAAGCGAAGAATCCGAGCTGTCTCGAGACAAGTATTTCCAATGGCGAATCACTGGAAAGATGAGTGGTCGTTTTGTACTTCAGGAGAATATCGGATTTTCTTGGATGCCGTTGTTCCGATGGAGATTTGGAATTCCTTGAAGCAATAGCCACCGGGGAAAGCGTCTAAGACGCCCGTTAACACGAATCGATTTATCAAAGGAAAGCGAGATCATGAAGAAGATCATTGCGATAGTATCCAAGCGCACCAATGGCATCTCATTGGTACAGGGGAACGATTATCAAGTCATCGGAATTTTGGCGAACGATTTTCAAATCGTCGATGAATCTGGAGAACCGAGCCTCTACTCAAAATCCTATTTTATAGACTTTGATGTTGCGGTTCCTCAAGAATGGGTTTTTCGTCACTATAGCCACGATTTTTATACTTGTTATCCTAGCGAATTTTCGGAGAGAGCATTTTTTGATCGGTACCACGACAGACACCAAAAGAAAATCGACATTTTTAATCAATATGTCAAGCGCCATTCTGACTGCGATTGATCGGGTCAGGATCTCGTGACGGTGATCACCGCTGTAGACCAGAGGCCCACCCTGAGTGATACCTGCACATTCGCTGTAAGTACCGAATGGACCGGCACAGTTTCGCTGGTCTTCGCCCATTTCCCATCATTGCACACAGGGGCTTTTACCCACCTTTCCTTCCGTTACTCAAAATCACAACCGTTGGGCCGACTTCTCTTCACGAAATTCGCTCCCATTGATCAAGATCGATCTTCCAGATCTCTTGGCTTTCGATCATGATTTCCTCAAACGATGAATAGAACGAATCCCATTTCACGCTGTTCGTATTTAAGCGATCTGGAATAGGGAAAATGCACCATCGCCTTCATGAATTTCAAGCCACTTGATCTTGCGGTTGTCGAAACCATCGGGAATCTGCACGCGAACGGGAGGTTTCATCGTCATGGCACATTTCCAAACGGGATCGTTTTCATTCGCATTCCTGAGGTCAGGGAACCCTGATCCCCATTTCCGCAAACGACTCGCGACCTGCCTCCAATCCCTCCTCCGTTGGGTTCATGCGATCCCAAAGCTTTCGTTCCATTTGATTCAGTTCAAGCCTCTCTCCTGGTGATGCCGCCTTCTGCGCGAACAGGGATCGAACAAGCTCGACTTCCCACGGTTCGAGCTCAAAGTCCTCAGTCCATGCGGACAGGGCCGCGTCGGTATCGAGGCACTGTCTGCGCACGAGCCAAGCGCCGTGCTGGAACACCTCATCCCAAGGTTCGGCGGTAGCCACCCGTTCATTCATGCCATCTCCCCAGAATGCCGCCGTGGCGACTGGCATCTTCTTCCCGTTCAAGTCTTGGAGTAGGTAAGGAAAGCACTCCTCTCGCGCCAGTGTTTGCAATCGAGCAGGAATACCAACGAGGATTTGCGCGGGATCGTGGTCGGTGCCGAGCCGAAATGGACTGCGGTTGCTCGTTTCGCAAAAGAAAAGGCCAACGAAGGAATCGCCGGAAAAGGCAATCGTGCCCCGGGAACCCGCGCTATCCTGGACATTGTAGTTGGCGCCATCCCAGGATTGCTCGTGGCTCAGATCAGGGCATCGGCATGTGAAGACGGCGTGGGCGATTGCGCCCAGAATGGCTCCCGGCCAGATCTGCCGTTGTCTTGGCGGAAGGGAGAAGGTTGCATCATCCATTGCCATCGATTCTCCCCTGCGATGTTGGTCGTTTCCGCCGTGGGTTGGGAAATGTAACCGATTCCATCATTCGCTTCACTTTCCTGGGTCGCACGAATCCGACCTTCGATGACTTGGCGATGTTTGTGCCAAAAGGGTTCGGTGATGATCTGGTATTCCTCGGTTTCCGGTAAGCGGGGAACGAAGCACCGGCGTGATGAACTCAGCCGGAGGGCAGTAACCGTGAACTTCGATGTGATGGACGATCATTTCGGGCGCCACATCGAGCAATTCTCCACTGGGCACGCCAAAGTTGTTGAGGCCATGGACTCGATTGCAAAACTCGCAGCCCACTATTCAAGATAAGACTTTATGCGATAGGATGAATGGCACCTGCTCGCATCCACCAAAAGGCGATTTGCTGCCATGACCCAAAAAAGCGACTCAAGCGATCGATTGTCTTTCGTCTGGATGTTGCTTGTCTTCGGCACAGTGGTCACCATCATTGGCAAATGGGCTGTTGCAAATGACGCTAACAATCGGGCGAGGGCAGAAAAAGTAGCAGAGATGGGCTTATTGTTTCGACAGAAATTTGGCGATCCCCGCGCTCCTGGTCTTCCGGATCCCCTTTGGGACGAGCTCAGCGCCAAAACAGAATGGGGAGAAAAGGAACGCCAGCAGGCTCAGAGCAAAAAAGATCAAGCGCTTTTCGGCCGCAGGATGGAAGAGTACTGGCAATGGACGGACTTGGAAGCACGGCACGGAAACATTGCATCGGCACTTCTATTGGGGAGAGCGCTGCAAGAAGGCAAGCTATTGCACCAGGATAAGAAGAAAGCTCTGGAGTGGTTTAGGCTCGCGGCAGAATCCAACGATCCCACCGCCATCCAAGCAAGGGACTCTCTGCTCGCGGAATTGGGACAGTAGACTGCCGAGAAGCAAGGAGCTGGCGGGGGGATGCTGCAGGCTTTACGGGCAAGTCAACTGCGTATTTTCGATCCATGGCGCTGGCTTCAAGCGGCTCCGGTAAGACGAATGGAAAGATGACGCCGATAGCGGCAAAGAATGCAAAGAGTAGGGCAATAAAGCCTGCCAGCACAATCGTTGTGGCTCTTTGAAAGGCAGCGAAGCGGCGGCGCAAATCCGCCACCGTGTAAAGGCGGGGGTCGCTGGGTTTCACCGGATTCGCATCCAAAGATTCCTGCATCTTCATTTCTTGTCCAGAGAAATGCTGATCGGCACTTTGAGTGTAGGCATTCAGCTTTTTGCGTGCAGCTCAATCGTCTGTTCGGACTTCAGCACGCGCCGGCCGCAGTGACTGCAATTCCCCGTCGCCAGAACAAGACCGCACAGGCTATCCAGAAGCTGTTGGCAGTGGGGGCAGCGTGCCCGCGGCGTCAAGCGATGCATCACCCGGCAAAGAACCACAATCAGAACGATCATGCCAGCGATGGCGATGATGCCTTTACCAAGGCCGAGGCTTTCAGACTTCGAGGCGATCCCATGCCACAAGAAAAACAGTCCGCCCCACCCCAATCCTCCGATTCCATAGATGATAACAACCGACCAGGCGATCCACTTTTTGTAATACGCAACCGATGCCGCCAGCTCGGCACGATCGATTCGTTTGCCTTCCGTCAGATCGTCCTCGCACTGAAGGAGCGGACCGTCGCGGATCACTCTCTGCCCGCATGTGCTGCAATTCCCCGTGGCACGAATGTAGCGACCATTGGCAATCCTCGTTCCGCACTCGCCACACTTTGGAAACGCGCCGGGTGTCCGGCAAAGAGCCCAAAAGGAGCCGACTCCCAGCACAACGGAGGCGGGGATCAGGCAGATCAGGTTGGCAATCTCTTGTGCGCGATCGCCGAATGTTGCCGTCAACAGATCATACTTGAACCAGATGACCGCTCTGGCGATGCCAAAAACGACAACGGCTATAACCGCGATTTTGGCAAACCAGATTCCCTTCGCTCGCGTTTGTCTCATCTCGCCTTCGCTGATGTCTGCAAATGTGAATTCGCCTGGAGCCCGGCCTGCGGCATCCGGAAGCGCCATGATCGCCGTCCGGTTGTTCCATTCCTGAAACAAGGCGTTTTGACAATAGGGACAACCATGGATCGCGATCGCGAAACTGAGGTCGACAACACCGAGGTCCTTTCCACAGCTTTCGCATGTCACTGCGTACTTTCTGTTGTCACGTTCACTCGCTACGCCAGCGCAGGCAACAATCAGAAATTCGCCGATAACTGCTAGGCTCAGCAGGACCATCACAGTGACGCTTGGTTGCGTCGCCCCTTCAGGCTCTGGCCCGATGTAGAGACGGATGAGGCCGAGGACGGCCAAAAATGCAAACACCCCAACGACGAAGACTACCAGCCAAAACAAATTGGCCCTTTGAATGGCCGCAATCCGGCGGTGGAAATCCGCCACCGTGTAGAGGCGCGGTTCGCCAGGCTCCTCCTGATTCGTATCCAATGATTTCTGCATTTTTTCGCGTCTGGGGAAACGCTTGTCGGCACTTTGATTGTATGCGTGTCGCTTTTTGCGTGCAGCGCAATCGAATGGGAGGATCTCCGCACGCTTCGGCCCCAGCGAAAGCCCTTCCCGGTTGTCGGAACAAGGATTCATCACAGGAGCATGAGAATTCCCGCCGTCTCTTTCGTTTCCTTCAGGTTTCTTTCCGCCGAGGCCACGTTGTAACCTGGAAAATCCGCCGAATTCCGCACTTGTACCTGCGCAACGAGTTTCCCTTGCAATTTCATGCGCGTTGGTTATGATCTGGACCTTCCGGGGAAGGCATGATTCCTCTCAAGTTCGGCCCCTATTACGGAAACGAAACGATAACGATTTGGGAAGAGCAAGCGCCGAGGCCAATGGGCAACGCGAATCGAGTTCGAAGAAGCAAAGGACATCATGAAGAGGATCACCGCGCTCGTTTCAAAAAGCACAAATAACATCTCCTTAATCCAAGGAAACGACTATCAAGTCATCGGGATCCGGGAGAAATTCTTCCACATCGTCGACGAAGCGGGCGAGCCCACGCTTTATCCCAAATCCTATTTCTCCGGTTTTGTGGAGACGGTCCCGTCGGGATGGATGTTTCATCACCTCGAATGCGGAGACTACATCTGCTACCCGCAAGAGCTTTCCAGCAGGGGGTTCTTTGAGCGTTACGATGACGGACATCAGAAGGAAATTGAGGTTTTCAAGAAATACCTATCGAGCGCGATCGATTGCGACTAGGCAGGTGCGATTTTCCGCGCAAGCCTCGCACCTGGAGAGCCGCCGGAATGCGATTCCCGATTTTGCAGCCATGTCCGGTGTGGCGGGGCGAGGAATGGACCTCGCACGGGAAGCTGCCTTCATCAGGTTTTTTCCGAAGATTACCGCTCCTTAAACTCCGCTGAACAGCCGCTGCCTCATGCGGAGCGGCCGGGCACCTGAGCACAAGTCTCGGACGGCTACGCCTGATTCACCCGCGTTTGCATGGCGCCCACAACAAACCACGGATTTTTTTTCTGCTTGCGCGTCATTGATGGGTGGGCGATTGCACACGCTCTCCGGGTATGGCCCTTGCCACGTTGCGGGTGGGGTTTCTCGCCTGGCTTCATCAGCCGCGGGTAGACTCGCCCACGCCTGGATCCGTCGCCGCCGTGAATCGCATGGCACTTCCGTGGCCGACCCATCAGAGGTTTCTCCGAGGAATGGGCAAAAGAAGAAAACTCGATCCGGATGGCGCATGGGGCCCATGAACACCTCGCCGAGTTTTTACAATCGGCCTATATCTCCCAATCTCACACCATCTGAAGTAAGATGGCACCTATGTTCCAGGTTCCGCCCCCCCAGCTTGCCGAATCTGTCGGGGCGGAACCGGCCCTTCCTTGGCCAGAAACCGCTCAAGGAGAGAGCAAGCTCGGCTTACCTCGCGTAAGCCGAGAAGATTCGATCGAGACGTTTGTGCGCCCCGGCATCGAAATGACGCTCGGGGATCTCTAAAGGTTGTGAGCCTACGCGATTATTTCCGGCTTTTTTTCTAACCGTCGTCGCTGACCGTATCCCCGCTACATGCTGGGCTTTTTGGGTAAACCATGCGGGGCCTGCAGGCTTCTTTCCCCTGCCCATTCCGTCTCCACGCAGGCTGAATCAGGCATGAAAGAACAGGAAGTGGTCGAACGAGCACCCCGCACGAAAAAGCTATCTGCGACTTAGCCGCTATGAACAAGTGCTTCAAACTAATTTGTAATTTTAATATCTTAAATAAACAAAAATAAACGATCAAGATTCAAGCTACGCATTCACGAAGAGGGAAGGCAAAGCTGAACATTTTCCATCGCGAGTGAGGCGTGGCGCTAGGGACCGTGCGGTGGTTGTGGAAATCGCGCCCAGGCAGGGGAGGCGGGCGGCGGGATCTAGTGGTTCTCAGGAGGGCCACTGGCGATCGCGGGAAAGGGAGATCGATCGGCTTCCTTGATCGAGCAGGCACCTACCGAACGCCCGCAAGATCAGCCCGATCCCGAAGTTCACAACCGCAAAGCCCAGGGAGAAGAGAAAAATCAGCTTGATGTTCTCGCTGGCCTGTTCGGTCATACTCACAATGCCCGCGATCCAAGCGACCATCAGGGAAGACACACCGAAAAACAAGATCGCTCGCAGCATTGCCAGACTCCCCACTAGCAGCTCAATCCGGACTGGGCTTGTCGCCGACTGACCTTGAAAGGTTGCCATGTCGCTGAACTTCGCTGGACCTACCCTGGTGCAGCATGAGCGACTGAGCTTGGCGGAGTGCAAGTCCCGTACCACTTGGTTTGCTTCGCCGCGGACGCAAAAACGACCGGAGAAACCCGGATTCTTCTCAGGTCCGGCGAGAGGGACGAGGCGGGATCCACCCATGGGCGAGCGAGCCACTTCCCATTTTCACGCAAGGTCGAATGAGGTCCTCGGTGCCGAGCAAGATGCGCGGGCTGCCGCCTGCAGGGCAAAGATTGAGGGTGAATATTGCCGTACATTTTAGAACGCCATGGAATACGATAACCTGCGATGGCTCGTGATCACGAAAAAAGCGAATGATCAACCATGAACAGGGAATCTTACAAGCCGAAGGGTTGGGATTGGCTCATCATCTTCTGCATCGTGCCTGCCGGCCTGTGGAGCGGTTGGAACGAAGCGAAAAAGCGCCAAGAACCAAAAAGCATCCAAGAACAAATCCGAGAAGAATCATCGGCCCGCAACGGCATGGGCTTTCGTCAAGCTTGGCCTCCCGACATCATTTGGGACGAGCTGAGCTCCCTAAAGGAATGGGGAGAAGAGGAACGCCAAAAATGCCGGAGTCAAAAAGAAGCCGCGCTTGCATTGCGCCTGATGGAACAATACTGGCAATGGACCGACCTGGAGGCCCGGCACGGAAACACTGAATCCGCGATCTTACTGGGTGTCACTCTCTACGAAGGCAAGTTGCTGCCCCAGGATAAGAAGAAAGCTCTGGAATGGTTTAAGCTTGCGGCCCAGAGCAATGACCCCACCGCCATGGAACTCAGGGATGCACTCCTGGCGGAATTTCAGCTTTAGGCTGCCGCATCCCATTTGCGACCCGCCATGTCCCGAATGGCCTTCCTCTATCTGGTGTCGACCCCAAGATCAGGCGCCGTAGACTACTTCTATCCACGGGTCCTTTCGGACTTGCCTGCGCCTTCCCCCCATTTTCCCCGCTTGCGGCGCCTTCCCGCCTACCGTACTGGAGCCTCTTCCGTGCCAAGCGCCCTAGTCAACGATGTTCAATCCCGCTTGAACGCGACCCGTGTCGCCGAAGTGCGCACACCCACCTCCGTCGACGACCTGCAGGCAGCCCTCAGGGACGCCCGCAACCAGAACCGACCTCTGTGCATCGCGGGCGGCCGCCATGCCATGGGAACCCAGCAGTTCGCCACCGATGCCATCCTGCTCGACACGACGAAGTTCAACCGCGTCCTCAAATTCGACCGGGTCCACGGCCACATCACCCTCGAAGCCGGCATCGAATGGCCCGACCTGTTTCGCTATTTGCATGAGCAACAAGGGGAATCGCCCAAGGCCTGGGCGGTGCGCGAGAAGCAGACCGGAGTCGACAAGGTGAGCATTGCGGGATCTCTCTCCTCGAATGTCCACGGCCGCAGTCTCAAAACGAAACCGATGGTGTCGGACATCGAATCATTTACGTTGCTGTTGGCCGACGGGACGCTTCGAGTTTGCAGCCGCACCGAAAACCAGGAACTGTTTTCGCTGGCCATCGGCGGCTACGGCCTCTTCGGCATCGTGGTCGATGTCACCTTGCGGCTCGTGGAGCGAACGAAGGTCGAGCGCGTGGTGGAAGTCATCAGCGTGCGTGATCTGCTCTCCATGGTGCAAAAGCGGCTGGATGAGGGTTTCGTTTACGGCGACTGTCAATATTCCACCGACTTGGGCAGCGAGGCCGCGCAGCACCCGGGCGTCTTCTCTTGCTACCGTCCCGTCGCGCCCACGACCCCCATTCCCAAGGAGCAAAAGCATCTCGATGAAGCGGGCTGGATGGAGCTTTACCGGCTGGCTCGCACCGACAAAAAGAAAGCCTTTGAAACGTACAGCAGCTACTACCTTTCCACGAATGGGCAGATCTACTGGTCCGACTTGCATCAACTCGCCGGCAGCCTAGACTCCTACCGCAAATTGATCGACGAAAAAAGCGGCACGCCGCTGATCACCGAGATCTATGTCGGTGCCGATGAGTTTCTGCCGTTCATGGCGACGGTGCGCCAGGATTACATCGACCACAAGGTCGACATGACCTACGGCACGATTCGCTTCATCGAACAAGACACCGAGACCTTTCTCGCCTGGGCGAAGAAGCCTTCCGTCTGCATCGTTTGCAACCTCAATGTGATGCATACCGAAGCGGGCAAGGAGAAAGCGGCCGCCGAATTCCGCAGAATCATCGACCGGGCCATTGAGTTCGGCGGCTCGTTTTATTTGACCTACCACCGCTTTGCCACGCGCAAACAACTGGAAACCTGCTACCCCCAATTCGTCGATTTTCTGCGGCTGAAAAAGAAATACGATCCACAAGAACGCTTTCAGAGCGACTGGTATCGCCATTACAAACAGATGTTCGCCGACAAGCTCGGCAACGCCTGAATGCGCCCCTGAGCGTCCAAGCCCATCCCCCAGAGACTCGCATGAGCTCACCTCTCTTGCCCACGAAAACAGCCGCCCTCCTGTGGGTGTTGATGGCGCTCTTCTGCCTGCGCGTCCTTGGTCAGATCCTGGTCGAGTTTTTCCATGTCACCTTCTTGCCGCCATCGGAAGAGTGGTTTTCCGGGACGATGGCGTACCCCAGCCTGCTCGCCAGTCAGATCGTGATCATCGCCTTGCAGCTCAAGATCAACACCGACTTCACGCGCCAGGCGGGATGGACTTACCGGCCAAGTCGCGCCGCCGGCGAGTTTCTTCTTTCCTTCGGCGCAATTTATCTGTCGTCGATGATCGTTCGCTACATCGTGCGCATGAGCCTGTACCCGCACGAGCGCTGGGTCGGCGGATGCATTCCGATCTTCTTTCACTGGGTGCTTAGCGCGTATGTCCTCAGCGTCGGCTACCACCACTGGCAAGGCGCCCGCGCGCATGGGGCAGGGCCCCAAGGAAGCAACGACCAGCACTCTTTCTCTTCCGCTCTGCTACCTCCATCGCGGATCTGGGCCATGCGCAGTTTTCGTCTGCTTGCGTGGAGCCTCATTGGCGTCGGGTTCATCGCCTGGGTGGGGTACATCCTTGCCCCCACCTTGCTCGCCCATCACCTGGGTATGAGAGGCCCGGAATTCGCCGTACGCATCGATCGATCGGTGGGCATGCCCACAAGCGATGGCCTGACACTGCGAGCGGATATCTATCGGCCTCGCCGGGCAGGGGAAAAAACCCCAACGATCCTGATCCGCCTCCCGTATACCAAAACTCTCGTCAATCAGCAGTTCGCGACCATCATCGCATCCATGTGGGCCGAGCGCGGCTACACCGTGGTTATGCAAGGAACGCGAGGACGCTACGAGTCCGACGGCGCGTACGACCCGCTGATCCATGAACGCCAGGATGGGCTCGACACCCTCGCCTGGCTTGCGGACCAGACCTGGTTCGATGGCCGCCTCGGGATGTGGGGGAATTCCTACTTTGGCTACACGCAATGGGTGCTGGCCGATTGCGCCGATCCGGGACCGACGGCGTTTATCCTCGGCGAATCGACTTCGGACATGCACCGCATGTTCTATCCGGGCGGTGCCTTCTCGCTGAAAACGGCGCTCTACTGGGCGGTCATGTCATCGGGTCACGCCGATGTCACGCCCACGCCGCAAGCGATGCAGCGAGGGCTTGCTGGTTTTCCCCTCATCGAGGCCGACGATCGCGCCAAGGAGAATATCCCGTTTTTCAACGACTGGGTGCGCCACCCGAAGCGCGATGATTACTGGATAGAGGTCGACGGCCGCGATCGCGCGGCCAAATTACGCGCTCCGGCGCTCTTGCTCGCCGGCTGGTACGATCCCTTCTTGCAGGCTCAACTGGCCGACTACTCCCGCATTCGCAAGGAGGCGGCGCCCGAAGTCTCGCGAGAGACCAGGCTCATCATCGGCCCGTGGATCCATGCCGGCGTGACGCCGATCCCCGAGAGGGCCGAGCTACGCAACTTTCGATTCGAGAGCCTTGCCCCAAGCCTTGCCTGGTTCGACCAACATCTGCTCAAGCGCCAGGAGCACGGCATGAGCCCCGTGCGGATCTTTACCCTGGGCACCCATGTCTGGCGCGATGAAGAAGAGTGGCCGCTGGCCAGGACTCAATATTCTCCCTACTACTTGCGTAGCGATGGCACGGCCAACACCTCTGCCGGCAGCGGACGCTTGACCACGACGGCCCCCTTGCGGACGGAAAAGGCCGACTCCTTCGCATACGATCCGCTCGATCCGGTGCCCACCGCGGGCGGAGCGATGCTCGGCGCCAATGCGGGCATGGCCCGGCAGG
This sequence comes from Gemmataceae bacterium, assembly GCA_965226945.1. Taxonomy (GTDB): domain Bacteria; phylum Planctomycetota; class Planctomycetia; order Gemmatales; family Gemmataceae; genus SYLG01. Next base: position 3,968,609 of record OZ245717.1, on the reverse strand, counting down.
ATGCGATCGAAACGCGCGCCGATGTCCTTGTCTATACCTCGGATCCGCTGGCCGAGGACCTGGAAGTCACCGGTCCCATTTCCCTCATCCTTCATGTCGCGACGACGGCGCCCAACACCGATTTCACCGGCAAGCTGGTGAATGTCTTTCCCGATGGCTCGGCCTGGAATGTCAGCGAGGGGATTGTGCGCCGAAGTTATTCTCAGCCGCCGCAACAGCCCGCGATGGAAATCACCATCGAGATGGGACCGACGAGCATGGTGTTTCGCAAGGGGCACCGGCTGCGGCTCGAAGTCTCCAGCAGCAACTACCCCAGGTTCGACCGCAATCCCAACACCGAAGGGCCGATCGCCACCGAGACGAAACCTGCCACCGCCAAGCAGACCGTCTTCCACGATAACGCCAGCCCGTCGCGATTGATCCTGCCGATCATCCCTCGATCGGGCCGATAGGCCCATTCCGCCCCAGTTTTTGACACCGGCGGGAGCGATCGGCCTGGAAAGGCATGCGTTTTGCATCATCACAACCAAGGCATCAGGCCGATGGACCCCATCCGATCGATGGAAGTTCTGTCCCGTGTGCAAGAGTGCCTGGAAAAGGACGCATTCGCATAGGAAACGGCCCATCTGCTTCGCGGCGCCCCTTCCAGGAGGAAACGATCATGCCCGATTCCAAGAAAATCACCGCTCATTTCCTCGCCCACTGGGGGTTGGTGAGCGGCGTTCGTCCTCGGCAGGTGCCGGGTATCGATCCATTCGCCATTTTGGATTTCGGGCCCACCCCGGGGCGGCCCTACCACTTATACGCCACCAACGGGATGAGCAGCTACGCGCAAAAAGGCCGCGACCCAGGCACCACCTGGCGCACCGAACTTTATGGATGTTGCCTGGAAGCGCGGACTTGGGTGGACAGTCTCCTCGCGGGGCTGGCGACTTATCCGCGCGATTACGACACTTGCCTGGGCGAGGGCCATACCATTGCCGTGGGGCAGCCGATCGATCAGGGCACCTCGCGTTTCACGGGCATCTTGCTGGTGGAACCATCGCCGCCCAGTTTGGGACTGGTCGGCGGAATTGAGGAAACGGTGCTCGTCCATCAAGTGGTGGGAATTTTGGCCGACGAGCTTGCCTTCGCCGAAAAGCATGGGGGGCTTGCCCTTTGGGAAAAATTGAAGCCGCAGGGCGATCTCTATCTCGATGAAGATCGCGCCTCGGTTGTGTAGTCAAGCCTTGCGTCCTTCATTCGTCCCTCGCGCCGAGCCGTTCCCGCACGCACCGCATGCTCTCGCAGTGGCTGCCCAGACTTCTTGCGAGGTGCCTACCAACCGATTTGCCATAATCTTTCCGTATGGTCTCGTTGCCCCCTCGCAACTCGCTTCCCAAGACGCCACGCACCCTGCAAGAACCTGATCCTTTATGACCGCCTCCAAGATCATCACCGCCCACTTCATGCTTCACTGGGGGGAGCCCAGCGAAATTCGTCCACGGCGCCTGCCGGGGATCGAGAAATTCGCCATCCTGGAATTCGGACCCACCGTGTCGCGCAAGACCTGGTTTTACGCGACCAACGGGATGAGCAGCTACGCCCAACGGGGGCGCGACGAAGGGGCCACGCTACGCACCGAGCTTTATTGCGCCAGCAAAGAGCGCCTGAGCTGGGTGGATGATCTCCTGGCGGGCATTGCGATCTATCCGCGCGACCACAACACTTGCCTGGCGGCGACCGACACCATCAGGTCGGGCCAACCGATTGACCAGCGCAGTTCGCCGTTCATGGGGGTGTTGTTTGCTCCGCCGCCCCTGGCGACCTTGTGCGTGATCGACCACCTACCCGAGGAAGTGCTTGTCCATCAAGTGATCGGCCTTCTGCCCGGTGAGACCGCGTTTGCCAAGGAACACGGCGGGAAGGCCCTTTGGAACCACCTGGGCAAACAAGAACACCACTACCTCGACGAAGTGCGCGCACCCGTCGCTTAGTGGACACAGGGAAACACGGCCACGGATCGCTTACCGCATGTTAGCCTCGCGCGGAGCCGACTTACCAGTCACTCACTCTTCAATCGCGCTTAAAACCTTACGGGTTGCGCCAATGGCTTCCAGACCGTCGGCAAGTTCCCCGTTGTCGGGGTAGTAGTAGATACCATCGCCGATTTTGGCGAGAGCGGCCGAGGCACAAAGCGCGGCCGCGCATTCGGCGACCATCGCAAAGAAGGCGACAAGAACCATGAAGAAAAACGACCGTTTGAAGGAAGGAAACGGAGGTAAGGAAGGGGGTAAACTAGACTCTGCCTCGCTGCGGATCGATGCGAGAATTGAAGAGCTAAAGGACTGGCGGGGCGTGACGCTCGCGCGGATTCGAAGCCTCATCAAGCAAGCCGAACGCGAGGTGGTCGAAGAGTGGAAGTGGAGAGGGGTTCCGGTCTGGTCGTACGCCGGGATCATTTGCACCGGCGAGACCTACAAACATACTGTGAAAACCACATTCGCCAGGGGTGCTTCGCTAGAGGATCCCGCCGGACTGTTCAACTCCAGCCTCGAAGGCAACACCAGGCGCGCCATCGATTTTCATGAGGGCGACAAGATCCCTGAAAAGGCATTCAAGGCGCTCGTTCGCGCCGCCGTGGAGCTGAACAAGTCGAGCAAAGCTTCAACTCATCCCGTCCGGCCGAGGCAAACAGCCACGGAATTCCCATTGGCACCGCCAACAAGCACCGGCGGTCAAGCGCCGCGGCGGCCTCATGCCGACATCGGCCCTGACCTTACAGCCGCACAGCCACATTGGGATCAGTTTTTGCAATGGGTGGGCGCGAACCTACCCGACGCCGAGATCGTGTGGAAAGACTATGCGGGAAAGACGGGTCGCCAGTGTGTCATCCGCATGAAGGACCGCAACCTTGCGTACCTCAAGCCGGCTGCCGGTTCTTTCCTTGCAAGCGTCGCGCTCTCCGATGCCGCCGTCGCGGATCTGGACGACTCGAACCTTCCCGAGGCGCTTATCCATGAGATTCGGTCTTCACCAAAGTATCCGGAAGGCCGCCCCGCCCGTGTTTGCGTCGATTCCATTCCCACGCTTAAAATGGCCACGACCCTGATGGAGATTAAAATCGCGGATCGACTTCGGGCCAAATCCAAGCGCCGCTAGGCCCGTCTCAATGGTCAACGATTCAGACCTCGTTCAAGGACCCCGCTACGACAAGTCTATTTGAGTTGATCATAATTATTCTATTAAATATATGGTAATATATGGTTTTATCGCAAACGGGATCAACTTCAACATCACCGAAATGGCCCGCGGCCATGGGTTAAAGATCACTTGTTCGTTTCCCTCACGATCATCCGGCCCCAGCGCTTGCCGATGTTGGCCCGACAAGCTTGACTTCGTAGAAGCGGCTCCACCAGGCGTTGTCGCCTGAAAAAGCGTAGAAAATAAGAACCCTGGTGCCCGCGGCGCTCTGAATCAATGCGGCAAAGACAGGGTTTTTCGGCGGCAGGAACATAACTGTTTTGACATGCAAAATACGATAGGGCTTGCCTTCGCCACCCGAGGCGTACTTCTTGACAGCCTCGGCAATGACCACTTCTGGTTTGGCGTCTACGGTCAGCGCGATGTGCGGAGTCAGACCATTCGTCCACATCTCGTCGGCGGAGAGTTGCTTGACCACCCCATCGATCATTTTTTCATAGGCGGCAGTCCGTGACGCGGATGCCTCGTCAATTGCCAGCGTCACCTGCAGATCTTCGGGCCATCGGTTTTCTCCAAGCGGATTGGTCGTGACGAGGACCATTTCCTGATCCTCGTGATCCCGGGAAACGATCGGTCGATCACTGATTGCGAAATGGATTTTTCCGATGGCGATCTTTCTGGAAGGATCAAGGAACTTGCTGAACACCACTTCGTGCTGCGCGGGCGGCCCCATGCGCCTCGTGACCTGAACGTATAGAAGCTTGCCACCGAGCGAGTCGTTGAATTTCTCGGTGAGCTCCTCCACTTCCTTTTTCCTGCTTGCCTTGGCTGCCGCGAGGATCAGTGACCGGAAGCGATCGTGGTAGGATCGGTAATCATCATCGCTGGGGGGTCCGCCTGCGCTTCTTGGGATCATGGGCTTTCCCTCAAGGGCGTCCGCCAGGTCGCGTTTGACCGTTGGCCAAACTTGCATGGCTTCCGGGGGCACATGAAGATACGCGTGCCAGCGTGCGATTTTTCCCAGATATTCGCTGGATAAAGAAAGGTCGTTCGCCGGCGGCGTGGCTAACTGAACCGGGTCGTTCGTCAGCCATAGCCAGACCACGGCCTTGCTTCCCTTAACACCGCGATCGGTCAGGGGAAAAACAAAACTCCAGCCAGGCGCCTCCGCACGATTACGGCCCGGCCTGATTTTCGCGGAAAGGTTGGGGCTGCCCCACAGCCTCCTTGTCCCCGTTGCAAGCGGAAACAATTTTCCCATCGGATCGCCATCCTGGGCAAGATCCCGCTCGCCAGATACCTGAAAGTGCACGGTATTTGATGAAGGTAGACCCTGCGCCCTGAATGCCACGGAATATCGCCCGGGCCTGCGCAAATAGTAGAAGGAGGAGAGGTCGCCATCCTCGATCACCTTGGTCTCTCCCGACTTGACGGTTGCCTGAACGACTAGCAGGCCTGCCGGACCGCCAACATAAGGCACTTGTCGCCCCCATTCGTCATGAACGACGATCTCGAAGCCGCTCAGGATGAACGAATGGCTTGGATATTGCCGATCCTCCTTGCCGCCGTTGGTTAGTTCCAGTCTCAAAGGAATCGATTCGCCCAGGCCGAACGGCCGCGTTCGCGGCGGCTGCGACAAGGTCGCTTTCAGGTCGTTGACCACCTCGCCTGTCTCCCAGGAGCGGCGCATTCCTTCCAACCTTGCAAGCAGCCGATCCATCGATTGGGCGGCGTCCCCCTCAAGCGAACCGCGCAAAGCATCAAGACGCTGAATGGTTCCCGGATCCCAGCCGAGCGGCTCTTCGAAGCTCGCGTTGTTGAAGGCAACGCGCAAGGTGTAGCCAGCAGGAGCGTCCGGGCCGGTGGCCCCACTGGCGGCGGCATGTTCAAAGAAGCGGCTTTGCTTCAGATGGTTGAGGATTTTTGCGCCTTGCAGTTCGTCGATCTGGTGGAAGAAGGTGAACGGCCGCAACTGTTGGGCGACCGGCGGCACGCTCAGGAGGAGATCGTAAAACGGCTTGTCCGATCCGCCTCGGTAGGTGAGAAATAGCCGTAACGCGCGCGCTTCGACCGGCTGGTCGATTTGCCTTTGCTCCCAAAGCACCGCGCTTGGCAGGGTTTCGACCGGGGGTGTCTGCGCGTTTGGGACGGCGCGCGACGCGCCCACGAGTAGGGCCAACAAGGTGAAAGCGCCAAGAATGGCCATGCCTGTGATCAAGGGGAGCTGGGTCGCAACCACTCTTCGATCGTCGAGTAAAGCGCGAATGCGAATTTCCAGCGTCCCTTTCCCATCGAAAATGCCGGTGGCCAGGGAAAATCGCGCCATCGCGGGGGACAAGACAGCCAGGCGCAACAAGGTGGCGCCGTACACTTCCGGCTCGGTGCTGCCAAGTACAAAGTTGTCGCAAATCTCTTCACGAGAACGGGTCAGGTCGCGAAGGACAAGAAAGACCAGGGGATGCCACCAGTAAAGTGCTCCGCAAAGGCGCTGCAGCATGACGACGAGCAAATCCCGCCGCATGGCATGGGCGCCTTCATGAATGAGGACTTGAATCAGTTCCTCGCGCGAAAGGGTTTCCAGGTAGCGGGCGGGAATGAGGACCAGGGGCCGTAGCGTGCCGGCCACCACGGGCCCAGCGACCCTTCCCGAGAGGGCGACGCGAAGCGGGAAGGTGGTCTTCAGCGCCCGCTGCGCTTGTGCGGCAACCTCGGCGACGAGGCCGCCTTCAGCCCGCCGGGCCGCCCGCACAAGGCGATCGATTTGAAGTTGCGACCTAGCCAGTCCACACAGCAAGAAAACCGTACCGGCCAGCCAGACGCTCGCAAGCAGAGTCGCGAATGCCCAGGACGAAGTCCCTGCCGCGCTGCCTGGCTCTTCTTCCTCTTCGGTGAACGATGGATTCTCCCCTGCCGCGGCGAGACGAAAGTCGTTGGGCTGACCTGAACCCTCTTGCGCGTCCTTCTTCTCGGGCAGGGCTTGCGCGCCGAGAGACGAATGAGGCCAATGAATGGGCGCAGGTCGCGCCGGTGCCGGCGGATTTGGCGCGAAAAGAGGAAAGGTGGCCGCGATGTCCACGGAGAATCCGGCCGCATCAACAAGTAAGGACACTCCCGGAGCGGCAAGAAGACACAGCAGCGTCGCCAACAGCACCCCATGCCTGAGCGCGGCACTGCGCCAAGGACTCGCCGCCGCCAGCCCCACCGCGGCCAGCAAGGTTACCTGGAAGAACACCGTGAGCAGTGTAAGCCCGTTCATGCGCGCCTTCCTTTCCCGTTCGACTTGTTCTTTTCTTTTGCGTTTTCAAGCATCAATTGAATGCGTTCGATCTCATCTCCCGTCAGACCCCGGCTCTCCATGAGCGCCGCCATCAGCCGCTCCGGTTCACCGCCGCAGGCCTTGTCAACCAGTTCAACAATGCGCCGGCCCAGGCTGACGTCGCGCGAGACGAGCGGCCGATAGAAGTGCGTTCGGCCGACCACTCGATGGGCGAGCCAACCTTTCTCTTCCAGCCGCTCCATGGTCGTGCGCACGGCGGTTCGCGATACTTCTCGAGTTTCGCAAAGGATCTCCCGCACTTCAAAGACCGAAGCTTCTCCCTGTTGCCAGACAATTTCCATGATTTCTCGCTGCCCCTCTGGCAGCGCGGGCAGATCGGAAACATCCATGAAAGGAACTCCCATGCCGCCGAATCGACTACTCCTGTCGCCATTATGGCTACACTTGTAGCCATGTCAAGGCCAGGCGTCTTCTCCCGAGAAGGGGGATCATGCGATCGGGATCAGTCGGCAAGTTGGATTGGGAGGAATGGAAAAGGCAGCGGCGGCACCTTGAGGGGGGCTCACTCTTCAATCGCGCTTAGAACCTTACGAGTTGCGCCAATGGCTTCCAAAGCATCGGCAAGTTCCCCGTTATCGGGGTAGTAGTAGATACCATCGCCGATTTTGGCGAGAGCGGCCGAGGCACAAAGCGCGGCCGCGCATTCGGCGACATCGCTGCCCCAGCGGAAGGTCACGCACAGTTCACGGTTTCCCACCTTCTTCGCCACCTGGGGCGGGTAGCCGATCAGCACATTGGCCGCCGGCTCCAGGTACACTTCAAAACCGGTGGGCTTACCTTGAAAGGTGGCGCGGATCTGCCCCGTCTCGGTGCGCAGATCGATCGGCGTGACGATCACGACGGGGAATCCCAGTTGCTCGATCACGCTCTGCCAGTAGTCGCGCCCGGGCACGCGCGATTCGACCATGAAAATGTGCAGTTCGATCGCCATAAGTCGCTAGCTTTGTCGCGAGAAGTTTCCTGGCATCTGCCCGCCATCCTGACCCGTCTGGCGGCCATAGGAAATCTTGTTCTACAATTTTTGCCGCGGCCGTGGGGAACGCTTTCAAGGCCTTTCATGACTCATTGCCTGACCTACCAATCGACGGCAATCCGACCCAAGAAAAGAACCTCACCCGCCCCTGAAGGCCACTTGATTCGACGAACGGGAATCAGCCGAACAATTTCCTCCGATGGCGAATGGATCGCCCGCGGGCTTCGGTCTCACAGCTGCTGAAGAAGGTCATTTCACCTGCACGATCGATCGCGGCAGATTCCGAGACGTTCGTTGCATAAAGAAGACTCGAAGCCAACCCGACACCTATCCGATGCAGTCCATCGGGGAATTCATAAAAATGCGCAGGTTAGAGACGACTGCAAGCTCTTATTAGTTGCCGCCGGCCCCATCCCTAATTTTAGCTATGTCTTATCCACAAAGGGAACGATAGGATTTAACTGGACTTGCAGTGACCCGTCATCACCCCGGCGGTTTTCCAGCCATGACCCAAATCGACCCAATCGACAATGAAACCGCTTCTCGCAAATAGGGTGGGCTTTAGCCCGAGATACAAGCGATTTCGAAACCGCATCGATCGCTCTCGAACCTTCTTGCAACAACAAACGACCCTTGCTCAGAAGGGGCCGCTTTCGGCGCACTCGGCCATGGCCGATTCATTACAAGAACTTAACCGGTTTCATGCTGTCCAGGCCCCTTTCGATGTCTGTTTCCTATTTTCCGCATGCAAAGATACTCCAATCCCCTCTGAACTCCGCATGCAAGTGATTGCCTGCGCTGCATTTAACACATCTTTCGCAAAATTCTCAGAATTTTTGGACAATTTGACTGCAGCCGCCGCTTAGTCAGGTAGAGGAATTATCATGCCAACCCCTAATGAACCCGATCTACGCGTCGAGCACTATATGGGCTACCTGCTCGTCGTCGCCAACACCCTAATCGGATCCCAATTGGGTGCCCGCCTGGATCCGGGGGATGTGGTTCAAGACACGATGGCCGAAGCCTATTCCAGCCGGCACACTTTTAAGGGAAGCTGCCCAGAGCAATTCAAAGGCTGGCTTCGTGCGATTCTCATTACAACTTTTAGCGATGCGACACGGTGGCATCGTTGCGAAAAGCGGAACATGAAGCGGGATCTCTTACTTGGAGAACTCCTGGACCAATGTTCTATGGGATCGCTTGGCCTCGCGGCCGATGAATCTACACCGAGCCAAAAAGCTCAAAGAAAGGAATTGATCAAAGTCGTTGCCGACGCCATTGATAGACTTCCAGCGCCTCAAAGACAAGCCATCACACTGATCCGAATCGAAGGAATGCCGATGCAACGGGCTGCCCAGGTGATGGGGAAATCTGAGCCCTCGGTTGCCGGCCACTTGCGTCGCGGCTTGACCGCACTGCGCGCGGATCTCGGATCGGAGAATTGCAGTGGTTGATCAAAACCCTTTAGACGATCACGAATGTGATGGGCCGCTCGACCACATCATTTCGGAATACCTTTCGGATCACGAGTTCGGCGACCAAGAACAAGAACGAATCGCGCTACTTGCGCGATATCCAGCTTTCGCCAGGGAACTTACCGAGTTCTTTCAAAACTGGGACCTCGTTGACCGCAAGCAAGATACGGCTTCGGTCCAATCAGAGCAAACCCCCCGGAACAGCCAAATCATCTGCGCTCATTGTCAGGAAGGTTTCGACTCGAGCCTTGTTTCGAAACAGTGCCCGGCCTGTGGCAACGACGTTCCTGTCGAAAACATCGAGCAGGTGGAGTTGCCGGCAGTACAAATAGGCCGGTTTCATATCCGAGGCACGGCGGGACAGGGGGCCTTCGGCACGGTCTACAAGGCTTGGGATCCAGAACTCCATCGCATCGTTGCCCTCAAGGTCCCTCGGCAAGGGCACCGAATGAGTCCTGACGATCTTGAGCGATTTCATCGAGAAGCCAGGCTGACGCTGAAATTGCACCACGATTATATCGTGCGTATTTTTGAAGTTTGCAAGCTCGGTAATGTTCCCTTTCTAGTCTGTGAGTTTGTCCCGGGCCGCACTCTTGCGGATTTCATCGAAGACGAAAAACCGCAGCCTCGAATGGCCGCATCGATCACGGCCGCAATTGCCCGCGGCCTGGGACACGCTCATGCCCAGGGCGTCATTCATAGAGACGTCAAGCCGTCCAATATTCTTCTCACGCAGGACATGACTCCCAAGCTTACGGATTTTGGGCTAGCTCGTCACGACACGGAGAAATCATTGACGGAGACGGGTGAACCCATCGGCACGGCCGCATACATGAGTCCCGAACAGAGCTTGGGCCAACGACAAATCGATGGCCGCTCAGATATTTACAGTCTCGGCGCTGTTCTGTACCAAATGCTCACGGGGCACCAGCCGTTTGATGGCAACTTTAACATGGTGTTGGAGCAAATCCGCAAGGTGGATCCCAGACCACCTCGAATGTTCAATGATCGAATTCCCGTCGACCTCGAAACGATTTGCCTCAAATGTCTGCGCAAAGAACCAAGGCTCCGCTATTTGACGGCGGAAGAATTGGCGGACGATTTGCAGCGCTTTCTTGATGATCAGCCGATTCTTGCCAGGCCAATGACGATAGGCCAGAATTTCATGCAATGGCTGAGGAGGAATCCTGGGCTATTTGCCTTGAGTGCACTTACGGCGGCGTCCTTGGTCGCAATCAGTCTAACTTCGACTCTATGGGCGTTGCATTCCCAAAAGTTGACTGAGATCGCAGAAGAGTCAGCCGCTCGTGCAAACGAAGCAACTTCCGAAAATCTATTCGATCGCGGCCTAACCGAATGCGAAAGCGGCGACATCGGAGCCGGCTTGCACTCATTAAGAAAAGCCCTGGATTTTGTACCTAAAACATCTCCACACCTGGAATGGTGTATCCGAACCAACCTCAATGCATGGCTGAAAGAGCATCCCCCGCTCACGGAGTCGCATGAACCGCCGGCAGGAGAGATTCTCGCGATCGCACGCGATGGTCAAAAGATATGGATGAATCAATCCAAATCTGCTTCGAGCACAATTCAATGCTGGAATAGACTAATAGGTCAGTTTGATCAGCCCATTTGGAAAACCGATTTTTTAGTGCGTAAGGTCCTACTGAGCCCCAACGGCGATCGGCTGGCGGTCGTCACGGCAAAAACACCCTTCGATTCGAGAATTCAATGTCTTTCCACTGCCACTCTGGCTCCTTCCACTAAAGCGGTAGGCATCGCCCATCTGCTTGATATCGCGTTTACACCAGACGGAGCACTGATAACGGCGACAAAAATGGTGAATGAAAAGGGAATACCAAACAAAAAACAAACCAAGCTGGAGTGGTGGAACACTAACCTTATGGAGTCCAGCGGAAGGACCTTGGAGCTAGCCGATCATCTGGATGCAATGCTTGTCTCAAATGACAACCGAACTCTCATTTCACTGGTGCAGTCCGGTTCCATCTTGCGGATGTCCGATCTTTCTGGTTTGAAAGTTCGGGAAATAAAGCTGAAAAAACCGATCCTGGAGCCAAAATTGGCTCTCAGCAACGACGACAGATGGCTTCTTGCAGGCGGCAAGGACCGGATGGCGAAACTCATTGACCTTCGTACCGAGTCGCCCGTATGCCATTTTCGGCACCGAATGCCCGTTGCCTGCGTCACCTTCTCCTCGGATGGAAAAAGAGCAATCACCGGCGCCAATTCCGACGCCTTGCGCTTCTGGGAGGGCATCGAAAGTCTTGGAGAACCATCGCACAAAGAAAAGATTGGGAGATCACCCTCGATCGCATCAACTTCGAATGGCCTTCGTCTTGCCAGCGCCATGCACAATGGTCACATTCGCATATGGGACTTAGTCGGTGGAAAGCTTAACTTAGCTCGAGAATTCCCTAGAGATCGGGGGAATCAACGCCTTGTTCGATTCAACCTCGATGACAGTCGAATCGCATCATCGACCTATACCGCAAATGGGGTAACTCTTTGGGATGCCGAAACGGGCACTCCGTTGACCTATTTAGACCACCCAAGTCATGTGCGCGACATCGCGTTTGATCCTTCAGGAAAGTACATCGCCACGACCGGTCTCGATAGAGATGTTTGGGTCTGGAAGTTCGACGGAAATCGTCATTTGGAGCCGCTTCGTCATCAGGCTGAAGTGCGCAAGACCGTGTTCACCCCTGATGGAAAGACCTTGATCACCGTCAGTGAAGATGGTTCGATCTGCTACTGGGACGTGAGGACGGGGCGCCTAAGTAGAGGCCCCTTTCAACACGGTGGAAATTCACCTATACGAGATATTGCTTTACAGCCCAATGGACGGAATTTTGCAACCATTGCGGACGACGGAGACGCCCATCAATGGCTGCTGGAAGATGGCTCTTATTTAGGTAGTTCGTTTTTCCACGGTTTTCAGCCCCGAATCATCAAATATAACTCCGATGGCCATTTTCTTCTCACTGGAGGGAACGATCACATCGTGAGAACCTGGCATGCCAGTACAGGCAAGACGCAAGGAAGGCAAATGCAACACCTGGCCAATGTGACCTCAGCGAAATTCAGTCCCTGCGACCAATGGATCGTTTCCACGAGTGAAGACGGCACGGCCAGATATTGGGCCAGCGATTCCGGCCGCCCCATCGGACCTTCCCTCATGCATGATGGCCAGGTGAAAGATGTGTTTCCCGGCGCAGATCACTCTGTCACCGTTGGAATGGATAGCACGATTCGAGTCTGGAACTGTCCGAAAATACTTTCTGGCGACCCGAGTTCCATATCTCGCAAAATCAACTACATCACCGGTTCTCACCAAACAATAGATGGCCAAGTTGGGTCGCTTGCACCCAATGAATGGAACGCCCTCAAGTAACTGATTCATTGCGAATAGGAAAGGAACAGCGCGTTGCTGTTTCTGGTCCGGTGTCCCATTGTTGGGATTCTGGTCCGGGCATGATGCCGTGTTGACTTTGATCAAATAGGAGATGCTTAAGATGCCAGATAGCCATTCAGCGCCGCTGGGAGCCCCTGCTCTTACCATTCAGGGACTTGAGCGATTCAAACTCAAACTGTGGCAAGAAATTGCTCATATCGACGGCTCTTCTGCACCTGCGACCACCAGAGAACTCATTATCTCCAAAGTACGCGCGGTAATCGCGGGAGTGGACAGTGGGATCGTCATCATGAGGACCGGCGGAACGCCTGATGACTGGTTCAACACGATGGCACCCATGTTCAAAGACTCCGTCGCAAGCATCCAATCCCTACTACCTGTTGTCACTGGCGCTTGTGTCTACAACAATCCACCAAGTTGTATTAATACTACATCCGAGGAATGCGCCGAATTGGGCGGCACTTTCTATGCACGTTTATCTTGTGACTCCCTTCCTTCGATTTTAAGGTCGTAGGCCACCGGCCATATAGATTCGCTCAATAGGTAACCTGATAACGTCAGCCGATACTAGTGCCAATCTGGACAGCGTTTCATTACGCATTTCCAAAATCGCCCAGTCGAACGTGACACTTAGTCCGGCCGCTCAACCGGACTGCGGTATGCTTCGTATTGGTGTTTCCGGTAGCAATCTCTTCTTTCGCTCAATCGCGAAAAAATGGAAGACCGCATCACTAACAAAAGGAATTGTGCCTGAAATATGCCCGACGATACCCAAGCCTCAGGTCCTATTTCAGGCCTTCTTAAATCGCTCTTTTTCACGCTATTCACCCGAAACGCACCGCATAAGCGCCACTATAATGCGCTTTTAACAACCTTATCTCATCTATCTCCGCAAGGAGACTTCAGCAAGTATTTGTTTTCTTACATGACATAGAGGTGCTTCATGACCGTTTTTTTCCTGAATAACACGACGTTATGGCCCAGGCTCACGGTGGCAGCATGCCTGTTTTTGCTCTGCTGCGGCGATTGCTCCGCAGATGATACCTCGAAGAATCCTCGGCCAAGTGAAAAGGACTTGCCAAAAACCCTGTCCTATCACCAGCCAACGGGCCTACCAGAAGATGTGGCTGAAACCGGCAAGGAGGATACTGACCGGCCCTTATTTGCTCACTTTGCCTGGCAGTCATTCATTGCCCTAAATTGGCCAGCAGATATTAATGCGCGCAATTCTCCCCAAGTTGAAAAGGCCTTGGGAGCACCGAGTCAAAGAGTTGTCTGGGAAACCTGGAAGTCGATCTATGAGCTGTATCCTGAGAGCAGCCAAGGACCGCTTCCAACAGACTGGAATGATTTCTCCGGTGCAACGTCCTTAAGTGTCCCCGCACCTAATCTGGCAATTAAGCAACTGCCTTACGCCAAGGACTCAATCAATGCAGGAAAGGCCAAGTTACTACGTACCCTAACGCGCTTTCCAACTACTGCAATCGGTGGGCTCTTCGACTTTCCACTTATTGATATTAACCATAATTTTGTTCGCTATGAAACTCGGGTTAACCAGTCCGCGTACAATCACGTTTTTCTCAACAAATTCTATTTGGACCAACAACTTCGTGCAGCAGATCCAAAAGCTACCGCGTTTCCAATCGGGTCCATCAACGTAAAAGCGGCCTGGAAGGAACTATCGGCCGCCGAGTTGAAGAGCGGTCGATTCTATTCGGTCAAAGCCTCTGCCTTGACGGACATTGGCTCCGGCGAAGTGGGATTGACGGAAATCGATGCGGGGTTAATCGGCTTGCATATTGTCACAAAAACCTCGAAGCAAGATAATTGGATTTGGTCTACTTTTGAGCACATCGATAACCTTCATGGAGAACACCATGGAGCCGATTTGCCAGCGTCGTTTCTGAGCGCTAACCTTTCCGCCAACATGGCGAACGTGAATAAGGCTACGCTAAGCAGGGCCTTAACATCAAACGGCTCATTTCCAGACTATGCTCAAAGAGTACCCGCCTTGATCGCGCGCATTGAACCCATAAATAAGGACATCGCAAAAATCAATGATCAGTATCGTTCGCACAGTCAAATTTCCAATACCGTCTGGAAAAATTATCGCTTAATCGGCGTTCAATGGCCCATTCACAACGGCCGGATTGACGCTACTCAAGATGGCGCCAGAGTGTTTGAAAAGTTTCAGCCCAAAGAGCTCGCAAATGTAACTCTTGAAACCTTCGCCCAACGCGGATCTTGCCTTAATTGTCATTTGAGCGCACGGCAGCCATATTGTGACGATTTGATATTTCACTTGAAAGAGAAACCATTGTTTGTTGTGAGACCATCGGCTAATTCAGCCAATCGAGCCGAAACTCCTAAGTCCCAATCTCCCTAACCCCTCTTATTGGTAGCATCTCCTACCTAGTAATGCTTTTTACAAGCTACACCCACCTGAGGCGTTCCAGACACGCTTTCGCACCATACCGAGGTTTTCAGTACGAATAACGAATCCTCCATACGCCGCGGAGGCTTACCAATCCGGTAAGCTCTCCGCGGTTCATTTTTCTCGCACCCGGTGTCAAGAACTCCCATCCACCTTTGTTTGGCTCACACCAAGTATCCAGGGATGCAACGCCCGCCGAGTCCTTGTGCTCCTGGAAGCAACCTCACGCCCTAAATCCTTGCAATCGGAGCCCCGGCCCCTTCCTCGCAGACCCACCTTGCGACCGTCACCCTATGAGCCTTTAAGTCGAAGTCAGCCTCTATTTCTGCCGAGTACCGCCTTTCTAAGGAACTAGGACATGGGGAAAAGATTTTGGTCATTCCTCACCGTTCTCGCGCCAAGGTCACTGGGTGGCGGATTGCTTTAGCTGATGGCAGCCAACTTGGCAATTGCAATGGAATCCCAGGAATTTAGCAACCGCCGCTCGTTCGCAAATCGCTTCCGTCAATCCACAAGGACGGCCTGTTCTGTCCCTGATTTTAAAAATAACCATGGTCCCATGTCTTTGTATTTAACATGCACTTGTTCCGCATCGCGTGCTTTTTTTGATCGACATTCATTAGGGAGACTTCAATGACGATTTCAGCGATTCCGGCTCTATTTCTTGGCATTACGGCCTGCATATCCTCACTGCAACAGGTCTCATTGCCGAGTAATGGCGCTGATGAACCCGGGTCCAACGCCGCAGGTCCGCCAATGGTCGGCCAGGAGCAAGTTCCAGCGGATGAAGCTGACTCCATTCAAAGAATTGTTGCTTTGCAACTTGCGATTATGAGGGCAACTGATGCCACCAAGCGGGGTCAACATCCGAAACATCACGGATTCCTTGATGCCGAATTCATTGTAAATGGCGAGATCCCAGCCCAGTACAAACACGGTCTATTTGCTTCGCCTGGTTCTTATAAGTCGAAAATACGCGTTTCTAATGCGACGACCAAGGACGATACCGTTCAGGATGTTCATGGCTTGGCGATCAAGGTGTATGGCGTGAAGGGCGCGCGGGCGCTGGAAGCCTATCAAAAAGAAGAACAAGACTTTATCTTCATAGATGGCGAAAGTTTTTTTGCAGCCGATCCCAAGGCGATGCTCGGGTTTCTGAGCGCCAAAAGCTCAACTGATCCAAATGCGATGAAGCAGTTTGCCATGATGGATCCCCAAACAGTAATGCGGGCCGCGGCCTCCCGAAAGGCCCCGCCTCCATCCCCACTTACTATTCCCTACTGGAGCACCGTGCCCTATAAACTTGGCGATGGAGCCGTCAAATATCGGTTGACTCCGTCACCGGAAAATAGCAAATCGGACGAGAAACCTACCGATCCAAACGGATTGCGTTTGGCAATGGTCAATCACCTCACGGTTGACGGGAAAAGTGCTCAATTTGAGTTCTCGCTCATACCCCAGGACGATCCCTCGAAATCGCCATTGGAAGACGCGAGCGTTCCTTGGAAGGCAACCCCAATTCCTGTCGCGACGATCAAGATTCTGCCCCAGATTTTCGATACACCAGAACGAATGAAAGAGGGCGAGGATGCTTCCTTTGATCCTTGGCATGCCCTTGCAGAACATCGCCCTTTGGGGGGAATCAACAGGGCCAGAAAAGCAATCTATCCGGCAAGTTATGGGCTGCGGCGACAGTCTCGTGGCCAGTAAACCTCGTGCTGTTCGTCGGTGCCGCGACTACAGGAATTGCCTCGGACCCGGACAATTGCTTCCATCCTTCCTGGCCCCTGCCTGCTGGTTGCGTATCTGGATTTTATCCCTTTTAAAGTGCTCATGATCGCATCTCTCCCTTTGGCGAGTGGTGCGATCAAAATTCGCTCTTGCATCTATATTTCCGAAGAAAACTAGCCAACTATGCGGCTTGCTGATCCACGGAATTGTCTTAAAGGCGGAGGCTTGCTTACCATTTTCCTTGGCCAAATTTATTTTATCCTGTCGTTTGTTGTCTCTCTTTCCAAGCGACTTAATTTACCCCTGTGAGCCGGCTCGGTGTTTTTGCACTTTTAGAATGCGGCCCATTCCCCAAAGGCTTGTCGTTCCACATTGTTTTTAACGATCCGTTTTATTCATGGCTCATTGCTGATTTTTCCTGTCACATTTAATTCGTTGGCAAGTTTTAGTTGATAACTCATGGACCGCACTCGACGCCATAGTCATCGTTCTCCCGATTTTGGGAAATCCTCCGAGATTCTGGTTTTCTGGTTCGCCGCCGGCGACTGGTAGATTATGGACCCATTGGAAAAGCACGCGACTCCCATGGGCTTGTGAAGATCATAAAGACCTCGTCGCATCTAACGGCCTTTTGCAGGAGTGCCATCAATGACTCAATCCGAAGATCGGCTTCGCCAAGTTTTAACGGACATTGCCACGCTCGCCGCATCGGTGACCAAGGCACCCAGCGATGCGGATTCAAACCATCACGATTCGCAAGGCTCTATCTGCTGTGTGCCCAAGTCCCTTCCAAGGCGCCTACTCGCAAAGGCGGCTTCTCTCGCGATCACGGAAAACCCTGCAAATGCCCTGGCGATACCACACGGTCTGGGAGCCGAAGGATTCACTCCTCTTGATCCACAAAGAATCGCCGTGCTTACGAGCAAATACTGGGGACCGGCGACCCGACAGCTCACTGTCAGTTTTATGGAGACGACCCCGACAGATCTCAGGAATCATATTATTCAGCACATGAATGCATGGAACCGAACGGTCGGCATCACCTTCGCTTTTACTGCCGGCGTTGGAGATGTGCGTATTTCGCGTGGCTCCGGAGGCTATTACTCTTACTTAGGTACGGATATCCGTTTGATTCCCAGAAATCGACAGACGATGAATCTTGAGGGATTCACGATGAACACCCTCGAGTCCGAATACAAGCGTGTCGTCCGCCATGAAACCGGGCACACCCTAGGCTGCCCTCACGAGCATATGAGAAAGGATCTCGTAGCCCGTATCGACAAACAAAAGGCCTACGACTGGTTCTGGACGACCTATCGATGGGATCGGGCCACGGTTGACGCCCAGGTGCTTACCCCTCTCGATGAGGCATCCTTGATGTCTACTCCCGCGGATCAGACGTCCATTATGTGCTACCAACTCCCGGGATCAATCACCAAGGACGGTAGGCCTATCGTCGGAGGCCTCGACATTAATGCCACGGATTATTCATTTATGGGCCGACTTTATCCAAAGCGCAACAGGGAAATGGCAGCAGCCTCGACAGCCACTTCCGCTGAAGATTGGCCGGAGGCCGATGATCCATCCGTGGAAGTCACGGATAACTAGACCGTTTTTACCGCATGTTATAAACGGGTCTTTAAAGCAATCATCTAGGTTTCCTAGATGCCAATCTTAAATCGCTGGATTGAATCCATGTTCATAACGATTCAAGTGACGCAAGAGGAGGCTGACCGCCTCCGGAAGGGAAAAGGCCATCCTCCAAGCCGGCTCGATCGTGCCTTGGAGGATCTTCAAATCGATTTGCGACCGATTCATCCGGGAACGAACGATCCCGACCTTTCTACGTTCTATTTCGCATCCGTGGCTCAACCGCAGCTCGAACAACTCCGGAAACGGTTGCTTGCCATACCGACTGTGATTGCCGTTTTCGACAAGCCCGAAGATTCTCTGCCGAGTTCCTCTCAACATTGAAATGGAGACCATCATGGCCAGACGACGAGATTCCTCCAACGACTCACGCAAGCCGCTGGCGCCCATCGGTTCGCCGGAACTCATCTTGGTCGCGCAGTCCGATCCCGCCTTGCGCATGACTCCCGAAGGATTTGTCTCGCGCTCCGGCGCCAATGTGACCGGGCTTGCCGCAGTTTTGAATCACGCGGGGATCAGTGTCACCCCTCTTTTTGGCGTGTCTGAAGACAGAATTTTGGAGAGACGCCGGGATTTAGGCTTGGATGATTCACCTTTGAGCGCCATGGAAACCTATTACCACATTGAGTCAGCCAATCAGGACCTGAATGAGCTGGCCGATCGATTGCGACGCCTCGATGAAGTCGCGGGAGCCTATGTCAAGCCAGCCGCATCTTTACCCGTTGCCATTGACCTCGAAATCGAGCGCGCTCTTTCCCCTTCCGATACGCCGCCGGCAGCGACAACGCCTGATTTTCGCTCCAATCAAATCTATCTAAATCCGGCCCCCGAAGGTGTTGACGCCCGCTTTGCATGGCGATATTTGGGCGGGCGCGGCATGGGGGTTAACATCATCGACTGTGAGTGGGGATGGAGGTTCAATCACGAAGACCTGCTCCAGAATCAGGGTGGCGTCGTAATAGGATCGGCCATCTCGGATGACAATCACGGCACGGCCGTTGCAGGCGAAATCAGTGGTGATCAGAATCCATTTGGCATCGAGGGGATCTGCAGCGACGCTCGATTTATGGCGGCGTCTTTTGCCACTCTCCCCACTGCTGCTGTCATCCGCCAGGCAGCAGATCGACTGAGACCGGGCGACATCATCCTGTTGGAAATCCATCGACCAGGTCCTGGAGCCAATGGAACTGGGCAAGATGGTTTCATCGCAATCGAATGGTGGCCCGATGATCTCGCTGCCATCCGTTACGCCGTCGCAAAGGGAATCATCGTTGTCGAAGCCGCCGGGAACGGTGCACGCAACCTCGATAGTGCGATTTACAATTCCCCCGCAACCGGCTTTCCCACGTCCTGGAGAAATCCATTCAATATTCAAAATCCCACTTCCGGAGCCGTTCTCGTTGGCGCTGGCGCTCCCCCTCCCGGGACTCATGGCAGGGACCATGGTCCAGATCGCTCAAGATTGGACTTCTCCAATTACGGTGCGCGAGTTGACGCTCAAGGCTGGGGCAGGGAAGTAACCTCCACGGGCTACGGAGATTTGCAAGGCGGATCCGAACAAGACCGATGGTACACCGACCAGTTCAGTGGGACCTCAAGCGCGTCCCCAATCGTCGTTGGCGTGATCGGTTGTCTACAAGGAATTCTGCGCGCAAGACACAAGCCCCTTCTCACCCCCGCGCGAACCATTCAGATTCTGCGCTCCACCGGTTCACCGCAACAGGATGCCCCTGGCCGTCCAAGAACCCAACGAATCGGTAACCGGCCGAATCTGCGTCAAATGATACGCATGGTTCACCCGTTGTTACCTGATCTTACGCAGGTCAGCGATGCGAACGGCAGCTCAATAGAGACTGATGGCGCCAGCATTTTCATCAACTCTGGCCATACCTCAATTACAATCAGGCCACTACAACGCGCATCAATAAATGCAGATTCTGTAGACGCTTAACCGCTGAGCGGCCATTAAATTTATTTATAGTTTTCCGTGTTTTACGGCTTTAGCAATCCCCAGGAGTGTCACCAGATGAAAGATTCTCATGCAGTTGCCGACCAAAGTTATGGCAAGTTTAAGTCCTTCGGAGATTTCCTCGAGAGCTATCGAACCGCCGAGCGGAGCGAACGGATAACGGAGTTGGCCGAACTTTCCCCGCAGCAGGCCCAAGCATCTCTCAGTAATCGGGATGTAGTCGAAGTGAACGCCACGGTTGCGGTCAAGGAACCCGACGACTCCGATAGCCATGGAGGGCGGCATCAGCGATTTCTCATTCGTGTAACCAGCGTTCTGATGTCGAATTCCCGTGTTACTTCCGACGTGACGAGTGCGTTAACGACGGGAGACTCGGTATTTGTCGCGGTGCGTTTTGGTGACAACCAGGGCTTATCCAGTCCAATTCCAGGACTCGTCGTGGGCGTAACGTTGCACCTGAAAGGAGAATGGATTACCAAGGCAAAGGCCACCGCGCACGGCGGCAAGAAGATGCCCGTTCTACATTTTACACACCATCCGCTAGGATTTGTGTGCACTCCTTCCAAATGTTTCAGTTAATCCTATTTTATCCAACATTTTTCATGGAGCTGAAATGACTTCGTCCAATAGTGAAGAACCAACACGATTCGCTCATCCGTTTTTTTTGGATTCCGATCCAGCCAGCCGAATGGCGCCGGCCAGCGGCGGCTTTACTCGTATGCTCGATTTCATTCAATCGCGTCTGCAGCCCATTCCGAGACCTCTGGGCGAGTCGATCATGAGCCTAGCCGATGTCATTGGCACATCGGGAGTCAGTGGGATTGTCGGCCAGGGCCAGATTTCTTTCCACTGTGTTGGCGATACCGGCCGTGAGACTCATAGTCCGCAGGAAGATGTCGCCAATGCGATGGCCAAGGATTTTGATGTACGCAACCCAAACCGTTCTCCCGCGGCGTTTATCCACCTTGGGGATGTGATTTATGGTCCTCAAAAAGATGCGGCCTACCGCAGGGAGTTTTACGACCCCTACCGCCATTACCCCGGCAAGATCATGGCTCTCGCTGGGAATCATGATGGAGAGGTGATCGCGCAGACTGACCCGCAGTCATTAAAAGCGTTTCTCAACAACTTCTGCGCGCCAACACCGGCGGTCCCGCAGATTTCCGGGACTATCTACCGCAAAACCATGAATCAGCCTGGGGTCTATTGGCTGCTCGACGCACCCTTCATTCAAATCATCGGTTTGTACTCGAATGTTGCGGAGAACCCAGGCTTTATCTCAGGGCCAATTCCTGGAGACCATCAGAAGGAATGGTTAGTGAAACGGCTAAGAGAAATCAAAGACAAACGGGACATTGGCTTTCGCAAGTCTCTCGTGGTCGCCACCCATCACCCACCCTTCAGCGGCGGAGGGCATGCACCCAGCACGGCCATGCTTGCCGATATCGACGATGCGTTTTCACAGGCCGGGTTACTACCGGACCTCTTTTTGTCTGGACATTCTCACAATTATCAAAGGTATACGAGATTCCAAACGCAACTCGGCGTCAAATATCAAATCCCTTACATTGTGGCCGGATGCGGCGGGCACAACGATGCTTCGGTTCCCACTGCAAGCGGGCAGACCTCCGGTGATCATACTTTTGTAAAGTCGCGTAAAGGATTCGGTTATTTGCTTGTCACCGCCGACGCGGCACGCCTCCAAGTGAAATTCATGGCGGTGGACGGTTCGGCCATATCAGAAGCCGATCGTGTCACGGTTGATTTGTCGCTTCATACCGCATCTTGACCATTTTCCATTGGAAGGGGCGTTCGCTCCTTTCGTTTACCTTTTTCTTCTTGAATTCATGGCATAAAAGGAGTCTCCTCATGGCCGATAAAGCTCTGATCATGGGAATTAACAATTACAAATTGGTCTCGCACCTGCAAGGATGCATTAATGACACGGAGACAATGAACGAATTGCTCGTCGATGTCTTCAACTTTCCCTCTGGAAACATCCGGGTCCTTCGCAACGATCAAGTGGTTAAATCCGAGGTTTTACGGCAGCTTGACTGGTTGTTTCAAGATGTCAACCGCGGCGACAGGGTGGTCGTCCATTTCTCGGGTCACGGCTCCTATGTCGAAGACAAAGACGGGGATGAGCCCGATGGCCGCGATGAACTGATTGCATTGCATGACATGGATTTCGCCGACCCGGAGACTTACTTGACCGACGACGAAATCAAGGAATGGACGAGAACCAAGCCAGAGGGAGTTCGATTGACTGTGGTTCTCGATAACTGCAACTCGGGAACAGGCACTCGCATGCTGATGAACCCTTTAGCGGCCAACAGTCCACAGCGCACGGAAATTGATCCGGGTGCCACCGTCAAACGATCGTTGTCCACGGCCTCGCCCAGGGCGGGCCTGGAAGCCGCCAATGTTGCGGCCTCTGCACTGGAACGCAACAATCCAAACATCGTTCGCGTTCGCTTCATCGATCCGCCCCAGATCATCAAGGATCGAGTCAACGAGGCAGCAACTCGAGGCATGACCGCCCGCGGTTTTGTGAAGGTTCGGGGACTGAATCACGTTCTTATTTCCGCCTGCCGCGCAGACCAAACCGCGGCCGATGCAACCATCAATGGAAAGCCCGCGGGCGCATTCACCTATTATCTTGATCAAGTCCTTCGGACCGGTGGATCGAGCATGCAGCGCACCGAACTGATTGACCGGCTAGGCGAGGCATTGCAAAGCGCGCATTTCAGCCAACTGCCGCAATTGGAAGGGCCAGGTAACGGCCCCTTGTTTGGTGGCCAAGAAAGGGGGGCTTTGCACGCTCATTCAAAGTCCTCCAACGGACATCGAAACGATTCCGAGGCATGGCTATCTGCCCAAGTAAACTTGGCGGAACTCCTCGACAAGCTCGCCCCGCTGGATGTGGAAACACGAAAACGAGTGCTCGACCTGTACGAAGGCAGAAGTCGCACTCGGAAGCAAGGCGGCTTCGCAGAACGCGATGCAACGGGTACCGCCCAACGCCGCCTTGTGTTGGTTCATGGTATTTGCAGCCATCCTCCCGGCTTCTCGAATGAGTGGTGGAACTCCCTCCACCCCCACACGACCGCATTTGGAAATGGCGATTTGGGTCAATCCCGAATGGAGGTTCTCTGGAGTGATTTAGTCAATGAAAGAGGTTTGCGCAACCGAGCGCTCGACGACCGCAAGCTTGCCCTACGTGACGAAATCCGGGATACGCTTCAGGATCGAATCGATCGTCACATGATCGAGTCGGGTCAAAGAGCCTTGGTAGGCGGGGCGCCCCGGGCCCTTAGCGATTCCCGCAGCCTGATCAGCATCCCCGGATTGAACTGCCTGGACGATTTCATGGTCTACCTCACGGACGATGCGATTCGAGCATCGATCCTTCGCCGATTCACCGATGTCGTTCGGCCTCTTCTACAATCCAACGCGGAACTGGACATCATCAGCCATAGCTGGGGAACGGTCGTCGCCTACGAAGGACTGAGGGAACTTGCCGATAACGATCGGCTGACCTCCGTTCGTGTGCGCAATCTTTTCACCGTGGGGGCCGCGCTTTCGATTTCCCCTGTCAAGACCCGATTGAGGCCATCGAACCGAGACGGATCCAAGCCTGCCATGGTGCGTCGATGGGTGAACTTGAACGCACACGGCGACCCGGTTGGCGGCCCCCTTCAGGGACGGCCGTATTCGGTCGATTTCGATTTTCCCAATCTCGATCCCGTGGGATGCTCCAGTTTCCTGGGCATCATCAATCCCAGCTGTGCCCACGGGTCCTATTTTAAGCGAGATAATTTAGCGGTGAACCGTGACATTTTTGCCCATTTCATTGATGCTCAGCCCTGAAGGGGAGCTGCTTTCCTATCCCAGCTTCCCAATCCACAAACAACGCCTGCACAACGAACCGTCGGGCTCCACAAGCCAGTGGAGCGCGAGCACTCAAGCGGGCCTCCGGTGCCACCGCCTCCGGTCCGATGTTTGCGCGGATACTCCTTCGATCCAAGTTTGGCCACGCAACTCGACACGGCCATATTCGCCGAAGTCACTTTTCAAGTGCCGTGGGAAAGCGATCTCGGAATTGGACCCGTTGGCGAGTATGTGGAGATCGTCGATTTCGATCCGCCAACTGGCTGCTTCTACGCCCCTGTCGATTTGAACGATCCGAGCATTTTGGCCCAGGATGGGTTAACTCCAAGCGAAGGAACACCTCAATTCCATCAGCAAATGGTCTACGCGGTCGCGATGATGACCATTTCGAACTTTGAAAAGGCGCTGGGCCGGTGGGTGTATTGGGCACCGCGGTCACTGCCCGAGAATCGCCGAGGCCGGTATGGCGCGGAACAATTCTCAATGGAGTACGTGCAACGATTGCGACTCTATCCGCACGCCATGCGTCAGGCCAACGCCTATTATTCGCCATCGAAAAAATCGATTCTTTTCGGTTATTTCCCCGCGGCTCGCGAGGCCGGAGGGATGGTGTTCACTTGCCTCTCGCATGACATCATCGCGCACGAAACCACCCATGCGCTCCTGGATGGAATGTACGAGCAATTCATGGAGCCCTCGCATCCCGACAGCAGGGCCTTCCATGAGGCTTTTGCCGATCTGATTGCACTATTCCAGCGATTTGGCATTGAATCGGTGGTACGCGATCAAATTGCCAAAACAAGAGGGGATATCGCCGGGACAGGCAATCTCTTGGGTGCCTTAGCGCAGCAATTTGGACAAGCCATGGGGAAATACGGGGCACTTCGAGATGCTATTGGAGGGCGCAACTCCAGGACAGGAAAGTGGGAGGCTTTGAGCCCGAATCCAAACGATTACCTCACAGTCACCGAGGAACACGCAAGAGGAGCAATTTTAGTCGCGGCGGTGTTTGATGCCTTCCTCGCCATCTATCGATTTCGCGTGGCAGACCTTCAAAGGATTGCGACCGGGGGGACCGGCGTGCTGCCGAAGGGGGATATTCATCCCGACCTGGTCAATCGTTTCGCCAAAGAAGCTGCCAAGATTGCCCGGCAATTTCTGAATATCTGTATTCGAGCGCTTGATTACTGTCCTCCGGTGGACATCACGTTTGGAGACTATCTGCGCGCTTTGGTCACGGCCGACGCCGATCTGGTGCCAAACGATTCTCTGGGATACAGGGTGGCCCTAATTGGAGCTTTCCGGCGCCGTGGGATTCTGCCAGAAGATGTTCGCGTCATCTCCGGGGATAGCTTGCTTTGGGACAACGGCAAGATTCTTTTAGCAATGGATCGCCGCAGTCCTGGCGAGTCACGCCTTGAAGATAGCTTGCGCTTCATCGGCGATATTCTTCGGGATAACTTAAAAGAGATTTCTTGTGCCAAAACACGTAAAGATCACTACATCGAGACTCAAAAACTATGCGCAAAACTCCACTATTTGCTTTCTACCAAAGGATCGATTGTTTCCGCTGAGTCCATGAAGCGACTCACCGGCCTGGAAATCGGAACCGGCACCTTACCTTTCAAGATTCACAAACTTCGCGAAGCGCGCAGATTCGGTCCCGACGGAGAGATCCATTCCCGAATCGTTATTTCTCTGCTTCAAACAGCGTTTGCTAAGCTGGATCCCGATGGCCCGGATGTTGAAACTAATCAATTTCCATTCCGCGGAGGATGCACGCTGATTTTCGATCAAGATACCTTTGAACTCTGCTTCGCCATCAAAAAATCGATTGACGATGAAGCCCGAATCGATCGCCAGAGGCGATACCTCCGCGGCGAGTGGACGGACTCACAATCGGCACCATTCGCCTCACTCCAGTCCAGCGGACAAGAAGAACCATTCTCGACTCTGCACGGGATATATTGACTTTAATTGGGGATCAATGATGACGGCATTTCCAGCAAAGTCAGCGGTTGGCTCCGCCCTTCCGACATCCGAACCATGCCGGTTGAGCAAGGACAGTTCCAGCCGCCAATCAGTTCGAATACGAATGTACCGCCAGGGCTTCGGCGAGTGTTTTCTGATTCGTTTCCACAAACCAGGACTCAGGCCAACCCACGTGGTGATTGATTGTGGTGTCATGTCCGGCAGCCCTGAGGGAACGGCCAGAATCAAGCTTGCTTCGCAAAACATCAGGGAGGAGACAGGAGGCGTTATCGACCTGGTCGTTGCGACGCAAGAGCATGCGGATCATCTTTCAGGCTTCAATCATGCCCGAGAAGTTTGGGAGCAGATAACGATAAAAAACCTCTGGATGGCTTGGACCGAAGACTTGACCTCCCCAGAGGTCCAAACGGCCAAGCTGCGCCAATCAAACCGCTTATTGGCCGCCATCGCAGGCATGGCAAAGTTAAAAGCAGCATCGCAGGCGACCGGCATATCAAACGAGATGCGAATAAGCCTGAAAGAAAAGGCCATGTCGCTCGATTCCTTGCTGAAATTCTCGCTTGATGAGAGCGATCACCCTTCAGATCTAATCGACAAAGGTTTGTCACCGAAGAGGATTCCTGGCCCCGTCCGAGCCCTGCAATGGCTCAAGGATCGGGCCGGCAGGAATCTGGAATTTTGTCATCCGGAGCATCCCCCCCGCTCATTACCCGGCAAGGATGACATCAAGGTCTTTGTGTTGGGACCTTCCTGTCATCCGACGTCGAATCGCAAGCGAGCCCTTCGAGCGGAGAAGGAGTATTTTGCTCGACAAAACCTCACCAGCGATATCTGCTTTGGTGCCGCCGTTGCCGATCCGTCTCTATTTGGGTTGAAAGATTCCGCAGCCGCAGCTCCTTTTGATTCCTTCTATCAGATTAAACTCAATTACGACAGGCAAACTGAGCCACGCTTTGAGAGCAATTCATTTTATGCCTTTTTCGACAAGAATTATGGCTTTACAAAGGATGACCCGGAGGCCTTTCGCAGGATCGATTACGATTGGGTCAATTTGGCCGAATCTTTGGCTCTCTCTCAAATAGGCCACGTTAACGATTCAAGCCTCGTTCTTGCTTTTGAATTGACGGAAGGTGGGCCCGTCCTCCTCTTTCCGGGAGATGGCCACGCCGGCAGTTGGCCCTGCTGGGAGAATGCATCCTGGGACATCGGGACTGGTGCGAATCGGCGCAAGATTAAGGGACGCGACTTGTTAAAAAACGTGGTTTTCTACAAAGGATCCCACCATGGCGCTCAGAATGAGATGCTCAAAACAACCGGCCTCGGCAGAATGAAGGATCCTGATCTCGTGGCGTTCATCCCTGTCCATCAAGAAACGGCGGCGGCATTCCATCCTTCCTGGAAAAGGCCTTGGGCAGCCCATCGTGACTTGTTCATCAAGGGCAATGTAGCCGGGCGCATCATCCTTTCCGATCCGGATGAAGGTCAAGAAAGTCAAATGGCACCTCCATCTTGTGCGCAAAGTCACGAGGATCTCAATCGCTGGCGAGAATTCCATCGTTCATTGACCTGGGATCCGTCTGGACATGATCTCTGGGTAGACTACGAATATTTTTACTAATTTAGTTGGGCCCACCTCGCCACGATCTATTATGGCCACATTAATATGCTAGTTATTTTTACCATTAATTTATCAAGTTTCTATTTCATTCACAAAAAGGCCGGGCCAACGGCCGGTTGGAAGGTAGCGCAGCACCAGCGCCTAAGGAGGATCTAGACACATGCTGAAAATCACGAGAATCGTCATTTCACTCTTGCTGATGTGTTTCCTCGCGATCGCAGTGTTCTCGGCCTCTCTTACTGTCACCCTTGGTTCGGGCATTTTATCTGGCTATCTTTTGGTCACGATCGCCGAATCTTTCGTTCACGAACATGTCCACCATGCGCGCAAGACTTTTCGTGGATTACAACGGCGATTTCCATTAATTTTGAATGTTTTTTATCAGGCTTACCGGTCTCATACGCTGATTCACCACGCCCAGACTTATAAAAAAGATCATATCACTCAGTTTAACGACGGCGCTCACAAGGCCAGGGTTGATTCGATGCTCTTGGACCATCAAGGACGTCGCATCATCCAAGAAGAATATGGTCGCACGATCAATTTGAGTTCCGCGCTCTATTTTCTCGTTCCGTTACTCCCCTTTATCATTCCGGTTTGCGCATTCGCACCCCTGGCATTTACGGCCGGGTTCGCGATTCCTGTCACGATCTACCCGCTCATGTCCATGGTCATTCATCCCTTCCTTCACATGCGTCATAACGACGCTGTTCAGGAAGCGCCATGGTGGTTGAGACTGATTTTGACATCGGCCTACATGCGATGCGTTTGGCGGCATCACTGGTTGCATCACCGCTACCCGCGCCATAATTTCAATTTGCTCCTCGGAGGAGATTTCCTTCGAGGCGTCCATAAGACTCCCTCAGCGTCTGATCTTGAAGCCATGAGAAAGATCGGGATGCCGGTCGATTAGTATCATTCCCGCATGCGCATCATGGAAATAAGGGCACTGTGCTTGCGAGTCATTTCATTTGCTTCGAGCACGGAGACGCCACCGTCACTTAGATCAGAGCATTAGCATTACCGGACGCCCCCATTCCTGACGAATATCCCGGCTCATTTGTCCCAGGTGTCCGGTATTCATTCACCCCTCAATGGGGTTTTGCGCGCAATCGGCTAAGGCCAAGGGTCGGCCGGAATGCCGTTGAGGAAATCTCTTTCCACCTTGGCTAGGTATTCCGCAGCAACACGGTTGCCGTGGGTGATGAGGTCGGGTACCTTGCCAGCGTCGTCCAGACGCATTTCGATGGTTGCCGCATCCACCCGTGTGTATCGCTCCGATCCGAGGATCGTTTTTGTAACCAACTCGGCGGTTTGGCCTTGGGTTTTCATCAGAAGGTCGGCAATGTTGGCCATCCAGCCTAGTTTACCCTGAATGGGAACCGATTTGAAGAAAAGCGATGCCGCCCAGGCAGGCCAGTCACCCACTAGCGGCCTTAACAGCATCTTGAAGGCATTTTTGTCGAATTGAAATGGCTGTCCGAGCAAGTTGGGAGTGAAGGTAGTCCCAACACTCAACACCGAGACATTTGCAAGGTCCCAACCCAAATCCACCGCCTCAGCCAGGGCGATGCTCGTTGGTGAATTCGCCCAGATGCCACCATCGACTGCCTTCAAATACTCCAGTTCCGTGGGATCGAAATAGGTCGGCGCGGCGCTGGTGGCCATGGCCACCTCGATCCGATCCATTTCCTTGGTCAACTGCCCAACCTTGGAGTGGGGCGTGCGAAACAGGACCGGAAAATCGGTTCGAGTCTCATAGGCCGTAATGGCCAGCCGCTTTTGAGAATCAGCCAATTTCGATGACTTCACCGGCGCGGTGGCGAATGCCGCTTCCAGAGCGTTGCGTAAGTTTTGCCGGTCGTGCTTGGCTGCAAACCAGTGCTGGATTTGCAGCCACCTGCCTTTCAGTCCCGATTCGCTGGGGAAGATTATGGGACCTTGCTTGTCGTAAAACTTCACCAGATCGGCGGGCTTCAAACCCATCCCAAGAGCGATGGCGAGGATGCCTCCCGTGGAGGTGCCAACAATCAGGTCAAAATGATCGGCAATCTCTTTTCCCGTCATCGTCTCCCAGGCGGCGAGAACCGAGGCGGTGAAGGCGCCGCGGATGCCGCCGCCGTCGAGGCACAGGATGCGGCGAGGACGGCTCTCCCCTGAACCTCGTGCCTGCTCCGAGGTCCCGGCAGGGATCGATTCCAGGAAATTCGCTGTCTTACCGGCCACGCGCTGCGACGATCGCAGGATGGCGATTTGATCGATCACCCGATTCACTAATTCCGTGGTGTTTTCAAATTCGGATAGCTTGCGGTTTTCTTGTTCGGACAGTCCATTTTGGCAAATGCTCAACAACTCCGGGCGCTCCTTTAGGTAGTTCCCCGTGGCGCCGCCCATGCCGCCAAGCAAGAAGAGGGGTAATCGAAAATCCCGCGCCGCCTCGATTTCTTCCGGGATGCCCCCGCTTTTGGGGTCGCCGCTCCACCACTTTCCTCCCACGGCCACAATCAGATCGGTTTGCCTCGCCAGGGCAAGGCGCATCAGGGTCAGGCTTCGCAGCAGGCGTTTTCCCCCAACTCTCAAATCAGGTTCGCCAAGCGGCGTTTCGAGGACCCTTTCGGCGCAGACCGTGTTCCACTCTCCGAGAGTGGCTTCAGTCACCTTGACCTTGTCTTCCACTTCCGGTGCGGTTTCGTTGGGTTGGTCCTTGTGCAAAACATAGAGCGCGGAGATGACGAGCAGAAGCCGGGCTTTTTTTCCGGTGTCTTTTTGAAATCGCCTGGCCTCATCAAGAAGGATGTCGCGAATCGTCGGGTGGCTGCCATGAACGATGACGCCGCCACGAGCAAAAGCGGTTCGGGCTAGAAGCGCTACGAAACCACGGATCCTCTCGGCTTCTTGAGCGTTGTCCAATTTGGGAATCGATCCGGAAAGCCAGATGCGCGCGCCATTCAAATCGTTCGTTTGCGTGATCGTCATCGCGTCTCTCTCCTATTTTTGGTCGGTTTGATCCATCGTTTGAATCACTACTTTGATTGAGACAATCCAAAATCCAGCCAATGCACCGTCACTGCATTCATTGAAGTCGTCCAACCTTTGGCCCGCAATTGAATCTCGCGAAATTACCGAGCTCCCGTTATCCTACTGATTTTGCATTTTTTCTACAGCGCTACTGCGATTACCTAACCATGCCGCGCTCTTGCTCGGGTTCATCGCGACCCAGGTTTCGCACAATGTCTTCTACAATGCGTCCGGCAATGCTGGCGTAGGGCAGAGAGACGATCTCTTCTCTGTCTTCGATCCGCGGCATCGCCTCGCCCTGCTCCCTGCGTAGGGCTACGATTTGCTCACGCTCGCGGCGCCTGAATTCCCGGACGAGGGTGGCAACTTCCTGATCGAACGTGCGCACTTGCTCGTTTTCGGCGATTCTCGCCGCAGCGCCACCCGTGCTTGGCAGCGCATAGATGGGCCGGCGGGGACTGTATTCTTGAAATAGCACCAGCTCTCTTTCGACGCCCTCTCTTCCACCGATCGCAATCATGGCAGCGGGACGGCGCTCTTGCAGCATGCGGTTGCGCATGAGCTCAAGGCTGGCCTCGCGCTGCGGGGTATCGCTACCTCGGCCATTCACCCCTGCCGCCTGAGTCTTCACCACCTGGATCCCGGACAATCGAGACACCTCGGCGGTTGGCTCCGCCCACGATTGGCTAAAGAACTCCGATTGATACATAACCACCGCGGGCTGGCCGCGAGGTTGCTCCTCCCGGCCGCGCGTCCCTTCCGCCGGTTCTGGCAAGTGATACTGAGCGCACAAATAGCCCACCAGGGGAGAAACGCTCGGATGCGCGCCGATGAGCAGAGTCCCGCCTGCATCGAACACTGCGGCCGCGACCCGCAGGATCGCCTCTTCCTCCCGGGCAAAGACGCCGCGAACGGCGGCTTCCTTCGGTACCTGATCGTTTAGCGGTTCGCTTGTGCTCAGGAACACCGTTTGACCGGCCAGTGGATGGCGCCTCATGGGGTTGCCAGGCATCGGTGAATTCTCCCTAATTCGCTCGCGAACGGATTAAACGATCTTGTTTTTCACAAAATCGCGGATCCCTTCCTGGTCAATATGTTCCATGTGCGACAAGGTGCCCAGCCACTCGATTGCCGCCTTGCGCTTGAGGAAAACGAAGGGCGTCGGACTGATGCAAACGCCCCGTTTGGCAGGCCCAATGCTGGCTCGAGAATGGAGGTCGCAATAATCCTCCAGATCCGGAGGCCTGGGAGAAATCGTCGCGATCGTGGGAGCACCTCCACAAGCAATGTCCCCGGCTGGCAAGATTTGAAAGTTTTTCTTTGCCGCCACGAGTTCTACGCCGAGAGCGTCGATTAATTCGCGACGGCGGCGCACCAGGGCACGCGCGTGGACTTCTCTTGTCAGATCGAGGACCGTTTGTAATGCGGTCGGCGTCAACTCCATTGGGCCGCTCGAGGTCAGATCCGATGCCGACAAATCCAGGACGGAATCGGGGTCGATATCGGGACGAAGTGGGGGCAAGGAGCCCGCGTTCAATGGATCGGGAATGCGCAGTACGATCAACCCGAGCCGATACTGCTTGATTCGGGCGATTTCTTGTTCGACCCATTGCGAAGTTTTTTGAGCGACGCCATGGGAATGCAGGAGGATGACAACCGCCTTATCGTCAATGTCCTGCATCAGTCGTTCCTGGAATTTCGCACCGATCGGGACGCTGCAGCGATCGAGGAAGACATCGAAGCCTGCCCAGGTCAGTCTTTCAAAGACCTGATCGGCCAGATCGGTGGTTTCACGGCGGATGTAGCTGATGAAGACGCGATTTTCCTCTGGGGTGAGGCCCGAAAGCGCCAGGGCGGAGGGGATTACTTCAAAAGGGGAGCCCTTCCACTGGCAAGCGTTCCACTCATCCCAGTGGCACCCCAAGGGAAACATCGCCTTGGAGAGCAACCAGGTGTCATGCACGGGGGTGGCCTGGGGCATGGCAAGGAGGATGCGCCAGGTGCCGTCATTGATGACGGGATTCATCCAGACCGAATCGAATGCATTGGGGCCATAGGAACTAATAGAGCCACCTGCCTGGGAAATGCGCAGATAGATTTTTAAGCAGTCAGGATTGGAAAGCGCATGGCAAGAAGCCGGACTGGAAATTGTGCTTCGACAGGGCATCGGCTGAGATTCGACCATTCCCGGCAGGTTTGCCAGCTGCCGGCAGATCTCCACTCCCACATCAACGGCAACGCTCTGATCGGCCGGTTCGGCCCCTTCCACGATCAAGAAAACAGACCGGGGAAGCAAGGCGTACGAGAATCCCCGACACCGGAATCCGGAACTGCCGGCAGGGAATTGAACAATGAAAGAAATGCCCGATATCAAGGAGGTAGACATGTGGCTTCTTTCGGTTGGAGGAAACCGACTACTTTCATTGAATTCTCCAACATCTTTTTGTCAATACTCATCGCATCGTTTCAGGGCCTTATCAACCGTTAGTAAAGTCTTATTTTTAGAGGCCCGGAATCACTCAAGTCCTGTTGGGCAGGAAGTCGGCTTGATTGACGGCAGGAATGGTAACGGCGAAAGGAAGCGTGTAGAAATGTACTATTAAGATATAAAAACTCACCGAAAGCGCGTTCGATGGCCTTTTCAGAAAGCGAAAGGGGCAATCCATCTGTTGATCCTGGCTTGGACGAAACAACTCCTTATTACCCAGTCAGCCTCAAGAAAATTAATGAATCTCGCAAAGGAGGCCGCTCATTGCAACCGCCGAAGCAGTTCCTTCGGGTCCACTCCCTAGTCCTTAAACAAGCGTACCTCGATTGGTTTTTCGCGGTTGGCGGCTCGGTCTCGGGAGGCCAATAGTTTTATCGGCCCTGCCATTTTGAGGGTGTTTTTTGTGCATGTTTTGTTTCGGCATATTCACTTCGCTTTCCGGTCCGTTAACCTTTACCAAGCCGCGGCGGACTGGAGCATCCGTACTCCAGCATCGTGCTGATTTTTCAGCATCGCAGTTGGTTAAGCCTTTGAAAGAATGAAGGCAGCCATGGATTCCAACTCATCATCCGGTAGATAATTTGGCGTCCTGTGTTGACGATTTGACAGGGCAGCCTCATAAAGGCGTTGATGAAGGTTTTGAATTCCATTTGCAGAATCGTCTCCTTTTCGATCCGATGTTTTTCCCGGTCCGATCCTTTTCGAGGTTCGGGCCAGAGGGCCCACCAGGCCTTCAAGTTCCAAGCCAAAGAGGTCATCACCATGTAGGCCCAATTGGCTTCCATGGTGTCCACCGGCGCCGTCAGTGCGCACACCCCTTGTTTTAATTGGGCATGCAGGTTTTCCTGGTTGCAGCGCTGATTTGCCTCGAATACTATTTCTTGCGCGGGCCGTTCCTTGTCGTTGGTCAGGTAAAAAAAATAGCGGTACTCATCGAACAAGCGTTTTTGCCCCATCAAGAGGGTCAAATTCTTGCGCACCACAATCAACCGATACGCCTTCTTGCAAGCCACGGGCCGATAAAGGATTTCCGCGACATCCTCTCCATGCAACCGGATGTTGTCGAACTTGCGTTGTTTGACGATTTGCTCTTTGACCTTTACCGGCCGGGCCCGTTCCTTGGTCTTGATCTCGTAGCGAGCCGGTCGATTTAGCGGTTCCCAGGCATCCTCCGCCAAATTCTCGGCCAAAACGATCCGTTTCTTCGTGCTATCAAGACCGAAGATGAACTTTACTCGCTCATCCGTGTTCCAACGGTCCAGATGTTTCGTCTGGCTAAAATCGGTATCCCCGCGTAGCATGATTTTTTTGAACCCGCCCGTGACACATACACGGATCGCTCTGTCGACCTCGTCTGCCGCCCCCTCGTGTGACGGTCGATTGCCGGGCCGATTGACCACGCTCAAGATTTCCCCGGTTTGAGCCAGGGATACCACTAATGGGTGGTAACCCCATTTGCCTTCATAGTTGATATCCATGCCTGCTTTGCATTCCCCACCGGTTTCCACCATGGTGCCGTCCATGTCGATCCGGGCCAGGTCAAAGAATTCCTTGGGTTGACGCGACCAAACCTTTTGCCGAACTTCATCGAAGGCTTCCATCAGATTCCTGACATCTTTCGCTCGAAACCGCCTGCAGAAGTCTCCCGCCGTCGTCGGATCGGGAATCCGTCTGGCTCCAACGGCGTCGAGGTATACTTCGTCTTGGCGGCGAAGTTCCAGATCCTGCAAACAGGTCCCATCGCACAGTGCGTTGTAAGCCAGATTCAAAACGTGATCCGATTCGTGGTAGGGAAGGTGGAACTTGAGCAGGTGCAGATTGTTGTCGATCGCTTCGATCAACCCGATTCGTTTGGCCAACAAGTGGAATGCACCAATGCCGCCATGCGCAATTCCCCGATTCCGGTCACTGATCTCGTACCGAATGTTCGACGCCGTATGGACCGGTCTGGCGCAGTCACCAATCTTCGATTTGTCCAACCGATCAAGAATTCGACGCTTGCGCCAAGCCAGTTGGCGACCTATCTTATCTTTCACTCGAAACTCCTTTTTCGACGGCTGACGGTTTGATGTTCAACCAATCAGATGCCGCTGAATCCCAGGGAGTTTCGAGTTTTTTTCGTTTTATCCCACTTTCTTGCTTTCCGGGGATGCTTGGTTAAGGCCTAGTCGAGACATCGCGTCGCGTCGCGAGCGCGTTGATTACTTGATGAGAATCATTGCGACTTTTTTCAGAATGGTCCTGTAATGTTCGGATCGTCTCAAACTCGTTGAGTGCTCAAGCCCCGAACTCCTGACACCTCTTGTCCGTGCCTAATTAAATCATCCGCAATTTGAAGAATTCGTGAATTGCGCTCGTCACTGTCTTAACTGTAAATAATAAAGACTTTCTTTTGTCGTGACATACTCATGGAAGATCCGATAATCGCAAAAACTAATCGAATTGCAGTGCCTGAGGCACTCGGCTGGCAAGCGTTTTGAGGCCTCAGGTTCGATCAATTCGCATTGGGTTCTTTCCTCGCGGTTAAATACACTATTTTTCACGTCAGCTTATCTTCGCCAGAATCTCCTGACAATCAACACTGGCCTCTTTGCAAAGCTCATGCATAGCCTGGAGCACTTTCCCCGGATTAACGTAGATCTTGAGAAGGAGCCGTCGGTAATTTCCGACGATCTTGAGGCTTCTGGGGTGGTTCGCTCCCCGGCTGCGCAGGAAGATCAGGCAGGCTCGTTTGTGCAATGGCTCCGCCTCCAGCAGACGGTTCGTGGCAACGAGCACTACTGACAAATTGTTGAGATCGCGCGCAATATGGGGATGTTCCAACCCAAATCTCTCTTCGTCAATGGCAAGTCCACGCCGGAAATGCTCTTCCGCTTCTTCAAACCGTTTCGTCCTGGAAAGCAGTCCTCCCAAATTATTGAGCATCAGGGCCACTTTGGGGTGCTCGGGCCCAAATGTGGCCTCGACAATCGAGAGAGCCCGCCGGATCATGGGCTCCGCTTCTGAAAAGCGGTCCGTCGCTTTGAGAACTTCCGCCAAATTGCTGAGGCGAATCGCCACTTTCGGGTCGCTCGTGCCAAAATGGCCTTCGTCGATCAGAAGCGAGCGGCGGTAAAGAGGTTCTGCTTCCGCAAATCGCTCCGATTCCCGAAGCAAGACAGCCAGGTCGTTGAGATCTTCGGCGACCTTGGGGTCGTTCGGTCCAAGCGCGTTTTCGTCAATCGCCAAAGCACGCTTATAGAGATCCTCCGCTTCAGGCAAACGATTGGTTGCAGACAAGACCGTCGCCAGGTTGGAAAGATCTCTCGCGACATCGGCGTGCTCCAAGCCGAGTAAAGCTTCGTCAATCGCAAGGGCGCGACGACACAATCGTTCGGCCTCCGACGATCGATTTGTGGAGTGCAGCAAGTCTGCGAGATCGTTGAGAGCCCCTGCGACTTTCGTATGCAAAGCTCCAAACAGGGCTTCCTCCGTTGCAACAGCGCGACGCAACATCGGTTCCGCTTCCGCGAAGCGGGCTTGGGAAAGTAGCAATTTTCCCGTTTGACTTGCGATTGATGACAATTTCGCTGAGGGCGCGATCTGCGCTTGCGCAAAATGAGCCAAAAGCATGGTGACATGCTCGACAAACGGGCTCATCCGGGGCCAAGCTTGAGCCTCTTCGGGGTCGCCAACCAGGGCACGATCCAAAGCGTTGAGCAAACACTGGCATATTTCCGCCCGAAGTTCCGCCCCCATTTGCTCTCGCATCACCATCTGCACCAAACGGTGCGCGGAAAACGTGCGCCGACTTGGGTCCCTGCGAATCAACGAGTAGCGCATCAGCGGCGTTAGGACGGCATTAAACGCATGATCTGGTCCTCCGGGCCGCGCCAGCACCGATGACAGAGGTTCGAGCCATTGATCGGGAACCCTGGTGAATAACTCATAGGGAATGGAGTCGGGAGCCAGGAAGGCGGCGAACTCCAACACTTTCACCGATGCAGGAGAGACCTTCTCAAGGGCATCAAAGCTGCGCTTCCAGGTGGTACGGACTGTCGCCGGATAGTTCCCCGCCTCAGGAGCGTGTTCTTCAAGGATATTCAAGGGCAAGCAGCGGTATGCCGCGAGATAGTCCGCGATGGATTCCTCATGAACCAACATGTAGGCGGCTGCCTGCTCCAAGGCGAGTGGAAAGTAACTCAATTCCCCGACAAGAATCTTTGCGGCAGCGTGATCAATTTGACTACTGCCGTGAGCTTGGCCGGTCCTCTTCAGAAGAAATGCGAGCGCCTCCTCGGGAGAGAAATCTCCGAGCTCTACGGGAGTTTTGATGCCAAGCGAACCCAAGTAATGGGCCCGAGTGGTGAAAAGCAGACTGCCTTGAGCCGTGGTGGAAGGAAGGAACGTTTTGAGAATTTCAAGCGTATCGGCGTTGTCGAAGATCAAAAGCCAACCGGGATTTGAGGCCAACCAGCCTTTGACACCCTTTACCAAATGATCGCTTTCCGCTGGCTCGCCTTGATCGCTTTCCGTTGGCTCCCATGGTTTTAGCCCAAGAAGGCATGCGATTTCCCGATATTCGTTCTCAAGCTCCGTCACGGTGTCGGCGCGCACCCAAAATACCGCACGAAACCGGTGGCGGTGCCGGTAGGCGAATTCGATGGCTGTCTGCGTTTTACCAATTCCTCCAAGCCCGGAAATCGCCTGGCCATTCGCAGCAGGGACATCACTGAATATCGCCTTCTCAAGCGTTTCGAGTTCCTTGGATCGGCCGGTGAAGTCGCCGTTGCGGGGATAGGGCATCTTCCAGATAGGGGTCGAGGATGCCCCAGCGACCGAGGTCGCCTTCGGGGCCGGGCCGCTGCCAACTTTGGGAGGCAAGTGCGGCACCGAACCGGGAGGTGGCCGAATTATGGGTGGCTGATTGGTCAGATGGCGGATCAGATCCTGATAGGCGTTGTCTTCCAGCTCGAAGCGGGTCAGATGATAGAATGGCCGTCCAAGAAACGCTTTCGGAATGTCCTCTTGCCTGGCCTCGTTGAGCAGAAGCGGAATGTACTTGTGGATTTTTTTCGGCTCATAATAGGCCTCGTTGTGGATGCAAATGCTCTCCCATTTGACGCCTGAAGCCTGATTCGGTTTTTCCTCTCCCATGGCCGAGCGCCTGTATCGTGCCGTGCAGATCATCAATACAAAGTCGGCTCGCTCGACTTGCTGTTCCATCCAAATAGGGAAATTGACCATGTCGCCAGGAAGTACATATTGGTCAATGACCACATCCTGCCCATGGCCAATCAAGGCATCCGCAAGTTGGAGAACTCGAGACTTGTGATCTTCGCTGTCCCAACTGTAACTAATAAAGACTCTTTTTTGGCGAGACTCATTCATGGATGATCCTTTGAATGCGGACCCTTGAGTCAGCATATGGATCGATGAATTGGAGCGATCTGATCCATTGCGTAATCCATCGGGCAGCCAGCATAGTGGCAATGGCATCCAGGGATACTCCCGCGAGGGGCATTCAAACACTACTTTTGTGCGAATCACTCACCTCGAAGCGCTTGCCATTGCTTTTCCGAGAAGTGCGAACCGAGCCTGACCCTGGATTTCAAAATGGCCCATAGCTTCGATCGTCCCATCGAGAAGATCTTTCAACGGTGACCCGTATTTCAGCCTCCTTGTGCGCGGCCCTTGGCGATCCTTATACTTTCTCAAGCGGCTGCGTTCATGGCGCCCCCCCCGCGATCCATCGTCCGCTTTGGAGATTTCTGTGATCCGCTTTTTGGTCTGTGTTCTCGTTCTCGGTTCGGCATTGATCACGATCGGTTGCGGTGCCAAACCCCCCGAACCCAGAGTCGAGAAAATTCAATTGCCGGTACCCAAGGGCGATTCGCCCGCAGTGAAGGAACTTGCCGGGATCTTGAATGCCGCGAATCAGCGCCTCGACGGAGCGATGAACGACGAAAGCAATGCCGTTTTCATTGATACCGCCGAGAAAATCGTCGCTCATGCACGCAAATATCCGACCGACGAGAGCACCCTTAACGCGCTTGTCATGGCAATCGGCCTGTCGATGAATGCCTCTGAAGGGGGGAAGGCTCGCGATGAAGTGATCGACCTGATCAAGAAAAACTTCGTCCAATCGCCCGCGATTCGCGTTCATCTGCGCGCGCTTGCCAATGCCTATTGCGACGAAAGTACCGACATTGTCCGCGACGTGTTCAAGACCCATCCCGATTTGTCGACGCGGGCCCAGGCCGCCAAGCAACTCATCGCCATGCTTGAGCAACGCCTATTGATTGCCAAGGGTTTAAAAACCAACGGCGAATCGCAGAGTAAACTGGAAAATCAGCTCGGCAAGGAGCCGGTGCAAAGGCTGCTCGATAGCGCGCTCATGGCCAAACAGGAGATCGAAACCTACAAGACGGCGCTAAGCACGGAACTCAAGAGTCAGGTGCCCGACCTGCGCGTCGGCGCGCTTGCTCCGGAAACGATTAGCGTGGATCTCGAAGGCAAACCGGTGAAGCTATCGCAACTGAGGGGCAAAATCGTCGTGCTCGATTTCTGGGCGACCTGGTGCGGCCCCTGCCGCGTGATGCTCCCCCACTCACGCAAGATCGTAAAGAACTTGGAAAACCAGCCCTTTGTCTTCGTGAGCATCAGCGTCGACGATGAAAAAGAAACCATCACCTCCTTCCTCGAGAAGGAGCCGATGCCCTGGACACTCTGGTGGGACGAAAAGAAAACCGTGTCCGACCTGTGGGATATCGGCGGCTACCCAACGATTTATGTGATCGACCAGAAGGGCGTCATTCAGTTCAAGTCGGTTGGTTATGACCCGATTGGCGGCCGGCTGGAAAAGAAGATCGAAGAACTACTGGAAGTCGCCGATTCCAAGAAGTAATGAAGCTGTCACCTCCCGCGGAACTCGCGGAAAGTGATTGAACGAGACCGGATCCGGCGATTGCATCGAGGCAAGACATCGGCTTTTCGCGATTGCAGAGCGGCGAACTCTTTCATCAGGGTCCAAAGACCTCGCGGTCTCAAGAACACGAAGGAATGCCACCAAACTCAAATCCAGGGCAACACGGATTGAGTTCGTGGTACGGAGTTTCTGGTCTCGGCAAGGTAGTGTGCCGATCGTGTGTTGATGTCGCCGAAAATGGCTCGGGCACCCCTCTGGGCTGAAGGCCCGCAATCAACACACGATTGAGACACTTCCGCCGGATCACTCCTTCTTTTCTTGGAACAGGAGCGGTGCGACCTGGTACAGGCTCCGGCGCCAACTCTGCCACTCGTGACCGGTGTCCGGCGACACATAAAAGGTGTTCGGAATGCCTATTTTTTCGAGGGCCTCATGGTTGGTCTTGGCCATCGCGGCCCCGGCCGCTTCTTTGCCGCCGTAACTGACGAACAATACCTTGACCTTCTTCTTAAAGGTCGCCCCGTCCGCCAGCGCCGGGTCGTTCGCGGCAATGCTACCTCCGCTAAAGATGCCGATGTGCGAGAATTTGTCGAGGTTGGCCAGCGTGATCTGCTTCGTCTGCATGCCGCCCATGGAAAGTCCCGCCATGGCGCGGTTCGGCTGATCGGTCAGGGTGCGGAAGTGGGAATCGACGAACGGAATCAGTTCCTCGGTCAGGATTTTCGCGAAGGCGGAGAAGTTGAATCTTGGCGGCCCACCGGGTGCAGGTTGACCGGCGGGCGCAGGTTGACCGGCGGGGGCAGGGGGGCGCGGCCCGATGCCGCCGCCGTTATCCATCACAATGATGAATGGCTTGGCCTTACCCGCGGCGATCAGATTGTCCATGATGAGATTGGTGCGACCTTGTCGGCCCCATCCCGTCTCGTCCTCGCCGCCACCGTGCTGGAGATACAGCACCGGGTAGCGCACGGAAGCGTCTTTGTCATAATCGGGAGGCGTGTAAACGAAGCAACGCCGTGTGCTGTTGGTGCTCTTGGAAAAGTACAGGGTCTCGCGCAATTGGCCGTGCGGCACGTTCTTGAGCGAGTAAAACTCCTCGTCCTTGGCGGGGATTTCGATCGCGCTCCCCGATCGGCTGGCGCCGAAAAAGAACTTGCTGCCGGGGTCTGGGACATCCGCGCCGTCGATATTGATTCGGTAGTAATGGAACCCCTCGTCGAGCGGGCTTGTGGTGCCGACCCAGGCGCCGCCTTCACCTTTGGTCAGCGTCACTCCTCCCCATTCTGGCACCCGCACGCTTTTGGCGTCGGGCGCGACGATGCGGAACCTTGCGCGGCGTTCGGAATTCACTTGCGGGTACTGCTTGCCGGACTGATTTGAGGACGCCGGCTTGAAGTCTTCCACCGGCGCGGTGGCCTGGGCCGGCGTGCCCGATTGCCTCGGGTCGTCCTTCTTGTCCGGGGTCACGCCCCCGTCCTGGAAGATCCGTTGGGCGAAGTGGTAAAGGTCGCTCTTCCATACTTTGAAATTGTGCTGGCCCCCAGCAATCACGTTGTAGACGTGCGGAATTTTCTTTTCGTCGAGCATCTTGTGAACGCCCTCGCTGACTCGCAGAAGCCCGTCCTTGTCGCCGCAAGCAACATACAGCAGCCGCAATTTCTTGGCAGCCTCCGCATGGTCCTTGATGAGTTCATCCGCCTTCTTCGTGTTCGGGGCCGAAGAGAATCCGCCCACCCAGGCGAAGGTGTCGAGATTGCCAAGCCCAAAGTTCAGCGCTTGGCCGCCTCCCATCGACAGCCCGGCCAGTGCGCGGGACTCTCGCTCGGACTTCACCGAGTAGGTCTTCTCGATGAACGGTATCAGGTCCGCAAGCAAATCCTTCTCGAACGCGGCAAACGCGGGTGACTGCTTGGGGATCGGGTCCCGCGCCGTCGCATCCTTCGACGCCCGGCCATTGGGCAGGACGACAATCATCGGTATCGCCTTCTTGTCGGCGTAAAGGTTGTCGAGGATCACCTCGGGCGTTCCACCGCGCACCCACTCGTTTTCGTCGCCGCCGATTCCGTGAAGGAGGTAGAGGACCGGATATTTCTTCTCCTTGGTGTAGCCAGGCGGGGTGTAGACCCGTGCCTTGCGCTTCACCGCGACCGTCGTCGAGTCGTACTCAACCGTCTCCAGTTTGCCGCGGTCAATCCCGTCGCGGCGGGCGTCGTAGCCTGCCGGTGGCGGGGAAAACTGCCCTGTCTTTTCCTGGTTTTTTGGTTCATCCGGCACTGCCGCAGTCGTGTAGGCCAGCAGTGCACAGGCGACGAGCGCGAGGATCCTATTGCTCATGGTTCAACCTCGGAGAGTGAGATGACATTGATTGATCAACAAAAGCCAACTTGGGGTTAAGCGCCTGGGCAATTTGTGTCAGACCTCAGATTCGTACGTATACGCATCGTATAATCACGCTACACATCGCGCCTAGCGACGACCAGAGAAATAAGGATGAGCGGAAACAAAGCCCCAAAAAGGCCGCCAGGGCTGGTCAGCCAAGCATTCTGCGATCACTTCGCACCATAGCGTAGGCCGTCGACCAGTAAGGCCACCATGCGCCGTGCGGCGGCCGGTTCCTGGCCATGGGTTTGCATGCAGAGGCTTGCGACCGCCGCCAGCAGTTCGTAGGGGGCGATGCCGGCTCGAGCCTCACCGGCGCGGGCCGCGGTGTCGAGCAAGGTTTGCAACGCGGGTTGAAGGCGCTCCTTGAAGTAGGCCGGCAACCCGTCGTAGGCCGGGTCGCCCGAGTGCAGGGCCGCGGCCAGTCCCCGTTTGGTGCCGATGAAATCCGCATAGCGCTGAATCCAGCGTGCCAGCGCCTCGCCCGGCGCATACTTCTTCGATAGATCGACGGCGGCTTCGGCACAGGCGTCGACCTGATGACGAAAGACCGCGATGATCAGATCGCTACGCTGCGGGAAATGGCGATAAAACGTGCCGATGCCGACGCCCGCCTTCTCTGCGATTTCTCGCACCGGAGCATCCACTCCTGACTCGACAAACACCGCCAAGGCCGCATCGAGTAATGCGCCCGTATTGCGTTTGGCGTCGGCACGCAACGGCCGACCCGCGCGAACTTCGCGCCCATGGCCCTCTCCGTCGCGCTCAGGCTCGACACCCTCGGCGTCTGGCGCCTTGCCCATTCTCACTCTCCGCTTGACAAAACGGAACATTGTTCCGTATGATTCGGAACATGATTCCGTTTAGATTGGTTTACCCCGATCCAGGCCCATTGACCAAGGCTTTGCGTTCCAAAGAGATTCTTATGCACGATCGACGCCTCGCCCTGCTCACCGGGGGCAACCAGAGCGGGCCTGCAGATCGCCACGAAACTCATTCGATCGAAAGACCACAAGGAGAAGACGATGAAGTACCGCACACTAGGAAAAACCGGCATCAAGGTCAGCCCCTACTGCTTGGGCGCGATGATGTTCGGCAAGATGGGGAATGCCGATCACGATGACTCGATCCGGATCATCCATAAGGCGCTCGATGCCGGGATCAACTTCATCGATACCGCCGATGGCTACAACCGAGGCGAGTCCGAGGAGATCGTCGGCAAGGCGCTCAAGGGCCGCCGCGATCAGATCGTCCTGGCCACCAAGGTTCATCGGCCCATGGGCGACGACCCGAACATGCAAGGCAATTCACGCCGCTGGATCACCCGCGCCATCGAGGACTCGCTTCGCCGCCTCGCGACCGACCATATCGACCTTTACCTCATTCACCGGCCGGCTCCGGATACCGACATCGAAGAGACCCTTTTCACGCTGACCGATCTGATGCGCGCGGGAAAGGTGCGGGCGATCGGATCATCGACTTTCCCGGTCTCGCAGATCATCGAAGCGCAGTGGGTTGCCAAGGAGCGCGGCCTGGCGCGTTTCCGCACCGAACAGCCTCCTTATTCGATCCTCGATCGCGGCATCGAACGCGAAATCCTTCCGGCTTGCGAACGCTACGGCATGGGAGCCATGGTTTGGAGCCCGCTTGCAAAAGGTCAGCTCACCGGCCGCTACCGCAAAGGCCAGGAGCAACCCAACAGCCTGCGCGTGCAATATTTTCCCAAGCAGATGGCCGACGAACGCCGGCTGGATGCGATCGAGCAACTGATCCCGCTCGCGGCCGAGGCGGGTTTGTCGTTGACGCACATGGCGATGGCCTTCGTGATGGCTCACCCCTGCGTGACATCGGCCATCCTTGGGCCACGCACCATGCAGCATCTCGACGATCTCCTCGCCGGCGCCGAAGTTCGACTCGGTGACGACATCCTTGACCGGATCGATCAGATCGTCTCGCCCGGAACCGACCTCGGACCGAACGAGGCCGCCTATATACCGCCTCCGCTTTTGCAGAGCGATTTGCGCCGCAGACCCGCCGCCGAACGCGCCGCGGCTTAGTCAAAGCCCTGAAGCGTGCTGCCGGCACTTGA
The DNA here is from genome assembly GCA_965226945.1 of Gemmataceae bacterium. Taxonomy (GTDB): domain Bacteria; phylum Planctomycetota; class Planctomycetia; order Gemmatales; family Gemmataceae; genus SYLG01. Next base: position 3,924,042 of record OZ245717.1, on the reverse strand, counting down.
GCGCAAGTCATCGACGAATCCGCCGCCATCCTAGTGCCGGGCTCGTTTTGGGCTCGCTGAGCGACACTCGTTTGGATTCTTCTCCCTGTTCCAAGGCCGGCGGATTCAAGTGCGGGTTGGCGGCGACGTTGAGTCGCTCGATGGCGCGGACGCATCGACCTGATAAACTGGCTCGATCCTGTCGCTGCCTCGATGCCGGACGTGAATGCATCCGAGGAGCCTGACCTGGAACTTGAATTGAGAAAGCAGGACAGGCGATGCGGCCCATGGAACGATGAGCCCTAGTGTTGCCGGCTTGGTGCTTGGTTCAGCCCTTTTGCACGCATCGTGGAACGCCCTCTTAAAAGGAGGCGGCGACCGGCTGCATTCGATCACGGTGATGGCGCTGGCAGCGAGCCTGGCTTCGGCGGTGTGGGTCATCTTTCTGCCGGCACCACTTGCGGCGAGCTGGTTTTACATCGGTCTCTCGGTCGCCCTTCATGTCGTTTACAACTTACTCCTGGTGATCGCCTACCGGCACGGCGATCTTGGCGTGATCTATCCGATTGCCCGCGGTTCCTCGCCCATGCTTGTGGCCGCCGGAGCGGCCGCCTTGGCGGGAGAGCGGCTGGATGCGTTTACGCTCGCAGGAATTGCCCTGGTGTGCTGCGGAATCCTCGGACTGGTGCGCGAGCGCCGCGAAGGGCAGCTCTCGCAAGGAATTGGTCCGGCCCTGCTGACGGGAGTGACGATCGCCGCCTACACCGTGGTCGATGGGATCGGTAGCCGGGCTTCGGGCAACGCCTGGGCCTATTCGGCCTGGTTATTTCTCGGCCTGGGCCCGGCGATGATTCCCGTCTGGATCTGGCGGCGCGGCCATCCTGTAAGACATTTGCGGTGGGATGCGGTGACGCTACGCTCCGCGGCGGGCGGAATCGTATCGCTGGCCGCTTACACCATCGTCATCTGGGCGGCAAGCGTCAGCCCGATGGGTCAGGTCTCGGCGCTACGCGAATCGAGCGTCGTCTTCGCCGCCCTGCTCGGCTGGCTCTTCTTGGGGGAACCTCTCGGCGCGGTGCGACTTGCCGCATGTCTCGTCGTGGCGGTCGGGGCGGCCTGCCTGGGCCTGCGCGGGAAACAGAAAGAAGAGATCGAACCTGCGAACTCGGGGAATGCCGCTGTGCACGTAACGGCGTTTTGCAACGCAGCGGCAACCCAAGCGCGACGACGAAGCTTTTCGTAAGCTGCTGCTCGCCGCTCCCTGGCGCCAACTCTTGATCACTTCGATTCGGCAATCAGTTGCGTTTCAATCCCTTCTAACTGATCTTTGAAATCATAAAGGTTTTTCAGCGTCGTATTGACCTGGTTGGTCTGATCTCTTTTTATTTGCTCCGTTTTGAAATGCACTTTTCCTTTAACTTCCGCACCATCTTCAAGGGAGGGGTCCACCCCGGCGCGTTGGATTTTCAATTGTCTGCTTTCCAGTTTGATCAGTTCGTTGGTCGTGAAGATCAACCCGTTGTCTTCAAGCGCGATGCGGGTCTGGTCCAGTTTTGCCAGCGCATCTTGTTCTTTCTTTTCGGCATCTTTCTTGGCGTCTTTTTTCGCCACTTCCAGCCGCGCTTTCGTTTCGGAAGTTGCCTGTTCCAAGGTTTGGCCGGAAGACCACGGCACCGGGAAGTCCAGGATCAACTGCCGCCGTTTTTCCAGAAGGGCCGCGATGTTGGGACGACTCTTGTCCCATTGCTTCGGGACGAACTTCTGCGACAACTTTGGGGCCCCGCCGCCCTTGCGATTTTTGGTCGCCTCCATTTCCGCCTTGCGAATTTCGGCCTGCTCCGGGCCTTCGGTGATTCTCCCCTGGCCGCCACAACCGCTCAGGAGAATGAACACGCCCGCCAACCAAACGACTCGCGACGCCATATCGACGCTCCTGTGAATTGGGCAAAGGTGCCATTGCCGTTGAGACGGTTGCTTGGGAAGGACCACTTTAGAGAGGTGTTTTCTTTTTTAGCGGTTGGGCCTGAGGGAGAAAACCACCGAAGGCCCATGCGCCTTCTCTCTGGCTCTTTCACCTTGGCGCCCTCCCTCTGCCGCAAAAACGCGCCTTCATGAACCTCGACGCTTGCAAAACCCGGACTGACTTACCTTTCTTTTGAAAAGTCCGGCTTTTGAAAAGTTCGGAAAAATATATCAAGATATCGCACTGCATCCTCACGGGATTAGGCTTCGAATCACCGTTCTCCCTTTGAGACCGTGGGGTCTGCGTCTTCAATATCTGCCTAGTTCTCAGGCAAGCGTGTCAGGAGTCGAGGCAGTACATTTTACAATCCGAGCCTGAAAGGCCTCAGCTGGCGCCAAAACCGGCTTTTTTGGCCATTTGGTTATGATTGGCATGAAGGCTGCACTGGGGTTCCAGGTGGTCACTCTCTCCCAAGGCCCTTGATGGGCTCATATTTGGTTCGCTGACTTATGCATTCCCCAAACGGGATGGTTCAAGGCTATCGGATCCGTGGTTTCGACGAGATGTTCGATGCCCCGGGACTTCCCCGCCCGCACTACCATCCGATCTACGAACAATTCCTCAAAACCCACCCGAGCGAGATCCAGAAGCGCCACCGCATGGCGGACATGCTCATGCGCCAGCAAGGGATCACCTTCACCGTCTACGGGCGCGATCAAGGGGTCGAGCGGATCATGCCGTTCGACCCGGTGCCGCGCATCATCCCCTCGGGGGAATGGGCCACGATCGAAAAAGGCCTCAAGCAGCGCATCCGCGCGCTGAACCTGTTTGTCCACGATGTCTACCACGAACGGCGCATTTTGCGCGATGGGGTCGTGCCCCCCGAACTCGTCTTCGGCGCCTCGGGCTACCGCCGCGAAATGAACGGGGTACGCGTGCCCCGCGACATTTACATTCATATCTGTGGCACCGACCTGATCCGCACCCCCGAAGGCAAGTACCTGGTTCTCGAAGACAACGGCCGCACCCCCTCCGGCGTGAGCTACGTGCTCAAAAATCGCCAGGTGATGAAGCAGGCCTTCTCGATGCTGTTCGACGGCTACTCGGTGCGCCCCGTCGATGGCTACACCGCCGATCTGCTCGCCCTGCTCAAGCACGTCGCCCCCCCAGGCATCGACGACCCGACCGTCGCCGTCCTGACCCCCGGCCTTTACAACAGCGCCTATTTCGAACACAGCTTCCTGGCGCGGCAGATGGGGGTCGAACTCGTCGAAGGGCGCGACCTCGTGCTCGATCATGGCCAGGTGCACATGCGCACCACCCGGGGCCTGCGCCGCATCGATGTGCTTTACCGGCGCGTCGACGATGAATTCCTTGACCCCTTGTCCTTCCGTCCCGATAGTGTGCTCGGTGTGCCCGGCCTGCTTGCCAGCTACCGCAGCGGCCGCATCAACCTCGTCAACGCACTGGGCACGGGCTTCGCCGACGACAAGGGCATTTACCCCTTCGTACCCGAGATCATTCGTTATTACCTGGCCGAAGACGCCATCCTGCAGAATGTGGAAACGTTCCGGCCGCTCATCCCCAGTCACAAAAGCCACATCCTCGCCAACCTCGAGCACCTGGTCGTCAAGGCGGTCGATGGCTCCGGCGGCTACGGCATGCTCATTGGCCCGGCCTCGACCCAGGCCGAACGCGATAAATTCCGCGACAAAATCGAGGCCAACCCCCGCTCCTACATCGCCCAGCCTACCATTACCCTCAGCCAGCACCCGACGTTCATCGACAACCGGCTTTCCGGCCGCCACATCGACCTGCGCCCTTTCATCCTTTACGGAGAGGAAATCGTGGTGATGCCGGGCGGACTCACCCGCGTCGCCCTGCCCGAGGGGAGCCTGGTCGTCAACAGCTCGCAAGGCGGAGGAAGCAAAGACACATGGGTGCTTTCATGACCTCCCTTTCAACGGCCCATCCGCGCCCACGAGGAAACACCGCATGCTAAGCCGCGTCGCGGAGAACCTGTACTGGCTGGGCCGCTACCTCGAACGCACCGAGAACCTCGCGCGCCTGCTCGACAACGCTTTCCAGCTCGAACTCGATGCCGGCTTGCCGATGGACGATGGCGAAGGCCCGCTCGATCAATTGCTCGACATCCTTTCCTGCCGCCTCGACTTTGAAAAGTATGGCGAGGCGGGAGTCACTCTGGGCCGCAACGCCTTACTAGGCTGGTTGACGCTTGAGCGCAAAAGCCCTCATTCGATTCTGTCGATGGTCCGCTTCGCTCGTGAGAATGCCCGCGGCACGCAGGAGGCCTTGAGTGCCGAGGCCTGGAGCCAGATCAATCGCCTTTATCTTCAATTGAACCAGCCCCAGCAGCGCGAGCGCTTCTGGAGCGCGCCGACCCGGTTTCTCGATGTCGCCAAGCGTGGCTGCCTGCTCATTGCCGGCACGATCGAATCGACCCTGCCGCGCGACGAGGTCTATCACTTCCTGCAACTGGGCCGTCATCTCGAGCGGATCGATATGACCTTGCGCATCCTGAAATCGGCACTGGCGTTCCATGCCGCCGCGCCCGTGTTGACGGGTGGGATCAGCGGAGGATCGGCAGGCCTCATCGCCGAGGAGTGGCTCAATACCACCCGCTGGGCCAGCCTCTTGCAAACTTGCAGTGCGCACGAGGCTTACCTCAGACGCTACCGCTCCGACATCGAACCGGTCGGCGTTTTGCACTTCCTGTTCCTGGAACCCTGTTTTCCGCGCAGCCTGGTCTACGGCGTTTCCCAGTCGGTCCAGTCGCTCAAGGGAATCGACGGGCCCTTCTCCAATGGCTTGAGCCCCAACGAAGCGGAGCGCGCCTTGGGCCGCCTGGAAAGCGAACTGAAATACTGCGACCCTTCCGAACTGCTTGAGCAAGGAATCGACAAGTTCTTGAAACGCATCCTTGAGGCGACCAATAAAGTCGGTGGATTCATTTCGCAAACTTATTTCATGCATTGAGCCCAGGCTTCGATCAATAGGAGAAACGCGGCCATGATTTTGCGCATCGACCACGAAACCCATCTGGAATACTCCGACGACGTCAGCGAGCATGTCTTCGAACTGAGGATGGCTCCCTCGTCCGATGAAGACCAGACGACTCTTGGCTGCAGGATCCAGGTGAACCCCAACGGCCCCTCGACAACTTATCTTGATGGCTTCGGCAACCGAGTCGAACTGCTCAATATCCTGGGGGCCAGCCGCGGTGTCGCGGTGCGGGCCACCAGCTTCGTGCGCACGCATCGGCGCGCCGCGATCGACCGCTTAGGCAAGGTTAGCGCCGCCCAGTGTGTTGCCGAAGGCTCGGCGAATGTCGACTCGATGGAATACCTGCAGCCCAGCCCGCTGATCAAACCGTGTCCCGAACTGGATGCCTTCTTGCAAGAAGTGCACCCGCCGACGGAAGGGACGCTTGAAGAGCTCGTCACCTACCTGCGCGAAACGGTGAACAAGTCGCTGACTTATGCCAAGGAAGTGACTTCCAGCGAAACGAAATTGCCCGACATCCTCAAACTCAAATCAGGCGTTTGCCAGGACTATTCCCACCTGTTCATCGCGCTTTGCCGCAAGTTCGGCATCCCTGCCCGCTATGTGAGCGGCTATGTCCACCAGACCGGCGAACTGGCGACGCATGCCTGGTGCCAGGTCTGGGCCGGGGGTAACGAAGGCTGGGTGGATGTCGACCCCACGCACAATCTTTATCCGTCGGACAACCATGTCGTGACCGCCGTGGGCCGGGACTATGCCGATGTGCCACCCAACCGGGGCGCCTGGAAAGGCGAAGCCAAGGAAGAGATGAATGTGATGGTGCGCGTCGAAAAGGTGCCACGCCTGCCTGCCGACTGGATCGTCGCGGAAACCTTGCCCGCCCGGAACCTGCCGAAACCGGCCGCCCCGTTCCGGCCACGGCCAGGCGCCAGCCGTATGATTGGCCTGGCCCAACATCAGCGCAACATGATCCGGTATCAACAGCAGCAACAGCAGCAACAGCAGCAGCAATAGAAGCCACGGTCGTCACAAACTCAAAGACATCTGACCGGGAGGTCAGTAGGGCCCTGGGGATTCCGCGAATCCCCAGGGCCGACTTATTTGGAGTTATCGGAGTTTTTTTCTCTATGGGTGCCTTGGAAGCTATGGGTTCTCCGTGGGTGGTTCAGACGGTTTTGCAGGAGTCGGTTTCGCGAAGGGGGAAGTGAGCGGTGTGGGTAGACCCCGGCGAACTTCTGGATAAAGCAACCGGGCCGGGATAACCAACACCACAGCATCTTCTTTCATCACGGACAGCTTCAAGGGATCGATCGGCGCGGTGGACAGGAGCACCGGGGTTTCTTGTTCGAGCACCTCCCGAGCTTTTCCCCAGGGGATGGTATTCCCCTGGCGATCGTGCATCGCAAAACCCGCTTCCCCGCGCTTTAGCGCGAGAAGCCGCCATTTCTTCGGGTTCGGCGTGGAAGCATTGAAGTTATCGATTTTGAAGTTGGCCGTCACGATCGCCTCCCGCGGTTTGGCTTGATTGACCGGCTCGTGTTTTGCTTTTTGTAGTCCGTCAGGCGAGGCGTAATCGACCATTTTGACCACCACCGCATCGTTGTCCGTTGCCTGGGCAAAACCGGTCTCCAGGTAGACCAGACCAGGTCTAGGCAGGAGGGAATCGGCAGCATTGGGGGTTGGTGCCGATTGACTTGGCATCCGGTTAGGCTTCGGCAAGGATAGCCGGTCTGGCGCCGCTACGATATCGTCGGCGACCTTCGATCCGGGCGGCACCGATTCTCCCACAGGTACTGCGGGAAATGATTGCCCAGGTGGTGTCTTCGCAAACAGGTCCTTGGGCACGATCACAACCAATGTGTCTTCTTTTGCAGTCAATAGTTGAAATGGCTCGACCGGTTCAAAATGAATCAAAACGGGGGTTTCGTTCGCGAACTTTTCCACCGCTTTCTCCCAGGTGACCGCCTTCCCTTTGACGTCGAAGACTCTCTTTGACCCCTCTCCAACCAACACGCCTCTGCGCCAGCCGACGGGAACCGGTCGTTGCCGCATTCCGGATTCTTCGTGAATCTGAGCGACCTCCCGCTGGACGGTCCCATTTACCATTCTTTCGCGAATGCAATAGCTCGGGATCGTTGAGGCAATCCCTTTGGTTTCGACCTCGATCAAGCGCAGATTCAAATCGCCTCGCTGAGAAATCCGTGCCAGTGCCGTCGCCGGAGGATAGCCGACCAGTTTGGGTAGTTCAAATTCCGTCTCCCTCGGTTTGGAGTCGAAAGGTGCGGTTCCTGCTGGCCCGGCTGATGCCTCTTCCCCGGAAACCTCAGTTGAGGTAGGTCCAACCATCGCCGTCAACAAACTAAAAACCGGAACCACCAGGATCAGGCAATCTTCCTTTGCCGTGAGCAGATGAAACCTTTCGATCGGTTCCACCGAAAGAAAAACAGGAGCCTCCTTGGCCAGATGCTTTGCGGCCATCGCTCGAGTGACCGGCATTCCCTTGATATCAAAAAATCCATAGGGAACAGACTGACCGATGGTTACCTTGCGCCAACCGGTCGCAACACGCGCCATTTTGGTCGTGGTTTCCGCGAACGGTATCTTCTCCTGTTGAAGAACCTCGTTCACGATTCTTTCCACATCTGTGAAGTTCGTCGCCGTGTAGGGCACTCGCCTCATCTCGGTATCCACCATCCGCAATACCAGGTCGCCCGACGGCGTCATCTTCGCCAGGACCATTCCCGGCGGCGCGGCCATACGCCTTGGCAATTCTACCTCGCTGGCAAGCCGCGAGCCTGCAAGGAAGAGGCACATCAGCAGCAACGAAGCACAGAGGAAAGACCTTTTCATGACTGCGCATCCTTTCTCAGATCGATTGATTACGGATTGCGTGGCTGGGGAATGGGGATGATTTTGCTGACATCCGGGCTTGCGGGATAGGGGTTGGCCTTAGGTTGATCCAAGGCAACATTTGGGAGCACAAATACCAGGGTACTGTCCTTGACCGTACGCAAGTGCAGCTCCTCGACCGGTTCGGAGGATACCAAGACCGGCACTTCCTTGGAAAGCATCTTGATCACTTTCTCTCGCGTGACCGATTGGCCCTTGGCATCGGTGATGGTGAATGGGAAACGAGAATCCTTCGCAGCTTTGACGATCTCCTCGGGAAGATTGTAAATACTTACATTACCGATAGCAGCCGCCCCATAAGCTAATGAAGCTTCATTTCTCGCAAAAAATTCGCCCAAGGGAAACAAAATCATTTTTTTAACCACCAAATTATCTGCTTCTACTTCCGACTCCTCCAATGCGAATCGCATGGTCCGGTAACGGATCTGGGATGCGGGGTGGACTTGTTCTTGATAGACGGGGCGCAGGAACAGCTTTTTCACCTTCTTTTTCTCGATTTCCATCAGCTTCAATGTAACGGTCCCATCAGGCGAGACCCTCGCGAAAGCGGTCAACGGGGCAGGCTTGCCGCTTTGCGGCAGGAGAGGTTCCTGACCACGCGCCTGCACACCCGAATGCCCGCAAAGTAAAACCGTGCCGAGGAAGATGAGCCAGGGTGTCCATTTCATGAGCGCATTCTCGCAATCGAAGTTGAAGGAAACCGATTGAACACAAACCGAAAATCGTAATCGCTAGCTTTTGCTGTAGCAATACCAACGGACGGAAAAGGGCACCGCCAGCGGGAGCATTTGCCGGACGGCTGGGCCGGTGCGATCCGCTATCGACGTGACGAGCGCTCGGCGGTGTTCGCCATCCTTTTCGCAAATCTGGCATTCGGCAGAAGCACGGACGACGACCTCTTCTTCATTCCCGATCACGGCCAGCAAGTGGTCCAGACCGACCACCACGGGGTGATCCATGTCGAGTGTTCCGATGAAGGCCGTATGTTGGACCTCGTCCGCCACCTTGAGGCTGCAGGCTATTCCTTACCGATCGTGCCGCCCGATCCCACGTTTCGTTGGCCGCGCTGGATGCCGCAAAGGTAGGTAGATTGCACCGGCGACAAATTTCTTCCTATTCCCCTATTGGAGATTCAAGCACGAAACGGGAACGGGACCTTTCGCCTGCGGTAACCCTACAATCACAGTGCATCCGAAAAAGGAAAGAAGATTGGCGGTGGAGGCGCGCCGAAACATGCAAGGGCTCGTCGAGATTTTGGACCGGCTCCAGCCGGCAAGTGCATTTCTTTTTTTCACGGGACTCATTCTCTGGATCGGTCTGGGACTTCTGCGAGCCATCGGCAAGTCGTCTCCGGCGCGCCTGCGGCATGGGCGGTTTGTGCTCGGTTGGATGCTGGCCGGCTGGCTATTGGGTGGGGCGTATGGGTTGCACATCCGCATCGAAGATCGCTACTTTGTGGCCGCCCCCGCCTTCGGACTCCTTTGCGGATGGGTGGTCGGAATGATCCACGGTGGCATCGTGCTTGCCATTTGGCCGCACAATCCAACCGGCTCAAAACTCTAATGAAGCAAGGGCCGGCGCGCTCAGGGTTCGGCTAGTGCGCGGATTCGAGGAAGCGCCAGAAGCCCTGGGCAGCATCCAGCATTGTAGTCGCTCCTTGGTATTTTAGGCTCACTGCGCGCCGCCGGGCAGTCGAGCGGACGTCGTTCGGCGGTGAAGGGGGCGACCATGCTTTACATGCCTCAGGTCAAATCGTGGAATCTGGTCGGTTCAGCGCCGCTTGGCGCGTCGCACACGGTCAAGATGTTCGATACGATCCGCGCGGCAGGGTCCATTCAATATGCGTACCTGGTGGGCGTCTTCGACAACGCCAGCGATGAGCCGGTCTACTTCGTCGCATCGGCTGAAGGGAAGGCCGGAAACGCCGGTGTAGACGGGGACTCATCAAGCAGGCGCCAAGATCTCAAGAACGCGGCGCACCCCAGAATAATCAGCCCCCAGATGGCGGTGCCATGGGGTTGGCAGGTCGAGCGCTAGGCCAATACTGAGATTTTTGCCTGGACTGCGGGAAGCAGTGAGGTCTCCAATCCGTCAAAGGCCAAAACCGTGAAGGCGTTGAGCGCCGTTCCCTTGGCGGTTGAGGTCCAAGCCAGTTTTTCGCCCGCGGAAAGGAGAGTACTGCCCGGTGACACGGCCACCCAGGCGGTGCCATTCCATTTTTCCAGGGTGCCGGATGTAACGGCCTGGATGCGGAAAGAAATCGGATTGCGGTCGACATCGGCCTCATTGGCGGCCCCCACAAGCATGGCGTAGGTGATTTCAAACCGTTGGTTGCGACGTGCGGTGCCCATGTTCGCGAGGGAGGTCAAGGTTGGCCTGTCATTGACTGGGGTGATTGTGATCTTTCCGATTACCGGTGGAGCGCTTAACGAGATAGGAGCATTGTCATAGGCTGAAATATGCAACTTCACGTCTCCATTAAAATTGACCCGCGGCGTGTAGCTTATGTTTCCACCGGAAAAGTATTGATTCAGATCTAATATAGTGCCCTTTAAAGTAATTGTATTTATTGTTAAGTTTACTACGCTAATTTTTGCGGTTGATACTGCGGCTATCTTATCCTGCCCACCACTAATGCCATTATTTGCGGCAACAGTCACGGTAAGCACTGTGCCAAGATCAGGGTCCGAAAAAGCGTTTTCCTGAAAAATCAGCTTGGTTGTTTTATCTTCGATGTCAGTAAAATTAAATGGCGTCAAATTAATGGTCGGCGCTTCATTGACATTGACCACCTTGATGGAATGCGATTTAGTTTCCGCCAGCGAACCATCGCTGACCTGGATTTCAACAAGATAGGTGTTGTTCTTGTCGGCATCACCAGGTGCTTCAAAATTGGGAGCGTTGAGGAAGGAGAGTTTGCCCGTAGAAGGAACAATGGCGAACAGGGCGGCATCAGCCCCACCGGAGATCGAGTAGGTCAGCTTGGCCCCTGCGTCCCGATCGGTTCCAACGACGGTACCAATCGCAGTTTGGTTTTCATTGACGGTCAAAGCCAATGGACTGGTCAGAACCGGAGCCTCGTTGACATTGGCTACGCTGAAGATGAGGGTCTCGGTGTCGGCCAGGGCGCCGTCGCTTGCGCGGATCTTGACGATGTAGGTGTTGTTTTTGTCGAAGTCGGTTGGAGCTTCGAAGTTTGGTGCGACCAGGAAGCTAAGGGCACCAGTCTTGGAATCGATCTGGAAGAGTTTCGCATCCGCGCCGCCGACAATGGAGAAGGTAATCGTGGTGTTGGCGTCGGCGTCGATCGCCGTCACCGTCTGGGCCAGCTTGGTGTTCTCCGGTACGGACGCGGTCAATGCGCTCGTGATCTGCGGTGTGACATTGACATTGTTGACGGTTACCGTGAGGGGATCGGAATCGGTCAGCCCGCCGTTATCCGTGACGGTAACACTGACATCGTACTTGTTGTTTTCGTCCTTGTCCTGCGGGTCATCGAAGTTGGGAGCCTTGAGGAACGCTAGAGCGCCGGTTATGGCGTTGATTGTGAAGAGCTTGGCATCGGCGCCGCCGGTGATCGAGAAGCTGACCTTTGCCCCGGCGTCGGGATCGCTTGCGGTGATGGTTCCAACAGGGAACGTGCCCTCGTTGATGGCGAAGCTGGCCTTGCTCGTCAGAACCGGAGCCTCGTTGACATTGGCTACGCTGAAGATGAGGGTCTCGGTGTCGGCCAAGGCACCATCGCTTGCGCGGACCTTGACGATGTAGGTGTTGTTCTTGTCGAAGTCGGTTGGACCTTCGAAGTTTGGCGCCACCAGGAAGCTCAGGGCACCGGTCTTGGGATCGATCTGGAAGAGTTTCGCATCCGCGCCGCCGACAATGGAGAAGGCGATCGTGGTGTTGGCGTCGGCGTCGATCGCCGTCACCGTCTGGGCCAGCTTGGTGTTCTCTTGTACGGACGCGGTCAATGCGCTCGTGATCTGCGGTGTGACATTGACATTGTTGACCGTGACGGTGACGGGATCGGAATCACTGAGCCCGCCGTTATCCGTGACGGTAACACTGACGTCGTACTTGTTGTTTTCGTCCTTGTCCTGGGGGTCATCGAAGCTGGGGGCCTTGAGGAACGCCAGAGCGCCGGTTATGGCGTTGATTGTGAAGAGCTTGGCATCGGCGCCGCCGGTGATCGAGAAGCTGACCTTTGCCCCGGCGTCGGGATCGCTTGCGGTGATGGTTCCAACAGGGAACGTACCCTCATTGATGGCGAAGCTGACCTTGCTCGTAAGAACCGGAGCCTCGTTGACATTGGCTACGCTTAAGATGAGGGTCTTGGTGTCGGCCAAGGCACCATCGCTTGCGCGGACCTGGACGATGTAGGTGTTGTTCTTGTCGAAATCGGTTGGAGCTTCGAAGTTTGGCGCGACCAGGAAGCTCAGGGCACCGGTCTTGGAATCGATCTGGAAGAGTTTCGCATCCGCGCCGCCGGCAATGGAGAAGGCGATCGTGGTGTTGGCGTCGGCGTCGATCGCCGTCACCGTCTGGGCCAGCTTGGTGTTCTCTTGTACGGACGCGGTCAATGCGCTCGTGATCTGCGGTGTGACATTGACATTGTTGACCGTGACGGTGATGGGATCGGAATCACTGAGCCCGCCGTTATCCGTGACGGTAACACTGACGTCGTACTTGTTGTTTTCGTCCTTGTCCTGGGGGTCATCGAAGTTGGGAGCTTTGACGAACGCAAGAGCGCCGGTTATGGCGTTGATTGAGAAGAGCTTGGCATCGGCGCCGCCGGTGATCGAGAAGCTGAGCTTTGCCCCGGCGTCGGGATCGCTTGCGGTAATGGTTCCAACAGGGAGCGTGCCCTCGTTGATGGCGAAGCCGACCTTGCTGGTCAGAACCGGAGCCTCGTTGACATTGGCTACGCTGAAGATGAGGGTCTCGGTGTCGGCCAAGGCACCGTCGCTTGCGCGGACCTGGACGATGTAGGTGTTGTTCTTGTCGAAGTCGGTTGGAGCTTCGAAGTTTGCTGCGACCAGGAAGCCAAGGGCACCGGTCTTGGAATCGATCTGGAAAAGTTTCGCATCCGCGCCGCCGGCAATGGAGAAGGCGATCGTGGTGTTGGCGTCGGCGTCGATCGCCGTCACCGTCTGGGCCAGCTTGGTGTTCTCTTGTACGGACGCGGTCAATGCGCTCGTGATCTGCGGTGTGACATTGACATTGTTGACCGTGACGGTGATGGGATCGGAATCGGTCAGCCCGCCGTTATCCGTGACGGTAACACTGACGTCGTACTTGTTGTTTTCGTCCTTGTCCTGGGGGTCATCGAAGTTGGGAGCTTTGACGAACGCAAGAGCGCCGGTTATGGCGTTGATTGAGAAGAGCTTGGCATCGGCGCCGCCGGTGATCGAGAAGCTGAGCTTTGCCCCGGCGTCGGGATCGCTTGCGGTAATGGTTCCAACAGGGAGCGTGCCCTCGTTGATGGCGAAGCCGACCTTGCTGGTCAGAACCGGAGCCTCGTTGACATTGGCTACGCTGAAGATGAGGGTCTCGGTGTCGGCCAGGGCCCCATCGCTTGCGCGAACCTGGACGATGTAGGTGTTGTTCTTGTCGAAGTCGGTTGGAGCTTCAAAGTTTGGTGCGACCAGGAAGCCAAGGGCACCGGTCTTGGAATCGATCTGGAAGAGTTTCGCATCCGCGCCGCCGGCAATGGAGAAGGCGATCGTGGTGTTGGCGTCGGCGTCGATCGCCGTGACCGTCTGGGCCAGCTTGGTGTTCTCCGGTACGGACGCGGTCAATGCGCTCGTGATCTGCGGTGCATCGGGCGCAGGAGTCACTGCAAAAGTCAAATTGTTCCCCAGGCTTAGTGATTCATTATTTATCGAAGCGTTGTCTCTTACATAAAAGTTAACAAATCCATAAAATGATGCATTAGTGTCCTTTAATGGAACAAACTTTAATTTTCCAGCCTGAATATCCAAAACAGAAATTATGCTCTCGTTGGCGACCACATTGCCATTTAAAAGAAGTGCCGACGGCAAGCCGTTTTCGCGAATTCTTACGGAAACAAATGCATTTGCAGGAGAATCATTCGGGTCGCTAAATCCAAAATCATTTACTGTGAAGGTGTATGAGGTGTCTTCGGCAACAGTAAAATCTTTGTTTGTGCCTTTAGGGGCATCAGGGATCGAGCTTACATTAAAAGTCAGGATATTTGCAGTTGGATCCAGATCCGCCCCACCGTTCACCGTGCCCCCATCATCCCTCACCTGAAAATTGAAGGAAGAGTATTCGGTTCCGTTGGCGTTGGCACCAGGGATGAACACCAGTTTCAAAGCGGCGATATCCGCTGCGGAGATTTCCTGGTTTAAGGACACCCCAACACCGTTCAGTAAGAGATTTCCCTTTGCTGGTAACAGGGTGATCTTGACCGCTTTGAGTTGATCCCCATCCACATCAGCGAAACCGAAATCGGCCTCGGCCAGTTTATAAGAATGATCCTCATCAAAAGTAACCGTCTTGTTAGCTCCACTTGGCGCCAAGTTGATCGGCACGACCGTCAAAGTACCGCTGTTGAATGTGATGTCGTAATTGGCCAATCCCGTACCAATGGGATTGGAAGCGGCGATATCGTATTTTCCGACAGGAGCAGATTGGGCAGCGCCAGGGCTGGTCAGGGAAACCCTGGTGACCGTATCCGTTGAGACCACAAGGGGCGAAGTTGTGAATTCCAGTCCGGTGAAAGTAATGGTGGAATTCACCGTTTTTTCGAGATTATTTGGAGTGATCTTCAGGGCCGCTTTGGAAACGGTAAGTGTTCCATCAACAAGTTTAATGTCATAATTGGAACTGGCTCCCGCAGGATTGATCTTATAGTCACCAACCGTGCTTTTGGCAGTGGCGCTTGTCGAGGCCCCCAGCCCCGTAATATCTCCAACTTTGTCCCCATTGACCAAACCGGTTACGATGGTTGTCAAACCGGGAACCGCGGCACCATACACTTTGGTTTTATTTTCGGCGGCGATCGTCAAAGCCGCTTTGGTGACCGACAGAGCGCCATCGACCAGGACGATATCGTAGTTGGAGTTGGTGCCGGCGGCGGTGATTTTGTAGTTGCCAACCGCACTCTTGGCGGTGGCAGTCGTGGTTGCGGCCAACCCCGTGATGCTGGCCGTCGTGTCCCCATTGACCAGCCCGGCCACATTTGTCGTCAAGGCGGGCATGATTGCGCCATAGACTTTGGTTTTATCCTGGGCAGCAATCGTTAGTGCTGCCTTGGTTACAGTCAATGTGGAATCGACCAGGGTAATGGTGTAATTCGCGCTGGTTCCCGAGGGAGTGATGGTGTAGCTGCCCACATTGCTCTTTGCGGTGGCGGTAGTGGTGGCACCCAGTCCATTGACGCTTGCCTCGGTGTCCCCATTCACCAGGCCGGCAACCTTGGTTGTAAGCACCGGCAAGTCGGCCCCGTAAACTTTGGTCTTCTTGTCGGCGGAAATCGTCAATGCCCCTTTCGTGACATCCAGATTTCCATCAACCAAAGTGATCTTGTAATTGGGATTTGTCCCGGCGGGAGAGATCTTGTAACTGCCAGCATTGCTTTTTGCCGTGGCGAAAGTGGAAGCACCCAGGCCGACGATTCTCGCTTCGGTATCTCCATTGACCAGACCGGTAACTTTGGTGGTCAGTATCGGAATGGCCGCTCCATAAACCTTGGTCTTATTGTCCGCGGTGATGGTCAAGGCCGCTTGATCCACCGTCAGGGTGAACGATTGGGAGGCAGCCGGGTTGATACTGTTGCTGGCAACAATGGTAAACGAATAAACACCAGCGTTGGCCTTACCGGCAAGCACCCCGGTGATGGGGTCAAGCGCGATTCCAGCAGGAAGCGTTCCGGTAGTCACACTGAAAGTCGGCGCCGGCGTACCCGTGGCGACGACCGTGAATGAACCAGTCGTCCCGTAGGTGAAATTTGTGCTTGCCGGGCTGGTGATTTTAGCGGCAATGCCAGAGGTTTTCTGGATATCGAAAGTGAACCTTTGGGATCCGCTACCGATCGAGTTTGTGGCCGTAATCGTAAAGGCATAGGGGGACTTGTCGGCGCTACCCACGGCAGGCGCTCCGGTGATCAATCCGGTGTTAAGATCGAGCTTGAGTCCGCTGGGAAGGGTTCCTTCGGTGATGGAGAAGGTCGGCCGGGGCGATCCCTTGCCTTCAACCTGGAATACGGATTCAACCCCTTCAACCATGGAAATCGTCGTTACTTTGTTGCCAATGCCGCCCGCAAGGTCGTAGAAGTTGAACAGAACCGAAACATTCGAGCTGTTGGAATTGGCAACGGCCAGGTCGATGCGCTTGTCACCATCAAAATCTCCCCAGGTCACGCCATAAGGATTGGAGCCGACGGTATGGGCGGCTACCGGCTGGAACTTGCCATCGCCATTGCCAAGCAGAAAGGAGACGGTGTTGTCGGTGGCATTGGCCGCGGCAATATCGGCATTTCCATCTCCGTCGAGATCTCCCACGGTCACCGACCAGGGACCAGCTCCGGAGAATAAGCTCTGGGCGGTTTTGAATTTGCCATCGCTATTGCCAATGAGCAATGAAACATCGTTACCACCGGCATTCGCCGCAACCAGATCCAACTTGCCGTCCCGATTGAAATCGCCGGCGCTCACCGAAAACGGACTGGAACCAACCTCAATGGAAGTGGCCGTTTTGAAAGTGGAATCTCCATTGCCCAGGAAGGAATAAACTCTGTTGTCGCCGGCCCCCGCAACGATGATGTCCTGCTTGCCATCGCCGTTCAAATCGGCCGCGAAGACCGCCTGGGGGGCCACGCCCCCGGCGGGAAGGGTTTTTGCTGCCTGGAATGCGCCGTTCCCGTTGGACAGGTAAAGGGTCAGGTTGTTTTCACCCGAATTGGCGACCAACAGATCCGCGAACTTGTCCCCATTGAAATCGGCAAAGACCACCGCTGAGGGGTTTGCCCCGGTTGTCAGGTCGGTTTTGGCCGTGAATGTGCCGTCCGCGTTGCCCATCAACAAAGAAACATCATAAACGAATTTTCCACTGTTCGCCGGTGATTCGGTTCCCGAGTTGTTGGCGGTGAGCAGATCAAGAATTCCGTCGTTATTGACATCCCCCGTGGAAATGGCCACCGGCCCCGAGCCGACATTGTAATGGACACCCGCTTTGTATTTTCCCCCGCCATCGCTGATCAAAACCGTTACGGTATTGTCACCGAAATTGGCTGTTGCCAGATCCTGTTTGCCGTCCTTGTTGAAATCACCGCTGATGATTCCATTGGGGTTGAGGCCGACGCCAAAGGAGGACGCTGCCTTGAACGAGCCCTTGCCAGTGGACAAAAGGATTGAAAGGCGACTGTTGCCATTGTTGGCCGAAACAAGGTCAACCTTTTTGTCATTGTCGAAATCGCCTAAGGCAAGGCCGCTTGGGCTGGCGCCCACGGAGAATCCAGCAGGCACCTTGAATTTGCCATCACCATTGGAAACCAGGACGGAAACGCTGTTGGAACCAGTTTCCGAGGTGGCGATATCGTCCCTTAAGTCCCCGTCGAAATCGGCCACCACAACCGAAAAGGGAGTCAAACCAACAGGCAGGGATTGCGGGGCCTTAAAGGTTCCGCCTTTGACACCCATCAAGATCGATAACTTGTTGTCGCCACTATCAGCGGTGACAAGGTCAAGGATACTATCGCCATCAAAATAACCAAAGGCAACCGAATTGGGATTCAAGCCAACAGGGAATTCGACCTGGGTTTTGAATGAATTGTTGCCATTTCCAGCGAGCAGCGAAACCGTGTTACCCGTTGAATTGGCGGTAACAAGATCCAGGTTGCCATCGTTGTTGAAATCGGCCGCCGTAAGCGAAAGAGGGCTGCTTCCAACATCAAGGATTTTTGGTGCTTGGAAAGATTTGTCGCCATTACTCACAAAAAGAGATACCGTTCCGTCACTGCTATTTGTGACGGCAATATCGACCTTGTTATCTTTATTGAAATCGGCAGCCGTAATTCCTTTGGGGTTGGTTCCCGTAGTCAAAGTCAACGGGGACTCGAATGAAAAATCACCGTTGCCAAAAAGGATGGAGACAGAATTGTCAGTAAAGTTTGCCGTGGCGATGTCAGCCCTGCCATCGCGGTTGAAATCGGCAACGACAACCCCATGCGGGTTGACCCCAACGCCAATGTTGATGGCCGGCATGCTCATTCCATTACCCATTCCCGGGAAAATGGAAACCGATTGGCCGCCGCTGTTTGCGCTGACAATTTCCTGCAGGCCATCATTGTTGAAGTCGCCAGTCGCGACGACACCCAGGGCATTGGAGCCAAGTGCGTATGGAATTGGAGAGTTGAACGTTCCCGATCCAGTACCACTGACAATCGAAAGAGTACTTTCGTTCATATTGCCGGTAACGAAATCGGGTTTGGCATCGCCGTTGAAATCAGCAATGGCAAGGGTCCGCGGGCCGGCACCCACCGAAATAGTCGATTGGGAAAAATCCCCTTTTCCATCCCCCAACAGAATCGAGGCGCAGTTGTCGAACAGGTTTGCGGTCAAAAGGTCGAGGTTTCCATCAGCATTCAAATCGGCCACGCCGACAGTTTGGGGCCCAAGGCCCGATCCCAGGGAGATTGCCGTAGGATTCTGGAATCGGCCATCATCGGTGCCTAGTGCGATCGATACGGAATTTCCGTTGGGATTGGCCGTGGCGAAATCGACCCGAGTATCATTGTTGAAATCGCCGACCACGATCGACTGGGCTGCGGTCCCCAAGGTGGTTGTGCTGGATAATTTGAAGGTGCCAATGCCACTGGCTAAATAGAGAGCGACAGTCCCGACATTGCTATTGGAAACGAGGAGTTCCGGCCTGCCGTCGGAATTGAAATCACCGACCGTTACAAAATTGGGGAATGAGCCATTGCCTGTGGAAATGTTCGTTCCGGCCTTGAAAGACCCATCCCCATTGGACAAAAAGACCGTGAGGTTGTCGCTACCATAGTTGGCTGTCACAATGTCCAGGGTCTTGTCGGCGGTTCCCTCAAAAAACCCGACTGCGATCGATTGCGGGTTGGACCCGGCCTTCAGACTGGGCCCAATCTTGAAGCCGCCCATGCCATCACCAAATAAGAGACTCAAACTATCGCTTGATTCGTGTGCGGCGACGATATCGATTTTTCCATCCCCATTGAAATCACCCAATGCAATGTCTTTGGGGGTGGTGGAAAGGGAAATCGTAATCGACGGCCCGAATCCGCCCAATCCATTGCCCAATCCAACGGTTACGCTGCCAAGAGTCGCCGCGGCGAAATCAGCCTTGCCATCTCCATTTAAGTCCCCTGTCAGGACTTTAGTCGGCATTCCCCCAGTACTGGGAGCAAGGTCCTGCCAGAACAACTGAGCCGGATTGTACCGGTCTTCGAGAACTTCCAATCGAACCCGGGTTGAATGTAAATTTCGGCCTTGACTGTGGTTTTTGCGAATGATTGGGTAATTTTTCGAAAAGAAAAACAAACGCATCAGAGAACGGCGGAAAATCACGGAAGCTTCCCCTGGAAATTAGGCGGGCACGGGGCTTTTCCCAACCCTGTTTGAATCTTAAAGGAAACCTAAATACGACTCAGTCAGGGAAACCGTACAAAAACTCCCACTTCTCATGTAGGGGAACTCCCTACATGTCCGCCACCTTCAGGCCGCTGGCTATTGCCTACCGACTGTGCCGCCCGATGCGACCTTCCGCTGGCCACACTGGATGGTGCCACAGTAGGCGAGAGAAAAACGTCCGGTCAACAGTCAACGACTGGTAAGAATTTGGATCCCTCGTCCGAACTGGAACGGGGTTCAGGTCACTCGCACCCCGCACTTGCAGCATTAGCTATCGAACCACCGCCCTGGGTACTGTCTTTTTCGTCATACTGCTTGAAACCAACCGCTCATAGCATGCCTTCAGTAACGACTCGATTCGGATCGTGGCGGAGAACCCTCCCTTGCTCTACATGCCTCAGGTCAAATCGTGGAACATGGTGGGCTCGGCGCCGCTGGGCCCATCGCACACATTGAAAATGTTCGACACCATCCGCGCGGCCGGCTCGATTCAATACGCCTACCTCGTCGGTGTCTTCGACAACGCCAGCGATGAGCCTGTCTATTTCGTGGCCTCCGAAGTCAACAGCATGGCGGCGGTGATGGGCGGCGGTTCCCACTGCCTGGGCCTGTTCGACGGAGACGGCCATGCCAACATGGGCTTCTCGGACGACTGGGGCAACCCGCGCAACTTCTTTCCCCAGGCGCTGAAGATCGCGGCCGACAAGTTCGATGTGCCGATGGATGACGCTACGATCCAGTCGGCCTTGTCCTGGATGAGTACCAGGAAAGACCGCCCGCGGACCGGAAAGCCCTGGTGGAAGTTTTGGGGGTAAAAGGAAGGATCTATTTATGGCCTGGGAACAGCAATCTCCGATCAATCTGGAAGCAACCGTTAGCGCGGATGGGCCAAGAGACTATCTCCGCCTGGCCTGGTCCTCGGCTTTGGATGGATTTTCGGTGGTGGGCGACCATGGCCGGGAGATCATCTTTCCGCTTTCCGACGACAAATATCTAGAGCTTCAAGGAAAACCGTTCCGCCTGCGCTCGTTCCATTTCCACCACCCGTGTGAACACCTCCTTAATGGGAAGCAATTTCTCGGTGAGCTTCATATTGTCCATCAGAATGTTGAGGACTGCTCGCTTGCGGTCATCGGCATATTTCTTGGCATTGACCCCGATGCCAGGGACAACAAGGAATTAGTCGCGCTGGCGGAGTGCTTCCAGCGCGCAAAGGAATCGCCTTGCGTCATCCCGTTAAGGCCTTCTTGGTGGCTCCCGGACAAAAGGGAAAGGGTGTTTCGATACGAAGGGTCGCTGACAATGCCTCCCTTCACCGAATCGGTGTCCTGGATCGTGCTGCCGGAGCCGAAGCTCGTCTCCAAGGAACTATTCCATGCCATATTCGGGAGTCATCCTCAGAAAGCACGGGGAATTCAGCCACTGAATCGGCGGTATGTCCTCGATCTTGGGATAAAGATCCTATTGCAAAGGTGAACCGAGAAAGCGAAGTCACTAAAAAAACGGACCGGGCATCATCAGCCGGCTTGGCCCGCTCCGCTTACTCCGTGATATCCAACTTCCTGGCGCCTGTTGGTTGTGGAAATCACAGGCGTCGCATCAACAGAAGATCGCCGATCGCTTCGACCTGAAGCCGGTGTCACAAATGCTGATGGGCCCGGATCAAATCTTCTGGGACTTCACCAACGGCAAGGCCACCGTCGAGTTCGGCTGGGACAACTGGATGTGCTTCATGATTACTGCCCAGCAGGCCGAGGAGGAGACGCTCGTTCGCCAAATGGCAATCTTCTTGGCGGAAATGATTCCCCTGCTTTGGTTTCCCATTCATGACGATTGATCAGTTCGCTGGCACTTTCTCGGCAAGCTCTTCCTGCATTGAACCACCCTGTGCCGGACTCGGATAGTTCCTCCTGAGCAGTTCATCGTAAATGGGAGGGGGCCCGAGCAAGCTCGCCGTGAAGGCCGCCATGAAGGCGCCGCACATCAGGGGTAAGACGAGCGTGTAGATGCCGGTCATCTCCACGAGGAGCACGATTGCGGTGAGTGGACAACGCACGACCGCGCTGAAAAAGGCGGCCATCGCCACCAGCGACCAAACCAGCGGCTCGGGCGCGTAGGGCACCTGCCACTGCTGCGCGAGCTGGCCGAGGATCATCCCCGCCAGGCCCCCCAGGAGAAGCATGGGCGCGAAGATTCCCCCAGCGGTGGCCAGGCCATAACTGGCCAGGCTCAAGACGAAACGCACCACCAGAACAATGCTCAATACTTGCCAGCCTATCGACCCTTCGAACATCGCTTCGGTCATGGCAAAGCCGCCGCCCGCGACCCTAGGATCGATCCAGAGCACCAGGCTGAGCGCCAGGCAGACGAACCCCCACAGCACCCACCAGCCTCGCCTTCCGACTCGCTTCATGAAGGCGACCAATCCCAGTAGCGAGTGGCTGTAAAGAATGCCCAGGCCGGCCATAACCAAACCGATGAAAAGGCAGTGCGGCAGCGACGAGATCCCAGGGCGGCCCTCCAGGCTCACCTGAAACACGGGCAATTCGCCCAAGAAAAACCGCGAGATCGTGTCGGCCACCAGCGAAGCGATCAGCGCGGCCAGGAAGGCGGAATGACTGGCGAAGACCTGCATCTCTTCCAGGGCAAAGGTCACGCCGGCAAGGGGCGAGTTGAACGCCGCCGAGATTCCCGCCGCGCCGCCGCCGATGATCGCCGCCTCGCGATAGGCAGCTTTTTTGGGGGGCCACCAATCGAAAACCCGGATGCCCAGGGCCGCCCCCATCTGCACCGTGGGTCCTTCGCGGCCAAGAGCCAATCCGGCTCCAATACCAAGTAAACCGCTGGTGAATTTCACGGCAATCAGCCTGAGGGAGCGAAAAACCGTCCGGTGATCGAGCACCGCCTTGATATGGGGAATGCCGCTGCCGGCCGATTCAGGAGCCAACCGCCTGACCAGTTCCGCAGCACTCCAGACCAGCACTCCCACCCCCGCAAGGAGTAAGAGCCAACCGCCGAATCCCCAGTCATAGAGCAGGGGCACGACCTGCACGCGAAACTTCTCGGCGCATTCGAGCGTGAAGCGAAACGCGGTGGCGAGCAGGCCCACCAACGCACCCATGAGGATCGCGCGCGAAAATAGTTCCACCCGCTGACGCCGGCTGGGCGGAGCAGCCGAATCAAGGGCCTGCTGAGAAGGTGAGGAAGCAGGAGTCGGTTGAGCATGGGGAGCAAGCGAGGCAGGCAAGGCGGCATCTTCCATGAATGCAATTTCCCGGTCAAGGAACCCGATCGGTCGAAGCGAAGTCACCGCCTCCATCCTGACAAGTTCCCGTCAGGATCGCCAAAGCTTTTGTTTGGGGTTCGTAAGAAATCAGCGAAGCTGTGGAATGTTCGTTCGCGTTCCGTGTTCGCACCACCGCCGCCACATCTTTTGGTAGCTCGCTTCAACCTTGCGTGCGAACGACGGGGCATCCATCAGGGGAGATTTGCCCATGCGTGCTCGCAGCCCGGCGCGTAACTGGGCCAGGCCGATCAGGTCACTGGCCTGTTGCATGGCGATACCGACATAAGCCTCCTCGTCGGTTGCCACCCAATCGCTCAAACCGTTCAGGTGAAGCGGGCCGATTCCCGCCCGGCCCAAAACTGGATGGCCTGCAAGCGCCACGATCGGCACGCCCATCCAGAGCGCATCGCAACTGGTGCGAATGCCCGGATAAGGAAAGGTATCGAGCCCCAGGTCGCATTGGCCCCAGAGCGCGAAATATTCCTCGACGTTTTTTCGTTCGACGAACTCGATGCGCGTCGGGGCAACGCCCCGCTCTGCGAAAATCTGCCGTGCCTCTTCCCGGTGGCTGCCTTGAGCCGAGAGGATCTTGATCCGCGAATCGGGAAGCGCCGCCAGAATGCGCGCCCATAGACCTAAAGTCCGCGGGGTGACTTTGCAGTAGTGATTCAGGCAGCCAAAGGTCACGAAACCGTTTTTGAGGGCCGGCAACGCAGTGACCGGCGCGGTTTCATTGATCGGGTGATAACAGGCCCAGGTGTCGCCAAGCGATTCGGCCTGGTTGGGTGAAGGACTGTCCTCGACAGGACCTGGATGCTGAAAGCGATCGGTGAAATAGTAGTCGATCGTGGGCAGGCCGCTGCTGCCCGGATAGGCGATGTAGGATACCTGCACGGGGGCGGGCTTCAGGGCAAAGACCTCCAGCCGGCTGTAACCCAGGTGCAGGCCAAGGTCGATCAAAATGTCGATCTTGTCGCGCCGGATCGCATTCGCCACTTCCCGCGTATTCCAGCCGGCGCATTCCCGCCAGAAAGTGCAGGACTCCTTCGTACGCTTCGTCAGTCCATCGGGGTTTTTGACTGAGCTGTAGCCGAAAACCTCGAACTGCGTGCGGTCATGATGTTCGAGCAAGGGGAGGACAAAGCGGCCCACCGGATGGGAACGAAAATCGCTCGAAACATAGCCAATGCGTAAGGGACGACCGGCAACTCGTGAGTTCGTGTGCGGAGTGACATCCTTTTCCCAGGGCGTGGCAAAAAGCTCATTCCAAAGCGAAATCAGCGCCTGCCGCGACGGTCTTCCTTTGGCCGCTTGAGATAGAGAAACCCTCGATGGCAGCGCTTCTTCGAGAAACAACAGGGTGTAGATGGCATTGCTCAAGTAAGTCGGGTTGATCCGGTTCAGCTCCGCGGCCTTACGGTAACAATCGACGGCCTCTTCGATCCGGCCCATCTCCTTGCGGATGTTGCCAAGCGTGTTCCAGGCTTCGGCGCAGGAAGGATCGCGCGCCAGTGCCGACTCGATGTAAGGAAGCGCCTGATCCAACTGACCCCTTTTGCAGTTGAGCATGGCCAGATTTTGCAAAACGGCAGGATCGTCGGGTAACTGCGAAATCGCCCGGCGATACCACTGAATCGATTCGTCGGCGCGGCCCAGGTGAAAGAGGGCGCTGCCGATATGTTGGAACGCCTCGGCATGGTTGGGCGCCAGGCTCAGCGTCTTTTGCGCAAAATCGATCGCCTTCTCATATTCCCGCTGGGAAAGCTTGAGCGAGGCGAGCAAATTGCAGATTTCCACCGAGTGAGGGAGCAGGCGATGCGCCGTCTGGCAATGCTTTTCGGCCAGCTCCCATTGCGACTGCGTCGCGAGGATCGTGGCAAGATTGAAATGCGCTTCGCCCAGATCCGGATCGAGCTGGAGCGCCTGGCGATAACTCTCCGCCGCTTCCTCAAGCTGGCCCTGGTTTTTCAGGGCATTGCCCAAGCTGTTATGAAACATCCCCACGATCGGGTTGTTTTGGATCGCCCGGCCGATCAACCGCGCCGCCTGGGCATGATGGCCGTTTTGACTGTGAACCACCCCCATCAGATGTAGGGCATCGGTCTGATTCGGATCGATGGTCAGCACGCGCCGATAGAATCTTTCGGCGTCGATGATGCGGCCGCGCTGATGCTCGTGGATGCCCCGGGCCAAATATTCATGAATTCTCGACATACCGGCCCTTCTCTCGTCCCATTCGTTCCTGACTCTCTTTCCCTCATTTTTGGAACGAGGAATGCCAATGCCCAATTGGGAATTCAAAAAACCTTGGCAAGGTGGGAAAAACCGTGCGCCCGGAAATGGACCTCACGGTTTCAGCAGAAAGGCAATCAAATCGGCCATTCCCTGCGCATCGACCTGCTGCTCCAACCCCTCGGGCATCAGCGACTTGCCGGTCGATTTCACTTCCTCGATCGCCGAACGCAAAAGCGTTTCCTTCTCTCCTCCCTGTTTGATCAGGGTGACGGCCGCGGGGGTTTCCGAGGCGATCATCCCGGTAATGACGCGGCCATCCCGGGTCGAGACGACATAGGCCAGAAACTGGGGATTCGCCTCGCGGTTGGGATCGAGAATGTTCAAAAGCAGCGACTCCGCGCCACGATTGGCCGCGGCCGCCAGGCTGGGGCCGATTTCCGTGCCGACCTGGCCCACCTTGTGGCAGGAGGCGCAGACCTTGGCATGGATCGCCGTACCCCGGCCGGCATCGCCCTTGAGGGCAAGCACACCCCGATACTTCGCAATCACCTCGGCCCGGGCCGGCGCCGAACTGCGCTCAAGCAAGGGCAGGGCTCGTGCTCTCACCTTGGGATCGTTGTGCCTGGCCAGCAGGCCGCGGCGCACCGGATCAAGTTCGCTTAAGGGAAACTGCCCGCTGCCGGCGGCATCCAAAAGCACGTTGGCGCTAACGGTCCGGCCAACAAGGAAATCGGCGGCAGCCGCGCGGTCTGCCGGAGGTAATGCCGGCCAGGCCTTGATCAACACCAGGGCCGTTTCCACACCCTGCAAGCGCACCAGCGCTTCGAGCGCCGCCGAACGCACCTCGGGAGCCTCCCGGGCGGTGAGCGATTGCTCCAGTCTTGCGCGCGCCGAAACTCCCTCGGCGATGGCCACCAGACGCAAGGCGGTCGCGCGCTCGGAGGCGCCCAACCGCTCGTTGTCGAAGTCGGCCGAGGCCTTGGCCAAAAGCGCTGCCAGCCGCCGCGAACCGGCTTCGCCGCAGACGGCCTTCCAGGAATCGAGCGTCTTGCCACGCTCGGCCCACTGCCTGGCAAAAGCGGCCAGCACGGCCGGAGCGAGCGCATCGGACAATTGCGCGAAGGCCTCTCCCGCTTGCGCCGGTCCATCCTTGGCAAGCGACCAATCACACAAAAGCGATCCCAAAAGAGGAGTAATCGAGGGACTGATCCTCGCTTGCGGCTGGCCGAAGATCGCCCGGGCCAGGGCGATCCGGTCGAGGCCGGGGGCGCTCTGGCAGGCCGCCTGCATCCAGGGATCGGACCCATCGCGCGCCAGGAGTTTCGCAAAAGACGCGACATCGGTCGTCTTGCGGCTGCCCAGGGCAAACGCCAGCGCCAGCCGGACCCCGGCATCAGGATCGTCGGTCAATGCTTCCAGCTGCTTGCCCAGCACCCTATGCTCCGGATAGCGGCGGCCAAGTCTCACGGCAATTTCCCGCACCCGCGGATGGGGATCTTCGAGCGCCGATAGAATGCGGCCAATGCTCAGTGTGTTTTTCGCGGCGAGCAGCCAGAGCGCCGTCACGCGCAGGCGAGGATTGGTTGTCTGCGAGACTGCTTTTTCCAGCGCCGTATCCAGGCTTTCGTTACGCGTGAACAAAAGGCGTGACGCGGTTTCGCGATGCCAGGCGTTCGCATGGCCGAGCCATTCGACGAGCTCGGCGGTTTTCGCTTGCGACCAATCGGGAACCTTGTGTGCGACCGCCTTGTCGGCAAGGATCCGGTAAAGCCGGCCCCGGTCGCGGCCGCTGTCCAGATCGACCAGTTTCTTGATATCGGGCGGAATCGACGCGGGATGCTCGATCACTTCGCGGCAGACATCGAGGAACCAGGCGGCGCCATCGGGTCCGTTGGCAAACTGAGCCGGCCGAAACCAGGTATCGGTCGAGGCGATGAATTCACTTTGGGAATCGACGCGGCGGGCGATCGGATGCGCCCCTTCCCAGTCGATCTTCTTGCGATGGATCAAATTGCTTCCGACATCGCCCACCAAAAGCATTCCTTGAAGGTCGCCTGGAACGAGGTCGCCACGCACGATCGTCACTCCCGTGGCACTTGTGAAATAGCCGGCGGCGCGTCCGCCTCCTTCGATTGGTCCCTTCGCCTGGCCCTGCACGCGCAAGCGGGTGCGCACAATGCGCCAGGGCTCGACCGGACTGATGCGAAAGACTTCCGCTTGCGGCCCGTCTTCGGCAATCGAGGCCTTGGCCGAGGGGGCGGCAAACGAAGGGTTGCGCACGATGTCGGCATCGTCGGCCCAGGCATAGATCACATGGTCGCTGTTGTGGCACAAGTACTTGCGGCCCCAGTCGTCAAAGCACATTCCGTGCTGGGCGCCGCCGGTCTCGGCGCGCAGATCGAGGGTTTTGGGATCGAAGGAAAAATCGCGGCCGCGCAGCGACAGCGTCGGCCCCTTGCCGTCCACGCGGCGCAGCTCGCCGCCATTGGAACTGGCCGCCGCATGGATGCGCCCTTCGGGATGCCAGCGGAACGAATTGATCAGCCCCTGCACATTGCTTGAGCCAAGTCCCGTATAAATGCGCTCTTTTTTATCCGCGATGCCGTCGCCATTCGTGTCCTTGAAATAAAGTATATCAGGAGCGTCGGCCACGAAGATGCCCCCGTCCCAGGGGAAGACGGCGGTCGGCCAGAGCAATCCTTCGGCATAGATGGTGGCCTTGTCCGGTTTGCCGTCGCCGTCGGTGTCGACCAGCCTACGGACGCGGCTGAGCTTTTCGTCGCGATGTTCGCTGTAGCCGCGCATTTCGCAAACGAACAGGGCGCCGGTTTCATCCCATTCCATGGCCACGGGCGATGCCACCAGCGGCTCGGCGGCCATCAACTCGACCCGGACGCCTGGCTTGACCTGGATCGCCTTGACCGCCTGTTCGGTGGTCAGGGCGCTCAAGCGGGGAATTTCCTTTGAAAAATCGGCGGGCGGCTGGGTCCACCCCGATCCGACTGCAAAGCAGAGCCCGAGCATGCCGGCAAGGGCGGGCAGATTCAGAACTCCTCTGGGACGATCGTCTCTCGCCAGGGTTGGGATGGTTCTCATTGGGCCCTCTTTATTCTTTGCTTGCCAAAAGCAGCGCCAGCGCCTTGACGGGGTCGGTCGTATCGGTGAAAAGCTTGCCGTTTTTCGGCCAGGCCGATCGGACCGTGTTGAACGATGTCGCGATGGCTGCGGATTCGAGCGGCTTTCCCTGGGCATCGACCGGCTGGACGACCACCAGCGTGCGCGGCGCGACCATCGCCATCAGGGCAGGCACATCGCCGATCGCCGGCAAGATCCCCGGCACGATGTTGCCCAGCCGCTGATTCTTGTAGGGAAGTTCACTCACCCACGATTGCAAGCCCTCGGACACAAGTACGCCATCGATTCGGTCGCTCTGAGCCGCCGCCGCCAGGGCCGCGGGTCCCATCGCACCGATACCGATGAGATAGGTCTTCGGGGATGCAACCGTATGGCCCTGCTCGGCACCAGACTGGGCGTCGAAACTTTCCAGAAGCCTTTTCCCATCGAGGCTCCACTGGCCCACCAGCGGCCTGCCCAGCCAAAGCGACCATTCGGCACTGTTATGGTCCGGCGCCGCGCCGATCCGGTCGCCTTTGATCGCGAGCCGATCCAGCGCGCGCATCTCCATCGTAATCGTCGTCAGTTCGGCATCTTTCACAGCCTTGATCAGCGGATGAGGAATCCCGTCCGGGGCCGCCGCCTCCCGCAGAATGAGGATCCTCGGTTTGCCCGGTTTCCCCGGACGCACTTGCACCTTGAGCTCGATTCCCGGCTCGGGAGTGAAAAGAAAATCCTTCCTCTCAGGCGTGGAGGAAACGACTCGCAAGCCTTGCGAGGGAAGCGGTCCCTTCGCGCCGTGAAGCAGGCGGGCCAAATCCCCTTGCTTCTGCTTGCGCCAGGCTTCCCAGCCGCTCGGCTCGGTCGGCATCTTCTGTTTCGCCAAGATGTCCTTGGCTTGCCGGGCGGCAAACTGAGGCAAAGTGATCCAGTCGTCGGGACGCGTTTCCTTGGGAAAGAGCCGCAGCGATTCGGGATCTTCCGCGGTGAAGGGTGCTTCGACAAAGGCTTCGCCATGCCCCACGCCCATCAGATGCAAACGCATGAAACCGACCATCGTTTCGCGCATCGGTTTGGAATAGTCGTGGCCCGATTCGAAAACCTTGTGGATCAAAAAATGATCCTTGTCTTGCGACTTGTAAAGCGGCCGGGCCAGGGCGATCGACTTGGCTGCTTCGCCTGGTGAAAATTGGCGAGCATCGCGTGACGCGCTGATCACCATGAGCGGCCGCGGTGCCGTCAGGCCCAAAATGGCTCCCTCCTCGGTGAACTGTAACGCTCCCGGCACGACCTCGCACATGCAGCAGGCCGCACCCAGATACGACTGGTAATTGCCCACCGAACAGACCGGAACCACCGCGCCAAAACGCTGGTCCCACGACCCCGCGTACATCGTTTGATTGCCGCCGCCGCTCGCCCCGGTAATCCCCAGCTTCGTCCCATCGACTTCAGGCCGGCTTTGCAGGTAGTCGACCGCGCGCATATTCTCAAGCACCTGAATCGCCGAAAGCGGCACGCCCGTGGGCAACAGGGTTGCACCGGTCATTTCGCCATGGTATTCGCCAAGCGCTTTGCCGATCGCCCGTTCCCCCGCGCCGAACGCATCGACGCAAAGCACGACGAAACCGGCGCGCACCTGGGCCACGCACCTGGCCTGAACGACCGGATCCTGCTTGGCCCCCTTCCAGTGGCCATGCACATGCAAGACCGCCGCATGCTTGCCCTCTTTTTTGGGTAAGTAGAGCAAGGCCGGCATGCGCACGCCGGGAAACGTTTGAAAATGGACCTTTTCAATGCGGTATTCGTTGCGTTCGATGACCCCGACGACCTTCGGATCGAGCGGCCCTGTCAGTGGGGCCATGCCTCCCCAGGCCTGGGCCAGTTCCAACCGCCGGGTCGATTCCCGGTAACCGGCCTTGGCCTTGGCATCGAAAAACGGATCGCTTGCGCGCAACCGCGCCGCCTCGGCTTGCACCCACTTCAGGAATTCGCCATCGCTTTGCGCCTTGAGAGATCCCAAATGGAGGATGGGAATCGCAAGAAGAACCGCGAGCAGATTGCGCGTGGTAATCATGGGAGGTGTTTCGGTGGGGTGAACCTGTCCAGGAAGGCTGCTCGTATTCTATAGGCCTCCACGGCAACCTCGCATGGAGCGTCCATGAATCGCCCCTCTTTACTTTCGCTTGAAAAAAAAGACCCGAGCCGAAGCCCGGGTCCAGTGACTTCAAAAATCGGCCGGAAGGTTCGACTAGGAGAACTTGGTGGTTCCGGGGATTGGGGTCTTCCATTCGGGAAGCTTCATATCCCTCTGGAGGTTCGCCACGTCAAGCAGGCGCTCGTTGGAGTTGTAGGCCTGATTCCAGGTAATGCGCGCGCCGGTGTGGGCCGACATGCGGATCATGATCGCCGTCAGCGTGCTTTCCGCGACGTTTTTGAGTTCGTTGATCGGGTTGCCCGAACGGATCGACTCGATCAGGTCGGTGTGCTCCTGGACGTAGGGATCGATATGGCTTTGCAAGTCCTTGCGCGTGTAAAGGGCCTTGCCGTTGATGGTGTAGCCATTGACCTGGGATTTCCCCTTGGTTCCTTGCACATGCTCGGAAACCGAGTTCCAACAATTGGAAATCTGCCGAGCTTGGCTGATGCAATGGCGATTGTCCGAATATTCGAGGTCGGCCGAGAAGAAGTCATACACCTTGCCGAAGGCGTCGTCGCTACGGCTACGGAAGCCCATGGCCACGACGGCGGCTGGGTGTTCCTTGAACACCCAGTTGAGCACGTCCAGGTTGTGAACATGCTGCTCGACGACATTGTCGCCGCAGATCCAGGTGAAGTTGTACCAGTTCCACATCTGATACTCGAGGTCGGTCATGCCGGCACGGCGGGGACGGGACCAGAGCAGTCCCTGGTTCCAGAAAACCTGGCCGGTGATCAGCTCGCCAATTTCCCCATCGTGGATCCTTTTAATCGTTTCCAGGTAAGCAAGCTGATGGCGCCGCTGCGTACCGGCCGCGATACCGAGTTTCTTGGCCTTGGCCTTTTCGTACGACTCCATCACCGAGCGGATGCCTGGGCCATCGACGGCCACGGGCTTTTCGGTGAAGACGTTCAGGCCTTTGTCCACTGCCGCCTTGATGTGGACGGGACGAAACGCCGGCGGGGTCGCCAAGATGACATAGTTGACGCCGCTATCGATCACCTTCTGGTAGGCATCGAGGCCGGTGAAGGTCCTTTCGCCAATGTCGACCTTGTTGCCCATTTCCGCAAACTTGTTGGCGTTTTCCTGGGCCGCCTTGGCAAACTGCTGGGCCGCGCCCTTGGCCTGGAATTCCTGGACATCTCCCACGGCGTGGATCGTGATATTTTTGGAGGAATCAAGAACATTGAAGACCGCGCCGGTACCCCGCCCGCCGCAACCGATGAGGCCGACCTTCATCGTGTCGGAGCCTTGAGCAAACGCACCGACCGGAGCCGCCATGAGCGCCCCAGCAGCCATGGCCGAACCCGAAGTGACCAAAAAATCGCGGCGATCCGTGGAACGCTGATTGGGGGAACTCATCGATAGGAACCTCCTGGAGAGGAGCGGCAGCGATCCGGACGCCATTGTCCGGAGAATTCGGTGCCGCGCCAGGTTTGACTCCGCCCGTCGTCCGGCGGAAAAGCATGCCCTTTTTTTCTGCCGTTTTTTCTTCTTTTGCTTTTCTAGCTTGAGGCGTGCTGGTCCTTGCCCTGCTCCTGATTGGGCTGGCCCAGGTCGGTGGAAAAAAAGGTGGATCGGTCCCGGATGATCGCCTGGGGAGGCAACTGAGGCGACAAGGTCGCAACCTGGGAGTTCTTCTTGAAGGCGGTGCCGATGGCGAGGATTTCGATCATTCCGCCCGGCATGTCGTGCATGTACAGTTTGAGGTCAAGCACGCCGTCGGCGCCGATCGCCTGCGCTTCCTCGCGAATGTGCCGGATGCAGTTTTCCCGGGCATGATAGACCAGCTGCGTCATCGAGCTGACTTCGCCGCGGGTAAACGAGCTGAAGAAGGTCTTGATGCCGCCGCCAAGCCCCAGCGAGCAAACACTACTGGCCATGAGCAGGCGCAAGGGCTGAAAACCAAGCGAGGTGAGGTTCCACAATTCCTCGCCGGTCAACTCGGAAGTGAACGGCCGAGCGGGATTGCCCAGATGCGGATTCTTGCTCGCCGTGCCGATGAGCACCATTTCCTTGACGCCGGTGCCAAACGGCAGAATCGAGGTCTTGATGTCGACGACGCAGTTGGCCCCGACCTTGATCGCCTCGGCCTCCAGCCGCTCCAGCGCCATGTGCCGGGTCTTGTTGATGATTCCGGAAATCGAGTCGACTTCGCCGCCGGCCATGCTTTTCCAGGCGGCGAGCAAGCCGCCCCCCAGGCCCAGCGCATAGGCGACGTTGCCCATGACAAAATGGACCGGGTCGTAGCCGGCGTCGATCTGGCAGTAAAGATCCTGGCCCGAACAGGCGGTGCTAAAAAAGCTTCCCTTCGACTCGAGCCTTTTGACCGCCGAGCCGACCGCGAGAAACTCGATCAGCGAACTGACCCGCTTGATTTCGGTGACGACGCCAGTCAGGCCGTCGGCGCCTTGCTGGCGCGCTTCGTCTTCCATCCGCTGCAAGGCCGCGTGGCGGCCTTCGGTGATCAGTTGGGTGATATCGGTCAATTCGCCGCCGGCCATCGTTTTCAGGCCGGTGGTCAGACCGCGGATCAACCCTTGTGAATAGACGCTATTGCCAACGACCACCCCGCCTGGACCGATGTCCTTCTGGGCAAGGCACCAGATTTCATTACCCGACAGGCCTGTGATCATCATGAAGGGTAGATTCCTTTGCTCACTCGCCAGGAAGCCGGGAAATCGAAGGTTTTTTCGCGGGTGGTGCGTCGCGGAAGTTTAGTTGTTGGTGCTCTGGCGAGTGATCTTGGAGCGCAGATCGGTCAGCTCGGGAAGCTCGGTAACCGGGCGCACGATGCGGAAGCCGACGAATTCGGCGGAGGTCAGCCACCAGATGCTTTGCGGCCGCTGCGGGTCCAGCTTGAGCCAGGTCTTGTCCGAACCACGGCGGCTGGCGCTGCGGAGCGCTTCGGGCTTGTCGGCCCAGGAACCACCGCGCGCCACATGCGAGAAGCGCTTATCGGTGGGCACAAGCACGGGATTGACGAGCAGCTTCGCCATCGCCGTTTGCTTGGTGTAGGTGTCTTCATAATAGTGGTCGAGGCACCATTCCATCGCGTTGCCATGCATGTCGTGCAGGCCCCAGGGATTGGGCTTTTTCTTACCGACCGGCTTGGCGAGTTCTTCGGAATTGCCAGCGAACCAGGCGTAATCGCCGATTTGCGCGGGATCGTCGCCGTAGCTGTAGGCGGTATTGGTGCCCGCGCGGCAGGCATACTCCCATTCGGCCTCGGTCGGCAAGCGGTAAAGCACGCCCGTCTTGCGCGTCAGCCAGCGGCAATATTCCATCGCCGAGTGATGGGATACACAAATCACCGGGTTGCCTTCGCGGCCGTGGCCAAAGGTCTCATCGGCGTAAGGCGGGGTGGGGCGGGTGATGACGTCGGTCTTGCGGTTGGGGAGCTCGACATCGCGCGGGGGCGGCTGGTCGGTCGCCTTCCAGTACTGGTCGTATTCATCCCAGGTGACTTCGACCTTGCCGATCCAAAAAGCGCCCACTTGCACCTCGTGCTGCGGACCTTCGTCGGCTTTTCGGCCTTTTTCGCTGGCGGGCGAGCCCATCTTGTAGGTGCCGCCGGGCACGGCCACCATTTGGAATTTGACGGTCGAACCGGGAATCGGTTGTTCGTAGCTCTTGTGTTCCGCGGCCTGGGCAGCCGTGTTGGCAGCCTGCGCGGATTTCGGCGGCATGGGGCCGAATCCCACGAGCAACGCGGCGCAAACACCGGCCGATCCCGCAAAGGTCCAGGGCATCGCCTTTTTGAAACTGAAGGTCATGCGAAAATTCATCCCGTGGAAAAATGAGCCAATACGACTTACAGGCTGGACGACGAACCGATGCCTGGTTGTATCCTACTTTGACCGATTCGAGTTGTCAGCCCCGGGCCGGCACCCGAACCGTCCGGATCTCATAGGGTGGATCCAACGACCTGCCCCGGCGGAAATTCCTTCCCAGGCCCCCTCGATCACCGAGCGCTTCGAAAAACCAGCGCCGCCATGCGCCCGGCGCATTCTACTCCCGCTTTAGCCATGAGAATTTCTCATGACTTGGAGCCGTGACCGGTCGATTTCACCGTTTTGTGGCATGAGGCCAACTAGTTAGGACTGTCGCGGACGATTTTTGACCGAAGGTCAATCAGCTCAAGAGGTTCGTTCACGGCGCGAACGATCCGAAAACCAACGAAGTCGGCCGAGGTCAGCCACCAGATACTCTGTGGCACTAAAGGATCCATCTGAAGCCAGGTCTTGTCCGAACCTCTGCGGCTGGCGCTCCTCAGGGCCTGGGGTTTGTCGAGCCAGGACCCACCGCGAGTCACATGGGAGAACCGGTGCTCGGTCGGGACGAGCACCGGATTGACGCTCAGGAGGTTCTGCGCCGACCTTTTGGCGTACGTATCGGCAAAGTAATGATCGAGGCACCATTCCATGACATTGCCGTGCATGTCGTAAAGGCCCCAGGGGTTCGGCTTTTTCTTACCAACGGGGTGGGGAGCATCGTCCGAGTTTCCTACAAACCAGCCGTATTCGGTCAGCTTGGAGGCGTCATCGCCAAAACTGTAGGCGGTCTTCGTGCCCGCGCGGCAGGCATACTCCCATTCGGCCTCGGTGGGCAAGCGGTAGGAAACTCCGGTCTTGCGCGTCAGCCAGCGGCAGTATTCCATCGCCGAATGATGAGAAATCGAGATGACCGGCTGGCCGTTGCGGCCATATCCAAAAGTCTCCTCAATGTAGGGGCCTGTAGGTCGGGTAATTGCGTCGGTTTTGCGTCGCGGATCTTCGTGCTTCCAGGGAGGCGGCTGATCCTTCGATTTGAAATAGAGGTCGTATTCCTCCCAGGTCACCTCTTTCTCCCCCATCCAGAAGGCGCCAACCTGCACCCGGTGGGCGGGGCCCTCATCGGCCTTGCGCCCTTTCTCGTCGTTGGACGAACCGATCGTAAAGGTGCCTTCGGGAATCGCCATCATCTTGAACTTGACCGCCGACCCGGGAATCGCCTGCTCGTACGGCTTGTGCTCAGGCGCCGGCGCGAATTCCGGACGTGTCGAATGGGTCGCTTCCAGTTCAGTCGTCAAGAAGAATGCCAGCCCGAGGGCGCTCAGGGCGCTTGAAAGCGGCAATAGAGAGATGAATGTCGCCGGGGAGAGGGATCGTGACATGGGCCAATGTTTCCCACAAGAATGTAAAATGGGAGAATGGGGGGGGCGATCCGATGTATCAGACCATTCTACTTGGGGCCGCGATTCTGACTTGGCCCAATCAATCTGAGTCAAGGCAATCGGAGTCCGTTCAAGGGAAACCCGCCGAAACGTCCATTCGTCTGGAACGCTTCGAGCCCCACATGGGCACCCGGTTTCAGATCACGCTCTTTGCCCCCGATCAGGCAAGCGGCGAAAAAGCCCTCACGTCCGGCTTTGCCCGCATCGCCAAGATCAACAAGATCTTGAGCGATTACGACGCGCAGAGCGAAACGATGCTCCTTTGCGCCAAGGCCGGCGGAGCGCCCGTGCCGGTCAGCGCGGAACTTTTTGAAATCACCGAGCATGCACTGGCGCTTTCGGCCAAAACTGACGGGGCCTTCGACGTGACGGTCGGTCCCCTGACCCTCATTTGGCGCCGGGCCCGTAAATCGCTGCTCATGCCCGAAAGCGAGGAGATCGAATCCGCCAGGGCGCTTGTGGGTCCATCTCTTGTAAAGCTCGACAAATCGAAACGCACGATCCAGCTGGTCAAGAAAGGAATGCGGCTCGATTTTGGGGGAATCGGCAAGGGTTATGCCGCCGATCAGGCGCTGGCCGCCTTGCGCGAACAGGGAATCACTCGCGCCCTGGTTGCCGCCGGCGGAGACATCACCTGCTCCGAGGCGCCGCCGGGCAAATCTGGCTGGACCGTCGAACTGATCGCCTTACCCGGCGATCCCGCGGGAAACCGGTTCTTCACCCTGGCCAATGGCGCGGTGTCAACTTCGGGAGATATCGAGAAATACCTGGAAATCGGCGGCAGGCGCTTCTCGCACATTTTGGATCCGAAAACGGGATTGGGCACGACGACCCGAATGAGCGCGAGCGTGGTCGCTCGCCGGGGCATCGACGCCGACAGCCTCACCAAGGTCGCGCTGCTTTTGCCGATCGAAAAATCGCGCGCGATTCTTGAGGCCATCCCAGGGGCGAGCGCGCGGTTGGTCGAACCGCGCGATGCCGCCGATCTGAGCCAGGGGGCCAAGGTGACTCTGATCGCGGACTTCCCGAAACTGCAAGCGGCGCCCTGACCATCGGGGCTTGTTGCATATCGTTTGAGGAATCGGGAAATCGCAACGCCAGAGATCAAGACGTTTCCGTGAGCCAGGAACGGGGAATCGCTTCAAGGGAAAACCAGCTCTGCTCCCGCCTTAGAAAAAGGAACCGCCGTTGTCATCGGGACTGGTATTACCCGGGCTGATCGCCATCGTTCCTCTCGCCTGGCTCTTCTGGAGCCGCAAGGGGCTGCCTGCCCCCGCGTTTCGTTTTCCACGCAATCCCATTTCCGGAGGTCCTTTATCCGCGATACCCGACGGCAAATGCCTGCTTCTGGCAGCCGGGATGGCGTGCTGGGCCGGCGCGCTCGTTTTGACCGATCCGGTGCAACCCAGAGCCTCCACGCTTTTTCTAATCGACAACAGCGCGAGCATGGGCGACCCGTCGCTCGATGCAGAGGCCAAGATCACCACCAAGCTCAAACTGGGCACGACCCTATTGCGGGACCTTGCGACGGGTACCGGCCTTTTTGAACAAGTCGATCCGGGCCGCACCGCACTCGTCCGCTTTTCCGCCATGCCCCGGGTCCTCCAACCGCTTACCGACGACCGGGAGGCGGTCGCCCGCGCCATTTCCACGCTAGAGCCCGAGAAAACGCCGCTCGATGCCGAGACGAACCTGGTCGATGGCCTGATCGAGGCGCTTGTGCGCGTCAACGCCGTGGCCTCGGCGCGGCGCACCATCGTATTGTGGACCGATGGGGAGGCCAATGTGCGCGATACCGCCAGCGGCTGGACCCTGAGCCAGGCGGCCATGGCCATCCGCGCCCTGGGTGTCAAGCTCATCGTCGCCGACGCCGGACCCGATGAACTCGACCCGGGCGATCCCGGATTCACCCAGCGCGAACAGGCGAAAAGAGTTTTGGCGCGGCTGGTGTCCGATGCCGACGGCATTGCCTTGCGGCAGCCGGAAGCGGTGGACCTGCTTGCGCATTTCCCGGAAAAAACCAGGCAGATCGACCGCTCTGTGCCTCGATTCCTTCTTTGCTTATCGGGGTTGATACTAAGTCTTCTTGGTCTTTTTCGTTACTGGCAAGCAACCCACCTCACGGAATGGCAGCGTTGGCTTCGGCGTGATTCGGCGCTTTCTCGCTCGATCTTCTGGCCTCCAGGCCTGCTCGGTTGCCATCGCCGATTCGTCCTGTTGGCCGCGGGATCGTGGTTGGCGGCGCTGGCTGCCGCGATTCTCATGCTTTTGGGTCTGAGCCGCTCGGGAGAGTCGCTGGCAATCTGGTTCGATGTTCGACCTTCCATGCTGGCCGGACAACCCAGCCGTATGGAGTTGGGCCGGCGTTTTCTCGATCGCGCCCTGCTCAGTTCGCCGGTGCAAGCTCACCTGGCGCGGCCGGTTGAAAGCTGGATCATGGCCGGCCTGCCGGTGCGCATCTTCGCGCCGACCTGGGACCTCGATGCGATTCGCGATGAATGGGAGCGCCTGGAGACCTGGGCCGAGGATCCTTCTCTTTTTGCGCCGGACAGATTGGAACCTTTCGTGGGGCAGCGCCGCGGTCCCGTCTTGTGGGTGTCCGATGGCGCCGGCCCCGCGCCGGCCGAATTGGCAAACGCTCGCTCCACCGGGGTCCTCGCGGCCATTGGCGAGAAGGAAGCACGTCTGGAGCGCGGCGGACAGAGCCATTCCTTTGCAGCAAGCGAGGAGGAACTGGCGCGTGGCGCACGCTGGGGGCCGATCTTCGCGCTTAAGGACCCCCCTAACATTTTGGGTTCCTGGCTGGCCGGAAGCACCCCGCTCACAAGCCCTTACGACCGGATTCTGCTTGCGATTTCACTAGGTTTGTTCGTCGCAACCATGCTTCCCGGGGTGGCACGGCGCAACCCTGAGGAATTCGCCGGACATTCGTCCAGGCAAGCGGTCGCGACCATGGCCACCACTCTGGTCCTGCTATTTTTCAGCGCGCTGTTTTCCTCCACGGCTCAGGCGCAGGATGAAGCGGCGAACCAGCGGGCTCCTGAAAAAGCGCTCATGGAGATGGAGAAAGCACGCAAAAGCCTGGAGCGGCTGAACCAAACTCCGCTCGCGGAGCGCATGACCCTGCTCAATCAGATTCTCAACGATCTGGAACAGGCTTCGCGGCTGGGCGCCGATGCCGATCCTCGCTGGAAACTTCTGCGGTTTTTGGCGCTGGCGCACAAAAGAGACCTATTACACAAGACCGCGCTACCTCCGGAAAGCAGCGGCCAGGACGACACGCCTTCGAGCGCCTCGAAAACGCAGGAAACCGATTCGCAAAATAACAAAAAGATGGTGCCGTTCGAAGGCCCGCTGACCAAGGGAGACCTTCCCACCAAGACGGGAGACCCCGTGCCCGGCGGCGTGATCGCGCCGGGAGCCTCGGTCGCCAGGGAACCCGGCCTGTATGATCAGTTGCTCCTGGCTCAGCGAAAAATCGCGACGGAATCGACCACCCGCCGTCTGTCTCGCATCATCCCCCGCGAATGGGAATCCCAGGAGCAACCCCGATGAACGGGAGGCGCCGGCGATATTTCCTCCTTTTGCTTTTTTGGCTTCTTTTGCTTTTTGCCTGCATGGGCCTCACCGCCGAAGCCCATGCCTTGGATCCTCTGGAAACCGGAGCCAAGGGATCCTTTGAAATCCTTCCCCGTCTCGATCCGGCGAGACCAATTCCTGGGGAAGACCTGTTCCTGAGGATCACGATCCGGGCGATCAAACCGTACGAGAGTGGTCCGCATCCCCCCGGCTTGGTGGAACTCGCCGCTGATGCGGATTCGGGCTTTGCCGGCAAATTTCGCGTCAAGGCGCTCGAAAGAGAGAACCCCGACCGAATTCCCGAAAGCGCGGTCGGCTCACCGGGAACGGTCTGGACCTTCGACTATCAACTCACGCCGATCCGCCAGCTTGATGGCTCCTATCCGGGCGAGGTGCCGGAATTTGGTCTCGTCACCACCCGTACCGATGTCCCCTGGCCCAGGCTGGCGCGTCAGTTTGCCTGGCTTGGCCCCTTTCCCTTGCGCTACGGCGAAACGGCGGAGGGACCTGTCGGTCCCCTGAATCGGCCTCATCGCATTCCCTGGTGGCTGGGTTTCGCGCTCGTGGGAGCTCTCATGCTGGCGATTGCCGTTTGGGAAGGCGCTTTGTGGCGCCGCTCGGTCCGCCATGAGGTGAAGTGCCTCAAAGAGGCCAACGGCGCACCCAAGGTGGTTCGAGATCTGTTTTATCGCTGGCTCGTTTCCCGCTCGGTGGTATTGCCTGCCGAGCCGATCCCGGCGCAAATCGGTAGACAGGTTGCCTCCGCCGGATATTCCCGGGCCGTGGCCGAAGCCGCAGAAGAGATCTGGAGCGATCTGAACCGGGCTCGATTTGGCCGGCAGGGTATCGACCCGGCCGACCTGAATTCGTTGGCGCTCAGGGTAGGTCAATTGATAGGCAACTGGAGCTGGGTCCCCTGGAAGCGCCGCCTGGGTTACGGCATGTCACAAACGATGAAAATGGAGCAGGGGAACGTGCATCCCCCATGAAATCTGCTTTGCAGGCAAAGGATTTGCGTTCGATGTGAAGTCGCTTTATACCATGAGAGTTTTTTTCGCTTTTCCCCTACATGTCCATTCTGATCTTTTGCGGATAGGAAATAACCCGTAGGATACTCTCCAACCAAAGCCTGGGCCCAGAAACCCGAACGGTGAGAGGTTTGTTCGCATGTCTTCATCCGGTACTTCCGAGAACGCGGGCCAGGGGCCTGCGGTATTTCACCCTCATCAGGTGCGTCGAAAGGTTCGCGGCGGGCTGTTCAAAGCGCTGAAACGGACTTTCAGGCACAGGATCCTTCTTGGCCTTCTTTGCCT
Source organism: Gemmataceae bacterium (assembly GCA_965226945.1). GTDB lineage: Bacteria > Planctomycetota > Planctomycetia > Gemmatales > Gemmataceae > SYLG01. The sequence goes on along the minus strand of OZ245717.1, from coordinate 3,883,603 downwards.
CATTTCGCTGGGCGCGGGCTACCAGGCCGCGAGAGTTCTTGGCACCTCCTTCTGGATCGCGAAACTCGATTTCAAAATTCAGGGCCAGATCAACCCCAACTTCCCTCAACCGTTCCAAAAGTCCATTCTTTCGCTGGCCACACACCCCTCGATCGTGGACCGCGCGATCAAGAAATTCGATGCAGGCTTTACCAAACGCGAGATTAGAAGAAATCTCTCGGTCGAAGTGGGCTCGGCTTCCGGGCTCATATCGGTCTACCTGACATCGATCGATCCGGACTTGGGGAAGACGATGCTTTGGAGCCTGAACGAGGCGCTTCAGGACTTTCAGAAGCAAGAGCGCAAAGCCCGCGCTGCCCAAGACAACAGCCCGGTCGCGCAACTCGCGAAGTTGGAGGAAGAGATCAATAAATTACGCCAGGCAAAACAGAATCGCGTGAAACTTGCCGGCGGTTCCGATCTTGCCCGTGAAATGGCCTCCATCAGGGATTCCATTGTCTCACTGGAGAATTATCTTCGAGATGACCGCGCGAAAGAGGTCACGGCCAAGGAGCAGTACAAAGAACTTTTGAAGCAACTGGACGAGCTCAAGAGAACCGCCGCTCGCGAGGCCGAATACGAAAGTGACGATTCGGCCATCGCGGACTCGGTCGGTGACAATCGCCGCAGGCAACAAAGAATTCGCGAATTGATCCACGACGAAAAAGAGCATGTCGAATCGACTGCAAGCCTCGAGGCCAAGCTCAAGGAAAGAAAAGAAAGAGAAGATCTAGGCAAAAAAGGAAAGGGCCTTTTGCCCGCGCTTGTCGCCCAAGCCTTCGGCCCAGCGGAGTTGATTCGATTGGATTCGGAAATTCATGTGCTGAAAGCCAAGCTCCAGGCCAATCGAAAGCTCATTGAGTTGGACAACGAAATGATGAAAATCGACAAGCTGATTGTCCCGAAAAAAGGGAAACCGATGCCGATCAGCCCGATCATCACGCAAATGCTCGACAAAAAAATGGATCGAGAATTGACAATGCTGGGATTGACGCAAGAAATCGAGCATCTTCAAAGGGAATTGGAATCCCAAAAAACCAAACTGGCTCATTTGCAGGGCCTGGAAACCCAGTCGAACGAATGGGATAAAAAAATCGCCGACCTGGAAAAGCAACGAGCGACTTTGCAATCGCAGGCAACCGTCGCCGACCAAAATGCCGTAAGTATCGTCCCATTCGGCGAGCCCACGACGAACCCATTTCCCGACAGCAGCAATCGCCCCGCGATCTTCACCACCGTCTTCCTTTCCGGTTCAGGCCTGAGCATCCTGGCGGTCTTGCTCTACGAATGGGTCCTGGGCATCAGGCTGCCTTCCGATATCGCCAAGTCGCTGCGCATTCCGGTCCGCATGATCGCCGCCAACCCCGCCTATGCCGCGGCCGACTACCGCGATCTTTGCCGCATCGTGCGTAGCCAGGGATTCCTTGCAAAAACATTGCTTCAAATCCAGCCGCTCAATCCAAGCGCCGACGGAAGCACGAAAACCACACAATTCACCAACGGACTTGCCGCCGCCTTTTCCCAGCGCGGTGAGAAGGTTTTGATCATCGACCTTGGTCACATCGCTAAAGGTATCGACGGCCTGGCAGAACTGCTGCGCACGCCCGAACAACCGATCGATCGCTTTGTTCAGAGCGACGCGAAGAACCTGGTCTTCCGTATGATCGTCGGCGGCGAGGCGTTGACGACGGCTCAATTGAACGATCCCAGCCTGCGCGCATTGCTGGAAAAGGCCGCGGAAATCTTTCAGGTGATCCTGATTCAAGGAGCCGGACTACAAGCCCTCCAACAAGTCGAAGCTCTGGGACTGGCCACCCACGGCCTACTGATTGTGTCCGATGGCAACCGCAAGATCGAACCGATTGCGCGTGAAGCGCTCCTGGACTTGACCGCCGAAAACCTGGCGCCCCGGGCGCTGATTGTTGCTTAAGCCCAATGCAAAAGGGTCTGAGCGCAGTCAGACCACAAGCAGGTAGAAGGAAAAGGGGGAGCCAATCGCTCTCCCTTTTTTCATTATTGGCCCCATTCCAGGTTCAATCAGCTCAAATCTCTGCTCTATTGACGCAATTCCTTGCTCCAGACGCAAATAGTGGCGCGCCAGAATGGCTGCATTTCGCCACAGTACCTTTGTTTTTTCCGGGACTTAAAGATTCTCGCCTTTGCAGATAGGAGAAAAGCTTCCTAGGTTAGTGGCAACCAATCCCTGGGCCCAGAAACCCACTCGAGAAAGGTGCCCCCATGTCCTCTCCCCCTTCTTCACGAAGTTCCGCTCCCATGCCGTCATTTCTCCCAACTCACCCGTCTCGAACAAGAATTCGAGAAGGATTTCTCAAGACGCTCAGACGGACTTTTCATCACCGGTGGCTGCTTGGGTTTTTGTGCTTGCTGTCACTGGTTACAGGCTATTTCACGGCCCGGATTTATGGGACGGCGCTTTGGGAAGCGAGGCAATATGTCCTTTACTTAGGTGACCCGAAGGAAGGAGTGACACCGGAGCAAATGTTCGAGATGGCAATGCGTGAGGCAAGAAACCCGGTCCTGATCAAGCAGGTGGTCCTCGAGGTCGATCCGGAACTTTCCCACACGACCTTTCAGCGAAATTTCACCGCCACGGCCGGGCCCCAACCGAACGCCATGATCCTGAAACTGAAATGGAACGATCGGGAAACGGCTCGCAACCTTCTGAGCGCCTTCATCGTGCCCTACCAACAGCACCTAAAACGATCGCAGATTTCGACATTCGACCGCGAAGGCAACCCGGTGATTCCCTCAGCCGATTCGCTTGGCAAGCTGGAAGCGGAAATCGCCCTGCTGCGCCAGAAACAACGAGAAGATCTCGCCACCCAAGGGGTTACCGATTTCCCCGGCGATATCGCCGCCAGGAAACTGGCCCTTAGCACCGCTGAAAATGAACTTAGAAATCGCGAGCAAAAACTAGTTGGCCGGAAGGCGATGTATAAGGAAATTCTCAGGCAATTGGATGAAGTGAAAAAATACACCGGCGAGGAAATCAAGCGCCAGGACGAAGAAGACGCCCGCATGGGAAATGTTATCGTTCACCCACAAAGGCAATTACGAGTACGCGAGCTCATTGCCGAAGAAAAGGCACTGATCGCACTTGCGGCGAATCTTGAAGCCAAGACGAAGGAGAAAAAACAATTGGAAGACCTCGTCGCAATCGGCGAAGCCAGCGCCGAATCGGTTCTTCGACTGGAGTCGGAGATTGCAGTCATCAAACGCCAGATGACCAGTAACAAGAAAATCAACGACCTTGAGGAAGAGATCCACAGAATGGATCGTGCGATCCTTCCCGAACTTGCAAGAACCACCCCTCGGACCAGCCCCATCCTCACGCAAATGATTGACAAGAAATTTCAGATGGAATTGGAGATGCTTGCGATCCCTGAGGAAATCGGTCACCTGCGCAACGAAATCGACGTCGAAAAAGCCAAGCTTGCCAATCTGGCCGGGATGGAAGGCAGATTCCTAGCGGTCGATCAAAAGGTCGCCCGCCGTGAACAGGAACACCGCTCGATCCAGGCGGAAATCAACCGTCTGACCTCCAACCGTGCTCTCGTCGTCCCTTTTGGCGAAGCCGATGTGAGTCAGTTTCCTGTAAGCAGCAACCGCCAGACCATGTTCGCGACAATCTTTCTTTCCGGCTCCGCCCTCAGTGTGCTGGCGGTCTTCCTTTACGAACTGGTCTTGGGCATTCGCCTGCCTTCCGACATCGCGAAGTCGCTGCGCCTGCCCGTCCGCTGGATCGCCGCCAATCCCGAACATGCCGCAGCCGACTACCGCGAGCTTTGCCGCATTGTGCGCAGCGGCGGCTTCCTTGCCAAAACGATATTGCAGATGCAGCCGCTGACCCAAGAGTCCGGCGCGCAGGCGAAAACCGCCGAAGCCATCGAGGGTCTTGCCGCTGCCTTTGCGAAGCGCGGCGAAAAGGTGCTCGTGATCGATCTTTGCGATATGGCCTTGCAAAGCGCGGGCCTCACAGAAATGATGCTCGCGCCCGAAGAATCGATTGAACGGTTGATTCAACCGGGAGACGCTTCGGGGGTTTTCCGCATGCATGCCGGCCGCCAGGAGTTGACGGCAACACAACTGGCCGATCCCGCTCTACGCGCTTGCTTGGAAAAGATCACGGCGACCTACTCCGTGATCCTGATTCAAGGTCATGGTTTGCCAGCCATCCAGGAAGTCGAAGCGCTTGGCCTGGCCGCGCACGGTCTGGTCATTGTTTCCGATGGCGACCGCAAAATCGAACCGACCGCCCGCGAGGCCCTCGTCGACCTGACTGCCGAAAACTTGTCGGCGCAAGTATTGCTCATTGTTTGATGGCGATTTCGTCCCGACTCCAGGTCAAAGAAAAAGAGGGAGCTTGGGCCCTCTTTTTCTTTTTGCGGATCGATGCCGGACCGATCGGTTTTTCCGCGGCCGGCACTGTTGATTCTCTTCGCCTAACCCGGCGGCTTTCTGCGCACCACTTCCGCCACATCGCATAGACCCAGCGCCGTTTCCCCCGCCAGTTTCACGGCGGCGGAACGCAGGCCCTTCGGAATCCAGGGAGGCGGTTCGAGCGAGAGGTCGTAAACCGGGCGCAATTCGAGCTCGGGGGGAAGTAGTTGCCTGAGTCCTTCGAGCGAATGCCGGTGGGTGCAAAGCACCAGGGTGCGATCGCGCGTGAACAGATCGGCACGAAAGGCGTCAAATTCTTTCGAGCGGAAATTGCGCAGGTCGTCTCGTTCCAAAGCAAACGAGAGCGCATGGCATTCGCGCGGATAACAGACGATCGGCGTCCCAGGATCGCGCAACTTGGCCAGCAATTCTTCACCGGGAGCCAGCGGCGAACGCCAGGCGGCCCACTGAGGCAAGATCGCATGGTTGCCAATCATCAGGAGCGCCAGCCACAAGCAGGCGGCACCGGCCAGGGTTCTTGTCCCAAGCGACGCCAGGTAAGGTCCGACGCCCAGGCACAGGGGCGCGAAGGCCGGCAGAATGTAGGTGGGCAGCTTGCAACCCGAAAGCGTGAAAAAGAACACACACCAGCTGCCAGAAAGCAGAACAAACGACTGGGTTGGTCCACGCACCGCACGCGCGCTTTCCCGGTCGCCGAACTGGAACTTCAACCAGTCCCAGGCCAGAAGCGAGCCGGGAAGCAATCCCAGGCCGAGCACCGGCAAATAAAACCAGATTCCCCGCTGATGATCGAACGGCTGCACAAAGCGCAGGACGTTGTGTTCCCAAAAGAAGTGCCTGAGGAAATCGGGCACCCGGGCAATCATGAGCGCATACCAGGGGATTCCCAGCGACAGCGCCACCAAGGAAAACAGAACCAGGCCGAACCAGGGGATCGGCAGGCCCCGCAGCCAGCGATGGATCACCACCGGGGGCAAAACCAAAATCAAGGCGATCGGCCCCTTCGCCAATACCCCCAAACCGGCGCACACGGCGGCAGCCAACCACCACCCAGCATGGGGCCGGTCGCCGCTTCTGAGACTTTGCCACAGACACAACAGGGAAAACCCGACGCAGGCGGTAAGCAGGGCGTCGATCGTGAGCAGGCGCCCCATCACCATGAAACCGGGGGAAAGCGAAAGCGCCATGGTCCCCCAAAAAGCGGCCCGGTTGCCCAACCAAGTTCGCCCAAATTGCCAGGTAGCCAGGATCAAGCCATGCAAGCAGAGCGCGGGAATCAGCCGCGCCGCCGCCGGGTTCACCCCAAACAGGCTGTAGCTGATCATGGTCAGCCAGTAAAGAAGGGGTGGTTTATCGAGGTAAGGTTCGCCAGCCAGCAATGGGACCACCCATTCTCCCCGAGCGAGCATTTCCCTGGGGATTTCGGCGTAGCGGGTTTCGTCGGGCTCAAGCAGCGCAAAGCCAAGCGTGGGATAAAGAAGCAGGGCGGGAACGATCCAGGCGGCGAGCATTCCGGCCCACCCAAATCGGTCAAATGGCAATGGACCGACAACGGGTTCGACCGATTCCGCGCGGCCGCCTTGAGCGGATCCTTCCGGCTGATCCAGACCAGGAAACAGCACGGCGCGATAGAGACCGCGAATCCAAGCGAACAAGCGCGGGCCAGAGGGCGGGGATTCGTTCTCAAGAGGCGGAGACTCGTTCCCAAGAAAACGGGTGCTTAGTCGGTCAGTTAGTTTTTTCACGAACGGTTGCATAGCCGGAAATCATGTCCGAAGGTACGGACCGGAATCAACCTGGGCTGAACGGGGGAAGCAAATGGGATCTTTCGCTAGCAATTGCCAGTAGCGCGGTTACAGCGAACCAAGGTGCTGACGGTTCGGGCTCACCCGTTCCCGGTTCGCCCTCATGATTTGCGAGCTTCTGAGTTCACGCCCAAACCTTTCGTTAAAAACGGCGGAAATGTCCAGAATTTCCATTCCGTTCTTGACCCAAGTTCCGGGAGGTTCGTAGGGTATTACAGTAATGTTGTGTTTTCGCCTTTCTGGGGCCCGTTTCTTCGGGACCCGGCGAGAATTTCAACCCAGTTATCATTTCCTCGCCTTGCGGTGGTTGCGCCACCGGATTGGTTCTCCTTCCCAACGAACAGCCCCTTTGAGGGTTTTACGGTGGGTCGGTCTCTATCCTCTCCCGATTTCAACACAAAAGGAGTCGAAAATGCTCGGAAGTCCCAGGCGGCAAAAAGGGTTTACCCTGATTGAACTGCTGGTGGTGATCGCCATCATTGCGGTTCTGATCGGTCTGTTGGTGCCCGCGGTGCAAAAGGTTCGCGAAGCCGCGAACCGTATGTCCTGCAGCAACAACCTCAAAAACTTGGCTTTGGCCTATCACAATTTTGAATCCACCAATGGCTGTTTTCCTTATTGGGGTTACGATTTCGCCACCAATCCCAACCCCAGCAACCCTCTTGGAGCTCAAACCCAGGGACATAATCACCTCACGGTGATCATGCCTTTCATCGAGCAGGGAAATCTCCTTAAGGTCGTCAACGCTAACTACTCGGTCGCCGACACGGCGAATCTACCCCCGCCTTACGGTACGGGCCTCGGCGCCGGTACCAAGGTGAAGACCGTGATGTGTCCGTCCGCTCCTGACCGTACGCCCGACTACATCCCGTATTTCTCCGCGGCCGGAATCCCCAATCAGGGACCGATGCTTCTTGGACCCACCGATTACAACACCATCTTCGGCATTGAATCGACCTTTGCGACCAATTGCGCTGCCGGCACCACCCTGCTTTCCGGCGATGTCGGCATCCTCGGCGCCCAGGGTAAGGCCGGTCCCAACGGCCCAGGCCGGCCCCGCATGGCCGATGTCATCGACGGCTTGAGCAACACGATTCTGCTTGTGGAAAATGCCGGCCGCCAACAAGTTTGGCTCAAGGGCGCGCCCGTTAGCCCCAACACCCCCGGGACCGCCGGCTGGTGCTTGAACGGCGCCTGGGCCGACTACAACACCAACTACCGCCTGTGCGAAATCATCCCCTCTACCAACGCGCGCGCCACCACCTGCAATGTGATCAACCAGACCAACCTGGGGAACACTCGCGGCGGCGGCATCTATGCCTTCCACTCAGGCGGCGCCAACGTCGCCCTGGGCGACGGCTCGGTCCGGTTCATCAGCCAGTCGCTGCCCGCGATCAAGCTCGCCCAGGCAGTCACCCGCGGCGGCGGCGAAGTCTCGTCGCTGGACAATTGACCTGCGAATCACCTTTCGAGCACGACCTCCCCGTGGAACGACCTTCCACGGGTTTTTTTTTGGGGTCCTTGGCGGCGCCTCGAAACGGCGCGTTCTACGCCCCTATGTGAAACCGGTTTATGACCCCAACAGGGTCCGCACATGCTCCTCGACGCTCAAGGACAACTGCTCCAGGTTGTACCCCCCTTCCAGCAACGACACCATTTTCCCTCCGCAGTGGGTGTCGGCCAGCTGCATCAGCGCCCGGGTCAAGTGCTGATAGTCGCCTGGTTCCAGGCCCAGATCGCCCACCGGATCGTCCCGGCAGGCATCGAAACCGGCGCTAAGCAGAATCAGCTCCGGCTTGTGCCTGCCTGCCCGTTCCAGTCCGCGTGCAAATGCCGCCAAAAAGTCGGCGCGGCTGACGCCCATCCGTAGCGGGATATTCTGGGTGGCTCCCACCCCATCCCCCTGGCCCGTTTCGTCTGCCGCGCCGGTTCCGGGATAAAACCCATTGCCGTAGCGGTGGATGCTCAAGAACGAAACCGTGGGATCGTCGTAGAAGATGTCCTGCGTGCCGTTACCGTGATGCACATCCCAGTCGACAATCAAAACACGCTCAAGGCCATGAATTTTTTGCGCATGGCGCGCGGCGATGGCGACATTGTTGAAGAGACAAAAACCCATCGGATGAACCGCGGTCGCGTGGTGCCCCGGCGGCCGGATCAGGCAAAACGCGTTGCGTTTGGAGGCCTCCCTGCCGGAGGATAACACCGCATCGACCGCGGCGATCGCGGTACCCGCCGCCGTCATCGCCACCGTGTGAGAAACGGGGCAAACCGGCGTATCGGGATCGAGGTGGCCGCCTCCTTGAAGGCACAGGTTTCTCACCTGATCGAAGTAGCTGCCCGGATGCACCCGGGCGACTTCCCCAGGATCGGCGACGCGGGTCGCTCCTGCCAGACAGCGCGCCAAGAGACCGCTTTGTTGCAGGGCCCGGTGGCATGCGCGGTAACGATCGGGGCGCTCCGGATGACCGATGCCGGTATCGTGTTGGACAAACAGGTCATCCTTGTAGAGCCAGGTCATGCCGGGTTCCTTGTTTCGGACGGTTCAAAGGCACGTGAAAAGGCTGGAGAAATCGGGCGTACTTGCAAGGTTTGTAAGACGCGGGCCCTTCCCCCGTTGATACCTTAGCTGACGGCAAAAAACAAAGGACCGGCGATCTTTCGTTTCTCCGTCAGAAATGACGCGACTGATCCTCAAACGAAGAGAGAGAAAACGATGAATGGTGCCATGCGATGGACCCTTGTTTGCCTGTTGTTTGGGATGTCGGGGGCCTGCCTGCTGTTGGCGCGCGAGGACTACCCCGAAAAGAAAGGGGCCGAGAAAAAAGCGCGCGCCGGCACGCAGGGAGCAGGCTTCGAGGCGCTTTTCAAGCGGCTCGACACCAATCAAGATGGCAAGATCAGCCAGGACGAATTCAAAAAGCTGACGGAATTGCGCGAACGCATGGCGCAAAAAGGAGGGTCACCCGAGGCCAAGGCCAAGCTCATCGAGAAGTTGAAGGAGAAAGGGATCGACCCCGAATCGATCAAGCAGAAGCTGCAAGACAAGGGGATCGATCCGGAAACGATCAAGGAGAAGTTGAAGGAGAGAAAGGCCGCTCAGGGCGCCATGAAACCAGGCGATCTCTTCAAAAAGCTCGACAAAAACCAGGACAGCTATCTCGATCCTGAAGAGTTCCGTGCCATTGCCGCTCAAGCCGACCGCGCGTCCAAGAAGTAGCCGCGACACCAAAGAAGTGACCAATACCCCCTGCCACGTGGCCACAACCCCTGCCACGTGGCCACAACCCCTGCCACGTGGCCACAACCCCTGCCACGTGGCCATACCCCTACCACGTGGCCATACCCCTACCACGTGGCCATTCGGCCGGGGGCGCGGGAAGTCCTAACCCTCCAGCTTTCGCACCATCGCCACACCCAGGAAAAAGCAAAATATGCCGATGGCAAGCTGAATGCCGCACGGAAGCAGCATTTCCCCGAGCGAAAAAGACCGCCAGATTCCCCCTTCCATGCCAAGGATGCTCCATTTGATCGGACTGAACTGCGAAAGGTTTCGAAGCCACTCCGGCATGAAAAAGACCGGGATGGTCCCGCCGCCAATCATCGTCAACGGCATGAGCACGCCCCAGCCAACCCCGCTGACGGCGCGCTCGGTTTTTCCCAGCGTGCTCAAAAGCATCATGATGCCCGTGTAACAGACACCGCTGCAAACGACCGCCAGGCTTAAAAGCGCCAGATTGTCGAAGCGAACTCCAAAGAAGAGTTTTCCCACCGTCAAAAGAATCGCGACAATCAGAATGCACGTCAAAAAGCAGGCGAGCGCCTTGCCCGCGAGGATCTGCGTGTAGGTGATCGGCGCCAGCCGCAGGCGCAAAAGAGTACCATTATTGCGTTCCATCGCCAAACCCACGGCAAAGGTGGTGATCGTTCCCAGAATGCCCCACATGATTCCCTGCGGAAAGGTGATGTCGAACGAAGATCTCGGCGCGGTCGCCTCATCCTTGACGATCGATTTGGATTCCAGTTTCATCGGCGCCATGTTGAACGACCGGTCCGCTTGATTGTCGGGCATTTGCTTGGACCATTTGCCCAGGGAATCCATCAGTTCGCCAAGGGTTCCGCGCTGAATCGCATTCAAGTTGGCAGCCTTAGCGATATTCTCCTTGGCGCGATCGATCTGTTTTTGCATTTGCCCCGAATCGGAGAATCGCTCCTGCATGAGCTGGACGGCGGTTTGCATGAGGATCCCCTGCAGGAATCCTTCTTCGGCCTTGCGCGCCGGGTCCATTCCCACTTCGATGCCGGCGGAGTCGGCGCCGGCGCCGAAGAATCCAGCGCTTTCTCCGAAGCCATCCTTGATCAGCAGGTAGGCCGTCAATTCGCCTTTTCTGACCTTGGTTTGAGCGTCCCCAAGCGTCATTTCCCAGGTGGCAAGAGAGGGAGACTCGCTCAAAAGCTTGATGAATTTCGCCGAGCCGGGGCTATCGTCGTCGTCGATAATGCCGATTTTCATGCCGCGCCCGGTCTGGCCCGACCCACCGAAAAGCAGGCCGAAAAAGAGAGCGGTCATGAAGGGAAAACCGAGCGCCCAGAACAACCCCATTTTGTCGCGCACGAGCAAACGGATATCTTTTAAGGCCAGATGCCAGACAATCCCCATTAGTCGCGAAGCCCCCGGCCGGTCAAATTAAGAAAAACCGTTTCCAAGTTGGGCGGCTCCACCTTGAATGAACGAAACCGCAATCCCGCGGCCGTCAGCTCCACCGCTTTTTCAAACGGTTTGGCATTTTCAAAGGTCAGGAAGTTGTCGAGCAATTTGCCAGGAAGCGGAACCGACGCACTGGGAATTTCGGCAAGTTCCGCCTCGACACGCGCCAAACCTCCCAACCGGGCCACGAGATTGGGCACCGAATCGAGTGCGAGGATCTTGCCATGATCCATGATCGCGACCCGGTCGCACAGGCGCTGAGCCTCCTCCATGTAATGGGTCGTGTAAAGGATCGTGCGGCCCTGATCGGATAGTTTTTCGATATGGTTCAAGAGGTGATTGCGCGACTGGGGATCGACCCCGGCAGTCGGCTCGTCCAGGAAGACCACCTTCGGGTCGTGAACCAGCGCGCAGGCCAGATTCAGCCGACGTTTCATCCCGCCCGAATAGGTACGAAGCAGGTCGTGGCGCCGCTCGTAGAGCCCGACAAAGTCGAGCGTCCATTTCACGCGCTCTTCCAGCAGCCCGGCGCCCATGCGGAAGAGGCTGCCAAAAAACCGGATATTCTCTTCGCCCGTTAAGTCCTTGTAAAGCGCATCGGTTTGCGGCGCGACACCCAGGCTCTGGCGCACCGCCGCCCGGGTCGGGTCGATTTGACCGTCGAGCGTGACGACCCCCTCGTCGGGTTTGAGGGCGCCGGTCAACAGGTGAATGGTCGTGGATTTGCCGGCGCCGTTGGGCCCGAGTAGGCCAAACGTCTCACCCGCCGAGATATCCAGCGAGATGCCGTCCACGGCGGTGATTTTGCCGAACCTTTTACGAAGGTCTTTCGCGTGGATCATGGAACGCCCTTATCTTCAGGCAGGGTTGCCGGGACCGGCCTCAATCGAGGACGGACGAAATCGGCCAGGACTTCGCTCAGCGGAGAATCTGACGGGAGCTGGATCGGCTTAGTTTAGCGGGTCAAGAAGAAGCAGGGCAGGAAAAAATCGGCAATTGGCCGCCCGATCGGCGACCAACCACCGAAGGTCAGGCCCTGAGAAATTTACTTGACGCGATAATTATTTACGCGTAAAGTATTTAGTATCCCGATCAAGTGAGGTCGCGCTCAGGCTTTCACCGTGCCGCCTTGGCGTCCTCACAGGGGGGGAGAAAAACAACCGATGAACCCTTCGAAATTGCAAAACGAACTGAAAAAGAAGCGGCCCTTCGAAGTGCTCGAAGAAGAAGCGTTTCTCAACATCGTGCGCACTTCCGACCGCATTCAGCTTCCCTTCGCCCGGCTTTTCCGCGAATTCGACCTGACTTCGTCGCAGTACAACATTCTGCGCATCCTCAGGGGAGAAGGAGCACCTTTGCCGATCCTCGAAATCGCCAATCGCACCGTGACGGCCGTCCCCGGCATTACCGGCCTGATCGATCGGCTTGAAAAGGCTGGCCTGGTGGAAAGAAAACGCTGCGAAAAGGACCGCCGCGTCATCTATGCCGCCCTGACCGAAGAAGGGGCCAAGGCGGCGGCCAAGCTCGACCGGCCTTTATGGGATCTGCAGCGCAAACTGCTTGCGCACCTGAGCCCGGCCGAAATCAAGGAGTTGATCCGCCTGCTGGAAAAAACCCGCGAGGGGTTTGATCCCGTCGACTGATGGCGCCTGATGAGCAGGCAGAGACAGGGGAGCAGGCTGAAACTAGAAGTTTACCGCGTTCAAGCAAAGGAGAGTGCGTCATGATCAAGATCTGGAAAGCAGGCGAACGAGGCCACGCCAATCATGGTTGGCTCGACACCTGGCATACCTTCTCTTTCGGAGAGTTTTACGATCCGAATCGGATGGGTTTCCGGTCGCTGCGCGTCATCAATGAGGACTGGGTCGCGCCCGGCATGGGCTTCGGCATGCACCCTCATCGCGACATGGAAATTGTCACCTATGTGCTTGAAGGCGCACTGCAGCACAAAGACAGCATGGGCAACGGCGAAGTGCTCAAGCCGGGGGAGTTTCAGCATATGTCGGCAGGAACCGGGATTCGCCATAGCGAATTCAACCCTTCCGCCACCGAGAAGGTGCACCTGTACCAGATTTGGCTTTTGCCCAAAACGCAAGGAATCAAGCCAACCTATGCGCAAAAGGCGTTTCCCGTGGAACACAGGATCGACCGGCTTTGCCTGGTCGCTTCCCCCACGGGTGAAGAAGGATCGCTGGCCATCCATCAGGATGCCTCCATCTATCTGGCCAATGTCTCGGCGGGGAAATCGCTGACAGGTTCGATCGTCTCCGGCCGTCATGGCTGGATCCAGGTCCTGCGCGGATCGGTCCGTATCGCCGCGCAAACGCTTCAGGCGGGCGATGCCGCCGCGATCAGCGAGCAATCTGACTGGACGGTGGACTCGCCCACCGGCGGCGAACTGATGTTTTTCGATCTGGCATAGGGGATTTTCCACCGCCTGCTTGGGTAGACGAAGGCCCTGGCTCGTCAAAAAGCCGGGGCCTTCGTTTTTTGGGAAACGGCTCAACCATGCCTGAAGGAAAAACAGCGCCAAGGAAGGGCCTCGCGCGAAAGACGGGCGCATCAAAGATCGGTAAACTACCGGTTGGCCTTTTCCCAAGGAGTTGATCGATGCCGGCTTCCGCCCTCCCCACTGGTTACCATTCCGTTACGCCCTATCTCATCGTTGACAACGGCCAGGCGGCGATCGAGTTTTACAAAAAGGCCTTTGGCGCCGTGGAAATCCTGCGCCTTGCCGGTCCCGAAGGTCAGATTGGCCACGCGGAAATTCAAATCGGCAATTCTCGCGTCATGTTGGCCGACGAGCATCCGATCATGGGCTTCGTCGGCCCCATTACCCTGGGCGGATCGACCGTCACCCTTCTCGTCTATGTCAGCGATGTCGATGCCAGCTACCACCAGGCAATCAAAGCGGGCGCCAAGATGATGAAGCCGATCCAAGATCAGTTCTATGGCGATCGCTCCGGCAGCGTCGTCGATCCGTTCGGCCACGTCTGGACCTTGGCAACGCGTAAGCAGGACCTGAGCCCGGAAGAGATCAAGGCGCTCTTTCAAAAAATGATCGCGTGATTTTTCTTTGGCACCGCTTTCAGAAGCGGCACGAAGGCCTGGTCTTTTGATGACGAAGGACACCAAACCATCAGGGAAGTTTGTCCGGCTTGCCGTCGTCGGGAGCGATTAGCGATTTCATCGTTTCCCGATCAAGGCTCATCTTGAAATCGTGGACGGATCCATCGCAGAGGAGGGCAGTAAATTCCTCGGGATGGATTCCCACCACCGAATCGAGCGGTGGAAACTCCTTGTCGATGTCGAACGGGATGTCCTGAGGCTTGGTCCAGATGCAAGGTGACTTTGCCTCGACGCAGAGGATCGTTTTGGACATCCCATCGGGAATATCGTGGATCCCCATTCCTCTACCTTCAGAAAACAGGCTTCCTTTGCCGGTGAACAACATGAGGTGCGACAAGTAATGGCCTTGCGCGTCCACCCTTACTTTTTGATGGGGGGCCGAGTAACCCGGCACCGGCAATTTCGCCAATTTCAAATTATGTTCGCTATCCCAGGGTTCATCCAGTTTGAATTGATGATAAAGCTCATGGCCCCCGATGTAAGGCAGAATGGCGACCCGCCAGGACAACAGCGGCTTGCCCGTTTTGTCGGTGATGTCTTTGAACAGGTTCATCCGGCCACGATCGAAGCCGATCACACCCAAATAAATTTGCTTGAGATTGCTAGACCCTAACGAAAGCTGCTTGATTTCTTGCTTGCGACGTTCCGACGAAATCCACGACCAAGTGAAGAAAACGCCGACCGCAAGGAGCGCGGCAGCCGCCAAGCCCAGGAACAATGACTGCTTAAATGAGGAGCCGCGCATCGCAGATGTCCACGACCAAGGGTAATATTTTCCACAAATGGATTTTTATGGAGTCTATGGATACGACTTGAGAACGAACAACTCCGTGTAAATTTCATGAAATGAATCATATCGCGTCGACAGGCAATAACAGTTGGAAAAAGTGCCTGCAAAAAAAGGGGCCCCGACTGCTCGGGTCCCCTTTGGCATCATTTCCGTTGAAGGACTAATCCGCTCAGTCGGGAAAATTGATGGGATTGCCATCGGCGGGCATGATCAGCAGTTTCATGGTTTTGCGATCGAGGTCGAACTTGAACAAGCGCACCGATCCATCGCCAAGGAGTGCATGAAATCCGGATGGGGTCAGCCCCACCACGGAATCGAGCGCCGGGAAGTCCTTTTCGGCATCGAAGGGGATGTCCGCCGGCTTGGTCCAGATGCCAGGAGATTTCGATTCGACGCAAAGGATCGTGTTGGATAGTCCGTCCGTAACATCGGCCATTTTGAGTTTTTTGCCGCCGGGGTACAGGGTTCCCTTCCCTGTAAACGCCATGTAGTGGGTTAACACGTTGCCTTTCGCGTCGGTTCTTTCTTTCTGGGTGGGCGCCTGGTAGACCTTGATCAGGGTCTTCGCCAATTTCAGGTTGTGTTCGCTATCCCACGGTTCGTCGAGTTTGAATTGCTGGTAAAGCGCATTTTGCTCGATGTACGGCAATATGGCGACCCGCCAGGACAAAAGCGGTTTCCCCGTTTTTTTGTCGACAATGTCGCTTGGAAAATAACCCATGGCATCGTGAAAAATGTGGAATGCCAAACCGATCTGCTTGAGATTGTTGGCTCCCTGCGAATGGCGCGCGGCAACGCGCGCTTGGCCGATCGCCGGAACCGACATCGAGGTACCGATGAGACCCGCGGCAAGCACAACGGGAGGAATGCCGGGAGGCGTCGTGATTTCGGCGGCCAGGTTCATTCCGTTCCTTTTGAGCGGAGGATTTTTCAAAAGTTCCTCGGCTTGATTCAACGCCGCAAGGCCCAGGAGCGCCCCCAGCGCCTCGGGCAGATCCGCATAGGTGGAAGGGCTGCTCTTCCCTGGTTTTTCGAGCATTTGGAGGATCTGACGACGCGGCTGTTCGAGTTCGACCAAGCCCTTGCGGGCCAGATCGCGCAAGGCGTCTTCGGCAAGTACCGCCTCCTTCTCCGTGTTGTAGACCGCCTGGATGTCGATTTTGGCCACCTGATCAAGCATCAGGGTCGCGCGGATCGCCTTCGCCTTGGCAATCGAACCCAAAGGGGGCGGAAGGAATTCTCCTACCTGGGAGGGAAGCGCCTTCATGTTGGCAACCAGTGCGAAATGAAACTTGTCCAGCCCCTCGAACGGGGCAGGGACTTTGGCTCCTTTCGGTGCGACCGACAGTTCCTTGACAAAGTCTCTGGTGCCAAAAACGATCATCCTGGGTTCAGGCAACGCCAAAGCCACGGTCCCGTCGAGCTCGGCCCAGCACGGAAAAGGCGCGCGTTCGACCGTAACCATCGGTATCCCGATCCTTTCGGGGAGGTTGGCCGGGTTGACATCGGCGAGCGTGGTGATGATGAAGCCGAAAGCCGGCTCCTTGTTCCCCCCTTGGAGATCGGGGCTCATCATGACGCCGGTGATCCGGTCCAACTGCTGCGGCGCCGGTTGAAATCGTTCTTCGAAAACCTGCAGGGCTCGTGGGCCGGCCTTGGCAAGTAGGTCGCGCACCTCCTTCATGGCCGGCGAGGCATAAAGCGTTCCCGCCTGAAAATGAACCACCAGGGCGGCGTTGGCCGGGACCTTGGAAAGCTCCGGCGCGGCTTGACCTTGCACGTTGGGGGCAACGCCCATCAAGGCAAGAACGCCAGGAAGGAAAATTCCGCACACCGAAAAGCAGCGCATTAAAAACCCCCCAAAAGAAGCCGAGCGATTGCGCCATTGCTGGCAGTTGGGCCTTGATCGTTCCCACCCAAAGATCATGCACTCGGCAAAAACAAGTTCATAACAAAGATATTTAAAACGCTCGTTTTAAGGCGTAAGAAAGAAAGCGAAAACCAGCCAGCGAAACGAGGAACCAGCAAATCTGGTGGTCCTTTTCCGCTGGCTTGGGACACTCAAGCCGCATCAGGGGATATTCACCGGATTGCCATCGCCGGGCATGACGAGCAGTTTCATCGTTTTGCGGTCGATGTCCATCTTGAACCAGTGCACCGATCCGTCGCAAAAGAGGGCATGAAATCCGGTCGGAGTCAGCCCCACGACCGAATCGAGCGGCGGGAAATCCTTCTCGACTTCAAACGGCAGATCCTGGGGCTTTGTCCAGATGCAAGACGATTTCGCCTCGACGCAAAGGATCGTGTTGGAAGTTCCATCGGAGATGTTGGCGAGCCTGGTTTTCTTGCCGGCGGGGAACAGGCTTCCCTTGCCGTTGAACACCATGTAATGGGTGAGCGCATTCGCTTGCGCGTCGGCGACGACGGTCTGATTGGGAGCCTGGTAAACCTTGACCAGCGTTTTCGCCAATTTCAGGTTGTTTTCGCTGTCCCAGGGTTCGTCGAGCTTGAATTGCCTGTAGAGCGCATCCTGCTCGATGTAAGGCAGAATGGCGACGCGCCAGGAGAGCAAAGGCTTGCCGGTCTTCTTGTCGACGATGTCGCCTGGAAAGTAGCCCATGGCGTCATGGAAGTTGTGGAAGGCCAGACCAATTTGCTTGAGATTGTTGGCTCCTTGCGCTTTCTGCGCGGAAGCGCGCGCCTGGCCAACCGCGGGCACCGACACCGACGTGCCAAACAGGCCCGCGGCAAGAAGCACCGGAGGAATGCCGGGAGGCGTCGTGATTTCGGCGGCCAGAGTGGCCCCTTGTCTTTTGAGCGGCGGATTCTTCAGAAGCTCTTCGGCCTGATTCAAGGCCGCGATTCCTAAAAGACCTCCGACGGCCTCGGGCAGGTCGGCATAGGTGGAGGGGCGGGCCTTGCCTGGTTTTTCCAGCATTTCAAGCAACTGCTTTCGGGGCTTTTCCAGTTCCACCAACCCCTGGCGAGCCAGGTCGCGCAAGGCGTCCTCGGCGAGCACGGCATCCTTTTCCGAGTTGTAGCTCATCTGGACGTCGATTTTGGCTTGTTGCTGAAGCATGACGGTCGCGCGGATCGTGTTCGCCTTGGCAAGGGAGCCCAATGGCGGCGGCAGGAATTCGCCGACCTGGGCGGGAAGGGCCTTCATGTTGGCCACCAGGCCGAAGTGAAATTTGTCGAGCCCCTGAAAGGGCGCGGCAACATTGCCGCCTTTGGGTGCGTTGGCCAGTTCCTTGACGAAATCCCTGGTGCCGAACACCATCATCCGCGGTTCAGGCAGCGCCAAGGCAATGCTCGCCTGGGCGTCGGCCCAGACCGGGAAGGGGGCGTTGGAGACGGGGATCGTCGGCATTCCCATTCTCTCGGCGAGTCCAGCTGGATTGATGTCGGCAAGCGTCGTGATGATGAAGGCGAAGGCCGGCTCCTTGTTCTGCGCCGCGAGATCGGGACTCATCATGACCCCCGTAACTCGGTCCAACTGGTGCGGACCGGGTTGAAAGCGGTCTTCAAAAATCTGCATGGCGCGTGGACCGGCCTTGGTGATGAGATCGCGCAAGTCCTTCATGGCAGGCGAAGCGTAAAGCGCGCCGGCTTGAAAATGGACCACCACGGCCGCGTTGGCAGGCACTTTGGAAAGTTCGGGCGCGGCCTGGCCCCGGACGGACGCGGCGACGCCAGTCAAGCCAAGGAGCAGTGCCCCAAAAAGCGGTATAGAGCGCATGGAAAGGACCCTCGAAAGAGGCGGGAAGTGTTCGGTATTTATCGTACACCTGCGCCGAAATGGCGTCAATTGCCAGGCGGGCGATCCTGTCATGCTAAGCAGAACGATCGACGAGAAGGTCCATTCCGCCTCAAAAAATGCGTGGGCACGCTTTTCGCAAGGAGCCGATACTTCCGTCCGGATGCCCGAAATCAAGCGGGCCTCCCTTTTCGGGGAGGCCCGCTTGACGTCCTCTCACTTCCTTTCCATCGGGGAGTGAGTGATTCAAAAGACGATGTGACTCGCTATTGCAAAGAAGGAGTGCGACTACGGAATTTGCGCCACTTCGCCGCCATTGCGGGTGATGATCGCCTTGAGCACCGCGGGATTGATCGAGTTGGAGATGAAGCGGACCGATCCATCCGCGAACGCGGCATTGAATCCATTCGGGAAGTGGCCGCCGAAAAGGGTATTGATCGGGGGCAGATCCTTGGTGTCGTCGAACGCGATGTCGTCGGGCTTGGTCCAGATGACTGGGTTCTTCGCCTCCACGAACATGATCGTGTTGGATGTACCGTCGGTGACATCGGTGAAGGTGATCTTCTTGCCGGGTTCGAACAGGGTGTTCTTCCCCTTGACAGCCTGGTAGTGCGTCAGGAAGTTGCCCTGAGCGTCAAGGGTTACCGGGCCGGTGGGAATCGCATAGACCTTCGCGACCATCTTGGCCAGTTTCAGGTTGTTCTCGCTGTCCCAGGGTTCATCCAATTTGAACTGTTGGTACAGCGCATTTTGTTCAATGTAAGGCAAGAGGGCGACCCGCCATGAAAGCAGCGGCTTGCCTGTTTTTTTGTCGACAATATCACCAGGGAAAAAGTTGTAGGCGGAGGCGTAGTTGTGGAAGGCGAGCGCCAGTTGCTTCAAATTGTTGGTGCTGACCGAGCGGGACGCGGCCGAGCGCACTTTTTGCACCGCGGGCAGAGCCAGACCCACGCCAATGGCTCCCATGCCGACCACCATTTGCGGCTGGGTCCCTTCCAGTTCCAACATCGCCGTCATCTTCGATCCTTCTCTTTTGAGAGGAGGATTTTTCAAAAGTTCTTCAGTCTGATTGAGCATGGCCAGTCCCAAAAGACCTCCCAGCGCTTCAGGTAGTTCCGAATAGTTTGAAGGCCTGGCGGTACCCGGCTTTTCCAGGCTCTTGAGCAGTTCGCGGCGGGGACGATCCATTTCCGCCAGGGCCTTGCGTGCCAAATCCTTGATCGCATCTTCGGCAACCACGGCTTCCTTTTCGCTGGGGTAGGCCGCATTCAAGGTGATGCGTGTTTTGGTGTCGAGATCAACCGTCGCCTTGATCGTTTCCGCCTTGGCAATCGAAACAAACGGTTCGGGCAGGAACTGGGCCAACTGCGGAGGCAAAGCCTTCAGGTTGGCAATCAGGGTGAGGTCATGCTTTTCCAGGTCGGCGAAGGCAGCGGGAGCGGCGCCTCCCTTACCCTTGGCCAATAGCTCGACCACCTTCTTTTCGCCCACGATGACAAGGCGCGGCTCGGGGATCGCCAGAGCGAACTTGCCTTCCACCCAGGCAGGGTAGCCGGCATCGGCAGTGGCCTGGCCCTTGAATTCCAACCGTTCGGCGAGGCCTTCGGTTTTGATGTCGACCAGGGTTGCGATCATGAAGGCAACGGGAGGTTCACTGTGAGCGTTGGCCAGGTCGGGAACCAGCGCAATGGCGGTGATCCGGTCGATTTGAAAAGGGGTGATTTGAAATCGTTCGGTCAGGTTTTCCATGGCCCTGGGGCCGGCCTTGGCGACGAAATCGCGCAGGTCCTTCATGGCGGGGCTGGCATAAATCGTGCCCGTCCTGACATGGATGCTGGCCGCTGCCTGAGGGGGGATGCGGCCCAGTTCCGCCGCGTTCTGCCCAAACGCGCCGGGTGCGATCAAACCGAGACAACACAAGGCAAAATAGCGAAGCGATCGACTGATCATGGGAAATGTCCTCGTGGATTCGGAAGAGGTGTTCCACAACCATCGTACACCAGGCTTCAGGCAGGTCAAGTGAAACCGTTCCGCGAAAAAACTGTTTTTTCTATTTTCCTGTTTTTTCATTTTCCTCAGGTTGGGCACAAAAGCTGCATTTCCGCGAACCACACTCTCTACACACGATTTCCAAAGCTTGCTTGAAGTTCGATGTCGTGAGCGGCGATTCCTCAGGAGATCGGCCCTGTCGATTCCTCCCCCTTGGCCAGACCGTGCCGTTCGAGCATGCGTCTCAAGGTGGCCCGGTTAATCCCCAGCCGCGCCGCCGCCTGCAGGCGATTGCCACCGGTCATACGCAAGACTTCTTCCAGAAGGATCGGTTCGACCTTGGCCAGCAACTTCTCGTAGAGAAACTCCATCGGCTGCGACAAAATCCAGGAACGGATCACCCAGGGAAAGGTGTCGGCGCCGGCCGCTTGAGCCAGGGGTGCTGGCAGATGCTCCGGCAGGATCGGTCCGCCCCGCGCCAGGATGACCGCATGCTCCATGGCGTTTCTCAACTCGCGAACATTGCCCGGCCACGATTGCGCTCGCAACGCCGCCTGAGTCTCCTTGGGAATATTGCGACAACGCGGATCCAATTGGTTTAAAAAATGCTCGGCCAGCGCAATCACATCCCGGTCGCGATCGCGCAAGGCGGGCAAGGCGATGCCAAAAACATTCAACCGGTAAAAAAGATCGGCGCGAAACGTGCCTTCGCGCGCCTTCGCTTCCAGATCCTTGATGCTCGCCACGACCACCCGCACCCGAACCGGCTTGGGCTGGTTGGAACCCACCGGGTAGTACTCGTTCTTTTCCAGCACTCCAAGAATCTTGACCTGAATACCGAGAGGAACATCGGCGATCTCGTCGATAAATAGGGTCCCACCCTCGGCGAGCCCCAAAAGCCCCGTGCGGTTTTGCGAGGCGCCGGTGAAGGCCCCCTTCACATGCCCAAATAGCTCGCTTTCCAAGGTCGCCGGATTGAGCGCGCCGATATGCACCGGCAAAAAAGGCCCCTCGCGAAAGGAACTATTGCGATGGATGGCCCGCGCCACCCACTCCTTGCCCGTGCCGCTTTCGCCCGTGAGCAAGACCGGCGAATCGCCACCCGCCACCAGCGCGATCCGCCTGAAAACGGCCTGCATGGCCGGGCTGCTGCCGACAACCTCTTCCGTGGGACCGTGTGTCGTTTGCAGCGGCAGCGAGGATGGCACACCACGGCGTGAGAGCGCCCTTTGCACTCCGTCGAGCGCCTGATCCAGATCGAACGGTTTGATGAGGTATTCGAACGCGCCACCTTCCACGGCGCGCACCGCGGTTTCCAGGTTGCCAAAGGCGGTCATGACCAGGATGGGAGCCTGCTTGGACGCGCGCGCCAGCGGCTCCATGATCGACAAGCCATCCGCGCCCGGCAGGCGGACATCGAGCAGAATGACATCGGGATGAAAGGTCGAGGCTTTTTGCAGGCCTTCCTCGGCGCTTCCGGCAACGGCGACTCCGTGCCCCATGCGCACAAGCGCCTCGCGCAGCGCCCAGCAGACTGCCTCCTCGTCGTCAATGATCAAAACACGTTGCATGAAGCAAACCCTTCCGATTTGGCTCTGGCGCGGCTTCCCCTCGCGTCGCCCCGCTTGAGCGTTATTTCGCGGCCTCTTCTCGGCATCTGAATGCTAGGCCGGCGCCTTCTCAACGAAGCGAGTCGAAGCGGGATGATTTTGTTCCTGGACCGTCTTTTGCGCCTCGAGCGAGGACAGCGCAAGCGCAAGCCGAAAGACCGTATGATCGTCCTCGCGTTTCCAGGTCACATCCCCCTCGTGAGATCGGGCAATCTGCCTGGCAACCGCCAGACCCAGGCCGACTCCTTCTCTTTTTGTGGTGGCAAACGGATCGAAAAGCCGGGGCGCAATCGCCGGCGACGGGCCTGTGCCGCTATCGATCACTTCGACAAAGGCATGAGTTGGATCGGCTCCGAAACGGACCTCGACCACGCCTCCCGGCCCCGCCGCTTCCATCGCATTGATCAACAGATTGTGTAGCGCATCGCCGATCTGATCCCGATCTCCGCGGATCTCGATCGGCACCGGATGCTCCTTCACAAATAACTCGATGCGGCTGTGGCGGCACTGAGGCCCGAGCAGGGCGGTCCATTCGGCCGTCAGGGAGACCAGATCGAACAGTTCGGCGCGAATCGGCTGGACCTGGCCCAGATCGAGCAAGCGCTTGACCTGGGTCTCGCTTAACTGAAGCTGGCGCAAAGCGACATCAAGGTCTTCGCGATTGGGCTGGGTGCAAGTCCGGGCATGCAACTGCACCGCCAACCTGGCACCCGCAGTGGTGTTGCGCAATTGGTGCGCCAGCCCCGCGCTGACTTGGCCCAATAGCTTGAGGCGCTCATCAAGCCGGGTTTGTTCGCGAAAATCGAGCAATTGCGCCGCCATCCGGTTGATGGACAGACAGAGCTCGCGGATTTCGCCCCCGCCTTCCGGTACTTCGAGCGGTAAAAAATCTCCGGCCGCGATCTTCTTCGTTTGCTCGCCGATTTGCCGAAACCTCTTCGCCAATCGATTGGCAAGGAGAAGGGCCAAGGCACAGGCGATGACGCCGCCGGTCAGTGCAGGCAGGATGACCGGTCGAACTGCCTTCCAGATGACTTCGCTCCAGGGTGGTTTGGCAAACAGGATAAAAAGATTGGGAGAATCTTCGGGCCGGGCTCCCCAGGGAACCCGCCGGGCATGGTAGACGGCCTCGTCAATTTCGCGCAGATCGCCTTCTCTGGCAAGTTCCGCCTGGCCCAACACAAATTGCCTGGGCGTGCCGGGCAGGGTTCCCAAAAGTTGGCCACCTTCCGTTACCAGGGTCTTTCCCTGGCCGTCGCAAAGCACCAAGTCGGCGCCGCTCATCGCCTTCATCAGGTGCAAAATCGTGGGCGTTTTGGGAATGGCCACCTCGCTGACCGATTTGGCCAGTTGATCCATCCGCCTTTGCCTATCTTCGGTTTGAACCGCCAGATTGGCCTGGATCATCTGGCCGCACATTGCCGCCATCCCGGCCAGAAGGACGAGTAAGGGCAAAAGCAACTGCACCCGGATTCCCAAGGAAAATCCCGACCTTTCGCAAGTGGACCGTTTTCTTCCAGGTTACGAGGAATCCGCGGCTCGGGATCGAGGGAGAAGGCGTTCCTTTCCCTTGCTGGTTAATTCTTGCTCATGGCTGGTCGATTTTGCGCCAAGCTCTTTTAGATGATGGACAGCCCCCAACCCCGCTTGAGAATGAAATCAGTCGAGGCCTGCTTGCAGGAGAGATGAGCTTGGGGGCGACGTCCCTATCGCGAGGGGCGGGCTCCTGCGGAACTTAAAGGTCGACGGAAGAATCACACCGATTCACGAATCGAGGGAAAGATGATCGCACTTTTGTTGAATGCGCTGCTTGTCGCAGGGCAGGATGGCGGCAAGGTCGACCAGGAAGCCTGGGACAAGTCGGTCACCAAGGGGATTGAATTCTTGCGCAAATCCCAGGCGGCGGACGGCTCTTGGAGCGGGCGCATCACCCCCGGCATCACCGGGATTGTGGTGACCGGTCTTTTGCGCTCAGGCAAAGTCACCGCGGACGACCCCACTGTGGCCAAGGGACTCGCCTACATCGAGGGATTGGTCAATCGCGAGGCGGGCCACATCGCCGGCAAGGCGACCCGCCTGCAAAATTACATCACTTGCGTGAATGTCATGGCGCTGGTGGAAGCGAACCGCGAAACCTATCGGCCCGTTTTGAAGGACGCCACCCGCTTTTTGGGCCAGCTTCAACAAGATGAAGCCGAGAAGGTCGACCCCACCAAGCCGAACTACGGCGGTGCCGGCTACGACAGCGCATCCCGCCCGGACCTCTCCAACACCCAGGTTTTCCTCGACGCTTTGGTCGCCGCCGGCGTGCCCAAGACAGACCCTTCCTTCAAGAAAGCGCTCGTTTTTGTCAGCCGCTGCCAAAACCTGGCCTCGGAAAACAATAACTTGCCGCTGGCGGGAAAAATCAACGATGGTTCGTTCACCTATCTCTCGCTTTCCGGCGGTCCCCGCAGCAACCCCGAAGGGGAGCCGGGCTATGGCAGCATGACTTACGCCGGCATCAAAAGCATGATCTACTGCGGCGTGGACGCCAACGATCCCCGCATGAAAAAGGCTCTTGAGTGGATCAAGGCCCACTACGACCTGGAAAAGCATCCAGGTAAAGGGGAGCAAGGTCTTTATTACTACTACCACACGATGGCCAAGTGCCTCGACACGATGGGCCTGGAGGAAGTCGTCGATGCCAAGGGTGTTGCGCATCCCTGGAGGAAGGAATTGACCGCCAAGCTCGTGTCGTTGCAAAAGCAGGACGGTTCGTGGGTGAACAAGAACAATGCGCTCATGGAAGGCAACCCGGATTTGTCGACCGGCTTCGCACTGATGGCGCTGTCGCACACCAAGGGAGCCAAAAAGTAAGCGCGGACAACGACTGATCCGGCGGCCGCCTCGGTCACAGTTTTTTGTTTCCCTACCGGAACCGGAAGCGTTGCCAAGGCCAGAGAGTTCTGGCCTGACGTGAAAAAGAACCAAAAATGCCCGCGTCCTGTAATGGGGCCGCGGGCATTTTGTTTGGTCTCTAAGGGATCGATCGTTCGTTCCTCAGTGCCTCCGGCAAGGACCGACCCATACCGGCCCCCTCTCCTCGATAGGCATGCGGTCGAATCTAACGAAGTAGGCACCAAGTGCCGATCGGCGGTTGAACGCCCTGCGTCCGCGCAGTAAAGCTTCAATGTTGACTAGATTGATTTGCCTGGAAATGTATCAGCGGTAAAGCCGACGAGGCCATGGCTTTGGGATGCGACGAGATTGCTTTTTTCACGGTTGAGGAGAGGTCATGATACGCGCTCTGATATCTTGCTTCATTGGGTGTGCCGTCGTTGCCAGTTCCACGTTCGCGGCCGACCGCCAACCTTTGCGTGTCCAGTATGTCGCCAGCGGGAACGACGCAAGAACGGCCGATTTCAAGAAGTTTCTGGAACAAGAGTTCGCCACCGTTTCGGTGACGACCGGTCCTGAATTCGATCCCAAGAAGGCCGCGTTTGATGTCGTGATCATCGACACGCGCCTGCCCAAGGTGCTGCCGTCCGATTTCGCCAAGCCGATCCTCCTTTTGGGCAGCAATGCGCGAGGGTCTGAAGGAATTGGCAACAATGGCGTCTGGACCGCAAGCGTTGCCGGGTCCAAGTTCGACTGGCTTTGCCTCTGCCTCGATAACAAGGCGTACGACGTCGATACCAAGCACGCGATCTTTCAGTCGCCTTACCCCGTTACCCCCACACTGAAGCAGGAAACGAATCCCTACACAAAGCGCTCAATCGACGCCTGGCTGGTTCATGAGAAATTATCCAACGCGCCGGGCCTCGTAAGTAGCGCCGATCACTTTCGCGGAGCGGCCGACTCCGAAATCATCTCCGGCGGCCTGAATATGAAAGGGGATCGCGGCGTCTGCCTCGTGCGCGAAGGACATACTTTCTTCTGGGGTTTTGCCGGCACGCCAAGCCAGATGACTGACGAAGCGCGCAAGGTGTTTGTCAACGCGGTCGTTTACATCAAGAAGTTCGACGGCCACAAGCAGACGGTGCGGCGTGGCGTGCATACGCGATCGATCTTGCCTGAGATCTTCGGCAATGCCAGTTTCTTCAAAAGCCAGTTCAACCGCGAGCGCTATTTTGCGTCGGACGCCACGGCCAAATTCGGCGCGGAGCACAAAAAGTACAGCGACTACTATAAGCCGAACCTCGACTACATCTATGTCCCCGCCGATCACTCCGGCTTGAAGGTTGACGAGGAGGCCAAGCAACTGGGCATCCCCAACAACGACGTCCGCCTGCTCGACCGCTGCGTGGCCCTGCTTGAATCAAAGGAGAACGAGGTACTCGCCAAGACGCTCCTGGAGCGTTACACCGGCGTATCGTTCGCGACACCACAAGAGTGGCGGGCCTGGTTGACGAAATCCCGAGACAGATTATTCTTCTTGGATTCCTACGGTTACCGTTTTTTCACGGACGCCCCGAACCTACCGCCGGCCAAGTGGCAAGTCGATGAAACGCTGGCGACGCTCAAGCTTGATGAGCCGAACAACACCACCCCGGTGACCACCGGAACCACCCTGGTCGGCAGGTACGCCAGAAATGGCGTCACGAACGCCAATGTCGGCGACGTGATTAACGTTGCCGTGCGCATGAAGGTTGCCGAGCCGTGGCACACCTACGCGAAGGTGCCAGGCGACAGCGCGACGAAGGCGACCGTCCTCGAGGTGAAACTGCCCGAAGGCTTGCGGTTTGTCGGCGAATGGAAGAATCCCAATGCCAAGGCTTCGAACACCCCTGGCACCACCGTTTACGAAGGCGATCTGCTCTTTACTCGGGACGTGCTCCTGACCAAGGCCGGTTCGTTCGACGTATCGGGCTCCCTTCAGTTCCAGGCCTGCGACCCGGAGCGATGTCAGCCGCCACACAGTGAGCCGATCAGCTTGAAGCTGAGCGTTTCCGCTCGCTAACCGCTGGAGAGACAATTGAGGCGTACTTGCGTACGCCCTTCTTTTTTGCGCATCAAGGCCATGGTGGACGGTGTTCCTCGATGCGGACCAACGCTTCGAACTGCCCCTGGCAGTTCCTACAACCGATTTAAGAAAGGGTTCGGCATATTCCGGGTACATTCGATTGGATCGTGATCGCTGTTCAAATCTCGTCATCTCGACTATTATGCAAAATAGGCCGTTCGGCAAATTCTTCGAACGGCTTTCTCATTACTGACACAAGAGTTGCGGCTCGATGAGTGGAGCTCAATTAACTCGGATAAATGGCCGCATGTAACAGAAGAATCGAAGAAACTCCTTTTTTTCTCTTGTTAATATGTGTTTAAAGTGCCGTCCTTACTCAGTCGAAAATAAATCTCCATCCGCACACATACAGAGGCGCCATCTGAGCTATCAAAGTCGTCCCTATGCTGTTGATGAATGTAAAGTTCGGTCGTTGACGAGCTGTTGCGGACCCCCTTTTGGATCCCGACGGCTTTCAATAGAATTAAATTGTCCCACTGAGAGCTGCCCAAGCCAGACATCAAATGGCTGAACAGTAACGAAGGCGAATCTGTCGATGAACTGATCGCGCTCGAATCGCTCGCCGACGCGGCCCGGGCAAGGGAGTTGGGCCGTTGGCATGATCGAGGTAAGAGCAACTTATTCCGGGGTAGTTCAGCGGTAGAACGCTCGGCTCTGGACCGAGTGGGCGCTGGTTCGAATCCAGCCCCCGGACCCATTTACGGTGATCGTGAGATGGCAAAACGCGCACAAGAACCGGCAAGCGAGGTGAAGCCGGCAGACGCGAACCCGGGCTACGCCGCCTTCCAAATTGCAAAAATCCTGACGACCAGTGAGCGACACGATGACCCGGCGACCCGGCAACGAGCAAAGGAGAAGATCTCCCGTTGGGAGACAGTTCTCAAAAGCATCTTGACGGGAGCCGTCCAATTTGGATCGAGGACGCCCGTCGAAGGAATCCCAGGCTGGGCCACGCTTGAGGTGGTCACCGGTGGCTTTGCCACAGGTAAACTCCTCGCAAGTGGCCCCCTACAGGAACATGAGAGGAGGTTTCTCGAACGCATCCCCGAAACTCCAGCGGGTGAAGAGCGTCGCGCCCTGAATGCTCACTTTCTAACCGACGCCGGTCTCACCGAACTCACCGACCGCCTTCATTCGGGACGTTACGACGTTGTGGTTCCGGAGGAAGGCGCCCTGCTAGTCATTGCTTGGCTCGTAAAGAACGGAAACGTCGACGACGCCCGCGACCTGCTCGACAAACTCTCGCCTTTCTTCCCGCGCCTTCGCTTCTACCCAATTCCGCTGGAGCAGCCGCGCAGATTCGGCTCACGCATCCACTTGCAGGACGTAGGCAAAACGATCCTGGACCTCCGCAGGATCAAAGCCAACACGCGCATCTTGGCACAGAGGAGCGCCGTCCAGGTATGGCTGCCGCTCTATGACCGCATCGTTGCCCTGTTCCTTGAAACTGTTGTGAACGATTGGCCCTGCCAGCGCTATCCCGACGCTTGGCCGCAGCGCGCCTTGGCCATCCTCAGCGAGTATTCGGAATTGAAAAAGGAGGGGCCTCCCGGCGGAAAGACGGAACGGCCGAACGGACATGCCGCGCAGCTTCGCGAATTCCTCGGCAAGTGCGCTCGACTTCCAGGCAGCTTGACCGGCAGAGAGGTGGGGCGCATTCGACGAATCCTCAATCGCTACCTGACGAAGCGGGGCGCGCCCGATTCGCCGGCATGTGTCGAGGCGCGGCGTCGGCAAGCAGCACACATCAATGGCCCGACCTTTCACGCGATCGCCGCAGTCGTGGCCCCGCGCCTGGAGAAGCACCCCAGCACCGATGGGCTTGACAACGTCGGCCAGTTGAACGAGCCTGTCACGGCGCAAGAGGCGGACCGCTCCGGCGTTCCTGATGGGACAGTGATTCCAAATTCGATCCAGCGCAAGGTCGAGCGTTGCTTGAACGAGACTGTCGCCGTGTTGATCGAGCGCGGGTTGATCACCTCGGGCGAAACGCTGGCCAAGACCTTGCCGCAAATGACTTCCGGCCTCGGCGCCCTGGGAATCACCGATCCCACGCTGCGGCAGCTCTATGCCGCGATCTACCGCGCTTTCCAACAGCGACGCTCGCTCCTTCTGCTGAACCTCGAAATGCAGGTCCAGATTGAAGAGTTGCCCTGGGTGGGCGCAATCGAGCGGTTTCGGAGCGACAACCTCTCAAGTAAAGAAGTCGCAAGACAAACCCTTGAAGAAATTGCCATCCTGACGCTGTCGTCGTTCCCGCAGGCGATTCTCCCGAACAAGCTCTTGCAGGAGCTGCGCGCTCTCGTGAAGAGTGCTGATCTGGATATTCCCCTCGTCGACGAATTGGCGGCCGACATATTCATGGGTCAGTTCTCTGGAAAGTTCGTCGAGGCTGCCTCAAGGGCTGCCGACCTGCTGACGGACTCACTCTATGCGCGTTATTACAGCATAGATTACGACGGCATCAGGAAGTTGCCAAAAGCAAAGGAGCCCAAAAAGGGCGGGTGGCTTTGGCAGACGCGACAGGCGGACTTGGACCAGTTCGCCCTTCATTGCGCATCCCGTGCCGGGGTCTCTCTTGGAACCTGGGATCCCGCGACCAATGGAATGATCATCGAGCAGCAGCAGATTCTCACGACGCAGAACCTCGCCTCATTGTTCCTCGGATTGGATCTGACCGCTGCGATGCGTGGGAAACTCGTGGAGATGGCTCAGCATTGTTTCCGGTGGATATGCCAGCGTCAGCAAATGAAGGTCGATAAGTGGCACGCTAAGTTGACGATGTTGAAGAACACCTCTTATGCTTGGCGTCAAATGGTCTTCTTCCTCGCCTTGCTTCCCGCGAGCGCCGTTGCCGATTTCCTGGCTTGGGCAGACGACCATTTGAACAAGCAGGCCGAGGCGTTTCGGCATCGGTTTGGGCCCGCGCTCCGCGGACTAAAACTTGCTGCAGACGGCGTGCCCCTTGACCGATCTGCCAATGAGTCGGGTGCCCGTTGCTCTCTTGGGTGGTCTAAGACAAGACACTGGCTGTTGCCCGATGAACACCAATAATCGGACATGCCAACGAACGGCTGAAGCTAATCGGCCACCCAATCCTGGTTTTTCGAGATTCGAAGTCTTGGCAGGCGGCCCGGCAGTCTAACCGAGCGTTACGGTCGCGCGATGTTGTAGCAGTCAATGATTCTTCTCCGGCTTGGTGGCTGTCACGAGATGGGTTAGGCGCAATAGCCGCCATCCGAGCCGACGATGGGCAACACATTTCATCCCGAGCCTGGCAAGCTGTGCCTGGTGCTGTCGCGTACCCCGCAGGTCGGCGATCATCAGTCGGCCGCCTGGACGCAGCACCCGTACCGCTTCGCGAATGGCCTTCTCCCGGCCAGCATGTCCTCGAATGTTGTGGATTGCCCAACTGGATACCACCACATCAAAACTGTCGTCTTCCAGGGGTAGGGCCGTCATGTCGGCCGTGTGCAATTCGACTCGATCGGCTACCCCCTCCGCGATGGCGTTGCGCCGGGTGGCCTCGGCGGAATTGCCCGACTGATCGACGCTTCGCCACAGGTCCACACCCACTGCCCGACCCGTGGTCAGATGTTGGGCGGCCATGAGCAGTACTGCACCCCGGCCACATCCCAGGTCGAGGATTCGCTCATCCCCCCGAAGGTTCAACTGGTCGAGCAATTCGGCCCAGACCACGAACTTGCCTCGCAGCGAGGCGTAAAGGTAGAAGGAGAGAATTGACAGGATGAACAAGGCGGCCAGCATTGGCCGCACGCTGCTAGAGATGACGGCGAGAACGATCTCGAAAGCGGCCACGAAGGCCATGAAAGCCGGCGCAAAGGGGGCGTCAATCCCATACGAACCACGCCGTTCTGGGATCACGCGCTTGGTCATTCGGATGGCTTGCTCGTCAGGATTTTCCATCACAACGATGAACCTACCAGATCGGACGCAAAATCCCAATCTCGGTCGATCGCGAGGCAGTGGGAAGCACGTCAATGATGGATGACCGCAATGCGAGTGCCCTGGTGCCGGTCAGAAAAAGTTCAATCGCCGTCTTGTCGCCCCGACTTTAAGAATCTGCGTCAGACAATTCTGGCTAATATCATAGTGAAAACTCGGTTAAAAAAGTGACGAACTTCTGAGCAACAAAGTCGTCAGTAAATCGCAACCTGCTTTCTCGCATCCGGTGACATAGTTCAAATCCCTGCGCCGTTTCGAGATCTGCGACATTTCCGTGACAGCGGTGAAACCCACTCAACTCCCGCCATTTGGGCCATATCGCATTAGAATGCCATTCGGCACACGTGAATGGTATCAGCGTCGAATCGAGTTCCCACATCGAGTGGTCGCGAGTCATGAGTCAGCTAACCCAAATCATTCAATCGATCGAAGCAGGGGATCCAAAGGCGGCGGCCCAGTTACTACCTCTCGTGTACGCCGAGTTGCGTCGATTAGCGGGCCAGAAGATGGCGCACGAGAAACCGGGGCAGACGCTAGACCCGACCGCGCTAGTCCACGAAGCGTATTTGCGCTTGGTCGGAAACCCACAAGGGCAGCATTGGGATCATCGTGGACATTTCTTCGCTGCCGCAGCCGAAGCCATGCGGCGAATTCTCGTTGAGACTGCCCGCCGGAAACAGACGGTTCGCCACGGCGGGGAACGAGCCCGCGTTCCACTACAAGATCATCACCGCATCAGCCAATCCCCAGATGATCTCCTGGCGATGGACGACGCCTTAGCCCGATTCGCTGCGGAGGAGCCAGCGAAGGCAGAGTTGGTCCGGCTTCGTTTTTTTGCTGGTCTTTCAACCCCAGAGGCGGCCAGAATTTTGGGTATTTCGGTTGCTACGGCCGAACGCTGGTGGGCTTATGCCAGAACCTGGCTGTTCAGCGAACTACAGAACGATGAAATCGAGAAAACTCATCCAACCGATGAGGGGGTTTGACCTGTTTTCTCGCATGAAAGGAAAACGGTAACGAAGTCTCCGGAGCCTTCCGATGATCGAACAATCCCCTGTAGAAGCCATCTTCTTCGCAGCCCTGGAAAAGGGCACCCCCACGGAACGCGCCGCATACCTTGACTCGGCCTGCGGGGAAGACCAGGAGTTGCGCAAACGAGTCGAGCGCCTGCTCTCGGCGCATCCGCAAGTCGGTAGCTTCCTTGAAGTTGCCGCCACGTCCGATATATCCGCCTGCCATTCAGAATCTGGTGGGGTAGCCGGTACTGTCATTGGGGGACGATACAAGCTGATTGAACAAATCGGCGAAGGCGGAATGGGGGCTGTCTGGATGGCCCAGCAGACCGAACCGGTCAAGCGTATGGTCGCGGTCAAGCTCATAAAGTCCGGTATGGATTCAAAATCAGTTCTCGCACGATTCGAAGCAGAACGCCAAGCTCTTGCCCTGATGGATCATCCAAACATCGCCAAAGTGCTCGATGCAGGCGCGACCGACGACGGACGGCCGTTTTTTGTCATGGAACTGGTCAAGGGCATGCCGATCACACGGTATTGCGATGAAAGGAAGCTACCACTCAGACAGAGGCTCGATCTTTTCATCTCCGTCTGCCAAGCGGTTCAACATGCCCATCAAAAGGGGGTGATCCATCGCGACCTTAAACCCTCAAACGTGCTCGTGGCACAGTATGACGATCAACCAGCCCCAAAAGTGATCGACTTCGGCATTGCCAAAGCCGCCGGGCAGCCGCTTACTGACCTTACGCTCGTCACAGGGTTCGGTGCGATCGTGGGCACGCCCGAATACATGAGTCCCGAACAGGCCAAACTCAATCAACTCGATATCGACACGCGATCCGACATCTATGCGCTCGGGGTGTTGCTGTACGAGTTGTTGACGGGATCAACACCGGTGACCCGTCATGAACTCGAAAAGGCCGGCCTTCTCGAAGTATTGAGAATGATCCGCGAACAGGAGCCACCCCGTCCCAGCACAAGGCTGAGCAGTTCGGCCACTCTCCCTGAGATTGCTGCTTCGCGAAGCAGTGAACCCCATGTTCTTGCAGGTCTCGTACGCAACGATCTCGACTGGATCGTAATGAAGTCACTTGAAAAGGACCGCAACCGCCGTTATGAAACCGCCAATGGCTTCGCGGCGGATATCCGGCGATATCTCGATGGCGATGCAGTGCAGGCACACCCGCCAACCACCCACTATCTCCTGCGTAAGTTCTTTCACAAACACCGAGTCGGTATTTCTACTGCCTTGGCATTTGTCCTGTTGCTCGTGGTGGCCGTCGGAATCAGCACCATTCTGGCGTTGCAAGCGAGGAAGAGTGCCTTTGACGCCAATTATCATCTTGGTCTGGCGGAAGCGGCGAAAATCGGACTTGCAGAAGCCCTGGAAGAGGCAAATTTGACCACTGCAAGCCTTCAGATTGATTCCGATCTGGCAGAAAACATTGAAGATCGACGGGTCACTTTGCTGCGCCTTGTTCGGAGGTTAAAAGAATTAAATCCACCCATTTCTAACATGGTTTTTAATGACGATTTAATTCAACGCCGTCGGTCGCTTAGCGAATTCACGACCATGGCCGTCCTCGCTAACGGACAAGAATACGCTCCACTATTGCCCTCAATCACTCACGACGGCCTTCCAATAAGTCAAATGCATATCAGCTCCGATTACAGAACCATGATGACACTGGGAACAGACAGCACGGTTCGACTTTGGGATATGCGAACAGGGAAGTGTCAAGGTTTTATCCGCAAAGCAAACGAAGGTGTGGTAAATGTGGGATTTAGTCCCGACGGAAAAGTCGCCTTTACCGATGATTCGACAGGAATTACCAGACTTTGGGATGTCGATTCCGGAAAATACTTATGCGAAATACCTCGCAGAGATAACCTTTACCCAATTCCTGTGGGAAATGCGCCTCACTGGCTTTATGCAGGCGAGTCGATGAAACATCAAAAATACAAAGATCGCTCGGCGTGCGTCAGCATTGGTGAATCTCGTTTGCTTACCCAGCATGTAGTAGTAAAACCAAGGTCAAAAGATGAAAAAGAGGAACCTCAAACTGAACATATGTTTGCAGGACCGATAGAACTTTGGGATACGAAAACTGGAAAGCTGGTTACCCGCCTGGATCAACCCGGCCAAAGGATCCAGCAATTTCGTTGGATTAATAGTGGAAAATGGATCACCACTCGGAGTGGACTAAACAAGCTACTGGTTTTATCGGGGAAGGACGGGCAGACTATTGCGGAATTGCAGGTTCCAGGAAACGAGGAAATCTATTTCCGGTCCTTACAATTGAGTCCGGATGGTCACCGAATTGCCGTAATTACAAATAATAACCAGCATAAGCGCGTCAGATTATGGAGCACGCAAAACTGGAAAGAACGGATTTCCGAAAATGTCAATTACATTGATAATACCATCTTATTATGGCGCGAAGAGGACGATATCTTCCGCCTTTGGAATAACGAGGTTTTCTCGGCTAGCGGAGGTTTTGGTGTTTGGGAATACATTCACTATCTCTTCAAATTTGGCAATGACAAACCAATTGCTCAATCGCAAGGATGGAGCATTCCAAAGGTTGGAAATCAAGATCTTCTCATTTCAACCGATGGACGTGTGTTTGATACAATCGAAGGAAGTCAGCGTATTTCATCACTTGGAAAACGCTTTGACGATTCGATTTATAAGAGACCATTTGATGACAGATTCCTGGTGACTTCATCCGAGCAGGATGCATATTTTTGGGTGAAGAAAGGCAAGCCGTTTCGATTAATTGACTTCAAAACAGATAAATGGATAACCGTATTTAATGAGATCGAGAGAGATTCACCCTTTGGACAATTACCGAATCTGGGACTGGCAAATGTTAGATACGACTATGGCCTCCAAATTCAAATGCTACCAACCCTTGTCAAGGACCTAAAGGTCTCTCCGGACCTCATTGAACTCTGGGTAAATGTTGCAGTTCGCGGTGAACTTGGTTTGGATGGCAAATTCATCAAGTGGAACGAGCCGACCTGGGAGGAGAAACGCCAAGAGTTGGCCGAAATGCCATCACCCTGCCCGGATTTTCCGTTCCCGAGCCATGTTGCCAAAGACCGGCTTCACTGGCTTCGGCAGGAGTTCCAAGGTGCGAGTGAGTCTGCGAAACCAATGCTCGCGAAGCAACTCCTTGAGAGATGCCAAGCAAGTGGTGACAACATCGAGGCAATCCGCTGGCAAAACTGGTTTGCTACCAACATCAGACCAGAGGCGGTGCCGGCCAGTCAGGCAAAACCGTAGACGAGCAGCTTGGCGTGCATCGCGTTCGCCTCGTTCACTCACGAGGGTTGCCAAAGGGCGCTAAAAGACCTTTGGTGGGAGAATTCTTGAGCTTCATGGAAGAGTTAACTCGAATTCTGGCTTCGGTCGAGGCGGGCGAGCCGTTCGCAACCGAGCAACTTCTTCCGCTTGTCTACGCGGAGCTTCGGAAGTTGGCGGCTCAAAAGCTAGCCCATGAAAAACCCGGACAGACACTCGAAGCGACTGCGCTCGTTCACGAAGTCTACCTACGGCTGATCGGCAACGACATTGGCAAGCACTGGGATCATCGGGGCCACTTCTTCGCAGCTGCGGCCGAGGCAATGCGCCGCATACTGGTTGAAAATGCACGAAGGAAGCAGGGACCAAAACGCGGAGGGACGACCCAACGAGTTGATCTTGACCTTGAACTTGTTGCCGCGAAGAACATTCCGGATGACCTCGTCGCCCTTGATGAGGCCCTGAGCCGCCTGGCGCACCAATCCCCGATTCGCGCTGAACTTGTCAAACTCCGCTTCTTTACAGGACTGACGATTCCTGAAGCCGCTGAGACTCTAGGAATCTCTCAAGCAACAGCCGAACGTTACTGGGCATTTGCTCGTACCTGGCTTTACGCCGAGTTGGATTTCTCCCAAAAGCACGGTTCGTAAGTGCCTGTCACCAAGGAGCTTGGTGAATTCCCCAAACAATTCAGGGGAGGCTTGAGGGGATTTGCCGGGATTTCTCGCATGGGGAAGTGAACCCCTTTGGGAGGAGCTAGATTATGGCCAATCCATCACTGATCGAAGAGATCTTCTTAACCGCCGTCGAGAAGTCACCGGAAGAACAGCGGGCTTACCTGGATGCTTCGTGCCAACAAAATTCGGAACTACGCAGACAGGTTGAACGCTTGCTCGATGCACATCCCAAAGCTGTTGATTTCCTCGAAGTAAAGGCCGCCGCCATTAATGGTCGAACGATCGAATACCAGCAGCCTGACAGTCGAGCTGGCGTCGTTATCGCCGACCGTTACAAGTTGCTGGAGCAGATCGGTGCGGGTGGCATGGGAGAGGTCTGGATGGCTGACCAATTAAAGCCGATCAAGCGGCGAGTCGCCGTCAAGTTGATCAAGGCAGGGATGGATAGCCGGAATGTGCTCTCTCGATTCGAGGCGGAGCGCCAAGCTCTTGCGGTCATGGATCACCCCAACATCGCCAAGGTTCTCGACGCCGGCTCGACAGAGGAAGGACGGCCCTACTTTGTCATGGAACTGGTCAAGGGGGTTCCCATCACCACGTTCTGCGACACACGCAAGTTGAGCCCCAAGGCGCGGCTCGAACTCTTCGTACCCGTTTGTCAGGCAATTCAGCATGCACACCAGAAGGGAGTCATACACCGGGACATCAAACCGAGCAACGTGCTCGTGGAACTGCACGATGACAAGCCCGTGCCGAAGGTGATCGACTTCGGCTTGGCAAAAGCGGTCGGGCAACCCCTCATCGAGAACACGCTTTTCACTGGCTTCGGCTCGTTGGTAGGCACGCCAACTTACATGGCTCCGGAACAGGCCAACTTCAATGCCATCGACATTGACACGCGAGCAGACGTTTATGCCCTCGGGATTTTGCTCTACGAACTCCTTGCAGGAAGCCCTCCCCTGGAGCCGGAACGGTTCAAAAAGACCGCGCTCGACGAAGTCCTGCGCATGATCCGGGAGGACGATCCCCCACGACCAAGCCAAAGGCTGAGCAGTAGCGAGATGAAGGCAAGTATTGCGGCAGTGCGAGGGTCCGAGCCAGCCAAACTCGCGGCCCTTATCCAGGGAGAGATCGACTGGATCGTGATGAAGGCGCTCGAAAAGGACCGGGTACGACGCTACGACTCGGCCAAGGCGCTCTGCACAGACGTCGAGAATTTTCTGAGCGGAGACGCCGTACAGGCGCATCCACCAAGCACGAACTACCTGCTGCGGAAGTTCGCCCGCAAACACCGCGTCGCGCTCACAACGGTTTTGGCATTCGTAGTATTACTCGTCGCAGCGGTGGGAGTGAGTAGCCTATTGGCGGTGAAGGCAAGTCGATCCGAGGCGATTGCCGAGGAAAAGCGAATCGAGGCGGAGGCGAATGAGAAAAAAGCGCAGGGGCACGCTGAAGAGGCTGACTATTACACCAAGCTTTTTCGCGAAACTTCAGAGGAGCAAATGATTGCGCGATATGAGGCAATGCTTTCCGCGACAAGTCTACAAATCGATCTTGATTTGCTTGAGCTGCAATCAGATCGCCAAGCAGGAATGCTTCGTCTGATTCAGCGATCCAAGGGAATGGAGATGCAGATTCCGTCAACCGTTAAGTGGGAGATGAGTCGGGGTCAGACTCTAAATTTTGAATTGCCTGCGAAGTTATTCGAGCGACAACGCAAAATGCAAGAATTCATCAATGTCGTCGTGCTATCGACGGGCCAAGAAGTTGCCCCTCTCCGGCCACCGATCACGCACGATGGCCATGCCGTTAGCAAATTGGAAATCAGCCACGACTACGAAAAGCTAATGACACTTGGCACCGACGATACGGTTCGCCTCTGGGATATGCGAACAGGGAAGAGCAAAGCCATACTTCGCAAGGCATCCGAGAAGATCGTCAACGCCGGATTCAGCCCTGATGGTAAAGTCGTCTTCACCGATGACTCGACCGGAATTACCCGTATCTGGGAGGTTGACTCCGGGAGTTACCAATGTGAGATTCCCCGCCGTGACGGCTTGTTTCCTACCGCCGTTGAGAACAAGCCTTACGATTTCTTTGCAGACCTAGTCGGAGCAGCTGAACGGCGCATGGATCGTTCGGCGTGTATCAACATCGGCCACTCCCGTTTGCTTACACAACACGTAGTTGCAAAGACCAGAGCGAAGGACGATCCACGAGGACCGGGAAACGACCACGAGATTTCTGGCCCCATCGAACTCTGGGATACGAAGACGGGGATGTTCATTGCCCGGTTGGATAAGCCTGGCCAAAGAACGGAGCGTTATCGCTGGTTCAATGACGGAAAATGGCTTGTTACCCTCGAAGGATTGAACAAGGTCTCAATTTTGTCTGGCCAAGACGGACGACTCATCACGCAGCTAGAAGTACCGGATAACGAGACGATCTATTCCCAGTCATTGCAAATGAGTCCAGATGGACTACGGTTTGGCCTCATAACAATGCGCGTCGAGTCGCCTGAGTGGAAACATATACGCGTCAGGTTGTGGGACTCCCAAACCTGGAAGCAACGGGGAATGGAAAATGGACATTTCATTGACAAAGTGGCTTTTCTATACGTCGACGGAAAAGACGTCTTCCGCCTTTGGAATGACGAAGTGTTCTCAGTTAGCGGAGGAGCGTTGCTTACCGAACACGCGCATTATTTATTCAAATTTCGAAACGATACACCAATAGCGGAAGCAGATGGTTGGGCCCAGCCGAACTTGGCGGATACTCATCTCGTTATGGCAACGGACGGGCGAGTGTTCGATACCATTGATGCAAATCAACGTGTTTCTGAATTCGGAAAGCGTTTCAATGGGCTTCTCCTTGAGTTCTCAAAAGATAAAAGATTCGTGGCGACTTCATCCTCTGTGGATTTTATGTTTCACTCTAGGAAACGAAACCCCTTTCATTTAATCGACTTGAAAACCGACAAATGGATAACGATACGTAATGAGTTTGTAAGAGAATCTTCCCTTGGTCTCTTGCCTAATTTTGGATTGGCAAATGCTAAGGCATCCTATGGGGTCCAAATTCAGTTGTTGCCAACCCTTCTCAAGGACGCGCCCCTTTCTCCCGACCTCGTCGAGCAGTGGGCTCAGGTCGCTGTGCGCGGTCAACTCAACGCGGATGGCACTTTCGCCAAATGGGACGAGCCGACTTGGGAGAAAAAGCGGCGGGAACTCGCCGCAAAGCCCGCGCCTCACCGTGACTTTCCGTTCCCCGGGCACGTCGCCAAGGACACCCTGCACTGGCTTCGACAGGAGTTCCTGAGCGCGAAAGATGCAGAAAAGCCCCTCCTCGCCAAGCAACTCCTCGCACGAGCCGATACTGCCGACGACAAAGCCGAGGCAATACGCTGGCGAACATGGCTGGCAGCCAACTCCAAACTAGCTGGGGCGAGGAGAGTGAGGCCAAGCCGTAGGCAAGCGGCATGATTCCGTTTCAAACGAGCCGCCGCAACCCGGCTTCCCAACCCAGGCCCCCCCGTGACAAAACGTTCAATAGCCGTCTTGTCGCCCCGATTTTGGTGTAATACGAGCGGCTTCGATTACGAGCCGTGTTGGTTGCGGAGGGGGAATGGCCGTGTCGCACGAAGAAGACGACCTCTCAGACGCCTTGGATGCGGTTCAGGACGAGGAGACATTCCTTCAGTTTCTGCTTGCGCTTCGTGACCATCGCGAGGCATCCATCGCGCAAGAGAAGATCGCGCCCAGTTCGCCGTACGGACCTGATGCTCTGGGATGGGAGAACACCACCATCGAGCGGTTCTTCGACACAGCCGTGCGCTGGGCGCGGGATTCGGTGAATGGCAATCCCGTCTACAAGAGGCCAGAAAATCCATGGCGGCGCTGCGCAGACATACTGCACGCTGCAATCGGCTACGAATAGCAGCATCGCGACTTGCGACGTAAACCGTCAATGCAATGGACCGAGCCGGGGAGTAAGCCTGCGTGGGTTCGAGAGCCGGTATGGCACTGCTTCGGCCACCGATCCGCAATGCCTTACGGTTGCGCGATATTCAAATAGCGCACAAGAATTCGCGTCACGGCCGCTCCAGCGTCACCAGATCGGCATGGGTGACCGTGGCCGTCCGCAAGTCGCCGAAGATCACCCGGTAGCGGCTATCGTCGAGTTTCCAGCGGAACAGAACCTTGTTGGGATCGGCCGCCGTAACGGTGCGACCGTGGTATGCCACATCGGCGTTCTGCCGCTGGATCGAGTTGGCGAGGATGAATCCGTGTGTGGCGTAGGCGAAATCCCGATCCTTCGGGTCGTCGACTTTGTCCTCGGGATTCGGGATAATGAACGCCGGTGCGGACGGTTTACGACCCATCTTCGTTCGCAACTCGTCCGCGATCTGGTCGGCGAACATGGTTTTGACTGCCGGGTAGCGCCCGTCATTGTGCTGGGCGTAGGTGCGAAGGGCGAAGATCACCCGCTCGGTCATCACGTCGAGGGGCAGTGGCGGCGGAGTCGCGTCCACGTATCCCTCCGGCGTTCTCACATCGAACACCGAGGCCTCAACACGTCCCCAATCAAACCGACCCAGACGCAGGTAAGTGCCAGGTCGGACCGGCACCGCGATCTGGACCGGTAGGTGGGTGTTCCGATCGATCCAAACATCGAGGGGCATGTCCGCAGGACCGTCGGCCATGACCTCTGCCGCCGACAACCGGAACCCGATGGTCCGGCGGCCGTCCATCTCCTGGTCGCCAAGCTTCTTTTCGGGCCGTCCGACGTTTTGAGCGAGGCCGGCCAGGGCCGCGAACGCCGGGTGAGGGCGTCGTTCTGCGTCGGTTCGGATGAAGTCCCGGGAGTCGTTGCGGACAACAATCCCGGTATCACCCATGCGGACAATTTCGTACACGGTGACCCGGCCGCCCTGGATCGTATCGAGCCGTGAAGCCCGCCGGTCGAATTGCACTCGACCGACGAGTTTGGCCGGACCGTCGCTCCCCTCGTTGATCTCATACACGTCACATGTGAACCCACGGGCTTCTTGCATGGCATGCGCCGTCTGCGCCAAGCTGGGAGATGCAAAGACGACAAACCACAAAACAGTGACGCCGACGAACAGAGAGGCGGCCACGGCGGCGACTCCGCGTACCTGCCACCGGAACCTTCGAGTGCGCGGTCCAGACGGAATGCTCTCAGGTTCACTGGCCAGGTTCGCCAAGAAGCGATCCCGGCCGCCGTCGTCGCCGCCGTGTTCCGCCTGAACAGCAGTTTCGACCTGGCCGAGCAGGGTCTGCCACTCGTGAAACCGCCGGGCACAGTCCGCGCACCCGGCCAGGTGCTCAGGGGTTGAGCCGGTGCTCAGGGCAAGTTCGAGCAGTTCGTCGTCGCTCAAGCACGTCATGATGTCGCCTCCGATCTCACAGCCAGAGTTCGACAGGCTCGTTTCAACAGGGCATACACACCCGATCGGGAGAAGCCGAGGAGTCGGGCCGTTTCGTCGGCGTTTCGTTCGCACAAGAAGAACAAACGAACGGCTTCCCTCTCGTTCTCCGGCAGTCCGGCAATGCGGCGACGGAGGGTCGCGATTTCGTCCGCGGCCTCAATCGCATTGCACGCGCTGTCCGCCGCCGGCACGTCGTCGGGAAGCGGCATGTAAGTCCTGTTCCTGCGTGATTCCAGACCGACCTGGCGGGCGATCGCAGCCAGCCAGGGACCGAACCGATCTGCGTCGAGCAAAGTGTCTAGCTTGCGGTACGCCCTCATGAACGTCTCCTGCATGCGGTCTTGAACAGCTGACTCGTCTGCCCCGCCATCACTCGCGATGACCCTAACAAGACGGGCGTATCGATCGTAGAGCGGACCGAACGCGTCGCGTTCCCCCTGGCGCACTCGGCGAACGAGTTCTGCGTCGGACCGCCCGTCGTCATTCACTTGCACACCTCGCTCGCTCCGGTCGACGCGGACGATGCAACGGTCTCCAGAGAGAGGCCGTGCGTGATGGTCATTTCACCCGGGCGAACGCCTTGATCATGGCAGCTTCGAATGCCTTGGCCATTGTGTCCGGATGGTCATGGCCCATTTCAGGATCGCGTATCATCGCCTTCTTCGCGCCCAGTGCGTTGTACATGACGTGGATCGAAGTGGGCGGGCAGTTGATGTCGTGAAGGCCGCAGCTCACGACCGTCTCGGCCTTCACTCGAGTCGCAAAGTTCACGGCGTCGAAGTACCGCATCGTCTTCAGGATAGTCTGGTCCGGCCCAAAGGTCCGGTCGTACGGAACGATATTCCAGCCCGGTTGACGCTTGGAGGTGTAGCCGCTGCAATCGCATAGCGAGGGGATTGCGGATCCCACGAACGAGACCCGATGGTCCAACCCGCCCGCGATGATGGCCAGTCCGCCCCCCAAACTCGCACCGAGCACACCAAGCCGTTTGCCGTCCCACGCGGAGTCGGCAGCGAGCACATCTAGCCCCTGGACAACTCGAAGTACCATCGGCCGGTAGTATGCCTTCTCCCGGTCGCTGATCCCATCTTGGGGCCAGGTGTGCAGATCGCCACTGGGTAAGACGCACTTGTCGTACTCTGCTTGCGGCCGACCGAGCGGACCGCCGTGCGGGTTCATGTGGAGCGCCACTCGCCCCCGCTTCGCCTGGGTAACGGCCTCCTTCAACTGGGCATCTCGAAAGTAGCTACCGTCAATGACGAGGACCGCAGGGAGCGACTTCGCCGCTGTGTCCTTGGGCCGAGCAAGGTATCCCGTGAGAGGCCGACCAATCGGCAGGGCAACTTCGACTCCCCAGCACTCGATGGCGGCGTCCGGTGATTTCAACGAAGTGAACTTCGGCTTGGCCGCCTTCTCGCGAAGTGCCTTTTTCTGACGGTCCCAGAAAGCCTCGAAGTCATCGGGGACCGGTAAACTGGGCTGCAACTTATGCGGCTCGAATCCGACCGCAACGAACTCTTCGGTGACCCGCCCTTTTTTCCAGGTCAGGATCAGCCGACAACGGAGGAATCCAGGCTCGGTCAGTGTGGCCCCGACCGTCCCGCCGCTTCGCGGAACTTTCCCGGACTCGATTTTGCCATATCCGTCCTTTGACAACTCGTAGAGTGCTTCCCAGTCCGGGTCGTCCACATCCTTGCCGGTAAAGGCGATCTTGAACTCGGCCTTCTCCTCGCACTTGTACAACGCTTCCGCTCGGTCGGTCTTGATCTGAGGGTACACTTGGAGCGGGGTGGATCGGTTGGCATCGGGTAACGGGCCGTTCTGGGCCAGGACGAGGGACCGAACAAGGCCAGAACCGACAAAGATCGAGATGCCGACACCGAGTGCGACGCCAATGACACTCGACACTCGCTTGAGATGTGACACGGGATACCCCTCTGAGTCGCGGTGATCCGGATCGGTCACACGACCGGCCCACACAACTAGTGACGGTCGCGGTGCGTGTGTCCATGCTTTTTTCGTTTTTTCACCCATTTCCCGAGAAAACGACAAGGTATGGGGCCCCCCTATGTCATGACTCGCATACTTGGGTATGCCGATTCCTGGTGTTCGGCGTAACTTACGATACCGCCAAGTTCACAACTGGAGCTTTTGCCACTCCACGACCCTTCCCGGCCTGACGCTCGGCTCCTGCACTGGGGCGGTCGGAGTTTCGATACGGTAATGGGGACAAGAGGAAGGGGTCGCACGACCTGCCCCGGAGGTTGGGGATCGCCCCAGTGGGCGCCACCTCGTTTGGCAAGCTTGATCATTTTTTGGAAAGAATTCGAGAAGTGAGGGATGAATCAGGTAGATAGAGGTCATTTTTGCCGGGGACAACGGTCGCTGCGCTTCATCGAGCCGTGGCATCTTGATGCCGATGTCGCCTGATAAATCGTGTCAAAGGTCTTGTAAGCATTGAGAATTCGCTTGGAAGGATCGCCATGGCGGAGTTTCCGGAAACCAGTCAAAGTCTCATTGCACGGGTCAAAGATCTGGCGGATGAAGCGGCGTGGAACGAGTTCTTTGCGATTTACGAGCCGGTGGTACTCCGCATGGCGCAGCGGCGCGGAATGCAGGAAGCAGACGCGAATGATGTGGCGCAGCAAGTGTTCCTGTCGGTCTCCCATTCGATCGGCGGCTGGCGGCCAGGCATCGGCCAGCCGCCGTTTCGTGCGTGGTTGGTCACGATCACCCGGAACGCCGTCACGAAGGCGCTGATGCGCAGGAAGCCCGACGTCGGCACCGGCGCCACTTCGGTGATTGAAGTGCTGGAATCGCTGTGCGTTGACGATCGGCAGACCACGCACGAGTTTGATCGGGAGGGCCGAACCGAGGCCATGCGCTGGGGAGTCGGGCAAATTCGCTCTGAGTTCAGCGTCATGACATGGCGGCTGTTTTGGGAAACCGTCGTGATGGGACGTAGCGTCGCTGATGTCGCCCAGGAAACGGAACGCAGTGCCGGAGCCGTTTACATGGCGCGCTTCAAGGTTCTGCAGCGGTTAAAGGAGAAGATTCAGGAGTTTTCGCGGCCGTAGGCCGGCAAAACGAAAGGATCGCGATGAACGAGTCAACGGTATGTCTGTCGCCGGCACTGCTGCGTGAGCTTGCCAGGCGTGATTTGCCGCCACGGCGAATGGCGGAA
This sequence comes from Gemmataceae bacterium, assembly GCA_965226945.1. Lineage (GTDB taxonomy): Bacteria > Planctomycetota > Planctomycetia > Gemmatales > Gemmataceae > SYLG01. The sequence continues at coordinate 3,838,753 of OZ245717.1, read as the reverse complement.
CTGGAAGAGCACCTGACACAGTGTGAAAAGTGCCGGTGTGTGATCGAGGAATTCGACGGAGATGTTCAATGGAAAAGCGAGCTGCGCGCGGCCATGGCCGGAAACGTGTCTGTCGACGGCTCAAGGCCATCAAGAGTTTCGTATGACGATGAGCCGCAGGCCGAAACGGACGATTCGCTTCAAGGTCTGTTGTCGCTGCTTGGACCAACCGACGATCCGCACATGCTGGGGCGGATCGGGGGCTATGAAATCGTTGGCGTCGTTGGCCGTGGCGGGATGGGCGTCGTTTTCAAAGCGTTCGACGCCCCATTAAACCGATTTGTCGCGATCAAGATGCTACTGCCGCATCTCGCGGTGTCTGGAGCCGCTCGCAAACGATTTGCCCGCGAAGGCCGAGCCGCCGCGGCCGTCATCGATGACAACGTCATGCCGATCTACAGCGTTGCTGAGTGGCAGGGGATTCCCTATCTGGTAACGCAGTATTCTGGAGGCGTCACCCTGCAAAAGCGAATCCAGCAACAGGGACCCCTGGAACTGAAAGTGATTCTGCGCGTCGGCATGCAAACGGCTCGCGGGCTGGCGGCAGCCCACGCACAGGGACTGGTCCATCGCGACGTCAAGCCGTCCAACATCCTGCTTGATGGGACGGTTGAACGAGCGATGCTCACCGATTTTGGACTCGCCCGCGCCGTTGACGATGCGAGCATCACCCGCACCGGCATGATCGCGGGCACGCCGCAATACATGTCCCCGGAGCAGGCCCGCAGCGGCAGCGTGGATGCGCGGTCCGATCTGTTCAGTCTCGGAAGTGTGTTGTACGCCGCGTGTACCGGCCGACCTCCGTTCCGTGCTGACAACAGTTACGCGATCCTGCGATTGATCACCGACGAGGAACCGCGCGCGATTTGCGAAATCAATCCTGAGACTCCGCAATGGCTGGGTTCGATCATCACGAAGTTGATGTCGAAGAACCCGGACGACAGGTATCCGACGGCAGAAGAAGTCGGCAGGCTTCTTGAAGACTGTTTAGCTCATGTCCAGCAACCGGCGGTCGCTCCGTTACCCGCTGCACTCGCACACCCAGCCACCGTTCGATCGTCCTTTCATGTGCCTCGTAAAGGAATCATTGCGATGCTCACCCTGTTCGGAGTTCTGTTCTCGGGACTATTCTTCATGCAGTTGCCCATTACATCGGGCACGCCCGACAAACTGTTACCGGGCGTGCCGGACAAGCCCGACAAACCAGATTCCAAAGGAAAGCAATTGGGTACCGTGTTGGGCAAACCCATCTATGCAAGTGCACGCAACAAGAATGTCGAGATTGGCGAGGACCTGGAGAGGCTGTTTCTGCGGCCCGTCGAGGAGCATTATCTGACGGAACAGAAAATTGACCCTGCCTTGGAACTTGCAAAACGCATTCCCAATGAAGGGATGCGGGCAGCCGCTCTGCCGATGGTCCGGCAACGGATCCTGCACAAGCATTTATACGAGAAGTCGGGTGGACGCGTGCAGCTTACGGCCTTCGGCCCCATTGCTTACGACGCCTACAAGCAATGGATTGCCGATCGCGAAAACAAGGGCGATTTCAAAATTACGGACCCAGACGAGCACAAGGCCCTGCTCGCGAAATGGAATCACGATCCCGAACCGAAACTGACAGACGACAAGAAGACCATCAAGGAGGCGTTTGACCCGGCGTTAATGGAACAATTTTTGACGGCAATGGCGGGACCGCCGGCGGGAGCCGTGGGCAATCCCAAGATAAAATTGATCGGCGAAGTTTTGGGGCAACGGATCTATCTGGAGCAACAACAACTTCATGATAAGGCGCAGCTTTCAGGATTGCTGCACGACTTGATTATTCCGAAATTGGAGGAGCGTTGTTGGAAAGATCATCCCGAGATTGAGCCAACCGATGTGGAGATTGATGCGGTGGCTGCGCTATTGAAAGCCGATCGGGCAGATACCGTCATCGCCTTTCAAGCCGACCTCGACAACGTGATCAAGCGGCTGGCCGTCGCGAAGCCTGACTCGGATGAGTTCCGAGACTTGACATTGCAAAAAAAGGCGCTCAATCGCATGCTCCAAAACGCCGACACCAGGCCGCGAGCCGCCACTCTGGTCCGAGTCCGGAAACTCCAGAAGCACTTGTACGATCAATACGATGGCGGCCGCGTCCTGCAGACCGCTCGGGGACTCGAGGCCTTTGACGCTCAAAAGCGCTGGGTTAAAGCCCAGGAACAACTCGGTGCCTTTCAGATCGCCGACCCCAAGCTTTGCGATATCTTCTACGAATATTGGACGGCTGGTCCGCATTTAAAAGGAAAAATGCTCGTCGAGGACTTGGAGAAGTCAAAGCAGCAATTGAATGCTCCAATCGATAAGCAGCGGAAATAGGCACGTGTTACCCAGGAGTCGCGGATACGGTCGCCGCATAACGGATGTTTGCGTTGGCCGTCTGCCTGTATGAATCCCTGACCGGCCAGTAGAGTTGTCTACGCTGCAGCAGCGCCTGATGCCGAAACTCTGTTCTTAATCCAGGAGGCTGTACATGAGGCACGACGACCGCGCACAGAGTTCCGAATTCCTTGAGCCGCGACAGCAGGCGAAGCTTCAGGCTGTTTCCTCGCTCTCGAGACAAACAGGAGAATCGGCGATGAATCGTAACGGCTTACTCACCTTGGGAATGCTGTGGTTGATGGCAGGGATGGGCGCTCCGTGCAGCGCAGAGGAATCAACCCTGCTTGCGAAACCGCAACTGGCGCGGATCAATGTCGCCTCGTCGCCGAAGTTCGATGATCGCGTCTTTGTCTATCTTGCACAACCTCTCTCTGTCCCGGTTTTGGAGCATAACGTTGCCGGCAAAGAACTTTTGCTCGGCGCGGGTGCAAAAGAAGGTATCCGGTTTGGTCACGCCTTCAACATTTTCGCGCCGAATTCTGAACTCGGGGTGGGTATCGCTAAAGTCATGGAGCTGGAAGAAAGGCGTTGCATTGCCAAAGTGGTTTCTTTTAGTCAGGAAGGTGGATCACAATCGGCGAAGGGTTTTATCGCCGTTTGTACGGCGCCCAAGTCGAATGCGAAAACCACAACCATCAAATGCGATTTTGGCAAAGACATCTGGCAGACCGAATCGTTTGAGAACCAGCTCATTCGAGGGCTGCTTGAGAGCGGCGGCGATCAGATTCGGATTCTGGTCAGGCAGGAACAACCTTCTCAAAAAGTCAGAGGTTCCGATTCCAAACGAGCACAGGTTCCGGATTTGCGTCTCACGGACCTCGACACGGACGGCAACGCCGTGTTGTTCACGATTTCGCAGAAGAGTGGCGCGAAAAACGATTCATTGCTGCAGATCGTGTTTGAATGCGACAAGGGGTTCACTTCGCTTCAGGGAAACGTGAAACAGGGAGCGGTCATCATTTTCCCTCAGGCGAAGACGCGATGGCCTCGTACCGAACATCCCGTATTGCGGCTTCCCTTGACGCAGAACGGACAGCGTGTGGCGCTGGTCTTCCCTGATGCATCCGCTGCCGAGGCAGCTAAAAAGCAACTACGAATGGATGGCTCTTTGTCCCTGCTCGCCGCTCAAGGCAAGAGCGACGCTCTGAAGGACGTGCCACATGGACTGGTCCACGGCGAAGAGGCTCAGCTCGGCAAATACCGAGTGTTGTTCCACCTAATGAAAGAACCGCAGCTCGGCGATAAACTCCATGACGGCGCGCCTTCTCCGGCGAGCGACGAAAGGAAGTCAGAGGATTCGGTTGGCCAAGCGGCTCCGGGCATTGACGCGAGCGATCTGGCCGGACTACCGATGGCTCTTCCCGAGTAAGGATCTGAGCGGAAACGCTTTGGATGCGCCGCTGGAGCAGATGAATTCGGCAGGGGAGGCGAGGAATCGCGACAAAGAACACCTACCGACGAGACCGCTCCTGCAATCAACGATTCCCGCAAAGGCGACGGATTCATCGTCTCCCGGATGGGAGTCTTCCGGGCACAGCGTCGCTTGACCGATTGATCTACGTCCCACGACTGCGCCATGCGGTGTTGTGCATTATCTGAATTCCATCCCGTGGAAGTTTCCACGACGAAATTCCAGACTCATCATCGCATGGGCGTTATCTTTGCAATCCTCCCAACGAGCCATGCAAGGTGACGAAACCATGAAAGGTCAATGTGTGATGGTCAAGTCTTGTCGGCTGGTAGTGTTTATTGGCGCAATGATGCTGAGTGTCCTCGCCGGCATCGCGTTGTTGAAACCCTCGATGAATTTCACCGCATTCCCACCTTAAGTCTCGTTGTTGGCGGCGGCCGTAGCGCTGGCAGGCGGCGCGGGCTTCCTGTCGAACCGTTTTCGAATTCCAACCGAAGTCGTTATACTGCTGTATATTGGCGGAGCAGTCGCCTCGATTCGTCAACGCAACGCAATGGCGGCAGAAGAGGCGTCTGCGAAAAAAAGAAGGAGTTGGTCACACCTCGAGTTCCACCCCATCTCGCGATCGGAAGCCCTGCGCCGGAAATTGCTGGAAGCGACCCGTCCGGCCGGAAGATGACCCTTAGCGAGTAACGCGGCAAGGCGGTTTTGCTCGTTTTCTGGTGCTCCGCGTGCGGACCGTGTATGGGCGACGTTCCCCACGAAAGAAAGCTCGTTGACCGTTTCAATGGCCTTCCGTTTGCAGTCATCGGGGTGAACACGGATGCGTCAACTGCCAAACCATCTGCTGCTGTCAAAAAGCATTCGATCCCCTGGAATTCGTTCTGAGACGGAGGATGACCACCATGACTGCCATTGATGGATCGCCTGCAACATCCTCGCGTTCGGCATCGGCCCTCAATTTGATCGGCGAAACCTGGGGCGAGGGTCGTGGAATCACGAACCGCGACATCTGCAATCCGGCGGACACGGCCGAGGTGATTGCTCTGGTGCGCGAGGCCGCACCAGAGCAAGTCGACGAGGCATGCGCTGCCGCCGCCCGTGCCTTCTCTGGCTGGCGTGCCACTCCGGCGCCGGATCGGGCTCACGTCCTGTTCAAGTTCCGGGAGTTGCTGGAAAAGAACTTCTCGGACATTGCGCACAGCATCGTCCGCGAAAACGGTAAGCTTTTGAACGAGGCTCGCTGCGGCGCGGGCTTGACGTCGTCGAGTTTGCCTGCGGCATTCCCTCCCAGATGATGGGGCAGACTCTGACCGACATTTCGCGGGATGTCGACTGCCATACCATCCGCGAACCGATGGGTGTGGTGGTCGGCATTCCGCCGTTCAATTTCCCGGCCTTGATTCCACTGTGGATGATGTCGATCTCCGTCGCCTGTGGGAACACGTTCATCCTCAAGCCTGCCGAGAAGGCACCGCTCACCGGTACCCGGCTCGTGGAGCTGTTCGCGGATGCCGGTTTGCCGCCCGGCGTCGTCGGTGTGGTGCAGGGCAGCAAGGATGTAAGCGAACGGCTCATCAGTAACCCGCATGTCCAGGCTGTTTCCTTCGTCGGCACGTCGGCGGTGGCGGAGTCGGTCTACCGGACCGCAGCGTCTCACGGCAAGCGTGTTCAGGCACACGGCGGAGCGAAGAACCATCTGATCGTCCTGCCTGATGCCGATCTGGAGCGCAGCCTACCCGCCCTGATTGGATCGTGCTTCGGCTCCGCAGGGCAGCGCTGTCTTGCGGGGAGCGTGCTGGTGGCGGTCGGCCATCGAGCTGAACAAGACGCCGTGGTCGCTGCCTTCCTCCGCTTGGCGGGTGAACTCAAATTGGGAGACGGTCTGGACGACACCGCGACGCTTTGTCCCGTGGTAAACCCAGAGCAGGAAAAGCGGATCCGGGCGGCGATCGAGCGCGGGGTGACGGAAGGAGCCCAGCTTCGCCTCGACGGCCGTGCCCAAACCGTACCGCACAGGCCGCGCGGCTGCTTCCTCGGTCCGACAGTCTTCGACGATGTGACACCGGAGATGTTCGTCGGCCGGGAGGAGATTTTTGGCCCGGTGGTGAGCGTGATGCGCGCCCCGGACCTGGAAACGGCCATCACGTTGACCAACCGCAGCCGATACGGCAACACGGCCTCCCTCTTCACGCAATCTGGCGCAGCAGCCCGCACCTGCCGCGAACGCATCCAAGTCGGGATGCTCGGCATCAATGTCGCCGTGCCGGCGCCAATGGGGTTCTTTCCGTTCGGCGGCTATAAGAATTCGCTTTACGGTGATCTCTATGCGCAGGGTGCCGACGCAGTGGCATTCTACACGCGAAAGAAAATCATCACCGAACGCTGGTTCGGTTCCGAGGGGCCGAAGGATGGATGGGTTTAAGCAAACCGGTTCAAATCCGCTGATTTGAGGAGTAAAAAAATGGTGGGGAGCGACGACCGGTTCAGTCTTGGTATCAAAAAATATGCATAAAAACTAATTCGCCCCAACTCGATTCCGGCACAGCAGGTACAGAGTTCAAATCACGTCGCCACTTTCGCTGGTTCAATGGATGCCAAAAATCGGTCGTTTGCCGGGAGTCCTCGTGGGCACATACAGTAGGATCACAGGCACGGAAACTTCGCGGGAGAGTTCGCGCCTCCGCTTGAGTGCCCGATCCCATGTGAATCGCGCGCCTTCACGACAGGCCCAAGTTCTGTGATCGATAGCCCTGAAGCTGGGGCGCCGTCGCGCAACTCCGATTAGTGTCTCATTTCAACGAACCGTTGAAACCTCACGACTTCACAAATTTTCCGTTCGTCGTGAACCACAGCAGCATGGTCGACGACTACCCATGTGAGCACCCAAAAGGATGACTTGTCGTGAATGAACCAGATCCACCCGACGCTGTGTTGGCCGTCCGCTGTCAACTCGGCGACACAGACGCCTGGGAGACCTTGGTTCGCCGTTGGCACCCTCGGCTGTGGCGCTTCATAGCGCGGATGCTTTCAGATCGCACCGCGGTCGAGGATGTACTGCAATCCGTCTGGCTTCGGGTCGTTCGTACCTTGGTGCAATTGAGAGAACCGGAGAAGTTAACCGCTTGGCTCTATGGCATCGCGCGGCGGACGGTTGCCGATCGCTTGCGCGAACATTATCGCCATCCTCCATCAGACGAGGTCGGCGAGATTCCAGACTGGGATCGAGGGATCGAAATGCTCACTGCGGTCGATGCCGTCGAAACGGGACTCGGCCGACTACACCCAGCAGACCGGGAAGCCGTCGTCCTGCATTATCTTGAGGAACTTCCCATAGCCGAAGTCGCCGAAATCTGTGGCGTGCCGCAAGGCACGATTAAGTCTCGCCTGCACCGTGCACGGCGAGTCCTCCATAGCACTCTAACTTGATTGAAGGTAATCCCCATGAACCTGAACGATTCCATTTCACCGTCGACCGAGCGAGCCCTGGCGATCGTTCGTGGAGAGCTGTCCTCCGGGAGGCGATGGGCGTACCGGCTGATCTTGTTGGCGGCGAGCGTTTGCGTCGCCTTAATCCTATCGCTTTGGACGACCGAACCAGGACCTCTGCCGCTTCGGTTGCATGTAGCTTTTGCGACGCTGATTTGTATTGGCAGCGGTTGGATTTGTGTGTTGACGTGGATCTTAACCCGTCGCAATTGCCCGACGGCTCTCGACCGTTTGGCGACCGCCTGGATGGCAACGATCGCTTGTTCGTTGTCACTGGCGATATCGGTACCTATTGCCCTCCTGCGAGGGAACATGCAGGCCGCACTTTACCTGGGGGTGATTGGGTTTGCACTGCTCTGCGTGGCGCTGTTCTTGCTGCGCGCGGTGTATCGGTTCCGAGCGAAATTGAAAACAAAACTTTCCGTGTTTGAAGCCTCAACACGAACAGGCAGCGGGCCGCTTGTGCTCCTCGCGTTACTAGGTTCATTTGGTCAAGCCAACGGCAATGATTTGATGACACTTGAGAAAGTGACCATCCAGCCTCGGACCGGGATGGCGATTCCAGCCGAGAGCGGCCGGCTTAAGGTTCCCATGAATCGGTCGAATCCGGACGGACCGACCATTGAAATTGCATTCATTCGCGTGCGAAGTGTCGCGCAGAAACCTGGTCCTGCGACGTTCATCCTGGCCGGGGGGCCCGGCGATTCCGGCGTCCAGGTCGTTCGCGGGATGTTCATGGGCGGCGATCAAATCCGATCCGTGCTGACCGGTGACATCATTGGCATCGATCAACGGGGGGCGGGGGCGTCCAAACCAAGCCTGGCCGTTCCTGATCGGTACGGTTTCTCTCTGAAGGAGCCGGGAGATCCGGAGAAATACCGGTCTTTGATGAAGAAGACCTGTCAGGAAGTTGCTCTGCGGTTGCGTCGTGATGTCATTGATTTATCTGCGTTCAACACAATCGAAAACGCGGACGATATCGATGCCCTCAGGAAAAATCTCGGCTACGAGCGGGTCAACCTCTGGGGCACAAGTTACGGCTCGCAACTGGCGCTTACCGTTCTTCGGCGCCACGAGAGCGGCGTTGAGCGAGTCCTGATCTCCTCGCCGGTGGGGCCGGATCACCTATGGAAACGGCCTGCGCACATCCAGAATTGCTTGGAGCGTATTTCCAAGGACCATCCCCAGCTATGGAAACACATGGGGCAGGTGATTGAGCAACTAAAGAACCGCTCCGTTCATGTGGATGTTCCGCATCCACTGACAGGGGAGTCGGTTTCGATCGGTATCAATGGATTCGACGTTCAGATATTCACGTGGTTCGCCCTTGGCCGACTCGAAACAACACAACCACTTCCCAGAGCGTTCCAAGCGATGACTGAGGGAGACTTCACCGTTCCAGCCCGGTGGCTCATTCGCTTCCGATTGGCAGCCGGTGTGGGTTCGGCGATGAATCATGTGATGGACGCCGCGTCGGGATGTAGCCACGAGCGACAACTTCAAATTGCTCAAGAAGCCGACCACTGTTTGCTTGGCGACGTTGCGAACTTCTTTGACGGCGCCCTGAAATCCGTGGCCTGGGACGTACCCCAACTCGGGGACCAATTCCGTGGTCCGGTTCGGTCGAGTCGCCCCGTGCTTGTTTTGTGCGGTGAATTCGATGCAAAAACGCCGGTTGAGAATGCCCGCGAGATTCTTGCCGAATTGCCTGACGGCCACCTTGGCATCATCACGAACGAGGGGCATGGTTTTCGGCCGCGTCCGGATGTGGTACGAATTGTCGCGTCGTTTTTCCGGGGGGAGGAGCTGCCACGCGAACAGCGGATCGGCGACTGACCGTGAAAAGAAACCGAGTCGCCTCACATCGGACATTCCGGCTTCGTGGCAGTCACAACACAGGTTAGGAACAACAACCGCCATCCCAGCCGACGACGGGCAACGTTCTTCATCCCGAGCTTGGCAAGGTGTGCCTGGTAATTTCGCGTGCCTCGAAGGTCGGCGATGATCAACCGGCCCCCCGGACGCAGCACCCGCACCGCTTCACTGATGGCTTTCTCCCGGCCAGCATGACCCCAGATGTTGTGGATCGCCCAATTGGATACCACCAAATCAAAACGGTCGTCTTCGAGGGGTAGCGCCGTCATGTCGGCTGTGTGCCATTCGACACGATCGGCGACCCCCTCTGCAATGGCGTTACGCCGGGTGGCCTCGGTGGAGTTGCCCGACTGATCGACGCTACGCCACAGGTCCACACCCACGGCTCGGCCCGTGGTCAAATGTTGGGCGGCCATGAGGAGTATCGCACCCCGCCCACATCCCAGGTCCAGGATTCGCTCATCCCCCCGAAGGTTCAACTGGTTGAGCAATTCGGCCCAGACCACGAACTTGCCTTGCAGCGAGGCGTAGAGGTAGAACCCGAGAATGGCCAGGATGAACAAGGCGGCCAGCAGTGGCCGCACGCTGTCAGCGATAACGGCGAGAGCCACCTCTAAGGCGGCCACGAAGGCCATGAACGCCGGCGCAAGGGGGGCGTCAATCCCATACGAACCACGCCGGCGAGGGGTCACACGCTCGGTCATACGGATGACTTTCCAATTAAGGGTGATCGATCACAGGTATGAACATACCATAGCGGACGCGAAGTCCAAGTATCGGTCGCTCGCGAAGCTCTCCGATGTACGTCAGTGATGGATGACTGCAAATACGACGGCCCTGGCCCCACTCAGAAAAAGTTCAATAGCCGACCTGTCCGCCCGATTTTCTTTCTCGACTTGCTGCATTGGCGCCTCTTTAGCCGCGTCGCGACTTCAAACGCGAGCGGGTTTTCTCGTGAAGTCTACCAACCGAAATGATTGAAAAGCCCGACAGACATCCGACTTGACATCAAATCGCGCGGCCTTATACTCAAATATGTTGAGTACTCAACGGTATGGAGCGTCTTTCGTCCATCGAGGAAGATCGTCATGTCAGAGTGTCTGTGGGACTCCATCGGTGCAAGAACCCTGCGTCTTGCAGTTGTGATGGCCGCAAAAGCGGCCCTCATCGCCTTGTTTTCAGTTGGTCCGCTAATCGCGCGAGGAGCGGATGGTCCCGAACCGGGAAAAGCTGTTGGCGTTTGGGTTGGCCCCATCAAGGCCGGGGCGATCGAACTGCGAGTGGCGTTGAAAATCGTCGCCGATGATGCCGGAAAACTCTCCGCCAAATTCGACAGTCTTGACCAGGGCGTCAAAGACATGCCTGTCGATTCGGTCGAGATCGTCGACGGAACCCTGACGGCTGAACTCAGGGTGATCAAAGCACGGTTCGTCGGAAAACTCGACGAAAAGCAACAGGAGATTGCTGGTACGTGGAAGCAGGGGACAGCCTCTTTGCCGCTCATCCTCAAGAAGACGGAAACGCCCAAGCGTCCCCAGGAACCCAGACCGCCGTTTCCCTATCGGATAGAAGAAGTTCAGTTTGACAACCAAACGGACCATGTGACGCTCGCGGGAACGCTCACGGTTCCCCAAGGCAAGGGACCCTTTCCGGCGCTGGTGCTTATCACCGGGTCTGGACCGCATGATCGGGATGCCTCCCATTTGGAACATCGACCCTTTCTGGTACTCGCCGACTATCTGACTCGTCGGGGGATCGCTGTTCTTCGCTACGACGATCGCGGGATCGGCAAGTCCAAGGGGGACTTCGTAAAATCCACCTCGCAGGATTTCCAACGCGATGCTAGGGCGGCGCTCGATTATCTCGGTTCACGATCGGAGATCGACCCAGGGCAAATCGGTCTTTGCGGCCACAGCGAGGGAGGAATCCTTGCGGCGCTGGTGGCAAGCAACCACCCCAAAGTTGCTGCGATCATACTCCTGGCCTCACCCGGCGTCCCTGGCGAGGAAATCGTCTATCGGCAGGTGGAATTGATGTCCCGAAGTATGGGTGCCAGCGAAGACGATATCGCCCGCCAAACGGCAAGGCAGAAGAAGCTCTTTGCCTCGATGAAACAGGATCCTCAAGGGACACACTTGCTTCAAACCATGAAAGACCTGATCGCGACCATTCCCTCGGAATCAGAGCGCAAGGCCGCGGAAAAGACGCTAGCCGTCCGAGCGGCAACGCTCGGTACGCCCTGGTTTCGCATGTTCTTAGTTCTTGATCCGCGCGATGCACTCAAGCGAGTCACCTGTCCCGTACTGGCGCTCAGCGGCGAAAAAGACCTTCAGGTCGATCCCGCGCAGAATCTCCCGCAAATCGAGGCGGCGCTCAAGGCTGGCCGGAATCGTGACGCTACCATACGGACTTTGCCGGGTCTCAATCACTTGTTCCAGACCTGTCAGAGCGGCGCGGCGTCGGAGTATGGAAAGATCGAGGAAACTTTCGCCCCCGCCGCACTCTCCGTGATTGGCGACTGGGTCGTCGAGAGATTGAAACCAAAAACCACAAAATAAGGGCGGCCGTTCGCTTGCGCACCTCGAGCGATTTGACAACGCACAAGAAGACTCACCGGATCTACACAAGTACACACAATATACACACAACTAGGCTACATTGAGGACGAATCATGTCAGAAGATATACTGGGTCGAATCGAAGGGGATCTCGCGATCATGCAGCGAGCCATGCATTTGTCCTTGCCTTTTGGCAGGGGAATCTTGGTCTTCGACGTTCTGCTCGCACTTGTGGCGGCGAGCGCTGCCTTCTTCAGCCTTCAGGTGGAAATCGACTGGCTCCAGCAAGTTCCGTTCGCAGCCATCATGGTCCTGGTTCCGATTGGGTTGTTTGTTCTATCGCGACGAACGAACCACGACATTAACTTGCAGGTTCTCATGTCCATCACGATCTACGCTTTTGTGTGGATTGCCGCAAGCGGATACACGCTGGCGATCCTGGTCGGACCTGAGGTCGGCAAGCTGCGAACCGCGCTCCTTTACATCACAAGCGTCACGATTCTTCTTGCCTTCACATTGCTCCTTGTTCGCGCTGCCCTCAAGAGGAGGGAACAGCACTACTGTCTTGGTCTTGCTCTCTCTACGCTTGTTGCCGGTATGCTGCTTCCGATCCTGGGACAGAGTTATGGTTACGCCATTGCCCATGGCTGTATGGCCCTGGGATTCTTGACGGCATTCGCCATCCAGCGGGCTCAGTTGCGGGAGGCAGCGTCCGATGATGCAGCCCATTGACTTCAACGGCCTCGATACCACCGTCCACGGGCCATTGAGGTTGGGCATCTTGACTGCGCTCAGGTTGAATGGCGCGCTCGACTTCACGGACCTAAAAAAGCGCTTGGAAGCCGCGGATGGCAGCTTGGGGCTCCAACTCCAAAAATTGGAAGAGGCCGAATATGTGCGAGCGGAAAAAGCCTTCGTCGGCCGCCGGCCCAAAACCACCTACAAGTTGACCGCAAAAGGACGATCCGCCTTATTGCATTACCTCGACACGCTGGAACGCCTCTTGAAGGCCATGAAACAAGGCGACGGCGCAGGTTAGAATGCACGCCCTTGCGGAGACTCTCCCAAGTGATTGGGGACAGAAGGTCACAGGAAGATTCCTACCTTCCCGTTTCACTGCTCCGATGGGGAGAGAATCTGCCGGCGAGAAGTCCGTCGAGAGGCGGAAGTTGGGAGTGATGCAATGCTCGAACGACTGGATCGTGTTCCGTGGGCGGAATTGGAGCACGCATATGGCGCTGCCGAGGATGTTCCGGGGTTGCTGCGCAAGTTGCTTGACCCCGACCCGGCGGTACGTAGCGAGACGATATGGACGCTCTACGGCAATGTTTTCCACCAGGGTACCCGGTATCCGGCCACTCCTTACGTCATTCCATTTTTGATTGAACTCTGCGAATGCTCCGAGACTCCTGGACGTGGCGACTTGCTCGACTATTGGAAGAGCCTGATCACCGGGTACTTTACAGTGCAAGAAAGACCAATCTGGGGAGATGGAGTAAAAATCTACTGGGGCGAAGAGATTCAGCAAGTCGACGAAGATGATTCTTACTCGGAAGCTATCCATCAGGTATACCACGAATCGATAAAGGGGCATGACCTGCTCTTAAATCTCCTGGATGAGTCGGATCCTTCCATTCGGGCGGGAAGCGCCGGTGTGTTGGCGTGTTTACCCACTGTAGCTGGCAAGTCAGCGCCTCGTCTGGTGGCGACTCTATCTAAAGAGCCCGAAGGCTGGGTTCGAGCCGCCATCGCTTTTGCATTGGGTGAACTGGGAATTGCCCAGGCGCTTCGTCAAATCCTGGCTGCAGACGCCAGTTCAGAAGCCCGCTGTATGGCGGCGTGCGAATTGGCACGTATCAGTCCTGAGCCTTCACTCGTCGAACCACTGCTCGGCTTTGCCGCGGAACCTATCGAAGGCTATGACGCAATCATCGGGGCGGGCGGGAATTCAACGGGCGATGCTGCGGACGCAATCTCGCGTTTGCCGGCAGACGTAAAGTGGCAAGCGGCTCCCATTATCTGCGTACGCCTCAGGCTGACACGATCGTTTGACACGGTGCCGCTGGTGAGAATGCTACTTTCGACGGCGTTCGAGCCAAGTGTTGAACCTGTCACGGAAATGAATGAAGCACAAAGACAGATCCTCGTTTGTCTCGTCGATTGCCAAGAGCTTTGGCCGATTGCCAATCTTTCCCAAGATTTTCGGTCACGCGGCCTGCCCCATGATCGCCAGAAGTGCGCCCAACTTGCAGGAGTTACGTTCGTGGATGACAAGGCGTTGGCAGCGTTGAGCAACGGCGCTCTCTTTTCGAAGATGGGGTTTCACGAGAAGGCGCGAGAAGGCATCGAGGAGGCGTTGCGGGTCGACCCGCGAATTTTCGAACGTACTCCTTCGCCGGATGAGTGCTGGCTTTATTGTGCCAAAGCGTACGCGGAAACCGATGCAGAACGCGCTTTAGAAGCGTTCCATCGAGCATCTGAAATCAACCCTAACGCAATTCGGCACGTCGATCCAACTTGGAAGTTGTTCCAACTCCTTGGAGATTTGCGAAATCCTGCCGGGTAACCGCAGCCACAGCGGCCAACATGCTCAGGAGCGTGCCGGGGCAGGAAGAGGTCCGGGTCATTCTTTGCAGCGAAACGGAGGTATGGATCAACAAGCCAGCCTTGGATTCAAAGCAAGATTGCAAAATGGGACCAGCAAGCAATTCTCCGAGTCAGGCGTCCTGCGCTCAAAAGCATGAATTGGTCCCAAAGGGAGTCTTACGGGAAGCTGGGCTCCCTTTGGGGCCAATTCATGCTAATACCGCATCCTGGTGAAACCGGGATAGGGAAAGTAAGTTGTTCCCCTGGCGCTACTGCGGCCTACGGAATCCATCGCCACACGAGTGCCGCGAGCAACGCCCCGATGACCGGTCCGAAGACCGGGATCCAGGCGTAGCTCCAGTCGCTGTCGCGCTTGTCGGGGATGGGCAGCAGAGCGTGCATGATCCGCGGTCCGAGGTCACGGGCGGGGTTGATGGCATAGCCCGTTGTGCCTCCGAGCGACAAGCCGATGCCGAACACCGTCAGCGCGATGGGGAGCCCATCGAGAGACCCCAGACCTCCTTCGGGGCTTGCAATGTGCAGCGCCGCGTAGACCAGAACGAAGGTGCCGATGATCTCTGAAAAGGCATTCAAGCCCGTCGAACGGATGGCAGGACTGGTGCAGAACACGGCGAGTTTCAGGTCGCGGTCGGTCGTCGCTTCAAAATGGGACCGGTAGTTGATCCACACCAGCAGCGCCCCGGCAGAGGCTCCGAGCATCTGCGCGAGCACATAGATCGGAACTTTGTTCCAGTCAAACTTGCCGGCGGCCGCCAGTCCGACGGAAACCGCGGGATTCAGATGGGCCCCGCTGGCGGCGGCGCTCACCAGCACGCCGACAAACACGGCCATGGCCCAGCCGAAGGTGATCACGATCCATCCGCTGCCGTTCCCCTTGGTTCGGGAGAGCAACACGTTGGCGACCACGCCGTCCCCCAGCACAATCAAAATCGCCGTGCCCATCCATTCGGCAACAAATTCCTTCATTTCCGCTCTCTTTCCACTCCGACGCTACGGAGGCACCCAGGATTCGCGAAGCCCGCTCATGGGATTCTACTGCCGCTTCCGGCCACCAGATTGAACTGCCGCGGCGGGCGGCAGGTGATGCCGCTATGCCGTGAGCCGATCAGCTTGGAGCTAAGTGTTTCCGCTCGCTAACCGCTGGGAAGGCCATTGAGGCGTACTTGCGTGTCCTGACTGCCGAGTTCTCATACACGCTGGCGATCTTGGCGAGGAAGCGGCCGTCGGCTTTCTCGCCAAGGTCGTGAACGGCCTAAGCTTCCCCGTTGATCCCCCCGGCCCGAGGAAAGTAGCGGCAGATGTC
This sequence comes from Gemmataceae bacterium, assembly GCA_965226945.1. Lineage (GTDB taxonomy): Bacteria > Planctomycetota > Planctomycetia > Gemmatales > Gemmataceae > SYLG01. The sequence goes on along the minus strand of OZ245717.1, from coordinate 3,823,051 downwards.
GAGCAGGGTCAGTTCCACGCCAGCAACCTTGGCAAACCCAACGTCCGTTTTCAGGTGTGTCAGTCCTTGGGGAAGATTCCAAGAGAATGACGTCTCAGGTGTCGATTTCGGCCCAGTCCAGTTCTGAAAAAAAGTTGCGCACCAGCCCCTGGCGAGCCGGGAATCATCAAAGACCACGACTTACGAAGTCGTTCCTCTCAACATTTTCAACTGTGCGGAAATTTCGGCCAGACTCGCATTGATCTGACTCTGTGTCGCGCGACGCGAGGCCAGAATGAGCGCGATCGTCGAAACCACGGCAAACATCTGGCCAATAACACACACCATCACGAGGCGGGCACCAAGATCTCCGACAGCGACCATGAGAGTTGCCGCGGTCGGACCATCTTGCTGAACCTGGGCATCGCCCCCCGGCTTCGGGGTGATCGAAGGACCATCTTGCTGAACCTGCCCATAGGCCCGCAGCTTCGGGGTGATCCAATACTGATAAGAGTACGCCATCATAATGACGAATGCTCCGGTGAGCGTCCAAAGCAATCCTGTCAGAACGGTCAGCCAAAAGACCCGCCGCTGGTCTCGCTGAACGATCCACGCCGCAAGTTGCTTCGCATCGCGAGCGCCGTTGGGTGGTGCAATTCCAAGATCGACCTGTTCGACTCGCTTGTCTTTTTCAATCATGATTGGCAATCCTTTCAAACTTGGCTCTCAGTGCCCGCCGCGCAAAATGCAGCCGCGATCGTACGGTTCCGACGGGACAACCAGAGATGGCCGCGATTTCCTCATAGGGCATGTTTTCGATGTATCGCAAAACCAAAACGTCACGGTACGCAAGGGGCAAAGAATCGAGCACTTCCCGAACCAGTTCCCAATTCTCCGATAGCTCCGTTTCCCGATCGAGATCGGCAGACGAATCAATCAATTCCAAGTCTGCAGGAAGCGAAAACGCGATGCGGCGACGCCGCAGTTCGCGCACGGTTCGGTCTCTTGCAATCCGATACAGCCAGACGCGAAATGCTCCCGGCTGTTTTAATCGCGAGATTCCACGAAACACGTCCCACCACACTTCTTGCAGCACGTCTTCCGCGATGTGAGAATCATTGAGCATCTTGCAAATATAAAACCGGAGGCGAGTTTGGTATCGCTCAATCATCTCCGCGAATGCGGCCTCATCGCGGAACTGACAGCGCAAGACGAGGACACGCTCGTAAAGGTGGTCGGCGGGGTCGATCATGCCTCCCTCGGTCTCTTGCCCAATGCTGCCCTCATCAAGGCTGCTGAAGATAAGTAGCGCTCGGACGGGAATGGTTCACAATATTTTCCAACTTCACGAAAATCGAAATGGTCGTGCGCGATTGTGCTGAGATGGACAAGAACAGGCCGGATAGTGGCCGGGGTCTTCTTCGATCAACGCCGCAACGGCTTGTCACGGTGGGACGACAGACGGTTCCAATGTTGACGGACGAGCCTCTGGCCGACTGCTTATTCTCAGACCCTATCGGCCGGAGAATCACAAGTCATCCGCCCTATGGGGCAAGTACGGGCATTGGGAGTGAAGCGAGTCTTGTTCCTTGACAAGTCTATCAGGCGCAGATAGCCAATCAAATCACGTTGGGAGACAGACTGACTTTCACGCCAAGCACATCGCCCACTCCCCACTCCCGTCGAGAAGAAGGATCTCTCCGGCAAGGACCTTCAATACTATGGGGATCGTCTAAATTCCGGACCGTATGAGGAAGCAATCGCCGTGACTGAGCCCGATCTGCCGAACGAAGGCGAGTTGATCCTCTACCGGACGCTGGGGGGAGCGGTCCGGATCGAGGTGCTGTACGAGTCGGAGACTTTCTGGCTTAACCAGAAGAAGATCGCGGAGCTTTTCGGCGTGGAGATTCCGACGATAAACTACCACCTCAAAGAGATTTACGCGTCGGGCGAATTGCAGCGGGAGTCAACTATTAGAAGAATTCTAAGAGTTCAAACCGAGGGCAGTCGCGAGGTTCGGCGCGAAATCGAGTTTTACAACCTCGATGCCATCATTTCCGTCGGATACCGGGTGAACAGCACCCAAGCGACTCAATTCCGCATCTGGGCGACCCAGACCCTACGGGAATTCGTCGTCAAAGGATTTGTCCTGGACGACGAGCGGCTGAAGCTCAACAAACGATTCGGCAAGGACTACTTCGACGAACTTCTGGAACGAATCCGAGAGATCCGCGCCAGCGAGCGGCGGTTCTATCTCAAGATCGCGGACATTTACGAGCAATGTAGCATTGATTACGACAAGTCGGCCGAGATCACGCAGACATTCTTCAAGACCGTCCAGAACAAATTGCACTGGGCAGTCACCGGCAAGACGGCGGCCGAGATCATCGCCGAGCGAGCCGACGCAACCAAGCATACGATGGGATTGACCACTTGGAAAAATGCGCCGGATGGCAAGATTCTGAAAACCGACGTGTCGATCGCGAAAAACTATTTGATCGAGCAGGAGATCAAGGAGCTTGAGCGGATCGTCACGATGTACCTGGACTATGCCGAGAATCAAGCGGCTCGCCAGATTACCATGCGAATGGGGGATTGGGTCACCAAACTCGATGCCTTCCTAAAATTCAATGAATATGAAGTGCTGACCAACGCAGGCTCCGTATCCGCTGAAGTTGCAAAACGCTTGGCGGAAGAGCAGTACTCCCTCTTCCGAATCGAACAAGACCGTCGCTTCGAAAGTGATTTCGAGAAAGAAGTCAAACGCCTCGAAAACAAAAAAAGCAAGAAGCCCAAGGATGGCGGCAAATGAAATTGCCATTCGACCCTAACCAGACCTATCAGCATGACGCACGTTCATGCCGAGCATGCAATCATCGAAGGAGGAGTGAGGGCAGTGGGTCCGTTCGAGCTAGTTGCCTTCTCGCTTGAATTCAAAGCGCCGGGGTGTGCCGCCCTTGGCAAAGCCGATCGAGGCGGTCAGGCGACCCTCGGCCGAGAGCTCGTAGGTGATCCGCTGCGGCGAGTCGTGGCGCGGGTTCTCGAACACGGCCCGCGTTTTGTCCAGCTCGGTGAGCACGAACTCGGTCGGCGGGCGGCCACCCGGCTGGGCGATGTAGACCAGCCCGCCATCGCGTTCGACGATGCGCAGGAACTCAAACGCGACCATCTTGTCACGCGAGACCGTGCGCGACACGGCGAGCATCGCGCCGCCCAGAGGCGGGCTCCATCGCTCCTCGAACGTTGTCGTGCTGGTTGCCCCCTTCTTCGTGCCGACCCAGGTGGCGGCCAACCACTGCACATCGCCCATGGTGCCTTTGGCCGGCTTGGGTAACGCGATATCTTTCGGGTGGCGAAAGAGCGACACTGATTCTTTCCCCGCGGCCGAGTCGATCGTCACGCCCGCGAGCATTCCCTCGGCGGTGGGCGTCAGCTTCCACCGGATCGTCCCCTTGCCCGAGGTGTCCCCCTCGCGCACGGGCATGCTCTCGTACACATAAGCCCCGTCCTTCCAAACGCCTTTATACCGCGAGGTTCCGAACGACCGGACGACATCGGTGGGCGAGCCGTCGAGCGGCATGCGAATTTCGCCGTCGCTTCGCACCAGGACAACCGCATCTTTCTCGACGCGCATACGGACCCGCGGGCCCATGTTGGGCCCCTGTTGCTCCTTGGCGCGGCCCTCGGTGCGGTCTTCGACGTAGACCCATTCGCCGTCGAGCGCTTTCACCTCTTCGGAAGGAGACCCCGGAGGCTGGCTCGAGAGGACGCCGAGGGTGACAAGGAGTAAGAGCGCCGTTGTCAGTCCCATTCGTAAGTGCATGGTGGAGTCCTTGTTCGCGTTGTGACAAATAGGAGAGGCTTATGCGGCTTTCCAGAGACCAATGATGTTGCCGTCGGGATCGGCCAGCCAGGCGAAGCTGCCCATGCCGGGGATTTCGGTCGGCGGCACCAAAGTCTTGCCGCCCAGATTCCCGGCGTTGGTCAGATACGCCTGCAAGTCGTCGACCTGGACATAAATGGTGACGTAGTTGTGCGGTTCGTGACCGAGGGATGTGATGTGTCCCTGGATGCCTTCACTTGCGCCCGTGGAGATCATGATAGCCGGCCCGGCCGGCTCCATCTTCCATCCGAACAGCTTTGCGAAGAACTCTTGAGTCTTCTGGTTGTTGCGGCAGCCGATCTCAAAGTGAATGACGGGTTGTCCCATGGGTCGATCTTCTTCATCAGGTGAAAGTGGCGATAGTGGCAATAGTGAAAACACACCGAGGATCAGGCTATCACCGGAGGGCACCCGCCGTATTGGAAGAATCCGACATGCGAATCAAGATTGCGTGAAGCAGCGGCCAAACTCGGACTGAGCCGCCAGGAATGCCGTGGGCGATTGTCCCGCGAACAACTTGAAGTCACGGATCAGATGCGATTGATCGAAGAACCCGCAGTCGAGCGCGATGTTCGACCAGGGCGTCGCACTCTGCAAGCGATCGAAGATGGCACGAAAACGAACGATCCGGCACAAGAACTTCGGCGACACCCCAACAGCGACCTGGAACCGGCGTTCAAGTTGCCGGACTGTTAAACCGGCACACTGTGCCAGCTGGTCCGGCGAGATTTGGCCGCCGCTGGCGAAAATGGCCTGCACGTTGTGCTGAACGACGGCATCCAAGGCACCTCGTTCGGCCAATTTACGCTTGAGAAACGCCTCAAGATGGCCAACGCGCTCACGATCGGACCCGGCCTCGGCGATCCGTGTCTGCAAAGTAGAAACGCCGCTGCAAATGGATTCCAGCGGAACTCGTTGGTCCACCAGTTCGCGCATGGGCAAGCCGAGAACGGAGAAAAGCCCATCCGCTCGAAACCGTGCGCCCACCATGCCCACGCGGCCCGTGGGTTGCAGCATAAGCGGACGCGTTAACTGTCCGCTGACGATGACATCCGATTGAATCCTCCGCTGCCCGGCGGCGTCTTCCGTGAAACGATCCCCGTAGTGAACGATGATTTCCGGACAGCCGTCGGGCACAACCGCATCCAACGGGCCAATGGGCGTTATCGGCGCTGGTGAATCTTCAAGAAGCCAAAAACACTTCACGATCGATGCGAGAGATCGGTCGGGCGGGAATTCTTGGTAACGCACGAAAACTCCAGCGAAGGACGAAACGCTCTAGGGCCTACTATCGACTTATGATCAGATGCCGGTTCATCTTAGGAAATGAAATCATGGAAGAAGTCTACGCCCAGGGTCCAAGCGGGATCGCTTTCGTAAGTCGCAATGACGATAGGGATTGAACAACTCCTATCGACAAACCAGTCATTTCGATTTGGAAAATACCAGCGTCGGTTTCTCGGACCGAAGCACGCGATTTTCTGCTGGCACTGGTTCTATTCGCCCTTAGTTTGAAGGGTTGGAACTAGGACACCCCGCAGGGAAGTTGAGGTTAGGTTTCCCTTTCAGCGGGAGCAGAAATTTCCGTTACCTTCGGCCAATCATTCGGGATCAGTCGCTTATCTGCAGTCCAGCGTTCTTTGACTGCTTTAACGTACCGAGGGTCATCGGCGAAATAGGCGTGTTCGAGTACTATGATCTGCAGCGTTTTCCGCTCTGCTACCTCTTTGAAGAGATAGTCGAAGTATTTCCACAGGTCTGACCTGTCATCGTTTCTGACCGCCACCTCTCCGTGAAACTTGTCGGCCGGGAAAAAGGGTCTGCTCAACTGGTCAAAGACAAGCACCCCGGGCACGGGTCGTTCTCCGTCATCGAAGATTCGATGAAGGGCGAGGAGGGTTGCGACGTGACCGCTCAAATAGCTTTCGTCCCCGCCGACTTCTCTCATCTGCTTCACGCGAGAACCGAGCACAAAGCGAATGTTTAGCTGCCGGACGATGAAAGAAATCTGACACGCCCTGTAATTTGGGTCGAAAGGTAAATCTTTCAGTATGTTCGATGCATGTATGGAAACCTGACTCTGGAGAGCCTCGATCCTTTCCGCCTTCGATTCTGGGTCCGCAACCTCCTCCAGTTCGCGGATTTGTGTATCTAGCCGTTCAAGCTGCGCTCGGTCCACTCCCGTCCATGCCAACTCCCTCTCTTCGAGGTAGTAGCTAACCCGACCGGCAACCCGAAGCCGTCGCTCGTCCAAACTAAGGCGGTCGCGTGTTTGCTCGGATTCGCTCACAACTGAAGCAATCTGACCTCGGACCACTTCGAGTTCTCGGCCGATTTCCAGGAGCTCCTCTGACAACTTCAGGGCGTAGCCGTCAACTTTGGGACGGTCTTGGCTTACTTCTGTAAGCTCCGTGTTGAGCCTCTGAAGGGCGTCTTCGATGTTGGTCAGGGTTTGAGTTCGCTTTACTACGGAATTGTCACACACCGGGCACGTATTGCGTTCGTTGCCACGTCGAAAAAAGCCGGTCACGTCAAGCTTTTGCTGTTGGCGAGTGACGGTGTCTGCAAATCCGGTTGCCGATTCAATCATCGCCGTTGCCGCGTCGAACTGCCTTCTTGAGACCGCGTAATGCTGCCTTAGCTGTCGCTCGGTTGCGTAAAGGGTTTGAAGCTGGCTCGACTCGGCAACAGCACTCGGGGCCGAAGCCCACCCAGCAACTTGTAAAAGGGTAGTGTCCAGGACGTCAGATGCCGGTTCGACCGGAACCTCCTGAATCATGCGAAGTTGAGCAGCTTCACTGAGAAGGGCAAGCGATCGGTCTCGTTCTCGACCGAGGAGGCGTTCAGCGTTCTCGACCCGCCGTGCTTCACGATCTCGTTGAGCGCGAAGCTGTCGGAGCCTCGTCTCTGCACGCGCGGTCGATTCGTCCACCGCCCCGAGAAAATACGGGAGAGCATCAAGAATTGCCATTCGCCCGTCTTCATTCATTCCACGAACGAGAGTCGTCTTATTGACGATTACGTCATCGCTTTGCAGTAGATACGGAACCGCCTGGCGAAACGAGATTCGCGTCCCTTCACGTTCAGTGAAGGTTTCGCCGACCATGTCCCCCATCTTGAGTGCTTGTTCAAACTGTCGCAGGCCACCATCACGGTTCGTATTTCCTGATAGGTCGGCGGCCGTAGAAGGGACATCCACGGGTGCCCCGAGGCTGAAGTAGACTTCGTCACTCGACTGGTTGGTCGGCGGCGGAATCCTGCGACAGACAAGGAGGTCCGCTTTATCTCGACGCCAGAGGACTCCGACCCATGACGAAGATTCTCGAACGATGCCCGGAATGAGACACTTGCTTGCGCCGAGGCAGTAGTCGATTACCTCGACTAAGGCCGATTTGCCCGAGTAAGAACAGCCGACAAGAATGTTGACCGCCGACAGATCGAATTTCAGTTCGACTCGCCGGTTGTCGTGACTGTAGAGAAAAATCCTCGCTATTTGCCAGCGGCTCATCGATTTAACCCCAGGCAGGCGTAGACGGTCTCAGTGGAGCGAACGTCCGCAATCCATGTCCCGAACTTTCTCGCCAGCGAAACAGACCGGCCACGATCCTCAGTCGTCGGAAACCGAACCTTCTTCTTCAGGCCCGCGACTTCCAGCACGATGAACCCACGGTCATTGATGTTCAGCACCCTCTGGGTCAGACCGAACAAAAGTGCTTCGCGGGAGAACATTGCCGAGGAAGTAACACGGTCGCGGAGTCCGATTGTCACATACGGGTGACGACTGATCCAAGTAAGTAGGCCAGTGTTCACGTTCGTCCCGGCGAATGTCGCCGTGATTTCCGCAGACAACACGATAGGAAGGGGCAGGACGACGAGTGCCAAAGGAACACCTTCGGCATCGCTCTCGATATACCCTTCCACGAACGCCCGTAGGATCAGCGAGCAGAACGCTGGATTCGTGTTCGCAAACGTGTCGAGAGAGGTTGCAGGCACTACGTCGCTCCCGCATTGGAGTCTGCGAGAAGAGTAGCATATTGAGGGTGCCACCCGACCTTGCGTACGTCTGCTAGCTGTTGGTACGACCCTTGAACAAGGAATTCGGCGGTAAAGAGAGGCCTAATCGAGGGCACGTCCTTATGAGCTTCTTGGTGTGACCAATCAAGTAATTCAAGACCCTTTTTCGGATGCTCGGCGACATCGACTGAGTAGCAATCGTCCTTCATCGGCCCGAATCGGTCGTTCCATCGCTCGATGAGCTTGATGTCGAAGTCGTCGAGTTCGGCCGCGATGGCAAAGTCATCGTTTAGCCACCTTTCTCGCTGCGTCCGAACCCGCCACCGGGCCACGGCCGCTCGTTTGATCCGACTCGGACCGCCGGATACAAGGTTGATTTGCCGAACCATCATCCCAGTCATCTCCGCTTCGAGATCCGGAGGCATTTGATTCGCAACGTCGTCAGGCAGACCGCGGCTTGAATGCGTGATGATCAAGTGTTCGATGTGCGCCAGAAGTTCTATCTTCGATAACCACCGTTGTCGCTTGTCGAGAAGCGAGAGTACGACCTGTCGATCCCACCACTCTATGAGTCTTTCCGTTATCTTGGCCCGCACATCGGCCATGACATGTTTGAGCCGCTTCGCAACCTCGGTCGGCGCGTCGGCAGCGTTGAAGCTTGAGGGCATCAAAAGCATCTTGTCGAGAATCGCCTGTCGCTTCTCGGGGGCCAGCCCCAACCACGCCTCGCAGCCCGGGGCACGTTTTGCGAAGGGCTTTTCCTTCCCGGTCAGAGGCGGCACTGCGCGCTCCGTCTGAACGCGTGTCGCCTCGTCGTCGAACAGTTTTAATAGTGCGGGGGAGCGCGGAGAACCCAATGACTTCGTAAGCTCTGCGAATTCGGAACCCGACTGGATCGGCGCGCATGTGACTAAGACAAGGTTCTCATCTATACTTGGCTGTCGGTCACACCAGACTTTGAGTGATTTCCACAGCCCATCAGTTTTTATGGTGACCGAAGCAGCCGGATCGAGAGAGTGCTTGAGTTGGTGAAGACTTCGAATGTCGTCTTCGAGCGTCACGTCGTCAGCCGTCTCAACGCTCACCCGAGCGCCGTCCCCAGCGTCCAAAAGGACAACGAGCGCGTAGAGACCTTGGTGGTAGTAACCAAGCGCCGAGTGCGTGGCTGAGTGAGTGGATTTGGCAGCCGGCATCACGCCCTCTTTCTTCGATCATTGCCGGTTACTGCGCCCTAATCTGAAACCGACACTCTCAGAGTAGATACCTTATACCTTAGCGAGTGTTGTTCACGCAGCCTATGCCATTCATTTTACGAATCAACTCAAACAATGAGCTTTACGTGCTTCAGTCGCATCGACGGAAGTGCTCAAGAATGGCAACCTTTGATCGGTTGAGTGTTCTCACAATCGTATGTGCTGGTCGCCGATGATGTCCGTGATGCATCGCGCACTGTTTCAATCATGGTTGACTGCAACGCTAGTGCCCTAGTACCGGCCAGTGGGTCGCCTTCGTTACCCTCATCTTGGGGGAGACTGTTTTTCAAAGTGTATAACAGGCTCTAGATGAGACCAGGCGAACCTGCGCCTGGCGCACTCTAGGCAAAGTAGGCGGAAACCGACATAGCTGGCATTGGGGCATTCGGAAAAAATGACGCCTATCGTGGCACACTTACGCAAGGTGCCCAGTGACAGTGCAACGAAGGCGATCGGCTCTTTACCCGAAACGTGCTCGTAACGAAAATCGGCGCGCACTCCGTATCAAGGATCTTCCAGTTCGAGGCCTTCAACCCCGAGCGGTGACAACCCCCGCAAAGTGAGCTGATCAGCTTAAAGCTACAGGTTTCATCTCACTAACCTCCGCGGAGACTATTGGGGGTACTTGCGTGCGCACTTTTTTGCGCATCAAGGCTGAAGGGGACAGTGTTCCCTTATACGGATAACCCTCCGAAATGCACCTGACAGTTCCAGCAACCGATTTGAGAACGTAGGAACAGAACAACGGATAGCTTCGATTGGGTCGTGATTGCAGTTCAAAACTTGTCGCCCCGATTGTTTCGTCAAAATAAGTCCCGTCAGCGATAGTGAAATCGATTTCTTACGCGATTTGAAATTTGCGTTGTTTTGTCGGAACGGCACACTTTTTCGTGTTCGCCCGACCGAAAAATCGGTAGCTTATTTCATAATTCATCACTCAATCTCGATCCCTACTCCTTATGACCACATGAATCCCTTTACCCCACTTCCCGATCGTGACGCCTACTCGACGATCCGGGGTTTTGTGTACCAGGTTGACTTGTCTATTGTCCGGTGGCTGACACTGAAACCGGGGCAAGTTCTTCAACTTGAGGCAGGCGAAGACATCGATTTGATTGTCGACGCCTTGAAAACGACTCCGTTTCCGGTTCAGCGCCTGCTTGATCAGGTGAAGCATCGGGAACAATCGCTGACGCTTCGTTCAAAGGCGGCGTTGGAGTCTATTTCCAACGCAATTCGGCACCGCAAACTGAACCCAGGTCATGTGTTACAGTTTCGGTACTCGACCAACGCCAGAATCGGCCAAGAGCAGCCCATTGAGGTCGGTAAGACTTTGCCGATGCCCTTGCTGGCACTGTGGGAAAAACTGCGAACCAACGAACCGATTCCGCTCGCGAATGGCGCTGAGATGACGCGTGCAAACGCGGTCGACCTGCTGCAAAGGTTTATGGCTTCGGTCGACAAGCCTTCAGGATTTAACGATGCCGCGTGGACGCAACTCATCGATTTTTTCAAAGCGAGTAATGAGGCAACGATCTTAGAACTGGTCGGTGCCATCGAGTGGGCAACTGGCGGAACCGCCGCTGACGATATGCAACCTCGAATCGAGCAGCAATTGCTCGACTTAGGCCTGACGGCTGACGGCACGCAAGCCAGGCAACTCTACGAGAGGCTCTTTCTCTACGTGTTTCGGCTGCTATCGCAAGCAGGGGACAAACGCCTGACGCCTGACGGTTTGATTGAACAGAAAGATCTCCCCGTATTGGCCGAGGCAGACCGAGAGTTGCTGGTCCGAGTTCGTGAACGGCTCGAAATCCTCAACTTTCGAATAGCCGATGTGGAGACGGTCGTATCGACCCTAGTCTTGCGACTAGCCGCGCAAGAAGAGATTACCTGTCGGCCGGAATTCAACCTTGCGCCACGCATCGACCCGCCCGGCCTGCCAGAGCCACATTCATTACGTGTGGCGTTGGTTCAGGACACAGTGAACGCAATTGCCGATGCTCACTGGGCCATCATTTCCGGCGTCGCAAATTCGGGAAAATCGACGTTTGCTTTGCTCATCGCGCAGCGGTTGGGTGGGGCGTGCAACTGGGTACGATTACCTGCGGGCGGAGATCAGCAGGTGACGGCCGCCCTCGAACGGGCCCTTGCTACGATTGCCGGAGCGAATCCAACTGCGAACCGCCGAGCGTGGCTAAGGCAAGTGTGCAGTTCTGCCGGTGCCGGCGGTTCCATCGTTGTTGATCCCCTTCCTGATTTGGTTCACATGCCCGAGCTTTCTGATCGAATACGGGAACTCGCGGTTGCCTGCCGGGAGCAGGGCGTCCATTTGCTCACTGTCACGCCGCATCAATTGCCACCGGGTGTACTTACCGCGGTTCCAGACGGCTCAAGGAGAACTGTCGAACTTCCGCTATTTTCGACCGCTGAAACCAGGGAACTCTTGATAGCCTACGGTGCACAGGAGGGGTTCTGTACCGAGCAGCGAGTGCAGTTCTTGCACGCCCTGACCAGGGGCCAACCCGTGCTTCTGGGTGCGTCGGCACAATTCCTGAAAGGAACCTGTTGGAACTTTGCTGAGGCGCAATTCAACGAGCTGTTGGCGGGTGATCACCACCAGGCGATTGCGGACGATGTGGTGAGACGTTTGGTCGGAACTGTCACCGCCCCTGCGCGGGAGCTGTTGTATCGCTTAAGCTTGGCATGGACGAGCGTCACGCGAGCCGAAATTGATGCAGTCGGCAGGGTGCCGCCAGCGGTGCCTGGTTGGTTGGAAGCGCTGACGGAGTTGGTGGGGCCTTGGATAACTGAAAATGGAAACACTCAGTTGCGACTTTCGCCGCTGGTCAAAACACTGGGCGCTGGGCTTGAGCCCGCAGTTCGCATGGCGTGTCATTTATCCTTAGGCGATGCATTACTGAAGCGCCGTGAAATAGGAATGTCAGAGAGTCTCGAAGCGATTTCGCATTTCGAGACAGGCGGCGAACCCGATAAAGCGGCGACGCTGTTTCTTATGAGCCTACTAGCGGTTCGTGAGGCGTCCAATTTGCAAATCGGTGAGCCGCTGATTTCTTTATGGGCACATCGCCGGATGCCCGAGCAAATGAATCTCGGCATTCGATTAGTTGCGCGTTCGTATCAACTGCTGTTGCGTGCCGAACGCGGACTTGCCAATGAATCGGTATTGGCCGACTTAGACAGTCTGATGGCTGAAGCGCCCGAACAAGACCGCTGGGCAGTTCCCATGGCTGCAGCATTCGCCAGCATGGGTTTGGCAAGCGTTAATCCGAATGCCGCAATTGCCTTGGCGCTACGGGCAGTTCAAACCTGGGATCAGCTCCGCGGCCCGGGAGGAGAGGTTCTTCCCGCAGACCTGGAAATCGGACCCGAGCGACTGTTTTGGTTTGTCGTGCCCCATTTGCGGACTGCGGATCAGTTCGATTTGTGGCTCAGCAGTATGGAATTGCTGCCTGCCCAGTCGCAGGCAAAAATGCTAGACCTAAGGCATGGGGCGCTCGGCTGCAGCGTCTTCACGAATCTCATCGTCGAGGCCGAGGCCAGGAAACCGGCTAATGTGCAGGATTGGAATGAAGTAACGGCGCGTTTTGAGCAACTCTTTGCGCGAGCGGGTGCCATCAACGCAACTCTGCTGCAGGGGGCAGCCCTTCGGAGTCTAGTGCGAGTCCAGGCCGAATTCCAAAAGCGGCTGGACCAGGCACTTGTCACCGCAGGCAGAGGAGATGCACTGGCATCGCCCGCGGCGCGTTACCTCGTCGCTTCGGAAATGGGCCGCCAAGCGACCATTGCGAAGCGATACTCAGAAGCCCGCACATGGCTTGGACGCGCTCTGGCAGAGGAGCCAGCCGATTTCCCGAGCGAGGCCTTCTTAGTCCGGTGCGCCGCGAGTACGGCCTTTGGTGAAGTGGACGCGTCGGCGGGAGTGGACCAAGCAGCGAACGGAGTGCGCATCGTTGAGGAGTCGCTGGAGTTTTCGCCAGTTGATCGAGCAGCCGCAGTGTCAATGCATGCCTATGCAGTCTATCTAAGTGATGGTGTGGAGACGGCTGCCCCGCTTTGGATTAACGCCGTCGAGCGAATTTTGGCCGCTGAAGAAGACTCGTTGGAGTGGCGTTGTCTGGTGGTGACCTTTGGAAGTTGCACGGCCCTACTGGCATGTGTGGCGACAACCGGGAGCCCGCCAGCGCCGAATATTGATGGCTCCGCTTACACCGCTCCGACTCGCGAAGCTTTCTTTTGCCGGTCTCCGGCGATCGCGGGCCTTTTCAGCAAAAGTCGGTTTTCACAAGCCTTGTTTCTCGCTGGAGAATTGGCCCAGTGGAGTGGGGACGGACGAGCAGCCATGCGGATCTATCAGGTTGCCCTACAACAGAGTCAATCGGCAGGCGATGTGAAAACAGCCTCTTTTTGTACGATGAGGCTGACCGTTGGCCGCATCTTGGATGGTCGATATCACGAGTTGGTTGGCGTGGAACGTAGTGCCAGGCAGCGGCTTACAGCGCTCCTGCGTGAAGAAGAGGCCGGGCGGGACGCGGACCGTCCAGAGTTCAATTTGGAGGAGGCAGTTACTGCGCTATCTGAGGCCGATCGGCGACATGTGGAAGAGGAACTCGTGCGCAATGTCGTGTTCCCGGGCATTGTGCATGTATTAACGCTCTCGATCATCACTCCTGTGGCAGCCGAGCCCCTCGCCATGCAAATCGTTCAGCTTTGTCGGGCGGAGGGCAACCATTCGGTCAGCCAAGGGTTATGGAATCTCTGCGCACGCATTGGGGAGGCTGCATTTCTTGAGAACGCGTCGCCTGCAAACTTGAAAAGCCTCGTTTCTTCTCCTGGCACGCCGCTCGTGGCATCCGCAATCGCCTGGCTGTGCGCGGCGCAAGGGGGTACCGTTTCGGATTCGGTCGCGGATCAACTGGCCGTCTTTTCAAGACTGGGACCGACTTATCGCCAAGGAACAACAGTGCACGATCAGGTGCTGATTCCTTACCTGACGACATTTTGGACCGATCGTTTGAACAACCGAGGGTTCGGTTTTCACAATCCGGCAAGTGTGCGACGTGAATTTGAGGAAGCTTGTCAGTCGCCAGTGGGGCAACGGATCCGCCGCGTCCTGTCCGCCACGCTATCTGGAGTGAAACTAGGGACTATGCCGGTTGAGATTGCTCGTTGGCTGCAAGGCTAGGTTTGTGTCTACCCAACGAGGCTTGGAATTCACCGGAAACCGAAGCGTGGGTCAACAGCAGAAAGTGGTCCATGCCGCACATGGAATCATCGAAGGAGGAGTGACGGCAGCGCGTCGGTTCTAGCCAGGTAGAGTGTTTGCGACGGGTGGCCGGTCGGCTGAAGCTATTTCGTCTCTTGCGACTTGGCATCAAGAAAATCGTTGACCATCGGCACAATGACGGTCATGCGCTGCATCAGTGTGACGTGGGTGGTGTCGGGCAGAATGGCCAACCTCGATGCGGAACGCGGCCGCAGGTCGCCGTAGATCTCGTCGCCCTTCAGGCGGAACATTTCCGCGATGTGCTCAAGCCGCACGCCGTCGGCATCGCCGTGGATGAAAAACATCGGCGCCTTGGTGGCCTTGAGTTTTTCGGCGCCGAAGTCGAACGGTTTCAACGCCATCGCGATGACGCGCTTGACAAAATTCGGAAACTCGTCGGGTGTCGGACTCAATTTCCTGTATTCGGTATCCAGGGGCGAGCCTACGAAGAGTTCGGGAGTGATTTTTGAGATCGCGTCGAGCCCTTCCTTGACAAAGCCGTCATGCCGAAACCTGGACGAAATCACGACGACCTTGCGCACTTTTTCCGGATGGCGGATGGCACACTGCATCGCGACGCCGCCGCCCATGCTGTAGCCGATGAGGTCAGCACCTGGGATCTTGAGATGATCGAGCAGCGCGGCCACATCGTCGGCAAGGTTCTCAAAGTTGAATTCGCGCTTGATGTCGGCCGTGCGCCCGTGGCCCTGCATTTCGACAGCAATCACTTTGCGCGTCTTGGAAAGTTCGGCGATCCACCCGGTCCAGTTGTTGGTGATGGTCATGAACGAGCCGTGGAGCAACACCACGGGGTCGCCGCTGCCGTGGACTTCGTAGTACATTTTGAGCCCGTTGACCGGCGCGTAGCCCGTCGTTGGCTTTTGCTCCGCCGATACGACAGCAGGCACGAGCATCGCCAGGAGTAATGCGGTTGTCTTCATGTTTGGAGTCGCTCCCATTCGGTCAAACGGAAAGGTGATGTCGCCATTCGCTCTCACTCGACTACCACCCAGCAGGTGGTTGCTTGAGCCCAAGCCCGCCTTGATGCGTTTTCTGGACGTAGGCCTCAGGCGGCGTGGGAATCTTCGATAAACAGTCTTGGGAACATGCATGAACAAGCAACGGCAAAACATCCGTGGCTACGCCCAATGACACCCAAAATTGCAACGGCTCGGAGTCTCCAAAAGCAGCATTACACACGCTACAGGTCTTCGGAGTATGCGAGTCGTGTAACTGCGGCAGTCTCGGAAACGGCGGCCGATTCTTGTAGTTCCCATAAAGCGCGCGTGTGCTCACCGTACTGCGTCTTAGGTTCCGGCACCGCGTGATCTCAAATGGGAACCAATGAAGCCGATAGGAGGTATATGGCGTGAACTGCTCCAAACGCGTCATTTCGCCTATCTCAGGCGGAATTCTGACGAGACTACTCCCGTAAAGATTCAAGTGCTTGACCGACTTGAGTTCTGCGATGCTCGGAGGCAGAGTGACGATCTGCGTCCATTGTTCCGGCGTCATTTCCCGAACCGGGGAAAACTCCTCGCGTTTGTCTTTTACCGCCTGTTCAATGAGTTCCAATAGCCGTATCCAACCGGGTGCCGCCGTGTTTTGTTGTTCGGTGTGAAACTTCAATTCGGCCCACCGGCCTTTGCGTTCAAGACATTGGCAGAGTGGACGCATCACCGTGTTCGCAACGGCTTCTTTCGCCCAGCGGTTGGTGAACAGTTTCGGCTCCGAGTCAGACGACATCTTGTGAACCCCGTGGTGAGATAACACCCGAGTTAGCCCGCGTTGTGCACGCGAGAAACAAGCACTGCAAACTATACCCGGGCGTCCCACATGTCGGCTTGAACCGCTGGTTAGGCCCGGCACCCCTCAGCCAACACTCCGTCCAGCGATTTGTAACTCATCTCCATGCCGTCGGTCATACCCGTCGACATCGCCGCATCACGATCCGCCTTCGATGCATACTTGATCGAAGTCGTCACGTTCGTGATCCCGTTCGTCTCCTTGAAGGTGACCGTAATGATCGACGGTTCCCCGCCCATCGATCCGCCCATATCGCCCGGGTCGAAGAGCTGCGTGTGCACGATCTTCGCATGGAGCGCGATTTCCAGCATCTCCCCTGTAAACCCAAATTCCTGGCCGATCTGTTCATTGCGCCAGCGCCAGCGATATTTGCCCCCCACATGAGTCGGCATCTCGCACACGGGCATGGTCCAACCGGGCATGGCCGTAAGCCAGCGACGCATCAACGCGGGGTCCGTGTACGCCTGCCACACCAGATTGACCGGGGCATCGAAGCTGCGTTTCACCAATACTTCTCGATCAGACGGCGCGCTCACTTCAGCAGGCTTCATCTCTTTTCTCATTTCCGTTTTCATTTCTTTCGCTCTTCTTTCTGTGCTTGTTTCAACTCGGCGAGTAAGGCGTCGAGTTGCTTAAAGTTGCCTTCCCAAATCTCTTGCACTTTCTCCAACCAATCGGTGACCACCTTCAATTGCTCCGTCTTGAGCTTGCAGGGGCGCAACTGGGCCACTCGACTACGCGAAATCAACCCCGCCGTCTCCAACACCTTCAGGTGCGACGAGATCGTCGGTTGCGTCAGCGAGAAGCGACCCACCAAGTCGGATACCGTTGCCTCCCCTTGAGCCAGGAGCAAGATGATCCCCCGTCGAGTGGGGTCGGCAAGAGCCGCAAAAGCCAGGTCCAGTCCGTTCATGTACATAGGATGGCGTCTATATAGGCGGTTGTCAATATAAGAAATGCGGATTCGCGGGAAATTCGAACACATGGACCCAAGGAGTGCGGGGCAGGAATGAAGAGGCGCTAGCCCCCCTCTCATCGAGAGGGAGAGTTTTAGGTCGGGCAAAGAGGTGATCGACCGCGACGTGAAATCGACGAAGCGCGCTGGCTCCTGAAGGACGCCGCTTTGAAAGTTCAAAAACCTTGATCGTCCACACGGCCGATCCTTGCAAGAGCCGGTGAGCAGGTAAAGCTGCCAATCAATGGCTGCGAGCCGGTCCCTTGGTTGCGCTTGCATTCGGGATGATCTGTTGCGAATCGAGTCGCAAGAGTGATGGGTGCGGCACGCCGACAGCGTACCACTCGGAAGCATCATCGCGGGCGATTGCGTTGTAAGCGATGATGAAATGGAAATCGAGTACCGTGCGCGGCGGGATGGAATCGAATGCGAGTTCGAACCCATTGGCAAGATAGCCTATCGGGTAGTTGCTATCCGTCAGTTGAAACCACTTGAGCCGCGAAGCGATGGCCTCTCCGTCTTCGGTACCGATCATGACTCGTGACTGTGCGATGTCGAACGATTGAGCATCCAAGCCTTCGCCCGATTCCGGCGAGCCCTTGGGAACCGCTGTGGCGAATTGCAGCAGAAACTTGAATTGGTGAATCGGCTGAAGCGACGAAAGCGTACCGATCAATGCAACAGCGAAATCCACAGACATTCCTGGGGCAAGCATTGGTGTCAGCGCGGATTGCACAAGCTGGAAGGGGCAGGAGTCGATGTTGTCGCACGACCAAGAAGCGCTCGCGTGGAATTCGGCGAAGGGAAAGGGAATCGCGGCAAAATAGGCCATCGCCTGTCTCCAAGCTGCTCGATCACTTGTCTAATTGGGCAGAGACCTAGAGCCTTTCTAATGCTTCTTATCGAATGAAGATTCGAAGCGATTCATCTTTCAAGAGGAGACGACATTCCGAAACGGTTTCAACTTGGCACGGGGTCGCCTTCGTTACCCTCCTCTTGGCAAGGGCCTTTCTTCAAAGGGTACTTCAAAAGCATTTCAAAGCGCATCACAGGCTCTTAGACTTTCCTTGTACCTTCCGACATGACGCGAGTGGCGGTGATCCGTGCGCGCACGGACAAATCCGCCAGATGGGAATCTTGCCGTGGATTTGATCGTGCCCTGGTCCTCTTGATTTGGTACCTTCTTTCAAGTCATGGAGATAGACTCATGCGAACTCTGTTGGCGACCCTGGCTCTGATGGTTGGCAGCGTCACCCTGTGGGCCGATGATGAAGAGCCCACCGCGACGCAGAAGCTCGTCAACGGTGGCTTCGAGCAAGGGGATCTTGGCCAGCCGCCTACGGGCTGGCACTTTCTGAAGTCCAATGAACGAGATGTTTGCCGCTTCGCCCTCACTGAGGACAAGCCCTTCGCCGGCAAGCGGAGTGTCGAACTGAGCCGGGCCGCGAACGACAAGGCCGAACCCGAGGGACCAGGCATTGGCAATGTGATGCAAATGATCGATGCCAAACCGTATCGGGGCAAGCGCGTTCGCTTCAAGGCCGCGGTGCGTGCCGACATCACGGGCGAGACCAATCAGGTGCGACTCTGGTTGCGCGTGGATCGCAAAGACGGCGCTCTTGGTTTTTTTGACAACATGGCCAAACGGCCCATTCTCGAGAAAAATTGGCAGCATTATGAAATCGTCGGAGATGTTGCCAAGGATGCCGAACTCATCTCTTTGGGGTTCTTCCTGCTGGGCAATGGCAAAGTCGGCGTCGATGATGCCACGTTCGACATCGTAGACCGTTCCGTGCCCCTGACCGTGATCGAACCGGGTCCCGGCCTGATGGAAGTCCGGATGGCCGCGAAGGTCACCTCGTACGGCAGTAGCGAGGCCACGTTCCTCCATCCGCTCCCCCTGGCCTACCGCGATCAGGTGCCGCTGACGTTCGCACTGAAAATCACCCCTCCGGAGTGCGCGAAATCCGCCACCATCGTGCCGGGCTCAGGGTCGAACCGCCTTCTGAGCATCGAGCTTACGAACCTGAAACCTTATCAAGGCGTCACCGTGGAATACTCCGCCGCCATACTCGTGGGCCCGACCAAGTACGCCACCCTGCCCAAGACGGCCGCATTTCCCGAGGAATGGCCGGCGGAGGCAAAACCCTGGCTTGCGACCACCTGGTGCTGCGATGCCGATCATGAGCGCATTCGCAAGCTGGCGACCGAAGCGAAAGGCAACTCGAAGGATGTGCTCGCCACGATTCGCAAAGTGCTCAAAGCGAGCAATGCGACTCTGAGCGCGGCCGAGGGCCGTGTCAAAGACCTGACCGCCGTGGAGGCCCTGGACCACCAAGGTTCGTGCACGAGTAACGCCAACCTGCTGGCAGCGCTCTTGCGCGCGGCGGGCGTTCCCGCCCGGGTGCTCGCCGGGTACCCGCTCTGGAGCGGCCCACTCCAGACGCACTACATTGTGGAAGCGTATGTCCCCGGCTTCGGCTGGTATCCACTGGAATCGACCCGTGGCGACGAAGCCTGGCCGAATTATCAGCAGGTGAATGTCAGCATTGTTCCGCCAGAGCATGAATCGAAGGCCAAGGCCGCCTCGCGGGCGAACATTGGGGGAGCCGTACCCTATCAGACGGTCGCGGAACTGGCCGATCCCAAGTCGAAAATCCTCGCGGTGGGAACATTGAAGCCCATGTGCGACCACGAATGCCGCATGCTGCGACCGCTCACAGCGGACGAAGCGATCTGGGCACAATCCCTCACAGCAGGGAAAACGCGTTGGGATGCCTGGTTGAAATCGCCACTGCAATTGGAAAAGGGCCAGGTGACCTTCGGCCCGGCCGCAACGAAGTTGAATGGTGAGACGCCAGTCGAAGTCCTGAAGGAGTTAAAATAAGGAACCGATCCGCTTGAAGCTAAGCGTTAACTCCTATCCCGTCATCCGTTGCGAAAGCGACTGTTGGCGGGATTTGAACTTTCAGGGCTGCCGCTACGATCTCAGACGCAGTTGTCACAGTCCATGGCTTCGCGTGTCCAAGGGGTACATGGCTATGAACGTAGAGTGAGATCTTCTGAAAGAGGAATGCGGCGATGCACAACCCCTTTGCCGAAGTCGTCGATGAATCGACCGATGCCGACTTGATCAAGCGGGCCAAGCAGGGCAACTATGAAGCTCTGGAAAAACTAGTTCTTCGGCATCAGGCATGGATTTACAACATCGCCGTGCGAATGGTCTTCCACCTACAGGATGCGGAAGAAGTCACGCAAGAAGTGCTGATCAAGGCGATCACTCGACTCAGCACGTACCAGGGCGAGAGCCAGTTCCGCACCTGGCTTTACCGCATCACGGCCAACCACATCCTGAACATGAAACGTCGCGCTGGCGAGGGAGGGTCTCTGACTTTCTCCAGCTACGCCGATGCGATCAACGAAACACCTGACCTGGATCTCCCAGACCCGAAGACCGTGCCGGTCGAGGTGCCGCTGCTCGTTGAAGAAGCAAAAATATCCTGCACCACCGGGATGCTCCTTTGCCTCGACCGCAAACAACGCCTCATTTTCACGCTCGGTGAAATCCTCGGAGCCAGCGATACCGTGGGCAGTGAAATCCTCGATATGACTGCTGACAATTTCCGGCAGAGCCTCGCCCGCGCCCGCCGAGACCTCTACCGGTTCATGCACGGCCAGTGCGGCCTGGTCAACGCGAACAACCCCTGCCGCTGCCCGAAGAAGACGAAGGGGTTCATCAAGGCAGGGCATGTCGATCCCAGTCATCTGCAATTTGTCCCGCTGCGTAGGCAACGGATCTCGGAAGCAGCAGAAGGCATCGTGAGGACCATCGAGAACACCATGGATGACCAATACGCGGCGATCTTCCGCGAGCATCCTTTTCTTGAACCGAAGAATGAAGTCGACTGGTTGCGGCATCTGCTCGACAGGGGTGACCTTGGGGCAGCCCTGGAACTCCATTGAAGAATCTCGATATTGCTTGTCACAGTCTCCTTACTGCGGTGTCCAAGTGAGTAAGGAGGACAGAAAATGTCGAAATTGCAATCGAAAGTGGCTCTCGTAACGGGAGCGTCCAAAGGCATCGGAGCAGGAATCGCGAAAGAACTTGCCGCCAATGGTGCGGCCGTCGTGGTGAACTACGCGAGCGACCGAGGCGGCGCGGAATCCGTCGTTGATGCGATTACCGCTGCCGGAGGCCGTGCCGTCGCGATTCAAGCAGATGTCGCGAAGAACGCCGATGTCGCCCGGCTTTTTGAGCGGGCGAAGGAAGCCTTTGGCGTCCTCGACATTCTGGTGAACAACGCCGGAGTCTATCAGGTTCTGCCTGTCGCGGAATTGACGGAGGATGAGTTCCACCGCGAGATCAACATCAATTTGCTCGGGCCCCTGTTGACCATTCGGGAATCGCTCAAGCACTTCAACCCCGACGGCGGAAGCATCATCAATATCGGCTCCGTTGCCTCCCGTGCGCATACACCCGGATACTCCGTCTATTCCGCCAGCAAAGCTGGCCTCGATGCCGTGACCGGCGTGCTGTCCAAAGAACTCGCCCCGCGAAAGATTCGCGTCAACTCCGTCAATCCGGGCGCCACACTCAGCGAAGGAACGAAGGCAGCGGGGCTCTATGGCGTCGGCAGCGATTTCGAAAAGCAACTCGTGGCCATGACCCCGCTGGGGCGAACGGGCAGACCATCTGACATCGCCAAGGTTGTTGCCTTTCTCGCCTCAGAGGATTCCGGCTGGTTGACCGGCGAGGTCATCCTCGCTTCCGGCGGGTTGCGCTGATCTCGACTTACTCTGATTGACCGGAGGAAACGATGCCCGCTTACATGGTATTCCTGCGTGAAAAGACACTCGACCAATCGGAATTGGAGGCCTATTGGGAGAAGGTCAGGTGGGCCTTGGATGGCCGCCCGATCAAGGCGCTGGCCGCCTACGGGAAGCATTTGACGCTGGAGGGCGCGGAGGTCGAGGGGGTCGTCATTGCCGAATTTCCGACCTTGGAGGAAGCCCGTGACTGGTACTACAGTCCTGCCTACCAGGAGGCAGCCCAACATCGGCATCGCGGAGCGTTCTACCGCGGTTTGATCGTCGAAGGCTTGTAACAACCTCACACCATCCAGATCGGATCCCGGGAAGAACCGCGCATGATGACGAGGAGGCAGGTTCATCACTTCCCCGTCACGGTGAATTCGCGGCGAAACTTCGAGGGCGTCACCCCAGTGAGCTGCAGGAAAACAACCGAAAGTTGTCTTCCGTCCCCCATGCCAGAGCGGTGCGCGACCTCGGACATGGGCAGATCGGTTGTGAGGAGCAAGTGCTTGGCCCGTTCGACATGGGAGCGGCGAATCTCTTCCAGGATGCTGCGCTGCAACCATTTGCGAAACCGCCGTTCCAATGCTCGGCGGGCGATGGGCACTTCCTTCAGGATATCATCCACCTTAAAGGGTCGATGCGACTGCTCGTGGATGAAGCGGACCGCGGCGGCCACATAAGGATCGCGCACGGCTTGCAAATGGGACGACTGACGGACGATCACGCCCGCCGACGGGAGGACAAGGGTGTGTTTTTTCCGCGAACGGCCTTGCAGCATTTCATCGAGCAGCCGGGCCGCTTCGAAACCGATGCGCTCCGCCGGCAAGCGCACACTGGAAAGCGAGGGACGCGCCAGTTCGCACAAGAGATCATCGTCGTCGGCGCCCACCACGGCGACCTGGTCGGGCACGTTCAAGCGCAACTGGTGGCAATACTCGACCACCTGCGCTCCCTGGGTGTCGTGACTGGCAAGAATGCCGACAGGCTTTGGCATACCATCCAACCAGGCGAGTAACGGCGCATTCCACCGCCAAACTCCGGTGGGCTCTTCCAGGTGGCGGTTTTGCTCATAGAAGGCATCGACTTCCACGCCGGCTTCCAAGGCAATTTCCCGAAAACCGCGCTCCCGCCCGAGCGAAAATTCGTGGCTCTTGTAGCCAAAAAATGCGAGGCGGCGAAGTCCGCACGAGAGCAAGTGCCGCGCCGCCTGACGGCCGGCCTCGACATGGTCGGCGATCACCCTGGGAAAAGGTAGATCGGGGAGCACGCCTGAAACATTGACGACCGGCCTCTGCAGCGCTGCCAATGCCTCTCCCAGCGGGCGATGAAAAATGTGGGCGATGTAGCCATGGCAGTTGAGCGGCTTGACCGATTCCAGGGCTCGACGATTGGAGCCAATGGGGGTGAAAATCCAGTTCGGACGGGCCGTTGCAAAGGTTTTCACGCCGCGCAGAATCTGTCGATAAAACGCCAGCGAATGTTCCATCACCAAGCCGACGCGGACAAGCGAATCGCGCATTTGCTTCCCAAAGCAGACCGAGGAGCGTGTCGCAAAATGACAAAAGATTTACGCATTATAACAACGCCCCGGCGCGAACTCGAAGGTAGAAATAGTAGACCGGGGTAATTTGGAAGATTTCGCGGGCGCTTCCGAATCGGAGTCCGTGGGCGTGCGTATTTTGCCAATATCGTCGTTTTTTCTCTACTTGGTGACGCTCCTTGTCGTTGCCGAGCGAGCACAGGGTGCGGAAACAACTCCCGCGAAGTTCTACCGGGGGATCAATCTCAACGGCCCGGCGGTCGTGATCGACGGCAACCCCTGGGAACCTGGTGATGCGCAAAACCTGCGTTGCAATGGCGGTTCGTTCGAAAACCAGAAGGTACCGCTGAAGCCGCCGACCGATGCCGACCGGTCGCGGATGATTCGCAGCTCCCGTTGGGGCCGTCCGATCGATGTGGAGTTGCTCAACGTTCCGGCGGGCTCATACCAGGTCTACCTGTACGTCTGGGAAGATAACGATTCCACAACGTATTCGATCTCACTGAACGGGCGCAAAGTCCTCAACCAATATGCCAGCGGTTCCGCCGGCACCTGGAAAAAGCTGGGGCCATGGCGGACAACCGTGTCGGATCATGTCATCCGCATTTCCGCGCAGGGGGGCGACGCGAACCTTTCCGGCATTGAAGTGTGGGCGGGCGAGGGCGAGTTGCCCAAACCGCCGACGGCGGCGGGATTCAACTTGCAGCCGACGGCAGAAGAACTCGCCTTCTTCGAAAGTAAGATCCGGCCCGTGCTCATCAACCGTTGCTACAAGTGCCACAGTCAGGAGAAGGACAAGCAAGGCGGGAGCCTTCTGCTCGATTCACGAGCCGGCATTCTTCAAGGGGGCGACACCGGCCCCACGATCGTGCCGGGAGATCCGGAAGCCAGTCTGCTCGTTCGCGCCATTCGCCATGCGGACCCCGACCTGAAAATGCCGCCGGGCAAGAAACTTTCCGATCTCGAGATTGCCGATCTCGAAAAATGGGTGCGGTTGCGTGCGCCCGATCCACGGGCTGAAGACACCGCGGCCGCCCTGAAAGCCAAAACCGCGATCGACTGGAACAAGGCTCGCGATTTCTGGTCGCTCAAGCCGCTGGTGGCGCCCGCGATTCCGAAAGTGCGCGACGCATCCTGGCCGCGTGGCGACATCGACCGATTTGTCTTGGCCCGGCTCGAAGCCGCCGGGCTGCGGCCCGCGCCGGATGCCGCGAAATCCGTATGGCTCAGGCGTGTCACCTATGATCTGACCGGCCTGCCGCCCACGCCGGAAGCCCTTGCTACCTTTGAAGCCGACGACTCGGCCGATGCCTACGCCCAAGTTGTGGATCGGTTGCTCGCCTCGCCGCAGTATGGCGAGCGCTGGGGCCGGCACTGGCTCGACGTGGTCCGCTATGCCGACACCGCCGGGGACAATTCGGATTTCCCGATCCCGCAAATGTACCGCTATCGCAACTGGGTCATCGACGCCTTCAATCGCGACTTGCCCTACGATCAATTCGTCCGCGAACAACTGGCGGGCGATCTGCTCGGCGGTTCATCGACCGAAGAGGCCAAACAGCGGCTCATTGCCACGGGGTACCTTGCCAATACCCGGCGCTTCGGATCGCGCGTCGACGACTATCCCTGGCATCTCACGATCGAAGACACCATCGATAACCTGGGCCGCACGTTCCTGGCCACCACCATCAATTGCGCACGTTGTCACAATCACAAATTCGATCCGGTCACCAACGAGGACTATTACGGCCTCTACGGCATTTTTCAGAGCACGCGCTATCCCTGGCCGGGTATCGAGCTTGAACAGCACCAGCGCGACTTGGTCCCACTCATCCCTGCCGCAGATGCAGAACGCCTTCTTGGCGAACATCGAAAACAGCAAGCCGAGCTGGATGCACGGGTCAAACAGCTTGAGAAAGAGCGCGACAAGGCCAAGGACCAAGAGCGAAAATCCTTGGACAAACAAGTAGAGGATGCCAAGAAAAAAGCGCAGCGGCATGCGCGCACGCCTCTGCCTTTCGAGCAAGCCTACGCCGTGGCGGACAAGCCGCTCGCGGAAGACGCCTACCTGCAACAAAAAGGAGATCCGGCGAAACCGGGTCCGCTCGTCGCGCGGCATTTTCTCACCGTGCTTAACGGAGCGCGGCTGGCGCAAGAGGACAAATCGAGCGGACGCTTGCAACTTGCCAATTGGATCGTGGATCCCAAAAATCCGCTGACGGCGCGCGTGATGGTCAACCGGCTGTGGTTGCATCATTTCGGCAAAGGCATCGTCGCCACGCCAAATGATTTCGGCCGGCAAGGCCAGAAGCCGACTCATCCGGAACTGCTCGATCACCTGGCGACCCAGTTCATGGCATCAGGCTGGTCGATCAAGGCCATGCACCGTCAAATCGTCCTGTCGCGAACGTACCGGCAATCAAGCCAGCGCAGTGACGAGGCCGCCGAAAAGGACCCCGCGAACGAGCTGCTGGCGGGGTATTCGCGCCGCCGGCTGGATGCCGAGTCCTTGCGGGACACGCTCCTCACCCTCGGGGGCCATCTCGATTCTTCACCGGGCGGTTCGCACCCGTTTCCCCCGCAGACCGACTGGAATTACACCCAGCACTACCCGTTCAAGGCGATCTATGAGACCAACAAACGTAGCGTCTACCTGATGACGCAGCGCATCCAGCGGCATCCGTATCTCGCGATCTTCGACGGCCCGGACTCGGCGGCAAGCACGGCACAGCGGCTGACGAGCACGACCCCCCTGCAAGCGCTGTATTTACTCAACGACCCCTTCGTCCATGCGCAAGCCACCGGCCTGGCAGAGCGGCTGTTGTCGGCGCGCACTCAGGATGTCGAGCGACTGGAACGGGCGTACCTGTTGATGTTCGGCCGCAAACCGACCTCTGAGGAATGGGAGGCCAGCCGGGAATTTCTTGCCGCCGTGCGCGACAGGCTGCGCCTGGGGAGAATCGCTGAAGATCAACTCGAATTGCAAAGCTGGCGGGCGCTTTTGCTCGCCATGCTGCGACTGAACGAATTCGTTTACCTGGACTAAAAACCGACATGCTTCATTCATCACCACTTGTTGGGCGTCGCGGTGTGCTGCGAAGCATGGCGGCAGGGTCGCTGCTTTTTCCAGGCCTGTTGTCGCAGCTCATGGCCGAGACGACGGCTCCCGCGTCCGACCCCTTGGCGCCGAAAAAATCGCATTTTCCGGCGAAGGCCAAGCGGGTCATTTTCATTTTTTCCAATGGCGGCGTGTCCCACATGGACACCTTCGACCATAAGCCGAAGCTATTCGCGGCGGACGGCAAGACCATGGGTGTGGGTGGCGGGCTTTCCAACCAACAAAGGAAGCTGCTCAAGCCACTCTGGGAATTCCGGCCCGGGGGCAAATGCGGCACGCTTGTCAGCGATCTGTTTCCGCACTTGCGTGAGTGCATGGACGACATCTGCCTGATCAAGTCGATGAAGTCCGACGATAACGAACATTACCAGGCCACGCTGGCCATCCACACGGGATCGTTCTTCTTTTCGCGCCCAAGCCTCGGTTCCTGGGTGAGCTACGGCATGGGGACGATGAATCGGAACCTGCCGTCGTTCATGGTGCTCGCCCAGCAACTGCCCTACGCGGGAACTCAGGTCTTTGCCAATGACTTTCTTCCCGCGTATCACCAGGGGGTGCGGGTCGTACCCGGAGCGGCTCCCATCGCCAACTTGAATCGGCGCACGGCCCAAGCCGAAGTACAAGAACTGGAACTGGGGCTGGCCCATCGGTTGAATCAAAAGCACCTCGCCGATCGCGGGGGAGATCAGGCGCTGGCGGCGCGGATCCGCACGTTCGAGACGGCGTTTTACATGCAGACGGAGGCACAGGAAGCCTTCGATATTTCCAGGGAATCCTCCGAGACGACGAGTCTTTACGGCCTCAAGCCGGGCCAGACCGACGGATTCGGCTGGAAGTGCCTGGTAGCGCGGCGGCTGGCCGAACGAGGTGTTCGCTTCATTGAATTGATCGACGGCAGCTCAAGCGACAACTGGGACCAGCATGGCAACATGGCGGAACATGCCGGACATGCCAAAGCGATCGACCAACCGATCGCCGCTCTGATCAAAGACCTGAAACAGCGCGGCATGCTTGCAGACACGCTCGTCGTCTGGACCACCGAGTTCGGCCGAACCCCTGGCGTCGACGGCGACAAAGGCCGCGGCCACCACAGCGCCTGCTTCTCCTCCTGGCTGGCAGGTGCCGGGGTGAAGGGGGGCCTCAGTTACGGCAGCACCGACGACATCGGAGCCACGGTCACCGAAAACCGCGTGCATGTGCATGACTTTCACGCCACGATTCTGCATCTGCTCGGTATTGATCACACTCGGCTTACCTTCCGGCACGCCGGTCGCGATTACCGACTCACCGACGTCGCGGGAAATGTCGTCAAGGACATTTTCACGTAAAAGAACGTGGGTTGGCCGCAACTGCGAATGCGAAGGCTGTTGGTGACCCTTACTTTCACGACGAAGCATTCCAGTACGACGCCACGCTTTGGCGGATAGGTTCGAAGATGGACCGTGTTCGCCAGAGAGCTGGTGTATCACACGTTAATTCGGGGGCAAAGAGGATGTTGGAAACTTGCCCCCTGCCCATGCCTGTTGAATTGCCGATTTGGGCCCTCGTTGGCTTAAACATTACGCGCCCAGAATTGCATGCCCTTCTCGGCGAGCCGCACTTCGTCGAAACGGACCCGACGCGGACTTGTGGTGGTTTGGAGGAAGTATGGGCGTATCAATTAAACTCGGGCCAGCGCTTCTTGATCGTCTTCGATGTGACGAAGGGCTGGGCAGAACTGCTCGGTGATCCGCCTAGCCCTGGACCCCTAATTCAGACTCTTGGGTTATCGCCCGACGATCAACGACTCCGGTATCACGATGCCGTCAAGATGCAGTGAAAACTGATCAGCGGCGCCTTGTGGGTGGCGATGGATCTGCTGATTGTTGGCGCATCCTCAAGTAGAGTTCTAAACCAACTGCCTTTGCCCCTCCACGATAGAGTCATCCGAACGTCATGCCTTTCGAACGCGGATCACCTGACCGAATCGAATTTCACGGATCGCTTTCGCCAAAGGAAGTAGACGAGATTGCAACCAACCCTTTGGTTTGCGTTTTACAGGCTTCCTCAACCGTTGACCCCGACACATGGCGCCTCTTGAACGAAGCCCTTTTCTCGCGGCGTGCGGATATCGCACTGCGACTGTATGGTTTTTATACCTCTATTTGCGATTTGTCGTTCCTGCGGCTTTTGCCGAACCTAAGAAGGTTTTGCGCGAACTGCCTTCAACATGCAAAGCACGTGGAATGCGTTGCGTCGCTTCCACATTTGCAGACACTTGAAATTGGAATCTACGATCTGGAGAGCTTTGAATTCTTGAAAGACATTCAACCCGGCGGCATCACAAAACTTTCCCTGTCGGCGACAAAATCAAGGAAGCCAAGCCTCGGATTATTGCCTAGGTTCTCGAATCTAAGAACGCTCTACCTTGAAGGGCAATCGAAAGAAATTCAGGTGATCTCGCAACTTGCAGCCCTCGAGGACCTTACACTACGGTCGATTACGATTCCTGGATTGGAGTTCCTTCGAGGTTTAAAGCACTTGTGGTCGCTGGACATCAAGCTTGGAGGCACCAATCAATCTGCAGGCACTCGAAGGTTTGACGGAAATCAAATACCTGGAATTGTGGCAGATCAAGGATCTGCGCAATATTGATGTCTTGACCACTTTGCTTGGCCTTCAATACTTGTTTCTTCAATCGCTTCCGAACATCACGGCGATTCCCGATTGCTCACGGTTGCGTGCGTTACGCCGTGTCTACCTTGAAAATCTGAAGGGTCTGAAGGACCTTGGCGGATTGACGAGAGCACCGGCACTTGAAGAATTCACCCATGTAGCCGCTCAGGGAATGGAGCCGGCGGACTTTCTTGGTCTTTTCCAAAACAGGAGCTTGAAGCGCCTGTCTGTTGGATTCGGTAGTGTAAAGAAAAACAAGATCCTGCGCGAGCTTGCCTCCAAAGCGGGCATCGGTGAAGCACAAAGCAGCAAGTTTGTCTTCGTCTAATCAAATAGGAATCAAACAACAGGACGGAAGACGCCTGCCTAGCAACGCGGCAGGGATATAATCGCTGCAAGCGGTGGGTAGAAGAAGTCTACATTCCATTCCTACCGTTATGCCACGGTTTCGGAGACGATCATGAAGGCGGTACTCTCATTGGTGTTCGTGCTGGGCGCCTTCGACTTGGCGCGCGCGGCGGACGAGAAGGTCGTCGTCGGTCAAATCCACGCCATGCAATCTGCAGTGCTCAAGGAAGAGCGGAAATACCGGGTCTACCTGCCGGAAAGCTACGCCTGGGCGAAGGATCGCAAGTATCCGGTCCTCTACTTGCTCGATGGCCAGTCGCAATTCCTCCACACCGCCGCCGCCGTCGACTTTCTCGCCGCGAATGGAGAAATCCCGGAAATGATCGTGGTGGGACTTGATAGCACCGTAAGGATCAGGGACTTCACACCGACGGACTGGCCCGAAATGTGGGTGGGAGGAGGAGGTGCTCCTCATTTCAAACGCTTCTTGTCCACCGAGTTGATTCCGACGATCGAGCGGGCGTACCGTACCGACGGGTTTCGCGTGATTTCCGGGCCTTCCGCAGGTGGGTTGTTTGCTCTGTATTGCCTGACGGCCGAACCGTCGCTTTTTCGCGCGTATTTTGCGCTAAGTCCAAGTCTCGACTGGGACCACAACTGGCCGCAACGGTCGCTGGAGAAGGCTTTCGAGTCGACGCCCAAGCTGGAGGCGTTCCTCTATGTCGCCCGGGCCGACGATGCTGGCCGCCCCCTGGAGGACTATGAGCGACTCGTTCAGACACTCAAAACCAAATCACCCCAGGGATTTCGCTGGTTCAGCCAGGCATTCCCCGACGAAACGCACTCGGGTGTATCCTTGATCGCGCAAATCGATGCGCTTCGGCGCCTCTATCAGGGTTACCGATTTCATCCTGACTTACTTCCCATGGGGCTCGCCCATGCCGAGCAGCATTTCAAGGATGTGTCGAAGAAAGTCGGTTGGCCCTTCGCCATTCCAGAAAGCGTCATGAACGAGTTTGGGTTTATCGCCCTAACCCAGGAAAAAAATCCCGATGCGATTCGGTTATTTAGACGCAATGTCGAGGCCAACCCGAACTCCGCCAATGCCTATGATTCGTTGGCGGACGGATATGCGAAAGCCGGAAAGTGGAAGGACGCCGTCGAGGCGTCCGAGAAAGCCGTCGCACTGGCCACCCAGTTCTCCCTTGCGAAACGCCCCTATTTCATCGAGCAGGCCAAAAAGATGAATGCGCGTCTCAAACAGGAGTCAGGGCCCTCAAGATGAGATTGTTAATCACCGGCTGCCGATCCAGCACTCTCACACTTCCAGCTTCACCGTCGGTTTGATGTTCGGCAGAATTTTCTCAATCGCCGGTCCGCCCGGCTGGCCGGGCCGTTTCATGCCGTAGGCGTTGACCGGCTGCGAACGGTTCACCCAGAGGGTGTAGTAGAGGTGATCGGCGCGCGGGTCGTCGGTGTTGGGGTGTAAGAGAATCGTCAGGCCCAGGCTGTTGAGCTGCAGCCACGGCACGATGATCGGCAGCAGGTCGTTGGTGAAGCCGAAATAGAACGACGGCGTGACATGCGGGCCGCGCGGCTCCATGTTCCAGTTGCCCAGTTCCACGGGAAAGCGCTCGGCGGACCACTTGCGCACCAGCGCCGCTTTTTCGTAGGAGTCTTCATCGAAGTAGAAGTGCGCGTGGTAACTCTTGATGTCGGTGTAGGGACGAGGCTTGTCGGGCAGGCCGTTGGGGTAGCCGGGCCAAAGGCTCTTGGGCTTCGGCGTCGCTTCCTTGTGCGTTTCGGTGCCCCAGGGGCTGACTCCCTTGTCCGCCGGCGGCACGACCGGCTTGAAGTCGAACCTGGGCTCTTCCTCCTCGTGGCTGTGCGCGCTTCCCAGCACCAGGCCGACCGCGGCCGCCCCGGCGCCATAGAGCAAGGTTCGGCGAGTCGGAGCGAGCCAGTCGGCCCATTGTTGATCGATCTCGGTGTTTTGCGTCACCCGTTCCGGTTGCTCCGTTGGCTCGGGTTCGCGCGGTTCATGGCTCATGGTGTCGCTCCTTCCATGCGTTGGCAGTAAGCATCGGCAGAAGAATCTACCGCGAAGTGAGGCCTTGCATCCCGTTCTATGCCCTGGTCACGCCAGAATCCCAAAAAAAGGGAGAAGCCGAGTCCACTTCGAGCGTTTCCGATTCGGCCTGGTCCTCTCCTTCCAGATCGAAACGAAAGCGTCCCGTTGTGGCCTCGGCTTCCCTCGCCCTCTCTCCCGGAGGTTCGCGGTAAGCTTCAGCAGATTTTTGCGATCCCAAGGCGACCCAAGCGGCCACCCTCCTTGGGTGCGTCTTTCCAGGAATACGTTGGCACGAACGCACCCATGACTGATTTTTCCTATTGGCCCTTTCGCCAACAAAATTAAGTGAATCAACTAAGTCAACAATAGAAGTTTACCCCGCACTCTTCGTTCGTGCAAGCCTTCGGGCCCAGCTTGGACGCACTTTGTCATCTCGGGCAGGTTCTGGAAGGGCGGAGTGCTAAAACGAGGAAAGGGAGAGCTCGACAGCGTGTTTTCACGAGTGGGGAAACTACGGGAGAACCGGATGCAGACAGCGGAAATCGCGAAGCGCAACCAACCAGACCGGCGCTTCTTTCTGGCCGCGGGCGCGACCGCGCTCGCGGGTTGGCCCGCTTTCACCCAGGAGGCAGCACCCCGGCAACTGGTGGCCGGCCAGCCCGAAGGCGCGGCAGCCGGCAACGCCGTTCTGGCGGCCGGTGGCAATGCGGTCGATGCCGTGGTTGCCGCGGCGCTGGCCGCGGGTGTG
Organism: Gemmataceae bacterium; assembly: GCA_965226945.1. Lineage (GTDB taxonomy): Bacteria > Planctomycetota > Planctomycetia > Gemmatales > Gemmataceae > SYLG01. Next base: position 3,790,579 of record OZ245717.1, on the reverse strand, counting down.
GCGGCCGTGCCGCTGGCCGGGATCGCCGGTTACGGCGGCCATCTCGTCATCGCCGGCCTGCCGGGCGGCAAGGTCACCTCGATCGACTTCAACTCCACCGCTCCGGCATCCCTCACACCCAATTACTTCCAGGCCAACGAAAAAGGGCAGGTGAAAGGGGAGGCAAACACCTTCGGCTGGCTGTCCGCCGGCGTGCCGGGTGTGCTCGCCGGCTTGCAACTGGCGCTTGATCGGTATGGCACCAAAAAGTTCGCCGACCTCGTGCAACCCGCGATCCGACTCGCAAGAGACGGCTTCAAGGTGAACAGGGGCTTCGCCAATGCGCTACGCGTCTCCCAAACGCGTATGGCCAAAGATCCCGGTTCGGCAAAATTGCTTTTCCCCAAGGGAGAACCGCTCAAGGAAGGAGAGATCTTTCGCAATCCCGATCTCTCCCGGCTCCTTGAGTCCCTGGCGCTCGCCGGTTCGGTCGCTCCGTTTTACCAGGGGAAAATCGCGGCCGACATCGCCGCCGCGTTCGCGGCGCATGGCGGCCTGGTCACCGCCGCCGACCTGGCCGCCTACCAGGCCATCGAAAGAGTGCCGCTTGCGCTCGACTGGAAAGGCTTCACTCTTTACACGCCCCTGCCCACGGCCGGCGGGCTGACCGTTTTGCAAACACTCGCCACGATCAAGGCCTTGGGGGCGGAGGGCACGGCGGGACAGGCGTTCGTCGAAGCCTTGCGTGTCGCCTGGACCGATCGTCTCTCGCTGATCGGCGACCCCGAACAGGTTGAGGTACCGATCAAGCAGTTGCTTTCGCCTGAGTACGCAGGGAAAACCGCCGAGCGTGTGAAGGCCGCCATCAAGAATAACCAACCGATTGCCGGCAAAACCGACGGCCGGCCCGCCAGCGGCACCATTCACCTGAACGCGGTCGATGCGAGCGGCTTGACCGTGGCCCTGACCTTCACTCATGGCGGATATTTCGGAGCGCAGGTATCTGTTGAAAATCTTGGCCTCGTGCTAGGCCACGGCGTTTCCCGGTTCGATCCACGCCCCGGCCGGCCCAACTCGCCCGCCCCGCGCAAGCGGCCTTTGCACAATATGTGCCCGACGGTGGTCACTAGGTCTGGCGCTCCGGTGCTGGCGATCGGCGCGACCGGCGGCAGGCGGATCGTCAATGCGGTGGCCAATGTGCTGCTAGGCCGTCTTGGCGCCGAAATGCCACTCGAAGCCGCCGTCAAAGCGCCGAGAGTCCACACCGAGGGAGACCTGGCGCTGACCGCGGAGGCCGGCTACCCCCAGGCGCCGATGCTGCTGACCGCCGGGTACACTCTGACCGCCGGTGCGGTGGCATCGCTGCAAGCGACCGAACGGGACCCCAAGAGCGGCGCCGTCTGGTCAGCGGCCCGGTAAGGACCGGCACAAAAGCCAAGCCCTGGTGGTTGAAATCGACCACGCAATTACAATTCCCCATGGATTGGCTTCTCCATCCACTGGCCAGTGCGATGATGGTCGAATGCTTGTGGAATTTCTTGGTGCGTTTGCGGGGAGTCTTCCTCGCTTGCGTTGTTCTTTGCCTCTTGCCTGATGGCCGGGCCAAGGCCGGATGCGGTGAGCATGCGTCCGTGGGCAGACCCGCCGATCAAGTCCATGCCGCGACCAGCCACAAGCCGCTGAAGCGTTCGGTTTGCACCGGGCTTCACTGTTCCCGGCCTTCACCTTTTACGCCAGGTACTCATCCCGAAGACCACAAGGTTCGTATCGCCAAACCCCTTCTCGTTTCCATCGAATCGCCACTGGTAAACGACCGCTCGGCACGGTTCGCTCTGAGCACTTCCCCGATCAGCCTCGGACAAAAGCACCCCCGCGATATCTTTCACCCTCCCCGCGTTTGACAAGATCACTCCCCTTTCTTTTTCGTGACGCCGCGACCCCTGTAAGGGCGGCCGGCGTGATCTCCCACCTCTGCATTCTCCCTTTCGCTGCCTCATGACGGCACAGCATGGGAGAACTTCGATCATTCACTCGGCATCCTGCCTGGATTGAGAAGACTTTGAACACACGGGATTGATTTTTGAGAATCAAGGAGATGTTTCCATGACGCCATTTGCTAAAGCCCAATCGTTGGGCGCTCGTTCCCTCGTTCGACTCACGCTGATCGCATCGCTTGCGATCCACTCGATGGGCTCGGCTGCGAGCGCCGCCGAAGATGGGGCTCAACCTGCCCAGTTGTCTGAAGCAGAAGCCTGGAAAAAGCTGCCTCCGGCGGCTGAAGGCCAGGGCCAACCGCTTCCCTCGTGGGCCCGCATGCTCGCCGCGGAGTTGCCCAAAACGACGGCAACGCTTTTGCAACTCGATCAGGCTCAAAGGACCATGAGCCCCGTGCCCCCAGGCCTGCGCGCCGCGATGCGCTGGGTGTCGGCGCATGCGAATCACTGCGCCTACGCCGAGGCTTATGCGGTGTTCGATGCTCGAAATGCGGGAGTCGACCAGGCGAAAATCGACGGGCTGGTAAAGAGCGGCTATCCCGGTTGGTCGAAACCGGAGCAGGCGGCCCTGGAATTTGCGCGAAAAATGTCGGTCGATTCCGATGCGGTCACCGACGCTGAGTTCGCCGCGATTGTGAAACACTTTGGCGACCGTCAAGCGGCCTCGATGGTGCTCTTGTTCGCTTATTCCAATTTCCAGGACCGCTTCCTCATTTGCCTCAATGCCCCGCTCGAACCCAATGGGCCGCTGCCTCCCGCCGCCATCTCCTTTGCGCCGGAGTCGTTGGTAACCAAGGGAGGCAAGCCCTCAACTGCCGACAAGCAGCCGCTGCCGAAGCCGGCCGGTACCGCGACCGATGCCGATTGGTCGGCGCTCAATTATGATTCTTGGCAGGAGCGCCTGGAAAATCAGCGGCGCAAGCCAACCCGCCTGCGCGTTCCCGCATGGGACGAAGTCGCCGCGAATGCGCCGGCGAGCTTGTTTGCCAAGCCCAGCGACATCGTCTGGTACCGGATCGTCTTTGGCTACGCTCCCGAACTGGCCGTGCCGTTCGAATACTTCATGCGCACCGCCGGCGCGGAGACAAGCTCGAAGTGGGACCGGATTTTCTCCCAAACCTTGTTCTGGATTACCACGCGGGCGGTGAAGTGCCCCTATTGCATGGGACACTGCGAAATGAACTGGGAGGTTGCCGGCCTCAATAAGTCGGAAATTGCCGAGCGCAGCCAGTTACTCGCCAGCGGCGACTGGTCCAGCTTCAAGCCGGCCGAACAAAAGGCCCTCGCCTTTGCCAAGAAACTCGCCTCGACTCCCGGCAAGATCACCCGCGACGATGTCGCCGACTTGACCCGCGCCTGGGGCGCCGACAAAGCGCTTATTACGATGCTCCACGCCAGCCGCCACAATTACATGGTGCGCATTTCCAATGGCTTTCAGCTCACACTGGAACGCGAGAATGTGTTCTACGACTATTACAGTGTGCCCGCGCCCGCCAAAGGCGATGGCGCAAAAGCCCAAGTCGATGCCGCTCAGTCGCCTTTCGTGCCGCTTTTGAGCGACGAAGAATGTTGGAAGCGCTTGCCCAGCACGGTTTCTGGAGGCGGCCAGCCGTTGCCAAGCTGGGTGCGCGCGGTGGCGACCAACTTGCCGCGCACCGCGGCCGCGATGCTCGTGCTCGATTTCGCCCACCGGACCAAGAGCCCGCTCGATCCGGTGCTTCGCGCCAAAATGCGCTGGGTCATCGCCCATGCGAACCGTTGCGCCTATTCCGAGGCGTACGCCCTTGCCGACTTGAAACGCGCAGGTGCCGATGCCGCCGCGATCTCCGCGTTGACGGGCGCGCCCGATGGATGGCCAGCAGCCGATCGCGAACCGCTCGAGTTCGCACGGTTGCTCACCGTCGCGGCGCCCACGATTCCCGACGAGCTGTTTGAGCGGCTGCGCCAGAGATTTAACGACAATCAGGTAGCCGCCATGGTTCTGCTTGCCGCTTACGGCAATTTCCAGGACCGCATGGTCCTGGGCCTGAATTTGCCGATGGAACCGACCGGGCCGCTCGCGCCCTTGGAGGTCCGTTTCTTAAGCGACGCGTTCCCGCCCGCCCCATCGGTCCCCTTGCCCAACCACAGCGCGCAACTTGGCAAAACCGGAAGGACGGTCGTCGACGAGGATGCAGACTGGTCGGCCGTCTCCTACGATGAACTGCAATCGCGCCTGGAGCGCCAGCGCGACCGCAAGCCGCGCCTACCCGTTCCCACCTGGGAGGAAATCAAGAAAAAAGTCCCGGGCGCGGCCTCGGCCCCGCGTCCCACGCGCATCGTCTGGACGCTGGTTTGCACGGGCTATGTCCCCGAGCTCGCCTTGCCCTGGGGCACGGCAACCCGCATGTTGCGCCTGGAGGGCATGCCCGACCGCGTCTTTGAAGAAAGCCTGTTCTGGATTCAGACGCGGAGCATTGGCTGCAACTACTGCATGGGGCACTGCGAGATGCTCCTGGAAGTCGCGGGGCTGGACAAGGCCGGGATCGCCGAGCGCACCAAGCTGCTTGCCGGTTCTGACTGGTCGCGCTTTCCTCCGGCCGAGCAGCGCGCCTATGCCTATGCGCGCAAGTTAAGCAAAACGCCGTGGCTTTTGACCGGCGACGACTACCGTACCCTGAAAAGCGACCTTGGGTCCGATCGGGCGATGGCAACCTTCTGGTGGGTCTGCCGCGGCCTGTACATGACTCGCATTTCCGATGGGTTCCAGCTTCCGCTTGAACGCGAAAATGTGTTTCAGAATGCACCGCCTGTGCGTCCGGCAAACTAATAGCCCCATTCATTCCTGCATTTCCTGCAGGTCCGTATTACTGACTGACGCTTGCGGGCGGATTTCGCGGTTCTCGGGGGGTCAACTCGTTCCGGGGATCGTGAAATCCGCCCTCAACGCGTTCATCCGATTGCAGGGACGATTCATCCCCCTTGCAAGGTCGGCCGGGCCTTTATTTCCAGCCATAAAAACTCCGTTCCCGATCAAAAAACGAAAGAATCCCGACTTTTCCCAGAGTAAAAATCATCATTTCACAAGTCCAATCTAAATAAAAACTTAGGATCAATACTCCCCCCTCTGGATACCCCGGCCACAACCTTCTAATTGACATTACTGATCAAGTTGATCATAATTCCTTCCGAAGTACTTACTGGGGCGGCCTGGCCCCCCATTCCTCCTCCTCCCAATGCAAAGGTTTGTCATGCGTCGTTTCTCATCACGGAGTGGGTTCACCCTCATCGAACTTCTCGTTGTCATCGCCATCATCGCGGTGCTCATCGGCCTGCTCGTTCCGGCCGTTCAAAAGGTCCGGGAAGCGGCGAACCGCATGACCTGCACCAACAACTTGAAGCAATTCGGCATCGCCTTGCACAACATTCACGACGTCAGCGGCAGCTTGCCCTCCAACCTTCGCCCGCCTCTCAACAGCACCGTGCGCGTCCGCTGGATGACTTACTTGCTTCCCTACGTCGAGCAAGACAATGTCTACAAGAACTACAACCAGAACGTGAACTGGTCCGATCCGCTGAATACCCCCTACACCAGCGTCAAGATCAAGACCTTTGTCTGCCCCTCATCCCCCAGCCCCGAGCGACTTGACGGCGCACCTGACACCGCGTCCCCCTGGAGCGACATCGTCGCCGTCAGCGACTACGCCAGCATCTACGGCGTGCATCCGCAACTGGGGCCTACCGGCCTGAATGTGGTTGATGCCCAGTCGGTTGGCGTCACCAACGGTGGAGTCTCCAAATCCGTCAAACTTCGCTTTGCCGATTTCACCGATGGCTTGACCAACACCCTGCTCGTCACGGAATCGGCCGGCAGGCCGAACATTTGGGTCAAGGGACAACAAATCAAGACCGCTTCCGCCTCGGCCCGCGTCAACGGCGGCGGCTGGTGCCGCCCGGCCAGCGAAATCCCCTTCCTCTACGGCACGAACGCCACCGCAACCGTGTTCCCCGGCGACCAGGTCATTAATGTGACCAACGGCCAGGATTACATCGCGGCGGGCGGCCCGGGTTCGGCGGTTTATGGTACCGACGGCAGCGGCCAGATCTATGCGTTCCACTCTGGCACGGTCAACGGACTTATGGGCGACGGCTCGGTCCGCACCATTACCCAGTCGATCACGGCCCGCAGCCTGGCCCGGATGGTCAGCCGCAACGGTGGCGAAATCAACACCGACTGATAGGCACGGCTCTTCGGGGCGAATGAAGCAGGGGCGGGGAAGGCTGAAGAAGCCATCCCCGCCCCTGCTTCATTTAAGTATTTTTTCTAATGGAAAATTGCGAGACTCTAAACACGCCAGATATAGAAATATTTGGCGTAAATAATTACGACCAAATAAAACCAAATAAATCAGCAATAGAAATTGCCAGGTTGTTATTTATTAAAATCCAGTTGCCGCTCTAAAAAAACCCAGGCTTTTTCGCGAACGTCGTCGGGGAAATCGTGACCGCAATCGGGATACTCCACCGCCAAGGCCTTGGGCGCGCCAAGCCACCTGTAAAGCGGAGTAAGCTGATCGACGGTTTCGCGCACGCCCACCACCGCGAAGTTGGAATCCTTTTCGGGCGCGTTGATGAACAGCGCTCCAGGAGCGAGGAGAGCAAGAATGCCGGGAAGGTCGAAGGGAACCCCCGCCGGATCCAATCCATAGCGCTCCTTGATTCGCGGCACATAACGATCGCTTGTCCAGCCACGCAGATCGCCATTGTAATACCGTGCCATCCTGGTGAAGCCGCAGCTTGTCACCAGAGCGCGGATGCGCGGCTCGAAGGCGGCGGTGAACATGGCATTGTGTCCGCCGAGCGAATGTCCGACCGCGCCGATCTTTAATGGGTCGACCTGGGGCAGCGACGCGAGCAAGTCGATCGCGCGGATGTTATTGGTTACCGCCTTGATCGATCCCGATGCATAGGGATTTTTCTTCCAGTCGTAGGCGTATTCCCCAAACGAGGGGTAGTCGGGAACAAGACAAACGAAGCCGCGGCCGGCCAACTCCTTGGCAAGGTGCAGATGAGGCAGGCCGCCCAGGCCCACCGGTTCGTCCTTGCCCAGTGCGCCATTGGTTTGATGAAGGCAGAGAATTGCTGGACGGCGCTCGCCGGCTTTTAATCCCTTGGGGATAAGCAGCCAGGCAGGAATTCGTTCGACCGTTCCATCGGCTGCTTTTTCAATGGCATAGCTCATTTTGGTGCGCGTGTAGGTTTTTTCGTCGCTTTGAGATTGCTCGCGCATGTCGAGCGGCGGCCTGAGTCCCGGGTCGCCCGGCCAGCCAAAGGCCAACACCATTCCTTCACGAATGCGGCGCCGTTCTTCTTCCCATTGTGGCAGATTCGCGATCGGCGTCGTTTTTCCCGGAACAAAGGAAGAAGTCCAGGTGGCGGCCGCCCCGGCATCGCTGGCCTGTTGAGAAAGGCAAAGCAAACCCACTAAACAGATGACATGCATGGTAAACATCCTTCAGCAATCGATATCCAGCCGGTACTCGTTGGCGAAGTTCATTCACAAGCCATGCGGAACCTTGGTTCGTCCTCGTAGCTTGATTGACGTTTTTGCGTCTTCCTTTTGATTTACTTGCGCTGTCCTTGGTGCGACATTTGGTTTTTGATTTTGCTGGCTCGCGCACACGGGAGCCAACACCATTCCTGGAAGACCGTGCCGACATCCAGACCAAGACAAAACATGACATCAATGCGAGGTCAGCCGATGCAACTGCGATGTGAATCTCTCATCAAACGCAATGGCTTTCTGCGATGGTGGAAAGAAGGAAACCGTATCACTGGCAACACGCAATGGGCACGCATAGTCACAACTGTGAGCAACCGCTCTCTCAATATCGATCTCTGAGAGGCCGAGTTCGCAAAGGCGCTTCTTAGAACCCTTGGGCGCTTTTTATCGGCGCAGGCACATTCTCCTTGCCGAAAGCAAAAACATGAGTTAAATGGAGAGATACAAAGCGGGATTGGCCTATCGGCTGGGCACCAGCTTCCCAAGCTGGCCAGAGGAGTTCGACTCTCCTATCCCGCACTCACACACTTCTGAAGCAAACCGCTTGAGAAGTTGGCGGGTAGAAAATGGCAAAGGCGCCCAAGGGGGCGCCTTTGTCTGTTTTTAACCGCGAAAAAAGGTTTAGCGGGAGTTTTTGAGCGATTCTTTGAGCAGCTTGTTGAGATGGTCAACATCCAGCGCGCGGCGGCCGCGACGGCCATCGGCAAGCTTCGGAAGATCTACGCCCTTGGCGCGGAGGAGACGCGCGCGGCTGTAAACTTGTTGACGGGCCATGCCCAAGGTTTGCGCAAGTTCGTCGTAGCTATGTTCGCTTTTTACAGCCTTACCCCAGTGTTGGACGAATTCTTCAGCGGGAATACGAACTCTACGACTACGATTAACATTCTGACGAGCCATGTCCATCCTTTCGATTTGCCGCACTCATGCGGACAACGAGAAACCATTTAGCCGCACATCACCTCACATGGACTCGGTACGAGGTTCATTGCGACCGGCCGCATGCGACAATTGCAAACGACCTTCCATGTCGAACTACGGGGCTGATGATCATTCTATGCAATCATCCTTCAGAGTGCCACCAAAAAATGATCAAAAACGCGTCTGAATCGAGAAAATGAATGAAATTGCGATTTTCCCAGTTGGAACGCCATTTGCCTCACACCACTTTTCAAGCCGCTGCAAATGCGACCAGCCGATTTTTCGCTCACTCTGGTTCCTGCTGAGAAAGGCAGTGAAGGGTCCCAAGTCCCCACACCAAATCCAAAGCATGAACACCAATTGCCTTCCTTCCAGGAAAACAATCGGCCAGAATTCCAAGTGCCAATCGATCCTTCTCGTCGTTGAAAGTCGGCACGAGCACCGACCCATTCGTCAGTAGATAATTCGCGTAACTTGCCGGTAAAATACGGCCCGCGAAGGCGATGGAGCCCGGCATCGGCAGGTCGATCACTTCAAGCATTTCGCCCTGGGCGTTTTTTTCTTGCTTTAGTATTCGGATATTCTCTTCAAGCAATTCATAGTTTGGGCTTTGCTGATCGACATCTCGTACTGCTACCACAGTGTGTGGCGAAACGAACCTTGCTAAATCGTCAACATGACCATGGGTATCATCGCCAACAATTCCCCTTTCCAACCATATCACCTTATCTACTCCAAGCCATTGCTCGAAGATCGTTTCGTAGTCCCTTGCGGAAAAGCCAGGATTCCTTTCCTGGACAGAACTCAACAAGCATTCCCGGGTGGTGAGCATCGTGCCGGCCCCGTTGCCTTCAATGGCGCCGCCTTCCAGGACTATTCTTTTTCGTTGCTGCGTCGGTTGCCATACTCTTGAAGCAGGCAATTGACAAATCGCCGCCATGGCGCCGGGAAGCCGATCATCCAATCCCCAGTCCTCATATTTTGCCCAGGCGTTAAACCGCCAATCAAGCAAGCCTTTGCGTCCTTTTTCATCTTGAATGAAAATGCCTCCCGCGTCGCGCATCCAGACGCGATTGGTCGGTTGGGGATGGAGGTTCACGGCCGAAAGATCGGCCCCCGCCTTGCGCAAGATGGCCAGGACCTTGCGCTCGGCCCTCTCGGGAACAAACAGTTCGACCTGTTCTTCCATTGAAATCAGCCGGACGATTTCGGCCCATACCCAGGGGATCGGTCCAAATTTGCCGGGCCAGTCCGACTGCTCATGCGGCCAGGACAGCCAGGTCGCTCGATGGGTTTCCCACTCCGCAGGCCAGCGGCGGCCCCCCGACGAGAGGCGGCTCTCGGGTGAGCGGCGAGAGGGACGCGACCGGAGTTCCGGGGCCGAATCGGGGCTTATTGCGCTTTTCTTATTTCTGGAGCCATTTGAGTTTTTTGAGTTTTCCGTGTTTTTTGCGTTTTTTGCCTTATCTTCCATCCCAAGCTCCGAACCTTAGTGATCGTGAATTCCCAACGGACCTTCTTGCGTGCTAAACTCTTGGAGAATCTTATCAATCCCTTTTTCATAACCCGATGCCCCATTCGACTCCTTCTCCCCCCTGGTTTTTGCAAGGTCCTCACAAGCAGACCTTTGGCGGCCATTACCTTCCCGGCAAGGGGATTGGGCCGCCCGAGCGGCGCTACTTCGTTCCGCTTGCCGACGGAGATACTTTGGTTTTTCACGAGAACCTCCCGCGCAACTGGGTGCCCGGATCGCCCCTGGCCGTGCTCGTCCATGGATTGACCGGCTCCCATCGCTCCGGAACGATCTGCCGTCTGGGATGGCTTGCCGCCGAGAAGGGACTGGGCGTCATCCGGGTCGATCTGCGCGGCGCTGGCGACGGTTTGGCACTGGCCAGACGACCTTATAATGGGGGAAGCTCCGACGACCTGGGCGCAATGCTCTCCCAAATCGCCAAGATTCATCCAACCTCCCCCTATGCCGTGATGGGGGTGTCGCTGGGAGCCAACATCACACTGCGGCTGGCCGGGACCCTTGGTTCGGCCATTCACGAAAAACACCCCATGTGGAAAGGTTTGGTGGCGATGAACCCGCCGGTCGACCTGGCGGCATGCTGCGCGCTCCTGGCGCGGCCGGGTAACCGGGTTTATGAAAAAGTCTTCCTGAAGGCGCTTTGGGAAGCCGAGCTGGCTCGCCGTAAAATTCACCCCTTGCCCATTTCGCTTAGCGAGCAAATGCCCAAGACTCTTACTGAATTCGACAATCAGGTCACGGCGCCGATCTGGGGCTTTGCTTCGGGAATGGACTACTATATCTGGGGATCTTCGGTCAAGTATCTCGAAGCGATCGAAATCCCCTCCTGGATTTTGACTGCGAAAGATGATCCGTTCATCGATTACCGCTCGCTTGAACCACTTGTCGGACGCAGTACGCGCATGCAGATCGACATCGTTCCTCATGGCGGACATCTGGGATATATTATCTGGAAAAATGGCCCGCACCGCTGGGCCGAGCCGACCGCCATCAACAAACTCCACGCCATGGCGGTCTCCTAGTTCTGGAAACGAGATCAGCTATCGGTTGCGATAGGCATCGATCGACCGCCGCGCCCCGCCGATCGAAACAGCACGACTGCGCAAATTTATCGGCTGCGATATCAGAAGCTTGCCCTGGTCTCTGAGAAGTGCGACTTAAATCATGCCCGGGAAATTCTGATACAAAGCGATACCGGACAAAAGATGGCAAAAGAAGGCAAAAGAAGGCAAAAGAAGGCAAAAGAAGGCCAAAGAAAACACAAATAGACAATAGAGAAAATGGAGAAAGCAGTCAGGTCGATTTTCGTGCGGACCAGGTCCAATGCCGATCGCTTGTTTGGTTGACGGTCTCGGGTGCAAAGCCCAGTTGCTCCACCATCTTGCGAATTTCGGCAAGAGTCAAGGCGGCATGGAGTGAGGCGGCAAAGAGCTCGCGCTGTTGGGCATCGGCGCCGGCCGCATAGAGGGCCACAAGGCGGTTCAACTCACCAAGAGACTCAGGTCGAAATAGATCGCGAACAAATAGATACCCTCCAGGTTTGCAAACGCGCACCATCTCCTGAAGGCAAGCCGACGGTCCAGGAATGTGGTGAATGATACTATTGGAAATTACCGCAAAAAAAGATGCATCGGGAAAAGGTAGGTTTTTAGCATCGCAATGAACAAGCTCGATCCGGTCTGCCAGTCCGGAACGCTGCAAATGTTTCCTGCCGAGCTCGAGCATCGATTCGGCCAGATCGACTCCAGTGAACTTCAGCTTGGGCAACTGCCTGGCCGCTTCGATCGGGATCAATCCGGTGCCGCAACCGACATCCAGCACCGGGGAATCGGGAGGCAGGGCAGGGGCCTTCTCAGCCGAGTTGCGGCTCAACTGGTCCTTGAACTGTTGAACAAAAAGCCGATTCACCTCGGAGTGATCCATCCGGTCATAGGCCAGGGCCTCGTCGGGTCCGTCCATGACTTCCGGTTCGAGAATTCGTTCGAGCATTGCTTTCCCTGGCAGACCCTTCTCAATCAATGGCTATCAATAATAAAGCACAAACTTCAATCGAACGTAGCCGAGACATCACGCCTCCTCGGGAAACGCGCCTCTTGAGGAAACCGGACGGCGGCACTACCGTTTTAGGATCAAGACTAGGAAGGCGGCCAGAGCATGAGCGGGGAGTCAAGCGGTCAGGCGGTGCAGGCGAGTGCCCAAAAACCGGGACAGGTCAAGGGCCGGCCGCGGGTGCTGTCTGGAGTTCAGCCGTCGGGCAAACTTCACCTGGGCAACTATTTCGGCGCGGTGAAGCAGCATATTGAATTGCAGGATGCCGGAGAGGCTTTCTATTTCATCGCCGACTACCATGCTTTGACCACGCTGCAAGACCGCCAAAAGCTGGCCGAAAATGTGCACGATGTCGCACTCGACTACCTAGCCCTCGGACTCGACCCGTCCCGCGCCACTTTCTTTCGCCAAAGCGATGTGCCGGAGGTTTGCGAACTCACCTGGTTTCTCTCAATCGTCGCGCCGATGGGACTGCTCGAAAAAGCGGTGAGTTATAAGGAAAAAGTGCAAAAAGGGATCGACGCCAGCGTCGGCCTATTCTCCTATCCTGTACTGATGGCCGCAGATATCCTTGCTTATCGATCTCACTTGGTGCCGGTCGGACGCGACCAGGTGCAGCATTTGGAAATCACTCGTGATCTGGCCGAGAAATTCAATCGCGTATTCGGCGAGGTGTTTCCGTTGCCCGACTATCGGCTGAGCAAGGAGGCGAAGGTTCCAGGCACCGACGGCCAGAAGATGAGCAAGAGTTACGGCAACACGATCGACATCTTCGCGGAGGGGAAAAATCTCAAAAAGGCGGTCATGGGGATCGTGACCGACAGCATTCCCGTCGCCGACCCGAAGGATCCGGCGAATTGCAATCTCTTCGGGCTCTGGAGTTTGTTTTCCTCCGACGAGGGCCGCACCGCGATGGAAGCCCGCTACCGGGCAGGCGGCCTGGGGTATGGCGATGTGAAGAAAGAACTGCTGGGAGTCATCGAAGGTTATTTCGCCACCGCCCGGGAAAAGCGCCGCGAGTTGGCCGCACGCCCCGATTTTGTCGAGGATGTCCTGAAAGCCGGCGCGGCCAAGGCGCGCCAAGAAGCGCGCCAGACTCTTGAGCTTGTCCGTCAGGCAGCCGGCATGAAAGCCAGACCCGTCGCCTGAGTGTTTTCAAATTTGTTGAAGCGACTCGCCGGAATATTTGTCTAAAAAAGATCCCTAAAGTCTTATATAGAATCTTCACGAAAGTTTTTGAGAGCCGTTCGGCAGGTCAAAGTGAACCGGCTTCGCATCGCCGAGCAAGTCAGGCGGCGGCCAACTCACCGCAACCACCCCAGTTCACCCAGAGACTCTGGCGCGATTCAAGGCGGTCGAAAAAAACTCCAACGCCAAAGCGCCGATCGCGGTTTTCTTGTAACCATCCCGAAGTCGATTTCTCGAGGGAGATCCGAGCAAAAACCGGATCGCTTCAAATGGTCCTGTAAGCAACACTTACCGACACCAGAAGCGCGATTCCGTGCTGTCGATTGTTGCCGTGGCGGATGGCCGCGAGGCGCCCCAAGCCGCCGCACCAGGGCAAGAAATCGAAAATCAGGGTTGCTCGAAAGGCGATCGACTTGTAGGAAAAGATTCAGCTGAAGCTCAGCTGCCTATCGTGGTTTTTTGGATTCGATTTTGAGTTCCAGGCAGGAGGGTTCATGGACACCATTTTGGACTTCTTCGCGAATGGCTACACCATGCTCGCGTTGATCGCTGTTTTGGTCGTCCTGGGCCTCGTTTTCTTTCTTTCGAAAGGCAAGGGAGACAACTAACTTCACGCGGGCTCGCCAGACCGTGAGAAAGGTTTCCGCTAGCGCGCCTCGGCAAGCAACCGGGCAAACCAGCGACGCAAATCTCCCTCACCTTGACGGCTCAGCTTCGCGAGGAGTTCCAATTGGGCGCGGGCCTCGTCATTTCGGCCCAAGCGAACCAGGCATTCCACCAGCGAGCGCCTCAGGCGCAAACTTGCAGGCTGGTTGCGAACCCCTTCCTCTAGGAGGGGAAGGGCTTCGCGGAATTGGCCAAGGGATTTCTGTATGTCCCCAGCCAACAGGATGTAACCCGAATTGTCGGGGCAAATGCGCAGGAGGCGCTTGGATAATTCCGCGGCGCGGGCTTTTTGTCCCACCCGCAATGCGGCAAGGGAACAACCCAACAGGGTCGTTTCGTCTTCGGGCCGAGCCGTGCGCAATCGCTCCCATATTTTGAGCGATTCCTCGTGGCGGCCCTCAAGGGACAGTCTTTCGGCCTGCGTGGCCCAAAGCTCGAAGTCCCCCGGATTGCGGCGAATCAGTTCGTCCAGTCCCGGCCCCACCATGGGCAACAAGACCGCCTTGGCCGTCGGTTGATCGAAGGTCAACTGAGTCAGGGCGATCGTCAAATCGCGGTCCGGGGCGGTTACGCTCCGGGCCGGGAACGGAACGAGGGGTAACTCCCCTTGCTGTAGCCCACGCCCCCCGGCAGGGACGTTCGCGGGGTTGCGCAGGATGCGGTGGTCACTCAGGGATGTATGGGCTATGTCCGAACTGGCCCGACGGGGAAGATGGCAGGCGGCACAGTCATTCCGGCGCGCAAGGCGGTGCTCCGGAGGCAGGGAACACGGAGGTGAAATCCCCCCCGTCGGGTCTGTTTTTCGAGGAGGCGTTGGGCTCGCTTGTGAGCCCACTTCGGGCCTCAGAGCGGTTGGTTTTTCTTGTTTTTTTCCCGCTCCCTCCTGGGGGCCTGTTTGAGCCAGGCTCGCACCGTTCTTGACGGCGGGCAGCTCGCCTGTCGCGGGAGGCGTATCACCCTTATGGCAGTTCAGGCATTTATTGCGGTAAAACTCGATTCTGACTTCTTCCGTGGGTAACGAATGCGGATCGTGGCAGGAGATGCAGCCAAGCTTCTCCCCGCTCTTGATATAACAGGCGCTTGAGGTCATCTGCTCGACCTGGCCGACCGCCTTGTTTTTGTCGCTAATCGACGGATGGAGCACGAAGATCGCCATGAAGTCACTCAAGGGCAATCCAGGCCGGAATTCCTCCATCTTGCGGCCGGAACGCTCCACCCGCTTTTCTCCCTGAAGATGGCACTGGTTGCACACCGAATCGCGCAGCGCCGGTGCCAGCCGCACCGGATTGACGATCGAGGTATCGGCCGGTCCCGGGATTCCCTGGAAACCTCCCGACGAAAACGCGGCGACTTTGGTGCGCGTTCTCTCGATCACAGGCGCCGGATCGTTGGCTCTTTCATCGCAGTGGAGCTTGCCCGGACCATGGCAGCGCTCGCAGCCGATCCCCAAATTCTGCACCGAGAAGGGCTCGTATTTATTGACCGTGCCGGCCACCGGTGCCGCCTGATTCGTGTGGCAAATGATGCACAGCCTCTTGATCGGCCGGCCCAGATTTTCGCGCTCCAGTTGGAAGCCCGGAGAGATATCCCAGATGCCGGCTTTCGAAAACCAGCTCATCGTCGTCTGAAACAGCCAGCCATCCTTCTCGAAAATGTAGGAGCGGCCACGATGACCCGACCCGACCGCGATCGTGTAGTCGAAGTTCCTTTCGACCACCGTCGATCCGCTCTCATCGAGGTATTCTTCCTTCTGCTTGAATTGGCCTTCGGGGGTCTTCGTCACCGAAAAACGGATCTGGTCTTTTTCAAAGCTTGTGTGGTGAGTGGGCCCAAACCCCTCGATTCCGGTCTGCCCCGCCGCGTCCGGTTTGCCCGCAAGTGAAGACGACCGGGCCATCGTGTGCGACTTGTGGTAAAGGTCACAGATCCCTTCATGGCACACCTGGCAGGCCTTGTCCCCGACATAGGCGACATCGGGCCGCGCATTACGCCAGATCAAGCTGGGATCAAGCCGGGGGTCCGCCGGCGCGTCCATGACAAACAGCTCGACCTTGGGATCGGCGCCCGACTCCCCGCCTGAGCGCATCGTGTATTGATAAATTCCCCAGCCGCCGATGCCGACTGCCAGGAGAGCCACCAGTCCCAACACAAGCGATCGATAGGTTTTCAAGGCAGGCCACCCCTGGGAAATGGTTTGCGATTTCCAAAAGGAAGGAGAGGAGGAAGGAACCGGCGCGCACGCATTTCACCCACGCCGACTTCATCGGCAAAGGAGCTTGGGAGATTATAGCCCACGATCACATCTTGATCTTCGCCTTGCGCTCCTTCAGATACGCGCTGACTTCCGCCACACTCCGTGAATTGAATATGTCCGACGCCTGGCACCAGCCCCGTCTGGCCACTTCGAGGCCATAGCGAATATTCGCCAGCTCGCCAGGAGCGTGCGCATCGGGATTGATCACGAGGAGAATCCCCATGTCCCTGGCCCGGCGGCAATGGACCCAGTCGATATCGAGCCGCCAGGGGTTGGCATTGATCTCGATCATCACCTTTTGTTTCGCCGCTTCGCGCAGCACCGCGTCCAGGTCCACCGCATATCCTTCGCGGCGCAAAAGCAGCCGCCCGGTCGCGTGGCCGAGCATGGTCACATAGGGATTGGACAACGCCTTGCAAATGCGCCGGGTCATCTCGTCGCGGGGTTGATTCATATGGGTGTGGACACTGGCCACGACATAGTCAAAGCCGGCCAGCAGTTCGTTGTCGAAGTCGAGACTGCCATCGGGCAGGATATCAACCTCACTCCCTTTGAAGATCTTGATCCCCTTGAGCTTCGCATTGAGCCGATCGATCTCGGCCCACTGCTCTCTGACCCGCTGCGGAGTCAGGCCGTTGGCGATCGTCAGCGACTGGCTATGGTCGCCAATGCCAAAATATTCGAGCCCCAGTTCCTTCGACGCCAGCGCCATTTCCTCGAGGCTGGCGCTGCCGTCGCTGGCCGTGGTGTGATTGTGGAAAACCCCCTTGAGCGCGTTCATGGGGATGAGTTCAGGTAGGCCGGTTCCCACTTCAAGTCGGGCCGCCTCGCATTCGTTGGTTCCTTCGCGCAGTTCCGGCGGCACCCAGTTCATGCCCAGGTGCCGGTAAATATCCGCTTCGGACGCGCAGGGAAGCGGCCCCTTGGGGCTGGCGAGTTCGTACTCGTTGAGCTTCCAGCCGCGCTCGATCGCGAGGCCGCGCATTTTCACATTGTGATCCTTGCTGCCGGTGAAGTAGGCCAGCGCACAGGCGAAGCTGTCGCGGGGAACCACCCGCAGATCGGCGCCGATGCGCGACTTGCCGTTGAGCGCTCCCGGGTCACTCACCTCAAGAATGACGCTCGATTTCGTCTCGCCGCGGCCGCCCAGGTGAATGACCTTGGGGTGGCCGGTGAAGGCATCCATCGCCGGGCCGACGTCGGTCTGACCCGGCGCGAGAGCCGCGAGCAGGTCGATGTCTTTCACCGTCTCGCGACCGCGCCTCAGACTGCCGGCGATTTCCACTCTTTCGACTCCGGGAACTTGGGCCAAAAGAGTCGCCAGTTCCCTGGCAATATCGAGTGCGACGGGCCGATGGACGCGGCCTTCCCCCTCTTTCAAGAAGGAGATCCCGATCAAAATGTTCTCCTGTGTTTTGGCGCCAAAGCCTTTCAGCTTGGCGATCTTGCCCGACTCACAGGCCGCCTTGAGGGCGGCAAGGCCATCGACTTGCAGTTCCTCGTAAAGCGATTTGACCTTCTTGGGTCCCATTCCGGGGAGCTTGAGAAGGTCGAGCAGGCCAGGGGGAGTCTGGCTTCGGAGACTATCCAGTTCCTCCAAACGGCCGGTTTTGTGGAGGGTCTCAATTTTGGTTTGCAGCGCCTTACCGATCCCTTCGACCTCGGCCAACGTACCATCCACAAGGTGGCGATCGAGACTATCGGTGAGGGTTTCGAGGCTGCGGGCGGCACGCCGGTGAGCATTAACCTTGAAGACATTTTCGCCCTTGAGCTCCATCAACGTGGCGATTTCGTTCAAAGCTCCGGCGATCTCGACCGCATCCATGAATTTCCTCCCTCTGCTCGCTGGATCCCGTGGGGCCACCCTGGGACCTTTTCCAGGAATTTCCGTTACCCCGAGGACCCCGATTTTTGAAATCCTGTCCCCATAACGCTTCACCTTGACCTACCTTAAGGTTAGGATCGATAGAGGGGACGGACCGGTTTCCTTACCGGCAACTTACCCACGAAGGGGAGAATTTTGGATCATCCGGCGCGTGTTCTGTTGGTTGACGACTCCCGGTTGTTTCGGGGGGCTTTGGAGAAATCGCTCCAGGGCCTCGAAGGAATCAGCCTGGCCGGGTCGGTTCACAACGGCTACATGGCCATGGACATGGTCCGCAAACACCCACCCGATCTGGTGACGCTCGACTACGAAATGCCGGGCCAAAATGGCCTCGACGTGCTCCAGCAGATCATGGAATTCAACCGCTCCCGGCCCTGCGAAAAGCCGGTGGGGGTGATCATGATCAGCTCCCACACCCGCGCCGGCGCCGAAGTGAGTATGAAAGCGCTCGAACTGGGCGCCTTCGATTTCGTTCCCAAACCCGCCACGACCGACTGCGAATCTTCCCTCAAATACCTGCGCGATCAGCTGCTGCCGCGCTTCCGGGCGTTTCTGCGCCAGCGCGGTGAACTCAACCGCGCTTCGTGCGTGCGCGTATGCATGCCGCGCGGAGTTGAGGCGGCGCCCAAACCACCGGGCTCGAAGGTGCTTCGGGCCGTGCTCATTGCCGTCTCGACGGGCGGCCCCCGCGCACTGGGCTGCCTGCTCCCCAACCTCAAGGGGCTGGGCGTTCCCATTTTCGTCGTCCAGCATATGCCCCCGGAATTCTCCTCCTCGATGGCCGGTTGCCTGGGACGGACCACCGGTCTGGAAGTGGTCGAGGCCCAAGACAATGAAATCGCCCGGCCGGGTGTGGTCCACCTCGCGCCTGGTGGCAAGCACATGGTGCTGCGTCAACCGGCGGGTCAGCCGGTGCGCACGGGCCTCTCCGATTTACCCCCTGAAGACGGTTGCCGCCCTTCGGCCAACTACCTCTTTCGCACCGGCGCTTCGGTGTACGGCGGCGACTGCGCCGCGCTCATGCTCACCGGCATGGGCCGCGACGGCGTTGCCGGGCTGGCAAGTCTGAAACGCCAGGGAGCGCTGATCATTGCCCAGGACGAAGCTTCCAGCGTGGTTTGGGGAATGCCGGGCAGCGCCGTGCAAGCCGGTCTGGTCGACATGGTCCTGACCCTCGACCAAATTCCCCTGACCTTGAAGGCAATGCGCTCCCCGAGTGATGCCCGCTCCTCCACCGCGTTGAACAAGGTCATCGCGAGTTGCTGCCATGTGCCCGGGGCCAAGAGCCCATGAGCAGCCAGCTCCACATGCCCATGGAAATCCTTCCCGAGACGCGTAACCGCCTCGTCAGCCAGGTGCGCCGCCTTTGCGGCATCTTCCTTGGTCCCGACAAGGACTATCTCATCCAGCACCGGGTGGTCCCCATCGCCCGCAAAGCCCGTTGCCAGTCGCTTGAGGAATACTGCGACCGGCTCGACGCCCCCACTGGGGTCGCGATTCGCGGAGCGCTCATCGAAGCAGTGACCACGCACGAGACCTCGTTCTTCCGCGATGGCCACCCCTGGGAAACGATCAAGAACCGGATCCTGCACCCGATGCTTTCGCGTCCCGGACGCCAGGGAAAGATCCGCATCCTGAGCGCCGCCTGCGCCACCGGCCAGGAGGCCTGGAGCCTCGCCATGGCCGCCACCGAGGCCTGCGAGGGGATCGGCCGCCAGGTGGCCGACGAGGTCGCCATCCTGGCCACCGATATTTCCGAGAAGATTCTGACTGCCTGCCGGCGGGGCATTTACACGAACACCGAGATCAAGCGGGGGATCGACCCGCTGCGTCAGTCTCGGTTCTTTTCCGAGGTGCACGGTGGCTGGGAGGTCCAGCCCCGCTTGCGGTCGCTTGTCCGCTGGCAACGCGTCAACCTGCTCGACAGCTTGACCGGGCTGGGCAAGTTCGATCTGATTCTCTGCCGCAACCTGCTGATCTATTTCGACGAGGAAACCCGGCGCCACCTGATCGAAAACCTGGCCGAACGCCTCGACCCAGACGGGTATTTCCTGGTGGGCGCCGCCGAGAGCCTTTTTGGTTTGACCCGATCACTGACTCAAGTGGCCCTGGGACAGACGCTCGTTTATCAACTCGCCCTGCCGGCCTGAAACCCCAACTCATCGAAAGCTCCGCGCCTCGCCAAGGTTGGCGGCCACTTCTTTTCCTCTGCCGGGTCCGCTCAGGTCGTTGGGCGTAGACGCCAAAATTCCCCCCGTGGACACCCGCTCCATGTTCCTCGTGGAACATAGGTAATTCCCGTAATTCATGCCGGCGCCCTTGTCCTGGCAAGGCAATCCCTTTCAACAAACTTAAGGCGGCGTTCTTTCCCGGTTTCGCGTTCCTTGGGTTCGTGGTTTACTCAACATCCGCCGTGCGGGTAAAAACGGGTCAGGGGTGTTTGCGTCGAAAACGGCCTCCCCCGTTTCCCAAGTCGTGCGGGGATGGACCCGGAGGAATCTCGGCCCCCGTTCGTTCCATGGATCACTCCCGGAGGGGGCGCCGCGGCGAAGCGGCTCCCAGCAAACCCCCGGGCTCCTTGTCGCCGAATCAAAGGCCAACCGATGCGATCGATCCATCCTCGCCTTTTCGATTTGATCCAGAAACTCGATGACCTGGGCGCCGATCCGACGCTCGCCGGCATCGCCCGCGCCATGGAGGAGGCCCACCTCAGCGCTGACGACGTGGCGGAGTTCATCCACGAAGATCCGAAGGCCTACCACCGCGCCCGGGTCGTGCGGCGGGATCGCTATGAACTCTTGGTGATGACCTGGCTGCCTGGACAATCGTCGGTTCCCCACGACCACACCGGCTCGGTTTGCGCCGTGAGGGTGATTGAGGGTACGGCGATCGAGTCGTGCTTTCGCGCCGCGCAGGACGGCTTTGTCGACCTCGAATACGAAACCCGGGTCGGCCCCCGAGAAGTGTCCGCCGGACAGGACGCCGGCATCCACACCTTGCACAACCCCTCGGTGCGAACCGCCCATCATCCTGGCGAACGCCTCGTCACGATCCATGTCTACTCGCCGCCCCTGAGGGATTTTCGCCGCTTCATCCCCCGGCCCAAGCCGCGGCCCCAGGCCACCATCCCCTTCTCCCCTCCCACCGTCGTCGTGGTCGGCGCCGGATTCAGCGGCTCGATGACCGCCGCGCAGATCCTCAAGGGCGCGCGCAAGTCGGGCTCTCGGGTTCGCGTCGTGCTCGCCGAACGGCGCGGCAGCGTGGGCGAAGGGGTGGCTTACAGCACCCGCGAAAAAGAACACCTGCTCAACGTCCCGGCCGGCAGGATGAGCGCCTGGCCCGACCGGCCCGATGATTTTCTCAACTGGGCCCGCGAACGGGACCGCGACATCAAGCCGACCGATTTCCTGCCCAGGCAGTGGTACGGCGAATATGTACGCCAGACCTTGCACGATCATGCCCGCGAAGCGGTTCCCTTCGGCGAGCTGATGGTGCAACTCGACGAGGCCCGGCGCGTCGCCCGCCACCCCCAAGGCGGCTGGATGGTCCACATGGAACGCGGCACCTCGGTGCGCGCCGACGCGGTCGTTTTGGCGATCGGCCACCGCCCCCCCTCCGACCCCCTGGCCAAATGCTGGAAGGGACCGCGCGACCGCTTCTTCGCCGACCCCTGGCTGCCGTTCGCCCTCAACGCGATTCAACCGGAGGATTCGGTGTTCGTGCTCGGCACCGGTTTGACCGCGATCGACACGGTGCTGTCGCTAACGCGCGAGCCCCGCACCGGACCCGTTACCCTGGTGTCGCGCCATGGTTTTTTGCCTCAGCCGCATCCCAGCCAGCCGGTCGCCCCGCTCGACATGGCCAAGGTTGTGGGGGAACTGCTTGGCGGTTCCAAGGACCTCAAGGCGCTCGAACTCTGTAAGGTTCTGAAGCGATTCGGCCGCTCGAAAATGAAGGAAGGGGTTGACTGGCGCGCCGTGGTCGACGGCCTGCGCCCGCATTTGGCGCCCATCTGGCAAGCGCTTTCCACACGCGAACGCAAGCGGTTCCTGGTACACCTGCGGCCATTCTGGGAGATCCACCGGCACCGGATGGCAGCCCCCATCTCGGAGCATTGCCAGCAGCTTCTCGATGCGGGAATCCTGCGCGTGGTCAGGGGACGGGTCGTTTCGGTCGAGTCGGGTCCCAGGACGGTGCGCCTGGCGGTTCGTGAAACGGGCACCCACCGCGTCCTCGAGGCGGCAGCCAACTGGGTGGTCAACTGCACCGGCCCCTTGCCCTCCAACAAGGCGGAGGCCAATCCGGTGATCGGCTCGCTGCTCGTCACCGGCTGGGTCAAGCCCGACGAGATTTCCCTGGGCCTGGAAACGGCGCCCTCAGGGATGGCGATCGACGCCAAAGGCAACGAGGTGCCCGATCTGTTCGTGGTGGGAACCTTGCGCAAGCCGGCCCTATGGGAAAGCACCGCCGTGCCCGAACTGCGCCAGCAGGCGGCGCAGGTGGGAGACGCGGTCTTGCGCCGCTTCGAAACTCCCGCTTCCTCCACCGTGGGACAGGCGATCTAGCGGCCCTTGTCCCGAGGCTACGTGGTCTTCAGATCGTTCCAGAAAAGCTGGAGCGAGCCAGGCCACCCGGCTAGGTCGACTTCAGATAGTTCCAAAAAAGCTGCAAGGAGATCGTCAGCCAGAGCCCCAGGCTCACGGCGATGTTGATCCAGAAGAAGGCCAGGTTGACCCTGCGCAGGTCGTTCGGCCGCACGAGCTGATGTTCGGCGCCAAGGAGGATTGCGATCACCGCCCAACCCGCCAAGTAGATCGCCCCCAGTTCGGGCACGGCCAGGGGGAGGGCGGCCATGGCCAAAATCATGATGAGATGAGACAGGGCCGCCAGGCGCAAAGCCCAGACGGCCCCCACGCGGCTTGGCAGCGAATGCAGGCCTGCCTGCCGATCGAACGCCTCGTCCTGGCAGGCGTAGATGATGTCGAACCCGGCCACCCAAAACGCGACGATCGCCGCGAACAAGGAGGGGATCGCCAGCTCCGACCAGATGAGCGGTCCCCGGATCGCCACCCAAGCCCCCACCGGCGCGCAGGAGAGCGCCAGGCCCAGCCAGTAGTGCGCCAGGCTCGTGAACCGTTTGGCGTAGGAGTAGCCGAACAGCCAGACGAGTACGGGCAGGCAAAAGACGAGCGGGTACCAGTTGCCAAGCGGCAGGAAGATCAGAGTTCCCAGAACAAACCCCAGCGAAGTGAGGCCGACAAACCAGCTGACCCCGGCCACCGAAAGTTGCCCCGCAGGCAGGTGGCGATCCATGGTCCGCGGGTTCAGGGCATCGAGCCGGCGATCGGCCAGCCGATTAAACGCCATCGCCGCCGCCCGCGCCATGGCCAGGCAGACGACAATGCCCACAAGCGACAACGGCTCAAACCCCTGGCGATTCCAGGCCAGCGTGGCCGAGGCCAGCGCGAAGGGGAGCGCGAAAAGGGTGTGGCTGAATCGGATCAAACCGAGATATCGGGAAACTAAGGAGGTCATCGCAAGCGTCTCTCAGGCCGGCAGTCTTATCCTAGATTTCCCGTGAAACGGGGCCGAGCCATCACGCGCAAGCGCCAAATTTGTTGGCGCATTCTTTTGGAATTCCAAGGTGGTCTTAACCGGCCCGAGCCTTTTCGCTAAGATGGCCAACGAGGAGTATCCCGATTTGGCAGTTGTCAGATTGGGCGCCACCGCCTGGTGGTACGGGGACCAAGGCCTTTTCACGAAGGCTACCGTTACTTTGCCAGCTCTCGCCTTCTAGGCCTGGGCGCACGTTTTGTCCCCGTTTGCCGGGACGAAGCGGGCGATCCGCGGGCCCAAATCCATAAGCCCAACGATCATCATTTCTCTCCCACGATGCGGGGCCGGTGTTCCGCGCGATTCGTCATGGACCCGACTCTCCTGGCTGATGACCTGAGGGGCTTTCGATGAACGGTGCCGACCTGCTCAAGGGTGTCGATTTCCTCCACCGCGAGAAGAACATTCCGCGCGAGCTCATCTTCTCAGGAATCGAAAAGGCCGTGCGCCTGGCGATCACCAAGAAGTACGAAACCGAAGACGGCATCGAAGTCGCGATCAACCGCGACTCGGGCATCATCTCCGCCAAGCGCGGCGACCATGTCCTGACTCCCGACGAACTGGGCCGCATCGCCGCCCAGTCCGCCAAGCAGCTCATGATTCAAAACTTCCGCGAAGCCGAGTCGGAAGAAGTCTTCGCCAAGTACAAGGACCGCAAAGGCGACATCGTCTACGCGACGGTCCAGCGCGTCGAACGCGGCCTGGCGCTTTGTAATCTCGAAGCCGACCGCGCCGAAGCGATCCTGCCCAAAAGCGAGCAGGTCCCCGGCGAAATGCCCCACACCAACGAGCGCCTGAAGGGGATCATCCTCGATGTGCGCCGCACCGGCAACCGCGTGAAAATCGTTCTCTCTCGAACCCATCCCGACTTCTTGCGGCGTCTCTTCGAAGAGGAGATTCCCGAGATCGCCGACCATGTCGTCGAGATTCGCGCCGTCGCCCGCGAAGCCGGCCACCGCTCGAAAATCGCCGTCTCCTCGATCGACATGAAGGTCGATTGCGTCGGCGCCTGCCTCGGCACCAAGGGCAGTCGCATTAAAAACATCATCGAAGAACTCGGTGGCCAGGAACGCATCGACGTGGTGCGCTGGAACGATTCGCTCCAGGTGCTCATCGACAACACCCTCAAGCCGGCCAAGATCGACGAAGTGTTCCTCTACGAAAAACTGGGCCGCGCCATCGTCCTGGTCAAGGACGATCAGCTCTCGCTCGCGATCGGACGCAAGGGCCAGAATGTGCGCCTCGCATCCCGCCTCGTAGGCTGGGACATCGAAATCATGACCGAGTCGGAATTCACCCGCAGCCTGGAAAAAGCGGAAGGCTGGTTCAGCCAGATTCCCGGAATCACCGACGACCTGGTTCAGCAATTCATCGAGGCAGGCTGCCTGAGTTATTCCGACCTCGAATGCCTCGAAGCCGAATATGTCGCCGAGCTGGCGGGCATCTCCGAAGAAGACGCCGACGACATGCTCGAATGGGCCGAGGAAGCCGCCAAGACGGTCGAGACCGAACCGCGCGGCCGCGGCGGCCGCGAAGCGGCTCCGGCGGTTCAGCCTCCTCCTCCCGCCGATACCGGCGAATACGGGGTTTCCGAAGAGTTCCTCGAAGAAGGCGCGGCACCCGCCGAAGCCCCCGCGGAAGAGGTGGCCGAAGAGGGAGTCGACGACTCGGCTGTGTCCGATTTCCTCAATGACGCCCCTCCCGCGGAACCGGAAGCCGCGCCGCATCATGAGGAAGGCAAGGAAGGGCACTAGCCTAACTGCTGCCGGCATCGGGTTGAGAGGTTCGCTCAGGTGACGGCGATGGAAGTGTTGGGAATCATGGGACCCTGGGGCGCTGATTGATTGCGAATCCTTCCTGGCGGAAAACTCCTTGATTTGACCCAGGCGAAAAGGTTGGCTTCCCACGAAATGCAATGAAAAAGCCCAGGCCGGTTGCCTGGGCTTTTTCATTTTTTGCGCCGCGAGGGGCCTGTTTTTAGGAGGCGAATCCGGCAAGTCTTTGAGCTCTTCGAACAGCCCGACTCAACCACTTTCACGCAGAAACAGGGTGGGCGAGGGTCGTCAGGCCCCTGATTCTAAAGATCTGTCATAGGCTAAAGTCGATCATTCCAGGCAGGTTCCCGGAGCGTTCAGTCGGGACGAGTCGTCGTCTTTATGCGAAGTGACCAAGCGTGGGTGAAGGGCCCTTCGACTGAAGTTGACGCGGATCGCGTGGTGAAAGTTTCAGAACCGGTGGGCTCACACCCACCGCTCACCTGGTTTTGGTGTCAACGAAAAGTCACCGTCAGTTGGCGCCAAAATTGTGTCGAGGTCGAATGCTCTCCTTCGATTGAGAGAGGCCGCGAATTTCTCTCTGGGCACTCGGGTTATGCACCACTCGCAACTTCTTGGAACCTGATCGTTCACGCCCGAGCCCGTTTGAAAAGGCGCCGAAACACCAGTCTTGTCGACACGCCGGACCAGGTTTTCTCACTCGGAGTCAAGGAGGGCGCGGGACGTCAGCCCTCCGATTCGAAAAACCGCCAAGTGGCTAGGGTCGTTCAATTCGACCTTGAGCAGAGCTCCCCTGAGACGAATGGCTCTTGTCGAATCGTGTCGATACGAGCGCCTGTGAGGGTCGCCATTTTGGTTTGAAGTGGCAGTCGTCTTGAAGTGAAAGTCTCAGAACCGGTGGGCTCACACCCACCGCTCACCGGATTGGGTCGGAACATATAGGCACAATCGAGCAAGAAACGATTGCCCACGGACCATCCCGGATCCCTCAGATCGACTGCAAAGCTCGATCTGTCCAACAGCCAGAACCATCCACTCTCACCCAGAATCAAGTTGAGCGGAGGGCGTCAGTCCTCCGGTTCTAAAGTCTGGCGCAGGCGAAATTCACTCACTCGTGGCGGTTTGCGACAGCCTTCCGCCAGGACGAAGCGTCGCCCTTCTACGATTTGATCGTACCCCGTTGAAGCCTCATTCCGTTGCAATGGATGTTGATCGCCAGGTGAAAGTCTCAGAACCGGTGGGCTCACACCCACCGCTCACCGGATTCGGTCGGAAGATATAGGCACAATCGAGCAGGTAATTACCTAGCTCGCTTCATACCGAATCCCTCAGATCGACTGCAAAGCTCGATCTGTCCAACAGCCAGAACCATCCACTCTCACCCAGAATCAAGGTGAGCGGAGGGCGTCAGTCCTCCGGTTCTAAAGTCTGGCGCAGGCGAAATTCACTCACTCGTGGCGGTTTGCGACAGCCTTCCGCCAGGACGAAGCGTCGCCCTTCTACGATTTGATCGTACCCCGTTGAAGCCTCATTCCGTTGCAATGGATGTTGATCGCCAGGTGAAAGTCTCAGAACCGGTGGGCTCACACCCACCGCTCGCCAGAGTTTGGTCGGAAGGGAAAGGTACAATCGAGCTGGCCACCGAGCTCGCCTCACCCGCAGAACACGCCCTCAAAACGAAAAAAGCCCCAGCAAGGTGCCGGGGCAATTTTCTGTGGCTGGAACCGCGAAGGGTTCTATTTTTACAGGCCGAATTCGGGGCGTCTTTCGGCGAGTTGGGCCTGGAGCCTCGAGACGATGCTTGAGTGCATCTGGCTGACCCGCGACTCGCTGAGATCGAGCGTGGCGCCAATTTCTTTCATCGTCATGTCTTCGTAGTAGTAGAGGATGATGATGAGGCGTTCGTTGCGGTTGAGGCCGCGGGTGACCAGGCGCATCAGATCGCGATTCTGAATCTTGTGGGTCGGGTCCTCGGCTTTTTTGTCTTCGAGGATATCGATCTCGCGGACATCCTTGTAGCTGTCCGTTTCGTACCATTTCTTGTTGAGCGAAACTTGGGATACGGCGGCCGCTTCGCTGGCCATCTTGGTGTATTCCTCGATTGGAATACCCATCTTGGCAGCCATCTCTTCAGGGCGCGGCGGACGGCCGAATTCGGCCTCCAACTGCTTGCGGGCAACTTCCACCTTGCTCGCCTTGCTGCGAACCAGACGGGGCACCCAGTCCATGGTGCGAAGCTCGTCGAGCATGGCGCCCCGGATCCGCGGCACGCAGTAGGTTTCGAATTTCACGCCGCGTTCGAGATCGAAGGCTTCGATGGCGTCGAGAAGCCCGAAGATGCCGGAGCTGGTCAAGTCGTCCAGTTCCACGCCATCAGGCAGGCGGTTCCAGATGCGCTCGGCGTTGTAACGCACAAGCGGCATGTATTTTTCCATCAGGCGGTTGCGCAGTGCGATGGTGGGATTGGCCCGGAATTCGCGCCATACGTGGGCGATATCATTCTCGACTTCGGTTTGCATCCTGCTCTCCCCCAAGAGCTTTGGAACCGGCATAAGCTGGCTCCATAGTTTGCGGCGCTCGGGCTGGATCTGGAATTTCTGTCCGCGATGGAGATAAAGTTTCTCCGCGCGGTTGGGAATTCCTTCTCCCCCCCGGAAAATCCTGGCCGGCGAACCACAGGTTCCCCCCGCCGGCCTGAACTCGCAGGACTCCTCGGTCCCGCCCGCCTGTCTTTCCTTGACGGCCCGTCAGCGAATAACGGGTCATCGGTTCTCATCGGATGGCGGCTGTAATCCTCTTCAATCGAATCTTTTTGAGATCCTTTTTGAAGTAATTTCAAGCAAATCGCTCCAGATTGCGCGCGAAGCCCCCGCTTCGTTCATCACCGGATCGACCGCCCTCACCGCCCTCCATCGCGCTGGTTTTCCCGCCGCGTCCCCACGCGTGCAAGTCATTCAACCCGACGAGGGGCCAATAGGGTTTTCATGAAGGCGCTGTCAAGATTGAAACGATCACAAAACCTGAGGGATTTTTTTGTAAAAACTGCACGGGATAACGATCGCGCCGATTGCACCGCCAACAGAGGCCACGGCACCTTATCGGATTGGGCAAACTGTTCGTGACAACCGGTATTTCGTTCTGGGACAATAGGGGTCGCTAACCGAGGTGCCTTTTCATGACCGCCATCCTTGTCCGGCTGATTTTTTTGTGGACCACCGTGCCTTTGGATCAGGAGCTATCTGCCGCCGAAGCCCAGGAGATGGGGCGCATGCAGGACGCGGATCAGCCCACCGGCAAGATGCGCAGCAAGGGAGTTTACCAGGATGCGGAGGAGCCCTTCCTCGTTCCCGTGGAACCCGAGTTCCCTTGCCACCCCGGTTACACACCGCCTCCCGAACTGGGGGTCACCGGCTTCTATCGCGACTCGGCCCGCGCTCACTGGAACCACACTTCGGTGGACCGCAACGGTCAATTCCGTCCGACGATCTTGTTGACCCCAGACGGACTCTATCGTTCCCTCGACGGCCAGCCATTCCCCTACACCGTGCAGAAGGAACATCACTGGAACCTGGTCAGCCCGATTCGCTAGGCGCTGAGTCTGTGGCGACCAACCTCCGGCCGATTGAATAAGATGAATTCTGGCGGACTTTGTCCGCCGGGAGAATCATCCAATGAGTCACGAATCCAGGCCCGTGGTCCCGGGCGAGGAAGCCAAGTTTGACCGATCGACATCGATCGTTCTCAGCGTCATTCTCATGTTCGTCTTCGCGATTGGAATTGGCCTGTTTGCCGCCGTGGCCAGCGATGCCTTCCGAGGCGGTTACTGGGGCGGTCTCTAGTTCGCATCGACCTGGCGCCCGTTCGGCAGGAACGGGCGCGCTCTTTCCTTTCCCTCGTGCCGGTCGAACGACAACGAATGGAGTGAGGCTCTGATGCGCACCCGCGCCCTCGGAAGATCCGGCCCGCAGATCGGTCCCATTGGCTTTGGCGGCTGGGCGCTGGGCGGCCAGTGGGGTCCGCAAAACGACGAAGATTCCATTCGCGCGCTTCATCTAGCTTTAGATTTCGGCGAACTGCTGATTGATACCGCTGCCGGATACGGCGATGGGCGCAGCGAACGAGTCATCGGCAAGGCGCTCAAGGGTAAAGCGGCGCGGGTGACCGTGGCCACCAAGACTCCG
The DNA here is from genome assembly GCA_965226945.1 of Gemmataceae bacterium. GTDB lineage: Bacteria > Planctomycetota > Planctomycetia > Gemmatales > Gemmataceae > SYLG01. The sequence continues at coordinate 3,761,004 of OZ245717.1, read as the reverse complement.
CCCTTACCGGGCCCCTGGCCGCCAAGCCCCTGGTGCCGCCTGGAAGATCGCTACCCCGAATCGTATTTGGTTGCCAATGTTGAAGAACGCCTGCGCAACTTGCAGGTGGACCGGATCGATTTGCTGCAGCTTCATACCTGGACCCGAGCCTGGAACGAAAATCCCAAACCGTTTGAAGTGCTGGCCCGCTTGAAGCGCGAAGGCAAAATCGGCCTGGTGGGAATCTGCACCCCAGAGCAGGACCAGAACTCGGTCGTCGATCTGATGAAGATGGGCTTGGTCGATGTGGTGCAGGTCATCTTTAATCTTTTCGATCAAGAAGCGGCCGCGGAGATCTTACCCCTGGCCAAGAAAACCGGCACCGGCGTGCTTGTGCGCGTGCCCCTGGACGAAGGCTCACTTGCCGGCAAGTACACCCCCCACCATCAATTTGGATCCGATGACTTTCGTCACAAGTATTTCGAGGGGGACCGCCTCGCACGCACAATCGCACGCACGGAAGCGATCAAGGCCGACATCGCCGAAGCCAATCTGGGCTCCGAGTGGACTCTGCCTAAGGTCGCCCTGCGTTACGCCATGGACCAAGAGGGAGTTACCGCGATCATTCCCGGCATGCGCAATACCGATCAGGTGCAGGCTAACTTCCAGGTGGCCCAACTGGGCCCCTTGCCCGAGTTGCTCATGAAGCGTCTGCGCCGCCATAACTGGCTCAGGGGCGTCTGGTACGGCGGCAAATAATCGCTCGCAATTCGCCCATCATTTTTTCACAGACTCAAACGCTTGAACGATGGTCACAAAACGGCGAATGCGCTTCACGCGGTTCGGTTCAAGATGGTGAACACAACCGTGGCCCGCGCCTGCGAGCTCGACCCTTGAGGCGGTTCTTCGTCTGTCTTGCGATCCGCAAGCGCTTGCGCTCGTTTGGCCGGGCGATCGCTGCCTTTTTTCCTTCTTTTTTCTACACTATGCATCATGCAAATCGTGTAGGTAACTTTGTCCGCCGCGCCCGGCATCCAACCCTCGAAGCACTCCCATGACTCCCTTTTCGTCTTCTTCTGTCTCAATGCCGCGTATTCTGTCCGCTACTGCTTTGCCGGTCCGCAGCCTTGGTATCCTCCTGCTGCTCGGGATTGGTTTCAGCGCGATCTCGCTGGCCCACGCCGATGAGGCGGAAGATCAGACCGACGCGCTTGTCAAGAAACTGATGGGAACGGTCAATCGCAACCTGGATCTCCCTGAAAAACCAATCAAGGGAGTCGTCTTGAGCCTGTCGGATTGCAAGGACGCCGATTTGAAAGCGCTCGCCGGGCTGAAGTCAATCACGAATCTGGCTCTTTACCGCACAGGCATCACCGACGCCGGCCTCAAGGAACTGGCCGGTCTCAAATCGCTGACCAACGTCAACCTGATCAACACCAAAATCACCGATGATGGCCTCAAAGAGTTGGCGGGGCTCACCCAGATGGAAAGCCTCGAACTCGGTTCAACCCAACTAACCGGTTCCGGCCTCAAAAACCTCGCGCCCCTTTCAGCCCTCGAACGCCTCAATCTCAGCGAGACCAAGGTCACCGACGAGGGCATTGCCGGACTGGCCGGTCTGCCCGCGCTTGAACTGCTCGACCTGGGACGCACTCCGGTCACGGGCAAGGGATTCAAAGCCTTGAACGATTCCAAAACTCTGAAAGTCCTCGATCTGAACTCCGCGAAGATCACCGACGAAGGCTTGGCGCAGATGCCCTCCTGGGAAAACCTGGGCATCCTGACCCTTTTTCGCACCAAGATCACCGATAAGGGACTTGTCTGCCTGCGCGGCCTGAAGGCGCTCGATCAGCTCGACCTGTCTTATACCGGGGTGACGGGCACGGGTCTGAAAGAAATCGCCAATCGTAAAAAACTGCAGCGCCTGGAAATGATGTCGGCCAAGGTCACCGACGAGGGTCTTGCGGGTTTGGCGGGATTGGAATCGCTTGAAATCTTGCGTTTGGAAGGCAATGGCAAGTTGACCGGAGCGGGACTCGGTTCCCTGGCGGGAATGAACGCTCTCGTGGAACTGCGTTTGGCCAAGACCTCTCTGGACGATGTAGGCTTGAAAAAACTGCCTACCTTGCCGGCACTTCGGGAACTGACACTCGGTGGAACGAAGATCACCGACGAAGGCGTCAAGGAGCTGACCCGCCAGACGGCACTTTCGACGCTGGATCTGGGCGCGACCAAGGTGACAGGCGCCACCTTGAAAGAGCTGAGCGTCTGCAAGAATTTGCAGAGCATCGGTCTTGGAGGAACGGCGGTCACCGACGAAGGAATCAAGGAGATCGGCCAGCTTACGAATCTCAAGATGCTGACCCTGTCCTACACCAAGATCACCGATGCCTCGATCGATGAACTATCGAAATTGAAAATGGCCGTGCTGCTGGAGCTCAGGAACACCGGTCTCACCAAGGAAGGCAGCGAACGGCTTGCGAAAAACCTGCCCGACTGCCGGGTATCCTGGAGCCCCAGCCGCGAAAAGAAGTGAGAAGGCCATTCAAAAACCGCCTCGCCCAGACAAAATCCTGGAGAGCGGTGGGTGTCAACCCACTGATTCTGAAACGTCAACCCGGAAACCGACTTCCATTACAGTCAGCTTTGGCGTCACGCAAGCGTGCGACTGTATGCACGAACGATGAGGTTGACCCTGCTTGATCTCGACCGTTGGCCTTTAGGGAACAATTTTAGCCTATTGAAGATCTTTAGAGTCAGGGCGCTTACGCACCCCGCTCACCTCGACTCACTTGGTTTTGCCTGGATTCGGCGTGTTTCAAGTTCAACCCGGCGAAGCGGTCATTCGCGCATCATGTAGCGCCAATGCCAAACCTGCCCAGGGGCTTAAGCCTCTGGGAGTGAAACCCAGCGTACTGCCGGGTTTGTCGCCGAACAGGCACTCCATGCACGTACGCATGTCATCTGCTTCAAGGTAGTCGGCGAGGACGATGCGGGTGTAGGCAATATCCTCCTCGTCGAGCGTCGGTCCCTGGCACCCCGCCGCGGCCATGACTTGTCCTTCCTGAACAAGCATGTCGGCCAGCTTTCGCGCCGGGCCGTTTTCCTTTAGGTACTTGGCGCGATAAATCGCGGTGAGAACCGCTTCTCTGGTGGCTTGCAGGCTGGGAGACTCGCTGCTCCAGAGCACGGCAATGATCCAATCGTCCTTGAGCCACCGGGGGCGCTTGCCCGGCTCCGCGGCCAACGGTGAAGAGAAATGAGGAAAGCGGTAGGCAAATTCATTGGCGTAGCGATTGGTCCACCCGCCCATCAGGTCGTCGGCAAGCGTCAGGCCCACTTTGAACTCTTCCGTCAGGTCAGGCCATTGCGCCGCCGCCTCAGCCGTGGCTTCGGCGGCCACGCTATCGGCGTCCATGGACAATAAGGAATCGAGAATCGGCACCAGGTGGTCCTTGCCCATCGGATTCATCGCGATCAGGGGTAAAAGCTGGTCTCCCGACTCGTCCCTCGGATCAATCATCCGCAGATATTTTTGAAACCGTCCCATGTCTCGCGGCAGCCCATAGAACTGGCGCATGATTGGGATCAGAGGAACGTACTCAAGGCCCATGGCGATTGTTCCTTCTTGAGCTCGTGGAAACGCCAATTCCTGAACGTGACCGCAAGCCTGGAGCGATACAAGCTCTGGATCGCTATTGCCGCGGTACCAGTTTCAGTAGCGCTTGGGGATCGCAGACTTTCCCCCCCTTGACCACGGCCGTGATCTTGCGCGTGTTGCGGATGTCAATCGTCGGATCGGCACTCAAGACCACGAGATCGGCCAGTTTACCCACTTCAATGCTCCCCAAGCGATCTTGCGCCTTGAGAGCGCGGGCGTTTTGGATTGTCGCGGCTTGCAGCACATCGGCGGGCTTGATGCCCGATTCGACCATCAGTTCCATCTCTTGATGCAACGAGGAACCCGGAGGGCAGTAGGGTTCGGGGGCGTCGGTTCCCACGAGCAACGGCACTCCCGCTTTATGTAATTGGCCGGTCAACTCCTGGTATTTCTGAAATTCCTTGAGGCGCCTTGCCCGCGTGGAAGGCGCCAGACCTTGTTGGCGCTGGTAGGCGTTCCAGTAGGTTCGCAACCGCTGCGGCATCGGCGCATTGTCGGGGTGATTTTGAATTTCCTCCATATCGGAGAGAAGAAGCATGTTTTTGAAGACGATGAGCGTGGGATCGACCATCACCTTGCGCTTGGCGAGCAAGGTGATCAGCGCCTGTGCCTGGGGGTTGGCCAGATCGACCGTGGAGCGGTGGTTGGGGATGCGTGCCATTTCCGGAGGGATCGCGAAATCGAATACCGAGCTGATGTGTTCCAGGCAATCGATCCCATCTTCCACCGCATCCTGCGCGCGGTAACCGCCGAGGTGACCTGTCACAAAAAAGCCGCGGCGGTGGCCTTCCTCGATCACCTTGCGGCCAACGGGCCGACCCGAACCCGCATAGATTTTGAGGGTGGTCACTTTCCAAGCAACCATCTCATCAAGCAGCGCGGGGACCTTGGCCGGATCGCTTACTGGATAACCGATGTCGTGGTGAATGGGGGGAGCGGCATCTATCAGATAGCTGGCGGTAAAAACCCGGCAACACCGATCGGGGTGCGCTTCGGCAAAGCGTGCGACCCCCATTTGCGCCACGACTTCATCCCCCGTGCTGCGCACTGAAGTCACGCCGTAAGCCAGGTAGCAAGCCAGAACCTCATCACCGGTGATGTGGGCGAAATTGAGCCGGTGAACCAGGTGAACATGGGCGTCGATCAGGCCTGGAATCAGAAACTTGCCCGACGCATCAAGGATCGTGGCTCCCTCGGGAATCATCAGCGGCTTCTCTGCCGTGCCGATGGCCGCGATTTTTCCGTCCTGGATGAAGATCGCCTGGACCGCTTCCATCTTGCGATTCACCGGATCGAACCGCAGGCCGCCTTGAATCACGAGTGTCGGCTCAGCGGCATCGCACTGATTCGCGAATGTAGGCAACGCCATGATCAGGAGAGCAAGCCATCGATGAAGCATGATGAAGCCTTCCAGAGGAGAAGGGGAGGGAGAAAGCTATGCTAGGACGAATGCCTGCCGGTCTCCCACCACAAGACCTCGCGCACACGGGTCAAGGCCTCGCCAAGAAGATTCAACCCCAGCCATTGATTGCGATCCAATGCGCGCGGATCGTCCGCAGACAATCCGATTCCCCAAATGCGATCATGAGGGGAAGCTTCCACAAGGGTGGTTCCGCGCGTGGCGAACAACAATTCACGCTGATCGGCATTCTGGCGAAACCGGGCGAGATTCCCCGTGAAGACGATTCCTTCGCGAAATTGAACCCAGATCGATTCGTCGAATTTCTCGATTGTCCGGCCGATTTGCTGTTGTTCGGCGGGCGAGCTTGACGCCAAAATTCGCTCCGCCGCGCTCCGGTCGCAAAAGAGCAGTGCCTTGGCATGCATCATGAACTGTTCAGCATGCGTGAAGCAAATGCCTTCTTGAACAAAGGGGGCATGCTGCCACTGGCTCAGGCGGCTCTTCCAGAAGAAGGTGAACGACTCGGCCATAGGACCTCGCACGGTGGTATTTTCTTGCTCAAGTATCGGCCACGAAAGGAACAAAAGGAAACACGCGAAGGATCCAGGCCTCACATCGGATCCTGAATCAAAGGATCCTCTCCATCCGATGGTTGATGAATTCCGCGCCCCGGCATGTCACAATTTGTGGCGCCAACAGCGTAAAACCTAGAGACTCGAAGAAGGGGACGGCGGTGATGCTCGCTTCGACACGTAAGCAAGAAACCCCCGTCTTTTTCGCTTCGAACACCATGGCTTCGAGCATCTGCCTGCCGATTCCCATACGCTGATGATCCGCTGAGACATAAACTCGGTCCATTTTGCCGCCTGCCTCCAGTTCGGCAAAGCCAACTGGGGTTCCTTCTACCTCAGCCACCAGCACATATTTGCCGTGAAACCGGTCGGCCCACTGGCCAGGGTCGATCTCGTCGGACGACCAGGCGGCAATCTGTTTTGCATCGTAATCGCGGCAATTGACGCGGCGAATCGTGTCGCGAAACAGTTCAAGCAGTTTGCCCGCATCTGCGCCTTGATAGGCCCGCAACGACACCTCGCGATTTCCCGCGAAGGATTTCCTGGTTTTGTCGAACACCAACGTGCCCGCCACCCAGACGAAGTAACTCCATAGCCAGGGAACGCTCGTCCCCGAACTACTGCAAGCTAGGAGTATCAGCACCCACAAGACCATGAGCATCCAAATGGACCAAAGGTACACCGCACTGCCGCGATTCTCAAACCAGGCCCAGGTCATCAAGAGCAATGGCCAATAGACCGGCTCAGGAATTCCGAACATCAGGTAGGACGAGAAAATCAAAATCCAGTGATATCGATAGGATCGGCTTCGTCGGGAAAACTGCCTCCGCAACTTAGGCAGGTACCAGTAGAGCCCGAAAAATACGGGATAGATCAGGTAAAGAATCAGCGAATGGAAGGGATTGGCCGTTCGATATTCTGACATTTCATGGCCGACGTAAAGCATTTTTTTCAAGAGCGCTTCGACGGCATCTTCCGTTTCATCCAATTTTCCTAAGTGGATCAACTGCCTTTTTTCCGGACCCCAGCGGTGCACCGTATAGGTGTGGTCCGGATAAACCGTCAACCGGCCGTTGCAAAAGAGCACTTCCAACTCGCCAGGCTTTCCGCCTGCCCTCACCCTGGGTCGCAGTATCCCCCCGGTTTCCCAGCTCTGACCAAAATGGAATACCTCGCCCTCCAGGACGATGGCCCCCCGGCAGATATAGCTCCCGAAAATCTCATCGATTCCCGCGGTGTATCCACGAAAAAACTGCCCGACCCTTCGTTCCTGGACGACCACCAGATCGCCGTGGGGGGAACGAACGATCGTCCAGGGCGATCCTGTCATGGGACCATCGAATGAAGAGTAGAAATGGAAAAAGTAAAACAGAAAAACCCACCAAAAGGAGGGGAACTTTCTCAAAAAGGCGGCGCCGATCGACACCAGCGGCCAATACCAGGGATCGATCCAGCCGTTAAAGTCGTAAAGCGTCCATTGCGCCCACATCGTCCCCAGAAGAACGCATCCGAAAGAGATCGCGTCGATCAGCTTCGCCCATTTGGGTGGGACCTTGATCGAGTAGGACCATCGTGGGTTCGATGTCGATCGTTTGACGGCCACCGTCTTGACGGGGGCCCGAAAGAGGGCAAGCAAGAACAGGCCGATCAAAATCCCATAATGCAACCAATAAAAACTGGTATCGAAGGCAAACAGGATTTCCATCGGAACATCCTTGTTGGTGTTTCCGGCCGTTCAATCTTCCCACTCGCCGGAACCTCACGTCCCCCAGGAATCTTGCTTATTCCTATCGCGATACGAGGTTGGAACCGCTCCCCAGAACCTCAGCAGACCGAGGGCGTCCGAAGCGAGTACCGAGACAAAAAATCGCAAAAACCATCCAGATGAGACAAACCCCGATCCAGCTCACAGGCACAAGAGATACTCTGTTTACCAACAGGGCCGTGGCCCAAATCGCGATCAGCGTTGAGACGAGATAAAAGAACGCTTCCGCGTTTTGCTTCTTGAGCCAGCCCAGGAACATCAGCAGCATGGGCCAGAAAACCGGCTCGGGGATTCCCAGGGGAAGATAGGAGAAGAACATGAGAATTCCTTGCACTAAATAAAACCAACCTGAATCGGTAAAGTGCTTTTTCCATTCAGGCCGACACCAATAGATTGTAAAAAATACCGGATACACAACATACAGAAAAAACGAATAAACGTAATTTTGGCTTTCGATTTGCTGAACAGTATATGCCTTAGCAATCTCGCTTCGCAGCGTCTCAACATCACCAAAGTCCTCCTTGGCGCCCCACCTCCCCAAGGCACTCCGCTGGCTTTGCCCCTCACGGTACTCCACATAGGTTCGGTCCGGATAGACCGTCACGTAGTGTTTCGAGCCAAAACGGATCACGAGTTCACCTGATGGGAACCGGGAAGTCACCCTGGGCCGGTAATACGGCAAGTACTTTCCTATCAGACCAAAACTGAACCGCTCAGCCTCCCAATCGATCAGGCCCCAACCTCTGTACCCACCGAAGATCTGATCCAAGCCGCTTGGATGAGTTCCGAATAGCTCGTCGACGTACCTTTCCTGGACAAAAGCCAGCGTGGCTTCTGGTGACTTGACCACGGTGCAGGTGGAACCTGCTCTCGGACCGTCGAACGCAAAGTTGTAATGGAGTAGATAAAACCCAAAAACGAACCAAAACGAACGCCGCTTCCACAAGCAGGCCGCGGCAAATGCGATCAACGGCCAATACCAGAATTCAAGCCAATCGAGGTTGTCGTAGACCCACCACTGGATCAGCAAGGCCACCAAAAAGGCCAGCGGCGCAGAGCTTTTTTGCGCCAGCGCCTGCCATTGGCGCTGGCTCGCCATCGAAATCGAAAACAGAGGGGCGAGATTGCTGCGAAAGACCGCCATCAAAAACAAGCACGAGAGAAAACCAAAATGCCAAAGGTAAAAGGCGCTGTTGTGGTAGAACGAAGCTTGATCCCCCATCGGAACATCCTCAAAAATCTTTCAGTTCTTCTCCCCCATCTGCACCACGGGCAATTCGTAACAGACCGCTTCCTTATCGTTACGTGCCAGCAGATACTTCCCTGCCAGACACAGATTATTCCAGGTCTTCCCCTCAAGCGCCTTGAGCTTGCCCAGCACCTTGCTACCCGCGGGCGACGCCTCCACCAAAAGCACCGGCCCTGACTCGGTTTGAACAAGCAATAGATCACCCACCGCCAAAATCTGGCCCTGGCCCACCCGCTCGCTCTTCCAGAGCCTCTTGCCGTCCTTGAGGTCCATGCAAGCCAAGATGCCGTCGTCGATGCCGTACACGGCGTTGTCGCGGACCGTGCAATTGTTGAAGGTCGTCTTCATCCCCTTCGTGTTCCAAACCACCTCCAGGGCGAGCTTCTCTCCGTTGGGCTTTACCTGCAAAAGATAATCCCCCATCTGATAACCCGCCGTCAGCAAGATCTTGTCTTCAGGCAAAACGATCGGATCGGAACACTTGGGCCAGTTGCCTTCCCAGGGATGGCTGGCCAGGATCTTGCCATCGGCCGGATCATGAATCGTCAGGCTCAACGCATTGACCGAAAGCAACACTTCACGGCCCGCGAGCTTCGCCGCGACCACGCTGGCATAGCTGGCGCCGTCGTTGGGCAGCCCGGAACGCCAGAGCTCCTTGCCATTGGCGACATCGTAAGCGACCACCGAGGGAGAAGGGTTTTCACCGCCAGTCACAACCACCTTGTCCGCGCTCACCAGCGGAGAACAACTCTTGCCCCACATCAAGTTCTTGGCGGCTAACCCCGACAGCACCGAAGTTTCCCAGAGGGCTTTGCCTGACTTGAGTTCCAGACACATGAGCCATCCGGTGGCGCCCATCGCATAGACGCGGTCACCCACAACGGTGGGCGTGGCCCTCGGCCCATCACCCCCTTGTCCCTCGCTAAAGCGAACCGATCGCGCATGGCTCCAAACCAGCGACCCATCGGCCAGCTTGTAGGCGACCACCCACTCCTCGGGGCCTCGCTGCTCCTGGGTGATGGCCAGGCCGCCCGCCACGACAAACCCGGTCCAGCCGGCGCCCACCGTTTGCCGCCAAAGTTCCTTGGGAGGCTGCGCTTTCCAGTCACGCGCCAGGACCACTCCATCGACCCGGTTTTCGCCTTTACTTCCTAAAAATCGCAAGAAGTCGGCAGCTCCCTCGGGCGCCTTGATTTCGGCCGTCGCTTCGACGGGGGTGAGTTGCTCAAGCAACTCGTCCGGCTGCGGCTCCCAGCGCCAGGTCCAATTGGGAATGCCGTTTCCGGCAGCGCCCGCGTTGCGAAACAGACTCAGAAAAATGCCCAACAGGACGGCGGGAGCCAAGAACACCAGAATGCGCGCGGTCCAACCGCGTGCCAGCATGATGAGCGCCCACAACCAGGCAAAGAGCACCGAGGCAACCACCGTCAAGGCGGATTGCATTCCGCGGATGTTTTCTTCCAGCTCCTCGTTGGCTCGGATGCGGCTGATGACCACCGGCGCGGCGATCGCCGGCAGAAGCAAAACAAACCAGGGCCAAATCTTCTGCTTCTTTTCCGCCGTGGCCATGTCAATTTCCTCAATCAAACGGTGCCGCGCCGAAAAGGCCGGACGGTTTTTCTTCAACACCTGAGTTCTTACTCAACAAAAAGTGGGGGAAGATTTCCCCCACTATCCACTCCATCATCAATAGGCCGGTTGCTTGAACCAGCGAGCGGTCAAGAAACGGCTTCTTTTTCCCGTCCCGAACCTGAGCCCGTGCCCGGGAAGCCCAGCGGGCGCTTCGGTTTTTTCTCGCGCCCCACGGGGCCGGAACTGACCCAGGAAGGGATCAACATGGCCGCGGCCACCATGCCCCAGAGTTGATCGCTCGAGCGCTTTTCCTCAGGCGACTGCTCCGGATCGATCACGACCTGACCGCCTTCAAACGGCACGCCAAATCCATCGACCCAGACTTCGTCGAGGCCGAATGCGGCCTCCGAACCTTCGGCGTCTTCTCCCGCCGGCCGCGCCATCGGCATAGGCAGAATCGCTTTCTTTGCCGGGGTATTTTCCTTTGCACCACCCCTCGCCTGATCGGCTTTGCCACTCAGCACGTCGTCGGCGGCCTGGTCTTCTGCATTGGTTTGGGCTGCTTTGGCCTCGGCGTTTGCCTGGCTTTCCTTCGCGGCGGCAGGCGTGATTGTCTTGCCGATTTTCGTCTTGTCGAGTTCCTTGAGCAGCCCGGTCCAGAACTGCTTCATCGGCTTGTTGACCAGTTCGGTTTTCAGTTCGCCGCCAAGCACCCGCGTCAACAGCTCCTGCGCATCTTCGCCCAGACCTTCCACAGCTTCCTCGGCCTGGTCGAAACCAAGGCGCATCAGCGAATTCTTCAAGAGGGCCAACACTTCCTCGGCGGGCAGCGGCCCCTGTTCGGCAATCAACCGCAGGCCCTTGGCAAAGGAATCGTGGATTTCCAGAGCGAAATTGCGCACGATCGAAATGAGCTGTTGGGCTTCCTGAGTTTCCCACACCGGCGGATCCAGCCGCTGCCCATCGTTGCCAAATTGATTGAAGTCGGTGCCCGCCCCCACCAGGAGAGTGACCAGATCGGTCATCGCCAAATCGCCGCTGACCAGGGCCAGGTCGCCCACGCTGTCGGCGCCATCGACCATGCCGCTCAAGAGAGAATTGACGATTTGCTGCGCGGCATTGCCCACCGACGCCACCGCTTCCGGCGTGGTGGTCGGCGGCTGAGCCGTCTGTTCGCCGCGGAAATCGAGGCTGAGGGTCAGGCCTTCCTTGGGCACCGAACCGACCGGCACGCCGGTGTCGACCGAGCTGCCATTGACGGTGACCCTGGGGTTGATGACCGTGCCATCGGCTTGGACCATCGTGGCGCCCGCCAGCACGCGGCCGCCGCCGACACCAAAGAGCTGCATGCTGTAACTGCTCGCCTGGGCACCCGGGATGACGACGAGATCGAGCACGCCCTTTTGCGAAAGCGCGGCGGAAGAGTTTTCGTTGATGGCTCCCTGGGAGCCGCGGTTGCCGATCTGCTGCGAAGCGGAATCGGTGACCACGAAATCGACCGGGTCGAGCCAGATCAAGAGATAGGATGTACCCAGCGTGCCGCCGGCCGCGGCCTTGAGGCTGGCGATCAACTGCTGGGTGATCTGATCGCGGATCTTGTAGAAATCTTCCTGGCTTTCCCCCATGCCGATCAACTGGGTGAACGATTGGGTCAAGGTCGTGTCGAGTGCCGAAACGATGTCGCTGCTGACCGGAGTGGCGCTGCTCGCCGCCCCTTCCACCAGCTTGATGCTCGCCTTGAAATCGCCGCCCAGAATCTTCGTGTCTTCCGGCGATTGCGCGATCAGGAAAATCTCCTGACCCTCGGTGACGCGGAAGCGCAAGCTGCCAGGCTTGCCGTTGAAGTTGCCGCTTGCCAGTTGCAAAGTTTCGCCGTTTTCGCGCAAGACCACGCGCAACTGACCCAGGTTGCCGGTGTAGTTGACCGTGACTTCTCCGGTGCCCGAAGCGATAAACCGGATCACGTCCTGATCGGCCGCACCAAGCGACCCATCGAACTCGGCCATGTTATCATCGTCGAGCTGAATCAGGTCGGCGGTATCCACCGTGTCGCCATAATCGTCGGAAACACTCGTTCCCGCTTGGACCGTCAACTGGTAGGAACCCGTGCTTTCGCCGTACCCCATTGCCCGGATGAAGTAAGAGCGCCCGGCGCGGCCGACGACGGACAGGTCGCTCGATGTGCTCTTGATGCCGTCCGAGACCGTGTCGTCCGACATGCCGATGAGCTGGCCGGCATCGTTGTAGATCGCAAGCGTCGGGTCAACCGCATTGGCGCCATCGATTCCGGCGAGGCTGACACGCAAAATTCCATCTTCGCCAGGAATGATGCGGAACCAGTCGGAATCGCCAATCGCCTCGATCTTGCCGACCTGACCGCCAACATTGCCCGCCGCAAGCGAAAGCCGGCGCGCCGCGTCGATCGAACTGGGGAAATCGTCCATCACCGGCACGACTTCGAGCGAGTATTCGCCAGTGGTGTTGCCGGCCGAGCGGGCCGAAAGGTAGTAGGTTTCGCCCGCAACCACTTGCAACTGCACCTGGCTGTCGCGGTTGGTTTGCGAAAGGTCATTATTGCTCGTGATCAGCGCCCCATCTTTTTGCTGATAGACGAACAGGTAGGGGTTCAACCCACCCGAAAGCGCGTGCAGCCGCACCGTGATCGAACCCGACACGCTGGGCTGGTAAATGAACATGTCGGTGTCGGATCCGGTTTCGAGGTTGCCGCCCGCCTGGGCGCGCAAACCTTCCAGACGCAGCGTCTGCGCCGTGGAGGGCAGGTCACCGATGTCGTCCGGCGCGATCACCGATTGGATCGTGTAGGAACCGGTGGTGCCGCCGGCACCCGTGGCGAGCAGGTAAACTTCCTGTCCCGCCTTGACCTTCAACTGGATTTTCGAGTCGATGCCGCCATAGGAGTTGTCGTCGCCAGCCACCTGCACCAGCCCCGGCCCGTTGGTGTTGGGCAAGTAGGCGCGCAGGTAGGGGTTCAAAAACTCCCCCTTATCGTGCACATAGTTGACCGTGAGGTAGCCGTCGATCGGCGCGACCACCTTGACGAAATCGCGATCGCCAAGCTGATCGATCTTTCCGGAAATCGTGCCCGACAGGATCTGCACGGTGGTGTTGTTCTGGCTGCTCGTATCGGTCAGGGAAATCGTCTGCAGATTGCCCGCGTTGGGGCTGCCGGGATGATCGTCGGAAGCCGGCTGCGTGATCGATTCGAGGCTCAGGTTGTAGTTGCCAAGCGATTTATTGGCGCCCGAAGCCCGCAGGAAGAGTGTCTGGCCCGGGTCGATATCGAACACGATCGAACTCGACAGACTCGCGCCCGTGTTGTCGCTTGAGAAGAGCACCTTGCCCGATGCATCGATCACTTCGAGATAGGGGTCAACGCCACTCTTGGCGCCCGGATCGAGCCGCGCGATCAGGGTGGCGTTACCGACCGTGGCCGGCCAGTTGAGAGTGAAGAGATCGGTATCGCCGGCGAAATCGATGCTGCCACTCTGGCTCGTGGCGCCGCTTGTGGGCGCGGCAATCGCACCCGCCTTGTCGGCGGGGAAATCGTCGTTGGCGATCTGCGAGTTCGTTTTGAACGGCAGCGCCTGAAGCTGGTAGCCGCCGATGCCGGCCGTTGACGAGACCGAAAGGAAATACTCTTTACCCGCGACGAGGTTGCCCAGGATCAACGCGCCCGAACCGGGACCGCTATTGTCGTCGGAGGCGATTTCCGAGTAAGAGGAGTCGTAAAGACTCAAATACGGGTCAAGGGTGCCGCCGGAAATCGCATCGGCGCGCAAGATCCAGGGGCCCGATTGCGTCGGCACGAAGCGGAAGATATCGAGGTCGGTTTCGGGCCGAATCACGCCGGTCAGTTTCAAGTCGGGCATCTGATCAAGTTGCAGGCTCTTTTCGATGCGCGCCAACTGGAACGAGGAGGGGTTGTCGTCGCCTTCCTCGAGGCGGTCTTCGGCCAGCTTGAACTTGTAGGTGCCCGCGTCGAAATCGTGTGCGCCTTTTAGCTCGAACAGGTAGCGCGTTCCCAGGGTCGCCTGGAAGAAGACGACCGCGTCGGTGCCCAGGAAACTGTCGTTGTCCTCACTGATCTTTTCCACCGACCCATCGGCGTTGACCCGGTAGACCGTCAGGTAGGTGTCGACCGTCTGGCCTGCATCGGCGCGGGCCGAGGCGAAGTAGGTGCCGTAGGGCGGCAAGGCAGCCGGATCGGTCGGCGCCGTCCAGAGGAACACATCCTTATCGCCAAACGATTCGAGGTTGCCGGAAACGGTGGCACCCGTTTGCACCGAAGTCGCCCGGGTGGGATCGAGCAGATCGGAATGATCGTCGGCGGTGGGCGTCAATTCCAGCTGATATTGGCCCGTGGCGCCGTTGATCCCATCGACGCGCAGATAAACTGTCTGGCCGATCTCGACGAAGACCTTGCCCACGCTGGCGCTCGCGCCGCTTGACGGGATCGAGCCAACCGCGGCCGCATAGCCAAACTGCCCGGCCGAACCATCCTGCGATTTCAACACGACCTGGTAAAGTCCCGACTTGGTCGCGACATAGCGGAATAGATCGGTATCGCCTGCCAGGTCGATCGAACCGGCGGCTTTCTGCGTTTCGTTGGCCGCGCTGAATCCACCCGCAGTGGCGTCATCGGCACCGACATCGTCGGACTGGATCGTGACGTCGAACGATCCGGTCGTACCGGCGCCCGCGGCCAGGCGGAAGTAGTAGGTTCCGGCGTGATCGAGGTGGACATTGGCGGTAAGCGCCGCTCCCGCCGAACCGGTGGCTTGCTGCACCAGTTGGAAGTTCTCGCCAACGACGAGAATTCGTGGCACCAGATCGCCCGAAGTGATGCGCGGATTCATCCGGATCAGGTAATTGCCCGCGCCATCGACATTGAGGACAAACAGATCGCCGTCGCCTGCCGAATCGACCGTACCCCGGCTGGTCGCATTGCCCGAAGCATCGAGGTGGATGGCGTCGCCGGTGCCGGAAAGGGCGTTGGCCGCATCGGCCGACGGGGTGAATTGGCCCGCCAGGGTCCATTTGCCGGTGCCGCCCAGACCGTTTTCGTCGGCATTGCCATCGACGCGTAAGTAGTATTCCCGCCCCGCGATGACCGGGAAGCGCACCTTGGCGCTATCTCCATGTTCGCCGGGCGCTTGCAGCGAGATCACCTTGCCGCGTGAGTCGTAGGCGATGAGCATCGACTTCAGACGGCTATCGCTATCGGGCGAGGCGGTCGCGTCGATGTAACCGGTGGAGGTGGCCGTGATTTTGATGTAGTCGGCATCACCCAATGTCAGCCGTTCGCCCGAGGTGCTGAAGGCATTGTTGGTCAGCATCAAAAGCTGGGCCTGACCCTGGGTGTTCCCCTGAGGATCGCTGATGCCGGCAATCGGATTGATCGAAAGAGCGTACTGGGTGCCGCTCTGGCTGAGCGCCACGCCCGTGGCCAGCGGTTGAATGCGTAGGAATCGCGCACCGTCAGACGGCTGAATGCGCAACACGCCATCGGCTCCCGCCGCGGCCTTGGCCGATGCGAGTAATTTGCCAGATACATCGAACCATTGCGCGAGCGCGGGCGCAGTCACCCCGCCCAGTCGAACCTCGAAGGCCTGGTTGGCTGCCGGCAAGGGAAGCTGGAACCAGTCGGCCGGATTGGCCGAGTCAAACGATCCGTTAAAGCTGAATTGCCCGTTGGCACCGGTAACGATTCCCAGGGCCGTTTCCTTGGTGTCGCCGACATCGACCCGAAATGCGATCGAAGCATCGGCCGAATGGTTGCCGGCCAAATCGGCGATGCCACTGCCTGAGAACTTCGCTGTGAACGAGCCGCCGGTCGGGCCCGGCTGCATCGTCACGATCCAGTGATCTTTCTCGCCGGATATCGACACGATCGATCCGCCGCCCGGCAGGATGAAATCGGTCGGGTCCAGGCCGGTGACCGTTTCGGAAAAGCGCAAATCGAGCACCAGCGGAGCGAAGTTGAGCGACACGCCGTTGGCGCTTGGAGTGATCGTTACGGTTGGCGGATTGAGATCGTAGCGGAAATCGAGCCGGACAATGTTCTCCGCCTCGTTACCGGCCAGGTCGGTTGCGCTCGCGGTAACCTGGTAGCCATGGCTGTCGGCCAGCTTCGAAGAAGGCAGATCGAGCACCCAGTCGACCCGGCCATTCGCCTGGATCAACCGTGCGTTCAACGAAACCGGCGTGGCCGAAGAGAACGAAGTGCCGTCGAACCATTTGCCCGTATCGGCATCTTTTAAGGTGACGATCACCGAAGCGATGTTCGACTCGAACGATTCGCGTGCCACCGAACCCTTGATGCCGCCGCTCCAGGTCGTGTCGTTGAAAATACCGCCCGCCGCGGGCGCATTGATCGTGACCACCGGCGCGCGCGTATCGACCACAAGGTCGGCGTCGGTGCTCCAGTCGGATTGATTGCCCGCCGCATCGGTCGAACGCGCGCTAACTTGATAAAGCTTGTCGGCGAGGTTATCGCCCAGGGGCAACACCCAGCGACCTTGAGCGTCGGCGACGACCGTGCCGACAACCAAATTACCCAGGCGGATTTCCACGACCGAGCCCGCCTCGGCCCGGCCTTTGAGAATCAGAGAGCTAGAACCGGTGACCAGATCTCCCGCAGTTGCGCCCGTGTCGGGGATGACTGCGTCGATGATGGGGGTCGCCGGTGCCGTGTTGTCGACTTCGATGATCGCCGTTTCGGAAATAGCGCTTTCCAGGCCCGACTGACTCGTGGAGCGCGCCTGAATGCGGTAGGTGCCCGCGGCCAGGTTGCCCGGCACGCTGAAATTCCAGAAGCCGTTGGAGTTGGGGGTCGTTTGACCGACGACCGTTCCGCCCACGAGGATGTCGACCGTGGTACCCGGTTTGGCGGTGCCGCGCAGCGTCAAATTGCCCGCCGAAGTGATCCAGTCGGACTCGCTGCCGGTGTTG
The DNA here is from genome assembly GCA_965226945.1 of Gemmataceae bacterium. Lineage (GTDB taxonomy): Bacteria > Planctomycetota > Planctomycetia > Gemmatales > Gemmataceae > SYLG01. Next base: position 3,743,832 of record OZ245717.1, on the reverse strand, counting down.
GGCGAAAACCCAAGGATGACCGGCACGGGAGGAATGTCGGTGTTGATCTGGATATTGACCGTGGCGGAGTAATCTCCAAAGTTGCCGGCGACATCGATCGCCCGGAACCGCACGGGATTGTTGCCCAAGGGCAAGTCGCTCGAAGGCCGGAACGACCAGTTCCCCTGACCATCGGTGACGCTCGTTCCGAGCAAAGTTTCCGACAAATAAATCTGCACCGTCGAAAATGGTTCGGCCTTGCCCACGAAGAGGGGCTTCACATCGCTTGTGAGCAGGTCGCCTGGCAAACCGGTGTCGGCTTCGATGCGCACAAGGCTCGGCTGGTCGGGCTTTTGGGTGTCGAGGCGCAAGTCGAAATCGGCCGATTGCACGCTCGTGTTGCCGGCTAGATCGGTCGCGCGTGCCTTGATCCGGTTCGACCCTTCGGCCAAAAGCGCCTGATTTTCCTTGGAGACGGAGACGCTCCAGTCACCGTTCGCATTGGCGGTGGCTTGACCCAGCGGCGTGTTCCCGATGAAAAGCTCGACCGTCGCGTAGGCTTCGGCCTTGCCGCGCAAGGTGATCGCCCGCGAATTGACCAGTCCATCGCCATCGACGCCACTGTCGGGGCTGACGGACAGGATCGTGGGCGCGTTCGGCACGGCCGTATCGACCGTGAAGGTCATTTCGCCCGCGGTTGTGCTTTGGTTGCCGGCGCGGTCGGTCGCCGTCGCTTGAACCAGATGCTTGCCGTCGGCCAGGTTATTGGCCAGGGCATACTCCCAGCCACCCTTGGAATTGGTCGTGACGGAACCAACCACGAGTCCATCGAGGCGTATCTGCAAGGTGGCGTAGGGCTCGGCGGTACCGGACAGAGCCACCCGATTGGCATTGGTGAGCCGGTCATCGGACTTGGCCCCGGTGTCGGGAGTGATCTTGCCGACCACGGGCGCCGGCGGCGGCGTGACATCGACACCAAAGGAATAGCTGGACCAGGCGCTGCTATTGCCGGCGCGGTCAATGACTCGCACCTGCGCGGTATGGACGCCTTCGCCAAGCGCGTTGCCAAGCAGCAGATTCCAGGCACCCGTGCTCGTCACGAGCGAACCGACCGTATTGCCATCGAGCATCACTTCGATCGTGGCGTCGCCTTCGGCAAGGCCGCCAAGTGAAACGGTGCGCGAATTGACCAGCGGTATTTGACCGTTTGTGCCGGTGATCGGCGCGATGGCCATCGCGGTGACCGGCGCGGGCGTGGTCGTATCGATCGTGACCTGCACCGGTGTCGACCAATCGGAGACATTGCCGGCGCGGTCTTCGGAACGGAAGCGGAAGCGGTGAAGGCCCTCATCGAGCGGCTGATCGTCGAGGTTGAGCGTCCAGTGGCCATTGGCATCGGCTTCGACGCGGCCGATCTCCTGATCGTCCCGGCTGATGATGACGGTCGAACCCGCCTCGGCATTGCCTGCCAGACCCGGCGTGCGGTCGCTCGTGACCCGGTCGGCCGCATCGCGGCCCGTATCGCCCAAGAGTCCCGCAAAGCCGGGAACAACCGGGGGCACGGTATCGACAAGTACTGTAAACCCTTGCGCCAGACCGCTCGTATTGCCCGCAACATCGGTCGCGGTCGCGCTGAATGTCCAGTTGCCCTCGCCGAGCTTGCCAAAGGCACTGAAATCGGCGCGCCAGGTGCCGTCGGCACCGGCGAGCACCTGCACGACCCAGCCTTTTTCGATCTGCCTGAGGGTGACAGTTGAACCCGGCTCGGCGCTGCCGACCAGCGAAGGGATTGTCGCGGAAGTGACCCGGTCGGATCCATCCTTGCCCGTATCGGGGTCGATCTTGCTGATGATCGGCACATCGGGCGCCAGGGTATCGACCAATACCTGGAAGATCGGCGAGGCCAGGCTGTGGTTGCCCGCCGTGTCGGTGGCGACTGCGCTGAGCTGATGTGTGCCCTCGCTCAGCTTGCCCAGGGAGGGCGTCCAGGCCAGGGTCCAGTTGCCGAAAGAGTCGGCACGCACCTGACCAATGACTCCCATGCCGGCCAGGCTGACTTCGACCATCGAACCGGCTTCGGCGGTGCCTTGAATGTCGGGAGTGTTGTCGTTACCGATCAGATCGCCATCGGCGTCGCCCGTGATGGAGATGATGGCCGGCTTGCCTGGCGGTGTCGTGTCGAGCACCAACTGAAACGAATCGCTTTGACTGCTCGTGTTGCCGGCAATGTCGACCGCGTGGGCCGTGAACTGATGATTGCCATCGGCCAGCGTCGTTCCCGCCAATTCAAACGACCAGTGGCCCGAACCATCGGTTGTGACGGAGCCAAGGAATCCCGCGCCCACGAGGCCGATTTCCACAATCGAGTAAGGCTCGGCATCGCCATAGATCGCGAGTTCCGGACCTGCCGTGATTCCATCGCCGGGCAGACCGGTGTCGGGCGTAACGCCGCGGATGATCGGCGCGGGCGGCGCGGCCGTATCGACCAGAACTTCAAATGTGGTCGCAAAGGAGGAGGTATTGCCCACGCGATCGATGGCGCGCGCCGTGAAGCGGTGCAGACCATCGGCGGCCGCGCTCGATGAGGTTTGCAGGCTCCAGGTGCCGTTCTCCAGAGCGCGCACCGTGCCGACGACCCCTTCGCCGGCGACGCTCACTTCCACCACGGCGCCTGGTTCGGCAACGCCGCTCAAGACGATCATGGGATCGCGGGTCATCGCGTCGGTGCCGGAGCGGCCCGTGTCGTTGGCTATCGCCAGGATTTTGGGTGCAGGCGGCGCGACCGTGTCGATGACGATGTTCGTCCCCGCGCCCACAGCGGTGTTGCCCGCCGTGTCGGTCGCGATCAAACGCAGCGCATGGCTGCCATCGGAGAACTGGCCGAGGTTGACGCTCATCGACCAGCGGCCCTGGCCATCGACCACGACCGAGCCCAGGCTCGCCTGATCGAAGTTCAGGGTGACCGTGGCGCCCGCTTCCGCCATGCCCGCAAGGACGACCGACTGACCGTTGCTCAAGAAATCGCCATCGGTCGCGATCAGACCGGGAATGGCCGCATCGATCCCGGCCCCGGCGGGAGCCACGGTATCGACGGTAACTTCAAAGGCCCGCGCCTCGGAGCGATTGCCCGCGGCATCGATCGAAACGACTTCGAAGCGGTGGACGCCATCCGCCAAGTTGGCAAGCGATTCGGGCCAGGACAAGCGCCAGGTGCCGTCTTCGTTGGCCCGCACCGTGCCGACATTGCCGATGCCCGCCATCTGGATCTGCACGAGCGACCCCGCCTCGGCGGTGCCCGCCAGGGTGGGCGTTGAGTCGTTGGTGATCTTGTCGGTTTGCGAGGCGCCGGTGTCTTCAACAATGCTCGGCAAGCCAGGCAATGCGGGCGCCGACAGATCGAGCCGGAAGCCAAACGCCGAGCCGGAGCTGACATTGCCCCCCGCGTCGGTCGCGGTGGCGAGCAGGTTGACGGCGCCTTGCTTGAGATTGGCCGTCGAGATCGTGACTTGCCATTTGCCCGTAGCGTCGGCCTGAGAAGTCGCCAGGATCACATTCGAGGCACCGCCGCTCTGGGCGATATCCACACGCGCGCCGGGCTCGGCATAGCCGACCAGCACAATCTGGCTGGCATTGGTCAGGAAATCGCTATCGCTTTCCCCAGTGTCGGGCGAAAACGCGGCGAACACCGGGGGAGCGGGCGGCGTGATGTCCATGCTCCAGGTCAAGACCGGAGCTTGCGCCAGCGAGCGCCCCGCCAGGTCGCGGACATTGGCTCCGGCGACCACACTCAGGCGGTATTCGCCATCGGCACCCGAATGCGCGGACAATCCGTCGAGTCGAAAACGGGTGCCGTTACCGCCAGCCAGCGGGACCAGGGTGACGCCATCGAGCGACACCGGCGCGCCATTAAGCGTCAGCGAGAAATCTTCGATGCCCAGGCCCACCACCGGCTGGGAGAAGGAGATCTCCGTGGTGGAAACGGGCGTATTGCGCGGGTTGGTTAGCGGGTCAAAGCCGCTCGTGGGCGCGTGATTGCTTGCCAGGGCCTGGGCCGCGGTGTCGACCTGACCGGGCTGAATACCGAGCAGGATGGTCGAATGGAAGGTGGCCGATTGGCCGGGGGCCAGCGTGCTGATCGAATCGGCCAAGCGCAGCGCGTAGTCCTCCGGCTGGCCATTCGGATCGCCCGCGCCGGGAGTGAGTGAGCCGGTCGGACTGGGCAGAAACTTGAACGGATCGCTATCGGTCAGGTGCACGCCGTTTTCATCGCCCAGGATCGAGGCATAGGCGGTGGGCGACTGGCTGAATAGGCCGAAGGTCAGGCCGGGATCGCTGTTGCCCCGCGCCAGAATGCCGTTGCCCAACTGAATGACGTCGTTGCTGGTCGTGAAACCGTTGGGATCGGGGTCGTCGATCTCCATGGTGGCGATGTTGGAGAACGTGCGCGGCTGGCTTCCGCTATTGCTCGTGTTTTGGAAGGTCATGCTGATCAGGATCTGGCGCGAATCCTGCGGCATGGAAATTTCACGGGTGATCAAAAGCCCCGGAATGGCGTCACTCGTGAAGCGGTAGGCCAGGGTTCCGGGAGTGCTGATATCGACGAGGGTGCCGGGCAGGCCGATCTGATTGGCGTAGTTGAAATAGGACTGGTTGTTGACCGAGATCGAAAACCCGCCCAAGGGCACGCCGGGAGCAAGAAAATCCTGCCCGCCGAATTTCAGGCCGACGGGGTTGCCCTGGTCATCGGTCGTGACAAAGGAGCCGCCGTCGTTGATGCCCAGAATGATCTGATTGCCCGCCAGAATCGTGGCGGGCATGAAGCGCTCTTCCAGGCTATCGAGCGAGGGGCGATAGTAGGCGTTTTTCTCTTTGGCGGGACGGTGTTTGCGGCGACCAAAGCGGGCGAGTGCGGAATAGGCTTGAGCGAGCAATGGATTGTTTTTTTCGAGATTTTTCCCAAGGAAACCGGTTGGACTCATTGAGGACCTCCCACCCGTATCCAAGGCATGATGTGTCGCCTGACCCTTGTGGTCACTGAACTCGGAGCGTCACCTGGCCGGAAGTGCTTGATTGCAGCATTTGCTATTCTTTCAGAATTGTCAAATAGAGGAAAGGGACAAAGAGGTCAGAATACCTGACTTACCCGGAAGTCGGCCCTAGGAGACCGGCGCGGCAATCTGTTCGAGCCAGACCTGGGTGTCTTCCACCCAGGGAATGTCCGGCCCTTCGAATTCGAGGGTGTGGTTCGCTTCGGGATATTCGCGCACGGCGATCGGCCCTTCAGCCCAGCCTTCGATCCGGGTGCGGGTCAGCGCGCTATCGACGATCCGCTCTTGCCCAGCAAGCAACAAGAAGGTTGGCACCTTCCAGCCGCGCGATTGCATTCTCAACCACAGGTCCAGGCGGACACTTTCGACCAAAAACCTTGCCGTGGCTTTCCTTAGGGAAAATGGATCCTGGCGGATATATTCCTGCCAGTCGGGCTTTCCCGTGAAAAACCCCGGATCGTCGAGCGGGATCGGAAACAGGCTGGATGGACGCAACAGCCTGGAAAATAAGATCTTAAGACGCGTAAAGAAGCCCAAACCCACCTTGGGTTCAATTCCGGGGCAAACCAGCGCCAAACCTTCGATCAAGTCGGGGCAACGGCTGGCCAGCGCCGCCGCCAGTTTGCCGCCCCAGGAGATTCCCATGAGCACCCAGGTCCCGCCTGGCCGCTTCTGTTGTTGATCCAGAAGGAACTCTTGGATATCCAGAACTAACCGCCGCCAACCAGGCGTATCTCCACGCTGCACCTGGTCGATACCAGAGCCGCGCCGGGTTAGTGCCAGGACGCGATGGCCCAGGTTGGAGAACTCCCTACAGCTGCCGGAATACCAACCCGCATGAGACTGGATGCCGTGCAAGACGACCAGGTTGATTCCGGTCGCCGTTTTCTGCGGATGAGGCGGATATTCATAGTAGGAAATACGGTGGCCGTCGGAGCAGCGGAACTCCTGACCGGAAGGCAAGGGAAACGGCGGACAAGGGCGCTTATCCACTCGCTTTTCCCCTTTCCCACAGGTCTTCCTTGGCCAAAGTCACCGATTCGAGCGCACCGGGTCGCATTTCGATGCCCAGTCCCGCCCCCTTGAGGGCGGGCGCCTTGCCTCCGAGGCCAAAGGTGAGGTCTTTCGTGCCGAGAGCTTCTTTGACCAAATGCCGGTCGTAGGAACCTTCAAGCGCCTCGAGGCCTCCCACCGATTGCGCAAACATGCGGCCCGCGGCGCTAAGGATCGCCGTTTCGCCGACCTGGCAACCCAACTGGCAAGAGAGCCCCGCGCGCCGCGCAATCCTTGCCAATTCCAGGGTGGGCAAAAAGCCGCCGCACTTGGAGAGACGCAAATTGAACAAGTCGCACCAGTTCCCGGCGATCGCGCGCTCGGCATCGATCCGCGAGCAAAGCGACTCATCAAGCATCACGCGCACGCCCGATTCAGAGCGCAGTTTCGCAAGCCGTGAACTATCTTCGTGGCGAAGCGGTTGTTCGACCCACTGGATCCCTAATGTCTTCATTGCGCCTAGCTCGGCCAGCGCTTCTTCCAGGGTCCAGGCTTCGTTGGCATCGAGGCGGATGCCCATTTTGCGCCCGCCGAACGAGCGCGCGACCTTGACCCGCTTCGGATCGTCGTAACCCGAAATGCCGACCTTGATCTTGATCTGGCGAAAGCCATAAGTCCAATAACCGAGGACGCGCAACGCCAGCCGGCGGCCCTTCGCCGAAGTGATCACCATGCTGTAGCGCACTTGCGGCACCGCTTCCGCCAGCTCCGGCGCCCGCAGGGCACATAGCGAGGCCAGCGATTCGCCAAAATGCTTGCCGTAGGCATCGAGTAGGGCGATTTCCAGCGCGCAACGCGCGGCGTTGCCGTTGCATTCCCGATCGTCGCCGGGAACTTTGGGCAATTGAAAACGGGAAATCGATTCGACCGCGCTTTGCCAGTTTTGTGGATCGCCAAGCTGGCCGGCAAAATCGGTTCTCTTCAGCAGCTCACACGAGGTGTCGATCGTTTCGCCGGTCACATAGTCGCGCGGCAGGCCTTCGCCATAACCGGCGATGCCGCTATCCAGAGTGACCTTGATCACCAAATTGTCGGTGAAATTGCGCGAATGCGACGCATGGCGGATTTCCCGTTTCAGGGGAATCCGGACCTTATGCATTTCTATCCTGGCGACGCGCACGATCCCCCCCACCCCCCATTCATCGAATCAACCCCACTAGATAAGCCTAACCGATTGTTGAGCCAGCGTTTCGGGAATTAGCCGATTTCCGCCTCAAGCGGCGCATGCACCGCCCCGATGATCGGAAACACGGGAAAACTGAAGCCGTTTTGCGGCTAGGAGAGGGAGACGGCCTGAGCCAATTCGGGACTGGCAACCTGGGAACAGGCCTGAGACAGGGCCTTGACCAGGCCCCGGATTTGCTCCGCCTGGTGGATCGCATTGATCTGCACCCGCAGAATTCCGTGGCGGTGAGGCACCGCCGGAAAGATGACCGATTGAACGTAGTAGCCCTGTTCAAACAGCATTTTGCCCGCAAGCAGGGTGGCGTCTTCATCACCCACCGCGATTGCCACGATGGCCCCCAGGCCGCCGGCAATGGTCAGCCCCGCGCGCGCCGCTTCTTGCAAGAACAGTTCGAGGTTCAGGCGCAGCCGCTGCAAAAGCGCCGGACCTTCGTCCGACTCCATCAAGTCGACCACTTCGCAGATCGCTTCAAGGTAGGGTGGCGGCACGGGTCCGCCAAACACCATGGGCCCGGAGCGAACCTTGAGAGCAAATTTGATTTCCGGAGTGCAGGCGATGAAACCGCCAAAACAAGATAATCCCTTGGAAAGCGAGCCCACCACCAGGGTGTTGTCGTAGCTGCCCAGCGTGTCGTAGACCGTGCCGCGGCCTCTTTCCCCCATCACACCGGTGCCATGGGCATCGTCGACATAAAGGCAAGCGCGGTTTTGCCGGGCAATGCGCTGAAACTCGACCAAGGGCGGCGTCATGCCGCTCATGCTGTAGACGCCGTCGATTGCGATGATCGCGTTGCGGTAGGGGCGGAACTTGTTGAGCGTCAGTTCCAGGCTGTCGGGATCGTTATGGCTGAAGATTGCCGTTTGAATCCCCTGGGCCTTGGCGATTTTCATCCCCTGGTGGATGCAATGATGCGCATACTGGTCAACCACCAGGGCATCATGGCGCGTCAAGAGCGCGGGTAGCGCGCCCAGGTTGGTCAGGGTCACCGAAGGGAAGATGAGGACGGCGGGCGCGCGCAGCCATTCGGCCAGGCGATTTTCCGCCCGTTCATTGGCTTCCACGCTCGAAAAAGCACGGGAGCAGCCGTTGTGCGAGCCCCAGTTGCGAATGCCACGCTTTAGTGCTTCGAGCACGGCGGGATGCTGATCCAGGCCCAAAAAGCTGTCGGAGCCAAAGTTGGTGACCCAGCGGCCTTGCAAACGGATTTGGCGTTCCGGCCCCGTTTCTTCCTGAACCAGGTCCTTCATGTGAAGGTCGGGGTACTGGTGCACCAGCCGGTGGTAGTAGCGCACCAGCGTCGATTGCATCAAATTGGTGGAGAGGTGTGAAAGGGGGTTATCCATTTCCCTTGCCTTGAGAATCATCCCTAATCTCGATTTTCCTCATAATAGAGAAAAAACGACCGGGGGTGCCGGTTTTCGCTTTTAGGAAAAATGGGGGCATGAGGCGAACATGGCAGAACCGTTTGCCGGCAAAGTGGCGATCCTGACCGGCGCGTCGAGCGGTATCGGCAAGGCGATGGCCATCGACCTGGCCAAGCAGGGCGCCAAGGTGGGCTTGATCGCACGCCGGGCCAACCTCTTGGAAGAGTTGGCCAGTCAAATTCGCTCAAGCGGCGGCAAAGTGGCCGCGGCCCCCGCCGATGTCACCGACTGGCCGCAAACCCGCGACGCCATCGCGAAAATCGAAGCCGAGTTGGGGCCAACCGACTTGATGATTGCCAATGCCGGCCTGGGCGTGCCCACGCCGCTCGATGCCGAGGGGCATGCGCGCGACGCGGGGGATACGATGCGCATCAATGTCATTGGCGTCATTCATGCGCTGGCGGCGGTCATTCCCGGCATGATCGAGCGCAAAAAAGGCCATCTGGCGGCGATCTCGAGTCTGGCCGCCTACGTGTCGCTGCCGGGCGAATCGGCCTATTGCGCAAGCAAGGCGGCGGTCAATTCCTACATGTCCGGGTTGCGCACCCAGCTACGGCCCAAGGGAATCAAGGTCACCACGATCTGTCCCGGCTTCATCGCAACGCCAATGACCGCCAAAAACGATTTCGCGATGCCGGGGTTGTTGACGGCGGAAGCCGCCTCGGAGCGGATGCTCTGCGCCCTGGCCAACGGCAGAGAAATCTACAACTTCCCCTGGATCACGGTGCAATTAATCCGCCTGGCCCGGTGGATGCCCGAATGGGCCCTGAGGAAATCGGCGGGGACTTACAAGGAAAAAGCAATTTAGAAAAGAACCCAAGCGAAGGGGTGGTTCGCTGGCATGACTCCTCGATTCTTTCTCTTTTTTCATCTGGTTCTGGCGGCACTGCTGACGTTCGCGTCCACCCCGCCTTTGAACGCACAGCCGGCCCCGCTTTGGAACGGCCTGACGCCCGGACCGCACGCGGTCGGTTTTCGGTCTTCCTGGCATTTCGATCACGCGCGCCGCTACAACATGGTGTTCGCCGACAAAAGCTCATTCGCCAAGGAGAAGTCCCCCCGTCCCATCCTGGTCAATTTCTGGTATCCGGCCAAGCCGGCCGCCGATGGAAACGCAACCAAGAAAATGGTGCACCGCGAGTATTTGGACATTCGCTCAGACGATCCCCGCCTGACGCCATTTTCAGCGCTTCTCTCGCAGTACGAGTTGGCGGTGATTGCCAAGGAGTTGATCGATAAAACGGCCGATCAACTCAACGCGGACGAAAAAAAACAGCTCGACATTGCCCTCGGCGCTTCCACCGCATCGGTGCGAAACGCCCCGCAGGCGCAAGGGATGTTTCCCGTGGTCATTTACCATTCGGGCGCCGGGTCATCGTTTGAGGACAACGCGGTGTTTTGCGAGTTTCTGGCAAGCCACGGTTTTCTCGTTTTGGGCGGCCCCTTCCAGGATCAGAGCGGAAAATCGTTCAACACCGACAACCGCGAAGGCTCACTGGGCGATCTCGCCTTCCTGATTGCTTTGACCAAAACAGTTCCCGGCGCCGACTGGAACCATATCGGCATCGTGGGCCATAGCGCCGGCGCCCAGGCGGCGCTCAAATATGGCTCGCAAGCCGATTGCGCCGCCGACGCCATCGTCAGTCTCGACACCACCCAGGACTACCACAGCGTGACCGACCCGTTCTGGGAAGATCTCACTCGCCAGGTGATGAAAAACAAGCGCCAATTCCGATCTCCTTTGTTGATGGCCGCCGGTTCCTACGCCTTTTTTGAACTGGGCGACATGCTCAAGGCATCGCACCGGTATTACCTCACTTTCCAGCATCTGGATCACAACGACTACATTTCTCAAGGAGGCATGGCCAGGGACCTCATGCTTCGGCTGAACGCGAATCAAACCGATCAAAAAGGCCTGGCGAAAGATCGCTTGGCCAAAGACAAGGCGGCAGAAGACTACCGCGCCTTGTGCCTTTACACGCTTCGGTTTCTCGAAGCGCAGTTGAAAAACGACCCGGCCGCCACTCTGTTTCTGGCCAAGCAATATCGCAACGCTTCACCAGACGGTGCTTCGCCCCGTGTCGAGGAGGTGGCGCCAACAATGACCGAGCCGGAGCCTTATCGCGAAGCAAGCGCCCAGCCTCCCACGCCCAGGCAGTTTCGCCGCTACTTGCGCGAACAAGGAAGCGCGAAGGCGATCGCCTTGCTGAAACGATGGCGCAAGGAGGAGACTGCCCAGGCGCTGACCCATTCCAACGCGGAACTCTACCTGGTCAACGATCTCCTCGATCAGGGCAAGGCCGCCGACGCCGTTGCTTTTCGCGAGTATTTTCGCGAATCGGGACCTGAGCGCGACCATGGCCTTACTCTTTGGAAAATTGGCAATGGCTTTGAGCGTATTGGCCGGACGAAATGGGCCGCGATCTACTTCAAACGCTTGGTTGCCCTGGAGCCGAACCATCGCGAGGCAGCCGCCAAGCTCAAGGAACTCGAAGCCAAGTTGGCAAAAGAGGAAGCCCCTTGAGCGAGGTTGTTGGTGCCTCTTGGGGCTTCCTGGGGCTTGGGGCCTGCGGCCAAACGAATTCAAGCACCGCCCAAACGCTGGATCTCGGGAGAGGCAGACACCTGCCGAGACTCGCCAGCGACCTTCAAGAATGCACGAACGATCAAGGAAAGCCGCCGCGCCACCAGCACGACCTGAAAGGGGTCGAGGCGCGGCTTGACCGGCAGACACTCGACCTGGCGGCCGGCCAAGCTGGCATCGATCACCAGCCGTGAAACCACGCCAATGCCAAAGCCCAGCGCCACCATGCCAAGAATGGCTTCGCCTCCCAGCACACGGGCCACCAGATTCGGCCGTGCGCCACGCGCCTGAAACCACTGCTCGACCCGTTTTCTGCCGACGCCGCGCTCCGCGGCGATCAACGGCACGGCATTCCAGTCGATCCGTTTTTTGAGCGCCGCCGTGCGCGCCGGGCAATCGATTTTCGGCGCTACAAACTCCAGTTCGGTCGTGGTTAAAAGCAGCGTGTGCAATCCCGTCGGAATGGAGTGGGGGCAAACCGCGACCGCCAGATCGGCATCGCCCGATTGCACTCGCTCGATGGCGCTTTCGGCGTCGCCGGTGCGCAAATGGATCGTCACGCGCGGATGCTTGCGCCGGAAGCGCTCAAGAATCGGGGGCAAGACCGCCACGGCGGCGGTGGTCGACCCATAGAGCACTAGATCTCCTGTCAGGTCCGTCTCATGGCCCCCGACCGCGCTTCGTAGATCCTCCCACCGAACAAGCGTTTCTTTCGCGAAAACGCGGAACGCCTCTCCCTCGGCGGTCAGCTTGATCGAGCGGCGGCTGCGGTCGACCAGCTGCTTACCAACTTGTTGTTCCAGGCGCATGACAATGCGGCTCAGAGCCGAGGGACTTCGATGCGCGGAATTGCTGGCGCGGCCAAAATGCAGCGTTTCCGTCAGGTGCAGAAACGCTTCAAGCTCACTGAAGTCCATGGTTTGTACTCGGCAGAGACCATTGCAAAAAACGCAACAGTCTCTTGTCAATATATCGTTGGACGCAACAAAAAGGGCGCATTACTCTTCATGTAGCGAACGGTCGCAATGTCCTTCGCCAGGAAAAAAACACCATGGCCAACTCCGCCCAATACACCCCCGGCTACAGCGACAACGCGGTTCAGTTCATGGCCAAGCGCACGGCGGAAAAGCATGCCGCGTTTTTTGCACCGCATCTGCGTCCAGGCTGGTCGCTGCTTGATTGCGGCTGCGGTCCCGGCGCGATCACTTGCGGATTGGCGAGCAGAGTGGCGCCGGGTCAAACCGTGGGAATCGATGCCGCCTTGAGCCAGGTTGTAGCAGCCCAGGCGCGGGCCGCCGCCGAAATGGTGACGCAGATTCGGTTCGAGGCCGCCGGAGCCGAGGCCTTACCCTTTGCCAACGCCTCCTTCGACGCGGTGTTCTCTCATGCGCTATTTGAGCATCTAGCCGACCCGAGTGCCGCGGCTCGTGAACTGCTGCGGGTGTTGCGGCCAGGAGGCATCGCCGGGGTTCGCAGCCCCGATTGGGGCGGGTTTGTGCTGTTCCCGGCCGATCCCGCCGTCGAAGGGGCGCTTATGGCCTACCGGCGCATTCAAGACGCGGCCGGCGGCGATACGCAAGTGGGCCGCAAACTGGGGAGTATCCTCGTGGCCGCCGGTTTCACGGATGTGGAAATGGGAGCCGAATACGAGCTTTATGACGACCGGGAATGGATCGCCAACTACCTGGCATTGCGGTTGGAGAAAGCTGGCATGACCAAAGAAGCTCAGGCCCTGAAGAATTGGTCCAAGCACCCGGAGAGCTTATTCGCCCAGGCCTGGTTTCATGCGATTGGCAGAAAACCAACGGCGGAAATGGTTGCCTGAGAGCCGATCAAATTTTCGCCTGGGGAGAATCCATCATGTCCTGTGTCGCCAGCCGCGCGGCCCTTTGCTTTTCTTCCTCGAGTTCCTGGGTCAACGCGCCCGGATTCGTGATTAAAAGCGCCGAGCGATTGCGCGTGAAGTAGTTGCCCGCCCATTGCAGGAGCACGAGCAGACGGTTTTCAAATTCGATCAAGAAGGAAAGGTGCACGAACAGCCAGGCGACCCAGGCGAGAAAACCGCCGAATTTCCATTTGGGCCAGGACATTTCGACCACGGCGGCGGCGCGCCCAATCGTCGCCATCGAGCCCTTGTCGAAGTACTGGAACGGTTCCGGGGGCTTGGTGTTCTTGAGGCGGCTCTTGAGCACCTTGCCGACATACTGGCCCATCTGCATTGCGGCGGGGGCGACCCCGGGCACAAATCCGCCCTCGCCCATCGGCACCGAGGCGAGGTCGCCGATCACGAAAATGTTGGGGTGATTGGCCACGGTCAAGTCGGGCAGTACCGGAATGCGGCCTCCCTTGTCGGCCGCCACGCCCGTGGCCTGAGCCACCTTGGCCCCCAGGGGCGCGCCCTTGACCCCGGCGGCCCAGACGATTGTGCCGGCCATCACCGTTTCCAACGTCCCCTGGCGATCGACGAGCAGTTTTTCGCGATCGACCTGCTTGACCCGGCCTTTCGACCAAACCTCGACTCCGATGCGCTGCAAACTGGCCAACGCCCGCGCCGAACTCGAAGGGTCGAACGACGACAGCACCCGTTCGGCGCCGTCGATCAAGAGGATACGGGCCTTGGTCGCATCGATCGAGCGAAAATCGCCCTTGAGGGTGTAATGCGCCAGTTCGCTGACGGCGCCGGCCATCTCGACGCCGGTGGGGCCGCCCCCCACGATGGCGAAGGTCATTAGCTTGCGGATTTCTTCAGGGTCATGGCTCAGTTCGGCGCGCTCAAATGCGAAAAGAATCCGCGAGCGAATTTCGGTCGCCTCCTCGATCGTCTTGAGGCCGACGGCATGATCTTCCCAGGCTTGATTGCCAAAATAGCTGGTCGCCGCGCCGGCCGCCACGACGAGCGTGTCGTAGGGAATCGTCTGGTCATCCATAACCAGCGTGCGGGCGGCTGGATCAATCGAGGTGACTTCGCCGAGCAGGGTGCGGCAGTTTTTCTGATGGCGAAAAATTTCTCGCAAAGGAGCCGAGATATTGGCCGGCGACAGGCCGCCGGTGGCCACCTGGTAGAGAAGCGGTTGAAACAGGTGATAGTTGCGCCGGTCGATCAGGGTGATTTCGATATCGGTCCAACCGAGCGACTTGATGAGGGCCACGCCGGCGAAGCCGCCCCCCACCACCACGAGACGATGTTTTGCCATTTGTTTGCCAGTCGCCTGTTCAACCATGCCGGGGAAATGGGTCCGCCGCTATCTTAGGGTTTGCCCCGGTTGCGCCCTGGTTTTCTCTTTTCCTCAAGAGGACCTTAAGTTCGCTCCCGCGAACGGATCCGGTCCATGAGCACAGCCCCAAGCAGTACCAGCCCCAGAATGATCTTTTGCGTGTAGCTTTCCATGCCGAGCAGGTTCATCCCGTTCTGGATGACCGCAATGAGCAAGGCGCCAACGAGCGTCCCCATCACCGACCCTTCACCGCCGGAAAGGCTGGTTCCGCCCACGACCACGGCGGCAATGACATAAAGCTCGTACATCTGGCCATACGTCGGTGCACCGCTTTTGAGCTGACTTGCCAGGATGACCCCGCCCAGGGCCGCGAAGGCGCCGCTGAGCGCATAAACCAGACGCAGCACTTTCTTGGTGGGCACCCCGGCCAGATGCGCCGCGACCGGGTTGCCACCCGTGGCCAGGATGTAGCGGCCCAGGATGGTTCGGTTGACCATCCAGGCCACGCCCAGGTAGATCGCCACCGCCAGCAGCACCGCGACGGGGACACCGCCAATCGCTTCGCGACCTAGCCAGGTGAAGTTATCGGGGACCTGGTAGACCGACTGCCCCGCGCTTACTTGAAAGGCGAGGCCGCTGGCGATGAGCATGGTGCCCAAGGTCGCCAAAAACGGGGGCACGGTGAACCAGGTGATGATCGCCCCGGAAAACCAGCCGACCAGGGCTCCGCATAAAACCGCCGCCAAACCGGCGAACGCCATTTGCGGGCCGGTCGCCGAAATTCCTCCACAATAATCGCGGATGATGCGGGTGCAAATGACCGCGGCCAGGGCAACCAGGCTTCCCACCGATAAGTCGATGCCGCCGGTCATGATGACGAGCGTCATCCCCGCGGCAATGATCGCAATGACGGTGATCTGGCTGGCGATGTTCACCAGATTGGCACGCTGCAAAAACACCGGCCACGATGATCCCACGGGGACGAGCACTTGGGCGTTGGTGCGTTCCCAGACGGTCCAGTTGGCCGTTTGGGAACTGGCCAAAATCGCCGCCAACGGCCATTGACCCGGAGCTTCGATCTGCTCGCGAGCTTCCAAGGGAGTATGAGCGAAGGTGATTTTCACGCCTTCGGGTTCCAGGATTTCGGTGGCGCGAATGGCGAAATCGCTGTCGGCGGGCGAATTCGTGGAAGCGATGATCACCCGCTGATCGATCACCTTGCGGCCCGCCAGGAATTCCCTGGCCACCTGTTCGCCAGCGAACGCTCCTTCCGGATCGCTACGCCTTATGGTGAGCAGGGAAAAGACGGCGCACACGCCGATCAGGGCCAGGAACATCCGTTGGGCCAGCAACCATTGGATGGCGGTGTTCATGAACCCTCCGGCACGGCATGGTGCATGAGATCTTCCGGGGTGAGCCCGGGGCGATGCGGGATATCGGCCGCGATCTGCCCTTCGCGCATGATGACAATGCGCTCACCCAGAGCCAGGGCTTCTTCAAATTCCGAGGTGGCGAACAGCACTACCGCACCCAGGCGCGCCTGCTCGCGCAAGATGCGGTAAATGTCGCGGCGCGCGCCGACATCGACGCCCCGCGTCGGTTCGTCGAGCAGAAGGATTTTGGGCCGGCCCGCGAGGATTCTTCCGAGCAAAATTTTCTGTTGATTGCCGCCGGAAAACCGCGCCGAAGGCAGGTAGGGGTTGGGCGGCTGCAACTGAAACTGTTGCGCGGTGGTACGAAATAGCTCGCGTTCGGCCTCCGTCGAAATCAGTCCAAACAACCCCTTGCGCCGGGAACTTTCCGAGGGGGCCAATCCCTTACGCAGACGCGGCAGCACCCCCAGCGAGACATTCCAGAGCGCTTTGTGCGTAAGGAATAGCCCCTGATCCTTGCGGTCTTCAGGAAGAAAGCCGACCTCGACCCGGTGTCCCGGCCGGTCTTCCGCCAAACGCACACTGCCCGAATCGATCTTGTCGATTCCAGCAAGCAGACGCAAAAGCTCGGTTCGTCCCGAACCGATCAGGCCGGTGAGCGCGACCAGTTCCCCCGCCTTCAGTTGAAGGGAAACGCCCTTGATCAACGGCTTGCGGCTGATTTGAGTGACGGTCAGCAACACGGGCGCACCAGTTCCTGACGACTCAGAGATCGATTGGGCGCCCTCTTCTTCCAGTTCCCGTCCGGCCATCGCGGCGACGATCCCCTTGCGCGAGAACGAGCCCTTGAGCTGGTTGTACACCACCTGACCATCGCGCAGTACCACCGCCCGATCTGCTAAAAGATCAATCTCTTCGAGCCGGTGAGAGATGTAGATGATGCCGATTCCCTGGGCAGAAAGCTCTCGGATGATGCGAAAGAGGTTGGCCGATTCACCCGGACTCAGCGCGGCGGTCGGCTCGTCCAGAATCAGCACGCGGCTGGAACCGAGCAAGGCCCGGGCAATTTCGATGATCTGTTTTTCGCCGGTGCGCAAGCGGCCAACCGGATGACCGATGGGCAAGTTGCAGCCTAAGCGCCGAAGGACCTCGGCGGCTTTTGCCTTCTGATGCGCGCGATCGATGATTCCGAGCGAGTGTTTTTCTCTACCGAGGAACAAATTATCGACGATCGACAGCCCATTCACCAGCGAGAATTCCTGGTGGACGATGGCAATGCCCGCATCGCGCGCTTGCGTCGGCGTGGCCGGGGCATGGGGCTTTTGATCGAGGGTCATCGAGCCGGCGTCGGGCCTGAGGATTCCCGCGATGATCTTCATCAAGGTGCTTTTGCCGGCGCCGTTGGCTCCCAAAAAGCCGACGACCTCGCCTTGCGACAAGGCGAGGTCGACTCCTTTCAAAACCTGGGCGGGTCCGAACGACTTGCGGATGCCCTGCAGTTCAAAGAGCAGCCGGTCGGTGCGGATCATGGCTCGGGTTGTTCGTCCACCTTCGGGGGCGCCGTCAACAGGGGCGCCAGGTAATTGCGAACATTTTCCACTTCGGATTTCGAAGTCAGGAAGCCGAAATCCAGAGAGAAAGTCCGTGTCGCGCCCGGAGGAAGCGTGGGCACGCGGCCCTTCTCGCGTTCTTTTTTGCGCGTGCGCGGGTAATTGGTGCCCGGTTCGATGCCGGTGACATAGCCATCGGCCTCGGCGCAGGTGTTCTTCCACAAGGTGACAAAGGGCAGTTCCGAGGCATTCCAGTCGAGGGTCAGCCCCATCTCGTCGTTGGCCCCCTGGAGCACCGCATGGCACTTGCCCACGGCGTCGGGCCGCGGTTCGATGCAGTAGACCTGCTCGACATAGCCGGTGGTCGGAGGCAAATAGTCGGCCCAGCCGGTGATCCCTTCCTGGGCCCGGGCATTCATGGGAATGATGCGGTTGGCCGGAATGAGCGCTTTCGCCCCCTGGTTAAGCAGCGGGCGGCCCACATTGGCGTGATAAAGAAGTTGAAACTCCTGGGGCGAGGCGCTGTGGTTCACAATCGTATCGCGGATCGTGAATTTGGCCGAACCGGCGTCGGTTTCCAGTTCGGTGCGCAGTTCAAGCTTTGGCCCCAGGAACATCCGCTCGTGGACAACTCCCTTGATTTTGATCTTCCAGGGGGCCTCGCGGCCGATTTCGACTTCGACCTTGCTTGCGGGCAAGTTGGCGATCTTGCCGTGCAGGGTCAGCGGGATTTCCGCCTTGTCGCCGGTATTGGTGGTCAAGGTGTCGTTACCCGGGCCGCCGTTATTCTCCAGGCCACACCGGCACATGAATTCGTTGAAACCCGACAGCCAGCCGAGGCCGCCACGGTCGTGCAGATTGACGAATCGCGGATGGACCACTTCGGAGACCGGCGACAACCAGCCAAAGCGCTTTCCCGAGCGGCGGACTTCGATGATCCCCATTCCCCGAGTGGGGCAGAGGACAATCTGCAAGGTGCCGTTGTCGACGAAGATCAGCTCGACGCCGTCTTGCTTACCGCCCGCCATGATGATCTTGCGCACCGTCCACTGGTAGGGGCACAAGGGCGTTACGAACAGCCGCTGGACTTCCGTGGCACCGTCGTTTTGGGAGTGTTCGGCGTCGGTGAGTGTGCGCCGAAAAGGCTCCTGGGGATTGATCACCTGGCCGGCGCCAGTCAGCGCCAACAGACCGAAAAGGGACCATGTCGTCATCGGGGACTTACTCCTCAACTTGGGACGGATCTGGCGGACGGAGGAAACAATGATCCTTGGAAACCTAGCCTGCGAAGACCGTCTCGAGGGCCTTGCGCATCACGGTGGGATCGGGGTCGATGCCGGTCCAGTGACGGATACCGATGACCCCTTGATTGACGAGCATGCCCAGTCCGTCGATCACCTTGCAGCCTTTTTGGCGCGCATCGCGCACCAGACGCGTTTCAGGCGGATTGGGAATGACATCGGCCACGACCATGCCCGGTTTCAGGGTGGAAATGTCGAGCGGAATGCGCGCTTCCACATCGGGATACAGGCCGATCGAGGTGGCATTGACCACAATGTCGGTGCCTTCGGGCACGGCGAAATCGCCGGTCCAGGGACGGTAGTCGAGCACGACCTTGGTCTTTTCCTTGAGCAGTTGCGCCAGGGTTTCCCCGCGCAATCCCGAACGATTGACGAGCACGATGTGGGTCACGCCCGCCAGGGCGAGTTCGACGCAGATGGCCCGTGAGGCGCCACCGGCTCCCAGGACGACGGCTTTCTTTCCCTTGGGGGATATAAGTGGTTCCAGCGACTGGACAAAGCCCTTGCCGTCGGTGTTTTCGCCGATGAGGCGATCGCCCCGGCGCACGACGCAGTTGACGGCGCCCATGAGCGAAGCCGATTCACCCAGCCCGTCGAGGTGTTCGATGACGGCGACCTTGTGCGGGATCGTGCAATTGAAGCCGCGAAAGCCCATGGCCCGCGTTCCCTTGACCGCATCGGCGAGACCCGCGGGCGAGACTTCGATGGTCAGGTAGCGCCAGTCGAGGCCATGATGCCGGTAAGCCGCCTCGATCATCGCTTGAGTCGGATTTTCCGCAACGGGTTGGCCGAAACAGGCCGTCAATTCCTGTTTGAAATTCAAAACTTTCGCCATGGAGAGTGATCCTGAGTGCGTGCGCTACGGGGAAACCGGGCTTGCACCATCAATAAAGAGTGCTCAACGCGCCCATCTCCCCAAAAAAAGGGTTTGGCGCCAATAAAGCGTTTGGGAATGAGTTAGGGCAAAATGAGGAAGAATCCACGGAAGATGGCGCTGGCGGCGGCTCCGCTACGCGGGATTTTCAGGAAGTGGGCGCCCTCAATAGGATTTAGTCCTTGCTTTGCAGTTGTTCCTTGAAGAATTTCACGATCAAGGGAGGCGCCTCGGCCGGGTACTTGTGATCGCCGTCATGAATCAGCGAGACAAAAGGCGCATCCGCGCGGGAAGTGTAGATCAGGCAGTTATTGGCCCATTCGCGGCCTTTTTCCTCACATTGGTTCACCTTGCGCACCGCCTCCATGCTGCGCTCTTGCAACGCGAATTTCACCAGGGGGTCATTGCGCCCGGCGATGTGCATCACCGGTCTGGGCTTGGCGGTGGCAATGGCCCTGCTTCCCGCCGCCGACGGTGCGATCGCGCGAATTGCTTCGGGCCGGCTGGCCCAAAGCAGGTAGGTAAAACCGCCGCCGTTGGAATGGCCGGTGATAAAGACATCACCGATCTTATATTCCTGCGATAACTTCTTGAGCAATTCGTCGAAAAACTTGAGGTCGCGGTCGTCCAGCACGCCAGCGCGCGCTTGCCAGCCGTTTTTCTCCCCCTTGGGATCGGTCAAGAGCCCGGGAGTGGGAATGCCTTGCGGGTAGACCACGATCGCCTCGGGCCAGGATCGGTGAATGGGCATCGACCGCATCGCATTGCGGGCGTTGCCACCGTGACCATGGTAGACCAGTACCAAGGGCAGTTTTTTCTCCGCAGTTTTGGCTGGCGCCACGACGAGCGACTCGCGTTTGAGACCCGCGGCCTCAACGGTAAAAGTCCTCGGTTCCTGCAAAGGCTGCAAGAAAACCCAGGTCGCAAGGATGACGCAGATCATGGTGCTAAGCCTCTTGTCCCACTTCGGACCAAGTCTCGATCAATATTGTTTCGGTGGAAAACTTGGGATGATGAACTGATGGCTCTTGGGAAAGCGGGCGATCGTTTCTTTTGGCTGCTTGAAATGGGCCGCAAGCAAATAATCGGGAATGCCGCTCATCCACTGCGACAGGCCGATCGATTGATAGTGCCCCGTGTTGAAGCCAATGAGCATGCGTGCGCGCGTGATCCCCACATTCTCGATCGAGTGTCCATAACCCTGCGGGATGTAGCCGACATCGCCTGCTTCCAGGGTCTCGGTGCGAAAGCGCCCATGCGAGCCGAACAGGGTCACTTGCACCTTTCCCTCGATCAGGTACTGCCATTCATCCGCGGTCGGGTGCCAGTGAAGTTCACGCAACCCAGCCGGTTCCAGATCGAGGATGACGCCGGTCATCGTCTTGGAGATGGGGAATTCGGCCGCGCCCACGCGCCATTCCTTGCCTCCGGCAAATTCGGCCAGGGGCGGCTGGGCAAGCAGACGGTATTTGTGTGTCAACGGCGAACTGCGCACGGCACCGGCATGAGGCGAGGGCATGGCATCGGGAGGAATGGGTCCCTTGGCGAAATAGACCTCTTCCTTGGGAAAGTTGTCGACATCGCGGGGACTGATACCCAGGTTCTTGGCGACCAGTTCGCGCGGAGCGTGACCCAGCCAGTCGGTCACGCTGAAGGTGCCGAATTCGGAGAAATACCCATTGTCGAAAATCAGAATGAAGTGGCAGGCCTTGTCTCCCAGGCACTGAATCGAATGGCCATGGCCGCGCGGGAAATACCAGACATCGCCAGGTTGAAAATCGTTGATCTCGGTGCGCCCCTCGGGGTCGGTCGCGGTGGTGCGGCAGCGGCCCTCGATCACAAAGGCCCATTCGGCGGCCGTGGCGTGCCAGTGCAATTCCCGCGCCACTCCAGGTTCCAGCCGCATCGAAACGCCGGCGATTCCCTTCGAGATCGGCAACTGTTCGACGGTGGCTTCCTTGCCGAAGCTCCCATCTACTTCCTTGCCGGTTGATTTTTCCAGCGCGAATTTGAAGGTGGGCAGTTCCTTGCCCGAAAGGCTGGCGTCGGGAACATTGTTGCGAAAGGAATCGTCGAGTTCGGCCGCGGTCAGTTCATGACCCATGAGCGATGCCGCGGCGGCACCTTGAGCCGCACCATGAAGAAATCCGCGTCGGGTGGGTGACATGACTGCTATCCCTTGGGCATTTGGGTTCGAATCGGCGCAAAGCCGGTGCGTGGTGATGGAAAGCTCACTATTCAGCCTAGGCTTGGTCTCTGAACGGTCCATTCTCACTCAGCGCCCACGGTTTTCATGAATCGCTTCATTACTCTTCTGGCAAAGGTCTTGGAGCCTTCCGGAGATCCGTTTGCGCGAAGAATTTCGGACCCATCCGGCATAGATCCGAACCGGCGGCATTCTCATGAAAGGAGAAATGGGTCGAGCTGTCGGGCCGCCTCGCCCGATTCATCCTCCCAGTTTGGCGAATTGAGGCAATAATAAGGGTACCTGCCTTTTGGAGCCCTCCCATGATTGCTCTCGGGGCCGCCGTCCTTGGCGGCCTGATCCTGCTCCCCCACGGGGAGCCGCCTGTTTCGTATGGTCGCGACATTCGCCCGATCCTGTCGGAGAATTGCTTCTATTGCCACGGGCAGGACCCCAATCAGCGCAAGGCGGACGTCCGCCTCGATACGCTCGCCGGCCAGCGTAGTGAAGGCATCGTCGTCCCGGGTAAGCCCGCGGAAAGTTCGCTGCTCGAACGAATCCACGCAACGGAGGCGAGCCAATTGATGCCGCCGCCCAAATCCAATCGCAAATTGACCGCCGATCAGAAGAAATTGATCGAACGCTGGATCGCGGAGGGAGCCAAATTCGAGGGGCACTGGGCGTTTCAAACCCCCGTGCGGCCCAAAGTTCCTGCCATCGAGGGAGTTTCTCATCCGGTCGATGCTTTCCTGGCCGCCAAGAGGAAAGAAAAAGGGCTCTCGCAAAATCCGCCCGCCGATCGGCGCATGCTCATCCGCCGCGTTTATTCTGATTTGGTCGGTCTGGCCCCCACGCCCGAGGAGGTGGAAGCGTTTGTCCGCGACACGGACCCCAAAGCCTATGAGAAACTGGTCGATCGCTTGCTTGCCAGCCCTCACTTTGGCGAGCGGCTGGCCCTGCCCTGGCTCGATGCGGCCCGCTACGCGGATAGCAACGGCTTCCAGCAGGATGGCGACACCTTTCAGTGGATCTGGCGCGACTGGGTGGTCAAGGCGCTCAACGACAACATGCCCTTTGACCGTTTCACGATCGAGCAACTGGCCGGTGATCTATTGCCCAATGCCACGGCCGAACAAAAAATCGCCAGCGCCTTCAATCGCAATCACCTGGTCAATGGCGAAGGCGGTGCCATTCCCGATGAGCAGCGCCATGTCATCTATTTCGACCGGATCGATGTGACGACCACCAACTGGCTGGGCCTGACGATGGCTTGCGCCCAGTGTCACGATCACAAATACGATCCGGTCACGCAAAAGGACTACTACAGCCTCATGGCGGCGTTTAATCGGCTTTCCGAATCGGGCCTCGCTGGTTTTCAGTCGTCGAAGATCCGTGTGTCGCCGCCGTTTTTCGAGTATCCTCTGCCCGGCCAGAAGGAGATCGTCGATTCATTGCAAAAGAAAGCCGATGTTGTCCGCAAGGAGATCTCGGAAAAACGAAGCGCCTGGGAAAAAGCCACAGCCGCCGATGAAAAATTCAAAGAAAAATCGATTCGCGATTTGATTTTAGCGAAAATTGCCAACAAAAAAGAAGGCACGGAAAAGGTCAAAACCGAGCGGGAAAAATCCATCACCAAATATTTCGAGGAGAAAGTCGCCGCCGAACCAGTCGGCCGTTTGAAGGCCGCCGAGAAAGAGCTGAATGACTTTAAGGCGAACGAAGTTCCCAAGGTCATGGTCATGGCCGACGACAAGCCTCGCGACACTTTCATTCTCAACCGCGGCGAATATTTGAAGCCCGGCGACAAGGTCGCTTTCAACACACCCAGCTTCTTACCCCCGCTGCCCAAAGACGCGCCGCAAAATCGACTCGGTTTCGCGCGCTGGCTGGTGGCCCCCGAGCACCCGCTCACTTCCCGAGTCGCGGTCAATCGGATGTGGCAATATCTGTTTGGCGTCGGCCTGGTCAAGACCGCCGAAGATTTTGGCGTGCAAAGCGCCATCCCCGTGCATCAGGATCTGCTCGATTGGCTGGCAGTCGAATTCCGCGAAAAGGGCTGGAACGTCAAGGGCCTTTACAAGCTGCTTTTGACCAGTGCCGCCTACCAACAATCGTCGCGCGTCTCGGCACAAGCATTAGCGCAGGATCCTGAAAACCTTTATTTAACCCGCTTTCCCCGGGTGCGCTTGCCCGCCATGATCCTGCGCGACATCGCCTTGCAGACCAGCGGCCTGCTCGACGATCGCCTGGGCGGCAAGCCGGTCTACCCCTATCAGCCCGATGGCATCTGGGAAACTTTGGCGATCACCAAGGAGCGGGATTTCACTTACCCGGCATCGGCCGGCAAGGATCTTTACCGGCGCAGCCTCTACACCTTCTGGCGGCGGACCGTGGGCCCGGCCAACATGTTCGATGCTTCCAATCGCCAGGCCTGCCGCGTGCGTTCCGGCGGTACGAACACGCCGCTGCATGCGCTGACAACCCTCAACGACATCACCTGGAACGAAGCAGCCCGCGTGCTGGCGGCCAAATTGATCAAGGAGGTTCCCGACGCGTCCAAACGGGTTGCGCGGATCTACGAACTCTTGCTTGCAAGAAAGCCGAATGAGCGCGAAAACCAGGTGCTGGCCAAGCTGCTCGATCAACAACTCAAAGCCTTTGCCGCCGATCCAGCCGCCGCCAAGAAAACGATCTCCGTCGGACAGGCGGCCGTGGAAACGAAATTGAATCCCGCAGAATTGGCCGCCTGGACCGAAGTGTGCCTGGCGGTTTTCAACCTCGATGAAGCCCTGACCCGCGAGTGAGCCACGACATGAACGATCCTCTTACCAGCGCCTTGAACCTGACTCATCGCCGCCAGTTCCTCGGCCGGGGCGCGACTGGACTGGGCGTGGCGGCCCTCGCTCAATTGCTGGAAGGCCATCGGGCCCAAGCCGCTCAACCCGGTTTACCCGATGTGCCGCATTTTGCTCCGAAGGCCAAACGGGTCGTTTACCTCTGGCAAGGCGGCGCGCCGAGCCATGTCGACTTGTTCGACCCGAAGCCGGTCATGGAAAAGCAGGCGATGCAGGAATTGCCGGAAAGCGTGCGGGGCAAGACGCGCCTTTCCACGATGACGGCCGGCTATTCCAAGTGGCCCATCGTGCCCTCCATCAAGCCTTTCAAGAAGTATGGCAAATCGGGGATGGAGCTTTCGAGCATGCTCCCTCACACCGGCTCGATCGCCGACGAGATTTGTCTTGTTCGCACCATGAACACCGAGGCGGTCAATCATGCCCCTGGCGTCACTTTCTTTCTGACGGGTGCCCAGGTTCCCGGGCGGCCGAGCATGGGCGCCTGGCTTTCCTATGGCCTTGGCTGCGAAGCGAATGACCTGCCTTCGTTTGTCGTGATGACTTCGTCGGACCGAGGCCGTACCTGCGGCCAGCTCTTCTTCGATTACTACTGGGGCAGCGGCTTTTTACCGACGCGCTACCAGGGGGTGCGCTTTCGCGGCAATGGCGATCCGGTGCCCTACTTGAACAATCCGGAAGGCGTTTCGAGCGCATCGCGGCGCAAACTGCTCGATGGAATCGAGGAACTCAATCGCCAGCACCTGGCTGAGTTCGGCGATCCGGAAATCGACACGCGCATCGCGCAGTACGAAATGGCCTTTCGCATGCAGACGAGCGTGCCTGACCTGCTCGATTTCCGAAACGAACCGAAGTATATCCTCGATATGTACGGCCCCCAGGTTCATGAACCGGGCAGCTTCGCGCGGCATTGTCTGATCACGCGCCGTTTGCTCGAGCGCGGCACGCGTTTCGTGCAACTGATGCATTCAGGTTGGGACCAGCACTCGAACCTTTTCACGCAACTGGCGCTGCAGTGCGAAGACACCGACCAACCCTCGGCGGCCCTGGTCAAAGATCTGAAAATGCGCGGGATGCTCGACGATACCCTGGTCATTTGGGGCGGTGAATTTGGCCGCACGCCGTTTGGCCAGGGGCCGGCTGGGAAGCCCAACGGCCGCGATCACTTCGGCCGCGCCTTTAGCCTGTGGATGGCCGGCGGCGGCGTCAAGGCGGGCCATGTCCATGGCGCGACCGACGACTTCGCCTGGAATATTGTCAAAGACCCGGTGCATGTGCATGACCACCAGGCCACCATCATGCATCTATGTGGGATTGACCACGAACGGTTGACCTTCCGTTATCAAGGAAGGCAGTTCCGCTTGACCGACATTCATGGCCATGTGGTCAAAGGGGTTCTGGCATAGGGATCTACCGCCTCCCTTAAATGCCGGAGGGTTCAGCGAACAGGAATGTTGTTCGTTGAACCCTCTGACTTCTTTTGCTTCGCGGCGTTTAGCCCACTACTTCTGCGGTGGAGCCGTTTCCTTGATTGTCGCGCCGTGATCATCGCTTAGCACCAGGATCGCGAACCGTTGAATGGGCTGCTTCTCCGGCGTGCTCACGGTTGCATAGTCGAACCGCCCGCGCAGGTCGGTGTAGCCATCCTTGTGGAACTTCACCGAGCCATCCGCCAACCGCGCATAAACCTTCACATACACTTTCGAGAGCGGTGTCGCAGCGTCCCGCGCCGTCACCTTGAGTTGACCCTGGCCCTCCAACAGCTTGAGGTCCATCGCGCTTGAGTAATAGGCCACCGTGCGCGTCTTGCCTGCAGCGGCGATCTCCACGAGCAGGTTGCGCTTCACGAGGTCGGCAGGCAGAGCAATCTCCATCTTCCCCTTGCTCTCAGTCAGCTTGATCACCTTCGTTTGGTTCGGCTTGATGAAGGCAAACTCCCCGCCCGATTGCTGCACGAACGGATTGCGGCTAAAGAGCAACTCCACATCCATCAGGTAGTGATTCACCGTCACTTCCTTCAGGTTTTGCCAACTGAGCATGAGCTTGCTGCCTTCGATCACAAACTCAAAACTTGGCTCCTGCGCCGCGAGCTTGTCCTGCGTGTCGCTACGGTTTTCCGGATCCGCCGCCTTTGCATTCTCCTTGCCTTCGGCTTCGTTCACCTGATCGATGATCCGCACGAACGACTCGCGCCAGCGATCCACCGGATGCTTCGCATGCACCTGCGCGATTTCTCTTGCTTTTGCCAGCTGTTCTGTCGCCAACATCAACCAAGCCTTGGCATAGTCGTAGGGCAACTTGCTCGGAATCTTTCCTGGATCGACCTTGTTGAAGGCCGCGTTCGCTTCCTCGATCCGGTCCTGCTCCAGCAGATAAATCACCAGTGCAAGGTTCTCCACATCTCCCAGCTCGCGCTGGTAAGACATCAGCTTCAGGAAGGATCGGTACTGCTGAGCCAGCCGGTCGTTGACGATCTGACGCTTCGGCCCCAGCGCATGAGCCCGCGCATTGACCAGCGGTTTGTATTCCAGGTGTTCGTACTGGAACCGCGCCACCGGATCGATCGTCAAAATCGGCGTCTGAATCGGACCCGCGCAATCGTTGACGATCGTATCGTTGTGTTTCAAGAACTCTTGAGCCGTGCCCGGTTCGCCATGCAAGAGCGCATACGACCAGAGCGTGTTTTGGTACACATGCCGGGCGGCGAGGAGCGCCGTCACTTGTTGGAAAAAGGCGCTGTCTTTCATCCGGAAGGCGATCCGGTCCAGATTCAGCGCTTGCAAATTCTCACGTGCGAGGAACTCGAGCACTTCCTTGTCCGAGCCGTTTTGCGAGACATAGTCCCACGAGCCGGTGTCGGTCTTCGTCGGCTTATCCACCACGGCAAAGGCCGTGGCCGTTCCCGCCGCGACGCTTTTGCCCTTTTCGCTCACCTGCACCGGCAACTGGGCGCAGTTGCCCGCCACCGGGAAGTAGAACGAGTAGTCGATCGTCTGCGTACGGTAAGGTTCCAGATCGAGCGGGATCGAGCGCGTCATCTGCGACGGATTCAGGGGGATCGAACCCACGGGCACCTGCAACAAGAGCGTCAACTTGCGCCGCGACGCGGTCGGGTTCGTGATCACGATCTGGCAACCGTAGGCCGTCTGCTTGATGTATTCGCCCACCACGAACTTATCGACCTTCTCGCCATTCTCGTCCCGGAACCGTTCGCCGAGCTTGTAGAAATTCTGGCTGACCAGGATCCCCGCCTGACCTTGCGCCACGTCGGCCGTGCGTACCTCTTCATGGAACGCGATGGCAAATCCAGCCGGAATCACCGTCAGCTTCCCCGCATCGAACTTCAGCTCGTGCTTGGCCGCTTCAAACGGTAGGTCGGTCACGGCCAGCGCGAAGATCGATTCGGTGAAGTTGCGCGAAGCCGACGCCAGGTTCTTCGACAGAAACGGCGTCTTGCCATCGTGCTTCACATAGTCGAGCCAGAACGCACCCGGGCCGACGAGGTCGGCGTTTTGATTGGCGATCGGCAAATTACGATAATTGTTTTCCGCATACTCCTTCGTCGTCTCGATCGGCCGATAAAGCTGAATGCCGAGCGCCTCGTTTCGATTGCGGGCATAGAGCTCGGTTGGCTGGAATTTTCGATGATCCTGAACCATTTGGGCGGAAGACTCCGCGTCGCTTAGTCTTTCCTCGGTTTTGGCTTCGGAATTCCTCTTGCCCCCTGCGCGGTCTTCGAGTCGTCCACCTCGGCGTAACGAATCGATGCTCTTGTTTTCGCCGGCCACGGGGCGATTGGGAAAAACGCTTGAAGTGCCGGGCGGCAACGTTCCCCCCACAAATCCAAAGGCACCTCCTCCTGTCCGATTGGCTCCCGATCCACTCTGTGGACCGCCCTGCCCCCCGCCGCCGCCAAATCCACCGGGATTTCGTACGGCGGCTTTTTTCATTTCCATTTTCATCTCTTCGGGTCTCTCCATCCGCGAGAAGGTCGTTTTCTCCCGCTCTTGCAGATCCGAACGCTGCAGGTTCAGGCGCAACGCACCCAAGGCATCGTCCACGCCCAGCGCGCCATTGGACACCGCCGTGTCGAACAGGACGATCTGCCTCTCAATATCCTGCGGCAGCAACCGCAGCCTTTCTTCCAGATGGCGAGCCGTCATCCGCGGCTCCTCCTTGATCCGTTTCGCCAGAAGCACCCGTTCCATCGTATTGAGGCGCGAATACTCCCAGGTAGATAGAAAGCGAGTCAGATCAGCATCCAATAGCCAGAAATCGATAAAGGTTTTGTCTTTTTTGTTGGCCAAAAACGGACGGACAACTTCGTCAAAGAATGCGCGATCTTTTTGATGGATGAAAAAATGCAATTCGTGACATCCGTGTTTGGACAGTAGTGTCCGCTTTTCTTCGGGCTTGAGCTTCGACCATCCCGCCAGGAAGGAAAATTCCGCCAGCGCCGCGTCCTTGTTCAGGGTGAAAAAGAGGTTATGGATCTTGGCCAGGCTATCGTAAATCTCGAACTTGCTCGATCGGATATCCTCGACCGTGAACGGTTCTCCCTTGGCAAGAACGCTGACCTTTTTCTCCCTGAGGAACTTGCCCGCCGGATTGAGCCCCTTGAGGAGGCGCTGATCGACGATCTTGACGTCGGGAGCATTCAAGCGGAGCGTTTTGGTGACCGTTTGCAGCGGATCGCAAGCCACCGCCTGAATCAGTACATGATTGCCCAGTTCCTTCAAGGAGATGCGCACAATCCCCTCCTTGTCGGGAACAAGGTTGGTCACGATGGCGGAGCTTTCCGCCAAGAAGTCGAGATCGGCAAATGCCGAGGAATTGTCACGAAACGCGACGTCGTAATCTCTTTCCGACATGTTGAAGTCGGGTTTCGCCGGAACGACTCCTCCCTTGGGCGCAAAGACATCACCTCCGGTCGCGACCTGCTCGCTCGTCGTCGTTTCGCGCACCGCCCAGGGGTTTATTAGCAAGGTGGGGCGATCGATCATCACGCCCGGGAATTTCTTCTGACCCTTGCGGTCGAGGACATAACGGTATTCGTCGCCGATATTGCGCCCCGTGATGTAGACCGAGGGCGCCCGACCGGGAATGACGCCATCCAACTCCGGAGCGCGCACCAGATTGAACTGATCAAAAGCATTCAGACCGGGCTGATATCTGACTCCAAAGAGATGAATGCGCGAGACATTCGAGGCGTTCTTGAGCTTAAGGACCAGATCTCCCCCTTCCCTTCTCAATTCACCGATCTGCAGCGGCTTGAGGGGAAGCACGCGCAGATCCCTGGCCTCACCCACGATATGACTGGCAACGACCTCCCCCTTGACCACGCGGATACGGATAGGCTGCGCACCGGGCTTCATCCAGAGTTCGTAGTCGCCCGGTGCCAGATCGCGGATTTCGATCATCCCGCCCGCCAGGCGCAATGCCGCAAACTGATCAGCTTTGGGTAAACCGCCCACAATTTCAAATAGAGAGAACTCGGAACGGTCGGCCACTGCCAACTTGCCCGAATAGGCCAGAACAATTGGATCACCTGATCTTGCGTGAATCATTTCGCGGCGTGTCGCCTGATCCGCGTTCATGGACCAGGAGTGAGAGGTTTGTTCCGAACCGATCGCAACGACATTGGTGATGCCGGCAAGGGCGCCGAGGTGGACTCGGCCCTTCGCGTCCGACTTGAGCGTGACCTGAACCGGTTCGCGGAAATCGCGGTGCTTCAAGGCAATCTGAATGGGCCGGTCCGGTCTGGCCTCCCCAGAGCGGCCGAGAACTTCGATAAAGGACTCCTCCGCCGATCGCACAAGGTGGAGATCTTCGACCTTTTCCGTCTTGAGAATGCCGTTGAGTTCGATGGCGTGGCTCGCCTGCACCGTATCGGTATGACCCCGGCTCAAGTTCTTGATCTTTCCTTCGACTTTCACGGTGATTTGAGAAATCCCTTCGGGCACGCGGAATTCGTGCACCGTTTCGCGATCTTCAAACAGTTTGAAATCGGGAATTTCGGTCGTGGTCACAATGCCGTTGGCATCGGTCGAAGCGATGCGGAGCCGAACCTCCTCGATGAGACTCAGCGAAACCGGCACCCCGGCCAACGTCAGACCAGGACGGACCAAGACTTTCGCCAGGCGCTGCGACAGGAGTGCTTCCCGATCGATATGCAGCCCCGCCTTGAACTGGAATACCTCGCCCGGATGTTGAATCGAATCCAGGCACGACAAGCCGCCTTGAGTGATGATGATCTGCCGCTGGCCCGGCGCGGTGCTAAAGGGGAGGAGAATGATCCCCTTGTCGTTGGGAGCATAGTCCTTGCCTGAAAGCCAGATCGAGGCATCCTTGACCGGTTGATTTTTTTCATCAAGGACCGTCACCGCCAGGCCCCCGGCTGTAATGCTCGTCAATGGCCGCAATTTTCCCTTGCGAATGAGCGCCCGGCTCGACTTGCCAGAACCAATGAAGTCGACGATGTAGACGCCCGGCTTGTCGATCTTGAACTCGAAACGGCGCAGCACGCGCCGCAAGGGGGATTCGTTGTAGGTGTGGGTTTTCTCTTCGTTGGCGATCAGGCCATCCAGATTGATGTCGGTGTCGATCTCGCGCAGGTTTGCCTTGTAGTAGTTGCCCGTATTCACCTCGAACACTTTCACCATGAGCGAGGGCACGTTCTTCACATGCAGATCGAGCACCACGCTCTCGTTGACCCCAAAATGCGTCTGATTCGTCGGCGCGAACTCGATGTCGATCCTTTCCTTCAAGGATTTGAACATTTCCGGCGGCAACAGCGTCGCCCATTTCTCGGAATCGCCCAGACCATTCTCCACCTTGACTTCCGCGAACAGATGACGCAGATAGTCGCCATCAATGAAAGGTTCGAACTCCTTCGTCGTTTCCGCTTCCACCAGGAAGTGCTTCAAATAAGAACGCACCAGTTCTTCATCCGACCCGACGATCGGGAACAAGGTCTGCGAGTGATAGTCGGCTCCCAGGTCCGCCCCGTACCTCTGCGAGGCTTCCGACTCGTTGAGCGCCTTCGCCATGTAGCCCTGGCGACGAGGAAGCGCCAGGTACGTCAAAAAGCGAGCTTTGTCGAAGATCCCTCGGCTTCGGTCATGCACCAGACGGTGATAAAGAACATGCACCTTCAGCGAATTGTGCACCGCCTGCAATCGCGTGGCGAAAGCCCAGAGACGGTCCAGATAGGCCGTGATTTCGGCCGGGTTTTGGCGCCAGTCGCTATCCGCGCCGGGTTGCAGTTTCGGAAGCCAGGCTTGCACCAGCGCGGATTCATTTAGCCACGTTGGCTTTTTCGTTACCAACTCTTCCAATTGCGCGATCGTTAAGAGGCGCTCGACCCGGTAGGCGCCGAACGATTGCGGACGGGATGGTTCGTCATCTTCGATGATCAGCTTGACCAGGTTTT
Organism: Gemmataceae bacterium; assembly: GCA_965226945.1. Classification (GTDB taxonomy): domain Bacteria; phylum Planctomycetota; class Planctomycetia; order Gemmatales; family Gemmataceae; genus SYLG01. The sequence goes on along the minus strand of OZ245717.1, from coordinate 3,711,776 downwards.
TGCCGTCCGGTTGGGCCAAGCGCTGCAGCAAATTGCGGCGCTTCTCCCAGTTCAAGGGCACTTCTTGTAGCCAGTCGAGTGCCGAGTCTTCGAAGTTATCCAGATTCGACCAACGCCTAAGCGATTCGGCAAGCAAGGTCTCGCGCGAGATCACCTTGGCATCGAGTGCCGTCGGCAGGTTGGGTGCAATACCGGTGAATTCCTTTTCATGGCGGTACTGCACACCGATCCGCTGGCGCAAGTATTCGAAAGTCTTCTTGGGATCGCGGTCGTAACCCAACAAGGCCGAGCGCGTTTCAATCTCGATCAGCCGTTGGCTTTTGCCAAAGCGTTCCAACCAGGGCTTCGTGTAAGTTCCCAACTTTTCCCATTGCCGCTGATTGAGCGCATCGAGGCTGTGGTAGTAGTAATAGTCTTCCGTGCCGGGGATCAGTTGCGCCAAGGCTTTGGCCCGGTCGGGCGCCAGCGCGAACTCTTCGATATAGCCTGGTTCTTGCCCCTGCCCCACCGCGAAATGCGTACTGGTTGCCATTCCCGCCAACGACCAGAGCACGGCACCGATTTTTTTTCGCATGATTTTCGACCTTCCAGGTGGAGAGGACAGAATCGCAAGCATTGCGTGGAAACGAGATCGAGTAGTGATTGATTGAGCTTCCTAGGGAGAATAGCCAGAATGACAAAAGGACCAAGGGAAGAAAAGGATGAATTTCTTCCCTTCCTCCCTTGGTCCCATGGCCTTGCGCCGTTCGTGTCCTACCTCTGCGGAGGATTGGTTTCCTTGATCGTCGCTCCATGATCTTCGCTTAGCACCAGGATCGCGAAGCGCTGAATGGGCTGTTTCTCCGGCGTGCTCACGGTTGCGTAGTCGAACCGACCACGTAGATCGGTGTAGCCATCCTTGTGGAACTTCACCGAGCCATCCGCCAGCCGAGCGTACACCTTCACATACACCTTCGAGAGCGGTGTCGCCGCATCCCGCGCCGTCACTTTGAGTTGACCCTGGCCTTCAAACATCTTGAGATCCATCGCGCTTGAGTAGTAGGCCACCGTCCGCGTCTTGCCTGCGGCAGCGATCTCCACAAGCAAGTTGCGCTTCACCAGGTCCGCGGGCAGGGCGATTTCCATCTTTCCCTTGCTCTCGCCCAACTTGATTACCTTCGTCTGGTTCGGCTTGATGAAGGCAAACTCCCCGCCCGATTGCTGCACGAACGGATTGCGGCTAAAGAGCAGTTCCACATCCATCAGGTAGTGATTCACTGTCACTTCCTTCAGGTTTTGCCAACTGAGCATGAGCTTGCTGCCTTCGATCACAAACTCAAAGCTCGGCTCCTGCGCCGCAAGCTTGTCTTGCGTGTCGCTGCGGTTCTCCGGATCGGCCGCCTTGGCGTTCTCCTTGCCTTCCGCTTCGTTCACTTGGTCGAGGATCCGCACAAACGATTCGCGCCAGCGATCGACCGGATGCTTCGCATGCACCTGCGCGATTTCTCTTGCTTTTGTCGGTTGCTCCGTCGCCAGCATCAACCAGGCCTTCGCATAGTCGTAAGGCAATTTGCTCGGGATCTTTCCTGGATCGACCTTGTTGAAGGCCGTGTTCGCTTCCTCGATCCGATCTTGCTGCAAGAGATAAATCACCAGTGTAAGATTCTCCACATCGCCCAGCTCGCGCTGGTACGACAAGAGCTTGAGGAACGATCGGTATTGCTGGGCAAGCCGGTCGTTGACGATTTGCCGTTTGGGCCCCAGCGCATGCGCGCGCGCATTAACCAGCGGTTTGTATTCCAGGTGTTCATACTGGAACCGCGCCACCGGATCGATCGTCAAGATCGGCGTCTGGATCGGGCCCGCGCAATCGTTGACAATCGTGTCGTTGTGCTTCAAGAACTCTTGGGCCGTGCCCGGTTCGCCATGAAGCAGTGCATACGACCAGAGCGTGTTCTGGTAAATGTGCCGGGTGGCGAGCAAGGCTGTCACTTGCTGGAAGAAGGCCTGATCTTTCATCCGGAAGGCAATCCGGTCCAGATTCAGCGCCTGTAGATTTTCCCGCGAAAGGAAATCAAGCACTTCCTTGTCGGTGCCATTCTGCGACACATAGTCCCATGAGCCCGTGTCGGTCTTCGTCGGCTTGTCGACGACAGCAAACGCCGTCGCGACTCCCGCCGCAACACTTTTGCTTTTTTCGCTGACTTGGACCGGCAACTGCGCGTAGTTCCCCGCAACCGGGAAATAGAACGAGTAGTCGATCGTCTGCGTCCGATAAGGCTCCAGATCCAGAGGGATTGACCTCGTCATCTGCGAGGGGTTCAGCGGAATCGAGCCGACCGGCACTTGCAATAAAAGCGTCAACTTGCGACGCGACGAAGTCGGATTCGTGATCACGATTTGGCAGCCGTACGCCGTCTGCTTGATGTACTCGCCTACCACGAACTTATCGAGCTTCTCGCCGTTCTCGTCCTTGAAACGCTCCCCCAGCTTGTAGAAGTTCTGGCTGACCAGAATCCCCGCCTGACCCTGCGCCATATCGGCGGTCCGTACCTCTTCATGGAACGCGATGGCAAATCCAGCCGGATTCACCGTCAATTTCCCCGCATCGAACTTCAGCTCGTGCTTCGCCGCTTCGAATGGAAGATCGGTCACCGCCAGCGCGAAAATCGATTCCGTGAAGTTGCGCGAGGCCGACGCCAAGTTCTTTGACAAAAACGGCGTCTTGCCGTCGTGCTTCACATAGTCCAGCCAGAATGCACCCGGGCCGACGAGGTCGGCGTTTTGATTGACAATCGGCAAGTTGCGGTAATTGTTTTCCGCATACTCCTTCGTCGTCTCAATCGGTCGATAAAGCTGCCGCCCAAACGCTTCGAGGCGATTGCGCGCGTAGAGTTCGTTGGGCGAGACGAACCGCGGATCCTTGCCGTTTTGAATGGCGGATTCGCGATCGCCCCACTCACCAGGCGCCGGTTGGTCGCTTTGACCCGCCCTGGCATCGAAGGATTTCATTCTTCCCGCACGATCCTCAAGCTTATCGCCACGCCTCAAGGACTCACGACTTTTCGCCTCGCCGGCTTGGCCAGGTGCGCCCCCTCCATTGATTCCATAAAAGCCGCCTCCCCCAGGAGGCATCCCACCTGGCATGCCTCCTGCTGCGCTGGGCGGGCCGCCGGGACCTCCGCCAAATCCACCCCCGCCCCCCATACCGGGCATCGGCATGTTCTTCGCCACTTCCTTACTCGCCGGTGCGGTCGCACTCAACACGTTCAGTTTTTCCCGCTCTTTCAGATCGGATTTATCCAGGCCCATCCGAAGCTGATCCAGCGCGCCATCCACGCCCAGAGCGCCGTTGGATACCGCCGTATCGAACAGCACGATCTGCCTTTCGATATTCGGCGGCAGCAATCGCAGTCTCTCTTCCAGATGACGCGCCGTCTTTTCCGGCTCATCTTTCAGGCGTTTTGCCAAAAGCACCCGTTCCATCGTGTTGAGGCGCGAATATTCCCAGGGCGCCAGATAACTAGTTAAGTCGATTTCGAGCAGCCACTTGTCAATAAAGGTTTTGTCCTTTTTATTGGCCAAAAAGGGTTTGACGACTTCGTCAAAAAAGGCCCGGTCTTTTTGATAGATAAAGAAGTGCAATTCATGGCAGCCCTGCTTCGAAAGGTAGGTGCGTTTTTCTTCCGGCTTCAGGCTCGACCAACGTGCCAGGAACGAAAACTCGACCAGCGCCGCATCCTTATTCAAAGTGAAGAAAAGATTGTGGACCTTGGCGAGGGTGTCATAAATCTCGAATTTGCTCGAACGGATGTCTTCGACCGAAAAGGGCTCCCCCTTGGTGAGAATGCTCACTTTTTTCTCGCGCAGAAATTTGCCTGCCGGGTCCAGCCCCTTGCGCAAGCGCTGATCGATGATCTTCAAGTCGGGTGCCGGCAAGCGCACGGTTTTGGTGACGGTTTGCAACGGGTCGCAAGCCACCGCCTGAATGAGGACATGATTGCCCAGTTCCTTGAGGGCGATTCGCACAACCCCCTCCTTGTCGGGAACGAGGTTCGTCACGACCGCAGAAGCTTCCGCCAGGAAATCAAGGTCGGCAAACGCCGTGGCATCCGGAGCGATGGAGGCAGCAAGATCCATGACCGATGGATCGGCGGCCGATTTCGCGGGCACGGCCTCTCCCTTGGGAGCAAAGACATCGCCGCCGGCCGCGACCTGTTCGCCCGTGGTCGTTTCCCGTACCGCCCAGGGGTTCAGAAGCAAGGTCGGCCGATCGATCATCACGCCGGGATATTTCTTCTGTCCCTTGCGGTCGAGGACATACCGGTATTCGTCGCCGATATTGCGGCCGGTGATGTAAACCGAGGGAGATCGCCCAGGGATGACTCCATCAAGCTCTGGCGCGCGCACCTGATTGAACTGGGCAAAGGCGCTCAAATCCGGCTGATACCGGACCCCGAAAAGGTGAATGCGCGAGACCTTCGAGGCATTTTCCAGCTTGAGGACCAGATCGGTCCCATCCACCTTCAGTTCGGCGATCTGCAGCGGCTTGAGCGGCAGCACGCGCAAATCCCTGGCTTCTCCCACGACATGATTGGCGATCACTTCCCCATCGACCACTCGAATGCGGATCGGTTGCGTGCTGGGTTTGATCCAGAGTTCATAGTCGCCAGGGGCCAGATCGCGAATCTCGACCATTCCCTGGCTCAAACGAATCGCACCGAAACGATCGGCCTTGGGCAATCCGCCCACGATTTCAAAAAGCGAAAACTCGCTACGGTCGGCCGCCGCCAACTTGCCCGTGTAGGCCAAAACGACCGGCTCACCGGATTTCGCGTGGATCATCTCGCGTCGCGTTGCCTGATCCATGGCAATGGGCCAGGAGTGGACGGTTTGTTCCGAACCGGTCGCATCGACGCGGACGATGCCTTCAAGGGCTCCCAGGTGGACGCGCCCCTTGGCGTCCGACTTGAGCGTGACCTGAACCGGTTCGCGGAAATCGCGATGCTTCAAGGCCACCTGAATCGGACGGTCGGGCCGTGCTTCGCCGGAACGGCCGAGCACCTCGATGAAGCACTCTTCAGCCGATCTCACCAGGTGCAAATCTTCAATCTTTTCCGTCTTGAGAATACCATTGAGGGCGATGGCGTGCGACGCTTGCACCGTATCGGTGCGGCCGCGGCTCAGGTTCTTGATTTTGCCTTCAAGAGTGACGGCAATACGGGAGATCCCCTCGGGCACACGAAATTCGTGCGTGGTTTCCCGGTCTTCAAGCAATGGGAAATTGGGGATTTCGGTCGTGGTCGCAATGCCGTTGGCGTCGGTGGTTGCGATGCTGAGCCGGACTTCTTCGATGAGGCTAAGCGAGACCGGCGTACCGGCCAGCATCAGCCCGGGCCGGACCAGAACCTTGGCCAGCCGCTGCGACAACAGCGCTTCGCGATCGATATGCAGCCCGGCACGGAACTGAAAATCCTCGCCCGGATGTTGAATCGAATCGAGGCTGGAAAGGCCGCCCTGAGTCAGAATGATTGGCCGGCGTCCCGGCTCGGTGCTGAAGGGCAACAGCACCATTCCCTTGTCATTGGGTGCGTAATCCTTGCCGGACAGCCAGATCGTTGCATCCTTCACCGGTTGGTTTTTCTCATTGAGAATACTGACCGCCAGGCCGCCAGGGGTCACGCTGGCCAAGGGGCGCAGTTTCCCCTTACGAACGAGCGCCCGGCTCGACTTGCCCGAACCGATGAAGTCGACGATGTAAACACCCGGCTTGTCGATCTTGAATTCAAAACGGCGCAGCACACGCCGGAGCGGGGAATCGTTGTAGGCGTGCGTTTTCTCTTCGTTGGCGATCAGGCCATCCAGATTGATGTCGGTATCGATCTCGCGAAGATTCGCCTTGTAATAATTGCCCGTGTTGACCTCGAACACCTTCACCATCAGGGATGGCACGTTCTTCACATGCAGATCGAGCACCACGTTTTCGTCCACACCAAAATGCATCTTGTTGGTCGGCGCGAAATCGATGTCGATCCTTTCCTTCAAGTTCTTGAACATCTCGGGCGGCAAGAGCGTGGCCCACCTCTCCGGATCGCCCAGACCGTTCTCCACTTTCACTTCCGCGAACAGATGACGCAGGTAGTCGCCATCGATGAACGGTTCGAACTCTTTTGTCGTTTCCGCTTCCACCAGGAAGTGCTTCAAGTACGAGCGCACGAGCTCTTCATCGGAGCCCACGATCGGGAACAACGTCTGCGCCTGATAATCGGCCCCCAGATTCGCCGCGAACCGTTGCGAGACATCCGACTCGTTGAGCGCCTTCGCCATGTAATGTTGGCGGCGCGGCAGCGCCAGGTAGGTCAAAAAGCGGCTCTTGTCGAAGATCCCCCGGCTACGGTCATGCATCAACCGATGGTAGAGAATGTGGACCTTGAGCGAATTGTGAACGCCTTGCAATCGCGAGGCAAAGGCCCAGAGACGGTCCAGATACGCCGTGATCTCGATTGGGTTTTGGCGCCAATCGCTATCCGCGCCCGGTTGCAACTTGGGTAGCCAGGCTTGCACCAGCGCCGGTTGATTGAGCCACTCCGGCTTTTTTGCGACCAGTTCTTCTAACTGGGCTATGGTCAACAAATGATCGACGCGGTAGGCGCCGAAGGCCTGCGAATGGGAAGGTTCGTCGTCGTTCGCAATCAGGTCGACCAGGTTCTTGCCGTCAGGCCGCGTAAGCCGCTGCAGCAAGTTACGCCGTTTCTCCCAGCTCAGGGGTATCTCTTGCAGCCAGTCGAGGGCCGAGTCTTCGAAGTTGTCCAGATTCGCCCAACGCCTGAGCGATTCGGCAAGCAGGGTCTCGCGCGAGATCAACTTGGCATCGAGCGTGATCGGCAGATTGGGTGCCACGCCGGTGAATTCTTTTTCGTGGTTGTATTGGACGCCGATGCGCGTGCGCAGATATTCGAAGGTCTTTTTCGGATCGCGATCGTAGCCAAGAAGCGCCGAGCGCGTTTCGATTTCGATCAACCGCTGGGTCTTGCCAAAACGTTCGAGCCACGGCTTCGTGTAGGTTCCCAGCTTTTCGAATTGACGCTGATTGAGCGCATTGAGGCTGTGGTAGTAGTAGTAATCTTCCGTCCCCGGAATGAGCTGCGCCAAAGCCTTGGCACGATCGGGGGACAGCGCGAAGTCCTCAATGTAGCCCGGCTCGTGACCCTGCGCCGCGACGAACTGGGTGCTCGTCCCCATTCCCGCCAACGACAAGAGCACTGCGCCTAGTTTTTTTCGCATGATTTTTCGCATGATATGAAACCTTCAAAAAAAAGAGGCTTGGAGAGCAATGAGCAAAAAAGACCAAGACCTGGGAAAAGTGGGATGCCGCCCGCGCCAAGGAGAAAGGGCTTGCCGCCCTTTCTCCTTGGGCATGGACTACCTCTGCGGCGGAGCCGTTTCCTTGATGGTCGCCCCATGGTCTTCGCTCAAGACCAAGATCGCGAACCTTTGGATGGGCTGCTTTTCCGGCGTGCTCACCGTCGCGTAGTCGAATCTGCCACGTAGGTCGGTGTAGCCGTCCTTGTGGAATTTCACCGAGCCGTCCGCCAGCCGCGCGTACACCTTCACATACACCTTCGAGAGCGGTGTCGCCGCATCCCGCGCCGTCACCTTGAGCTGGCCCTGGCCTTCGAACATCTTGAGATCCATCGCACTGGAGTAGTAGGCCACCGTGCGCGTCTTACCTGCGGCGGCGATCTCCACAAGCAAGTTCCGCTTCGCCAGATCCGCGGGCAGGGCGATCTCCATCTTCCCCTTGTTCTCACCCAGCTTGATCACCTTCGTCTGGTTCGGCTTGATGAAGGCAAACTCGCCCCCCGATTGCTGCACGAACGGATTGCGGCTGAAGAGCAGTTCCACATCCATCAGGTAGTGATTCACCGTCACTTCCTTCAGGTTTTGCCAGCTCAACATCAGCTTGCTGCCTTCGATCACAAACTCAAAACTCGGCTCCTGAGCCGCAAGCTTGTCCTGCGTATCCGAACGGTTTTCCGGATCGGCCGCCTTCGCGTTTTCCTTGCCTTCCGCTTCGTTCACCTGATCGAGGATCCGCACGAACGACTCGCGCCAACGATCGACCGGATGCTTCGCATGCACCAGTGCGATCTCGCGCGCCTTCGCCGGTTGCTCCGTTGCCAGCATCAACCAGGCCTTCGCATAGTCGTAAGGCAGTTTGCTTGGGATCTTGTTCGGATCGACCTTGTTGAAGGCCGTGTTCGCTTCCTCGATCCGGTCTTGCTGCAAGAGATAAATCACCAGCGCCAGATTCTCCACATCGCCCAACTCGCGCTGATACGACAGCAGCTTGAGGAAGGATCGATATTGCTGTGCCAGACGGTCGTTGACGATCTGCCGCTTGGGTCCCAGCGCATGGGCCCGTGCATTGACCAGCGGTTTGTATTCCAGGTGTTCATACTGGAAGCGCGCCACCGGATCGATCGTCAAGATCGGCGTCTGAATCGGACCCGCGCAATCGTTGACGATCGTGTCGTTGTGCTTCAAGAACTCCTGCACCGTGCCCGGTTCGCCATGCATGAGGGCATAAGACCAGAGCGTGTTCTGGTACACATGCCGCGTAGTGAGCAGGGCTGTCACTTGCTGGAAGAAGGCCTGATCTTTCATCCGGAAGGCAATCCGGTCAAGATTGAGCGCTTGCAGGTTTTCGCGTGCGAGGAAGTCGAGCACTTCCTTATCCGTGCCGTTTTGCGACACATAGTCCCACGAGCCCGTGTCGGTCTTCGTCGGCTTATCGACCACGACAAACGCCGTCGCCGCGCCGGCCGCGACACTCTTGCCCTTTTCGCTCACCTGCACTGGCAACTGCGCATAGTTGCCTGCAACCGGGAAATAGAACGAGTAGTCGATCGTCTGCGTGCGGTAAGGCTCCAGATCGAGCGGAATCGATCGCGTCATCTGTGACGGATTCAAGGGGATCGAACCGACCGGTACCTGCAATAGCACCGTCAACTTGCGCCGCGACGACGTCGGGTTGGTGATCACGATCTGGCAGCCATAGGCGGTCTGCTTGATGTATTCGCCGACCACGAATTTGTCGAGCTTCTCGCCGTTCTCGTCCTTGAAGCGCTCGCCCAACTTGTAGAAATTCTGGCTGACCAGAATCCCCGCCTGGCCCTGCGCCACATCGGCGGTGCGTACCTCTTCATGGAACGCGATGGCAGATCCAGCCGGATTCACCGTCAATTTCCCCGCATCGAACTTCAGCTCGTGCTTCGCCGCTTCGAACGGAAGATCGGTCACCGCCAGCGCGAAAATCGATTCCGTGAAATTGCGCGAAGCGGCCGCCAGGTTCTTCGACAAGAACGGCGTCTTGCCGTCGTGCTTGACATAGTCCAGCCAGAACGGGCCTGGTCCCACGAGGTCGGCGTTTTGATTGGCGATCGGCAAATTGCGATAATTGTTTTCCGCATACTCTTTCGTCGTTTCGATCGGCCGATAAAGCTGGCGGCCAAGAGCCAGCTGCCGGTTTTGAGCGTAGAACTCGAACGATTGACCTTGGCGGGCATTCTCCGGAGTGGCAGCCCAGTCGGCTGCGGCTTTTGCCTTGGGCTCTTCTTTGCCTGCCTCGCTCAGACGGCGAAACCGGGAGGGACTGGAATCGAGTTGCGCTCCCTTTTTCAGGGCGCCATCGGACAGGGCGCCCCCGCCCATGCCTCCTGGCGCGGCGCCTCCCCGGGGAGACCCAAATCCCAAACCTGGCTTGCCGCCTACGCCTCCCGGACCGGGAATGGGGGCGCGTTCATCGTTCGGAGCAATCCCCGCGGCAAGCTGCTTCTTGCCATCGACTTCACTGCGCAATGAGTCTTCAAATTTCTTGCGCATTTCTCCCAGGTCGCTGGCATCACCCAGGGCACTGTTGGAGACGGCCGTATCGAACAAAGCAATCTGTTTTTCGATATCCGGGGGCAAAAGGCGCAGCCTTTCGGTTAAATGGCGGGCTGTCTTTTCCGGCTCGTCCTTGAACCGCTTCGCGAGCAGCACGCGCTCCATCGTGTTGAGGCGTGAATACTCCCAAGGAGCCAGGTAACCGCCCAGATCAATATCCAGCAGCCATTTATCGACGAAGGTTTTGTCTTTCTTATTTGCCAAAAACGGCCGCACAACTTCATCGAAAAACGGGCGGTCTTTTTGATAAATGAAAAAGTGCAATTCATGGCAGCCATATTTCGAAAGCAAGGTGCGCTTTTCCTCCGGCTTCAATTTCGACCAGCGGTTCAAGAACGAAAACTCAAGAAGAGCCCCATCCTTGTTCAGGGTGTAAAAGAGGTTGTGGGCCTTGGCGAGGCTGTCGTAGATTTCGAATTTGCTGGAACGGACATCATCAAGATGGAACGGCTCCCCCTTGGTGAGAATGCTCACTTTCTTCTCACGCAGGAATTTGCCTGCCGGGTCCAGCCCCTTGCGCAGCCGCTGGTCGACGATTTTCAGTTCAGGCGCCGGTAGCGGCAGCGACTTGACCACGCATTGCAGCGGATCGCAGGCCACGGCTTGAATCAACGAATGATTGCCCAGATCGGCCAGGGCAATGCGAATGACTCCTTCCTTATTGGGCACCAGATTGGCTGCCACCACCGAGGCTTCGGAAAGAAAATCCAGGTCGGCGAAGGCGGAGGAATCGATCGTTCCCGCCGAACTGGCCCCTGGAGTAGCCACCGGCGCGGGCGCCGCCGAACGCGGGGGCACCATTCCCCCCCTGGCGCCAAAGGCTTCGCCGCCCGCCGCGATCTGTTCTCCTGTCGTCGTTTCGCGCACCGCCCAGGGATTCAAAAGCAAGGTAGGCCGATCGATCATGACTCCGGGGTATTTTTTCTGGCCCTTGCGATCGAGCACATAGCGATATTCATCGCCGATGTTGCGCCCCGTGACATAGACCGAAGGCGATCTTCCCGGAATGACTCCATCCAGTTGGGGCGCTTGCACCTTGTCCAATTGATCAAACGCGCTCAGGCCGGGAACGTAGCGGGTACCAAACAGGTGCACCCGGGAAAAGTTCGAAGCGTTTTCGATCTTGATGACCAGATCGCCGCCCTCGACTTTCATCGAGCCGATCTGCAAGGTTTTGAGCGGCAAGACTCTGAGATCGCGCACTTCGCCCACGGCGTGATTGGCCACAATTTCGCCGCGCACAATGCGGATGCGAATCGGCTGAGGACCGGGCTTTTGCCAAAGTTCATAGTCGCCCGGAGCCAGGTCGCGGATTTCCACCATCCCCTGGTTCAAGCGAATGGCACCAAATCGATCGGCCTTGGGCAAGCCGCCCACGATTTCGAAAAGAGAAAACTCGCTACGGTCCGCGGCGGCCAGCTTGCCCATGTAAGGGAGAATCACCGGTTCCCCGCTCAGGGCATGAATGAGGTGACGAGGCGTTGCCTTGTCTTCCTCGATGGCCCAGGAATGGGTGGTTTGCTCCGATCCGGTCGCCTCGACGCGGACGATGCCGGCAAGCGCGCCGAGGTGAACGCGCCCCTTGGCGTCCGATTTGAGCGTGACCCGCACCAACTCACGAAAATCGCGATGTTTCAAGGCCACCTGAATCGCGCGATCGGGCCGGGCTTCACCGGAGCGGCCGAGCACCTCGATAAAAGACTCCTCCGCCGATCTCACAAGGTGCAGATCTTCGATCTTTTCGGTTTTGAGAATGCCGTTGAGATCGACGGCATGGCTTGCTTGCAGAGTGTCAGTGCGTCCCCGACTCAAGTTCTTGACTTTGGCTTCCAGGGTCACCGTAAGGCGCGAGATTCCTTCGGGCACGCGGAATTCGTGCGCCGTTTCCCGATCTTCGAGCAATTTGAAGTTGGGAACTTCCGTGGTCGCGTTGATCCCGTTGGTATCGGTGGAAATGATGCGCAGGCGAACTTCTTCCAAGAAATTGAGAGAGACTGGTTTGCCGGCAAGCGACAATCCCGGCCGTACGAGGATCTTGGCCATCCGCTGTGATAAAAGCGATTCGCGGTCGACATGCAGACCCGCGGTGAACTGAAAATCTTCCCCCGGATGTTGAATCGAATCGAGACTGGACGCCCCGTTCTGAGTGAGGATGATTTGGCGGCGGCCGGGCTCGTTGCTGAACGGAAGGAGCACGACGCCATTTTCATCGGGTGGATAGTCCTTGCCCGAAAGCCAGATCGACGCGTCCTTGACCAGTTGATTTTTCTCGTTGAGGACGCGGACTTCGAGTCCTCCCGCGGTGATCGCGGTCAAGGGGCGCAGTTTCCCCTTCCGAATGAGCGCCCGGCTCGACTTGCCCGAACCGATGAAATCGACAATGTACACACCCGGCTTGTCGATCTTGAACTCAAAACGGCGCAGCACACGCTGCAGCGGCGAATCGTTGTAGCTATGCGTCTTCTCTTCGTTGGCGATCAATCCATCGAGATTGATGTCGGTATCGATCTCGCGAAGATTCGCCTTGTAGTAGTTGCCCGTGTTGACCTCGAACACCTTCACCATGAGCGACGGCACATTCTTCACATGCACGTCGAGCACCACGCTCTCGTCCACGCCGAAGTGCGTCTTGTTCGTGGGGGCGAACTCGATATCGATCCTTTCCTTCAAATTCTTGAACATCTCGGGCGGCAATAGAGTTGCCCAGCGCTCTGGATCGCCCAGACCATTCTCCACCTTCACTTCCGCGAACAAGTGGCGCAGGTAGTCGCCATCGATCAACGGTTCGAACTCTCTCGTCGTTTCCGCTTCCACCAGGAAATGTTTCAGGTAGGAGCGCACCAACTCTTCGTCGGAACCCACGATCGGGAACAAGGTCACCGCGTGATAGTCCGCTCCCAGGTTCGCCGCAAAACGCAGCGACGCATCCGATTCGTTGATGCGCTTCGACATGTATCCCTGACGGCGCGGAAGGGCCAGGTAGGTCAAAAATCGCGCCTTGTCGAAGATCCCGCGGCTGCGGTCGTGAACGAGCCGCTGATAGAGAATGTGCACCTTCAATGAGTTGTGGACACCTTGCAACCGCGAAGCAAAAGCCCAGAGCCGGTCCAGGTAGGCCGTGATCTCGGTCGGGTTTTGGCGCCAGTCGCTGTCCGCGCCGGGCTGCAACTTGGGGAGCCAGGCCTGCACCAGCGCCGGCTGATTGAGCCAGTGTGGTTTCTTCGCCACCAGTTCTTCCAACTGCGCGATGGTGAGCAAGTGATCGACACGGTAGGCGCCAAAGGCTTGGGGATGCGCGGCTTCGTCGTCCTGGACGATCAGTTCAACCAGATTTTTGCCATCTGGCCGTGTCAGCCGCTGCAAGAGATTACGCCGTTTCTCCCAGTTCAGGGGCACTTCTTGCAGCCAGTCGAGCGCCGAGTCTTCGAAGTTGTCCAGATTCGACCAACGCCTGAGCGATTCGGCAAGCAAGGTCTCGCGCGCGATCAGCTTCGCATCGAGCGTGATCGGCAGGTTCGGCGCCACGCCCGTGAATTCTTTTTCGTGGTTGTAGTGCACGCCGATCCGGTTGCGCAGATAGTCGAAGGTTTTCTTCGGGTCCCGGTCGTAACCCAGAAGGGCCGCGCGTGTTTCGATTTCGATCAGGCGCTGGGTTTTACCGAAGCGTTCGAGCCAAGGCTTCGTGTAGGTTCCCAGCTTTTCGAACTGCCTCTGATTGAGCGCATTGAGGCTGTGGTAGTAGTAGTAATCTTCCGTGCCCGGGATGAGCTGCGCCAGCGCCTTGGCACGATCCGGCGACAGCGCGAAATCCTCAATGTAACCGGGCTCATGACCCTGAGCCACCACGAACTGGCTGCTCGTCCCCATCCCCGCCAACGACAAGAGCATCGCGCCTAGTTTTTTTCGCATGACTTTCGACCTTCGGAGAGAAAGGAGTTTGGGTTGTTTTCAAAGGAGGGGGAACCGGGTCCGCTAAGGAATGAACCGCCCATCGGGGGAAATGTTGGTGTGGGCGCATTGCTTTTCAGCAGCCCGGCGCTGGACCGGGGCCTCCGCGAGCGCGGCGCCACTGAAAGCAAAAGCTAATTTGTGCTTGCTTATTTTATCAGGGGACAGCCCAAAGATGAAGCCTGGCGAATGGGCATCGTGACTCGGCGCCCAGCCCCAGTTGGACAGGTGCCAACTAGGTTGGACCAGCGCAATGTGCCCGCTCTTGCAAAGAATCCCCTTCCCAAGGGTTGAAACTGCCAAGGAAGGGGATCGGTCAAACAAAAGTGATCGTGACTTGGCCTTTTCTGGTCACGAAAGGATTTCGATCAACTTGTTCAGGAAAGGAATGTTGGGATCGACTTCCATGAATCCGGCAACCCCCACCCAGACTCCCAACACAGAGGGAACCATTGCCAGAAAGAACATCCACCAGCGTTTGGATAAAGCCGTCACACCCATGAGCGCGAGGGCAATCGCCAAACAGGCTTCGCACAGGTCGAATTTATCGTCGATATTGTTGAGGCTGTTGTAATCCTCCAGCGCTTGCTTACCCGCGGCCTCCTGGTCCAGCATTTTCTTTTCCTGAGATTTCGCCCGTTCCTGATAATCCTTCGAAAGTTTTTCTCGAGCGGACTTGGCCTCAGGCGTTTCTCCCGGCCGGTCCAGAGAAAGTTCGTCGGCGGTGGACTGGTAGACCGATTGCCGGATATTCCTGGCCTGGTACCAGGCCCAGTTGTCGTTGTGATCGGCCTGCTTTTGCTGCATTTTTTGGACGATATTGCCGTCCTTGACATTGCAGATTCCCAAAAAGGTGGCGAGAAGCACCACGCAAAGACCCACCATCGTATCGAGCCAAGAGCTCTTATTTTCTTCTTTGGATTCGACTTTGATTTCCGACATGACAGTCCCCTTGGAAAAGCCTGGGAGGGAGAGATCGAGGCATTTTAGCCGCTAATTCCGCAGTGGATGCCAGGTTTTTTGGGAACCCGATCTCATCTGGACGTGGCAACGCGATTTGGATGAGGATGGGGCGTGCCGTCACGAATTCAACGAGAGAATCACACGAGGAGAGAGAAACCATGGCCTCGCCCGGAATCTTGGCAAGTGGTCTTCTGTGGGTGTTGGTTTTGCTAAATCAAAATCGCGACGCGAGCCCCAATGTAACCGGCGGACAGCCCAAATCCAGGTGGGAATGCAAGGAAATGGTCGCGGATGCGATCCGCTCGGCGCGCGCATGGAAATCCTGGGCGGAAACCCAGATGGAAATGATCCGGTTGAAAAACGAAGTCGCCCTCCTGCGTGTGCAACTGGCGCGAGTTTTGAGCGCCCAACTTCAGGGTGGCTCCGGCGAATCCGCGGTCCGGAACCAGATAGCGGCCCAACAAGCCGAAGCAAATGAAGCACCCCGGTTGATTGAGCATCGCTCGGGTTTGGTCCATCCCGGCATGGGCCTGAACGGGCTCCATGTTGCCTTCAAACCGGCCGAAGGAGATGTGATCTCGCCGACTTCTCGTGGCGTCCCCCCGCCATTGATCACGGCACCGGTCACCTCGCTGCCGGCGACCCTTCCGACCCTACCGAGTCCCTCACAACAAACATCTCCGCAACCTTCGCCCAATGCGGTTGCCGTGCAACCTCCATACCCATCGAATCACTGTCCTCCCGGAATGGTTCCCGTCAATCCGGCCCGCGCCGGCAGCTATTTCCCAGGTTATCCAGCGGCTGCAAAGGCATGGCTCTATGTGGAGACCGCCCCTTCCTACCCAGGGGGCAGGCCCCTCATCACTGCAAAATTCCTTGGCTACATGCCTTCTGGCTGGGACTTGCCCACCCCGGCTTACAGCCCGCCTGTTTATTCCCAACCGGTCGATTACAGTTGGGGCAGGACTTATGGCTCCTATGCACCTTATGGTTCAGAAATGGCGCCCATGTCCCCTGTGAGCTACGCACCGTCCCCGGCCTATGGCCCCTCTGCGCCGTTTAGTCCTCCCATGGGCTACGGTCCTTCAGCCGCCTATGCACCGCCCATGGCGTACGGGAACAGTCTGCTTGCCTATGCATTCGCGCCACCTTATGGCATCGCCACACCCTGGGGATATTTGGGGATGGATGGGTATTCCCCCTGCGCACCCGTGCAAAATCCATGTCCACCAGGCACGGTCCAGATAGCCAATCCCAATCCCGCAAACGCATCCGGCAACCAGGTTTATTGCGCACCCCCGTCAAATTCCTGCCCTCCAGGCACGGTCCAGGTAGCTAATCCCAATCCCGCAAGCGCATCCGGCAACCAGGTTTATTGCGCACCCCCGTCAACCACTGCTGTTCCTTCGTCCGCTCCTGTCGCACCGACACCCGCGATCAGGCCCGTTGGCCAGGCGCAAACGACGACCCAGAGCAGCGAGCCAAAGGCGGCGACCTCGGTCGAGAAAACGCAAGCCGTGGAACTTTACGCACCGAATCCCCTGCCTGGTCCTTTCCCAACCTATTACCAACCTCCCGGACCGGCGTACTATCAACCTTATTCCCATCCTCAATATCCTCAATACCTTCCCTATCCCGGCTCTGTACCCGTCCAGGCCTACCCGCAGTACGGCAGCTATCCCTATAGCCCTTGTGGCCCGCCCGTCATGTACCCACCGGTCTATAGTTTCAACTCAGGCCCCGGGTCCGGCCCATCGTCCGGCGCACAACCACCCCTGGTTCCCTTCGCCGTCCCAACTCTTTCCCAGAACGACTCCACCCAGGCAACTCCTGTCCTGACTCGCGTTCTGGAAAGGCTCGAAGCGCTGGAAAAACGGCTCGCCGCAAGCGAATCCACCAAGTTAACTCCATCTCCCGCCCCTTATGCGGTGTTTTCGCCACTGGCTCAACCCTCTCCGGCTTCCCCCAACCCTTGATGTGAAAAATCGATGGTTTGATTTCGGTATGGACCCGAAATCGCTTTTTCCGGGACAATCCCGGTTACGGTCTCCAAGCTCAATTACGGAGGGATTCGTGATGTCGCGTGCGAACAGAAGAATGCGTGAAGCCTTGCTCTTCAGTAGTCTTGTCCTGGGATCAGGGTTTCTTGGCTTGAACCGGGGCGCCGCTCAGGAATCCGGAATGGCAAAACCAACGGTTCCTGTCAGACCCTTAGCTCTCAGGCGAGTGCCCCCCGCCGACAACGATCCCTTGTTCACAAGCGCCAGCGAATCCGACATCGCGAAGATGAAAAAAGAGATCGCGGTCCTTCAGGCGGAAATCGCGCGCTTGAAAGCGGCTGCCCGGCCCACTCCCTTTGCCGATCCGGTGCCTCCCGAAAATTTCCTCATTCAGCGCAAGATCGAAACCCCTGCAAACGTTGTCTTCCAGGCCAGCAAGATATTCACCATTCGCGTAGAGAAGGCTCCGGGCCAACAGGAAGAAATGGTCATCGTCGGGATGAACTTACCCGGTGCCGGCGATCCTCTCGTCGAAACCCCGCAAGCCTCGTCCGCCGGAGAGTCTCTATCCGCGAAAAAGCTAAGTAGACCCGCATAGGCTCTTCAGCTGCGGTTAGGTTGCCGATATTCTATGTGGAAGTGGAGATGTCGGTTCAACCGCAGGGACGCAACCATGGCTGCATGGACATTGAGCGATGAGGAATGGGACGCTTTGGACAACCTTCGTTTCGGAACATCCGAAAAGACGATTTTTCGCAACGCCACCATAATTCTTATGAGCGCAGTTGGGAGGTCGAAGTTTTCGATTGCGCAAGACTTGGGATGCAGTCCAGCGACCGTGGACAACATCCGCAAACATTATCGCCAACATGGTGTCGCGGGCTTGACACCGCGCAAACCACCGGGACGAACCTCAGCGGCAACGCCTGGGTATCGGCGGGCCCTGCGCGAAGCGATCGCCACGCCGCCCCAGAATTTGGGTTATGGCTTTAGCGTGTGGTCGGTTGTTCGTCTTAACGAGCATCTAAAACGGCGGACGAAGGTTTCCTTCAGCGAGGACCAGTTGCGGCGCATCCTTCATCAGGAGGGGTTTTCTTACCAACGACCCAAGCACACGATGAAAGGCAAGCGCGATGAGGCCGCGTTCACCCAGGCACGGAAAGAGCTGCGGACCTTGAAAAAAAAGCTGTCCGTGACGATGCGGACTTCGCCCTGATTTTCCAGGATGAAATGGAGATTCATCGTCACCCCGCCCTGGCACGGATGTGGGCGCCGGTGGGCCAACAACCAGAGGTGCCTGCACCTGGCAAGAACGAGAAAAAGGTCGTCTATGGGGGTGTTGACTATCGCACCGGGCAATTGACATATACATTGGCCGATACCAAGTGCGGCAGTTCGTTTCTTGCCTTCCTGATGATACTGCTGGCAGCTTACGCCGGAAAAAAGATTCGCTTGGTCTGTGACAACGGTCGATTCCATACGACAAAAGCTGTGGAAGCGTTTTTGAAGGAGCATCGGGAGGAAATCGAGGTCTACTGGTTGCCGCCGTATAGCCCAAGCCTAAACCTGATCGAACGGCTTTGGGGCCATTTGAAACGCACCGTGCTCGCCAACGTCCTTTACGCCACACTGGGCGACCTCGTAGCCGCCTTTCGCAAAGGGGTTCGCCGTTCGACTGGCAACCGGGAACGCATGCGCTTTATGTTCGATCACGACGACCTCATGCAAAAATCTCCGAGCAAGCCACTCAAATACGCAGCGTAGGGATTTCTGCGGGTCTACTTAGAAGCCGTTCATGAGGGATTTAAGAACCTGCCTCCTTCAGTGCGCCAGAAAGTCATCGAGGCACTCCAAAGCGCCGGCTCGCAGCCGGTCCGAATTCATGTGTCCACGGCCCCGGTTGCCCCCACCCCCACCTTCCAGGCCAAACCGGTCCAGCCTTCGGCCTACTATCATCAGCAGTTCGTCCCGCACACTCCGGCACAAGCCGGAGTCATTCCGCCGCCCGCGCTCGCTGCGCCATCCGTGCTCCCCTCCGTGTTTCCACCCGCAGTGATGCCTCAACCCGTTCCTGCGTCCATTCCGCCCGTCCCATCTGTCGCGCCATTCCCGATTGCTCAGCCGGCTGCGAGCGGAGAGATCGAGCAGAAGCTCAACAAGATCCTTGAAAAACTTGAAAAGTTGGAAAAGCGCCTGGAATCCCGGGAAGCGTTTCCCGGGTCGGCCTACGTTCCCGCTCCCCCGATTCATGAGCCAACCGCGACACCCAGTGGTGCGCTACCCGTGATCTACCCGGCGAATCCGGTGGACAATCGCTAACGAGAAAACGTAAGAATTTCATGCGAACGAGGGGAGCCGCGTATCCCCCCTCCAGAAGGGGAACCCGTCCGCCGGGTTCCCCTTTTTTCCTTTGCCTTGTAAAGAAACGAATGAGGATACGCCCCGCCCACCCCAGCGCAATCCACAGCAAAACCCAGAGGCCCACGATTTCGCCATGATTTCCTTGCTTGTAATTGGCATGCTCGTCGCGGGTCAGCCACTGCCGAAGGCTACTGGACCTAACATCCTCCTCATTCACGCCGACGATCTGCGCTATAACGCCCTCGGCTACGCCGGCGACCCGGTGGCCATCACCCCCAACCTCGACAAACTCGCGCGCAAGGGAACGAATTTTTCCAATAGCTTCGTCACCACGGCGATCTGCGGCGTCAGCCGGGCGACGCTCTTTACCGGCCAGTGGCAAAGGCGCCACAAATCGGCCGGATTCGGCCAGCAATTGCCCGAAGCCCAGTGGAAGTCGACCTATCCCGCGCTCTTGCGCCAGGCGGGTTACCACACCGGCTTCATCGGCAAGATCGGAGTCGGCGACACCCCCAAACAAGCCGACGAGTGGATGGCCCGATTCGACTACTACCGCGGTCTTCCCGGGCAGGCGGGCGCCGAATTCATCGACAAAGAAGATCCGCAAAAGCGCCATAAAACGGCGCTCTTTGGCGACCAGGCGCTTGAGTTTCTAAAAAACGCCCCGACCGACAAGCCGTTCGTCTTGCAAGTCTCCTTCAATGCGCCGCACGCCCGCGACGGCAAGCCCCGCGAATTCACCCCCGACCCGCGAGACGAAGAGTTGTTCAAAGAGACAACGATGCCTATTCCCCCCCTGGCGAATGCCAAGGCTTTCGATCTCTTGCCCCCCTTTGTCCAGGACTCTGAGGGCAGGAAGCGCTGGAAGCCGCGCTTCGCGGAACCGGAGAAAAATCAGGCGACCTTGCGCGACTATTACCGGTTGGTCACGGGAATCGACCGGGAAGTGGGCAGGCTGGTCGAGGCGCTGGAAGCTTCGGCGCGCTCGAAAAACACAGTGCTCCTGTTCACATCGGACAACGGCTTTGCCCTGGGTGATCGGGGCATGGCGGACAAGTGGACCTTCTTCGAGGAATCGATCCGCGTGCCGCTCTTGATCGCCGATTTGCGCGATGCCGATGCCAGCCGTTGCCGGGTCGAAGCGATCGCGCTCAATACCGATATCGCCCCAACGATTCTGGGATTGGCCGGCCTTCCCATCCCGAAGACCATTCAGGGCCGCAGCCTCGTTCCCTTCATGAAGCGCTACTTGCCGATGGATTGGAGGCAGGGGTTCCTCTATGAACATGCTTCAGGCCCGAAGGCGATTCCTCCCAGCGAGGGGATCCGCACCGAGCGGTTCAAATACATCCGCTGGCTCAAGCCCGAGGCCGAATCGATCAAGGCGGGA
Source organism: Gemmataceae bacterium (assembly GCA_965226945.1). Lineage (GTDB taxonomy): Bacteria > Planctomycetota > Planctomycetia > Gemmatales > Gemmataceae > SYLG01. The sequence goes on along the minus strand of OZ245717.1, from coordinate 3,691,187 downwards.
GATTTTCGGCAGGAGCAGCTATTCGATCTGGATGCCGATCCCAACGAACTGACCGACCTCAGCCAGCTCCCCAAGAACGCCGAGTTCATGGAGCAGATGCGGCAGGTCTGGGCCAGGGAACGAAAACTTCTGAATTGATACAGGCCCTTGCGGCAGGCCACTCAGGGTTTGGGGTTGGCCGGAAGCGAGCGAACCAGCGCCGTGGCCATGACGGGCATATGGCCAGGGCTGACTTTCATGGTGGGGGTGAACGCCTTCAAGGTCCGGTTCGCGGCTTCCTTGTACTTGGCGCCGCCAGGAAGCGTGGAAAGTTTGACCAAATCGATGGCCGCCATGCTGTTGCCCGAAGGGAGCGCGCCGTCGTGCTGATCTTTCGACTGGGTGAATAGCTTGTTTTCGGCGGGCGCCGCGATGAAGAAGCCGCCGCCGGTTTTGTCTTCGAATTTCTCCAACATGATGTCGGCCAGTTTTTTGGCTTCGGCCAGCCAGCGCTCTTCGCCGGTCGCTTCATGGAGCGCCAGCAAACCATGAATCAGGTAAGCGTAGTCCTCAAGGAAGGCACTTTGGCGCGCCTTGGGAGCTTCGCCGGGCACGGCGGCCCATGATCTGAGCAAGGCACCCTTATCGTCCTTCATCTTGGCCAGGATGAACTCAGCCGCCTTGACCGCACGAGCCGTGGCCTCGGGAATCTCCATCGATTTGCCCGCAGTCGCCAGGCCGGCGATGGCCAGGCCGTTCCAGCCGGTGAGGATTTTTTTGTCAAGAAAGGGCTTGGGGCGTTTTTCCCGCCGCGCCATCAATTTGGCCTGAATCTTGTCCAAAAAGGCGTAAAGGGCCGGTTCGGCAAGGCCGCTTTCTCGCGACAATTCGCCAACTGGCCGGGGCATGGTGATGATGTGATACTCCCCCTCAAAATTGGCCTCGCGGTCGGCGCCGATCGCCTTGAGGTAGGTCAGCCTCTCCTGCTTGTCGAGGAGGACCGTTTTGAACTCGTTGTCGGTCCATACATAATGGCGGCCTTCCTGCCCTTCCGAATCGGCATCGAGCGCCGAATAAAATCCACCTTCGGGATCGGACAAGTCGCGACTTAAAAAGTTGTAGATGCCAAGCACCGTACGTTTGTGCGCGAGATTGCGGGTTAAGCGCCCACCCTTGGCATATACCTCCATCAGCAAGGCATTGTCGTAGAGCATTTTTTCAAAGTGAGGCACCGTCCAGGTGCGCTCGGTGCTATAGCGATGAAAGCCGCCGCCGAGCTGATCGTAGATGCCGCCTCGCCCCATATGGTCGAGGGTGCGTTCGAGCTTGGCGGCGAGGCCAAGCGCCGGTTTGCGCGGGATCATTTCGACCCAGAATAGAAGCGATCCGGGAGTAGGGAACTTGGTTCCCTTGAATTCCCGGTCGGGGTTGCCGAAACCCCCATATTTTGGGTCGAACTCGCTGTCGAGCGCCTCGACGGCCTTATCCACGAGGTCGGCGGTTGGTTCGATGATGGCGCGGCCAGGCACCGATCCGGAAAGCAGGCGCGTCGTCTCGGCGGCCATTCTTTCCGCCTGTTTGAGCAGGCCGTCTTTCTCGGTCTTCCAGAGGGTCGTGACTCGCCCCAGGATCGATTTGAAACCGCTGTAGGTTTTGCCTTCGATCATCCGGTCTTCGCGCGGCCAGTAGGTACCGCCGAAGATGGGCCGTGCCTGCGGATCAAGAAACATCGAGAGGGGCCAGCCGCCATGTGTCCCCTGGGCAGCCAGGGCCATCATGTAGATCTGGTCGATGTCGGGTCGCATTTCGCGGTCGACCTTGATGCAAACGAAATTCTCGTTGAGGATTTTGGCGACGCCTTCGTCGGCAAACGACTCCTTCTCCATGACATGGCACCAGTGGCAAGCACTGTACCCGATGGAAAGGAACACCGGCTTGTTTTCCTTGCGGGCCTTTTCAAACGCTTCCTCGCTCCAGGGAAACCAGTCGACCGGGTTGTGCGCATGCTGCAGCAGGTACGGGCTCGACTCCCTGGCCAAATGATTGGCTTTCTTGGGTACCGGTTCTTGGCAGGCCCCAATCAGTGCAAACCAGGCCAATCCAGTGAAAACGCCAATCAAACGAAAAGGGAATGCGGTTGGCCTGGTCATGGAATCGCTCGCCTTCAATTTATTTCAGCGTCAATTTCATCGTGGCGGGAGGCAGGCACTTCTTGTCGTCGCAAGCCTGGTACTTGATCTGAACGGTGAGCTCTTCCTTGTCGGCGCGGACGAGCTTGAGCGGAATGACCACTTTCCCTTCGTAAACGCTATGGTTGCCCACGAGCGCGTCGATCACCAATTTGCCTTTGGGGTATTCGACCTTCACGTCCTTGGGTTTGCTTTTACCCGTGACCGTCACCTTGGTCTGGACCGATTCGAGGTCCTCATGGCCGACCGGATTGGCATAGAGGTGATAAGGACTCGGGATTTCCAGGGTAATCGTGACCTCCTGGGTGCCGTCCGCCTTGGCGTCCTTGGCCTTGAGGGTGGCCTTGATGCCGGCTTCGTTCTTGGTGTCGTCGCCAGAAGCCATGGGCGTCAGGGCCACCATGAGACCAAAGCCAACCGAAAAGAAAAGGGCGGTCATCGACTTCAGGGAACGAGCCATCGGTTTTTCTCCAACCATCTCAGGGCAAAAGATCGACTCTGTAAGATTGAAACGGGATATGGATTGCGGGACAAGGGGAGCGGCCATGGAATTCCACAGGTTTCGCTTGAATCGGGTTTTTGGGATATTTAAGCCGCTTGGGTTATTTGGGTTATTTTGGACACTCGTGATCATTTCCGCACCGGCCTCCTCCCGGATCATCGCCCAGGACAGCCCCAAGAAGACCGATTCGAAAAAAGACGGCAAGGGTGGTTCCGCGACGAAAGCAGGCGACGGAAAAACCAGTCCCGAAGCGGAGGAATCTTCCGCGGAGCGCAGGGCGGAACTGGTGGAGGAGTTCAAGAAAGTGGTCGCCGACGAACCGGTGGTCGTCGAATCGAAACATGTGATTTTAGTCGTGCCCAAATCGGTCACGAAGAACAAGGCCCAGACCTGGGTCAATCTTGCCGAAAAGCATTGGGACCTGGCCGTCAAAACGCTGGTCATGGAAGACGAGGAAGTCCAGGAAACCAAGCTGGGTATCTTCCTTTGGTCCAACGGGGAACAACTGCGCAACTACATCCGGCGGGTCGAGCGGCGCACCACCGAGAAAGACGACACGACTTCCTTCAAAACCGAGGACTGGGTACTGCGCGCGGCGGGGATCATTCCCACCGCCAAGGAGGGAGCGCTTGTCGATCACCGCGCGGGAGAACTGACGGCGGGTCTGGTCCTGGGCCGGCGCGCGCGCCGGGCCACCGGCGTGCCCGAATGGTTGAGCCAGGGATTCGGCCGCGCGACCACCTGGAAACTGGCGCCACAAAATGCGCGGCCGCTGCTGGATGAAAAGCGCAAGGCAGCCTTGCTTGCCCGCAAGTACAACGGCTGGCAAGTGCTCAATGGCGAAACGGCCCCCGCCGAGGCGCCGGCGCTACAAGCGAGCGCAATCTATTACATGGCCTTCGTGGGCACCTATGCTTCCAAGTTTCCCAAGTTCGTGGAAGGGTTCGAACCGGACGAAAACAACAACCCGCGCGGCCTGCCGCAGGCATTTCCCTATGCCAAGATCGGGCAAGACGACTTCAGCTCGTCCTGGAAAACCTGGGCAGGCGGGAAGTGACACAAGAGGTATCGCCTTCCGTGAATAGCCAGTCAAATGTTCTCCAAAGGGAGACAATCCTTCGTGCCTTCGAACTCCTCAATCGAGAATTGGCCGCCCAGAACCTGAAAGCCCGAATTCACTTAGTCGGCGGCGCTGTGATGTGCTTGGTTCATCAAGCAAGGCCCTCGACGAAATATGTCGACGGCTGGTTCACCGAACCCCAATTCATGCGAGAAGCTGCAACGATGGTTGCGAGGGAGCTAGCAATTCAGCCCGATTGGCTCAATGATGCAGCAAAAGGATTCATTCCCCAGGGCGCCAGATTCGAAAAATGGAAAGAGTGGTCTCATTTAGAAGTTCTTGCGGCGGACAAGGAGACTCTTCTCTCGATGAAATGCCTTGCGGCCAGAGGCCTTCTCGATTCAAACGACATACGATTTCTCGCGGACTCCTTGGGATTAGCGTCCGCAGATGCCGTAATAAATTTAATGACCAAATTCTATTCCAAGGAAAGAATTCCGTTCAGAACACAATTATTTGTCGAGGAATTATTCGATGGAGACAGCCAGGCAAGTCATTGACGAACTCAATGCCAATCTCGTACACGGCCATGTCCATCTCATGCAATTCGTCGATACGTTTCGCCGCGCCGATGAAAAAACAAGATGGTAAATGATCCAGGATGCTCCCGGTCTCCTCCAAGGCAAGAACGAGGGACTCACTGCTGCGACCATTAGCGCCCTCTGCCGGGAAGTGGAGATGGATGTCCCCGAATGGGTCGGAAATTGCGGAAGCCCCGAGCCCTACTTTGTCTTTCCCGCCAAGTCGCTCCAACTGCGACTGCTATTGATGCTTGAGTCGCCAGCACCCTTTCATATCCGCAAAGTATTTGTGCCCGAAAACTTCCTGTCTCGAGCCTGATAAGGCCGGAGGAATTGTCAGTCGGGAATTTCGAACCGGTTGCCCGGCAAGCGTCGAATTGCACCGCTCGATTCCATGAGCAAGGTAAGCATCGACAATTTGGAGATGCTGAATCCCGTTTCTCGGATCAGTTCGTCGGCAAAGCGCGGGCCATGTTCCAGTGCTTTCCAGAGGGCCGCCTGATCCGGATCAAGGTCCGGTTTGGCTGGGCCCAATGCTTCTTTCGACTTGGTTTGCGGCCGGTTCGGTTCTCCCAGCAACTCCACAATGTCGTCAACGCCTGCGCAAAGATGCGCGCCGGAGCGCAATAGCTGGTGTGTCCCTTCGCAAAGCGGGCTATCCGCGGGACCGGGTACCGCGAAGACGGGAATCCCCTGCTGCGCGGCATGCGTTGCCGTGTGCAAGGTGCCGCTTTTCGCAGCCGCTTCGATGATGATCACCGCCCGGCTCATTCCCGAAATGATCCGGTTGCGCGCGGGAAAGAGCCCCGGTTGCGGCGACTGCGACATTTCCGCCTCGGCGATGAGCGAGCCGCTTTCCACAACGAGCCGGGCCAGATCGGCATGCTCGGCGGGATAGACGCGTGAGAGGCCATTTCCCAAGACCGCAAGGGTGCGGCCGCCGGCATCGAGCGCGACCTTGTGGGCCATCGCATCAATGCCACGGGCCAGCCCGCTGACCACCGTAAAACCCGACTCGGCCAGCCCCGAAGCAATCCGCTTCGTCATGCGCAACCCATAAGGAGTGCAGCCGCGCGAACCGACGATCGCCACGGCGTTGGCATCATGGGCGATCCGGCCGCCGATCTCGTAGAGGACCAAAGGCGCATCTTCGAAGGGAGTCAGCGATTGCGGATAATCGGGATCGATAATGGTATGAAAGACCGCGTCGTGCTTGTCGAGCAAATCCCGTTCGCGCTCAAGATTTTTACCGGACGCGGCCGTCTTGAGCCGGTTTTCCAGCGCCGGACCAACTCCCTCGATTGCGCGTAGCGACTGCGGCCCGGCTCGAAAAAGCTCCACTGCCGAACCAAAGACCTCAAGCAAAATGCGCCCAAGCTTGGGGCCGACGCCAGGAACGAGATGCAACGCGAGCCTTGCCAGGCGCTCGTCGCTTTTCCAATCGGAGCGATTCGGAAGGTTTGCATCGTTCATGGGCGCGTGAACGGGCTCCTAAGCGGTGGGCCGATTCCACCAACCAAACAATCAACGACCGCTCAACCTACCTACCTCTCTACCAATCAACCTACCTACCTACCTGCCGAGCGCGGCTCGAACCTCGGCATCCTCGATTCCCTCGACGAACTGGACATGGCCGATCCGCGTCGGCAGGATGAAGCGAAGCTTTCCGGCTGCGGCCTTTTTGTCGGCGCGCATCAGGTCGATCAACTCCTCGCTCGACCACGAGGAATCCGGCTCGGTGGGAAGGCCAAACTTCTTGAGGAGCGCCTCCTGGCGCTTCAAGGCCTGCTGATCCATCAGGCCGCGCTTGACCGCCAAACGCATGGCGCAGTGCATGCCGGCGGCAACCGCCTCGCCATGAAGCCACTTGCCGTAGCCCGCGATCGTTTCAAAGGCGTGGCCGAAGGTGTGACCATAATTGAGAATCGCCCGCAAACCCGTGAGCTCGTGTTCATCCTCGCTCACCACCCGGGCCTTGAGCTGGCAGCAACGGGCGATGACCCGGCGCAAAATAAACGGATCGCGCGCCAAGAGCAGGTCGGCTTCCTTTTCGAGCCGGTCCCAAAACTCGGCGTCCATGATCATGCCGTACTTCACAACTTCGGCCAGTCCGCTTCGGAAATCGCGATCGGGCAAGGTCGTCAGAAACGAAGGGTCGATCCAGACGCCGATCGGCTGATGAAAACAGCCGATCAGGTTTTTGCCCCGGGTCAAATTGACTCCGGTTTTCCCGCCAACCGAGCTATCCACCATGCTCAACAGGGTGGTCGGCACCATGAAGAAATCGAGGCCGCGCAAATAGGTCGCCGCCACGAAGCCGGTCAGGTCGCCCACGACGCCGCCGCCCAAGGCGACAAGCAGAGTTTTGCGGTCGGCCTTGAGATCGAGCAAGGCCTCGTAAAGGATTTCGGCCACCGACAGCGCCTTTTGCGCTTCACCCGCCGGCAGGATCCAGAGTTTCACCTGGTAGCCCTGCTCGGCGAAGGCGGTTTCGATTCCGGGAATGTGGGCCTTGGCACCTTCGTCACAAACGATGAACGCCAGCGCCCCCTTGTTGCGTAGACGCGCAAGCACGCCCGGAGTTTCCGAAAAATTCGGATCGGTGCCGGGAAGCAAGATCGAATAGGTCCGCTCGGCCAGATGCACCGTAACCCGAATCAATCCTTCATTGGTGGGATAAGCGTCGCCGGCAAGATTCGATGGGGAACGGGTCATCGCGTCGACTCGATTTCTGGATCCGGGTGCGTTGCGGTTGTCATTTTCATGTGCGGATTGGTCTCTTGCGGCAAGTTGTCGGGCGCCAACGAACGGACCCCCGTCAACGCCAACCCATTACGCCGTCGCGGGCAGAAGGATGCCCGATTTCTTCAGTTCGTTGAGGGCGGTTGGCAGCACCGGCAAGATCAACTGCCGAATCATGGCCGCATCGGTGACGGGTACCCCTTCATGGCCCAGATTCCATTCTCGGGCCTGGCACTTGCGCACGATTTCTTCAATGATGTCGGTCTGGGTGCGCGTGCCATCGAGCAGACCCGTGACCACGCGCTGCAGATCGTTGATCTTGATCGTGTTGTGCCAGATGGTGGTCGCTTCGTTCTGATTGGCAAGCGCCTGGCAGCGCGTCGGGGCAAAGGCGATCGGCTTGTCGGCAATCGAATTTCCCGCAACCATCGGGTTGGTGCGCAAACGGACCAACCCGCCGCAAAACGCACGCACCAAGAGCTCGTTGAGCAGGTTTTCGTCGTTGGGTTGAGGTCCACCCAACAGTTTGCGCGTGGCTTCGAGCCATTCGCTAAATCGCAGCGTTCCCGGCCAGGCTTCACTGAGCGCCAGAAGCGATGCACGCACCACGGGCACCTGGCTGTTGATCGTGCGCCCTTCGGGATCGATGAATTTCTGCTCCTTGACCTCGGTGAGCGGCAAGTTGACCGGATCGGCCGCGAAAAACGCGGCAATATGGAAGCGGCGCAAATTCTCCGGATCGATTCGCCGGGTGAGGTTGGGGGTGTTTTCGGCAAGAGTGAGCAAGGTGCGGCGAAAGCGGCGATTGCGGAAGAAGTCGATGTATTGTTCCATCATCAGGATGTTGCCGCCCGAGACGGTTTCGAGCGCCTTGAGCACTTCCGGTCCCTGGAAATGAGGCATCATCTCGTCGATGTGCGCTTCGGCGACATAGTTGAGCCCATGCTTGTGGGCCAGCGACATGAAGTCCTTGAAGTAAAACGGCAAATTCGTCTCTTCGAGGTGCTCGTGCAACAAATAGTCGTTGGGGGCGGCCTTGATGATTTCGGCTTCGTTCGCCAACAACTTGCCGAACGCGGTTTGGGGATCGGCGAAACGGTGAATGAACTCGAGGATCGCGCGCGACTGGGCGACCTTTTCGGCGGCGGTGGGCCGGGCTCCCGCGTGGAAGTTCATCATGTCGCGGATGATTTCCCGCATTTTCCATCCGGGATAGGTGTTGTAGCTAATGTAGGCGAGCCCCTGAGGAGTCAGCGACTCCTTGCAGATCGCCAGGATCTTTTCGCGTACCTTTTCCGGCACCCAGGAAAAGACTCCGTGGCAAATGATGTAGTCGAATTTGCCGTGGGCCTTGGGATCGAACTGCAAGATGTCTTCGTGTTCGATGCGCGCATTGGTCAGGCCAAGCGCCTGAATGTTGCGCTTGCCTTCTTCGGCCTGCACCCGGGAATAGTCGATTCCCAGAAACTGGGCATCGGGATAGGTGCAGGCCACCGGGAGAATGTTGCCGCCCGCCGCGGAACCCAGCTCGAGCACCCGGGCATGGGTGGGAGAGGTGGGGCTCATGCCAAATAGAGTTCCCATCGCCCGGAGGTGTTCGGGATGTGTGACCGCGAAGGCCCGGCTCGTGTAGGGAACTTGATCGTAAGTGTTGGCTGGGGCCAGCGAAGCGGAGCCGGACATAAAAGGACACCTTAAGAGAAAGAAAGGAATTTCAAGAAAGTGCGGTTCCCATCATTGTTATGGGCAATGGGAAAGAATGGACCTCATTCCCTGGCGCTCACTTACTCGGCATGGTTCATCAAACGGGCGTGCCAAGGAAGGGGTCAAGTCAATCGACCTCGACGATCTCCGCTTGGAGTTTGCCCATCACGCGCAGCACCGGCAACAAGGGAGCGAGCGTTTGGGTGTTCTTCCAGGAATGGTCGCAGATTTTCAGGTGCCCTGCCGTCAAACCCTTGAGGCCGAAAATCGGATCCAGACCGCGCCACTGACCGTCGATGTTGACTTCCAACCACATATGGAAACCCAGGATGGCGCTTTGCGTCTGGTCGACATAGACCAGGCCCAGCGCGGTGCGGCTGGGAACACCCACCGCCCGGCACATCGCCGCGGCCAGCATGGCATGCTGGCGGCAATCGCCCGTCAGGCTGCGCGCCACCTGGGCGGCGGTGGCAAAGCCAACTTCGCTCGATACCTTCATCTTCTTGTTGACGAACTGCTCGATGCGCACTGCTTTTTTCCAGGGATCGGTTTCCTGTCCCACCGCCAAATTCGCCAGCCCCCGGACCGTGGCATCGTCGCTATCGAGGTAGTAGCAGGCGTCCTTGAATTCGCCCCCCACTTCGGCCATGCTCGGTTGATCCGGGTCGCGCGTCGCCTTGCAAGTCAGGAAAAAGCTCCCATTCTCCGGTTTGCTCGCAGCTTGCCGATCATCTTGAGAGAAGGCCGCGGTCGGGTTCGCCTCTTCGGGGATGGTTAATTTCCACTTGATCGACTTGGCGGACGTGATGTCCGGCACGCGCTTGGCGAGTACGATCGCCGAACCGGTCCCTAAGTCGGGCAGCAATTCGGGTGCGGCGCCCGGCTTGGTTGCGACTTCCTTGGTCGTGCGGAACAGGTGCATGGTGCCCATGCCGGGCATTTCGGTGCGCGAGTGTTGCGCCTCGTAGTTTTCATCCATCCACACGGTTTGCGTCGGCAATTGCAAGGCGGTACCCATCAAGTTGATGGGGTCGGGCACCATGTCGACTCTCAAGAGCTTTTTCGTCTTGCGTTCCACCTTGGCCGGATCGGCCTTGTCGGCGACAAAAATGTCGACATCTTCTTCGCCTTTGACTCGGGCCTCCACCCCGGTGATCATGAGCAGGCTAGGTTCAAAGGTCTTGTAGCGAATTTTGTCACCGGCTTTGGCCTTTTTTTCGCGAAGGAGTCCGTCGGCCTTGTGGGGACCGATGGCCTCGGTGTCGAAGGGCATTTCTCGCTCTTTGTCGTTTCCAGGTGCCCGAACGAACAATTTGTTGCCTTCGACGCGGGCCCGGGTCAGCGCTTCACCTTGATCGAGGTACTGAATCAGGCTGACATTGAGTACATGGCCCTGGTCGTCCTCTTCGGTCATCGAGTCCATGCGCGTGGTGACCACACTGCCATAGCGCTTGAGCTGAAGGTTCATGTTCAAGGTTGAAAGGTAGGTCGAACCTTTCTCGGTCTTGCGTTCCTCGACCCGCGTGCGGAAGTAACCCGACTGCGCACCGGACAAATAGGCCGAATCCCAGTGATCGACGATCTTGATCGACTTGGCTGGGCTGTCCGCCTGGGCAGTTCTGAAACGCGCGGAGGGGACCAGTCCCACCCCGGCAAGCAGAAGCAGACCGAGGGTGAAGCGAGCGAAAGGACCGATCAAAGGGGAAAATGGCACGGGAAAGCTCCTGAAATCCGGATGCAATCAGTTTATGGTTTCAGGCGCCCCGGTTGGAAGATGGAGATGCGAGACCTCCTGCCTCCCCCACTTTCCCAAGATTTGTGCAATTGCCAGACCAGCGGGAACCTCGTTCCAAGAAACATCGGAGCGAGTGAGATAGAGAGAATGGTTTCCCGACCCAATGGAAATAGCGAAAGCTTCAGAAGAAATTCTTCTGAAGCTTTCGGATCCGGCTGTGGCGAGACCGGGTTGAACATGGTGTTTATGCGATTGGCGTCAACCGGTTCTATTCCCAGCTTCCGGCCCCTTCCTCCCCTCCGGCTTGTTGGACCGACACCCGCGCGGCAGGTTCATTCAAAAAAACGACGCGCCGATGGCCTTTGGGCCCAACCAGGGCAATGGGCATCCCACGCATGCGCTCAAGCAGCTCTTCGTCACTGATTGTCTTGACTCCGGGGATGTCAAGTGGCCGGTTAGTCTTGATCTGAGCAACGGCGGGACCTTCGACCGACTGTCGTGGCGGCGCGGGAGGAATATTCCTTTTGGGTGGAAGCTCTTTGGCTAACGCTTCCACGGGAATGGAGTTTGTTTCTTTCCTCTCCCTGGAAAAGAGAGGGTGGTCACGTCCTGGCATCGCCCACCAGGAAAGTGCAAAGAGGCCAAGCAAGCCCGCGGCGGCCACCAGGTAGAGCCGGCGCTGGCGCGCCCGGGCTTTGCGCCGAAGCGCGGCTTCGCGCAACAGGACGCTCAGCGATTGCGCGGAGCCCTTTTCTTCAAATAAGTCCCGCCACAACCGCTCGCTAGAGGTTTGAACTCTTTCACTCATGGGATTCTCCCATCCGGCACAACATGATTTCTCTCAACTTGGTGCGCGCCCGGGCCAGACGCGACTCGACGGCTTCGATGCCCAGTCCCTCCCGTTCGGCGATCCGGCGCACGGGCAGGCCCTCATGATATTTTAGGCGCAATAACTGTGCCGCCGAATCGTCCAATTGGGATAATGCCGATTCCAAAAGGTCCAGTTCTTCGGGCGCTTCGCGCGAACTTTCGAACGGCAGAGAGCCTCGGCTCTCCCACAGTTTTCGTTGACGCTCGCGCAGTCTGCGGTGATCGATGGACAGATTTCTCAAGATGGCCGCCAGCCAGTTCCAAAACGCCAATTCCGTGTCGAAGCGGCGGATGCCACGGACGACCCGCACCATCGTTTCCTGGACGAGGTCGGCGGCGGCATCGAGGTCGCCCCCTAATAGGGTGGCACCAAGGCGGAACAACCGCCAGGCATACAGCCGGTGAAAACGGCGGTAAGCCTCTTCGTTGCCGGCGGCCATCGCCCGGGTCAGGGGGATGACCTCGGCGGGTTCAAATCCCTCGATTCCGGAGGGGGAATCCATGAGCCGATCCTTGAGCCTTGGGGAGAAGGCCGGGGCATGCGCGTCGCGGTGGATGGTGAATGCTTCGGACACGATTGATGAGATGCCTTCAAGGGATCGTCCCCTCATCATTGAGGAAACGATCCCGCAAGTGCAAGTCGATGGATCAAGGAATGATCGGCTGGAACGGTTCTCCCGCACCATCCTGGGATTGCTCAGGAGCGGGCGAGGCTCCCCCACCACCACCACCCGGTGCCGGTGCGCCACCTGGACTGCCCGCGCCGGGAGCGCCCCCTGGAGCACTTCCTGGAGCACCTCCAGGCCCGCCGACTCCGGGTCCGCCTCCTCCAAAACCACCTATGCCGCCCCCTCCAAAACCACCCTGAACGCTGCCGCCTCCAAGACCTCCTCCAAAACCACCTATGCCACCCTGAAGGCCGCCGCCGCCAAAGCCACCTTGAGGTCCGGAAGGATTTCCCCCACCCCGATTGCCGCGGCCGGGACCACCGCCACCGCCCGGCGCTCCCATTCCCGTGGACGCCGACCCGGCCGAATTACGACCCGAGTTAATGCGCAAGCCCAGGGCCGTGAGGACTTTGGAGGCTGCCTCCACTTGTTCCGCCGGGCCTCCCAACATCAACAAACTGGTTTCCTGATGCATTTCGACGACCAGGTCCGAGCCTCGTGGCGTCCCACGCAACCGTGCATCGAGTTCCACGCCACGCTGAACCGCATCCAGGGTCGCTTTGATCATCGCTACCTTTTTTGCCGGCTCCAGCGGCTCCCTTTGGCCGCCCCCCAGCATCCCAAAGGGCCCATTGCCCATGTTCCCGGTGAGCAAGGGTTCAAGACTGACAGGCAAGAACACCGTGTTGGCGGTTCTGCCCGTGTTGGGAAAACCCCCAATGACGAGGATGTTATCGGCAGGCTCAATGGTTAGCCCCTCGACAAGGGCAGGCAACACCTGAATCAAGCCCTCCAGTTGATCGGAGGCAAAGACCGTGTCGGGCACAATCGCTTTTTTGATTTCTTCTTTGATGCTGATGTTGGAATTGATTTTGGCCTTGACCAACCCCACCAATTGTTCCACCGTCAATCCCTTGAATTCGAAGTGGGAATTCGGATCAACCGGGGGGAGTTCGGTGTTACTCGGAGTGATTTCGTAGATTGCGCGCGTAGCGCGCCCTTCGTTCGTGGCGGCGGGAGCCGGCTTGGCAGGTTGCCCCGGTGCCGGTTTGGGTTTGGCCCCGGCTGGATTGGCACCGGCCGGCCTGGGTTGCCCCGCTGGTTTCGGAGGGTCTTGAGCGAGTAAGCCGGCCTGGGGCAGGAGGCTCATGGCCAGAAAGGACAGGGTGGCGCGCCGCATGGGAATCGATCTCCCGAGACAGGTTGAAGGTGTGGGCTGGTTTTCAGCCCTTCACCAACGAATTACGCACCCCGCGAGAAAATCCGTCGCGCCTCGATCCCATTTTTCTTCGTGCCTTGCAGATGCAAGACGATACTACTTGCCCTGCCTGAACTTGGCTCGCCATAACTAGCCTATCATCTGCAAACACTGGCTATCAAATTTGCGCACTCGATAACAAAACCGGGTTTCCCTCGATCACCCATCTCGATTTGTGTCGCCCCAACGGCGCACCGGGTGCCATCGGCTTCTCATGGGATTCGAGCCCGTCCTCTCAAATCGTCTCGACAGCAAGCCCTACCGAACTGACAGGGGGCCGGCCCGGAATGAAACCGCCAACAGTACAGGAGACAAATTATTTTTTGCGAACGCGAACGCCGACAATTTTTGCCACATCGATGACCCAGGTTTCGCCGCTGCTCGCTTTGCTGTACTCCACGAAGGTCTGATCGCCGATGTCCACAAAGCTGACCACTTTCACGCCGGTCAAGGAGGGCTTGTTGTCCGCGACTTCCTTGGCGGTAAAGAACACGTCGGCGATCCCTTCAAAAGGCCGCATTTTCGCCTTTTGAGCGAGCAGGGCCTCCTTCTTGGCCTCTTCTTCCTTCTCTCGCTTACGCCTGGCTTCCTGTTCGTTCGACTGCATTTGAAATTTCATTGCCAGCTGGGCGGCACTGAGCAAGAACTCCATTTCCTTCGGGCCGACTCCAAAGGCGCCCGTGCCCGAATCGCGTTTTTTCGGCGGAGGATCCTGAGCGGGGCTGGCCGGCGGAAGGCCCAAGGCAAGGGCAAGAGAAAGAATCGATCCACGCAGCAAGTTCATGGCGGGCCTCATACAACCGTTGCAAAGCAACCGGATTTCCCCTCGCAAAAAATGCGAAAAATCGCGAAAGTCCGGCACAATTTCCCCATCCAATATAACGAATCGCCTTGAGTTGATCGCCGCCACAATCGCGGAACCGATCGTCCATATGGATGGCGAGCCGGAATAACTGGACCCAATGTGATCCGTGCGATGCGGCTTTTCCCGCGGGCACAGCCGCTCGGCGATCTGCCAGCCTTCGGCAAAGCGAATGTAGCGAATAGAAACGCAATCACAGGCCCTTCAAAAACTCCACGATCAGGGCACGTTCTTCCTTGGTAACGGCCTGGCCGCCCATCTTCTCGGGTTGATGGTAGAGCCTCAAGAAATCCTCGATCGAATCGGCTTTGCCTTCATGCCCCAGCGGGGTACGGTCGGCCACCCCGCGCAGGCTTGGCGGATTCCAGAAATCGAACGGACTGCCATCGGCCTCCAGGCCCACTTCGTAGCTCTTTGGGGTCGTGTACATCTCGCCGCTATGGCAGCGGACGCAGCCGGCCTTGCCGCGAAAGAGCGCCTCGCCTTGTTTGGCCGATTCAGATGGCGTGCGCGGATTCTTGGGATGTTCCAGCGTGCCCAAGAAAGCCACCAGATCGGCGATATCCGCGGCCGAAGCTTTCTTGCCGCCATGCAAGGTGTCGGCAAGGGAGTCTTCGATCGACTTGCTCAGGCTATCCTTGGCGCCATGCCAGCCCCAGGGGCCGGTTTTGCCCACACCGCGTAAGGTCGGGGTGACCTTGGGGTTGCCGAAGCTGTCGTCGGCAAGGGTGTCGAAGATCTTGCCGCTGGTGTGCCCGTCGGTGTGGCAGGTGTGGCAGCTAAACCACTGGTGATGGGAGCGCCGGGCATCGTAGAAGATCTTTTCCCCACGGCGCTCCGAAGTGAGCTCGGCGGGCGGGTTGAGGGAGATCGTCTTTTCCACGGCCCCTGACGCCAGATCGACCACCTGAACGCAGTCGCTCAGTTGGTTGGCGACCACGGCCTTGGCGCCCCAGATGGCCACGGCGGCCGGACGTCCGCCCAAAGCGACTTTGCGGATCTTTTTTTCCGGATATTCGAGATTCACATCGACAAAATCGCCCGGCTCGCCGCTACTGAAAGGAAGCGTCCCGGGCATGATGAACAGCTCCTGGGTGCCGGCCACGGCGACGGCCAGCCACTTGCCATCGGCGCTTGAGGCAAGCGCCGCCAAGTCCCCCGCGGCGTGGCCGCGCATGTCGAGCGACAACTGCTCGCGTCTTGCGAGGTGAGGTATTCCTGAGACCTGATCGACTTTGCCGGTTCGCTCTACGCGCCCCAGGCGATTGTCAATCGCCCAGCCCTGTTCGATGTTGTGTTTGGCGATCGGGTGATGGCGATCGAAGGCCTGGGTGGTGATGAGCGCTTTCTCCCCTGCCTCGAAGGCCAGGCCCAGAAGGTTGAAGGCATCGTGAAAGGTGGCTTCCCAGACCAACTCGAGGTTCGGCAAGGAAAACCGCCGCAATGCGGCGGAACGGCTGCTGGCAACAAATAGGTCCTTGCCATCGGAACTGGCGAGCACCTTGCGCGGTTCTCCCGCCACGGGAATCGTTTGGATTTGCTTGGTGGCCAGATCGACTGCGGCCAGGGCATTGGCGCCGCCGAGCGCCACGAAGAGCGTTTTGTTATCGGAAGAAAAAGCAAGGCCTCGGGGCATGTGTCCAACGGGGATCGATCCGAGCGACTTGAGGGATCGCTTTTTCTCTTTTTCGCGAACGAAAAGCCCAACCGAGTCGGCCCAAAGATGACTGATGGCAATGAGGGCACCGTCCGAGGAAACGGCAATGCCCGAGGGGCGCGCCCCCGTCTCCCATTCCCCCACCATCTTTTCCTGAGACAGATCGATCAGCGAGATCGAATCGGTGCCGCAGTTGGCCACCACTGCAAGATCCGTTCCAGCGATGAGAGCGACATCGACGGGACTGGGATAGCGCATCGCCTTGGGGACGGATCGGTTTGCCGCCAGTGCAGCGGGCGGTTGGCTCGCGAGGAATGCAAAACCGAGTGGCGCCAATAGGAACAGACCCACGATCGGTTGCTGCCAGCGGCCCAAGAAAGGCGAACGTTTTGGTTCAGCTCGCGCGGAGGATTCGGCAGGGAAACTTGCGCGGTTCATGGAGGTCATAAGGATCATGAAGCTCATGAAGAAGATCCCTGGGGCATTGACAGCAGTAGCGAGGGCCGTCTGCTAGCATTCTGGGCAGGAGTTCACTCAGGCAAAGGGGGCAGCGCGCCGGCGCGACGACTTCGCTCAAGAGAACAAGACCATCATAATCATCTTCGGTCAATCGGGGCCAAGGCAACCCCTCGAAGGAATCTCCTTGATGGACATGAGGAGGTTCCCGCCATCTCATGCGGCCTCTTGGCCCATTCCAGAACGGCAATGCTGTGTCCAAGCAATCCCCTTTCCTTCTTGCCTGTATCGAAGGCGCCCCCCCGTCATTTCTGCTTGCGGCGACGCTTAAAAGGCAGTTTCAATTCGGGTGGGGGATCCTGGGCTTGAAAGAGGGGTTCCTTGTGGCGGGCGCGGCCGGTGAGCAGGCGCAAATGGAGTTCCCAGGAGGCCGTCCAGCCGACGCGCCGACGGTAGAGCTGGCGAATCCCTGGCACTTTGCGGCATTTCGGGCAAAGGATTTTGACAAACTTGCCGAGGAATGGGTCGTCAGTGGGAACGAGCGGGGCTGAGCAATGGACGCAGTGCGGCTCCACTCCCTGGGCAGAGAGTTCCATGAAAGGCTCCGGTTCAAAGACAATTTAGTGTACCTGCGTACAGTACACCCGAGAATCCGGGAGTGCAAGCGGTTTTAGGGATTTCGAGGAGAATGTTGTTTCGCGCAATCGCCCGTGGAGTTTTTGGCCGTTGTTCAGCTGATTTTTCCAAATCGGCGGGGAAGGGTTCAAACGGGTATCGTCAATCAACGCGCCACGGGCGAGACTTGTACCGAATGACTGCGAATGAACCGCTCACACCAAACAGATTCCGCCACGGCCAGGAACGACCGCGGCCAAAATCGCATTCTGCAAAACCTCGGGCCCTGATCTCCCGACGAGTTCGCTCGACCTTTCAGCGACCAGGGAAGAAGATGAGAATTCGTCATTCCGTTTGGCCTGGCCGCCTCCAAACCAAATTTCTC
The DNA here is from genome assembly GCA_965226945.1 of Gemmataceae bacterium. GTDB lineage: Bacteria > Planctomycetota > Planctomycetia > Gemmatales > Gemmataceae > SYLG01. The sequence continues at coordinate 3,673,924 of OZ245717.1, read as the reverse complement.
TTCTCCGAGGCCGACGAGCTTCTCCCCAGTTCCCAAAAAAAAGTGCCCAAGAAACCAAGCAAGGAACTGGAAAGGAACGCGGCAGAAAAGAGTTGGTAGCGGTTGGTGGAAACGGGCTGGTCGGCGATGGTGGGAGTTTGCACCCATTCGATTTGGAAGGTGCGTTCCGACCCGCTCCATTCGGCTTCCTGCCGTTTGGCCTCGAGCGTTTCTTTCTCCTTGACGAGGCGGTCTTTTTCCTGGCGGTACTGGGCATCCTCTCCCTCTGCGGATTGGATGGCATCACGCTTGGATTTTGCCGCGTCGATCTCCTGTTGAAGATAAACTTTTTCCTGAGCTAATTTGAGCAGTTTTAGTTCTGAATCCATTTTTTTATCTAAGAGCGCCGTGATCACCGGACTGGTTGCATTCTGCCTTCCTTTTCTTGCACCGTTAAGGGATATGGTTTGATCCAGACCCATCAATTGATTTTCCATATCGGCGATCTTTTGATTCCCCGCGATTTTTGCCTTCAGCACCTGGATTTCCGTATCCAGTCGAAGGACCCCTTCAGGCGATGCTTTCCCCTGGGCGGCAAGCGCTTCCAGCTGCTTTTTCTCATTGACCTTGCCCTCAAGCAATGCCTTCTGTTCCAGCTGCGCTTTTTCGGCCTGGATCGCTTCGCGAAGGATCTGCCGCTGCTTTGCCAGGTCTTTTTCGGTGCCTTGCTGAGATTTGTCTTCGTTTTCTCGCTCGATCGCCATCGCCGAGACGCGCTTCGCTTCGTCCAACTGGCGCACGACTTCCTTGTACTGTTCCTTGGCTACGACTTCCGCCTGAAGGTCAAGCCTCAATTGATATTCCAAAGAGGTGATCGAATCCTTTAGAGCCGCCAAATCGCCTTTCACATCGACCACTCCCTTTTTCTTCTGAAACTCCTGTAGGGTCTTATTCAGCTCCGCCATGCGAGCGTCGACGGTTGCGATCCGGTGGGACCAATCGGCTAGTTCCTTTTGGTGCAGTTCCTTGGCCAACTCCTTGGAAGTCGATTTCATTTGTTGAGAGATCAGTTCAAGCGCCAAAAGGGCGGACTGCTTGTCAGGTGAGGTCCATTGCAGTGCAGCGCTTTCGCCCAAGGCGATGACCGCCTGATTCGATAACCTTTTCCCTTCCTCGGAATTCCAGGCATCCCCTAGCGTGGTGCTCATCGATTCAAGCATCTGGGGGCTTTTTAATTCATTGATTACATTCGAAACCAGAAGATTGGTCTTCGCAACCGAGGAACCGTTTTCCCGCGTCGGACTCGCGACGCGCATGGTCGCCGTGGCCTTCCACTCGGCCTTCTCCCATTTCGCCGTGCACAAAAGCGCCAATCCCAACGACATCGCCAGGAGGAACATCAGAAACAGACCGTCGGCGCGAATGGTTTGCTCGAAAGCAACCGACAACCGGCGGCTTACACTCCACTTTTGGGGCTTGTTTTCCGCCTCGGGGGAATTGTTGGGCAAGATGCTTTCCGACATGAGTTAGAACTCCTGGGAAGCGAATCGGGTGGGAGAAAGGAGTCGATTCCGGATCGGCACCCCGGAAGTTCGGTTCAATCTATCTCGAAATCATCGCCATTCCCAGATCTTTGTTGGGCGTTTTTTTAATAAATCCATTCGTTCGCGAATTTCGTCACGCGAAATCGTTGCCATCGCGCTCCTACGCGAACTTTTTCCTCCCCAATGGACCTATTTCCGACACACCGAATGCAAATGAATGCAACATTCGGCCAACTGCACGCCTCTTTGCGGCAATCGCAGAGCGCCGCGACCGTTCGCATGCCGAAACGGCCTCTTCCAAAGGGTTCTCTAAAATGCCCCTTCGCCATTTGAGGAAATCGCCGCGATGCTCGTTTTTCTTTTGAGGCTTGCCGGAACGTGGCTATTGCTCGCCTGGGGCGCCTTATTCATGCCCGAGTCGTGGATGATTTCGATGCATCAGTCCCTAAGCCTCGGAGATTGGCCCGGCGGACCGCTTACGACCTACCTGGCGCGATCGGTTTCGATGCTCTACGGCTTCATCGGCCTGATGTCCTTGTTCATATCGCAAGACGCGAGGCGTTATCTGCCCTTGATCCGGTTTTCTTGCGGAATCGGCCTGCCGCTTGGTCCCATCATGTTCGCCGTCGGCGTCTATTCCGGCATGCCCTGGCTCTGGGCCATCGTCGAAGGGCTTTGCATCCTTATTTTCTGTGTTTTGATTTTGTGGGCCGTGGCCAAAGAGCAAGCGCGAAATCTCTGACGCGTTCAAGTCGACAAAGACGCCGGCGCCTCAAACAGGCGGGAGTTCGTCCGGGCAACCGGCATCAATATAGCCTTGCAAGAGCATCTGCGCCGCGACCGAATCGCGCCGGGCGCGCCTCTTTTGATGGGTTAGTCCCATTTCCCAAAGGGCCGATTCGGCAAAGCGGGTCGTGAACGATTCATCGACCATCCGGAAAGGTAATCCGCTCACCCGGGCGGCCCAGGCCGCAAACCCCCGGGCGCGCCGTGCCGATTCCCCCTCTTCTCCTTGCGAGCGAATGGGCAAGCCAATGACCAAGGCACGCGCTTCTTCCCGCTTGACCAGGCTCAAAAGCCAGCGCGAATCGGGTTCGTTCCCCTTCCGCGTCCAAATTTCCAGAGGCGAGGCGATCTTGCGCTCGGCGTCGCAGATCGCCGCGCCAATGCGCACCTGCCCGGGATCCAGAGCCAAAATCCGCCCCCGCTCCGGCCAGGGCTTTTCGGCCCTCTCGGGCTGCTTCGGAGATTCGGCACCCTCTGGAGCAGGCCCCGAGGTCACAGGTATTTCTCGTTGCCGGTTGCTTTGAGTTGATCAACCATGTTCTTGACCGTGCCCTCGTCTTTGCGATGCGCGATCAAGGTCGCGTCGCCATCCTGGATGATGAGCAGATCGGACACGCCAATCGTCGTGATCATCCGTTCCTTGTCGCCGACAATGACGCAATTGCGCGTTTCGATCCCCTGATGCTTGGCGAGCACCGTGTTCCCCGAAGCGTCCTGGGGATTGAGCCGTTCGAGCGCCAGCCAGCTACCCACGTCGTCCCACGAAAAAGGAGCTTCGACCACGAGCACGCGCGGGTGCCGTTCCAGCACCGCGTAGTCGATCGAGATTTTTTCGAGCACCGGGAAAATCTCATTGAGCACCGCTTCTCTCTGCGGAGTGTTCCAGGCCGCGGCGATCTTGACCACTCCCTCGTAAATGGCCGGCTTGTTCGCTTTGAGCGAATTGAGAATCGTCGAGGCTTTCCAGACGAAGATTCCGGAGTTCCAGAAGTAGTCGCCCGAAGTGAAAAACCGCTCCGCGACTTCGGCCTTCGGCTTTTCGCAAAACGCCTTGACCTCGTAGGCCTTGACGCCCAAAGGCGCTTCAATGGGAGCGCCCCGGTGGATGTACCCATAGCCTGTCGAGGGATAGGTCGGCCGGATGCCGAAGGTGACCAGGGCATCTCCTTCGCTGGCGGCCAATTTCGCCGCGGCCTGCACCGCCCGGGTGAATTCGCGCACCGGTTCGATGACATGGTCGGCGGGGGTTACGACCATGACGCCCTCCGGATCTTCAAGCGCCACGAGTGCGGCGCCGAGAGCAACGCAGGGAGCGGTATCGCGCCCCGTAGGTTCGCCGACGATGCGGTTGGGGTTCATTCCCTTGATCTGGTCGAGCGTCGGCGCGCGGTAGGCGTGTCCGGTGACGATCCAAACCTTGCCCGCGCCGGCCATGCCTTCGAGGCGCTCATACGCCGCCTGCAAAAGGGTCGGCCCCGAACTGACATTCAAAAACTGCTTGGGCAGCGCCTTGCGGCTACGGGGCCAAAACCGAGTGCCGCCGCCGCCCGCCATGATCATCGCGTGAATCATCGACCTATTCTCTTTCTCTGGGATATCTCACGAAACCTTCTCGGAAGGATCCGAACATAACAAGGCTCCGTCTTTCGCCTTGCCCAACAGGGCGGCACCGTCAGTCCAAAGTTTGCGCTCTTTCAGATCGGTGGGACAAGTAGCCGCCAGGGGCGACAACTCGACATCGAGCTGATCCAGCGCTTTGCCAAAAGCCGCATCATTCAAGAACGCTTCCGCAAGCCAGGAGCGATCGCGGCCGATCAACCCCGAGCGCACCGTTTCGGGGGAATCGGCCCCCGTTGCGTTTTTCAGCGGCGCGAAGTCTTCCTCGCGCTTAGCCATGACCAAAGTCCATCGCTTTGCCAGCGGGATCGCATCGAAGACGAACTTCTCGAACTTGAGCGCGTTCTCTTTTTCGGGAGCGACCGGCTCTCCCTTCTCATTCACATGGGGCACCTTCTTGCGCGCCAGGTGAAAGGGCAACCGCGCATGGCCGGGCGCGACTTCTTCGAGGAAAGCGCGCGAAAAAAAGTGGATCGCCGGGCTGCCGCAGCGAAACAAAAGCCGGTCCTCGGCCGCGCGGGCCTGGGCTGCCTCGGCAGGCAGGTCGGAATACTCGACCAGGGTGCAGCGCTGCGTGCCATCGGCGCCGGGCACCTGGCCAAACACGCCGACCTTTTCTTGCGGGTTGGTCTTTTCCACGGCCTTGGCCGAGACCTCGGCATCGTGCAAAAGGTGATGGCCCAGAAACATCGGGTCGGCCATCTTGACGAGCGGGTTGTCCACCTGGAAATAAAAGATCTGCGAAATCTTTTTCTTTTTCATCCACTCAAGCCAGCCCTGCCCGGCCAAGGCCGCCAGGCAGCCGCCGTGGCCATCGGGCGCGCGGAAGATGCGGCCGGGGGCCTCAAGCAGCACCTTACCCGTGGCCAGGTCCAGGGCGGGCATCGTCGATTGCTGAAAGAAGTGCAATTGATCAGGCGCCATGCCGAAACGGCGATTTTGCTCGAAGAATTCGAGCGTCGCCTCATGAGTCGCCGGGCTCGTCATCACAAGCAAGGGAATTTCCACGCGGTAGCGGCGCGACACCGCGCGCAGGCGCTCGCAGTGGTATTGAAAAAGCGATTTGCCGGAAATGGGACCGACCGGCATGCATCCCTTGGGGATCGTCGCACCCAGCCGGCTGCCCTGCCCGCCTGCAACCAACACACAGGCAACCTCTCCCTTGGCCAGCGCCTCTTCGCCGCGCTTGGTTGCCCGGGCCGCTTGAGCCGCATCGGCTGCCGGGTCAAAGGCCAAAGGCGGGTTCAAGCCGGAAAGATCGACGGCAGCGGCTGCCTTGTCTTTGTTCTCAAAAAGACTGGCGAGTAGGGGAAAATCGAGCCCCTTGGCCTGTTCCACCAGGGCATACTTTTGCGCCGCAGTTAATTTCTCCCATCCCAACATCAGATGTGTTTGCCCAAACCGGTTCAGCAACTGACCCAGTTCGCCAGGAAAATCGGAGGGCAAGGAGTTGGGAGTTACCATGGCAGCCTTGTTCAAAAGGGAAAACTTAGGCCATCGTAGGCAAGACGCACATGCGCGGGAAGCGAGTCATTCACCTCTTCATATTCGAGGTCATGGCTGATATGGGTGAAAAACGCCTGGCGCGGGCTGAGCCGCTCCACCATCTCAAGTGCCTGGTCGAGACTGAAATGGGCTGGGTGCGGCTGCCGCCTGAGCGCATCGAGCACAAGGATATCCAGACCCTTTAGCATCTCCATGCTTGAGCGCGGGATCTTGTTCACATCGGTGCAATAGGCCATATCGGCGATGCGAAATCCAAATACATCGAAATGGGCATGTTCCAGCGGTATGGCGAGGACCCTTTCGCCAAGCACCTCGTTGGCGCCCGGAACGAGCCGGTGGAAATCGAGCTTGGGAATGAACCCGGCCGTCATCTGTTCGGCCGCCGGTCCAAAAGCGTAAGAGAACGATTCGCGGATACGCCTCTCCGTTTCCCCGGAACAGTGAATGGGCACCGGCCCGCCGATGAGGCGGGGAATGGGCCGCAGGTCGTCCATGCCATGCAAGTGATCGGCATGAAAATGGGTCATGAGGCAGGCATGAATGTTATGCGTGCCGGCCCGAAGAAGCTGCAAGCGCAATTCGGGCGGGGTGTCAATCAAAATATTTCCCTGGGGCAGGCGGATCAGCGCGGCACAGCGGTAGCGGTGGTTGCGCGGATTGGTGGAGGTGCAGACGGGGCAATCGCAGCCCAGCATCGGCACGCCCACCGAAGTTCCGGTCCCAAGGAAAGTGAAATTTCGCGTCATGTACCGTGCGAGATCGAGAAAAAACCGCCCAAAAGAACAAGCCGGCCGTCTCGCTAAAACTCCCCGGTGCCGCGCTTGGACCACCAGGGAAGCTGCGTGCCCCCGTCGATCGACATGATCGATCCGGTGATCGAATCGCTTTCCGGATCGCACAGGAACGCGACGCCGCGAGCGACTTCCTCGGGGCGCATCAGACGGCCCATCGGCAGTGATTTGCCCGAACGGTCGAGTACATCCTCGGAAAAGAACTTGCGCTCGCCGGGGGTGTCGCACCAGCCGGGATAGATCATATTGACGCGGATGTGTTTCGGGATCAGTTCGACCGCCGCGGTGCGGCCCATCTGATCGAGCGCCGCCTTGGCCATGTTGTACGCCATGCAGGAAGGCGTCGCGATATGGGAGTGAGGCGAACTGATGAGTACGGCGCTGCCTGGTTTTTGAATGTGAATGAGGCGGTTGGCAAAGGCCCTCAGGCAATAGAAGGCGCCCCAAAGGGTGACATTGACCGTCTTGTGAAAGCCTTCCATATTGGCCAGGTGAAAGAACTCCCGGTCGCTGTAGACCGCGCTCGTCACCAGAATGTCGATGGGACCAAGCGTCTTGGAACCTTCGTCGAACATCGCTTCGACGGCTTTTTGATCCGACACATCGGTGCCGATTTCCACAACCTTGCGGCCGAGCGCTCGAATTTGCGAAGCGACTTCGCTGCCACCCGAGGGCCAGCGCAAATCGTTGAGGACGATATCAGCGCCCGCCTGCGCCAGCGCCAAGGCCGACGCACGGCCGATGCCCCCACCCGCCCCGGTCACCAGCGCCACACTGCCCGCACACTTCATCATGCCGCTCCCCACCAAAGCTCCCATGTCGCATCCTACGCCTTGGACTAACTTGGAATAACATGGATGTGGATATCTTAGGACAATTGCGGCGCGCCTGAGGATGGACCTTTTTCCCACCTTCCAAATCGATGATCCTCCCTGGATTCGTCCCGAGGCGGCCTACATCCATATCCCCTTTTGCGCGCACCGCTGCGGTTATTGCGATTTCGCGATCGCCACCGGCAAGGATGAGCGGATTGACGCGTATTTGGCGGCCCTCGATGTCGAAATGCGCCTCGTGGGAGAGCCAAAACCGGTCAAAACCATCTTCGTGGGAGGCGGCACGCCCAGCCACCTCGATCTGGGACAACTGGAAAAACTCTGCAAGATCTTGAAAAACCGTCTCGTTTGGTCATGCGGCGCCGAGGTTTCGCTGGAAGCGAACCCGGAATCGTTGACCCAGGAAAAAGTGCGCCTTCTTAAGGATGCCGGCTTCACCCGGATCAGCCTGGGAGCCCAGTCTTTCTCCCGGCAAACCCTGAACCAGTTGGAGCGCCCGCACGAACCCGCCGCCGTTTGCGATGCGGTCTCGATCGTGCAATCTTCTGGGATGGCCGTGTCGGTCGATCTGATTTTCGGCGCCCCCGGCCAATCGATTGAGGACTGGGCTCACGATCTGGACCGGGCCATGGCGCTTGGAGTCGGCCATTTGAGCACTTATGGGCTCACTTACGAAAAAGGCACCCCCCTGGAAAAGCGCGTCCGTCTGGGCATGGTCCGCCCCGTGGACGAGGAATCCGAGAGGACGATGTACGCGCTTTCGATGGACCATTTGGGCGCGGCCGGCTATCGCCATTACGAGATTTCCAATTTCGCGCTAACTGGGCAAACATGCCGGCACAACGAGGTCTACTGGGCCAATGAAGCCCACTGGGGCTTCGGCATGGGAGCATCGGGATATGTCGCTCTTAACCGCGAGTTAAATACCCGGGATCTGGAACGCTACATCCGCCTGTGCGAATCGGGCAAGCGGGCCACCTTTCAAGGGGAAACCCTGGCTCCGCGCGACCGGGCGATCGAGACGATGGCGCAAAACCTGAGGCGTTCGACCGGCATCGACCGGCATCGATTTTCGCTGCAGACCGGCTTCGATCTTGCTATCTTGTTGGGCAAAGAGGCGGCGCAATTGGCAAAGCAGGGACTCGTGGAATGGGACGATGCGGGATTGCGCCTGACGCGCGCCGGCCGTTTCGTGGGAGATGCGGTCATCGAACGATTGATGCGTTTCGCGGCGTAAAGAAATCATCAGGGAAACAGGGAACATGAAGAAAGCTTTTGCGGCAATGGGTTTGATATTGTTTGGCCTTGCGGCCCTCGGTTTTGCCGTCGTGCCGGTGGAAACTCAAGTCAAACAACCGGCCCCCTCCTTGCCCTTGCAGATCGCTTGCCCGCTGATTTCCGGTCCGATCCTGATCGACGGCAAGCTCGACGACGCGGCGTGGAGCAAGGCCCCCTGGTCAGACCCCTTTGTCGACATCGAAGGAGACAAGAAGCCGAAGCCGCCCCTGGAAACCCGCGTCAAGATGCTCCATGACGACAAGGCGCTGTACATCGCCGCCAAATTGGAAGAACCTCACCTTCAAGGAGTGTTCACCGAACACGACAGTTACATCTTCCATCTCGACAACGATTTCGAAGTGTTCCTCGACCCCGACGGCGATGGCCAAAACTACGGGGAACTGGAGATGAACGCCCTCAACACTACCTGGGATCTGTTATTGACCCGGGCCTACCGCGATGGCGGGCAGGCGCTTGATTCCTGGGAGATCAAGGGGCTCAAGACGGCGGTTGCGCTCGACGGCACAATCAATAACCCGGCCGATGTCGACAAGGGCTGGACGATTGAAATCCGCATTCCCTGGAAAAGTCTGGCAGAAATCGGCGGCAAGACGCCGCCCAAACCGGGAGATCGCTGGCGCATCGCCTTCTCCCGGGTCGAATGGGAATGGGATATCAAGGATGGCAAATATGTCAAGAAAGCGGGCAAACCGGAACGCAACTGGGTCTGGTCCCCCCAGGGAGAAATCAACATGCATTTGCCCGAGCGCTGGGGGTCGGTCGTTTTCACGGGCGCCGAAGACGGCAACAAGCCGCTGCCTGAGGATTTCCTCGCGCCGGCACGGCTTCATCTTGGTAGGGTGCATCAAGAAATGCTCGCCAGACGAGAAAAGAAGGGAACCTTTGCCCTCGATCAAACGATGGGCGCGGCCTTTCAAGGGCCGAAGGACTGGACCAACCAGTCGCTTGCCACCACCAAAAACCTTTACGAGTACCGCTTGGGCCATTCCAATGGAACGGTCGTGACGATCAGCCAGGATGGCAGATTGCAAGAAAGCGGAGCCGAGAAGAAGTAGAAGCGGCCCCCACCCTTGCGAAATGCAAAAAAGCCAATCGGCCTGCCGCCCATTCTGGACGGCAGGCCGATGCTGTTTGGGAAGATGCCCCATGCTTGATCAGGCGAGCGGCGGTTGCTTGCTGAAGAAGTTCATCAACCTGGGCGGTTGGAATCCAAGCCAGGACACGGCGCCCAGAAGAAGAGTCATCACCGCCACCAGAGCGGTGGCAACGCCCGACGCTCCGTAGACAATCAATCCGTGCTGCAGGAATTGCGGTCCAAAAACGGTCCAAAGGGCCAGGGCGACATTGAGCGTGGTTGCGGCGGCGAAGTGGGCCGGATTGACCGGGCGGAATTGGTTCCAAAGCAGGAGTGCGAGCGTGCTCAAGCATATTGCCAGGCAGGCATATTCCTTGATGTTATGGGTCCAGTAGGCACCGAATACGGACGAGGACCAGAACATTCCCATCAGGATGCCCACAGTCAAAAAACCAAGCACCACGAGATGGCCCCGCGCCAGCCACCTTCTCACCGAGACCAACTGTCCGGGGGAGAAAGGCTGCATCTGGCGAGCCAAAAGAAACCAGGAGGCCAAGCCGCCAACAGCGACGATGGTCCAGTAGCCGGCCAGGAGGCTGAGCACATGGATGCGCAACCAAAGCGCGATGTTCGGGTGCACGCCCAGATTCTGGGTTTGGTGCTGGATGAGTGGCCCGGCGACGAGCGGCATCAGGACCAATAAACCCAGGACCATTCCGGCGATCCATAACCCGAGAAACACCCGGTTGGGCAGCCAGGGTTGTGGCTTGGCCACCAGGGAAAATTGCGGTTCCAACGATTGCGGCGTTCCCAGTTCCATTTGACACTCCTGAAAGGCGACGACGGGTTCGATTCCTTTTTGCAAACGACGATCCAGCGCTTCGAGCAAGTGACTTTCCAGCTCCTCGACGACATCGGGCGACCCAAGCAAACGGAGCATTTCGTAGCGCCATCGATCGATGCGCACGGTCAGATCGATGGGTTCTTGACTAGGCATGTCCCAACCCCCAAATTCCGCTCAAGGTCGTATTCACGATCTCCCATTGGCGTTTTTGATCGGCGAGTTCCTTTTTGCCCTGTGCGGTCAGGGAATAATACTTGCGCTTGCGGCCCGCTTCGGAAACCTGCCACGAGGCGCTAATCAATCCCTGCTCTTCCAGGCGGTGCAGCACCGGATAGAGCATTCCGTCAGTCCACTCCATCTGCCCATCGGACAGATCGCGGACCTTTTGGATGATGGCATAGCCGTACGACTCGCCTTCCCGCAGGATCGAGAGGACCAGGGGTGCGGCGGATGCGGCGACAAGGTCTTTGGAAATCTTCATGCCCGAATCATACCTAGCAGATCTAGGTATGTCAACCGGATGGGAGATTTTCGAGCGGAGTCGATGGGTGAAGGGGAGTCGTGTCAGTCTTCGAGATCTTGACCGGGCATGTAGTCGGAATGGCCCCAATGCTTGAGGAAGCGGACTCCTTGGTCCAGATTGGCCTTGGCACCTGAACGGAGGTACTTTCGCCAGGGAGGATGATCTTCGCCGCGAAAGAGCGCCAAGAGAGCCATGGCCCAGCCGTACATCGGATCGGTCATGTATTCGGGCATTTTCAGTTTCGATCCCGGCCATCGACTGTACCGACTGGAATAAACCCGCGGAGTGTTCGCTAAAAAAATCCCTAAGCCAAAATGCACCACGGTCAAATCGGTCGTCAATTCATGGTCGTAAACATCGGGATCGATCCGGCCTTCGCCGATGAGGCGAGCATGAGCCAGCTCGTGGGCCATCGTGCCGACGAGGCCCATCGAATCGTGAAAGCCCGATCGGTAGATTTTGATGATGTGCCTCAATGAGCCCGACTGGTAGGTTCCGGCAGGCTCACCAATCGCCTGGCCCGCACTGTTGGTTAGACCGAGAAAGGGCTGGTCCTCGAATTTCAACTGAACGAGATCGGGCTCCACCACCATATATTCGCAAACTTGCGCGAAAAGGCGGCGAACCGAGGTATCATCGCCCCGATAGGTTCCGGGAAAAAACTCTGGTGTTGGCAAGACAATCGGGTGTCCCGAAAAGGCACTCTCGGGAAACTGTTCGGCCAGCCAGGCCAATCGCCTTTCGACCCAGGCTTTCGTCTGAGGATCGCACGGACAACTGGGTGGGAATAACCAGTCGAACATCAAACACCAAAGCAGGAAGACGAACCGTACTTTTTGGTTTAGGCCAAAATCGGCGTCCTTTCGATGCAACAATCTCAACAGGATGCCATTTTTGCAACGATGCCAGGCGAAGACGGACTAGACGGCCCTTTCGACCACCACGGGATCGGGGCGCAGGACCAAGATCTTTGTGGGATCCTTGGGATCAATCTGCAGGAACACTTGCCCGGTTTGGCTTGCGAACTGGCCGATCTTCTGGGCCACGGTCGCGCGGGTCGAATAGGTCTGATTGGCGTGATTGTAATCAAACAAGAGCGTGGCCTGATCGCCTTCCCAGGAAATCCGTTTGACCGAGCCGCGCACGATGATTCTGCGCTTGCGCAGCACCTTGTGGTCCCAGATCTGATAAGCGATCCAGACGACCAGTCCCACCGTCGCCAAGGTCGCTATCGTGAGAACGCGCGCATCGTCGATTTCCATGCCGGCCAGAAATTGAAAACCCGGCACGCCCAGTCCGCTCGTAATCGAGTCGGCAAGCCAGTGGATCAAATTGAAACCGATGAGCCATTTACCCAGCACGCAGACCCAGAATAACAGCGGCACGATCGTGATCGCGGTCGAAAGAGGGTAATCGTTTAAGCGATCGTTGCGCGGTCCGGCCATCTTTGTCGCACCTCCGCGCCTCATGTAGGACCGCTACCTTTGAGGGAGCTGGCCGTTGTCGCCGATCTCATCCCAAACCATCATACCCCGCCCATCGAACAGAATCTTTTGTTTCCGATTTTTTTGTTCTTTAAATCTTGTCCAATCACCGGAAATCGGCGGACCTCCTCGCTGGATTTTTCAACCGGCACGCTTGCGCTCTTTTTCACACAATCCCCGCCAGCCCGATTCCCCCCAGGCAGCCGGTCGCCATGTGGCCATCGGGAATGCGAAAAATGCCGGGAAACCGTTCCTCCCAGGGTTTGTTCGCGGCCGGCATATATTGGCGCGCATTCGATTCGATCGCACTGATCCCTTTCACCCAGGCGGCCAGCGATGCCGAATGCAAGAGCGACGCCCCCGGACAGGTCAGATCCTGCACGCACAAGAACATTCCCATCGAACGTGCCGCCGCCGCCATCAAAAGCGACTGGCTTTGCCCCTTGCAGGCCTTGAGCGCCGCGCCCGTATACCCCATCTCCCGAGCCAAAAGCAGCGTTTCCAGATCGAGCAGCGATTCGTCGATCACCACCGGAATTTTCGCCGAGGCCCGGTGCATCGTGTTTTGCCGGTCCGCATGCAGATCCCGTTTGGTCGGCTGCTCGATGTACGCGATCCGCTCAAACGCCGCCGGCGACCGCGCTTCCAACTGATCCAAAAACGCCAGTAAGGACTCGCAACTGGGCACCCGTTCGTTGAAATCGAGCGAGTAACGCCAGAAAGTGACCCCCTTTTTGGGCATCGCCCGGCAAGCCACCTCCTCGACGCGCAGCACCCGGTGGACATCCCAGTCCAGGTCGTCGCCGTTAAGTTTGATTTTCAGGTGACTCAACCCATCCCGGGGAATCCACTCTTCCAGGGTCTCGGGAACGCCGTCGCCCACACGCGTTTGCAGATCCTTTTCCTCAAGCGGGTCAAGCGCCCCCACCAGGTGATACAGGGGTAAGCGAGGTTCAGGCAGCGGCTTGAGATGCTCCTCAATCGTCTGGCCCTTAAAGTCAGGCCCAAGGAAAGCCCCCAGGTCCTCGCCCAAATATTCTGGGCCGTAACAATGCCAGACCGGCTTGTGAAACAACTTGCCGTAGGCATCATGCAAAGCGGCATCGAACGGGCTGGCCGCCACCAGGGCCGCCAGTCGGGGAATCGGTTCGCCGAGGTTCGCTTCGCGCGCGCATTGATCCGCCGCGGCAAAGAGAGAAGATTCCAGATCGATCGTCAGCCGGATCGGGTGAACCGCATCTCGTTTTTGACTGTAAAGTTGGGCGGCCTTTTGCGCAACCGCCTTCATCGCGTCCAATGTCTGCGCGTAACCCAATCGCTTGCTCGGAAAACTCCAAACATTGCCCAGGGGCATCGAACCGACACCCGTTGACCGCTTGCCGTCGGGGCCCTCCACCGTGACCTGGGCATCAAGCAAGGTGGCCCGATCCACTGCGACCCCGCCGAATTTGATCGGCGCGCGGTAAAGGAACTCCTGGGTCGAAAAGCCCAAGTCGACAATCCGAACCCCTTTTGGCAACATGGGTATCCTTCTTCTGCTTGTTCTGCTGCTGCTTCTTGCCTAATCTCATTATTCTTTTTTTCTTTTTTTTCTTTTTCTTCTTACGGCAGCTCAATGCGCTCTTCATTTTTCCCGGTCGGGCCGATCCTGGACATTCTTATTGACCCTGTCCAATGCGCGGTTTTACAATCGTCGGGCCGGAGGATGCGGGACAAGGACGGTCCGTCTCCGGCTGCGAGTGTCTAGCGCCAGGGACGGTTTCATTTGTCCGCAACCCGGAACATCCTGAAAGACCGCCTCCCCTTGGCCCTAAAGCCTTGGTATGGCTTCATTTGGCCCATCCTGGGCCTGGCATCCCTTCCTTATAGTTTGGCCATTCGCATCCACGGCGCCCTGTTCGATCTGGGCCTTCGCAGTCCCACGCGCTTGCCGATTCCCGTCATCTCCGTGGGGAACATCACAACGGGAGGAACGGGCAAAACGCCTTGCGTCGAATGGGTCGCACGCCACTTGCGCAATCTGGGATTTCGCGTTGCGATTTTGAGCCGCGGCTACAGCGCGGCCGAAGGCCAGCCCAACGACGAGTACCTCGTTCTTGAAGAAAACCTTCCCGATGTACCCCATCTGCAAGATGCCGACCGCATCGGCATGGGCCGAAGAGCGATCGAGGAACTCGAAACCGAAGTCATCGTGCTCGACGATGGAATGCAGCATCGCAAACTGGCCCGAGATCTGGAGTTGGTGCTGATCGATGCCACCGATCCTTATGGCGGCGGCTGGTGCCTGCCCGCGGGACTCTTGCGCGAACCGGTAACGGCCTTGAGGCGCGCCAGTGCCATCCTGATCACACGCTGCGACCTGATCCATCCCGACGACCTGGAACTCTTGCGCGAGCAGCTTGCGCGCCTGGCCCCCAGGGCCGTCATCGCGCAGTCGGTTCATGCTCCCACCGGCTGGCTTGACGCGGATCATCCGGGCGACTTATTGGAGCTGCCCGACCGGCCCTCCGACAAGGTCGCGATTTTCTCAGGGATCGGCAATCCGGCGGCCTTTCGCGCGACGGTGGAAAAGATCGGCATGGAAGTCGTCGATGAACGAATTTTCCCCGATCACCATGCCTATTCCGGTGAAGATGTGGCCGACCTTTCCACCTGGGCAGAAAGCTTGCCCGAGGGAGTCTGGCTGGCCACAACCCAAAAAGACTTGGTGAAACTGCGCACCGACCGACTGGGCAGCCGCCCTCTAAGGGGATTGCGCATCGGTTTGAAACTGGGCGCCGGCGGAGATCGTCTGGCGGCGCTTCTCGACCGGCTTGGCATGGACGGGATCGACCCGATCTGGGTAGAACCCGGGACAGAACCAAGCCCGGATCTGGCTCTGGAAGTGGTTTAGGCTCGAAGCCGTTTCGGCTGG
Source organism: Gemmataceae bacterium (assembly GCA_965226945.1). Lineage (GTDB taxonomy): Bacteria > Planctomycetota > Planctomycetia > Gemmatales > Gemmataceae > SYLG01. The sequence goes on along the minus strand of OZ245717.1, from coordinate 3,658,729 downwards.
AGGAATCGAAGATGGACGACGGTGGCTTTCCACCCTTTGATCTGACCGGTTTGAAGACCTACGAACTGGCTTCGCGGCCGAGCAAGGTATTCATCGAAGACCTGGGAAAACCGGTCGCTCCCGAAGCGACCGTGGGCGACTGGATCAATTCGCTTCCCGATCAACTGGCGGGCAAATCACTGCGGCGTGCGGCCATGGTGCTGGCACAAGGTGCCAAGAACCGCACCATGACCGTGGCGGCCATCGGCGGCCATGTCATCAAGACCGGCTGTTCCCCCTATCTGATTCGCTGGATGGAAGAGGGAGTCATTCGCGCGCTGGCCATGAACGGCGCCGCGGCGATCCACGACTACGAATTGGCCCTGGCAGGCAAAACGAGCGAAGATGTGGGCGCGGCCTTGCTCGCCGGCAAGTTCGGCATGGCCAGGGAAGTGGCCGATGCCTATTCGATCGCCGCCAAGCGCGGCGGCGAGGACGGCACGGGACTGGGGTATGCCCTGGGCGAACTGCTCAGGCAAAAAGAAAAGAAACGGGCCCTCGCTCACCCCGAGGCCAGTGTCATTCTCGCGGCGCGCAAATTGAAAATTCCCTGCACGATCCATGTCGCCGTCGGCACCGACATCGTGCATATGCACCCGCATGTTGGCGGAGCCGAACTGGGCGAAGCTTCGCACATCGATTTCAAGCGGCTGTGTTCCGTCGTTGCCTCGATGAAAAACGGCGTCTGGTTCAACATCGGCAGCGCGGTGATCATGCCCGAGGTCTTCCTCAAGGCCGTCAGCGTCGTGCGCAATTTCAGCCATGACATCTCGGGGCTCGTCGCGATCAATCTCGACAAGGAATCGAAGTACCGCAGCATGGTCAACGTTTTGCAGCGGCCCTCCTCGGAAGGGATCGAGTTGATCGGCCACCACGAAGTGATGCTGCCGCTTTTGTACCCGGCAGTGATGTGGGCCAGGAGGATTTTGGCGACAGAGGACAAGAAGAAAGCGGCCGCCTAGCGGACCATTTTTAGAAGGATCCTGGCGACAGAGGACAAGAAGAAAGCGGCCGCCTAGCGGACCATTTTTAGAAGGATCCTGGCGACAGAGGACAAGAAGAAAGCGGCCGCCTAGCGGACCATTTTCAGGAGAATCCTGGCGACAGAGGACAGGGAAAACCCCGTTCGAACGAAGGCGCCACGAAGAGGTGAGATTCATGACCGGAATGCGGGAGGGGAGAATGGTGGATTCCAATGCGGCCAGCGTGAGCGAACTCGCTGTCCTCGCCCGCAATCTGGGAACGCCTTCGATTCTCGTTGTCGGCGACCTCATGCTCGATCGCTATGTCTGGGGCGATGCGGCCCGCATCAGCCAGGAAGCGCCGGTCATTTTGCTCCAGGCCGATCGCCGCGAAGAACGCTTGGGCGGCGCCTCGAGCGTCGCCACGTTGCTCGCCGCGCTGGGCGCCAAGGTCGATCTTTGCGGCGTGACCGGCGACGACGATCAGGCGCCTCGCGTCCGCTCGATTCTCGATAAACTCGGTATCCGCCACGAATCGGTGATCGCCGATTCCAGCCGGCCCACCACCGTCAAGGAACGCTACATCGGCCGGGCCCAGCATCGTCATCCCCAGCAGATGATCCGGGTCGACTACGAAGAAAAAAGCCCGGTAAACAAGGGGATCGAATCTCGATTGATCGAGGCGGCCATCGCTCGCCTCGATGGCACCGGCTGCGTGCTCATCAGCGATTACGACAAGGGGGTCTGCACTCCCGGTCTACTGGCACCCCTGATTAAGGAAGCACGCAGGCGCGGCATTGCCGTGCTCGCCGACCCGACCCGCGGCGGCGACTGGACCAAATACAAGGGTTCCAGCAGCCTGACGCCCAACCGCCTGGAAGCGGGACTGGCCGTGGGCCGCACACTCGAAACCACCGAGGAAGCTTTCCGGGCAGCCAGTGAGATCATGCGCGCCTATGAACTCGATGCGGGTATCGTGACCCTCGATCGCGATGGCATGGCGCTCGTGCGCCGCGATGGCCGCGCCCACCTATTTCCGACCCGCCCGCGCCAGGTGTACGACATCACCGGCGCCGGCGACATGGTCATGGCGGTGCTCGGAATGGTGCTGGCCACGGGTGCCGATTTTGCGCCGGCGATTCAACTGGCCAATGTGGCCGGCGGCCTGGAAGTCGAAAAGATCGGCGTCGCCCCGGTCACGATTGAGGAAATTCTCGCCGACTTGCAAGTGGGGGCAAGCGCGGCCAACCAGCACAAGGAAGGGCCCAAAAGCAAGGTCGTTGGCCCCGACGAGCTCGAATCTCGATCGAGCGAAGCGCGCCGCTTGGGCCAAAAAATTGTCTTCACCAACGGCTGCTTCGATCTGCTTCATGCCGGCCATGTCGCGTACCTGGCCGAGGCGCGCCGCCAGGGGGATCTCCTGGTCGTTGGCCTCAATAGCGATGAGAGCGTCAGGTCGCTGAAGGGGCCGTCTCGGCCGGTCCACAACGAAGGGGCGCGTGGGGTGGTGCTTGCCGCACTGGAAGCAGTCGACCTGGTTTGCGTTTTTGGCGAAGCCACGCCCCTGGAGTTGATCCAGCGGGTACGTCCCGATGTGCTCGTCAAGGGAGCCGACTACCGGCGCGAAACGGTGGTGGGCGGCGACTTCGTCGAATCGTATGGCGGCCGGGTGCATCTCGCCCGGCTCGAGGCGGGTCTTTCGACCAGCCTGGCCTTGGAGAAACTTCGCGCCGCTTGACTCTCTATTGATGAGGTTGGGTGTGTGCTCGCGAACGGGGGGTTTGGTTTGACGGAGAAGGTGGCGGTCTTTTTGCCTGGGTGGATCGGGGATGCCGTGATGGCCACCCCGGCGCTTCGCGCCATTCGCCAGCACTTTGGCTCGGCGCGAATGGTTTGGGTTGCCAAGCCCTATGTGCTCGGAGCCTTGCAAGGCTCGCCCTGGAACGATGGCACCGTTTACTCGGGAACGGCCAAGGGAGCCGCGCGTCTGCTTGAACCCTGGATCGACGGCCGCGAAATTGCCCGGCGCCTGGGTGGCGCACCCGATTTGGCGATCCTTTTCTCCAACTCGATGCGCACAGGCTTGACCGCGATCGCCAGCGGCGCGAAAGCCCGCATCGGCCAGGCGCTCCATGGCCGTGGGTTTCTTCTTACCGGCAAAATTGCCGCCCATCGCGACGCCAAGGGTCGTCTAACTCCTTATCCCATTGTCGCGGTCTACAACGAGATCGCCCGCAAGGCGGGCTGCCCCGATCCCGGTGTGAATATGGAACTATTTACGACCTCTCAAGACGAAAATGACGCCGACGCTGTCTGGCGCGCCGCCCGATTTCCCCGGGGCACCCGGGTGATTGGGCTGCATGCCGGAGCCGCATTCGGCGCCGCCAAACTCTGGCCGCTGGAACGCTTCGGCTGGATCGCGCGCAAGCTCGCGGAAAAGGGTCACGGTGTCGTGGTGATCGGAGGTCCCGCCGAGGCCCAGCAAGCGCGCGAACTCGTCGCCCTTGCGGGACACGCCATGGTGCGAGCTCTGGCCGAAACGGGCATGCCCCCTCTTTCCCTTGGCCTCTCCAAGGCCGTCGTGCGCCGCTCAGATCTGCTATTAACGACCGATAGCGGCCCCAGGCACTTTGCCTCGGCCATGGGCCGGCCGGTGGTTACACTCTTTGGTCCCACCCACATCGCTTGGACCGAAACCTGGCAGAAACAAGCGTATCACCTGGCCGCGCCGGTGCCCTGTGGGCCTTGCCAGCAGCGCACCTGTCCGCAAGGCCATCACGATTGCATGAAGCTGCTTCAACCGCAAATGGTCCTTCAGGTGGTTGAAACCGTCCTGGATGGCAAAAAACCGGCTCTTGCCGCCGCGGGCCGCCCCGGCGTGAGGGCTTGCGACCCGGCCCAATACCCTTCCCTTGGCCCTACACGGGAAGGCGACACCGTCCATTTTGAGCGGAGGCAATCCGCTTGATCCCTTACAGCATCCTTCTCACCCCTGTGGCCTTGATCGGCCTGGCACTCTGGTTTGTCCGTTCGCTGTTGAAACGGCGCCAGTTTTACCTGGTGATCGCTCCCGGCTGCCGCGAGCGCTCTCACCGCCACGGACTGAATACCACCAGCGATTTCATCGATCTGCCCGCGGTACGCGTCGGCGGCCACCGTCATCGCCATGTCTCTCGCGTCGGTTTGCCGGCCGGCTTCAGCCCGCCTGGCGGGGGAGTTTCTCCAACCGCAGTGAACGGTTTGGCCGAAGCGACTAGAAACGGTTTGGCCGAAGCGACCAGAAACGGTTTGGCCGAAGCGGCCAGAAACGGTTTGGCCGAAGCGGCTAAAAACGGTTTGGCCGAAGCGGCTAAAAACGGTTTGGCCGAAGCGGCCTGGCCTGGTTCCTTCCTCAAAGTCGAAACCAAAATCAGAATCTCTTCGCGGCTGCACTCGTTTTTGCTGGGACACGGTTTTGCCTCGGCAAGTGAGCGTGAAGCGCTCAACCTCGATATGGCGTCGCGCTATGGCTTGCCAGCCCCGTCCTGGATCGCCTACGGCGAAGACGGCAAGATGGGCTTCGCGCTCATTGCCGAAATTCCTGGGGCCATGCCCCTGACCCAGGCGGTCGTCCGCGCCGACCATGCCGCCCGCGTGGCGGGATGGCTGGGAAAAACCCTGGCGCGCATGCATGCCCTGGGCGTTTTCCATCGCGATCTGTTTTTGAAACATGTCCTTTTCGATCCCGAAAAGCGCCAACCAGTATTTGTCGACTGGCAGCGGGCCCACCTTGTGCAGTGTCCCAAGGTCGCCGACCGCCTGCGCGACCTGGCCACGCTCATCTGGTCGCTGCCCGATAACCCGGTCTTTCGCCGGATTGTCCGCTTCGGCTTGAAGACCTATCTGAGATCCAGCGCGCGCCTGCCCAACCCCGGCGAAGTCCTGCCGCTCCTGGAGGCGTTTGCCAACCGGCTCGGTCTGGAAGTGCGCGAACTCGACTCGCGCCTCGGCTCGCGTGGAAGCCATGCCCAACCTGGACAGCGAGCCGGTCACGACTGGATCGTGCTTCCCAAATCGGGCCCGACCGAAGTGGCCTGGACCACCAACGGCATCGAAATTCAACCGGAAGTCGACCGCTGCACGCAGTGGGTCGAATCGACCGCGCCGAGGTTGTCGGCCCCTGGCCGGCGCATGGGCGTGCGATGGTTTCGCGATGCGCATGGCCGCGTTACCACCGGTCTGATCTGGTGGCGGGTGCCCGTACTTCCAAGCTGGCGCAAAATCCTGCAAAGACTCCTCTGGGGAAAGAAAGAAGCGCGCGACATGCGCTACCCCGAATGGGGCCTGGCGCGAAGGATCTTCCATCTCGAAAACCTGGACTTGCAGACTCCCAGCGTGCTGGCGCGCGGCACCCATCGCCACCCGGACCGGCCCGAATCCACCTTGCGCTTTCTGGTGGTGCGGCCCAACGACAAGGGGATGGCTCTGCCCTTGTGGGTGCGCCGAACCTCCTTTCAAAACGCCTCGAAACGTCGCAAGGTTTTCGAAAACCTCGGCCGCTTTCTGCACAAGCTCCACTGCAAGGGGGTCATCCTCGGCGCGGCAGGCCAGGGCCCGTCGCCGCTTGCCATCGAGAAGTCGACCGGAAGGATTCACCTGTCCTGCCCGGTGGGAGCCACCTTCAAAAGAGGCCGCCTGGCCGGTTCGCGCGGAGCCTGGAACGATCTGGGCAAACTGATGCGCGGCCTGCGCACAATGGGCGCCTCGCCTCTGGAACTGGCCTGGCTGCAGCAAGCCTACCTGACTCCGGCGGTCGCCCCCACGACGGAAGCGGAAAAAGCCACGGAGTTGCATTCGGTCCAGCCCGATCGCGGCGCCACGGACATCGATGTGCAAGAGAACTTCGACCGCGAAGCAGAGGCTCCCTATTTCGGAATGCTCTTCGCCAATGGCGAATCCGATTCCCGATCGGTCGGACCGCTGGCACTCTCCGAGAGCCCGCTCAAGCCCATTTCCGCCAAGGACTCGGCACTGAAGCCCGCCGCACCCCGCAGCCACCTGTCGCTGCCCCCGGTGCGGGGAAACCTGCGTTCCTGGGAAGATCCCGAGTGGAACCGATTTGCCGGTGACGACTGGGCCGACTGGATCATGGATGCCCGTGTGACCGATCGCTTTCACGAAAAACAGGGCCGCTCGGTCGGTCGCTGGGTGCTGAGCGCCCGCGATGGCTCACGCGAGAACCTGGTCGTCTATTTGAAACGGCATCACAAGTTGCCCTGGGTCGATGGCTTGCTGGCGTGCATCGCTCCTCGTTGGGCTTGGTCGCCTGCCTTACAAGAATGGCTCCATTTGCAGTGGGCCACCGAGTTGGGGGTGCGCGTGCCGCGCGCCGTGGCGGTGGCCGAATTCACGGGTCAAGGTTGCCGGCTAGAGAGCTGCCTCGCGGTCGAGGAATTGACCGGCATGATTCCGCTGCACGAGGCGGTGCCCTTGGCGGCGAACCGGCTCGATTCGCACCGGTTCAAAAAATGGAAACGGGGCCTGATCGAGGAGATGGCCCGCATCGGCCGTTTGCTTCACGACCGCCGCTGCTTCCACAAGGATTTTTATCTGTGCCACTTCTATATCCGTGAAATCGACACGGCTCGCATCCCGGAAACCTGGTTCAATGCCGTCGTGTTGATCGACCTGCACCGCCTGGCCCGGCACCCGGTTCTTTGGCGTGTTTTCCAGGTGAAGGATTTGGCGCAGCTTGTGTTCTCCTCGGAAATCGAGGGGGTGAACACCAACGATCGCCTCACCTTCTGGCGGGCCTATCGCGGCCCCGGAGCGCGTGGAACCTGGGCCGAAAGGCTCTTGCGCCGGCTGGTTCAGTGGAAGTGGCGCCGTTACCGCCGTCACAACCTGAAATTGGACAAGGGAGTGCGCCGTGCGGCCTGAGCCGCGAGAGCCCAGTGGGCTCAAGGACGCGGCACTTTGGGCCGATGTAAATGGGGGTCAATGTCCGGGAGTTCCTGAAAAAACGGAATGGCGCCCGTGTCATAACGCCGCGGAAGCGGCTGCAAACAAGATCAAGTCGCAAATGCGTGCAACCGCTTTGCCCAAAAGGAGTCATTCATCCCCCACGGGATGATCCCATGGACATAGCCTTCTGTTACGAGAGCGTGTTGCCGGAGCGGGGTGGGTGTGAAACCTACATCGCGGCGCTGGCTCACCGCCTTGTAACCGATGGGCACAAAGTTCACTTGTACGCTTCTCGTTGGGACAAAGATCGCCTACCCGCCCAGATCCAGTATCACCATGTTCCCACGCCGACCTGGCCCAGGGCCCTACGCCCCTGGCGCTTTGGCAGCGCCGTGGTCAATGCGCTCAAGGGCCATGAGCATGACGTGACGGTCGGTTTCGACAAGACCTGGGGTCTGGACGTGCTTTATCCGCAGGGCGGTCTCTACGCCGCCAGCGTCGATCAGAATCTTTTGAAAATTCGCAATCCACTCCAGCGCAAGGTCATGTCGGTGATCAAGCGGTTCGACCCGGCGCACTTCAGCTTCACAACGCTTGAAAGGCGCCAGTACCTTTCGCCTCATCGCAGCATCATCATCGCGATCAGCGATATGGTCCGTGGCCATTTTCAAAACTACTACAAGATCTCCTCCTCCGATCTGCGCCTGGTAAGGATCGCCTTCAATCCCGATCGCTTTGTCGAAAACGATCGGCTGCGCCGGCGCATGGAATGCCGAACGAAATGGAATTTGAACCCCGAAGACCATGTCGCCCTGTTTTGCGGGATGAACTATCGGCTGAAGGGGCTGGAGCCGCTCCTTCATGCGGTGAAGCTGATGCCGCAGAGCCCGAATTTCCGGTTGCTCGTGATCGGATCGCCTCAATATCGCTCGATGGAACGGATTGCCAAAAAGCTGGGCATTCTCGACCGGGTGCGGTTTGTCGGCTACCTGGCTGACATGCGCGATGGTTATTTCAGCGCCGATTTCTTCGTTCATCCGACCTTTTACGATCCCTGTTCGCATGTGATCACCGAGGCGATGGCCTGCGGCTTACCCGTGATCACGACCCGTTACAACGGGGCCTCGGAATTGATGACCCCTCCCAACGAGGGTTATGTTCTCGACGATCCGCACAACCATGTCGAATTGGCCAACCGGATGACCCAATTCCTCGATCCGGCCAAGCGATTGGCTTGCGGTCAAGCAGGACGTCGCGCGGCGCATTCCTGGACCTTCGAACATCATTATCGCCAAATGCTCGATGTCTTCCGTGAAGCGGCCCAGCGGCGCAAATCAGCCGCCTGAACTGACCGCGCCGATAAGATCTAGCCCTACACGAACTTACCCAAGTCGCATTTCGAAGTAGCGGCACATGGGCCGCGTGCAAGCACCGAAACGATGCTTGCCCTCTCTCGAATTCACTTCATTGCAAAGCACGATCCACAAGGGACCTTATTCTTCCGCCTCGCTGTCGACGATTTCTCCGCCCACCAGATCATCGACCATGCTGTGCACCTCGACGCGAAACCAGGCGAGAAAGGTCGAGAAATCACGCTTGGCCGGCCAGAGCGATTCGTCGGCGAACCAGGCAAATAGCTCCTTTTCGAAAATCTCTTCGTGAAGATCCTTCAATATGGCGGGAAGATCTTCATAGTTGCCGAATTCGGGAATGAGGTAAACATTCTGTTCCTGCTCCGCCGAAGGCAGCGGGCCGGATTTGTCGATACTTTTGACCCAGTCGATGAACGGGGCATTGGGCCGGACGATCAAAGCGGAGCGATTGATCATGATGCACGCCTAATCCAGAGAACCAGAGACCTCATAGCCTCCATCGGCTAGACGCGGGGGATGGGTTTAAGCGTTGGGTTGAGCGGATCGCTTTTTCACCGAGGTAAGAGATTCTTTTAACGCAAAGGCGCCAAGGGCGCAAAGAAGAGTGGAGGGGAAAACGGCCGGGAAAGCGATTTCTGGTGACGGGTGACGACGAAAATCAGGCTTGTCCGTGACACAGGCTGAGGTTTCCAGGTTCTCTGCGTCTTTGCGTCCTTTGCGCCTCTGCGTTAAACTCCTCGTCTCTCACTCCCAGCAGCATCGCTGACTTGTCGAAGCGAATTCGATCGAGGCCGACGAGGTCAGATCTTAATTGCGGTCTCCCGGTGAAAACTTGACCGAGCCGGGAGTGATGAGCGTCTGGGTTTCCTTGATGAGGTTCGAAAACTTGAGCACGGTCAGGGTCAAGTTGGCGAGCTGTTCTTCGCCTTCGGGTTCGACCCAGACATGGCAATCCTGGAACTGGCCGACGTGACGCGCCTTGTGGGGCACATCGAGCCTCCGGCCGGTGCGGTACCACCCTGAGCCGATGCGGGCCAGGTCGCGCTGGATTTCTGCGACCTGCCGGTTGACCTCACGGACGAGCGGCGTTTTTTCGACCGGCGCGGAGTGGGCCGCGGGAACGATGATGTCGTTGTTGGCGGTAAGGATGGACGATTCGAACTGCGGATAGCTCTTATGGGTCTTGATTCGGTATTCGTAGAAGACTTCGGTTTCGGCGCGCATATCCGGGGTGATGGTGGTTTGTTTCTTCAGTTCGTGAGCTAACTCCTGCAGAAAATCGTCATCGGGCATTTCGTCGATGCCCGCGGCGCGGCGGTAGGCAACGCGCAGCAGGCGCAACTCGATCGGATCGGTGACGGGGGCCATGCCCCACTGGCCGACGATGGTGCGTGAGCCAAAGAGTTGAGGCAGGGTATCGCTTGGGGGTCCGAGATCGACCGCGGCGCCGCCGCTGGCCGAGTCGGTGATTTGCGTGGTGCCTTCCTTAAGGTTCATGTGCCACGGAATGGCGGCCGGGTTCTGGGTGAACATGGCAAGGTTGTCGAGGATCTGCCTGTTTTGCAGTTCCACGAGGGTGTTGCCCTGTTTCAGGGTGTGGTGCCTGAGGCGATTGAAGGTGCATCCGCTCAAAGCGGTGACGAGGCCGATCAAGCAAAGAGGCAAAGCCAGGGCCCGGTAACGCATGACCTTGCCCGCATGGGAAAGAGGCCCGGAAATTCCGGTTCTAACGAATTGATCGGATGATTGGCGCCTCGAAATGAGAAGAAACGGCGATTGGACACCTCCGCAAGTTGTTTGCAGCTGCAAACGCTCAGGCGCGGACTCGTGTCAAGCGCAAACGAATTTAACAAAATGAGTCATTTTTCACAAAAAATAATTAAATACATTTTTTTCTTTAATTAGTTCAAAAACAAATAAAACGAACATCAAACGCACATAAAATAAACCGACGATTGTAAAAGAGAAACGAAATCCACTTTATTCAGCAAGCTGCCAAAGTACCAGCCACGGAGAGTGGGATGGGCTCCGCCGCATCACTAAGTCCCTCTTTGGGGCGAGGATCTTTCAAGAATTCTTGGAAAAAGGAGCCTACTGTACAAATGCTCTTTGTGGCGCCTTGACAACGATTCATTTCGCGAAAAGATGGAGAAATGGCGTTATTTTGCAAATTTTTTCCTCCAACCGAGAGTTGCCCATGTTCGCCGCACTTAGATGGGTAATCTGCGTCCTGCCACCCCTGGTCGCAATCTCCCTCCTGCCCTCATCGATTCTGGCCGCGTCTCCCAGCCAAACGATCCTGTTGACCAAGACTCAGGAATACGAAATCGGCAACAAGGTTCTGATCCTGCCTCCGGGGACCGCGCTGAGCGTGTTCCGTGAATCGTCGCTGGGCCACCATTGCCAGTACGGCGGCGCGCTCGTCTGGGTCTATCAAAAAAACTCGGTCACTCTGGAAGAAGCAGAAGAGCACTTTGGCGAAATCGTCAACAAACAACCCCGTAATCCCGACGGCTTTCGCGGCCTCTCGGCCGTGAAAGCCCACAAGAGGGACTATCGCGGCGCACTGGCCGATCTGAACAAGGTCATGGAATTGGCCAGCGCCCCCGCTCCCGCCGATCACTATCACCGGGGACTCCTTCACCGCGAACTCGATTCGTTCGACAAGGCGATGGCCGATTTTCAATCCGCGATGAGCCTGTCGCATAAGAGCTATTTCCGCGTACTCACCCATCACCAACGGGGCTTGACCCATCTGGATCTGAACAATATCGAGGAGGCGATTGTCGATTTCGACCACGCCATTCGCCTTTGCCCCAAGTTTTCCGAGGCCTTCCGTGCCAAGGCCTGGGTGATGGCAACCCACCCGACGGACAAATACCGCAACGCGTCGAAGGCAGTCGAGGACGCGACCAAGGCCCTGGAACTAAGCAACGAAGTGACCGACTGTTTCTACGAAACGCTGGCGGTCGCCCATGCCGAAGCGGGCGATTTTGTCGAAGCAATCCGCACCTTGAATCGCGCCAGCGCCCAAACCGGCAAGAAAAGCAAAACGCAACTGACCATGATCGAGATGTTTCAGGACCGCAAACCGTTCCGCCAGCCCATGCAGGCCGGCCGCCAGCAATTGACGATGAAATAACCTTCGCGCTCAATCATCTGCGTTCTTCGAGCAAACCGATCAGGTTGTTGTCGGGGTCGCGCAAAAAAGCCATCCACAACTCATGGTCGGGCAGTTTCGCGGCAAGCTGGGGCCCTCGCTGACTGAGGGCTCCTTTATCCACCATCTCGGCATACGCCGCATCCAGGTCCGGCACGCGGAAGTAAAGAATCGAGTTTTGTCCGGGACTTCCCGCGCCCTGAGGGGTGGTGAGCATGACCCGAACTGCTCCCAGGGCAAGAAATGCCATGTTGGGACCAGCGCGAAAGAGCAAGGGCAGCCCCAATATGTCCCGATAGAAGGGTAAGACGTGGTCGACATCGGTGACGGCTATGGCGATCTGGGCCAGTTCGATCGCCGCCGGTTCGGATTCCATCATAAGAGAAATTGCCGTTCTGAAACGGGAAGGTCCGACCTGCCGAGTGCGCCCAATTTCCTTCCTTGGAAAAGGGCAAGAAACTCTCTGGAGCCGGCGAAATCGCTGGGGCTTTACGATTTTCTACGAACCAGCTTCATCGAAACTTTGTGATCGTGGGACGGCTGCCCCTTGGTATGGCCCACCCAGGTCCATTCGATGTGGTCGTCGTCGATGAGCGCGATGCGCCCTTCGTGCATGTGCGTGTCCTTGGCCGGATCGAGATTGGTTCCCCCAACGAAGAGAAAATTCAACTGCTTGGGCGGGCTTTTGGGGTCGAGTTTCATCTTGGGTTGATTTCCCGCGGAGCAGTAGTGGGTCAACACCAGATCCTTGCCATCCATGTGGTACATCGTGACCATTTCATGGTCGCTGCCGGGAAAAATCGTTTCCTGAATGGCGCTTCCCGCACCGGTCAATTTGAACACCGAGACCACCTGATCGGTCGGCTTGCCCGCGGCATCCACGGCAACCCAGGTTCCGATCAGTTTTTGCAACCGGGCAAACCCCTCGCTCGCCGATGTCTTGGCGGCCTCGTGCTTCTTTTCGTCCGCGCGGATGCCGAGGATGGCGCACAGGGGACTCGCTGCCAAGAAGGTCAAGAACGCCAAACGGGCCGGAAAATGGAATCGATTCATTTTTTGAGACTCCAGTTGGGGGGGATTTGGACTGGGATGGCCCTCTCTCATCTTAACGAATCGCGGATCATTCTGTGGGAAAGAGCCGGCCCGAATCACTCTCCCTCACCCTATACATGCGGTAAACTCCAGCAATCGACGCCGTTTCTCGCACTTCGGTCCACCTTTGCCCGTGGTCAAAACACTCAATTCCGATCCCATAAGGAGATTTTTGATTCACCGCAAACCGACTTGCGGATGCTGCTGAATACCAGGCCGCAGGACTTCATCACCCCATGGGTTTCGCTAGCCGGCCCGCGTTTCCTCGATATGAAGCCAGGTGTTCTGGGCGGCCAAAAACAGAAAACTCAAAACGGCAACCAAAAGCGCCCACACATCCATGTCTTTTTTTGATCAAGGTGTCGTAAAGACCATGAAGCACCATGGGCACGCCGATCACCAAAAGCAAGCTCTGGCGGTTCGGGCGGTTTCACCTCGGCGTCATCGATTTGCGGCTGAAAGACCTCGTTTTCGCCTTCCTCTTCGGTCGTTTCCCTCACCTGCACGCGCGGTGCGGCCGGTTCGGCCCGCGCTTGCATCGGGACCTCATCTGCTTCCTCGACAGCAGGCGCAGGTATGAAGATTTTTAAGGCGCATTTGGGGCAGGCCACCGTTTTGCCAAGAGCGAATCCTTGGCTCTGAGCTTTTGGCGGCATCCCGTGCAAACGACATCAATGGGCATGATGTGATTTTCCAAGTGGTGGTGAAAGAAGCTTCTTTCGCTTATCCAGCAATGCTCGCTCTGTTCGGATTCAAGCCCGTTCCCGGCAAACACGCCAGGGCGCCCGCAAATCCCTTTCTTCCTTGTTTTTTCTTGTTTTTTCTTGTTCTTCTTTATCCCTCCATGATCGGTTGGCGCTCTCCCGAGATCAGAAAATTTCCCGATTGCACGATGAGGCGGTGACGCAGGCAATTCTTCTACAATGAATCTCTTGATCCAGGGACCTTCAAATCGGCAATCGGCCGATTTTTTCGTGCGAGATTGGGATTGTGACCAAGCCGGATCGACATGGATTAAGCAACCCGCCAAGGGAATGGGCTCCCCGCATCTGGCAAGGCTGCTCCGCATACGCCTGGTGGCGCCTCGTCATCCACAATCGTTTTGCCATTTCCCCCAAATACTGGCCAATCGCCCTGGTGCTTGGCCATTCGACCCTGATGAATTCGATTCTTGGCTGGATCAAGGAAGGAATCACGCGAGGCGAGCCAGCGAAAACACCTCTCCAAAGCGACCCGGTCTTCATCCTGGGCCACTGGCGCACCGGCACGACCTTGCTTCATGAGCTGTTGATTCAAGATCCCGCCCATCATTACCCGACCACCATGCAATGCATGAGTCCCAATCATGCAACCGTCACCGAACCGGTCTTTCGCCGGCTGTTGAACTGGCTTCTCCCTTCGCGCCGGCCGATGGACAACATGGCGGCCGGTTGGAACCTGCCCCAGGAAGACGAATTCGCCCTGTGCATGCTTGGGCTGCCCTCCCCCTACTTGAGCATCGCCTTCCCCAATCATGCGCCGATGGATGAGGCCGCCTACGAACTCGACGACCTTGGCCCCAAGGGCCAACAGCGCTGGAAAGCCGGCTTCCTCGGTTTTCTGCGGGAAATCTCGTGGAAGGACCAGCGCCGGCTTGTGCTCAAATCGCCCACGCACACCTTTCGGGTCAAACACTTGCTGCAAATGTTTCCCAATGCCAAGTTCATCCACCTGTACCGCGATCCCTATGTCGTTTACCCTTCCACGATCAATTTGTGGAAGACCTTGCAATTGACCCACGGGATGCAAGTTCCCCGGTTCGAAGGGCTCGAACATCAGGTCTTCGAGACGTTCCTGCGCATGCACAAGGCCCTCGACGCCGCGCGCCCCTTATTTGCCCCCCATCAATTCGTCGAAATCCGTTACGAAGATCTCGTGGCCGACCCCGCGGCTCAATTGGAAGGGATTTATCGGCAGCTGAACCTTGGGGATTTTGAAACGGTTCGGCCTCACGTCGAGGGTTATCTCGAAAAGTCGAAGTCTTACAAAACCAATCAATACAAGCCTTTGGGCGCGGAGCTTGTCTCCGATATCAACAGGCGCTGGGGGCATCTGATTCGCAAACAAGGATATCCCGTGCGTGGCACGCAAGCCCAACCCTTACAGGCTTCCTAAGATCATGAGTGAGGCTCCTCCAATAGGAGGCGCTTCGCGATTCCCTGTCAGAAAAGAAGGATCCTCTCGATGAAGCGTGAAAAAGCGGTCACATTCAAAGGCAACCCCATCACCCTGGTCGGCCCGGAACTCAAAGTGGGCGACAAGGCGCCCGATTTCAAAGTCCTGTCCGTGCTCGATCTGAAAACCCTGGCCGACACCCCCGCCAAGGTACGCATTTTCAGCGTGGTCCCTTCGATCGACACCCCCACCTGCAATCAGCAGACCCATCGCTTCGATACCGAACTGGCCACCCTCAAGGACAAGGTCGCCGCCTTCACGTTCTCGCTCGATCTGCCCTTCGCGCAGAAGCGCTTCTGCACGGCAGAAAACATCACCAACCACAGCACCTTCTCCGATGTGCACGATCACAGCTTCGGCAAGGCCTATGGCGTCCTCATCGAAGGCCTGCCCTTGCCCCTCTTGACCCGGGCCGTTTTCGTTGTTGACGCCGGTGGCGTCATTCGCCATGTCGAATACGTTTCCGAAGTGACCACCCATCCCAACTACGACGCGGTGCTCGCCGCGGTCAAGAAACTCATCTAATTGCGGTTTTGATGCCGAAAGCCGGGCCCGGAAAGCAACTCTCTCCGGGCCTGTTTCGTTGAATGGTCCACGGTACCAGGGATGACCGGTATCGATTGCATCCTCAGGTCGCCCGCGGCGCCGATGGTTCGCAATTTGTCCGCGTCAACGTTGGGCCGGCGGCCGCGAAAGGGAATTCTCTTGGCCAGACGCATCGTGATCGTCGGCGGGGGTGTAGCGGGAATGGCCGCCGCGGCGAGTCTGGCCGATGATCATGATGTGACCCTGATCGAGGCGCGCTCCTATCTGGGCGGGCGCGCCGGCTCGTTTCCCACAGAAGCAGGCGCCTGGGTCGATGCTTGCCAGCATGTCAGCCTGGGCTGCTGTTCGGCCTTGCACCGCTTGCTGCGCCGCGCCAACCTCGACGACCAACTCCTTCGTCAGCCAACCATCTGGTTTCACACGCTCGATGGCCGCATCAGTCCGTTCGGGCCGGGCTGGCTTCCCTGGCCGCTCGATTTGGCTCCCAGTTTCGCCCGGGCGCACTGGTTAAGCCTTGCCGACAAATGGGCCATCGCCAGGGCCGTCATCCGGCTGAAAACCGAGCCGCTTCCCACGACCGATTTTCCTCTCAAGCACTGGTTTGAGCACTCGGGCCAAACTCGCGGCGCAATCGAAGGATTATGGGGCCCCGTCGTCGTCAGCGCTCTGAACGAGCCCTGGGAAACGGCAAGTTTCCTCGCCGCGGCCAAGGTTTTTTTGGAGGGAATGCTCGGGCCCCCGGGGTCATTCCAAATGGAATTGCCAAGAGCCAGTTTGCGCGAGCTTTACGACTTTGCCCTGGGTGGCTGGCTTGCATCCCAGGGAATTTCGATTCGCCGCGATTGCCGCGTGACGCGGCTGGCGATCGAGAACGATCAAGTCGTCGGACTGCAAACTCGCGACGGAGAATTCCTCAAGGCCGACCGGGTCATCCTTACCCTTCCCCGGCATCAGTGGGGACACTTGCTCGATGCGGCGATGTTGAGCCGGCATCCCGGTCTGACCCAGGGCCTCGAGCTGGGCTGGGCCCCCATTACCGGCATCCATTTGTGGCTCGACCGGCCCCTGACCGACTTGCCTCATGCCGCCCTGGTCGGCACCGAGGGGCAATGGCTTTTCCGGCACCGGCAAGTCCCAAGATTTCCCCAAGATTCCTCACATTATCACCAGGTGGTGATCAGCGCCTCGGGTCCTTCCCTAAAACAAGGAACAGACGCTTTGCGAGAACGCATTGTGCGGGAACTTGCCCAAATGTTTCCTCCCATGCGCAAGGCGGCGATTCTCGACTGCAAGGTGGTGACGGAACAGCGAGCGACCATCCGGCCCGTACCTGGCCACCAGGCTCACCGGCCCGGTCCCGCCTCCACGGTGAAGGGCTTGTCGTTGGCAGGCGACTGGACCGCTACCGGCTGGCCATCGACGATGGAGGGGGCGGTTCGAAGCGGCGAGGAAGCCGCGCGGCAAATTCGCGAAGAGATCCACGGAGGGTGACCATGGGAATGACGATCAGGGACCCAGCGCTTGAAGAGATCGCCGATCGCGATGATCGCTACCCCTACGAGGCCTACGAATTCGTGACCGAGACGGTCAAGACGCTCGACCGGCAGCTTCAAGAACCCGAAGAAGGCGCTCCGCCTCCCAACATCACCGCCAATGAGCTCTGCGTCGGTTGCTGCGATCTGGCCTGGAGGTCGTTTGGCATGATGGCGCCCGCGGTCTTTGCCACCTGGGGGATCCGCACGACGCGCGACATCGGCGACATCACCTTTCGCCTGATCGAAGGCAATGTGATCGCGGGATCGGATGAGGACCGGATCGAGGATTTTGACGATCTTTTCCCAATTCGATCCCTCCTGGAGAAACCCGTTCACTTCCACAAAAAGGAGGCCAGTCGATGAGCTCGTCCCCCCCGGTTTCCTCCGCCAACCCGGTCATGACGCCCACGGCGCCAAGGCCGCCTTCGCACGCCGCGAAGCTGCGCTTTCAAACCGCCCTGGTCTTGTTCCTGGCGTGGATCGCCTATCTGGCCTGGCAAGTCGCGATTACCCGGTTTCCCGATGGGCCCGCGCCGATTCTTTCGCGCGCCCAGTGGGCCGAAACCGAAGCGGAATTGATCGGTAAGCCCCTGGGCTCGGACGAATTTGAGATCCTCGAAGTCCTTCATGCGCCAGCCGATCTCAAACTCAAGCCGGCGAAGATTCAGATCGACGGCTTGGACTTGGCCAAACGTTCGCCCAAGACCCATGAAGAGGATTGGCTCAATAACCGCTGGCTGGTCCCGGTCAAACGCAAGGCAGACCGCTGGATCGTCGCGCCGATTCCGCCGGCCCCCGGCTTTCGCCCGATGCACCCAGGGCGCGAAGCAGGCAAAGTCTACTGGTTCACCGACCGGATGCGCATCCATGTCAAGCAAGTGCGCAAGGAAGTTTTTGGGGAATAATTGCCGGATCGATTGCCTTCCCCGCTCACGCGCCGTTTGAAATAGAGCGCCGAACGCTTCGGTGAACGAGGGCCCCATTTGGCGATCCAAGAATGGCTCAGCTCAATTTCCGCGCCCAATCACATTGGCACCGACTTGGTTTCCTTGAGCTCTTCGCTTGATGGATCGCTCGTTTCGCCGGCAGGCGAGGCTTCCTTGCTTTGACCGGGATCTAGATCCCGGGAAAACGCATAGGCAATGAAACAGAATGCAGCCAGGGTCCAGACCATGGCGCGATTGAGTAGAGTCGCCGTGATTCCGAGGCTTTCGCTCGCCCCAAACCAACCGAACAGCACACCGAACCCCAGTTCGGCGATCCCCGCGCCACCCGGAAAAAGCGGGATCGCCATGATAATGAGACCGACGGGCAAGATCAGGAATGTCTGGCCAAGCGAGGGGGAAGGAAACTCAGGCGTGGTGACCGACTGGGAAATGCAAAAAAACGATAGAACCATGAACGTTTGAGCCAGCCATGACAGCGCAAGCGCTTGCGTCACCGCCAATGGTTTCGTCCGGTAGGTGTGCACCGCCAACCAGAAATGGGCCGCGGCTTCCCCGGCAGCGCCCGGCAGCAGGGTCCGCAACCTGCCGGCAAATCGGTGGACACGATGCGAAGAAAGGAGTCCCAGAAAAAGCCAGAGCAGGATCGTGATGCCAGCCAGAACCCAGGCACTTTGAACGACGAAACCAGGCTTGCCATTGAGGCCGCCTTCCAGATTACCCGTGGCAAGCGAGAGACCGCCCAGTATCGATACGATCAGAAATAAGTTGGCAAGGGCAATGATGCGATCCATCAGCACGGAGGCCACCGCGCGCGTTTTCCCAAGCGGCTGGCGTCTTGCCAGGAAGGCCGCCTTGACCAGATCGCCGCCGACGGCCCCTGGTAAGACGACGCTGGCGTAATTCCCCGCCAAACCAAGGCGGATCGCATCGCGCAAGGGGCAAACGAGATCGAGGGCGATGACCAGTCCATGCCAACGCACCAGCGTGATGAGCAAGGCAATGGTCTGGCACAGAAGCGAACCGAGGGCCCAGGTCCAGCCAAACGGCTCGCCATCGATGAAATGCTTTTGCCAGAGGCCCTTCAGGCCGCCTCCCTTGGCGGGATCCCAGTGGGATGCGACCACCCAGGCGAGCAAGCCGAACGCAAGGACATACTTGAGGTAAGGGAAAAGCAGGCGGACAAAACGCACGGCAAGTACCTGAAATCCAGGGCGAGTACGAAAGCACCGGCTTTCGATTCTGTGTCATTTTGGCCCAGAAGCCGTCTCCACGGCAAGGCTGGTTATTTGGGTAAGGACTGGGGCGGGGTGTTCAGCGAGGCGGAGGGAATCTTTAGACCCCGACCTCAACTTGGCCAAAATCACCCAACGATCTGCCGAGGTCGATTCGCCGCACCCGGGTCTGGGTCTGTATGGCGCTTGAGCGGATCGGGACCGCGGAAGCCAAAAAGCAGTTGGAGCTGTAGCAGTGACTACTCCCCCTTGGGCGCCGGCTTACTCAGCACATAGGCGGCCCAGGCGGTGCCGGCGTGGGTCATGTAGTGGTATTTGTCATTGCTCGGAGAGCGAGTGAACCAGCGGCCCGATTCTCTTTGATGCTTGGCCAGCCAGGAACGACCGCCTTTGGCCAAGTCCACGGCGCCGGCCACACCGGAATCCCCCAGGCCTTCCAGCGCGACCACGACAATCGCCGTGCCGTAGCCATCGGCTTCGGCTTTCGCCAGATCGTTCACTTCGCCATTGTGGCGCTTCCAAGCCCCCAGAGAAACGAGCGACCAGCCACCATCCGCTTTCGCGGCTGCGCGTAGGCGTTCGACAATCTTCGCGGTTTCGGCCTCAGGTAGAGGACTTCCCATCCGTGCCAGCACCCAGGCGCGCAACAGTTCATGGTGCAGGCTGTCGGGTGTTTTGCTTTTGAGATACTCGGTCACTTTGGCGATCGGTTCCTTCGCCTCGTCTTTCCAGGATTGCGGAGCGACCATGACCGCCATCCCAGCGACGATTGCCCCGTAATAGTCATCGTGCTCGGCTGGCGGCCAGTTGCACTTGAGCCACTCAAATCCCCCGTCTTTCTTTTGAGTCTTCCACATTCGGTCCCAGGCCACCTTGGCTGGATGACTGCCGACCTTGCCTGCCAATTGATCGTCCCAAGCCAGCGCGGCCGCCGTCGAAATCACTTCGGCATCCCAGGTTGGCTTTACCTTGTCCCAGTTGAGCGCCCGGTTCTCGAAAAAGCCGCGGATCGTGGCAAAAGCCTCGGACCGGTCCGAACCGGTGACCGCGCGCCGTGTCATCAAGTAGGGGTAATTGGTATGGCAGGTGCCGCACTTGCGCTGCTCGGTCCAGGTGAGGTTGGCGGCATCGAGGAATTGCGCGGCCTGGGCCAACGACGCCAACGCCTTCACCGCTTCCTCAGGCCGATTGGCGCCGAGTATGCTCGCGGAGGACTTGCTGACCTCGTTCACCGGTTTCGCCGCCGAAGCCGGCTTTCCATTTTGCGCCGTGGCCGACCCAGCACCAAGCGCGGCCAGGGACAAGAGAACGAGGTGCCAGGGATGGAACCGGCGAAACATGATGCAAATCCTCAACACGGGGAGAGGCGAATTCGAGAATCCTTCATCAGCCAGCGGAACCAGCGAAAATGGGCCTAGTCGCCGGCAACTTCCAGGCGGGGAGCCAACATCAATTAGACTAAGCGGTTGCGCCAGGCTTCCAAGGGCCCGGACGCGACCACCTTGCGGGCTTTTCATGAGCTTTGAGGCTGGAGGACCCAATGGTTTTCCTTAAGTTGGATTCGCCATCAACTCCGCGCTAGGTTAGATCCAACGCGGAAAACGCGGTCTGTTGGCCCGCTGACTCTTCCTTACTTCACGCCTTAAGGAAATGCCCATGCCGAACTCGCCGCAAATCCAGCCCTATCTTTTTTTCGCGGGCCGCTGCGAAGAGGCGATTGCCTTTTATGGCAAGGCGCTGGGGGCCAAGGTGGATTTCCTGATGCATTACAAGGACAGTCCCGAACCGATGCCCCCAGGCATGCTGCAGCCCGGTTTCGAACAAAAAGTCATGCATGCAACCATCCGCATCGGCGACGCGACGATGATGTTCTCCGATGGGTGCGACGACCAAACGCAATTCGACGGATTCAGCCTGTATCTCGCCCTGCCCAACGAAGAGGAGGCCCGCAAGGCCTTCGCCGCTCTGGCCGAAGGGGGCCAGGTGCAGCTACCGCTGGCCAAAACGTTCTGGTCTCCCTGCTTCGGCATGATCCGGGATCGCTTTGGCGTTGGCTGGAAGATCACCGTGGCCTCTGCGACCACTTGATGCCTTGGCTTCCGTTGCCAAATGTGGCTAGCGAATCGTTCCGCAAGGCTAAGATTAAGAGAAGATGGATTGCCGCATTCGGTGGAGCCGCTGTCGTCACTGCAACTCTCTGCATGTTGGCAAATCCAGCAATAAATCGCCCCTTATTGAAGCACCATAATAATTAGAAAATTAGTTTAAATCCCATAGCTTTGATATTTTGCCAACAGGTAAATACACCGTGAACGTACCAGAGGATTCTTCAAGCGATCACTCCAAGCAGTTCGTTGAACTGAAAGCGGCAAGCGAAGACGAGCTTGCGGCGACATGCTTTCATTTGGCAAATCGATTTCTTGAATCCCACCCCAAGCATTTTGGAGCTACGTTTCGCCTGGCTACAAGTCTCGTCAGTATGGCCAGGTACGCAGAGGCCGAAGCGGCTTTTACACAGATCCTAGAGATTAGCCCCGATGAGGTGCGCTTTATGATCTACACGGAATTGGGGCACCTCCACCGTCAACGCCTGGCTCCTCAACAGGCCGAGGAGTGGTATCGAAAAGCCATTGAAGCCGCCCCCCGCATCCAGGCAGGCCACGTCTTCTTGGGGGCTCTATTCGCCATACAGGGTCGATTGGATGAAGCAGAAGCATGCTATAGAAGGGCCCTTACTTGCCTGGACGGAGACCCAGACGAAGTTCACTACAATCTGGCGAGTGTCTTGCGCGCCCGGGGAGAGTACGAAGCGTCTCTCAGTGAAGCGAAAGCGGCCTTGTCTATCGATCCCAACTATGGGTATGCAAAACACCTCATAAAAGATCTTCTGAGGGTCTTACCAGAAGAAAATAAGGGTTGAACCGAACGGATTCAAAACCCAATCGATCCGCTGAGGAAAACGGAACGCCTGCCAATCAAGTTGAAGTATCCGTTTCGCTGTAGATCTTGCTGTACCCCAACAACCAATTGATCGCCAGGTGCCGTTCCCTCGAGCAGCTGGCAACTGTGTCCACCAGGTCTTCTGAGGCCTTGGCGATCGGGTGCTTGCCCAAAGCCAGGTCCTTTTCGAGGATCCGAAACGCGCGGATGTCGAAACCCCCAAACCAGCAAGTGCGTGAGAACTCCTCGAAATCGACCGGCTGTCCGTTCAAGCGAAAATTCCGCAGGCGCCAATGACATGCCAGCAGACATTTATGCATCGCTTCCAGTTCGGCTTTGGGGCGAAGGCGCGCCCCGGCGACGACCGCTTCCGCGGCGGGCCATTCCAGAAACTCCAAAGATCGATTGATCTTCTGGTTTTGGGCCAATTCGTCGTAGGGTGGCAAAGGTCCACGACCCAGGGCCCAGGCCAGTACGGTAAGTCCCTCCAGCCGCCAGATCGAATTCACCACAGATTGCTCGTCGAGTTTCCCCAGACCCCGTTGAAAAATACTCGCTTCGTCCGGTTCGAACTCCTCAAATAGTCCCATCTTTTTCAGCCATTCCCACATGTGCCGGTGGCCCGAAGCAAGGCGCTGCGACGGCTCCTTACGGTAATCCAGTTCTAAAAAGCCACGATTGACCATCGCCGCCAATACCATGGCCCGCTGTGCCACACGATTGGCCGATGGGGGATCGAGTGCTTCCGTAACATCGTTTGCTGGTTCAGCGCTTCGATTCGGGCTCTCATCCAAAGAGATGCTGATGAGCACCTTGGGAAACTGAGCCCTCGAATCGAATTGCCCATCGGATCCCAACAAGATGCGGCCGCTGGCATCGCGCAGCGTACTGGGGGAGAAAAGCACGCCATCGAGATGCCGGCAGATCGCTTCCAGCCAGGAACGGCGAACATCGCCAGCGTCGTCGATGTCGAAATCGTCGGATCGGACCGCCAGGGCAAACTCGAATCCATGAATCGCCACGAGGACCTTGTCCTTGTTCTCTCCTCCAGGAAATCGGGAGAAGTACCCCGCCATCCCCTCGCGCTGGGCCTTCCAAGATTCACCCTGGCAATATTCGGCACTGTGGCCGATGATCAGTTGCGGCGCCTTGCCAAACCAACCGGCACGCTCCCCCACGATCGTGGCCTTGGTCCAGGTCGTGCCGTTTTTCTCAATGAGGAGTTTCTTGCCCAGCTTTTGCATCAAGCCAAACACGCCATCGGGATCAATGGTTCGCGAAAAAATATTGATCGGTTCAAAAGCCATGGGTGGAAATCGCCAAAGGAGTAAGGAGCCGAAAAAAGGCTCCCTACTCCTTAACGATATTTACGCTGCTTCTCGAATCAAAGCGCCAACGGACGTGAGCTCACTTCCCATCCTTGGCCAAACCATCGGTCGGTTTGGGCAGTTCCAGGCACGCTATTTCTTCGCCATTGCGGATGAAGAGCTTGCCGTTGGCAATCACGGGGTGATTCCAGGTCTTGCCTTCAATCGCCTTGATCTTGCCCAACTCCTTGTGAGCCTGTGGCTTGGCTTCGACCAGGGCCACTTCGCCTTTTTCAGTGAGGATCACAAGAAGCCCTTGCTTGGCCAGGAGCAAGGCTTGACCGCTGCCGTAACCGCGGGCTTTCCATTTGATCTTGCCGTCTTTCAGGTCGACACAGCAAAAGAAGTTATTGTCGTAGCCATAAGCAAAGCCTTCATAAATGACCAGGTCATTGTAATAGGGTTTAAATTGCGTTGTTTTCCAGACTTCGGTGGGAGTCCATTTCCCATCCTTGTGTTCGATATGCACGCGCTGGGTGCCAACGCCAAGTCCCGTGCCAATGAGGAAGTCCGAGCCATCGATCAACGCCGGTTGCACGCAGCGGACGACGCCGCCGGTTTCCCACAGATGTTCCCAGATCAGTTCGCCGGTTTCCGGGTTGTAGGCGGTGCCGCCGCGGTCGGAGAGGATGAGAAGTTGGTCGACTCCGTCCATGTTGGCCAGATGGGTCGAGCAGTAGCTCAGTTCCGGCGGCGTTTCGCGTGAGCTGACCCAGGCCAGTTCTCCCGTATCGACCTTGTAACCGACAAGGGTCTTGTTTTTTGCACCCGCATAGACCGAAACGATTCCCTTATGCACCAGGGGAGATCCGGAAAATCCCCATTGCGGCGTGGGAGCGTCGGTATCCTTGTTGACTTCCTTTTTCCAGAGTTCTTTCCCCGTAAAGGCATCGAGGCAAATCAGGTGGCCATTGGCCCCCTGGCTAAAAATCTTGCCTTCATGGTAAGTCGGGGTCGCCCGCGGACCAGCTCCGGCGATCGCTTCGGTAAATCGCGTGGGCACCGCGTACGACCAGACTTCCGCACCCGTGTCGGCGTTGTAACAAACCACCATTTCGTCTTCGTCACGCTGCTCCTGGGTGTAGAGCTGGTTGCCGACCACGGCGAAGGAAGACCATCCCGGGCCAATCCGATGTTTCCAGAGGACCTTGGGAGGATTGTTTTTCCAGTCGGTGCCGATCATCACATCCTGAACGCGGCTATCGCGGTTGGGCCCGCGAAACGCTGCCCAGTCGCCTGGTTTGACTTTGACATCGGCGGGTTTCACAAGCTTCACTTCGTCACCGAGTTTGTTTCGCTCTTCCTTCTTTTCCGCCATGAACTTCGCTTCGGCAGTGGGTGTCCAGCGCCAGTGGTATTCGGATACGAAATCGCCATCCACTCCGTCGATTCGAATCAAACTCCAAAACCCGGTGGCCGCGGCGATGCAAGCTAGCAAACCAACCAGGCGGTAGTTCCAGGTGAGAAATGGGGTGATGGTCAGCCAGCCCGCCCAGGCCGTGACCACATAGGGCGTAACGGCAAGAGCATACATCATGGCATCCTTCCCGTGCGGCACGAGCAACAAAGAGCCACTGACCACGACAAAGGCGAGTACGAGCAAGGTGTCAAACCAGGGCAGGCGCGTGGCCGACAACCACCAGATCAAGATTGCCAGAAGCGCAAGAAAGGGTGCAAGCATGATCCGGGTCATGATGGCCATGAACCCGGGTTCACCCACAAAGGTCGAGGCGATGGCAAGCCACATTAACGCCAAAATGACGGCGGCCGGCCAAACGCGAGGTTTTACGTCGTCAAAAGGATTCGGGCGAACCGAGGGCAAGGCAGCACCTTCAGACATGATCAGCTCCAAAACCGCTTGAACCAGGTGACGCAAGGGGCCGCCCTGGATAGGATAACGGTATAATATGGACCGGTATCCTTTTTTGTCAACCTCGTTTCAGCCGGAGCCTCTCCAGGGTCACAGATGCCATCACCTGAAGAACTTGCGCCGCTCATGGCGGAATTCGGCAAGGCTTACACCAAGCGCCTTTTCACCGACATCGCCAAGGCGGGGACCACACCGGCGCGCGCCCGGCTGCTCATGAATTTGCAATGCCAGGGTAGCTGCAAAATGTCGCAAATCGGCGGGGCGCTCGATGTTACGCCGCGCAGCGTCACCAAACTGGTGGACAGCCTGGAAGCCGAAGGGCTCGTCACCCGCGAGCCGCATCCGACCGATCGCCGGGCCACCCTGATCAAGCTGACCCCCAAGGGAATGCTGGTGTGCAAGGAAAGCGCCATGGCCAATCATGAGGCGATCGCGCGCGTTTACGAGACGCTTACCGAAGCTGACCGGCGCCACCTGGCGCGGATTCTCGGAAAACTGGTGGAGACGCTCAATCGCGACGACGGTACCGATGCTTCTTTAGAGCACAAGAAATGATTTGCGCTTTAACCAGCCCGTTTTGGTTCAAGGTTTGGCGGCCGGCTGCGGAGATTGCCCGGCCGTCATGAGCCTGGCGAGGGCCAGGGCAAATTGATCGACCATTTCGCGACTAGGCAACGCAATCGTCAAGCACGGCTTTCCGGAAGGTTGGTCCTGGACCAAGGCGCCGAGGCCCGTCCGCAATTGCTCGACCAATCCCGAGGGGGGTGCGGTATCCTTCTCCTTTGCTGGGGCGAGCTGATTGAAAAAATTCAACGCGGCACTGAGCAGTTCGCCGCCCGCCGCCGCGATACGCTCACGATGGGCACCTTCGATCGCCCCAGCCGAACCGGCGCTGATGACCTCTTCTTGCTTTCGGACCTGCCTTTCCTGGCTTTGATCGAACGGCGCCTCGGGTTTGGATCCTAGAAGGATCTCAAGACGCTTTTTGAGCTCTTCCATGTTGGAAACTAGGTTGACGTCATCGACGGCCGATTCGGCATCGAGCGCCGCCAGGGCCAGATCTTTCTTGGCGGCAATCGTCTTGAGCAAGTTCTCTTCAAGGGTATTTTCGGTGACCAGATTGTAAACTTGTACCGGTCGTTGCTGGCCCATCCGGTGCGCGCGAGCAATCCGTTGTTCCAACACCGCCGGATTCCAGGGAAGATCGACATTGATAACTGTATCGGCCGCCTGCAAATTGAGGCCGGTCGATCCGGCGTTGGTGGTCAGGAACACGGCGCAATCGGACTCATTCTGAAATCTGTGAACCAATGCTTGGCGCATCTTCTGGGGCACACTGCCATCTAGCCGCACGAAATCGAGCAAATGACGGCGTAAGATCGGCTCGATCAGATTGAGCATGCCGGTCCACTCGGAGAAGAGCACGACCTTGCGGCCCGGCTCCTCGAAAATGCGCTCGATCAATTCGTCCAAATGTTGAAGTTTGGTCGAGTAGCCCGGTTCGACCTTGTCGACCAGCACGGTGCTGTTGGCCGCCATGCGGCACATGAGCAGGGCTTTTTGCAAACGCAACAGATCCATCTCGGTGAGGAACTTCTTGCGCGTGATCGTCACGACGACATTCATATGGGCCGCATGCATCACCGCCTGTTCTTCGGTGGGAGGAATGCGAATGAACTCGACCGTGCGCGGCGGCAACTCAAGCTTGACCGATTCGCGTGTGCGGCGAAGCAGCACGGGCTTGAGCGCTTCGCGCAATTCGGAAAGATTCTTGTAGCCAGTGGTCCGGCCCTTTTCGTCAACGACCCGGTGCCGATGGAAGAACCGAAATCCAGGCCCCAGCCGGCGGTCGTCGACGAATTGCACGATCGAATACAGATCGTCGAGTTTGTTTTCAAGCGGCGTGCCGGAAAGCACCAGGGCAAAACGCGACCTCAGACTTTTGATGACGCGGCTGGTCTTGGACTCCCAGTTCTTGATCCGCTGGCCTTCGTCGAGAACGATCATGTCCCAGGAGGCGCGTTCGATGGAAAGAAAATCGCGCAGAACCTGCTCATAATTGCAGACAGTGAAGAACTGTTCATTGGAATACTGGCGCTCTCGTTCGGCAACCGCTCCGTTGATGAGTTGGGTCCCCCGGTCGCAGTAGCGTTCGATTTCATTGCGCCACTGGGACTTGAGCGATGCCGGACAAACGACCAACACTTTTTTGATGCCGACTTCACGCGCCAGAAATTCGGCGACACCAACGGCCTGGATGGTCTTGCCCAGGCCCATCTCATCGGCCAAGATCGCCCTCCCCGCACTCGCGGCAAAGGCAATCCCGTCCAATTGATAAGGGAGTAGAGGGATTCTCAATAGCTCCTTGCGAAGGAGATGACTGGCCGGATCATTGCGGATTTCCTTCGCCACCGCCACTAAGCGGTCTTGAATCATCCGTTGCTGAATGAACTCTTCGGCATCCGGATGAATGAAAACCTCTTGCCCCAGTTTTTTCAGACGCTGAATCTTTCTCATCAAGCCAGGGATGTTGTCCGCCGGGATGGGCTGAGCGCTTTGGATCACCGCGGCGATCGCCTCGTCCAGGGGCACGGGCACAACCCATTTCAATTCGACCTCGGCCCCATAGTGCAATCGCAATTCCAGTTCACGCGGCCGGTGCGGCTTTTGCAACTGCCTTGGCTCGAAGCGGCGCTTCACCTTCGCGCATACCTTGATGATGTGTTTGCAGGTACCCAGCGTGTTCGATCGGAAATCGGGACAGTCGCACCAGGAATCGCCCGGTTCAAGCCCTCGCAAGGTCACCAGATAGGTTTTGCCGCTCAGGTGGTTGGTGGTCAGGTAGTTGGTCCATGGCCGAGATGGATCCGAAGAGGGATGGTCATTTTCTCGGTCTTGGCCCGTTCGATGCGGAATGCGAGCGCCCGCTCGATAAGGTTCTGTTCGTCAAGGTTTTCCAGGGACTCGGAGGAATCGGCAGGGGCCGCGGAGAGCCCTAATTCCATTTTTTGCTCGAGGATCAAGGAGAAGGCGGCGCCGATATGTTCGCAGCCGCCACCACACTTGGTGCAGTGGATGTGCAAGCGATTTCGGGCTTCGGCCATCAACGTGATCGTCACGATGGTCTTCTGCTGGTCTCGTTCATTGACCGGAAAGTTCAAACGAAACAGATCGCTACCGAGGTAAACGTCGGTGAGAATATCGAAAACCCATTTGTTGGCGTTTTTGGCAATCAATCGTTCGCCATTTGGACCCAGATGACGAACCGCTTCCAGAATGGAGAGCTGGGATAGGCGGTCACGAAGTGTCAGTTTGTTCGAGGGCAGAGTCTTGGGACGAGAAAGTGCAGCCTTATGAATGGATGACGAACCCTTGTCCTGGGATTTCATGACGCTGACTCCTTCGATGCCGGGCAGACGATAAGTTCTAATCTAGACCCTTGCCAATTGGCTTCCATTTCGCCTGGGCCGGTCTGAATCGTTTGCTTTCCCCAGTCGAGCCGGTCACCGCCGGAAGCGATTTGCTAAGATCGAATCGTGTCGAAAATCGCTTCTTCCCCGACCGGCCCCTTCGCGTTCGCCATGAAAAAGGCTCTCCCCAAGATGATCCCCACCATCGCCTTGCTCCGCGGCATCAATGTCGGTGGAAACACCCGCATCGCCATGGCGGATTTGAAGAAGATGGTGCTCGATCTGGGCCTTTCGGCGCCCGCAACCTTACTACAAAGCGGTAATCTGTTGTTCACAAGCGCTGCGGGCGATCTCCTGGCGCTGGAGCAGCTTCTGGAAAAAGAAACCGCGTCACGATTGGGCGTGGCCGTCGACTACATCCTGCGCTCGCCCAAACAGTGGGAAAGCGTGATCGACAGCAATCCGTTTCCATCCGCGGCAATTGACGATCCGAGTCACCTCGTCGTGGTTTTTCTCAAGAAGGCTCCCAGTGCCGAGGCGGTTAGAAATTTGCGAGCCGCCATCGCCGGCCGAGAGACGATCGAACTGGTGGGCAATGAACTCTATGCGGTCTACCCCGACGGCATTGGCCGGTCGAAATTTACCCTCTCCCTGATTGAAAAGAAACTCGCCACCCGCGGGACCGGCCGCAACTGGAACACCGTGCTCAAGTTGATGACCCTGGCGCAAAGCCAAAAGAACGGTTGATCGCTTTCGCCTGGAACAAGAACGTCATTGAGAACTCGCCGCCAAGGGAAGTAGGCCATGAAAACATGGCCCACTTCCCTTGGCATCGCGTCATTCGCCTGCGTCCGCTTCTACGTGCAAGGCGTCGTTCACTTCCACCGAACTATTTCGGCGAAGGCAGCTTTTCGCTGACCCCCGGTACATCCCCTACGCCTGAGGGAATCGTGATCGACGATCCCTTGAAGGCATCCCCAATCGCTTCAAAGCGGCCTCCCAGTTGCTTGGCCAAAAAGGCCTCGGTGACGGCATTGAAGGCCATGCTGTTGGGCGGCCTCTGGAAGCCGTGGCCCTCATCGGGGAAAAGCACATAGGTCACGGGAATTTTCTTCTCCGTCATCGCCTTGACGATCTGGTCCGACTCGCTCTGCTTGACACGGGGATCATTCGCCCCCTGGCCGATGAGCAGCGGCTTCTTGATCTTCTCGACAAAGGTCAAGGGAGATCGCGATTTGAGGAAATCCTTTCCTTCTTCCGAAGTGAAATCGCCGACTCGGTCCTTGAACATCTGCACCTGGGGCGCCCAGTAGGGGGGAATCGTCTTGAGGAGCGTCACGATGTTGGATGGGCCGACGATGTCGACGCCGCAAGCAAATTTGTCGGGAGTGAAGGTGAGTCCCACGAGCGTGGCATAGCCGCCATAGCTGCCGCCGATGATGGCGACCTTTTCAGGAATCGCGATCTTTTCCTTGATGGCCCAGTCGACCGCATCGATCAGGTCGTCGTGCATTTTTCCCGCCCATTCGCGGTTGCCGGCATTGATGAATTTCTTGCCAAAGCCGGTCGATCCCCGGAAATTCACGCTGAGCACCGCATAACCACGGTTGGCGTAAAACTGGTGGTACGGATGCAGGCCCCACGAATCGCGGCCCCAGGGCCCGCCATGGACAAAGAGCACCAGCGGCACCGGCTTGGTGGGAACGCCGTTGCCATCCTCATCGCTACCGGTCGGCAAGGTTAAATAGCTGACCAGGTTCAACCCATCTCGCGAGGCAATGACCCGCGGAAGCATCTTTTGCAAAGGCAGGCCTTCGAGGGCCTTGAGGTTGGTGAATAAGAACTGCGCTTTTTTCGCATCGCGGTCATAGCGGTAATAGCGCACCGGCCCCTGGTCCATCAGGAAAGCAACAATCCAGGTACGGTCATCAAGCGTCCGGCTATTGACCGTAATATCCCCCTCGGCGACTTTCTTGAGGGCCTCGAAGTCCTCTTTCACGGCGGGATCGAGAAAGGTCCAGTTGGAGCGCTCGTAGGGAAAATTCACCGCTTGAACCGTCTGTTCGGTCGGATGGAGCATGACGCCCCCGGCGTCGCACCTGGGATCGGCCGCGATTTCCTTTTGCGCGCCGCTTTCCAGATCGAGCGTGGTCAACGCCCCGGTGTCGCGGTTACGGCTATCGATCAGGTAAAGGAGATTCCCCGTCTTGTCGAAACCCGCCGGCTTCGTGGTCAAATTGTCGCTCATCGGCGTGGAGAGAAACTCCTTCCAGCCGTTGGCGCCATCGGGCTTGAGATAGACGGTCGATCCGTCGGGTTTCATTTTCATGCCAAAGCGCAGCTTGAACTGGTCGTCGTAAACCAGGCCGGCAAACTCGTCATTTTTTTGTTCGAGCTTTTTTTCACCCGTCGCAATGGCGACGCGGTAGCAATCGTGGTAAGCGGGATTGCGATCATTGAGGCCGATCAGGATTTCGTCGGGGAACAGGTGGCTGACACCGTTCATGGTGACGCGAATGTTCTTTTCCGGCGTCAGGTCCTTGATGTCGCCGCTGGCCAGGTCGACGCGGAACAGGTGGAAATTTTCGTTGCCCCCTTCGTCTTGCAGGTAAAGGACATGCTTGTTGGTGAACGCCCAGAAATACTGGCGGATACCCCGCTTGGTGTCCTTGGTGATCGGCTTGGCCTCGGTTGGCTTATCCGCGTCGCCCACCCAGACATTCATGACGCCGTTCACCGGCGCGACGAAACTGATCCGCTTGCCATCAGGGCTGATTTGCACGCCGGCTTTGTCGGGATTGCCAAAGAACAGGCGGCGCTCGATCAGGCCGGTTTCCTTACCGGGCAGCGTGGGTACGGGTTCTTGCGCGACCGCGGAAATGGGCACCACCATCAGGCAAATCCACCAGGGAAATCGAGCCATCACAACACCTCCGGATGCTGAACTCCGAACAGCAATCGACGTACCCCTCGTTCTATTTCAGGGGAGGGTTGATTCAAGCAAAAGGGGAAGGGCTCGTGGACTCCGTTTCGATGCCGGAAAGTGGCTGTGAAAGACCAGTAGTAGAAGACTACCATTTAACTTGAAATGAAATACTCTCAACACAAGGCCACGGCTGCCAAGGAACGGCGTGAGAACTATTGGAAATGGAATATCAGAACTTGGTCGATACTTGGACCACGGATCTCCGTTACAAAGCGGGAACCACCAAGTACGGCGACGCGGAAGCTTTCTTACAGTCGGCAGGACGGATCTTGAATTGGGCGGAAGGGAGATTTTGAGATGACCGTTTCCATTAGGGGAAAGGCTGACGAGGTGATCGATCAAATTGACATAGCCCTAAGAAAATATGCCGAGCGGCACCCCAGCGCCCATATCGAAATGTACCGGCAAAACTCGGTTTCTGTCCGATTGCGTATCGTTGACTCGGATTTCAAGCTAATGAGTCGGGCAGACCGGCATGAAACCATTTGGCGCTATCTTGAAACTTTACCCGAGAATGTTCAAAGCCAGGTGAGCCTTCTGCTTGCGCTTACACCGGACGAACTGAGTAAATCGTTGGCCAATCTGGAGTTCGACAATCCACGGCCTTTTCGCTTGTAGTGGATTTGATCAATCATCCGGAAGATCAGCGATCTGATGTGACGCCAACTTTGCTCTCCGATTTGAATGAACCGATTGATACGCGATCCTTCGCGCAGGCAGCGCGAAACTTGAGCCCATCCGCAAGATAACGAAACATTTCCCCGTCGAAGCCTCCCTTTTTGCGGCACATTCCTCACACAAGCCTCAATCCGTGCGGCCGTACTGCCGATAATGATGTTGAGGCATGAGATTTCCCAGGCGGGACCTCACCTGCGAGCCCAGATTCCATGAAAGGTCCGGAAACCGATCCGACTCCGGAGCCAGCACCTTCCGGGAAGCGATCCCCTTCGTCCTCAAGGACTTGGGGGACGACCTTGTTGCTTTTGCTGCGCTACTTCCTGGTGATCGGCGCCCTGATTGGCGCCGGTTTGATCGGCGTGCTCTGGTGGAACGCCCGCAACCTTTCCACCGAGAATGCCTACGTCGTGGGGAATGTCACCCCCATCTCTTCCGAAGTGAAAGGCACCGTCGTCGCCCTCTTCGCCGACGACAACATGGTCGTCAAGGCCGGGGAACCGCTCTTGCAGATTGACCCCATCCCCTACCAGTTGATGGTGGAGGAAGCCCGGTCGGACTACCGCAAGTCGCTGAAAGACCTCGAAAGCTCGACCATCGCGGTCAAGCTCACGACGCAAGACCGCAAATCGGCATTCGATTCGGCCCAGGCCCGGCAAAACGAACAAGAAGAAGGCCTCAAGGCAAGCGATTTCGAAGCGCAGATGCGCGAGAGCATTCACAACAAGGAGAAAGAGACCTTGCTCGCCGCTCGCGCCGAAGAGCCGGGCCTTACCGCGATCGAAATCAACGCCCGCAACTATTTCGAGCGCTTCGACTCTTTGGCCAAATCGGGCGACATTCCGATCCAGGATCGCGACAACAAGGAAGCGCTTTGGAAAGACTCGGTGGCGAAGCTGAACAATCTCAAGAGCCGGATTTCCGCACTGGAAAGCCAGGTGCTCGCCAGCGATCTGGACCGCCGGCAGGCCATGACTCGCGTCGAAAAGCAAAGACGAACACTGGCCAGCGCCACGGCCCAGGTGGGCCAGGCGCAAGCGGCGCTCTTGCAGCCGATCATCGCCGAGACCGATCGGGCGGCCCTGCTCAATCGAGTGGAACTGGCCCGTGCCAAGCTCAACCAGGCCAGCTTGCACCTGGCCAACACCCTGGTGCGCGCGCCAACGGCAGGAATCGTGAGCAAACGCACCGCCCAGCTTGGCCAAACGCTGCAGGCGGGGCAGCCGTTCTTGAGCATCACCCCCCTCGACTTCGACAATATCTGGGTCGTCGCCAATTTGCGCGAAGAACAGTTGGCGCATACTCACATCGGCCAGCAGGTAGCCGTCACCGTCGATTCAATCCCCGGCAAGGAGTTTCTGTGCTGGGTGGAAAGCTTTTCCGGCGGCACAGGCGCCGCCTTCTCCTTGTTTCCACCGGATAACGCCACCGGCAACTTCACCCGCATCGTTCAGCGCTTGCCGGTGCGGCTGCGCTTTCAAGATAAAGAGAATGTGCAAAACCGGATTCGCCCAGGCATGTCGTGCAAGATTCGCATCAATCCCGGCCTTCTCGTGCGTCAGCCAGGAGAAGGTCAATGAGTCTTCTCCCGTATTTTTCCCGCATGACCTTCCCGAGCCGTTGGGCACACCTGGCCACTGTGCTGTCGATGACCTTGACCGCATTGGCGGGTAACGCTCAGGACATTCCTGGCTTGCCGCCTCCGATCCGGAGTGGGCAAGAAAAAGAGAAAAAAGAGACAAAAGAAGAAAAGGAAAACCTGGCTCAGGAGAGGCCGGAGGGCAAGAAACTCACGCTGACGGTCGCGCTTTCCCAGTGCCTGGCCAACGTCCGCTCTGTGCAGGCCGTGGTGGCGACGCGAACCGCCACTGTCGGCCAATTCGAAGCGCTCAAGCATTTCGTGCCGATGGCGAACCTACCGCAGTTGTTTGTCGGCTTGCAAAACGTTTCGAACGCCACAAACGGAGCGAGCATCTTTCCCGATGTGACGGGGGGAACGCCCTTTTTTGGCAACGGGCTCATCCATGCCGAACTGAATCGTGGGAACCTGTTCTTTCCCCTCGATCCTTCCGGCCAGATCACCGCCTTGCCGATCGCCGAAGAGGGGATCCGCGCCAAGCTGCTCATGGAAGAACTGGTACGCCGCTCGCAGGTGGAACTGGCGGCGCAATCTTACTTCGAGGCGAAGAGATTGCGCCACGCCGCGATCACCGTCCGACTCGCACAGGCCTTTGCTCAACAAGTTCAGATCAATGTCGAACGTAAGCTCAAGGCCGGTCAAGCGCATGATGTCGAGTTGACTGCGGCCAAGGTCGACAGCAACAAGAGCAAGGTCTTTGTCGAAGAGATCGAACGCGTGTCGCGCCTGTCGCAACGGCGCCTGGGTTTGACGCTGCATACGAGCCGATTGCTCGTACCGCAGGGGGGCGAAGTCGTCCCCGTGCGCCTCGACGGTCCTTATTTTTTTGAACTCGATGCGGCCGATGAAATCGATCTGAACCTCGTTGGCGATCTTCCGCGCTGCCGCGAAGATGCGATTGAAATGGCCAGGCGCAAACGGGTTGAAGTGCGCATTCTGGTGATCGGCTTGAACATTGCCCGCCTGGTGGAGAAGCGCGACTGGTGGCGCCTCTTCGGCCTGGGTAGTTTGCCTTTGGGCCTGTCGTTCAAAAACACGACGATTGCCAACGGCGGCCCCGCCACCCTGGGCACGATCTTCGGTACGCTTTACGAGGTTCCCCTGATCGACATCGGTCTCTGGTCGAATGTGCGCCGCGCTCGCCTCGATACCGTTCGCTCGCAACTCGACTTGGAAAAAGTGCTGCTTGATGTGGAGGAAGATGCCGGCAACGCCTGGGACCGCCTCAGCCAGGCCGAACTCGAATATCAGCAAAAAGTGCGGGAAGAGGGACTGGCAACCGAACAGCGCGAACGGGCCGAACGCATGGTGGCCCAGAAGCAGATGATTCCGCTCGATATTTTGGGCGCCGACGTCGGCGTCAGTCAGGCCCAGACCAACCGCTGGACCGCATGGTACAACCTGCAACTCGCCAGGCTCGACCTGCTCCGCGCCACCGATCTTTTGCTCGACTACCTGCGCGATGCGGGCATCGAGGCGCCGCCCCAGCCGATTGTCGCCGAAGTCAAACCGTCGATTTGGCAGCGGTTGATCTCTCCCTTTCACTCCCATCGCCCTACGCGGGAGAACGCGCCATGACCGACCTTGCAACGGGGCGCCGGGCCTTCCTCGCGATGATCGGCTGCGGCCTGATCGGCCGAAGCTTGGCACAAGAGCCGGCCAAACCAGGCGCGCCTTTGGCGGGTGAATCGATTCAGCCTGGGGGACTACCCACTCTTCTCCCTGGAGATGGCAAGAAAAATCTCCTGATTCGTCAAACGGTGCCCCACGATGGTTTGTCACCCGGCGACCGCTTGCTCAATAGCCAGGCCGATTTGCAAGTCGGCGATCGGTTCCTCGCGGAATTGCGCGTTCCCGGCGCGGGGGAAGGACCCCACTCGGGAATGATTGGCGGAGAAGTCGAGAAAATTCAGCCGCCGGGCCGCTTCGGCAGAAACGGATATTTGCAATTGCGCTTGTCGCAACTGGTTCGCCGCGATGAGGAAGCGGTGCTTGTGCCCTGGACCTTCGAGACGGGAGACCTTGCGAAGTATCCTCGTTTGCGCCGCGCCATGATCAACGCCCTGTTCATGGGCGAAGGGGCGGGCATCGGCTTGGGCCTTGCTTCGCAATTCAGTTTCTCGGGCGCGAATCCCTTGTTTCTGGGAATTGGCGGCGGTGTCGGTCTGCTTGTGGGGATTGGCGTGGCTTCCTTGCGGCGAGGCGTTGCCGCCCGGCTGGAACCGGGCGATCGCTTCGATGTCGACATCGGTTCGTGCCGCTGCCGGGCGCTTCCTCGCGGCAGCGAAATCGCGATCTATCCGGCTCTGGCCCAGGGCGCGAAAAAATGAAAAAAATCAACAACATTAAATCCTGCAGAATATTGCAGGGAAATTCATTGTCCGGTTTTAGCTTATCAGTTTGTATCTTCTTTTTGATCGGCTGCTCTCCGGCTCCGATTGACCCCGCGACCTTCGCGACAGAGAATCTCCCTCCGGCCTACCCGCGCAATGTCATCACCGATCCCGCGACCCTCAAAGCGGCCAAAGCTATCGAGACGATGATCCGCGCGCAAAAGTCAGCCGAGGGCCTGGCCACGTTTTCCGCGGTGGAAATCCTTCCTCCTACAAGAACGGTTCTTCCTTATGGAGTGGGACGGTACGAACAACAGACGCGCCTGCCGGTGATCTTGACCACGGGCCCCGCCTGGGTGAAACTCAAGCCGCAAGCGCGGGAGGACCTCATTCGCAAAACCCAGGCCGACTGCCTGGCAGCGCTTGAGCGCGAAGGGTGCAAGCTTCCTTTAACTCTAACCGTACAAGAACCAAGCGGCTGGCAGGTCGCCTGGCTCAATGACCCGGTTATCAGCAAGCCCATTTTCGTGGGCGGCTCGGATGAGTGAATCGACCGTTAGTCCACTGGCAGCTCCCTTATCGACAGGACGGCGTCTCGCGGCTTTGGCGGCCCTGGGCTCCGTGTGGCTGACCACCGCCGGGCACTCGGCAAGTTTCCGCGAAATGAACGCGGCCCGCGGCTGGGTGGCAACCGATGGGTATGCGCTGCATAGTTCCTACCTGTTCGCAGTCGCTTGCGGGCTGGCATTGACCTGGGCCAATCGACCCATGAGCCGCCCGGTGCTCGTCATGCGCTGGGGATTGTCCCTACTTGTGATCGGTTCATTTCTCAATGGCTTGTTGATTCAGGCTCCTTATGCGTTCTTGGCGGTCAGCCGGACGGCCGCCGGATTTGGCGCGGGCATGGTTTTGGCATCGGCACCCGTGGCCGGCCAGGCGGCCGGCAGCCGCTGGTTCACCTGGGCCGGCATTCTTTTGCCTTCCATTGGTCCACCACTCATTGCCTGGGCCTCCGACACGCACCGAGAGCAGGGATGGGAGGGAAGCTTTCTTTTCGAGGGTTTGCTCTCGGTAAGCGCGTTGATCGCCGTGATCACGCAAGGGGAAGGCGAAACCCAGCGGGCGAATCAATCCGGTTACCTGACCGTGCCACTTTGGTTTCCCGTGCTCGCCATTTTCCTGCTTTGCCTCTGGTATCTGGTGGCTTTTGGTCAGTTGAAGGGTTGGGGGGACGATCCCCGCTGCGCGGTCGCCTTCGCGGTCGCAACGGTTGCGCTCTCGCTTTTGCTCGCGATGCAAGTTCTGACCACAAGAAATTTGCAAGCGCTTCCACCGGCGGCCTGGCTCACACTGATCGTGGCCGGTTACGCCGGATTTGTGCAGTTCTTCAATGTTTCGGACATGGGCATCTACGGGGGAATCATTCTGGACCTGGGGCAGATCGACCGGAGTTTATTGATCTGGCCTCTTTCCATCGGCACGGCCAGCGGAACAATCCTGGCGCTCTTTCTGCCAAGAACGCGCTGGCTGGCCTTGCTCGGTCTCCTCTCGATCGTCGTCGGGATGGGGGTAGCCCATTCCCGGACGATGGGTTGGACCTACTGGTCGTTGCTCAATCAGACCCAGTTCAACTGGTTTGCCGCCCCGGGGGTTTGGGAACTGGCGCAGTCCCGGTTCCTCATGGGAATGGGTACCGGCCTGACGCAAATCGGTTTGCAACGGCTCGCGTTATCCCAGCCCGAGCAGGAGGGATTTCGCCGCGACATGTTGACCTGGTTTCAGTTTCTGGGTGGCGCCCTTTCCATTGGGATTCTGACGCTTTGCACGACCCGGCTCTTCCAAACCCAGTATTCTTATGTCGCCGATCGCGGCGCCATCCAGAGCGACGCTTACCAAGAATATGGTCAAACCTTGGGCGAATTCCTGCGAGAACGAGGCTTTGCCGATCCCGAGGCCGGCTCGCGCGCGATGTTGCACAACGGCGTGAACTACGAGTCGAATAATCTGCTATTCGCCACCATCTATGGCACCTTTCAGGCCTCGGCATTGATCGCGATGGCCTTTGTTCTGTTCTGGTGGTTGTGGAACTTTCCGCTTTGGCCCGCAAAGCGCGAAGGCGCAGCCCTATCGCGCAGTTGAAAGACCTCTTAAAGCGCAAAAAAGCCCGCTTAAAGCCCTTGTAAAGAAGGCGCGCCGACAGGGTCATGGTTACAGGTTCATTGGAAATAGTTTCCTGGCGTGGTTCCAAAGAACTTCCGGAAGGCATGAATGAAGGCGCTGGGACTGGCGTAGCCGGTCTTGGCCGCAACCTTGTTTGCCGGGTCGCCCTTTGCCAGAAGCTTGAGCGCGTGAAATAATCGCGCCTGTTGGCGCCAACGGCCCAAGGTCAATCCAGTCTCCTCAAGAAAGAGCCTTTCGAGCGTTCGCGCGCTGGCGTTTGATTGCTTCGCCAGTTGGTTCACGGTGGTTGAATCATCAGGATGGGCCATCACCCATTGCGACGCCATTTTGGCGCGCAAATCCTGCGGCAAGGGTAGCTGCATGGGAATCGTTTCGAGCAGATTGATCTGATCGAGAAGGAAAGCGATCAATCGATCATTCTCCGCGATGACTTGATCAAGCGGCCCCTTGCGGACAATGTGGCCGATCAATTCACGCAAAAGAGGTGAAACATTCACCGCCTGGCAGCGTGTGGGCAAGGCCTGCTTTAGGCCGGGATGAAAGTAGAGCGTCTGCAAGAAAACCGATTCTCCCCATTCGATGCTGTGCTCCACTTCGGCGGGAACCCACACCGCGCGATTGGGAGGGATGACCCAGTCTCCCACGAAGGTCCGCACCGTCAGGACCCCCTCGGTCGCATAGATCAACTGATGCCAGGAATGGTGGTGATACGCGATCACATGGGGGTGCGTGTGCCTGATGGCGTAACTGCGAACCAAGACGCCTTCGGAAGGAGCCTTTGCGGCCAACAAAGTAGTTTGGCGTTTTTTCGACATGAATTGGCAAAATATCGAGATCGCGCGAGTTCACCGGTGGGTTATCATACTCGCATCGCAAGCTCGGCGGTAGGCGCAGGCACGCCATTCAGGCGGCAAGCCAGCCGATCCATGCGCCGAATCAGGCACACTCCAGGAGACGAAATCATGGCAGGCAATCTGGTGTTTTTCTCGGTGCAAGCCGACGACTTGAGCCGAGCGCGCGATTTCTACGGCAAGGTGTTTGGCTGGAAATTCGAACCGTGGGGACCGCCCGGCTTTTTCTTGATTTCGACAGGAACCAAGGACGATCCCGGCATCTGCGGTGCGATGCAAAAGCGCCACGAGGTCGTGGCAGGAGTCAAATCCAGCGGTTACGAGGGAACGATTTCAGTCGACGATATCGATGAGGCGGAGAAGGCAATCGTCGCCAACGGCGGGAAAATCATCTTTCCCAAATGCGAAATCCCCACGGTCGGCTGGATCGTGAAGTTCCAAGACCCTGAGGGCAATATCGCCTGCGCGAAGCAGGCGTCTGCCAAGGAAGGGTAACCAAAAAAAGACCAGAGCGCTGAAAGCCATCCTCTCCCGGGAATTGCTTCCAGCACTCTGGCGATCTCTTTAGCCCTTTTTCTCCTTTTCTTTAACGGAACCCGCCTGCAATTTTAATCGTTTCGCCGGTGAGGTAGCTGGAATCGCTCGAAGCGAGGAACACGGCGGCCGGGGCGATTTCTCCGACTTGGCCGATGCGACCCAGCGGCGTGACCGATTCCACCCACTTGCGCATGTCCCCCTTGTCGATACCGGCCGATTGCACCCCTTCGGTTTCGATCATTCCCGGGTTGATCGCGTTGACGCGGATCTTGCGAGGGGCGAGTTCCTTCGCAAAGGTGAGAGTGATCGCATCGACCGAGGCCTTGGTTGCGCTGTAAACGGCGGCATTGGGCGGAGTGACCGTCGAGACGACCGAACTAATATTGATGAAGCTTGCCCCTTCCGGGCCGACAAGTTTGGCTGCCTCCTGGGTGGTTAAGAGCAACCCGAGCACATTGAGATCGAATAACTTGTAGAAGTGTTCGGGAGTGATCTCATTCAGCGGAGCGAATTCGTAGATGCCGGCGTTGTTGACCAGGATGTCCACTCGCCCATGCGCCTTTTTCACTTCGGCAAAAAACTTTTGCACGTCGGCCGGTTTCGACAGATTCGCCTGCAGGGCTAGCGCCTTGCCGCCTTTTGCCGTGATCTGCGAAACGACCTTATCGGCCCCTTCCCTGCTTGATGAATAATTGACAACAACAGTCGCCCCCTCAGCGCCCAGCTGCCTTGCGATCTCAGCGCCGATCCCCTTGGATGCCCCCGTAACGACCGCGATCTTACCCTTGAGTTTCCCCGACATGGCCGACCTCCTTCAGATTTTTTGTACCGTCAGGTACATATTAGGAGGTCACTTTTGGCCAAGTCAAACGTAAAATGTACCAACAGGTAAAAAATCACGAAAGCGAAAGCAGGAACCTCCCATGACTGCGGGACGGCCCCGAGAATTCGACATCGACCAGGCCCTTGACGCGGCGCTGAAAGTCTTTTGGCGCAAGGGCTACGAGGGAACTTCGCTGCCCGATTTGACCGAGGCGATGGGGATCAACCGCCCCAGCCTTTATGCCGCCTTTGGCAACAAGGAAGCGCTCTTTCGCAAGGCGGTCGATCGCTATGTGGAAGGTCCCGCCGGGTTTTTCACCGAGGCGATTCAGGCGCCGACCGCTCGCGCCGTGGTTGCACGCTTGTTTGAAGGTTCGATCGACATGGTCACCAGCGGGCGCAACCCCAAAGGCTGCTTTCTGATTCAAAGCGCCCTGGCCTGTGGCGATGAAGCCGATTGTTTGCGCCGCGAAATGGCGAAGAAACGCGCCCAGGCGGAAGCCGCATTAAGGATGCGTTTTCAACGAGCGATCAACGAGAAAGATCTGCCCCCCGATTGCGATGCGGCCATTCTGGCCAAGTACATCTCGGTGGTCAATCATGGCCTGGCCATCCAGGCGGCCGGAGGCGCTGGGCCTGAGGAACTGCGCCAGGTGGTCAAGCTGGCGCTGCAATCGTTCCCCGGCTAATCGAACGCTTGCAAGCAAGAATTCCTTGCACACGGGCCGGCCATGGTTTCACGCCCAGGCGCTTAGCGCTCGATGGCGTCATAAACCATCTTTTTTATCCCAAATTCCGTATCCCATTGATAAGGCACGATCTGCTCCAGGGTGATGGCAATCAAATTGTCTCGCGGACTGACCCAGTAATGGGTGGAGGCCGCCCCGCCCCAGCCATATTCGCCGACGCGGGCATCCGGATCCCAGGTCATGTTGGCGGTGCGCACGGAAAATCCGAAACCAAACCCGGTGCCATGCCTGACCTCCTTGCCGAAGTGAATCGGAAAGGCCTTGGCGGGAAGTTGATTGGTAACCATGAGCTTGGCCGTTTCGGGTTTCAAGATCCGGACGCCGTCGAACTCGCCGCCATTTTGCACCATCATCAAAAACCGCAGGTAGTCATTCCCCGTGCCGACCAATCCGCCGCCTCCGGAAAAAAAGGTGGCCTTCTTGGCGAAGTGGGATTTGGCTGGGCTGTCGGCAACTTTTAGCCCGTCGGGCACGCGGCTGTAATTGGTGGCGAAACGGTCCAACTTTTCAGAAGGAACGCTGAAGTCGGTGTCTTTCATGCCCAGCGGGTCAAAGATCGTTTTCTTCAAGAAGGCGTCGAGCGGCTCCTCGCTGGCAATTTCGACGATACGGCCCAGAACATCGATCGAGACCGAATAGATCCAGTCGGTACCCGGATCGTAGGCCAGCGGCGCCTTGGACAGCTTTTCCGCCATCTCTTCCAGATTGGCCGATTCGAGCGGTTTCAATTTCAGGTAGGCCTCCCTCAAGGCGTCGGGCCCACCGCCGTAGGTCAGCCCGGAGGTATGGAGCATGAGGTCCTTGACGGTCATTTCGCGTTCCGGAGCACGCAGGCCTTCCTTGGCGGCCACTTTGAGGTTGGCGAAGGCAGGAATGTACTTCGAAACCGGATCGTTGATGTGGATCTTCCCCGCATCGACCAGGTTGAGCGCCGCCGCGGTCGT
Source organism: Gemmataceae bacterium (assembly GCA_965226945.1). Taxonomy (GTDB): domain Bacteria; phylum Planctomycetota; class Planctomycetia; order Gemmatales; family Gemmataceae; genus SYLG01. The sequence goes on along the minus strand of OZ245717.1, from coordinate 3,616,382 downwards.
GATCGCCTTGGTCATCGAATAGAGGCGGAAGATCGTGTCGGCCGATACGGGCTTTCTCGTTTCCAGATCGATCACGCCATAGGAGTGGGAGAAGGCGATTTTGCCATGACGGGCAATGAGCACGGACCCTCCGGCAATCTTTTTGTCCGCCACCTGCTTTTCCATGAATTTGCCGACTTCGGCCAGCTTATCCGCGGACAGACCCACTTCGGCGGGAGGCACGGTGGGAATGTCGCCAGCAAATAGGGGCGCGCCCGCGAACAGGCAAATCAGCACAAACGAGTCAGGGAATGGTTTCATGGCGGCACAACCCCAGGGGAGTGGCGAGTACACAACGGCGTCATGTGTCTTTCTAGGATTTTGCTGGGCCGGCAATGGGATTCTTCATGGATAACGACACCCCGGCCGGCCTCCAAGAATCGCCGGGAAAATCCTCCCCGGGGATGGCCGGGTCAGCAAACGAATCATTGGATGAAGGAAGCGAGGGATAGGCCGGTTTGGGCCAACCCCCTGAAGAGAATATGAGAATCGGGAATGGACATGTCCGATGAATTGATCAGGCGCTACCGGCGCTGGTTTGAATATGAGAAGGACTCGCATGCCAAGGTGCTCCAATCCTTGGGAACCGTCCCTCCCGCGAACCGGTTGAACTCGGAATATCGCAAGGCGGTCTCGCTCATGGCCCATCTGGTGTTTGCCAGACGGATGTGGCTTTCGCGCATGGGTCTTACGGCACCTCCTTCGGGATCGCCCTTTCCGGAAGATGCCGAGCTTTCCCAGATCGCGGCCGAATGGGAAGCCGTTTCGAACCTTTGGTCGGACTATCTCGCCCGTTTGAGCGATGCCGATCTGGACCGGACGATGGAATATCAAAGCCTCGACTCGGGCCGATATCGTAATCGCGTCGAAGACATTCTGACCCAGCTCTTCGGCCATTCCTGGTATCACCGCGGCCAAATCGCTACCCTCATCCGGCTGGCAGGCGGCGAACCGGCGGCGACCGACCTGGTCTACTGGTGTAGAGAGTCGCTTGGGAAAGCCTGATGATTTGCCCTCCAGCCTCCAGGTCGGGCTTGAACATTCCTATTACCCTTGAGATCCGGCTTCATGTTCCCATCGTTTCTTGGCTGGTTTGCCACCGCGCTCATCTTGCTTGTCTTTGGTTTGCGCATGGAGATGCGTATGCCCGATCAGAACGGACCGGGTGAGGAATTTGTCGAAATCCATGGGATCCGGATATTTCATCGCCCCATCGATCGGCCCGAGGTGGTCAAACAAGCTCCCTATTCGGCGATCGTCACCGCCGTGACCGTGATCGGCTTGGGGTCGGTCGCCGCGGGTCTCCTGGGAGTGATCTGGAACCTGGTCAAACGAATGACTCAGGGGCCGCCGGCCGCGTCGCTAAAAGAAGATCCTGAAGTTGCTTCGGGAGGACTTTGAAAATGGATGTCACCCAGTTGCCTTTCAATCGTTTGCTTGGACTGGAAATCGTAAAAGGCGAGCAAGGCGACCGGGTCAGCCTTCCCGCAGGAGAACAGTATGGCAACCACCTCGGCACGGTTCATGCCAGCGCGCTGATGGCGGTGGCCGAAGCCGGCTCCGGGGATTTTCTCCTGTGCCACTGGGGCGATTTGCAGGGGCTGGTTCCCGTAGTCAGGCGCCTGGAAGTCAAGTTTCGTAAGCCGGCCCAAGGCCGGATCTTTGCGAGGGCGCTCGCTAGCGCGGAAGAAGCTGCAAACTGGAAGGCCGAATGGACCGCCAAGGGCCGCGTGCTGGCAGCGGTGCCGATGGAAGTCACCGATGAGAACGGAGCCGTCGTGCTGACAGGAACCGTGGAATGGTTCGTCGCAAAAAGAAACTAAGGATATCAAGGAGGTTATATTCACCAAATAGGAGTCTTATGTCACTAGCCCAGGCCCACCTGCGCGTTGCCCGGCCCACCGATCAGATGGACGAGTTAATTCGCTTTTATCGCGACGGTCTTGGCATGTCGATTCTGGGCCAGTTTCAGGACCATGAAGGTTTCGATGGCGTCATGCTCGGTTTTGCCGGCGGCGCTTACCATCTGGAATTCGTCAAGAAAGCGGGCCATCCGGCGGGCCGGGCGCCAGACCAAGACCACTTGCTCGTCTTCTATCTGCCCGATCCAGAGGAATGGCAGTGCGCGATCGAGCGCATGGCCCAAGCCGGTTACGCCGGGGTGGCCTCCTTCAATCCCTACTGGGACAGGCACGGCAAGACCTTTGAAGATCCCGATGGCTACCGCGTCGTGCTGCAAAATGCCGCCTGGCAAAAGTAACGCGCCCAGCAGCATTGGGAATGCGTCAAACCGCATCGACCCTTCTATACTTCCCTCAATCGTTCCCTCAAGTCCCACGGGATCAGCATGGGCCAGACGCAAGCAGCCGACCGCCTGAAATCGGTCCTCGAGCGCCTGTTCGCCACATCGCCAAGCGATGAAGCGCTATTTGAACAATTCTCGTCGTTCCTATCCGCGAAGGCTCTTGGCGGCCTGACCTGGTTCTGGGGACCCGAACTTTATCGGCGCAATCGATTGCGCTCGTTGCCGTTCATCATGAGGCATTTCTCGCAGTACGACCGAGAAAGCCCCGCTGATGACAACCTCATTCCTTGGTCCGCCCACGCCGATCGGCTGGAATCCTGGCTTGGCGAAGCCCGCGAGAACCGTGACTCGTGGCTGGTACAAAAACTGACTCGTTGGAAGTTCTCCAAGGCTCCCTTCGGCATCGACGAAGAAAGGTTTGGCCAGGAACTGCTGCGGCAATTTCGGGACGCCACGAAGAAGTCGGCCCAAGCGCAGGTGCTCCACGCGTTTGATTCCCGGTTCACTTTGACTGAGCCGATCGCCTTGGCGATTTATCAGATCGATCCGTCCTGTTCGGAGTTTTTGCAACGTCATTTCCTTCGAGGAGTCACCGCCTCCCGAGACAAGCGCCGGCAACTCTGGCGAAGCCTGTTCGAGGCGGCGCAAAAGGCCAACGACAACGAGCTCGCGTTCCTCCTCTACCGGTGGCAGGTTTCCCAGGAGGATTGGCAAAAGGATGTCGAGCGACTGGCGTTGGAAATCTCCGATGCCGACCAACTCCATGAGGAATTGCGCAAGCGCAACCCATCCGGCGCCAGGATGGACTGGCATGAGCCGATCCTGGCGCTGCTGAAATTGCGGGGCCGCGAGACTTTTCCCTATGTGCGCGAATGCCTTTCGTCTTTGCACTCGGCCAAGTGCGAACCCTTGTTGGAACTCGCTCGCACTCGCCACTGGTGGGACCTGTGGGCGGGGATCATTCATGCCACTGGCAATTCCAAGGACTTCAATCGACAAATTGTCGATTTGCTCGACCGCAAAGACCTGGAAGACCTAGACCGTCGCGCAGGCCTCGCCGAACTGGGTGCGCCCACCACCGATTGGTCCAACCGGCCTTACTTCCTTTGGCGGCCGCTCTACCTCGATGACGCCACGGCGACCCGCCTTTGCCGGCATGATCCTTTGTGGTTGAAGGGCCCGTTCCAATCCGCCATCGTGAATGTTTACGATCCCGCCTTTGCGCAACTGCTGAATACCGCCGTGGCTCACGAGGATCACCAACTAGTCGATTTGATCGCCAGTTGCTACACCAGGACATGGATTTACCAGGACTATTCGACGCCACAGCATGACGAAAAGAAAAAAACCATTGAAATTTTGCACCAGATTTATCAAGATCTACGCGATCGCAATCCGACCGAATTCGCCAGGCGCGTTTCCCATCTTTTGAATTACCTACCGCAAAATTCGCTTCCTTATTTTCCCCTGTTTTTTGCCAGAAATGCCCTGGCCAGACTTTTCCTTGTCGAATCATCGGAAACTTACCTGTCGGCTCCGGAGGCGCTTGCGAATCTGCTCGAAGCCAAACTGCCTGAAGTGCAGAACTTGGGCTTTCAGGTGCTGGCGCTCGATGACAGCCGTGCCCGCTGGTTTGTCGTTCTGTCGCTCGATCTTCTGCTTGGCTCCCTCAGGCGACCCCGGACACGCAGAGGCCTGAAGGCACTGTGTCTGGCCCTGGCCAATGCGGTTCGTGAAGACGCGAGCACGGCGGAACGCATTTTGAAAAGGGCCAGGGAGTGCCTGGCACGGTTTGGCAAAAAGGCCTTCAAGGAACCGCTCATCGGCTTGATCGGCAAGATCCTTTTCCAACATCCTTCCTTGCGCGGCCAAGACGAACAACCGGTGATTTACCTTCCCAGGAAGGTGGGTTCATGAAGCTAGCGGTGGAGTTTTCCGGTCATTCCCGGTTGGAATCGTCGGCCACGAGCGTTTCCCTCCTCCTGGCAAGCGAGCGACGAAGAGCGATTCGTTTCCGGGGTACAGTGCGGCGGGGATTGTTTCCGCTTCGCCTGGCTCTGCGAGCCTTGGGAATGACCTTTTGGGGCGACCTCCTTCCTTCCCGTCTTTCCGATCCGCTCGATCCGTTTCTGACAGTGGCTCCCGATCGGCTCATCCTGGAAGGATTCCGGAGCAGCGGGTCGGTCTACACGGCGCTGATCATCGACACCAAAATGTTCGACATCAAGGAGGGGACCATTTGCGGTACCTCCCAGGTGCCATTCCCTTCCCAACTTTGGAAAGATCTGGAGGATTTGCGTAGCAGCCGCGAGACCTCGCTGATTGTCGGCACCGAGGCGCCGTCGGCGTTTATCGGAACCGCGGGAACCTCGGGAGGGGCGGCGCTCCCGCCAGCGGAAATTTCGCGTCGTCCTGCGGAAGTTTCCCCTGGGTTCCTGGCCCGATGCTTGCAATACCCTGAGTATCTAGGAAAACCAGGCGTGCGCCTGGAAATCGCGCCCATGGATCTGGCGGAGATCCTGAACGACCTGGGACCGCTCGAACGATTTTGCGACGCGAGCGCCTGCCGCCTGGAAAAAGGCGCAGACGGCCAGTCTCGCATCGTCTTGGAACCCTGGGAAAAATCGTATCGGCTAAGCGGCCAGCCCCGGGGAATTCCTTGGGAAGGCCCTGTGCGCATTCCCGGCGAATTTAGAAATTGGGCCATCCTTAACGATTTGGTCCCGTATGCCGATTCCGCGCACTTGCAATTCAGCGACCGAAACGGGCCGCTCTTTTGCTGGCTGAAATGCGGATCGATCACCTTGCTCCTTGGAATGGGTGAACGAATCTGGTCGAGCCCATCCGACGCTCGCCCCATGACGGTTGCACAGGAGGTTCCGAGTTTGAGCGGCGCTCTCTTGGAGCGCGCCCGCCACCATTTGAGCTCCGCTCCTTCGGGGACTGCCGCTCACCTGGCCCGGAACCTGGCAATCGATGAAGAAACGGCGACCGGGTTACTCGTCCGGCTTTGCCGCCAGGGTCATTGTTTTTTCGATGTTCAGGCCAGGATTTATCGTCATCGAGAACTCTTTGAACCCGCCTTGCCCGAATCGAGCCTTTTTGAAATGCCCCCTCAAGCCGAGATGGCCCAAGAGCTTTGGGAATCCAAAGCCGTCACGATTCATCTTTGTTTCAAGCATGGGACGATGCGCAAAAGCCGCTTAAAACTGCCAGATAGATTGCCCGGCCGCAAACGGATTGAATGGAAATGGCATATTCATGGCCAGGCCGGCGATTGCACCGATGTGCGCATCGTGGTGAACCCCAACGGTTCCCTCGCTTCAGGGTTTTGCACCTGCTCCTTCTACGAAGAAAACCTGATGCAAGCGGGCCCCTGCCAACATATGACGGCCCTGCTTCTCGCCAGTGCGGCAGAGCGGGTCGATTTGCCTTCGAGTATCCCGATCGGGGGCTCCATTGTACTCTAGCAAAAACTTACATTCGCTTGGCGGGCTTTGTTGTCACGCGTCATCTCCTGGTCGAAATAAGGATTGCAAAGAAAGTAGACCGCCAACAATTCCTAGGATAGGCCCGGGTAGGATCTCAACCGCTTTGGCCGGGAGGGCAAGCGACCAGCCAACCATGCCACGGTGTTTCGCCGTGGTGGAACGCTGCCTATTTTACTTCACTTCCCCGGTAGTTCATTCCTTGAACTACCGGGGAAGTACTGGAGCCTGGAAAGTGGAGCGCCTCCAGGCCAAAGCGATTGAGACCCTACACCAGGACGATCCTGATCCCATGACTCATGCCGACCTTTCGCGAGGACCATTGGTCCGGGAATGGGATTCATGAGTTTTCTTGATTGGTTCCGCTCCTTCCTCAAGCCAAAGGAGCAGACACCTCCTCCTGCAAGTGGCCAAAACCCTCCCAATCAAAAACCGGCCCCGGCATCTTCGAATGCTTCCTTGCCGCAGCTTCCTGCTGCCCGGCCGCTCAGGACCCATGGCCGCAGATTGGACCATCGAGAATTCCCGGGCACGGTCGATCTACCGGTTCACCTTCAGGGGTCGGCTTCAGGTGACAAGCCCGAAACGCGCAACCTGGCCGCCGACATCGAACAACTCAAACGCCATGGTTTGCCGCTGTGGACGATTCCTGAGGATGTGGCCGATGCCCTCGATGTCAGCGACAGAACGCTCCGCCACTACTGGATCCATCGCGACCGTGAACCGGTCGAGCACTATGTGACCTTCGCCATCGCGAAGCGCACTGGCGGCCGGCGCCTCATCCAGGCTCCCAAGAAGAAGCTGAAGGCGATTCTGCGACAGTTACAAAAGCTCCTTGTCAGTCGTTTGCCGGTTAGTCCCTATGCCCACGGGTTCTTGAAGAAGCGCTCGATCGCGACCAACGCCGATCCTCATGTCGGCAAAGCGGTTGTCATCAAACTCGATATCAAGGATTGTTTTCCGACGCTTCATCACGGGCGCGTGCGCGGCCTGCTCATCGGCTATGGCTACAGTTCCCGCGTCGCGAGAATGCTGTCGCGGCTGATGACCGAATCGCAACGCCAGAGCGTTGTATGTGACGCAGAAGTGGTGCATGTGCCCGTTGGCCCGCGCGTTTGCGTGCAGGGCTCGCCGACGAGTCCGGGGTTATGCAATGCGATTTTGCGCCGCTTCGATTTTCGCATGGCGGGTTTGGCGAAGAAGCATGGTTTCGCTTACACGCGCTATGCCGACGACCTGACTTTTTCCGGCAGCGACGCGAGTCAGGCCAAACTGCTGATCACGATCGCCGGCCGCATTGCCAGGGAAGAGAAATTGCCGCTGAACGCGGAAAAAACCAGGGTCATGCGCGCGGGGCAACGGCAACGTGTGGCCGGCGTGACGGTCAATCAGGAGGCTGGGCTTTCGCGGCAGGAGAGGCGCCGATTGAGAGCCGCGCTACATCAGCAGAGGTTGGCAGCGGCGCCAGATCCGGTCAAGGACCGGCAACTACAAGGGAAACTTGCTTATTTGCAGATGCTCAATCCGAAGCAGGCGGCGGCACTGTTGACGAAATAACCAATAATCACGCTTCGACAACATGCTTTTACTGAACACTTATACTAACCTAAATTGGCGAGCGTGGAGTGCCAACTCCATGATTCTCTAGACAGTCTGTCGCGCGAGATCTCTCCCTATTGACGGTTCAGAATCAACGGGCTTACGCCCATCGCTCGCCTTATCTGACTGAAATGACGATCAGGGAGCACTCGGGGTAACGATGGCCGATTTGAGAGGAAACACCTTGAGGGAGCGGATCTTCGCTTCGCCGCCAAGAGCGAAAAGCTCGACTTGATCGGCCCCCGGCTCGGGAAACACTAAATCCGTGATCGCCGTTTCGCCGTCGTTACCAAACACTTCGACCGAACTGGCATCCACCAAGAGATGCAGGCGAATCGATCCATCGGCCAGCACCGACATCGGCCCATTGTGCCGGCCCGCGAAGGCGGGATGAAAATCAACAATTCCCGACCGGGTCCTGTCCACGAACAGCGTTTTGTCCGCGGCGCTGTAGCCGATTTCGGTTTGCCCCTTGGCTCCTTTCAGCACCCGCAGCCCCACTTCCTTGGCACTGCCTGGTTCGACTTCCAGAACGATTTCCAGTTGCTGACCTTTCACGGACAGCGGGTGCACGGCATTCCTTAGTACAAGATCCTTCAGTGCAATCTCCTTGGTTCGTAGCGTTTTCAGTTCAGCCACCGGCTTTTGGCAAAGCCGCAGTTTCCCGTCGATGCGCCGTAAGGACAATTGCCGGGGGATCGACATGGCGCTTCGCCACGGCTGCGTCGGATTCAAACAGGTCTCCCAGTTGTTCATCCAACCGATCCAGATGCGGCGGCCATCGTTGGCCGGCATTCCCGACCAGGTCACCGGCGCATAAAAATCGCGGCCATAGTCGACCCATTGCGAATCGATCGCATCGGCCTTGAACTCCTTGCCGTCGAAGGTTCCGGTAAAGTATTCCCCGCCCGAACCGCCCGCGACCGAGCCGCTACCCATGTCGGTTTTGAGCACCCAGTGAGTCTTTCCCGGTTCGTTCTCAATCGGCAACTCGAACAGGTCCGGGCATTCCCAGTTGGCCTTGGCGCTCACTCCTGCCGGGCCAAATTCGCTGAGGAGGGCCCAAGTCTTCAAATCGGTCGAGGCATAAAAGAGAATTCGCTTTTTGACGGCCAGGGAAACGGCCATCACCCAGCGTTTGGTCGGTTCGTGCCAAAACACCTTGGGATCGCGAAATTCCTTCTCTCCCAGATCAAGCACCGGGTTGCCGGCAAACTTGGTCCAGGTTCGGCCGCGATCGTGGGAAAACGCCAGATCCTGCGTCTGCCGATCCGGGCTATGGCCGGTGTAAAGCGCCACCAGCGGCGGCTTTCCACCCTGACTCAAGCCACTGGAATGAGTCCGGTCCGCCACGCAACATCCCGAGAAAATCATCGCGCCATACTCGTCGCGCAGGGCGATCGGCAAGTGCTTCCAATGCATCAGATCGGTGCTGACCGCATGCCCCCAGCTCATGTGGCCCCACTCGTTGCCCAGAGGATTGTGCTGGTAGAAGAGGTGATATTCGCCATCGAAATAAACAAGCCCGTTGGGATCGTTCATCCAGTTCAGTTCGGGCGTGAAGTGAAATTGCGGCCGAAACGGCTCACGGTAATAGTCGTTGGATCTACGATACTCTTCCAGCCTCCAGGTGCCCGAGCCATGCCGGGGCCCATCGCTTGAGAGAATCTGGTCGATGTTGATATGGCCCCAACCTCCCTTGGCCCGATCGAAGATTCGCAAGACCGCCGTCTTCCCTGCCCATTGGCCGACATCCCAGGACTCCCAGCGTAGTTGTCCCGAGTCTTCTCCGGTTGCTGCCTTGACCGTTTTCCCTTCGACGAGCAGTTCGATCCCGGTCTCATTGGGGTGACGCCCGCCGCCGATCAGGAAGACGATCCACTTTTTGGAGATCTCAAAAGGAGGCGAAGTCAGCGAACCGGTCGCTCCGTCTCCGGAACCGAACGAATTGACCAGTTGGCGGCCCCGGTACCCGCTCACGCCATTGAGCTTGTAACCGCTGACCGGTTTCTTGCCAAATGCTTCGCCCTCGACTTTCCAGGTGCCATAGTTCTCGCCTTCAAAGTCGGCAATCACGCTATCCGGCGCATTCTGACCGCGGCACATGGGGTCCAAGACGGCCAACGACAACACACTCAGACAGCACACCGCAATCCGCGAAATCATGGTCAGGCCCCTGCAAGATTCTTGCAATGTATGCCCCAGGAAAGGGCGAACCACCTCAGGACCTGGATCGACCGCGAGACTTTCGCCACCGAAGGAAGACGAAAATCGCATTCCCGCCCGGGAAAGGGAACCCCTTCCCAGCAAACCACCGTGCCCGCACATCGATCCTTCATGTGGGTCAAACCGGTTCGTCCCACGGGTCCACTTCGGTTCCAGGTGCGTAAAATTGCCGGGGGATCCTTCCCAGGTTGACCGGGACAGGGTTGAATTCCGGTCGTTTGGCGCGGAAACTGCTTTTTCCACCCAAGACCTGTTGCGGGGGAATCTTCGATGGTGGAGTCGACCAAAACGGCGAAAACAGCCCCGGCCGACACGGAATACCGCGGCCGCCTTGAAGCGCTCGTGCGCAAGACCCCCGTTCCCGTTTTCTGGCTTTTTGGGAAAACCCAGAGCGGGAAATCGAGCATCGTCCGCTACCTGACCGGGGCCGACCAGGCGGAAATCGGCCAGGGATTCAAACCCTGCACCCGATTTTCACGGGAATATCTCTTCCCAACTTCCGAAGCTCCCCTGCTCAGTTTTCTCGATACGCGCGGCCTGGAAGAGCCCGGCTACGATCCCGATGAAGACATCGCCCGCTTTCACTCGCTGGCTCACCTCGTCATCGTCACGGTGCGTCTGCTCGATTTTTCCCTCGACGATCTCCTCGCCCACCTGCGCAAGATCCGCCGCGACCAACCCAATCGGCCCGTGATCCTGGCGCTGACTTGCCTGCACGAAGCCTATCCCCAGCAACAACACGCGCAACCTTACCCATTTATCCCAGGCAGCAAGGCGGAAATCCGGCCCGAACTGAAGGACACCGTGCCGGAAAGCGTCCAGCGCGCCATCGAGGCCCAAAGGAATCAGTTCGATCGCCTTTGCGATCAGATCATTCCGATCGATCTGACTCTTCCCGAGGAAGGGTATGAAGATCCGGCGTTTGGCGGCGCCGTCCTCAAGGAAACGATCATTGCCGCCTTGCCGGCCACTTTTCGCCAAACCTTGATCACGCTCGACGAGGCGACCCGGACGCTTCAAGACTATTTCGAACGCAAGGCCTTGCCGCGGATCGTCGGCTACAGCACGCTGGCCGCGACGGCCGGAGCCATCCCCATTCCCTGGGTTGACCTGTTCATCTTGCCGGGCATTCAGACCAAGATGATATTCGATCTGGCGCGCTTGTACGGCCAGCCGTTGAGCGCGCAGCGCTTTTTGGATCTATCGACCACCCTGGGCCTGGGTATGTTGATGCGCCAGGGAATCCGCGAACTGATGAAGTTCATCCCCTTCTTCGGTTCGGTGGCGGGGGCGACCCTGGCCGGGTCAGCCACCTTCGCGCTGGGCAAAGCCTTTTGCTACTACTACGGCGCCGTTCAGAAGGGGCATGTGCCCAAGCCCGAAGACCTGAAGGAATATTACCGCCAGCAACTGGCCCGAGCCGAAACGCTCTGGACCCAGTCTCGTTCCAAGTCCGGCTAATTTCCCCGCCGACAAGCCAATACCTCCATTCCGCTTTCTGGCAGAGAGAACATTCATGAGTCGCTGGCGCTGGTTTGTGTTGGTGGCTTTGACGGTGACTCCCATCCTGGTTCTGGTCTCGTTTGGGATCTACTCTCTCTGGATTTCGGGGATGTGGTTTTGGGCCTGGTGGCCGCTGACTGGTTCGCTGGGCCTGGCCTATTTTTTTGGCTGGCGCTGGCAGGCGGAAAAGAAACTACTCAAGGTCGATTTCTCCGGGCCTCTTCACCTCACCGACCGCGACCGGAAGGCCTGGGAGCTGGTGGAGGAGCGTGCGAAAAAAGCCGCGACGCTGCCTGCCAATCAACTGATCTCCTTCCCCTTCTATGCCGACACCGCGCAGGCTATGGCCTTGGAACTGGCGCAGTTCTACCACCCCAAAACCAAAGATCCAATCGGCTCGCTGACGATCCCCGAGCTGCTCGCCGTGGTGGAGTTGGCCGCTCACGATCTGGCGGAAATGGTTGATGAATATTTGCCGGGCGGCCACCTCGTCACCATCAACGACATGCGGGGCTTCAAAAAACTGGCCGACTGGTATCCGACTGCCAGCAACATCACCTGGATCATCTCGGGCATCTTCTCTCCCTTCAATACGGCGGTGCGTTATTTCGCGATGAAGGCCGGCCTGAGCCGTCCCTGGCAAATGCTGCAAGAGAATATGATTCTCTGGTTCTATACCGCCTATGTGCACCGCCTGGGAACGCACCTGATTGAGCTGCACAGCGGCCGACTCCGTATTGGAGCCACACGCTACCTCGAACTGCAAAAAGAGAACCTGCGGGCGGCGGCTAGCTCCTCGGAACCGAATCTGCCGCCCACGGCGGAAGAACCTCTGGAGCCGACGGTCCCGCCGAAATCGGTTGCCTTTGCGTTCGCGGGCCAGACGAACGCGGGAAAATCGAGTCTGATCAATGCGCTGCTCGGTGAGCAAAAAGCGCTGACCGATCTGCTACCGGCAACCGAGGATACGCAGGGGTTTGCCTTGCAGCCACCGGGAATCGCGACTCCCCTGCAGCTACTCGACACGGTGGGATATGGAGTCAAGGGATTGACTTCCGGGCAACTGCGTTCGATCGAAAAGGCGGCGCAGCAATGCGATGTCATGATCCTGGTCGTGCATGCTCGCAACCCCGCACGGCAAAGCGATTTGGCTATGCTCAAGGATTTGCGCGAGTATTTTCAAAGTCATCCCGATTTGCGCCAGCCGCCCATTCTGGCGGTCATGACGCATATCGACTTGCTCTCTCCCGCGATGGAATGGGCGCCGCCTTATGACTGGCAGCATCCGTCGCGGCCCAAGGAAGCGCAGATCCATCAGGCGATCGAGGCGGTGCGAGAACAACTCGGCTCTTACCTTGCCGGGATTGTTCCGGTTTGCACCGCCCCGGGGAAAATCCTTGGCTGCCAGGAATGGCTTCTGCCAGCGCTGGTCGAGTTGCTTGACGATGCCCACGCCGTGGCGTTTTTGCGCTGCCTGAAATCCGAAGCGGATGAAGGGAAAATGCGCAAGGTGCTGCAACAATTGCTTGCATCAGGCAAGGGATTGCTCAACCTCACCATGCGCCGCTTCACTTGATCGAAGAAGAATGGAGAAATAGAGAAAAAACAGACTCGGCCTGGATGTGCCTTCCTCGCGAGGAAAGGCCAAACCAGGCCGAATCGTTTTCGAGCAAACCAGTCCTATCGACCGGTTTGAGCTTATTCAAAGGCCTTTTTCAAATCGTCAAAGGCGTTGCCGACGCCTTCCTTGATCTTCTCGAAGCGTTCGGCACTGGCCGTTTTCAGTTCGCCCAGCTTCTTGGCGGCCACATCGCGCTTTTCCTTGGCCACCTTGACGGCATCGTCGAGTTTCTTTTTCGCTTCGTCCTTGGCCTCGCCGGCGCGCTTTTCCAGGTCGCGGTACTTCGCGTCAAGGATGTCGAGCTGCTTCTGCATTTCAATCGCATACTCGTCGCGCTTGGCCGTGACGGCCACAACGGTGGCATCGTTGGCATCTGCGATTTTCACCTTCGCTTCGGCGACTTTGCGATCGGCCGGGGTACGCGCGTGTTGTTCGGGGCCGCAGCCAATCAAACTGAACGAAGTTAGACCGAAGAAGCCCAAGCCTGCCAGGCGTTTCCAGCATGAAGACCGCATATTTCCTCTCCTTGTTTCAACCGACACGGAAGCCGCAGCATCAGGTGAACCCGTTTCAAGCTCACCCCGAAGCGCTGCGCCCAAGATTTGGGATGTCCCTTAAACGGCCTCTTTTCGGCCGCCACTCAACGCCAGCACCACAACACCCGCCACCAATGCGGCAATGCCCGCGGCCGGATTGAGCACAATCGTGTGCGGTTTGTTGACATCGATTTGCAGGAAGCCGGCATCGACCACTCTTTCGGTGGTGAAGAAGGTGAAGGCCGGCACGGCCAGCGCGAAGACGCCGAAAGCAAGCAACAGAAAAGCGATCAGTCTCATGTCAAAACTCCTAAAGGTCGGTCCGCAGGGAATACGCAGAACAAGTCAGGGCAAGGGGTCACGGCCTTGGACCAACCGCAGCACAACGACCACCAAAATGATCACCAGAAGAAGGTGAACCAGATTGCCACCAAAAGGGGTCACGAAGGCCCCGAGCAGCCAGAGGATCAAGAGAATCAAGATGATTGATTCAAGGGTGTAGCGAGGCATGGTCCGTATCCTTCTCATGGGTCCCCTGGCGATTCTGGAAAAGAGGGCCAACTTTTCCGAAGAGGTTGCTTAGGTTGGCGATGGCAAAAGAAGCCGCCGCACTTCACCCTGGCGTTGGTTCATCTCCCGCCAAAGGGACAAAAGAAGGTAGAAGCAAAACCCGTGCCATTGACCGCAGTCTGTTCGCCGGAAGCGGCGATCTGCCGGCACTCCTCGAAAAAAAGTGATCCCTGGTCTCGCAGAAGCGGTCTTGCGGTTGTGACTCAAGAGCCAAAGCGGGATGAGATGTTCCTATCCCTGAACGCATCGCGTCGCGTTCGCCACGTTTGTCGGGAAAGCGGTGACAACTGTTTTTTCGGGCCATGCCAACTAGATTCCCTTTCGGCGCATTTCCCGAACGATCGGCATCAGGCATCAGGCAATGGGCGACCTATGACGGAAGATCTGCAAGGGCTCGTGGTGAAACGGCTGGGCCGGCTCGATCCGGACTTTGCGCTGAACAATCCCGAATGGGAGTCCGATGCCGCCGATTTCCCCCACGCAGTGATGATGAACCTGGCGGGAAGTCTGCCTGAGCAATTCGCCTGCGCGAAAACCATCGAAGAACTCACCGGTCCTCAATCGGCCCTTCTGAATCACATGGCCGAACTATTCGACAACGCATTTCAGGAGGCCGATTCGGGTGTCACCGGGTTGATCAAGCTGGGTTTCCTGGAACCCATTTATGACGATCACCCCTCGCTTTTTGACTTGCTCTTGAGTCGAGCGGGACCGGCATTGCGCTATGAGATGTTGGCGCACAAAACCGAAATGAATGGGCAGATGATTTGCACGGTGATCAAAACGGTCTATGGACCAATGCCCCCCGCGACACTGGGAGAGATGTGCAACGACCCGATGTTTGTGCAGATGATCTCAGCTGCCGGAATTTCGCTAACGCAAGAGGCCGTGCTCGACCAGTGGGATCAGCCCTACCGGTTTTCCGTGCGCGTTCTGCCCGAGGGGCCCAGAAGGATTTACTGTGTGGTATCCTCGGCGGCTCGGCGCGACTTTGGCGCCGACATCGAGTCCTGTTTAGCGGCCGATTGAAGAGCGCTCTTATCTCCCTTTTCGAAGCCGGTCACCGATGAAGCCATCGATCTGCTTCACTTCGTAGACCTTTTTGCACGTGCTTTCGAAGTCATAAGGAACTCGCCGCAGCCAGATTTTCTCTCCATCAAACATCATGTAGCTGGCCCGAGGGTCCTGATCTCGCGGCTGACCGACCGACCCGACATTACAAATGGCCTTGAGGCCCACCACCGAAAATCCCCCTTCTAGCTCTTTACCTTCGATGAAATACCACTGGTCTTTTCTCTCTTCAATGAAAACCCCAGGGACATGCGTATGGCCACAAAAGCAGAGATCTTGAAAGGCCGCTCCAATCGCCTCCATTTTCCTCTGGTTATAGACATCGTCGGGAAACAGGTATTCATGGGTGGGACTGCGAGCCGAACCATGAACGAACAGTGTGTTTCCGTCTCGGTGTGAGCGCTGAAGGCTCTTAAGAAAATCCCACCGGCGCTGGATCTCTTCGCGTGTCCCCACATTCCTCAATTGCTCTCGAGTCCAGAGAATGGCCCTTTCCGCGGCCGGTCCAAAACCATCCGGCGTTTCCAACACTCCGGCATCATGATTGCCCAAAAGGGGGAAGGTCATCTTCCTCGCCAGATCCAGGCACTCGATCGGATTGGGGCCATAACCAAGCGTATCACCCAGGTTGTAGATGCACTCGATGTCCCGGCGCTTGATGTCGTTCAGTACGGCCGTGAAGGCTTCGAGATTGCCATGGACATCGCTTAGAATCGCGTTCACAACCCGCTCCAAAACTCCGCCAGGTCAGACACAAAAGAAATAAGCTCGAACTCATGCAGAAATCTTGAATGTCGCGCACAATCCAATCCGTGAGCCCATTCAAAGGCCATCCCTTGCCTTGATCTTCCTGATGGTGGTTTCCACATCATAAGGGACACGGCAAAACCAGATCCGTTCCTCATCGAACAAGGCGTAGCAGGCCCTTGGATCTTGGTCTCGCGGCGCCCCCACCGACCCGACATTGCATATCCATTTCCTGCCCAGAATGGAGAACCCCTGCTCCGCGTCCGTGGCGGGAATGAATTCATATTCTGTTTCTCGCCGCTCAAAGAAGATTCCCGGCACGCGCGTTTTTCCACAAAAACACCCAAAATCGATCTTCTTCATGAGAATTTGCATTTTCCTTTGGTTGTAGATGTCCTCGGGAAAAAGGTAGTTTTTGATCGGGTCCTGCGCTGTGCCATGAACATACAGAATCCCCCCGGCCCGATGTGTTTGTGGAAGGCCCCTGAGGAATTGAAATCGCCGTTCTTGCTCGATCTTCGTTCCCGATTGCTTGAGTTGCTCTCGATTGAAGCGCCGTATCTTTTCTTGGCCCTCGGTTGCGCTCAACGAATCGCTCAGCACGCGCTCTTCGTGATCTCCCAGTAAAACCATCGCCATGTCCATGGCCAAATCGAGACATTCCACGGGGTTAGGACCGGGGCCCAGGGTATCTCCCAGGTTGTAGACTTCGCCAATCCCCTTACGCCGGATTTCTTCCTTGACGACTGTCAAGGCTTCGAGATTCCCGACAATGTCGCTGAGAATGGCCCGCATGGGAAAGCGCCCTCAAGGCCAATGCACGAAGAGATTCGGCTCGGTGCGGCTGGTGTTTTGCACCCCAAAGAATGGCCTTGATTACACTGTATTCTTTGAACGCATCGAGAGCGGATCTCGTTACACAAAATAGGCCTTGTTTCAGAAAAATTGCACATTTCCCCGCTGTTTCTTCACCCACCACTTCAACGACTCGCGGCAAACGGGAATCGCTCATAGACTACCGTTTACCTCGCCAGGATCCCTCCCATGAAATTCCCCCTCCTTCCGTTCGCCGGCATGCTTTGCCTCTTCTTTGGCCTCGCTTCCTTGCCGGTTCGGGCCGCCGAACCCGAGCTCGTTTTCTCCGTCAAAACCTGGGAGGGGGAGTATCGCTCCGAGGATATTCCTGGCGGAGTCAAAAGCACCCCGGCGCTTGGCGCGATCTACACCATGGGCGCCGACGGAACCGGCTTGAAACAGATCATTGCGCCGGCGCTGCTTTCCGACTACCCCACCATCAGCCCGGATGGCCAATGGATCTACTTTCAATCCAAGCGCACGGGGCACCATGAGGTCTACCGCTGCAAACGCGATGGCACCGAAACGGCCAGCGTCACTCCGGTCGACAAGCTCAATGAACAATTGAAATCCGCTGCCTCCCCCTTCGTGATCAAGGATGCCTATGGCTACGACTTCTCGCAGGATGGAACGCGGATGGTGTTCACCGTCCATGATGGCGCAAGCGGGCGGGTCGTGCTTGCCAAGTCCGATGGCAGTTCCCCCAGCTACATCGCTCCCGGCCGCGGCTACATCTACATGGCCCGTCTTGATCCAACGAACGAGCGGGTCGTCTATTCGGGGCCGGCGCGCGGCTACCGCCTCCAGCTTGCCAAATTGCCCGATGGAGAACCTGTGGAGCTGACGCCCGATCATCCGGAATCGTTTGTGCCGCAGTTCACGCCGGATGGCAAAACCATCGTCTTCACGCGCCGTGATGGCAATGTCTATCGCATCGGCACCGATGGTAAGAACCTCAAGCGGCTCACGGAAGCCAACAACTATGTCGAATTCCGGTTGTCGCCGAAGGACACGCACGGCTCGACCGACGGTCCCGACATTTCTCCCGACGGCAAGAAAATCGCCTTCATCAGCCGCAAGGCGGGCGTGCCCAATGTCTTCACGATGAATGTGGATGGAACCGATCAACGTCAGATCACGTCGCGCACCACCCCTTGCGGACGGGTACGTTTTAGTCCCGACTCCCAACAGATCGCCTTTGTCTCCTTCGAAGGCAAATACCCGCAATTGTTCACGGTCGCCGCAACGGGCGGTGAACCTCGCCAGTTGACTCGCCTCGACGGCGGCGTCTACTTTGTCAAATGGGCACCCGCCGCAAACATCAAAACCGGCAATTCGCCTTCCGCCAAGCGACCCGCTGCAACGAAGGCGCTTCCGTTACCAGGCGAAGTTTTCTCTGTCGAGGGTAAGACCGCGTTTCTCATCCCAGCCAAGAACAATACCGCCGCAAAAAACAAGCCCTGGATCTGGTATGCCCCCACGCTGCCCAATTTGCCAGGCCGCGAAGAACGCTGGATGTTCGAGCAATTCCTTGAATCGGGCATCGCGATCGCCGGAATCGATGCGGGCGAGTCGTACGGCAGTCCAGACGGAAACAAGGTGTTCAGTGCGCTTCATCAGGAAATGACTCAGGTCCGCGGCTATTCGCAGAAACCGGTGTTCCTGGGTCGCAGCCGGGGCGGGCTGCAAACGCTTTCATGGGCCGCTGCCAATCCGAGCAAGGCAGGCGCCTTTACCGGCATTTATCCCGTCTGCAATCTCGCCAGCTACCCCGGAATCAAGAAGGCCGCCCCGGCTTATGCCTTATCGCCCGCTGACCTGGAAAGCCGCCTTGCGGAATTCAACCCGCTCGATCGCCTGGAGGGATTGGCCAAGGCCAAGGTTCCCTTGTTCGCCATTCATGGCGATGTCGACACGGTCGTTCCGCTCGAAGTCAACTCTGGCGCGGTGAAGGAGCGCTACGAAGCCCTTGGGGGCAAAATGCAACTGATCATCCCCAAGGGGCAAGGCCACAACATGTGGACCGGCTTCTTTCAGTGCCAGGAACTGGTCGACTTCGCCAAGGCCCAAGCCTTGAAAAAGGATTGACGGAGATCCAATTCAAGGATTCGTCATCGTCTTGCGATCGAGCCTGTACAGATCGCTTCCCATCTTCATCAGATAAAGCAGATCGTTTTTGGCGTCGTAAGCCAGCCAGGTCAGCCCCGCCGTTCCTTTGAGCCCCTTGGGCGGGGGAATCGGCGCCGACCAGGTGGCGCCGCCGTCGTTGCTCTCCACAATCCCTGCCCCACTGAGCACAAACATCTGGTTAGCATCCTTGCCAAACACCGGCCCATAGCGAGGTTCCTTCGGCTTGCCCAAGATCTTCCAGGTGACCCCTCGATCACTTGATGCGATCAATCCGCTTTCGGTCAACCAGTAGAGGGTTCCTTCGCGCCACCGGGGCAGTGCCTGAGCACTTTGCCAACCGACGGGGCAGTATGCGCCGCACGGTTCCCAGCTCACGCCGCCATCGATTGTGCGCATGAGACTTGGCTTCGGTTTCTCCTTCGTCTTTGCTTCGGCAACCACGGCGATTTTGGCATCGAAGACCCAGCCGGTCCCATATCCCTTGCCGACTTCTTGAAAACTTGCCCCTCCATCACGCGAAGCGAGGAGCAGTTCTCCTGCCTCATGCTTGAGTGCGAGAATAAATTTGGGATCGGCAGCCGTCCAGTCGGCGGCAAACCAGTCGACATGGCTGGATTTGTCGTGCAGGTATTTCCATGATTGGCCGCCGTTGTCGCTCAACGCGATGGGCGAGCCATAGACCAGTGCCGTCATCATTCGTTTGGATTTTCCAGTGGGATCAAGCATGAGGCAGCCGGGCGATTCGGTGCGTCCTTTGGGTTGCTCGCTCGAACATCGCCGAAAGGTTTTGCCCTGATCGTCGCAGCGGTAGAAGCCGCGATCGCTGATGTTGATCCAGAGGGTGCCGTTGTCCGGGTCGACCACCATGCCACAGAGGCCGCCAAAGCCGGCTTTTTCCTTGGCTGGTAGATCGCCTAAGAGTCCCTGCCAGCCGGGCGCGTCCTGCGCCGAGGCCGGTGCTCCGATTAGGGAGATGATGATAATGGACAGCAATAACCTTTTCATGGTGCACTCCTTGGCTTGCGGATGCAGTGCAAGTATCGTTCGCCTTTAAGATAGATGCATCCGTTGGCAACCGCTGCCGACGCCGGCCCGCCATCGCCAAGATCGTTGACTGCGATCATCTCAAGCTTGGGCCCGGGCCGTATCACCACGCTCTTGCCGGCTCCCGCGAAATAGAGCAGACCCTCGGCGCTCAAGAACGGGCTGATCGAGCTGTTCATTCCGCTTGGTAGCCGTTCGCTGAATACTTTTTGGCCGCTTGTCAGATCGAAGCATTTCAAGATGCCCGGTTCATGAAGGCGGTAGACTCTGCCGCCCGCGATGATCGGCGAAGAGTATCCTTCGGGGATGGGACCGGTTTTCCATTTCAGGTGGGTGCCTGTAACATCTCCCTTCCCCGCGGGATCGACAGCAATACCAGGACCGCCACGGCCTCCCTCGGCGTAGACCAGCCCACCGCCATAGGCCGGCGTGGGAACATCGCCTTTGTTTTTGGCCCACCAGATCACCGAGCCATCGGTTGGATCGACTCCTTGCAAGGCCTCGGATGCCGCGATGAGAAGTTGACGCTTGCCGTTCACTTCGATCGGTACGGGAGTGGTGTGATTGAAACTTGCCTCAGGCCGCTTGCGCTCCCACTTGATCTTGCCCGAAGCGCAATCCATGGCGATCAGGCGCGAGTGAACAGGGTTGGCGCCATCGGCCAGGACCAACACCGACTCGCCGGCAAGCACCGGACTGGTCCCGATGGCCACATCCCAGGCGAAAGGCTCAATTGCCTTGCTCCAATTCAGCGAGCCATTGAAATCGAGTGCCACCAGTTGCGATGAACCAAACAGGGCATAGACACGCTTGCCGTCGGTACAGGGCGTGGGAGCCGCATACCCACCACGCAAGTCCTTGAGCTTCCATGGCCCTGGCGGCACGCGAGTGTCCCAGAGGAGTTTGCCGTTTTGAGCGCCATAGCATGTAACATGATGTTCTGGGTATTCCGTTGATGCCATCCCCTCAGGCCAAAAGGCAATCGTGACGAACACGCGATCTTTCCAGACGGCGGGGCTCGATTGATTGAGATCAAGTTTGGCCTTCGGCTGAAAGCCGGGAAGGGGCGATTTCCAGACGACATTCTCTTGTTTGGTACCGCCCCATTTCAGGGGTAGGTCTTTCTCATCGCTTATCCCCAAGCCGGTCGGGCCGCGCCAGCCTGGCCAAGTATCGCCTGCCTTGCAAGGAACAAAGGTCAAAAGAAATGGACAAAGCACGGAAAAAATGGGCGCGATCAAATATCGGCGAAAAAGAAGATGGGAAGCAACGAGCGCTTGCATCACTTCAGCTCAAGATCGGGAGGAGAGGCAGAGGGCTCTCCTCAATCTATGATGCCGTGGTGGAGGTGATGAAAAAAGCAGTGTCCGCGAAGGACTCGATCGTACGCTTGTCACCAGAATTTCCAGAAGGGCTTCACCTCAGGTTCCACTCTCTCAAGCAAATCAAAAACTTCAGGGGGAACGGGGGTGGCATGATTCCATTTGCCCTTTTTGGCAACCCGAACCAAGGAATTAAACTCCTCGACGAACTCATCTAGTAGATCCCGCCGGTTGGCTGCGTTGACCACTCCCAAGAAATAACCATATCCACCATCAGCAACCGAAGGCGGACAAGGAGAAGGGTGGCCGCTTGCTCTGACTGCGAACTCTGCGGTCTTCGCCACATTGCACGCTATGTTTGCTGCGTGTTGATTCGGCGGCATAGGGCCATCCTCAGGGTCCCAAGGGATCTGCGGAGCCCAATATCCGAGGATCGCGCCACCAGCGATATCGCAGCCCTTGTCTGCGAATTCGGAAGTTTCCGTACCTGCCTTTGCTTTCGCGGCAGCTTGTTCCGCATACTGGACGATCTCCTCCAAGTCCCTGCGCGTCGATTCCAATACGCCAGGCCAATACTCATCAAATAACGGAAGGACCTTCCTCGCTCTGCGCGCGGCGAATGCAATTCTAGCCCAGTGAGGCAACTGTTTCATATTCATCTATGGCATTCCTGATTCCCGCAGTTAGTGAAGATATTTCCCATGCCTCGTACTTCCATTGGTCATGAAAAATCACCCCTATCAAGAACTCTGCACCTCTGCCTTAAAGACCGTTTTCCAGGGATGATCACCGCCGCTTGCCTCGAACAATCGTTGCCGGTTGCGGAGGCGGGAATCATCAGCCTCATGGCTCCTTGCAAAAGGCCCTTCCAAGATTCCTCCCAATTTTGACGACCTCCTGTCGATTTCGACCGGGTTCGTTCGACAAGGATGCGAATCGGTCAAGATTGACCTTAAGACTTCCATCGAGAGTCCCGATCGGACAAGATGAAAAAAGGAGCAAGGCATGCGCGTGATGGTCATGGTGAAAGCCAACATGGAAACCGAAGCGGGGGTCCTCCCAAGCAAGCAGCTTCTCGCCGACATGACGAAATTCAACGAGGAACTCGCCAAGGCGGGAGTTCTCGTCGATGCCGCCGGGTTGAAGGCAAGCTCTCATGGTGCTCGCGTGCAAATTGGCGCCAACGAGAAGGATCGCGTGATCCTGGACGGCCCCTTCACCGAATCGAAGGAACTGATTGCCGGGTATTGGCTCTGGGAGGTTAAGTCGCTTGCCGAGGCAATCGCCTGGGCCAAACGCTCTCCCAGCCCTCATCCCGGTCACAAGTGCGAAATCGAAATTCGGCCCCTGTTTGAAGCGAGTGATTTCGAGGTGTGATCGATCCCGCGCTCCCTACACGGTGAGCCAGGAGCGGAGGCTCAAGGTTGGCCGATTCTCTGATCTTTTCACGTTGATGCCAGGTAGCCAATGAATGACTCAAAGGTAGAGACCATGCCATCCCATTCCCCGGTTGAATCCGTTCCGGCAGCATCACCGAAAATGGATCGGACGGTTCGCCACCTCATGCTTTGCGGGGTCCTGGCCGGCCCCCTTTATGTGGGGCTGGCCATCCTGCAGATGCTGTTTCGCGAAGGCTTCGACATTCGCCGTCATCCCGTGAGCCTGCTTTGCAATGGCGACTGGGGATGGGTTCAGATTGCCAACTTCCTTCTCTCCGGAGCGCTGGTCATGGCATTCGCCGTCGGCTTGCCCCGGGCATTTCCCGGAAAAAATGGAAGTTTTTTGGGCCCGCTTTTGATCGGAGTTTATGGACTGGGTGTTTTTGGCGCCGGCATCTTTCTCGCCAATCCCGCTTTGGGCTTTCCTCCTGGTGCTCCCCCCGGCGGTCCAGCGAAAATCACCTGGCAGGGAGGAATGCACTTCCTTTGCGCGGGTGTTGGATTTCTCGCACTCATCGTTGCTTGTTGGTTCTTTGCAGTCCGCTTCGCCCTGAGGCGCGAATGGGGATGGGCCAGCTTCTCCGCGGCAACCGGGGTTCTTTTCTTTACCGGCTTCTTCGCCATCGCTTCCGGGTCGCGTCAGGTCTGGATCAACATCGCTTTTTCCATGGCCGTGGCACTCGTCTGGCTTTGGATCTCACTGCTCGGCTGGCGCTTTTGGCGTGTTCATTCTGAAGCCTCCCGCGGCGCTGGGGCCATTTCAGAATGAAGATTGGGTTCACCGACATGATTGATTGGGTCATCAAGCGGGAAAGGATTTCGGTTCAATCTTGATTGGCTTCAGCCGCGCAGCGTATTCGCTGCGGTCCGGCCTGCCATCACGAGCAATCCCACCAAAGCGTCTCAAATGCTCCTCTCCGAAAAGCCGGCAGCGTTCATATTCCGCTTCTGAAATCTTCTTTTTTCTTTCTTCGATCGGTACGGTCTCATCGGAGAGGAACTCGGCAATCAAAGGCCAGAAATCCACATAGCGGGGATTTCCCCGGTCTCCCCGAATGAGATCGGGGGCGATTTGTTCGGCAGTTGCAGGTTGAGTCAGACACTGACCATTGAGCACCGTGACCAGGCGGCTGCCAACCTGAAGCCCATGTTCCTCGACCAATCGTTCGGAAAACCGCAGCACGCAGACTCCGTCGAGATCATCGCAATAACTCGCCACGAGTAGAGGCGAAATCGAAAGCACAATCGCCGCGCGGCTGTCGCCGTTCATCAGCATATCGCGAATGTAGTAGCGGTACGCCAGCCCATCCCAAAAGAAACAGCGAAGGGTTCCCCAAACTCCCGAGGAAAAATAGAGCGAGGGGCAAAGACTTTGCAGCTTTTCGTCGGACATCGGCAGTTCCAGCGGGTCGGAAGCCTCCGAGTTCCGGTTGACGGCCCAGCGCATGCCTCGCGAACTGAGATAGAGCGCAAATCCGAGCATGGGGATCTTCCACGACGTAGGACATCGCATGCCGGCGGCGTCTGCGACAAATCCGCCAGGAATTGGCAGGAGATTCTGGAGGTGGACGGCCGCCTCCTTCATTTTGTGACTGTCGAAAGGTCACGCTGGCAGGATTTCCGATGCGGGTTTGCACCTCGGTGATCGTCTTGGGAAGGAAAAAGCAAATGCAAATCCAAAACAAATGCAAAACAAATGCAAAACAAATCCAGGCAAATCGCCAAGTCACCGAATAAAAACCTCGCCGTAGCGGTATTGCTGGTGAAGAGTGAGTGATTCAAGGAGAACCAACATGACTGCATCCCACTTCCCGCCCGCCACGCCCGAGAGGGAAATCACACAGAACCAGGCCTTTGACGATGGCCGCCGAGCAGGCCTGGCGATCGCCGCGCTGAGCCTGAGCCTGGTCGCCTTCCTCAATCTGCTCGGCACCGAAAAGGCCATACTCGCGATCGTTCTGGGACTGCTCGCCCGACGCGGATCCCGGCCAGGTTCGGCCAGTGGAAAAATGGCCACGGCCGCGATCGGACTCGGTTCGACCTTTCTGGTCTCCGTCGGCTTGGTGCTCTTTTTCTTCTGGAACGAACTGGTCGGACTGGTCAACTACCTTTGGCAACTCTCGTAGGGACAAAGGTGGGCAACGTGGCAACTGGGGCGAACCTACCATGAGCCGGGAAAACGAAAACGGCCCCAGGGAGTTTCAAGAGTGGGCACAACCCCTCTTGAGCCAGGCGGCAGGTTACGCCTACTCCCTGGTCGGCAACCGCGCCGATGCCGAAGATGCCGTACAGGAGGCACTGTGGAAGGGATACCGCGGTCTGGCGCACTATGATCGGGCCCGACCGTTCAAGGGCTGGTGGTTCGCCATCGTGCGCCATTGTTGCTTGGATCTGATTGCGAAACGCCGTGCGGCACCCCAGACGGTACCCGTGGAGATGGCGCATTCCTTGCCGGCAAAAACCGCCTCCGACGCCGAGCCCTTGCGCGAGGCCATCGCTCAAATGCCCCCTCTTTTGCGAGAGATTTTGGAGCTGCGCTATTTTGGCGGCTGCTCCTATCACGATTTGTCCGAGGCCCTCAACATTCCCATCGGCACGGTGATGTCCCGATTGCACGCCGCGCGGTTGGCTCTTGCCGCCATCTATCGGAAGGATTGACCATGGAACCCATTGACCCTGCCGAACTGTCGGCTTATCTGGATGGCGAGCTGTCGATTGAGCGCGCCGAAGAAATCGGTGCGGCGCTCAAGCGAGATCCCGCCCTACGCCAGTCGTTCGAATCGCTGGCCGCGCTCGATTTCGCCTGGAAGGGCCAGGCTTCCACCGCGGCGTTTCGGCCTGATGTTCAGCTCCCCACGGGATCTTCTCCTCTACTCTGGCTTGCCCCCGCGGGAGTTTCTGCCTTGGTCCTCCTCAGGCTTGGTTTGAAAACCCAACCGCCGCTGTTGGCAGCCGGGGTGACCGCACTCCTCTTGGCCCTGTTCATCGTTTGGGGTTTGAAGCGCTTGTTCGACGCCTCCGACGCCGACCGCACACCGGCCATGGCCTGAATCGACGGCTAAGCCTTTCCCTGGCACGACATGAACATTACCCGGGCAATGATTCGATCGACTTGCGATACTCGGCAGGCGTTTTTCCCACCATGGTTTTGAAGTCGCGGATGAAATGCGATTGATCGGCATAACCGAGATCAAGCGCCAGCGCGGCAAAATCGATCGCTCCTTCGCGATTGCGAATCCGCTCGGCCGCTTCAATGAGCCGATGCCGCTGGATCACCCACTTGGGGCTGACGCCCACATAGTCACGAAATATCCGCTGGAGTTGGCGCAGTCCGATATCATAACGCGCGGTAACGACATTGGCCCGCGTGATCGAAGGATCGGCGGCAATCGCCTGAACCATGCGGGTGAGCGCCGATAACTGCGCATCCGGTTTTGGAGCGAGTCGGCGCAAGAAGGCGTCGATTCGCTCAAACGCGACACCTGCCTGGGGAATCGCCGCCGTTTCGGCCTCCAGTTCCTCGAATTCGGGCCCGAATACGGTGGACGGATGCACCACCTTGCCCGTGAAGCGGGCCACACTCCCTTGAGCGAACGCACGGAAGCCCCCCGGACGAAACTTGACGCCAAGGACCCGGCCCGAACCTTCGATCGAGCGGGTAAAACGGCGCGGATAGACTCCATGGAGTTTGGATTGGCCCAGCTCCAACACCAAGTGGATCGAAGGGTGGGGAACCGTTTCCCGTTCCACGCGGGGTTGATGCTCCCAGGTCACGGCCCAGTAGTGCTCGACGAAATCGCGCAGGGCTTCGCCCGGTTCGAACCGCTCCAAACCGATCATCGGCTCGCCTTTGCCGATATGGAGGATGCCGCGAGGGGGATCGGGTTTTCTGTTCAGCATGTCGCGTTTATTCAATCCAATGCGCGCAGGCCGGGTTAGACTGGCCCTGGATCAAGCCCTTTCAACTCTTATTGAGGGATTTTATGGCCCGCATTTTTAACCGATTAGGATTAAGCCGGAGTGGTCGATTCGGCGCCCTGCTGGTCGGCCTGATGTATGCGATTGTGACAACCGGGGCCATCGCCCAAGGAGAAAATCCTACCAAAACGGCCAAGGTTCAGGAGAAGAAGTTCATGAACGAAGTTTCCGGCGAATTCGATGTCAAGATCACCCCCGCCGACACGGGCGACGACAAGATGGGGATGATGCTCCTCGACAAAACGTACCATGGCGATTTGAGCGGCTCGGGCATGGGAAGGATGCTGACCGGCATGACCGAGGTGAAGACCTCGGGGGTCTATGTGGCAATCGAGCGGGTGAAGGGAAAATTGAAAGGGGCCGAGGGTTCTTTCTTGGTGCACCACAGCGGCGTCATGGCCCAGGGCAAACAATCGCTCAGCATCAAGGTTGTGCCCGATTCGGGAACCGGCGAGTTTGTGGGAATCGAGGGAGAAATGCACATTAAGATCGCCGACGGAAAGCATTTTTATCGCTTTGAGTACACGCTTGGCGAGAAGAAGTAGTTCAGGATCGACCGAGTCCTGTCTCTTCAAGGGAAGGTGAAAGGGACGCGACCCCGCCCTTGCGCGAGGCCTTTTTGTCGCCTTTCACCGTCTGCTTGGGAACCTGTTAGTGCGTGCTTACCGACAGCCAGGCTCTCACCCCAGACGCCTTCCCCCTCCAGGCCGGTTTCCTTGTAAATGCCATGGCTTTAAGGCCTTTGTGTCGAAACGCAGACACAACTTGAGGCTCTCTTTCTTGAGTTTCCGACTTTGCGCACGGCGCCCCTTGGGGATCTTGGTCGCCGTTCGGCGGAGGCGAAGCCGATCTGTCCAAAGGATGAAGAGTGGGTTCTTCAGGGAAGCGCGGAGGCGCTGGAGTGTGGGAAAGCGCCGTGTTTTTCGATCGATTCCAAGGATTTTTCTATAATTAACAGGACAGGCCACTCCCTGAAACGGACTGCTGCACCACCCCCGCCAGTCCAGCGCTCTTATTTCCTACCGTTTATTCGCGGAGCAAGAACGACCGGTGAACCTTCATATAGGCACCAGCGGCTATTCCTACAAGGAATGGAAAGGCTCATTTTATCCGTCCGATCTACCCGCCAAAAAAATGCTGCACTTTTACGCGGAGCGTTTTGATGCGGTCGAGATCAATAGCACCTTCATGGCCCTGCCCGCAGTTGCGGTCGTGGAGGAATGGGTCGATGCGGTCCCGGCCGAGTTCCGCTTCGTGCTCAAGGCGCCACGCCGGATCACCCATGTCAAGCGGCTTGCGGACGCCGCCGAACCGCTTGTGTTGTTTTGCGATGTTGCCAAGGCGCTCAAGAAGCACGAGGGCGCGCTCTTGTTTCAATTGCCGCCAAACATGAAGAAGGACCTGGCGCGTTTGAAGACGTTTCTCGCTCTGGCTCCCTTGCAGAAAAAGCACCGGGCGGCCTTCGAGTTTCGTCATCCTTCCTGGTTTGACGACGAAGTCTTCGACCTGTTGCACGATCACCATGCGGCGCTGTGTATCGCCGATGCCGATGACGACCTCGAAGTCCCCTTTGTGGCCACCACCGACTGGGGTTATTTGCGTTTGCGCCGCCTCGACTACACCGATGCCAAGCTCAAAGCCTGGGCGACACGCGTGCGCGAGCAGAAGTGGAAACAGGCCTTCGTGTTTTTCAAGCATGAAGACGAAGCGCGCGGACCGCGGTTTGCCAAGAGATTCAAAGAACTGGCCCAGGCACAAGAGAAATAGCCGCCACCTGGGCACCCTCCCGTCACGGAAAATAAATCGGGCGATTCGCCGTTGACAACCGGAGGCTCACGGGACACAATCAACTAAACTAATAGTTTAGTTGAAAAGGGCGTGGCTCCATGTCCGAAATCAGTCCCAGCGAACGCGAACTCGATGTGCTCAAGGTCCTGTGGGACCTGGGTGAATCGAAAGTGCGCGATGTGCATGTAGCGCTCGATGCCCGCCAGAAAACCGCGTTCACCACCGTACAAACCATTCTGCGCATTATGGCGGATAAGGGTTTGGCCCTACAACGCTCGGTGGGCAGAACTCTCTTCTATGCCCCCAACTACACCCGCGAACAACTCAGCTCGCGCTTCCTCGACCGCGTCTACGATGGAGCCCTCGACAAGCTGGTCCTCCACATGATCCGGGCCGAGGACATCTCGACAAGCGAAATGCAAGAACTCGAAAAACTGATTGCCAAGGCCCGAAAAGACAAGCTGAATCCTTCGGAGTGACGTGATGTTCTCTCCCCAGCAGTTGTTGATCCGGTGGATCGAGTTTTCCCTGGCGGGCGCCCTTCTACTTGTGGCGGCGAAGATCGCCATCGGTCGACTGCGCCAGCCTGCCGACCGGATCAATTTCATCTTGATGACCTTCGTCATGACTGCGGTCGTTCCGCTCCTGATGTTGCTTGTTCCCGTGCGTCATCTGCAACTAGGCCTTATCGCTTCCGAGAATTCGATTGCAAATGAACGGCCCGTAGCGGTGCCGGAGCGCGATGCCGAGTCCGAGATCTTCCCAGTGAATCCAAAGATTCATCCAGGTCACGTAGCGGCTCCTCGCTTCGTGACTTACCTACCGGAATCAAATCGCCATGCGCCTCCAGAACAGGAGGCGGCTTCGAGCACACCTGTCCCAAACATTCCTCTTGTCGAAACCACGCCTGTACCGGTCTCTCGAAGACTGGATCCCTGGTGGCTTACGTTCTTCGTCTTGATCATCGTTCACGGCTTGGCCATCGCCTATTTCATCTTCGAATCGATCATGGGGGCTCGCCGACTGGCGCAATTGACAAAACGAGCGGAAGTGGCAAAGGATCACGTCGCACTCCTCTTGAGGCAAATCACCGAAGGCCGAGGAGATCAAGTTCGCCTGCTTGTTTCTCGCGAAATCAACGGGCCAATGGCCTTTGGTTCTCTGCAGCCCATCATCATGATCCCCGAGTCGATCGCAACCGGCGATCCGGCCATACTTCAATTCTGCCTGAAACACGAATGGACCCACATCGAAAACGGAGATCTTCGCGCCTGGGGGCTGACCTGGACCTGCCAGTTCCTGCTCTGGTTTCAGCCCCTATTCTGGATGTTGCGCCGCGACCTGCGCGTCTGCCAGGACTTTCTTGCCGACCATCTAGCGGCAGGTGATGGCCCCGCACGCATCGAGTATTCCGCATTACTGTTGGCTTTCACCAAACAACGGATGGGGTCGCCGATTCCTGGCGCCATGGCTCTCTTCGATCGCCCAAGCCATCTTTCCCGGAGAATCCACATGCTCCTCCATTCGAATTTGACGGTTCATCTCCGATCGCCCCGCGCGTTTTGCTTGGGCGCCGGCATCGCGGTGTTTTTGAGCGCCGCGCTTTTTGGCGCAGTTCGCCTGAACACAGCCGATGGCGGTGCCCAGGCCGCGGGGCCGGACTTATTGATTTCGGCAGCGCAGCTGGAATCATTGATTTCAGGAGCGCTGCCTGAAACCGTGCTTCAGGATGCGAAGCCTCCGGCTGAGAATGAGAAAAAACAAAAACCTGCCGAAGGCGACCAAGTCGCGGCGAAGATCATTCGCGGTAGCGTCGTCGATCAAGCGGGAAAGCCAGTGGCTCAGGCGAAGCTTTGTCTACCCCTGGACTTCAATCCCAGGCGAACCATGCAGGCGTTCACCGACGATGCCGGCCATTTCGAATTCAAAATTCCCGTCGATTGGCTGCATGGGAAACCGAAGGAGACCGCATGGACATTGTGGGCTTATGCACCCGGATTTAGCTTCGCTTCAGAAAATGTCGGCCGCGTCGTCGTCGGGAGTGCGAAGGAACTTGACTTTAAAATTACGCTGCCGTCGGAAGAAAAAACCAGCTTCAAAATCCTGACGCCCAAAGGCGATCCCGTACGTGATGCGTTGGTGCAACCCTACCACTACTTAACACCCGTTGCCTACGAATATATTCCTCAAGAATTCCTCAAACTTATCGGATCTCGCACGAATGCTGAAGGCATTGCCACCTTTTCGATGCTTCAGCGCAAGCACATGTTGGATATTCAGATTATAAGTGAAGCATTTGGCGATCAGACGATTCGTATCAATAACCCACCTCTAGAGGAACTACGATCGATACGTTTGCGCGCGCCAGGAAAGATCGAAGGCAGGCTGATTGCCGAAAAACGGGAATGGATTCGAGGAATTCGTCTGAGCTTTTCCACAGACAACCAAGATCAATGGACCGATCCCAGCGGCACCGCGCAAGCGGTCACCGACAACGAAGGCCGCTATGTAGTTCCTGTGATCGCCAGTGGCGGACCGGTGCGTGTTCATGTCGGCATCGATAAGGCGCTTCGCGTTCGGCCGCACTTCTCTGACTACCGCAATTTGCAAAAGGGAGAAACGATGCGAATGGATATTCCCCTCGTCTCCACGACATTGGTTCACGGGACCGTTCAGTGGAAATCGAATGGGAAACCAGTGCCCAATGCCGAAATCTCTGTCCATCATGCGGGTAATCGACAACTTGAGCGGTCCAAGACCAACGAAAACGGCTACTACGAAGCGAGAGTCCTACCCGGGCAGATAGGGATCGACGACGTCGATTTACCGAACGATGATATGTTGATCATTCCTCCACCGCACACTCAAAAGTATCCCCTGCAGGTTCCCGAAGGCGCTCTGAATTTTGAACTTCCAAAAATGGAAGTGGTAAAATCGCGCGATCTGATCGGCACTCTCGTCGGAGAGAAAAATGAGCCGGGAAGTGAAAAGCAGATTGTGGCGCTCCACCAAGGACTCTACTACGGCCCAGCGGGCAGGTGCATGGCCCGGACTGATTCAGCAGGCCGATTCACGGTAAAAGTGCCTGAAGGCATGGAGTCTACCTTCGAGGTCTTTGACGAAAAAACCGCACAACCACGGCCGGCAACCATCGTTCAGAAGAACCCGTTGATCTTGCGCTACGTTGCTCTGCAACCGGTCGTCGATCCCGAACGGGCAAAGAAAGCGGATGTCACCTTGACCGGTCGAGTTCTTTCGGAAGGAAAACCGCTGGCCGGGGTCGGCTTAACGCTGAACCGTCAATCAGAAGTGGAACCTATGCCCCATAAGGACAACCCGACAGGCCCGGCCAAGGGCTCCAGCAGCCGTTCTTTTCAAGCCATTCGAACGAAATCCGATGCCGACGGCCGCTATCGACTGAGCGGTTTGAAAGCAGGCGATGAATACACCATCGGTATCGAAGCGGACTTTCCCTTGGCTGACCTTGATTGGAAATACCAGCTCCGCGTTACAAAACTGGAAGAACAAGCGAAAGGGGAGATCGCCTTACCGGATGTCAATTTGCGCAAATTCACTCAGACCTTGGCAGGAATCCTAGTGGATTCCGCTGGCAAACCCGTTAGTGGAGTCCATGTCACGGCCAGCCGCCAAAACGAACTCTTGGTGATTCCGCGCCGTTTGAGAACAGGTCCTCCTCCCTGGACCACGACCGACAGCGCGGGACAATTCTACCTTGAGAACCTTCCTGACGAGCCCCTGCAGATTGTCGTTATGCTCCCGCAGGACAAACCGCAACCGAAAGCGGGACACCTTATTTTGCAAGCAGCGGATATGAACCAGCAGAACATTCGCGTTGTGGTTGGCCCATAGTGTGTTGAGGACAAGATCTAATCGAGCAAAATCTACCAGGGCAAACGAATGTTCTCATCACAGCAACTAGTCATCCGGTGGATCGAGTTTTTCGTGGCTGGTGCCCTTCTGCTGGTGGCGGCGAAGATCGTCATCGGTCGACTGCGCCAGCCCTCCGACCGGATCAATTTCATTTTGATGCGCTTTGTCACGACTTCGGTCGTGCCGCTCCTGATGTTGTTCATCCCTGTGCTCCATTGGCAACCGAGCCTTGTTGCCTCGGAACATCCGATTGCAAACGAATGGTATGCGGCTCTGCCAGGGCGCGATGCCGCGCCCGAAACCTCCCCAGTGATTCCAAAGATCCATCCAGGCCACGCGGAGTCTCCTCGCTTCGTGGCTTACCTCCCAGAATCAAATCGCAATGGGCCTCAAGAACAGGAAACGGTTTTAAGGACCCCTGTCCCAACCATTCCTCCCGCTGAAACCACGCCTTTATCGGTCTCTAGAAGAGTGCAGGAACCCACTGCGAATCATAATCAGACAGAACTATATCATCGCCAAAGGAGATCGTAACCGAATGACAACCGAATGGAGTCCCAGCGAGCGCGAACTCGATGTCTTGAAGGTCCTATGGGACCTGGGAGAATCGAAGGTGCGCGATGTGCACGCGGCGCTCGATGCCCGCCAGAAAACCGCGTTCACCACGGTGCAGACCATTCTGCGCATCATGGCGGATAAGGGTCTGGCCATCCAGCGCTCGGTGGGCAGAACTCTTTTCTATGCCCCCAACTACACGCGCGAACAACTTAGCTCGCGCTTCCTCGATCGCGTCTACGATGGCGCCCTCGACAAGCTCGTGCTCAACATGCTCGAAGCCGAGAATGTCTCCACCGACGAAATGCGCGACCTCGAAAAACTGATTGCCAAGGCCCGAAAAGACAAGCAGAACATTCAGGAGTAAGGGAATGATCTCCCCCCAGCAACTCTTAATCCGTTGGATCGAGTTTTCGGCGGTCGGCGTTTTGATGCTTGTGGCGGCCAAAATTGCCATCAGCCGCTTGCGCCAGCCTGCCGACCGAATCAACCTAATCGTGATGACTTTTGTCATTACCGCCGCAGTCCCGCTCTTGATGGCCTTCATTCCCATGCCTCACTGGCAACTGGGACTGGTCGCTACCGAGCAAGCGTTTGCCAACGAAATCCCATCGAACTCGATGCTTCCACCTGCTTCGCAATCTTCGATGCCGCTACCGCAAGAAGCTTCCCCAGAGGTTGCTCCTGTGCCAGATGCAATCACGCCAGAACGAATCGATATTTCTCCTTCCGCCCCATCTCTTGAAGTTGAAGGGCGCCTCGATTACCGCACCACGGCGGAAGCGCCGAGCATTCAGACGGCGACAATTCCTCAGCCGGAAAGCCAGTCCATTCCCGCACCCTGGCGATGGGATCCTTGGTGGTGCGCCGAGCTTTTCTTGGTTCTTAGTTATGGCTTCGCGGCGACCTTGTTTCTTGTCGAAACGTTCGCGGGCCGTCGGCGCTTGCAGCAACTGGCCAAGCGGGCCGAATTGGCCAACGATCATGTCGCCGACACCTGGAGGGAAATCACCGACGGTCGCGGCAATCGGGTGCGCCTGCTCGTTTCTTCCGAAATCACCGGACCGATGGCGTACGGTACTCTGCGGCCGACTGTCATGATCCCCGAGTCGATCGCGACCGGCGACCCGGCCGTGCTTGAATTTTGCCTGAAGCATGAATGGACCCATGTGGAACACGGAGACTTGCATGCCTGGGGACTCACCTGGGTCTGCCAGTTTTTCATCTGGTTTCAGCCCCTGTTCTGGATGCTGCGCCGCGACCTGCGCGTCTGCCAGGATTTTCTTGCCGACCATCGGGCGGCGGGGGATGAGATCGGCCGCATTGAATATTCCGCTTTGCTCTTGGCCTTCACGAAAAAGCGAATGGGCCGGCCCATTCCTGGTGTCATTGCCTTCTTTGATCGATCCAGCAACCTCTCCCGGAGAATCAAGATGCTCCTGAATTCGAATTTGACCCTCAGGCTGCGCTCGCCGCGCGCGTTTTGCGCGGGAGCCGGCATCGTGTTGTTCGCCTGCGCCGCACTTTTCGGTACGGTGCGATTGAATACCGCTACGGCCTCTTCGGCCGAGCCCAACTCCCGACGAGAAGAAACGCCGAGCCTGCCCACCGATCCGCAGGGTGCTCCCTCGGATAACAAGAATTCCGCGATGAAAATCATTCGCGGTAGTGTCGTCGATCAAGGCGGCAAACCGGTAGCGAAGGCGAAAATCTCCCTGCCATTGCGCCACGTTCCGGTCCGGATTGCGAGTACGACGACCGACGATGCGGGACTATTCGAGTTGAAGTTCCCCACCGATTGGCTGGACGAAAGACTCACCGGAAATCAATGGACTCTCTGGGCCTACGCACCCGGCCATGGCATTACCTCCGAGAATGTCGGCAAGGTGGTCGTGCAGGGAGCGAATGAACTCACCGTCAAGATCGCGCTGCCGGCGGAGGTCAAAACCAGCTTCAAAATCCTCACGCCAAAAGGCGAGCCGCTGCCAGGCGCCCTGGTGGAATCGCAACACTACAAGTCACCCATTGCCTACGAATACATTCCCGAAGAGCTGTTGAAACTCTTTGCGCCTCGAACCGATGCCCAAGGGATTGCCACCTTCATGGCACTCGAGCCCAAGCACTTGATGAGCATTCAAATTGCTAGCGAAACCTTTGGAAAACAAGTGATTCGCGTCGATCGCGAGCCGCTTGAGGCGGTGCGCACCATCAAGCTGCGCGCGCCGGGGAGGATAGAGGGCCGGCTCGTCGGCGGACAGCCCGAATGGACTCGGGGAGTGAAGATAAGCATTTCCACGGACAATCGAGATGAATGGTCTGACGCCTCCGGAAATGCGCAAGTGGTCACCGATAACGAGGGACGGTTCGTTGTGCCGATCATCGCCAGCGGCGGACCGGTCCACACCTATGTGAACATCGACTCGGCGCACCCCGTTTTGCCGCGCCTGGAAGAGGACCTCTACCTGAAGGAAGGGGAAACGCTCCAAATGGAAATTCCGTTAGTTCCGACTCGATTGGTTCGCGGCACGATTCTGTCGAAATCGAATGGGAAGCCCGTTCCCAAAGCCGAGATCTCCCTGGGTTTTGGCAGTTTCAGGCAATTCGCTCGAGCCGTTACCGACGACAAGGGGCGCTACCAGGCACGCGTGCTACCCGGGCCGGTAAGGCTCCAGATCATCAGCATGCCCGGCGATTTTGCCCAGCTTGGCGCCCCATGGGCTTCCCCCGTGAAAGTGCCCGAAGGCGTCGAGGCGTTCGAACTTCCCAAGATTGAAGTGGCCTCCACGCATGATGTGAGCGGCAGCCTCGTCGGTGAGAAGAACGAACCGTTGGCGGGCATGCAAGTCATGGCAACCGACAAAGAGCGCCGTTACGGCTTTGGGAAGACCGATGCGAAAGGGCAATTCACCATGAAGGTGCCCGATGGCGTCGAAACGACCTTTGAGGTGTACCTGGAAAAAGAAGGCGGAGTGGCTGCAACCGTCGTACAGAAAGACCCCTTGATTCTTCGCTATGTCGCCGACAAGCAGGAGCAGAAGTTCGAAGCCGAGCGGGCCGCAAAGGCCGATGTCGTCCTGACTGGCCGGATCCTTTCCGACGGAAAGCCTCTGGCGGGGGTCACCTTGATCCTCACGCGCGGAGTCCCCGTGTTTAGTTCCCGGGTTGAGGCGGCCAATGGTCGACCGGCCTATTACAACTCCTCTCGCATCGTCCCGGTTGGCAAGGCGGAGTCCGATGCGGACGGCCGTTATCGCCTGACTGGCCTGAAAGCAGGAGATCAATACAGCTTCGAAATCAAACCGCCGTTCCCCGCGGCCGATCCCACCTGGACCTATCAGAGCCCCTATTCACCAAGACTGAGCGACACGACCAAAGGAGATTTCGCGTTACCCGATCTCAATTTGCGCAAATTAAATCAATCGCTCGCGGGAATCGTCGTTGACCCGGCCGGCAAGCCCGTCGTCGGGGCGCAGATCAGCGTGCAACTCCAGAAAAGTGGAGCTTCGATTGGTCGTATTTCCTCGAGCGGACCGCCTCCCTGGACCACCACCGACAACCAGGGTAAATTCAAACTCCAGCAACTTCCCGATGAACCTCTTACGATCTTCGCCTACATCAGGACCTCTGACAAAGGTGGGCCTATCCGCTTTCCTGCCAAGGTTCCCGCCGGAAAAAACCAACAGAATATTCGTGTGGTGCTCGATCCCTCGCTCGTTGAAGAGGAGAAGTAAGATGTCTTTGACCGTCGCATTTTTATTGACCACCCTCGCCGTGGCTCCGGCTTCGGGAGACCTGAGCGGCCGGATTTCCGATGAAAAGGGTAATCCACTTCCTGGCGCGGTGGTTAGCCTTTACACCGCAAAGCCTCGCGTGGGCATTCCAACGACATGTCCCTCGTGCTATCGCGATTGCGCGAAATGGGCAAAGACCGATGCCAAGGGACAATTCTCCATCGACGATCTCGATCCGGCTCTTTTGTTCCGCGTGCTGATCCTTTCTCCAGGGAAACAGGCTGAGTTGACGAACTTGATCGACCCGGCGACGACCAAACTGTTCGTCAGCTTGAAGTCGTTGCCACAAGAAGCGCGTCCCGAACACATGATCAAGGGCCGCGTGCTTGACGACCAGGGCAAGCCTCTCGCCGGAGCCGTCGTGTCGCCCCGGGGAGCCAAGACGGAGAAAAGTCGCTGGTGGGGTGTGACCCCCGGAGTCGATGAGGCCGCGGTCACCGATACCGAGGGAAGGTTCGTGATCTTGAGCAAGGAACCAAAACTTGGTCTGGATCTCACGGTCAGCGCGCGCGGCTTTGCCGTTTTTCCGGCAACCCTGTTTGAGCTCAATGGGCGCGAACAGGAAATCCGCATGCGCCTGGGGGCAACCGTTTCAGGACGCTTGACCTATGCAGGCAAGCCCGTGAAGGCCCGCGCCATCGGCATTGTGCAGTCCGACCGCTCCGGCGGCCGCATGGTGGGCGAGACCACAATGGCCACCGACGAAAACGGTCAGTTCGTTTTCGCCAATCTGCCGCCAGGAGAGGGGCTCGTCCTCTATTCGCTTTGCGATGCGAAATCGGACCTTCCTGCCCTCAAGACGGTCTTGCTGAAGTCCGGTAACGATGGCCATGAGAAATCGCTTGGCGTTCTGGAGCTTCTTCCCGGCAAGACACTGAAGGGCCGTGTGTTGTTCCCGGCCGGTTCCAAAATTCCCGCTGGCGCGAAGCTGCGATTGTCTCGCGACCCGGCCTGGGATTGGGCCGAAGTGCCGCTCTCGGAAAACGGCGACTTCACCATCATGAGCTTGCCGCCGGAAGTCTATAACGTGAGCGTGATCGCGCCCGGCTTTGTCATCGACTCCGCGCTCATGAATTTTCAATCGACCGGCGAATCGTCCTTTGGAATGCGCATCAAAACCGCGGGAGCAAGCACGATCGACGTCTCGGTGCCCATGAAAATCAAAGAAGCTGAGGTGAATCGGCCGGTGTCCTGATTCGCAGACGCTTTGATCGATAGGAAATCAACAAGGAAGCAGTTGCCGGAAAAACCTTGCTTGTTTCTCAATCTTGGATTTGCAGATCTTCGATGAAGGCCGCGGTGTTCCCACCGCGGCCTTCATCCGTTTTGCTTCAAGCGGTCCCGCCCGCGCCTGGCTGGCCTTTTTTCACAGCTGCGCGTCAGCCTCTGATACCTCGTAGACTTGGGCATCCTCCGCCGCCTTGACAACTTAATTTGTCAATGCTAGGCTATTTCCAGTGGTCAAGCCTTCCCAGGCCGTGCCGAAAGCGCTCAAGTGGTACGGCTTGGAGATAGACCTGAACCGGCAGCAATTCCCGCTAGCTTTTCTTTGTCCTCGGAAAACCAAACCAGGTGGCGAAAGAGTTGCAACAGGCGGGTGGGAATGCATGATTGAGTCAGCCGCCACCAAGCCGTTTTGCCGCTGGTGAAGGTAGCATGCACAAGGCATCCTGGGTCAAGAAAAGAGAAATCTGCTCATGCCAAAAATCTTTCGTACCCTGGCCGGAGTCATCGCGGGTGCCTTCACCGCAATGATCCTGGTAGTCGCCGTGGAACTCATTTGCGGAACCCTCTACCCTCCTCCGCCCGGTTTCAAAGGTACCCACGAAGAATTGTGCGAATATGCGGCAGGCTATCCCGACTGGGTTCTTGCGATCGCGGCCATCCTGTGGGGGACGACCGCCTTCGCCAGCACCTGGATGGCCCATAAGGTCGGAGGTCATCCCGCGGCGCTCGTCATCGAGGCGCTCTTGACCGCCTCTTTGGTGTTTAACCTTTCCATGGTTCCCTATGTTCTTTGGTTCAAATTTGCCGCCTTATTGGCCGTGGGCCTCGGCATTTTTCCTTTTGCATGGGACAGCATGAAAAAGGCACCCCCTGCAGACTCGCTGGGAGCCGATGGCGCCTGAGCGATCGAACATGCCAACTCGGTTCCTGGCCCCATAGAATCGCCAGGATGGGTCAAACCAAGTTTCTTACGATTTTTTGATTGTGGTTTCTCTTCTGATTTTTCAGTGAGGTGCACTGTGATTTCGCGAATCGTCTCCTTGATGGCGTTCATTGCCTTTTTCCCCGCGGCCTCGGTTCGTGCCGAGGAAGGCGATACCGCCAAATTATTCAAACGTGATGTCGGGACCTGGAATGTCGTCGTCAAAATGTTTGCCGACCCGAATGCCGAGCCGACGGTCAGCAAGGGCAAGGAAACCAACTTCATGCTCGGTGATAAGTGGCTCATCAGCCACTTCAAGGGAGAGATCTTTGGGGCGGCGTTTGAAGGATCGAGCCAAACGGGCTTCGATCCGAAAAAGAAGAAGATCATGGGAACCTGGGTCGATACGATGTCGCCTTTTCCCATGCAGATCGAAGGTACCTTCGACGAAAAGACTCAAACGTTGACGACAATAGGTATCGGCCGGGACCCCGCCGGCAACGAAGCGAAAACCAAAATGGTGACGACTTACAACAAGGATGGTACGCGCACCTTCACCATGTACGGGGTCATGGATGGCAAAGAAGCGAAGATGATGCAGCTTCAATATACGAAGGCTGAAGAAGAGAAGAAGTAAGTCCACTTACCAGCATTTCGCGAGAAAAGCGGCCCCATCGCGGGCCGCTTTTTTTATGGATAAGGCCGATTTTCCGAAATCTTCAAAGGCCTCGGCGTGATTCTGCTCAAGCACAAATCGCCGTTAGTCGGCCGGCAATAAGAATCCGCGGCGCAACTCGAACGCGACAACAAGGGCTTGGCCGACCATCGGTCCATGGCACAAGAAATGAGGATTCACCGCGGCCATCTGCCACTTTTGCTGGGTTCGCGTCCCCTGCCCTAGCTCTCATTTTCGCCAAGACTCGTCCGTTTTAGACGGATAAGACGAACCGCGGAACGGTTCGTCTTATGACGCAAGCCCCGCGCCTTCTGGCGAGGAATTTCCATGACCACTCCTAGCCGCTGAGACTTCATGTAATATTAATAGTTACATGAAACGCGATGGTCGATTATCCGACGTACTCCATGTCCTGCTTCACCTGGCAGAACAGAAAGTCCCTGTCACCTCCGAAGACCTTGCCAGGATGCTGGCAACGCACCCGGTGGTGGTTCGAAGAACCATGGCCGGACTGCGCAATCAGGGATTTGTGCGATCGGAAAAAGGGCATGGAGGGGGCTGGACGCTGGCGTGTAACCTGGAGGAGGTCACCTTGCGCGACATCCATACCGCGCTTGGCAGCCCCGCGCTTCTTGCCATCGGCAACCGTAGCGAATCGCCCGGCTGCCTCGTCGAACAGGCGGTGAATGCCACCCTTCACCATGTTTTTCAGGAAGCCGAGGAGCTCGTGCTTGAGCGCTTTGGCGAAGTGACGCTCGCCAGGCTGAGCGCCGATCTTCACAAGCGTCTCGCCACTCGCGGCGGCAAACACCATCACCTCAAGCACCATCACGCATGAGGAGATTCGCCTCGACGCTCACCGAGACCCAGCAAGGGAAGTCATGAAGCAACCGGGCGAATTCTTTGCCGATCCCGCAGCCGTGGCGCGATACGCGGAAGGACCGCCTCGGTTCGTACCTGGCTTCAGCGACATGCAAACCATGGCGAGACTCCTTCTTGCGGAGCGCATGCCGGATGATGGCCGCGTGCTCGTTGTCGGCGCCGGAGGAGGATTGGAACTGAAAGCCTTCGCCCAGGCGCATCCTGGCTGGAGCTTCGAAGGTGTCGATCCCTCTGCCGAAATGCTGATGCTGACTGAGCGAACCATGGGGTCCTTTGCGTCGCGCGCCCGCTTGCACCAGGGCTACATCGACGTTGCACCTGACGGCCCGTTCGATGCCGCGAGCTGTTTACTGACAATGCACTTCGTGCCGCTCAAAAAGCGCCTGGGCACGCTCGTGGAAGTTCGCCGCCGCCTGCGCCGTGGCGCGCCCTTCGTGGTGATGCACCTCAGCATTCCCCAAGGGGAACAAGAACTCTGGCTTTCGCGTTACGCTGATTTTGCAATCGCTTCGGGTGTCGAACCGGAAAAAGCGCGATCCGCCCCCAAGGCGATCGCAGCGCAATTGACTGTTCTTTCTCCCGAACAGGACGAAGCCCTCCTGCGTGAAGCGGGCTTTTCAAATGTAAGTCTCTTTTACACGGGGTTCACTTTTCGCGGCTGGGTGGGCTACGCCGATTGAAGTTCAGCTTGGTCTGCGACGCGGCGCATTTTCTTCCTCTAGCACTAGCGACTCGGGCACATTTACCTTTTCGGCTCATACCGCATCGCCACCGCTCCGGAAGCGAATTCTAACCGCGACACGAATTTTAGGCTGAGGGGATTGGGCAGCCCCGCGAACAAGGTTGGCCCATGGCCTGCCACCACGGGATGGACGATGAATTCGTACTCGTCGATCAATCCCCATTCCGCCAAGGCCCGCGGAAGCTGCACGCCTCCCACAAATAGGCCCCTGCCCGGTTCACGTTTGAGCTTGAGAACCGCTTCCTTGAGATCGCCTCGCAATAATTCCGCATTCCAGTCGACGCGGTCTAGTTTGCTCGACACCACGAACTTCTTCGCCGCATCGATCGTCCGGGCAAAGGGCTCCATCCACTCGGGCAATGGCTCCTTCTGCGGGCGCGGCCGAAACGCCGACTCCATCATCTGGTAAATCACCCGGCCAAAGAGCAGAGCATCGGCCTGGCAAAGGTTTTTGATCGCGTGGCGATGCAACTCCTCGTCCGCCGGTATGCCTCGATGATCGCAGCAGCCATCCAAGGTGACGTTGATCGAATACCGAAGGACTCGCATGGTCCGC
This sequence comes from Gemmataceae bacterium, assembly GCA_965226945.1. Taxonomy (GTDB): domain Bacteria; phylum Planctomycetota; class Planctomycetia; order Gemmatales; family Gemmataceae; genus SYLG01. The sequence goes on along the minus strand of OZ245717.1, from coordinate 3,574,879 downwards.
TCTCCTGCTTCGCTTTGTCTTCAATGAGGTCTATGAGTTCGCTAGAGGTAGACCTCGCGCGATTCGGCCCATTCCTTCATGACTGAGCCGACCGTCTCTTCGCCAATGCCTTTCACCTTCACCTTCGCCAGCGTCTTGAGCAGTTTGCTCAGGCGCATATCCCCGTACGAGGACCAGAGCATCACCTCGTCCACAGCCTGAGGTCCCGCCGGATGAGGAAGTTCCGGCAGCCTGGCTTTGACTCGATCGACGATCTCTTTCTTGCGCACCCCTGCCGCCGCGAACCGCAGCAAACGCACCAGGACAAACCCGTGGTAGGTTTTCTGGTTCTCGTCAAATAGTTCCCACAAGATGGGAAGCCCCGCTTCACCCAATTGATAGAGAATTTCCGTCAGCGCTTCGAACCAGAGCCGTTCCCAGCCTTCTTTCAGTTTGGGCGCGCCCGCCGTCTTGGCGAAAGAGGCGGATACCACAATTTGGGAAACTTGGCGAGATCTTCCGGTGTCAACTGCGGGGTCAGCCTGGTGGCGGCGGCAACTAGTTCGGCAGGGACCGATGAGCAGCCATCATCGTCGCCCGCTTGGACAACGACTCGGGCGATCGATGAGTCGAGTTTTGTCGGCATCGCTTGTCGCCAGAGTTCAATGGAGAACGGATTCCTTGTGCATACAGCTTCTCTAAGGCTTACCGTACACCTGTTCCAGAATCTTGGCATATTCGGCCAAGGGCGGAAGGCCGACCTTCTTTCTCCGGTCGTCAACATGCGCTTCATCTTCGATGGGTCTGGGCAACCATTTGCCATCTTTTGTCATGAACTGCGAGCCGTAAAGCTGTTTCTTGCCTTCGGCAAGAAGGACGCGATCGGTTAACAACGCCAAGTCGCTCGGCTTGATTTCGCCGGGGGGCAAGTCCGCCATCAAGTCGAGGCATTTCCGCTGAAACTTGGGATCCTTGTCCGCATGCTGGACCATCAACCACGCCGAGCTGGCCGCTTCAGCGCCGACCTTGGACGCGCTCAGCCAACCATGAAGGTCGACGACTTTTTTCATCCAGGCCGTGTTGTCCTGGTCGATCTTGTTCATCTCTCCCGCCTTGGCCAGGAACTCGGCCTTTTGGGCAAGTGTGATCTTGGGGTCGTTGGGTTGCCCATTCTTTTTGGTCCAGTCGGTGAAGGCCTTTCTGGCAGCCTGATCCTTGGCTACGCGCGCCTGGATCTCTTTTGCCACTTCCTTGAGATCTTTGGGGATGCCTGCGGGCGCATCGTCAGCGCTGACTTGATTGGCCCAGAGAACGGCCCCGGCCAGAAGCATGAAAGCGGTTGCCCAAAAAGATCGAATCGACATAACCATGGTTCCTTCCTATCTAACTACCTACCAAAAAAAAACGAGACTTCTGGTATACAACACAATGCCAGCCGGTGTTTCGCCAAACACCGTGCGATTTATTCGGACGGCCCAGGATCTTGCCGACTCGTGACCACAGAGTATTCTGCCCAAAATTGCAGCACGGGCCGAACGCGCTTCACAGCGATGGCTTCAACAGGCTCTGCAGCAACCTTCTGAGCATCTTTCGTGACAGCAGCCATGATTTCGCCTGGCTCGGCCTTCGAAATCTCGTCGCCACGAGTCGCGGCGATCAATACGGAAAACAAGCCAAAGGCGCCGAGCACCGTCAATGCGGTCACGAATCGCACCCGGGTCATGACCATTCTTTTGCGATCAAGCAGCCGCTCAATGCGAGCGGACAGTTTTTCTCGGCCATCGAACATGCCGACCGCCGATGGATACCGCGCCATGGCGGGTGAAAGTAACGCCAGGCGCAGCAATGTGGTACCGTACGTCTCTGGCGCAGTGCAGATCAAAACGAAATTGTCGCAGACTTCTTCTCGGGCACGAGTCAGTTCGCGATTGACCATGTGGACCAGAGGATGCCACCAGTACAGGGCGCATACGATTCGTTGAAGAAGAGCCACTAACGGATCTCGCCTGAGGGCATGTGCCCCTTCGTGAATCAGCACCTGTAGCAATTCCTCACGCGAGAGCGTTTCCAGATAGCGTGTGGGAATTAGAATCCACGGCTGGCAGACTCCCATCACAACCGGCCCGGCAACTTTGCCGGTGGTTGCGACGCGCAGAGGACCGACCGCATTCAGACTTTGTTCGGCCTGCGCGATAACATTCTGTTTGAGGCTACGCGCCACGGGTCGCGCGGTTCGCAAGATGCCTCCCGCCTTGAGCTGTGATCTCAACACACCGAGCAGCGAGAAGAGCGAGCCGATCAACCAAATTCCCCCGAGAATCCAAACTGCGCGAACATACGTAGTCGGCCTAAACCATGGATGGTGAAATTCCCCCGTTATGGTTGCGGGAGAGAGCATCAATCCGCCGACACTGAGAGAAAATCCGGACCATGCTGTACCGGCATAAAACAGCGGAGCCGCAAGAATGCAGAAGAGTGCGGCAAAGAGCACACTATGCCGATGGGCGGCACTGCGTGAGAGCCTAGCGCCCAACAATCCAATCACTGCAACCAGAGTCATTTGGACACATACGGTGAGAATGGGATAGAGCGTCATGAACGCCTCCCTTTCCGATCGCCATGATCCTTTTTCGCTCCTTCCAGGAGCGACTGGATGCGCTTGATCTCGTCCGTGGTCAATCCGCGATATTCCATAAGTGCCGCCATCAGCCGGTCCGGCTCACCCCTGCAGGCTTTGTCGACAATGTTCATGATCCGCTGACCCAGGCTCACGTCGCGGGAGACCAGTGGCCTGTAGAAATGCGTCCGGCCAATGACGCGGTGCGCGAGCCAACCTTTCTCTTCCAATCTCTCCATGGTCGTGCGCACCGCCGTCCGGGAGATATCGCGACTCTGGCCCAGGATTTCCCGCACCTCGAACACGGAAGCCTCTTCTTGCTCCCAAACGATCTCCATGATTTCCCGCTGACCTTCCGGGAGAGGGGGTAGTTCTGGATCGGCCAACGGCATCTCCTTGCGCGATCGCTCTCGTCTACTGTTACCGCCATTATGGCTACCGATGTAGCCATGTCAAGGACAGATGAGATCTCGTGCGCGACTCACTTTCCATTTGAAGCCTTTGCTCATTTGGTCTCACGTCATGCTGACATAGAGGAGCCCATCGTAGAATCGAATCGGGGACGACCAGTCGAACCATAGAGTGTTCCGATGATTCGGTTTTTTCAACTTGCGATATTCTCGGTACTGTCCCTGATCTGGGTTAGTCTCCTTCTCGGGGCGGCAATCGTCACCGCCGAGCCTGAGCCAAAGGAGGACCTGCCCCCGGCCCTTTTCCATGCGGATCCGGAGCACTTGTGGAACTGTCTCCACGCCGCATTCTTCATCCGGTTCGGGCCGGATGGCCGCAGCTATGGGAAAGATCGCCTGGAGCCGCTCCTGTGGTACCACTCGAAATTTCTGTTGGAAGGCAAAGCGGCCGGGCGCGCCGAAGCCGTGCTGGAGGAATTCCTCCGTAACCAGGGCAGGTCGCTGATTGAGGAGCCGGTCAAGAGGGCCATCCTCCAGCGCGACCTCTGGCTTGTCTCCAACTGGCTGGCCGGAAAGCGTGACGATGACGCACGCCAGCGCATTTCCCCTCTACTCGCCAAGGCCATCCGCCAGCTTCCCCTGACTTCGGAACAGATCGCTAAGTTGCCGGGCAACTACGAAGCGACCGTCGCCTCGAAAAAGCACGCTGCGCGTTTCGATGCATTAAAGCCGCAGCAGCCATACCTTCCAGACGACCTGTTTAAAACCGATGGGCCGTGGGTAAGCCTCGGCCGCACAGATGGGCTCACGGCTCCATTCCATGTCCGCGAAGTTACGAATTCCGTGTTCCTGATCTTCTTAAAACTGCCCGGTGGACGCGACAAAACGCTTGCGTTCCTGAAGGCGCTTGCGGCATTCGACAAGCCCATGTTCCTTGCCAACAACGACGAAAAAACCCAGCGGAGTTTTACGTATTTGCCAAATCCGGCGCAGCCGAAGTGGCCCAAAGGAACCGAAGTTGCCCTCGTTCGGCGCGCGCTCCTGATCGACTCCTCGCGGCGGGTCGTCGCCAGCCCGCTGACCGAAAGCGTGCAACTACGCACAATGATTACCGAGGCCCCGGCACTCACGAGGGAATTACTCAACAAGACCTCCGCACGCGCCGGAACCAGCGGGCAAGTGTTTGCCGAATTCCAACTGCGACGCGCAGAGCTGATCGGGGGAACGGCCGGGGTCTGCGCGATGTCTCCGAGGAGCGAGACTTTAAGACCGGGTTCAACAGTCACGGTTTTCATGATTTCGATCAACCGCAAAGCAATGAGCGGCCGTTCCCACAGCGCGCTTATTTTTTCGCGAGCAATCGGGCGTCGTGCGTTGCGTGTCATTCAGCGCCAGACGTGTACGGTTTCAACAGCATTCCCGCCTTTGCCTTCGGCCTCCGGTCAACCGCACCAAACGACGAGGCTGGGGAATTCAAACCACAGCCCCTGGCCGCAATGCATCCAGATGAAGTTGCGAAGACGATCGTCAAGTGGAAGGAAAGCCAAGATAGTTGGATTGCTCTGCGAAAATTGTTGACCGATTAGCCCAAGGCAGCTTCAGCCTGATCGGCCAGCGCGACCCTGGCCCAAGCGCCCCCATGGTGGGCGCGAACGCGTCGATAGGTGCGACGGCAATGCGGAAAGATTTTTTTCCAGGCGGGTCCGGCCGGAACCACCAAGAAAAACTTGGCCTAAAGGGTACGGGCATGAAGAACTCAAAGGCTACTCACGTTGGGCGGTCGGAACCAACGGCTCAAACCAGCCGCGATTTTTGGCAAACCACGAGAACCAGAGCAGGATGGCCGCGATTCCAATGACCAGTGCAGGCATGACGAGTCCTGATGGTCCCATGACCTGCAACCCTCCACCCAGGATCATCGTGTAAACCATCTGGAGGATCACTGCCAGAAGGCAGATCGCAAACATCACGATGCTCCATCCCTTTCGTAAGAACAGGCCAATACTGCCCGCGACTCCACTCGACACCGCCACGCCATAGACGACATAGATCCAGCGAGGGATGGAGCGAACCCACGCCTTCTGCTCCTGCGTCATCGATTCCATCGCCGTTTCCTGAGCAAACATCTCGATTCCGAACATGACACATCCCATTTGGTTCCAGAGCAACGCCGCCGCCGCGACCGCCCAGTACCAGTAAGGAATTCCAAATCTTGTTTGTCGTTGCATCTACTTGCCTTCTGCGAAGGGTTGAACTCTTCTTCATTCAAGAGAATTGCCCGTTCATTCGGCCTGAAGGTTTTCCCACTCTTGCTGGGAACGAAACCGCGCATTCGGCGCCCCTCACTAACCAAGATTCAGAAAAATGCGATAGAAAACAACGCGAAAAAGAAAACGTCGAGTATGAGGATGGGGCCGCCTCAAAGCCTGGCTTCTTCCGCCGGCCAATGGGTCACTTGAGCCAGCGATTGACTCCCCTGCACCCACGCGTACTAGGTGGGCAGAAAGACCGTTAAGATCAACGTATAGAAGCCGCGGCCGGGTGACCTTCGTGTCACCCGGGAGCAATCGTCTAGTAATCTAGTCGAATGCCTTGACCGGATCATCGCGATGAGCTACTATTGTCTATGTTACTAGACGATCGGGCCCTGGGTGCCCGAGGGAGGGGTAGGATGCCGCGGCCGGTCTCGAAGTATCCGACGGAACTGGAATTGCTAATCCTGAAGGTGCTGTGGCTACAGTCGCCGCAACTCGCGCGGGATGTGCAAGCAGCGCTGGGCGCAGGCGGGCGAGAGCTGGCCAAGACAACGGTGATCACAACGCTCAATACGATGGTCGCCAAGAATTATCTGGATCGCAAGAAGCAAGGGAACATGTACCTGTTCAGCCCGCGCATTTCCGAAGACGAAGTCGGCAACCTCGTACTGGTCGATGTCGTCGATCGCATTTTCGATGGGTCGGCGTCGGCGGTGATGATGAAGCTATTCGATGTAAAAGACCTCGATACCGACGAAATGCGCGAGCTGCGAAGTCTCATCAATCGAAAACTCAAGGAATCTTAGTCCCGCTAGTGAAGGCTTTTGCTCCTTTTGTTGGAGTCTTTCATGAACCTCTCTGACTTGATCGACCCGTCGTTCTCTTTTCGACTCCTCATCACGTTCCTGCACTTTTTATGGCAAGGGAGTCTGGTGGCGCTGCTCGCCGCTTTTGGCGACACGCTGTTGAGCCGGGCGTCGGCCAGTCGCCGGTACACGCTGCATGTGGCGGCGCTGATGATCATGATGGCCTGCGTGGCGGTCACCTTTTTGAACGTCGCTTCGCCCGTCTTGAGTTCTTCGGTGGCCACAAAATTGGCGCCGATCGCGCCAATCGCGGATGGAGTCGTTTCCGGTCGCAATGACCTTGATCCCTCTGACAGGCCGCCAGCATCGTCGCAGGCGATGGTCGCAGTGGAGGCCCCTGTATCCGCCGCGGTGAGTGCGGCAGACAGGGTTGAGCCGCCGATCCTTCGTCCAGAGCGAGCGTCTGATGACGGTGATCGCTGGCAACAGCTTCAACAGTATGCTCCCCAGATCACCCTCTTGTATTTTGCATGCTCTGGAATGCTCCTGGCTCGACTGGTTCGTGGAACCTGGGCGGCCCATCGATTGCGCCAAGAAGTCACTCCCATCGACGACGATTCTCTTCTCGCAATGCTAAGGCGGCAGGCTCATCAGATCGGACTGCGATCCTTGCCGCGTTTCGCCTGGTGCACCAAGGTCTCCATTCCACTGGTGCTTGGCGTATTTAGCCCGATGATTCTGCTACCGGCCGCAGCGGCAACAGGCTTGACTCAGGATCAACTGCGGGCACTCATCACTCATGAATTGGCTCACATTCGCCGCTACGACCTCCTGGTGAACCTGGTGCAACGACTTGTCGAGTCGATGTTGTTCTTTCATCCGGCCGTCTGGTACATCAGCCGCCGCATCAGCAGCGAGCGTGAACAGGCCTGCGACGAGATGGTGCTGGGAACGGGGTGCGATCGATTGCGTTACGCCGACGCACTGGTCCGCATGGCGGAAATGTCGTTTTGCCTACGCAGGCTTGGAACTTCTGCCCCTCCAACGTCGCTTGCGGCATCTGGAACCAGCTCGTCGGAGTTCAAACGCCGAGTGCTCAAGGTGTTGTCGGTTCCGACCAGCTCGCACCTGCGGCCGAGCCGAATCGCCATGCTCGTCATCGTGGCTTTGATGATCGGCGGGGTCTTATCCACTTCACGTTTATCTTTCCATGTCCTCGCCGAAGCGGTTCGTGGCGAAGATCGCGAAGCGATTCGAGTCGTCTTGAAGTTGAATCGGCAGGAGTTCCTTCTCGGCGAGAGCATCGCGCTTGAGTACGAGATGACGAACCAGGGAACCGAGGAGGCTCCGTTTGGGAAAGGTGGCAGCTATCCCGACCTGCGGATCAATGATGGCTTCCGGATGTCTGCGGTAAAGATCGATGAAAAGGGGAGGCCGATCGGCAAGCCGGTGGGAACCTGGCCCATGCCGCAAAACTTTGGCGGACCAGTCGGCGGCTTCCAACTGAAACCGAACGAAACCTATTCGACGAGTTTGTTCGTCACGCGGTACCTCAGGTTTTTGGAGCCGGGGCGGTATCGCTTGCAAGTTTCCAACGTCGATCGGCTCGAAGAGCACCCGAAGAGTTTCTACTCATCGGGCGAAACGACTCTCATTTTGAAGCAACCCACCGCCGTGGAGGCTTTCGGGGTCTTTGAGCGCATGAAGAAAGCGCCGCGGCAGGCGTATGACAACAACACGATGAAGTTTCTACCCGAGGCCGCCGACTTCCAGGCGATGATCCAACCGATTTACCTGCCCGTACTGAGCGAGTACGCCGCAAAACGGGATCTCGACGCGCTGCAATCCCTTGAACGAATGGAACAACTCGAATCCAACAAGATTCTCGTCGATGTCTTGAACAATGCGCTGAACCGCAACGACTGGCAGGCCGCCCGCGCCTGTTTTCACCATCTTAAGAAATGCCTTCCGTTTCCAAACTGGTACAACGAGCCGCTTGGCGACTACGAAAAGGTCAACCGCGATCGCGTGGCCCGCACATGGAAGGTGGAATTCGCCCCGGTGCTGACTCGGCTGGCGAAGCGACTGGATGTCGAGGTCGCGTCGCTCTTGCGGGAACGGAAAAAGAAGCCGCTCGATACCGATGCCAGGGATCCAGAGTTTCTCAAGGTATTTCGCAATGGCTTCTTCCCTCAAGAACATCCGCAGTCCTTGTTGATCGACATCGACTATATCTACCGCTGCGTTGGCCAACCGGAGGACTTCGCCGATTGTTTGATTGCTTATGCCCATTCGATCGAACTAACGAAGACACTGCCGCTTGAGACCAATCAGTACTTCCGCCCGCGCGGCTCGGCATCGGGCTTCGGTCACACCGTGATGTATATGCTCCGGCGCGGTGCCAAGGCTCCGATCCAGCCAACTCATCCCGGTGAGGCGGCGGCATTCGCGATTGCCCTGCGCCAACAAGAAAGCTTCCGGCCTGTGGGTTGGCAGGCCGAATTGAATAAGTGGTTAAAGTCGGACTCGCCGTATTTGGCCGAGTTGATTCTCAACCATCTTCCCACTCCAACCCCGGCACCCATATTGGATGACCTGCCGACTGCGCTTGCCCACGAATACATCGACTTGCAAATCGCCGCCTGCCATGTCGCCAAGAGTCATCCTCGCCCGGCCTATCGCGAGCCGCTGCAGAAGATCCTCGACACGGCCAAGGACCCTTACCTACGAAAGTATGCCGTCGATGCCGCGCGAGCCAACGGCATCCGAGCCAAGTACGACGCCGACGCTCCGTTCGTCGATGCGGAGAAAGAGAACGCAGTCCTCGAGATTTCCCCACCCATGGGCCTCGAATCGTTGAAGCCGGATCCGAAGCTGAAGAACCTCGAACCGTTCCAGGGGAACTGGGCAATGGACATCTGCGACTCCGAGGTCAAGGAATTCGGTGCCGCTCAAGAGGTCGTGCGGAAGTGGCGATGGGCCATTCATGGCAACGAGATCAAATGGGCCCGATCCAGCGGCGAAATCTGGAAGCTTTCTTTCGACATCGATGCCACGAAATCACCGAAAGAGATTGACCTCACATTTCTCGACGGGCCACACAAAGGCGAGAAGTGCATGGGGATTTATGAGTGGGGAGGTGCGAATCAAAAGATGCTCCTGATGAGCGTGCAAGATCCCGGAGCGAAAGTCGCGCGACCGAATTCGATTTCCATGACCGGCGGCGGCCGCACTTCACTGATCTTCCTTCAGCCAGTTGCGCCGAATGAAACCGAGAAGGAGTTGGCCTCGCTTCAGGGAACCTGGAGGTTCGAAATCATCCAGACCGATGGTTGGCCCAAGCCTGCCGGCAAAGGCCCCGACCAATTCGGGCAAGGCGACGATCGGCAATGGATTGTGAAGGGCAACGAAATCCAATGGCTGGCACCCGAGGGTGAAAAGATCAAGCTGACCTTCACTCTCGATCCGACGAAGGCGCCAAAACAGATTGACGCCACGTTTCTCAATGGTCCTCACAAAGGCAAGAAGTGCACGGGAATCTATGAGCGAGGCGGGCTCAAAGGCGTGATTTTGTGGCTTTGCCTGAATGACCCGGGGACGGTAGCCCCCAGACCAACCCGAGTTTCGTACTCCTCCCGCGAGGGTCGCACCATGATCGGCCTCGATAAGGTCGATTGAACCGAGCAACCAGGCGCGAAGTTGGGAGCTTTGCGAAAGCGGACCACCAAGGCCCCCGTGGGGGGCAAGAATGGACCCGACGGCCAGACATCCTTTACCAATGGTTCGCCCACCCATCACTTCTGAAATTGGGCTGCAAGCGACTTCCAGGCAGATTGTTTCTCTTTCCAATCCATGGCGGCCCTTTCGACTTCGGCAACGCTGCGAATGACGGGCACCCGCATCACGGCAAGTCGCGTCATCTCTTCTTGATCGCGCATGCTACTTGGAATCTGCCCCAGGCTATTGAAGCTGTACACCCCAGGAAAGTTGTGGCAGGTGATGCAAGAATCGCGGTTTTTTTTGAATGGCTGACTTCGCGTGGGAAACTCGCCCGGTTCATAATCCCTGGCAAACTCATCCCACGGATGAGCATTGAATCCGGTTTTGAAATCACCTTCGGCCGAGACATCGCGCAGCCCGCCATTTTTCCCCTCAAACAAGTCCCTCCTTCGAAGTTGGAACTCGAAGGCGGCATGCCAGTCATGGGCGTTACGGCGGCTCACCCTCTCAAGGATCTCGGCCGTCAACTCAGGAGTCTCCACCTTGATGACGCGAATTTGCACGCTTTCGGTCAGGGGACTGGCAATCACGCGAAAGGTCGAATCAATGAGCAAAGCCCTTCGCACCAGTGCGATTTCCGTTCCTTTGGGCCATGCGGGAATCTTCGGTTGAGGCAAATAGGGAAACGACCCCGACAAGTTCGGATTCCCATTCGCAATAAAGAGCGGCTCTTTCAGTGCGGCAAGCTCTTTGAGAAAGCAGTGCGTCGCTCCCCGCCCACCCGGCAGTTTCAAGAAAATCAAGAATGTCGAGTTGGTGAAGGGGTTGCTTCCGTCAAGAAGATGCCTCGGCGCGGTGGGACCCTTCGCGGCTCCCAGGCCAATCCACGGTCCATCGACCCGGAAAAGATCCAGCGGCAAGTAGGATTGATCCGGCCGATTCGGAGCAAACCTATCGGGGAACGCCTGGGCATGAATCGCCTCGGTGTAGTTATCCGGGAGCTTGCCGATCTGCTCGCGCGTCAATGCGAGCCGCTTGATTGCCCTGGCGAGCAAAATTTCTAGTTTGCGGCTGGCTTCACTGCTCGCTTTTCCGTGCAACCAATTCGCGACCAGCCAAAGATCGCGCTGAAGGATCGCTCGCTTCAGCGGCAGGTCGATCCGCGATTCTCCCTGGTTACCAAGGAACTCTTCCAAAAGCGCCACGCATCTTTCTGCGGTGTTGCCTTTCAGCAAGTGATCCGACTCGTTCCAAAGCAGCGGTTCGAGGCGGTCTTCACCATAGAAGCGTTTGTCCGGCCCCTGGCGAATCATCAACGCCTTGTGCAGCCGGTTCCAGAGATGCTCCCGGTCGTTCGCATAAAGGGTCGTCCTCGCTGACGCGTTGCCTTCAGCCCGACACCTTGACCCGAGTTCCGCGATCCCGAAAAACGCAATGGCGCAGAATGAGAGGAGGATCGTCGTTGGTCGAAGAACCATAGGAATGTCCTTGCATGATGCAGACAGGGTTTCCTCCCGCACATCCCCAGGCGAATCTTCGCGCTACTCGGGTTTGACGGCCGGAATCATCGGTACAAACCAGCCGCGATTTTTCGCGAACCACGAGAACCAGAGCAGGATGGCCGCGATTCCAATGACCAGCGCGGGCATGATGAGCCCAGATGGGCCCATCACTTGCAATCCCCCGCCAAGGATCATCGTAAAGATCATTTGCACGCTTACCGCCACGAGGCAGACGGCGAACATCGCGATGCTCCAGTTTTTTCGCATGAATAGGCCGATGCTGCCCGCCACCCCGCTCGACACCGCCACGCCATAGACGACATAGATCCAGCGAGGGATGGAGCGAACCCACGCCTTCTGCTCCTGCGTCATCGATTCCATCGCCGTTTCCTGAGCAAACATCTCGATTCCGAACATGACACATCCCATTTGGTTCCAGAGCAACGCCGCCGCCGCGATTGCCCAGTACCAGAAAGGAATTCCAGATCTTGTTTGTCGTTGCATCTACTTGCCTTCTGCGAAGGGTTGAACCATTCTTCATTCAAGGGAATTGCCCGTTCATTCGGCCTGAAGGTTGTCCCATTCTTGCTGGGAACGAAACCGCGCGGCCATTCGGCGCCCCCCACTCACCAAAATCCAGGACAACACGCTTGCAAACAACGCGAAAAAGAAGACGTCGAGTATGAGGATGGGACCGCCCAAAAGCCTGGCTTCTTCCACCGGCCAATGGGTCACTTGAGCCACCCACTTACTGCTCAGCAACCACACATACCAGGCGGGCAAAAAGACCATCAAGGTCAACGAATAGAAGCCGCAATAGCGACGAACGCGTCGCCCAACGGATTCACCAAGCCGAGGCCACAACGCTTCCCACAGGCAATGGAGTGCATCGCTGGCCGGGATCGATTCCTGTAGGTTCCTTGTCAACTCGTCGGACTGCCCAAATCTCTCTGCGGTCCGGTCCAACGGGGCGCGTTCGTCGCCGCGCTTCGCCTCTTCTTCAAAGACGGCGATGAGGTGGGCAAGCATCTCCTCTCTCATCGTTTGCTTGCAGAGCGTGCTGGCTTGCACAGGCCGTACAGCCTTTTCGACAATCTTTTTCAATGCATTTAGAGGTAGATCGTTCATGGCGTGGTATCCAGAACCGTACGGAGATTGACCAATCATTGCAGCCGCTCACTTTTTCAGCGTTCCCAGCCAGTCGGAGATGACTGTCAAAGCAACCGGCGCGAAGGTCTCTTCGATTTCCCCGTACTCCGAGGGGAGACCCGTAGAGCAGGTCTGAAATTGATGATTCAGTCTGTCGATCTCCTTGGTAGTAACGGCACGGTTGCCGCCTCGGGCGAGCGCCGCGGCGATCAGGGGAAGATTCTTTTTTGCTTGCACCTGTATATCTTTTGCTCCCGTGAGGGCCAACACCGGGCAGCGCACGCGATAAAGAACTGGTTGCGGATCGTATGCCAGGATGAAGCGCATCGAGGGATCGGCGAACCGTTCCACGGCGGCGGCAGCCCAACCCTCCTTATCGGCCCCCATGAGCTTTCGCTCTGGCTCGCTGAGTTGTCCTGCAAACGCGGAAGCGGCGGCCTCAAGGCGTTTCCTGGCTTCGACCGTCGTGCTGAGCTGCAGAGTCGTGATCGAGGCGTGGGTCGCACCGGGGGCAAGTGCGGCGCCACTCATCGCATTCAGGAATTTGCGACTGAGATCGACCGCTTTGCCTGTCATCTTGTTGGCGCTCACGAAGTCGTCGAATTGGATCAGGGTCATTTCATGGCCGACAAGCCCGGGAGCAGCGAGCAGCACGAGAAACGCAATATCGTCAGGGTGGTCGGCAGCGATCATGGGGGCAATCAGCCCGCCTTCGCTGTGACCGATGATTCCGATCCGCCGGGAATCGATTTCCTTGCAGCCTTTCAAATACCGGACGGCCGCGAGGGCATCCGATGCGAAGTCGAGAGGTGTCGCGCCTTCGAATTTCCCACCGGACTTGTTGACTCCGCGCTTGTCAAAGCGCAAGGTCGCGAAGCCCGCGCGAGTCAACGAATCCGCGAGCACCAGGAAAGGTTGATGTCCAAGAAGCGTTTCATCGCGATCGTTCGGACCGGAGCCGCTCAGTAGCAAGGCCGCGGGAAAGGGGCCTTTTCCCTTGGGCAGAGTGAGCGTGCCCGACAAGGCAATCGGTCCCACGGTGTTTTCGAATGTGCGTTCGATGGACTCGTAGGGATAGGGCTTCTTGGGAGTTTGCGGCCGGCGAAACTCGGCGACCTTCTCGACCCGCTTGAGAACCAGCGGCCGCGTTTCGCCGTCTTGCTTCCAGTTCCCAGTGATCGTGCGACCGTCGGATGACAGAACTCCATCGAAGCGAGCCTTGAATTCCTCATCGGGAACGTCGATGGCGATCTTGCCGTCTGTGAACTCCGTTTTGCCACAAGGACGACCTTTGATGCCGACGGCATCCAAGGTCGCCGTGATCGACCCGCCGGCACTCTTCTTGAGGTGGAATGCGACTTGCGCCTGGAACGGCCCCACCTTGAGCGCCCCTTGCCAGGTGCCTTCGACGCCGGCAGCGGCGGGCGTATCGCCGGCTTGGACCCGCGGCATCGCAGACAAAGCACCGAGCAGCGATAAAGCCAAAAAGGACATGGGAAACAGCCGGCGCCTGGCGACGTATGCGATCGCCAACAAAACCCTGCCTGGAAATTTCTGTGTGCAACTCATCAGAGCCTCCGGACAGAAGCGGCAACGAAAACCAAACGGAATACGTCCGCCAGACTGATGCGTGGAGCCGCTCAGGTCAGTCCAAAGGTGTGGGAGCAGGCGGGATTAAGCGGGCGCTCCCAGAATACTCCCGATGACTTTGACGAAACTCTGCCACTCGATTCGACCCGCACCGAGCTTGCGTTGCCCTTTCGCGGTCAAGGTGTAAAAGCGGCGGCGGGCACCGCGGCGGCCATGCGGTTCGGCCTCCCAGATCGCTTTGATCTCGCCAGCCGCCTCGAGCCGGTAAAGGGCCGGATAAAGCGATCCTTCCTTCAGGCGAAGCAATCCCGTTCCGGCTTCTTCTAAACGCCTGAGGATCTCCAAGCCGTGAGCCTCGCCCTGCTCCAGAGTGGACAGGATCATCGCTTCTAAGTGCCCGCGCAGTTTGTCGCCGTGGATCGGTTCCATGCCAATACTATAGACAGACTAGGAATAAAGGTCAACGGATCCCTTGGGGAGCAAAGGCCTGCGCTCATGGTTCCTTGGGAATGAGCAACTCGTTGCCGTCTGGGTCAGTTAACCGGATCACCTTATAGCCCCACGAGATTTCATCATGGGGAATGGAGCGTTCTGCAATCTCCTGGCGTAGCTGCGCCACCCCCTCCTTTGTCAATTCAACAAACAATCGCGACTTGTCCTTGCGATCGGCACTTTGACAGAGAATGATCTCGCAGTCGCTGCGATGGACCTGGCAAACGGTGCCTGCCCCCTCGGTTTCATGCCAGGCTTTGGCAAAGCCTAGTTGGTCGAGGTAAAAGTGGAGCGCGCGATCCAGATCGGCCACGAAGAAAACGGGCCGCGCGTACCAGCGATGGATCACCGATTTCGTTTCCGCGATTTGTTGCGTCATTTGCGTTTCCGATTGGCTTGTATGGTTGAAATCCTACTTCTTGCCTTTACGCTCATTCCTTTCCGCCTCTTTTTTATCCATGTCGATGACCCGCATTCCCTCCGGAATTTCTAGGATAAATACACTTTCTGGGATTTTTTCATTGACCTTGATTTCAAGAACTGTAAATAGTGTTTCCGGAAGCTGTTTACCCAGCACCGTAAGTCGATTTTTCGACTTGATTGGAAATACAATTCCTCCTTTTAGAGAACTATGTTCCACCGTTTCCTTTGTGACTTCCGATGCGCCATATAACCATTTTACTCCCGCCTTAACTTCCAGGACGCTTTTTATTGGCAAATAATTGAGCTTGGGATCAAACCATACCGTCTGCAATTGCTTCTGTTCGTTTCGGGAACTGACGACGAGCATGCGTCTCCCGGCAACTTCTTCAAAGCGGCTTGTCAGCCCTTGTGATTTCCTGGAAAAGATAACGGGCAGGTTTTCTTGGTAGCCAAATTGGCAATACAACCACGGGGAATTTAAAACGGTCATAGTTTCATCATTTTTTTTGGAAACGACGCCATAGTCATGATTGATATCGCCATCAATTCGATACGCTTTAAATTCTTTATTGTACCAGGCGATTTCCTCACGCTCGTCATTTTTCAGGCCCTTGATCGATATCCTCATGGAAGTCCCATCGTCCCAATAAATGATCTCTCTGTCTGGGAGCGCACTGGCATTTGGAGACAGATTCTTCATCAATGGACGTTCTTTTTCATCGGTGGTCAGTTGAAATCGGCATTTGATGGTCTTGATCGCGTTTCGATTGGCCAGGATTGCATCCTTGCATACCGAGATCGGGTCTGTCGCGAGCGCCTCTTTTTCCGGCGGCTGTTTTGATTCGGCCTTCAGGCAAATCAAGGCAACCAGGACCATGGCCGTCCACGCTGCCGCTCTTCGGATCCAGTGCATGACCCTTGCCCTCAGGCGCCTGCGCTTGATTGGCAACTTCCAAAAGAAATTTTGCTAAGACCAAGCGCAGCGATTATGAATGACAGTCGTTCTACCTCAATCACCACCAAATGCAAGTTCGTCTGTCTCTGCCTGCATCATGATCTGACGGCATCTACTTGTACGATTTTTGGTGATTCAGCCGATCGACGTGCCGGAAACAATTCTTGCTTCGGGGCCTGACCGTTTCACCAAGGTCTCTTTAATCAACGATAGGCTCATGCGGGCGTGGACCCAACGCCACGCCCCATGGCCGGGATTCCGCCGCGATTCCCACAGACGGAAAAGCACACTCGAACAGAGGATTTTATGGGATTACTTTTCGGGATCTTCGTGCCGCTTCTGACCCTGCAAGCCGGACAGTCTCCCGAAGCAGGATTTTCGTATTCCTTTCTCGCGGGCAAACCGGTTCCGAGCCAGCTAAGCAAAATCGGCCCGGGCGCCGAGAGTGTCGTCCAAACCGATGCTCAAGGCCTGCGGATCACTCCACCGCTGTCCGAAAAGCAGACCCAGGGCTGGGGCGTGGCCGGCAATTTTCCGCTGATCGGTGATTTCGAAGTGACAGCCAGCTACGAATTGAAGACGGCCGATCGGCCGACCAAGGGCGTCGGCTCGGGTGTTGCTCTGAATGTCGTCCTCGATCAGGCGCGCAACAAATTCGCCAAGGTGGGCCGGTTTGCGCTCGCCAACGGCCAGCAGGTTTATGTCGCGGAGGGTTGGACGAAGAAAAATTCGCCACCGGATTACCATTCCCAGATGAAGGCGACCGCATCGCGATCCGGGAAATTGCGTTTGCGAAGGGAAGGGGCGACTCTCTCCTTCCTCGCTGCCGACGGGACCGAGGACAACTTCCAGGAGATTCAGAAGTTCGAGTTCGGCACGGACGACCTGGCGATCGTTCGGTTCGTCGCCAACACGAATAGTAGCCCCACAGCCCTTGACGCCGTCTTGACGGAATTCACCATCGTCTCCGAAAATCTTGCGAATGTCGTGCCGGCAGCTTCGCCGCTGGCCACACTCAACTTGCTGAAAACGAAGATTGTCCCGATTCTTTGTGGGGTCCTTCTGGCGATATTCCTCATCACGGCTTTCGTGTTGTTTGTCCTTTCGAAACGGGGCAAGGCCACAAACGAAACTCCACCTGGCTAGTGAACTCGAGTCGAGATCGACACATGGAGGCGACCACCCTCGGCAAACAAGCGACTTCAAAACCGTGTCTCTTCACCACGGAAACCGCCCGGCGACGATTCGTCGCCAGGCAGCCTTTTTTTCGAGACCGGCCGAACGCCTTATTTTTCCGCCTTCGCGCGAGCAAACCTCATCAGCATCACCTTCCCGGTCTTTGAGTCGAACTCCTTGGGACGATCCTTTTCGGTCGCCGCGGGGAAAGCCAGGCAAAGGACCAATTGATCCCCCTCCACTTTGTAAATGCCAAGCTGAACGGCTCCTTTCAAGGCCGCCACTGGCCCTTCATAGGTCAGCTCAATGGCCTTGGGCATTTTGACCGGATCAATGACATAGGCGTAGGTGCTTTCGGTGTTTCTTTTCCGGTCGGCGAAGGAAGCCTTTCCGCCCGCCTGGAAGGTCCAGCGGAAGGGTAATTCCTCCTTAGGGATCTCCTTCCCCATGGCCGCGCCGCCGGTGGCGTCCCAGCTTCCGGACAGGGTCTTGAGATCGGCCTTGAACTTGTCGCTCGGATTGCGACCATCGGCGAACGCCAAAAAAGGAACAACCAAGACAACTGCCGCGATCCACATGCGCATCATCATCGATCCTCCAAAGAAAGGGAAACAGGAAACAAAAGGGGAGCGTCCGCCCCCGAACGGGGGTGTTGATGGGATCCATCCAAGGAATGAGGGGAGAAAAAGGGTGTCGCGAGCGTGGGTGGAGCCGAGGTCCGCTAATTCGAACCGGTCCGCTCGCGCAGTTCACGGAGTTGCCGCTGCAAGTCCAGGACCACCGCATCGCGCAACTCGTCTTTCGTGTCCCGAACCCGTGGGCGCAGCCGCGAGTAGTAGGACGCCAAAGACAGAAAGAATACGATTGTGGCCAGCCAATACACCGCGCCAGCCGCGACAGACCAGAAGGTCGCGTCCTTCGACCACGGGTCGAAGCTACCGATCAGCTTCGACCCGCCGACAAACATCAGCGCGAGGCTCACGACCAACGATCCGGCGCAGATCCTGCCGGTCCACAGCACCCTCCGTTCGGCCGCGACCAAGGCGTCCGCAAGCCGCTCACGGTAGGCTCGGTATTCCACATCGGATAACGGCTTGTCCTGCCGCAGCAGTTGGGTCGCGAAGGAACTTCGATCCGGTGTATCAGCCACGGCGGTACTCCTCAATTTGGCGGCGCAGCGCCGCTTTGGCATAATGCAGTCTTGATTTCACGGTGCCGACACCGCAACCGACGACCTCGGCGATCGCTTCGACCGGCATGTCTTCCAGGAACCGCAGGGTCAACACCCGGCGATGGTCCGCGGACAGGAGAAGCAAGGCAGCGTGAACCAGTTCCGCATCTTCAAACGGCGCATCGTCGCAGGCCGCGGGGTCGGGCGGCGCTCCGTCGGGAGCGTCTTCAAAAAGAACGGGCCGGCGCGATTTGCGCCGCAACTCGGCGACCGCATGATCGTGAGCGATGCGGTAGATCCAGACGCGAAACGCATCGGCGGACCTTAGCGTCGGCAGCTTGCGGTGAACCGTCAGCCAGACCGCCTGAAGGATGTCGAGCGCCCCGTCAGCCTCGCCGAGGATTCGGCGGACGAAGTAGAGCAGGCGGGCATCGTAAAGATCGAGAAGCCGCCTGAAGGCGTCTTGATTGCCCCGTTGGGCAAGCACCACCGTCAGTTGCTCCTCAATTTTTTGAAGGTCATCTGTCATCAGAACTTCCCGTTCCTCGTTCGATCCTGCTTGTCCTGCCTATTTCAGTTGCCTGGGAGGGCGGTTTGGTTCAATTTCGCCTCGGAATTTTGAGAAACGGCCGCAACTCGGTCCCTGAATCGATTCATGCGCCCAGGTGATCTTTTGCTTTTGGACCATTCGCCAACCACTTTGGATATATCGGGTTACCACGTCATGCCCTCAAAAAAGGACACACGTCAGCGATTCTCCACCCATTCCAACGATGGTGGTATTGGTTAGGCCCATCGGCCGGTTCCCTCTCCCCGCGACCTAGACGAAAAAGCCGCTACCCACTTTCCGTAACCCCCTGCAGCCGCGCAAGTCCTGGCAAGAACGGGATCACAGGAAAGAATCTTCCCGTTTTCGCCGTAGGGCCGGATCTGGGATTCCGCTTATTTCGATAGGGGCCGAACGAATCACTCCAAAAAGCGCAACAGTCCGTCAAGCGGATTGAGTTACTACCAAGCAGTTGCGGGCGCCTTCCAGGTGAATGGATGGGAACGATGACCGATCGGGATCTTGTCACTCCCTTCAAAGGATTCATCGCCACACAGATTTTCCTCTTAATCAAGGCAACGACGATGAGCCTACTCACCAAGCTATCTTTTTTTATTTGCGCCCTTGCGGCGACCACTCCCGTGAATTTTTACACCGACGATTATCATGAAAATGAAAAGAACCGATGGGAGGTCCATATGGGCGCGCTGGAACTCCTCCCGGATGGAGGCGAGAAGACCTTCAAGGTGCGATTCTCGGAAACGCCTCGTCCCGTCTTCATTGGAGTCTATACCGACACGGGTCCAACGCGACTCGAAGTGTACGACCCCAGCGGCAAGTTGGTCGTCGAGAGGAATGTCGGGCAAAATGGTTGGTCACAACGGAATGGCGTCGTCAGTATTGCGCCCCAGAAGCGTGGCGACGAGTACACCATCAAGGTGCAGGGTATCGGCCGAACTTACTGTTTCACGCAAGCTCGTCTCATCAAAACGAAGTGAGCCGCTCTGTCGAGCTGGCCTCAACTTTTCCGCATGCTTCACGCGGATGACGATCATGGTGCGACCATTCATCCCAGATCCGATTTCCTGACCAACAATCGAATGCTCTGGTCGTCCGCTCTCGGTGCAGCCTGTTTGGGCGCGGGCATTCTGGCAACATTCTTCTTTCCCAGGGGCGCTCCCTCTTCGATCAGCGCGCGACCGTTGGAGCTTTCACCACCTGCTTCGGACACGCCGTACGACAAAGGTCCCAGTTCGCAACTCCCACCGTAGCGTCCTTCGCCACATAACGATCCAGCGCGGCAGCATCGGGACTATGGCACCCCTAAAGCTCGAAATGAGTTCGCAACTCTTTCACCAATAAGATCCCTCTGCCCTCGGCTCTCAGGTGCTTGGCCTGCCGAATTTGCATGAAAATCAGATAAGTATGGGTTCGGAGCATGCTATCGCCCGATCGCTAACCTCTAGACAGGAGGGTGATCCTCAATGAATTTAACGACTGCAGTGGGGTCGTCAGTAATTAGCAAGTAATCGGAGAAGCCCTTCTCCAATGCCAACTTCTCCAGCACTGGATAGACCTTCTTTCGCTTGTCCTTTGGGTTGTGCCGAATCATGTCTGACGGTGCCCAGTAATCGACACCGAATAGGATCATCGGACTCTTGCGTTGAGCGTAGGTTCGGTAGTAGTTCTGGCACGCATCTTGAAAAATCTCCTGCACCGTTCCGCCATTTCCCTCGGCAAAAATGACTCCGGCCAAGGCTATCGCCAACATTCCCTCTTCCCGCACACTGTTCTCGAAATATTTGGCAATGTGCGTGGCGAAGACATTTGGAGGCTCATGACCATAAAACCATGTCGGAATCCCTACATTGCGACTCCTGGTGCTATCGGCAGGTTCCCCCATCTTCCGCCTTGCTTGGTAGGCACTGCTCAGCCAATCGGGATGTGTGTAGGAAGGGGCGTTCCTGATTGCTTCCAACGCCATATCCAGCGCCTTCGCTGGTTCAGCAAACCCAGCACAGTATGCGCCGAGATTTCCCGCTTCCATTAGCCCAGGTCCGCCCCCCGTGACGATCATGTATTTGCGCTGAGTGAGATCAAGGGCGAGCCGGGCCACGGTGGTAAATACCGATGCGTCACGTGGAACATCATGGCCACCCATGATCGCCACCGTTCGGAGGCGAGTTTTCAGATCTAGCACATCGTCAAGTGCTTCGGCAATCGACCAATCGTGGATACGCCGAAGGAGCAGGACATCCAAATCCACTGGCTTTTCGATTTTCGTTGCGGGGTCGATGTAGGATTCGTACACAATCTGGTCAAAAGACTTGCCGCCCGCACAGGAATCGAGTGTGTCAAATAATTGCCTCGGCGTGTAAAGTTCTCGCACAAAGGGATTAAAAGGAACCACATTGGATCGTGGCGACGGTGGGATCAGGTAACACTCAGCCTCAGCCGCGTTGGCCGCAAGCTTTTTGTCCATCTCGCAACCAAGGAAGACGCATCCTGAAAGCGAAATCCCCTCGAAGCGGGCGGTATACGAGGTGAGGTCCACTCCCTGGAAAATGGCCGGGCTCGGGTCGAGGAACCAGTCCTCTAACCGCCGAATGCTGTCAATCTCACGCTTCATGCGAGGCTCCTATTGAGGTCGATTTATCTCCTTTATCGCTTTTATCTTTAGAACTGCAAGGTGCATCGGCCTGTTTTCTGCACTGTTAGGCGACCAGGTTCCCGATGAATCGCCTTAAATCCTCAGAATCTATAATGGCCTTTGAAAAACAATCCTTGAACTCGATGCTGAAACAACAAGGCCGGCCTCACCAATTCGCTGGCCAATGTTTAATTCTGACTTGAAAATCTTACACGACAAGATTCGGCCTCACTAGATCGTTCTTCTCGCTATACGTAATAATCCGAGTTGGTTTATCGCGAACCCACGAATCGAAACACGTCACAGGCCCATGAAATACCTCCGCCGCAAGTCCTTTCGTCCTCTCCTAAAATGGGATGGCACCCAATCTTTGGCAGTTTCCTTTAGGAAACCCGCGTCTGGATCTCCCGCCCCAGACTCCCGGATTCTGGTTATTATATAGCGCGAGTATAAGTGGTCGAAAATCCGCATAAATTCACCAAAGTAGATATCCGCAACCCGCGTACTTCCTCTGATAACGAGCATGTTTTCGTCATTTGCATGCTGCGATGTCGAACTAAAATTTGCCGACCCCGTCACGACAACGGGATCATCTCCAAGTGGGTCAACGAGCAGGAATTTGTCGTGGATATAAAGATTTCTATTGAACCCGCTCAACGTCTCGCCGATGAAATTCTCCATGTCTCCCTTTGCGAGCTTCGCGCCTGCAGCGATCACAGTATTTTTCACAGCATCGATTTCGTCCTCTGTCTCGGCGTCCAAGCGCTTATCGAACACCGCATACCGCAGGACGCCGTTAGCTTTTAATAATACTTCACGAAACATGTCATCTAGGTTGAAGGCGAAGGTCATGCACATTAGACGCTTTGCCGAATCCATTAGGCCAGCGTACCAGTGGAGAGTATTAATCGTATCCCTGTCATCGCGGGGACTGAAGATCGTAAGAATCCGGTCGGCCGGGGGCGCTGTTCCAATTTCAGGCGTCGGCTCTGCTTCAAGGTTTGCCTCGACGAGCGGCGCCCGCGTCACGTCGGGGTCGGCAAGTCGATTCCAATAATCGAGATATTTTTGGGCGATCGTCTTGTCCCAGATTGCGTGGCCAACGTTCGAGTGCCCGAAGATACCACCGGCCGAGATGTTCGTTGAGCCTGTCCACACGCCGATAGGAGTATCATTGTGAATCATCACGATGAATTTATTATGGCGAATCCCGGCTCGCACCTTTTGTGGTTTCGCAATACTCTTGATCGCCGCATCGGAGACCATTTCCTCGTTTTCTTCCTTATAGGACTGAGCCTCGTACCGGATTGCGACATCGGCCCCAGCCGAGCGCGCCGCGGCAAATTCCTTGCCGACTGGTAGGTATTGGAATTCATAGAGCATCGCACGGAGCTTATACTGCGCAGCATCTCGCCCAGCCGCGCGAGAGATGAACTGCGAAAGCGCCTCGAAAAGGCCGCGGGATAACCATTTCATTTGTTCCGACTCCGGCAATGTCGGGTCGGGCTTGGTCTTGCCGAATTTTCGCGCATATGCTTGGGATCCAGCCACTCCACGGTTGAAATAGATGTCGTGCGCGGGAAGGCCATCCTCACCAGAATGGCCTTTCTCGGATTCGGTCGTGATTTCCACTGTCACTTCAGAAGCCTCGTCAAGCTGGATGAGTTTAGGCTTTCCATAGACAGGTAGAACTTTAAAGCGGTAAGTGGTGCCAGGCTTCGCGGTGTAGTCTCCCCACTGAAAGGATTGGATCGGATGCTCCGAGGTGGGCATCGGCGTACCCGGTGCGACACCTTCGTCTTTGTGCTTGAATCGCTTAATCCCACGTAGATAATACTGTTCGATCACGGCCCCGCCGCTCAGCTCCGAACGTTCAATCGCAAATCCGAGCAGCCCTTCACGCTTTGCTTCCTGTCCAGCGACGAAATCCCACGCAATAGTGATCACGTGAAGACCGCTAATCGCCCGAACTGCCAATACACTGCCAGTTACCAGTTGGCGCACATTAGACTCCTTGCCAAACGTGTGGAATTCGATTAACAAGGTGCATCGAGAACATGTCTCGTACCTATTAACTATTTTCTAGTAAGGTTGTGGCAGCCCCACAAGCGGAATGCGCTGATTCAGCCTCAACAGGAAAAATTGGCTCCTCTAGTAGATCACAAATCCGCCTCAGACTGAGGTCGCCTGCATTTACCGATTGCCACATTTTGGATCCGTTCAAAGATTGAAACACGCTCTTTTACAACGGAGTCACTTATTGAAGTTCGTGGCACGCAATCCGGGCCGCATGCATCACGAGCTGGTGCAAGCCATTCGGGACGCCAGGGGCGATCCCGACGCGCAGGTGGGCGGCTATCCGAAGGTTCTGATGGACCGATTTGGCCTGATCGAACGCAGGTTGCCGGTGTTTGCCAAACCGGAAGCCAAGCGCAGTCGCTATTATGTCACCGACAATTTCCTGCGGTCCTGGCTGGCGGCATTGGCCAACCCCGTTTCCGCGATCGCTTTTCGGCCCATTGAAGAACTCGTCGATGAAGCCGACCAGCGTTTGGCCGATGTCGAAGGGGCTTCTCTTGAGAAGCTGGTGGGCCAGCTTTACGAAGCTGGCGAAGTCGCAAGGGAATCGGCGATTTCCCCATCACCCATCGAGTTCAAGGCTTTTGGGATAAAGCAGATACGGAAATTGACCTGGTGGCTGTGAATGAATCGACCGAGACCATTCGATTTGGTTCCTGCAAGCGTTCACCTGCCAAGCTCATCTCCGATGTCAATCATTTCAAACGGCATGTTGGACGTTTCCTGCAAACGATGCCGAAATACCAGGGCTGGTCTCAGCAGTTCGCCAGTGTTTCAACGGTATTGGACGCGGATCAACGAGCCATACTCACCAGGCACGACATCATTCCGCAGGAATTGAATGATCTCAAGCGGGATTTGGGATAGAAAAGCGTTGAGCATGTCAGCGTCATTTTAACCTCGACAAATCGGACAGATGTCGCGGCCAAACGCATGATTGGCAATACACATTGGAGGGCTGCCTCGGTGAAGATTTCACGGAGCCGATTTCTCTCGCCAGATTGCCTGTCAAGAAATGGCACGTATTCCCGGGGCCTCCTGCATCGTATGGTTCTGAGTACTATAACCTAAGCCACCCTTCAGGTCCGGGGTTTGATGCAACAGTGGGGACTGGGCGTTCAGGGAACACCGCAGTGGTTCGAAGCGTTAAATACACCCGCCAATCGGCCTTATTCTGGACATTATGCCACGGCGGGTGCTCGTCATAGGTAGCGGCCGCTTCGATTTGCGCCACTGTCAGGGACGAGTGGTGGTTGTCGAGTCTGACATCACCGATGAAATCTCGGATCACCCATGACCCTGTTGTGGAGTCATGATCGAAGTAAATCAGTCGATCAGCGACGAGGCTAGGGCAGTGGATGACGGCCCCGTAGTTGTTGTTTCCACGATGTGAGTAGCTTGCCTGGCGTATCGGCACTGTTCGCCCTCCGAAATGATGGTAACAAGCTTTCAAGGTATGGATGGTCCATAAGGAATCTCGATCCCGAGCAATGCATACTACTATCACACCGTATTGCCCCATCTTTCGCAATTTACTCAAACTCGTCATTGGAAGAATCATAGGCGCATTGCACCTTAACAAACATAATCATAGGAAGGTACACCGTGCATTCATCACTCAATGAATCCCGCCTAAATCGCGTCACGGACCGACTCTACTTTGGTGACTTAGAGGCCGGCCATCGCGCCGCACCTGAAGCTGCCGTGGTCCATGCTTGCAAAGACCCTTGTCACAAGCTGGCCTTGGGGTATCAAAGATCGCTCGCTCCGGCGCATCCTAACTATCTCAGCTATGAACAAAATTTGCACCTCTACCTTAATATGGTCGACCCTTCCACGCCGAAATTCAGACCCGAGAGCTTCAGAACCTTCCTCGAATTCACCGATCGCCATATTACTAATCGTCCCGTCGTGATTCATTGCAATCAAGGGTTATCGCGTGCACCGAGTTTAGCTTTGCTTTACATGGCCAAGCGGCTGCAACTCCTTCCCAATACGAACTATGCAGCAGCACGTAGCGCATTCGAAGAGCAATTTCCATATTCCCCAGGAAAAGGTATCGAAGCCTTCTTGTCAGCGCATTGGGCATCACTCGGAACATAATTTTGTTTCGTTCAAACGAAGCGGCCTCATTTAAGATGATTCGAACAAATTCAGCGTATAAAGCGTCCTCCCGCAAGACCGCTATGGTTGCCCAATAAATATACCAGCTTTTTATTGGCCTATTTTACAGCGCACATAATACCAATCTATAAACGCGATTTTTTACCGGATATGAATAGCTATATTCATATACCGGAATTTACTCGGTCAAAAAACCACACTTTACACCAGACAATAAATAATGGTCTTGTTGGCGCGGCCAATAACATAACTCATAACGCCGAGTTTCACGCGAACGCTATGGATATTGCTAAAAACTTCTCTTAATTACCTTTGTGATATAGCTGCGCTCGGAACACGCCGAAGATCCTACTGCACGCATGGAATCAATCGTTGGCATTCAGCCGGACAGACCTCCGTTGGCTTCCGCCGCATTTGTGATTCCAAAAGGGATGTGCACGGATGGTACCACGGTGGCGGCCCCCGCAAGATGGCCGGACTGGTCATCGAAGAAAATGTGTGGCTTCAATATCTCAAGAACTCCCTTCTTCTCGATTCCTCCAAGGAAGAAGGCGTCATTTGGCATGACACCCCAACTCTTGAGAGTGTTCAGCGCTCGCTCATGAGAGGGCGCATTGCGTGCAGAGACCAACGAAACACGAAGGCGGTTCTTATAGGAGTTGTCGGTTTTACGCTTCGCCTCCTCGGCCGACTGTATGCGGGCTATTCGAACAAGGAAATTGTGCAGCGGCCCTGGTCCATGAGGCTGCATCATGTTCTTGACTTCGTGCTCGTGAAACTTCCTTAGGTCCTTGGTCTTTTGCATAATCGATTCCGATTCATCGTCTGCAAGGACGCCGTCAAAGTCGAAAGCGATTCGTAGTCCCCTGTCAGATTCATCATCAACAATTTCGGATTCAAGGACTTGCCCCGCCGGGAACCCAGCCGCTATGGCTGCTCGGACGTCAGGAGCACTACCAGATAAGAAGAGGCAAATTTTAAGCGCCGGGATGTACTCATACGGAGCCTTCCCTTGCATGAAAATTGCTCGAGTAATCGTGAGTCCGTGATGTGCAATCGACTTCATAACTCGCAAGCCTGTGTCGGGGTCATTTCTTGAGAGGAGAACTACTTCGACAAGTGGATCAAGGACGGGGTCTGTGCTTAAATCGTTCAGGGCCAGTAGCCTTCTTACGAACGAGAACGCGATCCCCTTATCGAGTGGATCGTTCAGATGAGCTTCTTGAAACTTTCGATACTGTTCCTCGCCCTCACGGCGAAATACTTCATCTGAATTACGAAGATTGAAAACGGCGCTCGATGCGACGCCAACTACCAAGCGGTTTTCGAGGTCGTAAGGCATGACGCATGGCCTTTCCTGTAAATGGTAAATTTTAACTATGTCTTCAAAGAAATCCGTGATGACCAGGTCGTCTTCAGTTCTCGCTGGGTAAAAAATACTTAACTGCCATACTCATTTTTCACTTATTCTTTGACTAACCCTATGGCGGGCTTTTATAAATATCCTAATACTCTATACAACTTTTTACCTTATTGAAATAACTTTATTTTGATGCCGTGCGCCATGTCAATATTTCAAGGGCCATAATCTCAACTTATGTACCGTCATCAAGATGGCAGACGATGTAGCCTTGCGAACAGAGTGCCATTATTACTAATAATATGGCGTCAGGATTAGCAAGGAGCGATCTCATCACAAGCTATGTTCACGTAAGGGGGTATTGCTTGGTCGGCCATCCAGGTGTCGAATAATCTTCATACATTCCCTCATAGCCGCTAGCCTTGAAAATTAAATGATACATTAGAACTGTGACGTGATAGCACAAATCGAGGAGTTTCTGGGTTTCGAATGAACCCGGGGAGGCTCCGTGCGCCGACGAATTACGAAGTTCGCTCCAGGATTTGATTTGTGCTTCATTGATGATTTTTTCCTTTGCTAACGCATACAACTTATCCTTAGCACTGATGTTCGGTAGCTGCCCAATCATCCCTTGCAGCCGTTTCTTCACCGAATCCCCCAGTTGCCCTGCTGGGATTTCTGGACAATTGAGGCAGTATGTTGTTAACGGAGCCATCAGACCTCGTAACCCTTCTATCGGAGTTCCCGCTTCGGGGAACATTTCCTTAACAATTCCTTCGACCGCAACCCCAAGCGACAGCCCCCAAGCCGTGATCCCGCCTGCGCTCGCCTCAAGTACACCATAAAGGTGCCGGGAACATGGATGGAACTCCTCCTCGGAATGCATACAGACTAAATCCAAATATTTTTTGAATAAGCGCCAAAGCTCACCGCACATGTCAATGTCCTGGTAATCTCTGAAAATTGGACGAGGCTGCGTAGCATGAATTATTTTTGGCTTTGCTCGAACTCTGAAGGTTTCCGAGTCGTCATTCACCGTTATGACAATGTTCCAAGAAAGTGGCTTGGCAAAGACAAGCATCAAGGCTTCGGTTATTCTTGTCTCGAAATCTTGGGGGAAAACGTTGTCCGCTAGGACCTTCACAACAACCATTCCAGGACGCCCTGAGATTTGGAAGTCGCCGAAATTTGTTTGGAATTTTGCAGTGTCTAATTTTGAAGAACTCCATATCTCCTCACCATCATTAGTGCTGGTTTCAGTTGATGCATTACATAAAAACTCGACCTCCTCGAAAAACATCATCGTCAGAGCAAACTTCTTGTTACTTTGGGGAAGCTTTCGGCTTGTACGCATCTCGTCTGCAACGCCACCAACGATGTAGCTGGCGGTAGACCCGATAAAGCTGGCGCCGACATCTGGAATGGTTTCTTCGACCTCCCAGCAGGTACCATTTCGGGCTACAGCTTCCAACCGAAAGTATCTGTCGGCACTGATTATGACACCAGGCGGACCAAGGCTTGATTTGAATAACTTAGTTTCCTCAACACCGACTACCGACGTCGGATAAATCCGGTAGGCGATCGAGCCGTCTTCTCGTTGGCGAAAGTAGCCATGGCCGATGAATTGTTTTGGTGCTTGAGCAATGTTTTGAGTTAACTTCATCGAGACACAATCCATATACCATTCGCGTTGACGAAAATGGTCGATTTCTTCCTTCCAGTAAAACATTACCTTTATCCTCAAAAAAAAAGACCGCCAAAATCAACCTTCAAAGATTAAGCAATATATATTCTGTATTTTTTCAGCACGTATTTTATTGAGCAGAGTGTTTTCATTTATTCACTGGTTAAATTACCACAGCTCTCAAAGCGCATTCAAAAAACGAATTTATACCATTTCTTATATCATCTTCCAAAACCAGCAAAGAGTAGAATGAAAAGGAGCCTTGGCAGATCTCGCTTACCTAAATTTTTAGATTGTCGTTTATGTAATTGGAATCGGTCTAGATGCACTTCAATTGCCAATTCTGAGCGTTTGGGTCCCCGCGACCCGAATCTACCTTACCGAGAAAATGCCAAAATGTCCGGCTCTTATGAACCAATCCCCTCATAGTCGGAAGGTCTCCCAAGCCAATTCCACGTCGCGCTGCCTGCGTATCGCATTCTGCTATGCTACATTCAACCGATGCGCGACGGAATTCAAGGACGAAAGCTGCAAATTGAAAGTAAATCGAGCGGCTGGTGGAAATTAAAGCGATTTAATCGCTACTATCTCTCTCCAATTTGGCGATTTTGGAAAATGACTGTGAGCACAATCGACCCTATCATTTCTTGATCCGATCCTAACGGCTCCTATATCTATTTCCATAAGGGCTGATATCGCAAGTCTTTATGAAATCTGCGTCCCCCATGTTTTACCATTCAGGAGCAAAATCTTCCCCAAATCGCATATATTTTCTGGAATAACGTGCCCCGACCGTGTCCTGCCATAACTCCTTCCCTGGAGCGTGTGCCGATACAAGGGTGCATCTCTCATTTGATTATTTTGGAGGTCCCGGACATGGCGCAGGCGAATAACTTTCCCAAATTGCATAACGCGGCATGGCCGGGTTTGGTGGGTAAGGGCCCGGACTCCGAGCCGCCCATCGATCTGGACACCATGATTAACTTGACCGCCGGAGCGTCCGTTGGCGGGGCCAAGTTTGACGGCATGGACCTGTTCCTGTTCGATCCGCATGTCTCCATTGATATCACCGACGACGGCATCAAGAAGCTTGCCGAGAAGTTCCAGGGTCGCGGCCTGGCCATTGGCTCGGTCGTCGCCCCGGTGTGGCCGCCCACCGGCGGCGGCAGCGCCATGGGTGACGCGTCTGACCGGCAGAAGTTCGTCTCGTCGGTGCGCAAGGCCTGCCACATCGCCCAGCGGCTGCGGGAACTGGGGGCGCGGCCTTACGGCGTCGTCCGCATTGACTCGGCTAGCTCCCCGGACGCCTGGTACGCCGATCCCGAGGGAAATCAGAAGAAGATTGCCCAGACCTTCCGTGAAGCCGCCGATGTGGCCGAAGGATATGGCGAGCGGCTGGCTGCCGAAGGCGAGATTTGCTGGGGCGGCATGCACTCGTGGCGGCGCATGGTCGAGCTGCTTGAGCTGACCGACAGGCCGCAAACGGTCGGCTTCCAGGCCGACATGGCGCATACTCTGCTCTACACCATGGGCTACAACGCTCCGGAAGACAGGCTCCTTCCCGAGGGCTATGACTGGAAAGACCAGGGCAAGCTGGACGAGGCGCTGATCAAGCTCACAAACGCGCTACGGCCCTGGACGATCGACTTCCACGTGGCGCAGAACAACGGCACCGTCTTCGGCTCGGGCAGCCACGACAAAACCGGGCGGCACTGCCTGGCAACCGACCCCACCGGCAAGCTCGACATCGCCCGCCACGCGGGCTACTGGCTGCGCAACGAAGCGAAAGAGCCTTTGAAGCGTATCCGCCACATCTGTTGGGACGGATGTATGTTTCCGAATGCTGTTCTCCACGATCCGAAAACCTGGAACGACATCCTGAACGCCATGGTCCAAGTCCGTGCAAGGCACGGATGGCACGAGTCCTGCGGACTAGAAAGTGGAAAGTAGAGAGTTGAAAGTAGAAAAACAAAGTAGACAAGAGAAACGCGCTTGTCTACTCTCAACTTTCTCCTCTCTACTCTCTGTTCGCCTCCGGCGAACTCTCTTTCCCTTACGGCCCGTGAGCCGGGATGTAGGCGTATCCCCTGCTTTGGAGGTTGACAACTGCCGAGACCGCTGATGCGGCCACGGTAATTCCCGACCGGATCGACTTGGGATCGAACCCGTTTTTATGCAGGGATTGTCCGCAGACCATCACCTTGACACCGCTTGCCAACAGTCGATCGATCAGCAGTCCGCTATGGTGCGGGCGCTTGCTTTTCGCCTGAAAACTGGCGTCGTCCAGCGCCGCGATGGTCGCGTCGCCGTGAAGGATGACCGCGATTTCGAGGTCCCTCGCCTTGAGACCGCAAGCCCCTGCCAGGTTCAGAAGCCTGGCCGCGCGCTCCAAACCCGGCACTGGTTTGCCCGCCTCTTTCGGCCCCGCGGTTACATCGAATACGATTTTGCTCCCCTTTGCCGGCTGTTCCGCCGCATCGGGTAAGGGAACCACCCCGCCATACCCCTCGACGATCGGAAAAACGAACTTCGATCCCGCCGTGACCACTTTCTCAAAAACGATCTGGGCACTCGCCGAACCGATCATTGCCGAAAGCAGGATCATTCCGAACAGGCTGCAAGCGGCCTTCATGGTGAAAAATCTCCTTTCAATCGGGCTGGGAATGCAGTGCATGGGTTTTCTCCGCATGATCCCTGAGGTCATGTAACCACCCGGCCGCTTGGGACACACCCCTTCGAACGCCGATCCCTCGCCGCATGCCCGCCCGCTTTGCTACCTGCCACACGGACTGTCAGCTGATTCGGAGCGCCGATCCTAGGGAGGATGATCCGGGCGAGGGGAATTGGTTACAAAAAGATGTTTGCGTTTGGAGAAGAAAGGCTGATGTTCAACCGGGGAATTTCGTTTTCCATTTTGCCCGGAGGGCGTCGCGAAACCGGTCCTGAAATCCGGCCGGCATCTGGTAAGGTTCCCCGGCCTTGTAAAGCTGAATGGTTTTGCGGATGTTATCGACCACGAGTTGGCACGGGTTACAACCGGCGAGGTGTTCGGCGAATTCTCGATAGAGCGCCAGCGCCGATTGATCGTCGATCACCTCATTGAGTGCCTGGAGTAGTTCTTCGCAGGTCATATCTGGCTTACTCCCAAATCTCCGAATCGTTTGACCCGGCCGCCTTGCGGTTGGTTACACAATTCGTCGAGTTTTTCGGACTCTTGGCGCTCAGTGGTCATGATCGGGCCGCACGCGCGTCGATGCGTCCCCCAACTCGCGGGTCAGTCGCTCCCGCAGTTGTAACCGTGCACGCAGGAGCCGCACCTTGACATTCGATTGACTCAACCCCAAGGCTTCCGCAGTCTCCTCGGTCGACATTCCTTCGATGTCACGCAAAACGAATACCACCCGGTACTTATCGTCCAATTCGGCAATCGCACGGTCGAGTAGCCCGCGAAGCTCGGCCCGTTCGACAAGATCCTCGGGCGTTTCCCGCCACTGCGCGATGTACTCGGGGTGAGGCACCGTGGCGAACGACTCATCTTGTTCATCGAAGGAGACGGTCGGCAGCCCGCGCCTGGAGCGGAGGATCTTGAGGGCAAAATTGGTAGCGATGCGAAGCACCCATGTTGCCACCGCGGATTCGCCGCGAAAGGAATCGATATGCTCAATGAGGCTCAGAAATGTCTGCTGGACCACATCCTCGGAATCCTGGCTTTGCCCAAGAATCCGGTAGGCCACCCCATATACCCGGCCTTGCAGACGATTGACCAATCCCTCAAATGCCGTGAAATCGCCCGTTTGCGCGCGACGAAGGAGCGCCAGGTCATCCTCGGAAGTGGTACCATCTGGTGATTGCGCCATATCGACAATTCTAGGGATTTCATTTGCGCTCAACCGACACGCCAATGCAGTTGCCCGCGAGCGACCGTCACGCCTTCAATGATTGGTTGTAACCGAATCCGTCGTCGTGGATCGATCCTTGTGAGTCGCAATTTTTCGAGGAGACGGTTATGACGGAAACCAAAGCGCCCCATTCGAATTTGCGAGCCCCCTCCAGGCGGTGGGCCCATCGAAGGACTTGCATTCTGGCTGGCGGACTCGTTGTGATCGGCGGAATTCTGGCCTTGCTGATCCATCCGTGGTTTGCGGCCACCGCGATTGTCGGCGGGATCTGGCTCCTATTCGAGCCAGACTCCATGGCTTAGGGTAGGCCAACACCCTAGCACGACACAAGGAGTATGTCGTGAAGACTCCCGCCGTTCACGGTAATGAGACAGCAGTTAAGCCCAGGGACGAAACTCTTCTGCCGCACAGGTTCCCGACCACCGCGATTCGGCCTGGTTTCCTTGGCGGTCGACGATCCGATGAGCGACGCTGCCAGAGAGATGCCCCTTGCCTGTTTCACCGGTAGCCAAACCCTCTCTCAAGGACGAAGACATGAATGGGAACAGATTAAGCACGGTACTTGCGATGGCTTGCCTCGCGGTTAATTTCGCCTGGAGCGCCGGCGCTCCCACCGAGGATCAGACGCCTGCGGCGAAGCGGCTAACGACCATGAAAGATGGCTATTGGGTGAAATCTGCCGGTGAGATGCGCGATGTGATGATGAAGGGCAATCTCGAAGCCCATTTCGACGTGTCCACCCTGCGGGGAACTAAGGGTCTGTACGCCCTCGGTCCGGTTGCCGGCTTACAAGGCGAAATCACGGTCCTCGACGGAAAGCCGTCGATCACCACGCTTCGGGATGGGAAACCCATGGTCAACGAGGCGTGGCCCAAAGCGTGCTTTCTCGTCTACGCCCAGGTCGAGGCATGGCAAAAGGTGCCGGTCTCCAAAGAAGTAGAAACTCTCGAACAACTCGAAACCTTCGTGCTCGGGGCCGCGAGGAAGGCGGGCCTGGATGTCGAGAAGCCGTTTCCTTTCCTGGTGTCCGGCACCCCCAACCTTCTGAAGTATCATGTGATCTGGAAATCCGACGGCTTGCCGCACACGAAAGAGCTGCACCAGAAGGCGAAAGTCGCTTTCCAGTTGAAAGATCGGGAGGTCGAGATGATCGGGTTCTACTCAGACAAGCACCACGGCATCTTCACCCACCACGACAGCAACATCCATGTCCACGCCCGCTCGAAGGACGGTAAGGATGCGGGACATGTCGATGCGTTGACCCTCCGCGGCAATATGACATTGCACCTGCCCGTGGCCTCAATGCCAAAGAACCCCGCCGCCGAACTTCGGAAGGTGCCAGGCAACCAAGCCAGCGTATTTGCCCGCGACCGCGATACCTTCCACTTCCTGCTCCACAATCACGGAAAGATCCGGCGCGTCGTGAAAAACCTCGACAACGGCGTCGAGACGGTCACCGAATCCGCAAATGCCGAGGTCGCGACAAAAATCCAGGAACATGTTCCGGCGATGTACGAGCGGCTGAAATCCGGCAAAGGCGTCCGGTACTGGGATCCCCTCTTTGCCGAGGCATTCAAGCACGGCAAGAAGATGAAGATGACCATCGAGAACACGAAGGCCGGCGTCAAGGTGATAGAGACATCGGAAGAAGCCGATGTCGTGAAGATCATCCAGGCCCACGCCACTGTGGTTTCGAAGTTCGTGGAGAAGGGCTTCGAGGAAAGCCGCAAAGTGCACCCTGTGCCCAGATCGGAGGAAGGCAAGTGAACCCGCCCGACCCAAGTTACGCGGCGCCCCCTTCACAGGGCGCGGAACCGCCAGATCCTAGGAGGAGAAATGTCATGGAACCGCTTATCATGTTGGCCTTCGTCATCGGTTGGATTGTCCTTCAGGCCTGGGTGTTGCCGAAAATGGGGATTCAGACCTGAATGGCAGAGTCCTGCCAGCCGCGGTCGCGGCCGACCAACCCAGAATCGGACCAGTCTCAATCCATCAATCGCAATGGCGAATGACTCTTTGCAATCAAAATGTTGTTGACGGGAAGCCAATGATGAACACGGAACACCATCCAGGGCAAACCACTCGCGTATTCGGAATCGTCAAGACCGTGGTATCCGTAACGCTCGCGCTCGCTGGCCTTGGGCTATTTCTGGCGTGGATGGGTGGAATGTTTCACGAGAAGGTGCAGCCCGGTGTCGCCATGGTCGAACGCCCCACGGCGGCGGGACGGACGCTTGTCACGACGGAGCGCACGACCGGGATGGAAACGGTGACCGCGGTCGGATCGGTCCAACCGCGCCGCAAGACGGACGTGGCCCCCCAATTGCTGGCCACCGTGCGCGAGATCAAGCCACGGCCAGGCGATCGGGTCAAGGCAGGCGAGATTCTCATCGTCCTTGACGATCGAGAACTCCTGGCTCAACAGCGCGAGGCGGTCGCCTCTCTGGCCGCCGCCGAGGCGGATCTCGCGACGCGCCGAGCGAACTTTCAGCGGGTCAACTCGCTGCGAAACGCCGGATCGGCGAGTGCCGAGGAACTCAACAATGTGGAAGGCGCGTTCCGCGTCGCGGAAACACAGGTGAAGCGCGCCAAGGAAACCATCAACCGCATCGAAGTTCAGATCACCTATACAAAGATCGCGGCGAGCACCGACGGTCTGGTTTCCGACCGGTTTGCCGAACCGGGGGACCTGGCCGCTCCGGGCAAACCGCTCCTTGCGATTTACGACCCCAACGACCTCGAACTGCAGGTCCATGTGCCAGAGACCTTGGCGGCAGGAATTGTCCTGGGGCAGAAGCTCGACATCCGCATCGACGCGAACAACCTGACCACCTCGGTCCCCGTTCGCGAGATCGTGCCCCAGGCCCAGCAGGCTAGCCGGTCGGTGCTCGTGAAACTTGCCTTGCCTCATGCTCCCTCCACGCCCATTCTTCCGGGCATGTATGGCCGGGCAGCCATTCCCGTCGGCCGGGTGGAGCGCGTGTGGATCCCCCAGTCGGCAGTACTCCATGTCGGTCAACTCGACCTGGTGTCCGTCGCGGGAACCGACGGATCGCTCACTCGCCGCTTCGTCCGAGTAGGGCGCGTCGCCGGCGACAAGGTAGAAATCTTGTCCGGATTGTCACCGGGTGAACAGGTGGCGCTGAGCGCCAAATGATTGCCTCAACCAAACTCCGCACGGAATCCCCGCCATGACTTCCAAGTCCGCCGACGACGGGTTCGTCGCTCGCCTCATTGAAGTATTCTTGCAAGGCAACTTGTCCGTACTCATTATCCTCGTCATGCTCGCGGGAGGCGCGGCGGCATTCCTTCTTACCCCGCGCGAAGAAGATCCGCAGATCGTGGTTCCGCTCGCCGATGTTTATATCAGGATGCCAGGCGCGAGCGCGGAGGAAGTCGAGCAACTGGTCTCGTCGAAGTTAGAGCGGTTGCTCTACCAGATCGATGGCGTGGAGTATGTCTACTCGATGTCCCGCCCCGGCGAGGCGGTTGTCACCGTCCGGTTCTATGTCGGCGAAAAACGCGAGAACAGCCTCGTCAAAATCTACAACAAAATCTCGATGAACGCCGATGTGGTCCCTCCCGGCGTGACGGGATGGGTCGTCAAGCCCGTGGAAATCGACGATGTGCCATTCGTGAATGTCACGCTTTGGAGCAAGACCGCGGACGACTTCACGCTGCGCCGCGTCGCCGAGCAGGTGGAAGTGGCGTTGCAAGGCGTGCCCGAGACGGCACGAACCGAGGTGGTTGGCGGGCGCCGCCGCCAACTCCGCGTGCTCCTCGACCCGGAACGAATGGCGTCCCGGCAAATCACGCCCCTGGATGTGGACCGGGTGCTGCGAGGGGCGAATGTGAGTGTCCAAGCCGGAGCGCTTCGCAAGGACAATCAAGAATTTTCCGTCGAAAGCGGCCCCTTCGTGCAAACAACCTCGGAAGCCGAAACGCTGGTGGTCGGCGTTTTTTCCGGTCGGCCGGTTTATCTTCGCGATGTGGCCACCGTGATGGACGGACCAGAAGAACCGACGACCTACACCCGCATCAGTTTCGGAGTGGGCTCGAAGCTAGAGCATCCATCCGAGGCCGGCGCCGGAGCCGATTTCCCGGCCGTGACGATCGGGATCGCCAAGCGCAAGGGCAGCAACGCCGTCACCGTGGCGCATGCCCTAGAAGCGAAAGTGACGGAACTTCGCCGCGACCTGATCCCCCACGACATCGAAGTGCAAGTGACGCGGAACAACGGTGAGACCGCCGACGAGAAAGTAACGGAACTGGTCCGCGAACTTGGCCTCGCCATCGTCATCGTTTCCGGCCTGGTCATGTTCTCGCTCGGTTGGCGCGAGGCGATCATTGTCGTCACCGCCGTGCCGCTTACTTTCGCGCTCACGCTGCTTGTCAACTACCTGGCTGGCTACTCGATCAACCGAGTCACTCTTTTCGCCCTCATCCTTGCCCTCGGGCTGGTCGTGGATGACCCGATCGTGGATGTGGAAAACATCTTCCGCCACTTTGGCCTGCGGAAGAAGCCGCCCAAGGAAGCCGTACTTGAAGCGGTGAATGAAGTTCGCCCGCCGATCATCGTTGCCACGCTTGTCGTCATGGTTTCTTTTTTGCCGATGCTCTTCATCACCGGCATGATGGGACCGTATATGCAGCCGATGGCCTTGAATGTGCCGGTCGCCATGTTCATGTCGATGGTGGTCGCATTCACCGTGACGCCCTGGCTGAGTTACCATGTGCTGAAGGGCATTTACGGCAAGGGCGGACACGAGCCCGTTGACCCACACCGGACGCTCACCTACCGCGTTTACAAGGCCGTGTTAACGCCTTTTCTAAATTCCCGCCTGGCGGCCTGGGCACTCATCGGCTTCACGACGGCTTTACTGCTCGCCTCGATGGTACTGCCGGCGCTTGGCCTTGTGCCTCTCAAGATGCTCCCTTTCGATAACAAGAATGAATTCCAAATTCTGGTCGACCTGCCCGAAGGCTCGACGGTCGAACGAACGGACGCTGTTCTCAAGGCCCTTGCCGACGAAGTGCGGAAAGCCCCCGAGGTGCGGGAGACGTTGAGCTACGCGGGCACCGCATCGCCCATGGATTTTAATGGCATGGTCCGCCACTATTACCTGCGTCAGCAGCCGCACAAGGGCGACCTGCGGATCAACCTTCTCCCCAAGGAAGAACGACAACATCAAAGCCACGCCATCGTGCTGCGATTGAGAAAGAACCTACAAGACGTGGCGGATCATTTCGGTGCGCGCATCAAGTTCATCGAGGTGCCTCCCGGGCCACCTGTGTTGAGCACCTTGGTGGCCGAAGTCTATCCAAAGGCAGGACAGGATACGGCCAGCCTTCGGTCGCAGACGAAGCATGTCCGCAAGCTGTTCGAAGATGCCAAAGATGTGGTGGATGTGGATGACACCTTTGAATCGCAGCGGTCCCGTTTCGTGTTCCGCGTGGACAAGGAAAAAGCATCGCTGACCGGCGTGACCACCGAGCAAATTGCCAACACTTTGCGAGTTGGCTTGCAGGGAATGCAGCCGGGCGAGGGAAATGTGCAGGACTTTCGTGCCGGGGCCGCTCACTTGCCCAGGGACCTGAACCCGCTGGCCATCGTCTTGCAACTGCCCCAGCATGAGCGGGGGAGTCTGTCCGACCTGACCAGGCTCGGGGTTAAAACACCGACTGGGGAGATCGTCCAACTCGGAGAGCTCGGCCGGTTCGAGGAATTGCCCGCGGAGCAGACCCTGTACCACAAGAATCAGCGTCGAGTGGCTTATGTGTTTGGCGACACTGCGGGCCGCACGCCGGCCGAGGCGGTGATCGGTCTTATTTTCGCGCAATTGCAGAACCCGACGCCGGGAGGAGCGGAAGTCGTGTGGACGGGAGAGGGCGAGTGGAAGATCACGCTCGATGTATTCCGCGACCTTGGCCTCGCATTTGGCGGTGCGATGCTCTTGATTTACATCCTCATGGTTTATCAGACCGGCAGCTACCTGATCCCTCTTGTCCAGATGATCTCCATCCCGCTCACCATCATCGGCATCATGCCTGGCTTCTGGCTCCTCAATGTGTTCACGGGCACGACCATCGGCGGCTATGCGAATCCGGTGTATTTCACCGCAACGGCAATGATCGGGATGATCGCGCTCGCAGGTATTGCCGACCGCAACGCCATCTTGCTGCTCGATTTCATCCAGCATGTTCGCTCGCGCGGGGCCAGCTTGAAGGAAGCGCTGATCGAGAGCGGTGCGGTGCGGTTCCGCCCAATTCTGCTCACGGCGGGGGCCGCCATGCTCGGCGCCTGGCCGATCACGCTGGACCCGGTGTTCAGCGGCCTGGCCTGGTCGCTCATTTTCGGGCTCACGGTGTCCACGGCGTTTACATTGATCCTGGTGCCGGTGGTGTATTGGATGCTCTATCGCGACGCCGATCCCACGGCCGTCTCGTCTGAAGCCACGCCCGTTCCTATTCCGGCAGCGCACGAAGCCACCTAGCGTGAAAAAGGAAGCGTTAGCTTTGTGGTGTCAATACTCTCCCAATGAGATCCGTGGACGGCGCAACACTCTTGAGAGCCAGTCCTGGCTGGTGGTTTTTTCTCTTGCTCCCCCACATCATTTGCCTACCGCGAACTGCGTGGAAAGCAGAGAGTTGAAAGTAGAAAGTCCTTCGGACTAGAAAGTAGAGAATAGAGAGTTGAAAGTAGAAAGACGCACCAGATATGTGGTTTGTCTACTCTCAACTTTCTCCTCTCTACTCTCTCCGAGATTTGGCCGCGGCGGCCAAATCTCGGCGGTTAGTTCTTCTTCGGTTCGGAGACCGGCAACACAATCCGGGATAACGCACCGGGTCGGTGTTGGACCTGTTCGCTCGCGATCGCGGTCTTGCTGCCAAAGATTCCTTCGGCGGTATTCGGGTTGCGGTCGTGCAGGGGAAAAAGTGAGCCGCAGATGTCGACGCGGAGTTGGTGGCCCTTGGCGATCGTCGCGGCGCAGGGGCCAAGATCGACCGTGATCTCGTAGGTTTCACCAGGTTTCATCAATTCGGGCTTGTTCAGTGAGTTGCGGTAGCGTCCGCGCAGAATCCCCATCGCCAAGTTCTGGGCGAAGCCGTCGGGCCGCACATCTACCAGCTTGACCACCCAATCTGCATCCGGGGTATCGGTGCTCACGAAGAGCTTAGCCTCCACATTCCCCGCGAACGTGACCGGTTGCGTGAGTGCCTCGGAAGAGTAGACGAGAACATCGTCGCGATCTTCGAGAGCCGCCTGATCGACTGGCCCCCACACGGCCGCCTTGACTGGCCGCGCTGCCGTCACGGGGCAAGCGGGGACAGGCTTCGACGGGTCGGCCCGGAAGGTGTCGGCAGGTTGCTCCCTGCTCGGCGCTTCGCGCGTGAGCCGTCCAGTTCCTTTGCGGGTGTTCGCCTTGCCGTCCGATTGCAGATAGAACGGCGTCGCTTGAACCCCTTCCGGCGGCCAGGTGTCAGCATCGCGCCAGACATTGTCCCCCATCGAGAAGTACTGCACCGGCGGGAACGGCTTCGCATTCGCGGCGGCATCCTGCTTCAGGTACCGATTGAACCAGTCGAGCTGGATCGCGTTGACATTGAGGGCGGCGGCGGGGCTAAAATCGACCTCGGCCACCTTCGACTGCCCAATGGTCCCGTGATCCCACGGGCCGAGCACGAGCCGTTGCTTCTTGCGCGTCTCCGGGTCGCGGGCCTGTTTCTGCATGAGGATGAAGTTGTCGACCGACTCGCGTGAGAAGAAGTCGTAATAGCCGACCACGTGCAAAACCGGCATCTTCAACTCGGGCAGCCGCGTCGTCAGATCGAGCCGCATCCAAAAGCCGTTCGGTTCTGGATGCGTGAGGTAGCCGTCGAGCCAGGGCATCGGCCAGCCGATCGCCTCGTCCACATCGCTCAAGGGTAAGCGCATGAGCGCCTGGTCCAGTTCGTTCGCTTTCGTCCCTTGCGGCTTAGGCGTGTTCCCCGCAATCCAGGTGGAAATAAGCGCCAACCGCACCGAGCCCCCGAGATAAAGGTTGCGATAGAAGCTACTCCAGGTCGCCTGCGGCGCGATGACCACCAGGCCGGGGGGATTCTCCGCGGCCGCCTGCCACTGCACGGCCCCCACATAGGAACCGCCCACCATGCCGACGCGGCCGTTGCACCACTTCTGCGCGACGATCCACTCAATCGTGTCGTAGCCGTCCTGGCCCTCGTTGTTGTAAGGGGCGAGCACGCCTTCCGAGTCGCGCGTTCCCCGGCAATCTTGGACGAGGAAGGTAAATCCGGCTTTGGCCCAATACTCGCCTGTTTCTTTCTGCCTTGTCCGGTCGTACGGCGTCCGCATGAGGACTACGGGACCCGGCTTCGATGCGACATGACGATAAATGTCGGTTGCGAGTTTGACGCCATCGCGCATCGGCACCCGAAGCGTGGCCATTTGCACGGGAGCGGCTTGGGCCGAGGCCAAGGAGGCCGACATGAGCACGAACAGAATGGCGGATGCTGGAAAAAGGTACTCCCGGGTTCTCATGCCACAATCTCCTTGACGATTTTCGCTTCTTCGATGCCCGTTAGCCGGAAATCGAGCCCCGCGTGACGGTAGGTCAGTTTGCGATGATCGAAACCCATCAGTTGCAGCATCGTCGCGTGCAGGTCGTGGACATGCACGCGGTTTTCCACCGCCTTGTAGCCGAATTCGTCGGTCGCCCCCCAGGTGAAACCGCCCTTCACGCCGCCGCCGGCGAGCCAGACCGTGAAGCCGTGATGATTGTGATCGCGGCCCGTGGGGGTGCCTCCGCCGATAGGAATTTCGACCGCGGGAGTGCGGCCAAACTCGCCGCCGCAAATGACCAGCGTTTCCTCGAGGAGTCCGCGCTGCGCCAGGTCGGTGAGTAGGGCAGCGATCGGGCCATCGACTTCACCGCCAAGCTTGCGATGCTCGCCCGCCAGATTGCTGTGCGAATCCCACGGCTGGACATCGCCGTGGTAGCACTGGACGACGCGCACGCCGCGTTCGATCAAACGCCTGGCCATGAGCAGTTGCCGGCCGTGAATCGTGTCGGCCCGGTACAGATCCAGAATCGTCTTCGGCTCCTTGGAAAGATCAAACGCCTCGGTCGCTTCGGTTTGCATACGATACGCCAGTTCGAACGATTGAATCCGCGCCTCCAGGTTCGGGTCGTCGCTGCGTGGTTTTTGATGCCGTCGGTTGAGGCTGGCAAGCAGGTCGAGCTGGCGCCGCTGCTCCTTATCCGAGGTGCGCGGGCTGTGAATGTTGGCAATCAGGTCGGTGACCTGGGTCTTGCGCGTGTCGAGATAGGTCCCCTGGTAGATGCCGGGCAGGAAGGCGCTTCGCCAGTTCGAAGAGTCGGCCACCGGCAGCCCGGGGCACATCGTCACGAAACCGGGCAGGTTCTGGTTCTCGCAACCCAGGCCATAAGTTAGCCAAGATCCATAGCTGGGTCGCGACAGGCGCTCGTCGCCGGTATTCATCAGCCGCATGCTCTGTTCGTGATTGGGGGTATTCGCGTACATCGACTTGATGACGCAAATCCGATCGGCATGCTGGCTCGCCGTCTTCTGGAAGATCTCGCTGCACCACAGACCGCTCTTGCCATATTGCTTGAACGAAAACGGCGAGGCCAGCGCCGTTCCCGTTTCGCGTTCGGTCGTCAGGTTGCCCAGCGGAAGTTTTTTGCCTCCCCACTTCTGCAGCGCCGGTTTGGGATCCCAGGTGTCGACCTGGGAAGGCCCACCGTTCAGATAGATGTGAATGATGTGCTTGGCCTTCGCCCCGAAGTGCGGGAATTGCGGCGCCAGCGGATTGGTCGCCGCATCGGCCTTGGCGGCATCCGCCCGCACCAACCAGGGCAACGCGAGGAAACCGATCCCCGTACCCACGGTCGCCAGCAGGTCGCGCCGTGTGTATTTATTTGTTTGCTCTATTTGGCCCATTGGGCCGACATCGGAAGGAACGCGAGGCATCACGAATTCTCTTGAGCGGTTAATCGACAAACATCAGCTCGTTGCTCATGAGCAACACTTGCGCGAACTTTTCCACGGAACTGGCCGCGAGGAAGCGGTCGCACTCCTCGCGCTCCGCCGCGGACGGTTCGCGGCCATAGACATAGGCGAACAATCGAGGCACCCGTTGCTTGGGCTCGGCCCCGGCCACTCGTTTCGCAAGAGCATCGGCCCGGGCAAGCATGAAGGGCGAGTTGAGCGCGAAGAGGGCCTGCTGCGGCACACTCGTCTGGTTGCGCCGCGGCGTACTCGTGTCGGCGTTTGCAAAATCGAACGACTGCACCAGCGCCGGGATATTCTGTCGCTCCACAAAGCCGTAGATGGTGCGGCGGCGATTCGCTTCGTCGGTCAACAAGGGGGGACGGCCATACATCGTTTCGTCCAGCTCGCCGGTAATCGCAAGCAAGGAATCGCGCATCTGCTCCAGGTCGAGCCGCCGGCGGGTCGCGCGCCAAAGCAAAGCGTTATGTGCGTCGGCATGAAGGTTGGCTGCCATCTGCTGAGAGTCGGCCACCTGGGACGAACGCTGATAGGCGCGGGAGGAAAGGATCAGTTCGTGCAGCGGCTTCGTCTTCCACCCATGCTCGATGAAGTAGCTCGCGAGAAAATCGAGCAGCTCGCGCTGCACGGGCTCCTTGGCCTGCAACCCGAAATCGCTGGGGTTTTCCACAAGCGGTTCGCCAAAGTGGTGCATCCAGACGCGATTGACCCACACGCGAGCGGTAAGCGGGTTCTTGGGGGAGGCGATCGCTTCGGCAAGATCGAGCCGCCCGCCGCCGTGAGAGAAGCTTGCGCGCTCGCCTGACGAAAGGATGCCCAGGAATCGGCGCGGAACCGGGTTGCCCCGGGCAATCGGATCGCCGCGCTGGAAGATGACCGGATCGCAAAGCAGTTCGGCATCCTGCACGACCATCGCGCGCGGCGCCGCGTCCTTATGCTTCACGGAAATCGCATCGAGCTGCCCAAGCAAACCGTGATAGGCATCGGCCGGCTGGCGCGACAGGTAGTAGGCCACGTCCCGCGCCGGGAACCAGACGGGCCCCTCGCGCGAGATCAAAAGACCCGCAAGCGGATCCTTTTCGCTCGCTCCGGCTTTCCAGGCGGCGACCAGGATCGCACCATAGGCTTTCGCGACTTCCGTTTTGTTCTTCGGCTTCGCGGCCACAAGGCCATCAATCACCCGCTGATCGATTCCACGAGCTTTCCACTCCTTGGGCTTGAGCTGGAAATCGCGCATCAGGTCGTGCCACGGCCCGAAGACCGGATCGTCGGGAAAGGCACGGCGGGCGACGAGTTGCCTCCATCTTTTCGTGATCTGGGGCCGCAATTGATCGGGAACCAACGACAGAAAAAAGATGGTCGTTTCGGAGACATCCGGTTCCACCGTCGCAATGTGCACGAGGTAGTCGGGCGTGCGTTCGCGCGCGATCTTGAGCGTTTCGCTGTAATGGGCCTGTTGTTTATCGGTGATCTCTTTGAATTTCGCGGCAAACTCTTGCTCGTACGCCTTGCCTGCTTCGCCGACCGCC
Organism: Gemmataceae bacterium; assembly: GCA_965226945.1. GTDB lineage: Bacteria > Planctomycetota > Planctomycetia > Gemmatales > Gemmataceae > SYLG01. The sequence goes on along the minus strand of OZ245717.1, from coordinate 3,530,730 downwards.
CCGATGCGCGGCCGGTCATACGGTTCGACGCAGCTTGCGAACACGCCATAGAGCGAATAGTAGTCGGCAGTGGGCACCGGATCGTACTTGTGGTCGTGACAGCGGGCGCAACTGATCGAAAGGCCCAGGAAGCCGCGGCCGACGACATCGATCTGATCGTCGATGACATCATGCCGGTTGCTATCAAACATGCGGCCCAGCGTGAGCAGACCCATCGCGGCCAGATCGGGAGAATCGGCCGGCAGCCCCAGTTGATCCGCCGCGAGCTGCTCGCGAATGAACCGGTCGAACGGTTTGTCGTCCTGAAACGCGCGGATCACATAGTCGCGATAGGTGTAGGCAAATGGGCGGATTCGCTGATCCCCGTACATCAGCACGCCGTCCTTGGCATCCGAATAACGGGCCACATCGAGCCAGTGCCGCGCCCAGCGTTCGCCATACCGCGGCGAGGCGAGCAGTTCCTTCACCAGCTTGGGATAGCCCTCGCGCGAAGTCGTCAATTGCTTTTCGGTGGGCGGCAAACCGATCAGATCGAAGGTCGTGCGCCGAATCAGCGTGTGCATGTCGGCCGGTACGGCGGCGACGATCTGCCGTTCGCGCTGTTTGCGTTCGATCAAGTCATCGATCGGGTGCTTTCCCGCATCAATTTTGGGGGCGACAATCGGTTGAAACGCCCAGTGGGTGGCGCCTGCCTTCTCGATGTCGGTGACAATGGTCTTGCCGACTCGCGGATCATAAGCCCCCTGGCGAATCCACATCGTCAGAGCTTCGACCTCGGCATCGCTGAGTTTATCGCCGGAAGACTTGGGCGGCATTTGCAGCTTGTCGTCGCCATGCGAGACAGCACGAAGGATCAAACTGGACGACGGGTCGCCCGGTACAATCGCCGGGCCACGCCCGCCGCCGCGTTCCCAGCCGTTCTTGGTGTCGAGGCGCAGCTTGCCTTCGGCCAGATCCTCGCCATGGCAATCGCAACAGTGCTTGACCAATAGCGGCCGAATGCGCTCTTCAAAGTATTTGATTTTTTTATTTTTCTCTATTTTTTCTTGTTGTCCCTGTTTCTCCTGGGCCGCGAGGTTCGACCCCTCGGCCAGAGAAACCAGGACGATCAAACAGGCGAGGAGGGATCGGCGTGCAAAGAGAGCAGATCGGAAAGTGAAGAAAGAGAAAATAAAAAAATTCACGCCAGAATCTCCTGGACGACATTGCCATGAACGTCGGTGAGGCGGAAGTCGCGGCCGAGGTGCCGCCAGGTGAGGCGGGTGTGGTCGATTCCCAAAAGGTGCAACATCGTGGCGTGCAGATCGTGAATGTGAACCTTGCCGTTGACGACTCGGTAGCCCATGTGATCGGTATCGCCAAAAGTCAGGCCGCCCTTGATCCCGCCGCCCGCCATCCAGGCGCAGAAACTTTCCGGCTGATGCTCGCGACCGTGCGTGTGAATTGGCGCCGTGCCGCTCAGGTCCTGGCTCCACGGAGTACGGCCGAATTCGCCCGACCAAAGAACCAGCGTATCTTCGAGCAAGCCGCGTTGCTTCAAGTCTTTCAGCAAGGCCGCGACCGGTTGATCGGTCTGCTTGCAAAGCCGCGGCAAATTCCCGCGAATGTCGCCGTGATGGTCCCAGCCATCCATCGTCACCTGCACAAAGCGCACGCCCGACTCGCTCAGTTTGCGCGCGAGCAGGCACGAGCGACCGTGGCGGTCGGTTTCCGTGCCGTTGATCCCGTAAAGTTCCAGGGTCTCTTTCGACTCCTTGGAGAGATCGACAAGCTGTGGCGTCGTCGCCTGCATGCGGAAGGCGAGTTCCATGTTCTGGATCATCCCTTCCATGTTCTGGTCGCCATGCAGGCCATCAATGAGATGTTGATTCTGCCGCCGGGTCATTTCCAGACGCTTGCGCTGAATTTCTTCGCTTTTTGAGGCATTTGGCAAATTTTCGATCGGCAACGTGTTGCTATTGAGCGGCACGGTCAAGGGGGTGCCCTGATGGTCGGCGGGAAGAAAGCCCGAGCCGTAGGTGCGCACCGCAGGAGCGTGAATGCTAATGAAGCTTGGCAGGTTCTTGTTCTCGGTGCCCAGTCCGTAACTGATCCAGGCACCCATGGAGGGCCGCACTTCGGTGAAGACGCCCGTGTGAAATTGATTAGTCGCGCTTGCATGTTGTGGGTTGTCGACATTCATGCCGCGAAGCAGACAAATATCGTCGGCGTGGCCGGCCAGGTGCGGCAATAGATCTGAGATCATCATCCCCGATTGACCGCGCGGTTTCACCGGCGCGGCTTCGGCCAGCGCGAGGAACTTCTCGGTGCCGATCTGGGTGACTTCCTTGCGCAAGGGCGAATCGATTGTTTGGCCGTGTTTTTTGCGAATGAACTCTTTGGGGTCAAAGAGATCGTGCTGCGACGGTCCCCCCGCCATGAACAGGAAAATCACTCGCTTCGCCTTGGGAATCAACCCGGGAATGCGCGCATCGGATAAGGATGTGGCCCGGAGCATGTCGGCAAGGGCCAGTGAACCGAACCCGCAGGCGGCGGCGCTCAGCATCTGGCGACGGGAGAGAGAGGTTCCCATCAACATGTTGTTCCTTTTCGTTAGATTCGGAAAACGAACTCGTTCGAGGCAAGCAGGCTATGGCAAAGTTCTTGCCAGAGGAGGGATTCCTTGGCTTCGACGAGCGGACTCACCTCGGCCAGGAACTTGATCGCGTCTTCGCGTTCTTCAGGAGTGATCGGTCGATTGTACACGGTCAACCATACCCGCTTCAAGCGCTCGTCCGTTTGAGAGTGCTGGGCAATCAGTTGATCCGCGAGCACCTTGGCGCGTTTGCGGAACAAATCATTGTTCATCAGAAACAGCGATTGCGTGGGCACGACGGTTTGCGAGCGCTGGCCGGCGATTTGGGCCGGGTTCACAAAATCGAAGAAGTCGCGAATGCGGTCGGCGCCGGTCGTATTGGTGCGCATCACAGGTAAGTAAATCGTTCGTTGAAATTCCTGAGAGGCGCGCGACTTGCGGTGGGTGTAGTTGGGGGGATTGACCCCCTTCAAAACAAGGTCGCCGCAGTTTTCCGGCTCTTCGAGCACCAGGCCGGGACCGCCTTCGCTTGGCCGCAACTCCCCGCTGACGGCGAGCAGGCTATCGCGAATCGCCTCGGCTTCGAGGCGTTGACGGTTCATGCGCCAAAGCAGCTTGTTGTCAGGATCGAGTTTCCGACCCGCTTCGTCGTTGATTCCCGACAAGCCGTAGACGCGGCTGAGCACGAGCGCGCGTAGCAGATTCTTTTGCGACCAGCCATGGTTCATGAATCGGGTGGCGAGGTGGTCGAGCAGTTCCGGGTGGGTCGGTGTTTCCCCGCGCAGTCCAAAGTAATCGACGCTGCGCACCAATCCTTCGCCAAAGAGCTTTTGCCAGATGCGGTTGACGGTGACCCGCGCCGTGAGCGGGTTGCGTTTGTCGGCAAGCCAGTCGGCCAGTTGCAGTCGGCCGCTTTGGCCCTTGGGAATTTCGGACATCTTCTCCCACGAAGCGACCCGCATGACTCCGCGAGGAACGACCGCACCCAGAGCGTACGGGTTGCCGCGGATGTAGATCGGCATGTCGGCGGGATTATCTCCGTCGTGCATAGCGAACGCTCTGGGCGCCTTCGACTGAAAGAACTCCGCGTGCTGAAGTGCGGCCGCGAGGTTCCTGAGCTGCTCGGCGAGCTGATCACGCTTTTTGGTAAGCGATGATTTTTTGTCTTCCTCATTCTTTAGTTTGGCCAGGTCCGCCTCAACGGACGCCTTCTCTTTGGTCAACTTGGCCTGTTCCGCTTTCATCGCTGCCAACTTGGTCTGATGTTCGGATTCGAGCTTCAGGCGTGCTTCTCGTTCTTCGGGCGTCTCTGGCAATTCCGTGGAGTTGAGCAGGCTCCAGACACCGAAGGGGATCTTGTGGGTCGCGGGGGAACTTCGCAGCATTCCGGCCATGCCGTAGTAGTCGGTCAGGCTGATCGGGTCGAACTTGTGATCGTGACAGCGCACGCAGCCGAGGGTCATTCCGAGGAACGCCGTGCCGATCTTGGTCATCTGCGTGTCGACATGGTCGGCTTCCATCTTGGCCTTATCTGGTTCGACGATCTCGACATCGCCGACCATGAGGAAGCCGGTCGCGGTGATGTTTTCCGCGCGCTCAGGAGCCGTATCTGCCTTCATCAGATCGCCCGCGATTTGCTCGCGGATGAAGCGATCAAAGGGTTTGTCGTTATGAAAGGCCTTGATGAGATAATCGCGATACCGCCAGGCGTGCTCGGCGAAGACACTGTTCGAGGTGCCGATCATGTCGGCGTAACCGGTCAGGTCGAGCCAGTGCCGCGCCCAGCGCTCGCCGTAGGCACGAGTCGCCAACAAGCGATCGACGACTTTTTCGCGAGCATGCGGCGATTTGTCACGGATAAACTCGTCCACCTCGCCGGTGGTCGGCGGAAGCCCCGTGAGATCGAAGGTCACGCGGCGTAGCCACATGTACCGATCCGCATCGGCGACCGGCTTGAGGCCCTTGGCTTCCAGCTTTGCCAATACGAATCGATCGATCGAATCACGGGGCCAGGCGGCGTTCTTGACCGCCGGCGGCGCGGGATCGGCGACCGGCTGGAACGCCCAAAACTTGCGCCCTTCCTTTGTGTCGACGGTGCGAGGCTTGGAGAGAACATCCGACTTACGCGGGTCGGGCAAGCCCATTTGGATCCAGGTTTCGAAATCCTTGATGACCGTGTCGGCGAGCTTGCCTTTCGGCGGCATCTCGATCCCGTCGTACTTGAGTGCCTTAATGAGCAGGCTCTTGGCGGCCTGGTTCGGCACGACGGACGGCCCGGTATCGCCTCCCTTGAGCAACGCTTCGCGGGAGTCGACGCGAAGCCCGCCCTTGATGATCTTGGCTTCGGCCGCGTGACACTTGTAGCAGTGCTCAACGAGCACGGGACGAATTTTCGTCTCGAAAAAATGCACCTGTTCTTGGGTCGGCGCGACAGGCGCCTGGCCCATAACCATCGGCATGGCGGAAAGCAGGATGATGAGGCCGGTCATTTCCATTTCTCCCCTCTCCTAGGCTTTCAACCGTTTGAGAACGGCCTGCATGTGTTGCTGCATGGCCCGTTCGGCCGCGTCGGGGTCGTGATCGCGCACCGCGGTCAGGATCGCCTTGTGCAAGCGGCGGCCTGACTGACTATCGCGCTGAGAAGGCGTCGTCCTGACCATTTGCGTCAGCACGAACTCGTAGATCACCTCCATGATGTTCTGCATCAGGGGGTTGCCCGCGATTTCGAGCAGTTTACGGTGGAAGCGGAAGTCGATCTCGAGCGCTTCGTGATAGGGCAATTCATCGTCATCCAGCTGCTTGAGCAACCGGGTGAGTTCCTCAACATCGTCCTCGGTGGCCCGCTCGGCGGCCTGACGGGCCGCTTGCACTTCGATGGCCGAGCGCAGTTCGGCGTAGGTTTGCAGCTCCATCGGCGAGATCGTGACCGCGGACCGCAAGAGCCTTACGCAGTTGGCCAGGCTGGTCGCATTGCCAACAAAGGTGCCGCGACCACGCTGAATATCGACAAGGCCCATGCTCTGGAGCCGCCCCAGCGCTTCGCGCAGCACGGGACGGCTGACCTTCAATTGCTCGACGAGATCGTGTTCCCCCGGGAGACGGTGGCCCGCCGAGAGCCCTTGATTGCGAATGACCTGGGTAATGCGTTCGACCACCAAATTGACGGTCGACTGGCGCTCTATGGCGGCAATCTGCATGGAGGGAGAGTTTTCAAACCAGGAGGGATGTCAACATGTCAGACATGTTACGACGAAAAGCTGGAGGCGTCAAGGAAGATCGGATATCGGGCGAATGTTGGGGTGCTACCTTGTCCGTCTCATTCGGCACTATTGGCTGGAATCGACTGCGTGGCAAATCAAGCTGGCCAAAGAAGAATGTTTAACTGCGCAGGCGTAAATTGATTAGCACTCACCATTGCGACATTAGGCAGATCATCGTCGCTTGACTGGGCAATCGGCTCTTCAGAACGACTGCCCATTCTCAAATGATAGGGGTGCAATAAATCGAAAGCAGGTAGACCGAGTGAACAGTATAAACGTAAGCGTGCCCTCCAAACAACTTTCTCACCTCCACTCTCTCGATTTTTGGCCGCAGCGTATAGAAGCGACTCAAGTTTCTGAAAAGCGGAATTCCGCACAAGAGAGCCTACGACTTCTGGTCGATTTAATAATGGAAAGAACTGCTAGCGCTGAACGCCGCAGCTACTCCATTGGCCAACCCGCAATTGAATCACGCAAACTGCACCGGAAGAAGGCACTTTTGCGAAGGCGCCAAATGCCCGAAGGGCCGAACGACGACTTTGAGGAGTCAGGGCATGGCTTAAAAGCCCCACTACTAAGTACACGGTCGCCAGCCGATGAAAAAGCAACAGCAATTTCAAAAAATCGGTAGCAATAGCTTTGGCTTGCCTTTTGGTCGGGTTTTAGCCGATCTCTATTCAGGATCCCGGCTTAAACACTTTACTTGGAGCCATCGACTTTAGGGGGGGGACCGACTTTAACTGCTAGCTATATGGTTTTTCTATCGATCTCTGGTATGATAGCCTCACTAGTTGGATGCCGCAATACTAGCGTCTCCTCGGCCGGAGCAAACCTGAGCTCCCGAGTTATACGCAATAAAGAACGTTCTCGTTTCATGGCGCAACGTTTTCGAGTAATTCAACGACACACTGACGCACCATCACAGATGGTGGTGCCGAACGAGCTAGCAGGAGGCCAAACATACAGAGGCAAAAGATCCAACATAATTGAAGTCTGCATGCGGCGCGGATGTTGGCTGTCATGGTCACCAGCCTTGTCAACCGACCGCCGATTGCATGGGCCTATCTGGCCTTGGCGGCCTGGTGGACGTTCTCCAAGCTGATCGATTCGGGCCACCTTGACCGCTGGATCCCCCGAGAAAGCTGGGATTACTGCTTAATTCAAGTTAAGCATTCATGGGTCCCGCGCTGTTCCCCGGGTCAACTCCAGTCCTGTATGTCTTTAGGGCTGCAACTGACAAGTCTGGTTAGATTTTGCCAGGCGCCATAGGAAAGTAGATCCGTTTTGACGACGATCGGTGGATTTGTAATGGTACCACGCTGTAGGCGCGCCACCTCGTCCTCGAATCGTTCGAGCCTCTTTTTCGCCGACGTAATTTTGAATTCATATGGCATCGGCAGAAATTCCGGCATAAAACCCGAAAGCATGACAAGCACTTCTGGAGCATAGTAATATGAAAATAGCTGGCACTATTATTTTCCTGTTGGGTTTGCTCCTCGTAATCGTTTTCAACCGGTTCCTCCCGAAACAGGTTCGAATAGGTGCCATCTGGCTGATGCGGTGGACACTACTGATGCGATATGCGCTACTACTGGCGATTGCCCCGACGTTATTGGGAGTCGCCGCACTACTCAATCCGTATATGTTATTGGGCGTGTTGCTCGCGCGTGAGCCGTGGACAAGTGCCTTTTTCGATATCTGGGTCATCACTTGGATGTCCGCGTTCACGGTGGGCCTCGGGATCGTAATTGCTATCTTCCTTGCTCATCACGCCTCAGAACGGCTCAGAGAGAATGATGCACCCGGAGATCCTGATTGGATTAAGAAGACCGCGCCACCTGGTGAGGTCAATGAGGCGAGCCAGCCAAGAGACGCTTCCGCGGCGGCTTCCGGATGGCCTTTCTGGTTACTGGTTGTATGGTGGTCCGCCACTGTTGCATTTCCACTGATGTGTGTGCTTAGATCTGCGGCGGAGGTTCCTGATGGCACTACTGGCGAGGATGCCAAATCGAGCTGGCCACTTTGGTTGGGGCTCCTGCTTGGACTGCTGACGGCCAATGTCGTCGTCTTGCTGTTGGCTTTGGCTCAGCGTTGGACGCTGGGACACATCGACGGCATAGCTAAGGAGGGTATTTTACCGTTCGAGGGCTTCGTTCGCAAAATACCTCCTTGGGTGTTGGGACCTTTCAAACTCACTTGGGGTGAGGCTGCGGTCACTTGGTTATTTGGAACGAAAAATCGCGGCTTCTCGTGGCTATTACAGGGTCCGGGATATACAGGGGGCAAGACCGGTGTCCTTTTGCCAGGGCAAGCCCAGCTAATTATCGTGGCTCTTTTTTCTTTAGCGTATTATGCGTGGCGATACCGCTGTGATCTTGAAGACACTAAGTGGAACGAGCTGCAATATCCGACCGCATTCTTCGCACTCGTTGCCTTCTTCATTCTCGGCTGGGCCTTATCGGGTATTGCTTACTGGGCTGATCGCTACCGAATTTCAACGCTCCTGTTGCTGCTTGTGTGGCTCGGCGCGGTTTTCGGGATCAACAGGCTCGATCACTACTTCGACTTGAATCACCGCGCGGAGGGCCATGAAAAAACCTCGTTCTTGCCAACTGAAGAACTGAAAGTTCTCGACGATACGATGGCAAACGAGCACGCCTTCCTTAAGGCGCTCGCGATTCGCGGCACCAAGAAAGAATCACCCAGCCAAATTTCTCTGGGCGAGATGCTCGATTCGCAGGACTGGAAATTCCCGCACGGCCCTGACGGGAAGCGCACTCTGGTGGTCGTGACCGCTTCAGGAGGCGGCATTCAGGCCGCTGCCTGGACCGCGACTGTCCTCACGGAGCTTGATAAGAAGTATCCGGGATTCAGCCAATCGGTCGCCGTCATCAGCTCTGTATCGGGCGGGAGCGTTGGGTCGATGTACTATCTAGGCCTGCGGGGCCTGCGAGATCCTAAGCAGATTACCAGAACGAACCTGATCAAGAACGACGATACCCGGAAAAAAATCCGCGCGGAAGCCGAAGCGACTTGCCTTGAGGCGTGCGCCTGGGGGTTAGCGTTTCCCGACTTGGCCCACGCCCTCGTGCCCTTGCCTTCGCCTCGCTATGTTGATCGAGGCTACGCCCTGGAGTCGGTGTGGTGGAACCGTATGGGTCTCAACGAGGCTCACCGTCTCGCGATGAGTCAAGTTTCGATTAGGGACCTTATCCCCCTCGTCAAAAAAGGTCTGGCACCGGCGATCGTTTTCAACGCGACCTGCGTGGAAACCGGCCAACGAGTGCTCATCTCTCCCTTGCTGCCGGAAGTAGACCCGGAGTTCGCCAAACTATCAGCTAAAGAGGCGCGCAATCGAAATAAAGAAGTCTCACGTCCCATTGATTTCTTGACGTTCTACAACGACGCTCTATCTGACGTGGTCGCGGACCCCCGGATCTCCTTGGCAGCCCGGCTTTCAGCGACGTTTTCCTATGTCACGCCGGTCACTCGTCCGGAGATGGAGAATTTCTGGAAGGACCACAAGGACTACAGGCGAAACCTCCATTTCTGTGACGGTGGTTACTCCGACACCACTGGACTACTGACCGCAGTTGAGCTGGTCCATAAACTCCAACAATACTACCGCAATAAGCCACCGAAGTTTGAGAGGATTCTGATCGTACGTATTGAACCATTCCCCCCCGTCGAGGCGACGATGGCAAATGAGAACGCCGGATTTTCCAGCGCCTTTTTCGGGCCAACCAATGCGCTTTCGAACTCCCGGGTTTCCATGCAAGCCGAGCGGGCCAACCTGGAGCTGGAACTACTTCAGCAGGTGACTTTTCCGCTCGTGCATGTCTCAAACTCGGTGAGAAGAGCATTCTTCACGCTGCAGCAAAACGTCCAAGATTTGCAAGCGACCCATCCAGATTTGGCAAGTGAAATACGCATTGTCGCAAACCAGGCGAACGACTCGATAAAAAGCTCTTCGATCGACGCCTTGCCTCGTAGCACCAAGGCGAGTGCGAGCGATTTGGCAGGCAAACTCAAGGAGTCCATCGGTAAGCTCAGAGAACTGCAGAAACAGGCACCACCAGAACAGAGAATGGCGTTAGATCGCTCGATCCAGGATTTGACAAATGGTCTAGAAGAGACCGAGCGATTGGGGCAGTCCTTTCCCCCTCCGGGTTCAAAACACCCGTCCGACGCAATGCAGATTTATTCGTTGACATTCCAATTCCAGCCTCATGGTCAATACCAGCCACCTCTTTCCTGGACCCTCTCGCATCGGCAGAAGCAAGCCGTCAAAAATGGGTGGGAAGATATCTGGCAATTCAAACTGACGGAGACAGCCACCAAGAAATTGGGGGAGGCCGGTGTGCCAGCGATCGTGCTGGATCGGCTGAAACCTCTGATGAGCTCTGATGAGACCAAAAAGGCGCTCAAAGAGGATGAATTCACAGAGGAGATGCAGAGGCTACTATCCGCCGAGGACCTGAAAAAATATGGGAATCACATCCTGCAACAATCTGGCTTCCCGGAAATCGATCTGGAACCCAATAACAGATCCACCATTGGCCTCATTTTGAAACCCAGCGAACTCGGCCGCTTTTTTGGCCCAGACAATCCTTGACATGAGCGCATTGACTACCATACGCCTAAATTTCGATCACAATTTTCCAGCGGAATGGTTCAATGCGGCCTAAAGTCCTTGGCACAGGCTGATTGGAAAGCAGTCTTGGTGGCTCGCCTGAAAGCGAAACAGCCTTGATCGCCTGGTTTCGCGTGATATCCAATACGCACAGTTGGGAACAGTGCTTACGCCAAGGTGAAGCACCACTAGGAAGCGATGCCGCAATCGCGAATAGAAGGTGATCATGCCCGAATTGCTTGCGCAGGCAAACCAGGTCAAACTGCTTCGCCGAAACAATCGTAAAATGTGGCGCCATTTTTACAGAAGAAAGTGACTAAGAGCCTCAGTGGATGAAAGAAACAGAGTTTTTCTACACTCCAGTTTCTCCCATCCACTCTCTAGATTTGTCAACCAAGATCACCAATCACAACTGCCTCATAAAGGCCACCAGGTCCGACTTCTCTTTTCTCGTGACCTTCAGCTCGAAGATGAGGTTGAAGAACTCCACAGTGTCCTCAAGCGTGAGCAGGGGTCCGTCGTGGAGGTAGGGCGGCGACTCCTTGATGCCGCGCAGGGGGAACGTCTTGATCGACCCTTCGATGGTGGCGACCACTCCGTTGATCGTTTGCGTCTTGTAGAACCGTTTGAATTTCAGGTCATGCATGAGATTGTCCGTGTAATAGGGCGCCTGGTGGCATACGGCGCATTTGGCCTTGCCGAAGAACAGTTCCCTGGCCGCGCATCTCCGTCGAGTCGGGTCCGAACTTCGCGGGGTCAAGCTTGCCTAAGAGGTCCAGCCCCGGAGCTGGCGGAAATTCGAGCAGCGCCTGGAACTCCGCCATGAAGTGCACCTGGCTTCCGCGTTCGAGCGGATTGATGCCCTTCGCCGCCGCGCTCACCTGGTCCCCGTTGAAGTAGGCGGCACGCTGTTCAAATTCGGTGAAGTCTTCGATCGTTTTGAGAGCCCGCTGCGATCCAAACAACCTCTGAACATTCACCCCACGAAGGCTCGGCGTCTCCCGCCGGCGGCGATGCGTGCGCGGTCGTGCTGCCGCGGAAAGGTGGGCCGCCCCGTTTGTGTGACAGTCGAAGCATGCGAGGCCTCGCATACCGTCAGGGTTCACCGTCTTGCGGTCGGCCGTGGCGTTGAACTGCTGCGACGGAAATTGCGTGACCAACAATCGAAGCCCCTCGAGGTCCTTTGAGTTGAGCACTCCTGCGAAGATCTCGTCAAAATTCTCAAGCGTCACCACCTTCCCTTGCGAGACATCGCCCGTCACTGGCGAAGTTGGATCTTCACAAGTGTTACGATGCTCCCTGGCACACAGACTTGAAGATTCGCCGTTGGCGATGGACAAGCGTCTCTTGATAAAGTTGACCGGTCCTTACGCTTAAATTGGCGAGGCTGAAAAACTTGTGCATACGTAGGGGCTGAAGTTATCAATGGCTCCGAAATTTCACATCGAAAATCTGCTTTGCCTTGCACGCGAGAGGAGCGGCAAACCCAAAAAAACCTCACGTCCAATTTTGCTGTCAACCTCCAACGCTCAGGGAAGCAAGGGAGCGGAGGAGTGCGGAACGCACACCCTTCCGCCCGTTGGATCCGCATCGCATGACCGGAGATTGGAACAAACTCCGGTCCAGGAAGGAGCAAAAACCATGTCGAAAACTCTTCCCCGTAAGGCGCTCATCGCCATCTCCAGTTTCCAGGGGGCCATTTATCCGGGCGGCCACAAAACCGGTCTATTTCTCACGGAAGCCCTGCACCCTTACGAAGTCCTCGTGGCGGCCGGCTTCGAAGTCGATCTGGCATCCGAAACGGGCACCTTCGGTCTGGACTTCAATTCCTTGCTGCCGCCGTTCCTTTCGGGAAGCGATTTGGCCATCTACAAGAACCCGAATTCCCCCTTCATGGCTCAGTTGCATGCGAAACTCAAGAAAGCAGCGGAGCTGAAGAAAAGCGACTATGGCGTCTTCTTCGCATCCGCGGGTCACTCAGCGCTCTATGACTATCCGAGCGCCAAGGGATTGCAGGCCATCGCGGCGGACATCTGGAACCGGGGCGGTATCGTCGGAGCGGTTTGCCATGGACCCGCCATCATGCCGGGCATCATCGACGCAAAGACGGGGAAGTCGATCATCGAAGGCAAGACGGTGACGGGCTTCACGATCGAAGGCGAACTCATCTTCAACATCCTGGACAAGCTGAGAGAAGACAAGGTGGTTCCGATCGTGGAAGCTGTCACGGCCGTGGGAGCGCATTACAGTTCCTCGATGAATGCCTTCGATGACTATTCCATTACATCGGGCCGAGTCGTGACGGGTACCAACCCGCAGAGTGCTCGAAGCACGGCGGAAAGGATCGTCAGGCTGTTCGACACCCTGTAGCTCCAAGGAGCCGCCATGAGTCCTTCCGGTTTTTCCACGGTCAATCCCGCTAATGGGAAAGAGATCGAAGCTTTCTCCTACTTCACGCCTGCTGCCGTACGGCAAGCCCTTGACCTGGCTGACACGACCTTTCAATCGTTTCGCAAGGTGTCGGTGCACAAGCGCGCCGATCTCCTTTCCAACCTTGCCAGCGCCCTGAGAAAGAACGCGAAGACTCTGGCAAAAACCATCACGACCGAAATGGGCAAGGTGATTGCGGAGGCGGAAGCGGAAATCGAAAAGTGCGCTCATGAAGCGCAGTGGTACGCGGAACATGGACCGCAGATGCTCGCGGATGCACCCGCGGCTACGGGCAGCGTGAACGCCTATGTTTCTTATCTTCCTCTCGGAGCAATCTTGGCGGTCATGCCGTGGAATTTTCCGATCTGGCAGTTAACGCGCATGGCGTTGCCCACGATCCTGGCCGGCAATGTCGTGCTCGTGAAGCACTCGATGAATACCCAGAGGAGTTCGCTGGAATTCGAGCGGGTCATGCGTGAAGCCGGCTTTTCCGAAGGAGTTGTTCAGAACCTGATTCTCAAGAGAGAAGAGGTCGTGAATGTCCTCAATGATCCCCTTGTTCGGGGTGCTTCTGTGACGGGTAGCGTTCGTGCCGGGTCGGCCGTCGCCTCCGAGGCAGGCAAAGTCATCAAGAAGACTGTGATGGAGCTGGGCGGGTCGGACGCCTTCATTGTTTGCGAAGACGCGGACATTCCCAAAGCCGTGGCGGCGGGCATCAAGGGTCGTTTCCATAACGCCGGTCAGGTTTGCCTTGCAGCCAAACGATTCATCCTGACAGAAAAGATCGCCGACGAATTCGAGTCTTTGTTTGTTGAGGCGACCAAAGCCCTGCGCGCGGGCGATCCTTTCGACCCGGCGTCTGATATGGGACCCATGGCTCGTGAGGACCTGCGCGATTCGCTTCACAAACAGGTGAAGGCAAGCGTTGCGAAAGGGGCTCGCGTTCTCTGCGGGGGAAAACCGGTGGAAGCAGCCGGAGCCTTTTACCTGCCCACCGTATTGAGCGGGGTCACTCAGGGCATGCCTGCTTTCGATGAGGAGACCTTTGGCCCGGTGGCGGCCATCACCCGCGTTGCCAGCATGGAAGCGGCGGTCGAGATGGCGAATGCCAGTCCGTTTGGTCTCAGTGGCAATATCTGGACGCGGGATGTGGACCGAGCACGCAAGATGGCCCGCGATCTGGATACGGGCGGAGTCTTTATCAATGGCGTCACGGCGTCGGATCCTCGAGTGCCCGTCGGTGGAGTCAAGAACAGCGGTTACGGCAGAGAACTTTCCCACTTCGGGGCTCACGCCTTCGTCAATGCCCAAACGGTGTGGATTGAAAACATCTGATGGCCTGATGCACAGAGCAAGGTCAATCACTCAAGTTGAGAGGATCCCATGCCACACTCTTACGCCAGCCTAACGCTGGAAGATGCCAGGCGCATGCTGTCTGCCGCCGAGACAAAATCGACAAGTTTGGGGATCGCTTACAACATCGCGGTGGTCGATGCGGGCGGCCATCTGATCTCCTTCGTCCGTCAGGATGGCGCGCTAATCGGCAGCATTGACCTTGCCATCCATAAAGCGGTGACCGCGAGGATTTTCAACAAGGCGACTTCCGAACTGGCGAGCCTGGCCCAATCGGGGAGGCCGCTCTTCGGGATTCAGGACAGCAACGCGGGCAAAGTCGTCATCTTCGGTGGCGGCATTCCGGTGATGTTGGGCGGCGCCATCGTCGGTGCCGTGGGAGCAAGCGCTGGCACCGTGGAACAGGACATCGCCGTTGCCGAGGCCGCCATCGCTGCCCTTGTCGTCAAAGATTGATCAACCACTCCCTAGCGTAGAAAAGGAATTAGACATGAAAGCAGCACGCATCCATGAGTATGGCAAACCGCCCATCCTTGAGGACATTCCGGTTCCGGACATTCAGCCCGATGAAATCCTCGTTCAGGTGAAAGCCTGCGGCATGTGCCGTTCCGACGTGCAACTGGTGGATGGATACTTTCGCAAATATGCCGACATCCCGACACCGATCACACTGGGTCACGAAATCACTGGGGTTGTGCATCAGATTGGCGCCGTTGTGCCCAGAACATCGGGTTTTCAAGAAGGCGATCATGTTGTGGTCGCGCCCGGATGGGGTGATGGCACCTGCCGTTATTGCCAGATCGGCGATACGCAAATTTGCCCCAATGTACGCTGGCCGGGATTTGGGCCTTATGGCGGCTTCGCGGAATTCATCCCTGTTCCGGCGCGTTATCTCATCAAGGTGGATCGCCGGCTGAAATTCGAGGAACTGGCACCGCTCACCGATGCCGGTGTGACTCCCTATCGCGGGATCAAGAAACTGCGCAATGCCGGGGCGCTTGGTCCCAATCGAGTCCTGGGAATCCTCGGGGTGGGCGGGCTGGGCGGTTATGCCGTGCAATACGCCAAGCTTCTGGGAAGCGGGGCGACAGTCGTTGCGTTCGCCCGCAATCCCGACAAGCTGGCCATCGCCAAAGAATATGGCGCGGATCATCTCATCAGCATCAAGGGCAAGTCCGCGTCGGACATCGCCAAGGAGCTCAAGCAGGCCACGGGCCAGGGTACGCTCGATGCGATCATCGACTGCGCGGGGGCTCCCGAGTTCATGCAACTGGGATTCCAGCTGCTGTCGATCAGCGGTCATTATGTCGATGTGGGACTGGTTGGGGACCGCATCGACATTCCGCTGTTTCCGCGAGTCTCGCGCGAACAGACTCTTCATGGCTCGTTCTGGGGCAATTACACCGACCTAAGCGAAGTCATGGCGCTCGCCGCCCAGGGCAAGGTACGCCACAAGCTCAAAACATTTCCGTTTGAGCAGATCAACGAACAGCTCGACCTCTTGAGAACCGGACAGATTGTTGGCAGAGCGGTCATGAAATTTTAATCGCAAATAGAAGATAAATGGAGGAGATTGGAGGAAACATGAGCATTCGAGAGCATTTGATGGGCGTGCCGCTCGGCTTTGGCGCCGCGCCACTGGGCAACATGTTCCGCAACATCCCCGAAGAGGAGGCCATCGCAACGGTCGAGGCGGCCTGGCAGCAAGGCATTCGCTACTTCGACACCGCACCTTTCTACGGAGCCGGTTTGTCCGAGATTCGTCTCGGCAAGGCCCTGGCAAAACACAAGCGTGGTGACTATGTACTCAGCTCCAAGGTGGGCAGATTGATCCTCGACGAAGTCGAAACGGGTAAACGGGACCAGGGGGAAAAGGCGGGACTCTTCGAGTTCGGCCGACCCAACCGCGTCATTTACGACTATTCGGCCGACGGCACGTTGCGATCGATCGAAGACAGTCTGAAACGCCTGGGCATCGACCGCCTCGACTTCGTATGGGTCCACGACATCTCGCAGGACTTTCACGGCGACGAATGGCTCGGCTATTTCGAGGCGGCTCGCAAGGGGGCGTTCCGCGCGCTCACCCGGTTGCGCGAACAAAAGGTCATCAAGGGATGGGGCTTGGGAGTGAATCGTGTCGAGCCCTGCGAGTTGACACTGGACTTGACCGAAGCGCAACCGGACGGATTTCTCCTGGCTGGGCGCTACACGCTGCTTGACCACGAACGCGCCTTACAGCGCCTGATGCCGGCCGCTGCCGCCAAAAAGGTCGATGTCGTCATCGGCGGTCCCTATAGCTCGGGGGTGCTGGTGGGCGGCGCGCACTTCGAGTATCAGAAGGCGCCCCCCGAGATTCTCGCGAAGGTTGCACGCATCAAGGCCATAGCCGATCGCCACCAGGTTCCCATCAAGGCCGCTGCGCTGAAGTTCTCACTTGCTCACCCGGCCTCGGCCGCCGTCATTCCTGGCGCGAGCCGCCCGGAGCGCATCGCGGAAGACCATGCCGCACTCGCGGCCATCATCCCGGATGATTTCTGGCACGAGTTGCGCGAGCAGCGGCTCGTCGCTCCCAACGCGCCGCTTCCGATCTAGTTCAAGTGGCACCGGAAGGCGGTGCATCTGGGATAAGGTCGCTCAGCCGCTCCGTCAGAAGCAGGATTCCACGATCCAATCGCCTTTTGACCGTCCTGGGGGCGACACCGAGCACTTCCGCGGCCTCTTGCTCCGTCAGACCCTGGACATGCACCAGGTCGAACACTTCGCGTTCATCCTCGGGTAGACTACCGATGGTTTCGAGAATGAGCCGGGCGGTTGAGGAAAGCTCAGGATCGCTTTCAGGCAATGCACTTATGACCTTGTCGCCCAAAGGAACCGCGGCCGGCTGGGTATCCAATCGCCGGGCAATATCACAGAGTTCCCAGCGCAGGTGCTGGCCGGCCAGGGCGAAAAACTGGCGAACCGTTTGCGGACGCACCTCTTTCAAGGCTTTGAGCAACCGCTCCACGACGGCGCCAAGCAGCTCACCGGTTTGGAGGTTGACGGGCGGCCGCCTCAGTCGCGAAAAATTGCGATGCAGTTGGGAGGCGCATAGCTGCTGCAACCGGCAGACGGCTTGTTCCAACAGGGACCGGATGATCGGTTCGGCCGGGGTCTCTCGCCCGAGATCGTCCAGGTAGAGCTGGACCATGGCCGTGGTGTTCTTATCAGACATGGATGCCTTATGCCGGGCAGGATGCAATTGCCCAATGATTGGCCGCTCTCCACAATTAACTTAGGAATGGCGGGCCGACCTTGTCCATTGTTGAAGTAGGCTGCGACGCAGGAGTGAACCGTGCCCGATGATCCGCGCGTTCAAAGCCTACTGGAAGAGCTGCTCGACTCCGGAGCGACGCCCGAAGCGGTCTGCGCTGCGCACATCGATTTACTTCCCCTCGTCCGCGAACGCTGGCAGAAAGTGGTCCGCATGCGGGCCGAAATCGAGGACCTGTTCCCGCCCAAGCTCCCCTCGACCAGCGGACAAGCTCTCTCCTCCACGGTAGTCGACGCGCCATTTCCCGAAATTCCCGGCTACCAGGTTGAGACCGTGCTCGGTACGGGCGGCATGGGTGTCGTTTTCAAAACCCGCCACTTGCAGCTTAATCGCATCGTGGCGTTGAAGATGACCTTACTCGGCTCCTACGCCGGGACGAAGGAACGGGAGCGGTTCCAGCGGGAGGCGGAGTCGGTTGCTGCCCTGAGGCATCCGAACGTGGTCCAGATCCACGATATCGGCGAGTCACAGGGCAAGGCATACTTCACGATGGAGTATGTCGAGGGAGGCAGCCTCGCCGAGAGACTTACCGGTAAACCCATTCCGGCTCGCGATGCCGCCTCGCTCGTGGCGGCCCTGGCGTCGGCCGTGCATGCGGCCCACACCAAGGGTATCGTCCACCGCGACTTGAAGCCGGGAAATGTCCTGCTTACCGCCGACGGCGTCCCCAAAATCAGCGACTTCGGTCTTGCCAGGCGGCTCGATGACGAGGCGGGGCTTACCCGCACCGGCATCGCGCTCGGCACGCCGAGCTACATGGCTCCCGAACAAGCCCGGGGCAAGCTGAAGGCCGTTGGCCCGTCCGCGGACATCTATTCGCTCGGGGCCATTCTTTACGAGTTGCTGACAGGCCGGCCGCCGTTTCTTGCACAGAGCGGTGCGGAAACGGTTCATCAACTTCTCACTCAAGATCCCGTGCCGCCGTCGCGACTCAACGGCAAGGTGCCGCGCGACCTGGAAACCATCTGCCTGAAGTGCCTAGCTAAGGAAGCGAAGCTGCGCTACGCAACGGCGGCGGCTCTCAGTGAAGATCTGGGGCGATTTCTCGATGGCGATGCGATCTCGGCGCGGCCAGAAGGGCGCATGCGCCGCGCGATGCGTGCGGTCCGCCGACGGCCCACTCTTGCCGTGGGGAGTACCGCCGCCGCACTGTTCCTCGTTCTCGCCCTCGCCGGCGGGATGTGGTTGTTCTTTGACCGGGCGTTCATCCATCGAGAGGTTTCAAACGACCTGGTTCAGATCGATGAACATTTGCAAAGATATTCCTTTCAGGAAGCGAAAGCCGCGATTGAGCGGGCGCAAGCCCGCCTCGGTTCCCGTGATGCGACTGCGCTGCGCCAACTCTTGAAGGAACGGTTGCGCGATTGCCAGCTTGCCGACCTCTTGGAACAGATCAATCTCAACTCGGCGATCAATGTCGATGACCTTGCCGGCTACGAGCAAGCCGACAAGAACTATGACAAGGCGTTTCACGAATTTGGGATCGGACGCTTTGGGGACGATCATCAAACGGTTGCATCCCACATCCGCGGATCGAGAATTCACCGGCCCCTGTTGGCGGCGCTTGATCGCTGGTCTGTCGTTACCAGGATACCGGAGCGCGCGGCTTGGGTCTTGAGGGTCGCCGATCTGGCGGAACCGGATCGCACGCCCTGGCGCACGGATGCCCGCGACCCGAAGATCCGTCAGGACCGGAAGGCTCTGCAAAACCTGATGGCCCAGGCGGAGATCCCGAAGGAATCCGCGAGTCTCCTTTTGGCGGTGAGTGCGGCCCTGAAAGCGTTGAACACGCTGGAGCCGGGTCCCATGGGGCAGTGGAAATTCGACCAAATCCGCAAGCAGGACAGCGAATACCAGATCCCCTTTCTCACGGAAGTGCAGCGGGCGTACCCCGATAACTTGTGGGCCAACATCTATCTCGGCTTCGCGCTGATCTTGGGAAACAAACCGGACCAGTCGATCCGGTACCTTCAGAACGTCATCGCGCTTCGCCCGAACTGGTCGGTGGGGTATCACTTCGTCGGCATTGCCCTGGGTGCGCCGGCTTCGTCCCGCGGGCCGGAGCGTTTTGCCGAGGCGATCGAATACTTCCGCAAAGCGGTGCAACTCGATCCCCATTCGGCCAAACCCAGTCACTCGCTCGCCGTTGCGCTTTTGGAGGCGGGCAAACTGGACGAGGCGGCTGCACAGGCCGAAAAGGCGTTGCATTTCAATTACAATGTGGGCCGGCTCCACGCGATCTTGGGAACCAGCCTCAACGCCAAGGGACGAATCGAAGAAAGCCTGGCGCAGTTCCGGCTCGGATTCGCCGTCGATCCCGATGACTGGTTCGTACTGAATCGATATCGGGCGGTTTTGGCGAAGGAGCTACGGTGGGAGGAGCTACGAACGGTCTGGGGTCAAGCGCTGCAAGGCCATGTGCCCAACCACGACACCTGGTATGGTTATGCCGAGCTGTGCCTCTATCTGGGCCAGGAAGAGGAATATCGCCGCGCCCGAAAAGCCTTACTTGCGCGATTCGCAGTGAATCCCTCTCTGCAAACCGCCGAACGCACTGCTCGGGCGTGCCTACTTCACCCCGCGTCCGCGGAGGAATTGGGCAAGGCCGTGGCGCTCGCCAATTTCGCCGCACAAGCCGACCGGAAGCAGACCAATGGACTGTACGGCTACTACCAGTTCGTCAAAGGTTTCGCGGAATATCGCCAAGGCCACTTCGATCAGGCGATTGCCATGATGCGCGGCGAGGCCTCGAAGATTCCCGGTCCATTGCCCCCGCTCGTGCTTAGCATGGCCCTGCACGAAGCCGGAAAGAAAGACGAGGCCCGCAAGGTATTCACATCGGTGATGTTGGATCACGAATGGCGAGAGAATCAGATGGGAATGCCGGATACCTGGGTGCGTCATGTGCTGCGCCGCGAAGCGGAGAGAACGATCCATCCGACCTTGGCGGCGATGGTTGAAGGAAAGCAAGAACCACGGAACAACGACGAGCGCCTGGCCCAGCTAGGCATTTGCCGCTTCGAAAATCGCTTCGCGGCCCTGAGTCGCATTTACGCCGAAGCCTTCGCGGCCGATCCGAAACTGGCAAGCAAATACCGTTTCCGGGCGGCAAGAGTTGCCGCACAGGCCGGCTGCGGCCGCGGAAGCGATACGAGCCATCTCGCAGACACCGAGCGGAGAAAATTACGGGCTCAGGCAAGAGCGTGGCTAGGTGAAGAACTATCCGTCTGGAAGGTAAGATTAGACCGCAATGTCGCCGGCGCTCGCGACGCCGCGCGCCAAGAGCTCACGAAGTGGTGCAAGGAACCGGAACTGGCTGGCATCCGCGAGTCGGCCGAGCTGGAGAAATTGCCTGCAGACGAAAAAGAGGACTGCCGAAGGCTGTGGGACGAAGTGAAGACGGTACTCGATTCGACTTCACAGCCGAATCGGCAAGGTTAAGGCGCACTGCGCAGCGCCATATGGTATCGCATCTTCGCCCCATGCAACGATCGGTTGAGGTCCCAGAGGTCGCATTCTCCACGGACAGATACGGTATTATTAAATCCTACATGATTTTTGGTAAGATCAAATTTATCTTGAAACCAACCCTTTTTGAAGCAACCAACTCTTTACCAGTTGCGTGAGGACCAAATAACCCGACATGATCAAAACCATCAAAAGCCAGTAAATTCCCGGGAGTGGCTCAAATTCGAGAAAGGGGCCAATGGGCGAATAGGGCAGGACGACTCCGACCAACATCACGCCCAAGGTCGTGAGAACCAAGGGGGTGCTTGCCCGGCTTTGCAGGAAAGGAATGCGGTTGGTGCGAATGACATGGATGACGAGGGTCTGAGTGAGCAGCGATTCCACGAACCAGCCCGTTTGAAACAACGATCGTTTTGCAGGATCCCAGCATCCAAATCCGTAAAGAAGCATAAAAAACGTGACAAAATCGAAGACTGAGCTACATGGTCCAATGAACAGAATGTACTGAGCGATCTGACTGATCGACCAAGGCCGGGGTCTAGCCACCTGCTCCGGGTCGACATCGTCACTTGGAATGGCGACCTGAGAGATGTCATAAAGCAGATTATTCGCCAATATCTGAATAGGCGCCATGGGCAAATAGGGTAGAAAAATACTGGCTCCCAAGACGCTAAACATATTGCCGAAATTAGAACTCGCCCCCATTCGAACATATTTGAGAATATTGGCAAAAACCTTTCTTCCTTCGCGCACCCCCTCCTCCACGACGAGTAGGTTTTTTTCCAAAAGAATCAAATCCGCCGATTCCTTAGCAATGTCGGTCGCCGTATCAACCGAAATACCCACATCGGCGGCGCGCAGTGCCTGGGCATCGTTGATCCCATCCCCAAGAAACCCAACCGTATTCCCTGCCTTTTTCAGCGCATGCACGATCCGTTGCTTCTGCGCCGGAGAAAGCCGCGCAAAAAGGGTCGCCTTCACCGCGACCTCGGCCAATTGCGCATCGTTCAGACCATCCAACTGGCCGCCCAATACCATCTGATCGACAGCGATGCCGACCTCCTTGCAAATCTTTTCGCTGACAAGTTCATTGTCTCCGGTCAACACCTTCACCGCGATTCCTCCCGCCTTCAGGCCGGCGATCGCGGTCCGGGCCGTTTCCTTGGGCGGATCCAGAAAGGCCACATAGCCCTGCAGAATCAGTTTCTGCTCATCCGCTTGCGAGTAGGCTTGCTTTTCTTCCAGCTTGCGCGTTGCGACTGCCAATACCCTGAAACCATCCGCGCTCAGCCGTTCGAATTCTCTTTTTAAAAGACCATGGCAGGAATCATTCATTGGGTGAAGCGAGCCGCTCTGCTCATATTCGCCGCAGCGTCGATAGATTTCTTCAGGGGCACCCTTGCAAATGAGTATCGGAGGTTCATCAGGGGTTTTCACAATCACCGACATGAGTTTGCGCTGCGAGTCGAATGGAATTTCATCGATCTTGGAATAACCGGCAATGACCTGGGCTCCACGCACCTGCTCATGATTGAGGATCGCCCGATCCATCAAGTTCTTCAAGCCGGTCTGGAAATGACTATTGAGATAGGCGAACTTCAAAACTTCCGCACTTTCCTCGAGCGCCACATCGCAATACTTTTCCAATAAAATGCGGTCTTGAGTCAGCGTGCCCGTTTTGTCGGTGCAAAGGATGTTCATCGCTCCCAAGTTTTGAATGGCATTCAGGCGTTTCACGATCACTTTGCGGCGGGCCATCGCGATCGCGCCTTGAGCAAGGCAGACCGTCACGATCATCGGGAGCATCTCGGGGGTCAAGCCGACCGCCACGGCAATCGCGAAGAAAAACGCTCCGCCCCAATCTCCCTTGAAGGATCCATTAATGAAAAACACCAACGGCGCCATCACCATGACGAAATAGATCATCATCCAGGTGAAGCGGCTCATTCCCCGGTCGAACTCGGTCGGCTCCTGGACTTCCGCCAGGTCCGTCGCAATTTCTCCTAGAAAGGTCGTAATTCCCGTTGTGACCACCACTGCGGTGGCGGCTCCGCTTTCGACGCTGGTCCCTAGATAGCAAACACAACTTAATTCCAGAGGCGGCCGGTCTGGGCGGCTCTCGGTAGCGGCAAATTTCTCGACCGGTGTTGATTCGCCGGTGAGTGCCGACTGGGTTAGAAAAAGATCATGACTGGTGAGAAGGCGCACATCGGCGGGAATCATATCGCCTGCCGCAAGTTCAATGACATCCCCGGGTACCAGATGACTCATGGGAACCTCGTGGGCGCGGCCATCTCGGATTACCGTGGCATGAACGCTGATCATCGCTCTGAGTTTGGCGGCCGCCGAGTCGGCCCTCGTCTCTTGGAAAAGGCGCAAAACCACGCCGATGGCCACCATGGAAAGCATCACCAGCGGAGCAACTCGATCACCGCTGAGAAACGAAAAAACGGAGATGCCCAACAAAAGAATGACGAGAGGATTCAAAACGGCCTTCATGAAGAGCCGAATCGGGGAATGCCGCCGCTGCTTGGCCACAACGTTGGGACCATATTTCCTTAATCTCTTGAAGGCTTCTCGGCGAGATAGGCCGGCCTGACTGGTGCGAAGCTCTTGCAGCACGGCTTGCGCGTCCAATCCTGCTGCCTTGACAAGCTCCGGTGCAACCTTCGCAAGCGCGAGGTGCTCCCGTTTGGCTTGCGGAATCGACTTGGGAAGGACAAACGCCGGGGAAGAAGTCATGAAATCCACCCTACATTTTGACAACGCTTTGTGCGATTAATCCGTTGCGCCAGCAGACAAGATGCTGCGCATGGCCAGCCTCAGATCGCCGATACCACATCAATCGGGGTTGGGCTTTGAGTTTAAAGGAATTTTCCGACGGTCGATTTCGCACCTTACGAGTGTTCCGGCCGGTTCGACGGACCGGATCGTCACCGCTGCGCCAATAATTGCGGCACGATTGCGCATGATCTGCTGCCCTAACCCATCATGTTTCTCAGCTGATCGGGCAGGCATGCCGATACCATCGTCTTGCACGGTCAAGACGAACATTTTGCCGGACACCAACGATATGCGAATATGGCGAGCCCGTGCATGCTTCAGCGCATTGTGGACGGCCTCCTGAGCAATGAGGTAAAGTTGCGTGGCGGTCAAGTTATCCGCGAAATTGACGGGCTCGGGGCAATCAAAGATGCAGTCCACCTTCCCCTCAAGTCGAACTCGGTCGGCCAGGTCGGATAGGGAGGCCATGAGCCCTTCGCTGTCGATGGCAACGGGGAGCAGTCCCCGCATGATCGCCCGAAGGGATGCTTGACTGCGGCGCAATCCCTGGATCATTCGCTCAACGAGTTTTCGGCCGCTGGCGGGATCCGCGGCGAGACTCTGCGCCAGGTCGGCGGCCAGGATATTGAGTGCCGTCAATTCCTGCCCCACGCTATCGTGTAATTCCTCACCGATGCGCCGTTGCTCCCTCGAGGCAATTTCCACGACTTCACGCTCCAGGATTTTTCTGCGCGTGATATCTCGCAAGACCATCGTAAAACGATTGACCCAATTCACTTCACTTAAGGCCAATTCGACAAAGAATTGGGACCCGTCCTTGCGCCTGGCTACGGTTTCTCTGTTAATGGATGGCATCTGCTCGGCGTCCGATCGGATCAGGGCGGGCCCGCTTAGGCTCTGTTCTTCAAGAAAGGACTCGGGCAAAAGAAGCTGGATATTGCGGCCAATGATTTCGGCGGCTGGGTATCCAAACATTTTTTCGGTTGCGAGGTTCACCGAATGAACGGTCGCCCCGGCATCCACTGAAATGATCGCGTCGGCCGCGGCGTCGAGAATCGCCCGAAGTTCCGCTTCGCTTTCTCTTAGAGCGTCCTCGGCTTTCTTGCGTTCCGCTTCCTCGCGGCGCAATGCCTCTTGCGCCAGCCGATGCTTGACCACGCGGCGCAAGCAGTTGCGCAACATCTCCGGCTCCACCGGCTTGATGAGATAATCCTCGACGCCGGCGCGAAAGGAAGCAATCGTGCTCAGAAGGTCGCTGTGACCGGTAATCATGATGATTGCCGCCTCGGGCGCGCGCGTTCTTAATTCAGGTAGTGCCTGCTCGGCAGAACCATCGGGCAGCTTGCGGTCAAGGAGAACGGCGAAAAAGGGCGACCAGTCGGCGCGATTCATCATTTCGGCGATGCTTCCGGCCAATTCCACATGATATTGGTCGAGTTGGAGGATGCGGCGAAGCCCCCGGGCCAGATCAGGATCGTCCTCCACGATCAGGACTGCAAAAGGTTTTCCCATGCGAGCTTCCGTTTGCATTTCAAACCGTCTTATCCGATCCACTGATCGCTTGCCGAATTTGTCCGATCAATTCATCGATATCGAACGGCTTAAGGAAAAAGCCGCTGGCAGCGATTTCGGGCTCCTCATCGATTTGCAATTGCACTTCGGGCCGCCCGCTCATGATCATGATGAGCGATTCCGGATTTCGTTGTCTGATTTTTTGAAGGACTTCCAGCCCGTTGCAGCCAGGCAGCATGAAGTCCACAAGCACGACGGCACGCGGATATTTGTCGAAGAGGACAATGGCCTCTTCCATGTTGCGGGCCTGGTAAACCTCAAAGGCCTTGGCGCTGAGCACGCGTGCCAGCGACGCCAGGAAATCGGGCTCGTCATCGACAATGAGCACCGGCCTGCTGGCCGCCGTGCGTTTGACAAGCCGGCACACTTCATCCAGGTCGACCGGTTTGGACAAGATGGCCGCGGCCCCCTCGTCGCGGGCTTCATTCATCAGCTTGGTGTAACCGGTCATAAGAATCACAAAGACATTGGGGGCCAGGGCTCGAATCCGGCGGAAAGCCTCGACCCCATCGATTCCCGTCATGCGAATGTCCATAAGGATCCCATGGGGCTTGTTTTGGCGGACATGGTCGACCGCTTCCTCCCCGCTTCCCACGGTCGCGACCTCAAAACCACGCAACCTCAGAATGCGCGCCAAGCCCCGGAGCATGTCGGGTTCATCATCCACGATCAAAAGCGATATCGGATTTGAGCTCGCCATGTTTCTCTCTCTTTCACTCAACCCGAAGGGAGAATGAGACGGAAAGTGGCCCCGCCTCCTAACACGCTTTCCACTTGCAAGCTTCCAAAATTCAGATCGGCATACCGCTGTGAGACAGCCAGCCCCAGACCGATCCCCTTGGTTTTGCGGGAAAACAGCGGTTCGAACACCTTGGCCAGATCGGTGGTGGCAATGCCCACACCGCTGTCGATCACTTCCAGGATCACGCGATCCGTCGTGGAATGGAACTTGAGGGAAAGTTCGCCGCCATGGGGCATGGCCTCTATGGCATTGCGAAGGAGATTATCGATGATCTGAATCACTTGCCCCTTATCCGCAAGACAGGCGCCATGGCCATTCTCCGGTGGAAGATGAAGGCGAACATTGAACGGAATCTTGATGCTTGCGAGGGCCTCTGCAACCGCGACACCGATGGGGAATCGCGATTCCTCTCGTTTTGGCTCGCGTACATAGTCGAGCAACTCGCTCACCAACCGATTGGACGTCGCCAGGCCTCTTTCCATTTCGTCAAAGGCGTCGATGGTGTCCTGGTTAAAGTCTTGCTGCGCCATGCGCAGGTAGTAAGCGGCGTTGCGAATGATGCCCAGAGGATTGCGCAATTCGTGGGCGACTCCCCCGGCCAGTTCGCCGATGGTGGCCAGTCGTTTGATGCGGTCTTGGCGCAGAAGGAACTCTGTCTGATAAGCGTCCTCAATGATGGCTAAATCCAGGTCGATGAGTTTACCAAGAGATTCAGCGGCAAGGGCGAGTTCGGGACCTTCCCCCGGTTGGGGTTGTGCCAGGATACGCATTAGTCCGGCACGCAGACGGGACATGGCCGCATTGGTATAGACCTGCGCCAGGCCGATTTCCACGTGCCGCCAGCCCACTTTCCAGCGCCGAAGAACATAGTCGTTATCGCAGGTCGCCGCGAATAGATCTTTAAGCCAAGAACAAAGGGTGCCCTTAAGGCGTTGCACCTGAGCCGGCCCCCCCGTAATGACCTTGCTGGCATGGGGATGCTTTTGAATTTCCTCGTAAAAATCGTCGACAAGACTTACAAAGTGCGGACGCACCCGGTCCATGACCGATCGAACCCGATTCGCATCTTCTTCCGTCCAGGCAACATATCTTTGCAAATCTCGATATAGGTCAAGTAGTTTTTCCGGTTTCACCAGGCATCTCCGGGAAGCGATTTCAGGCGTCCTTTCCCCCGTGCGACCGAACTATTTTTCATTCCATTGAGAAGCGGTCATGATCTTTGATCTCCCTTTCCGGCCGTTTTAAGCATGGCAGAGCAGGGCTTTGAAACAGACCGGTCAACCAATGGCCTGGCACAATCGACTCTCAGTTTATTCTTTTCCACATCAAAAGGGAAGAATTTAAGCAACAGTGAAGTCCCTCGCTCAAGGCGAACGAGCCTTTGGGTGCCCTTGAATGGATTGTAACGCGATGTCGCAGAAGCTGGCATAGAACAGCAGCTTTTCTTCGAACCGCGGAATCTCAGTGGAGGAGCGAGCGAGCGCTAAATGAACCACGGGCCTGCTTCTGAAGGGCGCCTTTATCCATGGCCTATTTCTATTTTTGCCAATGATTAATGGGACATCACTATTGAGCAATAAGCAGCCATTTAATATGCGCGTGCTATCCCAAGGGAATCGTAACGCGAAAACAAGTACCGATTTGAGACGGCATCAACATAACCTGTCCCCCAAGAAGCTCAGCGTATTTTTTGATGATACTCAATCCGAGTCCTGACCCACTGACCATTCCCACGTTACTAGCCCGAAAAAAGGGCTCGAAAAGGTCTTTTCGATCACCCTCTGGAATGCCTACACCTTGATCAGAAACCTCAAACCAATATTGCTTTTCCTCGCAGTGGAGATCCATTTTTATCGGACTCCCTTCAGGCGAATAATGGGCCGCATTGCTTAACAAGTTTGACACGATATGGCGAATCATCTTGGGGTCGGTGTGCACGGTACCGCAATCACCGACGGTACGCAATTGCACGGCGTGCTTCATTTTATCGCCCATTTTAATCTCGTCAATAATGTCTTGAAAACGCAAGGGCAAATCGGTCGTCGATTTTACCGGCTTAATTTTTCCCGCGTCTACTTTGCTTAACTCCAAAACGTCATCCATGATCGCGGTTAGGCGGTGGGAGCCGGCCAAGATTCGCCTCAGTAATTCACTCCTTTTGGAAGGGGTTAATTCCTCACCTCGGTCGAGCAGAAGTTCGGCCGAACCCGCCAGCGCGGTTAGCGGGGTGCGAAATTCGTGGGAAGCGACGGCGATGAAACGAGATTTCATCTCGGAAATCTCTTTCTCGCTGTTCAGAGATTTGAGTATCTCCTTCTCAAGTTTGCGTCGCTCGGTAATGTCACGGAAGTACCAGACTCGACCCAGGATTTCCCCGCCTTCTTCGCGAATGGGTGCGCTGAATCGGTCCAAAATCCTGCCATCGGCGAGAAGCACCTCATCACGGCTTTGAAGGGCCGGTTCGGCGCGAATGGCTGCCAACTTTGACCTGAATTCGGCTGGATCAAGAGCCTTACTCTCGGCCAGTCCATGGAAAAGCCTGCTGTCGCCGCCCTGGAGAAGGGGTTCAGAGATTTCCCAAATCTCAAGCATGTGCCGATTGTAGGACAAGATCTTTCCGCCATTGTCCACCGTCAAGATCCCGTCGGGGGCAGCCTCGGTTTGAGCCCGGAGCATGGCATTTTGAAGTCGTAGGACCGATTCATCTTTTTTTCGCGCGGTCACGTCGGTCATGAAACCGTGCCAGATCACGCTTCCTTCAGGCTCGCCGCAGGGGACGCTGTTGATTTCAACCCACGATTCCGTTCCCGCCGCGGGACAAACGCGAAATGTCTCTCGCCAGGGAGTCTTATCGCGAGCCGATCTCTGCATCGATTCGTGGAATGAAGTGCGGTCCTCGGGATGGATCATCTCCAGAATGGCGGCGGCATCCCGGGAAAGTTCTTCGGATCGGAGCCCAATAATCTTGAAGATGCCGGGGCTGGAATAGGGAAAAGAAAGGTCGCCATCGGCCCGAAGTCGAATGGAGCAAATGACTCCAGGAGCCGTATCCACGATCTTATCGAACCGTTCCCTGCTCCTATGTAATGCCTCCTCAGTCGCTTTTCGGGCGGTGATGTCCCGTGCAATCTTCGAGGCCCCCGCCACTCTCTTTTTGCGGTCGCGAAGCGGCGAAACGCTCAACGATATTTCCACCCGACGTCCGTCCTTGGTAATTCTTTGCGTTTCGTAGTGGTTCACTCGCTCCCCGCGCCGGATTTGAGACAGAATGGTCCGTTCTTCCTCCATCAATTCGGGCGGAATGATCAGCGAAATCGGCCGACCGATGGCTTCGTCCGCCGTGTATCCGAACAGCCTCTCTGCCCCTTGATTCCAAGTCCGCACGACTCCTTTTAAAGACTTGCCGATAATCGCGTCGTCCGAAGATTCAACGATCGCAGCCAACCTCTCGTTGGCAGCGTCCGCACGGGACCGATCTCTCCGGCTCGTGGCGGCAAAGTAGATTCCGGCAGCACCGACACCGAGAGAGAGAATCAACCCGATCACGACCTCGGAACATTCCAACCCAATGGAACTCCCAGACCCAACAAAAAGAACTTGACCCGTAATGATCCCCAAAACGAGCACGGCCGCTCCCGATTTCCAACCGGAGAGCCTGGAAAGCAAATAGGCTGGAAGAAGGAAAATCGTGTAAGGATGAGTGTCCTTCAAACAGGGGCTCAAAAGATGCCGTAAAATCGCCGCGATTCCCACAACCAACAATATCTTCGTCAGCTCACGGAGCACCGATACGACCGAGGCCATCCCTCCAGAGAATGGCGCCGCCGATTCTGTTTCTTCCCAATTCGGCCCTTGAGGATACACGCCCCGACTTGTGATCGATTTCAGTTTAAGAGACATGGTGGCGCCGAATCTCATCTCGAATTCAAGGGGCGACCTCTATAAACTATCGTCCGTTTATAAATCGACAAGTGAGATCGTAATTAGCTCACTATTGAGATATGCACCTGTATCACCGCTCGGATTGCAATAGGAGGCGCTCAAACAACATCACTTGGATGCTGCGATTTCGGGCAGTCCAGCCCAAAAACCGACGGCATCTCCCAGGTCCGGATTTTAACCGAGAGCGCTAGAAAAACAGGCCTGCCTAACCATAAGGCATCCCCTTTTTGGTCGACTGGGGGAGGATGGATACAGGTCTCGATGTCATCCGGATCCTGGAGGGCTGGATCACCTTGAGATTAAAACTGCAATGAGGGGGTGAACGGATGACTTATGCGCTCGCTTATCAAGCGCCTTTCTATTGTGTAACTGACGATCTGCGCTATTTATCATATTTTTTGCGTTCTAGTTTTTTTATCGTTTAAATCGACAGATATTTTGCACCTCCTGCCATTCTCTTCCGGATTTCACGACCTTGGCCCTATAGCACAGCAAGAACAGAGCCCACCCACTCCCTGCTTGCATTCATGACGCCGAGCTGATTCCAGTAACCTCGTGGGTGGATTCAGCAGGCCTGCAATCAATTCTTCAATGGAGGCCAGTTGCATGAGCCCCCACAATGAGAATGGTTTGTAAAGGCGCCTGACCCATGCTGGCCGGCGCCGCTCCTCGCGGCCGCATGCAGATTCGCGGGATCGCGTGAGAACGACCCGGCCTGGCAAAAGCCAGGGTTCCCCGCGTATGGCCCAAAGAACTCCTTCCCCTCCGCCCCATGGCATCTCCATATCAAGAACAAGCAAATCCGGCACGCGATGGTAAAGTCTTTCCAGACACTCCAGCCCCGTTCCCGCGACGGTCACTTCAAATCCGTAAGAACGCAGCAGCCAGTCATAGGTTTCCCGGTATTGAGGATCCGCGTCCGCGAACAAAGCGGTGGGGCGCGGTTCGGTCGAGGCAGCGCCCACAGACGATATCTGACGGTCTGCGGCCATTGAGCCGATGGCGCTTGAATCAAAATGGTCGATGGTCTTGAACATGACAGTGATTCCTCCGACCGCACGGTCCTTGCCGCTTTCGGTTGGTCCTTTCCGAATCGCGATCTACCTGTCAGGCCAGGCCATCCGCGCTTGGCCTTCGCCTTGCTGCCGCTTGTTCTCCGCACCAGGGATGGGATGAACCTTGCCGCCGAC
The DNA here is from genome assembly GCA_965226945.1 of Gemmataceae bacterium. Taxonomy (GTDB): domain Bacteria; phylum Planctomycetota; class Planctomycetia; order Gemmatales; family Gemmataceae; genus SYLG01. The sequence goes on along the minus strand of OZ245717.1, from coordinate 3,499,471 downwards.
GAGATTCATCCCATCCCTTCTCTTTTTGGCTCGCAAGCTTTTACGGAGCGTTGCCCCCATTGGCCTTGCGAGGGGCGAGATGCTGGAGAAACCAATCTCTGGCCAACTGAGAAACTTCTTCCAGAGCACCTTCTTCCTCAAACAGATGTGTCGCGCCAGGAATGATGACCAGCTCCTTACAGCAGCGCATTTGACCCATGGCTTGCTTGTTCAAACTGCGACGACGCCACCTGGGTGAGGCGGCAAGGACAAGACGGCCGGCAGCCTTCGGTCTGCCGCGGGAATTTCTCTGTCTTGGTCGATCAAGGTATCTTCAAAAATCATTTGCCACTCCTGGGGGTGGACCTTATCGCTTCACGGGGCGGCCACGGCATCGTGGTGAGATTGCTTTTTCTTAATTGGGCAGGCGTGGTCTTTTCAAAGCTGCGCATGAGCTCCAGGACCTGCTCATCCGTCGTTTGCGAAAAATCGTCGTACCATTCTCCCACCGATCGAAACGATTGCGGCATTAAAAAGCAGACAAGCTCATCGACTTGCGATGCGACCTGCGCACAGGTCTCCTTTGCCCCGACGGGAACAGCGACCACGATTCGAGACGGCTTTTGCGCACGAATCGCGCAAATCGCGGCGCGCATGGTCGATCCAGTGGCCAGGCCATCATCAACCAGAATCACGGTCCGACCGCGCATGTCCATCGCGGCACGGTTCCCGCGATAGAGAAGATTGCGCCGATTGAGTTCAACCAATTCCTTTTGCGTCACGGCTTCAATGGAATCCCGCTCAACGCCGAGGTCATTGACCATTTCTTCGTTCAGAACGCGAACCCCGCCCGCGGCGATGGCCCCCATACCCACTTCCTCTTGCCCCGGCAGCCCCAGCTTCCGAACGAGGATGATGCCGAAAGGCGCGTGCAACCTTCGGGCAACTTCAAAGGCTACGGGCACCCCGCCGCGGGGGATCCCGAGCACCAGCACATCCCTGCGATCTGCGTAAGCCGCCAATTTCGCCGCCAAGTACTCTCCGGCTTCGCTACGGTCACGAAATATCATGGACGCGCTCCTTCCCCGGATGAAGCAAGGTTCTCCATCAACCCATCGCTTCCGGAGTTTGAACCGCTTGCCGAGGTTTTTCATTCTTTAGGACCAAAGCTTTGCGAAGCGCATTCCAGCGCGCGACGATGGAATGGTGCCGTTTTTTCAGATGTTCGTGCGCCGCGACCAACCCAGCGTGCTTTTCGGCATTCTCCTTGTGAGCGACAGCCATTCCCACGAGCGGCGCCCCCTGTCCGCCCCGTTCGAAATCGGACAGGGCCGATTCGTGATCGTGAATGGACCTCTCGTCTGCATTGATCTCTTCGAGGTGCTTGAGCAGAATCTGACTGTGATCGCGCAATGATTCTTCCACCATTTTTGCTTCGGCGACAGCCAGATCGATTCTGGATTTCCATTGCTCCAGGTCGTCGCGCCACATGGATAAATCGCTTTTCCATTTCAGATGCTCCTGGTGCATCTCGGTATGTACCGCCGTCTTCATCGCTTCCACTCCCTGATTTTTGCTGCTTACAGCCAACCTTTATTGACAGTACCTCTTGAATCGATCTTTTCTGGCGGTCGTTCCATTCAGCTTTCGACTCCTATCGCCCGCCGGGAATTGCTAGCGAGGTCACAAGTCCGGTTCGATCGCCAAAGCGATCGAACCGGGAACCTGGTTATGGCGTCACGGTGATCTTGTTCTCGACTTCCGAGACACCGGGCGCAGCCCATGCGGCATGTTGTGCTGCTTCCCGTTCAGACCAGGAACGGACATTTCCACTAAGTATGACTTTTCCATTGTTTGACTCAATGCTGATGCGCCGCGAATCGAGCTCCGCGCTACGATGAAACGCGGCCTTGATTTTCCCTTGAATGTCCTGTGGGGAAATCCCTCCACTGACCGATATCTTGTTTGAGACCCCGACAACCCCGGTCAAGTGGGCAACACAATCCACCGCCGAGGTTCGCTGGTAGTACCAACCGACTTTTCCCTCAAGCGTCACCCAGCCGGAACTTACCAGGGGTTGGATCGCTCCGCGAGGGATTTGGCCATTGGCATTGAGAGCAGTCAGACAAGCCTGGGCGATTTCCTCATCGTTACGCTTGGCTGTGCCGGGCAAATGCACATCCAGTTCGTTCGCCACAGCCTTGACCCCATAAACCCGCTTGGTCGCTTTCTCGGCTCCGGTCTTCTCCGACAGCGACGGGACATGCCCGGTTAAGGTAATGACCCCACTCTTCGCGGTCACGCCGATGTGAGCCTCGTTCACGCTTGGTTCCCACCGCAATTCATATTCCACATCATGCTTCAATTCATTATCACATTTCACAGGACGGCTCCTTTCAATGATTTCTAACCGCAATAATTTATCCCACGCCCAGACATGATTTCTTTCAGGAAAAAACTTCCGTGCGGGGAAGGAATGGAAATAAGTCTCAACCCTTGACGGCAATGCGCTTGGCCTTTGTCACCGCCGATTTGGGGAGCGTGATCGTCAAAACGCCGTTGTGATACCGAGCATCGATTTTTTCTTTTTCGATGCCTGATGGCAACGGTATCGATTCATAGCACTCCCGTTCTTCCCTATATTCCTGGCCGTTTTTCTTGCTGTCGGATTTCTTGGAAGCGCGCAGAACCAGCTGGTTCTCCTGGATCTGCACATCGAAATCTCCACACTCGAAACCGGGAGCCTCTGCGCGAACGACCATCGCATCCTCGCGATCTTCCATCTCCACTCCCCACCTCCAGCCATTCGTTTCCCCATTGCGAGAGACGAGCATTCGATCGGCAAACTGTTCGAGAAAACCGTCGAAGTGGGACTGCATCTGCCTCAACAACGACGGGAAGTCCCGCGCGGGGACAAGCTGCGAACCGTTGCCGGCGATTTTCGATGTCTTTTTCTTCCAGGGAAATAGTCCAGCCATGATCCATTCTCCTTTGATATCAATGAGCCAAATGATTGACGCGATTCTGCTTTTTACCCAGCCTTGACGGCGATTTGTCTCGGTTTCGCTTTTTCCCGCTTGGGCAGATGCAATGTCAGCACGCCTTCACGGTATTCGGCCGCGATTTTGTCCGAATCGATTTCCGGGGCGATGAGAAAACTGCGATAAAAATCTCCCACGCCATACTCCTGCCGCAAAAAGCGGGAATGTCGAGAAGCGACTTTCGCGCAAAGCGTGAGTTGCCCTTTCTCGAATTTGACATTGATGTCGTTGACCTTCGAGCCAGGAATGTCGCATTGGAGCACCACCTCTTCAGGGGTCTCGTAGATGTCGGCCTGGGGCGTGAAGTAATCGCTTTTGTGTGCGGTGTCGGCCGTTACGGCCCTGTCGCATCCTGTTTTGATCGATTCCATGTTACCCGTCATTGGAAGCTCCTTTTGCTGAAGTTAAGACAGCGCGGTTCAGTACCCTTTTACGGGGATTCTGCGCGGTTTGGCGAGCGGACTCTTGGCCATTTGAATGGTCAGAACTCCGTTCTCCAATCTCGCGTCGACTTTGTTTGGATCCATGGTGCAAGGCAGCGAAATCGATCTTTCAAAGATTCCGCAAAAGCGTTCTTGCCGGTGCCAGTCCGCGTGTTCTGGCTCGGAGGGTTTTCTGGCTCCCTTGATCGAAAGCAAATCGCCGCCGGTGAGTGAGATCTCCAAATCTTCGAGTTTGATTCCGGGAAGTTCCACTTCAGCAAAGACGAAATCATCGCTTTCCCAAAGATTGATTGTGGGATAAGAGGCGATTCCCTGAGGATTCGCCCACGGCGTATCCTCCCATTCCCGCACGAATTCTCCCAGATCTCGCCGCAGGCGTGTCACCTCGTTTTGGATCGCTCCCATGGGCTGCCAGCGCGCAATCATTGACATGTCTATATCTCCTTCATGAAACTTCAGTTACTTCCCTTTTTCATCGACATGATTTTCACTGCCTTTTCTTTACGGTGGATCGAAAGGAAACGGCCACTCGAGACTGCCAACAAGGCGGGATCGGTCCATGGAAGGACTGGGCGAAGCGCGCATCACGTGCGCCCTCCCGTTTCTCGAACGGGGCGAAAGGCTAGACGCCGGTATGCCGCCTCGGTTTCAAACAAGAGGAGATCGAAAACGCGGCGGGGAAATTCGGGCCGGCAACGGCGCGAAGCTCCGGAAGATTTTTTGAACCAGCTTGCGCTTTCCGGTTGGCAGACCGCAGCTTGAACGGTATGCAGCAACTCGGAAGGAGTGAACGGTTTGCGCAGGCAGGCAACCACGGGGGGTTCATGAAAAGCGGCGCAGTCGTTTGCCAGGGTGGTAGCGGCGGTGATAATAACCGGGGGGGAAGATTTCCGTCCTTCCTCGCGTAACCAGGCAAGGACGCCATCCCCACCGCCCCAAAAGAGGCCCAGGTCCAAAACAAGCGCGGCGGGAGTGGCGCGGCGTAGAGCTTCGAGACATTCCAGACCATCGCGGGCCGTTTCGACTTCAAAACCACTGCCGAGGAGCGTTCGGCGACAAAGATTTTGCAACCCCGCATCACTTTCGGCAATCAGGATGTTCTCATTCACTAGCGGCACCCCCAGGTCGTAGGCGGACAAGTAAGGCGATGGGCCGTTGCGCTTCGAAGAGATCCATCCAGGGCGCGCGGTTTGCCTCGCTGATATTAAGATGGACAATCGAAGGGGCCGGTGCAAGTCGGAGGAAGACGACAGATTTTGTGGGGGAAACCCCGACAAGAAAGGATTGCAGAACCTTCATCTTACGCCCAGACGCAGACGTCTAATTGCATCTGGAACATCTTGCGCAAATCGATTTCTATTTATTACAGATGTTTTCTATCTCTTTTTACGAAATTGCGGTCTAAATTGGCGCAGCATGGTGCTTTGCCAGTGCGTCGAAGCCCGAGGTTCGCAGAGAATTAAGGAAAATTGGCCCGACCCGATCGCTTGGACAAGGGGCGCCGGACCAAAGAAGATTTTTCGTGAGCGCCGCGGCTTTTTGTCATGACTGCCGATTGCGGCGGATTCGTCCGCAGAAGCAACCAAGGCCTTCATCGTGTTGCCAGGACGAATACCGCGTCCCGGTGAGGAGTGCGGACACTGTTCACCACGAAAATGAACCTTGTAGAGATCGAAACAGAATCGACCAAGTAGAATGAGAGTGATGAGCTCTTAGAATGCAGATCATGGCTTGAGTGGAGGGAATCGAGACACTCGCTTGGCGCACTGGCGCGATAACGATTTACACCGCATATAGCTCTAACAATCCATCAAACCAATAAGGAGGCTGGCAGAGTCGGATAGGGGGCGTTGCCAGATGGCCACATTCCGATCAGAGATATAGCCACGAAGGAATCATGAAGCGCAATCCGATCACGAACCGCTCAAGAGTGCTGATTATCGACGACCACCCGGCAGTGCGCGAGGCGTTAGCCTTTCGTATCGCACTTCAGCCGGACATGGAAGTCTGCGGAGAGGCTACCGACATCCCCGAAGCATTGCAGATGATCGCTGAGAAAAAGCCCGATTTGGCGGTGATTGATATTACTCTGAAATCGGGAAACGGGATCGATTTGATCAAAAGAATCAAGGACCGTAACGATCACGTAAAAATGCTTGTCTGGTCGATGCATGCCGAATCCCTCTACGCGGAACGCGCCCTGCGGGCCGGGGCTTTAGGCTACATCAACAAGGACCAGGCCACCGACAAAATCATTGATGCCATCAAGCGCGTTTTGGAGGGGAGGGTCTATTTGAGCGAGGCCATGGCGGAACGCCTCCTCCACCGTAGCGTTGGCGGAAGCCGCATCGAGTCGGGGCATGCACTGCTGGAGGCCTTGGCCGACAGAGAACTAGAGGTCTTTCGCCTCATAGGCCAGGGTCATCGCACCGCAGAGATCGCCGAACAGCTTCACTTAAGCGTCAAGACCGTGGAAACCTATCGCGATCGCATCCGGCAAAAACTGAACCTCAAAAATGGCACCGAATTGGTTCATTTCGCCACGCGATGGGTTGTCGATTCCAAGGAAAATTAAGCGGGAGCAAACCGGAGGCTACTTTGCAAGATCCGGCAAAAGCACGGCCGCGCCGTTCAGGTCGCCCGCTCGCAAACGGTCCAAGGCCAGGTTCGCCTGAGACAGGGGGAAGATCTCGACGGCCGTGCGCACCGGCACCTTGGGGGCAAGCGCCAAAAACTCCTGCGCATCGCGGCGTGTCAGATTGGCCACGGAGCGAACGACTCGCTCACCCCAGAGCAGCTCATAAGGAAAAGCAGGGATGTCACTCATATGGATGCCCCCACAAACGACGATGCCCCCCTTCCGCACGGCGCGAAGCGCCGCGGGAACCAGTGCTCCCACCGGAGCGAACAAGATCGCGGCATCAAGTGTTTTTGGCGGTAGTTGAGTGGAATCGCCCGCCCAAAAGGCCCCCAGCGAACGGGCAAACGCCTGGGCTTTTTGATCCTCGGGACGGGTAAACGCGTACACTTCGCGACCTTGATGGATGGCGACCTGTGTGACGATGTGCGCGGCCGCGCCAAAACCATAAATGCCCAACCGCTTGCCTCCGGAAGCCATGTTCAACGAGCGATAGCCAATCAACCCCGCACACAGCAAGGGCGCTGCCTCGGCATCGGAATAACCTTCGGGTACCGCAAAGCAGTACCGATGATCGGCCACCATGTATTGCGCGTATCCGCCATCGAGTGTGTAGCCGGTGAATCGAGGATGATCGCAGAGATTTTCTTGGCCCATTTGACAATAGGCGCATTGGCCGCAGGTGGATCCAAGCCAGGGCACCGCGACCCGCTGACCGGCGGTGAATCCGCTCGCGTCCTTGCCTGACCGGATGACTTCGCCAACCACTTCATGCCCTGGGATCACCCCCTTCTTCGGATCGTGAAGGTCGCCATCGACAATATGAAGATCGGTGCGGCACACTCCACAGGCGCGTACGCGAATCAACAACTGGTCATCCCGCGGGACCGGAATGGGGCGATCCGCTTCAACGAGGGGTCGATTCGGCTTATCGAAACACATCGAGAACACCGTAGTCTCCCTTTTCCGAATGGGTCATGGGAGCGGAGGCCATTGAGGAAACGGCACGTGCCGGAAACTCCTGGCCCATCTCAAGTCCCATGGGATCAAGGACTGTTCTACGGGCCACCGCGAAATGCACTTCGGTCGCTCCCTTGGAGGCAACCGTCCAGGCATAAGACCCATGCCGTCGAAGCATGCGAAAACGGCGGAGTATGGAGGTTGGTATGCGAGACGATGGGGCTCTAGCCACGGATACCGATTTGAGCAGAATACCACTGCACGGAAAACAACGCCCCAGCCCATTCCACGCGTCTCTGGAAAAGTTCAGTCATCTCATGCCCTCCACCCTCGCGATCTTTGTACGCGGCGCGGCCAAGACGTCGCGACATGGCATGATTCCTCTTTTTACCAGCCGTCGGCGGGCCGCATGAGCGATGCGCCGACGCAGCGCTGGCGGATCGTCCTGCGAGGGATCGTTCAAGGGGTCGGAATGCGGCCCTTCCTTTATCGCTTAGCGAGACATCATGCCCTGACGGGAGAAGTCCGCAATGAGCCGCAAGGCGTGGTGGTACTGGCGGAGGGATCGGTGCCTCGATTGAGAGCGTTTCTGGAGTCGGCCCGACACGGCCCGCCCGGCGCGGTGGTCGAGGAAGCGGTCACCGAGAGAATTCCCCTGGTTTACGGCACCGGGTTCCGCATTGCCGATAGCATCGCGACGCAACCGGGGATTTCCCTGCCGCCTGCCGACCGCGCTCCATGCGACGCTTGTCTGCGCGAACTCGCCGATCCCGCCGACCGGCGCTTTCTTTACCCCTTCGTGAATTGCACCGAATGCGGCCCCCGATTCTCCCTCCTTGACCAGATGCCGTTCGATCGGGAAGCCACGAGCATGCGCTCCTTTCCCTTGTGCAACGATTGCCTGCGGGAATTTCGCGATCCAAACGACCGGCGTTTCCACGCTCAAGCCATTTCCTGCCCCCAATGCGGCCCGACACTGCAATGGTTCGACCGGCAGCCGTCAGCCCCCATCGAGGTGGACGCGCTCCGGTTTGCCCGCGAAATGCTGGCCAACGGCCAGATCATCGCCGTCAAAGGAACAGGGGGGTACCATCTGATCTGCGATGCCACGAACGAATCGGCGGTATCGCGGTTGCGAATCGGAAAAACCCGCGGCGAGAAACCTTTCGCGTTGATCGCGGCAAGTCTTGAGATTGTCGAAAAGTATGCAAGCGTCCCTCAACGGGAGGCTGCCCTTCTTTTGGGTGTCGAACGGCCGATTGTGGTTCTCGCTCGTCGTACGCAACCAGACGCCATTGCGATTGCAGAATCGGTTGCACCGGGAATCGAAACTCTCGGTTTTCAACTCCCTTCCACGGCCCTGCATCACTTGTTGTTAGGCAATACCCCCTATGTACTCACTTCGGCCAATCTATCCGGCGATCCGCTCATCATCGACGACTTCGAGGCGGTGGAGAAGCTGCTCCCTTTGTGCGATGGCTTGTTGACTCACAATCGGCGCATCTCGGTCCGCTGCGATGATTCGGTGCTGCGCGTGCGCGATGGCAGTCCTACGTTTCTTCGCCGCTCGCGCGGCTTTTGCCCTGCAAAGATCCCGCTTTGCGAATCGGGACCGACGGTTCTCGCGATCGGCGGCGACGGGAAATCGGCGCTGGCGCTGGCCGTCGCGAACCACGCGTACGTGGGACCGCATGTGGGAGACGTTCGCAACTGGGAATCGCTTCTGGCGCTACGAGCTGGGATCGAGCATTTGTGCGGGCTGCTCGGCGCGACACCGGCCGCGATCGCCTGCGATGCTCACCCCGGTTACCTCACCCATCGCTGGGCACGGGATTTTGCCGCCGAGAAAGGCATCCGCTGCATCCCGGTGTTTCACCACTTCGCTCACGCCGAATCCCTGTATCTCGACGCAAACTTAAAAGGTCTCGACGCAAACTTGAAAGGTCTCGATGCGAATTTGAAAGGCATCGACGTGAACTTGCAAGGCAGCGATGCGGACTTGAAAGGCGGCAAACTACTGTCGGTATGCCTCGACGGCTCAGGCTACGGTCCCGATGCAACCATTTGGGGAGGCGAATTCTTGCTTCGCGATTCGGGTCGTTTCGAGAGAGTCGCGAGACTGAAACCGGTGCCTCTGCCTGGAGGAGACCGGGCCATCGAATACCCGGCGCGAATGGCATTGTCCCACCTCTGGTCCGCCGGCATCGCGTGGCGAGAGGACCTTGCTTGCGTCCGCGCGTTACCACGCGCCGAGCGCGAATTGTTGAAAAGACAGCTCGAAAAAGCCGTCCATGCTCCGCTGACGAGCAGCATGGGTAGACTCTTCGATGCCGTCGCTTCCTTGTTGGGAATTCGTCATGCCGTTTCCTACGAGGCGCAGGCGGCCATCGAACTGGAAACGCTCTGCGACGAGACGGAGGGAACCGGTTACGATTGGGGGATGGTCGATCGACCCGTGCTGTCGCTCGACCCGGCGCCGATGTTTCTTGCCATGATGGGCGACCTGGATCGCGGAGTTGCCCCCGCCAAGATCGCGGGACGGTTCCACACCTCCCTCGCCCGGATGATTACGCTGGTCGCCCGAAAGGTTCGCGATCAACAGGGGATTCAACGCGTTGGTCTGACGGGGGGAGTTTGCCAAAATCAAAAACTGGTTCGGCTCATTCTCGCCCACCTTGCGGACGAAGGTTTTGAAGGAATTTGTCATCGCCAGGTTCCCTCCAACGATGGCGGTCTGGCTCTGGGTCAACTGATGCTGGCGCGGCGCGAATTTGTGCGCGAGACAAAACCGCTAGAATGAGGCGAAGGCGGTGCCAATGCATGAATTCTCACTCACCGTGGAGATTGCCGAGCAAGTATCGAAGGCTGCCGCCGCGGGCGGCATGGCGCGCGTCCACCTGGTGCGGCTTCGCATCGGCGGTCTTAGCGGTGTCAGCGAGGAGGCGATGAAGTCTTGTTGGCAATGCACCTCGGACGATGCTCTCCTGGGCGGGAGCCAACTGGAGATTGAAACCGTGCCCGTGACCCTGCACTGCAAGCAATGCCGCCGGATCGTTTTGCCCGAGCCATCCTGGGTCTTGGAATGCCCACAGTGCGGATCGTCTTCCGATGACCTGCGTTCGGGCAGGGAACTTGAACTCGTGTCGGTGGAAGGCACATGAACGATGCGACCGTTGGTTCTCCGCGCATCCTGGAATTGCGCCGCGGGATCCTCAAAAAGAACGACGAAGCGGCCGCGTGCTTGCGGCGCCGCTACGCGGAGGCCGGAGTCTTCGTCGTGAATCTCGTTTCCGGTCCGGGGACGGGCAAGACCCGGTTGCTCGAGGAAACGCTGCGCCGGCTGCTGGCGCGCGGCGCCAAAGCGGCCGCGTTGGTCGGCGATCCGGAAACCGACAACGATGCCCAGCGTCTGGCTCGTAGTGGCGCTCCGGTGCGCCAAATTCGAACCAGGGGAGTGTGCCACCTCGACGCGGAAATGGTCGCTTCGCAGCTTGACAGTTGGCAACTCGACGGTGTCCGTTATCTATTCATCGAGAATGTGGGAAACCTGGTCTGCACCACTCATTACGACTTAGGCGAATCGCTTCGGGTCGTTATGCTTAGCGTCACCGAAGGGGAGGACAAGCCCCTGAAATATCCGGGGCTGTTCCATTCGGCCGATGTCGCCGTCATCACCAAGAGCGACCTCGCCGAGGCCTGCGAATGCGATTTGGCCGTGGCGCGAAAGAATCTTTGGGCGGTGCGGCCTGGCGTTCGAATCTTCGAAACGTCCGCGAAAACCGGTGCGGGTATGGACGAATGGGTGGATTTTCTCAGTTCGCATCGCGCCCGCGAAGGCATCATGGCGGAGTGACTTATGTGCTTGGCCGTTCCCGGCCGTCTCATCGGACGGTTCGAGTCGCATGGGCTTCAAATGGGCCAATTCGATTTCGCTGGCGCGACCAGGGAAGTTTGCCTGGAATATTTACCGGACTTGGAAATTGGCGAATACGCCGTGGTCCATGTCGGGTTCGCGATTAGTAAACTCGACGAAGCGTCGGCGAGGCAGACGCTTGAGGAATTGGCCCAATTGGGTACGGCGAGCAACCCCGAGCATGACTAGTCGCACCGCCTTTCGAGATCCCGCGCTCGCCGAGATGATCTTGCAAGACATTCGGAGAATGATCCGCCGTCCCTGGACGTTGATGGAGGTATGCGGGGGGCAAACCCATGCGCTTATCCGCCATGGCCTGGATCAGCTATTGCCTGCTTCAATCGAAATCGTCCATGGGCCCGGCTGCCCCGTCTGCGTGACACCGGTGGGCACCATCGATCGGGCGTTGGCGCTGGCCGCCCGCTCCGATGTCATCTTTTGCACCTTCGGCGACATGCTCCGCGTCCCGGGAAGCCGAACCGATCTGCAACGCATCAAGGCCCTCGGCGGCGATGTCCGGATTCTCTATTCGCCGCTGGATGCGCTCAAGATCGCACGGGCAAACTCCAGCCGTGAAGTGATCTTCTTTGGCATCGGATTCGAGACGACGGCGCCGGCTCATGCCATGGCCATTCATCAAGCCTCACGCGAAAGCCTGGCCAATTTCAGCATGTTGACATCGCTGGTTCGAGTCCCGCCGGCGCTGAAGGCGCTCTTGGCCGAAGGCGATCAGCGCGTGCAGGCGATCCTGGCCGCTGGCCATGTGTGCAGCGTCATGGGAACTGAAGAATACCCGCCGATCGCCGAGCGATTCCGCGTACCCATTGTCGTTACCGGGTTTGAGCCGGTCGATCTTCTCGAAGGAATTCGGCTTGCCGTTCGCCAACGGGAGGCCGGAATCTTCCAGGTCGAAAACGCCTACGGGCGAGCCGTGACCGCGCAGGGAAATCGGGAAGCCCAGGCAATGATCTTCGAGGTATTTGAAGAGGCCGATCGAGAATGGCGCGGCATCGGCGTCATTCCCAACAGCGGATTTCGCATTCGCGAGCGCTACCGGAGGTACGATGCAGATGCGCGTTTCGCGCACGACATCGTAGCCAAGCCCTCCACCACTCCTTGCCGGAGCGGCGAAGTTCTCCGCGGACGGCTCAAGCCAGATGAATGCGAAGCATTCGGATCGATTTGCACTCCACAAACCCCCCTGGGAGCCACCATGGTTTCCGGCGAGGGGGCCTGTGCCGCCTATTTTCACGCGGGTAAATTGTTGAAACTTGGCACTCCCCATCAAGCAAACGCCATCCATGTCTCAAACTCAGCCCATTGACGGTTGGTCTTGCCCGGTCCCGCTTCAGGACTTTCCGCACATCGTCATGGGCCACGGCGGAGGCGGCAAACTTTCGGCCGATCTGTTTGAACACCTCATTCGGCCGGCCTTCGACAATTCCTTTCTGCGCGAACGTACCGATGCGGCCATTCTTCCCGAGATCCCGGGCCGCCTGGCGATGAGCGCCGACTCGTTCGTGGTTCGGCCCCTGTTTTTTCCTGGGGGCAGCATCGGCGATTTGGCGATCAATGGCACGATCAACGATCTGGCCATGATGGGTGCGATTCCCAGGTATCTCAGCGTTTCCTTCATTTTGGAGGAAGGGTTGCCGCTGGGGTCGCTGGCACGGATCTTGCGCGATATGGCTCAAGCCGCGCGGAAGGAGAACGTGTCGATTGTAACTGGCGATACTAAGGTGGTCGAACGATCGCGGGAAAGCGGATGCTTGATTCATACCACCGGTATTGGAAGTGTTCCCGACGGCGTTGACCTGTCGGCCAAACGCATTGAGGTGGGCGATGTCGTCTTGTTGAGCGGATCGATCGCCGATCATGGGATCGCGATCCTTGGCCAGCGCGAGGGTTTTCAGTTCGAATCCGAAATCGCCAGCGACACGGCGGCGTTGAGCGACCTGGTACACTTGCTGCTGAAGGACTCTCCCGTTCGCATGTTGCGCGATCCGACCCGGGGAGGCGTCGCGGCAAGTCTCAATGAAATCTCCGTGGCATGCGGCCGCGGCATCGAAATTCGCGAATCGGACATTCGCGTGAAACCCACGGTTCGCCATGTTTGCGAAATGCTCGGCCTCGATCCGCTCACCGTGGCGAACGAAGGGAAGTTCCTCGCCATCGTGCCGGCAGCGCATGCGGGGCGCGCGCTGGAAACCTTGCAGTCGCATCCTCTTGGGCGGGAAGCCCGTTGCATCGGCAGCGTCGTTGCGGCCCATCCTGGGCATGTCGTCGAACGAACCGTCTTCGGTAGCACGCGACTGATTCCCTTGCCGGCGGGCGACTTGCTGCCGCGAATCTGTTGATCTGTCCGATCAACTCACGGCTTCGAGCCAAATTTCCAATCTCTGAATTGCCAGCGCGATATTTCTCGTCGCGATGACGCCTAATCCCTCGCCATGATCAAGATCGCGCACCGGAACCGACAGCAAGAAGGCTCGGGGCGAGATCCCGTGCAAACGCCGGCACAAACCAACTAACCAGCGCGCATCGCCGACATGGCCGAATGTCGCTGGCCGATCGACCTCTGTCACCTCTTCCAAGCCGATCTCGTTCAAACCCACGGCCGCATCGACGAATCCGACTCGATCGTAGTGGACGAATTCGTCGACCAATTCAGGAACGAGTTGATGAACCAAGGAAATACGGCACCTGGGGTGATCGGCAAAAGCCGAAACGACCGCATGCCCGGCTCCATCGTCCCGCCTGAGCGTATTGCCGATGCCAACGAGAAAAACGCGGCTCATCGCTTGGCCTGCGCAACCAGGGTTCCGTCCGGGGCGATTAATTGGACATGCAAAGGCATCTGCCCGTAGGCATGGGTCGAGCAACTCAGGCAAGGGTCATAACAGCGAATGCCGTGCTCCACCCGGTTCAAGAATCCCTCGGGAATCTGTTGCGTGTCTTTGATATAGTACCTGGCGATCTGCGCGACGGTCTGATTCATTGCCAGGTTATTCTGTCCTGTCGCGATGATGAGATCGACAAATGTCAGCAGACCGTTCTCATCGACACGGTAGTGGTGAAAGAGGGTCCCGCGGGGCGCTTCGCTGCAGCCTACCGACTCCAATCGATTGACCCCCGCTTCGGCTCGATGCCGCGGCGAGTGGATTTCGGGATCTTGCAAATGATCCGCCATGAACTCGGTGCAAGCCAGCATTTCGATCAACCGTGCCAGGTGGTACAAGAAAGCCGAGTTGGCCATTCCACCGGTGCGTTGCCGCAGTTCGCCAAGTTCCGCATCGGCCATCGGCTTGCCGATTGCGGTGCAGAGATTCAACCGGGCCAGAGGGCCGACGCGATACGCCCCGCCTGGGTAGCCGAAAGGCTTATAGTAAGGCGACTTCAAATAAGAATCGCATTCGACTCTCTCGGCAATGTGGTCTTGGTAGTTTGCAGGATCGATGTCGTCGGCAAGGATCTTGCCGGTGTGATCCATGATGCGAAGCACGCCATCGTGGTGTTCCCATCCATGATCGTGGGGCCGGACAAGGCCGAGATACAGTGTTGCAAAATTGCCGAAGATTTCGACTTCCTCCTGGTGCTCGTCGAGATAGCGCCGCATGAAATCGAGCGCGATGCGAATCGTTGCCTGGGCTTGCGGAATCCGGCCCAATAACTCCCGGCAAACCTCCGGTGAAGGAATCTCGCGGACTCCGCCGGGCACGGCCCAGGGAGGGTGGATTTTGCGGCCGCCGAGTTTCTCGATCACTTCCTGGCCGAACTGACGCAGGCGGATGCCCGCTCGAGCCAGGTCCGGATGCGATTGCATCAACGCAAAAACATTGCGCCTGGCGGGTTCGGAGTCGAAACCCAATAAAAGATCGGGACTACTGAGGTGAAAGAAACTCAAGGCGTGCGACTGGATGATCTGGCCCAGGTTCATGATCCGGCGCCATATCACCGCCGCGGCCGGCGGGCGAACACCGAGAATGCCATCTCCGGCTTTGGCCGAGCAAAGCAGATGGCTCACGGGACAGATGCCGCAAATGCGCGCGGTGAGACTGGGCATCTCGTGGAAGGGCCGACCCTGGCAAAACTTTTCAAATCCCCGAAACTCGACGACATGAAAGCGGGCATCCGCGATTTGCCCGTCCTCCCCAAGAAAGAGGCTGATCTTGGCATGCCCTTCGATTCGCGTTACCGGGTCGATGATGATGCGTTTCATGGTATGGGTCCTGGCATTAACCAAAGCGAATCCGGTCGGCGGTCCTGGCAGGCTCGCGGCCGTCACGGAGATCCTCAATCATCATGCGAATCCGGTCGGCCGAGGGAGGGCAACCCGGCAAGAAATGGTCGACCGTGATCACCGCATGGAGCGGAAGCACCTGATCGAGGAGCGCGGGGACAATTTCTTGGTCGCTTGGCAACACGGGCTTCGTCCCCGGTTCGGGAACGAGATAGACGGTTCGCAGTACTTCCAGTCCCAGGCCATGCGGATTTCGCATCGCGGTGACATTCCCGGTGACCGCGCAATCGCCGAACGACACGACGATTGCCGACCGTTCGCGAATCCTCTTCGCCATGCGCAAGTTTTCTTCGTTCGCCACGGCTCCCTCGACCAGCGCGATATCGACACCCTTGGGAAATTCCTTGATGTCCGCGATGGGGCTGAAAACCAGCTCGGCCATTTGGCCAAGCTCAAACAACCACTCGTCCAAATCGAGAAACGACATGTGGCAGCCGGAGCAACCGCCCAGCCACACCGTGGCCAGTTTCACACGTTCCATTTTTTTTCCTTTCGGGCGATCATCAAATCGGCGAGGCGTTCGCGGTCCTTGGTCATTTCGGCGACGGTGCTCCCCTTGCGGAACAAGGCCCCGGTTGGACATGCCTGAACGCACTTGCCGCAGGAGGTGCAAGTGACCGCCTCACCCCACGGATCTCCCATGTCCGCGATCACTTGCGAACGCGCGCCACGGCCGGCGATTTCCAGCGTATGGGCGCCTTCGATCTCGTCGCAGGTCCGCACGCAACGAGTGCACAGGATGCAGCGATTGTGATCCAGGGCAAATCTTCCATGGGAAACATCCACATCGCGAACGGGATGCAGGTAGTCGTAACGGACATGGTCCATTCCGCTCTCGGCGGCCAGCGACTGCAGTTCGCAATGGCCATTCGACACGCACACGGAACAGACATGGTTGCCTTCGGCAAAAAGCAACTCCAGAATCATGCGCCGGTATTCGCGGATGGTTTGCGACTCGGTGCGAACGATCATCCCTTCGGCCACGGCGGTAACGCAGGACGCTTGCAATCGCCCCTTTCCTTCGATGTGAACCAGGCACAAGCGGCAGGCGGCCACATCGCTGACGCCATCCATATGACACAACGTCGGAATCGAGATTCCATTCTCCTTGGCCGCTTCCAAGACCGACGCCCCCGCGCGAGCCGAAATGACCCGATCGTTGACTTGCAGCGTGACGATAGAAGACATGGGGCCTCCCCGGCCAGGCACTTAAACTGGCCAACGAACAACTACTAGATCAACTTCAACGAAATCGGCGCCCGGCGAGGGGTGTGCTCGGGAAACTCTTCCGGCCGAAGCAACGCTTCATATTCCTCGCCAAAGTAGCGCAGCGTGCTGAGCACGGGATTGGGGGCGGACTGACCGAGGCCGCAAAGGCTTGTGTCCTTGACGAGATGACATAGTTGAATCATCCGTTCCAAGTCCGACTTGGTCGCTTTGCGATCGATGATTCGGGTGAGCAACCGGTGCAATTGCACCGTTCCGGCTCGACAGGGAACGCATTTGCCGCACGATTCGTCGGCGCAGAATTCCATGAAGAAACGGGCAAGATCGGGCATGCGATCCGTGTCGTCCAAAACGATCATGCCGCCGGAGCCCATGATCGATCCGATGGCTGCGAGCGAATCGTAATCGATGGGAGTATCCAGGTGACTCGCTGGGATGCATCCGCCGGCAGGGCCTCCTGTTTGAACGGCTTTCACCCCCGTTCCACTCGAAACTCCGCCCCCCATCTCTTCGACAACCTGACGAATCGTGGTCCCCATGGGAACTTCCACCAGACCAGAATTGCGGATTTTGCCGGTAAGAGAGAAGATCTTGGTTCCCTTGCTCCCGGCGGTTCCGATGCTCGCAAACCAATCGGCGCCATGAAGAAGGATGGCCGGCACCGTGGCAAAAGTCTCGACATTATTGATCAGAGTTGGCTTTTCCCAAAGTCCACTCTCGGCTGGGTATGGCGGCCGCGGGCGAGGGATACCGCGGAGGGCTTGCACCGAGGCGATCAGCGCCGTCTCTTCGCCGCAAACGAACGCTCCGGCGCCCATGCGGATTTCCAATTGGAAATCGAAGGTGCTCCCGAAAATCGAATTGCCCAGTAAACCGGCTTGGAAGGCCTGGGTGATGGCCAACTGGAGCCGCTCAATGGCGAGGGGGTATTCTGCTCGAACATAAATGTAACCTTGATTCGCCCCGACCGCATAGGCGGCGATGGCCATGCCTTCAATCACCTGGTGCGCGGTATCCTCCATGACGGCGCGATCCATGAACGCACCGGGATCTCCTTCGTCGCCATTGCAAATGACATACTTCTGCCCCGGCGGCATCTTGGCCACCGCGGCCCATTTCCATCCCGTGGGATAGCCCGCGCCGCCCCGGCCGCGCAAGCCGCTGCGGGTGATCGCCTCGACGATCTCGCCCGGCGATTGTTCCAGAGCGCGGCACAGTCCCCGGTACGCCCCGGCGGCGATATGCGACTCGAATCGTTCGGGATCGATTTCGCCCGCCGTGGCGCGCACGATCCTTAATTGCCGCTTGAAAAAAGGTTGTTCGGTATCGATGCGAGGCACCGAGTTCTTGCCACTTTCGATGGTGGCCACCAACTCACCGGCGTGCGACGCGGCCACCGGGCCGTAGAGCGCCGCGCCGGGCATGGTCTGTACAACCGGCCCCTGGCCGCAAAGGCCCGAGCATCCCACGCTCATCACATCCAATCGATCCGTCAGGCCCCGACGAGAAGCCTCATCTTGCAATTGCCTGAACATGCCCATGGAACCGGAAGCACGGCAACCGCTGGAAGTGCAGCACCGGATCTGTAGCGGCTTTGACCGGAGCCGTTCGGCTTCGGCGATTCTCAACAGCTCATCACGATCCATGCATCCACTCCCGAACGCGGCCCGTAAAGGATTCGGGTGTCGCCTGCCCCACGGTTAGATCGTCCAAAACGACGACCGGCGCCATTCCGCACGCGCCAACGCACCGGGAGATGGCAAGGGATATTTTTCCGCCTTGGGTGGTTTGTCCCGGCCGAATGCGCGCAGCATCTTCAAAGGCCTCCAATAGTTTTTGCCCTCCGTTGACGAAACACGCCGTGCCCAAGCAGACGATGCATTTGTGTTCGGCCGGCGGCTTCAATCGGAAAAGGTGATAGAAGGTTGCCACCCCGCGCACCCGGCTCGGCGGAAGTTTCAAGGCGCGCGCGACATGCCACAGGAGCGGCAGGTCAAGGAAGCCATAAAGATCTTGCACCTTGTGGAGCAACGCGATCAGCGCGTCGGGCCGGTGCCGCCTTTCTTCAATCGCGGCGTTCAATGTCTCCAGACGGCTGTCGGTGAGGGGCGGCGAAGCCTCGGTCATCGGCCTGTTCTCCTGAGATACTCCGCGAAGTCTCGCCGTTATCCTACTCACCACCGCGGCAATTCCCTGTTGCGCTCTTGGTTGTTTTCGCTACGGAACCTCGCATTGCCGGCCAAGCAAGACCAATATGGGGAAGTTTCGAAGCTCATCTGCTTGCCGAATTTCCGGATCCGAGCCAATGCATCGAAAGGAATCTGAAAGGACCGGGTTGCTTGGGCCATCGGGCGGTGTAGGGGTTTCCCCCACAGGAATTGTCACAACTTTACCGACGGCCGGCCGTGCAACGGCCGTTAAGCTGACGATACCGGTTTTGTCAGCGGTCAGGAGCATCCATGCGAGCCACGCCTGGTGCTTCTCCGCGGGCTTGCTGATAAGGCCGGAATTTCCAATATCTTCCGAAGGCAAAACCGATGTCGACTCTCTCTGCAATCCCTGCGCTGCCCCACTTGAGCGCGCATCACAGGCATACGTATGAAGCCATCTTCCGTCACCCCGTTGCGCACAATCTAGAATGGCACGATGTCCGCTCGCTGCTTGAAGCCATTGCCGCGGTGACGGAGGGCAGTAACGGCTCGATCCACGCGACCCGTAACGGGCACACGATGTTGTTGCACGCCCCCAAACACAAGGAAGTGCCGGTTCAGGCGGTTCATGACATTCGCCGGTTTCTAAACGATTCTCAAAATTCGGGCGCCGCCGTGAGGGACGAATCAGGACACGATCTCTTTGTCCTCATCGACCATCAAGAGGCGAAAGTGTACCGCATCGAAGCGAACGCATCCGCCCCGGAAAAACTTGTTCCTTACGATCCCAATGGACACGGCCGCCATCTGCACTCCGCTCACGAGTGGACCGACGGCAAGCGCCAGCCGGAACGCAAGAGTTACTACGAAGCGGTGGCAAAGAAACTTGGCGATGCTAGAAGGATCGTTCTATTCGGTGCCGGAGCCGGCCGCAGCAACGCCATGGACCAACTCATGGCCGATCTTTCCGCTCACTATCCCGAGGTGGTCGCCAGGGTCGTTGCGACCGTCATCGTCGACCTTAACCACACGACCGACAATCAGCTCATGGCCCAAGCTCGCGCGCTCGTCGCCCGTGCCGATGGCGGGAGTTGATCGCATTCGATCCTATCGAAGAAATCGACTAGCTACCTGGCTGCCCTTTTTTCCAATGATTCCTTTCCCATTTCCATCTCCTTAAACTCCGTTTTCAGACCGTATTTTTGGCTCTTCTTCGCTGGGTCGGTGATCGTCAGAAAGGCATGATCGACCCATGCGGCAAGAAGATCGCGGGCGGCCCGCTCCGAGATGCCGAATAAGCCGGCAACATCGCGGCTGGTAATGTTGCCGGCCTCTTTATAAAGATCGAGCGCTTTGCGTTGTCGTGGATCGAGTCGGCGTAGCGCCGCTGATCGATCGATTTGTCCCTTGGCCGCAGCTTCCCCCGCCCGCCGTTTGACATGCTCAAAACGATCGGCGACCCCGTCGCAGAAATAGTCCAACCCTTGGTGATGTCGGCTTTGGCGCGGCCTTCGTAGTCGTTGTGGGACGGCATGGCAGGGACAACTTCCGTTATCATGCCGTGAACCTGCCGATAAACAAGAAGCTTCCGCCGATTCATTCGGGAACTGTGGGAGATGGCGCGTTAGAGCGGAAGCGGTATGGAGATGAACCTACGGTCGATTTCACGGCTTCGAGTAGACGGGCGATCCGCTTGGCAAGATGGTTTGATTCCTGAGAATCGATGGATGGCAAGAACCGTTCCTAAGACTACGGGGGGCCTGTGCGAGCGCTATAACCACAGAACCACTTCCGAAGAGATGTCAACCCTGCTCGGCTTGGCTGAGAAGTTGGCTTCTTTTTTGCGCGAGCGGTTTAGCCTGGATTGATTGCGAGCTTCGTTAGGGTTCCTATGTCCAACAGCGATTCACTCGACGCCGGTTTTGTGGAAGTTCGGGGCGCACGAGAGCATAACCTCAAAGACATTGATGTCCGCATCCCCCGCAATCAACTCGTGGTCTTCACGGGCGTTTCCGGCTCCGGCAAATCCTCGCTTGCCTTCGGCACGCTCTATGCCGAGGCGCAGCGCCGCTATTTCGAATCCGTCTCTCCTTATGCCCGCCGCCTGATCGACCAGGTCGGCGTGCCCGATGTCGACTCCATTGAAGGCCTGCCGCCCGCCGTGGCCTTGCAGCAACAGCGGGGTACGCCGAGCACGCGCTCCACCGTCGGCAGCCTGACGGGCATCTCGAACCTGCTGCGCATGCTTTACTCGCGCGCCGGCAATTACCCATCGCAGCAGCCCATGCTCTACGCCGAGGACTTTTCCCCCAACACGCCGCAAGGCGCCTGCCCCGAG
The DNA here is from genome assembly GCA_965226945.1 of Gemmataceae bacterium. Taxonomy (GTDB): domain Bacteria; phylum Planctomycetota; class Planctomycetia; order Gemmatales; family Gemmataceae; genus SYLG01. Next base: position 3,478,482 of record OZ245717.1, on the reverse strand, counting down.
TGCCACGGCATGGGACGCGTCTACGCCATGACCGAGGAATCGATGGTGCCTGACCCATCGCTTACCATCCGCGAGCGCGCGATCGCCGCCTGGCCCACCGCATGGGGCGGGCAAAACCTGCGCGATATCCTCGTCGCGCTGGGTTACGACGTCGATACCCCATGGAAGAATCTTCCTAAAAAAGATCGCGATTGGATTCTCTTCACCGATGAACAACCGCGCGTTCCCGTTTATGCCGGCCTGACCCCCGCTGAAACCCGCCGCGCCCAGCGCGAGAAAAGGGAGCCGAGCTACGAAGGCACCTTCAGCAGCGCCAAACGTAACTTGCAGTACACGCTTGCCAACACCCAAAGCGCGCAGATGCGCAAGCGCGTGCTGCAATACATGCTGGCCAGCGACTGCCCGCTCTGTCAGGGCAAACGCCTGAAACAGGCCGCCCTTTCCGTCACCTTTGCCGGATACGATATCGCCGTTCTCTCCCACCTGACCTTGCTGCAACTCGCCGAGGTCATCCGTGCTCCCGCCGAAGGCATTTTCCAGTCACAGAGCACACAGAATCCACAGGATACGCCAACGAAAACGCTCACCCGGATGCAGGCCAAAGCCGCCGTGGACGAGCGCGTCCGCGCCGGGGGAAGCGCCCATAAAGGCGCACGCGACATCCGTCAAACGGAAAACCTCTCCATCGAGAAGCGCCTTGCCGCCGAGCGGCTGTGCCACGAACTACAAGCCCGGCTGCAGGCGCTCGTTCATCTCGGGCTCGGATATTTGTCTCTCGACCGTAGCACTCCCACGTGCTCTCCCGGCGAACTGCAGCGTTTGCGCCTTGCCACCCAGCTCTCTTCGCACCTCTTCGGCGTCATCTATGTCCTCGACGAACCCACCGCCGGCCTCCATCCCGCCGACGGACAGGCGCTTTTCGACGCCCTGCACCGGCTCAAACAATCGGGTAACTCTCTTTTTGTCGTCGAGCACGATGTGGAAATGATGCGCCGCGCTGACTGGCTGGTCGATGTCGGCCCCGAAGCCGGCAGCGAAGGGGGCCGCATCCTTTACAGCGGCACGCCACAAGGCCTCGCCCAGGTCGAAGAATCCCGCACAAGGCGCTACCTCTTCAACGAAGTTCCGCTTCCTACTCCCGTCCACCGCACACCCCAAGGTTGGCTGAAGCTCGAACAAATCACGCGCAACAACCTCCACTCGGTCAGCGCCGCCTTCCCCCTGGGGTGCTTCACCGCCGTCACCGGCGTTTCGGGCTCGGGCAAATCCAGCCTCGTCAGCCACGCCCTGCTCGAACTGATGACTGAGCATTTGGGGCAAGCGCACGACAGCGAAGCGGAAGAAACCACCCTGGAAGACGCGCCCGCGCAAAAAACCACCGGTCACCTTACCGGCGACATCGCATCGATCACCCGTGTTGTGGAGGTTGACCAGAAACCGATCGGCCGCACGCCGCGCTCCAACCTGGCCACTTACACGGGCCTGTTCGATCATGTCCGCCGCCTCTTCGCCGCCACGCCCGACGCGCGCAAACGCCATTTCGATGCCAGCCGCTTCTCCTTCAACGTGGCCAAGGGCCGCTGTCCGACCTGCGAAGGCGAAGGGTTTGTCAGCGTCGAACTACTCTTTATGCCCAGCGTGTACGCGCCATGCCCCACTTGCCATGGCGCACGTTACAACGAAGCTACCCTCGAGGTGAAATGGAACACAAAATCGATCGCCGATATCCTCAATCTCACGGTCAACGACGCCTGCGACCTGTTCGCCGAAGAGCCTCCCATCCTGCGCGCACTGCATGTCCTTCGCGACATCGGCCTCGGCTATCTCAAGCTCGGCCAGCCCGCCACGGAACTTTCGGGCGGCGAAGCGCAGCGTATCAAACTCGCCACCGAACTGCAGCGCATCTCGCGGGGCACAACCCTCTATGTGTTGGATGAACCCACCACCGGCCTACATCCACGCGACATCGACCGGCTTCTCGTCCAGCTCAACCGTCTCGTGGAAGCGGGTAACACCCTGATCGTCGTCGAACACGACATGCGCACCGTCTCGCAGTGCGACTGGGTCATCGACATGGGCCCCGGCGCGGGCGATTCAGGCGGCAACATCGTCGCTGCTGGAACTCCCGCCGATGTCGCGACCGACCAAGCCAGCCGCACCGCGCCCTACCTCGCCTCGATGCGGACTACTCATACAGTTCCTGGCAGTTAGCGCAAAAAAAACTCCGGCGGGGATGCTTACCCAGATATTCTTTCGTCAACGGTAATTGACAGCGTGGGCAGGTTCGCTTCGTATGCGCCAGCCAGTGTTTCTTGAGGACCAATGCTTTTTTCCATTCAAGGAATTGAAAGCTGTAATTCCTTACTTCCTTGATCATTTCATTGAGCTTCTTAACCGGCAACGCGCCCACATGCGATCGTGGATGCACCTTGATGCGAAATAACACCTCGTTCTTGATGATATTGCCTGATCCTGCAAAAATGTCCTGATTCAGCAGCGCATCGCAGGCCAGGATATCGGGCGTCTCCAACAGCTTTTTCTTTGCCGCCTTCGCATTCCATGTGTCCGACATCACATCAGTCGACCAGTCATAAACCGTATCCAGCTCCTCCTCCAAAAGCTTCACCGAACAGGCATAAAAATTGAGCTTGCCTTTTTGAAACTCCAGGCTCAGGCGCGGTATCGCATCTCTCTCTTCGTTGATTCGGTACGAGCCAAACAGCATGAAGTGAATCCTGATCGTAAATCGGTCGAAGCAGACCAGAAAGTGTTTGCCCCAACTCTTGAAGTCTCGGACCACCTTGCCTTTGGCTCGCGCGATATCGACTTTGGAATTCCCGGTAGCGCTTACCACCTTCTTGTGCGCAAAAGGCTGCACAAGCTCTTTCAAAATCACGATGGAGGGACCTTCAGGCATGAATCGCCCCACAGTTGGTTGTAACGATGGAAGGTTGATTCCTTTGGCTCAAATTTTGCGAAGTGTACCCGCCCGGATCGCCGCCCCCGGCTTTTCTATTCGGCGATCAGATTGGCCAGCAATTTGATTTTGGCGTTGCCTTGATTCTGTCTGGACTGGCGGTGGCCGTCCGGGCGCGAAACTGATGCTCAAAGTGCAAAGGATGGATTGCCCGGAGAGGCTTCTATTCCTTCGACGGTGGAGGCGCCTTGACTGGCTCCGGTTTCTTTTTCGGACCTCTCTCGATCGATTGCCCCAGGTCAGGCCGTTCCCTCTTCTGAAGCAACGGAAGCCGAATCATTCGATTGCTGTGATAGGAATTCCGTAAGGCGTCAATGATTCGCACGTCCAACAAGCCTTCCCAGCCGGAAGGTTCGGGCTCCTTGTTTTCCTGGATGCAGTCGCTGAAATACACGAGCTCGGCCGCCACCTGGTCGCGGTGTTTGAAGGTCTTGGTCTTGGAATTCTCCTTCCGTGAGACCGTCTGCTCAATGTCGCCGTTCCAGGTGAAAGCCGACTTCATGGTCAGCATTCCCTCGGTGCCGATCACCTGGTACTCGGAAGCCTTCGTTTCCCCGAAACCACAGAGGAATGTTGCCAAACGGTTCTCTGGAAATCGCAGCGTCACCGCTACGGACTCCGGAACCTCTTTGAAGCGTTCATCTGTCCCGCGAGCGGCAAAGGCGAAGACCTCTTCAGGTTCGGCCCGAAAGATATAACGAGCGGCATTCAAACAATAGATGCCAATGTCCTCCAGGGGCCCGCCGCCAAGCGAAAGATCCACGCGAACATTGTCCGGCTCGATCTGCATCGTGTGCACCGCGGTGAAAAGCCGCGCTGTACCGATCTGGCCGGAGTGAGCGACTTCGATGGCAGAGAGGTTCGCCTCCTCAAGATGCAAGCGGTAGGCGGTCATGAGCCGGACGTTTTGCTTTTCACAGGCATTCACGATCGCCATGGCGTCTTCGACCGAATAGGCAAGCGGTTTTTCACAGAGAACATGGACCTTGGCCTCGGCGGCGAGTACGGCGAACTTGCGGTGCTCGGAATTCGGTACGGCGATATACACCGCATCGATCTCGCCGCTTGCCAGGAGCTCTTCGTAGTCGTCGTAGTGATAAGCGGGCGCGTCGTACTTGCGGCTGAGCGTCTCCGCTTTTTCCTCATCACCCGTGACAAGCGCCCTGAGTAGCGCCTTGTCTTTGGCATTGGCAAAGGCAGGCAGGATCGCCGTTTGTGCAAAATTTCCGAGGCCAACCACCGCGAAGCGAATCGGCTCGAGCCTACTGTCGGTACTCGGCGTGCTCGTGCTCATGGGGAGGATCCAATCCAATCGTTCGTGTTAGTCGATCAGCCGGTAACGCAAGCGCGCCCAAATGGGGACCACCCCTGGGCGTTCAAAATGTCCCCATCCATCGCCGCAAGTTTTGGTCCAATTGAAAGGAAATTTCTCAGGGCGCGAAGATCTGCCCGAAAGGCGGTGCAGTCGCGTGAAGAATGTGCTTTTGCGGAACGGTGAACCTGCGGACTCCGTTCCGCTCGCGGCAGACACGCGGGTCGAGCGGTGAGTGACAATGCTGAAAACCCGAAGTTATCTTCTTCGATGTTTGCAAATGCGATGAATGCACTGGGGAAACGCCGATGCCTTCTCCGCTCAGAGGCACTCCATTTCGCTCGGCCGGGCAACCCATTGCTCCCGAAGCCCGTCTGCGACAGGACAACGAGCCACCCCAGTACCAGGAAATGGTCTTTCCGGATCGTTCCTGGCCGCTTCGAGCAAGAAGTCGATGGCCCGCGATCCGCCGCAAGAATCGATCGAAAACCCTTTACTCGATTCGCCGTCGCGTTCGTCGCTTCGGCTGGTCACGTAGCGTGATCCAGGTCGGCGCATGATCGCTCGTCTTCTCCCATCCTCTGACCTCACGGTCGACGCCGGCTTCTCCCAGCATCGTTGCCGCAATGGGGTTCAATAAGAAATGGTCGATTCGTATGCCTGCATCGCGAGCATAGGAGTTGCGGAAATATTCCCAGAAGGTGAAGATGGCCTCGTCCGGATAGAGACTTCTGAGGGCGTCGGTCCAGCCCTGCGAAACTAGTTTTTTATACGCCGCGCGTGACTCTGGAAAAAACAGCGCATTATCTACCCAGCTTTCTGGCTTTCGAGCGTCGAGCTCCGTCGGAATGACGTTATAGTCGCCGGCAAGAATGACCGGCGCTTCGAGTGCGACAAGTTTCTTCGCATATTTCGTTAGGCGCTTAAACCACTCAAGCTTGTAAGTGAATTTTGGCCCCGGCACAGGGTTGCCGTTGGGGAGATAGAGACATCCGATCAGCTTACCATCAATGGCCGCCTCGATGTACCGGCTGTGAGTGTGATCCGGGTCACCAGGTAATCCTCGCCTTGTTTCTTGGGGTTGAAATCCGCGCGCCAGTATGGCGACACCGTTCCAACTCCTCTGACCTTGCCAGATCGCGCCATAGCCCGCCTTTTCGATTTCAGAAGAGGAGAATTTCTCTTCCGGTGCTTTTAGTTCCTGCAGGCAAACGACGTCGGGTTCTGCCTGCTTCAGCCAGCGAAGGAGAACTGGAAGACGTCCATTGATGCCGTTGACGTTGTAGGTGGCGAGTTTCATTGCGGTATCCAACTCTCCGGCCATTCCTGCCGGTCTTTCAGCATCTGGTGTACCGCAGTCCGTTGTCGCAATGAATTACGTCCACGTCGAGACTTACTTCTGTCGGCCTTTCAAATCTCGAAGGACCGACTGTGCGGCGAAATAGCCGCACATGCCGTGGACCCCGGCCCCAGGCGGAGTCGATGAGGAGCAGAGATACAGTCCCGGAACGGGAGTCTTATAAGGATCCAAACTCGCCACTGGGCGAGCAAATAACTGCCACAAATCGGCGATGCCCCCATTGATGTCGCCGCCAATGTAATTGGGGTTGTGCAACTCGAGATCGGCTGGTGACAAAACGTGCCGGGCCATGATGAGATCACGGAAACCAGGCGCAAACCGTTCGACTTGAGCCTCGATGCGCGCGGCCATGTCGAACGTCGAGCCATTCGGAACGTGGCAATAAGCCCACGCGGTGTGATGGCCTTTTGGAGCGCGAGAAGGATCGAAGAGGCTTGGCTGAGACAGGAGTACGAAGGGATTGTGCGGGTGAGCGCCATCCCATACTTGCCGCTCCGAAGCTGCGATTTCCTCCAGGGTGCCGCCCAAATGAACCGTTCCGGCCTGGGCACACTCCGGCGCCCGCCAGGGTATGGGACCGCTGAGCGCCCAGTCGAGCTTGAAGGCCGCCGGACCGTAACGATAGCGAGCCAACCGACTGCGGTAACTCGCGGGCAGGCTATCGCCCGCGAGCGCGATGACTTGACGGGGTGTCAGGTCGAGAAGCAAAGCTCGGTTGGATGGCAATTCCTTGAGGGACTTCACGGGCTGACCCGTAACCACTTCGCCACCGAGCGAGCGAAAGTAGGAGGTCAGGGCATCGGCGATTTTCTGGGCACCGCCCCGCGGCATGGGCCAACCCACGGCATGCCCAGCGACTCCCAGCATCAAGGCGATGGCCGCTCCCGGCCGCTGCTCCAGCGGCAGAACGGCGTGAGCGGACAAACCGGCAATCAAGGCTCGGGCAGGCTTGCCCCGAAAATGGGCCTCCGCCAGACCGCGCCCCGATCGGAGCGCTTGCCAACCGAAGCGAATCGCCGTGGATAAGTGCTTCGGCCAGCGCACTGGCCCGAGCAAGTCCGCGAATAAGTTGACAGCGTCCGCGGCGAGCGGCTCGAACAATTGCCGATAGGCCGTCGCGTCCGGGCCAAATTCTTTCGCAGCCTCTTCCACGGGGCGCTTCAAAAGTGCCGCGGGGCCATCGTCCAGGGGATGAGCAAGCGGGACCGGCGGGTGAACCCATGCAAGCCCGTGATCCTCAAGCGGCAAAGCACCAAAGAACGGCGAGCCGACACCCAACGGATGGACAGCCGAGCAAACATCATGGACGAAACCCGGCAAAGTGAGTTCGCTGGAACGGGCACCGCCACCTACCGTTTTGGCGCCTTCCACCACGAGGACGGACAATCCCCGACGAGCCAAAGCGATCGCCGCTCCCAGCCCATTCGGTCCGGAGCCAACGACCACCGCATCATAGGTGCGCGCATTCATCAAGTCCTTCGGACTAGAAAATAGAAAGTAGAGAGTTGAAAGTAGACGACAAAGCGGACTGAGTCCTGCGGACTAGAGAGTAGTGAATAGAAAGTGGAAAATAGAAAAACAAAGTGGACAGAAGAAAGGGAGCTGATCTACTCTCCACTTTCTCCTGTCCACTCTCTCCGATTTTTTTGCCGCGGCGGCAAAAAATCGGGGCGACAAGACGGCTATTGAACTTTTTCTCGATGGAGTTCGTTTGTTTTGGGGTCCAAAGGTTTCCCAAATTGTGCAATCCACGTAAGAAATTAACGGTAATGCCATTGGCTCCCCCGACTAACTCCGGCAATTGCTGGCGGCTGGGAATGCTGCCTTGGGCGGCGCTGCGGCTAAGGCAGCGCCAATTACGGTGATCAGAGCGAAACCAAGCGGGCCGTACCACGGTGAATCGAACGGAAACATACGATACGCATTATTACCTTCGGATATACCGACAAGGATAATAACCGTCAAACGAGCCCAGCTCTCTCCTCGACGGATCGGTCCATTCGCCAGTATGAGAGTGGTCAAACCTATCGGCAGAAGACAACCGCCGATTGACCTGAGCATCGCCAGATCCAACTGCGCGTAGCGAGGGGCTAATTGGCCGTCCACCGCTCCCAAGTAGAGGAGATGATTCGACGGCACCGTCGGCACGAGCAGGTCATAGAGCGACCCGAGAATCACCAGGATGCCAGCCACGTTCAAAAGGACCAGCCCTATTCTTCGAAGGTTCACGAACATGACCCCTTTATCGATATTCGAGAATTGAGGAATCCTGTTCCCTCGATGAGTTCAAGCGTCTCGATTAACGCCCGCCGATTGAGAGGCAGCGAATGTGCACCGTTGGATTACTATGTGATCAAGCCCACGCTGAGAGCCAATCAACGACAGAATATCCTCAGATCCTATCAATGACTTCCCCACCTTACAACAAAGTCGGGACGAATGGACAACGTTATAACTTTTTATCGCCGGAATCCAGGGCTGGGGAAGCGCGCTTGCAGCAATTGATCGGCCTTTTGGCCGATGGGAGACGCGGTGCTGACGGCGCCAGATTGGATTTCCGGGCCATTCAACCGAATGGTTGACACTTGCGGGATCGCGGCGTATGATTCAACCATATGGTTGAATCACGCCGGCCCTCAATGCGATCGCGACTCGATAGAGTCTTCCACGCCCTGTCTGATCCTACGCGGCGGTCGATCCTCCGAGACATCGCTAAGCAGGAAAAGACGGTAGGGGAGATCGCCCGTCCCTACCGCTCCTCGCTGGCGGCAATTTCTAAGCACATTCAAGTACTTGAAGGATCAGGGCTGGTGACCCGCCGAAGGCAGGGCAGTTTTCAGTACGTGAGGATCACGCCAATACCGTTGAAAGAAGCCCAACAGTGGCTGTCCTTCTACGAGTCATTCTGGAATGAGCGACTTGACGCCCTGACAGACCTGTTCACACAACCCGAGAAAAAGGACAAGCCATGAACCGCACAACAGATAACCGCGACGTTGTTCGCATTTCGCGCACGATCCCGGCCACGCCGCACCAGGTCTACCGGGCTTGGCTTGACCCGGAACTGATCAGTCGCTGGATGGCACCGGGTACCTATGAGGCTACCCGCGTCGAAGTGGATGAGCGGGTTGGCGGCCGGTACCGAATCTGGCACGCGAACGCCGGGGCCTCAGTCGGTGGGTTCGAATGCGAAATACTTGAACTGGTACCCGATCGGCGAATCGCCTGGCGGTGGGGTTTCGCAGGTCCCGACCGTACCGCGGCATCGATCTACGACTCCGTGCTTCACATCACGCTGCACGAAACTCCAGATGGCGGGACCGTGCTTGAGTTAATTCACGAGCAGCTTGAAGACTTTGCCACGGCGCATCCCGAAGTGGCAGGAAAGGTGGCAGCCGGGTGGGACAACGTTCTAACGAAATTGAGCGTTGCACTGTCTTCTGCCGCTCACTCGTCCCGTGCATCACGTGTACCAAGCGAAATGCACAAGCCATTGTTTACCGAGACGATGCAGATCGGGATCGTGGTTCGCGACCTCGACGCCGCGGTGCGAAGGTACGTTGACGACTACGGAATCGGCCCGTGGGCGTTCCACCAATTCAAGCCCGGCGACGCCACAGTTTGGCTTGAGCATGGCCAGCCGGCCAAGCCGTCTACGCGTATCGCGACCGCGATGGTTGGGCAGGTACAGTGGGAGTTGATCCAACCGCTCGACGACAAGAGCATTTTTGCGAAGTTCCTTGCCGCAACGGGCGGGGGCGTGCATCACATCGCCGTCGCCGTTACGAACTTCAACGAGACGCTGGCAGTGGAGGCCAAGCGAGGGGAGGAATTGGTCCTCAGCTGCGAGTTAAGCGGCGAGTTCAGCGGCATCAAGGTCGCTTACCTCGGTACCCTGCGCGATCTTGGGGTGACCCTCGAGATTTTCAACCGTTTGCCCGACGGCAAACAGTAGCCGGACGGGAGCTGAACCAGTCAGCGTGACCAGGAATCGACTCCGTCACTCAACAATCGAAAGGATGTTTACCAAACATGCGCAAACTCATCGTCTGCAACATTGTCTCACTCGACGGCTTCTACTCCGGCCCGGGCGGAAACGTCATGGCCATGCCGTTCGACAACGGCTTTTCAGAGTACAATGCGGAACGCCTCCGAGCGGCCGACACATTGCTGCTTGGACACAAGTCTTTCGAAATGTTCCGGTCCTACTGGCCCCCTATTGCCGAGGACGTGACCAAGCCGGCCGTAGAGCGCGAAATCTCGCGTCTCAACACCGCCATCGAAAAGGTCGTGATCTCGAACAGCCTGAAACTCGAGGAGGTCGCGGGATGGGGCAAGACCCGCGTTGTGCGGCGCGCGGATGCGTACAAGGAAGTCGCCGCGCTCAAAGAGAGTACCGGTCGGGAAATCCTCATATTCGGCAGTCACGTCCTCTGGAACGACCTGCTCGTCGGCGGCTTGGTCGACGAGCTGCACTTCATGATCGGCGCCGGCGTGGTCGGCGAGGGCGTTCGGGCGTTCGAAACCCGACCGCCCGGCTCGCTCCGCCTGCTGGACACTCGAATCTTCGACGGATCGAGCTTGCTACTAGCCAAGTACGCCTACAAGCCCTGACTAAGGCCAACCGGTTGCGCTTGGCAGGAGTGTGAAGAGAGCCTGAGCTTGCCCTTGGAAAACTGCAGGGCCTCTTGGCAGAACGGTTGCGACAGGATTTGAACTCAGGAAGTCTCTGTCGAGTCATGAGTTGTGACGAGTCGCTGCGTCGACAAGGGAAACTCGATAGCGTGATTGAACTGCGATCACGCCCGAAAACAGCGACAGAAAGGCATCAATTTGAAAAAAAATCGGGGCGACAAGACGGCTATTGAACTTTTTGTGGCTGGCGTGAGGGGCTGGGAGGCCGGTATTCGGAGGCAAATGAGTGATGGCAAATCTCATTGTGGCTGAGACCTCTGAGGCAATCGCTGGCTGCTAGACGGTACGTCACCTGAGCGCTCGATGGCTTTGAGGATGCGTTCAGTCCTTGACAAAACCAGATATGTCCAATATTCTAGACATATGGACAAATCAAAAGCAGTTGATGCCTTTGCGGCACTTTCGCAGGAAACGAGACTGTCGGCTTTGCTAGTACTGGTGGAACATGGTCACACTGGATTGCCTGCTGGCGATTTGGCTGATCGGCTGGCCGTACCCCATAACACGCTTTCATTTCATCTGTCGCAGTTAGAGCGTTCCGGGCTGGTCGCTTCCCGCCGTAATGGCCGCCAAGTGATCTATTTCGCCAGTATTGACGCGTTACAAAGCCTCGGCCAGTTCCTGCTCGCAAATTGCTGCATCCGTGAAAGTGCGGAACCGTCTCGCTGTCAACCGACTTCTGAAGGAGCCGGTACATGAAGTGTCAGCATATCGACTTAGGGCACCGTGCATTCAGTCGAGTTTATCCAACGAAAATTGGGAGGAGCCGCCAATGAAAACGGTACTGATTCTCTGCACGGGCAACTCCTGTCGTAGTGTCATGGCCGAGGGCCTCTTGAACCATTGGGGACTCGGGCGATTCAAAGCGTTCAGCGCAGGCAGTTTCCCCACGGGGCAGGTCAATCCGATGAGTCTGCAAACCCTTGCACGTCACGGGCTGCCAACCGAGGGTTATCGCAGCAAGTCTTGGGATGAGTTTGTCGATCAGCAAATCAACATTGTGATTACCGTATGCGATGCCGCTGCTGGTGAATCCTGTCCGCTTTTTCCGGGCGGTCCAGTCAAAGCTCATTGGGGCGTGCCTGATCCAGCCCATGCCGTAGGCACTTCCGACGAAGTCGCAGCGGTATTCGACCGCGTCTATACCCAACTTGAACGGCGAGTCAAAGCACTTGTCGCCCTGCCTGTCGAGACGATGACGCAGAGCGAATTGGCGGCGGCATTGGCTTCCATCGGAAAAGACCAATTCTGAACAACGAGACAAAGGAGATCAAGATGACCAAGATCGAAGTTTATGACCCTGCACTCTGTTGCAGCACCGGCATTTGTGGCGTGGGTGTAGACCAGGAGAAGGTAACTTTTGCCGCCGATGTTGATTGGCTGAAAAGCCAAGGTGGGCAGATTGAGCGATTCAATCTGGCGCAACAACCGATGGTTTTTGCCGAAAACCCGATCGTGAAAGGTTTTCTGGGGCGGTCGGGAGCGGAGGCACTGCCATTGATTTTGGTTGATGGTGAAGTGGCTTTGGCTGGCCGTTATCCCCATCGCACAGAATTAGCGAAGTGGGCAAAGATCAGCCTAACTGCAACGGACACCAAACAAGGCGGCGGCTGTTGCAGTGGCAACCGTAGCTGCTAAATCCATTTTTAAAGGGAATATGAGATGATGAAGTTTCTCGACCAACTCCCGAACTTTCTCTTCTTCACCGGGAAGGGTGGAGTTGGCAAAACTTCACTGACATGTGCCACCGCCGTTCGACTTGCTGATGCGGGAAAAAGAGTGCTACTGGTCAGCACCGATCCGGCCTCGAATGTCGGACAAGTTTTCGGGATTGCCATCGGCAACAAGATCACACCGTTCGAGTCGGTGCCGCGATTGTCCGGCTTAGAAATCGACCCACAAGCTGCCGCGCAGGTTTACCGCGACAAGATTGTCGGGCCGGTACGCGGAGTTCTGCCAGAAAACGTGGTCAAAGGCATCGAAGAACAACTCTCAGGTGCTTGCACGACGGAAATTGCCGCCTTTGATGAATTCACAGCACTACTGACTGATGAGGCAATACTTAGAGATTACGACCACGTCATCTTCGACACGGCACCAACGGGGCACACCATTCGGCTGTTGCAATTACCGGGTGCGTGGAGCGGTTTTCTGGATGAAGGCAAAGGTGATGCGTCTTGCCTCGGCCCGCTTGCTGGTTTGGAAAAACAACGCGAAAAATACAAATCTGCGGTGGAAGCCTTATCTGATCCTAACCGCACGCGATTGATGCTTGTGGCCCGCGCGCAAGCCTCATCACTGCGTGAAGCCAATCGCACCCACGATGAATTGACCGCGATTGGTTTCAAACGGCAATATCTGGTCGTGAACGGTGTTCTGGCCGAAGCCGATACCAAAGAAGATCCGTTGGCATTGGCCGTATGGAAACGGGAGCAGGCCGCGCTGGCCGCTATGCCTGAAGCGCTACGAACTCTGCCGATCGATTACGTCTCGCTTAAGTCATTCAATCTTGTCGGGCTGCCAGCTCTCCGCCATCTTCTGGTTGAGGGTGGAGTTGTGTCTCAGGAAGCCGTTGTAAGTTTGCCAAAACTGCAAGCTCCCGATCTCGCGACGCTTGTTGATAGCCTCGTGGGCGAAGGGCACGGCTTGATCATGTTGATGGGCAAAGGCGGTGTCGGTAAAACAACGATTGCCGCCGCTGTGGCGGTCGAGTTGGCCAGCCGTGGATATCCGGTCCACCTCACGACCTCCGATCCTGCCGCACATCTCGTCGAAACGCTGGAAGGCTCCCTTGATCACCTGACAGTGAGTCGGATCGAGCCGCATGTCGAAACCGAACGTTACCGTCAGCATGTTATGGACACCAAGGGCAAAGATCTGGATGCACAAGGCAAAGCACTACTAGAGGAAGATTTACGCTCGCCGTGCACCGAAGAAATTGCAGTATTCCAAGCCTTTTCGCGGATCATCCGCGAGGCAGGAAAGAAGTTCGTTGTGATGGATACCGCTCCAACAGGCCATACGTTGCTGTTGCTCGATGCAACCGGAGCATATCACCGCGAGACAGCGCGGCAGCTGGGTGCAAGCGGTATCAATTTCACCACGCCAATGATGCAGTTGCAGGATGCCAAGCAAACCAAAGTCCTGATCGTTACCTTGGCTGAAAACACACCAGTGCTTGAGGCTGCCGGTTTACAAAGCGACTTACGCCGTGCCAACATCGAGCCGTGGGCCTGGATCATTAACAACAGTTTGGCGATGGCAAATCCTACGTCGGCTCTGATGCGCCAACGTGCGTCAAATGAACTTGCCCAGATTGACGCGGTAACGAAACAGCATACCAAGCGTTGGGCTGTTGTTCCATTGCAGGCAGAAGAACCCATCGGTGTCGAGCGGTTGAAGAAACTCGCACGACATTAAGTGGGTTGAGAATCACTGGCTGCATGCGAGAAGGCTGCAATCGGGGAGGATAGCCCCACGTTGCACTCGCATTGCAGTGACATTGCATTCACGTAGTAGTCGGGGCGATAGGATTTGAACCTACGACTTCCTGGTCCCAAACCAGGCGCTCTAGCCAGGCTGAGCTACGCCCCGGAACTTACATTGTCGCGGTCTTGGCGCTCCTGCGTCAAGGAGAGTGAGGAAAAAGACCTGAAGACGGAAAGCGACCCCCAAAAGGGTCTTTGCATAAAATGTCCATAAGCCTTGTTAAATCCAAAAGTTAGGCCAAATGCGATCGGCTCGAACTCAGCAAGTGATCGGTAGCCTTGCGCTGCTGGATACCGCGGTCGCGACACGACTGCACTGCCCCTTTTACGCCCAGACCTGTGGGTTGCTTCGGTAATTCCTTGGGATCTTTCCCACCCGGTCCATCCATTCCCCCCAATTCCGCGAAAAAGTGCTAAATTACTCTTGTTTGGCGGACCCCATCTCTCCAGGCGGGTTTCGGGCGAATGGTAGCGGCCTTTGGCTTTCTCATCCAGAGAAATGGATGCGGTTTGTCGAGCGGCCGCGAGGAGTTGGAAGAAGCTGTGGTTGACTTCACCTTGTCCAAGCAAGGATTGACGTTGTTTTCCCGATTTCCGTCCTCTCTCCTTCATGCCTTCCCCTGCTTATTCCTGCCATTAGCAACGAGTATCAACCCAGGGCAGCACCTGCCCTCCGGAGAGAGTTGATGGCCATTCGCGTTTCTCTTAGCCATGTGACCGAATACCGTTACGATCGGCTCGTCAGCATGGGGCCGCAGTCGATTCGTTTGCGCCCCGCCCCCCATAGCCGCACCCCAATCACGAGCTATTCCCTTACGATCACTCCGTCGGCTCACTTTCTCAACTGGCAGCAAGACCCGCAAAGCAATTACCTGGCCCGGGTGGTCATCCCCGACAAGACCGACATCTTCCGGGTCGCCGTCGACCTGACCGCCGATTTGACGGTGATCAATCCGCTCGATTTTTTCGTTGAGGAATCGGCCGAGCATTTTCCTTTCACCTACGAGAAGGCGCTTGCCAAGGACCTGGCCCCCTATCTGGAATGCGCCAAGACCGGTCCCCTGTTCGAAGCCTTCCTGGGCACGATCGATCGGACCAAAACCCGAACGATCACGTTTTTGTCCAGTCTCAATATCCGCCTCAATCATCTGGTCAAATACCTGATCCGCTTGGAACCGGGGGTGCAGTCCCCTGAGGAAACCCTCGAAAAAAAATCGGGCTCCTGCCGCGATTCGGCCTGGCTGTTGGTGCAGTTGCTGCGGCGTATCGGATTGGCGGCGCGCTTTGTTAGCGGCTACCTGATTCAGCTGAAGGCCGATCTGAAATCGCTCGATGGCCCCTCCGGGCCTGAAGAGGATTTCACCGATCTACACGCCTGGTGCGAGGTCTATTTGCCGGGGGCCGGCTGGGTCGGGCTCGACCCCACTTCGGGTCTCTTCACAAGCGAGGGGCATATCCCGCTGGCCGCGACTCCCGATCCTTTCACTGCCGCGCCCATCTCCGGTGGCACCGACAAATGCGAAACCGAGTTCGCCTTCCACATGTCGGTGAAGCGGGTGCATGAAGACCCCCGAGTCACCAAGCCCTATACCGATCCGCAATGGGCGCAAATCGATCTCCTGGGACGCGAAGTCGACGATAAGCTCAAGAAACACGATGTCCGCCTCACCATGGGCGGTGAACCGACCTTCGTCTCGATCGACGACATGGAAGGCGCCGAATGGAATACGGCGGCGGTCGGAATCCATAAGCAACAGCTTTCGGGGGTGCTCCTCAATCGCCTGCGCGACCGTTTCGCCCCCGGCGCGGTGCTCCACCATGGCCAGGGAAAGTGGTATCCGGGCGAATCGCTGCCTCGCTGGGCGTACAGTTGCATGTGGCGCACCGATGGCGAACCGATCTGGACCAACCCGGCACTTCTTGCCGGCATTCAAACTTCCGGAAAGGCCGATGTCGAAACCGCCGGCCTGTTTTTCTGCGAACTCGCCGACCGCCTGGGCGTCGATGGGCGCTGGATGCGGCCTGCGTATGAAGATGTCTGGCAAACGATCGAGCAGGAGCAAAAACTGCCGGTCGATGTCGATCCTCGCAAATTCGACCTGGATGCCGACGAAGATCGCAGGCGCCTGGCTCGCATCATTGAAAATGGGGTGAGCCGCCCGGTCGGCTACGCGCTCCCCTTGACCAAGGCCTGGTGGCAAACGAAACCACGCTGGGTCAGCGGTCCCTGGCCCTTCCGCTCCGAAAGGCTTTTCCTGCTGCCGGGCGATTCCCCGATCGGTTTGCGCTTGCCGCTCGATTCGCTCCCCGTCGACTCGGTTGACGCCCGCGTCATCTACACGATCGACCCCTTTGCCGAGCATCACCCGCTTCCCGGCTACCAGGAAATCAGGCGCCGCGCCCGCCAAACTGTGGCGGATCAACATCCCGAATCGAATATCCGCGGTCAAGAACGCAAGGACAAGGAACGGCCTCAGCCGGCTCCAAAGCCCTTGCCCGAACAGCCGATCGATCCGGCCCGCGTGGGACCGGTCTCTGTCATTTCGACCGCGATGTGCATCGAACCGCGCAATGGCAAACTGCATGTTTTCATGCCCCCCCTGGGCCGGCTGGAAGATTACCTGGAGCTATTGGGAATCGTCGAGGCGACCGCCGAGACGCTCAATCAGCCGGTCGTGATCGAGGGGTATATGCCCCCATCTGATCCTCGCTTGAACATTCTCAAAGTAACCCCCGACCCCGGCGTCATCGAAGTCAATGTCCACCCCGCCGGAAGCTGGGAAGAGCTCAAGGCGATCACCAACGGCGTTTACGAAGAAGCGCGGCTGGCAAGGCTGGGCACCGAGAAGTTTCAGCTCGATGGGCGCCATACCGGCACCGGCGGCGGCAACCATGTCGTGTTGGGTGGACCAACCCCCGCCGACAGCCCCTTCCTCAGGCGGCCCGACGTGCTTCGCAGCATGATCGCCTACTGGAATAATCACCCGTCGCTGTCTTATTTGTTTTCCTCGCAGTTCATCGGGCCGACGAGTCAGTCGCCGCGCGTTGACGAAGGCCGCCGCGACGCGCTTTACGAGATGGAGATCGCCTTTCGCCAGGTGCCCGAGTGGCAGGGAATGCCCTACTGGATCGTTGACCGGGTCTTCCGTCATCTGCTGGTCGACATCACCGGCAACACGCACCGTTCGGAAATTTGCATCGACAAGCTCTATTCGCCCGACCATGCCAACGGCCGGCTGGGGCTGGTCGAACTGCGCGGTTTTGAAATGCCGCCGCATGCCCAGATGAGCTTGACCCAGCAACTGCTCGTCCGGTCGCTCATCGCCTGGTTCTGGGAAAAGCCGTACCGCCAGCCGCTATCCAAGTGGGGAACAACCCTACACGATCGCTGGATGCTCCCCTGGCACTTAGGTGCCGACATCCACGATATCTTGAGCGATCTGCGCGCGGCCGGTTTTGCCTTTGAAGATTCCTGGTTCGTGCCGCACATCGAATTCCGCTGCCCGCGCATCGGGGAGATCACCCACGACGGCATCAAACTCGAGCTGCGCACCGCGATCGAACCCTGGTATGTGCTGGGCGAAGAGATGGGCGGCGGCGGCACAACCCGCTATGTCGACTCGTCGGTCGAGCGGTTGCAGGTGCATGTCACCGGCTGCGACATCTCCCGCTATGGGGTTATGGTCAACGGACGGATGGTGCCGCTGGCGCCCACCGGAGTTCAGGGGGAATTCGTGGGTGGCGTGCGTTACCGGGCCTGGCAGCCGCCAAGCTGCCTGCATCCCACCGTGCCGGTCAACACGCCTCTCTTGATCGACATTGTCGATCTGTGGCGGCAGCGATCGATCGGCGGCTGCCGTTATTATGTCGACCATCCTGGCGGGCTGAACTCTCCCACCTATCCGGTCAATGCGCTTGAGGCCGAATGCCGCCGTGCCGCCCGGTTTGTCGCGTTTGGCCATACGCCTGGACCGCTCGTGATACAGCAGGAAAGGCCGGCGGCCGATTACCCTCACACCCTGGATTTGCGCTATGCGCCCATTTAACATCTTTGGTTTTGCGCTACGCGCCCATCCAGATACTTGGCTTGGCGCGCAGCGCAAAACAAATACTCCGGATCGTTGATTGATGAGCGAAACCCGATCCTCTCCCATGGGTCCCCCGATGCCTCCGCCGGATTTGCCGCGACCTCATTTGAGCATTGATCCGTGCGGCAACACGCAGGTCTTTGACGAGGTCTTCGACCAGCGCGGCCGGCCACGCGCAAGCTGGCAAGATCTGGTTGCGGGAGCGAAGCGGCTGACCGCCGCCGAGTTGACCGCGCGCAGCCAGCAGGCCGACCGCCTGCTCATGGAGAACGGCGGCAATTTCAATGTGTTTCAAGACGCCAACCAGTTGCAACGCCCCTGGCGCCTGGACCTGGTGCCGATGGCGTTCGATGCGAACGAATGGCGCGAACTCGAAGCCGGGTTGCGCCAGCGCGCCAAGCTGTTCGATGCGGTCGTGCGCGATTGCTATGGCCCCAGGCATCTCATTGCCGACGGCAGCCTGCCTCCCGAAGTGCTCTTTGCCAACCCCGGGTTTTTGCGCAGTTTTTGCAACCTGCATTCCGGCTCCGGCCCGTTCATTTCCTTTTATGCCGCCGAACTGGCCCGCGACCCCTCGGGCCAATGGCGCGTCATGGCCGACCGCGCCGATGCGCCCACCGGCATGGCCTTCGCCCTGGAAAACCGGATCATCGTATCGCGCACAATTCCCAGCGCGCTCAATATCGAACCGGTGCGCCGCCTCGCCCCGTTTTTTTTGCAAGTCCAAGAGACGATGCGCCGGCTGGGAAGCCGCCAGACGGAAAACCCCCGCATCGTCATTCTTTCGCCGGGTTCGCACAGCCCCTACTACTTCGAAGATGTTTACCTTGCCCGCTATCTCGGCTACTCCCTCGTGGAAGGCGGCGACCTCGGCGTGCGCGACGATCGGGTCTTCCTCAAAACTCTGGCGGGCCTCATCCCGATCGATGTGGTCATTTCCCGGGGCTCGGAGCGAGGAGTCGATCCGCTCGAACTGGGCGGATCGGCCGCTCATGGCGTGCCCGGCCTGTTGCACGCGATGCGCAAGGGGCAGGTGAGCATGGCCAACTCTCCGGGCAGCGGGCTAGCCGAATCTCCCATTTTCATGGCGTTCTTGAGCAAGCTTTGCCGACGCTGCCTTGGCGAAGATCTCTTACTTCCTTCGATTCCTACTTGGTGGTGCGGCAACCCCGAACACTTGTCTCATGTGCGTGCGCATTTTACCAGTCTGGTGGTCAAGCCCGCCTTCGAAGCCAGCGGCGGCGCGGAAATCATCGTCGGAAGGTTGTCGCGCGACGAGCAGGACCGGTTATGGGGTCAGATTGCCGCCAAGCCGCAGCAATTTGTAGCGCAAGAATTGATTTGCCGTTCGGCGGTGCCGGTGTTTCGCGATGACCAGATCGGCGTGGGCCATGCCGCCTTGCGGGTCTTCCTCGTGGCGGACTCCGAAGGGTACACCGTCATGCCAGGCGGCCTGGTGCGTGTCGCGCCGACCACCGACCCGATGGAACTTTCGATCCTTGCCGGTGAGATGAGTAAGGACCTCTGGGTCATGGCCGACGGGCCGGTGAAGCGAGTCACCCTGCTCAGCCCTCCCGGCCAACCGGTGCAACTGCGCCGCACGAGCGCCATTTTTCCCAGTCGCGTCGCCGACGATCTTTTTTGGCTGGGCCAGTCGATCGACCGTGCGGATTTTCTTGCGCGCCTTTTGCGCTCCACGATCGAGCGGCTGATGATGGAGCAAAGCGACGAGGTTTCCGAACTGCCCGCGCTGGTGCGGGCCCTGGCCGATCAGGGGCAGGTCGAACCGGGATATGCGATTGAACTGATGGCGGAGCGTTTGCCTGCTTTTGCCAAGCAGTTGCCCCGGATGGTCGCCGACGCCACCGAAGTGCGCGGCTTGGCGGCGACCATTTCCGAACTGCACCGGCTATCGGCACTGGAGCGGCTCTGGATTTCGCCGGACAACTGGCGCAAGATCCATGAGACCACTTCCGCGTTTCAGGCGGCGGCCGGAACTCCCTGGACGAGCCTGTTCGATCTGTTGAATTCGATCAACCAGTTGATTCTCGATCTGGCGGCCGTGAGCGGCCTCATTCAAGACGGCATGGTGCGCAGCCCTGCCTGGCGGCTGCTCGATATCGGCCGGCGCATCGAACGCACGCGCAACATGGCTCATCTGTTGCGAGCGGTCATTTTGGGCGAATCCGAATCGAACCGCGCGGTGCTCAAGGTGCTTTTGGAAGTGATCGATTGCCGCATGACCTACCGGTCACGCTACCTCGATGACCTGCAAGTCAACGCGGTCCTCGATCTATTCATCACCGACGAAACTTGTCCGCGCTCGATTGCCGCGCAACTGATGGCGCTGGCCGACCATGTCGATTCGCTACCGGCCGAGGCCGTGACGCCGCTTCGCACCGAGGAGAAGCGATTAGTCATGGCCGCACTCCATGCGGTGCGCATGCTGCCGCCGGAACAACTCGAAACGGCCGAATCCCATCAGGTGCGCAAACTGATCACCGATCTGGAAACCCAGCTCAAGGCCTTCTCGGACTTGATCACCCGCAAGTATCTGCTCCATTCGGGAGTGCCCCGCCAGTTCGCCTCGGATCTGGAGATCCCGCAATGAGGTACCGCATCACTCACACCACCCGCTATTCCGGCAGCGAACCGATTTCGGTGGGGCACAATGAGGCGAGGTTGACTCCGCGCAATACGCCTTCGCAGCACTGCCTCAAGCACACCCTGGAAATCAAGCCGGAGCCGTCAATCCGTTCTGGGCGGCTCGACTACTTCGGCAACGGCGTCACCCGTTTTTCCTTCAACCAGGGGTATGCCTCGCTGGCGGTGACGGCCATCAGTGAGGTGGAAGTCGGTCCGGCGGCCTTGCCCAACCGATCGTCGCCACCTTGGGAGATGGTGATCGCGGGATTGACCGCCCACCGGTCGGCCGAAGAGCTGGCCGCGTTTGAATATGTGTTCGATTCGCCCAGGTGCCGGGTGCGGACCGATTTCGGCGAATATGCCCGGTCCTCGTTCCGCGCCGGGCGGCCGATCCTCGAATGCGGCGCCGACTTGTTGAAACGATTCCATACGGAGTTTCGGTTCGATCCGACCGCCACGACGATTTCGACACCGGTGGAGCAGGTGTACAAACAGCGCCGCGGGGTTTGCCAGGATTTCGCGCACCTGCTCATTTCGATGTTGCGCTCGCTGGGTTTCAGCGCCCGGTATGTCAGCGGCTATTTGCGTACGATTCCGCCTCCTGGCCGGCCACGGTTGGTTGGCGCCGACGCCTCGCATGCCTGGGTATCGCTTTTTTGCGGTCCGGCGCTGGGCTGGGTCGACATGGACCCCACCACAAATCTCTTCCCCGGGCCGGACCATGTCACCGTGGGCTGGGGCCGAGACTATGGCGACATCGCCCCGCTCAAGGGGGTGTTTGTCGGCGGCGGCACCCCGCAACTGTTTGTCGGGGTCGATGTGCGCGAGATTTCTGGCAACGAATGACGAAAAAAATCCATTTTCACGTAAAGGCGCGGAGAAAAAATCTTGGTTTAAGGGTTTCTTCCAACCCTGTGAAGGGGGCCGACTTCATTTCGACCTGCACCCATTCCTTTGCCGGAAGGCCCCTCTAACCTGGTCTGCGCCTTTCTCTCCGCGCCTCCGCGTCTCCGCGTGAGACTCCTCCTGCTTTGAATGCAAAATTAAGGGCTCGCTACCCCCAATTCCCCCCATTCACCCCCGCCTTTGGCTCTTCCTGGGCCTTCCCAGCACCAATTGGCCTTTATTCCTTACGAATTTGCAGTTATTTCGCCCCCGGGACGGATGAACAGGACCGCGTGGTCCGGGAGAGTACTGCGATGGCGAATCAGAAAACGTTCTGGATCGGTCGATTTTCCTTGGCCGCCTGTTTCATGGGAGGCGCCGCTTCGGCGCAGCAAGAACTTCCACCGCCCGCCAATCTACCTCTTGCGCCCGCGCCGATCGTGGGCAACCAGCCCGCCGGAGCCCCCGCGACCAAGATCGTCGCCACGGTCAACGGCGAAAATATCCTGCAAGGCGATCTCGACGCCGGCGTGAAACAGTTGGGACCCAGCCAGTTGCAACTGGGCACGAACAAGGTTCGCCAGCAGCAACTTGAAGCGCTTGGGCTATTGATCGACGAGCTGCTCATGCAGCAGTTCCTCAAGCAAAACGCGCCGGAAGTGCCTGTGGCCGAAGTCGAAAAGAAATTCGCGGAACTGACCGCCGAATTGAAAAAGCAGGGCAAGTCCCTGGATGACCTGTGCAAGGAAAACGGCTTCACCAAGGAACAGATCCACAGGAACCTGAAGACCCGCCTGCAATGGCTTGGCTACGCCGCCACCAAGATCAAGGAAGAGGAACTCCATAAATACTGGCAAGATAATCGCGATTTCTTCGACGGGGTCATGGTGCACGCCAGCCACATTGCCGTGCGCACTCCTCCGGGCACGCCGCCCAAGGAGAAAGAAGACTTGATGAAGCGGATGGGCGTCCTTCGCGGGCAGATTGTCGCCGGTCAGATCGACTTCGCCGCGGCGGCCAAGAAATATTCGCAGGAAGCCAACGCGGCCCAGGGTGGGGATCTTGGTTTCATCCCGCGCAAATGGGCCGTGGAAGAGCCGTTTGCCAAGGTGGCTTTCGCCATGAAGCCGGGTGAGATTTCCCAACCGGTTGCCACCGAGTTTGCCATCCACCTGATCAAGGTGAACGATCGGCGCGCGGGCAAGCCGAACGACTACAAGCGGCTGGCGCCCGATGTGAAAGAGTTTTACACCGAGGAGATGTTTCAATCGATCCTCGCGGGCCTGAGGAAGGGCGCCAAGATCGATGTCTTTCTTCAATAGGCCCTTGCATACTCACTTGTTCGCTTGTTCGCCTATTTGCTTGTTTGCTTGTTTGCTTGTTTGATTTTCCAACTTCTTGATGCTTAACTAGCCTTCCCCCAGCGGGGGAGGAACGATCATCGCCCTTCCGATTCAGTCGGGGGACGGCGCGGCCCGGGAGGCATTACCTCTCGGGCCGCGCTACGTTTTACCGGACCCCTATTTCTCAGGGGCATTACCTCTCGGGCCGCGCTACGTTTTACCGGACCCATCTTCTCAGGGGCATTACCTCTCGGGCCGCGCTACGTTTTACCGGACCCATCTTCTCAGGGGCATTTTCTCTCGGCTTCGACAGGCTTGGGAGCATCCTTTCTTCACCTTTTGGCGTACCACTCGAAGCGCGCTGGCAAAATCTCTTGGCCGCTGTCCGTTGAGCCTTTCTCGGGCACCTTCGGCTCTCTAAGGTGAGTTTGGAAGATTCCTTGAGGCCCCCGAGAACGAAGGCGAGCCCCATGCCCTATCGGATCAACGGATTTGGAACCGGATATTACGGCAAAGCCAACATCCATCGCCTGCGAGCGCAATGCGAGCATTGCAATCAGATCGGCGTGCTGGAATCGTACGACACAACCCTTTTCATCACCGGGTTGTATGTTCCGCTGATTCCGATCGGCGGGAAGAGGATTTTAGAAAGCTGCCCGTCGTGCACCACGCATCGAGCCGTTCCTCTCTCCTCCTGGAACAAATCGAAAGAAGAGCATAAGGCCGACCTTGTTGAAAAACTGCAAGCCAATCCCAACGACAAAGAGGCCTTAAAAAAAGCTCTGGGTGTGTCGATTGCCTACCAGGATCATGGCCTTTTCGAGCTCTTGCACGAGTCGATCATTGGCGATCGGACCGATGATGCCGACATTCAATACACACTGGGACAGGCCCATCGCTTTTTTGGCGAGCCGGCCCAAGCGGCCGATGCTTACCGCCGGTCGCTGACGGTAAGAAACAATCCCGAGGTTCACGAAGAACTGGCGCTGTTGCTGTTGGGAATGAAAAACCCCAAGGAAGCGGAAAAGCATATCGAGCACCTCCTTACCGAGCCCAATAAGGAGAAACTCTGGCTTCCCTACAACCTGGTGGTCGGCTACCAGGCCGAGGGGATGCACCAGGAGGCCGCGCAAGTTTTGGACAAGGTCGAGCAGTTGTATCCCGACACGGCCAAGGACAAAGACTGGACGAAACTGCGCACGATTGCCACCAAATACCAAAACTCACAGAAAAAAGTCGGGAGCCCGCTGCAGCTTTCCGCCGGCTCGTCAACCAACGAAAAAGGTAGTGCTTTTGCAAATCGCATTCCCCTGTTGATTTTTCCGCTACTTCTTGTTGGTTTTGCGATCTGGCATGCCTGTATGGCTCTTTATATCGCCAATAATCGCACGATTCATGTGGTCGGGGCGCTTGCGACCCCCTACCAGGTATCGCTCAACGGACAGGAAATTACCTTAAGTCCCTATCAGGTGACCACGGTGGTGCTCCCCGAAGGAGATATTTCCATTGAGGCGGGAAAAGGGGCACCGGCGGGTGTGGCGGGGAAGGTTCATTTTGAAACTTCGTTTTGGACCAGGCCTTATGTGTCGCCGGTGCTGGTGATTAATCCGGATCGGCTTGTGATTTTCTATGTTGAGACGGGAGTTTATTCGAATCCTCCCGGGCAGAACCCACCTCCGGATTATTTTGTCAATAATAATGAATATTTTTTTTCCGAGATCGATTTTCCTTTTGCGTTTCTACCAGATACGCTTCAGGCAAAAAAGAATCAAACCCTGCGGCGAAAAGCGCTAAATATCGTGAAATCTCCTTCGGCGGCCGCGCGGGCGGACATCGTGACCGAGACCGCCGGCGCAGCCGGTTTTTCCGAGTACACGATGCGCTGGCTCGAATCGGATCTCGACAACCCATTGCTTTTGCGTGCTGTAACCCAGTCCATGCCTCGCGATAAGGCACTGGAATTTTACAAGGCAAGATTGTTCGAAAAGCCAATCCGCATCGAATGGCACAGGGCGTATCAGGACTTGTATTTGCAAGATGGAAAAGACGATACGATTAAGCCCGAATACAAGAAACTGGTTACCGATTCGGGTCGAGATCCGGCCACGCTCTATCTGCTTGCGCGGATTAGTAGCCGGCCCGAAGCCTTGGTCTTGCTCAATGAGGCGGTTAACAGCGGTAAGCCGGCGCCACTAGCGCATTACTCGCTCGGGTATCACTATCTCTGTGAGGGGAAATTCCAGGAAGCGGCCAAAGAAATGGATCAGGCCAAAGAATTGATTGCAACCAGCCCCATCTATGCTCAGATCGCGATGGATGCTTACCTGGCAGCCAAACAATTCGAAGCGATCTACAAGCTGCTCGATTCGCCAAACAACCATTTCACCAGTCCGCTTGCGAATCACTTACAGCGCTACTACTTCCGATTGATCGAGGGTAATTTTGTCGGCGCGGATGAAACTAAGAAAGCGCTATTGATCGCGGCAGGCAATCCAAAATCTGGCCTGGAACGCGCCTCTATCGACCTCGGCATCAATTTTCGCAATGCGCAGGCCCGCGGGGATATTCAAAAGTATCTTCAGATTGGTCAAACCAATCCTGGAACGGTGTCGAAGCTGCGGATGGCCATCTTGTCTGCCAATGTTGAAGAGGCAATTAATCTGCTTGGCAAGGAAGCATCAAATAGCAATGCCGATCAGGTTAGCGATAAGGGTCTAATTCTCTTGGCTTTGCCCGGCGACAACCATCCTAAGGCGAAGGAGTTGAAATCCACCTTCCTCGTGGAAATGGGGAAAAGGCGTGACGAACAGGAGCTGCGTGATATCATGTCGAAAAAAGCTCCTTTTGACATGGAGAAAATTCGCAAATCACTCATTCACCCCAACGAAAAACGCGTGCTGCTCTACTTAACCGCAAAATGGCTTCCGGATCACGCGAAGGAATTGCGGGAACTTGCCGCTCAATTGAATTATCAAAAAGATGAAGTAGCGCTTTGTCTCAAGAAACTCACTCCTTGATAGGTTCTCTGTCCTACTGGGCGCATCATTGGAGGGGATTGACCATGCCGCAGGACACGATCGCTTTTCTTGCGACACGCCGTTTCTTCGGAGTTCTCTTCCTTGCCCTCGCCTTGTTGCCTGGGTGCTTTTCCAGTGGCCCATCGGCTCCCAAAGTGGGAGAGATCGCACCCGATTTTGAGCTTTCGCTTGTAGAGGAAGGCAAGGTCAAACTTTCGGACCTTGCCTCTACAAGCCCCGTGGTCCTGGTCGTACTGCGCGGCAACCCGGGATATCAATGCCCCTACTGCTCCAGCCAGTTTCTGCGGTTGCTGGAAAAGGCCAAGGAATTCAAGGAAGCCGGAGCCAAGGTGCTATTTGTCTATCCTGGCCCCTCGGAGAAGCTCAAGGACCATGCGCTGGCATTTGCCAAGGGCCGGGAGGTTCCTTCTCACTTCCAGATCGCGCTCGACCCCGATTATTCCTTCACCAATGCCTACCGCTTGCGCTGGTATGCCACCAACGAGACCGCCTATCCGACCACTTTTGTGCTCGACAAAAACCTCAAGGTGCTGTTTTCCAAAACCAGCATGTCTCACGGAAACCGAGTGACCCCCGAAGAGATACTCAAGGTGCTTGAGGTCAAGTGATAGTCGAACCGCGCCTTCACCCTCATCCGTAAAACTCGCACCTCGCCTTTACCGTTCGTACAACTCGAGCGGCAATCCGTCGGGATCGGCGAAAAAGGTAAACCGCTTGCCGGTGTAAGGATCGACGCGCACCGGTTCGACCGAAACGCCTCCTTGTTCCAAGTGGGCGATCGCCTCGGTGATGTCCTCTACCTCCCAGGCGAGGTGCCTGAGGCCTTGCGCCTCGGGATAGCTTGGCCGCTTCGGTGCGCCGGGAAAACTGAATAATTCGATCTGCACACCGTCTGGCATTTTGAGATCCAGTTTGTAGGAATTACGTGGCTCGCGATAGACCTCCGAGACGATTTCGAAACCGAGTAGTTGGTGATAAAAGCGCCGCGATCGCGGGTAATCGGAGCAGATGATGGCGATGTGATGCGTGCGGACGATTTTCATTTCAACCTCGATTGCTCTCAATTGGGAAGAGGATCCTGGACAATGTGGCCCGTTCTGCTTGGGGCTTGTCCAATACTGGACGCTGCGGCAAAGGCACAAGATGGGGGAACAAGGGGCGATTCCTACAAAAAGGTTAGTTCTTCGCGCGACATTGGAAACCTGTCCCCGGCAAACGGCCATCTACAGGGCTTCCTTGCTCTTTTCCATGGCCGGCCTGGAAAAGGACGGCCTCGCGCTTGCCAAAACACTTGCGGAGTCCGGCAAGCGCAACAAGGCCTTGCTCAAGATCGCCAGGGGGGAACTCGACGAGTGATCGATGCGCGTGGATCTGGCCGCGTTGACCCTGTTTTCCACCATTAAGGCGGCCTGGATTACGAGTTCTTCACCAAATGCGCCGCTTGAGCACGCTGCAGCGGCCTGTCTGCTCTTGTGAGGGCATTTTTTTCGGGACGGCCCACGGAATCCAAATAAAAAAAACGTCGGGATCCGTTGCAGTTCCCACCTGAAATCCCCAGGCGCCAACTGTCCCCTCTGCCTGCGCGCCCGTGCCTGGTCCCTCCTTGGAGCATTCCATGAAGGATATCCTTTTTCTGTTGCCCCCTGAGTTCCCCGACCCACTTGCGGGGCCTGGTTTCTTCTACTGCCCTGATTGCGCGGCGGTGCGCGGCCTGCTTGCCTATTTTCCCAAGTTGTCCGAGGAGTTGGATGTCCGGGTCGTCGAGTTTGAAAAGCCGCGATCGCAAATCATGGAACTTTTGGGGCAACAGCATCAGGGTTGCCCGGTCATTGTGATCGACGACAACCGCCCCACGCCCAAGGGAATTCAGGTGCAGGTTTCCTCGCACGGAAAACGCTTTGTACCGGGAGCGATCGCGATCGGCAAATACCTGGCCGCCGTCTATAGCATCAGCCGCCCTCATCCTTAACCGCACTCGGATATCAAAAAGGCCTTGCTTTGATGATGCGTCATGGCACAGACGATCGAATCGGTGAGAACCGATCCGCGATCGGGCGTGACGGAGGAAGCTCGAATTCCCTGTGCCCCCACAGCCAGTGATCTGACTCCGGTAGCCCCGGTAGGCCGGAATGACCGCGAAGCAAATCGGCCTTGTTGGAAAACGGACCGCGCCCATGCGACGAACTTGCCGTGAAGTTGCCGTTCAAGCCATCGTTTTCGGAGCCCTCGGTTTTCGCGCGTCGTTGGAAGTGACAAACCATAAGCGGTGCGCGGTGCTTTGCTCTCAGTTGTTGCCCTGGCTGGAACAACACAAACTGGACGGTTCAATCGATTCCTTTCATCGCGAGATCCTTGCGACACCTTACCAAGAATTGCTACAAGAATCTCAAGTTGAAGCCTCCTGGCGTGGAGAGGAAGCTGCCTTTTTGGGATGGGCCATCAATTGGTTCGATCGGCCCCACCCAACGGCCTTTATCGATGCAGGTGAACTGGTAAAGCGCTTACGTATCCTCCAGCCGAAGATGCACGATTTTGTGGAAGGAGCCAGCTTCCGGCCAAAATCGGAGATCGATGATTTTTGCGCATTTTGCCTGTCCGTAAGGCATCAGTTTCAAGTCTCCGTACTTGAAGAGGAGGGCCAGATCGTCCTTGAGCGCATCCACCAAACGAATCTGGCTGACCTCGGCTTAAACGAAAGGTCTCATCAACAAAAAGAGAAAACCGAATACGAGGCGGCACAATTGACAAAGGCAACGCCCAGCGTGCGTGGCTTGTATGTCATGCGGGCGCTGGCATCGCAATGGTTGCGTGGCACACCCACTTGTCGTGAACCTTCGTGAAATCAACAATAGAAAGATCCTATCAATAACTTGTTGCGCGATCTCCGATCAGCCGACTCGGTTTTGAGAGGCCGGTTCGCCGCATCGCGGATTTGCCGATGGCCATGCTTGCATTATCTTTCCCTTCGTCGCGTTAGGCGTTACGAAGCTCCCGCGCATGCAATCCCTCCCAAGGAAATCGCGACATGGATAAGTCGATGCTCGCTCCCGCGCTCCTTGCCGAATTGCATGTCCAAGATTCCCGTCACTGGACTCGTCTGGCGGTCTTTGCCGTCCTCTATCTGGTAGCCGGCACCGGCGCTTGTCTGCTTGCGGCAGCCTTGGGCGACCTGCGCGCGGCACTGATCCTCGGTCTGCCGCTCTATGTGATCGCGGGCGCTTCGCTGCATGGGATGAGCTTGTTCACCCACGAAGGCGTTCATGGCACGCTGTCGCGCCATCCAGGAATCAACCGCGCGGTAAGCGTCCTGTGCGCACTGCCGGTCCTTCAGAATTTCGCCGCCTACCGGGTGCTTCATTTGCGCCACCACAATCACCTGGGCCAGCCTCAAGACCCCGATCATTACCCCAACTACACGCGCTGGACCTGGTTGCAATTCACGCTCTACTGGGGCCGTCTGATCATCGGCTATCCCGTGTACATCACGGCGATTCCCATCCTCGGTTTCATCGAGGGCAGCCGCACCGACCGCGCGTGGATTGCGCTGGAACTGGGGCTCTTATTCGTGATCGTCGCGGCCGTGCTTCTGTCTCCATTGCCTTGGGCGGTGCTTCTGCACGCCTGGCTCATTCCCATGATGGTCATCAACACCCTGGTCAACATTCGCGGCATGAGCCAACATACCCTTTTGGAGCATCACACCGATCCGGTCCTCGGCACGCGCTCGATCCTGACCAATCCCGTGACGCGGTTTTTTATGTGCAACGAGAATTACCACCTGGAACACCACCTTTATCCCGGCGTGCCCTGGTATCACCTGCACCGCTTGCACCAGATGCTGCGCGACGAGCTCACCGCCAAGGGTGCTCCATTCATTCCGTCGTATTTTGACTTCGTACGGGAGTTCGTGGTCGGCAGTTGGCAGCGTTCTCCGCTCGGTAAGGGGGGCGCAAGTGGTTGAGCCGGCGGACCTGCCGCCGCGCTTCGTGGCCAGCGGAGTCTATTTCCATGAGTGGGCTCTCCTCGTCCTGGGGAGCATCACGCTTGGCCTGCTAACGGTCGTGGCCGGTCCCCTTCACCGAGTCAGCGTGGAGGTGGCGGCGGCCATGGCCCTCTACGCGACCGCGCTCATGACACTGCGCGGGGTCGCTGCCTGGCGCGACCGAGCGCGCTTTGTGGCGACCTGCGGGTTCGTCGTGTGGTTCTTCCTCGCGGTGGCGCGGATCACCCCTGCGCTAGGCACGCCTTTGCGCGACGCGCAATTGTACGCGTTGGACCAGGCATTCTTTGGCGGCACGCCGGCGGTCCAGTGGCAGGCGTATGCAAACAGTTCCTTGACGGAACTGTTCAGCGCGGCCTACTTAAGTTATTTCGTCTACCTCAACGTCGCGGTGCTTCACGCATTTTTCCAGCCTGCGGCAGATCGGTATCGCCTCGCTGCTCCTCTCGTGAGCGCCTACATCGTCGGCTTTTGTGGCTATCTGCTCGTACCGGCGGTCGGTCCGTCCGTCGCGCTGGCAGAGGATTTCACAACTCCTCTTACAGGCGGGGCGTTCACACGGCTGAATGACTCCCTCGTCACGCACGGCTCGTCGGTCTACGATGTGTTTCCGAGCTTGCATGTTCTGATCACCTGCGTGCTGCTCGATCATGATCGATGCCATGCGCGCCGGCGTTTCTGGGTGATGTTGGCGCCTGCCTCTCTCCTTTTTCTTTCGACCGTGTATTTGCGTTACCACTACCTGGCGGATGTGGCGGCCGGACTTGCCTGCTTTCTTGCCATTTTTCTTGCGATGCGTGTGACCAACGGCGCCGTGCAACGCCGGCCGGCACAAGATCTCAGGCAAAAAGCGGCGAAGCCGTTTGAAATGGTGAATCGCCTACCTGCTGGCCTTGCGGAGGGTTCTCTCTCATGACGCCATCACCTCACGAACTTCCTTTCAGCACATCGGGAGGTTCCCTCGCGTGACGCCTACTCCCCATGATCTTCCCGGATGGGTGACTGAGGCCGCTCGCCTGCCGCTCACATTCGCCCAAGTTCGCGAGGACTCGCTACTCGACCTGCAGGTCGTTGCCCGCCTGGGTCCAAAGGCTCGGGTGCTGATGATCGCCTCCGGTGGATGCACGGCCGCGGCACTCGCCGCCTCGGGACAGGTCGCGGAGGTTCACCTCTGCGATATCAATGCGGCACAGCTTGCACTGACGCGATTGAAGCTGCGCCTGCTGCAGACGGCGTCCCCCGACCGCAGACTCGCCCTGCTGGGGCATGCGCCCATGCCGTCCGCCGAGCGCTTCAAGGAGGTGGAACGAGAACTGGCCGAGCTTGACATCGCCCCCTCCATTTTTGGTCCGGTCGATTCTTGGTCGCAGATCGGCCTCGACCAGGCGGGCCGTTACGAACAGGCCTTCGCCCAGTTGCGGGCACTTCTGCGACCTTATCAGGATGATCTTCTAAAAGTACTGCGCGCCAGCGATCCCTCGCAGCAGGCGGCGCAGGTGGCCCCTGGCTCGGTGCTTGGAAACGCACTGGATGCAGCGCTCGATCAGGCATTGGCGCTACCGAACCTGATCGCCTTGTTCTCCGCGCAGGCCACGCAGAACCCCGTCGAGCCGTTCGCCCGGCATTTCGCGCGACAAACGCGGCATCTACTTGCGACGCTCCCGGCCGCGCTAAATCCCTATCTTTGGCAGATGTACCGGGGCAGCTTCCCCGAAGTCATCTCCTATCCCTGGATCACGGCGCCGGCGCCGCGCCTGCTACCAGATCTCTGCTTTTCTCACAGCGACATGCTCACCGCCTTGTGCCAATCGAGCGGCAATCTCGATTTCGTTCACCTCTCGAATATTCTGGATTGGCTCTCCGTGGAGGAGGCAGGCCAGTTACTTGACCGAGCGGCGAGCGCGCTGCGTCCCGGCGGTGTCGTGCTGATCCGGCAACTCAACTCGACGCTGGACATACCGCCCCTGGGTCCCGATTTCGAGTGGCAATGTGGCGAGGCGCATGCGCTGCATGCAAACGATCGCAGCTTCTTCTACCGCGCGTTGCACTTCGGCAGGAGACGCTAATGCTCCACACATTGCAAAGCGCGCCGCCACCCGAACTCGCCCGGGCCCTGGCGGCCTTCGAGGCTCAGTTCACCTACCCCCTGGGTCAGGGCCGCACCTTTCGCATCAGCCACGGGGAGGACTACCCGCGCTTCTTCCGCGCGCAGGGGGAAGGCGCATGCTTCGTCATGGAACATGACGGCAAGGTGAGCGGCGTTGTGGGAGTTTCTCTACGGCGCTTGCTCTTGCCCGAGGGAACCGAACAGAAGGTGGCCTACATTGGCGATCTCAAGGTCGATCCGGCCGCGCGCAAGACATGGACCTATTTGCGGCTCGCCTGGGCAGCCTTCTCGTGGGTCGGCGGAAACGCCACCGGCTACGGCATCGTCATGGATGGAACGGCCGCAACTCCCGACGCCTACACGGGCGGCTGCGGCATCCCGGCGGCACGCAAACTTGGCACCATCATGATCTGGCAGTTCCCCTGTCAGGGATTCGAGGCACCGGCCGACGGCACGATCCTTGTGTCCTGTGCCGAGCCCGTGCTTGCTTGCTACCGTGAATTGAGCCGGGGGCGTTATGCCGCGCTCGGCGCGCGTCCCGAAGTGCGTTCCGAGATGCCCCCCACCTGGCTCATCCACCCGCAAGGACTTGCGTGCGGCCTGGTGGAAGACACCCGGCTGGCCAAGCGCCTTCACGCCGATGACGGGCGCGAACTGCAAAGCGCCCACCTTTCTTACTTCGCCTTTCGCACCCCCGCCGCTGGAAAAGAACTGCTCGATGCCGCGCTTGGCCATGCTGAGCGCTGGGGTCACCCCGCGCTATTCGTTTCGGTGGCAAGCCAGGATGTGGACGAGCTTGGCGCGGTCCTTGGCACTCGTGAGCGCGTCGCGGCCCCGGCCACCGTTTACGGAGGCGGCCTCGACGACGGTGCGGCCTGGAACGTCAACACCGCGGAGATTTAGCCATGCCCAGGGAAAGCCGATCGAAACGCGTCACCGCACAAGCGGACGCCATTGTCAAGCAGATGGGGCTGCTTTGCAATCCCTATTTTCGGGATCTGGTCAACGGCAAGATGCCGCTTGAGACATTCCGCACGACCCAGGAGCAATTCTTCTTTGCGGTCACTTTCTTCCCGCGACCGATGGCTGCACTGGTGGCCCGACTGCCCTGCCCCAAACAGCGGCTCGATATCCTTCACAATCTCGTCGAAGAGCACGGCGATTTCGAGGAATCCCGCTTCCATCACAACACGTTCCAGCAGTTTTTGCGCACCATCGGGAGCCGGCCGCAGGCGCTTGAGGGACTGCGGATGTGGCCGGCGGTCCACGCCTTCAACAGTGTGTTGACGGCCGCATGCGCGCTGGATGAGCTGGCAGTTGGGATCGGCTGCATGGGTATCATCGAATATGCCTTCGCCGATATTTCCGCGCTGATTGGCAAAGCGGTGACCGAACGAGGTTGGGTCAGCACCGAGGAGCTCGTGCACTACAAGCTCCACGCGGAAATCGATGTGCGACACGCCGAGGAGTTTTTCTCCGTGATCGAGGGGGACTGGGACCATGCGGCCCGGCGCCGTTTCATCGAGCAGGGCCTCCAACTCGGGGCGTACATTTTCGATCGGCTTTATCGCGACCTCTACACGGTGGGTTTGGCGGAATTGCAATAGTCCGAAGCGTCGTGGCCGAAGGCATGCGCTTTCCACCAGACTACACGGAAGTCCGCAATCGCTGGGGAGACCCGAAAGGGGAGCACCAGTCCACGGGACGCTTTTACTATTGCTCAGCCGAATTCTACGCACCTCTTCTGGTTCGAGTTGACCAGGGCTCGCACCGCGGACGGCTCTCTGGAAAGGGAGACACCGCACTGTACCTTTGGCTTTTCGGTCCCACTTTTCGCATTCTAGAGTTAGAATCCTGGGTCGAATGAGAGCGTGGTCTCACCATGCGCTCAGCGAATTCGGCCGTCGTGCGCAACTGCAATTGGCGCGTCCCGCGGGCCAAACGCGCTTGATGCCTTGTTGAAGTTCGACAGCAAATTCGTCCATTGGCAAAAACGGCTCAGTGCGAACGACTCGCAATCAATCGCTCCCAGGGGGCAAAATCTTACGCGCGATTCGCACGAACGGGCGGCACATGCCCCAGCGTCAAAATCGCGAAAAAGGCCACCTTGTGCCGGTTTGTTCACTGCGGATCACCATGGCCGATGGAGAATCCTCTTTCGTCGATTCTGGAAAATTGTGCCGCTCACCAGAGAGCTGGGTTTCAGCTTGCGTCATCGCCTCCTGAACCGATGTACAGTCTGACCCTATTCCGCTATTTTTTCGTATTTTCTATCGCTTTCGGTTCGAAGCCGTACTTTTTAGCCTCACCCTCGACATATTGCTTCATTGCGGGGTTCTTGGGATCAATCACGGAAACCGCCTTTTCCGCGGCTGCTTTTGCTTTGTCTTTATCGCCTGCGGCATCATGGGCAGCGGCGACCTGGAGGATGCCAACGAAATCCCTGGCTCCCGCAACATCCTTCTCGGCAGCGGTTATGGCCAACGGCCCAAATTTCTTGAGTTTGGCGGGATCGCCCGCGATGGAGTAAGCCTTTGCGAGCCGAATCAAGGAATGAACGTTTTCGCCGTCGATGGTCAATGCCACCTCGGCGGCGTTGACACCGATGGCTGCCAGGTCGGCCTGGCCGGGCGCGCCCGATAAGGTATCCGCTACATTGCACAAAACGGATAAGTCATTTCGCTTACTCGCTTTCTTGACGATGGAGTCTGCCAGTTGGCAGGCATCAGCATTGCGTTTGCAGGCCAAGAGCAGTTTTAACCGCGCATCGTCCATGTACGGATCCGTCGCCAGTCGCGGCCACTTGGCTGAGAATTTCTCCCACGCTTCTAGCTGAGCCGCGAGATTGACCTCCTTGGTCATGGCCGCATAGGTTTGTCCCCGAAGCCTGCCGGCGGCCAGTAATTCGGCGGTTCCCCTGGCAGGATCCCAGGTGCCTGCAACCACCTTGGACAGCACCTCCTCCAGAAATGATGGGTGGCCGATGTAGGCGATCCTTCCCTCTCTCCCGATGACAAAGGAACAAGGAATACCGTTCTCTCCCGATGCCCTCATGAAGGCGTCGCTGGTTTCCCGGGGTCGGCGTAGGCTATGGTGTATCCAAGCTT
This sequence comes from Gemmataceae bacterium, assembly GCA_965226945.1. GTDB lineage: Bacteria > Planctomycetota > Planctomycetia > Gemmatales > Gemmataceae > SYLG01. The sequence continues at coordinate 3,443,436 of OZ245717.1, read as the reverse complement.
ATCGCCCCGTTTCTCAACGAACTTCGTGACCTTCTCCAAAGTGTTATTTCTGTCCTTGGTGGTAAGTCCAACGATGACTACGCCCTTGGAAGCGAATTTCTCTTGAATATCGCCAAGATGGCCCATCATGACCACACAGGGTCCGCACCAAGTGGCCCAAAATTCGACCACATAGATTTTGCCAGGCTCAAAAGCCGTCACTTCCGGTCCATTGAACCACTTGGTTGCTTTCAGGGGCGGGGCTAGGTCGCCGGGCTTCAGTTTCGTCTGCGGCTTCACGGCAACCGGATCGCCCGCAAATATCCTTATACCTCCCAATAGAGCGAAGGCGAGGGTCAGGAGTAGGCTTCGCATGGATCGTTCCTTTCGCCAAACTGTACCTCGTTGATTTCAGTCTATTGCCACCCCGCTACCTGACGAAGTGCTTCCGTCTATCTGCAATTTGCCATCAACCCAAGCTTTGCAAAATGACGAACCAGAAAAGGTACACCAATCCTCTTATTTCTCCCCTTCTTCCTTCTTCGGTTCGAAGCCAAATTTTTTGGCCCGATCTTCAATGTACTGCTTCATTCCCTGGTTTTTAGGATCAATCAGAGCAACCGCCTTTTCCGCGGCCGCTTTGGCTTGTTCTTTGTCGCCGGCGGCATCATGGGCCGCGGCAACTTGGAGGATGCCCATGACATCCTTGGCGTCATGAACGGCCTTCTCGGCGGCGGCCACGGCCAGGGATCCGAACTTCTTCTGCTTGGCAGAATCCCCCGCGATGGAGTACGCCTTTGCCAGCTGGATCAAAGTTTGAGCGGTTTCGCCCTCAATGGTCATTGCCGCCTCGGCGGCGCTGACACCGATGGCTGCGAGATTGGCCTGGCCAGCCGCACCCGTTACGGCACTCGCGACATTGGACAGGGCGAACGTGTCATTTCGCTTGGTAGCCTTCTTAAGGATGGATTCCGCCAGTTGGCGCGCATCGGCAGTTCGTTTCGAGGCCACAAGCAGCTTGAGCCGAGCGGCGTTCATGTAGGGGTCCGCCGCCAAGCGGGGCCACTTGGCCGAGAATTTCTCCCATTTCTCCAATTGAGCCGAGGGGTCGCCTTTCTTGGTCATGACCGCATAGGTTTCGTCCCAAAGCTTGTCGGCAGCCAGCAGTTCAGCGGTTCCTTTGGCGGAATCCCAGGTGCCTGCAAACAGCTTTGGCATCACCTCATCCAGGAATAACGGATGACCGATGTAGGCGATCTTCCCATCTCTTCCAATGACATAGGAACAAGGGATGCCGGCCTGTCCCGAGGCTTTCATGTAGGCATCGTAGGTTTCCCGGTTTTCGGCGTAGGCGATGGTATAGCCCAGCTTATCACCCCGTTTGTTCACGAACTTAGTGACGTTCTCAAGCGTGTTGCCCGGGTCATTGGCGGTAAAACCCACAATGACCACATCCTTGGAAGCGAGTTCTTCCTGCAGATCGCCCAGGTGGGGCATCATGGCCACACAGGGTCCGCACCAGGTGGCCCAAAACTCGACGATGTAGATTTTGCCCGGCTCAAAAGCGGTCACCGCTGGTCCATGGAACCACTTGGTTGCCTTCAGCGGCGGAGCCGAGACGCCGGGCTTTAATGTCGGTTGTGGTTTCACCCCCACAGGATCGTCTGCGAACAGCCTTGCGCCTCCAAATACGGTAAGGGCCAGGGTCAGGAATAAAGTTCGCATGGGTCGTTCCTTTCGCCAAAGAGCTGGGTTGCTATTAGCCTATTCCAACCCTGCCGTCTGAAGAAGATGCATGGCGCGATTGAAAGCGTACCCTTGTCATACCCGGTTCGACTGAAACCGTAGGTCGTAGGCAACCTCCGGTAGACGCGCGATGAAATGCAAATGGCCTTGGGGGAGCCCCATTTCATTGAGACGGATTTGAGGGGGGCATCCGACGGGGAAGAGAACCTGTGGACGCGGGAGTTACCCTCTGGGGTGGCGCGCTGGCACAGGGAACCACAGGAGTCGACACGACAACCAGTGTTGCCAGGAGAGATTTGAGATTCCACGCCGGATCGATCGCCCGCGAACCGATCATGAATTGGGAATGGTGACTCGAAAGCAAGTTCCCGATGCCGATGATGCAACGATCTCGATCTTTCCACTCAATAATTCTGCATATCGTTTGACGATATTGAGGCCAAGGCCCGTGCCGCTGATCTCTCCCACATTGCCTGCCCGATAAAACGGTTCAAACACGTGCTGTTGATCCTCTACTGGTATCCCAATTCCCTGGTCCGAGATTTCGAACCAAAACCGGTCCTCCTCCACATGCAGATTCAATTGAATGGTGCTGCCCGCGGGAGAATACCGGATCGCATTGCTTAGGAAGTTGGAAATAATATGGTGGAGCAGCCTTTTGTCAGTGGAAAAGATTTCGTGCTCTCCAAAACACTGAAGAACAAACACGTGCTTTTGTTTATCTGCGACTTCGGCCTCATCCATGATGTCGCCACATAGCCCCTTGAGATTGACGAGACCTTTGGAAACTTCTACTTTGCCCGCATCGGCCCGACTTAAGGTCAAAACATCATCGACAATCGACTTCAATCGGTCGGCCCCGGCGGCGATCCGGTTCAGCAATTCCGCCCGCTTGGCCACGGTCAACTTGTCGCTGTAATTTTGCAATAGTTGCACCGCACCCGACACAGCGGTCATGGGCGTGCGGAACTCGTGAGATGCCACCGAAATGAAACGGGTTTTCATTTCCGAAAGATTCTTCTCGTGATTGAGCGCATTTAAGATCTCCTTTTCTAGCTTGCGCCTCGCGGAAATGTCTCTGGCAAGAACCAGGAGATCGCCGTCGCCAAGCCGGGTCACGCGCAGTTCGACGACGCCAAACGAAACATCCAGTTCGATGACGCCCGGACTCTGCCAGGTCAAAGGGTCGGCCGCGGCGCGGAAAATTTCGTCGACCACCGAACAAAGGAGGCAATTTCCACACCGCGCATCGCTGGCGGAGCATCCCTCAATGCCCGACAGTTCCTCCGCCGCTGATTTTTTGAAGAATACGATCTCCTTTTTGCGATTGACGCGGATGACCGTCTCGGGGATCGACCTCACGACCGTCTCAAATTCCTTATTGCGCAAATCGAGTTCGGCCGTACGGATTTTGACCCGTTCCTCCAGTTCCTGGCTAAAGCGTCGCAGCGTCTCTTCCGCTCGCCTGCGATCGGTGATGTCGCGGACGACACCGGTGAAGTGCCGCTCCCCTTCGAGGCGGAACTCGGTAACGGTCAAATCGGCGGGAAAGTGGGTTCCGTCCTTGTGCCGCGCCTCGAACTCGCGACCGACTCCAATCATTTTTGGCATCCCGGTGCGCAGGTAGTCGGCCAAGTACCCATCGGGTTCGCTGCGGAACGGCTCCGGCATCAGCACCTTCACGTTCTCACCGATCACCTCGGCCTCCGAGTATCCGAACAACCGCTCGGTGGCCGGATTGGCCGACTTCACCGTGCCCTGATCGTCGATCGTGAGAATCGCGTCGCCAACGCTCCCCAATACCGAACGCAGCAAGGCCGCGGACCGTTCTCGCTCGGTCAAGTCGGACAGAACGACGAGGAACGCGGGCGGACCCGATCCGGTGATCGGCGTGGCCACCGAGTTGACCGGGACCGCTCGCCCATCCAGGCGGACGATCCGTAGCTCGGCGGCCTGGGCGACGCACCCAGTCTCTTGCATGAATGCGATCCGCGCACGGATCTCGGTGTGGTCGTCGGGGTGGAAGAAGTCGAATGGACTCCTTCCCGGAAACTCCTCGGGTCCCACGCCGCCAACGAGCCGGACGAAGCCTGGATTACAGAACGCGATCTTTCCGCCCGAGTTAACGAAGATGCCCCCAGGGAACACCTCCACCAGACGGCGGTAGCGTGCCTCGCTCTCCCGGAGAGCCTCGGCCGCCAACCGGGCGTCGGTCACGTCCCGGCCGACGACAACCGACCCGACGATGGCCCCTTCCGCATCGCGGATCGGCGCGAAGTTGTAGCTGCCGATCCACGTCTCGCCGGTGTCCCGGCGGCGGAGGCGGAACTCCAGGCCGATCCCCCGCTCTCCTCGCAACGCCCGCGGGACGGCCCACTGCTCCAGGGGGAGCGGCAGACCTTCGAGCGTGGACACATCCAGTAACGCCGGGTACTCCGCCAAGGTGACGGCGCACGCGTGCCGGTTGCTGAACTTGTGGAATGTGGCGAACGCCTCGTTGAACTGGAGGAACCGGCCGTTCACGTCAGAGATGAACACGGCGTCGGACATACTCTCAAGCGCCGCCTCCAGTTGTGCCCGGCTAGCTCGGGCCTCGAATTCGGCCCGCTTGATGTCGGTTACGTCCGCGACCACCACGACGACGGTCGGCTGCCCGCCGTCATCCTGCCGCGGCTCGTACATCGCGCGGAACCACCGTGGACCGCCCCCGCCCGCCGGGGGGAGCGCCAACTCGTAGGTCACTCGTTCCCCAGCCAAGGCTCGGTCTAACCGGGGTTGAATTTGAGACCAACCCGCCGCGAGTACATCGCGAACCCGGCGACCCACGATCCCTTTAACATCCAGACCGAAGATGTCCGCGTACGCCTCGTTGGCGAACAGGTACTCGTACTGGTCGCTCACCACCACCAATCCCACCTGCGCGGAACCGGTGACGATTCCGAGCAGGCGCTCCCGATCGCGCAGCGCCGTCTCCGCCTGCTTGCGCGCCGTAATATCCTCCGAGAAAATGATGATCCCGCCGATATCACCGTTGTTCTTCATCCATGGGCGCACCTCCCAGCGAATCCATTGCACCCTCCCGTCGGGGCGATGGAATGGGTCTTCATCGCATCGCTCGGTCGCTCCGGCCAGGCAGCGCCGGTGGATTTCCTTCCAACGTTCCGAAAGTTCAGGGAACACCTCGTAGTGGCTCAATCCAACGATTTCCCGCTTGCCCGGGACGTAGTCCGCGAGCCAACGGCGACTCACATAGAGGTAACGCATGTCGCGATCGAACATGGCGATCGGGGCCGGAACGCCTTCAAGAAACAATCGCAGGCGCGACTCGCTTCTTCGCAACTCGCCCTCCGCTCGCTTGCGTTCCGTGATGTCGCGGAAGTACCAGACGCGGCCGAGCAATTTGCCATCGGCTCGCCGGATCGGACCGCTATACCGCTCGAGCGTCCGCCCGTCGGCGAGATCCACCTCGTCGTGGCTCTGAGCGTCCGGCACGGCATTGATGGCCGCCACTTGAGCGCCGAAGCCATCCGGGTCCGCCGTCCGGCTTCGGGCGATTGCCAGGACCGGCGTGTCATCCCCCGCCGCAACGAGTTCCTCAGGGATGCCCCAGATGGCGAGGAACCGGCGGTTGTACGACAGCACGCGATTGTCCAGACCGACCACTAAGATGCCGTCCGGTGACGCCTCGGTCTGGGACCGCAGCAGCGCGTTCTGGAATTGCAGTTCCTCCTCGGTCTTGAGTTGGTCGGTGATGTCTGTCCAGGTTCCCAAGACGCCGATGACCCGGCCGTCGGCGTCGTGGAGCGGCGCTTTGCTCGTGTCCAGTCGGATTGTCCGCCCGTCAGCCCGGGTCATCGCTTCGAGGATGTGGCACTGGCCCGCGTTAGACTCCATGACCTCCCGGTCTTTCTGGAGGAAGAACGCCGCCTCCTCCGCGGTGACCGACGGCAAATCCGCGAGTGTGAGCCCGTCGAGGGCGTTCGTGCTTTCGAACCCCATCGACTGAGCAACGACTCGGTTGCACCCCAGGAACCGCGAATCGCGGTCCTTCCAGAAAACCCCCTGGGGAATGTTGTCCAATACCAACTGGAGCATCTCCCGGGATCGGCTCACGGCCTCCTCGGTGTTCTTCCGCTCTGTGATGTTCGTGTGGGCCACGACGACCCCGCCGCTGTGGTGACTGAGTCGGGTTACGCTCATCAGGAACCAGCGCTGCTCTTCGGGCGAGTGGCAGGCGTACTCGAACGCGAACCGCACGGCCGTGCCATCCAACACTTGCCGGATCCCCTCGGCAGCCGTTGCGGCGTCAGCGCAACCTCGACCCGCGCTCTCGTCGCACACGTCGAGGTAGTTCGTCCCGACGCCCGTACGCGAGGCGTGACCGCATATCCCTGGGTTGGCCGCGGCGAAGGAGCGCCACGGCTCGTTGATCGTGATGATGACTCCGCGGGGGTCGAGGACCGCGATGTGGGCGGTCATGGAGTCCAGTATGCCGCGTGCAAATGTCTCTTGTTCCCGAATCGCGTCTTGGGCCTTCTTCCGCTCGGTGATGTCGCGGGAGATACCGATCACGCCGGCGATGTTGCCGTCCGCGTCCAGGTACGGCGCCTTGCTTGAGAGGTACACCCGCGTCTCCCCTGCCGCTGTCAGTTCCTCCTCTGTGGTCTCCGCCTGACCAGCCGCCATGACCGACTTGTCCCGCTCCAGAATGCGGTGGGCGCTCTCGGGGTCGAACAGCTCCGTGTCCGCCTGGCCCAGCACGTCCGCGACCGACTTGCCAACGAGCCCGGCGGCGGCCGCGTTGCACAGCAGGTACTTCCCGTCTCGGTCTTTAACGAACACCGCGTCCGTCGTGCCGTCGGTGATGGCTCGCAGGAGCGCGTTCGCCCGGACAAGGGCGCGGAAGCCGCGACGGACAAGCCAAAAGACGAGCGTCGAGGACAGGCAGACGAAGAGCGTGCCCTTGCCGGCCGACACCAAGAATCCCGGCTCAGACTGACCTTCCGACCACGCTAACAGGAGATCGGAGAGCCAGATCCAGAGGAGCCCGATCCCAAGGTATGTACCCGCGATCCAGATCGGCGTGAACGAGTATGGGTCACGGGCCAACGACGGACGATGGTCATGCACCGTTGGGATTTGGACACCAAAAAGCTGTCTGTTGGACATGGGGGGGCCACACAGCGCGGAGGAGCGCAAGCCGAACAGACTCTTCCGGCCGGCCGGCAAATGCGATCGGCTGTTGGTGTCCGCAGGATCGATGGCGGCTAACCGCGGCTGGAAAAAGCCCGTGCGTCCAGGAAGTTAAGCGACCCGTTCACACGAAAGGGCGCGAGAGCTGAGCTAAGACTCAAGATTAGCATACCCCCCTTCAACTACCGGGCAAGTAGGGAATTTCCGGGGAATGTCTATCAATGGCCCGTTCGACGAAATCACTACTGATGAAAATTACGCAAGTATTTGTCAATCACGGGTCGGACCATGTCGGCGACGCGGGCATTGATGGCCAGAGTGATCCCATCATCAACTTCGTTCAACTGCGTTTCCAATGTTGAGTCGGGTTGCAAAGGCGAAACAAGGGTCCCATCGGTGCCTGTGAGTGAGGCGGCGATTTGACGTAGCGAATCGCTATAACTTCCACCCTCAAGCGACTCAAGGATGTCCGCCGCGCCGAAGAGTTGCTCACGAGCCTTGGCCGCGCTCAGAATGCGAGAGGGATAGCGGCTATCGAGAGCATCCGCAACGGTGTCCAGCATCTGGTTTCGTTGGTTCATCAGCGAATAAGCGGTTTTATAGACCGGTTGAATCGCTTCCATCGCTTCCACATTTCCAATCGCTCGGAAATAGGCAAAGGCCCGGTTGGCCGCCTTGAGGTAGCGGTTTGCCGTTTCGGGACCAGACACTTCTTTGAGACCCAACCGCCACATCGTGTAACCATACTCGCCAAGCGTTTCGGGATCGACTTGAGAAGGCCGGCCCACCACGAAGATCTCCTGGTATTTCGCGCTGATCGCTTGCGAGCGGAAAAAGGTTTCGGATTCGTCGGCCTGGGGGTCATAACCGTCGAGCGAATTGGGGTAATCGATCTGAGAATCAAAAAAGGCCTCCCCCGCGGGCCCGAAAGCGTGAACGCCGATCACCTTTTGCATGTGGGTAAACCGGCCATCGTCGAGAATGCCCCGGAAATTGAACCCGATCCGTTTGCCGTTAAGGTTCAGTAGCTGATTTTGCATTTCCGCCTGAAGAACCGGATCGGTGGACGCAGCGATCAACTCAGGCAGCGTCCAGTTGCGTATCTTGTCGGAGTCTGACAGCGGATCATGATAATTGATACGCAACCGCCAGAACTCGAAATTGCTGTAATTCGCGTTGCTCTGGCCTACCGCATAATCAAGAAACGCCTTCACGACTCGATTTGCCGCGACTTCCTTGGTGGGCGCCTGGATGTCCCACTCTTCCGACCAATCGTAATCGCCTGGATAGGGGTAAAAACTACTCCAGTTGGAGCTACCGGCGATGGTTTGATTTGTCGCGATCAGCCCCGGATCGGGGCTGACTCCTCGGCTTTGATCCATGAACTGCCCCATGACGGAGGTCAAATTCAACGCATGCCAGGCCACTACCGGGCTTGCCGTCCCGCGAATGGTCCCCCGCTGGTTTCCGGGAACAGGAACGGACAATTCCTGCTTCGCCCGATCGATTTCTCGAGCCTGAGGATTGGCGACTAGCCCGACTTCCGCAGTTAGCGACCGAAGAATAGCGAAAACCCCGGGGTTTCTTGAAATCGGGGGTCGAAAGTTGGCACTACATTTAGGCGACGCCTTTCGGGATGAGAAGCCGTTCGGGCAGGGTCAGGCCCAGACGCTGGAGCAGGATCGATTGGGCTTTGTCGGGGCGCACGACGCAACGGAGGCGCACCGCTTGACCGCTGGTGGTTGGAAGGATCACATCGGTGCTCTGGATTCGCGCAAATTCTTCCATGATCGTCGGGATGCTTCGGCCCAGGCCGGCGCGTTGCGACCACGCTTCCAGCGTCTTGCGCATGACATAGGCGAGGAAGCATACCAGGATGTGCGCCTGCACTCGCTCTGCCGTCTGGTGCCACACCGGCCGAAGCCGCAGTTCGTCCTTCTGGATCCGGAACGCGGCCTCGGCTTCAGTTAGCTGCATGTAGGCTTTCCAGAGGTCTTCGGCCTTCCAATCCGCGACGTTGCTTCGCAGCAGATAGCATCCTTCGCGCCGCTTCGCCGATTCCAGCGCGGCCGACTTGCGCGACCAGGTCACCGCGGTGCGTCCGGATTTATCGCGGCCAACTTGGACCGAGAACAGACGGGCGGCGCGGCTGTTCTTGCCCAGGAGTCGGCCAATGCGACGTTCGATCACGCCGAGGTCGCAACGTTGTTTTTCACAGCCGCGAACGATAGCCTGCAGCCCTTGCTCGATGCGTTGCTCGAACCGCTCTCGCATCGCTGTTTCCTTGGCTGCGCGGTCGGCGCTACGACAGAGGATGAACGTTTCCGAGTCAGCGCCGTCGTGAACGCAACGAACCTCGAGGCCTTCGCGGATCTCGTGCCAGCTTCCCTTGAGCAATTCTTGCTCGAACCGCCTGAGCTCGCCCTTGGGCGTACCCACGATGTAACGCGAGCCTCGTTCCTTCAGCCATTTGAGATTGGCCTTGTCGATCATTCCGCGGTCAACGGCCCAGATCCGGCCCTCCCGGCCGTAACGCGCTTCCATCCGCTGGACGATCTCGCGCAAGGTCGTCGAGTCGCGCCGATTGCCGGCGAACACCTCGTAGCCCAGCGGAAAACCATCGCGGCTTACGACGAGACCAATGCAGACCTGTTTACAGTCCGATCGATGGTCGCGCGAGTATCCCCGCGCGGCCAGAGTATTGCCGTTGGCCTGCCCTTCGAAGTAGGTGCTCGTGACGTCGTAGAGCAAAAGGTCATATTCGAGTTGGAACAAGGTTCCTAAGCGTTCCTTGAGGTGAACCTCGAGCGCGTCCTTATGGGGCAAGAGGTGATCCAGCGCGCGATAGAGGCGATCGTCGTTGACCTTGGCCTCGGACAGGCTCAGCAAATCGCCTAGCGCCGTGCGGCGGAACCAATCCTCGGCGATGTGCAATTCGCTCGACGGTTCACAGAGCCGCGCGATCACCAAAACGGCCGCCATTACGCCCCAGGGAATGTCTTCATGACCTCGGGGAATCAGCTTCTCCATCAATGCGTCAAGCTCAAGGGCGTTCCAAAGCTTCCAGGCAAGCCAGACGTTGCCGAACTGCCTGCCGCGCTCCAGCCGCAGCTTCCCTGGGACGACAGTAACCGGCTCATCGGGAAGATTCTCGTCGAAGAGGTCCGGCTTCCGCTCGAGGCCGACGAGGGATTCGGCAAGATGACGCGCGGCGATGCGACCCTTGGCGTCGAGCTCGCCGAGCTGAGCGACAGTCTCTTGCCGGACCTTCTTGCCGAAACGGACCGAGCGCACCAAACGCCAGTAGGTGCGCGTCTTGCCGTTTTTGGTGATCGTCGAATGGCGAAGATACATCCGAGCCTCCGAGCCCCATGATGAGCGACATCGGAGAAAACACAAGGCGTAAGGTTGGCACTACATCGCCATTTCAACCACGCTCGGCCCATCGGATAAGGACTTGCGACGAAAAAACACCCGAAAATCGCTCCGATTTTGCCGTAACTGCGGAAGTTGGGCTAGCACGACATGGGTCAGGGCCTGATAGCGATTTGTCTCAAGCACCGCCAGGCGTTTGTCGATTCCGGCGACCGCGGAATCGTCCATGGCTTCGACAGCATCTTTGCGCTGGCGGATCAGGTCAGCAAAGGAGACGCTCAACTCCTGTACCGAACTCTTTGCCGCGTCGAGAGAAATGCCAACGAAACCGCGCCACCAAAGATCTCTGGGCAAACCCGCTCCCAGGCCAGCTTGGCGCAGATGGGTGGCGCCCTCCACCGAACCTGGAAATGCGCTGATTACATCGGGGAAATCGACCGAAGGTTGGCTCAATTGCCGGGACCACAGAGCGATTTCATTGGTCGCGGCCTGGCGGCCAAGCAGTTCGCCGTAGAGATTCACAACGATCCGCTCAGACATCTCGACGCTGTTCAAAAACGCCTGGATCAATCCTTCGCGACTCAACCCGTTGGATAGTTCACTAGTGTGGGCCGCCAGGCCGGAGGGATCGGCAGCACGATTGAGAAGGACATAGTAAAGCTCGGAAACGAACTGTTCCGAACTCTTGTCTCGGACAAATTCCGGCGAAGCGAGCAGACTCGTCATGATCGTTTTCTCCGATCCACCTTGATCGGCCAGCGCCGTGAAGGCCGCTAAACCGGCGGGATCGGGGGCGCGTTTGAGCAATCCGTAATAGTGATTGGTCACCATCAGAATGTGGCGTTCATGAGAATGGAAAAGGTCCTGCGCAATCCGTTCCACCGGCTGGCCTTGTTGCAGTCGAGCGCTGAACTGAGTCAGGCCGGCGGAATCGGGAGCGCGGTGCAGGATGATCTCGTAGAGGTTGGTCACCTGATTTTCAAAAATCGACATCGCCGGGTTAAGTCTCGTTTCAAGCGATTCTAAAGCAAGGATTGGGGGGTTTTTAACGCAGCGAGAACGAGGCGAGGTCGCGTTATCGCGCTGAAGACGGCGGGCCCAAGAGAGAAAAAACTCTGGTTGCCATAAACTCATGATCGGGACCTCAAAACGCTAAAGCGGTCAATTCGTATCTGCAAGCTTGACTCGAAATGGCGAGGAATATCGGGTAATTGATCCGAATTTCCGAGGGGAAGATTCGTTTTCCTCGAAACAACCCACCACGCCTCTATCGATTCTAAGCGAGAGCTCGGCTGGCAGGCCTCGGTAGCTCCGGCAGACTATCTTAGCTCTTCTCAACTGGGGAAGGGGCAGCAAGCCACGCACGAGCGAACGCTTCCCACTCCGACGGCCCCAACGTTCCCATCGCTCGTCAACTCCACTGAAGCGGCGGGGTGTGGTCCCACTACCGAGCTTTGTCTTCTGGCTGCCTTCTGACCCTTCTTGTAAAACACACCCAGAATTCTTGGTGGCAATTCCGCTCGCAAGTTGAAGTTTTGCCATGTCGTCCCTCAGTGGCCGCACGAGACTGGGCTCGACCTGTTCTGGCTTCGTTTCTGTCCAACGAAGTGGCGTCAACCTTGCAGAGTGGTGCTCCTTTTGCACAGGACTGGCAAGATGCTCCTACGATTCAAACGGTTCATCATTCTGTCGTTTGCCTCGGCTCTCGGCATTGGCTTCCCCGCGCCTGCCCAGGACGCGCCCCAGTCGGTGCGGGCGAATGTTGATGCGTCTTTACCTGCGAATTTCGAGCGCAGGCTTAAGGAAGTTTACGACCGTGTCAGTCCGGCAATTGTCCGCATTGAAGGCAGCGACGGGAAAACCCGCACCGGCTTCACAGGCGTGATCGTGACGGCGCAGGGGCATGTCCTGATGCCTCCGTTTCCCGCAGATTTCAAATTGATGTTTCACTTGTCCGATGGTCGCACGGTGCCGGGTACGGCGCTCGGGAGTTCCCGCGAATGGGGCTTCTCCCTGGCAAAGCTTGATGGGGTGGGCCCCTGGTCGCATGTTGATCCTCTGCGGCCGATCCAGATCCATGCCGGCCAGGCAGTCGTCACTTTCAGCTATTCGGTTCCCGAAGCAGCCATCGCCCTGCGTCCCCTGCTCGATGTCGAACATGTCAAATGGTGCGTCCCCGGCCAATGGTTCATGACGCAGGGGGGCTCGAAGGTGATGTGGAAAAACTCCGGCATCGCATTCGATTTGGATGGGCGCCTCATTGGCATCGAAGGTATCGGCTATCCATTAGACCTTAACCAAGCATCCCCGGAAGGAAAGAAAGTGGGATAAAACGAAAAAAACTCGAAACTCCCGAGGTTTCGGCGGTATCTGATTAGTTGAACAGAAAACCGTCAACCGACGAAAAAGGAGTTTCGAGTGAAAGATAAGATAGGTCGCCAACTGGCCTGGCGCAAGCGTCGAATTCTGGATCGGTTGGACAAATCGAAGATTGGGGATTGCGCCAGACCGGTCCATACAGCGTCGAACATTCGCTACGAGATCAGTGACCGGAATCGGGGAATCGCGCATGGCGGCATTGGTGCATTCCACTTGTTGGCCAAACGAATCGGCTTAATCGAAGCGGTCGACAACAATCTGCACCTGCTCAAGTTCCACCTTCCCTACCACGAATCGGATCACGTTTTGAATCTGGCGTACAACGCACTGTGCGATGGCACCTGTTTGCAGGATCTGGAACTGCGCCGCCAAGACGAGGCATACCTCGACGCTGTTGGAGCCAGACGAATTCCCGATCCGACGACGGCGGGAGACTTCTGCAGGCGGTTTCGAGCGAAAGATGTCAGGAATCTGATGGAAGCCTTCGATGAAGTTCGGCAAAAGGTTTGGTCGCGTCAACCCAAGGAATTCTTTGACCTGGCCCGGATCGACATGGATGGCACGATGGTGGAGACCGGTGGGGAATGCAAAGCAGGCATGGATATCAACTATGAAGGCAAATGGGGTTACCACCCATTAGTGGTATCCCTGGCTCAAACCGGGGAAATCTTGAGCGTGGTCAATCGGCCGGGCAATCGACCGTCACACGAGGGGGCGGCAGACGAGGTCGACAGAGCGATCCGTGTATGTGTCACGGGCGGGTTCAAAAAAATTATGCTGCGCGGGGATACCGATTTTAGCCAGACGAAACATCTGGACCGTTGGAACACGGATGAGCGAGTAAAGTTCATCTTCGGTCTTGATAGCACGAAGAAACGGATCGTTTTGGCCGAGAATTTGGCGGAGGATGCCTGGGAACCGCTAAATCGACCGGCTCGCTACGAGATCAAGACCAAGGAACGGTCCCGGCCGGTAAAGACCAAAGAGCAAATCGTCAACCAACGCAAGTTCGACAACATCCGGTTACATGGAGAGGACGTCGCGGAAATGCCTTATCGGCCCGTGGCTTGCAAGAAGGCATATCGGTTGATTGTGGTGCGCAAGAATTTGACCCTCTCGATGGGGCAAAAACGCTTGTTCGATGAGTACCGCTACTTTTTTTACCTGACCAACGACAAGGAACGGCCCGCGCAAGAAATGGTATTCGAGGCAAATCAGCGCTGCAACCAGGAAAATCTGCACGCCCAACTAAAACAAGGAGTGTGCGCACTGACGGCGCCGGTGGACACCATGGAAGCCAACTGGGCCTACATGGTCATGACCTCTTTGGCTTGGAACTTGAAGGCCTGGTGGGCCCTCTGGCCCGAACCTCGAAAAGGATCGGACCGGGAAAAGCATCGGATCGAAAAGGAGACGATTCTGCAAATGGAATTCAAAACCTTCATCAACGCCTTCATGAGGCTGCCCTGTCAAATCGTCAACACAGGACGCCAAATTATCTACCGGATGATGAGTTGGAATCCATGGCTGCCTTCATTCTTTCAAAGGCTTAACCAACTGCGATGCTGAAAAATCAGCACGATGCTGGAGTACGGATGCTCCAGTCCGCCGCGGCTTGGTAAAGGTTAACGGACCGGAAAGCGAAGTGAATATGCCGAAACAAAACATGCACAAAAAACACCCTCAAAATGGCAGGGCCGATAAAACTATTTGCCTCCCGAGACCGGGCCCACAACCGCGAAAAACCAATTGCGCTACGCTTGTTTAAGGATTAGAGGGCTCGGCGTATACGCATGTCCGGCGCATCCAAGCTTTTTGGAGTGACCTGATTGCTGGCAAGAACGTCGATCGAATTCGCCTATCCGATAAACAAGTAGGAAATGAAATCCGCCCGCCATCCCAGGCCGGAAACAAAGCGAAAATTTCCGAAGAAGCGCAGCAGAAGGCTGTTTCAGCCACTGTGCGAATTCGTCGGAAACCAGGTGCCGATGGCCTGGGCGGTGTCATCTCCGCCGACGGAATGGTGGCAACGTGCGCGCATCATAAAATCCTGCCGGGCACGAAAGTGACCATCTCGCTACCTGATGGGCGCGATGTCGCTGGAGAAGTCATCGGTATTACCTTTCCCACGGACATTGGTCTCGTGCGAATCACCGAGCCAGGACCTTTTCCGTATGTCGAGCGCGGCGATTCGACGCGCTTGGGGCCTGGAGATGATTGCATCGCGGTGGGTTACGGTCCCGTGGATGCGAAGGCTCGCAAACCTATCGTGAGGAAACTCGCGCTCGCCGCGTGGCCGGACGGCAGTTGGACGCACGAGTTGCCTAGCGACCAGGTTGATTGGATGGGCGGCGATTGCGGCGGTGGGGTTTTCGATGCCAGCGGACGGCTCGTGGCGATATTCCTACCGGGGAACACAATTCCACATGGCCATAAGCGGATCGAATTGCTTCGCGCACAATGGGACGACCTCCACGCTTCGTTTGAGCTGGCCCGCACAGCGGAACTCGAAACCATACAAGACAAGATTCAGCCAGGCGCCAATCACGTTAAATCCTGCACCGTGGAGATATTGGACGGCGACAAACCTGTGGCCCTGGGCACGATCATCGGCGGCAGCGGCAGGCTCATTACAAAGGCGAGTCTCGTGCCGCGGAATCTGAATTGTCGCCTGGCCAACGGGCGAATTCTGCCGGCCAAAGTCCTCAAAGTCATGCGTGAATACGATGTGGCGATCTTGAAAATCGATGCCCAAAACCTGCCCGTCATTCAGTGGGCAAAGAGTGAGACCTTGCCCGTGGGAACCGTGGTTGGATTGGCGGCCAAGAGTTCTGTGCTGGGATTCATCTCCCATCCTCCATTGTCTTTTCCCGCCGAGGAAGGCGGGTTGGGTGCGCAGATTCGCGATACCGAGCAGGGAGTCGAGGTCGAAGAGTTGTTCAATTTTTTCAGGGGCCCGCCACGTCCGCTGCGGAAAGGGGATATCATTCTCAGCGTCGAAGGCCGCCCAACACCCAACTGCAAGGAGCTGCTGGCCTTGTTTAACAACACGCAGCCGAAGCCCCTCGGCCTGGCAGGAGACGTGATCCATCTCGGTGTGAGGCGCAAAGGCGAGCAACTCGAATTCGACTTTGTCCTCGCGCCGCAAACGGGGCCGCGCCTGGCAGGCCAAAGTGCTCGGTGTTCCGGTTTTCCGAACGTCTATGGCGTAGCGGCACGTGCTGATTTTAGCCTTTGCGGCGGTCCTGCTCATGACCGTGATGGCCGGGTCATCGGCATCGTTATTGCCAACCGACAACCGGGCTGGCTCCTCGTAATACCAGCCGCTATAGCCAAGAAATTGGTGGCTGAATAAGCATTACAAGACACCAGGCACCCAGGCATTGCAAGGCTGGGATCGACTTATTCGCGATACGTTGCCGAGTTTGAGTGAAAGATGCTGAAGGCACGAACCATGGCAGGATTGGAAGCTAGGCGGTTTGGCCTGCGTCATTGGGAAGTCGATATCAAAGCCTTTGCACGCTCCTATTTCTGACCGCGATTTAAGAACCGTGCATCTGATGCATGGGTAGTCTTTGATGTTGGTCCACGCATCGTTTCGTTTCAAACGAAGTCCACTCTGGCAGTTTCCCAGGTGCGGCCCTCATAAGCAAAGCAGGAAACCATAATAGGCGACGGTTCTATAGACCTTGGCAAATGCTCTTCCTCCCGTGGCTCAGCGGTTAGAGCGTTTGCTTATAAAGAGCACTTCAGGCGAGCACCAAACGCCAAGCTATTTGCCTATTTTTATTTACAGCTTCTACTCCTTTAATATCTTACACTGATTACATACCCAGCTACCACAATTTCCATATTTTTCATGAACTTCCGTGCCCAACCGTGCCCTTGGGAGATGGCGAGCTCCATCGACTCGCTTGAACTCGAAAAATTGTACGAGGCGAGCTTATGCCGCAACTTATCGTTCGCCCTTCCCCGCACTCAAAAATAAAAATGCGCCCTATTTCCTCCCGATGAAGCCATTCGCAATACCAATTCACTTTTAATTAGCGCAAGGGCATTTTCTAGTAGGACTTAAATAGAATCATTTCTAACTGTTATCCACAGAAGACCACTGTATCCTAGGTCACCTGGGGACGGGGTGAAAGATCGGCTTGAATCCGCGAACGGCAAGCCATTCCGGAATCAAGAATCAAGAAGGCCGCATGGGACTGGGATTTACATCGCCATTCGCGCAAGGTAAACTGCCGCCGCGAATCTTTCCGATCAGTTCTGGAGAGGACTATGCTGCGATCCAAGTCAGGGGTCCGACTGTTCCTCTTGTTCATGGCGTCATGGCAACCCGCAGTTTGGGCCGCGAATTCGCCAACGGCCGACGAGATTCTACAGATCCACCGCACGAATAAGGACCGGCTTTCGCAATTGCACATGCAGCTCGTGCAGCGCTACGAAACAACCGAGGCATCCTGCCGTGAGGCTCGGAAACAGGCCGAGGAGAAGCAGAGGTTCATCAACATCGCGTCGCAGATGACGCCGGCCGACGCCATGGTGCAGATCGACGGAAAAGTAGTCAAGGGCGAAGAAGCCCTGCGCTTGCTGCAACCGATGCTTGCCGAAGCCAAAAAAGAAATAGCGAGACTCCCAAGCCCTAAACCATTCCAGACCATCCGGCCAATGGAACTGTTCCTGGATGGAGACAACTATCAGCTCCGGCAGCCGGTGAATCACTTCAATACGGACGAGCAACTTGCCGCATGGCGCTTTGCCGACTCGCCTTTATCCGCGGCGACACTGCTAACCGTATACCGCGACGTGTCCATCTTTTCGCGATCGGCGAAAGCAACCCCGGCTGCCCGCTGGTGGCATTGCAGTGCCGATCGGCATGCTTATGTCATGCAAAAGCACCTGACAGACGTGAATAACGTCCACCTGCCGCCATTCACAAGCGTTACGCGCCCGCACTGGGACATGCAGCATCCATTCGATGCCTTCTTTTCGCAATCCGCGGAGAAATATCGCGTCGTTCGCGAAGAGGAGGTCGGGGGACGATTGCTGACGGTCGTCGATGTCGCGGTGCCGATCGCCAAAGACTCCACCACCCTGCTCGCCTACCGAGCCTGGCTCGATCTCAAACGCGGCGCCCTGCCGATGAAGATGTATCATCGGCAGAACGTGGGCGAGGCCCCGAAGGATCAATTTGACCGCTGGCAACCGGCGGAGATCGTGAGAACCCAGGAAATCCGCGAACTGCCGAACGGGGCGTTCTATCCGGCGAAAACCGTGCGTGAGATCTGGCAACGCGATACAGATGCTCCAGAATTGTCCGAAGCGGAATGGCGAGAGGTTCGGGCAGGAACGCGACCGCTCAAGATGGTCGTTCATCGCCGTTACACATGGGATTGCACGGTCGTAGAAATCAGATCGCGTTTCGACGAGGGATTCTTCGTCATCCCGTTTCCCGAAGGACAGGCGTTATTTGATCATGACGCTGGTAAAACGATAGGCGCGCTCGAATTAAAACCGCTGGTCCAGGTTGGCCAGCAGGCGCCGCCGCTCTCGATCGCGCATTGGCTTGATGGCAAACATCGGGATTTGGACAGCCTAAAAGGGCAAGTCGTCGTGTTGGATTTCTGGGGCCTGTGGTGCGGCCCCTGTCGCAGCTCAGTTCCCAAACTGAAATCACTCCAGGAGGGCTTTCGAGGTAGACCGGTGACGTTCATCAGCATTCACAATGCGGAAAAGAACCCCACGGAACTTGCGGCGCGAATCCGCGGGTTCAAGACCAAAAGTGAATGGAATTTTATCGGCGCGATCGACAAGGGACGGATGCTTGAGGACTCGGTCACATCGCACGCCTATGGTGTCCGCGGATTTCCGACGAAGGTGATCATCGGCCCGGACGGCAGGATTGTCTACGTAGACCCCGACCTCGAGGGCCCCGAGTGCAACGAAGAAGATCCGAAACTGCTGGCGGAATTCGAAACGAAATTCGGGGACCTCATGAAAAAGCGGTTCGCTGCGGTCGGCGAGACTTGGCCGATTCCTAAGGGGCTCGACAAAGCGCAACAAGAAGCGATCCACGTCCGCGCGGAACTGGCATTCACCAAGCTGCAGATCGAATTGGCGCTTAACAAAGCGCGATGAGTGACGCGCGATGACCGGTTTCCAAGTGTTCGGCATTCATTCCGACAGCGGATAAGCTGGGGCAGTAGCATTCCATTGCAATAGCGACCTAATGACCCATAAGTTGACTACGACGTAATCTGCATAAACTACACTCTGATTTTCACAGGCACCTTACCACCTACATCTCCACAACCGGTGGCCGCTGGGATCGTCGCGAACTGCAAAACGCTCCTCAATCACCTGCGCGAAGAGGATGTGGTTGTGGTGTGGAAACCGGATCGCCTCTCCCGGTCCCTCAAGGATGTGCTGACCCTCATGGAAACCCTTCGGCAAAAGAAAGATGTCAGCAAAGCTCGACTGATAGGAAAACCCAATATTTGTCTGCCATAATTGGATTGGCAAATAACTTAGGGAATTTCGACGATCTCGCCTCCTGAGCGTGTGGCCAGGGCGGGAATGATTTCCCTTGCCCGGTAACTAAGAAACCGGCATGCCCCATCGGCAAACAGGAAATGCGCACCGCCCTGGTGCAAGCTCCAAAAATGGTTTCGGTCGCAAGAATTCTCGATTCTGCCGGGTCCAAACCCGCCTCCATTGAAGCAGGTGTCTCCTGGAGTTGCGATGCTTATCGCCGGCATTTCCAGATTGGGCCCGTACAAATTTCCCCAATACCCGTTCTTTGGGGCAAGCAGGGAATACCAAGAGCCTGCCTGCAAGGAATCTGGTGGAGGCCTCTCACCTACTGCGAGAGTATTGCTGGTACCATCAAGGACTTCTGAAAAGGTAATTCCGTAGTCATTTCCCATGATTCCCGCCCCGCCTTGGGTCGGGGCTCCAGAGACTCCGATATAGGAAGTGCATGCAATCGAAAAACCGTCGCGGGTGTCGAGTGGACTCATCAGTCTTCCGTCGGACGGACAAACGTAGGATTTAACGACTGTATTCAATCCAAGATGCGGTGGGTTCACGTTTGGATCAAGAGGGTGTGACGCATTGGCCTCGGAAGTGCTTTTCCAAAGCGCTTCATTTTCCATTTGCGGAAGGATTTGCGCCATCCATCCAATCAGGATTAAAGGGCTGCCATTTGCATCCAAAATTGGCCCACCAGGTAGCCGGCCGTATGTGGCATGATAGTTATTCAACGCCAAACCAATCTGTTTGAGGTTGTTCTGACAACTCAATCGTTGCGCGCTATCCCTAATTTTTTGGACTGCTGGCAGGAGAAGTCCCACCATGCATCCAATAATCCCAATCACAACCAAAATCTCAATGAGTGAAAGACCCTGGCGGCATGTCTTATGCATAATAGGCTGTCTGCCCAGTGATCAGGGAACAGGAACAAAAGCAGAGACGGCCTGCTAATTCGGTGTCCATTCTGCCCCCCGATCGCACTTGCTCGCAAGGGCAAAACGGGGCTATCAAACGCCGGATAAAGCTGTGGAAACCAGCGTTCTATTACAAACCAATGCACGCTGGAGATCGGCAGTGAACTGGGGCCTGCAGCAGCCAGGCTTCCACGACCATTTGGGGCGCCACGGTGCTGCTCATCCGCCTGCATGAGCAGCGTTTGTCATCCTGAACCTTTCTTGTCTGGCCTCGAGATAGAAACCGCACGCTATTACCGGTACCAGTAGGACGAAGATGCGCAGGGGATTGGATGATTCTTGCCAATCGAAACCACCCGCTATTTCGATTCGAAACTGCCGCTATTTTGATTCAAAACTGCCGCTATTTCGATTCGAAACTACCGTTATTTTGATTCAAAATACAGGGACAGCCCCCGTTGTGTTCCAATGAGCATTTTTTTGAAATCCTTGGACATGCAAATCGTGGCGGGAAAGTCGTTGATTTTTTGAAAATCCATCTGATCGACGACCTCGCCGGTAGCAGTTTCAAACATCTTGAGAATCGTATCCTTGGAAAGGGCAATCACATACCTGCGTGAGGGAGAAAAAACCGCGGCAATGAGAGGAGCTTCGAAACTCTTGAAATTCCTGAGGTTCTGGCCCGTTTGATGATCCCAAAGAGACAACTCCTGGCCGCGACTTACATAGCGGTCCGCCAGGACCAAGGCCCCATCATCGGAAAAGGCGATCGGCACGAGTCCCTCGTTGGAACTGGTTGCGATCATTTTGTCCTTGACTAAATCCAGAAATTCCATTTTTCCAATCGGAACCGTCGACCCTCGGGTATTTAAAGGGCCGTTGAATCGAACTGCCTTTTTTGATTCAAAGTGATAATGATAGTGATAAGACCGCGCCGTTTCTTGCTTTTCCAAAGCCTTGAACTCATTTGGCAAAGAAACCTCATCTCCCGTTTCAACATTCCATTTTTTTAAAGTTCCTCGAGAATATCCAAAAAGCCATCTCATATCTTTTGAAAATATTTCCCGATCAACTCTTTCCGAATTTTTTAAAAGTGTAATTTGATTCGTTTCAAGATTAAGGAGTCCATTACCCTGATAAAAATGATGAGCCAGGACCCGGCCATCCTTTGCAATCCCCGCAGGGTCCCAACCTGGGTCCAGCGCGAAATTCCTGACATGGATGCCGTCAGGCTTCCAAAAATTGACCTGAGTCGTGGCATCCACCCCGCGGGTCACGATCAGTTCACCCAAAAAACCGATCGGCCTTGCCGTCCCCAGTTCCTGTTTTTTGTGACTGCGAGGTTTACCGGTTTCGAGATCCCAAAGCATCACCCCATGCCGGACGCTTCCCGTGAAAACGGATTTGCCGTCCGGAGTCATGGCGCAACCGGTAACGGATGGACCTTTCTCCCTCCAGAGTTCTTTTCCATCATCCAGACGGAAGAGCGCCAGAGTGTAACTACCGAATCCGACGAAAACCCGCTTCTCCTCTTTGGTTAAACCGATTGTTTTAATGTCTCTTATATTGGTTTGAAATGAATGGCTCATTTTCCAGGTCTTGGTGTCATAGACCCCCACGGTACCGTTTCCAAAACCGACAAGGCACCTTCTCCCATCCTTGAAAAAGACAAAGGATGTCACATAACTCGGAAGTTTCTCCAAGGACTGAATCAGTCTTCCAGAATCCGGGTCGTAAAATTCCAATTTTTCACGGGTTACCAAAGCGAGCATCTTTCCCGCTTCAGGGAATCTCATCAACTTCCAATAACCATTTTTGATTTTTTTATAGTCCAATTTGATCGAATGATCGCTTTTCAAATCGATCATATAGATTTCATCGTCCCACGTACAGTATACAATTCGGTTTCCACCGGGAATAGCCGCCACATTTCTAATGCCCGTGTTCGCTTTGATTGTTCTTTTCAATTCACCGGTTTCACAATCAATGATTTCCAATTCTCCGGTCCATTTGGCCGAAATGATATGTTTTTCGTCCGGCAGAAAGGCGACTCCTGTTTCATGCCACGGGGACTTTGCCAGAATCCGGACGCAATCTCCGGTGGACAGGTCCCAAAGCCTTACGGCGTTCTGGTAACTGGCGGAAAGCCCCCATTTTCCATGTTTGGAAACCGCCACATCCCCAATGGATTCGCCATCAACCCATTGATCGTTGCCAAAAACCGAAACGAGGGTCCAGAGATTCGATTTCTCCAGAGGCTGGAACCTTTTTGGAAGCTTGGTAGGCTTTTGCGCGGATTCGGTGGTTTGGCTCTGAGCCGAGAATGGCTGCAGAAGCCCTATCGCCAGCACGAAAAACAGGCGGGCAATCCTGGTCATGGCATGATCCTCTGTCCCATTTGCCTGGCTAGAAACGGAAGTCGATCATTTTATCTGCCAAAACCTGCAATCGATTACGCAGGAGGTCGACTTCATTTCACTGGCTTGATACCAAACTAGCGCCTAATTCAATCAAAACAATGGAGGAAAACACATGCGTTAACGGAGATTGGCAGCGGGTTGGGTCTTGATGCACGAGAGGAGTCCCTAGTGCTCAGTTTACACTCTCTACCAAAGCGCTTGGGACACGACAGGAAACGCTGGTCCGTGGGAACATCCGCCTGATTCCCTGAACCCTGCCAATCGCTCGCCAGACTCTGGTCGGCGTCTACGGCTCAGGAAATCTGTTCCTTTTCGATGGGTAGTTTCTGCTGTGGGCACCCTTGGTTTGGTCTGACCCCCGACCCACCCACGCGATTTCCCGAACGCATGCCTCATGAGCAAAGGAGGAAGCCATGATAGGCGACGGTTCCATAGGCTGTGGCATCTCTATTTCCTCCCGTAGCTCAGCGGTTAGAGCGCTTGCCTTATAAGGAGCACCGCAATTGAGCACAAAATATTAAGAGTAGTCTCTAATTTGGTTTATAGTTTTCACACCTTCGATATTTTACATGGATTCCATGCCCGGAGCCCACAATTTCCATATTTTTCATGATCTTCCGTGCTCATCCGTGCCCTTTTTGAGCCCTCTTTCGACTACTTGGCTCCCAACCAAACGACTATGAGAGACTTCGCACGGACGCCATCTGTGAGAGGTGACGGATTATCTCGGAGCTACGGGAGTCCCCATCGAAGTTGCATACCGATCAATCCGGCCGGATAGAATGAAGAAGGTGGGCGCCCACAGGCCAACGAAAATGCCAAACCGCTCCCCATGAGCATGGTCTGGCCCTTCCAAGAAGAACCAAACGAGGATCGCTGCAAGGATCGATACGAATCCGGCAACCAAGAAAATGATGCTTAGAACTCGAACTGCGGATACTGACATATTGGTCCTTCGTTAAATTTGTGCGACACATCCTGACAACGGGAAGCTGCCAACCTGTGAATGTGAGCGTGTGAGGCAATCAGACAAGAAAAAAGTAGTTAGGGCTTTCTTCATCCGGACGAGGAACACGCGCGTCGCTCGACTTCTGCCGGGGCGGCGGTTCGGTGTTCGGCCACGTTCGAGACTTCTGAGCCGTTCGTGCGAATGAGATTGGTGTCCCCCGGATGTTTCATCCGACCATCATCGGGTGTCGGGCAACCAAGGCCACCCGACACCAGCGGAGAATCACGCCTTGTGGGCTGCCGCCGGGATTTGCTTGCCGCACTCGACGGCTACCGCCACCTTGTGGTCATCCTTGTGGGATGTCACCCGAACTTGGGTTCCCGGCTTCAGGTCGGCGGCCTTGCAGGCGTGCCCGTCGGTCATCACCTTGGCATCCTTTGCCATCGTGTGACAGTGTTGTTTGCCTTCGCTACACGTTGTCGTGAGCTTGTCGCCGACGACGCTGACGACCTTACCATCATGCGGTTTCGCGGATGCATTCGTCATAACTGACTCCTTAAAGTGAACCATCGGTTTCGGACTCTGACGCGGGGGCCAATGGCTCCCGCCTAAAAAACTCGCCCCGCCCGAACAGGCGGAACTTCGTGGAACCCCGGTGCGATCACCCTTCGCTCTGTTCGGGTTCAATCTCGTAGGCCATTTTGGCGTCGATATGGTACTCCATGATCTTGCCCTTTCGGACAACGGCGGTGCTGCGAAGTATATCCAGCCCGGTGATATTTTTGTGCTTCGCGGATTCACGCTTCACCAACCGCTTGGCGGCGTCCTCCCAGCTTTCCTTTGATTCTCCAACCAACTCGATGACGCGTATGGTGGGTAGGGTCGCTTTTTTCTTGGACTTCAACATTACTTAGACTCCTTGTGCAGGGGGTAGGGCTATGGAGACCAGGGCGATTTCTCGTCGCCGAGCCAATCCGGTCACTCCAATGAAAATTCGATGTCGTTTCGTGCGCTGCTGATGCCTGTCGGTAAACCGACGAACTGACAACTATATCGTTGGAGAGCGCTTAAACTCTTGACATGGGTGCAGGGTTTGATCTCATCCTTGACATCCTTCTGCAACTACGTGTCGGTCTTCATCGTAAACTCCCTTTGTTAAGACTCGTGCGGTTAGGTTCGGATAACACACCCGGGTGATTTGATTACGTGACGTGTTCCGTCTTCGGGTCGCACAAGCTGGTCCTACCCACAGGCATGAGGCCCCTGCCCGATTTGCCTGTGGATCGCTTGAAATCCGTCCCACAGCGTTCGTCGTGAAAAGCAAAGCCAGACCGCCAGACCTTGGCTCCAGTTCTACAGTTGTGTCGAGCACCTCCATACCGGTGATGCTTTGGACTTTTTGCAGAAGGGCTGCGTCTGCGTACAGCCGCCGTTGGGATTTCGAAACCAGGGCACATCCAGCTGGATTGCCCGCCAGTGTGTTCTCCTCAAGGCTTAAGGCCCTGTGTAGCGCGATCACGACCGTCTCCTCATTCATGAAAACCGCCACCCATTCGCGCCCCTTTCCCAAGCGTCTTTGCTCAAAGTCTCGGATCACCATAGCGATTCTTTGGCCGACGGTCATTTGGGATAGTTTCATTGCCTTCCTCCAGTGGTATAACCTGGTTCATTTTTCCAGGTTGCCTTTCGCAGGGAGCGATCTGTCAGCGAACTACAGAAGAGCAAATACCTCTGCGCCAAGGGGCCTATCGTGGTCGACTTCAGTACGCGAACACCGCCAGATTTGATCTTCGCAGCCGCCACCCCTCGATCTTCGTTCTCCTCAATCGTCTGATTTCAGGCTGGAACGCGAAAGTAGGTCGATGACTGAGTCTAAGGTGCCGACATCCTGCCGAACGGGGCATTGATCGGAGTCCGCTGCTGGTAGTTCTGAACCCCGATGGCTCCGTTACAAACCGCCTTCCTTGAGCAGGCCCCTACCGCTTTTGTGGGGTAGTCCCAAACCACTGCAACAGACCGCACCTGTCGCACATCAGGTTCGTGACTTTCTTCTGCGTCGCCCAGTTGTGGTGAGCGAACGAGATGCCCACCTCACCCAGGAGTCCCGAACCCTCACTAAATCCCTCGGCCTGGCAGTGAGGACAGCGCACCGGTAAACCACCAACGAGGAACCGGCGTGTGCTCTGACTCAATTGGCCGGGGGCAAGCGGTTCCACATTCACCCCTTTGATCGACGCCTGGTCGATTTGAGGAGTCGCAATGCGGGCGAGCGACTCGTGTTTTGCGCGCAAGGCCTTCTTGCCATCACGTTCCGCCTGGGTCTCAGCGTCGTATTTTTCTGCAGTCCAATCCGTTGTCATGATGCATCCACTCCTCTTGGCAATTCACCACGGGAAATGCAGGCCAGGATGTTCCGAGCCTGCGGCGCATTGTTTCCCAACTACCTACACTGGCGTGGCAACTGGCAATTTGGGCTGTTGGCCAGCCGGCGCCTTCCCGCTTACGCGGGCCGCTGCCGGCCCCGCTCCAGTTGCAATTACTTTGGGCTTCGTTTCCGCGCCACCGATTTTGATGGCGACTTTCACAGCATCTTCCATCGGATCCTTGAAGGGCACCTCGATCCGCAACAGACCGTTCTCGTAAGTCGCTTCGGCTTTGTCAGGCTTGACTGCCCAACCTAGGGCCAAGGCTGCAACATACTCGATGTCCCTTGCTGGTGCCGTCAGGTGGACGCTGTCTTCCAGGATTTTCACATCGATGGTATCCGATGGTGCTCCTGGGATGGCGAACTCCACGACAAGCTTGTGGTTCTCACCGTCGGCATATGCCACGGTATCGGGCGCAACCTTCATCTGAAATTTCGGCATTTAACACTCTCCTTTTTGGTAACTTTTTACACATGACGCATGTAAACTTTGGGGGATCTCCATTTCGTAGCCGTCTCTACCTCTCCGGTTAGCGGGACAGCTTTGGCGCATCCCCCTGGTGCCGCGACTGCGTCAGCATAACCGTGTCACAGCACGACCGTGAGTTGGTCATCGATCCGAGTACCGCCGGCTCAAACCCGATGCATCTAACTCGATGTGGTTGGCGTTTGCCCTGGCACCATCGACTCTCTTGACCCCATCTCGCCGGAGACGGGATGGCCGCGAGTCAGCCCGCCGGGGCCGCGCATTTCGAGCGCAAGGCAGTTGAATTTCAACCCTCAGTGGGCATGACTGTCTTGACGACAGATGACTAGGCCATCGGGCCAATCTGTCAGGTCACGGTCCAAGTTGGGTCCGTCAATTGAGGATTCTCCTGTGTCCGCAGCGACCGTTTTCGTCACGGCGAGCGAAAAAAAAGCCGACGTTGTCCAACACCTTGAGGTATTCGACAACGCCGGCCTACTCTTCTAACAGGTCTCACGGCACAGCCGGGTTACCCTTTAGCTAGTCTTCCGACACAATCAACCGAAGTCTTTAGCGGAGCCGGTGTATGTCTTACAGAACCCCGCATCGCTGTTCACTGTACCCCTCACGGCAGGGAACTACAAGCGGAATGCGTCATTATCTTTGAGACCAATTCTTTTATTTTGCACAGAAAATTTTTATTTTCCGGCCTATTAAAATCTGGGCCATGGATTAATTTCAGTTTCATGCGAGGTCACAAGGCACCTGATACGGGGATTCGATTTGAGCGGTGTTCTTGCCGACTTGGAAACGTGCTTTGAACCGGAGTTGGGTCAACCAAGGCTAATTCCGCGATCACTTCCGGTCAATCGAACCCCACGGCATATTCAACGCACCAAAGGCGTGAGCCATCGTGGTAATGCAAGGATTGTGAACTTCTCCGAACATTGCTGGCAGCTTGACCCAAAAATTCCAAGAACGACCAAAATTTCTGCCAAACGGGTTTATGCATGCGCTCTCCGTGCAGACATTACTCTTCGCCGAAAATGTTCTAAAAATAGATCGATTTCCAAAGTCTTCACCACCGGAGGAGATCGAACCTTTATTTTTTTGATCCTGCCAGCGATGAACCAAATCATCTAGCATGTTATTTTCCCAAATCAAGCGCATAAGGGCCACTTACCTCTGCCTGAGCACGCAGCGATTGCGTTCGATTGCGAGACCAGTTGGATTGGTTCCCAGGTTGCGAGATTGTGCGGCACAAGGTCAGCGCACAAAGGAGAAAATGATATGCGTCCAACCGATCACTACCAAGTGTTGCCCAAGAATCTGTTTACAGCTATTTTGCAGACCAAGCCGCAAATAGAAGTCTCCCAAAAGGTCGTTGAGTTGGCGGCACTGGACGTGGCGGGGGTGTTTACGCGCTTGGCCACCACCTCAGCGGGGCTGACGACCGAGGAAGCCGCTGGTCGCCTGACAATACACGGCCCTAATGTACTGGCCAAGGACCGACGCGCTGGTATCGGCAAGTTGCTCTGGAACGCACTGATCAACCCGCTGGTAATTTTGTTGCTCGTGCTGGCGACCGTGTCTTTTATTAGCGGCGACGCCCGAGCTGGCGTGGTCATGTCGATCATGGTAGCACTGGGTGCAGGGTTGAAGCTCGTTCAGGAAGCCCGGGCCGATCACGCCGCGGCGAAACTCAAGGCCATGATCTCAGTCCAAGCGACCGTAATCCGCGACGGCATGCCACGCGAGATCGCCATCGCGCAGCTTGTGCCAGGTGACGTCATAAAACTCTGCGCTGGCGACATGATTCCCGCCGACATCCGGTTGATCGAGGCCAAGGATCTCTTCGTGACACAGGGCTCGCTCACGGGCGAGAGCTTCCCAATCGAGAAGTTCGCGGCCGAGAAAGGTGGGACGACCGCTCCCCTTGAACTGACGAGCATCGCCTTTCTCGGAACCAACGTCGAAAGCGGTTCGGGTACAGCAGTGGTCGTCGCAACGGGGGGAAAAACCTACCTGGGCGGCATGGCCGAATCGTTGACGGAGCAATCGACGCCTACGGCATTCGACAGGGGAATTATCCAATTCACCTGGTTGATGATGGGATTCATCATGGTGATGGTGCCCCTGGTGTTTCTGATAAACGGTCTGACCAAGGGAGTATGGGGCGATGCCTTCTTTTTCGCGGTCGCCGTAGCCGTGGGTCTGACTCCCGAGATGCTGCCGATGATCGTGGCGGTCTGCCTTTCCAAGGGGGCGCTGTCGATGAGCCGCAAGAAGGTCATCATGAAGCGACTCAATGCGATCCAGAATCTGGGAGCAATGGATGTGCTGTGCACGGACAAAACCGGCACATTGACGATGGATCATGTCATCCTGGAAAAATACTGCGACGTGATCCTCAAGCAGGATGATGGTGTACTGGCGCTGGCCTACATGAATAGCCATTTTCAGACCGGGTTGAAAAACATTCTCGACCGCGCCATCCTTGCCCATACCGATACGCACGCTCATGCCGCGATCCCTGAATATACGAAGGTGGATGAGATTCCCTTCGATTTCCAGCGGCGCATCATGACCGTGGTGGTTCGAACTCCCGAGGGAATGAATCGCCTCATCAGCAAGGGTGCTCCCGAGGAGATCTTTCCGCGCTGCAAGCAATTCGAACTCGACGGTGAACGATTCCCGATGGACCATCTCTTGATTGAAGAACTTCAGTCGGAGTACGAACAACTTAGTGCCGATGGCTTTCGAGTGCTCGCCATTGCCAGCAAGGATGTGCAGCCGCACTACGGCGGCGCCGGTAACGCCCCCTCTTATTCCAGAATCGACGAATGCGATCTCACCCTCAACGGTTATGTGGCATTTCTTGATCCACCCAAGGAAACTGCCAGGAGGGCGATCAAAGCCCTGGAAGGCCACGGCATTCACGTGAAAGTCGTGACTGGCGACAATGACTTGGTCGCGCGCAAGATCTGTAAGGAAGTAGGCCTCACCACGGAACACACGTTGCTTGGGAGCGAGGTCGAAACTCTGACCGACGAACAGCTCGCGGTGGTGGTGGATCGAACGACTCTCTTTGCTCGCGTCTCCCCCGCGCACAAGCAACGCATCATCGCCGCGCTACAATCGCGGCAGCACACTGTCGGCTTCATGGGAGACGGCATCAACGATGCTCCGGCCCTACGGACGGCCGATATCGGCATTAGCGTTGATACCGCCGTCGACATCGCCAAGGAATCGGCGGACATGATCTTGCTTGAAAAGTCACTTATGGTGTTGGAAGAGGGGGTAATCGAGGGGCGCAGAGTCTTCGTCAACATCATGAAGTATGTCCGTATGGGGGCGAGCAGTAATTTCGGAAACATGTTCAGCGTTCTGGGGGCCAGCGTGTTGGTTCCCTTCCTGCCGATGGCGCCGATTCAAATCCTCGCCAATAATTTGCTCTACGACATTAGCCAGACAGCCATTCCCACCGACGACGTGGACCCCGAGGAGATCAAAAGGCCACGCCCCTGGGACATCCGGCAATTGACGCGCTTCATTGTGTTCATCGGCCCCTGCTCTTCGATCTTCGACTACACCACCTTTTTCGTCATGTTGTACCTGTTCGGTTGTTGGAACGTCTCGACGCCAGAGGTCACGGCCGACAGCATGAGCCTGTTCCAAACGGGGTGGTTCGTGGAGAGCCTGCTGACGCAAACGCTCATCATTCACGTCATCCGCACCAACCGCATTCCTTTTCTGCAGAGCATCGCGTCGTCGTCGCTCCTGACAATGTCCGCAGTGATCATGGTGATTGGCATCGCCATCCCCTACACCTCCGCGGGAAGTTATCTCGGATTCACTTCGCTTCCGACGCTCTACTGGCCTCTCTTGGCAATCACTCTCGTGTGCTATGTCGTTCTGACTCAAGTGGTGAAGATGTGCCTCCTGCAAAGAAAATGGATTTGATGCGAGGTGGCACTCGATTGACAGTGCGAAGTCCGAGAAAAATCATGAAGATCGACCGAGCATCAATGATCCGCTTCTTAGTAGCGCAGCAAAAGCACTGGGGTTAGTTTTTCTTCCAATGTTGCAATGCGTATTTCAATATCTGCCGGCGTTATACAAGTGGCAATAATCGAAAGTTTTTCCACACTGTCACTGCCGCAACTCAATACGTATTTCTAATTGTGCCATACATGTCCCATTTTTTAGATCCTAAACTCACGCTCCTACATACACGTATCTTTGATACGGACCGTCGGTATCTAGTTTTTTCAAATCATGATATAAAGCTACAGTAAAATTAACGATTCTTGCCACTGCCTATTGTTTATTCATATCGCTACTCCCCAATGCTTGAAAGCAAGCGGGCTGCTTGCGCCACTCGTTTAGGACAGCCACCTGCACCCATTGTGAATTCAAATCTTTCAAACATTCCGCGCAAGAAAGGCCATGGAAGGAATGGCTTGCCGAATCATCTCCCCCGCAAGCGTGTCATTCACGATCTGACCGAGTCGGAAAACAGTGCCCCTGCTGCCACTTCACTCCCACCAAACAGCGTGATGGTCCGCGGAAGCTTCTGGCAAACTACAAGAAATTCATTCAGGCCCTCTACCCTACAAAGCTCGGAAATTGAAAATCCACTCTCGGGTAAATCCCGCACGACATCCTCGTTCACGAACCAGGAAACGAACGCCTCATTCGTGGGTAGCTTCTTGTGCGGGGAGCTTGGTTCTGTTTCATCTCTTACCTCGTCCGCCCGGAGAGTTTTCCTGGGCGACATCCTCAAGAGCAAAGGAGGAAACCATGATAGGCGACGGTTCCATAGGCTGTGGCATCTCTATTTCCTCCCGTAGCTCAGCGGTTAGAGCGCTTGCCTTATAAGCAATCGGCCGCGGGTTCGATTCCCGCCGGGAGGACTTACTTCCCGGACAACTGCCTGCCATTCCCGTCATCCTGATTTTTTTCCAAAATCCTTCGCGGCTCCCTTGCGCCCTCAACTATTACCGTGGTAGTATTACCTCGGTAGTTGTCATGGAGGCCGACAGCGTGGGCAACAATCTTTTCCAGCTTGGTCAGTTGCAATTGGCGATTTTGAAGGTGCTGTGGGCTAACCCGCCTCTGGCCGTCACCGATCTGCACAGGTTGTTGCCGGGCGGCAAAGACCTTGCACCCACCACCATTGCCACCATGCTGCGCAAGATGGAAGAGCGCAAGCTCGTCAGCCATCAGACGGAGGGCCGCAAATTCCTCTACGCTGCCGCGGTCTCCGAGGGAGAGATCTCGCATACCCTTGCCGATCATCTCCTTACTCGGGTGTTTGAAGGTAGTCTCGCGGGCATGGTGAGCCACCTACTCAATCGCCATCAGGTCAGCTCCGACGATCTGGAAAAAATCTCGCGTTTGATCGCGGAGCATAAAGCCAAGGAACGATCATCGCGCAAGTGATCCGGTCGATCGCTCTGGGTTTCCTTGATCGAGATCGCGTCCTGTCTTGCGCCTTGCGTCCCGTTCTTTCCGCACCGAGGAAGGGGTTTGTCGATGTTCGAGTTCTACGAAAATCTCGCGTCCTCCCTGCGCAACCCGCTCACCATGATTTTTTTGTTCGTTGGCCTGCTCGGCCTGTGCGCATTACTCCTGACGCGATGCTTCGCGCGCACCGCGGATCGGCGCCGAATCTGGCAGGCTCACTACCTGATCCTGGCACTTTTTCTCTTCCTCGAAATCACCGGCCTCGGCTCTCTTTCTCGCTGGATTTCTCCGTTCGATTCCCAGGCAGCCACCACTTCCGCTCTCGCGCAAGAGATGGAACTCTGGAAAGCGCTGCCGGCCGCACAACCACGAAAACAGCCCGATTTCAGCGAGGACGAGATCCTTCCCCTGGAGCGCTTGTTGCTCGTTTCGTGGGCGCTCGGCACGGGCGTGCTCTGGGGCAGGATGGCGCTGGCTCATGGTTTGTTGCTCCTCTTGAGGAGTCGATTAAACCCATTAAAAGATCCGCGATTGCTGCAAAGGATCGGCGCGTTTGCCTCGAAAATCGGCATTCGCTCACGTCTGACGGTATTGGCCTCGTCGCGGTTGGCCTCGCCGTTGATCTTTGGATGGCTACGGCCCACCCTCATCATCCCGCAATCCTTCACGGACTTGCTCGAAAGAGAACAACAAGACGCGGTGCTCGTTCACGAGCTTTACCATATCCGCGCGAACGACTCGTTCTGGTCGGTGTTTGCCGAGGCGGTTACCGCAGTCGCCTGGTGGCACCCGATGGTCTGGTGGACTGAAATCTCCTTCTCCTGGGAGATGGAAACGGCCGCCGATGAGGCGAGTTTGGGTCTACACGAACATGGACCTCTCTGGCTGGCCGAAGCCATCCTGAAATTGGGAGCCGATGCTCTGCGCGCCGCCTCGCCCCCCGCCTTGGCCATCGCCGGTTCGGGAGGACGTTCGGCCCTGGAAAAACGAGTCAGAAATCTGCTCACCCTCAAGCCCGGTTCTCTCTCCCCCCATCACTCTCTTTATTGCGCGGTGCTCGCTCCCACTTTTCTGGCAATCGTGGGGATTGCCCTGGCTGTGGGAGCCAGACCGCTCGTTGCCAAGGAGTCCGCTATGTCTCGCTCGGAAGGTGTTGCAAGCTGCTGGCGCCATTCGCTGGCTGGTTCACTCATGGCCCTGCTCGCGGGACCATTCTCGTTGCCGGCCTCGTCTTTACCCACGGATGAGACATTCCCCCCGCAAGGGTTGGCGGCTCGTTCGATCGAACCGCAGGAACCCCAAACCGACGAACCGAAAGCAAATGTCCCTGGCAAGTCCGTTGAACTGCGCCGCGTGCAAACGACCTGGATCACCCTTGGCGCGAAAACCGAAGAAGCTTCGGCTGACTTCGCCTGCTTCACCAAGGAACAAAAAACGGCATTTGCCGTGCTTCTCAAGGAGCGGGAGAAACGCACCAAGGAGTTTCGCGAACTCAAGGGCGGCGCCGCCGAAGAAGGAATCAAGATCAACAAATGGTACAATGAAGAGCTGAAAAAGCTCATCACCGCACGGCAGTATGAACTCTATGTCGAATACTGGAACGAAGCCAAGACCCCCGCGGCCCGGGTCATGACGCCACGCTGGATCGCGTTGCCAAGCGCGAAGCAAGCCGAAGAAAAAGAGAAGAAAACCCCTGCCCCAGAAGCCGCTCCCTCGAAGGCGCCCAACTTCAGCTCGATGGAAGATAACATCCTCGCTCAGCTCGATTTATCGCAAACTCAGAAGGAAGAAGTGGCCAAGGCGCGCGAGAACCTTGCCAAGGAAAACCAGGCGTACAAGGAAATCGTCAAGAAGGGCGACGCCAACGAGATTGCGAAGAAAGCTGGCGAAATCAACAAGCTGGCCCGCTCGTCGATGCAAAAAATCATGACCGAATCTCAGTATGCCAAGTATCTGTCTCTATGGAACGGGGCGCTCGGCATCGGAGCATCGCCCGCAAACGGTCGACTGGCCGCCCCGGCAACACCGGCCGCGAAGACCGAAAGATAAGCGATCGATTCGATCTCAAGCACTCCCGTCCAACCAAAACACCCCGAGGAATTCCCCCGGGGTGTTGGCTTTCGTGGAAAGAGTTGACCCCATCGGGGAGAAACTCACTTACTCAGATCGAAACAGAAAATCTCCTTGTCGTTGCGCACATAGATCCGCTTGTTGGCGAATGCGGGTACGCACCAAACGACCGCTCGGCCAAAGGCATCGTTCGTCGGCTCGAGCAAATGAGCCCGGCTGGTTTCCTTGAACCCCTTGGGGGACAAGGTGCCGATTACGAGGTCGCCTTTTTCCGTGAAGAAAAAGAAGCGCTCGCCTTGTTTGACGAAAAAGGCCGAATCGGACCCGCTAGCTCTCTTGGAGATCGGTTCCGGCGTACTGAAAAGGCGTTTGCCGCTGGGAATTTCGACGCCGAACAGGTCCCCCTTCTGGTCGAAACCGTAGATGATACCGTCATTGAGAAACGGCTGCACATTCACCGGGGAAATGCCATGGTTCCCCTTGTTTTGCCAGATGACTTCCGCGCCCGGCTTGTCGGTCGTCAACTTCAACAGCAGATTTTTATTGCTGTAGCCGCCAATGAAGAGATAGTCCCCCAGCCGGATCGGCGTCATGATGATCGAACCGTTGGTCGCCTCGTACGGCACCGACCAGAGCAATTTGCCCGTCTCGGGATCAAGCGATGCCACGGCGTCGGGTCGCGGGATGATGAGCTGGCGCACGCCCGCGGCTTCGATGATGCTCGGCGGGCTGTACCCTTGTTCGGGAGCGGTTTGCGAGCGCCAAAGTTCTTTGCCCGTGTCCTTATCGAAGGCAACGGTATGCGACCCTTCGCCGCCCACCAGGCATATCAGTTTTTGCCCGTCGATGAGCGGGTGGCTGGCATAGCCCCACAAAGCCGACTTGGTCTTGTATTCGGTTTTCAAATCCTTGGACCAGATCACCTTGCCCGACTCGGTGTCGAAACAGATCAGGTGGCCTTCGCCGCCAAGGGTGTACACCTTGCCGTCTTGAACGATTGGCGTGCAACGCGGCCCCGAAGGATAGGAGATCGCATAGGTGACCGGATATTTGTGCATCCAGCGGACTTTGCCATCGGCCTCGTTCAAGCACAGGATGCGCTCGGTTCCCTTGAAGGCTTTGCGTGAGAAGTTGCCATCCTTGAGGTTGGCGTCGCTTTCGTAATCGGTCACAAAAACCTTGCCGCCGGAAACGGCGGGGCCGGAATAGCCCCAGGCGACTGGCGTTTTCCAGACCAGCTTGGGCCCTGACGATGGGAACACATCGACGATCCCTTCCTCGCGCCAGATATTATCCCGCTTGGGTCCCATCCACTGCGGCCAATCGTCCGCACGGGCTTCGCCTGCCAGCGCCCCCGCCAAAACCGCAAAGGCCAGAGTTTTCGTAGCGTTCATTCATTCCCCCCTAATGATTGCCGGGCCGGGCCCTCACTGAACCAAGAGCCCTCCCGAGTTATGCTAGCGCGACGACTCATCGCAGATATACTTTCCATTCAGAGACTGGCCCACACATGGCGAAGCCATGAGCCAATGATTGGAATTTCTGATGGGCCAAAGGTTCCGGAGTGAACCTTCCGGTATGCGGGAGCAAGGGCATGAATGCCATTCGAGTCATCCATCCTTACAAGGATCAAGGGATTTGGGTTTTTGACGATCCCGACGCGGGCTTGACGAAAGAGCCGTTTGTCAGCGGCGCGGATGTGATTCTCGACAAGATGGTGGAAGGCTTGCCCAATGCCGGCGCCGGTGTGGGGCTCTTATTTTCAGGCCAACCCTTCCCCGGAGCAGCATTTGAATTCCACTGGCGGCGCGAGGAAATGGGGGGGCACTGGTATTTCAGCCCCCAATTTGGTCTGGAAGGTTGGCTTTGTCCCGCCCTTTTCAAGTATTTTGAAAAAGCGCCCGAGAAGCTGTTCGCGCAGATCGAGTACAAGCGCCAGATCCGGCGCCGCTAGAATCTGAGCCGAATCGACGGGATAACGCCGGATCTCGCCGCCAATAGGACCGTCTTCGGAAGACTCGATTCGCCAGACCGAGGGAATTGCGGGGAGTAAGGGCCATGTTCATGCTCGTGCGCAACAAGGTGGCCGATTTTTCGCGTTGGAAACGGATTTTCGATTCCCATCAGCACGCGCATCTGGCCGCCGGCTTGACCTTGGTCCAACTTTGGCGCCCCATCGACGATCTCCATTCGGTGTTTTTTCTGTTCGCGGTCGCCGACCACCAACGCGCCCAGGCGTTCCTCGATGGCGCCGATCCCTCCTTTGCCGAACAGGCCGGCGTGGTCGAAGGGGAGTATCATTTTTTGCGCGAACACCCGGGATATTCGTAGCCGATCCCGCCTGATGAGGTCGTTCGCCGCTTTTCCCGTCATCCACTGGCTCTTTTTGCTGGACGCAAGCAGGATGAGGCCGCTCCGCCATTGCTATGAACCGGAAGCAACCGTGATTTCCGACCAAGGTCGTTTGTTGCGACGATGGCACGCCGCCATTTGAATGAAGCCGGGTAATCTGGGGCATTTCAGAAAACTGGCGCCTGTTGAGTGGCGGTTTCGCGAACCATGTTGGATACTAGAGAGGAAGCTGCCAAAGATTGCGATTTTTTTCTCTCCCTGGCTCCCTGAATCGCGGTCACCCACGACCGCTCAAGCTTTCTGGAAGAAATCCGATGAGAAAACCTTTTTTTGGCACCCTGGCCTTGGCGGTAATGACCTGGTTGGCACAGGCTCAGGACAAGCCGGGAGCGGAAAAATCGGGTACGCAAAAGCCTGCTTTAGAGAAGCCCGCGCTTCCCACTCCGGCCAAGGACCAACCGGGAACCAAGACAGCGCCCACCGAAAAAGACAAAGGCGCTCCTCAAAAGCAGGCGGTACCGCTTGAAAAAGGGCCTGTGCCGCCAGCCGGTGCCGCAAAGTCCGAACCCCCAAAAACCGAATCGATGAAAAAAGAGGCTGCCAAGAATGAGCCAGCGAAGGTCCTTGCCGCGCTGACCGACTGGGACAAACTGAAAGGCGAATGGGTGTCGGCGAATTATGAGTACGATGGCCGCTCCTTCCCGGCCGATGGTCGCTGGAACGTCATCTTTGCAACGGAAAAGGACAAACAGACGATCAAGGTCACTGGCAATCCCCCCACCCTGGTTTTCTGGACGGGACAGGTCCGCTTGGATGGGACGAAAACTCAGCGCGAAATCACCCTGGTACTCCCCGCCCTGATCGGCGAACGGCTTCAGCGAGGAATCTACTCGCTTCAAGGGGACTACCTCACCATTGCCTGGGCGACCGGCTTCGACTCCCCGCGTCCCGCCAGTTTTGCAGTCAAGCCCGATGTGGAAACCGACGACAACAAGCATGTAAAGGCCGACCCCAGTTGGATGATCGCGACCTGGGTCCGCAAGAAGCCCCCCGCCCCCAAATGATTTTTTTCTCTTTCCGCCCATTGCGGCTGTCCCGTTTCAACAGCATCAGCGCGATCATTTCCAGGCACAAGGCGCGTCCGTTCGTGTCGGGTTGCCGGCGCGATCTTGAGGTTCGATTCGACGCCCATCTGGCGATTGGTAACTCCTTGAAAGCCTTGGAACAGGTCCAGGTATGAAATCGTCGACTGGTTCCACGCGGACCTTGTGTGCTTGCGCATTGCTCCTTGTGCTGGCACTTTCCTGGCTTCAGCCTTTTTTCCCAGTACCAAAGATTCCCGGCAAACGGGAACGCCTGGAAAAAATGTTCGGTATTCCGGTCATCGCGGACCATCCGGAGTTTCCGGGGAAGGCACCCTATGGCCGCATCGATGGGAGCGCCGCACCGCAAAAAAGCAATCAGGACTACCTGGAGTATTTCGCGCCCGAGTTTTCGCTATACCCTCCAAGTCTAATCCAAAACACAAAACTGAAACGGATTATTTTTTGCCGCGATCTCGTTTTCGCGGGGCAAAAACGCAACGCCTTTCCCGACTACCACAACGACACGCTTTACTACGACACGGTAGATGGCGCGGCAAATCAAACCTATAAAAGAAAAGTCATTCATCACGAATTTTTTCACATCATTGATCTGCGCGACGATGGCATGCTTTTTGGCGACGACGTCTGGAAAACGCTCAACCGCAAGGATTTTCTCTATGGCCTGGGGGGCGCTCGCGCCCAGACCGTTGCCGGCACGGCCACGCTCACCGATCGCTATCCCGGCTTTCTCAATCACTATTCGACGACCGGTGTCGAGGAAGATAAGGCCGAGCTGTTCGCCAATCTGATCGTTGACGCCGACTATGTCGAAAAGCGGGCCAAGACCGATCCGGTGCTACGAGCCAAGATCGAACGGCTCAAACGGCTGATGATCATCTTTTGCCCCGAAATGGATGAATCGTTTTGGATTCGCG
Organism: Gemmataceae bacterium; assembly: GCA_965226945.1. Lineage (GTDB taxonomy): Bacteria > Planctomycetota > Planctomycetia > Gemmatales > Gemmataceae > SYLG01. The sequence continues at coordinate 3,405,145 of OZ245717.1, read as the reverse complement.
CCAGGAAACTGAAGCGCTGACCTTCGGTCCTGAACTTCGGTCCTGGGTGCCGATCATCGCTTCAAGTGGAAGTTGGGAATGTTACGCACCCCCGATTGAGGATCGTCGCCGAAGAAATCCTCGCGAAGCTGCGCCCGTTCCCGATCGATCTGTTCCGGGGTGGCCCCCAGGGTCGTAAGGATCGATTCGGTCATCGCCAGAGCGACCTCGCCTTCGCCGGCGAACACCCTGTTGGCCCCGGCCGCAATCAGCGTCTTGCGTTCATGAAGGTAGGCGGAGCGCACCAGAATCCTTACGTGTGGGTTGACCTGGCGAGCGAGGCGAATGACCTCCTCGCCGCCGCGGATACCCGAAGAACTGAGGATCAAAATGTTGGCATGAGCCAAGCCGGCCTGGATTAGCGTTTCACGATGGTTGGCATCGCCATAGATCGCCTTGATTTTCTGCGCGCGCAATTTCGCCACCGTGTCGACATTCATCTCGATGATCGTCGACACGATTTCGTTTTCGGCAAGCAACCGCGCCACGGTGCGTCCCACGGGACCATAGCCCACGATCACGGCGCGGCGCGACGGATCGATCGGCTCTTCCGCTTCGCCTGAAGTGAGCAGATCCGGCGTTCTCCATCGTGCAAATCGTTTGACAAGACGCCTGAACCACACGAACTCCAAGAGCCAGCGCTCGACCGGATCGACAAAACGGTAGACAATCGCGTTGAGCGAAATGGTCACCATTGCGGTCGCCACGAGCGCTTGATAACCGCCATCATCGAGGATTTCCAGTTTGTGGCCAAGCTCGGCAATGATGAAGGAAAATTCGCCAATTTGCGCTAAGGCCAAGGCCAGGCCCACGGCAATGCGCAAAGGATAGCCGAGCACAAGAAGCGTAGTCAGGGCGGTGAGCGGCGTCGCGATCATGACGATCCCCAAGGTCGCGATCATCAGGCCGGGAACCTCGATCAGCGCCCTGGGATTAAAGAGCATACCCACCGAAACAAAAAACAACACGGCGAACGCATCGCGCATGGGCAGCGCCTCGGTCGCCGCGCGCACGCTGAAATCGGACCGGCCAACGACCATGCCCGCCAGAAACGCCCCCAGCGCCATCGATACGCCGAAGAGTTGAGCCGAACCGACTGCAATGCCCAAGGCCACCACCAGAATCGTCAAGGTGAAGAGCTCGCGCGAGCGGGTCGCGGCGATCTTATGCAATACCCAGGGGATCCAGCGGGCTCCAAGCACGAGCACGGCGGCGGCAAGCACGCCGATCTTGACGAGCGCCCACACGATTTGCAGCCCGATATTGACGCCGGCAGCGCCTTCTTCTTGCTTGCCAAAAAGCGCGGGCAAGATCACGAGCACGAGTACCGCCAAAATATCTTGCACGACCAGCCAGCCCATCGCGATTTTGCCGATCGGCCGGTGCATTTCGTCGCTATCGGAGAGCACGCGGGTCAACACGACGGTGCTCGCGACCGACAGGGCCAGGCCAAATACCAGGCCTGTCTGCCAGGTCCAGCCCGCGGCCAGCCCAAGCAGCACGCCAAGCGATGTGGCCACCAGGCCTTGAGCCAGAGCGCCGGGCACCGCAATCCGCTTGACGGCAACGAGCTCTTCGAAATGAAAGTGCAACCCAACGCCGAACATGAGCAGGATGACGCCAATTTCGGCCAGTTGCTGGGCCACCTCGGGATTGGCGATGTAACCGGGCGTGTTGGGGCCAACCAGGAAACCGGCGGCAAGGTAACCCACGATCGGAGAAAGCCGTATCAAATGGCTCAAATAACCAAGAAACAGCGCCGCGGCGAGGCCTCCCGTTACCGTAAAGATCAGATCTTGATGATTCATGCCAGTTCACCGTTCGCTGGTGGGAAGCCCTAAGGCCAAAGAAATAAGCCCATAAAATCCGATCGGCAGACCAATCAGGGAATTTGGCAAAGAGCAATTATAATGCCGGGTCCCGCGCGATGGCGATGCGCGATTTGTCGAAAAATTCCTAACGATCGATCCCCGAAATTCAAACCATGGCGCAGGGCACTCTGTGGCTTCGATTTTCAGCAGCGCCAGAGCCGACGCGGCCGCTCAAAATCGCGGGCATATTACCTTGACCCGATGTGGGGTACTGTTCTATAACACCTAGAACAGTTAGCGAGGTCGGGATGAAGTTTCTTCTAGATGCCGGATCGCGCGTGGCCATTTACGAGCAACTGGTTCGCCAGGTGCGCGAAGGGGTCGCCCGCGGCGATCTCAAAGACGAAGAGCGCCTGCCCTCGATTCGCTCGCTAGCGCGCGAACTGGTGGTCAATCCCAACACGATTTTGAAGGCCTTTGCCGAGCTGGAACGCGATGGCTTGCTTGTCAGCCGCCATGGACTGGGATATTTCGTGGCTGCTCGGCCCTCGGAGTTGACCAAGTCGGCAAGGCGCAAGCGCCTGCTCGATGCGCTCGATGCCTGGCTGACCGAAGCGGTCCACCTGGGCTTCTCGGCCGAGGAAACGCAGGAGATGGTGCGCAACCGAGTCGGCGGCTTTCAGTGGAACGGGGCCGCGAAAGGCTGATCGGATGGAGTTGGCGAACGGATCACTCAAAAGGAATCGAATCATGGACGCGATTGTTTCCGAAGGTCTGACCAAGTGGTATGGCGACAAGCCCGTGGTGAACCAGATCGACCTGTCCATCCCCGAGGGAACGGTCTACGCGCTGCTGGGCCGCAACGGCGCGGGGAAATCGACCTTCGTCAAAATGCTTACCGGCATGGTCCAACCCGACCTGGGCCGCTCGACGCTGCTGGGAGAAGACTCACGCGATCTGCCGGCGGCAACCAAGTCCCGCATCGCTTACATGGCGGAAAATCACCCGCTTTTCGATAGCTGGACCGTCGGAGGCATCGTTTCCTGGGTCAAGGGTTTCCACGAGCGCTGGGACACGGCAACGGTGGAACGGATCCTCGATCATTTCGAGCTTTCGCGCAAGGCCCGCATCAGCCGGTTGTCGCGCGGCCAGCGGGCGCAGGTGGCGCTCACGCTGGCCCTTGGGCCTGACCCCGATCTCTTCATCCTCGACGACCCGACCCTGGGGCTCGATCCCGGGGTGCGGCGCGATTTCATCGAATCGATGGTGTTGATGATATCCCGGCGCGGGCGCACGATCCTTTTCAGCACCCACATCCTCGCCGATGTCGAACGCACCGCCGACCGGATCGGCGTCATCATCGATGGGGTGCTTCGAGTCGACTGCCCCATGGAGCATTTCCGCAATCAGGTGCGCAAGGTGATCCTCGATTTTGATGGCGAACCCCCCGAGGCCGGTTCGATTCCCGGACTGGTCAACGACTGGAAGGTCGGCCACCGCCTGGAGCTTATCTTTGCAGGTTATGGAGAAGCCCAAAAGCGGGCGGTCGAAGCGCTTGAGCCCAAACGAATCGCGACCGTCGAAATGTCACTCGAAGATGCCTTCATCGAATACACTCGGGGCAAGCGCAAGCCCTTGCCCCTCTGGCAAGGAGTCGACGAATGATCCGCCTCCTCTTGATCAAGGAGTTATGGGATTTGCGAGGCGTGCTGGCGATCAGCACCCTGGGTTATCTCTATTGGCTGTACGCATTCACCCATATGATTCTCCCCGAATGGAAGGGGTTTCCCAGGTCTTACCCCTTGCCCTTTGAGCCGGATGGGTATGTGCAATCGTTGATCGTCTATGGCAGCGTGGTCGGTGCCTTCCTTGGCCTATACCAAGGCATCACGGATGCTCCCGACTCCCCGCGAATGCAGTTTCTTTTGGCCCAGCCCATCACCGCAACTCGTCTGGTGCTGACAAGGTTGGCAATCGGCATGGGCCTCTGGGCTACCGGCTGCTTCGGAACCTTGATCGCCGCCATTTTGCTGTCCCGCTATTTCCCGATCTTCCCAGCTCCCCTGGAAACCTGGATGCTGACCGATTGTCTGGGCTGGCTTGCCGTGGGCACGACGATCTACCTGGGTGGATTCCTCTCGGCGATTCGTCCTGGCCGCTGGTTTGGAACCCGCCTCTTTCCTCTCTTTGGCGCGATTGGTTGGTGGTATGTGGTTTTGTTTCCCGTGATGCTCAACCAATACAAATTCGAGGCGATGGCGCTGTTCGCCGAAAAGCAATTCGTTTTTCTAACAGCTTTACTATTTACAAACGCCATCCTATTATTATCAATCGTTTTTTCATTCCGATTATTCGCTGACTCACCGCCTGCTCATTTCACAAGCCTTTGGGGTAGGGTGATGAAAGCCGCGTCGGCTTGCGGGGCCGCTTTCATTTTGTCGATTGGTTTTCTTTCGCTGGTCGTGCTTGGTTATTCGCTCTTTGGTCGTTCACTCCCCCGAATCACCCAGGAAACCACTGCCGTCTACACAAAACGAGATTCGCTAGGTATCTCGAGCACCGGCAAACCGTTGATCGTCAGCCGCGGAAGATACCACCTCGAGCCGGTCCCCTTGGATGAACGGTCTCAGGCGCTCCTGAATCAAATCGACGCGGGTTTCAAACCGGGCGATAAGAAGGGCAAACCTGCCAACCTCCCGCTGGTGGCCGGGTTCTACTCCTTTAGTTTTCTTCAAAGCACTCAGAATGAGATCTATGACCTTTTACAAATGGTCAATAACCCCGACTCTACTTTATCATCGAAACAGTATTATCCATATTTAAACTGCAAGCACGCGAACGAGATCCTCCCCATGTCTTCAAGCAAAAATGAAACGGAATTTTGGTATTTATTTTTACACAAGGGCCCGGTGCCGCACGCTTACTTCGTCGGTTACAGCTTCTCGTCTCGAATGCCTCTCGGCTTTATCGGGAAAAATGGCCTGCAAACGCGCCAGCCATCTCTGGGAGAGAGCTTCCACCTGAGCGCGTTTGAGCAATCGATTGCAAACCCGCTCGCTGAAGAAATGACTGGAAGGGAGCATTACTATCCAACCCCCCGCTGGAGTCATGTCAAAGACCGGCGGGACACTTCCAAGGAAGTTTATAGCCCCGTGTGGCTGGCAACCGACGAAGGCATTGTCGAATGCGATCTCGCGGACCGACGGGTGAATGTGATTTCCCCTTTGAAGGATGTCAAGAAACTCACCTATTTTAGCGACTATGAAAAAGAGAAATCGTATCCCATTGCGATTACCAGCGATCAGGTGCAGGTGCTTGAACCAGGCGGCACGCTGTTGGCCAAGGCCAATTTCCCTGTCGATTTTCATAAAAACAACGCGTTTTTTCTGACCAAGCTAAATGACCTGATTGTGGTAGAAGACGATTTTGATTTCAGGAAGTTCCAGCGCCCAGAACCAGAAGACCGTTTGGATCTTTTTTGGTTTCAAAAAAACGGGGACCTCAAAGAAACCAGGAAGATCACGCTGAAGGTTACCACGGAAACCGCGACCCATAGCGTGGAAATCCCTGTGATTCAGCCGATGCTCCTTTTCGAGATCGTCTCCGGCATGTCGGGCGCCATACTCGACTTCTTTGTCGACCGAAGGGAGGTACGCGAAGTCGTCGACAACTATGTTCGGCGCTATCTCCCCTGGATGGCGGGTGCCACCCTCTTTGCGATGGCGTTTTGCTTCTGGCGCGAGATGCGTTCTGGCGAGGGGTGGCTGCAAACGCTTGGCTGGCTGGCATTCATCGCTCTTTTTGGAGTTTCCGGCTGGTTTGGCTACCGCCTTCACAAGCGCTGGCCCTTGCTCACCCGCTGTTCCTCCTGTTCTCGAAAACGACCCGTGAACCAGGAGCGATGTCCTCACTGCCAGGCTGCCTTCGCCCACCCGGCGCCAACGGTTTCCCCGATCGTCGCCCCCGCATCCGTTTCACGGGAACCGCAAACTGCTTGAAAAGAAAGTCTTTTTTCAACCAAGGAAGGAGAGAACAGATGATCCGAGCGCTTTTGATCAAGGAATTCTGGGATGTGCGGGCCATGGTTGCCATGGCTGTGCTGGCCTACGCGATCCTGCTTGCCAATGTGATGGGGATGCCATTCTTGGAATGGGTGCCGCATATTCCCAAGGCGACTCTCCCCTTTCCCGGGTATGTTGTGGGCTTGCTCGCCTTTTATGGAGCTTTTTTCGCCGCGGCCATTGGCCTTTTGCAAGGATGGAGTGACCATCCTGGGCAACGCTGGCTCTTTGTGTTACCCCAGCCGATTCGCCGCTCCCACTTGATCCTTGCCAAGCTGGCGATTGGCCTGGGCATCTGGTTGTTGCTGACTTCGCTAGCCCTGGCCCTGGCGGTTCTGATTGCCGTCACCCCAGGCGCCATCCCCGCACCGTTTGAGTGGTGGATGCTACAAGAAAACTCCGAATTTCTACTGCTTGCTCCCACCTGTTACCTGGGAGGATTCTTGAGCGGCCTACGTCCCGCTTCCTGGTTTGGGACACGGCTTTTTCCGCTCATTGGCGCCATCGCCATGTTCAACCTCGATTGGATTTTTGTCTCCCTACTCAATCTTGTGCATTCGATGAGCTTCACGGAAGCCTTGCTCTGCCATGCTCTTTTTTACAGCCTGGCGAACCTGGGCATCGTCCTGACGATTCTCGAAATCGCTCGAAAACGGGACTACCCATGAACCACCAACCCATTACTGCCAACCGATCGACCCAAGGAGGGAACCGATGAATCTGTCACCTGCGCCTGGAGAAAAACTCAGCCTGAGGAGTGGGCTGGTCACCGCCTTTCTCCTTGGTACCGCATTCATCTTGATCTTCTTTTTCATCGCCACCTTCCTCGAACCGCTGATGCCCCGAGTGATCGATCCAAACGCGCCAATCGGCTCCTGGGAGGTTTGCCAGTTCACCGCCAAAGGACAACTTTACGTCTTGCGCCCAATCGATGCTCACCACCGCGAGCCGTTCAGCGTATCTGGCGAGCCGTTACGCGACCAGCTACCTGCACGGCCTCTGGAAAAGGAAGGGGAGTCGATTCATTTGAGTGCACCCAGGGTGCAGTTTTATGAACAGTTTCAGCCCGAGCCGCTTGTCGCACACGAACGGATGCTTTTTTCCAACCGCGGCTCCGGTTTTGAATATTGGCACTTGATCAAACACACCGACCCCAAGACTCATGGATATTTCGTTGGTTATCAGGCCGAAAATGGCCGGTTTCTTGGGTACATGGGACAAAACGGTCTCCAGCAAAACCGACCGAGTGTCAATGAGAGCATCCCCCTCCTCAACGCCCCCCGGACGATCATCGCGCCTCTCGTCACTCCTGGGACTTATCCGACCCGCAGTCTGCCTACTGCCGTGGAAAATGAAAGTTCCTGGGATTACCAGCTTGAGGTGGGCAGAAGGATCTGGCTGGCAACGCCTGAAGGGATTTGGCAATGCCATCTGGGCGATCGCTCGGTCAAGCCCTTTGCCTCCATTGAGAATGTGCTAGGGCTTCAGTTCTACAGCGATTCGAACAAACGGACTTTGTCGATTCTGGCCGCTTGCTCGCAAGGGCTGCGGCTTTTCGACGAAACCGGCCGGGAGTTATCGCGGGCCGATTTCTCATGGCCTCAATCCCAGGTCGATAGGCACCAGATCATCGCTTCGCGGGAAGTGGCGCTCACCCAAACGAATGAACTGATCCTGATCGAGCCTGAGACACCGAAGGCCAAAGAATCCTCACAGATAACGACGATCTCTTGGTTCGAGCGGTCCGGTAAGCTGGCCAAACAAACGAAGGAGACAATGCATCTGTATGAGTTTGCCGATACCAATCGACCCACGGAACCGATCATTTCCGCCACCTACGCGCTTGAATCGCTTCTTGGCGGACTCGGTTTTACAAGCAACATCCTGCAGCACTTCAACGAAGGAACACCTTTCATTCCTTCGAGATTCGCGCTCTATTTTTGGATTGATGTCGCCCTGACTTTAACCTTAGTCGTGATTCTCTGGTGGCGACAACTTCAACTAGGCACTCCCCTGACTCACTCGCTTACCTGGACCCTGTTTTTGTCCCTCTTTGGTGCTGCCGGATTCTTTGGTTATCTTTTTCAGAAACCATGGGTACCCGCGATGCGCTGCGAAACGTGCGGGAGACGCCGGCTTTCCGAACAAGCACTTTGTCCCCACTGCGGTCAACCGTTGCAAAAACCAAAACCCCTCGGCACTGAAATTTTCCAGGCCGATCCTCACCTGGTTCTCGCCCAAACCGGATGATGGGGAACGGCAGAAGGCTCCACCCGGCTGATTCGCCAGGTGGAGCCTTCTTTTTGATTCCTCCATCGTCTTTCCGCGTTAGTTCGCGGCGGGTACGCCAATGCAATAGAGGTGCTTTTCGCCGCGCAAATACAACCGCCCATTGGCAATGGCCAATGACGACTGCCCCCGCTCGCCCAGCGGGTTTTTCGCAAGCACCTTGAACTTCGGCCCCGCTTCGACCACCGTGGTGTCCCCCTTGTCATCGAGGAAATAGATGCGTCCTGCGGCACTTACCGGCGATGCCGATACATTGCCGCCGACGCGTTCCTGCCAAAGCACCGCGCCGGTTTCAGGTTGCACGCAACTGGCGATGCCGTTGTCTTGCACGGCGAATAGGTACGGCTTGACATAGATCATGGAGGGCACCTTGGGATTGACTTTTTTTTGCTCCCAAACCAGGTTCGTTTCTTTCAGCTCCCCCTTGCCTCCTAGCTTGAATGCCTTGATCGATTCCCGGCCGCGATAGCCGCCGGCCGTGAAGACCAGTCCCTCACCCAAAAGAGTCGAAGGGCACTTACCTTCTCCCACCACCTCGCTGGTCCATAACCGATCGCCTGTTTGCAGATCGAACCCCTGCACCACATCACCGGCTTCGCTCACGACCTGTTTCTTGCCGTCGGGCCCGGTCCAGATCACCGGCGTGCCATGGGAAATCCGGCTAAACCCCCGCATACTTTTCCAGCGTTCCTTGCCAGTGGCCGCATCGAGCGCCACCAGGAACGATTTGTCCCACGGAGTCTGCCAGCCAACCAGTTTGTCTGGCCCTTCGCTGCTCGCATCGAAGGTCATCACAAGCAAGCCATCGCAAAGCACTGGCGATGCCCCCAGGCCATGCTGGCTGTAGAACGGGTAATTGCGATTGGTCCAGACGGTCTCTCCCTGGAAATCGACCGCGGCGAAGCTGCCATCGCCGAAGACGGCGTAGACGAGTTTGCCGTCGGTCACGGGACTGGGCGTCGCGTAGCTATTGCGTGTTTCTTTTTTGCGTGGCACCTGCCGGAAGACCTCCTTGTCCCAGAGGATTTTTCCTGACTTGGCGTCGAGGCCGAGAACGCGGCAGGATTTTCCTTCCTCGGTGGCGCTCGTCACAAAAACAAAATCCCCCCAGACGATCGGGGTTGACCACGATTCGCCCGGGATGGCCGTTTTCCAGCGGATGTTTTCCTTTTGATTCCATTTGAGCGGCAGGTCGGTTTCCGCGGAAAGGCCCTGGCCGGTCGGACCGCGAAATGCCGGCCAGTGGTCGGCTTGTGCAGTGGCAACCGCACCCGCCAGGCCGACAAGGAGAGCAACCACGAGCGGGGATAAGACCGATTTCATGTGAAAACCTGAAGGAGAGAGTCAGAGGCAAAAGGGGCAACCTGCAGTTCATTTTATTCAAAGAAACATTGCGCCCAGACAAAGCGGGAACGACCCAGCGTGCGGGCTGAAGTGGTTCGGTCGCAATGGCCGTTTTTTTACGTGAACCGCGGCTGAGCGTGTGCAGTCCGTTTCCTTGGAACTTCCACCTTCAATTGGAAAATGAACCGGTTAAGATGGACCCCATTCTTCCCGGCAGACCGATGAGGCGGCGCATCCGTACCGATGAAACACCCTTGAAAAGAACTCTGGAACTCGCGGCTCTCAGGCGCCACACGGTTGCCGCTCAGAGCTTCGCGCCCAAGGCCAAAAAAGCCACGGCGCAAGAAATTGCCCGGTGCGTCGAACGGCTTTCTTGTGTGCAACTCGACTCGATTTCCACGGTCGAACGCAGCCACCTGCTCGTGCTCACTTCACGGCTGGGCCCAATCTCGCCAGAAAAGGTTTGGGAGCTGCTGAAGGAAGGCCACCTCATTGAATACTGGGCTCATGAGGCTTGTCTACTTCCCGGCGCCGATTGGCCCCATTACCGCCACCGGATGAAGGAGAGGCAATCGCATCACTGGTGGGGTCCCGTCATTCAGTCGGACCCCCAGTTGGCAGAGAGGATCCTCAAGCAAATCCGCGACCTTGGGCCGCAAGGCTCCCGCCATTTCGAGGGAAAAGGCGGTGGCGGGATGTGGAATCTCAAGCCCGCCAAGAAGATGCTCGATGCCTTGTGGACCGCGGGCGAATTGGTCGTCAGCGGTCGGCAGGGGTTTCAGCGGCTTTATGATTTGCCCGAACGGGTCCTGGCCCCGGCGATATTCCAGGCCGCCGATCCGGAGGTTCGCGAAACGCGCAAGCACTGGATCTTAAAAGCAGTGAAGGCCCGCGGAGCCTTGACCCAGCGAGGCCTGGTCGATCATTACCGTTTCAAGGGGGGAACACGCCTTATCGAACCGATCTTGCGGGAACTTTGCGCGGACGGGTTGCTTGAGCAATGGGAGGTCGAAGACGGCGGGCCGCCAGTCTACATAGCGGCAGACAGCGACCCGCGCGAATCTCCCGAAGGCAATGGAGCGGTCTTCCTTTCCCCGTTCGAGAACATGCTCTGGGACCGCGCCTTCAACAAGCGCGTGTTTGGCTTCAACCATCTCATCGAGGTTTACAAAAAACCCCATCAACGCATTTATGGTTATTATGTCTTACCCTTGCTCGCGGGAGACAGGGTCGTCGCACGGGCTGATCTGAAATCGCACCGCGAGCGTAGCCTCCTCGAAATGAAGGCTTTCCACTGGGAGGAGGAGGTTCGTCCAACCAAGGCGCTTAAGGAAAAAGTGGAGATGGCGCTCAAGACCCTCGCTACGAATTTGGGGCTCGCGGAAATCGAGTCCGTTGGTTTCTAACGCGATTTGCGGCATAATGAAGGGGGCCTCTTCCATTCTTGCAAGACGATCCTTGCCCACTTGAGGATGTCTGATCTCATGAAACCCCGGCACCGCTGGATTCTCTCGATCGTCTTCCTGGGCATCTTGCCCGTATCCTTGTTCGCCTGTCTTTGGGATTACGACACGCTCAAACAGGAACGGGCGCGATTCCCCTCGACACTGGAACTGATCACCGGGAAATTCCTGCGGCATTCCCCCGACTTTTACCGCTGGCGCATTGAGGATCGTCTCAAGAAACTCCAGGCCGATCCCAATCAACTTGCCTACTACGACGATCTGGCCGTCGCCTACGAAAAGACCGGTCAGCACGAGAAGGCGATCGAGACGATGTTGGCCAAGGAGAAGATCAAGCCGGGCCTCTATGAGACCTATTCCAACCTGGGGACCCTTTACATTCTCGCCGGGGACTTCAAGCAAGGGTTGCCCTACATCGATAAAGCGCTGGCCATTAATCCCGACGCCCATTTCGGACGGGAGAAATACCAGAAACTTCTTGTGGAATATGCATTATCGAAATTTCCCGATGGAAAGATTCTGTTCCCTTTGCAGTTGAAACCGGGCGATGCACCGCCTCGCCAAAATTACGGGCCCTTTCAATATCACCTATTTCCGCAAGTCAGCGACGGACGGCCTTCTCTTGGCGACCTAAAGAAAGCGGTCAAAGGCATCCTGGGAATGATGCGCTTCGCCAATCACGATAACCCACTCCTGCTTGAGGCCCTGGGGGATCTGCTCGCCGGCGAGCGTCCAGATAATGACGCCAAAAGACTGAGTGCCATGGCCTACCTCAAGGCCTCCTATGTTGTCCCGAGTGAACTTGCGAGAAACAAATACCGAGACCTGGCGAGAGCAACTCTAAGCATGCAGCTTGCCGACCCCAAGGTGGAAACGGAACTCTCACTGGAAGACCTGGAAGCCGATTTCCAAAAGCAACTCGAAGAAAGCGAGAAATGGTATGCCGACCTGAAGGCCAAAGAGATTTCCTGGATCGAAAGCAGTCTTGATCCGGAAAAGGAATTTGACGCGCTTTACACCGAGGAACCAACGGTCCTGGCCTCAGGCACCTATTCGGGTGAAGACGAGTCCGAGGGGAGCCGATTCTTCTCGAATCGAATCGTGAGCTGGCTGAAACCCTATTTCATCCTCGCGACTGCCCTGGCGCTTGTCGCTTTCGCATTGTCTCGATTTGCCGTTCGTTCCAAGCCGAGAAAACCTCCCACACCATAGCTCCCAACGGCTCCAAGACAGGATCACCCTCTTCCGGTCATGGATCCGCAAGCACTTGGTTCCGACTGGTAAGAACGTTTGAGTACCTTTCTCTATCTCCAATGGTTCCGTCATGAAATCGTGCAACCGCTGGATCGTTTCTCTCCTGCTGCTGGAAGCCTTGCCCGTTTCCCTGTTGGCTTGCCTCTGGGATTACGACACCCTCAAACAGGAACGAGCCCGGTTTCCCTCGACACTGGAACTCATTACCGGAAAGTTCCTGCGGCACTCGCCTGAGTTTTACCGGTGGCGCATTGAGGATCGTCTCAAGAAACTCAAGGCCGATCCCAATCAACTGGATTATTACGACGACCTGGCGGTCGCCTACGAAAAGACCGGTCAGCATGAGAAGGCGATCGAGACGATCCTGGCCAAGGAGAAGATCAAGCCGGGGCTATACGAAACCTATTCCAATCTGGGGACCTTCTACATCCTCGCGGGCGATTTTAAGAAAGGACTACCTTTCATCGAAAAGGCGCTGGCCATCAATCCCGACGCTCATTTTGGCCGGGAGAAATACCAAAAATGGCTGGTGGAATATGCTCTAATGAAACTTCCCGATGGAAAGATCGGCTCTCCTTTGCAGTTAAAACGAGGAAAGGTGATGCTTCATCTGGAGCTTCGAAGCTTCGAATCCTACCTCCGGAATCAACTCGGGCGAAAGGGCCCTTCCACGCCACTCGACGAATTGCAAAAAGCGGTCAAAGCCATCCTGGGAATGATGCGCTTCGCCAATCATGAAAACCCGCTTTTGCTCGAGGCTCTGGGGGATCTACTTTCCAAAGGGAATCCATTTGCTGACGCGAAGAGGCTGGCTGCCATGGCGTACCTTAAGGCCTCTTATGTTGTCAACGATGAGTTTCTCAAAAACCGGTACCGAACCCTGGCAACCATGGCCCTGCGGGAACAATATGCCGATCCAACCTCAAAAATCGTGCTTTCCCTGAACGAACTGGAGTCCGATTTCAAGAAACAGCTCGTAGAAGCCGACCGCTGGTATGCCGAGCTCAGGGCCAAGGAAATTTCCTGGATCGAAAAAGGGCTTGATCCAGAAAAGGAGTTCGACGCGCTGTACAAGGCGGAACCGACTGTGGAAACGATGGGTGACCATGCCGGCATCGAGGATCCAACGAGACTAGAGACCAGTTACTCAGACGAACCACGATCCGTGGAAACGACTGACGACAAGGGCCGTGTCGAATCCGACGATTCCGCGTCTTTCTTTTCCCTGGACAACCTACTCACCGACCGGAAAAAGCAGGTCGCCAGCCTGGCATTGGTCGTATTTGCCGGTCTTTTTCTACTAATGAGATACCGGATCTCTTTGCATCGATAAAATTCTTCTTTTTGAAATATCTCGCCTAGCAAGGGCAGGCGCAATTCGAAAGGAAGCCTTTAGCGCTTTTTCTGCTTGCCAGGCCGTTGCACCAGATGCCCTTTTTTCTGAGCCACCGTGATGGTCGCCACGCTACCCGCATTGAATTTAAGAAAATCGGCCTCGATCCCATCGCTGAAGATGACCCCATGTTCCGGCATGCGCGATTCGATCATCAGGGGTGTTTCGGGTGTGATCTGGCCAAAGGTGATCTGAGCCGACGAGGTCTTGCTTGGCCAGGGTTCGCGCACGGAATAGTAAAGATATTCCGCATCCCAGGGGAACTCTTGCTTGGTGCTGATGCCCAGCGGGTGGTTGGCCAAGGCCGTGGCGATCCCCGTGGCACCCGCGACGACGCTACGAAACCAGCCGGTCGAACCGAGTCCTGTCGACACGATCACGCCGCTTGATGACTGGCTTTCGCTTTTGTCGCCGATTTTGATCTGGTATCGGGCCGAAGTGTGGGTTTTTGGCCCGATGAAAAGATCGTTCACACCAAAAAGCGATTCGCCGGTATTCAGTTTCACTTCCGCCATCGTCACTTTTTTGAGGTGGTACTTCTCTGCAAAGACCTGAGGCAAAATCGTTTCGAGCTCATTGACCCCAAACGGCAAAAGGACCCCTTCCCACCTGGCCGGGTCAGGATTGACGCCGATGAGCCGCTGCTGGTCGAGGTACTTGAGCACATTGGCGACCAACCCATCCTGACCAATTGCGACCACAATATCCGCCGGACCAAAAAGGAAATTGGGCAGAAACGCGCGGTCAACCACCTGCAGGCGACCCATGCGCGAAAGGACCTCCTCGGTCTGAGAAACGGCCGCCTTGTACTGCTGATCTTCCTTTTGGTAGTCGGCGAAATCGGCGCCCAGACGCTCAATGTAAAAGCGCGCCTGATCCTCGGTGTTGAAGCGAGCGATCAGATCGTCAAGCCGCGTGCGCCTGACGATCAAGACGATCTTGTTTTCACTCAGGCGGCTCATCACTCAGATTGCGGTTTGGCGAGCAGTTGATTCAAAAGATCGGGAGTGACATTGAGCTGGCCGATTTTGCTCGAGTTCTCGGCAAGCTCCTTGAACGCCAAGGAAATCAATTGGCTCGGCTCCATCTTGGTGCTGGCCAGGGCCAGGATCACCTTGGGGTCCGACTCGGCGATCGCCTTCATCACCGCTGAGATCCCATAGGCTTTGACATCGGCTTCCTCGCGGGCGTTCGCCGAGGCCAGGCCGACAAGCTCTTTTTTCTTTTGCTCCAGGGAAATTTGCGTGGCCATTTCCGCTTCGCGGATTTCTCTTTTCTTTTGCTGGACCGATTTTTCGGCCTCCATTTGCGTTTCCTTGATCTGGCGTTTTTTTACTTCCACCGCGATCTCGGTGCTCAGCTCGTTTTCCTTGATCGAACGCTCCTGTTCGACCGCGGCATTACGCCGTGCGTAGATCGCCTCGTCGGATTGCCTGAGAATCTGTTCGCGCGCTTCGGCTTCCAGGGCGCGGGCAGTTTCCGGGTTGGGTTTGATCGCCAGGATCGACAGACCGAGCACTTCAATGCCCAGCGAGCTGACCACTGGGGCGTTTTGCAATCCCTGGCGCAGCGACTCGACCAGCGCATCGGAAGAAGAAAGCACCTCCTTGAGGGGCGTCGCTTTCAATCGACCGCGAGTCAGCACCTGGGTATGATTGACCAGCCGCTGGGGAAGCTTTTTGGGATCGTCGGTGGTATAAGCCCTGCCGTTGGAGGTTAGGGTGAAATTCATCAGTTGCGACAGCTTTTTCGGATCGGCAACTCGGTAGGTGATCTGCCCCTGAATGGTCACTTCCTGAAAGTCGGAGGTAACTTCCTCGAAGATGAAAGGAACATCGATGCTGCCGACCGGGATTTTCACCAGTGAATTGGTCGGGGTGAAATAGAAGAAGGACAACCCGACCCCTTCGCGCACCGTTTTGCCGCCGCGAAATTGCAGGACATAGTCGGTCGGTTCGAACTTCACGAATTGAAAACCGAGCATGAAGGGCTCTCCCCAGCCAACGACAGCCCACACATCCCCGACTTGTTCGTGAGACGAGCGGTCCGCTTGATTCAACAACGACGGCCGTTGCACGCGGGCGATCTTTCGATTTTCGTTCCCGCAATGCAGGTTGTCAACCGAGGCGATTTGAGCTGACTTTTTCGATTGCCCCGGCCGAAAGACGGCTGGGCGATCCTGGACAAAAGGGATTGGATGAGGGTCTATCCCCTCACGGACCACCTCACAACCCGCAAACTCGTTGCAATCGAAGCCATCGTCCGAAAACGAGTCCTTCAACTCGATTTTCCCAGCTGATGACGTTCGTCACGAGCTCAATGGGCGGCAGCAGCTACGAACGCATCAATGAGCGGATGGTGCTCTCCCCTGAGTGCGGACCGTTCCGGCTGATAAAGCGTCGCGAAGAAAAACGGGTGCGTGGGCCATTGTAGAGCCCGAATTTCCCCTGCTTCGTCACGCGCGGCAACCGATAATTGACCCTCGGCAAAGAGCTTCGCTTCGTAGGCCGGATTGAGGCCGTAGTTGCAATGGTAAGTCTCGTTGGCCTCGGACGATTGATGAATCGCCGCCATCGCCGAGCCGGCAGGAAAGCGAACGATTCCCGATTTTTCGACGAGAGAACAACTCAGGCGCGACACGAGCAAGGTCACCGCATCGGGATCGGTCTCGGCGTGAGCGGCATCGGCCATCCCCAGAACGGTTTGCGCGTACTCCAAAAGCGCATGCTGAAACCCGCCACAAGTGCCAAGAAACGGTTTCCCCTGCTCGCGAGCAAAACGGATGGCCGCCAGTGCGCCATCGGTGTCCGCGTAGGGACTGGCGGGAACACACCAAAAGGCATCGAACGCGTGGAAGTTGGAATGGCGGGTTGAGACAGCAGGAGTGGCAAGCCATTCGATGGTGAGACTTGAACTCAATCGATCGGCGGACCGTTGCAAGGCCTTGGGAATGGCCACATGGGCCGTCACCGCCGGGTCATAGTCGCCGATCAAACCGATGGTGATCTTCAAGAAGGAATTCCTCGGGCGAACGGGCAAGGCAAGAAACGCCTATCGATCAGTGATTCCCCCAGGAGAGAAGATCATTTCTCGTTTCCACCTTGTCTCGTTTACACCTTGGGCTTGCCCAGAGCTTCTCTTTTCTTGTTAACGAATTCCATGTGGTGGTGAACATGGCCTATGTAAACGCGAAGGAGCCGTTCCAGGCTCATCGGGCCATTTTCGGAATGGTCGCCGATCCGGGCAAACACTTCCTCCGGTAAGCGGCGCAGAAGATCGCCCGTGAGGCGCCGCTGCACGCGGAAGACTTCGCACACCAGCGGCAAATCGGCTGTTTGGTAAGGCAGGTTTTTGATGAAAGCATCTTGATCAAAGGCCAGAAGAACCGGCCGCTCCATCGCGATGACCCGCCTCATGCGATCGGCGCCGACCAGATCCGAATCGAGCAGGTGGGTGACCACCTGATGAATGCTCCAGGTGCCGGGGATCGGAAACGCTTCCAGATCGGCGTCGCTCAGGCCTGCAATCGCGCGACGAGGAATTTCCCCTCCGGCAACGAATTCGTCAATCAATTCGCGAAACATCCAATCCTCCCAAAAAATGCCAGGTGGGGCTGCAAGCAATACGCCTCGATTGGGGGCCAGTTACAGTTCGTCAAAGACATCGCCGCGGCAAGCGTCTGCAGGAAAACGCGAGATGTCACCGGCTTGCCGGGTGGTCGCTTTTTTCCGTGATTTTCTTTCGGGAGACCCGAATGGCCCAAGAAGACCAGGAAGGACAGCGGGGGCGGCATGATGGCCCATGCCTTTTGTTTTCTTTACGATCGTTCGCTTTTTTTCCAGGAGCCGCGAGGGCGATTTCGCCCATCCGCAAGCAGTGATGGGAGTTCCGGTTGTTTCAGAAGAATGATAAGCATCCGCGCAACCGGCGCCGGCATGGCTTGGTTCTCCTTGAGCGATCTTGAAGCGTTGCCCAGACAACAAAATTAGGCGGCGGCTACCGGCCAGCGCCGCCCGATAGCGATACCTACTCCCAAGCAGGCCAGCCCCACGACGACGGGGATCCAGACCTGTCCAATGACCGGAGTTTTTGGCTTTTCTTCGGCCATCGCCGCCTCCTGGTTTGGCAGGGTTGGAATGGGAGATAGCTTGCGCGCCATCTGCGGCATGGGTTGTGCCAGGTGGGCTTGGGGTCCCGGTTTGCCCGGCTCGGTCGGCACCGCGTCTCCCATGCGGATGCGCAAATCCTGGATTTTTGCCTCCACTTCCACCCCTGCGCCTCCTGTATCGCCGGTCAGGCGCACGAGTCGTACTGGCTTGTTGGTGAAAGGGAATCGGGCCCATTCCAAGAGCTCGCCCTCAGGTGTGTCCGCGGAAAGGGCAATCACCTCACTACCCACCCGCCGCATCATCATCCGCCCCTTGAGCGCCTTCGAGTTGATCCCGGTGATTCCATAGGCGATCTTGTTCGCTTGAGGCACGGCCCTTGTCAACCGGATCTGCTGACCGGCCCAGGGGGTGACGATGCGGGTCAGCGCGGCATCACCAACATCGGCATCGGCTTTGACCCAGAGGCCCACCGAGGCGCCGTAACCGGAATCGATCTTGTCGGGGAACTTCGACAAATCGTACTGGATTTCGATGTCGAAGTTGCCGGCCAGATTGGCGTCGGATTCCAAACCCGCCATTCCCCCGGGCGCCCCGGGAAGGAATTTGAGCTGCACTCCCGCTTCGGTGATGAGCGCAGTGCGTTTCGGATCGGTGAAAAAGGACTTGAAATACTTGGGAAAGCTGTCGCCGTCTTTCTTGGCGTCGAACTCGCCGATCGGCCTGCCTGACTGCCCCCACGCCAGGGTTGGCGAGATGAAGAGGGCCGCTTCCGCCAGAATCCAGAGGAGCCACCGCGAACTCGGCGCATGCATGGTGAGGTTCTCTTTCCGCCGGCTTTGAGCCTTGATCAGGCCACAAAACCACCCAAAATGGGCATTGGCCGCGACAGGCCTACGCCGCTCCTTCCTAGTACCGATCTCAGAGAAACTGAGCTCGAAGAAGGCATTGGCACCGGTGGCAAAATACTCGATCGGGAGTCATTGTAGTGGTTCGTCCATGCGCAACAGGATCCACCCCAAGTGATGAACTCCGATGAAATCGTCACCCCCGCACGCGACGCCTTCATCGCTCTGGCCAGCACTGGTCCTGCCCGCGTCGCTCATGGCGATCACCGTCATGGGATTGGCCCTTTACTCCTGTTCCATTTCCCTCATTTCCGATCCGCAATACTTTCATTACTTCCCGCCGTTTGAGGCCAATCGCAATCGCCTGGCGCTTGAACACCTCGGAGCGGAGTACTGGAACATTGCCCAGGCCATGCGCGAAGGAAGAGGTTTTGCCGACCCCTTCTTCGAGCCGACCGGACCCACCGCATGGATGCCTCCCGCCCTCTCCTACCTCGAAGCGGGAGTATCGTGGGTCTTCGGCGACCGCCTCCTACCCGTCATGGTCGTGATGCTGCTGTTGCAGACGGCCACCTGGATTCTGACTGGGTGGCTGGCGCTGGGGATCGGCTGGAGTCTCTGGGGAAGCCGCTCGCGCTGGCCGATCTTCGGTTTTTACCTTCTCTTTTTATTGCAAAATTTTCACCTGGCATTTCAAGTGACTCACGATCCCTGGCTCATGATGCTTGGGCTTGATGCCTTGATCGCCGGCAGTTTTCTTTTGCAAACCCAGGCCACGGGAATGGTGCGTACGCTATGGGGCCTCTTGGGCGGCGCGCTTGCCCTCTGTGGTCCCGTACTTGGCTTGACGTGGGGCGTGCTCACCTTGCTGCAGTGGCCGCACGCACGCCATGCGAGATCCTGGTTGTTCTCTGCTACGCTCGCACTGGTGGTCGTCTCTCCCTGGATCGCACGCAATTACCTCGTATTTGGCAAACTGATCCCGATCAAGTCGAATGCCTTTTACGAACTGTTCCAGGCTCAAACGGAAACACCTGACGGCCTCGTGCGCAACTGGGCGGGTTTCGAAACTCACCCTTATAAAACCGGCGTGCAGCGCGACGAATACCGCGAGCTTGGCGAACAGGCGTTTCTCGAAAAGAAAAGGACTCAGTTTCTCGCCGCGGTCCAGGCCGACCCGGCCGACTTCTTGCAAAGAGTCTGGAACCGCTTTGCCGGAGCCGTGCTCGTTTATGTGCCGATGGAAAAACAAGAGGAATCGTATCCGGTTTCGGCGTATTCCCTTTATCCCAAAATCGTGCAGCCGCTGCCCCTGTTCGCCATCGCCATCCTTCTGATTTTTCCGCAAGCGCTCAAGCCGATGGAACGGGTGCTCATCACTTTGTTCGTCGTCTGGTTATTGCCCTACATCGTCGTGAGCTATTACGACCGCTATGGGTTCCCATTGATGGGTGTCAAAATTCTCTTGTGCACGGCGGCGCTGCAAAGGTTGGCGACCTTGGTGAAGAGGGCGAAATAGTCCTCTTCACCGTGACCTGGACTTACTTGCCCTTCTTATTTGTCCAGCTTCTTGTGGAAATAGGCGAGTAGTGCCTTGTCGGCCGTTTCGGCATCTTTGCCCTTGAAGCCGTGGCCCGCACCTTCCAGGGTCAAGAGTTCCGATTCGACTCCCGCGGATTTCATCCGCTCATGAATCCAAACCGCTTGTTCGTGCGCGACATACTTGTCCTCGGTGCCGTGGATGAGCAGCGTGGGCGAGGCATTGGGAGTGACCCAGTTAAGAGGACTCGACCGGATATGCGCCGCCCGTGCGGTCTGAAGGTTACCCCCCAAGAACAACGGAAGCACTTCGGCCGCGTCGACGCTTTTGCCATACGACTTGGTGAAATCGCTGGGCCCATAAACATTCACAACGCAGTTCACCTTGCTTGACTGCTCCGGATTGCCGCAATCGCCCTCGAATTCCTGGACATCGCCCGTCACCCCCAAGAACTGGGCCAGATGGCCGCCGGCCGATCCGCCGGTCACCCCGATGCGCTTCGGATCGATCCCATATTTGGCCGCGTTGGCGCGGACCCAGCGCACCGCCGCCTTGGTGTCATGAACCGCAGCGGGGAACGGATATTTGGGAGCCAGCCGGTAGCTTACCGTCAACGCGACAAAACCTTCCTGAGCCAGCTTGATGCAAAGCCCATCGTAGCCGTCTCGAATGCCTGCCCGAAAGCCACCGCCATGAATGCAAATGATCGCCGGCTTGAGCCCGTCGCCGGCTTTCGGCCGGGCCAAATTGAGCTGCAAATGCTGGTTATCGGGATTGGCGTATTCGATCCCTTTTTCAAAGATCACATCGGCGGGAACCGCGAGGCCCTGGCTTTGGCCAGGCGCCGCCCAAGCAAGGAAACTCAGGCCGGCGGCCAGCCAACGAGAACACACGGAATTCATGGCTCAAACCCACAATGCTGGGAGGGGAGGGAGGAGGGAATGGCCTTAGGCTAGCGGATTTTTTTTGGTGAAGAAGGGAGGAAATGCTCAGCCATTCAGCCAGTGTTGCGTCACGGTCGGGAACAGTTCGCTTCAAGCCGTCTTCATAAGGATCTGGGTGTCACCGGATGGAAACCTTTGCTTATTTATTCGCCTTTTTGGCATCAAGGCGCTTGAGCGCGGCGGCCGCCTCGTTGGCTGTTTCCTTGTTGTTCAACTTGGTGGCCAGAGTGAGCAACTCACGATCATCCAGCGCCTCGAGAATCTCGACCACCATCGCCCCATACAGATCGCTCTTGATGGCATCCGGAACGCGAACCCGCTTTTCCAGCTCCTGCCGGGCCTGTTTGGGCGCGCGCGCCAGATCGTAAGCGGCCATATCCAGTTTCTCCATGTTTCTGGATTGGAGAATCCGATTCAGGCCGTTTTCATCCATCGCGCTGCCCAGATCGGCCATGATTTTTTCCAGGTCGTTGGTGAGCCAGGTCACCTCTTTGCCCGTGCCGGTTTGACCATTCCAGATGAGCGCGCTGCCCCGGTCGCGCGAAAGCGTGCCGACGGCGTTGCCATCAAGCGCCATGACAATTTTCTTGGCGAAACCGCTCGTGTCGATCAGGCGGCGGCGCACCAGACTCGTGCGCACATCCCATCCAAAAAAGTAGGTTCCCTTGATCCCGTACAGAATTCGCCCGTCGGGAGAGTAGGCCAGACTGCCCGATTGCTCGTTGGAATATTCCTGGATCGGGGCTCCGGTTCGGCTATCGATCGTTTGCACGATCCAGCGATCGGGCAAGCCGTCCTTGCTGACCGTGGTGTAGTAGACCGCGATCGCATTGCCATCGGGCGCGAACGCCAGACTATGCACGTCGTCGGCTTGCTTGACGAATTGACCGACCGTTTTTCCGCTGGCCACATCGAGGAGCATCACATTGGTTTTGCCTTCTCCTTTGCGATCGGCCTGGGGAACCTGGTAGTCGATGGCCAGGGTCTTGTTGTCTGGCGACAAATCCATCGTGTAGGCACGAATCGGGAAATCGCCGCCGGCAGGCTTGGCGAATGGCCCCCGAATGATTTTCTGGGCTTTTTTCGTTTCAAGGTTCCAAAGCACAAGCTGGCCATCGAACCCAGAAGTGATCAAGCCCTTGCTATCGGAGGTGAGCTTGATCCCCAGGAGTCGGGAAGACCCGCTGGCAAACCGGAAAAGCTCTCTGCCGGTTTTGGCTTCATAAGCGCGGATTTCGCCGCCCAGGCGCGTGCCGGCGATCACCCACTGTCCATTGGGCGTATAGCCCAGAAAGGCCTGGCAATCCGGGGCAGTCCAAACCGCCTTCCCGTTTGTGGGATCCCAAAACTCAGCTTCGGTGAACGGATCTTGAAACGAGGTGCCAAGAATCGTTCCATCAGGAGAGATGCAGATGTCCGAGGTCACCATGCGGGTGGTCAACTTGGAAAATTGAGAATCGTTGGGGCGCAGAGGATCGGGCAAGTAAAGAGACGTATAGGGCAGCCCGACTCGATATACGCTTCCCAGGCTCGTTCTCGTGGCCAGAGTCACCCCTGGCGGCTGAGTTTTAGCCAGGGTGGCCAGGGTCGTGAGTCCCACGGCGAGCATAAGACCCAAAAGGAACCGGGCGAGACGCATTTTGCCAAATCCAGACAGAATCACGGATCTCAAGATTCTTTCATGATAATTCAACCAAAGTTCCCCGAATCCCCCATTTTGATGCAAATTAAGCAAGTTTTGCGGATTTTATAGGGTTTATGTGGGCCCGCTGGCAGGACGGAGAGGCGCCGTGCCCGCGGAATCGGCCTCACTGGTTGCATCACCATCTTAACCGATGCAATGGTCGCTGTTCGAGGATGACGACGAACGGTTCGGGCCACAGCCTTCCATTCCAGAGGGCAAGAAGGCCACTTTGCCTCCTGACATCGAGTGCTTTTTTGAGTCGGGAAGTGCCCGGCACCTCGCCCCTGCATGCCGGGACCGGCGTTCCTACTTTGCAGCTGTGACGTTTGAGAGATGGATTCCAGCACCTCGAAATGACCGGAAATGCGTCAGCCCGGGTGAAAAACCGGATAGATTGGTCGCATGAGCGACGTGACCGTGGCACTGGAGGCGATCGACCGGGGTGAACCTCAGGCGGCGGCAAAACTGCTGCCCCTTGTCTATGAGGAATTGCGCCGCATTGCCGGGGGCCGGATGGTCCGTGAGAATTCGGGCCAGACGCTGCAGGCCACCGCATTGGTCCATGAGGCTTACCTGCGTCTGGTCATCCTGCCGCTTCGCAATGTTGGAAAAGAACCAGTTTTCGCGAACCGGCGCCATTTTTTCAACGCGGCGGCCGCGGCCATGAGAAGGATCCTCATTGAAAAGGCCCGGCGCAAGAAATCGGCCAAGCATGGTGGTGCGCTCCAAAGAACCGAGTGGAAGGAAGACCTGGTTGCTCACCAAACTCCCGAGGAATGGCTCCGCCTCGACGAAGCGCTCAAACGATTGATGGAGGCGGAACCGCTCAAGGCCGAACTGGTTCAGTTGCGTTTTTTCGCCGGCTTGAGCATGGCGGAAATCGCCGCGAGCCTTGGCATCTCCCTCGCCACCGCCGAAAGGCACTGGAAATTCGCCAGGCTCTGGCTTTACACCGAATTGAACGGTGAACCGGTCCCACCAACCCCCGCGCCTCCCGAGAACGCGGCAAAAAGCGCGACGGAAAAGAAATCTTCCCACTAAGTGAGGGGTTGCGCGCCAATTTCTCGCTACCCCTTTTGAGAACTCTACGCCTGCCTGGAACAACCTTGATCGCGGCCGAGAGTTCCCAGCCGGGAGTGCGAGCCAATGACCAACCAACCCTCCGCCGAATCGATCTTCTTTCAGGCGATGGAAAAAACCGACCCGAGCGAGCGCTCAACGTTTTTGAGCCGCGTTTGCGCTCACGATGCGCTCCTGCGCAAGCGCATCGAGCAGATGATCGCCGCAGCCGGCGATTTGGGGAGTTTTCTCGACCGGCCGCTTGGGGGCCAGGACGTTACCGGCGCCTTTGCCGCGGCATCGCCTGCCGCCACCCCGGCACCCATTCCCCTGGAAAAAGAGGGGGACTTCATCGGATCCTACCGGCTGGTGCAACTTCTTGGCGAAGGGGGCATGGGCTCGGTCTGGCTGGCGGAACAGGAAAAACCGGTCAAACGCAAAGTCGCGCTCAAGATCGTCAAGGCGGGCATGGATTCGTCCCGGGTCATTGCCCGCTTCGAAGCCGAACGGCAGGCGCTCGCCCTGATGGACCATACGAGCATTGCCAAGGTCTTCGATGCGGGAAGAACCGAAGCGGGCCGTCCCTATTTCGTGATGGAACTCGTAAGGGGAGTGCCGATCACCCAATATTGCGATCAACTGCAATTGACCATTCAAGACCGGCTGGAACTGCTCCTCCAGGTTTGCGCCGCTGTCCAGCACGCCCATCAAAAAGGGGTGATCCATCGCGATCTGAAACCAAGCAATGTGCTCGTCGCGGTACAGGACGGCAAACCGGTCCCCAAGGTCATCGACTTTGGCGTGGCCAAGGCGATTCATGCCAAGCTGGGCGAGCAAACGCTGGCCACCGAAATCGGCGCGGTGATCGGCACCCTCGAATATATGGCTCCCGAGCAGGCCGAGTTGAGCGCACTCGATATCGACACCCGGGCCGACCTCTATGCCCTGGGAGTGCTTCTTTACGAATTGCTGACCGGCTCCACCCCGATCCACCGTGGCCGTTTGCAAAAGGCGGCCTTCAGCGAAATGCTGCGCCTCATTAAGGAAGAGGAACCCGCCAAACCAAGCACCTGCCTGAGCCAATCCAAGGAAACGATCACGACGCTGGCGGCCCAAAGGCGCACCGAGCCAGGCCGCCTTGCACGGCTCATTACCGGTGATCTCGATTGGATCGTTTTGAAGACCCTCGAAAAGGACAGGACGCGCCGCTACGAATCGGTCAACGGGCTGGCGCGGGACCTACAGCGCTTTCTGGCGCATGAACCAGTCGAGGCCTGCCCGCCCTCCCGGGCCTATCGGTTAAGCAAATTCATCAAACGCAACCAGAGCGCCGTGCTCGCCGGCGGCCTCCTTTTCCTGGCTCTTGCCGGGGGGCTGGCCGGCACAAGCATTGGCCTGGTTAGCGCAAGCTTGGCGCGCGATGCGGAAGCCAAGGAGCGAAGCATCGCGATGAGCGAGCGCGACGAAAAAGAGAAAGCGCGCCAACTTGCCGTTGAAGGACGCATCGAGGCCGAGAAAAGCAAATCCGAAGCGCAAGATCAAAGGCGTCTGGCCAATGAGGCCAGGGAGAGTGCGGAGAAATCGCTTTACGTCAATCGCATCAATTTGGCGCAACAGTACTGGCTGGCCAATCAACTGCGACCTTCGCAAGTGGGCCTGGCAAGTTGTCCCCCCCAGAGGCGCGAATGGGAATGGCACTATCTGGACCGGCTGAACCATCTTGAGCTTTACACTCTTCCAGGAAACGGTCCGTTTCCCGTTCGCCTGGAGTTCAACCAGTCGGGAAACCGCCTGGCCTCGTTCTCTTTTAGCGCCGATTCCGGAGTGCGCGTCTGGGATCTGCTCACGCGCAAACCGCTCACGGAAATCTGCCTTTCTAAAACCGGAAAATCTTTCCGCCAGGGGGTGTTTAACAACGACGGAAAAAGCCTGATTCTCCTGGAAGAGGACGGCACCCTGGGCATCTGGAATGCCGAGACTGGGGAACGAACGCGCGAATGGAAAAAGATCGCCGGCCCGGTGTCCCATCTTTCCTTGAGCCCCGACGGAAAGATGCTTGCGGCCGCATTTTCCCAGCGCCGAAACGGAGAAATGCTTCTGCCGCTCGCCGAGGCGCCTCGCCAGGAAGATCTGGTCGTTTGGGATCTCAACACCGGCAAGGAATTGCATCACCCCAAAGGCTATGGCATGGGGGCGCTCTTCAGTCCTGATGGGACAAAACTGTTCACTTTCAAAAAAAATACCGCCATGCGTCTAACCCCTTCGACGCCTGAGTTTTTCGTTGCGCTGTTCGACACCGCCACCTGGAAAGAGATTTCACCGGGACCCCAACTCGGATCTTGGGGTGAAGCTCAGGCTTTTTCCTTCAGCGGCGACGGCAAGAAACTGGCGCTTGGAGGACGCGATCGCATGAAGTCGGAAAGCTTCATCAAGATCTTTGATTTCGGCACGCAGAAATGGGAACGAACGATCCATCCCCGAGCGGTCGGCGACATCGAACTCAATCAAGACGGGTCGCTACTTGCCTCGACATTCGAAACGGGTTCGACCGAGATTGCCTTGTGGAACCTTAAGACGGGCCAACCGCCCGAGCTTTTCCGCGGCCACACCGGCGCTCTCAATAGTCTCAAGTTCTCACCCGACGGCCGCCTCTACAGTTGCGCCCGGGACAACCAGATCAAGTGCTGGGACCCGAAGCAATCGCGCGAGTGCACCTGGCTGGTGACGCCCGGCAAAGGGGGCGCCCCGCCGGCCGTCTACGCCCAACCGGCCGAGTTCTCACCGCGCGGCAACTTGCTCGCCTATTCGCAAAGCCAAAGCGTGTCCCTTTTGTGGGGACCGGCGCGGACGATCCACCTGATCGACTGCGATTCGCTCAAGCCCATGCGAACCCTGGGCGGCCATGCCAACGGCACGGTCCAATTGCATTTCAATCCCACGGGAACCCGCCTGCTCTCAGGCGGCCGCCAGGGGGATGTCAAAATCTGGGACACCGGCTTGGGAACCGAAATCGTCTCTTTCAAGCACCCTCAAGGACCGATCGCTTCGCTGGCCCTGAGTCCGGATGGCAAATGGGCGGCCTCGGCACATAGGAGTGATGAGTTGGCGCGGGCGAATTCCCGCCCAGACGGGAGCAAAACGGTGCCGCTGCCGCCACTTAAGGTCTGGGACGCCCAGACGGGAAAAGAAAAATGGTCGCTCCCCGCAGTGCAATCGAACATTTCCCGGATCGCTTTTAGTCCCGATTCGCGTTTGCTCGCGGTCTACGCTTATCCTCAAATCAACATTTGGGATCTTTCTACAGGAAAATTCCATAAAGAAGGAAAGCCCAACCACGCGGCAGAGGTCGATTTTCTGGCCTTCAAGGATTCGACCCATCTCTACACGATCCGCGGCGGCCAACTGGAATGCTGGAATTTTGAGCCAGACGAAACCACTTCGGTCCTGGCGGTCGCGGAAGAACCGAACCAGCTACAGGTTGCCTTGCACCCCAACGGAAAAAGGCTCGCCATTGGCCTGAATGGCGCCGTCAAATTGTGGGATCTGGAAACCGGCCACGAGATCTTGACCATCTCGCTGAGGCTCGAAGAAAAACCGCTTGAGCGCATCGCCGCCTTGTCCTGGACGCAGGATGGGAGCCGGTTGCGGGCGGCCTTGACCAGCGGCGGCATCGTCGAATGGAATGGCTCGCCGAGAGCGGGGCGAAACCAATCGGAATAAAGCGCTGTCTCCTGGGCGCCTGGCAACCTGGGCGCCTGGCAATAGGCAGGGGCCCAAGCCCATCGGTGCCTTTCCCGGTCAAACCACTAGGGAGCGGCAAGAATGGGAGGAAGGACATGGATCGTCAACTTGCCAGGAGGACCGACCGCTTTGGGCCGAATGGCACGACCTGGGTCTTCATCGACTTGCGCTTCCTTGGATCGCTTCGGCCGGTAGGAACCGTTCTGACCAAATTCTCCTTGATCGGGCAAGAGCGAATTCTTGGAAGATTTGGAGGGCAAAGTCTCGACACCAAGGTTGGTGTTCGCCATCCCTTTCGAATCCAGGCCGAAATTTGACTTTTCAGACATGCGCGAGGTGAGCGGCAGGAGCGCCTTGACACTTTTCTTTGAACCCTCTCCCACCGCGATGCGGTAAGACCAGGTTTCAAAACCTTCTTTTTTGATTTCCAAAAGGTGATCTTTGCCGGCATCCACCGCAATTTCCACTTTGCCGTCTCTTCTGTCGAAATTCACATGGACCCCGTCCACATGAAATACCGCGCCGGGAGGTACTCCTTCAATCGCGACGATTCCAAACTTGGGTTCGGCGGGAGCACGCAACCACCCGGCAAACCGGGGCGTGGCCACACCGATCGCTCCCATGGCCAAAGCGAGAGTCAGCACCATGCCGGTTACCGCTACCACCTGGAATCGGCCCCGATGGACGCAGCGGCGAGCGCTTTTTCTTCTGGACTTGGTCTTCACGACGCGATCGGGTTGATCCTCGCCACCGGTACCGCCCGGCCTTCGCTCTTCGTCCAGCTGAGTTGACGCGGCAACGACCGCATCCATCTTCTTGCTGGGGGGATCGGGCTTGAAAAACGGAGTGAGGGCTTGCGCCACCTCGGCGAGGGATTCGTATCGCTTGGCCGGATCCTTGGCCATCATGCGCCTTAGGATCGACCCAACCGGGTAAGGCACTTCCGGTCGCAAATCATCGATGCGGGGCGCCTGCGTCGCGGCATGCTTGCGAAGGACTTCCTCGTTCGAATGACCTTCAAAAGGCGGATGGCCGCACAAAAGGTGATAAAGCGTGCATCCCAGACTGTAAATATCCGCCTGGACGCTCCCGTTTCCCCCCCCGGCGGTCTGTTCCGGTGCCAAATAATGCACCGTGCCAGGGCGCGGGAAGGGAATGGTACTTGGATGGGCGAATGCCGCACGAGAGGGCCCGAGGTTCGCAGTCGTTTTGGGCTCACCCGCGGCGCCAGAACCGCTCACTGCGTATTCTTTGGCAAGCAGGCCAAGACCGAAATCGAGAATCTTGACGATGTGCCGGTGCCCATTGCGAAAAAGCATCAAGTTGCTTGGTTTGATGTCTCGATGGAACATGCCATTTTCATGGGCATGCTGCAATCCAAGGGCAGTCTGGTAGCCGTAATAGCAAGCATTGGCCACCGGGAAGAGACCTTTTTCCTTGACATACCGCGCGACGTAAGACGCAAGATTTTCCCCAGGGACATACTCCATGCAAAATACCAGGAACTCATCCCACTTCATGGCTCCGTGCGAAGCAGCGATATGCGGGTGATTGAAGCGGGACGCGGCGTCCATCTCGGCCAAAAATCGTTCGCAAACCCCGAGTTCCTTGATCTTGTCCAGCGGAACCACCTTGAGCGCTTCCTCGCGATCGAACAGGAGGTTCTGCGCCAAATAAACGGTGCCCAGACTGCCTTCGCCCAGCCGACGAACGATGCGGTACTGGTTCTGCTCCAACAAGGCCGGAGATAACGATTGCAGCGAGACGGAGGAGCCATCTTTTGCCAGCGGAATCTGCGTGGCCCAGTCGGGCACCTGTGGAAAGACCGGTTCGGAGTTTTTTTTGCTTGTGGACTTTGGTTGAGAGTCGAATGCCGGCAGAGCCGCATCGGGCGACGGCTGAGCGGAACTGGCCGTCGGTGCCTGCGAGGGAAGCGATTCGGGTGCTGAGCCGGCGTCCGCTGAAGACTGGGATGGCGTAGCCGGCCACAGTCCTTTGGCGGCTCCTTTTTGCCAGACCTGATTCATGGCCCAGGCAGGAGCCCAGGAAGGAGCCCAAGCAGGGACTTCGCCGGGAGCGGGTGCGCGCAACGGCTCCTGCGCCAAAATCGGATTGCACGCGGCCACCGACTTTTCCATCGAATGGGCGCAATGATCGCAGATTTCGAGATGCTGGCGGATGAAAGAGGCCGTGGCCTCGTCGAGCGCTCCAAGAGCAAACGACCGCAGGCAATCCTCATTGGGATGGTGGATTTTTTTGTCCACGGACATCGACTCCCAATGACTTGGGCTGGGACCAATGGTGGGAGAGCGCCAAAAATGAGAAGCCTTTCACGGGATTATACAGCAAAATCGAAAATGGCGCCAAGCAAAAGGGGCGAATCGATCCGCCGCTCTGCGCCGCGGGTTCCGAACAGGCCCCTAATGCGTCCTTTAAGGCGCTAATTAGGAGATCGCAACCGGCCAGGCATCGGCTAAACTGGTCGCAATGAACGATGTTACCTTGATCCTGTTGGCGCTTGAACGTGGAGAACCACGGGCCACTTCCGAGTTGTTGCCGCTCGTTTATGAGGAATTGCGGGGGATGGCGGCTGGTCAACTGGCCCGGGAGAAACCGGGGCAAACGCTCGATGCCACCGCCCTGGTGCACGAGGCATTTTTGCGACTGGCCGGACCGGTTGACGCGCGCAAATGGGAAAGCAGGCGTCACTTTTTTGGTGCCGCCGCCGAAGCGATGCGCCGCATCTTGGTCGACAATGCCAGGCGCAAGGCCCGGTTGAAGCGAGGCGGAGAGCATACTCGAGTCGACCTCGACCTGAACGAGCCGGCTCGCGAGGACGCCCCCGAAGAGCTGCTCATGGTCGATGAAGCCCTCGATCGTTTGGCCAAGGAAGATCCGCAATCGGCTGAACTGGTGAAATTGCGTTATTTCGCCGGGCTTTCCGTGGAAGAAGCGGCCGAACTCGCCGGGCTTTCGCGGACCAGTGCCTACGAGCACCTGGCCTACGCGCGCACCTGGCTTCACCGGGAACGCTTGCGGGATGGCTGACACCTGAGTTACCCAGGCGCCTGGCTTCACTGGAACGCTTGCGGGATGGCTGACACTTGAGCTGCGCGGGCACCTGGCTTCACCGGGGCCGCTACCGAGAAGACAGAGAAGAAAAGGATAAAAAAAACAAAAAACTCCGGACAACCTCCCTCACAAAGACGCATGGCGGGATAGGAGAATCCAGTTGCCGTCGGAGCCAAATCCCATGACCGCCAAGGACCTTTTCATCGAAGCGCTCAAATTCCCTCCCGAGCAAAGGGAGGCACACATCGAAAGCGTGTGCGCGCACGATCCCGACCTTCGAAACAAGGTGATCGAACTCCTGCGCGCCCACCGGGAGATCGGCAGCTTTCTCGAAAAGCCGGCCGTCGGCCAGACCGCCGACTTCATTTCCGCGGCTGCCCCCGTCTCGCTCGCCGGCATGGTCGTCGCCGAAAAATACAAACTGCTGCAAGAAATCGGCGAAGGAGGAATGGGCACGGTCTACATGGCCGAACAGATCCAACCGGTGACGCGCAAAGTCGCCATTAAATTGATTCGCCCGGGGATGGACTCGCGGCGAGTGCTCGCCCGATTCGAAGCGGAACGTCAGGCCCTGGCGCTCATGGACCATCCGCATATCGCCAAGATCCTCGATGCCGGCGCCACGGAAAACGGCGCTCCCTTTTTCGTCATGGAGTTGGTCAAGGGAATTCCCCTGACCGAATATTGCGATCGCAACCAACTGCCGATAGCCGAGCGCCTCTGCCTGTTTCAAAGAATCTGCGCGGCAGTGCAGCATGCCCACCAGAAAGGCATCATCCATCGCGATCTGAAGCCTTCCAACATTCTCGTGGAAAATCACGACGGCAAACCGGTCCCAAAAATCATCGATTTCGGACTGGCCAAGGCGATGAACGGGATGCGCTTGACCGACCGCTCGCTTTTCACCGCGTTTGGCACCGTCAGCGGCACGCCTCTTTACATGGCGCCGGAGCAGGCCAATTTCAATGCGATCGATGTCGACACGCGGGCCGACATTTACGCGCTGGGAGTCCTGCTTTACGAACTCCTTACCGGTACGACCCCCATTGCGCGCGATACCTTGAAAAAAGCAGCATTCGAAGAGGTAATGCGCGTCATCCGCGAGCAGGATCCGCCGACGCCAAGTATCAGGATTTCCACTTCCGAGACCCTGCCCAGCATCGCCGCGCAAAGGCTTAGCCCGCCGGCCAAGCTGGGCCGGCTTCTGAAGGGCGACCTGGACCGGATTGTCATGAAGGCCTTGGCCAAGGAGCGGGAACGCCGCTACGAAACCGCCAATTCCTTCGCGGAAGACATCCAGCGCTTTCTCGACGAGGAGCCGGTCAAGGCAGGTCCGCCCACCGTTCGCTACCGCATGGGAAAATTCCTGAAACGAAACCGCGGAGTCGTGACGGCGGCCGCACTGGTCGCATTGACGGTATTGATCGGCCTCATGACCACGACCATGGCCATGATGCGCGCCAAATACGCGGCTCAAGAAGCCATGATGCAGCGAGCCTTGGCACTCGAAAACGAGATGAAGGCGCGGCAAGCGATGGAGATGGAAGCGGCCGAAAGGATAAAGGCCGACAAGGCGGCGGACGAGGCCAGCGGCCTGACCCAATTCCTTTTGGAAACCGTGATCGGCTCGCGCATCCAGGAGCTTGTCTATCAGGGGAAAGTCCGCGACTTACCCCTTTCCGAAGCACTCAGGTTGGCCGAGAAAAAGCTGTCGGCTTCCTTCAAGGATCAACCGCTTGTCGAAGCGAAACTCCGCCACTATTTGGGCAACGGTTTCATCACACTAGGCAAGTCGCAGGAGGCCCTGGCCCAACTGGAAAAATCCCTGGCCCTTTACCGACGCGAGCAGGGGGCCAATGGTGACGACGCCATGGAGGTGATGATCACGCTGGCCCGGGCTTATTCGAGCTTGAACCAGACCGCCAAGTCGGTTGAAATTCTCAAGAAATACCTGGCCCTGAAGCCGCCGGCAAAGGGAGTTCACGCGCGCAGCAATGTGATGGGCGACTTGGCCGACGCGCTGGAAGAATCGGGCCGCTTTGGCGAATCGCTTGAATACCGCAGGGAAATCGTTGCCCTGGAAGGTAAGGTGAGCGACGACCAAAGCAATCTGCCCATTGCCCTGTACAACCTCGGATCGTGCCTGATGCACTTGCGCAAACCGATCGAAGCCGAAAGGGTGCTGCGCGATTCGATGGTGCGGTATGAGAAAAAAGGAGCACCGCTCGATTGGTTTCGTTTTGTCGCGATGGGGGAGCTTGGTGCCTGCTTGAAGGACCAGAAACGCTACCAGGAAGCACTGCCCTTGCTGGAGGAGGCGTACGCCGAACTGAAAAAACGCGAGGGGGAGAATATTCAACAGGGGCCGCTGGCAGACGATGGCCGAGCCAACGATGTGCTCGTTCCTTTGATCGAGGTGTTGGAGAAGACCGGGCAAAAGGAGAAAGCGGCCGTGCTACGCAAGGATTTGAAACCCGGTTGGGACGCGAAGGCTGGGGCATGGAAGGAAATCTTGCGCCAGTGGTTTCAAAAAGACGACTCCGCGGCTCCCTGACAAAAAAAGAATGGAATTAGCTTCCAAGACCGTTGCAGCTGGCGCTAAAATCCGGTCGGCAAACCAGGAAGGTTGCCGGCCGGGTCAGGGACGTTGCAGACATCGCTTCCTGTGGCGCGATCAAGGAGCCGGCCTGATCTTCCCGTCTTTCTCAAATCGTTTTCGATGAAGGCGCATGGAGCATTCGACTTTCCGAGGAAAAGCTGAGCGAGCGAGCAGAATTCAAAGATTGGGATATATGGGATATGTAAGTTGATAAAAGTGCTTGCAGCGATTTCTGATGCCGAGCCGATTTGACCGGATCGGCCTTTGCCTTTTACAATAAGGGATGGGCCTGTTCCCGGCCGTTTGTCCCGCAAGCCGGAGTTTGTCTCGAATCTGGTCTCCCTGCCTTGCATTTGTCCTGGATTTTTCATTTTTTCCATTCCGCGAGAAAGGCCTGATATGTCGGTTGTCGATCCCCGCCGCATCCGGGAGCTGTTCCTTGCGATTCAGGATTTGCCTGACGATCGCGCGCGGGCTCAGTTTCTCGAAAAAGAGTGCGCCGGACAAAATGCCTTACGGCAGCGGGTCGTCGACTTGTGGATGGGTAAGGATACGCTGGCCAACCTGACGAATACGCCTTACGAACCCCCTCAGCCAAAATCCCGCCCCCAGGGGACGGCCAACTCGCAGGAAGCGATCGGATCGCTTATTGCGGGCAAATACAAACTGCTGGAAACGATCGGCGAAGGCGGCATGGGCACCGTCTACAAAGCCCAGCAGATTGCTCCCGTGCGCCGCATGGTGGCCATCAAACTGATCAAGGCCGGTTTCGATTCTCAGGCGCTCTTGGCTCGTTTTGAAAACGAACGCCAGGCCTTGGCGATGATGGAGCATCCCAACATCGCGCAGGTGCTCGACTGCGGCACCAGCGAAGCAGGCAGCCCTTTTTTGGTCATGGAACTGTTCCGCGGAACTCCGATCACCCGGTTTGCCAACAAGCAAAAGCTCACCACCCGGCAACGGATTGAACTGTTCATTCCCGTTTGTAGCGCGATCGAACATGCGCATCAAAAAGGGATCATCCACCGGGACCTCAAACCTAACAACATTCTCGTTGCCGCTTACGAAGATCAATCGATTCCCAAGGTCATCGACTTCGGTCTGGCCAAGGCGATCGGAGACCAGCTCGAAGACAAAAACAAGCTCACCATGTTCGGGACCGTTCTCGGCACCCCCGAATACATGAGCCCCGAGCAGGCAAGCCTCAACCGGCTCGAAGTCGATACCCGCTCGGACGTCTACGCGCTGGGTATTGTGCTTTACGAATTGGTTACCGGCTCGACGCCTTTGGAAACCGCCCTTTCCACGAGCCAGTCGACCACCCAGGTTCTGCATTCGGTCCGCCAGGGAATGATCCCGATCCCGACGGAAAAACTGAGGTCCGACAAGCACCTCAGCAAGATCGCCGCCAACAACCAGACCAAGCCGTCTCAATTAATCAAGTCGGTGCAGGGTGACCTCGACGCCATCATCATGAAGGCGCTCGAAAAAGATCCCGACGACCGCTACGAGACCGCCCGGGCGCTTGCGCGAGACCTGCAGAGCTTTCTTGCGGGCGAAGAGATCGAGGCCGTCCCCACCAACTTCAATTTCTGGCTACAGCGCTTCATGCGGCGCTTCTGGGCGCCGGTTATGGTGCTCCTGCTCATTGTCATGGGAATTGGATTTGGCGTGATTGCCTCAACCTTTGGTTGGTTCGAAGCATTCGGCACCGGACCAGAGCATAACCCCGATTCGGTAAGCAAGGAACCAAGGCCCCCTCGCCCTTCGAACTCATCGGACCAGGGAGGGACTTTCATTCCCAAGAAGACCGAAACGCCCGCGGCCCCGACAGGATCGTCGTCCTCTGAATCGAGCGGATCATCGATCAATAAATTCATCAAGGGCAGCCCCAAGCGCTAACGCTGTAAGGCTCTGGCTCTTCGCACTTCCTTTGAGCCAAGGCCGGTAGCCGGAACATTCTGGCGCCCTTCGTTCCGATTCCCTTTTTGATCGGAGCTCTCGCCAGTGACCAGCGCGTGATGTCTGCCCGACTCGATCATCGAATCGATGATCTGGGAGCGCGGTTTCTAGAACCAGCCACCTTGATGGTCCCTAAAACAACATTCATTCACTGATCCCGTCCATCGCCTGGTGCCCGTCAACCTCAAAGAGAGTGAACAACCAAGGGATTTACGATGCCGGCGAGCGTACGATCTCGAAAGGGTTTCACCCTCATTGAATTGCTCGTCGTCATCACCATTGTGGCGGCGCTGATCGCCTTGCTTGTGCCGGCTGTTTTGAAGGTGCGAGAGGCCGCTTCCCGAGCGAAAATCTCGAATAATTTGCGGCAGATCGGTCTGGCCATCCAGGATACGGTAAGCACCAGTCCACGGCAGGAATATCCGCCCACCTATGGCGCCTACCCGGATGGCGGATTCCCCTATGGCACCGAGGAACCCGATCCGGCCGATCCCAAGGGCCGCAAGAAAATCCTCGTGCCCACGAGGGTGTACGGTTCGCTTTTTTACTACCTGCTTCCACGCCTGCAAAACGAGAACTTTTTTAACGCCGTCCGCGAAGAAGGAAATCCCTTGACCGATAGAGGGGCGCCCAATGCCTACGCCGGCATCATTTCCGCGCGAAAGCGGCTCATGATTTTTGTGTCGGAACCCGACCCTTCTCAAGAAAACAACCTGGGGCTTGCCAGCTTCGCGACCAACAACCAGGTTTTTGTGGGCGGGGCCTACGGGGGTTTCAACACGATCCTGCCAGAGCCTTACTCGATCTCCAAGGCCAAGGCGATGGTCAACGACAACGGATCGCCGACTTTTGGCGGCAACCCCGACTTGCCCAATACCAATCTCGTAAAATTGTCGGAAGTGACCACCAGGGTTGGAGTTGGCAACTGCGCCTTCATCACGGAACGATTTGCGGTAAGTGCCGATTCGCGTGAATATCCTCATTTGTGGGCTTCACCCAATTTAGCCTTCGATTCGACCGGCAAGGAAACACTCGGAGGGAAGATGTTTCAATCTAACCCACCCAGGGGAACCACTTTAGATAACTTTGCCCACTCCACTTCCACGAGCGGAATTCTGGTGTTGATGGGAGATGGCGCGGTTCGGACCGTCAGTAACAATGTGTCGCAAAACTCCTGGCAGACCGCCTTCAATCCCAACACCACGCAGGCCCTCGAAAACGATTTTTGAGCCGAACGAGCGGGAATTTTGCGACCGTGGCTGGCTTTGCTGGAAAGATTCTCATGATTTGAGCGAAACATCGAGATCGATCGTCTCAAAATGTCGCTTGAAATCGCAATCCTCCTCGGCCAGCATCGATCTTGGCGAATTTGCAAGATGATTGCCAAGATTCCCTTGGCGACAGGTTTTCCTACCACCGCGCCGGCAACATCGGACCCATTACCGGTTGCAGCATGAAATGCAATGATGACTTGAATTAGGGCATTTTCGATCGAATCGGGTGCATGGAAAATCGATTCTGGTGAATAATATTGGTGAGCACCCCGGTCCTTGACCGGAGGCATCGTGTATTGGAATGGATGAGTACCTTTTATGTCGGCGCTGGAAATCCCCGAAATCCGTGAATGGTTGGCCGACCTTGCCAATCTGGATAGCGATGTATCCCGGCTGAAGTTCCTTGAAATTCAGTGCGGAGCCGACAAGATCCTGAAAAATCGAGTATGGGATGCCTGGAGAAGTTTTCAGTACAAAGCGCGCAAACCTGCAATGAACACGGAAAACGCACCAGCCGAAGAGCCTGAGGATGGCCAACCTCTTGTTGACTCGAATCTCAACCAGCTGATTGGCGGCAAATACAAGCTGCTCGAACTGATCGGCGAGGGGGGAATGGGGTCGATCTATAAGGCCCAGGAAGTGTTCCCCGTTAAGTCCGACCGGTTTGTCGCGCTCAAGCTCGTCAAATCAGGACTCGACTCGAAGAAGGTTCTGGCCCGTTTTCGAGCCGAACGAACCGCGATCGGCGTGATGGATCACCCTGCCATCGCCAAGATTTTCGATGCCGGCGCGACGCCCTCGGGTTTGCCCTTCTTTGTCATGGAACTGGTCCCAGGCGAACCGATCACGACCTTCTGCGACAAGCACCGACTGACCGTTGCAGAACGTTTGAAACTTTTCATCAAGGTTTGCGACGCCATTCAACATGCCCATCAAAAAGGCGTCATTCACCGCGATATCAAGCCAAGCAACATCCTGGTCATGGACGACCAGGGACAATTCCTGCCCAAAGTCATCGATTTCGGCGTGGCGAAGGCGCTCTGGGCCAAGGTCGGCGAGGAAACGCCGCTGACCGCATTCGATTCGATCATCGGCACGCCCGAATATATGAGCCCCGAGCAGGCCAGCTTCAATACGATGGAGGTCGATACCCGCACCGACGTCTATTCGCTGGGGGTGTTGCTTTACGAAATCATCATCGGATCGACCCCCTTCGATCGGCGCGACCACGCCAAGACGGGCGTGCTGGAAATGCTGCGCCATGTGCGGGAAAACGACCCGCCGACCCCCAGCATCAAGCTAAGCACGCAAATCTCGCTGTCTCAAATTGCGGCGACGCGCAATACCGAAGCGAACAAGCTGGCCAATCTCCTCAAGGGGGAGTTGGACTGGATCATTTTGAAGGCGCTCGACAAGGATCCGGACCGGCGGTACGAGTCGCCGGCAGCGTTTGGCCGCGACATCCAGCGGTATCTGGACGACGAGGTGGTCGAGGCGCGCCCGCCGGCGGCGCTTTACCAGGCGGGTAAGTTCTTCCGGCGCCACAAGCTTGAAGTGATTTCGGCCGGCTTGGTCATCCTGGCGTTGATCGGCGGGATTATCGGGACGACGGCGGCAATGGTTGAGGCGCGAGCACAAAGTTACCGTGCCGAGCAAAGTCTTGAAAAGCTCAGGAATGCAGTAGGTATCGTCACTTCGATCTACACCGGCATTGATCCGCAGCAACAAGAGAACTCGGGATTAACCCTGGGGGAACTCCTTGGAAGGGAATTGGACCGGATTGTCGCGGAAACCCAAAACACCGACTTCGGCGACGATTCGGAGCGGACAAAAATGCTCCTTTTGCTGGGAAATGCGCAAAAAGGGCTCGGCAATGCAGAAATGGCGACACAAGTACTGTCTAGCGTATTAAATACATACGAAAATACATTGCCTCCTGACAACCAAACCGTGCTCGAGTGTTTGGATTGTCTTGGCCGCGCTTATTTGGTTTCCAACAATGATCAGGAAGCGATCAAGTATCTGGAGAGGGCCTATGAAGGCCGGATGCGCGTCCTTGGAAAGGAGCACAAGGATACACTTGAGTCGATGGGGCATCTGGCGCTTGCCCATGGCCGAGCAAATCATCTCAAGGATTCGGTCCGTTTATTGAAACTCGTTGTCAAGGGCTACGAGAACATCTTTGAAGGAAAGCCCAATCGAAAGACCTTTTACTGGATGGCGGAGCTAGGCGCCTATCAACTGAATGCGGGTGACTTCGCCGGCGCCAAAGAGAATTTGGAAACATCCTATAGTCAACAACTTAAACTTTCCGTGCCTAAAACTCACTCGAGTCTACTATACGCTTGCGCGAATTTGGGTCGCCTCAACAACCGCCTTGCAAAGCATGA
Organism: Gemmataceae bacterium; assembly: GCA_965226945.1. GTDB lineage: Bacteria > Planctomycetota > Planctomycetia > Gemmatales > Gemmataceae > SYLG01. The sequence goes on along the minus strand of OZ245717.1, from coordinate 3,366,272 downwards.
CCAATTTCTCAGGTACGCACAAGAGGCACACGACGGTTACCAGGAAAAATATGGTCCCAGTCACCAAACGACCCTGTTTGCAAAGCAAGCGCTTTCTGAAGCACTCATGGCGAACCAAAAGATCGACCCGGCGATTGCACTGGCCAAAACAACTTATTTGAAATGGCTTGACCATGGATCTAAAAAAAGCATATTTACTTTAAATTGTTTGGAATCCTACAACTTAATTTTGAGTAAGGCAAAAAAAACAAGTGATCAACTTTCTGTCCTAAAATCCGCTTTGGACCTATTTTCCGAGCGCCACGGCGCCAGCGACACAAAAACACTGCAGGTTAAGTTACTGCTTGGAAATGCCTACGCCGATCAAAAAGAATTTGATAATTCCATTGCTACGGAAAACGAAGTCCTCAAGACGTTGAAGGAGCAGAACCTTCAATCCCACAAGTTGTACGGGAAAACCTTGGCCGGCCTTGCCAGCGCTCATTCTCTGAGAGCTTCAAATTTAATGAACGACGCAAATCCCAAGAAAGACAAAGTCGCAGCGATCGCCGACCTGCGGGAGAGCGCGTCCCTTTACGAAGAGCTCATCGCCATGATTAAGAAAGATCGAAGCGAGGCATGGAGATGGCAAGATTTGCGGGCCAATTTAGTATTTTTGTCAACAGCACTCGTCAAGCAGGAGAAATGGGCAGAAAGCGAGAAGCCTCTACGGGAAGCTCTAACCGTGTCACAATCTCAAGATCCCGCTAGCGACTTCAACAATGTTTATAAGGTCCAACTTGGCTTCATCCTCTGGCACCTCTCTCAATGGGAGGAGGCAGAATCTCTTTCGCGCGCGGGTTTGCATGGCCTGGAAAAAGCCGCCAAGAAAGACAAAGTGCACCTGGATTACATCAAAAAAGCGAATGACTCCCTAAAAGAGATCCATGCACTTCGGATGAAATCGTCGCCCTCCCCCTCATAACGATCGGTTCTTTTGAACCGCTCCGCGACACTTCTGGCGCCCAGATCCTTCTTCGGCTCAGCCAATTGAGGCAACCATTTCTCTCATGGCCCCTCGAGGGCGCTGTCGCACGCTATCCAGCTTTGCTTCCAATGTTCCTTCACCGCGCCGATGATCCCTCCTCTGAATTGAGCGCCCGCGGCTAGTTTGCTCTTCGGCACTCGCATCGGCCATCTCAACGATGGCGCTTGCTGCAGGCAATTTTGATTCCCGCTTTCGGGAACCCAAAAGAGGGCGCAGTGACCATTTCGGTCGCGATGGCTTCCCAGGAAAAATCGCCAAATCCCATGGAAGCGAACCATTCGATGATTTCGCCCGGGATGGGTGTGGGATCGGGTACGGGATCGGGAATGGGGTGCGGTTCTTCCACCTTGGCGCCACCGTGTCCGTTCGGAGCAATGAGAGCGTTCGCCTGGAGAGGGCCTCCGAAGCAGCCAACCATCAGCGCCACCACCAAGGTCAACTTCCCAAATGCAGAAATCATTTTCGCCTCCTGATGCAATTTCAATTTAACGAATAATCAACAGCAAACCATTATTCCACTAACCTTGTAAATCCAAATTTGCCAGGCAGGTCAATTCCCGTCATTCCTTGCGCCGGCCTCTTCTGTGCCAGGGCCATTCGGATCGGGATCAGGGGGAGGAGGGGGCACGGGAAAGGGAAACGGGAATGGCTCCTCAATGGAAGGCCCGGAAGCCCCAGCCGATTCAAACCCCTTCGCCTGAACTGGCGCCGCTGCACCCACCGCAATCATCGCGAGCAATAAAGCCCATTTCCTCAAGACAGCCATTGAACCCGCCTCCAAGCCAATTCTCTTATCTAAGTAACTAAAGACCTACCAAACAGCCACTTTATTTGGCCGATGATTTTATCGCTTCCATGCATTTATACTAGACAAGAGAATTCACGAGGACAATAGGAACTTGAGCGGAAATGCTAAAATTTTTCAATAATTATTGATACTACTATATATAACGAGATATATAGGCGGACCGAAAAAGATGACAGATTTTCATTAAATCCACGAAAGAGCTAAAATCGGCAGTTTGCCGACGAAAATAGAAGCCTGGATAGGAACCGACCAAAATGGCCTTTCTTTTTCTGACGATCTCCCAGACGAAAATGAATCCCTAGGAAAGCAAGGTTCTGTTTGAACCGATGAGCGGTTCCTCAGTTCCTGGGTGCTCTTTTCACCTTCGGAGTTGCGTTTGCAATGGAATGACCATTTACACGCGAAGCTCTGCTGTGATCCTCTCCGTGATCCGAGATGCGGGGATCACGATGCAAGATGCGATGCACGGCCAACCTGAGCTTGTTGAAAACTCAGCAATAAGCCGACAGGTTGTTAGAGGGGCGAAATCTTCACTGAACGTCAATTTACCCAGCCTCCTGTCTCTTCCCAACCTCCCCATGATTTAACTCCCTCGCAGAAGTGTCCATGAAGTTCCGTTTCCGGCGCAAGACACAAAGAAAGCGGGCAACGGATCTCGTGATGCTGCCAACAACCGAGCGCCGGGCCCGTCGTCTCCCTTTCCAATAACCCGATCCGTGGATCGTTTGACTCATCGCAATGACAAAAAACGCTAAAATCCATCCAATGAGATACTTAACTATATCGTCAGAAATCAGAGGGCATGTACCAGGGGCGAGAGCCTCAACACGAAGGCGGGAAAGGATTTGAAGTGCTGAGGCGAGGAGAATTCGCCGGGCTGCCTCTCGAAGGAATTCCCCTGGGAACGGTTTTCTTTTCCCATCGGCAGGATATTCGCATCATTTTCTCCTTCCGATGGTGCTTCCTTGCGACCTCTGGCATTTCCATGGGTGACTCTGCCAGGCCCCTGGAAGCCAAGTTCTCCTTTTTCGTGCCTGAATGGAGTTCACGAACAGGTCCGCCCTCCTTGAGGGCGGGGCCAAGTCGATCCATCTCGAGCCTTGTGGAAGGCTTCGTTGCCTTCATTTACATCTGGCAGGGGGGGAATCTTACACCCCACGAACATCTCAATACATCCGCTTCGTCTTGAAGAATTCGATCCTGCCAAGGCAGACGCATTTTGTGTATTCGGTGAAGAAATCGCGACAGATCGAGCGGCCCTACATGAGCAGCCAAAGAGAAAGGGCGCTCCAGGAACAGTTCCTGAAAACGCCCTTTACATCCATGCGAGGGAAAAAAGCGGCTTAACTCAACAAGGCTTCGATCGGATTGCCTTCGCTAAATTTCACGGTGCGGCCAATCGAGGTCTGGTTGATTTTCTGATAATCGATCCCCATCGCCGAGAAGACCGTTGCGTGCAGGTCGCCGACATGCACCTGCCCCGTCGGCTCTTTCTTCCCCTCGGGATCCGTTGCCCCGACGACGCGGCCGCCTTTGATGCCGCCGCCCGCCAACGCCATGCTGAAGCCGTTGGGCCAGTGATCGCGCCCGCCCGCCGGATTGATCGAGGGGGTCCGGCCAAACTCGCCGGTGCAGATCACCATCGTCTTGTCGAGCAATTTGCGCTCGCGCAAATCCCTGATCAGGGCTGCAAAGGCCGGGTCGAGAATCTTCAAGTTGCCGGCCACGAACTGATGGTTGTTCGCATGGGTGTCCCAGTTGTTCAGGGTAACTTCCACGCAGCGCACCCCCGCCTGAATCAGCCGCCTGGCCGCAAGGCAACCTCGTCCGAAGGCCGTGTCGCCATAACGCTGCCTGACTTCCGCCGGCTCCTGGCTGACATCGAACGCCTTGAGCTGTTCGGAACTCATCATCTTGAGCGCGGCCTTGATTGTGTCTTCGTGAAGCGTCTCCTTCACCCGTTCTTGCCGGTAGCGAGAAAAGGTCCGCTCGATGACATCGAGGCTCGAGATGCGCTTCTGGTCGCGTTCCTTGGGCAGAAACGATTGGGTATCGGGCACCGGCCCCGCCGGATCGTGCATCAAAAAAGCGTCATACTTGTCCCCCAGGTAACCGCCGCGAGCCGGCCACTGCGACGGCAGAATGCTCACATGCCGGGGGATCTCCGTTTTGTCGACCGGCAGTTCGTGGCAGGCGACCGCGCCCAGCGAGGGGTAGACAACCGTCGGATCCGGTCGAAAACCGGTTTTGACGGTATAGGTGCCTCGCTCGTGGTCTCCCTCCTTGCTCATCATCGAACGGATGAGCGAAATCGATTGCATTTCCTCGGCGACCTGTTCCAACCCTTTGGCCAGGTAAAGATCCTTGACCGAGGTCTTGATCTGGGTCGTGCCGCCGGCGATGGTGGTGCCTTCGTGTGGATCAAAGGTTTCCAACTGACTGGGCCCGCCGGCCATCCACAAGATGATGACCGACTTGGCGGTGGGTTCATCGTCCTTTTCCGCGGCCCGAGCCAGATATTGCCCAACCGGGGTCAACCAGGTGGCGCCCGCCAGCGTTGCCGTGGTGCGCAAGAAGCGGCGGCGATTTAGTGGTTCCATGAGAACTCCGTGGAATTAACCAACGCCCAAAAAAGGTCCTGAATTTCCTGCGCCCTGCCGATTTCGCTGTTCTTCCATTGCTCTTCAAAGAAGGCGATCTCTTCGGCGGTGGGCCGGCGGCTGAGTACTGCCAGGTAGATCGATTCCATCGCCTTGGGATCGTCTGGGGCCAGCCAGTGAATGCGCGTGGTCGCGGTGAAGGGACCGCCTTGAGCTTTCTGCCGTACCATATTGCCGTTCATCATGACCAGCCGCTGAGGAATCGTGCCTCCGCGCCCATCGAACTCATCGTCGCCGCTGTCGCCATAACGTTTGACGAAATCGTTTTGTTCGCCATAGCGGAACAGCCGCGTCACGACATGCGAATCGGAATTGATCGTGCCGATCGAGGCCGCTTGCAACACGCTTCCCGCCATCTGCTCGGGACGAAGCCGCGTCAGGGGAAATTGCCCCCAGAGCTTTTCCGCTTTGCCCGACGAATCGACGCGAGAGAGGCTATCGAGCTGATACGCCTCGCTACTGGCAATCAAGCGGATCAGCCGACTGAGATCGAAATCGTGCTTGGCGAAATCTTCGGCAAGGATATCGAGCGCCTTCGGAATGGGGCCTTCTCGTTGCAAGTTGTCGATGGGCGTGACCAGTGGCTGGCCGCACATCATCGCCCACACGCGGTTCACCGTGGCGCGCGCGAAATAAGGATTGTCCTTATGGGTGGCCCACTGCGCCATCCTTTGGCGCCGCGTTCCTTCGGCAGGAAGCAGCTCCTGTGAGAAGGCGACATGAGGCGGCACGGTCCTCATTTCCTGGGTTTTACGGTCGAGGATCTGGAACTCCCCCTCGCCATCGTAGACTCCGCGAAAGCCGACATGGGTCTGACCGAAGAAAGCTGCGAATCCTTCGAAATCGGTCTGCTTCCACTGCGCAAACGGGTGATCGTGGCACTGGGCGCAATCGAGCCTTAAACCCAAAAAGGCTCGAGTCACTCGCCCCGCCAGACGAATCGGGTCGGGCTGATTCTTCTTTTCCTGGTTGTCCGGTTCGATCGTGACGGTGATGAAGTTGGTGGCGGGCTTATCGGTCCACAAACCCTCGGTGGTGATGATCTCGCGCACCACCTGGTCATAGGGCCGTTTTTGGGCGATCTGTTCGGAAAGCCACAGGACGAACTTGCGCCGCCTGAAAAAAATGAACGGGCCATCTTCCGTGCCGACAAAAGAGCGGCTCAATCGCTCGGCGATGAAGTCGGCAAACCGCTGATCCTGAAGAACATGATCGATCCACCAGACGAGGCGCTTTTCAGGCTCGACCGATTCGAACTGGCGGATCTCTTCAAGCGAAGGGATCGTTCCCATGAGGCCGAGGGCAAGCCGGCGCGCAATGATCAAGTCGTCCGCCTTGAGCCCTTGTTGCACCCCTTCGTTGGTCCAGGTTTCCCGAAACGAGCGGTTGACCTGGTCGACCGTGTTTTGAAACGCGTCAACCTGGTAGGTTTCGGGTTGAGAAGCCGTGAGCGGCTTGCCATGTTTGGGCGGGATGAGATTCCATCCCAGCGTCAGAATGCCGCCGGCCACAAGAGCGATAAACAAAAGGTTCTTCAACAAGGACATCGAGCGCCCCCCTGTTTTGTTCCCTTAGCTTATGATACCATGAACCAACCCCGCAAGGTCGCTAGACTTATGGATTTGGGTGGGATTATCCCCGGGTCCGTTGCGCCGTTTTGATCTCCGGGAAGCGGTCATGACATCGATTCACTTTCCACATTCCTTTACAACCGACAGGTCGTCACGTTTCTCGGCATCGTCGATCGACCAGGATCCCGTGCTGGCAAACGGGACCGATTCCACAGCGGATTTCATCGCCGACGTGCCGCCGCTGGCTCCTTCCTTGACGAACCGCTGGTCGTTCGTCGGGTTCATCACCTGGGTGATCTTTGGCACGTTTTCCGCGGGGGAATGGCTCTTTGGCCTGGCCTCGATGATGATGGGGCTGGCCATCCTCGCAGCCATTCCCATTCTGCAATTCTTGACGCTTGGCTACATGCTCGAAACCGCCGGACGGATGGTCCGCACGGGCAAGTTCTCAAGCGGCTTCATCGGTATTCGCTTTGCCGCCAGGGCGGGAGGCATCGTTGCCTGCAGCTGGCTCATGCTCTTGCCCTTGCGTTATCTGAGCGATGTCGCCTTCACCGCCAGCATCATCGATCCCGAAGGGCGCCGCGCCGCCTCGCTGCGCTTGCTGGTGCTGGTCTTGACCTACCTGCTCGGTTTTCATCTGGTCATGGCGATCGCGCGCGGCGGCAAGATTCGTTATTTTCTTTGGCCGTTCAATTTTGTGTGGGTCATCAAGCAGATCTACCGGGGAAATGCCTATGCCCGGGCCCGGGATGCCACCTGGGAAAGGCTTGTTTCCCTCCGCTTGCCTTACTACTTCTGGCTTGGACTGCGCGGATTCGCGGGCACGCTCTTCTGGCTGATCTTTCCCGTGACGCTCTTGGCCCTCGGGCATGCCCCCACTCCGATTGCGCCGATTTTCGGCGTCATCGGCGCGATCTGGCTGGGAGTCATGGTGCTCTATTTGCCGATCTTGCAAACGCGCTTTGCCGCCGAGAATCGCTTTCGCGCCCTGTTCGAATGGCGCGAAGCGCGCCTGGTTTACGGGCGCGCGCCCTGGGCGATCAGCTTCGCTTTGATGCTGTCGTTGCTCTTCGCCATTCCTCTTTATCTCTTCAAAATCGAAGTGCTGCCCGCCGAGGCGCTCTGGCTGCCAAGCCTCTTCTTCATCCTCTTCATTTTCCCGGCACGGTACCTGATGGGCTTCGCCATCAGTCTCGCCTACAAGCGACCCCAAAAGCGGCACTGGTTTTTCCGCTGGACGGGCCGTTTACCCCTCTTGCCCGCCGCGCTGTTCTATGTGCTGTTTGTATTCCTCAGCCAGTACACAAGCTGGAACGGCATCGTCAGCATGTACGAGCAACATGCTTTTCTTTTGCCCGTGCCCTTCTCAGGCAATTGACCTCGAACCTTCCGTTTGACCAAAGCACGCGTCGCTTGACGGGGTGCAAGGAAAGCAGACGCTTCCCCTCAAAACGAAAATGGGGATTTCACCCTGGCGGGAATGGCGACTTCCAGAATGGGGGCCTCGGCGACATTTTCCTGGCGATCGGGAAACAGGGCAAATGGGCCGCTCCACTGCGGACCAATGTCCCAGGTGCCGTAGATCGTTCCCTCGCCATCGTAACGGCCCGCGTACCAGACCTGATGCTGGCCGAGATACTGTTTCACCAGGGAGACTCCGCCTGACTCGTCGTACGATCCTCTGAAAGTAAAGAGCCCGACCATGTCATGGCCTTGCCCGTGCACCGTGCCCCCGTCGAAGTTGAGAATCAGATCCCTCATCGTCTGCCGGCCCACCTGCTCTTGTTCCCAATAGCCCCGCCAATTGCCCGATGGATACATGGACGAACCTCCTGGACAACCTACGATCCTCCTTCATTATGGGGGTTGAGCGAGACCTCGGGAAATGGGGATAAACCCCGGCATCAAGGAAATCGTGAGGGCTGCCAACCAGCCGGAGCGCTCACGCATGATGCATGGCTCTCATCCTGTTTCTCAAAGCAGAGTGAGGGGCTCAGGTGAACGAGGAGGTGAAAATCGTGCGAGACTAGGGCATCTTGGCCTTGCGCGCCAGTTCTTCGGCCTGACGAGACAACACCGTCTCCTTGCCAAGCAAGGGTTCGACTTCGTGCAGCAGTTTTGTGGCCTCGGCGCCATTGCCATCGGCAAGCGCCTGACTGCAAGCAATGAGCCATTGTTTCAACCGCGTTTGCGTCACCTGTTCCGAGGCTTCCGTGGAAAGAAGTTCTCTAAGGGGTCCAAGCGCCGTCTGCCATTTCCCAAGGGAAAGCGCCGTCACCACGAGGGGTTCGCGCAAGGGACCGAGCAGGGTCTTCGCATCGTTGCGCTTTTGCCAGCGAGTCGCCATCTCCACAAGAAGGGCAAGCCGTTTGGGGGTCTGCCCCGCCTCGGCAAGCGTGCGGTCCCATTCCAGCACCAAGTTTGGCTGCGTGGTACGCGCCAAAATCTCCATCATGCCCGACCAGGCCTTGTCCTGAACGCGGCTATCTTCCGAGGTGATGGCGGCGCGGTAAAGGATGCCGAGCATTGCCGGCGTACCGATCTCGCCCAGGGCCGTGGCCGCGCGTGCTCGCACACCCGGGTCGCCATCGCGCAAAAGCACGACTTCCAGGCGAGATTGCAGGCGCAACTGATCGGTTGGGGGAATGGGTTTACCATTGCCCAGAATGTAGGCCATCGCCCCCACCAGCGAAAAACGCACCAGGGGCAGCGGATCGTCCATCGCCTTGAGGATCGCCTCGAGCACCGACAGATCGGCAACGCGCTCAAGCGCCTGCGCGGAAATCTTGCGCACCGCTTCCTGATGGTGAGCGAGCAATCGGCCAAGCACCGGTACCGCTTCGGGCAGGCCAAGGGTTCCCAGATCTTCCGCCGCCTCGACCACCACTTCCAGCGAGGGGTCTTCCAGGGCATTGATGATCGGATGCAACACCATCCGCCGGCTCGTTTCCTCTTGATTGATCGGTAGCCGCGCCTGCTGAGCCAAACTGCGTAGCGCCGCAACGCGGATGCCGACGACCGGCGAGCGAATCAGTTCCACCAACCGTTCCCGGGCGCGCGTGTCGGCTAGACGGCCAAGTCCCAAGGTCCCCGCGCGGCAAACCCCTGGGTCGCTATCCTGGCTGAGCCGCAACAGCATTTCGGCCAAAACCTTGGTCTGGGTCTGATCGGCGCCCACGAGCGTTTCCTGCGACCAGACGGCTGCTTGCGCCCGGATTGCCGGATCGGTCTGATCGACCAGGGCGGGCAACATCGCCAGGCGCTCGGTGGCATTGAACCGGGCATACAACTGTTGATTAAGCCTGAGTGCCTGGCTGCGTGTCGCATCGAGATCCGACTCGAGGCGTATGATGCGCGTGGCCTGATGGGCCAGACGCATTTCGAGCCAGCGCTCGTTGGTCATGGTGCGGTGCCTGTCCCACCAAAGCTGCCATTTGCCCGGATCGGGTCCAAAGTCCTGACCGGTCAGCGTGACAAGCGCCTGATTGATGGCTTCGCGGATTTCAGCAGGCTGACGATCGGTCAGGGCCCCGAGCAATGGCTCCACGGCCGATTTGCGATTCGATCGACCAAGCGACCAGGCCGCGAGGATCCGGCTGGCCTCGGTCGCGCGCGGATCGAGCAACAGCTCGCGAACTTTTTCGATGACCGGCAAATCCATCAGATAGGAAAGCGCATCGGCGGCGGCCTGGCGGACATTGGCTTTAGGGACTTGCAGCGCCCGCAATAGTTCCTCGCGAAAACGGCCGTCGCGTTCCGTGGCCACCGCCTGAGCTAGCGCCACAAACGCCGCGTCCTCCTCGACTTGCTCCAGCCCCTTGCGCACGATCAAGCCGGCTTCGCGGTCGGGGTGCCGCACCAGCGCAAGTGCCGCCTGGGCCTGAACGACCGGATTGTCGCGGATGCGCAGCATTTCGCGCAAACGATAGGGATCGGGCTGAACCTCGGCGCCGGAAGCGGGCTGTCCAAAGAGGAAAATCAATCCCAAAAGGGGCGCTGCAATCGTCATCAGGGTCCCCTTCTGAAGGTGAGAAATTTCTTTGGCAGGATGGGAGGAATGGGGTCACCCTTCCCGCTTGTTTCGGTTTTCCATCCTTGTCTATAGTTGATGGCTCCCAGACTCGTCAACCGGGATTGGTTCGACCATCAGAGGAGCCGGCCGCAAAATGAATTCCGCAAGCGACTCAACCGGGCATTTTCCTCGTGTGGGGCCGATCGGCTTGGTTCTTATTCTCATTCTTTTGACTTTGTGCACGACCTTGCCAGGAATCGGTCGCGCCAGTTTGTGGGATATCGACGAGGGATTGCACGCCGCCTGCGCCATGGAAATGCACGAGGCGAATAACTGGATCATCCCCACGTTCAACTACAAGCTCTTTAGTGACAAGCCGGTGCTCATGTACTGGCTCGACCGGATCTGTTTTGCCTTTGGCGGCGTCAACGAGGCGATGGCCCGCCTGCCCATGGCCTTGGCCACGTTGATCACGGTTTTGGCGACAGCCCTGATCGCCTGGGATATGGCGCCCAAGGAGCAAAAATTCCTGACGGCGCTTCTATCCGGCCTGATTGTCGCCACCTCGATTTCCGTCATCGTCGCGGCCCGGTTCGTCAATCCCGATTCCCTGTTATGCGCATCGATCAGCGGCTCGCTGGCAGTGTTTTGGGTCTTTCAGGCACGCCGATCGAGTCATTGGTTGTGGGTCGCAGCGATCTTCACAGGTCTCGGAATGCTTGCCAAGGGGCCCGTGGGCGTTGTCGTTCCTGGCGGAATCGTCTTTTTCTTCCTGGTCATTCAGGGGCGCTGGAAGGAACTCTTTGCGCCGCATCTATTGACTGGCATTCTCGTTTGGTGCGCGATCGCCTTCCCCTGGTACATCTATGTGGGCGTGGAAACCCACTTTGAGTTCATTCACGACTTCTTTTTCAAACACAATGTCGGCCGCTTTTCGGCGCCCATGGAAAGCCATGGCGGCCCTCCCTGGTATTACATTCCCGTGCTTTTGATCGGGTTTGCACCCTGGTCGATCTTCCTCACGCCCACGATTTGGACGGCGGGGAAACTGGCTCAAGAGCCGGCCGCCACTGAGGGTGCGCCGACTGGCCGCGAGAAACTCCTGTTTCTGGGAATTTGGGCCTGCCTGGTGTTTGGGCTCTTCTCCGTCACGGCGACGAAGCTGCCCAACTACATCATGCCCGCCTTTCCCCCGCTGGCGATTTTAACCGCAAGCTACCTGGTGCGCCGCGCGCTGGGTGTCGATGGATTGCCCGCCTGGGTCTGGCCGGCGTGCTATGGCTGCCTGGCGCTGGTCGGCATCATCACGATGGTGGGACTCTTGATTGCCTCGGGAATGATTCCCGTTCAGGGGGCGAAAATGCGAATCTTTCCAGGACTGGAATACTGGACCTGGTTGGGGCTGATCCCGCTGGGGACGCTCGCCGGCATGCTCGCTCTCAAGAACCGGCCGATGCCGCAACTGGCAACGCTCAGCCTGGGGGCAATCCTGTTCTCAGGATCGTTCGGCATCTGGAACGGTTCGAGTCTCAACCCCTATAAGGCGCCCGATCACCTGGCCGCGGCCGTGCCGGCCGGACAGCTTGGCCGCGAGGTGCAGTTTTGCACCTTTGGCTGGTTTCAGCCGTCGATCGTGTTCTATTGCAAGCGCGAAGTGCGGCCTTTCGAGGAACATCAACTGGCCGAGATCGAAGGGTTCCTGGCGGCGCCGCGCGAATCGTATCTGTTTACCACCGATCAACTCGCCGCGAAGTTGCAAGAACGCGGGTGGAACATGGTCGAACTGACCATGCAGTATGACTTCTACAAGAATGCCAAGGTGGGAACCTGGCGCATCAGCCGCGAGCCGCTCGACCCACAATGGGTCAACGCAATCAAAGACGCTCAGTGAATCACGGCTTCCCAAACTGACGCCAATAGCGCTCCTTGAAAGGGTTTTCTTTGGGCCCGACGGCATCCTCGTTGACCAGGTTGGGGACGACCGATTCCCACCACTGGTCATAGGCCTTGGCCATTACCTTGACCTTTTCGGGCATCTGTGCCGCCAGGTTTTTCTGTTGGCCCGGATCGGTTGACAGGTCGTAAAGCTGCCAGTTGGGCTGACCCGAGGTCGTCGGCTGAACCAAGGTCCACGACCCCTGGCGCAGGCAACAGGTCGCATACTTGCCCGCTGCCGCATGCCCTTTAGGCCAGCGGCCAAAGTGGGAGACGAACGTGCGCTCCGGCCAAACGAAACTTCCCTTCGCGACTTTTTCCAAGGGTTCGATCAGGCTTCGACCCTCTACTTGGGCGCCGATCTTGCTATCGGTTTTCGCTCCCGCGATGGCGGCCAGCGTCGGAAACAGATCGATGTGGGCCGCGGTCGCTTCGATCGTGTGCGGCTCGATTCTCCCCTTCCAGCGCCAAAAGGCAGCCCCTCGCGTTCCGCCGCGCCAGACCGTTCCCTTCGCGCCGCGCATGCCCGCGTTGAATCGTTGAACGCCGACCGTGCCCCCGTTGTCGTTCATGAAAATGACCAGCGTGGTGCGTTCCAGTCCGGTCTTTTCCAGATAGGTGAGTAAATCGCCGACACGATCGTCGATGTTGGCGATCATCCCGTAAAATTTGGCTTCGTCCGCGCTCACTTTCCCCTTGTACCGAGCCTCATCTTCGGGACGAACCTGCAAGGGGGCATGAGGCGCATTGGTGCCGATCCAGGCCAAGAAAGGTTGCGACGGTTTCTCCTTCACCTGGTCGATCCAGCGAGTGGCTTCGCCAAAGAAGAGATCGGTGCAGTAGCCATTCGTTTTGACGAACTTGTCGTTATGCCAAATGGCCGGGTTGAAGTAGGTGTTGCCCGGGGCATCGCCGCAACTGCCGGCATAGCTTTGACCGATGCCGCCGGCGCCATGAATGAACACCTCGTCGAATCCGCGCTTGTTGGGCTGGTAGGCGTCTTCGTCTCCCAAGTGCCACTTGCCGAAGATGCCGGTGGTGTAGCCGGCGGATTTCAACACTTCTGCCAGCGTGATCGCATCGAGGCGCAGCCGTTCTCGTTCGGCAATCGTGTGGGTCACGCCGTTCTTGAATTCGTGCCGGCCGGTCAAAAGCGCTGACCGCGTGGGAGAACACGTGGGGCTGACGGTGAAATCGGCGAAGCGAGCGCCTTCGCGGTGAAGCCGGTCGAGGTTGGGGGTTTTGAGCACCGGATTGCCATGGCAGGAAAGATCCCCATACCCCTGATCGTCGGTGAGGATGACCACGATGTTGGGACGGGAGTTCGTCAGGGCTTCCGCACCTAGAAGATTAGGCACAAAAACGATCGCTGATAGGAGCAGCTGGAAGCGCCGCCAGAGAGGAGAGATCATGATCTGGTATCCGGGACGAAAAAAACGGAACCAAGAAGCTGCCGAGGAACGGTTACTATAGAGGTTTCACAAGAGGGTTCGGACAGAATCGAAATGCTAGAAGTTGTCGGATTTTCCCCGGGGGATTTGCGTGCGCGAGGCCTGTTTGCCGCCTCTCAATCCCTTCCTTTGCTTCGATTCGCGAGCCGGCGATTCGCGGATAGGGAGAGCTACTTTGGCGGTGCTCTTGCAGGCCCAAGGTGAATTCTCTTGCTGAACGGCACGCCTGGGCATTGATTAAAGAGGAAGCCCCCTGCGCATTCCTTTTGCCCTCCATCGGTGGGAACCTTTATGTCTGTTTCCGGTAGAGTCCTTGTTCTTGCCTTGATCCTCCTTGTCTGTCTGGTTCCCCTGAGCGCCGGATATGAAAATCCCGTTTCGGCGAATGCCAAGGTCGCACCACTAAAGGGGCCGGAGTATGTCGAACTGACTCGCCCGGGCGCCCTCGTGATCATTGGCGGCGGTTCGACTCCTCAAGATGCGATGAACTGGTTTTACAAGCAGGCCAAAAAGGGGACGAATCACCTGGTGGTCATTCCGACCGCGAGCGCCGAAGCAGGCAAAGCGCCCGATGCCGAGTGGATCAAGTCCCACGAAAAAGAAGTGGGCAAAGTCACGCTTCTGCATCCCAAAACACCCGAACAGGCCAAAAATCCTGAATTCGCCCAGCCGATTCGCGAGGCTTCGGCGGTATGGATTAGCGGGGGCGATCAAAAGCGGCTCGCGGACGCATTCGTCGGCACGCCGGTCCAGACGGAACTGAAAGAACTGCTCAAACGAGGCGGAGTGATCGGCGGCACCTCGGCCGGTGCGGCCATCGTTTCCGAGACGATGATCGCAGGCGGGAATCCCGAACCGATCATTTCCACGGGGCTGGGCCTGCTTCCCCGCATCGTCGTTGACCAGCATTTCAGCGAACGCAAACGCCAGCCGCGACTCGACAAGGCGATCCACCTTCACCCCACCCTGGTCGGCCTCGGGCTGGACGAAGGCACCGCCGCGATCATCGAAGGGCGCAACATCCGTTTTGTGGGAAAAGGGCAGGCTCACTTGCGCTGGAAGGGTTCCGAGAAGGAGCTTTCGCAGAAAGCCTACAAGCTTGGCGATTACGACGACCTCGTGCGCATCTTCCGCCTTCCGCTTGGCACACTTGCCGCAAAGCCGCGAGGCAAGCCTCTCATGGAAAAAGGCCATGTCATGGCGGTCGGGGGCGGGGGGATGGGCCGCGATTTACACAAGCGCTTTATCGAACTCGCCGGAGGGCCGGATGCCTTGATCGTGGTGCTGCCCACCGCGAACGAAGGAAATCGTTTCCTGGAGGGCAAGCAGACCGAGAGCCCATTCGTCAGAGCTGGCGCCAAGCGGGTGAAATCGTTGACCGGCATCACCCAGGCCGAAGTGGAGTCCCCCGAGTTTTTGAAGGCGCTTTCTGAAGCGGGCGGCGTCTGGTTTGGCGGCGGCAGGCAATGGCGCTTTGTCGACGCCTATGAAAACACGAAGGCTTTCGAAGCGATGCGCGGCGTGCTTGCGCGCGGCGGCGTGATCGGCGGCAGTTCCGCCGGCGCGACCATCCTGGGCGATTATCTCTGCCGAGGGAATCCCCTGGGCAATCTGGAAATCATGATGCCCGGCTACGAACAGGGCTTTGCGTTTTTGCCCGGAGTTGGCATCGATCAGCACTTCACGCAGCGCAAGCGCTTCAAGGAGATGGAATCGTTCGTCAACTCCAAGCCCTGGTATGTGGGTATCGGCATCGACGAAGCGACCGCGCTGATCGTCGGCCCTGAAAAGTTCGAAGTCATGGGACCGGGCAAGGTGCATGTCTATCCCACCGGCGGCAAGAAGAAAGAATTTGCCCAGGGAGACAAGATCGACAAGGACTGGTGCCAGGCGGAAAAAGAATAGACGATTTTATTCATTCAACTTTATAAGCTGAATGAATAAAATTTTCACCGCGTCGCTTTTGCCAAGTGAAAAAGCAGGAGTTATTGGCGGCCTTTTCTCGAGCTATGTTATAGCTCTTATTCCACCAACAACAATTCCCGCACGCACACATCGCGCGCATCGCACAAGATGCGCAGTTGCTCGACAATCGGGTCGAGCTCGCCCTTGGGCAACTCGGCCAGAAGCCGGCGGGCGGCGTCAAACTCTCCCAGTTGGCGAAGCGCCTCCGCTTTCATGAGCAACTCGCCGATCTCCTCGCCATCGAGCAGGTGAACGAGCGCTTCGAGGTTGGACCGGCGCGAACCGGTCGCCGTTTGCAGCGAATCGGTCAGGGAATCTTCCCGGTGCTCGTCGTTGCCTCGCCACCAAGCGAAAACCCGCAAAGTCCGTTCTTCGACCTTGTCGCGTGCCAACCCGCCTGAGATCGCCGCGTAATACTGCGCTTCCGTCGGTTCCTCAGCCAGCGGCGCGTTTGCCCAGGCCGGGTCGGTGTCGTCCAGATCGAACTCCTCGGAACTGGGCGACAGCTCCCCGACTTTTTTCGCATCGTTCGTCCAGTAGGGGTCGTTGCAACGGACGCAAACAATCACCTGGGGAGGCTCTTGCGCCAAGGGCGATTCCTGCTTGCCATCGGTCCAGATCCGAGCACCGACCGGGTTGTCGCCCAGTATTGTCGTATGGCGCACAAGAACCTGGCAATAAGGGCAGGAGATGACCCGCTCTGGACCTGGAAGCATGTCTCTAAAGTCCCCGCGCGTGCGCTTGCGCGTTTCCCAGTGGAGAATACGGAAAGAGCACTTTTACTTGGGATGCCGGCTACTTGAGTTCAGGGTCCTTCTCCCCGTCGGACTTGCGGTAGAGCCCCGTCGGAATCAGGATCTCTTTTTCAATCTTGTCCCCGGCGCCATAGCGGACAATCTGCTCCACCGTCTTGGCGGCAATTTGCTCCGGAAACTGAATCGGATCGGCGTAGATCTTGCCCGCCTTGATCGCTTCCTTCCCCTCTTTTTGCCCATCGAAGCCGATGATCAAAATGCCGGTTTTCGCGGCCTTTTCCAGCGCCGCGCGGCAACCGAGCGCCGAGGGATCATTGATGCAAAACACGGCCGCCAGATCGGGCACCGCTTGCAGAATGTCTTCCGTGGCGCGGGCGCTTGGCTCAGGCAACCCATTGCCTGGCAACTTGCGCACAATCTGAATCGCCTTGGCGGGGTTGGCGGCGTTGTGCGCGCCCAGAACTTCCTCAAAGCCCCTGACCCTCATGATGCAAGACTCGGCCTCGGGGTAGTCGAGGATGGCAATCTTGCTGGGTTTTCCCGCAACCGCTTCGATCATCGCCTTGGCCGCTTGCCGGCCTCCTTCGAGGTTATCGGTCGCGATGTGGCAAACAACGAATTCCTTCGATTTCGCGTCGGTGCAGCCGGTGTCGGCCGTAAACACGGGAATGCCGGCCTCGTGCGCTTCCTTGATCGCCGGTCCGATCGCCATGGCATCGCGGGGGCAAAGGACAATCGCGGTGGCTTTCTTGACGATGAAGTCCTTGACCTGGTTGTTTTGTTTGGCCGCGTCCATCTCGGCGCTGACCACGATCGCTTCCATCCCTTTTTTCGCGGCTTCGGCGGTGATCGTATCGCCGATCGTTTTGAAAAAGGGATTGGTCAGGTTCATGACCGAAACGCAGATGAGCCCTTTGGAAGCGCCCCCCTTGCCCGTTTCCTTGGAGGAAGCCGTTCCTTTTTTGGTGGTAGGTTCCCCACCGCAACCTGAGATCGCTAGAAGCCCAAACGCTCCCAAAAGAGAGATCGCGAAAAACTTCATGGGAAAGGCCCCGAGGAGAGAGAAAAAATCGAGGAAGGTTTCAGGGAAAGCTAGGCAATGGAGGGGCTGAGACCAGTCCCCAGTCGCCCTCCCAAACTCACGGCAATGGTTGCGAGGCGGACTCTGTTTTTTCCACCTCTGCCGGTGTTTCCTGAGGGTGAACCGAGGCTTTCGAGAGAAAATTGAGTACGAGCACCCCGGCAAGGATCAGGGCAAAACCGACAAATCCCCAGGCATCGATTTTTTCACCATGAAAGATCCAGGCAAATACCACGATGAACACCAGCCCCAGACCCGACCACAGGGCGTAGGCCACTCCGGTCGGAATCTTCTGCACCGACCAGGTCAAGAACAAAATCGCCAGCGAATAGCCGGCCCCCACGATCAGTGTCGGCCCCCACCGGGTGAAGCCGTTGCTTGATTTCAAGGCCGTCGTTCCAATGACTTCCGCCATGATCGCCAGAAACAGCCAGAGGTAATGCATCGCCTCACCTTCCGTTTAGAAGCCGGTCCAAACGGGATCGCGCCCCTCAAAATAAAGCAAAAAAAGAAGAAAAAACAAAAGAAAAGTAAGAGAAAAAATCAAAGGGCGAGCATGGCATGAGACGCCGGGTCCGACGAGACCTGGAGATCCAGCGCCGCGGACAGCCAGTTGTACAATGTCTTTTCCGCAAGAGTCCACTGGCTGTCGTAGGCGATCAACTGGCTGCAGGCCGCCATGAATCGCTTACGCATCGCCTCGGGGCATGCGGCCAGCGCGCTCAGGTCGCTCGTCGACAGCGCCGGGCTCAGAGCGAGCGGATCGCCCGTTGGCGGCGCCGATTTTGCTAGCGATGTCATCGCTCGACGCCAGGCGGTTCGTAGTGCCTCGCCTTGCATACCGGTGGCATGAGCCACGGCGGCAAGCGCGTGGACGGCAGCTTCAAAGGGATTGACGTCCTTTGCCGCCGCGGCCCGCTCTGCCGGTGACAACAGTAACAGACCGACGACCTGCCTGGCACAGGCTGTTTCTAGATCCACTTGAGGCGACGCGTCACGAATCGCGGCGTAAAGCGCCTGTTTCTGAGGATCGGAAAGGTGGCGAATAAAGCCTGCGACGCGGGCAAGAATTTCGGATTTTTGCGCTCCGTCGAGGTTTTTGAGCTTTTCTTCCCAGGCGGGAATGGCTGCCTGCAAGGCACCTACATGCGCCTGCCGGCCCAATCCGCATAGGACGCAGACAAACGCCGCGGCGTCGAGCGCATTGTTGGGAATGCCAAGGTCATCCTGCTTTTGCCTGATGGCCGCGGCCAACTGCTTATCAAGCGCAAGAGCGGTCTGCACTTCACTCGTGGGATTCGGCGAGGGAGCCCCCGTGGCCGCCTCGGCAAGGATCTGGTATCCGGCCGCTTTCTGCAGAAAATCGCGCCCCTTGTTCTTGGCTTTTTCTTGCGCTTCTTCCGAAGCATCGACTTGCTCGGGATTGCCGAGCGAGACCCTGGGATATTTCCCATCCCATTGGGGGTCGATCTGGCGGATGCGATCATCCAAGGGCGGATGAGAGTCGAGCGACAAGGCCGACGCGGCAGCCGAAAGACCGCATGCAAAGAGCATGTGATTGACTTCGGAGACGCCGACCGCTTTCAATTTCCCATGATTGGCGAAGCCGCCGATTTTTTTGAGCGCTCCGGCAATGCCATCGGGATTGCGGGTGAACTGCACCGCGCTGGCATCGGCCAAGTATTCCCGCTGGCGGCTGATCGCCGCTTGAATGAGGCGGGCAATCCCCTCGCCCACGAGACCCAAGATCCACAAGGCCGCGCCGATCAAAAGAGCGACCATGATGATTGCGCCCGTGTTGTCCTTGCCGGAATTGGAGTTGGAGGAGCGGGAACTGCCGCTGGAGCGGGATTCAAGAATGATCCGCACCAAAATTTGACCCAGAAAACTCAAGACGAGCAGGCCGAAAACAAGCCCCATGAGGCGGATATTCAACTTCATATCGCCATTGAAAATGTGACTGAATTCGTGGGCAATCACTCCCTGAAGTTCGTCGCGCGACAAGAGTTCGATGCTGCCGCGAGTGACGCCGATCACCGCATCGGCAGGAGAATATCCCGCGGCAAACGCATTGATGCCGTCTTCATCAAGCAGATAAACCGGCGGCACGGGTATCCCTGAGGCCAGTGCCATTTCCTCGACGATATTGAGCAGCCGCCGTTCCAGGGGATCGCGAGTCGCGCCGCGCTGAAGCAACTTGCCCCCCATCGTTTCGGCGACGGCCTTGCCTCCTCCAAACGAAAGTTGCATGGTACGCACCGTCGAGCCGCCGCCCACGACGGCGATCATCAACACTCCCACCCCGATCGCCAGGGTCGGATAGGCCGGGTCTTTGAGCCGGTCCATGTAAAGGACAAAGAGCAGGCCTTCGACCGTAATGAAGAGAAAGAGGAAGGCGATGACGAGCAACACGAGCAGGAATAAGGTGCGGCCTCGTGCCTTGTCCTGATGGATGTAGAAATTCATGGAACCATCCCGGAAGTGCAACTCGGATCAGGAAAAGTCCCGATCCGAGTTCCTGATGCTCACGTCATTTTTGGCCAAGGGATCGAGAACGACCCGGAAAGCCAACGAGGCTACCGCTTCTACGAAAACTTTACCTTCTACGAAAACTTTACCTTCTACGAAAACTTTACCTTCTACAAAAACTTAACCTTCTACGAAAACTTAACCTGGGGCGCCTGACGATCGGAGATATTCTCCAGTTCGAAAAGGCTGGCCGGGTAGAAGCCGAACATGCCGGCGAAAACGACGGCGGGGAACCCTTCGCGGTAGGTGTTGTAGTCGGTGACCTGATCGTTGAACCCCTGGCGGGCAAAGGCCACCTTGTTTTCTGTGGAGGTCAGCTCCTCCTGCAGGTTCATCATGGTCTGATTGGCTTTGAGATCGGGGTAGGCTTCGGCCAGGGCGAACAAGCGGCCGAGGCTGGCATTGAGCTGACCTTCGGCGGCGGCCAGTTGTTTCATGGAGTCGGGATCGCCCGGATTGGCGGCCACTTTTTGTGTCACTTGCACCGCCTGGTTGCGGGCTTGCACAACCCCTTCGAGGGTCCCTTTCTCGTGAGCCATGTATCCCTTGACCGTTTCCACCAGGTTGGGGATGAGGTCATGACGCCTTTTGAGCTGCACATCGATCTGGCTGAAGCCGTTCTTGTAGCGATTGCGTTTGCCGACGAGGGCGTTATACACCCCGATCGCATACAGGATCGCCAGGACGATGACCCCCCCGGCAGCGATCAGGCCGATCAGCAACGGGGAGAAATTCGAGCCATCTGTTTGCGCGAACATTGGTTTCCTCAAGAGATTGGGACACTGCCGGCCAATAAGGAGGCACAGCCTTACAGGAAATGACCGGGCCAAGTGATTTTATACCTCCGAGGGGGGTTCCTTTGAAAAACCGCTCCAGGGCTGTGGATTTCGCCGATGCGCACTATGCTTGGATTGGGAACTTCTGCTGGAAAGCCCCGTTATTGGAACCTTTTGAAACCTGGGTGAATTGCATGGATAAATCGTTGCCGCGGTCCACGAGGATCGACATTCCCGCCAAGGCCCGCAGGGAGCTGGTTGCGCTCCTAAATCCAATCCTGGGTTCACTTTTGGATCTTTGGAGCCAGGTCAAACAAGCTCACTGGAACATTCACGGCGCCACCTTCATCGCCATCCACGAGTTCCTCGACAAGATCGCCGATTCGTTGGTGGATCAGGTGGACGAAGTGGCCGAACGGATCGTGCAGCTGGGCGGCGTCGCTGAAGGGACGATCCGCATGGGATCGAAGTCAACGATCCTCAAGGAATCCGAATCGGGCGTACTGCCGATCCCTTCGGCGCTTGAAGGCCTGGCCGATCGCTTTGCCAAGATCGGCGCACTGATCCGCAAGGAGATTGAGCACAGCGACGAACTGGGTGATCCCAACACGGCCGACATCTTGACCGGCATTGGCAACGACCTCGACAAGAACCTCTGGTTCATCGAGTCTCACCTGGGCAAGTAACCGGTAGGCAAGAAGGTCGGTCGAATCGCTGACGAGAGATCCCTGGGTCCGGTCCGCTTACATGCGGATGCGGACCCCATGCTTTTCCAGGTTGCGCAAAAACAGCCAGCACAAGCCGATATCGATTACCCAGGCACCGAGGACATACCAGAGGGGAGCATCCTTGGGTGTATAAGGGTGTAATAGGTCCTCAATCATCCCCAACAAAATGTAGGCCACCAGAGCATTACCTCCCAAAGTGGCAAGAAATGACCAGGACCATTTGAGCCGATCGCAAAAGACGACAAACACGGCATAGGTCGCCATGGCAAAACCAGCCGCGAATAAGAGATAAGTGACGCTGCCGGCGCGCTGGCTCATCGTCCAGATATTGATGCATCCTTTTCCGCCGGCGGGAGGAACGAAGGGCGGTTCCAGGAACCAATGGCTGCCATCATTGGGCGGGAAGAATAGATTCAAGCACGAAAGAGCGTACGCGGCCACCATGCACACCGTGCCCCAGGTCAGTAGTTTGGAAATGGCACTCGACTGCTGTTGCGGCCGCGTCCAATCGTAAGCAAACGAACCGGCGAGCAAGGGAATCGTCCAGGTGAGGAAACCGAGCGGGCCGCCGTCGATTCCCACCGGGCTCGTCAGCACCCACTTGTAGTTAAACCAGAACGATAGCCCCAGATGCAGGCCTCCGGAAAAGACGGCGAAGCCCACGCGTGGCCAGGTTCCCAAGCCGATCACGGGCAACACCCACAAGCTGGTGACCGCGATATGCGTCAGCGTTTGAAACGGGCCTCGCTTGCACGCTTTTTCCAAAAACTCAAGCGGCGTCATCTGCCTAAGCTCCTCCCACGAGGAGACGCTGCCGGAGAAGTGATGCACCACCAAACCGATGAGCAACAGGCCAATGCAGCGCTGCATCACGCGGCTTAGAGCCGAACCGATGCCGAAGCGCTCCAGGTTCTTGAGGAAGGTCAATCGATAAGCAAATCCCACCGCGAAAAAGAACTGCGGCATGATCGCATCGGCATAACTGAAATAGGTGTGATGATGCCAAAAAACCGGGTGAATGACCGCGTAACCCGCAAGGAAATTGACGAAGGCCATTCCCAGAACCGTGTAGCCACGGAACTGGTCAAGCGATACCACGCGGTCGGAAGGGGACTTCGCCGCGGCGTTGGGTTTCGCGTCCAAGGCCGTCGTCGGGGCGGGGGCGGTTTCAGACATGGCAGGAATTCCCGGGCCGAAAGATATGGATTGAGGAAGATTCTACGGCTGTTTGATCAGCCAGACTTCCGTGACCCGCGATTGCTCGCGCCAGTTAAGGTGCGACTCGTCGGGAGTGTCCCAGGTAATGGTCAGCTTGCCCTCCTTCAATGCCTTCGGATCCACAGGGTATTCCTTGAAGTCGCCGTAACCCTTGCCATCGAGCGACGCCTTGGCCAGGTCGCCATTGATGCGCAAAAGCGAATCGCGGTAGCCGGTCATGCGGATCAAATACTTCCCTTGGGGATCGAGGTTTTCGTATTTGAGGGCGATCGGCCAATCCATGTTGGTCATCCAGGTGAGGCGGCGGCGGTTGCGCCCTTTATCCCACCAGCTATGCCCGGGGGTCGGATTGCGCAGCATCAAGGGATCGGTGTTTTGCGCTTCGCCTCGCACCACATGGGCCGACTTGCCCGGGTGGCCGACTGCGTCATAGAAGCCGCCCGGTCCAGGATTCTCCCAGTTGCCAAGCTCGACCAGCTTGGAGGCTTTCAGCGTCTCGCGTGAGAGTTTGGCAATCACGCCAAGCTGGTCTTCCATCCACCAGCGGTTGTTGAGCGGCTGATCGAGGAAATCGAGAATGCAGCCGCGCTCGGTGCCGCTGGCCTTGTATTTTTCGACGCTGGTTTGCAGCTTGATCGAACGAAAGAGATCGTCGCACAGGGCGATGATCCGCTCGCGCCATTGCGGTTTGACCGTGTGCTCGTCGGCCTTTTTGAGGATATCGAGCGCCTGCTGGATCGCGGCCTCGGCACCGATCGATTGCGCCTGAGTCAGCACCCGGTTGGCCTCGGCTTCCAGCCGATTCTCAAAGAGAAGGCGATGACGGGTGTAGGCATCGTAATAGGCGCGAAGCACACACATTTGCCAGCGCCAGTTGTCCTTCAGTGTGGGGTAGCGCGCTTCCAGGTCTTTCCACAGGGCCAGTGTCGCATCGACCGAACCGTTTTCGGCAAGCGAGCCGTCCCAGTTTCTCTCCAGCGCGAGAATGCCATCGGCAGCCGTTTCGGCGACCTCCGGATGGAAGAAAAATCGGCAGTATTCCAGCAGCATTTGGCGCGGAGTCACGGTGGGGTCCCAGTCCAGCCGGCTCCAGATCACCTTGTTGACATCATCGTGAACTCCATCGGAATAGGAGATCGATCCCACCGAGTGCGGAGCGAACCAGTTGTGAATCAGGGTTTGATGGAGGGGACGCGGATTGATCGGTTCGCGGCCCAGGGTCACGGCGAACGCCGGATCCCACCAGGCCACGGGGTACTGGCAACGCACCGTATGGGTGATGTCGGGATACTGGCGCACTCCGTAAGAGGGGTCAAGGCGCTTGCGCGTTTCATCGATCGGCGGGCTCGACGGTCCGGCGACGATCCCGCCAAACCAGGTGGGTTTGTTTTCCTTGAGCCAGGTGTAGACATAGTCGATTTTTTCGCGGTTATACCCTTGCAGTGATAGCCAGACTTTGCCTTGGGGGTGGTACTTGATCAGCCGGGCGGCCAGATCCGCACAAAAGGGCATCACAAGCTTGGGGTGATTGTCACCGGGGTCGCCACCCGGGACGAACACGCCATCGATGCGCGGAGCCGCTTTGTAAAGCGCTTCGTTTTCCGCGAGGGATTTCTCGCGCTTGCCGGCGTCTTCCAGTTCGAAGTCGGCGGGAACCCAAAGCCAGTACTGCATGCCGTAGCGGGCGCAGATCTCGCTCATGGCAACATTCATCCGTTCGCGCGAAACGACCTCATGGGGTGAAGCGGTCGTGTCCTGAAAGGGGATGTTTTCAATCGCGTTGGTGCCAAAGATTGCCAGTTCGCGGATGTAGCGATCGAACTGCTTTTCGTCCCAGCCATCCCAGGAATTGGCCTGCGGCCGGAAGCCGAGTTGATGGCCGCGGATGGGATAGGCGGGGGAGGTGGCGATGCTGATGGAGCTGGGCAGTTGGATGGAGTTCTTGGTCAGGTTGAGTTCGCGCAAAAGATGGCCAACGCCGAAGATCAAACCGGAAGGATCTTTGCCGACGATCCAAACCACGGGACGTTTGGCGTCTTTGGCGTCCAGATGCAAACAGTAGCCTTCGGCCTTGAGGACGGGATAGGCCTGAACGATTGCCGAGGGGACCTTTTCCAGACCATCGAGCGAAGTCGCAAGGAGGATCGCAGGACCGTTGTGAGGCATTTGATTTGCGGTGGGGAGCGTGACACCGGTGCGGCTTGCCACTTCTTCAACAAGCATCCGCAAGGCCGTTTGTTCCACGGGAGAGGCCTTCGCCGAAAGCAGAACGGCGCGCGCACCGCTCAGATCGGTTTCCGCCGGAAGGGTGGTCGAAGCAATCGAGAAGTAACAAAGGAGAGATGGAACGAGCATTCGAGGTCCCCATCGAAAATCCGGCCGTGTGATTGCGGTTAGGTTATGTAGGTTGGGGGAACGAAGGAGGTGAGATTGCGGCGAAGAGGATTGGTTTCGTTGCCAGGGAGGTCATGCAAGCGTAACGGCTTGGGCACTTGGGAGTTATGTTGAATTCTGGCTTACACGCCATCCACTTTTAGTGACCGATAATGGCGAGCGTGGAGCGTCAGCTCGATGATTCTCTAACCGTAATGCGTCACGGGAACTGTCACTTTGAACGGCTCAGAACCGGTGGACTGACGCCCACCGCTCACCTGCTCCTGTCTATTTCTACTGACCGAAATTGGTGAGCGGTGGGCGTCAGTCCACCGGTTCTGTAACATTCACGCCTCGCTGAATATGGCCGTATGGTCATCTGAAATACAACAGACAACAACACGACGTTCACAACAGTCAATAATCCGCCCCGTTCATTTTACCCATAAAAACAACGGAAACTCCTGGTTCTTCACATACTCAACAGCCGCATTCACAGAATCTTGATTCTTCAGTCGCCGACATGATCCCGACTGAGTCCACCAAGTGCCGCTTTTTGGCTTCCCGAACCGTGAATTCAAAGCCCGGCTTCCATAGCTTTTGAAATCCCCAAGCATCAATTGAGGATCGGGATCTCCCCCCACCCCAACGACCAAATGAACATGATTCCCCATGATCGCACCGGCGATCAATTCAATGAATCGAGCCCTTGCAGTAATCCCGAACTGTTCCCAAAGTACTTGAGATTGTTCGATGCCAAGAAAAACTGGCGATCCTTTCATCAGTTTCTTTGCATGGAGTTCCAGACCTCTCCGCTTCGAGTTGAGCTCTGTCTCAAACTGATTGTGCCGGACCTTCGGCCCGTCCTCCGACCTCACATCACTGACAAATCCTCGGTCATCACCCGGCAACCAGGTGCCATAGGTCGTCCAGGTAAAAAACCAGTATCTGTCCATCTTTAAGTTTAAGGCTTACCCTCAATCCCCCTCATACCTCCACTCATCCCCTTGCTCCAGAGCCTCCCTCCCCGGCGGAATCATCTTCCGTTCCCGAATCGAGCAATAACCAATTCCCCCCAACCGGCCGATCGCATCCAACTCTCCCGGCTCCACGTGCAACCGCTCTTTAACCAGTTCATCCGCAATATGAATCCGCACAACCTCCACCAAAATCACATTGCCCGCACCGGGCTTCCCCGGCTTCAATCTCTGCACCGAAAAAGTCCGGCATTCAAATGACACCCTCGCCTCGGCTAACCGCGGCGCATCGACCACACTCGCCCGCACCGCCGTCAGACCCGCCAGATCAAATTCGCTTTCTTCGGGAGGCAATGGCTCCGCACAGGCCACGATCTTTCTCGCAATCTCCCGATGCGCAATGTTCACCGTCAGGCAACCCCGGCCGCCTTCAGCCACCGGCAAAAGATTGGCCAGACTATCCTTGTCGTGGCCCTTGGGGTTGTTGGCGATCCCCAAGACCAACAACATCGGATCGCCGCTGATCGCATTGAAAAAACTAAAAGGGGCCAGGTTGGCCGAGCCCCCCTTGCTGTAGGTGCCGACGACCGCAATCGGCCGCGGCACCACCGAGCCAATCAACAAGTTGTAACGGACCTTGGGATCAAGGTCGTTCGGATCGATTTCCATGGGATGTCCAAGTGGCTTCCGAACCGCTCAAAGGAAATTCAAGAATCCCTGAGCGGCTTGATCAATACAAGACTATTGCGACCGCTTTTATCGTATTTTTCGCGCCGATTGGGAGGCAAGTCGTCGGGGCTGCCCGGGCTGAACCCTCCTTTTTGCAAGAAGAAATTAAACGCCTGGGTCGAAAGGCAGAAAATCTTCTGGTAGCCGGTGCCCCGTGCCTGATTCTCGGCGAAGGCAACCAACCGTTTGCCGATTCCCTGATTTTCGTAGCGCGGATCGACGCACAGGCAGGCCAGCTCGGCCATGCCTCGGTCGGTAAAGGGGTGCAAGGCCACGCAGCCCACCGGCTCGCGGTCGAGTTCAAATACAAAGAAATCCTCGGCCTGGCGCTCGATTTCCGCGCGCGTGCGCTTCAGCAATTCGTCGTTGGCGACCGACTTGGCGATCAGCCGGTGAATCGCCGTGACATCTTTCTTGCGCGCCTTGCGAATCGCCTGGTATTCGTTGGCATGAATGAGCGTGCCGATCCCCTCGTTGGAGAAGACTTCGGCAAGCAGTCCTTCCTCGACGCGCCCATCGATGATGTGCACCCGGGGAATGCCGTCTTGCACCGCGCGTAGCGCCTGATCGAGCTTCGACTGAATGTCGGCAGGTAGATCGGGCCGAGCCTTCTTCGCCAGGATCCCGGCTTCCTCCTGGGAAAGCTGCCTCAAAAGCACCGTCTTCTCCACTTGGCCGCCACGCAATTCCGAATGACCTGAATTAAGGATTTCGCGCGCACGGCTCAAAGGCAATTCGATGCCAGGTCGAGTCGTCAGGTAAATCAGCTTGGTCGCTTGCAGTGCCCGCGCCACTTCGACCGCGACGACGTCGCTATTGAGGCGGTAGGAATTGCCTTCGCCATCGCAACCTACCGGAGGGACGACCGGAACCATTTCGAGCGAGATGAGGTGCCTGAGCATTTCGGCGTCGATCCGTTCGACGCGGCCCGTATGCAGATGGTCGACCCCGCCAAGGATGCCCGCCGGGTGCGCGACGATCGCATTGGTGATCGCGCCGCGCAGATCGGCCAGCGACAGGCCCTCAAGCAGCTCATGGCTGACACGCCCCGAGGCGAGCAAGGCCAGTTGCAGGGTTTCGAAATCGGAGACACCCGAGCCATCGAGGTTGCTCGGAGCCTTGCCCAGTTGCGTGCCCAGCCGCGCCAGCTGATGAGCGGCGCCATGAACGAGCACGACTCCGACCCTTAGCGATCGCAATAACGCGAGATCGAGCAACACATTGCGGAAATTCTCATCTTCGACCACCGCGCCATCGACGGCGATCACGAAGATCCGGTCGCGAAAGCGCGGCACATATCGCAAGATTTCGCGCAAATCGCTCAAACGGCGGCCGCCCTGGGGCTGGGCCTGACTCATGCATGTTCCTCGGGTTGGATCCTATCATCCGGGTGCCTGCCGTTGGGCCCTGACCCATCGCGACCTCCCCAATGGAAAAAGGCTAGCACGGAGCGGGGGTCCGGCAAGTTGAACCATCCCCCCACCCGCCTAGCATGATTTTATTCATAATGCATCTCTCCAAGGAAGTCGGGCATGAGCGCTGAAGGCGTGGAATTAGTGGTGATCATTGGTTCTGGACCTGCGGGCTGGGCAGCCGCGATTTACGCGGCTCGGGCCAGTTTAAAGCCGCTCGTGTTCGAGGGGGCCGTCACCGAGTCGAACCGCCTGAAGGGCACCTTACCGCTTGGCCAATTGAACCTGACGACCGAAGTCGAGAATTACCCCGGTTTTCCTTCCGGTCCCTTGCGCGAATACCTGGCCGGAGCCCTACCCGAAGATCGGCGTCCTTTCTGGATCCAGGACAACGAAAAGCAACCCGCTCACGGCGTCACCGGCCCCGAGTTGATGGAATTGATGCGCCAGCAAGCCGTCAACTTCGATACCCGCATCATCACCGACGATATCGTTAAAGTCGATTTCTCGAAGCGCCCTTTTACCGTGACCTCGATAGCCAACGGCACCGTCAAGGCGCACTCGGTCATCGTCGCCACCGGCGCCCGCGCCAATTACCTGGGTTTACCCTCGGAAGAGAAATTTAAGAACCGCGGCGTGTCGGCCTGCGCGGTGTGCGATGGCGCCCTGCCTCGTTTCCGCGGCAAGCCGCTGGTGGTGATCGGCGGCGGAGACACCGCCGTCGAGGAAGCGACTTACCTTTCGAAGTTCGCCAGCACCGTTTATCTGGTGCACCGCCGCGACAAACTGCGCGCCAGCCGCATCATGGAACAGCGCGCGCTGTCCAACCCCAAAATCACCCCGGTTTGGAACAGTCAGGTCGAGGAAGTGCTCGGCAACGACAAGGATGGGCTGGTCGGCGTGCGGGTGAAAGCAACCGATGGCTCGACCAAGACACTCGACGCCACCGGCATGTTTGTCGCGATCGGCCACACCCCCAACACCGACTTCCTCGGCGGCCAACTGGCAACCGACGACAAGGGTTATATCGTGTGGCCCAAGGCTCACCGCACGAACACCAGCGTCGAAGGCGTGTTCGCCGCGGGTGATGTCGGCGATAACTATTATCGCCAGGCGATCACCGCCGCGGCGTCTGGTTGCCAGTCGGCGCTCGACGCGGAACGCTGGCTTGCCGCCGAAGGAATCGAGTGATTCTTCGGATCGTCTAACCGGTAAGGAAGGACCCGCCATGTTCGCGAACGGCATTCCCTGGGAGCCGATTCTCATCGGCCTGGTGGCGCTGGTGCTTCTTTTGCAGTTGATGAATCTGGCACGAGACGGCGATCAAAGTTTGCGCCGTCTCGAACGCAAGATTGACGCGGTGATCAAACATCTGGGCTTGCCACTGCCGGATGCGAGTCAGGAACTTTCCGCGGCAGTGAAAAAGCTGGCCGACGAGCCCGGCGGCAAAATCTCCGCGATCAAGCTCCAGCGCGAAGAGACGGGAATGGGGCTGGCCGAGGCCAAGGACGCCGTCGAGGAATACCTGCGATCGCGCCCGGCTTGAAGGGGCGCGGCATTAGGGCCTCATCCATCAAGCCCCTTTCTACTTCTTGCCGACTTTGTCCAGATCTTGCGCAGCCTGCATGAGCGCCATGGCCGCCCAGGAAGTCGCGGTGCAGGAAATCCACTGGTCCTTGCCATGGGGAAATCCCGACTCGAAATAGAGCTGAAATGGCTTGGACCAGCTTTCCACCTTCCACGAGCCGTCGGCCAACTGGTCTCTAATGAGCCACTTCACCGCACGTTCATAGGCCGGATCGGCAGGCTCCAGGGCCCTTAGTTGCCTGAGCGTCACGAGCACGGAACCGGTGGCGTAGGCATCGCTTTCCATCCACACGTTCTGCGGCCAGCCGCCGTCTTCGCGCTGAATTCGCAAAAGACTGCGAATCGCCGCCTCCTTCTCGTTTGGCTGCGCTGCGAGCAGATCGAGGATCTTCAAGCGAAAAACGCGGTCTTCGGTGTCGCCTGAAGGTTGAGAGCGCAACCAGACGCGGATTCGTTCCCGGGCTTCCTCGATCTCTTTTTGCTTGGCCTGGGAACCGTAATGCTTCAAACCGTTTAGACCCAGGTAAGTCGTGGTGATCGAACTCACCTCGGCGGGAGGGCGCTCCGAAGAACAAGCAAAATAATTGTTTCCCTTGACCCGGTGAAGCAGGTATTCGATCACGGCATCGGTCGTCGGATTGGCCGCTTGCCCACCGGTCTGCAAGGTCAATAGGCCATAACCGGCGGTGTCGACGCCTCCGCCCGTGCCGGCTTTTTCCAGGAACTTCTTGCGGTTGTTGTCAAAGAATCGCGCCGTGTGCTGGATCTGGCGAGTAAGCACCTCTTCCTTGATGGCGTAGCCTTTTTCCTTCGCCATGGTCAGCGCCATGACCGGCAGCGCCTGATGATGGCAGGAAAAACAGTCCCGGTGAACGATGAATTCGTCGGCAGCACGCTCAAGCAGCCCGAGACTCTTCTGCACCGAAGCCCGGATCGCCTGACTGGTGGGCGGCGCGGAAACGGCATTCGTGGCCGTCAGAAGTCCCCCGAGAAGTGCGCACAACAAGTACGGTCGCTGCATGATGGAACCCCGGCCGATGAAAGGCCCCCGTGGACAGAGGCAGGTTCGTTCATTCTACCTCATGTCTGGCTCATTGGGCGCAACCGCATGGCCTGGCCCCATTCTTGAACGGAGTGAGAGCCTTTGCCGAGGGAGGGATTTGAGGATTGGTTTCACCCAGAGGCGACCGACACCCTATCCTTGTAAAGAGCGGCGGCTATTCCTTGAAATCCCCCCTTGCGTGGGCCTTTCCTGATGATGATTCCCGGTGTCCTCGCGATTTGCCTGGGCGGCCTGCTTGCTGGGGCCGATCCCCTGCCTCGGGGTTGGTCGATCCCCTTCGTCGATCTCGATCGCCGGGCCGATCTTCAAGTGGTCGTCGATCGCGAGGCCGGCCAGTACCTGGGCCATCCCACGACTCTTTTGCTCGAAGACGGCAAAACGATTCTCTGCGTTTACCCCAAAGGCCACGGCAAGGGAGCGATCGTTTATAAGCGCAGCAGCGACGGCGGCCGCACCTGGTCGGACCGGTTGCCCGTCCCGGATAACTGGGCCACCTCCCAGGAAACGCCGACTTTGCACAGGCTAATCGATGCGGAGGGCAAAAAACGGATCGTGATGTTCAGCGGCAAATACCCGGTGCGGATCGCCTCCTCCGAAGATGATGGCGCAACCTGGACGCCGCTTGCGCCTGTAAGCGACTTTGGCGGCATCGTCGCCATGGGCTCGGTAATGGCACAGAACACCGGCAAGGGGCATTACTTCGCCTTGTTTCATGACGACGGGCGCTATTTCACAGAAAAGCCCGCACCCAAAAAGCCGATCGAATTCACTCTCTACCAGATCGAAACCACCGATGGCGGGCGGACCTGGTCAAAGCCCCGCGCCATTCAGCGCTCAGCCGAGGTTCATCTCTGTGAGCCGGGTGCGTTACGTTCGCCTGACGAAAAAACCATCGCCGTTTTATTGCGCGAAAATCGCCGCCTGAAGAACTCCCATGTGATTTTCTCGCGCGACGAAGGCAAGACCTGGTCCGAGCCGAAGGAGATCTGCGGTTCGTTGACCGGCGATCGCCACACCGCCGTGCGGTTGCCTGATGGCCGCTATTTCATCTCGTTTCGGGACATGGGCCATGAGAGCCTCACCCGAGGCGATTGGGTGGCCTGGGTCGGACGCTACGAAGACATCGAGGCCATGGCGCGGGGAGTGGCGCAAGAAGGCGGTTATCGCTTGCGCCTCAAGAAAAACCATAAAGGCACCGACTGCGCCTATCCCGGAGTCGAGTTGTTGCCAAGCGGCGAGATGGTCACCACCACCTATGGCCACTGGGTTGCCGGACAGGCGCCTTACATTCTTAGTGTCCGATTCGACATCGGACTGACTGATCGATTGTTGCGCGAGGCAGCCAAACCATGATGTCGATCGCCTGGCGGTTGAGCTTCTTATTGTTGGCCCCACTTTCACCGATCATTGCGGTGCGAGCGGAATCGGCCCGGCAAGATCCCACGCCCCCGAACTGGCAAAAGCGCTTTGGCGATGCCGCCGCCGAAGGTTTCGTGCGCTGGGACCTGGATCACGACGGGTTCATCAATCTTCGCGAGTCGACCCGGGCGCTTGCAAAAACCGATAATAAGGGCGACTCCGCCGCCGCCATCGCCGCGCTGCATGAACTGTTGCGCGGAACGCGCTGGCGCATCAATGCGATCAATTTGCAGCAGATTCGCGAACCGGCCCGGCGGCCTTTGGAAATGAGTCAGTGGGAACCGGTGTTTCAGCGCATGGTCGCGGCGATTGAAAAACCGGCGAGCGAAATCTTCATGAATGGCGCTCCCAAACTTGAGGGACTACGCCAGGGCCGCGAAGGCGATTGCTACCTGTTGGCGGTGTTGGGCGCGCAACTCAACAAGAACCCCGCCCTGGTCAAGGCAATGATCTTGCCTCGCGAAGCGGGCGTGCTCGTGGATTTTCAGGCGGTCAAGGTCCAGGTTCCGCCACTCACCGATGCCGAGCGTGCGCTGGCGGCGACCTCGGGCGACCAGGGAACCTGGCTATCCCTGATTGAGAAAGCCTGGGGGTCGATGGAAGTGGCTCGCCGCGGCGGCGGCCTGACCAACCCACTCGATGGCGGAGGCGGCGGAGGCAATCCGGCCAATGTCATCCGTATCCTGACCGGGCGCAAAACCATCTCGCGCCAACTCGTCATCGAAAACGGGATCAATGACGTGATCAATGATCTCGACTATTCCTTGCGCCTGTGCAAGGAGGACAAGCGGCTGGCGTGTGCCGGCACCGATGCACGCCGCTTGCCTCCAGGAATGGTGCCCAGGCATGCCTACGCCATTCTCGACTACAACCCGCGAACCCGGTTAGTAACGATGTGGAACCCCTGGGGATTCGATCGGGCCGTGCTTGGTGAACCGGGATTGCAAACCGGGTATGCCACCAAGAGCGGCCGCTTCGAGATTCCCATCACCGATTTCGTGCGGGTGTTTGACATGGTCTTCATCGAAAGCGCAAGCAAGGTCGGCGACGATTGAGAGAATCTGGTTCCCCCTTGGCCCTCAATTGATGGCGCAAGATCCTACCCTTTTCCCTGACCACAGGATCTCATCCGGAGACTCACGATGACCGCAATGGCACTGGCGATCCTTCTATGCGCCGCCGACCACCCTCGCGCCGAACTGCTCGTTGAGCCAGCGGACCTGCAAAAGCTGGCGGTTGCCCATTCCTGGGTGATCCTCGACGCCCGTGAGGAAAAGGCCTACCGAGATGGGCATATCGCGGGAGCCATCTGGGTCGATCACGCCGCCTGGGCCAAGGGTTTTGGCCAGGGAAGCGACACGGCCGCCTGGTCGAAGCGGATCGGTGCGCTCGGAATCTCGGCAGATAAAACGGTCGTGATTTACGACGCCAACCAATCGAAGGACGCGGCGCGCATCTGGTGGATCCTCAAATACTGGGGCGTCAAGGATGTGCGCATCCTGAACGGCGGCTGGAAGAATTGGAATTCTGCGCGACTGCCGGTCATTCTGAAGATCAATCCCCCCACACCCGTGCCTTTTACAGCGACCGCACAAGCTGGTCGATTTTCGGACAAGCAGGTCCTACTGGGATCGTTGAAGGACCAGTCGATTCAGATCATCGATGCTCGTTCGGAAAAGGAGCACTGCGGACAAGAGGCATTGAACAATCCGCGCGCCGGTTCCATTCCAGGAGCCAAGCACCTGGAATGGAGCGAACTGATCGACCCCCAGACCGATCGCTTTCGCGAAGCGGCGCAACTGAAGGAACTTTTCGCGAAAGCAGGCATCGACCTCGAGCGGCCAAGCGCGACGCACTGTCAATCGGGCGGAAGGGCCTCGGTCATGGCATTCGGGATGGAGTTGATGGGTGCGCCCAAGGTAGCAAACTACTATCCCGGCTGGTCGCAGTGGGGCAAGGAACTGGATTTGCCGCTGGAAAAACCGGCCCCCAAGCCGAAGCCCTGATTCACTGGGAGGCAAAGCTTCCCCTTTCCCTGCCAAGCGTTTGCTTGCTCAACAAAAATCACTTCGCTTCGGTCAATTTGTAGGCGAATGCGCCCAGCAGATCGCCCGGTTTACCGCCATGGCACTGGGTGCAATGTCTTGCATTGCGAATCGCACCCATCATCTGCAGTCCTCCGGCAAACTTGGCGACGACAAGATTCTCTCCTTGAGCGATTTGTTGGAACGCGAGCGCTTCCCAGGGATCCAGCGGCTGCGTCGGAATGTCCGCCGCTTCCGTCATCCGAGGAAGTTGATCGGACTGATAGATGACAGGCCCTTCATGCACCAGCAAACTCACCAGATCAAGACGGGCAATATTCCAGCCTTCGGGCGATTTGGGCATGTCCACAAGTGCGTGCGCCTGAAATCCAGCAACATGGTCGATGTCGCGCACGTAACCGAATCGATAGGGACGAACCAAGGCGACCACGGCTTTTTGGTGAGTTTCGCGTAATTTCTTCCATTCCTTTTCCGACCTTTTTTTGAACTGCAAATCTGGCTTCAGATCTTGTAGGACTTGCGAGTCGACCCGAGGCGGCTGCAAGACATCGGGAATCTTCTCCGGCCGGCCCTCGTCCAGGATCATTCTTGAAATCACCAAATCGATCATGCACGCAACGCCAAGAATTTCCCAGCGCTTTCTTCCATGGATCACACGCAACGCTCGTTGAGACCCGAATTCTGCGACCTCTGGCTCGTCCCAGGCGGAGCAAGCGTTTTCCAGATCGTTTACGAACTCCAAGGTCTCAAGCGATAAACCGTCTCCCGGATCGCTCAGCGGGGCACGAGGAAGGCGTCCAGCCAGGGAGACCATCGGAAACTGTTCTTTCAAAGAGCCGTAGGCCTGCTCGTTGACCTGATAACTCCAGTAGCCGCCGATTCCCCAGGCTAGAAGTGACAACGGACATCCCCACTGAAGCCACCGCTTGGAATTCCAGGGGTCTCGCAGACCCACAAGCCAAAGCCCGGTCAAAAAAAGAATTTGCAACAACATCGGCGGAGAAAGAAGGGCGCCGATTCCTAAAAGGACCCAACCGTAATAGAGGATCGTCGTTTGCCAGGAATGAAGGTCGTTGCGCAAGCCCCAGGCAAGGCTGAATCCAAATGAAAGGATCGCCAGCGCGATCAAAACGCAACTGCCCAGGACCACGCATTGCCATAAATCGAAAGGGAACATGATTTCAACCAGAAGTGACACATTCATTTTACGTGACGGCATTAAGCAAGAGCCGGGAATTCGCAACGTGTTCCGCAGCAGTCGGCGCACTCAACGAGCCATGCGTTCTCGATAGGATTTCACCAAGCCTGCATTTCGAATGGAATAAGAGAACGCGCCAAGTAGATCCCCTCGCTTGCCTCCATGGCACTGGACACATTGCTGGGCATTGCGAATGGAGCCCATCATCAACCATCCCTCCGGAAGATCGTTCACAATCAGATCCTCTCCCTTTTTCATTCTTGCAAGGCTGGCGGACTCAAATGAAGTCAAAGGGCGCGTAGGCGTCGACTTTACCTGATCCATGCGCGGCAATTCGTCAGACTGATAAACGACCGGGTTATCGTGAAGGAGTAAGCTCACCAGGTCCACACGAGAGGCCTTTTGGTGTGAGGATTTCTCCTCCTCGGGCCAGCTTCCAAATCCATGACTCTGGAAGCCCGCCACATGGTCTCGATCCTGAACGTAACCGAATCCCTCAGGGAAGGAAAACTCGACGATGCTTTTTGTATGAAGATCATTAAACCCGATTGCTTCCGCGTTCCTTGGATTCCGCAACCGGGACAGATCGACTTGGTTCGAAGTGAAGGCCCTTCCTTGCCGGGAAAACGGACGCCTGCGCTCCTTAACCAACCGCTCAATGGTGTATTCGCTTAGTCGTGGCCCGCGGCTCAGACCAAACCCGTCACTATCAATGAATTCCTGCACGGTCGTCTCATGTACTCGTTTGAGAAACGTCTCAGCCGAATTGAATCGAGGGACTTCCTGATCCAGAAGCAATTCCAACTTCGAAAGATCCCTTTCCACCTCTTGATTAAGCGAACTGTCGGCCAGGGAGACGAGGGAGACGGGGGGATTTCCCAACCGATCCACCAACGAAACCAGGGGAAATTGGTCGCGCACAAGTGCTCGGTACTGAATGGCGCGGACAACACCAAGCGGTATGAGCAGGAGATAGGGTATCATGCTCAAGACCACAACCCAACGAACCGCGTGAACCGTTTCCGGCCTTCTTATCATCAAATAAATCATGAATCCAACAAGCAGCAGGTATTGAACCTGGGTAAAATCTGTAAATATTGCCAAAAAATAAGAGGTAACACAAAATAGCAAGCCAACTCGCTTTTGTCCGAACCCGCCATCGCGAGACATATTCAAGGCGAAAAGGATCGCCCATAAGGCCATGACGGTCGAAAAACCCAGGGACATGAGAATGATTCGCACGCGGTCCTGCCTTTCGCATCATTCTCATTGCGTGATGTTGGGACATGCCTGACTGGGTTGGTTTCGCACCTGCATCAGAATATTCCAGTGAATTCCGCGGCTAATTGCCCTTTGTTTGAATCGAATAGGCAAATGCCCCCAGCAGGTCCCCGCGCTTGCCTCCATGGCACTTGACGCATTGCTGGGCATTGCGGATGGAACCCATCATCAGCCTGCCCTCGGGAACGTCTGCCACGATCAAGTCCTCGCCTTTCTTGATTCTCTCGAGGCTGGCGGACTCGAACGAATTCAAAGGGCGCGTGGGCGTCGATTGCACATGATCCATACGCGGAAATTCGTCGGACTGGTACACGACCGGCTGATCATGGATTAGCAGGCTCACGAGGTCGACATGCGAGATCATTTGTCGTGACAGTTCCACTGGCCAATCGCCAAACCGGTGACTTTGAAAGCCTGCCACATGATCCCGATCCTGGAAATATCCAAATCCCGCTGGGAAGGAAAAAT
The DNA here is from genome assembly GCA_965226945.1 of Gemmataceae bacterium. Lineage (GTDB taxonomy): Bacteria > Planctomycetota > Planctomycetia > Gemmatales > Gemmataceae > SYLG01. The sequence continues at coordinate 3,329,201 of OZ245717.1, read as the reverse complement.
CGATCACGCTTTTTGCATGGAGATAATTGAATGATCCCCTTTCCGTTTCGAGTGGCTTTCGCAATTTGGCAAGGTCCACAGAATCCATTGCGAACGAAGGCCCTTCCTGCGGAAATGGCCCATCGCGCTCTTTGACCCGCCACGCAATCGTGCGTTCGCTGATGCGATACCTCCGGCCCTGTCCAAAACCTTCACTTTCAATGAATTCCTGAACGGTCGCCTCATGAACTCGTTTGAGAAATTCCTCCGTCGAGGAGTATCGGAGGATTTCTCGGTCGAGTAGGTTTTCCAAAGCTGCCAGCCCTTCTGCGCCTTCCGAATCCAAAGTGTCATTTGCAAGCGCAATAGGAGGCTTCCCCACTTGCTCCACCAACGAAATCAGGGGAAACAGCTCGCGCACATACGTCTGATGCCGAATCGACTGGACGATCCAAAGCGGTACAAGCAAGAGATAAGGAATCAGGCTCAAGGCCGCGACCCAACGGGCCGCATGAACCATTTCCGGCTTTCTAATCATTAAATAAATCGTGAAACCCGTCAGCAGTAAATATTGCAGCGCTGTGAATATGGTAAGAGTCGTAAAAACTAGAGCGGTAAAACAAAAAGTCAGTCCAATCACGATCCGCCCAAACCTTCGATCACGATTCATGTTCCCGGTAAAGAGGATGGCCCATAAGCCCATGCAAGCTGAAAGGCCCAGAGAAATGAGGACATAATTCATCGCGGCCCTGCCTTTCGCATCATTCTTTTCGCTTGATCATTTCCATTTCACGCCCTGATTGGTTTCGCCAAAAAGCCAAATCTCTTCAAGGATTCAAGGGGGATTGCCAGTCGTTTGAATGGAATAAGCAAAAGCCCCCAGCAGATCGCCGCGCTTGCCTTCATGGCACTGGATACATTGCTTGGCATTGCGAATGGCACCGAGCATGCGCAGCCCCTTGGGAACCTCCGCCACGATCAAATCCTCTCCTTTCTTGATCCGTGCCAGTGCCGCATTTTCAAAGGGATCCAGTAGCCGCGTCGAAACCTGCTTCACTCGGTCCATGCGAGGCAATTCGTCGCTCTGATAAACGATTGGAGGATTGTGAAGCAGCAAACTCACGAGTTCGATATGGACAATCTTCCAGGACTCATCAGATTTCAAAGGCCCTTGGAAGCGGTGGCTTTCAAAACCGGCGACATGACTTCGATCCTTGACAAAGCCAAAGCCCCGGGGAAAGGCAAAATTGACAATGTTCTGCCTGTGGGCCGCGCCCAAGGCGCTGATCTCTTCCGCCTTGCGAGGATTCCACAGATCTCCTTCCTCCTCGTTGGTCCAAGAAGATTCCGATTGCTCAAATGGCCCCTCACGACCTCGACGATCGAATTCGAAAGTAAGCATAGGCATCGCGCGTTCGAATCCCCGCCCCTCTCGCTCAATGAATTCGTAAAGGGTGTGCGCATGCACCGCTTGGAGGTATCTGGCTCGACGGGAGTTCTCATTTTCGCCGACGTCCTTTTCCAGATCCGCCAAAGTGGTTTCCTTCGCTTCAGACGACAGCGCATCGGCCGAACTACTCATCGCAGGTCGAGGAAGGCGCTCGGCGAGGGAAACCAACGGGTATTGTTCTCTTAATGACGCATAGTTTTCTTCAACACGTTGATAACACCAGTAGCCGCAGCCCCCCCATGACAGGACCGAAAGCAAAAAGCCCCATCGAAGCCACGCCAGGGAGTTCCAGGGCCGCATCAGGCTCACAAGCCACAACCCGGTCAGCACGAATACCTGTAACAACACCGGCGGGATCACCCAGGAGAAAAGCCCAAGAATGATCCAACCGTAATAGAGCACGGTCGTTCGCCAGGATTGAAGGTCGTTGCGCAACCCCCATGCGAGGGCGAATCCAAAGAGAAGCACGCCCAGTGCGAGCAAAACGTAATCACCCAGGACGGCGTGATGCCAGAGGTTGAACGGGAACATGATTTTGATTGCCGGAAGGGATCATTTTATTTTACTGGTTTTTGAATCGAATACGCAAACGCCCCAAGCAGGTCTCCGCGCTTGCCGCCATGGCACTGAACGCACTGTTGTAGATTGCGGATGGCGCCCATCATCAGCCACCCCTCGGAAAGATCGGCCACGATCAGGTCTTCTCCTTTTTTGATTCGTTCAAGGCTTGCCGATTCGAATGAATTCAACGGACGGGTAGGCATCGACTGGACGCGATCCATCCGCGGCAATTCGTCGGAATGGTAAACGACCGGCGGGTCATGAAGCAACAGACTCACCAGGTCGACGTGCGTGACGTTTTGATGAGACAATTCTTCTGACCAGTCTCCAAACCGATGACTTTGGAAGCCAGCGACATGGTCTCGATCCTGGATATAACCGAATGCCTCCGGGAAGGAGAAATCGACGACGCTTTTCGCATGAAGTCGATCGAGTGTATTCGTTCCTTTTTCCCATGGCCTTCGCAACTTGGATAGATCGGCGTGATTTGAATCAAAGGATGGCCCTTCCTGCCGGTACGGGCCGGTGCGCTCTTTGACTCGCGAATCGATGATCGATTCGCTAATGGATATGCGGCGGCTCTGTCCCAAACCCTCGCTTTCTAGGAATTGCCGAACCGTCGTCTCATGAACTCTTTTGAGTACGTTCTCAACCATGGTTTCACGCTCTTGATTCACCTGTTCCTCGAGATTGGCGAGCCGATCCTTCATCTCTTGATTCCAGGCCTCCTCCGGCAAGGAAACCGGCGGCATTCCCAACCGATCCGCCAACGAAACCATGGGAAAGCGCTCGCGGAAGTGCGACTGGTTTTGAATCGCGATGGCAATCCAGATCGACACGATCAAGAGATAGGGAGCAAGACTCAATCCCACCCCCCAACGAAACGCATGAATTTTACCCGGTTTTTTAATTATTAAACAAACAAAGTATACAAATAGAAATACGTATTGAATCACGGTAAACCCGGTTGGCCATGCGAAAACCAAAGCCGTTAAACAAAAACCAATGCCGATCGCCGCCTTCTCGGATGTGCGATGTCGATTCATATTTGAAGCAATGAGGATCGCCCATAATCCCAGGCAGATCGAAAATCCGAGCGAAACAGCAATGTATTGACTCATTGCAACCTGCCTTTTCGGACGCCATTTGCAAACTGATGGCCTTTTTACCATGGATCAACACACTTCCCCCCTTTCCCGATCCCAACTGTGAGCACAATGCCCAACCAGCGTCTTGTGCTATTTCTCAATTGATCGCTGAGTTTTGGTGGAATTGTCCGGGGCTGGATCACCCTGCTATCAAACGATTCCACTATATCGCCGATCCTCGTTGACGGCCATGGCATCTTCGCGAAAACGAAACCCTGCCGCCCTCCCCAAGAAAGGGGTTTGGCTCCTTATCTTGAGGTTATGGAGGTTCCCTCTCCTTTTGGCGCTTGAGGTTTCCATGACTGTTCCCCTGGGCTGGATCTGTTCGCTCCTTTTGGCCGCACCCGGCGCCGATCCGGCTTCCACGCGGCCCAACATCATCCTCATGGTCGCCGACGACCTTGGGGCCCGGGACCTCGGGTTTTCCGGTAGCGCTTATCACAAAACCCCCGAACTCGACCGCCTTGCCGCCCAGAGTCAAGTCTTCACCCAGGCCTATGCGGCATGTCCCGTCTGCTCCCCCAGCCGCGCCGGGCTGCTTACCGGCAAACACCCCGCCCGCCTTCACCTGACCGACTGGCTTCCCGGCCAACCATCGTTAACCAGCCAACCCTTGCGCCGGCCCGACGATGCCCGATCGCTTCCCGCCGGAACCCCAACGCTTGTCCAGGTGCTCAAGGAAAAAGGCTACGCCACCTTCCATGTCGGCAAATGGCATCTGGGCGGCAAGGGTTCGATGCCGACCGATCATGGCTTCGACATCAATATCGGCGGCGACCAGACCGGTACTCCCCGCAGCTATTTTGCTCCTTTCCGTTCCGCCAACGGCGAGGCGATGCCCGGACTCGAAAACGCCCCCGAAGGCGAATACTTAACCGACCGTCTGGCCAATGAATCGATCCGCCTGATCAAGGACCATACCGCCAAGAAAAAAGAGGCTCCTTTCTTCCTTTACCTGGCTCACTACGCCCCGCACACGCCACTCAAGGCGCCTGAAGACCTCGTTGCCAAATTCCCCGGGAAACTGACTCTGGGCCGCCAATCGAATCCCATTTACGCCGCCATGATCGCTTCGATCGACGATGGCGTGGGCCGCCTGCGCAAGACGCTCGAAGAACTGAACTTAAGCGACAACACGATCATCGTCTTCACCTCGGACAATGGCGGCCTGTGCACCCGTGAAGGCCCCAACACCCCGGCGACGATCAATTCCCCCTTACGGGAAGGCAAGGGGTACCTCTACGAGGGAGGCATTCGCGTTCCCTTGCTCATCCACACGGCCAAGAAAACTCCGCCTGCGCGCATCAATGTGCCCGTGACAGGACTGGATGTCGGCCCGACCCTGGCGCAATGGGCCGGTGCAAGTCTTCCCGCGCCTCAGGACGGAGCGTCCCTCGTTTCCCTTATCGAGGGCACTCCTTCGCCCGACCTTCCTCCGCTACGCCCCCTCTTCTGGCATTACCCGCACTACAGCAACCAGGGGGGCCGGCCCGGGGCCGCCATGCGTGAAGGACCCTGGAAACTTGTCGAGTTTTTTGAAACCGGCCGCCACGAGTTGTTCCACCTCGAAAAGGACAGTGGCGAGAATCAGAATTTCGCTCCCGATGAACCGGCCCGGGTTGAGGCGATGGCGAAACGGCTGGAAGTCTGGCGCAAGGAGGTCGGCGCCCAGACGATGACGCCCAACACCGATTACCGCCCCAACCCTCCCGATGAAAACGGCGTCATTCTCCTTCCCGGACGAAGCGCCGAAGTCACCGGCAAGATGCTGCGCTTCGAACCGCTTCCCCACAAAAACACCCTGGGCTACTGGGTGGTCAAGGACGATGCCGCCTACTGGGAGTTCACCGTGGAAAAGCCGGGCAAATTCACGGTGGAGTTGACCCAAGGCTGCGGCAATGGTTCTGGAGGAGCGGAACTGGCCATCTCGGTGAATGGCCAAATCCTCAAGCACAAGGTGGTGGAAACGGGCGGATTTCAGGCTTTCAAGGCATTCGAGATTGGTGAATTGGAAATCACCAAGGCCGGCAAGAATCGGCTCGACCTACGCGCCCTTTCCAAGCCAGGGCCCGCTGTGGGAGATGTGCCTTTGATCCGGTTGTTGCCAAAATCCTGAGTCAATCGGGTGGGGAATGCCCGCACCAGGTGCGGGAAAGAGACCGGCACCGAACCTGATTTCACCGTTGCGGTCTTTTCTTTCTTTTGCCTGCGCCCAACTCAAGGTGATTCGTGCGATCCGATCTGCGTCAATCGCAAGGGGCGCACCCGAAGGGTGCTACACCCGCTCAAAGCCTCAATCCAACCACCAGGTGACGATTTTGAACGGGTCGCCTCGCAACAAGAAAATCACATGCAGCCAAAACACCAATAACGAAAGGGAATTTGCGAAAGCCGTCCTGAAAGCGATTTGACCCGAAGTCCATTGCGAAGCCGCATGATAAAGCGCCGCGGCCATTCCCACCGGCATGAAGCAGAGCACGAGCACCGAAGCGTCATGAACCAGCCCAAGAATCTGCTTGGGATCGTCGAGCGCTGGCTGAGGCATGCGGCCAAGAACAAACCACGCTGCCAACCAACTACCGATGATCGAACCCAGCAGGAGCACCGGGTAACCGAATGCGATCAAGGAAACCCAGGGACGCGGCGGTAGTAATGGCTCGCTCCCCACGTCACCGACAAGAGGCGCCTCCACGGTTGCATTCCCTTCTCTTAAATCGACCATGATGCTCCCATAATAGCGTGTGATCGCAGGCGGATGAAATCCTCTTTTGAAGCCGCATTCGGCTGCGTCAGGGCTGCTTAAGATCGTCAATGTGCCGAAGCGTGCACCTCTCCCCTTTTTCCGCCAAATTTTGAACCGCCACGCCTCCGGCTTCGACTGATCTGCAAATGAACGCAACCTCCAAACAACTTCGGGACGAATGGCTGGCCTTGAGATGCCAGAGCGGCGAGCCACAAGCCTTCGCTGACCTCGTCCGTGAGATGGAGCGACCCCTCCTCTACTTCGCGCAGAAATTGCTCCGCGACGAAGACCGGGCCCTCGACATTTTGCAGGAGGTCTGGCTCAAGGCGTTCCGCGCCATCAGAAGACTCGATCGGCCTCGCCAACTGCGCGCCTGGCTTTACCAGATGACGCATAGCTTCGCGATCGACCGCATGCGCAAAGATGTCGCCCAGAACGCCCGTGAGAAACGACATTCGCTTGACAAATATGACTCACTCGATGGCTCCTTGGAGCCGACCTTCAGCGCCGATGAGGCCGAGGCCTTGCACCTGGCACTCGACCAACTGGAGTTGGCCCACCGCGAAGTACTCGTACTGCATTTTCTGGAAGACCTGAGCATCGCCGAAGTGGCGTCGATCGTGAATTGCCCCGAAGGAACCGTCAAATCACGGATCCATCACGCCAAGCGAGCCCTACGTAGCATCCTGACCCCAGGCGGCGCCCCTGCCCCCAGCCTCCCTCCCAGGGAAAAGGCCCCATCATGAACGACTCACACGAACCTTTGCGAGAGGGTCTGCTGGCTCAATGGGAGCCAAGTAGAAGCAAACTCGCGCTTTATCGAGAGGAGACGGCAAAGATGTTGGCTCAAAATGAAAAAACTCTGAACCGGCAAAAATGGTACGCTGGTGGCATCTGGACCTTTGTCGTCCTGATGGGGACCCTGTTCCTCTATCTGGGGGGCAACCGCGCCGACACACCGGTCGGTGTCTGGCTCGGAATCGTCGCGATCTTCTTCTTGATTTTCCCGGCCGTCGAACTGCTCAAATATTTCATCAACCGCAACCGCGTCGAAATCCTCAAGGAAATCAAGGGCCTCGAACTGCGTGTGATGGAACTCCAAGAGCAGCTAAGAGCGGAGAAAGTCTGAGGGGAGAAGAGGTGAGGCGAGGGAGAAAGATTTTTTTCAACGCAAAGGTGCAGAGGACGCAAAGGCGCAAAGAAGCGTCTGAATGAGCACTGAGGGCCGTGCGAGATTTCGCGAGAGTGAGAGGCCTTTTTTAACGCAGAGGCGCAAAGGACGCAAAGGCGCAGAGATCCATGAATCAGATACGGAAAGAGGCCCGCTACATGGAGGCGGATTGGGCCGCTTGACTGGGTGCCCACTCTCCCTTTTGCCGCGCCCCTTGCACCAAAATCTCTCTTTGCGGCTTGGCGTCCTTTGCGCCTCTGCGTTAAACTCCTCGTCTTTCCCTCCCACCAGCACCGCCTACCTATCCACTCCAAGGTCCTTTGCGGCTTGGCGTCCTTTGCGCCTCTGCGTTAAAATGCTTCTCTCTTACTTCCTATTTCAGATCTTGAGTTAGTACGATGCGGTAGCGGGGGTTGCCGTGCTTTAGGTGTTCGAAGGCTTCGTTGATCTTCGACATCGGAAAGGTTTCGACGATCGGGCGGATCTTGTTGCGACCGGCGAAGTCGAGCATTTGCAACATGGTGGCGGGACCGCCCACAGGGGAGCCGCCTACGGATTTTTGACCAACGAGGATCGGGAACCAGGTTGCTTCGAACTTGGCAATCGCCCCCACGATGTGAAGTTTGCCGCCGGGACGAAGTGCCTTGACATAGGCGTCCCAATCGAGGCCGGCATTGACCGTGACGAGGATGAGATCAAAGCGGCCCGCCGCACTCTCCAGCGCCTTGGGATCTCGCGTGCTCAAAAAATGATGGGCTCCCATCGACCGGGCTTCGGCCTCCTTCGAGGCGCTCGTCGAGAACGCCGTCACCTCGCAGCCCCAGGCCTTCAAAAAGGCGATGGCCATATGACCCAGGCCGCCGATGCCCACGACCGCGACCCGGTGTGTCGGCAGCACATGGTTGATCACGATCGGCGAAAAAACCGTAATACCGCCGCAGAAAAGCGGTCCCGCGGTGAGCGGATCGACACTCTCGGGCAAGGGAAACGCCCAGGCCGCCTGGCAGCGGACCTTGTCGGCAAAGGCCCCATGACGATGAACGACCGTGTCAGCGTTTTGACCTGGCGTCGCGCAACGATTGTGGTTACCGCTAAAACACTGGTCGCAAACCATACAAGAGCGAGATCGCCAGCCCAGGCCAACGCGCTGGCCCACTTTCAGGTGATTGACACCGTCTCCCAGCGCAACGACCTTTCCGATCGCTTCGTGGCCGGGAATCAATGGGTACTGGGTGGCTCCCCACTGATTCTCCAGCATGCTCAAATCACTGTGGCAAAGCCCGCACGATTCCACCGCGATATCGACCTCGTCGATCTTCAATGGTCCCGGGTCGTATTCGAAGGGAACCAGCGGCTTACCCTGTTCGGTTGCGGCATATCCACGAAACTTCATGTTCAAACTCCTCGGGACGGGAACTTCACTGGGTAAGAAGTGGAATCGACCTCATTCTAGGAAAGCGGACAGGTTCTATTCCCAGCGCCTTTTCTTACTGGGCGTTCCTACCGGACAACCAAGGAATTGGTAGCGACACGGCGAGCAATTCTTGCCGGCCTCGGACTATGAGTTGCCCCTTTCCCGCCGCAGCCTCCAGGCCGCCTGCATGGAAGGAAATGCCAGGTCCTCGGCAACGATTTCTTTTTCCTGCACCCAGACAAAACCATCAACATCGTCGAGTGCCTGGGCGGTCTCTGGTGCAATCGCCCTGGCGGTGAAGAAAAGGTCCAACACGGGATATTGCACCTCCTTGTAGAAATAGTGGTTGGGCTCGGAGCAAAGAAACCTCAAGTCGGCGAGTTCCAGCCCGACTTCTTCGCGGACTTCACGCACGATTCCCGTCTCGGCGGTTTCGCCAATGTCGACAAATCCGCCCGGAGGTGCCAGTTTCCCCTTGGCCGGATCCTTGGCCCGCTTGATGAGCAACACCGAGCGGTCCGCTCCTTCGATGAACACCGCCGCGGCGACGGCTGGATTAAAGTAAAAGGTGAAAGCGCAGCCCTTGCAAGCAAAGGGCGCCGTGACCGATTCCGGCTCGCCACGATGAAGCCCGCAACGAGGGCAATGAAGAAAGACCTGGCTTGGCCGTTTGAAAGAAATCATGAAACTCACCTACCCTTGTCGCCGCTCAATACCCACCCGAACCGATTGAACCGGATTTCTGCGCCATTGCCTGACCCGCTTTTTCCGCAGCTTCGCGCCGGCGGTATTCGTCAAGCATCGCCGCGGTCGCAGTCGCTCCGCAGCGCGAGACGCCAAGGTCGCGAACCTTGATCAGCCCATCGAGGTCGCGCACCCCCCCCGCTGCCTTGACCTGCACCCGCTCGGAGACATGCGCGCGCATCAGCGCCAGGTCATGCTCGGTGGCCCCCTTGTAGTTGTAACTGCCGTCGGCCTGCTTCACAAAACCGTAGCCACTTGAGGTTTTCACCCAGTCGGCGCCGGCCTTCTCGCAAAGGGAGCATAATTTGGTTTTGAATTCGTCGGCGCTCAATCCCGCGCCTCCCTTGGTCAAATAGTCGTTTTCAAAAATCACCTTCACCTTGGCCCCGTGCTTGTGCGCTTCATCGCAGACGGCACGCACATCGGCTTCGACATAGTTCCAATCGCCCGAGAGCGCCTTGCCAATGTTGATCACCATGTCGATTTCGGCCGCTCCATCGCGGCAGGCTAGCTCGGTTTCATAACGCTTCGATTCGGTGAGGGAATTGCCATGGGGAAAACCGATGACCGCTCCCACGAGTACGCCACTTCCCTTGAGCATCAGGGCGGCGCTTTTGACTGCGTAAGGTTTGATGCACACCGAGGCGACCTGGTACTTGGTCGCGATCTTGCAACCCTCTTCCAGTTCCTGATCGGTCATCGTCGGATGGAGCAAGGAATGATCGATCATCTTGGCCAACTGCTCGTAGCTGTACTTCATCGTGCTTGCCCCTCATTCGAATACGTGATCGATCCCTAAATGCCCTTCGCCGCCCAGGCGATCGCACCCAACACTCCGGCCTGTTCGCCCAGTTGCGATCTTTCCATGCGCACATCATCCGTGGGAAACATCCCGACCCGCTTGCGCACCACCGCGCGCACCTCATCCAATAACAAGTCACCCATCTCGGCGACGCCTCCGCCCAGCACAACAAGATCGGGATGAAGAATCGTCACCGCATTGGCCACGCCGATGCCCAGCCAGCGCGCCGCGCGCACCAGCACATCGCGGACGGCCGGATCTTGGTCTGCCACTTCGGCCATGACTCTGGGCGTGATTTGGTTGGCATCCCCCTGAATCCTCTGGAAGAGCGCACTGGCCATGCCGCCGCGCATCAGGCGCAAGCCCTCGGCGGCAATCGCCGTGGCGCTGGCCAGGGCTTCGAGGCAGCCGTGATTGCCACAACCGCAAAGGGGACCGTCGGGCAAAACCGTTTGATGCCCCAGCTCTCCCGCCGCGCCAAGTGGCCCCAAGCGCAGCTTGCCATCGACAATCACGCCGCCACCGATGCCGGTGCCCACGGCGAAAAACACCATCGTCGCGACATCCCGGCCCTGGCCGAACGATTGTTCGCCCAAAGTCGCGCAGCGGACATCGTTGAGCAAGCGCACCGGACAACCCAGCTTCTGGCCAAGCACAGCGGCCACTGGTACATCGCGCCACTGGGTCGGCAAGTTGGGGAAGAATCGGGTGAATCCCTTCTCGACATCGACCAGCCCTGGGCAGCCCATGCCGACCGCCTGTGGCGGATGACCTGCCTGCCTGGCAAGTTCCTCCACGATCGCGGCAATGCGATCAAGGACCTTTTGCGGCCCTTCATGAGCCAGCGTGGGAGTATTCGACTCGGCCAGGATCTCTCCTGATGAGCAAGCGATGACGGCTTTGATGTTGGTCCCGCCCAGGTCGACCCCGGCATAGATGCCGCTCACGAATGCTCCCCGCGCTTGGGAACATAGTTGCGCAAGAAGGTGAGCGATTGGCGCAATGACGCGATTCGAGATTCCAGCGATCCCTCAAAGGCGCGATCTTCCACCTCGACGCACACCGATCCGTTGAAACCGCTATCGGTCAAGGCACCGAAAAAAGAACCCCAGTGAACATCGCCCATTCCGGGTAGCTTGGGCGTGTGGTATTCGCTGGGGTTCGCCAGAATGCCGACCTGGTTGAGCTTGTGCCGATCGAGGCGCACATCCTTGGCATGGATGTGAAAGAGTTTTTTGGCGAACTCGCGAATCGGCTCCAGGTAGCACATCTGTTGCCAGATCATGTGCGAGGGGTCGTAGTTGAGTCCAAAACCCTCGTAGGGAAGGTCCTGAAACATCCTGCGCCAGATCGCGGGGCTGATGGCCAGATTCTTGCCTCCTGGCCATTCATCCTTGGAAAAGAGCATGGGGCAGTTTTCGATACCAACCTTGAGCTTGAGCGTTTGCGCATGATCAAGCAAGGGGCGCCAAGTTGCGACAAAGCGCGGCCAGTTGTCATCCACCGATTTGGTGAAATCCCGCCCAACAAAGGTGTTGACATGGCCTAATCCAAGGCGAGCGGCGCCATCCATCACCTTGCGGATATGTGCCACGCAATTCGCCGATTCGGTCGCGTCCGGCGACAACGCATTGGGGTAATAGCCCAGGCCACTGATTTCGACTCCGGTCTGTTTGACCAGATCCTTGATCCTGGCCACGGCAGCATCGTCCAGCGCTTCGACATCAATGTGCGTCACACCTGCGTAGCGCCGTTCGGCCTTGCCCACGGGCCAGCACATCACCTCGACGCAGTCGTAGCCGAGGCGGCCGGCGATGCGAAACACCTGTTCCAGATCCAGTTCGGGCAAAATCGCGCTGACAAATCCCAGTTTCATGCAATCTCCTTGATATCGACCCAGCGCCGCTCGCGGTGGCTCTTCAAGATCGCCTCACAAACGACAATTTCCTTGTGACCGTCGGCAAACGTCGGATAAGGCGGCGGCGCCGTGAAATCGCCCGCGCCAATGTAGTCGTACAAAACACGAAACGCCGCCTTGAACGAATCGTCAAAGCCTTCGTTATGACCACCGGGGTAGTCGGCCGCCGCGCGGGCAGCACCGCCAAGCAGGGCGGGGTCACGCAAGAGCAGTTGATTGGGTTCGTCGCGATGGCCAATCCACATCTCGTTGGGCGATTCGCTGTTCCACGCCAGCGCCTTCTTCGAGCCGGCCATTTCAAAGCGCAAGCAATTCTTACGGCCTGCATTCACCTGAGAAACTGTCAAGTTCGCCCGCACACCGCCGCTCAGCCTGAGCAAGATGCCACCGTAATCGTCAGTCGTGATGTCGACCGGTTTGCCCGCGGCGACGGGAGCATTCTTCCCCGCAAAGGTCACAATCTCTCCGGCAGGTTTTTGCCTTTGCGGATGAACGGTACGCAAGTCGGCGCACACCGACTCGATGTCTAAACCGGTGATCGAGCTGATCAGATCGAGCCAGTGGGTGCCGATATCGGCAACGGCGCGAAGATCTCCGCCTTCGGCGGCAAGCACTCGCCAGTTGTAGTCGGTTTGCCAGAGCAGCCAGTCCTGCACATAGCTGCCGCTGATATGAAACAGATCGCCAATGTCGCCGCCACGCACACGTTCGCGCGCCTCCAGACACAGCGGATAAAACCGAATATTGTAATTGACCGCCGCAGCCTGCTGCGGGTGCTTGCGCGCCAACTCAACGAGCGCCGCCGATTCGGCCGGATTCATCGCCAGCGGTTTTTCGCAAAGCACATGCTTACCCGCTTCCAGCGCGGCTTTCGCCATGGCAAAATGATACCGATTGGGCACGACCAGATGCACGACCTGGGCCGCGGGATCGTTCATGATCTCTTCGTAGGTCTGGTAAACCCTGGCCGTCGACTCCGCGCGAAACCGCGCGATCAACTGCTCTGCCTTGCCGGGTCCCGACCCCAAAACACCACGCACACCGATTCCCAGCCGAGCCAACGCCTCCCAGTGAACCCAGCTCATGAAGCCGGTTCCCACAATGACTGCCTGCATCGAATTGGATTTCGTGATCATGAAGTGCTCCTACCGTGTTTTATGGAAGGAGGGGAACGACGAGAAACCCAACGCAAAGGCGCAAAGTCACCGATCCGTCGGCGACGCTGGTGGATGGGAAAGACGAAGAAATTAACGCAGAGGCGCAAAGGAACCGAACGGTCAACGGTGTTTGTGGGAGGGGAAGTCGAGGAGTTTAACGCAGAGGCGCAAAGGACGCAAAGACGCAGAAGACCTGGAAACCTCAGCCTGCGTCACGGACAAACCTGATTTTCGTCGTCACTCGTCACCAGAAATCGCTTTCCCGACCGTTTTCCCCTCCATTCTTCTTTGCGCCCTTGGTCCCTTTGCGCCTTTGCGTTGAAAAAAGCCTCTCCCCCTCGCGAATCCCCTCACCCCTCCCTCCAACACCCGATTTCCAAGTCTCCTTTGCGCCTTTGCGTTGAAAAAAATCTCGCACCCTCGCATCCCCTCTCACCGAATCCCAAGAAAATCCAAAAGCCCAATGAAAGGAAACAGCTTTGGCGGGGTCATAGAAGTGACTGGGATCACGTGGGAAGGTTTCCTTCATGCCTTTGGCGGCCGAACAGCTTGCGGGTCTCATCGATAGCCATGCGGCGATTCTGCAGGTTTGGACCCGCTCGCGGACCCCTCACTGGGAAGATGTTGTGCAAGAAGCCTTCTGCCGCCTGGCGACGCTGGATCCTGCGCCCGAACAGCCCAGGAGTTGGTTGTTTACCGTTTGCAAGAACCTGGCAGAGAAGGCGAATCGTTCGGAAGTCAGGCGCAGCAAACGGGATGCGGCCAGAGCCTTTCCCGAGGCGTTCGTCGCTAACCCGGCCGAATCCCTGGAACAATCGGAAACCATGGCGGCGGTGGAAGCGCTTGAGGCATCTTTCAAGGAGATCCTGGTCGCTCGCATCTGGGGCGGCTTGTCCTGGGAAGAGATTGGCCAACTTGTCGGAACCTCGCCCGCGACCGCCTTTCGCCGCTACGAAACCGCCCTCAAGCACTTGCGTGAACTGCTCGTTTCGCCCACGGAGCGCCTCCCATGAACGATTTTTCCTTGAAGGATGACGATCTGTCCGCCCTGGAGGCGCAACTGCTTGGCAACGGTCCCAAGCTCGATCCAGTTCGCCAGCAAATGCTCATCTACCAGTGCGCTTTCGATGCGGGAAAACGATCCGGAAGAAGAAGCCTGCGCATCTGGCAGACAGGTGCACTGACGTTGGCCCTGATGTTGGTAGCTTCGCAATATCCCTGGAATCGGCCCGTTGCGCCTTTACCTTCGGGCGAGCGAACGACGCAGATCGCCATCGCTGCCAAGGAAGAGATGCATACGGGGGTTTTTGGAACGTCCGTAGCGCAACCGTCTCCCAGGGAAACGTGGAAAAGTCAGGAGAATAAAGAAGAGCTTTTTGATCGGGAATGGCAGAAGTTTGCCCGTCTTGACCCGAGCGAAAAGGCGCACGCCTTGATTCGGTTTTCCCAGGGGGAAAATCGAGACTATTGACGATCTTTTGTTTCGTTTTTTCCTTCCCATTACCACCTGAAGCAAGGAGTCGACCGATGAAACGGTTCGCGTGGATTATTTGGCTTTCCCTTTTGTCTCCAATCTTGTTGTCCGTTTGCGCTTTGCCCTCGCAAGGTGCCGATCCGAAACCGATCGTGGTGGAAATCACCCCAAAAGCGATCGAATCTCCGGTATTGAAGTACCGATTTGTGCCCCGAGAGGATGAACTGAAACCGGGTAATGCCGTGCCAATTCTGCTCAGGTTGCCCTGGGAACAACAGAATTGGATGCAGAAGGTTTTTCACAAACTCCACGAGTGGGACGAAGTTCCCTTGACCGATCCCAAATGGAAGAATTTCTCGGACCTTCCCGAGCGATTTTTTGAAGATATGAAGCGAGCCGCCTACAAGAGAGAGGCCCATTGGGAGTATCCGATCGGTGAGGTTCCCGCCATGTTCGTCCTTTTGCCCGATCTTCAAGGTCTGAGGAATTTTCTGGGGCACGGCTTGTCCGCCAAGGCCAAGTATCATCTGTCTCAGGGCCAGATGAACGAGACGATCGATGTCATCAAGGTCGGCATCACTAACGGTCGCCATATCGCCCAGACTCCGTTCGTCATCAATCAAATGGTCGCGGCAGTGATCGAGCGCACCATGCTCGACCGGGCGGTGGATGTGATTAGCCACCCCAAGAGTCCCAATCTTTACTGGGCCTTAAGCTCAATTCCCAAAAACATTCTGAGCCTCGAGCGCACTGCCGACCTGGAAGGCAACATCCTCGTGATGACCTTCCCCTTCCTCAGCGAACTTGAGAAACCCCGAACCGACGAGGAATGGAAAAAGCTGCTCCATCAACAATTGTCCTACCTCGAAACCTCGGTGGGCATGATCGTTCCCAAGGGAGAGGCAGCGAAGAAAAAAGCATTCTCCGCCGCGGAGAATGTCGCCCGCGGCGAACTACCGGCATTAATGGGAATCGCGCCCGAAAAAGTCGAGAAAATGACCGCCGAAGAGGCGCTGATCCGCTGGTTTGCTCTCAACCATGCCCGCATCGATTCTCGTTACAATGCTTATGTCACCCTGCCCGCAAGAGAAGCGCTGCCGCAACTCATTAAGCTCAATCAAGATTGCCACGCATTTTACAAGAATTTCAATGCAAAGTTCTACGACTTTTTTAAGAATCCCCTATTCAACTATATGATTTTGCATTCGATTTACCGCAAGATTCAGACCATTCGGATCATCGAAGCGGTGCGCCACTATGCGGCCGGCCACGAAGGGAAACTTCCCGAAAAGCTCGAGGACATCACCGATCTGCCGATTCCTTTCGATTGCTTCACCGACAAGCCCTTTGTCTGGAAGGTCAAACGCAACGTTGCCACTTTGACTGCCCCGGAGCTGCCTGACGAAGTCATGGATTCACTCAAAGAACAGAAGAAAGATTCTCTGATCGATTTGCTGACTGCAACCTATCAGATCAAGGTCCGAGCCGAGAAATAGAACCCAGCGGACTCGATCGTTGCGCTCTGCGAAAGAGAAGCCTCTAGGGCTTCTCTTTTTTCGTGACAAGCTTCTCGATATCGAAAATATGGACTCCGCCCGAGCTGCCGAAGGCGAGTTGCTTGCCGTCGGGACGAAACGCGAGCGAGCCGCAGTAGCCGTGCGGCGCGATCAGGACGATCGGCCGTCTGGCGGGATCCTTCAAGTCGATCAAGCTGATTCGCGGCTGCGGCATGTCGAGTGGATCCGGGTTGAGGGTATCGTCAAACGACGCGTCATATTTTGGCATTCCCACGATCGCCAGGAATCGACCATCGGGGCTGAATTGACGGACCCACGAGCCATTTTCCAAGGGGATAATTCGGATGACCTTCCTCTCCTCGAGGCTCCAGAGATGGATGTTGCCTTTCCAGTCTGCAGTCTCGAAGAACTTGCCGTCGGGACTGAACGAACTGATGTGCCAGCCGGAGATTTTTGGGGCGGCCGCCTCAAGTACCAGTCGACCTTTTTCCTTGAGGGTCGCTGCATCCAAAAAAAGGATGATGGGCGGTGAGTCGATTCGAGTTCCCAACTGGGCCACGATCCAGCGGTTATCGGGCGAAATTCCTTCCAAGCGAATGGTCTGGCCTAGTTCGCTGCAATCGATTTCCGCCAAAGTTTTGCCATTGTCCAGATCGATCTTTTTGACCATCGAGGTTTTCTTCTCGAGATTGCTCACCGAGATGAAGCCGAATTTGCTGTCGCTTGAAAAAGTCGGCGTCAGAAAGGAGTCGCCAAGGACATACCTCGCTTGCGTTTGCAGATCCCAAAGCGATGTTTGCGCGTGGGAAATCTTCCCGAGCTCGGACCTCCGGAGAGATTTCATTTCGACCAGGACCAGTTTTTTTCCGTCAGGGCTCAATTGAAAACTTCCTGGACCATGGTCGCTCTCAGGGTAGAGAAAACTCTTTTGCTCTCCCGTTTCGACATCCCAGATTTGGACGGTACCGCTGCGTTCGAGCAGCAAGTCTTTTTTGCCGTCTTTTTCGATCCGCGTTGATTTCCGCGTCTCTTCACTAATGAGAAGCGTTTTCCAGTCGGGATTCACTTGGGCGTAATCGGAGGATCCGCGCAACCCCTTGGCGCTTTCGAAGCGGCGGATCTCCTTGCGGTTTTCCAGATCCCAGAACTGGGTCACACCTGAAGGATAGCCAGTCAAGAAAAGGCGCTTACCGTCTGGGGAGTATTTTACATGCGGGATGTTTGCCTCCTTGTCCGGATGGCGAATCGTCCAGGTCAGCTCACGAGAAACCGGCAGACTCGGATGTCTCTCGACTCCCTTGACAATCTCCAGCGAATGGCGCGTGGAACTCACCTGACCCTCTTTCCACGCGGGAATGGATAGCGTCACAAGGGCATGGCCTGGTGGTTGCTTTGGATCGACCCGGACCGGGCCGTAAAGACTGGTGCCTCAACAGCGGTTGGGCAGTTCATATTTGGCTCGGTAAGGAGGAAGGCCTTGTGTCACCGAGACGACTTCGACTTCAACGATCGGCTTCGCTTCGGCGGGCAGCGTTTCGTGGTAACCGATTGAGGTGAAAGCGCCTGTACCCCTCCCCGGAAAACCGATCGATACCAGCACTTCAACGTCAAAGCCTGGGCGTAGCTTCGGTTTGAGATCCGGGAAATCAATCTGAATCGGACCACCAAGGCGGATGATGGGAGCGCTCGATGCGTCCTTACGAAAAATCAGAAAGCCGTGGGCATCGGAAGGCCCCGCCAACACGCTTACTCCTCCATTGAGGCCCCCTCCTTTGATGCCAGGAACGTCCACCTCGCCGTTGATCGCGTACACAACCGCTGAGGGATCTTTCTTGATCTCTTCGTTGAATTCGGGCCGCCGCTTTGCCGCCCCGATTGCCGCTTCCGTGAGTAGATCGGTTCGAATGAGAAACCCATGGTGGTGCAACCCGCCCAGGTTGAACTCACCGACTTCAAAGGTTCGACTTGAGGCCCCTTCGAAGCCTTTGCGAGGTTTCAGTCGTTCGATGCACTCTCCTGGCTCGGTCAGATCACCGTTGCCGTTGCGATCGACGTAGAGCCGATCTCCATCATGAACGACCCAGACCTGGTCTTTCCCCTCCTTGCCAAAAACGAGCAGGCCGTACCGCGGCGTGTTGGACTGGTAGGTGGGCTCTTTGACAATCTTGCGCGGCGTCGGAAACGCGTCGGCCCCAGATAGGTGTGATTGCCAGACGTTCAAGGTTAGAAAGGCCAGCAGGAGGCAGCGGCAACGATTCATGATTGGTTTTCTCATCCCAGGTTGAGGCGGAATCCTTTGCGGCCGGGAATCGTCATCATTCTTTCCTATTGATTTCGCTAGGGTTTCTCATTTTTTGTGACTAGTTTTTCGACGTCGAAAATGTGAACGCCCCCTGAACTACCGAAGGCGAGCTGTTTGCCGTCAGGTAGAAAAGCGAGGGAGCCGCAATGACCATGCGGCGCAACCAAGACAACTGGCGGTTTGCCCGCGTCGCTCAGATCGATCAAACTGATGCGCGGTTGCGGCAAATCGGCCGGATCGAGAATCCGGGAGTTCTTAAGTGACTCGTCAGTCTTTGGCATCCAGGCCACCGCCAGGTATCGGCCATCGGGGCTAAAGGCGCGCTCACGGGAGTGGTTTTCCATGGGAATGACCCGGATGACTCGCTTTTCCTCCAAGTTCCAGAGATGAATGTTTCCTTGCCCATCCGAAGTCTCATAGATCTTGCCATCCGGACTGAACGAACCCGCTTGCCAGGCGTGGGTGTTAGGGTCAGGTGAAAGTACCAGGCGGGCCTTTTCCTTGAGAGTAGTCGCATCCAAAAACAAGGTCGTAGGTGGCGCTCCACGCTTGCCCGTTGGCTGCACTGCGAGCCAGCAGTTGTCGTGCGAGACATCCCGCACGCTAATACTGCGGTCCTTTTCGAGCCAATTCCATTCCGCCAGAGTCTTTCCGCTTTCCATATCGATTTTTTTAATGACCGATCTTTTTTTGTCGATATTGTCGATATTGTCGATATTGCCGATACAAAAATATCCGAATTTGCTGTCGCTGGAGAAATTGGGAAACATATTGGCATTCCCCAAGAGGCGCCGTTGTTGCGTTTTCAGATCCCAAACGGAAGTTTGCACGAAGTTAGGCCGACCCTCCTCCGAAGCCCGATATGACTTCCATTCCGTCAGGACCAGCATCTTCCCGTCGGGGCTCATTTGGCTGTGCCCCACGCCATACCCAATAGGAGGATTGAAGAGCCCTTTTTGCTCGCCTGTTTCGACATCCCAAACTTGAATCTCTCCACCAAATTCAAAAAAGACTTCATTCTTATCCTCTCCAATCGGCTTGGCCTTCTCGGTCCCGTTGGCAACGACAAGCATCTTCCAATCCGGGCTCAAATGAGCTCGCTCGGAAGGCTTTCGATGATCTTTGGGGCGTTCGAAGCGGCGGATTTCTTTGCGCTTTTCCAGATCCCAGAACCGCGCGATTCCCGAGGGATAACTCATGAGGAACAGACGCTTGCCATCGAGAGAGAATTTCGGGCTGGTGAAACTTTCCAACTTGTCCGCGGTGCGCACCGTCCAGGCAAGTTCGCGGGAAACCGGGAGGATGGGATGCTTCGCCATTCCCTTGACAATCTCTAGCGAGTGGCGCGTGGATTGTACTTGCCCCTCTTTCCAGCCGGGGAGAGAAAGAGTCACGATGGCCTTATCCGCGGCCTGCTTTGGCTCGACCCGAACCGGGCCGTGAAGATTGATGTGTCAACAGCGGCTCGGTAGCTCGTACCTCTCGTGATAGGGAGGAACACCTTGGGAGGCGGAGGCCACTTCGATCTCCAGCACCGGCTTAGCTTCAGCGGGCAAAGTTCCTTCGTACTCGATCGCGGCGAAGGTTCCTGGACCTTGCCCGGGAAAACCGATCGACACGTAAACCTCGATCGCATAGCCGAGGCGCAGTTGCGGTTTTTCCTCGTAAAAATCCACCTGGATTGGCCCGCCAAGGCGAATGGCGGGTGCGCTTGCAGCTCGATTGCCAAAAATCAAAAAGCCCTGGGTATCGCAACGGCCCACTCTCACACTCCATCGTTCATCAAAGCCTCCTCCCTTCATGCCAGGGACTTCAACCTCGCCCGTGACGAAGTACACGAACGCCTCGGAATCCTTCTTGATTTCCTCTTTGAACTCAAGCCGCCGACCGAGGGCATCGTTGGCAAACTCCTTGAGAGGCGTGGCATCCAGAATAAAGTCTTTGTGGGTCAACCCACCCAGTTTGAGTTCACCGACTTCAAAGGTTTTCCTTGGGGCATCTTCGAAACCTTTGCGAGGCTTTTGCCGTTCCACCCGCTCACCGGGTTCGGTCAAATCCCCATTGCCATTGCGATCGACATAGAGCAGATTGCCATCGTGAACGATCCAGACCTGGTCTTTCCCCTCCTTGCCGAACACGAGTCGGCCGTAACGTGGCGTCTTGGACTGGTAGATGGGCTCCTTGTCGATCTTGCGCGGCGCGGGAAACGTGTCGGCTGCAATCAAAGACGATTGCCAGTCGCTAGAAAATAGAAGAGGTAGCAGAAACCAGCGGCAACCGCTCATGATTGGTGCTTTCATTTCGCCACGAGCTTCTCGATGTTGAAAATGTGAAGTCCGCCCGAACTGCCGAAGGCGATTTGTTTGCCGTCAGGAAGAAAAGCGATCGAGCCGCAATGGCCGTGCGGCGCGATCAACACGTTCGGCGGTTTGCCCGCGTCGGTCAGATCGATCAAACTGATGCGTGGCTGCGGCAAATCGGCCGGATCGGGATTCCGGGAGTTCTTAAGCGACTCGTCAATTTTTGGGATCCAGGCAATCGCCAGGTATCGGCCGTCGGGGCTGAACGCGCGCAACAGGGAGTTGTTTTCCATGGGAATGACCCGGGTAACTCGCTTTTCCTCAAGGTCCCAGAGATGAATATTCCCTTGTCCGTCTGAAGTCTCGTACATCTTGCCATCCGGGCTGAACGAACCCACTTGCCACCCGTCAGTCTCTGGGTCAGGCGAAAGAACCAGGCGGGCCTTCTCTTTGAGAGTGGCCGCATCCAAAAACAAGGTTGTGGGCGGCGCTCCCAGTTTGCCCGTTGGCTGCGCTGCGAGCAAACGGTTGTCGCGCGAGATACCTCGCAGGCTAATATGGCGATCTTTTTCATCCCAATGAAATTCCACCAGAGTCTTACCGCTCTCGATGTCGATCTTCCTGATAGTCGATGTTTTTCTGTCGAAATTGTTGATGCAAAAGAAACCGGATTTGCTGTCGCCGGAGAAAATAGGCATCATGGAATGATCGCCCAACAGTCGCCGCCCTTGAGTTTTCAGATCCCAAACGGAAGATTGCTCCAAGGTAGAATGTCCCACCTCCGAAGGCCGGTACGATTTCAATTCAATCAGGACGAACGTTCTCCCGTCGGGACTCATTTGGCAGTACCCCACACCATATCCGCTGGGGGGGTAGAGGAGCCTTTTTTGCTCGCCCGTTTCGACATCCCAAAGCTGAACCTTGCCACCGAGTTCAATAAATACCTCTTTCTTATCTCCTTCAATCGGCTTGACCTTGCGAGTCCCGTCGGCAATGAGAAGCGTTTTCCAATCGGGGCTCAAATGAGTTTGTTCAAAGTTTCCTTGAACATTCATGGGGCGTTCAATGCGACGGATTTCTTTGCGTTTTTCCAGATCCCAGAATTGCGCGATTCCCGAGGGATAGCTCATGAAGAACAGGCGCTTGCCATCGAGAGAGAATTTCGGGCTGGTGAAACTTTCCAACTTGTCCGCGGTGCGCACCGTCCAGGCAAGTTCGCGGGAAACCGGGAGGATGGGATGCTTCGCCATTCCCTTGACAATCTCTAGCGAGTGGCGCGTGGATTGTACTTGCCCCTCTTTCCAGCCGGGGAGAGAAAGAGTCACGATGGCCTTATCCGCGGCCTGCTTTGGCTCGACCCGAACCGGGCCGTGAAGATTGATGTGTCAACAGCGGCTCGGTAGCTCGTACCTCTCGCGGTAGGAAGGAACCCCTTGGGAGGCGGAGGCTACTTCGATCTCCACCACTGGTTTGACCTCAGTTGGCAAGGTTCCTTCGTACTCGATCGCGGCGAAGGTTCCTGGACCTTGCCCGGGAAAACCGATCGACACGTAAACCTCGATCGCATAGCCGAGGCGCAGTTGCGGTTTTTCCTCGTAAAAATCAACCTGAATGGGCCCGCCAAGACGAATGGCGGGAGCGCTTGCAGCTTGATTGCCAAAAATCAAAAAGCCCCGGGTGTCGCAACGGCCCACTCTCACACTCCATCGTCCATCCTGGCCGCCCCCTTTCATGCCAGGGATTTCGACCTCGCCAGAGAGGCTGTACACGATCGCCTCGGAATCCTTCCGGATCTCTTCGTTGAACTCAGGCCGCCGACCGTTGACGTCGGTGGCAAATTGCTTAAGGGGAGTGGCCTCCAACATGAAGTCTTTATGGGTCAACCCATCCAGTTTGAGCTCACCGACTTCAAAGTTTTTCCTCGGGGCATCTTCAAAACCTTTGCGAGGCTTTTGCCGTTCAATCCGCTCGCCCGGTTCAGTCAAGTCCCCATTGCCGTTGCGATCGACATAGAGAAGGTCGCCGTCATGAACGA
Source organism: Gemmataceae bacterium (assembly GCA_965226945.1). Lineage (GTDB taxonomy): Bacteria > Planctomycetota > Planctomycetia > Gemmatales > Gemmataceae > SYLG01. The sequence continues at coordinate 3,306,486 of OZ245717.1, read as the reverse complement.
TCCAGACCTGGTCTTTCCCCTCCTTGCCGAAAACGAGTCGACCGTAACGTGGCGTCTTGGACTGGTAGGCAGGCTCCTTTTCGATCTTACGCGGCGCGGGAAACGTATCGGCTGCAATCGAAAGCGATTGCCAGGCACTGGAAAATAGAAGGGGTAGCAGAAAAAGCAGAAACCAGCGGTAAAGATTCATGATGGATGGTCTCACCCTTGGGCGTTAGGCGAATTCGTCTACGGTTCAAGATCCTCTCAACTCTTTCTTATTTCCTTTTCCCGGTTCTTGATTCGATGTGTTCAAAAAACTCGCCAGCTTTAGGGTCTATCGAAGTGGAATCGGCCGCGTGGCAGCGACCTAAAGAGAAGTCATTTACGGCTTCTCTTTTTTCTTAATCAGCTTCTCAATGTCGAAGATATGAACCGCGCCCCAGCTGCCGAAAGCAAGTTGTTTGCCGTCTGGGCGAAAGGCAAGCGACCCGCAATATCCATGCGGTGCGACCAAGACAAAAGGTGCTTTGGCGGCATCCTTCAGATCGATCAAACTGATGCGCGGTTGCGGCATGTCGGCCGGCTCGGGTTCCCGGGCATCATCGAGAGACTCGTCATACTTAGGCATCCAGGCGATCGCCAGATACCTGCCGTCGGGACTGAAGGACCGGACCCCGGAGGTATTCTCCATGGGAATGACCCGGATCACTTTCTTTTCTTCGAGGCTCCAAAGGTGGATGTTGCCTAACCCATCGGAAGTCTCGAAGAGCTTGCCATCGGGGCTATAGGACCCGGATTGCCAGCCATAACTCTTGGGATCGGGCGCAAGCACCAGCCGGCCTTTCTCCTTGAGATCGGCGGTATCCAAAAATAGGGTGGTGGGTGGTGCAGCTAGCTTGCCCGCAAGCTTGACAGCGAGCCAGCGATCGTCCGGCGACACCCCCTGCAGGCTTAAGTGCCGGTTTTGTTCGCCGCAATCGAACTCGGCCAGCATCTTGCCGGTGTCCAGATCGATCTTCTTGATGATCGAGGTTTTCTTGTCGTAGTTGGTGATGGAGAAGTATCCGAACTTGCTGTCGCTTGAAAAATTGGGCACCATGTAGGCATCGCCCAGTAGGCGCCGCTCCTGCGTTTTCAGATCCCACACGGAAGTCTGCGCCAGGGTGGTTTTTCCGACTTCCGACGGCTTGTAAGACTTCATTTCGACCAGGACCAGTTTTCTACCATCGGGACTCATCTGGCAATATCCGGCCCCATAGCCGCTGGCTGGGTAGAGAGAGCTTTTTTGCTCGCCCGTTTCGGCATCCCAGACCAGGACCTTGCCCGTGTTCTCGAAAAACCGAACATTCTTGCCTTGATCTTCGATCTGTGTGACTTTCCGGGTCTCTTCCCCCATGTAGAGCGTTTTCCAGTCGGGGGTCAGATGCGCATAGTCGGACGACCCTCGATAACCCTTGTGGCTTTCCATCCGGCGGATTTCTTTGCGATTTTCCAGATCCCAGAACTGGACGATCCCCGACGGATAGCCAGCCAGGAACAGGCGCTTGCCGTCAGGCGAATACTTCTGATGCGAGATGTTCGCTTGCTTTTCCGCGGGGCGGATCGTCCAGGTAAGCTCGGGGGAAGCAGGCAAAATCGGATGCCGTGTCGCTCCCTTGACGATCGCCAACTCATGCCTTGTGGGAACGACCTGTCCTTCTTTCCATGCGGGGAAAGACAGGGTCACGGTGGCTTTGCCCGTAGGCTGCTTCGCATCGACCCGAACCGGGCCGTAGAGGCTCGTGTGTCAACACCGGCTCGGTAGTTCGAATTTTTCACGGTAAGGAGGCATGCCCTGAACTGCGGAGGCCACTTCGACTTCCACTGTGGGTATCACTTCCGCGGAAAAAGTCTCTTCGTAGCTGATCGCGGCGAAAGTCCCCGGCCCCTGCCCGGGAAAACCGATCGACACCATTACTTCGACTGCATAACCGGGGCGTAATTTTGGCTTGAGATCGGGAAAATCCACCTGGATCGGGCCACCCATGCGGATCACCGATGCGCTTGCGGCCGTTTTGCCCAACATCAGAAAGCCCTGAGCATCGGAAATTCCCGCCATAACGTGCAGGCGTCCCTCCTGACCGCCACCCTTGATGCCGGGAACTTCGACCTCACAGCCCACTCGGTACACCGGCGCTTCGGGCTCCTTGTTCGCCTCCTTGAATTCGGCTCGCTGACTCAGGGGGCCGGATGCGTATTCCTTGATCGGATAGGCGTAGATGGTCAATCCCTTGTGAGTTAGCCCGCCCAGTTTCAGTTCCCCGGCTTCAAAGGTCCGGCTGGAAGCATCCTCAAAACCCTTGCGGGGTTTTTGCCGCTCGATCCGCTCACCCGGTTCGGTCAAGTCCCCGTTGCCGTTGCGATCGACATAGAGCAGGTCGCCGTCATGAACGATCCAGACCTGGTCCTTGCCTTCCTTGCCAAAGGCGAGCAAGCCATAGCGCGGCGACTTGCTTTGGTAAACCGGTTCCTTGGTGATTTTCCGTTGCACCGCAGAGGTGCCGGCACCAAATGCCGGCAAACACCATGCGCTGCAAAAAAGAAGGGAGATGAAAAACCAGCGGCCACCCATCATGATCGGTGCCCTTTTCCAGGTGACGGCGAACTTGGCATCGCGCAGAACGCGCCGACGGTGATCGCCAGGAATCGTCCCGGGTCTTTCTTATTTCTTTTTTTCGATTTTTAATTCCCTGTATTCAAACAGGTCGCCGGCAAGCGGGCCAGTCGGCAGCGTGATCGTAACTTCGAGCTTTTCGCCCTTGAACTGTATAGGCACCCGGACCGGGAGCGAGCACATCGTTCCTCACAAAAAGCCCGTGTCTTGTTCATCGAGCTTGAGGCTTCCCGAATCGTTTAACCGGACGGTTGCCTTTTCTCCCCTCCATTGATAAGAGTTCTTGTCCTCTTGAGCCCCGTAATACAAGGGGGAGCCGCGATCGCACAAGCTCATGACCAGCCCGTTGCTCGCCGCGACCCAGGGCCTCACCATCGCTCCCTGCACCACCGAGCCTGGTGCGGAATTCTTCTGATCCTGAAGGAACGGATTGAGCTGAAAATGCAATTTCAACTGCGGCAAAAGTTCCACCGTGTTTTTCTCGCCGCTTTTCACTTCCAGATCGAACTTGGAATGGTTTGCGTAAAAGTGATAGGCCCACCGCTTCTTGGATTCGTCCACCAGATGAAAACCCAAATCGACGATCCTGTACTTACCCGCGGGCATGCGTACAAACGAACCAACTTGCTTGACCTGCACCCATTCCCCCCATTCGCTGACCAAGTTGAGCACCAAGTCCCGGGGCTCTGACTTTTCATTGCGATTCAGGGTAAATACCAATTCACCCGTTTCGACCGGCCGCCTGAAGACCTCGATCGATTCTCCCGTGGCATTCGGCTTGAGCAGGTAACGCACCCCGCCGATGTCGATGCCCGATCCCGCGGTGAAGATTTCAAATAGGGGATCGATTTTGCCATCACGGTTGCAGTCGATACCGACGCGGTCGATGCCCGCCTTATTGAAACAGCCATCGGCGCCGCCATCGAAAAGGCAAACGCGATGCCGATGGTTCTCAATGGCAACTTCTCCTTCGACAAAACCGCGAACGGCAATCAACGGAGTCTCCTCGCGCACCCGCAGCAGTAACACTCGAGACCGCTGATCGATCGTCAGCGGAATTTCGACCGGCTTGGCCCCAAGCGTCCATTTTTCCTTCTCGGAGAATCGGCCGTCCTGATCCAGGTCGATCCAAAGCGTCTTGGTCCCGCCAAGCCAGGCCACGGGCAAGGCCTGCCGCGGCGCCGAACCGACTTTCCAGCTTCCAAACAACAGCCCTTTGGGAAACCATGTCTGCGGCTGAATCGTTTCGGGCCGATCCACACTGACCGGAATGGGGAGATAAGTGAGGGTTGACCGGCCTTGCAGCGATTCTTCTTGACGAAGCACGCCGGCTGACGGCGGTTCAGCCAACAAGAGGAGGAGAGTTAGCAGCATGGTTCACTTCATTCCTGGTACGTTGAATCAGCCTGTCTCATCGTGCCGATTCCGAAGAATTTTTCTCGTAGTAGATAAACAAATCAACATCTTTTATCGCATCCACATCATCAACTCCCAGTGATTGATATTTTTCATGAGATCTCCCTTCTTGGCAAAGCTGCTAAAGATTTCGGAGATCGCCGCGCTCGATACCATTTCGCTCGTCCAGCCCTTGGCTGCCATCGAATCGAAGACTGCGATCGCCTTTTCCGGAGCGATCAACGCCAGAATGAATCCTGCCTCGCGGCGATTGCGCGATCTTTGGGAAGGCTCCTCGCCTCCCGACCATTCCTTGGCGATCTCGTCCACCGAGGTGTGCATCTGCAAGACCTTTTTCGCAAGCACGGGATCGGTGAGCGCCAGGGCAATGACCGTTTGCCTCCAATTTTCTTTTTCTGAGGGATACTCTTCAACCGGGGGTTTCCCCAGATAACCAAGTGTGCGGGCAACCAGGGCGTGTGGGTCTGGGTAGTCGATCTGTCTTGCCAGGTAGACCATTTGCGCACCCAGAAGAGAACAGATGGGACCCCATCCCTTGCGCTCTTCCGATTGATCGAATTGATCGAGGAAATCGAATGCCTGATCGATCAACCGGTAGGCCCTGGCCGGGTCCTTTGGATGAATCTGGACGGCTAATTCGGTCAACCCCTGGGCGTATGAGTGGGTGAATGCCTGAGCCTTTTTGATTTCTTCGAGCACCTTCAGTGCCCCCTCCAGGTCGGTTTCCGCGATCCGCTTCGCGAGATCCAATCGACATTTCACGGGAAAACTGGAAATCACATCTTTCTCTTCTTTGAAGAGCGCTGTCTTGCCTCTGGCGCCCGCGGGATTGTCCTTGGCGATTTGCTGGATGCAGCCAAGCAATGCATAGTTGTACTTGTAGGCATCGGCCGAAAGGTCCAGGTGTTTCACGGCCAGAGGCCAGTCGATGGGAGCCAGGAATGCTGCAATCGCGGCGTTGCTGTCCTGGAAACTCTGATTTTGCGGATCCTTTTGCAGAACATCGATTCCCTCTTGAATCAATTGCCGGCCGCTTTCTTTTTTTCCTGCTTTCCAAACCAGCGCGCCCGCCTCCACCAAGCCAGGCGCCTTCCAGAAGTAGCGAGTGGGACCCATGGCGCGGAATTGAACCACGGCCTCTTCCGCGAATCGAAGACTGAGCTCGGGATGGGTCTTGAGCAATCTTTCCCCAACCAGGACCAAGTGGATTGCCCGGTCTGGGCGGATCTTTTTCGCCGCGGCAATCCCGTCGTCAATATTGATCAAGGCCAGCCGAACCGCCTCCTCGTAGGTCATCGGTTTCTGAATCTCGGACCAATTCGATTTCTCTTGCGGTGTGGCTTGCTCGAGCCACAACCTGGCGCGTGCAGGATCCAGTGCGACCATCGATTCCAGCATCCTGGCGCCCCAACCACTGGTCTGTCGCGTCTTCCAGATCGACTCAAGAACATGGCGCACCATCTTGTCCCTTGCGGCCAAGTATTCTTTGGAGATCGTTGGGCCAGCGGCTGGCGGCTCGCTGTTGCGCCGGATCTGGATGACAAGTTCATTGCTCCCCGATTGAAAGGGGACATAGGTTGCCCGGTAACCGGCCCCTTTGGCGATCAAAAAGCCGCTTCCTCCTCGCAACTGACCGACGTGGAACTGGCCTTGCGCGTCGGTCGAGGTGTTGAGAGAGCCTTGACCGTCCGCCACGGCGATCACCTGAATTCCCGGAATTGGCAGTCCATCCAACCCGATCGTTTTTCCGCGAACCATCTTGGTACTCTTGACCAAACGAATGATTCCATAATCGACCGTTTCTCCAGGATGTCCCATTTTCATATCGTTCATATGAAATTTTTTGCCCATCGACACATCAACAACCAATTTATATTCATCTCTGTCAGAGAATGTTTTTTCATTATTTAATAAAGGCGAAGAAAATCCCGGCCAAACATATTGCGGGTTTTCTACATGCAAATAATAGCGTTCTTTGGGCCAGTGCCCTTTCAACTTGAATCGGCCCTGCTCATCTGTTTCCACGGTTTCCATCAACTGGTGCCCGTTGACCGGCCCGCCTTCTTCAGGGATGAGGAAATACCAAGACAAGTAGAGGCGGGTCTTGGGAACCGGATGACCTTCTTCATCCTGAACTTGCCCCACGAAGGTCACGGCGTTCCCCTCATCGAGGGCGATTTTGAGGCCGTCTTTCCATTGGGCTGGTGACAATTCCACAGGAATATTCACCGCTTTTCCTTGTCGAATGCGCAGAGTCATCAGCTTTTCAGGAGGGATACCAATCCATTCGAAGGAACCTTCCTTCAGTTCACGTTCCCTCCTGTGGTCATGAGTTTTCCAGGGCCAACTCGGATCGAAGACTTCGATGGCGCCAGTTAGAGATCGACCGTGATTATTGGAAACCAAACCCCGTACTTTTTGAGAAGGTGGCAGGAGAAGGTCGGGAAAGGTGAACTTCCCGCTTTCGGGAACTTCGGCCTGAACCCCGTAGGTGAGAGTTTCCCTGTCGAATCGGGTCAGTCGATATCGATCCAGGTCGGTCGACATGTTGTGACTACTATGGTAAACGAACCCATAACGCGCCTTGCCGCGAACATAAACCTCGTAGTTGCCCTCTTGGTCGGTCATTCCATTGGCCCACTCCTGCAGATCTGTCCGGGCTTCTCTTGACAGCGCCGTTCGATCATCGTGCACTCGATGGGAGGAATAGAGACTGAATCTGTAGTTGGGTACGCCTTTTCCGGTAGTAGCGTCCACGATTCTTCCTGTGATCTGAACCCCCTCCTTCGTGGGAATCTTGATCTTTGTCACTTGATCCGCTTTGATTTCCAGGTCCTGTTCTAGATGAAATAGACAGGTCGATATTGCTGTGTTTTTGATGTCAAGTTTATATTTGCCCGGTTTAATCCGCGAGATGACATTTCCCTTCATCGAATTGGGATTGTCGCCATGGAAGAAGGAGCTCATATATCCTTCATTGCCACCGAATTTGTTTTTTTCCATTTGACTAACGGTTAGGTCCCATGAGTACTGGGCGGGCTTCACCGGGTTGGCCGCACCTTCAAACTCCAACTCCAGACGGCCCGCTTTCTCCAGGGAGATTGTGTTTGCCGTTTCCGAAGAAAGAAGCGTTCGGTTCCAGGCAAATCGCTCATCCGTGAATTCGCAACGAACCCCATATCCCATGGGAACCAAGGGAACACGAATTCTTCCTTGCTCGTCGGAGCGGACTTCTCCTGGCCAAAATCGATCAGGAAAATCATACCCTTGAGGGGCTGAACCCTTTGACAAGACGCCAATCGATTTGCACTGCACTCCGGATACCGGCTTGCCAAGGTGAACAATCGCTCCTTCAATGGTTGTCGTCGGCTCGAGGATGATTTTGGGCTCGGGCTTACTCTCAATCGTTCGGCGCAGGTAGGTTTTGCCAAGCCGACCCTTTTCATCGATTGCTACCGCATCGAATGCCATTCCTCTTTCCACCCCAAACTCGACCCGCCCCGCCTGATCGCTCACCAACGGCCCTTCCCATGTAAGGCCCCAGGTCGTTTCCGCCTGACGCCTGAGCCAAACTTTGGCCCCCGCAACGGCCTTTCCTTCCGCCACGACGAAGACTTCCGTTGCGTCCGTGCCGGATGGGTTTGCTGTCGATCCTTGAGGCGGTTCGTTTGCCGCCAAACGCACCTCGCTTTCACTTGCTCCAGCCTGGGCGGCGCGTGTGTGGAAAATCGACGGAAGCCCTGTTAAGAAAAGGGCCGCCAAACCCAAAACGATCACCCACCTTCTTTTCAGCAGCGGCGAGACAATTGCGCCTTGCCGCAATCGCTTACCGCGAGTTTTCAGGCATGGGTTTTGGGACATGGTGAACCTTCCTGTCCTACTTGGGGATAATTCAACCCGTTCTACCGTATCTGTGGTGACCTGCCAGCCAAAGTGATGGGGTGAGTCACCGCGGGCTTTCTCCGATCGCCGCTTCGAGCCACGCCTGGCCTTCCGGCCCAGCGGATGCCGGAGAACCAAACATCGGAAATGCACTACCGGATCCACCCCAGTAATTCCCATTCGGAAATGTTCTTCATCAAATCGCCCTTTTTGGCAAAGCTGCCGAATATCTCGGAAATCCCCGCTTCCGAAACCTTTTCCGTTGTCCAGCCTTTGGCCGCCATGGAATCGAATGCGCCCATCGTTCTTGCCGGGTCGATCAAGGCCAGGACGAATCCAGCCACGCGACGATCGTGCGATCTTTGAGATGGTGCGTCGCCTCCTGACCATTCCTTGGCAAGGTTTTCGATCGGGGAATGCTTTTCCAGGACCTGCTTCGCCAGCACCGGATCGGTGAAAGCCAGGGCAAAGGCGGTCTCCCGCCATTTGTCTTTTTGAAACGTGCGGCCTCGATCGGGAGGTCCTCCCAGGTAGCCAAGAGTGCGGGCAATCAACGCCTGGATATCCGGATAGCCGATTTTCTGAGCTCGGTAAACGATTTGGGCCCCCAACGTCGCAAAGGTCCGTGATGAGTTGCCGCGAGACGAGGATCGCTCAAGTTCATCAAGAAAGTCAAACGCCTGATCAATCAACTTGTGGGCCCTAGCTGGATCTTTGGGATGAACCTGAACGGCCAATTCGGTCAAGCCCTGCGCGTAGGAATACTTAAAGGCCCTCCCATTTTTCAGGCCTTCAAGCAGGTTCAAAGCTCCATTTATGTCGGTTTCCGCAATCCGCTTTGCCACATGCAATCGGGTCATCACAGGGTAACTGGAAATGGATCCTTTCTCTTCCTTGAAAAGGGTTAGTTTGGCCTTCGCAACATGAGGATCGTCTTTGGCGATTTGATGAATGCAGCCACCCAATGCAAGGTTGTACTGGTGAGGGTCTTTACAAAGCTCAAGCCGCTTCATTGCCTGGGACCAGTCGATAGGAGCCAAGCTGGCCGCAATCGTACCGTTGCAATGCAAGAAGTATTGATTTTGTGGATCTTTTTGTAAGACATCGATCGCTTCTTGAATCAATTTTTGGCCGTTTTCCTTTTGCCCCACCTTCCAGACAAGCGCGCCGGCCCCCGCCAATCCAGCAACTTTTCCTATCAATTGGTCCTGCCCCATCGCCCGGCATTGAATGACTGCTTCTTCAGCAAACCGGAGGGTGAGCGCTGGATTGGTCTTGAGCAGTTTTTCACCAACGGCGATCAGGTGGTAAACGCGTTCGGAATTCATTTTTTTCGTGGCGGCGATCCCATCTTCGACCTGGATCAAACTCAACCGAACCACTTCCTCGTAGGTCATCGGTTTGTCGAGGTACGAGGTCCATTTCGATTTCTCTTGAGACGGGGCCTGATCAATCCACTCTTTGGCTCGCGCTGGGTCCAACTCGGCCATCGATTCGAGCATCCTCCCTCCCCAGCCGTTCGTCTGCCGCGTCTTCCACATCGATTCAAGAACATGCCGCACCATTTTCTCTCTTGCGGCCAAGAACAACGGGGAAATGGCCGATCCTGGCGGGGCCGGTTCAGTGGTCTTCCTCATCGGGATGGCAACGTCGCTGTCTCCCGCACGGCAGGAAACATAAGTCGTCCGGTAGCCCGGTCCTTTCGCAATCAGGAAAGAGTTGCCTTCAAGCAACTGGCCAAACTCGAACTGTCCTTGAGCCCCGCTCGTCGCTTGGAGCGCGCCTGCGCCATCGGCTGCAGCGATCACTTGAATTCCCGGAATCGGCCGCCCGTCCAGGCCGAGGGTTTTTCCACGAAGGACATTGGTATCTTTGACAAGCCGGATGATGCCGTAATCGATCGTCTCCCCCGGTTGGCCCATTTTCATATCGTAAAAATGAAATCTCTTCCCGCTTGGAAAGTACGCGACCGATCTTTCGTAGTCTTCATCGTCGAATTCTCTTCCTCGATCCAAAGAAGGCGATTCCAATCCGGGCCAAACATATCCCGATTTTGCTACATGCAAATAATAGCGTTCCTTGGGCCAATGCCCTTTCAGGATGAACTTGCCCTGTTCGTCCGTTTCCACGCTTTCCATCATCCGTTGACCGATCGGTCCGGATTCTTGTTTCATGAGAGAATACCATTCCAGGCCGACGCTCGTTTTGGGAACCGGATGACCGTGTTGATCTTGAACTTGTCCCACAAAAGTCACGGCGTTTCCCTCGTCGAGTGTGATTTTCAGGCCGTTCTTCCACTGCTCGGATGTTAACTCGACGGGAACATTCACCGCCTTTCCTTGGCGAATGCGCAGTTTCAAAGGTCGATCGGAGGGAACGCCGATCCACTCGAAGGCGCCTCCTTTCAGTTCCCGTTCCGTCATGTAATCATCACTTTTCGAAGGCCAAACGAGGTGGAAGACTTCGATCGTGCCGTTCAAGGGGCGGCCTTGCTTATCGACGACTTGAGCAGCGATTTTCTGAGAAGGAGCGAGGCGCAGTTCGGGAAAAGTGAATTTGCCCGATTCGGGGATATCGGCCTGGACGCCAAAGGTATTGCTTTCGCGATCGTACCCCGTCAAACGATACTGATCGATGTTGGCAATGTAGTTGTGACTGGCGTGGTAGACGAACCCATAGCGCGCCTTGCCACGAACATAGATTTCAAAGTTGCCGTCCTTGTCGGTGGTGCCATCGGCCCATTCGCGCAGGTCGGGACCGCGTTCTTCTGGTGGTTTCGGTCGATTTCCCCTCAATTCATGGGAGGAATAAAGACTGAATTTGTAATTGGGTACTCCTTTGCCCGTCACTGGATCCACAATTTTTCCGACAACCTGAATACCTTTCTTCGCTGAAATCTTGATCTTTGTGATTTCTCCCGGACGAATTTCCAGGTCTTGCTTCGCCTTAAATAGATAAGGAGATGTCGCCGTGCTCCTGATGTCAATCGTGTATTTGCCCGGCTCTATCAAAGGAATAACATTTCCTTTGATAGAAATGTTATTTTCTTGATAAGCATGCGAGTTCATGTTCACTTGATTCAAATTCGGTTTGCCGTTGGCTGATGGATGAGCCGTCAAATACCATCGGTAATGAATTGGCAACAGAGGATGGTCCGGACCTTCAAATTCCAGTTCCAAGTTGCCCCCTTTCACGAGATCAATGGGGTTGGCCGAACCGGGAGAAAGGAAGGCGCGTTGCCAGGCAAAGCGCTCATCCATGAATTCGCATAACACTTGAGAACCATTGGGGACGAAAGGAACGCGAAATTTCCCTTGCTCGTCGGAGCGAACTTCACCTTGAGGAAAGCGCTCGGGAAAATCGCCTCCCCGTACAGGCGTACCCTTGGACCGGACACTTGCAGGCTTGCACTTCACCCCGGCGGCTGGCTTCCCCTGGTAGACGAGCATTCCCTCCATCGTTGCTGTCGGTTCAAGGGTCAATATCGGCTCGGGCTTCTCGCCAAAAGTTCGGCGCAAATAAACCCAGCCAAGCCGATTCTTTTCATCGATCGCCATCGCATCAAAGGTGCTTCTTTTATCCACATCAAATTGGACCCGACCCGCCTGATCGCTCACCAGGGGACCATCGCATGTCAGGGCTGCATGGGTGTCCAAAAGACGCCTGAGCCACACTTTGGCCCCAGCGACAGGTTTTCCTTCGGCCACGACGAAAACCTCGGTGGTATCGATCTCGGACTGCGTCGTTGGCGCTCCCAGAAGTGGTTCGGTTTCCGCCTGGCTTGGCTCGTTTTCACTCTCTCCGGCCTGCACGACGTGTGGCTGCAAGATCGACAGGAGTCCGGTAAACAAAAGCGCCGCCACCCCCACTCCCACCATCCACCTTCGCCCTAGCCGAGGCGAGGAGAATACGCCTTGCAGCAATCGGCTAATGCGGCTTTTCAGCCGGGAGCTTTTGGAAACAGCCGCCATCGTGAGCACTCCCGCCCTGCTGGGGGCCAAATGGACCAGTTCTTCGGCATAGTCGGCCGCCTGACAGCCGCTGGCAACCACCCAGTCGTCGCACGCCTCTTCGGCTCGGGTTTCCATGCTGCGCTTCGCCCACCAGGCCAGCGGATGCCAGGGGATCAGGCACCAGACGATTTCCCCAAGCAGTGCCGACAGATGATCCCGCCTGGCCAGATGCGCCAGTTCGTGCAAATAGACTCCCCGAGTCGCTGATTTCGCTCTCGCTGCGATGGGAATCAAGATCCGCGCAGGCCGGCTCCACGCCCAGAGCACGGGAGATGCAATGTTGTCGCTCTGCGCAAGCAACGGTGCCCTGGTCAGGCCGAGCTTGCAAGCCAAGGCCGCAATTTCACCCATGGTGCACGCATCCTTTAACGGACGACTCCTCCCCGCCAGCCGGTAGCCGGCCAGAAAATCCAGGCACAAGCGCAACAGCATCAAGGCCGAAGCGCCCATCCACGCCCAAAGAACGAGGCCCTTGAATGAGAAATTCGGTGGAGGGGAAACCTCGGGCACTTTTGGCGAGATCGGTTCAGGAACTTCTTGGACCGGATTGATCCGATCCGCGATTTCAGGAAATCGACCGACTGGATCGGCAGGAATTCCCTCCGTAGGACGACTGATCATCGGCTCAGGCTGCAACATTTCCCGAGAACTGGTTGGAATCGGCTGGGGTTCGAAGAGACTCTGCGGCGGCTCCTCGCGACTCGGTACAGAGACCTGCGTGGGTGCCTCCCGTGCGGGAAGCAGCCCCCAGTTCGCCTGCTGAATGATTAGATAAAGTTCGGGAGTGATGAGTGCTCCCGTCTGAGCTGCCACCAGCACGCCATGCGCCCGAGCCGGCCATTTTCTGAGGAGTTGCGACAGCGCCAGTCCAAGCGCCAACCAGATTGTTGCGCAAAGAGCGAAGATCACCGCGATGGTCTCTACCGACTCGGACATGGGCATCCTCAATCGCTATATGGTCAATCCCTTTCCAAAGACTGCCACATCAGGCCTTCCCAGCGGGTCATGTTTTCCATCAAGTCTCCCGGTTGGGTGAAGCTTCCAAGGAGTTCAGATAGGCCCGCCTGGGAGGTCTTTTGAGAATTCCAACCGGCCGCCGCCAGGGAATCAAAGCTCGCCAGGGCCCTTTCGGGATCGATCAAGGCAAGAAGAAAGCCACCTCCCCGTCTTCCTCCTTGGGACCAGTCCTTGGCCACAGCATCCAGGGATGAATGCATCTGCGCCAGTTCTTTTGCGGTAACCGGATCAGTAAACGCCAGGGCAAAAGCGGTTAATAGGCCCTGTTGTTTTCGACTCCGCGGATCCTCCTTCCTCTGCTCATCTAAATAACCGAGTGATCTCGCAATCAGAGAATTGAGATCGGGGTAGTTTATTTTCTTGGCGAAATAGACGATCTGGGCCGCGAGCACGGGACGGCCTCCGTAATTCGACCAGGTGCGAAAGGCGCTTTCATGAAGATCCAAATAATCAAAGGCTTGATCAATCAACTTGTGCGCCGTCCGCCGATCGGCAGAAGGAATCTTCAACGCAAGTTCGACCAGCCCTTGAACGTAGAAAGACTCTCCTTTGAGACGCTCCACCAAGCCAATGGCCCTTGAGAAATCTTGAGGGGCGATCGTTCTCGCCAGACTGATCGTAAGCAACGATTTCGCAAAGGATCGATCCTCTTTAATCAGATCAATTTTTTTAATCGCATCATCAGGATTAATTACAACGATCTTTTTAATGCAAGCCGAAAGACCACTGTTGAAATAGGATGGGTCGGAACAGAGATCCAGCAGCTTTTTCGCCTCGGGCCAATCGATGATCGCCAGGCTCGCCGCCACACCCCCGCAACTCACTTCATAGAGCCGATGTTGGGGGTTCTTTTTCAGAGAGGCAATCGCCTCCTCAATCAGCTTGCGGCCACCCGCCTGGTTTCCCGCCTTCCATGCAAGTTCCCCCGCTTCAGCGAGGCTCAGGGCCTTCCATGTGGTTTCATTGGGATCGTACTGACGAGCGCTTAATGCCGCTTCCTCGGCAAGTCGAATGGCAATTTCCTTGTTCTCTTTGACAAACTTCTCGCCCAACCCGGAAAACTCGCGTGAAGGGTTGCGACCAGATCGTCTGATGGCCGCGATGCCATCCTCAACATTTTCTTTGGTGATCTTGAAGACCTGATCGTCCGTAAGCGAAAGGGCCATCGCATTCTCCCATCGCATTTTCTCCTGCGGAGAGACCTGGTTCACCCATTCACGAGCCCTGGCCGGATCGAACTGGTTCATCGATTCAAAAGTAAGGCGGCCATATCCATTTTCCGCGCGGGTTTTCCAAAGGGACTCAAGCATGTGACTGATCATTTTTTTGCGCGATGCCAGGTACGCGTCGGCAATGACCGGATAGCTCGGGGGAGGATCGGTCAACCGTCTTACGACGATCGTCCTTTCCTTATCGTCGGTTAGGAACGGCGCATAGGTGGATCGAAAACCGCTGCCGCGCACCAACAAGATTCCCGGCCCTTCGGGCAACTGATCGATCTGGAATCGGCCTTTGTCATCCGACTGAATCTCGGGAGCTCTTTCTGCCTCCCCCGCCGCGCGAACCACCAGTCCTCGGATCGGCGCTCCATCCAACCCCACCACCTTGCCCTGGACCGAGGCGCTGGTTCTGGTCAAGCGGAAGGTACCAAAATCGACGGTCTCCCCCGGCCCTCCTTTTTTGGTCGCGTTAAAATCGCCACCCGCCGGTTGGTAACCATCACATTCCACCCCCAGGTAAAACCGATCTTGAGGCCAATAACCCACGCAGCGAAATTGGCCCTTTTCATCCGTGTGTGCCACTTCCATAAGTTTGGAAGTAGAGAGTTTCGAATCACGACCTTGGAGCGGATAATTCCAGAATAATTTCACCCTGGCTTTGGCTACAGGTTTCCCTAGCTGATTCTGAACCATGCCGACAAACGTCACTCCGTTGGCTTCGCTTAGCTGAAGCTTGGGGACCTCGGCCCATTGATCAGGCGTCAGGCTTTCGGGAATGTTCACCGCTTTTCCCTGGCGGATCCGCACGCTAAGGGGAATGCCTTGAGGGATTCCTCTGAGTTCCATGGCGCCGTCCTGGACACGAGCGTCGGCCATGCCGCCTGGACTCTTGGATCCGTGGAGGGGACAGTAAACTTGGATACCTTCCTTGGCTCCTGGGGTGGTCTGGTTCTCGATTTTTCCTCGAATCAAAGCCGCTCGAGTCATGGCCATATCAGGAAAAGTGACGCTGGTTCCTTCTCCCACTTCTCCATGAACGCCATTGGACCTCGTTTTTGCATCATAGGGGGGCGGTTGATAGCGATCGGCATCCGCTCCATTGCCCAAAAACACGATGCCATAGTGTCCCTTCCCACGGACATAGACTTGATAGAACCCTTTCTCATCGGTTTGCGCCCAGACAAATTCCCTTTTGGAATCGCTGTTATGGGTGGACTGGAGATTGAACCGTAGATTGGGAATTCCCTCGCCACTTTCTGAATCCACCAGGCGCCCCTTGATGAGCGCGGCTTGTTTGACGGGAACAGCTACATTGGTGGTCTTCCCTTTTTCAATCAAGACTGTTTGTGGATCCCCAAAGGTGTAAGGAACCGTTCCTCCAGGAGAGAAAGTAAAAGTGTATTCTCCTGGGGCAAGGTGGGTGACGAGGTTTTTGGAAGAGGAAGCATTCTTCTTGAACTGGCTGTCGGAAAACCGCTGAAACAAGAAAGTTTTATTTTCCTGATTTTTTGGTATCAGTACCCAGTTCACTGCATTCGGGTCTGCAAGTTCCTTGGCGCCTTCCAGGGTATAACGCAAACTGCCCGCCTCAACCAATTCCACCTTCTTGGGAGATCCTGGATCAAGGTAAACTCCACCACGCGCAAATCGAGAATCAGCTAGGAGGCATAAGAGGCCGCATTGCGGGGGGAGGTGAGAGAATCGCACCCGGCCCATTTCGTCGGATTGGACTACCCTTTCCGGAAATCCGGGCGGATAGGGAACCGACCCGGTGGTCGCTTCCAGGAAGTTGAAACTGGTCGCTTCGAGATTGACTCTTGCAACGGGTTTCCCGAGATGAGTCAACGCCGCCTCGATCGCTTGGGTTTTTTGCAGGAAAAGGCGGAAATCGGGCATCTCCTCAGAGCGCCGCTGTATGGGCTTCACAGCCAGCCTTCCCTGTTGATCCAGAGCATAGGCCACTTCAACCTTGGCCGGATCCACTGGGAAAATGGTCCGACCTTTCGCGTCGCTTTTTTGCGGCCCGGGCATGATCGCCTCGCCAGCTTCATCGTAACCGGCCATCACCCAAACCCTGGCACCTTCCACGGGTTTGCCTTCGGCCATGACCACAATCTCGGTGGCATTCGTCGAGGAAGGAGTTGTTTGCAAATCTTGAAGGGGTTCGGTGGCCGCTTGCTCTGACTCGGTTTCCCCTGAACCGGCTTGCGCGATGCGCGGCTGCAAAATCGACAGGAAACCCGTGAACAACAGCGCCGCCAATCCCACTCCGATCACCCATCTTCGCTCCAGTCGCGGCGAGGAGAACGCGCCTTGAAGCAATCGGCTGATCCGGCTTTTCAGGCGTGAGTTTTTGGACACGGCAGCCATGGTGAGCACTCCCGCCCTGCTTGGGGCCAATTGGACCAGTTCGTCCGCATAGTCGGCGGCCTGGCAACCACAGGCGATCGCCCAGTCATCGCAAGCTTCTTCCGATCGCGCTTCCAGCGCTCGCCTGGCCCACCAGGCCAGCGGGTGCCAGGGGATCAGGCACCAAACGATTTCCCCAATAAGAGTCGTCAGATGATCTCGTCTGGCCAGGTGAGCCAGTTCGTGCAAATAGACTCCGCGACCATTGGCATTCGCCCCCGCCAGTGCCGCAATCAAGATGCGCGCCGGACGGCTCCAACCCCAGAGAACGGGAGAGGCAATGCTCTCGCTCCGAGCAAGCACCGGCGCGGCGTTCAGCCCAACCTTCTGAGCCTGTAACGCCAGGTCGCGAGCGGTTTGGGCATCGCTCACAGGCTGGCTTTTTTTCGCGACCCGATAGCCTGCCAGAAAATCGAGGCTCAATCGCAAGAGCATGAGCATGGTCGCGCCAAACCAACCCCAAAGGGCCAAGTCCCTCCAGGAAAGCCTTGGAGGGATTGGCAAGTCGGGTTCGAGTTCGGCGATTTGCTCAGGAATCTCTTGCACTGGGACGAATCGATCGGCCAGCTCGGACGTACCATTGCCCAGTTCAACCGGGCCATTTTCCTTGAAGGGCTCGACCACCGCGTCCATCCGCGCAACCACGTTGGGAAGGAGCGGCATCGGTTCTGGTGCGACGGTCCCTTGCGTCTGGTTTTCTCGAATCGTTTCCAGTGACGGCGATGATGCGCCTGTTGAAGGGAGCAGGCCCCAATTCGCCTGTTGAATGACGAGATAGAAGAAGGGCGTAACGAGCGTGCACGCCAGGGCGGCCACCAAAATCCCGTGCGCCCGGGCAGGCTGTTTTCTGAGCAGTTGCGCCAATCCCAGCCCAAGCGCCAACCAGATCGTTGCGCAGAGAACAAAAGTCGCCGCGGCCGTTTCCATTGACTCGAACATGGGCATCCTCGACTGCTATCGTTTTTCTCTTATTTTTAACACCATTTTCAAATCATCAAGTTTTTGATCGAGCCGTTGGTTCTGACCTATGATCGTGTGGAAATTGATGAATCCATCATGCCGTTCATCCTTTATAACTACTGCTGCGATTTGATAGTGTAGACCCGGCCACAATCCGTCAAACTCGAACTTGCCTTCGGCAGTCGATTTCGCTTCCTCCAAGAGGATTCGCCCACTAATCAATTGCACTTGCGCGTCTTTGACTGGCATTCCCTGCGAGTCAACGACGGTACCGCGAACAGCCACCGCGCATTCATCGCTGATCAGGATCGATTGCGGACGGGGCCCTCCTGAAGGAACCAAGAATTCCGGAATGTTCACCGCCTTTCCTTTGCGGACGAGGATGGCCATCGCATTATCAGGATCCAATTGTGGAATGACGACCGCTCCCTGCTCGAGCCAAAATCCCTTGGCGCTTCTGATTTGTGGACGGTCCGCATCCAAATTAGTTAACTGCTTTGTCGCCAAGAATGCTTCAAATGGCGTGGTCAGGGCCTTTCCTTTTTCGTCGGTCACTGCCGCGCGCAAACGCACGGACTGGTTCATGACGACGTCGGGAATGATCGCTTTTTGATACTTTGTTAAACGAACGGTATTTTTCTCACTAAATGGTCCGTGTTTTTGATAGTATCTTACCGCACCTTCTTCAGTAGGAATTGACTGACCGAATCCAAGCAAATAATTTTCATCGCCTTTACAATAGATCGTAAATTGGCCGGTTGCATCCGTTTCGACTGCTCCCCATTTCAAAAAGTCGGCCGGCTTTGGGGCAACAGGGCTGAAACCAACGTTTATCCCCTTAATTCCCTTCCCAGTTTTTTCATCAACGACTTTTCCGGAGATTTCGGCAAGGGGCTCCGCACCGAGCGTGATTGCCGTGGTTTTCCCGGGCTCGATTTCAAAATCCACGGGATCGCCGGTGTCGAATTGATCCGTTCCCTTGTGTTGGGTGGAAAACCGATACTTCCCCGGTCCCAACCGGAGGATCTTTCCTTCGTGAATCGAATCGGACCTCCAAAGTCGCCCATAGGAGATGCGCAAAGGCGCCGAAGATTTGGTCGATTCGTTCAGATCCTTCATAAACCAGTACATCTTACTTAGTTGGGCCGCACCACCCTCCCCAGGATAATTCACCTGCAGTTCGCCGGCCTTGGCTAGTTCGATCGTTGGATTTTCGCCCCCCAAGATTGAGACTTTTGCCAAGCCAAGGCCTTCTTGATCCAAAAGGACTGTTCCCGCGAAACCGTCGGGAATTCCCTGAAAAGAAAACTCCCCCTTTTCATCCGTGCGAGATCGGAGTGCTTCTCTGTACAAAGGGAAAGGATAATCCTGGAAGAAATTATCTTTCAGATCCAGGCGTTTGAATGAGACCAACTGGCACGAAACGCCCGCGAGCGCCTTGCCCTCGTGGATGACCCGGCCTCGGATGGGTCTGGTTGGGGTGATTTCGATATGGGTAATACTGCCTTCACCAGGAATGACATTGGTGATGCCAAAACGACCCGCATCATCTTCTGCATAAGAGATTCCGATTCCATTGCGCGGAGCTATATACTGATTAACTCCCACGATTCCCAATTCATTGGTTTTTAATAATCCACCGATGGGATTCTGTTTTAGTTTGTTATTTTCGTCTCGATATTCTTCGATCGAAACCTTCGCGCCAGGGACCGGTTTTCCCTTGGCATGTACTCGTATTTGATGGGTCCAGCGATTCTCCGTGATCGGAACCGGCGCCAAGACCTCAGTGCGTTCAACAACAGGCGCGGAGGGAATGACTTCGCGTACTTCTGAACGAACTTCCCTGGGCTGAAACAAGGCCTCGGTACTCTCAACGACAGGCGCGGAGGAAATGACTTCACGTACTTCCGCACGAGCTTCCCTGGACTGAAGCAATGCAAAACCAGATGCCAGAAGGATGGCGATCAGCCCCAACCCCATCACCCACCGGCGTCCCAAACGCGGCGAAGCAAAGCTCCCCCTGATTAGCCGGCTCACTCGTTGCTTCAGGGATGAGGCTTTCGACACCGCCGCCATCGTGAGAACGCCGGAAGCACTGGGAGCAAGATCGACCAGTTCGCCCGCATAGTCGAGCGGGTCGCAGCCACAGGAAATTGCCCAGTCGTCGCATGCCTCTTCCGATCGCGCTGCAAGCGCTTGCTTGGCCCACCACGCGAGAGGATGCCAGGGCAAAAGAACAAGAACCAAATCGCTGGCAAGGGCCCAAAGATGGTCCCGCCTTGCGAGGTGGGCCAGTTCATGAAGGTAGACGCCTTGGCAGGCCCCCACCGATCCGTGCCGACTGGGTATCAAGATCAGGGGAGGAGAACTCCAACCCCACATGACGGGTGAGAGAAGCCGATCGCTGGTCGAAAGCCCTGGCACCCTTACAACCCCCATTCTTCTTGCCAAAAGGGCCAGATGCAGGTTGGGTTCATCGGAGGTTATTAGGATGCTGTTACGAACAAGTCGGTACCCGGCATAACAGTCGATCAACAACCGTACCGCCATGGCACAACACAACAAAAGCCAACTCCACAGGAAGACATTTCTCCAGCCGGCGGCCTTCTTTGAGCCTTCTTTCACTTGAGGATTCGTTTCGCGATCAGGATGGGTGGGATTGGACAGCAACGGCTGCCGCGAGGAGACCGTTGAAACAAGTGAGGGCTCGACCTCCGCCAAGGCGCCCGAAGGAGTTTTGGCTGTTGTTTCGAAAGTCGAGTCACTGGAAAGACGAGGCGAAGGCGCGATGTTCGCTGCCTGGCCGACCAAGATCGCTGCAGGCTGGATCTTCGGCGCAAGCAACCCCCCATTCGCCAACCGCACGGTAAAAAAACACGCGGGGGTGATCAGCGTGCCAATCAGCGCCGCGACCAGAATCCCATGTGACCGGGCTGGCTGCTTCCTGAGCAGTTGAGCCAACGCCAGGCCAAGCGCCAACCAGATCGTTGCGAAAAGGGCAAAAACGGTCGCAAGCGTTTCCATCGACTCGAGCATGGGCATCCTCGGGTACTATTTATATAATACTGGTTTTAAGGCGATTTCTAGATTTTCCAGATTTTGGCCGAATTTCTGGTCCGCGTCTTTTATCGTGTCGAAATCGATTGATCCATCATACCTTTCGTCTTTTAAGACTTCCGCTGCAATTCGATAGTGGAGTCCAGGCCATAACCCGGTGAATTCAAACTTTCCGGTGTCACTTGTCTGCGTTTGCTCAAGAAAAATCCTCCCACTGTCCAGTTTCACGCGGGCGCCTTTGATTGGCTTTCCCTGCGGATCCAAGACGATGCCGCGAACAGCTACGCCGTAATCATTGCTGATCATGATCGATTCTGGATTGGGCACTTTGGAAGGAGTGAAGAAGTCAGGAATGTTCACGGCTTTGCCTTTGCGAATAAGAATGGCCGTCACCCAGTCGGGATCCAACTGCGGGGTGATGACGACTCCTCTTTCAAAAGAAAACCCTCTCTCATTCGTCATCTGCGGAAAGTTCGGGCGCACGCTGTTTGGCTGGGTTACTGCCAGAAATGCCTCAAATGATGTCGTGAGCGGTTGTCCTTTTTCATCGAGCACAGGAGTGCGGTAACGTATTCCGGAAACCATCGCAATGTCAGGAACAATACATTTTTGAGACTTTTTTACTCGAATATATTTAGCCAGTCTAAATGGACCATCTTTCTGATAGTATGATGTTTCGATGCCTTCGTTATCGTGAAATTGATATGTTTTTATAGAGTACCGATCGTCACCTTTACAATACATCCTAAATGTTCCGTCTTGGTTGGTTTCCATGGATCCCGTTTCGGCAGTCGTTGGGTGCGGATTCTTATCACCGATAAAGTCGACGCGAACCCCTTGGATCCCTTTTCCCGTTTTTTCCTCAATGACTCTTCCGGAAATCTCCGCGAGCGATTCCGCCTGAACCGTTAGCTTGGTCGTTTTCCCTGCACGGATCTCCAAGTCGATGGGATTCTGGAGGTCAAATGGCTCCCTACCCATGTGCCTTGTGGACAATTGGTACTTGCCAGCGCCCAGACGAAGAATTTTTCCCCGCTGAATCGGATCGAATCTCCAGGTTCTGCCATAGGTGATGCGCAATGGAGCTGAAAGCTCGATCGATTCGTTTGCATCTTTCAAGGACCAGCACATCCGCTCCAACTGCGCCGGGTTGCCTTCCCCTGCAAAAACAACCTGCAACTCGCCTGCTGGCGCCAATTCGATCGTTGGATTTTCGCCCGAAAGAACCGAAACCTTTGCAAGGCCAAACCCTTCCTTGTCCAATTGGACGACTCCGGCAAAGCCGCTGGGAATCCCCTGGAGGCTGAACTCTCCTTTCTCATCCGTCTTGCATTGCTGCGGTTGCCGATACTTTGGAAACGGGTAATCCTGCACATAGTCCAGATCGAGGCGCTGAAGTGTGATCAGTTGACACTGGACACCCGCAAGTGGTTTTCCCGCATGGATAACCCGGCCTCGGATGGGTGCTATAGGCTTGATTTCGAGCGTGGTTACATGACCTACCGCGGGATAGACATGCATGATGCCAAGTCTACCGGCATCATCTTCTGCGTAGGAAATTCCATGCTTTTTATGCGGGTTCAGGCACTTCGATGTTCCGGTAACTCCCCATTCGTCCGTTCTTAAGAATCCAGGAACGGGAGTCCTTTTGATTTGATTGTCCTCAATCTCCAACTCCTCGATTCTGACTTTGGCACCGGGTACGGGTTTTCCCTTGGCGTGGACCAAGAATCGATGCGCCCATTGATTGCTGGTGGGAGGGGCGGGCTCAAAACTTTCGAGGTTTTCAGCGGCGTTTTCCAGTACTGAACCCGCGGGCGCTTCGGCCCCAATGGTTCGTGGCTGGAACAACGCCAATCCGGATGCCGCAAGGAGAGTAGTTAACCCCAATCCCATCACCCAACGGCGTCCTAGACCTTAAACAAGCGTAGCGCAATTGGTTTTTCGCGGTTGTGGGCCCGGTCTCGGGAGGCAAATAGTTTTATCGGCCCTGCCATTTTGAGGGTGTTTTTTGTGCATGTTTTGTTTCGGCATATTCACTTCGCTTTCCGGTCCGTTAACCTTTACCAAGCCGCGGCGGACTGGAGCATCCGTACTCCAGCATCGTGCTGATTTTTCAGCATCGCAGTTGGTTAAGCCTTTGAAAGAATGAAGGCAGCCATGGATTCCAACTCATCATCCGGTAGATAATTTGGCGTCCTGTGTTGACGATTTGACAGGGCAGCCTCATGAAGGCGTTGATGAAGGTTTTGAATTCCATTTGCAGAATCGTCTCCTTTTCGATCCGATGCTTTTCCCGGTCCGATCCTTTTCGAGGTTCGGGCCAGAGGGCCCACCAGGCCTTCAAGTTCCAAGCCAAAGAGGTCATGACCATGTAGGCCCAGTTGGCTTCCATGGTGTCCACCGGCGCCGTCAGTGCGCACACTCCTTGTTTTAGTTGGGCGTGCAGATTTTCCTGGTTGCAGCGCTGATTTGCCTCGAATACCATTTCTTGCGCGGGCCGTTCCTTGTCGTTGGTCAGGTAAAAAAAGTAGCGGTACTCATCGAACAAGCGTTTTTGCCCCATCGAGAGGGTCAAATTCTTGCGCACCACAATCAACCGATATGCCTTCTTGCAAGCCACGGGCCGATAAGGCATTTCCGCGACGTCCTCTCCATGTAACCGGATGTTGTCGAACTTGCGTTGGTTGACGATTTGCTCTTTGGTCTTTACCGGCCGGGACCGTTCCTTGGTCTTGATCTCGTAGCGAGCCGGTCGATTTAGCGGTTCCCAGGCATCCTCCGCCAAATTCTCGGCCAAAACGATCCGTTTCTTCGTGCTATCAAGACCGAAGATGAACTTTACTCGCTCATCCGTGTTCCAACGGTCCAGATGTTTCGTCTGGCTAAAATCGGTATCCCCGCGCAGCATAATTTTTTTGAACCCGCCCGTGACACATACACGGATCGCTCTGTCGACCTCGTCTGCCGCCCCCTCGTGTGACGGTCGATTGCCCGGCCGATTGACCACGCTCAAGATTTCCCCGGTTTGAGCCAGGGATACCACTAATGGGTGGTAACCCCATTTGCCTTCATAGTTGATATCCATGCCTGCTTTGCATTCCCCACCGGTCTCCACCATCGTGCCATCCATGTCGATCCGGGCCAGGTCAAAGAATTCCTTGGGTTGACGCGACCAAACCTTTTGCCGAACTTCATCGAAGGCTTCCATCAGATTCCTGACATCTTTCGCTCGAAACCGCCTGCAGAAGTCTCCCGCCGTCGTCGGATCGGGAATTCGTCTGGCTCCAACAGCGTCGAGGTATGCCTCGTCTTGGCGGCGCAGTTCCAGATCCTGCAAACAGGTGCCATCGCACAGTGCGTTGTACGCCAGATTCAAAACGTGATCCGATTCGTGGTAGGGAAGGTGGAACTTGAGCAGGTGCAGATTGTTGTCGACCGCTTCGATTAAGCCGATTCGTTTGGCCAACAAGTGGAATGCACCAATGCCGCCATGCGCGATTCCCCGATTCCGGTCACTGATCTCGTAGCGAATGTTCGACGCTGTATGGACCGGTCTGGCGCAATCCCCAATCTTCGATTTGTCCAACCGATCCAGAATTCGACGCTTGCGCCAGGCCAGTTGGCGACCTATCTTATCTTTCACTCGAAACTCCTTTTTCGTCGGTTGACGGTTTTCTGTTCAACTAATCAGATACCGCCGAAACCTCGGGAGTTTCGAGTTTTTTTCGTTTTATCCCACTTTCTTTCCTTCCGGGGATGCTTGGTTAAGGCCTAGACGAGGCGGAGCAAAGCTTCCATGGATCAGCCGGCTCACGCGATCCTTGAGAGATGATCCGCTTGTCACGGCCGCCATCGAAAACACACCCGTCGCACTCGGGGCAAGGCCGACCAGTTCTTCCGCGTAATCGAGCGGTTGACAACCACAGGCAATGACCCAATCGTCGCATGCTTCTTCCGCTCGAGCAGCAAGCGTCCGCCTGGTCCACCAAGCCAGTGGGTGCCACGGAATCAAACACAAAACCAGCTCACTGATCAGTGCGGAAAGATGATCCCGTCTTGCGAGGTGGGCCAATTCATGAAGGTAGACTCCTTCGCAGGCCATCACTGACAAGACCCGATTGGGTATCAAGATTCGAGGAGGAGAACTCCAACCCCACAAGACCGGAGAGGGAAGTTGATCGCTGGTCGCAAGGGTTGGGACCGAAATGACTTCTATTTTTCTGGCCAGACGGGCCAGATGGTGATTGGGTTCCTCGTTGGCAACAAGGCGACTGTTGCCAACGAGGCGATGACCGGTATAGCCATCGATCAACAATCGCAACGCCATGATGCTCGACGATATTAGCCATGCCCAGAGGATGATCGTCTTCCAGGAGCCGGCCATTTGCGGGCCTCCTTCATTTTGAGGAGGTTTCGGATCTCGATCAGCTTCGATTGGTTCACTAGGCGCGATCGGTTGAGTGAACTCTTCGTCAAATTGAGACGCGTCGTTTCTTACCAAGGCTCCCCTGGAATGCTCGGAATGCGGTTTACTCGTTGCTCCCCATGTCGGGGCGCTGGAATGATGAGGCGACACGGCCATGATCGCCGCTTCCTGATTCCGTGTCGCCGAAAGTTCAACCTTCGGCGCGAGCAGCCCCACATTCGCCAACTGCACGATGAACAAGCAAACCGGTGTGAGCAGAGCGCCCACGAGCGCCGCGGCCAAAACCCCATGCGCCCTGGCGGGGTGGTTCTTCCACAAATGCGAAAATAAAAGCCCAAGCGCCAGAAGACCGGTCGCGGTGAGGCAAAATACCGCAAGGAGGTTCTCCAAAGGCTCAGGCATCGGATTTCTTCTTTCGTTTCGCGGCGATCATTTTGCGCAACTCGTCCAGTTCTTCCTCGCTGTAGACGCGCGCTTCCAGCAGATGGCGAAACATACGCAAGGGATCGCCGCCAAAGGCTTTTTTCACCAGCCGCAAAGTCGAGGCAGTCAAGCTCTCGGGCTTGGTCGCCGCCGGAATGTAGACGTAACTGCGCCCTTCCGGACGGTGGTGGACCCAACCGGCCTTTTCCAGCTTTTGCAAGGTCGTCAGCACCGTGGTGTAAGCCAGGGCCTTGTCTTTCTTGGCCAGCTCATCGCGAACCTGATGCACGGTCCCTTCGCCCAGGGCCCACAACACCTCGAGCGTTCGCGACTGCAACCGGCCTAATTCTTCAACGGTCTTGGGAATCATGAATCCGTTCCTGAGGAAGCCTACTGATTTTGATAGTACTACTAGTCGTAGTCGCGGTCAATAAGAAACCGAGTCTTCCCAGAGTTTTATGGGAGGGCGTTGTGGTTGATTCAGAAGGTGATGGCATTCCCCTCACGGACGGAGAAATGCCATGAGGCAACGCAGGTCGAATCAGCCTGGGCGGTGATGATCGTTTGGGGCAAGAAAGATGATAGATTGCCAGTAGGCGAGGGGGCGATTGCCCGGCTTATCTCGATGACATTCCCTGCGATCTGATTTCCCATCGGACTTACGAATTCTTCCAGGAAAAAAGAGCGTTCCTGCCATCAACAAAAAAACCGGTCCGGGCAAAGCACCAGACCGGCAAACTCCAAGTTTTGCAACGCGCATTCCCGATCTCATCGTTGATCGAGGGATGGGTGCCTCTTAATCCTGCTCGATAGGCAGCCACATCATGGGGGTCGATTCTCCAAGGCCTTCGCAGAGCCCTTTCATCAGGTGATCAGGGTTTTGAAAGGCTCTGGTCCAATCGAGCATACCCGCATGGTTCAACCGGTCCATGGTCCACTTCTCCCCCATCTTTTCGGTAAACTCCAGGCGCGTTTTTTCCGGCTCAAGCAACGAGAAGAGGTAACCATCCAGGCGGTTGCGGTTAAACCAATTGGTCAGGAAGTCTTCCTTCGGCAAGAATCGCTCGACGATTTGCCTGGCCGTGACCGGGTCGGAGATCGCCAGAACCAATGCAAACCTCTTTGCGACGTAATTCCACTCTTCCGTTCTTTCCATGTCGTAGTCTTTCAAACAACCCAGTGCACGAGCCACAAGGGAAGGAACATGAGGGTAACCCATCTGATTTGCAAAGAAGACCATTTGAGCCCCTAAGACCGGCCGGCCGCCGAGGGGGAACGAACGCTCAAAAATGGAGTACTTGCCGCTGGCCTCAAGGAAGTCAAATGCACGATCCACTAACCGGTATGCCGCCTGAGGATCCTTGCGGTGGATCTCCAACCCGATTTCCATCAACGCCTGGCAGTAAAATCTTGTGGAATCGAGTTCCTTGGCCAGATCCAGCGCCATGGTCAAGTCCTTTGACGCGCTCTTTTTGGCAAGCACAAGGATCGTTTTTGCATAACTTTCTTCGTCTTTCTTTTTAATGTATGTTATTTTATCGCGAATATCCTCGTTTTTATTATCCAGCCTTTTAACCAAGTATCCGCACATGGCATTATTAAACCTGATTTCGTTCGGGCAATTTTTAAGCTGGGATTTGAAATCGTCCCATCCTAACACGGACATGCTGCTTGCGAGGTCGTAAAATAAATTCTTATAACTCGTCCGGCCTTCGTTTTTGACTACAAGTTCGGCACCTTCCTTGATCCATTTCTCGCCGTTTTCCTTGTCGCCGGATCGCCAGGCCAATTCGCCCGCCTTGGCCAGTTCCAGACCGCCAAATGGACCTAGTTCCATACCAGATTTCCGGGCCGATTGGGCCACTTCCCCTGCGAATTTTCGACTGATCTCAACCTTTTTCTCCCCAAGTAGCGTGTCTGCGACTTGGCACAAGACCGCCTGGCGCCACATGGGCATCCGTTCGCTTTCCGCAATCGCCAAGTCGGCATCTTCCCGGGCCAATTGCAGAATTCTCTCACGTGCATTCTTAAACTCTAGACCCATCAAGGGATCTTTTTTGTCTTTTTCACTGAGCTTTTCGACAAATTTCCTGGCCCTGTCCCGATCGACTAACTCCATGGTGCGAAGGAGCATCCTTCTTTGATTGGCATTCAACTCCATTTCCCAATATCGATCGGTGATCTCGGCAGCCATCTTCTTCCTTGCTTCCAGGACCTCCATGGAAAGCACGGGCTTACCGCGAGGTTGATCGGTCAAGCGATGCATCACGATGCTGACATTTGCCTCTCCCGTATCCGCGACGATAAACGCGTGCCGGAACTCCTTATGGCTTGCAACCAAGAAGACCGGGCCTGGAGAAATGCAGTCGATCTCGAAACTCCCATCCTTCTCGGAACGAACATCCTTGGCCAGCCAACTCCTGCCGGCAGCGGCTAGGACACCGTCTTCGATCGGCTTGCCATTCGCACCGACAAGCTTGCCACGGCATCTATGTTTGGCCTCTTTTTTTACTAAAGTTATTTTAACATTTTTAATAAGCTGGCCAGGAACACCTTTCAAAAAATGATCAAATTGCCGGTAGGGCTCAAATCCGGCACAATAAACAACCAATTCATATTCCACATTGGGCCAAAGCGCGCCTAACTCGAATTTGCCATCCGGTGCGGTGAACCTGGTCCCCAGATACTTGCCCTCCAAACCGCTGCCGGATCTGCGATCCCGATCCTTCAGATAGAACGAAACCTGGGCATTGGACACCGGGTTAGCCCGGTTGTCGAGGACCAGCCCACTCACACGCACCGCATGGCTTTCGCTGATGACGAACGGGGATGGTGAGGGATACTGCTCCAGCTTCTTACTTTCTGGGATATTAACCGCATTACCATGACGGATATAAATTGCTTCATGATAATTTGGCGTCAAATCAAATACCGTAAATTTACCTGTTTCTTTTGTTTTAGATTGATCGGTCCTAGACAATGAATCGGTAAAAATTTCATAGGCCGCGTTCTGGTTCTTCCGTTCTTTCTCCTCGATGGACCCGCTTACCGTCCCTGCCGGCGCCAACTCAAGATCGGGAAGTTTGCTGACTTCGCCCAAGACTTGGATTCGGCTGATGACTCGATCTTCCGATGTCCCAGGTTGGGGAGAAAGATGGCTGGCGCGGTTTCCATAGCTACCCAAGGAAAGCCGAAAGGTTCCCGGTGCTTTCACATAGACCCTGAATTCCCCTTTTTCATTGGAATGCCCGTCATGTCGCTCGTTGAAATTGGGCGTGTCGCCAACGAGACTCACAACGGAGAACTCCAGATGGGGAATTCCTTTCCTCGTGGCACGATCCAAGAATCTGCCTTCGATCGCCTTCGCCGGTTTTACGGCAATCTCCAGCACGGTTTTTGTGCCTTTTTGGATGTCGATCGACTACGGCACATTTTCGAAAATATAGGGACAACTGGGCAGTATATTCAGCATTAATTTATAATGACCTGAGGCGACATTCTTAAGTGGCTTGATCAGAAATCCTTCATTAATACCGTCTATTTGAGTATAGTTTCTTGAGAAGTTTTTCGATTCGCTTCCTCGGTTATTCTGCCGTACAATCCAACGAATCATTTTTCCATTGATCTCTTGAGAGGCGTTTTGGAATTTTAATTCCAACTCCCCAGACTCCATCATTTCGAAGGAATTGGCCTTATTGTGAAACAGGATGCCCGTTCCCCAAGCAAAGGAATTTGCTTGAAAACGGATGAGAGCATCGGCGTTCGGAGGGACATTTTTGAAGCGGACCACGCCATTTTGGTCAGAGATCGATTCCAACTCCGAGAGAATCGATTCGCAAGGTAACGGCGACCCATCCGTAAAACGAGACTGAAATTCCAGTAACTTGCACTTCACCCCAGGAACTGGATTTCCTTTGAAAGTAATCTTGCCCTCAAGAACTTGTGGAGTGCCAAGATGTAACCGCATATCTGCCGATTCGGGCACTTTTAGCCCCAGGTGGGCAAGGCCGAGCCTTCCTTCGTCATCCATTCCGTACACATACAGGTAGGTCCCGTTGCCTTCGATCAAGACACGAGCCTTTCCATTTTTGTCGCTTTTGAACGGTCCGACCAACGGGCTCAGTCGCTCGTCAGGCAGAAACTGTCTCACCCAAACCTTGGCTCCGGAAACCGGATCATCCCCGGAGACGACGAACAGGCTGATCTCCCGCTCCGATGCAGTTGATTGAGTTGAGAGATGAAGTAGACTCAGGAGGACAAACAAGCAACGCATGGGGACGACTCGTTGACTGGGAGACCGGCTTTCGATGGTATTCCAGAAAACAACGATAGAATGTCAATCTAGCTGATACGATTCCCCGAAATCTTCGTCTCTTCGTTGCCTGCACTCACTAGGAATTTTGAAGAATTCGAGAAAAGCCTGGGAGTGAGTTGATTTTTCAGCGACGATTTTTTGAGACGAAACTCTGTGTCTATTTCTCGTCCTACTTGAGCAACTCCTGAATCCGGGCCTCGGCCGCAATCGGGTCGGTGCCAGGAAAGGAGCCGACGATCTTTCCTTCGGGGTCGATGAGCACGGTCGAGGGAAATCCGCTGACGCCATAGAGCGCCGCCGGCCCGCCATTGACCGGATCGCCCTTGTATTCGTCGAACTGCTTGCCCGAGGCCAGCGCCACGGGAAACGGGATATCTCGGTTGCCCCATTTCGCGGCCTTGAAGGGGTTGGTCCTTTGGTCGAACTTGGCCGCGTTGGTGATCTCTCCAAAAGCGTCGATGTGCACGCCAATCACCATCAGATTCTTCGCCTTGTATTTGTTCTGGATATCGATGAGCACCGGCAACGAATCGATGCTCGGACCGTCCCAGTAGCCCCAGAACGCGAGCAGAACATACTTGCCTTTGCAATCGGCAATTCTGACCGGTTCGCCCTTCCAACCCACAATGCTCTTCAATTCGGGAGCCGGATCTCCTTGCAAATAGACCGTCCGCTGAGCCGACAGGTCGATCGGATCGGGGGCGACCTCGGTGGTCTCGGGCAAAACGAGCAGCTTGACCGATTTACTTTGCAGATTGGGACCCGTCGCGAAAATCGAATAGTTGCCTGGCGGTACAAAAAACTCATACTTGCCTTCCGCGGAAACATTCAACGCCACGCGCACGCCGTTTTTGTCGAGATAGGCGTAGGTCAGCCCAAGCGGTTTGGAAAGTTTGCGCATCTCTTCCGAAGCGATCGTTCCTTGAACCTTGGTTTCCGGTTGCAACGGAATCGTCACCATGCCCTTGTGCTCTGCCGCGGGGGAGTCCAGGCCGTAGCCGATCGTGTGTTTTTGCAAATCGCGCGCGCAAAGGATTCCGCCTTTTAAGAGATCGCTGGGAAAGGTGACCGTCCCGTCCGCGCCTGTTTCCAGAGCATTCATATAGTGCCAGTCGGGACCATCCGGCTGGCCGGCGGCCTTGTCTCTCTTGGTCATGAAGGGGAAGATCTTGGCCCCCTTGACCGGTTTCCCCTCGGCATCGATCGCCAGCGCCTTCCAGTCCTTGCCGGTGTTTTTGCGGGCCGGATCGATGCGGCCAAACTGCAACAGCACGCTTTGTAGCCGGATCGTTTGAAAGGTGGCGGGGCGCAATTGATCCGATGACATGGCGATGCACAACTGCAGGCGGTCGCCGTCCAGTTGGTAAATGCCTTCCAGCTTCCCGGCGGGGATCTTGAGGGGGATGTTGAATTCGGCCAGGTCCAGTTCAAGGACCTTCAGGTCGATCTTTTTCGGCTTCTCGCTCGGATCGACCACGAGGGTGCCATTCAGATCTTTTTGAACGCCCATGAATCGGGCCAATTTGAATACGTTTCCCCGGATGATCAGCTCCGAGGTCCAGCATTCGGTCAACAAGCTGCGATCGCCCATAAAGGCCGATTCAAAGAGCCAGGTGCCCGTCAGCTTTTCCAGTTCGTTTTTTGCCGCGGCCTGGGCCTGTGCAGGCGTAACGGCGGCTGCCGGCGGAATCTTGGGAGCGCCCGGCGCCTCTTCCTGGCTGGAAAGCTCTCCGGTTTGCAGAAGGCCGACCAGAATTCCGGTCCAAATCCTGGTCGAGGAAGAATGGCTTGGCAACATGAAACGACCCTGATGTGCATGAGGAGGCAAGGCCTCGGCTCTCTGGCATCATCTTACAGAGCCACGCAGAGGGCGAGTGCATAGGGTAGGCCGCAACCTTCTTGACCGCCTAAGCGTAAAGCCAGGCGGAGGTCAGGCCATCAAGGTTTGCCCGTTTTCAAGAGCTTTTCCATCGCTCCAATCGCCGCCTTCGTATCGGTGAAGTGGATGGGGCTAACGACTTTCCCTTCGCGATCGATCAAAATGGTCGTGGGAAACGCGTTGATTCCATAATCGCTCACCGGGCCCAGTGCCCCGGCGGCCCTCTCCCTGGCGGCAACGAGAGCATTGGCGAACGGCAGATCTCGACCGCCCCAGAGCTTTTCCTTGTACTTGGCGATTTTTTGATCCAGTTTCTCTGCCGTATCCACATCGCCCAGTTCATCCATGTGGATGCCGATGATCACGATCTCCTTGTCCTGGTATTTCTCATGCAAGTCGATGAGGATCGGCATGGAGCGAACGCAGGGGCCGCACCAGTATCCCCAAAAATCGATCAGCACATATTTCCCCTTCAAGTCTTCGAGCTTCACCGGTTTTCCTTTCCAACCGAGAAGTTCGCGCAAGGGGGGTGCCGCTTGACCGCGAAGCCCTTCAAGCCTGGAAAGCGTCAGCTCGATCGGTTTGGTAACGACTTCCTTGTCCGACTCCTTTATGGTCACGGAAATCGTGTGTTCCTTCTGGCGGTCGAACATCGCCTGGATCTGGTACTCGCCCGGTGGCACCGGGAAGGCACCCATTCCCGACCCGCTGTCCATGCGGCAGACGTTGACACTGTTCCAATGCAATAAAAACGACCCGAGGTTGTTCTTGTCTTTGGGACTTTCCTTGCCCCAGTCAAGCGAACTGCGCACGGTGCACTCAGGATGCAGGGTGATAAGCGCCTGCGCGTTGAAAAGGCTGGCCGGATTGGCGGCGAACAGGCCCACCTGTTTTTCCCCCGGAGAGCGGGCCATGATCGCTCCCGATTGAAACTTCTCATAGGGGATTTTCACGGTTCCGTCGGCACCGGTTTGCACGCCGTTGATGAAAGCCCATTCCTTGGCCTGGACCTTTTTGACCGGGTCATAGGGTAGGTGGCAGAATTCGAAGATGTGGGCGCCCTTCACCGGTTGCCCCTGCGGGTCCACCACCTTGACCGCGATCTCCTTGGGAAACTCCCTGGCGGGGTTGTCGATTCTTGTCAACACGAGCACCGCCGACATTTCGAGGGGGGAAAAATCGCTGGGACGGGCCTTCTTGGCGATGTCGAGCGGAAAACAGAGTTTCCATTTCCCACCACGGTGCTCGAAGATGCCGGGCAAAACGACGCCCTTGGTTTTGCCGGGCAGTTCCAGTTCGGTCAGGTCAAGTTCATCAAGCGCAATATCGATCGGACCGCTTTTGCTGTTGGCGTTCCACACCAGGGTGCCCGTCAAAGGTCTCGCCATCCCATGAAGGTGTGTGAGCGTGATTTTGTCTCCCACGATCGTGATTTTGGATTTCCAAAACGGAGACAGCGTCTTCATCCGCCTCGACGACTTCACCCATTCGGCCGACTCGAAGATCCAGGTGCCGTCAAGCGAAGCGGATGGTGCCGTTCCCGCCGGCAGAGCGGCGGCTGGTTCCTGTGCGGGACATTTCTTTGCACCGAGGGGCAGAAAGACAAGTAAAACCAGCCAAGCTGCCCACGATCCAGCACCAATCGTCCTTGCCATGCGAGCTTCCTCTCTTTGGGACGCTCCCATCTTGGATCGACCCGCTGGCCTGGAACAAGCGGTCCTGGCGAAATTCCACCGCGGAACCAGGGGTCGCGCCAAGAATGAGACCGGCCATTGAGGCGATCGATTCCCGCAATCAGGCGAACGTTTCCAAGGCCAGGGGCCGCAGATCCGGCTCGATCCAGGCCCGGCGCGCTTCGACCGACATCAATCGCTCCTTGCTGAAGTAGCGCAAGGGCACATCCTTGGCGCCGTACCGGGCAAGGAGCAAGTGGGCCAGTTCATCGATCGGCAGCGTCCGGTCCTCGTTCTCGAGGAAGCGGGCGATGAGCCAGACATAAAACCGGGTGATCGTTTCATGATAGCCGCCCGTGTCGGTGTTCTCGCCGCCCACCGCCAGGTTGTACTTCTTGATCCCTTCGCGCAAAAGACCGAGCGATGGTTCCTCGCCGTGTTTGAGGAGGTGCCAGAGGCCGACGCGAATATGGGCGCCATGGGTCCATTCGGCCTTGGGCAAGGTGCGTTCGCCAAAGCGCCGGGCCAATTCATCGGTCTCGCAAGCCGCTGCCGTCATGGTGCCCCTTCGAATTTGCGCCGCTTGAGCTGGTGAAAGGAATGCCCGGCTGTTACAAGCTCCCTCGCCTGGCTTCATGGCAACATCGCGCCCGTCGTCTATGCCCTGAAAGCTTGCGCGCATTTCAGAATTGGACTCAACTTCGATGGCGCAATCGAGATGGACTCGGGGGATTCCAAGCGGCCCTTTGGGTGCACTTTCGCCCAGAAGCGCCCGTCGGCACCGTTTCGATGGCCTTCACTTTTCCTTCATGATTTCGTGGGCCTGATCGCATTAACTAAAAGCCGTAAAAGCAGTTGGGACAAACGAGCTTCCTTACGAAAGGTCCAAAAATGAAAAAGAATAAAACCCCAAGCCAGGGGGACAATTGGTCTTGATTCAATTCCGGGGGAATGACTATGAAACCGACCATGCGTCAGGGAAGACGCGACCCGGGTTCATCCTTCTCGGGTTGACCATGGATGGTCCAAGGCTTCCGAGTACCTCGGTTTCGCGGGAAATCCGAGGCCGTCTCGTGGGGGGACGGATGGTTTGTGGAGTGGGTCAACGACTTGGGTCAGTCGTCCCCAAACTGCTTTCCGGCACGGAAGTCGATTTTCGACCCGGGGTTAATTTAACCCCGGGTCTTCTTATTTCCTGAACCCCATACTCTCAGCGTAGATACGACGGCCGAGTCCAACCTCAACCACTTTCACCTTACGCAACCAGCCCATTTTTCGCACCGATGAGGCTCGAAACGAGATCTCTGGTTTGTGGGGACTTCCAGCGGCGCTTCCACTGAGCAAACTGTTTGCGGCCCCTCGCCATACTTTCTTGATGGCTTTTCACCATCGAGGTGACCTGCCTGCCGATCTGTTTCCAGGGTTCTGGGCAAACCCTCGGCATCTCTTCGGCCAGGGTGGTGTAAAAAACCGTGGCGTTATGGTGATCGTTGATCTCGCCTAAGATCTCCTGCATTTCTTCAATGAGCGGGTACAGGTCCTCTCGAAAAGCGGCGTCGAAACAGTCGGCAAAAATCTCCATGGCATAGCGTAATTTCTTACCGACAAGGCGCACCTGGTGCAGTTGGGAATACTGGGTATCGCGTTTGTTCATTTCGGCGGCCAGTTCGGCCAAGAGCGCTTCCAAGGTCGGGAACGCCTGAGCCGACATGGTTTTTGGGTCATCCGCCGAACAGGCAAGCCCTCCCAGCGTCTGCGTCATCATCCGCTCGAAATCGAACGGGAACTCGGGGCACGCCCTGGCGAGCCGCGTTTGCGCGGGTAGGCGCCTGGCCAAAGCATACCCTTCGAGGATCAGGACCGACTTGACCGGAGACTTGGCGGCCAGTTTTTCAAGGAACACATCCCAGTCGCGGGCCTCGCCGGCGCGGCGGCGCAAGCGGCGAAGCATTTTCTTGGCCTGATCGTGCAGCCGGTTGGGCAGGCAATTTTCAAAGGCTTCAAGCGCGGCGCCACAGCGTCGCGTCGCCACCCGCAGCTGATGAACATGCTCGATGGTTTCGTCCGTTTTGCGTATCGCCAACCGGTAGGTTTCGCTCACTGCTCGCATACGCAATCCGAGCACGCGCCGGGCGCCATCAAGGAGCGGCGTATCGGACTTCAGATCGGGAATCCACTTCGAAACCAGAGGATGATCAAGGCGCTTCATCACCGGTTCTCCCCGTTTGTGGAAGAGTTCCGGGTGAATACCGACTTCACGGCCTGGCAAACTCCGGGATGGGTGACCCAGAGGTCGATCGCCAACGGGTCGATCCATTTGCGTTTGCGGCGATTGTCTTCAGGCCAGTTGCGATGCGCCGAGGTCACTTCCATGAAGTAAAGGTCGACTTCCCAGGGCCGGCCTCCCTTGGAATAGCGGTATTTGCCAAAAGGACGAGTGTGGATGCGGCCTTCAAGCCCCGCTTCTTCCCAGGCCTCCATGGCCGCCACTTCCCATTGGCGCATCCCCTTTTCCAGACAGCCTTTGGGAATGGTCCACCTTCGGCCGCCGCGAGAACTGACCAGGCAGATCTTCTCATTCCAAAACGCGATCGCTCCCGCCTGCTTTTCGGACTGCCGTGATCGTGCCATGAACAACACTCCGTCAGCTTCTTCGGCTTCCAAGGGAAGCAGCATCTCTTTCGACTTGATTGACCCAAGGAAATCAACAGCAACAGGGAATTCCGTTTGATCTTACCATTCCACTGAATTTACCATTCCACGCAACGCTTGCGCTTATCCGCGGCCCCCCCCCAGACTAAACTAACCCTGTCGTGATTATTCGCATATCTTTCTCGCGGGGCGTTCAACATGCGTGGAAATTCCTGGCTGGGTTGGCTTGGGGGGGTGGGGGTCCTCATGGGCTCGGTCTTCCTGGTGACCTTTTTGAATAACTTCATCACCCAGCAACCCAAGGCCCCAACCACACTGACTGGTCCCGCCGTCGTGCCTCTGGCCAGTGTCGTCGAAATCGGATTTGTCACCCGCAATCTTCCTGCCGATCCGAGCATTCCCGCGCTGATTCAAGAAATCAACGTGCCCGGTTTCCTCGATTTCTGGTTCACCAACGACAACACCCAAACGGCGACCTTCGGCCTCGAACGCAAAAACTGCACCTGTTCCTCCGTCGAGGTCTTTTTGATTCCCGACGCCTGGTTGAAAACCCCCGAAGCTCTGGCGATCGGTAAGGGGAAATCCCCCACCGCGGCCCAGTTGGCCGAAGCCGGTGAAGGGAAAAACCCCGCCTTGGCCGCCCTGCTGGCAAGCCTCACCCCGAAGGCCCTGGAAAACCAGGACCGGATTTCCAATGAGGTCCCCCCCGGAGGAATCGGGGTGGTTCGGTTGCGCTTCAAAAACGACAAGGCCGGCCCCATCACCCTTTCCGCCAAGCTCTGGTACGGGAAACACGATTCCGCAATCACCACCCAACTCGAAATTCGCAACGAAGTCTTGCCGATCATGCGCGCCGACACGAACGAAGTGCGTCTGGGACTGATCTCCAACGGACGCTCTTCAGGCACCGGCGAAGTGATTGCCTACAGCAGCACTCGCACCCAGTTCGATGTCGCCATGGAGCCCAAGGTGCAAAGTACCAAGGACGACATCATCACCATCAAGGGGCCCACTCCGCTTGACGCCAAGGAACTGGCCGAATTCGCCAAGAGAATGGGAGGACCGGTCAAATCGGCCTACCGATTCATTGCCCGCGTGCAATTGCCCAAGGGAGGCCTGGACAATGCTCAAACCGAGTTTGGACCCTTTATCCGGCCTTTCCGCCTCGTTTGCCGCGAGCTGGAAGTCAACGATATCTATCGCAATTACCCGGTAAACATCACCGGTTCGATCGAAAGCGAAATCCGCGTTTTTGGAGCCAACAACGAGGGCCTGATCGAGTTTCGCAATTTCCCCTCGGAGCTTGGTAAAAAAGTTCCCGTCCGCCTGGAAACCTCCAAACCCGATATCAAGCTGGAAATCGATGCGGCGCGCACCTCCCCCTTCATCAAGGTCGTGCCGGTGGGCAAACCCGAGCCAACCAAATATGGCATGGGCTACGATTTCGAAATCGTCATTCCCCCCAATAAAGTCAATGGAGCCTTCCCGCGAAGCGATGACCCGCAGCTTAGCGACAGCGCCTTTTATTTCCGCACGGTCGGCAAAACTCCCCGGCTGATTCGGGTTCCCGTCACGGGACGCGCGGACGGTTAACCGTTCGTGATGGGCGCCCTCGCCGCGCCCATCCGACGCCTGAGCGCAACAATTGCCCGGTCCGCCTACCTCAAGGACGATTCCCTTTATGAACCCGTCAGCCCCCGCCGCCTCCCAACCGCCTTCGGGTTCGGTGCATCCGATTTTCAAGCTCGCCGGCTTGATCGTTCTCTTAGTTGCAAGCGGCATGGGAGGGACCTGCCTGGCCCGGTGGATGCGATCCGCCGCGGAAGAGAATCAAGTGGAGGTGGAGTCTTCACAAGCGGCCAAAGGCTTGCCCGCTGCCTTGGCGCGCTGGAAAAAACCGGACCTAGTCCTGGCCCTGACCGCCCAGCAATATGGCTACCTGTTGCCTTGCGGTTGTTCGCGACCCCAGGTGGGAGGCCTGGAACGGCGGTTTAACTACCTTGCCGCCCTGAAGGACGCCGGCTGGCCGATCGCGGCGGTCGATCTGGGCGATATCGCGCAAAAGCAGGGGCCGGCGGGACTCACCAATTTGCAGGGGCTCGTCAAGTACCGCTATTCGATGGAAGCGCTCAAGCTGATGAACTACGGAGCCGTATCGCTTGGGCAGACGGAAGCCAATTTGTCGCTTTTCAAAGTCTTGGGCGAATATGCGCTGAACAACCCCGAGCCTCGCGTCGTGCTCGCCAATCTGCGCAACAAGGAGTCGGAGTTTCCCGAACAGGTTTTCGACACCTCGGTATTCCAGCCCAAGGGCAGTTCGATCAAGGTGGGGGTCACCGCCGTGACCGGACCGACCGCGGCCGAGGCGATCAAAGATTCCAGTGCCAAGTTCGAACTTTCGCGGGAGGCAATTCCTCGCGCCCTGGCCGCCTTGCGCAAAGAAAAGGCCGAGTTGTTGGTGCTGCTATATCAGGGGTCGATCGGCCGCGCCGCCAACGATCAGTCCGAGCCCATTGCCGCGGCCAAGGCCTTTCCCGATTTTCAGGTGATCCTTTGCGAATGCGACGAGGACGAACCTCCCGGCCAGCCCTTGGTGGTCAAGCATGCCGATGGGAGAACCACCCAGATCGTGCGCATGGGCCACAAAGCCAAATATGTCGGCACGATGGGCGTCTACAAGGCCGACGGGGCATTCACCTTCACCTATCACCTTGAGGACTTGGGCGAACAGTGGTTGACCGCCGAAGGCAAAGAGAAAGAGCAGCCGGTGGTCGAGTTGATGGAGCGCTATGCCAGGGAGCTGGACCGCGGCCAGTTCCTGAGCAAGACGCCGCAGGCAACCCACTCTTTTTCCGCCGCGCAACCCGACTCCAAGCCGCAGTTTGTCGGTTCGGAAAAATGCAAGCGCTGCCACGAGTCGGCGTATAAGGTCTGGCAAGAGTCGCCGCACAGTCATGCCTGGCAGACCCTGGCCGACGCCAAAAAGCCCGGTTTAAGGCACCGCGATCCGGAATGCATTGTCTGCCATACTGTCGGCTTCGGTTTTCAGAGCGGATTCGTGGATGAAACGAAAACCCCGTTTCTCAAGAATGTCGGCTGCGAAAGCTGCCATGGACCCTCCAGCGAACATCTGAACTCGCCGGACGACCCGGTCTGGCATCGCCTGATGAACCCCTGGAAAGCCAAACCGGGCGAATCGGCTGCCGAATCGAAGTCGCGAACGCAGCGCATGGACCAGTTTTGCCAGAAGTGCCATGACATGGACAACGATGTGACCTGGTCGAACCAGGGTTTCGCGCGAAAATGGCCAAAAATTGCTCATCCCACGCCCAAAGAAAGCCGATAACCCGCCCCCACCTTCTTCACTGTAAACAAAGTAATTTGCCCTTTGTCGGTATTTCCCCGGAAAACCGGCAAGGTTGCCCTGGACGGCATGAGCGATTCAATCAGGAGGTCTAACTGGCTCCCACCAATCATTCCCTTTGGGGTCGTTGCGCAAGCCTTCCGATAACACCACAGTTGCCGTATTTCGGTTCGTTTTGCGGAATGACCCATGATCCCTTGCAGCAAACTGCGCCATTGGTTTTTTGCTTTGGCATTATCCGTCATGACCTGGGGATCCACCCAGGCTCGCAACCCTGTCCGGCTTGAGCCGAGGGACATCCAGGCCAAGATGAGCCTGCTTGAGTTCACCTCGGATCACAATCTGATTCGCCGCGACGGGCCTGACCTCTTGACCTCCGGCGATCGCTATCCCGACATCGAATGGACCGCGAAGGACCCCGACTCGGCCACGCCGATGACCCACACCCAGGCCCGCCACATGGAGGCCCGGATCTTATTGAAGCTCAATCGCCTGCCCCAGGGAACGATCGTCAAGGTGCGCGGCGAATCGGAGAATCTGGCGTTTGCCTTCGACGGCGAAGGGAAGGTGGAACAGACAAGTCCCTTCAGCAGCACGGCGGTCGTCTACGTCAAGGCACGCGACCTATTGCCCGCGCAGTTGCGCCGCCTGCAAGCCACGATTGCCTGGAGTGCGACGATTCTGGTTCCCGGTGAAAACGCTCGCGAACTCGATCTGGCCACCAGCGGGCCCCATGTTTGTTACCTGACCCGGGGCACTCCCCATCGCGCCGACGAAAAAGGTTCCGAAGTGACCGCGCGGCGCATGCAGGTTTGCTACGAACGGATGGCCACCGCCCTGGAAAACGCGTCGGAAAACCCCTCGGCGGTGGGAATCGTCCATGCGCTGACCACCTATGTCGGCCAGTGGTACAACCCCAAGCAGCACTTTGAGCGGGAGAATGCCTGGTACGTGCCCAACACCTGGCGCCTCAAAACCCCCGGCGCGAGCTGCATTTCGATCTGCCAGTATTGCGCATTGATCCTCGATCAACTGGGCATGGAAGGCAAGTACAAGATCGTCGCCCTCTATGCCCGGCCCGACAATCCGGACCGCGCCCTGGAAGGCGGCGTCGAATCCGATTCGATGCTGCGTTCCGTCGGCCGCCAGCAGTGGGAGCTTTTCCTGGTCGACGATCGCAACAGTCGCTTGGGCCAGATCCTGGGCTGGGGCGGCATGAACTACTACGAAGCCTGCCTGTGCTACGAATGGCAGGGGAAGACCTACTACCTTCCCGGCGGAACCGACCGGATCTACGACAATAAGAACACGGTGCTGAAAATCTTCCGCACTCTGGCCTGGGCCCGCTGGGACTCCTGGCGCAAGGAATGGCAGGTGATGTCGATCGTCCGGACCTACACCTCTCCGGGGCGCGGCGCGCCGGCGAACTGCGAATATCCTTAATCGGGAAACAAACGACTATCGGATGAAAGAGAAGGCCGGGAGTGATCCCGGCCTTCTCTTTTTTTATTCGTTTATTCGTTTATTCGTTTTGTTTCGCCGCAAAGACCCAGATGCGGCTCAAAAAAGCGCGCCAACCGATCTTGACGACGCCTGTCGTCAGCGATTACAGTCGGCTACGACACTTGTCGTCAACCAGATCGTTTTGGCCCCAACGCGAAGGATTTGCGCCATGGCCGATGCGGAAGGGAGTTTGACTCCCGCCCAGCATGAAATCATGGAGACCGTCTGGAACGGTCCCGAGTCAGGGATGAGCGTCGCCGACATCTGGCAATCGGTTTGTCAGAATCGCGACATCTCACGCACGACCATCCTCAATCAGGTCGACCGACTCGAGAAACGGGGATGGTTGAGCCGGTTGGCGGGCGATCCGCCGATTCGTTTTGCCGCGACGCTCGATCGCGACGAAGCGAACCGCCGGCTGGCCCGCGAGTTTGTCGACGGCTTTTTCGCCGGTTCGGCCAGCGCCCTGCTCATGACCTTACTCGATCCCAAAAAGATCAAATCGGAAGATGTGCGCCGCCTGCGCAAGCTTCTCGATGACAGCCAGGCGGAAGGGGATCGCTCATGAACGAATCTCTTTCTTCTCTGCTGTTCATCGTGGCGGCCGGCAGTGCCGCGATGGCCTTGGCCTTCTCCACACTTGGCTGGATCGCGACCTTGCTTTTGAGATCTACCGCGGCACCGCTTCGCCACAATCTGTTGCTTTTGGCGGTCTTGCTCACGCTTGGCAGTCCGGTCCTTGCCGCAGTCGCCTACCAGCAAGGCTGGGGCGGCTTGATCTGGAAGCGCCCATCGGCTCCGGCCGCCGCCGAGATCTACGAGCCAAGATATGCCCATTGGGTATCTGTAAAATCCCCTATTCTCTTCTCCCCTGCAGCCCCTCCCACGGTGCAGGAAACGCCGCAGCCCGAGCCGAGCCCGGCCTTCTTCCAGAAGCTTGGGCCTTGGATCGTTCCCTCGTTATGGTTCGGTTGGCTGGCCGGAGCGCTATTTGGTTTGATGCGGCTGGGAAGCGACCTGATCGGCATCTGGCGTTTCAAGAAAGCGCTCATCGCTTACGGAGACCCCGCCCTCGAGTTGGGCGCGCCCCCATGGGAATCGCGGTGGGAATCTAGGTGGCGTCGATCAATGAGTCCACCGTACATCGTGACCACCTCGTTGACGGAAGTGCCGATGGTGGTCGGCATCCGCAAGCCGGTGATCGCCCTGCCCGCCCAGATCTGGGATCAATGGACTCCCGCCGAGAAGGAGGCGGTGCTTCTTCATGAGACGGCCCACATCCGGCGTCACGACCCGCTCCTTGCCCTGCTGGCGCGCCTGGCGCGGATTTTGTTCTGGTGGTGCGCGCCGCTTCACGCAGCGGTGCTGTCTCTCAACCGGCTGCGCGAACAGATCTGCGACGACCATGTTCTTTTTCAGCAGGGCCATGGCAGACACCTGGCCCAGGCAATGGTTCACCTTGTTGAGCACGCGTCGAGGACAACCAATCGCTTCCACCCCCAAGCTCTAACACAGGGCTTGGGAATGTGGGGGGCGAATGGTTGGCCGAGTGATTTGGAAGTTCGTTTACTCAATCTTTTGAACTCAAGGAGGAAGATCATGACACGGATGTCGATGAAGTCGAGCTGGGTGCTTTGTGGGTTTTGCCTGCTCGCATTGCCCGCGGGAATCGCTTTGCAGATTGGCGCACAGGAGCCTGAGCCCAGACGATCGGTCTATTCCAACCCGATCAAAGACTTGACCAGCCCACCTCCTCCGGCGGGGAACCTAGAGGAAGCTCGCAAGGCGAGCATGGAGCATGCGGCCGCGCTGACCTCGCTACGCAAACTCGTCGGCGCCTGCCGCGCTCATGCCGCTGCCCATCAAGGCGAATGGCCGGCCACGCTGGCCGATGTCCAGGTGGTCCTGAGCGACGCGGAACAGATGAAGCTGCCGGCACTCCAGTACACCCGCCCGGCCAAACCCAACGAAAACCCCCAGACCACCGCGGTGCTGGTCGAAACCAAGGAAGGCCAACCCGACCCGCTTGGCGCCACCGCCTTCGCCGACGGCCATCTGGAATTCAACACGGCGCAGATCGAAGTCGTGGTCAATCTGCTCGAGGCCACCAAACCGTTGCCGCTGAAAGGAGGGACGGCCGCGAAACCGGCCAAGGACATTGCTTCAAGCCAACCGGTGGCAACGGTGAACGCCGTTTTGTCTCAAGACGATTTGCGCCTGGCGCTAAGTCAGGCCCTTTCGGACAAGGACGCCAACATGCTTTCCTCGCCGCGCATGACCTTGCTGGAAAAGCAGACCTGCTCGGTTCAGGTCGAAGGGTTTGTGCCCAAGGACGCGAAAGATCCCAAAACTATTGAGGGATTGACCTTCGCCGACTTCCTGATCGAAGTGACTCCGCACCTGCAGCAAGACCAAATCCTGCTTTCGGTGCACTCCGCCCTGAGCCGCTCCCAAAAGCAAGCCGATGGGACCGCCAAAAAGCTCGACGAATTCGATCTGAAGTGGATCGCCAAGGTCAAATCTGGGGAGACGGTCTACCTGAAGGTCGAACCGGAAAAAGGGAAACCGGGCCGGTACCTTTTCCTGACCGCGACGACGCAGAAGACGATTCCCGGCCCAGGCAAATAACATCCGCCGCGGGCAGAGGACCGGCCGGCAACAGCGAATCACCGGAAGGAAACTCAGGCCTTCCGCGAAATCCGCGATTGCCGGCCGGCGTTTGTTTTTGAACCGAATGGGTCACTTGACCCACGCGAGAAAAATAACACAAGCGATCTTGATTGTGGCTTGAACGAAGCTTGCAATCCGCCGCGCCAAACACGATTCCGTGCCAGACTCTGACTCAGCGCACTCCGTAGCGGTGAAAGTAGGCCATCGCCTTGCGTGCCGTCGCCACCGCGTCGTGGCTGTGACGAGACAGCTCGACATTGACCGGACCCCGATACCCGAGCAGCTTGAGTTGATCGAGCACCGCCCGCAGATCGATTTCCCCCTCACCAGGGAGAAGATGATCGTGAATGCCCGCCTTCATGTCCTCGAAATGCACATTGATCAGATGCGGACTCGCGTCGATCAGGCTTTGGCTAATCGGCTCGCGCATGCATTGCAGATGGCCGACATCGATTGTCAATTGAAACGCCTCATGGTCGACCCGCTTGACCAGTTCAAGCCCCTGCTCGGTCGTCTCGATGAGCATTCCCGGCTCGGGCTCGAAACCGATCCGCAGGTTCCGCTTCGCCGCCTCGTCGCTTAGCTGCTTGCACCCCTCGACCAATCGCGCAAGCAACGCCAATCGATCACCATCCTCGGGATCGGGCGAGCCGGACCAAAAGCTGACAAGCGGCGCGCCGACGCGCGCCGCCAGGTCCATGCACCGAACCAAATAACCGATGCGAATTTGTCGTTGC
This sequence comes from Gemmataceae bacterium, assembly GCA_965226945.1. GTDB lineage: Bacteria > Planctomycetota > Planctomycetia > Gemmatales > Gemmataceae > SYLG01. The sequence goes on along the minus strand of OZ245717.1, from coordinate 3,262,232 downwards.
GCCGGATCGGCCGTGAGAAGGGTCGGGCGGTGCTTGCGCCTCGGGTCCAGCACGAAACGGGCACCCGTTTCGATGACCCGGTGCAACTTGAGGTCATCCAAAAGTTTGGCGACCCGATCGGCCTCGGAAGGCCAACGCGGATCGCCCAGATCGAGATGATGAATGTCCGGAGTGATCGCCACCGCACGGTAGCCCAACTCGGCCAGAATGCGCAGGGCATCTTCCAGCCGATGATGGGCAAACCCGTTGGTGTTGTAGCCAGGGATCAATGGTAAAACCGAAATCCCACAAAAGGGCCCAGGTTATCGCCGGGGATCAATGGTTGAACTGAAATCCCTTGGAGTTCAAAAGAGCCCAGGCCAGATCCTGCAACCCGGGAGCGCGAGGATCGGCCGGCACCAAAAAGCCGTGCATCTCGTTTTCCAGACGCGCGTAATTCGGTTCGAGCGCCCGGTGGAACGCAGCGATTTCGTTCTTCTGGGCCTCGGTCCGTTTCGCCGGTTCGGTGGTGAGGATCTTGACGATCGCCTCGGGCGGACCGCGGTAAAGCAGCGGCATGGGCGCCGAGGTTAAGCCAACGCGGAACCGCCCGATGGTGTGCATCGAGCCGTAATTTTGCGTCATCGTCAAGGTGACGACCGCCGGCTTGTCCAGAACCAGAGGCTGGCCGAACTGGAACCAGGCCACATGGTCCTTGCCCGTTTCGGGAGCCACGGCCCAGCCGGTGCCTGGATTATTGTCAACGGCATGCTCGATCGGATAACTCCCCTGAGCAAAATCGGCCTCGGGGCGAGTCAACGCCACATTGACCGCGGGTTTGCCCTCGAGCTTCGCCACCGCCTTGAGCTCGTGCAAAACAAAATTACCGTTGCCGGCGCGGCCTGGGCCCTTGCCTCCGAGCGAGGGATGAGACAGCACCTCGAAGCGCATCCCGGTGTATTGACCCGGAGGCAGTTTCACGTCGATGGTGACTTCATCCTTGTCGGGGTTGGGACCGCTCGCCAGCCAGGAACCGTCGCCCTGGACCTTGAATTCGGCCTTGCCGGCCGAGGTGACCTTGGCGACTTCGGCGGTTTTCCACATGGCGGTGTTACGCACCGTTTTCTCCCACTCGCCCTGGCGGCCATCGACGGTCTTCTTGATCGCTTCGAAGGCGGCAACCTTGCGCGCCTTCTCCTGGACCATCGCCTGGAAATCGGGTTTGCCCTCTTCGATCGCCTTGAGGCCCGCGGCGATTTCTTTCTCCGAAGGCTTGCGGCACAAGATGGCAAGGTACGCCTCTTCGATCACCTTGCGATTGTCCTGCTGGCTGGCCAGCAGCTTGCTCAGACGATTGTTGGGATCGCGCACCGCGTCGCCGATCACCGGACCATTGACGAGATTGAGCACGGGCCCAAGCATCATGCCGGTGGAGCGTTCGCATTCGCAGGCCGATTCGCGCGGCGGCCGGCCAAACAGTTGGAAGAACCCGCCCCCCACATCCTGGGTGCTATCCACCATTTCGGCCGCACGAGCACCCGGGGCCATGCCGGGCAACTGGCTGGAGGCGCCCATCACGTTGTGAATCGTGTCGAACAACACTTCGGCCGAGAGACGGCGAGCCAGGGCATGGCTGTAGTTGATTTCGTCGTCTTTGTTGGTGGCGTTGGTGTTGACCGATAGCTGGTAAGTCCGGCTCTTACAGATCACCCGGAACATGTGGCGGGTGTTGAAGCCCGACTCGATGAACTCCTCAGTCAGCTTGTCGAGCAGGGCCGGGTTGGTCGCCGGATTGCCGGCGCGGATATCGTCGATCGGTTCGATGATCCCGACGCCGAGCAAGTAGGCCCACAACCGGTTCACATAGCTCTTGGCAAAGTAGGGGTTCTTCGCCGACACCAGCCAGCGAGAAAGCTGCTCGCGGCGGTTGGCCTTGGCCGAAGGCATCTCTTCGTGCTGATAGGGGAACTGGGGAGGAGTGACCTGACCGGTGCGATCGTGCTTCACTTCGCCCGCGTTGGTGTCGACCACCAATTCGACGAGCGGCTTGGCGCCTTCGACATCGGTGCCGCCAACTTTTTGTCCCTTGTAGCGGGGATCTTCCTGGCGGTCGATCTGCGAGAAATAGGCGGCCAGGTGATAGTACTGGTCCTGGGTCCAGCGCTCAAACGGGTGGTCGTGGCACTTGTTGCAATTGAAGCGGATCGCCAGGAAGAGCTGGGTCGTATTCTCCATGGCGGCCGGAGGATCGCGCAAGATCTTGTAATAGGCGGCCGCGGGCTGATCGAGGGTCGAACCCTTGCCGGTCAAGATGGCATGGACGAAGCGATCGTAAGGAATGTTGTCGGCCAGCGCGTCGTGAATCCATTTGCGTAGCGACTTCGCGCCGTTGTCGCCCAGGAACTTGCGGTTGACCTGAAGCATGTCGGCCCACTTGTTTGTCCAGTTTTCCAGGAACTCGGGGCTGCCGACCAGTTTGTCGATCAGGGCATCGCGCTTTTCGCGCGAAGGCCGTGGATCGGCGAGGAAAGCCCGCAGATTCTCTGGTTGCGGAGGCAGGCCGGTCAGGTCGAGGTAGATGCGGCGGACGAACTCCTCGTCGGTGCAAAGGCCGCTTGGCAGCACCTTGATCTTCTTGAGCTTGTCGTAGACCAGGCCGTCGATGAAGTTGTTGGCCGGCTGATCTTTCCAGGCGAAGCCGCCGCGATCGCCCATGCAGATGAAGGAACTGGCGGCGTAGGCGCCCTCGTAGCGCACGAGCACCGTGGCTTCCCCACGGCGTAGCGACGTGACAAGGCCTTGCTTGTCGATGGCCGCGGTCTCGATGTTGCTGCTTTCCAGGAACGATTCGGCCGTCACATCACGCTTGGCGCCATCGGTGTAGCTGGCGACCACGGAGAGTTGCTGGCGCATTCCGGGCAGGGGCGCGACGAACTGCTTGGGGAACACTTCGATCGAGGTGACGCGCGGCACATTGAGTTCAAGTTTCACGCCGTCGGCGATCCAGGCGCGCAGGATCTCGTAGTTGGGTTCGCCCGGCTGGCAAACGACGCCGCCGACATGGGGCACGGCGCCTGAGGTTTTCAAAAGCATCAGGCTCGTATCGGGCGCGGCACGATTGAAGCGGCGGCCTTCGAGGTCATCGGTCAGCGAGCGATGATCTTCCAAAAGATCGTAGCCGCGCAGAGAGAGTTTGAAGCCGTTCTTTCCGTCCTTGGCGCCATGGCAGGTGCCGGCGTTGCAACCGGTCTTGGAAATGACCGGCATGACATCGCGCACGAAGTTGATCGGTACCGGCTTGCTCAGGTCGCCCACCTTTACGGGGATGCGCACCGTTTGCCCTTCGAAGGTCGCCACGATGGCCCCATCGCCCGCCGCGACGGGCCGCACCAGGCCATGGTCGTTCATTTTGACCTGGGCGGGCAGCACGAACTTCGCCATGCGGGTGGCATCGACCGTGTCGCCGGTGGAGAGCTTGGCGTTGATCAGCACCTGAGAATAGGAGAATTTGTTGGCCAGGTTGATGGGACCCGGCCAGGCTTCCAGCGCCGTGACCTTGGCGCCGGGAGGCAATTTCTCGGAGGGCTGATTTTCCGGAACGGGCGCCGGCGCGGGAGAACTCCCCGACAACAAGAGCAAAGAAACCCAGGAGAGCGAAAACATAAGCTCGGCACCTCTATCGACAGGGGAGGGAGGCAAGGTCGGGGGAGAGAGAAAAGGTCTCTTGGCAGGCTACTGTATCTTAACGCCGGTTGGGTCCCAGTGCGAGGGTTTACCAGGTGCGGTTCCGTGGTATCCCGCGCAATTCTCATCAATGCCCCGCTGGCGTCGTGCTTAACGAGCGGCGACGGGGCTGGTGCTAATCGGCACACTCATGAACTGGCGGATCGGTTTGCCCGTAGCCGGATCGTAGATGCGCACCATGCCGTCGAAACCGGAAATCGCCATTTCCTTGCTGTCGGGCTTGAAGGCAATCGTGTAAATCCCGGCTAGGCCGGCTTCGATCTTGGCGAGTTCCTTGCCGTCTTCGGTCTGGAAGAGGCGAACTTCTCCCTTGCCGTCGAGGCTCGAACCGACGGCGAAGACGAGGCCGTCGGCGCGGAAGGCGATCGCGTAGATCCGGCCGGGCAGGGTGGCGTATTCCCGCACCTTGTTCGCGTCGTCGCCGATGACGCGCTTGGTTTCGCGGTGCATCTTGTAAAGCTTCGGCTGACCGTCGGCGCCGCCGATGACGATCTCTTCGTAAAGCTTTTCCTCGGTGCTGGAAACCGCGATCGACGAGGCCTTCACCTTCTTGTCTTTGTCCTTGGGGTAGGGCCTGACCGCAAGCGCCGTGAGGCCTCCCTTGAGTACGCCGGGGGTGATGCTCGTCACATTGTCGATGAAGCGCTGCGTCGAGACCTCGGTCAATTTCATGGTGCGGTCGCGGCTGATCGACAAAAGGAACTTGCCATCGCGGCCAAACATCGTGCCGAGCACCCAGTCGCTATGGGCCCCCTGGAAAAGCACCTGTTTGCCGGTTTCGGCATCCATGGCGCGCAGGTTGTTGTCGGCACCGCCGAAGGCCACGAGCTTGCCGTCAGGCGACCAGCTCACTCCATAAAGGGTGTCGGCGGTGAAGGCGGCCGAGTTGCGCAGCTTCTTTTTGGCGACATCCCAGATCTGAATTTCCCCAAAACGGCCCGGAGAACCGCCGGAGACGGCCAGGAACTTGCCATCGGGCGAAAACGCCAGCGATTGCACCCGCTCGGAGATCCCGACCAGACGCGCCACAATTCCGGAACCATCGGACTTATGCAGCAGAACTTCGTGGTAGCCGCTGACGGCGATCAAGGCGCCATCAGGAGAATAGTCGACGGCGGTGACGACCGGAGGCAAGCGGTAAACGGGCGGGTTATCGGAGTTGATCGGATCTTTCGCGATGGACGGAGAATCGTCCTTGGCGCCTTCGGCGATCCACTTCTTGATCAGGGCCTGATCGGCTGCCGGCAGCGGGTCGCGCTGCTTGGGCATCTCCGGCGCCTTGTCGCCATGGGGAATGATCAGGTTGTAAAGAAGGCTTTTGTCCGGCTGACCGGCGACCAAGCCCGGCAGCATTCGATCTCCGGATTTAAGAAGTTCGCCAAAGCCGACTGTTTGATATCCACCCATTGCCTTGGCTGGCTGGTGACAGCCGTTGCAGTGCAGCTGGAGGATGGGGCGGACCTGCTTGTAGTAGCTAACCGGGCCGGTTGAATCGGCGGGCTTGCCTGGCTGGGACCAGCCTCGTGGGGCCATGAGCGCAAGAAAGGCGCAACCGAGGGCTCCCAGAGCCAACGGACTCTTCCGCAGGGTGTTCATCATGCCCAAGACCATGAGAGAGGAGGGGAAGTCATCACCCCGGCGGGACCTCGAGCAGGCCGCGGCTGGCACCGGGTTTTTTTGTTCCTATCAGCAAACTCGAATCGGAGTCACTTGGCAACAGGAATCCGGCCATTTTTCACATTGGGAAAGCTGCGTATGCCGGAAAGACCGATTGACGAAGGGGACCGCTTCTTTCCCCTTCGTCAATGGGAACGACCCCGCCGCCCGCGAATGCGAGCTGGGGACCATGGTAAGACCACTCGCCCCGGTCATGGGACATTCGAGATCTTTTTGAGCGCCAAATAAAGCGCTTGCGTCCCTTTTCGGCCCATGCCGTGGGCCTTGACGGAGCGGTAAAGTTGCTCGGCCAGCGCCAAGCCCGGCAGGCAAAGCCCCATCGAGCGCGATTCCTCAAGCACGATCGCCAGATCCTTGAGGAAATGCTCGACGAAAAATCCCGGCTCGAAATCTCCCTTGAGGATGCGCGGGCCCAGGTTGTTGAGCGACCAGCTTGCCGCCGCGCCACCGCCCACCGACTGCAATACGGTTTCGAGATTCAATCCCGCCTTGAAGCCGTACAAAAGCGCCTCGCACACCCCGACCATGTTGCCGCCGATCAGCACCTGGTTGACCATCTTCGTGTGCTGCCCCGATCCGGCCGGCCCCTGATAAACGATCGCCTTGCCCATTGCCTCGAAGCAGGGAGTGACCGCTTCGAACGCCTCTTTCTCTCCGCCCACCATGATCGACAAGGCGGCATTCTTCGCGCCGACATCACCCCCCGAAACGGGCGCGTCCAACGCCTCGCACTTCTTCTCTTTTGCCGCCGCGGCGATCTCGCGAGCGAGGCTCGGTTGGCTCGTCGTCATATCGACGAGTATCGTCCCCGGCTTGGCGCCCGCCAACGCCCCCTTGGGCCCAAGAAACACTTCGCGCACATCGGGTGGAAAACCGACAATGGCGAACACGATGTTCGACTGCGCCGCCAACTCGGCCGGATCGGCCACCCAGGTCGCCCCCTGCTCCAAGAGTGGCGCCGCCTTCTCCTTGGTGCGGGTAAAAACGGCTGCCTTGAACCCCTTTTTGATCAGGTGTTCACACATCCAACGGCCCATGACCCCGGTCCCCATCCAGCCAATGGTGGTCTTGCCCGGAGCCGCTTTTGAGAGATTCGCCATCGCTTTGATCCTAATTGCTGCAGAGAGAGGCCCGCGGCCGTTTTTTTTGCCGTTTTCTTTTGCCGATTTCCAAGGCGCTTGCACACTTGCTACGCCAAGCGCCTGATGACTTGCCTGATGACTTGTTCGATTACGCCCCGTGCCAGTCGATTTCCCGCACCTGCAAGGCGTGCTTGTTGATGAAATCGCGCCGCGGTTCGACCTTCTCTCCCATGAGCGTGCGGAACAATTCGTCGGCCTTGGCAGCATCGTCGAGCCGCACGCGCATGAGCGTGCGCTTTTCCGGATCGAGCGTCGTTTCCCAGAGTTCCTCGGGGTCCATTTCTCCCAAGCCTTTGAATCGGGTGATGATCATCCCCTTTTCGCCCAGCTTCCGGATGTCGACGGTCAACTCCCGCAGATCCTTGAGCCGGTTGGCATCGTCGTCGTGGCCAAGGGCCAGCCGCAAGGCAGGCTCGCGCCCCGCCACGCGCAACTGAGGCACCAGATCGATCGCATCCAGTTCAAACGGCTTGAGCGACCCGATCCCCTTGTTGATATCACGGACTTCGTGAAGCTCCTGCGCATGGAAGGTTTCGCCGGTCGTCTGGCCCGCGTTGGCCTCATCCACCACGACGATCTGCTTGCCTTGCGCGGCCAACTTCTCCTGAATCGCCAGGCGGTGGGCATCGACATCCTGCCGGGTGAAAAACCATTGCTCCGTGCCCGAAGCAATCACCCGGTGGCTGGGCAAGGGACCCGCCGCATGATTCGGGTCCTGGCGCGCCACCAGGTTGGCCAGCGGGATGCCGCGACGTTCCAGTGTGCCGACCGAATCTTCCAGCCGCGCCAGAACCCCCATCAGTTCCTTCAACCGCTCGTCGGTGATCCGGTTCGGTTCCGGCAGCGCCGCCGCGGGGCCACTACTCGCCGCCTGGCGCGGGTAAACAAGGAGTTCGACCTCCTTGAGTCCGCGCTCCATCAGCTCCCTGATCATCGAATCGCCGGTGGCGACATAGCGGGTCTGTTTGCGCTGAACCACCTTGTACAGAGGCGGCCGGGCGACATAGATGTGGCCCATTTCCACCAGCAATCGCATCTGCCGGTAAAAGAAGGTGAGCAAGAGCGTGCGGATATGCTGGCCGTCGACATCGGCGTCGGTCATGATGATGACGCGGTTGTAGCGCAGCGTTTCCTTGACCTTCTCGTAGGGTGCCTCGTTGCCGATATCGACTCCGATCGCCGAAATGAGCGAGATGATTTCGTTATTGGCGAGCAGGTTTTCCATGCGCGCCTTCTCGACATTGAGCGGCTTACCACGAAGTGGCAAGATTGCCTGGATCATCCGGTCGCGGCCCGCCTCGGCCGACCCGCCTGCCGAATCACCTTCCACCAGGAACAGCTCCGACTCATCCCGCTTGCGCGTCGTGCAGTCGAACAATTTTCCTGGCAGCCCGCCGCCGCCCAAGAGACTTTTGCGATCTCTGACCGCCTTGCGCGCCTTGGCGGCCGCTTCGCGCGCTTCCGCGGAGCGGATGACCGCACCCATGATCGCCTTGGCGACCTTGGGATTTTCCTCAAGGAAACGGCCCAGGGTCTCGGACACCAGCGATGCCACCGCCGGTTCCACCTCGGCATTGAGCAGGCGAATCTTGTTCTGCGATTCGAATTGCGGCTCGGGGTGCTGCACCGACACGATGGCGGTAACCCCGGTGCGGTAGTCCTGGCCTTCGGGGCGGATCTTGGTGAAGTATCCCTGCTTTTCCCCGTAGGCGCCCAAGGCCCGGGTCAACGCGATGCGAAATCCCGTCAGGTGGGTGCCGCCGACCGGGTTGTAGGCGTTGTTCGCATAACAGCGAACCGTTTCTTGTTCGCCGGAGGTGTACTGAATCGCCACTTCGACCTTGATGTGATCGAGCTCGCGATCGATGTGGATCGGAGGGTGAATCGTGTCTTCGGAACGGTTGACCCAGAGGACATATTCGGCGACGCCGCCCTGGTAGTAGTAAACCTCCTGGCGGTTGACGCGGGCATCGTTCAAGTGGAAGTAAAGGCCCCGATTGAGGAAGGCCAGTTCGCGCAGGCGGTTTTCGAGCGTGTCGAAGTCGAAGGTGATCTTGCCGAAGATCTCCTGGTCGGGCATGAAGCTGACCCGCGTACCGGTGCCCTGGCCGGGGCCGATATCCTTCACTTCCGACACCGCCTTGCCTCGTTCGTACTGCTGGGTGTAAACGCGGTCGTTGCGGCGCACCTCGGCTTCAGTCCAGACGCTCAGGGCGGTGACCGCCTTGGCTCCCATGCCGTGCAAGCCGGCCGACACTTTATAGGCCCCCTTGTCGAATTTGCCACCGGCGCCGACCGTCGTCATGACGACTTCGAGGGTCGGCTTGTTGGCCTGCGGATGCATGTCGACCGGGATCCCGCGGCCGTCGTCGCGCACCGTGCAAGAGCCATCGACATCGATCTTCACATGAATGTGCTTGCAATGGCCGGCCAAGGCCTCGTCAACGCTGTTGTAGACCAGTTCGTAAACGAGGTGATGCAGACCATTCGTGCCGGTGTCGCCAATGTAAACACCCGGACGGCGGCGGATATGGTCGGCGTCTCTGAGGATTTGCACATTGGTGTTGTCGTATTCGCTGGCTGTATTGATCGTGTCTTCGCTGCTCGGAAGTTCTGTCTCGCTCATCGCTCGCTCCATCCTTTTCGAATCGTGGCGTCCTGCCTTGAGAACTGTGGCACCGACTTCGTACTTGATTGCCGGCCCGTTTTTTTTCTTTGCTACCTGCGCTTAAGCCCCGGGGCTTAAGAAGGGCCTCGTTTGGGAGGTCCTGGTTTAAATTCCCCCGGCGAGATCCGAAATCGCAATTCCCCGATCTTTTCGGCAGGGATCAGTTCGCGCAATTTCGCCAGAAGCGGCCGCTTATGAAACTGGGTCAATTCATGCATCAACACCGAACCTTGCACATGGATCTCAAGCACCGTCTTTCGAAGCGCCCCGGGCCGGGTTGCCACCAGGGCCGCCGGGCCGACCACGGCGCCCGCCGCCTTGAACCAGGCCTCTTCCAGCGCCGCCCTTTTTCGTTTCTCTCCCCAACCACGCGCCACGAACAGGCGCGCCACCAGCTCGCCCAGCCTTTCCGGTCCCGGGTCAGGCTTGTCGTAGCGAACGGCCATCAGGTCAGCGGCATGACGAGGTAGATGTAAGAGCTCCCCGCGCGAAATAGCACGGGCCTGGCCGGATCGTTCAATTCCAGTTGCAACTCGGTTTCCGCTGGCATCGTCTTGAGCATGTCGATCAGAAACGCCGGGTTGAAACTCGTCGAAATCGACGGGCCGTCGTAGTCGACCGCCATCTCCACCTTCGATTTGCCGCCCAAGGCCGCCTGCGCTTGCAAGACGATCTTGCCCGGATCGAGATGAAAATTGAGCTTCTTCGTCTCGTCGTCGGTCATGATCGCCGCCTGGCGCACCCCGGCCATGAAGGCGCCCGCGGAAAGCAAAAGTTTGAGCGCCGCCGATTTGGGCAGGATCGCCTTGTAGTCGGGGAAGCGGCCTTCGATCAAGCGGCTGTAGATCGTCGAGCAGTCGGTTTTGAAAAACAGATCGTTGGCCTGGATATGCACCTTGACGATCTCATCGTCATCTGCGAGGTTGCGCTCCAGAACCCCCATCGCCTTGGCCGGCACGACTGTCGACATGCCAGTCGTCGCATGGCCGCCCACCGGCTTGGCCAGGCCCTGAGTCATCGCCAGCCGGCGGCCATCGGTCGCGACCAGCCGCGCGTCGGTGCCATCGAGCTCCCAGAGCACGCCGGTCATCGAATAGCGCGCCGTTTCCGTGGCGCAGGCAAAGACCGTGCGCTTGATCATCTCGCGCAAATCGCCCGCGCGGATCTCGTGGCACTTTTCTTCATCGAAATCGGGCACATCGGGGAACAGCGCCGGATCCTCGACCGGCAGATCGAACTCGAGGTTCTTCCCCTTGATCGTGATCGCGTCGGCATCGGCCTGGATTTCCAGTTGATCGTCCCGGGCTTCGCGCAAGATGGCGATGATCTTCTGCGCCGGCAGCAAGGCGGTGCCCGGCTTCTTGACCTCCACCGACCCGACATCCATCTTGAGCCCGAGTTCCAGATCGGTCGCCATCAGGGTGCAACGATCCGGCGTTGCTTCGGCTTTGATGTTGCGAAGAACCGGTTTCACATCCTTGGACGGGACCGCAGTCGATGCAAGCTGGCATGCGGACAAAAATGCTTCTCGATGGCAGATGATCTTCATTCATCCGCTCCTTGTTTTTTCATTAGGCGTTGCAGCTATCCAAAAGTTTTGGCCAAAAACTCTGGACGGATTTCCGATTCGAGGAAACTCCGTTTCGTTGACCAGAAAGCCTCGATTTCCTTGGGCCCTGGGTACCTCCTATTTTTTATGAAAAATTGGTGGTGGAAATAGGTTGAAAGCCCGCTTGCGCCGAAACCGTCCCGGGCCGCCTCAAACGACGATCCCTTCTGGATTTGGGAACGCCAAGAGGCTGGGGAAAACCTGTCTACGAACGGTCGATAGCGTGTCGACAGCGGTTCAGAGCGGTCGATAGGTCTGTGAACGCCTGACCAGCTGTTCAGGCTATTGACCAGTTGTCGACCTGCTGTTGACCTGTTTTCCACAATACATGTCGCAACACTATGTCAAATAAGATCTTGTATCGATTTCAGTGCCCGGGAGAACTGGGTGTCGCGCCGCTTGATCAGGGCCGCGCGCGCGTAGCTATTGCGGATGGTGGTGTGGTCGCGGCCGCCCAGAATCGACCCGATGGAAGCCAGCGGCAGGCCGCGAATTTTGCGCAAGATCCAGACCGCGGCGCAGCGGGCCTGGGCCAGCCGTTTCTCCCGGCTTTTGCCCCGGAGCTGTTTGACCGTCAGGCCAAATTCCTTGGCCACCTGTTCCACGACCTTCTCATGGTTGGTGACTTTTTCGTCTTGCTGGAAGTCGCCAAGCGCCAGGGGTGCGCCCTTGCGCTTTTGTTGGAGAATCCACTTTTGGCAGGAGGCCTCCATTTCTCCTGGAAGCGTGGGCATGCGCGCGGCCAGCCAGCGCGCCAGGCTGGAGCTCAAGGTCAGCTCGCCTTGCACCAGGAGCCTGCCCAGCCAGCGGCGCCGGCTCAGTTGCCCCCAGGGGTCCAGGCTGATGCAAAGACCTCCCTTCAGGCGGCTGGCCAGCCGGGCGGTTGTCGTCAACGACTGCCAGGAACTGCGGGTGGTGATCAGCACCGCCCCCCCGCGTTTTTTTCGCTGATCGAGCAGATTGGCGAGCCGGGTTTCGCGGTTTTCCGGCAGTGGGCCGAAGTTTTCGAGGATGAGCCAATCGACCTCGGCCAGTTCGCGCCCTTCATACCAGTCCGAATAGGGGGATTTCAGCGAGCGCTCGATGTCGGCCGGCTCCAGGATCCGGTAGCTGGCGCCGGGAACGGCAGACATCAATCTCGCAAGGCCTTCCTCGACAAGGCGCGATTTGCCGGCTCCTTCCGGACCCTGCAAGACGACCAGGGACGTGGGCCGTGATTTCTTGATCGCCGTGATCTGGCGCAGCAAGGCGCGCCGAGCCCCGCGGTTTTCCTCGACCGAGATCCAGCCTCCAGCGGCCATCAAACGATTTCCGCGCGCAAGGAATCGGCCGCGGAGGGATTTGCCAGGCGGGGCCCGCCTGCGCGCAGACGCTGAACGGTCCGAACGATGCGCCGGGCTGCCTCGTCCACCTGTTCGGTACGCGTGCTCCAGCCGAGGCTAATCCTGATCGCCGAGCGAACCCTTTCTTCGGCCAGCCCCATGCTCAATAGCACTGGCGAGGGCAGCAGGCTGCCACTGGCACAGGCCGATCCGGCGGAGACGGTGATACGCTCCAAGTCGAGCGCCATCAAAAGCGTGTCGCCGCGAAGACCTGGAAACGACAGGTTCAGGATGTGGGGCAAGGCCAAGTCACCCGGTTCGGGGGAATTGACCAAAACGGGCGCGCATTGCGCTTGCAGTGTGGCCAAAAGGTCGGCCGTCATCGATGCCGCCTTTTGTCTGAAATCGGCCATTTCGCGGCAAGATTCTTTGAGGGCCGCCGCCAGCCCGGCGGCAAGCGCGGCCGACTCGGTGCCGGCTCGGCGTTCATCCTGCTGGCCGCCGCCTTTCAAAAGCGGGGTCAGGCGCTTGCCCCGCCGCACGAGCAAGAGCCCCACGCCGACGGGTCCTCCGAACTTGTGGGCGCTCACCGCCAGGCTGCCGACTTGCAAGCGGTGGAAGTTGATTGGGATTTTCCCCGCGGCCTGAGTGGCGTCGGTGTGGAGGTGCCATGTTGGTCGGTGCAAGGCCAGCCAGGCGCCCAGGGCTCCCACCGGCTGCAAGGCACCGGTTTCTTGATTGGCCAGTTGCAAGGTCGCCAGGCCCGCGACCGGCAGATTCTTTTCCTCGAACGCGGCTTGCAAGGCCTCCAGGGCAGCCTGACCGGTTGCCGAGGGTTGCACCCAGACTATGGGCCGCTCCAGCCTCTTGAGCGCCTCAAGCGGCTGGCGCACGCTGGCATGTTCGATCGGCGAGCAAAGCAGAGCGCCGCCCGCGGCTGGCACAAGGCCCGTCAGCGCCAGATTATTCGATTCGGTCGCGCCGCTCGTGAAGATCAATTCATCGGGAAAAGCCCCAAGAAGCTCTGCCGCTTTTTCCCGCGCATCTTCCAAGAGGCGCCTGAGGGCCCTGCCCGCGTGATGGGTGCTTGCCGGATTGCCCGGGCCTAAATCCCAGGCCGCATTCATGGCGGCGCGGGCGCAGGGCCTCAGCTCGCCGCTACTGGCATGATCGAGATAGATCGAAGGGGAAGGGCTCATGCTCATCAGCCGAGTTCGAAACTGGTGATGCCATAGACGGTTTCGGGGCGAATCGAAACGGCGCCGTTCTTGTACATGCGCGCCGTTTCGAAAACGACCTCCATGCCGGCGTCCTTGGCCAGGCGCACGGCCAACCCGTTGGGCGCGGGGATATCCCAGATGACCGGATCGCCGGGAGCCAGGCTCTCCACAAGTTTCGCCAAAATCGCGCGGGCGATTGCCTGATTCTTGGCAAAAAGCGGCCCAATTTTATGGCCAAGAGGAGTGGGGCGGATCACGCCGTAGCCGACGAGCGTTTTGACGGGGTGACCTTGCAGGCATCCAATCGCCTGGTGGCCGGGGGCATGGATCCATTGGCGCAGGAAAGCGGCCCTGGGGCCGGGAAAATACAGCCCATCGAAGGCATTCAAGACGCCGGCGGGCAGTTTTTTCGCATCGACCAGCTCGGTGGCCGCCTCCAGGGGGGCGATGGGCCCGCTTTGCAGCGAGCCGGCCTTGCCGAGGTAGCGAAGCTGGTGGTGCGCCGTTTCAAAGCCATAGATGTGGTGGTAGTGTTTCTCCTTGGCGAGCACCCCATCTTCGCCGATGATGCGCTCTCCTAAATGCTCGATGGCGGCCTGGGCCAGCTCAGGTCCGGCCCGGCCGCCGCGAAATTCGGGATGAACGATGAGCAGACCGATGAAACCGAATCGAGGCCCATACCGAACCGCGGCAATGCCGCCAATGAGCTGATCTTTGGCAAAGGCTCCAAAAAAGCCGTGCGGATCGGCGGCAAGAAAACAGGACCCATCCTTGAGGCCTGGGGACCAGCCTTCTTCCCGTGCCCAGTCGATCAAGGTTTCGACTTGGGCGAGATCGAGAGGTCGAATGGCCAGTCCTTCGGACATCAAGCGGTTCCTTGAGAGAGAGAGAGAGAATAATCGGGGCGATGGGCGTTCGGAGAGGGGAAGTTTATTTGGCGGGTTCGGTACCCGGGGCGTCGGGCGTGGGGGTCGCGATCCGGTTTTCGCGCAAGCTGCGATTGGCCAGGTGCGCGGCATTGGCGGCGTCGACGCCGGCTTGCAAGGGGGCGGAAGGCTCCGACCGGGAGCGCACCGCCTTGATCCAGTTGGCCAGATGAAGCATTTCCCCATCGGGCTGATCGTAAAAATCGGCGCCGCGGCGTCCCTGGCCCAGGATCAGTTCCTCGGCTTTGACGGTCTTTCCGGGATCGGGGATCAATTGCATCGCTCCGCGATCGCAGTAGATCGACCCTTCAGTGCCCATGAAAACGATCATGGCGCCATAGCGGGCATTGGAAAAGGTTCCTTCGAAGTGGGCGGTGACTCCACCCGGGTAGGAGAGAATCGTCTGCACGCTGTCGGGTGTTTCCCAGATCCCTTCGGCATTGACGAAATTCCCCTGGGAGGCGGCGCGAATGGGCGCTTTCAGATCGAGTAGGCCATGGGCGACATCGATCCAGTGGACCATCAAGTCGGTGAAAATCCCCCCGCCAAAATCCCAGAACCAGCGCCAGTGAACCATCTTGTAGGGGTCATATTCCTGGGTTTTCACCGAGCCCAAAAAACCTTTCCAGTCGACGCTCGCAAGCGCGATGTTGGGCGGCACTTTGGTGAAGCGCGGCGAGTTGCGGTTCCAGGTGAGGTGAACCTTGTGCACCTTGCCGATTTTTCCCTCGCGGATGAGCTCGCCGGCGCGGATGATGTGCGGCATGGAGCGCTGTTGCATGCCGACTTGGACGACGCTTTTTGAGGCCTTGCCCGCTTCCAGTAAGGCCTTGGCTTCGGCCGGGTCGTGCGTCAGCGGCTTTTCGACATAGACATCTTTGCCCGCCTTGCAGGCGGCGATCGTCATCGGCACATGCTGGTGATCGGGCGAGCCGATGAGCACGGCATCGACATCAGTGCGCTCTAAAAGCGCCCGGTAGTCGCGGGAAACGCGCAGGTCCTTGGTCAGGCCGGGAGCGATGTCGTCGAGGTGTTTTTTGGTGGCATCGATGGCATCTTGGCGGACATCGTCGAGGGCGACGATGCGCGTGCCGGGAATCTTTACAAGCGAACGCATCAGATGGCGCGACCTGCCGCCGGAACCGAGGATGGCGATGCGCAGGGTATTCGAGGGAGCGTCGTTCTGAGAAGCGCTCAAGTGGGGGGAAAGGCCGCTGGCAGCGGCCAGGGCGGCCGCGCTGCCCAGCCAGTGTCTTCGGTCGATCGATGCGTCCGTCATGGAGAGGACTCCTGAGACAAGGGGGAGGAAGAGGAGGGAAAGGGAGCAGGGAGGGGGGCATATTCCTGGCGGAAATCGTCCAGAACTTTGCGCATCAATTTCGGAATCTGGTACCCGGAAATGGGGAGTAACAGGGTTCCTTCCTGGTTGAGGGCGAACGCGGGATGATACTCGGCGAATTCACGCAATTGGTCGGGAGTGGCCCAGTCTGGGGCTTTTTGCAGCCTCTGGGCGGTGATCGTCCCCATGGAACAGCCCAGAATGACGACCGGCTCGCCGCCGGCATGTTCCAGGAAGGAGAAGCCGCAAAGCGAATAGCCCAAGGGCTCGATGATGGGGGCGAGCAACTGGCCATATTTCAGATCCCATAAGTAGACGGCTCCCTCGGTCGTGGTGGTCGCGGCCAGGTCGAGGGGACGATGCGACAGGGCCCCCCGGTGCCAGTAGAGCAGGCTGTCGATGGAGCTGTTATGCAGAATCGGCCCGCCGATCGCCTCGCCGCTTGCCGCATTCCAAAGCCTCAGGGTGTTGTCCTGGGCGCCGGACAAGATGCGCTTGCCGCTCGAATCGAAGGCCACGATCCCCACGGCCGAGGCGTGATTGGGCGGCCCGTCATCCATTTCGGGCGTCTGGCTTTTCCAGGGGCCCGGCGCCGCCGTTTCGGCATTCCAGAGGCGAATGCGCATATCCTCGCCGCCGGTTGCGACCCAGTTGCCGTCGGGGCTGAAGGCCAGGGAAACAATGCCCCCCTTGTGGGCGGGCTGGCCCGGTTCGATGAAGCGGTTGGGCTTGGCCGGATCGCTCAGGGCGGTTTCGGAAATGACGAGCCGCCCTTTCCCCTCGCCGATGGCCAGCTTGCTGTCGTCGGGCGAAAAGGCCCAGCAGCGGACATGGGCCAGATTGGCGACGTTCACCTGCAAGCCGCCTGAGGTAAACAGGTCCAGCTTCTTGTGATGCCCCTTGGCGGGCGACTCAAGGAGGAAGAACTTGCCAAGGGAAGAACCGGTGATTTTGTCGGCCGTTTGGCGCGCCTTGTCGGCAGGCAGCAGGGTTTTGGCGTGACTCCCATCGTCATTCCACAAGG
The DNA here is from genome assembly GCA_965226945.1 of Gemmataceae bacterium. GTDB lineage: Bacteria > Planctomycetota > Planctomycetia > Gemmatales > Gemmataceae > SYLG01. The sequence continues at coordinate 3,245,582 of OZ245717.1, read as the reverse complement.
AGACCGAGCCATCGGATCCCAAAACGAGCAATCCCGCACCGGGAGCCAGGGCGGCGTGCTTGGCTTTCACCGGCACGGTGACCAGGCTTTGACGAAAGGCCTTTTCATCGAAGCGCACGTACCGTCCCGGTTCGTCGGCAAAGGCCCGCGCAAAGGGTTGCGGCGAGCCGACGCGCACCTGTTCGCCACTACGTACGATGAGCAGATCGTGCGTGTGACCGCGGCCCGTCAAAAACTGATCCATCGACTCGCCCAGGCGCAGCGAGATTTTGTTCTTGGGCCGCAGATCCCAAAGGCAGCAGGTGTTGTCCGCAGAAGTGCCGAGGAAGATCGGCGCCCGCGGATGAGGATAGACCCCGGAAATGGTCGCGTTGTAAACAAGCTGGCTGGAGGCGGCCCTTCCCGATTCGGCGTGCCAGATGCGGATCGTGTTGTCTTCGGCGCCGGTGAACAACCAGGCCGGATCGGCGGAAAAGGCCAGACATTTCACATCGCCTTCATGACTGACCTGGTATTTCAAATTGCCCGTATCCGCCTCGCGCACCGAAACATGTTGATCGATCGAGCCGCTGGCGAGCAGGCTGCCATCGGGACTGAAAGCCAGACAGCTCACTTTTTCCTGATGACCGAAGCGACCGACCTTGGGTTTGAGCGAGTCACTATTCCAGATGCGAACATCTCCCTTGTCGTTGGCGGCGGCGATCGTCTTGCCGTTGGCGGTCACCGCCATGCACGTGATCGTCGCCTTCAAGTCCTCGAAAGAAACGACCGCACCTTTTTCATCCACTTTTTTGAGGGCCGCATCGAGACGCGCGACGATTCCTTGACCGGGGGCGAGAAAGGCGAGTTCCTCGACCGGTCCCTTCAAGCTGACTCCCCGCGATTTGGCCCTGGCGATCGCGCCGGCATCGACTTCCGAGGCCTGAAATTTCACCAGGAGGCCTTCTTCTCCCAGGGCGATGGCCGCCAGACCTCGCACCGGGTCGACCCCCAAGGCCGTGACTCCGGTGGCCAGTGGAACCGGTTCCTCGCCATCGTGGCCCGACCAGGAGTAAAGCTCCTCCGATTCATCGAGGATCAAGATGAGCGAATCGGTCAGAAAGCGAACGGCTTGAATCCCCCCGTCGGGGTCGGTGCCGCTGCGTTTGAGCGAGGTCTTGGCGACGGTCGGGTAGTGAAACCCCATCGGGTCATTGAGCTTGATGACCCGGTCGTCGCCAAAGGAGAGGTATTTGAGCCCCGAGGGGGACCAATCGGCCCCCACGACGGCCTGTTCGTGCACGACATAAGAGCGGATCCAGGGAAATCCGTCGTTCATGGCGCCGATGCGCAAGCGGGCCAGCGCCTGGCGATCGGGGCGCGTTTCTCTTTTCAAGGCGGCGGCAAACCAGATCGAGGCCTTGGTGATGTCGTTGGAGCGCACGCGTTCAAGGCCCAGGTTTTCCTGCAGGCCGACCAGGTTTTCATTTTGAATGCGGAATCTTTGCGAGGCGATGAAAGCGCCAAGGGAGAGCGCGGCGACCATACCGGCGATGATGAAACCAAGGCTGGCGGCGAAAGCGGGATTGCGCACGCACCATTTCGCGGCGAGTTCCAAGGGCGAGGCGCGGCGGGCTCGGATGGGCCGGTGATCGAGGAAGGCGTCGAGATCGTCGATCAGTTCCCGGGCGGTCGCATACCTTTTGACCGGGCTTTTCGAAAGGCATTTCAGGCAGATGGTTTCCAAGTCGAACGGAATGCCCGAACGGACCTTGCTCGGAGTGACCGGGTCGATTTCCGAAACCATGCGGATGGTTTCGAGCGCCGATTCCCCCCGGTAGGGAGGGTTGCCGGCGAGGAGTTCATAGAGGATGGCGCCCAGGGCATGGATGTCGGTGGCGGGAGTCAGGGTGCGGTTGCAGCCCAAGGCCTGTTCGGGCGCCATGTAGCCGGGGGTGCCCATGACCGCGCCGGTCTGGGTCAAGCCGAGCGAGGCTTCGCCGTCGATTTCCTTGGCCAGTCCGAAATCGCCGAGTTTGATATGGATCTTTCCGAGCCGGGCCTTGCCGTTGTGATCAGCTTTGGGCGGGGGCTCGGAAAGCATGACATTGCCCGGCTTTAAATCCCGGTGCAAGATCCCCGCCGCATGGGCGGCTTCGAGCGCGAGGGCCATTTGCCGGACGATGATCGCGGCTTCGATCGGGTCGATGACGTGGCCGGCGATCGCCTGGCTTAAGGTGCCGCCGCGAACGAGTTCCATCACCAGATAGGGCCGGCCTTGCCAGACGCCGACATCGAAGATGCGGATGATGCCATCGTCGCGGATTCTTCCGAGGGCGCGCGCCTCCAGTTCGAAGCGCTGAATTTGCGATTCGAGCGAGGAAGCGAGCACCTTGATGGCCACGGGCCGGTTCAAATTGGTCTGCCGGGCCTCGTAAACGACCCCCATGGCGCCGCGGCCAAGCTCGCCGACGACGTTGTAGCCCGGGATTTGCGGAATCGGTTCGGCGCCGCGGGGAAAGACCGTGGAGTTCAGGGTCGTTTCCGCGCCGGCCAGAGGCAGGGTCGGTTCCCCTTTGGGGGGGTGGGGATTCCCAACAGGCAGCGGATTCCCAATAGGGAGCGGATTCTCAATAGAGAGCGGATTCTCCTTGGGGACCGGATCGGTGCCGGGTTTCTCGGGTTCGTTGGGTTTTTCCATGCGGCGGCCGAAACCTCGAAGATCCCCAGGGAGCGGACCTTGTGTCGATTGTGCTTATCGATTGTTTTATCTGTTTTTGTAAGTGGAAAGGGCCCCAGGGGCGCCAATCATCGATCGAGCCAAGATTCCCAAGAAGAAAAAGGAAAAAGGTAAAAAGAAAAATCGAGAGAAAACAAAAAAACGAGGAGAAACCGGGACAAGATTGGGGTTTTGCCAGATGCCGCAGAACGGTTTTGGCAGAACTTTCCAATCGCGGCCCGGCCTCTCCTCGCGCGTTCCCGATGGGTGAGGTCCTCGAGCCTGGGCAGGCGAGGCACGGGGAACGGGGCAAAGACACCCTGGACGAGCGGTGCCCGGTTTGGCTATTCGCCAAACCCTGAGCGGTGCGGCCTGGCAATCAGCCAAACCGTGGGCGGTAAGGAGGGAGAGGTTGGCAGGAGGAAACAAAGTCCCCTCCATCATCATTAACCCCCATCGAGCCGAAATTGGTTACAGAAAAATCAACAAAACGAAGAAAAAGCCGTGGCGGCAACAAACGCCTTCGCCCAACCCCCTGGAAATTCTTGGGAAATGTTATTTTCCGCCGGGATTATGAAAACGGCGTGAAGAAGGGGAAAGTTTCGCGTGAAGGAGCCTGCCCATTCGTTCAGGAGGCTGCAGCTGTCGAAAATCGTCGCTTCGCAGAGGTTTGCACGGCCGAGCCCGTTCCGTGCCGCCATCCCCAATGGAGGGCCCATTTCTTGAGAGGAAGGCGGAAGCGGCCCAACTGGAAAATTGAGAAGCTTGGGCAATATAGGCAGGCGCTGCGGCCTCAAAGCCTCTCTCATTTTATTGACAGGTTGCGGCGCCACGCAATATCATAGGGGTCGAGGTAATGGATTCGGGAACCAATCCCTCCTTCTTCCCGACCAATTACTGTAGTTGGCTTCTTCCTAATCTGAAGATTCCCCCCCCAGGAGTGATTTATGCTTCCCCGCCTAGTTGCCTCGCGGCGTAGTTTTCTTCAGGTTGGTTGGTGCGGTCTGCTCGGGTTGGGACTCGATGATTTCTTCAGAATGCAAGCCCGGGCAGTCGACACGATCGGCGGCCGTCCTTCGAAAGAAGGCAAGGCGAAGTCGATAATTCACATTTTCCTTCCCGGCGGCATGGCCCATCAGGACAGCTTCGATCCCAAGCCTTTAGCTCCGGTCGAATACCGCGGTGAAGTCGGTTCGATCAAGACCAAGGTCGAAGGCACCTTCCTGAGCGAATATCTGCCCAATACGGCACAAATCGCCGACAAAATTACGATTTGCCGTTCGATGACTCACGGCGAGGCCGCTCACGAGCGCGGCACCCACAACATGTTCACCGGCTACCGGCCCAATCCGGCGCTCGTGTTCCCAAGCTTCGGCTCGATCGTCAGCCACGAATTCGGTCCGCGCAACAATCTGCCCCCTTATGTGTGCATCCCGTCGATGCCGACCAACTTTGCCGGTTCGGGTTATCTTTCCAGCGCCTACGCGCCTTTCAGCCTGGGCAGCGATCCGGCCAACCCCGGTTTCACCGTGCAGGATCTGACCTTGCCCGGCGGCGTCGATCCGAAGCGTTTCACCACGCGCAAGACGATGCTCGGCGCGGTCAACGACCATTTCGCCAAGAAAGAGAAAGCCGACAATGTCGCGGCCATGGACACCTTTTACGATCGCGCTTATAGCTTGATCAGCTCCGACAAGGCGCGCGAGGCGTTCAACATCAAGGCCGAACCCGATGCCTTGCGCGATCGCTACGGCCGCACCGAAGCGGGCCAGCGCATGCTCATGGCCCGCCGCCTCGTGGGCGCCGGCGTGCGCTTCGTGTCGCTGACTTACGGCGGCTGGGATATGCACAGCTCGATCAAGCAGGGAATGGCCGGCCAGCTTCCCGTGTTCGACAAGGCCTTTGCCGCGCTTATCAGCGACCTGGAATCCCAGGGGATGCTCGATTCGACCCTGGTCATGGTTTCGAGCGAATTTGGCCGCACCCCGAAAATCAACGGCACTGCGGGCCGCGACCACTGGCCCAAAGTGTTCTCGGTTGTTCTGGCCGGCGGCGGCATCAAGAAGGGGTCGGTCTACGGCAGCTCCGATCCGACCGCGACGGAACCCGAAGACGATCCGTTGTCGGTGGAAGATTTGTCGATGACGGTTTACAACCAGCTTGGTATCGACGGCGTGAAGCGCCTGGTCGCACCGGGCAACCGCCCCATCGACATTGTCCGGGAAGGCAAGGTCCTTCCCGAGTTGTTGGCCTAAGTTTCGATCCCTCCCATGCCGGGCCTGCCCTGGATCGTGGAAAATTGAGGCGAGTGCCGGTGGCTGCCTAAACAGGCCTCCGGCGCGTGCCACGATTTCATTGGCTTTTTATTTGCTTAAGTTTTTTTTGGCGCCGATTTTTGGCGTCTGCTGACCTGGCAACCAGTCAGAGGTTTCCACGATGAGTTTTCAACGCATATTCGCCTTGGGGGCGTGCGCTCTTTTCGTCTTCGGCGCCGCTCCCGGCGTTCAGGCGAGTTCGCCCAGTTTGAGCGCCATCAATCCTCGCGGCCTGGAGCGGGGGAAAACCGGTGAATTGACTTTTACCGGCGGGCGCTTGTCCGACGCAAGATCCGTTCTTTTCTACACCCCCGGCCTTCGCCTCGTCTCGATCAAGGTCGTCAACGACGCGACCGTCAAGGCAATGGTGGAAGTTTCCCCTTCCTGTTCCTTTGGCGAACAGCCCGTTCGCCTCCTTTGTGCCTCCGGAATCTCCGAATTGCGCACCTTCTGGGTCGGACCGTTCCCTTCCATTGCCGAAAAGGAACCCAACAGCGATTTCGCCAAGCCCCAGGCGATCCAGCCGGGCGTGACGGTTGAAGGGGTCGTCGACAATGAAGATGTCGATTACTACTCCGTCACTCTCAAAAAAGGCCAGCGCCTCAGCGCCGAACTCGAAGGGATGCGGCTGGGCAACACGCTTTTCGATCCCTACATCGCCATCCTCAACTCGAAGCGATTTGAACTGGCCGCCAACGACGATTCGCCGCTTTTGGGGCAAGACTGCATGGTCTCGATCGTGGCGCCCGAAGACGGCGTCTACATCGTGCAAGTGCGCGAGTCGGCCTATGGCGGCAACGGTTCTTGCCAGTACCGCCTCCATGTCGGGCATTACCCCCGGCCCACGGCGATCGTCCCTGCCGGAGGCAAGGTGGGCGAAGAAGTCGAGGTCACCTTCATTGGCGATCCCACCGGTCCGTTCAAGCAAAAAATCAAGGTTCCCGCCCAGCCCGATCCCAATTTCCGCGTGCACGCTTTCGATGCCCAGGGCACGGCTCCCTCGGGCTTTCTCTTTCGCATCAGCACGACCCAGACGAGCGCCATCGAAGCCGAACCGAACGACACCCACGCCAATGCGACTCCGGTCAACTTGACTCAGGCCTACCACGGTGTGGTGGGTGCCGCCGGCGATAACGACTGCTTCAAATTCGCCGGCAAAAAAGGCCAGGTGATCGATGTGCATTGTTACGCGCGCCGGCTGGGCTCGCCGCTCGATAGCGTCATGTACCTGGCGATCGCGGGTGGCGGCGTGATCGCTTCGGCCGACGATGCCGTCGGCCCCGACAGCTACTTCCGCGCGACCTTGCCCGAGGACAAGGAGTATGTCGTTTCGGTGACCGACCACCTGAAAAAAGGCGGACCGAACTTCTTCTACCGGATTGAAATCACTCCGGTGGCGGCCAGTTCGCTCGCCGCGATTCCCAAAGTCGCGGCCAACAGTCAGGAACGCCAGACGATCAGCATTCCCAAGGGTGGCCGCTACGCGACCATCTTCAATGTCGCTCGCCGCGAATGGGGGGGAGATTTGACCCTCTTCGCCGAAAAACTGCCTCCAGGCGTGACCATGCTCGCCGAACCCATGCCGGGCAACCTCGACACGATTCCGGTCGTGTTTGAAGCGGCGGCAACCGCGCCGGTCGATGGCTTGCTTGCAGCCATTTCCGCCAAGCCGGTCGATGCGAAGGTGGCGGCCACGCCCCAGTTCCAGATCGGCGCCGATCTGGTGGTCGGTCAAAATCAGACCGTCTTCTGGAAGGTCGATCAGGATCGCGCGGCGATCAATGTCACCGACGAACTGCCCTTCAAGGTCACGATTGTCGAACCGAAGGCGCCCCTGGTGCAAAACGGTTCGATGAATCTGAAAATCGTCGCCGAGCGTAAGCCGGGCTTCACCGGGCCGATCACTTTCTATCCGATCTTCAATCCGCCGGGCGTCAGCACGGCCGGCTCGGCAACGATTGCCGAAAAACAAAACGAAACGACCATCCTTTTGAATGCCGCTCCCAACGCCCAGGTGCGCAAGTGGAAGATTCCGCTGCTCGCCACCGCGACGGTCGGTAACGGCCCGATCTGGACGAGCACTCAGGCGGCCACGGTCGAAGTGGCCGCCCCCTATCTGGCCATGACGATGGAGCGGGCAAGCTGCGAACAGGGGAAGGAAACCGACATCTTCTGCAAGCTGACGGCCCAGACGCCGTTCGAGGGCAAGGCGAAGATCTCGGTGGTTGGACTTCCGCCCAAGGTGGAAGTTCCCGCGCTCTTGGAATTCACCAAGGACACCAAGGAACTCGGTTTCCATCTCAAGATCGACAAGACGGCCCCGGCCGGCACCCATCGCAATATTTTTTGCCAGGCAACGGTGATGGTGGCCGGCGAACCGGTGCTACACAACATCGGCGGGACAGAACTGCGCATCGATGTGCCGCTACCCCCCAAGGTGGTGGCAGCCGCACCGGCTACGCCCGCGGCACCCATGCCAGCGGCGGCCAAGCCGCCCGAAAAACCACCTGAGAAGCGTTTGACCCGCCTGGAAAAACTGCGGCTTGACCAGGCCGAGCGTGAAAAGCAGGAAGGGACCGGATCTCCGGTCAAGAAATGAGGACGATCCCCATGAAATACTCCATGATTTTCGCATCGGGCCTGCTCTTGGGCGCCTGGCTGGCACAGGGTGCCTTCGCGGCCGAGACCAACCCGGCACCCAACGCCCCGGTTCCCCCCTCGGTGCTGCCCAACCCGGTCAAGCTCGAGATTTTCCCGCCAGAGATTAAATTAATCACCAAGCGTTCCGAACAGCGCTACACCGTGGTGGCCAGTTTTGCCGACGGCATCACCCGCGACGTGACCGCCGAGGCCAAGATTCGTCTGGCCAATGCCGCGATCGCCCGCATCGAAAACCATGTCGTATTGCCCCAGGGAGATGGGGGAACGGAACTGGTCGTCGAATACGGGGGTAGGGCTTCGGTCGTGCCGGTTGTGGTGGAAAAAGCCGCCGAGGAGCGGCCGATCAGCTTCAAGCAAGATGTGATGCCGATCTTCTTGCGCACCGGTTGCAATACCGGCGGTTGCCACGGCTCGGCCCGCGGTAAGGATGGCTTCCGTCTTTCGCTTTTCGGCTTCGACATGGATGGCGACTATTTTCGCCTGACGCGCGAATTCAACGGCCGCCGGCTCAACCTTGCCGCGCCCGAAGAGTCGCTTTTGCTTGAAAAATCGATCGGCCGCGTCGCCCACACCGGCGGCCAAAGGTTCAATCAAAACGATCGCTACTGGAACACGATTGTCCGCTGGATCGAGGCGGGGGTGCCGACCGATCCGGCGACCATTCCGTTGCCCGTCAGCGCCGAAGTCTTCCCCAAGGGGGCGGTGCTCGATGGCAAGGGCGCGACCCAGCAGATGATCGTCAAAGCCAAGTATTCCGACGGCAGCGAACGCGACGTGACCTCGCTTGCTCTGTTTTTGTCGAACAACGAGGCCAGCGCCAAGATCTCTCCGGAAGGAGTGGTCACCGCCGGCGACCGGGGCGAAGCGTTCATCATGGCGCGCTTCCACACCTTTACGATTGGTTCCCCCTTTGTCGTGTTGCCCAAGGGGCTGCAGTTCTCCTTCCCCAAGGTTCCTGAAAACAACTACATCGACACGCTGATCAATGCGAAGCTCAAGAAGCTGCGCATCGCGCCTTCGGAACTTTGCACCGACGAAGAGTTCCTGCGGCGGGTCACCATCGACGTCACCGGCGTGCTGCCGACACTTGAGGAATACAACCGATTCCTCGCCGACAAGTCGCCCAACAAGCGCGAAATCGTGGTCGATGGCTTGCTCAACCGCAAGGAATTCGCGGAGCTGTGGGTGCTCAAGTGGGCGGAATTGTTGCAAATTCGCAGCTCGCAGCAGGTCAGCTACAAGGCCATGCTCCTTTATTACAACTGGCTACAGGACAAGATCGCGCGCAACGTGCCGGTCAACGAATGGGTGCAGGAACTGCTCGGCGCCTCGGGCGGCACCTTCAAGAGTCCCGCGACCAACTACTACCAGAACGAAACCGACATCGTCAAAGTGACCGAGAATGTCGCCCAGGTGTTCATGGGGATGCGCATTCAGTGCGCCCAGTGCCATAACCACCCGTTCGATCGCTGGACGATGGACGACTACTACGGCTTTGCGGCGTTCTTCAGTCAGATTGGCCGCAAGGGAACCGACGATCCCCGCGAAATCGTGGTGTTCAATTCGGGCGGCGGCGAAGTCAGCCATCCGGTGGGCGGCCGTCAGATGAAGCCGAAGTTTCTGGGCGGCGCCACGCCCGATGTGGCGGGCAAGGATCGCCGGGTGGTCATGGCCCAGTGGCTGGCTTCGCCTGAAAACCCCTACTTCGCCACGAATTTGGCCAACATTGTCTGGGGCCATTTCTTCGGGGCGGGAATCATCAACGAAGTCGACGATGTGCGCATCAGCAATCCGGCTTCCAACCAGGAACTGCTCAACGAACTGGGCAAAAGGTTCACCGAATACAAGTACGACTTCAAGAAACTGGTGCGCGATATCTGCTTGAGCCGCACCTACCAGCTTTCAACCACCCCCAATCCCAGCAATGAACTCGACACGCGCAACTTCGCCAAGTCGGGCGTGCGCCGCATCAAGGCGGAAACCTTGCTCGATTGCATCAGCCAGGTGACCGAAACGCAAAACAAGTTCCCCGGATTGCCCCTGGGCGCCCGGGCGGTGCAAATTGCCGACGGCAGCATTAGCACCTATTTCTTGACCACCTTCGGCCGTGCGACCCGCGAATCGGTCTGCTCGTGCGAAGTGCGCCTCGAACCGAACCTCTCTCAGTCGCTGCACCTGCTCAATGGCGATGCCACGGGCCCGCGCATCAGTCAGGGGAACCTGATTGCAAGGCGCTTGGGCGAGAAGAAGTCGCCGCTTGAGATCATCGAAGAGATCTACCTGCGGGCGCTCTCGCGGCGGCCCACGCAGGCTGAAAAGGACAAGCTGGTGGCGCTGATTGCCGCCGAACAAAATCCCCAGCGTGCGCTTGAAGACGCGTTTTGGGCCGTATTGAATTCGCGTGAATTCATGTTTAACCACTAGTTTGCGAGAGGTCCTGGCGAGCCCTCCGAGGAACGGGGGGAGGGTTCGACCTGGTTTTGCGAACGACGCGCTAAGTGACCAAAAAAGACCAGACCAGACCAGACCAGAAAAGAAAAAAACGCGTGCTCTTTGCCAGGGATTCGGCACCGAAGAGCGGGGCAGATCAGAGAGAGAGTTCGACGAGTTTTACCATGCTTTCCATGAAACGACACCTCTTGGCCGTGGCCTTGGTTTTCGGGTTCGGTAGCGGCCTTTTTGCCGCCGACCCCAAGGCCAAGAAGAAGCTGAATTTCGATGACGACATCGCCCCGATGTTGCGTGAGAAATGCGGTAACTGCCATAACCCCGACAAAAAATCGAGCGGGCTGGTCGTCACCAACTACCTCAAGCTCATGGAAGGCGGCGCGGGCGGTGTTGCCGTCAAGGCGGGCGACCCCGATGCCAGTTCGCTGTACCTGACGATCGCGCACAAGGCCGAGCCGTTCATGCCGCCCAAGTCGGACAAGCTGCCCGACGAATATGCGAGCAAGATCCAGAAGTGGATTCAGGAAGGGGCCCTGGAAAACTCCGGCTCCAAGGCGCCGGTGATGAAGCCCAAGGTCGATGTGTCCTTGGGCAAAGTCAGCCGCGGCCGTCCCGAGGGGCCGCCGCCGATGCCTGTCTTTGGCGCCAATGCCAAGTTCCAACTGGAACCGGTCAAGAAGACCGTCCGGGCGAATGCGATCGTTTCTTTGGCGGCTTCCCCCTGGGCGCCGCTGGTGGCGATTGGTTCGAACAAGCAGATCATTTTGCAAAACAGCGACACCCGGGAACTGCTGGGCGTGCTTCCTTTCCCCGAGGGCACTCCCAATGTTCTGAAGTTTTCGCGCAACGGCAGCTTGCTCATCGCGGGCGGCGGGCGCGGCGCTTCGCTTGGCCGCGCGGTCGTCTGGAATGTCCAGACCGGCGAGCGGATCATCCAGGTGGGCGAGGAAACCGATGCGGTGTTGGCGGCGGATATCAGCCCCGATCAGACGACGATCGCCCTGGGCGGACCTTCCAAGATCGTGCGCCTTTATTCCACCAAGGACGGCAAGCTTTTGAACCAGATCAAAAAGCATACCGACTGGATCACGGCGCTTGAGTTCAGCCCCGATGGCGTGCTCCTGGGAACAGGCGATCGTTCCGGCGGCCTGTTTGTGTGGGAGGCTTTCACCGCGCGCGAATATTTCTCGCTGCGTGGGCACACCGGCATGATCACCGACATTGCCTGGCGGCCCGACAGCAATGTCGTTGCCAGCGGTTCGGAAGACACGACGGTTCGCCTCTGGGAAATGGAGAATGGCGGCCAGATCAAGTCGTGGGGCGCTCATGGCGCCGGCACCTTGTCGGTGCGCTACGGCATGGATGGCAATCTGGTCTCGGCGGGCCGCGACCGCCAGGTGAAAACCTGGGATGGCAACGGCACTCTCAAGAAGGCCTTCGATGCCATGCCCGACCTGGCGCTACGGGCGGTGCTCACGCACGACTCCGCCCGGGCCATTGGCGGAGACTGGGCCGGCAATGTGATCGTCTGGCAGGCCGCGGACGGCAAGAAGCTTGGGGAATTGACCTCCAATCCGGACACGTTGCCGGAGCGAATCGTGAAACTTGGCCAGTCGGCCAAGCAGGCGCAAGAGGCGCTTGAGGCTTCCAAGAAGAAGGTTCCCGGCGTCACCCAGAAGGTGCAAGGCGTTGCCTCGGAACTGGCGGTCGCGCGCAAGTTGCAAGCCGATCCGGCCCCCTTGCTCAAGCCGGCGCAGATGGCGCAAGCCGCGGCGATGGCCAAGCTTGCTGAGATCAAAACGGCGGTGGCGCAAGCGGTGGCCGCGCGCAAGGCGTCGGAACAAATTGCGGCGGAGCTTACCGGTGTGGTCCAGCGTCTGGCTGCGGCCAAGCCGGCCGATCCGGCCGGCCAACAAGCCGCGGCGGAAGCCCAAAAGCGCGCCGGGGAGCTGAATCAGAAGGCCCAGGCCGATCTGGCGGTGGCCAAGAAGCGTGAGGGTGAGCTTGGCCCGGCCGTGGTGGCCGCCGCGGAAAAAGCGGTGACCGACGCCAATGCGAATGTCACGGGCGCTCAGTCGCAGCTTCAGCAGCTTCCCAAGAAGCTCGAGGCACTGGTTGCCGCGGAAAAAGCGGCGCAAGCCGAGTTGGCGGCTGTCCAGGCCGAGATCAAGGCCGCCGAGGTTGAAGTGGCGAACTTGCAAGGCCAGCTCCAGCGAGCTCAAGGTTACCTGGCTTCGGCACCGCCCAAGAAACAGTAATGGGTGTATCAAACTCGATCGGTTAATGATGTCTTTCTTAAGGCGATTTCGCATCCTCCAGGATCCGAAGTCGCTTTTTTAAGGAAGCCCATTTCAGGCACCAAAAAAGAAGCGGGCCGGTCCCAGGGATCCTGGTCCGGCCCGCGAGCCGTTGCGCAGAGTGCAAGAGCGAGGAAAATCGTCTTTCGCTATTCCGCGGGAGCGCCGCTTAGTTTCAGAGAGATGGGCGTGCCCCCTGGTTGGATTTGAATATCGCGCAGCGGGGTGCGGTTCAGATCGCCATAAATCGGCTGGATCCGCGATTTGCCCATCTGGGCGCCGTTGACGCCAAGGCCTGGCCCTTGCGGGGCGACCGAAGTGAGGTCTTGCACCGCTTGAATGTCGGTGACGACGACCCGGTAGTATCCCGGCACAATTCCCTCTTTATCGAGGCGCGGGGATTTGAGGGTGAATTTCCCCTGGGCATCGGATTGCCCGGTGGCCGATTCGCCCGCCGGCCCCTTGGCCGGATCCGGCACAAACTGGACTTCGACCCCGCCAAGCGGCGCGCCGTCCAGGGTGATCGACCCGGCTCCCGGGACGACCGCCGGCCCGCCGCAGCCTAGCACCAGCAGACAAGCGGCAACGCCCAGGCTCTTGCCGGCCCGGCAAGTAACAGCCCCAATCGATCGGGTTTCTTGATTGCTTCTCTTAGTTCCCATCATTCGCATGACTTTCATGATTCCCCTGGTTTTCTTTGTTGTCCTTGTTCTCTTTATTGTCTTTGTTTTTGGCCTTCTTCGCCCGCACCGGCATGGCCGGCAGCGTGCTTTTCAGTTCGAAATTACAGACCTGTTTACCCGAGACAATTTCGATCTCTTGAAAGGGTGTATCAAGCGGGTCGCCATATTCCTTGGGGAAGCGGCGCGGCTTGGTGCCGGGCATCGAAGGGCCCGACGGCGGGGCCCGGTTGGCCTTACCCACATCACCGGCCCCGGTCGTATCGACGACCATGGTCAGATCGGTGATGGCGACCCTGTGAGGTCCCAGCACGGTGCCGGTGCGCTGATCGCGCGGCGCCATCAGTTTGTAGTTTCCTTCGGTGTCGGTGAATGCCGAGGCATTGTTCCCGCGGTTCCCCTTAATGGGGTCGGGCAGGAACAAGACCTCGACATCGGCCAGGGGCTTGCCCTCGAGGGTGATTTGCCCCTCGACTTCAGCAAATTCCCGTCCACCGCAACCGATCGCAAGAAGCGAGAACCAAGTCATCGAGCCAGCAAAGGCGCTCTTGCGCGCAAGCATGGTGTGGACCTACCTCTCTGGAAAAGGAGCCAATGAATCTTGCGAGACGACTTCGCCCTTAATCTTGCGAGACGACTTCGCCCCTAATCTTGTGAGGCGACTTCGCCCCTAATCTTGTGAGGCGACTTCGCCCCTAATCTTGTGAGGCGACTTCGCCCCTAATCTTGTGAGGCGACTTCGCCGCCGGCGCGCGTGACCAGGGCTTGCAGCGTGATCAAGGGCAGGGCGTCCTTGGTGTAGCGCACACTGCCGTCGCCATAGACCAAGTTGGCGCCGCCGGGATGGTTGCTCGAATACCCCATCAGGCGCTTGTTGAAGGCCAGGTTGCGCGCGGCGCCGGTGGTTGGCGTGCCGGCAGGAATGCGGAAGTTGATCTGATCGAGCGGCACGCGCAGGAAGCTCAAGGAGGGTAAATAGCCGTTGCGCCAGATCGCCGAATGGTAGAGCAGGGTGTCTTGGGAAATGCCGATGGCGGTCAGGCCTGGATCGTCGAAGGAGCGTTCGCCGGCGAGGATCGTGTTGGAGCTGCCGTCAAGGATATCCCCCATGCGAGTGCGGCTGTTGAAGTGGATGACGCCGTCATTCTTCTCAGGCAGCGTTCCGGTGACCCACGCCGAATCGGTGCCGCTGCTGACACCGTAGGTGCCCAAACCAAAGAGGTATTGCGGTTGCGAACTCAGGCCCATGGGGCCCTTGGCGGAAAAAGAATCGGAAGGGCAGCGAAAGACCTTGGGCGACTGGGCGACAAAGGAAGTTTGATCGCCATAGGCCGCGACAGGCGGCGTCACGACGTTGTCGGAGAAGGTGAAACTCTTGGCGAGGTTATCTTCTTCGAGGTAAGGAAGAATCGCATAAGACCAGTTCAGAATGTTCTTCCCGGTCCAGACGGGGTAGTTCGGGGGCCCTGAGTTTTTCACCCCCTGCGCGGGGGGAAGCATGCCGTTGGTGCTTTCGTAATTGAGAAACGCCAACCCCATTTGCTTCAAATTATTGGAGCAAGTCATGCGGTTGGCGGCTTCACGGACTTTTTGAACAGCTGGCACCAATAAACCGATTAAGACAGCAATGATAGCAATCACGACCAGCAATTCGATGAGGGTAAACCCTTTTCGCGCGGAATGGAATGGAATCGACATGGATCAATCCTCTCCAAAAAAACAAATAAATGCCAGCATTGGTTTTGCAACCAATGCTGGCGAAATCCCCGGCATGTTTGAGAGAGGCCCGGGAACAAAACCGTATCGATCATGGGTGATCGATATTGCCACTCCTCAAAGAAACCGAAGAGTTCCTTTTCAGTAGTTGTGGTTTTGCCATTTACGAAGGAGGCAGATGAATCTCCGCTGCCATCGCATGAAAACTAACAACAGGAAACCCCTCTGCGTTACAAACCGATGAGGATTTTTCCGTGAATCTTTCTTGGAGGCCCTTGTCCCATTCCGCCTTGTTCACGTAAGCACATTCCGTGCGCAACAGCGACCTGTCTCCCCTTCGCTTGAGAATCAAGAAGAGGGTCCCCGTCGATCCGGTCGCTTGGCACAGATCGCGATTGCCGCGTGCCGAGTTCTTGGACGAATCGCTTGAGCGCCATGCACCCCTCCTTTGGCCGAAAGCTTGACTCGACGGAAGCAAACATTTAGCATCATCTTTGATCTTGAGCGAGACGGTCAGGATTCCCGCCTTTTTGCCGCCAGCTTTGGTCCCGCCCCAGTTTGTGCACCCCGGCCTTTTTCCCGCCTGAAATTCCTGGATGCCCTGTTTCTGGTTTTTCTGGTTTTTCTGGTTTTTGCGCTGGTCCTGAAACCCTCCGCGCCTTGCTTGCGATCGCGATTGCCTCGCCGAGAATGCCATGACTCTCTCCCGGATTCCACGCTGCGCTCTTTCGTTGTTGCTTCTTCACTGCGGCGGCATCGCCGTAAGTCTTGCCGCGCCGCCTGAGCCCTCCACCTTCGAACGCCAGGTGCGCCCGATTCTGAAGACGCACTGTTTTGCCTGCCACGGCGAGGAAGACAAACCCAAGGGCGATCTCGATTTGAGGCTGGTTCGCCTCATGAAAACCGGGGGCGACTCCGGCCCCGCGGTGGTCGATGGCCGCCATGACGAAAGCCTTTTGTGGCAGCGCATCGAATCGGGCGAAATGCCGCCCGGCACGAAAAAGCTCAGCGCCAAGGAAAAAGAAACGATTGCCAAATGGCTCGATGAAGGGGCTCGCACCGCGCGGCCCGAACCGGCGGATCCCAAAAGTCTTGCGGGACCGACTCCTGAGGAACGAGCGTTCTGGTCGTTTCAACCGATCGGCAAACCGGCGGTGCCGACTGTCAAGCACACCGATCTTGTCAGATCTCCGATCGATGCGTTTTTGCTGGCCCGCCTGGAAGCTCAAGGCTTGAATTTTTCGCCCCAGGCCGATCGCCGCACCTTGATCCGGCGCGCGACCTTTGACCTGACCGGTTTGCCGCCGACACCAGAAGCGATCGAACAATTTGAAAAAGATGCCGCCCCTCAAGCCTATGAACGGCTGATCGATCGCCTGCTCGCTTCGCCTCACTACGGAGAACGCTGGGCGCGCCACTGGCTCGATGTCGCGGGGTATGCCGACAGCGACGGCTACACGACTCTGGATCGCGAGCGCAATTACGCCTACAAGTATCGCGATTATCTCATTCGTTCGCTCAATGCCGACCGCCCCTTTAGCGAATTGATTCGCGAGCAACTCGCAGGCGATGAGGAACTCAAACCCCCTTACACGAACCTGACTCCGGCCGAACAGGACAAGTTAATCGCGACTGGGTTTTTGCGCATGGGGCCTGATGGCACCGCAGACGGCGAGGCCAACACGCTGATCGGCCGCAATGAGGCGATCGCCGAAACGATCAAGATCGTGTCGACTTCGCTTCTGGGTTTGACGGTCGGTTGCGCTCAGTGTCATGATCACCGCTACGACCCGATCTCTCAGGAAGATTACTATCGCATGCGCGCGATCTTCGAGCCGGCGCTCGACCCGGCCAACTGGCGCACCCCCGATCAGCGGCTGATCTCGCTCTGGACCGATGCCGAACGCCAGAAGGCGACGAAGGTAGATGCAGAAGCGCGCGAGATGGAAAAAAAACAGGCCGAGGCGGTTCTCGTTCTGGTCAACAAGGTGCTGGAAAAAGAATTGCTCGTGGCCCCCGCAGAGATGCGCGAACCGCTCAGGGCCGCTCGCAACATGGCTCCCGATAAGCGCACCGCGAAACAAAATGATCTGCTGCGCGAGTACCCCAGAGTCCTCGTCGATCCGGGCAATGTCACGCTTTATGACAACGCGGCCTTCACCGCGATCACCAAGGAATATGGGGACAAGATCGCCAAGGTGAGAGCGATGCGCCCGCCGGAAAATCATGTCCAGGCGTTGACGGAAATCCCGGGCAAGGTGCCGGTCACGCATCTCTTTTATCGCGGGGAAGTGACACAACCCAAACAGGCCCTGCCTCCCGCCGAATTGAGCGTGCTTGCCGATCCGAGTACCGCCAAAGCGATCTTTGAGGCGAGACCCAAGCTAGCGACCAGCGGCCGCCGCCTGGCTTACGCGCAACATCTGACCAGCGGCAAGCATCCCCTGGTGGCCCGGGTGCTCGTCAACCGGATCTGGCTCAATCATTTCGGCAAAGGGCTAGCGGAGAATCCGGCCGATTTCGGTATCCTCGGCGGTCGGCCCTCTCACCCCGAGCTGCTCGACTGGCTGGCCTCCGATTTGGTCTCGGGGAACTGGACGCTCAAACGACTGCACCGGCAGCTCATGACTTCGACCGCCTACCGGCAATCGTCGAAGCGCACGCCGGCGCTCGATGCGGCCGATCCGGACAATCGCCTGCTTGGCCGCTTTTTCGTCAGGCGCCTGCAATCGGAAGAACTGCGCGACTCGATCCTTTCGGTCAGCGGCAACCTGCACACGCCGCTGTATGGCCCCGCGGTTCCGGTGAGCAAGGATGAGACAGGCGAAGTCGTCGTCGGTCAGGGCAGCCTCGATGGCGATGGCCGGCCCGCCAAAAAAGCTCAGCCCGCAGGTCCGGAGGAAAGGCGCCGCAGCATCTATATTCAGGTGCGCCGCAGCCTACCTCTGGGCGTGCTCGAATCGTTTGATGCGCCCTTGCTCAATCCCAATTGCGAGCGCCGCGCCAGTTCCACGGTCGCACCCCAGGCGCTCGTGCTGATGAATAACCGATTCGTCGTGGAGCAGGCGGAGGTCTTCGCAACGCGGATCGAAAAAGAAGCCGGCAAGGACCCAACCGCCCAAATCAAAAAGGCCTGGCAACAGGCGCTGGGACAGCTTCCCACGGCCAAACAGATCGAGACGGCGGCGCAGTTTTTATCGCAGCAAAAAAGCGAATTCGCGCAATCGTCCGCGGTGAAGGCCGATGCCAAAAAGCCTGCCGCCGAGCATCTGGCCCTGGCTCATTTCTGCCAGGCGCTTTTCAGTTCCAACCCCTTCCTTTACATCGATTGATGAAGGGCTCAAGTCATGCAAAGTTTTGACAAAGCACGGCATTCCAGCCGCCGGCATTTTCTGGCGAGCCAGGGGTTGAATCTGGGGGCGCTTGCCCTGACCTGGTTGATGCATCAGGATCAGTTGCGCTCGGCGCCGCCCAAGCAGCCCAAACTCGAACCCGATCTGTTTGATCTGAAGCCCAAGAGACCTGAGCGGCCGGCGAAGGCCCAGGCAATGATCTCCCTGTTCATGCAGGGAGGCCCGAGCCACATCGATCTGTTTGATCCCAAGCCCGAGCTGACCAAGCAGGATGGCAAGTCGTTTTCCGGGGAAATCAAGTACGACAACGCGGGCGAAGCGAGCGCAAAGCTCTTTGGCAGCCCCTGGAAGTTTCGCAAATATGGCCAGTGCGGCACGGAGATGAGCGAGCTCGTTCCTTGCATGGGAGCGATTGCCGACGACATCACCCTGGTGCGCTCGATGCATACCGGGGTCAACAATCACGGTCAGTCGATCTTGGCGCTCAACTCCGGTTCGGCCACGGCGGGCCGGCCGGCGCTTGGTTCGTGGTTGACCTATGCGCTCGGAAGCGCCAGCCAGGAACTGCCCGCTTACTGCGTGTTGACCGATCCCCGCGGCTTGCCGGTGGAGGGGCTCAATAACTGGTCGAGCGGCTGGCTGCCGACCTTGTATCAGGGAACGGTGTTTCGGCCCGCCGAACCGCGCGTGCCCAATCTCGATCCGCCGGCTCATCTGCAAGGAGCGGTGCAGAAGCGGTTTTTGAACTACCTCGATCAGATCAATCAGGAGCACTTGAGCCAAAGGCCTGGCGAACACGATCTGAACGCGCGCATCTTGAGTTACGAACTGGCGGGCAAGATGCAGGTGGCTGCCAAGGAAGCACTCGATCTGCGCCAGGAGTCGGCCGACACGAAGCGCATGTACGGCATCGAGGATGCCGATCCCGTGACGCGCGATTTCGGTACGCGCTGCCTGATCGCCAGAAGACTCATCGAGCGCGGGGTGCGCTTCGTTCAGGTCTGCTCAGGCAATCAGGACTGGGATCATCACGGATCGATCCTGACGGCGTTGCCTTCGCAGTGCCGCAAGGTCGATCGGCCCAGCGCGGCTTTGGTGACCGATCTCAAGAAACGCGGTTTGCTCGATTCGACCGTGGTTTTCTGGAGCGGGGAGATGGGCCGGTTGCCGGTGGTGCAGAACGAGAAGAACAAGGGGCGCGATCACAACACCTATGGTTTCAGTTCGTGGCTGGCCGGCGGCGGCTTCAAGGGGGGCCATGTGCACGGCAAAACCGATGAACTCGGTCACAAGGCGGTGGAAGGGGTGGTCAAGCACACCGACTTCCACGCGACGCTCTTGCAATTGTTTGGCCTGGACCCCAAGACGCTCGTCTTTCAGCGCCCAGGCGGTGCGGCCGGCCTGGTGGAGGGAACCGGGCACCGCGTGGTCAACGAGTTATTGGCCTAGGCAGGCGAGGCAGCGGCTTTTAAGCCTCCTGGTTTTTTTTCAGCACGGTCGCCGTTTCCTCCTGCGGTAGCTCGTCCTTCTTTTCAAAGCCGAACATCACCGCCACGGCGGCCAGGATCATCACGAACGCCAGCCAGTGATTCCAGCGGAGTGCTTCTCCCAGGTACCAGGTGGAGAAGACGGCGAAGACAATGAGGGTGATCACCTCCTGGATGATCTTGAGCTGCGGCGCCGAGAAGTAGCCATGGCCGATCCGGTTGGCCGGAACCATAAAGCAATACTCAAAGAAGGCGATCGCCCAGCTCGAAAGAATCGCGTAAACAATCGGTAGATCCTTGTGTTTGAGATGGCCATACCAAGCATAGGTCATGAAGGCATTGGATACAAACAATAGAGCGATGGGTAGCATCAGAACTTCCGGAAAGGAGGGTGGCCTAGGCAATGTTGAGGCCGACCCATGTTCAGAAAAATCGGTTTCTCGCCCACGATACAAAGAAAACAAAAAAAACAAAAAAAAGACCCGAGGAAACACCTCGGGTCCTGATCGAATGTCCGGGTCCGGGCGCGGTTCGAATTAGAGTTCCAGTTTGAAAGGCGACTTGGGATCGGCTTCGTGGCGAATTTCGTCCACTTCTTCCTTGCGGCCGGGGCCCTTGTAAAGCCGGTTCGCAAAGTTGTAGACGAGTCCCGATGTGGAGCCGACATTGCGGTAAGCGTGCACGACTCCCGGAGGCACGATCAGCGAAGCGGGCCGGCTGGCGCCGAGGGTGATGATCTGGCGCACCCAGTGGGTCGGAGACTTTTCGCGATTGTCCCAAAGCCACACTTCGAAGTCGGAAGGTCCGAGGAAACAAAAGAGATCGGCCTGGTCGTAATGTTCGTGGGGGCCGCGAGATATGCCCGGGTTGGTCATGCTGATATAGCCCATGACCGGGTGGAATTCCGGGGGGACTTCATCGAGCCGGAAGAATTCGCAAAGCCAGCCGCGCGCGTCGTTGTAGGCCTTGGTCTCTTTGAGAATGACGCCGTTGATCGTCCCGCTCTTCCACATGAAAACGCCCCTTTTGCCCACCTACCCCAAAAAGACGAAGTCTTCCGAGAAAGGTGGCGTTCAAGCTTCGTTTCGGGCTTGCCATCATGATGACTTCACATTTTTTAGGAAATGAAATTGACCTGACGAACCGCTTTCGGTTAGACCTATCCTTGCCTCTTTGTTCCGGCCCCGCCGAAGGAGCTTCCTTCGACGGGGTTTTTGCTTGGATCTCACGCGGTTCAAAAACCCCGGAAAAATCGGCCTCAATCGCTAAAAAATCAGAAACGACTCGGGTTTGCCGTGCTCAAGCGCGGCGCCCTGAAACATTTGAGGATTCTCATGGAACGGACTTTGATCCTGCTCAAGCCCGACGCGGTGCAACGGCGTCTTGCCGGGACGATTTTGTCCCGCTTCGAGCAGAAGGGACTGAAAATTGTCGGCCTGAAACTGGTTCACGCCAGCGCTGACCTCGCCTCGAAGCACTACGCGGTCCACAAGGAACGCCCCTTCTTTGGCAGCTTGGTTTCCTTTTTGACCGGCGGCCCCACCGTGGCCCTGGTGCTCGAAGGCCGCGAAGCGGTCGCGGTTGCGCGCGGCATGATCGGCGCAACCGACGGCGCCAAGGCGCCTCCGGGCACGATCCGCGGCGACTACGGCATCAGTATTCAGAACAATCTCATTCACGGTTCCGACAGCGTCGACAACGCCAAGGGGGAAATCGCCCTCTGGTTCGCCGCGAACGAACTGACCGAATGGACCCCCGCCGATCAAACCTGGATCGGCTAGTTCTCGTTTCCGAGGATTCCCTGGGAGATTGCTTGGCCCCTCCCAGGGGCCTTTTTTTTTCCTGTTTTTTGCTCGCGCTCTCGCGAGGGATTTCTATCGTCGTCATCTAGGTTGAACTGGGGATCGGGGCGTGGAAAGCAACCAAGCGACTAAGAAAGCCACCGAACGGGCGCGGCATCTTCAGGCGGAACTCGAGCACCACAACCACCTCTATTACACCGAGGCCAAGCCCGAAATTCCCGATCGGGAGTTCGACCGGCTCATGGCCGAGCTGATCGAACTGGAAGAGAAGTATCCCGAGCTACGCACGCCCGACAGTCCCACCCAGCGCGTCGGCGGCAAGCCGATCGATGGCTTCGTGCAGATCACCCATCGCGCGCCGATGCTTTCGATCGACAACAGCTACGATCCGCAGATGGTGCGCGATTTCGATACGCGGGTGCGCAAGCTTCTGAGCGGCGCCCAGGTACGCTATATCGTCGAACCGAAGATCGATGGCGTCGCCGTTTCGGCCACCTTTGAAAATGGCCTGTTCGTGCTGGGCGCGACCCGCGGCGATGGCGAAAAAGGCGACGACATCACGGTCAACTTGCGCACCACGCGCGGCTTGCCTTTGCGTTTTCGCGGCGCGGAAAAGCCGCCCACCCTGATCGAGGTGCGCGGCGAGGTCTACATGACCCGCGCCGACTTCGACGCAATCAATTCCGCTCGCAGCGAAAAAGGCGAAGAGGTCTATGCCAATCCGCGCAACTTCACCGCCGGTTCGCTCAAACTGCTCGATTCCAAAACGGCCGCCAGCCGCAAGATGCGCTTTTTCGCGCACGGTGTCGGCTTCGCTCAGGGCCTGACGGTCAAAACCCACTGGGAACTGCTCGAACGGTTCAAGAGTTTTGGATTGTCCGTCAATCCGCTCATTACTCGCCACGACGACCTTGAGTCGGTGCTGGCCAAAATCGACGAGTGGGACAAGACCCGCCACGGCCTTCCTTACGAGACCGACGGCCTGGTGATCAAAGTCGACGATCTCTCCCAGCGGGAACAACTGGGCACGACGGCCAAGGCGCCGCGCTGGCTGGTCGCCTACAAGTTCGCGGCCGAACAGGCCCGCACGAAGTTGATCGCGATCGACTTGCAGGTGGGAAAGACCGGTACGCTGACTCCCGTGGCAAGGCTGGAACCGGTGAAGCTCGCGGGCACGACCGTCTGCAATGCTTCGCTGCACAATGCCGACTTCATCACGACCAAGGACATCCGCATTGGCGACACCGTCATCGTCGAAAAAGCAGGGGAAATCATCCCCTATGTGATTCAGAGCTTGCCCGAGCTCAGAAATGGCGACGAACAAACCTTTGCGTTTCCCAGCGAGTGTCCCGTCTGCGGCGCGCCGGTGACGCGCGATGCCGCGGGGGCGTTCTTCCGCTGTACCGGCAACGAATGCACCGCCAAGCTCAAGCGGCGGTTGCGCGCTTTCGCCATGCGCAATGCGATGGATATCGAAGGCCTCGGCTCGGAGACGGTGGACCTCTTGGTTGATCAGGGGCTGGTCAAGGACTTGCCCGATCTTTATTTGCTCACACAAGAGCAGATCGAGGCGCTGCCTCGCATGGGGGAGAAGTCGTCGGCCAACCTGATCAAGGGGATCGAAGACAGCAAGGGCAGGGGACTGGCGCGCCTACTTGCCGGGATCGGCATTCGCCACATCGGCGAAACGATCGCCGAAGACATCACCCGCCGCGTGGGCAAGATCGAGGGATTGCTTTCTTTGTCGCAAGAAGACCTGGCCAACTTGCCCGGAATGGGTCCGGAGCGGGCGCAGAGTCTGTTCGAATGGCTACACGGCGAAGTAGGCCAAAAAACGATCGCTCGCTTCAAAGAACTGGGGGTCATGACCGATGCGATCGTGACCGTCGGGCCAGCCCATTCTGTAGACCTCAGCGGCAAGACCTTTGTGCTCACCGGCACGCTCGAAGGCCTCGACCGGGACACGGCGGAGCGGATGATCAAGGATCGCGGAGGCAAGGCGACCGGCTCGGTCTCGAAGAAAACAAGTTATGTGGTCGCTGGCGAAGAAGCCGGCAGCAAGCTGGCCAAGGCCCGAGAACTCGGCGTGCCGGTGCTGGATAAGGCGGGGTTTCTGGCATTGATTGGGGAAACTGGGGGTGAAGCGCCCGCAGGCTCTCTCGCCAAAGAGCCGGAGGCTGCACCTGCCACTGCCAAGACCAAGCCGAAATCCTCCGGCGGATTGTTTGACGAATGATTGATTTGGTCACCTGACCAATAGTGCCTCTTTTCGTATGCGCGCAGAGCTTTTCCCCATCGCTGAATGCCCCATCGGACGCCTGGCCATCATGCCCCGTCCCCGACCTGGTGATTGGCTGGAGGATGAGGTCCTCTCATGGCGCCATCAAGGCTTGAATATGGTCGTTTCATTGCTTGAAGACTCAGAAATCGAGGAACTCGGCTTGGCGGAGGAGGCCACTGTTTGCGGGAATGCGGGTTTGAGTTTTCTGCGATTCCCCATCCCGGATCGCGAGGTTCCTGAATCTGAGCATCTCGTATCTCGACTGGTGGCCGATATCGTTCTGAAATTGCAATCGGGCTGGAGCTTGGGATCCACTGCCAAATCGGCGTTGGCCGATCCTCATTGCTTGCAGTCTGCGTGTTAATTGCGGCGGGCTTGCCGCTTGAATCGGCTTGGGAAGCAGTCGGGCGAGCCCGAGGGACGAGTGTGCCGGACACGCCCGAACAACGGAATTGGGTGGGGAATTGGTCCACAAGATTGAGGTCGTGATCGAACATGAACCGCTTGACCCAGGTCCTTCTGATCGGATCCACGATTGTGGGCTCCTGGCTGGGAATGCAGGCGGTCCATGAGTTCGGCCATATCGTTGGAGCCTTGGCAACACGAGGCAAAGTGTCCCGCGTGGTTCTGCATCCGCTAACGATCTCTCGCACCGATCTGGAGGAAAATCCTCAACCCCTATTCGTTGTTTGGGCGGGACCAGTCGTGGGAGTGATTTTGCCCCTCCTTTTTTGGCTGCTCGCAGAGCGGCTAAGATGGAGGGAGGCCTATGTACTGCGCTTCTTTGCCGGATTTTGTTTGCTTGCCAATGGGCTCTACATTGCCGTGGGGTCGATCGATCATGTGGGCGATGCCGGGATCATGCTCAGGAATGGTTCGGCGTCCTGGCACCTTTGGTTTTTTGGCTTGGTTACGGCTCCCGTTGGGCTGTTCTTATGGCATGGCCAGGGACAACATTTTGGTCTGGGCAAAGGGCGCGCACCGGTCAATCCTCGAGTCGCCTGGATCTGTTTGGGGGTGTGTTTGGCCCTGGCGGCGCTGGGATTCGTCATGGGCGGCGAATGACCGAATAGAACAATCAAGAAAGAGCGGAGACCACAATGAACATGGATTACTCCATTCTTGTTTCGCTGCTCGGCGCAATCTTTACGGGCTGGTTTCTTTTTGAAGCCTCGACCAATGTGCCAACAAAAGTACTGGTTGCGGGATTCTTCCTGTTGGGAGTCATCAGCAGGTACCTGATTCCCGGGGGATACTGGGTCGGATTGATTTTGCTTTTGTTGTTGAGTGCCGGAATTGGAATCTACCGCGAGCTGCGGGGAATCGGCTCACCGAGGAATTGAGTCGCATCAATGAGAAGCTACCCGGGAGAAGTCCGCCGATGTGGACGGCGCAAACGGAAGAAAAATCGCAGGGCCGATTGCTTCGTTTCTCGATCGATCAGGAGGGCAAGCCCCTGACCTATGAGGCGGTCTTGGGACGATGGCGCACCGATGCGGCATTTCGCAGTTACTTTAGCGCCCTGCTCGCCGAATCCCCCTTCTCGGCGCTTCGCTTCGAAACGCCGCCCGTCACCAACGAGACCGCCAGCCGCCGGTTTGAATTTGTATTGCTGAACGATCCCGGGCTGGCCGCGAATCCGGATGCCAAGGCCTTTGTCGAGCATTTCGATGAGCACAAAGAGGTGGTGGTGTTCAAGAACCTTGGCAAGGACGCGATTTTGGTCGTGCCTTGTCCTCGAGGCCCGGCACGCGGGTACGGCCACCTTGTTGCGTTTCTGCGTAACGCGCCCGAATCGCAGAAGCAGGCCCTATGGGAGGAAGTGGCCAATGCCATGTTGCGGCGCCTTGATTCGAGACCGGTCTGGCTGAGTACGGCAGGAGCCGGGGTCTCCTGGCTTCATGTGCGGCTGGACGATCGGCCCAAGTATTATGGGTATGGCCCCTACCGGGTGGGATAATGCGGACGAACGCGAGCGCGATTCGTGGTTGAATCGACGCAAATGCAAAGCAAGACGCCGTTGACTCAGGCAATCCTTTTTTGCGACAACGGATGGATTGGCCCGATAGGGATTGCTTCACTCCTCCTCCCGTTCACCCAGGTCGATCCCATGAAAAGCACCTTTTTGGTTTTGCTGCTGGCCGTGCCTCTATTCGCAGGTCTGAACGGTTTGAGCGCGCCGAGCGTCGCCCCGGCGCCCGTAGTGTTGCCGTGTGTCGCTCTTTCCGGAGTGGACAGTCATGTGGGCGAGAAGAGCTACCTTCGCATCTCCAACTTGAAAGACTGGGTCAAACTGTGGCACAAGCACAAGGGAGTTAAGCCTGAAGGCGAGTACGATTTTCACTACGACCCGTTGAATTTGCCCATCGTCGATTTTGATCGATACATGGTGATTGCCCTCTTTGAAGCACCCGCTGAATATCGGGACGAATTTCAGGCCCATTCCATCTCCGAAAAGTCTGAAGAAATCAGGATTTGTTTCCGGACCAAGGGACATCAGACCGGCCGCGTCGTACCCTTCCCGAATCAACCGAAAGGCTGCAGCGACGAGGATCTGGAGTCGCCGCGAAAAGCATATGGTTTCTTTTTTGTCCCAAAATCGAATAAGACCATCATCATGGAAGAGCGAGTTTGGGGTACAGATTCTGAGGTCGTAGAAACGTTCCGATTTCCCGCTTTGAAATAGCGCGGCCAAGGTCATTTTAAGAAATCAAAAAGAGTCTCTTTGGCTGACGACTCTCTCGTTGGACATAGGTTGCCCAATTTTCTCATCGCTATCTTGCGGCAAACCCTTGCGTCTGGTTTCAAAAAACGAAAGAAAACCCCCATGAAAAGCGCTGTCCTGGCTTCGGTGATGATCCTTCCCGTACTCGCCGGCCTGAACAGCCTTCGCGAACCAGCAGTCGCTCCGGCACCCGTGGTGTTGCCGTGTGTCGCCCTTTCCGGAGCGGACAGTCAGATTGGTGAGAAGAGCTACCTTCGCATCACCAATGAGAATGACTGGGTGAAGCTATGGCGCAAACACAAAGGAGATAAGTCAGGTGGCGAATACGATTTCCATTATGACCCGGTGGGATTGCCCATCGTTGATTTCGAGAGAGTCATGGTGATTGCCCTTTTCGAACAAGGCTGGGACGGTTTTCGGGCAGATTCCATTTCCGAATCGGCAACCGAAATGATATTTTGTTTTCGTACTCACGGACATTCCACCGGATTTTCCGGTCCATTTCCGAACAATCCGGAAGACGGTGTTGACGAGCACGAGGACCCTGAGCTGGAACCGGAACAAAAAAGCTATGGTTTCTTTTTTGTGCCAAAATCAAACAAGACGATTGTCTTAGGTAAAAAATCTACAGAGTCTAAAATCAACGAAATTTTTAGGATTTCCGCATTAAAATAGGACGATTAAAGCATTTTAACGGATAAGGCCCGCTTTCTTTGTTTGGCGATTTTCTTGTTGAACAAGGCACGCCGGATTTTCTCAATGCCAGCTCGCTGCAAAACCTCGCATTTGGTTTAAGAAAAGTAAAGGAAAGGCCGCATGAAAAGCCCCATCCTGATTTCGATGTTGATCCTTCCGGTGCTCAGCGGTTTAAGCGGCTTCCGTGCGCCAGCGGTCGCTCCCGCGCCCAAGGTGTTGCCTTGCGTCGCTCTCTACGGAGTGGATAGCCAGATTGGAGAAAAGGGCTACCAGCGAATTACCAAAGAGAACGAGTGGGTGAAGCTTTGGCGCAATCACAAAGGAGATCAGTCCGGTGGGGAATACGATTTCGAGCACGACCCTTTGGGTTTGCCCATTGTGGACTTCAATCAATTCATGGTGCTGGCGTTGTTTGAAGGACGCGACGACTCTCCTGACGGATTTCAAGCCGATTCCATTTCCGAATCGCCTGAAGAAATGACAATCCGTTTTCTCGGCATGGGAAATTCAACGGGATTTGCCAAGGAATTTGAGGGGAATCCGGAATGTTCCGTCGAGGAATCGGCTGCCCCTGTACGACATGCTTATGGTTTCTTTTTCGTACCAAAATCAAGTAAGGCTATTGTTTTGCAAAAAATGTTTAAAAACTCTAATACCGATGTTTTTAAATTTCCCGCATTAAAGTAGAGTAGCCAAGCGGTTCTTTGGGGATAGGTGCGGGGCCCTTGGCCCTGTGTTTTCCTTGTTGGCGTGAGCCTCGAGCGGGGTCGCCGAAGATTCCAAAAAAAAGGCCCCGGGAGTTCCTGCTCCCGGGGCCTTTTTCTGTCCGGCCTGATTACTTCTCCATCTTCAAATTCTTCACCAGGAAGGCATATTCGTCCGCAACCTCCTCGATCTGCTTCGAGGTCGGCTTGCCGGCCCCGTGGCCGGCGCGGGTTTCGATGCGGGCCAAGACCGGTGCTTCACCCGCATGGCAATATTGCAACTGCGCGGCGAATTTGAAGCTGTGGCCAGGGACGACGCGGTCGTCGGTGTCGGCGGTGATCACCATCGTGGGCGGGTACTTGGTGCCCGGCTTGAGATTGTGGTAGGGGCTGTACTTGACCAGCGACTTGAATTCCTCGGGCTTGTCCGGGCTGCCGTAGTCGTCGGTCCAGTAGCGGCCGGCGGTGAACTTATGGAAGCGGAGCATGTCCATCACTCCCACATGAGGTAAGCAGGCGCCGAAGAGATCGGGACGCTGGGCCATGCAGGCACCGACGAGCAGGCCGCCGTTGCTGCCGCCGCGGATCGCCAGTTTGGGCGTGCTCGTGTACTTCTCGGCGATCAGATATTCGGCGGCGCCGATGAAGTCATCGAACACATTTTGTTTGCGTTCTTTGGTTCCCGCCTTGTGCCAGGACTTGCCGTATTCGCCGCCGCCGCGCAGATTGGCGACCGCGTAGATGCCCCCCATTTCGATCCAGGTCGCGATCGGCACGCTGAAGGCGGGAGTCATTGGGATGTTGAAGCCGCCGTACCCATAGAGGATGGTTGGGTTCTGGCCATTGAGGGAAATTCCCTTCTTGGCCGTGATGAACATCGGGATCTTGGTGCCGTCCTTCGAAGAATAAAAGACTTGCTTGGTCTCATAAAGGGCGGGGTCGAACTTAACCTTGGCCTGGCGGTAGAGATTCGTTTCGCCGGTTTTCACATCGTAGCGGTAGATCGTCGGCGGGGTCGCGTAGCTGCTGAACGTGTAGAAGGTCTCTGGGTCTTCCGGCTTGCCGCCAAATCCGGCGGCGGTTCCGATTCCGGGGAAGGCGACCTCGCGCACGAACTTGCCGTCGAGTTCGAGGATCTTGACCTGGGTCTTGGCATCCTTGAGGTAATTGGCAACCAGTTTCCCACCCAGCAAGGACACGCCGCGTAGCGCTTCCTTGGTCTCGGGGATGATTTCCTTCCAGTTGGCTTTTTCCGGCTTGGTGGCATCGATGGCGATGACACGGCCGTTGGGGGCGTCGAGGTCGGTTTTGAAATAAAGCGTGTCGCCTTGACCTTCGATCAGGCTGTATTCGTTTTCGAAATTCGCGACGATTTCGACCGGCGCGTCGGTGAGCGGCTTGGCCAGGTCCTTGATGAAGACGCGGTTGCGCGCATCGGTGCCGGTGCGTGCGGTGAATACCAGGTACTTGCCATCGTCGGTGACCACGCCCGTGAAACCCCAGGTGGGCTGGTCGGGGCGCTGGTAGACGGTCACATCTTCCGATTGCGGCGTGCCCAGTTTGTGGAAAGTCAGTTTTTGGTTCAGGTTGAGGCTTTGGAACTGGGCTTCTTTTTTCGGCTCATCGAAACGGCTGTAGAAGAAGCCCTTGCCGTCCTTGGTCCAGGCCAGCGCGGAGAATTTCACCCATTTCAGTTCGTCGCTTGCGGTCTTGCCGGAGGCGACATCGAGCACCTTCAAGGTGCTCCAATCGGAGCCGGCTTCGCTGACCGAATAGACGGCCAGCTTGCCATCGTCGCTGAACGACACGGATCCCAGCGCGACCGTGCCGTCCTTGGTCCAGGAGTTGGGGTCGAGCAAGGCCACGGCCGGGCCTTCGAGGCCTTCCTGCTTGTAGAAGACCGACTGATTTTGCAGCCCATCGTTTTTCAAATAGAAGTAGTTTTTACCGTGCTTTTCCGGAACGGAGAATTTTTCATAGTTCCAAAGCTCCGTCAGGCGCTTTTTGATCGCTTCGCGTTCGGGAATCGCGGCCAGGTAGTCGGTGGTCAGTTTCGATTGGGCCTCGACCCAACTGCGCACCTCGTCCGATTTGCGGACATCGTCTTCGAGCCACCGGTAGGGGTCGGCCACGGGGGTGCCGTGAAGTTCCTCCACCATCTCGGTCCGCTTGGCGGCGGGATAGGTGATTTTGGAATCGGCAAAGACAAGCGACATTCCCAGAGCTCCGATCAACAGCGTGAGCGCTATGGTCGATGATTTCATGGTTTCCTCGTGATATGAGCATCCGGTTTTAGTTTAGGAGGTCGGGTGCCGCGCAGGCAGAACCGCATACGGTGCGGCCGGGTGAGCCGGGAGTTGGGACGCAAGAGTCGATCGGTTGCTCCAAGAAAGGAATGACCCATCCAAACGAAAAAGCCCAGGCAAGGATTGCCTGGGCCAAGTCAATCAACGAATGTTCTGCTCTTATCGCGCCTCGGCGCGAATAGAAGAAAAACGAAAAAGCCCAGGCAAGGATTGCCTGGGCCAAGTCAATCAACGAATGTTCTGCTCTTATCGCGCCTCGGCGCGAATAGAAGAAAAACGAAAAAGCCCAGGCAAGGATTGCCTGGGCCAAGTCAATCAGCGCGAAATCGGGGGGTCGTAAGCCAGTGTGTCTGCTCTTCTCGCGCCTCGGCGCGAAAACAAACTAAGCGGCTCGTCTGTGGCTGCCGCGGCCGCGCAGGCGATCGACGATCCGTTCGAAGTCGTCGTTGTTTTGGAATTCGATCACAAGCGAGCCCGATTCGTCGCCGCGCAGTTTCACCTCGGCCTTGACCGACAAGATCCCGCGCAGTTCTTCTTCAATCGCCCGGATGTCGGCCGACTTTTCCGTTTTCTGGGTTTTCTCGGGTTTCGCGCCTTTGGCATCGCCTGCGCCTTGGTCGGGCTTGGCGCGCACCTGATCTTCGAGGGCATGCACGGATAGACCCCGGGCAATGATCTCGCGGCAAAGCGTTAGCTGCCGTTCTGCGTCGACGCCTTTGAGCACCTTGGCATGCCCGGTCGTGATCTGCCCGGCTTGCAAGGCGGTTTGAATTTCCTGGGGTAAGTCGAGTAAGGCGACCAAGTTGGTAATGGTGGACCGAGCCAGCCCCAGTTTTTTCGCCAGCTGATCGTGTGTCTGCTGAAAACGGCGCAAGTGTTCCTGGAACCCTTGCGCTTTTTCGATCGGATTGAGATCGGCGCGATGGATGTTTTCGGCGAGGGCCGCTTCGAGAACCTGCTGGTCGTCCATCTGCACGACGCGAATCGGAATCTCGGTCAAACCGGCCGCCTTGGCCGCGCGAAAGCGCCGTTCCCCGGCGATCAATTGCCATTGGCCGTCGGCCTGGCGCACGATGACGGGTTGCAAAACCCCCTGTTCGCGGATGCTGGCAGTGAGGGAGGCGAGTTCGTCCTCGTCGAAATGGCGGCGTGGCTGCAGCGGATTGGTGACGAGCGAATCGATCGGAGCGGTTTGGGACGAGAGGTTTTCGCCACCTTCGGGGCCGCTCAAAAGCGCCTCTAAGCCCCGACCCAACCTGGATTTATGCTCCATGACCGCCATCCTCGCTTGCGTAATTCTCCCCTACCCCACGCTGTTGTCGCGGAGGAGGTTGTTCCCGGGGCATTTTTCGGCCCAGGGTCCAGGGTCGTTTGGCTTGTAACCTCTTTAACGGCCGCTTGCAAGGGATTTTGCCAAAGCCGCCCAGATCATTGATCGCAGTCGCAAACATCACGATAAGATGAACCTTCGGCGACGATGGTGATATCTCCCTTCCTTACCGGTTGCCATCGCATCAGGAGTTCAAGCCGGTGAATGAGACTTCGCAAGGTTCCTGGTTGAGCGCCGATGATACCTACTGGTTCAACGAGGGGAACCACCACCGGCTTTATCAAAAGCTAGGCGCCCACCTGACGAGCCACGGCGGAGTGCCCGGCACCCGGTTCACGGTTTGGGCGCCGAACGCGCGCTCGGTGCATGTCGTCGGATCGTTCAACCACTGGGACCGCTGGCGCCACCCGATGCACCCCCATGGGGAATCGGGCCTGTGGACGATCTTCATCCCCGGCGTCGGCCAGGGGGAGATCTACAAGTACCACATCTCCTCGCGGCTGGGGAATTATTCCGTCGAAAAAGCCGACCCGTTTGCCTTCGCCACGGAAGAGCCGCCGCGCACCGCCTCGGTGATCGCCAACCTCGACTACCAGTGGCACGACAGCGAATGGATGGGCCACCGCTCTCAGTTGCAGCGGCACGACCGGCCGATGTCGATCTACGAAGTCCACCTGGGCTCCTGGATGCGCTCGCCCGACGATCCGGACAAGTTTTTGAGCTACCGCGACTTCGCCCCACTGCTCGCCGCCCATGTCAACAAACTGGGCTTCACGCATATCGAATTCTTACCCCTGACCGAGCATCCCTTTTATGGGTCGTGGGGCTACCAGACGAGCGGCTACTTCGCCCCCACGAGCCGGATGGGCTCGCCGCAAGACTTGATGTACCTGATCGACACTCTGCATCAACATGGCATCGGCGTGATTTTGGACTGGGTGCCCAGCCACTTCCCCTCCGACGAGCATGGCCTGGCTTATTTCGACGGCAGCCACCTGTTTGAGCATGCCGATCCGCGCCAGGGATTTCACCGCGACTGGAATTCGTGCATCTTCAACTACGGCCGCCATGAAGTGCGCTCGTTTTTGGTGTCGAGCGCGGCCTTCTGGCTTGAGTACTACCACATCGACGGCATCCGCGTCGACGCGGTCGCCTCGATGCTTTACCTCGACTACTCGCGCGGCCCGGGCGAATGGATCCCCAATACCTACGGCGGCCGGGAAAACCTCGAAGCGATTCACCTTTTGCGCCAGCTCAACAAGGAGATTCACACCTCCTTCCCCGGGGCGATCTCAATTGCCGAGGAGTCGACCGCCTGGCCGCGCGTCAGCCGTTCCCCCGAAGAAGGGGGCCTGGGTTTCGATTACAAGTGGGACATGGGCTGGATGCATGACACGCTCAAGCATTTCGAGCGCGATCCGATCCATCGGCGCTTCCATCAGCACGAGTTGACCTTCCGCGGGCTTTACGGCTTCAACGAGAACTTTGTGCTTCCTTTGTCGCATGACGAAGTCGTGCACATGAAGAAGTCGATCTTGGACAAGATGTGGGGGGACGAATGGCAGCGTTATGCCCAGTTGCGCACCCTCTACGGCTACCAGATCGCGATTCCGGGCAAGAAGCTCCTGTTCATGGGCGACGAATGGGGCCAGGGAGCGGAATGGGATCACGACAAGAGCCTTGACTGGCACGAGCTGCAGTGGGATTTCCATAAAGGCGTGCTCGAATGGGTCTGCCATGCCGCGCGTCTTTATAAAGAGAGCCCGGCCCTGCACTGGGGCGATTGCAACCCGGCTGGTTTCGAGTGGGTTTCCTGCGACGATACGGAAAATGGCATCCTCGCCTGGATCCGCTGGAACCACGACCATCGCAAGGCGATGGTCTGCGTGATGGGGCTAACTCCGGTGGCCCGCTTCAGCTACCGCCTGGGCTTCCCCTGGGCAGGCACCTGGAAGGAGGCGCTCAATAGCGACGCCTCCCACTATGGAGGCGGCAACATCGGCAACGCGGGAGCAATTCAAGCGCATCCCGGCCAGCACGGCATCTGGGCCGCCCACGCGGAAGTAACGATTCCCCCCCTTGGTATCGTGTTTTTCGAAGGAACTCTAGGAGGCTAATCTCGCGCCCCAACCAGGTCTCTGGTTGATCCATGGGGACGTTCTATCCCCCCTTGGTATCATGAATTTCGAGGAACACTGGGCGGCCAAGGAATGTGCCGCGACCAGTGCTTTGCCGATTTTTGGCCGTATTTCCGGCCGGAATCCGGCACTAGAAGCTGGGGAATCGCCCCCCCCGACCTATAGCGTTTTGTGGATTGTTCCCTTTCGTTCATTCTTTGAACCAAATCTTGCGTGGCGCCCGGATAACGCGGAGATCGCCGTCATGGCTTGCGAAAGCGACTTAAAGATTCTTCTGAAGGCGATGGATGAGGGGGTACTCGTCTGTCCGGCAGTGGCCGAGGCGGGCCGGACCTGGCTGGCATCGGGTGAGCCTTCCCTCATGGAATATCTGGTCGAACGCGGATTGCTCACGCAACAACAGATCCAACGGTTCGAGGCGGCGCTCAACCTTCGCCCCAATGGCTCTTGCTCGGAGGCATCATCGACCCCTTCGACGATTGGCGCGGAATCAGCGGCAATCTCGACCGGCCCGTCGCTTCCGGGACCAGAACGCTATTTTCAGTTTCGATCGTTTCGCAAGGGCGGTCCTGGCCAGGTTTGGCTTGCCTGGGACAACGCCCTGGGCCGCGAGGTGGTCGTCCAATCGCTGCGCCCCGACCTGGCGAAAAAGCCGGCGATGCTATCGCAGTTCATTCGTGAAGCCCGGATCACCGGGCAACTGGAGCATCCCAACATCATTCCGGTCTATGACCTGATCGGGGCGGGACCCAATGCCGAGAATTGGGCCTATTCGATGCGCTTTCTTGGCGGCCCGACGCTTGCCGAGGCGATCGATCACTACCACGAGCGGTTGGCCAACGACGTAGCTGGTCCTCTTGACCTGGTTTCCTTACTCGACAGTTTCGTTCTGCTTTGCAAGGCGGTTGCCTTCGCCCATTCGCGCCAGGTCATTCATCGCGATCTCAAGGGGCAGAATGTTGTCCTGGGGGATTTCGGCGAGGTGACTCTTGTGGGGTGGGGGCATGGAAAAAAACTCCCCGGTGCCGAGCCGGAAGCTCCCTCGGATGGCAAGTCGCAAGTAGGCAGCGAGGCCGAAACCTTGGAAGGCTTCGGAGGCGAGCCGCTGACACCGCAGGATGCCATCATTGGCACGGCGGCTTACATGAGTCTGGAGGTTGCCAGCGGTGAGCCGGCCACGAAGGCATCGGACATTTATAGTCTCGGCGCCATCCTTTTTGAAATTCTGACAGGTTCCGCTCCCTATCAGGCCCGTCACGCGGCCGAAATTCTTGAACAGGTCAAGAAGGCGCCGCCTCCTCTTCCGCGCTCACGGAACCCGTCCATTTCCCCGGCGCTGGAGGCGATTACGCTCAAGGCGATGGGGCGCACTCCCAAGGATCGCTATGCCGGTGCGGAAATCCTGGCCGACGATGTGCGCCGCTGGCTGGCCGATCTGCCGGTCAGCGTTTACCGGGATTCGCTCGCGGTGCGCATGTTTCGCTGGGCGTGCAAACACCGCACGGCGAGCGTGGCGGCAGCAGCTCTTTTCTTGACCGCGGCCGTTTCGCTGTCGGTCGGTTCGGCCCTGATCCGGCGTGAGCGGCCAGAAACTTCGAAGCAAAAGGTGGAGGCTGAGACCAGCTTCAAGATGGCAGACGAGTTGAATCACGCCAACACCGACGCCATCGAGAAATCGGACGTCCATTTCCTTTCGAATCAGGAGCTCTTCGAGCAGCGCTAGAAATCCTCAAGGGAAGGCCCGCGCTTTGGGCTCATGGAAGTCCGTACGCGGTCGATGCGCTGAGTCATCGATTCGGTTCATCCCCGTGCCCGTCTCCGGAGCGCTCCTTTCAGGAGGGAGATTGGTGGTATGATGTTCAAGAAGCGATTCCCCCTCCCGCGGTAGCGCTCATGAACTTCCTCCTTCTTTTGGCCTGGTCGACTTTTGCCGATGCCGCGCAGGTGGGGGCATCACCTCAGGCACTCAAGCATTTCGAAGCCGAAATCCGCCCTTTATTCGTTGAAAAATGTCAGAAATGCCACGGGCCCACAAGGCAGCGAGGGGGGCTGCGCCTCGATTCGCTCGAATCGATTCTGACAGGCGGCGACCATGGCCCCGCAGCCGTCGCGGGCAATGCGCAACGGAGCCGATTGATCCAGAGGATTCGCGGTCAGGGCAAGGCGATGCCGCCCGATGCCCCCTTATCCTCCAAGGAGATCGCGGCTCTGGAGAAATGGGTCAACGAGGGCGCCGTTTGGACCGGGTCGTCCTTCGCGAAGGACGGTGCCGCAAGCGAATCGCTGCCTTTGCGCAAATCGGGACCGATACGCGATGAGGAACGCCAGTGGTGGGCCTTTCTTGCGGTGCGCCCGCAAGCGATTCCTTCCCAGTTCCAACGGGCCAACTGGCCCAAAACGCCGATCGATCGGTTCTTGCTTGCCCGTATGGAGGCGGCGGGCGCGGAACCGGCGCCTCAAGCCAATCCCGAAGAACTGCTCCGCCGGGTCACGCTCGCATTAACGGGCTTGCCTCCCACGCCGGCCGAAATCGATGCGTGGAAAGCCGACCATGGCGAGGCCGCTTACGAGCGGCTCGTCGATCGCCTTTTGCAGAGCCGGCAGCATGCCGAAGCCTGGGCCACGCGCTGGCTCGACCTCGTGCGCTATGCCGATTCGGACGGCTACCGGATCGATCATGAGCGGCCGCATGCGTGGCGTTACCGCGACTATGTCATCGAGTCGTTTCACGCGAACCGGTCGATGAAACGTTTTTTGCAAGAACAGATTGCCGGCGACGAACTGTTTCCCGGCGACCCCAAGGGGATCGTGGCGACCGGTTTCTTGCGCCATGGCATCTACGAGTACAACAACCGCGATCCGCGCGGCCAGTGGAATGTCATCCTCAACGACATCACCGATACCGTGGGCGATGCGTTCCTCGGTCTGGGCTTTCAGTGCGCCCGCTGCCACGACCATAAGTACGACCCGATCCTTCAGGTGGACTATTTCCGCCTGCGTGCTTTCTTTGCCAACATCCTGCCTCGCGACGAGGTGACGATCGCCGATCGAGGCGCCACCGAGGGCCATGCTGGCAGCCTGGCCCAGTGGGAGAAGCAAACCAAGCCGATCACCGAAAAAATCGCGAAGATCGAAAAGCCGCATCGAGAGGCGATTACCAAAACCGCCATCGAGCGATTTCCTCCCGAGATTCAGACGATCCTTCGCAAGGATCCCGCCGAGCGGAATTCCCTCGAAACCCAGTTGGCCGAACTTTGCTGGCGCCAAGTCGATTACGACTTGCTCGGCCTCGAAGGCCGGCTCAAGGGTTCGGCCAAGGAAGAGTACCTGGCGCTCAAACGAGAGCTGGCAAAATTCGACGCGATCAAACCCAAGCCCCTTCCTTGCGCGCAATCGCTGATCGAGCCGGGCGCGGTTTCGGCGCCGACACCCGATCCAAGGAACCCCAAAAACCCCAAGGAAGATCTATTACCTGGGTTTTTGACGCTTCTTGATCCCAATCCCGCATCGATTTCGTCCTTGCCTCACTCTTCGGGAAGAAGGTCGGCGTTCGCCCTGTGGTTGACTCGCGACGACAATCCGCTCACGGCGCGAACCCTGGTCAACCGCGTCTGGGCCTGGCATATGGGCCGCGGCCTGGCACCCCAGCCTTCCGACCTTGGCCGGCTGGGGGGAGCACCGACTCATCCCGAACTGCTGGACTGGCTGACGGAGCGCTTTGTGAATTCGGGCTGGGATTTAAGAGAGTTGCATCGCCTCATCGTGCTTTCCGCGTTCTATCGGCAGTCGACGCGGCCGGCGCAAGATGCGGTCGTTCAGGCCGATCCCGACAACCGGCTTTACACCCGTCATCAGGCCAGGCGTCTTGGCGCCGAGGAGATTCGCGACGGCCTCTACATGGCAACCGGTGAGCTCAAGCCAACTGCGGGAGGGGCCGGAAATCAGGCGAGCGTGCCTTGCCGTTCGGTTTATCTGAAGGTGCTTCGCAACTCCCGCAATCCGTTCCTCGATCAGTTCGACTTGCCCCAGTCGATCGCAAGCACGGCCATGCGCGATTCGACGACCACCGCCTTGCAATCGCTGATGCTTTGGAATGGCCCGCAACTGCAGGAACGATCGTGCGTCCTGGCGCAAAGTCTAGCTCGGGAAGCGGGTGATCCTCGAAGCCGCGTTGACCTGGCCTGGAAACGAGTGTTGAGCCGTGAACCAAGCGAAACGGAACGGGCCCGCGCCCTGGAATTCTTGAAGCACCAGGAGCAACTGGCATCGGATCAAGCCAGCGAAAGAATCGTGCGGCTTCCCATCGAGCGGATGCCTCACCATGAAGGTCAGGCGATCAACTTCTCCCTCAATCCTCCGGGTCCCTTGCTCGAAGCGGCCAACGATGGCGCGCTGGAGAAGGGCGACTTCACGGTCGAGCTGTTCTTCCTGGCGCGTAGTGTCGCGGATACGGCGGCGGTGCGCACCCTGATTTCCCGCCACGACGGCAACAAGGACCATGCGGGCTGGAGCCTGGGAATCACCGGCAAACAGTCTCGGCGCAAGCCGCAGACGCTGGTCATGCAGTTCTTTGCCCGCGATGAAAAAGGCAAGGTGCGCGAGATCGCGCTGTTTTCCGATCAAAAAGTCGAGGTCAATCACCCCTATCAGCTCGCCGTTTCGGTCAAACATTCCGGTCGCAAATCAGGGGGCAAGATCGCGTTCGTGTTGCGCGATCTTTCCAATCCCGACGAGCCGGCCCAGGAGGCGGCACTCGACTGGACGGGCCTCATGAGTGCAAGCGGAGAACTGAGCGCCGAAACGATGGAGACCATGCTCCCCATGCGCATTGGCAGCAAGGTGGGCAAAGCCGGAACGCTCGAAGCCGCGTTCGATGGATTGATCGACGACGTGCGCATTTGCCGCGGTTTTTCTACCGCCACGGTCCTCAGTCGCGGCAAGGAACTGGGGCGCTGGACCTTTGAAGCCCAGACCGGCATGCTCAAGGATCTTTCAGGCAATGGCCACGATTTGAAAACGGGCAGTGCTTCCAATCCTGCCGATTCTCCCGAGCTGGCCGCACTGACCGATCTTTGCCATGTGCTGTTCAATTCCAGCGGGTTCCTTTATGCTCCCTGATTCCATCAAGCAGGCATTGGGACAAACGCGCCGTGACTGGCTTGGCCGGGCCGGGCTGGGTTTCGGCATGTTGCCCCTGATGTCGCTTTTACAAACGCAGGCCCCGGGAGCGGCGCAGGCCCGGGGAGCGGCCGCCGGTGGCCTGGCCACGGGGCCAGGCAAACCCCACGCCGCTCACGGCCTGGGCCGGGCCAAGAGCGTCATCTTCCTGTTCATGGAGGGGGGGCCGAGCCACCTCGACCTGCTCGATCCCAAGCCCTTGCTCAACCGCCTTGCGGGGCAGCGGTTGCCTGAGAGTTTTGGCATTCCCATCACCTCGATGGGAGAGATCCGTTCCCCCTTGCTTGCAAGTCAGCGCAAATGGGCGCGGCATGGCCAGGGGGGCACTTGGATGTCCGACTGGATTCCCAATATCGCTGCTTGCGCGGATGACATCACGGTGGTTCGTTCCTGCCATGCCGATGGGATCAACCACAGCTCAGGTGTTTGCCAGATGAACACCGGTTCGATCCTCGGCGGGCGGCCGTCTTTGGGCAGTTGGGTCAGTTATGGCCTGGGCAGCGAATCGGATAATTTACCAGCGTTCGTCGTGCTTCAAGATGGTAAGGGTCCCGTGGTCAATGGACCGCGCAACTGGAGCGCGGGGTTCATGCCCGCGGTTTACCAGGGGACGCGCCTGGAGCAGGGCAAAGAGCCGATTCAAAATCTCTACCCTCCCCAGGGAGCAAGCGTTGCGCGCAACCAATCGAAACTTCGCCTGCTCGATTCGCTCAATCAAGAGATGAAGGCACGGCATCCGCTGGCCACCGAACTGGATGCGCGCATCGAAGGCTACGAGCTGGCGTTTCGGATGCAGGCGGCGGCACCCGAGGCGATCGATTTGGCGTCCGAGACCCGCGCCACGCACGAGCTTTATGGCACCGACCGGCCCGAAACCGAATCGTTTGGCCGGCTGTGTTTGTTATCGCGGCGGCTGGTGGAGCGGGGCGTGCGCTTTGTCCAGCTTTATCATGGTCCGGGAAGCCGCTGGGACGCCCATGCGGGGATTGAGAAAAACCACTCCGAACAGTGCCGGGCCATGGACCGGCCCGTGGCGGCCTTGCTTCGCGATCTGAAATCGCGCGGCTTGCTTGATGAGACGCTGGTCATCTGGGGCGGGGAATTTGGCCGCACGCCGATGAGCGAAAAAGGAGATGGGCGCGATCACAACCCGACCGGCTTTTCGATGTGGCTTGCCGGTGGCGGCATCAAACCGGGTCTGACTTATGGCGCCACCGATGAGCTGGGTTTGCACGCTGTGAAGGACCGGGTGCATGTTCACGATCTGCACGCGACCTTCCTGAGTTGCCTCGGTTTGGACAACATGAAGCTCGTCTATCGTCATGGCGGGCGGCCGGAACGGCCCACGCTCAACGAAGGGGAACCGATTCGCGCCATCCTTTCTTGATGGGCGTTGGTGGGCGTTGGTGGGCTTGATGAGCGACTTTGATGAGCGAGCCCGTCTTACTCGTTCCGATCCGCTGCCTCCTCCATAGAAAATCTGTTTGGCTTGCGATTCGTTTTCCTTCAGAAACCAATCGACCGGTCCCTTGCCCTGGGTCCGTTGGCGCAAGAGGTCAAATGGTGTGCCGCTGACTGAGCGGAGAAAGCGATGGCCGATCTGATACGACCTCTGGAACCTGACGATGTTGCCTTGTGCGTGGCCATGACGGATCGCACGGGCATGTTCAAACCGATTGAAGTCGAGGCGCTTCAGGAGGTCTTGGATGACTATTTTGCCGCGACCCAAGAAATGGGCCACCGTGCCGCGGTGCTCGTGGAAGAGGGAGAAGTTACGGGCTATGTCTACTGGGCGCCGGCGGCGATGACCGACCGCACCTGGTACCTCTACTGGATCGCGATTTCCGTCGATAGCCAGGGGAAGGGCAGGGGAAAGAGACTTCTGCGCCATGCCGAGGACGATGCCCGGCGTGAGGGAGGACGGATCTTCTTGATCGAAACCTCGGGAACGCCCCACTACGAGCGAACGCGCGCTTTTTATCTGAAGTGCGACTACAATTTATGCGCGCGGGTGCCGGACTATTACACCGATGGCGACGACCTGTGCATTTTCGAAAAACGGCTGGCGCCCCCGAAGGTTGGCTAAGGAAGGTTCGCCAGGGTTCGACAGGGAAAGTTTGGAATGCCCCAGCTGGAATTCAATCCCGACAAATGCCGGGAAAGCGCCAGGCAATCGACCAACGAAGAGCTGCTCGATCAGGTCGAATTCTTCGGCGAGTGGCTGGAACGCGAAGCGGTCCGGATCATGGAATCGGAATTGCGAGGCCGTGGCGTGACCCTGCTCGAAAGGCAATCCCACGAAAAGAAGTGGCGCCATCGGGTGTTGCGCGACCGCGAAGGCTGGCCGAAATTATGCGGCCAGTGCAACCGCGCCGCCACGGTGAGAAAGCTGGCCTGGGCGAAGTTATTCGGCATTGTGCCCTTATTTCCCCGCCCGGCGGTCTATTGCGCCGAACATGGAGGATCGTCCGAGGAGAATGGCCTGACGGATCAACCGGAATAGGCAACGCTAGCGATTTCGCTTGGCTTACAGACCATTCCCCTGGAAAATAGACGGAAGGCTTGCGGCTTTCGTGGTCGGAACCTGCGCCAAGATCTGGTGGAAGCGTGCACAGGAAGTCCGGCCCGGCCATTTCTAATAGGGAAGAGTCTCTGTGACGGATCCCGTGTCCACATCTGGCAATGTTGTTGAGTCCGTGCCCATCATTACGGCCTTGTCCGTGGAGGGATTCAAGTCAATCGATTCGGAACAACCCATCGAGATACGGCCTTTGACCATTTTGGCTGGGGCCAATAGTTCCGGCAAAAGCAGCATGTTGCAGCCTTTGCTAATGCTGAAGCAGACCTTGGAGGCAGCATTCGATCCCGGGCCGCTTCTTCTGAACGGCCCGCATGTGAAATTTACGAAACTGGACCAGATGATCTCTGCTTCCGGGCACGGGAAAGATCGCTGCCGGCTCGGTTTTTCAGCACACTTTGACAACGGCAATTTTTTCAAGGTAATTTTTGGTCAAAATGAAAACAAGGAATTAATCGTCTCGTCAAATGAGGTTAGATTAGAGAAGGGCCATAGAGTTTTGGTGAATGGAAGCCCGGTCGATTTTCACAACTATTATGATGGGATAGATGTTGATCATGAAATCTATAGAAAAGAAGAATATAAAATAGGAGTAATAAGAAGATTTGTATTGGGTCCAACGTTAGACCAGAGAATTTCCAAAACAATAATGGAGTTTCATGAATTTAACACAAAAAGCATAGAAAATTCCATCATGAACGCGATCCATGTTCCTGGATTACGTGGGGTTCCATCGCGCACTTACCCCATGGCTGCGGTTAACGGACGATTTCCAGGAACATTTGAGCCCTACATCGCCAGTATCATCGCTTCCTGGAAAACGAAGAACCTCACCGCAATCAGCCAGTTGGCAAGCGACCTCAAGGAAATGGAGTTGACTTCAGGAGTTGAAGCCGTTCGGTTGGACGATTCTCAAATCGAAATCAAGGTTCCTCGACTTCTTGAATCCAACCCAGGCAACGATCAAGAGTGGGTGAGCATTGCGGATGTGGGATTTGGCGTTTCGCAGACCC
This sequence comes from Gemmataceae bacterium, assembly GCA_965226945.1. GTDB lineage: Bacteria > Planctomycetota > Planctomycetia > Gemmatales > Gemmataceae > SYLG01. The sequence continues at coordinate 3,203,176 of OZ245717.1, read as the reverse complement.
TACCGGTTGCGGTCGCGTTGTTGGCAGCCAGTCCGGGACAGATCGTCTACATCGAGCAACCCGAATTGCACCTTCATCCTCGAGCACAGCACGCTATGGCCGGCTTGCTGGCCAGAGCAGCCAGGCGGGGCGTGCGTGTGGTCATTGAGACGCATTCGTCCATCTTACTCTTGGGGATTCAGAGCCTTGTGGCGCGGGAGGAACTCAATCCCGAATTGGTGAAATTGCACTGGTTTCAAAGAGACTCAAGCACTGGCTCGACTCGGATCAGCAGCGCGGATCTGGACCATTCAGGCGCCTTTGGCGAATGGCCCGAGGACTTCGACGATGTTTCCCTCCAGGCGCAACGCGAATACCTTGATGCGGTTGAGTCTCACCTCGCTTCTTGATGCCCAACCATGATCTCTCTTTGCATTGTCGTTGATGCGTCCGTGGGAAGGGCGGCTGGGGAGCCCGTTTCCGTTCATGCAAGTTCGAGTCGATGTCGACTTTTTTTGCAAGCGATGTTGGACGGCAATTACAAAATGGCCTTGAACAATCCCATTAAAATCGAATGGGATAAGCATCAATCGAACTATGCCATGACCTGGCGCGCGGCGATGGCCCGAAAAGGCCGCATTCAGCGGGTTTCCAACAATCAAAGCCATGACCTTCGTCATGCGATTCAGGGATTTTCCCTGGATCGCAATATCGGGGAGATCATGCTGAAGGATGCCCATCTCCTGGAAGCGGCCCAGGCTTCAGATCAAAGAGTGGCTTCACTTGATGAAACAGTTCGGGGTCATTTCAGGCGCCTTTGCAAGACATTCGAAGAAATTGGCCCCATACTTTGGACCAATCCCATCAAGAGTTCCGATGAATCGGTCGATTGGCTAACGCGAGGCGCACCCGATGAACGAGATCGCCGGCTCAAGCCCTTTTGAGGGACTCTCGCCTTAACCTGCCCGCATCATCCACCCGGTGTGGTGAAAGCACATCCAGAACTTCTGAATGGCGACAAAGCCGGCCTGGGTGAAGAGTTCTTCCATGCGCGCTTCGCTGACTCCAAAGAGCGCCTGGCGGATTTGCGCGACGAGGGAATCGAAGCGCTCCTTTTCGAGGCCCACGGAGAGAGCGGTTTTCTCCCAGCCTTGAAGGAGCGCCTGCCAGGTCTTGGTTTCGGGCCACTCCATCACATCGAGATGAATGTACCCCGCGTCGGGCTTCAAGAGCCTGCGCACCTGTTTCAGGTAGGCAAGCTTGGAGCCATCGTCCTTGAGGAAATGCATGACGAGGACGGAGGTGGCGGCGTCGAAGGATGAGCCGGTATCGAGGGAATCGAGATAGCCCTCTTGAAGATGGAGGCCCGGATGGTTACCGAGGCGGTGGCGGCACAGCTCGATCATCGTGGCCGAGGGGTCGACGCCGGTCAGTTGCCATTGAGGTTGAAGCTTGGAGAAAGTAAGCAATTCTGATCCCGTGCCGCACCCGCTGACGAGCACGCGGCCATCCTTCGGCACGCTCAGCGACAGAATTCCCGCCGCCGACTGGAAGAACGACTCATACCCCGGGAACACGGCCCGGATCATGCTGTCGTAGCCTTTGCCATACTGGGCATCGAAATCGAACGGTTTGGTCGAGGAGGAAGCGCTCAAGGTCCAGGTCCGGTTGCGAGGAAGATCGATCCAAGGTCATGAGGAAAAATAGCATTTCGAAATCCAAAGGAAAGAGTCTGTAAAATCCTCGAAATCATCAATCGCTAAAAACTCGTCTTCTCATCATTCTTAATAAATCTCTTCTCGTGAGTCTCCCCGTTGCACCGAACCGGGAGTTCCAGCGATTTTCTCGGCAAAAGTGCTGAGTTTGGCGCTTCGGGCGCAACCTGACAAAGTGGGTTCCTGGTGGACTGCAAGGGGGGCGTCCCGGTTGACAAACGGCTTTCGGCTGGCATATATTACTATTATTACTGACTTGGTAATGTTTGGCGCGGGCCAGCAATGCAGCAGGTCGATTCTCGGTCGGAGCGCAGTGATATTGATGAGTCGCAAAGGGTTTCTTCTGGGCAAAGTCCTTCCTGGTTTCGCGGGAATCGGTTTGATCTGGGTGGTCCTCGCGTTCCTGACGCACGCCTCTCAGGATGCACAGGCCTACTCCGCCTCTCTTTCCCAATTGCAGGTACTTCAAACCAAGCAAGAGGAAATGGATGAACGGCTAAGCCTTTTGTTCACCCGCATCAATTGGAAACAGAACTTGTGGGACGGCCTTGTGGACAACCGCCTGACTTGCAAGGAGACGATTGAGGCCTTCCTCTGGCTCAATCAACATTCGGAATTCCCCAATCCCGAACTTCTGGGCTCGTTTGAAACCCAGGAAGCCCGCAATCACCTGCTGGAAATGTTCCTCGACTATCACGAAGGCCATGACCCTTCGTACATCCTGCAAAACGATGTTTGCACCGTTTTTGACAAATGGCAGGACGAGCAGAAAACCATGGGGAAAATCTCGCCAGAGATGGGAGAAAAGGGAATTTCCGTACTGAACAAAAGATAGTTTGTTTTGGGCTGACATTTGATGCGCGCTGTGCGCCGTTCGTCCTTGTGGTTGCAAGGGGAACCGTTCATTGACCCCCGGCCCGGCACTTGTGCCGGGCCGGGATTTTAGACCCAGGTCCGAAAGGTTGCGCGATCATGGAACAAGCCATGACTCTGGATGACGACGCGATCCTTCCGGAAGATTTTCTTCTCCCATTGCCTCCGCCTTTGCCTTCGCCCTTCGCGGGCGAATCCGTCGCCGGCCTCGACGAATTCTTGCAATCGTTTTGCGGCATCTTCGCCCGCTCCGATCAGATGAGTCGCTTTCGCGCCTACATTCTGGGACTGCTCGTTCCGAGCATTCGCAAAAATGTCGGGGCCATGGCCCTGGCGCTCAAGGGGCAGTTTCCCGAAGGGTTCGATCCCTCCCAGGCGCTTCAGCACTTCGTGACCTCAAGCCCCTGGCAGGAAAAAGACCTGACCCTTTGCTTGAAGGAGATTCTCGAAGATCAGCTTCCCGACGCGGGCGCCGTCTGGCTCATCCACGAAGCCGCCTTCGAGAAACGGGGCAAGAACTCGATCGGCGTGCAAAGACAATACTCCCGCCAAACGGGCAAAAAACTCAATTGCCAGCTTGCGGTCATCCTCGCTCGGGTGGGTCCGCGCGGCTATTTCCCCATCGCCTCATCTCTCTACTTGCCTTCGACCTGGCTCGAAAACGAAGCGGGATTGATCCAGCACAAGGTGCCGGAAATCAGCAGGCAGCTTCAATCGAAGGCCCAGATCGCGCTGGGCCTTCTCGAAGCCCTGGGCAACCTGGAGTCGGCCGCGCAGACCGTGGTGGTGGAATCGTCGTATTGCGCCATGCCTGGCTTTGAAGATCTCTTAAAGGAGAAAGGGCTCGCGCTGCAATCACCCAGCGCCAGCCGAAGCCTACTCGCGCAAGGTTATCGGCATTTTGAATGGATGAAAAAGGAACTGGGAATCGATCATTTCGAAGGCCGCACCTGGCGGGGATGGCATCATCATGTCCATCTGGTTTTCGCGGCGTTGACCTTTCATATCCTCCGCACCCGCGGCAATTGAGGCATGATCGCCACGGGCGCTGTTCGCGCCCGTGGCGATCATGCAAAAATGCGAAACCCGAGACCAGGCATCGGGCTTCCCTTTCGACCTGCTCCTCTCCAAACAGGTCGAAATGAAATCCAAGACATGGTCTCGGGTAGCTCCCTCTTGCGAGGGTTTCCGGTGATTCCACCGCTACAAAAGGTGTCAGGCGAAGATGCTCGTGGCCACCTTGCCGGCCACGTCGGTCAGGCGGAAATCTCTACCTGCATAGGGGTAAGTGAGCTTTTCATGGTCGAGGCCAAGCAGGGCGAGCAAGGTCGCATGGAAATCGTTCATGTGCATGCGCCCTTCGACCGCCTTCTGGCCATATTCGTCGGTGGCGCCATGGGTGAACCCCGGTTTGACTCCCGCGCCGGCCAGGATCATGGGGTAGCCGGTGATGTTATGATCGCGTCCGTCCTGCCCCTGGGCCGTGGGTTGACGGCCAAACTCGCTGCCGAAGATGACCAGCGTGTCTTCGAGCATGCCCCGTGATTCGAGATCATTGAGCAACGCACCGATCGGTTGATCGACCTGGCCGCAATTATTGATCAGGCCGTTGTGTAGATTGTTGTGATGATCCCAGCCGGGCTGGGAGATCTCGACAAAGCGCACGCCCGCCTCGCTCAAGCGGCGTGCCATGAGGCACTGCCTGGCAAAGCTTCCCTGAGGTCCAGCTTTGATGCCGTAGGCCTCCTGAACCTTCCTGGGCTCTTTCGAAATATCGAGCAGTTCGGGCACCTTCCCCTGCATCTTGAAGGCGAGCTCGTACGACTGGATGACTCCTTCCAGTTGATCGGGGGCTCCCGGCTTTTTCGCCAGGTCGCGATTCCATTCCTGGATAAGATCGAGCTGGCGGCGTTGCAGACGGTTCGGCGTGGGCGCCTTCAGGTTGGGCAGGTAGCCGGCGTCGGTGATCCGCGTTCCCTGGTAATGCGCGGGCAAGAAGGCATTTCCGTAATTGACCGCCCCGCCGAAGTTGGGCGTGGGATTGACCGTGATGTAACCGGGCAAGTCCTGGTTTTCGCTGCCAAGACCATAGAGGAGCCAGGCCCCCATGCTGGGTCGCGTCAGCGCGGCGTTGGCGCTGCCGGTATGAAGCTGGACCACCGCCTGGGGATGGGCTGGCGTGTCGGTATGCAAGCCGCGCAAGTAGCAGAACTTGTCGGCATGGCGGGCGATGTTGGGAACCAGTTCGGAAAACCAGCCGCCACTTTGGCCATGCTGTTTGAACTTGAAGTTTGAAGCGGTCAGCGTGCCGCCTCCCGGTCCGGCTTTGCCTCCGTCTTTTTGGAGCCTGGGCTTGTATTCGAAGGTATCAAGCTGCGAGATCGCGCCGACCATGAACAGGAAGATCACTCGTTTTGCCTTGGCGGGAAAATGGGGTCCGCGCGGTGCGAGCGGCTGCCGGGCCTGATCGACTCCGTTGGCCCGGGCTTGTTGCTGCCCAAGAAGACCGGCAAGCGCCACCATGCCGAACCCGGCGCCGGCGGTTTTCAGAAGGGTGCGCCTGGGAAGGAAGTGAGGGGGCGTGGATGGAGAAAGCATGGCGGTTCCTTATCGTCGTGGCGTTTCGTGTTTGGGAAATCAACTAGCGGAGGTAGCGGAATTCGGCCGAGCCATAAAGGGACTGAATCAGGGCGAGCCAGGAGGCAGCGCGGGCATCCTTGGCTTGCACCGAATGCTCGATGATCGGTTCACCGGTCTGGTCGATTTCGTCGGGATTGGCGGGAACTTCCGCCGGCTTCTTCGGTGCGCTTGCAGTCGCTTGCTGGGGATCGGCAGGCGTCTTGGCCTTGCGAGCACTGAGCTTTTCCGCCTCGCGGTAATCCGATTCGTACGAGGCGAGGAAAGCCAGGGCTCGATCCACTTCGGCCTCCGCGGCGGGGCGGTTCAACACCCGCACAAAGGCCGCGGCGACTCGCTTCGTGTCCGATTCGTGGTTTTGTGCCAACAGGGCTTCCGCAAGCCCCAGCGCCTGCTTGCGCACAAAGGCCGAATTCAAAAGGTAAAGCGCCTGACCGGGAACCGTGGTCGACTCGCGGCTGCCGCTGACCAGCGTCTGATCGACCGGATCGAACGGTTCGAGCGAGGAGGGGATTACTCCCCGAAGTAAGGGCAAATAAACGCTACGGCTGGTGTGCTTATCGGCCCGTTCTCCGAGGGTGCGGGCTTCGGGACCATTGTCGCGCATCTCGATCATCTTGAGTTCCATTGCGGCCGAACCCTTGGGTCGTTTGTCATCGAGCGTGCCGGAGGCGGCGAGCATGCCATCGCGAATCTCCTCGGCGCTGAGCCGGCGCGGCTGATGGCGCCAGACCAGGTGATTGGCCGGATCGGTCGTCCACTGGGCCTCGCTTGACTGCGAACTCAGCTGGTAAGCGCGGCTCAAGACAATCGAGCGGATCAGTTTTTTGGTCGACCAGCCTTCTCGCTGAAAAGCTTGCGCCAGGTGGTCAAGCAGTTCCGGGTGAGAGGGCTTCGTGCCGGTCGAGCCGAAGTTATCGACCGTGGTCACCAGGCCCTGGCCAAACAGGTGGCTCCAGATCCGGTTGACATACACCCGGGCGGTCAACGGATTCTTGGGGCTGGCCAGCCACTGCGCCAATTCGAGCCGGCCGCTTTGCTTGGGATTGATGGGGGCACTCCCGGCCACGGTGAAGGCGGTCAGGTAGCCACGCGGAACTTGCGGTCCCAGTTTCTCTGCTTCGCCGCGGATGCGCAGTTCGGTGTCGGCCACCGTTTTGGCATCGCGAACGCCGTGGACGGCGAAGCCCCTTGAAGCCGAATCGCCTACCGCCAGCAATTCGGCCTGAAGCCGTTCGTATTTCAGTCGGAAGGGACGCTGCGTGGGTTGACCATTGGGGGCCTTGGCCAGACCTTCGGGAGTGCCGCGAATGCTGTCCCAGGCCTTTTTGGCCACGGCGACTTCTTCCTTGAGTTTTTCGACCTTGGCGTTGTCCACGGGAGTCACCCCCGTTTTCAGAGGGACGAGCATATCCGGGTCGTAATAGTCGAGGCCGCCGCCTCCCATCTTGTTGCGTACCCCGGAGCAGTTGTCGGTGCTGGCAAAGATTCCCGCCAGGGCGTAATAGTCGGTCGCGGGAATCGGATCGAACTTGTGATCGTGGCAACGCGCGCAACTGACGGTGAGCGCCAGGAAGCCTCGCGTTACGACATCGATCTGCTCGTCGATGTTGTCCATGAGGAAGCGGACCTTGAAGCGCTGATTGACATCCTTGACGCCGATCGCGAGGAAACCGGTGGCTGTGTGCAGCCGATCCTTCTCGGCGTCCGTCTGGGAAGGAAGCAGGTCGCCGGCGATCTGCTCCTTGAGGAAGCGGTCAAAGGGTAGGTCGGCCTGAAAGGAGTCGATCACATAGTCGCGATAGCGCCAGGCGAAAGGGTAGGGGATGTTGCGCGAAGGCCCGGTCGATTCTCCATAGCGGGCCACGTCGAGCCAGTGGCGGCCCCAGTGTTCGCCAAAGCGCGGGCTGGCAAGGTAGGCGTCGACGACCTTTGCGAAGGCATGGGGTGAGGAGTCGGCCAGGAAGGCTTCGAGCTCTCTTAGCGTTGGCGGCAGGCCGGTCAGGTCAAAGGCAACGCGTCTGAGAAGTTCTACTTTGCCGGCGTCACCTACCGGTTGCAGGCTTTTCGATTCGAGTCGGGCGAGGACGAACCGGTCGATATCGCCTCGGGCCCAGTCGGCATTTTTGACCTTGGGCGCTTGCGGCGCACTCAACGGCTGCCAGGCCCAGTGGTCTTTTTTCAGCGATTCGTACCAGTCCCTCTGACGTCCAAGCGCTCCCGGAATTTTTGGCTGTGGCCAGACGGCACCCTCCTTGATCCAACGCGATAGATGCGCAATCTGTTCATCGGAGAGTTTTTCTCCCTCCTGGGGCATGCGACCCCTGGCCTCTTTTTGCGAGACCCGCTTGATTAGCAGGCTCTTTTCGGGATGGCCCAGAGCGATGGCCGCGCCGCCGTTGCCGCCCGTGAGCAAGCCGTTGCGATCGTCGACGCGCAGACCGCCTGCCGGCTTGGTTTCCGCCGAATGGCAACCATAGCAATGATCGGCGAGGATGGGGCGAATGGTCTTCTCGAAGAACTCGAGCTTGGCAGAGTCGTTGTCGGCTGCCTTGGCCGCCGGGCCAACGAAAGAAAATAAACCCAAACCCGCGGCGATCAACCTACCCAATTTCATGATGCGAAGCTCCGGAGGGGGGCTTGGGAAATCTACCTGGAAGTCAGTTTCAGAACCGGGGCGGTATCGGAGGGAATCTGGATCTTCCAACCCGAGGTTTTGAACTGCAAGAACTTGGCGGGAATGATTTTTAGGGCTTTTTTGCGCTCATTCGGATCATCGTCATTCAGGATGATCCGCATTTGGTAATTCCCGGGCTGGGCGCCTTCAAGCAGTTTGCCGCGGTGATAGGTCTCAAGGTGGGCGATGCCATCGCGGTCGATCGATCCAAAGGCGCGAACCTGGTCGTTTTCGGCATGGGCGCCTTCGATCGAGTGGCCCGCAAGCAGGGATTTTTCCGATCCCTCAAGTTGGATTTGCACGGTGAAAGGCAGAACGGTCAGGGCGTCTTTTTCCACGCAGCCCAGACCACCGAGCACCAGCCCCAATCCAACCATCCATTTTCTAGCGCGATTCATGGGGGTTCACCATCGATTGTGGGATGACTGAGAGGTTTTTCCTGATTTTTCGGGCGATGCGGGCCTAGTAGTCCCCGGTGATCACCAGTCCATCGTTGCGCGTAACCAAGTAAGTCAGAGTTTGCAGATCGGCACTGGTTTTAACGGCTTTGACGCTGCCATCGACAAAGGCGAACATGCAAACGCCCGAATGGGGACCGCCAAAGGAGCTATTGGCCAGGGGGGTGGTTTGCGCATCGGGTGGCATCAGGGGCCGCGTGTTGGTGGAAGCAATGTCGACTCCCATCATGCGGCGTGTGTTGTTGCGGTTGCCGCCGAAGACGCTGCGGTCTTCGTTTTTGCCGCGCAAGGAATTGGGCCGGATATGTTTCTCGCCGAATAAGGTGGTGTTGGTCGTGCCATCGAGGATGCTGGCGAAATTCAGCTGACCTTTCCACTGGGTCACATAGACCTTGCCGGCGCTGTCCTTGGCCACATAGGGAAGGTTGGGAATCATCGCGCCGTTGGACGAGGTGTAAGAGGCCTCGGTGCCGAAACTCGCGGCGTAATCGGTCAGTGCCGCTCCGGTCGGAATGAAATCGCCGCTTGAGAGCACATGCGCCGGCCGGGAAGGGCAGGCATAGACCTTGATCTGGGTTTGCACCGCAGCCAGGGGCTGCGACGCGGCGTCGTAGCGGATGTCCCACAAGGTGTACTGGGCGTTCTGCTCGAGGTAGGGCAAAAGCAGGGCGCCCCAGGTGGCCCAGCCGTTCAGGCCTTCGGAATTGTCGCCGATGAAGGCCGGCGGCAGGAACTGGTAGGCGTCATGGAAGTTGTGGGTTGCCAGGGCGATCTGCTTGAGGTTGTTCGTGCATTGCAGGCGGTTGGCCGCTTCTCTCACCTTTTGCACGGCAGGGACAAGCAGGCCGATCAAAACGGCGATAATGGCAATTACCACAAGGAGTTCGATCAAAGTGAACCCGGCCCTTCGTGATCGGTTCTTCATTGGCGGAGCCCCTAATCAAGGTAAGTCAATCAATTTAGTCAACATTTTGACTCTACCTCTCTTTCGGACCCCCTTCAATGGCTTCTTGAGGGGTCCGTCCACGGTGGGGCGTACTTTGTCAGATTGGTCGTTTCGGGGGCTCGGGAGAGCCGTTTGCTGACGACCGAGGATGAACGAGAGGGGTAGGGGCCGTGCGTTGTCGCCAGGCTTGGGGTTAGTCCGCTTGTTCCAGCGCTTGAAGGTCTGCGGATGTGATCGAAGACAAGTGGCGGGTGATTTTCGCGGTGTCCCAGTTCCACCATTGGATGCGCAACAGGCCTGCGATCGTCTGATCGTCAAAGCGCTGTCTTTTAATCGAAGCCGGGTTGCCGCCCACGATCGAGTAGGGAGGCACATCGCGGCTGACGACCGATCGGGCGGCGATGATCGAGCCATCGCCGATGTTGACGCCGGGCAGGATCAGTGCATCGTAGCCGATCCAGACATCGTTGCCGATGACGGTATTCCCCTTGAATGGCAGTTGTCCCGGTGCGGGAGTCGCGGCTTCCCAGCCGCCGCCGAAGATGAAAAAGGGGAAGGTCGAAAAGCCCGACATTTTGTGATTGGCGCCATTCATGATGAATTTCACGCCACGGGCAATCGCGCAGAATTTTCCGATGATCAATTTGTCGCCAATGAAGGGAAAGTGATAAAGGACATTCTTCTCAAACTGCTCCGGCCCATCGGGATCGTCGTAGTAGGAGTACTCCCCCACTTCGATCATGGGGTGGGAGACCACATTGCGCAAAAAGCAGACCTGGGGAAAACCGGGCAACGGATGCCGTTGGTTGGGATCAGGACCCGTCATCGAATGCTCCAGGAAAGGCTTCAAAGAGAGTTTTGCAATTGGCCATTTTCCGAAGGGATGGAAAGCCGGAAATCTTGGTGGGGCTACGAGAAATGCACGGAAACGAGATCGAAAAAGTCTCCTTCAGCGTCGCGTGCGGCTGGTTCACCATTTATGGAACCGGTGGCCGCAGGATCCGCATTTCCTTCCTGATCCCCGGCTTGCCGGCATTTCTGGTGGCGTGCGAAAAGCACCTTCCGCCCCAGGCGATGGCGCCCGCCGCGGTCGGCTATGCGGTGCTGGGTCGCAAGCTGCCTGAAGCGGATGCCACTCCTGCCTGAGCAAGGAATTTAGGCCAGAAGGGAAGTAATCACCTTTTGCGGCTCGACGCCCGTGAGGCGCTGATCGAGCCCCTGGAAGCGGTAGGTGAACCGTTCATGGTCAATTCCCAGGCAATGCAGAATCGTGGCGTTCAGGTCATTGACCGGCACGGGATCGCGCAGGATGTTGTAGCTGAAATCGTCCGTCTCGCCGTGCACCGTTCCCGCCTTGATGCCGCCGCCCGCCATCCACATGCAGTAGTTGCGCGGGTGATGATCGCGACCATAGTTATCGCGCTCAAGCGTTCCCTGGGAATAGACCGTGCGGCCAAATTCGCCGCCCCAGACCACGAGCGTCTCGTTAAGTAGACCGCGCTGCTTGAGATCCATGATCAACCCGGCATTGGGCTGGTCGGTGTCTTTGCACTGGTTGCCCAGTTCGTAAGGCAACCGCCCATGCTGGTCCCAGCCGCGATGCAAGAGTTGAACGACGCGCACGCCTCGTTCGATCAATCGGCGCGCCATGATCGCGCTATGGGCGTAAGTGCCCGGCACGGTCACATCGGGTCCATAAAGATCGAGAATGTGCTTGGGTTCTTGCGACAGATCGGTCAGTTCCGGTACGCTCGACTGCATCCGGTAGGCCATCTCGTACTGGGAAATGCGCGTCTGAATTTCCGGGTCGTGAAAACGGTTCATGCCGATGCCGTTGAGGCGGCCCAGCGTATCGAGCATGGCGCGCCGATCGGTGGCCGCGACCCCCTCAGGATTCCTTAAATACAGCACCGGATCGCCGGAGCCGCGTAAGGCCACCCCGTTGAATGCCGTGGGCAGAAAGCCGCTTGACCACATGCGCGTAAAGAGCGCCTGGCCATTGGAGTCGCCGGGAAATCGCGGCGTGAACACGACGAAGGCCGGCAGATTGTTGCTTTCGCTGCCCAGGCCATACGACAGCCAGGAACCAATCGAAGCTTTGCCCGGAACCTCGCTCCCCGTCATGACAAAGGTGCAGGCCGGATCGTGATTGATCGCGTTTGTGCTCACCGTGCGAATCAGGGCGATCTCGTCGACGATGCGTGCGGTATGCGGCATCAGGTCGGTGTTGATCCAGGTACCGCATTTGCCCGATTGCTTGAAGGTGAATTTACTGGGTGCGACCGGAAAGCGCCCCTGGCCCGAGGTCATGGTGCTTAAGCGTTGTTCGCCGCGCACTCCCGGCGGCAGGTCCTTGTTGAAATAGTCCTTGAGCTTCGGCTTGTAGTCCCAGAGATCAATTTGCGAAGGCGCCCCGTTCATGTGGAGATAAATGAGCGCCTTGGCCGTCGGTTTGTGGTGGGGAAAGCCGGGCAGGGGAGGGTGCACCATCCCCGCGCCCAGGGGGGCAGCGGACTTGGTTGCGGCGCGTGTGGCGAGCATCCCCAGCGCAACCGAACCCATCCGCAAACCGGATCCTTGAAAGAACTGGCGGCGTGTCGGCTCGTCGGGCCAGAAAAATGGCGCGGTCATGAAGGGTCGTTCCTCAAAGGACTAATTGCGATTGATCGTTTCGTCGAGATTCAAAAGAAGGTTGGCGAGCATCGTGTGCGCGGCCAGGTCGGCGGTATGCAACCCCGCCGGAGCGGGAGAGTCTCCCACTTTGATCAGCTTTTCGGCCGAAGCGGGATCGGCCTTGTAGCGAACGAGTTCTTTTTCCAAAAACTCCTTGATGGTCGATTCTTCCTCGGCCGTGGGAGTTCTCGACAGAACCATGCGGAAGCCCAGGCGGATGCGCCCGCTGGCATCGAGTCCCTTTTCCTTGAGCAACCTGGCAGCCAGCCCGCGCGCCGCTTCGACATGCTGAATGTCGTTCATCAACTGCAACGCTTGCAAGGGCGTATTGCTGCGCTCGCGCTTGGCGCAGGAGGTTTCGCGGTTGGGCGCATCGAAGTTGCTCATGAACGGCGCGGGTGCGGTGCGCTTGATGAACACATAAATGCTGCGCCGGTAGAGATCCTCACCCTTCGACTGCTGATAAAAGCGGGTATTGGAACCGGCAAAGCCGACCGGCTCCCAGATGTTGCTTGGTTGATAAGGCATCGTGCCACGACCACCCGCATCGAGTTTGACCAGGCCCCCGGTAAACAGCGCATTGTCGCGGATCTGTTCGGCATCAAGACGGATGCGCGGGCCGCGCGCGAGCAAGCGATTTTCCGGGTCAAGCGCCCAAAGGGCCTCCGGCGCTTCCGACGATTGGCGAAATGCCTTGGACGTCAGGAACAGTTTGAGCAGCTCCTTGACATTCCAGCCGCTTGCGCGGAAGTGACTTGCCAGCCAGTCGAGCAATTCTGGATGGCTGGGAAGTTCCCCCTGGGTACCAAAATCGCCCGAGGTCTTGACCAGGCCGACGCCGAAAATCTGCTGCCAGTAGCGGTTGACGACGACGCGGGGAACCAGCGGCTGTTCGGCCGAAACTAACCAATTGGCCAGATCGAGGCGATTGGCTTTCCTGCCATCGATCCCACGCAAGGGGGGTAGGAATCCCGGAGTACTGGGATCGACCTTGTCTCCTGGCTTGTCGTATTGCCCGCGCATCATCACGAAGCTTTGGCGCGGTTGAGGCAAATCGGTGAAGATGAACGAACCAGGCAGATCGCCTTCCAGCTTGGTCAACGATTCGCGGGTTTCTTTGGTCTTTTTTCGCAGATCCTTGATCTCATCGGACGCGCCTTCCCAGACGTTGGCGACATAGTGTTCGCGGAGGGTTTTCTTTTCCTCGTCGTTCAACTTGGTTTCCGGACCCGACTTGATCCAGGTGGCCAGGGGTCCCGAGGTGCCGGGTTGATCTTTTCCTTTTTGGGCCAGCCACCAGGCCTTCAGCGAAAGCTTGGGTTCCTTGGCTGGATCGTTCGTGCCGGCAACGCCGACTCGGTCCCAGTAAACCGTACCCCCATGTTGGGTGAGGGCAAATCCTGTGACGGCATCGCCGGGCTTGAGCCCGAGTTTTTCGGCATCGACTTCAAGTTTGATCCACTGACCCGATGCGGGGATTGGCCCAATCGCCACCTTTTGCGTGGTGCCGGGGGCGCCCCAGGGGATCGCATCGTAGTCGCCCCAGACGGCCCGGTGCAGCCAGTCGCCCTTGAAATACTGCAGCATCAAGGTCTTGGGTGGGTTCGCCGGATCGACATAGACATGGGCGAATAGTTTGCCCTGGGGCGGGATCGTTTTCGCCGGCATCCCTTCGACCACATCCTGCGCCAGGCCGGCATCGGTTCGTTTGAGTGCTTTCGAACCGGAGAAGACCCTGCCGCTGCCCGCATCGACATACTGGGTGGCATGTCCTGGGCTGGCGAACACTCGTCCGGGAGGAAAAGCATCGTCAAACCAGACATCTTCGATGCGTTGAGCGGTCGCTCGCGCAGGATCTTCCGAGGGATCCTGATAGGCGGTCTTTTGCGCAAGGCCCATGAGCTTTTGCGTCAGATCTTTTTGTGTCTTGAGCAAGGCTTCGCGCTGCTTTTGATAGGCGGGGGTTTCCAGTTTCACCGTGGGCGCGGTGAGCAAGGCATTGCCATCGAGCGGGGGATCGGCCGCGGAATAGAAGAAGGCGTAGGTCGAATAAAAATCCTTGGCGGTGATCGGGTCGAATTTGTGGTCGTGGCATTGCGCGCAGCCGCCCGTCAAACCGAGGAAGGCCGTGTAGACCGTGGAGGCTCGTTCGACCGCGTTGCGATAAACCCATTCCGCGTCGATCGAGCCGCCCTCACCGGTCGTCACATTGCAGCGAGAAAATCCGGTCGCGACTTTTTGATCGAGCGTCGAACCGGGAACCAGATCACCAGCGATCTGATCGATCGCGAACTGCGCGAATGAGCGATTGTCGTTGAACGAGCGGATGACCCAGTCGCGATAGGCCCACATTTGCCGTTCGTTATCCAGGTGCAGGCCATGGGTGTCGGCATAGCGGGCGACATCGAGCCAGTGCCGCGCCATCTCCTCGCCATAGCGCGGCGAGGCCAGGTAGCGATCGACCATCCGTTCGTACGCACCCCCTGCCGAATCGGCGAGGTACTGATCGACTTCCGCGATCGTGGGGGGCAGGCCGGTCAAGGTGAAGGCGACCCGGCGAATAAGCACCTCTTTCGAAGCCTGCGGCCGAAACTGCAAACCTGCCTGCTTCTGACGCGCCAACAGGAATCCATCGATCGGATTGCCTTGGACTTCCGGCGTTGCGACGGTGCGAATCGGCTGGAAGGCCCAGTGTCCTTCGAACACGGCGCCCTGACTGACCCATTGCTTGAGCTTGGCGATTTCTTCGGGCTTGAGCACTTTTTTGGCTTTGGGCGGCGGCATCACTTCCGAGGCGTCGTCGGTCAAGATGCGCCGGATCAGTTCCGACTGTTCCGGATGGCCGGCGACGACCGCCGCGATTCCCGATTTGCCGCCTTTTTTGGCGGCATCGGCCTGATCGAGGCGCAAATCGCCATTCTTTTTGCCCGGTCCGTGACAGGACAGGCAATTTTCCGCGAGAATCGGCCGGATGTCTTTATTGAAACTCAAGGGCGGTTCGGCGGCCTGAACTGCGGTGAGTCCGGCAAAACCAAACCAGATCGTGAAGGCATGGAAAAATCGCATCATTCCATCGACCTCTTCATTCCTCAGTGAAAATTTCAGCTAAGACGTCGGCCAAACTCGGCCAAAAGAGCAGCCAGTTGTGGGGCAGGGCGGCATCCGGGGTAGGCAGGCCCTTTCATTCTACATCGAAAAGGGAAATGAGGTAAACCTTATGAGTGGCACAAAACGATGCCATAGAGGTCGCTTTTGGGTGCGCCGTTCTGGGTTTTGATGCAGGCGGTGTCGGTTCGCGAGGAGCGGATCGCGGTCCCGCCAGGATTCATGCGGTAAAATAACCAGATGTTGAGTGGAGTTAAGGAAATCCGATGCACGATTTGACGGCCCTGCGCAAGGAATACACGCAATTTGGACTCGATGAGGCGGCGCTGACCGCCACACCGTTTGAGCTGTTTGATGAGTGGATGCGTGTGGCTCTGGAGAGCAAATTACCTGAGCCTTATGCGATGACTTTGGCCACGGCGACACCCGAGGGCCGTCCTTCGGCGCGGACCGTGCTCTTGCGGCAATTCAACCCGCGCGGTCTGGTTTATTTCACGAACTATGAAAGCCGTAAGGGGAAGGAAACGGCGGCCAACCCCTACGGCGCGTTGCTCTTTTATTGGGCCGAGCTGGAGCGGCAGGTGCGCATCGAGGGGCGCATCGAGAAAACCAGCGCCGCCGAATCGGACGAATATCACTTCAAGCGGCCCGTCGATAGCCGCCTGAGCGCCGTGGCCTCTCCGCAGAGCGAGGTGGTCGCCAGCCGGGAAGTGATCGAAGCGCGGGTCAAGGAACTTGCCGCGAAATATCCCGACGGCGCGGTCCCCCGGCCGGATCACTGGGGCGGTTACCGGCTCGTCCCTGAGTATTTTGAATTTTGGCAGGGCCGAGCCGGCCGCACCCATGACCGGCTGTTTTACCGGCTGCAGGGAGGCGGATTGTGGAAGACAGGCCGCCTGGCGCCCTGATCCCATGCCCCTGGGAAAAAAACAAAAAAACGAACAAAAAACGAACAAAAAAAACAGAAAAAAAGAAACAAATCGAGAAAAACCAGGAAATGGTTTTGAGGAATGGTGGCTGATGCTTGTGGTGAACGAAAGAATCCAGATCCCCGACGAGGAGATCGAGTTCACCTATGCTCGCTCCAGCGGGCCTGGGGGACAGAATGTGAACAAGGTGGCCTCCAAGGCGCAGATGCGCTGGAAGTTGCCTTCAAGCAGCGTCGTGTTGCCCTTCGGCACGGTCGAGCGCATGCGGGCCAGTTTTCCCAGCCGCTTCACGACCGAAGGCGAGATCATTCTCCAGTCGCAATCGTTTCGCGATCAGGAACGCAACCGGGCCGATTGCCTGGAGAAACTTGCGGAAATGATCCGCGATTGCCTGCAAGCTCCGCGCGCCCGAAAAAAAACCAAGCCCACCTACGGTTCGCACCTTCGCCGTATGGAAGAGAAGAAACGCCAGTCGGTGCGCAAGCAAAACCGCAAGCCAGGCTCCGATTGATCTTCAGCCACACTTAAAACTCAATGGCCCCCTTGCGCCGAAATTCATCAAGAATCAGCCAGCACTTCGCATCGAACGGCAACGCGTTTTCCCCTTTTTCCAATAAAAGAGATTTCACCCCTTCGATATCCCGTTCCATCGGGATGATCGCCTCGGAGGGTTCCGGGCTGGCACCACCGCCGCTGTGCTTCGCATAGACAAACGCCTGAACGAACGCTTCATCGGTCATACCGCAACTGGAAAAAATCGGCGGTGAAAGACTGGCCACCTTGACCAGGTCCAGGCCGACTTCCTCGCGCAACTCGCGCACGATCGTGCGTTCGACCGTTTCCCCTGGATCGATGAGCCCTGCCGGGAATCCGATCGACCAGGATCCCAAGGGCACGCGAAACTCCTTGACGAGCATGATCCGGTTCGGCTTCCCCTCCTCGCGAATGATCGGGGCAATCACGACGGCATCGGGAGCGATCGGGAAGGAATGAGGCTCCTTCTTCCGTGAAGCAAACACCCATTCCCCGCGTGCGGCTCCATGGGTCCACTCGGTGCGAAAGAGGTTGAGCCAGCGTGTTTGCGAAAGAGGCGTGGGCGTTTCGTAGCGAAATTCCGTCATGAAGCGGTCTCTTAGGAAATCGAAGGAGTCAACCGGTAAGCGAGATTAGATGGCTTCCGGTCCTCGCTCGCCAGTGCGAATGCGGATGCAATCTTCGAGGGGAACGACAAAGATCTTCCCATCGCCAATGCGGCCTTCCGGACCGGTGCGGCCTGCCTCCATGATCGCCTTGATCGTCGGCTCGACGAAATCCTCGTTGACGGCGATTTGCAATTGCACCTTGCGCACCAGGTTGATGGTCAACTCGTGGCCGCGCCAGACTTCCGTCTGACCTTTTTGCCGGCCGCAGCCTTGCACATCGATGATGGTCAGGCGGAAGACCTCGGCCCGCGCCAGCGCTTCCTTGACCGCTTCGAGCCGGCCGGGCTGAATGATCGCGATGATGAGTTTCATGATTTCGAACCGGCTTTGTCGCAAAGAATTTGGCGATGAACGCCCAGGTAACTGTCATCGACGGGGTAGTTGGCAAACTGGATCGTGTAGAACGACTCGAACCATTCCCGGATATCCGGGATCGCCGCGGTATCGAATTCGGGTTTGACATGCAGGCAGCGGCCGGACCAGCTTTTGCGGATCTCGGCATTGTCGACGATGACTTCGCCCGACTTGATCACCAGTCGCGGAAACGCGAACATGCGGCGCCGATCGTCGTCGGGTTGATAAAGCGTCAAATCGGCATCGGCTCCGGGCGACAAATGTCCCTTGGAAGCCAAGCCAAGCATGCGTGCCGGCCCGGCGCGGGTGATGATGGCGATTTCGTTGATCGTGTATTCGCGGTCGAGTTCGGCGAGGCGGCACCGCTCGCGCACTCGTGGATGCACGCGGGCGAGCGATTCGTCACGGTAATTTTTCGACATGAGCAAGGCGATGATTTCCGGGTAGGCGACAAAGCTGCCGCCATTGGGATGATCGGTCGACATGGCGATGCGCCACGGATCCTCGACCATCAGGTACCATTCCAGGCCGATCGCCCACTGCAGCGCATGGACGAAGCTCTTCTCCTTGTAGGTGATCGGCACGATGCCGCAGCCGGCCTCCATCTCCGTTTCGGAGTTGGTCCATTTGCGGCCGGTCACCTTGTGCAGGTAATAGCCGACGGGGCCGTCGCCGGTCATACTTGTCGTTTCGCCAAAGAGCACCTGGCCGACATCCACGGTCAGGTTGGGGTGGCGATTGACATAGTCGGCAAGCACCGACACCTTCGAGCAAAACTGGTCCTGATCGTTGGGCGAGCCGCCGTAGCTATGAAACTGAATGTGGGTGAAATGGGCCGGCCGGCCTTCCAGCGACACCATGGTGGCCAGGGTCGTCGCGAAGTTGCCCGGCACGCCGAGATTGTTGCAGTGGATGTGCACCGGGTGCGGCAGTCTTAGTTCGTGCGCCGCTTGCGCGACTCCGCTGATGATCTGCCTGGGCGTGCAGCCAAAGTGCTTCGTGGGGGTGTCCAGATCGCCCATGGAGCGGATGCCGCTTTTCCAGTTTTCGACCCCGCCTGGGTTCACCACCTTTAAGGCATAGGCGCCCGCCGCGCCGAGGATCCATGCGGCGAAATCGCGCAACCGGCCCGGCTCGCCCGCGGCGATCTGCTTGAGCACGTAATGATTGTTGCCCATCAGGATGAAGAACCCCTTGTCGATGATCGGGGTGTCTTCCAGTTCTTCGTGGGCATGGCGCGCCGAGAGTGGCGGGATCGCGGCGTCGAATGCCGTCGTGTACCCCATGCCCGCGTAAAGGTAGCCGGTGGCAAAGGTACTCGGAATGCTTCCCGTGGTGCCGGAGCGCGTGTCCAGCGTCCGGTGGATCACGCGGGCGTTGCGTTTGTCTTCGGGCCGCATCTTGCGGGCGAGGTTGACCTTGGGCCCGGCGATGTGGCAATGCATGTCGACGCCGCCGGCCATGGCGACCAGCCCGGTCGCGTCGATCGTGCGGTCGGGTTTCACGCCGGCATCGGTGGGCGGCGCGCACATGCGGCCATCTTCGATCCAGAGATCCATGACCTGGCCGTCCAGTTTCTGCACCGGGTCGTGGACAATGGCGTTGGCAATCTTGATCAAAGACATGAAAGATACCGCAAGTGGGGGAATGTTCTTTTTTTGGCACTCAGCCGATTGCAGGAGCCTGGGCCGCTTGAAGCCGGTGAACGGCTTGATCGATTTTTCCGAGCACCTCGGCTTGCGAGGGGTGGATCGATGGGAGCGCCGGCCGTAAGGGCAGCGACACATCGTCCATGCGGTAAACCGTTCCCCCGGTTTGAAGACCGTAAGCGGCCGTGGGAATCGAAACGGTCGCGCGGCGCATCGTTTCGGTATCGCGAAAATCGAGGGCAATCGTCGGAATGGCGAGTAAGTGCGCGGCCGCCTTGACGGGGAATTCGGTGCGCGGATCGGCCCCCACGATCAGGGCGGCATCGGGTTCGGAGCGTTCCAGCGATTCGACCGCCGAAAACTCTCCCGGATTGTAGCGGGGGTAGCCCTGGCCCAAATGCACCGCGAACGGGTAGCCCGTCTGCCACAAGAGGACATTGTCGGCACCGGTGCCATTTCCCTTGACCTTCATCGTCTTGGCGAAAAACCGGGTGTGGTCGTTGAGGTCGGTCACGAGCCCGAGCGCGGCTTCATTGTTCATGTGGCGCCCCGCCGATCGGCTCAGGCCCATGCCAATGAAGAGCACTCCAAAATGACAGGCTTTCATCCGCCCGGCCAGATCGATCAGATCCGCCAGCGCGACCCCGGTTTGCTTCTCGAAATCCGAACCTACCGGAACCCCCTTCACGAGGGCGCGCAACGCCCAGAGCACTTCAAAATCCTTGCCCGGGGGAATGATCAGGCTGCAATCGTACTGTTCCGGGGCCGCCGATGGCCGTGCATCGACATGGACGGCATAGCGATCCTTGCGGCCTTCGGGGATGAACAGGCCACGGGCATCGAGCGAATAGCGCTCGGCGTGCCGGGGGTGCGAGGCGATCGGGTCGACCCCCCAGAAAATGACCAGGTCGGCCCGGTTCTTCACTTCGCCCAGCGAGCAAGTCACCTCACCGATGTCGGGAAAGGACACCCCCGAGGGACCGTGATGAATCGAGGTGGCCGTGTCGAGGCAGGCGCCGATTCGATCGGCCAGGGCCACGCCCATCCGCTGGCCTTCACAGGTGCTTTCCGTCAAGCCATAGACCAAAGGGAATGCAGCCTCATGCAGCAGGCGCGCCGCTTCGGCAACGGCGGTATCGAGATCGACCGGCTCGCCGCGCACGCGGCAGGTTCGCGCCGCTTGCGGTTCCAGCGATTGCAGAAACCACTTTTGCCCCAGTTCGCAGGCGTTTTTCGCTTCCACGATGCGGGTTTGATCGACCGTCAGCTCGATGTCGTCGCACAAACACCCGCATTCGACACAGGTGGCGTGGGGAATGACCCGCATGGAAACCGCAGTCCTGGAAATGGTTTGCGTCATGATGGCTCGTTCGCTGGCAAATGCGCAGGCAGGGCGGTCCAACCGCCTCGCAGACGAGCGGCAAAACCCGAATCAAGAAGCGTCAGAATTGGTTTTCCCATGAAGGATATCTTACAGAGTTCGAGCGGGTGGCCTGGGAGCCGATTTTTGAGCGGTAAAGCCGTCCGTCCCATGATTTTTCGCGGTTTTTCGTTCTTATCGGTGCAAGGACGGTGAAAATAGAGCGGAGTATTGGTTTTCGGGGTGAGGATTCTTGAGTTTGACGAAGGAAGGCCGTATGCGCAACGCCGAATCCCCGGTGAGACGATTCTTGAAGCGCAGTTTGCTCTTGATGCGCAACGCCGAATCCCCGGTGAGACGATTCTTGAAGCGCAGTTTGCTCCTGATGCGCAACGCCGAATCCCCGGTGAGACGATTCTTGAAGCGCAGTTTGCTCCTGGCGGCCGTTTGCTTGCTGTTCGCCGTGATGGCGATCACGCGTCTTCTGCGCGGGGATCCCGCCCCCATCGCCGCCGCCCCCATCGCCGACTGGACGATTCTCATTTATGGCCACGGCGACCACGATCTGGCCGTGGGCCTGGTCGATGATCTGCTTGAGATGGAGAAGGTCGGCAGCAGCGATCGTTTTCAGATCATCGTCCAAACCGATTTCGACGCCAGTCAGGAAGAGGACCTGGTCGAGGCGGGCTTGCCGCAGTCCTGGATCGCCGGCTCGAGGCGGGTGCGCTTCGAGCGCGCGCCCAAGGGAGCGACAACCCTGCAATCGAAAGTGCTTGAATCGCTGCCCGAACAGAACATGGACGATCCCGAGACTTTGGCCAAGTTCCTCTCCTGGGCGATGGCCAAGTACCCCTCTCGCCGTGTGGGGCTCGTTTTGACCGATCATGGCGATCAGTGGTATGGCTTTGGCGGCGACACTCAGGATGGCGAGCTCGAAGAAACCGGAGAGATCGGCCTGACCGATCTGGGCAAGACGCTGCAAAAGACGCTGCAGCTCCATCGCGCGGGCAAGCCATTCGATTTTCTGGCGCTGGATTGTTGCCTCATGGGCAGCGCGGAAGTCCTTTCCGAATTGCATCCTTATTGCCAGCTCCTGATTGCAAGCGCCGAGATCGACTATGGCTATGGCCTCGACTACGAGGCGACCTTGCAATGGCTCAAGGATCATCCCGACGCCTCCATGACCGAGTTCGGCAAGTTCGAGGTCAATGCCTGGAAAGCGCATCAGTTTCGTAAAGACGAACCGGCGCCTGGGTTGCTCGGTTCGCATGCCTGCTACGACTGCACCAAGGGACCTGAACTGGAAAAAGCGATCGGATCATTCACGGCCGCGCTTCTGGAACAGCCCACCATCCCTCCACGTTTTGTTCCCGTGACGCGGCGGACCTGCACCGAGTATGGGCTTGAGCCGACCACCCTGGGGCAACCCAGCGACTATGTCGATCTGGGCGAATTCGCTTCAAAAATGGCCGCATCGCCCACGGCACCGGCCAAGCTTCGCGAAAAGGCCGCCGCCCTTGCCGCGCTCGTCGACCGGTTGGTCTTACTCCATGCGAAAGGCGAATTAAGAGCCGGGGCCACGGGGCTTTCGATCTGGTATCCCCCAAGCGGCCGGCCGAAGGAGATGCCCGCAGTCGAGCCTGATCCCGCGAAACGCCGCAAGATCCAACCTTCGGTTACGGAAACTCCCGAGGAGACCTTCGCGAAGTACCGCAAGATCCGCTTGGCGCAAACGACCGGCTGGCCCAAGTGGCTGGATCGCATTCAAGGCGAAGCGAAAAAAGCGCGGGAAATCACCGTCAAATTGGCGAAGAAGGTCGAAGCAAACGGCCTGACTTTGACCCAGGGAAAAGCGTCAACGCTTCGCTTCACGCTTGGCAAGGCGCGCACCGCCTGGAAGGCCGATCTGTATCTCTACAGCCCGCCGGAGGAGGAAGACAGCGACGACTGGACCGAACTGGGCTGGATCAGCAAGGTGCAAGTGGAGGGCAATGGCCGCTACGAACTGCCCATCCCCGCGAAGATTCCCTGCATGGTGCTGGCCGATGGCAAGACGAAGGTGCCTCTGGGTGCCGAATCGGTCAACGGCGACGGCACCCTGCTTGCGAGTAAGTTTCTCTATTTCCCACCCAAGATGCGCGGCCATCACGAAGGGGAATTGATTTCGATTTTGTGGACACGCAAGGGAGATGCGATTCGCCCACTGGTGGCGATCACGGTTGACGAAGAGGGCGGGTCGATTGCCGAAGCGGTGCTCAAGCCGGGCGGAAAAATCGTCCTGATGCGTTCCATCGAAATTCGCGAGGGAGACGACCCCTACGCATGGGAGACGGAGCTTCGGCGCTCAGACGAGAGCTTCGTCATTCCACCAGGAGGCGTGTCGGGCCTGAAAGCCGAATGGGGGCCGTTACCTTTGGGCGAACACGAACTCTTGCTGGCAGTCGACGATGTCTACGGTTTGATGGGAGGCGCTGAGCGCATTGACCTCAAGGTGGTCCAACCAAAGTAAGGGCAGATTTTTCCAAAGGCCGCCCCACCGAAGAGGAGATCTCCCGGGAAACCGGCAGGCGATTCCATAAAAATCGCAAGATCCCACCTTTGATATCTCTGCGGAGTTCCCTCTCATGCTTCGACGCGGTTGGCTGATTCTTGGCGCGATCCTTCTGGCCGGCTTGCCCCTTTCAGCGGATGAAAAATCAGAATTCAAACCCTTGTTCGATGGCAAGAGCCTGGATGGGTTCACCGTGCGCAGCGGCACCGCCACCTACAAGCTGGAAGACGGCGTCGTCGTCGGCACGACGGCCGAAGGCAGCGGCAACACCTTCTTGACGACCAACAAGGAGTATGGGGATTTCGAATTGACCTTCGAAGTCAAGGTCGACGATGCGCTCAACAGCGGCGTGCAGATCCGCAGCCATGTCGCCCCCGAAGAAGGTTTCCAACCCAAGCTGGGCGGCAAGCTTCCGAAAGACCGTCTCTACGGACCTCAGGTCGAAATCTCGACCGACGGCATGGCCGGCCGGATCTACGACGAAGCCCGCCGCGGCAAGTGGCTCGACACCAAGGAACCGACCGAAGCGACCAAGGCCGCCTTCAAAAAAGGCGAGTGGAACAAGTACCGCGTCGTGGCTCAAGGCGACCGGATCCAAACCTGGATCAACGGTGTCGCCATCGCCGACATGCAAGACTCCGAAGACGCCAAGGGCCACATCGGCCTGCAAGTACATGGTATTGGCAAAGGCACCGGCCCTTACCAGGTCCGCTGGCGCAATCTGATGATTAAGGAATTGGGGAAGTAAACGCTCAAGGCGTTGTTGTCGATCCATTGAAACAAGAAGGGGAAGCCATCTGGCTTCCCCTTCTTTCTATCTATCGAAGCCGCGACTCTTATGCCGACTTCCTCATGGGAGGCAGGTTGGCCGTCGGCGGTTGCGGCGGCCCGAGGATGATCAAGCCATGAGCCGCGACAATGGTCGCGATCTGAGTGAGGAATTTCTCTTTCCCCTGCGCGGCCTGATTACCCCCCCAGCCGGGGAGCCAGGCGCGCACGACCAGCGAGGGCCCGCCTTCGCCGGTTCCCAAAAGGTCGACATGCGGTTGCTTGTGCACGCGCGGGCAAAGCTGGCGCAGCAGATCCTTCGTTTCCTTGATCAGGTCCTGAGCGTTTGCCTCGTCGGGAATGCCGGACAGGGGCAGGCTAATTCTCGCGAAGTGCCGGTTGCGCCTTCCCAGGTTTTCGACCGAGCCTTCGATCACCTTGGAATTGGGGATCGTGATGAGCGATCCCTTGTCGGTGCGGATGCGGGTGGAGCGATAGCCCACCTGTTCGATCACGCCGTTTTGATTGGCGAGGCTGACCCGGTCGCCGATACGGAACGGCCGCTCGCTGGCGAGTAGAAGCGTACCGAAGTAGTTCTTGATCGCGTCCTGCGCGGCGAGCGACACGCCCAGGGTCAAAATGCCCAGGCCGGCGAGGATGCGGTTGAGCAGGTCTTCGTCACCCATGAGGCGGATGAGGTAGTAGCCGAAGCCGAGAAACAAGAGCGCCTTGATCAGCCCGACCACCGTCGGGATGAGCAGGTCCTGGATGCTGCTCGAAGTTTCCGGATCGTCGCGGTGTTGCCACAGATCCTTACCGAGGTCGACCAGGCCGGTCAGGGTCCAGAGCATCAAGATCGCCCAGATCGTTTTCGAAATGGGAAGAATGGTGATTTCCACTGCCATCGGCAAATCGAGGCAGTCGATGCCATAGAGCAACAGCGCGAAACCGAAGAGGAGCCGCACCGGTCCCAGCCGTTTGAACACTTGTCCTTGCGGGAGGTTTTTGGTGAGCTTGCCAAGCATGAGCTTGACGCCCATGTTGACGAACTGGGTGCCGATCCAGCCGACGATGTAGGCGATGGCGAAGGCGATCAAGAGGCCGGCCCATTGCCAGAGTTCCAGGCCGATTTTCACGCCGCCGATGCGGTCGGTGCGCCAGGTGGAGGGAATGCGCATATGCACCCAGACCGCGGGGCATTCGAAGAACTCCGGCCCCGAGCGGAACCAGTAGGCCACCTGTTTTTCCGGGTCGCTCTCGCGGGGGTAGGCGTGAAGGATGTCGTTGACGACTTCCCCTTCCAGAAGGCGGGTAAAATACTTTTCGGCGCGGCCGATCGTGTCGTTGGTGAAGAGCCACTTGTCCTTGTTCGAGCCTTCCGTCACGCGGGCGATGGCGATCGTTTCTCCCTGGCTGCTCCTGACCGGCGCCCAGCGGCGGCCATCGGTCTGGTTGGGAACCGTTTGAATGATCTGAAAGCGCTTGGCGCCCACGCCGCTGTTCACTTCTTCGGGAAGGTCATGGTCGAGAATGTAGCGGATTTTCCAGGCGATCCTGGGTCCCAGGTTGGCGCGGGCCGCCGCGGGAATCGACGACAGATCGATGCACTCGACCGCCTTGTCGATTTCGCCCGGGTTGAACTTGGCCCGGTACATGGCCCATTCGAAGGTGGCGTAGGTGCTGCGCGGCGTATCGAAATCGCGCAGCTTTTCGCGGGACGAACGCAGCCCGGGCCCGAGCTTGTTGTACATCTCGGGCAGGCGAATCAGCGTGTCGTAATCGAACAGCCACCCGCCGTCGT
The DNA here is from genome assembly GCA_965226945.1 of Gemmataceae bacterium. Lineage (GTDB taxonomy): Bacteria > Planctomycetota > Planctomycetia > Gemmatales > Gemmataceae > SYLG01. Next base: position 3,177,499 of record OZ245717.1, on the reverse strand, counting down.
CGGCACGGCGCAAGGTGACCTCGGCGCCATTAGGCCCCTTGAGCGTTTGCGGATCGTCATTCCAGACTTCCGAAACGGGGGTGGTATCGATGTCGAAGGTTCGAAGCACGCTGTCGAGCATGATCGACACGCGAGTGGGGCTGACATTGCGGCCCAGATGCCGGCGGGCCGGCTCCAGGTCGAGGCAGGCTTCGAGCGTATTGTTCGCCGCGGCGCCCGAGATCACCCGGGTTCGCTCGACCCCTTTGAAAAAGGTATCGAGCAGGGCCTTGGGGCTTTCGAGCCCGACCGGCAATCCGGCCGGCCTCAGATCGTCCACGCCGCCTTTTTTAGACTTTTGCAAGATCCGTTCGTCGCGCAACACGGAGTCGTCGAGGCCGATTCCCAGTCGATTCCAGCGGGGGTCGACCGATTGCTTTTTGACCAGTTCCAGAAGCGAGGGGATCGCCTGGATCGTGGTGCGGTCAAACACCCAGGCTTCCTTGCCGTCGGGCAGAAGCACCCGCGACATCGAGATCATGCCGTTGGGCGAGGCGAACCAGGTGAAGCGCGGACCGTCGGGATCGTTGGGGCATTCGTTGGAAAACAAGAAGCCGCAGCGCTGGATGATGTAGGCAAGCTTGCGGGCGATATTCGGCCCTTCCAGATGCCAGCGGCGCTGCGTGTTGCCGGTCGGGTCGAGGCAGGAGGCCGCTTCGACAAAGTCGCGGCGCGCGATCGCCGAACGGAAGGTACGAACGAGCGTTTCGGGGCTTTGCCTGCCTTCGGCCATGGTCGCGGTTTTGCGTTGCTGGCTGCTGCGCAGTTTGATCAGGTCGCGGCGCATTTCGGGAATGGCGGAAACGGTGTCGGCGTCGAAGCGCCAGCCGTCGCCGGGGATCAGCCGCATCGAAATCGTAAAATCCGCCTCCTTGAGTACGACATGGGAGGTGGCGGTGGTTTTCTCCGGAGCGGCGATGTGGGACAGGTCGAAATGATCGAGTACTTCGCCCAGGTGAACCGCGCTCAAGGTCAGGGTTGCCGGGTCACCCATGAACGACTGGTTGTCCAGGCACTTCGCGGCGGTTTCGAGCAGGTCGGGTTGGAATTCCGCTCCCTCGATCGCGAAATAGAACGTCTCAAGCAGCTTGCGCGGCGTTTCGCGCGAAAGGGCCATGTCCATATTCATCGGCAGGAATGACCGGGGCGGCGCCACGACGGGCTTGGCAGGCGTCTTGGAATTTTGAGCCGCGGGACTGGGTGGCGGTGCTTTTTGCGCGGCCGGTGAGGCGGCGGTTTTTTCCGCTTTTTTCTCTTGCTCCACGGCCTTGTCTACGGCGGCAGGGGGTGCGGCCGCGAGCGTTGGGGCGGGAGTGGTCGCGACTCCGGGATAGGGGGGAATCGTGGAGTACCCTGCTTGGCCGGGACCTTGAGTATCCGGGCCTTGGGAAAACGCAACCGTGAGGCATCCGCCCAGCGTGAGCAAGGCGCCCACTCGATGCAATTTGGTAGATAACATCCTTGTCACCCCAAAACGGACCGGGCCAAGCGGACCCAGATCATCGATTTCCAAATCAGCGGCCCAAAGTTTAGGCCAGATGCGAAACGGGGATCCTCCCCGACCCGTCATTGGAACAACTTTTTCGCTTCACCGAAATACCAGCTCGCCCATAGGATGAGATCCAGTGGCGAGTCGTGCCCCATCGCCTGCCAAAACACTCTCATTCATGGAGCGGAAAATGCGTGGCTCCTCCACCGTAATGCGAAACCTGGTAGGGGTTTTCGCCGTTTTTCTCTCCTTTGCGCCAATCGGTAGAAGCCAGGAAGCAGCCCCCTACCGTTCCCCTTATAAAGTGGAGCTTCCTTTCGCGACCGAAGAACTCATCCCCGATTTGCTCAAAGGGGAAAGGGGCGCGGTCTCCCACGAGTCGGAAATCCCGGTGGGCGAATGGTATCGGGCCAAACAGCGCAAGTTCGGCTCCTGGGGGCCATCACCGCGGCCCTATCCGTTTCCGGCGATCGCCAACGAAAAATCGGCGGAATGGAAACGGGCCCGGGTGATCGCCACGGCGCTGCGCTATGTCGGCTATCACTACCGCCATCACCATATTCCCGACTGGGATCCGCCGCAGGGTCTGCACACTCCCGCCGAAGGCGAACCCAAACATGCGGGCAAGGGGCTCGACTGCAGCAATTTCACCTCGTTCATTTACAACCAGGGGCTCGGCATTCACCTCAACTCGGATGTGCATAAGCAGGCCGAGATCGTCCAGGCTCCCATCAACGGTGCGGGCCGGAGTCTTCCGATCAAAACGATTCCCGGACAATCGACCTTTGAAGAATGGAAAAATGCGTTAAAACCAGGCGATCTGATCTATGTGCGCAACAGGCAACAACAAATTTCGCATGTGATCGTTTGGATGGGGGAATGGGGGAAATCGCCCGACGGAACGCCGCTCATCCTGGACAGCCATGGTTCCGACGTGAAGGACTCCAACGGCGTCGCAATTCCCGATGGCATCCATTTGCGGCCGTTCCGGCCGTCGTCCTGGTACGCCAAGAGTTCCGATCATGCGCACCGGATCATCGAGTGATCCCATGGGCAAGGTTCGTTATGAGGGAGAATCGGCGAACGGGTCGGCCGAGCCGGTCAGGACTTCGCGATCGCTTGAATACGACTTGAGCCGGCGTGCCAGGGCGGTGTAGCGCTGGCTGGCCTGCATTCTTTCTGCTGCCAGGGCCAACGCGCGCCGGTTGCCAAGAATCATGACGAGCTTCTTGCCGCGCGTCACGCCGGTATAAACCAAATTACGCTGAAGCATCGGAAAATGCTGGGTGTGCAGCACCAAAATTAAAGCCGGATATTCCGACCCTTGCGATTTGTGCACCGTCATCGCCCACGCCGGCGCGAGTTCGTCCAGTTCGGAAAGTTCGTAGTCGACGACGCGGCCATCGAAATCGACCTGGACTTCTCCTTCGGTCAGATCAATGGCGACGATGATTCCCAGATCTCCGTTGAAGACGTTCTTTTGATAGTTGTTGCTCGTCTGAATGATCTTGTCGCCCACGCGCCAGGCCCAGCCGAGGCGCTCAATTTCCGCCTGGCCTCGCTGCGGATTGAAATGATCGCGCAAGGCGGCGTTGAGCGCCTTCGACCCCAGTTCGTTCTTGTTCATGGGGGTCAGCACCTGGATGTCCCGCACCGGATTCAGCCCGAATTTTTTCGGAATCCGATCGGTTGCCAGGGCCACGATCCGGGAAAAGACCTCGGCCGGGGTGTTGGCTTCGACCAGGTAAAAATCGCCGTTGGCGTCTGCGCACGATTCGGGCACGCGCCCTTCCAAGAGGGCATGGGCCGCTTGCACGATCCGACTTTCCCTGGCCTGGCGAAACACCTCGGTGAGGCGGATGACGGGGAACACCCGCGAGGCGATCAGGTCGGAAAGCACCGAGCCGGGACCCACCGAAGGGAGTTGGTCGACATCGCCCACGAAGACCAGTCGTGAGCCGATCGGAATGGCGCGCACAAAGGCGGTCATCAGCGGCAGGTCAACCATGGAGGTCTCATCGACCAAAAACAAATCACCATCAAGCGGCTTGCTTTCGGTGCGGGCAAATCCGCCGTAAACCGGATCGAACTCAAGCAGCCGGTGCAAGGTCTTGGCCGGCATGCGTGTCGCTTCGGTCATGCGGCGCGAAGCTCTGCCCGTGGGGGCCGCGAGTTGGATCTGCCAACCCAGACGCCGGCCCAGCTCCACAATCGCCTTGACCAGCGTGGTCTTGCCGACGCCCGGTCCGCCGGTGATGACGAGCATGGCGTTTTCCGCCACGAGCTTGAGCGCCTTGATCTGGGCCTCGGCCAGCGCCAGGCCGGTGCGGCCCTCGATTTCCGCAATTGCCAGATCTGATAAGTCGATTTTGCGCACCGGTTCGGCCTGCAAGCGCACCAGGCGTTTGGAAAGCATCTCTTCGGCGCGGAATAGTTCGGGCAGATAAATCCAGGGTTCGTTGCCGCCGGTGTCGCGGATCAGCGTTCCTTCGCCGATCGATTCGCGCAGGGCCGGCACCAGGGTCGTTTCCGGCACCTGGGTGGCTCCGGTGGCCTGGGCGATGAGCATCTCTTCGGGGAACCCGGCATGACCCTCGCCGGTCAATTCGACGAGCGTGTGGCGCAGTGCCGCGCGGGCCCGGATCGGCGAATCCTCGGGGATTCCCAGGCTGCGGGCCACCGAGTCGGCCGTGGCGAAGCCGATTCCCTGGATGTCGATCGCCAGCCGGTAGGGGTTTTCGCGGATGAGCCGTAGAGCGTCCTCGCCATAGGTCTTGTGAATGCGCATGGCGCGCGCGGGACCCAGGCCATGTTCTTGCAAGAAGACGACGAGTTCCCGCACGGAGCGCAGGCTGACCCAGCTATCGCGGATCTGTTTAATCCGGTTTTGGCTCAAGCCCTTGATTTCGCGCAAATGCGAGGGGCTTTTGTCGATGATTTCGAGCGTGCGCTCGCCAAAGGCCGAGACGATTCGTTTGGCAAAGCCGGGTCCCAGCCCCTTGATCATGCCGCTGCCCAGGAAGCGCTCGATCGCCTCGATGGTCGTGGGGGGCAGGCAAGTGATTTGTTTGGCATCGAACTGGCGGCCATGGCGCGGATCGACCATCCACTGGCCGCGCGCGCGGAGCTTTTCGCCGGGGCACACCGTGCCGGCAATGCCCACAACGACGATCGGCTCTTCCTGATCTTTTTGCAGCACCCGTAAAACAGCATAACCATTGGCCGGGTTGTGGAAGGTGACCCTTTCGACCATCCCTTCGATCTGTTCCAGAAGCAGTTCCATGAGGGCCTTCGCCACCAGAAAAAACGCGAAGAGAATCGAGCACGGCCATGGTTTGATGCGGATCTTTCCGACCCGAACCAAACCATGGCCGAAGGTTCCGCCGGCATCTTGATCTCAAGAACGAACGCCGGCTTTAGATGTCGGTGCCCGGCGGTGCGATGCCATTGGCCGGGATCACGACCAGTCCATCCCGGATGTAGTAGAACGGTCCGTCGTAAGTTCGGTGGCCGGCTTTGTTGGTGATGCGCGTGCCATCGGGAATGCGGCAGTTTTTATCGAGGATGGCGTTTTCAATGTGGCAATCGGCGCCGATACCGATGGTGGGGATGCCCGCCCGCAGATTTTCCTTCCGTTCCTCGTCGCTTTCGGTGTAGTTGGCCCCCAAGATGACCGAGTTGCGGATGACCGTGCGAGGGCCGACCAAACTCCTCACACCGAGTACGGTGCGATCGAGCACGGAGCCTTCCCCAACGACGCAGCCATCGCTGATCAAGGATTGGGACACGGAACAAGACAAAATGCGGAATGCTGGAAGATTGCGCATCCTGGTAAAAATGACGCCTTCGGGGCTATGGAAATCGAACGGGGGAGTGCTGCTTGCCAGCGAGATTTGCACCGAGTGGTAGCTGGCGACGGTGCCCAGATCGTCCCAAAACCCGTCGAATCGGTAGGCGTTCGCTCCTCCGGCGGCGACGACCCCGGGCAAAATCTCATTGACCAGGTCGACCGACCAGGGTTGATCGGCAAGCAGGGAGAAAAGGGCTTTTCGGGAAATCACATAGATTCCCATGCTCACCAGGTGGGGGCTTTCGGCTGGCAGGCCCGGGCAGCGGAGATTCGCAAGATCGCCTTGGCCCGGTTTTTCCGCGAAGCGGGCGATGGTGGCTCCGCTGTTGGGAAGAATCGCTTTTTCCGTCAGGACGTTGCCCATGCGCTGCGCCTGGGCGCCGCCGACCGGGGTGCAGGCCAGGGTAATTGCGGCCCCAGCGGCTCGGTGGCACTTGATCAAGGGTTCAAAATCCATCCGGTAAAGCTGGTCGGCCGAAAGCACGATCAGTTCGGAGAAATCTTCCTGTTCGATGTAGCGCAGGTTGTGCCTGAGGGCGTCGGCGGTGCCGCGGTACCAGTCGCTGGCTTCGTTGGTTTGCTGCGCGGCCAGAGATTCGACGAATCCCCCATGAAAGGGATCGATCTTGTAGGTGTTGGCAATGTGGCGATGCAGCGAGGCGCTTTGATACTGAGTCAGAATGTAGATCCGGGTGATTCCCGAATTGAGGCAATTGCTCACCGGGACATCGATCAACCGGTACTTTCCCGCAACGGGTACAGCTGGGATGCTGCGATGCCGGGTCAAGGGGAACAACCCGGCTCCAACGCCCCCGCCCAGAATGATTCCAAGAACATTTTGCATGGCTGACCCGGTCTCATCCCCGCGGGAAATTTCCGTCATCCGCTAGGGACTTGGCCAATCTTACGCATCCTACAGGGATTTTCCGGCCTGTGATTTTGAGTGGCGCTCCCGTCCCAAACAGGCGCCAAACCGGAGGGATTTCCCAGGGATGAATGCGAGTGGGAAGATTTTTTGAAAAATACGCAATTTGGAGGCTTTTTACTTGTCAAATGCAATTTACCGGGCGCCAGAACCCTTTGTATGATGGAGCGATAGGGTGAAGTTCCGGGTATTCGTTCAAGAGCCGTTTGCCCAAGATTCGATTTCTTTGACCGATTGATCCGTATGTGCGGAATTTAGCAATTCCATCGTTCCGCTTTAAGTTCGGAAATCGGTCCGTTCCGCAGGGATCATAATTTTTGGGCGATACATTCCTCTTGGAGGAACTCTCCGTACCCGCACGGGACCCGAATCGGTCGGCGTTGGTGGTGTTTGCGGTACCCAAGAGTTGAAAAATCACGGTTAAGGAGATGGGCCCATGAGTGCGAAGCGGCAGAGAACAAGCTACCGCCGATGGCTGGCTTGGGCCGGCGTCGTCGGGTTTGGCGTGGCGGTTGTTAGCAGCCAGGTCGTGGGAGACGCCCGCAAGGTCGACACCGGCCTGAAGCTCGACAACGCCGAAGGCCGAGTCGACACCGCCGCCGAGCGGCGAGCCCAACTGGAAGTCGAGCCGAGCCGCTTCGCCGGGCAATCGGTGATTTCCTACAAGACGGTGCAAGGTGATCAGCTGTTCGCCATGCAGCTTCAGCCGGCAGTGGAAGCCCTGGCCCGTCCTCGCGACGTGCTCGTGCTCGTCGATACTTCGGCCAGCCAGGCAGCCGGTCCGCTCAAGACCGCGCGCGAGCTGACCGAATCGCTCGCCAAGACCCTGGGACCGCAGGATCGTATTTCGGTTTGGACCGCCAACTTGGCCCCCAAGAATCTGAGCACGGGATTCACCGAACCGGGCAAGGTCGGCACCGCCCTCAGCGCCCTCAAGGAGATCTATCCTTCCGGCGCCACCAGCCTCAAGGCATGCGTGACTGCCGCGCTTGAGAGTTTCGAAGGGGGCGATGGCCGACAACGCTCGATCGTGTTCATGGGCGATGGCCTGAGCATTGCCGACCCCATGGATGCCGACGCTCGCACCGCGCTTGCCGCCGAAATGGTCAAGCGGGAAGTCGCGTTCATGCCGGTTCCTCTCGGTGTTCTGAGTGACCCGATCAACATCCATGGTCTGGCCACCTCCACCGGCGGCCGCACCTTGCGCATCGAAGGCGGCGAAACGCTCGAACAGATCTCGACCAAGATCAATCAAGCGCTCAAAGCGCCGGTGCTCTATCCGGAATCGGTCAGCTTCCCCAATGAAATGATCGAAGTGCTTCCCAACCGTTTGCCTCCGGTCCGGTCGGATGTTCCGACCCTGATCGTCGGCAAGATCAAGGAAGGCACGAGCCCCAAGTCGATCGGCTACGAATTGGCTGGCCGCATCGCGGGCCGCGCGACCAAGGTCGCTCAGACCTTCGATTTTCCCGTTTCCGAAGATCAAAACTTCTTCCTGACCCAGGTTGCCGGGCAATGGAAAGAAAAGAAGGACCGTCCTGCCCTGCTTCAGGGGGACCGCGCGCTGGTTGCGGCATTCGAGCAGAATCGCCTCGCGATGGAAGATGCGCTCGCTCGCGGTGAATTCGCGCTGCGCACCGGCCGTCCCGACGCGGCCGCCAAGTTGTACCATCAAGCGGCTCAGCTCGATCCGGCCAACAAGGAAGCCAAGGCCGGCATCAAGTTCTCCGAGCAAATGATTCAAGGGAAGATCAAGCCCGAGGAAATGGCGGTCAAGCTCGGAATTCCGGGAATTCAGCCGGTCAATGCGGTTGTGCCTGCCAACCAACCGCCTCGCGGCGATCTGCCGGCTCCAGCCGCCGGAGTGCCCGACATTGCCGCCAACGATGCGATCCGCGAAGTGCAAGCTCGCCGTGCGGCGTCTGAGCAACAGGTGCAAAAGCGCGTCAATGAAGGGGTGGAAGAAGCGAAGCGGCAGTTGCGCGAATCTCCCGCCGTCGCCCTGGACGATCTCAAAAGGCTTAAGGACGAAGTCGAGAACAATATCGACATCGGCGCGACCACGCGCAATGCCCTTGTTGGCCGCCTGGTGCGCGAAATTCAGCGCACCGAGAAAGACGGCCGCGAAATCGAACGCCAACAAAAGGAATTCGTCGACGCCGCCGCCAAGCAACAGGCGATGGCAGACGAAGAGCGGCGTGTCGCGGTTCAGTCGGAACGGGTCCGCGAGCGCATGCGTTTCTATCACGACCTGATGTCCCAGGCGCGCGAAGACGAGGCCCAACGCGTGGCCCAGACGATTCGTCGCGACCTGACCAATCAAGGTCTGGAAATCCCTCCGGCCGTGACGGCCGCCTACTACGAGGGTGGCCGTGCGTATCACCTGCGCCAACTGCGCGATTTGCGCCGCCAGCGTGAAGAGAATTTCCTGGCTACGCTTCTTGAAGTCGAGCGCAGCCACATCCCATTCCCTGACGAACCGCCCGTGGTTTGGGCCGGCGAAAATAGCCCGTTGTTCCAACGCAAGGCTTTCGATCGCACCTACCGGTTCCGTAACTGGAAAGAGCTGTCGGAATACCGCCGCGCCAATTACAACGACCCGGGCTATCAGCCTCCGGTTCCCGATTCGGCTCGCAAAATCCGCGACATCATGACCTCGCAGGTTTCGATCAAGGAATTCGATCTGCCTAGCGCCAAGGTCATCAAGGATGTGATCCAGACCGTGCTGTCCGATCGCTTCGGGGTCGATGTGATCATCAACTACAAGGCCTTCGAAGCCGACCAGAACGACAAGGTCGAAGATCAAGATGTGGGCGATCGCAAGATCCGCGCTTTCAAGGGCAAATTGTCCAACTGGTTGCGCATCGTCACCGAAGACCACATCAAAAACGGTACCGGCGCGACCTACTTGATTCGCGACGATCATATCGAAATCACCACGCAGCAAGCTGCGCTCAACGAAAAGGTGGTCCGGATTTATCCCGTGGCCGACCTGATCTTCCCGATCCAGAACGCGGTCAACCCTGCCCAGGTCCAACAGGCTTCGACCCTGTACGGCTTCGGCGGTAGCTACGGCCTGGCGGGCCAGAGCATCGCGGCCGGTGGTTTGAATGCCATCGGTGGTGCCCTGGGTGTCGGTGGCATTGGTGGTCTCGGTGGTGGCCTCGGCGGTATCGGTGGCCTTGGAGGCATCGGCGGTCTGGGCGGCATCGGTGGCCTTGGAGGTGGCCTGGGTGGTGGCCTTGGCGGCCTGGGTCAACTCGGTTTCGGCGCCATGGGTGCCGGCATGGGTGGTCTTGGTGGTGCGGGCGCCGGTCAGCTTGGTGGCAACATCGGTGCGGGCGCGGTCGGTAACTTCGGTATGGTTGGCAGCCAGGGAAGCATCGGTAACCAAGGTGCGACGGGTGTTGCAGGCCAATTCGGTAACCTGGGTGGCCAATTTGGTCTTCAGGGTGGTCCGGACTGGAACTCGCTGCTTTACACGATCAAATACATGGTCGGTACTTCCAAGGACTGGACCTACCAGGCTCCTCCTCCGGGTGCGGGCGTGGCGGATCCCTCAAGTAACTTGTTCGCCAACGGGGACATCCCCGGTCAGCAACCCGGTGAAAACGGCGGCACCTTCGGACCCTATCCTCCGGCGTTTGCCCTCATCGTGAAGAACACTTCGCGCACCCACACGGGCCGGTTCACCCCGCCCTTTACCTTCAACGCGAATGCCAACCCGGCTCCGAACATCATTGTCAAAGCTCCTGGCGAAGACAAAGCTCTTGCAGCCAACAACAAGGAGAAGGGACAAGGCGGTGTCGCGGTGGCCGCGGCAGCGGGCGATAAGGCGCTGCGCAATGCCCAGGACAGCCTCAATCTCGATCCTCGCAAGGTTTGGCAAGAGGCCCTCGAACAAGGGGTGAGCAATCCTGCCTTGATCATTGCCACGGCGGATTACCTCGGCATGAATGGCCACTGGGAACACGCCGCCGAGTTCCTCAAGGCGAACCTGCGCCAGGGACTGGTTGTGAAGCCCTGGGTTTACCAGTCGCTGGCGATCGCGCTTCGCGAAAGCGGCGCTTCGCCTGAGGAAATCGAACGGGCTGAAGTCGCTTCGGCCGACCTGGAGCCCCTCGACTCCAAGGGCTTCTCCCGCGCGGCCGTCGGAATGGCGCAGTTGAAGAACTATGACCGGGCTGTGGCTTTCGCTCGCCAGGCTTCGTTCCTCGATCAGGCCAACTCCCAGCCGCTCATCGACACCCTGGGTTATGCCGAACTGGCCAACAAGCCGGAGATGATGAACTGGGCCGCGACGATCCTCCTTTCGAAAGATTGGGCGGAAAGCAACGAGGCCGTTCACACTCAAGCTCGCAACCAGCTCGACGGCATGGCTCGCCGCCTGCAACCTCGCGATCCTGAAGCTGCCAGGATGCTGCGCGAAACTTTGAACACCCAGTTGCGTCGCGACCTGGTCGTTCACCTGGCCTTCCAGGGCGATGCCGACGTCGATCTGCGCGTCAAGGAACCGACCGGTTCGGTTTGCTCGACTTTGCAAAAACAAACGATCGGTGGCGGCCTGCACATCGGCAACGAAATCCTCAACCGCGGCATGGAAAGCTATGTCGCCTCCGAGGCCTTCTCGGGCGAGTTCGAAATTCGCGTCGAAAAGGTTTGGGGCAAAACCATGGGGAATAAGGCGCAACTGCGCATCATTCGCCATCAAGGCACGCCTCAGCAGTTTGAAGAAGTGATGCAGCTTGACCTCTCCAAGGAAATCAAGCCGATCAAGCTCAAACTGGAAAGCGGCCGCCGCACCGAGTTCGCCTATGTTGCGCCCCCGGCGCTTAACAAGAAGACGATCACCAAGTCCGAGTTGGCCACCAGGACCCAGGAAAAGCTGCGCAATTTGGCCAGCCCGGCCACCATTGGCTCGGTCGGTCCCAAGGTTGTGATGGTCACTCCGGGTAGCGACATGCCGGCGGTTTCGCCGACCGCGCCCACCAAGGAACCGGCCACCCAGATCCTTTACCAGACCCGGGTCAATTCCTTCATGAAAAACGCGCTCGACATGACCACGGAAGTGATGATGTCGGCCGATGGCAAGGGCCAGCGCACCCGCTTGAACCTGATCGACCAAGGCAAGGCCCTGGGCGCTCCGGTGGTCAACAGCTCGGTGATTCCGGGCGATAACTAAAGCGAGCACAAGGGATCGAACTCGCCAGGCCAGCAAACCGCGGCTTGGCGTGGGCGACCCTGGCGGCTCCCGCCTTGAGTCGACTAGAATAAGGGCGGGAACGATCGGTTCCCGCCCTTTTTCTTTTGACTGAAGCGCTTCTAGCTGGCTAACGAATGAGTCCTGCCCAGTAAAAGATCCAACGGGGTTTTCGCGTGGAGTTGATCTTAACGCTGCTGACGGGACCCCAATCGGGTCACATGATTCGAGTCAAAGGCTCGCGTCTCATCATTGGGCGCGGGCAAGGGAGCAAGATCCGCATCCCCTCGGGATCGGTCTCTCGCTCGCATTCCCTCATTACCTGGCAAAAGGTCGAGGGGGGCTACTACCTGATCGAGGATATGGGGAGCACCAACGGCACCTTCATCAACGCCATTCAGGTGCTTAACCCCGTGGTTCTTTTGCCGGGCGATGACCTGTTCGTCGGCTCGATCGGTTTTCGCGTGCACTACACGATGAAGCCCAAGAGTTTGAAAAACCTCGCGGAAATGCGCAGTTCCTCAGGCTATCCCGCCCCAGGTGCGCCTCCCATCGCCAGCCAGGCGATGGCGGTCGAGGAAATCGAAGCGACCGAGCCCCATTGGGCGGGCCTGGCCACCGAGGAAGAAGAAATCCCGATGGCCGAAGTCATCGGCGAACGCTCCCGCATTCCCGTTCCGCTTTCCGATGAACCTTCCGCTTATATTGCCGTGGAAGATTTGGACAGTTTCCCGCAGACTCCGACCCCCAGCTCCGACACCAGCTACACCGCCGCCATGCACCCGGAGGTCCCCGCCAAGGCGAATCAGGCCAGCGATCCCGATTTGGAGCATCTATTCGCAGAGGCCCACCGTCCGATTCCTTTTCGCGACGAGCACAATGAGCTTGACCTCGATGACCTCGAGACCTTGCCCAACAAACCGCTCCCGCCGCCGCCTCCAGCTCATCGGCTCGACAATCAGTTCGATTCCGATGACGACAACGGCATCGAATTGAGCAATGCCGACCTGGTTTTGCCTCGAGACATGCATTTGGCGGAACTGGCCCGTATCCTGCGTGAGGATTCCGACGCTTCTCCCGCCGCCGTGCCCCCTCCGCCTCCACCGCCTCGGAAGAATGGAACGACCTGAATTCTCTGTGATTCTCCTTCAAGCGATCGGCCATCAGGGTTCCCGCCAGGGCAAAAGCCGCTAGACAAGCTTGGGGTGGCTTGCCGCTCGTCCTTCAGGTGCTTCGCGCCCGGGCAAGAAACGGCAATCTCCTCCCTCCCCACCTTGCCGTTTCTTCCACCGAAGAGCGACCCATGCCCGGGAATCGATTTTCCGCATTGAAGGCCCGGATCGATGTCGTGGTTGGCGACATTGTCGACTTGCAAGTCGACGCGATCGTCAACGCCGCCAATGAAATGCTTCTGGCCGGCGGCGGCGTTTGCGGCGCCATCTTCCGCGCGGCGGGTCCGGGCCTGGCCAAGGAATGCGCCGCCTTGGCTCCTTGTCCCACCGGCCAATCCCGCATCACTTCCAGTCACGGCCTCAAGTCGAAGTACATTGTTCACGCGGTCGGTCCCGTCTATAAGGAGGGGCGATCGGGGGAAGCGGAACAACTTGCATCCACCTATGCGCATGCGCTCGCGCAAGCCGCCGCGAAAGCGGTGCATTCGATTGCATTTCCCTGCATCTCGACGGGCATCTACGGCTACCCTTTTGACGAAGCGTGCAATATTGCGCTGGACACGGTTGCCAGCTGGCTTGAGAAACAACCCCTACCGGGAAGAGTCATTTTCTGCTGTTTTCGCGAAGAGGACGCCAGGCGTTATCGCGAGGCTTTGGCCTGAACCGGGTTGGCTCGACCTCCCTGGGGAGTAGCTCCATGCGGCCATGGGCTTGTGTGTTGGCGGTATGCTTTTTGGCGGGAAGCGCCGTTTTTTCTCGCGCCGAATCCCCGCCCAATATCGTGCTGATCTTCGGCGATGACCTGGGCCGCTATGCCAGCGCCTATCGCGACAGCAAACGGCCGGGCCTTTGCGACATCATTGCGACTGCGAACATGGACCGGCTGGCGCGCGAGGGGACCCTTTTTCAGAATGCCTTCGTCAATGTGCCTTCATGCACTCCGTGCCGTGCCTCGCTGATCTCGGGCCGGTATTTCTTTCGCAACGGCAGCCACAGTCAGTTGCACAGTCCCTGGCCCCGAGCGGAGCGAGATTCTTCGAGTCAGGGAGCGCCTGATCCCTGGGCGCAGGTGAGGGGTTTTCCCCTGGCGCTCCAGGATGCCGGCTATCGGATCGGCTGGTCGTACAAGATGCACATTAGCGAGGACCGGATGGGAGGGCCGGCGCGCAATTTCCGCAAGGCGGGTTCAAGGTTCAACGATTTCTCCGAACATGTCAGCGCCGCGGCCGATCCTGCCGCCGAAAAGGCCAAGCTGCTGGACGAAGTGCGCAAGAATGTCCGGTCCTTTTTGGCGGACCGCAAACCGAATCAGCCGTTCTTCTACTGGTTCAACCCGACGAATACTCATCGCACCTGGGTGAAAGGTTCGGGTAAGAAGCTGTGGAGCCTGGATCCCGATTCCCTGAAGGGGAAGCTGCCCGCCTTCCTTCCCGATGTTCATGAAGTGCGCGAGGACCTCACCGATTACTTGGGAGAAGTGCAGGCGTTCGATGCGGCCGTGGGCGTGCTTTTGCAGGAGTTGGAAGCGGCGGGCGAACTCGATCGATCCCTGGTGGTGGTCAGCGGCGATCATGGCATTCCCGGGTTCACCCACGGGAAAACCACTCTTTACGATTTTGGTACTCAGGTTCCCTTGATCATGCGCCATCCGAGTCGGGTGGCGGCGAAGCGCGTTGTATCCGAGCCGGTTAGCCTGATCGACTTAGCGCCTACTTTTATGGAGTTTGCGGGACTGAAGCCGCTGGCCGACTTCAATGGGCAAAGCCTGGTTCCCTATTTGGCGCCTGGAGAGCGGTCCAAGGGTTTTGTCCCGCGTAACCAGGTGTTTCTTGGCCGTGAACTGCATTTTCCCACGGCGCGCGCGGGCAATCTTCCTTACCCCTCGCGGGCCATCCGCACGCCCGAATACCTCTACATCGTCAATTTCCACCCCGATCGGTTTCCCATGGGCGATCCGGGCAAACTAGGCAACGGCGCCATGGCCGATCAAAAAACTCTGGAATTCGACTACGGCGTCGGCTATGCCGACATGGACATTGGGCCATTCAAGGCGTGGATCGTACAGCACCGCTGCGACCCCCAGTATGCGCAGTATGTCGACTGGGCTATCGGCAAGCGGCCGGCAACGGAGCTATATCGGATCGCCGGCGATCCGGACCAGGTGAAGAATCTGTCGGAAAACCCTGGGTTCCGCGAAGTGAAAGAGCAGCTACACAAGCGCTTGATGGACGAACTGACGCGCAATCAGGATCCACGAGTTTTGGGTGACCAGTTTGACCGAAAGCCTTACCTGGTTCCGGTGGCGGGGCAATAGGGCTGCCAGCTCCAGGTGCAACTGGTTAGGATGATATGTTATTATTCAGGCGTCGGCGTTCGGTTTACCTGAGGTGGCCCCCAAAAACTGGACCAGCAGTTAAGCTACACTTTCCTTGACCTGGAAGGGAGAGTTGAGTGATGGGGATAAGGAAGTCGAGGAAGCGACACGGAGCGGCCTTTAGAGCTCAGGTGGCTCTTGCTGCGCTGCGAGGTGACCGAACGATTGGTCAATTGACAAGCCAGTTTGGGGTGCATGCCACATTGATTTACAAATGGAAGAGAGAACTCTTGGCGGGCGCGGAAGGGATTTTTACCGAGCCAGGCAAAGGTCCCGTTGGTGGAAATGAGGCTCAATTTGAAAAGGAGAAAGGCGAACTTTTCGAACAGATTGGGCGTCTGAAGATGGAGTTGGAGTGGGTCAAAAAAAAACTGCGAGTTAACGATTGATGACCTGCGTCAGGCCGTCGAGCCGATGGATCGGACATTAAGTGTACGACGCCAATGCACCCTACTGGGCCTGAGCCGCTCGACATACTATTTTGAAGCCAAACCTGAGCCAGAGTTCAATCTCCGATTGATGGAAAAATTGGACCGAATATTCATGGATCTGCCTTTTCTGGGGGCCAGGAAGATGGTCCACCACTTGAGATTGGAGGGCATAGAAACAAATCGCAAACGGATTGGAAGGCTGATGAGACTCATGGGCTTGGAGCCGATCTATCCTCGGCCTCGAACGACAAGGAAATGCGAGGAAAACAAGGTTTATCCGTATCTGTTGAAGGGGTTGAAAGTGACCTGCCCCAACCAGGTCTGGTGCACGGATATCACCTATGTCCCCATGCCAGCCGGTCATATGTACTTGGCGGCGATCATGGATTGGCATAGCCGGTTTGTGATTGCGTGGAATTTGTCAAACACACTCGATGGATCGTTTTGCCTGGAAATGCTCGATGAAGCGCTTGCCAAGGGAAAGCCTGGAATTTTCAACACGGATCAAGGGGTCCAATTCACCTGCGCAGCTTGGACAAAGAAACTGGAGGGCAATGGAATCCGAGTGAGCATGGACGGCAGAGGGTGTTACTACGACAACATCTTCATCGAGCGGCTATGGAGAACGGTGAAGTACGAGGAGATTTATCTGAAGGGTCACCGTGAGGTAAAGGAACTGCAAGGAGGTCTAAACGCGTATTTCAGATACTACAATGAACAACGATATCATCAGGCGCTAAATTATAGATTTCCTTCAGAAGTCTACTATGGGAAGCCGATTAAGCTAAGGGGCGCATGTTGATTCGCCCCACGCCCCTCCTCCCGTGAAGGGCCGTGTGGCGAAACAACATGCTTGGACTACAGACACAAAAGACATTTAAAGGTGGAATATTGTAGCTTAAGTTTGCCGTTTTTTGGTCCAGAGAATGGGGGCCAGGTCAACCCGTGAAGTCTATTTGGCGAGGACTCCCTGAATTTTGCAGGGGGGTAGCTTCTTACACCTCTGGTCGCTCTAAGCGCGATTTCCAATAAATTGAACAATAAAATCGTCTACACTGCGGACTGCCGCAACATCTGAACATCCTCGATTTGCTGTAGTTTTGTCGTACGACTTCCGCTCCGCTGTCGCACCCATTGATCGGCGGCTCAATCAGCATCAACGAGAATGCTCGCTAACCTGACTGTTGACTCCCAGCCCAAAGCTTGGCCGCACCGCCTTCCCGTCACGAGCGCAACTCTTGCCAACAGGATTTGGAGAATTCTTAGGAACGCGGAAGCTCTTCATTAACACACCCCAAACCCCTAACCTCCGAAACTGGCTACGAATGCGATCACACTTTGATTCGAGGTAGGTCCTTTCGGAAAAACCCAAGACATCAATTACACCACAGGAATATTCTCATCGGATGCCAACTCCGCCCGCTGGATGAAATTCCAAAAAGAGCGCCTTCTGCGGCTGTACGCTCAAAAAAACAATCTCCAAAGCGGGACACTGCTTCGTTGAAATATCTTGCATGAAGTCCTTTGATTCCCTAAAATTATCCTAGGTTTCCGACCACCGCCGGAGCATTCTCGTGACACGTTCTGTAGAACCCAAAGCGAATGCCATTGTCGTTTTGCTCTGCCGATTTTTTCTGACAAGTTGCTTTTTCCTCGCATGTCACAACCTTATCTACGGGCAAGATGCACTGAAGCCGGAGGATTTCAAACAGTATGGCAACTGGGATTTGACTGGCAAGACCTTCCGGCCTTTGCTGGGGCTTCCGGATGAGCTCGACGCGAGCGGCAGTTTACACTATTTGAAACGATTGCCAGAGAATTTTGAGATCGTTTTTCGTTGGAAAGAAATAGGCAAAACCAATGCCGAGACGTTGGCTGGAGGGCTTGGTTTTAGTACCGACGACTTCTATAGAATCAAATCACATAATGGCGCTTACGGGCGGAAGATTTTCTGTGCTTTTTCTGGATTTTCCCTCAACCTTCACACGAAGGATCCAACTCTTCCTGCAAAGATTACCGCAGTTACTCACGGAGATATCGTAGAATCGCGACCCAATAATTTTCTGAAACCCCCAGGAAAGGAGAATCAGGGTCGACTCGCCTGCTTTGGTGACATGCTGCAAGTTATCGTCAACGACTGCCTAGTCTATCAATTCAACATTCGAGACCTAATCTCAGATTCTGTAGAACCGAATATATACGCTGGATTGGGCGATGATCTAAAAGTGTGGAATGACGCCAGGAAGCGTGGCCTTTTTTTAAGTGTGGGTATCTTGAGATTGAAAGAGGATAGCGGCGACGGTGTCATTAATGAAATTTCTATTCGCGACTTTGGCAAATCAGTTGACGACAGATGTTCGCCATTGGTTGACCCTAAAAGCAGCCGCTATGCCGACTGGTGCAGGAATGATCGATGGAATTTTACCGATGACAAAGCTTATAAAAATATTTATAATTTTTTGATTAATAAAAAGTATCTGTTTTCAAGCCAAAGCATTGATTCATTGTTTCCGAAGTTTAATGGAATGACGAATCCTGGCGGAACAAATAACGCAAGCCTGATCCAATCTTTTCTTTCGGAAAATTGTTCCGATAATTTTGTCCGGTCTATTTTTCGGGCCCAATTGAATGACATATTTCAAAGCAGGATAACTATTATGCAGTTTAAAAACGAGGAAATATCCCGGCAATATTTCGACCGCTGTAATCATAGCTTTTCAGAAATGATTAGCGAAGGTCAGATCTTTCAATGTATTAATGGGAAATATATAGCAATAATTTACCGCAATAATATGGGCGCAAAAAAATCTGATTTTATTGATTTTTGCAAAAAAATTGCCGAAATTGCAAAGTAAACATTCGGTAAACTAGAGTACCCGTTCACCGGATAAGTGCGAGAAAACAGTTGACCTGGTTGGGGAAACTTGTTTACTCAGTCGAATGAGCGCAGAAGAGCCAATTCAGATCAGTGAAGCCGAGCTAGCGACCTTCCCGGAAGCTGCGGTGAAATTGATTTTGGCTCTGGTTGCCCGGATAGAGAAGTTGGAAACCCAAGTACGGCAAAACTCGAAGAGCTCTTCGCTTCCCCCAGCAACGGACCGGTTTCAATCTAAGCCGGTGCCGCAACAAAGAATCGATGGCAAGAGGCGCAAGCGTGGCGGTCAAAATGGGCACAAAATGTCCTTTCCCACATTCTGATCGCACTCCAGACGGTATTGTTGCCGAATTGCGATCCGATCCGGCGGGAGTATACCCCGCATGAATTTGGGAATCTCCCCGCTTCTGGTTATACGGATTGTACCTATTGGATGACTGTGTTTTGCTTGTCTAAAGAGAATGATTGGACCCCGCTCTTTGTCTTTGCTTTCGACTGCCGGTACCTTCGGTGAATTTCGCTGACAGGTCGGCGCCGTGGGCGGCCAGCGGTGGTTTTATCGCGATGAAGCGGAGTGGGCCGCGCTTGTCGAGAGGCTCAAGCTGACGGCGTGCCCGCATTGCCGCGTTGTCGGCATGCTGATCCGGCACGGCGTGCTTGTCGGCTTCGATGACAGCGGCGACCGCCAGACTGTCCGCGCTCGGCGAATCTTCTGCAGCAATCGCTACCGCCGCCATGGTTGCGGCCGGACTGTCAGTGTCTGGTTCGCCGAGAGGATCCGCAGGCTGAGCCTGACCACGCGAACTGTGTGGGCATTCTTGCGGCAAGCCGTGACTGGAAGCATCGCGGCCGCGGTGCGAGTGGCCAAACACGCCCGTTGCGACCGGACGTTTCGCCGGGTCTGGAAGCGGTTTCAGCGAAGCCAGAGCGCGATTCGCACGGCGCTTCTGGCTCGAGGTCCTCCGCCCGGGTTGGCAATCGTATCGCCCCGGCCGGCCGCTGCTGAAGTCCTCGCCCATCTGCAAACCCTATTCCCCTCTTCTCATTGCCCGATCGCCGCCTTCCAGTCGGCGACGCGGTCATTCTTTCTCTGAGCCGTTTTGGCCTCGCCTCGGTCCGGCGTCCGTGACCGAATTCTCAACGCATTTCTACGCCACCACTCCGGCACAATCTTTCGGATTCCGTCGACAACGCATGATGTCCTCGCGATGCCCATCCGGATCGGCTTCAATGGCCCGAACACGATCCGGAGAGCCTCATGAAGCTGCCATCGGTTTACCTCAAGATGCGGGTGCTGGGCGCCATCGATACCGTCGCGGGCCGAACTCGCCACGAACGAGTTCATGCGGTTGCCGCCATGACCTTCACCGATGAAGACGGCCATGCGCGGCAGTTCACCTGGCGAACCATTCAGACTTGGTTTTACCGCTATCGCAACCATGGCGTCACCGGGATGTCGCCGCAGCCGCGCCGCGATAAGGGGCACGCCCGCAAAGCCACGCCCGAGGAGGTACTCGAAGCGATCCATGCCGTTCGGCCACACTTCCGCGATGTCAAAGCCAATAAGCGCGCCGTCTACCGCTTCTGCATCGAAAAAGGTCTCCTTCACCCCGAACGCATCGCCCAGACCACGTTCTACCGCTTCATCCGCGAGTACGACCTGTTTGCCGAAACCGACACCGACGCCAACAAGAAACGCCTTGCCTTCAGCATGAAGTACGCCAATCAGCTCTGGCAGGCCGATACCATGTTCGGCCCGTACTGCGGCACCGGTGGGGCCGGTCCCCGTAAGCAGGCCAAGCTCATCGCCTTCCTCGACGATGCCAGCCGTGTCCTTTGCCACGGCGAGTTCTTCTTCGAGGAGAATACCGACACCCTCGTTAAGGCCCTCCGCTGTGCCTTTTACAAACGCGGCGTGCCGGAGCAATTGTTGGTCGACAACGGCTCGATCTACTGCTCCCGCGAAATCACCCTCATCACCGCCCGCGTCGGATGCCTCCTCTGCCACACCGCGGTCCGCGATGCCGCCGCCAAGGGGAAGATCGAGCGCTTCTTCCGCCGCGTCCGCGATCAATTCCTTGTCCTTTCGCTCGACCTCTCGTCGCTCGACGCGCTCAACCGCCAGTTCACCGACTGGGTCGAGCGAGAGTACAACGCCATGCCGCACGACGCCATCGGGATGAGGCCGATCGACCGCTTCGGCATCGACTTGCCACGCGTCCGCTTCCTCGCCCCGTCCGAACACCACGACGAACTCTTCTATGCCGAGACCGAACGGACCGTCAAGAAAGACAACACCTTCAGCTTCCACAGCCACCGCTACGAAACGCCGGCCGATCTTCGCGGCAAGGAGATCCAGCTTCGGCATGACCGGCTTTGCGACGATGTTTTGCCAACCGTCATCGTTTACCACAAGGGTCAGCGCATCGGCCACGCCCGGCTTCTTGACTCCGTTGCCAATGGACTCCTACGCCGAAAGGAACCGCAATCATGATCCGCGCCTTCTTCGGGCTTACGCAAAATCCCTTCGACCGAAGGGACTTCGAACTCCTGCCGGGCCAGCAAGAGATCGTCGACACGCTCAAGGTCCACTGCCAGCATGGAGGGCTCTGCCTCGTGCTCGGCGTTCCCGGCACCGGCAAAAGCGTGATCAAGCAGGCCGTGCAGAAGCTCCCGGAAAACCAGCACCTCGTCGCCACCGTCGCTCGGACATTGCACACCTACACGAACACGGTCAAAATCCTCTGCGACGCCTTCCGTGTCGAGTTCGAGAGTTCCGCCTTCGCTTGCGAACGCCGGCTCATCGAACAGGCCTTCGCCCTCAACCATGCTGGCAAGTCGCTGACCACCATCCTCGACGACGCCCACCTCATGGATCTGGCCAACCTCCGCCGCTTGCGGCTGTTGTTCGAAGACTTCCCCAAGAACCACAACCTGGTGTTGATCGGCAGAACCAGCCTGCTCGCCGACCTCGATCTCGGAGTCAATCAGGACATCAAAAGCCGCGTCACTTACTCCGCCATTACCAAGCGGCTCGGCCCCGACGCGATGAAGGAGTTCATTCTCCGCGAACTCGATCGGGCCGGCCTCGGTCACAACACCTTCACGCAGGCAGCGACCGATCTGCTCGTCCGCTCTGCCGACGGCGTTCTGCGCAAAGCCCGCAACCTCGGTGTCGGCTGCCTCATCGAAGCGGTCCGTTCGGCAAAGCGCACCGTCGACATCGACATCGTCAATCGGGTCCTGATGCAGCCCCACTGGCAGAAAGACACCGACCTCACCGACTACTGAGAACGCCGATGATCCCCGCCGAACTCTTGCGGAAAATCCGCAACGACCTGCCGATGGCCGTCACCATCGCCGCGCTCGGGCGTGAGGGGCCGCCGTCGAAAATCCGAGATGGCCGCTTCGTCTTCCTCTGCCCGCACTGCGCCGAAATGCTCGTTTACATCAATCCGAAAAACAACCTCGCCCACTGCTTCGCCTGTCATAAAAACTTGAACAACATCGATCTGCTGCGGGTGCTTGGGCACGACTTCCACGCCGCCGTCACTCTTCTCGAACGGTGGCTAAACCAGCATCAGCGCAACCGTACGTCCATCTGACTGATTAGATCCACCATCAAAGCCTGCCTGCCTCCATGTCGCCGCCAGCGTCGAAGGCCTCTCCTATGTCTTCTCCAAAATTCGCAGGAATTCGGAAATCCTCTCATAAACACATCCCAAACTCTACAGTCCGAATTCGGCTACAAATGCGATCACAATTTGGCTCGGGACAGCTACCCTTTTGACGAAGCGTGCAATATTGCGCTGGACACGGTTGCCAGCTGGCTTGAGAAACAACCCCTACCGGGAAGAGTCATTTTCTGCTGTTTTCGCGAAGAGGACGCCAGGCGTTATCGCGAGGCGCTGGCCTGAACCGGGTTGGCTCGACCTCCCTGGGGAGTAGCTCCATGCGGCCATGGGCTTGTGTGTTGGCGTTTTCCTCGCTGGTGGGGAACGCCGCTTTTTCTCGCACCGAAAGTCTACCCAATATCGTGCTGATCTTCGGTGACGATTTGGGCCGCTATGCCAGCGCCTATCGCGACAGCAAACGCCCAGGCCTTTGCGACATCATCACGACTCCGAACATGGACCGGCTGGCGCGCGAGGGGACTCTTTTTCAAAACGCGTTTGTCAATGTGCCCTCGTGCACTCTGTGCCGCGCCTCGCTGATCTCGGGCCGGTATTTCTTTCGCAATGGCAGCCACAGTCAGTTGCACAGTCCCTGGCCCCGAGCGGAGCGAGATTCTTCAAGTCAGGGAGCGCCCGATCCCTGGGCGCAGGTGAGGGGTTTTCCCCTGGCGCTCAAAGATGCCGGTTATCAGATCGGCTGGTCGTACAAGATGCATATCAGCGAGGACCGGATGGGAGGGCCGTCGCGCAATTTCCGCAAGGCGGGCTCGCGCTTCAATGATTTCTCCGAGCACGTCAGCGCAGCGTCCGATCCTGCCGCCGAGAAGACGAAACTGCTTGAGGAAGTACGCAAGAATGTGCAGTCGTTCTTGGCGGACCGCAAGCCGAATCAGCCTTTCTTCTACTGGTTCAATCCGACGAACACCCACCGCACCTGGGTGAAAGGTTCAGGCAAGAAGCTGTGGAATCTGGATCCGGACTCCCTGAAGGGGAAGTTGCCGGTCTTCCTCCCCGATGTACATGAGGTGCGCGAGGATCTGACCGATTACTTGGGAGAGGTGCAGGCGTTCGATGCGGCGGTGGGGGTGCTTCTCAAGGAGTTAGAGTCGGCGGGCGAACTCGATCGTTCCCTGGTGGTGGTCAGCGGCGATCATGGCATTCCTGGGTTCACCCATGGGAAAACCACTCTTTATGATTTTGGCACCCAGGTTCCCCTGATCATGCGCCATCCTACGAAAGTGGCGGCGAAGCGCGTGGTGTCTGAACCGGTCAGCCTCATTGACCTGACACCCACCTTCATGGAGTTTGCAGGGCTCAAACCACTGGCCGACTTCAATGGCCAGAGCTTGGTTCCTTTCCTGACGCCTGGGATGGTATCTAAGGAATTTGTCCCGCGCAACTGGGCGCTCCATGGACGGGAACTGCATTTTCCCACGGCCCGCGCGGGCAATCTTCCCTACCCCGACTTCCGCAGTTAGCGACCGAAGAATAGCGAAAACCCCGGGGTTTCTTGAAATCGGGGGTCGAAAGTTGGCACTACATTTAGGCGACGCCTTTCGGGATGAGAAGCCGTTCGGGCAGGGTCAGGCCCAGACGCTGGAGCAGGATCGATTGGGCTTTGTCGGGGCGCACGACGCAACGGAGGCGCACCGCTTGACCGCTGGTGGTTGGAAGGATCACATCGGTGCTCTGGATTCGCGCAAATTCTTCCATGATCGTCGGGATGCTTCGGCCCAGGCCGGCGCGTTGCGACCACGCTTCCAGCGTCTTGCGCATGACATAGGCGAGGAAGCATACCAGGATGTGCGCCTGCACTCGCTCTGCCGTCTGGTGCCACACCGGCCGAAGCCGCAGTTCGTCCTTCTGGATCCGGAACGCGGCCTCGGCTTCAGTTAGCTGCATGTAGGCTTTCCAGAGGTCTTCGGCCTTCCAATCCGCGACGTTGCTTCGCAGCAGATAGCATCCTTCGCGCCGCTTCGCCGATTCCAGCGCGGCCGACTTGCGCGACCAGGTCACCGCGGTGCGTCCGGATTTATCGCGGCCAACTTGGACCGAGAACAGACGGGCGGCGCGGCTGTTCTTGCCCAGGAGTCGGCCAATGCGACGTTCGATCACGCCGAGGTCGCAACGTTGTTTTTCACAGCCGCGAACGATAGCCTGCAGCCCTTGCTCGATGCGTTGCTCGAACCGCTCTCGCATCGCTGTTTCCTTGGCTGCGCGGTCGGCGCTACGACAGAGGATGAACGTTTCCGAGTCAGCGCCGTCGTGAACGCAACGAACCTCGAGGCCTTCGCGGATCTCGTGCCAGCTTCCCTTGAGCAATTCTTGCTCGAACCGCCTGAGCTCGCCCTTGGGCGTACCCACGATGTAACGCGAGCCTCGTTCCTTCAGCCATTTGAGATTGGCCTTGTCGATCATTCCGCGGTCAACGGCCCAGATCCGGCCCTCCCGGCCGTAACGCGCTTCCATCCGCTGGACGATCTCGCGCAAGGTCGTCGAGTCGCGCCGATTGCCGGCGAACACCTCGTAGCCCAGCGGAAAACCATCGCGGCTTACGACGAGACCAATGCAGACCTGTTTACAGTCCGATCGATGGTCGCGCGAGTATCCCCGCGCGGCCAGAGTATTGCCGTTGGCCTGCCCTTCGAAGTAGGTGCTCGTGACGTCGTAGAGCAAAAGGTCATATTCGAGTTGGAACAAGGTTCCTAAGCGTTCCTTGAGGTGAACCTCGAGCGCGTCCTTATGGGGCAAGAGGTGATCCAGCGCGCGATAGAGGCGATCGTCGTTGACCTTGGCCTCGGACAGGCTCAGCAAATCGCCTAGCGCCGTGCGGCGGAACCAATCCTCGGCGATGTGCAATTCGCTCGACGGTTCACAGAGCCGCGCGATCACCAAAACGGCCGCCATTACGCCCCAGGGAATGTCTTCATGACCTCGGGGAATCAGCTTCTCCATCAATGCGTCAAGCTCAAGGGCGTTCCAAAGCTTCCAGGCAAGCCAGACGTTGCCGAACTGCCTGCCGCGCTCCAGCCGCAGCTTCCCTGGGACGACAGTAACCGGCTCATCGGGAAGATTCTCGTCGAAGAGGTCCGGCTTCCGCTCGAGGCCGACGAGGGATTCGGCAAGATGACGCGCGGCGATGCGACCCTTGGCGTCGAGCTCGCCGAGCTGAGCGACAGTCTCTTGCCGGACCTTCTTGCCGAAACGGACCGAGCGCACCAAACGCCAGTAGGTGCGCGTCTTGCCGTTTTTGGTGATCGTCGAATGGCGAAGATACATCCGAGCCTCCGAGCCCCATGATGAGCGACATCGGAGAAAACACAAGGCGTAAGGTTGGCACTACATCGCCATTTCAACCACGCTCGGCCCATCGGATAAGGACTTGCGACGAAAAAACACCCGAAAATCGCTCCGATTTTGCCGTAACTGCGGAAGTTGGGCTACCCCTCGCGCGCCATCCGCACGCCGGAATACCTCTACATCGTCAATTTCCAGCCGGATCGCTCTCCCATGGGCGACCCGGGCAAGCTGGATCACGGCGCCATGGCGGATCAAAAAACTCTGGAATCCGACTACGGTGTCGGCTACGCCGACCTGGATATCGGGCCATTCAAGGCCTGGATCGTGCAGCACCGCGGCGATCCCCAGTATGCGCAGTATGTCGAGTGGGCCATTGGCAAGCGGCCGGCGACGGAACTGTATCGGACGCCTGTGGATCCGGATCAGGTGAAGAATCTGGCGGAAGATCGCGGGTTTCAGGAGGTGAAAGGTCAATTGCACAAGCTCTTGATGGAGGAACTGACGCGCAATCAGGATCCAAGAGTCTTGGGAGATCAGTTTGATCGGAGGCCGTACTTGGTACCAGCGATGGCGAAGTAGCGGTATCCCAGCGAAAGTGTCTCCCTGTGTGGCGCGATTTCACGCGCTCGCGCTACGAATCAAAGCTGTTTTCCCCCTTGGGGAGATCGTCTTTGCTGACGTAAGCCGGCGTCGTGGCGCTACTGACGTAAGGACTTCGTTTTGCTTGTTGGTGTCGCGAGTTCGCGCCGCACCATTGGTTGTGACGCTGCCCCGGTTACCCGGGGGCAGCGAAATCCCCGTTTTCGAGCGTGGCCTTTTACAACCAAGCGCCCATTTGAATTGAAGCAGCAAGAGGTGTAAAAAGATCTTTTAACATCCAACTTTTGCTTTTCTATCATTTGGTGCGCATATTAAAGCCGTGTTAATATTGTCATTCATCGGCCCATGGTAATTTAGAGCTGCCTTTTCTTATGTAGCACTTGTAGTTTTTTCCGTATTCTCCTATAAGTTTGTCAATTGGATATACGTCTATTGGCCTATCACCATTTTTTGATGGTAAATGCGTTGGTCCATTTGGTCCGGTCTGGGATACAGGAGCAGAATGTTTTATACCCGGACCTGTGGCATCATACCAAACCATAATAATGCCTCTTGTAATAGGATATTTATTGGCATCTTTACAAGGGGTGCAGTCTCCCTACGGAGCCGAAGCGTCGAGCGATTGCCCCAGGAGGATTGGAAGAAAGGGGTTGAGTCTTTGAAAAGGGTTTGAAGAAAGAGGCGCCTTCCCTTCAAAAGCATTAGCAAAAAGAAACCCATGAAGGAAAGGACGCCTC
Organism: Gemmataceae bacterium; assembly: GCA_965226945.1. GTDB lineage: Bacteria > Planctomycetota > Planctomycetia > Gemmatales > Gemmataceae > SYLG01. The sequence goes on along the minus strand of OZ245717.1, from coordinate 3,150,833 downwards.
ATGTCGTACTCTATGCATTTGCTTTCGGGATCGGCAACGGCTGGGTCGGTGGAAGTTTCGAAGAATTGTTTCGAGGGTCTTTTCAAGGGTGCCGAGTGGCGGTCTCTCATCGAGGCCAGCATCATGGACTTGGTCCGGGTAGTTCAAACGTTTTTGGGAAAGCCCGGTTCGGCGTCGTCGGTTTATGTATTTGAAAGGGAATTAGAGCAAGCCGGCCGAGAGTTTCTTCGTGGGCTCGTTCAATGGGTATTCAATCACCTTGAAGGAGACGATACGGCAGTTCTTCCAAAGCATGTGGTTTTTGAATCGGCTTCGTACACGCTTATCAAGAAAAAAACCCGGCAAGATGTTTGGACCCGATTTGGGAAAATATCGATGTGGCGGTTCGGCTATCGGTCCACGATCAAGGGGCATGATCTTTCCATATTTCCCCTAGCCAAGGTTCTTGGGCTAATCCACGGTGCAACGCCCGGTTTGGCGGAAGAGGTAGCACGATTGCTTGGCGAGGGGGGCATGACGCAAAGCCGAACCATGGATCGTCTTGCCAGGGATTTTGGAATTCATTTCGGAGTGAAAAAGCTAAGGCAGTTAGCGGGGGCGGTCTCCGAGGCGATGGCGGAGGAACGTCACCAAGCCCAGGTGGGCCGGTTGGAGCAATTGCTGATACAGGCAGATCGATCAAGCGGCGTCCACAAACCTGTAATCGCAGTGGGCCGGGACGGCGTAACCCTTGGAATGCGGATCAAGCTTGGCCGTTTGTTTGAAGTGGCAGCGACCGGAACGGTAACGGTGTTCGACCGGCGAGGCAATCGCTTGGGAACGGTGTATCTTGCTTATGTGCCCGAGCCAGGGCAACCAACCATGACGCGGGAACTGACAAGGCTTTTGAAGGACCTAATGAATCGTTGGAAAGGCCCGATGCCTCGAATGTGCTATGTCACGGATGCGGGGGAAAACGAAACAGGTTATTACCAAAAAGTTCTGAAACGGATGAAGCACCCTGTTACGGGCAAGCCACTGGAATGGATCCGGGTTCTGGATTTTTACCACGCGACTGTGCGGGTCTGGACGATGGCGGAACTGATCTTCGGAAAAAGAATCCGAGGAACACGCTGGGCGAGGAAGATGCTCAAGTGGTTGAAGTTGCCGGGCGGGATCAACCGGATTCTCCATTCGGCCGCGGCGATGCGGGACGGTTACCTAGCCAAATCAAAACGGAAGGAATTTGACCAAGCCTATCGTTACCTACGCACGCGGATGGCATTCATGAAATACGACCAATACCGCAAAAGGGGGATTCCCCAGGGAAGCGGCATTACCGAGGCCGCCTGCAAAACGGTTTACACCCAAAGGCTGAAACTGAGCGGGATGTCCTGGAAACGAGACGGGGCGCAGACGATTATCAATCTTCGCGTGATGATTTTAAGCGGAGTTTGGGACGAGGCATTCAAGGGATTCCTCCTGCAATCGGTGGAACCCAAAGTGAGGGGTCAAGCCAATTCCACTATTCGAGATCTTCAAATCGCCGCATAATCGGCGCAGCTGGGAGACTGCACCCTTTACAAGGAATTTCGTCCCATCCGGCCTTAAGAATCGCCGGTATATCCAAGTCGCCTGGGGTTAGAAAAATGCCAGGCGTGCCAGGCCTGCCAGGCATGCCCCAGCGCCCTCCGAAAGTCAGTCCGTGGCAATGATACCAGGTAGGGTCTTTTATAGCTGAAATAAAAAGAACGTCTTCTCCTGTGTCTGTTTTGCACTTAAATTGATAGACTTCCATTTCTATCTTATTAATAACGTACGTAGCGTTGTGAATTCTTGTGCAAGTCGAAAAATCAACACCAATTCCAAACATTTTTTGATACGGCATAATGCCCTTGGTATATGTTTCATCATCACCGAGACCCATCGGATCGGCGTACTTCGCTGGACTATTTTTGTTGTAGCGTATAATATTTACATCGCCAGCGTCAAAACCTAATGGATCATTACTTAACCACCTTCCTAAGGTTGGGCTTAACACCCGATTCCTAAAATCCAAATTGCCAACGATATCTGCTTGCCCACCTTGATGCAAAAATACCCAATCCTTGGTGCTGGATCCAATTGCCGTCCCCGAGGAATTTCGGAAAGTCGTCACGCCGAACGGAGTTTCGGTGTACCTCTCCTGGATCGTGCCACTGGTATTAGCAATCGCGGTCACGTTGAAATTGGCATCTTGTAAGGCATAGAGCCGTTCATCCAGCGTTCCGTTGGCATCGGTGTCACGGTCCCTGCTAACCATGGCATCAACGTAAACAGAACTCCAAACATTTCGTGTCTTGGTGTTGGAGCCCACTTTCTCCTCAAGCAATTGCCAATTGGAACTAAAGAGGCGATCGGTCGTTGTCGCGTTGGTCACCACCTTGATTTTTCGGTTCAATGCATCATAGCTGTTGGTTGCGATCACCGTGTCCAGTGAATTTTTGATCTTCACCTGACGATTCCAAGCATCCCATACAAACCGGTAGTTGTTCTCATCCTTGGTCAGATTGCCATTATTATCGTATGTCGGTGTCGTGGCACCGCTGACCGAGGTGATCTCGTTCTGCTTGTTGGCTCCGCGCGTCTGCGTGACACCATTGTTGGTGACGCTATCCCAGTTACCTGTGGCATCGTAGTCCCAGCTTTGGGCGTTGGCGGGCGATCCGGTAACATCGGTTTTGCCGCCATTGAGCGTTCCTAGTTTGTACGAGGCGAGTTGGTTCAAGTCGTCATATGTGTAAACTTCGCTAAGACCAGAATTGACAACGTTCTCCTTATAAAGGACGTTGCCATCGCGGTCATAACCGTATTTGAATCGATCGACATCGACATTACTGCCGTTGATCCAGCGTTGATCGACGATGCGGCCAAAGCGGTCCAGGCCCGTGTATTGATCACCCGCGTCGCCCGTTGATTCGCCGCTCAGCTTGATGTAGCTCAGATCAACCCCCGCCTGAGAGTGGGCGCGTTTCACCACGGTGCCCCAACCCAAGTAGGTAAGACTCTCCAAGGTGTTAGAAGAGTCGCTAATTGAAGAGAGCCTGCTAATATTGTTGTCGAGGCCGCTGGCATAGTTAAAATTGACGACATAGCCCGAAGCGTAGGTCATACTCGTCAAGCGGCTGTGGTTGGCGCTGCTTGCCATTTCCGAATAGGCGTACTGAACATTGGACGAGGAACCGGTGACCGCACCACTATGCTCTTGCCATTCCCTGGTGAGCTGACCCAGGCCGTTGAACTCGCGTTTGACTTGGTTGACCACACTGCCGCTACTGACCGCGTCGTAGCTGGTGAACAGGTAAGCATTCCCCTGGCTGTCATAGGCGGTTGTGATCAACCGCATCGTGCCATCGACTCCCGAACCCAAGGTGGTTACGGCATCGGCGCTTTGGCGGCCAAGGATGTCATAAGTGTAGGTGTGAACATTGCCATTGCGGTCGCTAACCGTCATTTTCTGACCGAGAGCATTGCTGGTGATCAGATCTTTGTCGGTCGAACTACTGGCCCCAGTAGAGGGGTCGGGATAGCGGACTTCTTTGACAAGGTCATTGGAATTGATGGCATTGCCGCCGCCTGTGGTGACACCGTAAACCCATTCGGTGACTTGCTGACCACTTGAAGGTAGGTCGACCTTCAAACTGGTGATTCCGATCGCATTGTAAGTATACTCGACCGTTTTATTGGTGGTATCGGTGACCGTACCATTGGTGTAATCTTCCACGGTTTTCGTCACGCGGCCGAGGTTGTCGAGAGTATTTCTAGTTAAGATTCCCCTGGGATCGGTCACATCCTGAAGCAGACCCGAGGCGGCGTAGGCATACGTGGTTACGAGCACCGTGTCGCTGCGGCTGGGAACGGAACCCGGACGAGTGTAAGAACTACCCCCGTTGGTGCCAACATCAACCGAGTTGACAAGGCGATCGGCCCCGTCGTAATAGGCTGCTTGGTAACTAACGCGAGCCTTATTGCCGGTTGATGCGGTGCCCAGTTCTCCCGTACCGGTATCGTCGTGGAAATGCTCTTTGGCCGTAGTGAGGATGACATTGCTGTTGCTGTCGTAGGTGAATTCTGTCTGCTGCAGCACATTGTCGCTGGTAACATCGTCGGCATCCGACCAGCCGCTATCACTTCCTCCATCAGTAATATACTGCTTGGTGGCCCGGCCTATACCGTCGTAGACTACCTTTTGTACGAGACCTCCTGGCAAAGAAGTCTTGATCATGTGTCCATGTTTATCGTACCAGGTATTCGTTGCTAAACTGTCGCTGCTCACTGTGCCGGTGCTTGAGCTGACCGAAAAGGTCTGAGTGCGGTAAATCCTGTTTTGCTCGTCGTAGAGCATTTCCATCTGAGCGCGCAGCAGCGAACTGCTTGGAGCATCGGGCACGCCGCTGGTTGTCGTAATCGAAACCGTATCGCCATCGTAGGTCCGGCTCTTGGTCGTCTCATTGAGATTGTCATAATCGAAGTAGGTGATCGGCCGGTTGACATCGGTTGATTCACTCACCTCGACACCGGATTTGGTCACTACCAGCCGATTGCGCCAATCGTACCACGACTGACTGACGCGGTTGGCTGCGCCACCGCCAGGGATTCCCGTTCTTTTGGTGATATTGCTATCGCCAATTCCACCGCCATCGTACTCCGTCTCTTGAACTTTAACTAAATCCGTACCAGCAGTATTCGTCGGCGACCAAAGGCCTGCTGTCGGCGTATCGTCCAATCCCACCCATTCACTGACTTTGCGGCCCAAACCGTCCAAATAGGCCCGATAAATCGTGCCGGTGGGCAAGACCACGCCACTCTTTCGACCCCGTTGGTCGTACCGATAACTGGTTCGATAAAAATTAGTATTTTCCGTGCCTAAGCTTGTGGAAGTTGAATATGTTAATCCGGAAAGGTCGAAATAAGAATCGTCATTGGTAACCTGGCCTCCAATACTTTTGTAACTTCGGCTTAGCGCTTGAAGGGAACTAATCGATTCCGAACCGGTGGGCCGGCCGCCCGAAGTGCTGGGGGTCGCGCTCATGGTGAGCACTTCGCTGTAACCGTTGGTCCAATCTTGGCGAGACACCACAATTGGTCCTGTCGGAACTAGATTTGTGGCATCCCAACCATTGTACTGTCGCAGCTCATGTGTTGCGTCTTTGTAAACCGTGTAATCGATTCGCCCATTGGGACGAGTCAATTTGGTTGTTCTTCCTCTGCTATCGACCTCCAACGTGGTGGTCAAATGCAACCCGCCACCAGAAGGTGTGCTCCAGCCACTCGGAAGGTTACTAAACGTGCCGGTTTGGGTGGTATCTACATCTTGGATGACCTTGGTAACCGCACCCGTGCCTTGGTCGTATTCTCTGTAGGTCAAGAATCCCAGAGGATCCTTCTTCCACACCGCGCGCCCGAAAGTATCCAGGAACACCGTGGAAGATGCTGCCGAATTGGGGCCATTTTGCGCCGTGGTTATTGTGGCCAACGTCGTCGTAATCGATTCCATTTGCTGGGAACTGGTAACCCAGGTGTATGCGAAGGAGGTTGTCTGTCCTCCCGTTCCATTGGTATTGCGGTAGACGGTGGAACTTGCTTCGTGGTAGGTTGTTTGTGAATTGGCAGTCCTGGCTATGTAGGTATAGTCCTGCTGCGGCACAGCGGTGCCCGTTTCTCCCTGTTGAAAGGAGATCGACTTCAAATATCCGGTAACATTGCCCGCGGTTGAAGTTGTGGCGGTCGTCGAGGTTCCAAATCCAATATTAGTAATTAAGCCTACGCTGTTGCGTAGGTGTTGGTAATCTCCGGATTGATTATCCAGAAGATCGGCTTTGGTTTCGTCATAACCATCGATTGCCGCCGTATCGGCAGTCAAAATCAATCGACCTTGGCTGTCATAACGATAGTAGCTTGGCCATTCCTGTGAAGTCGTAGTGTCCTTAAAAATCTTGAGAATTGTTTCGCCAATGAAATTTGTGTAAACAATATTCTGATTTCCGTCGGGGAGTGTTTCAACGGTTTTAGTGCGCCAATTGTTGTAGCCGTTTACAAAAGCACTAATAGTGTAAGCGTATGTATACTCACCGAGGCCACCGGTACAAACCGGGCAACCTTCACCTTGCATCACCGCCTTTGAGACTTGTTGACCAGCACCGTACTCATAGTATGCACTGGCGTAATCGTCGACTTGACCGTCCGTGGCTGTACCGGGCGTGGCATACGTCCCTTTCAGGCGGTCATAGGATGGACCGCTAAAAAGGTATTTTAAACCGCCAACATACCCTATCGAACTCGAAGAAGTGTAGTACCGCATATATTGTGTATCGATGACATTGCCCGCTCCGTCCTTCGATTCAACTAAGTAGACCCGCATAGGCTCTTCATCTGCGGTTAGGTTGCCGATATTCTATGTGGAAGTGGAGATGTCGGTTCAAGCGCAGGGACGCAACCATGGCTGCATGGACATTGAGCGATGAGGAATGGGACGCTTTGGACAACCTTCGTTTCGGAACATCCGAAAAGACGATTTTTCGCAACGCCACCATAATTCTTATGAGCGCAGTTGGGAGGTCGAAGTTTTCGATTGCGCAAGACTTGGGATGCAGTCCAGCGACCGTGGACAACATCCGCAAGCATTATCGCCAACATGGTGTCGCGGGCTTGACACCGCGCAAACCACCGGGACGAACCTCAGCGGCAACGCCTGGGTATCGGCGGGCCCTGCGCGAAGCGATCGCCACGCCGCCCCAGAATTTGGGTTATGGCTTTAGCGTGTGGTCGGTTGTTCGTCTTAACGAGCATCTAAAACGGCGGACGAAGGTTTCCTTCAGCGAGGACCAGTTGCGGCGCATCCTTCATCAGGAGGGGTTTTCTTACCAACGACCCAAGCACACGATGAAAGGCAAGCGCGATGAGGCCGCGTTCACCCAGGCACGGAAAGAGCTGCGGACCTTGAAAAAAAAGCTATCCGTGACGATGCGGACTTCGCCCTGATTTTCCAGGATGAAATGGAGATTCATCGTCACCCCGCCCTGGCACGGATGTGGGCGCCGGTGGGCCAACAACCAGAGGTGCCTGCACCTGGCAAGAACGAGAAAAAGGTCGTCTATGGGGGTGTTGACTATCGCACCGGGCAATTGACATATACATTGGCCGATACCAAGTGCGGCAGTTCGTTTCTTGCCTTCCTGATGATACTGCTGGCAGCTTACGCCGGAAAAAAGATTCGCTTGGTCTGTGACAACGGTCGATTCCATACGACAAAAGCTGTGGAAGCGTTTTTGAAGGAGCATCGGGAGGAAATCGAGGTCTACTGGTTGCCGCCGTATAGCCCAAGCCTAAACCTGATCGAACGGCTTTGGGGCCATTTGAAACGCACCGTGCTCGCCAACGTCCTTTACGCCACACTGGGCGACCTCGTAGCCGCCTTTCGCAAAGGGGTTCGCCGTTCGACTGGCAACCGGGAATGCATGCGCTTTATGTTCGATCACGACGACCTCATGCAAAAATCTCCGAGCAAGCCACTCAAATACGCAGCGTAGGGATTTCTGCGGGTCTACTTAGCTGCAGATCGCCCGCATTGCCATTGGAACTACCAGTGTCGTAATAGGTGTATTGGATCGACCGGACCGTATCCCAGGAACCGGAATTGATCTTGCGACGCAGAGTCACCGTGTCGACCTTGCCGCTGTTGGTTCCAGAAGAGAGGTAGGTGTATAGAAAAGACTCCGTGGTCGTGGAAGAGCCGACTGTGACAGCCCTTTGATATTCCGTCATCTGGCCGGAGCCATTGTAAGTGTAGTCGAGTGTATTTCCCGACGTGTCGACGGTTCGTTTTACTTGCCCGCGCTGCGCCACAGGAAGAGAAGTGGAAAAATTATAGTATTCTGTTTTATTCCCTACGGTATCCGTCATGGTGTATAAGCCGGCACCGGAGTTGTAGGCAAGAGAATTTTGTGAATAGTTTCGTGGAGTATAGCTTCCAAAAGACGAGTTGAAAAGATAAGCGTCTTTTCCTGAGGAAACGACAGCAACCGTACTCTTCGAATCGATTTTTAGAAAAGGTCGGGCGGGGCTGACAAGGTTATTGCCATTGGAACCTGAAGAGCTATTTCCTAGTTGATTGCTCCAGGTAATCCTGGCGCCAGCACCTTTACCAAACCCATCGACTTTTAAATCATTGGCTAAGGGAATCGTTACGGAACCATCGGTATAGGACACCCCTCCTGATGAAACCGAAGGGCTGCCAAAGCCGTCGAGGCCAAATGCCGTCTCAACGGAACCATCATCTGGCGAACAAGTGGGTTCCGGAAGGAATGGAGAATTACCGTCGTTTGAATTTTCAGGATCAGGATCGTCAATGTCCGTGTCCGTTTCTTCTTCGTCCGGATCCGGCACGGCGGGTGTGATCATATCATCGTCTTTCAACCCGATCACGGCGACAGAGGGGCTTCCCGTGGTGCAATATGCGGTGCCGTTGATGGTCACAACGATCGTTTCAAGGCCTTCATCTTCACTATCGGTAAAGGTTGGAAATGAAACTGTTGTACTGGTCTCGCCAACGGGGACAGCGCTGCCAGTAAACCAATAGTAATCATTGCCCGTGCCATTGGTCCCAGTTCCACTGTAACTAAGTGAGAAGCCGGCAGACTTGCTCGTATCCCCAGTCCGAGTGATCTTCAAACTCGCGTATCCGCCTTCCGTAACTAAAGTTGTTATCGCCTCAATAGAAACGGTCGGTGCGTCCCAGAACGGAGTGACTATAGGCCCTCCCGACGAACGATTGGCACCTGAAACAAACAATCCGTTGTCGTAGTCCTCTCCAAATGGATCAAAGGTGACGAGATCGTCTTGCGCCGACTTCGAGGCTACGCGGCCTTCACCTTCTCCCGGGGCGGTCACGGCGATGACCTCGACTTTGCCGTCGGAGTCGGAATCGGTGGTGCCAATGCGGATACCTCCCGTGTAATCGGAGAAGAATTCGCGCGACAGAATGGTCGAAGTATCCAAGCCTGAAAATACCCGAACACGCGACCCGCCGTTCGCTTCGCCGGCAATCACATCGGCATACCCATCCCCATTGGCATCTCCCATGGTCAAACTAACGCCGGAGGTGTAGGTAGCCTCAAAAGCAAAGTAGTTCTGGATTTGCGCGCCATTGCCACCATCGAATACCGAAATCGCCGAGTTACCTCCCTCGCCCCCGGCAACCGCCACATCTCCCCTCCCATCGCCATTCACGTCGCCCACGGCAACGCGCATACCCTGGGCCATGCCGGTGTCCGCAAGGTCCCATTCATGAATTAGGCTGCCGCTGTAACCGCTGTAGGCGCGAACAAGCAATGCGCCGTTGCCGCCATCGGTCCCCGCAACGATATCGGCGTAACCATCGCCATTGACATCGCCGGCAGCGATATAAATTCCTTCGGACGTCCCATTGGGAAAGGCCTCGAATTCCCGTATTTGCCATGGAACTGCTTCCCATCAATTCCATTGAAGACCCGAATCAGGGTCCCGTCTTTCCCTTGGCCGGTGATAATGTCATCCGTTCCGTCGCCATTGACGTCAGCGACCGCAACCCTCACGCCGCCGGTATAGTCCTCGGAATAGGCGAGGAACTCGCACTGTTCGGTCATCGTTGCGGAATCGTACACCTTCACCAAGGGCGTCGAGCCCGCATCGGCCCCCACAGCCACCAAACCCGAACCCTCGGCGGGTGTCGCAACGCTAAACGAAATCACACCCGAACCGGATCCTGGCGTGCCTCCGCCAGAATTGCCATTGCCGGCAAATGGCGACCCGGTCGATTTGACCGACCCGTTGTCCTGCACTTGGAAAAAGGCCAGATGACCTACGCCATTTTGTTTCGTCAGAACGGAAATTCGGTGGTCCAGGCCGGTCGACACCACACCGGCCGCCGAATCGGTCCCGGAAATGGGGCCGCCGTAGAAGCTGGCAAGTTGTTTACCCGTCGTGCCGTCGAAAATCTTGACGTGGGGCGCCCCCTTGGTCGGGGTGGTGACCACCTCGCTGGAACCGTCGCCATCGAAATCGGCAGTGCTTAAAGAAACACCGCCACGGAATTTTGCATCGTAGGCAAAATAACTCTCAACAACCTTGCCTGAGGCAATATCAAAAGCCTTGACATGCGGTCCTGCTCCCGCACCAGCGCCGCAGAAGATGGCGGGATCGCCTGTTGGGCCATAGCCGAGGGCAACCTTAACGCCTCCCGTGAAAGAACTTGTGTAGGCGAAAAAGCTCTTGAGTGTTTCTCCGGCGGGAGAGAAGACTTTGACATGGGGCCCGCCATTGCCGTCCGTCCCGGTGACGATCCCGACTCGGCCGTCGCCGATGTCGCCAGCGGCGATGTTGACGCCGCCGGCGTAGTTGGGCGCGTAGGCAAAGAAACTGGCGGTCAGTTGTCCCGTCGCTCCATCGAACACCCTCACATTAGGCCCGCCACCAGCGCCTGGTGCGGTGACTAAGTCAAGGATACCGTCGGAGTTAAGGTCAGCCATCGTAACGCGAACGCCCCCGGTGAATCCGGTGGCATAGGGCTGGATGATTTTCAGTAGTTCCCCTTCTTTTCCGTAGATTCTGACGAGTCCCGCGCTACCCGGATCGGCACCGATGGCAAAGGCCGGATTCGCGGTCATCACTTCTCGCGATTCCAGGGACTCACATTGAGGTCGAAATTGAATGATGGGATTTTCTGGCTTTTTCGAAAAGCCCATCCAACGGTTTAAAGCGGTAAGAAAGCGAGATACGCGACGACGAGGCAAAATACGAGACATGGGCGATCCTTTCCGTCCGAGAGGGTGACTGAAGGATAAAACCAAGCGCGATTAGCGAATTCCGAAAACGAAAGAAAACTCGATTGGGCTAGGAGAAGTCGAAAGTGACTTGTCGCGAAGCTAAGGAAAAGTTAATCGGGGATGGAACGATGAACAAGGGGAGAATTAGATTTTTTTTAGAAAAAGTTTGTTGAATTTTTCTGGAAAGATTTTGCAGTTTATCGGCACTTATTCAAAGCAAAAGTGAAAAGGATTGATTAGGTTCCAAACGACGCCCTGTTGAAACATCAACAACGGAACCGGAATTACCAGTCTTTGTTTATAAGAACTTCAAATTGGACATACCGATGCTTTCGGACGTATAGATTTCGCGGATGGCTTGATCTTGATGAGATTTTTGCAAGAACCAGGTACTCGGGTCCCTCAAGGTGAAGTTGCAGGCCGTCATTCCGGATGTTCACGAAGTACGTGAGGACCTCACCGACTTTTTGGGAGAAGCGCAGGCAGTGGGCGTGCTTCTTGAGGATTTGCAGTCATTTGGAAAGCTGGATCGTTCCCTGATGGTAGTCAGCGGTGATTATGGCATGCCCTTGTTCACACACGGCAAGACCACTCTTCATGATTTTGGCACCCAGGTTCCCCTGATCATGTGCCATCCAACTCAGGTGGCGGCGAAGCGCGTCGTGTCCGAACCGGTCAGCCTCATCGACCTGGCCCCCACCGTCATGGAGTTTGCAAGGCTCAAGCCGCTGGCCGACTTCAATGGGCAGAGCCTGGTTCCTTTCCCGATGCCCGGGGTGCGGCCCAAGGATTTTGTCCCGCGCAACTGGGTTTTGCATGGACGGGAGTTGCATTTTCCTACGGCGCGTGCGGGCAGTCTTCCTCACCGCTGGCGCGCCCTCCGCACGCCCGAATTCCTCTACATCGTCAATTTCCAGCCCGACCATGTTCGAATGGGCGGTCCCAGAAGGCTAGATCACGACGCCATGGCCGATCAAAAAACTCTGGAATTCGACTACGCCGACCTGAATATCGGGCATTCAAGGCCTGAATTGTGCAGCACCGCGGGGATCCCCAGTATGCAAAGTATGCTGAGTGGGCGCTTGATAAGCGGCCAGCGGCCGAGCTTTACCGGATCGCCGACGATCCAGACCAAGTGAGTAATCTGGCCGAAGATCGTGGGTTTCAAGTAGTGAAAGGCAGTTGCACAAGTTCTTGATGGAAGAATTGGCGCTCAATCAGGATCCAAGATTTTTGGGAGACCAGCTTGATCGAAGTCCGAATCTGGTTCCGGTGGTTGGGAATTAACCCTCTCTTCGCCAAGGTGTCCTGGCGCGGGAGAATATCACTGCTCTGGCGTTCAAACGACCGAGCGCTTTTCAAGGGCGTCTATTTCAACATTAATAGCTCTGCAGCAGAGTAATAAGTTTCGCCGTCAATTTTAATCATGCAATATATGTTCTTTACATTCGGCATTTGAAGCTCCCAGTCAAAAGATGTTAAAAACTCGGATTCTAAAGTGCTCCGGGGCATTATCTTTAACTGATGTGTCTTTATGCTGTTAATACCAAGACCTCTGAGTGAATTCAAATGGTTTCCATTGGCTATGTGAGATTTTCCAATAAGATTATCTACGACGACAAAATTGACGTTTGCTGCCGGTTCTTCGCAATCAAAAAGCAAAGGTGCGTCAGTGTTATTTTGTAATGCTACAGTGCCTTTTATAACCGATGTTCCGTTGAAATTAAAGCAGCTGGATATCGAAAAAAAAATTCTAATATCGGCTTTTGGTTTTCTTGGCGCAAACAGCGCGTATGTAAGTGCTACTATAAATGCAAATAATAATATTGCGGAGGTGTAATAAGCTAGCTTCAGATTAGACGTACGCAATTGTTTCATGGATTTTATATATTCTGAAAATCTATAATGTGTTGATTGGATCCTTCCCTTATTTCCCCTACCGGCTGGCAGGTTTTTGATTGGCCTGCTTCAGTTCGGCTTCCAGTTTGGTATTATAACGGGCAGCAAAGGCTCTCGCCCAAAGAATCCAGTAATCTCGGTGAGGATCCTTGGTGGTATCAGCCGTATCGGGAAAAGCGATCGATGCGTACATCCCATTGAAATCGCCGGGCTTTTCCAAACCTGGCGCAATCGGAGGGGCGCTGGAAAAAGCGACTACCCTTGGCGATCCGTTTGTCAGTTCTCCTGAAACCAAGGTATCGATATCGACCCGGTTCAAGGTGTCGATGATCGCGTGGTAGTCGCCCGTTCCTTGATAATACTTAATGTCTTTTAAGAGGTCGATAATTGATTTATAGGTGACTTTTTCGCCAATTTGTGCAAAATTTTGCCCAGAAAAAGTGAGCATTAAATAGACAATAAATAGCAAATTTGCGAGAAGCAAAGAAAGATAAGCGATTGGATGCAGGGTAATCGGTTTCAGCATGATTGGAAAATCCCATCGGCCGGGCTTCGACTATTAACTGCCCGCTCGTTTCAGCAGGGCGCGCAAAGCCTCGGCATCTTTGTGCGCCTGATCCAAGAACTCGCCGACATATTCGTCGCCGGCGAATCCGGTAAAGGCGTCGCTCGAAGAGCGCACAAGATCAAGGGCGGTTTTTCCCGCCTTGTCCTTGAAACGCACTTCGGCTCCTTTGGCCAGAAGGAATTCGGCGTTGGCGAGCCGTCCTTGCGAGGCCGCGCACATGAGGGGCGTTTTGCCCTCGTTGTCGCGGGCATTGACATCGGCTCCCTTGGCCAGAATCAGGCGGACCGGTTCGCTTGAGTGCGCGCCAGCGGCCATCATCAGCGGTGTCACTCCCTTTTTACTGGGAGCATTCACGTCGGCACCCCCGTCTAACAGGAGCCTCGTCATTTCCGCACCCCAGTGCGCTCCTTCGTGCAGCGCTGTACGCCCTTCGCTGTCGGTGCCGTTGACATTCACCCCCCGGCCCAGGAGGATTTTAACCGCCTCGGTGTCGTTCAGCCAGGCCGTCCAGGTGAGCGACGTTCCTCCCCGGTCTGGATTGGATGGTCCGCAATAGTTGCGCACCAGTTCCGCGACCAGGGCATCGTCGCCTTTTGCGGCCGCCCAGTGCAAGGCTTTGCGAAACTTCGCATCGATCACCAGGCGGTAGACATGCTGGCTGTCAGCAGGATTTTTCACTGCCGCACGAAGCGTCCTGACATAGTTTTCGATGGTTTCGATTTCTCCCTTGTCCGCTTTCTGCTTGGCATCAGCCCCATCATCCTTTGGCGGATTGGGGGCGGCATCTGGCAAGCCGTCTTGGATTTCCAGTTCCAGTTTGCCCGTAGGGAGGTTGCTCAAAATGGGATCGTGCATTCCGCGATTTCCCGAGCTTGGTCCCGTGACGCGCTCATATTGGATGAGGAATTTTCCCGATCCGTAGAGGTTTTTTGCTCCATAAGCCGACTGCGGCCTTAGCTTGGCCTTGGGATCGAGTGACTGGAGGTCAAAACTCTGTTCATGAAGCGCCATCTCCTTGCCGGGTGCCAGATCCACCCCGATCGATCGTTGTCCTCCCTCGGCATAACCGGTGTAGATGGCGGGGTGGGTTTTCCCCTGGCCATCGATCACGACGGGGAAGTTCTCGGTGAAATACACGTTCGTGTAGTGGAACTTCACATTCTCCTTGCCGACATTACGAATGCGAATCACAACCTTGACCGTTTCCCCTTGCCGGTAAGCGCGCTTTTGACCCGCGAGAAATCCCAGGCAGGCCTGCAGACCACCGATCTCTGGGCCCCAGGCCGTATAAGTTGATTTCTCCTCGACGGCTCTGGCGGACGGCCTCTTCGCGCCGTCTTGGAGTTCCGGCCGATCGGGCTTGGGTGTGTTACTCGGCCCCGATGACGAGGATGGCGTAAACCGCGTGAACTGTAAAAACACTTCCTTCTGATCGCTTTTCAATTCCAGTTCGATCGGGATCGTGCGCCCGGCATCGGTACCTTGAAGTTGAAACTCTTTCGAAACAGGCTCTCGATTTCCGGGAAGGTTCGTATCGGTCATGAGTTTCCACTTGAAGCCGACGGGAATATCTTCCACCACGAATCGGCCCTGTTGATCGGTGAAAGCACTGGCGTAAACACTGCTTGCAGGCGGCAATTCAGGACCGGTCAGCCAAACCTTCCAGCCGGCCAGTGGGCTGCGATTTCGTTCGTCCGCACCCACGATCGGCAGTTCTCCTTTGGGCTTGGTTTCTCGCGCCGTGGCGGGAGTCATCCGCGAAAAACTTCCCGTTCCCACCAGCCGGCCTTCAATCCGTCCGGCAGGCACCATGACGAAGTCGACCTTGCGGGCGACGCCGGGCAAGGCGAGCGAGCTGCTCGCGGCGCCGTAGTTTTTCAGCTCTTGCGCGCCGACAGCGCGCACCGCCATGGTTCCGGCGCCATGGCGATTGAGATTCTTCTCCGCAAATCCGGGTCGATATGCCGTGATGTTGGCGACTTGCAGTTGTGACGACTCCCTCCCCATCAACATGCCTCGATGAAACTCAACCCGGTATTTCCCCTGGGCATCGGTATGACCCATGCTCCCTCCCTTGAGGGAACCTATCCCGGAGTGGACCCAAATTTCCACATCCTTCATCGGTTTGCCGTCAGGTCCCACAACGCTGCCTTCGGCAAACCAGCGAGGTTGCTCTGCGTCAGGCTGGTCGGACTTGACGTAAGAGTGGGGCCGGACAGCAAGCGCCAGGGGGCCCGTGGAGAGTTGGCTCAGAATGGGATCGGACACCGGCACGCTGATCGAGGAGGGGCCAATCAACCGGTCATACCGCATCGTGAAAATTCCCGATCCAAAAAGTTTTAAATGGGGTCCGGCTTCCTGCTCCACATTTGGCTTGAGCTCGATTTTGACCTGGTAAAGTTCGATCTCCTTGCCGGGCGCCAGCTCAATTGATTTGGGCAGGTCGTACTTGGCGCTCGAGATCGCGGCGGCCTTGAATTGAACCGGTTGACCGTCTTGGCGGACCAGTAAAGGTGGCGTTTCGTCAAAGAACGAGTGCAGGTACTGGAATTTGACCGTCTCCTTGCTGACGTTTTTGACGCGTACGGCCACGCGAGCGGTTTCGCCAAACTGGTAGGCGCGCCGTTCGTTCGCATAAAATCCCAGGCCGGCTTGCAGGCCACCGGTCTGTTTTCCCCAGGCCGTGAAAATGCCATCATCGGTTGTTGGCTTCTCTGCCGCGGTGATCGGCTGAGGTTGCGCTTCCGGACGGGGGTCAGGCCGCTCTTGTCGTTCGATGGGTGCCTGGCGCGCCGCAGACCAGTGCGGCAAGGCGAGCAGGCCAAGGGCAATGAGAATCAACATTCCAGGCCAGGACCGTTGGCCGGACACGCGTTGCGAGAGGATCATGGAAAATCTCCTTTCAAAAGAAGCAGGGGTACCGGGGCTGACACCGAGGATGGCGGCTGGTGATCCCGCGGGAAAACCAGCCGAAAGTTCCAGAAGCATTTCGGCATATTCGCGGCGCGCTTCGGGTTGAGCGGCAATGGCCAGGGCATCGCAGGCCATCTCGGCCGTTTCGCGCAGGCGGTTTCTGACAAACCAGAACAGCGGATTCCACCACCAGATCACGCCCGCGCCCAGTTCCAGCCAGGCGATCCAGTGATCGCGGCGGCTTAAGTGGGCCAATTCATGACCGATGATGGCGCGCGCGCGGGAAATTTTGGGGGTATTTGCCATCGCCTCGGGCCAGACCAGGCGGATGTTGCCCATGCACCAGAGGAAGGGCGAGACGATTCTCCTGACGATCACGATCTGGGGCGCCTCCAGCTTGAGCTGTCTGGCCGCCCGGCCCACCTCGTCGACAAGAAGCCGCGGCGCGGCCATACCGCTCTGAACGAGCCGGGCATGGCGCAGCATTTGTCGAAGGTGCCTTATCAGGCAAAGGATTGCTCCAGCAATCCAGACGCTGATCACTACAGGTACGATCCGGGAACTCCAAACCTGGGCGGTTTCGAACCAGGATCCGTTGGTCGGATTGGCAGGTTGGGATGCCTCGCTTAGCCCCGAGGGAAGTGGGCTGACGCTCATGGAACCTGCGTCGGCGGGTTCAGCGACAGAGATAGCGGGGGGGCGGTCGAACTCTTGATCGGGTGTTTCGGGAAGGCTTATCTGGGGACCAGTCTGCAAGTACGACTGCGCAAAGGGAGAGCTGGCAGGTGCCATCGACCGGATCGTGGCGCCCAGTTCTTCCATGCTCCAGGGCCAGGTTACGAGGGGAGGGGTGACGAGTTTTAAGAGGATGAGCAACCAGAGCGCATGCTGGAGCGCCGGGCGATCGCGAAAGAAGCGGCAGACGAGCCAGACCAGGGGAATCAGAACCGCGGCTACGATCGAGTTTTGGATCAGCCACTCCAGGATGGTGCTCATTGATCGCCTCGCTTCTTTTCCCGGGGTTCGATCGCGTCGATCATCTTTCGAAAGCGAGCCAATTCCTCGGCCGAAAAGCGATGCTGCTGCGTGAAGGCGAGCATGAGGGGCAGGGGTTCCCCCTCGCAAAGTTCGCTTGCCAGCACATTCATGCGCGCGCGCATCTCGTCCTCGCGAGAGACGACGGCCCGAAAGACAAAGGCGAACTGGCTCTTGTCGCTTTGGACATATCCCTTTTTTTCAAGCCGCTGCAGCAAGGTGATGACGGTGGAACGCGACCATTCCTGGCCCAGTCCGCTTAACTTCGCCAACACGTCGCGCACTGGAAGCGGCCCGCAGTCCCACAAGATTTTGAGGACCTCGAGCTCCGCATCGCTCATCGGCAATCGCTGAAATTCCGCCATGCTCTTGAGTCACCTTGGGTTCCAAGGAATTGTTTACACAGCGTAAACATACCGGCGTGTCGACATGATGTCAACAAGGTTTCCGGGGAATTCGTTGGCGCGATTTGGCAGAAAAGCGCAAATCGACGCGCACGGACTTGAGGAACACAGAAATAAAAAAAGCACCCTGATCCACGGTCAGGGTGCTTTTGGGAGGGCAAATCCAACCAATCGATCAGGCGAGATCCAAACCACTCGGGTTCGATCGGCCGGTGCGCCGGATGTGCTGAACACCGTTGACCACAAAGGTCAGAGTTGCCGGTTCGTCGCCTTGAAGCAATTGGCCGACGATTTCCGACTGATGGGAAAGTGTTTTGGTGTTGCCTGCCGAGGTGTTGTTGTTCGGAAGTACCGCAGTGGTCGTGGTTGCTGCCGTCGCCGAATCCCAGTACTTATCCGATCCGGTGGCTCTCAGGGCAATGCCTCCCGATTTGATCAGGGTGTTGGTTGCGGACACCGTTTGCAGTAGGGTGCTGCCATCACTATCGAAGAGCTTGCCGACCAGTTTGCCATCGGTGCCCCAGGTCACTTCGAGGCGGTACCAGTGGTTGGCCAGGTAAGACTGGCTGACGGTGGCCAGGGTGGTGTAGCCATAAAAGGCGTTGAGTTGCAGTTGCAGTTCGCCGGAATTGGGCGCCGCCACCAGCGAATAGGTGCCGAGATTGCTCGCGCCAAAACCAAAGTAGGCCCGGCCATCGGCGGCGTCGGCAAATTTGAGCCAGGTGGAAACCGTTTCGCCTGCTTTGACCTTGGTGGTCGAGTCGTTGCGGTAGATCCAATCGTCGCCGTTGGTATCGACGAGGCCGCTCGTTCCATCATGCGCCGCATCGCTTGACCGCCGTGCCGTGGGGGAATTGTTCCACCAGCTACCTCCGACAATGTTCCAGGTGGAGGCATTTTCAAAATCGAGCAGCGTGCGCGAAGGAGACACGGCGACGACCTTGAAGGTGGCTGAGGCGACCTCTTTCAAGGTGCCAGAACTCGCGACCAGGGTGTAACCATTGCCCAGGGCGCTGAGCGACAGGTTGGCAAAGGTGGCAATCCCTTGAGAAACCGTCACCTTGGTGGTTCCCTGCAAGCTGGCATTGCCCGGGTTGGCGCCAAGACGAAGAGTTACCTGATCGGAATTGTCGTTGGTTGCGAGGTTGCCAAATTGATCCACGAGGCGGATTTTCACGGCAGGGCTGATCACCGAGCCCACCGTGGCGAGTGCCGGTTGTTGATCGAAAAGAATCTGCGCGGGCGCGGCGGGGCTGACCGTGATCGAACTGGAACTGCTGAGCGCGTTGGCGGTGTCGGTGATCGTGACTCTTTGCGTGCCTGCTGTTTTCAACACCAAATTGAAAACATGGACTCCCTTGTCGGCCGCGGTGAAGGTGTAGGTGGCGGGCAATCCGGCCGAGACATCGGTGCTGGAGAATGTGACCTTGCCCAGGTAGTCGGTAACCACCTTCCCGGTCGAGTCGAGTGCGCTGATGGTGATCTGGTCGGCTGTTCCCGCAACCACGGTGGCCTTGGCGACGCTTACTCCCAAACTCTTGACCGTGGGGGTGACCGGCGGGGGATTGGTGACGGGAGGCGTGGTGGTCGTTTGGCCCGTCAAGCTGGCCACGACCAGATTGGCGAAGGGCGTGCCCCGCCCGGTGACCATGTCATATCCCGCCAAAGCGCTCACGGAAGGGGACCCAGTGCTTCGTCCGGTGGTGATGTCGTGGAAATTACTTGCCGGCATCGCATAAATCTGCGGCAAGGTCTGGGTGGCGCCGTCGAGCGACGTCAGGCCTGCCAACGATCTTCCTTGATCGGCGATGGCAACGAGTGCGGCCCACTGCGGAGCCGAGGCGCTTGTGCCGCCGATTAGATCCCAGGGCGCGCTGGCGGGATTGTTGACCGTGTCGTAGATGGGGAAACCGGAGTTCGGATCGGCATCGTAAGAGACATCGGGCGTGGCTCGCTTGGTGAGAGTGCTCGCCACCGTGCCTTTTTGATAGGCGGGTAGGGCTTCGTAGGCGCTGGCGCCGCCGCCGCTTCCAGACCAACCCGATTCGCGCAGAATCGTGCCGGCGGCATCGAGCGTCAGTGTCGTTCCGCCCACGGAAAGGACATTGGGAGAAGAAGCTGGGTAAGAAGCGGGCGCGCCGCTATCTCCTGACGAGGCGACAAAGGTGACCCCGGCATGGCCAGCTGGCGTTTTGAAAACCGAATCGTACTGGGTCTGTCCCGAAAACTCGGAACCGCCAAAACTCATCGAGACCGCGACAACGCCGGATTGTTTCGCGGCCCAGGCCACCGCGGCAAACATGTTGTCGTAAGAACTGTCGGTCGCTTCCACCAGAAGGATCTTGGCCTTGGGGGCGATGGCATGCGCCCACTCGACGTCGAGCGCGATTTCGCTCGCCCAGCCCGCATCGGTTTTGGGATAGGTGGTGCCACCGCTTTGATTGACCTTGGTGAAACCCGAATCGGGCAGGCCGAAAGCGAGATTAAACTGGTGCAGGTCGCTGGCGATGTTGGGATTGTCGTAGGCATCGACGATGGCGATTGTCATTCCTGCCCCATCGCCGGCGACGGTGCCATTGGCGAAGCGGATCTGGTCGAAGCCATAAGCATGGCGGATTTGAGCCGGGGTGTAGCCGCTGGGCGCAGGGGTCGATTGCGGCTGAACGGTGCCAATCGGCGAGGAAAAAAGGTATTCGGGGTAAAGAACGCCTGTCGGCGTGTCGCGAGATTCGAGCACTTCAATTAGGGCCAGGGTGCGGCGCCGCAAGGGGATCTGGGGGAGACGAGTTTTCTTGAATTGCTTGACCCATTTCACCCAGATCTTGAGGTACCCAAGCATAGATTCGCCCTCGGAAATCGATGTTGCCAGGTTTTCGGTTGCCAATCCACCCTGCAAACCGCCGCGCGAAAAACCGGAACCTGATGAATTCACTCATGAAACAAGTTCATCAACTTCGACGATTTGTAAATTCGAGAAACTCCCCGCCCATTTGGAATCCATTCCTCCAAGTTCGGAATGAGTAGGCGAGGTAGCAGGGAATGGCCGAAAAAAACTCTCCACTACCCTAGGGGTGTATCGATTAGGTTGTCAAGAAACCCAAAGTGCCGGCGGGGTAGTCTTAAGAAAAAGGTAACCATTCCCCCATTCCGGGCGGCAAATCTTACGTGGTTGTTTGCTGGACACCCTGTTTTTTCTTATTTGATGCGAACGTGTATTCTTTACTTCGAGTCTTTCCGTTGGTGCGAGGCCGTTCGCGTACCTTACCTTGAAATCCATGCCTGTTCCGTTCGCGGTCTTTGATGGCTGTCAGGTTCTTAAGAATTCACCATGTCGTTCAGGAAACCCCTGTTGATGAAGGGTTGTGTGCCGTAATGAGAACCCGCGAGATACTCGATCGCAGAGATTGGCTGGCCCTGGCGGGTGTGTCCACAGCTTTCCTTCGCGTCAGAGGCCAAGGGCCACCAGGGGATTTCGCCTCCCTGGACCGATTGCGTAGAGATTGGCGGGAACTTCTTGGATCGTTCCCGAAGGAGCGCCCGTCGCTTGAAGCCAGGACCGTCAAGGTTCGCGAAGAAGCAGGTGTTGTTTTTCATCATGTGCGTTTTCGCAGCGAATCGGACAACTTCGTCACGGCCTGGCTGCTCGTGCCGGATCGCCGGAAGGCATCCTCACCCTCCACGGGAATCCTTTGCATTCACCCGACCACTTCGGGAGCCGGCAAGGATCTTGTCGCCGGATTATCCGGACAAAAACGCAACGAACCGCTTGAACCCAAATGGATGAGCCGGGCATACGGGCTGGAACTGGCCAAACGGGGGCATGTCGTCTTGTGCATCGACCTGTTGACCGACGGCGAGCGGGTCTCGCCCGGATTGGGACCCTACGATTCGCGGGCCTTTTATCAGAAGCATCCCGCCTGGTCGATGGTGGGCAAAAATACCTGGGACGCGACGCGTGCCATCGATTATTTGTTGACCCGTCCCGAGGTCGATCCCAAACAGATCGCTTGCCTGGGCCATTCCCTGGGCGGACATTCCAGTCTGTTTGCTGCGGCGTTCGACCCTCGCATCAGCGTGACGATGGCCAACGGCGGCGTGCTGGGATGGATGCGGCCTCAGGACCACTGGGCCAGAGCCGGCGGCTATGAACCCCTTGCGCCAGCCGGCGAAAAAGCCAAGGCCGGCGTCGGCCGGTACACCTACATCAAGGGGTTTGCTCCCTACTTAAAAGATCTCAAAAAGGTGCCTCCGGTCGACTTCGACGATCTCATGTTGCTCATCGCTCCTCGGCCCTTGCTCGTCATGGAATCGGAAAAGGAATTCGCCGATTACGGTTTTCCGGCCAAGGCGGCCCGGGTCCTTGCGGCGTATCGGCCCAACCGGCCCAAACCGGAACGAGATGAATTCACTCCCTTTCAAACGAAGAGCTATCCTGGCCCGCACGATTTTCCCGAGGGGATTCGTGACTTTGCCTGGAAGTGGCTGGAAAACTGGCTGTAGCGAAGCTCAAGCTTGTCGAAGGGATGGATCGCCTATTTGTCTTCCAGGATCTTGATGTTGCGGTAGTAGACTTCGGCCTTTTGACCGCCGTGGATTTGCAGGCCAATCTTCCCCTCGAAGGGAATGCCCGTTTCAGTTTCCGTGTAATCGACCGTTTGCTTGCCGTTGATCTTGATGACGATGCGCGGGCCCTTGCAGGTCACTTCCATGTCGTTCCATTCGCCGGGCTTTTCCGTCTTGCTCAAGAGTTCCGGATCGGAGGCGATCAGAAACCTGTTGCGCCGCGATTCATCGTAGAGCGATCCGCTCAAGGGCTTGCCATCGCCGAAGGCGCCGATGTCGGCCTGGTAGCCCTTCATTTCGTTGGGCGGGTTCGTGATCCGCTGGCTGCGAATTTGCACGCCGGCATTGGGCGTGCCCGATTTCGTGATCAGGCGATATTGCAGGGAGAGGGTGAAATCCTTGTAGTCCTTCGTGGTGGCAAGGAACTCATTGCGCGGATTGCCCTCAAAGGATCCGCCGGTGATGGTGCCCCCTTCCACCCTCCACACCTTTTTATCACCCTCCCAGCCGTCGAGCGTCTTGCCATCGAACAGGGAGGCCGGCTCTTCATTGCGCGCGAATAGCCAGGAGGTGCCCGCCAACATCAACAGGGCCGCCAGGCCGGTCAGAACACGCCGCGACATGAATGATCTCCTATGTCTGTGCAAATAAGAATCTGCTGAAGAAGAGAAAAAACTATTTCGGCAACTGGGTCTGTTCGGCAGTGAGCAAAACCTTGGCCCCTTCGTCGCCCACGTCGACGCCGGCGGACCAGAGGATGCCGTTGACCAGCGCCTTGCGAAATTCGGGAATCGTAAAGTTATCATGGAAATGGCCAAGGGTCGTGCCGAAACTACGGCCGCCCTTGAGGCCTTTGCGCTCAAACGCCCATGCCACGGTCTGGTCCTTGCCATCGACATTCGCCTTGAGAATCGGCTTGGCGTCGGGATGGAATTTCAAGTTGAGATAAAACTCCTCGCGCAGGGGATAGCTTTTCCAGCCGCGGCAGATCGGGTGCGCGGGATCGACTTGCACCAGAGGCCGCGTATCCACCTTGAGGCCGCAATGATCCACATGAAACCAGCCGCCCAGAATTCCCAAGTACTCTTCGCCGACATGCTTTCCGGCATCCGTCGCCCAGTGGATCGCGGTGTATCCGACTCCCGCATCCATCAGCCGCTTGAAGGACTCGCGGTGTTGGGGGGAAAGGACAATGTCTCCTGCGGGCCGGGAGTAGTAGACGATTGCTTTGATGCCTTCAAGAGTCTTCTCGTCCTTGGGCCAATCTTCGGCGCGAACGATCTCGACACCGGGGGTTTGCGTCAGGCATTTGCCCAGCAGATCGCATTCGAACGCGTACATGTGCGAGGCAGGTGGATGATCGAGCTTGGTGGAGACAAGCAGGATCTTGATCGGCTCGGCGCCCAAGGCCGCCGGTGTTGCGCAAAAAAGGGAGCCGATCAGAATCAGCAGGACCGCCGAAATACTGCCGGCGCGAGCCGGCAAAGAGAAAAAAGCACCTGTGGGGTAGACAATAGAGGATGTGCAAAACAGAATACGATGCATCGACATGGCAGGTTCCGGGAGGGAGTTGGTTTTCATTCTAGGATGAAGCGTCGAATCGGGAGGGGAAGGGTGCGTGGATCGGCGGGGCGCGATGCCGTCCACGATCGCCTGGCAATCGACCAAGGAATTCTTGAAGGACCAGTTGGAGTCGGCAAATGAAATGCTCCGAGGCGTTCGAGAAAGAGCTGCAGGGCCGCGGGCTCGCCTTTGAACGGGACCCGTCCTCGGGGCGGTATCGCGTCACCGTTCAAGGAAAGCAGTTGGAAGTCTCCCTTGAGAATCTGGAGAGACTCTATTCCAGAAACAACGAACTGTCGGCGATCGGCGCCTTTGTGGACGCCATCGTCTCCACCGGTCAAGAAGAGCGGCCCGAGATTTCCCGGGATCGGCTCTTTTGGATCCTGGAGCCCAACGACCACAAGCTGCCGCCTCCTTTTCGTCATCCCGTTTCCAAGCAGGCCGATCGGGTGCTTGTGCATATCCCCATCGATGGCGCGATCGTTTCCTGGGTGACGGACGACATGTTGAGTCGGATCGGGCTATCCGTGGAAGAGGCCGGCGCGATCGCATTCGACAATCTGGCGATGGAATTGGACAAGGTTTCGGTCGAGGAGCTTGATGTCGGCAAGGTCACGCTTGTGACCTTTGGAACCGAACTGCCTTGTAAGACCGCTTTGCTCCTGGCTCCCAATTTGGCGGAGTCGCTGGAAAAGATGATGGAAGTTCCCGCCATGGCCGTCGCTCCCGATCGGGATTTTCTTTATATTTGGCCCTCCAAGCACACCGATTTCGCCGGCAAACTCGCCGGCGTGGTCACCCGCGAATTCGCCGAAGCTCCTTACCCGCTCTCGACGGAAGTGTTTAAAATTACCGGGAAGGGGATCGAAGCGGTGGGGGCGTTTGGGAAGCCCTAAGCGCCGGCGCTCTCCTGTAGTCCTTGTCGATGATCGAAAACCAGCCCTGAGGCCAGGATCATCAAGACCACCGCGGAAGAGTCTGAAGCGATTGATGGGAAGCGAATGCTCCTTACGGGAGTATTGCTTTTCGTTTTCGCGTCCATCATTCTGTTCGGCGTGATTTTTCGAACGTCCGGCTTCTATATCATCAGCGTAAGTATTGTCGTATTGGCGCTACTGCGTTGGTCTTTTATTTTGGCGTGGACCAAGACCCGCATAGGATGCGGGCCTTTTTTATTTTCCATGGTTTTCGTCTTTTACGCGTTTTTCATGGCGTTTTTGGAAGACACTGTTGAAGAGATAAGGCAGGGTTATTGGATTCATTTTCCAAATGACCAGCGAAACATCGTATTGGCGTTGCAGGGTTACCGGAAGCAGTATGGTCACTTTCCTCCGGCGGTCGTCTTGGGGCCAAAGGGAGAGCCCCTCTATAGTTGGCGCGTTCTGATCTTGCCATTCATGGGCGAAGAGGAACTGCACCGAAAATTCCACCTGGACGAGCCATGGGATAGCAAGGAAAACATCAAACTCCTTTCAAAAATACCGGGTAGGTTTCAGCCGCGTGAGCGTGACATCGTGGATTCTCCCTATTCCACCTTCCATCAAGCCTTGGTGGGTCCAGGTGCGAAGTTGTTGAGGGAAGGCGCTTTGGAATTCACGAATGACCTTCCCAGTGAAGAGGACCGGGTGTTCGTTCTTTTGGAAGCATTTGAAGCGGTACCGTGGACCAGCCCGCGTGACCTTACTCTTGATGCCAATGGAACCATTCCCAAACTGGGCCGGCCACGGAAATCGCATCTGGGACGTATTATTTGGGAAGGCGCCCGGGTTCAGCCAAATTGGTTCTCGGCGGCCTGGGCGGAAGGAGAATTGGGCGATTGTGTCGAACAATTCGATAACCCTTTTCGGTTGCTTCCGTTGCAAGAGTGGATGACTCGTCAACGGAAAGGAATGAACAAGGAATGACTAGAAAGTCTTTGCAGGATGAGGGATTTAGTTCCCAAGCGGACTTCTAAAAACCAACCCGAAAATCCAGTCTGGGAAAGTCAGGCCCATGGATGCTCATGAAGATCTGTCGGATCCAAACGGGCGTAGGGAAACGCTCCTTGCGGGAATTTCGTTATTTGTTTTGACGGCGATTCTTCTGTTTGCCTTTCTATTTCGCGTTTCTTGCTTCTATGTTATGGGTGTAATGGTATTAGGATTCTTTTTTCTCCTCTGGATCGCTCCCTTGCGAAAGAGGCGGGATCCTCTTGGAGTGACGGTATTCCTGTTTCCCATGGTTATCGTATTTTGCGGCTTCTTTTTGGCATTGTTTGAGGACGCCGGAGAAGAATTTCGACACGGATCAGGTTCACTCGATTTGCAAATGCAGCAAAAGCAGATCGTCATGGCCATGCACGCTTATCACGAGCAACATGGCCACCTGCCTCCCGCCGTCATTTTCGGTCCCAAGGGAGAGGCTTTGCTTAGCTGGCGGGTTTTGCTCTTGCCCTACTTGGACCAAGAAGAGCTTTACAAGAAATTTCGCTTGGACGCACCCTGGGACAGCCCAGAAAACAGCAAGCTCTTACCAGAGATCCCCCAGTGTTTCCAACCGTTGCGGCTCGACAGGTCCGATTCTCCCCATTCCACGTTCCATCAGGTATTCGTGGGACCAGGAGCGGCCTTTGAAGAAAAACGCGGACTGAATTTTGAAAGAGATTTTCCCGATGGGCTGGATCAAACCATCATCTTGGTGGAGGCCTTCGAGCCCGTGCCCTGGACCAGCCCCCGCGACCTTCCATTTGACCTGCAAGGAGAATTGCCCTTGGTGGGTCGACCCAGAAAGAACCGGCTGGGACGAATTGCCTGGAATGGTGCCCGGGTGCTTCCCAGTCATTTCCAAGCCGCCATGGCAAGTAAGGCAATCTTGGGTCTTGCGAACTCCCCAGACATGAGTTATTTGCGAGCCTGGGTCACCCGCAACGGCGGCGACAAGGCTGAGGATTAGTCAGACGGGGTTGAACTTTCTATGAATCCTCACGATGATATCGATTCAAAAAAAACCAAGTCACGTGGCTTCATGGTCGAGTGGTTGGTTTTCGTGGTGTATCTTGGCTCTCTTTTGATTTTTTCGTTGTCCCACACAAGGCTATTGGGTTTTGGAGTTCTTTGGATTGGTTCGGCGGCAGTCTTGGCGATCCTGCTATTTTTGCGGTCGTCGTTTGTGGCTCTGGTTTTTTTGTTTTTTTAGTCTGTTTATTGTTTCTCCGCAGTTAGCTATCGCCACAAAGCTCCGCCTTGGGGCAACCCAGTTGAGCGTCAGAAATGACCTCGCGCAAATCGCCATGGCGATGCAGGAGTACCATAAGACACATGGCCGCTTTCCGGCCCAGGCGGTTTATGGTCCCGATGGCAAGGCCCTTTATAGCTGGCGGGTTGAACTGCTGCCGTATTTGGAAGAGGATCATCTCTACCGGAGATTTCGTTTAAACGAGCCCTGGGATAGCCCGGAAAACATCAAGTTGTTGCCATCGATGCCCAGGCTCTACCGTGGCAAATGCCATGAGACTCTGGAGAGAGAATCTCAGACGCACTACCAGGTTTTTGTCGGGCCGGGCGCGGCATTTGAAGGAACGAGCGGGTTATCGTTGGACCGGGATTTTCCAGGCGGCGCGGAACAGACAATTTTGGTGGTGGAGACCTTCGAACCCGTGCCCCCGCCCATTTTTCTAGCAGGATTGGCAAACGGTTCGGTCCAGTGGTTTGCGAACCCGCCCGACCCAAAGGAGTTGCGCCGCTGGATCACAAGAAAAGGCGAAGAACCACGGAGAAGCGAATGAACTCCAGGTCGTCTGATCGGTGAATCCAAAACCAACGAGCGAGGGCAGTGTCATCGAAAGCGCACCGGAAGGTTTTGAAACCACCGAGAGGAAGCAGAGTCTCCTCAAAGGAGTTCTGCTGTTGGTTTTCGGGGCAATCATTTTTTTTGGAATCATTTTTCAAACTTCCGGATTCTATATCACCAGTGTGAGCATGGTTGTATTGGCACTTCTGCTCTGGATCTTTTCCCTGTCATCGGGGAATGCAAAAAGCCCGATTCGTGCTACGACGTTTTTATTCCCTGCTGGCTTCTTTTTTTACGCATTGTTCATGGCATTTTTGGAAGACACGACCGAAGAAATCAGGCACGACCGGGCGGGCTGGTTCCAACGAAATCAACGGAATCTCGTTCTGGCTCTGCAGAGTTACCGAGAACACCATGGGCATTTTCCTCCGGCGGTTGTTTTTGGGCCAAAAGGAGAACCGCTCCATAGCTGGCGCGTTCTGATTTTGCCCCATCTAGGAGAGGACGAACTCTATAAGAAATTTCGATTGAACGAGCCGTGGGATAGCAAGGAAAACATCAAACTCTTGCCTGAGATTCCTTATGTATTTCGGCCAAATGATCGCGACATTGCTCATTCACCCGATTCCACCTTTCATCAAGCATTGGTGGGCCCAGGAGCGGAGTTCTTGAGGGAAGGTGCCCTTGATATCAAGAATGACCTTCCTGGCAAAGAAGACCAGGTGGTTGTTCTTTTGGAAGCCTTTGAACCGGTACCTTGGACCAGCCCGCGCGATCTGACTTTCGATGCAAAAGGAACCACACCCCCACTGGGCCGGCCACAAAAATCTCGCATCGGGCGACTTACCTGGGTCGGCAAGCAGGTGCAGCCAAGGTGGTATTCGGCGGCCTGGGTAGGTGGAGAATTGGACGAATGCGCCGAGTTCTTCGATAACCCTCCCGATAGGATGGCCTTGCACGATTGGATCTCTGGTCTGCGGGAAAAAAGACGCAAGGAGTGAATGGCATTTCTCCTTGGATGCGGCATGGTCAAGCCCCGGAATCTTGGGAACGATAGACGCGCTCGCTAGGCTTGAATTCCTGAGCGTTTTATCACAAACCAATGATTGCCAGGTAGCTGAGCCTGCGCTATTCTGGCCAGATCATGTCACGACACGACTTAGAGCGGATTTTCTCGGCGATCTATGTTGGTTCTCTTTTAATCCTTTCCTTGTCGAATGGAAGGCTATGGGGGTTTGTTTTCCTGTCGATCGGCTCGGTGGTGGCCCTGGCGGTATTGCTCTTCTTTCGCTCGCCGTTTTTCACCCTGTTGTTTTTAATTGTGAATCTCTTCATCATTCCGCCGCAGTTCATCGCGGCTGCAAGAGATAGTTCTTTGGAATCAGTGATGAGCGTCGAAGACGATTTGAAACAAATCGTTAGGGCCATGAAGGACTACCACAACATCCACGATCGTTTTCCTGCGCATGCGGTGATCGGGCCGGGCGGCGAGGCGCTCACTAGCTGGCGCGTGGAATTGCTGCCGTTTCTGGGTCAGGGAGCGCTCTACAAGAAATTCCGTTTGGACGAGCCTTGGGATAGCCCGGATAACCTGAAGTTACTGCCGTTGATGCCCAAGATCTTTCGCGCCAAATGCCATGAATTCCCCGAGCAAGACTTCCATACGCACTACCAGGTGTTTGTCGGCCCGAACGCTGCCTTCGAGGACACCAGCGGTCTGTCCCTAAAAGGAGACTTTCCTGACGATACGAGGGGGACGATCCTCGTGGTGGAGGCTTTCGTGCCCGTGCCCTGGACCAAACCGGTGGACATTCCTTTCGGGTCAGACAAGATCTTGCCGCATTTGGGAGAACCAGGACCCAGTCGATCGACCCATTGGTGGTACCGGGAATCCAGGGCGGCACCCCCGCCGCGATTTTTCGTGGGGATGGCCGATGGCTCGACACAATCCTTTGCCAATCCCGTGAACCGAGCTTTTTTGCGGCGCTGGATCACCCGCAACGGAGGCGAGATCATCTTCGGTGATTAGTAACGGCAAAGGCAGCTTGAGGGTAGGAAGGTGTAGTCAGGGTCTTCGCGAACGACACCAGCCTGAAATGCACCGAAGTGCAGGATTTCATGTCAGATAATCCAGCCGGCTATCCCATGAATCTGACCTGGCCCCCATTCTCTGGACCAAAAAACGGCAAACTTAAGCTACAATATTCCACCTTTAAATGTCTTTTGTGTCTGTAGTCCAAGCATGTTGTTTCGCCACACGGCCCTTCACGGGAGGAGGGGCGTGGGGCGAATCAACATGCGCCCCTTAGCTTAATCGGCTTCCCATAGTAGACTTCTGAAGGAAATCTATAATTTAGCGCCTGATGATATCGTTGTTCATTGTAGTATCTGAAATACGCGTTTAAACCTCCTTGCAGTTCCTTTACCTCACGGTGACCCTTCAGATAAATCTCCTCGTACTTCACCGTTCTCCATAGCCGCTCGATGAAGATGTTGTCGTAGTAACACCCTCTGCCGTCCATGCTCACTCGGATTCCATTGCCCTCCAGTTTCTTTGTCCAAGCTGCGCAGGTGAATTGGACCCCTTGATCCGTGTTGAAAATTCCAGGCTTTCCCTTGGCAAGCGCTTCATCGAGCATTTCCAGGCAAAACGATCCATCGAGTGTGTTTGACAAATTCCACGCAATCACAAACCGGCTATGCCAATCCATGATCGCCGCCAAGTACATATGACCGGCTGGCATGGGGACATAGGTGATATCCGTGCACCAGACCTGGTTGGGGCAGGTCACTTTCAACCCCTTCAACAGATACGGATAAACCTTGTTTTCCTCGCATTTCCTTGTCGTTCGAGGCCGAGGATAGATCGGCTCCAAGCCCATGAGTCTCATCAGCCTTCCAATCCGTTTGCGATTTGTTTCTATGCCCTCCAATCTCAAGTGGTGGACCATCTTCCTGGCCCCCAGAAAAGGCAGATCCATGAATATTCGGTCCAATTTTTCCATCAATCGGAGATTGAACTCTGGCTCAGGTTTGGCTTCAAAATAGTATGTCGAGCGGCTCAGGCCCAGTAGGGTGCATTGGCGTCGTACACTTAATGTCCGATCCATCGGCTCGACGGCCTGACGCAGGTCATCAATCGTTAACTCGCAGTTTTTTTTTGACCCACTCCAACTCCATCTTCAGACGCCCAATCTGTTCGAAAAGTTCGCCTTTCTCCTTTTCAAATTGAGCCTCATTTCCACCAACGGGACCTTTGCCTGGCTCGGTAAAAATCCCTTCCGCGCCCGCCAAGAGTTCTCTCTTCCATTTGTAAATCAATGTGGCATGCACCCCAAACTGGCTTGTCAATTGACCAATCGTTCGGTCACCTCGCAGCGCAGCAAGAGCCACCTGAGCTCTAAAGGCCGCTCCGTGTCGCTTCCTCGACTTCCTTATCCCCATCACTCAACTCTCCCTTCCAGGTCAAGGAAAGTGTAGCTTAACTGCTGGTCCAGTTTTTGGGGGCCACCTCAATCCGCATCCCGAAAGGGTGACCATTTACATTCGGTTTCCGAAGGTTAGGGATGATAAGTTCTTTATGTTCATCCAGTTGTATGGACCTGCCACGCATACCCAACTCGAGCAAATCAAGGCTGTGTGGCTTCAATTGAGAGCCGCACAAGAACCTCAATTGGGGTTTGACAACCATGAAGGTGCCCGAATGCTGGCCCAAAAACTTCTCGACTTCAAGGTGGTTGAACGTGTCGACCTCTTTGATCCACTTCAACAGTGCACCGAAGCCCTGAAGCCGACTCTGCCACCACCCTACTACCTATGTCCGCAATGCAAAGAAAAACTGGGAGGCAGCAACGAGTGCAGACATTGCTCGTGGATGAGGTATCCCGGAAATCGAGAACAGTGGGGCCAACTGGGCCGGTGTCCCCAATGTGAATTCGCATTCCGCTGGGACGGAACCTGCTGCTCCCACTGTGGTCACGGGGCCACTGAGGAACTGCCGCGCATCAAAATCGTTCCTGAATCATAAAACAGATCTCGGAAGCGCATTTGCGAGGCAGTGGGCATCGTCGTGTCCGTCTGCCTCGTTCACTGACTTATCGAGGATCAGGTATGAACCCCTTCCGGCGGCAGTTTTTGTCCAGCGTGGTGGTGGGCATGCCATTGGCCCTCAATCGCGACGCCGAGGCCGATGCCAGCGCGGTGCTCGACAAGTTTCATTTGGCGGCAGCCAAGGCTCAGCTCGCCGACTATTTCGATTGCCTGAGCGACGACGCCATCTACCTGGGCACGGACGCAACGGAGCGCTGGGCCGTGGCGCAGTTCAAGGCGTTTGTCAAACCCTACTTCGACAAGGGCCGAGGTTGGACCTACGACAAGGTCGAGCGTCATGTGCATGTCAGTGCCGATGGCAAGCATGCCTCGTTCGATGAGCTTCTGGAGAATTCCTCCTATGGCCGTTGCCGCGGCACCGGAGTCCTGCGCCTGGTCGAGGGCAAATGGAAGATTGAGCAGTACCACCTGACGATACCGGTGCCCAACGAGCTGGCCAAGGAAGTCGTCAAAATGATCCGGGCGAAGAAATAGTCCGAGTTCTATTTGGGGGAAGGATAGCACGGGGAAATGGGACCTACCGGATGCCTCGAAAAACGCGCCAGAATAAAGGCCCGCACCTCATCTACCTGAACTATCTTCGAGATCGTGTTCCCAGCTTTGACAATTACCCGCACAATCTCCCGGCCTTTACCAATCTTTCCCGTTTGGATTTTCATCCCCATGTGACCTTCCTTGTCGGGGAGAACGGCTCGGGCAAATCGACTTTGCTAGAGGCGATGGCGATCTCCCTGGGATTGAATCCCGAAGGAGGAAGCCGCAGTTTTCGTTTCTCCTCTTTTGCATCCCATTCCAACCTGAACCGATTTATCCGCTTGGGAAGATCGCCGGGTCGCATCAAGGACATGTATTTCTTGAGGGCCGAAAGCTTTTTCAATGTGGCGACGGAGATCGAACGGCTCGATGACGATCCCGATGGGGGGAAAGGCTCCAGAATCATCGGGGGCTACGGAGGTCAGTCGCTTCATAAACAATCGCACGGCGAATCGTTCTTTGCCCTGTTCAAGAATCGCTTCAAGAACTACGGGCTTTATTTGATGGATGAGCCGGAAGCCGCGCTGTCGCCGAGGCGCCAGCTTGAGTTCCTCATCCTGCTCGACGAGTATGTCAAGGGCGGCGCGCAGTTTGTCATTGCAACTCACTCGCCAATCATCCTGGGTTACCCCAAGGCGAGGATCTTTCTACTCGACGAAGCGGGGATCCATGTCACCGTTTACGAAGCCACCGAGCATTACCGAATGACCAAGGGCTTTTTGATGCACACAAGGGAATATCTGGAGGGATTGTTGGAAGACGGGGAAGATCGGCCGGAAGAGCCCTAAGGCATGATGAACGCGTTCCTCACGGTTCCATGAAAAACTCATCGACCGGAAATGGAAACAGCATCTTGGGAGAGGAGGGGACCATTGGCTCGAAAAAGAAAAGCGCAACCCGGCCCCTATCTCCTGAGCGTGAAATACCTTCGCGACCAGGTTCCTGATGCAAAGCGCTATCCACATAAACTTCCCGCCTTTCGCGACTTCAACGAACTGAATATTCACCCTAATGTGACCTTTTTTGTCGGGGAAAACGGCTCGGGCAAATCGACCCTGATCGAGGCAATGGCTGTTGCCGCCGGATTGAATCCGGAAGGGGGCACCTTCAACTTTGCCTTTTCCACACGCGAGTCTCACTCGGACCTGTACCAGTATTTGCGGTTGAGCAAATCCTTGATTTCGATCGAACAGGCGTTTTTCTTGAGGGCCGAGAGCTTTTTCAATCTGGGCACAGAGATTGAACGACTGGACAAGGAACCTGGTTCAGCCATTCCCATTATCCATTCTTACGGCGGTGTCTCCCTCCATGAACAATCGCACGGCGAGTCGTTTTTTGCCTTGTTCAAAAACCGGCTCAAGGAGCCGGGACTTTATTTCCTAGACGAGCCGGAATCGGCCCTGTCGCCAACCCGCCAGCTTCAGTTCCTGGTGATCTTGAACGACTACATCACCAAGGGCGCCCAGTTCATCATCGCAACCCATTCGCCGATCTTACTTGCCTATCCTAGATCGAAAATTTTCCTATTGAATGCGGAGGGAATGCGCGAGACTCCCTACCAGGAGACGGAGCACTACAAGGTCACGAGAGGCTTTCTGAACAATACCAGTCGAAGCCTTGAGGAGTTGTTCAAGGAGGATATCGACGAGAGCACGCAATGAAGAAGAAAGCGACTAAGCGAGTATCCCATTGACCACATTGCCTGAGACATCCGTCAGCCGGTAATCCCGGCCCGAATGCCGGTAGGTCAAACGCAGGTGATCGATACCAAGTAAATGTAAAATCGTCGCATGGAAGTCGTGAACATCGACCGGTTGATCGACGGAGCGCACACCATGTTCATCGGTTCCGCCATAGATCATTCCCGGCTTGATGCCGGCGCCCGCCATCCAGGAGGAGAAGGCCCAGGGGTGATGTTCGCGGCCCGGAGCATCGGCGGTGTTGTTGAACGGTGTCCGGCCAAACTCGGTCGTCCAGACCACCAGGGTGTCTTCAAGCATCCCGCGCGCGCGGAGGTCATCGATCAGTGCCGCCAAGGGCTTGTCGACCTGCGCCGCCAGACGCTCATGATCCTTCATGTCGCCGTGACTATCCCAGTTGCCTGAGCTGCCCGTGTGCACGATCTCGACAAAGCGCACGCCGCGCTCCACAAGGCGCCTTGCCATGAGGCATTGCCAGGCAAACGATTTCGTCGGTTCGGTTTCCAGCCCATAGGCCGTCTTGGTGGCCACCGTTTCGCCGGAAAGGTCGAATGCTTCGGGTGCGGCGTGTTGCATGCCGAATGCCGTCTCGAAGCTGCGCAGGCGCGCCATCAGTTTGGGATCGCCTCCTCGTTCTTCCAGATGGCGGCGATTGCGCCTGGCCAAGAGGTCGAGTTCGGTTCGCTGCAGATTGGCGGAGACGCGCGAGGTCAGGTCGGGGATGGGCTGGGTCATTGAGATGACCCGCGTGCCCTGATTGCTGCCGGGCAAGAAGTCGGAAGCGAATATTTGCGAGCCCGCATAGGGGTCTTGAGGAGCGAGCACAAGGAAATTGGGCAGATTCGAATTGAGCGTTCCCAGGCCGTAGCTCACCCAACTTCCCATGCTGGGCCGCGCCTGGTTGAAAGAGCCGGTGTGCATGCCAAGCGTCGCGTTGTAATGGTTGGAATGCTCGGTGTGCATCGAACGGATCAGCGCGACCTGATCCATGCGCTGATTGAGATGCGGGAAGAGGGAACTGACCGGAATGCCGGCCTGATTTTGCACCGTGAAGGGAAAGGTGGTTCGTTTGAGGAAGATCTTTTCGTAGCCGGGCCGGTCCTTGATCTCGGGGTGATCGAGTTTGATCTGCTTGCCATGGTCGCGCGTTAGCGCCGGCTTGGGGTCGAACGAATCGATGTGGGAAACACCGCCCGAGAAGAAGACAAAGATCACCTGTTTGGCTTTGGCGGCATGATGCGAGCTGGCCAGGGCACCGCCCAGAACGCTGGACGATGACCCGGACGAGGGGGCCGCCCCCCGAGCCTCCATGTCGCGTACCAACGCCCAGAACAGGGGCGAGCCGACCACGGCCGATTTGAGAAAGCCACGCCGGGAATTCATGGGGTTCATGGTTTTTGTCCTCAATCCCGGTGGGTGAATTCGTTGGAAGCGAGCAAGGTGCGAGTCAGGATCACCCAGCCTTGACGCAAGTCGGCGCCAAAGCGGTTGGCGAGCAGTTCCTCGGCATCGGCTCGATCCTCCGACGTGGCGGCCCGGCCAAACAGCAAGTGCGATAGCCGGTCGATGCGGGCGGCGGTCGTCTCGGCGGGAAGCGAATCGACCAGCTTCTGGGCGCGCGCCTCGACAAACGGATTGTTCATGAACCAGAGCGCCTGTGGAGGCACGGTCGTCACTTGCCGAGACGCGGTGCTGCTGTTGGGGTCGGCCCCGTCAAATAGCCCCAGGAACGGGTGCCGCTGGATCCGCTGCACCATCAAAAAGACGCTGCGTTTGTTCGTTTCGTAGTTGGCCCGGAAGGGGCCATGCTGAGTGAAGCCCCAGGCGCTTTCCGGAGGGAACGGGTGGCCCTGGGCATCGGCGGCATCGAGTTCCCCGCTGACGGCCAACATCGCAT
This sequence comes from Gemmataceae bacterium, assembly GCA_965226945.1. GTDB lineage: Bacteria > Planctomycetota > Planctomycetia > Gemmatales > Gemmataceae > SYLG01. The sequence goes on along the minus strand of OZ245717.1, from coordinate 3,115,059 downwards.
CGCGTAGCTCCTCGGCGCTCAAGCGCAGTCGGGGAAAACGAGCCAGCCAGCGATTGTCCGGATCGGCATCGATGCTTGCCGCGGTTGCCTGCGAAGAACGCTGCCAAGCCTGGGAGGTGAGGATCTTGCGATGGAGGTTCTTGATCGACCAGCCACTTGCCTGAAAATCGCGAGCCAACCAGTCGAGCAGTTCGGGGTGAGAAGGAGGATCGCCGCGCAAACCAAAATCGTTGGGGGTGCGAGACAACCCTTCGCCGAAATGGCCCTGCCAAATCCGGTTGACAAGGACCCGGGTGGTCAACGGGTTCTTGGGGTCGGTCAGCCACCCCGCCAGTTCGAGCCGGCCCGATTGCGCGGCTTGATTCAAGGGTTGGCCGCCAAGCAGCGTGAGGTTGTGGCGCTTGACCGGATCGCCGCGGTCTTGGGGGTTGCCTCGTTTATGAAGCTGGGCATCGTGCGGCGTGCCTTCAGTAACGGCATAAAGCAGCGGCTTGCTTTGCGCCAGGGTGTCCAACGAGGTGCGAAGGGACTCAGCTTCGCTCGTCTTTTGCTTGATGCGCTCAAGCAGGGCCCTGGCGCCTGGCAAAATGCGCACCCGGGCCGTAACTCCATCGCCGCCCGCGTCGATCTTTTGAAAATGCCCCTTGATCGAAAGCGGTCCCGATTCCTGGACTTCAAAAGCCAGCGCGACGGCACCGGTCGGCCCGGGGTGCAGGGCGAGGCTCTGCGCCGGCGGCTTGACGGTCTGGAACGGATTTGGCTGTTCCCTGATGTTGACAAAGGCACAGGGCAGCTCGGCGCTGCCGCGCCAGACCATCACCCCTTGGGTATTGAACCCATTTGGGACAAAGTTTGTCATCGATCGGGCGGTGCCGCCACCCAGATCGAGAGCCATCCAGTGCCCCAAATGGGTTGGTCCGCTCGATTGCGCCAGGGTCAAAAAATCTTTGACGACATCGTGAACGGCTGACTTGCCATGAACACGGGTGCCGATGCTGAACTGAACGAGCGTCGAATCGCCCCCATGGTTGGCGTTGGGCAACACTTCCAGGAGCACAAAATCACCCGCGTTGGCCACGGCGGTCAGCCCCTCGGGGAACGAGCCCGAGCCGTTGTTGGACAGGGTGACCGAAGCCAGCGGCTTGGCCTGATTGAGTCGTTCGGTCCAGATTTTGCCGATTTCGTTTTGTTCGGTACTCACCCGATCCAGACGGGTTTTCGTCGTGGCAATCGCGTCCTTGGTCTGGCGGTCCATCGCTCTTACAAAATCGGCAGGCGCCTTGACCTTCTCGCAGCCGGGCATCGGAAACTTGGTGCTTTCGAGGATCCCGTAAAGGGAGTAGTAATCGGCGTTGCTGATCGGGTCGTATTTATGATCGTGGCAGCGCGCACAGGAAAGGCCAAGTCCCAGCACCGATTTGCCCAGGGTGTCGATGGCATCTTCGATCGTTAGGTAATGGTCTTCGACAACATTGAAGCCGAAGCGGCGGGCAATCGCCCAGTATCCGGTCGCGGTGGTGAGGCTTTCGGTGCGGGACGCGTCGGCATTCTCGTGCTGGGCAATGATGTCGCCGGCAATTTGATAGCGCAGAAACTCGTTATAAGGCAGGTCGCGGCGAAACGCATCGATCACCCAGTTGCGGTAGCGATAGGCCTGGGGCACGGGGAAGTCGGCCGTCTCGCCGGCGGTGTCGGCGTAGCGCACCACATCGAGCCAGGCCCGGCCCCAGCGCACTCCGTAGCCGGGGCTGGCAAGATAATGCTCCATGGCGGTGGCGAACCAACTTGCATCGGTCAGCTTGGCAAAGCGGATCTGTTCCTCTGGCGTGGGCGGCAATCCGGTGAGGTGAAAGGCCAGACGGCGCAACAGGACTTCACGTGTCGCGGTTGCGGTTTTGTCCAAATGGTGAGAAGCGATTTTGGCATCGATGAACCGGTCGATCGGGTTGGCGGGATCTCCTTGCGGAACGGTTACCTCGCGCAGAGGGGCGAACGACCAGTGATCCTTGGCGGCGACCTTGGCGACGGCTTTCGGCCAGGCGGCGCCTTCCTTGATCCATTGGGTCAGGTCGGCCAATTCCCGGGCCGTCAGCGGTTCGTCGGGAGGCATCTGCTTGATGCCCGGTTCCTGGCGCGCGGCGCGCAGCACCCGCGATTGCGTGCTGTTTTTGCTGTCGAGGATGGGGCCGTTTTTGCCTCCCTTGGCCCATCCCTCGGGGTTATCGAGACGGACTCCGCCCGATTTGCGCGATTCACCGTGGCAGCGCAGGCATTTTTCCACGAGCATCGGCCGAATGCGGCTTTCGAAAAGGTCGGGATCGACGCCGAGCACCTGGCCAGGAACGAGGAACAGCAGCCCGCAAATTGCCGCGAAAAAAGCAGGGGACGGGGTCGAGCGCGAGGTAGTGAATAGGCACATGGCGGACCCGGAGAGGGCGGGAAGGCGAATCAGGCGGGGGCGTGCTGGCGGCACGAACAGGAAGGCATTTCCAGGATACCCGACGATTGGGGGGCAATCAATCGAATCGGCCGTCCTGGGGTGGACTCATTACATCCTATTGTCAGACAATCTTTGAATCAATCCAAGCCGGATTGGGGGATCCTCCAGCTGGCCGATGAGTGACCGTAGGATGGAAAAAAGCAGTTGGAGGGTAAAGCGGGTAGGCGAGGAGCAAAAGAATGAGACTGGTTCATTCTCTCCCAGTAGGATGAATCCACCCTCCTTTCCCCTCTGGCCGAGAGTTCACCTCATGGGAATCCGACTTTCATTCGTTTTTACGGCCACATGTCTTGCTTTCCTGGGATTGGCGGCGCAAACGCCGGCCAGCAAGCCAGGCGAACCGGTCGCCTTGAAATTGCAATCGCGCATGGTTGCCGGCCAGCCGGAAAGCCGCACCGAATCGTGGAATCCTCAGGAAACCGCCGTCATCATTTGCGATATGTGGGATTTGCATCACTGCCTCAATGCCGTGCGCCGCGAAGGTGAGATGATTCCGCGCTTTAATGAGTTTGTCGAGAACGCCCGCGGCCGGGGCATGTTCATCATCCATGCCCCCAGCGATTGCATGAAGCCCTACGAGGGAACCCAGGCACGCAATCGGGCCAAGGAAGCCCCCAAGGCTACCACGCTGCCGAAGGAGATCGGGACTTGGTGCTCGAAAATTCCCGCCGAGGAAAAAGGGGTCTACCCGATCGATCAAACCGATGGCGGCGAGGACGACGATTCGGCCGAACATCAGGCCTGGGCCGAAAAGCTCAAGGGAATGGGATTGAATCCCCGTGCTCCCTGGACGCATCAACACAAGGGAATCCGCATCGACCAGGACAAGGATGCGATCAGCGATTCCGGTGTCGAGGTGTGGAACCTGCTCGAAGCAAGAAAAATCAAGAATGTCATGCTTCTTGGAGTTCATGTGAACATGTGCGTTTCGGGTCGCCCCTTCGGCATGAGGCAGATGGCGCGCAACGGCAAGAATGTGGTGCTGGTGCGTGACCTGACCGACGCGATGTACAACCCCGCCAAATGGCCTTATGTCTCCCATCAGGAAGGCACGGCGTTGTTCATTGCTCATGCCGAGAAATTCATCTGTCCCTCGATCACCTCGGATCAGTTGCTTGGCGGCAAGCCGTTTCGGTTCAAACCGGTGACCGCAGGCGATGAACTCAAGGATTTGAAAAAGGCTGGGTAAGGACCAACGGGTCAGAAACGAACGCGACCACCAAAACAAGAAAAGGTCCGCGAGCCGATCGATCGGCGCGCGGACCTTGGTCATTTCTCAGGTCGGAAGGAAGTTACTTTCCTTCGGGTGACAGGGTCCACAACCGCAAGGTGCCATCTTCGCTGCCCGAGGCGATCGTTTTTCCATCGGGGGAGAAGCTGAGGCTCAGCACGCCTCCCTCGTGGGCACGCTTGGTTGGGTCCAGTTTGCCGGTGGTCAGGTCCCAGATCAGAACCCGGCCGTTCCAGTCGACCGCGGCGACCTGCTTACCGTCCGGCGAAAAGGCCAGACCAAGCACCGTGCTGGCGCTCGAGCCTGCGTCGCTGATCAACGACTTGACCTTTTCCCCGCCCTGGGACCGATAAATATCCACCTGGGTGATCGTCCTTTCCTTGGTCGGGTCGGCACCCGCCATGGCCAGATATTCCCCCTGTTTGGAAAACGCAGCCGGGTAGATCCCCGGATAGACGGAGACAAGGTTTCCCTTTTGCGCATCCCACAACCGGACGGTGCCCAGGTTCGAGGAGGTCACCACTCTTTTTCCGTCGGGAGTGAAGGTGACAAAGGTGGTCGGGTTGTCTTCCGAAGCCGATTGCGTGATCACCTTCTTGTTCAGATCCCAAATGCGGACTCCGCCTTTGGGCCCGCTTTCCTTGACATCCCAGTTGGCGATGCTCGTGGCCAGGGTGGTGCCGTCAGGCGACAGGGCCCAGGTTCCCGGCATCGTCTTGTCCACCAGGGTCGATTCGATCTTGCCGGTTGCCCCCGCGCGGATCTGGATCTCGCGGCCGATTACCGTGATCAGCTTGGAGCCGTCTGGCGTTGCGGCGACGGTGCTCGTGCCGGCCACCACTTCAGACCAGACCTTTTGCCCGGAGGCGAGGTCAACCTGGAACAGCTCGTGTTGTTTGAACTGGTCGCGCGGGGTTTTTTCGGCATCGCGCAGGAGCACGGTGACTTGATCGGGTTTGATCCAGAGGATCTTGGCCACGGCCCGGTGAAAGTCCAACCCTTGCAGATTGTCATCCGCCAGTTTTTGGATTTTGGTTACCGTGGCGGGAACCCTGGGCTCATTGGGACCGGCGATGCTGTCCTTGGCTAATTGATACCCATCCGGGATCGCCATGGAAAACAGTGCCGCATCGATCGGTTCGTTCCAGACCATGCGCTCAAAGCGGATTTCGCTTTCGTGCTTGGGATCGGTATCGGCAATCACGATTTTCAGCGGCAGGCCGGTCTCCTTGTCGACCCAGACCGTCATGGTCCCTTCGCCGCGAATGCCCATCATGTTGAACTTGCCGACGCGGTAAACCTGGGTCAGCTTCTTGTCAAGCCATTCCTCGCCGATCTGCTTGGCTTCGCTGGTTTTCGCCTGCGAAAGTTGTTCGACCGGGTTGTTATTTCCCATTGAGGGATCGTTACCGGTTTTTCCAATGCCATAGGACTTTTTGTAGTTTTCAAGAACGACTAATTTCTTCTGATCGAAATCGATCAGGCGAACCAGAGCGCCCTTGGCAAACTCAATCCGGGCCTTGTTGCCTTGGAAATAGAAAGGGCTTTCGTCGGTGCGGGTTGCCGTTTGAAACTGGATGACCCCTTTGACCGATTGGGCCTTTTTCGCGTTTTGAACCATGGCGGCAAAAGCACTGGCGCTCGTCGGTACGGCGAGCCAAACGATGGTGCCGATGGCCAGGGCCATGGTCGCGGCAATCGAGGCGAGCAAGCCGGCCGCGGCCAGCCGCTTGCTCCGCCTGGGAGCCAGAGGGGTCACCTCCTGCACATGAGATAAGGCGCGTGCCTTGATCTTGATCCGTTCGACCGGATCGGTCGGTATTTCCAGGTTGCGCATCGCCGCGATTGCGGCATCCAGACGAGAGTCTCCCTCGTTGGGACGAAATTCGTTCATCATGATTTTCCTCCTAAACAGTAGCTGCCTAATTCGACGGATAAGCTCTTTCGGGATTTGTAAAGCGCGGTGGAAACCGCTTCGACGCTGAGATTGAGGGCCGAAGCGACTTCATCGCGCGAGAGTTGTTCGATGGCGATCATCCAGAAAACGGAAGCCTGCTGTTCGGGCAGGCGCAAGAGGGCGGTCAGGAGCTGGCCGCGCAACTCGTCGGCGACCAGGCCATCCGTGGGGTCGTTTTTGACTATTTTGTCCCCATCTCTTAAGGGGTGGGCGGAGTGCTGCTTGCTGTTGCGCTTACGCAAGCGATCGAGTGACCGCATGGTGGCCAGTCGCACGAGCAATCCGGTCCAGCAGTTGACCGGCGGGGTTTTGGGAAACTGAAAAGCCTGGGCAAAAGCCTCTTGCGATGCGTCCTCGGCTTCATGGACGCAGCCCAGGATCCGCATCGCCACGGCGAAAACGCGCTGGGCATTTTCGTTGACGAGCTGATCCCAATCAGGATCGAATGAACGGTTCACCAGATTCCGCCTTTTTTCGGGGTGTTGAATCCGAATCTATCGAGAGGTCGCACGGCGGGGGATTCCATGACCGAAAAGCCCAAAAAAAGAAAAATAACGAAAGAAAGCGATTTTTTCAAAAAGTCGTTGCCTGCTCTGGCTGGCACAATGAAACGCGAGGTTCAAGGAAGCATTTTGTAGGAATTGGACACCCAGAAGCGGATTCGGCCGCAAACTCGATTTCCACCTCCCAAAATAAAGGAGAACAGGATCATGAGGACGACCCAGCCGCATGGCTCAGATGTGCCGACCAAGAGTCTTTCTTCCTCCTGAATCGCTGATTTGACTCAACATGGACAACGAATCACTTGCCGGCGATCCTGACCTTCCCAAGGGGGAAACACTCCTTTGGGAAGGCCGGCCAGCGGTCTTTCGCTGGTCACAAGGGGACGCCGTCTATCTCTGGACGCTGGGCGCGGCCTATATCGTCCCCGCGCTCTTGTTGGGTCTGGTCAGCGCGTTCGTTTTGCGGCCATTCCTTTGGCCTCAGGCGGGCAATGAAGAAGTCGTCTGGCTTGGCCTCTTTGCCTCGATCGGCTACGACTTGGCTTTGGCCTTCATGACGCTCTTGATGCGCAACCAGATGCGCCGGGGATCGACCCGCTATTTGATCACCGATCAGTCGGTCATTTTGATCAAGCCCTACGGCGAGTATTTCAGCATCAAGCTGCGCAAAGAAAAATACACCTTCCGGGCCGAGGCCATCAGGCATCGCCAGAAAACCGGAACTTCCGGGCGCTGGAACCTGATCCTGGGCAAGGAAAGGCATTTTTACGAAGGCAACTGGGTCCGTAGCTCTCGAGAATACTGGATCACCCTGGGCATCAAGGAATGCACCGAGGCCGAGAAGGCCGAATCGATTCTGGAAGCGATTTATGGCGCAGGCGCGGGAAACCCCCTCGACTACCGGTTCGATCCGGTGGCCCAGCACCGGGAAAGCGACTTGAGCCACCCGATCGTACTTGACGGACCCACCCGGGGATCGGTCCTTTTCATCAGGGGGCGCAACGCCCCGATGGTTTCGTGGTTCACTCCCAAAATTCCGGTGACCTACGCGGGCAAAACCGATGAAGAGATTTTGGAAAACCTCCTGGGGACAAGCGAAGTGGTCCTCTGGACCGGCAGGCCGGATTACGAGCCATTCCAGGAACTGGGACGATTTCAAAAGGTCGCGGCGCTTTGCGGTCTAACGCTGTCCCCTTTGTTCGTTTGGCTGGGAATTCAGGTTTGGAATCTGCGCAATTCGTCCTTGCTCATCGTACTTGGGGTTGGCCTCGTCATGTGGGCCGACGCGATTCTATTTGGACGGTGGTCGCTACGCAAAATCATCGGCCGGGCCTTTTATGCGATCACCGATCGGCGCGTCATCCTGGTGCACCCGTTTGGACCCGATCTGTTCCCGTTCGATCAACCCTTTTATTCGCTTGATCAGGCGAGCATTGCCAAGCGGATCCTTTGCGAAAGTCCGATGGGGCCGGCGATCATTTTTCAAAGTAAGGAAACGATCTCTTCCAATGATTTTCATCATGTCGAGAACCTGGGCATCGTCGCCTGCCCCGATTGGGCGAATGCCGAACTCATTTTGCAAACCCATTTCCCGGCGGCCGATGCAATCGAAGCCGTTTCCTCCTCAAGCCCGGAATGATCGCGGCGTTTTCTCAACTTGAACGCAGTGTGACGACCAACATTCTTTTTTCGCAAGCCGGTTATGTTTCTGCATGCCCCCCGGTTCAAATATCATCGAGGGAAAGCTTTCCGGGGAAATCTTTTCGCATTGGCCGCGATTCCATGCCCGAAGGTGAACCGACATGCTGCAGACCTTGATTTCCATTTTGACCTTTCGAGGCCGGGCCAACCAAAACCAGTATCTCTTTACAGGGATTAGCCTTTTTCCGATCAAATATTTGCTTGATCTGGGTGTCGCATCGCTCTTTGGTCAACGCTGGAGCCCGGCGAATTACCTTTTTTGGCCGGACAAACAATCGTTTTACATCAATGCCTTGCCGCCTCAGGATCGCGATTTCGCCCTGACAATGTTGGCGGTCGCCTTGCCCTTCATCTGGATCGGTGTTTCCTTCACCATGGCGCGCATCCGCGATGCCGGCTTGCCCTGGATTCTGATCCTCCTGTTTTTCGTGCCGATCGTGAATCTCCTACTCATTCTCTGGTTGTGCCTGGCGCCAAGCCGGCGGATTCTCGAATTGCCGCTTGTCGACTCGGCGGGTGCCGGCGCTCACGCAGAAGGGGCGCCTGGTGAGCGAGAGGGGCGCGTTCCTCTTGAAGTCCGTCCGCGCGAAGTGCCTCCTCTTTTAATGGGTTCGCCTCTGGGTAAGCGTGCCCGTCAGATGCACCGCCGTGTCGTTGGTCAAAGCGATTCGGCCAGCTTCGCTTTCGCTTGTGTTTTTAGCACGGTATTCACCGGGCTTTTGGTCTACCTTTCTGCGAATATTTTCCAAAGCTATGGATTTGGAATCTTTGTCGGAGCCCCCTTTGCGCTGGGCTGGTTTTCGTCGGTGCTTTACGGCTTGAACCGCCGGCGGACTTACCCCGAATGCATGGCGGTAGCGACGATGTCGATGGTGGTTTCAGGAATGGCGCTGCTGACATTTGCCTTCGAGGGAATCATCTGTTTGCTGATGGCCCTGCCCATTGCGTCGGTGCTCGTCACCCTGGGCGCGGCGACCGGATATGTGATGCAGTCGCGTCCCTGGATGGAGGAATCGTCGCCGGCCATGATGATCGGGTTGATCATCTGCATGCCCGGTCTTATAGCAGCGGAAGCCCGCATGGGATTGGAGCCGGAGCTTCGGGAAGTTACAACCGAACTGATCATCGACGCTCCCGCCGAGAGAGTGTGGCAGTTTGTCATCTCGTTCCCGCCGCTTCCTGAACCCGACGAGATTTTCTTTCGCTCGGGCGTCGCCTACCCCCAGCATGCCACGATCGAAGGCACCGGCGTCGGTGCGGTGCGCCATTGTGTGTTTTCCACCGGACCTTTTGTCGAACCGATCACGGTCTGGGACGCTCCGCGCAAGCTCGCCTTCGATGTGACCAGCCAGCCGGAACCGATGCACGAGCTGAGCCCCTGGGAAATCCACCCGCCTCATCTCGATCATTTTCTGGTGAGCAAGCGCGGACAATTCCTGTTGGAAAGCCTTCCCGATGGCCGGACCCGTTTGAAGGGAACCACCTGGTACACCAATAAGATGTGGCCCGAGTTTTACTGGGGTTTTTTGGCCGACCGGATCATCTCATCGATCCATGGACGGGTGTTGAAGCATGTGAAGGGCTTGGCGGAAGGAGAGTGATTCACTTCGCCATGGGAATTCCCTATTTGTTCTTCACCTCAAAGAGCACAGGGACTTCGCCGCGAAAACCAAGGTCCTGAGTTTGCTTCCCCGCGGAAAAGCCGATCGTCAGTTCAAGCTTGCCAGGCCGTGAAGAGCGGATCGAGACGGCTTTGTATTCCACCTCCTTACCGGAAAGCTGTGCAGACAGATTCTTGCCCTCCGCGACTTCCAGTTCGAATGGATTGTTGGCCGATCCGAAATACTGCTTTTGCGGTAGGAGGATCTCCTGCGTGCCCGCCTGGTTATGAATGCGGATCAAGCCGAGGCTTGCCTTTCCCTGAACCAGCTCGGGAACGATTGCACCGCGATCGACCTTGACCCGCCCCTCGGGATTGATCGTCACCTTGAGAAAGAGGTGTCTTTGCAATAAGAGATCCGGATCGTCGCTTTTCCAGTCGTCTGTGAGCAATTTGCTCAGGACCGGGTCGCGCGATTCGATGTGCCGCTTGAGCGCAACCAAAGGGGCGTCCACTCCGCCTTGAGCCTGCGAAGCGACCGGACCCTGGGAGAACGGAGCCATCAGGAGTGAGAGAAAAAGCATGCCACTGCACCTCAGGCCCATCCCGATGTAGCATGACCAAAGCACGCGGGATCCTACCTTGACCTTATTCAGGCCTCTCCCAAAAAGGACCCTCCCATGAAATTCCTTCTGGCTCTTCTCGCTGGTTTGGGGATCGCAAGCGGTTCGAGTTTTGCCCAGGACTACGCCTGGCCGATGAAGTGGGTCAACGAGGCCCAGCCACTGCTGGCCCAGGCCAATCGTCTGACCATCGCCCTGAAAGTCCTGGGACAACCGCTCAGCCCCGAGGCGGCCAAGGCGATCGCCGAACTCAAGGAATCCGATGGCGCCGATGTCATCTCGCGCACGATTCAAACCCACCTCGATCCTTTGTGCATGGCGGCCGTCGAGATCCAGCCCGAAGGCGTCACCAAGGTTATTCCCGGTAAATCGATTCCCATTCTGGTCGAGCAAGGCTGGACCCTCGCCCTGGTGAAAGTGATCAACGAGGCCGGAGCGACCGGAGTCCTGCGCATCGATAGCCCCAGCGCCCGGCCCTTGCCGCATTCGCCGCCAGCGAAGGTGGAAGAACGCTGGCTGGGATTATTGCCCTTCACCGGCCAGCCGCTCCTGCCCAATCTTTCGGGATTAGGGCTCGAATACACCCTCGTGCAACTTTGGTCCAAGGATGCCGAAACTCGTTCTGCCGAGATCGGCTTCGCGATCGAAGGAGGCAAGGGGCTGAAGGCGGGCAAGAACGGCCCGGTCGTCCGCGAATGGTCGTTCGTCAAGGGAACCGATGGCTGGGCCCCCGACAAAAACTGTGCCCTCGAAGTGGCTAACAATTCGCTTCGCGTCAAAATGACCGGCGAAGATCCCAATTTCTCAACCGCGGTCACAGGCCCGAGGGGCAAATATGTCCTGCGCTTCTGGGCTAAGTTCAGCCAACCGGGAACCGGTCAAGTCTACTGGTGGACCTCGTCGATGCGGCAGCCGGCAGGCAACTTGCAGGTGACCTTCCCGATCGAAGCGGGCCGCGAGAAAGAGTACGAAGTGCGCTTCAATGCTCGTGAAGAGCTTGCCGGATTGCGCATCGATCCAGGCAACGATCCGGGAAGCGCCCAGTTTGACTGGATTCGCCTCTCGCGAGAAAACGAACCAGGCGCGCAAGCGGCCAGCGCACGCATTGGCTTCCAGACCCAGGCCTCCATTCCCGTGACCTTTCGGGTGAGTGAATTCGACGGCAAGCCAACAACGGCGTCGTTCTTGATCACCGACGAGCGCAACCGGATTTATCCCAGCCAATCGAAGAGATTAGCGCCCGACTTCTTCTTTCAGCAGCAAATCTACCGTGCCGATGGCGAAACCGTCCGGCTGCCCAAGGGGAAGTACAAGATCATCTGCCGCCGGGGACCCGAATCGATCCCGGAAACCAAGGAGCTGATTGTTAGCGAAGGGCCAGCCGAGGTTCGCTACGCGGTGAAGCGCTGGATCGATCCCTCGACGCTCGGCTGGTGGTCGGGCGATCATCACATCCACGCCGCGGGATGCGCGCATTACGAAAATCCGACTCAGGGGGTCCATCCGCCCGACATGATGCGTCACATTCTGGGCGAGGATCTCAAGATCGGATGCTGCCTCACCTGGGGGCCGTGCTTCGACTATCAGAAACGATTCTTCACCGGCCGTCCCGATACGGTTTCGAAGCCGCCTTACTTGTTGCGTTACGATGTCGAGGTCTCGGGGTTCGGTTCTCAATCCTCGGGCCATCTCAACCTTTTGCGATTGAAAGAGCAGATGTATCCGGGAGGCGAGTCGAAAGACCACTGGCCGACCCTCGGCATGAACACCCTGCGCTGGGCGAAAAAACAAGGGGCGGTCTGTGGACCAGCCCACTCGGCCAACGGCTTGACTCGCTATGTCGGGCGTGTTCCCGATACCAAGGACGGACCCGGGCAATTGCCCAACTTCAATATTCCTGCCTACGACGGCATCGGCGCCAACGAGCTGATCGTTCAGGACACGCATCAACTCCCTGGTCCCGACGGCAAGCTCCTTCCCGCAGCCGATTTCATCAGCACGATGGACACCGACCGGATTGCCGAGTTCAACATGTGGTACCACCTGCTCAACAGCGGCAGCCGCATCAAGGCCTCGGGGGAAACCGATTTCCCCTGCATCAGCGGGGAACGGGTCGGCATGGGGCGCGTCTATGTGAAGCTCGATGGCGCCGTCGATTTCGATCGCTGGGTCCAGGGGATCGCCGACGGCCGCTGCTATGTCAGCGACGGTCAGGTCCACCTCATGGACACGCAGGCGACCGCCGGCAGCAAAACGCTGGACCTCGGTAAGGACGGCAGCGAACTCGCCCTCGGCAAGGGTGAGAAGATTCGGCTCAACCTCAAGGCGTCGGCCTACCTGAAAGGGGCCAAAACCGTTCCGGTGGAGTTGATTGTCAACGGCTACCCGGTCGCCACGAAAGAACTCGTGGCCGATGGCCAGACACGGGAGATTGTCCTGGAGGCGCCCATCGAAAAAAGCTCCTGGGTCGCGGTGCGAGTCTTCCCCCACGCGCACACCAATCCCTTCTTCGTGTTGGTCGATGGCAAGCCAATTCGCGCCAACGCCGACAGCGTGAAATGGTGTTTGATGGGGGTTGAGCAATGCTGGAAGGCGAAGATCAATAGCTACGCCCAGGCCGAACGGGAACAGGCCAAGGCCGACTACGACCATGCGCGCAAGCACTACAGTAAAATCCTTGAGGAATGCGCAAGCGAAGCCAAATAGGAATCAATAAAGATCTTTTTCGAGAGGATTGTATCCTCCGAAGAGCTTGCCCTGGCTTTGGACCAAGGAAGGAAAAAGATCCGAGATGCGAATGGCCGTATTGCGCATCCAGCGTAGTGGTGCGGATTCCAAAGTTCCGAGTTGACCGAGCATGCGTGCGGTTTTTTGAATCGTGCGCACAAAGTCGAAGCGCAGGCGGTGATACTCGCCTGCGGCCAGATCCAACCGATCGGGGTGTTTGCCCAGCAACTGGGCCAACACCAATCCGTCGGCCATGGCGCAATTGGCCCCCTGGCCGAGATTGGGCGTCATGCCATGCACGGCGTCGCCCAGCAAAAAGATCGGCGGATCACTCCAGCGGTCGCATTCGACTTCGTGAAAGACCGAATGATTGACCTCGCCCCAGTTTTCGACCGCATTCAGTAGCTCCCAGACCTCTTCACCATAAGGAGCCCACGAGGCCTTCCAGGGTTCCAGGCCGCCGTTTAACACTTCTTGCCAGGGACGCTTCCCCACGGGAAGGAAACAGTAGGTGCGCGAGAAGGCTTTGCCGTTCCCGTCGATGCCATCGGTCAACGGGACAATGCCGATCCGCCGTCCATCGTCGCCCCAGATTTCCACGGGGCCGTCGATCTTGGCAGCGCCTTCTTTTGAGTTGCGCTTGGTAACGGCCTTTCGCGGCGTGACCAAGCGCAGCCAGGGCTCTTGATGGTGAATCTCGCGGCATTTTAATCGGCCTGCGGCCACCAACGATTTGCGAATGGGGGAGTGAACTCCCTCGGCTCCAATCAAAATCTGTGTGGTTTCCCGGGTCATGGCGCCCTGGGGATCCCTGATTTCAAGTTCCACAAGCGGTTCGGGTGTCAGGGACAGCGTTTTCGCGCCAACCACCTCCTTACCCATTTCGATCGCGATTCCTTCCCTGGCCAGAGCGCGCAACAGAAACTCGTGCAGTTCATGACGTAAGACGACAGCGAAATAGGGGAAGGGGATATCGAGCTTGCTGAAGTCAAACATGGACAAGGGCCGCTGGCCCCAAAGCATCATCGCTCCTTTTTGGCAAAGGCGCAGTTGCGGCCGTAGTTCGTCAAGAAGACCAAGCCGATCGAGCACGCGCAGGCCGTTCGACTGAATGCCCAATCCGCCACCCAACGGTTGAAACCGTGCGACACGCTCCAAAACACGCACAGAGAAGCCATGGCGCTTGAGGGCCAGGGCGGCAACCAAGCCACCTGGTCCGGCACCCGCGATGAGGCAATTCATGATCGAATTCGCTTGCTCCTTCAATCACCGCCTGAAGGGTCATACATCCCGGGTACCGCGACGTCGTTGAGACGCAGGTACATACACAAGATGGCGCGATGGTGAATCACATGGTTGAGCACGTATCGGCGAATCATCCTTCCTCGCGGCATGGTGAAGACCACGGCTCCCGCGGCGAGCAGCGACCAGGGTTGAGCTAGCTGATCTTCTTTCGCTAAGGCAATCGCCTTGCGAGCGCTTGCAGCATTCCGGTCAAAAAGATCGAGGATTTCCCGAGGACTCGTCAGGCTCGGAGATTGATACGGTTCACCGCCGACCGGAGCGTAGTCCCACGAGGGGGCCGCGAACATGCCTTCGACCCAACCCAAGATCTCGGCAATGTGATTGGCATTCCAGCCGATCGTGTTCGAGTTAAGATGGGCCTTCCAGCCAAGTTTTTCCTGCGGGATCTGCTCCAATACCTTGCGGGTGTTCGCGATCTCCTGGTCGAACTCGGGAAGAATCGTTTCTATGTAATTCATGCATGCCCTCTCCGGAAGGGGTGAATTTCCTGGCCGAACGCGTGACGCGATCTTGTGATTCTTAAACGAATTTGCGTTCGCGATCAGGGGCACTGCAGGCTTGATCTTGCTCCCCAGGCCAATGTCAGGTCGATTCGTCCTCGCTGAGCACAGTTGTCTCGTCCCCCAGAATGTCCTCGATGTAGAGCATCTTGACGGCCGCCACGACCGCGACAGCGAGTGGCGCGGAAACGATCATCCCAAGAATTCCGAACAAAGCCCCAACCAGGCTGACGGCCGCGATCGCCAGGACCGGCGGCATGTTCACCATCCGGTCCTGGAGGAGCGGAGTAATCACGTAGTTCTCAATGACCTGGGACAGGAAGTAGGTTCCAACCGCCCAAAGGGCGATGTTCGGCCCCTGCATGAAGGCAAGAAGAATCCCCCGGGACGGCCGCGATGACCGGACCGAACAAGGGGATGGCGGTAAGGACTCCAGCGACCAGAGCGAGGACAAGGCTTTGCGGCACGCCGATCAACCAGAGCCCGACCCAGACGATCAGCCCGACGGCGGCCATGGCCACCAGCCGGCTCAGCAGCCACCACTCCAACTGAATTCCGATGGTGTCCAGCACTTGTTCCGCACGGGACCGGCGGGCTCGCGGGACCAGCGCCAGCAGGCCGGAAATGTACGTCCGCGGGGAGACCGCCAGGTATAGCGCCGAAGCGATGAGCACGAGCAGGCTGCCGAGAGCCCCGAACGTGGTTGAGAAGAACCGGGCGGCCTGCCTGGCAGGATTGGCGGACCCGAGCAGTTCGCCGGCATCCGGCACCTGCTGGAGCACCTGGTCCCCCCACGGGTACTGCCGTACATACTCCCGGGCCTGGTCCAGCGACTTGGGCAGGTCCGCGACGAGTTGGTTGACCTGCGCCACCACCGTCGATCCGACCGCGTACGTCGCGGCCCCGAGTAGCACCGTCAGGGTGATGACCACCAGTCCGAACGACCACCCCGGGCGGAGCCCCGTCCACCGGCCGACGGTGCCGCTGGCGGCCCGTAGAATGATCGCCAACAAGACAGCCGCGAAGAACAAGAAAAAGATGTCGGACGCGAGTGCGAATAGCGCCACGGCGACACCGTAGGCGACGACGACACCGGTCACGATGAAGACCCGGTGCGTGAACTCCGAGCGCGACGGCTCGTCGTTGTTTGCCGATGCCGGCAGCGTGGGAAGTGTTTGGGGTTTCAGTTCATCGGCCATGGGAATCTTCCGTTGGTGTGACGCTCAAAGAGCGGTTTGGATGACTTTGCGCTTCGGGTGAAACGGACTGCTTCAGGTGGCGAAGGCGGCCATCAGGCTCACCTGCCGCCGGAATACCGCCCTACAGAACCCGAAGACGGCGGCGAATCGACTGAGCACGGTTTAGTTGGTGCGGGTGCCAACAAGTTGCGCAGAACTCGCGACATGCACTAACGGGAAGTCGGCGAGAGGTCGCTCATCGTTGGTTAACACCATGCCGGCAACCGTAATCATGGACCCAGTAAATTGCAGCAACTTTTGGGCCGCTTGGTGGCAATGCAGATCGGTTCGAGCGCAAAATAGCAGGCACCGCCCCTGCTTCAGGAAGGTTCGACGGGTTCCACCACGAGGTTCATTTGCGGTGACACGATGACAAGTGCGATGAGCAGGACACCCAGCCCGACCAAGATCCCGCCCGCGACCAGCACGCCGGCCGGTCCCAACTGCCGCTCAATCCAGTGGACGGCCATGGCCAGGAGCCTCAACCTGCCCCGCCCCCAATTCACGGGCGGTTGTCCCTGAGCGATCCGGACGGCTTCCGCATGCATCCCCCAGGTGATGAGGGCCACGAGGGCGGTCGGTAGGAGGATCCAAAACCCGGCGCTCCACGGATTCATTCGTTTACGACCGCGCTGCCATCCCGGCCCAAGAGCCCCCACCAGTGCCACCACGAACTCATCTCGCTGGGCCTTATCGACGAAGACGATCGCCTTGGACTCGTTCGTGCTTGGGCCGCTACGGAAAGTGACGGTCAGTGCCGCGCTTTCCTCCTCTCCTTCCGCACGGCTGAAGGACGAGAGCGGGATCACTTGACCGGCGATCTCGCCGCCATTTCTGAGTGCGTCGGTCACATATTCCAGGTCAGCGCTGGGGACGGTGGCCAAGGTAAGGGTGTCCGGCGTGAGCCGGACCAAAGTCGGTTGATCTTTCCCGGCACCAGGGTTCGTCCAAATGAGCTGTGGGGAAGAGGGCTCCTCGGCAGGAGCGAGATCATCGGACATCGGCGGGTTGCTCCCGTGTTGCGGATGAGGGCGTGTAAGACTACCAGAATCGTCCTCGGATTTGCGGCTCATGTCGTGCCCTCCTTTCGTGTGGCGAGCCGGCAAATCTCAACCACTTCCGCGGTGTAGGCTTCCAGGTTGGCATCCGGCTTGTGCATCTCCGAGAAGAAGCCATCGATCGCCCCTCGAATCGCCAGCGCAACCTGGTGCACATCGAAACGCCGAAACTCGCCGGTTTGTTGCCCCCGCGCCAGAATCGTTTTGAGCAGAACGACGGCGGAGTCTTCCTCGTTCGTGCGATACAGTAATTCCCCATCGCCGGTGCGCGCGTTAAACAGAATTTCAATGAGTGCGGCATAGTGCGCAGGCCGGGTGCCCATGTAGGCGAGGTGTGCCTGCACATAAACCCGCAGCTGATCACTTGCTGATTCCGCGGCGGCAACCTGGCCTTCCACAAACTTGGTCCACCCGCTGACGATGTCCACGAGCGTCTCGTAGACCAATGCCGTTTTGTCGGTGAAGTGATATGGGATCAGGCTCGGGCTGATTTCCGCACGCTTGGCAATTTGAGCAAGACTGGCCTTGCCGAAGCCGATCTCCGCAAGGGTCTTGATCGCCGCCGCAATGATCTGCGCCCGGCGCGCTTCCTCGATGAAGGACCGCTTGGAAGGTGGCTGATTGGCCGTTTCATTTTCTGAATGCATGTTCAGGTTATAGAACGGTCAAACGATCGGAGCAAGAGCTGAAAGGGTTCGCTCATGCCGATAAGCCGCATCTACTGGTTAAATGAGAGATACCAGTCCGGGCCTTTGGGACTCGCTCAGGCCCTATGACTGCAATCGATAAGAATGGAAGGCGGATTTCGGGTGCGGTCCATTGAAGGTTGACCGGTTCCGCGAAGGTTGATCGCAGTATGCGAAAAGCCCGTGCGAAATGCGCAAAAGTCGCCACCCGAATCGAAGCAACAGTCTGTGTCGAACTGCTGCGGCTTGATTCCGCAGAACGTTATAACTGGTTAGACGTAGGGTCGAGGGCGCCTTGAGGGGTACCTCCTATTCTCTCGCAATCGGATCTTGGCGTTTCAATGGTGTGCTCTTTGTATCTGCACGAAACCAGCGCTGGCGATGGAGGAGGTACTTTCCCCGAATCGGTTCCACGAAGAAGCCTGCAGTTGTCGAGAGAGGTAATAATCGTGCCGCCATTGTTTGGTAAATCGCAGTAGATGAGCGTGCTTCCTGGTTTGGCGGTTTGCGAGGAGGTCGTGTCACTCATGGGGATACCTTTCAAAGAACAGAGACAGGTCAACGGTCTACTTCATCGGGAGAGCTTGGTGGCCACGAACTGCATGTCGCGCCACTCCACCTCAGTGAGTGGGGCGTCAGGTGATGTGGCGGTTAACCCAGTTAGCCATGCAACAATGCGGCTATCGTCCGGAAGCGGGTTGTCCGCGATCGGCCTCCAGATACGGACCGATTTTTGGCTGAGAGTCAGCACATTTCCATTCCCCCACACGGCTTTCCGAACCTGTCTGTAGTGGCGAACCGGAGGGCCAATGGGGAGATTCGCGCGAATCGACCATGCCTGCGCCTGGTCGTCCTCCGCCGCGATCAACACGCTCCCAGTCGGATCCAGGCTGACAAATCGACTGCCCTCAGTTGCTAGCCATTCGCGACTCGGCTTTTTCGCAGCGAGTGCAGGCCACCAGCGCACCACACCGTTCAGGTGAATCGTCACCCATCCCGTTCCGCCCGGCTGCGGGAAGGCTGCCGTCAGGTCGCGAGCGTCAACCAAGTCCGTGAGGGGCGTTCCGTCCTTGACAGTCCAGGCCCAAAGGCGACGGTCTCGCCCAAGGGCGACTACGGCTGCACCATCAGGGGAGATCGTTACCTGATCGATCATTCCCCCAAAGGACCGGACCCACATCTTCTCGACTTTTTCGGCCGACAGAATCAAATAGGCGACATTGCCGTCGGCGCACCCAACAGCCAATCCGTGTTCGTCGGTGGACACGGAAACGCACTCCACCGTGCTCGGCAGCTTGATAGCCGCGGGCGATTCCAAGTCGGCTGGCCAAATCCGCACGAATTGATCCGCTCCGCCAGTGATCCAGCCCGGGTGATTCTGGAGATACTTTGCAAGGTAGACTTCCCCTTGATGTCCCTTTATCTCGCCGAGCGACCGGCCACTCGTTACTTCGATCAACCGCACGGGTCGGTCGCCAAGAGGGAGTTGGCGGTTCGGGCCCGGTTGGAACGCGAATTTTTTTCCGTTCATGTCAAACCCCATTGCCATCGGGGGAGTGTCCGAAGTTTCGATCGGCGGGCCGACGGGCCGACTGTTGCGCATGTCCCACAACTGAATGCCAGAGCGAAGGCGGCCGATGTCTCGTCTTCTCGCCGCATCCGGGGCGATCGTTACTGCGGCCGACGAACCATCGCCAGACCCAATGGCGACCACGGCCAAATACTCCCGTGAGATCGGCAAGGAATGAACTGCGGTGTTGGGCCAACGCAGCCGAGAAACCGTTCGCTTGTCTTCAACCCCAATCAGATGTGTCCCGGCAGCGACCTTTATCACTATTTCGGTTGGTCGCGGCGTGTGGAGCGGGTCGAAGCAGTTGACCGACGGATGCCACAAGCGCACCTCGCCGCCAGATCGCACGACCACGGCACCGTCTGGGGAGAACCCGAACACCTCCGTTTCCTCGCGACTTTCCTCGGTCCGAAGCGCCAGCAATTCGGCGTCCCAGAACAGTAACCTGTCTCCGCCGGTCGCGATGGTCTTACCGTCGCAGGAGTACGCCGCGCTACGAATGATGGCCGGTCTCCCGCCGGCAATGAGGGAGCCGAGCGACCGGCGCTGATTCAAGTCCCAAACTTCAGCTTCGTTGTCATCAGTCAGGACGAGCAGTTTCTTTCCCGTTGGGTCAGGGACGAAAGCTCGAACGATTTGTTTCTTATCCGGCGGCTGGACTCGCTCGTGCGTGCTCAGATTCCAAAAACTCACCCCTGCGAGTCGATCAGCTGTAGGGGCGCCGTAGGCCGTGCCGGTGACGATCTGTTCGCCATCAGGGGTGAACGCGACCGCGTACACCCAGGCGCCAATGGGAAGAATGTTGGTCGCTTCAGTATCGTTCGGCCCTTCGACTGACCACACACGAACAGTGCAATCGTAACTGCCTGTGATAAGCCGACTGCCATCGCGACTGAAGGCCGCCGAAAGCACCAAGCCTGCATGCCCCGCCAGTCGCTTGTGGACATAGCCATGCTGAGCGTCCCAGATTACCACCCCGCCACGCTGATCGCCGACGGCAACCCAACGGCCGTCGCCGCTGGCGGCGATCGCCGAAATGAGTTCCGGGTGAGTGTACAGGCCCTCGACCCTGGCAAGTGAGCCGGCCCAACCGGCGATGTTCGCGCGGATGGCCGCTCGCAATTCCAGTGCGTCTGCGGGTGTCCGACTCAGGAGATCGGCAAACGCGAATAACCCTTTCGAGACTTTCCCTGCCAGGCACAACTGAAAAGCATCGCGGGCGTCCCGCGTGATGGCTGCCAGGGAGACTTCCAGGGGTAGAGACAATCCCGGTTTGGCACCCGGGCCAGTCAGCACGAAAACCACAATGGCCGCGACCACGGCCGTCACCCCGATGAAGCGAGGCAGGACCTGCCAGGAAGTTCGTGTAACCACGGCCAAGGCATCGGCCACCGCCGCCGCATTTGCGTACCGTTTCGCCGGATCCCGCGACATGCATCGCAGGGCGATTTTGTTAAGCCGCCGTTCCCTCCAGCACCACACCCACCGCGAGCGCGGGAGTGTGCCGTTGCATACGGCCGCTTTCCATCCGAGTGCATCCACGCCGGAGAATGGCCGCTTGCCGTGGAGGAGTTCATAAATGATCACGCCCAGTGCCCACACATCGGTTGCTGGAGTGATGGCGCCGATCGAAGGATCGAACTGTTCCGGAGCCATGTACGCTTTTGTCCCTGGCTGTCGCCCATCGCCTGTCAGTCCACCAACATGACTCTGGTCGGATTCTCCGCTGGAACCGTTTCCCTGCGGCGTGTGATTGCTGAGCTGAATGAGTTTGGCGACTCCGAAGTCGGAGACACACGGAAGGCCGTTCGCATCCAACAGGATGTTACTTGGCTTCAGATCGCGGTGGACGATTTCGTGCGCGTGTGCGAAGCCGACCGCCCGCGCAACCCGTTCCATGAAACGCGCGATCCCGACCGCACCTTGCGCGCGCACGGCCCCAGCATTTTTGTCCAGGCTGTCGCCCGGCAGGTACTCCATCTCGAGCACCGGCCGCCCGTCGAGGTTGAACGTCTTGAAAATCCGGACGATCCCATCGTGCTTGAGCCGGGCGAGAATTCTTGCCTCCAACTCGAAACGCTTCATCAACCGCACGAGACCCGCGGACGACAACACTCGATTCTGAGTGTGGAGCACCTTGAACGCGACTTCCGTTCCGAAGGTGGGGACTTCCCCCTTGAACACGATGCTCGAAGCTCCATGCCCGATCTTGCTCCACCCTGGTGGCCAACTTCCGTTGATATCGTCCGCTCCAACCGGTGGCCGTGCGTCGCAGGGTGGGGCCGAAAAAAAGGACGCGACGGTTCCAATGCTGTCGGCGATTTTCTGAACCTCCGGCAGCATCTCGATGTGGGCGGCACAAATGTCCTCCAGGGAGACATCGTTGCCGGCAGCCCTTTCGTCCTCCCACTGGGCGTAGAGTTCGAACGCGAGTTCGTTGGTGATGTCGGTTTGTGTCATGCTTCAACCGAGTAGCGACAGTGGGAAGTGCCACGGTCCCGCATATTTCGATCATCCCGTCAAGTCCGCACCGAGGTGCAGGCCCGCACGAAGCCGCGCTTTGGCCCAATGTGTATGTACGGTGGTCTCTGCCATTCCGAGTAGTTTGGCTGCTTCGGCCTTGGTTTTCCCCTGATAGTAGAACACATCGAACAGAGCTTGCTCCTCTGGAGGAAGTGCCTCGACGTACTCGTGGAACACCACCATCAAGTCGATATCTGCAAAGTCGTCGTCTGGCGCGGAAGCCGGCTCGTCCCCGAGTTCACAGAATCGCCGCCGCCGTCGCTGGATGGCCTTCGTCGTGTCCAAAAGGACGCGGCGGATGACAAGGGCCAGAAATCGTTCGAGGTCGAGCAGCGTTGCCAGGCGGACGCCCCGGGCCAGGGCGCTAAGCAGGCGAATGAGGGCATCGTTTGCGACCTCAGTGGTTTGAGAGTCCTGTACAACCAACGGGAACTGGCGAAGGCGCGGGCGTACGAGTTGACGGACACGGTCCTCGCATAATTCACACAGGTCGTCGAAGCGTGGCCGCTCACCAGCACAATGAAGGTCAAGCCACGTTTGGATGGCTTCGGTCGCAGCCATGCCTCATCTCCAAATAAAGCTCGATCGTTTGGGGTTCATTTTAGTCACATACTCTTCGCGTCAAGTAAAAGAGTCCTTACACTGCCAGCGAGCCCCCGCCATTTAGCTTTCGTAGGAACAATCCTTCGGATTTCATCCTCTGTTGTGGGGCACCGCCGACTTCAGATAATTTCCCACACTAGGTCTCACAAATGCCGCTTGATGGTTTTCAAATGTTTTCCATTTCTCTTCCATGGGCATAGGACTTCGTGCTCCCTCTTCGGAGCAACAATTGCTCAATCGACTCCCAGCCAGATTCATCAGCTCCAGTGAAATCAATTCTTTGCGGGCATGGAGTTCCGCACAAAAACGCCGTTGATCTAAGCGCCGTAATTGCCGGCACCATACTAGGCGGGGCGTCTGGACGAAATGTTCAAAAAAAGCCAAATTATCGGACCAAACCCTCTTGCGGTGTCGCTCTTCCGGTCGAGGGGGGAAACAAACATCCCAACTCCCTTCCCAATCCCTTGGTTCCTGGAAACATCCGTGGTTCGCAGAGAATCCGAAACCGGCACCTGCGGGAGATGCGGAGGCGCGCCGTCTGTGCGGGGCAACGCTAGGGAACCCGCAGACCGGGACGCCCTCCTGGCAAGGTATTTCAATCGACACCGCGGGCCTCGCCCAAGCTCACCAATAACTTCCGAGAACCAAGTGCCGCGCACGCATTGTGCGCGGCATACCTGAGATGAGAGACTCCCAATGCGAGTTGTCATTGCCGTGAAACCAGCATCGCTTGCCGACATCGACGAGGTCGCCGGTCGGCTCACAGGCGCAGGAATGACTGTGGATCAGATTCTGTCCACTACGGGAATCATCACCGGTTCCGCGGACGCCGCGTCTGTGGCTACACTCAGCCGGTTGATGGGCGTCGCGTCCGTCGAGCCGGATACCGATCTTCAAGTTCCACCAGATGGCCCCAATAGATAGACCCGGCCGCGAGGCCACACCCAAGGAGTTGTCATGAGTTCCCGCAGCTTTGCCGCCGTCGTCGCCGACCCCGAATTGATGGCCGAAATTCGCGACCGATCGAAATACTCGGTGACCACGCACCGATCCGTCCTGGACGCAAATGAGATCGCCCTCGGCGCCGCCGACTTAGGGACGGTCGTCGAGGGGCGCGCGCTGTCCGACCCGGAGGCGCAGGCCTACGCCGAAGCGATCGTCCTCTTGGACGGTCGGCCATCGCTCCTGGTCCGCAACGACAGTTTCGAGGAACCGGAATTCGATTACTGGAAATCTCGATTGAACCCGAATCGAGCGGTGCTCGAATCGAACCTGAAGTCGGTCGGTCGCGTCGAACTGACTGGGCACAGCACTTACGAATGGGTGGGCACCGCGTGGGTGATTGGCGAGCGCCTCGTGGTCACGAACCGGCATGTGGCGAACATTTTCGCAAGTCAACAGGGGCAAGGATTCGTATTTCGCGCCAGCCCTCTTGGTGGGGTGATCACTGCCCGCATCGACTTCAAGGAAGAATACCAAACCGGCGTAGTGAAAGAAGTTCCCATCACCCGCATCCTGTACGTCGCGCCGGATGGCCCCGGCCAGCCGGATATGGCCGTCCTCGAACTTGGGACTTCCGCCGAACTCCCGCCGCCCGTCCGGTTGGCCGCAAACAGTCGCACCACCGACCCGGTTGCCGTGATCGGGTATCCAGCATGGGACTCCCGTAATGGCGAGGACGCCATGCGCAATATCTTTCGCGATATTTACGACGTGAAGCGGCTTGCTCCAGGCTATTTGATGCCGGCGAGCGACGCGGCCACGATCCAGCACAACTGCTCGACCCTGGGCGGCAATTCGGGGTCGGCGGTCCTGGAGGTGCAAACCGGGTACGCCGTCGGGTTGCACTTCGGTGGCCGTTTCGAGACGGCCAACTTCGCGGTGAAGGCCGAGGTGATCCGGTCCGTGCTCGACCGCCTCCCGGCAAGCGGGGCAACCGTGCTGGTGCCGGGCGCACCCGAAGCCCCGACTGCCGCGAGCCTCGCCAGCCGCGAAGGCTATCGCCCTGATTTTCTGGGAACCGGCCGCCGCGTCCGCTTGCCGATCCTTTCGGCAACTCAGGAAGAAGATGCGGTGCCAGTGCCCGGCCGTAGCGACTTCGTTCTGCCGTACACCCATTTCTCGGTGGTCATGTGCGCGTCTCGGCGGCTTTGCTACTTCACGGCGACAAACATCGACGGAAATCAGTCGGTGAATCTGAGGCGGGCCGACGACTGGTTCCTGGACCCGCGGATCCCCGCCGGCGCACAGTGTGGCAACGAATTGTACCGCAATAACAACCTGGACCGCGGGCATATGGTCCGCCGCCTCGATCCCGTGTGGGGGACGCAAACGGTTGCCAAGGCGGCGAACAACGACACATTCTTCTACACGAATGCCTGCCCACAGCATGCCGAGTTGAACCAGCGGACATGGAACGACCTGGAAGACTACATCCTGATCAATGCCGACCAGCGGAACTTGAAGGTCTCGGTATTCACCGGCCCCGTCCTCGCTGGAACCGATCCGGTGTACCGCGGCGTGCGGATCCCACTGGAATACTGGAAGGTGGTCGTCATGGTGAAGGCCAACAGTCAACTGTCGGCTACGGCCTACATGCTAACGCAGAGGAATCTTGCAGATGAGTTTGAAGCGCCTGCCTTCGAATACGGTAAGTTCCGCACCTACCAGATCGCTATTAGCCGCGTCGAGGATCAGACGGGCCTGTCATTTGGGAATCTATCCACGTTCGATCCGTTCGAGAGGACCGAAGCTGCCTTTGCGGTACGTTTGCTGGAGACTGTGTCCGACCTGACGGTGTGAGTCGTTTGCCGAGGATTGGCATGGAAGCTACCGATCACCAGCACCCGCGGCGCCCGATGCGGAGGCTGGTCTGTCGGAAATGCTTGCTTCTCTCGGGGTGACATTGAAACCGCTGCATTTCCCAATGAGGACTGGAGGAACTGTGAAGACCGTATTGCTCGTCCGCCACGCAGACATCGACTTGCCGCCGGCTGTCCCGGACGAGTCGATCGAGTTGAACGCTGCTGGGCGGGCGCGGGCTGTGGAACTTGCTCGCGTGGCCGAAGCCGCTGGGGTCACCACAATCTTCACCAGCACTGCCAAACGGACCAAGCAGACCGCCGCGCCTCTGGCAGAGGCTCTGCATTTGCAGCCGAAGACGATGCCGAATTCCCTATCGGAGTTCGTCGCCAACGTGGCCTCCGCCGCGACCGGATCGACCATTCTGGTCGTTGGTCACAGCACCACCATCCCGAATCTGATCGCCGCGCTCGGAGTGCCGTTTGACGGCCCGGGTCTGAGGGGATTCGACGACCTGTTCGTGCTCACCATAACCGCCGCGAATCAGGCGAGCTTGATCCGCCTCAAGTATGGTGCGGGGTCCTCTTTGCCGGCCCCTGCCGCCCACACTCATACCGCACCCGCGCCACTTGCTGGACCACGGTTCACCGACCACGCGGGGGTGGTATCGGTCGGAACCGATGTCGAGTTTCGCGGCGCACTGTTCAGGGGCAAGGAGAAGTGGTTAAACGCGATCAGCGGCGGGGACGCAACCGAGGATTATCTAGTCCTCGTGTCCGACGAGGCGAAAGATCCGACCGTGGTGCAGATTCTGAGGCGCAGCGGGGATGGCTACGACGCTGCGGGAATGGTTTCACTGCCGGCGGGGAACAAAGAAGTGGATGTGGAAGGCATCGCCATCGACCGAACGAACTCGATGGTCTACATCACCGGGTCCCACTGTCAGGCGAGGAAGATCGAAATGGGTGTGATCGACGATGTGAAACGGAAGGAGTCTCGCGAGCAATTCTTCCGGTTATCCCTCAAGCCGGACGGCACGGCGGGAGATGTGGAAGGACCGAAATCGCTCATGCCGGCAATTTCCAAGCAACCCGTTCTTAATCCCTTCACCTCGATGGCCAGCAAAGAGAATGGCGTAGATATCGAGGGATTGGCAGTGAGGGGGGAGCGCCTCTATTTTGGGTTCCGCGGTCCAGTCTTGCGGCAAGGCTGGGTGCCGGTGATGTCTTGCACCTGGCAAGACCCGGACCACACCGCCGAAGTCCGCTACCTCCGGCTTGGGGGACGTGGTATCCGCGACCTCACGGCGGTCGTCGGCGGGTTTCTGGTACTGGCCGGCCCCGTCGGAGACGGGGACACGCCATACCGCGTGTATTTCTGGGACGGGAATGATCAACTCCCGGCAGGTTTGGACGCATCTGATCCACAGTTGCTCGGCGAGTTCTCTGGCCTAGGCGATGGTAAGCCGGAGGGACTCGTTGTTTTGAAAGAAGAAGGCAAGAGGTATGACCTCCTGCTCCTATGCGATGGCCTCCGGAACGGCGGGCCGACCCGATGGTCTTTGACGCGACCGTGAAAGCGGAATGCGAGCTAGCAACTCGTCTTACCAAATGCCTTTGATTCACTCCGATGGGAATGGAATTCGTGACCCACAGGCGGTTATCGTCGCTCGGCTCGGTGCTTCCCATGGTATGGAGCCGGTTGCCTCTTCGGACGATATGTCGGGGCCAAACACTCCATACCTCACCGGGATGAGGGTAGTGCCCAAAGGCGAAGTGGAGAGGACACGGATTGAACTTTTCATCGTCGGGGTGAGGGCGCTGAGAAGCGGATCTGCAAAAAGGCCTTTTTGTCTATTCCGTATCTCCTGTTAGCAGGCCAAGATAACCCTGGTAAACGTAGATTCGATCCCGTTGTTTGCCCGTGGTTTCCTTCAAGATCTTGGCATCAAGCAACGAGGAAATCGCTTTTGAGGCTGTCGGCTGTTTGTCTTGAGGGTCTTTATGACCCGCGCCAGGGTGATGACCGGTTGCTTTGGCAGGGCATCAAACAGACGGACTGCGGGGACCGTGGTGCCGGGGGTGACAAGTAGATTCTGACGGTCCTTGTTCAGCAAAGCAAATAGGCGTTGGGCAGTAGAAACACCGTCGCCCGCGGCATCCCTTATGCATTCCAGAAAAAAAGGCGATCCAGCGTTCCAGGGCTGAAAGCACTTCTGGCACATCGCCGGGTGGTGGCGGCACGAATACGGCGTTCCCAGGGCGGGTTCCGCCAATCCAGTTCTGTGATGTGCGAATTTCGCCGGGCAGTTTTTCGGCCCGTCGCGTACCGCGCATCAGGCGTTTGTGGGTCTCTCTCAGTAACCGGATCGTGAGCGGCAGTCTTTTGGGATTTCTCATCTCCCGGCGTGCAAAGGCCAGCGCATCGACATATTTGCAGACCTCTTGCACATCTTCCGGGCGGTCTGTCTTGCGAGTGGCCTTGAAGGTCAACACATCTTTGAGTGTGGCCTGAGTTCCCTCAATCTGCGAGGTGATGACTGCCTCCTTCCGGACGAACCGTACGGGAACCGGTCGGCGGCGGGAACCATCGTCTCGGCGACACTCAGGCGGCATACGGCGGCGATCGCTTCGGTGTGTAGGGCCGTGAGGCTCCCTTCGTGAACGAGTTCAGGTTGAACTGGTGGCAACGGATGAGGCAAGAACGCTCGAACGGTTTCGCCCCCAACCGTCATGGTTCGGTATTCTCCCGTGGTTCTCATCCATGTCAAACCTCCTTTATCCGTGATTTCCCTTAGTAAAGGATCCTTTGCCAGGGCGGATTGCTAGTCAAGAAGAGTTGACTAATGGGAATTGACTTGGGGGCGGTTCTCCTGCGAAGGCAAGGCCGGTTGCTCAGCGATGGAACGAAGGATCAGAACGGAGATGATCAACGAAGTATGGGAAGAGTGATTTTTTTGGGGAGTTCTTTGCGGACGATTTTCGTGAGCTGACCTGGACACTTGGAAGACGAGGGAAGAGAGAAGTGCTCTGTCGTGGAGGAAGATTGCCTGTTAAACCGTCACGGTTTCAGTCTGGATAGAGAGTAGAAAGTTGAAAGTAGACCACCGAGTCGAGCAGGGGAAATGGTTCGCATTGCTCACCACTTTTCCCCGCTCTACTCTTTGTTCGCCTCAAGGCGAAACGGAGAGGAAGGGATTCGACTTTAGCGACGCCCTAACTTGCTGTTTTGCAATGGCTTGCAATCGCAAGCCCGTGTAAGGACTGAAGTTAACGTTAGCCAAGGTTGGTCAAACCTGTCCAGGGATATTCAGCTTTCGTCATCCTTTTTGTCACACTGCGTCAATCCCAACCCATCGGAATCCCTCCTTGGATCAGGAGTGATTTCTGTGAATGCCATCAACCCGCGTCCTCCAAAGGACGGGCGTATCTTCAAAGTTTTAATTATTGCGAGGATTAGCACAAAGAACCAAGACCTCAGAAGCCTGGATGACCAAACTTCACTGTGCAAGCAAAAAGCATCGCTAATACTTACTGGATATCCAATTGAATATCAAGTGATATCAAGCCAAGAAAGTGGCGAGCGACTTGACCGTCAATCCCTCACCGATGCAGTAGCCACGCTCGAACGGGGTGACTTAGACCTAGTAATTGGCGAGGATCTTGCCCGGCTTTCAAGAAGACAGTTTGGCACAGGATTTATCGAACTTTGCGAAGACCAAAATACTAGGTTTATCGCTATCAATGATAACATCGATAGCTCTGGAGAATGGAGACTGTCTAGCTTATTTGCTACATATCAACATGAACAACACAATCTCAAATTATCGCAAAGGCTTAAGACTCGATTGAGAGAGAGATTCACCTCTGGGGGTGCCTTGGCCTGCCCCATCTATGGTTATCGCAAAAAGCTTGGTGCCACATCTGATGCCGACTTAGAAAAAATTCCTGAAGCCCAACCAGTTTACGATCAGATTTTTGAGAAATTAGAGAACGGCGCCAGCTACTCGGAAGTAGCTGACTTCCTAAATGATTCTGGAATTAAACCAGGTGCTCATTGCCGGTTGAAGAAGTGGGACTGCCGTATGGTCGCTCGCTTGGTTCTAAACCCGATTGTTAAGGGGGTGAGGATACGCAATCGCAAAGAGAGCAAGCGCATCAACAAAACCGGGGTACACCAATCAGTGAACGCGCCTCGTCACATGTTGTTGGAGCGGCGGTGCCCACATTTAGAATTCATTGACCCCGAGCGCTTCGATCGGCTAGGGGCAATGCTTAAGGAAAAGAACGCCACTTGTGCACGGGGTAGACTTGCGAAGCTTCGTGATAGCCGGAAGGGTATTTCGAAGAAATCCACAATCTGGCCGGGCCAACATCTCAGATGCGGCATTTGTAATCGCATCTTTTACTGGGGCGGCCACGGTGCTAAGAATCGAATGATGTGCGCGGGCTGTAGGGACTATCGGTGTTGGAATTCGGTCAGTATCGACGGTGCCCAAGCCTCCAAACTCCTAACCGCGAGCATTTTCCGCGAAATAGAGAGTCTTTCAGATTTCGACGCGGTCTTTTTGGAGAGTGTCAACAAAGCCTTGGCTCGTCGAAGAGACGGCCGAGGCGGGGAACTTGCAGCTTTAAACGCAGACATCAAATCTCTAGAAGCGAAGATTGAACGAGTTACCGATGCCATATCCAACTCGCCAAAGAGTGAGGCTCTTTTTTCAAAACTTGATTCGTTAGAGGGAGAGCTGAGAGGCAAGAGGCTCCGGCGGGACCAAATTCAGCGAGAACCCACCGAGAGCTTGACAATTCCTAGTATGGACCAAATTCGAGTCAGCGCTAGGGACAAAATCGCTCATCTAGCCGAGGATTCGCCCGAATTTGGTAGGATTATGACTCGCCTAATTCCAAGTCTCAAGGTTTTTCCTTATCGCTGTTGTGATGGCGGCACAGTGGTCCTTCGAGCAGTAGTAAAACTGGATCTAACCCCCCTGCTAAATTTCCCAGGGCTCACTCCCGAGACGTCATCTTTTTTCCAAAAAGAGTTTGTTGTGGATCTTTTCCGAGCGACCCAAAGAGTGAAGTTTCGGGAACGGATAAAGGAAATGCGGGCCGAGGGTATGAGCGAAAGGGCCATCGCAATGAAACTCGGCTTGACCATCACTGCGACGCAAAGCGCTTCCAAGTTAACGCGGCTGATGGACTCGCTTGGTCTGTCAGATCCATATATCAAAGTTTCTCTTCCCCTAGCCGATGAGAAGCGAACGCGTCACCTACACAAAAGGTTCAAGTTCGAGCCTCTTACCGAAGATCCAATCGACTAGCGTGGAGTTGAAATCAAACCAGAAGGCTGCATCGTCCAAAGGATGATGCAGCCTTCTCATTAGGCCTCGCCATCCACAAGATTACGAGGCCTTTTCTATTTAGAAGGAGGTATCTCATTGGACAAAGAAGATTCTGTTTCGAGCAGGTCAATAGAAGTTCACAAGCTACTTGAACGCCTAATATCACTTATCTCAGAAAAAGTAGCCGAGGACATCATAGCACAGAACAAAAAATCTGCAAATTCTTAGGCAATAACTTTTTTGAAGGTAGCCCGGACACGGGCTGCCTTTTTTTTAGCTATCACCTAGAGTCAACTGGGCCTTCAGGGCCCAGGCCAGTAGGATTAGAGCTTGGTAGCCATCAGTCTAGGAATTCGCCCAGCTGCACTCCATTGCAACAATTGGAAAGAGGAACGTGCGTTGCTTGTTTGGCCTCAGCCGAGACTGCAAGGACGACGCGACCCGCTCACCCTCGCCTGCAACAAGTTGAATCCGCCCGACTCTGCCAAGTTCGACACCTGAGCGGCACGCGCCCGCTATCTCGGCGTTAATCGGACGCGAATGACCGAGGCGCTTAAACGGTTGGATGACGTCAAGGACGATAGAAGTCTCAGCCAGTCAACCTTGCCTCAAATTAAGGGCTTGGTGCCTTGAGCAAGTTGACTGGAATAAAGGTGTCAGCCGTGCCCGAGTGGCGCAGGTGCTGAGCCGACTCAATTGACGACAAACTGTCAGGACGAGCATCAAGCGTATTCTGCAAGAACACTTGGGCCGATAACGCTCAACAAGATAGACTGGCCCCGTCCTCACGCCTTGGATGCCGATGGCTTGTTGTCTTTGCGGCAATCGACGAGAAAGATGCTGTCGTCCTTATCGAATTTAAGCTCCTTGAGGACTTTTTGAACCTTGGCCAACTCCAGGCCGCTGAAGTAAAAAATTACTTTCAACGCCTTCTGGGTACGGTTGGCTTCCTGGTAGACCTTCACCTGGCTCTCAAGGTTCTGCTTTAATTTGGAGTTCTTAGCAAGTTTGAATTCGATAATAGTCTTATCCTTGCTTCCACGCGAAATAGCGAAGTCGACTGGCCCGCGGCCGTTGTTGACTTCGCTATTGAAGTCTGACGGCGATGCAAACCAAGTCAGACGATAAAGGATTTGAAGGTCCGCCTCCCGTTGGATGGGTTTTCCGTTATGGTAGAAGAGTCGAAATGCCCCATTCTTTTCGATCTCATCTTTGAGGAAGCAAATTCGAGCTCGACACTCATCCAATGTGTCTATCCCGTGTTCGTAGAATTTTGTCTCGGTTTCTAATTTCTGGATTAGGCTGCCGATCTGGTGAATAAACCGCTGCTCGGAGTCCGTGACCTTCTCCCTGCTGTGCTTGATCGCTTGGTCGCCGTGCCTTTCCTTCCAACGGATGTACCATTCGATTAGAGCGGGGTGCTTTTTCAGCAATGCTTCGTACGCCCTCTCCTGGTCCTTCTTGCTCGATTTGCGATTCAGTTGCCGACGAAGATACTCATTGACCTGGCTACGGAGTTGATGGTCGGACACTGAGGAGACAATCTCGTCAAACCTGTCAAATAGATCGTGACGGTTGATCCAGTTCTCGTCTTTCGTCAAGATGTCCCGCGGACTCAGCAGTACAAAGTCATTGAGGACGTAGGGCAGCTCGAACTTTTTGGAACACCAGACTTTCCGCTCGTAATCGAAAGTCACGTTTGCAACGTTTACAACCTTCCGAAGCTTCTCAGAGATATGCTTCGAGGCGAACTGCTGAGTGTACTCCAGCAGGAAGCCCTTTGTAAGATTTGCTGTGAAGTCGCTGATGTTGTCTCGACCGACACCATCGCAAATGAGGCAGACCTTTTCGAGATGGCTGCCCTTCGTGATTTGCTCTTCACCGAAGTTTTTGAAGATGACGCCCAAATTCTTGTGGAGTGCGCGGGCAAAGTCGATGCCGAGACCGCTCCCTTGGTTTCCGCTCTTGCAGAAGCCCAGCCAGAGCTGCTTTACCTCGGGGAAACAATACCAGGAATGCAACAGCCCCTCATCGACCGTTCCTTCGACTGCCTGATCTCGAAGAAACCGTAGGTATTCTATGATTTCGTCGTGCAGCTTGCGGTACTCGTCTTTCTGGCTTGTAAAGAGAAGAAACGGGTCGATGAATAGTGGCAAGTCATTGATCAACGAGATGTTAAACGCCCCATACTTATCCAACAAACCAGGGTCAACGTTGAACCAGTCGGAGAAGTAGGCCTTCATTACAACTCCCCTGGAGGGCTTGCTGAACGAGGGAGTCGAACAGAGCCCGCGTAGTAACCGAATTACACGTTTGACGGCCCATCAACCACGCGCGGAGGTCCTGAGCAGCAAGAAAACGCTTCTGATCACTCACCGGAAATCACTCCATTCCAGTCAGCGTTGATAGAAGATTATTGTATAAGTTCCCCAGCATTACTGCGCTCCCCATTCGGTCGCAGGCGCAACCTAGCTTCGCAACTCCCCTTGCCGGCCATAAATAGTTCAATATCGTCCCATTGTCCCGAGTCTTCGGTCCGAGTTGATCTTGTTTGTGTGGCGCTGTCCGAGGCCGCTCCTCATCGGTTCCGACGACTCCGCATCAAATCAGCGAGTATTCGATAAACAGCTTGTCTATCGAAACATTGGTCGCAGCTTCTTGCGATCTGCTCCATCGCCTCCAGTCCTCCTCTGTGCTAAGGTCGATGAAGGCACCTTCGACATCCGTTTTTTGGACGCCGGGCGCGACTGCGGCCCAACCAATGTCCGAACGGGCGACCCGTCCGTCAGTCGCTTCAAGCAGAGCGCGGTAGAGCTCGAAAGCAGGCATCTTCCACGAACCTGCCGGAGATCTCTTGAGAGCGATCGCGCGATCTACCGGGATGAATGCGGTGAGGTCCTTGTTCCCGCGCATGATTTCCAGGCCCTTGCCCTTGACCGTCGCGTTGTGACTGGCATGATGGCCGACTTTATAGAAGACCGCTCGTTTGAGCAGATCGGCAGCGGTAATGGTTTCGCCGCCCTCAGAATTCCACTTCATCACATCATCGTGCCAGGAGAGCCAGTTACCCTCTTGAGCGTCCGCCGGAAAGAGCAACACTTTTTTGTCGGCAATGCGCTCAATCGCGAGGGCAAGACTGGTGTTGTTCCGGAAGTCGTCGAGCTTGGCCGCCAATTCCGCAACCGAGCGGAACCACTGGTCGTCGATCCGGCGATAGGATTGGTCGGATAGCCTGTAGTCAGGGAAGAACTGGTCAGCCTGCGCCGTTGGGTAACAGAAGCGTTGATCGAACGGAGCCTGATCATCTACGGCCCAGTCGAAGCCCGCAGCGGCATGCATATCGACAGCACTTGTCAAGCCGTAGAGTTCGTCCGAGGCGTTGTTGTCCATGTTCTGCAGCTTGACCGCGTCTCGTGGCGGGCCAAGTACATAGAACCGAAAGCCAGGGATCTCGGGAAGGTCAATGGCGGGCGGGCCCGGGGAATGATACGTCGTCTTCGCACCAGGGAAATTTCGAACCACGTCAAGCGCTTGGGCGATCGAGTTCCCCATGCCCAACCCGCCTTCGAATTGAGCCAATGCATCGTCGTCCAACTGAATACCTTCAAAACCAGCCATTCCCAGGATTTTGTCCGACACACCTGTCGCCTTCGCCTGCGGCAATTTCAGCGCCTTTTCGATCGAATTGCGCATGGCATTGGCTTTGTTGCCCAAGTCCTTGGCCAAACCGTCACCGGGATTCTCTGTCCATGGCATCCATACATTCTGGATCTTAAATGTCTTAAGTACGGCTTGCTGCGACAAGAACCCGCTGACGTGATCCTGATGCGCATGCGTCGCGACAAGGATCGCCAGCTCTCCGCCAGTCGTTTTCTTGATGTTTTCAATCACGTCAGGCATTTTGACTTGCGTGGTCTTCGACCCGAGCGTGCCGAAATCAATCAGCATGTGCTTTTCGTCGCTTCCACCAACGTCGAACGTAATCAGGAAGCAGTCCCCCAACCCCTGCCGATACATACGGATTCGCACGCCAGGAAGGACGGGCGTAGTGGTTGACGCAGACGTCTGCCCGCGCGACGTCTTCGTGGTCTTGGATTTGCTGCTGGCGCGAGCGCTTTGACCGGTGCTGTTCTTAGCCACGCTAGAATCCTCTCTTGGCATGCAGGGCTGCAAAGGGCTCGTCTTTTGCGCCGGCCCGGAAATAAGGCTGGCGGTCGCCAGAGCGACTGACCGCCAGAGCGAATTCCCGCTGCCGGTTGAAACGCGTCTTACTTGTTACGCTCTTGCGGATGATGTATCGAATCGTCCGCGAGCTCAGGTCGGCCACGATCGTACAACCCCCTTCAAACCGGTCAACCACCAATTTTTGCTTGTGAACCTCTTGCAACAGAGTGATGATCGCCTGCGA
This sequence comes from Gemmataceae bacterium, assembly GCA_965226945.1. Taxonomy (GTDB): domain Bacteria; phylum Planctomycetota; class Planctomycetia; order Gemmatales; family Gemmataceae; genus SYLG01. The sequence continues at coordinate 3,080,183 of OZ245717.1, read as the reverse complement.
AAGATGCTGACCGTCGGGACCGATGCGTGTAGCGAAACGGATAGTATGGACTTCAAAGCCGATTTCTGGGTCGAGACCAAGGATGCGCGCGTCGTTTCGGCCCGCATCTGTTTCCTTCAAATGCCCCTTAAGTGAGTTGTGCAACCCATTCCGGACCGAGCGTAGACGGTGAAAGATGGTCTCGCGATCGGTCGTCCATGCGTTGGTGTCGACGTCTTTCAGGCTCGCAAAGAGGCGATCGCGGAATTCGCCCGACAGGTGCTGCGATTCGTTCCGCTCCTGACGCCACAGCAGGCTTTCGACGCTGACCGTACGCACTTCCTGTACTGGGATGCCACGTTTGCGGAATGCCTCAATGAAGGCGACCCGGTATCCCAAGTCATCATCGGGTATAAGGTCGAAGTCAGCGGTAATAATGGCGCGAAGATACTCGCCAAACGTGATGTCGGTCGGCGGGCAATAGTCCAGGGCACGGATGCACATGCAGAGAACGTGAGCGGCGGATTTGGTGGCTTCGTCGGCCAAACGGCCGACCAGGTCGGGGTGAATGGCGCCGAGCTGAAGGATGCCAGTGCCATTCGTGGCAATTCGCACAAGGTCTTCGGTGCGAGTCTCGTAGATGGAGAGGAAGGCGTCAAAGATGGCGGCGACCAGGATGCTACCGCGATCGTGAGGTTCCTGATGGGCGTCGTATTCATTTCCAGTGGGCTCAAAAGGCTTCCATTTGCCGGTAGCCGAGTCAAGGTTACCAATGGCCTCCCGCAGGCCGCCACGTTCACCCGTCGCCTGCCCAAATTGCGTTGCGAGTTCTCCGAGCAGCGATTGACGGGACCGAATCTCGCCGCGGGTCAGGGCAATCTGGTGTTTCAAAAGCTCCGGGAGTCCGAGCCGCTGGAGGAGCGCAACGATATCCGCAAACGCCTCATGGAAGGCCAATACATCCGGGTTGCTGGCTGACAGGTATTTTCGGTGCATTCCGTCCAACAGTGCGTGCGTGGTCTCATGGGCAACAACGTCTTGGGAGAGGCAAGTGAAGACATGCTGCGGACAGCCGCCGTTGCCTCGGCCAGGCGCGCCACGAGAACAGAAGTAGCCGAACAAGAGAGCGATTTTGTCAGGTGAGTAAAAAGCGTTGGCGGCGCGGAACGCATGCGGATAGACCCGCAGACGCTGCACGTAGACCGAATCGTCCTTTAAATTCTTGTTCTTCGGCGGGGGACCGGGGCGCCAGAGGGCTTTGCGCCCAAGTGCCGCCTCGAAATTCGCGATCGTCGTCCGAGCGACGGCGTAGACCATTTGCTGGTGAAACTGTGGTGTCCCCTCGCTCGGCGCCAATCCCTTGGTCGCCAGCAGGTTCGGGTGATTCAAATCGACCGGCTCGTACGCGGCACCAGTCGCCGGATCGATGTCGATCACCTGAAGATACTCGTCGCTGGGCCCAGGCTTCAACTCCTCGTCCCATGGAACTCGGTAGACTGTCTCGCTGACGTTTCGCGTCGCCAGTGAAACGGCAAAGCTTGGATCCAATGCGTAGCCGCGAAGCGCGCGAAATTTGGGCGTTTCCGGTTGAAAGCGTGTTGTCTGAATCGCTACGGGCGGGATTTCTCCATTTTCTTGCTGGTTGGCTTTATCACCCCTTTTTGGTTCGCCGCTCTGCCCCTCTTCGTCATCTTGTGCTGGCGTGCCAATAAGACGGGTTAACTCTTTCTTGAGTTCGTTGGAGGCTCGCGGATGCGCCAGCAGTTTCTCCGCCAAGGCGTTTTGTTGTTCAGAGGTTAGGCCACCCTTTTGCTCGTCAGCTTCGGCGAGAATCGCATCGAACGGATTCCCCTCGTTCGCCTCGGTGCCCGACGGATCGGGCGCGTCCCATTGCTGCACGAGCTGGGCCATCTCGAGCTTCATCATGCGATCACGATCCCCGTTGCTGGCAGCCGCCCCGAGTCCGAACAGAGTATGGAAGAACGAGAACGACGCATCAGCTTTCGGCGCTTGCTCGAGCTCCGATGCCGGGATGGGCGCGATCTGAAGCGCCTTCTCGGCCTGAAGCACGCCGCTGCCGAGTTTCTTCCGGTCGTCGGTCGAACGAACGCGCTTCGCCGTCCGAATCAGTGCCGCTCGGACTGCCTCGACCCGCATCCAAGGTTCGGGGTACTTGGTGGTGTCAAATAGAGTGGCGCCATGCTTCTGCAAATAGAGCGCAGCTGCCCCAGCTATTTGGGGGGTTGCGGCGGATGTGCCCGCGCCATCCATATCGACGATGTCATTGCTGGAGCGTCGCGCCCAAGGGGTATTTGGCGTGAACGCCGCCAAGGATGATCCGTCCTTGCTTTTCGGACCCGAGTTCCCCTGCATTACGCCAGCGCGAAGCCCATCGTACGGCTTAAGGTTTCCCATTACACCACAGGCGCTGAGCACTCGATCGAAGCGGGCAGGGTAAACGGTCGATGTCGTTGGAATCCCGCCCACTCCGGTTGAGAAGTTGTTGCCGGCAGCGGTAACGAGCACAACGCCTCGGTCGTACGCGCGATTGACGGCATCGGCCCAGGCCTGCGAAGCGACACCCCCGATGCTCATCGACAGAACATGAACGCGAGTCGCATCGCTGTTGCAGAGATCGGCGACATAAGCGATGGCTTGTGCAATGCAACTGGTGCGTATTTGAACGACCGATTCACCAATGCGCACGCCGACAATGCGTGCCTCGGGAGCAGCCCCGAGTTCGTCGTCGAAGTCGCGGTAGCCTCGGCCCTGAAATGAATATTTGGAGCCAGCCAGGAGCCCGACCGTTGCCGTTCCGTGCCCAGGGTTTTTTGTCAGTCCTTCACGGACCAAGTCTTCAACATCGCGTTCGGCCCTACCATCGCCAGAGACGTTCTTGGAAAGCATAGGCTCAAAGCCCTTCGGCATGATGACGTGCTGCAGGCCGTAGCCAACATCAAGATGAGCAATCCGTACATCGAGAGTTTTGTTGTCGCTGGCGTCGGTCCGCGCCAACGCAAGGCCGGTGAATTCCTCACCGAGGTGCCAGGCAAATCTCCTAAGTTTCTCAGAGTCATTCCCGCCTTCCACAGGGACCGGGAAGGCAAACTTGCCGCCGCTTCCGTCTTGGTCGCGGAACTCTTCGTTTGCGGCGCCAAGTCCCAAACAGGGCTGCGGCTCGATTGGCCATTCCTGGATTAAGTCTGGCTCCACAAACGTGACTCGGGCGCCGCGAGCCGCAAGAGCGAAGTTGGCTTGCCGAGCGACTTGGTGCGCAACATCCCAGGGCGACCCCACTGCCACCCCCTTTGCCCGGGCACGATGCCAGCCTGCGGTCCCACCGGCTGTCACTCCGCTCAGACCCATGGAAACCAAATTCACTTCGAACAAAGGCTCAAACTCAAAACTCACGCCGGCCGCCGCGACACTTAACGCGGAACCTATCGACAGGGATGCGGTGTTATCAGATTCGATTCGGATCAATACGTCGCCAGATGCGATCGCCATATCAGAATCCTTGCCAAAGAGCTTCATTCGAAGTGACGCCTTGGCATATAGTGTACCAACAATTAGTTACAAGCGTAAAAATTCGTACCAAACCCCCGCACAGCAGAAACCGTCAAGGGACATGAATACCCTAGGGAATAGCCCTAAAGGCTCCAACACGGACGGTGTTTTGGCGTAGCTCACATCCGCGCATTCGTGGGCTTGCAACAGCGCTTATAGCTCCACAACCATACTAATGCCATTTTTCCAGCTGCAATTCTTCTGCCGGGTCGGTGCCGCGAACGATTCACCGGTTCGGCAGCACACTCAATCGGTACTCGACTTACATGGTGCAATCGCAGCTGAACATCTCGATAACGGTCCCTATAGTGATTTGAATTCAGTTTTCGCGGACGGGCTATTAAGGCGACCAAAGGGCAGACCTCCTCCGGGCTGCCTCAAAGTCGAAATTGCAGGAATGGTTTTCGTTTCCACAGAACTCGTGACGCCCTGATAGAAGGGAATCGCCGGCCGTCTCTGAACCATATGGAGAAGTTGGGGGCTTTCCCGCTTTGCCGTCCATGCCATTGTCGAAGTCCAAGTATGTCCACTAAAGGCTTGGCAAAACGCAGTCGGATCCTAGCATAAGCTTCGTCTCACAAACCAACTAGAGTTTTTTTTCTTCTCCCTGGGGAGTTCTTCTCCAACTAATGGGGGAGCTTGCTTGCCTGTAACTGCTCCGCTTGCGAAGCCCGATCCCTTTCTTGAGATTCGCTCTCACCGAAAGGATCTAATACCGCACCTATGCGGACTCTGTGTGGGCTACGAGCTGAAAAGGTGGAGAACTTCTGGACTCGCTGACCACATCATGGAATGGCTGCCGGAGTTCGCACTGACTGCGAATGAGATCGCGGCCATGCAGCACGCCAACTCAGTAGCTATGATCCGAAAGGCCGCTAACGCGGTTTATAAGACGAAGAAATTCTCCAAACGAGGAGAGTTTGGGGAGCTGTTCCTTCATGCTGCTATCCGCCAAGTCTACGACTCCTCACCGGCGATCTCGAAGATCTATTACAAAAGCGCCAATAACGATACGGTGAAGGGCTTTGACGCGGTGCACGTCGTGGGTCAACCGAATCATCTTGAATTATGGCTTGGAGAGGCCAAATTTTATGATAAGGCTTCGCGTGCCATTACCGATTGCGTCAAGGAGCTAGAGACGCACCTTGGGACTGACTATCTCAGGGACGAGTTCGTCCTTATCTCGAACAAGCTTGACGCAGTATCTCCTCACTCGAAACAGCTCGCCCGTCTCCTTAGTCCAAACACTTCGCTCGACGAGGTCTTTAAGAGAGTCTGCATTCCCGTACTCCTGACCTACGATAGCGACTGTGTTAACCAGTACGATGAGTGTTCAGCTGCGTACATAAAAGCGTTTGAATTGGAAATGGCCACCCATCATGCAAGCTTTCAAGGCGCGCTGGGAAAGAAGCAGCTCCCCAAAGACGTCCGCATTTGCTTGTTCCTGATGCCGTTACATCAGAAGAAGGCACTCATTGCGGCTCTTGACGAGAAGTTGAAGACATGGCAAAAACTGTAGATGTTGCCGTGTTACGATCCCGGCTTAAGTCTGCTGAGACGGTATCCCTAGACCCATTTGGGCTACTGGGGTCAATATCTACGCTTCTTCACTCTGCGGATAACGAGTCTATTGGCAGGGAGATGGTGCTTCGTGCACTGGAGTGGCGGAAATCTTTTGGTGTGTTTGAGGAAATTCTTGATTCGCTTGCGAGGAACGCTGGGCTTTATCCATTCACGGAGTATGGTAATCTCGACCTATCGAGTAGTATCGCATATGAGTTCCATCGCCCTGACAAAGTAGAAGAGCACATCGTATTCCACAGAGAACAAGCTGCCGTCTACCGCAGACTACTTGCTGGTGAGAACATCATCCTCAGTGCTCCAACAAGCTTTGGAAAGAGTCGCATCATTGATGCGATGATTGCAACGGAGCGCTATAAGAATATCGCTATAGTTGTCCCCACGCTAGCGCTGATAGATGAAACTCGCCGTCGGATGGTCAAATTTTCTGGTTCATTCAAAATAATCACGCACATTTCTCAGCCTCCCGCTAATAAAAACATCTTTGTTCTTACCGCAGAGCGAGTAGTTGCTTATGAACGGCTTCCAACCATCGATTTTTTTGCAATCGATGAATTTTACAAGATTGGGGCGATGGCCGAAGACGAGTCAAGGACGATTTCGCTTAATGAAGCTTTTTATAGACTGTTAAAGGGCAAGGGGCAATTCTACTTGCTTGGCCCAAACATCCATCGGATTCCAGAAGGTCTTGAAGAGCAGTACCGCTGCTTCTTCTTTCCCACAACCTTCTCGACAGTCGTAGTAGAGACCTTAAAAGCACCTGGTTCCGGCAAGAAGATTGAAAGACTAATTTCTGTTCTCAAAAATCTGACCGAGCCGACGCTTATCTTTTGCAGTTCTCCAAGCAAGGTTAACGAAGTCGCCAGAGCGATGATTGAGAACGGGATTGGTACTCCGAATCCGTCATTACGCGGTGCATCGGCGTGGGTGTCAAGCACATTTCATCCCGATTGGATCATGACGACTGGCTTGTTGCAGGGTATTGGAATTCACCATGGCCGCTTACCTCGCTCGCTATCCCAATACGTGGTGCGTGCATTCAACGAAAGCAAGATAAGACATCTTGTTTGCACGTCAACGCTGATTGAGGGAGTAAACACGAGAGCAAAGAATGTTCTCATTTGGGACAATAGAATCTCCAAGCGGCCTATCGATTTCTTTACTTACAACAACATCAAGGGGCGATCAGGTCGCATGTTCGAACATTTTACTGGCCGTGTCTATCTGTTTAATGCAGCTCCGCAAGAAGAATTGCCATTTGTTGACTTTCCTCTGTTCACACAAGACGAGGCCACGCCAGAAGCGCTGCTCATCCAGATGCAGGACACCGATCTTACGAAGAAGTCGAAAGATCGGATGAAGAAGTACACGGCTCAAACTTCACTATCCATCGAGTCCTTACGTCAAAATAAGGGGGTTGATCCAGATGCGCAGTTAAGACTGGCCGATTACATTCAGGCAAACGCGAATTCGATCTGGCCACGTCTAGCTTGGCGTGCTTTTCCAATTTACGATGAACTCAAATTTGCATGTGAGTTAATATGGGAATACTTCATTGATGAGCGTCAACGTCATGGTGTGTTTTCAGGCAGCCAGCTTGCGTTTAAGTTGCAAAGTCTCTCACAAGTCGCCACCACAGCATCTCGCGTTATGACCGAGCTTCTTCCAGGGCCATACGTTGCAAAGTCTCCAGATGAGGCGGTCGAGCGAGTGCTTCAGTTTGAACGCAATTGGGCAGGCTTTGATTTCCCCAAATTGCTTATGGCTCTTTCGACTATCCAAGAAGAAGTGTTGACAAGGATGGGATATTCCTGTGGCAACTATAGGCAGTATGCTGGCCAAGTAGAATCGCTATTCCGGCCACCAGTCCTCGCCTCACTTGATGAGTACGGCATACCTATCCAAGTTGCCGACAAGATCAGAGGACTGCTACGGACAACCGATGATCTTGACTTGGCTCTGGCTCAATTGAAGGCTCTCGATCTAACGACATTGAAACTCACCGCTTTTGAGACCGAGCTCATCCGTGACGCTCAGGCTGCTCTTTGATCTCCTATCCGGCCGTCGGAGTGTTTCTTCGTGGGGGTGCATGAGCCGGGGGTCCTTACGGTGAAACGCGACAGAGCCGTTGGGAGAAGCATTTCGACCGTTGCTAGACCTTAACCAAGCATCCCAAGAGGGAAAGAAAGCGGGGTAAAACGAAAAAACTCGAAACTCCCGAGGTTTCGGCGAGGATCTTGGATGAACTGGGCGAGATCGGAACCGTCGATGTAGTTCTAAAAACCAATGCCGGGCATACCTTTAGGACCAGATGCGTCACCCAGCCCTCAGATCACCAGAAAATCCTCTTGAATGCCTTGGGATTGGGCCTTCCAAAACAGATCCGAAAAATCAGAATTTAGTGGCAACTTTAAGGCCCAATCGTTGAAAAATAAAGACTTACGTCACTTGTCTGGGAAGTTGGGCTAACGGCGCCGGTGGACACTATGGAAGCCAATTGGGCCTACAGGGTTATGACCTCGTTGGCCTGGAATCTGAAGGCTTGGTGGGCCCTCTGGCCAGAACCTCGAAAAGGAATAGGTCGAGACAAGTACCAGATCGAAAAAGAGACGATCCTGCGAATGGAGTTCAAGACCTTCATCAACGCCTTCATGAGGTTGCCCTGCCAAATCGTGAACACAGGGCGCCAAATCATTTACCGGTTGATGAGCTGGAATCCGTGGCTGTCATCATTCATCGAAAGGATTCAGCAACTACGCTGCTGAAAAACTAACATGATGCTGGGGTACGGATGCTCCAGTCCGCCGCGGCTCAGTTGCAGGCGTGCCAAGGTGCAGGCGAACCAGCGAAAGGAAATCGTCCACCTGATCATCAAGGGCAAAAAAACGGCAGCAGAGACAGCACGCCTAGTCGGTTTCCATCTTGCCACCATATCGCGCTTGCTGACAAAGGCGAAGCGCCGGCGTCATGGCTTTGTAACGAGACATACGCGCAATAGTTTTGAATAGCTAAGGCGGCAACCTTATCAGCACATCCCGAGAAACGGCTCCTTTAGGAACCGTGATGGACTGTTTTTGTAGTGACTTTGGTCTGTGAAATACATTAGGAGCTTCTTCGCTCTGGTCGCCGAGACATAGAGCAACCTTCGTGATTCATCCACTTGTTCGGGAATATGAGCCGTAGCGAAGTAAGGCAGTCGGCCTTCGTGACAGCAAATGACTGCCACTGCTTCAAACTCGCTGCCTTTCGACTTATGCATCGTGATCAGGTTGAGGCAGTCTTTCGGAACGGCGATCATACCGAGTTCAGTCGCTGCCATGTTCGGCACGTCCACTCCGTGCTTTTGCATTTCGCCGAGCATCCCAGCGGCCGACTTCGTGAACACCCCTTGACTGGCTGGCGTTAGCAAATTCTCTTCAATCAGAATCTTTTCGCATGCGTCAGCGGAGAGTAGCAACCACTCTTTGATGCCTTCATATTCAGCCAGAATTTTCTTCGCCGCCAAAATGAGGCGGAAGATAATTCGGCGGCCGTTAAAGCGGTAAATCTCCCACGGCTTCACTTCGGTGATGTTCGAGAGCGTCAGGAACAAGGCCTTCTGGATTGCCGCAGCGGTTTCCGCATCCTGAGTTAGAAGGTACGCCGAAAGCGCTTCGGAAAGGTACGTGAATTCATGGGCTCTTTTATAAGGTCGAGATCCGGGCCCGATGACCGGAATCTGGCGTTTTCGGAGTTCTCTGCCAACGGTGAGCAAATCGATCCACCAAGGCGCAAGCACTGCTGCTGATCCGCGTGGGATTTCGAGGGCATCCAACGCCGGAAGAAAGTGATCGAAAAGTCCTTCGATTGCTGTGACGCAATGGACATACTTCGGCCGGATTTGGAAGCCTTTGTGTTCGCCGACAGCGATCATCTTCGGAACCGTGGGGCATAGCAACTCCGCATGATCGACGATAAGCGTCGAGCTTCGGAAGTTTCCTGTCAGTTGATAGTCGTTTTTCGCTTTCACCAATTCAGCGAACCTCGCCATCAACTCCGGGTGGCCGCCGGCGAAGCCAAGAATGCATTGATTGGGGTCGCCGACACAGAAGAGCTTTGACCGGCCGTTCCTAAAGATCACGAGCAGAAGCAGGGCCTGAGCGACGGTTGTGTCCTGGAACTCATCGACGATGAACCACGCGAACCGGCTCGCAAGCGCGCTGGCGATAAATGCGTGGTCCGAGACTAGCTTCGCCGCAAAGAAGACGATATCTCCCAGTGTCACCTTAGCGTCAGCATCTGCTCGTTCGAAGAACTCGGCGACAGCCGCGTCCGGCAAGCCCGAATTAGGCGGGAGCTTGTCCGGATAATGACGTTGAAGGCCGTCAAAGCGATCGACCAAGCTATTGTTAATCCTATACTTCTTGGTCAGCTCGGCGACGATGGCAGTGAACCAGTCGTCGTCATTTGTAACGACCGCCCAATCTTTATGCAGATGCGGAACGAGGTGGGCATAGGGCCGAAGGATGTAATTCAGGCAGAAGGAATGGATCGTGGAGATTTCGCAGTAATCCAGGTCATCTCCGTCTCCATATGTCCGAAGCCGGGATTCAATCTCGTTAACGCCGGTGTTCGTGAAGGTGATGCAGGCGATCCTTCGCGGCGAGTCCCGAACTTCCTCGATGCATCGCTGAAGCTTGGCAATGATTGTTCGCGTCTTCCCGCTGCCAGGACACGATGTCAGACAGAGTGTGTCGTCGTACTCGACGGCTGCTTTCTGTTCGTCTGTCAGTGGGATCATGTTGTCACCCACACGACGGCTTGTTTGATGTAGTCAGGGAGCGACTTCGCAAGTATGGCGTGCTTGGAGACGACTTGGGCAAATCGCCCCTTCTGAAATCGCTTTGAGGTATTGAGAACGTATTTTCTCGCGCGTTCCAGTCTCGTTCGTTGTTCAGGCGTCAGCGCGATTGCTGCACCGATATCGGTTTCGAGCTTCTTCAGGATCTTCGAGACCCTTGGTGCACCGAGTTCCGCGCACGCTGCGGAGAACATCCCGAGAGTTCCGACATCAGTCAGTTCCATCTCGAACGTTGTATGTCCGACGAACACCTTTAGAAACGCGTTCTCTCTGGCCTTAAGGCTGGTGAGGCGATCTACGCAGGGGACCGGAGGTGTGGCGGGAGCATCAGCTTCATCGTCTGGGTCAATGTCAGGTTCAGCCTCTTCGTTCTGCGAATCGCCGTCTGTCAGGATTGAGCACTTCTTCTCTATCGCTCCTGGCCCAAAGAGCTTGGTGTACGGCTCGAAATGGGCACCATGGATAGGGATGACCGAGACGCCGTACTCGTCGAGGTTCATTCCAAGAACCGACTTGACGAGCGGGGCGATTAGAAATAGTTCTGCAGGCCCCTCGACTAGGATGACCTTTCGAGCGAAGAGCAGAGTTGAACGGGTGGCATCGAGATACCGCTCAAGGTCGGCTTTCTCTTTCGGCAGAAGCACGGGGTTGTTCGTCGCCACCGCAGACTTCGTCGCAATCGTTCCGTCGTTCGTCAGAATGATCATGGACGACAATGGCGATTGTGACGTGATATGTGTGCTGTGAGTTGTGATCAAAACCTGCGCGTCGTGGGTCTCAAGCGACTTGAAAAGCACCCGTTGCAGTTGCGGATGCAGATGAGCTTCCGGCTCTTCGATGATCAAAAGCTGACCCGACGTCTTCGCCTCCCTCACACGCCTGGCGAAATATGTCACGTACATGCTGATGTAAAGGATGTTGTTGAGGCCCAAGCCGTTTCGTCCGGGCTCAAACTTCTGGACCGCAGCATTCGAGAGAAGCACAGTGAGGCTTCGGGAGATGTCGGTGAACGAAGGCGAGGACATGCCCAGTGCCAGGTCCATCGTGAATGCCTTACCGGCGGTCGAATCCATCGAGCCTTTGATCGATGCTCCCACTGCCGAAATGGTCGTGCTGGACGAAATAGTTTCGTTCGCTTTCACCAGGCAATTGACCAGGGTATCTTGTTCGGCTTTCGGAATGTCTGCAGGGGTCAGCAACTTGGCGAGCGGGGATGACCGGATCTGTCGAAGTCGCTGTTCAACATCCCGAAGCGGTTCCATGAAGACAACGAGATAGCTCTGCTGAAGATCATCGAAACTGACCCACTTCCCGAAGTCGTCGTCCCAATTGGCCACTGCAGGATCAATCGCGCCACCGCCACGAATTTCGTAGCGGTAGTCATCGATCGTCAGACCCGTCCCGTCGTGAGTTGCTGCCCTGATTCCTTCTATGACTTCTTTCCGCGGCCGGAAGCGGTACGTGATTCGTGCTAAGTCTGGGCTCACGATGCAGTGCATCAGCATCCCCTCTTGAGCGGGTTTTGCAGAAAAGCCTTTGTACTCCAGAGAAACGATGGCTTGCTGGGGGGTACTAATGTCCGTTCCGGAGCAGAAATCTTCCGGATTTAGATTGCGAAAGGTGGACGATAAGCCCGCGTCGAGTGCCAGTCTAAGAGCGAAGACGAGGTTCGTTTTCCCAGTATTGTTCTCGCCGACAACACAAGTCACCTTATCGGTGACAGGCACATCCAGGTGCGCAAAATTGCGAAATCCGCGAATAACAATCCGACTAAGATACATAACAACTCCCCGCTGCACACATGGAGCGAATTCGCTCACATATATTAAACGTCGCTATACCCCATACATTAGGGATTTGAGAGCATATGTGGAAAATTAAGCGTTGTGGTCCCAGTGTGGAAAATGGATCGCTTCTCACGGTCCTTAGAAAAGAGACGATTGACTACGGCCGTAGCGCGCCTTCGGGAGGCTTTCCACTTGGAGTGCTTGCCCACCCATTTTGCTAGGTGAAGCGGCTTTGCCCCTAGCGCCGCTACTCGGGTTTGGCTACAACGGGAGTCTGAAACCCGAGTGCGGGGCGACCCGGTTCAGTCGATCCGCCATCCGTCTCGGGCGACACGAAGCGGATCGCGGAGTTGGTCGCCAGCTTTGCCAATGGCTACGTGCGAGGCGCCGCCAGTTTCGCAGGCGCCCTTTGCACACGCCCCCTCGTTCGGTTCGAGGAGCTCACTTACCTCCGAAGCCGAAATGCTGTTCACTCGGTTCGCGGACACGGCTGGTGGAGAATGGCCACTCACGGACCACACAAGGGTTGTGGGACGAACTCGTCTCGGGCTTTTTGGCCGAGCGGTCGCTATCGAGCGGAACGAGGTGCAGGAATGGCTCAGGAACAGCGTGTGGGAGCGTGAAGCTGCCTCATCTCTCGTCGACCAATTTTTCACGGACTCCGAGTGGCTGGCCAAGCGGTTGGCCGCCCTAGCTCCATGATCACTGTCGCTCAAGCAATCGAAAACCTGTTCGTGGGCCCCTCGACCGATCCTCATTCTCAATACCCGCGCGTTGCTCGACATTGTCCGGGCGCCGCTACGCACCCTAGCTGCGTCGGTCCGGGCTGGCGTCGAACTCCGAGCCCTATTTGCGAACGGGAGGGTTGGGTTCTTCGTTCAGGACAACGTGCACCGCGAATGGGCAGATTACCTGCCGGCCGCCCGGCGGGACCGGCATCCGGGCGTTCATCGCGACCTGGCAAATCGCCTCCGACCTCGGGCAGCCGGCCCCGCCCCAACTGCTCTTCCACCCGGTACCCTTGTTGACAACCTTGAGCAATTGTCTCGCGATTTACTGACGATAGTCGACGCACTCGATCGAGATCGCGCTGGCATATCCGGGCAATGGCCGCGTTGCGGCCAAGCAGAAGTCTTCGTCGGCGAAAGGATCCGTGAAGGACTGTCTTATCCTCGGTCACGCCCATGAGTTCATTGCCCAACTGGGCGCCGGATATCCTAACTCACGGGGTGCTTGTCAGATCGAATCGGTCGAACTTTGCCGCGCCGAACTCGACCATGTTCCACCCGGAGATCGCCCCAGAGTCGGCCGTCTGGCCGCGATACGCCACCTCGCTGGATGCGGCGGTCACCGATTTCCGAGCGGCAGGTGAGATCCCCCGTGATCGTCTTGCCCCCTGTGCACCCCAACCACCGAATCAAGGAATGGGTACCGTCCTCGGACGAGGACAGTTGCCATTCTTTGATCTGCGAAGTAGACCAATTGATCGGATGCAAGATTGCTGAAATATTGAAGTTGCGGCGAGCACCTCGGAGAAAATTCCCCCACCCACACTCTCATTTGGCGCTGCCCTAGCCCTATTTGCGCTTCCCGAGCACGAACAATTCGGTGACCTGCGGGCTAATAGTAGCACAAGACATCCCCGGTTCGAGTCTTTTCGCGGTGCTTGATCCGCAAGTCATTTCTCAAAATTGACTTGTGGTTTTCGATTCCGTCGCCATGCAAACCAACGTGCGTCGCAAAGGCAAATCAACCGGCAACGCGTCGCTGGCCAATGCCGCGTTCGCGCATAAGTTGCCTATCGCGCGCACAAACGGGTGGGCATTTTGTATGCATGACCCGTTACTGTGTGTTCGCAATCATCTCGTTGCACTGGAACGGAATGCGAACTCAGTTTCATCAGGACCGGCGTTGTTTCGGAATGTCTTGGCAGTGAATATCTCGCGGACTTTGAAATGTCTTGCAGACGGTAAACGAACGGTAATAATAACACCACATGATCAAGTGATTCGAGATGGCCCCGTTTCTGCACGCACTTTAACCGCAACACAGTCGATGAAAGCACTTCGCCATGAAACAGCAGCCTTACGTGGCGGCTTTGACTGGATTGTCTGCCTACGAAGGTACGCACCTGATCAGTCACTGTCTCAGTGCTGGCCGCGCCGCGGAGGCCGACTTGCTACTGCGATTGGAGACGCCCGAGGGAAAAAATGCGTGGCATCAATTCAAGAACCGCGAATTGGGCGTCGCAAGTTTTCTGGCGGACGTGGCCTTAGTGTGGGCACATCATGAGCACGCGGAACACACGGCCGGTTCGCCGCGGTTGTCGACCTGGCTTCGATATGCACTGATTACGGCGTCAGTGAACAGCCTGGCTGCGAAGCTTCCCGGACCCGTGCTCGTGGAAATGACGATGCGAGGTCTGTGGTCCGCCAAGCACGCCGTGGCTTATGCGGCGCGCGTACCCGATCCCGAGTACCGAATACGAACCCTGGCTTGCTTGCAAGGTGTCATCGCCGATCCCGATCGAGAGACAGCGCGCGAAATACTATTGGCAGAAGTCTTAGCCCTGCCAGACGGCGACTTCCGACGTGATGTGGAGATCCGTCGTTGGACATTGTCCGAACCACAGAAGCGCTGGTTCGACAGGGCAACCGCCCTCGCCCTTGCGGCACCCCATTTACCTCCGCGGATGATGCTCAGAGCCATTCAGGGCGCGAACGGCATTGCAAACCCTAGTGCCCGGGCTGATGCTCTGGCAGCAATGGCGAGTTTCCTGCACGGACAGGAAAAGCAAGAAGTCGTCCGAGACGCCTTGAAGGCAATCGGTGAGACGAGGAGTGTGTTCGAGCAAGTCCGCCGGCTTGCGAAACTGCTACCAGAACTCGATGCGCAGCACTTTCCGCTACTCTTTGAAATCATCAACCACCTCGACCACGATGCTTCCCAAGGGGATGTCCTCGCCGACGCTGCCGAACACATGCCACCCGACCAATTTGACGCGGCACTATCTATCGCGAAGGTAATCAAGTGGAATGACGCGAGAATCAGAGCATGTTCCTCTTTGCTCAGAAAGACTCCCGCTCACCTTCTCGACAAGGTCTACTCGGACGTCGCGCACATGTCCGACCCATGGGAACGGGGTAACTGCCTGATAGCCATGGCGCAATGCCTGGCTGGCACGACGCGAGCCACTGCGCTGAGCACAGCGCTCGACGATATTATTGGAACCTCGGTCCCAGCGGATGACGGTATCGAGATGTCCCGCACTGGGAAAGTCTCTTGCTTGATTGCCGTCGCGAAGCTCGCCGAGGGAGCAGACTGCAAACGTGCAGTGCACCATGCCTTGGAAGGAATTGCAGCCATGGAGACTGATTTCCGAAAGGCAGAGCTGCTAGGAGATCTAGCTCCTTTTTGCACCCCAGAGACTTTCCCGACTGTCCTGCGGCTCATGGACAGTTTGAAGGAGGAAGAGTGGCGCTTGCACGCGGTAGAGTACGTAGCTCCTGCGGTCCCACCCGACATCATGGACTTGCTCGTAGGCAAGGTCCTCAGGGCAAGCAGCGAGTACCTGCGGGTCGCTGCCTTAGTGAAAATTATTCTCAACTGCAGCGATATGGCCCTCAACACGATTCTCGCTGGCTGGGACTCGCTCTCTGCGGACAGCAGCCGGGCAACTTTGGCGTCGGCACTCGTTCCACGAATCTCACCAACCTTGCGTGATTGGCTCTTGTCCAAAGTTAGGGACTTGAACGAGCCGAGCGCCAGGTATCAAGCGCTGATTGCGTTTGCACCCTACACGGCAGACATCTCGACAATCCTCTACCAAGCCCTTGAAGCGGCCACGCAGATCGTTAAGACCACCGACTTCAGACGTCATGAAACAGACTGCTTGAGATTTGAAGCTTTCCTTCGGCTTGCCACCCTGATCCCAGAGCAGCAAGAACATCTGTGCCGACAGGCGCTGGATGCCGCCCGTCACCTGTCGGATGTGCACGACCCCTACCTTCACAACTCCAGAATCCTACGCCCCGAGGCCTTGTTGCAGCTCATCAAACAGGCACCTGACCACGTCCTCAGCGCTATCCTCGACGTTGCCTTCGCCATCGAACCAGCGGGAGAGCGGGAAGCTGTTTTTCAGCAGCTTGCGCCAGGTCTATCGGTAGATGACCTGCAGCGGCTCGTGTCGGAAGTCCTAAGAATTGGTGACACCGACGCTCGGATCCGAGCACAAATTGCCTTGGTTCGACATCTCCCACTTGCGACCCGTGAACCCTACTACTCTGACATCATTCGAGCCATTGCGGCTTGTCCAGAGGACGTGCGCCGAGTCGAGTATTTGTCACTGATCGCAGATGACGTTCCGGCTTCACTTCTGGGCCGCATTCTTTCGTTTATCCAGGACATCACCGATAAGTGCCAACGGCACCGCGCCCTGTTTACCGTGACTTCCCGACTCCCAGTGGATTTGCTTGATCACCTGTTTGCCGTCGTGGATACCTTGAACAGTTGGGAGTTGCCCGAGTGCTTGATTGGCCTGGCGAATCAATACCCGGACGAAAAACGGCACTTGTTCGTCGCCAAAGCCGTGGCTGCGGCACGCGCCATTGACGACCCGTCCCAACGAGCAGAGCGCTTATGGTCGATTGCGAAAACATGTAACGCTGCCTTCGGAGAACAACTTTTCACCGCCGCTCTGAGCGAAGTGACCCAGCTATCCGCGGGCGCGCCCAAGGCGAAGGTCCTCGCCGAGATGGTCGATCACTTACCCCTCTCAGCTCAAGCCGACGTCTTCGAGATGCTGACGGTGTCCATCTGCGACATCGAAGCCGGTTCAAGCCTAATTGTGCGCCGCAGTTATACGCGAGAGCAAGCGATTGCGGACTGCGGTCGGAAGCTGCCACTGTATGCACACGAAACGTTGCTCCGCGCGTTCCAGGGAATTGACGACCATTCCGAGCGTTCTGTCTGCTTAAGCGCACTGAGTACAATTTTACCAGATCGATTGAGAAGGTCCGCACTGGAGGAGGCCCTGGAGGCCGTCCATAGTATCGACGATCTGACGGCGCGGGTTAGGACCTATTTGTCACTGATGCCGTGGCTCAAAGGAGGCGAACGCGATGAGGTTTTTGAGTTCGCTTTTCTGGCGGCCAAGGGCACTCAGGACGCGGCGGACCAGGCACGCTATCTGACACGGTTGTTGGATTGTGCTGACGTCAAGGATCGACGAGTGATGGTTGACGCTACGTTTGATGCTGCCATGAGAATCTGGACAGGGAAGGAACAAGTCGCCGCTCTGCAGCCGCTCCTAGAGTATCTTGATGAATCGCAATTGGCTCGGGTCCTAGCTGCAGCACAGCATCACTACGACACGTACTACCGAGCCGTCATGGTCAATCTCATGGCGCCGGTTCTTTCCCAAGGCCTCTCGGTCACTGCACTGGAAGTGGCCAAAGGTATTTCCTCTCCAGCAGAAAGGTCTCTTGCTCTGGCCGGCCTCGGCAATTGCCCCCATGCCGATCTCGCTAAAGTGGTAAGACGCATGGCGCTGCAGGATGCGATGTCAGTCGACGCGGTTCAGGACGTCTCGCGTGTGTGTTCCTGTCTTGCACCGACCCTTTCAGACGACGAACTGGTGGACGCAATGGAACTCGTCAAGAGCGGACCGTTCCCAGGGACTCGCCTCGTCGCTGCACTTTACTTGCTGGGACGAAAGGGCAAGAGTTCGGATGATGCTTTCGCGTCTTGGATTCTGGACGAATTGGCGGCTATGAACGAGCCGCCTTTGGTCGTCGATCTCCTTATCCCTGGCTTGAAGCTCTTTCATGAATCGCTCCTGCACCGAGCTGCCCAGCTGTTAGGCGACGCGGTGCAGAAAATCGAATTGCCCGCTACGCGTTACTCCCGTTACGAAGACGTCATTACTGCCGTGGCGATTGCGTCGGGCAGCGTCGACTCGAATCTATTATCCGCCTGGCTTCGGGAACTTGGAACGCGTAGTCGCGTCGAATGCTTGAGCGCGATTCGCACTCAAGTCTTTACGGTGAATTATGTCGGTCGTCTGGCAGAACAGGTTGGTAAGAAGAGTGAAATCGCTCGGCATGTGATGGGGCTGGACGCATTTCTCGGGGTTTCGGAAGAGGAGGTAGGCGCTGCGTGGCAATCCATCGACGATGTGGTACGTTGGTGGGCCTAGCCTTGGCGACGTCGCCGGCGAGCTCCTTTGACAGTTTGGAGGCGGAGTTTCGCTAAGAGCTCCAGTTCTCCCATCTGTTGAAACAGCGCTTCGGCCAAGGCGATCGACTCCAGTGCATTGCATTCCAAGCATCGCACAAAACAGTCCCGGGCCGCAACGAAATCTCCCTCGGCTACAAAATGGCACCCCATGCGGTCCCAAGCCGTGAAGTTCTCAGGATCATGAAACAGGGTGGTCCGCAGGCACTTGAGGGATGTGATGCGATCCTTGGCCAATACTTCCCCGCATATCGCCCACAGAGCGCCATTGATGGCCTGCACATTCGCCCCATACGGATCAGCAATGGCGCCATGAAATAATTCGGAGCCCGAGTCGGCTTCGACGAGTTGGCGGCAACATCGTTCCAGCCCACCCGCGACCTCGGTCTCATTGATGGCAATTCCCCGGATGAAGCGGAGCCACGCTTCGGGGTCGGACCGATCCAGAGGACCATCGGCGGGTCCCTTGGTGATCCGGTCGAACTCCCCAGAAGTCCGGCGATCACCATGGCTGCCAGCCGCCTCGGCGAAGCAGTTCCGGCAGCGGAGGAGATAAATCCCGCCACCCTCATCGATGGCGATAATCGTCGTCAGGGGTCCAGAGACACATAGCTTGTGAACCGGGGTGCGCGGGCGAAACCTTGCGATGGCTGCACCCGTGCCGCGGTCAACAACAGTGATCCAGGTACCTCCGACTACCACGTGTGTGCCGTCGGGGCACCACGCCGCGCAGATAATGTCATCCTCAGTCGCATAGGTCACGCCGGCGGCGGGATCGTCCCGAGGTTGCACCCTTATGCGAGCGTTGCGATCCGATCCGCCCCATTCGATCATCCAGTCGCCGTCCGGCGACACGAGTCGCCCTCGAGACCGATCTCGCAGAGCATCGGTCCGACGGTCCGACGGAGCCAACAGTCCGAGTTCGCTTCCCAGTTCGGGATCCCACAACTTGATCATGCCGTCCTGGATGTGCTCAAAATGGCCACCCAGGGACACGATCCGCTCGCCATCAGCCGTCCAGCAGCACCGATCAACGGGCCCGATGTGACCGAGAAGCGTCCGAAGTCGCTCCCCATCCTGGCCGTCCCAGATGATTAACAACCTGTCACTCCCAGCCGTAACCAACTGATACGTCGAGGGTGACCAGGCGCAATCGGTGACCTCTCCCCAGACCACACGATTACCACCGGCGGTAAACGAATCTTCTCCTTTGTGGCCGCTGAGAACCGGCCCTTCCTTATTTTCTTGCACGAGCCAGATCCTCGCAGTGCGATCGGAACTTCCGGAGGCCAACCGAGAATCATCGAACGACCAGGCGCAAGTTGTCACCTGGTCGGAGTGCCCGGTGAACTCGGTCACCTTAGCGCCCGTTGCTAAGTCAAAAATGGCAATGCGGTGGTTCGCCAAAGGGACCGCCGCCAGGCGGCCGGAATGAGAGAGTCGTACATTCAGAGCCCAGTCCGTAGCCGAGGGAGCAGTGGCCAGGGTCCAAATCATGGCCGTCCCATCTTTTGACACCGACGCGAGCCGTCGACCATCCGACGACCATGCGCAGGTCACTACCTCCTTCCCGTGGCCGCGAAAACAGGCAATCTCAGTCCAAGTTCGCACATCCCACACGCGCACGGAGTTGTCCTCGCCCGGCGTCATGACACTTCCGGATGTCGTCGCAAGGAAGTTCGAATCTGGCGACCAATGACAAGAAGTGACACGGTCGCGGTGTGCTGACAAAACGGCGACTTCGGAAAATGTCCGTGCATCCCAGACCCTGACCGAAAAATCATCCGCATGCATACCAAATCCGTGTCCGGATCCGGAAGCAATCCATTGGCCATCGGGTGACCACGAGCACGCGTTAGCGCCACCACGGTGTCCTGCGAAGGTCACCCATCTGCTGACATTCCCTTCAACAACATTGCGAGCGTCACCGAGTTGGCCGAGTCGATTGCCGGTGCTGACATCCCAAATCCGGAGTGGGTCTGCCCCGCTTCCAGAGACAATGCTCGCTCCGTCCGGCGACCATCCGCAGCATTTGACGGCGACACCAGATTTCCCGTCTTGCAATGCTGTGAGCGCGCCATTTGCCAACGACCATACGCAGAGTTGTCCGTCCCTGCAACCGAACACAACTCGCCCTGATGGCTCATGCCAGTCGTGGCACTTGATGCTGTCCGGCACCACGATCGAGCTCAATACTTCTCCGGTGGGCCAGACGCGAACTTCCAGTCGGCCCTCACGAGCAACAAGCATCTGCTCGCAGTCGGCCGACCAAGCAAGGATATTCCATGCTTGATCCCAGGAGTGAAGCAAGTGGTAGTGGGAGCTGTCCCACTCGATCACTCGCTTCGAACTGAAGCCGGTCAATAGTTTCGAACCGTCGCAGGTCCACCGGCAGGTCACGGCCCAGTCCGGATAACCTGAGACGGTCTGCACCTGCGCCGAGAGCACGACGCCCCTTGACTGTTCCGACTGGGGCTTGTTCATCCACGACAGCCATGGAAACGGGGGTATTTGTTCGAAGAGCGCCCGGGACGCCTGGCAGGGAGCCGACGCCTCTGGGGCATTTGCCGCCTGTTGGATGATCAAGTCCGGGTACCTGCGGAGCGTGTCCAATTCAAGTTCGATAAATCGGCGGAAAGCGGCCACATCCTCCGACCGATCGAAGTCGGCATCTTTGTTTAGATGGGCGAGAGTTCCCGAGAATTGGGTGAGCAAATCATTGCCGACCTTCGCGAGGATCGCTTGGAGAAAGTCTAAGTCGGAGAGTAACTGGCCAGCCAACTTGGCGCGTCCGCACTCCACAAGATGCGAAGTCAGGTGGCGCTGGTCGTATTCATTCAGAGCGGAATAATCGAGCCGCATAAAGTTTCGCCATCCAGATTGAGTTCTGCTGCTTAATCCAGGGGGAAGCCCGGGATTTTGGCGAGTGCTGTTCGGACGACAACGTCATGGTAGTGCTCCATCACCGCCTCCTTCTTCAGAAAATCCTGGAAGCTCGCGTGATAAATTCGGAACAGCTTTTCACCATCTTTACCTGCGTCCTCGTTCAAGAATTGACGCCATTCTTGAATGACTTCCCGCAAGCGAGGCACAGGCAGCTTGGTCCACTCCGCGAGTTGACCCACTCCCACAGGTTCACGGGCTACGGCCAGTTGGCAGACAACTGGCTCGTAAAACTGTTCGAACCGTTCCCGGTCCTGTGCTTTCATCATCCTCCAGTGCCGCTGGTAGTAACCTTCCAATCCCTTCGGTAGGTCATCGATGTTATCAATTGTCTGGTGAGTCAACGTGCCGGCCAGGATGTCCTGCAGCACGTATACCAGGTACATAAAGTTCCCTTCGCTCTTGTCTTGCATGATCTTTATGAACGTGTCCTCGTCGACGTTCCACTGGGCGATACACGTCGCCATTTTTGAACTGTGTTTGGCCAGAAAGTCGCGAATGTATCGCCGCACGTCCTCGACGTTCTGGGGGTCGCTCTCACGGAGATAAATGTCACGCCGCTGCTCAAGATCCAATCCAAAGTCCGCCAATTCGCGAGACGTGAGGATGATAAACACGTTTTCGGGCAAGCTGCGCGGCAGGTACAGCCGATTCACCGACGGGTCTGGACTGGGCTCCGCTTCATCCAGGGCATCGACCAGGACAACCACCGGTTGGGCATCGTTCGACGCGGCAGCTTCACTGAGTAACTCGTACAGGAAGGCAAAGTTCTGAGTCGCTTCTTGGGGAAGCAAGCTGTGCGCCAGGGAATAACGCACGATGATCTGGGCGCAAATGTTGCCCAGAAAATCGCGCGGCGAGCGAATGTTTTGCGTGGACACGTTGAAATGGTGCACATACCCTTGCAGCTTGACGAGTTGCGCCATGAGCGCGGTTTTGCCGATCCCCGGCTCTCCTTGAATCACGATGTACCCGGACTTAAACCCATCGTCGGCAAGATGTCCGTCGATAGCGACAAAGACATGGTCGCGACCGACAAAATCCTTCGTCCGTTCTTTCACCAGCCCTTCGAATTGGCGGCTCTTAATGCACGACCCCAAGGTGGGGCTCGCACCGTGGAACAGGTCAAAGAGGACCGTGTGTGGAACGACCCGCCAATCATAGTGGGCTACGGCGATATCGAGAGCGAACTGAAATGGCCTGGCTGCGCTGTCGAGTTGGCGACGGCCGGCCTCCACCGCCCGCTCAAAAGAAAGCACGCCCCCCTCCCGATGTTGTCCCTCTGGAAAGGTATGCCCGGAACCTTCGCTCAAGACGTCGCTATGAGCAAAGCCCGTACATTCCACCGCGAGGAAAGAATGGTCAGCGTCGATCAATTCACGAAGCGGACCGCCGTCCTTGAGCGGCTCCGTTTCGAATAACCCACGCCCGGGCCGATAGTCACGCTGCCGCAACCCGTGAGTCAGTGATACCGCCGCGAATGCATGGCCATCGATAATGATGAGTACCGGTAGCAGTTCATATCCGAGGCAAACACCACAAAAAAGAGCGGCTAGGTCCAGGCAGGTTCCCTGTCGAGGAGCAACCAATACTTCCGCTGGAGTCCGGACAACCTGCAGATGCTGGGATGGATGGTATTCCTCCAGCGCGTACCTGACGTTCCTTTTCAGCAGTTCGGAATAGATAGCCTCAATAAGGCGCCGGCGGCCTTCCGGTGCCCGCTCGACGTCGAACGCATTCGTGTTCAGTGGGAGCCACCGCTTGGCCAGCGGCGTTACATAGCGGGCCAAGTCAATCGGATTTTTGCGCGACCACGGTTCCCACGCCATCACTGCCTCCAGCCACAAGGCATTTTTCTGGTCAGTAGACTAAGGTCGTCAGGGATTGGGCGCGACCTCAAACAGGTCATGGACCGGAAGCGGAGCCGATCCCCCCGCGGCGGGCGCGCTTACGTCCACTCGATAGGCATCTGGCGTTAAGCCCACTACTTCCGCGATCCAGCCGTCCGAATCCGGCTGAAATTCCACGTCACGAGCGAGATTGCTCCCCATCGCCTGCAGTCGCGCGCGGGGTGCTCCGGCTACTGGCATGTTAATCATCTGTGCGCGGATGCGGATCGGTTCCCCTTCCACATACAAGTCGTCTAACGTGATCGAGAGTGCCGGAAAAGTAGCCGCCTGAGGGTCCACATCGGCTGAGCGGATCTCTTTCAGACCGACAACCTGCGCCTGCTCGATGGTTCCACGAACGTGCGCCAGAACTGTCTCATTCCGCTGCAGCGAGCCATGTCGCTCTGCGAAAAACGACTGTCGGTAATCGTCAGATAGTTCCACCGGAATCGCCGAAAGTCGTGGAACCGTCCCATCTCCCTCCGCGAGCAACGAATCAAATCCTGCGGGTAAGTTGCCCCCTACGGTCACCCGCCCGGACCGCAACTCCCCTGACTGATGCGTCGGCTGCCGGGTTCCCACTACCGGGATGATTCGATAGCCGTCGTCACGGTAGGCGGATTCATTCCGATGGCGCTCGACTGCGTTCATGATCTCGTGGTGGAACTTAAGGGCGTCACTGGCGCAAGCCATGTCAATTCCAGGGATTTCGAGCGGTTCAAGCGGCCCGCTTGGCGCGGGTTCGTTCCGTTGGCACTCGGCACAGTCGGTTAACGAACATCGCGATGTCAGCCGTCGGTAAGCCAGGCCGACCTGGAGGGCTTTGTAGGTCGGCAGGAGTTGATAAATCGAAGTGAACGAGCGCATCGGCTCTGACATTTCCATCGTCAATTGCTTGTAGCCGTTGGCGAGAAAGTTGAGCGCATTGAGAGAGCCACGATAGGGCGTTCCCAAACTGATCAGAAGTCGGCAGTTCGGCCATCCTTCTAGCACTTCAAGGTAGTAACGCGCGACGAGACCGCCCATGCTGTGTGCGACGAAAATAACTTTGGCGTTATTCGCCCCACTGTATTTCCGCCACTGCGGAAGACGCACGTCGACCAGCGCCTTCAAGTGCCGTGCGGCGACTCTGTTGTCGCGCCGCCAGTCATACGGGAACTCAATAAAGTTCGCGGGCTTCCTGTCATTCAGCGTCCCTTCTTCAATCTTGAACCGGTCCCGAATCATTTGTGAAGTCGCGGTGTAGCCATCGATCTTCATCAAGCCCGGTACGATCGTCGCATCCGGCACTAAGCGAGTTGCCGTGATGCCGTCCGCGAGTGCATCCACACTTGGGTCGTCTTCGGCCAGAGTCAATTGACGGAGCAACTCGCCACGAGTTCTCACCGCATCCCAGAAGAAGCGCCTCGACGTTCCCCAGATTTCTCGCCCATCCTTCTGCAGGACGGTCCCGGTAATTCCCGGTAAGAGAATGATGAGATCGCGCAGTCGAGCAGTGCCCATACTACTACCTCGGTGATGCTGTCGTGTCCGGCGAATTTCCTGGCACAATTTGGATCCAATAAACCGATCCGCCGAGTACAACACAGAGTTGTCTTCAGCCTCGTTATACTAGTCGTCCCTGCAAAATTGTCTTACGACAAAAGGAGCAATTTCGCAGTGCGCCGGGTGAGTCGATCACGCACCCGGGGCCAGCGATTGGTGATCAGTCGCCTCCAAAAGCAATCGAATCGCGAGGCAAAATCCGGCTTTCATCCCCTGCTGGGCCGACCTGAGAATGAAAATCCAAGTGCGGGCCAAAGCCTTGAGCAGGTTTGAGAAGGTGTAATCGATGGGCGCTCATCAGAGCGTTGATCTGGTTCCAATCTTGCCATGCAGAAAGTTCCTTTCCAGCCGGTCAGGTTGTCCCCAAAAACTGGACCAGCGGTTAAGCTACACTTTCCTTGACCTGGAAGGGAGAGCTGAGATTGGGGTAAGGAAGTCGAGGAAGCGGCTCGGAGCAGCCTTCAGAGCCCGGGTGGTGCTTGCTGCCTCGCGAGGCGATCGGACGATTGCTCAACTGACAAGCCAGTTTGGGGTGCAAGCGATATTGATTTACAAATGGAAGAGAGAACTCCTAGCTGGGGCGGAAGGGATTTTTGCAGAGCCAGGTAAAGCTTCTGTCGGTGGTAAAGAGGGGCAATTTGAAAAAGAGAAAGGTGAGCTGTTCGAACAAATTGGGCGTCTGAAAATGGAACTGGAATGGGTCAAAAAAACTCCGAGCTATCGATTGACGACGTGTGCAAAGGCATCGAGCCGATCCATCGGGTATTAAGTGTTCGGCATCAATGTGCCCAGTCGGGACTTGGCTGATCGACCTACTATTCTTGAAGCTAAGCCCGAGCCGGAGTTCAAACTCCGATTGATGGAAAAACTGGATCGAATATTCATGGACTTCCCCTTCCTGATAGCCAGGAGGATGATCCGCCACTTGAGATCGGAGGGCATAGAAGCAAATCGCAAACGGGTCGGAAGGCTGATGGCGATCATGGGTTTAGAACCGATTTATCCGCGGCCCGGAACCCAAAGGAAAAGCGAGAAAAACTAGGGTTATCCATACCATTTGAAGGGATAGAAATTGACCTGCCCCAACGAGGTATGGTGCACGGGTATCACCTATGTTCCCATGCAAGCCGGCCACATGTATTTGGCGGCGATCATGGATTGGCACAGTCGCTTTGTAATTGCGTAGAATTTGTCGAACACACTCGACGGATCGTTTCCTCTGGAAGTGCTCGACGATGCACTTGCCAAAGGAAAGCCTGGAATTTTCAACACGGACCAAAGGATGCAATTTACATGCGCCGCTTGGACAAAGAAATTGGAGTGCAATGGAATCTGAATGAGCATGGACGGTAGAAGGTGCTTCTACGACAACATTTTCATCGAGGTATTACGGGGAACGGCGAAGTACGAGAACACCTGTTTAAAATGCCGCCGTGGTGTGAAATAAATAAAATGAGGCTTAAACACGCGCTTTCTATATTGCGAAAAAAAACGATATAATATGGCATTAAATCACTCGTCCCTGAAAAAGGGTTGTCGGGGTTTGTTTTTCCGGTCGCAGTGCGTCTTCAGACGTGGTAAAATTAGCAAGCTTTTTTTGAAACCCCGCAGGAAGCTAGCAAAATAGGACTCCCAGGCGCACGGACGGCAAGGCGGATTTATTCGATATTCCTCTGGCCAGGGTAATCGACTTGGATGATCAGTCGGTTAAGATGGTGGCTACGTCGGGAGGGAATTCGCCAGGAAATCGAGCCGGTTTTCTGTGATTCCAATGGCCGTCCTGCGGATGTTCGAGTCGCTGTGGGCTTGTTGTATCTCAAGTCCCCATTCAACTAGGCACACCTCGACACCGGCAAGTTCGAGAATAAAACTGCTCTCGCCCGTCACTTGGGCGTCAGTCGGGCAAGGGTCACGCAGGTGTTGAGTCGGCTCGAATAGACGGAATCGTCGCAGAAAATTGCACATGCCACCGTTGGTCTCCTGATCCGTGCGCAGCCATTTTCCGCAAAGACAACGAATTGGGTCTCACGGCCAGTGAGGATTTCACAGACACGAAACGCCGCGTGCGCCGACCAGATCGCGATGATTTATTCAAATTATTTTCTATATCTATATCAACCGATCAAAATCTTTAAAAGCCGATTCGCCTGCCACCCTCCCTCTTCTTCCTGCGCAAACGCCGGCCCGCGTGCTAGCCTCGCAAACATCGCCGCCTCTTTTGCAGCCACCGCTCCGGGGTCGTAACCGGAGGCAGCGCTCGCCGCAGCGTTCGCGGCATGGGCAGCAAGCGGGTGTTCCGCCGCGACCGCCTCGGCGGCTTGCACCGCCGCCGCCTTCAGCTCTTCCAGCTCGTCCGCATAGGCCTGCGCCTCCGCAGTCACGTCCGCCGGGTTGTCAGGCACGAGGTCGTCCGGGGCCGCCCGCGCTTTGTCGAGCGCCTGCTTCGGTGCTTGGCTTTGCGACGCCGCCTCGAAGACCGGCAACACCCGCTGAGCGCAGTCGACAGCGAACTGCCGCGCGACCTGATCGGTCCACCCCTCGCATTTCTTCGTCAGCCGGATCTTCCGGGCCACCATCGCACGGGGGACTTCCAGTAGATCGCCCTCGTGCTCGACGGCATAGATGGAGCGACCGAGCCATTCCAGGATCTGCCGCTCGTTGCCGCAATGGTACCCCTTCTTCTGGTACTCGATATCGCCCTCGATTGCGGGCATCCATCGGCCGGGACCGTCGGCGGTCGGCAACTGCGCGTCGGCCGCATCGATCCCGTGGACCGACTTGCCCGTCGTGTCCGTGACTTTGAACAGCATCGGGCCTCCTCTTTCTCCCGCTGGCTCGCGGGGTAGCTGCGTTCGTCAGGCTCTTCCCTCATAATACGCCCGCCGCTGATCGAACCTCACTCCTTACCCATGCCCCCGAACCGCTACGACCCGCGCGCTTAAGTTTGCGCAAGAGAGAATTCCCGTCTGCGCTGGCCGCGCCGCGCTGTCCCGAGTGGGGTGTTGTCAAATAACACAGGTCAGAAGCCGGAATCGCTCGCCAGGCGCAACCGCAAGGAGCCCGTCTTTGACGAGAAGCCCTGCGATGGAAGAACGCTGGCTGTCGGTCGATGAGATCGCGACTCACCGTAGTGGAAGCCGGGGCACTGTGTACAAGTGGATACACTGAAAGCAGTTACCCGGCCACAAGGTTGGGAAGCTGTGGAAATTTAGCACAAAAAAAGTCGATGACTCAGGCAAGACCCGGCGATGGAAGTCCCCGTTGCCTCGGCGGAGCCAACCTCGGAACCTCGCACGGATAAAAATGAGCGGCGAGAAGACAAACAGCGGTTGCGTGAGGAATGATCAGGGAAGAAAAGGTACTCACGAGCCAAGGTGATTCATGCCGAAAAATTGCTCGGGCGCTCGACGCAAGCAAGCGCAGCAGGTCGATGTTGTTCAAGTTTTTATGGCAGCGAAGCTGTACGCAAGATTGTTCTTCAGATTGATGTAAACGAGTATTTCGCCGCAGGGCGGACAGAGAAAGACGATGCGGCCTCTCGGATTTTCGACGGTGGTCCTTCACGCCCGAGCGCGGCGATGGTGACGGCCGTCGGCATGTCGTCACGGATTTTCCGCAGCATTTCGGTGGGAATCATTGGCGTATTCAGTACTCGGTGAGGTCGGCGTCTTTCCGCCAGTGTGGCTGCAAAAGGACCCGAGTGACGACGTCGATGTCGACAGTGCGCTTTGTCGGGCGGACCGCTCGATGAGGCAGCCGACATCGAGTTTGAGGGCCTTTCGCAGAACGCCATCGGCGAAGCGGACGAGCAAATCGGTCGCTGCCTGCGTGAAGGCGTGGTAACCGAGGCCTGATTGGTCGAGTTCGTTGAGAATAAACTCCTTCATCGCGTCAGGACCGAGCCGTTTGGTGATGGCGGCGTAACGGACGCGGCTTTTGATGTCCAGGTTGACGTCCAGGTCGAGATTGGCGAGCTGGCTGGTTCTGCCGATGAGAACGAGGTTGTGGTTCTTGGGGAACTCTTCGAACAACAGCCGCAACCGGCGGAGATTGGCCAGATCGGTGAGGTGGGCATCGTCGAGGATGGTGGTCAGCGACTTGCCGGCATGGTTCAGAGCGAAGGCTTGCTCGATGAGTCGCCGTTCACAAGCGAAGGCGGAACTTTCGAATTCGACACGGAAGGCGTCGCAAAGGATTTTGACCGTGATCGTGTAGGTATGCAAGGTCCGCGCGACGGTGGCGACGAGGTGCTGGTTTTCCGGGAGCTTCTGCACGGCCTGCTTGATCACGCTTTTGCCGGTGCCGGGAACGCCGAGCACAAGGCAGAGCCCTCCTTGCTGACAGTGAACCTTGAGCGTGTCGACGATCTCTTGTTGCCCAGGCAGGAGATCGAATTCCCTTCGGTCGAAGGGATTTTGCGTGAGCCCGAAGAAGGCGCGGATCATGATTGCGGTTCCTTTCGGCGTAGGAGTCCATTGGCAACGGAGTCGAGAAGCCGGGCATGGCCGATGCGCTGGCCCTTGTGGTAAACGATGACGGCCGGCAAAACATCGTCGCGGAGCCGGGCATGCCGAAGCTGGATTTCCTTGCCGCGAAGGTCGGCCGGCGTTTCGTAGCGATGGCCGTGGAAGCTGAAGGTGTTGTCTTTTTTGACGGTCCGTTCGGCCTCGGCATAAAAGAGTTTGTCGTGACGTTCGGACGGGGCAAGGAAGCGAACCCGCGGCAAGTCGATGCCGAAGCGGTCGATCGGCCTCATGCCGATGGCGTCGTGCGGCATGGCGTTGTTGTCTCGCTCGACCCAGTCGGTGAACTGGCGGTTGAGCGCATCGAGCGACGACAGGTCGAGACTGAGGACAAGGAATTGATCGCGGACGCGGCGGAAGAAGCGCTCGATCTTCCCCTTGGCGGCGGCATCGCGGACGGCGGTGTGGCAGAGGAGGCATCCGACACGGGCCGTGATGAGAGTGATTTCGCGGGAGCAGTAGATCGAGCCGTTGTCGACCAGCAATTGCTCCGGCACGCCGCGTTTGTAGAAGGCAGAGCGCAGGGCTTTAACGAGGGTGTCGGTGTTCTCTTCGAAGAAGAACTCGCCATGGCAAAGGACACGGCTGGCATCGTCGAGGAAGGCGATGAGCTTGGCCTGCTTGCGGGAGCCGGCCCCACCGGTGTCGCAGTACGGCCCGAACATGGTATCGGCCTGCCAGAGCTGGTTGGCGTACTTCATGCTGAAGGCAAGGCGTTTCTTGCTGGCGTCGGTGCCGGTTTCGGCAAACAGGTCGTACTCGCGGATGAAGCGGTAGAAGGTGGTCTGGGCGATGCGTTCGGGGTGAAGGAGGCCTTTTCGATGCAGAAGCGGTAGACGGCCCGCTTGTTGGCTTTGACATCGCGGAAGTGTGGCCGAACGGCATGGATCGCTTCGAGTAATTCCTCGGGCGTGGCTTTGCGGGCCTGACCTTTATCGCGGCGAGGCCGGGGCGACATCCCGGTGACGCCATGGTTGCGATAACGGTAGAACCAGGTCTGAATGGTTCGCCAGGTGAATTGCCGCGGGTGGCCGTCTTCATCGGTGAAGGTCATGGCGGCGACCGCATGAACCCGTTCGTGGCGGGTTCGGCCCGCGACGGTATCGATGGCGCCCAGTACCCGCATCTTGAGGTAAACCGATGGCAGCTTCATGACGCTCTCCGGATCGTGTTCGGGCCATTGAAGCAGAGGCGGACGGGCATCGCGAGGACATCATGCGTTGTCGGCGGAATTCGAAAGATTGTGCGCGGCCGGCGGTCTAGGAATGCGTTGAGAATTCGGTCACGGATGCCAGAACGCGGTCAAGCCAAGACGGCTCAGAGAAAGAACGACCGTGTCGCCGACTGGAAGGCGGCGATTGGGCAGTGGGAACAGGGGAATAGGGTTTGCAGATGGGCGAGGACTTCAGCAGCGGCCGGCCTGGGCGATACGATTGCCAACCCTGGCGGAGGACCCCGAGCCAGAAGCGCCGTGCGAATCGCGCTTTGACTTCGCTGAAACCGCTTCCAGACCCGGCGAAGGGTTCGGTCGCAACGGGCATGCTTGATCTCCCGCACCGCGGCCGCGATGCTTCCGGCCACGGCTTGTCGCAAGAATGCCCACACGGTTCGCGTGGTCAGACTCAGCCTGCGGATCTTGCCGGCGAACCAGACACTGACGGTCCGGCCGCAACCATGGCGGCGATAGCGATTACTGCAAAAGACTCGCCGAGCGCGGACAGCGCGGCGATCGCCGCTGTCATCAAAGCCGACAAGCGCACCGTGCCGGATGAGCATGCCGACAACGCGGCAATGCGGGCACGCCGTCAGCTTAAGCCTCTCGACAAGCGTGGCCCACTCCGCTTCATCACGATAAAACCATCCCTCGCCGCCCACGGCGCCAACCCGTCAGCGAAATTCACCGAGGGTACTGGCAGTCAAAAGCAAAGCGAAAGAGCGGGGTCCAATCATTCTCTTCAGACAACCAAAACACAGTCATTCAATTGGAACAATCCGTATAACTAGAATCGGGGAGATTCCCAAATTCCCGCGGGGTAAACTTCCCTCGGATTGGATTGCAATTCGGTAAGTACCTCATCGGAAATACTATCAGAGTGTGGGAATGGACAATTTGATGGTGCTCGGTCTTGGGTGTCACGGCCACAGGCGGCCGACCGCCAGAACGGCCTTGAGGATATCTGGGATCGCTCCGGGTTCCAGAAGACGAACAACCGGCAGTAGATCAACCAGCCGAGCCAGGAAGGTCGGGCGGGGGTCAACGGACCATGTTCGCAGCAATGATGACCAACACTCGTAGGCTCGAATCGGGCACGTAGAACCGGCGTGAGTCACTAGTGCGGCGAAGAGTTTCGCTCGCTGGGGTAGGTCAGGTATGGACGAGGCTTCTTCCCACGCCCGCAAAAGCCATTCCTTCCCTTCCTTCGGCTCTAAATAGGGGGCAAGTCGCGCGATCAGGCCGACTCGCCAAGTCACATCAGTCAGCGCGGCAACCGCGTTGGCCGCCAGCCGTGCGGCCTCGTCCTTGATAGCTGGGGAAGCCCGGCTGGCCACCTCCACAAGAATCTCTGCGAGCGACCCCTGAGTGTATCCATCGGGGACGATGGCCGACTTCGTGTCGGCCAAGCAGATTGCTTTTTCCATTTCGCCGAAGTGGGCAAAGCGACCAGCAAGAACCGCCCAGAGGCCCGGTCCCTGGAAGGATACATCGATCATTCCCGCGATCCGCACCGCTTCGTCGAGCTGCGGCCACAGGAGGTGAGGGATCAGTGCTTTCAACGTTCGCGCCTGATCGATAGCAGCGCCGCCATGCTGGACGATCGCGAGCAATATCCCGTGGTCCGCAGCCCGGAAGTACTCCGCAAACATCTCAATTGAGCGGAGTATGCTCGACACGTCGCCGGAAATCAGCGAGGCTTTAAGCAATCCAACAGCCATCTCCGTGCGCTCAAAGTTGGGAAGCCAAGGAATGACCCTAGTCACGGCATCGGTTCCTAGATTGTGGCACGTCGTGTGTTCGACTTTGACCATGAAGCGGATGCAGTGCGCCAGTGCTGTTCGCCAGTAGCCCGCCTCTGCAATTCTCGGGTAAAGGACTGCGAAGGCCTGGGCACGCTGCCTGGGTTCTGGGCACGCTGCCGCGTCCTTCTCAGCCCTCCTGACCGCCTCAAGCCGCCGGTCAGGAGGAAGGTGGGGAAGAAGGTTAGCAACCAGCAGTGCCCGCTGATAGGGTGAGTCCGTAGCGGCTGATTCTTCATAGAGCGCATCGACGGCCGCACCGGGCATATGCTTCGCGAAGGCTCCGACCATGTTTGCCCTCGCGACCTCGTCATGAACAGCAATCGGTCCGAGTGCCTGGCGAATCAGCGGAGTCGGTAGGAGGGGTGTGAATGCTTGCAGGATGGTTGAGCGTTCATGCCCCTCGGTATGCTTGAGGGCGAACTCCCACGCCCGCTTTTGGAGTTGGGCTGGAAGGTGGGGGGCAAGATCGGCCAAGGCCTTCGCCTGCCAAAAAGGATCCGGAAGGTCCATCACCGTCTCGAATGCCTGCTGAAGTGCTGTTGGCCGGCAGTTGAAGGGAAAGAACGGAGCGAGGCCGGCGTGGGCAAGCGCCCGGACTTTATGGATCGCGATCGCACGTACCATGGTCTGGCCCTCGCCAAAGTGACCGAGCTCCCCCAATCGCCGAAGGAGAGCATAGAGAACCCGTCCGGCTAAGCCCTCGAGGCGTACCGCCTTCTGCAGCGCGTTGGTATTGTCGGCAAAGGTGCCAGGTAGCCCTACGAGAGCCTTCCGGACGAGCGACACACTTAGCATCGGCGCCAGAACCACCAGTGCCTGAGCCCGGACGTATGGGTTGCACAATGTGGTGGCGAACGCGAGGACATTGGGAAGGTCTTGAGGGTCGATCAGGTCAGCGATGGTGGGGAGAACCATCATGACTAAATACTCAGGGCCGATCTTCTGAGTCATCTCCAAAACGTAGCCTACTGAATTGACTTCGGCCAGCTTCCGGGCGCGGTTTGCAAGCAGGGCGTTCTGGACCTTTGGCGCTGCCGAATCCAGCTGGGACCGGACGGACTGGGCCAGCCTGGCCCGTCCTGCTGGGTCGTAGAGGGAGGCCAGCGAGAGCAGCAAATCGAGCCGCACCCATGGGTCCTCGATTGTGCTAACGGTGGCTTCCACTTCAGCCAGGCTCAGTTGACGCTCCGGTTCGTCCAACAGTCCGATGAGCGGCAGTGTTGCTTCACTTCGGTTCGTTGGACACTCGATACTGTCGCGTACAGCGAGAGCTACCTGGCAGAGTTTGCCGCGGGACGGATCACCTGGGGGGAGTCGCGCAGCAAGGGCAGCGAGAGTCCGGCACTGATAGATCGGCGGCAGGGTACCCGCGACCTCAACCGATCGTGCCAAAAGCGCGGGCTCGAAGGCCAGGTAAGGAGCCAGCGTTGTTAAGACGCTGGCCCTGTCCTGAACTTCCGGAACTTGAGCAGTGACCAACAACGCCTGACTGGCCGACATGACATCCCGTTCGATCAGTGCTCGCAGGAACTCTGGCGGCGTCCGATTCGCGACCTCGGAAGCCGATGAGAGCATGGCCGCGTACCGAACCTGGAGGCCAAGAGTATGGGGGAGCTGGCCGTCTCGGACTCGTCTACCGGCGTCTTCAGTGGCGAGGCGCCAAGCCCTTTCGACATCGTCCCAGAACCCCAGGAGATTTGGGAATCGTTGGTGAACATCGTACCACAATAGGGAGGGGCGGGTCGGTAACTGGTGATCCGAACGGGAGCAACCGAATAGCCACCGTAAGAAGCCTTTGAGCTGGCCGAGGATCGTTCCTGACGGCTGACCGTCTGTGGCGACAGGGTGCTCGTATTGAAGCAGGTCGTGTAACTTGCTGCCCATTCCGACCGCTTCAAGGTGTGCCGCAAGGTGCAGCACCTCGTAATCGGTCAATAAGACCTCGGAGGATGACGAAATCATAGGCAGTTACCATCTAAGCTGAGACGCCCTGCATTCACCCTTCGACCAAACGTGACGGGCGAGAGTGACCACGGCGGTTTACCTAATTGTACCCTCTGGCATTACTCCCCACAGTAGTGCGCGAACGCAACGTTTGCCTGCGGGTGTGCCCGGTACCGAGCAACTTGTCACATAGGCTGTTGGCCCGAAAATCATCAGTGCTCAATACTCCGAGTTCCGTACCGAGGGCTGCGTCCCACAACTTAGTCGTCCCTGCAAAAGTGTGTGTCAGCGCGGACGCAATTTCGCGGCCCAACGCCTGGTGACTCATGCACTCCGGAGCATCACTCGGTGCTCAGTTATTGCCAAAAGCCAACTGGATAGCGCGCAAAAAGCGCCAATGAACCGCCCTGAGAATAAAAATCCAAGTGCAGGCCAAAGCCTTGGATAGCTTTGAGAAGTTGTAACTGTAGGCGCTCATCAGGGCGTTGATTTCGTCCCCATGCTTACCCCTCATGAAGTTCCTTTCCAGCCGGTGATCGCTCTTCATATGACCGATCGTGGTTCGATAACACTTCGACGCTTAAGCATTTTCCTGAAGGCCCTTGTCAGGTCCTTCTTAGTCCTGCCGGCGAAGTGAATGATTCCAGTTCCCAAGTAGTTGAGGTGCTGCCGATTCCACGGACAGTAAGTGCTTAAGGTAACCGGTGTGGCAGGAGGCCAAATGTCTCGCAAAACACCCGTGACTTACACCTCAGGGTTGTCTAACAGAAGGCGCTATACCAAGGAGTTTCGTCGCGAAGCGGTTCAAATGCTTCTGGACGGATATACGGCGTCATCGGTCTCCGAGGAATGAGGCGGCAAAAGAGGCTCTTTGGCTCCTGCTGGGCGACCCTTAGAATGAAAATCCAAGTGCAGGCCAAAGCCTTGAGTAGCTTTGAGAAGTTGTAGCCGATGGCGCACATCAGGGCGTTGATTTTGTCTCCGTTCGTGCCTCTCAAGAAGTTCCTTTCCAGCCGGTGATCGGTCTTCATGTGACCGATCGTTGGTTCGATAACGCTGCGGCGCCTAGGCATCTTCCTGAAGGCCCTTGTCAGGTGTTTTTTGATCCTGCCGGCAATGTGAACGATTCCAGTCCCCAGGTAGTCATGACCTCGGTATCCTTTGTCCACCATGATGTGCTTTGGAACGGCATTCGTTAGCTTTTCCATTTGTTCAATTGCGCCACTCAAGGTGTGCCCATCAAATGGGTTTCCATGGGGAGCCTGAACGCCAACGAACCAATTGGACCGATTGGTAACCACCACGCTCACCTTGTTGCCAAATTCATAACGTTTGTGAGCTTTGCCTTTGGCGATGCACTCCACATGTGGTTCATGAATGCTGTAAAGCTTCCGAGAACTGGTCTTGGTTTGAGCCAAGATCCGATTCGACAATCCCAGGTGATGCTTCAAGATTGTCTGTGCTTTCGGACAACTGCATTGATCGAGCTTTCGTTCGATGTCCCGCGTCAATCGCCCAAGATAGGTTTTCAGTTTCCTCTGGCATTTCCCAGCTCGTCGCATCTGTTTAGCCCGGGCGTACCGACCTTGTTTCACCAACTCGATTTTGGAAACGCGAAGGTAGCTTTGACGTAAATTCAGATCTGCTTTTTGTGAAATCCGGACCAATGTTCTGATCATCTTGCAATAAAGCCTGGAATCGGTCGGGAAGGCGATGGCCTTCGGTTGAACCGTTGTGTCGACATTCACTGCCGCCAGATGATTGAGAGGCAAGAACTTCTCGCTGGTGGCGATTTCAATCGTTTTCTTCAAGAGGATTGCCAATCGATCAGCACCGGGGCGAGATCTCCAACGTGATAGCGTTGCCGGATCAATCGGCGACCGATGTTGCATGACCTCGAAGCCGCAAAACCACTGCCAATAGACATTCTCTATCCACCGCTCTATGAGTTGCTCGTCGCTGACGTTGAATGCGGATTTGAGATACAACAAACCGACCACGACTCGAACATCTGCAGCAGGACGACCATTGGAATCGCAGAAAACAGGCTCGATTTCCCGTCGAATCCCCTCCCAGTCAAACGCGGGCCGCCAACTTAACCAAGGGGTGATTCAAATTGATTATCTTGGTAAGGGGGATCTCAAATAGATCCGGCCATCTGTGCGCTTGGGAGTCCTATTTTGCAAGCTTCCTGCTGGATTTCGAAGAAATCTTGCAAATTTTATCACACCAATGAACGCACGGCGACCGGAAAAACAAGCCCCATCGACCCTTTTTCAGGGACGACTAATTAAAAAACGAAGACCGTAACACCTTGGAAGCCCTGGCCTAATGAACCGTGGCAGCCGTAGCTATTACTTGGCCGTTGACGCTGGTGTGAATCAGCAGCAGATGGCGCGCAGCGATCGCGCCCAGGGGCAACGGCAGTGGCAGTTCGACATGCTCGCGATCGGTAGAGCGATAGCGGAGCACATACGCACCGATGGTGCCGGTGAGGTCCGGCGCGCCGCCCGCGGCGGTCGCGGCGTCGCCAAAGAGCAGTGACTGTTGCAGCCGCTCCACACCGGTTCCGTCCAAGATCGCCACCGCGGCCAGCTTCGGGGCCACCGCAGCGTATGGAACGGGCCGGATCGCCTTGCGAACTAGCGGTGCGAACAAGCCTGCCTCCGGATCGAAGTCCGCCCCGTCCGCGGTGAACCGCGCGGTCCAGACGATACGCCAACTTGAAGCGCGTTCCCACTGGGGGCCGTTCGAGGTACCGTCAGGCGTTTTGAAGGTCCAGATGAAGTGCCCGGTCCCGGGCTGGGCGACGGATGGCGAGTCGAGGACGTCGCGGAGATCATAGCGTTGCGGCGCGTCCGGCCGCAAGCGGTCATCCAGGATCAATTTCGGAACGAAATCCACAGTGACTGCATCCTCGGTGCCATTGATTTGGAACCTTAACGTGAGGGGAACGTCGTCCAGCAGGTTGGCCACGGAACTGACGAGGAACGTCTCCGGAGGACGCACCGGTGTTAGCCGCGGATTGTAGACCTGCAGCTTGCCCGAACCATCGCTCAAAGCGAGGCGAAGCTGGCCGCCGACATGCGTGACGGCGAAGAGCGACCCCGGATCCGCCGCGACCGTGCGCAGGATGCGACCGGTGAGTGCATCACGAAGCTGCACGCCGCCATCTTCCAACACCGCAGAAACAATCGGCCGGCCAGCAGCGAGGCCGAACGCCAGCCCTACCACTGCGGGCTGATTCTGCTCATAGTCGGCGACGACGATCAGACGCCCGGCGTCCCAGCGCCGCCGATGTAGGCCCGTGTCCGTGGCGGTGAACAGTTCCACCTGTTCTTCCATGACGCCAAACGTCATGGCCGTCAGGCCCGGAACTTGATCATTCGTCGTGGCGGAAATCGACAATGAGGACACTTCGATGGTCAAGGACAGGACATCCGAATTCCCGCCGAGGGCAATGTGAAGATTTCCCGGCGTAGCAGCGACGCTGACGAGCGACTCGGGCGTGCACGTGATGGTGAACGACTGCGGCCGACTGGTGGTGGCATCCGCGCTAACCGCCCAGAGGCGGATCTGCGTCGGAGAGATCGCGATCAGAATATCCTGAGCAGGGTCCTCCGCCCGGGCGGGCGGCACTTGGCGCCACGCCAGTGCGAAGTCATTCGCAACAGTGCCGACCTGCATACTCGGGCCGCCAGCCACAGAGTGTAGCGTAAGTCCGTCCGTGCCATCCGCATTGGAATTGGAAAACACAAACAGATGTTCATTGAGCCGGACCAATACCCCGATTGATCCGGGCACGACATCTCCGCCGGCGGCGCCGGGGATTCGCCACCGCTTTAAGGCGGCACCGTCGCCTGCCAGCAGGATCAGCCCCTCATCGCCAGCAAGTGCATCCAGCGTTGTTGCCGGGGCTTGCAGGTCGGGCCGAGGCTGGCCGCCGCGATAGGCCGCGTCCTTCTCAGTTAGTGTTCGCGGATCCCAAGCGGAAACGCGGGCGTCATAGACAGGGTATTGCGGCATCCGTTCGTCAATTTCAAAGAATTCGTCGTTGAGGCGAACGAAGCACCGGACAAACTGCGGACTTGCAAACGTCACCGTGACGTCCTCCGGCGGAGGAAGGAGTTCGCGCGGCGTAGTGCTTGTGACGCCGACCTGCACGACACTCGTGGAATTGCCCAGCCTACCGAGGCTGAGCGCGGCAAGCGTCTCGCGCCATTCAAACGACCACACTTCGGACCCGCGTGCACTGATGCCGCGACGCTGTGGCGGCGTGAGGATCTCGATGTCGGCCCCGGCCGGGGGCGTGATCTGCATCGGCTCCCGCAGCGCGAACTCGAACGGCGCCCCCAGTGCAACAACCGCCTCGCCGGCCACGGGGTCGGATAACACGCGCATCCGGTGGTGCTGCATGGCGCCCGGCTTGTCCTCGGCCAGCCGGTATTCCAGAACGCGGGGCAGAAAGCACTGCTCGGCGTCGGCATCGGCGAAAACGTCATCCACGGCGGGAATTATCGCTGCAGGCTCCATGCGGTGGAACGCAGTACGGTCGTCTAGCAGCAGGCCTGCTCGTTCGCCAGTTGTATCTCGCGGTGGATCAACCGGCGCGGCGATGTCGCGGCAGCGCCAGCGCCGCCAGGCGCGCGCGCCAGCGTCGAGGTCCGCATCGTATTCAAGCGGCTCCGGCCGGTACTGCTCTTGGTCGCGGAACTGCCAGCTCAGAAGACGTTCGCGGCCTCGCGGGTCCAAGCAGCGGAAGTCGGGCCGGTCCACGGGCCTGCCGAATTGGACGTCTGGGGCCGCCGGACGGTCACGGCGGGCCGGGCGGTCGAGAATCCGCACGCGGCTCGGACGATTCTCAGTCTGCACGCGGTGCACCGCAACACCGATGACGTCGTGTGACACCAGCGCCGCCTGGATGACGTCTTTCGCCAGAAGTGGCCCGCTCGCGGCACTGGTGTGGTTCGACAGCGCCAGCGTCTCCGCTGGATTCACCAAGAGAATGTTCTCCGTTCGCTGCAGCTCGGCGGTTCCGGTCGTCACTGCCAGCCGTTGATCGCGGACCGTCGCGCCGAGGACCGGCGCGGCCAGCCAGCGGGGAACGGTGTCGTTCGGTGCAGTCGTAGTGCGGAAATAATTCGGCTGCCAGGTCGAAGGCGGACTGTCCGGCACGGCCAGAAGCAAATCCGTGGCCGGGCGGTAGCGCAGCCGGGGGCCAAGGACTTGCCGGTGTGCCAGTTGCGGTACTTCAGCCGGCTGCACGGCCAGCGCCTCCGTCACTCCGCGATCAAAGCAGACGTCGAAAGGGAGCTGGACGTCCGCTACTTGGTGCCATTCGAAGCCGGTATGGGCGGGCTGCATGCGCACGAAGCCACTGCGGTAATTGGGGTGCGGCGTCGGGCTGAAGACGTTGTATGCGAGGAGGGTCGACTCACCGGGGACCAGGATGTCCGAAAGGGTGGCATCCGACGGGAGTGCAGGCTCCACCGGCGCCAGGCGGTACACACCGTCCGGAAACGTCAGACGAAGGCGGCTCGTGGTCCAATCCACGGCAAGTGGCACGGGCCCTTCGACTTCGAACGCGTTCGAAACGAATTTCATATGTGCCAGGATCGTGCCCCCGAAGGCCGTCCCGGAAGCTGTCAGTTTCTGTTCGCTGAGTAGCAGCTTGAGAGTGGTACCATCCGCCAGGTTGGCGCGGACCTCTCCCGTGACAACGCGTGTGGCAGAGACTGCGAACGTTCGTGATTCAAGGACAATGAGATCTGCGGTCGCCAGGGTGGTCTGCTGGTGAAGGAGCACGACCTGCAGCGCCGCAATGCGGAATTCTCGAACGACGGAACCTTCGAAGTCGCCGTCCTGATTCCGGCCCACCAAGACGGGAAACTGCCCCCACGCGCCAGCAAGCGGCACGCCGACGAAACCGGTGACACCCCGGAAGGTCGTTTCGGCACGCAGGACCTTCGGATCCTCTCCAGGTTCTGTCAATGTCCAGCCGGTCTCGCCTTTCAGTCCGAGACGAACATCTAGCACCGACGCCCCACCCGTGGCGCGCTTCAGCGCCAATCCGATCACGGGTTCGTCATCGTTGCGCCAGGTCAACCGCCGGTCGAAGGGCCACACGCCGACGGTCGTTGCGTCGATGGCGACGAGGTGCGGCCCAGAGACCGGGGCCCAGATTTCGACATGGTCCGCCAAGATTCCCGGCACCCGCCAACGCGCGGAAGCCACGCCGTTGGCTTCGGGGAGCGTATAAACCGTCAGCCCGGAGTCTTCCCCGATGGCGGCATGGATTGTGCCATCCACTTCCAACAGCACCACTGAGCGCAACCCTTCGACAGAGAACTCCGTCCGAGGAGTAATGGTGTCTGCGAGATCATAAACTTGAACGGTGGTGGTCCCGGCTTGCGGTACGCCAGCGAATGCGACGAAGGTCTTATACAGGGCGGCGCGGGAGGTGACGGCTGCCGGTTCGATGGGGGCAACACCAACCGGTGCGGTCGCTGCGTCCCAAACGATTGCCTTGGTGGCCCCGGCCATCAGAGCCTGGGTGCCATGCACAGCGAGAGTGTGCAGCGGCTCTTCATGCGGGGCGGTGTAGACCACGCTGGCGTCGGCCGAGAACGCCGTGACACTGTCTGGCCCGCGTGCCAGCAGCTTCACGGTGCCGGCATCTGCGATGAAGCACGCGGATTTCGGGTCGGTTTCCGTTGTGAGTGTCAGCCGCACTTTTCCGCGACTCAGGTCGATTAGATCGATACCGCCAGGGCGGCAGACGGCCGCGTGCGGGACGTCGATCACACCGCCGCCGGCGAGGAGGCCATTGAGCGTCGCGACGTTAATAGGTACTGCCGTGCCGACGCGCCACGTCTCGACCGGATCACTTGCATCACCCGAGATCGTGACGTGGAACTCGCCCTCCCAGTACGTAATGTTGATACTGCTGACTTCCGCAGCGACGGGAATTTGCAAATCCGGCGTCACCACTGTCCAGGTATCTGTGCCTGGGTCTATCCAGACGCGTGTGGTAAAGCCGCCACCGGCGACAACGACAATTCGCCGCCCGTTGTCCGCACGGCTGGCCGCCACACGAGAACGGCCGCCTGGAGCGGGGTCAACGACGGTGCCGCTGTTAAGGAATTTTACTTCCGACGCCGTGACGATGAGAAAATCCTGGTCGAACGCCAGCGCGTCCTCCACGGCGGGGAGCGAAACGTCGTTGAACTGGGGATTTCTGCCCGTGGCAGGAATGGGAATGGTCCAGGCGGCGATGGCGGTTCGACTAACGGCCACGAGTCCGATCGTGTTAG
The DNA here is from genome assembly GCA_965226945.1 of Gemmataceae bacterium. GTDB lineage: Bacteria > Planctomycetota > Planctomycetia > Gemmatales > Gemmataceae > SYLG01. The sequence continues at coordinate 3,039,020 of OZ245717.1, read as the reverse complement.
CGACATTGTTCGTGGCCAACGACATGCGATGGACAGGTGCGGGAGTCGCCGTGGGTTTGGATGTGTAGAGCACCAGGCCGTTCGCGGTGGTACGGTTTAGCAGGACAATGCGGCGGGAACCCTCCTCGGCTGCAGCGACGAAGTTCGGATCGACCGCCAGCGCGCTTACGACCCCTGCGAGAACGTCAAGCGATTCGACCAACGAGCCAGTTACCGCATTCCAGGTGCTGATGCGGCCATCGGCCTCTCCTAGGAAAATCTCGCCCGTCTCCGGAGTGACGAACCCGGCGGTAAACTCGGTGCCGCTAAGAATGGCGTCCGGCACGTCGGCCACTTCCGTCCCCGCTGAGGGGTCGGGTCTGCCCGGGCGGTACTGCGCATCGAGATGTGGATCGTGAATGTGGCAACCTCGGCCTGCAAGAGCCACCAGAAGCGGTGCCGGCCAGTTTCCCGCGGCGACATGCCGGGGAGCAAAATTCAGGGTGCTCCGGGAGAGAGGCGCGGCCGTGGCGAGTTCGTACGTGGCGAGTTCGTACGTGGAGATGCGGGTCGTTTCGGCCGCGACCAGCAGACCCTCGTCGGACGCTGCGATTACCACGGCATTTGGGCGGAAGCGCCGTACCGCGGTGCCGAGGTTGAACGGTAGGATCGATTGGCCAACCGGGTCGTTGCGAAGCGTCTCGAAACCAAACCCTCCGTCAGGGGTGACGCCGCTCTGAAGGGTCAGTCTATCGCGCAATGCCGTGCGGCCGTTCAGCACCTCGACGGCGCATTTGTCCGGATCCAGGTCCAGCAGCAGCGTCGGCCGTCCGGTGGCGGAGTCGGCGGCCAGCCGAGCGGATGCCGTCAGACGCACAAGTTGCCCCGGCACGGCGGCGGGCGAGTCCCCCGGCTCCAAGTCCCATACCAGCGGTTGTGCATGGCTCACGGAATCGAGCACGAAATCCGCAGATCCGCCGGCCTGCAACACCACCGTAATCCGCGCGCCGGAACTCCATGCCGCCTCGACGGCGCGGGCGATTTCGTCAGGGCCGGCGGTTGGCGGCAGCCGACGCGGGTCCGGCAGGACGGCTTCGAATGCCATCCCCGTAGGCTGGCTGAAATCGGGCCGGCCTCTCGACGTGGCGAAGGTGATCCAGTCGAGTTTCGTCACGTGGATCGGCACGCCGGCCAGCCGCGGCATCGTGTCAAGGGCCGCGCTTCCCGAGGGTGGGCCCGTGGCGAGCGCCCGAGCGAAGGAACAATAAGTTCCGGGATCGCCGCGCGAAACGGACAGTGCGAGTTGCGGCCGAAGAGGATCCGCCGGGTCGACACGGCCGCGATCGGGGTGCCAGCGGCCATCACTGGCTCGGCGCAGGCGCATGGCGGTGAAGCTCATGTAAATGCTGGTGCGGTCCTGCGCGTCTCCGCTGATGCAGCGAAAGGCATTCTCCGGATCGAGTGTCAGGACTATCAACCCATCCGGTCCAGCATACGTGGAATTGGGGTCGACGCCGGGGGCTGTGTCGTCGACTGGCTCTGCCTTTAACCCGGGGCGTGTCATCGTTTCGGAGACGGTCACAGAGCGGAGCGCGCCGAGGTTATCGTAGACTTGGCGGCGCGTTGAAATCGACTGGCGGACCGCAGCCGCTTCCACGTCCCAGACTGCTGCCGTGCCATCGTCGGCGGCCGAAACAATCACACTTCGACGCACCCCGGTGCCGTCATGTGACGCGGGGTACGTCGCGTTTTGACACATCATCGCTGCGATCGCGCCAGCGTGCGGCCGGAACGTGCGGTGCATTGCGCTCCAGCTTACATCTACGATTCCCGATGCATCTCGGTGCATTGCGCCCCACCTTACGTCTACATTTCCCGATGCATCCGCGACGGCGACGATAATCTCCGCGGCCGTCATTTCACCGCGACCGACGGCGACGCGCACGGCCGCGGCGGTCAACGTTCGATTCCCCGTCGGCAGCGGCGTCAACGCGGCGCCGGTAACGGTCCAGAGCTGGTAGGACAATCCATCGGGCGCCAGTGTGGCGATTGTCAGGCCGTTGCTCGCTTCGAGGGCGATGGCTCCCGTTGGGGCGGGAAAGTTAAAGGTGGAATAGGTCCAGGCCTGACCATTACGAATGGCACGGACGACGGCGGATTGTGCGGGATGCGAGAGAGCGATCCAGAACCCGGTCGCGTCAGGGGTAACTGCCATCCACGATGCGTCGTCTACCGTCAAGTGCGGCAAATTGGCATCGATCCGGCTCGGATTGTTGACATCGGAAGCCGCAGCGGGATTCCACAGCCAGAGCCGTAACGCGCCGTCCTGGGGGGGCTCGACCTGGAGGGCCGCGATCAGAATGCCATTGCCGATTACCTCCAGCGCCGCGTCGACGGTTGGTGCAGGCGGCAGCGTGACGGAGATTGGGTCAAAGGCCGCGTCCCAGGCAAGGAAACGCCCGCGAGCACCGACCGCAGTGACGAATCGTGTGCCGGCAATCTCGGCGGCTTTCACCGCGATTGCGGCCTCACCCAAGTCGCGTCGTGCCAACTCGCGGCGCCGGAGATGGTCCGAGACAACAAGCGCTCCGGCGGCGTCGCCAGCGACGAACCACGCCTCAGCCGCGCCGAATTCCGTCAGGGCCGCGGCGGTCATCGCGGTTCCATCGAAAAGCAGGGGCACCGACCCGTTCCGAGTGCGGCTCCAGCGACCGGAAATACCCTGTTGCGGCGCACGCACTTCGAATTGCGGGCGTACGGCGGTGGTGATCCAGCGGAGGTCGAATGTCAGCCAGTGGTGCGGCGGCGGGCTCGGCGGATGCGTAGCATCGCGATAGAGCACCTGCAGCGTCTGGTCGATCGGCTGCAGCTTTAACTTTGGCCAGCGGTCATGCAGCGGCGGGGTCCCGGCGGGAAGCTGCAACCTGACGCGAAGGTCCTCGCGGAGAACAGCGCCGGGGCACCAGTGTACCAGCTTCGACGGCGGCGACGGTGCGGCTTTCAGGTCGGCCGCCGCGATGGTGTAGGGATCTCGCACGGCCTCAAGGAAGTCCGTCAGATTCGCGGCGATACCGTCGACTCGGCCGCCGGCGAACCGATCTGCCCCGGCCGCGGCGAATTCACCGGGCTCGAGTATCAGGTTGCGATGGTGCAGGCTGCGGCGGTTAGCGGAGCCTGCTGGCGAATCCTCGCAGAGCACCCAGGGCGCGGTCGCCATGGCCCCATGGAGTTGGGCGCGGAGCGGAGCGGCAACGCCACCGACAACGGTTTCGAGCGTTTGATTGCCATTAAATCGGAACCGGGGTAGCGACCAACCAGTGAGGCCGTGGGTCGGGTCGCGGTCGATGACCGTTCGGCCGGTCTCCGCGTCGCGGACTTGCCGCAAGTTCGGCGCCCCGGCGGAAACCGGTTCCACTAGCGCCACGTGGCGGTACGGGTGCCACACCGTTATGGCCCCGCCGTCCGGCACCAAATCCGCAGAAGTGCCGGCTGCATTGAACTCCAGTGCAAGCCGGGGGCCGGAGCCGCGCGGGGGTACAACGGCGAACTGCAGGCGCGCCGATACCAACAGAGAGGCGCCGTTCTCCCGTTCCAGAGTCTTCACAGCCGGCACCGCGGGGCCGGCAGGCAGGGGCGAAGCGTACATCCACAGCGGCGGGGAAAGCGCCGTCACGCCGGCAGCGTATGTTCGTAACGTCACAGTTGTCGTGGATCCGGCGCGTTTTTTCACGGCGAAGCTCACCGTTGTTGCGGTTTCGTTCTCGGCCGGTATCATTTCCAGCGACCACCCTCCAGCAATTCCGCCGACCGGCAACGGCCCGGTCAGGCTTCGCGTGCGTGGAACGACTCTGGTCGGCCCGGGGTCCGGGATCTGATGGCGGATCCACCCCGGCCGAACTTCGCTGCCGGGAAGCGCCGGCGACACCGCCGCGTATTGCCAGAGATATTCGCCGGTCGCGAGTGCCGGACGGCTGCCCGTTGCCGCCAGCGGCGGGCAGGTGAGTGCCGTCGTCGCCGGATGCGGATGATCGGGGTCGGTCGACATGCTCCACTGGATTTTGCATTCCTGCGCCGGTTCGTTGGGAAGTTCGTCGGAGGTGCGTAAACGGCCGACGGCGTCGAAATCGTGCAGTGTGAATGTGGTGACCCCCGAGCCTTCCAGCTTCACTTCCAGGGTCTGCGGCGTCCACGCGCTGGACCGGTCCTCGTCCCGAAATATGACATCGAACCGCGGCCGGGAGAACTCGCGCACGCTGCCGTCGGCCGTCGTCCGGGTGCTGAGGTAGAACACCTCCGGGCCGGAGGCATCCAGAGCCGGCCTGTCCTCGATGCGGAGCCGATCGCCGAAGCCGGGAGGACCAATGAGATCAAAGAAGACTTTCCGCCGTTCATCGACAATGGCCTCGGGGGTGCGAATGTCGTCTGCGCTGAGTGTTGGAGATTGCGGGTAGCAAGACTCCAGCCGCCACAGGCGGTGGGTCGGCGACTCCCGCTGCAGCACCAGTCGCCGGCGCGGTTGATTGAGTTGGGTTTCGTCGGGGCGGACCTCCACGGCGACGGAAGTGGATCCGAAAACGACCGCGGCAATGTCCTGGCGATCCTCCGGCCAGATCGATTCGCGCCATTGTTGGTAGTTGGGAAAGTTGTTGATGAATCTCGGCACGAGTTCGAAGCCGAGACGGGACCATAAGCGGACGGAACCTGTCAGCAGTTCCAGGTTCCGGTTTGTGCCATTGCCCGTCATCCGCCCCGTGCCGTGGATGGTCAGATCAAGATTTCCAGGGCCATAGCGCCGCCAGTTAAAGTCAATGGGTGGATTGATGACAACGCCCGCATCTATTTTAATATTGTCTGCGCCATTCCATAACAAACGCGGCAAGTACGAGGCCCTATTTGCCCAGTGGTTGATCTTCCCCGCATCGGCCTTGATTGTGGTAATGCCGTTTTGGGCGGGAGCCAGGTCGTTGGTGTCCACGTTGAGAAGGAACCGCGGAGTGTCGGATCCCGCCGCCATTCGGCCCGGGCGGATCGTCAATCGGATAATGGCCATGATTCAGGGCACCTCCCGGACGGGCCGGACAGCAGAGACCGCGCCGTCGCGGGTGACGAACATCCGCACGCGGTCAAGATGGGAAAGGATCGGTTCCGGATCGTTCGGCTGCACAGTCCGCGTGAACCGCAACGTGACGCGCCAGGCCGGCTGATAGGGGTCGTCATCGTCGGCGGCCTGTTCGGATTGGCCGCCTTCGATGACGGGGTACTGTTGGTCCTCCGTGATGACGATCCGCGAGTCGAGCGATTGGAAGTTCGGCCGCAACGGGTTGCTCTGGCGCAGACGATACTCCGCATGCCAGGGCATGACGAGTTGGCCGAGAGTGACATTGACGTTGTCCTGCTGGGAGAGGTCGTCCAGCGCATAGATCAGTCGATAGCCGCACGCCGGCTCAGGAAGCCGGTCGTCGGGGATATTCAACGTCCCGCCGGCGACGCCGACGGTGCGGTGCCGCAGGGGCGGGCTCGCGGACCATTCCGCCGGCGTGAGGAGGTCACCGGTGCGGGTGAGGAACAGTGTAACCGCGAAGGCGTCCGCATCTCCGCCGACTCCGCCTTCAATCGTGGGCTCGCGCATCGCGATCAATGACGGGGCCCGGCGGGCGCGGGCTGGTCCCGGCGGCGGCGAAGCGCCCGGCGGCGGAGGGGGAGGCGGCGGCGGCTTCGCGCTCTCCAGTACGTCCGCGTCGTACTGGCTGCGGGCCGTGAGCCAAAACTCGTGGAAGTAAGTCAAGTCCTGCAGTGTGATGAGCCGTTCGTGCCGGAACAGGCGGATGTCGGCGAAGGCAACGGCGGCGACCGGGTCAACCGCAGCCGGTGGATCCTCCACTCGCACGCTAGAGGCCTGGAAGTCGACGGCCGCCAGGAGCGGCTCCCACCCGCGCAAGGCGGCATCGTCGTGGTCGCGAAGGCCGTACTGGAAGACAATGCTAAAACCCTGGCTTCCCGTGCGGATCGCGGAGATGTTGCTCATGCGGGAGCGGGCTGCGGCGGCGGGGGCCGGCACACTGAACTGAATCCGCGTCGGATGCGGATGGATGGCGACCGGCAATTCCTCGGGCCGGTCGACCTGGTCCGGAGTGGCGATGAGCCTGCGCACACAGAGTATGTCGAGGTCAGCTGGTTGGTCCACCGGCGACTTCCAGGTCGTCGGTTGGTGCAACTGCAATACCCAGCGGATCAGCGGCTCGTACCGAGAAACCCGCCGGCCGAGGACTTGCGGCCGATGCCTGGCGGTGTCGGGAAGCGTCCACGCGATCCGAGCGCGACCGCCGCGGTGCGGCACGCTGATCCACCGGCGATCCTGGGCCGTCAGCCGCAGTACGGGCAGCGGCGAGGCTGCAGGCCCCCGCAATAGAGTGGCATACGCTGACGGAATCACGTAGCGTGCCACCGCCCCGAGGGTGCCCAGCGTCTCCGCCGGGGCGTCACCCGCGGTGATCGATCGTATCGCCAGCCACTCGCCCAGCCGGTCCGCGTTGACTTGCACGGCCGCGTCGTTGGTCCCCGTCCGCACGAGGCCGTTCACTAATAGGTTGTGAAACTCAAGGGGGACCACGCATAGCTTCACGAACGAGAAGCCCACTGCGCCCACGTCGTTGTCCTGCTTCGGATCGGGATAGTCCGCATCCGGTTCGCGGCCGACCAGCAGGAACGTGATGCATTCGGCGGAGGCATTCGCAATGTGTCTGTCATCCAAATGCTGCATCAGCCGCGACTGTGTCCACGGATTCGTCCGCGAGTCCAGCACGGCGATGTCTTGGGCGAATCCGAGCCGCTCAAGGATATTCGCGTAATAGACTACCAGGTTCGCCGGCGCGATGTTGCGGCCCGCGTCCGGCAGAAGAGCCGTCAGCATCACATCCGTGCCGCGGGCCTGCCCCTCCCGATCCCGGCCGACCGTCACCGCATGATGTGACCGCTTCACCAGCGTCGACGCCGACGGCAATAAGCTATCGGCCAGTGCGTTCAAGCTCAGTGTCAATCCCGCGGCGCGGGTAAGGCACGGAATGACCCGCGCCGCCCGAGCTGCATCCCCGGCAATCTCCGATGGGAGCGCAAGCTTTTTAAATTCGTCGATGGCCTCGCGCAGCAGGGCTGCCGCAGGGGCGGTGCGGGGATCGGCGGCGATCCCCGCGGGGAAAATATCCAGCAAAGCCCGGCAGCGCTCCAGAGGGGCACCGCATTCGGCAGCGATCACGGCGACATCCTGACGGATCTTCTCGAAATCCGCACCCCCGGGCAGCGTCGCCACGGTTGCGTCCACATCGCCGGGAAGTTCGTTGTCGTCGGCGTCAAAGAGTTCGGCGGCGCATGCCAGCCGCCGCCGGACGATTGCGGCGAGCTGACCGCCGCGGTGGTCGTCGAGGTAGGCTCGGCGGGCCGCGTTCATTTCGTCGTCGGTACTTGTCGGGAACGTGCCCATGTCTGGGTGTTTGGTTTCTAGGTCGATCAGTTGTGCACGCAACGTATCGTCGATCTGGCGGATCACAGCGTCAGTCAGCGATTGCAGGGTGGTCACTGGGAGGGTGCGGCCCAGAAGAAGCCAGCGGGTAAGCGCAGTCAGGTGTGCCCGTGCCCGCCGTAGCGGCTCGTCGTCGATATTCAGCGGCGTGCGGTTGAACGCGAAGACGGAGGTCAGCAAGTTGCGGGCTGCGGCCCAAAGGTCCATCCATGCTGGCACGTCGCGGCCGCCCGTTGCATCTAGCAGTCCGCGCAAAGATTCGGAGCGCCGATTTAATGCCTCGATCAATTCGTCCTGTGGATTGTCTAATAGGAATACGGTTTCAATTTGCGATCGAGGCGGCGTGCGGAATGCCGGCAAATCCAATTCGCGTCGGCGTGATTGTTCCAGCGGTGTCGGCACCCAGAGCGCTGGATCACGGAAATCGAGGCGGGAGGTGCGGAACACCTCCGCTGGGGTGATTTCACAAAGCACCACGTTCTGAAGCGCCGAATCATCGATATCGCGGATGAGGAGTTCCACGCCACCGGTACCGGCGCCTGCTGCCTGCCATTCCAAACCGATCTCTTGCCGCAACTCACGCAGTCGGGTGAGTTGCGCGGGCGTCGGGTCCGCCAGGCGCAGATCACCCGCGCTCCAATCGGGCTGCCGACAAGTCTGTTCGACGGTGACCTCTTCAAAGCGGCCGGCGCGAACATCATCGCGGATCTGCGCGGGTATCCACTCGAAGCACGGCAGCGTCCGCTGCCGTCCTGGCCAAGGAGCCCCCGAATCGAGGTCGGGCACAACAGCGTGCACCAGGGGTTGCAGCATTCCGATCGCCGTTGCCGGTTCGTCGGGCGCGTCAGGCCGGCGGAGTTTCGGCCGGATGAAGAAGCGGTGCGCCATTTTCGTCGTCGGGGGAAGATTTGTGATCTTCATCAACGGGCCGTCCAGCACATCGACCGTGAGGACATCCTTGTCAAAGAGCGACCGCCCTGCAGCGGTGGTCGGCTCGCTGAGCTGGTCTAGGAACGGCGGCGGGCTGGTCGACGTCGCGGCAGGCGCGTCCTCGCGGCCGTAAAAGCCCGTCTCCGACCACGACACGCTCTCCACGCGCAGTTCAAAATCATCCGGCGCCAGTGGCCGCGTGGCGTCACCCTCCGGAAACTCGGCAAAGGCCGACGTCCCGTCTTCGGTGGTGCTGATCAGTGCGAATACACCCCACTGCGCCGAATTGGGGATGAGCGCATCGAACGGCATGACCATCATGAGCGACTGCGGGAAACGGTCCGCCGCAGGCACGTGCAGTCGCACCATCGGCCACGGCCGAGAGGGGCGAGCATTTGTCTCAACTTCCGTTTCGCCAATCGCTACGGCCCGCAGCCGGTACTCCACGCCGCGAATCGCCAGCGATCGGTCAAGCGTCCGGTCGATCACCGGGAACTCGTCGGTCAAGAGGTACCCACCGGCGACGAGAATCGTTTGGCCTTCGGCATCAACCGGCTGTAAGTCAGGCCGCAAATGGTCGGCGATGACGGTCTCGGTCACCTCGCCGGGCAGCCGACGCAGCACTTGGAAGTGCGAAATCGCCTCTAATCCGCCGTCCTCGAAGTATGGAGTCACCAGGAGGTTCGATCGGAGACCGGATTCGAAATGGATCGGTAGTTTCACAACCACGCGACCGTCGCTGGCGTCGGGATTGTCGCTGTCAAGCATGAATTCCTGCCGGGCAGGAGCCGGCGCCACGGACCGGACTAAAGTGTCGACCGATTCCTGCGGCAGGACCAGTTCGAATGTCGTTACGGTCCCGTCCGCGGTTTCTACATCGATTTCGTCATCAATGTTCTGCGCAGCGTCCAGCTTAAAAACCCAGCCAATCTGCAGACTGCCGTCGACCCTGATGGGACGGGCTCGCCAGATGGAAGCCGCAGGATCTCCGGCGTTCGATTCGGCGAGTTGCAGATCCTCCAGCCACGCGTGGATGAGCGCCGCGCGGTTCTCCAGCGCAGTGCGGCCCTCGCTCCTCTCGGAGCCGGCGTGCCGCTCCAGCCGCCGGGCCCGGCGACGCCAGTAGAGATAGTCCGCCAATTGCGCAAATTCCGAATCGGTGCCCTCCGGCAGTCGCTCACCCTCGAGCACCGCGGCCGTGTCCCGCATCCGCAGCGGCAGGGCGTGGTCTGGCAGGCGGGCCTGGTCCTCCTCTGTCCACCAGACGCGCGACGTCGACCGCAGCCGCGGATCCTGCACCACGGTCGCATCCCGCAGGGATGGCACCGCCTCCGCCCCGATGGTTTCATACAGCGTTGCCTCAATCTGTGCCGCGTGTTCCCGCAGGTCCTGCGGCATCGCGGCCCGATGACCAATATGCCACGGTGCCAGGAGGCGCACCTTCGGTATACCGGCCGCGTCTTTGATTGTGATTGCCGCGACGGGATTGTCGAACGGTCCCGTGAGTTCCGTCGCGTCCGGCAATTCCACCGGCGTCACCCAGGACGTGTCGTCTCGTGGCAGGGCCAGGCACCAGTCGCCGCGACGGTAGAGCAGCCACGCGGGTGCTCTCGCTGTCCGCGCCGGCAATTGGAACCGTCGACGACCCCCGCCCAGGAGTTCCTGGCGATACGCCTCAATGCGCTCTTCGAACGCCGCGACCTGGCTTCGGGCTTCGGCGATGACGCCGTCGTTGAACCGGAACGATGGATTAATTCTCAGCCGGTACCCGCAGATCGGTACGGAGACCGAGAGCCTTCCGTCGAAGCCGAAGGCTCCCCGAGTGTCGAACCCGACGTTTCCCGCCAGACCAAGCTCGAACCGGACCGAGGCGAGCGTGAACGTCTTTGACCAGGAGATCGTGATCGTCCGGCGGAAGGCACGCCAGGACCTGGAGAACTCGATCTTCGTCCAGACACGCGCCCGGGCCGCAGCAGAAACGTCAAGTCCACCGTACGCGATCATGCCCCCGGCTCGCAGCAGGCCCCCGCTGTCGAGCCGCACGGATAGTTTCGCGTCCCCCTCCACGCCGCCGCAGCTTTCCGAGCCGTCAGCTTTGAATGTCCCTGTGAGGCTGTAGTTTGACCGCAGCAGCACGGTCCCCTGGAAGATGGCGAATCGCATCGACCCGCGGAAGAGCATCCGCGTGCCGAGGAAATCATCTTCGTAGGAGATCTCCTGCAGAAAGAAATCGACCAGCGCCGGCGAGAGCAGAAATGAGAATCGTAAGCGGCCTTTGGCCAGGATGCGGGCAAGGGTGTCGTTCCCTTCCACGGCTGCATTCTGCCGGGACTCGACTGCAGCCGTGATCAGCTGCTGCCGCGGCGAGATGACTAGGGCGCCGACCATGGCCGGCCGCTCTCGATTCCCCGTCTGCCGCGTAAAGTCCAGGCTGCTGTAGAACCAGAGTTTCGCCGCCGCGGAAATATTCAGGTTGCTGTCGATGCAGAGGAGCAGCGATAGCACGTAAGGATCGATGTCGGTCGGGGCCCCGGCGCCGGAGGTCACCGTGAGTTGGCCAACGATGGCGAGGTAGAATCCGTCGCGCTCCACATCGACCCAATTGTCCAACCGAACCGAGTCGATGGCAGCGATCAGTTCCTCGGCGTTCGGATTGTCGTCGATGCCCTGCAGGCGGCGGTTAATGCCGGCGCCGACGCCGATCCGCCGGGCCACGGCGCCTGAAAAGAGCGTCATGGTGTAGTCGGCTTCGCCGAAGAGGCTCACTAACGGCACGACCCGGCCGGCGGCCTTAGCCATCGTGCCGATCGTGACGCCGCATTCGGCCCCTTCCACTAGACCGTTGATGTCAAGCGTGCCGCCGATGCCGAAGTAGCGGGTGCCGTTATCGTCCCGCCACTCGATCAGGCCGTGGATCGCGAGTACGTCTCCGATGCGCGCATCCACCTCAAGCTTCGAGGGGAACCGCATTTTCATCCGTCCGCCGCCGCTGAATTCCATCCGAACCGCTCCGGTGCGGATGGAGACGTCGAACTCCGACGGCTGCGTGAAGCGGAACTCGGCGCTTTCACAGGCGAGGACGAACTGCGATCCCCAGGCGAAGCTGACGTGGTGAAAGGTTACCGCGAACTGCCCGTCCAGGCAGGTGAAGCGAACGGGATCCGCCAAGGGAATCTCGATACTGCCGGCGCCGGCGTGCAGCTTCATCAGATCCAGTTGGGTAAATTTGATCGCGCCGTCCTTACGGAGGTCGTCAATGCCGCCCGCGTCGGCAGTTTTCGACGCCAAGGCCAGGCATCCGTCCGTTGGAAGAGCCAGTTTCCATTTGCCGCTGCCCATGTCCCAGCTCAGCATCCAGTTCTTCACGCCGTCGGGGTTGATGGTCAGTTGCAGATAACCCGCCGAGAGCTGGGCAATCGGCTTGCCGCTGGGTCGCTCCAACGAAACGCACGCGTAGACTTCCGGCGGCCTGCCTGCCTGCGATTGCCGCAACCCCAGCTCCACGTGCGCGATGAGGTCGTCCGTACAGGGTACGTCCATCTCGGCGAATATCGTCGCCGCACGGATCGCGTTGCCGATCAGCACGATCTGGCTCGTGACATTGGATTCCGTCCCGGGGTTTTCGTTACGCTCCGCCATCGGCGCGACGCTGATCGGCTTCATCAGCGCGTTACCCTCGAAGACCTCCATCACGTGCGCCGAGTTCACCGCCGCCGAAAGTGAAAGGCCAGCGCCGTTAAGCCGTAGAAGTGTTTGCTCGGGACCGACGTTCGGCCAAGTGTCGGGATCGAAGGGCCGCAACTGGAAGACCAGGCGGTTTGCAAGAGAGCCGGCCTTCAAGTGGCCGGGGAACACCAGCAGTGCCGGCACGCCGGTGCTGCCGCCGGTAAGGTTGAACTCGCGTTTTTGGAAGTCGAGGACGCCGCCGGGGCTGCTGCCGTCGTCGCTATTCGGCAGCAGCAGCGCGAAGATCTGCAAGTCGACAATCTGAAAGCCATCGCCGTTCGCCTGCGGCGGGAACTTGAAATTCAGTTTGTTGCTTCCCAGCCGAAAAGTGACGAGATCCAGCGTTATTTCCAACTCCACCACAACGGGCTGCCCGGCGATCTCAATGGACAGTCCCATGGGGAACCGGAGATGGTTCTGGGCCGTGATCCGCAGCCTGCCGTCTGGAGCAAAGAGGTGCGGCAGCAGGCCGAACTGGATTCGCGCCGGCTGCGGCTCGCCGCCTAGGTCCAGCATGTCGCCTAGGAGCCCCCGCAGCGGGAAATCGAGTCCGGAGAACAGCCACGAGGGGCCATGCGGCTGGGCATGGATGTCCCAGTGCGAAAATTCGTCCTGCGGGTCGTTGCTGTGCTCGAGAAGTTTCCCAGTCCAAACAGGGTTAATCTTCCAGCCCCGGCCGCTCCATGTGATCAGCGGCTGCTCAGCATCCCAATCACCGCCAACGTAGATCCGTAGCGCGTAGCTAAGTTCAGGTTCCGCGACCGAGTGAGTGTTCACCAGGGACATCAAATACGCCAAGCCCTCGGTCGTCTGGGCCATGATGAGCGCGAACCGGACCGCCACGCGGATCTCGACCGGTTCTCCGGTGGCGTCCGGCACCAAATACACGCCAACGGATGTGTCATCACAGCGGATGTACAACCCGGTCCAGTCGAACGCGCAGGAAGCCCGGCCGACGCCGCCGACGGGGAAAGTTAGTGCACCATCGGGGTCGTACTCGAAGGCGGATCGGAAACTGCCTGTGCTTCGCGTGATGATCCGTCCACCGTCCAGAAGCAGGACATCATCTTCAGAGCCAACAAGATCCGTGCCGAGGATCTGCAGTGTAGCGCCGGGGTCGAAGGTTCCCCCGTTGGGTCGACTGACGAGCCGTAGGTCGAAGGTAACCGGTGGGAGATTCCCTCCTGCCGCGCGAAATGGAACTCGGAACTCCACCTTTGGATCGTCCGTGCTGTTGTTTGATGCGGCAAACTGCAGCAGCCAACCCGCCGGCGGATGGTTGCCGTCGAAAACGGGTCTCAACTGTTCGTATAAATCCGACAACGCTGTATTGAACACCTCTTCCAGCGCGGACGCAGTCGCTACATCTAAGGTCGCCGGTCGATCAACAGCCGCCTGCGGTGCGCCGAGCGTCCAGTCGACGTACGTCGCTAGTCGCAATGCCGCCGGCGCGCCGGGGTCACTGGTCAGCGGCACAAATGGGCCGCTGTCCGTGCACCAGTGGAAGCGCCAATTGCCATCGAGACCAAACCCGCCGGGCAGCGTCGTCACGCCGTCGCGCTGAAAGCCCGCGCGGGCCAGCACAGCACCGGCGAGTGCGTTTTCCTCGGACACAAGCAGTGCCAGACGTGCGACGTCGAATCCACCTTCGGAAACGATCCGCAGGAATCCGAAGATGGTCTCCGGCGTGGCTGTAGCCGGGAGCGACTGTGGATGCAACTGGAGGTAACTCATTTCCGATCCTCCGTCCGGAAGTAAGCGTCCCGTTCTGCGATTTGCACATGCCGCTCCGTAAGCGTCAACGGCTGCACCTTTTGAAAGTGAATCGCGTTCAGTAGCCGATAGTCGATTACGCCCGTGGAACTGCTTTCCATAAGCGTAGCCTGGGGTGGATTGGAGACGATCACGGTTCGTGCTTTGGCACGGTCGTGATTCACATCAAACAGCGAGAGGAGATTGGCGGTGAAACTGGGGTTAACCGTCTTGCCGCTCCATTTCGTGAACATCGTCAGTTCGGATTTCAGATGCGGCAGTTCCCCCTCATAAACATATTCATCCTGCAGTCCGAGATGATGGCCGAACTCATGAGCACTTGTAAGGCGCCCCCCCTGATCCATGTCGATCGGCCAGAAGAAGTAACTAGCCCTCCAAAAATTGAATTTTGGCGGCACATACACCGCGTAGTGCGGGAGATTCGGCGTGAACTCAACCTCGATCTTCAACGGTTCGCCTATGCCGATTGGAACATAACCTTGGTTCCAGGCCAGTTCAATCGCCGCCTTCCATTCTTCTGCCGCAATGTCGACTTTCTCCTGCTTAAGCGTGGGAAACGCCAACACCAGCAAACGCACGCTGATCCAAGCTCCAGTGCGGACGTAGCAACCGAATTGTTCATTGAACTTGATTCCGTCGGATTGATGAGCGTGGTCCGGATCTCGGGATCGGCAATATTCGAGTTCCGGCAGGGATGGATCTGGTGCCACTTCGTAGAGCGCGAGGTTCGGATCCAACGGAATTGTGATCGTAGTATCGGGGTTCGCCAGTTTTCGGTACCCTGGATCCCAGAGCGGTGAGAGCGCGCCTGCTGTCACTGTTCCCGCAAAGGGAAGGAACGGAAAATTGTGCATGGACAAATCGTCCCGAGAGAACCGGTTTTCCTCGAAGGTGTAGATCACGGCTTGGGTGCAAAGAGGCTCCCACCAGTCGGTGGAGTTAAAGAGCGTACCGCCCTCGGTGGCCCGCACCGCGGTGCACTCGAACGATGCGTCCGTCGCGTGGCCCGGCGGTAACATCCACCGCTGCGGGGCTCCACCGACCGTCCCGAACACTTCCACCGGTACCCGCGTCCGGTTCGTCACCTTTGCCATAGGGCACCTTTCAGGGTTACTTGTTCAAATGTGGCTTCACATCGCAGAACAGGGAAACTGAACCTTCAACGGCGTCGCCGAACAATTTCCCGGCCATTGTCAGTTTTCCGCTCCCGCCGTCTTCTGGAGCGAAACTTTCCACTGCCCACCCCGGCACTGTCGCGGCGGCTCCCGCCAGATCGCAAATCTCTCGGCTCTTCTTCCACTTCAGGCCACCGCCAACAAGAGTAATCAGCAACAAAATGTCATCGATGCGGCCAAGAATTGCCAGCATGTCAGTTTTTTGAGCGGAACTGAGTGACGAGGCGGCAACGGCCTTTTTCAGAAAATCGCTTATGAAGTCGCCGCTGTTAGCGGTGAGAAAAGCGACAACACCAGCAACCGGCGTAGCGACAATGGAGATGGTAAAGGCAATCTGAAAATTCATCGCGAGGCCGAGCCAATTCTCCGGGGCGACGAACTCTCGCGCGGCTTCTGCGAACGCGGTTTTCAACACTGCGGCGTTATTGGCCAGGGCGCTATTCAAAAACGCACGGAACAGCGTCACCTCCCCCGGCGCAAGCACGATGGGCACCAGCTCATCGCCTTCGGTCATCAGGGCTGTCACAAGTCCAGCATGTACGCGCCCCGCCGGGGCCGGCAGCAGCGCCAGCGTTCCCGCAGAAGCTAATGGAGGGCCGGTCGAGTTCATGACTTTGACTGTAACGAAGCCGAAAGAGTTTGCCCTGCCGAGGTTGACCACTGTCCCGGGTGCGGCCGCAAAGCTGGTCCGACTGAGACCACTCTCAATGTTGACCGGGACCATAGACATCACACGGGCCGCGATCGTGTCGCCGACGTTGTACACGGCCTGTGTCAGTTCCAATTCGGGCACTGCTTCTGCCCATCGCAGTTCTTGCAGCAGTTCTGTGTTCTGCGTTGCGGTGCCCGAGTAGGCCACGCGCGGATTATGTAGGGACCAGAGCCGACGGCGAGCCACAAAGTCGTGCGCCAAGCGGCGGGCCCGCAAATAGTCCACTAACGAGTTCGGATCGAATGTCATGGTTCCGTCACACGCTTTCGTAAGAATTTAGGTAAGATCCTTCAAAAGCTCTTCGGACACCTCACACAAAGACTAGAAAATGCTCCTCAAGAAACAACAGCACTCACGCATCTAAAAATCCTTGGAAGGTCAATTTTGAATGTGTCAAAACCTTTAAGACATTTTTTTTGATTTGTACAAAAGGCTTTCCCTGTGCCGATCGATCCAGGGGGATGCTGCCGGTTTTACGGATAGGCCGACTGCTTATTTTCGGTCCATGGTGCTGGCTTCAAGCTGATGAGGAGTGAGGTATCCGAGGGAAGAGTGCTTCCGCTCGAACCGGTCGTACCGGACGTACTCCGCGATGGTTATTCGGGCCATCTCCACACTTTCATTCTCGGACATCTCTAGCTCGCGATTTAACGAACTCTAGCAACTCTCCATGAAGTTGTTGTCCTAGGTATTGGTGGGTCTGGACATGCTCTGCCGGATGCCTGCCCTGATCAATGTCGCGCGATACGCCGAACTCGCGTACTGACGGCCCCGATCGGTGTGATGAATCAAACCGGGCCTCGGCTGTCTATCGCGGATCGCCAATCGCAATGTTCCAAGGACCAAGGATTCCATCATGGAAATGTCAACTGTCCATCCCACGACGTCTCTGAAGAATAAATCCAAGAGACCAGCAAGGTAGCAAAATCCACCGCTTCTGAGAGGCAGGTAGGTGATGTCACCGACCCATTGGCTATTGGTTTCGTTGGGTGCCCGCGCTTCAAGCAGCAAGTTGGAGCTGTAACCGAGAACGTGGCGACTCTGGGTTGTTTTGGGAACAAACGACTTGGATTGAATCGCCCGAAGGCCCTGTTTTTTCAGGATTTTCGCGACCCTCTTGGGATCGCACGAGATACCGTGGTCGGCAAGTTCCTCGGCAACACGGCGAGCTCCGTAACCTCTGCGATGTCGATGGAAAACGGCCACGATGGCTGGAGTGAACTTGGCAAACTCCTTTTGCCGAGATCCCAAAGTTTGACTATTCCAAGCATTGAAACCCGAGCGGCTGACACCGAGAATATCGCAGATGCATGAAATCGGGACATTGACTCCATCCATCATGGCCTCGATGGCGCGATAGATTTCGGTCATTCGTTTCGGCCGAAAATGGCCAAGTCTTTTTTTAACACGTCGCGCTCTCGGGTAAACGCGGATCAACTCACCTTCAAGTTGCTTTACCCGGTCTTCCAGGGACGAGGCAGCCGCCCACAGCGATTGAGTTCCTCTGCCTTCCATCGGTAAAGGAGATTTGGACCGGACAGCCCCAGACGCTCCGAAACCGAACCTGCTGTCTAGCCGTCCAAGAGCATTTGAACCGCTTCGCGGCGGAACTCCTTGGTATACCGTCTTCTATTTGACGGCACTGGTGCTTTACGAGCCATTTGGCCTCCTGTCACACCAGGTACCTTAAGCACTCACACTGCCCGTGAAATCGGCAGCATCTCATACACGGCACTCCCAACATCCGCTTTTTACCCAGGGAGTTATCTATTTCCCCACTTCGCCTTGCCTGATGTTTGCGTCCTTGAAGGTCTCCACGATTTGAAAAAGGCCGGGCAAAGTGCAAGAAAGTGCCCGAGCCAGTCGATCGATGTTCACCAAGGCCGGATTTCGAAATCCTCGTTCAATGTCGGAGAGGTAGGTTCGGCTGATTTGTGCCAATTCGGCCAATGCTTCTTGCGTGAGACTCAATTCCTCTCTTCGCAGCTTGATCGCGAATCCGAACGCCTCACGTATATCAGGTTTCTTCTTTGGCCTCCCCATTGCCTGGAAGGTAAACAGGTGTAGACTATAAGAGTATCAACTATAAGTGACATTCTGGTAAATCTCGCTTCCTGATGCCGGATCAAGCGCTGTCACCGGACGTGCGAGGTAGGCCAGAAGCGGCTCTCATCCGTGCTTATAGTCAGAGGTCTGGCCATTCACATCAGGCATTGTTGTTTCACGCGCGTCGCTCCTGGAGCGCTATGGCCACTCTTCACACCCATAGCGGCTACAGCCGAGTAAGGAGAATCAATGGAAATAAAGGACCTTTGGAATCCGCAGGATTTGATCGACTGGGCAAAACAGGCCCTTGGCACCCTGGGTAATCGAAATGACAGCGTAGCCATAAAAGACGTAAACCAGGCCATTGAAGGGCTTAAGGCCGACCGCATTTGCTTGGCAGTCTTGGGTAAGGCAAAACGTGGTAAGTCGACCCTCCTTAATGCGATACTCGGGCGGAAAGACGACTTGGTTGCACCTGTTGACAAGCTTCCAGCATCCAGCGCGATTTCCCGATTTCGATGGGCGGCCAAAGAGCAGTCCACCGTAGTATTTCGAGACGGTCGGCGGGAACAAATCAGTTTTGATCAGATCCGCGAATTTGTGACCGAGGAATGCAATAAGGAAAACTCAAAAGGCGTCGACATCGTGGAAGTCGAAGGACCTTTCGAAGGGCTCGATCACAATTCCGAATTGATCGATACTCCTGGGGCTGGGTCCATTCACGAGCATCATGACGCGATCCTCCATGCGTTCATTCCTCATGCGGATGCCGCCATCTTCCTCGTTACTGCAAGAATGCCATTGGACCAGGACGAGATTAACCTCTTGCAAAAGGTCAAAGCGGCGGACATCTCCAAAATTTTTTTCGCAGTGAACCGAGTTGATGAATCGAACGAAACGGACATTGCCGACGCGATTGCCCACAACTTGCGACTCCTTGCTGAAGCGAAGATTCCCGTAGATCGGATGTACAGAATCAGCGCAAAAACGGCCTTTAAAGGAGACCTGGACAGCAGTGGTGTAGACCAGTTGATGGCCGACATTTCAGCGTTCCTGAAAGCAAGCAAAGGCCAAGTTCTATCCAGCCGCTTTGTTTCCCGTGTCAAGTCCGCCATCCAGCCTATTGCTCAAGCGCTCGAAGTCGAAATCGTAAGTGGTAGAAGAACCGCCGAGGAATTGAAGTCGGAACTGGCCGAATTGCGCAGACGAAAGTCGGCCATGGAATCGGATCGGGAGTTTGCCGAGCGCAAGTTTTCGCTGGCTTGGTCAAATGCCGTTGAAAGCTACGAAAGAGGCCTGAAGGAAGCGAAGACTGCAGTAACCAATGCCGTTCTGACCAAAATCAACCGGACTCCGGTTTCTGAAGTCACTGCTCTGTCGAAAGAGTTGCCAGCGATCCTTGCGAGAGCCATTGAGGATCAGTTGCGCCCCGTTGCCTATCGATTCGAGGAGGCTGCGAAAGAAGCATGTGACTGTCTTCAGGCGAGCTACCCAGCTTTATCATTTGAGAACACGGGCAATGTCGCATTGCGCATCCGCGAAGACCAGACGGCGATCAATGGAGCCGTGGGAGGCCTAGCGGTTGCGGCCGCAGGGTTCGGATTTGCCTCGGCAGGGGCTGCGACGGCCGCAACCATTGCCGCTGCCAATGCCGCGGCGGCGGCAGCGGCCACAACCACGGTTGCGGCTCCGTCCGTTTTGACAGCCCTCTTGCCGGTTTTGGGATTGGAGGTTCTTGCACCTTTAGCGACCGGAACCGCGACTCTTTCCACTCCTGTGGCCCTAACCACGGCACCGCTGTGGGTTGCTTTGGCTGGTCCCTTGGGATGGACTCTTGCTGGCGTTGGCGTTTTGGCAGTGCCGCTCTCTTGGCGGCTTTCAAAACTCAAGATGGCCCTTCTGGGAATTTTATGGGCGTGCCTAAGAAATAAGACCAAGGGAAGGACCTTGGAGGTACGCCGTGCAAGACATCGATTTATACCAGCAGATTCTTGGACTCAAGCACCCGTGGGAAGTGAAGGCTGTGGAGTTAGACCCCAAAGCCGGGGTGATCAAGGTGGCGGTGGAACATCCCGAAGGTCACAAGTTTGCCTGTCCTAAATGTGGAACTGAGTTGGGATGTTTTGATCATTCTCCGCCACGAAAATGGCGTCACCTTGATACGTGCCAATTTCAGACCCATCTGATCGCCAGTATCCCAAGGGTGAAATGTCCTGAGCATGGAACATTGCAGGTGATGGTGCCGTGGGCAGAGCCCCATGGTCGCTTCACCCTTTTCATGGAACGTTTTTTCATCCAAGTTCTCCTGGCATGTCAGAATGTCAAATCCGCTTGCGAACTTCTGAAGGTTTCTTGGGATCAGGCTTGGCACGTTTTGATGCGTGCCGTTGCTCGAGGCCAAGCCCGCAAGCGGAAAACCAAGATCTCGCATCTCGGGGTTGATGAGAAAGCCTACCGCAAGGGGCACAAGTATTTGACCATAGTGAGCGACCTGAAAAAGGGGGTTGTGGAATATGTCGGTGTTGACCGAAAGAAATCGACGTTAGAGGCTTTTTTCCACGGCTTGACAAAGAAACAGCTCGAAGGGGTAGAGGCGATCGCCATGGACATGTGGGAGCCGTTCTTCCAGGCGACCATGGAGGCACTGCCGCTTGGCGCCGACAAGATCGTGTTCGATCGTTTTCACATCATGAAGCACATGACCGAAGCGGTGGACAAGGTCCGCAAAGGGGAGAATCGAAAACTGATTGCCGAAGGCGACGACAGATTGAAGAAGACCAAATACCTTTGGCTGTCCAACAAGGAAAATGTCTCAGAGAATCGAAGACAGCAAATTGAGGACCTGCAAAAGGCTGACCTGAAGACATCCAGGGCTTGGGCCATCAAGGAAAACCTAAGGAATCTATGGAGCTACTATGAACCGGGCTGGGCTCGGCGTTTTTTTGGGAACTGGTACCAATGGGCCACTCGATCCCGCCTCGAACCAGTCATCAAAGTGGCAAAAATGATCAAGTCAAAATTGAACCATGTTGTGACCTACTCGAAGCACTTCATCACCAATGCCACCGCAGAGGGCCTCAACAGCAAAATTAAAGCTATCTCCGCACGAGCGGGAGGATACAGAAACCACGAGAACCTCAAAACCGTGATCTATTTTCACTGCGGGGGGCTCAAACTGTACCCATGAAATTCCCGGAAGGACCCTCAAGATGAAGGACAAATTGCTGGACGCCTGTGAAGATCAACTGGATAAGATCTTTCGACAACTTCAAACAGAACGCATCCAAGCCATCCGCAACATGGGAAAGGCGATCGCGGAAGAGATCCGGCTTCGCATGGACCGGCAAGTCATTCAAATTGAAACCGTATTGACTAATGCCTCTGAGCGCAGACCCAGTGGACCCGAGATAGCACGTCTCGAAGGCGTTAACGAGAAAATGCGGTCCCTGCTGGCGCAATACTCTTCCTAAGGTGCCCTCGCGCAAAAAGACTCCGTACGAAACCCTCGGGAGAGAAGGCTTGGAGAAAAACAGGCAAGGGGAGTTGATTGCCATCGTTGACGAGTTCCTCATGTTGCTTTGTGAATCGGCTGATTATCAATCAAATGGCGAGGTGCGGGCGGTCCTGACGGAAGCGGGTCAAGCAGTTGCAGCTCTTCGTCAACGTCTTTTGATTGCCTCAGATCGGTATATTGTCGCGGTCGTCGGACTTTCCAATGTCGGCAAATCCACACTGTTGAACGCACTGCTCGGGTCAGATTTAGCACCCCGTCGAAATGGTCCATGCACACCAGTCCCGATTGAGTTTTCCTATGGGAAAAATTCACGGGTAGTGGTCCATCATTCGCGCAGCATGACACGATCCACATGGCGTTGCGAGAATATGGCGACCATTCAAGAACGATTGGCAGCGGTGGTAGATGATGCGGGAGAGTCTCAAAACCGGGAGGTTCGCAAAATTGTAGTCGAAGTACCTGTCCAACTTTTAGAGGAAGGGCTGGTAATTGCGGACACACCTGGATTTGGAGCCCTGCAGAGCGCTGAGGCCGGGGGAAGTCATGAGGTTTCACTCAAGCGGTATTTACAAGAGGAGGTGGCCCAAGTCTTTTGGGTCGTGCTGGCGGACCAAGGCATCGGCAAAAGGGAAAAGTTGTTTCACGAGCAGTTTTTTGGTGAGGTGTGCGATGACATTGTCGTCACGGGTTCTGAAGACTGGGAACCGTCCGATAAGGAGAGATTTAAGAAACGGTTTTCGTCAATGTTTCCATCCAGGATCCCGCGATTTCACTTTGTTTCAGGGTTAATGGGCTTACGTGCCCGTAAGGCTGGGGACTTGTCGGGTTTGGAGGCAGCGGGGATCACACTGTTGGAACGTCGGCTTCGCGAACTCACCAGCTTCTCGGGACGAATCGTCGACATTGAAGAACGCTTGCACCAAATCGCGGCGGATCTGGGCGCCTGGTGCGGCGAGCAAAGACGAATTCGACGCGGTCCTGGTAGAACCCTTTGGCGACCAGATAGTTGGGGTCGTTGGCTCGACTGCGTTTCAGGAAACCCTTTCAAAATTCGCCTGTCCAGGGAATTGGGGGTACACGAGTGACCCATTCACTAAACGACCGTCCTCAATTTCATCGAACATGTCCCAATTGCAAGACGAGGCAGGTTATTGCCGCGACGGCAACTCCCGAGATCGTTCATTGTCAACAATGCGAAATGACTTTGGAACCAAAGCCTACTCCTCGTTCATCCCCAAAACCACTGGTTGCCATTATTGGGACAGAAGGTTCGGGCAAGACCGTTTTGGTAACCACATTGGCGAAACGGCTGAGCACGACAGACTCGTCGAGCCTGCGGATGGATCCTCAAGGAGCAAGAACACTCAAATATGTTGAACGCGTTTGGCAAATCCTGCAGTCGGGTCAATGGCCGCCATCGACTGCTCCGGGCGAGCTATTTGAATTGAAATGGAAATTAGAAATCGCCGGAAAATTTGATGGTGAGATGCGCCTCATTGATGCGGCCGGCCAGGACATGCGTCTGCTGTTCGGGGATGACGAAATTCAGTCAATTGAATCGCTCCCGTCGCATCTTAGGCCCTTGGCGGAATACTGTAGGGGGGCGGATATCTTCCTATTCTTGGTGAACTTGAAGGATTTCATCGGACACGACGATGCCAATCGGAGAATCGTCAACGAAGCCTTTCTCAAATCGGCTCTAGATTACTCGTTAGCAGGCGGGCACCCCAAGCGAATTTGCTTAGTGCTAACACAGGCGGATCAGTATCTGCAGTCTGCAAAGAAATGCGGGGGCTGGGAAAATTTGATTGCCCAGGTGATTCCCTATGCATTTAACGCTCATATTCGCGAAAAATCTGTCAGCGTATTTCCAGTGGCCGCAGTCGGAGAAACAACGGTAGCGGTTGAGAAAGGCCAGAAACCTCGCCGGATCCCGAAACAAGGATTTAAATCCGTAGGCCTAAGCAACCTTATCATTTGGTTGACAGCTCAAATTGAGGACACAAAGAAAGAATTTGACAAAGAAGCCGAAACTTCCATAGTCCTTGCGCAGCAGCAAGCCGCTTTGCAGGTCGTAACCAGCCAGCCTTCCCATCCACAAGGGGATTTTTGGCAAGAATTTCACGCCGAAATCAGGAAATTCGTTGCTGGGAAAGAACAACTTATCGGGCTTGTTGCTGCCATCCTTTTGGGAGGAGGTTGTTTTCTGGGATCGGCGATTTTTGGCAGACCAACACGCCCCGTCGCCGCTTTTCTGAGAAAGGAAAACCGTGATGTGCGCCGTACGTTTGGGCTGGATCATGGGGTTGAGGCATTTGGCACGATTCGAAACGATGGAGCTGTCGGAAAAATAAGGGTATGGGCAAGAGTCACGGAAAACGGCATTATAGTAGAAAGGCAGTATAGAGATTTTTATTTAAATCAAGGCGAGTCGGCAAACTATTTCTTTTCAGTGTATGAAATGTCAAGCGTATCTAATAAGCACAGTGTGGAAACGTGGTCCGAGATACCATGAGGGAAAATTACATGCCGATGTTCAACTCTCATACTTTTCTTTAACAATTATCCAGTCAAAATGAAGATTCACTTCGCACTTTTCGATCCATCTTATCTTACGATAGATGGCGCATATTGGACTTGGCGCTCAAGCGGTTTCGATATGAAATTGCTTAACAAACTCTACTATGAAGTAGCTGGGCTCGATCGGCCGGAAGATCCCAATCGACTCGCCAGCTCCACTATTTTAGGTGGTTTTGCCGCAATTGGAGAGGATCTCGTATTTGCTTATCGATTTGGCAATGGCGGCTATGATTCGTTTGGTCGACCCGGTCGGTTTATCATGGTCGTTGCCGGATTGCGCCTCGATCAAACGGAGCCTTGCGACTTAGAAGGGATTGTCTCCGGACCAGTTTTCTCGAATGCTCTTGCCAACGCACAACAGTCGTGTCCAACTCCAGAGCCACCGGATCTAGAAATTGATCTAAGTTTGCCGCCTGCGCGAGTCGACCCGATGTTGATTTCCACCGTTTTGCGCGAAAAACGACTAAGTCTGCCTGGATCAGAAGACCTAACCGGGAAGGAGATTCTATCTTTGGCATCTGGCATTTGCATGAGTCTTCCTGCTGGGCGGAGATGGCAATGCAAATTTCGGATCGAAGGCGAAGCGGGTATGGCCCTGGTGGAATATGCAGACAGCCCGAGCAAGATTCTTCCCAAGAATTCTGAATGGATAGCGGAATCGGGACAAAGATACCGTTCAAATGTGATGACAACATCCACAACCAAGGCATCTCGGTTTCTTTGGCATGTTTCGAGAAGACAATTATTGTTTATTGTTGTGTCAACAATATTAGCCTTTATTATTGCCGAAACATGGCGGCTATTACGGTGCGGTTTTTTCAGCCCTTAAATTTACGGACGCAAATTCCTTGGGATTGGACCTCCCCTGGTTCAATCGTCGTCCCAAAAATAACTTAACTGACTTTTGGTATCAATTCACCCCCGAGATCGGTCAGATTGGCCTCTGCCCATTCTCCCTAAATCCAAATCAATATTACGTCATTATAAATGAGAATGGATCGTTGTCTTTTTAGGTCCATTTCGGTTTTTCGATATCGGGCATCCTGGTTGCGCGAGTTGCCTGTGTTGTTCGTATCTCTGGAAATTTGTTCCAAAGGCCTGCCGCTGTCATTGTCGGCTCCGATATCTGGCCGGCGGAAACCGAGTTGATTTGCCGAATTCCGGTTTATGCGATGATCCATTTCACTGACGAGTCTTGCCAAAGCCGATCCGAACGCTTTGTTGGCGCACGCAAAACAATTGCTGGGTCGTTGCCGTTACGATCTGCTACTTACAACACCCTATCCCGGAGTTGCTTATGACCAAAACCGTTCTCTTTGATGAAATCCATGTTTCCCTTTTGATACCTGTAGGATTGTCTTCGAAGCGATCCCTCGCCATTCGCCGAATCACCAACAGCAAAGCATTCGACCAAAAAATCGCTCACGCCATCAAGCACGTCTTGGAATCCTATCCAACCACTAAAGAAGTTTCGATTACGCTGTCAAGATAGTTTATAATGTATTAATAACTAATTAGGTGAATTTAGTGGTTATGATTAATCATCCTAAATCCAGATAAAAATCGTGTCATTATATATGAGCGGGACTTATCCCTCTTGGCCTGGTCTTTTTTGATGGGTCCAGGCCTTTTCTCTGTGGAGAAGACAGAATCATGTCTCATTTGGTGACCATACGAACTCAGATCCGTGACTTTGAGGCGGTCAAAACCGCTTGCAACGTCCTTGGCCTGAAAGAGCCGACTTACGGCAAAGCCCAAGTCTTTCAGAAGGACGTGGAGGGCACCGTTGTCCACTTGCCTTTTTGGCGATTTCCCGTTGTCATCGACCTGACAACAGGGACATTGCATTACGACAACTGGCAAGGGCGCTGGGGAAATCAGGAAGACCTCCATCATTTCACTCAGCGCTATGCTGTCGAAAAATCGATCCTGGAAGGCCGCAAGCAAGGCCATTCCGTCCAAGAACAATCCCTACCTGATGGTTCTATCCGTCTTTTATTCCAAGTTGCGGGGGCCTAACTCAATGACAAATCCCATACCTCCTTTCAGCAAGATTTACTTCCCCCCATCCAAAGCCATCCCCAGACAATCAGACGAGGTCGATCGGCTTGAGGAACGACTGGATCGGGAGTCATCCAGGCTTATGCGCCTGAAAGGCAAACTGCGCAGAGCGCACATGGCTGTTTCCCGAATGGAGCGTCAGGTGGAAAGGACAAGGATCGAGTTGGAGGCTCTCTCTTGAACCAGGGAACCATTGAAATCATCGTTTCCCCCACCGGGGAAATCCAACTCAAGACTCAGGGATTCTCTGGGGAGACTTGCCGTGATGTTTCCCGTGCTTTTCAGGCTTCCCTTGGTCTGGTTTTGCGGGATTCGCCGACAGAAGAAGCGTTTTCCCAATGCCACTCACCTGTTACGCAAGTGTTCTGAAATCAGATTCAGGTTCCCTATCTCCTTTGGCCCCGGCATTGCGCCGGGGCCTTTTTCATTCCAGCTACCCCCAGGAGCATTCCATGCTGAAAGAAAAACTATCTGAATTGATTTGCGCCGCTTTCTCTGGGATTTGGATCGTTACTCATGAGCCGGAGGAGGCAATCCGGGAAATCCAGGAACTGACCAAAGCGAGGGAATGGCAAGCGACCACATGGTCCGTTGCCGAAGGTTTTAAATACTCTGGTCAAGTGCTCGACCAACCCCACGATCCCCTCTCCGCAGCCCGGTACCTTGTAGGTACCGGGTTAGACGGCTCGACCACTCGTCTTCTGGTCCTAAGGAATTTTCACAAATTCCTGGGCAACCCGGAGATCATACAAACCCTTTGTCATCGCTTACACGAGGGTAAGGCGGTACGGAGCATCCTGATCATTTTGGCCCCGGTTTTGCAAATCCCCACGGAACTGGAAAAGCAATTCGTCGTCATTGACCATGAATTGCCAAACCGGAGCCAGTTGGCGGCGATTGCTGAAGACCTGAATGGTGGACCGCTACCTGATCTCCTTCAGTGCCAGGTCCTGGATGCAGCATCCGGATTGACGCGTGGAGAAGCAGAAGGGGCATTTGCCTTGAGCCTGGCACGCCATGGCCAAATCCGACCTGCCACCGTTTTTGAACTCAAAGCTCAATCCTTGGCACGGAACGGCCTGGTGAGAGTTCATAAAGGCAATGAGCGATTCCAGGATCTTGGTGGCCTGGATGCTCTGAAATCCTTCGCCTCCAGAGCCCTTCAAGCCACAGGCTTAGTTCCGCCCCGGGGAATCGTGCTTTTGTCGGTTCCCGGATGTGGCAAATCGGCCTTTGCCAAGGCCCTTGGTAATGAAGCTGGCCGGCCGCTGCTCCATTTGGACATTGGTGCCCTAATGGGATCATTGGTGGGCCAAAGCGAAACCAACATCCGCCAAGCCCTCAAAATCGCTGAGGCGATGAGCCCATGCATTTTGTTCATTGATGAAGTAGAGAAGGGTTTTAGCGGTGTGGGTGGCCAAGGGGACAGCGGTGTGACGACCCGCGTCTTCGGAACTCTTCTGACCTGGCTCGCCGACAAGACTTCTGATGTCTTTGTGGTGGTCACCGCCAACGACATCTCCAAACTCCCGCCGGAGTTCACTCGGGCAGAAAGGTTTGACGGAGTTTTCTTCATCGACCTGCCCGACCGCAAGGAAAAGGATTCCGTGTGGGAGTTGGCAAAACAACGTTTTAGCCTTCCCCAAGAAAACGATCATCCTTCAGATACGGATTGGACAGGGGCAGAGATCACCTCATGTTGTCGACTGGCTTCTTTGCTCGACATTCTACTGAAAGAGGCAGCCCAATTGGTCGTTCCTGTCGCAAAGACCGCCCATGAATCGGTGGAACATCTCCGCCAATGGGCCCAGGGCCGATGCCTATCAGCGAATCAACCGGGAATCTACCAGGGGAGATCGACTAAATCTTCACCCCTGCGGCGGTCAGTTTCTAGTGCCGATTCCTCGAATCGAGGATAAGGGCCGCTAAACACATTTTCACATTGGGCAGGCCTGACCTTGGATTGGTTACCAGGGTAGGACTGCCCTTTTTATTTTTTCATCAGAAGGAGACTTACATGGAAAAAAGTACCCAACGCGCGGCAGATGAATTGAGCAGGACATATGCAGCGGTGCGACTGTCGATCCAATGGATGGGCATCACTCGTTGCCTAACGGCCCAACAAAAGGAGGAACTTGGTACAAGGCAAACGCTCGACGTTCGCATGATCACTGCATCCAGGAAAATCTTGGATCAGTCCCATTCGGTCATGAGAAAGATCTCGGGGATTCGAACACAAATCAGAAGAACCTGGATGGATTCGACTCTGCCCTACGTCGAAAACGGCATTCGCCTATTACCACGCCTGGACCTACGTCGGTTTCATGAGCAGATGTCCCACCTCAAAGCCTCCCTCCAAGAGGCCAACAGGGAACTTCAAGATGATTACAACCACCTTCGCGAGGATGCTCGACGCCGACTGGGTAGGCTTTACGATCCGGCAGACTATCCAGAATCGGTCAATGGGCTTTTTGATTTAGATTGGTTCGTTATGGAAATCCAGCCCCCTCAATACTTGATGAGGTTGGATCCCGAACTCTATCGGGCGGAACAGTGCCGGGTACAGGAGAAATTCCGAGAGGCAGTAGAACTGGCAGAGCAGGCCTTCTTGGCCGAATTTGTAGGGCTAGTGGAGCATTTGACCGAAAGGCTCGCATCGGGGGAAAACGGGGAGCGCAAGGTATTCCGTGACTCGGTGGTAACCAACCTTCTGGAATTCGTGGACCGGTTCAAGCACCTGAATATCGGTTCCAGTCCCGATCTGGACCGCTTAGTGGAACAAACCCGGCAAATGATCCAGGGCGTTCCACCACAAGCTTTAAGGGACCAGACTGGTTTGAGGCAGACCATTGCCACGCAATTGAGCACGGTCACTGCCGAACTGGACGGATTGATGGTCAATCGCCCTCGTCGTCGCATTGTCCGCGTGGAGTCAGATCATGCGCCTGCGAATTGATCCTGAAGGAAATATCCTGGCCCTTTACCAAGAAGACCTAGTCCTGGGGGAACTTGGGTCAGCGGAGATTCAACGAGCAAGCCATGTTGAACCGGAAGGGGCAACGTGGTTTGTCGATTTGGCGCCGATCAGCGGCCCGCGGATCGCCGGCTTTTCCACCCGATCAGAAGCCATTCAGGCTGAAAACGATTGGATAGAGAGACATGTCCTTTGATGCAGGGGTAAAGGAATCCCTTCTCCCTGCTTCATTCAAAATTGGTTCCCGATCTTGCCTTCACTGGGGAAAGCCGGTCGGGTTTTGTCGTTTCTCAATCCAGAAATTAGCAATGACTTTGCAGGAGGTTTCATGAAAACAGCAAGAGATAAACTGAATGCCGTGGCGATCAATGGGGCACTCTTCGTGGGAGGAATCGTAGCACTGTTGTTCCAGTCCTTTCCTATGGGATTCTTGGCGGCGGTTGGAGTCTTTCTAACCTCCCTAAGTGGTGGGAGCTATCGACCGGGAACAGGCAAGTCGAAAAGAGACCTGCGCTAATTGGCAACATTGATGCATGGAGCCGCCGAGGTGGCTTCATGCATCAATATATTGAATACTATTTAAAATTAAAAATGATCAACATCCGTCAACTTCTTCTACAGTTTCATGCTTTTGAACACCTTCATATTCACAACATTCTGCCGACCTGATTGTCCGCAATATAATTAGTCGTTGAGTTTTTATGGTGTCCTTTCCGCAATTATTAAATTCTCCAAATATTTTATCAAGATCACTCACGTTTGCTTCGCACTTATCAGGATACCTTTTTAACAACGACAAAACAAAGTATCTATATATAGTTAGCGATTTAGCAAACCGGTTTTCACCAAGTCGGCCTTTTTTGCTTTCTCGTTTTGCGACCCAACTAGCCAGGTGCGGCGGGACATGAAAGTTCCTAAACTCAGAAATGATCCTCTGAAAATCTAACGTTCTTTCACGTAGTAAATACCAAGGAATATATAGAGAAACGCCCCCAAAAGAACTGAATGGGTGTTGTTCTCTATTGCCAACGTCTAAATCCGGATCCATCGGAATGGGCCAATGCCACGTTACTAGGGTTTCCAAGCCCCATACAGAAAAAAATTCAAGACACGCTTTTTCGAAAGCAGACAGGGCCTCCCAGCTCCCGATGCTATCTGATGCCCACTGGTTCGGCAGTTTTGGAAAGCCGCCATATCTTCTTATTTCTTGTTCCCATTTATTTCTAAATCGAATAATGTCATAGATAAAATCTGGGTTTGTAATAAGCCAACCATGATACGATTTTTTTATCTCGCCTATCTCCGTAAAAATTGAAATCGGATTATCGAGGTGGCGATGTATTTGACTTTCGCTTATGCCTGAATTTCTGTACTCTTCCGCAAGCATTTCTTTGATCCGCTTGCCACTTTCTTCAAATTTTTGATCAATCGATTCGTCCAAACTTTGTGGAAGCCTCACACCAATCGGTTTTTGAAGAAAAAAACCAAAACTGGCTGTAGCTGCGAGGTCGCGTTCAAATTCAATCTGAGTTGGACTAAAAAACCGCGGAATTCTGTTCCTGATCAAGTCGATTAGCTGCGGCGATAACGCATAAAGTGCGTCCAAGCCTAAGTGAGGATTTCCAGAATTTCTGGCGGCAAAGCCATTCCAGACTCCCCGGTTAAACGATTCCTCATCGGGATATTCCGCCACAAGTTGATTTTCCTAAAAGGTTTAAGTGAGCGGATCACAGTAGGGACTAAATCCGCCACCAGCAGCTAAACAAGTGGACAACTTCCTTACCCGCTGATCGCGACCTCTCGGTATTAAATTCCAATGCAAGGCACGCATCAATCCAATGCGATCACAAGTTTCGTAAGGAAAAGACCTCAATGGGCGTTCACTTACTCAACGATTCGAGGGACTCAGTCTCGCCGAATTCAGATCCTCTCCCGCGATACCTCGACATCAGGGAATTCGCTGTTGTTACGAAATTGTCCGCCAGCACGATTCGCAGGTTGGTGAAGGCCGGTTCAATCAAAGCAATTCAGCCTGGGGGGAAAGGGCATCGAATGCTCTTCCGGCTCTCCTCGCTCGAACAATCCCAAATGCTGCCGGATAGGGCATCTGAGGAAAAACCAACGGCCAAAACCCCTAGTCGCCCCGCATCCGGGCCGCGTCCGCGCTGGAAGCAGGGCTAACCGAAAGTAATTAGAAGGAGCAAACCTTGCCAAGAAAATCAGTAAACGAAAAGATTCAGATGGCGTTCTTTACCTGGGTTCTAACGAAGCGAAAGGATAAATTTTACGCCGATGGCAGAAGCAACAATCCGTCCTTAGGTCGACCTTCCCTTGGAACCAACATCCGAGCGGAAGCCTTGGAGGAGCTTCGAGAGCTCGACAGGACAATGGCTGTTCTACATGGCAAAGCTGATCCGGCGTTATTGAAAAAAACTCAAGGAGCGGACTCGATCTTACTGGAAACAGGCATTGAGCGGTTTATGGCCGTCCGCAAACGAGCTCTGTCCATGGGAGGCGTTACGGAGAAAACGGCAAAGCGGTACTCGGCCGTTTTGGAAAAATTTCGCATCTATGCTGACGGTCAGGGTGTAAGGCTCTGGAATCAGGTGACGGCCGAACTAGCTAGTCGATACAGCAACCATCTGGAACGCGAGGAGGACCTTGAGGGCAAAACGATTACCTTCGAGATCGGATTGATCAAGCAAGTCAATCGGTGGCTGATCCAAGAACATCTGCTACCGCAATCGATGGCAATTCAGCTGCGGGTGCCAAAGCGACACGCCGACAGGACCTACTGCTACACGGATTCGGAGATCTCTGCAATGATCTCGCATTGCAATGATTCACGCGAAACGGAATGGTTAGGTGACATCATACTTGCGTTGGCACACACAGGCCTACGCATTAGTGAACTTGCCTCGCTGAAATGGGAAGATCTCGATTTGGAAAAACGAAGTATCACCCTTACGGACAATCTAGCATTTAGCCGGCTTTCAGAACGTGACCAAGCCAAGACCACCAAATCGCATTACAGTAGGAAGTTGCCGATCCATTTAGAGTTGTTGCCGACTTTTCAGCGGTTACTGGACCATAGGAAACCGGACGGTCTGGTTTTCCACGGACCACGCCTGGGCAAAGTTAAGCCAGATACGATCCGGAACATCCTCAAGCGAGAGGTCTTGGCACCGCTTAAAGATCGGTTTCCTAAGAGCGAATCCGGCCGCAGTTTTCACGATGGCCGACTTCATAGTTTCCGGCACTTCTTCTGTTCCAACTGTGCCAAGCGTGGTGTTCCTGAAAGAACATTGATGGCTTGGTTGGGGCATCGCAGCAGTGACATGATTCGCATTTATTACCACAACGATCTGGAGCACTCACGTGCCGAGATGACAAAATTACCAACCCTAGCTCCATCCAATGGTCCTTGCAGGACCAATTAATGGGGGTGCCAAATTAGGACCGATGGTCCATTTCAAGCCAAAGCTGGTCCACCTAAGAACTGGGTAGGCCATCGAGGGGATGATGAGATTAGTTGAAGCGCGTGCCGAAAGACAGCGCTTCGCTCATCATTTGTTTTTTCTAAAAGGATTTCCCGAGGTACGGGATAGCCGTGTGTTACGAAGGGAACGACAGGACTTTGAGGGGATTTGACACAGTCTTGGCACAGTTCATCTGTACCAAGACTGGTCCCAATCCGAACTAATTGCTTTTTCAAGACTTACGTCGACGAGAAAAAGCGAAACGGAGAGGAAGGGATTTGAACCCTTGGTACGATTGCTCGCACACAGCATTTCCAGTGCTGCACCTTCGGCCGCTCGGTCACCTCTCCACGAGCATGGCGCTCAACAGGTATTTTTATCGCCGATTTCCCTTTCGTCAAATAGGCAAAGGACGACGAAATCCGGGAAAAACCGCCCGAGCTGGACGGTGGCGGGGCCTATCCACGGTTGTCGTCACTGCTATTTCCCGTGAGAGCCATGGCCCTCATCAGGAAATAAAGTACCTGGGAGACAGAGGTTAGGGTCGCCGCGACATAGGTCCAGGCGGCCGCTCCCAGCACGTCCCCCACAATCAGGTCTTCATTCGGCTCGACTAAGCGTTGTTCAAGCAACACTCGCCGCGCGCGGCTGCTGGCATCGAACTCGACCGGCAGATTGACCACCTGAAACAACACCGTGAACGAGAACACGGCAATGCCGATGTAGACCACCGGTCCGCCCATGCGGGAATGCGCCATCGCCAGGACGAAACCAATCATCATCAGCAGCCAGCCCATCCCCGAACCAATATTGGCCAGGGGCACAATGGCATTGCGCAGCGACAGCATCGCATCGTTTTGCGCATGCTGGTAAGCATGGCCGACTTCGTGAGCTGCAATTCCTAAAGCGGCGACCGAGTGGCTGCCGTAAACCCCTTCGCTCAAACGCAATACGCGATGCTCGGGATCGTAGTGGTCGCTCAGCGTGCCCGCCACCGGTTCGACCGGGATCTGGGTCAACCCCTGACAATCCAAGAGATGGCGCGCGGCTTCCGCCCCTGTCCAACCCGAAGACGCCGGAATTTGACTGGCCCGGGCATAAGCACTCTGGATGCGTGATTGCGCCCAGAAGCCCAAAAGCATCGCGGGAGCCAAAAACACCAGGTAAAGCGGATCAAATCCGATCATGGTCCATTTCCTTGAGACATTTCATTCTACGAGCCTCGAAAGATTAAGTTTATTAGAGCGAATTCGGGCAAAGGTTTGATTTTTTAAAATGAATTCTCGCTTCGGTCGTAGCCCATCACTGGCGCTGCGCAAAGGCTCCTTGCGAAGAGATCCCATGGAAAATGAAAGAGACCGAGGGCCTGGTTACAGGGAGCGGGTTTTTTGCGATCGTTTGGTGAAACGAAGGACCGAATCGAAGCGAACGCGCAGTCCAAGGCAGGAGAAAATGCAGGCGGAGTCGATTCAGACGATTGGGCTTATTCGTCTCCAAAGCCCGGATCGACGCGTACGACCTTGCCGTCGAATAGTTCCACGGCGCGTTTGACGACGGGATTGAGTTCGGCGCGGGCCAGCGATTCGCGCCCGGTCATGACCGTTTCGGTATTGGGGCCAGCCGGCTTGTCGTTGCTCGACTCCGCCGGGCTGCCCTCAGTTCCTCCCGGGCCGCGTTCAACGCGCAGCGTGCAATCCTGACCCGTGACCAGTTTGAGCGATTCTTCGACCCGCTTGATGCGTGCCGGTTCCTGGCAGTTGTACCAGGAACTTTCCGCCGATGAGGGAAAGGTAAGAGCAATCGCTCGGTCGGAAATCAGACGCGGCTGCCCTTTGCGCAAATCGCGTTCGAGCAGCCCGCCGATTTTTTCCAGGGTTTCCGCCCAAACAGACACGAGGGAATCGCTCGTAAGCGGCAATTCCATGCCGGAAGGTGCGGCGGTTAGGACGGGAGGAGGAGCCACCGCTTCAGGGAGCGGCTTCAGGTCGTTTTTTTTTAAGGGCCCTTCGGCCGAAGCGGGCGCCGAGCTCAGTGCCGGCCGCGGGGGGGCCGTGGTGGTGGCCGCCACCGGCAAGGCGTTACCCTGACTGACTGCCTGGGCCAGTTGCGTGATCGGAATCAGGTCGCGCAGACGGGCCAGGCGAACGAGGCAAACCTCGAGCAAAGCACGCGGCAAGGAAGAGGTTTTAAGCCGGGAACGGGTGGTGGCAAGCAGGTCCATCCCCGCCGAGATCTGATCGAGTTGCAGCCCTTTAGCTTGCTCCAGCGCTTTTTCCTTGAGCACCGGACCGATGGTCAGTCCCGGCGCTTTCGCGCCGGCGCATTGCAGGACCATCAAATCGCGCCAGTAGGCGAGCAATTGATCCAAAAGTTCGACCAGCGGCAAACCTTCGACAATGCAGCGTTCCACCAGATCCATCAGTGCGGGGACGTCGGCCTGAATGATGGCGCTGGCAAACTGGCCAAGCCGGTCGTCGTCGGCACTGCCCAGCAGGCGGCGCACCTGTTCGATGCCCAACTCGCCGCCGGAAAAAGCGAGCAATTGATCAAGCAGCGACTGGGCGTCGCGCATCGAACCGCCGGCGCGGCGAGCGATGAGACGTAGCGCGTCGCTATCGGCTTTCATCCCTTCTTTTTTGACGATCGATTCGAGGTGCGCCAGGATCCGGTCCTGCGCGATGCCGGGCAAGTCGAAGCGCTGGCAGCGGCTGAGGATCGTGATCGGGATATCCTGCGGATCGGTCGTCGCGAAGAAGAACTTCACATGGGCGGGAGGTTCTTCGAGGGTTTTGAGCAGAGCGTTGAACGCCTGCTCGGTCAGCATGTGGACTTCGTCGATGATGAAAATCTTGAAGCGCGAGCGGGAGGGTTTGTACTGCACATTGGTGCGGATGTCGCGGATTTCCTCGATGCGGCGATTGGACGCGCCGTCGATTTCCAAAACATCGACATCCTGTCCCTGAGCGATCGCCAGGCAACTTTCGCACTCGCCGCAAGGGTCGGGCGTGGGCCCCTTCACGCAATTGAGCGCCTTGGCCATGATGCGGGCGATCGACGTTTTGCCGACCCCGCGCACGCCGGTGAACAGGTAGGCGTGCGCGACCCGGCCGGAGGAAACAGCGTTCTTGAGCGCCCGGGCGACATGTTCCTGGCCGATTAATTGATCGAAACCCGCAGGGCGGTAGCGGCGGGCAAGAACGGTGTAGTTGGCTTGGGGTTCCGACAAGATGTTGAGTCCGACCGATCAAAAGGTCCGCCGCTCAGCATTCTGGCGACCCGGGATCGACGCGGCGCGGCGCCGGAAGAGGATAATCCACTGCGCAAGGGATGGCACCTTATGGCTGCTCCTTCCGGCCTGACCAGGTTCAGAGCTACCCTTCGCGTGGGTCCCCTCCCGGCGCCCCGACGCGGCAATCACCGCGGGTCGACCGAGAAGGATCCGGCAATCCTCAAAAAATAACAGCCCGGCCGCCTTATTCCTCTATGACCTTGCGGATTTCCACAGGGACCTCAGGAGAATGGCTGCCAGGCGGCTCGTCTTCAAGAACGATCACCGGCTTCAACGATATCTTACGCACAATTTCCATTCCCTGCACTACCTGGGCAAAAAAGGTTTGCTCGACCCCCGAGGGAGGCACCTTTTGCAAGGAGACAAAAAATCGGCAGGCGGCGCTGTCGGGGTTGGAATCGTTGCAAAAACCGACCAGACCTTCGCCCTGAGGAGCTTTCTCTCCTTTTCCGTCAGCTGTGGGACCGTCATCGCGTAACCAATAACCCACGCTTCCGGAGGGAATCGTGCCCTGGCCCTGCGGGCAACCTCCTTCGATCTGTGCGACCCGGGCGCCTTGAGAAGTCGGTAGCTGGATGATTTTTTCCAAGCGCAAGCCGTCGTAGTAGCCGGTTTTCACCAGCGCCAGGAAGTTGCGGGCCTGATTGGGCGACCACTCCGGGTGCACCTCGATCACGATGGTGCCTTCGGAGGTTTCCAGATTCACCCGTGGCCGGCGCGGCTTGCCATCGTCCCCAGTCAGGCGGATCGTGGTCCATTTACCTTTGACGGCTTCCACAACTTTGAAGCCTGGCTTTCCTGTCAGGGTCCGGTCGTAAGGACGAGAGGCCTCCGAGGGAGGTCGTTCAGCAGACCGAGTCGCATCCTCAAAAGACACTCCATAAGGAAGAGCATCGCCGGGAACCGCTGAAAGCGCGACCTGGTTCGCGGGTGGTTTCGTGGTTTTGGTTTCGCCACAACCCAATACCAGAAAAAGAGATGCGAGTGCCAGAAACGGATAGCCCCGTCGATTCACAAACGCGGTCATGATCTCCCCTCAATGAGGTAGAAGCGGCATAAAGATCTTCACCCTGAAGGTCAAGAGAGGCCGAGTAAGCGGTGTTCCAGGCTGAATTGGTAAACGAGGCAAGTAGAGAAAGATCCGCTGAGGTGGCGTAAATAGGGCTAACCGGGCAATCGAAGCAAGACAGCGAATCGACAGAATCTGACTAAACTGGCTCTTTTTCTGAATCCTTTTTCTTGATTTGCCGATGGAAATGGTGGCCAGAGGGATTTCAAGTGGGAGATGACCCTACGGAACGCGATACGCCGCCCGTTTCTCCCAAATCCAGTCCAACTGCCATCCGAAAGTCCGGGAAGAAGACCCCGGTAGGGAAAGGATTCCCTGCTGTTCGACCTGTGACCGCTAGGACCGCCCGCCGTCTCTTGATCTCAAACGAGCGCATGAAGCGCGCTGAGGTTGAAAACGGCGGTGAACTTTACGGGTGTTGCCCCCGAAAAGGCACCCGCAAGGTTACCCATGCCTGCTACCCCCAGGGAGTTCTCGACTCATGAAAAAGGATGTATTCACCACAGGCCAGGTGGCCCGCATCTGCAAAGTGGCTCCCCGAACCGTTTCCAAATGGTTCGACTCGGGCCGACTGCGCGGATACCGGATCCCTGGAAGCCAGGATCGTCGCATCCCCCGCGATCATCTGATCCGCTTCCTCAAAGATCACGACATGCCCTTGGGCGAACTCGAGAAGGAAGGCTGGCACAAGATCCTCGTGATCGGCGCCGAAAAGCTCTTCATCGATCGCCTCAAGAACCTGCTTCCCGAAGCGGAAGACTTCCGCTATGAGATCGCCAACAGCGGTTTCGAAGCGGGAATCCAGGCGGAAAGCTTCCATCCCGATACGATCATCGTCGACCTTGCCATGGGGCGCTCCGAAGGCCTGCAAATCGCAGTGAACCTCCGTCGCAATCCCGCATACGAACAAACCGTCATCATCGCGATGGCAAGCGAAGACGAAGCGGCTCCGGAAAAGCTGATCGAAAGCTACGGCTTGAACGAAGTGTTCAAGAAGCCTTTCGACTCCGCGCTGCTTGGCGAACTCGTTCGCCGCAAGATACAAGAAAAGGCCGACCTCTAGTCGGTATTCTGATGGGCCGCAGGCGAAAGACCCCGGATGCTCGCAAGAGCGCACGGGGTCGCGGTCTTTTTGTGGGGTTGTTGATATGGGGGAGAGGATATTGAATGCGGAGAGGTTATTTTCAACGCAGAGGCGCAAAGGAACAAAGGGCGCAAAGTGGGGGTTTGAGGTTGGATTTTTGAATGGGTGGCGAGATTGCGGATAGGAGAGAGGTTATTTTCAACGCAGAGGCGCAAAGGAACAAAGGACGCAAAGAAAATTCATTTTTTTGGCTCGCTGAGGGAGTGCTGGCCAGCAGGAGCACCCAGTCCGTTAACGACGCGCTTGACGCCGTTTTTCACGAGCCTTTCGCCAAAATTGATGATGAGACCCAGCTTAAGTCCCGTTAGTCTCAAGTACGTTAAAATCTGAGTTTCGAAAATGGAATTGTAGTCTTGAGTAGACTTGCATTCGATGATGACTTTTTTGTTAGCCAGCAAGTCGATTCGCAGATTGGATGATAATTGATGGCCTTTATAGAAGATTGGAAATACAACTTGGCGATTAACATTCAGGCCCTGCGCCTCTAATTCATAGGCGAGGGCTTCTTCATAAACACTTTCCAAAAGGCCGGGGCCGCCCAAAGCTCTGTGAACTTCGATCGCAGCGCCAACGATCAGGGTGCTGATTTCATTTTCCGAAAGAGAGCCGCTTCCACTATGAGATGGAAAGCCAGGGTCTTTTCGTAAGTTTTCATTCCCAACCATATCTTGGGAGTATATCAATGCGGCGCAGAAGCTTCATGGACTGCTGGCAATGTAAGATCGCCAGCAGTCCCAAATCGACAGGGTGCAATGAAAAGTCTTCTCTGCGCCCTTTGTTCCTTTGCGCCTCTGCGTTAAACTCCTACTCGTCACCCACAGTTCAAAGTCGTCCGCAAACGGCAAGAAAAGTCTTCTCTGCGCCCTTTGTTCCTTTGCGCCTCTGCGTTAAACTCCTACTCGTCACCCACAGTCATCACCGCGGCTTGCGCGGAGCTTTGGGTTTGGCGGCGACTTTGACGGCGGTTGCGGCAATCTTTCCGGCCGAGGGGCAGCTTTTGCGTGCCGGGCAGGTTTCGCACTTCGGATTTTCCTCGTGGCAATATCCGACTGCGATCGCTTGCAGGCCATCGACGAAGGCGTCCGCTTTGGCTTTGGGCACGACCGCTTCAAGCGCGGTGCGGCATTCTTCGGGGTCCTTGGCGCATTCAACTTCGACGATGGCAAGTCTCGCGGCGCAGCGGCGCATCGAGTGATCCATCGGCACCGAGAGGGCGTCGAGGCTTCTTTGGGCAACCCAGGCGGAAAGAAAATCGTTCACGGCCTTGTAGCGGGTGAGCTGCTTCTGGGCGGCCTTGGCACCTTTTTTGGCCAGAAGCTCAAGGTCGAAGCTGAAATTCGATTCGAAGATTTCTTGGAACAGGCCGATGAGTCGAACCGCCCGGGCGCGCGGGTCGGACAACCCCTCGAAGCAGGAGCCGACCTCCCGCGCCGTGCTGACGCGGATCTCGTTCCAGTCGAAGAACCGGTCCTTGAGCTGCTCGAACGCCATGTTGGCCTGTTCGACCGTGGCATCCTCGCGGCAGATGCCGTAAACGAGCTGCTCGAACAGGGGCAATTCCTTTGGCCCCGATTCTTTTCCCTCGGCTTGTTCAATCACCAAGGAAATGACTTTTTGCCGATTCATTGTGGCTGCCATCGCTTCCGCTCCTTCCTGGAGTTCCGGGCGTTGGGGACTCCTTTTCCCTTTCCCGTACCGATGAGCCGGTTGGATACCGGGTTCGGAACGAGATTGGAATCATTCGCCTCCGTGCTTGTGAACATTGCCGCCCGAGCCTTCGGGGGGAAATGGTCCCGATCCCCCCTCAATGGGGGAATCCTTTTCATTCTGGGTTTTCTTGTGCCCTTCGTCGAGGTCCGATTCATCCGGTTCGCTGTCGCCGGCCTGCGTCTCGTCCAGGTCGTCGGCATCCTCATCGGTTTCAGACTCTTCCAGCGCAGGGTCTGCCGCGCTTTGGCCAAGTCCTTCTCGGATGAGCCGCGTGATCTCGATGCTCTTCTTCACCCCTTCGTCGGGGTAAAAGCGGATGGCCGGCGTGAACCGAGTTTGCAGCCGCTTTGCGACTTCGGCCTGAATGAAGCCGGTGGCGCTGGTCAACCCAAACATGGTGAGCTTTTGCTGCTTGGGGCTGCCCATGATCGAAACATAAACCTTGGCATGCTGCAGATCGGCCGAGACTTCCGCCCGGGTCACCGTGACCATTTTGACGCGGGGATCCTGAAGCTTGAACAGAATCGTCTCGCTCGCGGCCTGCCGGATCACTTCCGCGATGCGGGCGAGTCGGTGCGACTTCACTGAAAAAATCCTTTCCCGAACAAGATCGATCATTCCCAATCCATGAACTGAATGTCATGGTCGATCATTTCGGCCTTGGGGTGGACCCTGAGCGCCGAAACGATCTGATCAAGAGTTACCCGGATGGCTGTACGATCGTTTCCGGCCAATGCGAAACCCAATACGGCCAGTTGCCAGGAGTCGAGGGCATCGACTTCCGAGGCACTGACCAGAAACTGCTGTCGCAATCGTTCCTTAATGGATTGAACGACCTGACGCTTGTCCTTGAGGCTGCGCGATTCGCGAATCCGCAACCGGACCCGCAAACCGCCCACCACCATGCCGCCGTTTTCGTGCGTGTTAATCAAGTGTTCGTTGGATCTGCTCGATCTTGAAGGCCTCGATCACATCGTCCACCTTGATGTCATCGTAGCCGGCGATTTTCATACCGCACTCGTAACCTTCGCGGACTTCGCGAACGTCGTCCTTGAACCGCTTGAGCGACTCGAGGCTGGCGGTGCGCTCGGCCGGTGGGTAAACCACGACACCCGAGCGGATGACGCGCACTTTCGCCGACCGTTCGATGGTACCCTGGGTGACGACGCAACCGGCGATCGCGCCGACTCGGGTAATCTTGAACACTTCGCGGATGACCGCCCGGCCCAGGCGAATGACTTCTTCCTTGGGCTTGAGCTTGCCTTCCAGCGCCGATTTCACATCCTCGGTCAGTTTGTAAATGATCGAGTAGGTTCGGATCGGAATGCCCCGCTCTTCGGAAAGAGCCAGGGCGCGGTTATCCGGTTCGGCATTGAAACCGAGGACCATCGTGTCGGTGGGCGAGGTCAGCGCGAGCTGGACATCGCCTTCGGTGATCGCACCCACGCCCGTGTGGAGCACGCGCACGCGCACTTCCTCGTGCTGAAGTTTTTCGATCTCCTTGCGGATCGCTTCGAGCGAGCCGCGGAAATCGGCCTTCAAGATGACCTTGAGTTCGTTGACCTGGCCTGAACCAAGGGCATCGAAGCTGAGGCTGGTGCGGCGGATTTGCGCCGCCTCGAGTGCCTTTTGCTTGCGCTTTTCCGAGATGTCTCGGGCCTTGGCAAGTTCGGGAACAACCACGAACGGATCGTCGGCGTTCGGAACATCGTCCAGACCAAGCAAGCGGACCGGCTCGGAAGGGCCAGCTTCCTGGACCTGTTTGCCCTGATCGTTGTAGATGGCGCGCACACGGCCATAGGCCGCGCCGCAAAGCACGATATCGCCGCGTTTGAGCGTGCCGTCTTGAACGATGAGCGTGGCGATCACACCCTGGCCTTCAGAGATGTAAGCTTCGAGGCAAACGCCGCTGGCGCTCTTATCCGGGTTGGCCTTGAGCTCTTCGACTTCGGCAACGAGGGCGAGCGTTTCGAGCAGTTCGTCGATACCCTGGCCGGTAACCGCCGAGGTCTGGATGAACTGAACTTCACCGCCCATGGTATCGGGGATCAAACCCATGCCGTAAAGCTGCTGTTCGGTGCGCTTGAGGTTGGCGTTGGGCAGATCGACCTTGTTGATGGCGACGACGATTTTCACATCGGCGGCCTTGGCATGGTTGATCGCTTCTTCCGTCTGGGGCATCACGCCGTCGTCGGCTGCGACCACGATGACGACGATGTCGGTGACATTGGCGCCGCGAGCCCGCATCTTGGTGAACGCCTCGTGCCCGGGCGTATCCAGGAAGGTGATCGGCTTGCCATGAATGTCGACACGCCAGGCGCGGATGACCTGGGTGATGCCGCCGGCCTCGGTGTCGACCACCTTGCTCTTGCGGATGCAGTCGAGCAGCGAGGTCTTGCCATGGTCGACGTGGCCCATAATTGTGACGACGGGAGCGCGCGGCTTGAGCTTGGACGGGTCGTCGGCCTTGCGCAGCGCCACGATCAACTCGTCTTCGACATCGAGCTTCTGCTTGACGTCGAGTTCGGCGCCGTATTCCAGCGCAATCGCTTCAGCGACATCAGGATCGACCGACGAATTGATATTCTTGATCGAGCCCAAGCCCTGGGTCATGAGCTTCATGAGCAGTTCGGCCGACTTGACACCCATCGCTTCGGAAAGCGAGCGAATGGTGATCGGCATTTCGATCGGGATTTTTCCCTTGCGAGGTTGGGATCCACGCTGCTTTTGGCGGCGGCGCAGGCGGGCTCTTTTGGCCTCGATCCCCTCGTCATCGTCGGAAACATCGACTTTGCGGCGGGCCTGACGGTCGCTTCGTTCTTTGTGACGTTGGTCGCGGCCGGTGACGCCGCCTGGCTTCTTGCTCTTGGTCTTGCCGCCCTTGCCGTCGTCTTCCTCTTCGTCGACGACAACGGGCACCTGAGTGACGCCAACCTGAGTCAGGGCAAGGGTCTTGCGGGCGATGTCTTCGCTTTTGGCGCCGCCGGTCATGAAATCCTTGGGGATCTCAGCGAGTTTGCGAGGTCCGGTCGGAGCTGGGGCCACGGGGCCGGGACCGCCGGGGCGGCGATCGTCCATGCCGGGGCGGGGACGGTTGGGACCACCTGGGGTCATGCCGGGACGGTTGGGACCGCCGGGGGCCATGCCAGGGCGGGCAATGCCCGGCCGCTGCTGTGGATTTTTCTCGCGCATTTTGGCGAGAGCTTCGGCCCCGGTGCGCGATTGCGAGGTGGGACTTCCAGGCGGCCGCTGTCCAGGACCTTCCGAAAGATTGCGGGGGCGGTTACCCATCGACCCCTGGCCACCCACGCCGCCCATTCCCTGCGAGCCGACAGGTTGGCCGGTGCGAGGAGCATAGGGGCCCGAAGGGCCGCCCGGCCTTGGCTGCATGGGGCGAGGGGGCATGGTCGCTCCCCCGGAATTCTGCGGAGCACTATAAGAAGAGGGGCCAGACACCGGTCCCGAAGGAATCGGGGCATTCGACACGGGTCGGGGTGCCTGGGGCATGGCCGGCGGTGGATTCTGCGCAGGTGCGCCCATGGGCGGATTTTGGCGCGGTGGAGCCACGGGTGCCGCGGGTCGCGGTGGCTGCTGGGGCCGGGGAGCGTTCAAGTTCGGCATGGGCCGATTCGAGCCCATGGGCGGGCGGGGCGGCATCAACACCGCGGCGCCTTGCGTGACCGGCCGAACGGCCGATTCCAGATCGGGACCAGAGGAAACAATGGGTGCCGGCAGGTCGGCTGGGCCCATGACGGCGGCGGTTCTTTGCGGGATGGGCGTCTTCTCTAGGGTGGGGTCGGCTGCTTCAGAAATTGCGGGCATGGGCAGGGACGGAGCAATCGCGGGCATGGGCGCGGGCATGGGCAAAGGCGCGGCGGGCGCGGATTCCTCGGAAACTTCTTCTTTCACCGCCGATTTGGCCCGGCTTGCGGGCGGGGCAAGATTCGGCATCCGCGTTTGAATGCTCGGGGGCTTCACGGGCGGGGGAGGAGCCGTGGAAACAGGGGACGATGGCCGGGGCGCACTTGTCGCCCCTTTTTTGACCATGTCCACAATGAGATTGCGTTGGTCCGGATCCAGAGCGCTCACATGGCTTTTGACATCAAAGCCTTGGGTTTTGCAGAGATCCACCAGCGTTTTTGCGTCGACTCCCAGCTCACGAGCCAGTTGATAAACACGGATCTTATCCGTTGAAGCGTTAGACAAGCGAAATTCCCCCGAGGCTGGTCACATTCCCCGCGTGATCCAGCATCCGGCACCTTGGATTTCTGGAGTCTGTTATCTTACCATTTACGAATGGGCTGAAAAGGCCAGAGTCGCCGCTCCTTAAGCCGAAGCGCCGCTCAGGCGGCCTTTTTCATCGTGGTTTGGCATTCCCTGGCGACGGTTTCAAGAAGCTCGTTTTGGAATCTCTCCAGGCGGAAGCGTAGCGCATTTTGGCGGCAGTGGACCGGGTCGATCCGGCCGTGCTCCCTTT
Source organism: Gemmataceae bacterium (assembly GCA_965226945.1). Taxonomy (GTDB): domain Bacteria; phylum Planctomycetota; class Planctomycetia; order Gemmatales; family Gemmataceae; genus SYLG01. Next base: position 2,994,866 of record OZ245717.1, on the reverse strand, counting down.
CCATCGTTTCGATTCCCTCAACCAGTGAGTCCAGGACCGGTTCGGCAAACCAAACACCTGTACAAGGGGCGTTTGCTCCTTGGGGAACGATCGTTTCGGTTGCGCCTCCCTTGCCCAGTGCGAGCACCGGCGTGCCGCACGCCTGCGCTTCGAGCGGAACAATGCCGAAATCCTCTTCTCCAGGGAACAGGAGCGCCTTGCAGCGCCTCAGATGGTCGCGAAGGACTTCATCGGGCTGCCAACCCAGAAAATGAATCTTTTCATTTCCCAGCTGACGAAGTTTGCTTTCCTCCTGGCCCGAACCAATCACATAGAGCGTCTTGCCTAACTTCTTGCATGCTTCGATAGCCAAGTCTAACCTTTTGTAGGGGGCTAGTGCGGAAATCACCAGATAGTGATCCTCACGTTGGACGGGTGCCGGGGTGTAAAACTCGGTGTCGACGGGGGGGTAAATCACGTCGCTTTCGCGGCCATAGGCCTCGCGAATGCGCCCCGCAATCGTGTGGCTGATGGCGATGAAGCGGGTGACGCCCTGGGCCGTGCGCGCGTCCCATTTCTGCAAGGTGTCGAGAAGCGTGTCCCGCAGGGCATCCTTGCCTTTGCGCAAAAGAGACCGGCCCGGGCCACCAAAATAAGCATTGCGCTGATGCCAGGCATAACGCATGGGCGTGAAACAATAACAGATATGGGGAACGCCCTTGGGCACCGGCGCCGATTTGGCGACGCAGTGGCTGAAGCTGAGCACGAGATCGACCGACCCGATGCGCCAGGACCGGCTGGCAAGAGGCATCAAAGGTAGGAAATAGCGGTAATGGCGAAAGATCCCCGGTATGTTTTGCAGCCATGAGGTGCGGATCGGCATTCGCTCGATGTCGGGGCTCAACGCGCCTTTTTTGTGAATCAGGGTGTGCAGTGTCGCACCGGGCCAGCGCTTGCAGGCGACTTCCAGGCACTTTTCCCCGCCCCTCATCCCCGTGAGCCAATCGTGGACCAGGGCCACGCGCGGTCCCATTCCGCTGGCTTGTGCCGGAAGGTTTCGGGTGCGGTCGCCTAGCTTTTTATTTGGGTTGAAATCCAAGGCTAACTCCCGATCCGATCAATCACCAAGGCGAATTCCGCAATCTTGAGCGGCACCATGAATGAGGGTGCCGCCGTTGGGAGCGGCATTATCGGTTAAAGCGGGCAAATGAGGCAAGAGCAGCCCTGCTTACCCGGCACAAGGCGAAAAAATGTGTACGAATGTTCAGAAATTGCATTCAATCCGCAGGATGGAATTGATGGCGACGCCCGCCCCGATTAATATTCCTTTATTGGTGGGGAGCGCTCGGTGGACCCGGGTCCCTACTGGTTCCAGGTGGGAAGTCACTTCCCTACGCAACATGCCTTCGGATGAACCTGCCAGCGGTAAGACCGGCTCGCAGGGCCCCACTTCACGATCTGCCTCTGGACCTGCCTACTGGCTCTTCAAGCAAGAGCCCGAATGTTATTCCTTTGCACAATTGGTAGAAGACGGCCAAACGAACTGGGATGGAGTGGAAAACGCGCTGGCACGCAAGCACTTGCGCGCAGTGAAAAAGGGCGACCGGGCCTATTTTTACGAAACCGGAAAACGCAAGGCGATCGTCGGATTGATGGAAATCGCCGGTGCACCGGCGGTCGATCCCGATTCCGAAGATGGCAAGGGTGTGTTGCTCAAGGTCAAACCACTCAGGTCGTTCGAGCAGCCGGTCACCCTTGCCGAGATCAAGGCCGATCCGGTGTTTGCCGATTGGGAACTGGTGCGCGTTTCGAGGCTCTCGGTCATGCCCGTGAGCAACGAACTGGTTCGTCATCTGGAAAAGCACGCGGAAAAAAAACGCGAGAGCGCAAAAAAAACACCCGACGGGTCCGGTGCTCTCCGGCCCAAGGCTCGTTGAGGTCTCTTTCAAAAAAATGGCCAGAAGATCCGATCGATTTCTTGAAAAACTAAAGGGCGCGTCCCGGGTCACCTTGCTCAGTCATGTGCAGCCCGACCCCGACAGCATTGGCAGCATGTTGGGCCTGGCCCAGCTCATCGGGGAAAAGCTCGACATCGAATGCAGGCTGACGCGCGACGGCATCATCAGCCGCGCCGAAAACCGGGCGATGGTCGAGTGCCTGCAAATCGATCTCGTGCCGATTGAAGAGATCGAGCTGATCGAAGGCGAAATGGTCGTCATGGTTGACAGCCAGCCCAATACCGGCAGGCACACCCTCGACGATGAGATTCCAGTGCACGCGGTCATCGACCATCACGAAACACGCGGCAACCTGGAAGATGTCGAATTTAGCGACATTCGTCCCGGTCTGGGGGCGACCTGCACGCTCGTGACGAGCTATTTGCGCGAGCAAGGCGTCGAGCCCGACCGCAAGGTGGCGACCGCACTCTGGTACGGCATCGAAACCGAACTGGCCGGCTGGCCCCGCGAGGCCGGCCCGCAAGACGATGCCGCGCTCGAATTCCTTTTCCCGCTTTCGGACAAGAACCTGCTGGCGCGCATCCGCAACGCCCGGCTGCCCCAAAGTTATTTTGGCTGCCTGGTTCAGGCGCTGCAAAGCTCCTTCATTTACGACAATCTGATCATCAGCTGGATCCACGAGCTACCTCAGCCCGAGCTGGCCGCCGAAGTGGTGGAATATCTCATTCGCTTCGAAGAAGTCGATTGGGCCGTTTGCGCGGGCGTTCATGAATCCAAGCTGGTCCTGTCGATGCGAGCGGCCAAGGCCAACTGCCAGGCAGGCGAAGTCCTCAAGCAGGTCGTGGGCAATCTCGGCCGGGCGGGCGGGCACGACCGCCGCGCGGGCGGCTGCGTTCCTTTACCGGGAACCGGGCATGCCATCCTGGAAAGCATTCAGGGGGAACTGCGCCGCCGTCTTCTCAAAGTCCTTCATATCGACGAGCAACGCGGTCAAAGACTTGTCAGCCGCCGGGAACTGCTCCAGAATCTTCAAGCCTAAAGGCGGGCCCAGCCCCATCACCATGCGCATCCAGATCTTCGGCCTCACCTTCGAAACGCCCAGGGTTCAGTTTCATCTGCACGATCCCTGGCGGGCGACCTCCCTGGAACATCGGATTTTTGAGAATGTCCGCAAGGCGGTGAAACTGACCGTCGAGGAGGACCCCGAAGGTCAGCGCTTCACGCTTGACGACCAGAAGCTGTGGAAACCGGCCGTGCAGGCGGTCATCCGCACGCTCAAGGCCTGGCAGGAAGAGGCTTCCCCCGTCACCGGCGAACAGCGCATGTGGTGTTTCGTGGTCGAGGGGAATGTCACCTCCACCGGGTACGACATCCATGGAAACCAGGCGAGCATTCATGTCTATATGCGCCTGGGAGTCGTGCGCGGCGGGCCGGCCGACGGCGAAAAAGGGGATGAAATCGACCTCGACGGCTTCAATATCCAGATCGAACAACTGCCGGAAACTTGATCGACTGATGGCTCGGTGAGAGGGGAACGCCATTTTGGAGGCAACCCGCGAAACCGCTGGCTTGCGCCAGACCCTCAAGCATCTGCGGGGCCGCGCCTGCGCCGATTGCAGAGGGCCTCTTTGCGATCATCTCCTTCTTTGCGCCACGGCTTTGGGCCTCAAGGACGCCCCTCGTTGTCCCGCTTGCGCGGCCCGCGGCCTTTCTCGCAGCCTCGAAACGGTGCGGGACGATCTTGCACGCTGGCTGCGCACCAAGGATTGTTACGCCCAGGTCTGGCTGGAGGCAGACGACCGTTTTTGCACGGCCCCGTGTGCCTGGGCCGGCCTCCTTTGCGTCTCTGAAAGCGGGGAAGGACTCGACGCCGAGGAAGAGTTCGACACAGAGAAAACGGTGGAAACGGGGAAAGGGCTCCAAGCTGAGCAACCCTTCGAAATACCCGCAATCCTCCACGATTTTGGCGACATGGCCTGCGGCGAACTGGTGCTCGAACTGCGCAGGCGGATGCGCGACTTGCCTGCCGGAACGACCCTCCGGGTGATCGCCACGGATAGGGCGGCACCGCAAGATATCCCTTCCTGGGCCCGACTTTGCGGGCATACCCTCCTTGCGGCCCACCCGCCCCATTATGATCTCAGGAAGCGCCTCGAAGGTTGATGGCCTTCCTTTCGCCGCGCCCAACGAAGGGGAGAGAATCGATGCCGGGAAAATTCGTGGTGAGTCTGACGGCCGGACCTGAGAACTCAGACCGGGCCACGGTTGCCTTTGTCGTCGCCAACGCCGCTGTCGGCTCGGACAGGGAAACGGTCGTTTTTTTGTCCATGGAGGGGGTCCGGCTGTCGATTCAGGGCGCCGTCGACACAATTCATGAGGCCGGGTTTGCCAAGCTGGCGGATTTGATCGCCAGTTTTGCCCGCGAAGGCGGCAAGATTTTCGTCTGCTCCCCCTGCTTCAAAAAGCGCCAACTCGACGAGAGCAAACTCGTTCCCGGTGCGATGGTGGTGGGCGGGGCGCGCCTGGTCGAGTTCATGGATCAGGGCACTCCCTCGGTCAGCTATTGACCCTTTTTTGAGTGTGGGAGATGGGGATGGACCCGATCGGCCTGACGGAAGCAAACAAGCCGGACGCCCATTTGGACGGTCAAGATCTGGACTGCGGTTCGGGGCTGCTTCTCTTGATCCGCCAGCACCTGGGGCCGCTGGAGCGCGGGCAGATTCTCCATATCCGCAGTACGGAGAAATCGGTCGCCGACGATCTGCCCAGTTGGAGCCGGCTGACCGGCAATGCCTTGCTTCGCACCACGACCGAACTGGAAGCCGGCCGTACGGCCCATCATTTCCTGGTAATCAAGGGTAGCGCCGCCGAAAGGGAGGCATGGCTCGCCTTGCGGCCATCCCGGACGAAGCCGTCCAATCAAGAGAAAACCAATCTCTCAAGTCAAGAATTACAAGAATCGCTGGGCGTGGCATTTCCCGTTGAGGCCGCCCATCAAACGGTCGATCGCGCGATTCCTTTACCGCCGCGAGGCGAAGCCGTCGAACCGCTGCCGGCCCTGGCCGTGTTTGGCATCGGTTCGATGCCGCGGCCCGGCTGGCTATTGCGCATGCTCCATGAGAAACTCGAAGGGCGCATTGGCGAGGAAGAGTTTGAAAACGCCGCCGACGATGCGGCCCGGCTGGCGGTGCAGGCCCAGAAGGATGCAGGCGTTTCGGTCCTTTCCGATGGAGAGCAGCGCCGCGATAGCTATTCCAGTTTTGTCGGCAGCCGGCTCTCCTGTTGCCGGCTCATTCCGATCACCGACCTATTGCCTTATGTCGACGATCCGGAAAAGTTTCAAAAAGAACTCGAGCAGCTCGATATCCCCGCGCAAAAGGTCCATCATCCGGCGCTCATCGCCCGCTTGAAACGCAATCGACCCTTGGCCCTTCAAGAACTGGCCTGGCTCAGAACCGTCACGAAGGCGCCGGTCAAAATTGCTTTGCCCGGACCTTATCTTTTGACCCGCACGCTTTACCTGGAATGTCTGTCGGAGAAGGTTTACGCCGATCGCGAAAGCCTGGCCGAAGATGTGATCAAGCTTTTGCGCGAGGAAATCGCCGACCTGATCGATCATGGGGTCAACCTGGTACAGATCGATGAGCCCGTCCTCACCGAGGTCGTCTTTGCTCCTCCCAAAAAGCGGCGAAGCTTCATGTGCGGTGCCCTTTCAGAGCGGCGGCCGAAAAACGAGGAGCTGGAATTCGCCCAGTCGATCCTCGTCCGGACGCTCGAAGGGTTTCCATGCGAGCGTCTGGCGATGCACGTCTGCCGGGGCAACTGGTCGCGCGATGAGTCGGTGGCGCTATCCGGAGATTACGGACCCTTGGTCGATCTGTTGGGGAAGATCCCGGTCGGCACCCTTCTTTTGGAATTTTCGACCCCGCGCGCGGGGGAGATGCGGGTACTGACGGCCTTGCCCAAGCAAGTAAGACTTGGCCTGGGTCTGGTCAACCCAAAAACTATGGAAATCGAAAGCGAATCGATTATCATGAAAAGGGCTGAGGAAGCCTTCGAGTTATTCGGGCGGGAAAGGATTGCCGCCATCCACCCCGACTGTGGTTTCGCGACCTTCGCGGACAACCCGGTTTCCTCGCTGGCGGTAGCTTCTCGCAAGCTCGAAGCCCTGGCCAAAGCGGCCCAGAAACTTCGCATTTGATTTTTCTGACTTTTTTCCTTCTTCAAGGAGCCTGGGAGCATGACATCGCCACGCGTGTCTCGCCCTTGGCGCATCGTGCCCGGAATTCACATTCCGGGCTTTTCCTGAGTGCGTTCCTAGCGAACGGCGTGACCGCTTCTCGAATCGGCAACTAACGGAATAGGCTTGCAGGGGTTTTCCTGCGCTCTACTCGCACCCTCCGGCCTGGTCCTTACGACTGTCGAACTGCCGATTCGGCACTGTGCATTCATCGACATTTTAATTTTTCCTTGCTTTTTTGCTTTTTTCTATCGCAGTAATTGCTAGACATCCCCATAGAGGTATTTTTCATGCGCTCCAGTCGAAAAGGTTTTACCTTGATCGAACTGTTGGTGGTCATCGCGATCATCGCGGTTTTGATCGGTTTGCTCGTTCCCGCCGTGCAGAAGGTACGGCAAGCGGCCAACAATGCTCAAAGCAAAAACAATATGAAGCAGATCGGTCTGGCCGTGCATATGGCCAACGACACCTTCAAAAAAGCCCCGCCGATGTTCGGCGTGTATTCGAGCACCCAGGCGGGATCGTTCTGGTACAGCCTGCTTCCCTACCTGGAACAGGAAAACCTGTTCCGCCAGGGACCCAATGCGTCTCGGTCCAGTGTGCTCAAGACTCTGCAAGCACCCAACGATCCCACCTTCAAGCAAGGCACCTTCGAATTGACGTCGGCGACTTACAACACCTTCGGCGGTAGCCCGGTTCCCGATTGGGCCACCGGGTCGACCACCTGGGGCCTTTCCAGCTACGCCGCCAACTGGATGGTCTTCGGCGATATGGGCATGCCTCTGACTTCCAGCATCACCGATGGCCTGTCGAAAACGTTGATCGTGGCCGAGCACTATTCGGTTTGCGCCCGTCCTTCGGGTACGCCGAAATCCGGAGCGATGCTCTGGGGCTATGGCTGGCAGGTACCGCAACTCTCCCATCAATGGGTGCGCGACGCCGCGCAACTGGCCACGCCGACCAATGTCACTAATTCGCAATACAACTCGCCCTACTGGGCGCGTTCGATCTTCGTGAACAATCCCAGCCCTGTTCCCACCGAATGGACCGGCACCAAGCCCTGGGAATTCCGTTGCCACAAGAAACCCGAATTTGGACCGCCGCTGGACAACGCCCACCCTTACAAGGAACAGGCCTATAACCCCGGCGCCATCAACGTACTGCTGGGGGATGGCAGCGTTGCCAGCTTGACTTCCGGGATCAACGACAAGAACTGGTACTACATCGCCAGTCCCAACGAAGGCGACATTCCGGACGATCCGCAAGCACCATGATTTTTCATCAACATCCCAACCTTGAAAACCAGGCCGCGGAGAAACCCTCCGCGCCCCGGTTTTTTCTACCGATCGGCATTCTGCCGTTTGTCGCGTTGGCGGTCGTGGCCATTGTTTGGCTCTCGGCCGGCACCTTCCAGCCCGCGTACGATCTTCCGCGCGAAGGGCATCAGGCAATTCCCCTCGTCGAGGCGGTGGGCGCATGGCGCCAGGGGGACCCGGGTTTTCTGGGCCTGACCATGCTCGTCAAGGGAGACGATCTACCTGAAAAGCAGCTGCTTCGATTTACCGAGGGAAGTGAACGAATTCACGCCACCGTTCGCATCCGCTGGCTCGATGCCCAGGAAAAAGCGATCGGCCAGGAGGTGGAAATCCCGTTCAAGGACGATTGCTGAAAGGGCTACGCCGATCCCTATGGCGCCTCGGTCGAGGTGGCTGTACCGAAAAAAGCGAAAAAAGCCCAGGTGGAGGTCGCAACCACGATGGACCGCTGGGCGGAAGCATTTGCGCCCATCAAGATGATCATCGAGGTCGTGGAGGCTCAAGTCAGCGAATCGCAAAGCGATAAGGCCGCGCCCAAGGGGAAAAAGGGCGTCTAACTTTTGAAATGGAGTCGCCATGCGTCCCCAAAGAACCGGCTTCACCCTGACGGAGTTGTTGGTGGTGATCGTGATTTTATGCGTGGTGCTCTTCACGCTGGTCCCAACCCTGGGGCATATGCGTGCGATCGCCAGCGAATGCCAGACAGTGAACAACCTCAAGCAGATTGGTCTGGCCACTCAGAATGCCAATTTGACCTTTGAGGCGGCACCGTCCCTGTTTGGGGAATATGGTGCGGGACAAAGCGGGTCGTTCTGGTATCAATTGCTCCCTTACCTGGAGCAAGATCGCCTTTACGCCGAAGGGCCCGCCAAGGCCAAATCCCACGTCATCAAATCGTTTCAATCCTACCGCGATCCCACCTACGGAAACGGCCTCTATTCATTGACCGAGCAAAGCTACCTTCCTTTCGCGGGAAATCCGGTCCCGCAATGGGCGGCCGACTCATCGTCCCAGTGGGGGCTCTGTGGTTTTGGCGCCAACTGGATGGTGTTTGGCGACAGCCCGAAGTCCCTGGATCTGAGCATTTCCGATGGCTTGTCGAATACGATCATCGTCTGCGAACGATACGCAATAACCTCCCAGCCGGAGGGCGACCCGCGATCCGGTGCGAACCTGTGGGCTTATGGCTGGCAGGTTCCCCGCGCCGTTCACCAGTGGGCCAGAGAGCCAGAGCAGCTCAAAAATCCCGACCGCGTCTCCACATCGCTTTATGCCGCTCCCTACTGGGCGAGGTCAGGCTTTTCTTTGCGCGCTGGAACCGATTCGCAGTGCTGGGATCCCACTCAACCCTGGGAGTTTCGCAATCACCTCAAACCTCAATTCGCTCCCGCGCCTGCCAACTCCCACCCCTTTCGCGAACAAAGCGCCAATCAACAGCACATCCATGTTCTTCAAGGCGACGGAAGCGTCGTCACCGTCGACCGCGAGATCGAAGATCGCCTCTGGTTTGCCCGGATTTGTCCCGACGATGGTGCGCCAATCAACGATGGATGACTGGCGCTTTTCCGTGTCTGGCCGCGAATACCGTTTCTTGAGCGGGTGTCGTCAAATGGGATTGGGCAATTCCAGGGGATCCTTGGCACGCGTGACCCCCTGACCGATGATCATCGTGATGAAGAGCCCGGCGATCGACCATTCCGAAAGGGCGCCATAAAGCTCATCGCGAATGAATTCCCAGGGAAAGCGGTACCAGATGTGGTACGACTCGCTGATCGACAACCATCCGAAAACCCCCGCCAGCATCACGACGAGAAACCGGTTCAAATATCCGGGCCGGCATTGAGACGCGATCCAGGAAACGATGAGCGCGCAGCCGATATTGGAAAGGAGTTCCATCCCAAGCGTGCCAGGTCCCATCATGTCCTGTCCGGTCGGATGCACAATGAACAGAACGGCAGGTCCCTGCTTGTACTCTTCGTTGAGCTTTTCCATCACCTCGGTCGTTCTCTCCTTGGCGGGTCCACGGGGCATATCGGGCAATTGATAGATCCCGGCGGGATAATTTTCTTCCTTGAAAAAGGCCTTGATTTTTGCTTCGTCCTTGAGGGGCGAAAACGCTCGGCCCCCCCATTCGAGAACCATGTGGTTGAAGGCGCCGCAGAAAAACGCGACCAGGCCGCCGACGATGCCGGCTATCAAAATGCGCATGGAGCACTCCGAATGAAAAGATGGGAAAACAAAACCCCCATTGTAACCGACAGTTTCGACTTTTAGGCGGCCGTTCCCGGTTTCTTCTAACACCGCTTCCCAATGTGAGGGATAATCAAATGGTCCCTTCCGAGGCGATGCCATGACACAGCTGCCGATCTTATTTGTCTACGGCACCCTGAAACGGGAAGGCCCGCTCCATCCCCATCTTGAGAACAGCGAGTTTCTGGGCGAAGCCGTGACGCTGCCCTGTTACACCCTCTGGGATCTGGGTGCCTATCCCGGGCTTGCTCCAGGCGGCAGCACCGCGGTGCAAGGAGAACTGTACCGGGTGGCGGAAGATCTGTGGAACCATCTGGACGACATCGAGGGGGCTCCCGATCTCTTCCTCCGCCGGCCCGTTCGTCTGGCGAGCGAACCGTTCGAAGCCCAGGCCTATTTCCTTGCCAGTCCGCCCTCCTTCGGAAAGACAATTTCAGCTGGGGTCTACGAATTGTTTCACCTGGCGGGTCATTGATGGCGCAATCGCGCGGCATTCCCAGATTTGGAGCGGGCAGGATCTGGGTGGCCTAAGCGGGTTGAATTCGCAGCAAATTTTTTGAAACTATTTTTGCAGAATTTGATTTCTTGTCGAAAAGAGGCCCAAACCATCTGGTTAAAATCAGACTGCGGCAGGAGCTGGCGGAGATTTCTCCACGATCCGGCAACCGGCTCGGGTGGGATGGTCTTCGACGAGAGCGTCGGGCCGGTCTCTGGCCAGAAGCGCCAGAATCAGCAAATCACCGCTTGCCGCCAGGCTCATGAACCATCCCAATCCGGTGAGAAACCCCCAGTGCAATGAAGACCCCGCGATTGCGGGAAGCAATCCAAGAATCAGACCCGGTGCCGCCGCGCCCCACCAATAAGGCCGCACGGCCATCGGCACCCGGCAATGGGCATAGGGAGTAAAAGTCTTGAGGTTAAATCCGTAGTGGATCGATCCTCGCGGAAGCCGCCCCAGCATGGTCCAGGTCAGGCCGTGAATCAGTTCATGGATCACAATGGCCACCGCGACGGCCGGCAGCCAAAGAAGCGGTTTGCCAAAAAACGCGTCAAGCGGTTGTAGCAGGCCCTCTCGGCCCTGAATCAGGAAGTGAAGCAAGACGCACAGGGCCACGGCGGCTCCCCCGGCGAACAACCCCGCCAGATTGGCCGTGCCCATCGAGACGGACCGGTCCAGGTGATTGATCTTGGCGTGGGTCTCTTCGGCTGTGCGTTTTCCAGGCGCGTTTGGCTCACTCATGCATTGCCTCCAGCCCGAGTGCATGGACACGAAGCACGGCAGGCGGCCGCGCTTCCTTGGAGACAAGCTATATCGATCTTTTCTTCTCGTCGCTCAAGGCCACGATCTCTTCGGGGTTCTTTCGCCAAAGGGCGACCAATTCGCTGTCGTATCCGTAAAGCGCCCAGGGGAGGCGCCGGCTTAATTCACGCAACATTTTGTCCACCTGCGCTGCGCCCAGCGGCATGGCGATCGATTGGCCGTTTCGCAAGCAAAAGACGGCGAAACTCTCCGACTGCTTGAGATGGTACATCCAGACGATGTCGGCGAGTTGCACGGCGATCACACCGAATGCCGTCGGGCGCAACAACCAGTTCTTGGCAAGGATCGATTTGCCAAAGGGGATGGCTTTTCCCGATCTCATCTCGTGGTCGATGGCGGCGGTCACATCGATCGGATCCCCATATTTCGCCAGTTGACGGACGATCTTGTGCGTGCCTATTTGCAGCATGGCCACACTGGACCGGGTGAACAGAAAAAGACACAACGAAAAGATCGGCAGGCAGACGATGAGTCCGATCCAACCGATCACGGTGAAGGCCGCCTCGCCGTTAACCTGGACGGGAAGGAATTTTCCCCGAAGGTCGGGCCGGCGCTTTTCCAGAAAAGAGATGACGCCCAACTCGCGATCGCCTGTCTTATAAAGCGGCCCAATGAGATTTTTGCCGTCTTGTGGAGACTTGGCCATAACCAACATGAACTGGTCGCCGACCGGGGTCATGAAATAGGGGACCACCGAATAGGCCTTGCCATTGGACGTCGAAATCTCCTCCCAGCCGGTCGGTAGGAGCTGGCGGTCTTTCAGTTCGATGTAACCGAGCAGGTTGCCGTCTCCGGGATTTTTCGCGGCCTCAAGCAGCTTGGCGTCATCAAAAGGGAATGGCCCCAGAAAGAAATGGTAGTAATAGGTGCTGCTGAACCAGGCGATCAGGGCCAAGAGGAGCAGGGCGATCCCATTCCAGATCAGGGAGTTGCGGCAGGCCCGGCGAACCTGACCAGAAATCCAACCAGGAGAATCGGAAATCGCGGCGGATGAATCGTTCATGGGAGAGAGGTTGATTGGGTCTTGCTCACTTTTGTTATTTTATACCCCAATGGTGCAATTCGAGCCAAGGGGATGGCGCAGTTTGGGCATTCTTGCGCATTAAGTAGACGGGTCATCCGACGGGCCGGATTCGCTGGCAATCCCACTTGCGCACAAGGTCCAGGCAGGTCCATGGGTATCGAGTGCCGTTGGCGTTTCGACGGAACGGGAATTTCGTTGGTTTTGGGCGTCTGTTTCGCTCCCACTTGCTAGTTAAAAAATAGTGTTTGCTTGTGCCCCATGATGAACCCTCGGCCGACTTCGGTCCCGGTGGATCTTCGCGGCGGAAGAACTCCGCTCTCCCTTGAGGCTTCTCCATGAATCATTCCTCGATCCTTTCTGCGGGCCTGGTGTTTGCGATGGGGTTAGCCGCCTTGGCGCAGGGGCCCCCTCAGCCGCCAGCGGCAAAACAAGCGGAGAAGTCCGCCGCCTCCCCGGCTTCCCAGCCGGCCAAGGCACCCGCACCCAATGCCGATTCCCAGTACCGGCTGGGGCCCGATTCCTTGCCTCAAGAGGGAGTGCCAAAGGGGGAGATCCGGGGGCCATTCACTCTGCCTTGCCAGGTCTATCCAGGCACCCAGCACACCTATTGGGTGTATGTTCCGGCCCAATACGATGCGGGGAAGCCGACGGCGTTGATGGTTTTTCAGGACGGTCAGGCGTTCAAGGACGAAAAAGGAGACATGCGTGCGCAAAATGTCATGGATAACCTGATCTATCGCCGCGAGATTCCGGTGATGATCGGGGTCTTCATCAACCCCGGCCGCAGGCCGGATCAACCCGAACCAACGCCGCGCGACTGGGGCGATCGCGCCACGAACCGGCCCACGGAATACAACTCGCTCGATGACAAGTATGCGCGCGTGATTACGGAGGAGCTTCTGCCGGCCTTGAAGAAGGACTACAACATTTCGAAAGATCCGGAAATGCGCGGCATTGGCGGCTCGAGTTCCGGAGCGATTGCGGCCTTCACGGTGGCCTGGGAGCGGCCCAACGAGTTTCGCAAGGTGCTGAGCAATGTCGGCAGCTTCGTGAACTTGCGCGGCGGGCATGTCTACCCCGAAAAGGTGCTCGAAAGCGACAAGAAGCCGATCCGCGTCTATCTATGCGACGGCCGCAACGATAACCGCGGCCTACGCAATGGCAACTACGACGAGAAGCGCGACTGGTTTCATCAGAATGTGCGCTTGATGAAGGCACTGACCCAGAAGGGTTATGATGTCAATTACTCGTGGGGCATGAATCTCCACGGCCAGAAATTCGGCGGCGCGATCTTGCCAGAGATGATGCGCTGGCTCTGGCGCGACGGGCCGGTGTCGACCGATCCACGGGATACGGTCGAGCGGGGTTTCCGCGGGCCGGTCGAAAAAAAATAGGGCTTTACGCCATGATCCCCTTCACGGGATGGCCGTGGATATCGGTCAGCCGGAAATCCCTGCCGGCGTGATGCCAGGTCAGGCGTTCATGGTCAAAGCCCAACCGGTTCAGGATGGTGGCCTGAAGGTCATAGACTTCGACCGGATCCTGCGCGACATGAAAGCCGAGGTCGTCGGTGGCGCCGTAAGTGATTCCCGGTTTCATGCCTCCGCCGGCCATCCAGATCGTGAACGCCTGCGGATGATGGTCGCGGCCCTGGGTGCGGCCAAGGCTGGGATTCGATTCGACCATGGGCGTGCGCCCAAACTCCCCACCCCAGATGACCAGGGTGTCTTCAAGGAGTCCGCGACTTTTCAGATCTTTGATGAGGGCCGTGCTCGCCTGATCGGTCTTGCCGCAGTTGTCGCGTAAATTGCCGACGACATCGGAGTGCGCATCCCAGCCTTCATGGAATATCGTCACGAAACGCACGCCGCGTTCGACCATGCGCCGCGCCATGAGGCAGGCTCTTGCAAAGCTTGGGGTCTTGGGATCGCAGCCGTAAAGCGCGATCGTTTCCTTGGATTCGTTGGAAAAGTCGAGCAATTCGGGCGCGCTCGTCTGCAGGCGAAAAGCCATCTCGTAGGCGGCGATGCGCGAGGCGGTCTCGGGGTCGGCGTCGGTTTCCATGCGGCGGCGATTCATGCGCGCGGCCAGATCGAGCGTCTGCCGCTGCAAATTCGCATCGACTCCGGCCGGATTGCTTACATGCAAGATTGGATCGGCCCCATTGCGCAGTCGGGTACCCGAATAAACCGAGGGCATGAACCCCGACGACCAAAGGGCCGAGCCGCCGCTGATGCCGGACCCGGTCGACAAGACGACATAGGCCGGCAGATCGCGCGTTTCGGAACCCAGGCCATAAAGGGCCCAGGAGCCGATCGAGGGGCGGCCCGGCTGGCTGAAACCCGTTTCAAGTAAAAGCTGCGCCGGGGCGTGGTTGAACTGTTCGGTCTTCATCGATTTGACGATGCAAAGCTCGTCGGCGACCGTGGCCAGATGCGGCATGATTTCGGAAATTTCCGCTCCCGATTGCCCATGTTTTTTGAACTTGTATTTCGGCCCCATCACCGCCGCGTCGGGCCTGATGAAGGCGTAGCGCTGACCGGCGATCACCGAGGGGGGCAGCGGTTTGCCTTCCATCGCGGTCAGGGCCGGCTTGTTGTCGAATAGTTCCAACTGGCTGGGAGCGCCCGCCATGAACAGGTGAATGACCCGCTTGGCGCGGGGAGCAAAGTGAGGAAGTCGAGGAGTCAGGGCGTCGATGCCGCCGGCTGTGGCCGAGCGGCTTGCGTTGGGAAGAAGCGTGGAAAGCGCGGCACTGCCCACTCCCAGGCCAAGACGGCCGAGAAACGTGCGCCGCGCCAGAGTTTTTGGATCATGCATCGGGAATGGGCTCATCGTTTCACCAGAGTTTCGTCAAGATTCAGCACCAGGCGAGCCAATGCCGTCCAGGCCGCCAGGGAAGCGATTTCGGAATCAGGTGTTTTTTCCTTGGCGTCCTTACCCAGGAAGGCTTTAGCACGAGCGGGATCCTTGGCGAAGGCCGCGGTCTGGTCCTTGACAAAGGCCAATAAGTCGGCCTGCTCCGCCTCATCGGGCTGACGCGTGAGCACGCTTGCAATCAGCAGGTTGACCCGCTGCTTGTCCTCTTTGGACGCCGACATCGCTTTTTGAGCCAGGGCTCTGGCCGCTTCGAGCATGGCCGGGTCGTTCAAGAGTTGCAGCGCTTGCAGGGGCGTGTTCGATCGATCTCTTTTGGCGGTGCAGGCCTCGCCCGAAGGGGCGTCGAAGGTCTGCGCCATGGCAAAGGGCGCCGTGCGCTTCACGAAGGTGTAGATGCTGCGCCGGTAGCGATCTTCACCGGTCGAAGCTTTCCAGGCGAGAGGCCCATAGGTCCCTTCGGTGGTGATCGATGCCGGTTGCGGCGGAAACACGCCGGGGCCGCCCATCTTGCGCGAGAGGATGCCGGCCGCTTCCAGGGCGCCGTCGCGGATCATTTCCGCGTCGAGGCGATGGCGCGGACCGCGAGCGAACAGGCGATTGTCCGGATCGATGACGCTCAGTTCCGGACGAGACGCGGACGATTGGCGATAGGTCGATGACAGGACCAGCATGCGGTGAAGCCGCTTCATCGACCAGCCATCTTCCATAAAGTGGAGCGCCAGCCAGTCCAAAAGCTCGGGATGCGAGGGGACTTCTCCTTGAAGGCCGAAGTCGTCCAGCGTGCGGACGATCCCCTGTCCAAAGAGAGCGGCCCATTGCCGATTGACCGCGACGCGAGCCGTGAGCGGGTTGTTCTCCTGAAAAAGCCACTGGGCAAATGCCAACCGGTGGGCTTTTTGATCTTTGATCGTGTCTGAAAAAGGCGGCAAGAAGGAGGGCAGCCCTGGCCGGACCGGATCCTTGGGGCTCAAATATTCGCCCCGGTGGCGCAGACGGGTTATTCGTGCATTGTCCGCGGGCCGCTCCTTCATGACCATGGTTGTTTTGGCCAGGGGAAGGCTCTTTCTCAGTTCGGCGATCTGTTTGCGAGTTGCTTCGAACTCCGGGGTGAGCTCGCAAAAATGCGCCAAGAGTGCGTCTTTTTCCGGACCGGTAGCGTTGGGCCAAGCCACCAAGGCTCGCTCAGCTTCTGCTGGGAGCGGGCTGGCGATCGCCTTGGCGTTCTCTGAGACCGAGAGACGGAACTTGCCCAGGCTGGCGGCGTAATGCCGGCCAAAGGTCATCTTCAATGTCCATGGTTGGCCGGGCGGGATCGGCTTATCCAGAATGAAAACGGCGATGGAGCGTTTGCCCTGATTGCCGTTGGCCGACCAGCCGGTTTGCAGATCGTCATCAATCGCCTTGGAGGCGTCGGAAGCGCTGCCTCCCAGCCAGGCATTCGCGAAACTCTGACTTGAACTTGCGAACTTCACTTTCTGGCCGCCGGCGTCCACCTGAAAATCGGCCAGGAAGAAGTCGCCGAACGGCCCTTCATACCAGGTCATTCCGGGGCCGCCTCCGGGAAGATTCGCATCGGGGAGTGCCTCCAGGCGGATCGCGGCGATGGCTTGCTTGGCGGGAGCGAATTTCAGAGTGTAGAGATCGTTTTTGGTAGTATCGCCTTCGGCGCGAATGATGCCATCAGGGCTGACACGTAATAGCGGCTCGTTGGAAACGGCCTGTTCGGGCTTGACGGTCGTCCAGTCGAAGGCCTGGGCTTTCTCTTTTTTTGCCCATTCTTCAAAGGCATCGGCCAGCATGCCTGAGGGCTCGACCTTCAGGTTTTTTTTGAGAGCCTCGATCTTGGCGATGATTTCCTTGCGCTTGGCAAGCTCCTCTGCTGTCGGCACTTCGATGTTCGTTTCCTCGGCGTTGTCCAGAAACGCCATGATCGAGTAGTACTCTTGGTGGACGAGCGGATCGTATTTGTGGGTGTGGCACTGGGCGCAGCCGAGCGTCAATCCGAGCCAGGTCGTGCCGGTGGTGGCAACCCGGTCGGTCATCGCATGAAAACGAAACTCGAGCGGGTCGATTCCCCCTTCTTCGTTCGTCATCGTGTTGCGATGAAACCCGGTGGCGATGAGCCCTTCCTGTCCCGCTCCTGACACAAGGTCGCCTGCCAGTTGCAGCATGCTGAAGCGGTCATAAGGCATGTCGCGGTTCAGGGCGCCGATCACCCAGTCGCGCCAGAGCCAAATACTCCTCATACGATCTTTTTCATAGCCGTTGGTGTCGGCATAGCGGGCCAGATCGAGCCAGGGCCGTGCCCAGCGTTCCCCGTAACGTGGATCGGCGAGCAATCGATCGACGTACTGAGCAAACGCTTCGTCGGTGGGGTTCTTGGCGAAGGCTGCCGCCACGGCGGGATCGGGGGGCAGGCCGATCAGGTCGTAGGTGACTCTGCGGATCAGGGTGACCGGGTCGGCCTGGGGGGCGGGCGCAACCTTGCGCGCTTCCATCCTGGCGAGCGTGAACCGGTCGATCGGCTGGCGCACCCAGGATTCTTGAGCCACCTTGGGAAGAGATGGCTTGTGCGGCGGCACGAAGGCCCAGTGTTGCTTGTACTGACCTCCCGCGGCGATCCAGCGTTTCAGGGTGTCTTTTTGGGCTGCCGTCAGCGTCATCTTCGTGGAGGCGGGAGGCATATGCGACGACCCCTCGGCATCGAGCCGGGCGATCAGTTCGCTATGTTCCGGCTTGCCGGGCACGATCGCCCTTTCGCCGCTGTCGGCGGGAGCCAGCGCGGATTCGACCTGATCGAGGCGTAATCCCGCTTTGCGGGTGCCTTCGTCGGGGCCATGGCATTTGAGGCAGAATTTGGCAAGAATCGGCCGGACTTCAGCGGCGAAATCGGGCGAATCCGCTGGAGCGGCCACTGTGGCCATGGCCAGTGCAAACCAAGCTGTCATGGGGGATCACCCAAGGCGGGAAAGAGGGCGGATTCAGGTAGGTGATTTCATTATACCGAGTCGATCCATTCCATCGATCCGCCGCCAGGTTCTCAGCCTCCGAGGGGGATCGATCTTAATCCCCCGAATGGGTTACTTGGTGGAATAGGCTGCGAAGATTCCGCCCGCGACAGTGAGCACGGTGGCCAGAAAGAGTCGGGTCAAGTTCAGGTCTTTCCATTCGCCAAAGACGACGAGCCCGATGAGCACCGCGACCAAGGTGTTCATGTTGTAAAGAGGAACGAGCTGGCTGATGTTCGCTTCGTAGCGATTCAAGGCAATGGCGATCCCCGCGATGCCGAGCGACCAGAGGATGGCGTAGAGGCCGGTGTAGGCGGCGCTGGCGGAGTTCATGTTCCAGTCATTTTGCGTGTAGGTGAACACGAAGCCCATCGCCAGCACGACCAGGCCCACCACCATCAGATAAGGCCCCGTGCCGATTCCGGCCTTGGCGCTGCTTTTTTGCAGCGCGCCAGAGACTCCCAGGAAGATCGCGGGCAAAACGCCGCCGATGAGAATGGCCAGAGTTTGAGGTTTCATCAAGGTTCACGCGCCAAAGAATCGAGATCGGTCCGAGGTTAGATCGTACTCCTTGGCAGCGAGAAGACCCAAGAGGGGTTTTCCGCCGGACCTGGAACTCAACCGTTCAAGCGGTAAGACCATACGGGATCTGGCTTTCCTTTTTGGGCTCCCGAACGGCCCTCGGATCCTGGCGAATTTCCTTCGAGAACCCCTATCCCATGAAATCCCAAACCGAATACCTGACTTTTCTGGTTGGTTCCCGCATGGGTTTTGTGAACATCACGCCCAAGATTGAAGAGATCGTGCGCAAAAGCGGCGTTCGGGAGGGGCTGGTACTGGTCAACGCCATGCACATCACCGCCAGCGTGTTCATCAACGACGACGAACCGGGGCTGCATGAAGACTACAAGGAGTGGCTGGAAAAGCTGGCGCCATTCAACGAATCGCCTCAAGTCTATCGCCACAATCGCACGGGCGAAGACAACGCCGACGCCCACATGAAGCGGCAAATCATGGGCCGCGAAGTGGTCGTTGCCATCACCCAGGGGAAATTGGATTTCGGCCCGTGGGAACAGATCTTCTATGGAGAGTTCGACGGCAGGCGCTCCAAGCGGGTGCTGGTGAAGGTGATTGGGGAGTGACTACGCCGTCCGGGTGGGGGAGATAACAGTGATACCCGAAGGCAACAACATCTGAAGTGGGTCAGGCCACGATCTCGAAGCTCGACTGCTCTGGCGATTATCTGCGGGGCTTGATGAGGTCATCCGTGCCCAACTTGGTCGTCCTTGAACACATAGAGCTGGTCCCGGTCTTGGAACTGGAACCATTCCAGTTTGCGACCCAGAGCTGATCGTCGCCAACGCGCACCGGCCCAGAAGGTCCAGAGGAATGGCATCGCTGCGGGATGGATTCTCTGGCGGACTCCCATCATCCGACCTTTAACATTTCGATGTAGAGCCAAGCTCTGGCCAATAGGGTATGCCGAAGACCTCATGCCGCTGCCTTGCAATCGGCGGTAAGTAATCCGGTCACATTTCGCTCAATGTTGGCCGAGATGTCACCCAAAGGAAGATGGTTCAGGTTTTCCTTGGCGAAGGGGTTCTGGAGTTCGATGCCGATCTGATCCAGAGAAATCATCGGATAGGCAACCATCATCGTGATGAAAGGAACCAGCCATTCGCCACTAATTCGATGCAAGAGAGCAAACGGCAAGGTTAAAAGGAATAGCGCAATGAACCGTCGAATCTTGATGGCATACGCCTTTGGCAAGGGAGTCTTGAGAATGCGCTCGCACGCTCCGATGTGGTCGATGAGTGCGGCACGCTCTCGGTCTACCTGTATGAAGGCAAAGCGGTCCATCTGGTAGCTGTCGCAGGCTTCACGAAGGAGTTCGGCGAGCTTCATCGCCACAAAACTCGGCATGTGAACAGCCGAGGCGATCCGGCGTGAGTTTTCTTCCCCTACTAGCGCAGCGACTTCTGGTGGTGGCTGCTCGCCTCTCAAGCTGCACCGAGCAATGTGAGGATAGACTGCAACCCATTTGACGATTTTTTCCCGCCAAGTCGAATCGGTGGGACCGTAGGCCAAAGCGCTGATGGCCACATTTCGGGACTGGTTAACGATACCGCCCCACAGCTTCCTGGCCTCCCACCACCTGTCATATCCGGCGTTCGTTCTCAGGATAAGCAGCAGGCCGAGCGCGGCCCCCGCGATTTCAAACGGGGCGACTTCGAGGCCGATGGTCACTTGGAACTGGCGTTCGACCAGCCACGAGGCAAGACACACGGCGGTTCCGATCAGGCCGAAGGCAATCACATACGGCATGACCAGGGGCGTCACGGAACCCTGCCATGTGAAAGCCTCGCGCCAAAATCCGCGGCGATCTTCAAAGACCATGCTGCATAACCCCCTGAACTCGTATCCAGAGTCAGATCGTGTCGGTCGTTCGGCGGCGCACGGCGGCCTCGCTCGGTTGGTACTCGTACTGTGCCAAGGGAACGAATTGTCCGGTGGTCGTGTCGTAGGCGAAGACATCTCCGGTCTCGATCTTGTACACCCAGCCATGCAAGTGAAGGTCGCCCCGCACCAGTCGTGAAGCCACGGACGGGAGCGTTCGCAAGTTTTCCAACTGAACCAGGACGTTTTCCTCGACAGTCGCCGTCACCAAACGGTCCCCGTCAAGATGGCCGTAGTTGTCAAGCACAATGCGGCGTGTGGTTTCGGCGTGCGACAACCAGGATGCGACCGTGGGAAGCGAGGCGACCGTTTCCGGCTTGAGCAATCCCTGCATCGCTCCACAGTGCGAGTGACCACAGATGATGATGTCCTTCACGCCGAGGCCGGCAACAGCGAATTCAATCGTCGCTGCCTCGCCGCCGTTGGCTGCTCCGTGGGGCGGCACGATATTTCCGGCGTTGCGAAGAATGAAGAGATCACCCGGTTGCGTCCGGGTAAGGAGACTGGGGTCGATTCGTGAGTCCGAGCAGGTGATGAACAAGGTTTCCGGCTTTTGGCCCTTTGCCAATTGCTCAAACAGACCTTGCAGCGGTCGAAAATGTTCGGTTCGGAATTCGTGGATGCCCTGAAGGAGCTTTTGCATCGTAACCGTTGCCTCCGTTAGTGTGAAAGGAAGTTCATTCAGCTTAAGGCCCAGTCTTTTCGAGGCTTGCCAATCGCCTTGCGCAGTTCCTCAATGGCACGAGTGCGGTTGGAATGCGAGAGGGCGCCCAGGAACTCCGCGAGTCCTTTTGTCACCAAGGCACGATGGGGCCTGTTCGTCACCACAGATCATAACATTCAAATGTTTGAATCTTACAACACAGGAATCATACGCGCTGAAAATTCGCGGGTCAAGTCGGTTGGGACTAGAATGACCTCGGCCTGTTGCAGAGCGTGGCCGTATGCTTATAGGCGTGGGCGGACAGCTCAGGAATTTCGCTGCGGGCGAACGCCAAACGGGGCAACCAGGGCCCATCTGAGCTTCACGGCGCCAGATCGAGGAAGCCTTCGCCGAGGGCTGCGTCATCGAATCCGTCGAGCTGTAACGGCAGACTTGCCTTCAAGTCTCAGCATCAAGCGCCGTAACGTGGCCCCAAGAATCTTAAATAAGCTGATTGATTTCCGCATAGAAAGCAGCGAGAAGCATTTGCGAGATATTGCCGGCATATTGCAGTTGCTGAAGGAATCTCCAGGTCGGTCAGGTCACGATCCCAAAGCGCGACTGCTCTGGCGACTGTCTGCTGGGCTTTATGAGGTCATCCATGTCCATCTTGGTCGTCCTTGAACGCATAGAGCTGATCCCGGTCTTGGAACTGGAGCCATTCAAGTTTGCGACCCAGACCAGATCGTCGTCGGCTCTCACCGATCCTGACTTTCCAGAAGAATGGTACCGCTACTGGTCGGATTCGTTGGCGGACTCCCATCTTGGAGGGTTGAATCCTTTAAGGCGAGGGGGATGGCATGTCCCAGTCGCCGAGTTTGACGATCTTGGTACCCTTCGTAAATACCTTGAGGTGGTCATTCGCGACTGGGGTGGGATTGAGTCGCTGACCGACCCGAACGAGGTTCTCTCGTTGAGCGGAGGGCTTGCCCTGAATTGCCCCCATTGCGATGTGTTGGTTGAACCCAACTGCTGCGGGGATCTTGGTGACGCCGCCAATTGGCGAACCGCAGCTGGTTACAGACAGATCGAGTGGCAAATGCTCTGGATCGGGCATCCACACCTCTCGGTGTCGTATCGGGCCCCGTGGTTGATCCTTAGCGATCTACACGGCTCGAACAACCCCGAGGCTCGGTGGGCTGTCTGCCCAGAGGAACTTCAACGTGCGACCAAAGTTGCAGCGGACGAACTAGAGCGATTTGGCCGGCAAGTCTCCCAGACATTGATTTCTCAAGGCTATAAGGGAGACTCAAACGCGTTGGGACGAAAATTGGCAGGGTTGGATGTCGCCCCCGACTTTGACGCCATCCCGGAAGGATTCGAGGATCATGTCGATGGTGAATCCGACTCCCGGCTACTATAAACTCCCGGGGGCCTTGCTTGCCTTGGACGGCAACTGTGGTCCCCTATCTGTCTGGCTGTTGCTCAAGCTCTTTCGCAAGCGGACTTCATCAGAGCGGATCGTCCGCTTGTGTCGCCACTCCAAACGGTTTGGAACCTACACGATCGCCCTGGCCATCGCATTGCGCGAACTTGGGTTGAAAGTGAGTTTTCACTCGGAAGAAGACCCCGATCCCATGCCGCTCGAGCGGCGGTTGTACAGGACTGCGGAAAGATTGGGCGTCGTGATGGGCAAGGCTCTACAAGTCGACGAACTCTTGAACAGAATCCGTCACGGCGAGATTGCCATCGTTTTCTTCGACACGGACGCCGGAGGAGGCCACTTCTCACCACTGATCGGGGTTAAACGGCAACGCCTCGTCCTCCCCTACACCGACGTGGGTGAGATGGATGCCGAAGAGTTCGAGCGACGATGGACCGCTCCAGGGATTTGCAGGCAGTGTGTATTCGCAAGTGCCAGGGCGCGTTGATTTGCAAGGCGTTGGGAATCGTGGACGGTTGGGGATTCCCAGTTCTGTGAGCGGTGCGGTGGCTGATGACATATGGTGAACCCGAAAATACAAGCGGGTGTTGCGCGAGATAGCCGATGTTTTGGTTCCTGGCGCTGGCTCTGTTCGAGGGAAAGGAGGAATAACCATGCAAACAATTCCAGTGGAACAAGCGGAAGGCCATTTGGCTCAGATCATCGAAAAGTTGCCGCCGGGTGAGGAGGTCGTACTAACTCGCGACGATAAGCCCGTGGCGACGATCCGTGTGCCTTTGGTGCCAACTGAACCTACACCGCGGAAGTTTGGGACATTGAAAGGGACAATTTTGTATATTGCCCCTGACTTCGACGCAATCCCCGAAGGATTTGAGGATTACCTTCCGTGAGGCTGTTGATCGACACGCACACCCTGTTCTGGTCCGTCGAAGAGCCAACCAAGGTGAGTGCGTCTGCAATGCGTGCGATTCAGCCCCTGACTAGTGAGTTGCTACTGAGCGCCGCGGCCATATGGGAACTGTCGATTAAGGTGGGCCAAGGAAAAATCAGGCTGTCGATGCCATCCCGACTGTGGGTAGAGAAAGCCATCGCCGACTTGAAGTTGAACATACTGCCAATTACGGTCAAGTATGCGGAGCGGCAGTCCACACTTCCACCCCACCACAAGGACCCATTTGACCGGCTCATGATCGCTCAAGCTCTGGTGGAAGGTATCCCGATTGTCGGTGTAGATCAGGCCTTCGATCCTTATGGTGTCACTCGGATTTGGTAACGGCCCAGTGAGAACGATTCCATGTCCTCGGGAAATATGGACGAGCCGGTGATCGAAGTCATGGACGATGCCGTAGCGGACGTTCTTCGCCAGAAAACGGCAGTCGAGCGACTTCGCATCGGTTTTCGCATGTGGAGATCGGCGCGGGTGATCCTCGGTGCCTCCATTCGGTCGCTCCATCCCGATTGGAATGAACAAGCGGTCAACCGCGAAATCGCCAGGCGCATCAGCCATGGGGTTGTCGATGGCGAATCCTACAGAACTGGAGCCGGTCGCGTTGATGCAGATCATGGCGCAGTTCTCTGCATGGTTTAGTTCTCCAGAAGATGTGCTTTTAAATAAGCTGATTTATTTCCGCATTGGAAGCAGCGATAAGCACTTGCGGGATATTGCCGGTATGATTAAGTTGCTAAAAAATCGCATGGGCTATGGATACATCGATAAATGGGCTGGCAAGCTCGGAGTCATGGACAAATGGCAAATGGTCCGAGATCGTGTCAACGAAGCCAAACGCTGACTTCCCAACACAGGCCCGCTAATGGCAGAAACACAACTTTCCCTCCTCGTCCTGAAAACCAAAGAGATGCTCCAACTGGTAGCGTTTTACCAGGCTTTGGGCATTGCATTCGCCGAAGAGAAACATGGCAAAGGGCCAACGCACTTTGCCGCGGTCATGGGAGAATTCGTTTTCGAAATCTATCCCTTGCAAGGGGATCAGCCTGACTCGGTCGATTCCACCCGGCTGGGGTTTCGTGTGGCGAATCTCGAACTCATTTTGAATCAGTTGCAAGAACGAGGCGTGCCGATCTTATCCCCCATGCGCACAACCGCATGGGGCCAGAACGCCGTCGTCAGCGATCCGGATGGCAGGGCCGTTGACCTATTTCAACGCCAATAGAAAAAGATAAAAAAAAGGAAAAGGGGAATTAGCCCTTCTTGGGCATCTCCCACGAGAAGCCGTTGAACCAGGTGACCACTTCGCCAAGCGGCGCTTGGAACTTTCCGACTTTGACTTCGTAGCCGTTCTTCAGGCCAGCCGGGCCTTTTGGTTTGAAGGTCTGGCCGTGGGGATTCCAAAAGGTGACGAGATCGGTTTTGCGATCGTAGTTCAGAATCGCGTAGGCATGGTTGGGAGTCACCCCGGGAACCTCGACCTTCGACGGCGTGCCGCCGCAGATCAAACGCTTGTCCTTGACGGCCAGTTCGAGCCGCGTGCGCAGCTCTTCGAGCTTCGCCTTGCGCAGCGATTCCTCGGTCTTGGGATCCTTGAGCGCCTTCATGGAGAAGCGTTCGATCGGTTGACCCGTGAGCAGAGATAGCGCCGTGCCCGCCGAGCCGCCCGATCCGACGGCGCCGATCGGCGTCGTCAATTTGGCCTTCTTGCTTGCCAGGTGCAGGCCCATCGCCTTTTCGTAAAGCTGCACCCAGTTGCCTTCGCCCCGGGTGCTCGCAAGCAAGGCGAGCTCACCGTCGGTTAGTGGCGGTACCTCGACCAGTTCCTTTCCCAATTTGACTTTGAGTTTCCCGTCTTTTTCCGCCTGGAACATGGCCCGGACCTGATCGGGGTCCCGGTGGGTCATCGCTCCCAGAGGGGCCAGGCAAAAGCAATCGCCGACCCGGCCCTGGCTGATCGATTCGAGTTTGGGCCCAGAAGGACCATAAAGGCTGGCGCGGTTTGCATTGATCTTCTTGAGCGCCGATTTGTACAACCCTTCCAGATCGGGACCCTTGGATTTCGTTTCCACGGGGGCCGCCTTGAGGGGAGCATTTTTGTCGGCCTCTGCTGCCGGCGGGGTGGATTTCTCCAACTTCGTGGGCGCGATCTTATCAATGGTCAAAGGTGCAAGCGGCGTCTTCTTCGACTTCAAGGCCCGGCGCATCGCCACGGCGGTGGCGGCATCGGCCGCCTTCACCTTGGGATCGGCAATCGCCCGGTCGATTTCACTGAGGCTCAATTCGCCGTTCTTATCGAGATCCCACAGGGCGAAATCGGCCTTGGCCCGGTCCCAAAAGGACAGCTCCTCGGCGCCCGAAAGGGACAGGGTGAAAAAGACGCAAACGAGTCCAAGAATCGAGCCAATTCGGATCATGTTGGTGGGTCACTTTTCAAAACGCATGTCATCGGGATGGTCTTGATCGTCGGGGTAAATCGCGGTCTTGATCGATCGCCAGGGAAGCAGTTCGATATGGCCATCGAGGAAAAGAACATGGCTGCAGCTGGCGTGGCGGTTCCAGGCCACCCAGGAGCGCACGCGAGTCGAACCAAGCCAAACATCGATATCGTCCTGCCGGGGGTCGCCGTTTTCGCGCTTGATCTGGTTCCCATCCCGTTCGACCATGACCGCGAAACGAGAAGGCGTCGTTTCCTCGTGGAGCCGCTTCCAGGTGTAAAGGCCATAGCGCCGCGTCTTGTGGGTCAACAGGCTATTGAGCAAATAAGAGGTCCGATTGGCAATTCCCGTACCCTCCGAGCCATGGAAATCGGAGTCCAGGCCGGGCAACGGGTCCTGTGTGCCCACCGGCGCCTTGTTGAGGTTCGTGGCGGTGTCTTTTGCCTGATTTTTTTCTTCTTCGCCATTGCCAGCGAGTGGAGGCCCCTCCCCATCGAGACGGGAACCATCCTCCTCTTGAGGATCACCAGACGTAACGGGCCGGTACGGTTCGGCCATGACAGGATCGGCGGGGCACACAAAAAGGGAATTGATTTTAAGCTGTTTGCCTTGCTTATAGGCTTCAGAACGCGCCTCGGCGTTGGAGGTGAGATAAGGCAGAAGCGATTCTTCCCAATAGATGTCCGCAAAGGTGTTGAGCGTTGGACCCTTTTCCGCTTCGAAGCGGTAGATCGGCTCCCCCGGAGGATCTGAGCGATCGCGCGAGTAGGAGGAAGAGTGAATATCCCAAGCCGGTAGGTTCGCGCCCATGGCCTTGGGGGGGAGCACCACCTGGGAGATCACATCGGCTTCGAACGGATGAGCCAAAAACATCCGCCCGCCGCGATTGTCCGAAGCCTGGGCAAGGGCCAAACCCAGTTGCGAAAGTCGGGACTGGCAAGTGAGCCGATTGGCCGCCTCCCGAACTTTTTGCACCGCGGGAATGAGCAGGCCAATCAAGACGGCGATGAGGGAAACGACAAAGATCAGTTCAATCAGCGTGAAGGCCCGCCGGGATCGAAGCGCTGGAGTGCGGAAAGACCGTTCGGCCTGAATCGACCGGCTGAAGGAAATCATGAAGACCTCCGATCTGTGTCCTTTCAGTCTACCCGGAAACGGGCAAACCAAAAACAGGCCCGGAGCCAAAATCGGCATTCATCCCAGGTATGGCACCGACTTCGCGGCCTATCCGCCCGCTTTTGCCACCGCCGGCGCCAGTGAAAGGCAAACCGGTGAATTCTCCGAGAAGAAACCCGGAAAAGAATGGGTCGGACGCGAGGAGATCAGGCCTGGTCGCGATGGGGCTTTTTGTCCTGATAGGTATTGAGCCTTTGCGCCATTTCCGCCGCTTCGTCCTTGGGCAGGAACGGGTCGGCAAGCGCCTTGTTTTGCATCGCTGCCGCCCCGGCAAAATCGCCCTTCTCGGCCAGCGCCGCGGCCATGGCCGCAAAATACTCCCAGTCGGCATCGCAGGCGGCTTTTTCCACGGCCTGTTTGGCGAGGTCCATGGCCTTGCCCGCATCGCGGAATTTCGGGTCGGGACAACTTGCCCGGAAGTAAGCGTAGTCGCGCAGGATCCAGTCGAGGGGGTCGGTTTTGAAAGCGGCCTCGAACGCCGTCTGTGCTTCGTCGTACTTCTTGAGTTTGAGCAAGATGAGCGCTTTCGTTCCGAGCACGCCTGGCGATTTCGGATCGATTGCCTGCGCCTTTTGAATGTCGGCCAGCGCCTTGTCATACTCCTTTTTGTAAAGGCGCGCCGTCGCCCGGTTGACCCAGGCGTCGACATCGCGGGGATTGAGTTCCAGCGCCTTGTCGAGATCGGCAAAAGCCTTGCCATATTCCCGTTTCACGGCCCAGGCGCCGCCCCGGCAACTAAAGGGATAACTGTCCTTCGGATCGAGTTTGACCGCCTTGTCGAAATCTTCAAAACCCTTTTCAAACTCCTTGCGGGCGATCCGGGCCAGACCACGGGCGCAAAACAGTTCGCTCTCGGAAGGATCGAGTTCGATCCCCCTGGCAAAATCGGCAAAAGCCTTTTCGTATTCTTTTTTCGCGGCAAAAGTCGATCCCCTCGCGGAATAGTTCACGGCCGTTTTGGGGTCGAGCAAGATCGCCTTGTCGAATTCAGGGATCGCCTTGTCGTGGTCGCTTTTGTGGTTGAAGGCCAGGCCGCGAAAGAGCGGGGTGTTGGCATCTTTGGGGTCGAGCTCGGCCGCCTTGTCAAGGTCTTTAAACGCCTTGTCGTAGTCGCGTTTGTAGATCAAGGCGGAGGCACGGTTCACGTAGTTGTAAGGGTCCTTGGGATCGAGTTCGACCGCCTTGTTGAAATCGGCCAGAGCTTTTTCGAAGTGGCGCTGCGTGTTGTAAAGCTGGCCTCGGCTAATCAGTGTGAACGTCGATTTGGGGTCGATTTCAAGCGCCTTATTGAAGTCCGACACGGCCTGATCAAACGCCTTTTGGGCGAACCGCGTGCGGCCGCGGTTGGCATAGCCGTCGGCATCGTCGTCGTTGGCATGGATCGCCGCATTGAAATCGTTGATCGCCTTGTCGAAATCCTTCAATTCGTGCCAGCACAGGCCGCGCAAATTCCAGACCCAGGCGTCCTTGCTGTCGGCCTCGACCATGACATTGAGGTCGTCGATCGCTTTTTGGTAATCTTTTCTGGCAAAATGCACGCGGGCGCGGAGACCATATTCGTCGATTTCCTGGGGGTCAAGCAGGATCGCCCAGTTGTGATCGGCAAGCGCCTTGTCGTATTTTTTCATTTCGTACCAAACGAGGGCCCGGCGCCGGTAGGGCAACGGATTTCGCAGGTCGTTATTGATCGCCTGGGTGAAGTCCTTGATCGCCTTTTCGTATTCGTCGGCTTCCAGGTAGATCGTTCCCCGGTGGATCAGGGCGAAGTCGTTTTTGGGATCGAGTTCAATCGCCTTTTTCAACGATTTGAGCGCCTTGTCATGATTGCCATCGAGTTCATGGGCCGCACCCAGGTAGTAGTGAGCGCGCGTATCCTTGGGGCTTAAATTGACAGAGGCCTGAAAGTCCTTGATCGCCTTGTCGATATTGTTCTCCACTAGCTGGTGAACGCCCCTCATGAGCAAGGCCCAGCTATCCTTGGGATTGGCCTTGAGCTGGCTGTCCCAAAACTCGGGCGCATCGTCCTCTTCAATCAGATCCGATTTGGCAACCCAGTATTCCTTGCGATCCTCCTCAACACGAACGAAATCCTTGCCCAGATCTTCGAGGACCATGATGGCGGAAATCCCTTTCATGAAGGGCACTTCCTTTTGTCCTGGGACCACTTTGTTTTGGTAGGTGACCTCTTCTGGCCGTTTCTTCAAATAGACAATCGTTCCCTCGTCCCATGGGTCTTCGGCAAAGCCGAAAGGAGCGAGAATCAAGAGCGCGAGACAGGTAAGATAAGGGCGCATGGAGGCTGCCTCCTCGTCGACGATGAATTCGATCGATTTATCCTACACCGGCACCCATGCCGGGCGAAAGGCAAGGGTGCTCCGGCCAGCGGCGCACAAAGCGCGATGCGATTCGCATGCTTGCCACATGTCCAGGATGGACTGGCCCATGGGCAAGTTGGCTCCTGGTGCGCAGTTGCGCCAGATCGTCTTGAGGGAATGGAATCGTTCCCATCACCTGCGTCCGATGGATTGACGGAAAGGTTGCCGTGAGCGTGAGCGGTATCCTGACGACTTTGGTATTTTGTGTATTTGGCCTTTTCTCGCTTGCTTGACTTTTTGACATAAGAGAAACAAAAAAACCACCCGGAACCGGCCGGGTGGTCAGATGGATCCGCTGTCGCTGATGGGCAACGATGGTGATCGTTTTAAAGATCGCGGTCGCTGCCGGGTCGTTCGGCTTCCCCAGGACCTCGGCCGTCCGGACCTGCCGGCGGACGCTGGCCTTCGGCACCGCCTCTCGATTCCGCCGGTCCGCGCCGTCCTTCGGCATTGCCGGGCCCGCGTCCTTCGAGACCGCCTGGCCGACGGTCATCAGGACGGCCTTCGGCGCCCCGCGGCCCGCGTCCCTCGGGACGTCCCTCGACACCCCGTGGTCCCCGTCCCTCGACACCCCGTGGTCCCCGTCCCTCGACACCCCGTGGTCCCCGTCCCTCGGGACGGGGCCCGGCGACAGGGGGTCCACCGGGTCCGCGTCCCTCGGGCCGAGGACCGGCGTCAGGCGGTCCGCCTGGTCCGCGTCGTCCTTCTGGTGCGTCAGGACGACCACCTTCAGGACGGGCATCTCGTGGTCGATCCGGTCCAAAGCCCTGGCGGCCTTCCACCGGGCGTGCCGCCGGAGGACCTTCGGATCGGGGTTGATCACCGCGGCCCATGCGCCCCATGGGTCCCGAAGGCCCAAAGCCGCGCGCCATGGGTTGTCCGAAACCCGCAGTGCCCGATTCGAAGCCCGGGCGTCCTTGAGCGCTGCCTTGCCCGAATCCTCCGCCCCCCATGGGCGCATCAAAACCTGGACGACCGGGTCCCCCCTGTCCAAAGCCGCCACCTGCCGCAGGCGGCCCAAAACCTGGACGACCCGGTAGTCCCTGTCCGAAACCGCCACCGCCGGCCGGTGGCGCAAAACCTGGGCGGCCGGGGCCGCCTTGTCCGAAACCACCACCGGCCATCGGCGGTCCAAAACCAGGACGGCCTTGGCCTCCCTGACCCATGCCACCTAGCGGCGGTCCAAAACCTGAACGGCCGGGGCCTCCCTGTCCGTAGCCTTGCCGTCCCCAAGCTTCGCGTGATCCCCATTCGGCGCGGCCATCCTGAGACCAGGTCGGCCTCGGTCCGCTACCCGGTCCAAATCCGCGCGGAGTTCCCGGTCCCATGGGCCATGGCCTTCCACCTGCCATGGGAGGACCAAAGCCTCTGGGACCTCCGGGTCCCCAGGCGCCTGGACCGCGCTGGTCGAAGCCTTGAGGACCTCGCGGTGCAAATCCGCGAGGGCCTCCCGGACGGGAATTTCCTGGGCCGCGTGCCATGCCTTCAATCGTGCGCGCCGGGCCGCCCGGTCTTCCCGCGCGACCAGGTCCACCAGGACCGCGCGAACCGCGTTGCTCGATCGACGCGATCACTTTTTTGGCGGCTTCGGCCGAAGCCGAATCGCTTCCTTCGGACAGCTTCTTGAGAGCCGGCAGCGCGGGTTGGCCGATCGCCGCAAGTGCGGCCCGCGAACTATCCCTCAAATGATCGTGCCGATCGGCGATCTTGGAAGTCAGAGTTTCGATCCAGGCATCGACCGCCGGATCGGATTTTGTAGGCGCCGCCGCCGGCGCGGAAGAAGGCGCTGGCGTTGCGGCGGGAGCGGTCGGCTTGAGAGGGGCGGGCCTTGGGCCAGGGCCGCCGGGAGGCTGCGCCCCCGCCGCGCCGAGCATCGAAAGGACGCCCGCGGTCAGTAGAGCTTTCCATCGGTACATGAGGGAGTTCCTTGAGTTTGCAGAGAGGCAGATCGAATGGAGTTTTGCAAAGTGGTGCAACCCATTGCGTCCTTAAAAGGTTGCTTTCGAAGGGGATTGCCGCCGCGCGAATGAGGGAAGTTTGCGATTGCGGCATCGATTCTGCAAGTCGAATTGGCTTCCGCAATCGACTTGGGCATCGACCTTGCGGCGCGGGGCCGCTAGGACGCGTTTCATGGGCGATTTTGGGGCGATTTCGAAAAATGCGCTCAAGATGTGTTAAAAAAGGAAGAACTCCCCGCAATGCCTCGATAAAGAGGACTACTGGGAGTTCTTGACTCTTAAAATCGTTGTTTATCCCGGCCCCTTGCGCTCGCCTTCAAGATGGCCTTTTTGCTGGCCGCCACCGGTGCGATTGGGGCCATTGCGATTGGACCCGCCGCGAAAGAACTTCGGGGAGAATTTCAGCGGTTCGCCGGTCAACTCTCGCCACTTCACTTTTTGCTCAGGCGTCAAAATGGCGACAACCTGCTCCACGATCGGCTTGGTGAATTCCATCGGCGTAAACGGACCGCCACGAGGACCTCCAGGAGGAGGTCCAAAGCCTTCGTCCGGTCCGCGTCCACCCGGTCCTCGATCACCGGGTCCCCGATCGCCTGGACCTTTGGGCAGTCCTTTTTCCTCAGGGGGCCGGCCCTCCTTGGGAAACCATCCTGGCCCCTTGTCTTCAGGCGGTCTTGCATCCCTGGGAAGGCCCCCTTTGTCCATGCGAGGCATCCGGTCATCCATTAAGCCTGGCCCTTCCTTACCGCGGCCCTCACGCATTCCTCCGAAACCGAAATGGCCTGCCAGGTTGGCCTTTTCTTCGATGTCCCTGATTTTTTCCTTTTGCTCGTTCGTGATTTTCAGGGCCGCGACCACCTCGTTGTTTTGGAAGGCACGCGGACCCAGCACCTGCAGCTTGATCTGTTTGAGGCGGTGCATCTGCCCATCGGTCAAAATCTCGGCCAAGGCCGCCTCGCGGGCGCGGGCCAGTTCGAGGAAGCGTTTTTGCCTTTGATCTGAGGTCAGGCTGCGGAAATTGCGAAACAGCTCTTCCTGCCTGTTATTCAATTCGCGCATCGAGGCGACCACCGCCGTTTTCTGCATTTCGCTCAGTTTCAGCTCTTCGTGCGCTGCGGGATCGTCAAGCAGGAAGTAGGCCCGATCCCCCTGAAGGACCGTCAAATCATCCAGGATCCGTTTGACCCGGTCGCGAGTGAGGGCCAAGTCGGTTTGCGCGGCGGGATCGTCGCGGCGCAGCTCGATGAACTCCTGGTAATAGGCAAGAGCGGTTTCCAATAAACGCCTGCGCAAGGTCTCCAGAGGGGGATAATAACCCAGTTCGTCTTCGGCGATTTGAATCAGCTCATCGGCGGAGCGCCGGGCCAGCGCAAAGCGCTCTTCGGCTTCCTTGGCGCGCTGCTTTTCCCGATCCAGGGCCCCCTTGGTCAACATCTGCTCGTGCGTGACCAGCGCCGTGCTCGTGCCGAGTGCGATGACCGCCACAATGAGCACCGCAACGCCGGCCCAAAGGATCGCCGGGTGGCGCCTCAGCCATTTACGGCCATGGTCCCAGACCGACGGTCTGCGAGCAAGAATGGGCCGATGTTCCAGAAATCGGCGCAAATCGGCCGACATTTCGCCGGCGGTCTGATAGCGCTCCACGGGGAGCTTCGCCATCGCCTTGAGGATGATCGTCTCGAGTTCGATGGGAATGCTGCGATCAATCAAGCGGGGGTGTTTCGGTTCTTCGTTGAGGATCTGCTGCAGCACGCGCTGTTTGTCCTGGCCGGGAAAAGCCGGTTCAAGACAAACCAGTTCGTAAAGGGTCGCCCCAAGCGAATAGACATCGGCCCGGTGATCGACTTCCAACCTGCGGCCCGCGGCCTGCTCGGGACTCATGTACCGCAGCGTGCCGAAGATATCGCCCGTCTGGGTGATGCCGGTATCGGCGTTGACCCGGGCCAGGCCGAAGTCGGTGACCCAGGCGTTCCCCTTGGCATCGAGCAACAAGTTGGCCGGTTTGACATCCCGATGAACCACGCCGGCTTCGTGGGCATATTCCAACGCTTCGGCCACCTGCATGCCGATGGCGGCGGCATTGCGGTGAGCCTCTTCCACGCGGGTCGTCCGGCTGGAAGTCGCGACCGTTCCGAGCAAAGCATTGGACCGGATCGCGCTAACGCGAGACGATTTGGACCTGGAATCTGTCGACTTCGTAGGCGCCGCGCTCTTGTCGACCGTTGGCGGCGCATCGGCGGGAGGAATTCCTTCGCGCATCTCGTGGATCACTTGATCGAGCGGCCGGCCATCGATCACTTGCATCGCATAAAAATGCACGCCGCGCTCGCAACCGACCGCGTAGACCGGAACGATGTTCGTGTGATGCAGTTGCGCGGCGGCATGCGCCTCGGTCTGGAACCGTTGCAACTGCCGGGAATTGAGCGCCGAGGCGAAGGGAAGCACCTTCAAAGCGACGCGCCTTCCCAGAGAAAGCTGCACCGCCTCGTAAACGATCCCCATCCCTCCGCGGCCGATCTCGCGCACAATGCGAAAATCGCCCAAAGGCTCCTTGGGAAAATCGGGTTGGGACGGCGCGGCCTGCGTGCGCATCGTTCGACCGGCGGCATGGGCCAGGTCGATCCCGTCGAGGCATTCCTCGACCTCGTTTGCAATGTCGGGGTAACGCGAGAGGTAGCCCTTGCGGTCGGGCACGCGCCCCGCCTCGCAATCGGCCAGGTAGGCCCGCGCCAGTTCCATGACGCGGGGATCGTCCGAATCGGAAGAGTCGGGATCGGTGGTCATGGTTGCTCCGCGAAGGCTTTGCGCAATTTGGTGATGCCGCGCAGCCACAGTTTCTCGACACTGTCCGTGGTGCGCTCCATCCTTTCGGCGATTTGCGGAAAGGTCAATCCTTCGAGATGCCTGAGGATAATCACCGTCTGGTAATCCTCGGGAAGCTGGGCCAGCGCCTGGGCCACGAGCAGCGATTGCTCTCCCCGCGCCGCATGGTGGCTGGGGGAGCTTTGCGGGTCGATTGGAATGAGGGAAAGGCCATTGGCCGAATGGTCAATGTCGGCTTCGATGCCGACCTCGAGGCGCACATCGCGCGCCTGGGTGCCGATGTAATGGCGCACTTGCCTGGCCAGCGTCCCGGCCAGGATCCGCCTGAGCCACTGCACAAATTGCCCCTCGGCCGATCCGCGAAATTCCGGGAACTGGCGATGGGCATCGAGGAAGACTTCTTGGACGAGATCCGAAGCGTCGACTTTGCGCTGCAAGCGGCGGCCAATCTCGATGCGCGCCAAGAGCCGCAAGTAGTCCCGGTAGGACTCAAGCAGTTGACCCAGTGTCATCGAGTCACCGGCGCGGGCGGCGGCAATGAGTTTTTCGGCGGTTTGCGTCATCGGTTTACCCAAAAGGTGCCAGAACACTCGAAAGGGACCGGCTCCTCGGATCTGGTTGCCAAGTCCAGGGGCCTACCGCCGCTTGACTTGCTGGATCGGCTTGCTTCCGGTTCGTCACGGGCCCTCGATTTTCCCATCCTAGCGCGGCGGCCTAGGATAATGAGACAGAATTGATGGATGGAAATGACTGGCGCGCTCGACAATCCGATCGTTTTGGTCCACGGACTTTTTGGTTTTCAGCGGATCGGGCTGGGATCCTGGACACTCACGCACTATTTTCGCGGAATTGCCGAAGCCTTGCGCGCCCAGGGTAACCGGGTTTACGCGCCGGCGCTGAGTCCGGTCGGAAAAGTGGAAAATCGAGCCGGTCAGCTGCTCGAATTCTTGAAAGCCACGGTTCAGGACGAACCGGTGCACCTGTTCTCCCACAGCATGGGCGGCCTCGATTCGCGTTATTTGATCACAAGGCTCGAAGAACATCGGCGGGTCCTGACCCTGACCACGCTGGGCACGCCCCACCGGGGCACCGTGATTGCCGACTCCGGTGTCGGCCTGATTCCCGGATGGCGGTGGGTTCGTTCCTCACTGCGCAAGGTGGGGTTTCACCCCGAAACGATCGAGGAAATGACTCGCGAGGCGATGGTCCGATTCAACGAGGCGACGCCCGATTCCCCCGAAGTCCGCTATTGGTCGGTCGCGGGTGACTTTTTGCCTCAGTGGAAAAGCCGATTAGCACTTTGGCCGCATCGATTCCTGACCATGCCCCTTTTGCAGACGCATGAAGGGCCTAATGATGGATTGGTCTCCGTGGCCTCGGCCCGCTGGGGAGAAGCGGAAGAAACCTGGAAAGGGGACCATTTCAATCTGGTGAACTGGAATGTCTTCAAGGATGACCCCGAAGGAATCCACCAGGATCGGGTGAACGATTACCTCCGGATGGTGGGCAATTTAAAGAAACTGGGGTATTAGAGGTGCATGGGAAAGCATAATTCGGGTTACGGCAGCCGTAGGGATTGGGCTGGCAATTGACCAGTCAACTTCCCCAGCATGGGGAATTGGCTTTATGATTCAGGAGTATAGTTGGTCAAGGGGATGGGTTGACCCTTGGCCACGGGAGTGGCGCAAGTGTTGCCGATTCAAATCTTATTCGCCAGTCCGACGACCGATCTCCTTGTGACGGGGGCGGTGCTGGCGGTTACGCTCTTGATCGCCGCGCTTGCGGTGGCTCTCGCGGGAAGGTGGAGCAAAGGTCCCACCGTCTGCGTGACCGACCCGCATGAGGAAATGACCCGGTTTCGCTTGTTGCGAGATCAGGGTCAATTGAGCGGCGAAGAGTTCGACCGGGTAAGAAAGGTGATGCAGGCCCAGATCCGTCAAAGGCTTGGGGAAAACCCAACCCAGGCGGAACTGGAGCGCGCGGCGATGGAATTGACCCCCATCGATCCGGGTGCAGCGCCCTTGCCCGGCTCGCTGGATGGGGCGTCCGCCCCGACCCAAGGGCCGACCCCTGGCCCAACCGAAAAATCCTGACTTTCCCTCGGGGGGGAAAGCGGGTAAGTTCGGCGGAATCGAATCGCTTTTTCCCACCAGCAACGCTGGTTCGGTTTGAGGAGTTGGCATGGCGACGAAAGACTCGGGGTCGGGCACCGGCGGACGCGGCAAGCCGACCAGTGGCGCCAACAAGAATCGCAATGCCAGTTGCTCATTCTGTCGTAAGTCGTTTCGCGACATTGGGCCCTTGGTCGAAGGACCTGGCGATGTCTACATTTGCGGCGAATGCATCGAGCTTTGCCAGACGATCATCGATCAGGAAAAGCGCCGTCGCGGCGGCAAGGGAGGCATCTCCCATGTACCGGCGCCGCGCTCGATCAGCGAAAAGCTCGATGGCTATGTGATCGGCCAGAACCGGGCCAAAAAGGTCCTGTCGGTTTCGATGCACAACCACTACAAGCGCTTGAGCCTCGCCGAGGGCGGCGCGTTCAGCGATGTCGAAATCGAAAAAAGCAATGTGCTTTTGATCGGGCCGACCGGCTCGGGTAAAACCTTGCTCGCCCGCACCCTCGCCAAGATTCTGGAAGTGCCTTTCGCCATCGGCGATGCGACCACGCTCACCGAAGCCGGCTACGTTGGCGAAGACGTGGAAAACCTGATCCTCAAGCTTTTGCACGCGGCCGATTTCGATGTCGAAGCCGCCCAGCGCGGCATCATCTACATCGACGAAATCGACAAGATTGCCAAGACCTCGCAAAACGTTTCGATCACACGCGACGTTTCGGGCGAAGGGGTGCAGCAAGCCCTGCTCAAGATGCTCGAAGGCACCGTTTCCAATGTGCCCCCGCAGGGTGGCCGCAAGCATCCCGAGCAACAGTACATCCAGGTCGATACGACCAACATCCTGTTCATCTGCGGCGGCACCTTCGTCGGTCTCGAAGAGATCATCGCGCGCCGCGTCGGCAAGAAGAGCTTTGGCTTCGGCAGCTCCGGCTCGAAGAGCGACATGACCAAGGGAGAGCTGCTTGCCCAGGTGACGGCCGACGACCTGATCGAATTCGGCATGATTCCGGAATTCGTCGGTCGCTTGCCCATTCTCGCGCCGCTCGACCCCTTGACCGAAGACGCGATGATGCGCATTCTCACCGAGCCGCGCAACGCCCTCATCAAGCAATACCGTAAGCTGTTCGAACTTGAAGGCGCGGAAATCGAATTCGAGGAATCGGCACTACGCGAGATCGCCAAGAAGGCCCTCACCCGTCAGACGGGCGCGCGCGGCCTGCGATCGATCGTCGAAGATTTCATGCTCGAACTGCAGTACGACCTGCCCGAGCAAGAAGACAAGGGCCGCTATGTCATCACCGACAAGATGGTCCGCGGCGAAGAGCCGTTGATCAAATCGGCCGTGACCGGCGAGGTGCCACCTGCGGCGCCTGCGGAAAACAAGAAGAGCGCGTAGGGGAAATCTCCCCGGGCTGGAAAAATGAGGCAGCGAAGAGGGAGGCTTTATGCCTCCCTCTTTGCGTTACCGTTGACGTTCTGGGCCATCCGGAAAACTACCGGATGCTCGGCGTTTACACCGAGGCCTTCGGCAATTGCGATCGGATGTTCGAGGCGGGCTGCCAGGCCGGCCTGGTATTGCAAAAACGGTCTTTCTTCCTTGGTACAGCGACGGCGGTCTTTGGACACAAACCCGATCTTTGATCTGGGAAAAAGGGCCTACTGGCTAACGGCCCTGCCAAGGGTCACATCCGTTACCACGGTCCCGTCGAGCTTGGTCATTTTCAGTTTCAATTCGTCTTTTGTGGCCGTGCCTTGAATGAGCGTGGCGAATTTTGGCTGCGGGGCGCCGCCAATTAATTGCGCGATCGGTTGACCCTCCTTCTTGGGCATCCACAAGTAGTCGTGGGTGTGGCCTGAGATGACGACACTCACTCCGGCTGCCGTCAGCGTCGGTTCCCACAGCGTTCGAGCCAGCTTGTGTCCCTTGAAGCGATTGTTGGGAATCTTGGGGTGATCGAACCAGAGCGGGATGTGGCAGAAGAGCACCTTGTGCGGGGCGTCCTGAAACCAGGGTTCCTTAACAGCTCCCTTGATCCACTTGGCCTGTTCCTCTTGCATCCTCTCAAAATCTGCCAGATGGCAGTGGTAGGGACTGGCATCCGGGGAATCTTCGCCCGTGTCCAAAACCAACGCCGCCAGGGGACCGCTGCGGAAACCGTAGTAGAAGCGGTCGCCGGGGGTTCCGGTGAACTGCGATAGCGCGCGAGCTGCCGGACCGCGCACATCGTGATTTCCCCGAACGTACGCCAGGGGCCAGCGGTCGGCGATGGCCAATCCGCCCGGGTTGAGAAACTGCCCCGCCATGTCCTTTTCAAAATGGACATCGTTCGATTGATCTCCGTTCCACAACAGGAAATCCGGCTTGAGGGGTTCGGTTAGCTTGTGCAGCGCTTTGAGGGTTTCCGGGTTCTCATGAGTGTCGTTCCACACGACGAACCGGGTCGATTCGGCATGCGGATCCAGGGTCCGAAAATGGTATTCGGGACTGGTTTGTTTCTGGCCGGCCTTGATTTCACCATGGTAGAACTGTCTCACCTTGACCCAACCAATGGTGTGACCCTCAAGCCGGTATTTCACCGTCGCCCCAGCCGGCAGTGGGGGCAGCTGAAATTTGAGAACATGTTCCTCCAGCGGCATGAGGCCCGCTTGGCCGGCGTCGACCCGGGTCCACGGACCATCCCCGATCGCAAACTCCAAATGGCCGGTCGCGTGCCGCTGAAGGGGTTGCAGGATTGCGATCGCATCGTGGGCGGGGCCGGTCACGACGGGGCTGCCGGCAAAGATGGGACCGTCCATTGATCCTGCTGTCAGGGCGCCTTGGGGCACGTCAGGCCGGGGATCTTTTGAGTAATCGGAGTAATTCTGGGCCGCGATGGGTGCGGCCCCAGCGGCTCCGGCGGTGGTGAGAAAGAGACGGCGGTTCATGCGCCTGTACCGTGAGTAGTGGGGAGAGAAGACACCGGTGGAAGGCCATTCGCAATTGTATGGCCGGTTCGATGGTCATTGTGACCCATGAGGGCGACCGCATCGCTCTCCAACGATTTGGCCATCCGGAGCATTCGTTTGGAGTCGGGGCGGCTTCACTGGTTGACGACAAGCCTCGACCTTGGCAAACCCGGACGAGATAGACAGGGAGCTTCGGCCCGCTGAGCAGTCAAGTGACTGGGACCTTTGGTGATTGGTCTGGCATTGTCCCTCCACCTGCTTGAGAGATTGTTCGAATAAGCATGGCGATTGAGGAGTCAGGACCCATCGGGACGAACATGGTTTGCCCCGTCTGATTGAGTGAGGCTTACATGTCCAGGTGCATCCGTTGGATTTCGCTTTGGGGAGCCGCCCTGATTCTGCTCGTGGGTGCGGTGCTTCTTGTGAACCTGAGGGGCGAACAGCGAAGGCTGAAAGTCGAAAACTTTTCCCAGGTTGCACTCGGCATGTCCTTGAAGGAAGTGGAGGATCTACTCGGCGGGCCTGCCGGCAACTATGGACTCAATCCGCTTGGAAAGGAACTGGAGAGCCTGGAAGGATATCCCAACTATCCTGGCACCATAGAAAAACAATGGTGCAATGAAAACCACATGTTGGAGATCTACTTTGATGCCAAGGATCAGGTGGCCGGATTTCACAAGAGGGCAAGCTACAAGCAATATCCTCCGGAATCGTGGCTTTCAAGAGTCTGGCGATTCTTTGGAATTTCAGGGTCCTCGCCCTGAGTGGAGAACGAAGAGACGCCTTATTGTTGAGGATCCCTCCGATGTTCAAACGCATGCTCTGGTATTCCCTGGGGGGAGCCGCCCTGGTTCTGATTTTGACGGTCGCCGTATTGCCCTTTGTCCCGGTGAAAGAACGAAAGTTGAATGTCGAGAGTTTCCGCCTGATCAAACCGGGGATGACTTTGAAGGAAGTGGAGGAGTTGGTTGGCGGACCTCCTGGTAACTATGGACATCCTTCGGCGCGGGGGGGCATGTCGACCTTGGAGGGGACCATTCCCCCACCGGGAACGGTGGGGGAAAAGCACTGGTTTAATGACAATCATCTATTTGAAGTCTACTTTGACGCCAAGGATCAAGTGACCGGCTATCACAAGCGTTTTGGCTACCAACAATACCCTCCGGAATCATGGCTTTCCAA
This sequence comes from Gemmataceae bacterium, assembly GCA_965226945.1. Classification (GTDB taxonomy): domain Bacteria; phylum Planctomycetota; class Planctomycetia; order Gemmatales; family Gemmataceae; genus SYLG01. Next base: position 2,954,385 of record OZ245717.1, on the reverse strand, counting down.
GCTATGGCGCCGCTTGTCGGGTTGAGTGGTGCGCCCTTGGAAGAGCTCTCTGAGGGGAGTGCGTTTGGCCGAGTTAATCGCGGGCAATCTCAATCCATTAAAGGGCTCTTTCCGGGGTTAGTGAGAGGTCAACCGTGTTTGCGGGCTTGATCCAATGCTCACGACACTGCGAACTTCTTCTTTGGAGTTTTGGGATGAACCTAGCCATGGTGGTTGCGCTGAGCCTTGCCTTTTTCCAGGCGGGCAGCCCAGGGACGAACCCCAGCGAGAAAGAAAACATTCCCGCAGTCCTCTACCAGGCCTACTGGTTGACCTACTTCGATAAAGGCGCCGATAACGGTTATCAAAAGCTGCTCCTGACCCGCGGGTCTCTGGAGGAGGTCGCGGGTCCGAAGTGGCGGGTAGGAATGCCTGGCCGCCCTGAACCCTTGCCTTTTGACAGTACCGCCATGGTCTTTTCCACCTGCGGGCGTGATTCGCTCTGGGAAGACCCGTTCAAGGTGGTCAAAAAAATCGGTGAACTCGATCCTAAAGTCAAAATCGTCATCGTGGATGAGATCAAATACCGCTATGAGCCGACATCCGTGAAGGAGTTGATCCGGCTGCTCGAAAAACCCCTGGGCACCAACCGGGGAATTCACCGCCGCACGTACCCGCTTTCGGGAGCGGAGATCACCACGCGCGCATTTCTATTGCTTTTGAAAGACCAATCGTCACCGGAAAAATGACCGGCGGCTTCGCCTTTCCCAATCCACGCACATTTTTTCCCTTTCCCTCGAATTATTTTGCCTTTTTCAAGTTGCGCCAGCGAAGGCTTTCGCTATACTTCAAGTCAGCGAAGGCTTTCGCTAACTTTCTCTCACGGCAACAGCATGCGGGGTGCGTTCATGCGCGAACTGGGTTCTTCCCAGCCGACGGCGGTCGAGTTGGAGATCTTGCGGATCCTCTGGGATCTTGGCCCAAGCCCGGTGCGCGAAGTGCATGCCCGCCTGAACCAGGCCAAGGGCACCAACTACTCGACCAGCGTCAAAATGCTCTCGGTGATGCTGGCGAAAGGGTTGGTCAAACGCGACGATCAGGCCACGCCTCACATCTACAAGGCGGCGATCACCCGCGACCGCGCCGCCAAAAAATTCTTGAGCGAACTCATCGAAAAGGTCTACGACGGCTCGGCCATGAGCCTCGTGCTTCAGGCGCTCGCCGGCGGCAAGGCATCGAAAGAAGAAATTGAAGAAGCTCGCAAACTGCTCGATGAGATGGAGGAAAAATCATGAACCCGTTCCTCTCCTTTCCGCGTACTTCTCTTGGCACCTTGATTGAGCCGCTTGGCTGGGCGTTGGTCCACTCTTTCTGGCAGATATTGGTCGTGGCGGCGACCGCCGCCTTTGTCGTACGCCTCATGCGGCACAGATCCGCGCAGGCGCGTTATGTCCTGTTGCTGGTCGCTTTGGCCGTAGCTGTGATCTGGCCGGTGGCGACCTTCGCCCTTTTGCCCGCTGGCGCCCCTTTGGCAGTTCCCGGGGAAGCAGCCGCACTCGACGAAGGTGCAAAAGAAACGGTTCCCCCGAACTACAGCCAACCCATCAGCGTGATCGAACCATTCGCGCCGAAGGCGCACGTATGGGAGCCGACCCTTCCGGCCGGTCCGCAGAGCGATCAGGCAGAGTCGTCGTCGAGCGCTGCGGAACCCGTTGTGTCCATCGCACGGTCCTGGGCCGAGACGACTCAGGCAGTGCTCCGGCCCCACCTGGGTTGGTTGGTGGGAGCCTGGATTCTTGGCATGGTTTTGTGTTCGCTTCGGCCGCTCCTGGGTTGGTTTACCTTGGAACGGTTGCGCCGCGTCGGCGTTTCCCAGGTCCCTGAGGAAATCCTCGAACTATTGAATCGAGTGTCGGGCCGTCTGGGGCTTCGGCGCGTCGTTTCCATCAAGCAATCGGTGCTCGCCACGGTGCCTGTGGTGATCGGTTACCTGCGGCCAACCATCCTGCTTCCTCTCAGCGTGCTGGGCCATATGCCCGTGTCTCAATTGGAGGCGATCATTGCGCACGAACTTGCCCATGTGCGCCGGCATGATTTTCTTTGCAATTTGATCCAAACATTGATCGAAACGCTTTTCTTCTACCATCCGGCGATCTGGTGGCTGTCTCATCGTATCCGCATCGAACGAGAACATTGCTGCGACGATCTGGTAGTGGGCATGCTGGGCAATCGCGTGGCCTATGGTCGCGCGCTCATCGCTGTCGAACAGCTGCGCGGTCCAACATCGATTTTGGCCCTGGGCGCGACCGATGGCTCGCTGCTGGCGCGCATCCGGCGCATCGTGGGATCGCCAACCGCCGGAGCGAGCGCGTCCTCCTGGTCGCTGCCTGGCCTGGTCATTTTCAGCGCCTGCGCGTTTCTCCTCATGAGTTTGCTCCCCTGGAAGGGAACATCCCAGGCCAACGCCGCCGAGACCCACGGCGAGGAACCTCCCGGCATTTCCTCGCCGGTGTCGAATGAGGTCGAATCGCTCGTGGGGGATGAATCCAAGCTGCCGGCATCGCTACGAGTCGTTGGCCGCATCGTGGACGACGAGACCGGCAAACCGATCGAACGGGCGGCATTCCAGGGGGGCCGTTTCCTTCCCGGCAATCCGGGCAAGGTCGAATGGGGGTACAGCTTCACCTATGGCGAGCGCTTGCAAAACGGCGAATTCGCGCAGACACTAAATTGGTCTGCTCACGATCGCCGCCGCGTGCTGGCCCCGGGATACGAACCGGCCTCGATTCTTGACGAGCTGCCTTCGGCTCTACCCAATCCGCCGGTGGTGGAACGGACGATCCGCCTAAAAAAAGGCCGGCTGGTTCAGGGCACCTTGCGCAATCATCTCGGTCAGGGAGTCGCCAACGGCCAGGTGTTTTTCATTCCTGAAGGACACAGGGCGAACATCATCAATGGCGTGCCGGGGCTCGATAGCCCGGGAAGCCACGGCGGTTCGATCGATCATTCGGTCACGCAGGTGAAAACCGATGCCGAAGGTCGTTTTGAGATGCCTGCGGGCGGCAACGGGATCTTGGCGGCATCAAGCGAACAGGTCGACCTCTGGCCTTTTGCGACTCCGGCAGAGGGTCAGTCGGCCGACCTAACTCTACCCAAGCCGGGGCAACTCAAGATCGATCTGGCCCATTGGTATCTCGATGACATGGCCAAAAAAGCGGGCGAAAAAAGTGATTCAGCTCCGGAAGATCCCAATCGCATTCTCCTTCATGTCTACCGGATGGACGGATCAGACAATCTCTGGAAGAAATGCGCTTATGGGGGAAACTTGCTTGTCTTCGCGGAGGATGCGAAGGCTCCTGTGGCCAGAAATGTTCGCATCGGACCGATCGATCGTTCACAAAAACCGGCCTTGATCGAGGGGAAATGGCAGAACCGGTCGCTTTCGACCCAGATGCTCGTGAATTTGCCCCCGGGCCACTATCAGATTCACCGGTATCGCGAAGGGGAACGCAGTCCCCAGGCCACGATGATCGAAATCAAATCGGGAGAGGTTGCTTCTTTGGATTGGGCCCGGGCGGAAGGAGCGGCGGTGATCGGATCGGTGGCGCTGCCGGCCAACTCCCAGTTCGTCCGCCAAGAGGGTGAAGCGCCGCGCAAGCTGGACTGGACGATTCCCCACAACGGGTATGTGCTCATCTATTCCCGACAGGGTGCCTCGAAAAACGAAACCCTTGAAGTCGCGAAGATTCAGAAGGATGGCAGTTTTCAGATCCCGACGCATTTGCCCCCCGGCACTTACCAGGCGAGCGCATGGGCCTGGTTGCCCGAAAGCGATCAATCGCGGCAGTTCAGCGGCTTGCGTTTGATGCCGGGCCTGACCGCGGAGAAGGAGTTCACGATCCCCAAGCCTCCGTCAAGCCCCTCGGGAGCCGCGCCCGTTCGCTTGCAATTGACCATGGAGCCGAGGTCCCATCAGATTGTTACCAACGGCAAACCCGCGCAACCTACGGAGAAAGGTGATCCGGACGCCTTCCGTGAATTATCCGAGGACGAAGTATCCAAACGCGTTCTGGTCCTTTTGCGCAAACCGTACAATCCCGATTTCACCCGAGGGTCCTGGCAAGGCGGCGCCTTCGAGGCCGAGATGTTCATGAACCTGGCGCAACTGCAGCCCAAGGATCTGGTGGTCAAAACACTGATGAAAGTGATTGAGGGCAAAGAGCCGTCCAGTTTTCAGCAGAGGCGGTTGGCGCTCTTGCATGTCGCCGGCGCGGCGCCCGAGCAGTTACTCCCCTACCTCATTCAGGATCTGGGAGGTAAGGACTCCTCATCGGTTGACGCTTCCGGGCGTGTGTTCATGATGCATGAAATCGAAGCTTTGAACCGCATGGGCGAGGATGCCCGCACCGCGATCCCGGTGCTGACCAAAAAACTGAAAGACCCGAATTGGGATCTCAGCGAGCAGGCCATCCATGCGCTGGTCAAGGTCGGCCCCCAATCTCCGGAAGTCATTACGGCGCTTTCCGGGCGATTTGACCGTCCTCGGGCGGTCTACGAGGCGGCCCGCTTTGGCGAGTTGGCCAAGCCGCTTGGGCCGACATTTGCCGGGTTGCTCGATTCGGAAAACAAGGAGATCTCCACCTGGGCGGCGTTTGGCCTCGTCAAGAGCGGGTTTAATCCCAGCCTGGGTTTGGATTTCTTGGTCAAGCAGGCAGAGCAGGGCAAGGCCGTTCCCCACGACCTGGCATTGATCGCCTTGGGCGCCCTCGGCAGCGATGCCAAGTCCGCGATCGAGAAACTTCGTTCCTTGGCCAAGGACCCATCGGAGTCCTTTGCCCGCGAGGTCAATCGCACGATCGACCGCATCGAGAAGAACGACCGAATTCTGACGCACGCGGAAGAAGCAGCGAAAACCACGGCCGCCCGTAAAGCGGCCCGGGAAGCGGTGGAAAAGCTTCAAGCCGCGCAAGCGCGGCGGAATGCTCCCCCCACTCTAGGCCTTGAGTTCCTGGCTTCCTACCCGAAGTTGCGGGAGCTTTCGTTAGCAATGACCGAGAAGGAGTTTCTCGAAATCGCCTGGAAGGAAAAGCTGAAACTGCATGTCGATCTGGGAAAAGAAGGGAGTAAGTATCAGCTTGCCACGGGTGACGGGCACACTCTGATCGTGATGTTTCGCAACTACGGGGAGCCATGCACGGGGATTCAGCGGATCCGCGGAGGTGAGGCGAAAGAACCTGCCCAAAGCGATCGTTCGGCATCTGAAACATCGAGCCGGCCGAACGATTTGAAATTCACCGGCCAGTTGCGCAGTGTGCCCTTAAAAGCGGCTCTGGAATGGTTGGCAAATGCGGCTGGCCTAAAACTGCACATTGATGAAAACGAAGTGAAGCAAGCCAAGCTAAATCTGGATCGGCCCGTGAATCTGGTAATGACCGACGAGTCGCCAACGGAGATCTTTGACAGGCTGATCGACTGGAAAAACTATGGCCAAAATGGCATCCTCCATGAGATCCAGGGTGGGAAGCTAATTGTTTCGACTTGGGACACGAACCGAAAGGCAATCCGGAATCAACTTCCGGACTGGCTCGCCGTTCATTACGACCAAGGGCGCGGGCGCGGAGTGGAACTGGACGAGCACAATCAGGTCATGGCACTATCGGTTTCCGGCAATGCTCTTTCCGAGCAGTATCTAAAGCGATTGACGGCCTTGCCAAAACTCGCAAGGTTGAGGATTTACGAGAGTAACCGATGGACGGCTGCCATGCTCGATCAACTTGCCAATTTTCCTCACCTGCAGGATCTTGAGGTTTCCGGAATCAAGTATGAGGGCAAGGATCTCGGGGACGAAGCGATCAAACGCATCGTTAAGTTGAAATCTCTTTTGTCCTTGACCATTCGCAGTTGCGGTGTGACCGACTCAGGCGTCAAAGAACTCGAGGAACTCAGATCTTTAAGGAGTTTAACTTTGGGCAGTGAAAGGCTGCTTACCGACAACGCCTTGATTTCGATCGCTAAAATGACGCATCTCAAATCATTGGATCTTGACGCGCGAACGTTCCCTTATTACCCTTTCGGATTCTCAGGCGCGGAGGGTGGGAATAGGCTCGGGTCCTTCACGGAAGAAGGCCTTCGAAAATTGACGAGCATCAAGGATTTAGAGGAATTAAACCTGAGTGGCCGCCCTTTGAGCCCAGCCGTGCTGAATTTTCCAAATCTCAGATCCCTGAATTTGAGTCGTTCCACGGTGGATGACGCTTGCGCCGCGAAAATCGCGCAATTGCATCAGCTGCAATCGTTAGTTTTCCGCGGTAGTCGAATTTCCAATGAAGGATTAAAGGTCATTGCGAAATTGCCGAATTTAAACACATTGGTGTTGGAGTCGGAAACTATAAGTGATGAAGGAATCGATTACTTACAAAGTCTAAAAAGATTGCGAGAAATATCTATCAAAAATAATCGGCTAAATGACGCATCATTAAAAAGCCTGAGTAAAATTAGCTCTCTATGTAAAATTGAATTAGGGAATTATGATGCAAATCTTAATAGTCAAAGGTCGATAAATATCATTACGGTAGATGGCATAATGCAGCTCAATAATTTGCCACATTTAAGAGCCCTTGAATTATCGAATGTTCAATTAAAAGACGGATATTGGGGGCTTAAGAAATTTTCGCGGCTCAATGAGCTGGTATTAAATTCCGATAACATTAGCATCGAGGAAATTGATGTTTTGGAGGAATCCTTGCCTGGTACGCGAATTAGTGGAAGGGGACATTCTTTCCAGATGAGAAGCCAAAGATGATCCGTTCGGGACGATTTTAATTTGTAAACCAGATTTTCCGGAAAGGGGTGAGGATTCCCATGCAACATGGACCTATCGCATCCAAATGACCCCCATCCGACATCGCCTCCTTGGCCTTTGTCTCCCGCCAGCAATCTTTTGCCTGGCCGAGAGGGCTACCTCAATCAGGTGCCCAGGAGTCTTTTGTTTTTCTAAATTGCGGCAGCGAAGGTTTTCGCTACGATTCAAACGGGCGAGAGCTTTCGCTAGCGTTCTTTCACGGCAACAGCATGCGGGGTGCGCTCATGCGTGAACTGGGTTCTTCCCAACCGACGGCAGTCGAGCTGGAGATCTTGCGGATCCTCTGGGATCTTGGCCCGAGCCCCGTGCGCGAAGTGCATGCTCGCCTGAACCAGGCCAAGGGTACGAACTACTCGACCAGCGTCAAAATGCTCTCGGTGATGCTGACCAAGGGGTTAGTCAAGCGCGACGATCAGGCAACGCCGCACATCTACAAGGCCGCCATCACCCGCGACCGCGCCGCCAAAAAATTCTTGAGCGAACTCATCGAAAAAGTCTACGACGGCTCCGCCATGAGCTTGGTGCTGCAGGCCTTGGCCGGCGGCAAGGCGTCGAAAGAAGAAATTGAAGAAGCCCGAAAGCTACTCGACGAGATGGAGGAAAAATCATGAACCCGTTCCTCTCCATTCCAGGTTCTTCGCTTGAGACCTTGATCGAACCTCTCGGCTGGGCATTGGTCCACTCCTTCTGGCAGATTCTCGCAGTGGCGGCGATCGCAACCGTGATCGTCCGGCTCATGCGCCAGGGCTCAGCGCAAGCGCGGTATGCCGTATTGCTGGCCGCCTTAGCGGCGGCGGTGATCTGGCCGGTGATCACCTTCGCGCTTTTGCCTGTGGGCGTCCCCCTGTCAGCCCCGGTGGAATCTGCCTCGCTCAACGAAGCTACGAAAGAAGCTGTCTCCCCGAACTACAGCAATCGCATAAGCGTGATAGAGCCGATATCGCCCAAGGCGAACGAAGGGGATCCGAACATTCTGGCTTCGCCACAGAGCGAACCACAAGATTTGCTCGCGGCGAGCACTTCGGAACCCAATGTTTCCCTCACGACTTCTTGGGCTGAGAAGATCCAGGTGGCATTGAAACCCTGGCTTGGCTGGCTGGTCGGATTCTGGGTTTTGGGCATGGTTTTGTGCTCGTTGCGGCCTCTTCTGGGTTGGTTTACCCTCAACCGGTTACGTCGTGTTGGCGTTTCCAAGGTGCCTGCGGAAATCCTCGACGTCTTGAATCGGGTGTCGGGTCGGCTGGGGCTTCGGCGCGTCGTTTCCATCAAGCAATCGGTGCTCGCCACGGTGCCTGTGGTGATCGGTTACCTGCGGCCCACGATCCTGCTTCCCCTCAGTGTGCTGGGCCATATGCCCGTGTCTCAATTGGAGGCGATCATTGCGCACGAACTCGCCCACGTGCGCCGGCATGATTTTCTGTGGAACCTGATTCAAACTCTGATCGAGACGCTTTTCTTCTACCATCCGGCCATCTGGTGGCTGTCCCATCGCATCCGGATCGAACGGGAACATTGCTGCGACGATCTGGTGGTGGGGATGCTTGGCAACCGGGTGGCCTATGGCCGGGCACTCATTGCGGTTGAACAATTGCGCGGTCAGTCGCCGATCTTGGCCCTGGGCGCGACGGATGGCTCGTTACTATCGCGCATCCGCCGCATTGTGGGATCGCCTTCGGCCGGGGCGGGCGCCTCTACTTGGTCGCTTCCTGGACTGATCATCCTCAGTGCTTGCCTATTTCTTCTGGCGAATTTGATTCCGTGGAAGGGAGTTGCAGAAGCGAAGGCGGCCGACACGCAGACAGAGGAGCCTCCCGCCAGTTCTCCGATGGGATCCCCGGAGGAGACTGAAACCCCGATTGGCGATGATTCCAAAGGACTAGCGGCGCTTCGTGTCATTGGTCGCATCGTGGATGCTGACACTGGAAAGCCGATCGAAAGGGCAGCATTCCAGGGAGGCCGTCAGCTACCCGACCAGCCGGGCAAAGTGGAATGGGGGTCCAATTTTTCTTACGGCGATCGATTGCCGGATGGCGAATTCGCGCAGACTTTGAACTGGGCCGCTCGGGATCGCCGCCGGGTCTTGGCAGCGGGATACGAACCGGCTTCGATTCTGGACAAATTGCCCGATCCGTTACCCAACCCTCCCGTAGTGGAGAGGATCATCCGCCTGAAAAAAGGTCGTTTGGTTCAGGGCACCTTGCGCAATCATCTCGGGCAAGGCGTTGCTAACGGCCAAGTGTTTTTCATCCCCGAAGGCCACCGGGCGAACATCATCAATGGCGTACCCGGGCTGGATAGTCCTGGCTATACGGGGACCGTTGACCATTCGGTCACCCAGGTGAAAACCGATGCCGAAGGGCGATTTGAAATCCCTGCGGGAGGTACCGGAATCCTTGCCGCGTCGAGCGAACAGGTCGATCTCTGGCCATTTGCCAAACCGGAAGAAGGGAAACTGGCGGAACTGACCCTACCCAAACCGGGGCAGCTCAAAATCGATCTGGCGCATTGGTATCTCGATGACATGGCCAAAAAAGCGGGTGAGAAAAATGATTCGGCTCCGGAAGATCCCAATCGCATTTTCCTTCATGTCTACCGATTGGACGGATCGGACAACCTCTGGAAGCGATGCGGTTATGGGGGCAACCTGCTCGTCTTCGCGGAGGATGCAAAGGCTCCTGTAGCCAGAAATGCCCGCATTGGGCCGATCGACCGATCGCAAAAGCCGGCGTTGATCGAAGGGAAATGGCAGAGTCGGTCACTTTCGACCCAGGTTCTGGTGAATTTACCCCCCGGCCACTATCAGATTCACCGTTATCGCGAAGGGGAACGCAGTCCCCAGGCCACGACAATCGAAATCAAATCGGGAGAGATCGCCTCCCTGGATTGGACCCGCGCGGAAGGAGCGGCCGTCATCGGATCAGTGGCACTACCTGCCAACTCCCAGTTTGTCCGCCAGGAGGGCGAAGCACCGCGCAATCTGGACTGGACCATTCCTCACAATGGGTATGTGCTCATCTATTCCCGGCAGGGTGCCTCGAAAAATGAAACGCTTGAAGTCGCAAGAATTCAGAAAGATGGCAGCTTTCAGATCCCGACGCATTTGCCTCCGGGCACTTACCAAGCGAGCGCCTGGGCCTGGTTGCCCGAAAGTGATCAATCGATGCGTTTCAGTGGTATGCTGTTGATACCGGGCCTGGTTGCGGATAAGGAGTTTACGGTTCCCAAGCCGCCGGCCGAGGGCGCTTTGCCTCTGCGCTTGCAGTTGATCATGGAGTCGAAGTCTAGCCAGATCGTTACCGCAAACAAAACCTCCTCGCCTTCCGCGGAAGGTGGGGCGCTAGCCGAGCCGGCAGGCGCGCAAATGACCGAGGACGAAGTGGCGCGCAAGGTTTTGGCGACATTGAGGAAACCTTATCACCCCGATCCCAAACGAGGGTCGTGGCAAGGCGGAGCCTTCGACGCCGAAGTGCTCATGAATCTCAGGCAGTTGCAGCCTCACGATGGGGTGGTCAAAACGCTCATGAAGGTGGTTGAAGGCAAGGAACCGTCGAACTTGCAACAAAGGCGCTTGGCGCTCATTCATTTGGCAGGTGCCGCGCCAGGTCAACTCATTCCTTTTCTGATTCAGGATCTGGCGAGCAAGGAGGCCAAAACGGCCAATGCTGCGGACCGGATGATCATGATGCATGAAATGGATACGCTTGGCCGCATCGGAGAAGAGGCCCGCGCCGCGATTCCTGTCTTGATCAAGAAACTGAGTGACCGCGAATGGGATTTCAGCGAGGTGGCAATTGGGGCGCTGGTCAAAATTGGCCCCCGGTCGCCTGAAGTGGTCACCGCGCTCTCTGGGCGTTTCGACAATCATCGGGCGGTCTACGAGGCGGCCCGTTTTGGAGAGTTGGCGAAACCGCTCGGGCCGACTTTTGTGGAATTGCTCGATTCTCGTAATCAAGAGATTCGCACCTTCGCCGCGTACGGCCTGGTGAAAAGTGGTTTCAACCCAAGTCTCGGATTGGATTTTCTGATCAAGCAGGTCGACCAGGGGACGGCGGCGCAACGCGACTTGGCCCTGACGGCGCTGGGCGCGTTGGGCAGCGAGGCGAAAACCGCAGCGGAAGCGCTGCGTACTTGGGGAAAAGACCAGAATGATACCTTTGGCCGGGAGATCAGCCGGACCATTGATCGCATCGAGAAGAATGACCGGATTCTCACGCATGCGGAAGAGGCGGTCAAAACCGCTGCTGCCCGTAAAGCGGCCCGCGAGGCGATCGAGAAGCTTCAAGCCGCGCAAGCACGATTAAGTGCTCCACGCCCCAAAGAGCTAGAGTTTCTTGCTTCTTATCCCAAGCTGAAGGACCTTTCCTTGGCGATGACCGAGAAGGAGTTTCTTGAAATCGCCAGAAGCCAAAAGCTCAAACTCCATATCGACCTCGGAAAAGAAGTGAGTAAGTATCAGCTTGCCACGGGTGATGGGCACACTCTGATTGTGATGTTTCGCAGCTACGGGGAGCCATGCACGGGGATTCAGCGGATACGAGGGGAGCAAGTTAAAGAACCTGCCAAAAGCGAGAATCCGGCATCCGCAACATCCCACCGGCCAAATGAGTTGAGAGTCACGGGCGAGTTGCGCAGTGTCCCTTTGAAAGCGGCCCTGCAATGGCTGGCAAATGCGGCCGGGCTCGAATTGCAGATCGATGAAAACGATGTGAGGCAATATGGGCTGAATCTCAGTCAGCCTGTGAATTCAAACATTGCCAACGAATCGCCAAGAGAGATCTTCGAAAAGCTGATCGACTGGAAAAACCAAAACCGAATCTATCACGAAATTCGCGGAGGTAGATTGATTGTCACGACTTCGGCGGGGCATTCGCGATCAATCCGAGATCAACTTCCGGACTGGCTCAAGTCTCAGACCGGCACCTTCCCGAGAGGGCTGGGAGTGCAACTTGATGAAAACAATGAGATCGTCTCGTTAAATGTTTCGGGAACCTCCATTACGGAAGAGTTCTTAAAACGTTTGACGACCCTACCGAAACTTGCCCAATTGAGGATCTCCGAAAGTCATCGATGGACCTCGGCTGCCCTGGATCAACTTGCCAATCTTCCTCAACTGCAAACACTCGAAGTTTCTGGAATCAGGTACCAGGGCAAGGGGCTGGGAGACGAGGCGCTCAAACGCCTGGTCAAGTTAAAATCGCTTTCGGAACTGACGATGAGCGGTTGCGGGGTCACCGATTTGGGTGTGAAGGAACTTGAAAATCTCAAATCCTTAAGAAAGTTGACGATTGGCAGTGAAAGGCTGCTCACCGATGCGGCCCTTGTCTCAATCGGCCGAATGACTCAGCTCAAATCGTTGGACCTGGAAAGTCGTATCTACGCTCAATCCGAAGAGGAGCGTCGCCCTTCCGACTTCACGGAAGCAGGCCTTCGGAATTTGGTGGGCTTGAAGGACCTGGAAGAGTTGAACTTGCTCGGTCGACCGGTGACTGCAGCGGCGTTAGATTTTCCCAATCTCAAGTCGCTAAAGGTGGGTCATTTTTCTGCGGATGATGCTTGCGCTGCAAAAATTGCTCAATTGCAGAAATTGCAATCTTTGGTGCTCACAAACCCGCTCATGTCCGCTCAAGGATTAAAGCGCATTGCTGAATTACCGAACTTAACTAAGTTGAGATTGGCAAGCTGGTCTATGACCGATGAAGGGATTAGCCAGTTGCAAAATTTGAAAAAATTGCAAGAAATTTATCTCGAAGGAGACAAGCTAACAGACTTATCATTAAAAAATCTATCTCAAATAAGATCTTTAAATCGGATTGAATTACGTGGAATAAAGGATCCGTTCAATGGTCTTCAAAGAACATCGCCAAAAGCAGGATTTACATCGGCGGGCGTCCAGCAACTTAAGATTCTGCCGGAGTTGCGGACTCTTTCTTTAACAGAGATTCAATCAAAAGAAGGATTCTGGGGCCTCAAAGAATTCACCCAATTAAAAGAATTAATATTAAATACAGACAGTGTCAGTGCCGAAGAAATTGATGTGCTAGAAGAGTCCTTGCCTAATACGCGAATTCACGGAAATGCACGAGCATTTTCGATGAGAAGAAGGCCAGGATGAGCAATTCAAAAGCGATTTGATTTGCAGTCTGGATGTCAAAAAAATGGTGTAAGATTTTTCCTTTGCAAAGCAAATCTTGACCTTCCCAATGATCCCGACTCATCATCGTCTACTTGGTCTCTGTCTCCCGCCGGCTATCTTTTGCCTGGCCGACGGGGCAATCACGCTTGCGGGCCAGTCGGCGGAATACTGGTCGGGGCGGTACCATCTCGTGAACGAGGGTTCACCCACCTTCAATCAGCTTTTACAAATCCACCCGTTGGCCTTTGCCGCCGGCATCCTTGGCTGGGCGACGGTATTCTCCGGGATCATTCTTCTTCTCCCCGAAACGCTGGCTTTGATCGTAAGCATTGCCGTCACCTTCGCTCACACGGTGGGCGTGGCGACCTGGATTCTGTACCGCTTTCAATTCGGCTACCAGGCCTGTAACGGCCTTTTCCTATGTTCGGCCATCATTCTCGGATTGGGGATATGTGCTGGTTCAGCGTGAACTGGAAGAATTGGCTCAACGAGTTAGTTACAAGTTGGCCTCAATTTGAGGTTCAAGGTATTGTAGGATTGTTGATTTTCGGATCTACGGGTTCCTCCCTGGGTTTCTCGTTACTTCGGATGTCAGGCAGTATGGGCAAAGTTACGGCGAGCCTTTTGCAAAGGTCGATTGCCGCGTCATACGGCGATTGACTCGTGGCTTTGGTCCACAAGTCCAAGGCGTTTCCAGATCGGCCGCATTTGAAGCAGTGGAAGGCGTTCTTGTCCAAGTTGGCCGAGAAGCAGCGAGAGATTCCGGAAGTAGATCCATGAAGTGGGCATGGACCGCGTCGCTGTGCACCTTGGCTGGTCGTGGGCTGGAATCCAAGCAACGATAGTACGGCCGCAAGGCTCACGGCCGCTTTGACAGCAATGAAGTCGATGGCTGGCCGAACCGGCGCTGCGGACGGCCGCAGCGGCTCTTGGCGTTGAGCCTGACGCATCTGTTGGCGCCGCTCACGTGCTTCATTGAGCTTCCTGTCCCGTTCGAGGAAGATCTCTTTGTCCTTGCCATTGAGTCTGTCCTGGGGGGTGACATATCCGATCGCGGAGTTGAGGCGGACGGTGTTGTAGTGGGTGGTGAAATCCGTAACCAAGCGTCGCGCGTCTTCGAGGGACAGCGGCACCATCACCCGGATGCACTCGCCTTTAAGCGTCTTGTGCCAGCGCTCGATCTTGCCGTTGGATTGGGGGTAATACGGCGATGTTTTGACATGGGTCATGCCAGCAACGCGAATGAATTCCTTGAAGTCCTTGGCAACGAACTGAGGTCCATTGTCGCTGATGATCCGCGGCCTTGCATCGGGGTGGCTTTCGCGGGCGCGCTGTAGGATGGTTTCCACATCGGATTCCTCCATTTTCTCCCGGATTTCCCAATGAACGATGAAGCGGCTTGCTCCGTCGAGGACTGAACAGAGGAAGTAAAAGGTGCCGGCAATGTTGAGGTAACTGACATCAATGTGCCAGTGCTCATGCGGGACGAGCGGTTGAACGAAGCCCGTACCCTTCTTTGAAGGCGCAGGTGAAGAACCGGCCAGCAATCCAGCGCGTTTCAACACGCGATAGACGCTGGCCGGACTGCATGCGACAACATCGGCATCGAGCATCATGAACGTCAGGCGCCGATAGCCTTCGAGTGGATGAAGCCGATTGAATACGCGGATCTTCTCCTTCTCATCATCGGTCAGCCAATGATCGCGCGGCACCAGCGCATTGTGCTCGTTCACCTTGCCGAAGCGCTGCTTCCAATCGTGAAACTTGCTGGAACCGATGCCGACCCAGCCGACAAAACGTGCCTTCGGAATCTCGGTCTTGCCATTCCAGAGGTTGATGAAATCAACAACGATATCACGGGTATCGTGAGGAACCCAGCAGCCTTTCAGGTCTCCCCAAGCTCTTTTTTTAAAAGGACATGCTCTTCCATGAGCTCAGCAAGCACGGCGTCCTTACGCTGAAGCTTTGCCTCAAGCCGCTCGATCTTCTGGTTCTTGGCATCCTCGACCGCCTTCGACTTGCGGCCGTTATCGAACGCTGTGTGGCCGTTCTCGAAAAACTCCTTGAGCCAGGCATAAAACTGGGTCGGGTAAATGTCGTACTCATCGCACAAATCCGACACCGCGACCTTGTCGATCAGGTGCCTCTTGAGGATTGCTACCTTCTCACTGCCCGAAAAATGACGCCGTGCCTTTTTCATCGCGATTCACCCTCAGGTTAAAATTAACCCGATCGGGCCGATCTTCCAGTTCCGGCTGAGGCAAAACAGATACGCTGGGGATGGATGGCGGCGCCGCCGGCGGGATATCGTTATTTCGGTTTGGGACCGATCACACGAACGGTTCTTTGTCTCTTGCTCTTCGGCGTCGGAGTCTATCTGTTTCTCTGGCCGCGGTCCATTTGAATTGAGACGGTCAATGGCAGCGCCACCCCGAATCGGAGTGGTTGCCACGGGCATTTTTTTGGAGCCCGGGTTATTTCTCGCTGGATGCTCCTTCCTTTTTCTTGCGCTGATCGTTGACCTTGTAGCCTTGAGGCGCCGTCGTGTCGAAGAGATCGTCGATCGAATTGAACTCTTTCAGCTCCGGGTCCCATTCGAAATCGGTCAGGGTGAAGGTCATGCGGGTGACGGTCGGATGCATGATCTTGGGATCGGTGATCTCATGTTCGAGCTTCAAGGGTAGCTTGGTTGTTTCATCGACCCAGAGTGCGGTTTTCTTGTGATCGCCTTCGACGCGGAACAACAGACAGGGCTTGTCCTGAAACTTATCTTTCGAGGCCTTGGCGTCCTTGTTCTTTTCCAGTGCCCGGAAATTTTCAAGGATCGATTTGTTCATTTCAGCGGTCGCCGGCGTGAAATCCCCCTGTAGTCCGGTAAGCGTCACTTCCTTGCGCGGGGTGCCGATTTTCTCAAAGTCCTTGAGCAGTTTGATCGCTGCCGCGTCCGTTTTCCCTTTTTCAGTGATTGTTTCCGTGATTTTGTGGAAGGTCAGGCCTTTCGCCTGGTCATGGATGTAAACCGATTCGAAGTCAATCGCGCCAGACAGGTGACCCGGCATCCAAACGAGCATTCGGGAGCGAGGAGCTTTGAGATCGGCGTAGACGGTCTGGGAAAGCGGTGCGACGTTCTCACCGCTCTTCACCTCGTTTTTTTGCGACATTTTGTATTTCACCAGGCGATGTTTTTCCGCTTCCTTGAGCACGTCTCCCAATGCCACGGAGGGGGTGATCAAGACCATAAGAACCAGACCAGCGGCGACAATCAAAGCTCCGCCGGCCAGAGACCAATTCGTCAAACGAAACATGAACTCTCTCCTTTTCGTCCAAGACACCAGGCCAACCGCCGGCGAAGAACCAGCGGTGAATCGGTCCAGCAGCGCCCGGTCCAGTTCGGGCGGCCGCGTCGGCGCCGGCATCCTTTTCAGGAAATCCAGCGCCTCCTGCAGAGGTTCGTCAGGTTGATCAGCGGATCGTTCAGCGTTCATGGCAACTCCTGTGTGTCGGTCAATTCGGAAGCAAGATGCTGGGATAGACGGACTCGCCCGCGATGAAGCAGCACGCGCACCTCTCCGCCGGAGATTTGCAAATGCCTGGCAATTTCCTGGGGCGTGAGATCCTCGATCAGGCGTAGCCAGACCACCTCGGCCTGCTTTTCAGACAACTCCGTCAGGCCCTGGCGCACCCGTTCGACGAGCTCTTCCATGCGCAAAGATGACGCCGGATCGGCTTCGGTGGCGGGTTCGAGTTCGACGGCCAGCGGCTGCGAGCTCGCTCTGATGCGCATCCGCTGGCGCAGCCGGTCGATCGCCTTGCGGGTGGCCAGGCAAACGAGCATGGGGGCCCAGTCGTAGATTCGCTTTTGGGAGGCCAGTTTCCAGGCCGCCAGAAAGGTGTCCTGGTAGCAATCCTGGGTGTCGGCGGCATGGGCCAAAATCCGGTAGGCGGTGCGCCACACCCGATTCCCGTGTTCTGCCAGGATTTTCGGCCAGTCCGCCATGAATCCTCTCTCCGGGTTCCTTACCGGTATTGTCGCTTCACGGGGGCGCGCCGTTACAATGGCTGCAAAATGGTCCTTGAGAATTGCCCATGCTTCGCTGGTTGCTGGGAATGAGCCTGTCGGCAATCGCCCTCTATGGTCTGCACCGGCTGTTCCTCTGGATGGAGAAACAAGGCTGGATTTACTACCTGCGCAAAAGCCGCCAGGGAAGTTCAGTGGGCAGCCTGCTTGAACTACAGAAGGCGCTCGAACCCAAGATGGAACATGTCATCGAGCTCAAAGACCGAAGAGAGTCGCGCGGAACCTTGAGAAAAACCAACGAGGGTGATGGGCTCGAAAAAAACGGGCCCCCACCCTCACCTTGAAGTCGACCTGGTTGATTCGGCCACTCGGGGCCGTCCCACGAGGCCACTTATTTCTTGCGATGTTTGCCCGCCGAGGCCGCCTCGGCCGTTTCGATCGAAAGGTCGCTGAAAATCTCGCAAAACTGTTGCACGGTCACGGTAAAAACGCCCTTCTCGGTGGGGAAACCATTGTCCATGCCCGGCTCCCCCTTGGGGCTGAAATGATTGCCCCAGGGGTTCCAGACCTGAATCTTGTCTCCCTGCACTCCAAGAATGGCATAGGCATGATCCGACGCCACTCCCTTGGGCATTTTTTTCCCCTTGGAAGGCGTGCCTGCGCCCATCAAGAGGTGGCGTGCCTGCGCTTCCAAAAGAAGCTGGTGGACTTTGCCCGGCGGCAACGACTTGAGCGAGTGATAAAAGGCGTGCTTTCCGGTCAACAAAGTAATCGTGGTCGTCTGACTGCCTCCATGACCGATCTTGTCGATGGCGGGGTCGCCCGGGGTGCCTGGCTTTTTGGTGCGCGTCACTTCGCCAAAGCCTTCTTCCAAAATGTTGAGCCACAGGCCCGATTGATGGGCCGTGCTTCCCAGGCAGATCAACCCGTCGGTTAGTTCCGGCACGTGAGCCCTTTTGCCATCGGGAAAATCGAGTTCGCAATCGCCTGAGGAACCGACCCGGATCACCCGGTGCAGGCCTTCGGCATTGCGGTGGACCAGCGCGCCCACCATCGACACGAAATAACAATCTCCCAGGTGCCCCTGCGACAAGTCTTCCAGCTGAGGCCTCTTATCGGTGAACGGTTTTCTCGGAACGGTGTTCAAATGATGGACCAGCGAGCGGTAATCGCTTGAGAAGTGGGGAGACTTCTGCGCCATGTCGCGGCGCTCTTCGGTGCCGTCCTTGGTCGAAGTCAAAACGGACTTGGTCAAACCCTGATTCGATTTGTGGTTGCGCATCCACACATGGATGCTCGCCACCGCGGCCGCTTCTTCTCCCTTGACGGAGCGGCGATGGAGCAGCTTATCGATCTCTTGCGCATCAACCTTGCCATCCTTGTTGGCGTCCCAGGCATCGAAGTAATCTTCCACAACCGCCTTGAACGATTTGGATTTCGCATCCTGAGCAATGCCTTGAGGCGTTCCCATAGCGATTGCCAACAGGCAAAGGATTAACGCCAGACCCAAGATTTTGCGAAGCGGCATCGACAAGCTCCATGATCGTTCCGTCATGATGGGCGGGATCGATCTTCGGTGATGAGGGAGGATGGATCTATCTCACGCAATGACACCCGGTTTCGCCAAGAGGAATTCGCGGCCATTTTGAATCTTCTGCCTATTTTGTAGGTTGGTGGATCTCTTGACGCTTCTTTTCCGCGTAATCTCTTTTTCTTCTTCCACGGAAATTCCACGCTCGCGCAAATTGGCTAGAATCAAGGCATGGGTTGGACCACCGTTTCCGGGAGTTCGCCATTCATGTCTTGCGAAGATAAAAAAGCCAAAAAAGCCGAATCCGCATTCACCTTGCCAAGGACTGCCGTCGTGCGTCACCGCACCCGGGCCGCGTTCACCCTCATCGAGCTCCTGATTGTCATCAGCATCATTACGGTGCTTATTGGACTTTTGCTCCCCGCCGTGCAAAAAGTTCGCGAGGCGGCCAATCGGGCTAGCTGCGCCAACAACCTGCATCAGGTCAGTCTGGGTTTGCTGAATTACGAAATGAATCATGGCGAATTGCCTGCCGCGATGGTGGGGAATACGGGTAACTGGCGCCACGAGATCCTGCCTTACGTCGAGCAGGTGCCAGCGGCCTCTGCCTTCGATTCGAGCAAGGCCTGGTATGAAGGTGACAACCTCAGCCTTGTCGCCAGGGCCAAGGTGCCCGTTTTTCTTTGCCCTTCAGCTTCTTTAAGGGCCGAGGTTCGCTGGGTGGTTGTCGATGGGGTGCCCAAAACCGAACTTCAGGATCCGCTGCCGGGAAATGACTATGAAGCGATTCTGGGAATTGAACCCAAGATTTATGCCGAGCAGATGGGAGCAGCGAGCGATGATCTGACGCGTTTGGCCCGTCGTACGCGGGGCGCCATGGTGGCCAATATCCCCACGAAAATGCAGGATTTGACCGATGGAGCTTCGAACACAATCCTCCTGGCGGAGACGATTTCCAGGCCGTATCTATTTGACAAATCCGGAGATGGGTCGAAGAACTTTGTGGTGAAGGATGGAAAGATCGTGTCGGGCATGAATCGGGCGACCTGCTGGGCCGATCCCACTGGCCCTTATGTCCTTTCCGCCGAATCAAAGGCGAAGGACGACATCATTCCCTATCCGTTGAGTCTTTTTATTAATCGCCAGAATTACAGTCAGCCCTATGCGTTTCATTCAGGCGGGGTGAATACGGCCCTTTTGGACGGGTCAGTCCGCTTTATCGCCGAATCGATCGAGAACACTCAACTGTTGAGCATGATCACCGCGGCCGGAGAGGACCTCGTCATTGGCCTGTATTGATTCGCGGCAAGGGCGCCGGGTTTAAGCGAACAGCTCCTTGACCGGCACCCCCCAACTTTAAGCAAATAATTCCTTGACGGGTGCTCCCCAGGGACAAAGCGCGAAGGGACGATCGAGTTTATCGCGCAGTTCCATGTCGTGCGCAATGCCCAGACTTTGATAGATCGTGCCGATGATGTCGGCCGGGCTGGTCGGCTGAGAACTGGGTCGGGCGCCGAACCGGTCGCTTGAACCATGAACATAGCCGCCTCGCATGCCGCCGCCGGCCAGGCAAAGGCTGTAGCAGAAATTCCAGTGATCCCGGCCTGCTTGCGGGTTGACCTTGGGGGATCGCCCAAACTCGCCCATGACGACGACGAGGGTGCGTTCGAGCATCCCGCGCATTTGCAGATCGTCGAGCAGAGCCGGCACCGCCAGGTCGAGCTGTGGCAGAAGCGAGCCCTTCAACTTGTTGAAATTGTCTCCATGGGTGTCCCAGGTGGCGTTGGCGTCGGGCGCCCAGGAGATGCAGGCGACCCGGGTGCCGGCCTCAATGAGGCGCCGGGCCAACAAGACGCTTTGCCCATAGATATTGCGCCCATAGGCTTCGCGGACACGGTCGGGTTCTTCTTCAAGCCGAAAGGCTTTTTGCGCGGCGGGCGAAGTGAGCAGGTCGAACGCCTTGGTGCGAAAGGCATCCATTTCCGCCGCCGATCCCGAGGCGATCGCGGGCAGCCGCGCGCCAGCCAAAAAGCGCCTGGCTCCCATACGCTCCGGGCCAATTTCCGGTGCGGGTCCCAGTTCGGGCATGGCAAAGCCGGGAGCGCTCGGGTCGCGCAGCATGAACAAGGGATCAAGGGCGCGCCCAAGTAATCCGCCGAAAAAGCCGGGCTGGGGCGGACCGCCGGCGCCTTCAGCGGTGACAAACGGCATCGAAACAAAGGGGACTACGGGAGTCTTGGGCGGGCGCATCTTGGCCATGACCGAACCGATCGCCGGATGGTCGGTCGGTTTGGCGCCGCCGCCGAGCTCCCCCCGGTCGTGTCCCGTCAAACCGCAATAGACCGCGGCGGCATGGCTGTTGTTGACGCCGTGATGCATCGAACGCACCACCGTCATCCGGTTCATCCACTGGGCCATGCGCGGCAAATGTTCGCCAAAGCGCACGGAGGGAACGGTGGTGGGAATCGTTTTGAATTCGCCGCGGATTTCCTTGGGGGCCTCGGGCTTGGGGTCCCACATATCCAGGTGGCTGGGTCCGCCGTCCAAGAAAATCAAAATGCAGGAGTCGGCCTTGGGGGTCAGACCTTCGTCCGAATGACGGGCTTGTAAGAGCCGAGGCAGGGAGACTCCCAATAATCCGAGAGAACCAAGGCGTAAAACACCCCGGCGAGTCGCCTGGCAATCCATGAATCGCGCGGCCATTGGATCCATTGATGAAAACCCCGATGAGGGAAGGAGGCGGGGGAGAAAAATGCGGTTCAAGCGGGGGAACCGGCTGGTGTCTTTATCTTAGCCCAAGAAAGCCGTTCGAGAAATGCCATTTGCGTCGGGCCGGGAACACCCTGGAATCCGTTTCCAGCTGGAGAATGAGAACCGACGGGTCCAGCGGCGGATTGTGGAGCTACTTGTCGGTCAAAGCCCGGTTATTTCCCTGATCCAACCGCAGGAATTTACCGTCTTCCTTGACGGTAACCCCGCTTTGCCCCGATTCTCGAATGGACAGAACCAATCCGAAAATGCGCCGCGCCGCCTCTTCGATGGGCACGCCCCGCTCATGAATGTTCGATACCAGGTTGCGCTTGGCGTCGGTGTCTTGTGGCTGGGGTCGGTAGGCTAGGTAGGCCGAAAGACTCTCGGCGGTGCTTAGTCCAGGGCGCTCGCCAATAAGCAAGACTGCGACCTCCGGATTCAAAAGCAGCCCGACTTCATTGAGCAGGCCCACACGGGCCTGCCGCACAAAAAACGGTCGGCCCACCGTCAGGCCCTCGGCTTGCGCCATCTCCGTCAACCGGTCGAGCAGGGGCGGCCCCTGGCGGATGAGTGCCGCCGCCGAAAGCCCGTCCCCCAAGAAAATCTGCAGATCGGCCCCCTTGGGACAGAGCGAATCGATCTGGGCGCGGCCGGCCGGATGCAGCAAACGGCCCAGGTCGGGATGAAGGAGGTATTCGGCTCTCGTTGGCGCCTGGCTTGGGACTTCGAAAAGGCGGTGGCGCTCGATGCGTTCTTGGCCAAAATCGCGGGCCAGATCGAGCGATTCGAATACGGCATCGCGCGCGGCGGCATGATCGGCCCTTAGCGCCAGCCAGTCGCCTGTCGCCAATCCGGTCCCCTTGCGCGGCGCGAAGACCCGGGCCGGGGTGAGAGTACGGGCCAATCGCTCCAGGGGATGGTCACTCATGGACGCTGATCCTGCAGGCTTCGCAGATCGACCGGCGGTCCCCGGAAACTCTTGCGTACGCCCAGAAACCATGCCAAACCCAAAAGCACGCTAAAACCCAAAACCACCCAGCCTGCCTTTTCCGAAGGAGGCTGCATGCCGATGATGAGCACTCCCGCCGAGCCGAGCAGGCTGAGGATGGCGAGCGGTTTGAACCAGATACCCAATTGCCACGGGCCCATGTGGGTCCAGGTGCGGCCATGCGAAAGCAAGCCGGCGAAGGTGGGTAACACGTAGGAGATATAAAGCAAGATCGTGCAGGCGGCGGCGATGGTCGCATAAAGATCGGCATAGATCGTGAAGAGCACCGAGGCGAGCGCCACCACCCAAATCGCCCGCACGGGGACCAGCGACCGGGCGGAAACCTGACGCAACCATGCCGAGAAGGGTAGGCCGCCGTCGCGAGCAAAGGCGAATGCCATGCGCGAAGCCGAGGTCACGGTCGCAAGCCCGCAAAGATACTGGGCGAAGACGATCATCCCAAAGGTGGGGAACAAGAGGTGGGAGGGAATCGCTTGCTCCAGGATGATGGCGAATGCCTTCTCTCCCTGGTTGGCTATATGGTGGGTGTCGGCGACGGTGAGCACGGCGATGGCGAGCAGGATCCAGCCGGCGATTCCGGAAATCGCCACGGCCCGGATGATCGACTTGGGCACCACGATCGCCGCATCGCGGGTTTCCTCGGCGGCGTGCGCCGACGCGTCGAAGCCGGTGATCGTGTAGGCGGGCAAGAGCATCGCCAGAAAGAACATCCAGGCGATCGATTCGCTGGCGGGCCACACCTGCGAGTCGCCTGCGGGCAGTCCGCTGAAATTCTGGTACTCGAAAAGAAGCGAGGGGTGTTGAAACGACCCGTGCCAGAACAAGAGCGCGACGATCCAGGCAGAGACCCCCATGATCCAGTAGCCGCTAAAGGTCGTGACTGGGTCGATCACGCGCATTCCCATCATGTTGATGAGGATCTGGGAAAGGGCTATCGTGCTGACGGCGGCAAACTGAACCCAGGGTCCCGGGTCGTTGCCATCAAAGAACGACGACACGACAAAGCGCCAGGTGCCGACATTGATCGCCGCGAGCACCGTGACCAGCCCGGCGAGGTTGAACCAGGCCGTAAACCAGCCGAGGCCCTTACCCCCCAAAAGAGCGGCCCAGTGGTAAAGTCCCCCCGCCGTCGGAAAGGCCGAGGCAATTTGCGCCATGGTTGCCGCGACCGCCAACGAAAAAAGGGCCGCCACGGGCCAGGCGATGCCGACGGCCGCCGGGCCCACCGCGCAAAACCCAACATGAAAGGAGGTAATGCCGCCGGCAAGAATGCAAATGATCGAGAAGGAAAGCGCGCAATTGGAAAACGCCCCCATGCCGCGAAAGAGCTCCTGGGAATAGCCCATGCTCGCCAGGGTGGCCTCGTCGCCGTGCTTGGCTACGGGAGGGGTGCATTCGTCATGGCCCGGATTCATTCCTGATCTTCTCCCTGCTCCATCAAGAGCCTGCCGCAAGCAAAAGCGTTTCCAGGTTTTGCCCGGCCAAAAGAGGCCGATCGCGCCCGCACAGCTTGCTGCCCGAGGCGATTCCCTGCCGTTCGAGCCAGGCCTGAAATTCCGGCGCGGCGCGCAGGCCAAATAGTTCGCGCGCAAGCGCCGCGTCGTGGTAGCTCGTACTCTGGTAACTGAGCATCACATCGTCGCCGGCCGGCACGCCCATGATGTAGTTGCAGCCCGCGGCGGCGAGCAACACCAAAAGATTGTCCAGCGAATTGTGATCGGCCTCGGCATGGTTGGTGAAGCAGACATCGACCCCCATCGGCAGCCCCAAAAGCTTGCCCATGAAATGATCTTCGAGTCCGGCGCGCACAATCTGCCGCTCGTCGTAGAGGTATTCCGGGCCGATGAACCCGACGACGCTATTGACCAGAAAGGGATCGAGCGTGCGGGCCACGCCGTAGGCGCGCGCCTCCAGCGTGAGCTGATCGATACCATGGTGGGCGCCCGCCGACAGCGAACTACCCTGGCCGGTTTCAAAATACATGACCTGCTCGCCCGCCCAGCGCACCGGCCTTGAGGCATGATGTTCGAGTGTTTTTTCTCTGGCTTCCTTGAGGAGCGAGAGCGAAATACCAAAACTCTCGTTGGTTTTTTGCGTGCCGCCGATCGACTGAAACATCAGGTCGACCGGAGCCCCTTTCTCCATGGCCGCGAGTTGGGTGGTGACATGGGCCAGGCAGCAGCCTTGCGTGGGGATTTCGAGTTTTTCGATCAGGTGGTCGATGGTGCGCAGGATGGCGGCCACCGTGTCCACCGATTCGATGGCCGGATTGACGCCGATGACCGCGTCGCCGGCTCCCATGAGCAGACCGTCGATCGCCGCGGCAACAATCCCCGCCGACTGATCGGTCGGGTGGTTGGGTTGCACGCGCACGCTCAAGGTGCCTGCCAATCCGACCGTATTGCGGCAGCGTGAGACATTGCGAATGCGCGAGGCGATGCGGATCAGCTCCTTGTTGGATAGGATCTTCGTGACCGCGGCGACCATTTCGGGGGTTAACGCACCCTGTAAGCAACGAAGGTCGTTCCCCTCGGGCAGGTCGCTCAAGAGCCGTTCACGAAAGTCGCCCACGGTGGTCGAGGCGAAGGGAGCCAAGGCCTTGCGGTCGTGAGTGTCCAGGATCAAGCGGGAAACATCGTCTTCGGCCGGGTCGATCAGCGGGTTGGCCAGGATTTCACCGAGGGTGACTTCGGCCAGCGCCATCTTCGCGGCGATGCGTTCCTTTTCGCTACGGGCGCCCACCTGGGCCAGAAGGTCGCCCGACTTGGGTTCGTTCGCCTTGGCAAATAACTCCCGCAGGTCCGTGAAGATAAATCGTTCGTTGCGCACGACATGAACGTAGGCCATGGATCTTCCGGAGCCAGAAAACGAACGGAGGGGGGTCTTACCCCTCATCCTATTTGGACGGCGTTCGAAGGGTTCTCGCAGGTCCAACCGGCCGGGGATTTCCCGCTTCGGCGGCGCGAGCCTGGGCGCCAGCTTAAGTTGTCCCTTTGGAGTGCTTGGTCTGCGGAAATTGGGCCAGCTTGGAGCGCAAGGTATTGCGCGAGAGGCCAAGGATCTGACTGGCCTGGACCTGATTGCCCTGAACATATTTCATGATGCAATCGAGCACGGCCTGGTCGAAGGTTTCAAGCAGCTTCCAGTAGATGTCTTCGGTACCGGCTTCGAGAAGAGCCCGGACCTTTTTTTCCCAGTAGGAGTCTTCGGCCACCTCAGCGCGGACCGGTTCCATCGCTTGAGGCAGGGTGAATTTCGCCGGCAGCGATTCGGGAAATAGCGTCGGCCCGAACGACTGGATCATTCCGAAGCGCAAGGTGGCTTGCAGTTCGCGGATGTTTCCCGGCCAGTGATAAGCCATCAGGCGCGCCAGCGTTTCCGGCGGGATCGTGGGACTTGGTTTGTTCAGTTTGCGCGCGAACTGATGGACGAAGTAGCGGCAAAGCAGGGGCAAGTCTTCCATCCGCTCGCGCAAGGGGGGCAGGCGGATCGCAAAACCATTCAAGCGGTAAAGCAGATCCTCGCGAAACTGGCCGGTCGAGGTCATCTGGTCCAGGTTGCGGTTGGTCGCCCCGATGATCCGCACATCGACGGAAATCGTCTCGTTGCCCCCCAACCGCTCGAAGCGCTGTTCCTGGAGCACTCGCAGAATCTTCGCCTGGGTGGCCGAGGTCATGTCTCCGATTTCGTCGAGGAACAGGGTGCCGCCGTTGACCTGTTCGAACTTACCAATGCGGCGCCTTTCCGCGCCGGAAAAAGCCCCGCGCTCATGGCCAAACAGTTCGCTTTCCAGCAGGGCTTCCGGAATCGCCGCGCAATTGATCGCAAGAAACGGCATCGCATGGCGGGGGCCGTGCTGATAGATCGAGCGGGCGACCAGTTCCTTGCCGGTGCCCGACTCTCCCATGATGAGCACGCTTACATCCAGGGGCGCGATGCGGCCGATCGATTTGTAGATCTCGTTCATCGCGGACGATTTGCCGATGATCCGGTCTTTGTTGACGGCCGGATCGTTTTCGGTCTCGCTGAACTCTTCCTCGAAAAGAACGGGAATTCGCTGAAAGTCGCCCGCGCCCAGGCCTTTTTCGACCAGGCGGTGCAATTGCTGGAGGTCGAGCGGTTTGGTCAGGTATTCGAACGCGCCCGATTTCATCGCCTCGATCGCCGTTTCCGTGGTGGCGAACGCGGTCATCACGATGATCGGGAAGGTCGGATCGATCTGATTGACCTTGTTGATCCATTCCAACCCCGACATATCGGGCAGGCGCATGTCGAGCAGGGCCAGGTTGGGCTTTTCCTTGCGGAAGCGCTCCAGGCCTTCCTTGCCCGAGGTGGCGCAAAGAAAGGACCAGTTTTCACGAGCCAAACCGATCTCCAGCGAGGAGAGGAGATTGGGTTCATCGTCGACCAGCAGGATCTTTTTCAAGAGTTAGACCCCGACTCGAAGGGTGACTGACAATACGGGAATTCTGGCGGTAAAGAGCGCCCCTCCATCGGGATGATTGGCGCCTTCGAGTTGTCCGCCATGGCCTTCCACGATTCTCCGCGAAATGGACAGTCCCAGGCCGAGGCCTGCATCCTTGGTGGAAGTGAACGGATCGAAAATGGCGTCGCCCAAGTCGATCGGCAAACCGGGACCATGGTCGCGTACCCGGATTTCGAGGCGATGGGGCTTCGAGGTCGAGGGCCCGCCGAGAGACACGCGCAATTCGCCTCCGTTCGGCTGAGCATCGAGGCCATTGATGAACAGATTGGAGAGCACCTGGCGGATCTGGCCGCGGTCGATTTCGGCGTAGAGCGGCTCGCCCGGTTCGGGACCGGTCAGTTTCACCCCCTGGACCTTGGCCCGCGCCGCAACGGTAGCAAGCGATTCGCGGACGACGGTGTGCAGATCGGTCGGCTGGCGCACCGGGCGCGGCGGGCGCGCGAAATCGAGGAAGCCGTCGAGCGTCGATTCCATCCGCTCGACCTCGTCGTCCATGATGCGCCATTCCCGATCGGAAAGTTCGATTCCGGTCAGGCCGCGGCGGCGTTCGAGGTTTTGCAAAAGCATCTTGATCGAGGTCAAGGGATTGCGGATTTCATGAGCGATGCCGGCCGCCAACTGGCCGACCTTGGCCAACTGCTCGGCGCGCAGGGCGTCCAGTTCGCTTTTGCGCATCAGCTCGGCGACCCGTTTGGCCGAACCCTCGACATCGTCGAGCAGATCGCCGCCGGGGTTGCCGTGGGCGAGGCCTCCCGATTCGGGCAAGCGGCCCGCGTGCGAAAGAATGCGCGAGGTGGACAAAAGCTTGCGATCGATCCGTTTTTGGTAGCCGCGAAACCAGGAGCTGACCAGCCAGCCGCCGCCGATTCCCAGGATGAGGCCGAGGACGCCGATCACCACGAAGACCCGGATTAGCCGGGTTGAAAGTTCGCGGCTTTCTTTCTCACGAATCGAGAGCAGGTAAGTGTTGAGCCGGAGGTATTCTCGATTGGGAACGAGGATCTCCTTGACCAGGTTTTCGTCGAGCATTTCGTTGATCTGCAGCAGTTCTTCCAGGTGGGAGCCGTTGGCGACCCAGGCGTCGAAACGAGCGAAGAAATCCTCCACGCCGCGCCGCACGCGCTGGGTCAGTTCGATTTCCCGGTCGGTGAGCGCGGTCGATTCGGTCTTGGCAAGGTTTTTCATGAGGCGGGTGCGAATGGGCCCGATTTCCCCAAGCCGGGAGGAGTCGTTGTCCAATTGATAGCGCAGCAGTTGATGACGCAGGTCGCGGTAGGCGATGCGCACCTCTTGAGCGGCGGTGAGGCTGTCGACGTTGTTGCGAAACATCACTTCGATTTCTTCATTGATCGAAGTGAAGAAATAGACCCCGCCGTAGGAGAGCAAAAGGATGATTAATCCCAACATGGCGATGAGCGACCAAAACCGGAACCAATTCATGAGGACGGCCCTCGGCCCTGTTCAAGCCTTGAACACTTGTTGAATTTTTGAACACAACGAAACGGCCGACATAAGGAGATTCGGGGTTTTGGGCATCGAAATCGGGTCAAACCGGAGCATAATCGGCCCCAAAACTCATTCATTGACTTTCCTTCGTCGATCCTGCGGTCCGGCACGGAAGTTGCCATACCTCGCAACAGCAACGCCAATACCTTTCGTGGTTTTTTCTCTCAATCCAGCGTTTCATCTTAAAGGAATATGGATTGGACCTAGACACACTCAACTCGTCGTTTGATCAACATGCCGAAGACCGGCGTTTGATCGTGGTATCCCACCGGCAACCGTACATCCACTGGCATGGGCCGGAAGGGATTGAATGCGGCCGACCCAAGGGAGCGGTTCCGCGGGCCTTTGACCAGCGGCTGCGGGTGGAAGGCGGAACCTGGGTCGCACACGGTTCCGGAAATGCCGACCGGATCAAATCTTCGGCCAATGGCGTGGTGTCGGTCCCGCCGCAAAATCCCCAGTACAACTTAAAGCGGATCTGGTTGACCAAACAACAGGAAAAACGTTACTACTACGGTTTTTCTTGTTGCGGCCTCTGGTCGATGTGCCACCAGCTTCCGCCGGGAACCGCGCTCAGGCCCGATCAGTTCCTTCCTTACGATCCGGCCTTTTTTGAAGACCACTGGAAGGCCTATCGCGAGGTGAACACCCTGTTTGCCGAAGCGGCCGCCGAAGAAGCCGCGGAAGAACCCTCGCTGATTTGGGTGATGGACTACCCGATGGCGCTCGTCCCGGAACTGGTCCGCGAGCGCATGCCCAGCGCCATGGTGGCCAGCGGCTGGTTTCTCCCCTGGCCGCAGCTTGCCCTGCTCAAGTGCTGCCCCTGGATCACCGAGCTCGTCAACGGCATGCTGGGTAGCGACATCCTGTATTTCGACTCCAGGAGAAGCCTTACCCATTTCATGCAGGCGGCGGGGACGCTCACGGGAGCCCAGGTCGATCCGCGGCGTGCGGTCGTGCGAGTCGACCAGAGAGAAGTTTCGCTGGAAGTCTTTTCACTGGCGCAAATCTCGGTGCCACCCGAGTCCAATCGAGTCGCCCGGCAGTCCTGTTAGTCGACCCGTCCATGCCCATTCCACGCGCCCCGGCATTCCCAGGAATGTTGGGGCATTTTTTTATTAGCAAATTCTCGGTCAGGCCGCCGGATTGGTTTTCCCATAGGCGTCGATTTTCTCCTGGCAACGGCGTTTCGACGCCTCGTCGAGGAAGGACGCTTCAAACGAGTTGCGCGCCAGTTGAACCAGGATCGCCGCAGGCAAACCCATCTCGTTCTGGCAGGCCTCGAAGTTCTCGCCGATGTAGGCTCCCAGGTAGGCCGGATCATCGGAATGAACCGTGACCATCAACCCTGCCTCGATCAGTTTGGGTAAATTGTGTTGTTGCAAGCTGGGGAAGACCCCGAGCTTCCAGTTGGAATAAGGGCACACGGTCAAGGGGATCTTTTCCTTGACCAACCGCTGGGTCAGTTCCGGATCTTCGATCGAGCGCACGCCGTGATCGATGCGCGCGGCGTGCAAAAGATCGAGCGCCTCGCGCACATATTCGGGCGGGCCTTCTTCGCCGGCATGCGCAACGACCTTGAGGCCCGCGCCGCGGACGTCGGCAAAAATGCGGCTGAACAAACCGGGGGGATAGCCGACCTCCTGGGAATCGAGGCCGACCGCGGCGATCCGGTGGGCATGCGGTTCCATCTCACGCCACAACGCCCTGGCCTCGGCCAGGGGCCGATCTCTCAAGAAGCAAGGGATCAAGCGGGTCGACACTCCCATGGATCTCTCCGCCTCGGCGCAAGCCTGCTCGATCGGATCGAGCAGGTCGGCGAAGGCCAAACCTTTTTCACGATGGGCCTGTGGATCGAAAAACATTTCCGCATGAATAACGCCCTGGGATGCCGCTTTTTTTAGGTAAGCGAAAGTCAATTCGTAAAAATCGCGCGGCTTGCAAAGTACCGACATGCCTGCGTAATAGATATCCAAAAAAGCTTGCAGCGATCCGAAGGCGAATGCGTTGCGAATATCGGCGGCGCTCCGGTAGGGCAGGGCGACCCGATTGCGCTCACTCAATGCGAGCATCATTTCCGGTTCGAGGCTGCCTTCCAGGTGCAGGTGCAATTCGGCTTTGGGAAGGCCATAGGGAAAAGGAACCATCGAAGCCTCCTATGCTGGCGCCGGCGCACAAAAGGAGGGATCGTCTATTCCCACTGCGCCGTTAGGCGAGAGGGAGCAGGCACTCCAGGCTTGCTTTGAGAGAAAGACGGAGCCAGTTTCTGTCAATCTAAGCGGGAAAAACGAGTTGGATAAGGTGAGGGACCCATTTCTCGCAACGAGGAATTCCCAAGTCAATTGCTTTGCGCGCAGCATGCTCCATGCTTGACGATGAGCGGCCTGCCCAAGCCAGGACGAGCGCTAAAGAGCGGGTTGACCGCGCGGAGGCAACTTCCACGCGCGCCAACGATGGTTTACAAGTCGGCATCCCCTATTTCATCGCAATGATCGGGACATGGATCCCATGATCGGGACGCGGATCATCTGGGGCAACGTGAACGCGAGCGGGTCGGTGCAAGGCAGTCCGTAGCGCTCACTGGCAAGAATTTGGTCACCTGTTCAAAAAGGAGGCAGAGGCACCTGAGTTGCTTGAACTTTTCCTGGGAAATGAGGCGCGGAAAGCCAGGTAAGGGGAAGTTTTATCGTCAGCAGGACACCGGTGATTCGAATGGGTCTCCTGAAAAACAGGGCATGGGATTTGCGATTCTTAACAGGATTGCGGGTTGAGAAATGGACCTTTCAAGCGACGGTGGGAATGACCTGGACGACTGAGCGTCTCGTGGAAACAGTCAAGAATCGTCTTCAAGGCCGGGAACTTGTAATTGTTTCAAATCGCGAACCCTATGTTCATCGATTCCATCAAGGCCGGGTGGAGTGCATTCGGCCCGTGGGCGGACTTACCGCCGCACTGGATCCGATCATGAAGGCCTGCGGCGGCGTTTGGATTGCCCATGGCTCCGGCGATGCCGATCGGTTCATTGGAGTGAGACCGGGACTGGTCCGGGTTCCGCCCGACGCTCCGGCTTATTCGCTGCGGCGCGTCTGGGTGTCTCGCGAACAAGAGGATGGCTTTTACTATGGATTTTCCAATAGCGGATTATGGCCATTGTGCCATGAGCTGAATCAGCCGTTCATTTTTGAAGAGAAAGATTGGAAGTCATACCAGGAGGTCAATCGCCACTTTGCCCGGGCGATTCTTGAAGAGCTGGCCGGAAAAGAAGCACTCATATTCATTCAAGATTACCATTTTGCCCTGTTGCCTCAAATGCTGAAACAAGCACGGCCCGATTTAAAAGTAGCCCATTTTTGGCACATTCCCTGGCCCACGCCAGAGGCCTTCCGTCATTGCCCGTTTGGCGAGTCCTTGCTTCAAGGACTTCTGGGAAGCGATCTGATTGGTTTCCAGACGCAGGTTCATTGCGAACGGTTCTTGAAAACGGTGGACCAGACGATCGCCAACACGAGTGATTGTCAAACCGATCGGGAGCGCTTCACCGCGGTCCATCGAAATCACGAAACGCGCATCGAAGCGTTTCCACTGAGCATTGACCCCTCCAAGGGAAAGTCGCTTCTGGGCATCGGGTGGAAAGAACGGTGCGAGGAACTGCGAAAAGAGCATGGGATCGGCAATCGGCGCATTGTCGTGGGGGTTGACCGGCTCGATTACACCAAGGGAATCCCCGAGCGCCTGCGCGCAATCGATGCCTGGTTGGAAGCTCATCCCGAAGAAGCTGAGGGGGTTCGCTTTGTTTTGATTGGCGCCCCCAGTCGCATGCCGATCCCCAGCTACCACGCGCTCAACCGCGAAGTCGCCGCAATGGTGGAAAAGATCAACGAGAAATTCGGGACCGACGAAGGCAAGCCGATGGTCTTCATTCACCGGCATCTGGATCAACGGGAAATCCACCTCTGGTACCGGATGGCCGATGTCTGCATGATCACCTCGCTACACGACGGCATGAACCTGGTGGCCAAGGAGTTTGTCAGTTGCCGCGACGATGAAGACGGAGTCTTGATCCTTTCGCAATTCACCGGCGCGGTCAGGGAATTGACCGAGGCGCTCATCATCAATCCACACGATGTATCGCAGACCGCCGAAACGCTGCAGCAGGCGCTCGTCATGGAACCCGAACAGCGCACGCGCCGCATTCGCTTCCTGCGCCAGAAGGTTCAAGACAACAATATCTTTCGCTGGGCGGGAATGCTGTTAAGTTCGGCCCTCAAACTGTTCTTGTTATGCTCCTCGGGCAAGATGCTCCCCATCATTTCTTGTTTCCCTTTGTGGAGTGTTGCTGCATGAAAGCTCCCTCTCCTATCTGTCGGGGCGGCCTGGAATGCCACGGCTGGGTTTCGCGGCTCATCAAGGAACGGGCTCGGGGCCGGCAGATTTTTTTGATGTTCGATTTCGACGGCACGCTGATTTCACAGGCGGCGCATGCGGATCCCTCGCGGCTCAGTCGCAGGATGCGCAAGGCGCTGGAAAGCCTGACGCGGCTTCCGGGGATTGCGCTTGGCGTGCTAAGCGATCGGCCGCTGGAGCAACTCAAGCGCCTTGTCGATCTTCCCGCCTATTTGCTCGCAGGTTCGGGCGGCCGGCAACTACACCTCGATGGCGAG
The DNA here is from genome assembly GCA_965226945.1 of Gemmataceae bacterium. Lineage (GTDB taxonomy): Bacteria > Planctomycetota > Planctomycetia > Gemmatales > Gemmataceae > SYLG01. The sequence goes on along the minus strand of OZ245717.1, from coordinate 2,921,449 downwards.
GACCGAGACGACCCCTACCTGGAGTCGGACCACGAGGTCCTGAAGGAACTGGCATCCTTGCTGCGCGATCTGGGGGATGAGTATTGCGGGGTTTGGGTCGAATCCAAGCCGGGTTGCCTTGCCGTGCATCTACGCGAGTTGAGCAAAAAGGATCAGGCGGCCGTGCTGCAAAAAGCAAGGGGGCTGACCCTTTCGGCGCCCTGTGATTGGGTGTGCCAGGAAGTTGGCGCGACGCTGGAAATCACCACGCGCAAAGCCTGGGGGAAATGCAAAGCGGCGAAACTGGCCCTGGCGCGTTTGGGCAAGGGCACGATTCCCTTTTACGCCGGCGCCGCCGCCAACGACGAAACGGTGATGATGGCGGTCAACCAACTGGAAGGGACCACCGTTGGCGTGGGCCGGGGAAGCCCGGAAATCGCCGGCCATTTCGAACCGCTGCCAAGCACGCTGGCGCAGGGACTGGAGAGTTTGGTAGACGCGTGGCTGAGCGCAACGCCGGTTTCGCTGGCTTCTTGAATGCGGTTCTCAAGGGAGAGATAACGAACCCGCCGCATCCTGCAAGGATGCGGCGGGTTCGTCGGGTTTCATCCTTAAGCGATGCGCAGTTTGCGCCATCCCATGTTTCTGAGCTGAATTCAGGTTTCTGATCGGAATTCAGGGGCCCATCACCAAGGGCGCAAATCGAGAACAATTCGCCGTTTTCGGATCGGTGAAGGCGCAGGCCTGAAGTCCAGGTTCCTTACGGGTACTGATTCGCGGTTCGGGCTTCGGTCTGGGCGGCTTCGGGGGCTTTGCGAAAGCGGGCCACGGCCTGAGACCAGTCGCCCACGGTCGCTTCCACGGCGAACGCCTGGCGGTTGCGCCAGAGTTCCAGGCGCACCTTTTGTCCCGGCTTGAGGGTGGCGATCATGTTGATGCAGTGGTTTTCGTTGCGGATGACGGTGGAATCGATCCGCAGGAGGACATCGCCCGCCTGCATGCCGGACACGTGAGCTGGGGTTTCGGGATAGACGGTTTCGACGAGGGCGCCTTGAACACGATCAAGGCCGAGTTTGAGTGCCTCGGACGGGTCGAACGTGCTCGCCGACTGGAAGCCCAGGAAGCCGCGCGCAACGGTGCCCTTGGAGAGCAGTTCTTCGGCGATGCTTTTGACCAGGTTGATCGGGATGCTGAAGCTGACGCCGGTGTTGTTGCCCGAAGTCGATGCGATGGCCGTATTGATGCCGATGACTTCGCCTTCGAGATTCAAAAGGGGGCCGCCCGAAGAGCCGGGATTGATCGCCGCGTCGGTTTGCAGGAAGTCCTTGATGCGGATCGTGCTGCCCAGGCTGACCTGGCCGCGATCCTTGGCGCTGATGATGCCATGCGTCACCGATTGATTGAGGCCAAACGGGCTGCCAAAGGCGAGCACCCACTGCCCCACGCGCACGCCGTCGCTGTCGCCCAGGGTTCCGGGGATGACCATTCGCTCGTCCGCCTCGATCTTGAGAATGGCGACATCGGATTCGGGATCGGTCCAGACGCGGCTGGGGCGGATGATGCGGCCATCGGAAAGATTGATTGTGATCTGGTCGCGTGTCGCATCGGCGATGACATGGTTGTTGGTCAGGACAAACATTCCGCTTTGGCGAGGCAGGCGCACGACGACGCCGGACCCCGATTCGTCGACGGTGCCCTTCTTCGATTTGCTGGAAGGTTTGGAGGCTTCGATGGCGACCACGGTGGGGGAAACCCGCTGGGCGATCGCTTCGAATCGTTCACCCAGGCGATGAATGACGGAATCGATTTTGGTTTCGGCGTGAGCGACGCCATATCCCATGTGATTGGAGGCGTAGCCCCCCAGGAATGAGGCGCCCACCATGAATGCACCCAGGCTCAGGCGAGACCAAAGGGCGGAACGGTCGGTGGAGGATTGGAGGCGAATCATGGAGTCGGAACCCCAAAGTAATCCCACCATCCATGGCGTCGAGTGAATTGGCCGTTCCCGTCCGTGGCCGGCTTTTCATATTACGGGCGGAACATGAGCAAAAAAAACAAAATCCCTGCCCGCGATAAACTGGGCAATCCTACATTCGGTAGCCGTGGCAAAATGGGAAGTGGTTGGAGACCGATGAGAGCATTGGATGGTGTCGCATGCCGGTTTCGCGGCACATTTCTCCCCACGGAAGTAATGGTCCCACATTTGCGGTGTATCCGATGTTGAGGGGACTTGGGTTGAGGGGACTTGGCGGCGGTTTGACCGTTCGGCGAGCAACCAAAAAAGGGGCCACCTTAAGAGGTGGCGGCAGCGGGAGGAAACCAATGGGATTGGGAAATGGATTTTGGATCGCGCCTCAGCCCGGCTGGCCGGGATTTCCTGACCGATTGATCCGCCTGGAAGCAATCCGAGGGACCATTTCCTCGGAAGTCAGGATTTCTCCGCTTTCGCGCGTCAGCCAGCCGGCGGAAATCGGCCATGGCGATGGGGATTGTCACCTGCGCAACTAGTGATTTTGTAATAAGTTAGGGTTTTTCGCGAAATATCGGAACATTTTTTGAAATCTTCCCACGGCATTCGTGTATGAAAGTATGAGCCTCAATTTGGCCGGGGAGTTCCATTCATTACTCCCTGCTTGGGTCGGGTGACGAGATGAGGAGGGCGGAAATCATGATGCTAGCCAAATCGGTACGCTTGATGATGAAGGCGCCCCAAGCTCGTTTTGACCGCGCACCTGAGTCGAACGCCACTGGGGTTCCCATCATCAAGAGTCGCAAGCCGAAGGATCGTGAGCGCACTGGGACTCCGTGTCGTATAGACATGAGTCCGTGCGATCTGGGTTAGACGAGCTAACTTCTCCTTCGCACCATTCCACCAATATTAGCGCGCAAGGTTTCGGCCCGAGGAGGGTCCGGATACCACCACCCCTGGGCCGGGGTTTCCCAGGGCGCGGCGTCATGCCGCGAAGTCCCCGATTCGGTCCGGGAAAAGTCATTCCCGGTTGGCCGGGTCCCCGCGTGCTCGCGATCTTGAGGATCGAGGCGGCTTCGTGGGCCCGGGTTGGGTCGATGAGGAGTGGAGATGGAAAAGGCCTTTGTGATGGACCTGTTCCTTCAGGCTTTCCAGGAGATTGCAGGCAAGGTTGAGAAGTTGCTTCACCGGCACGGTCGTTCGGCTGAGGCAATGGATCTGGTTTCGCGGATTTGGGAGCACCTTGAAGCGGGGAAGTGGGCCGAATTTCAACCGGAGTTTGGCAACCGGACGCCGCTTGAGAATATGGTGTTTTGGGCGACGGGGATCGGGTTCAATTTTCTCCGCGGCGGCAAGGGCCACTTGCGGTGGGATTGCATTCAGCCCCGGTCAACCAATCGTCTGGGAGAACGGCCCATCGTGGGTTCGTTGTTTGCGACCGACCAGGAAACCGGCAACGAATTCGAGCCGGATTGTCTTGGGGATGATCCGTGGCGCAAGGTCGATGAAGAGACGGAATGGGAGGAGCGTAAATCGCTTCTCAACACGATCCTTCATCGGCATGGCGATCTGGCGACACTGATCGCCGAGTACGAGAGGGGCGACACCGTAGCGGTCGCCAGGAAATTGGGCATCACGCCCAATGCCCTCCGCATCCGCATCAGCCGGGCCAAGGACGAACTACGCGTCCTGGCCCGGCCGCGGGTCGCGGATATCGCCGCATAAGGGGCGGGTCGCGGATATCGCTGCGTAAGGGGCGAGTCGCGGATATCGCCGCATAAAAGAAAACCAAAGATTCTCACGCGGAGGCGCGGAGAGAGAGGAAGCGGAGAGGGGGGCTATGGACCCGGCAGGGTGCTTTTGCACTTCCTGTTTGCGTGAAATGATCGTTACTCATTCAGGCCCGTGGCAGCTGCTGCCATGGGCCTTTTTTCTTCCCTTCGCTTCCCCTTGATCGGACATTTTGTTTTTGGATCGCGGGTGCAAAGAACCCGGTTGCGCGCGGCATCGGCATCGCCGAATTCAGCTGGAGAATCCAGGAGCGAAAATGCCAAAAACGCAAAATAAGCGTCTTTTGCTCAACGGCAAGAGGCGTAATTTACAAAATATGAAAAATAGAGAAGTTTTTACAAATAGCAAAATCAATCGGGCACAGGAGATGCGCCCGGGCCGTCAATAGGGCGCAACCATGCAAAATCACGGGGATTTCGCATGGTTGCCACCCCATTAGGACGAAGCTCGAGGCGAAAAGGTTTGGTCGAAAAAAAGAAAAACGGCGAAAAAAAATCCTTTGGATTCTCATTCGGCGCAAATGTGGGCCGGGGGCTTTTTTTACTTTTTTTTCAGGTCTACAATCGAGTCGCGAGGGGGGCCAGTCTAGCCGTCCCCCGCGCGGCGAAAGTCCCAGAACCAATCTCTTTCGCTTGTTGAGGTGCATATCATGTGGAGTTTTTTCCCAACCAACTGGCCGTTCCCCCAGGAAAGGTCCTCAAGCCGAAAAACCAAGTCCTCCCGCCGATCCCCAAAAAACAAAACGAGGTTATCCCTTGAATCACTTGAAACCCGGCTGAATCCATCGTTCACCTACGGTCTCGACAACGACTGGGGTAGCGGCTACCAGGCCCACGGCCTTTTAACCAACGACCAGTCGGTGCAGATGACCAACTGGAAAATCGAATTCGATTACAACCGCGAAATCACCCAGATTTGGAACGGCAAAGTCGCCTCCCATGTGGGCAACCACTACGTAATTGTGCCCGAGGCGTATAACTCCACCATCAAGGTCGGCGCCGCGGAGAACATCGGTTTTCTGGGCAACGGCGGAACCTCTACCGACAAGCCCACCAATACTGTCATCACCTGGGATGGATCGACCACGACACCGGTCACGCCGGGTCTTTCGGTGGGCGATGTCAGCGTGACAGAGGGCAACTCCGGATCGAAAAACGCATCGTTTGTCGTCAGCCTTTCGGCGGCTTCGACCAAGTCGGTGACGGTCGCCTACGCGACTTCCAACGGCACCGCCACGGCGGGAAGCGACTACACCGCGGCCAGCAGCACCTTGACCTTTGCTCCGGGTGAAACGAGCAAGACGGTCAACATCGCCATCCTGGGCGATACGGTGGTCGAAGGCGATGAAACCTTCTCGTTGACGCTCAGTTCTCCCGCCAACGCCACGCTCTCACGCGCCACCGCGGCCGGCAAGATCCTCAATGACGACACCGGGCCGGCACTCCCGACCTTGTCGGTCGCCGATCTGAGCGTGGTCGAGGGCAATAGCGGCACGACCAATGCCGCCATCAAGGTCACGTTGTCCACGGCCGCCACTTCCACCGTGACCGTGACCTACGCGACGTCCAACGGCACCGCCACGGCCGGCAGCGATTACTCCACGGTGGGCGGCACCCTGACTTTTGCGCCGGGGGAAACGACCAAGACCGTCAATGTTCTGGTCAATGGCGACGCCACCTCGGAGGCGAACGAAACCTTCTCGTTGATCTTGAGCGCCGCGACGGGCGCCACGTTGCTCAAGGGTACCGGCACGGTCACGATCACCAACGACGATGGAACCCTGCCTGGCAAATACAACTACGCCGAAGTGCTGCAAAAATCGCTCTTCTTTTATGAGGCGCAGCGTTCAGGCGATTTGCCCGACGATTATCCCGTGACCTGGCGCGGCGATTCGGCGATGAACGACGGCGCCGATGTCGGCATCGATTTGACCGGCGGCTATTACGACGCCGGCGACCATGTCAAATTCGGCCTGCCGATGACCTCGTCGATGACGCTTTTGAGCTGGGGCGTGGTGCAATATCGCGACGCCTACGCCAAGAGCGGGCAGTTGACCTCGATGCTCGATGCGATCAAGTGGGGAACCGACTGGATCATCAAGGCGCATCCGGAACCCAATGTGTTTTACGCGCAGGTGGGCAAGGGGAGCGACGATCATTCGTTCTGGGGCGCGCCCGAACTGATGTCGATGAACCGGCCCGCTTACAAAATCGATGCGCAGCACCCCGGTTCCGATGTTGCCGGCGAAGCCGCCGCCGCCCTGGCTTCGGCGTCGATCGTCTTCCGCGCGACCGATCCGGCTTACGCCGACCTGCTTTTGAAGCATGCCCGGGAATTGTACAACTTTGCGGATACTTATCGGGGCAAATACTCCGATAGCATTCCCGATGCCGCCGGTTTTTACAATTCCTACAGCGGCTACAACGACGAACTGGCCTGGGGCGCTGTCTGGCTTTACAAGGCGACGGGTGAAAAAGCCTACCTCGATAAAGCCGAGACGATTTACACCCAGAACCTGTTGAATAAAACGTTGACCTGGACCCAATCGTGGGACGACAAGACCTATGGCGCCGGCGTGCTCCTGGCGCAAATCACCGGCAAGGCCCCCTACAAGGCCCAGGTCGAGAACTGGCTCGACTACTGGACCGTGGGCTCCTCGGGCGGCAAGATCAAAACCACCGCCGGCGGACTGGCGTTCCTCGATTCGTGGGGATCGCTGCGCTATGCAGCCAACACCTCCTTCCTGGCCTTGATCTACAGCGACACGGTCAAGGATTACAACGGCCGCTACCACGACTTTGCCGTGAAGCAGATGAATTACATGCTGGGGGACAACCCGAACCAGCGCAGTTATGTGGTCGGCTTTGGCAACAATTCGCCGGAAAATCCTCACCATCGTGGCGCGAGCGGCGTGTACGACGGCAATGTCTCCGCCCCCTACGACAACCGCCACATCCTTTATGGCGCTTTGGTCGGCGGGCCGCAATCGGCCGACGACAACAGCTACGAGGATGTGCGCAACAATTATGTCGCCAACGAGGTTGCGCTCGATTACAACGCCGCCTTCCAGGGGGCGATTGCTCGGCTCTACTCGGAATATGGCGGCACGCCGCTGGCCGACTTCCCCGTGGCCGAGACGCCCACCGACGAGTTCTTCGTGCAGGGGGCAATCAACCAGGCGGGAACCACGTTCACCGAAGTGCGGGCCTTGATCAATAACCGATCGGCGTGGCCGGCGCGGCCAAGTTCCGATCTGTCGTTCCGCTATTTCGTCAACCTGAGCGAGGTGTATAACGCCGGTTATACCACCAACGATGTGCAGGTCGTTTCCAATTACTCCAACGGCGCCAAGGTCAGCGGGCTGATCCCCTGGGACGCCGCCGCGAAAATCTACTACGTCAATGTCGATTTCACCGGGACGAAGATCTCCCCCGGATCGGGATCGACCTACTGGAAAGAAGCGCAAGTTCGCGTCGGACTTCGTAGTGGCCTGCCTGCCTCGGCCTGGGACCCGACCAACGACTGGTCGTATCAGGGGCTGGGCACCAGCCGCGACAAGCCAATCGCTTCGGCGAACATTCCCGTGTATGAATTCGGCAGCCAGTTGCTTTATGGGAAAACCCCAGGCACGCAGGCGCCGACCACTCCCAGCGCCTCGGTGGCCGATGTCTCGATCGTCGAAGGCAACTCCGGCAGCAAAAACGCCGTGTTCACCGTGTCGCTTTCCGCGGCATCGACCACGGCAGTGACGGTCAACTACGCGACGAGCAACGGCACCGCCACGGCAGGCAGCGACTACACGGCGGCGAGCGGGTCGATCACCTTCGCACCCGGCGAGACGAGCAAGACCATCAACGTCGCGATCCTGGGCGACACCACGGTCGAATCGGATGAGACCTTCAACCTGGTGTTGAGTTCCCCGGTGGGGGCGACGATCAGTCGTGCCACTGCGGTGGGCAAGATCACCAATGACGATGCCGCACCGGTGTTGCCGACCTTGTCTGTGGCCGATGTCACGATTGTCGAAGGCAACTCCGGCAGCAAGAACGCGGTCTTCACCGTATTGCTGTCTGCATCTTCAACCACGGCGGTGACGGTCGGCTATGCCACGAGCAATGGCACCGCGACTTCGGGTAGCGATTACACCGCGGCCAGCGGAACGCTGACTTTTGCGCCCGGTGAAACCTCCAAGACGGTCAATGTGCCGATCATTGGCGATACCACCGTCGAAAGCGACGAAACCTTCAACCTGGTGTTGAGTTCCCCCGTGGGGGCGACGCTCAGTCGTGCCACGGCGATCGGAAAGATCACCAACGACGATACCGCGCCTGGCTTGCCGACCTTATCGGTGGCCGATGTCACCATTTCCGAAGGCAATTCGGGCACAAAGAATGCGACCCTGACCGTGATCCTTTCGGCCGCATCCACCGGCTCGGTCTCGGTTGCCTATGCCACCGCCGACGGCACTGCCACGGCGGGCAGCGACTATGTCGCCACCAGTGGCACGCTTACTTTCACGGCCGGTCAGACGAGCAAGACGATCACCGTGCCGATCAATGGCGACCAGAGTGTCGAACTCGACGAAATCTTCTCGCTGGCGCTCAGCGCGCCCAGTGGAGCCACTTTGTCGCGAGCCTCGGCGGTTGTGACCATTCAAAACGACGATGTGGGACCGGTCCAACCCGCACCGCTTAGCGCCAAGGCCGACCTGACCATATCCACCGACTGGGGCAGTGGTTTCACCGCCGCCGTGGTGGTGACCAACACCGGCACACCCCAATCAACGGCTGGCAGGTCGGTTTTGATTTCCCCTATTCGATCACGAACATCTGGAATGCCAGCGTGGCGAGTCAGTCGGGCAATCATTTCGTCATCAAGGATGCCGGCTACAACGCCGCCATCGCCCCCGGGGCTACGGTGTCGTTCGGTTTCAACGGCAGCCCCGGCAACGTCAAGGCAGGTCCCACCAACTGGACGCTCAATGGAGTGGCCATCACGGGATCGTTCAATGGCGTCTCTTCGGCGCCCACCAATCCGACCTCACCACCGACCATCGCCATTGGCGATGCGAGCGTGCAGGTGGGCGTGCCGACTTCCGGCATTGCACCCGGGTATTTCAAGACCGCGGGCAATCAGATCGTCGATGCCAACGGCCAGATCATCCGCATTGCCGGCGTGAACTGGTTCGGCATGGAGTCGAGCAACTTCGCGCCCCACGGCCTGTGGACGCGCGGTTACAAGGAGATGATGGACCAGATGAAGCAGGCGGGTTTCAATACGATCCGCTTGCCCATCTCCAACCAGCTCTTCGATGCCAATAGCAAACCCAACGGCATCGACTTCAGCAAGAATGCCGACTTGCAAGGCCTGAATGGCGTGCAGGTTCTGGACAAGATCGTGGCGTACGCGGGCCAGATTGGCCTGCGCATCTTCCTCGATCACCATCGCTCCGACGCCGGAGCGGGCACCGAGGGATCGGGTCTCTGGTACACCTCGGCCTATCCCGAAAGCCGGTTCATTTCCGACTGGGTCATGCTTGCGACCCGGTATGCCAACAACCCGGCCGTGATCGGCGCCGATCTGCACAACGAACCGCACGGTCAGGCAACCTGGGGTAGCGGCGACCCGGCGACCGACTGGCGTCTGGCCGCGCAAAAGGCCGGCAATGCCATCCTGGCGGCCAATCCCAACTGGCTGATCATTGTCGAGGGGATCGAATCGGGAACCTCGGGCAGCTACTGGTGGGGCGGCAATCTATCCAAAGCCGGGGATTTCCCGGTCCAACTGAATGTCGCCAACCGCCTGGTCTATTCCCCGCACGACTACCCGGCTTCGGTCTACCCGCAGACCTGGTTCAGCGATGCCAACTACCCCAACAACATGCCCGCCATCTGGGAGAAGAACTGGGGTTATCTTTACAAGAACAACATCGCTCCGGTGCTCCTGGGCGAGTTTGGCACCAAGCTATCGACCGCCTCGGATCAGACCTGGCTCAACGCCCTGGTCAAGTACATGCAAGGCGGCATCACCGGCGGTACCTTGCAAAGTGGAACTCAGGGACCGAGCTGGACCTACTGGTCGTGGAACCCCAACTCGGGTGACACCGGCGGCATCCTCAATGACGACTGGAAGACGATCAACCAGGCGAAATTGGACATCATCAAGCCGATGGAATTCTCTTTCGGCGCCAACAGCGATGGGAAAGTGGTCACCTCGTTCCTGGTGAGCTTGTCCCAGGCAAGCAACAAGACCGTGACGGTGAACTACACCACGGCCGACGGCACCGCCAAGGCGGGCAAAAACTACACCGCGACGAGCGGCACTCTGACCTTCGCTCCGGGAGAGACGCAAAAATCGATTTCGGTGACGGTTCTTCCTGATTCGACGATGACGACCGATCTGGTCTTCTCGTTGCAATTGAGCAGTCCCGTGGAAGGGGTGCTTGGTTCGGTGACGAAGGGCACCGGCACGATCAAGAAGCGGTAATGCGGATCTCCCTGGGAAACCAGGGAATCTTTACCGTTTCCCCAAGGGGCGCTGTCGTCAGGGCAGCGCCCCTATTTCATTCAAAGATAATCAGGGAGTGGACAAAGGGTACCTCAAGAGCAAAAGGAACTCTTGAGCCTGATGACCCGAACCAAAGTTCTGAAAATCAAATAGCTAATATTTTATGGGATTATTATTGTCTATTGATTTCGACCACGTTGGATGAGTCAAATTACGACAAGATTCGACGCATCCGCATGGAAATGTCAGCCCGAGCCGGGCACGACATTCGCCGGTTGATTGCCCTCATCAATGAGGATCGAGAAGCCTATGCAGACCGGATCATCAATCCGGGAGGGGTTGCTGAACGATTGGAGAGCGAGTCGCGACCTGAAGGTCCCATGATTTCGTGAGAGACAATGCTCGATTTCCCATCGATTGTGTCGTCACCTGATGTTTGCGGCGGTTCACCCTGCTTAAATCGAACCCGCATACCGGTTTGGACTTTGGTGCGTTTGAGAGAGTTGGGACTCAAAGAATCGGAAATTTTGAATTCCTACCCCGGTTTGAGCCAGGTCGATTTGGAGCATACCTGGGCTTATGCCGATCAACATCGCTTAAAAATCGACCGGGAAATTGCAGAAAACGAGGAAAAGCCAGGTGGATTTTCGAGAAATTAGGAGGGACCAACCCACAGAGCTTCCTCACTTTCTCCAGAATTCCGCATCCCCTAAACCCCATCTTGCAAATCAGTTACGCCCTTTTTACAATTTCTTTTCGGAGTTTTTGCCAAGATTGGGAAATCCCCGAATCGATTGAGGGAAAAGTAAGTAGGCGGTGGGAAGTTCATATTGGGCTTTTCGCCGCGTTCTCTGGAGGGAGGGCATGGCCGGATGAACGGGAACGCCGGGTTTTCTTGTGACCAACTGGAACAGGTGCATGAGCTTCTCCTTTGTCATGGAGACAAGCTTCTGGCACGCGTTCGCGGTTTGGTGCAGAAAAGCCGTCCCAGACTTCCGTCCAGCCTGCGCAACCAGGTGGATCACCTGACCGAGTCGGTCTTTCAGGAGACCTGCGTCAAGGTGATCCAGAAGGCGGATCAGTACGATGCGAACCAGCCTTTCGAGGTCTGGTTCTTGTACTGGGCCACCAAGGAGCTGATCCACGAGGTCCAGAGGACTCAGGGTCGCTCGAAAAGGCACAAAAGGGAAGCGTTCACCGAGGGGCGTGAGTACGAGGTCGTGGACCATCGTCACGGCAACCCCGCGGCAACCGCCTTGCGCCAGATGGAAATTTCCGAATTGCTGGCGCTGGTGGGCGAGCGGCTGCCCCAAATTCTGAACGACGAAGAGGTTCAGCTCTTTTACGACAAGTTCCTCCATTTCGAGGACAACGAAGAGCTGGCCCGCCGATACGGCAAGAATTCAAGGAGTATTGCGGTGCAATGTTGCAGAATCCGGGCCCGCGTGGCCCAGTCACTGGCCCCCAAGGCGCCAGGTACCAACGATTCTCTGGTGAGTGCCGCCCTGTCGGTTTCCGAGGAAACCGGTAACGAAATCAACCACATTAACGGAGGAATCCGCTAATGTCGCCGCACATGCCGCGTCCTGAGTCTTTCTTGGCCGGAGTTTCCGGAATTCCTGAGTATCGCGAAGCGGTGAGCCGTGCCGATTTGGCGGGCGCTGCTCGTCGCTGGCAAGAGGCGATACGCTCGCCGCTTGCCGCCGATTTTCAAAAGGAATTCGACTTCTCCCTGGTCCAGGAATATTCCCTGGCGTGGCAAACGGGCGATTTACAGCTATTGCAGAAGATCGGGAAAAAGGCGGTGGTCCATCCGGATCACCGTCTTTCTCAACTTTTGGCCCAGGTCGTCGAGGCCCCTGCCGAGGCGCACGCCGATCAGGGCGGTGCCCATCCTGAAGCCGCGGATGCGGTACCCGCCGAAGCCGCGGATGCGGTACCGGCAGGTGTCCTCAGTCGCGGTCGCGACTTTCTCAAGGGCCTGGTAGAGGCAAGCCGCCAGGGCGGCGATGTCCGCAAGTTTGCCAAAAAATTCCGCACGGAAAAAGCAGTAGAAACGGTCGTAGCGAAAGTAAAAACAGTCGAAGCCGAAGTAAAAAAGACGACCGAATCGAAAAAGCCAGGCAAGCCGGAAGCGTATCAAAAAATAAATCAAAAATCAAATCAAAAATCAAAAGATCAAGTCGCGCAAGATCCTTCCGCATCGTCTCCTTCTCAGCATCCCACGCTCAAACATCTGATCGACTTCCTGAACCAGGCTGCCATTCGCAACCGGATTAGTTTTACCGACCTCGAAATCGAAACCCTTCGCAATCATCAGGATCTTGAAATACCGAGTGTGCTAGGCAACCAAGATTTCGACTGCTGGGCCAGACAACAAAACCTCAGACTCTCCGCGAAATCCTTGAAACAACTTTATCGCGCCTCTTTGCTCCTGGCGAACCGAATGACCGCAACCGAAGCCTCTTCTCTCGCGATGGCCGCCCGCTCTGCTCAGACGAAAAAAAAAGCTCCCAACCCTCCTCCTGAAAATCCTCCCTCTTAATCGTTGTTGTCGGTCAAAAAGACAAAAAGACAAAAAAGCCAAAGCAAGTCGTGCGAAGATTTGGCTAACGGATCGCTAACCAACACGTGATGGACGCGAAACCAAAGCGAACGATTTCAACGGCCGACCGGCCCAACTCTCCAAAGGCGCCATGACGCAAGGGCGCATGGACATGCCTCCTTCCGCCTCATCCAAAATCACCCGCGAAATCCTCGACGACGAGGGGCGGATGGTCGAATTGGCGCTGGCCCGGCTACGCCCGATTCTTGAAGGAGAGGCGTCGTTTCCCGCCACGGCTCCTGAAACGGATCGGCGCAACGGCACCTGGGAGTCCCTCCAGGAAGTGGGTCCCATCCCACTCGCCGCGGTTCTTGATTCCTTGCCCTTGTTCTTCGTGGCGATTCCCGGTTTGACCCTGGGCAAATCGGTCCGCTGGCTGGCGGATACCTACGACTGGCCGCTTGACCTTGAGGGAAGTGAAGGGTCGCCTCATCGCTTGGCAGGCCTGCTCGTGCTTTCTCATGGCCCCGGCGGCTTTTTGTTTTGCAATGCCGACGATCCACTCACGCGGCAGCGATTTTCGATCGCTCATGAAATTGGCCATTTTTTGCTTCACGCGGAGGAAATCCGGCGCGAACAGGCGCAAGGGCGCATGCTTGCGATGGATGGCGGGCATGTCCTGCAAACCGGGGATCGCGAATGGGAGACACGCGAGCGTCAGGCCAACCGGTTCGCGGCCGAATTGCTTCTGCCGAAAGCCCAGGTGAGTGCACTCTTTGCCAGTGCGTTTCCTGCGCCGCTTGCTTCTCAGTCCACGAAGGCCGATCTGGTCAGGCTTTACCGGTTTGAAAGCATCGTGGCTCAGCGATTCTTGGTGAGCGCGGAGGCGGTCCATTACCGTCTGGCGAGCCTGGAGCTGATTCCGCAAAGCTACCGCAAATACCGCCCCGAGGCGGGAGCATGAATTTCCTTTTCTGTCCCCTGGCCAAGCACTGGATCGGCGCCTCGGCGCCCGAGGGGCTTGGCGGTCCCTCGGACAGGACCGCGGCGCCCGGGTGTGATGCGCACTTGCAAGAACCGGTAGAAATCGCGCGTATCCATTCGTTGTTGTTGGGGCAGATCGTCTGGCACGGTGCCTTGTTGCCCGTCTATTTGGCGGAGTGGCAGATCGAACGGTCAGGACCAGGGAAAGACCGTGGGGTGGAGCTGGTGTTTCCGCTCGATCCCTGGGAATTGGCCGAGGCGGAGGCCTTTTGCAGAACGATTCGCGAAGCGGGGATCGGGCTGATGGCGCTACCGATCGCGCCAGTCAGTCATTCCCTGGAATCGATTGAAGGGAGTGATCGGCTGGACCGGGGGCCTGGCTGGAGGATCCCCGATGAGGAATCGCTCGCTTGCCGAGCGCGCGAGCTGTTACTGATGCAGGTTGCCGCCATGGGGGAATGGGGCCGCGAACCGAGCCCGCCGGTGCCGGTGAAGTGGACCGATCCTCAGGAGTCGCTTGCCGCCTTGCAGCGCTATGAAGAGCGCCTGCAGTGGGCGTGGACGAAAATCGCGAACGAAAAGGAAACCGTCCTTTAATGAATGGGCCCGGACGAAAATCGCCAACGAAAAAGAAACCGCCCTTTAAGATCCGTTAGAGGTGTTAAATAGCAACAAAAAGAGTCCCGCCGGAAGGCCGGCGGGACTCTTTTGTTGCTTGAGTTGATAGGCGTCAACTATTCGTAGTAATAATCGACAAAGCCGATCATCATTTCTTCCCAGGTCATATCCCCCCAGCGCACTTCCTTTTTCGGGTCGGGGTTGGCGGGGTTGTTGGCCGAGTTATCGAAATGCGCGGTGCACTCGATCACCTGACCAGGTTGCACGCGCAGGAACTTGGCCAGGTGATAGCTCTCCTGCCAGTTGAAATCGTAGTTGGGCACGCGCAGCAGTCCGGTGCGGGTCTTGTCGGTGTCGATCAGATCCATGGCGAAATCCTTGCCGCGCAGATGCATGTGCGGGGAATAAGACATGATCACTGCGGGTTTATGGAACTTGGTGGCCGACTTCACCTCATGGTTGGCGTCGCCCGGCGGGATGCGGAAGCGGTTGTTGGCGATCGACCGGGTGCGAACTTCGTGCTTGGGGGCTTCCTTGGCGTAGGTGACACCGACGGAAGAACGATCGACCACGGCCTTGCCGTTGGGAGTGTAGTGCATTTCAAAAAGAAGCTTGGCTCCCTTGGGCAGCTTTTTGGCAAAGCCCTCGCCATAGACGATGGGGAAGTCTCCGGGAACATAGGCGCCGAGCATGGCGCCGCCGAAGCTGTCGGGGCCGCTACGCAACACATCGGGGAACTTGGCCCCTTCGGGGATGATGAAAACGATGATGTGGTGAATTTGGCCTCGTTGATCGGGGCGGACCTCGATCGTTTTCACCCAGCAGTCTTCCTTGATCGTTTCGGCGCCGAGGATGTACTGGTAGGGCATTCCCATCGCGCCAAACAGATAGCTTGCGGGAACCTTGACCTCGCGGCCCATCGTGAAGACTTGATCCGGCTTGCCGGCACGCCAACCGGTCTCATGGTTGGGGTTGGCGGGGGCCTTCGCCATGTCGCCTTGGGGACAACCGGCGTCGATCCAGGCAAGCAGGTTTTTCTTCTCTGCTTCGTTCAGGCGGCGGTCGTTGGAAAAATGGCCCGGTTTGCTTTCGGCATGCCAGGGAGGCATGACATTGTTTTGCACGACTTCCTTGATCATGTCGGCCCAGGCGACCGCGTCCTTGTAGTTCATCAGGCCAAAGGGGGCCGCTTCACCGGGGCGGTGGCAGCCCTGGCACTTGTTCTGAATGATCGCGGCAACGCCGCCCCCCCAGGTCATTTCGGCTGTGGCCACCAGTTTCTTGGGGCGGGCAACGGTTCTCAGGCAGCCGGCGGTTTCGGTCCAGGCTTGAGCGACATCCTTGCCGTCGATGACCGCGCGCAGGGCGCTGGCCAATTCGCTGGTGTTGGCTTTGCTGCGGGCGATGCCTGGGGCGAATTGATCGTCGATGCGGCCGCGGTACCTCACCTTGCCGCCCGAGTCGGCGACGACGGCACAGGGAACGCGATCCACCTTGAGCCGCTCGGCCCATTTCCCCTGGGGGTCGTGCAGGTAGGGAATCTTCCAGGAGGTATCGGCCCGATGTGAGGCGATCTCTTCGGCGGTGGCCTCGAAGGAGGCATCGACCACGGCCCAGGCGACCTGATCGTCCTTGAACTGAACCATCATTTTTTCGACGGCAGCTTGGTAATTCACGCAGACTGGGCAATGTGGCTCGATGAAGATAAGAACGAGGGCTTTCTTTTCGCGCAGGGTATGGGCAGCTGAAAACTCATCGGCGGGCTTGTTGGTCTCTTTGTTGGGTGCGAACAGCTTGAGATCCAGGAGTGATGTTCCCAAGGGAGGTTGGGTCAAAGGGGAGTCGGCGGCGATTGCCAGGCCTCCCAGGCAAAGAAAGAGCAAGGTCATGGGCAAGCGACAAGACATGGAGCAACTTCCTCGAAGACTTGGGTTCTTTCCCATTTTGGACGCGCGCGTCCGAAATTGACAGGGGGAATTCCTGGCCCTCACGCATCCTTCATGGTGCGGGTCGGACCTTGAGGCCCCAGCGACTGGCTTCCCAATGCTTGGATTCCCAGGGCCAGAATCATCCCTCCAAAGCCAAGAAACAGACCGACAATGGCGCCGACACCGGCCGCGTAGCGAATGGGGTCAGGCCCCTTGAGTTGAAAGAGATCGGTCACCAGGTCGGGAGTGAGGTAGCCAAGGCCCGCTCCAAATGCCGAGCCAAGGGCGGCGCCAAACAGGGCGCCAAAGATCATCCAGGTGAAACTTGACAGGATGTTGGTCATGGAAGGCCGCCGTTTGTTTCCCAAGATATTCTGTATCTTCGATGAATTCCCTTTATTGAACCAGTGGGTCCCTCTCCCGGGCACCCCGAATTTGCAAAGAAATTTGCAAAGAACTTTACGGAGAATAGGTGCCATGATGCGCAGTGGAATCTTGGTTTTGAGCGCCTGCATCGCTTTCGCGGGCTCGCTTTCCGCACAGGAGAACGGTTTCACGGTGCTCTTCGACGGCAAGAGCCTCGATGGCTGGAAGCACGGGGGCAACTGGAAAATTGAAGACGGCGTGCTGACGCGTCAGGGGGCCGGCGGCAACATCACCTACACCAACGCCAAGGTGCCCGACGATTTCGAACTGCGCTTCGAATGGAAAGTGGGCAAGGGCAGCAACTCAGGGATTTATTATCGCCCCGGGCAGTACGAATATCAGATTTTGGACAACAAGGTGCACGCCGACGGCAAAAACCCGCGCACCAGCGCCGCTTCGGTGTACTTTTGCATGGCTCCCAGCAAGGATGTCACGAAACCGGTGGGCGAATGGAACGAAGGCCGCATCGTTTGCAAGGGTTCCGTCATCCAGCACTTCCTTAACGGCGAAAAAGTGATCGATTTCGACTACAAGGATCCGAAATGGGCGGCGGAAGTGGAGCTCTTGCGCGTGCGTGGCGCCAAGCTGAGCGATCGCGGCGCGAACCTCTATCTGCAAGATCATGGCGACCCGGTGTGGTACCGCAATCTGCGCATCCGCGAAATCCCCGCGGATGAGAAAGTCGAACACACCGATGTCGTACCGATGGAAATCCCCGCCGATAAGCTGAAGTGGGAGAAGGCCTACCTTGAAGCGAACAAGAAGAAATAAAGCGAAAATAAGATCGGAAATCGGTTCTTTGTTGCATTTGGGGAGGGTTCACCTCCCCATTTTTTTTCCCTTGCGTCCGTCCGTTCGCGCGCGGGTTCTAAGGGGTCTTCTTCTTTTCCGGGATCTTCCTCAAGGACTCGAGAATGGCGTCGATCGTTTCTTGTTGTTGCTCTTCAGCGTCGATCGAGGCGAAGCGATCGCCCATGTTGAAGCCGTAGCGGCCGAATTGCGAGTGGTTGCCCCCTTCGATGGCCACCCAGCGTGTGGACGCCGGAAGCAAATGCCGATTTTTCTCCATCCCTTCGAAGGTGGCGATGCCGTCGCGTGTGCCGAAGATCTTCGTGATGGGATAGGTTGCCTGAGCCAAGCTGAAATCGCGGGGATGGGTCGTACCGATCAAGATCAAGCCGGCGATCGATTGAGGCATGAGGTGGGCCATTTTCGCGGCGATCGTGGCCCCCTTGGAATGTCCGGCCAACACCCAGCCATCGCGGGGCGCGTCCGTGTCCATGGCGCTGTTCGTCAATCGGACCATCTCGTCGCCGTCAGCCCCACCGAAGGCGCCTCGAAGCGGCAGGTAGACGATGCGGGCTTCGTATCCGTTTTCGGCAACCGCGCGTGCAAGCGGCGCATAGGCCGCCGGTTCCACGAGCCCTCCGGGGAAAAAGATCAGACCTACCGGCTGGGTCGAGTTCAACGGATGAAAGGTCATTCCCCGATCGCCGACCGTAATGGCGACCGTATCGTCGCTTTTGAGGGCTTCATGAGCGCGGCTGGTGGCGCGGTTGCCAAAATAAAGCCAGCCGAAAAACACAATCATGAACACGATGCCGGCGCCGACCCAAACGCGGCGAATTTTGCGCCAGGTCAGGCCAAAGGGAAAAGGCATGAGACCATCCCGTGATGAAAACCAAAGAACCAGGGAGCTCGAGTAGGCAACGACTGAGTTCTGAGCCTAAACTCGGAAATAGGAATTCCGCTTTCCTACGGAATGAAGGCCAAAGGCGGTGGCGAGCCCGGTTCCCCGCGCCAGAGCAGGTGGTGAAAAGGCAAGATTTTTGATCTAATGAAAGGCACAAGGCTGCCAAAAAGGAAAAGAAATCGAAGGGGAGAACGATGAATCTCAGAGGATTGTTCGACTTAAGTCCGGCGGAAAAACTCCAGTTGGTTGAGGATTTGTGGGACGATTTGGCCTCCACTCCCTCAGATATCCCCTTTCCTGAATGGCAGAAGGAAGAGCTAAGTAGACCCGCAGAAATCCCTACGCTGCGTATTTGAGTGGCTTGCTCGGAGATTTTTGCATGAGGTCGTCATGATCGAACATAAAGCGCATGCGTTCCCGGTTGCCAGTCGAACGGCGAACCCCTTTGCGAAAGGCGGCTACGAGGTCGCCCAGTGTGGCGTAAAGGACGTTGGCGAGCACGGTGCGTTTCAAATGGCCCCAAAGCCGTTCGATCAGGTTTAGGCTTGGGCTATACGGCGGCAACCAGTAGACCTCGATTTCCTCCCGATGCTCCTTCAAAAACGCTTCCACAGCTTTTGTCGTATGGAATCGACCGTTGTCACAGACCAAGCGAATCTTTTTTCCGGCGTAAGCTGCCAGCAGTATCATCAGGAAGGCAAGAAACGAACTGCCGCACTTGGTATCGGCCAATGTATATGTCAATTGCCCGGTGCGATAGTCAACACCCCCATAGACGACCTTTTTCTCGTTCTTGCCAGGTGCAGGCACCTCTGGTTGTTGGCCCACCGGCGCCCACATCCGTGCCAGGGCGGGGTGACGATGAATCTCCATTTCATCCTGGAAAATCAGGGCGAAGTCCGCATCGTCACGGATAGCTTTTTTTTCAAGGTCCGCAGCTCTTTCCGTGCCTGGGTGAACGCGGCCTCATCGCGCTTGCCTTTCATCGTGTGCTTGGGTCGTTGGTAAGAAAACCCCTCCTGATGAAGGATGCGCCGCAACTGGTCCTCGCTGAAGGAAACCTTCGTCCGCCGTTTTAGATGCTCGTTAAGACGAACAACCGACCACACGCTAAAGCCATAACCCAAATTCTGGGGCGGCGTGGCGATCGCTTCGCGCAGGGCCCGCCGATACCCAGGCGTTGCCGCTGAGGTTCGTCCCGGCGGTTTGCGCGGTGTCAAGCCCGCGACACCATGTTGGCGATAATGCTTGCGGATGTTGTCCACGGTCGCTGGACTGCATCCCAAGTCTTGCGCAATCGAAAACTTCGACCTCCCAACTGCGCTCATAAGAATTATGGTGGCGTTGCGAAAAATCGTCTTTTCGGATGTTCCGAAACGAAGGTTGTCCAAAGCGTCCCATTCCTCATCGCTCAATGTCCATGCAGCCATGGTTGCGTCCCTGCGGTTGAACCGACATCTCCACTTCCACATAGAATATCGGCAACCTAACCGCAGCTGAAGAGCCTATGCGGGTCTACTTAGAACGGCGGAAAGCCAACCTTCAGGGCCAAGTTCCTGAGACTCTGACCATAGAAGAGTTGAAGAATCGGATTCGGAATCGGTATGCCCGTTGATTTTTCAGTTACCGCCGAGGCGGAACAGGATATCGGAGAAGGCTATCCATTCTCTCCATTGAATGAGAATCGGCGAGGCCAATGCTCGCTAAGCATCGATCTCGCCGTATCGTGTTTTTCAAAAATCGCCGATTCGGCTTAAGCCGCGAGTCGGTGGCGCATGCGCACAAATTCCGCGACCGAGCTGATCACGTGCTTTTGCTCTTCGCCGGTCAATTCCGGGAACATCGGGAAGGCCATGGTGGAACGGGAGGCTTCCTCGCTCGCGGGGAAATCGCCAGGGGCGTGACCCATATACGCCAGGCATTCCTGAAGGTGCAAAGGCAGCGGGTAATAGATTTCGCAGCCGATTTTCATCGCACGAAAATGCTGGACCAAAGCGTCACGCTCGCCATTGGCGACGCGCACCACATATTGGTTGTAGCTGTGCATGCGTCGAGGCATCGCCTTGGGCCGTTCCAGATAGGTGCCCAGGTGATAGTCCTTGATCAGGGCATCGTAGCGGGCGGCAGCCTCGCGACGTTTGACGATCCACGATTCGAGGTGCGGCAGTTTCACCGCGAGGATCGCGGCCTGGACGGTGTCCATGCGCGCATTCCAACCGATGGTTTTGTGGTAGTACTTGGGGTCCATGCCGTGGCCGCGCAGGATCTCCATCTTGCGAGCCCATTCATGGTCGTTGGTCACGCAAGCGCCGCCATCGCCCAGACCGCCCAGGTTCTTGCTGGGGTAGAAGCTCAGGCAACCGATTGCGCCCAGGCTTCCGGCCTGCTTGCCCTGGTACTCGGCACCAAGAGCCTGCGCCGCATCCTCGATGATCGGCAGATCGTGGCGTTCGGCGATGCGCCAGAGCGGTTCCATGTCGGCGCACTGGCCAAACAGGTGTACCGCAATGATCGCCTTGGTCTTTTTGGTGATCCGGTTTTCGACCTGGAAGGGGTCGATGTTGTAACTGACCGGATCGATGTCGGCGAACACCGGAGTCGCCCCCGCGCGGATCACCGAGCCGACGGTCGCGAAGAAGGTGTACGGGGGAAGAATCACCTCGTCGCCAGGCCCGAGGTCGAGAGCGTGGATCGCCAAGCTCAAGGCATCGGTGCCCGAGCCGCAGGTGACTGCGGCGTTGACCCCGCAGAAATGGGCGAGCGATTTTTCAAACTGTTTGATGTCGGGCCCCTGGATCACCTGCCCGGAGGCGAAGACCCTTTCGACGGCGCCCAATATCTCGAGCTCTAACTGTTGGTAAGAGGCGTTGATATTGCAAAGGGGAATTGTTCGCGGTGCGGCCATGCGTCCTCTCCTTGACGCGTTTTTCTTGGGTTGCCAAATCCATTCGGCAACCCTGCAATGTGAAGAAATTAAGGTTCTCACTCCACGGAGTCAATACGGACCAGCCGCAGCCGTCGCAAAGTCATTCTTTCAGGTTCTTGGAACCCGCCGGAGTCTGTTTTCTTGAGTTTTTTTCTTACTTTTTTGGTGAAACCGGCCGTTTCCTTTCCGCCTGGATCGCAATGCGGCTTCCTTCGATTGCGCCGAAGCGAGAGCCATCAAGGAAAACGGCCATCTCCTGAAAATCTTCTGAGTTTTTGGCGAAATCGGCCGATGAACCAACCCCGGACGCTGCGAAAGTGTTGTTACGATGAATGAGGGCGGCCAGGACGACCATGAGAGCCTGAGTTGTATTCAGTGCCAGCCCAGGGATATCCTTGGCAATAAGGCCAGAACGATGCGCCCATTTGGCCCCAAACGCTTTCCGCGGGGAGTCTTTGCAATGCATTCCGGAAAGGGATTCATCGGCTTTTGTTTGGTGGCCTCGATCGGCGCCCTGTCGCTTTGGGGCCAAGAGCCGACTCCTGCACCCCGGCCTCCAGGCGAAACCACCCAGCCTCCTGGCGAAGCCAAAAAGGGAGGCAATCCCGCCGATCCGAAATCGGGGGAGATTCCGGGAACCAATCCCGATGATCCCAAGGGACCTGCCGATTCCAAGATGAAGGACGAAGGCGGCACCCCGGGAGGCGCCAAGCCGCCGGGGCCGGTTGGCCGTGGAATCAAGCCTCCGCCCAACAACATGGGCACCGACGCTCCTTCGACTTTGCCAGGCGCCAACTCCCCCCTTCAATTTGGCCAGCCGCCCAGCGAAGTGGGGGGTAAGTTGCTGCGCGAATGGATCAAGGACCTCTCCAGTACCGACGCGAGTCTGCGCGAGCAGGCGGTCCGGGCCATCGCGAGCTTTGGACCTAACGCTCGCGAGGCAATTCCGGCGCTGGTTGATCGATTGACGAAAGATTCCGACTCCAGCCCGCGCTTGAGGGCGCTTCTGGCTCTCAAATACCTCGATTATTACGACAAGGATGTGCCCAAGGTGGTGGACGGGTTGATCCGTTGTTTGACCAGCGATCCACAAGCGTCGATCAAGTTCGAGGCCGTGCAGGCCCTGGGCCGATTTGGATACAACGATGGGCATACCGCGATCCCAGCCGTCATCAAGGCAGCCGGGGACCAGCACAACTGGGAGATCCGCCGGGCCGCCTACATGGTTCTTCCACGCCTGGGGTCCACGGAACGAGGCGTTGATGCACGGGTTTATGGCGCCCTGATTACCGGCGCGATGGACCAGGCCGCAATGGCCAAACACGAGGCGATCATCGCCCTGGCATTTCTTGGCAAACCCAACGACATCGCTCTTGCCGAAAGAATGCAGAAAACGCTGACTCTGGTCATCGGCGGCCGCGATCCCCAGGCGGAAATCTGGGCTCGCGTCGCGATGATCGGCTTCAATCCTCAGTTGATCTCGCTGCACACGACGGCCATCCTGAAACGGCTCAAGGATGGGAATTTTCCCACGAGGATGTCGGCGGTCCGGGCCGTGGCGATGATCGGCCCTGCGGCGCGGGAAGCCGTTCCTGAACTCGTTGGGTTCCTAAGCGATCGCAATCCGGAAATGGTGATTTCCGCTTGCATGGCACTCACCTCACTGGGGCCGGAAGGGGCTCGCGCCGCGGACGCTTTGCGCCAGTTACTAGGCCGCAATGATCTGACCCCCGATTTAAGGCAAGCCGCCTCGATCGCGCTTGACGCCGTGACCCGGCGAACCAGCGGGGCTTCCTCAGGATCGCCGGTCATTCAGCCCCAGCCAAGATAAGTCCTATTCCCGCTAAGGTCGAATGTCGTATTTCGAAGCGGATCGGACGGCAGCTTTCGCCCACCGATCCGCTTTTTTTTTGAGCGCTCACCGAGCTTCTCAAACTCAGAAATCGCGGGAGAGGGGCGAACCTATTTCCCTAGCCTGTTGGCTCGAAATAAGAATGCCTGCGCGCGACCCATCTTCGCCGGCACCCTGAGGGATATCCACCTCACTCATCGATCTGGCAATCGCTTCTTCCTATATCGAACCAGATCAGCACTCGCCCGGAACCGGCCACTTTCCTCCCCCGGCCCGTTCGCGGCACACAGGATCATTCGGTTCTTCCATCGAGGTTCGAGCGATGCGGCATGCGTTTTTTTTTCTGGGTTGGATCATCATGGCCTCGCAAGTCCATGCCCAGGGCACCAAGGCCGACTACGAGCGCAGCGAAAAGGTCCGGGCTGAACTCTCCTCGAAGATGATCCTCGACCGCGTCGAGCCTCACTGGTCCAAGGATGGCAACCTGTTTTGGTTCGAGCGCAATCTGGGCCAAGGCAAATCGGCCATCGCCCGCGTCGATGCCGTGCAGGGGACCGTTTCGACGATCGATGCGGCCACCCGGGACAAGGAGTTCGGCAAGGCCGATCCCACGCCGGGCCGCACGGCGCCACCGCCCAGGACGCGCAGGGAGAATCGCGGCCGGCCGGCATCGCCCGAATCGCCTGACGGCAAATGGACCGCGCTGGTCAAGGACCACGATGTCTACCTGAAGGAGAAAGAGAGCAAGACCGAACAGCGCCTGACGACCGACGGCGTGCCCAATCACGGCTACAACGGCGAGTTCTACTGGTCACCCGACTCAACGCATCTCATCGCGATTCGTTTCAAGCCGGGCGGCGATCGCAAAGTGACACTCGTCGAATCGTCTCCGAAGGACCGGCTGCAACCCAAAACCACGCACTACGACTACCTCAAGCCCGGTGACCCGATTCCTCAGCGCTTCCCCAGGTTGTTTGATGTCGCCGCCAAAAAAGAAGTCGGCCTCGACAACAAGTCGTTCGATAACCCCTGGGAAATCAGCCACCTGGCCTGGGACGCCGACTCATCGCGGTTCACCTTCGTCTACAACCAGCGCGGCCATCGGGTCATGCGCTGGATTGCGCTCGATGCGAAAACCGGGCAGGTCAAGGTTGTGATCAACGAAGAACCGAAGACCTTTTTCGATTATGCCAACAAGCTCTGGCTCGAACGCGAGCCTTCGGGCAAGTCGGTGCTCTGGATGTCGGAGCGTAGCGGCTTTAACCAGATTCACCGTCTCGACTCCCAAACCGGAACCGAGATCAATCGGGTCTCCAAGGCGGGTTTGGTCGTGCGCGGCGTCGAGCGCTACGATCCGGAAAAGGGAGAGTTGGTCTTGCGGGTGCTTGGCAAAAACCCCAAAGAAGATCCTTATCATGTGCATTATGCCCGCGTGAAAATCGACGGAACCGGTTGGGCCGATCTGACCGAAGCCGACGGCACCCATCGTGTGCGGTTTTCCCCCGACGGGCGCTTTTACCTCGACACTTATAGCCGTGCCGATTTGCCCCCGGTGACGGAACTACGCAAATCGGACGATGGCAAGTTGATCTTGGCGGTGGAAAAGGCAGACATCGGCCCGTTAGAAAAAGCCGGCTGGATGGCGCCTGAACGCTTTGTCGCCAAGGGGCGCGATGGCAAAACCGACATCCATGGCCTGATCTTCCGGCCGCGCGGGTTTGACGCCAAAAAGAAATACCCGGTGATCGAAAATATCTATGCCGGCCCGCATGACCACCATGTCCCCAAAGCGTTCAATCCGGTTCCCTACGAGCAGCCGATGGCGGAGTTGGGATTCATCGTTGTCAAGATCGACGGCATGGGGACGAACTGGCGCTCCAAGGAATTCCATGATGTTTGCTGGAAGAACTTGGGCGACTCGGGTTTTCCCGACCGGATCGCCTGGATCAAGTCGGCCGCGGCCAAGCATGCCGAGATGGATCTTTCCAAGGGCGTGGGCATCTATGGCGGATCGGCCGGCGGACAGAGTGCCATGCGGGCGATGACCGAACATGGCGATTTTTACACCGTCGCCGTCGCCGATTGCGGCTGCCATGACAACCGCATGGACAAGATCTGGTGGAACGAACTGTGGATGAGCTGGCCGATTGAGGACCATTACAAGAATCAGTCGAATGTCACCAATGCCAACAAAATTCAGGGGAAATTAATGCTCGTGGTCGGCGAACTCGATCGCAATGTCGACCCGGCGAGCACCTTGCAGGTGGTCAACGCCCTGATCAAGGCGAACAAGGATTTCGACATGCTGCTTGTGCCGGGAGGCGGGCACGGCATCGCCGAATCGCCTTATGGCAATCGCCGGCGCAAGGATTACTTTGTGCGCCACCTGATGGGAGTGGAACCGAGGAAGTGATTTTTTTCTTCCGGGGAAACCCAGAAGTCAGTCCTTCTTGAGGAAAATCGGCGGGCCGAGGGCGATCACCGGGATACCGAGCAAATAAACCAGGGCAGAGATCGATCCGACCAGGGGGTAGGAGCCGCCCAAGAGATCGAATAAGGTCCCCGCCAGAAACACACCGGCAGCGGTGGCGAAGCGGCCGATGTTGTAGGAGATGCCGGTGCCGGTCGCCCGCAAATGGGTGGGAAACAGCGCCGGAAGAAAAAGGGGCAGCCAGCCAAAAAAGAGGGTGGCGATTGTGCCCTGAACGAACACCAGCGGTAAAAACGAAGCTTCCATTGGCCGGCTCGCCAGAAATAGCGTGGCCGTCACCGCGGTCGTGGCCAGGCACATCAAGGCGTAAGAGAGGCGAGGGCCAAGCGCCTTCGCGCATTGACCTCCGAGAAAACTTCCGATCACGGCGCCCAGCGCCCACCATCCTTGAGCGATCGCCTTGTAGTCGGGCTGGATCGTCCTGGTTACGGCGTCGGCCCAGGGGATCATCCACTTGCTTGCCGCCCAGGCGCCGACGAGGGGAATCGAACCCAATAGCGATCCGAATAAGGTGATAGGCCAGAAAGAGCCCAGGACCAGTTCTCTCAAGGCAAGATTCTTGCGGGTTTGATCGGCTTCTTCCTCGGATCGGGCCTTACGGCTTTGCTTCCAGGCGAGCGATTCCGGAATGGCGAAAAGGGCGAGCAAACCAAGGACCAGAGGCAAGGCGGCGAACAAGAATATCCAGCGCCAGGAATTGGCGGTGATCGGCCAAAGGCGGGCGACTTGAGACAAGAGCAAGATGCCGCCGTTGAGGGCGGCACCCATCAGGCCGGCGATGGTCGGTTTCGAACGCTCGGGCCAGCATTCGGCGGCAAGCGCGATGGCGTTGGGCCAAACGCCTCCCACCCCCAGGCCCACCAAGAACCTTAAAACGAACATCTGTTCTTGCGTTTGCACCAGGCAGCCCAGGCCCGCAAACCCGGAGTAAAAGAGTACGGAAATGCCCAAAGCCCGTGTGCGCCCGATCAGGTCGCCCAGTTGACCGAGTAGAATTCCGCCGATGGCCGCGCCGAGCATGAGCGAGCCGGTGAAGCGCGCAAACCATGAGCCGCCCAGGGCGGGGGTAAAGTCGCGGCCCAGGAGGCTTTCGCTGACCGAAAGCGATGCGACCGGCATCAGGCCCAGTTCGACTCCATCAAAAAGGAGGCTGGCAATTGCCGTGAAAAGGATGGCCCAGCGAGCGCGAGGGGACAGGGTCTCGTTCATCCTTGGCGATCTTCCGTTGGGCATTTGCGCAGGAGTTCGAATAGGGCGCTGTTGTCCCAATCGCCCATTCCCTCCAGCACCGCTTGCGCCAGTAAATCGCGGTGTGTCGAGGTGAGCGGAAGCCAAACGCGGTGTTGCCTGGAATTTTCGAGCATCAAGTCGACATCCTTCAAATGTTGCGATAGCCGCGCCTGAGGACGAAAATCGCCCTGGATCATCTTGTCTCCCTTGGTGTCCATGATGCGCGAATAGGCCATGCTTTCCTTGAGAATGCGCAAAACCAGCGTCAAATCGAGGTCCTGAGATTGCGCATAAGCCAGCCCTTCGGCCAGTGCGGCGCGATTGAGGCCAAGCACGAGATTGCTCACCAGTTTCATGCGCGATCCGGCGCCCGGTTCCCCTACCCGGATCACCTTTTCCGCCAAAAGGAGTAAGACCTGCTCAAGCCGCCCGAAATCGTTCGGCAAGGCACCCACCAGAAACACCGCCTGACCCCGGGCCAGTTGCTCGCTGTGGCCCGAAACGGTCGCATCGGCATAGCCAACTCCGATCGATTGCAATTGGCTTGCGAACGACTCGGCATGCACGGGGTCGCCCGTGGAGGTATCGGCCAGAAGGAGTCCTTTGCGCAAATGAGGCCGATTTTCCTCAATGAGCAAGGCCACCTCGTGATGCGAAGGAAGGCTTAAGAGAATCAGCGAACAGGAGTCAAAGACTTCACCCGAGTGGCCGGCAATCCTGGTGCCCAGGTGCGCGGCTCGTTCCTTGGCGCCGGCTTGGAGATCGAATCCGAGAACCGGCTGGCCCTTTTGCAAAAGCCTTGAAGCGATGGCCGTGCCCATCAAGCCCAGGCCGATGAGGCCGATCGGTTGTTGTGCCGGTACCGAGGAGGGCGTGGGGGGCATGGGGAGTTCTCTATTCCCCCCTTTTGTAGTCGAATCAGAGGGATCGCACCGGCCCACAAAAAGGAAAAGGGCCCGGATGCATCCGGGCCCCAGGATTGCGGGCATGACGCTCGTCAGATCAGGGTTAGCGACCGTTGGGCAAAGGCGGGATCCCGGTAGGGGGTGCTTTGGGCGCGCTTGAAGCGTCTCCCAGCAAGGCCCGCATGGCCGCTTCGGGAGTGCTTGCAACGACTTCTCTTGTCGTTCGATTGGTCGGATTGTTCGGATCGGCGAACGAGGCGGTCGATTTCCAGGTGCCGTCGGCCTGTTTCTGAACATTTTGCCAGACCATCCCCTGGCGGCGTAGCGACTCGTCCAGACTGGTCAGGGTCGACTGCATCACTCCATCGACCGCCTGGCCTTGTTGGGCCAGTTGTTGTTTGAGCCGGTCCATGGAGGAGTTGGCGCTGGTGGTGACATTGCTTTGAAGTTGCTTGCCCTGATTGAAGAGATCTTGCTGAGCTTGCACCGCGCCCTGCTTGTACTGATTGGCGGTGGCGTTGGCCGAATTGGCCATATTGACCAGGTCTTTTTGGCTCTGCTGGGCCGTGTTGGAAATGTTGTTTTGCAGGCTATTGAGGCCGTTCTGGCTTTGCTGCAAGAAGTTGGCGTTGGAATTGATCGATCCCGGTGGAGGTGCAGGGGGCGGGACGGAGTTCAGGCCGCCCGCGGGGGACGAGGCATTCCCTGGGTTGAAACCGCCTGCCGGAGGTGTCGACCAGTTATTGCTGGGTGCCGGTTCCGGCTGGCGCAACTGAATCGGCGCGGGCTGATTGGTCGTGGCGGGTCCTGGAGCCGAAGTGTTGACGATCGGCGCGGAGAGCGAAGGGGTGCTAATCGGTTGGTTGCTGTAGGGATCGCGCGGATTGGTCAATTGACCCGTCGCGCCGCTAGCCAGGGCGGCAGGACTGCTCATCGTGTGCGGCGCCGCCAGGGGAGGTAACGGTCCAGAAGGCTGGGGGCTTCCAAGCGCGGCACCCACCGTGCCTGCCGTGGGGTTCATCCCGGCGGTGGGGGGTGCCACTTGATTAGGCGGCTGCACATTGCCGGCTGGGCCAAAGAGGGGATCGCTTTGCGGCGAGGTGGAATTGGTGGGCGCATTCCAGATCGGCACCGGGCCTTGCGGCGTATTCTTGCAGCCGCTCGTTGCCAGGATGCCGGCGATGAGGAACGGACCGCCCCAGGCGATCCTTTTCCAGGCAACGCGATCGCTGCGAGAGGATGGCTTGAGGCTTTTCATGACAACTCCTGTGTAATTTGAGAAGGCTGGGCTAGATGCGCAGGTCCATTCTCCCTTTTCCTTGACACCGAAGCTCTCTGCCCTAGGGTTTCTTGATTCCCCTTGGTGCAGGTAGGTAGGTAGACCCTCGGCGCCCGGTCGTACAAATGGCGCTCATAACTTTGTTCTGGATTGCATGCAATGTCAGTTTTTCCAATCGCGGTCATTCCCGGCGACGGAATCGGTCAAGAAGTCATCCCGGTCACGATGAGGGTTCTTGAGAAGGCGGCGCCTTCCGCCAAGTTCGAATGGACGATGCTCGATTGGAACTGCCACCGGTATCTGACGACAGGCAAATTGCAGCCCGACGATGCCTTTGAAATCCTCGCCAAGCACAAGGCGATCCTCTTTGGCGCGGTCGGCGACCCCAAGGTCAACGACACGGTGCCGGTGCATACCCTGCTTTTGCCGATGCGCCGCCAGTTCGATCAATATGTCAACTTGCGTCCAAGCTACCTTTACCCCGGCGTCGAGTCCCCGTTACGCGACAAAAAGCCTGGTTCGATTGACCTGCTTTTTTACCGGGAAAACACCGAGGGCGAATACGCTCCCCTGGGCGGCAAGCAATACCCGGGCACCCCGGAAGAGATTGCGGTGCAGGTGAATATGTTCACCAGGCGCGGTTGCGAGCGCATCATTCGCGCCGCGTTTCGCGCCGCCGCCAAGCGGCCGCGCAAGAAGTTGACGAGCATCACGAAGTCGAATGCCCTGAGCTATTCGATGACCTTGTGGGATGACGCCTTCAATGCCGTCAAGAAAGAGTTTCCCGAAGTGCAGGCCTCGTCGCTTTTGGTCGACGCGGCCGCGATGGATCTGGTGCGCAAGCCCGAATCGTTCGATGTGATGGTGGCGAGTAATTTGTTTGGGGACATCCTCACCGATCTGGCCGCCATGGTGACCGGCACCATTGGTCTGGCGGCCTCGGCCAACATCAACCCCGAGGGTAAGTTCCCAAGTATGTTCGAACCGGTGCACGGCTCGGCCCCCGATATCGCCGGCAAGGGCGTGTCGAACCCGCTTGCGGCGATCCTGTCGGGCGCGATGATGCTCGACCATCTTGGCCTGACGAGCGAAGGCGACAAGGTGCGCGCCGCGGTCAACAAGGTGTTGTCGCAGGGACATCCCAAGACTCCTGACCTTGGCGGCAAGGACGGTACGGCGGCGATGGAAGCGGCGGTGCTTGCGGCTCTGTAGTCTACTTGAGGAGTTTCCCATGCAAAGAATCGTCCCCTGCCTCTGGTTCAAAAATGAAGGTGAAGAGGCCGCCAAGTTTTATGTGTCCTTGTTGCCCAACTCACGCATCGACAAGGTTTTTCGCTCACCGGTCGATTACCCCGGCGGCAAGGCCGGTTCGGTGCTCACGGTGGAGTTCACCCTGGCGGGCAATCCTTACCTGGCCTTGAACGGTGGGAGTCCGATCCCGTTTTCCAATGCGGTCTCGTTTCAGATCCACTGCGACGATCAAAAGGAAGTGGATCGTCTTTGGGCCGCGATCAAAGGGGCGGGGGGCAAGGAACAGGCTTGTGGCTGGATCAACGACCAGTGGGGTCTGCCCTGGCAGATCGTACCGAAGCGCTTGACGCAGTTGATCCAGGATCCTGATCCCGAGCGGGCGCGCCGCGCCATGACGGCGATGATGGGCATGGTGAAAATCGACATCGCCGCGCTGGAAAAAGCAGTGGGCTAAGTGTGTAGTGCTTACGCAAAGAAAAAGCGCCGGGGCCCTTGCGAGGGTCCGGGCGCTTTAAAGAACACAGGACGAGTTGAATCGCGCTCCAGGAAACCGGGCGCATCCCGGATTGGACTCGGTTGATCCCGAAGACTATCGCAGGGCCTTCTGTTTTTTCTTTTCCAGTTGCTTGCCGATGAACTCGCTGAGTCCAGGGCCGCGAATGTCCCGGGCAAGAATCTCACCGCTGTCCCCATCGACGAGCAACACAAAGGGAATGCTGTTGACATCGTATTTTTCGCCGAGTGTCGTTTTCCAGCCCTTGCCTTCATAAATTTGCTTCCACGGCAGATCCGTATTCTTCAAGAATTGTTCCACCGGTTCCTTGTTGTTTTCAAAGTCAAAACTAATGCCAAGCACCCGTACCAATACCATCAATTCATGGTTGAGAATCCCCGCCCGCGTCGATGCGGTCAATGGCAAGGGGCTTAAATCGTTTCTCTAGCCGCGTCAGCGCCGGGATGAAAGCGAAGGAACAGCCAAACGCCCGGCACCAGGACTTGATGCCGGGCGTTTGAGAAAACCCCAAGAAATCGGCGGTTTTCCTCAGGGATGGCAGAACGATCTCGAAGTAGGCCGGGTTGTAATCAGAAGGATTACCGCGCGGTGATCTTCTTTTTCTTTTCGAGTTGCTTGCCGACATATGCGCTCAATCCCGGTCCGCGTAGTTCTTCGCTCGTGCCGAGGATTTCGCCGGTATCGCCATCGACGAGCAGGACAAAAGGAATGGACGTCACCTCGTACCGTTGGCCAAGCGTCGGATGCGCGCCCTTGGCCCCGTAGACTTGTTTCCAGGGCAGTTCTTGTTTTTTCAAAAACGCATCCACTTTTTCCTTATCTGCTTCCTTGTCAAAGGTGACGCCTAAGATTTCCAATCCCTTTTCATGCCATTCCTTGTAGGCCTCCTTGACATGAGGCAACTCGGCAACGCAAGGCCCGCACCAGGTCGCCCAGAAATCAAGCAGGACGACCTTGCCGGCATATTGCTTGGGGAAGGAGATCGGAGTGCCATCCAACGCTTCGAGTTCAAAGGGAATGGCCTTCTTGCCGATGCCCAAATCCACGGGCATGGGAGCCAGGGGCAGTGGCTTGTCCGCCTTGGCCAGCTTGAACGACTCCCCTTCGCGACTGAGGACATAGGTCGTTCCGGTAAAGTTGAACGGCTTGCCGAATGAGACCATTTCGTGCATGGTACTCCTCTTTTTGTTGCCATCGCGATCGATCCACAAGCCCCTGCGAATGTCCGCACTGGTATGTGTGGTAAACTTCTTGCCGTCGAGTTCCAAGGTCAATTCGTAGCCGAAGTCGCCGTAGTAATAGAGCGTGTTCTTGAACGCCGGTCTTTGCTCCTGCGCCGGATCGAAGCGATAGAGGTTGATGGTGGCCAGCTTCCCCTCGCCCAGATTGATCTTTGTGGTGCCGTTGTGCACGCGCAGGCCGGTGGTTTGCGCGATCCACTTCGGCACCGGATCGTTGGTGAGGTCGCCATCGTGGTTCGAGTCGACAAACAGCCTGGCGGGCTGGTCCTGGGGTTCATCGAGAATGAACAGATAATCCTTGTCGTTAAGGTGGAGCACGCCGAATTTCGGCGCGACCAGGCCTTCGGGGGCTTTCTTGACGCTCTCGGCCTTGCCGTCCATCTCCGCGCGGTTCGGCGTGTAGCTGCCCACTTTTTCCGTGATGCCACTCGGAACGAATTTCGTGATCACCTCGTCGGCGCCCGCGGTCAGCGCGGCGGCCATCACCCAAGTCGAAATCATTTTGCTGCTCCCTGATCCCTTCTCATCCCACCAAGTCATTACCGGTCGATCTGCATGCGCCGATCAGGTGAGCCGCAACGGGCATCCCGAACCGTTCTTCAAAAAACATCCAGAGCGTCCGCGGTAGCTCCTCTTGCGAGAAAGCCATTTAGGTTACACACGAATTTCCCCAAGACGTTTCACGCGATGCGGCGTTTCCACTGAGAGCGAGAGGAAACTTCCATCAAGAGAAGGCGATGGGGTGCATGCGGGATGGCGCAACATCGATCAGGAAGTTGCCGCCGAGGAAGGTTCTCCGGCGCATCTTGGGAATCTGTGACCCAAACGTTCCGATCAAGAATGAGAAAGTGAGTGGGAAAAACAGGAATGCGCCCGGCACCATGGATATGGTGCCGGGCGCTTGGGAAAAGTGGTCAAAAAGAACCGGCCTCAGTCCGGGAAATCCGCGGAATCCCAAGTTAGACCAGGTTGACCCCGGAGATTACCGCAGGGTTTCTTTCTTTTTCTTTTCCAGTTGCTTGCCGATGAACTTGCTCAGGCCGGCACCGCGCAATTCATCGTTCGTGCCGAGGATAACGCCGGTGTCCCCATCGACCAGCAGGACGAAGGGAATGCTGTTCACTTCGTAGGTTTGACCGATCTTCGTTTGCCAGCCCTTGCCCTCAAAGACTTGTTTCCAGGGCAATTCCTTTTCTTTCAAGAATTCTTCGACCTTTTCCTTGTCGTTGGCGTTGTCGAAGCTGATGCCCAAGATTTCAAATCCCTTGTCGTGCCAGTCCTTGTAGGCTTCTTTGACGTGGGGCAATTCGGCGATGCAGGGGGCGCACCAGGTTGCCCAGAAGTCAACGAGGACCACTTTGCCGGCGTATTGCTTGGGGAAGGCAACCTTGGTTCCATCCAAAGCTTCTGCGTCAAAGGGGATGACCTTCTTGCCTAGTCCCAAATCGATCGGCATGGGAGCGATCGGTAGCGGCTTCTCCGCCTTGGTGAGCTTAAATTCCTGGCCATCGCGACTGAGCACATAGGTCGTGCCAGTAAAGTTGAACGGTTGGTCGAGTTTGACCGTCTCATGCTTGGCGCTCTTCTTTTTGTTGCCGTCGCGATCGATCCACAGTCCCATTTGCGGGTTGCTGCCAGCGCTGGTGGTGAATCTCTTGCCGTCGAGTTCGAAGGTCAATTCGTAACCGTAGTCGCCGTAGTAGAGCACCGTGTTTTTCAACTGCGCCCTCTTGGCATCGGTGGGATCAAAGCGGTACAGGCTGACGGTGGCCAGCTTGCCGTCGCCCAAATCGACCTGTGCGCTGCCGGTAAACTTCGTCGGAGCGCCTTTTGGTGCTTCAACCAATTTCGTTGCCGGATCGTTGGTCAGATCGCCATCGTTGTTCGTGTCGACAAACAACTTGGCGGGCTTGCCATCGGGTTCATCCAGAATGAACAGGTATTCCTTGTCGCCCAACTTAAACTTGCCGTATTTCGGCGCGGCCAGGCCTTCCGGCGCCTTCTTGACGCTCTCTGCCTTACCATCCATTTCCGCCGCATTCGGTCTGTAGCCGCCCATTTTTTTGGTGATTCCGCTGGGGATGAACTTCGTCGTCACAATCGTTGGACTTGCTTTCGTGGTCACGTCGTCGGCGCCCGCGCAAACCGCGGCGGCCATTATCCAAGTTGAAATCATGTGGATGCTCCCTGATGCCTTTAACCCATCGGTTTTGTCGCCGCAATCGAAGCAAGTCACACCCGTTGGGGCGGTCTCACCCGCTTCCGGCGCCATTTCCACCGCATCGGCGGCGGATCCCCTCCTGAACAAAGATCCTCTAGATACACGCCAGAATCCCCGAGTCGTTTCAGCAGATGAGATCTTTCCTCTGAGAGCGAAGGGCGGATTTCACCCGTGTAAGGCGATGTTGGATTTCGGAGTTTCGCGCGAAACTATCTGGTAAATTGCCCCTGGGAGGGTTCTCCGGT
This sequence comes from Gemmataceae bacterium, assembly GCA_965226945.1. Lineage (GTDB taxonomy): Bacteria > Planctomycetota > Planctomycetia > Gemmatales > Gemmataceae > SYLG01. The sequence goes on along the minus strand of OZ245717.1, from coordinate 2,886,854 downwards.
CAAACCATGGAGATTGTAGCAAATCTTGGCAGTTTCCTGATGAGTGGCGAAGCGATGCGGCCTTCCTTCGGCGGGAAAAATCCCAGGCGCAGAACGTAATGTGGTCTCGTCACGGATGTTGACCAAGGTGATCAAGTAGGCCTCAAGAGAAAGTCATGACCGATCGTCACTATGACAACGGCTGCTCGCTTTACTCATTCCGCAACGTTGTGCTTGTCGAATGCCCACAGTGTTCTTCTTGCGCTCAGTCCTCGCATATCGAAGACGATCGGCTTTCCGCGATCACCCGAGTGAGTTGCTTGCGTTGCGGTCATGGCAAGGATCAGAAACAGCAGTGGTTCTGGACCAGGAGCTCGCGCGCGCCAAGGCGCGGGCGCTTCCAAGGGCGGGAGAGGGACCCTCATTTCGGTCTACCGCTTTGGCTCCAGCGGCCATGCTGTGGCGAGACCTTGTGGGCCTACAACTTTGATCACCTGGCCTATATGGCTTCCTATGTGGGCGCGAGTCTGCGATTGCGCAATCCAGAAAATACTCTCCATTGCAGCAACTCGTCCATGGCCAGCCGTTTTCCACGCTGGATGATCTCGGCCAAAAATCGCGCGGCCGTTTTGCGTGGAATTCAAATGCTTCGTGAAAAAAGCGACCCATAAAATTGTGTATTTGTCGCAATAGATTGTAAGGAATTCGATGTCCTATCCCGACCCCGCCCTGGAGCCTCCGTTTCTTGGTGGAATCGTGCCCGCCAATGACGCAGACTTCCCCGTTCAAATCACCGATCGAGCGCGCAAGCGATTGTTTTGGCATATCGTCAACAGCCCCACCTATGCGGGCCCGGGAATCCTCTTTGAGTTGCTCGATTCCACCGGAGCACCGGGTTATCGCTTTGGCGATGTCGCCCATCTCAGTGCCGATGAATATTGGATCAGCGCCTTTGGCCGGGTGCCGGTCGCGCTCCCAAGAGGTCAGGAATCGTTCTTTGCCGGCAAGGTGCTCGATTGCCGGTCGTTTCCGCCCGGGCCGTGCTTCTTTCTCTTGAAGGACCGCTCACCGGGCGGCTCCTTTGCGCCCGGGCATTTTCGCCTTTCTCTCGACAAGCTGAAGCACCTTCACCCAGAGTTGTTTCGACCGGCGTCTCTTTTGACCAAGGTGCTCACCTCGCTGTTCACCGTCACGTCGCAATTGGGCTCGCAACCCGATGATCCCAGTTGGAGGGCGCGCTGGCTGGGCCCCTGGGACCCCGAAGGGCAAGCCGAAGCGATCGAAGCCATTGCCCAAAAGCTCTGGGCCTTTGAACCCGAACCGGCCGTGGTCCTATCCGAGGATCCTTTTGTCGTGGGAGCCTATTCCGCCGAGATCGACGGGACCATCCTCTTGCACTTCCCTCAGCAATGCCAGAAGCAAGGACCAAAGGGGCGCGCCTGGCTCATCGGCGACCGGATGATTTCGTGCAATGGTTACGACGGGATGGAGGATCCTTCTGGCGACATCGCCCTCGGTCCGCGCAGCGGTGGCGGATGGAATGAATGCTGGCCTGTCGTCGCCGACCTATTGACCGACGACCTCGACCTTCTGGAAGCACGCAAACGACTGATCCCGGGCGAACTCTGGTCGCGCTGCAAGGAACAAGGATCGCTGCGCCTGGCCCGCGGCGATCGGGCTCGCGATGGCCGCCCCTGGCACTCTCGCGTTGCCATTCGCGATCAGAAGAAGAAGGAGTGGCGGGCACCTGGCGGCTATCTGGGTTCGCGCTAAGGGGAGAAGAGAGGGAGCAGAGAGAAGACAAAAAACAAGAAAAACGCGCTTGACTTGGTTGGATCGTTGCGGCGATGCTCGACGGTTGCATGAATCGGTCGGGTGTGCCGGAGTCCTTGATCCATGGTCCTATCGCGTCGCATTAAGAAACTGATTCCGCAACGTCTCAAGCGGCCGCTGAAAGGCTTACTCAGCCACGCCCGTCAGGTTTGGCGCATGGGCAAGGCCCTTTTTTGGAGCGTCGTTCCTTTTCGCAAGGTGCTCGTTCGCGGCGATTTCCAGTTCGCCGAGGGATCCGAAGGTGCGATCGAGCTTCATGGTCTGACCCGCCAAGTGCGCCTTTGCGACCGTTATCATTTTGCCGCGACCTTGCGCAATCTGGGTTCGCGCGCCTGGCCCGCCTCGGGACCCGGTCAATTGTTTCTGCGGATCCGCTGGACCACGGCCGCGTCTCATGGGGCCAGGGTGCTCGATGAAGCGATCCGCATTCCCTTGCCGGGGTTGCGGCCCGGCCAGTGGTGCGGCATCGAACAATCGTATCCCGTGCCGATCAATACGGTCTGCGATGTCATGGTCGAGTTCGTGGTGGAAACCCGCACAGGCGTGCAACCCGAAGGAGAGCCTGCCCGGCTGGAACGGCATGTCTCGGGCCGCGATGCCGCCGATTCCGAACCCGGCTTCGACTACGAAGAGGTCTATGCGAACCTGAACCTCGATGAGGATTACTGGACCATCGTGGGCCCAGGCACGCGTGAAGAGTTCGAAGCCCTGGGTGACGGCAAATGCGCCATCCTCAAGGAAATGGGCCTCAACGCCAAATCGAAAGTGCTCGATGTCGGTTGCGGCACGGGTCAACTGGCCCGGCCGCTCACCAAAGTGCTTGGACCCGATGGCCTCTACTACGGCACCGACCTGGCCGGGCCGGCCATTGAGTTTTGCCGACGCACTTACCGGTTCCCCCAATTTCACTTTCTCAAAAACGAACAGACGACTTTACCGATCCGTCAAATCGAGTTCGACATCATTTATCTGGGCAGCGTCTTCACGCACATGTTTCCCGAAGACATTCGCGGCATGCTCAAGGACTTGCGCCGGCTGTTGGCGCCCACCGGTTGCATCATCGTCGATGCCTTCGTCTCACCGCAGATCGCCGACTATGTCGGCAGCCGCCAGATGGTGGAGCTGAACGAGCCCAACCTGCACAAGGCCTTCCACGAGCGTGGACTGAAGTTTGAAGAAGTTAGCTCGCATGCCTGGAACAACCATGTCCGCCGCGTGATGTACAAACTGACGGTCGCTCAGGCCATCGCCAAAGTTGCCTGAAACGATTCCGATTCATTCAACGAAACAGGGGATGGACTCTTGAAGGGTCCATCCCCTGTTTGCGTAGGCCGTGTGAGGGCGCTTTCGGTGCGCCGTTACTTCTTCAAAAGCTTGCCGTCCTTATCGAGCGGGCCGGCGGCGATGAGCTGCAGTTTGTCAGGGTGGATGTGCTTGCGGGCCACTTGCTGAACCATTTCGGGAGTGACCTTGGCCACTTCGGCGCGCAGCTTCGCCGGGTTCTTGATGTCCATGCCGTTGCGGTCGAGCGCAAGCAGCTTCGACCCAAGGCCCGCGGCCGTCTCGTAGGAAAACGGCATGCTTCCCAGGATGTAGCTCTTGGCATCCTCGACCTCTTCCTTGGTCGGCAAGGTATCGCGAATGCGATCGATCTCCTCGCGGATCTCCTTGTTGACGCGGTCGAGGTTTTCGGCGCCGGTGCCGATGTAGGCGACAAAGGTCCCCGCCTCATTGTCGGCGCTCTGGCTGATCGCCGCGTTGACGGTGTAAGCCAAACCTTCGCGGTCGCGCAAGCGGGCCGAGAGCCGGTCGGTGAAACCCGGCCCGGTGCCCAGCACATGGTCCATCACCAAGAGCGCGGCATAGTCGGGGTGATCGCGCTTGATGCCGACATGGGCCAGGTAGAACTGAAGCTGGACCGCCTCGGGAAAACCAAGATAAACGGGCGCCGGCTTGGTCTTGGCCACGGGATCCTTGGGGGCGACCTTCGCGGGCGTTGATCCCTGCCAGTTCTTGGTCAGCTTCTCAAGTAGCGCTTCCATTTGCGCCGGGTCGAAATCGCCCACGATCGCCATGCTGATGTTCGCGGGGGAAAAGACCTGTTTGTGAAACTTCTGCAAGTCGGAGCGGGTGAGTTTCTTGACGGTCGCCGCAGTACCGAGCGGGTTTCGACCGCGCGGCAGGTCGCCATAGATCGCCTTGCGCAGGGCCAGGCGCGCTTGTTCCTGCGGTTGCGAGGCCTGTTCTTCGAGGTTCGAAAGCGTTTTGGCTTTTTCGCGGTTGAGCGCCTCCTCGGGGAAGTCGGGCCTGGCCAGGCAGGAGAAGAAAAGCTCAAGCGCCTTGGGTGCGTCGGAAGCGAGCATTTGGATCGAGCCCTTGCCCTGGCCAAAGCCCATCGTCGCGCCCATGTTCTCGATTTCCTGGGCGATCTGCCGGCTGCTTTTGCCCGCGGCCCCTTCATCAAGGAGGCTTGAAGTCAGGCTGCCGATTCCGGATTGAGCGGCGTTCTCATGCCAGATGAAATTGCGCGCTTCGCACTGCGCCACGAGCAGGGGCAAACCGGGCTTGGCCAAGAGCCACACTTCCAGCCCGTTTTTCAGTTTCACCTTCTTGGCCCCCGCAAAGGGATCGAAAGCAGTGGCCGGGCTTGGCGAGTCCTCCAACCGCTGCCGTTTGCGCTGCAGGGGCTTGACTTTCTCTTCCTCGCCGGCGGCGCCTGGCTTGGCTTGCTTGCCCGGCTCGGAGACCACGACGGCGGCGCGGCTGGCCTTCAGGTATTTGGAGGCAACGCGCTGGATGTCCTTCTGAGTCACCTCGGCGACCTTGTCGGCTTCTTTCAACAGGCGGTCGAGTCCGCCTTCGGCGACGGCCGAGGCGATCGCCTGGGCGCGGTTGTGCACCTTTTCCGATCTCAAGATCTGGCCGGCGAGGTAGCTGCGCTTGACCCGGGCGAGTTCGGTATCTTCGACGCCTTTCTTGATCACCTTATCCAGTTCCTCGCGCACGATCTTTTCGGCTTTTTCGACCGACTTATTGGCGAGGAGTTCGACCTGAATGCTGAACCAGCCGGGATAGCGGCCGGGGTTGTGGCCGGCGCTGACATCGGCGGCGATCTCTTCGTCTTCGATCAGGCGCCGATAGAGCCGGGCCGTCTTGCCTCCGGCGAGAAGGTCGGCCAGAAGATCGAGCGGGGCTTCATCGGGGTCGTTGACCGCCACCGTGGGAAAGCCGGTCAAAATGCGTGCCACTTCGAATTTGCTGGGAATCGTTTTGCGCGCGGGCAGGGGAGGCGTTTCGGCGGCATCTTTGCGTGGCGGCAACTTGCCGGCGGGAATCGAACCCAGCTCCTTTTCGATTTTCTTCAAAGCCTCGTCGGGCTGAATCGCTCCGGCGACCACGACGATGGCATTGTTGGGATGATACCAGCGCTTGTAATAATCGAGGATAACCTGGGAGTCGGCGCCGCGCACATGGGTTTCCTGACCGATGACCGGGTGGCCGTAAGGCGACTTCGGCCCAAACAAAATCGGAAGCAGGGCCTTCGATTCGAGCTCCCAGGGCTGGTCTTCGTTGCGCTTGAGCTCCTCGATGACGGCCCCCTTCTCCTGCTGGAATTCGTGCTTGGGATCGATGCGCAGGTTGGCCATCCGGTCGGATTCGATTTTGAGCGCCGTTTCCCAGCGGTCGGCGGCGAAGTCGAAGTAGTAGCAGGTGAGATCTTCCGAGGTCCAGGCATTGTTGGCGCCGCCGTTGCGCAAGGTGGCCCGGTCGATGTCTCCGGGGAAAAGGCGATCGGTCCCCTTGAACATCAGGTGTTCGAGGTAGTGGGATAGGCCCGTTGCCGTCTTGTCTTCGTCGCAGGCGCCGACCTTGTACATGACCATCATGGTCACCGTCGAGGAGGCGCGCATGGGCAAGAGGACGACATGAAGTCCATTGGGCAACTTGTGTTCGCGCACTCCTTGAAAGAGGCCCTTCACCTGATCGGCGAGGCTGTCGTCGGCGGCCCGCAAGCTGGTTTGTGCCAGAGTGAAGATCCCAAACAAAGCCATCCAGCCAAATACACTTTTCACGAAGTCACTCCTTTGATTTCTCTTTTCGGTCTGAAAGGGTGTCGGAGCCTGAACGGGTGTCCGAGGAATCCGAAGCGGATGAAGCCGGAGGCGCGACCTGTAACTTCTCCAGGCGCCGCCGCTCAATTTCGTGGTCGCGCCGTTCTTTTGCCCGCGTGCTTTCGGGAATCGCAAAAAAAAGGATCGCGGCCAAAAGCGATGCCATCGCGAGGAATTCGAAACTCAAGATCCAGTAGAGTTCGCGGAAGACAACATTCGACCGCGTCCCGCGATAAAACCGGGGATTGAATTTCCAAAATGAAGTCGGCGTGGACATGTTAGCCAAGCGCGCGGATCCATCCTCGAAGGTGGCCAAAAATGAGGCCCAAGGACAGCCGGGGAGAGCCAATCCTCTTTAAGCATCCTTAGAAAGGCCAGGAACGGGTTCCAGCCCCTTTTAGGGGAACCGTTGAATGAGTCCAAATGTTACACGATGCGCCTCAAGGCTTGGAATGAACCTCCGGCAAGGGGCAACCGAAGGGTCGGGCCGAAGCGGGGGGCGGCGTTTTGCCGCCAAGCAGCGCATCGAGCGCGATACGCAGATCTCTTTGGGTGACCGTGGTGCGCTTCTTGCCGTTGGGCATCCAGGCGTCGTCGATGCGGCCGATCCAGACCACTTTCCCCTTGGGGTCGAGTACCGCCACTTCGGGCGTCACCTGCACCCCGGCAGACCGGGCGAGTTTCTGCTCGCGGTCAAGCGCAATGGGAAAAGGAAGTTGATATTCCTTGGCATGCTGGCGCGCCCTGTCGCCGTCGACATCGGGATCGGGATGAATGCCGACGAGCGCAACGCCCTTGGCCGAATAGTCCTGGTGAAGGCGCTTGTATTCGGGGCTGTAGCCGTTGCTCACCGGGCATTCGGTGCCCAAAAAGATCAGGCAGTGAAACCGGACCTTGTCGCTCGACGCGAAGAGAACCTTACCGTCCAGATCGGTTGGCCCTTGCAGGTTCACCGTGCCTGAGGGGGCGGGTTTGGCCGCGGCGTCGCTTTGTCCCACTGTCATGCAAATCAACAACAAAAAAATCATGGAACGCTCACCGAGGCCAAATCCTTTGCCACTTTTTCCACCTGGGCCAACACCCTCATGAAGTTGCCCCCCAGGATCTTGCGGATGTCGTCGGCCTTGTAGCCGCGATTGAGCAGCTCCTGGGTGATGAGCGGGTAGGTCGACACATCGCCCAGTTGTTCGGGCGCGGTGTCGATCCCATCGAAATCCGAACCCAGGCCGACATGATCGATGCCGGCAACCTTGATCACATGTTCGATATGATCGACCACATCGTGGATCGAACCTTTGGGAATCGGGTTGTCCTTGCGGTATTGCTCCATGGCGCTGTTGAAGTTGCGATCGTCGGGGAACTGCTCGCGCAATTTGCGAGCCCGTTCAAACATGTTGCGAGTCAAGCGCACCGCTTCGGGCACGACGAAGCCGCTGTAAAAGTTGACCATGATCACGCCGCCATTTTCCTTGACGAGTTTGAGCACATCGTCGGGAACATTGCGGGGATGATCGGCCAGCGCCCGCGCCGAGCTGTGAGACGCAATCACCGGCGCCTTGCTGATCTTGATCGCATGCTTCATCGTGTCGGGACTGACATGGCTGATGTCGACCATCATGCCCAGCCGGTTCATCTCGCGCACGACTTCCTCGCCAAAGGCATTGAGGCCGTTGTGCTTCGGCTTGTCGGTCGCCGAATCGGCCCACTCGATCGTTTCGGAATGAGTCAGGGTCATGTACATCGCGCCCAGCCGGCGGTACATGCGCAGCACCGCCAGCGAATTGTCGATCGAGTAACCCCCTTCGAGGCCGACCAGTGAGGCGATCTTGCCATTTTTGCGTGCCGCCTCGATCTCGGCGACCGACTGGGCGAACTGGAAAGTGTCAGGGTAGGTTTCGACCAGCCGGTAGACGGCGTCGATTTGTGTCAGAGTCTCCCGGATGGCGGTGCCTTTTTTGCGCGTTTCGGTGGGCACCCAGGCGGACCAGAACTGAACGCCAATGCCCCCGGTTTTCAAGCGGGCAATGTCGGTGTGCAAGCTGGGTTGGTTTTTGCGCAGATCGAGTTTGCGAAAGCTGGGGCCGTTCTTATCGCGAAGCGCCCAGGGGAGATCGTTGTGGCTATCGATGACCAGGCAATCGGCATGAAGCTTTTTCGCTTCCTCGCTCAAGACGACGGGGGGACGGGTTTTCTTGGGTGCAGAGTCAGCCGGCGGCGCGGCCTGATTCACGGCCGCAAGAAGTAGGACGAGTCCAAAGGTGGTCATGGCGATTCCATTTCCCTCAAGTTTCAAGTCTCCAAGGAAAAGGATAGGTCATCGTGCCTGGCTTGGGTAAGAAGCCAAGTCGCTTTCAAGCAAAGTTGGGGCTTGTTGGTCGGAATCGGCTTCTTGCTTTTCTTTTTTCAATTCGTCCAACTGTTTCTGGCTTTCCTTCGCCCCCTTTTCGTCCTTGGCTCGTTTTTGCAATTCCACGAGAGTGGCGAGTGCCTGAATCAGGGGCCCCCGAGACTGGGGAAGGCCTTTTTCCCAAAGGGAAATGGCCTGCTTGACCGCTTTTTGGGCCTCGGCCTCCTTTTCCTGACCCAGGTACACGGTGTGCAGGTTCATCAACACCACGGGAAGCAGCGGATGCGGCCCCTTGTCCTGGTTTTCGAGGATTTTCCTGGCCCGGTCCAGGCACGATTCCGCTTCCTTGTATTTGGCCTGGAAACCGTAAAAGACGCCCATGTTCATGAGCAGCGAGCCCAGGTCCGGGTTGTTGGGTTCGCCTTCTTTTTCTTGCAATTGCAGAGCACGCTTGAAGCACGTTTCGGCTTCGACGAACTGTTTTGCATTTTTGGCCGCCATCGCATAGCTCACCAAGGCGTTGATGAGCCGGGGATCCTCGGCGCCCCATTTTTTCTCCTTGATTTCGAGCGATCGCTTGAAGGGCCCCAGCGCTTCTTCGGTGCGGCCGGAGAGTTGGTAGATCATGCCCAGGTGAAACAAGGCGCTGGCCAGGCGCATGTCGTAATTGTCGCTTTTCTTTTCAATGATATCGATGGCGCGCTTGAGCAACGCTTCCGCTTCGGCGGCCTTGGGCGAATGCATGAGAAACTGCCCAAGCGCGGCCAGCGGATCGGCCAGGGCGATATGGTCCTTGGGCACCCCCTTTTCCAAGATGGCCAAGGAACGGCGGAAGTGCTTTTCCGCCTCGCCCTGGTTGCCTGCGCGCTCATAGAGGCGAGCCAGGTTCGCATGGGTTTCCGAGAGTTCGGGATGGTCAAGGCCAAGAATCACCTCGCGGATTTTCAGCACACGCTTGTACACCACCTCGGCCTGGTCCAGTTTGCCCGCCGCGAGATGAATTCTGGCGAGGCCTTCGAGGCAGTCGCCGAGCGTGGGATCTTCGGGCGGCAATTTCTTTTCAAAGATCCCCGCGGCTTTTTGCGCTTCGGTCTGGGCGCGTGCCAGCGCTCCTTGTTGAGCGAGGATATTGGCCAGGGTCATGTGCGAGATCCCGGCTTTTTGGTCTTCTCCCAGCTTGGCCTTGTTCAGGAGGTTCAGTGCGCGAATGCAGGTCGATTCGGCCGAAGGGAGCCGGCCTCCATCGGCGTAAAGCTCGGTCAACTGGTGCAAGGTCTCCCAGAGAGAAGGGTCTTCTTTTCCCTTGGCAGTTTCTTGCAGGTCGATTGCGCGCAATAGCATCGATTCGGCCTTGGGCCAATTTTGCATCGCCTTGTAGAGCTGGGCCAGGCGGCTGCAATCGGCGATCAGGGTCGGAAGGGAATCGGGCAGTCCTTTTTCCCGAATGGCGATGATGCGCTTGGCCAGGGAATCGGTCTTGTCACCCTGCTGCTTCATCGCATGGATGCGGGCCAGGGAGAAGAGATATTTGACGAGGTTGGGTGATCCAGGCCCTTCCGCCTTCTCCATGATTTCCACGGCCTGCTGAAGGAATTCGCCGGCCTTTTTCAGATCTTGTCGCTCTTCGACGACCAGGGCATGGAGGTAAAGCAGATAGGCGACGCTTGGGTGTTTTTCTCCTTTTTCTTTGACCGCCTTGGCGCGTGCGGTGGTCACGATCTCTTCCGCTTTGGCGACATTACCCAGCGAGAGTTCTTTCTGGATGTCGCTTAAGAGTTTTTTGTTTTCGGCTTCCGTCTGGGCGCTCGCGGGAGCACTCATCAAGGTGCAAGCCATCAGGCCAAGAGCGAGGAGGACAAGGCGAAGCATCGGAGTCTCCTGAACCGTGGGCGGTCACTGTCGGCCATGCAGGCGGTGAACACCATCTGCTGTTCTCGGCGGCGTCAAGGCTGTGTTACACCGTTTGGGCTTGCTGCTTTGGAGCAGCATGTTCCGTTAGGAAGGTAATTAATTCCTTGATCGGAGATGCCTCTCGAAGGGTATTCAACTCCTCTGGGCTAAGACTTCGGACAATCTGGTCGATGGTAACGGCCTTATCTTGCCCGAGTTGCTGAACCACCTTCCCTGGCCGGTACCTGGCAAGAGCCAGATTCTCCGTCGTTAGCTTGTGTCCGGTAATGCGTTCGAGGGCGGCAGGCACATGGAGCAGAAGCGTTTCGATTTCAGGCGAGATCACGAAAACCCTTACCGGCACACCGCCTGAAACCTCCCGAACCAACTCCTCCATCTGCCGGCGACGTTCGAGTACGGCTGACCCGTCCACGGAGTCGGCGTCCGCAAGTACGGCGAGCGGCTTGTGCCGGGTTACAAGGAGCGTGCGAGCAACCGATGCGAGGTTCGTACGGCTATTTCCAGCGACGAACGCTGTCTGCGACTGGATCTCAGCGGGGATGAGGGCCTTCAGAAATAGGATGTCGGTGGGGCCTTCTGCAACGACATAAGCTCTCATGGAATCGCCCCCAGACTAATTTCGAAGTCCACTATCCCGTAATCCACACAAGCCCGATACTTATTCTCGACCAGATCGCAGATGCGCTCATTGTTTAGCGCAAATTCGACCTGAGTTCCCGTCCACAGAAGAATCGCTTGAGGCAGAGCAAACTGCGAGAGGAGTAAGGCGGCCTCGGTGAAACGCTGTGAACTGAATACCATTCCAATCGTACCGGCAGGCCGACGAAGCAATTGATTTCTCAGCTTCGCGATGGGTGCGATCGCGATGTCTCCGTCCTCGTCTTTGCTCTCGATCAGGCTGTACAGCCCACCAACCTTGACCGACCCATCGATCTCCTCGATGATTTCCGCCTGCCTGTAGAGGGTGACCGAGTAGGGCCAGTGAACATGGCCACCGTCAAGCTGGAAGGCGCGGAGGATGAGGTACTCGAACGCCTTGCCGGGTGCCCAGTTCGGGGTGTGGCGCAACTTGATCTGGTTCCACAGTTCCCGCAAATCTGCCCAGCCAAGTGCTTGAGCCTGCGTGGCATACTCTTCTCTTGTCGGCATGGGCGGCCTCTGACTCGCGAAAACGCATTTTACACGAAAAGCATTTCCTCAACGAAACCATTTCTGGTTTCAATCCGTGTTCGTGAAGTTTGGAAAAATTGTCGTGCGCTTCCGCTTGTCTTGGCGGTGCGACGAGGTCCTCCCCCCTTCTTTATACTCTTTACTAACAAGCATGGGGATCGATAGGGAATCAAATCGTTGTCAGGAAACGAAACAGGGCGCCCGGCTACACCGGGCGCCCTGTTCGCACGTTCTCGCTTAAGACCGATTACTTACCCGGCACCAAACGGAAGATTCCCTTGCCATCGCCGCTGACGATCGAGAAGTAGGCTTCGCCCGCATCGTCTTCGCCGAAGGTGATGGTCGGCAACATGGGGCTGGGGATCGAGTAGTTGCCTTTGACCTTGTTGGCTGCCTGGTCATAGTCCAGGGCCCAGACCTTGCCCGAGACATAGTCGGCGTGCAGGTACTTGCCGGCGAGTTCGGGGATCGCCTTGCCGCGATAGACCACACCACCGGTGATCGACTTGCCCACCTGGTGGTCGTACTCCCAGATCGGGTCGATGAAGGTGGCGCCTTCCGGCGGAGATTTTTTCCCGAAGGCATGATAGCTTTCGCGGAAGTTCCAACCGTAGTTGCCCCCCTTGGTGATGATGTTCACTTCTTCAAAGAGGTTTTGGCCCACATCGGCGGCGAACAGGGCGCCGGTCTTGCGGTCGAAGGCGAAGCGCCAGACATTGCGCAGGCCGTAGGCAAAAATCTCCGGCTTGGCGTTTTCCTTGCCAACAAACGGGTTGTCCTTGGGCACGGCGTAGTTCTTGCCGTCGGCCTTGCTGTTGATGTCGATGCGCAAGAGCTTGCCCAGGTGCGTGTTCAGGTTTTGGCCGTTGTCGTGCGGGTCGTTGGCGGCGCCGCCGTCGCCCAGGACGATGTAGAGGTAGCCATCGGGACCGAAAGCGAGCGTGCCCCCCTTGTGATTCCAGTAGGGGTGGTCGAATTCCATGAGCACTTCTTCTTCGGGGTCGGCCTTGTCGGCATTGTCCTTGGAGACCTTGAAGCGCGATACCTTGCAAAGATGCGGCTTCGACCGCGAGGTGTAATAGACGAAGAACTCGCCCTTGGTCTTGTAGTCGGGGTGGAAGGCCAGCCCCAGGAACCCTTCTTCATTCTCCTGGTCGGCATAGCGGACCTTGGAGGTGATATCGAGGAGGATCTTCGACTCCTTCACCTTGGGGTCGTTGGGGAAGATGTGGATGACGCCCTGCTGGGTCGCCACGACGAAGCGGTTGGTGCCGTCGTTGGGGCTCGTCAAAACGATGGGGCGCAAGGGTTGGACCTTGCCCTTTTCGTCAACGGCATCCCAATTCGCCCATTTGATATCGGGAAAGGCGGGTTCCATGCCCACGTTCAACTTGCCGTCAACAGGATCGGGGAAGCTGCCGTCGGCGGGAAGCTTGCGGATTTTGATGTTGCGAAACGACACTTCGTCGCCATGGTCTTGCAAGCAGATGTGGCCTTCGGTCGCCTTGCCGAAGTTGGCGAATTGTTTGAACTTGCTCTTGGCGATCTTTTGCTCCCATTCCGGGGTGCCGATCTTGGCCGTCCAGTAGTGGAAGCCGTTCATGTAAAGTTCGGCGCGGCCCTTGGTGACGAGCAGTTGCATCTGGTTCCACTCGCCAGGGGGCCGAGTGGTGTCGTGGCCCGCGCTATAGAGCTGATAGAGCCAGCCCGCCTTTTGCGGGTCGCGGCCCCCCTTGTTGTCCTGGATTTGGACTTCGGGGCCGGAGTACCAGGGGGCGTCGCCGTCTTCGGTCACCATGAACATCAGGCCGCTGTTACCCTTGGGGGTGATGCGGTATTCCAGGAGCAGTTCGAAGTAGCCGAACTTTTCCTTGGTGACGATGTCGCCCGCGTTCTTCCCGGTGCGGGTCAGGACGCCGTCCTTGACCTGCCAGGCATCGCTTAAGCTGTCTTTCTTGTAGTTGCGCCACTTGTCGGCGGAAGTGCCATCGAAGAGGTAGGTCCAGCCAACCTTGCGTTCCGCCTCGCTCAGGGTTGGCTCGCCCGCATGCAGAGTGCTTGAGCTGGCGGGTCCAAAGAGCCCGGCCAGGCTCAGGGCACCTGTGGCCATCCAGGTGGAAAAAGTGGGAAATCGGTGCTTCATCAATCGGCTCCGGGAGAAGTAACAGCGTATCTCCATCGACTCAGGGGTCATTATCCGGGGTTTGCGTCAATTGATAAGGAACCGCAAGGAATCGGGTCAGCTCGTCGCTGCCGTCCTGCGTTTTTCGAAAAGTGCGAATCAGGCACGAGGAGTCCGAGAGATTTTCCCTAAAGCCTGTTAGGAAAACTGGTTAGGGGAAATGTCCGAGTCCTTGAGGCTTGGAGAAAGGATGGCGAAGAAGGGAAACGCCGCCGGCGGTAAGCCCCAGGCCTTCCCGGGTTTAGCGCCACTGAATCAGTTTGGTCGAGTATTCGTTCTTGTTGACTTTGTGGTATCGCTGGATGTCCATTCCTTTTTCGTCGAACCAGCGCAGGGTGTAGACCTCGTTTCCCTTGTTCACATTCAGGGGGTCTTCGCGAACCTTGTACGCTTTCACCTTCTTGCCGGCGGCTTCGATCTCTTCGCGGCCCTGGTAGGTGTAGCGGATTTTGAAGGTGGAGGGCTGGTTGGCCGCCGCAATCGTGACCACGACCGATTCGCCTTCCTTGGGGAAAGTCTTCCAGAACCAGAAGAGGGTGGGATCAGCGTAGTCTTTGCGATTCACGGCCTCTTCGTGGGGTTTGCCGTCAATGAAGCGGACCACCTTCTTCTCGTCAAAGCGTGATTCCAGTTTTCCCCAGGGACCTTCCTGGCTGGAAGCAAGCGGCTCGCCTTGGGCGTTGTAACGCTTTTCGGAAAAGCTGACCGATCCGTCGCTGCGGACGCCCTTGCTCACGAATCGGACAGACCCATCCTGGGTCACATGCCGCTCGTTAAAGCGAATATCCCATTTTTCCTTGTCGCCATCGCGGTGCGTCCTCGATTCGACGTCGCCTGTTTGCAAGGCTGCCAGCAGGCAGAGTTGTCCAAGGAACCATGACATCGTGAGGACTCCCAGACGGAATCAGAACTTGGCGCAAGCGCGGGATCAGCGAAAATACCTTCCACCATCCGGCGGCTTGAAGCGCCGGGTCACAGATGGTACTGTACCAGTAGTGATACTGTAGTTGATCGGCTGGGGGATGTAAAGGGGCTTTGGGATGCGCAAAACGGTGCGCGAGCGGGAGGCGGAAGCATTTCTTGAGGGGCAACGCCGTTTGGCGCAGTTGCTGGCGTCCGTCGATCCCGCGGTGCTCGGCGACCGCATCCGCGTGGCCAGGCAACATCAGGGAAAATCGATTCGTGAGATCGCGGCGGCCGCAGCGGTGAGCAAGACCTCTGTCGTCCGGGTGGAAAGCGGGGGGAGTTGCGAACCGAACACCGTGGCCAAAATCTGCGCGGCGATGGGACTGCATGTCGAAGCCCTGGCCGCCCAGACTTCGGCGCATTCCAGCGTCGTGGTTCACCGCCATGCCGATGACCGCTGGTACGACCTGGTGCGATTTTCCGACGGACCGCTTGGAGGGTTCGACCGCCCCCTGGCCCCCGCCGAACGCAAGCGGTTAGCCGGCGGCGCGGACGGAGAAAAAATCGTTCCCCTCAATGTGCTGAAGTCGCGGCTTCCCCAGGGACGATTGCTCTCCACGATCATCGAACTGCGCGGCCCGAGCCCGGTGCGCAGCCACCCCGGAGAGGAATGGGTTTACGTGCTTTCAGGCAAGGCGATCGTCACGATCAATGGCACCCCGTATGCGCTCGAGCAAGGAGAGAGCCTGATCTTCCGTAGCGCCGAACCGCATTCCTACGCGCCTGCCGAAGCCGACTCCAGCCAACCGGCCACCTTGATCTCCGTACGGTTAGATGACCGGGGCAAAGAGTCTCCGTGACCCACTGGGAAGGCAATCACTTGGCAACGTGGCGGTGGTCGTTCCAGAGTCGAATCACCGGGTGAGTCAGGTTGTGTTCGTAACCGAGCTCGCTCACGCTGGCCGTATTCAAGAAAAGGGAATAACCCTGCACCGCATCAAGCCCCAGCCAGCGCGCGCCGATGATGCGCAGAATGTGCCCGCTGGAAAATAGCAATACATTGCCGCTGACGGCCCGGGCGCGCTCGATCACCCGGTCGGCCCGGGCTGCCACCTGGGTGAGCGTTTCCCCGCCCGGACAACCATCGCGAAAGACCTCCCATCCGGGGTGGTCTTTTTGAATGTCGGCGGAGGTGCGGCCATCGTACTTGCCGTAGTTCCATTCCACCAGATCGGGATCGATTTCTGCTTGTGCACCAAAGCCCGCCAGTTCGCAGGTTTTTGACGCGCGCTGCAGCGGGCTAGTGTAGACCTTGGCAATATTCAAACCCGCCAGACGCTCCTTGAGTGCAAGAGCCATCGCCACGCCGCTCTCGATAAGCGGCAAGTCGGATAGGCCCGTGTGCTGGCCGGTTAGCGACCAGGCGGTCTCACCATGGCGGGCCAGGTAAACGGTCGGCAGATTCATCAAATTCTTCCTTATCGGACTTTTTCGACTTGGTCACTGGAAGCCGTTTGCAAGGCGATTTCTTATGTCATTTCGCGCCCAACGCCCAAAGGTGATGCTGGCTGCGCAACAAGAAAAGGCCATTGGATATGGCAGGAGTCGAAAGACAGGAATCGCCGACATCGTTGACGGCGAGGATGGCGAATTTCGGTCCGGCCTTTACGACCCGCGTTTGACCCTGTTCCGAGGTGAAGTAGAGCTTGCCGTCGGCGGCGACCGGAGACGCGGTGTAGCTAACCCCGCCGATCCGTTCCTTGTAAACCTCCTTGCCGGTGGCCGCTTCGTAGCAGGCGACCACGCCCGAGTTGGAACAGGTGTAAAAGTGCTCGCCATAAAGGATTGGCGTCGGCATGTAGGGGCCGCCGCGCAGCGTGCTCCAGGCGACGAAGGGGCTCGTGGTTTCATTCGAGTTCAGCGAGATGTCGCCGCTTGCCCCCGGCTTGATCGCCACGATCGGCTGGATCGGCCGATTGCCGCTGCAAACGAACGCCAGATCTTTGCCGAGTACCGGTGTTGGTACCGTCACCTCCGACTTCTTCGCGAAACGCCACAGTTCCGATCCGGTCTTGGGATCGTAGCCGCGTGCATACTGCGC
The DNA here is from genome assembly GCA_965226945.1 of Gemmataceae bacterium. Lineage (GTDB taxonomy): Bacteria > Planctomycetota > Planctomycetia > Gemmatales > Gemmataceae > SYLG01. The sequence continues at coordinate 2,870,313 of OZ245717.1, read as the reverse complement.
GGCGTTGGTCACGATCTCGGTGCGCAAGGAATTGCGCCAGACCACCGGCGAACTCCAGGAAGGGATTTCATCTCGGGCCGTTGACCAAACCTTGGCTCCGTCTTCAAGTTTGAATGCAGCGATGAACGAATCGCGGCTCAGGTCGCATTGCAAAATACAAAGCCCGTCATGGAGCACCGGCGAATTGCCAAAGCCCCATTCGTAATCGCGATCGAGCGAGAAGCTGGAATCAAGCGCGCTCAGGTCGCGCTTCCAGAGCAGGTTGCCGGCGAAGTCATAACAAAATAAGCCTTCGGAACCGAAGCAGGCGACGACATGTTTGCCGTCGGTGGCCGGGGTGCAGTTGGCCTGGCTGCCTTTCAGATGCCTGCGGATTTTGGGAACGCCCTGGTAGGCGGTTTTGGTCCAGAGGATTTTCCCGCTATCGCGATCAAGGCAGAGTACCTGCCAGGTGTGCGGGCTGACATCGTCAACCGAATCGACGCCGCCATAGTTGCCGATGACGATTTTTTGATCCGGGTCCTTGCTGCTAATCGCCGTGGTCAAGAAGATGCGGTCGCCCCAAACGATCGGGCAGGAATGGCCCATTCCCGGGATCGCGGTCTTCCAGCGGATGCCCGTCTCTTTCTTGCCATTCCAGGCCAGGGGAGGATTTTGTCCATCGGCAACGCCGGTGCCGTCTGGGCCGCGAAACGACGGCCAGTTGAGCGGGTTCTTGATTTTGACGGTGGAGGCGGTCTCGGCCGGCGCCGCGGCGGCGACCGGTTCCTTGAACTTGTAAAAGGAATATTCGGCGGTGAAACGCTTCATGGTGATGCGAGCCAGGGCGCTATCTTTCCATTCGATGCGGTAGCTGGTGCCGGGTGGACCAAGGGGCACAAACGAATCGGTTCCGGCCGGTTTGACGGGGCGTCCATTGATGATCAGGCCGACATCTTTCACGGCAATCGTCATTTTTTGGCCGCCGTCGCCTTCGTACGACCCGACCAACTTCGACCACTTGGCGATGTCTTCCTTGCTGGCGGGAGCCAGGGGTTTGGCGCCGGCTTTGATCAGAATCGACTTGAGCGACAGATCGAGCACGATCGAGTACAGGGCGGCGTCGAGCGTCTCCTGATCGACCTTGGTCAAGTCAAGGATCGTTTGCACGATCTTGGCGTCGCCGGCGCCCACGGCGGAGAGCAGGGCGGCGTCGGTGTCCTTGGCTCCGGCTTTGATGAGTTGGCGCACGATCGATTCCTGTTTGGAACTCGAGGCGGTACTTAAGGGGGTCATGTACCAAATGTCGTCGCGGGCATTGGCATCGGCTCCCTTTTTGAGCAACAGTTCCACGATTTCCGGTTTGCCCTTGCTGGAGGCGATCCAGAGCGCGGAGACGCCATACTCGTTGCGCGCGTTGACATCGGCCCCTTCATCGAGGGCTTTTTGAATCTGCTTCAGGTCGCCATTGCGCACCGCGGCCCACAGGGCCTCGCGCTTGGGGTCGGCGGCCAGAGCCTGGGTTGCGAAGAGCAGAATTGTAAGGCATGCCAATCGGATGCGGGCCATGGTTGCGACTCCCCAGGAATGCAGGCCATTTTGAATCGGCTGGTTGCGCGAAGCACTTTTCCACTACGGCGGCGGCAATCCTTGCGTTACAGAATTTCTCCTGCTGGATGCCGCTTGAGCGCGACAAGCGCTGCAACCTCCACGAAAATCAGGGATGATTCTATGCAGGAAGCGGTCCGATCCTTTGCAGTCGCGCTTCCGTGGCGGTTCCGAGAAACGATCTTGGATAAAACAATGATTCCCATCGAGTGCCGCCATGCTGGACTATCTGGAATCGATCGACTACAAGACTGCCGAGTTCGGCGAGTTCTACGATGAGCTGCCGCTCTGGTCGGCACCGTTTGGCTTGCTCCTTCTCGAACAGGTGGCGATGCGGCCCGGGATGACGATTCTGGATGTGGGCGCCGGGACCGGTTTTCTCACGGTCGAGCTAGCCCAGCGTTGTGGAGCGGCCTCGACCGTGATCGCGGTCGATCCCTGGGAAGCCGCCATGAAGCGGCTGGAGCGCAAGGTACAGTTTCTGGGTATCCGGAATGTGCGCTTGATCGTGAAGGATGTGGCGGCGATGGAGCTACCCGAAGGTTCGGTCGATCTGATCGTGTCGAATCTGGGGATCAATAACTTCGATAACCGCGAGGCCGCATTGGCCGCGTGTTTTCGCACCGCGAAGCCAGGAGCGGATTTCTTCCTGACGACCAATCTCGTCGGTCATTTCGCCGAGTTTTACGAGGTCTTTCGCGAGGTGCTGATGGAATTGGGTTTCACCGATCGGTTGCCATTACTTGATGCGCACATCCACCACCGCGCCACGGTTGCCTCGGTGCAGGCGCTGCTCGAGGGGCAGGGCTTCGAATTTGTCTCGGCCACGACACGAACCTTTTCCCAGCGCTTCGTCGATGGCTCGGCACTGCTTCGCCACTATTTCATGCGCCTGGGATTCGTGGGCGGCTGGAAATCGATCGCGCCGGAATCGGCCGTGGACGCGACTTTCGTCGCGCTTGAAAAGCGTTTGAATGAGTTCGCTGCAAAACGGGGCGAACTTACGCTAAGTGTTCCGGCGGCGTGCATCCACGCCCGCAAGCCGTAGTTGGCGGGTGGGCGGGCCCTGCATTGCCGCAAGGTGAATCTGTGAGCGCTTCTGACGCAATTAGACGATTTTCCCCTATTGTCGATCTTTAGAACCGGAGCGCTCACGCACTCCGCTCACCTAATCTGCCTTGTGATCCAGATTACAGCCCGCGAAAAACTTGACGCCAAGGCCGGTCAAGGCGAGCGGTGTGGCGTAAGCCCACTGATTCTGAGACTTCAATAGACGATGAACTTCCATTTCAACGAGAATCGCCACGTCTTCGGGAAAGGATCCATGGAAGATACCGCCGAAATTCACTGTAAATGAATGAGCCGCTCCCAAGAGCGGCTCATTCATCGGTTGCGATCAGTTGCCGGCCTTCTTTTGCGCTTCGAGGAATTTGCCGAACGCCTGATCGTAGGCCTTGTGATCCCCATTGTGATCCGCCAGTGGCATGATGATGATCTGTTTGGGACCGGAGAGTTGATTGCAAGTCGCGATGACCCCTTCGGGTGGACAGGCTTGATCGACCAATCCAAGGCCAACCAGGGCCGCGCACGGAGTTCTGGTCGCAAAGTTCATCGCATCGAAATAACGTGCGCCTGCAAGCATCTTTTGTTCATCCTTTCCCTGCCAGGTGCGGCTGGCCCAGGCGGGCCAACCGGGCAGACGGCCGGCCTTCTTGCCGGTGTGATCGCATCCCGCGGGAACATTAGCCGCCAGGGCTGTGACGGCCGGATGGATTCCCGCCGTGACAATGGCCTGATAGCCCCCTTGGCTGAGGCCGTGCGCGACTAACGTTTTGCCGTTCCAGTCGGGGTTCTTGGTCAAATAATCAACCGCCCTGCGGCAGGAAAGAAACATCCGCAGGAAATAGCTTTTCTCGCGATCGTCATTCCCCTGGCCGGGATAGTCGTTCAGTTCGGTCTTTGCTTTTTCGGCATAGAAGGCATCGGGCTTATCAATCGGCAGGTTATGCGACGAAACATTCAGCGACAGCCAGCCATTGCGTGCATGACGTACGACCCATTCGCGCTGCAAGGGATACACACCCGCCCACTGCACCTGAAGTAGGGCAGGGAGCTTCGTTTGACCGGCCGGCTTGGCGAGTTGGCCATAGATCTTCGTGCCGCGAATGTTGTTCATCGTGATTTTGTAATAGTCAATTTTCGGATCGCCAATGTCGACTTTCTCAAGCTGCGCATCGATTGGGATCGCATCGAGCTCGGCGATTTTGCTTTTCCAGAAGGTATCGAAATCGTCGGGAGGCGCCGAAGAGGCTTTGATCTTTTCTGGAGCGAAGACCGCGCCGCCTTGATAGATCCTCTCGGGCTGATCCTTCGCCTTGTACTTCACGATCAGGGTGAGCACGCCGGGATCATTACGCGTGCCGGTGATTGTCGCCTTGCCCTCGCGCAATTCGACCGTTCCCTTGGCGAGTTCCTCCAGCCCTCCCTTGCGCAGGCTAAACGAGACTTCGCCCTTGGCGGGTGCCTTGTCCTCGGAAAGTTCGACCTTCCAGGTGACGGTCTGTCCCGGTTGATAGATCCCCGTGGGGTTGTCGGGTGTAACCTGGCCCTTGGTTGCCGCTTCCAGGCCGCAAGCACAGGCGGACAACCCAATGAGGGAAATCAAGAATCGCATGGAGAAGACTCTGCAAGAAGGAGAGAAGGGGGAAGAATCTAGGGGAATGTTTAGTGCATTTGCGCTTCTGGCCCAGGGCTTGCGAAGGGGAAGCGCAGATCTCGATTCAAGTGGGATGGCTCGCAACGCGTCTTACGGGAACGCCGATTTCCGTGTGCACGATCGCCAAATCGGCGCGGATGCGATTGACGCGGTAGAACTCAAGGCAAGGCACCCCGTCGCAGACGAGGGTCCTGTCCGAAAGAACCCGGTTGAAGATCTCACGGTAGGCCGAAGGCAGCGAGGCGAAGGGACCGGCGCTTGTCGTGAAGGCGAAGAGGCCGCCGGGAAATGCTTGATAGCCGACGAGATTTTCCGAACGAAAGACATCCGGTACGCGGATGGCGGCATCGAAGCGCAAATTCTCTGGCGGCGTGATGCCAGGGGCGTCGCGGGCGATGCCGATCAGAACATAAGGTTCCGCAAGTCTGCGCTTTTTGGCCCAATCGATCAGTTTATCCCAGTTCTCTGCGGGCACGTTTTCGTAAGGGCCCGTATGGCGAATGAACGCCAGGGACATCGGTTGCAAGCTGCGCACGATGGTCCGGGAAAGCTCATGCGGTCCTTCGGCAGCGAAAGACCGCGGAATTTCTTGGCTTTTGGTTTTCGGCCATCGCCCTGTCCGGCGAAAGGTTTTGGGAGGCACGCCAAAGTAACGGCGAAAGGCCCGGCAAAAAGTCTCGTGGTGGGCAAATCCGCAATCCAACGCGATATGCACGATCGAGTCGTCGAGAAGCAGGAGTCGCAGCGCCGCTCGTTCAAGACGCAACCGTGTGATGTATTTTTTGGGTGTTTCGGCCATGGCCAGAGCAAAACGGCGCGCGAAATAGTGCGGTGAACGGTTCGCCGCCGCGGCTAGCGCCTTCAGTGACAGGTCGCTGTCAAGATTGGCCTGGGCAAAAGTCAGCGCCCGGGTCAACGCGGCCTGTTCCATAGGGGGTTACTCAATCGCAAGGACAAAGGAATTGCTCGACCATTCTAACAGCGAAATGTCTGGCGGTAGTCAATGATCTACGGCGCTTGAGCTTCGGCGAGGAATTTGAGTTTGTTCAGTTCCTTGCCGGCATTTCCCGCGGATGCCAACAGGATCACGGGTCCCATCAACCGGAAAAACAGACCCTTGAGCCGGAACTCGACCTGGTAGTCGAGGATGGTGGCTTGATCGGGCCCCTGTTCCAGTTCGTAGCGGACCTCCACCTCCATCCCCGGCGCGAACGATCCCTGGGAGAGACGAATCATCATACATCGTTCCGGATGCCAGGCGGTTACCACCATGCGGTAATCCACGATCTTGTTTCCCTCGCGCATTTTGAGCGTTGATTTCGCGCCCAGGCCCGTTTGCGCGGCGTCGTCAGGGATTTCCTCAACCATGTTCGAAATCCATTGCTTGAGAAGGTCCACATCGCTCAGGCAACGCCAAAGCTGGCTGGGCGTGCATGCGAAGATACGGCGTGTCTGGTAATGCAACCGGTCCAGCGCCAGCCATCCTCCGAGAATTCCGGCGATGATTCGGCCACCATAGGAAATGACCATGAGCGTTTGTAAGGACGCGCCGACGAGATAGATTCCCGCGACGAAGTCGAGCAAGGAGGACAGGAGTCCGACCGCCAGGCCATGCGCAAGCGGCCGTCCCCGATCACCTCGCGCCGCCCAATAGGCAAAGACAAAGGCACAGCAAAAACCGCCTAGCGGGCCGACCCAGGCCCCGGCCCTGGGTGCAAATGCCGCGGGAGCCGGCCAGGATTCCTCCTTCACCATGCCGTAAACGAAAACAACGCCAACAAGAAGCAAGATCGGGACGAGGATCGTCGCGAGCGATCCCATGCCGATGCGGATCCAATCCAGTCCCTTTCCTTGGTTCATGATCATGGTTCGAGCCGGTGCCGTGGGTCGATAGGAGATTTGCCGAGTGATTTCATTTCCCATCCTAAATGCCCCACTGGAGAAATTCTTGACAATTCTTGCCCACATTGAGCGACGCGGCGTGTTGGCCTGGGCGATCTCGCGGCCAAGGTTCCCCTGTTTGGCACTTGCGCCGTCTTGGCGCTTCAAAGGTCATCCTTCAAACGACCAGCTACACTAACCTGGTCCTTAAAAACGTGTAGCGACCTTTCCGGTCCAGGCGTCCGCAACGGAAACCGCCATGATGATCGCCCTTGCGACTCCTCGTCCCGCAACATCGCTTGAGGAGGGTCTGGAAAAGGTTCGAAGTTTTCTTGCGGAGGCCTCAGCTCGGGGGGCGAAGGTCGTCTGTTTTCCCGAAGCCTATCTCCCCGGCTTGCGGGGCGTCGGCATCGAGGTCCTTCCCTTTGGGCCCAATGAGCATGCGCGGGTGCTCAAGGCGGTGAGCCATTGGGCCAAGGAATACCGCATCATGACGATCCTTGGAATGGAAAGACTGACCGAAGCGGGGCGCCAGATTGCCGCGTACGTGTTCAGTGCGAGCGGTGAAGTTGTGGGGTACCAGACCAAGAACCAGATCGATCCGAGTGAAGACGCGAACTATGTTCCCGGCGACACCCGGCAGCTCTTCGAAGTGGACGGAGTGTTATTTGGTATAGCGATTTGCCATGAAGGCTGGCGCTATCCCGAGACCGTCCGCTGGGCGGCATCGCGCGGCGCGAAGATTGTCTTTCACCCCCAGCACACCGGCAGCGACGAGGAGGGGCCACGGCTAACTCAGTGGGGCGCGCGCGAAAGCCCCTACTACGAGAAGGCGATGATGATGCGCTCGATCGAAAACACGATCTATTTCGCCAGCGTCAATTACGCCTTGCGTTACCCGGAATCGGCGACCAGCGTGATCGACCCTTCGGGAAAGTGCCAGGCCTATTTGCCCTACGGTCAAGAAGGGTTGCTCGTCGTGGAGATGGATCTGGGCAAGGCGACCGGCCTGCTCGCTTCGCGCTACGCCCCCGGGCGGTATCGGGAAAGCGGGCCTGAAACGAAAGTCTAAGTGTTTAAGACATCTTCCTTATCCCAATAGAGAACTGCCCCCTTGAATGGCCTCGCCTGGGCACTGTTGCTGAGTTTGCCGCTGGCGGCGGGCGAAGATTGGCCGCATGTCCGCGGGCCGACCTACGATGCGATTTCATCCGAGACGGGGCTGGCCGATCGATGGCCGTCGACCGGTCCGCCGATTCTCTGGACGCGCGAACTGGGGCCGGGCTATTCGTCGCTCATCGTGGCTCGGGGCAAGGCTTTTACCCTGTACCAGACCACCGCGGGAATGTTCCTGATCGCCCTGGATGTCGACACGGGCGAAACCGTCTGGAAACAAAGGATCGATTGGCCCTGGCAGCCCGGAGGGATGTATCCGGGGCCCTATGCCAGCCCAACCTGGCACGAAGGCCGGGTTTACTATGCGACCCCAACGGGCAGCGTGGGGTGCGTGGAAGACGGCGACGGCCGGCAGGTCTGGCAAATCAACCTGCGCGAGAAATTCGGCAGCAAGGGTACGGAATTCGGCTTTGCATCCACGCCAGCGGTGGAAGAAGGCCTCGTTCTTTTCCCCGTCGGTGGCGACCGGGCTGCCATGGTCGCCCTGCATGCGCGCGACGGCAGCGTGGCCTGGGCCAGCGGCAACGACCCGGCCAGCTACTGCCCGGCCTATCCCATCACCCTGGAAGGCCGCCGGCTGGTCGTCGGGTTTTTCAAAAACAGCATCGCGGCCTTTGACTTGAAGACGGGCGACATGCTTTGGCGTGAAGTTCTTTCGACGAGCTACGACGAACACGCCGCTTGGCCCCTGTTCGATGGCGAGCACCTCTTGATTGCCTCGCCTTTTCGTGTCGGCGCGCAATTGTTCCGGTTCAACCCGACACACGGTCAGGTTCAGGCAACCGCGCGCTGGAGCGGCCGGCAATTATCCAACGATGTTTGTTCCAGTTTGCTTTATGGTGGCGCGGTCTACGGATTCGATTTGCAGCAATCTCAAGCCAGTCCGCACCGGGCCTCGCGAGGCAAATTCAACTGCCTGGATTTCGTAAGCGGCAAGGTTCACTGGGAGGCGCCGGGCATCGCCCAGTGTTCGGTACTGGCCGCGGACGGCAAACTGATCCTTTGGACGGAAACCGGCGAATTAATTTTGGCGAAACCGAATCCCGATCGCTATGAGGAATTGGCCCGCGCGAAGATCCTGAGCGGTGGCGGCATGTGCTGGGCCGCCCCTGCCTTGTCGCAAAAACGATTGCTTGTTCGCGATCACAAGCAAGTTTTCTCGATTTACCTTGGCCCTCCCGAAGAGCTGGATCCTAGTCGGCCGGTGGTCGCCTTCAGTGCGCAGGATCGCGATTTTGACTGGACGCGCCTTGTGCCGAGGGAGCACGAATTTCCCAACGATGCGCCATCCGTCAGCGAGATCGCTTATTCCTTTGTGTGGAATGCAGGGATCCTTCTGCTGGCCGCGGTCATGACCATCCCATTGAGGTGGTTGATCGGGCCGGGCTACCTGGCGCCCCTATTTGCACTGCTGGCGGTTCTTCTCGGCGCCATCGGCACCACCCTCATTGGCTACTTCCTGGATCTCTTTATCTGGACTTGGCCCGTCAGTCTCTATGTCGCGTTCCGCACGGTCGTCGCTCTCGGACTTGGGGACCAGGTCACGGGTTGGCGGCATGAGGTGATCGGCCGGCTGGCGCTCATCCTATTCATGATTTTTTGTTGCCTCTATTACCGCTTCTGCATGGCGGTGGGCTATGGCGTGGCCTGGGGATTTCTCTTTGGCCTCTTGCCCGTTTTGCCGTTCACCATTTTGGCGCAAAAAGTATCCCCTTTCTCCAGGTGGCACTGGTGCCTGGAGATCTTTGCTTTTGTCGTCTATTTTTGGTCTTCGGGTTTATTTCCCGCCATCAAGGCCGCGTGGACGCGCTGATGGATTTCGCCCCGCTACGGGCAAAGGATAAAAACGATCGGGATTGGATTCGATCCCGATCGTTCTGTTTGAGTGCCGGCGCCTGGGTCTATTTCAAGCGCCACTGGCTCAGAGTGCGTCCGCTACCGGGTAGGCTGCTGAAATCGTTGGGCCGGGGCTGGCCGAGGGCGGCCATGCAAAAGCAGGCCTCATCGCCGATCCATTTCATGATGCCCATTTGCACCGTTCCCGCGGCGATGCCGCAGGTGTTGTAGTAGTCGACCGAGATCGGGTCGGTCGATTCATCCAAGCGAACAAGCGCCTGAATCATCACCTGGCCGCCGAAGGAGATTTTGACCTCGTTCTTGATCGCCTTGCGCAGGCCGGTTCCCAGCATCATCGCCGGCAATTCCTGGCCATCGCGCACAATTTTGACTGCGGCCCAATCGCCTTGCAACCGAGTCATGAGGGGACTGTCGACATAGTCAAACCCGGCCGGACCTTGTGAGGGTGCGGACGTCGTCGGCTTTGTCTTTTGCGAAGGCGTCCCGCCCGTCACTTTTTCCGGGCGTGCGCGGGATGAGCGCTTGAGCGTTTCGTAGGCGTGGCCGCTGCCTTCCGTCGTGCGAAATTCGCCTGGCCGGGACTTGCCCGACATATCGAGGCAGATCTCCAATTGATCTCGGTCCAGCCGGAAGATTCCGTAGTTCCAGTTGCCGGCTTCCGGCCCTTCGACGAACTCGATGTCGATCTGATGCGGCTCGGCCTCGACATCGATATTGAAGATCCCCTCGTAGGTCGCCTCCGGAGAATCAGTGCGAAATCGATCGCCATCGATCGAGATGCGCGATTGCGTTAGCGCGGCGGGCGGAATCGTGTTGCCATCGACTTCCAGGCGCGCGAATTCCCAGGTGCCTTCGAGGTTGCGCAACTGATCGACATGGCGGGCCAGTTGCGGCCAGCTGGCAAAGCCGGTTTTACGCGCGACCGCAGACTGGGCATCGGCCAGACGCAAGGGCGCCTGGCGAATCTGAGCGGGGCTCATCTGCTTGGCGGAGGGTAAATGTTTTTGAATCGTTGCGATCGCGTCGGCGTCGCCGGCGGCGATGGCCGCCAGCAGGCTTTTTGCCTGACCGCGCAAATGATCGAGATTGGGGCGAGGGGGAAGTTGCTTGGCCACGAATCGGTTCTCCATGCAAGCGCCTGGATCCGCATACAGGCGGCACGAAGACCGTGCGAACCAATCACAAACGTAGGAGAAACTGAAGGTGGGTTAAACCCTTCCCGCGGATCCGGCGGCTTTCTTCAAGCCAGGGTGCATTCTAACCGAAAAGGGAACATCTGCAATCGCTGCGAGGGGGGAGCATAGGCATGGCCATCAATATCCTTGCGCTGCGGCGGGCAAGGGCGGCTTGCGCGCACCGACGCCGCGGCGAAGTTGAGTTTGAGGAACCACTTGAACGCCGACCCAGTAACCACGATGGCCCGCGGCCTCGGCGGCGGACAGTTCAGCGACAGGCTGGCCAAGCGCTTTGAGTTGATCGATGATCTTGGCGTCGAATTCTCCCTTGGTCACTTGCGCCTTGGGTGGGGTCGAAAAGAAGCTAGGTGCCAGGAACGCTGGCGAATCCATCGCGGCTTGCGGATCGACCTGGAAGTCGAGCACGCTTGCAAGCACTTGCAAGGTGAGCTGATGCAGGCCGCCGCCAATGGCGCTGGAACCAAGCACCGGCTTACCCTCTTTCAAGACAATGAGCGGACACATCGGATCGGCAAGACGATTGCCGGAGCCCGCTCGTTGAATCGCTTGTTGCTGAAAACTGGCGGCATCGGGAATCGAGACGCCATCGACAAAGAGTCCCGTGTTTCCCCAGAGGACGGTATTGATCGAATGGGTCACCGCCGCCATGTTCCCCCAGGAATCGACCACGACAAGACCGTCGGAATGTTTCGGCGGACCTTCCTCGCCTTTGCGCAAGGCCGCACCCAGGGACCATTTCCCTTGCTCCATCTGCTTCCAGATTCCGGCGGCGGTTTCCTTCTTCAAGCGCGACCGGGCCGTGAGATCGAGCCCAGAGAAGTTCCTGAGCTTTTCCTCTGCGAGGAATCCGAGCGCCTGGCAATTGCCGATCTGCATGAGCCAGAACAGGTTCTCGGCCGAAGAGACGCCTTGCGGTCTTTTGGCCAGATCGGACAATGCGAGCAGGTGCAACGCTTCGACCATCGCCACCCCGCCCGTTGAAGCAAAACCGGGAACACAGACCTCATGGCCCCGGTGCTCCGTGCGAAGCGGTTCTTCCCAGGTAGGCCGATAGGCCTGCAGATCGGCCAGGGTGATCTTGCCCCCTTCCTTTTGCACGGCCGCAACGAAATGCTCAGCCCATTCCCCGCTATACATGAACGGCGCGCCCTTTTCCGCCACCTGGCGCAGCGTCTCTGCCCACGCAGGTTGACGAAAGAAATCGCCCTGCGTGTAAAAGTTGCCATCGGGCTTCGTGAAAACCTTCTTCGTTTCCGGCAATCGAGTGAGCACCGCCTTGCGCTGTTTCAAGAAAGCGCCGAGCATGGGGCCGATGGGGAAGCCTTTTTCCGCCAGTTCCACGGCGGGCGCGAAGATCTCCTTGCGAGGCAACTTGCCAAAGCGCTCATGGGCGGCCAAAACGCCGGCCATATATCCAGGAACGAGGGCCGTTCTGCCGCTTGGTTTTCCCCCACCGGGGATCGTTAAAGGGGAGGTTTCCTCGCGAGGGGTGTTGAATCCGGCATTGAGGTAGTGGACCTTGCCGGTTTTTGCCTCGTAGTAGGTCATTGCCAAAATGCCGGCGTGGCTGACATAGCTGCCGGCGCATTCGACGACCTGGGCCAGGGCAATCGCCATGGCCGCGTCGGCCGCAGTGCCCCCTTTCTTCAAGATCTCAAGACCGGCCTGAACCGCAAGCGGGCCGCTCGTGCCGACGGCCACCCCTTTGGTTCCCTCGGCCAGGGCCGCGACTTTTTCTACGCCTGCCCGCGGGCCATCCGCGGGTTCGGCTGCGCTCATCGTAAGAAGGGCCAAGGACCAACCGCACACCAATGAAGACTGACCCATGATTTGTTCCCCTGGATTTCCGTGGACCTGTCAGCCTTGAGCCGTCTTTTGTTCGCGGTGTGCACGCAGCATTTTCGCCAGTTCGCCATGGCCGCCGTGTTCGGCCCAGCCTTCGGGCCTGTTGTGAACCTTCGTGTCGAGCGTGTTCGGATCGGCGCCCAGCTTCAGAAGGTGGAGCACCATTTCGCGCCGGCCTTGCAAAGCGGCATAGTGCAGCGCGGTGCCGGCAAAGTCAAAGCCGGGGGGAATCGCATGCAGATTGGCGCCGTGATTGAGGAGGTCATCAAGAGCGTCCATGTGCCCCCAGGCGGCCGCATAGATCAAAGCATTGTCGATGATCGATTGCCGATCATGGCGCAGCTTTTCTGGGATGCTGTTGCCAAATGGCCAGGCCAGTTCGCCGGCGAGGGGAGTGAGTTGACCGTCATTTCCAAAGCACTGGGCGATCAAGTCGCGTCGGCCCAGGCCGGCGGCTTTGCGCAACGTGTTGATCGCTGATCCTCGTTGCAAGAGCAGATCGACGCAGGCGGGGTGCCCCCAGTAGAGTGCCTCTTCCAGGGGTGACCAGTGGCCGTTGCCGTCGATTTCGGCGCCCAGGTCCAGCAAGGTCGCGATGCCCAGGGGATTGTCGGCTGACGCGGCCGCGATCAAGGGATCGGTCAACGGCGATCCGTGGCTGGCCAGGAGCTTGATCATCGATTCCAGTTGGGAATTTCCCCGACCATCGAGCACCAGGCACTGCATGAGCGTGGGGTGGCTGCAACTCGAACGCGCCGTGGCCAGTTCCGGCTCGGCGGCAAGCAGCCGTTTGAGCCCTTCGGCATCGCCTTCGATCATCAGCTTGCGAGCCGGCAAGAAGCGTGCATCCATGGAGATGTCTCGACGACGGGAGAGGAACCCAATCGGCATTCTATCTGGGAATTGCAAGGCCGTTCCGACGCCGGGTACCTAGCTCCATCGAACTTGACAGGGGAAGACCGGGCGATAATATTCACCCATAGGGGTGAATGATTTTTTTCCGGGGAACCCAGGCGACAGTGGTGAGCCCATGCGTACTCAGGATCTAGATCGGGCCCTGCATGCCCTGGGGGATGCGACGCGGCGCGCCATCTTGAAGCGATTGGCCGGGTCCCAGGCACGGGTAACCGAACTGGCGGCCCCGTTCAAGATCTCCCTCAACTCGGTCTCCAAGCACATTCGCATCCTCGAACGAGCCAAGCTGGTGAAGCGGCGCAAGTCGGGCCGCGAACATTTTCTACAGTTCCAGCCGGCGCCGCTCGATGCGATCGTCGAGTGGATCGCTCAGCAGCAAGCGTTCTGGAAGGCGGGGCTTGAAGCGCTCGATCTGGCCTTGCAACAAGAAGACGAAAGGGAGAAACGACGATGAATTCCAAAGTCGAAGCGCGCGTCAGTCATCCGTTCAAGGCTTCCGCGGAGCGTGTCTATGAGGCCTGGCTAACGCCCGCGCTCATCCGCACCTGGATGTCGGCTTCGCTTAAGACGCATGGCCTTTCGGGCGAGGTTCGTCGCGTCGAGGTCGATGCCCGCGTCGGCGGCAAGTTCTTTTTTTCCGACATGCGGCCCCAGGGCGAAGCTTGCCACTGGGGGACCTATCTCGAATTGGAGCCGGGACGCAAGATCGTCTTCACCTGGATCGTCGATGAAAGCGGCGAGGCCGACCCTTCGAAGGTGACCTTGACGATCGAACCCAAGGGCGAAGGCTGCGTCGTCACGATTGTGCATGAAATGGATCGCCAATGGATTGATTACGTCGAGCGCACCGAAGGCGGCTGGTCGCGCATGCTGACGCAAGTGGATCACTTGCTTGGGTGAAACGCGCACGAGCAGGGGCCTACCCAAAGCGCAAACGTTTTGCGAATTTGGGTCGAATTCTATCGATTCGATGAAATGTCATTGATCAGGCAGGATGGGAGGTTGACGAAAAAACTTCCTCCGGTGATGTTCGTCAAAAAGAACGGATGTTCGTTGACCGGTTCGCGCGGACGCGGGAAAATGGATGAGTCACGGCATGGTGTCGATTCCATGCCGTTTAACACTTCTTCGGCGGAATGCCCTGTGGCAAACCCGCCTGATCCTACCGGAATCGGGAGAATCGAAATGAGAACCAAGAGCGTTGGCGCCTGGCTGCTTGGCATGGCCGCCGTGGTCCTGTTGGCCGTGCTCCTGACGAGGGGACCGGCACTGGCTCTCGAAAAGACGGCCCTGGCGGGACCGCGCTGGGAATACAAAATCGTTCTGCTGGAAAATGGCGCGGACAACGATCCGCGGATGAATCAGGCCAACTTTGACAAGCTGGGCATGGATGGGTGGGAACTGGCGGAGGTCGAGGCTTCTGTCCGGCCCTTTTTCTGCGTCTTCAAGCGGCCACGGCAATAGGGAACCGGCCTACCGGGTGGAATGATTCATGAAGTTGCAGTGAATGCTTGCCTGGTTTGCAGTTACAACCCAGGCTTTTCGTTGAACGCAAGGGGGCCATTCTGGCCCCTTATTTGCTTTCTAGATGAGAATTTTGCCAGAGAATCGTCGTTTTTCGCGGTCCAATCGCCCGCTAAGGACTAGCCATGGGGGCATTTTCCTGAAGTTTCGACCGCCTCCAGGTGCTAAAATCAAGGAGGTCCGTGTCCCACCTGGTGAATTGCCTTCATGCCCGCAATCTGGCTGATTCTTTTGTGCGGCGCAGACGCGCCGGCCCCCCCATCCTGGTCGACGGGCCGGTTGGAGCGTCCCGTTGTCCCCGCTTCACAAGTGGGGCGCAACCCGATTGATGCGTTTCTTGAAAGCAAACGGGCCGCGAAAAACCTCACCGCCAATCCCGAGGCCGACCGCCGCACCCTGGTTTTGCGGCTTTACCTCAACTTGACCGGTCTGCCACCGACTGCCGAAGAGGCCAAGGCGTTCATCGAATCGACCGATCCTGCGATCGATCAGAAAACGGTCGAGCGCTTGCTTGCGAGCCGCGCTCATGCCGAACACTGGGCCCGCCACTGGCTCGATGTTGCGCGTTATTCCGATAGCAAGGGCTACGCCTTTCTGGAAGAAAGGACGCTGCCTTTCGCCTGGACCTACCGCGACTGGGTCGTCAATGCGCTGGCCGACGACATGCCGTTTGATCGCTTCGTACGCCTGCAATTGGCTGCCGACCTGTTGCCCGATGCCCGTCCGGCGGACAAGGCGGCTCTCGGCTTCCTCACACTCGGCCGGCGGTTCTTGAACAATGAACCCGACATTCTCGACGACCGGATCGATGTCGTCTCTCGTGGCTTGCTCGGCATGACGGTTTCTTGCGCCCGCTGCCACGACCACAAGTACGATCCGATCACGATGCGGGACTATTATGGACTCTATTCGATCTTCGCCAATTCCCCCGAAGCCAAGGAGATGCCCCGGCTTTCCGAAGCGCCGCTTGATGACGAAGCGCAAGACTTCGCCAAGGAACAGGCCCGGCGCGACAAGATCGTCAAGGATTTCATCCGCGAACGGATGAAGCTGCGGCGCCAGTCGTTTCGCACCGAATCGGAGGTCAAGCGTTACTTATTGGCGGCGCATGCCAGCCCCGGCGAGGTCACCAAAATTGCCTCCGAGGGCGAATTCAACCCCTTTGTCTGGCAGCGCTGGAAGGACTATCTCGACGGTAAAACCGAATCCGACCGCGTGCTCGGTCCCTGGCGTCAGCTGGACCGCATCGAGGCCGATCTGTTCGAAGCCCAGGCAAAGCGCGTAGCCCAGTCGCTCATTCCGGGAAATTTCCATCCCGCGGTGGTGGCGCTCTTCTCGACACCGCCCAAATCGCGTGACGAACTCGCTGGCCGCTATGCCGAACTCTTATCGCGGTCGATTCAGGGAACTCGCATCGATCCCGACTTAGAAAAGGTGCTCATGGGCGCCGACTCGCCCGTGAATGTCTCCGATGAGATGCCGGGCAAATTGTTTGGCCGCTCCGATCGAGACCAGCAAAGGGAACTGCAGCGTCAGGCCGATGAATGGCGCGCGGCAACCCCCGCCAACCTAGCCTGCGCCATGGCGCTCAAGGATCGCGGCACGCCGATGCCGCAAAAACTGATGCGCCGCGGCAACCCCAATCTGTTGGGCGAAGTTGTGCCTGCGCGCTTGCCCACTTTCCTTGGCGGCTGCGACGAGCACCCCTTCTCTCAAGGCAGCGGCCGCAAGGAACTGGCCGAAGCGCTGATGTCGGGTAAGGCGCGCGACCTGATGGCGCGCGTCATCGTCAACCGGGTTTGGGCCTGGCATTTTGGCGAAGGTCTGTCCCGCACCCCCAGCGATTTTGGAACTCGTGGCGATGCGCCCACTCACCCTGAACTGCTCGACTGGCTGGCGTCGGAATTCGTCGAACATGGCTTTTCCCTCAGGCATTTGCATCGTTTGATCGTGACCTCGCAGGCCTACCGCCAATCAACCGCCTCGAAGGCAAAGCAAGACGAACTCGATCCGGAAAATCGCTTTTTAGCGCGGCAAAACCGCCGGCGGCTCGATTTCGAATCGCTCAGGGATCGGATGCTCTTCGCCGCCGGATCGCTCGATGCCGCCGGGAGCGGGCCGGCCGATGCGATGTTCACGACTCCTTTCCCGACCCGAAGGACCCTTTATGGCTATGTCGATCGGCAAAACCTACCGTCGGTCTGGCTGGCGCTCGACGGTCCCAATCCCGATTCGCATCTGGCCAAACGAACGACGACCCTGACTCCGGCCCAGGGGCTCTTTTGGCTGAATCATCCACTCGTCATCGAAATGGCAAGGCGGGCGAGCGACTGCACTTTTGGCCAGAAGGACCGGATCGGTGGGGTTTACCGGGCGGTGCTGGGCCGCGAACCCACCGCCCAAGAGCGAGCGGCCTCGGCCGATCTGATCAAGACCATCCCCGAAGCGCCGCGAGTGGTGGACGCCAACGGCAAGGCGCCGCCCCCGACCTGGACCTTTGGCTACGGCACGCGCACCGACGATGAGTGTTATGCCTTTTTCATGCCATTCTCCTGTTTCACGGGTGATTCCTGGCAGGCGACACCGCTCTTACCCCGGCCCGGCACGGGCAAAATGCAAATCACCGCCGAAGGAGGCCACCCCGGGCCTGGCAACAAGATCGTGGTCGTGCGCCAGTTCCGCGTGCCGGCCGACGGAAAGCTCAAGATCGAAGGCACCGTGCAACATCCCGACTACCGGGGCGATGGCGTCTTTGCGACGATTCGCTCCGATAAGCAGGGATTCTTGTGGCGCGGCGCCGTTCACAATGGCTCCAAGGAACATCGTGTCGAAATCGAAGCGAAGGCCGGCGAGTTGATCGATTTCGCGGTCGATTGCCGCAAGGATCCGGGTTACGATTTTTTCTTTTGGTCGCCGGTGATCCACCATGACAAGCTCGGCGACTTCAGCGCGACCGCCGGCTTCACCGGCCCCGAGCCGGCACGGCTGGAGCCCACCGGCTTGCTTGCCCAAACCCTGATGTGGACCACGGAGTTCCAATGGATCCCCTGAGGTCACAAGCCAGCGATCAGGCGCTACATCGCCGCCAGCTTCTGGAGCGATTCGGCATGGGCATGGCCGGCTTGGCGTTCGGCACGCTGCAAGCCCGCGCCCACGGCGGTCAAGACACCCTGGCGGCGCGCGCGCCCCAGTTCCCGGGCAAGGCCAAGGCGGTCATTCACATTTTCCTCAACGGCGGGCCGAGCCACCTCGACACCTTTGATCGCAAGCCCTTGCTTGAGAAGTATGCCGGGCAGTCGTTGCCACGGCCCAATTTGCCAACGGAACGTCAGACGGGTGCCTGCTTTCCCTCGCCCTTCCGGTTCGACCGTTACGGGCAATCGGGGCTGGAAGTCAGCGAGCTTTTTGCCAACACGGCCCGCCACGCCGACGACCTGTGCGTCATCCGCTCGATGAAAACCGACTTGCCCAATCATGAGCCGGCCTTGCTCATGATGAACTGTGGCGAATCGCGCATGGTGCGGCCGAGCATGGGTTCCTGGCTGCTTTATGGCCTGGGCGCCGAATCGCGTAACCTTCCTGGGTTCGTAGCTCTTTGCCCCGGCGGCCAACCGATCCAGGAAGCGCAAAACTGGACGGCAGGGTTTCTGCCGGCGATCTATCAGGGCTCCTACCTCGATACGCGCCACACCAGCCCCGAGCGGCTGATCGGCCAGTTGCGCCCTTCGTCGACCATCGCCCAGCAATCGCGCCAACTGGAGCTTTTGGAAAAACTCGAACATCTGCAAGCGCCGCAGGATGCCGTCGCCAGCGCGCGCATGCGCAACATGGAACTTGCCTTCCGCATGCAGATGGAAGCGCCCGAGGCAATGGACCTTTCCCGCGAGCCAAAGTCGACCTGGAATCTCTACGGCGAAGGAACCCAGGCCCGGCAAATGGTTTTGGCAAGACGGCTCGTGGAGCGCGGCGTACGGTTTGTGCAGGTGTTTCATGGCCCGGGTCAGCCGTGGGATAGCCACGACGATCTGGAAGCGAATCATCGCCGCTTGGCCGGGGAAATCGATCGGGCGATCTTTGGCCTCATCAGCGATCTGAAAAATCGCGGATTATTCGATTCGACCCTGGTGCTTTGGGGTGGGGAATTTGGCCGCACTCCCACGGTGGAGTTGCCGACACCCGGCTCCAACCTGGGCCGGCTCAATGGCCGCGACCACAACCCCTATGGCTTTTCCGTCTGGATGGCGGGAGGCGGTTCAAAGCCGGGCATCGTCGGTACCACCGACGAACTCGGGTTCCGTGCCGAGGAAAATCCGGTGCATGTGCACGACCTGCATGCGACGATTTTGCACCTGATGGGTTTCGATCATGAAAAGCTGACCTACCGCCATGCCGGACGAGATTTCCGCTTGACCGATGTCCATGGCCGGGTCGTTTCCGAAGCCATCGCCTGAGTTTTTCCTGCGAGTCCAGTCGCGCCTTGAGGGGCTCAAGGCCGTGCCGAAACCTCAGGTAGAGTGAAGTCCATTCTGGCTGAGGACTCCCCAAGGGACTAAGCTCCCACTATGTCCCTGCAAACCTATCCCGGCCGTTTTCTTCTCACCTCGGCAATATTTAGCCTATTACTGCTCCTGCTTTGCGGCACGATTGCCGGTTACCTTTACCTCGATCAGTCGCGCACGGTCGACATTCTCTCGGAAAACATCGGCAGCCGCGGCGCCGCGATCGATCTGGAAACGACGCTGAACAATCTGATCGCGCTGCACAGCGAAGGGGCTGAGCGCGTCGAGCCTCTGCAAAAGCAGGCCATGGCCGATCTGCGCAAAATCCATGAATTTGCCGATAAGCCAGGCGAAAGGCTTCTGGTCGACAGGGTTGAAGAGCGGTTCAACCGGTACTTGGATTTGCTGCGCACCAATCCGGCGCCCATGCAGGTCGCCCAGTTTTTGCGTTCCGAGGTGGTCGCGCAGGTGCTCGAACTGCGGGCGTTCAACAACCGCGAACTGATCGCTTCGGAAGAAAGCCACAAAAGCACCGTCAGACGCATGGTCTGGGGCCTCATTGTCGTGGGGGGGCTGGGATCGGTTTCCGGCATGCTCTTTGGCTACAATTTGGCCCGCAGGCTGCGCCAAAGCATCGAGCAGTTTCTCGTGAGAGTCCAGGGAGCCGCCGATCTGCTTGGCGAGCGCTTTCCCCAGGTGGAGGAACCCGCCGAGGGGGATCCCCTGGCCAATGAGCTTTTGCGAAAGGTCGAGCAGGCGCTTGAGCGGATCAAGCAGCAGGAGAAAGAGGTGATTCGCGCGGAGCGGCTCGCGGCAGTCGGCCAGTTTGCCGCGGGCGTGGCGCATGAAATCCGCAACCCGCTGACGTCGGCGATCTTGCTTTTGGAGACGGGGCGCAAGGACCCCGGTTCGGGGGGATTGACCGAGGAAGACTTCGATCTCATCGAACAGGAACTGCAGCGGATCGAGCAGACCCTTCAGCAGTTTTTAGTCTTCGCCCGGCCGCAAAAGCTCGAAACGACTCAGTGTGATTTGCGCGAGATCGTGCGCGAAGCGATCGCACTCACGCGCGCGAAAATGGATCAAGCCGGCATCCAGGTGCGTTTTCGCGATAGCGGTTCGCCTTGCCTGCTCAAGGTCGATCGCGCGCAACTGCGCCAGGTGATTTTGAATTTGCTTTTCAATTCGCTCGACGCGATGGGTACCGGGGGGCGGCTCGATATCGACCTGAGCCCCGATGGGGGCGGATTTCGATTCGATTTTGCCGACTCGGGACCGGGCATCAGCCAGGACATGGGGTCGCGGCTGTTTGAACCGTTTGCCACCGGCAAGGAAACCGGCACGGGGCTGGGCCTGGCCATTTCCAAGCGCATCGTCGAGGATCATGGCGGCGCGATCTCGGGCCGCAATAGCGCTCAGGGCGGCGCGGTCTTTTCACTATTTTTGCCCGATCGCAACGCCTCGTTGGCCAGGCCGTGAGGCCGATCGATGCAAAATCAGATAGTGGAAAATACTTAATATAATAAAGAATATAAAGATAATAAAGATATAAAATGGCAAACACGCAAAAACTGCTTTTGATCGATGACGAGCCGGTGATTCAGCACGCCTTTCGCAAGGCGTTCCATCCGCCCGAATATGAGACGATCACGGCGCGCACCGCGGCCGAGGGGCTGGCGCGGCTGGAAAGCGAGCGGCCCGATGTGGTCGTGCTCGATGTCCATTTGCCCGATGCCGATGGCTTGCAGGCGTTCAAGCGGATCAAGTCGGTCGATTCGCGCACGCCGGTCATCTTGATCACCGGTCACGGTACGACGGAGCTCGCGATTCAAGGGATGAAGGAAGGCGCGTTTGAGTATTTGCTCAAACCGCTACGGTACGAGGTGCTCCACGAGCTCATTGCCAAGGCTTGTGAAACGAGTCGGCTGATGCATGTGCCCGCGGTCTTCGCCGACGAACCGGCCAGCGGACAAGTCGATCCCCTCATCGGTTCGTGCCCCGCAATGCAGGAGATTTACAAACAAGTGGGCCGGGTCGCCTCGACCGATGAGACGGTGCTCTTGCTCGGCGAGAGCGGCACGGGAAAGGAGTTGATCGCGCGCGCCATCTATCAGCATGGCAATCGAGCTTCGAAGGCGTTTCTCGCGATCAACTGCGGTGCGATCCCGGAAAACCTGATGGAAAGCGAGCTGTTTGGGCACGAGCGCGGCGCCTTCACCGGGGCCGATACGAAGCGGATCGGCAAGTTTGAGCAAAGCGACGGCGGCACGATTTTTCTCGACGAAATCGGCGAGATGCCGCTTCTGGCTCAAGTGAAACTACTTCGGCTTTTGCAAGAACAGAAATTCGAACGGGTGGGGGGTAAGGAGACGGTCAAAACCAATGTGCGGGTCATTGCCGCCACCAATGCCAATCTGGAAGACCTCGTCGAGAAGGGGCTGTTTCGCCGCGATCTTTATTTTCGTTTGAAAGTGTTCACGATTCAGTTGCCCCCCTTGCGCGAGCGAGGCAACGACCTCGACCTGATGATCGATCATTTCATCAAGAGGTTCAGTCAGGAGTTTGGGCGCCCCGTATCGACGATCCCCGAAGAGACGCGGGCGGCGCTGCACAAATATCCCTGGCCGGGCAATGTCCGCGAATTGCAAAGTGTGCTCAAGCAGGCCATTCTCAAACTCCACGGGTCGGTGCTTCTCGTCGAGAATCTCTTTCTGGAAAAACCCAAGGCGGAGGCGTTTGGGCGCATCGACGAATCGAAAGTGGGTCAACGCCTGGCGGCCGACTGGGAAGATTTCATTGCCGAAAGATTGCAATCGGGAACCCGCGATCTTTATGCCGAATGCCTGGCCACCATGGAGAAGCAGCTGTTCACCAAGGTGCTGCAAATGACCCAGGGCAACCAGTTAAAAGCCTCGGAAATCCTGGGGATCACCCGGGGGACTCTCCGCATCAAGTTGAAAGCACTGGGTATCACGATCGAAAAAATGGTCTGGACAGGTTCTCACCCCACTGGTTGATTTTTGACCAATCGGCTGGCGGCTTTTCTGCCAGTTGCGTTCGGTTCTCGCTGTAAAGCCGCCGTAAGGTTTCTGCAAAGCCCGTTCATTTCCGTGTTTGCGGCACGTTTTGTTATTCGGCACGAGTTGTGCAATGGATCTGTTTGCATCTTGGGCTACTTCGCCTGGGACTTCATTAAGATTCAGCAACCATGACACTCATCCTGAACAAAGCGAAAGCCATGAGAAGCTTCTTGGGAACCCTTGGCGGCTACCTCCGCAGCTTTGGCGTTCCCGTGGTCGTCGTGGCCGGCAGCGCCTTTGGCGTCTGGCTTTCCAACCAGAAGATCTCCTCGGCGCGGGCCGCGGCTCCTGTCGTCGATGAGCCGCGCAAGGAAGAAAAGGTCTGCCGCCAGGGCGCTGACCGCATCGTGGTGCCCGAAAATATCGCCGCCAAGATGGGGTTGAAAACTGCCGTGGTCACGCGTCCCACGCGGCCCCTGGCGCTTCCCACCTTTCCCGGAAATCTGGCACTCAACAGCAACGAACTTCAGCGCGTTCATTCGCGCTTCGCGGGCGAAGTCGTTTCTCTTGGCTCAACGACCGAGCCAGCCTTGCCTTCCACGACCAAGGGCCCCTCCAAGGCGGAAATCACCCGCCTTCTCAGGGTGGGGGATAAGGTCGCCAAGGGGCAAATTCTCGCGGTCATCTGGAGCAAGGAACTGGGCGAGAAAAAAAGCGAACTCGTCGATGCCGCCTCGAAAATGAAACTGGATGTTCAGGTTTTGGATCGCCTCAAAAACCTCTACAAGCAAAGCGGCACATCCGAGCGCGCCGTCCTCGATGCCGAACGCACCGTCGAATCGGACCGGGTCGCGCTTGAGCGTGCCGAGAGAACCCTGCGCTCGTGGCGGTTGTCGGAAAAGGAAATCAAGGAGATCCGCTCCGAAGCGGACCACCTGTGCGAAGTCGATCGCGGCGTGGGAAGTACCGACGATTGGGCCAAGGTGGAAATCCGCGCGGTCAGGGAAGGAGTCATCCTCGAAAAGAACGTCTGCGTGGGAGAAATTGTCGATACGACCACCGACCTGTTCAAGATCGGCGATCTGTCTCGCCTGACTGTCTGGGCCCATGTTTACGAGGACGATCTGCATCACCTCGCCGATCTTCCCAAGCCGATCCACTGGAATATTTCGATCCCCTCCCGCCCGGGGCTTGTCTGCAAGGGCTGCCTGGAACAAGTCGGCGCCGTGATCGATCCCAATCAGCACACGGCCCTGATCACCGGCTGCGTGGATAACCTCAATGGAGATCTTAAAATTGGGCAATTCGTGACCGTTTCGATCGAACGGTGCCACTGCGACAAGGACCTGGTGTTGCCTGCGGATGCGGTGATTGAAGACGGCCGCGAAAGCGTCGTCTATGTGCAACCCAAGGAAGGGAGCCACCAATACGAGCGCCGGATCGTGAAGGTCGAAAAAAGGACCCGGCAAGAGATTTTCCTCAAGGAATCGGACTCAGGCCTGCACGCGGGCGACCGGGTCGTCACCGCGGGGGCACTCCTCATCCACAATGCGATGGAGTCGCTGCCGGTTCCCACGGCCAAGGCCGCTCAATAGGCGGCCAGACAAAAAGCAAAAAGTAGATCCCTTAAGAAGACAAAGCGACGCATCAGGCGCCGCGGTTTTCCTGGAAATGGTGAAGTGCCGTCTTGGGATTTCAGGAATGGATGCCACGCTCAGAAGGGGAAAGGATGCCCGGTAAAAAGGAACGGAAGCCAAGAACGATTGCCATGGACGCCTCTTCGGAGCAACCCGGTATCCTCTTCCTGGCTCGCCCAGGCACCTCTTCCAAATTGCTGGCCGACTACCTGAACGAGAAACGGTTCACGGTCTGGACCACGAATGACGATATCGTCGCCTTCGATCTCTTTGTCCGCCACGGGGTGGAAATCGAATGGCTCCTGATTGAAGACGATTTTCTTGACTCGGTGGGTGAGCGGTTTTTGCAGAGGTTTCACCGGCACTTTCCCGGGGTACGCACCTGCCTCTTGACCGCCGATCGTTTTGGCGCCACCGCGCGGCAACTGCTTGAGCGCGGCGCCATCGTCGTACCGAAGCCGGTGGCCTTGCGCCGACTGGTGCACACCCTGGGAACACGCGGCTATTCCTCCTCGTCTTTAACGATGGATTTGGCGAGGGGATGGGCGTCTGAATCGGCGCTTGAAAGGCATTCATGGTCCGGAAGCTAATCGATTGGGCGCTGGATAATCCCCTCCTTGTCATGTTGATGGCGGCCGCTCTGGTTGCAGGCGGCGGCTACGCCGTATCGATGGTGAATATCGAGGCTTTTCCCGATCCGGCGCCGGCGATCATCGAAGTGGTCGCCCAATTTCCCGGCGCCTCCGCCGAGGAGGTGGAGCGGCAAGTCACGATCCCGATCGAAGTGGCCCTCGCCGGCATGCCCGGACTGGAAACGACGCGCAGCAAGTCGCTCTTCGGTCTGGCCCATGTGCGCAATCAATTCAGCTACACCCGCGATTACAATCTCGCCAAACAGGATGTGCTCAACCGGCTGGCCTCGGCGAATCTGCCCCCAGGCGTCGTGCCCCAGTTATCGCCCGCTTCCCCCATCGGCGAAATCGTCCGCTACACCCTGTCCAATCCCGCCGATCCCGTCACGGGAAAGCCGCTTTACACCCTGGCCGATCTCAAATCGGTGCAGGAGTTCATCATCCAGCGCGAACTCTTGCGCGTGCCGCGCATCGCGGGAATCACCGGCGTCGGCGGCATGGCCAAGCGCTACGAAGTGCAGCCCGATCCCAATCGGCTGCGCCAATTCGGAGTCACGCTGGTTCAGGTGGAAAATGCCCTGGGCAATGCCAACGCGAACGGATCGGGCGACAACCTCGTCCAGGGAGAGCTGACGATCGTCGTGCGCACGCTGGGTCTGATCGGCGGCGGTCAGGATCCGCAACAGGCGGCGCTCGCCATGACCGATCCCGTCGAGGCCGTCAAATACCTGCGCGCCGAGGAAGCCCGCCGCTGCCTGGAAATCCGCCAGGTGGTGGTCGCCAGCGTAAACAACATTCCGGTTCGCATTGATCAACTCGTCGACGGCGGGCCGATCTTCAACGCCGATGGTACCCCTCGCGTGATGGATCATCAGATCGCGCAGAAGGGGGTCATCGTCGGCTCGCAAACGCGCCAGGGGCTGGTGGCGATCGACCGGCCGATCATGGGCGAAGACGGCAAACAAGCGCGCGACGAGCAGGGCAACTTCCAGTGGGAATCGCTGGATGATGTCATTCAGGGGATCGTGCTTTTGCGCAAGGGCCAGGAATCGATGCCGGCCCTGCACGATGTCATCGCCAAGATCGAAGAGCTCAATACCCCGGGCCATTTGTTGCCCGGTGTCCAGATCGTCCCGTTCTACAACCGCACCGACCTGATCGACAAAACGACCGAGACGGTGCACGAAAACCTGATCGTGGGTATGGGCCTTGTCTCGGCGATCTTGCTTTTGTTTCTGGGCAATTTGCGCGCCGCCATCATCGTGGCGATCAATATCCCTCTGGCTCTGCTCATCGCCTTTGGCGTGCTGTTTCTTCGGGGCCGCTCGGCCAACTTATTGTCGATTGGCGCCGTCGATTTCGGCATCATCGTTGACTCGTCGGTGATCATCGTCGAATCGATCTTTCGCAGCTTGACCAGTCCCGGCCATACGGAAATGTCGTTGGCGGCGCGCATTTCCCAGGCTTGCGGCAGGGTGACGCAAAGCCTTTTCTTTGCCACCATGATCATGGTGTGCGCCCTGCTGCCGCTCTTTACCATGACCGGCCCGGAGGGCCAGATCTTTGGGCCGATGGCCGACACCTACGCCTTCGCCCTGGGAGGCGCATTGATTCTGGCGCTGGTGCTTTCGCCCGTCCTTTGCCTTTTGCTCATGAAGGGACTGAAGCCGGCCAAGGACAATTTCCTGGTGCGCGGCATCGACTGGTTTTTCATCACCCAACTGAAATATCTGCTCGCGTTTCGCTGGCTGGCGCTTTTTCTTTTCGTTGCGGCGCTGGCCTACACCGGCATGACGGCATCGAGGATGGGGCGCGAATTCATGCCCGAACTCGAAGAAGGCAACCTGATGGTGCGCGGCACCTTCCCGGTCAATATTTCGATCTCTGAAGTGGCCGATCGTTCCCGCCAGGTGCGCAAGGTGTTGCGCGGCTTCGGCGAGTTCGCGGTGATCGTACCGACCGTGGGCCGGCCCGACGACGGCACCGACCCGACCGGCTATTACAATTGCGAGACCTTCATTCCGCTCAGATCGCAAGAGCAATGGCCGATCGATCCGAAGCGCGGCCGCATTCGCAACAAACCCGAACTGATCAAGGACATCAACGAGGCGCTTGAAGAGAACTTCCCGGGAGTCGACTTCGATATCTCCCAGATCATCCGGGACAATGTCATGGAGGCCCTGTCCGGGGTTAAAGGCGAAAACTCGATCAAGGTGTTCGGCCCCACGCTCGACACTCTCGAAGAGACGGCCATGAAAATTCAAGAAACGCTCAACCGGATTCAGGGAGTGCAAAACGCGGGCGTGTTTCGCATCCAGGGGCAATCGAATTTGGAACTCCCGATCGACCGGCAAAAATGTGCCCGCTGGAATGTGTCGGCAAGCGACGTGCAGGCGGTGATTCAGTCGGCGGTGGGGGGCAAGGCGGTCACCCAGATTCAGGAAGGGGGCAAAACCTTCGACCTGACGGTGCGGCTGCCCAAGGCCCTGCGCGCCGATGAAGAGAGCATTCTGGCGATACCGGTGCCAGTGGCCAACATGGTGACCTCCGGCAGCCAGCTTTCCTCGGGCACGACTCCGGTCAGTTCCGCAACGATCGGTCTTTCGACCACCGGTTCGGGCTCGACCCAGCTTTCTCCGAGCGGTAGTCAGTTCAACCCGGGAGCGCTTTCTTCGCCGACGCCCACGCGGCGGCTGGGCGACCTGGTCACGCCGGTGGACAAGAACGGCAAACCCGACCCCGGTGGCTCCTTCTTGCGACCCGGCGCCTCCACGATCTATCGCGAACAGGGCCAGCGCTTCATCGCGATCAAGTTCGAAGTGCGTGGCCGCGACCTGGCGAGCACGGTCAACGAGGCGCGGGCCCAGGTCGATCCGATGCTCAAGATTCCTTACCGCGCCGAATGGAGCGGCGAATTCAAACAGATGGAGGCGGCCGAACAACGGATGGCCAAGATGTTTGCCCTGTCCATGGTGCTGATCGCGGTCATGCTTTACCTGGCCTTTCGATCGTTTCTCGATGCCATCGTCGTCTTTGCCAATGTGCTCGCGATGGTGGTCGGTGGCGTTTGGGCGCTGAACATCGTCGGTCTGAACTTCAATATTTCGGCGGCCGTGGGCTTCATTTCGATTCTCGGCGTGGCGGTGATGAATGGGTTGCTCTTTGTCTCGGCCTTCAATGGTTTGCGCGCCAAGGGGCTCGAATTGAAGGAAGCCCTTTATCAAGGCACGCAACATCTGGTGCGGCCCGTGGTCATGACGGCTCTCGCGGCGATCCTGGGCCTGTTGCCTGCCGCGATGTCGACCAAGATGGGTTCCGAATCGCAAAAGCCGCTGGCGGTCGTGGTCGTAGGGGGGATGCTTTTCACCATCCTTTGCCTCAACATCGTCCCCTTGCTTTACAGCTTCTACGGCGAGCGCACGCCGCCCAAGGGCGCGGGCGACCTGGCCCATTGATGGGCGCGTCCGGCGATTCTTGAGTTTTTCCCGCGATTTCTTTCCAAGAAGTGATGCTTGAGGCCAGATTCCCGCTACAGCGCCGCAGGTTTGCGCTTGCGTTGGCCCGGCTTGATCCACATAGGCGGCATATTTTTCCTTATCGGAATCAACCTCAAAACCCGCAATGGCCGATAAAAGATCTGTCCCCTGGCCTTTGGGAGCGGGTCGTTCATGTTTCGCAGTTCGTACACGCCTTTGCGCTGGCTTTCCGCATGCGGGGTCGGACTGTTTGTCGGTTGCGCCGGGCAGCGCGTGATCGTGCCGCCCGGTTTCATGCCCACTCAAACCGAACCGATCGACCTCTTATCCGCAACGGAACTGAACCGGGGCCGATCCACCGGGCCGCGACCTTTACCTGCGGAAACGGCTCCTTTACCGCGACCCATTGCAGACAACGAAAAACCGGAAAAAGAGAAGGCCGAATTGCCCTTTCGCAATCCGGAAAATGCCGGTCCGCCTGCACAGGGCGATGCCCCTCGAAACGACCGGGAACCATTCCGGCTTTCGTCTGGCTTGCCCGGTTCGGCCACGCCCTTGCTCAAACCCTTGCAACTCGAAAAGAACGCCTCACTGGCCGATCGCGAGAAAGCAGTCCTTGCCGCCTACCCCGAACTGGTGCCGGTGGCCCGGCCGGTGTTCCCCAAAGATAAAGAGCCCTTGAGCCTGGCGAATCTGGAACAGATCGCCATGGAATCCAGCCCGGTGGTGCAAAAGGCGAACATCGATGTCGAAGTCGCCTTCAACAAGGCGTTGCAAGCGGGCCTTTATCCCAACCCCACCGTGGGCTACCAGGCCGATCAATGGCAGCCGGGGTTGAAAATTCCCAATGTGCCCAACGCCAATCAGGGCCAGCAAGGGTTGTTCATCAATCAGCTCATCAAAACGGTGGGCAAGATTCGCCTGGCGCAACTCGTCAGCGGGTTCGACTACATCAAAGCGATGGTGGCGGTGCGCAAGGCCCATGTCAGCGTCACAGCCCAGGTGCGAGGAGCCTATTTCCAGGTCATTGTCGCCGAAAAAACGCTGGAAGTGAATAAAGCCCTGGCCGACATGACCGATCAGGTCTACCGGCTGCAGCTTCGCCAGGTGATCGCCGGGGTGGCGGCGGGTTATGAGCCGTTGCAACTGTATGCGCAGGCGATTCAGGCGCGCAATGCCTTCGCGCAGGCCGAGGCCAGCTACAACGCCGCCTGGAAAAAACTGGCAGCCGCCCTGGGCCGGCCCGACATGGAACCCACTCCGCTGGTGGGCCAGGCGGATGCTCCAGTGCCGAAATTCGACCAGGCGGCGGCAAGGGCCAGAATCCTCGAACAGCACACCGACCTGTTGACAGTCCGCAACACGATTGCCCAGAACGAAACCAACTTGACCCTGCAGAAACGGATCCCGATCCCCGACTTGCAAACCAATACCTACCAGCAATACGACACCCTGGCTCAGCAGTACCAATTCGGGGTGCAGGTCGGCGTGGCGATCCCGATTGCCGATCGCAACCAGGGCAACGTCCGGGCGGTCCAGGCGCAGATCGCCTCGGCCAAGCAGGAACTGTTTGCCACGCAAAACGATCTCTACGGTCAACTGGGTGAAGCGTTTGGCCGGTACGAGGCCTATTCGGTTCAGGCGGAAAATTACCGCACGAAGATCCTGCCGACCTTCGAGCAGGCTTATCAGCTGATCGTGCGCCGCTTCCAGGTCGAGCCCGACAAGGTCAGCTTCAACGACATCGTCGTGGCTCAGCAGAACCTCTCCCAAGCCCTGCAAACCTACTTGTCCTTCCTCGACGGCCAGTGGAAGGCGGTGGTCGATGTCGCCAACCTTTCGCAATACGACGAGCTTTATTTCCAGCCAACGCCGCATGGAGAACCGGTCCCCAACGAACCGTAGGCGGTGTGCGGCAGGCCGTCCCCCCCCACAAACGGCCGGCGGATGCAAAGCCTGTTC
The DNA here is from genome assembly GCA_965226945.1 of Gemmataceae bacterium. Classification (GTDB taxonomy): domain Bacteria; phylum Planctomycetota; class Planctomycetia; order Gemmatales; family Gemmataceae; genus SYLG01. The sequence goes on along the minus strand of OZ245717.1, from coordinate 2,840,390 downwards.
CCTGAGAGGATGAGCGCGGCTTGATTTCGCCGCGAAAGGGTTCAAGAAACCATGTTCCTTTCCACGCGCTGGAAAACTCCCTGCTGCCTCTTGCTCGCCCTGTTTGCGACCCTGAATGTGGCCGGCGAGGGATTGGCTCAAGCTGCCCCGTGGAACCCATCTCCCGCTCCTCGTTCCTTTTTCGCGAGTCTGGGAGAAGGTTCTGCCATACCAGTAACGTCCTCAACGGGGCCGAATCCGCTGGCAACGATTGCCAATCCGCAACTTGAGCCAACAGCGGCGACTCGGGCGGTTTTGGTACCGGCTTCCGCAGCCAGTTGGGCTCCCGATTTCGAAGCCGGCCCGCCAGGACCCGAGCCCGATCCGGAAACCTTTCTTTACCGCCTGATCAATCGACTCATTCCCGAAAAGAACCGAGAACCCTCTCCGGCACCCGACATCGCCATGCCGGGGCCCGATACGGCCAATTTCCCCAATAGCCCTTTCACCCTTCCCAAGGGCCGCGGCTATCTCGAAGTTTCTCCGTTCAACTTCGGGAGCCAGGGAAAACTGGCGTCCCAGCTTTATTCCATCCCGTTTCTTTTGCGCTTTGGTCTGACCGACAATGTCGAATTGCGGCTTTACAGTCTCGGCTACACCTGGACGAACGGCCCCGCGACCAATTCACCGGCGACCACGACCGGCTTCTCCCCCCTGGTGTTCGACATGAAGATCCACTTGTGGGGGGAAAAAGAATGGATGTGGTGGCCGGTCTTCGGCCTGGAAGTTTACATCCAATCGGAAATCGGCTCGCCCCGATTTGTCACCGGGGTGGAAACGGGAATCAGCCTTTTGGTCGACCACAACCTGCCCAATAACTGGCTGTTCGAATGGAATATCGGCGATTTTGGCCTGGGCTTTCCCGGCGAGGGGAATGACGAGGCCCTGAATCTGGGAATTTCCTGGGCCTTGCAAAAACAGTTGAACAACAAGTTCGCCCTGTTTTTTCAGGGATTTTACAATCAGCCCGACCTGCCTTTTTTCACCCAGAGCATCGTGGTGGGCCTGGGCGGGCAATGGAATCTCAACGAACGGGTGTCGGTCTACGGCTCTTATAACTGGAGTCTGGCCAATTCGGGCAATCCCATTGTCAGCTATGCCGGACTCGCTTACGCGTTTTAACACTTCTGCATGATGATTGGCAATGGGGGGTCCAGGAATCCTTTGCGTTCAAGCTTCGCTGGAACCGGTTCCGCTTTGAGAGTAGACTAGAGAGAGCACTCCTGCTGCCTCCCTCCCGCTCCCCGATCAGGTTTTGCCACCATGTGGCTCACTTTTCTCGCACTTGCGACCGCTCCCGCGCCCGATTATCAGCAATCGGTCAAGCCGATTCTTGCCAATCGCTGCCGGGCCTGCCACGGCGCCCTTCAGCAAAAAGGGGGGTTGCGCACCGATACCGTGGCCTTCCTGAAGGAAGGGGGGAATGGCGGCGCCGCCATCGTCGCGGGCAATAGCGCCGAGAGTTCGCTGATTCAGCGCATCCTGGGTCAGGACGGCAAGAAAAAGATGCCTCCTGAACATGAAGGGGAAACGGTTCCCCCGGCCGATCTGGCCATCTTGCGCGCCTGGATCGATGGCGGGGCGAAGGGACCTGCGGACGAAAAGCCCGAAGCCGATCCGGCGGCCCACTGGGCCTTCCAGCCGCCCAAAAAGATCAAGTTGGCCGATGCGACCAGCAATCCCATCGATGCGATCTTGCAAGCCGAACGCGCCCGGTTGGGCCTTTCTCCCGCGGACCGTGCCGCCGATTCCCTTTTGATCCGGCGGCTGCATTTGAGTTTGACCGGCTTGCCACCCGCGCTTGATGAATGGGGCCAGCCGGCCGACCCGGCCTCGCTTGCCAAGAAAGCAGAAGCGCTACTGAGGTCCGATGCGCATGCGGAACGCTGGGCGCGCCACTTCATGGACATCTGGCGTTATTCCGACTGGTGGGGCCTGGGTGCCGAGGTGCGCAATAGCCACAAGCATATCTGGCACTGGCGCGACTGGATCCTCGATTCGATCAAGGCCGACAAGGGCTACGACGCGATGCTCAAGGAAATGCTCGCCGCCGACGAGCTTTACCCCACCGACCCGGAAAAACTGCGCGCGACCGGCCTGCTCGTGCGGCCTTATTTCCTGTTCAATCGCAATAGCTGGATGGAAGACACGATTGAGCATTTGGGCAAGGGCTTGGTCGGGCTGACTCTCAATTGCGCGCGATGTCACGACCACAAATACGACCCGATCAGCCAGGCCGATTATTATCGCTTCCGCGCGATCCTCGAGCCCTACCAGGTGCGCAAGGACCAGGTGGCCGGCGTGCTCGATCTGGAGAAAGATGCGATTCCCCGCATCTACGATTGCAACCTCGATGCCAAGACTTACCGCTACGTGCGCGGCGATGAAAAGAACCCCGATCTCAGCCGCGTGCTCGAGCCGGGCGTACCCAAGATTTTGGGAAAGATTGCGTTTCAACCGAAGGCGGTCACCTTGCCCGCCCTTGCAAGCGTTCCCGGATTGGCGCCGCATATCGCCAAAGCCCATCTTGAAAGTCTCCAATCGGAAAAAGCGCAGGCCGAAAAAGCATGGGAATCCTTGAGGAAGGAGTTGGCGAAAGCCAAGACGGCGCCCAAGACCGATCCTGGTCCTGGGAAATTGATCGTGAAGGGTTTTGCCGATGCGGCCAAGTGGAAAATCACGGGCGGGCACTGGAAGCTGACCGCCGACACGGCGATCCAAGACGATGCCAAGGCGATGAGAACCGAGCTCGATTTTCAAAGCCCCGTTCCCACCGACTTCGAAGTCAAGGCGCGCATCAAGATCACGGGCGGAGAACCCTATCGCTCGGTCGGCTTTGCCTTTGATGCCGAACCTGGCCGGGAGAATCTGGTCTACGCGAGCGCCTATGCCGCCGATTCCAAGTTGCAGGTGGCGATCACGGAAAACGGCAACGCCACTTACCCGGACGGGGGTAAAGCCGCCAAGCCGATTGCGATCGGCAAGGAATTTGACCTGAGATTGCGGGTGCAAGGCAAAACCATCCACCTTGAAATGGATGGCAAGCACGCGCTGAGCTTCACCTTGCCCAGGGAAAGAAAGACGGGCATCTGGCGCATCATCACCTACACCGCCACCACGGAAATCAAGAAATTTGAGCTAAGCGAATTGCCTGCCGGCACCCGGCTGGATCCCAAGGCCCCGACCGATCCGGAGCGGTTGGCTTTGCAGATTCAAGCCAAGGAAGCCAAACTCAAGGCATTGGACCTCGAAGCTCAAGCGATCCCCCTGGTTGTCAAGGCGATGGAAGCCGATGCGGCCGACGGCACCGACAAGAAAAGCGCACGGAAGGCTGCGGCCATGGCCCAGGCTGCTGCCCACCTCGCCACGGAGACCGCCGAACTGGCCAAGCTGAAAGCCGAGGCCGCCGCCAAGGACAAACTGGACGCGCAAACCAAAAAAGTCGCTGAGGCGCGCAAGAAAAGCGAAACGCCCCAAGAGACCTATCAGCCCCTAAGAGGATCGTTCAAGTCGAAGGAAAGCAACCAGGAAACCCAGGAGTCGCAAGACAAGGCGTTTCCCAAAACAAGTACCGGCCGCCGCAGCGCTTTGGCCACCTGGTTGACCGATCGGGCCCATCCGTTGACGGCGAGGGTCATCGTCAACCATGTCTGGACGCGGCACATGGGGCAGCCTCTTGTGCCGACCATGTTCGATTTTGGCCGCAAGGGCACGCCGCCCGCGCAGCAGGCCTTGCTTGACTGGCTGGCTGTCGACTTCATGGAACACGGCTACAGCCTGAAACATCTGCATCGCACGATCGTAACCAGCCAGACATTCGCGCTGCTCACCAATCCCGACCCGGCTCACCCCGGCTGGAAGATCGATCCGGCGAACAAGACCTTTTGGCGCAGAATGCCGGGAAGGCTCGAATCGGAAGCAGTGCGCGATTGCCTGCTTGCCCTGGGCGGCATGCTCGATGCGAAGGTGGGCGGCCCGCCTGTGGCCGCCTCCGAAACTTCGTCGCGGCGGCGCAGCCTCTATTTCTTCCACTCGCACAACGAAGATCAAAACTTCCTGGCGCAGTTCGATTCTCCCAACGTGCTCGATTGCTATCGCCGCGAAGAGAGCATCGTGCCGCAGCAGGCCCTGACTCTGGTCAATAGCAAGGTTTCGCGTGAAAGCGCGGCGGCGATCGCCTCGCGATTGGATGCCGGCAAGCCCGCCGCCAGCGATGACGAGTATGTGAAGCGGGCGTTTCGGGCGCTGCTGGGCCAGGATCCCGATCCGATCGAAGTAAGGGAATGTGCCAGCGCTCTGAAATCCTGGAACCAGATCGATCCGAAGCGCGGCCGTACCAACCTCGTGCACGCCTTACTTAACCACAACGATTTCATCACCATCCGCTAATCAAAGGAGCCGGCAGGATGAACGATCCGAGATTCCTGGCCAGCCGCCGCCGTTTCCTGGGCAAGTCTTGTCTTGGCTTCGGCGGCGTGGCGCTGCAGGCCATGATGAATTCCTCCCTACGCGGCTCTTCGGAAGGCTTCGCGTTGCCTGATGGCAAACCGCATGCAAGCCCCAAGGCCAAGAGCGTCATCTGGATGTTCATGAACGGCGGAACGAGCCATCTGGAAACCTTCGATCCCAAGCCGCAGATCGACAAATACGCCGGCAAGACGATCTCCGAAACGCCGTTCAAGGATGTGCAAAACCCCGACCGTTTCAAGGATCTGCGCGTCGTCGTCAAGGGAGACGCCAACGGTCAGCAGCGCAATAAATTGCTCGCGACCCAGATCGGCTTCACCAAGCGCGGCCAGAGCGGTATCCCCGTTTCCAACTGGCTGCCCAATCTGGGTTCCGTGATCGATGAGGTTGCCATTGTCCGCTCCATGTGGACGACCGACGACAACCACGGCGCGCAAACGCAGTTTCATTCGGGCCGCCACATGCTCGATGGCGAGTTTCCCAACCTGGGCGCCTGGGTGCATTACGGCCTGGGCTCGCTCAATCAAAACCTTCCCCAGTTCTTGTCGATGGGAACGAGGGAGTACTGGAACAAGCGTGACGGCCACTACCTGGGCCCTGCGCATGATGCGGTGCCGATCAAGGTCGATCCGGCGAATCCGCTGGATTTCGGTAAGCCCGAATCGGATTTAACGCTGGAAGAACAACGAGGCGAGTTCGGTCTGCTTGACCGCCTCAATCGCCACCGCGCCGAAGGCCGGCCCTGGGATCAGGAACTGGCGGCGCGAATCAAGTCGTACGAGCTGGCTTTTCGCATGCAGCGCTCCTTGCCCGAAGTCATGGATTTCGCCAGCGAATCGGAAGCGACCAAGGCGCTTTACGGGATCGACCGGGCCGAAACCAAAACCTTTGGCCAGCAGCTATTGGCGACGCGCCGGCTGATCGAGCGCGGCGTGCGCTTCGTGCAGATTCAACATGGCGGCGGCGGCGCGGGCGCCTGGGATGCGCACGAGGGGCTTTTGGGCAATCACTCCAACCTGTGCCAACAGATCGACAAGCCGATGGCCGGACTTATTGCCGATCTCAAAAGGCGGGGAATGCTCGAATCGACACTCGTGGTCTGGGCGACCGAATTTGGCCGCACTCCTGGTACTCAAGGTTCCACCGGCCGCGATCATCACCCCTTTGCCTTCAGCGTCTTCATGGCAGGTGGTGGCATCAAGGGGGGCACGATCCACGGCGCGACCGACGAGTTGGGCTTTCACGCGGTCGAAGATCGCCACTACGTCACCGACATCCATGCCACGATCCTGCACCAGCTCGGCCTCGACAGCCGCAAGCTGGAACTGCCTGAGCGCAAGCGGCTAGAAATCGACCATGGCAAGCCGATCACGCAGATCCTGGCCTGATGAATTCGCTCAAGTAGCAAGGAATTCAAAACCAATCAAGAGGGGCCTCGATGAATCGAAGATCATCGAGGCCCCTCTTAACTTTCTTCCTCAATCTGAATCTGATCGATTTGCGGTGCTCCGCCATTGAGCAGGGCCGCCAGCGTGTGGCCAATCGCCACCGCCGCGACGCAAAGCGTGACGGAAAGAATCACATTGAGCATCGCCTTGATGGGAGCGCCGCCGCGCAAGAGATCAAGCGTTTGCAGGCTGAACGCGGAAAAGGTCGTAAACCCGCCGCAGAGGCCGACCATGACGAAAAGCCGCACGTTTTCCGAAACGGGAAACTTACCCTGGGACAGGGTCAGGGTGCCGAAGAAGCCGATGATGAACGACCCGGCGATATTGATGAGGATCGTGCCCCAGGGCAATTCGCGGCTAATGGACAACGTCCAATAGGAAAGCGCGTAGCGCGCGATCGTGCCCAGGGCACCGCCCAGGCCGATGAGCAAGCAAGTGAAGAAATTCATGGATCGTGTGACTTAATCTTCCTGGGGTGCCAGCAGATGCCCCAGCTTGAGCCGCTTGGCTTCGAGGTAGCGCTCATTGTTTTCGTTGGCGACCATCTGAATCGGCACACGTTCGACGATGCGCAGGCCATAGCCATCCAGTCCGACCACCTTGCGCGGATTGTTCGTCAGCAGGCGGATCTGCCCAATTCCCAGGTCGCGCAAAATCTGCGCGCCGATGCCGTAATGGCGCAGATCGGGCCCAAAGCCGAGGGCGAGGTTGGCCTCGACGGTGTCCATTCCCTGTTCGTGCTGCAGTTTGTAGGCCTTGAGCTTGGCCAAGAGGCCGATGCCTCGTCCCTCCTGGCGCATGTAGAGCAAACAGCCCCGGCCTTCCTTGGCGATTTGCGCCATGGCGTGGTGAAGCTGCGGCCCGCAATCGCACAAGAGGCTTTCGAAAATGTCGCCGGTCAAGCACTGGCTGTGAATGCGCACCAGCGCCGGTTCGGTTTGGGGCTGGATCGTGCCGTTCTTTTCGAGGCCAATATCCCCCATGCAGAGGGCGAGGTGCGGTTCGGCATCGACCATCGAGGTGTAAGCAAACAAATCGAAGGTGCCGAATTTCGTCGGCAACTTGAGATGAAGTTCGCGGCGGATCAGCCGTTCGCGCTCGCGGCGGTATTTGATCAGGTCCTCGATCGTGCAGATTTTCAGGTCATGTTCGCGCGCGAAGGCCAACAGCTGCGGCAGCCGGGCCATCGTGCCGTCGGGGTTGCAGATTTCACAAATGACCGCCGCGCCTTTCAATCCGGCAAGTTTCGCCAGATCGACCGAGCCTTCGGTGTGACCGGCGCGGACGAGAACGCCGCCTTCGCGGGCGCGCAATCCGGGCACATGGCCCTTGCCGCGCACGATATCTTGCGGGGTCGATTTTTCATCGATGGCGACGGCGACGGTGCGGGCGCGGTCGAAGGCGCTGACGCCGGTCGTGATGCCGGTGCTCGCGTCGATGCAGGGGGTGAAGGGGGTGGTCAATCCGCCTTGCTGGTTGTTGGCCACGGGATCGAGCCCAAGCCGGTCGCAGATCGCACTTTCCATCGAAAGGCAGACCAGGCCGCAGGCGTTGCGCATCATGAAATTGATCACGGCCGGTGTGGCGAACTCGGCAGGGATGACGATATCCCCCTCGTTTTCACGATTGGGGTCATCGACCAGGATGATCATCTTGCCCTTGGCGACATCCGCGAGGACTTCCTGGATCGGACTGAAGGAAAGCGGTTCCTGGCTCAACTTGGGAGTCCCCATTCCTTTAATGATTGCGCCGCGGGAACCAACATGGCGTCAGCGGCGAATCTCCTAAGATATTTTAGGTTCAAACCTCATATCCAGGGGCCCCAGGCTCTCTGAGGTCCAAGGTTTTCCAATTTTCATGGCCGTTTCTGACGGTTCATGGTCGTTTTTTTGACGGGCGAGGTTCGCTCGTTGGGCATGGGATCCTCTCCCGGGCAGGATGGAATGAGCAAGAAAAAGACAGGCTTGTGGCTAATTGGGGCATGTGGGGGCGTTGGGACAACCGCGACCCTCGGTTTGGCGGCCCTTTCTCGGGGGTTGACTTCGGGTACCAGCCTCGTGACGGAACTCCCGCTCTTTAGCAAACTTGGGTTGATCGACCCGGCCGATTTCGTCGTGGGCGGCCATGAAATTCGCGCGTCGCGCTTTCGCCAAAACGCCCAGGAAATGCACGAGCGCGCCGGAGTGTTCGGTCGCAACATCCTCAATGGCACCGACGACCTGCTCGCCGCCTGGGAAGAAAATATTCGCCCCGGTACCGTGATCGGCTCCGGTCCCGCCATCGAGCGGCTGGCCGAATCGGGCGCCGTGAAGGCAGCCTTGACCGGTCGCGAAGCGGTCGAATTCATCAAGGCCGACCTGAACGAATTCAAGGCGCGCAACAACCTCGACGAAATCGTCGTTGCGCATGTCGCCTCCACCGAGCCCCCCTGCCCGATGGAACCCGAACATGAGGACGATCAGCGCTTCGCCAAAAGGCTCGAAAAGCAGGCCGTCGGCCAAACGCCGTTGCCCGCCAGCACCCTGTACGCCACGGCGGCGATCGAATTGGGTCTGCCCTATGTCAATTTCACCCCGTCGTTGGGCGCTTCGATTCCGGTGTTGGAACGGATGGCCATTCGCAATGGCGTGCCCCTTTGCGGCAAGGACGGCAAGACGGGCGAAACCTTGATGAAGACGGTGCTGGCGCCCATGTTTTCACGGCGCAACTGGAAGATCCTGAGCTGGGTCGGGCACAACATCTTCGGCAACCGCGACGGCGTCGTGCTCGATGACCCGCGCCACAAGGCTTCCAAGGTCGGCACCAAGGATCAGGTGGTCAGCGCCATTGTCGGCTACAAGCCGCAGACGCATGTCTCGATCGAGTACATTCAAAGCCTCGACGACTGGAAGACCGCCTGGGACCACATCCACTTTGAAGGGTTCCTGGGCACCAAGATGATTTTGCAATTCATCTGGCAAGGCTGCGATAGTCTGCTGGCGGCGCCCCTGGTGATTGACCTGGCGCGGTTGATCCTGGATGCCAAGAAGCGTGGCCAGAAGGGGCTGCAATCGCAATTCGCCTCGTTCTTCAAGCATCCCGAAGGCTCGAAGGAGCACGATTTCTTCCGCCAGTGGAATATCCTCGAAGCTCATGTCGAGGGACTGACGGGGGGGAACTCCTAGTGAAGCTCGCTTTCAGCACCAACGCCTATTTGCGTTTCCCCTTTGCCGAGGCGGTCACGCGCCTGGCGAAGATCGGTTACGCCGGCGTGGAAATCATGGCCGATGTGCCCCACGCCTGGCCGGCCTATCTCTTGCCCGGGCAAAAGCAGGCGATCCGCAACGCCCTGCGCGAAAACAACCTGGCGATCTCCAACATCAATGCGTTCATGATGCATGCGGTGGACGATCCTCGCCAGAAATACTGGCACCCGTCCTGGATCGAACCCGATCCCCATTACCGGCGCATTCGCGTCGAGCACACGCGCAAGGCGCTAACCCTTGCCAAGGAACTGGGCGCGCGCTGCATCACGACCGAACCGGGCGGCCCCTTGGCGCCTGGCCAGTCGTTTTCCGAAGGGCTCGAAATCTTCGCGCGCGAACTGGCTCCCGTACTCGACCATGCCGAGCGCGAAGGGGTGATGCTCCTCGTTGAGCCCGAGCCGGGTCTTCTTTTGGAAACGGTCGATCAGTACCTGGAACTTCGCAAGTTGTTGCGTTCAAGCGCCATGGGGCTCAATTTCGACATTGGCCATAGCTACTGTGTCAGCGAGGACCCGGCCGAGGCGATTCGCAAGGCGGCCGCGCACATCAAGCATTTCCACCTGGAAGACATTGCTGCCTCGCGGATCCATCACCACCTGGTTCCAGGAGACGGAGCGATCGATTTCGGTCCGGTAATCGATTCGATCCGGGCCATCGATTACCAAGGTTGGATTACGGTTGAGCTTTATCCTTATGCGGATAACCCCGACGAAGCCGCCTCGACCGCTTATGAGCGCGTGGTCAAGCTGCTGAAGTAACGACCGCTCGCTTCGCGATTTTTTTGCCGGCTTTTCCCAGAGTTCGCCAGGGGAAGGCCGGCTTGTTGCTTTGTGGAAGTACCGGATGGGTTGGGTGCCAGGTTCACGGCGATAAAAGATTCATTTCGGAGCGCAAATGTCCCAGGAAATCCGGCAGCCGAATTCCTCGCTGGTGGCCTGGTGCCAGCTTTCCCGGATTGGCCTGGTGTTGAGCGCCCCCTCCAACATTCTCTTGGGGGCGTTTCTGGCCAGGGACTGGGCCGCCTGGCCGGCAGGTCCCTTACTTCTTTTGTGCCTTTCTTCGGTCTGCCTTTACCTTTCGGGCATGGTGCTCAACGACTGGTTTGACCGCGAGGCCGATGCTCGCGAGCGGCCGTCGCGGCCGATCCCGTCGGGGCGCATCCGCGCCAAGACGGCGCTACTCGCCGGCGGGCTGCTCATGGGTTTGGGAATCATTCTTGCCGGCACTGTCTCGCTGCTATTGTGGTGTCCGCTGGCATCCATCGCTTCGGTGCTCGTCTCTGGGCTCGTGCTGCTTTATAACGGCGTGGCCAAATCGGGTCCCCTGGGGCCATTGGTCATGGGTGGCTGCCGGGCCATGAATGTTCTGCTCGGAACCACGATCGCGGCGGAGCTTCCCGGAGTCTGGCCGGTGCTTGGGGCGCTGGCGGTCGGGGTCTATGTCATGGGTGTGACCTTGATCGCCCGCTATGAAGCCGAGAAAGTGCCCGCCTGGGCCGTTCATGCCGGGACGGCGCTGTTTTTGGGCCCGATTCTGGTGATGATGGGGATGGTCTATCGTGATCCGAATCCGGCCAGTCCCTGGACGATCCTGCTCGGCCTCTGGATCGTTTTGCAGTGGGCCCGTTTGAAAGACCGCTTGCTCGTTCAGAATTCCGGTCCGGCGGTGCCGCAGACCATTGGCGGCCTGCTTGGGCTACTGATCCCAATCGATGCCCTGCTCGCGTCGGCCTGGGTCGGGTTCCTTGGATTTTCTCTGTTCGGCCTTTGGCTGATCGCCAAGCAATTGCGCCGCTTCCGCTGGCTTTATGCGAGTTGAGGGGGCAACGATGGCCCCCTCAACCTGGAATGAACTCGTTCTGAAACGACATTCGATTTATTTCTTCACGGTCAAAATCGCTTCCATCGCTCCCTTGGTTTCCAGGGGCTGGCGGTCGTTGCGGGTCCATTGCAAAAGAATCTTGCCGTTTTCGACTTTGCCGGTCAGCTTTTTGGGGATGTAGGGGAACCAGGCCCCCTTATCGACGCTGACGACTTCGAGGGCGATTTCGTTACCCGACAGTTCGCCTTTCAGTTTCGCTTCGATCGCGGCGCGGCCCCGGCCGCCGGTATCGGCAAGCACGGCGGTGAAGGTGTTGCCTTCGCGTCCGGTAATCGCCAGCTGGAAGTCGTAACGGGTTTTGTTGGGATCGCCGCGCCTGGCGGGCGCATGAGAGACAATGGCCTCACCCTTTCCGGCGGAGCCCTTGGCAATCGCGGGATGATCGTCCGCGAGAACGCCTGAAGTTGTTCCCAGACCCAAAGTCAAAAGTGCGGCGAATAGAAGGGACTTTTTCATGGACCGAATCGCTTTCCGCCCTGGGGGCGTGAAGGAAGGACAGCCATCCCTGGCAGAAATGAAAGAAGGAATCTCCGGGGAATCGATTTTTTGGTTTTGGGTTCTCGACCGATGGTTCCAGACCCTGGCAGGCTGGAGGAATCGATGGGAATCCCACAAAACTGGGAGAAAATCGGCCGGATGGCGCCAAGGCGTCCTTACTCTTTGTTTCTTTAGAGAGTTTTCCGCTGCAAAAAATGGCAGATTGATTTTCTAAAAAAATCTTCATGAAGCGGCCGGTCCGTGGAGGATCGGTGTCGTCTTGTCGCGTCGGTCGGGGTGCCACGTAAGGGGCATGAGCCCCATAAGATAAATCCCCATGGGTAGAGGATTTGAGGTCCGCTGGGCGCATATAGGAAGGATCGCCATGAACCGCGAAACAATTGACAGCCATCCATCCAGGCGAATGGCCCGGCGGTTTTTGCCAGCAGGGAAACAGATAACTTGGGTGCTCGCTGGACTGATTTTCTTACTGGCGCAAAGTTCCGTTCTGGCCTGGCAAGCACCCGAACAGCCCAAACCAGTGGCGGACCAAGACGCGATTCAGGTCGGTGTCGACATCCGGGTGGAACTGATGAACATCATCGCCCGCCTGAATGGCAACCCTGAATACAAGATGCCCAATTCCAAATCGCCCTATTCGGAGCGGGTGGAAAAGCATTTTGAAGCCTTCAAGGATCACAAGGCGATCGACCTGTTCAGGAAAGGCCGGGCGCGTTATGGGTGGTCCTACGATGCGGTCCCCTCGTTGGCGCTGCACTTGGGGCCGCTTCCTGAGCTCAAGGAGCGGATGCCGTTCGACAAGAAACCGGCCCGGCTGGACCAGAGGTGGCAAAACGAAAGTACGGCCGAATTTTTGACCGCCCTGCGTGAATTTGTCGCGGAAAGCAAAGCCGACGCCTTCTTTGCTTCCGAGGCGGCATTTTACCGCTCCGTCGAAGAACGGATGCGCAAGATGGTCAAGGAGTCCAACCCGGTCCCCTGGTTCGACGGCTTTTTCGGCACGAAGGCGGGGGCGGACTACCGGGTGATTCCCGGCCTGCTTTGCGGCGGCGGCAACTATGGAGTGGGGGTGGTGTTTCTTGATGGCGCCCCTGAGGAAATCCGGCCGGTGCTCGGTTGCTGGCAATGGGACAAGGAGGGGCTGCCCATTTTCGAAGAAAAGACTTATCTTGGCACCTTCGTCCACGAGCTCTGCCATTCCTACACAAACCCCTTGTGCGATCGGCACCTCAAAGAGTTGGAACCGCCTATCGCGGCGATTTTCCCCTCGGTCGCGGCCAGGATGAGGCGGATGGCTTATGGAATGCCCAAGACGGTGCTTTACGAAACGCTGGTGCGGGCCTGCGTGATCCGCTACCTGGAAGACCGCAAAGGAAAAGCGGCCGCGGCTCAGGAAAAATCGCGCCAGAAGGCCGCGGGCTTTGCCTGGGTGCCTGGCTTGGCCGATCTGCTTGCCGATTATGCCAAGGACCGCAAGACCTACCCCAACCTGGATGCCTTTGCGCCGGCGATGGCGAAATATCTGGAGGAGAGTGCGAAAAACGTCAAACCGTGAATGGAGTTTCTATGGGATTGCAAGTCGGCATTTTTCAAAACGAATTGATTATTGGATTTCACAGTAAATTACTTCTGGATCTCTTATGAAGCGACTCTCTTTGATTGCAGTTTTTACGTTTCTCACGATGGGTGGAGCGCCGGCGCACGGCCAATCCGACCTGGAGATTTCTTATCCCACCGTCGACGGCTGGCTTAAGGACAACAAGATTGCGATGGCTGAAAACGTGGTGCAATCTGCCACGGAAAAAGCGCTTCTAAATAACATTCGCCTCGCCTTCATTCAAAACAATCTTTCGGCGGGCGCCTATCAGGATGTATTAAAAGACATTTTATTGGAATTCTACAAAAAAATGCCCGAACCATCGATTGAACGGATTAATGCGCTTTTGGGCAACCGGGATTATCTGTTGAAATTTATTTCCCTAAGGGGGCCCAGGCCGCAAAGGACATTGCGCGATACGCGCTTACCCACCGTCAGGCAGTGGCTTGCCGAGAACAATCTGGCGCTTTTCGGTACCTGGAGTGAATCCCATTGGGAAATGGCGATCCTGTACAACCTTCGTATGGTGGCCCTGATCAATGACATGCCTCAGGAATCGTACCGCGCGATGTTGAAGGACACCATTTTGCCCATCTTAAAAACCGAAAAACCGAGTAAGGAGCGTGGCGCTGCCCTGAAGGCGGTACGGGATATGGCCTATTGGTCGTTCGATGCCGTCGAATCCAAGCCGTTCCCCGAGAATCGCTAGGGAAAGTCAGCGCCCGAAGGGAAGAGGCCGTCATTAACGAGGCAGGAAAGGAAGACTCCTATTTCTTTGCGGGAATCAATTCCAGGCAGATGAGTTTATCCCTTCCGCGCAAATACAGGAGCCCATGGCTGAGCACCGGGCCGGCCCAGGCGGGGTAGTTTAAGAGCGGTTCCTGGGTGGCCTTATCAATCGGATCGAGTCTTGCCACTTCCTCGACCTTGGTCGGGCTGGCCTGGAGCCAGTGTAAATTGCCGCGCTCGCCCAGCACGAGCAATTTGTCTTCGATCAACAGCAACGAGCAGCGGCCCAGGCCCGGGACGCGCCACCGAACCTTCCCCGTGGCAAAGTCGACCGCGCGCAATTCGGCGTTGCCTTCATGGCGGCCCGAACTGGCGTAAACGACCCCATCCTTCAAAATGGGTGTGCTCCAGTGAATTTGCAGCGCCTTCGCCCGTCCCCGGTCTTCATCGGACCAGACCGGACTGGGCTTGCCGTTTTCCAGTTTCAATAACACGCCGCCGGGACCATAGCATTCGCTGAGCAACACCTTTCCGTCGCTGACGATGGGATTGGTCGCGTTGACGCTCTCGATGATCGACGCCCGCCAAGGAAAGGAGAACGATTCCTTCCCCGTGGCGGCATCGACGCCATAAAGCCCTTGCCGTGCAAACAGCAAAACTTGCGGTGTGGCGAAGCCGGGCAGTTTGTGAATGGTCGGGCTGGCATAGCCGGCCAGGGCATCGGTCGATTTCCAGCGAACGGCTCCCGTGGCCTGATCGAACGCCACCAGTCCGGTGCCATTGCCCTTAAGCGCGAGAAAATCGTCATCGGTCGAACCGGGTGGACTGCCCCCGGCCTGGATGATCACCATGTCTTGAAAGAGACAGGGTGCCGAGCCAACACCAAAAAAATTCTGAACGATGCCAAATTGCTTGGCGGCATCGACCGACCAGAGCAGGGCGCCCGTGTCGGCCGCCAGCGCGGTGAAGACCCCTTCAGGCCCCAGGTGAAACACCCGGTTGCCCGAGACCACCGGGCAGGCGCGCGCCCCGCCATCATAACCATATTTGTCGCGATACTGGGTGGCGTATTCGTAAGTCCAAAGTTCCTTGCCCGTTTCCGCGTTAAGGGCGAAGATGCGCATCTGATTGCGCACACGCTCCGACAAAAAGAGCCGCCCCTTGGACACGGCGGGCGGGGCGTAACCTTCCCCCAGGGATCGCGACCAGAGCAGGGGAAGGGCTACGGTTCCCTTGAAATCGGGTACGCCCTTTTCGCTGGAAATTCCATTGCCCAGCGGCCCAAGAAAGGTCTCCCAGTCGCTGGCGCCGTTCGGTGCGGGACGCGTCCGAAGCGAGGGGGGTGCCTGGGCCTGAACTCTTTGGTCCAATCCCGTGGAAGCGATTCCCAGGAAGAGCGCCGATACCAAAAGATTCCACGTGGTTTTCATGACGATCTTCCTTGAAATCCGTTCGTTTCGCGAGTGATTTTGTCTTGGTGTGGCCTGAAGAAACCGGTGTTGCATTGGGGAAATGCAGCGCAATCGTCGTTGGCGGGGCCAATCAGCCGCAGGGGGCCCGGTGGTCTGTCCACAGTACCAGGGAGGGCCACCTACCAGAAATCGCGTTCATGGCATAGCGCGACGGCAGGGGAAGCTTCAGCAAATTCCCTGCTAAAATCTTGGACGGCGCCCCCCCAAGATTCAAGGTCAGCAGGCGAACGCTACCTGGTGAACGATAAAGGACCTTTTTCCCGTTCTAGGTGCCCCAAAGCCGCCTTTCTTCTCAATCCGGCTAGGTGCCCCAAAGCCGCCTTTCTTCTCAATCCGGCGTGGAAAACCGGCTGAAACGGTGGAAATGGGTCACCAAATGAGGAACAATCCTGAGGAAATCACTCTTTCTGGTAACCATTCCACCCCCGTTTTCCCCAACGCGCTTCCTTATTTCCGGCCCTCTTTTCCCTCGTCAAACCCTCTGGAATCCCCGAAAACAATGGTTTGGGAAAAAGACGAGGCCGTCCCTCCTTACTGGGTCGGCCCCAGTTCAGGAATGCGTCTTATGCGTCATGATCCGATCGATAGCGCCCTGTTTGTCGAAAATCGCCGCCGTTTGGCCGCGAAACTGGGAACCAAGGGGTTGGCCGTCCTCAATGCGAACGACATCCTGCCCACGAACGCCGACGGCACCCTGACGATCGTTCCCAACAGCGACCTGTTCTTCTTGAGCGGCATCGAGCAGGAAGAGAGTATTTTGGTCCTCTTCCCCGGCGCGTTCGACCCGCTTTTGCGCGAAGTGCTCTTCATCCGCGAACCGAACGAACATCTCAAGATCTGGGAAGGTCACAAACTCAGCAAAAATGAAGCGAAAAAAATCAGCGGCATTCAAACGATTAAATGGTTGTCCGATTTTCCCAATACGTTTCATGCCATGATGTGCGAGGCCGACGAGGCCTGGCTCAACGAAAACGCCCATCCTCGGTCGGTCGTCGAATCCCAAACGCGCGATGCCCGCTTTGTGCGCGACTGCCAGACACGCTATCCGATGCACACCTACCGCCGCCTGGCCAAGGCGATGCATGACCTGCGCCTGGAAAAATCGGAAGCGGAAGTCGCCCTTCTGAGAAAAGCGGTCGATGTGACCAAGCAGGGCTTCGAGCGCGTTTGCCGCATGGTCAAGCCGGGCGTGTTCGAACACGAGATTGAAGCCGAGTTCGCCCACGAGTTTGTGCGCAATCGTTGCAAGTTCGCCTACAACCCGATCATCGCAGGCGGCGCCAATTCCTGCGTGCTGCATTACAACGAGAACAGTCGCGAACTCAAGTCGGGGGAACTGCTCCTCATCGATGTGGGGGCCTCTTACGCCAATTACAATGCCGACCTGACGCGCACGATTCCGGTCGATGGCAAGTTCACGCCACGCCAAAGGGCGGTGTACGATGCCGTGCTGCGCGTCATGCGCGCCTCCATCAAGGGGGCGACCGTCGGCAAACTCCATCGCGACTGGGTCAAGGAAGCGCGCGACCTGATGAACGAAGAGCTTCTCGCGCTCGGTTTGATCACCAAGGAACAGATCGCGAAGCAAACGCCCGAAGATTATGCCGGCAAGAAATATTTCATGCACGGCCTGGGGCATTCTCTGGGGCTCGATGTGCACGATGTCGGCGCGATGAGCAAGCCCTTTGCTCCTGGCTGGGTGCTGACGGTCGAACCGGGGATCTACATTCCCGACGAGGGGTTCGGCGTGCGCATCGAAAACGACATTCTGGTCACGAACGCCGGCCCGGTCGACTTGATGGCTCATATTCCCAGCGACGCGGAAGCGATCGAAGCCTTGATGCGTTCCGGCCGCAATTAGAGTGAGCAAAAACGTTCGGTTGCCATGGGGCTGTGGGGTCAGGTCGCGATGAAATCGCTCAAACGGATCGAAGTGGTCGACACGCATACCGCGGGGGAACCGACGCGCGTCGTGATCGGCGGCGGGCCCGATCTGGGTCATACCGATGCGATCTTTTACCGTGAACGGTTTCAAACACAGTTCGACGATTTTCGTAGCGCCATCGTCAACGAACCGCGCGGTTCGGATGTGATGGTGGGGGCCTTGGTGCTCAAGCCAGTCGATCCAGGTGTCGCCGCGGCGATCGTCTTTTTCAACAATGTCGGCTACCTGGGCATGTGCGGCCATGGAATGATCGGCGTGGTGGCGGCGCTCGCCCACTTGGGCCGAATCGGTCAGGGGTTTCATCATTTCGAAACTCCCGTCGGCCGGGTCACGGCGCAGCTCCATGACGATGGCTCGGTCACGTTGACCAATGTGGCCAGCTACCGCAAGGCGGCGGGCGTCGAGATCGAGGTTCCCGGCCTGGGAAAGATCAAGGGAGATGTCGCCTGGGGGGGCAACTGGTTTTTCTTGACCGACCCCGGAGCGATCCCTTTAAAGATCGCGCATATCGAAGAGTTGACCGAGCGCTCCTGGGCGATTCGCCAGGCGGTGAACGCGTCCGGGTTTCCCGAGGTCGATCATGTCGAGCTTGTTGGCCCCGCCGGAAACCCCGGCGGGAACGGGCGTAATTTTGTGTTATGCCCGGGGCGCGCTTACGACCGATCGCCTTGCGGCACCGGCACCAGCGCGAAGGTCGCCTGCCTGGCGGCCGAAGGGAAACTGGCCGAGGGGGACCCCTGGGTGCAAGAAGGGATTCTGGGCACCGCCTTCACTGCGCGCTATCGCCGTTTGGGCGACACGATTGTGCCGAGCATCACGGGCCAGGCCTGGGTCAACGGGGAAAGCACTCTCTTGCTCGATCCGACCGATCCTTTTTGCTGGGGAATCCGGGCATGAGCCCGCTTGAAACCCTCGCAAGAACCGGAAACGCCGAGAAGTCCCCTTCGTGCGCAAAGACTGATCTGGTCATTGTGGGTGCGGGCATCGTCGGGGCCGCCTGCGCCTGGAAGGCCGCCGAGGCGGGCCTCTCTGTCACCATTCTGGAAGGGCAGTTCCCCGCATCGGGCGCCACGGCGGCGGGAATGGGCCATCTCGTGGTGATGGATGACTCTCCCGCGCAGATTGCCCTGACCCACTTGTCGTGTCAAATGTGGCGCGAGGTCCGCGCCGACTTGCCCAGCACCGTGGAATACGATCCGTGCGGAACGCTCTGGGTTGCCGCCGATGACGAAGAGATGGCCGAGGTCGATCGCAAGCAAGCCTTTTATCAAGGGCTTGGCATCGATGCGCAAGCGATCGGCAGGGAAAAGCTCTATCAGATTGAACCCAATCTCAGGCCAGGGCTTGCGGGAGGTTTGCAAGTTCCCGGCGACGCGGTCATCTATCCGCCCTGTGCAACCGATTGGATGCTGGAAAAAGCTCGCGCCCTGGGGGCGGTACTGAAGCGCCGCACCCCCGTTCAAGCCATCGAAGATGGGGTCGTTCTTTTGACCGACGGCTCCAAGGTGATGGGGCAAACCGTGGTCGTCGCCGCGGGGATCGGCTCGATCGGATTGGTTCAAGGAATTGAGGTGCGCCCACGCAAGGGCCACCTTGTCATTACTGACCGCTATCCCGGCTGGCTGCGCCATCAGGTCGTGGAATTGGGGTATCTCAAAAGCGCGCACAAGAGCAGCCGCGACAGCGTGGCCTTCAATGTGCAGCCGCGCAAGACCGGTCAGATTTTGATCGGCTCGTCGCGCCAGTACGATGCGACCGATCCGGCCGTGGATCCAGCGATCCTCAAGCGGATGATGGCCCGCGCGCTGGAATATATGCCTGGACTTGGCGACTTATCGTGCCTGCGCGTTTGGACCGGTTTTCGCGCGTCGACTCCCGATAAGGTTCCCCTGATTGGACCGGTTGCCGGTCATGAACGTTTATGGCTTGCAACGGGGCATGAGGGGTTGGGCATCACCACCTCCCTGGGGACGGCGCGCCTGCTAGTGGACCGGCTTCTGGGACATCCGCCGGCGATTGCCTGGGGGCCATTCGATCCAAGCCGATTTTCCCAAACCGGTACCAAGGAGGCGGCCCATGCTTGAGACCCTTGCAACCGAGGTGCGCATCAATGGCCGCGCCGTTCAGGTCGAAACCGGAACCACCGTGCTCGGCGCCATCGGCGTCGCCGGAATCCTGATCACGCGCCTGTCGATCAAGGGAGAGCCCCGCGGCGCGCTTTGCGGAATGGGGATTTGCCAGGAGTGCCGGGTCGAGATCGATGGCGTTCCCCATCAACGCTCATGCATGATTACCGCGCGCACAGGCATGGAAATCCGCACGGGGGGCGTTGCATGAAAACCACCTCCCGCACCAAACCTCCCAAGAGGGAAACGCTTCTTGCCCGCCTCGCCGTTGTCGGCTCTGGTCCCGGGGGCATCGCCGCGGCGGTCACCGCCTCGGAACAGTTGCCTGCCGGGGAACGGATCGTTCTGATCGATGAGCAACCGGCGCCCGGTGGGCAAATCTGGCGCGGGTCGCAAAAAAGCGACCCGGTCGCCCAGAGATGGATCGAACGGCTCAATCATGAATCGATCGAACCGGTGCAAGGTCAGGTCATCGGTGCAGATTCCGGCCACACTCTGCTGTTGGAAACCGCGAAAGGCACGATGCGGGTCGCCGCCGAGACGATCATCCTGGCCACGGGCGCGCGGGAGCGGTTTGTGCCGTTTCCCGGATGGACCTTGCCCGGAATCAGCGGCATCGGTGGTTTGCAGGCGATGATGAAATCGGGTTGGCCGGTCAAGGGCAAGCGGCTGGTCATCGCCGGAAGTGGGCCCTTGATGTTTCCGGTCGCCGCGACCGCAAAGAAATTCGGCGCCAAGGTTCTGGAAATCGCCGAACAGGCTGCTTGGTGGCGGCTCGCCTATTTCGCGCTGCATCTGGCGGCTTACCCAGAAAAACTCTTCGAAGGCCTGCGCTTTTTCGCGAAGCTCTGGTCGATCCCTCAATCCCACGGCACCTGGATCAAGCGCGCCGGGGGAACCGAAAAGCTGGAATGGGTCGAATTGACCGATGGCGCTCGCACCCGGCGCATCGACTGTGATCTTTTGGCCATCGGTGCGCACCTGGTGCCCAATACGGAACTGGCGGCCCTCCTGGGCTGCAGAATCGACTCGGCGGGTCGAATTGCAATCGATCAAGAATTAAGAACGAGCGAAAAGAAAATCTTCGCCGTGGGGGAATGCACGGGGGTGGGAGGCGCCGACCGGGCTCTCATTCAGGGGCAACTGGCAGCCCTGGCGGCCCTGAATCTTCACGAATTGTTTGCCCATCATGTGGGGGCGCTGCCTCGCTGGGAGCGCTTTTCCCGGCTGTTGGATGCGACCTTCTCCCCTCGCGAAGAGCTCAAGCGGCAAATTCAGGGGGACACGATCGTCTGTCGTTGCGAAGATATCCCTCATGAGGGCCTCTGCCGGCACGATTCGTGGCGCGAGGCCAAATTGCAAACACGGTGCGGCATGGGCCCCTGCCAGGGCCGGGTTTGTGGTCCGGCCGCGCAGACGATCTATGGATGGGGAGTAGAATCGGTTCGCCCCCCCATTCTTCCGTGCAAGGGCAGCACTTTGTTGGAACTGGATAAGACGGAGATGAATTCATGAAGTGGCAAGGCGTAATTCCGGCGATGACCACGGGCTTTCGTGAGGATGGATCGGTCGATCACGACTTCGTGGCCCGCCATGCCAACTGGTTCATCGACAATGGCTGCACCGGCGTCGTGGCGCTCGGCTCCCTCGGCGAAGGAAGCACTCTGGCCCTGCCGGAAAAGGTCGAGGTCCTGCGCACGTGCGTCAAGGCGCTCAACAACCGAGCCCCCGTCGTGGCCGGTGTCGCGGCCCTGAGCACCGCTGAAGCGGTGACTTTGGCCCGCGCCGCCTCGGAAGTCGGTTGCAAGGGGTTGATGGTGCTTCCCCCCTATGTTTACTCGACCGACTGGCGCGAAATGAAAGCGCATGTCGCGGCCGTCATCAAGGCGACGCCGCTTTCGTGCATGCTTTACAACAATCCGATCGCCTACAAGACCGACTATCTTCCTGTCCAGATCGCCGAATTGGCGAAAGAGCATTCCAATCTTCATGCGGTCAAGGAATCAAGCGCCGATGTGCGCCGTCTGGCGGCCATCAAGGCCGAAGTGGGCGACCGCCTGGCGCTGACGGTCGGCGTGGACGACATGATTGTGGAAGGCGTCGAAGCCGGCGCGGTCGGCTGGATCGCCGGCCTGGTCAATGCTTTGCCCGCCGAGTCGGTTGCACTGTTCAACCAGGCCAAAGAAGGCGGCATGGACAAGGCCTACGACCTTTACAAGTGGTTCTTACCCTTGTTGCGCATGGATGTTGTCGTCAAGTTCGTGCAACTGATCAAGCTGGTGCAGCAGGAAGTCGGCATGGGCAGCGAACGGGTACGCCCGCCTCGGCTGGTGCTGACGGGCGCCGAACGCGAGGAAGCGCTCAAGATCATCCGCGAGCATCTGGCGAAGCGGCCCAAGATTTAATGGCATCGGGGGGCTGCGTTCTTTTTCAACCAAATGGCGAAAGCCCGGCCCCCAGACTCCCTCTCCGGCGAACAAAGATAATAAGGATCTTGATTATGTCCGATATTCGCGGCGTTTCTTTGATCGGTTTTGGCGAAGGTGCCGAGGGGAAGGGGGCGAAGCCCTACGACCCGGCTTCGGGCGAGTTTTTCGGACCGGAATTTGCCTGGGCCAGCGATGCCGAAGTCGACAAGGCGATCGCGCTGGCGAAGGCCGCCGCAGGTCCTTGGGCGGCTCTTGGCTCCAAGGCGCGGGCGGCCTTTCTACGCTCCGTTGCGCAGGGTATTGAAGCCAAATCGGCCCAGATCGTGGAACTGGCCACGCGTGAAACCGCGTTGCCGGCTGGCCGCATTCAGGGGGAAATCGGGCGCACCTGCGGTCAACTGAAACTGTTCGCGACGCTCGTCGAAGAAGGCTGGTGGCGCGATTGCCGCATCGATCATGCCGACCCGTCCCGGCAACCCCTGCCCAAGCCCGATGTGCGTTCGATGCTCGTGCCGCTAGGTCCCGTGGCGGTCTTCAGTTCGAGCAATTTCCCGCTGGCCTTTTCGGTCGCCGGTGGCGATACCGCCTCGGCCTTTGCCGCGGGATGCCCGGTCATCGTGAAAGCGCATCAAGGGCACATGGCGACCTCGGCCCTGGTCGGCCGAGTCGTTGTCGAATGCGTGCGCGCGGCCAAGTTGCCTGAAGGTTCCTTCTCCCTGTTGTTCGGACCGGGCCGCACCGTCGGCATGAAACTGGTCAAGGACCCGGCGATTCAGGCCGTCGGCTTCACCGGTTCGAGGTCGGGGGGCCGGGCCCTTATGGACGCTGCCGCGGGCCGCACGCACCCCATTCCCGTCTACGCCGAAATGGGGAGTATTAACCCGATCGTGGTCCTGCCCGGCGCCCTTCGCGACCGGATCGATTCGATCGCTTCGGGCCTGGCCGGATCGGTCACCCTGGGCGTTGGCCAGTTCTGCACCAATCCAGGGCTTGTGCTCCTGCAGAAGGGAGAGCTAACCGATTCGTTTTTGGCCAAGCTGGGCGAGCATCTGGCCAAGGTCTCTCCTGGCGCCATGCTCACCGCGTCGATCTGCCATGAATTCAACGAGGGTTTGACCCGGTTTGCTTCCATTCCCGGAGTCGAAGTCCGCACCAGGGTCGAGCCGGGTCCGCGGCAAGCGGGGGCGACCTTGCTCGTCACGAGCCAGGCCAATTTCCTCAAGCAACCCGGATTGCTTGAAGAAGTGTTTGGGCCGGCGACGCTTGCGATTCTTTGCGATTCCCAGCAGGGGATCGTGGAAGTGATCGAGGCGCTCGATGGCCAGCTTACCGGCACGATTCAATTCGGCGTCGCCGACGAAAATCTTGTTCCGGAAGTGGCCCGCGTGCTAGGCGCCCGGGTCGGCCGTCTGGTGTTCAACGGTTTTCCCACCGGCGTCGAGGTTTGCCATGCGATGAACCACGGCGGCCCCTATCCGGCAACCGCCGATGGGCGCAGCACCTCGGTCGGTACCCGGGCGATCACGCGCTTTGCCCGGCCTGCCTGCTGGCAAAATGCTCCGGAAGAGTTTCTGCCCGACGAACTCAAGGAAAGCAATCCGCTTGCCATCTTGAGGTTGGTGAACAACCGCTGGATCAAGTACATGGGGGATTGATGGTGGAGCCGAGGCTCAATTTCAGCCTCGGGGGGTTGCGAGCGAGGGGGATCTATGCTCCTGAGAAAATGGGCGCCCATGGCTGGGTTCTGCGCGTTTCTTCTTTTGCTTGCACCCATCTCGCAAAAAGTTTGCGCTCAAGATTCGGCGGCCAAGGAAAGCCGAATCGCGCAAATGAATCGGACGCTTGGCCGCGGCATCAACCTGGGCAATTGCCTGGAAGCGGATGCCGAAGGGGCCTGGGGCGTCACCCTCAAACCGAGCTACTTTGCAGCGATCAAGAAGGCCGGTTTCGACACGGTGCGCTTGCCCATCAAATGGTCGGCGCATGCGAAAAAAGAAGCCCCCTTCACGATCGATCCGGTCTTCGCGGCCCGGGTCGACTGGGCGATCGAGCAGGCGCTCAAAAATCGCCTGAACATCATCGTCAACATTCACCGCCACGGGGAAATGGATCAGAACCCAGAAGGGGAACTTCCTCGTTTACTCAGCCTTTGGGAACAGATTGCAACGCGCTATCGCGGCCAGCCGAAGCAGGTCTATTTGGAACTGCTCAACGAACCTCACGATAAATTGACTAATGAAAAATGGAATGATGTTTTAGCCAAAGTACTGGCGGTCGTGCGCAAGAGTCATCCCGAGCGGCCCGTGATTGTGGGACCCGGATCGTGGAATGCGATCTGGGCCCTGGATAAGTTGCAGCTACCGCGAGAAGACGACAACCTGATTGTCACCGTGCACTTTTACGACCCGTTTGAATTCACCCATCAAGATGCCCCCTGGGCGCCGGAATCGAAGAAATGGAAAGGCCGCACCTGGAAGGGGACCGAGCCGGAGAAGGCGGCCATTCGCAAGTCGCTGGAGAAAGCGGCCGCCTGGGGCAAGGCGCAAAAGCGGCCGATTTTTCTGGGGGAGTTCGGCGCCTACGAAGCCGCCGATCTGGAATCGCGCGCGCTCTGGACCGCTTTTATCGAAGATGAGGCCCAGAGCCTCGGTTTTAGCCGGGCCTATTGGGAATTTTGCTCGGGCTTTGGCGCCTACGATCCTAAAACCGATCAGTGGAAGCCAAAACTGTTGTCGGCGCTGATTCACCCATGAAAAGTCGCTTACCGGATCTCAAATCGGGCCAAAAGAAGCCAGAGCATGGCGAGGAAGCCGCATTGTCCCCCGTGGGCGATCAGGCCGAAATCGCCATCGAGCTGGAGTATTTTCCCTCTCACTGGCTGCTTTGGTCGTTCGAATGGCTGGTGATCCTGGTCATTGCGATCGGCTGGCTGGTGTCCTTGGGGGCCTTGGGATTTGCCGGACTTTGGGAGTTGAGCGAGCGTTGGCATGGCTATGCCCCACCTTTGCGGGGAGTCTGGGTGTTTCTGCCGTTGGCGGCGCTTGGTTTTGTCTTTTTCTTCTGGTCGGCGATGGGGGCTTACCGGATCCACCAGCGCACGGTCACGCGTTTGCGCTATTCCCCTGGCCGTCTGGAATTTCAGTTGCGCGACTGGAACACCTGGTTCACTCGCTCCATTGCCGAGATTGCCAAGCTGCACTCCCACCCGCCGGAGCGGCGGCACATGGGCCATCATTATCTGCGCTTCAAGGATGGCGACTGGATCGGTTTGCATCCTCAGTCGACTCATCTGGCGGATGTGATCGCGGCCATCGACCGGGAACGAGGGCGAGTGCCGGTTTGATGCGTTCGTGAGTTTCTGCGGCGAGTCCTTCCTGCGGTTCGGATTGACACCGAGAACCTTACTGCCTTAGCATCAGGCGGAGGATTTGGACCGCCTAATGTTTCCCGTAAGTCATTCCAATATCGCGCTTTTGCCAGGAACGGGAATCACCGGGACCTGGTTATTCGTTCCGGGGGTCACGCACCCCGGCTTCACGTGAACACGCATCGATTCTTGACGGCGTGACCGTCGATTTCGCGCTTTCGCACCTTGATTGCAAATCGTTCCGATGACCCGGGCGCATGCCGGCGTTTTCATCGTCCCTGTTAAGAGTCATTGCACGGGTTGATTGGAATGGCCGGTATTGGGGGCCGGGTCCCCCCGCGGGCTGCAAACCTGTTCGAGGAAGGGCAACCACCTTTCACTGCCCGGTTCGACTCCGGGGCCGGCCTTATCGCAGAGAGTTCTTACACGATCTTTGTCCATGGAGGGACGTTGATGCGTGCACTGATCGGGATCGTCTTCGTCGTTCTTGGATTCAGCGAGCCTGGCAAGTTGTTGGCGCAGGAGATTTCCTGGCGCAACGATCTGGCGCGTTCGCAAAGAGAATCCAGGGAGACGGGCAAACCGCTTTTGATCGACTTCGGCACCGAGCAGTGCTTTTGGTGCAAGAAGATGGATCAGACGACGTTTCGCGATCCCGCGATTGCCGCGAAAGTCGGGCAATCGTTCATTCCGCTCAAACTCGACGCCAACAAGCACCTCGAATTCACCCTGTCGATGGGGGTGAAAAGTTATCCCACGCTGATCGTCTTATCTTCCGGCGGGCAAAAACTTGCCATGCGCGAAGGCTATTCGCAGTCGGCGGAATTGATGCCTTGGTTGCAAGCACAGGGCGGGAGTTCTGGCGCAGAGATGGGGCAATCTCCCTACAGGGAAACACAGCTATCCGCCAAGGTGGTCATCCGCTCCACGGCGCCGCCCGCCAACTTTGCCGAGCCGCCGGAAGAATCCTCCGTCGAAGCGGCCCGACTCCTCAAACAGGCCGAAGCGGATTACCGTGATGGCCTATTGCTTGGCGCCTGGGAACGCTGTCAGCTTATCCAGAGGCGTTATGGCCAGGGCCAGGAAGCGCAGCAGTCGCGCAGCCTGCAAATGAACATCAAAAGCCATCCACAGTGGAATGCGGCGGTGGAACGGCTCCTCAATGAACCGCTTCCGCGTGCCATGGCGCGATGAACCGAGCGAAGCAACGGCGGTTCCCGTTAGCGCCGGCAGTTTTGTGGCATTTTTCTGAAGTACACCGCTCGGTCACGGGCAACTACAATCGGCTCATGTTGTGAGTGGTTGGGCCTATTTTTCGTAACTCTTTTTGAATAAGTAATTTATGGCAAATCCGCAAAAAAACCTCACACCCATGCTTTAGCTTGCCATATAAGGGTGGGATGTTTCACACGCCGTTAGGAGCAGATGTCTATGTAGTGAGGGTATAGGTTCCCTCCGCCGTTTTGCTTCGAGGCGGTGAAGTGTGGGATATGACCAGTTCATAACTTGTAAAAGGTAACAAGGAGTTTTTTATGTTAAGCTATGTAGTTATAGCTGATTGCTCCGGCGTGCGCGAGTTGAGCAATAGGATTGAAAAATCGGTCAAGGCGAAGGGTAGGCAATTGCCTGGCGTCGATGTTTTGCCCTGGGTTATTCGGAATGTTCCGACCTTGATGAAGTTGGGAAGCCAACTTGCAGAAAGCCTGTTTACAGGGCTCGCTAACTGCCCTAAATGACGGCAGATAAATTGCTGGCAGGGGATCCAATCCGATTGGATGGACTGTTTAGTGCCCTGGGTCCCCTGCCTAACTCAATCCCTTAAACTGCTTACCACCAAGTCCGCAAATTATCCTGGGCTTTCATAGGGGCACCTATTGCCCTTATTTTCTTTATCACGAAAGATATTAAAATGTATATTCGGAGAAAATGAGAAAAAGCTGGAATTGGGCTACAAGCGAGTGAGTATATCGGGTTGATTCAGCGGTAGCTCTGAAATTTCGTACCTAGGTGCCGAGAGGTGAGTCGATGAAGGACAAGAAGCCGCCCAAGCCTTTCCGAAAGTACTATCCCAAGGATGAAAGCAAGGTTTTTCAGACTCCAGGACCGCCTCCCAATGTACCAGAAGGGAGGTCTCCGTTGCTCCGTTTTGGCAGGTCTCTTCAATGCAGAAAGGATTTTAAGCCCGAAACTGTTATTGGAACAATAAAGAAATTTGATAAGCAAACGATATTTGTTTGCGATACAAATATTATTTTATCTGGCCAGTATAATGACATTTTAGATTGCCTCGTTGAAAACAACAGGCTGATTATTTTCCCTGAGATCCTTGGTGAGATCGAGACTTGGCTTGGTGACCCTAAGTATAATTCAAGTAAATTGTGGATCGATTTAAATGATGGTAGGTCAGGGAGAAAGTCTAACATCGAGATAGCGTCTGTTGATCCTGCCGATAAGGATAATATTGCAGGATTAGAGTACTACGTTAATCTTATTTCTTTCAGGAAAAAAGCATATGATGTTTACAAAAGTGCTTATATTGAAGAGAAGGGCTGCGAGCCCACAAAAATGGAACTTAATGGGTACATTCAACAGCGTTTTGAGGAAGTTGGGCTAAAGCTTGCTCAAGAAGGCGTCAAAGCCTCCGGCGATAAGAAAAAAAACATCTATAACGATGAGGCTATAATACTCCAGGCATTTATATGTCTCATGAAAGATGCATTTGAAGTGGTGGTATTAACGGCAGATTTCGGGTTTTTAGATCAGTTTGATAGATTTATATCGATAATTTACTATGATTATCAGTGCTATTTATTTGCCGAATATATGTTTGCCAATAATAACTTTTTCAATATACTTCCTTTGGATTTAACCGATCAAGACCTGGTTGGTGCGTTTGTTAATAAAAATGGAGGGCTGATAGATCGTGGTCGTTTGGAACTAAATGCGATTCTTCCGCCAAAAATGAATCCGTGCGTCTTTTATTGTTGGTATTTTAGAAAGGCGCCAAATGAAAATACATTTGCTCAGCTGTCATTTGGCGCTGTTAAGGAGCTTCGCGATGTCATAAATATTAAAGGTAAAACTAATGGTATGAACACTGATAAATTTGGGATTCTTAATGTTAGGCATATGCTTGGCAATTATTTTCTCAAAAAATACGGATTTGTAGGTTCTATTGGTGAAGAGGCTTTTCATGATTACGGGAAATACAGGTTCTCAAAATTCGATATTTTCAACTGCTTAGGAGATGTCGGGGTTCCTGAATTCTACAAGGCGGAGTAAGCGCTGAAAACCATGGGCGATGGATTTGTCGGTTAGGGAGCGAGGGGCCAAGCTGGGCCCCTTTTTCCTTGCAAATCCCGCCAGCCCTCGACCAAACTTCTACTGGATAAGAACTCAGACGTGGAAGAAATTGCCCAGATTTCCTGTTTCCGCAACAAAGAGATGTCTTATCTGATGATAAAAAGTTCTCATCGTTCGAGTGACGAGAGCAAGGGAGATCGATTCAGGCAGTTCATGCTCGATGTGATGACCTACAAGCAAAGATCTGGAGAGAACCCAGCTGATCCTAGGCTGATTCACCCTTCGATTCTTGAAGGGGTTATCAGATTCCTCACCCAAAGAGGGGACAGAGCAAGGGGTGATTACTGCCTGGTGGTTCGTTTTGCTAAAGCATGAAAATGCTATAGATTTCCTTTGAGTAATGTGGGTTCTTTCTCAGCCGAGCATGGAGCTGCCTTACGCCTAGTACAAGTGTTGGAAACCTGCAAGCTCTAAGCAGCGCGTATAAGGATTTGTGTGTTAGCATTAGTGAGTTTAAACTTGAACCACCAGGGGCAAAAAACTTTAGAGCATCAGTTGCTAGCCTGAAAACAAAATGTGAGACTTATAGAAAAGAACTCCATCTTTCGTGTGATGGTGAGATATACATATTGCTACATATATTATGGAAAATGCGTGGGATTTCTAGAAAAAGAAAATTAAGTGTACTTGATTCGGGCATCTAATAAAAAATTCTTGCTTTTATCGAAAATAGAAATGGTGAAAATAAGCCCGATCATAATTGATATGCTGTAAGTGATCTAGAAAACGCGTTCTTAAAGAAATTGATATCTATTTGAACGAACATTATCTAGGAATTAGAGATGATGGAATTAATTGGCGACCTGAATTCGGTGTCAATACTTAAGGTTTTAGAGTTCACGGATTCGGCAAAAGGTCAACTAAACGCGGCCTTATGCCTCTTATTTCGCAATCCACTCTATTCGAAATTTGCATGGATTTACCCAGGTCGCTAGGCGTTCCATCGGACTCAACTGTGTAGCAAGCCATGCCGAGATCCCAGAGGGCGCGCTCATTCGCCTGAGGGAGCTCCCAGCCATCCGCATGCTTGAGGTAAGAATCATCGAAATCGGTGCCACGCACAAATGCAGATTTGCGGGATCGGGACCTGAGTCAGACATTACTTCCGAGTAACTTGAGTGAGGAATCGGGTTTCGCCGCGTTTTGCTGTATCGCCGAACCCCGCGTGGCCTGGAATCTTTGAAAAAGTGAATTACGATACTCGATTAAGACATTGCAGGTGCGGTTAACGCCTGTTTTATTATTTCCATCGTTTTTAGTTTCAAAAACAATTCGTGAAAAAAGCTCTTTTATTGTTGAGCGCAGCATAAATCGAAAAGTGATATACACTTCTTTGCTGATCTTGGTTTTCATCGCCAACGTCAAATCCAGGAGTTCCCTTGTGGTCGCCGCTGGAGTCTTAGTCTTGAAGGACTTCGCCTTAAACGCCTCGATCTCTGCTTCCAAGGCCTTTTGCTCCTTGGCCAAATCCTTCAATGTTGTGAACAAGATTTCTCCAAGTTCTGGGTCATTCTTAACACGAGCGGCAAGTTGGTGTGACTTGGAATCCAGAACGCGCATGGGCATTGGCTCAGGCGGGCCGAAACCGTTCCCGTCAACTTTACTACAATGACGGGAATCGGGGGCGTTCCTTGTCATTGCTTCGCGGTCCTCTGGCAATCCTCTTCATCCTGGCGGCCTTTGTTGCCGCCAAGGGAAGCTTTTGGATTGCCTTGGGGCTCCCCCTACCGGCAACCACCCCCGTAAAACCAACCGCTCAAGCCCTGCCTGCATCGCACCCTTGCGCTTGCTCGGGAGCGCCCGTTTGCAAGTGTGGTCCCGTGAGCTGTTGCTCTGCCCAAGAGGAGCCGGTTGTCTTGGACGAGACCGGCACGGCATTGCAGGCCGTTCCCACGGTTTGTGGATCATTGGCAAACGGAATGGGTTTGGGCGGCGAAGCGGTTATGATCGTGTTGCCCTGGGCTTCCCTGGAAATCATCGAAGCAGCGCCCGAGTTGCTTCGGCATCCGTCGGCTCATCGGCTAGACTCGATTTCTTTGTCTCCCGATTCCCCACCTCCCAAAGCCTGATCTTCGCTCAAGCGCGCCCAATGGGCGCCTTCTTGATCCTCGGTTTGAAATCGCATTGCTCATTCGCATGTCTGTCCTCCTGTGAGGAAGCGTGCAACCTATAGGGAGGTTCCCATGCGCTCGCATGGATGGTGGTATCTGCTGGGCGGTCTGGTCGTTTTCCTGGGTAGCCAGGGATTGCAAGGCGCCGAAGCCCAGATTTCCTTTCAAACCAAGAAGGGCTGGATTGCATTCACCCTGGAAAAGGAGGGCGCTCCCGTTGCCGATGCGCTGGTGCAGATCCTCGATGAAAGCGGCGCAGTGTTTGCCGAAGGCACGACCGGCGCCAAAGGGCAGGGGCAGTTTCCCTTGCCCACCTGGGAGCAGATCAAAGTCGAAGTGAAAATCGGCGAACGCAGTGCCGACACGGTCGTCTTGACCCGCAACGGCGACAAGGTGTTTCCCGATGAAGTGCTGTTGAGCTACGGTTCGAAGCCCTGTTGCAAGATCGTTTTCCTGGGCACTGGCTCCGAAGGGGAAATCGACCTACTCTCGCGGCTCGAAGCGATGGGCATTCCCATCTGGTTGCAGTTGCTGGCAGGCGCCTCGCTCATTGTCGGGGGAACTTACTGGGCTTACTCGCTGGGCCGCGCCTCAAGTCAAGGAGACCAGAAGTTTTCGGGAGGGCCAAATCATGCATGAACCGCATCCCGATGTTCCAGGAGCTCTCCGCTCTCACTCCTTCGGCAAGGCGATTGCCATCAAGCTCGCCCTTGTGGCCCTTGTGGTTGGCGGTTCGGTTCTCGTCAGTTCCAGCTGGTGGAATCGCGGCTCCAGTCGCGACCTTGCCCAAGAGGCGAAGCACGATCTGGAAAGCCGTCATTTTCAACCGCTTTCGGGTTCCTTGCAAACCTTGGTATCCGATCCTGCCTACAGACCGGTTCCGACCCAGTCCCATCCACTCTTGGGAAAGCCGGCGCCTGACTTCACGCTGAAGGACACCGACGGAAACGACTGGACGCTCTCGCAGGAGATCAAAAAGGGCCCGGTCGTGGTCGTGTTTTATTACGGCTATCACTGCAGCCACTGCGTCAGCCAGCTCTTCGGGCTGGCAAAAGATCTCGATTCCTTTGCCGAGTTTGGCGCCCGCGTCGTGGCGCTGAGTAGCGACCCCGCCGAGACGACGCGCGAACGCTACCGCAAGTACGGGGCGTTCGCTTTTCCCGTGCTCTGCGATCCGAATGATCGGGTTGCCGAGAAGTTTGGCGCCTACACCCCCAGCACCGTCGCCGGGGAATCAGGCGATCTGCTTCATGGCACCTTTTTGATCGGCACCGACGGCAAGGTGCTCTGGGCTAACATTGCCCCCGAACCTTTTACCGAAAACCGCACGCTTCTGGTTCAGCTCCACCGGGCAAGGTCGGGAAAACCCAACGAGTGATCTCGATTGTTTTAGCTCTGTTGCAAGACCGGATCGCTGCCAACCGCGCAAGATGGAGCTCTTTGAAGATCTCAAAACAGTCTTTGTTGGCGGCCTTGCTGCTTATCTGCTTTGTCGCGGCGCGGGGACTCTTTTGGGTTTCGTTGATTCCGGCCGCACCTGCATCAGTCGCCCCTGCGGCGCAAATGCCTCAGACCAAGGTCTGTGCTTGCACGGGGGCCCCTATCTGCAAGTGTGGCCCAGATGGTTGCTGCGCAGTCGAAGAACCGGTGCCCAGTGAAAAGGAAGCGCCGGTGACGGTGGCCACGCCAGGCCTCTGCGGCAAATTAAGCCAGGGTCTGGGGCTCTTGGGGGATGGAGCCCTCGCCTTGCTGGAACCGGGCTGGAGCCTGGTGTGGCGTGTTGACTGCCAGTGGTTTCCTTTCGCGTTCTTCGATCCTTTCGATTCGCTTTTGACTCCTCCCGATTCGCCGCCGCCCAAGGCCTGATCCGCTTCGTTTTCAGGGGAAGCGAGGCGGTCGGTTTTGGCTTTAAACGTTTGAGCAAGAGTTGCTCCTGGCCGGCTTTCATGGGATCGCGGCCAGTTGTGGAGAATGAGTTTCATGAATCGAATTGCGATGCGCCCCAGACGGGGTTTCACCTTGATTGAATTACTTGTCGTCATCGCCATCATTGCCGTGTTGATCGGCCTGCTGGTGCCGGCGGTGCAAAAAGTGCGCGAAGCTTCCAACCGGATGAGTTGTTCCAACAACCTCAAGCAGTTGGGGCTCGCGATGCACAACCACCACAGCGCCTTGGGAGTGTTTCCCCAGGGCCGCAACGGTTATCCCAAAGTGGTCTCGGCCCCGGCTCGATTGCTGAGTTACCTCGAACAGTCCAATCTGCAAAACCTGATCGATCCCGAAGGGACCCTGGCGCCGGGCACGCAAAATGACAATGCGGCGAAGAACCTCGTCAAGATCCTCCTTTGCCCAAGCGATTCGGGTTCCGGCCAGGTTCCCGGCAGCGCTTACTTTGGGACGAACTATGTCGCCAACAACGGCATCGGGGTCACCTTCGATGCCGCGGGCGCCATCTCCGGTTATCTGAAGATTCCCGATGGCAATGGCGTGTTCGCGCAAACCCCCACGCGCATTGCCGACATCCTCGACGGCACCTCCAACACCGCCGCCTTCAGCGAAAGCCTGATCGGCAACGGCGTGCCGGTGACGGGCGTTCCGACCGATCCGATGACGATGCGCCGTGTGGTGCTCGAAGTCGCTGGTGGCAACGATCCGACGCCTGGCGATTGCCAGGCAGGCAACGGAACTTGGAACCCACGCCGCGGCGAGCAATGGATCAACGGGCACTACGGCAACACCCTTTACAACCATTACTACACCCCCAACCAAGCGGGGGTGTGGGACTGCGGCAACGGCAGCCACAACAAGGGGTTGACCGCGGCGCGCAGCAACCATGTCAATGCGGTCAACGTCCTGCTCGTCGATGGGTCGGTCCGCACGGCGAGCAACTCCATCGCGCAAGCAACCTGGCGCGCCCTGGGAACTCGCGCGGGGGGAGAAGTGATCGGCGACTGGTAAGGTTAGCGCCTTCGTCATCTATCTTTGGCGGAAACCTCGATATCAAGGCCCGGTGCTTCACCGGGCCTTCTTGGCCTCATTCCATCACACGCCTGCAATTCGAAAAAAAATAGGAGCGGAATTCATGATCCGTTTGATAACAACTCGCGCCGGTATTTGTGCCGCGGGCTTAATGGCCGCGGCTTTCGGCTTTTTTGGTAGCGCGCGTGGTCACGACACCTGGGTGCAGACGAACACGAACCTGATTCGCACCGGCGATGTCATCCACATCGACTTGATGCTCGGCAATCACGGCAATGAACACCGGGATTTCAAGCTGGCCTCAAAGATCAGCCTGGACGGGGTCAAAGCCATCGAAGTCGTGGGACCGGAGCGCCTGCGCTATGACCTCAAGCCCGAATTGATCGACCTGGGGCTGGCTCCCAAGGAAGGGTTTCATTCGGCGCGCTTTGTTCCGGCCAAGCCGGGCCTTTATGCGGCCGTGCAAACACTCGATAGGGTCGTCAATCACGGCAAGCCGGTGCGTTCGGTCAAGAGCGCCAAGGCTTATTTCGGGGTGAGCGATTCGCTCGATAAGCCCGCGGTCGACTTCAAGGGCTTCTCAAGCCCGATGGGTCATGAGCTGGAATTGGTGTTTCTTACCAATCCGGTGTCGCCGGTGGGTCCGGGAACATTGATCAAAGTTCAGCTTCTGCACAAGGGCAAGCCGCTGGCCGGTACCAAGGTCAGCTTCATTCCGCGCGGAACCACGCTCAAGGAAGGGACCGACAGTGACTACGAACGGATGACCGATGCGGAAGGAAAGGCAAGTTTTGCTCCCAAGCTCGGCACCATTCACTTGATCGTCGCGCACCTGGAAACCAAAGAGAAAGGGCCAGGCTTTGAGGCCACCGGACTCACCGCGGCGTTGTCGGTCTACGTGCCGCAGCGTTGCCCCTGCTGCGATGAGTAGTTATCGCCGGGCTCGCTCATATCGGATCCGGCATCCTCGTCCGAGGGTTTCGCGGACCTTGGGGGTCTTCCCCTCAAGGGCCGCGAGCACGGCTTCTTCCAGAAACCGTTCCTTGGCCAGGGTCGGATTGTCGCGATCGTCCATGGCTCCCATATAAACAACCTTGCGTTCCTTATCGAGCACGAAAAATTCCGGCGTGTAAGCTGCGCCGAAATCCTTGGCGATCTTTTGGGACTTATCGAACAGGTAGGGGAAGGAATACTTTTTCTCGGTGGCCCGAAGCTTCATGTTTTCGAGGCTGTCTTCCTCGATTGTGTTCACATTGATCCCGACCAGGCCGACCTTGGAACCTGGTCCGCACTGCTTTTTGGCGAAGGCGAGGATGCGTTCTTCATAGTCCTCCACGGCCGGGCAACTGCAGCAAAGGAAGATGACCACGAGCACTTGCTTGTCCTTAAACTCGGCCAGGGAGTGCGGTTTCCCATCGGTGCCCGGCAGATTCGACCACGAGGGCGCCTTGTCTCCGGGCGCCAGGATCTTGTTGTAACGATCGGGAAAGGTCCAACCGTAAGTGGAAATCCAGGCGCTCAAAAACAGCAGAGCAAGGGCTGGGCGCATGGCGAATTCCTGTAAGGCCGCGGTTGGCGAATCACTGGTCCGGGGAACGCGGCATTGGCCCTCGCCAACCAGGTCGCTTCCTGCATTTCGTTACGGAGAATGTTATCCAGGGCCCGAAAAGAATAAAATGAAGGTTGGTTCGGAATTTTTCTTCCGTCGAGATGGCCCGATATGTCTGAAAACCCACGCCACCTGGCGGGATTTGCCTGGTTACTGCCGCTTGCGGCGATCGCCCTTCCCGTGGTCGCCTACTACAGTTCGAGCTTTTTCCAGGGCGGGCCGCAGTTGCGCGAAGTGACCTACACTCCCGACGCCGATCGCGGCGCGGCCCTTTACAGCGACCACTGCGCCCGCTGTCACGGCCCCAAGGGTCAAGGAGACGGGCCCATGGCCAAAAATCTGCCCAAGCCGCCGCGCGATCTGATCAAGAGCGACTGGGTCAAAGCCACCGACATAGCCGCTTTGAAAACCGTCATCAAGGAAGGCCTGCCCGAGGCGGGCATGCCGCCCACGACCAGCCTTTCCAAATCGGACCTGGAGCACGTCGCCGCCTACACCTGGAAACTGCGGCCCAGGGACAATGAAAAAGGCAAGGAAAAAGAAAAAGCCGCCGAGGCGGTCAAGAAGAAGTGATTCTCTTCTCGCGCGCACCATTCAGCGACGAAAAGGATCTTTTTTATTCTTGTCAAAACGCAAGCCTAAAGCGGTGCGGGGATGTCTTTGCGCTTAAAGATCCAATAGGCGATCACCCAGCCCGCCGCCCCCACGGCGATCTGCACGGGTAGGGTCGCGATCGCAAAGAAATGAGTTTCCGTGGTCCACGGCGACCAGTCGACCTGCGCGGGCCGTCCCAGCGCGGCTTCTTGCGGCAAGTAGTAGTAAAACGCCGTCAGCGGCCGCAAGGGGGCAAGCGGTTCCCAAAGCTGGCCCAGCAGGTTGATCAAAAACATCGACAGCACGAGCAAAGCGCCCACGCCCAGCGCCAAAAAGCGTCTGCGGAAAATCACCGACAGAATGATCCCCAAACCACTAATCGAGATCATCAGCCCGAAGGTCTGAGGAAACGCGCCAAGAAGCTGCAGCGGGCGAATCTCGAGTCGAGAGTTGACCGGGGTGGAAGAGGAAGCCGCAGGCGCAGCCGCCAAGGGCAAGCGATCTTTGAGCGGATCTTCCACACGCATCCGGAACGGTCCCAGTTCGAGGATGACCCCCGGTTTGCGCGGCAGCGCCTTGAGATCGGGCGCCTCAAGCTTCAGAGGGTTGATGTACCAGGCGCCGAGCGCCAATCCCGCGACCGGCAAAAGTGCCAGAACGGCAATGGCTCCGGTCTCGACGAGCAGATGAGATAGCCAGACCTGAAAACGCGAGATCGGCTGCGCCAGGAGTAACTCCATCGTGCCGCGGTCGATTTCCCCGGCGATCGCCTGGGTCGAGCGCGCGATCGCCCAAAGTGCCAAAATCATCTGCATGGCCGGGTGGACGAGGCAGACCGACAAAAAATCCATCGCCTGACTCAGATCGATCCGGTCGCCGCCGATCAGCGTTTTCATCAGTTGGCCAGGCCCGGAAAAAAGGACCGCTTCAAAGTCCTTGGAGTTGATGCCTCCCATTTGCCCAAGCGCTTCGAAAAACGGGGCGATCTGGCCGAGCAGCCGCCTCGTGATGATCGCCCACAAAAACGGAAACGCGAACACGAGGGTACCGACCGCCAAGAAGGGCCAGCGCAAATCGCGCAGCAGCTTCCCAGCGAGCGGAAGCAGACCCGGGCCTTTGGGGCGTGGCGGCTCCGATCGGAATGCCTGGGGGGCGATTTCGTTCATCGAGCTAGCGCCGGCAGCAAGGATGCAGTCACCTGGATGATCTCTGTGAATAAAACCATCATTTCACACTCTCTTCGAGTACCTGGCGCAGTCCGGTGGAAAGCAAATTCATCTCGCGCGCTCCCAAGCCGCCAAGCCAGGCCATCAATTCGCCGCTCCAGGCCGGGGCGTATAGCTCGACCCCGTTTCGGTCGTTGGCGATCACCCTCACGGTGGTTTGCAACGATTCGGGGAGGACGAGTGGGCGATCCAATTTCATGCGGATGCACACCCCTTTTTTGAGATCGGCGAGTGACTTTTCCAGCACCAGTTTCCCTTTGCGCAACACGATGACCCGGTCGGCGACCGCTTCGACTTCCTCAAGGACATGGGAGGAAAAGAGTACCGCCTGACCGCGCTGGCTCGCCTCGCGGGTTTGTTCGATCAAGGCCTGGCGCATGGCCGGATCGAGCGCGTTGGTCGGTTCGTCGAGAATCAAAAGCGACGCCTCGGTGGCCAGCGCGCTCAAGAGCGCCACCTTGCGTTTCATTCCCGAGCTGAGCTTGCCAAGAGGCCGCGCCAAATCGAGTTCGAAGAGTTGGGCCAGGCGGTCGATGCGCGCGAGGTCGGGTTTCTCGGCGCGGAAGGAACCGAGCCAGTCGACCAAGCGTCTGCCGGTCATGTTGTCGTAAAGGCGCAGTTCGGCGGGGAGATAAGAGACGAGCGAGCGAGCCTGGTCGCCCTGCGTCCAGGAATCGAACGGACCCAGGCGCGACCAGCCTGCTGTCGGTTGCAGGAAACCCAGGATGAGGCGCAGGGCGGTCGTTTTGCCCGAACCGTTGGGCCCTAAAAGGCCAACGACCTCGCCAGGTTGGATGGCGAGGTCGAGCGCGTCGAGCGCCTGAAAGGCACCGTATTTCTTGCCGAGATTGCGAGCCGTCAAAACCGCCGCAGTGCTTTCCATCCCGTCATGTTAGGCATTTTCCCGCGCGCTTAGCAGCGACGATCAGGCGACCGACCGGGTTCCCACGCTCATACGGCGCGTTTCCTGAATCGCATCCTTGATGCGGCTGAAAGGTTCGATCAGGTCGACGCGGGTATCGACCGCTTCGAGCTGGGCCTTGATCAATTCCTTATCTTCGGGAAAGTTGGGATGCACCGACCAGCCGGGCCGACCGCCGATTTCCACCGGAAGTCCTCCCGGGCCGACCATCAACACGGGAATGTCGAGCGATTTGCGCACTTCCATGCCGACGGCGCAATCGGTGATGATCAGATCGGCCAGGTGCGAGGCCTTTTCCACCAGGTTCTTACCCATTAACTCCCCGGCCAGGTACGACTCAAGCGTGGGGCCGTAAAGGATTTGCTGCACCTTGGTGGGCTGCACCGGGTTCGTAAGGCGAAATTCAAGCGGCCTTCCCTGGACATTGGTGAGCAGGTACCCCGCGATCCAGCCCGTGGGTGCGTCCTGCAAAATGGTGAAAAAACCAAAGACTCCCTTGGGCTTGGGGCGCACGGGAGCGGGTTTGGTTTCCGGGATAGCAGATTGAGGTTGGATGGAACTCTCCGACACGATGAATCTCCGACCAACGAATTGGGCCGGGACGATTCCCGGTCCACCCGCGGCAAGTATTCGGGAAAAGGGGCAAGCTGACTTGAGAAAGCCGGAAATCGAATGACGGAAACTCGTCCTTGAGGTGGCCAAACTGCCCTGACTGCCAGCTTTCCACCAACAGGAGTAATCCGAAGAGTTGACCGGGATACCCAGGTCGCCAAAGTTTGCCTTGTATCCGAAGATTCCCAGGCGCTACTCCCTTGCCAGCGCGGGATTTCATCGAAATTGAGTGATTCCAGAGAATTTTGTTTGAGGCACCTTGGGCAAACGGAAAACCTGATCGTTCGCGCCGAGACGCTCCTCAATCCCGGCAAAAAGCGAGGATTGTGCCGCGATTTTTCTTTCGAGAAAAGAACGGGGTTGAAGCGATCCCTCCTGGGGCAAACTTTTTGACTGTCACGCCCAAAATGCCGATAGGGAGAGGCTGGAAGATTTTGTCGGCTTGAGAAATCGGGTCCGTCTCCTTTCAGTCGCTAGGGAAACATCCAGCCAAACCAGCCGCCCGGATCGATGCCGATCAGCAGGAGCAAGAGCGCCCAGGGCAAAAAGACACCCACCCAGGCCGACGGCTCAGGTGATGATCCCATCCGGTATTTCAACGCATACCAGACCAGAACGACTCCCAAAGGAAAGGCAAAAGCCAGTGTCAGGCCAGTGAACTCCATCAGCGCCTGATGCAAGGCCATCAAGCGGATGGCGAGTGGACTGGTGTCGGACGTGGCGTCATTCAAGTAGACGTGCCAGTGCAAGCACAAGGCAAGGAATCCCAGGCTCCAGAAAACGGGAGAAAAAACAAATCCCAGAATGAGATAGCGGCAGCGAGAATCGGGCCGGGGCGCCGGCCTGCGGAAAAGCCCCTTGGGAAAATGCTTGAAGTGGGC
Organism: Gemmataceae bacterium; assembly: GCA_965226945.1. GTDB lineage: Bacteria > Planctomycetota > Planctomycetia > Gemmatales > Gemmataceae > SYLG01. Next base: position 2,800,850 of record OZ245717.1, on the reverse strand, counting down.
GCGCAGGCGGACGATCGAGTAAAGGCAAGCGACGGCGGCCAAGGCAATCAATCCGATACCAAGCCGCCCCTGCGGGTCAAGGTAGGCGGCCCGCCAGGCCTGGCGCCGGCCGCCAACGGCCATAAAGAGCGCCATCAAGATCCAGGGGATTGCGAAATAACCGATTTTGAGCGAGTCGTTCGGCCCAGGCAGTACCAGGCGCCTTCCCACAAAAAGGACGGGGGCAAGGAAAGCGAACTGAAACCAAAGCCATAACGCCGCTATCGCCAGCGGGGGCTCCTGGCCGGGCTTCGCATCCAATACGAGAGCGAGCCAGACGGCGGGGGCCGTCGCGAAGATCAGCGCCAGATCCTGTAGCGGCCCCTTCCGATCATCCAGGCCGGCTTTCTTGGCCTTCGACCGAGACCAGCGGATCAGGTAGTGAAACGAGATCGGCACGCCGATCACCGCCACGAGCATCGCCGTGATCAAGGGAGCGAAGTAAGCAAGCGCGAGGGTGCCGAGCAGGGCCAGGCGAATCGGCCAGGCATAGCGGGAAGTCGATTCCATGCGCGCAATCAATCCTTGGCATCAAGCTAGTGGGGCAGTGCTGGAGCCTCGCTAGAAAAATGCGTTTGCGTTATCGCTGAAAGATGGGAATGAACTGCCCGGGGACGGCCAGGGCAATCACGGCGATCGAGGTTTGGTACACGGGACCGGGAGATGAATCGTCCAGATCGCGGGTGGTCCAGCCGCCATCGGCCCCCTGCTTGGGCAATATGGTGCGCTGCAGCTTGGCATACCAGTTGTTCCAGGCTTCTCCCCCCACCTGATGCATCGCGTGGCTGGCATAGTAATGGCCGTACCAGAAATGGTGTTTCGAAGAGAACTTTTCTTCGAGGTAGGCAATCGACTGAGGGATCTCGGCGGCGTTGTGCCGGCCGCACAAATAGATCACGCAAACCCCCGCGGCGGTGCGGGCAAACTCAGGCGCATTTTGGCCGGTCTGATAGGAGTAGCCGCCCGTTTTCGGATCGCGGCACGAGCCGATATACTCAAACGCCTTATCGAAGGTCGCGTCAGGGACATGCAAGCCACTATTGCGAGCCGCCCGTAGCGCCATCACCTGCATCACGGTCACCGAAATATCGGCGTCGTTGGGCGCGGGGGCGTAGCGCCACCCCCCATGAGGGTTTTGGCAGCGCACGATCAAGTCGACCGCCCGTTTGAGCACGGGCCGAATCGCTTCGTCAAGATCGGGACCGCTGACGCCCCAGAGCTGGCTGAGCGCCAGGGTGGCCATGCCATGGCAATACATATCGCGACCGCCGCCCCCGCGAGCGCCGACCAACAGGCCATCCTGATCCCGCGCGGAAGCCACCAGAAATCGGGTCGCCTTGGTGAGCGCTTCGCCATGGCGGCCCCGGCCGGGAAGCTGGCCATCGGACAACAGCGCCAGCACGGCAAAGGAGGTGATTGCCGTGTTGTGGGGATGACCGCTTTCGCTCCAGGAGCCATCGGCATGCTGCTTCGAGACGATCCAGTCGAGCGCCCTGCGGATGGCATCGCGCGTGGGCTCGTCGATTTTGGAAGCCCCGCCCTTCTCGGCGGGCTTGGGGCGATTGCCCGGCTTGGCGCCATCCGCCGGTGCCTGAAAAACGGTCAACGAGAAGATCAGACCCAACGAGGAGAAAATCGACATTACGGTTCGCTCCGGGGGTTGGCCGGAGGATTTGATTTTTCCGCGCCGCGCGCCAGATCGCGGAAATATTTCTGCACCATGGCGGCGTAGGTGGGGGGCAGGCCCTCGGTCCAGGCTTGCAAGAGCGCTTCGCGTTCGCGAGCGGGCAGCCGTAAGAACCGTCCCATCCCCTCGGCATCCTTGAGTTGGGCCGGGTCGAGCTTTTCTCCCGATTGCGGAGTATCGGGACCGCTGTTGTTCCCCTTGGGCTGCTTGCTGGGATTTTTGTTATTCTTATTGTCCTGCGGATTCATCGGCTGACCCGAGGGATCGGGCTGGCCTTCCATCGGGTCGGCCTTGGCCAGGTCGAACGGATCCATCTCGGGCAGGTTTTTCCCCTCGTTGGCCTTGGCCAGAAGCATGAGCTGGCTCAGCGCGTTTTCCAGGCGCTTGACCGCATCGGCCTGCTGGCGTGCCGCCTCGCGGGCATCGCCGCGCATGGCGGCCTTCTCCCCGGCCTTGAGCGCGGCCTCGGCCTTGTTGAGCGCCGGAAGCAGGGGGCCGGGCACCAGGCCCTCGGCCTGTTCCGTACCCGTTTCCGCCTGAGCGGCTGCCTGGCCCGATTGTTCCAGCGCCTTGGCCGCCTCGATCAACTCTTTTTGTTTGGCGGCCGCGGCTTTCGCGGAAGGCTCAGGTCTGGCTTCGAGCTTGCCCAGGGCGGCGGTTTGATCCTTGATCGCTTCGGCCAGGTTGCTTTCGCGCAGATCGGCCGCGGCCTTGTCGGCATCGGGTGCCGCTTTGTCGGTAGTCGGGGAAGCCTTCAGCTCGGCCGCCAGTTTCCCCTGGGCCCGGGCCAGATCGGCGGTCGGGTTGTTCTTGAGCGCCTCTTGAGCCTTGGCGGCCAGGTTCGCGGCGTTTTTCGCATCCTTCAAGGCGCGCTCGATGCGGCGCGACGCCTCGGGGAGCATTTCCAGGTCGTTTGATTTGCGTGCCTGATCCATCGCCTTGGCCGCGTTGTCCTTGTCGATCAGGTCGGAAGCGAGGCGAGCCGCATCGGCCAGGGCGTCGGCTGCCTGGCGGGCATCGCGAGCGGCATCGTCTTGTTTGGCGCTTTTAAGATCTTGAATGGTCTCATTCAGCTCGCGCGAGGCTTCGCCCGCCTCGGCCTGAGCCTGGGCGGCGGCGGCATCGCCTGCCAATTCCTTCATCGCCTCGGCGACCTGTCCCTTGACCTTTTCCTCGGCCAGGACCAAATCGCGAGCCTGCTGACCCTGGAGCTTGTTTTCCTCTTTGAGGCTTTCGGTTTTTTTGGCGAGATCTTCCTGCGTCTTGGCGGCATCGGCCAGCAGTTTGGCGGCTTTTTCATGCTTCTTGCGAGCTTCTTCGGCGGCTTTCTCCTTTGCCGCGGCCGATGCGAGCTCCTTGCGCGCCTTGTCGAGCGCCTTCATTCCCTTCACTTGTTCGGGCACCGCGGCCTTGGCGTTGTCGGCCGGGGTTTGCTTATCGGCCAGATTTTTGGTCGCGTCGGTCAGGGCCTTGGCCGCTTCCTTGAGCGCGGCGCCTTCCTCCTCGTTGGTCGCCGACTTCGCCAAGTCGATCGCTTCGCGCGCCAGTTCGGCCTGCTTGCGGGCGAGGCTGTCGTTATCGGTGCCGCTCATCGGCGCCTGGCCTTCAGGCCGCTCGGCGGCCTGTTTGGTTTTCTGTGCGAGCTCCGCTTCGTTCTTGGCGAGCTTGTCGAGCCGTTCTTTATGCTCGGCTTCTTTTTTGGCCGTTTTCTCTTTCTCGCGTTTCTCCATCAATTCATCGAGTTTTTGACGCGCCTTGGCCAGCGACTCGCGGGCCCGTTCTTCCAGGGGTTTGGCGCCCATGGGATCGCTATTGAGGTTTTTCTCCTGCGCGGCGCGCAATTGGTCCGCGGCCTCGCGCAAGGGCTGCGCCGCTTCGGGCGCCTTGTCGACCGCATCGCGCGAGAGGTCAAACGCCTCGCGTGTGACTTCGGCTTGCAGCTCCTGGGCTTCGCGCCTTTCTTCTTCCGAGGCGCCGGTCGCCCCGCCTTGCTCGCGGGCCTGGGCCAGTTTCTCTTCGACCGCGGCGGCTCGTTCGTCAAGCCGCCTGAGGGCCGCGGTGGCCGGTTCGTCCTCGCGCCAGAGCCGGGCCATGGTCAACAGCGTTTCGGCGGCCTGGCGGGATTCTTCGAGCACGGGACGAAGCCGGCCGGCGCGATCCTGACTGACGCCGTCGGCGGAAAGCTGCGAGGGAATGCGATTCATACGGTCGAGCAGGCCGGCATTGCGCGCCTCGTCGAGGCCTTTTTTCAGCTTGGCCTTGTGGGCTGAGTCGAGCTGATTTTCCAGGGCCGAGGCCTGGCGCATCAAGAGGGAGACTTCCGTATTGAGATCGCGCTGGGAATCGATCGCCTGGCTGATGCGCCCCATGGCCGCACGGGCGCTCTGGCGCGGCGCGGTCGCCGCGGCAATTTCCCCTGCCACGGCCCCCTGAAGCCGCCCCTGTTCGCGCGCGGTTTTGCGTGCCCTGGCCGCAGCCTCGGCGAGTGAGCGCACCGCATCGCGGCGCAAACCCAGCTCGCGCAGTTTCGACATGATGACCAGGTGCTTTTCAAAGGCCTTGTCGGTTTCCCCCGCATTCACTGCGGGAGCCTTGCGGGCAATTTCAAGCCGGCCGAGCACCTCGTTCATTTCGCGCTCGCTCAACCCTTTCAGGATTTGCGAGGCTTCCTGAACCAGCTTGTGCTCTTCATGCGCCTCGAGTTTCTGGTAGCGCAGCACCCGCAGCATGGTGTCGAGCCGGCGAGCCGCCTGGTCCAACTGGGCCTGAGCCGCCTTCTGGGCATCGATCCGGCCGGTCAGGTCGTCTGCTCCGTCCGAGGTTGTCGCCTGACTTGGCGCCGAAGCCGGAGTGCCGGCCGGTGGTTGCGCGGGAGATTGCGAGGCGCCAAGAAGCACGGCAGCACCCAGGCCAAGGGTTCTTCCGAGTGGATTGGTTCTTATGCCCATGGTCGTCGCTCCCCTTCTGGGTGAATCGATCACTCGATCGTGCCTTGGCGCCAGCACGAAAAGGCCAACTTGGCTATCTTACCTGTCAGGCGGGGCCGGACGCGACCCCCGCAAATAGCCTTCGAACACTTTCCCTTGCCGCAAGCGCAATTCCCGAAGCTTTTCCTGCTCGCGTTCTTTGCGGCTCCACCAGGCCAGGAAATCTTCCAGATTCACAACGTCCTTGACCCTGGTCACCGACCGGCCCACCAAGGGCGGCTGGCGCCGATCTTCGGCCTCGATGGCAAATTCGATCCGGTCACCCGGCTTCAGGTCTTTCAAAGGAGCAATGCGAAAATCGAAGCGGCCGCCACCTTCGAGCCGCCCAGGCGATAGCATCGCATCGGCGGCACTCAACGGGAAAAAGGGAACCTCGGCATCCTCGGGGGTTTTGGCAAACACTCCCAGATCTCGAAAGAACTCTCCTTCGGTCGCCTTACCTTCAACTTCAGGCAAGGGCAATGTCTTCCATTGCGTGGCGCCGTTGACCCGGTAGACCATGCGCACCTGGCTCAAACCGGCCCGGCTCGAAACGGCGTAGGCGACGCGGAACCGGCCTCCCAGCGGTACCGGAATTCCCTCGACTTCGTTTTCTTCCAGCGCCTGCCTCAGCGCGGTCCCCTTGTTGCGGCCGGCAAACAAGGCCCCTGCCGTGGTCGGGATCATCAATTCGGGCAAGAGCTCCACGCGCGGAGCCACCGGCTGCCAGACGTCGATGACACGGCGTAGCGGCGTGCGCGTTGCCAGGTTGTCCTGGGAGATGGCCTCGGCTTGCCAGAGCCGGTCCCCCTCCATCAAGGTGAAATGGGCCTCAAGGCGAGTTCCTTCCGGGTTCAGTTCCAGGGGGATTTCTCTCGCGGGGGGAAGGGGCGAGCCCGTGCTTGACGCGGCTCGTTTTTCCGCGCTCGCATCTCCTTCGGTTTCTTGCGAGCCGCTTTTGTCGGCATGAACAATGCGCAGCCGTGCCTCCTTCAAGGGGACCGAGCTTTCCAGAACCAGCGTTGCCGCCGAGCCGTTCCACCCGCCCAGATCCCCCGCATCGGCCGATCCGGGCCAGGGGGTGCCGTCAGCCCGTTTTCCCACCCAGGCGGGTAATTCGACGCCAGAAGATTTGACGGTAAGCACGGGCCGGCTCACGCGAGTCAATTCCATCTTTTCGGAGCGGTAAGATCCGAGGAAGGCCTGGATTTTGCCGCTGCCCACTTCGGCGGAAATGCGAAGGGTTCTGGCCTGCCCCTCCTGCGCCGCTTCTTCGAGCGTCCATTCGCGGACGGTTCCATCGCGTCCCTTGTGGACGACCCGGCCCATTCCGCCCGGATCGGACGGTTCCAACCCAACCTCGACGATCCCTTCCTCGGCTTCGGGCAACATCAACGAGTCAGGCAACAGCAAGCGGGCCTGGCGCGGAATCGTCTTGTCAAAACCGAACTGGCGAGCGAGCAGGGCCAGCGCCCAGGAGGGGTGCCAGCCGATCATGAGGCCAATGGGCGCCAGCCCGAGCACCGCCCACAGAATTCCCTTGCGCACGCGTCCCGACGGTAGCACGCCTTGCCAGTTCGACTCCAGGCTGCGGCTGGCGCTTTTGCTCGCTATCTCTTCCAAGAAGGCGGCATGGGCCTTGGGCGGCGCGCCTTGCAAATACTCAAGCGCCGTGACCAGCTCATGATCCATTCCGCCAACGGCCCCCTCCACCGAAACGGCCAGTCGGGCTTGCGCGATCGGTTGACTTAAGGGTTGAACGACCCAGCGGTAGCCCAGCCAGAAGGCAAGCGCCACTTGTGCCAGCCGCAGGAACCAAAACATCAGGGGGGGCGTTTCGCCATTGCGGTCGAAGCGATCGTCGATCAGGCAAGCGACGGCAAGCGCCAAGGCCAGGGCGCCGATCCACGATCCGGCCGCAAGGGCCAGTCTGCGCGATCGCTCCTTGCGTGCCAGTTCGTCCAGGCGTGCCTGAACCGGAGCCAGGTGTCTGGCCAGGCTGGCTCTTAATTCAGGATCGAACAACTCCAAAGACATGGGCGTTAACTCAATTGGTTTCGTCGTCTCAGGCCCCATTCCAGACCCAGGGTGCAAACAAGCAATCCAAACCAGAGCGGATGCAAACGAGGTAAATGGGCATCGACCGACCAGGGCCGGGTTTTGCCCACGACTGCTTCGCTCAATTGCGCGGCATCTTTTTCCCCCCGGTAAGTTCCCCCCGCGGCAAGCGCCGCCGCCTGCATGAGCTGTTCGGCCAGTCCCCCCGTTTTTTCGGCATCGATCGGCGCGAAGACGGTCCATTCCACGCCTGGCCCATCGTCGCCGGGCAGGCGCAAGCGGTATTTGCCAGGCTTGTCATGAACCAGGGGCAAGGAAAACTCGCCCGGTTGGCCCGGCACCGATCGCAACTCGACCTCCGCGCCGTTTTCATCGCTCGCAGGCGCCGGCTGGGGATCGGTCTTGTCGCCGTTCACCACGGGATCGAGCCTTTGAATGCGCGCCGGAACTTTGTCGCGGCCGTCCGGCGCGAAATTCGCATCGAGCAAACGAGCGCGGATTTCGCCGCTGGTGCCGGCTGGAGGGTCGCGCCGGTCCATGCTCAAGCGTACGCGCCGGGGCGCATCGGAGCGCGATGCGGCCGCCCAGAGCAGCCACTGTGTCCAAAACCTGGCAAAGTGTTTTTCTCCGGCGTTGAAGCGCCAGCGCCAGGTTTCATCGACCCCCAGCCAGGCGACCCGGCCCCGGCCGTAAGACTGGCTTGCCAAAACCGGTACCGGGCCGGTGGCGCACCGCTCCGTCGGGTGCGCCATGAGCGAGCGGGCGCCCGGCTTGAGCCGGGTTACCGGCGTGTGGCGGTACATTCCTGGAAACGAGGCGTAAAGCGCCACGGTTTCCTCAGGAGTATCGGCCAGTCGAAACGAGTCGGTCGCCAACCCCTCGGGCGTTGGGGCCGGTAAAAAAGGATCTTTAATGTCTTTTAAAGAAGCCGGCTGGGCGCCGGCGCGGTCCGGCTCGATCGGCAACAGATCGGCAAGCGGCGTGCCGGCCCAGGTGACCGGATTGGCGCTCGTGCCCGACTGAATGATCAAGCCGCCGCCTTCCTCGACAAAACGCCTGAGCGACTCGGCGCCATCGGCACCGAGCTTGGCGGGATCGACATCGCCCAAAAGCACGGCATCGAACTGAAAGAGTTCGCTGCGACTGGGAAAGCCCGGCAAAAACGGCTCGCGCGCGGCCAGGTCGGCATCGGCCTGAAGGATGACAAAGGAAGGCTGCACCGCGATGCCGCCCGAAGTCGAGACTGCGCCGGCGCTTGGCCCGACCTGCGAAGGGGCCTCGCGCGCCAGTTGCATCATCAAAAACCGGTAGTCCCAGCGAGGTGCGGTATCGACCAGAAGGATCCGCACCGGGCGGGTCGTGATGCGCACCTGCCGCTCCAATTTCGAAGGTGCCGATGGGTTCAGCCCCTGGACCAATCGTGCCCGGGCGGTTAACGCGGATACGGTGCGCGCCGAACTGCTTGCCGGCACGCGGAAGGCGAGCACGGTTCTTTGATCGTCCCCTTCCTTGGCGGGTAGTTCCTCGCGGGCGACTTCGGCGCCGTCGAGATCGAGCGAGATCTCGATGCGGGCGTTGACATCGGCCGGGTCAAGCCCGCTGGCGCGCCAGCGCAAACGCACCAAAATTCGCTCTCCCGCCTGGAGAATCTCAGGAGCATCCAGATCGCGGATTTCCAGTTTCGGAGGTTCCGCCGCGCCCAGGCCGAGGAAATGCACGGCAATTCCCTGCGCCGCCGCTTTCTGGCAAGCCTCCACCAGGTCGGGTTCAAGGTCGGGGGTTTGCCTGCCATCGGTCAGCATGACGATCGCGGCGGGAGCGTCTTCGGAGCGGATCAGATCGTCGACGGTACGCCCCAGGGCCGAACGCGATTCGCTGGCGCTCCACTGCTTCCAGGGAGGTTCTTCGCCGGCCTTCGCCTGTCCAAGCGACAGGGTGCGCTCGCCGGCGCCATGCCAGGAAAGCGGACCCTTTTTGCCAAGCGATGCGAGGAGATCGATCTTGGCATCCCCCAGAATCGCCTTGCCGACTTCGATGCGGGCAGGTTTGGCCGCAGAGTCGCCGAGACCCTTTAGCGCTGCGATCCGGAGTTTCTCTTCGCTACGCGAACGTTCATCCTGGGTCGCCATGCTTTGCGAACGGTCAAGCACGAGGGCAATCGGCCGGGGCCTCGTTCCCTCAAGGTGAACGGAACATTGAATGGGAGAGAAGACGAGCCAGGCCAGGCAGGCGATCGAAAAGGCGCGCAGGGTCACGAGCGCTCCTTGCAAGGTTGCGCCGACGGGGACCGTTTCTTTGCGATAGAAGACGACCGCCAAGGCGATGCCCAAAAGCACCACGATCGCCCAGGCGGTCAGCGCCACCCAGGAGGGGTCCATCGACCACGAAGTGGGATGGGCGCCCTCTGGCGACGCGATGCCCAGAAAGGTCCAGAACGCCTCATTCATGGATCAAGTCGACTCCCCATCTTTTCACCCATCTTGCGCGGTTGTGTTACAGAGGCTTGCTTGCCCACCAGGCGACGACTCCCTCGGCCAACAGAAGCAGGAGCACGAGCGACAAAATCCAGCCCGCCATCTCCCCGCCCTCGAAAATCGACGCCGCCAGGTTCGTTCCCTGGCCGCCCACTTCGGTGATGTTGAGGGTTTCACCGGCCGCTTCGCGCGCCATGGCGGCCGTCGCCGGGTCGAGGTCGCCCCCTTCGTTCTGGTCGGCGGACACGGCCCAGACCTGGTTGGGCACCGGCACGCCGCCCTCTTCCAGCTTCCAGATTCCCGCGCTGAGCAGGCGAGGGGGCGGTTCGGCGCCAAAGCCGCTCATGACTTGATCTGCCGGTCCGCGAAGCTGGCTGGTTTTCGAGGCCGAGTCGAGGGAAGGAGCGCTTTGATCCGCCGCGAGATTGCGCGGCCGGCTGGCCCATTCTTCGGCGTGAGCCACGAGCGCTCCGGTCCAGGGAACAAACATCGGTCCCAGGGGAAAATCGGTGTCGCCGGTGTCAAAGCCCACATTCGAAGTGACGATTTGCCCCTTTTTCCAGGGCGCAACGATCATGGCGGGCGAACCGTCGGAAAGCCGTAAAAGAACTTCCGCCTGAGGTTCGTTGGTTGAGGCGTTTGCCGCGTTGGAAGCCGGCGGGGAGGTCACCGTCATCGCCTGAATTTTCTGGATTCGAGAGCGGCCAATCCGGTCGAAAGGCGGCCGCGAGAATTCGCCCAGCCATCCGGTCGCCGTGGCCGGATCGATCTGCAACCCGGCCGCGGCAGCGATCGGCCCGCCGGCAACCTTGGGAAAAACACTCAAAAAAGGATCCGATGAAGACAGGGGCCGGGTGGCTGCCGAGGGAAGCAGCCAGGAAACCACTCGGCCAGCGCCGCACCAATCGGATAGGTCGCGGGCAAATCCCGTGTCGAAGCGCGAAGGATCGTTGCCGCAAAGCAGCACCAGGTCGATCCCGCCAAGCAATCCGGTACCCAGTGACGCGGTTCCGCGCACTTCGATGAGCACGCGCTCTGCCTTCTCGGAAAAGGTGGCGGCATTCTCGGGGTTTTCGCCGGCAAGCGACCGGAGCGCGGCGGCGGTGAACACCGAATTGCCGCGAGTCGGATCGGCCTTGGAGGTCTCCTCGACCAGGAGCACGCGGTATTTTTCCCGGGCCTGGGCGACCCTGGCCAAACGCCCATCGGCATCGAGCCGGCAACCCTGAAAGCGAGCGACCGCCTCGACCGGCTGAAAGCCCGGATTATCCAAAAGAAGTTCGAGATGAACGATCCGCTCTTCGCCCGGTCCCAGTTCGGCGATCGCCAGTTCCTCGGCGGTTCCGGCCCCCTCGCCAGGAACCGAGGTGGCATTTTGCAAGGGTGCCGTGAGCGTCAACGCGATGTCGCGGACTGGTTCGGTACCCGGGTTGCGCAGGCGCACGCGCCAGGCCTGGCGCCGGCCGGAAAGGACCATGCCTGAAACCGGGGAGAGTTCTAGCACCTGGATGTGCGTCGGGACCGGGGTGCCGATTTTCACCCAGTGCAGCAAGGTTTCCTCGGGCAACCGTTGCGGCAAGGTCCGCATGAAGGGACCGGCGGAGCGCCAGGCTTCGGCGCCCGCATCGGAGATGATGTGGATCTGCTTTTGGGCCAGATTGGCCTGGCGCATGAAAACCGCGGCTTCCTCAAGGCCCGCCACGAGGTTGGTGCCCAAATCGGTGGGGCGTAAACGGCTGAGAGCATCGCTGATGGCTTGCGGGTCCCTGGGCGCCATGTCGCTCAGTTCGCTTAGCGGCCGGTCGGCAAAGGGGACGAGCCGCACGCGCGAGCCGCTGGGAAAGCGCGCCAAGAGTTCCGCGGTTTTCTCCCGCGCCATTTCGAAGCGGGTTTTGCTTTTGGTTCCCGTCCCTTCCAGCGATTTCATGCTTCGGGAAAGATCGAACAGGATGACGGCGTCGACGGGGCCGGAAGCAGGCACGAAAGAAGCATTGGGGCGGGCCAGGGCGAGGGCGGCGAGCACGAGCACGAGAATGCGGCAAAGGAGCAGAATCATATCGCGCAGGCGGCTGGCGGCCTGCGTTTGTTTGATGCTTCGCAGCAGAAACTCCATGGCGGCCCAGGGGACCACGATCGGCCGGCTGCGCTGAATCAGGTGAATCGCCAGCGGGATCGCCGCGGCGAAGGCACCCAGAAGCATCCATGGAGCCAGAAAATGCATCGGGATCAGCTTCTCCCCGAGGCTTTGCGCCGCGCCAGACGCCGGGCTAAGAGTTCGAGCACCGGCGATGCCGTATCCTCGTCGGCCAACAAAAGCGCGTAATCGGCGCGCATGCCCTGCAAGTCCGATCCGATCCTGCTTAGCCAGGTTTCCACTTCGCGCCGGTAGCGGTCGCGAATCTGATGCGGCCGGGCCATGACCTTCAACGAAGATTCCAGATCTTCGAAGCGCACCTCTCCCTTCCAGGGAAGGTCGACCTCGTCGCCATGCAAGGTGTGAAGCAGGATCAAATCGTGGCCGCGCACGCGGATCTGGCGCATCGGCGCAACCAGCTCTTCCCACGGTTCCAGGAAATCGGAAATGACTACGACCATGCCCCGGCGCAAGGGACGCGAAGCGAGTGATTCAAGGGTGCGCGCCAATGCCTTGCGCGAAACGCTATCTTCCGGGGTGGGGGACGCGCGCAATGCGGCAAGCTTCGAGAGCAGGACGATCAAGCTGCCCGCGCGGCTGCCGGCCGGGACGATCATCGGATCGGCCTTTGGGTTGTCGCCGGAGGCGAGCCAGAGGGCCGAGGCGTCGCCTTGGGATGAGGCGAGCTGGGCCACGACCAGCCCCATGAGCCTTGCCAGCGCCGCCTTGTCCGGTCCCTTCGGCGGATAGGCCATGGAGCCGGTCTGATCGACGACGATGTGGGCGGTGAAGTTGGTTTCCTGGCGAAACTCCTTGATCGTCAACCGTTCGGAGCGGCCATAAGCGCGCCAATCGATGTGACGCAGGTCGTCTCCCGGAACATATTCACGGTGCTGGGCGAATTCGACCGAAAATCCGCGCCGCGGGCTGGCCTGTTCGCCGACACGAATGCCATCGACCAGGGTCATGGCCCGCAAGCCAAGATTCTTGGCCCGCTCGATCAATTCGGCGGTCAAGGGATCGACGGCTTGCAGGTCGGCCCGTTCGGGCATGGTCGATTCCCCTTTGGGAGATCAAAGAAAAAAGCGCTTTTGCTGTTTGCTCTAGGCGTTCAGGGCTGCCGGCAGCCGTCTTTTTGCAGCTTCGATCAACCGAACGACAATGGCGTCGGCATCGAGGCCTTCTCCCAAGGCCGCATAGCTGGGGAGCAGGCGGTGGCGCAGCACCGCGGGAGCAACCGCTTCAATGTCGGCCGGGGTGGTGTGGCCGCGGCCATGAAGCGCCGCCCGCGCGCGCGCCGAGGAGAGCAAGCTCGTGGAAGCGCGCGGTCCGGCGCCCCATTGAATGAGCTTGCCGGCGAATTCCGCCGCGTCAGGGGTTCCCGGCCGCGACATTCGGGTGATGCGCCGGGCATATTCGAGCACCGTTTCGGAAACGGCGATCCCCTGCACCAGCTTTTGCAGATGATGGAGCTCTTCTTCGTCCATGACCGGATTGACAATCGAAGGATCGGGTTGGCCGCGGCGCATGATTTCCGCTTCCTCGGCATCGGTCGGGTAGCCCACCTTGATCATGAGCAGAAAGCGGTCGAGCTGGGCTTCGGGGAGGGGGTAGGTTCCTTCCTGTTCGATCGGGTTTTGCGTGGCGAGCACGAAGAAGGGTTTGGGCAGGATATGGTCGTTGCCGCCGACGGTGACTTTGCGTTCTTGCATCGCCTCAAGCAGCGCGGCCTGAGTTTTGGGCGGTGTGCGGTTGATTTCGTCGGCCAGCAGGATGTTGGCAAAGACCGGCCCATGAATGAAGCGAAACACCCGGGTGCGGGTGGTGGGGTCTTCCTGGAGAACTTCGGTGCCGGTGATATCCGAAGGCATGAGGTCCGGGGTGAACTGGATCCTCTTAAAGGACAGTTTCAGCGCCCGCGCCAGGGTCGAGACCATCAGGGTCTTGGCCAGGCCGGGCACACCCGTCAAAAGGGCATGCCCGCGGGACAGAAGTGCCGTGAGCAATAGCTCGACGACCCCCGCTTGCCCCACCACCACCTTGCCGACCTCATCTCGCAGACGCTTACACTTTTCGCCCAGCACGGCCAACTGTTGCGGATCGCTCACTGAGTGAAATCTCCAAGAACTTGGCCGGATCGGCAAACAGAGAACGCAGGATGTTCGTCAAGGAACATCCTCCATGGGTTTGGAGAGGGTACAAACCGATACGGTTCCGCGTTTCAGCGGTTTTTGGGAAGATAGGCGAATTTGGAGCAAAATCAGCGGTAATCGGCCGGCTTTTTGCCCTTGATGTAACCTTTGAATCCGAATTTGGTGGGTTTGTATTCGCCGACGATCGCCACTTCGGCCTTTTCGGGGATTTCCCCCTCCTTGCCCATGGCCCAGAACGCGGCATTGACCAATAGCTGGCGCAGTGGCTCGTTTTCGAGGTCGGTGGCGGCGCCCATGGTGGTCGTGAAAATCCGCGCGGGTTTGCCCGAGGCGCTTTTGACTTCACGCGTCCAGGCCACCGGCATCATCGGGTCGTTTTTCTTCCCCTCAACCGGCTTGGAATCCTTTTTCATTCCCGCCAGAACCTGGCCCAGGAGCAAGGGTTTCGCATCGGCAGGCAGGTCGACCCCGTAAACGTCGGTCGGGCCCCAAATGTCGCCCGACTTGATCCCCTTCAAAATGGGGTGCGATGCGGCATCGGGCGCGATCAGGGCCAGGGTGCTTTCGCTGCCATGATTGCCATGATGGCTGACCCAGGTTTCCCCCAGGACCTGCTTGCCAAAGCCCCCCTTATGAGGGTCGCCATGATCCCAACTCCAGGTGGCGTAGGGTTTTCCCTTGGGAATATTGAAGGCGTGGGTGCTCGTTCTCAGGCCAATGATCGGTCGGCCCGAATCGACATAGGCGACGATCTCTTTCATTTGCTCTTCGGGCAGATTGCGAAAGCGCAAGCCCAGGATCACCAGGTTGGCATCACGCAATTCCTCGGTGCCGGGAATGTTGTTGTTGATGTCGGGGTTGATCACGCCGGTCTTCGGATCGAGCGAAAACAGGACCACCGTGCGAAAGCCGTGATGTTTGGAGAGGATCTTGGCCAGTTGCGGCAGCGCTTCTTCGGAACGGTATTCCTCATCGCCGGAGATCAGGACGATCTTGGGCGAGCTGGCCTCTTTTCCCGGATAGGAGATGCGATCGACGGGGGCTTGCGCCGCCTGGGCAAAAAGAAGGGGGAGAAAGAAGAGGCCTGTCATCAGAGAGCTCCCTGGAGAATGAGGCGGCGAGGTCGGGGAAGAGACCCTCAACCTGGCAGAGGCGTGTGGGGGATTTTCGTTGGGGTTAACCTATGGCGCAATGTGCGAGGAAGAAGGGTTGCGGCGGGGAGGGGGAGTCGCGTGGAGCGGAGTCTTGATGGGAATGAGGGGAAGAATGAGAGCCGTGGGAGGGGATGGGGGAGCGGGTTGGGGCCTGCCCGGGAAGGTGAGGCTTCCCGGGTGAAAGAGGATCCAAACAACATGGCGAGGGTTATTTGCGCTGCTGGAGGAATTCGAGCAGATCGGCCATCTCCTGCTTGGTGATCTGCTTGTCGATGCCGGCGGGCATCAGCGACACCTTGCTTGGATTCATTTCCGAGATGATGTTGCGCGGAATTTTTTCCACGGCATCGGGTCCGATGGCCAGGGTGATCCCCTGCTGATTGTCTTCCTTGACCAGGCCGTTGAAGAGCCGGCCGTAGCGCGTGGTGATGACCACCGGCTCGTAACTGCGCACAAAGCTCGCACTTGGGAACATGATCGATTCGAGCAGGTCGCGCTTGGTGCGGATCTGGCCGATGCGGCTCAGGTCGGGACCGTTCTCGCCGCCGACATAGCCGATCTTGTGGCAACTGGCGCAGACCGCCTTGTTGCTATTGAAGACGGTGTGCCCCCGCGCCGCATTGCCGGCGGGCAGCGAGGCGAGATAGTCTTCGAGCGTCTTGGCGTTATTGGCGGTCCCCGGGTCGATCTTCTCAAGCACCGGCTTGGCCGCGTCGCGCACCTTGGGCGAATGCCTCTGGATCAAGGTGCGCACCATTCCCGGCGAGACCGCGTCCGCGATGGCCTCGTTCTTGAGGGCATTGATGAGCGCCAGGCCCGCCGCATCTCCTCTTTCCGGACCAAAAAGATCCAAAATGCGGCCGATGTCGCTCGCGCTGGCGCTCGCGATGGTTGCGGCAAGCTCGGGCAGATCGGTGGCGGCAATCGCCAGTTTGCCAAGCGCCGTCAGCGCATTGGACCGGTCGAGACTGGTGCGCCGGACGTTGAGCGCATTTTTCAAAATCTCAAACCATTCTTTTTTCATGGGTGTTTTCGCGGGCAGCGAGGCGAGTAACTCCAGCTTGAACGCATCGTTGAACTGGGCCGAACCCAGTTCCTTGACCAGTTCGTCGGTCCAGGACTGGGGGAAATCCTGAGTGAAGGTGCGCGCCGTGCGAATCGCCGCGAGCGATTGCTCGTAATCGTCAGCTTCAATGCACTTGTAGATCGGTTCGACCCATTCCGCGGGGGGCTTGGTCAAGCCGGCATCGGCCATCGCCTTGAGGGCGACTTCGGTATGCCGTCGGCTCAAAGCCCGCTGGGCAAGTAGGGCTCTTCCCGGCACGGAGGCGGCTATGCTCGTGTGCAGGTTCTGGTCGAAGGCCAGAAAGGAGTTATTGTTTTCGTTGATGTAGGTCGCGATCTCATGGGCCCATTCCTTGTGCCGGCCAAGAATCCAGAGACCGATATCGCGGCTGGTCTGATCTCGGGAATTGGCCATTTCGAGCACCAAGGCGGCTTTGTCCAATTTGCCTGCTTGATCGAGCGCAATCAAAAGGTTGCGCGCCACATAGGGGTTGGAATCTTCCACCAGCCGCTTCAAGCGAGTGGCCGCCTGATCCGAAGCGGCGGCAATATGGGTCAGTGCATACACGCCGATCTGATTGAGCGTTGTGTCGTCGACCGACAAGAAAGGCAGGAATTTGTCGACGCTCGTCAAATCGCCCGCCTTGATCATCCCTTCGGCCGCCACGCGCCGCACTTGCGGATTGCCGCTATTGAGCGCGGCCGAAAAATAGGGCACCGAGACCTTGTCGTTGGCATTGGCGGCAATGCGCATCGCCACCTGGCGGATTTCGCCCAAATTATCAGATAACATGGCGCGCCACTGGCGAGCCGCTTCCGGCCCGGGAATACGCCCCAGCGCCCAAAGGGCCTCAACGCGCGGCGGGGCCACTTGCGCCGAGTTGTTCACGACTTCGGCCAGAATATCCACCGCCTTGCGGGCCACCAAAACATCGAGCGCCTTGGCCTGCACCGCCGGGCGCGGATCGAAAATCAACTTGGCGATTTCGTCAGATTCTTCGGTCCAGTCGATCCGAAGTCCGCGCGGGTCGTCGACTTTGCGCAGCTTCGAGGCCTTGATCCGGTAGATCGCCCCCATCGCCTCGTCCTTGACCATTTGCGAGGACGGGCAGCAGAGCTTGTACCAGCCCCCCGTGTCGACCACGAGGATCGACCCATCGACATCTTCCAGCACATCGGTCGGGTGGAAATCCTTGAAATCCGACACGATCAGGTCGGCCGAATCGGCAGTGAAGCCGGCCCCCTCGGGCTTGAGCTGATGCACGCTCACTTTGCGCATGTTGAACTGGCAGCAGGCCAGCCGGCCGGAAAGACCGTTGGCCGGGTTGTTCAACATCGCCATGCCGCAAGGCGCGGCCGGTCCCAACTCGACGAGCGGATCGCCCAGGCTCATCGAGGTGCGCTTGTGCACGCCGTTCTGAATCGGCTTGTGATCCTTGCCATAAAGCACCCAGGGCACCGCATGGATGATTCCATCGCGCAGGCCATTGCCCGGATGATGCACGAAGGTGCAGGAAACGAAACGATCGCCCATCGAGTTAAACGCGATGCCGACCGGGTTGTCCATCCCGCCGGTCATTTCCACGGTCATGCCCGTGCCATCGGGTTTGGCGCTAAAGAGGTGGCTGGCGCTGGTCACGAAGGTCTTGCCGTTGATCGTGTGCTTTTGCTCGGCGAAGGCCCCCTTGGTCCAGTAAATGCGCCCATCCTTGCCGATGGCCGGGCCATGAAGGTCGTTCATGCAGCCGGTCAGCGTGCCGCCATCGTGAAAGAGGATCCGCTTGTCGGCCACGCCGTCGTCATTTTCATCGATGAGGCGCCAGATCTGCGGCGGGGTGCCGACCCAGATTTCTCCCTGAGAATAAGCGATCCCCTGCGGCAGCATCAACTTGTCGGCAAAGACGGTCTTTTTGTCGAAAACCCCATCGCCATCGGTGTCTTCGAGGCGCAGGATGCGGTGGGGCTTTTTCTCCGCCTGAATCGCGGGCGCTTCGTTGGAGCCGGACGATTCGGTGACAAAGAGTCTTCCTTTTTCGTCAAAAACGGCGCTGATCGGCCTTGCGACGAGGGTTGGCGGCACCGCCACCGTGGCCTGCCAGCCACTGGGCAAAGTGAAGTGATGGGGGCCAACCGTGACGCTGGCTGGCTCTCTTTGGGCAACGGTCAGGAAAGCCAGAGAAGCTGCGCAAAACAGGCTACACATGCTGCACCCGAGACAGGAGAATCGATACCTATGAGTTATCATCCCGTACTGAAAGGTCTATCGCGCGGTAGGGCTGAAACGAGATCAATGACGAGAAGGTTGCCAGCAAAATCATCACTGGGGACAAAGCCACTGAAAGCGTCAAGAATTCCCAAGAAAAGTCAGAACTTGTTCCGGAGAATTTACGGTTTGACCGATTCTTCTTTTTCCACAATGCGCGTCTGATATTTGAGGTAAAGGAACGATCCGCAAAGGAGCACCAGGCCCAGGATGATGAAGGCGATGATGCGATAAAAGGGGTCTAGGTAAGCGAGGTCGACCAGGAAGACTTTGAAGGCGACCACGGTGAACAAGGCCAGGCCCACATAGCGGATGGCGCGCTGCTGTTTTCCGATTCCCCAAAGAAGCATTCCCAGGGCGTAGATGGCCCAAACGATTGAGACGCCGCCCGACTTCAAACCGGCCATTCCCAGATAATGAAGAAGGTTGGTGGTCTCAAGGGTCAAGTAGATCAGCGATAACAGCAGCCCCAATCCAATGAACACGGGGCCTGTTTTGTAGGTGGTGTTGATCTGCCTAAAAAAAGATCCCGTTCCAAAAAATAGAATGAGAACGGAACCGAAATCGAGTGCTCGGAAAATGACATCGCGCGCCTGGTAGGGAGGCGCGAAAATCCATTGGGCGTCAGGCTGCCACGAGGGGATGTCGTACGCCAGAAATTTTCCCATGAGGACCAGCGCGATGACCCAAAGCAGCCCGCCGGCTTCGGGACCAGAGATTTTGCGCATGGCGAATAGGAGATTCAGAGTCAGTCCCAGGAGGACCAGAATCAAGGTCAGGGCGGTCAGGCGGAACGGCTCGTAGAGGTAGCCGATCGTCCGGTTGGTTTCCAGAAACAGGTAACTGAAGGTCAGGATGACTCCGGCCGCAATCAGAAATAGCTGCGCGCTTTTGGCTCCCTGCCACACGGGAGTGTCGTTGCTTCTCATGAGCTCGTCCTGGGTTCCCAGCTGGGCCGGATTGGCGAGCAGGGCTCCGGTGAAGATCGAAGCCAGGGGAGTGCCAAATTGAATGGCTCGCTCAAGCAGTGTTCGCAAGAATTCCGCCAGCTCAAGCGGAGGTTGTGCAATCGGCGGTTGTCCCGGCGGCGGGGCCGCGAAATGGCTTGGGAAATCGAAGAGGACCATCCGCCCCATCACGATGGCGAGCAGGATGTAAGCGAGCTGCACCAGAAACCGGCTGCCGACCTTTTGCGCGACCCAGATCATGGCGACCGACTGGATCGCCCAACAGGAGGTCAACCATTGCGCGGAGAAGAGCAGGGGGAGGGCCAGCGTCAAGAAAAACGAGGACAGTCCGAGGAAGCAGATGAGCAGCTCGCGATCAAGCAATTTCCAACGCAAAAAAATGACCACGTGAAGCCAATAGAAAAATGACAGGAAAAAGCAGAGAGAGCCGCTGCCGGTTTTTCCATAAAATGGATAGAGCATGTCGTTTGCCGTATGAAAGAAAACCGCGACATTGAGAACGAGCGCAAGCAGGTCGAGCAGGTTCGATTTGGTCCGGAAGGCCAGATGATGGATGAACGACATCGTGGAAAACAGAATGAAGAACGAGCCTGCGAAAGGAAAGACTTCGGGAAAGTCCGGAGTCTCGTAGCGCGTCATGGCGCTGTAATAGAGGGCGCAGTTGCAAAGAAAGGCAAGGTGCTGCACCAGCGGCCATTGCTTGTACAGGCAAACGAAAAAGACGCCGATTCCCAAGATGAGCATGTAGCCGAATAGCGGCGTGAAGTGAAACACGCCGGCGGTGATCATGATCGGCGTGCCATAGCCGCCGAGTACGCCGAGCACGGCGACCAGGATCGACGAATAGCGGAGGGTAAGCCCGCCCGCCAGCGCCGTGATCAGCGCCATAAGCAGAAACGCCAGCGACAGGCTGATCAGGTGATAGAAATGAGCCGCGGCAAAAACGCTGAAATAAAGGGTGGTCAAACCGCCCCCCATCAGCCCCTGGCCCAAAAGATCGTACTTGCCGCCAAGCAGCCGCGTTCCCAACACGAGCATCGACATGCCGGCCAGCGCCGTCGCCAGCACGCGCGCTTCCTGGGTGATCAGGTCATGATCGATCGAGTACTTGACGAAGAATCCCAGGCCAAGCACCAGGATCAGGATGCCGATGCGTAAAAGCCACTGGCTTGCGAGCGCGAATTCCCAGGAGACCCCTTGAGGCAGATTTTCCTGGCCGATGATGATCCAATTCCAGATTTTTCGAAGCGCATTGCGCGCGCTTTGTTCAAAGCGGCTGGGACCTTGTTCGATCTGATCCAGCCGCGACCGTTTGGCGCCGTGATCTGGCCGAGGCAGGGGTGGAGGTAATGGGGAAGATTCGAGAGAAGCGGCCTGTTCGGCAGGATCGATCGAACCTGCCGGCAGCGGCGGCGGCACCTGGTGCATGAGGAACTGGGGCACTTTTGTTCTTGGCTCGACTGCGGCGGGCGGTGATTCGGGCAATGCAACCGCTGGCAGGTGGGGCTCTGGCGCAGGGGGCGGCGAGGAGTCCGCTGCACTTGGTGGCAAACTGCTTTCAACCCACGGAACAGACCGGCCGGATTCTCGCGAGGTGGGCAGGGGCGGGGGCGTGGCTTCCTTGAGAGCGACCGCGGCGCTTGAGGCCGTGGGGGCGCCGACGGGGGGTGATGTCTTGGGCGCCGAATGTTCTGCGACCTTGCGCGCCAACTCGCGGCGCAGGTTTTTTAGTTCCTCAAACAGATCATTGCGAAGCGAACTCACCGAGCTAATAATGATGACCGGCCAAAGCACCAGCCAAAAGAAGATGAGAGCCGCGATCAGAAATAGAAAAACTTCCATGCGTGATCCGAATCGATGGAGAGGATGCCATCGGCCGCTTGCGCTATCCTAGTCGATTTCGCACGCAAGGAAGGGAAAGAAAAAGGGCGTTTAGCCGACCAGTTCGCGAATGGGAGTGCCGCCATCGGGCAACAGGTTCAGCGGCCGGCCCGCGGGATCGGGATAAACCGCATCCAAAGGCACTCCGAAATGGTGATAAATGGTCGCCGCGATGTCTCCGGGCACGATCGGCCTTTCCTTGATCGAGCCGCCATCTTTCGCGCTGGCGCCAATCGCCTGGCCGTGGCGCATGCCGCCGCCCGCCGTCAGCATCGACATGACGTACGGCCAGTGGTTGCGTCCATCGGTGCTGTCCTGGGTGCCCACCTGCGGAGTGCGGCCAAATTCGCCCATGGCGACGATCAGGGTGTTGTCGAGCATCCCGCGCATCTGCAAGTCGTCGACCAGGGTCGTGACCAGGTGGTCAAAAAGGGGCAAAAGCGGACCGAGCCCCTTGCGGATGCCGCCATAGGGAGGGATGTTGTCGCCATGGGTATCCCAGGTGCCCGAGGCGGTGTGGTAGCTCAGATCGAGCGTCACAAAGGGGCAGCCCGCCTCGACCAGCCTGCGCGCCAACAGCGTTTGCCTGCACCAGAGGTGGGGGCCATATCTTTCGCGCACCGAAATGGGTTCGAGATCGTAATCGAGCGCCTTGCGCACCCGGCCGCCCAAGAGAAGCTCCATCGCCTTTTGACCGGTCTGACCCAGCAAGGGGGCGCGGCCCTGATCGACCTCGGCACGCAAGCGGTCAAAACCCTCGAGCAAGCCCCGGCGATCGTCCATCCGCGCGGGCGTCAAATTCTTGGGAAAACCAAATCGAACGGGATCGGAGAGTTTGCCCAGGTCCTTACCAACCGAATCGTAGACCGGCAGCCGTGCGGCATCCTGCGCCATGAACGGATCATGCTCCCGGCCGGCGTAGCCGCCAAACGCCAGATGGCTGCGCGATTTCATAAAGGCCGCGCAACCGGGCATGGCAGGGTGGTTGGGTCCATGAAGGCGGCTGACCAGTGAGGCGATTCCCGGGTAGTGAGGCGTTTCGGGATTGGTCCGGGCTTCGGCGCGGTTGTTGGCCGTTTGCATCACCGTGTTGGGTTCGTGATTGCTGTGGCGGCAATCGACGGAGCGCAAGATGCTGAAGCGGTCGAGCATCAGGGCCAGTTTGGGCAGATGCTCGCAGACGAGCACTCCGGGCACCTTGGTCTTGGTCACGCCAAAGGGGCCGCGGTTTTGCTCGGGTCGGTCGGGTTTGGGATCGAACGTGTCGATCTGGCTGGGGCCCCCCGCCATCCACAACAGAATGACCGATTTGCCTGATGAGCGCGTTGCGCCCCGGGCTTGCTGCTGGAGCAAGCCCGAAAGGCTCAAGGCCCCCAGGCCGCTGGCGGAAGCCTTGAGCAGATTGCGGCGCGACAGGACAAGACCTTCGGCTTCGCGGGCACGCAGAAACCCAAACGGATGACCGTTGGCATGGGTGAGACCATGGGGGTCAGCATGGTGAGGAGGACGAGACAAGAGCACACTCGCCAGGAAGGAAAAGCGACATTCGAGGAAGGCTACCGATTATCCTCCATTGTTTTTCCTGAGATGGCAAGAGAAAGAGGCCGGAGAATGGACACTTTGGCCCAATCGATTCAGGCGAATGCCGGAGCATGGTTCCCTCGATGCCTGGTCGTGGAATTTTCCGGTTTGCTGAAATTTCAGGCCCAAGTATGCGTATTCACCCAAGGAGCTTTGCCAAAATGAATATTCCCTTCTTCTTGACTTCGCGTATCTTCTGCGGCCCGCATCAGCCGTATTAACGCCCATTCTCTCCTTTCGTCCCTCCAAACATTCCTATTTTTCGCGTTGTCGCCTTTGGGAAGCCAAAGGTTGAGACGCCGATAGGGTAACTCAAATCCAGGAGCGCTTATGCAACTCACCTTGACCACAACTCACACTCCGGCGACCGATCTGGGTTACTTGCTCCACAAAAACCCGGCGAAATTCCAGACCTTTTCGCTGACCTTCGGCCAGGCGTATGTCTTTTACCCCGAAGCGAGCGACGAGCGCTGCTCGGCCTGCCTACTTCTGGACATCGACCCGGTGGCGCTCGTGCGTGGGAAGAACGATTCGTCGTTTGTCTTGTCGCAATACGTCAATGACCGGCCCTATGTCGCTTCTTCCTTTTTGAGCGTGGCGATCAACCAGATTTACCGCTCCGCCATGCAGGGAACTTGCAAGGACCGGCCTGAATTGCCCACCACGCCGATCCCGCTCGAAGCCCGGCTCGAGGCGCTACGCGTCCGCGGCGGCGAAGTTTTTTTGCGCGCGCTTTTCGAACCACTCGGCTATGCCGTCGAGGTCGAGGGGTTGCCGCTCGATGCGACCTTTCCCGAATGGGGGCAGTCGCCCTACTTTCGCGTGGTGCTGCGCAAGTCCACGACTTTGGCCGAACTTCTGGCTCATCTCTATGTGCTGATTCCTGTGTTCGACACGGCGAAGCACTACTTTATCGGCGAGGACGAGCTGGAAAAACTCCTGGCCAAGGGGGAGGGCTGGCTGGCGGCCCATCCCCAAAAGGAGGCGATTGCCAGGCGTTACCTGGGCAATCGCTCAGGACTTTATCGCGAAGCGCTTTCGCGCCTGACTGAAGATGCCACCCTGGAAGAGGACGAAGTTCGCGAGAGCGGCGAAGAGATTCTTGAAAAACCGCTGAGCCTGCATCGGCAGCGTCATGACGCGGTTTTGGCCGAACTCAAGGAAGCCAAGGTCACCAGCGTCGTCGATCTCGGCTGCGGCGAGGGGCGGCTATTGCGCGAGTTGCTCAAGGACAAAACGCTTGAGAAGATCGTGGGGGTCGAGGTGTCGGTGCAGGTGTTGCAGATGGCGAAAAGGCGGCTCAAGCTTGAGCAAATGCCGGAAAAACAGGCGGCGCGGCTAGAGCTCCTTCAGGGATCGCTCATGTACCGTGATCAACGGCTAAAAGGTTATGATGCCGTGGCGGTGGTCGAAGTGATCGAACACCTCGATCCGCCCCGGCTGGCCTCGTTTGAACGGGTTTTGTTTGAATTCACGCGGCCGAGGGTGGTCGTGCTCACCACGCCCAACCGCGATTACAACGCGTTTTGGCCGACGCTCAGTGCCGGCGCCTTTCGGCATTCCGATCACCGGTTTGAATGGACGCGCCAGGAATTTGCCGACTGGGTGGAATCGATTGCCACGCGGTTTGGCTACCAGGCCGCGATCAAGCCGCTTGGCCCGGTCGATGAAGCCCTGGGAGCGCCCAGCCAGATGGTCGTATTCACGAGAGTGGCCGAAAGCACTCCCGCTTAAGTTCGAACGATCGTTAAGGAGCTTCTGGTGGAAGCGGTCATTTTCATGGGACTGCAGGGGGCAGGCAAATCGACCTTTTACAAGGAGCGTTATTTCGCAACCCACGTGCGCATCAACCTCGACATGCTCAAAACGCGCAATCGGGAAAGCCGCTTGCTTAAAACCTGTCTGGAAATCGGCCAGCCGTTTGTGGTGGATAACACCAATCCCACCCGCGCCGAGCGAATCGTTTACATCGCGGCGGCCCGGGAGATCGGGTTTCGCGTGGTGGGTTATTACTTCCAGTCCAGGGTCGAAGATTGCAAGCGGCGCAACGAGCAAAGGTCGGCGGAGCAACAGGTGCCCTGGAAAGGACTGCTCGGTACGGCGGGCCGGAGGGAATTGCCCAGTCGTGATGAAGGCTTCGATGCGCTTTTCTATGTGCGCATCGAGGATAGGGCTCAGGAAGCGAGCCGATTTGTCGTCGAGGATTTTTCTGAGGCTTTCTCTGAGGTTTTCTCTGAGGATTCATCTGAGGACAGGGACGATGAAGTTTGATGAACTTGACCAGAAGATGCGGGTTTTCGAGACGGCGCACGATCACTGCGTGTTGCCCGGTATCTATCTGGTCGCTCGTTTGGACGGCAGGGGGTTCACGCGCCTGACCAAGGAGGTTCACCGCTTTGAAGCGCCGTTTGACCCCCGATTTCGCGATCTCATGCTTTCGACGACCGAACACCTGATGACCGGGTCCGGTTTTCAGGTGATCTATGGCTACACCCAGAGCGATGAGATTTCGCTGTTGTTCTCCGCCGAGGAAGACAGCTTCCAGCGCAAGCTTCGTAAATATCAATCGCTGCTTGCCGGCGAGGCGAGTGCTCACTTCTCCCTACTGTTGGGAGCGATCGGCGTATTCGATTGCCGCATCTCGCAGCTTCCTTCGGCCGAACTGGTCATCGATTATTTCCGCTGGAGAAACGAAGACGCGCATCGCAACGCGCTCAATGCGCACGGTTACTGGCTGTTGCGCAAAAAGGGCCAATCGATCGGCGAGGCCACCGCGGCGATGTCGGGCTTATCGGTGGCGCAAAAGAATGAACTTCTTTTTCAAAACGGCGTTCAGTTCAATGATCTGCCGCTATGGCAAAAGCGAGGCTCGGGCCTTTATTGGGAGAACATGGAGCACGCGGTCCGCAACCCCGTCACGAATGAAACGGTGGTCGCCACAAGGCGGCGCCTCCGGCGAGATCTGGAACTGCCAATGAGGGAGGCCTATTCACAGTTCATCGAAAAACAGATTCTTAAAAATCAATAAAAATCAATAAAAATCAAAAGGATGATTGAATGAACCTGAAGATTCCCAAACTGGCGCTGGTCGTGCTGGTGGGCCCAAGTGGATCGGGAAAGAGCACCTTTGCCCGCAAACACTTTCTTGCGACGGAAGTGCTGTCCTCCGACTATTGCCGCGGCCTGGTCAGCGACGACGAACTGGATCAGTCCGTTTCCTCCGAGGCGTTCGAGGTGTTGCATACGATCGCGGCGAAACGGCTGGCGATTGGGCGCCTGACGGTCGTCGATGCGACCAATGTGCAAAAGGAATCGCGCGCGCCGCTCGTGCAACTGGCCAAAGAGTTCGATGTTTTGCCCGTGGCGATCGTGTTCGATCTTCCGTTGAAGGTTTGCCTGGAGCGTCATGCGACTCGGACTGACCGCAAGTTCGGCCCGCATGTCATCCGTAACCAGATACGCGAGATGAGGCAGTCGCTGCGCCGCCTCAAGCTGGAAGGGTTTCGCCATGTCTTCTTCTTCGGGGATCCCAGGGAGGTGGATGAAGCGAACATTCTGCGCGAACCGCTCTGGAACGACCGGTCCACGGAGAAGGGCCCGTTCGACATCGTCGGCGACATCCATGGCTGTGCCGACGAACTGGAAGCGCTTTTGAAGCAATTGGGCTATGAGGTATCCGGTTTGGCGGACGATGCGCTGGGCGGCCCGATCTACCAGCATCCGCTGGGCCGCAAGGCGGTGTTCGTGGGCGACCTGGTCGACCGGGGTCCCCGGGTGCTCGATTCTTTGCGCATCGTTTTCCAGATGGTTGCCGCCGGTTCGGCGCTGTGCGTACCCGGCAACCACGACATGAAGCTCCTCAAAAAACTCAACGGCAAGGATGTGAAAATGACCCATGGCCTGGAGCAAAGCTGGGCCGAAATCGAAGCCTTGCCCGAAGACCGAAAGGGGGCCATTTGCCAGGAATTGACGCAGTTTCTCGATGGCCTCGTCAGCCACTATGTGCTCGATGGCGGCAAGCTTGTAGTCGCTCACGCAGGGATGAAGCAGGCGATGCAGGGGCGCGCTTCGATGCGGGTGCGTAACTTCGCTCTGTTCGGGGAGACGACCGGAGAGACCGACGAATTCGGTTTGCCGGTCCGTTACAACTGGGCCGCCGACTACCGCGGCAAGGCCATGGTCGTTTATGGGCACACTCCCGTGGTGCGATCGGAATGGCTCAACCACACGATCAACATCGACAATGGCTGCGTGTTTGGAGGCAAGCTCACGGCACTGCGCTACCCGGAGCGTGAACTCGTTTCGGTGGCGGCGGCGCGCGTCTACTGCGAGCCGACACGGCCGCTGGAAATCCAGGGTTCAGGCCTTTCGGCACAGCAGGAGTACGACGACCTTCTCGATGCGGCCGATGTCATTGGCAAGCGTTTCGTGGAAACGCGCTTTGACCGTTCGGTGAAGATCCGCGAGGAAAATGCCGCTGCGGCGCTCGAGGTGATGAGCCGCTTCGCGGTCGATCCGCGCTGGCTGATTTACTTGCCGCCGACCATGTCGCCGTGCGAAACCTCCAACCGCGAGGGGTTCCTCGAGCACCCCACTCAGGCCTTCGCTTACTTTCGTAGCGTGGGCGTGGAGCGGGTCGTCTGCGAGGAAAAGCACATGGGGTCGCGCGCGGTCGCCGTGGTCTGCCGCGACGATCAGGCGGCGCGCAAACGATTTGGTGTGATGACCGGCGAAGCGGGAGTCCTCTTCACGCGCACAGGCCGGCGGTTTTTTCACGATGGCGCCGTGGAGCTGGCTTTTTTGGAGCGGCTACGGCAAGCCGCCACGAAGGCGGGCTGGTGGGAGACGCTGCAAACCGACTGGTTTTGCCTCGATTGCGAGCTAATGCCCTGGTCGGCCAAGGCGCAGGAACTCTTGCAAAAGCAGTACGCCGCGGTCGGGGCGGCAGGGAGCGCATCGCTGCCGGTGGCCATCGATTCGCTTGAAAAAGCCCTCGCCCGCATGGCAGCACCCGGTGACGCGGCAGCCGTCTTGGCGGTGGAAAAAGCGAAGCTCGCCAATCTGGAACGCTACATCGCGGCCTACCGCGGTTACTGCTGGCCGGTCGATTCGGTGGACGATTTGACCCTGGCTCCCTTTCACCTGCTTGCCACCGAGGGAAAGACCCACCTGGAGCAAAACCATGTCTGGCACATGGAAACGCTCAAGGGGCTTTGCGACCAGGACCCGGTGCTCTTGCTCGCGACCCCTTACCGGGTTGTCGACCTGAGCGATGACGCCCAAGAGGTTGCGGCGACTCACTGGTGGACCGAACTGACCGGGGCGGGGGGCGAGGGCATGGTCGTCAAGCCGTTCGACTTCATCAGCAAGGGACCCAAGGGCCTCGTGCAACCCGCGGTGAAATGCCGCGGAAGGGAGTACCTGCGCATCATCTACGGTCCCGACTATGACTTGCCTGGCAACATCATGCGCCTGCGCAAACGGGGCGTGGGAGCCAAACGCATTCTGGCCGATCGCGAGTTCGTCTTGGGCGCCGAGGCGCTGGAGCGGTTTGTCGACAGGGAACCGCTCAGGCGCGTCCATGAATGCGTCTTTGGCGTGCTGGCGCTTGAGACCGAACCAGTTGACCCACGATTGTGAGTTGGGGATCTTGAGTGCGGGGCGCGGATTCCTTATTCGCGGTGGGAATTGGTCGATTATCTGACCGGCGAGTGCCTGATCAAGGTCGGGCGCTCGTCGCATCGTTTGCCTGACGAACGCTTGCCTCTCCCTTTTCGTAAAAGGCCAGAGTTTTTGGTGCGTGGATCACAGACCGATTTTCCACCTTTTAAAACGGAATCCGCTAGATTCCTATCCCGGCGCGTTCCATCAAAATCGATCTTTGATTTTTTCTTTCCCTTTTGCTTGGAAATAGTTAGTATAGCCAGAGCAAGCCGTTGAGTGTGGATGAGTGAATCTGTAGAAAATTCATTCCTTTCGTTGCAGGAGAGTTCGCCATGATGCTTGTTGCTTCGAAGAGCCGGTTCCTTGGTCATTGGCTTCCGGGCACAGCAGCGCTTTTTTGCGCAGGCTTGCTTTCACTTGGCGGCGCCTCAATCCGGGCCGAAGACAAAAAAGAAACTCCGAGCTATTTTGTTTTTCCGGTCACGAGTCAACTGCAACGGGATTTGATTCCTTCCAAGGCTGACTTGATGGTTTTCGTGGATGCTACGAGCGGCCTGTTTAAGGACGGGGCCTTGGACGATCAGTCGCCGCAGCTTGGCGAGCTACGCAAGAAACTGCAACCGCTGGCCAAGAAGTATCCTCATATCCAATTTACCATGTATCGCACTAGTGAGACCGAGCCGCTTCAGACCAAAGCCATCGACAAGAAAGTGGCCGATTTCGCCAAGGAAATGGGATTTCAAAAGACCAGCAGTATGTGGACGATCTCAAACGATGAAACCATGACTTGGGCAAAATACTCCAAACCCTTCATGAATCAAGCGGACGAGGGGGAAGGCAAGGAACTGCCGGTGGTTGATGGGGTTGTCAAACTCTACCCCGTCAAAACCACCTTGTCTCGGTGGTTGACCTCCAACGCCGACTGGGTGGCGGATTTGCCCGCCATTGCGGAAAATGAAAACGCAGTGTCAGAAAAGGTGACGAACTCTCTCAAGGCCTTAATGAAAGGTCAGAAAATCACTCCCGATAGCAGAATTCAATTCAGGCAAGAAAATCCCGGCATGGAAAAGAACGAGGTAATTCTCAAGGAATTATTCAAAATCGGCGAAGGGCTCGGTTTTAAGCATGTGAGCGTGACCTATTCTTGACCCTTGTTGATGAAGAGAATGGGAATCGTGCCTTGCCGGAGTGCTCCCTTGTTACCACCTGGGAGAAAGATTCCAATGGGTTCAGCGAAAACCCGAATTAGCGGCGAAGACGAAGTCGCGATCGCTGGCGGAGCCATCAAGGCTTACCCCGTCAAAACGACGCTTTCGCGGTAGTTAGCATCCAACGCGGATTGGATCATTGATTTGCCGTGGGTTCGGAAGCCAGATTGGTGGATTCCCCCTGGATCGGCATCATGGGCGTAGAGTTCACTGCCACGCTTGCCATGGTCCCGCTCGGAGTAACGCCACCGTTCCGAGTGGACCGAATGGCCGAAAAGGCCGCCTTGCCAAATTTGGGTGAAGGCGGCCTGGTGGCGCGCGGCGGTCGGGTCGGCAAGGAGCGGTGTTTACGACGGGCCATGCAGGTTGACAGGCGGCATTAGGCCTGCCGGGTCGGCCCGAGAGGTTGATTTATTTCAAAATAAAGTATATGTATAATATACAATAAAATTACGTTATTTCTTTTTATTGTACTTTTCAGGAAATTCACCTGTCCCTTTCGCATCCAATCGGCAGATCTGTGTTTCCTTGGAAAATCGATTGAGGGAATTAAACGCCTCAATTGTTTTGTGGTGATATAAATGGATATGAAAGCGCGCGCCGACCGGGATGTTTTCTAAGCGATCTTGATCGGTATTCGCGATCCACTCCAGAAGTTTTGCTAGTGATAATAATCCGCTTGGGTCACCGCCAATAAAAACTCCGTTACGATCAGAGGAAATCTCCAAATTGCCAACGATTTTGGGGTAGCCAGAATTATAGTTAACCCAGCCTTCTCTTGGATCTGCCACCGTTTCCTCCTGGAGTTCTAAAAAATGTCGTCCTTTTTCACGATTACACGTGTATTGTCCGCGATCAAGGTGTCGTCGCCCGCCTCCGTTGCAAATCACTGTGGCGCCATCGCCTGTCCCGTCTAAGCGGGGCAAGGTGGTTACCGGGTTTCCTTGTCGTTTTACCGGAGGTTCCGTGGTCCTCCGGTGTTGGAAAACGAGTCGTTGGGCCAGTTCTTACGGACAAGGGCCTTGAGATTTTGCACCGCCTCGGCATGCTGCGGATCGGACGCAAGATTGGTGTATTCTCCGGGATCGGCGTCATGGTCATAAAGTTCGCTGCCCCTCTTGCCATTGTCCCACTCGGTGTAGCGCCAGCGTTCGGTGCGCACCGAGTGGCCGGCAAAGCCGCCACGCCAGACCTGGGTGAATGCGGGACGATCACGCGGGGCTTTCGCATCGGCAAGTAACGGACGGAGCGTTTCTCCATGCAAATTGGCGGGCGGTTTCAAACCCGCCAGATCGGCCAGGGTGGGATAAAGGTCGAGTAGTTCGACTGTTCGGGGCGAACCGGTCCCCTTGGATTTCTGTCCCGGTGCCGCAACGATCAAGGGCACGCGCGCTGATGGTTCGAACAGGTTCTGTTTCATCCACAGGCCATGTTCGCCCAAGAGATAGCCATGATCGCTCCAGAACACCACGATTGTGTTCTCGGTCAGTTTCAAGCGATCGAGCGCATCGAGCAGTTTGCCCACCTGGGCATCGGTGAAGGTGATGGTCGCGTAGTAGGCGCGTTTCGCTTCGCGCAATTTCGCTTCGTCCAGCCCATAGTTGGGGAAGGGGGCGACATTGGAGATCGCTGGTTTCAGTAGCCGGTCCAGATGGCTTTTCGGCTCCACCTTGAAGGGCACCTGGTCCAGGGAATACATGTCGAAATACTTCTTGGGGGCGACATAGGGGCAATGCGGCCGGTAAAAGCCGGCCGCAATGAAAAACGGCCGATCCTTGTTCTCTTCAAGCAACTGAATCGTCTGGCTGGCCACGAGGCCATCGGTCTGTTCCTCGTCGGTGCCCTCGGCCGCCAGGAAACTCAACGAAGAGCCCAGGCCTCTGCCCTTCGTGTGATTGACGATTTTCGCCTCTTCGGTCTTATCCCTCCCCTTGGGATTGAACCGCTTCTGCCACGACTTTTCATCGTCGAGGCCGTTGGTCCCGATTTGACCCGGATTGCCATAGTGAAAGATCTTGCCGACCCGGGCGACGAAGTAGCCGTTATTGCCAAAGAGCTGGGGCAAGGTCACGACGTCGGGCAGGGTCTTTTTGCGAAAATCGGTCTGCAATTCAAAGATCTTGGTCGTATCGGGCCGCAGGCCCGTGAGCAGAGAAACCCGGCTCGGGCTACAAAGCGGAAACTGGCAGTAGGCCCGGTCGAAGCGAGTACCGCGCGCGGCCAGGCGGTCGATGTTGGGGCTTTTGACCAGGGGGTGGCCATAGCAACCCAAGTCGTTGTTCATGTCGTCCACGGCGATGAACAGAACATTGGGTTTGGGAATGGTCTCGCCTCGGACGCTCGTCGCGCCCAGGAGGCCAAGCAAGAAAATCAGGGCACGATGCTTCATGATCGGCGAACCTCCGAGACAAAGGATCACGATTCTCCCCACACCTTCGGAGTCTTAAATCCTGGCGGCTTGGGCCGGGCCTTGGGCGCTACCGCCCCCTTGGCATACTCATCAAGGAGCTCCTGCAATTCCTTGACCTTGGCTGGGTTGGCCGCGGCCAGATTCGTCTTCTCGTACGGATCGTTTTTCAGGTGGAACAGTTCCACGGAAGCTGCTTCGGTTGAGGCGCTCACCTCGGCGCCATCGGGATTTTCCGCGGTGCGGCTTCCATTAACGAGTAGTTTCCAGTCGCCTGCGCGCACGGCGCCACCATTCGGCGTCGCATTCAGCAAGAAATGCTCGTGGGGCGTCGGCTTGCCCTTCACGATCGTTTCCCAGATATCCTTGCCATCAAGGGGTTGTTTTTGCTCGACCTTGGCCTGAGCCAATCCCAGAAGCGTCGGATACCAGTCGACGGCGTGAATCGGCTCGGTGACTTCCGTTTGCGCGGAGATCACTCCCTGCCAGTTGGCACAAGCGGCAACTCGAAGGCCTCCTTCATAAAGGGTCGCCTTGCCGGCGCGTAGCGGTCCGTTACTCGTCACGACACCCGGCTGGGGGCCGCCGTTGTCGCTGGTGAAGACGATCAGCGTTTGCTTACGCACCCCTTTCTTGTCGATCGCCGCGACGATCTGGCCGATGGCTTCATCCATGGCGCTGACCATTCCCGCGTAGACTTTGCGCGGGCCCTTCAGGTGCGCATAGGGCTCCAGATATTTGGCTGGGACCTGGTGGGGCGCATGCACGGCATTGAAAGGAACATAAAGGAAGAAGGGAGCACTGACGGATTGCTTCCCGATGAAGTTGACCGCTTCACGCGCCACCAGGTGGGTGCTGTACCCTTCATCGCGGCAGACCTTGTCATCGCGATGCCAGTCGAAGCCGCCATCGCGCATATGCGTGTTGTAATCGATTGCACCGTTGTAGTTGCCATACTGATGGTCGAATCCTCGGCGCATGGGCAGATACGCGGGTTGGTAGTGGCCCAGGTGCCACTTGCCGCAAATGGCGGTTGTATAGCCCGCCGACTTGAGTCCTTGGGAAATCAGTTGTTCTTCGAGAGGCAGACCATACTGAGCCCAGGGCCGCACGACTCCTACCTGCAAGCCATGGCGGATCGGATAGCGGCCCGTCATGAGCGCGGCACGCGTCGGCGAGCAGACGGGCAACACATAATGAGATTCCAGACGCGCGCCGCCATGAGCCAATTGGTCCAGATGAGGAGTTTGAATTTCTCCCTTATGCCAGCCCACATCGGCCCAGCCAAGATCGTCGGCGACTAGAAAAACGATGTTGGGCCTGGCGGCATTCTCCGGTTCTGCCCGAGTGATTCCCGGCAATCCAAAGGAAAGGAGCAGTGCGTGTAACAGGGCAATGCGCATGGTCGTGCCGCCGCGTCGAGCCAGGTCTTAAAGGTAAGCAAGGATTGTCTTACGGCCGGCAAATGAATGACCCATGGGCCAGCGGGCCGGCCCTCGCGATTCCTGGGCGCTCCAGATTTCGATCCAGGACCGATTCCTATCAATATCTCTTGTGCGCCTGATCTTCCGGCACCAGGAAGATCGACTTGCTTTGGAAAGGCCTTTTCCTTCGAGCCCCCCTGGCTCGCCTTGAAGATTTGAGTGAATTCGATGAAAGCGCAGCAGCCGTTTGCCATTTACTACGAACAACCCGACTGGTTTCGTCCCTTGCTCGCCGAGCTCGACCGCCGCGGGATCAGCCATGTTCGCCTCGACCCCCGAGCTCACGGCTATGACCCGTCCGAAGCCGATTCTCCTTACAGCCTCGTCTTCAACCGGATGAGCCCGTCAGCCTACCTGCGCGGCGGTTTGCAGGGAATGTTCTTCACGCTGGGGTATCTGGCTCACCTGGAGCGCCAGGGAGTGCCCACGATCAACGGCCTGTCGGGTTTCACCTATGAAATTTCCAAGGCGCGCCAGCTTACCCTTTTGGAATCGCTCGGTCTGCGTTACCCCCTGTCCCGGGTGGTCAATCACGCCAGCCAGGTCGGGCCCGCCAGCGCCGGCTTGCGCTTTCCCGTGGTGTTTAAGGCGAATGTCGGCGGCAGCGGCGCGGGGATCGTGCGCTTCGACAAAAAGGCTGATCTGGAACGAGCCGCCGCGGAAAACCGGCTCGACTTTGGCGTGGACCACACCGCGCTTGTCCAGGAATTCATCCCGTCGCGTGGCGGCAGCATCACACGCATCGAAGTTCTTGGCGGTCGCTTCCTCTATGCGATCAAAATTCATATCACCGGAGAGACGTTCAACCTGTGCCCGGCCGATATCTGCCAGCGTAGCGACGGCATGGAATTGACCCGCTCCGCCTGCCCGGTCGATGCGCCGAAAACCGGCCTAAAAGTGGAGGCGACGACTCCACCGCCTGAAGTGATCGACGCTTGCGAGCGCATCATGCGCACCGCGGGCATCGATGTGGGCGGGATCGAGTGCATGATTGACGACCGCGACGGCAAGCTCGTCTATTACGACGTCAACGCGCTTTCCAACTTCGTGGCGGACGGGGTCAACGTGGTCGGGTTCGATCCGTTCGCAAGGCTGGTTGATTTCCTCGAAGCCAAGGCGCGCAAGCCCAAGTCGACGGAGAGCAAATCGCGCGTGATGCAAGCGATCTCCGGCATGGCCGATTGGGACGCCGCGATTTAAGGCGAACAGACAAGCGAACAAGCGAGCAAGCAAAAAAGCAATTGCAGAGGTGAGGTCCATGCGTTACGGGTTCTGGATGCCGGTGTTTGGCGGCTGGCTGCGCAACGTCGATGACGAGAAGATGGAGGCCACCTGGGACTATGCCAAACGGCTGTCGCGGCGCAGCGAACAGATCGGCTTCGACTTAACCCTGGTGGCGGAGCTGAACCTCAACGACATCAAGGGGATCGACGCCCCGTCCCTTGATGCCTGGAGCACGGCCGCGGCCTTGACGGCGGTCACCGAAAGGCTCGAGTTCATGGTGGCGGTGCGACCCACCTTTCACAACCCGGCCCTGCTCGCCAAGCAGGCGGCCAACATCGATCAAATTGGCGGCGGCGGCCGGTTATCGCTCAATGTCGTGTCGAGTTGGTGGAAGGACGAAGCGGAAAAGTACGGCGTGCACTTTGAAAAGCATGACGATCGCTATGCCCGTACCGCCGAATGGCTCGACATTGTCGATAACCTCTGGAAGCGCGATGGCTATTCCAAGGAAGGGAAATATTACCAGGTGCGCGAGACGGTGCTTCAGCCCAAGCCGTTGACTCAACCCCGTCCCCCGATCTACGCGGGCGGCGAATCGGAGGCCGCCAAGGAGTTGATCGCGGCTAGGTGCGATGCCTATGTCATGCATGGCGATCCACCCGAAAAGATCGCCGCGCGCGTTGCCGATATGCGCGCACGAAGAGAGCGAATGGGCCTGCCGCCGATGACGTTTGGCGTGGCCGGCTATTCGATCGTGCGCGAGAGCGAGCAGAAGGCCCAGGCGGAACTGGCGCGCATCACCGATGTCAAACAATCGGCGGCCGGTTACAGCAACTATCAGCAGTGGTTGTCCGGTACCCAGCTTGAGCAGCGGGTATCGCTTGAAGATTATTCCGTGAGCAACCGGGGCCTGCGTTCTGGTTTGATCGGCACGCCGGCACAGGTCATGGACCGGGTGGGTGAATTTGAGCAAGCCGGGATTTCGCTCTTTCTTTTGCAATGCAGTCCGCAGCTAGAAGAGATGGAGCGCTTCGCCGAGGAAGTGATCCAGCCATTGTCGCGCAAGGAACCGGCGCTCCATGGATAAGCGATCATGGCGAAGGTAGCCAAGACCACGCGGGGGAATGGTCGAGCGCGGGCCCTTTTCTTGGGCCTGGCGGTGGTTGGTTTTTTGGCGCTCGTTGCGACCGGCTGGTATTTTTTTGGTGGGGGCACGCCCAAGCCGTCAGGTGAGGAAAAAAAGGTGGTGGCGCTTGCGGAACCGCCTCATCCGGGGCGGGTGCTAACGAGCCCCTTTCTCAATGTGAAGCCCGACGTGGCCTTTGTCGGCGACGAAGCCTGTGCTGGCTGTCATGGCAAGATCGTCGAATCGTACCGAACCCATCCAATGGGGCGCTCGCTGGCCAGCGTGAGCCGGGCGGCGAAGATCGAGCAGTTCGGCGAGGGGTTTCATTCCCCCTTCGTGTCCGGCCCCTTCACCTTCCGTGCGGACCTCAAGGGCGAGGCGATGATTCATGGCGAGATTCTCAAAGATAGCGACGGCCGGCGTGTCGCCGAGCTATCGCGGGAAATGAGCTGGGTGGTCGGTTCGGGATCGCGGGGCCGATCTTATCTGATCGATCATGATGGTTACTTGTTCCAGTCGCCCCTGGCTTGGTATGTCGAAACCAAGAGCTGGGACCTTTCCCCTCAATACGAAAAGGCCAATCTCCATTTCAGCAGGCCGATCACTTCGGAATGCCTGTTCTGCCATTGCAACCAGGCCGAACCGATTGCAGGCGCGATCAACCGTTACGCGAAGCCGGTCTTTCATGGCGAGGCGATCGGTTGCGAACGTTGCCACGGGCCGGGCCAACTGCACACAGCCCACCAGACTGCGCAGCCCACCGCGAATCAACGCGATCTGACGATTGCCAATCCCCGGCACATGGATCATCGCACGCGGGAAGATGTTTGCTGGCAGTGCCATCTGCAAAGTGCCGAACGGGTCTTGCGCCGCGGCCGCAAGCAGTTCGACTATCGGCCCGGGCTGCCGCTCGATGCGTTTCTGCGTGATTACATCAAAACGGACGCCGATCCTGGAGCACCCGAGTTTGTCGGCGCGGTCCCGCAAATGCTGGAAAGCCGATGTTATTTGGCAAGCGAGGGGGAAAAGAAACTCGGATGCATCTCCTGTCATGATCCGCATGGTCTGCCTGCCGAGGCGGAGCGAGAGACGTTTTATCGGCACCGCTGCATGGCCTGTCACGAGCGGCAGCCATGTAACCTGCCGCTAGATCAAAGGAAGGCGCAAAAGGATAGCTGCATCGCCTGCCACATGCCCAAGGCCGCGAGCAAGTTTCCTCATCTTCAGATCACCGATCATCGCGTGCCGCGCAAGGCTGGCTTAGCGAGTACCTCAGCGAAACCGAAAGGGGAGTATCCCCTGGCCGCATTGCTCGGCAATCAAGTTGCCGACAGTGATCGGGATCTGGCCATCGCCTTGATTTCCCAGGCAGATAAGAGTGCCATTCCCGAAGCCAAGAAACTCGCGAAGTTGGCGCTGCCCTTGCTCAAACCGGTTTGCGCGACCGATCGCAACGATGCGGCTGCCTTGTACGCCCAGGCGAAAGCCTGGTGGTATTTGGATCAGCGTGCCGAGGCGTTGAAATCGTTTGAGGCCTTGCTTGAGCGATTTCCGAATGAGGAGAATTCGCTTTACAATGCCGCGGTGCTCGCTGCGCAAAGCGGTGCCGCGGCGAAAGCGGCCGCCTGGTCCGGCCAGCTTGTGAAACTGAATCCCTGGCGCTGGGAATATTACCAAATCCAGGCGCAGGCGCTGGCCCTGGTGAGAGACCGTGCCGGTGCGGACGCGGCGACACGGGCCGCCTTGAAACTACATCCGGCGGCGCTGTTGACAATGCAGCCTTCGGGCGCTGCGCCAAGTCGAAAGAAGTGAATGAATGATGCGTCGTATAAACAGTCTTTTTGAAGGACGTATAATCGTTAGTCCAGCATTCACAGATTGCCAATTACTCACCGAAATAGGCGAACACGCCGATAGGTTCGGGCGATCATAGAATTCGAATCAAATAGAGGAAAAAAACATGCTGGAACTTCGACCCTGTTGCGAATGCTGCGGCCGCGATCTTCCGCCGGAATCGGATCAGGCGGTCATCTGTACGTTCGAATGCACCTTTTGCGCCGATTGCGCGCAAAACCAACTCAATCACCGCTGCCCCAATTGCCGGGGCAATCTCGTGGCGCGGCCGATCCGGCCGGCATCCATGCTGGGAAAATACCCACCCTCCACGAAGCGAGTGGTCAAGGAAGCCGGTTGCACCTGAGGTCAAACAAAGAAGGCGGTTGGGAGCCTTGAACCCGCTGCCGGTGCGTCGGGCGGCAGACAGGCGCCCCATTCACTTGGCCTTTTTCTCGCGGGCCGACAGCGAGAGGAAGGTGTGGCCGGCGTGGCAGCCGTTGCAGTAGTGGTAGCCATTGGGTTTGGCGGCGCTGTAGTGATCGCCGGCAAAGGCAATGTAGGTGGCAAGCTTGCCGGATGGGTCCTTGGCTTTGCCTTGCCAGGTCGCGATTTTCCCTTCGCTGTCGAGGCCGGCGAGCAGGGTTGGCACGAGCGGATCGCTTGGCACCCAGTGTTCCAACGATCCTTCCGGCCGGAGGGCTTCGACGGCAAGAGCTTCGAGGCCGCCCTTGATGCGCGGATTGTTCGGATCGTCGAAGCGATCGCGGCGCGAACCGTAAAAAGCGATCGACTTGATCATGGTCGGCGCGGGAATCAAAGGGTTGATTTGCGGATCGACTCGCGATCCCGCCTTGGCGTCGTTCCAGGGGATGGGACTGCGGACGGGCAACAATACGGCCAAATTCTCCAGATAACCCATCGGCCCGCGGAATTTGCCTCCCGAGGCGAAGCTGATTGATTCGGGCTTGTGGCGGTTCGTGGTGACGGCAGCTTGATCGTTGTCGACGAATTGGATCTCCCGCGCGTAAACCGCGACCGGTTCCGAATCGACCAGGTTGGGATCGTCAAATAATAGCTGGACCGCTGCTTCGCCATCGGTCCAGTCATCGTGGGTCTGGTAAAGCGCGTAGGTCTCCTTGGGCTGCCCCTTGAGCGCTCCCGCGAAGAGCACGGCATTTTCCGGTGAAGGGCTGGGACAGCCGCATAGGAGTTCACGACCTTGTTGATCTTTTTGCGGCCCCCACAATCGGAGAGCGTTTCCCTGATCGGGAAACTGGGTTTCATAGGCGAGCGAACTGGGGCTGGAGCGGATGTATCCCCAGTCGGCCTGAGCGATGCGGATGGCGCCAGGGTCCTTGGGCGATTCGGTCATGTAGACGATGCGCCCGTTGAACAGCGGGCGCGGCCGCCAGACTGGTTCGGCGCTTTTGATGGCGTAGCCGAATTCAGCGCCGTTGGGAGTGAGGCGCGAAGCCATCCAGTTTTCGTAAGGGTGATGGGCAAATGACCCGCCCTCGGAAAAAGGTTTGACCTCTTTGCGGTCATGGGTGACCCCTTCGGTGACCCGGCTCCAGCTACTGAAGACAAGCCGGTCGCATCCAAGCAGGAAGGGCCAGCGATCGTTGTTGCGATTGGCGGAAATGGGGACGGCTTCGTGAGATTCGTTTTCGAGGGCATTTTTTGGCAACCGCCAGACTTGAGTGGAGCGGCGCGAATGGTCGCGGCCCAAATCGGGCAACCGGCTGGAAACGAAGGCGATTCCCTTGGGGCCGAGATCGACCGGATCGACATCGTCGAAATCGATCTGGCGCCGTTCGTTTTCGCCCAGAAGCGCGCCGCTTGAATCGAATCGCAGGGGAGGAACCGCGTGGCAGCCGGGATCGCCGGGGCCGCCGGTGAGCTGTCTGAACGGTTCGCCTGAGAGGTCCATTTCGAAGATGCGCCAGTGGCCGGCGTCGGGCGCGGATTTGCGTCCGGCAAACAAAATGCGCTTGCCATCGAGGCTGATGGTGGGGCTCATGACATCGATCAGGGTTGTGCCATCGGCGAGGGGGCGGTTCCAGGTCAGCTCCACCACGCCGCCCTGGGTCGTGAGCATCCGCAGTCTTCCCTCCGAGGCCTTCCAGGGAATCGTGCCCGGGTAGGTGAAGCCGTCGCCGCGATCGGCTGGGGCGATAAGGGAGGTGGGCTCGCTACGCGAAGTGAATACGATCGGGTAGGCAGGGGCGAACTTGGCCCATGCGCGCAGGGGCTTCGACTCGGGCAGGTTCTTACCGATTAAAGGTTGGAAAAACAAATAGAGGACGACGATCAAAATAGGAAAAACCAATAAATAAGGCGATCGATAGTGCGCAATATTTTTCATGATGAAATGGCACGCTTAAAGATTTCCGAAAATCAAGGGAGCGGACGCCGGTCCGCTCCCTTGCAAGATTCCTATCAAACCGAAATCGAGTCGGTCGGACGATTAATAGTCGCCGACAACTTCGCCATTGGACCTGGTGCCAAGGGCGCTGTAGGTCGCCGGGGTGATGCCCTGGGTGATGAAGCGGACCGAGCCGTCGCCCATGAGGAAATTGGCCCCGCCGGGATGGCGGCTGCTGAAACCGCAGATGTAGGCTTCGAGCGCGGCGCCCGAGGTGGCGGTGACCTTGGGCAGGTTCATGGCGACGCCGGTCGAGCCGGCCGCTTCGTTATAGCTCATCTGGCAGTCGATGCTATCGGAACCGAATTCCCAGACCGCTTTGCGGCGAGCCACTCCCGACAAATCGAGTTCAGAGACTTCGTAGCGCTGTTTGAGGTCGAATGCTTCCTCGCCAACGAAGATGGTGTTGGTCAGGCCGTCGAGGATATCGGCGACGCGCAGGCGCCGGCCGCCCGCGCCGGTGTATTCCACGGTAAAGGGACCGTCGAGGTTCGTGATGTCGGCGGGAACATTCAATTGCTGGCGCAGGCCGCTGGCGCAAACCGCGTAGCTGGCGGGAACGCGCTTTTGCACGATCCAGTCTTCGTAGCTGGGGGTGTAAACATACTCGGGGACTGCGGCGGAAGGGCAGCGGAACATGTTGATCTTGGTTTCGCAAGCGGCAACGCAGCGTTCGGTCGCGGGGCCCCAGGCGCCGCCGACCGATCCAGGATTCGTGATGTTCGCGTTGGGGAAGCCGGGGTTGGGAGCGGCCCAGTCGCCGTTGGAGCCGGGTTGGCCAGGGGTCGTGTCGTCCATGTGGCCGTTTTCGGGAACGAGCCACATCGCCTTATAAAGGTTGTCTTGTTCCAGGTAGGGGGTCAACCAGGCCGACCACATGGCGCCGTTGTCGAGGGCCGCGGGCGGGAATTTGGCTTCGGTCGAATGAATGTTGTGGAAAGCCAGGCCAATTTGCTTGAGGTTGTTGGAGCAGGACATGCGGTTGGCCGCTTCGCGCACTTTTTGCACGGCGGGAACCAGAAGCCCGATCAACACGGCAATGATGGCGATCACCACCAGCAATTCAATAAGGGTGAAACCCGATCTACGCTGACGAAGCATGATAACTCCTTAAAAATAACAAGGACGAACGGACGCTGGAAACAATTTCGATAAATATGTGATCGTATTGCTATATAGAGATTACTTTTTCTTGAGATCAAAATCAAAAGTCTTAGAAGAGCCGCTGATCGTGACTTCTTCGGGAGTGGTCCCGACATCGCGATAGGCGACGGGCGCGCCATCGGTTTCGTTGGCTTGCCTTTCCGACTTCTTGCCGCCGCTGCCGCCGAGGGCTGGTCTGCCGTTAATCAAAGTCTGGGTGAAAACGACCTTGTATTTGCCGGCCGGCAGGCCGGTGTTCTTTCCGTCGGAGCCGATTTCGAACTTGCCGGAGGAATCGCAGGTAGCCACGCCGCCAAAGGTGGGATCGGCTCCGGGCCCGGTCGGGAAGAACTTAAGAGAAGTAAAACCGGCGGGTGTGCCGGCGATCTTCACCGTTCCATGAATCGAATAGCGAGAGGGCTCAGAGGAGCATCCAAGTAGGGTAAAGAGCCCGACAAAACCAAAGAGAGTAATGAATCTCATGGTGATTCCATTGAAGCAGGCCGCTGCCTTCAGGGCCATTGATATTTTGATCAAATCGACCGACTTAAATCATCTTCCTTAATTGCCGCCTGGAGCGACAGTCAGGTTTCCATGTGAAATTGAAGAATATTTGTCCGGAGGCCGGTGATTTTAATGAATGGCTTTGAAGAAAATGAATAAGCGACGTTGAATTGGTAGATTTCGTGAAAGACGCCGATGTTTTATTACATATTCGTAATGTTCCGCCGTTTTTGGTTACATCATGAAATTGGCTCTCTATTTACGATGAACATACAGGCCGCCCAAGCGGGTTAGCAAGAGGTTTCGCCAAGGCGGCGATGCGCGCGATCAACAACTCGATCGCGGTCGTGTTCGCTCAACCACAACAGACCGAATCGTCTGATTTTCCAGGACGGACGGATGCGCAATATTCAGCAACCTCGAGCCCTCGTCACGCGGGAAAAAATCATCCGCGCGGCCGGCGGGCTGTTTGCCCTGAAGGGTTACCACCACACGACGCTTGAGGAAGTGCGCCGCTCCGCGGAAGTTTCGACCGGTGCATTCTTTCATCATTTCGCAGGCAAGGAAGATCTGGGCTTCGCGGTACTCAAGCGCCACATGGAAAAAAGGCGTCAGGAAATCGATCGGCTCGAACAGGAGATTCCGCTTGCCGCGATTGCCGATCCGCTGGCGCGACTTTTTCACAGACTCGACGCAGTGGAGCGAATGATCGCCAATCGCAAGCTGCTCGCCGGCGGCTGCGTCATTGGGAATTTGAGCGCGTCGCTAAGCGATACCCACGAGGCGTTTCGCAAGAGGTTGGCGGAATGCTTCGAAGAGATGGCACTCGAATTTCAGCCTTATCTGGAACAGGTCCTCCAGCAATCGGCGCAGGAACGGCTTCAACTCAACATGAATGCCCGCACCCGCGTTGACAGCTTTCCTGCAAGGCCCGATGCCGCCGAACTGGCTCGACATATGGTCGCCGTCATTCAGGGGACGATCCTTCTGGCGAGGACCTACCGCGATCCGCATCTGCTGAGCGCCAATTTCGAAAACCTCAAACAACACCTGAAACGCTCACTGCAGCCATAGGTTTCTCTTCGCCCCCACCGCCTCCAGTGCAGGTAAAAACAAACCAGGCATTCGGTTTCTTTTCGCATTTTTTCGTTTTTTTTGTGTTTTTGAGCGGTTTTTGACCGTATGGGCGGTTTGGCTGAAGGCGACCGCCTTCGCCTTATATGAACTAGCCATCGATGGAGCCGGCCATTATGGGTGACGGTTCCGCTTTTTTTGATGCGACACGGCCAACTTCCGCGCTTCACTGCTCAGCTGGAGATCGTGCGCCTCGTCGAGTCGCGCCGCGTGGGCCAAGAATGACAGAAATCGATGAGAGCGTTCGTCCCTGTTTTTTTCATTTTTGACGCGGTTTTGCGCGCTTAACCCCG
Source organism: Gemmataceae bacterium (assembly GCA_965226945.1). Taxonomy (GTDB): domain Bacteria; phylum Planctomycetota; class Planctomycetia; order Gemmatales; family Gemmataceae; genus SYLG01. The sequence goes on along the minus strand of OZ245717.1, from coordinate 2,757,979 downwards.
GCTTGCGCGTTCAAGAAGAAAGGAAACGATTTAGGCGACGACCCGGCTAGCCGTCAGTTGCTCGGAGAGCTCCCATAGCTTCCTCATCGCCACGGGGTCGCAGGCATAAGTCGAGGGACTTGCCTGGGCAGACCGGATAAAGTACTTGCCGGTGACCCCCTCGACTTCAGGAGAACTCGCCAGGTAGATCGAGGTTTTCGCCCCCTCCTCAGGCGTGATGCCAAAGACGTTCGACCACAACCGCATGAACCATCCCAGCGAACCGTTGCCGGTGGTGAACTGAGTCGCCACAAAGCCCGGATCGAGCGCGTTGACCGTGACGCCAGAGCCTTCCAGATTTTTGGCCAATGCAAAAGTGAATAGAATATTGGCTAGTTTTGTTTGGGCATATTGAGCAAACCCCGGATGAGCCCAGGGCATGACCAGGCAATAGAAGAGACTGCTCCCTTCCGATTGACCGTACGATTTGGCCCTTGCCTGCGGATCGTCAAAGTCGAAACCCTTGGCATCATCATGGGCGCGCGACGAGACATTGATGATGCGCGCCGGGGCGCTTTTTTTGAGCGTGTCGAGCAAAAGGTTCGTGAGAAGGAAATAAGCGAGGTGATTGAGCGCCAGGGTCATCTCGATGCCCTCAACGCTTTCTCGGCGCAGCGCAAACAGGGCCCCGGCATTATTGATCAAAAGATGCAAGCGATCGTGGCGCTCCAAAAACTCCCGAGCCAAACGGCGCACTTCGGCCTGCGAAGAAAGATCGGCAACGAGGAACTCCACCGAAGAGTTGTTGCTCACCTTGCGAATCGCATCGACCGTTGCCTGGCAGCGCGCCGAACTCCTGCCGACAATGACCACCGTGGCGCCGCGGTGGGCCAACTCCCGGGCCGTGGCCTCGCCGATTCCGGCGGTGCCCCCCGTAACCAGGCAGATCTTTCCCTTCATCGATGGCACAACTTCGTCCCTACCCATCCTCGGTGTCCGCGAGAAAGCCCCACGGTTTCAAGACCAATGCTCCTTCCCTTACCTTAGGTCAGAGGGAGCCGGAGGAGGCGAATTTTTCCTCGAAAGGTTCACCTCTCTCTCGGTGCCCAGGTTGCCGATGTTACACCCGATGGCCAAGATAATGGACACTCCCTTTCGCGGAGGAGGCCCGATCCGCCTGCCGCGAACGGGGCGCCTTTTCCATGACCCAAATCAAGCGCAATCAAAATCAATGAAAAAACCGGCAAAAATCATTGCGATAAATGCATGAACCGTATCTTTGGCCCTCTATTCGATCTTTTTGCAAAACTGCTCACGGCCGTATTGACCGTCGTCTGCCTCATTGTTGTCCCTTTTTGGCAGGCGATTGTGCTGGGCTTGGCGGGAGATACCTTTGGGACGATGCTCGCCGGCTTGCTCTGGTTCCCTCTGTTCGTTTTGGCCTTTTCCGTTCATGAACTGGGGCACCTGGCCGCCGGCCTCCTATTGAAATTCAATCCGCGGCAACTGGTTCTGGGAGTTTTTTGCTTTCAAAAAGGGCCCAAGCGATGGGAGGCGCACTTCCATCGCGATTGGAATCGAGCGCCCGCCCTGGTCCGCTTCGATCTCCCGCTCGATCCGCGCATGGGATTTCGTTTCGCGGTGATGCTCTGCGGCGGCCCGTTGGCGAATCTTCTCTGGTTTGGTTTGTGCCTCGGCCTGGCCGTCTTCTTTTATCATGTTCCTCCATTTGGAAATATTTTGACGCACTTCAAGGGTCTTCAGCCGACCGGGGCCGCCGGTCAATTTCTCTGGTTTCCCGCAAACCGGTTCACCGCCGTCTTGAATGAAGCGGCCTTCCTCAGCCTCTTTTATGCGCTGGCTCCGCTCGTTCCCGGATATGGCCTCGCCATGAAAACCGATGGCTTGCAACTCTGGGAGTTGTGGCGGCATGGCCGCATCGGCAATTTCATCCTCTTGAAGTCCTGGCCCGCCCACCTGGGACCGATGCCCACCACGCCAGGCCTACACCACTTTCCCAAACCGCAGGACGATGTCCCTCCCGCTTCCACGCAATAGATTGTCCTCGCCCGCCTCGGAGTATCCTCGATGGTTGCCATGCCGTGCATGAATCCCTTGTTGTTTTGCCTCGCTTCCCTGACTGCTGCCGAGGGCGATGCCGATCGCAGCCGTCCCAACGTTGTCATTGTCTACTGCGATGACATGGGCTACGGCGATATCGGCCCTTATGGCGCGAAAAAGATCCGCACGCCCCATCTCGACAAGCTTGCCGCAAGCGGCCGCAAGTTCACGAACTTTCATGTGGCCCAACCGGTCTGCTCCGCTTCACGCACCGCGCTTTTGACCGGCTGCTATCCCAACCGTCTTGGCCTGCATGGGGCGCTTGGGCCCAATGCGCGCCATGGCATTGCCGCTTCTGAAGAGACGCTCGCCGAACTGGTCAAGCGCGCCGGCTACCAGACCGCGGCGGTCGGCAAATGGCACCTGGGTCACTTGCCCCCATTTTTGCCCACGCGTCACGGCTTCGATCGTTATCTGGGGCTGCCCTATTCCAACGACATGTGGCCTTTTCACCCGGAGGCCAAGGCGGGAACCTATCCGCCGTTGCCCTTGCTCAAAGGCGAAAAAGTGATCAATCCTCAGGTCACGGCGGCCGACCAGGCCAAACTGACCGGTCAGTACACCGACTTCGCCCTGGAGTTCCTTCAGGATGCCGCCAAAAAGAAGGCCCCGTTCTTGCTTTACCTGGCGCACAGCATGCCGCATGTGCCCCTCTTTGCCGGCGAGAAATTCCTGGGAAAATCCGCGGCGGGTCTTTATGGCGATGTGATCGAGGAGATTGACGACAGCGTGGGCCGCATCGTCGCCGAACTGACTCGTACCGGTACCCTCGAAAACACCTGGATCATCTTTTCCAGCGACAATGGGCCCTGGCTCAGTTATGGCGAGCATGCCGGCAGTTCGGGTCCCTGGCGCGAAGGGAAGGGGACCTGTTTCGAAGGCGGTTTGCGCGTGCCTTGCATCATGAGCTGGCCGGGCGTGATTGCACCCCATACCGTTTCCGATGCCAATTTCATGACGATCGATATCCTGCCGACCTTGGCCGGCCGGTTGAAGATGGAGCACAATGGGCCCTCCATCGATGGTAAGGATGTTTGGAATTGGATCATGGGCAAGGAAGCCGCGCGCAATCCCCACGAGGGCTACGCTTACTACTACGAAAACAATCAGTTGCAGGCCGTGTCGAGCGCGGATGGCCGCTATAAGCTGCAGTTGCCTCACGCCTACCGAACCTTGGCGGGAAAGCCCGGCGGCAAGGACGGCAAACCGGCGCTTTATCAGAACCGCAAGATCGAAAAACCCGAGCTATACGATCTCATCGAAGATCCCTCGGAAATCAAAGACATTGCCGATCGCCAAGCTCAAGAATTCAAGGCCTTGCTCGATTTTGCTCAGAAATGCCGTGCGGACATGGGGGATACCCTCACGCAAACCCGGGGGACGGGACAACGCGAACAAGGTCGCGCCACTCCCTGAGAAGAGCGTTGCCCGTCAGTGTCCAGTGCCGCTATGCTCTCTTATTCGTAAGCGAGCGCGTCGCCGATTTCGATGCGCGTTGCCCACCAGGCGGGAACCAGTGCCGCCAGGGTGGCCACCAGAGGAGAAACAACGAGCACAATTCCCAGCATGGCCCAGGGCACATGCAGCGGAAAACTCATGCCCGCTTCTTCGATCATGAGCAGATCGAGCGCATACCACTCAAGCGATAGGCCGAGCAAAATCCCGGCCACGGCGCCCGCAAGACCCATCAAAAACCCTTCGGCAAGCACCGTCTTGAAAATCTGACTGCGATCGGCGCCCACGGCGCGCAATAGCCCCAACTCGCGCCGCCTTTGCAGCACCGAAACAAACAGCGCGCTCACCACTCCCAGAAGCGCCACCATTCCGAGAATCGCCTGCTGGGCGTAGGCCAGGTTGTAAACCGACCTGAGGTTGCGCCCCACCTCCGCCAGCAAGGTGGCGCGGTCGATCACGAAGACCCCTTCGCGCTTGGCCCAGCGCTCTTCGATCAGCTTGCGAACCGAATCGGACTCGCCCGGCTTCTCGGGATGAGCGAGAAACAGATCGATGATGTCGATTTCCGGATCGGCGAACTGTTGCTTGTACCAGGCGCGGTTCATGATGATGACGCCGCGGCTCCAGGTGTAGTCCACGACGGTGCCAATGACTTCGAGATCAAGCGGGCCATTGGGTCCGGCGAGGCGGATCCGCTCTCCAACTTTGACTCCATGAATCTGCGAGAAGTTCTCCGATACCAGCACGGTGCCTGGTTCATTGAGTCTTGGAAAGAGCTCGAGTCGTTGCGCAAAGTCGAGCTCGTCGCGGCGTTTCGTGCCGGCAAAGGCATGGGTGTCGATGGCGAGGCCATAGACGACCTGCTTGTTGAAATCAAAGCGCGCTAGCCGGGCTCCCATGATCGAATCGAGACGGTCGCCCAGCGCTTGCTTGATCTCTCCGATGAGCGGTTCGCGCATCGAAACCGAGCGAATGTAACTGGTGAACCCCGAACCCGAGGTCAGAATCAGGTCCATTCCGACCTTTTCGCGCACCCAGCTAAAGATGGCATGTTCGCTTGAAAGGATGAAGCCGGCCGTCTGAAACGACAATCCTGCTGTCGCTGCCAAAGCCGCCACGACCAGTCCCGTGCGTGCCGGTTCGGCAATCAGGTTGTCCGCCGCCATGCGGCCTTCGATACCCAGGAACATGCGAAACAAGGGCCGCAGCGCCTGACCTACCAGAAAGGCGATGACGGGCGTGGCGATCAGACCGCCGAGAAGAAACAGCACCAGTCCGCCAAAGGAACCCCAGCGGATCGGCATCCCGGTTCGCAAAGCGATTACGGCAACCCCCAGTGCACTGATGACGGCCGCCGTCAAGGCCAGGCGCGTCATCGTTCCCACGGTGGCGGGTCGCGGTCCGCGCCGGACCGTCGAGGCGGGTGGCTCGTTGGCCGCCGAGAGCGCCGGCGCCAGCCCGGCGAGCATGGCGGTGCCGGTTCCCGCCACGAGTGCCAGGACAATGAGCGGCCAGCTTACCGAGACGGCGCCCGATCCCAGCGAACGGCCAAGCACTTCGGCCAATGCCGAACCCATTGGCCCTTCCACCACGCGCGCCAGCACCCAGCCCAGAGGAATCCCCAAAAGCGATCCGAAAAATCCGTTGAAACCGGCTTCGCCCAGAAACATGCCGGCGACCTGGAAGCGAGTTGCCCCCATGGCCCGCAGCACGCCGATCTCATGTCGCCGTTCGGCGACCGCCACCGACAAGCCGTTGTAAACCAAAAACAGACCAATGACGAGCGCGCCCACGCCGCCCAGGGCGAATCCCAGCTCCATCGCGGCGGTGACTTCCCCTACCATCGCCTCTTCCGCGGCGACGGTGCGCACCTCGGCGCGGTCGCCCACCTGGTCAGCAAGCGCCTTGAACGCTTTGTCGGCCGGTCCGCTGCTTGCAAGCGCGATCAGGGTCGCGTTCCCCGGTTTTTCGGGATAGATGAGCCGCGAGGCGTCGGGCGCTCTCAAGAAGAGATGGCCGCTCAATAGGGCGCGTTCGCCCTCAAAGCGCAAGATCCCCATCGGCACCAGCCGTAAAGTCTGGTTGCCGGATCGCAATGCGAAATAGACGGGAGGCTTGCCCCCTGGAAACGAGGCGGCCAGTTCCGAGCCCATCAGGCAGGGAATGCCGGTAAGCAGCGCGACAAAACGGGCCGGTTCCAGCAGCGTTTCCAGTTGCCCAGGCCATTCCTGAGTGGCTTCCGTGCCGGTAAACGTATCGACTCCCAGTAAAGGCAAATTGCGAGGTTGCCCCTCGATCTGGGCGATCGCATTGCCCATGACGAGGCTCACGCAGCGGTCCGTTCCCTCCGGGGGCCGCGTGCGAATCTCCTGGGCCAGGGCCATCGGCACCCCGGCGCGGCCGTTGACGATCAGGAGATCGAACCCCTGATAGAAGGGATTAGCGCGCGAACCAGCCAGACCCTTGCTCAAGGCCTGCGTGCCCACCAGGGTCGCGACTCCCAGGGCAATGCTCACGATCAAAAGCAAGGCGCGCATGGGCCGCTCGACCCATTGAGCGCGGCTCAAGGTCAACCAGAGCGAACCGAGCGACCGGATCGTTCGCGAAGGGGAATCCACTGCGGGATTTCGTTGCGAAGGGAACTCAGGCTTCATGCGGGAAACCGCGCCGGAGATTGCCGTTCCTCGCGGTCGATAAGACCGTCGCGCACATGAACGATCCGGTCGGCGCGGGCACCCGCGGCCTGATCGTGCGTGACCATGACCACGCTGGCCCCGCCCGGCTCGGGCAGTTGCCGCAGCAGATCGAGGATCGCCCGGGCATTGCCCGTATCGAGGTTGCCGGTCGGTTCATCGCACAGGATCGCCCGAGGCTTGGGGGCCAGGGCCCGGGCCACGGCGACGCGCTGCATCTCGCCGCCGGAGAGTTCGTCCGGCAGGTGTCTGGCCCTTTGGGACAGCCCGACTCGTTCCAGGCATTCGTCGGCGCGCGCCAAAGCCATGCGGCGTCCGATCCCCGCCAATAAAAGGGGCAGGGCCACATTCTCCCCGGCGGAAAGATTAGGGAGCAGGTTGAAGAATTGAAAGATGAAACCGATCCGGTCGCGGCGCAAGCGCGATCGCTCTGAATCGGTCAGCGTTGCCAGGTCGCGCTCTTCAAAGATCGCCCGGCCTTCGGTGGGCGTGTCAAGCGCCCCGAGAAGGTGCATCAATGTCGACTTTCCCGATCCGGAAGGTCCCATGATGCTGACGAATTCGCCGGGGACGATTTCGAGGCTGACCCCGCGCACCGCCTCGACCTGGCGGGCGGCGTCGCCGCTCCCCTTGCCCCCCTTGGAGTAGACCTTGCGAACCGACTCAAGCCGAAGCATGGGCGCTTTTTCTCTCCCTTGTACTCTCGATCGGCCTGTCAGGCAACAGGATCGAGTCCTCGCGTAGTCTGCGGGCCGATCGGCTCCGCTACCTTACAACCGGCAACTGCCGGGGGAACACAACCCCCGCAAGAATGGGCGTTCGCGGATCGTGTTAAACTTTCAATTTCCGGTACTTGATGCGCCGGGGCTGATCGGCCTCGACGCCCAAACGTTGGCGCTTGGCTTCCTCGTAGCTTTGGAAGTTGCCTTCGTGCCAGACGACCTTGCTATCCCCTTCAAAGGCGAGGATGTGCGTGGCGATCCGGTCGAGGAACCAGCGATCATGGCTGATGATCACCGCGCAACCGCCGAAGTTGAGCAGCGCTTCCTCAAGCGCGCGCAAGGTATCCACATCGAGGTCGTTGGTCGGTTCGTCAAGGAGCAGCACATTGCCGCCGGTGCGCAAGAGCTTGGCCAGGTGGACCCGGTTGCGTTCACCACCGGATAGCTCGCCGACTTTGCGCTGCTGGTCGGGACCCTTGAAGTTGAAGCAGCTCACATAGCCGCGCGAGGGAACCTTCCTTTTTCCCAGTTGAAGATGATCGACGCCGCCGGTGATCTCCTCGAAGACCGACTTCGTGGGGGAAAGCGAATCGCGGTTTTGATCGACATAGGCAAAGACGACCGAGTCGCCAATGCGCAGGTTCCCCTTGTCCGGCTTTTCCTGGCCGACCATCATGCGGAAGAGGGTGGTTTTGCCGGCGCCGTTGGGCCCGATGACGCCGACGATGCCCCCCTTGGGCAAGTCGAAATTCAAATCTTCGACGAGCAGGTTTTCGCCGTAACCCTTGACCACTCCCTCGGCGCGCACGACCAGGTCGCCCAGGTGGGGACCGGGGGGGATCTGCAGCATCAGTTCGCCCGCGTCGGCTTCGACTTCCTGGGCGGCCAGCTTTTCATAGGCGGTCAAACGCGCCTTGCTCTTGGCGATGCGGCCGCGCGGCGCCATGCGCGCCCATTCCAGTTCGCGCTCAAGCTGCTTTTGGCGAGCGTCTTGCGCTTTTTCTTCACGGCGCATCCGCTCCTGTTTCTGTTCGAGCCAGCCTGAGTAGTTCCCCTTGTAGGGGTGGCCCACGCCGCGCTCCAGTTCGAGGATCCACTGCGCGACATTATCGAGGAAATAGCGGTCGTGCGTGATGGCCACGACCGTGCCGGTGAACTCTTGCAGGGTGCGTTCCATCCAGGCGACCGATTCGGCGTCGAGATGGTTGGTTGGTTCATCGAGAAGGAGCATGTCCGGGCGTTCGAGGAGCATTTTGCAAAGCGCCACGCGCCTTCTTTCGCCACCGGAAAGGTTGGTCGGCAACGCTTCGGGCGGGGGCAAACGCATCGCATCCATGGCGACTTCGATCTTGCGGTCGAGGTTGTAGGCGTCGGTCGCCGCGATCTTGTCCTGAACGACATTCAGGTCATCCATCAACTTGTCCATCTCCTCGGGGGTGGCGTCAGCCATCTTGGTGCCGATCTCCTCCTCCTTGGTGAGCAAGGCGCGGATGGGGGCGACCGCCTGTTCGAGGTTGCCGCGCACATCGGTGCTTTCGTCGAGGCGGGGTTCCTGGGGCAAATAACCGATACGAACATTGGGGGCGGGCCGGGCGGTGCCCATGAAATCCTTGTCGACGCCGGACATGATGCGCATCAGCGTACTTTTACCGGAGCCATTTCCCCCGATCACGCCGATCTTGGCACCGGGATAGAACGAAAGCCAGATATTTTTAAGCACCTCTTTTTTATTGTAGATTTTGGTGAGCTGCTCGATCGTGAAGATATACTGTTCGCCCATGGCGTTCCCGATGAAATCCGTTGTTTTGGGGATGGCGCCGAGAAAAACGGCGTCGACAGCCCGATTTCGATATTGTAGGGGGGCTTGCGCTTTCAGGGCGCCAAAGCGCCAACCAAGAGTGGGCGCGTGGGTGCTTTGGGCGTGTGGGCGCGGCGAACCGGATTAGTCGGCCCTGGCCGAGGCGGTGCGATAAGATCGCACAATTTCCGCTTCGGGCATGACCTTGTAGAAGGGGTCGAGTGGGAAGCAGCCGGAAATCATCCCCTTGCGCGGTCCGGTCGTGCAATCGGAAAAGGTCCGGCAGATCCGTTTGCGATCAAGCGGCTTGCCCGCGAGAAGGTCGGCGGGCAATTCGGGGTAGGCAAGCACCATGCGACCCAGGCCCACCATATCGGCCAGGCCGGCGCCCACGACGGCTTCGCCGACCTGGGGAAGCCAGTCTTGCAAATAAGAGTAGCCTGAACCGACGAAGAGCAGTTCGGGCCTGCGGGCCTTGAGCCAGCCGGTCGCGGCGATTTGCCGGGCCACGCCCAGGCACGGATCTTCTGGAGGCAGATATCCATCCGACGGAGGAAACTGCGCCGGCCGCTGGATGTGCGGGGTGTAGTAGGGGCTGCCGGCGGTCGTGCAGATCCAGCGGATGCCGAGTTTTACGCAGCCCTGCAAAAACGCCAGCGTTTCGCTCAAATCGATGCCGGCGCCATTGGGCCCGGAGCCAAAGGCCAGGTCGTAGCCGCCGGGCGTTTCTTCTGGGATTCCCACGTTGTCCTTGCCGGGACGAAAGGGGACACAGTCAAAAATGCTCAGGCGTACGCCGATTCTTAGACCGGGAGCTTTGGCCCGGACACCTGCCGTGATTTCGGCAAGAAAACGCATGCGGTTTTCCAGCGATCCGCCAAACTTTCCCGGGCGGTGCCTTGCACCAAGCAGTTCGTGGCCCAGGTAACCGTGGCAATGCTTCAAATCGACGAAGTCGAAGCCCGCTTTTTGTGCCAGGACCGCTCCGCGGATGAAATCTTCGATGAGCCGGTCGAGGTCGTCGTCGGTGGCTTTCGTCTGGGCGCTTGAAATGCCATAGCGAGCATCGAGCACCGGGTTTTCGACGATGCAAAGCGGTTCGAACCTGTCTTTACGATTGGGCCGGGCGAAGCGGCCCGAATGGGTCAATTGCAAACCAACCACGAGGTCGTCGGTCTTGCCAAACGAGCGATGGTGTTCGTCAACCATGACTTGGCGCAGATCGGCCAGCGCGCTCAGGTTGGCATCGCTGATGATGAGTTGGTTGGGATTGGCCCGTCCGTCATGGCGCACCGCGACCGCTTCGGTGCCCCAGATCATTTTCGCGCCCGAGGCGCCAAAGCGTTTCCAGCGCCGGGTCGTCAGGTCGGTCGGTTTGCCGTCGCTTGTGGCATCCCAGCCTTCCATGGGCAGGATGGCAAAACGGTTGCCGAAGGTGCGACCGTCGTGAATCAGTGATTGGGAAAGTGGTCCTTGCGGATGGGCTTTTTCCGGGACGCGGGGCAACGGCGCAAACTCGGCGGGGGCGATCAATCGCTCGCTCAGTTCGGAGCTCGTTTTGACCGAGACCATGCTGCGGTATTCGCTCACCGGGTCAACTCCGCAAAGGGGGCCAAACGATTCCAAAGCGTGGCGAGGATCGCGCGATCCGAATCGGGCCGGGCAGGCGCGCCGGGAGCGGGCCGGTCGTCTTCAATCCAGCCGCGTACCTTCCAAAACTGGATGGCCGAATGCTTGTAGGCTGGCACGGGATCGCGGAAGGCGAACGCGCCCAGGTACTGCAGGGCATCGTTGAGTTCGTAAAAACGCGGATCGCCGACCAGCCACCAGCGATCTCGCAATGCGAAGAGGTCAGGCGCGAACGCGGCAAGACCAAGAAGGTAGTCGCTGCCATAGATCACCATGTCGATCGCCAGGTCGTTGCCTGTAAACACCTGAAAATCGGGACGAATGCGGTCCTTAAGGTCCAACCTTTTCCATTCCTCGATTCGTGAAAGAGAAGAATGCTTGGCTCCCTTGAGGGCTCCGATGCCGAGCAAACCTGCATATTCCTCAAGGTTGTAGATCCTGCCAAAGGGAACAAACGCCTGGCTCAGTTCAAAACCGTAAAAGGCGTCGCTGACGGCGGCGAACGACTCATGGGCCTGGATCAATTCAGCGCCATGCAAGGTTCCCAGGCCGTGGCTGGGGAAAATGATCGGGACCGCGCCATGGTTTTGGATCTCTTCGATGGAGCGTTTGTAGGCGCCCACATCGAATTTTTGCCCGGGGGCATCTCCCAAAAAAGCGCCGGCGACAAAGCGCACGCCACGCAACAGATCCCGGGCCTTGCCAAGGATTTCGCTGCGCTTGGCGGGATCGAGCAAATTCACATGCCCGGTATCCATGTTGATGGCCGGGACCATGCCCAGCGCCACGATCCGCTCGACTTGAGTCGTCCAGGCTTTCCAATCGATTCCGGACGGCGTCCAGGGGAGCAAGGCCGCGACGATGGCATGGATCGACCGGTTGGGACGAACGGATGTGTGGGGAGGATGATCGGTGGGATAAAAAGCCATGGATCAGCGGCGCCAATTCGAGAAAAGGTGCGGAAGAACACTTTCCTTCCGCAACCGGATAGGGGGCTGGGGACAGGTCCCAAACCAGCGGTATTCTAGCGAGTTGCGACGCGAAATTGGCTCAAGCCGCTTACCGGGACGGCGGGGCCATTCTCTCTCACGTTCACCGCATTCCAATCGCAAATCCTCCACCGTTCCTGGGCCAAAAAAGTCCAAAAAAAAAGAAGCGGGCTCCCAAAGGGAGCCCGCTTCTTTTTTGTCCAACTAGTGCCGGAGACAGGACTTGAACCTGCACTTCCATAAAGGAAACCAGCCCCTCAAGCTGGCGCGTCTGCCATTTCGCCACTCCGGCGACGCATTCATACTCCCTTCTATATTGGGAGAGAATGGCGGGAAATCAAGGGAAAGAGGCCCTATTCTGGGAGGAATGAAGGGCGGGGAACCGTTACCGTCGCCAGGCTCGGGTTACCTTGGCGTCGGTCTGGAAATTCCAAATTTCCTTGCCGGATTTGTCGATTTCGGCCGCTCCGCGGTTGCCGAAAAAGTTGGCCATGATCGTGCCGGAGGGGGTGACCACGCAGGCGACAACCTGGTCCAGATTGGCCGACCAGACGACTTTTCCGGTCGCATCGAACTGGGCGACCCGATTGTTTTCGAATTCGGGCAGCAGGACATGATCCCCGGGCAAAATATCGACTCGGCCTCCCGACTTCCCGACCTGAACGGGAAAGGTCGCCCGCTCGCGAAACGATCGATCCAGCCACACCAACCGGGATTTTTCTCCCTCGTCGCCATTTTTCAAGACCACGGCCGTGAAACCGTCATACCGCCGTTGCAGCTTCATGACTCTTTCGTTGCCCGCGGGGCTCCAGGTGACCAGATCCTGTCCGTTCAGATCCACTTCGGTGAAACCGTATTCTCCGGCAATGAGCGTGATGCCTGACGCAAGCCTTTGGGCTGTAAGGGGTTGGCTATAACCTTTGGCCCAAAGAATGCGGCCCTTGATGTCTCTTTCGGTGATTCGGTCCCCCAGCCGGTTGCCCAGACCGCCATGCTCGGCCACAAGCACGCGAGGACCAGGCAGCAGCTGAGCATCGAGCGGGTATTCGAGCTCATTGATTTGCCAGCGAGGCTTTTTCTGCACGTCGAGGTCAATGATTTTGCCTTGTTCGAGGATCACCACCATGGTCGATCCGCCGGGGCCCGCGGGAAGAAGGGGTTCGCGCAGGGTCATCGGCTGGTTTTTTCGTGTGGTCCACCAGGTCTTCCAGGAGGCGATCCGCCGTTCTCTGTCCGAGCTCGAAAGCACGGGAGCCGGCTCGGGGCTGTTCGGTTCCCCCATGCGGTAGCCGATATCCTCGGCCAGGAAGAAGGAGGGTTCATCCAGATAGGACATGTGATCGATGAGCATACCCATGTAGGAAGGGTCGGCCCCAGAAAAACAGAGGGCCATCGCGGCCCAGCAACGCGCTTCGGGATCGGACTGACTGGCTTGCTGCCGGGCGATCTCCAGGCCGAATGATTTCCCCGATTTCAGCAGGGCCAGAAGGAGGGGATAGCGATCCGCGGGCGCGCGTTTTTTCAAGGCGTCGAGAATCGGCTGGGGCGGTTCGGTCCATTCCGAGGCGAGAAAAGCCATCGCTTCCATCGCCGATTCCAGCAGAACCTGATTTTCCTTGGGCCGCAGAAAATCGAGGATCGTGATCTCGGATCCTGGGGGTTTTCCTTTTTGCAAGCGCCCAAGCACGCGCAAGGCGGCGGCTTGAATGAGGGGTGTGTGGTTGATTTCGATGACTCGAAGCACATCTGCCGATCGTGCGCGGATCTCGGGATCCTTGTGATCGACCCCTTTGCGCAGGGCCGCACGGGCTCGGGGCCCATAACCGGTCAAGGTTTTGGAGGCTTCTTCCCGCTTTTGGAACTCTTCGTCGCCCAGTTGAATCACCAGCCGGTCAATGCGAACCAGTTCCTCTTCGCCGAGCACTCGCTGTTTGATCCATTCCTCTAGTCCGGCGGCATCGGTCGCGATCGACTCTTCTCGCAGCGTCATCAGGTCGGCGGCGCTTGGGGAAATGAGGCCTCCGTATTGACCGGGCTGGCTGGTGGTCTGGTTTTGCGGCGCCGAGAGAATCATGCCGGCGCAGAACAACATTCCCAAAACGCACCCCCCCAGAGGGGGCAGCATTGCGGCCATGCGCCAAAGCTTCATAGTGGCATCCCTGATTGCTGTGCCGGTTTCGACGAGTCGACAACACCTTATGGTACGCCGGAATCGGCCTGCGATGGGAGGTCAATTGGGCCCTACAAGGTGGCCCCATTTCGCCCGGCCTCCAAGGCCGCCCATGCTGTGTTTTTTGCTTATTTTACCGCGATTGGGAATCTGGCGAAAGCCGTTCGGCTTTTCTGAAGGGAAAGATGCGGGTGGAAGTTGGAAAAATCGAAGGCGGCGCGGTCAAAGATCATGGGAAGCGGGTTCAAGGCGAAACGGTGGGGTCCGCAAAATGTTTGGCTTTCCTTTGGGCGAAGCCGGGCTCATTCCGTGGAGACCAAGCCTATTTTTAAGATGATTCGCGACGTTGCTCGATATTTGATCTTCCCGATTAATTTTCCCATGCGATAATCAGATTTCAGCGGCGTCGATCCAGAGTTTAGGAGTTCTAGCCAGAGCTCTGGGTAAGAGACGCGTTCATTTCTGACCTGACGAATCGTGTTCCATGGTCTGCCTGGCGTTCCATGGATGGTGTCTGGCCTCTGATGGCCAGGCGGGCGTTCCATGGATTGGAGGGTGCTGCCGATGACTCTCATTCAAGGCATGGTGCGATTGCTATATACGGAGCGGAAAGTCGACCATTTCGAACAGGATGTCGAGGAATGGGTTGGCAATCACGAGCCGATTCTCGATTCTTTGGCGTGGCAGGATCTGATCCGCGACGCCAACAAACTTTTTGAAGACATCCTCAGGCTGGATCACGACCTTCGTTTGCTTCACGCGAACGGGTTGGCATTCCACGAAGAACTGGATGAAAAAATCCCCGCCCTGGTGAAACGCTGGCACCGGATCTGTTACCGATTCATGCCGAACCTGACCCGATTGGCCAACCTCGGCGCCCATTTCCATGGCTTTGCCGATTTTCGCACCAACTTCGACGACGCCGAATCGCTGTTCGGCCAGGAAGAAGTCGAACTCGTGCAAGAGGTCAAGCTTTACCGCTAGAGTTCTTCCCTGAGGGAAGAATCGATCAGGAAAGAAAGCCGTGGGATGCCCACGGCTTTTTGCATTTTCAGTTGGGATGCGCCCACTTGTTATTGCCATTCGCCGTAGATTAGACCTTCTTTACGCCCTGGGGACCGGAGTTTTTCGCCCATGCATCGCTTCAAGCGATTTGGTCGCTGGTTATTGATCGGTCTTTTGTTGATCGGGTTTGTCTACTGGCTCGATTCCGCGATTTACGGGCTGCCTTCCCGATTGCCAGGCGAAGCCTATCCGCCGCGATTTACCTTGAGCAAGGAAACAACCTACTTCACCGGACCGGTGGATAAGAATGGCTACATCGACTACGCCAAGGCGCTGAATGAAACCCTTGCAGCGGGAATCGAGCCTGAGCAAAATGTGATCGTTGCCCTGCTTCCGGCCATCGGTCCGAAGCCTTATGGCAAGACGCTGCCGCCCGAGTTTTTCACCTGGCTGGGTGCACCGGCTCCGGCGCAAGGCGATCGGGTTGTGACTTCTTTTGAAGCCTTCGTGGAAGCGGATCCAAAACTGGATCCCTCCCGGCGCAAACAATTGACCGAATTCGACATCTTTGAAACGCGAAAGAGGCCCTGGAACGCTCAGGATCAGCCGGAGATTTCGGCATGGTTGAAAGCGAATGAAAAAGCGCTCTCGTGCGCGATGGCGGCTTCGTACAAGAAGCAGTTCTTTTTTCCGCTCGTGGCATCGGAGGAAGGTCCCGCCATCACCGGGAGCGTCGACAGAGCCCTTGCTGAGCCGATCCAGGTCATACGCGACCTGGGAATTGCATTGATTGGTCGCGCGCAGTTGAAGATGGGCGAAGGGCGATATGACGACGCCAGGATGGATCTGCTTTGTGTCCACCGGCTGGCGAGGATGGTGGCCAAGGGCCCGTTGCGTACCGATTTTCTTTTGGGCCGGGCGCTTGAGCAATTTGCATTCGAAGCCGACGGAGTCTTGTTAGCAGAAGCGGATTTTCTGTTAGCAGAAGCGGATTTTCCGCGAAAAACCCTGGAAGCATGGGGCGGGGAACTGGATGGGTTGCCAGACAAAACAGCGCTGGCGGTCTCCATGAACCTGGCGGAACGGTGTTCCCACCTGGAGGAGGCCATGCTCATGAATCAGATCGGTCCTGCCGAGTATTATCATCGGAGATTGAGCCGGGACGACCCGGACGTGAAAAAAATATACAAAATAAGCAATATTCTGTTGGACTATAATTTAGTTTTTAAATGTATCAATAGGAAAATCGATGCCGTAATTGATTGCCTGGGTGAAAAAGATTTTCCTGAGATTGATAGGCGCCTTAAAGAAGCACGTGAAAATAATAGAAAATATATTGATATTAATAAAGAAAATTATATTTATGATATTTTTTCTCTGAATAGTTATAAGCAAAGATCGCTGCCTGAAAAGCACGCTGAAAATATATTGCTTTTGATCTTGGGTATGACACGCCGATTGGCGATCGTCGATGCCAAGGTCCATGAAACGGAGGACCTTTTTCACCTTGCGCTGGCCCTGGAAATGCACCGGAAAGACCGTGGTGCTTATCCGGCAAAGTTGGCCAACCTCGTACCTGCGTTTCTGCCGAAAATCCCTGGCGACCGGTTTTCCCGTGGTGAATTGACTTACGGAAAATCGACGAACGGCTATCTGCTTTACAGCGTGGGAGCCAATGGCAAAGACGAGGAAGGCAGAGGCCCTCTGGACGAGCCGAGCGGCGACGACCTGAGGGTGATGATGCCCAAGCCAAAACTCGATAGCAAACCGTGAGCGGGCATCGAGCTGCTCTTGTCTGATCCGCTTCCTGGAACGAGACTCATGGCCAACGCCCCCGTGAAACCGAAACCCAAGAGCAAATGGAAACTTTGGCTTGGGGTTGCCGCAATACTGGCGGCTTATGCGCTTTACTGCTGGCCTTGGTTTCCTCCGAAGCGATTGCCTTCCGGGCATTTTCCGCCGCAGTTCACGCTTGGACGCGATACCAGCTTCTATGCCTCACCGCTTGATGACGAAGGTTATCCTGATTACGAAGAGGCGCTTAACCTGCTAATGGCACAGGGGATCGATCCGGAGCAAAATGCGGTGGTGGTGCTGCAGCGGGCGCTTGGACCGTCTCCGGAAGGGCAGGCCGTTCCCGCGCGATTTTACGAATGGCTCAAAATGCCGCCGCCGGAGCCCAAAGAAGTGAATTTTGTCAATTACCGCGCGTGGATCAAAACCAAGAACTACGACCTGGTTAACCAGGGGAAAGAGCCGTTGGAGTCGACGCTTGCCGCTCAAGCGATGACGACACCATGGCGAGTCGATGAGCATCCCCCGATTTTCGAGTGGCTAAGAGTCATTGAGGGCCGGCTCGCCATTGCGGCCGAAGCCTCGAAAAAAACGCAGTTTTTTCATCCTCTCGTTAACTCCCAGAAAGGGGAACCTCAAGGCGGCCTTTTGGAAACCCTGGTTCCAACGATTTCCATGGTGCGTGAATTGTCCGAGGGATTGACGTGCCGTGCCATGATGCGCATCGACCAGGGAAAATTCGAGGATGCAAGGCAGGACCTGCTGACTTGCCATCGTTTGGCCAGCCTGATGACTTCAAAAGCGGGGCCTTTGGTGCAACATTCCCTGGGGCTGAAAATCGAAAGAGCCGCCTTGGCCGCGAACCTGGTTCTTTTGGAAAGGGCAGACTTTTCTCAAAAATCGTTGGAGCTCTGGCAAAAGGAATGGGCGGATCGGCTTACATCGTTGCCGGTAGTGGAATCGTTCGATCGGTTTGAAAGGGTTGTTCCATTGCAACTGACCCAATTTGTTAACAAGTTTGGCCTTGATCCTCTGGCGGCGGCCGTAAAAGGATGGAAAATAGACGATATTAATGCCTACAGGGAATTCTCTAGTCGATTTTACCTTGCTGATTTTAATAAGGTATTATCCACGGTCAATCAAGGCGTTGACCGGCTGGTTGCCACGGGGCGAATGACCAATCTTGGGGAAAAGTACGCGATGTTTCTTGCCTTCGAGAGGGAACTGGAGGCAGCAAAAGAACACAGCCAATTGCTACTGCAGCAAGTCCGAGTTGCCGTCTTGCCCAGATTTGCCCAAAGGGAGGTGTTGGGGGAGATGATGGGCCAGTTTTTCTTGAGACACATGGCCCCGTCGTTGAGGCACGTTCAGCAATCCGAGGATGAGACCGAGGAAGCAGATCGTCTGTTTGCCATCGCCTTATCCCTGGCCATTCACCGCAAGGCAAAGGGGGCGTACCCCGCACAACTAAGCGAACTCGCGCCCGCGTTGAGCCAAAGAGGCCTTGAGGATCTTTTTTCAGGCAAGTCCCATCTCTACCGCAAAACCGCGGATGGCTATCTGCTTTATAGCGTGGGCCCCAATGGGGAGGATGATGGGGGAAGCTCCTGGGAAGACCGCCGCGGAGGTGACGATTTTAAGATCCACTTGCCCGCTGCCCCGAAGCCCTGAGTGGAGCAGGAAATTCGAATCGCTTGGCCATTTGCGCCTTTCCCGATCATCCGCAAGCTCTCCGGCGAACCGATGTCACGGCGTGAATGCGAGTCCTGTCCATCGACGCGCTTCTCTTATTGTTAATATTTAATTTCACTCTGAGGCCTAGCTCATATGAATCCAGATTTTCTGATTTTAAAGATACCTCCCATTGATTTTGGACCGCATGTGGAATCTAATGAGAGGTAGTCAATATCCTTCATCCGGAACCTCTCACCGTCTGGAGTCGGTATGCACTTCTTCTCTTCTCGAAGTTGCATTTCTCGGTTGCTTTTGAGCTCGATTCTATTTGTTGTCGGAAATTCGATCGCCCGCGCTCAAAATGAGATCTCGGTTGGCGCGAGGCAGAGGCTGCAGGCCAATGCTGGTCGAATGATTGAAGGGGATCAAGAGGACGAAACCGGATTTCTGATCGTCAATGAAGACAAGGCACAAGCGATCGCGGAAGTGCGCAACCTTTGGCTCAAAGTAAAAGAAGGGGATGCGCAAGCTCAGTACTCGCTGGGCATCAGGGCCTTGCAAGGTCGCGGTTTTCCCCAATGCACATTGCAAGGGCTTCACCTTCTTGGTCGGGCTGCGGACCAGAAGCATGAGCAGGCGCTCTATTACCTGCTTAGCAACCTTGGAACCGGCGTCGGCCTTCCGCAGAATGCGGAGGACGGCAAGGCGCTGCTCGACGGAAAACTGGACCGGGTTGCAGAGTCTTTTCAATCGCCAAGTTTCACGCCGTATCAAAAAGCAATGACATTGAATAGTTATGTGTCTGCTTATAAAATAGCTGATAAAAAAATTGATAGAAAAATCATCTTTGAAAGATTGCGCGGGCCTTTCGCCAAGGAATTCCCCGACTCGAGTATCTTGCATTATGTGGATGGGGAATTTTTGATGAACTATGCCTGGGACGCACGGACGGGCAGGGTGGCGTACAAAGTATCCGAAGAGCAATTCCAGGAATTTGGCCGCCTGTTGTTTCTGGCAAAGCAATCACTGGAAAAATCCTATGAAATGGACCATAAGAATTATCTGGCCGCCTCCATGATGATTACCGTTGCGATGGGCCTTTCCCTGCCCAGGGACGAAATGGAGAAGTGGTTCGACCGGGCCACCACGGCGAATCCGAACGAACTATACCCCTACCGTGCGAAAATGACTTACCTGGAGCCCAAATGGCTTGGCAGTCCTGAAGAATTGCTCGAGTTCGGCCGGGAATGTTTGAAGAAAGGCCAGTGGAAAACCAACATTCCTTATCAACTGGTCCTTGCACACGAGCGGCTTTCCGCCTACGTACCCAAGCCGGCATGGAAACCGGACACTCCGCCTCGTTATCCTTATTTCGAAAAACGAGGAGTCTGGGAAGATATTTTACCGGTTTTTGAAGGATATATTAAAGACGACCCGACCAACGATTTCATTAGATCAAAATTCGCTCGGTATGCGTGCATGTGTAAGCAATGGTCCGTCGCAAAAGAGCAGTTTAGTATTCTTGGAAAAGATATTGTTTTAAAAGCTTTTAGCGATTTGGGTGAACATTATTGGTTTGAACAATTGGCAACGAAGTAATTCCTGAAACTCTCCCTCTTCAAGGAACCGATCCGATGCCTTTGCGAACGATCAAGCACTTCATTGGGTGCGCCGCGGCGATGGCCGCTCTCGTGTTGTCATGCGGTTTGCTTTGGGCGGGCGAGCCCAAGAACCATTTCCGAAAAGAGATCAAGCTGCCCGAGTTGAAGGAGAAGCAACTGGTTGCCATCTCTCCCGATGCCGACCTCTTCTACCGTTCTTGCGCGGGCATGGGAGACCTGAGGGTCGTCGACGAAGGAGGGTGGCCCCAGCCGGTAACCGACCGGTTGGTCGAGATTCCCACGCCGTTACCGGGAGGCGGTCCTCGTGTCTCGGATCAGAAATCCATCTCTCACCCTGATGGGACCGTTGAAGTGAGATTTCGCGTCCCCACGGATGCGGAGGTCCCTCCAGGCCAAAGGATCGACAAGACAGCAAAAATACTGGGAATCAACATTCACACTTTGAAACATAGTTTTGAAGTTTCCGCCAAGCTTTTCGGGTTGGCCGCCAACGGAGACCGCACCCTTCTGGGAGAAGGGGAGTTCGCCGATTACAACGGGTTCTTTCCTTTGTCCCGCATGCACCTACCCGCGCAACTGGGCAATTACCCCGAGTACCTTCTCATTCTGGGCCGACCCACACTTAGGAATGAATCGGAACTGGTTGGCCGGACGCTTGATTGGGGAACACCCGTTGTCGAGGAGTCGATCCGAGACCGGACTCCTCTTAAGGATTTGTCCGTTTCGATCGCTGTTGAGGGTCATCAGACTCAGCCCGGACCGAAATACGCGTTCACTTCGCCTCGATCGTTCAAGGTCACCCAGGATCCGGGCACTGCTGCCACGATTGTCGACGTCGAAGCGTCCGGCGAATCCATGGTTGCGATCATCCCCAAGTTCGCTCAGAAAGAGTATTTCCGCACCTGCAAGGTGTATGTCGATCGATCGGGTGGCGAAGGCACGCCGGCATGGTCGGAAGCGGGCAAGGAATTCCTTCGCAAAATCCACTACAAGGAACTCACTAGCGAGACGACGGAAATCCCACTTAATGGCAATGTGGCCAGAAAAATCCGTCTGAAGATCGACAACGCCTACCTTCCTGCGCTCGACATTGTCGATGTGGAATTCAAAATCCCCGCGCGGGAATTTGTATTCTTCGCCAAGCCAGGCCAGAAGCTCTGGGTCGAATACGGCGACAAAACCTGGACCGAGCGCGGAGAATATGCCGAGGAGGTTCATACGCTGCTCGCCCAGAAGGCAATTCCTGCCGTCGCCACCCTTGGGCCCGAAGAAGCCTGGGAAAGCCGAACCCCCGTTTCTTATTGGGACACGATTAAGCAACCGCGAGTCCTGGGGGGCATTGGCCTGGGATGCATGATGGTGTTTGTGATCTATAAACAACTGGCGAAATTGACTCTTAAGAGCGCGGTGTAGGGAGCAGGCGATAAGGGATGCCGAGGGTGCCGTATGGAATGGCCCCAAAGGGGATTGGTCATGGAGGTCCTTGTGCGCGCTCGATAGTTTATGGTCTGTCTATTGGCATCTGTTTGTTCGTCGTTTGGTTATACTCAGGAGCCGTACCTTGCAGATGTATTTCATATAAAATTAATATTAATCGAGGTGCAAACAGGGGATCTTGGAGTGGCTCAAAAGGCACTTTTAAACTCGCGTTCAAAGAGCCGCTTGGCGGCATACTCGCTCCCCTGGTTACCTTTAAGAAGAAAGCTGGGCCCGGGGATTTTGCGATCTCCTTCAAGTCGAGGTCATCCGCCGGTTTTTATCGAATCGGTGGCCAAAGCGTTAGTTTCGGCCTTTCGGAATCTGATGGAGAATCTATTTGGTTTCAATTTCCCGGAGCAAATTTCGTCTTACACACCGGGAATCGATTTCAGGAAGAGCTTTCTGGCTTCGCTCAGAAAAAACCATTCTATAAAACGAATCGGGTATCGCCGATGCTGTGCGTAAATCCAGTAAACAGCTATTTTATTGGTGGTAAATGGAGCGCGGTGAAAATCATCGGATCGTATCCGTGCTTGGAATTTTGGATCAACGACGAGCTTTCATTTAGTTTCAACATAGATCATGAAATATCCAATATCGAGAAAGAGATTTGCACGGTTGCCAGCAATGAAGACGGCTCCGCTAGGCGCTGGAAAAATAACGATAATTATTGCAAAGAGGTGTGTTGATTTTCATTAACGGAGTGTAAAGAAGGTTGGAAAAAGAAGGGATGTTTTATGTCGCTAGAAGGATTGGGATATTATGATGGCAATCTTTTCAATTTTGAAGTCAAAGATGTTTTCATCAGCCAAGGAGACAGCCTGCCGAGGCCGCTCCTGGCACTGAAGGACTATAGGTCGCCCATTTAGGGAAAGTTAGCAAGGAAGGGTTAGACTTCGTCACCAAGGCGTTTATTATCCCGGAGAAAGAACTGCCGCGTGGCGTGGTCCATATGGATCTATATCAGTCGTTTAGCCCAATCATGGAACAGAAAACACCAGGAATCGATTTCGACGGACTCTTGTTTAATCATTTAAAATTCTCGGATAAAAATCCTTATGTAAAAGTGTGTTTTGATGGTAAAAAGGGAATTGCCAGCCCTAACAAACTGCCGGCGGTCTTTGTTGATCGTTACTTCGACAATGGCAATGTTTTTTTATATTGCATCCTATTTAAGGATGAAAAAAGGGCGAATTCCTTTGATTACGGAGAGTACATCCCGTACCTCGGCGGTCGATTGATCGGCTTGGAGTGCGCAAAGCCAGTTCGGGTGAAAAGGTTGACGTTGGCGTTAACCCATGACGTGGCCGTGCCAGAATCAGCGGTAGACTGGTTCAAGAAATTCTTGGCCAAGATCGTTTCGACGGCTCCATAAGCAGCGCCTCGTTTACAAAAGGCCTGATTTCGGCATTCACCGAACCAGGAAATGTCGATTGACCGCAATATTGAGCGATCCTTGTCCCCAACCACTGCCGAAGGCTTCAATCGTTCCTCCTGACAGTGCGGGGGACCAAGGGAAGATCGTTGACGAAAAAAAGGAATGCCAAAGCTACTTCCGGGCCGCAAATCAGATGCGTAAAAAAGGGGCTTTGGCACTTGCATCCCGGCTAGTGCATTCAGCCATGCCGATTTCAGGAGTTCCAGGAAGAGATGGTCATGGTTTCCCAAACGCGCATGGGGAAGGCTGCTTTGATCCTTGGCGTGGTCATCGCCCTCGGGTTGGTGATTTTGGCGAGAATTCTGATTCCAGGAAATCCACGAGTTCTGCCGTCAGGCCATTACCCGCCACAATTTCCTATTTCCAAAGGCACGACGGCGATCATCGAACCCCTCGACGAAGAGGGTTACCCCGACTACGAAAGGGCCGCGAACCTGCAATTGGGCAAGGGGATCGAGCCTGAGAAAAATCGGGTGGTGGCACTTTTTGAGATTTTGGGTCCAAAACCCGAAGGCAAGGCCATTCCGGCGGAGTTTTTTCGAGGGTTGCAAATGACCCCGCCACCCGAAGAGGGCGTGTATCTGATGAGCTTTGCCGATTTTCTGAAGAGCGACCCTACTGTAGATAAAGATCGCATTTATGGAATCACGTGGAAGGAAATGAATCCGGCCATGAACCGGCCGTGGAAGGCGACTGAATTTCCTCGCGTGGCGCGGTGGCTAAAAGCGCATGAAGCCATGCTGGGCAAATTGCATGAAGCGTCGCGAAGACCTCAATTTTTTTTCCCGTTGATTCATCTGCGTCCCATCAATGGGCCCGACGATTTCCTCAAAGCCTACTTGCCAACGACGGATTGCTTCAGACCCATTGGCGATCTTCTGCTATGCCGGACCTGGCTAAGAGTCGAGGAAGGAAACTTCGAAGGCGCCAAAGACGACCTGATGGCCTGTTTCAGGATCTTCAGAAGGAATCCCGTTGGGGGCACACTCGACAGCATGCTATGTCTCTCGATGGATCTTCGTTTTTTGAAAACGGCCTCGGTGCTCCTGCAGTATCTGCCCTTCACCCGTTCTCAGTTGGATGAATGGAAGCGAGAGTTCGACGCGTTGCCCCGCTTGCATTCCCTGGCAGACTTGGCTGACTCGTATGAGCGCTACGAAGTCCTCCAGCAAGTCATTCAGTTTAGTCGCTTGGGGGATAAACTAAAACCGTGGACCCAGATGATGGTGTTAATCGGTAACGAGCTAGTCGAAAAAATTGAGAAGGAAATGGGGTTTTCCCTATTGGATTGGAATGATTGCCTGAAAACGATCAATTACGGGATGGACCAGATCGTCGCCAGTCAACGCCTCGAGAGCGATTCGGTGCGAGAGGCCGAGCTGAAAAAATTGAAGGAAATGTGGGAGGAATTGCGATGGAGTCGTCTGGAAGAACTGGCAGCAAGCCCGAGCGTTCCTTGGAAGCGCACCGACGCAAAAAAACTGAGGAGTCAATTGTTGGCTGCGGTGTATCTACATACCTACGCGGGAGTGAGCTCTCACATGCAGGCTGCCTGGGACCGTGATCACGAATACAGAGGCCTGCTCGAAATCTCTTTGGGTCTGGCGATGTTTCGCCGTGAAAAGGGAGAATATCCGGAAGATCTCAGCGCCTTGGTCCCGGCCTATCTCAAAACCGTGCCCGATGACATCTATTCAGGCGGTCCCCACCCGTATCAGAAAACCTCGGATGGGTATCGTCTTTATAGCGTCGGCCCCAACCGGATCGACGATGGCGGTGCCATGTCGCCCTATGCAGAACCCCCCGGCGATGACATCGTGGTTTGCGTTCCGACGCGCCCAATGGCCCTCAATCACCCAGTCGATGACTAGACTCCTATCTTCCATTAGAACCGAGAACAAATTTGGGAAGCCGCTAGCCATCCGGTGGACGTGCCAGGATTCGGATGAGAAGAATTCAAGAAGCGAAAGCCAACCCTCAGGAGATCGAAAACATTGATGGATGTTCGGAGACCAGGGCGTAGGTTCCTGTGGATATGTCTGGTTTGCGGTGCGATGATCATAGGTGCGGCATTGGGCGTATTCTGGGCGATTGCGAAATTCGGCGCGCCCGATGATCTTCGCATCCTGCCTTCGGGAAATTTCGCTCCCCGGTTCCGGATTGCCAAGGAAACTACGGTACTAACCGAACCGTTGGATGATGAGGGTTACCCCGATTTTGAAGCCGCTGTGAATTTGCGCTTAAGCAAGGGAATCGACCCCAAGAAGAACATGGTTGTGGGTTTGCTTGAGGCCTTGGGTTCCCACACGGACAAAAATCCCGATCCCGAACGGTTTTTCCGCTACCTGCAAATGGACCCGCCGCCGCGAAAAGGCGACTCCTTCGTTTCCTTCGAAGAATTCCTGAAAAGGAACAGGGTGTTGACCGAGGAGCAGAAACAAGAAATCCGGGATAAGGAATGGTCGCCGTCAAGGAGCCAGCCGTGGAAATCAACTTCCTTTCCCATGGTGGCCCTTTGGCTCAAAGAGAATGAGAAAGCGATGCAAGGGGTCGCGCGCGCTTCTCGTTTGCCGCAATTCTATTTCCCGTATATCGATCCCTTTCGAGGGAAAAATCGCGACCATTTGCCCGGCCCGGCTTCACCCGGCCTCTTCTGGTTCAGTGAAATCATTAGCGGCTTCGTGTGCCGGGCCTGGCTCAAGACCGGCGAAGGGGACTTTGCGGGAGCCAGCGAGGATTTTCTCATAGGTCACCGAATCGTCAGCCACTTCAAGCTACGAGACCTGGTGGACCTTCATTGTTATCTCGCCATGGAGTGGTTGGTGGTCTATGCGGAGCGTTCTTTTTTAGAGTTCGCCCAATTGAGCAACGAGCAATGGATCCTTTGGATCAAGGAAATCGACGCGCTGCCAAAACAAGAAAATCTTGCCGATTTTTTGGATTGGTCGCAAAGATCTGAGATCTTGCAAGAGGCTTCCCGATTCAATCGATTTGGAAATCGATACGTTGACCATATTCGATTCATAAGCTCGTTTCGTGAAAAAAGCGAACAAATAGTGCTTGCTAAAATGAGCGAAGGACAATCGCTAGATTGGAACGGGTGCCTTCGGGAGATCCATCGGGGCATGGATCGAGTCATTGCCGCACACCGGCTTACGGATCCATGGGATCGGGAAAAAACTCTAAAGACCATTTCCGAAGATTGGCAAACCATCCTGGAAGCGCAAGCAGAAGGCCTCGACCTGGGGAGTCGTCGGGATCGAGCGAAGCTTCTGGGTCAACTGCTTGCTTACTTCCTTCTGAAAATGAATGCGGGATTCAATTACCGCATTCAAGAGAAAATCGTATCCAACGAAGAATTAAAAACGCTATTTGAAATCGCCCTGGCACTAACCATGTACCGCCGGGACAAGGGTCAGTACCCCGAAAGGCTCGAAGATCTGACGCCCGCGTATTTTGAAGTGGTTCCAGCGGACCTGTTTTCCGGGGAGGCGCATCGCTACCGAAAAACACCCGATGGATATCTGCTTTACAGCGTCGGCTTAAATCGCATCGACGATTCGGGAGGTGAGACCTTGCTTGGAGATCCCCCCGGCGACGACTTGTGCGTGAGAGTTCCCAGGCTTCCTTGAAGGTGAATCCTGCGGTAGACTCTGCAGCCTATTGGGCATTTCTTGATCGACGTTCTTGAGGGATCGCCGCAAGCATTCGGGCACTCAGAAGTTGCCAAGCCTGCTCATTTCTCACCAATCGATTCGTCGCACTCCCTTGAATCACCGATGCAATTTCGATGAAAACCGCGATTGGCCTCATGAACAAACTTCCAGCACACGATAAAAAGCGAGGAGGGAAAAAGGTGCCCGGTCTCTGGGCGCATCTTTTGGATTGGGGCATGGCGAGCCTGGGACCCATCATGAATCGCGTTGTCTGGAATGAAGAATTCGAGGTCTGGTTCGACCGATTGGAACGCCCCTTTCATTTCAAAACCCCCTTCGAGGGAGAGGAATTCTCCTTGTTGTTGGTGATCAACGATCAGGCGATCACGGCTGAAGAAAAAGAAGTTCTGACGACCGAGATCGTCAAAAAAGGTTGCCGCTATGTCGTCTGCGCGGGGCACAACGGCACCCAGTGGGACGATGCGATCGCCATGGCCTATGTCTGCGTCGATGAAGATGTCGAGGCGCCCGAAGAACATTTCGTGATGACCAGCTCCTTTGAAGATGAGAAAATGTCGGACATCGTGCCCCATTTCCGGCGCATGGCCACCTTCGATAACTTCGATTCGGACAAATACCTGGTCGTCTTCCTGGGGAAAAATCCGTCCCTGGAAAAGGAAACGATCGAGTTGGTCGAGGAATATTTCGCCCTTTAGCCCATTGGCTCCTACCGCCAGACTTCTTCGTCCCGCGCCTCATCGAGCGATGGCTCCCAATGGCCCTTCCTCGGGCTGGCTTCAGTCTCAGAGCGAATTCGCGAATACCCTTACACGCCTTCCGGCTGGGATCGCTTGCCCGTAGGATAGTCGGTTCATTCCTCCAGTTCTCCCTCCCCGTTGACACCTCCTCCGAGTGGGACGCATGAATTCCCAGTCCATCACGACCGCGAAAACGATGGCCTTGATCGCCGCCCTTTTTGGCTGGCTATTCGATGGATTTGAAATGGGCCTGTTTCCCGTGGTGGCGCGGCCGGCGCTCATGGAACTTTTGAAGCCGGAGCTCGACTCCTTGGAGCCTGAGGCCGTCGATGCCTTGATCGGCCGATGGTTCGCCGTGATCACGGCTGCCTTTCTCGTCGGCGCCGCCACCGGGGGCGTCGTCTTCGGCTGGCTTGGCGACCGGATTGGCCGGGTTCGAGCGATGAGCCTGAGCATTTTGACCTATGCCATCGTTTCGTCGCTGGCGGCCTTTGCTCAAGCCCCCTGGCACTTTGTCGTCATCCGGTTTTTGGCCGCGCTGGGCATGGGCGGCGAATGGTCGCTTGGCGTGGCCCTGGTCATGGAGATCTGGCAAGGGCGCTCGCGCGGACTGCTCGCTGGCTTGATCGGAGCCTTTGGCAACCTAGGCTATGTGCTCGTCGCTCTCCTGAGTTTGTTCCTGACCCAGTTCCAGTCGGGTATTGAATCGTTATTGCGAGGTGTTTCCTTTCCCGAGGCCTGGATCGGAGCACTCATGGCCAACTCGGGCTGGCGATTGCTCATGGTCATGGGAATCTTGCCCGCCCTGTTCACGCTGGTCATTCGCCTTTTTGTGCGCGAATCGGACCGCTGGACGCACGAACGCGACCAGGGGAAGACTCAAGGCTGGGAGACGATCGACCTGACCGGTGTCCTCATCGGGGCGGCTGCCTGCTTCGGCATCCTTTACCTCTGGGCGGACGATTTCTCCTGGCCGGTGCGATTGGGCGGCACGGCACTCTTCTTGATCATCGTGCTTGCCGGTTACTTGTGGCCCATTCGCAACTATTTGAAACGGTCGGGCGAATCGAGCGATGCAAAAAGACAAATCCTCACCATGATGTTGATCGGCGCCGCGCTTTCGGGTGTGGCCTTGCTCGGCACCTGGGGATCGGTGCTCTGGTCGCCCAACTGGGCCGATAAGTTATCGAACAAACTCGCGGGCGCCAAACAGTGGACGCAGTTCTGGTCGGCCATGGGGGCCACCGCGGGCTGTTTCGTGGCCGCGATGATTGGGGAAAAATTTTCTCGCCGTTTTGGCTATGCCTTTTTGCTGGCGATTTCTCTGGCGTCTGCCCAGCTATTCTTTCGCACGAACACCGAATGGAACACCTGGTTTTTGGTCACAGTTTTCATTGCCGGCGGATGCACGGCCACGTTTTACGGCTGGTTGCCTCTCTACTTGCCTGAGCTTTTCCCCACGCGGGTGCGCGCCACGGGGCAGGGGTTTGCCTTCAATTTCGGCCGCATCATCGCGGCGATCGGAGCCTTGCAAACAGGCGCCCTGATGAACGGATACTTTAAGGGAGACTACGGACAGGCCTGCGCCCTGATGAGTTTCATCTACCTCGCCGGTTTTTTCCTGATTCCGTTCATGAGAGAGACCAAGGGGGCCGCGCTGCCCGATTGATGACATCGTCCCATCTGCCGCGAGGCTGGTCTTTCACCGGCCGCGCGATCCTTGTCTGCTCTTGCGTTTCTGAATCGACACAACCCCGGCTGATTTCAAGACTTTGGCGGAAATGGCACGCCGGGAGTTCGGCCATAGAATAGCATCATTGCGCGATTTTCTCGGAAGCGACCTCGCCCGGGATGCGAGCCATGCGATTGGGAGGCGGATAGTGTCCACTGGCGATCCCCGGACAGGCGGCGACAAGATCACCGAATATCTTCAGCAGTTCAGCCAATCGCGCCAACTGATGCTGGACCAGATCCGCAAAGTGATCATCGGTCAATCGAAGGTCCTCGAGCAGATCCTGGCTTCGATCTTTACGCGGGGCCATGTGCTTTTGGTGGGTGTTCCCGGCCTGGCCAAGACCTTGATGGTGCAATCGATTTCGCAGATCCTCGATGTGCAGTTCAAGCGCGTGCAGTTCACTCCTGACCTGATGCCTTCGGACATCACCGGAACGACGATCCTCGATGATGTCGAAGGAAAGCGGGAGTTCCGATTCGTGAAGGGTCCGATCTTCACGAACATTTTGCTTGCCGACGAAATCAACCGAACGCCCCCGAAAACCCAGGCG
Organism: Gemmataceae bacterium; assembly: GCA_965226945.1. GTDB lineage: Bacteria > Planctomycetota > Planctomycetia > Gemmatales > Gemmataceae > SYLG01. The sequence goes on along the minus strand of OZ245717.1, from coordinate 2,728,712 downwards.
GCGCTGCTTCAAGCCATGCAAGAGCGTGAGGTCACGGTCGGCCAGGAAACCTACCGTCTGCCCGATCCGTTTTTCGTGATCGCCACGCAAAACCCGATCGAACAGGAAGGAACCTATCCGTTGCCTGAAGCGCAAATGGACCGGTTCATGTTCACGATCAAGGTCGAATACCCGACGCTCGAAGAAGAAAAGCAAATTTTGAAGAATGCGACTCGCGATGAAAATCCGGAACTGACCAAGGTGCTTTCCACCAAGGCGATCATCAACCTGCAAAAGCTAATCCGCAATGTGCCCGTGGGCGACTATGTGCTCGATTATGTCGCCAGGCTGGTGCGGGCGACCCGTCCTGGTCCCGACGCTCCCGATTTTGTGAAGCGCACCGTCGATTTCGGCGCCGGGGTCCGCGCCGGGCAATTCCTGGTGCGTGCCGGCCAGGCCTTTGCCGCCATGGAAGGCCGATTCAGCGTGTCGATCGATGATATACGCAAGGCGGCGGAGCCGGTGCTGCGCCACCGCATCGGGGCGAATTTCCAGGCGCAAGCCGAGGGGAAACAAACCGAAGACATCGTCCGCCAACTGCTCGAAGTGGTGCCTGAGCCCGATGTTGCCAAGTACGGGCCCAAACCTGTAAAACGCTAGGAACCGCCGGCTGAAACCTTGGTAACGATGGGTCGGTCCGACGCGCCTCGATCTTTCCGATGGGCGCTGACACTTGGCCTGCCGCGACAGAAGCCTCCCCGCCCTGAATTTCATGAAGGAACCGATGATGACTACACCCCATTCCCGCAGGGGGACTGCCCCTGTTACCGTCCTGGGATTCGGCGCGCTTGTCCTGGCCGGTGCCGCTTCCACCTTTTTGACACTGGGTGCCGTTCGCCCCGTTTCGGCGCGCCCCTTTCCTGACGGACCGGATGAAAAAGCGATCCGCGAGGCCGGAGCCGCGGTTCCTTCGCAGGCACTCAAACTGCCCTTTGCCGAAGACGCGCAGATCCGCTTTGCCACCGCCAACCAAAATCGCAAGGTCTGGGACGAGCTGAAAAGCTACTGGAACGAATCGACCGAAAAAGCCGTCGATCCACGCACGGGCAAGGAAATCACCCGCAAGGTGGTCATCATCAAGGTTCCCCTGGGCCTGACCACCGCGCCCCTGGCACCCCTGGAAAACCCGATGACGGTGGCGAAATTCCACCTGGGCAAAAAGCTTTATTTCGACGCGCTCGTTTCCTCCGACGGCACCGTGTCGTGCGCGAGTTGCCACAAGCCCTCTCATGGCTACACCGACCGGGCCAAGGTGAGCACCGGCATCTTCGATTCCAAGGGCGGAGTGAGCGCCCCGACGGTGTTCAACAGCGCCTACAACGCCTTTCAGTTTTGGGACGGCCGCGCCTCTTCGCTGGAAATCCAGTGCCAGGGCCCGCCGCAAAATCCCAAGGAGATGTGGGACGGCAAGGGCCATGCCTGGCACAGCGTGATCACGCGGATGCGCGCCAAGCCGGAGTATGTCAAAGCGTTCGAAAAGGCCTTTGGCCACGGCCCCACCATCGATGCCGCCGCCAAGGCGATCGCCACCTACGAGCGCACGGTGTTGACGGGCAACGCGATTGCCGACCGGGCCGAAGTCGCCATGCGCGAACGGCTCGAAGAAGAAGATGCCAAGGGCAAGCCGGCGCTTGAGGGCCGCGATGTCGAAAAAGTCCTGAAGAAAGCGATCGCGGATAAAGAGACCGAAGTGATCAAGGCTTTCGGTCTCGGGGACAACGCCGAGGCGGCGCTTCCCGCCCTGGGCGCCTCGATTGCGCGCGGCAAGGCGATCTTCATTGGCAAGGCCCGCTGCGCAAGCTGCCACGCAGGGGATAATTTCACCGATTCGGATTTCCACAACCTGGGCGTTGGCGCCAAGGACGGCAAGCTTCCTGAAGGCGACCAGTTCCGTTTTGGCGCTCAAGAGATCGGCCACAAGAACCCCGACCTTTTTGGCGCGACCAAAACCCCCACGCTTCGCCAGTTGCTCAACACCGCCCCCTACATGCACGATGGCAGCGAAGCGACCCTGGAAGAAGTGGTCGATTTCTACGACAAGGGCGGCAACGTCAACGCAACCCTCGACTTCAAAATGCGTGATTTCGATGCGGAAAAGGCCTGGTTGAAAGCCCAGCTCGACGGTACCCCCGTGACCGGTCCGCAACCTTTTTTGACCTCCGACGGCATGCCGATCATTCCGTTCAAACTCGGTCTGACCCCGCAGGAGAAAAAAGACCTCGTCAACTATTTGAAGGCGCTCAACGGTGTGGCTCCCGATGCGATCGTGACCCAGCCCTGATTCGAGCGCGAAAAGAAAAAGGGGATAGCGAAATGAGTGCGGCCTGGAGCCGGGTGTTTGCGGGTAACGAGGCTCAACCGGATCCAGCGCTTTTCGAACAGGAGGCTCTGCGGCTTGCGCCGGGGGCCTCCGTTTCGTTCGTGGGGGACGACATCGGCTGGTTTCGCGCCCTGGTCTCCCTTGGCGATAGCACGCCTTTGACGATCGAGCGCTATGGCGCCGATGAGCTTGGGGTGCGCAAGGATATCAACTCCTGGGCGGCCTTCCTGGAAGCTTGCGATTATGCTCCTGAAGCGGGCAAGGCGATGGAAGCGGTTGCCTTGTGCCGGCAGGTTTTTACCTTGCGCCGGCCGATCGATCATCCCGACGAGGCCGCGCTCGATCGCCTGATGGAGGGGCTGGCCCGGCACCTGGCCCAGGCCACCGAGGGGATTTACCAGGTCGATGGCCTCGGATTTTTCGATGCCGGCGAGCGGTTGCTCGTTCAAGAGTTCTAATCACTCCCTTTCACGGGTGAAATGGACTCAGGAGAACGCATCTTGCCTGGCGGGTGCGATCTTTCGCCCGGGCGCCTTTTTTCCCCTGAAAACGGGGCTAGAATGGCCATGCGCACGCCCCTTGGGGCCTGAATCGTTTTCGCTTTGATCTTCCTTGGGAATCCCCCTTTTTGAGTACCGAGAAATACCTTCGGCCCGATGTCATCCGCCAGGTCGAACGCCTTGATCTGCGGGCGCGGTTCATCGTCGAGGGGTTTCTTAGCGGTTTGCACGCCAGTCCCTATCAGGGCTTTTCGGTCGAGTTCTCCGAACATCGCAAATACAACCCCGGCGATGACATCAAGGACATCGACTGGAATGTTTATGCCAAAACCGAAAAGTACTATGTCAAAAAATTCCAGGCCGAGACGAATATGTCCGGCTGGGTGCTGCTTGACTCGTCGGGTTCGATGGGCTGGACCTTCCGTCAGCAATTGACCAAGTTCGATTACGCGGTAAGCCTGGCCGCGGCGCTCGGCTACTTGATGATTCGCCAGCAAGATCCAATCGGCCTGGCGGTCTTCGATGAAAAGATCCACCACAGTCTGCCGCCGCGCAGCAAACGCAGCCACCTGGGTGCCATGCTTTCGATGCTGGGCGCACTCAGGCCGGCGGGAGCTTCCGACCCCGGCGCGGCGCTCAGGCAGTTGCAGCCGCTCTTGAAGCACCGCAGCCTGGTCATGGTTTTCAGCGATCTCTTAAGCGATGTCGAGCCGGTGATCGAGGGCCTGAGGCGGCTGCGCTTTGCCGGCCATGAAATCATCGTTTTTCACGTGCTCGACGAGGCGGAGATCCGCTTTCCCTTCGATCAGATGACCGAGTTTCACGACATCGAAACGCCCGACAAGATGGTGCTCGATGCCCGCGCCGTGCGCGCCGACTACATCGCCGCCATGGAGGGGTACCGCAAGGAATTGACCGACGAGCTGACCAAGTCCCAGATCGATTTCGTGCCGATCGACACGAGCGTGAATTTCGACAAGGCGCTGATGGGATATCTGCAGCAGCGGATGAAGCGGTTCTAGCCAAAATCCAGCATAACTTCCCCAGTTGTCGTCGTAAGTCCTTATTTTTCAACGATTCGGCCAGAAAAGTTGCCACTACAAAACGGGGCTTCACCACGCCCGTACAACAAAAAAGGATCCGCCGCCTTCTTAAGAAAGCAGCGGATCCCATTGGATTTCGCGGAAACCCAGCAGGGCTCGGATTAGTCGAGCGGCAGGTTGGCCGCTTCGGTGACGCGGTCGAAGAAGGCCGCGGTGCACGCGTGGTGCACGACTTCTGCGACTTGCTTGTCCGTCATGCCTCCCTTGCGCACGGCTTCGACATCGGCATCGCTCACGGTCGCCGAAGAGAGGGCGAGTTTCTTGGCCAGGGCGAGCGCCTGGCGATCGGCGGGTTCCAATGCGGCGGCATCGGTGTCCAGACCGAAGATTTGCTCTTCGGTCAAGCCCAGCGCCTTGAGACGCTCCTTGGCCACGCCGAGGGCATACCAGGCGCGGTCGGTGCGCGCGGCGCTCCAGGCGATGGCGGCTTTCAGCTTGGGCGAAAGCGAGCCTTTTTCGGCGACGGCGTTAACGCCGTCATAGCGGGATTTGCCCGATTTGGTGAAGGTGGCCATGAGGAGCGCCCATTGCGGTGCTTTTCCCTTGGCATCCCAGTTCGCGGGCAGGGTCTTGGCGACGGGCAAGGTCGCCTTGCGGGTTTTGGCCTGTTCGAGAGCCTGGTTCACGGCTTCGGCCGATTCGAGCGCGGGCCGGGCCGGCACGCAGGGGGCTTCGCACGATTTGGTTTGCTGGTCGATCGGGGCCACCGAGGTGATCGCTTCGGCGTACTTGGCCGAGGTTGGGGTTTTGAAGCCGGAAAGATCGGGGCCGCCTTCCTTGCGGAAGAAGTTGCCATTCTCTTCGCCGGGAATGTTCAGGCCATCGGTCCAGCGGTTCATCGAGTTGAAGCCGGCGACGGCAATCGTCATTTCCAGAATTTGATTGGGCGTATAGTGCTTTTTCAGATCTTCAATATCTTTTGCGTTCACCTTGTTGGGTTCATAAGTCAGTTTCTTGGTGAAGGCGAAGGCGGCCTGCTCGGCGGGGGTGAAGATGGCCCAGTCGCTATCGAGCGCGGCGATGCCGTCGTCGGTGACTCCAGCCGAAGCCAGCTTGTGTTCCTGATGGCCCAGGCAGTAGTAGCAGTTGTTGGCGCGGCTGGTGATCCAGAAGAGTTTGACCTTGAAGGTGTTGTCGAGGGTCAGTTCGGTATCGGTATCGCCGCGGCCTCCCAGTCCGCCGAACTGAAAGTCGGCGGGCAGGTAGTATTGGCGGAAACGGCCATTGTTCACGCGGGCCAATGGGCCGGTACCGGCGGGCGGCATCGGTAGGCGCGGTCGCGCGGTCTTGTGATTTTCCAGGAAGTCTTTTTCTTGATTGCGAGTGACCGCCACGGGCTTGGGCTTTTCCGACACGGGGGGCGGATCAACGGCGAGCAGGGCAATAACCAAAAACGGATTCATCGTGGTGTTCCTTCCAAAGGAGTGGGACAAGAGAGGAGAGTGTTGAGATTCAAAAGAGAAAAGTCGTCGACAATCGCTACGGAAGAGTTTGCCTGGCCGCGGTTCGTCGCGGCCAGACACCGTGTCAAAACAGCTTGAGGGAAATCTCGATGTCCCTCTTCGATGCCATAAGCGCGGCGCCCAATTCTTGAGTCAGATATAGGGCCAGGAGACAACCCCAGACCCTTGGGCGAACAAAGGCCCAGGGGCTGTCTCCTGATCAAGGCGTTCGCAAGAAAGCCGGGTGATTAGTAATCGCTGCCGACGACCTCGTTGCCGTTACGGGTGCCGATCGCCCGCCAGGTCGTGATGCTGACCGCCGAGGAGATGAACTTCACCGACCCGTCGAGCATACAGACATTGACGCCGCCGCCGGTGTGATTGCTCGTGGCGGTGGTCATGATCCGGCTGGGCGGGAACATGCAAGAGCGGGTATTGGGCTTCGAGGTGTGCCAGTAGCTGGAAGTCGAGTGGTAGCCATAGATCCAGGGCGCGCCCACATCGGAAAAGCCCTGGGTGGAAACATCATTGATGTTGGTCGCGGCGCACATGGCGACCGCTTCGTCCGCCGTGGCCGGGTAGCTGCCCGGACGGAAGGTGTCGCGCATTTCGCTGACCTGGGTTTGGTTGAAGTCGCCGACAAGGTGCTCGCTGAAACCGGCCGTGTTGGTGGTGCCATCGAGGATGTCGGCGAATTTGTAGGGGTTGTTGCAGAAGAAGGGGCCATTGTCGGGAGGCAATGCGTTGTTGACTCCGGCGGTGTCGCTGGCGCCTTGCCACATGGCAACCGTGGTGCCCTCGTTGACGCGGTAGCTCAAGGGCGCCCATTTGGCGGGCACTTGAGAAACGGTATCGGAGGGGCAGATGAAAGTCTTGACCACGATCGCCGCGGCGGTGGTATTGGCTGGATCGGTGTAGGCGACGCTGAAGTTGATCAGCTTGCCCGCATTTTCTTGTTCAATGAACGGAAGGAGGCGGCTTTGCGCGGAGAAAGCGATGGTATTGGGAATCGTCCGGCCCTTGGGGAAGGCGCCGTTGGTGTCGTGGTAGTTATGCAGGGCCAGGCCCAGTTGTTTGATGTTGTTTTGGCAAGTCATTCGGTTAGCGGCTTCGCGAACCTTTTGAACCGCGGGAACAAGCAAGCCAATGAGAACGGCGATGATGGCGATGACGACGAGAAGCTCAATCAAGGTGAATCCATTGCGGCGAACCAAACGAGAAGTCATGACGGAATCTCCGTGTACGGGATCAATGAGGACGCGATGAGGTCGGGAAAGGGGGCGTCATCCAGAGCCATTAAGGGCGAAGGACGCTCAAGACGGATTTCGCGATGGGAGGATGCCTGCGCCAGCACAATTGCTGGGTCGCAGTTTCCACGCAAGGAACCGATTCAATCGGGGATGGGAAGGGAAATCAGGCTCGCGGCGGATCGAGAAGGCTATCGGGGTGCCCAGCAGGCAGCGCCGATGCCGTCAAACACCGAGGGAACGGAGTAGCTTCAACAAAAAGCAAACTGTCCAGCCAGGAAACGAGCAACGGATCATCGCTGGTTTTCTTCGGCGGTTCGTTATTGGGCAGCAGGGGTGAATGAGGTGACTGGCGCGAACAGCTCGGGCCGTTGCAAGGTCTTTTCTGACCAGATTGAGAATCGTGGAAACGATAGGGGCTGGCCTGATCGTTCAAACGGTGTTGGCCGGCCTGCTCGGCTCGGGCCGCGGGCCCATAAACAATCGCGTGGTCTTCGCAACCAGCCTGCACGGAAGAACTGCCTCCTCCAAGCAATAAAGCTGCGGCGAGAAGAATTCCTCGCGCAGTGAAACGGTTTGCTTGGAGTGCGGTCATGAATCTTCTGACGAAAACGTGTTCTCTACGAAATGCAATGGCTCCGTAAAAAGGTGTTAGCCATTGCTTATCGATTGTAAAGGCGGATTTAGCGCATTGCAAGTCCCACCCAGGGCAAACATCGGGTGGTGGGGCGGAAAAGATAAGGCAAGCCAAAAGGATTTGGCCGAAGTCCTCCAGGAGGAATTCGGCTTATCCTTCCGGCACTGAAAGCACGGTTTCTAAAGGCTTCCAGGCGGCCGCTCCTATTTGCCTTGTTCCTTGGCCGATTCGGTAGGGCCGGGGAACGCACCCGATGCGGCGGTCGGGGTCGCCGAGGGTGCCGCGGGAGCGCTGCCCTCGATCAGCGACATGAGCAGCGCCTGTTCCATCTCCCCGGGTTTGAATCCAAACGGCCCGCGACCGCTTTTGTAAGCGACCTTCCCCTTCTTATCGATGACATAAAGCCGGGCGGGCATGCCACTGTAGGCGGTGCCGGTGGGGTCGTTGACCTCGTCGACGACGACCGGCATACCCGGTTCGAGCTTGGTGCGGAACAGGGTGCAGACCTCAACCCGGTCGGCGTAGGTCTTGGGCTGTTTGATCTCGACACCCATGCGGGCATTCGAGTCCATCTTCCATCCGTCGGTGGGATGCGCCTCGCGAACATAAACCATGATGAAGTTGGCCTTGTCCTTATGGCGCCGGTAGACGGCATCGACATCGGGAAACAGACCCCGGAACGGCCCGCAGGTGAAATTGCCCAACACCAGCACGACCGGCTTGGAGCCAGTCAACGAGGAAAGGGAAATCGTCTCCTTGCCGTCGGGAGTTTTCAATGTGAAATTCGGCGCCGCATCGCCGGGTTTCGGCCCTTCGTCCATGGAGCCGATTTCTCCCTCGAAGAGCCCTTTGACCAGGACGGGAATGGTCGGAGCATCTCCGGGCGAGAACCCGGATGGCCCGCGCGGAATCATCGCCTGGCGCAGGTCGTCCGCCGTGAAGTAGCCCTTGTCCTTGCTCAAGGTCTTGAACAACGCCTCGAACTCTTCTTGTTTCACTTTGCCATCGCCGCTGCGGTCAAGGCGGCGAAAAACCCGGTTAAAAAGACCTGCTTGCATGACATAGGGATTGGAGTTGGCCCATTCGAGATCCGACGCGGCGATCTTGCCGTCGCCATCGCGGTCGAGTTGATCGAACAGTTCGACCGGCCCGATGAACTTGTCGCGCGTGATCGTCCCCTTCTTGGGATCGACCCCGCAGTGCTTGGCCAGCCAGGCCCAGGTGTGGCGCGACTGGGCTGGACCGAACCAGCCGTCCATGCCGTTGAGCTGCGAACCCCTGAGGATCGCGATGAGCATCTTGGTCGCTTCGGATTGCGGCGCGGGATACTCCTTGTCCAGTTGATCGGCGATCTTGGCCGCTTCCTTCGGATCGGCCAGTTGTTCCGCCGTGACCCCCGCGGGCAGTTTCAAAGGCTTGGGTTCGGCGGGAGGCGATTGCGTGTAGCCCGCCTGTCCAAAAACCCCAAAAAGGCCAGCCGCCAAAAGACCGCGAAAACGCATGATGAACTCCAGGGCAAAAACCGGGGGAGAAGACTGAGAACTCGTTCGTGGACCTGGCCCAGACCAAGTCCGCGCAAAATCGGCAACAAGGAATCGCTTAACTCAAACTTGCCTTCTTGAGCTTCTCAAGAAGCGCCCGGTGTTGCCGGCCGGTCATTTCTTCTTCAGTTGAGCCGGTTTATCGAAAAAGACATTTTCTTTTTCGAGGGGTAGCTGGAACGCGTCGGCGACGCGGGTCATGTAGTGGCACCGCGCCGACCACCAGACCACATTCCACATTTTCTGAGGACCCCAGTATTTCTCGAGCTCCTTCAAATCGGCATCGGTCAGGTTGCCCGGATCGTGCGCCTGTTTGCGCGCGAACAAGAATGCCGCCTGATGCGAGGCGGGGAAGCTGGCCCAGTTGCCCGTAGCGAGTTGCTCCATCCGCTTGGTGACTTCCGCCGGTTTCAGGCCCGCGACCGCGAGACCCATTTCACAGTGGCCCATTCAGTAGAAGCAGTTGATCGATCGCGTGACGACCCAGAAGATGTCCTGCGACAAGATCCGGTCCATCTTGCTTTCCTGGCGGAACGCATCGACGCAATCGAACCAGCCATCGGTCAAGTCAGGTTGGTGCATGTAGCAGACCCGGTTCCACAAGACCCGGGGTAGGCGAACGCCCCAGGACTCTTGAGTGATGGGGCCGTCTTCGACTTCGCTCCAGTCGGGTACCCGAATCCGGCCTTCACGCTGGCGCTGCGAGTTCAGACCGGCGAGAAGATCGCCAAAGGATTTGTCTTTCCACTCGGCATCGGCTCCGGCGAGAGTCGATCCCAGCGCCGGCTCGGCGGGCGGTTTGGCCGCCGCCGCGGGAGGTGTTGCCGCACCGGCCGGACCGGTCGTCATCGGCCCCGCGGCGACCGCGGGCATCGGAGGGGCGCTCGGCGGCGGAGTTCGTTTATGCGGAAATCGAGCCTTGACCGGTCTCGGAGGACCTTCTTTTTCAATGGGCGGGTCGAGCGCGATGAGCACTCGATCTTGAAAACAAGCATGGGCGATCAAGGCGACCATGCCGACCACTTGTTTGTCGCCGTAGTGGCGAATGAGGGTCTTGACTTCGTCGTCGGTGACCGAAGCACCCTCCACGGTCAGTTTTTTGGCAAAGGTGAGCGCCGCTTTTTCCGCTTCGCTTAGAGGGCCAAGGTCACGCCCCAGACCATTGAAGTCCTCAGGCGTGGCGCCTGCTTTTTTCAAATCGCTTTCGGCAACCGCCTTCGCATAGGCCGAGCCATTCGCGTCGGCCGCGATCCAGCGCATCTTGGCCCGCAATTTGGGGTCGAGGTTGTTGCCGGCGCGATGCTGGGCGTCGAGTTTGAGCATCTGGGCGGTCGCCTGCGGAAGCGGTCCGGCCAGTTGCTTCGCCCAGTTGGGCAGTGTTTCCACTTGTGCCGGCGCTCCAGGCAAGCGAGCCCAGGCGGCATCGTTTGAAAGCACCGGAATTCTCCCCGGAGTTCTCTCTAGAGCTTGCTGCTGAAGCGGGCTGAATGCGCTCGTCTTCTTCGCGTTCTCCTCTTCCAGGAGCATAATGAGGCTTTGCTCCATTTCCAGGGGGCGGAAGCCAAAGGGACCGCGGCCGCCCTTGAAGGCGACGCGCCCATCGCGATCGATGATGTACAACCGATCGGGTCCGCCACTGTAGGCCTGGCCCACGAAATCGTCCATGGTGTCGACCAACAGCGGGACGCTCATCTTCAAGGCCTGGCGGCATTGCTGCGCGACCTCGAAGCGTTCCTCCTGGTTTTTCGGCTGCTTGACGTTGCAGGCGGCCGCGCCCGAGGCCTGGGGCCACCAGCCATCCGCCGCATGGGCTTCACGAATATACACGCCAATGAACTGAACCTGATCCTTGTACTTCTGGTTCAGTTGTTCGAGGGTCCCAAACTGGGCCCGGTAAGGCGGTCACGTAAAGTTGCCGAAGATGAGTACCACCGGCTTGATACCCCGGAAATCGGAAAGTTTGACCGTCCGCTTTTCGTCCTGGGTTTTCAACTGAAAATCGGGAGCCATCGTGCCCGGGTTGGGCCCCTCGCTCATGGAGCCGAGTTCCCCGGTCAAGAAACCGAAGAGGCGCATCGCCCGAGTCGGATTGGGGGTGGTCACGAGCGGTGGACCGGTGAACATCAGACGCCGGACATCATCCTGGGTCAGTTTTCCGGAGGAGCCCGCCAATCGGTCGATCGATTTCTTTAGTTCTTCCGGGCTGATAAACCCATCGCCATCGACGTTCATGCGATTGAACAAGGCAGCGGCCATCGCCTGTTGCTGGACAAACGGCGCCTGGTCGGACCAGTCGAAATCGGAGGCTTTCAAAACGCCGTCTTTGTCGCGATCGAGCTGATCAAAGCGCTGGGGGGAACCCTGATACTGGCTTTTCGTGACCGATCCGCTCATGGGAACGCCATGATTTCTGGCCACGGCGGGCCAGCCAAATCGGGTCTTGCTCAGCACCAGGGGGGACGCGCCCGGTTTCCTTGGGTCGCCCGTGGCGATCTCGTGGATCTTGATCATCCACTCGGGAAGAGTTGGGGCCGCCGCCGAAGATGTCGGAATTTGCGTGTTCTGCGCCGGGCTTTGCGCCAGAACCGCGGTGGCGGGAAGTAGAATCGTCGCGCAAGCGCCAGCGAAGCGCGCCAACCAGTTGGAAATCATTGCCGGGATCCTCTCGCTGAAACATTCATCCGGAAAACAAGATGCCAACCCGGGCCCATTCTCTCTTAGAGAATGGGCCCGGGTTGGTCGGTTTTTTTAGAAGCCGCCATAATCTCGGGTGATGACGATGGCGGGCGAAGTCGTGATGGTGTATTTGATGGTCCGCGGACCATCTTCCTCGTTACCGAACCAGAGTCGGACGGGCACTCCCAGATCGAAACCGGAGGGCTTGGCCGCCGTGTCATCGATCTCGAATTTGGTCAGTTTCAGTCCCTTGTCCCAGGCCGTGTCGTACATCTGAATCGATGCGGCCTTTTTGAGATCTTCAGGCTTGTCCCCTTTTTGCCAGGCCGCCAGGGCCGAGTTCAGGGACTTGATGGCCTGATCCTTATCGACTGGCGGAGGAATCCCCGGGCCGCAGCCAGCGAGGGCAAAGCCGATCACCGCCAGGATTGCTCCCGCGATGTTTTTCAATGGTGGAGTCGAGCGCATGACGGTGTTTCCTTGGTGAATCGATTTATTGGCCGTCAGCAAGGATTTCGCCGCCGTTGCGCGAACCCATGGCGCGCCAGGTCGTGATGGTGATTCCCTTGGGGACAAATCGCACCGATCCGTCCATCATCGACACATTCACGCCGCCGGGATGCGCGCTCGATGCAGCCGTCACCATGGAGGAGTTGCTCGGGAACAGGCACTGCCGCGCAAAGGGGGGCACCGAGTGCTGATAGCAAGAGGAGGCATGGCCTCCCGCCAACCAGGGGCCGCCGTTGCTCGAATACCCCTGAAAGGAAAGATTCTTCCAGTCGGCCGCCTGGCAGGCGGTGTAAGCGGCGTCCTGGGTTGCGGGCGTCTGACCGGCGAGGATGAAGCCGTCGCCATCTTCGGTGGCGATCGAGTTGCTGAAGTCGCCGATGATCCGCTCACTAAAAGCCGCGGTGTTGGTCGTGCCGTCGATGATGTCGGCGAAGCGCAATTTCTGATTGAGGTAGAAGGGGCCGTTGGGTTCGGGCAGGTTCGCGTTGGTGGAAGGATCGGGGACCGCGGGGCGGAACTTGTGGCTGTTTCCTTCGTTGGCCCGGTAGCTGCTCGGGGCGGTGCCAGCGGGGATGCGGGAAAGATAAGGGTCGGAGGGGCAGTAGTACGATTTCACGACCGCTCCACGGGGAACCGTATTCGTGGCGCTACCCCAATCGGTGGTGAAATCGATCGTCTTGTAAATGGTATCGAGTTCCATGAAGGGCAGGATGTAGGTGTGCACCGAGAAACTGACCGCGGGGACGCCGATGTCGAGCGGGGTGCTGCGGCTTTGGGGGAAGGTTCCATTCGCCCCGTGAAAGCCGTGAAGTGCCAGGGCCATTTGTTTGATGTTGTTCGTGCAGCTCATGCGATTGGCTGCTTCGCGAACCTTCTGAACCGCGGGAACCAAAAGTCCAATGAGTACGGCGATGATGGCGATGACGACCAAAAGTTCGATCAGGGTGAAACCCCTGCGCGAACCGGTACGTGGCAATGAATTCATGACTCAAGAACTCCAAATAGAGAGGGGAAGAAAAAGAATAATCAAATGAGAACGGAATGGAGCCGGCAGCGATCCAAAAGATCGGCAAGAATGGAGCCCGATCCCATCGGATCGGCGCAGGTGATCTGGCTGCTCACGGAGCACTTCCAGGGGGAAGCCCGAGCGGCGAAAAGGACAGGTTCGATCGGTGAATGGGAAGCGCTTCGGCTAGTTTCCCATTGGGGCAAAATGCCGCAAAGGAAAACATGTAAAAGCGTTAAGGCCAGGACGCCCGATGATCGACCAAGGGCAAGGAGAGATTCTCCGCCCCGATCAACCGAAACGCCCAAGAAAGGAGGGATTTAAGAGCGAGGAGGGTCGAGGATATCGCCTGGGTGACCGGAGGACTGCAAAAGTTCGCAGTGGTCGGCAAAAGAGACAAAGAAGATCTGCTGAGGCTGTTCTTGATAACGCGTGATGAGGACCGGCTTCTCCATCATCCGTTCGGGGGCCAACTGAGGGGCCGCCGGAGCCAGGGGCGTGGAGTTGGTGCACCAAAAGCCGCTGCAGCGCTTGTGCTTGATCGGATGCTCAGGCGAGGAATCCTTTTGGGCGCTGACCGGTCCGTTAAGAAGGACGTGATCGCCGCAACCTGCCTGGGCCTTGGTTCCCCCCATCCAAAAGCAAAGACAAATCACCAAGGCAAGGCCTCGGGTGAGTTGTCCAGGATTGGGAAAATGCGAAAGCATGTTTGAGAGGGAGAATAAGGGAATAAGGCATTCGTTAGTATAAACCGCAAATCTTTCGGCGCAAGTTGCAAAATTCTCTCATTTGCGCGAAATATCGGTCGCCGAGGGCTTTCCTTGTTCCAGTCGCCAGGTCTTGCCGTTTTCCAGATCGGTCCAGGTTTGGATCGCCTGGGAGAGACTGGGGAATCGCACCTCAATCTTGTTCACCCGCGTGCCTTTACCCAATCCCACGGTTAAAGGCAATTCCGATTGAGAGAGGTAGCTGCGCGCTCCACCCACGCGGAAGATTTGGGTTTTGCCCTCGGCTTCGACCTTGACCATCGCTCCCTGGGCGTCGCGGTTGGTGGTCGTGCCATCTCCTTGGATGACCAGGCGGATCCAATGGTTTTCCGAAGACGGAGCATGCATCAGTCGCGGTTCGCCTCCATTGGCAAACATCACGAAACCGGGCCGTCCATCTCCATTGAGGTCGCTTTGGGCGCAGCCTCGCCCCACCATCGGCTCGAACATCGCCTTGCCCAGATGGGCCGAAGTCCACGATTGAAACTTTCCGGGGTACTGGCTGTCGTTGTGAAAGAACTGGGGAGGTTGGGCGTAGGACTGGCCCTTGCGCGCCTGGGCGATGTCCGGTTCGAGGTGGCCGCTGGTGGTGAGTAAGTCGGGGTGGGAGTCCAGATCGAGATCCAAAAAGAGCGCGCCAAATTTCAGCCATTCGCGACTCGGTATGGCAATGCCGACCGATCGGGCTTTCTCGGAGAAACCAAAGCCCGAGGTTCCTTCGGCGGAACCGACCCTTGAATTTCTGCTACGCAGGTCGAAGAAGCTGTCCGGCTCGCCCGCGTAGTTGACCACCACCACGGCCCGATGACCGGGAGCGTAATAGCCTTCGTCGATGCCCATGCCGGCGCGGGGCGGTCCCTCGGCGTAAGCGAAGCCGGTTTCCAGCCCGCGTTCGACATAGTGGCGGGTGCCGCTGGGGCCGGGCTGATTGTGAAAGAGAAAATTGCGCGCCATGTCGTTGGAGGCCAAAAGATCGGGCCAGCCATCGCCATCGAGATCGGTTGCCAGGATGCCGAGCGTCTTGCCCACGAGGACGCCTTGGGGTTTATCGTCGCGCTTTTCGCGCACGATTAAGCCCGAGTCTGGGCCGCTATCGAGGAATCTGCCCGAACCGCGATTGCGCCAGAGATTGACCTTGGCGCCTGAAAATGCCGTCGGCGGCGCGTAGGCGCGCAAGGTGGTTCCCGCAAGGCGCGCATCGGCGGCCAGATCCTCGGCGGGCGACCAGGTGAGGTATTCGCCCCAGGCGAGGTCCAATTTTCCGTCGAGATCCCAGTCGATCCAGGTGATCGAGGTGGCGAAGCTAATCGGTTTGGCATGCTTGCGAAAATCGGCGTAGGTGCCTCCGGGAAGCGGGGAGTAGGGTAAGCCAGACTCGCGCGTGATTTCGACGAATTGACGTCCGGTGGCGGCCGGCTCGTTATGAAGCAGCCGCACGCCTCCCAGGCCGCTTACGGCCAGATCGGACCAGCCATCGTTATCAAAGTCGCCGACCGCCACTCCCATTCCAAAGAAGCCCGGAAGCGCCGCGCCCGCGGCATTTTCCACCGGAGCAAACTTTCCCTGTCCCAGGTTCTTCATCAGTACGCACTGGCTGGGTTTCCTGGCGGTACGGTCTGTCCCCATGGGGGAATCGGGCCAATTCCCCGATTGAACAAAAAAGAGATCTTGTAAGCCGTCGCCGTCAAAATCGAGGAAGGCGCCGCCGCCACCCATCGTCTCAGGGAGCAATTTATCTCCCCTGGCTCCATTGATATGACGAAAGGTGATGCCGCTATCGGCGGTAATGTCGGCCAGGGAAATCTTCGGTAGCGTGTCGTTCCTGGAAGCGCTTTCCCCGCGATCTTGGGGAGGTCGGGAAAGAAAGTAGATCAGGGCACCGCACACGGGGAGTGCCGCCAGGGCCCCCAGGGCCCAGTGCCGCCAGGCTCGCGAGAAAACCACCTTTTTGCGCCGAGCCTTACCCATGTCCCATACCAAATCGAGCCGATCCGTCCGAGCATGCCGGGATGGTTCCTTGAGAGCCACCGAGCCAGTTCCCAGTAAGCGATTGAGAGATCGCACTCCCTACCATTTTCCAACAAAAACCCAAGGAAGCCATTCTTCCGCGGTTTTGATCCAAAAAGGGTCCGTAGCGTCCAGGCATGGCAATAGCATTCAAAAGAGTCCTTGACCGTCTTTGTTTAATAAATTAAATTTAACCACTTGGATGTTCTTGCGGGGGTAGGTCATGGGAACGATTCAGATGGGTCATGTGCAGTTGCGCATCATGCAGGTGCTCTGGCAAAAGGGATCGGCGACAGCCCGCGAAATCACCGAATCGATCAACTCAGTCGAACCGATTGCCCACAGCACGGTGCAGACCATGCTTCGGGTTTTGGAAGATAAGCAGGCCGTCGCGCACAGGCCGGAAGGGCGGACGTTTGTGTTTTTCCCGCTCGTTCCCGAAGCCGGGTTCAAACGGGGGGCAACGCGAGATCTTCTGGAAAGCGTCTTTGGTGGAAACGCGACCAGCCTGGTGGCCCATCTGATCGACAGTGGCGGCGTCTCGCAACAGGAAATTGAAGAAATCCGAAAACTGATCGATCGGCAATCCAAACGATAGGAGCGGACCATGGATGGGATTCGCTGGGGTAAGGAAACCTTTGATTTGGCGGGTGTGGTGGTCGCGTTTGCACTGAACTTTTGGGTGCAATCGATGGTGCTCATCGTTGCGGGATTATTTGCCGCTTGGCTCTTGCGCCGTTTCGGTTGCTCGGTTCAATCGGCCATTCACCGCGCCACCTTGATCGCCGTGCTGGCCTGTCCTTTATTGAGCTCTGCATTTTCAGCGCTGGGAGTTTCGGGGTGGACTCTACCGACGCCTCCGCCTCGGGTCCTTTCCATGGAAGAAGTGGATCGATCCGGTTCCCCCCCAGCGGGAACCATTTTGGCCGATCGTGCGAAAGGCCTACGACCAGATAGTCGGCGACCGGAGCAGGGGACGCGGCTGCCGTCCTCCGGTGCGTCCAAAGTTGAGTTTGAAGCGCAGGATCCGGATTTTCGATCCGAAGTCCATGCCGAAACCAGGAAGATCCACGAGCAATCGATTTCTGCCTTTGCGCTTTCGTCTGCTTCGGTATTTGGCTGGATGGCGCTGGGAAGCTGCCTGATCTGGATCGCGTGCACGGCAAGTTTTCTCGTGCGGCTGACCTGGGCATGGCGAAGGCTTCGGCGCATCCGCCATGCCGCGATCCCGCTCAACGATGAGACACAACGCGTTTGCGATGCACTGTCGAAAATTCTCAAAGTTGCACCTCCGCCCGTACTCCAAACCCCGTTCTTGCCAGGCCCCTGCCTTGCGGGTATTTTTCGGCCGGCCATTCTGATTCCCGATTGGGGGCGGCAGCTCAATAGGGATGACCAAGCAGGGATACGTGAGATCTTGATTCACGAACTATCCCATTTGCGTCGCCACGACGGCCTTTGGAATTTACTGCGCCAACTTTCCACGGCTAGCTTCTTCTTCCAGCCCTTGCTTTGGCACTTATCGCGCAGATTGGAAATCACCGCCGAAGAGGTGTGCGACGACTGGGTGGTGAAACTGGGCGCCGATCGCCAGGCGTATGCTCACACCCTGGCCGATGTCGCCGAGTGGTCGACCGTTCCCATGGGAGGGGTAAGCGTCGCCATGGCAGCGAAGGGGTCCCAACTTGCGGAGAGGGTGGCCCGGATTTTGGATCGTTCGCGGCCGCTTTCCACCAGTATCGGCCGTCTGCTTGCGGCAGGTATTGCCGTGGTCGCGTCCATGGGGGCCATCCTTGTGGGAATGGCGGGAGCGGGACCAAGCCGCCTCGTTCAGGAGCCCGACGGCTCGACGACAAACCGGTCGGAGTCGTTGATCGATGATAAGGAAAATCAATCGCCTCCAAGGCCCGAAAACTCATCGGGCACCGAGGGTGAAGATAAATCGGTCCCTTCGATCGAAAAGACTGCCGAAGCGATGATCGTTCGGGGCGTGGTGCGAAAACCGGATGGAAGACCGGCAAAGGGCGCCAAGGTCGCATTGAGGCACGGAGAATGGTCTTTGAGCGCGAAAGAGCCGCTCATGGTTACTGCCGTCACTGGAGTCGATGGCAAGTTTACGATCACTTGCCGAAAGCCTTCCGATGAACTGACGAGAGACACGGATCCCCTGGCATTTGACATCACCGCCCAGGCCAACGGGTTCGGCCTGAAGTGGATATCCGGGACCGAAATCGCATCGGCCAAGGCGTTGCTCCTGACGCTTGTTCCTGAGGTCCCCATCAAGGGCCGCATTGTCGATGCGCGGGGGAATCCGATCGCTGGAATCCAGGTGGGGGTTTACAGTGTGACTTCCTCTGCCGAAAAAGGTGCGGATTTGAGCCACTGGCTCAAGGCAGTCAAGGCAGGAGCGTATGGCAGCGCAACGGACCTGTTTTTGCAAGGGTATCTCACGGTCGCTCAGGAACCGCCGGAAAATCGCATTCGCACCGATCAGGACGGCCGCTTCACCATTGCCGGAATCGGCCCAGAGTGCCTCGCGGACCTTGAACTACGAGGGGAGACGATCGCCTACCAGAGAGTCAGCGTCGTGACGCGTGCGATGGAACCGCTCATGCGAACGCTGGTCCCTTCTCAAGGATGGTTTCAACCTCCGATTCGAGATCGCGTTTTCGGTGCCGATTTCACCTACACAGCCGTCCCGACCCGGATTGTGGAAGGGACGATCCGAGACGCCGTCACGAAACAACCCTTGCCGGAGGTAACGATCGAAAGCCTGCATCTGGCCGGGATGCTGTTTCACCCCCAAACCGCGGTCCGTACCAAAACCGATGCGCAAGGCCGCTTTCACCTGACCGGCATGCCGAAAGGCGACGGACCGGGCAACTTGAACCTCAATGAAATTCAGGTTCTCCCAGGTGGTCAGGTTCCCTACTTGCAGCGGGGGATCCGCCTTCCCAAGGCAAAGGGAGAGGGCCCACAGACCTTCGATCTGGACTTGCACCGGGGAATCTGGATCCGCGGCCGGGTTACCGAAAAGGGAACGGGCAAGCCGGTTCAGGCGCGAATCAAATATTTTCCTTTACGTGAGAACGCTTCGATCCGGGACATCCCCGAGTTTCGGGATAACGACTCCCAAGTGGGATATGAAGGCCTGAGCGTCCTGACTGATCGGGAAGGAAGATACCGCTTGCCTGGCCTGCCTGGCCGAGGCATCGTGACGGCGTCGTCCGTGCGAGGGGAGTTTGTTCATGGACTTGGTGCCGAGAAAATCCCGGGCAGAAACGAGTCCGGAGTTTACGCCGCCTTTGGATATGTTCCCTATCCGGTGGATCCGCGCGATTGCCATGCCCTAATAGAAATTGATCCGAAGAAAGAAGCCCTTGAAGCGGATTGCGATTTTGTCCTGGATCCTGGGCAAACGGTGCGGGTGGCAGTCGTGGATCAGGAGAGCAGACCGGTGCCCGGCTGCACGATGCAAAGTGCGCTGGAGTATGGATCCAATCCGTCTCTCTCCGCGGAATTGAAAGTGGCCAATCTTGCTCCAGGCGAAACAAGGGATCTGGTCATCCTTCAAAAGGAGCGGAATTTGGGGAAAATCCTCAAGCTTACTCAGAAAGAGAATGGACCGCAAACGATTTCGGTGACTTTGGAAAAATGCGCCACCATCAAGGGAAAAGTGGTCGATCAGGAGGGCAAGCCGTTCGAAATTAACGAAGTCGCGATCGTGGTCGTTCCCAGTGCGGAAATTCGCTTCAAGGACCCACCCATTTCGGTATACATCAGGCCCGACGGAACGTTTGAATACCCCTATTTACCAATGGGGTGCAAGTATTACGCAGTCGCTACGTCAAGAGAGGAATTCGGCTATGACTACATCGCGAACAAGGTTGAAGTCAAAGCAGGTGAAACGGTCGACATTGGAGTAAGAAAAATCAAGCGCAAAAAATAAACCCGCGTTCGATTTGGCGGGTCTCAAACGGACTAAATAAACGTGCATCCCATTTCAACAATGAGATGCGCGTTTATTTTTTACCTGACCGTCCGTCATACTACACCAGGCCGGGAATCGGCTTCGCCGCCTTGTCGACGATGCGGATCGGCCGGCCGATCGGCGATTGATTCCACTTGCCGGAGTCGATCTTGAGAACCTGGCAGATCGCGCCCATCAGGTCGATCGCGGCGATCTTGTTTTCCACGACATCGGCGCCCTTCTCGTCAGTCTTGCCGATGACCCGGCCGCCTTGAAGGCCGCCGCCCGCCAGGAAGGCCGACCAGGCGCGCGGGTAGTGATCGCGGCCGGGTTTTTTGCCCCGGGTGTTGAGCTTGGGAGTGCGCCCAAAGTCGCCCATCCAGACCACGAGGGTGTCGTCCAGAAGGCCTCTTGCCTTGAGATCGGCGAGCAAGGCGGCGACCGGCTTGTCGATCTGGCCGCAAAGCCCCTTCACTCGATCGAAATTGTCCTCATGCGTGTCCCAGCCCCCCAGGCTCACTTCAACGAAAGCGACTCCGGTTTCGACAAGGCGGCGAGCGAGCAAGCAGCCTTCCGCGAAGCGGCCGTTGCCATAGAGCTTGCGAGTGGCTTCCGACTCTTTGGCAAGATCGAACGCCAGTGCTTCCTTGCTCTTGATCATCTCGACCGCGCGCCGGTAAGTGGTGCGATGATCGGTGCCGGAGGTCGCCTGGTAATCCTTGAGGAAGGCGGCTTCCATTTCTTCAAAGAGACCCAGCCGCCGATCGAACTGGCTGGCGGCGACAAACGGCTTGAGGTTTTCGACACCTCGGGTCGGATCGTTGACGATCAAGGGGGCATGACTGGCTCCGAGGAATCCGGCGCCGTGCGCCCGGCCAATGCCGACATAGTTGGGGATGGGCAGCTTGGGATCGCCGATTTCCATCGAGGCAATCGAACCGAGGCTCGGATAGTTGAGGCCGCCGACACCTTCGCGGTAGCCGGTGTGCATCATGTATTTGGCGCGGGGGTGAGCGCCTTCGCCCGTACTCATGCCGCGTAAGAGCACGCATTTGTCCATCTGCCTGGCCAGGTGGGGCAGATGCTCGCCGATCTGAATGCCCGGCACATTCGTGTCGATCGCCTGAAATTCCCCCTTGGTGTCGGGGTGGGTTTTGGGATCGAAGGTGTCGATGTGGCTGGGGCCGCCATCCATGTACAAAAGAATGCAGGATTTGTGCTTGCGCGCCGAAGCGCTCGCAGAGCCGGCATCGGCCGCCGACGCCGCCTGGGCAAGCACAGGCATCCAGCCTGAAAGCGATCCGGCGGCGATGCCCGAACCGGCCAACCGCAAGGCATCTCTTCGGCTCAACCCCTGCTGCATGATCGATCGGAACATGGGAAGTCCCCTCTGGGAATGAGATCGTTTTGGGATCAGAAAAGTCTTGGATGGTGGGACACCAGCTTGCTCGCCGGACTTTTCAGGCGGCGCGATTCGTGCCCCAACCCGATTAATGATTCAGCGCAAATTCACTCGAATTCAAAAGCACCCAGCTCAGGTCGGCGTAGACCTGGCGAGCTTCGCCGGGCTTGGCGGCGACCTTGGCGATCATTTCGTTGACGCGGGCCGACTCTTTTGGCGTCGGCTTGCGACCAAGAATGGCCAGGTAGAGCTTTTGCGTATTCTCTTGAGGTTTGGCCTTGGGATCGAGGATGCGAATGATCGCCTGGTTATTGAGCTGGGGCGAATTCATCAGCCTGAGCACCTGGGGAATGCCCGACTGGTACTCGGTCTGGTCGGCGCCATCGTCCCCCTTGAAGAAGGCGATGTACTGATTGCGCTGGGGTGCCCCTGGTCGACCCGGAATTTTGAGATTCTTTTTATCCGCTTTGGCGTTTTCTCTATTCTCTTTTTTCTCTTTGTTTTCTTTATTCGGCCTGAGCTTTTCGTCCTCAGCCTTGGCCTTGTCGGCGGCCAATTGGCCGGCGGCGATCAGATCGGTGACCGAGTCGTACCATTGCTCGGGATTGAGCACCTTGATCGGCATGCGCGCCAGGTAGTGAGCCGAGGCATTTTCATTCCCCTGCGCCGGCTTGCTGGTGCGCTGGTAGGCGTCGGACAGGCAGATCGCCTTCAGGAGATAATGCAGGTCGTACTTGTTGGCGCGAAACTGGGCGGCCAGGTCTTCCAGCAAGCCCGGATGCGAGGCGGGGTTGCCTTCCTGGATGTCGTCGATCGGATGCACCAGGCCTCGTCCAAACAACTGGGCCCACATCCGGTTGACAGCGGCCTTGGCAAAGAAGGTATTCGCATCGCTGGTCAGCCATTTCGCGAACGCGGGCCGGTAGGGTTCCTTGGGGCCGAAGGTCGCCTTGTCGCCCGCGGGGAATTTGGGAGGCAGGTGCTTCACCGATTCGGGGAGCATTTTTTGCTTGGGAGCGGCATTGTTTTCCACCACGCGGGGAATCGCCGCGTCCTTGCCGCGCGGCGGCTGAGCCTTGACCTTCATGAAGAAGGCAGCGGTCGACCAGTAGTCCTCCTGCTTCCAGGACGGGTTGAACGGGTGGTTATGACACTGGGCGCATTGCAGCTGGACCCCCATGAACAGCTTGCACACCGAGTCGGTCAAGCGGTCGATCGAGCTATTGGCCAGGAAGTAGGTCGTCGCGCCGTTTTTATCCTGCTCGCCGCTGGCGGTCAGGATCTCGCGCGTCATCACATTCCAGGGTTTGTTTTCCTCGAACGATTTTTCCAGCCACTTCACAAGCGGCTCGCCATCGAGACGACGGTTGTCGCTGTTGGGAGGCATGAGCAGGGCTTGCCAAATATCCGCCATGTGGAAGGCGTAGTTTTTGCTTTTTAACACTTCATCGACCAGCTTTTCACGCTTGGCGGGATTGGAATCGTCGATGAAGGCAAGTGCCTGTTCGGCCGTGGGGATGCGTCCGGTCAAATCGAGATAAACCCTGCGGCAAAACTCGGCATCGCTTGAGCGGCCGCTCGCGGCGATCTTGTCCTGCGAGAGCAGGGCTTGAATGTGGCCGTCAATCCGCTTCGACAGTCCCTTCGCATCAAGAATTTCCCAGGGGGCAAGCGCCTTCGGGGCATTGGCGACGGTTGCGGCCTTTTTCGCGAGTTTGTCGGATTTGGCGGGCGCATCGGTTTTGGTGGGCGAGTCGGCGGCGAAGGTGAACCCGACCAGGCCGATCAAGCCGACCCCCAGTAGGAAACGCAAGCCGACAAGAAGCTTCTGTCCCGAAAAAGATCCCAGCCGCGAGCAATACGGTGAACATGCGCGATGTTGGGTCATGGCTCAAATCCCGGTGGAGGGTCCGCAAATCGTTCTAAAGGTTCTAACCCATGGGTTTTGGAAAGGTTTCGCGCAAACTGGAAATTCGTGGAGGACCGGTTGGGCCACCTGGAACGAATGGGCGTATCCGGTAGGTTGATGGATTCCGGATGGGGAAGTGCAGCCGGGCAATGTTCGCCTTTTTGGGGTTAGGCTTGCCCGGTAAAAAAGGGCCGAGATTCGATCGAGGGGTCCATGGGTTTTTTTTCGGGAAACATCAGCTACAGTCGTTTTCGCATCCCGGGATACCGGCCGGGAACCTTCACCGAGGAATTCCTTGACCGGCTCGATGCGATGGCGATCGGCACGCAAAAGGTCGCCTCGAAAGATGGCGTTTCGATTGGCTGGGTCGCCGGCGACCATATCCTCGACAAATCGTTCCAGCTGGAAAAGAACGTCATTCAAGACACGCTGAGTTTCGGCCTGCGCGTCGATGTCAACCGCCTGCCATCGGATCTTTTGCGCGCCTACGCGGCGCAGGAACTGGCCGCCCTGGCCAAGGGCAACCCGAGCGGCATTCCCTCGAAACGTCAGCGCAAGGAGGCCAAGGAGGCGGCTCAAGACCGCCTGGAAGCCGAAGCGAAGGATGGCCGCTTTCTGAAGCGAAAGATGGTTCCAGTGCTCTGGGACGGCAATTCGGGCGAAGTCTACCTCGGGAGCTCATCGGTGGCGATGATCGACCGGTTTGTCGACCAGTTTGAAGCGACATTCGGCAAGAAGCCAGTTCACACCACTTCGGGGGGCGTGGCCTATCAACTGGCCGAGGCGCATGGCCTGACCAACGGTGTCGAAGATGCCGAGCCTTCGGCGTTTATGCCTGGCCGCAGTTCGGGCGAGGTCGCCTGGATGCCCGACGAGGCTTGCCGCGATTTTCTGGGCAATGAGTTTTTCGTCTGGCTCTGGTACAAGCTAGACGGCTCCTCCGACGAAATCCCTCTTTCGGATGGCAGCACGGCGGCGGTGATGATTTCCAAGTCGATGAGTCTGGAATGCCCCCGCGGACAAACCGGCAAACAGACGGTGCAAAGCGAGGGGCCGTCTCGCATGCCCGAAGCCCACCGCGCCCTCTTCGCGGGAAAATGGCCGCGCAAGGCCGGCTTCATCATGGTGCGCCACCAGCAACAATATGAATTCAACCTGTCCGCCGAAACGTTTGCGGTGGGCAGTCTGAAATTGCCGGCCACCGAGGAATCGGAAGAGCGGGCTCGCCTTGAGGAGCGGGTCAACCAGCTTCGAGCCTTCCTGGAGACCTTGGATCTCTTATTCGAAGTCTTTGTCGCCAAACGGGCGGCCCATTCGACCTGGAAAACCGACCTGGGCAAAATGCAAAAATGGCTGGCGCGAAAACATGCGGAAGACAAGGCGGCATCCGGGGAAGGATCCAATGAAGAGTGATGAAGTCCGCAAAGAAATCGGATTCCTTTAAAGAAAGAAAGAGAAAGAAAGAGAAAGAAAGAGAAAGAAGAGAAAATACATCTTTAATCCATTTGAAAAGGAAGCAGGCTCCTTTTTGCGGGAATTGACCCGGAAAGCCGGCGGATTTGCCCGAAGATTTCGGCGAAATTCCCCGGGTCGCCATGGACGGTTGCGAGGGATTGTTTTAGTTTCATTAAAACCTTCTCCTTGGTGCAGGAGCGCCCGCTTCCTTGCTGTTTCTTGATTTTCTTTTTCTTCCTTTGCTTCTTTGGCTCTATGTCTTTCACTCCTCGGTCCGAACCGCCTTCGCCCATCGCCTGGAGAGTCCTGGGGGCATTCCTTGTCACCTGGGCCGTTCTTGAATTGTGTTCGTGGAAGATCTCCGATTCGAGTCCGCCTTCCGAGATGTGGGTCGAGTGGCTGGGGGTTTTCTGGGAGGCGACGATCGGTCTGGTGTTGCTTGGCGGTTTGATTCGGCCGTTTGGCTGGCTGGCGGCGGTGACGACTTTTTTCGTTTACGCGGCCGCGTTTTTGATCCATGCCCTCCAGGATAACCCGCTTCTATTTTGGATTGGACCGATTTCCCTCCACGCCTGGCATGGGTTGGTGCTCTCCCTCATTGCGCTGGGCATTGCGCTCCTCTTCCCCCCGGCCCGGCCGGAACTGACGAAGGAGCTTCGCTACTTGCTGCCTGGCGGCGTGCGGGATAAGTGGCTCGGGCCTTCCTGAAGGAGTGATTCCTGCGCGTCTGGCAAGGCTTCGGTGGGACGATGGACCAGACGCTTGAGGATGAGCGGCACGATGCCCACAAGCGCCAAGGCGGTCAACAAACTTGGGGAAAGGATGTCCGCGGGGCTTTTCAGCGCCGCCAGCTCGGTGCCCGCATTCACATAAAGAAACGTGACCGGCAGCATACCCAGCCAGGAAACCGCCGCGAATGTTGTTGCGCGAATCGAGATCAACCCCATCCCGAGATTGATCAAGAAAAAAGGAACGATCGGCAACAGCCTGAGGACAAACAGATAGTAGGGGCCTTCTTTTTCCATTCCCTGGCGCAATAAGACGATGCGTTTGCCAAAACGCCTTTCCACCCAGTCGCGCAAGACAAATCGGCTCATCAACATGGCAAGGGTCGCCCCCAGGGTGGAGGCCAGGCTGGCGATCATCGTGCCCAGTCCGCGTCCAAAAAGAGCCCCCGATAACAGAGTCAATCCCGCGGCCGATGGCAGCGAGAATGCCGTGGCGAGCAAATAGATCAGGAAAAAAACAAACACCGAGATCCCCAGGTGGTCGCGCACCGTTTCGCGCAAGGAATCGAGCGTCTCTTGAATTTGGTCCCATTGCAAAAGGCGATGCGCGCCGCTTGCGAAAAACAGTCCCATGATGGCCAGGGCCACACCGACCAACGTCAGCCGGGCCAGGAATGTCGACCGGGAGGGGCGAAGCGGTGGGGGGATTTCTTGCAAAAGAAGATCTCTGAGGCATTGCGGCAAGCATCGGCCGCTCAATCACTCAACCTATGGCCCCTTCAAGCTGCGGCGTGAGCCGGCCACTCCTGCCATTCATGCTAAGGAGGTCGGGTCAGCCCGTTCGGCGCCTCAGGTTGGTTCCCAGGAATCAGCCAGCATCAGCGGGTAATGGATTGGCGCTCACCTGTCTGGCGAGAGGATCCAGGAACGGGCCAAGGCCGGCAAGAAAAAGGAGTGCGCCTCCGGAAGGAGTGTAGCGAGGTGGTTCAGCTGCCTGTGTAGATCATTTCTGAAGGATCAACCGTCCCCGGCTGGTGACCCGAAGGCGGTAGACCTCGCCCTGGTGGTCGATGAGGATTTCCTTGTGTCCCTGGAGGAGGTCCTGCGCCGAAATGGTCGGCACATTGCTGGGTTCGGGTGAGGCCGAGGGGCTGGGCGAATCGGACGATGCAAAGCCTTGCTCATTCATGAATTCGGCTCGGGTGGGCTCCCGGTTTGCCGGCAATGATCCCAGGCAAACCTTCGTGGATAGGAATCTCATCGAAAGAAACACCGCCGCCAAAACCCTCCCTCTGGGTTGACAACGACGCCCCTTGATTTAGGATGATCGTACTGAGACTGAGTCTCAGTAGCAACAGTGGTTGACCACCTGGCCACTTTTTACTCAAGGCTTCCGTTCGGGATGCGTGGTTTGACCACTGCTTACCTTTAAGGCCGCGAGCGCGAGTTGTTTTGTTTTCCCGAACGGACTGCGACCATGTGCCTGCTTGCGCGGCCAATTTCTCCGCTACTGAATCGCTTGCGATTGCACTTATCGGTGCGGTTTTTACCGAACCGTTTGCCCTCAGGCAGTGCGGTGGTCCAGCTTGCGCCCGTTTGCACCGAACCGACTGGCGCCATGCGCGCAAACCGTCACCGCCCCGAAGTCCACCAGTCCATTGACCGAGCCGGCTGGCACCGAGCCCTGGGGGGAGTCGTCTCGTGACTCGATACTTTTTCGATTCCGCCCAATCGCGATGGCTGCGGATGACCCTGGCCTGGGTCCTCCTTTTTTGGGCGATCGCCAGCGCCATGGGGCATTTCGTCTACATCGTCCCGGGTAAGGAAGGCGGTAGCATCCAGATCGTCTTGAGCGAGGAACTGGCACCCGATGAAGAGGTACGGATCGACCAGGTCGCACCCCTGAAGTTATGGGCGCGCGTTGACGGCAAAGATTTCCCCGTTGCCACCACCAAGACGGAACATGCGCTGAATGCTCGCCTTCCCAAGGGAACCTCGGTCGCATTCGGCAGCGTCGTTTATGGATCGATGACGCGAGGCGACAAGACCTCCTTGCTCGTCTACCATCCCAAGCTGGTCGTGGCGAATTCGCCGGACAAGAACGCCGTGGTTGCAGACAAGCTCCCGCTTGAAATCGTGACCAAGGCTGAAGGGGCCCAGACCAAATTCCAGCTGCTCTTCAAGGGCAAGCCGCTCGCCGATGCCGCCGGATCGATCTTGCTGCCCGACGGCAAAAAAGAAGCGCTCAAGACCGATAAGCAAGGTTGGACGGCAGGCTTCTCGGGCAAGGGGCGTTATGGCCTGTGGTTAAGACACACGATTGCCCAACCCGGCGAACATGCAGGCAAAAAGTACAGCGAGGAAAGACACTACGCGACGTTGGTGGGGGAATTCTCGGCCGCACCTACTTCGAAACCGGCAGCGGCCTCCATGCCTCCCTTGCCGCGGGCGGTGTCCAGCCTGGGAGCGATCGCCTCGGACGGGTATCTCTATGTTTACGGCGGCCACGCCAGCAAGACCCACACTTATTCGACCAAGGATGTCCTTGGAACCTTTCAACGCGTCGCGCTCGAGGGCGGCAAGTCGTGGGAATCGTTGCCGCCTGGACCCATTCTTCAGGGAATGAACCTGGCTGCCCACCGGGGAAAAATCATCCGCGTTGGGGGCATGCAGCCTCGCAACGAACCCGGTCAGCCTGCCGATAACCATTCGGTGGCCAGTTGCGCCCGTTTCGATCCAGAGACCAACCGGTGGACCGATTTGCCCGCACTCCCGGCGGCGCGCTCTTCCCACGATGTCGTCGTGGCGGGCGACAAGCTGGTCGTCGTGGGCGGCTGGCAGTTGAAGGGGAAGGGCGCCGACCCGGTTTGGCACGATACCGTGCTCGTACTCGATCTGTCCCGGCCGCAAGCCCAGTGGGAAGCGATTCCCCAGCCGTTTCAGAGGCGCGCGCTCACCGCGGCGGCTTTGGGCCATCGCGTCTACGTCCTTGGCGGCTTCGATGAGTTCAACAGCGCCACCAAAGGCGTCGACATTCTGGATCTCACAACGCTCAAATGGTCCGCCGGCCCCGAGATTCCTGGAGACGAGGTCGGCTTTAGCCCAGCCGCGACCACGGTGAAAGACCAGATCTGGGTGAACACCTACGAAGGACCGCTTTATCGCCTCGCGTCTGACGGCCATTCCTGGCAGAAGCTGGCCACCGCCTCGCGCGGGCGCATGGTTCATCGTTTGGTTCCCCACGGCAAGGGGGTGTGGTTAGTCGGCGGCGCGTCGAAAGGCGGCAATGTCGCCGAACTCGAATTCCTGGTGCCGTCACCCGAAAATGACCCTCCCCGCAATGCACTCAAATGATCCTGCCCAGGTGATTTTGTCCCCGGGGTGGATCGCCCACCACCCTGGGGATTCTGTCCTTTTTCTGTCTTTTTCTGCCACTTTGCCTTTCCCTTGTTGAGGTCTTTCTCCATGGTTCGTCGTGCTCGTGCCGGGTTTACCCTGATTGAACTTCTGGTCGTGATCGCCATCATCGCCGTGCTCATCGGCTTGCTTGTCCCCGCTGTTCAAAAAGTCCGTGAAGCGGCCAACCGCATGAAGTGCCAGAACAATCTCAAGCAGATTGGCCTGGCGATGCACAACTACATGGACACCAACAACGGGCTGCCGGCCAATGGCAACTATGTGTGGAACGGTGCCTCCATCACGACTCAGAATGCCTGGTCGGGCATGAGCCGCATCCTTCCTCATATCGAACAAGAGAACCTGTTCCGCGGGATCGATTTCTCGACCTCGTACAACACTCAGATTTCGATCGCGTCGAAACGGGTTGCGACCTTCATGTGCCCAAGCGAAATCAACGACCGCGGCAATGGCACCGACCCCACCTACGGCAACAAGCACTGGCCGATCAACTACGCGTTGAACTACGGCACCTGGGCAGTACTCACCGGGAAAGCCAGCGGAATGGGCCTGGGCGACGGCGCCTTCGGCCCCAATGTGGGACATCGGTCCGCCGATTTCATCGACGGGATGAGCAACACGGTTGGCATTTCCGAAGTGAAATGTTTTACCAACCGCATTGCCGGGGCCGCCAACACCACGGTTTACTCGACCCCTCCCGCGATTCCAACGGATATCAGCTCTGTTTCCACTGGTGCCTTCAATCCTGCGTCTTACACCCATGTCGAATGGGTCGATGGCAAGGTCCATGAAACCGGATTCACCACGGTGTTCGCTCCCAATACCAAGGTGAAATACACCTCGGGCGGTATCGACTACGACGTCGATCTGGTGCTGGCGACCGAATCCAATCTCGGCGATACCTACGCCGCGGTGACCTCACGCAGCTTCCATACGGGCGGCGTCAACGCCCTGATCATGGACGGTTCGGTGCGGTTCATCAGGGAGCAGATCGCTCTGACCGCCTGGCGCGCCATGGGCACCCGCCAAGGCGGCGAAGTCGCCGCTCCGGAATAAAGAGGCGAAGTCGTCGTTCCCGAATAAAGAGGCGAAGTCGCCTCTGCCGAATAACGAGAGCGACTGGCTGGAAGGTTGGAAAAAGATCGCGGCCCTCCCTGGAATCAAAATCCAGGGAGGGCCGCTTGTTTTGCAGTTCTAAAGACCGCCCGACGGCGCTTATCTTTTTTGTCGCGCCTACTTGCCCTGTGGCGAGTGCTTTTCGATGGGTCCTTCGCGCCGCTGTGCAATCATGAAATCGTAAAGCTGCCTCGCGGCATGATCCCAATCGCCTGATTTGGCCTTGCTAATCATGGCATCAAGCGAGTCGGCTGCCGCCGCGGGAAGGTGATTCGCATCGCGCAACGATTTCAATTTTTGCTGGCATTCTCCCATCCGTTTTTCATCGTGGCTGCGCACGGCGGTGTAAAGCGCATCGACCGTTTTGAACACCTCGTCGCTGGTTCCCATCTGGGGCGGGCGGGTCCAGTAATAGTACAAGGCGTAACCCGCGGCCCCGGCGATGAGCAAGCACAAAACGATCGGGGCGAGCCGTTCGCGTAGCGAAGTTTCCTCACTCTCCACTGACAGCCTCCCCGCCATCGCGCGTGGACAGCGCGACAAAGGTTTGCGGCTTGATGAAGGTCGTGATGAAGCGGACCGAACCATCGCCAAAAAGGACATTGCAACCCGCGCCATGTTCGCCCCACATCTGGTCGGTGTGGCCGAAGGGGTCGTTGGGGGCGTGGATGATGACTTGCGGATGGTCGTGGGTATCGGGGCCGCTGTGCGCGCCGACCAGGCAGCCCGCGGCGTTGTTTTCCGAGGGCCAGGCGCGCAGATCGAGGCGAGGCGGCGTGACCGCTCCGGGAACGACTCCCACCCAGGTTTTGTTGCTCAGGCACGAACTGTGTTCGCCAATGAAGATCGTGTTGGAAAGGCCATCGAGCACACCGGAGACCGTCGTTCGGGAGTTGCGATAGAAGGGCCCATCGATGCGTGCGGGCAGATTGCCGTTTTCGGGGATCGGTTCGGCGATGTCGTAGTCGTAGCAGTAGGGGGTGGTGCGGCCCCAGGGCTGGTGGATGCCGGCATTGGTGACATAGTGCGAATGGGCGAACTTGACTTTCGTGCCGTCATCGCGCGTGATCGGCGTGCCATGGCGCACATCGGCCCCTTCGCGTTCGACAAAGAAACCATCGAATCCGCCCGTGGCCGAGGGGCAAAGGAATGAGGCGACCCGGTTGGCCGCCGGGGTGGCGTTGATGGGCGCCCAACAGGGCTGGGCGATATTGAACTGCTTGTACAAATTGTCCTGTTCGAGGTAGGGGAGCAGGTAAACGCCCCAGGCCCATCCCGGGGGGCCGTTGCGCGTGTCGTCGCCGTAGCTCACGCCGAAGGCCGAGCCGTTGGCGCTCGAGTCGGCGGTGAAGTAGGCAGGCGGGAAGACCTTGTTCGTTCCTTCATAGTTTTGCAGCGCAAGGCCGATCTGCTTGAGGTTGTTCAAGCACGACATCCGATTTGCCGACTCGCGGACCTTTTGCACCGCGGGCACGAGCAAGCCGATGAGAACGGCGATGATCGCAATCACGACGAGCAACTCGATGAGGGTGAAGGCCGCGCGGGACCGGGATTTCATGGTTCACCAAGGCGAAAGGACAAGGTTAGTTCGTACTACGGCATTGTATTAGGCTCAACTAAATGAAGATACGCCAGCTTGTGAAGATTTTCCTAATGGCTTGCTTGGTAATTCGTTAGGCTCGATACAAGAGTCGCCTTGCGTGAGCTTTCCATGAAAAAACGTGAATCCGAATGACGCGCGCCGCAACAGACCCAAGGGAGATGGCGGCCTGAAACGACACGAGGCGCTCGCAAGCGATGCGGGCTCTCAGGGTGAGGAAGCAATGAATGTCCCAGTCAGGCTGGCATTTGCCTCTCACAATTCGGTGATAAGATAAACGAACCAACCCCAGCCTTGCTCTCCTTCCCCCAACCCGCAATCTGAATCGTCTTCGCCTCGTTCACCAGCGATTTCCTACCGAGCGATCTCGATTGCGTTTTTGAGCCATGCAGAAAGGGTTTCTTTGATGCCCTCATCGTTGAACCATGATCTTCGCAAAGGAAGACCGGGAAGTCGTACCCCTCACGGGATCATTGAGCCAAGGAGGGCAGGGCCATGAACCTTACCTGGTCGGCGCTTGCCGCCTTTCTGCTTGTAGGTCAGCCTGCACAAAACGCCAAGCCCAAGGTCGATTTCGCCCGCGAAGTCCGGCCGATTTTGGCCAATCACTGCTATGCCTGCCACGGTCCCGACGATAAGGCGCGCAAGGCAAAACTGCGCCTCGACGAGTTCGCGGACGCGACCCGCGAACGGGATCAGGGAGTGCGCGCGTTTCATGCCGGGCATCCGGAAACGAGCGAGGCGATCAAGCGGATCGAAGATAGCGAACCGACCAGCGTCATGCCGCCGCCCAAATTTGGGAAGAAGCCAACGGCCGCCGAAGTGGAAATCCTGAAGCGCTGGATTCGCGAAGGCGCCGAATACACGCGCCACTGGGCCTATCGTCCTCTCGCCAGGGCGACCCCGCCCGCGGTGAACGATCCGGCCTGGTCGGTCAACCCGATCGATCGATTTCTTCTGGCGAGCATGACGTCGCAAAACCTCAAGCATGGCCCCCGAGCCGACCGATATGCGCTCTTGCGCCGGGTTTCACTCGACCTGACCGGCTTGCCGCCGACACTCGAAGAAGCCGATGCGTTCGCGCGCGATACGCGGCCCGATGCCTATTCCCGCGCGGTCGATGCCATTCTCGCCAAGCCAGCCTATGGCGAGCGCTGGGCCTCGATCTGGCTCGACTTGGCCCGCTACGGCGATTCGGTCGGTTACACCCACGATCCCCCTCGATCGATTTGGCGTTGGCGCGACTGGCTGATCCAGGCGCTCAATTCCAATAAGCCCTATGACCAATTCACGATCGAAATGCTGGCAGGCGATCTGTTGCCAGGCGCCACCACCGAACAGATCATCGCCAGCGGCTTTCATCGCAACACGACCACGAACACCGAAGGCGGCGCCAATTCCGAGGAATATCATTTCGCCGCGGTCGCCGACCGGGTCAACACGACGATGCAGGTCTGGATGGGATCGACCTTCCTGTGCGCCCAGTGTCATAGCCACAAGTATGATCCGTTCTCGCATAAAGAGTATTACCAGATCTTTGCCATCTTTAATAGCACGGCCGATTTCAATAGCGAAGAGCCCTCGTTGATCGTGCCGCGCGCCGGCATGGTAACCGAGTTCGGCGCGCGCAAAAAAGAGCTCGACGCCGCCAAGGCCCAGCTCGAAGCCGAAACCAAAAAAGCCGATGACCAGCAGGCGTCCTGGGAGAAGGCGCTCGATGCCAAAAAATTGCCCGCCGAGTTCGCCAAGGCGCTTGCCGTCGCGGCCGACAAGCGCACCAAACCTCAGAACGATATGATCGCGAATCATCACCGCGCGACGGTGGCCGAGTGGGTGCGCGCCGAGGCCCTCGTCAAAAAATTGACTCCCGAATTTGACCGGGTCTCCACCTCGACCATGATCATGAAGGAGATTCCCTCCCGCGAGACCTTTGTCGCCTTGCGCGGCGAGTTTCGCAGTCGCGGTGAAAAGGTGCAGCCGGGCGTTCCCGCGGAACTGCCCGTGAAAGCGGAAAACACCCTCAATCGACTTGGTTTCGCGAAGTGGTTGATTCACGCCGACAACCCGCTCGCTCCCCGGGTGGCCGCCAATCGCCTGTGGCAAGAGATCTTTGGCGTGGGCATTGTCGAGACCAGTGAAGAGTTTGGCTCGCAAGGCAACCCGCCAAGCCATCCGGAACTTCTGGACTGGTTGGCCGGCGAATATATTCGCTTGGGCTGGGACACGAAAAAGCTGTTGAAGCTGATTGTGACTTCCGAGGCCTATTGCCAGTCGTCGGAGGCCTCGCCCGAAGCCACGGCGCAAGATCCCGACAATCGCTATTTAAGCCGGGGGCCGCGCATTCGCCTTTCGGCCGAAGCGGTGCGCGACCAGGCGCTGGCCGTTTCCGGACTCTTGAGCTCGCGGATGTATGGCCCGCCGGCGCAGCCTTTCCAGCCTGCCAACGGTCTGGCCGCTGCCTTTGGCCAAAGCACCGATTGGGAAACGGGTAAGGGGGAGGAATCGCATCGCCGTGCCGTCTACACCCGCTGGCGGCGCAATCTTCCGTACCCATCCATGCTCAATTTCGATGTGCCTGAACGGGCGGTTTGTTCGGTGCGGCGCATTCGGACCAATACGCCGCTTCAGGCGCTGGTGACGCTCAACGATCCGGTCTATTTCGAAGCGGCTCAAGGCCTGGGAAGACGGATCGCTGCCTCTTCGGGAACCACCGAAGAAAAAATCGAACGAGGCTTCCGCTGGGTGCTGATCCGGCCGCCTTCGCAAGAAGAGAAGAACCGCCTGGTTCGGCTTCATGCCGACGTGCAAAAGCGCCTGGCGGCCGATCCAGAGCGAGCTAAAACCCTGGCGACCCAACCGATTGGTCCGTTGCCCGCGGGCGCCAACCCGGCCGAAGCGGCGGCCTGGACGCTTGTGGGCAATACCTTGCTCAATCTCGACGAAACCCTGATGAAACGGTGAGACGATGAGTAATCAGGATATTCAAGACCAATTAAGGCGCATATTAAGCGAGAGCTTGGCGCGCCAGACGCGCCGCCATTTCCTGGGGCAAGGCTCGCTTGGCCTGGGATCCATCGCCATGAGCCTGTTCGGCGCGAGAACGGGGCAGGCTGCATCCGCTGCCGATCCCTTCGTGCCGAAGGCGGCCCATCTGCCTTCCAAGGTCAAGAATGTCATCTTCTTGAGCATGTCGGGCGGACCGCCGCATCTGGATCTGTTCGATTACAAGCCCGAACTGGTCAAGCGCAACAATCAACCCTGCCCTGAATCGCTGACCAAGGGAAAGCCGTTTGCCTTCACTTCGGGAACGCCCAAGTTGCTCGGCACGCATCAGAACTTTCGCCAGCACGGCCAGAGCGGCGCCTGGATCTCGGCGGCGTTGCCGCACCTGGCGCAAATCGCCGACGATTTGACCATCGTCCGCTCGGTCCGTTCCGACCAGTTCAATCACGGTCCCGCGGAACTGCTTCTGTACACCGGCATTCCCCGCACCGCCGGTCGTCCGTCGCTCGGCTCCTGGGTGACCTATGGCCTTGGCTGCGAAACGCGCGATCTGCCCGGTTTTGTCGTGTTCGTCTCGGGTGGGTCGCTTCCGAGCGCCGGGAAGAGTGGCTGGGGCAACGGCTTTCTGCCTTCCGTTTACCAGGGCATTCAGTGCCGCACGGGCGGCGACCCGGTCCTTTATTTGAGCGATCCGCAAGGGGTCGATCGCGCCCTCAGGCGCATGAGCCTCGATGCGATCGGGGATTTGAACCGGGCTCAGCCGGGCGGACTGAACCATCCGGAGTCCGAAGCGCGAACGGCCCAGTACGAAATGGCCTACCGGATGCAGGCGGTCGTGCCCGAGCTGATGGATCTGACGCGCGAGTCGAAAACCATTCTCGACCATTACGGCGCGGTGCCGGGAGCTGCTTCCTTTGCCAATAACTGTCTTTTGGCGCGCCGCTTAGTCGAGTCGGGTGTGCGTTTTGTTCAGCTCTTTGACTGGGGCTGGGATTTCCACGGGACCGGCCCCACCGAGGACATCCGCGAAAACCTGGTCAATCGCTGCAAAACCATGGACAAGCCGGTGGCTGCCCTCATTAGCGATCTGAAAAGTCGCGGAATCCTCGACGAGACCCTGGTTGTCTGGATGGGGGAGTTTGGCCGCACTCCCTTCCGCGAAGGGCGCACGCAGGAAGGGCCGCACTTGGGTCGCGACCATCACCCCATGTCGAACACGATGTTCATGGCCGGCGGCGGCCTGAAGCACGGCATTACCATCGGTGCGACTGACGACCTTGGTTTTGAAGTCGTCGAAGATCCGGTCGATGTCCACGACATCCAGGCAACGGTGCTTCAGTTACTGGGTCTGGATCACACCCGCTTGACCTATCGCTTTCAGGGCAGGGATTTCCGCTTGACCGACATTCACGGCAATGCGATCCAGAAGATCCTGGCCTGATCACCTTCACCCGGCGAGCGCCTTGACTCGCGCTTTTTTGGTGACGGGGGATGCCGGCTTGGGATACCAGGGGGGCACGCCGCCATTCTCGACGAGCAAGTCGGCGAATTCTCCCAGCGATTCCACGACGAGTTCGGGTTGGTAGACATAGCTCGACAAATCTTCACGGCGGGTGCCGCCGCTAAGCACGAGTACCGTGTGAAAGCCGAGCTGGCCGCCGCCCAGGATGTCGGTTTCCATGGTGTCGCCGATCATCGTGGTTTCCTCGGTGGAAAGACCGAGTTCCTTTCGGGCGGCGCGCATCATGATCGGGCTCGGTTTGCCCACGCTGAAGGATTTCGTTCCCGTGGCGGTTTCCAAAAGGGCAACGAGGGCGCCGCAACCAGGGCGCAAGCCGTTTTGCGTGGGGCAGTTGGGATCGAGGTTGGTCGCGATCAGTTTCGCTCCTTTTTGAATCATGCGCACGGCGGCTTCGACCATTTCGAGATTGAAGGTGCGGCCCTCGCCCACGATGACGAAATCGGGGTCATGATCGACGATCGCAAAGCCGTTTTGATGCAGCGCCGTAAGTAGGCCTCCTTCGCCGATGACGAAGGCGGTCCCTTGAGGTTTTTGCTTCGCCAGGAAGCGGGCTGTCGCCATGGCGCAGGTGTAGATGTGCTCTTCCTCGACGGCGATCCCCATCCGGTCGAGCTTGGTGACAACATCCCGCCTCGTGCGTTGGCTGTTGTTGGTCAGGAACCGAAACGGAATCTGCTTTTCTCGCAAGTGGCGAATGAATCGGTCGGCGCCGGGGATCAGTTCCGGGCCGCGGTAAAGAACCCCATCCATATCGATGAGATAACCATGTTTTTTGGGCGTTGGCTTCATATTCCTCGGAAAATCCTCTTGGGCCTTCCCCATTGGCAAAATCATCCACACAGCCGATCTAAATAGTAAAAGAGTAAAAAAATCTTTTACATGTGGGACCGGCTCCGACCTTGGGGAAATCCTCTTCCTTTGGGGTCTGTGTGGAGGAATTAGGCAACTTGTGTGCCAATTTTGCGCGCCAAGCGAGCAAAGTGCGCCCAGGCATTGCCGTTTATCGAGTTAGGGAAAGGAAATCGTAACGGAGACTCGGTGCTGGCTTCGCGGAAAGCCTAATAACCAGGCAATCGCTGCCACGTGATTGGTCGGCATCGAAGGGGAGGAGGACTTGAATCGCTCAATGAAGAACCGAAGTAGGGGGTAAGATCGAAATCCCGCATCCTCAAGCATGGGCCTCGGGAAGCAGGTCCGAGGCGGGGCTGGCTGCTTCAGGCACCTTGTCGGGGTCGGCCTGATCATCAAACTCCCCTTCCCAGCGCGCCATGATGCAGGTGGCCAGGCAGTTGCCGATCAAATTCACGGTGGTGCGGGCCATATCCATCAGTTCATCGACCCCCATGATCAGTGCGACCACTTCCAGCGGCAAATGAAAGGTGGCCAGGGTGCCTGAAAGAATGACGAGTGAGGCGCGCGGTACGGCGGCGACTCCCTTGCTCGTGAGCATCAAGGTGAGCATCATCACCAATTGCTGGGAAATGGTCATCGGCACGCCCGCGGCCTGGGCGGAAAAGACCGACGCGACCGCCAGATACAGCGTGGTGCCATCGAGATTGAACGAATAACCGGTCGGCATGACGAAGGCGACGACGCGCTTGGGCACGCCGATCGATTCCATGGCGACCATGGCCTTGGGCAAGGCCGCCTCCGATGAGGTCGTGGAAAAGGCGATCAGGGCCGGCTCCTTGATCACCTTCAGAAACTTCTTGAGCGGTACGCGCGCGAGCAGGGCGGCCGGCAGCAGCACCACAAGCAAAAACACCACCAGCGCTCCGTAAAGGGTCAAAATGAGCTTGCCCAGATTCCAGAGGATCTCGAGGCCGCTGTGGCCCACGGTCACGGCGATCGCCGCGCCGATGCCGATCGGCGCATAGTTCATGACGATGCT
Organism: Gemmataceae bacterium; assembly: GCA_965226945.1. Taxonomy (GTDB): domain Bacteria; phylum Planctomycetota; class Planctomycetia; order Gemmatales; family Gemmataceae; genus SYLG01. The sequence goes on along the minus strand of OZ245717.1, from coordinate 2,690,904 downwards.
TGTGAACTTGAACATGACTTCGGCGAGCGATTCGAGCACGCGGATCAGGATGTCGCGGTGGCGCATCGGCACCTGGGTCAGCGCCACGGCAAAGAGGATCGACCAGAAAACAATCTGCAGCACTTCATTCTTGGAAGCGGCTTCGAAGATGCTGGAAGGCACCAGGTGTTCAAGGATATGCTCGACGACGCCGGTTTTGCCCGGCGTCTTCGCGGCCAGCTCCTGGCCCTCTTTCGCCGAAGTGAAGAGCGATTGATCGACGCCTGAGCCAGGTTGCACCAGGTTAACCGCGACCAGGCCGATGACCAGTGCCAGGGTCGTGACGACCTCAAAGTAGATGAGCGATTTCAGCGCGAGCCGGCCGACGCGGCGCATGTCGTCGCCATGGCCGGCGATGCCGATGACGAGGGTGGCGAAGATCAAGGGCGCGATCAGCGACTTGATCATGCTCAAAAAGATCTTGGATAAGGGCTTGAGTTGTTGCGCGATTCCGTCCTGACCGGGAAATAGGTAGCCAACGAGCGTCCCCAGCACCATCGAGATCAAGATCCAGTGGGTCAAGGATAATTTTCGCAGCAAAGCAAGCATGAAGGGGACCCTTGTCGGCGGGGATCAAACCGGAGAGGCCAGGGGATTTGATAGGGAAATGAGGGGAAAGTAAGGAAGCGGCCAAAAAGAGTTGACGCGACAATAATTTACATGTAAAGTAATTTCAACTGGAGGCCGCCGGTGTCCCGGACTTCTCTTCCCGTCGAACCAAAGGCCGGGGTCAAGCAGGGAAAATTCGAGTTTGAGCGAAAGCGGGGAGATGGTCATGTCAGCGAAAAACGTCTTGGAGTTGTTGAGCGGATTCGACTTGCGTGGGCTGCGGTTGAAAAACCGGATCGTCATGGCTCCCATGACGCGATCACGGTCCGGAGCGGACCGCATTCCCAAGCAGGCGATGGCGATTTATTATGCCCAGCGGGCCTCGGCGGGTCTGATTGTGTCCGAAGGGGTAACGATCAGCGAGGAAGCCAACGGCTGGAACGAAACACCAGGGCTTTACACCGAGGCCATGGCTTCGGCCTGGAGGCCGGTCGTCGAAGCGGTCCATGAGAAGGGGGGGAAGATTTTCGCCCAGCTCTGGCATACCGGCCGCGCTTCACACAGCGCCTTTCACAATGGTCAGTTACCCGTGGCCGCTTCAGCCATCGCGATCGCGGGCGATCACATCCACACGCCTGCTGGCAAAAAAGCCTACGAAGTTCCCCGCGCGCTCGAAACGAACGAAATCAGCCGCGTGGTTGGCGATTACCGCGCCGCGGCGCGCCATGCCAAGGTCGCCGGTTTTGATGGAGTCGAGCTTCACGGAGCCAACGGTTATCTGATCGACAATTTCCTGCAATCCAAGACCAACCAGCGCACCGACGCCTACGGCGGTTCGATGGAAAACCGTTACCGCTTTTTGAAAGAGATCGTCGAAGCGGTGGCGCTCGAATGGCCGGCCAACCGGATTGGCGTGCGCCTGTCGCCCAACGGCGTTTTCAATGACATGGGCTCGCCCGAGTACCGCGAAAGCTACACCTATTACGCGACCCAGCTCGATCAATATGGTCTGTCCTATCTCCATGTCATGGATGGCCTCGCCTTTGGTTTCCACAATCTGGGACAGCCGATGACCTTGGCCGATTTTCGCAAGGTGTTTCATGGCCCCTTGATGGGCAACTGCGGCTACGAACTGGCGAGCGCCGAAGCGGCGGTATCATCGGGTGCCGCCGACTTGATCGCCTTTGGCCGGCCCTTCATCAGCAACCCCGACCTGGTCGATCGCTTCGCCCATGGCTGGCCGCTCAACCCTCCCGCGGACATGGCCGCGTGGTACACCCCCGGCCCTAAGGGCTATGCCGACTTTCCCACCCATTCGCTGAGCAACTAAGGTGTCTGGCCAAGGGTTATGCCGACTTCCCCACCCATTCGCTGAGCAACTAAGGTGTTTGGCTAAGGGTTATGCCGACTTTCCCACCCATTCGCTGAGCAACTAAGGTGTTTGGCTAAGGGTTATGCCGACTTTCCCACCCATTCGCTGAGCAACTAAGTTCTTTGGCTAAGGGCTATGCCGACTTTCCCACCCATTCGCTGAGCAACTAAGTTCTTTGGCCCAAGGTTACGCCGATTTCCCGGTGCATTCGCTGAGCAACGAGCTCTTGCGCGAAGCCATCCCCTTCATGATTTCCACTCATGAAAGGCCGTGCGAAAAAGCCTTCGCTTGCTGAAATATCGCCCTGGGTGGCGAGAATAGCGATAGATCGATCAACAGACGATTCGGGAGCCCGAAAGGGGGCCCGAATCGTCGTGCGTTCGTGGGGAACGGTTTTTCATCTCATGGCCTTCTCACCAGGCCAACTCTCGGAATTCTCATGAACCGTCCGCTCCTTGTCATCTACTTGACCGTCGGCCTTGATGCCATGGGAATCGGCCTGATCATCCCCGTCATCCCGGGACTCCTGCGTGAATTGACGGGCGTTCAAGAGATCCACAATCAAAACGGCTATTTCCTGGCGATTTACGCGCTCATGCAGTTCATCTTCTCCCCGATCTTGGGGGTGCTGAGCGATTACTTCGGCCGCCGGCCGGTGCTCCTTATTTCGCTGGCAGGCGCGGCGATCGACTACACCGTCATGGGCCTGACCGGCAATCTCACCATCTTGTTCATGGGGCGAGCCATCGCCGGCCTCACCGGCGCCAACATGGCGGTGGCCACCTCTTACATTGCCGACATCACCGAGGAAAGCCAGCGGGCGAAACGCTATGGGCTGATGAACGCCTGCTTTGGCCTGGGGTTCGTGGCCGGGCCGCTGTTGGGAGGGCTCATTGGCCAGTACTCCCACCGCAATCCGTTTTTCATGGCGGCCGTTTTGAACGGGGTCACCTTTCTGCTCGGCATTTTCCTGTTGCCCGAATCGCACAAGGGCCATGCCCGCGATTTTCAGTGGGGGCAACTGAATCCGATCTCTCCACTGAAGATGGTGCTGCGCTTGCCGGGGATTTTTTCCTTACTCTTGGTCTTTTTCATCATGCACATGGTGGGTCAGTTCCCCGCAAGCTTGTGGGTGATTTATGGCGAACGAACCTTTGGATGGGACACCGACATGGTGGGCTACACCCTGGCCATGTTTGGAGTCATGCACGCCATTTCGCAAGCGTTCCTTACCGAGCCCTTGACCAAAAAATTCGGCGAACGTTGGGCGGTCGTTTTGGCGATTCTCGCGGATGGCACCGGTATGTTCCTGCTTGCAGCGGCAACCAGTACCGCGACCGTGATTCCCGTCATGGCCTTTCTTTGCCTGGGTGGCATTGCCGTGCCGGCACTTCAGGCCTTGCTCTCCAAACAGGTCGAGGAAAATCAGCAGGGGGAACTTCAAGGAACCCTGGTCAGTTTGATGAGCTTGACCTCGATCTTCGGGCCGCTTGGCGCCACGCGGGTGTACGAATGGCTGTTACCCGATCATGGCAATTGGGTCTGGGTCGTTGGCGGCGGCCTCTATTTGATCTGCTGGCCGGCGTTTCTTTTTTGGAATTTGCGCGCGGGCGCCGATGCGGCCGCCGCGATTCCCGAAGGGGCGGAGGGTGTGTCTGAGCCGCCAGCCTGACGCCACCAGCGAAGATGGCGCCGGCCATCCATGGCGGCGAAGTCCCCCCTTTTGAGGCACCGGAAAACCTCCCGGATTCCTGCGGAAATGCCATCGGGCCGGCAACCCGCTAAAACAGCGGTCTTGCGTCACTCCCTTGGGCGAATGGATTCGCAGCGCGCCGGAAAATTCCGATATGAGCATTTCCTGTTCCGTCACCGTGGCCCTGGCTCCCGAAGTGCGCGGCGGCCCGTTCGTCTTCCACACCTCGCCGGCAGAGTTGGATGCGATGCTCGGCCAGGTGGCGCAGCTTGGTTTTCCGGGAGTCGAAATTTTCCCGGGAAAGCCCGAAGATATTGAGCCCGAACATCTGGGGCCGTTGCTTCAAAAGCATGGTTTGAAGCTGGCCGCGGTCGGCTCCGGGGCCGGCTGGGTCATTCACAAATTGCGCCTGTCCGATCCCGATGTTCAAGTCAGGGAAAAAGCGGTCGCCTTTGTCGGCAATCTGGTGAAACGGGCGGGCGCGCTGGGGGCGCCCGTCATCATCGGATCGATGCAGGGAAAGGCCGATCCCGATGGCAAGGAAGCGACGCTGGATCGACTTGGCGAATCGGTGGCAAGGCTAGGGGAGTTGAGTGCTCAAGCGGGGCAGCGACTGCTGCTTGAGCCACTCAATCGCTACGAATCGGACTTGCTCAATCGGTTGGACGACGCAGCCGTTTTGATTCGGCGGCTGAAAACCGAACATGTCGCGATCCTTGCCGATCTGTTCCACATGAACATTGAGGAAACCGATCTGGCCGAAGCGATTGTTCGCGCGGGGCCGTTGGTCGGGCATGTTCACCTGGCGGATAGCAACCGCAGCGCTGCTGGGCTGGGTCATACACCCATGGATCCGGTGTTCGCGGCCCTTCGCAAAATCGAATATCGGGGTTTTGTTTCCGCCGAGGTGTTTCCCCGACCCGATGCGCTGACGGCCGCAGCGAGAACGTTGGAAGTGTGGCGCGCCAAAGCTCGGTAGACCCACGATTATTTCACAAGAACGTTGGAAGTGTGGCGCGCCAAAGCTCGGTAGACCCACGATTATTTCACAAGAACGTTGGAAGTGTGGCGCGCCAAAGCTCGGTAGACCCACGCTTATTGCTCGAAAACCCAGGAAGATTGGGACACGAAAGCCCATCTGGTGACCTCTCACTTTTCCATCGGTCACTGGGTTTTGCGTGTGCGATTCACCTCGGCTGGGAGCGGGAGGGTGAAAGGGTTGGTTTGCGAGCCCATTCCGCCCTCCATTTGCCGTCCCGTTTTTGCTAGCACTAGGAATCCGTTTTTTCCTTTTAATGGCCTTGGAAGGTTGAGGTTGTGAACCAAGAATAAAAAGGCTGGCTCTTGACCCGAATTTCATCGGAATTCAGGAGTTCATGGAATCTTCCCGAAAGGTCGAACCGCAACGCGTTCGAGCCTCTTCAAAGCTCCATGGCTCCTTCGCCATTTCTTTAAAGGCCAGAGGTAGAATCTTGGCTTACCGTGTCATCGATTGACTTCTTAGGTATCGATTCACCTGGAAATGGGAGCAATTATGAAAATTGGCATCAAGACAGGTGGGGGCCGCGCCAAAGGCTTCACCCTCATCGAATTGCTGGTGGTGATCGCGATCATCGCCGTGTTGATTGGTCTTTTGGTTCCGGCCGTTCAAAAGGTCCGTGAAGCCGCCAACCGCATGAGCTGCTCCAACAACCTCAAGAATCTTGGCCTCGCCGCCCTGAACTACGAATCGACCAATCGCCTTCTGCCTCCCAGCCTGATCATCGATGTCACCGGCTACGGTACCGCTTCGGCCGCCGGCTCTCCCTACCCCTTCATCATCCACTCCTGGGCCGTGTCGCTGCTTCCCTACATCGAACAGGGAGCCCTGGCTTCGAAGTACGACATGAAGGTCCCCTTCATCTCCTCGCCTTCCGTCATTCCTGGAACGGCCGACAACGTGGGCGTCATCCAGACCAAGATCAGTGTCATGCAGTGCCCTTCGACCCCACGCGACTCCGGTCTCATTTATAACGATAAGTCGTCGCTTGGTTTCTCCTGGAAGGCCTCTTGCGCCGACTACGCGCCCAACAGCTCGATTAACTCCAATCGGATCACCTATTTTGGCTACCCGGCCACCACCACGCCCGACATGGTTTTCAGCGCGATGCGCCCCCAGATTCGTGGACCCGCGGCTGTGCTTGCGACCCTTGGCGTGGCCCCGTTCGAAAACGCCGGCATGAGCGCCATCACCGACGGTTCTTCCAACACGATCCTTCTCTGTGAAGACGCAGGCCGCCCCGATCGCTGGATCAAGGGCAGGAAAGTGGGCACCTATGTTGCAGGCACCACCAGCTTGCCCGCCAACGGCGCTGGCTGGGGCGACTACCAATCGGAATATGGTCTCGACGGCGTGACGGTGAACACTGCGGTCACCCCGCCCACCGCTTCGTCCCCTGGGCCCACGGTGATCAACGGCGACAACGATAACGAAACCTATTCGTTCCACACCGGCGGCGCGATGCATGTTTTCGCGGACGGCTCGGTGCGATTCATCAAGGAAACCATCCAACCCGGCACCTACGCCGCGCTCATCACCGCCGCGGGTGGCAGCCTCACCACCTACGAAACCAGCCCGAACACGGACTGAGTTGTTTGCTTCTAAGTGGACCACCTACGAAACCAGCCCGAACACGGACTGAGTTGTTTGCTCTTAAGTGGACCTCTTACGAAACCAGCCCGTATTCGGGCTGGTTTCCCTGAAACTGTCGCCTCCTTACGAAACCAGCTCCCATACCGATTGAGTGTTCAGCGAAAATGAAACGCTTTTTGGTTGCATGCCTGTCTCTGTCCTTGTTCTTGACCGGTTGCGGCGAGTCCAAGCCCAAGCCATTGCCCGCCGGTGGAAAGATCACGATCAAAGGGGGGGGAAAGGTCATTCCCGCCGGGGCCTTTGTCGTATTTCATCCCACCGATCCCAAACTCTCGAAAGAGATTGGAACCAAGCCGTTTGCCACGGTGGAAAAGGATGGGACCTATGACCTGACTTGCTACGCCGAAAAAGATGGGGCGCCTGCGGGTGACTATGGGGTAACCATCGAATGGCGGGCCAAGTCCGGAACGAACATCCTGGGCGAGGGGAGCGGCGGTCTCGCCATTCCCGATTATTTTGGCGGCAAATATGGCGACCCGAACAAACCCATTCTAAAAGCCAAAGTGGACGCGGGTGCTTCCAACCGCTTCGACTTCGAACTGGTGGTCGACTCCGAGTAATCGACCCTTCATTTTTTGGCCGCTGAAGCCGCCAAGAGGCGTAAATCATCCCAAACCGCTCCTCCTTCGGGAGGAGCGGTTTTTTGCATTTTTTTTGCATTCTGGCCGCCATTTGTGTCCGCAATGTTCCAAAGGCGGGAGGCGCTGAAATGGCAGGATCAGGCAGGTAATCGTTTGATTTTTTGCAACGCCATGGAGTCTTTAACCGATAGGGAAGTTAAAATAAGGCGACTGCTCCCGCCGCATTCCCACCAACCGGGTTGGGTCATGACACAAGCCAAGCCGCATGCCCATCGCGATGATTGTCCAGGTCCGGGCCTCGCTTCGCGTCGGCGGTTTCTTAAGTTCGGATCGCTATCGATTGCCGGGACCGGTTTGACATTGCCAAGTTGGGGTGCCTCGGCATCGGCCGTTCCCTGGCGGGAATTGGGAAGGCCGGGCGATGATCCGGCCGTGATTTTCCTGTGGCTGCCTGGCGGGCCAGCTCACATGGATACCTTCGATATGAAGCCGGCTGCCCCAGCCGAATATCGGGGTGATTTCCGGCCGATCAAAACCACCGTTGCGGGAATCGAGATTTGCGAACTGTTGCCGCTGCTCGCGGCCCAGTCCCATCGCACCAGCATCATCCGCTCGATCAGTCATACCTTCGCCGATCATGGCGGCGGGCACAAACGCTTCATGACGGGGCGCGACCCCTTGCAACCCACCGGCTTTGTCAACGATTATCCTGCCGTTGGCTCGATGATTCACAAAGTGCTGGGAGACCCCGCGCCTGGGATGCCCGGCTACGTCTTGGGAACCGATGGCGGCAGAGATCCGATCGATGTATTCAGTCTGGGTGCCGCTTATCTGGGACCCTCGACTTATCCCTTCACCTTCGCGGGAGATCCATCGAAAAGCGATTTCACGGTGCGCAACCTGAGCTCGCCGCCGGAACGGATTGCTCGACTCAAGGAGCAGATGTCGCTTCTGAAGGAAATTCCTCAATCGGCTCCGCGGTATATTCCCGCGGGGCCGGATGTCTTTCATCAGCGGGCGATTGACCTAATCGGCAACGGCCAGGCGCGCCACGCGTTTGAACTCAAAAACGAACCGGACAAGGTCCGCGAACGCTACGGCAATCACACTTACGGCCAGCGCACGCTTCTGGCGCGAAGGCTGGTCGAGGCGGGCGCGCGCTTCGTTACGATGGTGCTCGAATCGCCCAATGTGCCCGGCAAGGAATGGCCCAAGGATGTCTGCTACAACTGGGATTCCCACGCGGTCAATTGCCACATCTTCAACGACTCGCGCTGGCGCTTTCCCATGCTCGACCAGGCGGTTTCGGCCCTGGTCGAAGACCTTCACGATCGAGGTCTCGACAAGCGCGTGTTGCTCGTCGTCACCGGCGAATTCGGCCGCACGCCTCGCCTGGAAACCGCCAAGGACCGCCCCGGCCGGGATCACTGGCCGCAGGCGATGAGCGTGCTCGTCTCGGGCGGAGGCCTGCGGCCGGGCATTGTTGTCGGCAGCACCAACTCGAAGGGAGAACACCCCAAGGACCGCCCCTTGAGTCCCAACGACCTCTGGGCCACGGTGCTCAGGCACCTGGCGATCGATGGCAAGGCCGTGCAGTTCTTCGACCATTCGGGCCGGCCGATGCCGATGCTTCCCGATGGCGAGCCGATCCGCGAACTTTCGTGATCTCATGACTTCGCCAGCGCCTTCCGCTTTAGGCAGCGGAGATCCACAAGACCCCCACAGAGACTGCGTTCTCGACACCGCCCAGGTTCGCTCGATCGACGCCTGGGCCGCAGAGGCATTGGGGATACCTGGGATCCTTTTAATGGAAAATGCCGGCCGTTCGGCGGCCGATATTCTGCGGACTTTACAGCCTGCGCCGACCCAAAACCCCGCCCTGGTCCTTTGCGGCCCAGGCAACAATGGCGGCGATGGATTTGTCGTTGCACGGCATCTGGATGGGGCCGGCTGGCCCGTTGTGGTGGTCTTGGCCGCCGATCCTGGCCGGCTCAAGGGAGATGCTCTTTTTCACTGGCAGATCCTCGCGAGATCGGGCATTCCCGTGATTTCCGCGGAAGATTTTCTGGCGTCGTCACCGGGGCAGTCGAAACCCTGGGCTGACTCCTCCTGGATCATCGATGGGTTATTTGGCACCGGACTGAATCGAGCTCTGGGTGAGCCTTTTGCCTCCATGATCGAACGCGTCAACCAATCCGGGGTGAAAGTGTTGGCGATCGATCTGCCAAGCGGTCTGGATGGGGACACCGGCCTGCCCCTGGGGCCGACCATCAAGGCGACTCATACCGTCTGCATGGTGGCCATGCGGAAGGGGTTGACCACGCACCATTCCCGCGAGTTTACAGGTCGGATTCATGTGGGGGAAATTGGCCTGCCTGCCTGGAAAATGAATTTGTCGACACCTACCCTCGCCAAGCGCTGGGAATCTGGGAGAATCAACAGCGGTTCCACAGAGAAGACTTCGGGAGAATCAACATGAATTTCGGGAACTTACGCGCGCTGCACCGGCGCATCGCCCTCCTTTTTGTTTTGGGTGTGAGCGGCCTGGCCCTGGCCGCGGATGTCCCTGAAGTGGGATCCAAGGCGCCCGCATTCGAATTGACCGCCGTGACCAAGGGCGGCAAAAAAGAAACCGTAAAACTCAGCGATTATCAAGGCAAGAAAAATGTCGTCCTGGCCTTCTATCCCAAGGCGATGACTCCCGGCTGCACCACCGAGTGCAAGGCCCTGAGCAAAGAGACCGCCAAGTTTGCCGAACTCAATACCGTCGTCTTCGGCATCAGCACCGACACGGACAGCGATCAGGATAAGTTCATTGCCAAGGAAAGCCTGGAAATCCCCTTGCTCGCGGATCCAGAGAAGAAGCTGACAAACGCTCTGGGAGCGCTGACCAGTAAGGGGCGGGCCAACCGCTACACCTACGTCATCGACAAACAAGGAAACATCGCCAAGGTCTTCACCATGGTGAAGCCCCAGACCCATACCGAAGAAGTGGTCAAGTTCCTGGAAACCTTGAAGTAGAAGCGCGCTGATAAAATGTTGAAAATAGGCAAAGCCTCCGTGGAAATGGGGGCTTTGCTGTTTCTAGGTAAGTAGTTTCGTGGTTGTGTCTCGCCTGATCGTGTGGGCTTACGCAAATTAACTAGACCCTACAAAGAGGTTATTTCGCATAAGCGGCAGCGCTTTTTGGGAAATCCTTCGGGAATAGCCTAGGGGCATCGGATATTTCTCCGCAAAGGGTCCGCTGCCTCGTTATAATGACGACTTGAAGAAGAAGCTTCGCGAAGGGTTCGGCAGCGGCCCCTTCCTTGTTTTCGGTCATGCTTGGGATGAATGCGACCGGCCTGTTCGCAATCTGAAACCAAATCTATCTCTTGGATTCGGGTCCAGCACTCACCAAAAAAAGGCGAATCAAGCGTGGTAAAAGAACTGCTTTTAGAAGAACCGGTTTCCGTTCCGGCCGCAGAATCGGATTCTCTCTCGGCCCCCATCTCGACCTCAGCATCGTCGTCGACTCTTCCTATGCAACTGGACTATCCCAAGACTGTTAACCGCAAACGCGTCGTCTGGCTTTACGCGGTCACGATCGTTCTGGTTCATGTGCTCGCCTTGCTCGCCTTCGTCCCCTGGTTCTTTTCCTGGGAAGGCCTGGTCCTTGCACTCGTGGGCGTTCAGTTTTATGGCCTGGCCATCACTCTGGGCTATCATCGTCTGCTGGCACACCGCAGCCTGAAAGTGCCCAAATGGTTTGAGCACACGGTGGTCGTTCTGGCCCAATGCTCCTTGCAAGACACTCCGGCCAAATGGGTGGCCAACCACCGCCTTCATCACGCCGAATCGGACCGCCAGCCCGATCCCCATTCCCCCATGGTCAGCTTCTTCTGGTCACATGTGGAATGGCTGGGCTATTTCAATTCAGCCACCCGTGGGATCGATATTCTCTACAAATATGCGCGCGACATTCTGGCCGATCCGTTTTACATGAAACTCGAAAAGACGATGATTGGGCCGATGATCTATGCCATTCATGCCATGATCTATCCGGCGGTCGGCGCCCTTTACGGATGGCTGCGCGGCTTCGACACGATGGGCATCGTTCAGATGTCTTCCAGCTTCTTTGTCTGGGGCGTGCTGGTACGCACGATCGGCGGATGGCATGTGACCTGGTCGGTCAATTCGCTGACTCACATGTTTGGCTACCGCACTTATGCGACTACCGACAACAGCCGCAACAACTGGCTGGTGGCGCTCGTTGCGCTCGGCGAAGGCTGGCACAACAACCACCATGGCGATCAGAAAAGCGCCTCGGTTTGGCACAAATGGTGGGAATTCGATCTGACCTACTGCGTCATCTTGTTGCTCAAGAAAGTGGGCATCGCCCGCGATGTCATTCCCCCACGGTTCATGGGTCAGAGGTAAGGGTTCAGGTCCTTGCGGCGATTGGCCGTGGCCAATTCCGCCTTGGTCGAGGCAACCTAAAAAGCGTAACAGGCCCCAGTTTGGGGCCTCTTTTTTTTGGGTCGAAGTGACATTTCCGTAGGCGGTGTTGAGGGGGTTTGGATCGTCTTTGCTCTGTGCATTTGAGGCCTGTGGACCGGCACGGAGGAAATGTTTCGGCAGACACGCAGATCCCAAAAAAATCCCAAAAAAATCCGGAAAAAAACAAAATCTCAAATGGGACTTTTGAGGAAGCTCCAGGCGAAGGCGCTTGCGTCAAAATCCCAAAAATGGACCCGATTTCCAAAAAAGGTTGAGCGATTGTTCAATACGGTCCGAAGGGTGCATCTCCTGAAAAGGGGTTAGCCCGCCTGGAGCAAAGGAGGGATTCCCCTCCTTGCAAACTCTTAGAGGTGGATCATTTCGTCGAGCAGCTCCTGGGGCATTTGGGCCGCTGAAGAGGGGGCTTTTCCTGACCGAAAAGGAAATTGAGCACCAACCAATGGGAGCTTAACCCGGCGAACCGGGCCAGTGGATGGAAGAGAGTTTCACAGGTTCGCCCCGGCTTTCTTCCGGGGCAAATGAAGGTGGGTCAAGGAAGATCCAACCAAAGAGCACGCGAAGACGATTCGGCTGCTCCAAAGGCCAGGCTGGGTTTCAGCAATACCAGAGAATGGAGACTCTTGGGCCATGGAACTTTTTACCGCGATTTTTGCGTTATCCGTCATGGGGCAATTTTCCCCTCCGGCGCCAGCGCCAGCGACTTCCGCCCCTCTTGGCGTCTTGTTCAAAACGCTCGACGATGACCCGGAGGGTCCTTCCTCGACCACAAAGACCAACGAAGCTTCGCCAGTTCCGGAAGTGGACAGCGATCTGCGTCTTTTCAAGATGGTGGAAAGACCATTGTTTCAAAGCGATCACGAATTTGATGGGTTTACCGGACCCTTCTCCAATGCCATTCAGTTCAAGGATCCCCGGTCCTTGACGGAAGCCAGGGCGATTTTCCTACAGAACTGGGCGTCTCCTGAAACCCCGGTCATTGGTGCCGGATCCGCGCAAGTCTACGCTCTTCAATTGCGTCTTGCGCTGACTGATCGTTTGCAGTTGTTCGCCGATAAGGACGGCATTGTCCGGCTATCCCCGGCCAAGGGCTCTTCCATAACGGGTCTTGCCAACATCGCGGCAGGGGTGAAGTACACCTTCTGGCGCGATGTGGAAAACCAAACCCTGGGATCATTCGCGATCCAGTACGAAGCCCCAACCGGTTACGCCAACATTTTCCAAGGCCAGGGTAGCGGTAACCTGGGCGCCTACTTCATCTTCGGCAAAGAATTTTGGGAAAACTGGCATGGGATTCTCCAGTTTGGTCAGAACGCCGCGATGAATGTACAAAACGCGGGTTACTTCATGACCAGCGCCCACATTGACCGTCGGTTCGGTCGCTTTACTCCCTTCTATGAAGCCAACTGGTTTTACTACAACCAGAACGGTAACTATCTTCCCTCTCTGGGAGTGGAAGGCGGAGGTCTGTTAAATCTTGGTGCCGGAAATGTAATCGGCCTTAACTATGTAACGAATTGCATCGGTTTCAAATACGACCTGACCAAATGGGCGGAACTGGGTGTTGGTTATGAATTCCAGGTCTCCCAGCCCCAGATGCTCTTCAATAATGTTCTTGGCGCGCAGGTGATTTTGCGGTACTAATCCCGACGGACGGATGGTCAAATAAAAGGCCCGGCGGGATTCAACCCGCCGGGCCTTTTATTTGACAAAGTTCTATGCCGCTTCCGAAACATCGCTCCGTTGCCGCGTCATGGGAGGTTCATTCGCTTCCCATGACACCGCCGGTGATCGTTAGGAAATAACAGACCTTAGGGCAGGCTGACGATTTCGCCGCCGTGCGCGGTCACGATGGCCGCGAAGGTTTTGACGTCGAGGTTCTGGTTGATGAAGCGAACCGAACCGTCGGCGAAGCACACATTCGTGCCGCCGGTGTGGAAGCTGAAAACTTCGTTGTCGTTGGAAGCGTTGGAGTGCGCGCTGAACTTGGTCAGGTTGGCGGGGTTCACGTCGTTCTTCTTCCAGAACACATTGGCTCCGGCATTGCAAGGAAGGGTCAACTTCGTGTAGTCGGCCGCGGTCGCGTTGGGGTTGCACATATCGGTGCTGAATGGGCCGTCGCTATCGGCCCAGCAGAAACCCTGTTCATTGCAAGCGGTTCCGATTTTCTTGCCGTTGAGCCAGAGGTCAGGACGAGCGGAGCACTCCCAAATCAGGCCGGTGTTCGAGGTGCCGTCGAGGACCATGGCGATGGTCGTCGGGCTATCCTTGATCATGACGCTGTTGATTCGGTCGCCCGCTTCGGCGGTGGTGGCGATGCCAAACACGCCGCAATATTGACCGACCTTGAAGGTGTTCTGGGTGTCGTAGTCGGTGGGGCCGAAGTTGGCGGAGTTCAGAGTGACCGAGGTCGCGCCGAAGGACTTGGTGACCGAGGCGAGTTGTGTCCGGCTCGGGGTGCTCGGGCAAAGATAGGTCTTGACCGTGGTGCTGACGGCGGGAAGGTTCGCGTTGTCAAACCAGTTCAAATTGGGGTTGTACAGCTTGCCGATGCTGCCCTGCTCGATGTAGTCGAGCGTGAAGGAACGCCAGCTGTGGAACGTGCCGCTGGGGTTGCCCTGCGCGGGAGCGCCGGTGGTGTACGCGGAAGCGGGGAAGAATTTGTTGGTGTCATGATAGTTCATCATGGCCAGGCCAAGGTTCTTCAAATTGTTTTGGCAGCTCATGCGATTGGCTGCTTCGCGAACCTTTTGCACCGCGGGGACGAGCAGGCCGATCAGGACTGCGATGATGGCGATAACAACCAAAAGTTCGATGAGGGTAAACGCCCCACGCGTCTTTCGCGAGGAAATCATCAAATGCTCCAAATGGTTCCAAATAAGCCTTTTCTGGGATCTCTAATCATCGCGAATCAATGTGAAGAATTCGTAAAGGAACGGTTAAGGTCCTGCCTGGTTTTGGTGAAGATTCGTTAAGAATCGGAACCGAGCCTCGTGCCAGGTGTTGTACTGGCCCGCACAATTTGGCCATGCCTAAGGGTTTGCCCATTCCTGCCGAAGGACCCACTTCTTATATAGACTACCTCTGCATGCTTGCTCCTGCCTTTGACCCCCTCCACCCCCTTCTCCCTCTCCGCTGTCCATGGAGTCTTCCCAATGAGTCGTCTGAATCGGCGCCGTTTTCTTGCTTCCACGGCCGTGGCCGCGCCTGTGTTAACCGCGCCAACCTTAATGGCCAGGCCGGTTTCCGCCGCCACCAGCTATCGCGCCAATGACAAGATCCGCCTGGGTTTCATCGGCACCGGCAAAATGGCCACGGGGCACCTGGGGCATTTCCTGGGGGACAAGGAAACCGAAGTCGTCGCGGTTTGCGATGTCGACACCAAGCGCCGTGAGAACGCGAAGAACACCGTCGACAAGAAATACGCCGAGCCGATCAAGAGCGGAAGCTCCAAGGCTTGCGCGGCTTACATCGATTTTCGCGAACTTCTGGCGCGTAAAGACATCGATGCCGTCGTCATCGCCACCCCCGACCACTGGCACACGATTCCCGCGATCGAAGCGATCAAGGCGGGGAAGGATGTCTACTGCGAAAAGCCGCTGACTTTGACCATTGGCGAGGCGAAACTGCTCATCGACGCCGTGCGCAAGTACGAATGCATCTTCCAGGTGGGCAGCCAGCAGCGCTCCGGTGCGGAATTTCGCGCGGCCGTCGAACTGGTGCGCAGCGGCCGCATCGGCAAATTGAAGGAGGTCTACGCCAATATCGGCGGACCGAGCAAACCCTGCGACCTGCCGGAAGAGTCGATGGAACCTGGCCTCGACTGGGACCGATGGCTGGGGCCCGCGCCCAAGCGTCCTTATAGCTCGGTGCTTTCTCCCCGGGGCGTGCACAATCACTTCCCCGACTGGCGGCAATACCGCGAATATTCCGGCGGCATGATGACCGACTGGGGCGCGCACCATTTCGATATCGCGCAGTGGGGCATTGGCGCCGACAACTCCGGCCCGGTCGAAATCATCCCTCCGGCCAATCCTGCCTCAGGCAAGGGAGTTCGCTTTGTCTACGCCAATGGCGTGCAACTGATCCACGGCGAGGAATACGCGCCGGGCAAAAAAGTCGATGGCGTCGTGTTCGTCGGCTCCGACGGGATCATCCAGGTGAACCGGGGCAAGAAATCGAGCCTTCCCGAAGCGATCATCAAGACTCCCGATGCGGAAGTCTCGGTCAAGCTGTTCAAGTCGCCCGGCCATCAGCGCGACTGGGTCAACTGCATCCGCACTCGCAAGCGCCCGCTTTGCGATGTCGAAATCGGCGCCCGCTCCGTCACCGTGTGCCACCTGGGCAACATCGCCTACTGGACCGGCCAAAAGATTCAGTGGGATCCTCAAGCCTGGAAATTCGTCAACGCCTCGAAGGAAGTCGAAGGCTGGTACGACCGCGAACGCCGCGGCGAATGGCAGTTGCCGACGATTTAGCTGGCGTTGCGATTCGTTTGAACAAAAAGGGGCCGCCAACAAGCGGCCTTTTTTTGTCAAACGAAGCCGCCAGCTTAAACAACGGGTGATCCAAATCGATGATCTTGGCCAGAAGGATATTTGAACCCGAAACACCGCGTGCACGCCGCGTCGTTTGAGCAGCGCGAGATGGGTGAAGGAGCAGAAACCACCATCGGCGACCAGGATATCTCCTGGCTGCAAGGCGGGATGGATGTCCTCGACGCGCGGCATTCCATGCGAGCGCAAGGGAGCGGCCATGACCTCCAAGAGAAGGCCGGTGCCCGCGTGAAACAGAGCCAAAAACTTGGCAACGGGGAAGCCGCATCCGGCGACCTGGGCTCCCGGTTGGCCGAATTGGGCCTGCAGATCGGGAGTATCGGGCATGGAAAATGACGAACCGTCGATCAGGAAGGTGCGGTGCCCATGCCATCGGCCGTTGGACGTTTCGGGGATGAAAGCCTTGATCAGCGCGCGAAGGATTGCTCGGTAAACGGCCGGAGGAAGTCGGGCTCGCGCCTGGCAATAGGCCGAGTCGAACGTTTTCTTGGCGAGCGTTGCGATATGCTCAAGGGAGGTATTGCCACTGAGGACCTAGAGCAAGAACCAGTGAAGGGTGGCATAGGGACAGAGGATCCCGGCTCGCCAACGGTGCCCAACTTGCCGACAGACCCTTTGGACGGTCGAGCGATCCAGAAGGTTGCCGAGGTCTTGCCGAATCCGCCGCAGTGCGGTATCAATCCGTCGGTACATCAGAGCCTCCTTGCCGAAGGGTTGTGTGACAATGCTATGGTGCCAGGAGGCCGTCGCTCTTCTCAAGTCCTTTTTCCTTTTGAGCTTACCGCTCGCTTAGTGCCATTCTAGAATGTCTCCTTTACCGCTTCCGTGACAGTAAAGTAGAATGTCCCCTTTTGCCCTCCCTCCGCCGTTAGCAACTATCTCAGATGAAAGCGGCTAAATAGCCGCGCGGTTCAAATGGCGCGTTCGATAAAATGGCCATTCCTGAATATAATTAATAGCCTTTTAGAATCTCTAGAAAATAAAGTGCAAACAACAACTGATTTATGGTCCAATTCTATAGTTTGTTTTAAATCAAGAGACAGATCATAAATACTTATTTTGCTATTTTCGGTCTCGACCGATTGTTTAAGTGAAATAGCTATCTTGTTTGATTGCGCCGATATCGCAATGCATGAAGGTATGCCTTTTGGAGAAATGGATTTTTTTGCATAAAAATACACCGGATCCAATCTGGCTACCTCCCAAGACTCTGTGCCATTTCGGCCGTTTATTATTCCGTAGCATAAATTTGGATTGTTATTAAATACAAATAGCCTAGAAAAATAAGTATTCGTTATTTTGCACATCTCGCAGCAATTAAAACTATCAATGGAGAATATTCGCGGACCTCTTTCCATGCCGGTGACGTTAACACACAGCCTATCGCTGGGAAAATAAAGTGAAATGGGAACGACTCCACCGACATCGAATGATTTGATAATCCGGAAGGGAGAAATCGCCGCAAAGGACACCTTAGAATTTAAGCTGCCAGATTCAGAAATCATGCCAATGATGGTTTCCGCAGCATTGCAAGATAAGTATTCGGCGTTTTTCTCTCCGGTCTCGCATATAGTTGTTTTGCTTTTTGTTTTGTTCGAGTATTTTAGCAGCCTGCCATTATTATTCAAATAAAAAACATTTAAAGACTCGCCAATAAATGAGGCGCAAGATACACCATTATCTATGGTGGCAATATTGGCGGTTCCTTGAGAAAAATCTATAAAACATAATCTTCCATCTTGAACATAAATAGCTGAATGTGAATCGGCGGATGTTTTAACGGATGTTAAATCGTCCCGATTAAAAGGGATTAAAATTGGGCTTGTAAGTGCTGGCGATATTAAGCCGCCTATAAAGGCCGTCATGACAAGCATGGTTGTGGATTCGATCATATTAGGCCCCAATTAGTTGCCTTTTTGAAAATGGTCGGAGGGAGGGCGCGGCATTGACGCGACTCCTTGGGAAATGGTATTGCTAAAAAGATAGCGACCAAAAAGACATAATTTAAGTTTGACGTTGCGCTTGCTTTAAAAAAGCAAAAAATAGCCTTGAAATTATTATCGTTTAATGGTGCATCTAGATGGACGTGCTGCCGATGATCATGGAGCATCAAGTAGAATTCACCGAGCGCACAAAAAGCATCTTCAAATCCTTCACAGGTGCCGAAATTCGCAGGGGCGATATAAATGGCTTCCATATAGATCGAGCTCAAAAGGTCATTTTTTTAGGCTGTAAATTACTGTAAATGGTGAATTTATATTAGGCACTAGTCTTTCTTTTCTTTTGGAGGGTATGGAATCTCAATCCAGCCACCGCCGGGTATTTTCTTTGGGTCTTTTCCAGACGACCATTTTTGCGGTGTTTGAAGCCACCAGCCACAACATCCGTTGGCCGCAATAATTGGCCTCTGGAGGCACATCGAGTTAATTTTATTCGCTTCTGCGTTCTCTCCAGAATGGCACCATTCGAATCGATAGATGCACTCTTTGTTTGTTTTTTGACGCATTAATTCGCAAAGGCCTGGATTCTTAAGTAGTTCCGTGCCCCCGAACCGACCTCCTGGCCCTTCGCCAATACCGGGAAACCAATTAAGTGGCATCGATTCTTCGCTGCCATGACCACCAATTACAAAAATCATAATGGAACCATTCTCTAGGTCATTGATTGCTTTTGCGATGTCATTTTGATTGCCTATGTAAGCCCAAATTATAGGAACGCCTGTTGGATCAGTAAAGGTATTCTTGGCCTCTTTAATCCACATGTCAAAGCTATTTTGATCTTTGGTTTCATAATTTGATATTAAACATATAGTACCATTCCATTTTTCGTCTTTGCCAGGTCCAAATTTTATCGGTTTTCGTTCATGAGGTGCCGGCTTTGCCGGAGTGGAGTCGAGTCCACTCGGATCGAGGCTTCCAAGTGGCCCATTTCTTGAATAGCGGTAAATATTAGTATCGCCCGCCGCAAATCCGAGCGGATCATTGGACAACCACCGCCCCAGGGTAGGACTAAACAATCGATTTCTGAAATCAAGGTTGCCGATAATATCCGCCTGGCCTCCTTGATGCAAAAATACCCAATCCTTGGCGCTTGATCCGATCACTGTTCCTGACGAATTTCGAAAGGTCGTTACCCCGAAGGGCGTTTCGGTATAACGTTCCTGGACCGTTCCGCTAGTATTGGTGATTGCGGTCACATTAAAATTGGCATCCTGCAAGGCGTATAGTCGTTCGTCTAGCGTTCCATTGCCATCGGTGTCGCGATCTCGGCTAACCATGGCATCAACATAGACCGGGCTCCATACATTTCTTGTTTTGGTGCTGGAGCCAACCCTCTCTTCGAGCAACTGCCAGTTGGAACTAAAAATGCGATCGGTCGTGGTCGAATTGGCAACGACTTTGACCTTGCGATTCAAACCGTCGTAACTATTCGTTGCGATAACCGTGTCCGACGAGTTCTTGATTTTAGCCACACGGTTCCAAGCATCCCACACGAACCGGTAATTGTTTTCGTCCTTTGTCAGATTGCCGTTGTTATCATATGTGGGTGTCGTGGCGCTACTGACGGATGTGATTTCATTTTGCTTGTTTGCGCCACGAGCCTGCGTGACACCATTTGTGGTGACGCTGTCCCAGTTGCCAGTCGCGTCGTAATCCCAGCTTTGAGCGCTGGTGGGAGAACCAGTGACATCTGTCTTGCTGCCATTGAGCGTGCCGAGCTTGTAGGAAGTAATTTGATTCAGATCATCATAGGTGTAAACTTCGCTCAAGCCAGTGTTGACCGTATTCTCTTTGTAGAGTACATCGTCGTTACGATCATAGCTATACTTGAATCGGTCTATGTCGACATTGCTGCCATTGATCCAGCGCTGATCGACAGTGCGACCAAACCGATCCAGCCCAATATATTGATCGCCGGCATCGCTAGTCGATTCACCGGTCAGTTTGATGTAGCTGAGGTCAACGCCTGATTGGGAATGGGTGCGTTTGACCACAATTCCCAGACCCAGATAAGTGAGCGACTCAAGCGTATTGGAGGAATCGCTGATTGATGTAAGGCGGCTGATGCTGTTGTCGAGGCCGCTGGCGTAGTTATAGTTGATAACATAGCCGGAAGCGTAAATCACGCTTGTCAATCGGCTATGATTGGCACTGCTCGCCATTTCCGAATAGGTGTACTGGACATTAGAAGATGAACCTGTGACAGCACCACTGTGTTCTTGCCATTCCTTGGTGAGTTGGCCCAAGCCATTGAATTCGCGTTTGACCTGATTGACGATACTGCCGCCGCTTACCGCATCGTAGCTGGTGAACAAGTAGGGAATTCCGTGAGTGTCGTAGGCGGTCGTGGTCAGTCTCACCGTTCCGTCAACACCGGAACCCAAGGTCGTTACGGCATCGGTCGCTTGGCGGCCTAGAACGTCGTAGGTATAGGTGTGGACATTGCCGTTGCGGTCGCTGACGGTTAATTTCTGACCGAGGGCATTGCTTGTGATGACATCTTTGTCAGCGGAACTGCTTGCGCCGGTGGAAGAGTCGGGATAACGAACTTCTTTGACAAGATCGTTCGAATTGAAGGCGTTGCCGCCACTGGTGCTGATTCCGTAAACCCATTCTGTGGTTTGCTGTCCATTTGAGGGTAGGTTAACTTTCACCCTGATCATGCCTATCGCGTTGTATGTATAGTCGGTAGTCTTATTGGCCGTATCGGTGACGATGCCGTTGGTATAATTTTCTACGATCCTCGTTGCGCGTCCAAGGCTGTCGTAAGTTGTCTTTGTTAAGATTCCCTTGGAGTCTGTCACATCCTGTGGTAGGCCCGAGGCGGCATATCCATGCGTTGTCACGAGGACTGTGTCGCTACGACTGGGGACTGAACCGGGTCGTGTATAGGAGCTGCCGCCGTTAGTGCCGACATCGACCAAATTGACCAACCGGTCTGCGCCATCGTAATAGGCCGCTTGGTAAGTAACTCGAGCCTTATTGCCGCTAGAGGCGTTGCCTAATTCTCCCGTTCCCGTATCGTCGTGAAAATGCTGCTTCGTCGTTGTAAGTATGACATTCCCATTGTTATCGTGGGAAAACTCCACTTGTTCTAACACATTGTCATTGGTCACATCATCGGCATCGGACCAGCTAGTGTCGCTTCCCCCATCGGATACGTAGCTCTTGACCGCTCGGCCGGCGCCATTATAGGTGAATTTCTGTACTAAACCACCTGGCACGGAGGCCTTGATTGTCTGGCCATTCTTATCATACCAAATATTTGTTGTCAAACTGTCACTGCTGGCCGTTCCAGTGCTTGAGCTGACTGAATAGGTCAAGGTGCGGTAGACTCGATTTTGCTCGTCGTAGAGTGATTCAGTTTGGGCACGGAGTAGCGAACTGCTTGGAGCGTCCGGCACTCCGTTTGTCGTGGTGATTGAGACGTTATCGCCATCGTAGGTCCGAGACTTTATCAATTCGTTTAGATTGTCGTAATCAGTATAGAAGATCGGCCGGTTAACGTCGGACGCCTCGCTCACCTCAATGCCGAACTTGCCCACAACAGACCGATTGCGCCAATCGTACCACACTTGTTTGACTCGGGGGGACACACTGCCACCCGGGATTTCAGTTATCTTGGTGATGTTACTGTTGCCAATGCCCCCGTTGTCGTATTCGTAGTCCATGACCTTGACCATATCCGTCCCAGCAATATTCGTTGGTGACCAAAGGCCAGATGTCGGCGTATCGTCCAACCCAATCCATTCGCTCACTTTTCGGCCCAAACTGTCCAAATTTGACCGATAGATCGTTCCGGTTGGCATGACCACGCCGGTCCTTCGTCCTCGTTGATCATAGCGGTATGCGGTTAGATAAAAGTTGGTATTTTCCGTGCCAAAACTTGTTGAGGTCGAATAAGTCAATCCAGATAGATCAAAATAAACGTCATCATTGGTGACTTGGCCCCCAATGCTCATGTAGCTTCGGCTCAACGATTGCAAGGAGCCAATCGACTCCGAACCTGTCGGCCGACTGCCGGAGGTGCTGGGCGTCGCGCTCATGGTAAGCACTTCGCCATAGCCGTTGATCCAATCCTGACGAACCACAACAATCGGCCCAGTCGGGACCAGATTGACCGCATCCCATCCATTATATCGACGCACCTCATGAGTGGCGTCTTTGTAAACCGTGTAATCGATCCGCCCATTAGGACGGGTTAATTTCGTGGTTCTTCCTCTGCTGTCCACTTCCAGCGATGTGATCAGATGCAACCCACCGCCAGAAGGGGTGCTCCATCCGCTGGGAAGATTGCTGAACGTACCTGTTTGGGTCGTATCCACGTCCTTGATGACCTTTGTTACCGCCCCAGTGCCTTGGTCAAATTCACGGTAGGTCAAGAACCCCAAAGCATCCTTCATCCATATGGCCCGCCCAAAGGTATCAAGGAATACCGTGGACGATGCCGCCGAATTGGGGCCATTTTGAGCCGTGGTTACCGTCGGAAGAGTGATGGTCTTCGATTCGATTTGTTGCGATGAGGAGACCCAAGTATAGGCCATGGAGGTCGTCTGACCTCCTGTTCCATTAGTGTTGCGATAGACAGTCGAGCTTGCTGGGTGATAGGTCGTTTGCGAATTGGCCGTTCGAGCGATATAAGTGTAATCTTGCTGAGGAATAGCGGTGCCGGTTTCTCCCTGTTGAATCGAAATTGATTTCAAATACCCGGTAACATTACCAGCGGTCGACGTCGTTGCAGTCGTGGATATTCCAAATCCGTAGTTGGTGACCAATCCCGCGCTATTGCGAATATACTGGTAATCTCCCGACACATTGTTCAGAAGATCAGCCTTTGTCTCGTCGTACCCGGAAATTGCCGCAGTATCGGCTGCAAGAATTAAGCGACCTTGACTGTCATAGCGGCTATAGGTTGGCCATTCTTGCGAATTCGTTGTGTCCTTAAAAACCTTGAGAATTGTTTCGCCGATGAAATTTGTGTAAACAATATTCTGATTTCCATCGGGGAGTGTTTCAACGGTTTTAGTGCGCCAGTTGTTGTAGCCATTTGCAAAAGAACTAAAAGTATAAGAGTATGTATACTCGCCGAGACCACCGGTACAAACCGGGCATCCTTCGCCTTGCATCACGGCCTTTGAGATTTGTTGGCCAGCACCGTACTCATAGTATGCACTAGCGTAATCGTCGACTTGACCATCCGTGGCCGTGTCGGGTGTGGCATACGTCCCTTTCAGGCGGTCGTAGGATGGACCGCTAAACAGGTATTTTAAACCGCCAACATACCCTATCGAACTCGAAGAAGTGTAGTATCGCATATATTGCGTGTCGATGACATTTCCCGCCCCGTCTTTCGATTCAACAAGCTGCAGATCGCCGGCATTGCCATTGGAACTGCCGGTGCCGTAATAGGTGTATTGGATCGACCGGACCGTATCCCAAGAACCGGAATTGATCTTGCGACGCAGAGTCACCGTGTCGACCTTGCCACTATTGGTTCCAGAAGAGAGGTAGGTGTAAAGGAAAGATTCCGTGGTCGTGGTAGATCCGACTGTGACAGCTCTTTGATATTCCGTCATCTGGCCGGAGCCATTGTAAGTGTAGTCGAGTGTATTTCCCGAAGTGTCGATGGTTCGCTTCACCTGTCCGCGCTGTGCGGAAGGGAGAGAAGTAGAGAAGTTATAGTATTCTGTTTTATTCCCTACGGTATCAGTCATGGTGTATAGGCCGGAACCGGAATTGTAGGACAGCGCATTCTGTAAATAATTTCTTGGAGTATAGCTTCCAAAAGATGAATTAAAAAGGTAGGCGTCTTTTCCTGAAGAAACGACAGCAACCGTGCTCTTCGAATCGATTTTTAGAAAAGGCCGAGCGGGGCTAACAAGGTTATTGCCATTCGAACCAGAAGAACTATTTCCCGGTTGGTTGCTCCAGGTTAGTTTGGCACCAGCACCCTTGCCAAAACCATCGACCTTAAGATCATTGGCCAAGGGAATGGTTACTGAGCCATCGGTATAAGACACACCTCCTGGCGAAACAGACGGGCGGCCAAATCCATCGAGGCCAAATGCCGTTTCAACGGAACCATCATCTGCCGCACATGTGGGTTCCGGGAGAGTTGGAGAATTACCGTCGTTTGAACTTTCAGGATCAGGATCGTCAATGTCCGTGTCCGTTTCTTCTTCGTCCGGATCTGGCACTGTTGGTGAAATCATGTCATCGTCTTGCAATACGACCACAGCGACAGAGGGGCTTCCTGTGGTGCAATATGCGGTGCCATTTATCGTCACGACGATCGTTTCAAATCCTTCATCTTCACTGTCGGCGAAGGTTGGAAATGAAACCGTTGTACTGGTTTCGCCGACCGGGACGGCGCTGCCAGTAAACCAATAGTAATCATTGCCCGTGCCATTGGTCCTGTGCTGGTTCAGCGTGAACTGGAAGAATTGGCTCAACGAGTTAGTTACAAGTTGGCCTCAATTTGAGGTTCAAGGTATTGTAGGATTGTTGATTTTCGGATCTACGGGTTCCTCCCTGGGTTTCTCGTTACTTCGGATGTCAGGCAGTATGGGCAAAGTTACGGCGAGCCTTTTGCAAAGGTCGATTGCCGCGTCATACGGCGATTGACTCGTGGCTTTGGTCCACAAGTCCAAGGCGTTTCCAGATCGGCCGCATTTGAAGCAGTGGAAGGCGTTCTTGTCCAAGTTGGCCGAGAAGCAGCGAGAGATTCCGGAAGTAGATCCATGAAGTGGGCATGGACCGCGTCGCTGTGCACCTTGGCTGGTCGTGGGCTGGAATCCAAGCAACGATAGTACGGCCGCAAGGCTCACGGCCGCTTTGACAGCAATGAAGTCGATGGCTGGCCGAACCGGCGCTGCGGACGGCCGCAGCGGCTCTTGGCGTTGAGCCTGACGCATCTGTTGGCGCCGCTCACGTGCTTCATTGAGCTTCCTGTCCCGTTCGAGGAAGATCTCTTTGTCCTTGCCATTGAGTCTGTCCTGGGGGGTGACATATCCGATCGCGGAGTTGAGGCGGACGGTGTTGTAGTGGGTGGTGAAATCCGTAACCAAGCGTCGCGCGTCTTCGAGGGACAGCGGCACCATCACCCGGATGCACTCGCCTTTAAGCGTCTTGTGCCAGCGCTCGATCTTGCCGTTGGATTGGGGGTAATACGGCGATGTTTTGACATGGGTCATGCCAGCAACGCGAATGAATTCCTTGAAGTCCTTGGCAACGAACTGAGGTCCATTGTCGCTGATGATCCGCGGCCTTGCATCGGGGTGGCTTTCGCGGGCGCGCTGTAGGATGGTTTCCACATCGGATTCCTCCATTTTCTCCCGGATTTCCCAATGAACGATGAAGCGGCTTGCTCCGTCGAGGACTGAACAGAGGAAGTAAAAGGTGCCGGCAATGTTGAGGTAACTGACATCAATGTGCCAGTGCTCATGCGGGACGAGCGGTTGAACGAAGCCCGTACCCTTCTTTGAAGGCGCAGGTGAAGAACCGGCCAGCAATCCAGCGCGTTTCAACACGCGATAGACGCTGGCCGGACTGCATGCGACAACATCGGCATCGAGCATCATGAACGTCAGGCGCCGATAGCCTTCGAGTGGATGAAGCCGATTGAATACGCGGATCTTCTCCTTCTCATCATCGGTCAGCCAATGATCGCGCGGCACCAGCGCATTGTGCTCGTTCACCTTGCCGAAGCGCTGCTTCCAATCGTGAAACTTGCTGGAACCGATGCCGACCCAGCCGACAAAACGTGCCTTCGGAATCTCGGTCTTGCCATTCCAGAGGTTGATGAAATCAACAACGATATCACGGGTATCGTGAGGAACCCAGCAGCCTTTCAGGTCTCCCCAAGCTCTTTTTTTAAAAGGACATGCTCTTCCATGAGCTCAGCAAGCACGGCGTCCTTACGCTGAAGCTTTGCCTCAAGCCGCTCGATCTTCTGGTTCTTGGCATCCTCGACCGCCTTCGACTTGCGGCCGTTATCGAACGCTGTGTGGCCGTTCTCGAAAAACTCCTTGAGCCAGGCATAAAACTGGGTCGGGTAAATGTCGTACTCATCGCACAAATCCGACACCGCGACCTTGTCGATCAGGTGCCTCTTGAGGATTGCTACCTTCTCACTGCCCGAAAAATGACGCCGTGCCTTTTTCATCGCGATTCACCCTCAGGTTAAAATTAACCCGATCGGGCCGATCTTCCAGTTCCGGCTGAGGCAAAACAGTCCCAGTTCCACTGTAACTAAGTGAGAAGCCGGCAGACTTGCTCGTATCCCCAGTCCGAATGATCTTTAAACTCGCGTATCCGCCTTCCGTAACTAAAGTTGTTATCGCCTCAATAGAAACGGTCGGTGCGTCCCAGAACGGAGTGACTATGGGCCCTCCCGACGAACGATTGGCACCTGCAACAAACAATCCGTTGTCGTAGTCCTCTCCAAATGGATCAAAAGTGACGAGATCGTCTTGCGCCGACATCGAGGCTACGCGGCCTTCACCTTCTCCCGGGGCGGTCACGGCGACGACCTCGACTTTGCCGTCGGAGTCGGAATCGGTGGTGCCAATGCGGATGCCTCCCGTGTAATCGGAGAAGAATTCTCGTGACAAAATAGTCGATGTGTCCAGGCCGGAGAACACGCGGACACGCGATCCTCCGTTGGCTTCGCCCGCAATGACATCGGCGTATCCATCCCCATTGGCATCACCCATGGTCAAACGGAATGTGTCAACATCTTTGAGACCAATTTTCCTGATTTGTACAGAAGGCGTTCACTGCGTCGATTGATCAAGACCTGGTCCATGCCTGGGCTGTTCTTTTATGCGAGGGTCGCATGAACTGGCACCAAAGGGAGCCCAGCTTCCCGTGAGGCTCCCTTTGGTGCCAATTCATGCTTTTGGTTGCACGGCGTTTGGCCGAGCGGTTGGTTTTGCGGCAGGGTTTTCTTTGCCGATTTGCAGGGGTGCTTTGAATCGAAAGTTGGCTTGTTGATCCAGACCTCTTTTGGAAACGATTTGAAGGCAGGGATCCCCTTCACAAAGCGCTCGGGATGGCGCGCATGAGCTCGATGCATCGTCTCGCGTCGTTCAGCTAAGACCTCATCGGCCCGTCCAGAATGAACCACTCCCGGGGTCAGCATCTGGAGCCCTTCATGATGGTGATGTTGGTTGTACCACTCGAAGAATCCTCGAAGGAAGGTTCGCGCCGCGTCAAAGCTCTCGAAGCGATCGGGGAAGGTTGAGTGATATTTCAGGGTCTTGAACTGGCTTTCCGAATACGGGTTGTCATTGGAAACCTGCGGTCTGCTTTGAGACCTGGTCACTCCCAGGTCTGCCAGCATCTGGCTGACTTCACGGGATACCATTGGTGCACCTCGATCACTGTGAATCGTTAGCTGGCCTTCTGGAACTCCCTCCCTTTTTGCCGTCTCGGCAATCAACATTCGGGCAATGGTACCCGATTCTTTTCCCGCCAACGTCCAACCGACCACATAGCGGCTGAAGATGTCCAAAAGGACATACAGACGATAGTGCTGCCCTTTCACCGGGCCACGAATCATCGTGATATCCCAGGACCAGACCTGATGGATCCCGGTGGCCAGCAATTCCGGCTTACCATAGCTGGGGTGCCGAAGTTGGTCCCGCCTCTCGCGGCTTGCGCCGTCTCTGGCGAGAATCCGATACATGGTCCTCACCGACGACAGGTGCCTTCTCTCGTCGAGAAGAGTGGCGTGAACTTCCCGCACCGAACTGTCAGCGAATCGCTCGCTGTAAAGGATGGCCCGGACCTCCTCCCGCTCCGGTGCGGTCAAGGCCCGGGGAACATGCTTGGGCAGCCGAGGTCCGCAGAACGGCTCGACTGGTCGTCCATACCGGTAATAGCTGGCACGAGAAACGCCGAGGTCACGGCAGGCTTTGCGAAGACAAATTAATCCACGATTTTCCCGGACCTCTACGATCACTTGGTTTCGGGAGTTCCGTCGCTCTTGAAAGGTCTCCCCATTAAACTCGCCACTTTTTTTTGAATCCCAATAATTGTCCGTGCATGAAGCAGCTCTTTCTCAAGACCAGCTACCTGGCGGCGAAGTTTTTCCATCTCTTTCGCTGGGCCAACCTTTTTTGATCCCTTGGCTGGTATCTTGTCCGCTCCGAATGCCCCTTGGGCCCGCTTGCGGCGCCAGTCGTCCAGTTGGGAACGATAGATCCCTTCTCGTCTTAATATCTCGACCACCTTCCGGGTTCCTTCCGCACGATCCACCTCTTCAAGAACCCGAATCTTGTATTCCTTGTCGAACCGTCGACGAATGGCCTTCTCTTTAACCTCGCTATCCCCAAGCCCTATAACCCGTTTAATCGGTTCCACTTCCAGCTCGCTTTCTGCCTGTGCCCTTCACTACTTTAGACCACGATTTGGTCTCACGTCATGTTGGCACAGGGGGAAACTAACACCAGAGGTATAGGTAGCCTCAAATGCAAAGTAATTCTGGATTTGAGCGCCGTTGCCTCCATCAAATACGGAAATCGCCGAAGTGCCCCCCTCACTTCCGGCAACGGCAACATCTCCCTTGCCATCGCCATTCACATCGCCCACGGCGACGCGCATCCCCTGGGCCATGCCGGAACTTGCCAAGTTCCACTCATGAATCAAACTGCCGCTGTAGCCACTGTAAGCGCGAACAAGGAGGGCGCCATTGCCGCCATCGGTTCCCGCTACGATGTCAGCGTAGCCATCCCCATTGACATCGCCGGCGGCGACATAAACTCCTTCTGACGAGCTATTCGGAAAGGCCTCAAACTCATCTAACTTACCTTGGAATTGCTTGCCATCGATCCCATTGAAAATTCGAATCAGGGTTCCCTGGTTTCCCTGTCCGGTGATGATGTCATCGGTTCCGTCGCCATTGACATCAGCGACCGCAACCCGCACGCCGCCTATATAGTCTTCTGCATAAGCAAGGAACTCGTACTGTTCGGTCATCGTCGCGGAATCGTACACCTTCACCAAGGGCGTTGAGCCTTCATCGGCTCCCACTGCCACCAAACCCGACCCCTCGGCGGGTGTGGGAACGCTAAAGGAAATTACACCCGTTCC
The DNA here is from genome assembly GCA_965226945.1 of Gemmataceae bacterium. Taxonomy (GTDB): domain Bacteria; phylum Planctomycetota; class Planctomycetia; order Gemmatales; family Gemmataceae; genus SYLG01. The sequence goes on along the minus strand of OZ245717.1, from coordinate 2,661,831 downwards.
ATTTCCTGGTGTACCTCCGCCGGAATCGCCGTTGCCGGAAAATGGCGACTCGGTGGATTTGACCGATCCATTGTCTTGCACTTGGAAGAACGCCAGATGTCCCACGCCGTGTTGCTTGGTCAGCACGGAGATTCGATGGTCCAGGCCGGTCGAAACAACCCCCGCCGCGGAATCGGTTGAGGAAATCGGCCCGCCATAAAAACTAGCAAGTTGTTTGCCTGTTGTGCCATCGAAAATTTTGACATGCGGCGCACCCTTGGTCGGGGTGGTGACCACCTCGCTTGAACCATCGCCATCAAAATCAGCGGTGCTTATGGAGACCCCGCCACGGAACTTTGCATCGTAGGCAAAATAACTCTCTACCACTTTGCCTGAGTTAATATCAAATGCTTTGACATGGGGCCCCGCACCGGCGCCTGCGCCGCTGAAGATGGCAGGATCGCCACTGGGGCCATAGCCCAAGGCAACCTTAACGCCTCCCGTAAAGGAACTTGTGTAAGCAAAGAAGCTTTTCAGTGTTTCTCCCGTGGGGGAGAAGACTTTGACATGAGGGCCGCCATTGCCATCGGTGCCGGTGACGATCCCCATTTGGCCGCCGCCGATATCGCCGGCCGCGATGTTGACGCCGCCCGAGTAATTGGGCGCATAAGCAAAAAAGCTGGCAGTGAGTTTTCCCGTCGCGCCATCGTACACCCTCACGTTAGGCCCACCGCCAGCACCCGTTGACGTCACTAAGTCTAGAGTACCGTCTGAGTTAAGGTCAGCCATCGTCACGCGGACCCCGCCCGTGAATCCTGTGGCGTAAGGCTGGATGGTTTTCAGCAATTCGCCTTCTTTGCCGTAGATTTTGACGAGACCGGCGGTTCCTGGATCGGCTCCAATGGCGAAGGCTGGGCTCGCGGTCATCACTTCGCGCGACTCTAGTAGCTCAAATTGCGGTCGAAATTGAATGATCGGCCTTTCTGGCTTTTTCGAAAAGCCCATCCAGCGATTCAAAGCCGTAAGAAAATGAGATACGCGACGACGAGGCGAAATACGAGACATGGGCGATCCTTTCCGTCTGAGAGAGTGACTGAAGGACAAAAACCAAGCGCGATTCGTGAAATCCGAAAGCGAAAGAATACTTGATTGGGCTAGAAGGAGTCGAAAGTGACTGGTTGCGAAGCTATGAGGAAGATTAATCGAGGGAGGCACGATGAACAAGGTGAGAAAAACGGAATTTTCCGATTTTTCCGAAAAAAACAATTTCAGAAATTTCCTGAAAGAGTTTGCGATGTACCGGCACTCTTGCCAAGAGAGATCGAATCATCAAGTCTAAAAGCGCTCATGCTGAAGGACTGAGCCAGTAGACACGTCGGCGCTGCGGTAGAAAAGAACCAAGACCTCAGCGGGCTATCTGTGTGTCATATGGAATGATTATTGCTGTTATCTGGTGCCAGGGTTGCCATGGACAAGGGCTAATGTTGTTTGGTGGGCCCTCAAATAACAACTTCCATGTCCAGCTTACAGTTCACCGCGTGTCCCAAAGTGATGCGGCGTTCAACTCCTGAGAAAACCCGCTGAAAAATGCGCGATGATTGGGGAGTAAGAGGACAGGGGTGGCGATATCCGCCCAGTCCGAAGATCGGCGGAGGGAGTTAGGGGGCCTTCAGGTCCAAGCTTTGCTTCGCGGCCTTTTTTAAGGCAACTGGATCGGTGCCAAAGCCTATGAACCCCTTCAGCGTGCGGGTTTGCCCCGGCGCCAAAGGACCAAAGGCCGGATCGCTATGCAGGCAAGGGCAGCGGGCATTGCCCCAGGCGCGCTGGCATCCTTCGAACGCCAGCAGGACGTAGCGCTTTCCGGTTTCGTCGACAGCGAGCGTGTACGGGCTCGCGAACGATTTGTTGTCGTTGCTTTGCGCCTTGAACCCCTTCAAGTTGGCCAGCATCAAACAAACCTGCGCCGAGGCATTCGCCAAGGGCTGGTCGCTGCCATTGGCGAGGGTCAATTGCAAGTCGGCGCCTTGCAGGCTTTCCGTGGGGTTCTTGCGGCCCGAGGCCGTTGCGGCGAAAGAAATTCCATTGGGTAGTTTGCGTTCCATCGAAATCCGGTCGTCTTCTTCTTTCCATTCCAAAGGCACCAGAGGTGTCTTTTGCAGATCCCAAATGGTGGGAACATGGGTATGGGCCAGGTAGCCGAGTTTTCGATCCCTTCCTTCACCCAGCCAGAGTGCCTCGGGCAAATCAAGCACCGCATAGCCGCCATCTTGCCAGGGGGTGAAGAAACTGAGTTTGGTTTCTCGTTGGGGCCGGATCGCGCCATCGCGAAAACCGGTGCGGGGGTGCCGGCCGCCGGGGTAAGGCATGATCCAGGAATCGGTGCGTGAAGGCGCGGACTCAAGGGGCTTTTCAGGTTGAGATTCTCCCGTGGCCAGGCGGTATTCCGCTGGGGTGAATTCATGCATCTGCATGACGGCTTGCCATCTGATGCGGTCGGAGTTGTCCTTGAGGGGGCGCGGCTCCTCAAGGGACTTGCCTTCCTTGATCCGCGCGATCCGGTCGTTGATCGGAAATTGCGGATCGGTGGGTGTGATTTGCGGATCGATATATTTCTCAAGATCACGCATGGCGATACAAGAAAACCCCTCCTTTTTCAGCCAGCGCATCATTTCTTCAAAGCGTTCAAAAGGCGTATTGACCCAGGAATGAGCGGTGTCGGGCACCCCATGGAATTGCAACACGGCAATGCGCCCGCTGCGTGCAAGCGATACCGCGGTCTTGAGGTTATCGAGAGTCCATGTGGGCCGGGAATCGCCCGCCGAGGGAATGAGCAGAGGGTGGTCGAGATAAGGCTCGTAGCCGATCCCCTTGCCGCTGTCGTAAGCGTATTCCGGTGAACCGCCGCGGCGGGCAAAGCGAATTCCTTCGGCCTTGAGCACGGCAAGCGCCGCGGGGCTGATCGCGTTGCCCGGGTAGGCAAAGGTCAGCGGTTTCGGGATGCCGTGCTCGGTCATTTTTTTGTTGAGCGCGCGAATCCTGCCAGCCAGATCGGGAGCGGTCGCCGGGCCATGATCGATCGTGTGATTGCCGATTTCAAAGCCGAGCTTGTGCAGGCCGGCGATCTCTTCCCAGCTCATGTAGTCTTTTTTGTTCGTCGGAAAATCGAACCCTTCCGTGACGAAAAAGGTGGCGCCGAAGCCAAGCTCCTTGAGCAGCGGGCCGGCCTGGGTTGCATGGGATTTGGCCGCGTCGTCGAAGGTCAACACCACCAGCTTTTCCGGAATGGGCAGTTTGGCAGGCGGATCGGCAACCGGTTTTTGCGCCGGGAAAGAGAACAAGATTGCCAAAAAGATCGAAGCGGAGCCGATCGCATTCATGATTGCGTACCTGATGATGAATGGCCTGAGAAGGCCATGATATTCATGAGCCTGGAACGGCGAAACTCAAATGCAGTTCGGCATGGCGCAGATGAAGCTGGGTCCAATCTTCATGAGTCATTTTTCCGAAGACCGGATGAGCGATGATCATCGGAGTCGTTTTGGTCCGCAGGATTGCCTTTTCCAGTTCGATCAGGACGGCCTGGGCGGTTCCTCGATCTGGGTAAAACCCCCCTTCGGCATTCCTTGGCAAGTTGAATCCGGGTTTCATCGGGTTTTTGAGGAAGCGTTTTTTGAGAAACGGACCAATGAGCCGGGCAATCCACGGGGCCTTGGGCAAGTTCCCGTCCATCGAGCCAGCGATCGCAACGGTCAAGTGGGCGAGGATTCGTTCAAGCGGCCAGTTTCCCAACATCGTGGTATTCGGGTTTTCGACCAGCGCGCGTGCCTCAATTGCCAGGCCATCAAGCGTGGAAAAATGCAATTCCCGCCTGCCCGGGACAGCTCTAGCAATGACGGTTTTGGCAATATCGGACATGGGAGATCCCGTTTTAGCTAAAAGCACGAATTCCGCCGTTAATCTATGTATTGAAGAGGGCACTCGGCCTGAGAAAAGGCCGCTCAAACAAGATTCCCGGCAATGCGAATGGGAATCGGAGTGACGTCGTCGTTTTGCGCGAAACGGCGACATCGTTTGAGGACATGGCGAGTCATTTGGAAGCTGCGGAAATCTGGGCGGAATGTCTCGCCGTCAATCCGGTTCACCCTGCGTGGTTCAGCCTATAAATCACCCGGCGGCAGTGGTCGTTCCAGGCGATGCTGGTCGTTTCCGTGAATTGAAACCCTGCATGGATGAATTGGTTTTGCAACCAGGGTTCGTTGAGTTGAATCATGGCCCGGCTTCCCACGAATTCGCGAATCTTGGGAGAGACAAACGCATCGACCAGAACAAATCCACCGGGTGCCAAAAGCCTTTTGAGATGCGGGAGCATCCCCGCGATGTCGGCCGGATACATGTGGGTGAAGACGCTTCCCAGGTAGATGATGTCGAAGGCGACCCCCTGTATCGGAATGTCGTTTTGTTCGTTGACGAGAAAGTGGAAGTTGGGCAGCGGAAACTTGCGCCGGCAATAGTTGATGGCGGCGCCGGCGACGTCGGTGCCATAGTAAGTCCCTTGCGGTCCCAAGATGCGCGCCACCGGTCCGGTCAATTGGCCGGTGCCACAGCCAACATCGAGAACTCGCGAGTGCGCGTTCAAACCCATCTGGATGAGGGTGTCGCAATTGCCCTGGCCCAGTTTCTCGTATTCCTCGCGCGTGGCCGGGCCGACGACTGTCCAGAAGTCCTCATCGAGCTGAAAACTGCGGTAAAGCGCTTCGTAGTCGAAATCGGCCGGAGCCCCCTGGGCATCCTGGCCGGAAATATGCCGGGGAAAGCGAACGGCCGTATCGGCCCCGGCAAGCCAGGGGCCGTCGTTTTCGCGCAGGTTGAATTCCACGATACTTTCGAGGACGCTGCCGATCGGCACGGGAACCTCGGCGGACAGGATGCGCCTTTTTCCGGGAGCCAGGGCCGGCAATTCCAGTTGGAAGGATTCACTCAAGATGACTTCTTCGCGATGGGCCTCGTGGGCGAACCAGCGCAGGGTGATCTTGATGCCGGATCCTTTTTTCCAGGCACTGGCTCCCTGGTTGGAGACGCCAATGAGGAAGCGCGCGGTTCCCGACACCCTGGGGCGGGGTTCGAAATCGTGAACCGTCAGCAAGGCATGGAAGCCGTCCGGGCCGAAATAACGACCTTCGGCCTCGGTGGTCAGGTGAGGGGCGAAGCGAGCCAGCAGCCAGCGGAATTGGGATTGGCCCTTTTTGGCCAGATGTCGAGCTTTGCGCAAAGCCCGCGCACGCAAGGAGAGAACCGCTGAGGACATGGCGCCACCGCAAGCGAGAAATTCAATGGCTTCCGTTATCCCTTTTGCCGTAGCGCAGTGTCAAGCAATAAGCAGGATCGGTCGCCGACCGAGAGAGAATTTTCCGAGCGCCATGAACTAAAAAAAAGAGGCGCACCGTTTGCGGTGCGCCTCCTGAATTCCTCTTGAGGAATCGGTCGGACTACTTTTTCTTGTAATCGCCTTCGATCAGAGCCTTGGCTCCATCGTTGACGCGGGTGCCCTTGAGTTCCTTGATCGTCAATTTGTCGCCTTCCACCGAGACACCAAGGGAAAACAGGTCCCCCTTTTCCGATTCGGAGTTGATTCCTTCTTGCTTGGAATCGACCACGCGACCAAAAACGGTGGAGTCGCGGCCCGTTTGAAAATCGCTATCGATGGTCAGTTTGGATCCATCTTTTTCCAGCTTGATTTCCAGCGTCTTGTCCTTGAAGGAAAACGCGACGGTCATGCCATCGACATCGCGCACCCAAGTGCCTTGCAAGTTTTTCGCGGTGGGTTCGGCTGCCAAAATCACTCCGCCCGCGCAAAGGCAGAACAGGGCGCCAACGGCGATGAAGCTCTTCATGTTTTTGCACTCCTTTTAGGGTCGCATCTGGGAAGGAAATCCCTGCCGTCAACCTATTCAGAATCGCGGGCCGGCCCGTGAAGAAGCCAAGAAAGCAGTCTTTTCCCGCGTTTGCACTCTGTTTCCTGAACGCCGGAGGGTTCGGTCGCCCAAAAGGTATTCCGATGGAAAAGCGTTCGATTCCCATCCGCAAAGTAAGACGGCTCGAAGCCGCTGGGTCGTGGTGGAGGGCATCGCAAGAAAGAGTGAGGGGAAAGTTCAGTCCAGATCAGACCGGACCAATGGGTGGGCGCCCCGGTTTGGGAGCCTGGCCGACGGGAAAGATTTCGTTGATATGCTCGCTCAGACAGGCCAGGTTTTTGCCGTTCCACTTGAGATGGAGTCGGTCGATCAGGTCGGACGGAATGGCCTGACCGCCGACCAGCAATTCACCGCCCCACTCGGAAAGCGTCTCGGAGAGCACCCGGAGGTCGTTCTCCAACTCGCCCGGATCGCTTAGGCAGGAAACGGAGATCCACACGATGCGCGGTTGTCTGCCGCGTACCGTCTTGATCAGGCAGGGGATCGGCGTGTTGGGCCCGAAGTTGGCGACCTGCCAGCGGTTTTCCAGAAACACCAGTTCGATGAGCAACGGAGAAATGAGATGGTGATCGCCGCCGGGAGCACACCCCATCGCCAAGGGTGCCGTGGCCGCGGGTTTGGAAGAAACCATCACCCGCTGTCGAATTTCAATCAGCGCGGCAAGAACCCCCTGCGTGCCGTGATGTGCGGCACACACATCGATCTTGCCCCCTTTTAGGTCTTCACCGAGCAGCTTGAGCGCCGGCAGCACAATCTTGTCGCCGATTTCCGCGCTATTGATCCCAGCCTTGTGCGCGCCGAGCAGGGTTTCGCGAAGCTTTTCATGGTCGTACGCGCGGATGTCTTCATAAAGTCGAGTCGATGCGATATCGCAATCTTCTTCAATGTTATCTGCTGATGTCGAGTGGGTCTGCACCATATTTAAATTGATATGGTGCCAGCCGTTCTCCCGCGCCACTTTCAAAACATCTGAAGTCAGGATCTTGCGGTGCCCGCCCATGGTCTTGATCGCCCGCAGTCGGCCTTCGTCGACCCACCTTTTGATCGTGGAGCAACTGACCTGAAGCAGTTCAGAGACTTTTTGCGGACTGAGGAATTCAGTTTCGGGCATGGGAGGGTTTGGCCCTTTGACGGGAGCTTGACCTTTACTCGTTAATCACAAAGGGTTTCCTGCCGTTTGGCAGGCGTGCTTCCAACCTCAGTATAGATCATACCAGGAAAAAAAATCGTTCAAATCGTTCATGGCCGGTTGACTCCAGGCGCCCTTGAGCGGTAAATAACTTGAACGGTTTGGTCGTTTTGGTCGTTTTGGACATTTCTTCCAATGCCAGCGATCCCGTGGGAGTGATCATTTACCATGGCCACTGCACTTGAGAGGTCGAACAAGAAAGTCGCCACCCCTTCCTCCACCCTGACGCCGCAAGGCGAATCGGTTTCTTCTGAGGTAACTAAAGACCCCAAGGCTCCCAAGCCCGGTTTCATCAAGGTGACACCGGAAATGCGCGCGGCCGCAGAGGGACTTTACTTTGTCATTCACGAGTCGTTTTTCAAAGCCAACGCTCTCAAAACATACCACATCGATCCCAAGACCGGTCAAGACTATCCTGGCGCTTTCATGCCCGACGAAATGACCCGGGCGTTTGCCCAGGGGATGCATTATGCCGCCTACCGCCTGCACAAAGAAAAGACGGAAAAAGGCCGCGCGCTCTGGCGCGAGCAGTATTACGGCCTGCGCGATTGCGTTTTGCTTGGCAACCGCAAGCTGATTTATCGGGCCGTGCGCCGCTGGATGCCTCATGGCACGATGGCCGACGATATGATCGGCGATTGCCAGATCGTGATGATCCAGGCCGTGTCGGCGTTCAACCCCTGGATGGGCATTCGCTTTTCGACGTATGCCTTCACTTGCCTGATGCGTGCGCTTTCACGACTGTCGCAAAAGCTGAAGGCCGACCGCCTGGCGCGATCGGTGCCGTTGGAAACACTTGCCGACGGCGAGCCGCGCGATCTTTCCTCGGCGATCGAACCGAGCGCTCCCACGGCGCAGATCGATGAGTTCCTCAAAAAGAGCCACAGCTTGCTCAACGACCGGGAAAAGCTCGTCCTCACCAGCCGTTTTTGCCTCGACGAGCGACCCAAGGCAGGGACGCTCGAACAGGTCGGTAAGGAACTTGGCCTATCCAAAGAAAGGGTGCGGCAAGTGCAGACGAGCGCGCTCAGCAAACTGCGCGCGGCGCTTGGGCCGGCCGTGCTGGAGGCGGCTCAAATTTAGCTCCCATTCGGAATAAACGAACACCAGACAGGAACATTCCCGTTTCGGTGCGCGTGGTAATCTGGACAGCCCCCCAAGGGATTGCCTAGATTAACTCTCGCAACCGGGCCGGGATCGTTCTATTTTCGGCCGGTCTTTTTTCCCCCCTTACCTCAGTTGGGCTTGCCTCAGGCCCCCCTCCCGCCGAAGGACCCCCCTCTTATGGCCACCACTGATTCAACAGATGCGCCTTCAATCGATCCGCCCATCGCCGCGAATGCCATGCGCCTTTTGATTGCGGGGTTCATGGCCATCCTGGCCTCCGGTATTGGTTTTGCCATTCGCGGGGGAATCTTGGATAACTGGGGAGCGCAATACGGCTTTTCCGGTGGCGAACTGGGACAAATCGGTGGAGCCGGCTTCACCGGTTTCTGTTTCGGAATCATCATCGGCGGCGTCGTTGTCGACAAAATCGGCTACGGCACACTGGTGATCGCCGCGTTCCTTTTCCATGTGCTTTCGGCAGTGATCACTTTTGGCGCCGCGGATGGGATGCCTAAAGAAGTTGCGTTCAATTATCTATTTTGGGGCACCTTCTTGTTCGCAGTCGCGAACGGCACGCTGGAAGCCGTCGCCAACCCGTTGGTCGCGACTCTCTTTCCGAAAGACCGCACCCACTACTTGAACATTCTCCACGCCTCCTGGCCCGCCGGATTGATCATCGGCGGCGTCATGGGTTGGATTTTAGATGACCGTCTTAAGATCGACTGGAAGATCCAGCTCGGCCTGTTTTTGATCCCGACCCTCTTTTACGGCATTCTCTTCCTGGGGCAAAAATTCCCCCGTTCGGAAGCCTCGGAAAAAGGACTCAGCCTCGGAGAGATGTTCAAGGATGTCGGTGTCCTTGGTGCCGCGGTGATTGGTGTGTTTTTGTGGCTCTTTTTCAAAGACAACTTGGGGCCGACTCTCAACGCGTTGACGGGGAATCCGTTTTTTGGCGGGACCGAGTGGGGTTACATTTCGATTGCCGTCGGGGCAGGGGTTTGGCTCCTCTTCAGTGGACTTAGCGGTTTCTCGATGGGCGCGCTCCTTCTTACCATCCTGTTCTTGACCCATGCCCTGGTGGGAGCGGTCGAATTGGGAACGGATGGATGGATCCAAAACATCACGGGGAACATCCTTTCCAGCGAACAGGGGAAAATCCTCTTCGTGTTCACCTCGGCGACGATGTTCGCCCTGCGGTTTTGTGCCCACTTCATCGAAAAAACCTTGGGTTTTTCGCCCCTGGCTCTTTTGATGGTTTGTGCCATCCTCGCGTGCCTTGGTTTGAATCTGGTAAGTGAAATCACCTCCTTTACCGGAGCCCTGCTGGCATTGACCATCTACGCGGTGGGCAAGACCTTCTTCTGGCCGACGATGCTCGCCGTTGCGTCCGATCGCTTTCCCAGGACCGGCGCCGTGGCGATGTCGATCATGGGCGGCATCGGCATGATGTCTGCCGGCCTTTTGGGCGGCCCCGGTTTGGGCTACGCCAAGGACCGCTTTGCAGGCGAAGCGCTGAAAGAGGCCAACCCCGCGGTGTTTGAAACCTACAAGAACGACAAGCCAACCACCTTCCTCTTCCTTGATGGCGCGGTCGGCTTGGATGGCAAGAAATTTGGCGAAATCGGCAAGAAGATCGAGGACAAGGTTCCTCTCACCGAGGATGAAGAATTGGTTTCCAAGGCTTCGATTGCCGGTGACCGAAAAACCCTGAAGGCCGACGCCTTCATTCCCGCCACGATGGCGGTCATTTACCTCTTGCTCATCCTCTATTTCATGACCATCGGGGGTTACAAAACGGTTCACATCGAGGAACCCGCAAGGACCTAGCCTCATGAAACCATGAGATTTCGCCAAAGCCTCCCCGCCTCGGGGAGGCTTTTTTCGTTCACACCGCTTCATCCCTACTAAACGATTCCTCTTGCCGGAATTCCCTGGATTTTCGCGCCATGGGCTTGACCGAGGCCCCTTCCCGTGGCAGGAATTCTCATGATGGGGTTGCCGCTTGCGGCGGGGGAGATCGATTCATGTTAGTCTGTTCCTGGATCGCCGCGGGTGTCCTCTTGGTTTCGGCCCAAGCACCCGCTGGGCAGGGCGCAGCTGGCGCCGCGCCCACACCCCTCAAGGTCAATGGCCTCATTCCCGGCCCCTTCTTCCCCTACAACCTGAATGGTCCCCGCGAAACCAGCTACGCTTGCCCCATCACCGGCATCGAAGACAACCCCTGCGTCATGGTGTTTTTGAAATCGGGGGACGAGGCGGCCGACCCGGTGCGCAAGTTCCTCGTCGATCTGGATGGCGCGCTCGTTCGCTACCGTCGCGATAACCTGCGGTCTTTCGTGACCATCGTCGATCCGGCCATCAAGGGAACCATCCTGATGGAAGACGATGCTCGCAACGAAGCGGCAAAAAAACTGCGCGAATGGATCTCGAGCCTGATGACCAAAACGCTGAATTTCGGACTCGACACCCCCACCGGCCTGAAAGCCTGGTCGATCAATCCCGATGCGGCCATGACCGTGGTGCTCTACAAGAACTACAAAGTCGTATCGCTTTTCTCCTTGAATGCCGCCGATTTGACCGACGCCAAATTGAACCCGATCCTTGCCGACCTGGTGCAAAAGCAGATGGTGCAAGCCCGGCGCACCAGCCCTCTTCCCGCTCCCAGGCCCTAAGCCTTTGCCAATGTGATTTTCGATTCCAAGAAAAAGGGAGCCGACCGCTCCCTTTTCGCGTCTCATTGAAGGTGATCACTCTTTAGAATTACATTTTTCGTTCCGTTTGCCGTGCCACCATCGCCGCCAAATAACCTCCCTTGAAGCCGCCGTCGATGTTGACCACCGCCACACCGGCGGAACAGGAGTTGAGCATCGTCAACAGCGCGGCCAGTCCGCCAAAGGAGGTCCCATAGCCGATCGAAGTCGGCACCGCGAAAACCGGTCGGTCCACCAGGCCTCCCACCACGCTGGGCAGGGCGCCATCCATGCCCGCGACGACCACGATCGCGTCGGCCTTTCGAATGCGCGGCAACTGCTCAAGCAACCGGTGCAACCCCGCCACCCCGATATCGACCAGCAGTTCGGCATGCGTGCCCATCGCCTGCGCCGTAACCACCGCTTCCCTGGCCACGGGCAAATCCCCCGTCCCCGCGGTTAAAACAAGGACCTGACCAACTGGGGCCAGCGGATCCTTACCGGCAAGATAAAAAGTTCTTGCCAAGCGATCTTGCTCGGCTTTGGGGAAGGCAACCGTTAGCGCCGCCGCCGTCGCGTCATCGACTCGCGTTGCCAGTACCGACTGGCCGACGCTCGACAGTTTCTGCGCCACCGCGACCGTCCATTCGGGCGTTTTTCCTTGGGCCAAAATGACTTCGGGAAAACCGCAGCGCCGTTTACGGTCCAGATCGACCCGGGCAAAACCGAGGTCGGCCGTCAACGCATCATCCCCCCTGCCTCCCAGCCCCAATTGCTCCAGCGCCAATTCGGGCGCGATTTTTCCTTGAGCCACTTCCCCAAGTAACCCAAGCCATTTTTCTTGTGCCATCATCCTGGTTGCTCGCAACTTATGCCGATTTTCGAGTGGGAAGACCCAAGGAACTCGACAACACCGGTTTTATCCCCTATCCTAAGTGCTACAGGGGGCCCTGTCGTCTAGAGGCCTAGGACACAGCCCTTTCAAGGCTGCGACACGGGTTCGAATCCCGTCAGGGTCACTGGCTCCCTTTTTTTGCTTTTTTTCCCCTTCATTAAACCGAAGAACTTTGCGAGCACCCTCCCGGTGCGGACCTTAACCCTTGCTCAAGGGGAACAGGGTCCTTGCAAAGTTGTTCGGTCGATGGCGCCCGCCTTCCTTTTTTCCTCATTGCCACACTATCTCCCCGCCTCAAATCCCTTCCGCGGAAGGATTCAACACGTCGACTTGGCCTTGGCTTCGATCCAGACAGAAACCCTCAAAAACCAGCCGTATCCGCAATGAGGTCATTCTGTGACGTCAGCCATTGAAGCCAGAATAAAAGCCCTATACTACCCACTGCCCGCGGGCTGCCGGGATGCAGGCCACTGGAACCGGATTTCCGGCGGGCGGTTCGTTGGCGATTGAGCGCAAAGCTCTGCGAAACCGCGGGACGGGACCATGATCGAAGCCAGCAAGCTCACGCATTATTACGGAGACTACCAGGCTGTTCGCCAGGTGGGTTTTTCCGTCGGGAAACAGTCGGTCGTCGGATTCCTCGGGCCCAACGGCGCCGGCAAATCGACCACGATGCGCATCCTGGCGGGGTTCTTGATCCCCACCTCGGGCAAAGCCTCGATCGCCGGCTTCGATGTCGTGCGCCAGCCGATCGAAGCGCGCAAGCGGATCGGCTATCTGCCCGAAAACTGCCCGCTCTATCCGGGAATGACCACCGTCGAATACCTGCGCTTCCGCGCCGGCATGAAGGGAATTCATGGCCGCGACGCCACCCGCCGGATCAACCAGGTGGTCAGCCGCTGTTGGCTGGAAGATGTGCGCGGGCAACTCGTCGGCACCCTGTCGCGCGGCTACCGCCAGCGCGTCGGTCTGGCCGATTCCTTGCTTGCCGATCCCCCGGTTTTGATTCTCGATGAGCCGACCGCCGGTCTTGATCCCTCGCAAATCGTCGAGACGCGCAAGCTGATTCGCGAACTGGGCGAGCGCCACACGGTTTTGTTTTCGACCCACATCCTGCCTGAGGTCGAAGCGGTTTGCGACAGCGTCATCATCATTGCCCGCGGGCAGGTGATGGCATCGGGCAGCCTGCGTGAGCTTTGCTCCGGCGGCCAATCCCTCGAACAACGATTCATTCGCCTTGTGGAAACAGCCGGGAGTGCGGCATGAAACCTGTCGAATCACCATCTCCCTGGGATCAGATCCCCTGGATGACCGTCGGAACCTGGGTACCGGCGGTCCTGGGGGGCTTGCTTGCGATCTATCTTTTGATCGGCCTGTTTCAGGCGCGCAGCCTGATTCGCCGCGAGTTTTTTGCCTATTTCACCTCGCCCATCGCCTACGTGGTGCTGGTGGTGTTCTTGGGCATGACCGGCAAGCTCTTCTCCGATGCGCTGGACCAGCTCACCGCGACGGGCCCGCGCGGCGTCGAATGGCCCTTGCGCGCGATTTTCACCGACCAGCGGTTCTGGGTCATCTTCGCGGCGCTGGCCCCCTTGCTCACCATGCGGCTCTTTGCCGAAGAACGCGCTTCAGGCACGCTTGAAGTGTTGATGACCTCCCCTTTCCGCGACTGGCAGTTGGTGCTTGCCAAGTATGTGGGCTGCCTGGCTTTTTTCACGGTGATCTGGCTGCCGACCTTGCTTTACCTGCCGGCGCTTTTGGGGGTTCATGCGCGCCTTCCCGCCGGACCGCCCAGCGGCGAGCTTTACAGCATTCTCTTTCTGAGTGGCGTGGCGCTCACCCTGTTTAGCCTTCTGCTTTTGCTTCCTCGCCTGGGAACCACTGGCCGGGTGATCAATCTGATCCTTCTGGCGATTGGGGTGGGCTTCAGCGTCTTCGGCGGCATCAAGCATTTCACCTCGGGCGGACCGTACTTGATCACCGTCACTTCGCAGGTCGATCCGTTTCCGGTGATCAGCCTCTACCTGGGCATGTTCGCCAGCGGCGCCATGTTCCTGGCGATCGGCATTCTGGTCAGCAGCATGGTGCGCGATCAACTGGTCAGCGCCATCCTGGCCCTGGCGATCGGCATTCCGTTTTTGGCGGCCGGTTTCCTGGGAAGCGCCACGGGGTCAGGGGGGATTCCCGACTGGTTCCGCTATGTCAGCGTGCCCATTCACATGGAGCAGTCGTTTGGCCGGGGCGTCATCGATAGCCGCCCGCTCATTCTTTATGCGAGCGTTACGCTCTTTTGCCTGTTGATGACGGTCCGCAGCGTGGAGGCCCGCCGATGGTCTTAACAGAAAAAACAGAAAAAACAGAAAAAACGAAAAACCGGGTTCGCGACACCCGCCGCACCCGGGGCCGTTTCTTCGGAAGGCTTTTGTTCCTGCTGCGCATTCTGGGCATGGCCGGGCTTCTGGCCGCCAGCGCCTCGGTGGTGCTCCTCAATCCGGTCGATCTGCAGGCGGCGTTCATCACCGCCTGGGAAAGCATCGACCAGTTGATCCAGAGGAAACCCATTCCCCTGGTCGCGCAAGTCCTTGTCGCCGGCCTGGGTGTTGCCGCCTTGGCTTTGGTCGTCGAAATCTTGCGCGGCGTCTGGGGCGCGCTTTGGGGCCGAACCGGCGGCGGGTTGCCGCGCTTGATCGAATTCGGCGCGGCCGTTGCCATCCTGGCCTCGGTCAACTGGCTCGCCTTTCACTTTTCCTGGAACTATGACGGCACCCGCGGCAAGCAATTCACCTTGCCCGAGACATTGGTCGAACCGCTGCAGCACTTGCGCGGCCAAACTCGGGTTGTTGTTTTGCAGCGTCACCGCACACTGGCGGGGCTTTCCGATCGGCCTGATCGCTGGGACTTGGCCGCCGAGAGAAAGATCGTCGAGAAGATCCGCGATCTGGCGAACTTGCTACGCGAAGTCGGCACGGGATCGCTCAAGGTCGAAACGCTCGACGTCGAAGACGAAGATTTTGAAAAGAATCTACAGACCCTCACCCTGGGCTCTCCGCGTCTCAAGCAGGCGATCGATGCCGCCCCGGAAAATACGATTTTCTTTCACGGCCTGGGGGAAAAAGGTCCCGATGGCCAGCGGCCCGAATATCTCCAGCAGCTCAGTTTCGTCGACTTTTTAAGGCTCGACAAAACGGCCTCGCAAGAAGCCAACGGAGGCAAAGGCAATCTGGTCTTGTTGCCGCAGGGCGTGCCCGGCGCGACCACCGACAAGGGCGGCCCCGCGGGCGCCGCTCCCTTCGTGCGCCGTTTGCTCAATCTGCAAGAGCGGCCGCCGCGCATCGCCATCGGCGTCATCGACGAATGGCTCTCGACCAAGGGCGTCGACATTTACGGCCTGAACGGGCTGCGCAAATCGCTGACTCAACGAGGTTTCGAAGTGCGCGATGTGATCTTGAAGAAGCTGAGATCAGCACCGCCTGGACCGGTGGTTTACACCTTTGACGAAAGCCGCCTCGATCGTCTCGAAACGCGCCAGCAACGGTTGCAAATCGCTCAGCGAAATCGCGAGTCGATGGAGAAACAGGTCAGCGAAATTCGCAAGTTGTGGAAAGAAAAACCGCTGGCCGACCTGGAGAAGGCGTATGCGGCGCAGTTGCGCGGGCGCAAACTCTCCGAACAGTTCCGCGCCTTACAGTTGGAAGAACTCGATGGCACGCTCGAAGGCCTCAAGGAACTGGCCAAGCGCGACCAGAAGCTTGCCGAAGAGGTGGCCAAGGAAAAGGCCACTCTCGACGAAGACAACTTGGTCGAACAGCGCCGCATGACCGATCTTCAAGGCAAGCTCTCTTACCTGTTGGCCGATTGCGACCTGCTTATCATTCCCCGACCGACCCTGACCGATGTCGTCACGGACGAGCGCAACTTGCCGCCCTGGCTTTACAGCCTCGACAGCGAGCAAGTCAGCGCGGTCAAGGAATTTCTCAAGCGGGGCCGTCCGGTGCTTTTCGCGGCGGGGCCGACCTCGACGGCGGCCGACGACAATCCAGCGACGCGTCCCCCGGGATTCGTCAGTCCTGATGGCGTCGATGCCTTGCTTGGCGAACTCGGCTTCAAACTGAACAAGCAAACCGTTTTGTTCGATGTCGAATCCGAAGCGTTTAGCGAACAGATGGGCGGCGTGCTTACCGGTGGAACGGGAGTCGTCGTTCCGCCGCTATTGAGCTCGTGGAAATTCGGGGCCGGAAGGCCCACGGGAATGACTCCCAGCTATCAGCCCGCGACCGGCGAGCTGGAGCCGCACCCCATTCGCCAAAGCCTGGAATTGGCGGCGCGCAGCATGGGCCGCGACAAGAGCCTCGATCTCAGGCTTCGCCATCCGCGGCCGATCTATTTCGATCCGCCTGCGGGCACGGCGCCTCTCAAATACGACCCCGATCTGCTCATGACTTCGCAAGAGTCATGGAACGACGAACAGCCTTTCCCAACGGCCGAGCGCATCCCCTCCTATGAGGCGCCCAAGGACGGCAAGGAAGACCCAAACAAGGGCACGGTCGATGCGCGCAGGCGCGGACCGTTCCCGGTGGGCGCGGCCGTGGATGTCACACTTCCCGCCACCTGGTTTGCTCCCGGCGAAAAACCACCGGAATCGACCCGGGTTGCCGTGCTGGGTGAATCGTGGTTCCTCGTCGGCCCCGAATTGGGACCCTTCAAGGAACGGCTTGCGCTCGACACGATCAACTGGCTGCTGGGCCGCGACGACTTCTTGGCCCGGGCCAGCGATCCCTGGTCCTTCCCCCGCATCGAAATGGAGCCCAAGCGCCGCGACCTGTGGCGTTGGGCCGTTCAACTCGGTTTCCCCGTATTGTGCGCGTTCGCCGGCGTGGTCGTGCTTTTGACCCGTCGCCTGCGCTAGTTAAGTAAGTAGGGACCCGTCGCCTTCGGGGTGCAAGGAGATTCACATGCGTTGGGGAAGATCGATTGCCCTGCTCGTGGTTGCGATTGCGGTGGGGGGGCTGATTTACGAAGGCCAAAGACGAACGCGCAAGCCCGCGGACGATGTCCATCCGGTTGGCCTCGCTCCCGCCGACATCGCCAAGGTCACGGTTTCCTTCGGCGCCAACAAGCTGGTATTGGAATCGGCCAAGCCCAACGAGTGGACCTTGCCCGGAAACTGGCCGGTTCGCCAGGCGGAAGCCCGGGAACTGGTGCGCCTCCTCGCCATTCACGACGGCCGCTTCGAACCGGAGGAAGTGGGCGCCAACAGTGCCGAATGGGCGACCCTCGGTCTCGACAAGCCGACCGCCACCGCCGAGCTGACCCCGCGGAGCGGGCGCGCACCCATTTACATTGCCTTCGGCCTGGCTTCCAGCCCCACTGGCGCCAACAAGTTCTCCGAACCGACCTACGCCCGCATCAACGACGGAACCAAGGCCTGGCGATTGGCTCCCGGCCTGGTCGATCAGATCACCCGGCCCCTCGACTATTACCGCCAGCGCCGCCTGTTTGCGGGAATCAAGCCTCCGCGCGATCCCGATGCGGGCGTGCCGCGCCCCGGCGATCCCATCCGGCGCGAACAACTCGACGGCAAGGAATTGGTCCTGGAACAAACCAACACGGAACCCGGTTCGTCCGGTTCTCCCATCCGCCTTGCCCGCGAGGGGCAAGGGGCCTTCGCCAGTTGGAAGATGAAGGAACCAGGCGGCCCGGACAATCTCAATCCGACCGTGTCCGATACCCTGCTCGCCACGGTGCCCGATTTGTGGGCCGAACGATTTTACTCCGAAGCCGACGCTCCGGTCGCCAAAACTGGCCTGGATAAACCGACAAAAACGATCCGCGTCGTCGCCGAAAATGGTCAGACGACTGTCCTGCGCATCGGTTCGGTCTCGCGCACCCGCTCATTTAAGCGCTTGCGCCCGCCGCCGCAAGGCGCCCCTCCTGGTTTTCCGCCCGGTGAAGAAACCGTCAAGGAAGAATACCGCTTCGCCAAGCTCGAAGCCAATTCGCAGATCTTCGAGATCAAGGCGGCCAGCCTGGCAACCATTTTTGTGGCAGCCGATACCTTGCGCGACCCCAACCCCGCCCGCTTCGCCGCGGCCGATGTCGTCAAGGTGACGGTCGAATCGGGGATGACTCCCTTCACTTTGGTGAAAAAAGACGCATCGTGGAAGATCGAACGTGCCGGCAGCCCCGTCATGGAAGCCGAAGCCAGCCGGGTCACCGAGCTGTTGGGCCGATTGTCGGGAATGGATGCCCGCGACAAAGACGTGATTGCTCCGGCCACACCGGAGAAGCGCAAGGAACTCGGCCTGGAAAAGCCGGCCACCGTGTTCCGCATCTCGGTCAAGGAAACCGCGGCCGCCTGGCCCAAGGATGCTTCGGGCAATCGCCCCACGCGGGAACGAACCGTCGTCGTCAATCTTGGCCGCCACGATGACAAATCGAAGAAGGTGGCGATCGCGGTCGATGGAATCAACCGCCTCAACGAAGTCGATGATGCCGCCTTTGCCACGCTGACTCGCCCCGCCGTGGCTTACCGCGAGCGCAAGGTGATCAACCTGGCCGCGACGAAAATCCAGTCGATCAAAATCCTGCCCAAGGGAGCCAAGGAACCGACCGTCTTGGTGCGTGACGGCAAGAACTGGGTGCTTTCCGGCACCGTGAAAACGAGCATTGACGAAACCCTGGCCGCTCAACTGAGCAATGCGCTGGCCTCGGTCGAGGCGACCGAACTGGTCAGCGAAACGCCCGACCCGAAGGCGCTTGGTCCCACTTATGGGATCGACGATGCCGCGACCAAGGTCGAAATTGTCAGCGAAACCGAAATGGGTAAGCCGCCGGCGACCCTGGTGCTCAGACTGGGCAAGGCCAAACCGATCGAGCCCAAACCCGAAACGCCCCGTACTCCCGGCCAGCCGCCCGAAGCGCCCGAAAAACCGTCTTATTATGCGCGCATCGAGGGTAAGCCCGAACTGTTCCTGGTGGCTAGCGACCTGCAAACCCAGATCGCCCGCCCGCTGCTCAACTGGCTTCCGGCCAATCCGCTCAAGGTCACCGATGAGGACCTGGTCGGGATCAAAATGCAAAAACCGGGTCAGCCTCTGGTCGTGATCGAGCAGGGGATTCGCGGGCCCGTGGCGCCCGAAGCGATGACCGGTCCGCTCTGGCAAATCAAGCAACCGTTCGATGCCGAGACACAGGCGCGACGGGTGGAGCCTCTTGTCAGCGGTCTGACGAATTTCAAGGCCGACTACCAGATGCTCAAGGCCGATGCGACGACGGAAGCGGCCTTTGGCGCCAAGGCGACCAAACTGACTCTGGTTCGCAAGGATAAGTCGGAAATCGTACTGGAAATCGGCGACCTTCCAGGCAAGCCTGGTCTGGCCCGCATTGCCGGTCAAACTCCCGTGTTTCAACTGCCCGGCGAATTGACCACGGTGGTCTTGGGCGCTCCGTTGAATCTGCTCGATCCGGTCGGCCTGGCGATCGACACCACCCGCGTCGAAGGAGTGAAATTCTTCAAGGGGACTGAGACCCACGAACTGGCCAAGGCCTCGGCTGCCACGCCCCCCACGCCCCCCATGATCGGCAGCGGCTGGGTTGTGAAAGAAAAGGACAAGGAAAAAGAAAAGGTCATGCCTGCCGACACGGAGGGCGTTTCCACCCTTCTTGGCACGCTGTTCAATTTGCGCGGGGGCCGGATTGTCGATTACGGCACCAAGATCGATTTCAAGAAATATGGACTCGACCAGCCCAGTTTCAAGGTGACGGTGCGCTTGAAGCCGCTCGATGCACCAGGCGCGGCCGCATCGAATCCGCCCGCGAAAAATGAACATCAGATTGATCTGGGCGCGGCCGTGCCTGATGAACCGGGCGCGCGCTATGCCCGCATCGATTCGGGGCCAGCCGTCATTTCGCTAAGTCTGCCGGTCGTGGCGGCGCTTGAACGCAAGGCGCTCGATCTGGTCGATCGCGTCGTCGCTCGCATCGATCCCAAAGAAGTCAGCAAGATTCGCCTGATCAAGGACAAGGAAACGGTGGAGCTCGTCCGCAATGGCGATGCCTGGCGGCAAGCGACTCCCGGACCGATCGGTGCCGATGCCACGGTGGTGGCGAACTGGCTGGGAGAGTTGGCTCGCTTCCGCGCCGATAAAGTAGTTGCCTTCAAACCGGCTGACCCCAAGGCGCTCGGCCTCGATCCGGGTTTTGCGCGAGTTGAGTTCGAATCGGCAGCGGCCGACGGCAAGACGAAAACGGTCAAGCTGTTGATCGGCAATACTTCGGGGCCGGGTCGAGTCGTCCGCCTCGAGGGTGGCGACATCGTCGGGGAATTCCCCATGTCGCTCGTCAATCACCTGCTCCCCTCAAGCCTTTATTTCCGCAACCGTTCGGTGGCAACTGTTCCCACCTTCGATGGCGCGACGCTTGAACGCGGCTCGCGCAAGATCACGCTGACCCGAGAAGGACCGTTTTGGAAGATGACGGCGCCGGCGAATGCGGAGGTCGATTCGGATCTCGTCGGGTCCATGCTCAACAATCTGGGCAAATTGAAAGCCGACGAATTCCTTGGCGACAAAGCGACTCCAGAAAAACTCAAGGAATTAGGTCTGGAAAAACCGCTCGTCAAATGGAATTTGACGCTGGCGGGCAAGCCCGTACTCGAATTGCAACTGGGCAATCGCCAGGCCGATGGCCGGGTCGCCGCCCGCATCGCCAAGGGAGAGATTCTTTTCTTGATCTCGTCGGCCTTGTCGAACAAGCTGCTTGGGGAAATTCGCCTGGCGCGCAATGTCTGGGAACCCGGACTCGATGCGGTGCAAATCGACACGATTCGGATTGTGCCCCGCACGGGCGAACCGTTGTTTCTTTTGAAGAAGGACAATGGCTGGGAGATTGCGGGCAAGCCCAGCGTCAAGGTGTTGACCGAAACGGTGAACGACACGCTTGGCGCCCTGGCAGGCTTGCGGTTGGAGCGTTATGCGGCCGATAAGGACGCCGACCTCAAGATCTTCGGTCTGGCTCCTGCGGAATACACGATCGAGGTGACCGGCCGCTCTGGGATTCGCACCCTGAAAATTGGCGGAACCGAAGAAGGAACGCCGCGCCGTTACGCGGTGGCCGACAAGACTCCGGCGGGCGAGGTTCTCATCCTCAGCGCCTCGGATGTGGGGCGCATTCTTAGGAGCGTGGCCGATTTCGGCAA
Source organism: Gemmataceae bacterium (assembly GCA_965226945.1). Classification (GTDB taxonomy): domain Bacteria; phylum Planctomycetota; class Planctomycetia; order Gemmatales; family Gemmataceae; genus SYLG01. The sequence continues at coordinate 2,640,803 of OZ245717.1, read as the reverse complement.
ACCGCCGCCGCTCGTGGTGCCCGCCGAAAACACGCCGCCGCCGTTGCCGCTTGAATCGTTGTCGCCGCCGGCGCCCTGATGCGGATGATGGCTTTCTGTGGACGCGGGAGCGTTCCGGCTTTTTGAGCTTCGACATCCTTCGATTTGGGGCGCGAGCAACTCCATGACCCGCCGATATTGGAAGCCCGAGGATCAGGCCGCGTTGATCCTTGGGCTGGGCTTGGTCGCCTTGGCCTTGCCTGCCGCCTGGGGTGTCGACCTGCTTGGCTGGGGCGCCTCGGCCCAGGTTTGGATGGATCCCGCGAAATGGGCCAAGCCCGTGGGCGGTTATGCCGCGCTGGCTCCCTGGCAATCTCTGCTCTTCACCTGGCTTGCCTGGACCTTTGTTTCCTGGGTGGCGATTCGCCTGAGTCGCGGGGCCTTGGGCTTGCGCGGACTTCTATCGCTCTGGGTGCTGCTGGCGATCGTGCTCGTTTGCTGGGTGGCAGGTCATCAGGCGTTTCTCGCGGCGACCGCCAAGGACCGCAAGGCGCTTGGGGTATCTTTTTCGCTGGGCTTGACAGGCGAAGCGGGGTATCTGGTTGCCCTGGCTCTTGGCCTGATTGTCGGCAATTTCTTTCCCGCCATCGCGGCCCGATTTTCCGATATTCTGCGGGCCGATCTTTGGATCAAGCCGGCCATCGTGCTGGTGGGTGGCGCGGTGGGCGTCAAGGCGCTCGAACAACAGGCGCTCGCGCAAACGGTGCTCGTGCGCGCCCTGGCGGCGATCGTCGAGGCGTACCTGATTTATTGGGCGCTGGTTTATCTTTTGTCGCGAGTGGTCTTTCGCTTTGGCAAGGAATGGGCTGCCCCCCTGGCCTCGGGCATTTCCATTTGCGGAGTCTCCGCGGCGATCGCGACGGGTGCGGCGATCCGGGCGCGGCCGATGGTTGCGGTGGTCGTTTCCTCCATGGTGGTGGTTTTCTCTGTCTTTGAACTCGTGCTTTTGCCCTGGCTGGCCTACACCCTGATGCCCCATGAGCCGATGGTGGCCGCGGCCTGGATGGGGCTGGCGGTCAAAACCGACGGAGCGGCCATTGCGGCCGGCGCCGTGGCCGAATCGCTTTACGATCCGGGCAAGGGAAGCCTGATGGTCGGGACGACCACCACCATCAAGGTGTTCATCGATCTGTTCATCGGGGTTTGGTGCCTGGTTCTGGCCCTGGTCTGGGAGCGTTATTTTCCAGAGGAGCGCACGATTGCCGAAGGAGAATCGGGCAAGGTGCGCTGGCTTGAGATCTGGGAGCGATTTCCCAAGTTTTTGCTCGGTTATTTTTTCGCTTTCGCCTTGATGGTTGTGCTTGGCCTGACGATGCCTGAGCGGATGAAGGGCTTTAAGCTGGTCGCCGATGAACTCGATTTGTGGCGCAAGTTATTTTTCGCCGCCGCCTTTTTCTGTCTGGGGGTGGGGGCCAATTTCCGGGTACTGATCGCCGCGGGTTTGGGACGGCTGACCCTGGTCTACATGGTGTCGATCTTTGGCATGATCATCTGGATTGCACTGGGGATTTCGTGGATCTTTTTCCATGGAGTTCCGGCGACGTTGCAGGCGGCCCCGACCCCTCTGGAGGCGAAGCAATGATAGACCCCACTTCGCTTCCCCCTCTCCCCACCGGCCCTGGCGAGCCTCTCGCCACGGCGGAAATCGTGTTGACCGGAATCAGTTTATTTTTGGGCGTGATTTTATTGATTGGGTTGGCCCTGGCTTTTTCCTAGGTTGAGCTCGTCACATTTGAACCTGGGCATTTGAGAAGGGTGTATGAAAACCCCGCTTGTGAAGTCGGTGCTCGCTCTTGTCGCCGGCCTGGTTGCCGGAGCCATGACCGTGGGCGGCCTGGAATGGGTGGGCCAGCAAGTCTATCCGCCGCCTGCCGAAGTGTTGAACCCGCCCGAGGGGACAACCATGATGGAAATGGTGAAAAAGGCCCTGGCCGAGGGAACCATCTCCAACGCGGCGATCGCGACTGTTTTGATCGCCTGGTTTGTTGGCTCTTTTGTGGGGTCGGGGCTTGCCGCATTCTTCGGCAATGCGGCCCACGGGATCACCATTGGCGCGATGCTCGCATCGTTTGGCGTGGTGAACATGGTGATGATTCCGCACCCGCTCTGGTTCATGATCGGCGCGGCGATCGTATTGCCGGCTGGGACTCTGTTAGGGATTTCCGTCGCTCGCGCCCTCGTCAAAAAGCCGGCTCCGGTGGGATATTGAGTGGTGGGCGAAACGGTTTGCCAGCGCGACGTCGCCATTTCCCCTTTTTCTGAACCCGACGCGGTACGCACGCAACGGAGAGAGAAACATTGTCTGAATCGCATGAGCCGTCGGAAGATCGGCAACCCGAGGACGATACCTCCCGCGACTTGCAAGATGGGGCGCTTCAAAGGAAAGCCGCGATCGGCCGCTGGGTGTTGATTCTCGTCATCGGCCTGATTGCACTCAGTGAACTGGGTCTATTGGGGGTCGCCCTCTCAAGAAATCAAATCAAAATCGGTCAATTGGGAAGGATCTGTTTCACCTTTTGGCTCGTTGTGGAAATCTGGAATGGCACCGCGTGGGCGCGGTGGGTGGTCGCCGGCCTGCTTGTGGCTGCGGGCGCCGCCATGCCGATCATGATGTACTCTGTCGATGAACAGAAAATGACCTCCTCGCTGTTCTGGATGGGAGTCCTGGTCCCGGTCGTTTGCCTGAGCATGGCCGCCCTATTGGCCTCGCCCTGGGTAGGCGCCTATCAGAAAGTCAAAAAACTCTCAAACGATTCCGAATAGACGGTGCCCTTACCGGGGCGATCGAAGCGGATCGGACACCGGCTGGCACGGCCCAATCATTTGGGTTCGTCGCGTTTTTCAATGATCAGAAAAGGCAGCGGCCGGGTTTCCTTTTTGAGCTCCAGGTTCAACTGGTCGCGCACGGCCTTGATGATCGCATCGGGACTGGCGCGATCCCACCGAAGGTCGATTCTGAACTCCCCCTTTAGATTCGTTTCGTTCAAAACCGGTTGTGCCAAAAACCCCTCGAGGTCGTGAGCGAAGGCATCGAGGGATCGCCGCGTGGCCATAAATCGCTCCGGCGAGTTTTGCGTGACTTCTTGTTCTTCCGCCTTGAGGAGCTTGTGAGCACCCTGAGGCCGGGTTTTCAGCACGAAAACGTCAACGAGTTTCTCTTTCCTGACAACCTTCCAACCAAATGACGATTCGATTGCCGCTTGCAAGAGCGGCCGATGGGCGCCTCGATGGCCCGGGACCGAAACGAGCACTTCAAAGGTCTGTTCAGGCAGCGGAAAGCGGGCTTCGATGCGGGAACTCGGTATTTGATAGGCGCTTGTGATCAGCTCTTGAACGGTCGTGTTGGTGGAGTGAAATCCCCCTTCGATCGGTTCGTAGTCCCGCTTGCCGCTGACTCCCACGTAGGGGCGAATTTCCACCCGGGCCAGGGGGGTGCGAATCGCTTCGGTTCGTCCGGCCACCACTGCTTCGAGCAATGAGGGGGTGACATTGTCGGGCGTGGTGATCGCCGCAATCCTTCCTTGCGCGTCGAGCACCATGGTCATCGGCCTTGCCTTGACCCCGAAATCGGTGAAGACGAGCGGCGAGCAGATCGCGACTTTCGCGTGGATCGGGGTCTTCTTGAGAAACGAGGCAATGACCGCGGGATCCTCATCGGTCAGGGCCAGGAATTGCACCTTGTCGCCAAAGCGCCTGGCCAGGGAATTCATGTGAGGAATCGCCTTCACACAGGGAACGCACCAGGTCGCCCAGAATTCCAGGACAACGACCTTACCGGCCGGCCGGACCCATTCTTGCTTTTCACCGGGAGGCTGATCGAACCACTGCATGACGCGAAGTGGAGGGGCGGGGTCGCCCACCGTCAGTCCCTTCTTTTGCGGAGCGTCCACAGCGACCGCAAGTAACAGAATCCAGGCTGGCATGGAGGTCATCGCTGGGTTTCCGAGGAAGGGGGAGTGTTCGATATTTTGACGTTTCTTTTGGAATCGCTTTCGCGAGCGCGAAAGCTAGCCTCAAGAAAATCAATCATCTTATTTTTGTAGAGTGAGGGATCGTAATTCAACAGATCGACATGGCCCGCCCCTTCGAAAAGAACCAGTTGCTTTGGTTCGATCGCGGTTTGGAAGATCCGCTGGGTTTCGGCGAGGGTGGTGTGGGGATCGGCATCGCCGGCCATGACCAGCACGGGGCATCCGGCTTTGGCGATCGAATCGATCGGCCTGAGATTTTTTGTGGTGATACCAAGCCTGGGCCAAAGTTGCAGCAAGAGGGCCGGAGCGATCAGGTGGCTGAGCGGCCCCAGCCTTCTGGAAAGCCGGTCTTGAACCGCCTCTTCAATCGTCGGGTAGACCGATTCCAAAACAAGCGCATCGATCTTGAGCGGAGAGGCGAGCAACGCCGAAGCGCCACCCAGCGACACACCCACCACGCCGACTTTCAGGCCGGGATAGGTGTTGCGGGCAAATGCAGTCGCGGCTTCGACATCGAACTTTTCCAGGTAACCAAAGGCGATCGATTGGCCAGGACTTTCCCCATGGGCTTGCAGATCGATCAGGACGGTCGCGTAACCGGCAGCGAGCAAGAACCTCGCCCGTTCGACCATGGACCGCCGGTCGCCACGCAGGGAATGGACCAAGACGAGCACGCCCCTCGGTTCGGCGGGCGCACCGTGCCAGGCCGCGATCTGCGATCCCGATTTGCTTGAAAAAACAGATGGCTGAAACTTCAACTCCGCCGGCGCAGGACCAATCTTTTGATTGACAGGGGCGGTCAAAACGCTGCCGGCAATCCAGCAGAAAATCATGCCAAAAACCGAAACGATGAAGGCAGTCACCGCGACGCGACGACGTAGGCTCTTCTTTTTAGCATTCGGCAATCGCACGTGTGTGCTTCCCGAGGGGTGATCTTCTTTGCCGCTTGAGTCTGTAGAGCGTATCTCAGCGGCCTTCATTGCCTGCAAACGGTCCCGACCTGAGTTGAAGCGAGGGGGGCTTTTCGATCCAGATGGCGGTCTGATCCCAAACCTTCAGAAAAGCCGCGATGGGAATTTCGATCGGCTGTCCATGGGCGGGATCAAGGTAGTCGACCACATCGTCGGACATGTACATGACGACCACGGCGTGGCCATAACTTTGACCTCGAATGTGGGCGAGGAAGGGAACCTTCCTTTGAGTGACCTCTTCCAGGTTCGTCTTCGCGATATGAACGGTCCAGCCCAGGTCCTGAACTTTGGCCCGGATGGCCCGGGCCATGGCCGGGCCGTCGCTTCCAAAAAGCGAGGTTCCGGCCAGATAAGCCATCTCCCCTTCGCTAACCTGGATGCCGTAATCGTAAAGGAGCATCGCGGCGGCGGTGGGAGAGCAGGTGACGCCACTGGATTGTCTAAGCCACCCCCGGCCATCGGGATAACGGTCCCAGGCCTGAGCCGCGCCAAAGCGCCAGTAGAGCGGTCCGCTGCCATCGATCGCAAGCAATACGAAGCAGATCCCCATCAAGGTGATGAGGAACGAATTGGTGAAGCGCCGGTTGGGAGCCGACCAGGCAAAGCCCAGCAACATCAACGCCGCCAGGCTCAGAAGAATCGTCGCTCCGCCCAGGTAGGAAATGCCTTCATGAATGGTGTCGGGGAAAAGATTCGCGGCCGAGACGGTCCCTCCCACCACGGTTGCCAGGGCCAACACCAGGAAGAGCGCATTGACCATGCGCGGCAACTTGGCCTGAAAACCGCCCAGAAACACCAGAACGCAACCGGAGATCAGCGGTAGGAAAAGCGACAGGAAATCAAAAAACAAGGGCCTGAGCATCATGGGTTTGTGCAGAACGATCCTGGCGGGAAGCGGGCGTTCGATACGCTTCTAGATTTTACCGCTACCGTCAATGCGGTTTGGGTCCCTTGCCAGGTTTTTTGGGCGTTTCGCCCATGGTTTCTTTGGACTTGAGAGGTTTTTTGGCGGGCTTGCTTGCGGCGGCCATGGCGATCTGGTTCCAGGCGGCTTCAAGCGCGGTGCGCACCATCGTGGGCGCGGCTTGTTCCAAAATGACCTGGGTGCAACCCTGGCGGCCCCAGGCGCCCTTGCATGGCTCAAACGATTGCGGCGAGAGCGCCAAAAAATCGGTTTGCAGCGCCGGGGTCAGCTTCACCATGCCCCAGGCTTCATCGGGCCCAAGCGTCGCGAAGATTTTTCCCTTCACCCGAAAATCGGGGTGGCCCATGTGGGAGGCCTCGATCGATTCAGGCAGTGCGAGCGCCAGTTTGCGAAATTCGGCGGCAGTCATGAGGTCGGTTCTCCTCGATCGGCCAGGCCCATGGAGCGCTTCTTTGCACTTTCGCACTCCTCCATTTTAGATAGCGTGATCGGTCCAAAATCCAGGGGGATCAAGGTAGTTTTGCCTGGCGCAACCTTTCCAGCGGGTAAAAGGTATCCCGCCAGCGCACTCCCCCTCGCCACAGGGTCAAGATGGCCGAACGCAGTACGGCATAGAACAAAAACGGAAAAAGAAACGGAGTCAAAAGCGCGCCTCCCGCTCCCCAACCGAGCCTTTGAGCCAAAATCCAAGCCGGTAGAATCAGCGACAGCACGCCGATACCCGCCGCCAGTCCGCCAAGGGTAAGAGTGAAGGGGCCAGCAAGGGCCAGCCCCCAAAAAATCGTGCCGCCGATTCCCATGCCCATTGCCGCGCTTGTCTTGTAATCGAGCGCGGCAAAGTAGTTCTTTTCCATGACCTTGATCATGCCCGACACGCTGCCGCCCCAGTGGCAAAGCGCATCGTTGCCGCCCATGAAGGCGCGGGTGCGCTTGCCGATCCGGTTGATCAGATAGCCGAGCTTGATGTCGTCCAACACGCAAAGCTTGAGAGTTTCATAACCGCCGCAAGAGCGGTAGACCTCGGCCTTGACCAGGTTGAAGGCTCCCATTCCCAGGTGGCGGCCAGGTTTGTCCTGATTGACGCCGGCAAACCAGTCGGCCAGGGTGATCAGGAATGCCAGGTGCCAGGCCTGGGTGGGCCAGGTCCCTGGCGCAACGCCTGGTGTCATCGTGATATGATCGGCACGGGCTTCCGCTGCCACCAAGAGCGCGCGCAGGATGGCGTCGTCTTTCAACCAGCAATCGGCATCGGTGAACAAAATCCAATCGCCCGTGGCGGCGCTTGCTCCCGTGTGGCATGCATGACATTTGCCCAGCCATCCGTCAGGGAGTTGATCGACATGAGAAACCCGGACGCGGGCGTCTTCTTGCGCGATTTGGGCCAGGACCTCGCGCGACGAATCGGTGGAACGGTCATCGACCACGATCAGTTCCAGCTTGATGCCGGATTGGGCGAGAAGATGGCGAACCGTTTGTTCGATGCGCGCCGCTTCATCGCGAGCCGCGATGATGACCGAACACGAAACGGGCGAGGGAAGAAGGTCTTTGGCTTTTGCCAGCGAATCCAAAGAGGGCAACCGCCTTGTCCAGCGCAGGTTGTAGGTCACCGATAGTGTCATGAACGCGAAAACGGCGGCTATCAGGGCCTCAATCCAGTTCAGCCCAAGAAGGAAGGCCTCCATCTGGCAACTCATTTCCGCTTAGGCGGCCAGGCTAGAAATGGCTGGCTTCCTGGACATCCAACGGTGGCCCCTCCAACGAGGGGCACGGTTTCTCCAAGCTTATTTCCGCATCTTTTCAAGAAGGGCGAATTCTTCTTTTTCGATGCGCCGGTACTGATCGTTGTAATGGGCTTGGATGTCCTTGATCTGTTTCTCCAGGTAAGCGCGAAACTCGGCGTCATGCGCCTTGCCCAAAAGGCGGGTGATGCACACGCGCGCCAGTTCGTGCTTTTCGGGGTTGGGGCTGACCAGAAGGTTGGGGGCGTCGGCCAGACTCTGAAAGATCTCGTAAAGGGCCTCATCGGCGCTGGTAAGCGCCTGCGGTCCCAGCGCTTCGAGGAACGCTTTTTGTTCGCTTACCGTAACGCCGTTGAAGAAGCCGGGTTGGGTGGGATCGAAACCGGGAAACGCCGCCTTGAGGATTTCATCGGCCTTGAACTTTCTGGCGTGGTACGCGATATCCGTCGCCTCGCCCGTCCCGCGGATCGAATCGACCAGCAGGCCGGGAACCGCCGCCAGGCAGACATTTCCATGCAATTTTTGGAACTGGGCGATTTGCTCCTTGCAATCGGCCGGAAGCGGCTGTTCGACGATTTTCCGGACCATCGCCCGGTAGAACGATTCCGGTTCGTAAAGGCGCAATTTAAAAAGATTGCCGAAGCGGTCCACCTCAAAAGGAGCGTAAAGCGATACCAGGTAATTGAACCGGGTTTGAAAATCTTCGATAATTTCGCAATAAAACTTGGTATTTTCAAGAAGCTCTTGTTGATGGGTGGGCAGGCTGGAAAGCGAGGTCAAAACATCATCGATAAATTCTAGTACAATTTTTTCGTCATAAAAAGGGCGCTTGAGAAAGCGCAGCAATTGGGTTTCACCCTCCGCGGGGTAATAGAAGAGCAAGCGCTTGATGGCCCCCACCGCGGAACCTGGAGCGTTGCAATCGCGAATCAGGCTCTCGCGATGCTGGGCGGCACTCAGCCCCGACCAGTCTTGACGGCAGGCTTGTGCCAGTGACGGCACATGGACGGGGGAATTGACGATCGTGATCGAGGTCGGCTGATGGCGCGCGGCGTTTAGCGGGCGGTTGACGATCTGGCCGATCAGAACAAAGCAGAGGTCGCCGGTCTTTACGGTGTAGGAGGTCTGGGTTTCGTTGACGGCTTCGATGCCCGGCGCCCCTTGAATGGCACCCGCTTCCAGGAAGGACTCGACCGTTCCCTTACGGCGGTTGTCCGGCGACCTTTGCGCTCCCCGGTATTCGTTACTCATGATGATCGGCGAGCCGAGATTATTTCCCTTGAGCACGATTTGTGTGGGGCGTTTGTCTTCGAGATGTTCGAGTAAGACGGGGAGAGCCAAAAGACCCCGCCGGACCAACTCGCTCATGACGGGCGAGTTTGCCGGCTTGTCCGATTTGGCAGCCGGCGGGTTAAGATTCGATGCGCCCGGCGCGGCCAGGAATCCGCCGGCATGCGCGGTGGCCTGGTAGCCGATTCCGGGATGCGATTCTTGCGGCAACCGATCGATCAATTGCTCGATGCTCAACGAGGAGAGCTTCAAGTGGTTTTGAGGCGCCGCCTGATTTTGCCCCCGAAGGAAAGACAGCCCGCCGGGGATTTGCCACCCGTTCCCTACGACGAAGTAACCCGCCAAAAGCCCGGACCAAAGGAGCCAGGACCTGGACAAATGGGGAAACCTCACGGGAAGCTCCGGCGATGGGTTAACTCTGCAGTGGGGGCTAACGACAAAGGTAACATGGAATCCCAGAGCGAGGGTAGGCGGCCTGGATCAGGAAGCGATTTTTTTTGCGGGTCGGCTTATCCGCTTCCTCGCCACGCGCTGAAGAGGAAATGAACCAATTTGATGGAAAGGATGACCAGGAAATACGATAGAATGAAAACTACCGCCGATACCTTCCTGGATCTACCCGGATCCAATCCATTCCCTGGGCTTCGAAATTGTCATGACAAACCCGGCGAGACTCGGTCTGCGTCGCCCCATCGTTTTGGCCTTGGGCCTGTTGTCTGCCCTTTTTCTTCCCGGTCTTTTTGCCCAGGGTCCGGGTCAAACACCGAATCGGGCCACCGATTCCGCCAGTGAGTTCTTTGAAAAAGAGGTGCGGCCCCTTCTCGTTGAGAAATGCCAGAGTTGCCATGGCTCGATGAAATCCAAGGGCGGACTCAAGCTCACCTCCCGGGCCGAACTTCTCAAGGGCGGCGACAACGGCCCCGCGATCCAGACCGATCGACCCGGCGAAAGCCTTTTATTGAAGGCGGTTCACTTCCAGGAAGAACCGCGAATGCCGCCGCAAGGCAAGCTGACCGACCGCCAAATCGAGATTTTCGATCGCTGGGTCAAGGAAGGGGCCTTCTGGCCGGGGACGGTTCCACCTACATCGTCCAAGGCGGAGGGGTTCGTCATCACGGCGAAGCAAAAACAGTTTTGGTCGTTTCAACCGATTCGCGATTCCCAGCCGCCGCCCATTCACAATGAAAAACGGGCCGCATCGCCCATCGACCGGTTCCTGCTGGCCCGCCTGGAATCGGCGGGGATCGCTCCGGCGCCCCTGGCAGACAAACGAACGCTCTTGCGCCGAGCCACCTTTGATCTCATTGGCTTGCCACCCTCACCTGAGGAGACCGATGCGTTCCTGGCCGATGAATCGCCGCGCGCCTTCGAAAAGGTCGTCGATCGTCTGCTCAGTTCGCCGGCTTATGGCGAGCGCTGGGGGCGGCACTGGCTGGACCTGGTCCGCTACGCCGATGCCCGGGATCTCATTCAGCTGCCCCCCGAAAGCGACTTTCGCGAAGCCTGGCGCTACCGAGACTGGGTGGTGGACGCCTTCAACCGCGACCTGCCCTATAGGGAGTTTCTGCGTTACCAGATTGCCGGGGATCTATTGCCTCCCACGGCTCTCGAGGGAATCAACAAGGACGGGCTGGTGGCAACCGGCATGCTCGCCATCGCCGATTTCGTCCCTGGCGACACCGACAAGAACCAGATGATCGCCGACTATGTGAACGATCAGGTGGATGTGGTCAGCCGTTCCGTTCTGGGATTATCTCTCGCTTGTTGCCGTTGCCATGATCACAAATTCGACCCGCTTTCCGCCGACGATTATTACGCCCTAGCGGGAATCTTCTTTAGCAGCCGCATCATTCCCGGACCCGTTGCCGGCAACACGCCCCTTGTGCGTGCTCCTTTGCTTCAACCTGCCGATCTTGCCCGGATCGAGATGCAAACCAAACAAGATGCCAAGCGCCGGCAGGAACTGGAAACTCAGATTCCTCGCGCGCTCGATCGCGCTTATCGGGACCATCTGACCCAGGAGTTGGCAAAACACAGCGCGCCGAACCTGGTGGCCGCGGCCAACGCGAGACAAAAAGCCAAAGCGGGGATCAAGGAAAGCGGGCCCACGCCCCCCGGAATCGATGCGCGCGTGCTTGCCGGGTGGATCGCACTTCTCGATCGCGCCGAGAAAAACCCGTCGTCAGACGGTCCGCCGCTCGTAAGAGAAATCGCCCAGGGGAAACGAACCGGCCCCGAATTGACCCGGGCCGCCCAAACGGTTCAGGAAATACTCGCCAGCCAGGTGCGCCGCGTTCAGGACGAGGCGGCCCGCTCGCCGCAAAAAACGGCTCGGGACGCGGGGCGGATCCTGGCGCTTCGCGCCGACGATCCCGCCCTGACAACTGATGCGCAAAAGAGGGTGCTCCTCTGGCCCAATCAAACGGGTTTGTCTGGCGATGCGATCCCCTCAGGTAACACGCCGGGGCCGGTCTTGAGCAGCACGAAAATCGGCTCCCAAGTCAGGTCGGTGTTGAGTTTCGATGGCCAGTCCTTGCTTGCCGCGCCGGGTGCGGTGCCGGCAACGGGCAGTCTTTTCCTGGTGTACCGGCTGGCAGCCACGGCGCGGGCGGGCGAGCGATTGGTCGGCTGGGAGGATGCCGACAAGGGCAAGCATGGTCTTGGGCTGATGACCGATCCGGCGGGGAAGCTGCATGCGGTCTTACGCAAGAACGGTCAATCGGGCGACATCGTCGATGCGAATAAACCGAAGTCCGAATGGGAAACGATTGAGTTGACCTGGGGACGGGAAGGGACGCAGCTTGTGCGCGGCGGTGTTGCCTTGCCCATGAACAAGGGGGTCGACGGCCTGTCCACCGATCCGGCCATCACCGCCCTGAAAATCGGCGGACCGGGGTCGGGCACCGCGCCCTGGTTTCGTGGAGAGATCGCCGAGATTCGCGTCTACGATCGCGCTCTAGGCGAAGAGGATCGCAAACAGGTTGCCCGGGAGTTGGAGGAAACCTGGTTTCAACCGGCCGCTCCTCAGGCTGTAAACAAAGACATCCTGGCTGTTTGGTTTGAAGAACTCCGTTCGCCGCGCGGCCCATTCTGGCCAGGCGAGCTGGAACGGACGAATCGATTGCCTCTGTCTGTGAAAACGCAGTTGACGGCACTCAACACTGAGTTGGTCTCACTGAAGAACAAGCCGGCGGTGGAGATTCCCAAGGCGGTCGTCATCCAGGAAGGGGGGCCCAAGGGGAGCCGTCACGAAGGCTTTCAAGATGCACAGATCTTCGTTCGTGGCGATCCGAAACGCCTTGGTAAGACCGTTCCCCGCGGTTTTCCCCAGATCTTGAACCCGGGCAAGGACCCAAAAATCGGTTCAGGCAGCGGCCGACTCGAACTGGCCGATTGGGTGACTCGGCCCGAGAATCCGCTGACGGCGCGGGTCATGGTCAATCGGATCTGGCAGCACCACTTCGGCGAGGGGCTGGTGCGTACCCCCAGCGATTTTGGAGAACGCGGCGATCGGCCCAATCACCCCGAACTACTCGACTACCTGGCGAAACGATTCATTGACTCGGGCTGGTCGATCAAAACGATGCACCGGCAGATCATGCTTTCGGCCGCCTATCGCCAGTCGAGCCGCGGCGGCTCCGGCGGCATGGCCGATCCGGAAAACCGCTTCTGGGGAAGAGCGAATGTGCGGCGGCTCGATGCCGAATCGATTCGCGACAGCCTCCTTATGGTTTCGGGTCGGCTCGACCGGGCGATGGGTGGTCCGCCCATTTCCGACATACAGGCTCCCAGGCGGACGCTTTACTTGATGTCAGCGCGAACCGGAGCGAACACTTCGGATTTTGGCCGGCTGTTTGACCGCGCCGATCCAGGATCGATGGTGGCCCAAAGGGACCGCTCGACCGTGGCTCCGCAGGCGCTCTTTTTCTTGAACGACCCATTCGTCCAATCGATCGCCAAAAGTCTTTCCGAGCGGTTGGTGCGCGAGGGGGGAAGCGATCCCGAGAAACGCATTCAGCGGTTGTATCAATTGACCCTGGGGCGGCCGCCTCGGCAGGTCGAACTCGAACTGGGTAAGCAATTGACCGCCCCTGCAGGCGTTGCTGCCGAGGGAGTCGATCCCTGGGAACGCTATTGCCAGTTGCTCGTGTCCACGAACGAATTTCTGTGCATTCCTTGAGCGCACGCAGGGCAGGAAGCGGGCTTGGGAGTCTTTGCCGCCATGAGTGATAAGCGACCGGGCGAAGAGCGAAGGAATGGGAAAATGAATCGGCGTCAGCTTTTGCAGCAGACGGGAGGCGGTTTTGGTTCGGTGGCGTTGGCCGCCTTGTTGGCCGGCGAATCGCGAGCGGCATCAGCGCCCGTCAACGCGCTTGCACCCCGCCAACCTCATTTTCCGGCGCGGGCGAAGCGGGTCATTTTCCTGTTCATGCCGGGCGGCCCCTCCCAGGTCGACACCTTTGACCCCAAGCCGGTGCTGACGCGCGAGAACGGCAAGCCGTCGCCCAAGGCCTATCTGGGGCAAACGCGCAAACTGCTCGGCTCTCCCTGGAAGTTTCAGAAATATGGCCAGTCGGGGCTGGAAGTGAGCGAACTGTTCCCGAATGTGGGAGCCTGCGCCGACCAGCTTTGCGTGGTGCGTTCCATGGTGGCCGACGACGTCAACCATCCGGGCGGCTGCCTGCAGATGAACACAGGGGAACGCGTGATGACCCGGCCCAGCCTGGGCTCCTGGGTCACCTATGGCCTGGGTTCGGAAAATCGCAATTTGCCTGGCTACATCACGATCGGCCCGGGACCGCTGATCGAAGGAGCCAGGCAATATGGATCCGCCTTCCTTCCGGCGGAGCATCAGGGGACCTTTGTTTCGGATCTTAAAAATCCGATCCGCAATCTGAAAAACGGTAAGGTGGGTTCGGCGCGGCAACGCGTGGAGCTCGACGCCTTGCGCAGCTTGAATGAAGCCCACGCGCGCGAACATCCCGAGGACTCTTCGCTGGGTGCGCGGATCGAATCGTTCGAACTGGCGTTTCGGATGCAGATGCAGGCGCCCGATGCCTTTGACCTGGCCGGTGAAAGCGCGGCGACCCAGCAGCTTTATGGAATCGACCGCAAGGAAACGGAGACCTTCGGCAGGCAGTGCCTGTTGGCAAGGCGCCTGGTGGAGCGCGGGGTTCGCTTCGTGCAGCTTTACCACACCACGGGCGGGTTTCAGCCCTGGGACCAGCATGGCGATTTGAAGGGGGGCCATACGAAAAACGCCTTGGCCACCGACCGTCCCATTTCCGGATTGCTGCGCGATCTGGAGTCGCGCGGCTTGCTTGCCGACACCCTCGTAATCTGGGGCGGCGAGTTCGGCCGCACGCCCGCGGCGGAAGGAAGCGACGGCCGCGATCACCATCCCTACGGGTTCTCCATGTGGCTGGCCGGCGGGGGAGTCAAGGGAGGCATGACTTACGGCGAAACCGACGAATTCGGCTGGGACGCGGTGCGCGACCGGGTCCATGTGCATGACCTTCATGCGACAATTCTGCATCTCTTGGGGCTCGATCACGAAAAACTGACCTACCGCCACATCGGCCGCGATTTCCGTTTGACGGATGTCTATGGCACGCCGGTGAAAGCGATCATGGTTTGATGGGCAGGTCTTAGATGAGCCTGGATTGAACGATCGATTCATGCCGGCTTAGTTGCGAAGATGTTGTAGCAACCGTTCCAAGTTCTTTCGTTCCCATTGAGTCTCTTCGGGATCCGTGTGTTCCTTCAGCTTCTTGATTTGGCTCTCAAGATAGGCCCGCAATTCGGGATCGTACGATTTGCCTGCAAGATGCTTGACGCATTGCTTGGCAAGGGCACCCCCCCAATCCGGTGAATCGTCAAAGAGCGAGTTGGGCTGAATCGCTTTGCGGAAAAGCTCATGAATCGCCTGATCGATGCGAGGGCTCATGATGGGCCGAAGCAACATGAGCAATCTCGTCTGGTCTTCCACCGATACGGCATTCATGTAGTAGGGGTTGAGCGGATCGTAGTCGGGAAACGCCAGGGCACTGATCTGATTGGCAAGCGCGGCTTTTCCAAAAAGCAGGATGTCGGTGTGCACGAAATCTGGCTGACAGACCTGGTGCAGCCAATAGGGGAGAGTGATCCACGAGTGGTCTTTCGATTCGCCTTTGAATTTTTCTATCAAATCCCGGTAGTGATTGGGGTTATTGATTTTTGTGATTTGCATCGCGGCAAATTGATGCAATTGGTTTTCGTCGAGATGAAACGCGGATAATTTTTCGATGAATTCAGTGTCATCAAAAAAATGGATCAGGAATTTGGATTTGGCAGTGTCTTGAATTTTGTATGTAATTAGTCGTGATATATAAAAATAATTTTTTAGCTTGGACTCGTGTGACGGCGATAAGGCAAGGAGTTTGGAGTTGATGAATTCCAGGACTTTGTCGGCATCGTAGATCGGCCGCTTGAGCAGTTTCACCAGAAGGTCTTCTGCCTCTTGAGGGTAGTAGTAGGCGAGCCGATCGATCGCATCGAGAAGCGAAACAAAGTCGTGGTGGTTGGCATCGTTCAACAGGCTTTGCCTGTGCTTTTCGGGTGTCAGACCGGACCAGTCGTCTCGGCAGGCTTTCGCGAGCGCGGGAGTGTGGACCGGTGATTGAATCGTGATCGAAGAAGCGAACGTGACCAGAGTGTACTTTGCCACATGAAGGCGCCGATTCACAATTTCGCCGAGCGCAATGTAGCAGAGATCGCCGATGGTCAAGGTGTGAGAGGACAGCGGCGGGTCTGTGAATTCCAGGTCTTCTGGACCGGGATCGGGGAAAGTGAGGTCGGTCACCCACTGCCAGGGAACGGTTCCAGGAGGTTGTTTGCCCGGCTTGCGAATTCGAGGATCGTAAAACTTGCCATACGCCATCCAGGCGTGGAGATCCTTATCGTTCACCTCCCACCGCGTGGGCCGTTTGTCTTCCAGATGTTCCAGAAGTTGAGGAATCGCCGCGACGCCTCGTCTCACCAGTTCGACCTGAATGGGGGAAACCTGATCTTGGGGGTAGCCTGCTAGTTCCGTGACCAAAGGATCATAGGAATCCTCCGCGGCCGGTTCCACCGGAGCGCTACCGAAGGGATAGAGTCGGTGCGCCTGGAACAGGGAGAACTCCCGCGGTTTTTTCAGCACCAGCAAGTCCAGCAATTCCTCGACGGTCAAGGTCTCAAGCTGGGAGCGCTTTCGCTTCGATTCTCTCTCGAGATCGTTGATTTTCGCAAGCCAAGCCGTGACGAAGAAAAGCACCAGAACGAAACCAAAGAACGCGAGTCGAGAAGTTTTTGCCGTGAACCTTGGCTGCCGCATGGGACATTCCCCACGGATGTGACTTGGGCAAGTGGGAGTTGATGCGTTTATGAGCTTCTGACTTGAAGACGGGCCATCTGCTCTTTCGTTTATTCTGGTCGGAAAATCACCTATTTTCAAGCATTTACGCGCAAACCAGGTCACCAAGATTGGACCGATCGCGAAGTCAGCCTACCGTTTCTCCACCATTCCTTTGACCCCGCCAAACCCCACCCGAATATTCTGCCCCGATTGAGCCGCCTTCAGGGCCTCGCCGTATTCCTCAAGCGTGAACCACTGGCCCACAATCTTCGCAAAAGGATATTGATTGCGCACGGTGCCCAGGAATTTCACGGCCCGCGCCAAATGCCTCGGTCCATAGTTATGAACTCCGCGGATCGTCAGCATCTTGCGGATGATCGGCTCCATGGCCAGGCCGATCGACGCCGTGGGGAACACCGCTCCCATCAGGACAATGCGCCCCCCAACCGCCATCGTCGGCCAGACCGCTTCGAACGCCCCGGGGGCGCCGGAAAGCTCAAGGAAGACATGGGTGATCATTGCGGAACCGTACCGGTCGACGAACTCTTCCGGCGCATGGGCCTCGGTGGCGCCAAACTCGAGCGCCGTTTCTCTTCGTTCTTTTTTGGTGTCCAGGCACATGATCTTGGATGCGCCAAAATGGGCCGCCATGGCGCAGGCGGTCACTCCCAACAGTCCCGCGCCGGTGATGACGACCGTTTTGTTCTGCACCGCTCCGGCCGCTTCGAACCCAGCGCAAACGCTTGCCGTCGCGCATGAGGCCGGGCAGGCGATCTCGATCGGCAGATCCCTTGGGATTTTGACAATGGTCGTTCCCGCGACCAGGATGCACCATTCCGCGAAACCGCCCGACCATTCCCGGCCGGGGTCGGCCGCCTCGTGGCCGTACTTGGTGCTCTTACTGCACTTTTGCGGCAAGTCGGCCTGGCAAGGAGTACACTCGCCGCAGTGGGCCACGACTCCCCAGACGATCCGGTCGCCCAGAGTGAGGGTTTCTCCGTTCCAGTCGGTGCCGGGACCGTCGGGACCGAAGGCGGCAATGTCGCCGACAATTTCATGACCCAAGATCGTGGGAACCGGTACCTGGCGGCGGCCATGAATCGAGTGCAGATCGCTGCCGCAGATCGTCGAGCCCAGCACCCGGACGAGAATCTCCCCGGGACCCAGTTTGGGCAAGGTCCATTCGGTGAGCTTGAGTTGATCGGGAATCCCTTCGAATACTAAAGCCTTACCTTGGGCCTTTCCCTGGGCAACCATCGAATCTCCCTTCAAGCGGACGCAGTCAAAAGCTCGGGGGTCAACGCGGGGGGAGAGACCGCGGGGCGTTTGACCTTCGACAAAAAGAACCAGGTCGCGCCCATGAGAAAGAGCAACCCAAGAACCGAGACGACCCAACATGTTTCTATGAAAAACCGGGCGAACGCGGCATCGTCGGCCGTGGTGGGGCCGCGGACCGACCATTTCAGAATGAGATTGCCCACAAGAACCGCGATGTAGCCGAGGTATCCAAAGGAATCGGCCAGTTGGAGAAGGTAACTGGAAGTTCCCTTGTCCTTGGTCGCGGCGAGCAAGCGCTCGAAAACGGTGGTGTGAATGGCGGCATAAGGAAAGTAAAGACCGAGGCCGCACAGGACGACAAAGGGTACGGGCGAAAGCAGTCCGATTTGCAGCCCCAAAAGAGATCCCGCAAGGATGAAAAATCCGGCGATGCAAATCCCAAGCGAAGCGAAAAAGGCCGAGCGGTTATTGGTGATGGCGACCAGGGCCCCATTGACCAGGAGCACCGCGCCGCCGACCCATAACTCGACCCGAGTGAACAGGCCCGCGTCGTATTCGACTCCCAAGCCCTTTAGAATTTGAGGCTGGAAATCGGCCCGAATGCTGCGCAGGATGGTCACCAAAAGATAGGCAATAATGAGGAAAACCAGACCAAGCGCATACTTGGCGAACAGGTTCCAGCGTTCGTGGCGGTTCAATGTGCCCCGTCTTGACCGGGCGGCGACATCGTGAGAATCGGGCGGTGCAATGCGCGTCAGCATGCCGACGAAGATCAGCGTGGGGAGAAAAAAACAGGCGCCTGCGGCCGCCGGCATCCAATGTTCGCTCACCCCCAGATTCAACAGCGCGGCCCCGATCGATTTCATCACCCCATCGGCCAGGATGAAACTGGCGCAAAGACCCGCGGCCAGCGCCTCGGTGTGGCGCCTTCCTTCGAGGAAACCAAGCACCAATCCAAACACCATCCCCAACGGCAAGCCGTTGAGAAAGAGGAAAATAAAGCCCCAGGGGGCCGGAGTGAGTGCGAAGCCAAAGAGCGCCAGCTCGGCCCAGCCGATCAAAAACAAAATTCCCACGG
Organism: Gemmataceae bacterium; assembly: GCA_965226945.1. GTDB lineage: Bacteria > Planctomycetota > Planctomycetia > Gemmatales > Gemmataceae > SYLG01. Next base: position 2,622,137 of record OZ245717.1, on the reverse strand, counting down.
CTCGCCTTGCGGGAGGAAGTTCGGAGATGAATTTGATCCCCAGAAATTTGGAAACCATGTAACCGCCGACCTGGCTGATCACAAGCAAGGTCTTCAGGTCAAAACCACCCAGAGTCGCGAGCGTTTCATAAGAACCGGCCGTATAGGGTTTGCGAAAACCATACATGCAAAAATAAGTGCCAAATGCGGCAACGACTGCCCAAAGCGAAGCGAACAAGGTGTTTCTTGGAGTAGAGGGGGACATGCCGGGATCGGCATCGTCGGAAGGATTCATTATGAAATCCCGGTGAAGCGAAGGTGGATAGCTCGGGGCTTAGTATACTTTCCGCAGCCTTCGGCTTCGGTGAAGGTATGATGAGTTTCCCTGGCCCGCGTGTCCCCGGGCCCCACTCCGATCACCGAAGGAGCGAAGCAATAACGGCCCCGAAGGCGATGCCGCCATCAACCACCAGCGGTTCGCCCGTCACTCATTCGTTCAAGGATCGCCACGATGGCTTCGCCCCTGGTGCAATCGATCGTCCAAATGTTTCGCAAACATGGCGGATCGCAGTATGGCGGTGAGTCGGTCACCCAGCAAGAACATGCACTTCAAGCGGCTATGCTCGCAAGGAAACAGGGGCTGCCGGCGGCGGAGATTGCCGCCGCATTGCTCCATGATGTCGGTCATCTGCTGCATGAATTGCCAGACGATGCGCCCGACCGGGGAATCGATGATTTTCATGAAGAGCTGGCCGGGGCCTGGCTCGACAAACACTTTATTCCTGAGCTGGTCGAACCGGTCCGCCTTCATGTCGCGGCCAAGCGCTACCTCTGTACCGTGGAACCGGGCTACTTCGAAAAGCTCAGCCCCCCCTCGGTCTTGAGCCTCGAATTGCAAGGCGGGCCAATGAGCGCCAGTGAAGTCGAATCGTTTGAAAAGAACCGCCACCATGCGGCGGCCGTGCGTCTCAGGCGCTTTGACGAGGAGGCGAAAATTGAAGGTTTGCCAACACCCGGCGTGGAAGATTTTGTCGGGGAAATGGAAGCATGCCTCAAGGTGCCTGGGGTGGTTTCCTAAATGAGTCAAAAGCAAGTTGCCGTTGTCGGTGCGGGAATTCTGGGGCTGGCTCACGCCTGGGCCGCGGCCCGCCGGGGTCACAAGGTCACCGTCTTTGAGAAGAATGACCGGGCAATTGGCGCTTCGGTGCGCAATTTCGGCATGGTTTGGCCCATAGGCCAACCTCCCGGTGAGGCGCTGGAAGTCGCGCTCACCAGCCGCGGCCTCTGGCTTGAGTTCTCCAAAAAAGCAGGACACTGGGCGCTGCCTTGCGGATCGCTTCACGCCGCCCACCGGCCCGACGAATGGCGAGTTTTGGAAGAGTTTGCCGCCCTGGCCTCTGGATTCGGTTACGATTGCAAATTGCTCAATCGCGAGCAAACCCTGCACATGGCTCCCGGGGTCAATCCACAAGGTTTGCTGGGCGGCCTTTACAGCTCGACGGAAGTGGCGGTCGATCCGCGCAAGGCCTCGGCGGCGCTGGCGAAGTGGCTGGCAGAGGCCTTTGCCGTGACCTTCTGCTTTTCCACCGAAGTCGCCGCGATCGAATCGAATGGTCGGGGGCCGGTGCTTCGCTTGCGTCCGGCCGAGCGAATCTTACAGCCGTTTGACCGGATCGTGGTGTGCGCCGGCAGCGATTATCTCGCGCTTTTTCCCGAATCGTTTCAGGCCAGCGGGATCCGGCTTTGCAAATTGCAGATGATGAGAACCAAAGCTCAGCCGGCCGGCTGGCGCATCGGGCCGCACCTGGCGAGCGGTTTGACCTTGCGCCATTATCAGAACTTTTCCGTTTGCTCAGGCATTGGCGCGCTCAAGGAGCGAATTGCCCGCGAAACGCCGGAGCTTGATCGTTATGGCATCCATGTCATGGCCTCCCAAAATGAAGAGGGCGAAGTGATCGTCGGCGATTCCCACGAATACGACCGCGAGATCGAACCCTTTGACAAAGCCTTGATCGACGAGCTCATGTTGCGCGAACTGTCCAAAGTCTTTTCCCTGCCCGACTGGACGATCGCCGAGCGTTGGCATGGAATTTACGCCAAGCCCGCTTCGGGATTTGTCGTCGAAACCGAACCGCTTGCGGGCGTGCATGTGTGCACGGCGGCCGGAGGCTCGGGGATGACGATGTCTCAAGGAATTGCCGAGCGCTTTTGGAAGAAACAAAGTCTGTAAATCTTTCTCAATCGCCGTGGGCGGCGGAAATCGTCGGCAAGACAGATTGGCAGCACGGGTGGGAAGACCCGCCGAGAAAAAAACAATAATAAGGATCTCCCATGTCGAATGAGGCGATTGCCAGCGAATCGAGCTCCCGAATTTCCGTGATGCGCGCCCCATTGGGGGCGGTGCTGTTCGACTGGGCCGGGACCATGGTTGACTACGGCAGCTTGGCCCCGGCGCGGGTTTTCGTGGAGATTTTCCACCGTAGCGGTGTCGCGGTGACGGAAGCGGAAGCCCGCGGGCCGATGGGCAAAGCCAAGCGCGAGCATATCGCCTCGGTTTTGTTTTTGCCGCGCGTCGCCGCGCTTTGGAAGCAAGTGAAGGGAACCGAGCCGACCGACAAGGATGTGCAGAAGCTCTACGACGAGTTTTTGCCTTTGCAAAAGTCGGTGCTATCCAGCATGTCGGCGGTCATTCAAGGCGCCAGCCAGGCGGTCGCCTGGTGCCGTTCCAGGGGATTGAAAATCGGGTCAACGACCGGTTACACCCGCGAATTGATGGAAGTGGTCATGCCGGTGGCCAAGGCGGGGGGCTATAGCCCCGATGTCATGTTTTGTTCCGACGATGTGCCCACGGGCCGTCCGGCTCCCTGGCTCAACTTCCGCGCCGCCGAGGCGCTGGGAATCTATCCGATGGACCGGATTTTGATCGTTGACGACACGCCGCTTGGCATTAAGGCAGGCCGCAACGCCGGTTGCTGGACCGTCGCGGTCAGCCAGACCGGCAATTCCCTGGGACTGCCCGAGAAAGAAGTTCACGCATTACCCCCCAAAGAATTGGCGACCCGTCTTACCCAGATTCAAAAAGAGTTTCTGAACGCCGGTGCCCATCATGTGATTCCATCGGTCGCCGATCTTCCGCAGCTTCTCCAGTCTTACTATCGTTTGCCTTCCTAGCTTCCTGCTCCCGCGGAAAGAGCCTTTCGGGGCGGAATTGGACCGCGCGGGAGCCGTTTCGCGTGCCTTGAGGCGTCTGAATACTAGGATAAATGGGTCAAGGACAGGTTTCAGGGCAGGCTCATGGAACTGAGTGCACTTCAGCTGCGAATCAAAAAACTTTACGGGACGAAAGACGCTCAACGCGGCGTTGAGGGGACGTTCCTTTGGTTTACCGAGGAAGTCGGCGAACTGGCCGCGGCCCTGCGCGAAGAGCGGCATGGCAAACTGCCGCGCAAGGAGCTTGAGCGCGAGTTTGCCGATGTTCTTGCCTGGTTGGCGACACTGGCCAACCTTGCCGGTATCGATTTGGGCCAGGCGGTTCTGGACAAATATGGGTCGGATTGCCCGGGGTGTCGCAAAACCCCCTGTGCCTGTTCACTGTTGGAGAAGCCTTGACCCGCGTATTTGCAAGGCCCGACCAGCCCAACGAGCATGCCGCCAGGCCTGCCCTGGAAACGGTTATGGCATGGCCCTGGGTCTGGAGGTTGTTGCGGGCCATGGAGCGGTTCCGGCTGCCTGCTTCCTCTTTCGCGGCGATTCTTGTCTTCCTTTCGTGGGCGGGACTTCCCGCCTCGTCGGCCGCTCAGTTTTCGATCAAGTCGGTGAAATGGGGTTTCACGCCCGCCGGCGGATTTCGTATAGGCGGCGCCGATCCGCGCGTGAGCGAGGGACTGGTCCGCCAGGGGGTCACCAACCCCATCGTCGTCGAATGGGAAGGAGCGCCCACCGACGGGGAAATGGTCGTCGAGCTCATTCAGCTGGACGACCTGGGCCGTCAGATCCGCAAGAAGCTGCCCGGTTCGAACCAGGCGGCCGGTTCGAACCATGAGACGGGTTCGAACCATGAGGCCAGGGGGTCGCTGCCGACCCTGATCCAGCTCAACCCTTCTTTGACGGTGCGACTGGTTCACAAGAGCGGCAGCGGCGAACGAGTGGTAGCCGAGACCACCGTCCTTCCCGCCGTAGTGCCCGCGAATCGGCCGCTGGCCCTCTGCCTTGGGGCCGTTCCCGAAGGCCTGGCCAAGGCGCTGATGCCGGAAGAGCCCGCGTCCGAAGCCGCCAAAACACCCGTCAAAGGCGGCGCCAAGGCCTCCGCGGTCAACAACGCGCGCCTGGCTTCACTGGGCGTCATCGGATCGTTGGCCGGCTTGCCCACCGAGGCGGCGGCCTACGAATCGGTGGACCTGATCTGGGTTCCCATGGGGATCGATTCGCTTGGCAACGACCTGGCGAAGGCCGACGCCGCCCAGCTGAAAGCACTGGCCGCCTGGCTGGCCCAGGGCGGCCGCATGGTCCTCGCGGCATCACCGCTTGAGGGCAAACTGGCCCAACTGGACCAGGCCATGGCCAAGGCCTGGGGCGCTTCCTGGATTGACGCCCGGCCCGGAGCGAGCGAAAAGCTCTCCGAGCCGAAGCGGCTCGATCGCCTCTACCGCTGGCTCGATACCCGCAAACCGTTTGAAGCCATGCAAGTCGAGAGGATTCAGCACTGGACTCCCGGTCCGACCGCCATGCCTCTCGCGGTGGAATCCGGCTCCGAAGCTTCACCGCGCTCGATCACTCCCCTCGTCGAGTCTCCCTCCGGTCAGGGGGCGGTTCTTTTGTGCGGATTTGCCCTGGAGGGAAAGCCGCTGGAAGGTTGGCGCGGCGAAAGTGATTTTTACCGGCGCACCCTGCAATGGGCTGGGGCGCTTAGATCGGTGGTTCGTACGGGAGATACCGAAGCGATTTCCGATCCGTTTGCAGCGGGGATGGCCCAGTTGCTCGGCACCTTCCCCGGGGTCATCCTTTTCTCGTTTGGCTGGATTCTGCTCGCCATCCTTCTCTACATGCTCGTAATTGGTCCCCTTGATTACTGGATTGTCGATCGCAAGTTCAAGCGGCCCGATTTGACCTGGTTTACCTTTCCCGCGGTCGCTCTTCTGATCGCGCTGGCCATCCCCTGGCTGGTGGGAGCGACCAAGGGTCAAGACCTGCGCATCAACCGGGTCGACCTGATCGAGTACGATCTGGCCAGTCCCCGGCCCCAGGTGTCGGGCATGAGTTGGTTGTCGTTGTTCACTCCCACCGAAGGAAGAAGAACCGTCGAGGCCAGTCCCAACGAAGCCTGGCTGGGCGCCTCCTCCACCAGCGCGGCCAAAGCCCTGCCGGCACAGGCCAAGGTGCTGCCCTGGTCGGGTTCGTTTTCCGGACCGATCTTCACCGGGGGCGGCTCGGCCTATGTCGATCTGGTCGAGGATGCGGCCGGGAGCCTTCATCCCGAAGGCATTCCCATGCGGGTCAACACCGATCAGGCCTTTCAATCGACCTGGCAAGCCGGCCTGGAGCGATCCCAAGCTCCCTTGTTGGCCGAGGTGCGCCACCCGCGCGGAAACCCGAATCAACTGGTCGGCAATTTGACCAACCGTCTGCCCGTTGCGATCGAATCGCCTATTTTGGCCTATCGAGGTCGCTTTTATCCGCTGGAGTCGAATCTCCTGCCCGGAGAGTCGGCCATCCTGGACGAGTTGAAACTGGGCGGCGGCGGCCAGCCTTTGGATTTCTGGACCAATGCGGGCGTGCTCGCGGCGAACAAGGCCGACCTGGTCAAGCCCGTGGGAGCCAGCCGCGAGGCGCGCGAGACGGTGGATCGGCACCAGTTGATCAAGAGTCTTTTCCTGGGCGAGCGTCGCCAGGTGGGGGTCTTGGGCGGGTGGAATTTGCGCTGGCGGGTGTTTTCTCCCTGGGACGATATCCCTTCTGCCGGCCGCAACGCCCCGCTATCTTTTCCCCGAGACGAGCTGATTCTGTTTGGAAGGACTCCGCTGGTTTTGGGCAACGCCGCGACCGATCTCAAAACCGGGCCAACCCGGTTTACCCTTGATGGGCAGGCCGAGCCGGCGGGTAGGATTCTCCGCGAAACCTACATCGTCGCGATTTTGCCCGTTGCGCCTTATGTCCCGAACACGCCAGCCATGACCCCAACCTCCATTCCGAGCACTCCGCTCAGCGGGGCCAAACCATGATCGAATGCCGCGAATTGACCAAGATGTATGGGGACCTTTACGCCCTCAACCGGCTCAACTTGCAGCTTGATCCGGGCGATGTCTACGGCTTCATCGGGCCCAATGGCGCCGGGAAGACGACGACCATGCGCATTCTGGCGACCTTGCTCAACCCAACTTTCGGCGAAGCGTCAGTGTGCGGCTACTCGATCTACAACAAGCCGCGAGAGATCCGCCGCGCCATCGGCTACATGCCCGACTTCTTTGGCGTCTACGACGACATGAAGGTGATCGAGTACCTCGAGTTTTTCGCCGCCGCCTACCGCATTCAGGGGCCGTCGCGGCGCAAGAAATGCAACGAAGTGCTCGAACTGGTCGACCTGGGCTACAAGCGCGAAGCGCTGGTTACCAGCCTTAGCCGCGGCATGACCCAGCGCCTTGGCCTGGCCCGGGTGCTTTTGCATGAACCCCAGGTGCTTTTGCTTGACGAGCCCGCTTCGGGCCTCGATCCGCGCGCGCGCATCGAAATGCGCAAGCTGCTCAAAAGGCTGCGCTCGATGAACAAGACGATCATGGTTTCCAGCCACATTCTCCCCGAGCTGTCCGATATCTGCAACAAGATCGGCATCATCGAACAGGGGAAATTGGAATTCAACGGCACGGTTGCCCAGGCGATCAAACAGGTCCGCCAAAGTTCCGTCTACCTGATCGGCGTGGGCGAGGGCAAAACCGACCAGGCCCAGGCGTTTCTCAAAAGCCGCAAGGGGGTCGAATCGGCGGAAACCTCGCCTGATCCCGAAGTGCTGCGCGTAACCTTGTCTCAGGGTCTCGAAGATGGATCGTTCCTCGCCGAGGAATTGATCCGCGAGGGGTATCGCCTGCGCCGCTTTGGCGAAGAGGAAATCGACCTGGAAGATGTGTTCATGCGCATCACCCTGGGCATCACCAGTTGAAACCGCCTTGTCGCGAAGAAAGAATTCCCCATGCGCATTTTTGTCACCGGCGCGGCCGGTTACATTGGCAGCCACACCGTCCGGCATTTGCAGAACGCCGGCCACGAGGTGTTCGCCTACGACAATTTGAGCCGCGGCCACCGCGCGGCGATGGAACGGTTGGGCCTTAACGAGCGCTTTTTCGAAGGCGATCTTTTGGAATCGGCCAAGCTCGACCATGCCCTGGTCATGACCCGGCCCGAAGCCGTGCTGCATTTCGCCGCTTTTGCGTTGGTGGGCGAATCGGTGACCCGGCCGGACCTTTACTGGAAGAACAATGTTCTGGGCAGCATCTCCTTGCTCGATGCGATGCGGCGCAATAGCGTGGGCAAGCTCGTCTTTTCAAGCACCTGCGCGACCTACGGCGTTCCCGAAAAGATGCCCATGAACGAGTCGCTGCCGCAGTCGCCCATCAACCCCTACGGCCAATCCAAGCTGACGATGGAAAAAGCGATCAGCGATTACACGGCGGCGTTTGGCTGGCAATGCGCGAGCCTGCGCTATTTCAATGCGGCGGGCGCCTCGTCGAAGGGGGACATTGGCGAAGACCATGAGCCGGAAAGCCACCTGATTCCGCTGGCCTTTCGCGCCATCCAGAAGATCGCGCCGCCCCTGACCGTGTTCGGCACCGACTATCCGACACCCGATGGAACTTGCATCCGCGATTACATTCATGTGGACGATCTGGCTCAAGCACATTTGGCAGCGCTCCTTCATCTCAAGAAGCAGCCGCAAGGAACGCACGAAGCCTTCAACCTCGGCACGGGCCAGGGAAATAGCGTGCGCGAAGTGATGGCCGCGTGCGAGCGAGCCTCGGGACGGCCCGTGCCTCACAAGACGGGGCCGCGCCGCCCGGGCGATCCTCCCAGCCTCGTGGCCGACCCGGCCAAGGCAGCGCGGATACTCGGCTGGAAGGCGGTTCACGATCTCGAATCGATCACCCAATCGGCCTGGAAATGGCACCAGTCGCACCCGAGGGGGTATTCCACTCCGAAGGTATGAATCGCAACCGCCCCATCCTGATCTCCTTGCTCATCCTCACGTGGGCTATCCCCGGATTGGGATGGGCTTGGACGCCTTCAGGCCTGGTTGCCGCTCATGCTGGCCTTCTTTTTCCGCAGGGCGGAAATCCGCAACCTTCGGCGGCTTCGTCTTCGCTTCCCTGGGAAGAGCCGCTTCTTCCGGGGCCCATTTACAGTTCGCGCGAATTGATCTGGCGATCCTCGTTGATCGTCACGCTCAAGCTCGATAAGGCGGGCGATCTTCTGGTTGATCGGGTGCTCTTTGGCACCTGGGATGCGAAGACGGCGCCGCCCATCCCCACCGGAATCGTCTGGCAGCCCAGTGCGCTACGCGGCATCGGTTTTTGGCGCAAGTCGGCAAGCGGAGCCGAACTGCTGCCAAGCGGCCTGCGCAGTCAGGGGCCGGCGGACTCGGTCGAATATGCGAACCCCAAAACTCCCTGGCGTGTCGTGCCCGGCGCCGATTGGCCAACCATGCTCAAAAATCTTCAAAGCGACCTGGAGCAGATCCTGGAACTCAAGGCGGCCTGGACGGAGGTTCAAGCCCCCAGGCGGATCGAAAAAATCCAAAATTGGATTTCGCGCCACGAAAATACCCTGGGCGGAGGCATCGTCGAAGAGCAGAGCGGGTGGGGCTCGCTCGAACAGCAGGCCCTCATGGAAATCATCCAACATGCGGATCTCGAATCGGCCTGGAAGGCGGTGGGGCTTTATGCCCGCACCAATGAAGGTCATTTACCCCCGTGCGGACCGGTTTTCGCAACGCCCAAGCGGCGCGCCTTTCTCATGGGGATCGTTCAGGCGCCTGAACGGCTCAAGGGCGAAAAGGCCAGGGCGCTAAGACTTCTCGGCTCGAAGGGGATGTGGAAAGAAGAGGTCTCGGCGCAAGAATCCAGAACGTTCAACGAACTGCTCATCGGGGGACTCAAACAGTCTGACACCGACCTGTTCGAAGCCGCGCGCGATAGTGCCGCGACCCTGGCGGGGGTTTCTCCTTTGGCCTTGACCGATGCGGTGCGCACCGCCCTCAAGGACCTTTATCAAAAGCAAGATCCTGGTCCGAGGAAGGCGGCGCTCGCCCGGGCGCTGGCCGCATCGCTAGGCAAGGATCAGTGGAAAGCGCATTCGGGAAACGAGGCCGGCATGGTGGTGGCCTTCACGCAACTGGCGTTCCACCAGGATCGTATTCGGTGGACGATCGAGCGGCTCCATGGGGAGGCGCCGCCGCAAAAAGTGACGCTGGTGCGAGAGAAGGTGGACGCGGAGGGGAAGGTGGTCGAATCGGCCTCGATCCCAGCCGCTGAAATGGAAAACCCGCCCTGGGTTTCCTGGGGGCCGATGCGTGGCGAATGGGCGATCCAGCCCTGGAGCAGTGGACTTTGGCGGGTCAAGGCGGTCGGCGGCGATCCGAAAATGCCGTCCTGGCAATCGGAAGCTCGGATGGTGCGCGTCGTCAAACCGTTGACGGGACTTCTCAAGGGACTGGGCTCCGGTTCCGTCAAGGTGACGATCGATCCTCCCGTAGATAAATGAAAGTCGTTGCTCAAGAGGCAATGAGCCACCAAGCTCGTCCGTGCCCGTTTCCTCGCCGCTTGAGTGCTAGAAATCTGCTTCGCGAAAAACCCGGGAAGTTGGGCCAGTCGCCTTGCCATCCCCGAAAGCCCAAGATAAGGTAGAGGTGTCTTATTGAGACCTGATCTCACTTAAAAAGTGAGATCAGGGAGATCTTGTTTTCGAGCCTGCTCCGCTCCCCGCCGTGGATCCTATGGGGGGATTCCACAACCGTTCGCAACGCGGCTCAAGTTCCTTTCCGACGGAGTGAACTGATGCGAGCCGTTCTTGTGCCCATGGTCCGGATCCCGGGCGATTTCAAAGATCCCTTATTGCTTTTATCTCTCATGGCCCTTGCGGTTCGAATGCGGGGGCCCCTTGGGGCCTGGCCCATGCAAGGGTAGGCGCCTTCGGCCCCGGCTTGGTCATGCCTCTCTCACTTGCGGTCCAAGGCCGCATGCAAAACGTTCCTCCTCTCTTTTTTTCAGGCACTTTGCGCCCAGCGGTTTCACGCCGCGCGCGGAAGAAGCCGGGGGCCGATTTTTTCACTCAAAAGACAATGCGCGCGATTTCGCATCAAAGGACCGAGTCATGAGCTTTTTGGATCCGGCCTCGAATTCCTCCGTGGCCACCTTGTCACCCGTCGCCCCTTCCGAGCGGACGTCCTCCGAGCGGGCGTTCAAGGCCGCGCCCAAGCCCTTCGCCAAGCGCGCGATGCAGTGGACACGCCGCGGCCATCTGTTTCTTGGGCTGTTTTTGTTTCCGTGGGCCGTCCTTTATGGCATCACCGCTTTCCTGTTCAACCACCCTCAGGCGTTCAGCGACCTGCCCATCGTTTCGTTCGATCAAAGCGCCCTGGCGGGAACCCCACTGGAAACTCTTCCCCAACCGCAGGAATTGGCTCAACGGGTGGTGACGATTCTCAATGAGCGGCAGAGTCCGTCCGCTCCCTACCGGCTCATTCATCCGGAAGAGGCCAGGTTTTCTCGGGAGCTGGCGTTCGCCACGGTGAGGGCGGAGGGCCAGTCGATCAATGCCGCGATTGACCTGGTTCATGGCGGAGGCACCTTGCGCTCGACGATCGACAAACCCAAGGCGGAGGTGGAAAAGGCTCCCTTTGCCGTGGCCGGCGCGGGGCCAGGTGCTGCTGGTGGGCGCGGCAGCCGCGGTCCAAGGGGCGGGCCGCCGGCGGGCGCAGGCGTGGTGGGCGCGCCGGCCGAATCAAGCAACGGTCCGGTCCGGCTGGAAACTCCCTGGCAGGATCTCGTCAAGCAATCGATCCCTCAGCTGCTTGAAAACATGGGCTTTCCCACCGGAACCGTCACGGTCACTTCGGTGCCGGATTTGAACTTTCAGATCGAAACCGAGGGAAAGACCTGGAAAGCGGTTTTCAATCCGGTGAGCGGCGCGGTGAGCGGCAAACCGGCCGATGCGCCTTCCGAGACGGAACTTTCCCTGCGTCGATTCTTGCTGCGCTTGCATGTCACTCATGGCTATCCCTCATCGATTGGGGCGAAGTGGTTGTGGGCGATCGTGGTCGATCTGATGGCCTTCACGATGGTGTTCTGGGGCGTCTCCGGCCTGTTCATGTGGTGGCAAATCAAGGCAACGCGCGGGAGCGGCGCCATCATCCTGGCGATCAGCGCCGTGGTGTCGGTCGCCCTGGGCTATGCCATGCACATGGCCTTGACGCAGTAGTTTTAGGCCCGCGCCGTTTCCATACGGAAAAAGCAAGAGAAAAGAAAAAATAGTAAGTCAATAGCCATGGGAATGCAGTGAGGAATGCGCCGTGATGGAAGAAAGCCTTTTTTGCCAGATGGAACAACGATGTCGAGAAGGGCAATTCGCTTTGGCGGCGAATCAAGCACGGCGGTTGCTCCACGATCGGCCCGACGACGGCGCCTTGTGGCAGCTTTACGGCACCGCCAGTTTTAGCCTGGGCGATTGCGATACAGCCCTGTCGGCGCTGGAACATGCCAGTGCTCTGATTCCCTTGCACCAGCAAGGCCAGCTGGCGCTGGCGAGCTGTTATTGCCTGAAGGGCAAGCGCGATGTGGCGGCGTTGATGTTCAAGTTTCTAGCGGAAAAGGCGCACGATACGCAATTACTATCGTGGATTGCCACGCGTCTGGGTGGATTGGCCCGGTACGAATCGGCGTTGCAGGTGTGCCACAAGATCAAGCAGATCGATCCGAACCACCATCAGGCCTATTTCGGGGTCGCCTTTTACCTCAACCTTTTGGGCAGTCCGCCCCAGGCGCTCATTTTTTCTCTGGAGCGAGCCCTCGAGCTGGCTCCTGACGTGCTTCCGTACCGGATCAATCTGGCGTCGGTGCTTTATGAATCGGGCCGGCAACAGCAGGCGCGCGAACTGCTTGAGCCGATTGCGCTTGAGACGGTTTCGTGCGCCTGTCTAGTGAAGAGAATGCAAGAGATCTTCGAGCGCTTAGGAGATGGGCCGCGGACGCTTCTTTGCCGCGTTCGCCTGGCTTGCCTATTGCAGTAATACTGCCTAACCCGTTTCTTGGTAAGTGTTTCCGGCACGTTTTGCATAGGGAGAACGAGCCTGAACTGCCATGCGAAGGGCCGCAAGTCGAGGCTCACAAAGAAGCTACAACACCCGAGCGTGGCGATTTCCGATTTCAAGGCCAAGCCGAGTTGACAACGGGCACCCATGATTTAGAATGGCGTTGTGAGACTGAGTCTCAATAGCAATAGCAAAAGGGTTTTGCTGCAAAGACCCTTCTCGCGATTAGCCTCCGTGCGGGATGCCTGGCCCTCCAGCGCTCACCTACCGATCGCCAAAGCGCTGCCGCCATCGATCCCATTCCGGCACGAGAGGTACTTCCATGTCTGTTCGTCGACTGCGTTCGGCTTTCACGCTCATTGAATTGCTGGTGGTCATTGCCATCATCGCCATTCTCATCGGCCTTCTGGTTCCCGCCGTTCAGAAAGTGCGCGAAGCCTCCAACCGCATGAAATGCTCGAACAACATGAAGCAGATTGGCCTGGCCACGCATCTGTACCATGAAGCCAACGGCCGATTCCCTTACGCCGTCATGGATCGCCAGCTCAACGAAACCACTTCGACCTTCGTCACCGGTTTTATCCAAATCCTGCCCTTCCTCGAACAAGATGCCGTTGCCAAGCGCTGGGACCCCAAGTTGGCGCGCAATAGCGACCTCGATCCGGATGGAGATGGCTATACCAATAACATGTTGCAGAAGATGACCATCCCGACTTACACCTGCCCGACGATGACTCCCCCGACCGCGCCCCTGGGCGGAGCCGAAAACCGGGCCTATTGCAGCTATCTTTTCTCCGCGGGCACCCAGGATGTGACTCTTCATCCCTACTGGTCTCTTTTGGGTTTGAGCGGTCCCCCGGCATTTGATGGCGCGATCATTCCCGTCGACAACCCGGTCACCGTTCCCACCAGCCCCAACCGTCAAGCCACCAACATGGCGTCCATGCTCGACGGCACCTCGAACACCTTCCTCGCCGGCGAAACCGATTTTGCCCCGGCGGGCGTGCCTTCCGCCAGCTACGGCGGCGTTTGGGCTTACGGCTACATCGGCTACGCCTGGGGCACCTCCTTCCACCCCTTCAACAAGCACAACCACACGACCACCGCTTATGGCGCCTTCCGCAGCCAACACACTTCAGGCGGGAACTTCGTGTTCGTTGACGGGTCGGTTCGCTTTGTCCGCGATTCGATCACCAATCAGGTCTATCAGGGCCTGGCCACCCGCGCCGGCGGCGAGATCGTTTCCCTGGATTAAGGAATCGCCCAATGACCTTTGTCTTGCGTTTTCCCCTGGTAGCCGCGCTTCTTCTTGTTCTTTTGGGCTGCTCATCCTCCAAGGGACCGGAGAGCCCCGAAAGCAACCCGCTGAGCATGGATGACTGGAAAAAAATGCCCCCCGAAACCAAGTACAAGGTGGAAACCTTCGAACGACTCAAGGGCGGCAACCCACGGCTCAACGATCCCGAAGCATGGGAGATGTTCGTCGAGCAAGTGGTCCTGCCCTCGAAGCAGCAGGGCCGTTAAAGTGCTTAAGGCGATCCCGAATCTCGAAGTTTGGGCCGGAGTCTCGAAGTTCGGGTAAGGATGAAAGCGTGGATCGTCCGCGGGCATCGCACGCGTCGATGCCACCAACCCATCCGGAAACGAACCAACCGGGTGGGTTGACTTTGAATCAAGAACGTGGCTTGCGGAAAAGTCGATCGGTTCTTTACTAGCCACTAAGAATCTGCCTCTTGCTGAATCATTTGGAAGAGTTTGTCCTTTAGGAGTAACCAGTGAATCGCTACTTTCAGTCGTTTGCGAGTTGGAACTTGGCCAAGCCGATGCTTGGCCTGGCCGCGGTGTCGTTCTTTGCGGCCCAGTGCCTGTCGCACTTTGTCTTCGTGGTCCCGGCCAAGGAAGCCGGCAAGCTGCAGGTGGTCTTCAGCGACGACCTCGAGCCGGACGACCAGGTCAAAATCGACAAGATCGTCTCCCTGAAGTTGACCGCCCGCGTTGACGGTAAAGATGTCGCGGTGGAAAGCACCAAGACCGGCGAGCATGCGCTGGGTGCCAACCTTCCCAAGGGCACGACCGTGGTTTATGGATCGATCGTTTACGGGGCGTCTTCCCGGGGTGATGCTCCCGCCTCCCTCCTTGTCTACCATCCCAAGCTGGCCCTTGCCACCGGTAAGGAATGCCTTGTGGGCGAAAAGACCCCCATCGAAGTCGTTCCCTACCAAAAAGGGAACGAAACCAAGTTCCAACTTCTCTACCAGGGCAAGCCCGTGGCCGACGCCGAAGGCAGCATTGCGCTGCCCGACGGCAAGAAAGAGAAACTGAAGACCGACAAGGAAGGCTTCACCGCGGGCTTTGCCGGCACCGGCAACTACGGCCTCTGGCTGCGCCATGTCGTCGCCAACCCCGGCGAGCACGGCGGCAAGAAATACAAGGACGAAAAGCACTACGCGACCCTCGTTGGCGCATTGGCCTCCACGACTGCCAAGGGCCAGTTGGCTCCCTTGCCCGCAGCCGTTTCCAGCCTGGGCGCTACCGTTGCCGACGGCTACCTCTATGTCTACGGTGGCCACGTGGGCAAGACTCACACCTACTCGACCAAGGATGTCCTTGGCGACTTCCGACGCCTTGATCTTGCCGGCGGCAAGCCCTGGGAAACGTTGCCTTCCGGCCCCATTGCGCAAGGAATGAACCTGATCACCTACAAGGGCAAAATCATCCGCGTGGGCGGCATGCAGCCCAGGAACACCCCGAGCGAACCTACCGACAATATCTCCTTGGCATCCTGCGCCAGCTACGATCCCAAGACGAATCAGTGGACCGATCTGCCTGCCATGCCTTCGGGCCGCTCCTCGCACGACATCGTCGTCGTGGGCGACAAGCTTGTCGTGGTCGGCGGCTGGGAACAAAAGGGCAAGGGGAATAAAGAAGCCTGGCACGATACGGCTTTGGTCCTCGATCTGGCCCAATCGCAACCGAAGTGGGAATCGATTCCCCAACCGTTCAAGCGTCGCGCATTGACTGCCGGGGCCGTTGGCCAAAAAGTCTATGTGATGTGTGGGCTCGATGCAAACGCGTCCGCGCACCGCAATGTCGATGTTCTGGATCTGGAAACTCTCAAATGGAGCAGCGCGCCGGAAGTTCCCGGCTCCAGCAATCGGATGGGTTTTAGCCCCGCCGCGGCCACGCTGAATGGCCGGTTGCTTGTCAACACCTCGGAAGGGCCTCTTTATCGCTTAAGCCAGGACGGCAAGACCTGGGACAAGGTCGGCGCCGTGGCCAAGCCCCGCATGGTTCATCGCTTGGTTCCGCACGGCAACGGTGTCGTCGTTGTGGGCGGCGCCAGCCGTGGCGGCAATGTCGCCGAAGTGGAAATCGTGATTCCCGCGCCTGCTGACGGCGTTCCCGTGTCTCTTGGAGCCACAAAAAAGTAGTCGTTCCCTAGCGACCTTCTTTTTTCTCCCGCTTCCTTCGCGCCTTCCACCCGTGGGCCGAAAGGAAGCGGGTTTTGTTTTTTTGGCACGCTATCTCAGCACGGCCCGTCGTCGATTTGCGCTTTATTTCTCGCCTTCGCTTTGGGGCAAAATGATCGCGAGGCTATTGCCCACCTTGCGTTCCATCAGGTCCGCGGGTTTATTGATAACCCGCGCGTTGCCGCCGCCGATCTCGCCAAACACCAGGCTGGTACTGCCGCCGCCATCCATCTGAATCGCGTCGACGACCCCTTTCTCGCGCAAGATCTGCGCCACTTCGTAGGTTTGCATGCCAAGGCTGTGGCCCGGACGGCGGCCATCGACCACAAACAGTACAAGCCGGCCATCCTTGTGGACCCCGATGGCGGTACGGGGATGAAGATCCTTGCTCGGATCGGCCACCGGCTTGACGGCAATTTCTCCCTTTTTCAACAGCCGGGCATGGCCGGTGATCGCTGTATACAGGTCCGTCGCGGGCAAGGTGGCGTAACCATCGCCGATATTCTTGGGCCGTTCCAGAAAGCGCACGCGGTTGTTGCGGTCGAAATGAATGGCATCGGTGAACATCTTGTCGTTGGGTTCCCAGGGGGAGACGAAATGCCCTTCGGACATCGACAGCCCTCGAACTTTGGTGAGCCCTTTTTTCTTGGCCTCGGGACTGTTGTCGAAAAAGTTGGCGTTGATGGCGATCTGCGCCTTGGTCTTTTCCAGAAACGACCGGGTCGTTTCCAGTTTTGTGGTGCCGGGGGGGTAGGCGCCGTCCTTGATCGGCCCCGTCGCGGTGATCCGGGTTCCCGGCTTGAGCTCGATGAAAACGAAGTGCTGGGTCAAAAGGCGTGGAGTGAAGGTAACCCGCTCGAGGTGTTCGACTCCGGGAAAGGGCTCGGATTTCTTCTCCCCTTCCTTGGCCTTGAGAAAGGAGGGGAGCTGGATCCCTTTGCTCTGCGCGGCTTCAGCCGTCCTGCCCGAAGGCAAGGACGCAAAGAAGATCAAACCGCAAAGTGCAACAAGATAAAAGCCGCCCACTCCCCACCTCGTCGCGCGCCACCTAAGCGACAGGTCGGCGTCGGGGTGCGCTCGATTCCCGGCATTGGGTATGAGGGTTTTGCGCTCAAGTACGCGCAAGGGCGAAAAACGCATCGGCAACTCCCAAGCAGTTGGCAGTTGGCAAGAACCGTTGCCAACGAAAAAAGGCCCGGACAAGCCTCTAGGAGAGCTTATCCCGGCCGATCTTGCAAATCACTGCCGCTTTTTGGAAGAGATTGTTATCTGCGAAGAACTAAAGAGACTTGCCCGAACCGGGCTTACGCAATTGGGGAACACCCAGCTTGGCTTTATTGCCGGCGCGGCGAGCCAGTTTCTTGGCCATGCGGGCCTTCTTCGATGCGACGGTCAACACTCGCTTGCGGGGCATCTCAACACTCCACCCACTGCCTTCTGATTCATTCCTCAAGTCAGGAAGTATAACATAACTCCGATTCCTTGCCCAGAGCAGCCAACATGGACTCCCAAACTCTCCCTCCTGGCAAACGGTGCATTTCATGACGCAACTCATTTTCTGGTTGAATGTTGTGTCGATTTTGCCTCCGTTTCAGGCCGATCGGGAAAACTCGGCGGTCTTTGCCGCCCACGCCGCTTGGAACGAGCGAATCCGCCAAACCGACGGCTGGACGGGCGGCGACGGCTGCCACAGCATCGATTTGGGCGGCGGGAAGTCGCTTTGGCTATTTGCCGACAGCTGGATCGGGCAGATCGAGGGAGGTGTCGCCAGCGGCCAGCGCAAAACGATGCGGATGGTCAACCAGGCCGCTGGTGTGGTGGATAGCGCGACGGGTCGATTTGAGTTTTTGATCCCGCCGAATGAGGCCAAGGGCTTTTGGAAACCGGATGATCCGGCGGGCAAGGAATGGTACTGGCCAGGCGATGCCGTACGGCACGACGGCAAGTTATGGATCTTTTTGCACCGCCTGGCTCCCAAACCCGACGGCGACCCGGGATTCGCCTTTCGCCAGGTGGGTACCGACCTGTTTGTGGTCGAAGAGCCGCCTTCTGGAAAATCCTGGACTTCTGAGTGGTTGAGCCAGGCCAAACGTGTTGGCGCAACCCAGACGAAAGGCCCCTTTCTCGGATCGGCCGCGGCCGTTGAGGGGCCTTACCTTTATGGATTCACCCAGATCGATGTGCCCAAACCGAAACCGTTTACCCGGCCGATGGGTGTAGCAAGGCTGCCTCTGGCGAAGTTGTCGACCCTGAGTCCGACCGATCCGATTCCCTGGGAGTTTCAAGGAAAGGACGGCAAGTGGGGTACCGATCCTTCGCAAAGTGCGGTCGTGATCGAGGATGGCGCGCCCGAAATGTCCTTGCGCAAGGTCCCCGGCATCAGTGGCTGGGTACTCGTCTACATGCAATTGGGGATGGGCGATCGCGCCATGGCAAGGCGTGCCCCTTCGCTTGAGGGGCCCTGGACGAAATCGCGCTTGATCGGTCGCACCGCGCCCGATGCCGAGGCAAAGCGCGACGGGATCTTTAGCTACGCCGTCAAGATTCACCCGGAAGTTCAGATCGAACCGGGCCGGGTCAATCCCCCGGGGCAGTTCCTTTTGACCTGGGCGAGCAATAGCGGCGACCTGGGCGTGCACAAACGCCGCCCCGACCTTTATTTTCCCCGGTTCACCGTGGCCGATCTGGGTGAGAAATAGAAACAGAGATTTTTCGGTGCTGTCAAAGATCTTCAAAGTCGCAAAATGACGGTGCCAAGACTAATTCCCTCAAGCACCATGAATATGGTGCTTGAGGGAATCCTTTTGAGCTATCGGGCGATGCGCAAACCGCCTCCCTTGGCGGTTTGTTCCACTTCGGCGGCGCTAACCCAGGCGAAATCGCCGGGGATCGAGTGCTTGATGGCGCTCATCGCGATGCCCCAGTCGAGGCCTTTTTGATCGTCGCCATCGAGCATCCCGTTGATCAGGCCGGCAGCGAAGGAGTCGCCCGCGCCAAGCCGGTCAACAATTTCCACTTCGTACGACCTGGTGCGCAACACCCCCTTGGGTGTCCACAAGATCGCGGTCCAGGTGTTCTTCCACACCAGCGGATTCTCCCGCAAGGTGATCGCGATATGCTTGGTGCCGAACTTCTCGCTGACTTTCGCCGCCGCTTCCTCGTACGAGGCGCCCTTGATGCCGAAGACCTTTTCGATGTCTTCCTCGGTCGTGATGAGCACGTCGCAAAACGCCATCAGTCCCGACATGCACTTGCCCGCCTCGGCGCCGCTCCAGAGCTTGGCCCGGTAGTTGAGGTCCATGCTCACCTTGAGGCCATGCTTTTTCGCGGCGGCGCAGGCTTCGTGCGTTGCTTCCGCCGCCGTGGGGGAAAGCGCCGGCGTGATGCCGGTCACATGAAACCATTTCGATCCGGGGAAGATCTTGTCCCAGGCAATCATGCCCGGCTTGATCGCCGCGATCGCGGAGTTTTTACGGTCGTAGAGCACGCCGCTGGCCCGGGGGGCAGCCCCGAATTCGAGGAAGTAAAGGCCGACCCGGTCTTCCGGCGTGTACAAGACATGCGAAGTATCCACGCCGCCCTCGCGGGCATGGTTGGCGATCAATCGGCCGAGCGGATTGTCGGTCAAACGACTGACCCAGGTCGTCTTGCGGCCCAGGCGGGCGAGGCCAACGGCGGTATTCAATTCGGCGCCGCCGATTTTCAGATCGAGACTGCGCGCTTGCTCGAGCCTGTGAAACGCCGGTGGGGCCAACCGAATCATGCACTCGCCAAAACCGATCAGATCATAAGCCATCGAAACGACTCCCTAATTTGCATTCGCAAAGCGATTGGAGAGGGGGGAAAGGGGGGGTAAAAACAATTAGTGGGACTTGGTCTTGTCGCGATAGGCATCGACGATCGCCCGGTATTTCGCGGCGTTGGCGCGAATGGCTCCCATATCGCCGGCGGCCAGCGCCTTCGATTCGATGAGCTGGCTACCCATGCCAAGGCAGCAAGCGCCTGCGGCCAGGAATTTTTCGGCCGTGTTGACATCGACCCCGCCGGTGGGCATCAGCCGCACCTGGGGCAGGGGGCCATGAATCGCCTTGAAGAAGCCGGGGCCGACCACCTCGGCGGGGAAGATTTTTACGATGTCGGCGCCTGCTTCGTGGGCGGCCAGGATTTCGGTGGGGGTAAAAGCTCCGGGCATCGACAGCTTGCCATAACGCCTGGTCAGCTTGATCACATCGAGATTGAGCGTTGGGGATACCAGGTATTCGGCGCCGGCGAGGATCGCCGCGCGGGCCGTTTCGGTATCGAGAATCGTGCCGGCACCCAGAAGGATTCGGTCGCCGAGTTCTTTTTTCACCGCCTTGAGCACGTCGAGCGCATCGGGAACGGTGAAGGTGATTTCGGCCACGGTGACGCCGCCATCGGCCAGCGCCTTGCAAACCTCGACGAGCTGATGGCTACTCTGAGAACGAACGACCGCGACAATGCCGCACTTGAGCACTCGTTCCAGCATCTTTTCGCGATTCATCGTCGTTTCCTAAAGCGGTTTCGATGGCTTTGCGGCGAACTCAGGGAGCAACGCCGGCTCTTTGGCGCAAAAAAGGAGGCAAAACGCTATTTTGCGTGAGGGCGATCCCTGGGCCAGTATGAACCCTGGAATCGCCCGGAATTTGTCCATTGCAAGGCGCTGCCCCTTCACAAACGGCCACGGGCACGAGCTTTGGCGTCGCAGGTCCTCTGGCCGCGAAATCGGATCAATTGCTTGCCACTTGCTTGGCGTGACTGGGCTTATTTGGCTTATTTCGCTTATTTAGTTTGGGGCCTGAGAATTTCGGCCAACAGATCAGGCTTGCCCTCGATGCGCGAAAGCTCCAGGTAGCGTAGCCCTTCGGCATAAGGAACGGTGATCGTGCGGAACTCGTCGCCATCTTCGACGAGCAGATCCACCTTCTTGCGCGTGACGCTATCGGCGATCGCATCCCTGAGTCGGTTGGTGGTGATTTTCTTGCCGTTAACCGCGATCAAACTCATCCCCGGCGACAGCCCGGCTTGATCGGCGGGCATTCCCGGGACGACACCCGTAATCTTGCCCCGGACCACGGTGAGGCCCAGCGAGTCCCCCGCCGGGTTGGCGGTGGCGGCCGCGGAACCGTCGGGGCCGGCGGCGGTTGGCTTGTCGGTGTAATGCAGCCGGTAACCCAGGCGCCCCAGCACATCGAGCGGAAGGGTTTCTTGAGGGGCGGCGACGCGCCTTTGAAGGAAGGCGGCCCAGTCGAATTCGGCGGTCGCTTGAAGATCCTTGACCAGGTCGGCGAACTCATAACCGGCCACGGTTTTGGCCCCGTTCACCGGCGCGAAAAAGCGCTTGCAAAAATCGTCGAGCGATTTGGCGCCGTTGGTTTTTTCGCGGATGATCGCGTCGCATTCGTACCAGAGGAGCATCCCCTCCATGTAGAAATCCTGGGCGCGGCGCATCTGATTCCAGGAGTTTCCTGGGTTGCGCGAGAGGTATCCCGCCACGGCAGTGTCTTCAAGCGTGCGCCACTTGCGTCCGGTCGTCTGCGACAGCCCGCGAATCTGACGCGTGAGCGTGGCCCGGTATTCGTCCTGCTGCGCCAAACCGGAGCGGACCATGAGCACCTCGCCCAGATATTCCGTCAACCCCTCGTAGACCCACAGCAGTTTCGTTTTCATCGGCGAATGAAAATCCGAGGTGATCATGGCGGCCGGACGCCGGTATTTGCCGCACCAGGAATGGGCATATTCATGGGGTAGGAGATTGGCGTACCACCCCTTCCTCAGGTGGCTGTCGACCATGACCCGTTCGCCCACGCCGTTGATGCTGCATCCCAAATGTTCCAGGCCGAAGCTGCCGATCTCGTCGCTGCACACAACCAGAAAGTGATATTCGGGGTAGTGTGCGCAACCGAAAAGGGCGCCCGCCTCGCGGATGAGGCGCGAATAGAGTTCCACTGTTTTGGGGTCGAGATTGATCGCTTCGGGCGACTCCGAGGTCAGGTGCAAATAGGCTTGCGGGTTCTTCCCCGAGTCGAGTTTGAAGGTGCGCAGATGGCGGCCCGCGATCAGGGGGTTGTCCACCAGATGCGCCATCGAAATGGGGGAAAAACGAATGACTCCTTCCTTGTCGCTATCCGACTTGAGAGCCGTGGCGTATCGCCAGCCCTGAGGGAGCTTGAGATTCACTTGCGCGATCTGTTCTTCGATGGCACGCCCTTCGGGGCACACCAAACAGGTATTCCAGTTGATCACCCCGAGCGAGCTGTTGCCCGTGGTGTAAATGCCGCCGCCATCTTGGGCGGCCGATTCGCAAATCGTGTCGAGCTTGACGCGCACCGAAGTGATGCCCGCGGGCACTTCCACAACGAAACAGTGCATGTCGACTTCATCGCGCTTCCAGGGAATCACCGCGCCATCGGCCGCTTCCACGCGCAGACCGCCAATATCTTCCACGCGGCCCAGAGGACCATGGGCGCCCTGAATCCACTTGGGATACCAGAGCCGCAAAGGACCGCTCTTGCAGGGGATATCGAGGGTGGTGTGAATCAGTTTGCGGGGCAGGTCGCGTGCATCGACTTCCATGGCAATGGCGGGAGCTTTGGCCCCATCTGCCTGCAGGAAATCGGCCTGAACTGCAGAAGTTTCACTGAAAAAGGCGAGGGCAAATGCAAGAGAAAAAAGCGAACGGACAAACGGCATGGACGCGCTCCGGCGGCAACGTAAGCGGCAACTCGTTGAGCCCTTTCAGGGTAACGGCTGCCAATTCCAACAAAGAGGTCTTGTTACTTTTATGCGCGCGGAGGATTGGGGCGACCGGGCGATTTGGCCAATCAAGTTAAAAAGGAATGGGGATCCGCCAGGATGCCAGGGCACGCAGACGGGGCCTGACGAGAGGAGCCGGGCCAATAGAAATCTTTACTTTCCCTGGCCGATCACCCAACCGTTGGGCGTCAATTGACTGATCCCTGGCAAGGAGTGGTACTTGCCATCCAAGGAGAGAATGCGGCCTGGCGGTGTCACGCTGAGAGCCCAGGCTAGCGCCGCATCCCAGAGCTTTTTCTGGAAAAACTCCTGGGGACTCTTCTCATCAGCCGGAATGCGGCCGGCCTGGTCGCGCATCGACCATTTCATCGAAGGGGCGGCCCACAAAGTCTGCCCTTCCTTCACGAGCGAGGCCTTGGCTTCGAGGTCGATCAGTTTGACAACTTCGGGATTGGTGTTGCCTGAGCGGTAAATCACCCGGGTTTTGCCCGTGTCGGTTTCCTTGAATTCCAGTTGCCAGGCGAGCGGCGCCTCCTCAAGGAAGATCAAACCAGCGCGCTCCAGCGATCGCTTCATTCCTTTGGCCAGATTCGCGGCGAAGGCCTGGTCGGAACTTCGCGAACCAAGAGAAGCCCTGATCGATACCAGCGAGTCGGGTCCCACGACTAAATTCTCGTTCTTCTGAATCTTGGCGATGATCTCCTGCGTCGTGCGATCGGGCAACGGTGCGGCCGCAAGCAGCGCCGGCTGGTTGAAGCCCGGCGACTGCAGATACCAGAGACGCTCGTCAATCGGTTGAGTCAGCGTGCGGCCCATCATCATGTTGGCGCCGTAAGCCCAAACGACGGCATGCGACTGCTTGTCGATCAGGTACTGGTTGTTGACCAGGTAAAAGGACCCGGCGCATTGAAAAGGGATTTCCTCGCGCGAGCGCGTGGGGGAGGCGGAGGGCAACATAATCGCCTGAAAATCGAAGCCGCCCAGCGATTGGCCGGTGCGCATGTCCCAGCGCGCGATGTAATAGCGCGGCCCGAAGGTGCCCCACTGGAACAGGCCCGTCAATTCGCCGCCGTCGGCACTCAAGATCAAATTGCGAGCCACCAGCGGAACGCTCGATTTGGGCAGGCCCTTGACCGGTTCCCCATCTCCGGTCGGCTGCAAGGTCTCGGCTTGAAAGGCCCGTGGTAAATCGCCGTCCAGGAACAACAGTGTCTTGCGATCGTGAGACAACAATGGATGGCTGGCCCGGGCGAACTCGACATAGATCTGGGCCTTGACCGCGGGCACCTCCCAAACGGTGGCCATTCCTTTATCGTCGATGGTCAACACCCGATCGTTGCTTGTGAAAGCGGTAAAGGCGATCTTTCGTTCATTCTCGCCGTTGCCTTCTTCAAGCGGCTTCCAGGAGGCGAGCTTTTTTCCCTGGGAGCTAAAAAGATCCAGCCGGTCGCGGGTTTCGATCTCCTGCGCGAGAATCGTCGATCCGTCAGGAGACAGGGCCATGGCCCGGCTGGGTTGAGCGAAAGCAAAATGTCCTGTTTTTCTGCCCGTGCCGAGGTTGAAAAGATGGAAGCCGGTCGCCCCGGTCTGGCCGGCGCCTGGCTGATCGAGGAATTCCACACCCGCCATGCCGGCGGAAGCCGAGGCGAAGAGGATCTGTCCCAACTGAAGAGCCGGACCGTTGAGTGGGAAGGGACGCGCGGCGAGTCCGCGCGTCTCGGCTCGCGCCGAGGGGGTTACCCTCCAGAGAACACCTCCAAGGGGGATCTCAAAAGTCTTGGCATTTTTGCGGCCGGTTGGATTGCCCGATATAAAAGTGGCGCCGCGGGGGTCTTTGCCCTCGCGCGCCAGTGCGATCGCTTGTGCAATGACCTCCCGGGGTTTGGCATGTTCGACAAGGCGCAAATTTTGCCGGGAAGGCTCCAGCCGCAGCACCCGGTTCACCGCCGTGGGAAAAACCAGGGAAGGCGCACCGGGTTTGGCATCAGGCAGCGACCAGAGTTTCTTGAGCGATTGGCGTTCGACCAGGACATGGCCGTTGACCAGGTAGCCTTGACCATCGGGGCTCGTGATCAACCGCTCGCCTTGGTAGAAAGTGTGACCGGCCACCGGAAATTCCACCGTGGGGCCATGGGTTTTCCTTTCGAGATTCCAGGTCTGAAGCGACTGCTTGCCAAGCGTTTCCGACAAAAAAACCGCTTCGGTGCCATCGGCGGAAAATGCCATCCCCACGACCGTGCGCGCCAGGGGAGTCGATTGTTCGAGCGTGCCGATTTCCGACGACTCTTTCGTATCGATTTCAAAAAGATGAATCCGGTAGCCGCGAAGGAAGAGGGCTTTCTTGCCATCGGGAGAAAAAGCGAGCGGAAGCTGGTCGGGACGGGCCGCGTGGGAGAAGTTGATCTGCTCGATCTTTTTGCCAGTATTGAGATCCCAAATGAGGGCGGTTTTCTCCCAGATGGAGGCGGTCGCGACGCGCTGGTTGTTCAGAAAGAACACCCTGTCGGCGGCTTTTTCGATCGGGAGGGTCGTTTTCGCCTGGCCGGTGGCGGTATCGATCAGGACCAAACGGTCTTTCTGAAAAGTGCCGGGAATGGCCGCCAGGGTGCTGCCGTCCGGTGACAGCGCGATCGGAGAGATGATTTCCTGGGTTGCAAATTGGCTGATCTTTTGACCGCTGGACTGGTCGTAAAGCGCAAATGCCGTTTCCTTGAGGCTTCTGCCTCCCACCGCTAAGTGATTTTTGCCCGCGGCTGCCAGCGGTTGAAAGATGGGGCCGGCGATTTCGACCTCGGGAAATTCGCCGGGTCGTGCCGGTCGATCCTGGCCAAATCCGCTCTTGCAAGCCGCCAGTTGCCATGCCAGCACGAATAGGATCGGAAACGAACGGATGGCCATCAAATCGATCTCCGAAAACAAAGGCTTGGATTCATTATCCAAAACCTTCTCGCAAAGCTCAAAGGCGCGGAAGCTTTTGGGTTGAGGAAATCGCGAAAGACCTGCAAGAAGCCGGTCAGAAAAAGAAGGTTCGCGCCCGGTTCGCCAACGATAGGGCGTGCCGGTGGATTGGTTCGATGCCAAACCTAAAAGGGGAAAAGTTCGCCATGAGGAGTGGTGACCGAGCTTGATCACCGCCCGCCTGGGGGCAAGGAGGAACTGCGCGGCTTGGCGACCCGCATTCTGGGAGACAAAAAACAGGTGGAAGAATTACTCGCCAAAATCGACCCGAAGTGATTCACACCCTTTCTCGCTGGACGGGGCGATTCGCAGGCAAGGCCTCCTATCATTTCCCTTGCCTGACGGTTCACCTAATCTCGCATGCTCCCGGAGGAAGGGATGATCTCCTTCATCATCCCGGCCCACAATGAGGAACAGCACCTCGGCACAACCCTCCATGCGGTGGCCGCGGCCGGCCAGGGTTCCGGACACGAATTTGAAGTGATCGTCGTGGACGATTCCTCCACCGACCGGACGGCGCAGATCGCCCAAGATTTTGGCGCCAGATTGTTAGCGGTCCAAAACCGCCAGATTGCCGCGACCCGCAATGCCGGAGCGCGTGCAGCCAACGGGGATGTTCTCTTTTTTGTCGATGCCGACACGCAGGCGAACGCCCAGGCCGTAAGGGCCTGCCTTCGCGAGATCTCTCGAGGGGCCGTGGGCGGCGGATGCGTTTTCCGCTTCGATGGCGTGCTTCCCCTCTGGGCGGTGTTCCTCTATCCGGTTGCCGTGGTGCTCGCACGCACGATCAAGCTCGTGGGGGGGTGTTTCTTGTTTTGCCGTCGCGATGTATTTGAAAAAATCGGCGGCTTCAACGAGCGGTTTTACGCCGCCGAGGAGATTGCTTTCATTGGCGAGCTCAAGCGCCAGGGCCGATTTGCCATTCCGCGGCCGACCGTGATCACCTCCGGCCGCAAACTGCGAGCCCATTCCGCCTGGACCATCCTCGACCTGGTCCGGAAATGGGGAATTTCCGGCCCTCAGGCGTTTCAAAAACGCGAGGGTCTCGAAATCTGGTACGGAGAGCGCCAGGGCGATTCGCTGACACTCCCAATGCGCCAAGGCCCGAATCGCACAGGATCAGCCAACTCTTAAGTTGATCCGTCCGTCCTGCCCGAGTCGATGCTAGCTAGTTTTGACCTCGACCACCTGCACCGAAACAACCAAGCGTTCAAACGCGTCGCCTGGGCCTTCCCAGTAACCTGACAGAGGCATGGCCTTGTCATGTTCGCGCGCCACGGCGACGGCGATATGTTCCGATTCCGCCGCTTTGTTGTTGGTCGGGTCGTAGCCACGCCAGCCCGCTCCTGGGATGTAGACCTCCGTCCAGGCATGAGTGGAACCGTGTTGGCCTTCGGCCATCTGGACATAACCGGTGACAAACCGGGCCGCGAAGCCGAAGTGGCGCGCCGCCTCCATCATGAACACGGCGAAATCCCGACAAGAACCCGATTGGAGCTTCAAGGTTTGACAGGGAAGTTGGACGCCCGGTTCATCGCGAGGAATGTACTTGAACGATTCGAAAATCCGGGTTTGCAGGCGCGTCAAGAGGTCGGCCGTGTTGATGAGCTGACCGGGTTTGTAGAGTTCGGCCGTCCAGCGCTGGATGGCCGGCCCGTCATGCGGATAGCTCGGCAGCCGGAATGGGATGAGTTCGATCTGTTCCTGGGCGCTGTATTGAAACGGATAAGATTGCGCGGCCGGATCGATCAGGTAATCGATCGGAAGCTCTTCGTAATGGTTCACCTCCAGGTCACTGATCACTTTCAGGACGCTGGCGGGCTCCTTGAAATCGATGAAGGCGATGGCGTTGCCATAAATATCGCGGATCCAGCGGACAGTCGCCTCCGGTTCGATCACCAGCCGTGAGCTTTCGATATGCAGATCATGTCCCTCGCGCGGCCGGATCAAGGCGGTATGAGGGCCAAAGGTGACGGGAGTGTTGTAGTGGTACTCGGTGCTGTGCAAGATGCGCATGCGTTTCATGAAGTCGACCTAATCCAATTTGCAGAAAATGCCAGGAACGGTTGGCCCACCAGGAGCGATGCAACTGGTGGGCCAAAAAGGGGAAAAAAAGAAAAAATGGGGTGGGAGCCCAAAACGTCGAGCATCTCTGCCCGAGATTTTAGAAACGCACGATGGCCGCGATCCGCTGATGGGTATCCAGTGTGCCCGAATCGAAGAAGAAGACTTCCCCTCCGCTGGCCAGGACCATTTCGATCAGTTCGTCCACGGCATCGTCGAGCGCGGCGGCGCCTTGACCTGTGTAGGGCAGTAAGCGGATGCCGTCTTCGGCCACATCCGTCCGGTAGGCGAATCCGGTTTCCACGAGCAGCACCTGGCAACGCTTCTCGGCGGCGGCCTTCCAGACCTGAGCGATCCCCGAGGCATGGCGATTGGCGCTCACCGCGGCATCAAGGCGCACCAGGGCGTTCGTTCGTTTTTGCGTCGAACCGGCCTGGAAAGCCGGCCAGGACATTTTGCCCAGCTGGCTTGCGCTGGTCTCTTCGTGGCTTCCGCGGACCAGGGCAACGATGTTGTCCGGATCGGTCGAAACTTCCTGAAAAAAGGCGAGGTTGCGATCGACGCCGAAAACGACGAGCGGCAATTTGTCTTCCTTATTTAGCTTTTCAATCGCTTCAGCCGCCCTGCGGAAAAACTGCCGGTGGGCGTCATCGCGCGTGGCGGAGATATTGATCCCCTTGCCGCCAGGCAATTTTGAGGCGCCCCCTGGGCCGCGATGCACGAGGGGAAACGGCTTGTCCGTGTGCTCGGCGAGGAGATTGGTGGAGGCGTCAAAAAGCCGGGTCGGTTTTTCGGCAAGCACCAATACGCGATAACGCGGAGCCCGATTGAGGGTAAAAACCAGGTCGCGCGTCGCGAAGGTCTCATCGATGTGGAAGCGCGCCTTGACGCGAAAAGGCAACTTGACCGCCACCGCTTTCTTCTGACTGGCGAAAAGGGCCAAACCTTCGAGATTGTGTTCCCAGTCGACTTCGCTGACCAGACTTTCCAGGTTCTTGACTACCGTCGCCACTTCGCGTTTGGTGAACTCGGCGTGGAGTCGAGTCAGGGCCTGAGCCACCAGGTTTTTCACCACGATGGGGTCCTTGTCCGCCGAGGGGTGTGTGCGGTGCGTGGGCGCAAGAATCGAGATCGATGGGTAATCTCGTTTGCCTTGCAGGGCTAAAAGTTCTTCGCGGCAAAGCATGGGGAACCTCGAGGGTCGTTCGCGGTGGAGAAGTGAGGACCATGGTGGCTGAGATGGGATTGCTGGCGAAAATTGCTGCTAAAAATGGCTTCGGCCGTTTTGGCAACAACACTCCACCGGACACCATTGACTTTGGGAAGTCTAAACAAGTGGAACAGGTGCGACAATGGCACGCCTGCATTCGAAGGAACGGCTGGCATGGGACCGCGAACCCATGGAACAGAGTTCAGCATTTCGGTCAGGCACCTTGCGATCGGCGACTTGGTTGCAATCGCATTGAAACCGGCCACGAATAAGACGAACACCAAGTGTTTTGTCTTTCATGGTTGCAGATCGTGCTGGGCGATTGATGAATCAAGCTGCCTGCGAACTCGATCGAGGAATTTCATGCCGAAAGCGAACCGAAGCAAGAAGGCCGATCTGGATCCCGCCCACCGCGACAAACCGCGATTGTTTTTGCCGGGCCCTTCGCGTGCCGAACGGATGGCCCAGGGCGTGGCGCTTCGGGCAACCTGCCCAAGAAATGCCCATGGCACTTGGACGAAGCCGGTCAAACGCCCCGATCCGCTCGATCTGCTGGAACAAAGCAACAAGGGCCGCTTGCCCGAACTGATTCCATTGCGCCATGCGCGCATGCTCGCGTCTCCCTTCGCGTTTTTTCGCGGCACCGCGCTGAATATGGCGGTCGACCTCGCGCAAACACCCACGTCGGGAATTCGCGTGCAGGCTTGCGGCGATGCACATCTGGGCAATTTTCGATGCTTTGCCACGCCGGAACGCCGGCTCATTTTCGATATCCATGATCTGGATGAAACGCTCCCCGCCCCCTGGGAGTGGGATCTCAAGAGGCTGGCAACCAGCTTCGTGCTCGCCTCTCGAGCGGCCGGGCTCAGTGAAAAACGTGCGGTCGACGCCGCTCAGACTTGCGTCCGCACTTATCGCGAGAAAATGGCCGAATTCGTGGAAATGCGCGCCATCGAAGTCTGGTACACTCGCTTCGATGCCGATCATCTTGTTGAAGAGATCCGGGACGAAGAGGTGCGCGCGCGCAAGGAAAAGCGTCTGGCCAAGGCCCGATCGATCTGCGTCGTGGAAGACGATTTTCCCAAGCTGGCCAACCTTTCAGGCAGCAAACCCCTGCTGCGAGAAAACCCGCCGACGGTCTACCACGAGCTCGAGCGTAACAGCAAGGAATTTTACAAGATCATCGGTCAGGCCTTCGAGCGCTACCGCGAATCGCTTGCCGATGACCGGCGCGTTCTTTTGGACCGTTACTATGTGGCCGATCTGGCCATGCGCGTTGTGGGCGTCGGCAGCGTCGGAACCTATTGCTGCCTGGCGTTGCTCCTGGCCGAAGAAAAGGATCCGCTGTTTCTTCAGGTCAAGGAGGCCAGGCCGTCCGTGCTGGAGCCGTTCGCGGGAAAAAGCGCCTATGCCAATCGCGGGGAACGGGTGGTGCAGGGCCACCGCCTGATGCAATCGGCAAGCGATATTTTTTTGGGATGGACGAAGGGGATTTCCGGCCGGCATTTTTACATCCGCCAGCTTCGCGACATGAAGATCAAGTTCGAAGTGGAGCGATTCGATGCCGCCGAGATGGCTCAGTTTGCCGTCTGGTGCGGCGGAACGCTGGCACGGGCGCACGCCCGCTCAGGCGACGCGGCGCTCATCAGTGGTTACCTGGGAAAAAGCGAGAAATTCGACCAGGCGATCGGGGCTTTTGCAACAGCTTATGCCGATCAATGCGAAGAAGATTTTGAAGCGATGAAAAAGGCGCAGGCCGAAGGCAAAGTGGAAACTCGCGAGGAAGGCGGAAAAAGCTGATGGCGGCATAACCCAGACCAATTGGCTCAGTGGAAAAGGAGAAACCTCCATGCGGAAAATCTGCTACTCGGTGGCGATGAGTCTGGATGGATATGTCGCGGGACCGGAAGGCCAGTCCGACTGGATCGTGATGGATCCGGAGATTGACTTCATGGCGCTGTTCAGCCGTTTCGACACGGTCCTCATGGGGCGTAAGACCTTCGAAGCGGCCAATGCCCAGGGGCACGGCGGTGCGATGCCGGGGGTTCGATCGGTGGTTGTTTCCCGAACCTTACGGGCCAAGAATCATCCAGGCATTACCGTGGTCGGCGATGGCTTGGAGGCCGAGCTGAAACGCCTCCGCGCGGAGCCGGGCAAGGATATCTGGCTCTTCGGTGGCGGATCGCTTTTCCGCAGTTTGCTCGAGATGGGGCAAGTCGACACGATCGAAACCGCGATCATTCCGGTGCTGCTTGGCGGCGGTGTTCCCTTGCTTCCTTCCATGGCCAAGCGAACGAAACTGCGGCTGGTTTCCAGCAAGGCGCTTCAAAAGACCGGCACGATGAGCCTTGTCTATGCCGTCGAATGAAAGGGCGCGAATGAAGATCGATCAAGTAGGCATTTGAGTCAGTGACCTCCAGCAAGATTTGAAAATCAATGAACGCACGTAGGAAACGGTGGGTCCATCGCTGGTCCCTGCTCGCCTTGGCCGTGTTGATACTGGCCCTTGCGGGGCTTGTACGGCAATCGATCTGGTTTGCTCCATCCATTTACGCGGACTACGGCAAGATCGACCTTCCCGTACCCATCCTCACCGCGGACCAGTACGCCGAGCTGAGCGACCGCCATGCGCGGCCTTACATCGTGCGCATCGAATCGGATCGCGCCCATCTCGTGCTATATGGAGCGACCCACACCAAGGATCCGGACGATCCGCAACTGGCGCAGTTGCGCGAACTGGTCGCGCAGTTCAAGCCGACGGTCCTTCTGGTGGAAGGAAGGCTGGGGATGCAGGTGCGGTGGCTTTCGGATCCCTTAAAGAAATTTGGCGAGAGCGGGTTTGTCTTCGCCCTGGCCAGGACCCAGGGAATCAGAATCCACACCTGGGAACCGTCGGTCGATCAGGAAGTCGCTCAGGTGCTCAAAGGCCATCCCAAGGAGCGGGCGGCATTGTTCTATATTTTGCGGCCTTATTTCAGCGGTCTGCGTCATGGGCGGCACAAGGATCCGGAGGCCTTTGTGGAAGACTCCCGGCAGAAGCGCACGCAGTGGCCGGGTTTAGAAAAAACCTTCGCCAGTGTCGCCGAGATCGACACGGTTTGGAAACGGGACTTTGCCGGCAAGCCCGACTGGCGCGACACCTCCGATGAATTTGGCCTGCCGGGGTATTTGCACGAGGTTTGGAAATCTTCGAACGCGGCGCGCGATGAGCACTTTGCGCGCGTCATTCTCGATCTGCTGGGCAAGGGGGAACGGGTGCTCGCGGTTTGCGGTTCAAGCCACGCCGTCAAGCTCGAGCCTGCGATCACGGGGGCCCTGACGGCTTTGCCCGGGGCGAAATGACTCGCATCAGCTCGGTTTGTTTTTGCCGAATCCCCAGGGGGCGGCGGTACCAGGCTGCTCAATCAACGACAAAATCTTGACCACTTTGGCTTCGCGTGGATGCGTGTGAAATGCCGAGAAGGCAAAGCACCCCGGTCGCGCTTCGGCGCAAAGATAGGACAGGCCGGGCAGGGAGGCGCGGGGTTCCTCCGAGGGCCAAAAGCGCACCATCAGGCCTTTGCGCCGGCCGTCGGCTTCGAGGTCGTCCTGAAATTGCTCGAAATGATGATTGGCCAGCTTTTCGACCTGGATCACCAACTCATAGCGCCAGCCTGGCGCGAAATTGAGATAAGCCCCCTGGCACTTCGAAGGGAAGCGCGACAGGAGTCTGCCCGTTTGGGGCAATTCATCCTGTGCCGGACCAAGCACCTGCCAAAGGCACAGCCCCGCGCTCTCCCAGGAGATGACATGACCGGAGGGGGTGGCCCGGGCCACGATCCGGTTTCCCTGGAATTCGACCGACTGTTGCCGTAGCACCTGGAATAACTCCGGGTGCAAAGGCCTTGCGAACAAGGTCAGTTCCAGTTCGTTGACCAGGGGTTGTACTAGCAAGTCCAAGGAGTCTTACCCTTTTTCACCTTTGGCCCCAAGCTTTTCACGCTAGGAGGCTGACAAGCGATCGCGCAAACCCATGACCCGGTCCAGCTCCAGGATCGTTTTGAGATCTCCAAAGGATCCCGCCTTCAAGGCAACCTGATCGACACGCCCCTCGCTCATGAGGGCCTGGATCAAGCCACGCATGGCATGCGCGGTGACCATCAGGCTTTCGATGGGGCACACAACAATCTTATACCCCCATTGCTCCAACTGGGCGACGGAAAAGATCGGTGTCAAACCCCCGGAAAGCATGTTGACAAGCATGGGCTTGGCGAGCAACTGGGGAATTTTTTCGAGCTCTTCTTGTGACTGCGGCGCTTCGATGAAGCCGACATCGGCTCCCGCCTCGAGGTAGGCCGCCATCCGGTCGATCGCTCCCTGGAACCCTTCAACGGCCCGCGCATCGGTGCGGGCGATCAGGACATAGTCTGGGTCCTGGCGGGCATCGACTGCCGCCTTGAATTTCATGACCATGTCGGCGCGGGAAATGAGTTGTTTGCCCGCGAAGTGGCCGCAGCGTTTGGGGTGGACTTGATCCTCAAGGAGCATCCCTGCCGCCCCGGCCGATTCAAACGACCTGACCGTGTGCGCGACATTGTGCAGATCGCCATAGCCGGTGTCGGCGTCGGCCACGACCGGAATGGACAGGCGGTTGCTCACTCGCCTGATCTGGTCGGCCATCTGGCTCATTTCGAGCAGCCCAACATCGGGCAAACCCAGCAAACTGGCCGCCGCGCCAAAGCCCCCCAGGAAGACCGTTTCGAGTCCCCCCTGTTCCACGAGCAGGGCGGTGAAGCAGTCATGGGCGCCCAGGCTGCGAATCGCTTGAGGGCGGGCCAGAAGCTGACGAAAACCGGCTTTGGGATTTTTGTTTTCTGGGTTCATGAATCGGTGTTTCAAGCGTTCCGCAAGGGAACGCTTGGGAGAAAGAGAGGTTACGCTTGGCTCCATTGCAGCGGTCGCCCAGCCGTTCTGGACGATGCTTCCGTGAAAGGAGCGCTTTCGGCGCTTTACGATCATCGGGTCGCCTCCTGATTTTAGCAATTCGAATCTGGCGAGGTGGGAGACCCCGAACGATCAAGACCAAGGGGAGCGATGGCGCAAATCTCTTGAAAACCCAGATTTGTGCCGCATCAGGTGGAAGGCCCCAATTTGCCATGCGCTACCGGAATTCGCAGGTATGGGATAGGACGTGATGTCGAAAATGAAATCAGCGCATTGAAGAGGTGTGGTGGGCACGTTGATGGCGGGGCGGCGGGAAGATCAAAGCAAATACGCGAATCGAGAGGACATTTCGTTTTTGCGAGAGGCACGGCAGCAAAGAATGTCTATTTTTCCCAGAATCGCCAAATTCAAAGATCAGGGCGCTTGGTGAGTGAAGCGCCGCGTTTTGCATGCCGACCAAGGCCGGCTCTTCCTTTGTAATTTGTTGTCCTTTTTGAGGTTTGGTATTTTCCGGGAACATTCATTGCCCAAGTCGTGCTATGTTTATCATAAATGGAGAGGGCGAATCGTTCCCTTCCGCGATCCCTTGGGCAGTGGCATGCCTCCCAGTCGTCAAACCTCAGAACTTCCCGACCGCATCGGCAGCTATGCCGTCCTCGGGCGCATTGCCGACGGCGGCATGGGTTCGGTCGTCAAAGCCCGCAACGACAGCAACGGGCAACTCGTCGCCATCAAGCTCATGTATCGGGAAATGACCGACAACCCGATCATGATCAAGCGCTTCGAACAGGAATTCCGCGCCGCCTCCAAAATTGAACATCCCAATGTGGTGCGGGCGCTCGATTACGGCGAATGGGAGGGGATCCCCTACCTCGTCATGGAATTTGTCGATGGCGAGCCGCTTTCGAAGGTCATCGAAAAAGAATCGCCGATGGGCGAGGTGGAAGGTCTGAAGCTCATTGCCCAGGTGGCGCAGGGGCTGCATCGCGCCCACAAGCAAAACCTGGTGCATCGCGATGTGAAGCCCGACAACATTTTGATCACGCGTGAGCGGATGGCCCGCATCACCGACCTGGGGCTCGTCAAGGAACAGCAAGGCGATCTCGACCTGACGCGTACCGGCCGCGGCCTCGGAACGCCGCACTTCATGGCGCCTGAACAGTTTCGCAATGCCAAAAACGCGACGGTGCGCTGCGATATCTATTCTCTCGGCGCGACGCTTTATTCGATGCTCACGCGAGTGACTCCGTTCAAACTGGCCAGTCCGCTCGATGCCTGGATGCGCAAGATCCATAACGAATTCACCCCGCCGCGGGAGATCAATCCCAAAATCAGCGAACGCGTCGACTGGGCGATCCGCCGGGCGATGAGCGCCGATCCCATGCTTCGTCCGGGTTCGTGCCGCGAATTCATCGAAGACCTCACAGGCCGCAGCACGCGCAAATCGACCGCGCCAGCTGGAGGTACGGTCGACAAAGAGACCTGGTATTTGACCTGGCGTGACGAGGACGACAAGTTTCATTCGGTGATGGGAACGATCGGCGCGGTGAGGCGATCGCTCAAGGAGGGGCTTTTGGGCGATGCCCGCTCGGTGAAGGCGGGGCGCAAAAAAGAAGGGCCTTACCTTTTCTTGCAGGAGATCCCCGAATTTCGCGACCTCATTTTGGCAATCAGCACCGGGGAATCATCCGATAGGGAAACCCAGCCGGATGTTTCCTCCGCAATCACTCCGCAAACGATCTCGACGGGCTCCGGCTCCGAATGGACCCGCAAATCCAAGAAGGTCGCGCGAAAGCAACCCCCCTGGCGGCAAATCCTGATAGTCGGTTCAATTCTTTTGGTGGCCGCGGTCGTGGTTGGGGGTGTTCTGATCTACGCGTTCTCCGGTTGATTCTCCGGCTTTTGGGAACCGAGTATGGGACCTACGCCCATGATTTCCTGGGGTGCAATTCTGGTGGTGGGGGTCGTTTTGATGGTTGTCATCGTCTGGGCGCTGAGTCCCGGTTCGAGCGGCAAGGAACGCGAGTGAGTGAATTGGATTAAAACTAGGGGAAATAGATAGATTCGACGGCGGTTTCCCCAATTCTTCATGGGGAATGATCCGATTCCCCTCGAAATTCTCCCTACTTTGGGTAATAATATCAGCTTACGGTGCGGTCCCTGACTTCAGCCCCAAGGTGTTGTCAGGGATGCGCTCGTTGTTTTTATTTGCAAACCATGGGGTCAATCCGCCTGCGGAGGATGCGGCGGACCGGTCCCGACCCGGAGGATCGCGCCGGACAGCTCCATTCTGTGCGGCCACCAACCATGCTCGATAAAGTGCGCAACATCGGCATCATCGCCCATGTCGACGCTGGCAAGACCACCACGACCGAACGAATCCTTTACTTTTCGGGCACCAAGCACAAGGTTGGGGATGTCGATTCGGGCGATACCACGACCGACTTCGATCCCCTCGAACGGGCCAAGGGTATCACCATCAACTCGGCGGCGGTCTCCGTCGACTGGGGTGACAAGATGATCAACATCATCGACACCCCCGGTCACGTGGATTTCACCGCGGAAGTGGAACGATCCCTGCGTGTCCTCGACGGAGCCGTGGGCGTGTTCTGCGCCGTCGGCGGCGTCGAAGTGCAGTCGGAAACCGTCTGGTTTCAGGCGAACAAGTACAAGGTTCCCCGTCTTGCTTACGTGAACAAGATGGACCGGACCGGCGCCGACTTTTTCGCCTGCATCGACCAGATGAAGGACAAACTGCGCGTCAAGCCTTGCATCATGACCTTGCCGATCGGTGCCTACACCGATTTTCAGGGCGTGATCGATCTTGTGCGCATGAAGTTCATCCTGCGCGATCCCGCCGACAAGAAGAACATCAATTTCACCTACATCGACATCCCGGAATCCCACAAGGAACAGGCCGAAGAGTACCATCAGTACCTTCTCGATCAGGCTTCCATGGCTTCCGACGAAGTCGCCGAATTGATGCTCGAAGGCAAACCCGTTCCCGAAGATCTTCTCAAATCGGCGATCCGCAAGGGCACGATCGAGACGCTCTTCACCCCGATTTTCTGCGGATCGTCCAAGACGTTCCATGGGGTCCAGCATCTGATGGACGCCGTGTGCGATTTCCTGCCTTCGCCGATCGATCGGCCCCCCGTCGAGGGGATCGTTCCGCGCACCAAGGTCAAGGAAATGCGCGCTCCGGATCCCAAGGATCCGTTCTCGGGCCTTGCCTTCAAAACGGTTGCCGACGCCACCGCGGGCGACCTCGTTTATGTGCGGATCTACTCCGGCGAACTGAAGCCGGGCGATACCGTCACCAACACGACCAACAACCGATCCGAGCGCATTGGCCGGATCTATCGCATGATGGGCAACAAGCGCGAGGAGCTTGATGTCGCCGGCCCCGGCATGATTGTCGCGGTCATCGGCCTCAAGCAGACCTACACCGGCAACACCATCTGCGACGAAGACAAACCCGTGTCGCTCGAATCGATCAACTTCCCCAAGCCGGTGATCAGTTGCTCGCTCATTCCCGACAAGTCGACCGACGAAAGCAAGCTCGCCGACGCTCTTGGCCGATTGGTCCGCGACGACCCGACGCTCAAGGCGCACACCGACCCCGAAACGAATGAACTGATCATTTCGGGTATGGGCGAACTGCACCTCGAAGTTTCGGTCGACAAGCTGCAGCGTTTCCCTGGCGTCAAGGTGACCACCGGCAAGCCGATGGTGGCCTACCGCCAGACGATCGCCAAGGACATCGTCCAGGAAACGAAGTACGTCAAGCAAACGGGCGGCCGCGGTAAATTCGCCGTGGTCGTGGTTGAGTACAAGAGGCTCAGCCCCGAAGCGATCGAAGTCTGGCAAAAGAAGATGGAAGAAGAAGGCGAAAAGCCCGACATCAACAACATCTACTTTTACGACCGGATCTTCGGTGGCTCGGTCCCGAAGGAATACATCAAGCCGACCGAAGACGGCATTCGCCGCGCCGCGACCAAGGGGGCCAAGTATGGCTTCCCCTGCGTCGACATCGAGGCCTGCCTCGTCGACGGCAAGATCCACGCCGTGGACTCGTCGCAAGACGCGTTCCAACTGGCTGGCTGGGAAAACTTCCGCGATGCTCAGATGAACGCCGGAATCGTTCTGCTTGAGCCCATCATGAAAGTCGGCGTCGTCGGACCCGACAAGTTCATGGGCTTCATCACCGGCGACATCAGCCGGCGCCGCGGGGTCATTCAGGACAGCGTGACCAACCAGGGCCGCGTGAACATCACCGGGCACATTCCGCTGGCGGAACTGTTCGGCTACACCACCGACCTTCGCGGTTCCACCCAAGGAACTGCGTCCTTCACCATGGAATTCAGCCACTACGCTGAAGTGAAAGAGGAACTGGCCCACCTTCCCAAGAAGGACAAGTAACCGCCAAGTTCCTTGGCAGGTAAAGAACGAAAAAGGGGAGCGCAATGCGCTCCCCTTTTTCGTTTTAAAGATCGTTGAAAGGGCCGAAGGGTTTGGTGTCGGCCTTGGTGGCGGCAGGTTCATCAGCTGCTTCAGAACGCACCGCACGGGCGGTCAGCGTCGGTCAGCACGCGAGATCGGCCGCAGGCAGGTTCCGTTGGGAGCGCTGTGGGTAGAGACCGGCATTTTTGAGCTGAGACGAACTGGGGGCGGCATTCTATACCAGTAAGAGAAAATCCCTCCTTGCCCTCCCCGTGCTGAACTCCTCCCCCATGTCTCAATCCACCAAACTACGCGATATTACCGGACAACAATGGCGTTCGGGGGCCGCTGCCTGGCTCGGCTGGATGTTCGACGGCCTGGACATGCACCTCTACACGCTGGTCGCGGCCGGCTATGTCGCGGCGCTCTCGCATGTGCAGGAAGGGGATCCCGTCGCTCGCGCCCATATGGGGTATATCCAGGCCGCGTTCTTGTTTGGCTGGGCCATCGGGGGCGGTTTCTTCGGCCGTTTGGGCGACATCCTCGGACGCAGCAAGGCCCTGATCCTGACGATTTTGACCTACACCCTCTTTACGGGCCTTTCCTGCTTCGCCACCGAATGGTGGCATCTGTTGATTTTTCGGTTTCTGGCGGCGCTGGGCATCGGCGGCGAGTGGGCCGTGGGCGCCTCGCTTTTATCAGAGACTTGGCCGTCGCGCTGGCGTCCCTGGCTGGCCGCGGTGTTGCAATCGGGCGTCAATTTGGGCGTGTTTCTGGCGACGATCGCTGGGTTGGCACGCACCGGTTTACCCATCGAAATGAATCTGTTTGGCTATGACATCGGCAACTTCAATGACCGGGTGCTTTTCCTGGTCGGCCTGCTGCCGGCCCTGCTCACGCTCTGGATTCGCAAGCATGTTCCCGAGACGGAAGATTGGTCCAACGCGAACAAAAGTCAGGTGATGCCGGGCATTGCCGATCTTTTTCGGGGCAAAATCCTCAAGACGACCGTGCTGACGATCCTCGTTTGCGGCTTTAGCCTGACCGCCCACTGGGCCTTCCAGTTTTGGGCAGTCCAGCACTACAAGACCCTTCCTGAAATCAAGGCGATGGATCAGTCGCTGCGCGATCAGCAGGTTGCCTGGGCCTTCATGCTCATCAATCTCATCGCCGTGATCGGCAATTTCACCGCGGCGGCGCTGGCCAAGGTGCTCGGCTACCGCAAGGCGATCATCACGCTCTTCCTTGCTTATTTGCTCGGCATGATCGTGACCTACGGCGTGGAACGAGATGCCCGCACCACCTTCCTGCTCCTGACCTGGATGGGGATCGCGCAGGGGGTCTTCGGTTTGTTCACGATGTATTTGCCCCCCTTGTTTCCTGTGCTTTTGCGCACGACGGGATCGGGCTTTTGCTACAACATCGGGCGCATTGCCGCGGCGGCGGGGACGATCGTGTTCGGGGTCGTTCAAATCGAACAACGCCAGGCGCTCTTTTTCTCCTGCTTCCTTTTCATTCCCGCTGCCATTGCCGCCTTGGGCCTGCCTGAACACACCAAGGAAGGAACTTTGGCTGGGGAAGCGGTGGAGGAAATCCCCAAGCTTGAGCCCGAGCCGGTCTGATACGATGACCTCGATTTCCTAACATTCACGAACGTTCCCAGCCTATGGCGCGCCCACGCTCCAGCTCGAGGCGGCCTGGTAACGGTTCTCAGCCCCTCAATACCCAAACGATTGCAGCGCTTCCCGTAATGACCCATTTGGTGAATTCTTGTCCATTCGCTGCGATTCTCTTGCTTTTCATCTCCGAGCCCCCAACTTGAATCCTTAAGCGTGGTAAACGCGCTCAAAAACCGCTCAAGCGCATGCCCCTGACGGGGAATTTTTAAGCGAGAGGGTGCTGGGAGGAACCCAGGCCCTGGGTGGGCGGCCAAGGGAGGTACCGGGATGGCGGAGAGGGTAACAGCTGGAAAGAACGGCAAAAAGAAGACCAGCCTGCAGGTGGTCAGCCCTGTCATCAACCTGGATACCGCTCGTTTTGAATGCACCTTCGGCCGAGGGTGCGACGGGATCTGCTGTCAAAACGGCCGCCCTCCGGTCGATAAGGCCGAGGAAAAACAGATCGCAAAGGTCCTGCGCCGCGCCCTGCCGTTGATGCGGCCCAAGGCCGCCAAAATGGTGCAAGAATCGGGCTTCGTCTCTAACCGCAAGAAATTTGGCGGTTACAGCCTCCGAGTGGAAGGGACCTGGTGCGTCTTTTTCCACAAAGGCTGTGTTTTGCACCAATTGGGCGCGGAAGACGGCGATCCGACCAAATACAAACCGCTGGTCTGCGCCCTCTTCCCGCTCGAACGCAAAAGCGACGAGGGCTGGTACGTCCGTCAGGTGGGTTACTTGGGCGAAAGCTGGGATCTGCATTGCTTGAAACCGACCGCCCAAACCCCGATGGCGCGCGAGACCCTGGCCTGGGAATTGGGCATCGTGCAAGATTGCGAAGAGGGGCGAAGGTAAGCGGGCGATTGGCGTTTTTGGGAGCGCAATAGGATCTAGAATGCCGGCTCAAACCGCCGATTCCCCGCACGGGCACAGGATTTTGGGTTGACTCGCCCGTTTTGCCCATTAACAAAATA
Organism: Gemmataceae bacterium; assembly: GCA_965226945.1. Taxonomy (GTDB): domain Bacteria; phylum Planctomycetota; class Planctomycetia; order Gemmatales; family Gemmataceae; genus SYLG01. The sequence goes on along the minus strand of OZ245717.1, from coordinate 2,581,398 downwards.
AGAGCGTCACCCGCACTTCCTGGGGGCCTGTTACCATTGCCCTGTCCGGGTTTCGCGAAATAGCGTGAAGCATCGAGGAAAATGTAATGTCCGCGCAACCCCGCCGTCGCCGCATCGAAGTCGAAGAAAAAGGCGACATCACCGTGGTCGGCTTCATCGACAAGAAGATTCTTGACGAGCAGAACATCCAGATCATCGGGGAGCAGTTGACCGAACTGGTTGACGCGGAAAAAAGGCTCAAGGTCATCCTCAATTTCGCCAACGTCGAATACCTTTCCAGCGCCGCCTTGGGCAAAATCATTGCCTTGAACTCAAAGCTCAAGAAGGCGAACGGCAAGCTGGTCCTTTGCAACATTCGCGCAGACATCAAGGAAGTATTCACCATCACCAAGCTCGACAAGTTGATCGTCATCGTGGGCTCCGAAGACGAAGCCATCAAGAAGTTCTAACCGAACGAAGATTCAGCCGGTTTTTTCCCCTTTGCTTGGCTGGGTTGGCGGCCGTAGGATTATTGGCCCTTGTGCGGGATGTTTTCATGGTTCCCAATAAGGATCAGACCCGGGAACAGGCCTTTGAGGCAGTCATTCGTAGCGACCCATCCGAAGCCCGTCGGATTCAGGATCGAATCGAAGATTTCCTTTCCCGGTTGCGTATCTCCGAACGCGACAGCTTTTGCGTGAAGCTGGGGATGGAAGAAGCCTTGGTCAATGCCATCAAGCATGGCAACCAGATGGACCGCAACAAGACCGTCACTGTTTCCGTGAAGATGGACGACAAGGCGTTTGAGGCGCGTGTCACCGATCAAGGCGCCGGCTTCGACCCCGACGATGTTCCCGACCCTACCGACATCGAAAACCTCGAACGGCCCTGCGGTCGCGGCCTGATGCTCATTCGCCACTACATGACCGAAGTGACCTACAACGAAAAAGGCAATTCGGTGCTCGTGCGCCGGGTCTTCAACCTGGCCCAATCCGAATCGTAAAAGGCGGCCAGGTCCTTCTCCCTTTGCCTCTCTTTCTCGCTCCCGCACTCGGCTTCGATCGATCCCATGACCACCCCGATGATGATGCAATACCTGGACGCGAAGTCGCGCCATCCGGGGATGCTCCTGCTATTTCGCATGGGCGATTTTTTCGAACTCTTTGGCGAAGATGCCGAAAAGGCCGGTGGGCTGCTCGGCTTGACCGTCACGACGCGCGACGGCCGCGAGAAGATGGCAGGATTCCCTCACTTCGCGCTCGACGGACACTTGCGCAGGCTTTTGGAATGCGGTCAAAAGGTTGCCATTTGCGATCAGGTCGAAGATGCGTCCCAGGCCAAGGGATTGGTCAAACGCGAGGTCACGCGGGTCGTGACCCCAGGCACCGTCACCGAGGACGACCTCCTTGATCCCAGACGGCCCAGCATTCTCATGGCGATCGCCTTCGAACCCAAAAGCAAGGCGATGGCGGGGCTAGCCTGGGTCGATGTGGGCTCAGGTCTTTTCTTCGCCCAGGACATCGAGCTGGCGAAGTTCGCCGATCATTTGAGCCGGATCGACCCGGTCGAACTGCTCATCTCCGACGACATTGCCAACTCCTTGAGCGAACGATTGCCCGAAGGGTTGCTCGCCCGTTCGAATGCCTCGCAAACCTTCCGCCCCTCGTGGAGTTTCGATCGGGATGGCGCCTTGGCGGCGCTGCATGGTCAATTTCAGGTGATGACCATGGCCGGTTTCGGCTTTGAAGACAAGCAGCCGTGTCTGCGTGCCGCCGGAGCGTTACTTGCCTACCTGCGCGAAACCTTGAAGGCCCCGCTTGGACACATTCGCAAGCTGGTCCCCTTCGCCCCCGGTCATGCGCTGCAAATGGATGAAACGACCAGGCGTAGCCTGGAACTGGACCGCACCCAGCGCGATCCGGGCCGAAAGGGATCGCTCTGGGACACGATCGACCGATCCGTCACGACGATGGGATCGCGCATGCTGCGCGACTGGCTGCTCAATCCGCTCTCCGATCTAGCCTCGCTTCAAGCCCGCCAGGATATGGTGGGTGCCTTTTCCGCGACCTCGCATTTGCGCCGGCAACTGCGCGATCAGTTAAAAGAGATTGCGGATCTGCAAAGGCTTTCGGCCCGCGCCGCCACGGGCCGGGTCAGCCCCAGGGACCTGGCGGCAATCCGGCGCGGGCTGGGCGCGGTGCCCGCCGTGCGCCTTCTTTTGGACGATCCCGCGCTGGTCTCGGTGAGCGGCCTCAACGAACAGATTCGTCCCCATAGGGAATTTCACGATCTTTTGGCGAGGGCGCTGGCCGAAGATTTGCCCAACCAGCCAGGTGATGGGACGGTTTTTCGCGAAGGCTTCGATCCTGAACTCGACGAGTTGCGCGGCCTGCGCAGTTCCGGCAAGGAATGGCTGGCGCGCTTTCATGCCCAGGAGGTCGAGCGTACCGGCATCTCGAGCCTCAAGGTCGGGTTCAACCAGGTCTTTGGCTATTACATCGAAATCACCCATGCGCATACCGGCAGGGTGCCCGCTGACTATCAGCGCCGCCAGACCCTCAAAAACGCCGAGCGGTACATCACCCCGGAACTCAAGGAACACGAAGAAAAGGTCCTGAGCGCGGATGAAAAGATCCGCTTGCGCGAGATCGATCTGTTCCAACAACTGCGCAAAACGGCAGCCGACACCGCCCCAGGGCTGCTCGATACCGCCAATGCGCTGGCCGCGCTCGATACGATCGCCGCCCTGGCCGAAATCGCCGTGGAAAGGCAATGGTGCCGCCCGGTGCTCGTGGACGAACCGGTGCTTGAGGTCCGCCAGGGCCGGCACCCCGTGCTCGATCAGATCCTGCCGCCGGGGACCTTCGTGCCCAACGATTGCCGCATGGATCCGCCCACGGCGCGGCTGCTTCTGGTCACCGGTCCGAACATGGGGGGTAAAAGCGTCTACATTCGCCAGGCGGCCCTGCTCGTCATCCTGGCGCAGACCGGCTCCTTCGTGCCCGCATCGAGCGCCACCATCGGCATCGCCGATCGGGTGTTCACGCGGGTCGGCGCCAGCGATGAACTATCGCGCGCGCAAAGCACCTTCATGGTGGAGATGACCGAGGCGGCGAATATTCTCAATAATGCGACCAACCGCAGCTTGGTCATCCTCGATGAGATCGGCCGGGGCACGAGTACTTACGATGGGGTGAGCCTGGCTTGGGCGATCGCCGAGGATCTGCACGACCGGATCGGTTGCCGGGCGCTGTTCGCGACCCATTACCACGAGCTCGCAGAGCTATCGGGCCGGCTCAAGGCGATGGCGACCCTGGTCGTTCAAGTTCACGAAACCGAACAGGACGTTCTATTTCTGCACCGGATCGTGCCGGGATCGGCCGATCGCAGCTACGGCATCCATGTCGCGCGCCGTGCTGGAATCCCCGCGACCGTGCTCGACCGTGCCGATGCCTTGCTTCATGAACTTGAGGAGGCTCGTGGGCGCGCTCCCGCGCCGCCCCCGGAAGCGACGATCCAGGCGCCGCGCCTGGTGCAGGCGTCGCTTTTTGCTTCGCAAGATGACCCGGTGATTGAACAAATCCGGCAACTGGAACTGGCACCCCTTAGCGGCGAGGACGCTCTCAAATTGCTGGGCAGTCTTAAGCGCGAACTGGGCGGGCGGCGCAAAAGCCGAACCTGAGTTTTCTTGATTTATCTTTCTTTAGTTTCTTGATTCGTCATTGATGGCTGGCTTTACGCGTCGAAAAGTTGAAGGGTTCGCGGCGGGTTGGACAGGATCCAACGATTTTGAAAAATCCGCTCGTTGCGAGCGCGCCAAAAAGGAAAGAAAAAAGAACCTGTGCGCGAAACATCTTGCCAGGCGCCGTCGGTGAGTCGTTGCACCGTCCAGCGGTATTCCCAGGCGCCGCAAGAACGAACTTTTAACTGGCACTGATCCGACAGCCCGAATCCAAACCAATCGAGCGCTTCGGTTTCGTTTTGAAAAAGCTCCTGCCAGTTGCCAAAGCCTACGAGATATTCCCGGTTGAGATCTTCAAGCCGCACCGCGAATCCTTCGGCGCTTTTCGGTCCCACGGAAATGATGTTGCCGATCTCCTCATAACGGATCGCATGCTCATCAAGCAGTTTGGATTTCAGGGTTTCAATGACGGTCATGATGAACCCGATTTCCTTCGGTGGTCAGGCTGCCCCTTGCCGATCCGTGAGCGAAGCGAACGTTAATCCGTGTTTTGATCTCTCTTTATCAGTTGCCGCTCGATCGACTTTAACGCCAGGATCATCTTTTGCCTGGCCGAGGCGTTGGCCGTGTGAATGGTAATGGCAGGTGGCGTAAATGAGCTCAGAACCACCGCTTTTTCGATCCACAAAAGGACCGTGTAACCGGTTCCGATCTCGTCGTTTCCCAGATCATGATCGAGACTCAACTCGGTGACCTCTCCCGTTTCCAGGAGCTTGATCGCCTCATCGGGCCAGCGCACTTGCGTCCAGCCGGCCGGGGCAGGACGCTCGTCGTCGAGGTAAACTCTCATGGAACTCTACTTTGCAAGGAAAGTAACCTCAAGGTTCTGAATAGGCAGGGAACGGCGAACATGCCAGCAATCCTCGGCCATTTCTTTCCTGGCGTCCCTCATCGATCCAGCGCATTGCCGTTCCTCGCGCCCAAGGGACCAGCAGATTCGCAACTCTCGCGTCACGCCAGTTCAACCACGGTCATGGGCTTGGCCGCAGAGCGAGCACGCTTGGTTTTCAAACCCATGCTGTTGCGAGGCACGAGGGAAAACGGTTCTGGCGAATTCTATCGGCAAACCTTTCGAAATCGTTAGAATTTAAGAACCGTGGCCAGTGAGGAGCGACCAATTAGGCGAGCGAACCCATGCCGAGGCATCGAAGCGGTTTCACCTTGATCGAACTGTTGGTGGTGATTGCGATCATCGCCGTACTCATCGGTTTACTCGTACCGGCGGTGCAAAAGGTGCGCGAAGCGGCCAACCGCATGAGTTGCCAGAACAACCTCAAGCAACTGGGATTGGCCCTGCACGGTTTTCATGACACCCATCAGGCTTTTCCCGCGTCGGGCTGGACGACTTCCGGGCCGGGAAATCCCGATGGCAAATATGTCGGTTGGCGCGCCCTGACGCTGCCGTTCATCGAACAGGAAAACCTGCAGAAGTTGTACAACTACCAGCTTCACTGGTGGGAAGGCACCAATCCCACCGCGGCCGCCGTGCCGGTGAAAACCTACCTGTGCCCAAGCACCGCTTCGCGCAAGGAGGTGCTTTCGGCCGTCGCCAAGTCGCCGCGCCCGGCGCTGACTTTCGCCAATCCGATTGCCGCCACCGATTACGAGGCGATCATGGGAGTGCAGCCAACATCCATCAACCCCCATTTGCCCACCGCGCTTTACACCTCGGCCAATCGCTTTTCCGTCATGTCGCGCAATTCGCGCACGCGCATGGCGGAGATTCTCGACGGCACCACAACCACCATCATGGTGGTCGAATGCTCGGCCAGGCCGCTGGTCCATCGCAACCGCACCGCCAATAGCTCGCTGAACAACGACCAGGGCATCGGTTGGGCCGACAGCGAAGGCCCCTTCAGCCTCGATGGCGCTTCCGCCGATGGGGCCACCGAAGGTTGCGGAGTCGCTGGTGGCTGCAACCTGGCCATGAACAAGAAAAACGACAACGAGCCCTACAGCTTTCATTCCGGCGGTAGCAACTGTCTATTTGCCGACGGACATGTCGGCTTTGTGCAGGAATCGATTTCCTTGGTTCAGCTCTCCGCGCTTTGCACGATGAACGCGGGAGAAGTGGTCACGCTCGATTGATCCATCGCTTCGCGGAAGTTCTACTGCGCCGATCAGGTCGATGTTCTTTGCTGTGATCTGGCCTGGTCGCAATTTTGTGTGAATTTGATGATGCCGCACCCGGGACGCGGCGAGGTTCTCTCATAAGTTTTCCTTGTGGAGCGCACGTCTCATGCTCCCAATCCGCGATCCCCTTTCTACTTTGGAGCCAGATCATGGCAGGGTCATTCGAACTGAAGAAAACCAAGAACGACCAATTTCACTTTGTGCTCAAGGCTCACAACGGCGAGGTCATCTTGCAAAGCGAAACCTACAAGGCCAAGCCGTCTGCCATGAATGGGATTGCCTCGGTTCAAAAGAACTGCATCACCGAAGAACGCTTCGAGAAAAAGGAAGGCAAAACCGGCAAGTTTTCCTTCACTCTCAAGGCCGCCAACCATCAGGTCATCGGTAGCAGCGAAAGCTACAACAGCGCAGCCTCGCGCGATGCCGGCATCAAGTCGGTCATGAAAAACGGCACGACCACCACAATCAAGGACCTCAGCGCTCCCAAATAGCCCCTGCGTCGAATCAACGGAGTTTCAGGCCTCCAGGTTTTGGTCAAACCAAACTCGGGGGCTTTTTTTGTCGTTCGATCCCTTGAAGGGTCCTGATGTCGCAGTCTTCCAGGGGAACGAAAAGGAGCAAGAGGAAATGCCCCCCCCACCGGTTCGAGCCAAACTCCATCTTGGAATCGTGATCTTTGCCTCACTTGCCTCATTTTGCCTGGTGGGTGGCCTCACTCTTGGCGGTCTGGCGCTGGTCTTTTACGCCCCATTTCCCGGCAACCTGATCGGCGCCATCCTGGCACTGGCCGGTTTGATCATCAGCTACTTTGTGTTGGGGACGAACCGATTCATCGAGCTCGACAACGACATCATTTGCGAAAAACGGCTGTTTACCGGGCAACGAATCGAACACCGCCTTGAGGATCTCGTCGCCATTGTTCCCCTAATTTCCCTGGTCGGCGGAGCCTCCGGATTGGCGATGGATGCCTTGCTTGGGACGACCAACCGCGGGTTTCTGTTGCGATTCGAGTCGGGCAAAAAGCTGGGTCTGATTCGAGGCGATTTTGTGGGGGTGGACGATTTCATGCTCGCCCTCAAAGACCGGCTCGGCCCGCGCTGGGTGGAACTGGGAAAAAGCAAATAAGGTCCCCAGCCCGACAAACTTCAGCCACCTGTATCCTTGGAAAAAACGCAGAAGGCCAGGAGCAAAATTCATTGCTCCTGGCCTCGCGGGTTTCCTGGGCGCCTTCGATACTCGCTATTTCACCCGCACGCTGATCGAGCTTGGCGTTTGCGGCCCGCGCAGAATCGCATGCGTTTGCTTGCTGAAATCGGCCTCGGTCGCCGAATAGATATCGCAGAACTTCTGCGGGTTGCGGTCAACCAGCGGGAACCAGGTCGAATGCACTTGCACCATCAGCCGGTGGCCGGGCCGAAAGGTGTGATTGATGTCGGGCATGGTGAAGCTGATCTTTGTCGGCTTGCCCGGTTCGAGCGGTTCGGGGTTGGTGAAGCTATTGCGGAACTTGGCGCGGAACGGCTCGCCGCGAATGAGCATCTGGTAGCTGCCCATGCGCACGCCCGCCGGATTCGGTTCGTAATCGGGAAAATCCGAAGGAAAAGCATCGACCACCTTCACCACGAAATCGGCGTCGGTGCCGGTGGCCGTGACCCACAGGTCGACCTTGATCGGTCCCATGAGCGTCAGATCCTCGGTCAACACCGGTGTCTGATAGACGAGCACATCGGGACGGCGGGCGACATGGCGCTGATCGGCGAGCATGTAGTCGTAGTCCATCTTGGTCGTGATCCGGTCGATATGGGGCACCGGCTTGGCCGGGTCGGACACGTACGAATCCTTGCCGGCCTCGGCGGCACCGGTCGTGGCGAGCTCGCCGTTGCCCAAGAGGTGGAAGGTGCGCATTTTGGATTCGGCCGGCGGCCAGGTGTCATACTGGCGCCAGGTATTCGTTCCCGTTTCGAAGACATAGGCTTCGGGCAGTTTGGGGTTTTCCTTCCCCTTGAGGTGGTATTGGAAGAAGGGGAACTCGATCTTCTCGCGATAGAACTCCGAGGTTTTTGAGCCCCACCGGGCGTTATGAAGCCCATCGCCGGGGCCGCGCGACCAGCCGCCATGATCCCAGGGACCCATGACGATGATGTTGTTGGCGTTGGGGCTTTGCTTCTCGGTCCATTCGTAGGCTTGCAGCGGGCCGAAGAGATTCTCGGCGTCGAACCAGCCGCCGACATGCATGACGGCCGGCTTGATGTTTTTCAGATGCGGCCGCAGGTTCATCTTCTGCCACAGCTCATCGTAAGTGCCGTGCTTCATCATCTCGTCCCAGAACGAAATGGTCCCCTTGAGATACTTTTTGTTGGCATTGGCCAGGGGCCCCATCTCCAGGAAGAACTGGTAGCCATCGGGCGTGTCATGATCGAACGGCACGCGGCCGAATTTCCGGTCTGGCTTGAGGCGTTCCTTGCCGAAGCCCGACATGAAGTTGAAGGCATGCGCGAGGAACAAGCAGCCATTGTGATGGAAATCGTCGCCGACGAACCAGTCGACCACCGGGGCCTGCGGGCTACAGGCCTTGAGGGCAGGGTGCGCGTCGATCATGCCCGCGGCGGTGTTGAATCCGGGGTAGGAGATGCCCGACTGGCCGACTTTGCCATTGTGGTTTTTGACTGTCTTGAGCAAAAACTCGATCGTGTCGTAGGTGTCGGTGCTCTCGTCGAAATCCTTTGGCCCCTTGTTCGGGTTATGGGGGCGGACATTGTGGAAGGTGCCTTCCGACATCCAGCGGCCGCGCACATCCTGGTAAACGAAGATGTAACCATCCTTTTGAAAAAAGGATGATGGTCCGAGGGTCAGCCGGTAATTGTCGATCCCGTAGGGCGCAACGCTGTAAGGCGTGCGATGCATGTGGAAGGGATAAGTTTTCGATTCGTCCTTGGGGACGTAGACGGCGGTGAACAGTTTCACCCCATCGCGCATGGGAATTTGGTATTCGTACTTGGTGTAATTCGCGACGACATGGTCCCGTAGAGCCTTCGCTTCCTCGCTCAGCACCGGCGCGGGAGTCTGGGCCCGCAAGGGATTCGGCCCCAGATAGGGGGCGGCGAACGCCACCATCAACCAAACCAGATTCGTCCAGCGCGGCAGTCTCATGCGGGGTCTCCAGGCTCAATGGGTGTGGCGACATTCTAGAGGTTTCGGGGCTCGGGTCAGAATGGGGATGCATCTTCGCGGGAGCATGCTCTTTCGAGTGCAATCGTGTACGTTGGCTAGGTTGTCGAGGGCGTACTTGCTATAGGTGAACATCAACCACAAAAATCACCGCAAGATTTCAAAGGTCGAGGAAATCGGTCCATGGCAGATCAACAACCGTTTGGCGATGTCAAGCTTGCAAGCAACCCCGAACCGCGCTGTCCCTGTGTGCTCCTCTTGGATATTTCCGGCTCGATGGCGGAAATTGTTGCGAATGCGGGTCAGGACACCGGGCAAACGGTCCAGCAGGATGGGAAAAATTATCGAGTTGTGGCCGGCGGCACTTCCCGGATCGATCTGCTCAATGAGGGCCTACGGTCCTACCACAGCGATCTCCTCAGCGATTCGCTGGCGGCCCAGCGCGTCGAACTCTCGGTGATCACCTTCGGCGGCAGCGTCGAAACCGTGACGCCGTTTGTCAGCCCGCTCGAATTCACTCCTCCCACGCTCGTGGCCAATGGAAAAACTCCCATGGGCGAAGCGATCTTGCGGGCAATCGACGCGATCGCCGAACGCAAGCGCCTTTACCGTCAAAACGGCCTGCACTATTACCGGCCCTGGATCTTCTTCATCACCGATGGCGAACCGACCGACACCTGGCAAGCCGCCGCCGAAAAAGTCCGCGAGGGGGAGAAGAATAAGGCGTTTGCCTTTTTCGCAGTGGGAGTCGAAGGGGCCAATTTCGACATCTTGAAGCAGATTTCGGTTCGCGAACCGCTCCATTTGAAGGGATATAGTTTCCGCGAAATGTTTGTCTGGCTTTCGCAATCGCAAAGAAGCGTCTCACACTCCAATCCCGGCCAGGAGGATCAGGTGAAACTGACTTCGCCCGCGGGCTGGGCCAGCTTGTGAGGCGCCCATGCCGTGGACGATTCTCGGCGACTGCGTGAGCGGTACCTCCCATCGCGCGCGAAACTTACCCTGCCAGGATGCCTGTCGCTTTCGACCATTCGGCCCCCGGGCCGACTGGCTCGTCGTCGTTGCCGCCGACGGCGCCGGTAGTTCGTCGCATTCGCAAGTCGGCGCGAACCTCGTCTGCGAGGAATGGATCAAGCGGGTCGAAGGGATCGATCCAGAGTCGCTTTTCAGTCGCGAGGCCATCACCGAACTACTTCATGAGGTTCGCGAAACGCTTGTTGCCGAAGCGCAACGGTTGAGTCTTGTTGAAAGAGACCTGGCCTGCACCGTCTTGCTTGCCATCGTGGGACCGGCTTCGGCGGCATTTGCTCAAATCGGCGATGGAGCGATTGTCATCAACGAGGGCCAGGAACATCGCGTCATCTTTTGGCCAGAGCCAGGCGAATATGCCAATGCAACCGACTTTCTGACCGACAGATCATTCAGGGAAACGATTCGCTTCGAGATGGTCCACGATTCGATCGCTGAAGTGGCCGTTTTGACCGATGGTCTGCAGCGCTTGGCCCTCGACTTCGCCGCGCGCACGGTATTTTCCGGGTTCTTTCAACCGCTCTTTCAGGCCCTGCGAAGCACCAACCACCCCGATGCGCTCCTCGTACCCTTTCACGGTTTCCTCGACTCACCCCGGGTCAACGAACGCACCGACGACGACAAGACCTTGGTCCTGGCCATCCACATCCCATGACCAACCTTCCTGAACTCTTCGACGAGCAGGGACAACGAGTCGCCCTGCAGCGCCAACTCGGTTCGGGCGGAGAGGGGGCGGTCTTCACCCTGCCAAACGATTCGAGCCTGGTGGCGAAGGTGTATCATCGCCCGCCGTCGGCCCAGACGGCGGAAAAGCTGGGAATCATGGTCGCCATCGCCCATTCCCAACTGCTCAAGGTTGCTGCTTGGCCGAAGAGTCTCTTGTACCATGGTCGAACACGGCAGTTGGCGGGCTTCTTGATGCCCCGCTTGAGCGACTGCCAACCGATTCAGCAACTGTATAATCCCGTGCAGCGCCTGAAGTGCTTTCCCCGCGCGGGATGGGATTTCCAGGTCCGGGCCGCGGTGAACCTGGCGGCCGCGTTCGACGAGGTCCACAAGGCCGGCGGCCTGGTCGGCGATGTGAACCAGAGCAATGTGCAGGTCTCTTCCCAGGCCCTGATCCGCTTGATCGACTGCGATTCGTTCCAGATCCAGGCCAAGGGGAAATCGTTTCTGTGCGAGGTGGGCGTCGCGCACTACATTCCGCCGGAACTGCAGGGCAAGTCGCTACGAGGTCTGGTCAGATCGCAGAACCATGACCGATTTGGCCTGGCGGTGCTCATTTACCAGCTTCTTTTCGTGGGCCGTCATCCCTATGCGGGTGTTTACCGGGGGCCAGGCGACCCTTCCTTTGAGCAATTGATCGCCGAATACCGCTTTGCACAGGGGCCCGCGGCCTCCACCTGGGGTATGTCTGCGCCGCCTTACACACCAACGTTTGCCGACATTCCCACCGACTTGGGCCTGCTCTTTCGACGGGCCTTTGAGCGCGGAAGCGAGTCTGGCACTCGGCCGCGGCCAGCCGATTGGTGCGCGGCCTTGCAGGGTCTTGAGCATGCATTTGAAGAATGCGCGGACGATCCGGGACACAAGTACTGGGCCAATGCGCGGTCTTGCGTCTGGTGCCGGCTGGCGGCCCATGGCGGTCCGGAATATTACTTTGATGTGGCTGGCGGCGGTGGCACGTTCGCGGTGGAGGAGGCGAAACTGCAGAAGATCATCGCAAGGCTTCAGGCTTGCGGGCCGGTGGCACTGCCCTTCAACCGCAAGCGTTACATGCCGGCGCAACCTCTCGTCGCCGAGCCGTTGCCGCCTCACCTGAACGACTATCGAAGTTCGGCGCTCATATTGGCCGTGGCGATCGGTTTGTGTCTGTGCGCCATGCCGCTTGGCTTCTTCATTCGTGGGATGGGGCTTTTCGGATTCCTGGGTTCGTTGACCTTCGGTGTGTGGTTGGCCGTTCATTACTTCCGATCACCTTGGTATCGCGAATACTCCGGCCGCCTGTCGGCTCGCAATCGGGCGCTCAGGAATCTTGAGGCAGTGGAAGAGGCGTGGAAGCAAACGGTCGTCCGATTTCGCAAGGCGCGCGAGCATCCAAGCCGATCGGCGGAGATCTTGATTGCCCAGTGTAGGGAGCTTGGGCCGCGCTATCAGGCCGAGATTCAAGAGATCGTTGCCCATGCGCAATCCAACGCCCGCAAGCGCCATCTACGCTTGCACCTGATCACCGATGCCGACATTCCCCTGATCGGCGCTAGCCGCAAACAGATGCTTGCGTCGAACCAGATCTTCACCGCGGCCGATGTCGAAGAATACCGAGTTCTGGAAACCAGAGGGTTCGGCGAGGCATTGACCAGAAGTCTGCTGGAATGGAAGGAAGATGTGCTGCGCAGGTTCCGTTTCGATCCGAAGGAGTCCATTTCTCCCAGCGATCACAAGGAAATTCGTTTGAATTATCAAACGAGTCAACAAAAAATCCTGGCCGAACTGGAGGCGGCAACCGCCACTCTGGAAGCACTGACGCCGGCCTGCCGGGCGGAGCTTCAAAAGCTGACGCCCGACCTGAAGCAGGCCTTGGCCCAGTTGGAGCAGGCCGAGTGCAATCTAAAGTTGCTGCAACAAAAGTAACGGCGAGTCGCCAGCGCTTTTGGTCTGCCTGTGCGGGTTCGCGTAAGGACAAGAAACTGTTGAACGACACCCTGGCATTGCATACCGCCGCGCGGCGCTATTGTCTTGAGCGATATCGGCACTGGTGCAACCAGTATGGCTCGCTTTGCAAGCGAGGAGGCGACCGGCAACCAGACGGTCACCATTACACTGAGGAAGCCTTGAGAACCTTTCCCAGGTACAACATTCTGAACGCGATCCGGATTGAGGTGGAACGGCACGATCCTGCAATGTTAGGCGATCTCGCATCCGCCAAAGAGAAGTTGATTCGCCTTGGCGAAACGGCAAGTGACGAGTTCACGTGCGATCCGATCGGCCCGATCGCTGAGTCGGCGATCGCAGAAGAGCGGGCCGCCTTCCGCGCCTACATGGAAAGGCTGACACTTTCCGCGCTGGCGAGTACCGAACCTCTGCCGTATCGCCGGGTCTTATCGGTTGACGAAGCGGCGGCGATCTGGTCGCGCCTGCGGGAGCATTGGCGGATCACCCATGCCTACTGGTTTCCCCTTGCTGGGCCCGATCTGGCTGGGGTGATGGCGTTTCAGGCCGAGGCCTTCCGCAAAGCGGTCTCAACGGATCGGCTCATCAAGGTTTTGAAACAGCGAAAGGTCGAGCGCGTGTGGGAACTTCGCGAACACGGCCCAGAGTACGAGCAAGACGTGTCGCTATGGGATCCCAAATACAACGGCGCCGAAGGCTACTGGTCGAGTGAATCGCTTGATTGGATTGTCTACGCATCCCACGAAAGTTCGGTGACCATCGGCGGATGGCTGCTCTTCGAGATTCAATCGATCTGGCCCAGGTGGAAAGACCACCAGTGGTCAGGACCTTACTAAACGTTGGCTCACTCTCTGGTCAGCCGCAAAGGGATTAAACCTTCCTCAACCAGATATTCCCTCCTTCAAACGGCACGCCGGGCATGGCCGCGCGCACCGCTTCGGGATGGAAGTGGCTGAGCCACGAATTGCAGAGGATGATTTCGTAGGCTCGGTTATGCATCAGGAACGCCCGCAGGAAATAGTTCTCGTTCCAGGAGCGGCCCTCGGCGATCCATTCCTTGGGGTATTCAAACGGCCAGGAAATGTCGTGAATGTGAATGAGCACGCCTGACGCCAGGCGGGGAAGCAATTCGAAAAAAAGATAAAGCACATCCGAGCCGGTCTTGGCCACATGGGTCGAATCGATGAACAGGATGTCATTGGCCTCAAGAGAGGTGAAAAAGGCTGGGTCCATGTCCTGCAAGCGCGACTGGGTCAGCTTGACCCGGGTTTTTTCGTTCTCTTGCAAGAGGCGCTTCATGCGCTCGAGGTCGGGATCGACAAACGAAAGTTCGACCCGGCCGTTCCATTCCCGATCGTTGAGATCGAGAATCAGCGCCGAGGAGAAGCCGCAACCCACCTCGATGATGCGGCGCGGTTGATAAAGCCGTGCGATGCCGGCAAGGCAATGAGCGTCGTTGGCTCCGTAGGAACCGTTGTTGGACCAGTAGCGCCAGGAGGAGTCTTTCACTTCCGGCAAACCCAGCGGCTTGCCGGCGAAGTTCATCCGGATCAGCCTGTCGAGCATCGCTTTTTCGTCGAGAATGATTTCGGGCAGTTGGCGCGGGATGTCCCGGGAGAGCTGATGTTCCTCTTCGGCCAGATTCTGGCGAGTGACAACCGGGGAGTAGTAGTGGCCGGGAGGGACGAAGAGCGAATCGGCTTGCAAGCGCCATCTGTTGATTCTGGCCTTATGAAGCAGCGGGCCCATGCCCATGGAGCGCAACAAGCCGCCAAAAATCTGTTTCATGGGAAACGGTCCATCCCAGACAGCAAAAAACAGCAAAAAATCCAACCGGCATTTTCGGCGGGAAGGGCATTCCGTGTCCATAGGGTTTGGGCGAGGCTGGCCAAGGGAAGGTCAAGCAAGGAAAAAGCGCGGCGGCTTTCGCAGCGGATCCTGTCTTCCACGCTAACATGGCTTGGTCAAGGACTTGAGAGCCAAGACAAAACGGGACCCGCCGGAGACCGTGCATGGCGACCTCGCCCAATCGTTTTTTCACCAGACGTCGCGTGCTGCAATGGGGCGCGGGCTTCGTTGGCGTGGGAGGAGCGCTCGGGCTCTACGCCTGGCGGGTCGAGCCCCACTGGGTCAACCTAGTCGAGCGCGACCTGCCGATCGATCGTCTGCCTGACCGGATGGCCGGGAAGAAGATGGTCCAGATCAGCGATCTGCATGTCGGCGCGATTGTCGATTTCGATTATCTGGCTCGGTCTCTCAAAGAAATCTCGCGGTTGAAACCCGATTTCACGGTGATCACCGGCGATCTGATGCATTGCCGCGGCGATGAGCATGTCGATGAAGTCGGCCGGTTATTTGACGGCTTCGAACCCGGGCCCCTTGGCGGCTACGCGATCTTTGGCAATCACGACTATGGCCTCAACTGGTCCGACCTCAAGGCGGCCGACCGATTGGCGGCGACGATGAACTCATGCAACATTCGGGTGCTGCGTAACGAGATCGCGCACGTCGGTGATCTGCAGCTTGTGGGACTCGACGATCTGTGGAGTTCACGATTTCAACCGGCCACGCCCAAATCGCAATGGGATGCCAAGGATGCGATTTTGACGCTTTGCCATAACCCCGATGCGGTCGATCTCCCGGAAATGGCCGACTGGCCAGGTTGGGTGCTTTCAGGTCATACCCATGGCGGGCAGGTCAAGCCGCCGTTTTTACCGCCGCCCATGCTCCCGGTCAAAAATCGCCGCTACACCCAGGGAGAATTCTCCCTGGGGAATGGCCGCTGGCTGTACATCAACCCCGGACTGGGCTATTTGAAACGGGTGCGATTCAATGTTTCTCCGGAAATCACGCGGTTCACCCTGCAAAGAGCGTAGCCGATCGATGCTTGGAACTCTCCCAACACTCTTCCTTTGCGTCTTTTCTCTTTGCTTTGCGCGTTTGCGTTGAATTCCTACTCTTTCCCACCCGTTGTCTCACTTCTTGCCGTGCCTGGGGCGAGAGTCGTGCGTGTGAGGGTGGGTGTGGGAATGGGGGTGAGGATGCCCATGAGAATGAACGTGCGAATGACCCATTTCGTCGGCGCGCGCCACCACGAGCTGTGCCTGGTGGATTCCCTTCAGACCGCTTAATTTCGAAGCGAGCGCTTGCAATTCCTTGGCTGGACCGCGCAACGCGATCAGTTCCATGCAGAGATCGCGCGTCAGATGAACATGCATCGTCGACACGACGCAATCGCCATGTTCATGCTGAATTTCGATCATCTTTTCGGTCAAGCGCGAGCGGTGATGATCGAACACCAGCGTCAAACTGGCGGCGACATCATGAGCCTCGTTCACCCAGGCTTCCTGGGTGAGTTTTTCGCGCAACAACTGCCGGATCGCTTCGCTGCGGGTGGATAACTTTCCCTCGGTGCAAAACTTCTCGAATTGCTCCAGCAGGTCGGCTTCGAGCGAAACGGAAAATCGGACAATATCCGACACGAGTGGCGCCCCCTCATTTGGATTCGAGTTGGTTTACCGGTCAGCTAACGGGCTTCATGACCATTTAGTGAGGTTGATGACCATTTTGTGAATTGCTTGAAATTCGGCAAAGCACGGCTTGCAGACGTTTCTCGGTGTGATATTTGTTAAAAATGTAACACCGTGCTTCTTCCGCGTCCAAGCGTCGCGGATGGCAAAATCCCCCCGAGATCTTTTTCTGAGGTCGATTATGGCCGCCCGGTTCGACAGGAATGCGAAATCACCCAGAACTTCAGCCTTCACACTCATCGAATTGCTGGTGGTCATCGCGATCATCGGCGTTTTGATCGGGATGTTGGTGCCGGCCGTGCAAAAAGTGCGCGCGGCAGCGCAGCGAATGGAGTGCCTCTCCAACCTGAGGCAAATCGGGCTGGCGACCCAGCAGTATTACGATTTCACCAACGGGTACTTTTTCCTGCATCACCCGTACGACGCCGATGTGGCGACGAATACCAGCCACTCCAATTCGTTTGCCGAGATCTTCTGGGCAGACAAGTTGCTTCCTTTCATTGGGGGCACGAACGAAGCCGATGAGGAACTGGCGCGCAAAGGGGTTTGGGGTAAGTCGGAGTCGATCTATCGCTGTCCTTCCGACTTAACGAAAAAGACTCCCTTTATCGATGAGACGGGCGCGGTTGACGGGATCGCGCATCGAGTCAGCTATCTGATGAATTCGCTGTTGTCGCACAAAACGCGCCGCTACGGCCAGTGGACGCGCGAGCGATTTTCGAGCGAAGTGGGGCTTTCCAACATCGCGGCCTGGACCGACCGGCGCGGCGAGGCCTTCGATCCGAAGCTTGACGAGGATCCACGCCAGGACGACTTCGATATCTGGCTGGGGACCACAACCTGGAAGTCGTGGCTGGCCCATGATCGTCACGGCGGCACCGCCAACTATCTGTTCCTGGATGGGCATGCGACCGCTTACATGTTCGACGAGGGCGCGGTTCTGTTCTTCCCCGATCGCAAAGTATTGGTGGACGATGCTACTTACCCCGATTAACGCTGCCACCTCCGGGCCGGCCATTCCCTACGGTCCGGCAATCGACTTACGGGCTGCGGGTACTCCACCCTTGAAGGCCGCCACAATTTGGATGGTTCTTTCGCTGGCGCTGGTTGGTGGGTTGGGCTGTTCTTCCACGCCGCTGGAAGCACCCAAGGCCAGCGAAGCTCCCATGGAAAAGTGGTTGGGCGCGCTGCAGGCAGGCGAGATTCCTGGCGTTCTGCAGGGTCTCACGCGGGCATCGCGTGAACACTGGGACCAGGAGAGTCTTGGCGAGGCCCTCGCCAAGAGACGCCAGCTGATGGGTGGAGCCTCGGAAAGGTTCCGAATTCAGAGCGTCAGCGAAAATGACAAAGAATCACGGGTCCATGTGATTTGGACCCGGCAAGGCGGAGGACATGGCGCGCGATATCGCGAATCTTATGTGCTTCTGAACGAAAAGGGGGACTGGAAAGTGGTCCTGAGCGCCAACTGGTATGGGCAATGACTCAGCTGGGCCTCTTCACCAATTCAACCCAGCTTCCGCTGCCTCTCCTTCTTAATTGCCCAAACAGCGATTCGCGCCAAAACACGGGGAAAATCCGCAGTCCCAGAAGGCACTTGCGAAAAATGATGCCAACTGGGTTTCGTAAACTGGGTTTGTGGCGTAAGATTGCAAAATCGCGGGGGCTGCGGCCGGATATAGCCGATATTCCTCACATGGTCGGGACCATGCTGGCTTGACATTTTCTTACGGGAAAATGTATGATTGCAGCTTCCCGAACAAACGATCGGCAATTGATGCAGGAGAGGGTTGTGGCGGCCGCAGGCAACGAAAAAATGCGCATCCGAATCCGGATGGAATCTTACGACCACGAAGTCCTTGACCGTACGGCCAGGGAAATCCTTCAGACCGCCGAGCAGACGGAGGCTGAAGTCCACGGTCCGATTCCTCTTCCGACGCGGATTGAGCGATATACGGTGCTGCGAAGCCCCCATATTGACAAAAAGTCTCGTGAGCAGTTTGAAATCAGAACGCACAAAAGGCTGATTGATATCCTTCGCCCAACGGGCAAGACGGTCGAGGCCTTGAACAAGGGTCTGAGCCTTCCGCCCGGGGTTGATATCAAAATCCGCGTTCTTGCCGCGGGAGTTTAAGACGATCCCAATGGCGCGCATGCGCCATGCCAAGGTCCGGTTTACACCGGACCTTGCTGCTTGACCGGGGCTTGCCCTGGTTTCTTTGCTGGTCCTTTGCCCGGTTGTGTCCCCGCCTCTTTTGAGCTGTGGGATATTGGGTGTTGGACTTCGGTGCGAATCCGCAACCGATGGACTTACGGAATTCAAGGCCTAAGACCGGCCGTGCCGGTCTTTGCGCCTGTTTTTTGGGGTTGGGTTATGTTGAGCCTTAAGGTTTACAACAAAGACGGCGCAGAAGTGGGCCAAGTCGAGGTGAATCCCTCCGATTTCGGCGGACGAGTGAATCGTCAGTTGCTTCACGATGCGGTCATTCAATACCAGGCCAATCAACGGGCTGGTACCCACTCAACGCTCAGGCGTGGTGAAGTCGCGGGCAGTACGAAAAAGCTGTTCCGCCAAAAGGGCACGGGCAATGCCCGCGTTGGTACCAAGCGCACGAACAAGCGGCGCGGTGGTGGTACCGCCAAGGGCCCCAAGCCCCGCGACTACAGTTACTACATGCCGAAGAAGGCCCAGCGCGCCGCGACCCGCATGGCGATCCTTTCGAAGTTCCAAGACAATCAAGCCATCATCATCGACGAAATCGCTCTCGACAAACCCAAGACCAGCCAAATCACCTCGCTTCTGCGCGCCCTCAAGCTGATGGGCAAAAAGCAAGCTTCTCAATCCGAAGGTTACGATCACAACACCGACGCGGTGACCTGCCTCCTTGGGCTGGCAAAAGGCCAGGACGAGGCCGGTAAAGAAGCCGCGAAGAATGTCTACCTTTCGGCTCGCAATATCCCCACGGTCGAAGTGGCTCAAGCCGAAGAGTTGAATGTGTATTCCATCTTGCGCCAAAAGCGTTTGATCCTCACCAAGGCGGCACTCGAGGCGATCACCGCCAAGGCCCGTCGCGATCAAGCCGGCGCGCAAGCAGCAACCGTGGAAGCGGGGAAGTAAACCATGAGCAAACAAGAAACAGCCCAATACGGCTATTACGCCCGTTTAAGCAAGGCCGTGCGTCCAGCCGGCCCGGCCCTTGAGCCCCATCAGGTCATTTTGCGTCCGCTCGTGACGGAAAAGTCGACCGAAATGAGCCAGGAAAAGCGGACTTACACCTTTGAAGTCAGCCCCTGGGCCACCAAGCACCACATCAAAGCGGCCGCGGAATCGCTTTTCAATGTGAAGGTCGACAAGGTTCGCACGATGAACCGCTGCGGCAAGGCCCGCCGCCACAAATTCCGCCTGGGACGGCTTGCCCACTGGAAAAAAGCCTATGTGACCCTCCATCCTGACAGTCCTGGATTGGACCTGTTTTAAGGTTGGACCTGTTCTAAGCGACACCAAAACAGGAAGGGTAAAGGAGTAAAGCAATGGGTATTCGCCAATTCAATCCGGTAACGCCAGGTACGCGTGGGCGCTCGGTAAGCGACTTCAAGGATATTTCCGACAAACGTCGCAAGCCCGAAAAATCGCTGCTTGTGCCCAAGCCCAAGACGGGCGGCCGCAACAATCAAGGCGTTATCACCTCGCGGTTTCGTGGGGGTGGCAATAAGGTTCGTTATCGCCTCATCGACTTCAAGCGCCGCAAGGACGGAGTCGAAGGCAAGGTTGTTTCGATCGAATACGATCCCAACCGTTCGGCTCGCATCGCCCTGATCGAATACTCCGACAGCACCAAGGCCTACATCCTTGCTCCGGAAGGTCTGAAGGTTGGCGATAAGGTTGCCAGCGGCTCCGACATTGAGCCCAAGATCGGCAACTGCATGCCGCTTCGCCGAGTTCCGCTGGGCATGGCGATTCACAATGTGGAATTGCAGCCCGGCCGTGGCGGTCAGATTTCCCGTAGCGCCGGCACCTCGGCGGTGCTCACCGCCCGTGAAGCCGAGTGGGCCCAGGTGACTTTGCCCTCCGGTGAAATGCGTCGCGTTTCCGCCGATTGCCGTGCAACCATCGGTACGATTGGCAACGCCGATCACATGAACATCAGTTTGGGCAAGGCCGGCGTCAAGCGCTGGAAAGGCCGCAAGCCGCACAATCGCGGTACCTCGATGAACCCGGTCAACCACCCAATGGGCGGTGGTGAAGGTCGCACCGGCGGCGGTCGTCATCCTTGCGGACCGACGGGCGTTTTGTCGAAGGGCGGAAAGACCCGCAAGAAGCGCAAACCATCCAATAACTCTATTGTTCGTCGGCGCCGACCCGGCCCGCGCAACCAAGCTTAATCGATCAGGAGTGGCATAAATGAGCCGATCACTGAAAAAAGGACCCCACGTTGACGAGCGTCTCTACGCCAAGTTGGAGAAAGCTCGCAAGTCGGGAAACCGCGAACCGCTCAAGACCTGGGCTCGCGACTGCACGGTTGTCCCCGATTTCGTTGGGGTGACCTTCCTGGTCCATGCAGGGAACAAGTTCGCCAAGGTGTATTGCACCGAAGAAATGGTCGGACACAAATTGGGCGAGTTCGCACCCACGCGAACATTCAAGGGTCACTCGGGTTCCAAGGCCAAGGCGGCCTCCGGCGGCAAGTAATTGCCGATCGGTCGTGAGGGGAAAGAATCATGGCGCTTAAGTATCGAGCCAAACATCGTTATGTGCGGATGTCCCCGCGCAAGATCCGGCTATTCGCCGATCTGATCAGGGGTCGCTTTGCCGAGGAGGCCATGGAGCTTTTGCGCTTCGTGCCGAACCGTGGCGCGCGCTTGCTGCGCAAGGTCGTTCGCAGTGCGGTGGACAATGCTCGCGACCTCGAAGCCGAACAGCTCGATGACCTGCGCGTCCTCGAATCTCGCGTCGATGGCGGACCGATTCTGAAGCGTTCGATCCCCCGCGCTCGCGGCATGGCATATCCGATCAAAAAGCGGATGTCCCATATTGTGATCGGCCTCGGCTATGGCGATGAACGTGACTTGGCGCCCGAAACCGAAGACACCGGCGCAGAAGAATAATCACCCGAACAAGTTGAAGGCGGAGGCTTTGGGATATGGGACAAAAAGTAAGGCCAATCGGCTTTCGCACCGGGATCATGCTCGGCTGGAAGAGCAACTGGTGTGCGACCAAGCGTGATTTCCCCGATCTGATCGTGGAAGATGTGCGCATCCGCGGTTATATCCGCAAGAAGTTCAAGAATGCCGGCATCAGCCGGATCATGATTGATCGCACACGCGAAAAGGTGATTGTGCGCGTGTTCGCGGCCAAGGTGGGCGTGATCATCGGCAAGAAGGGCGCCGAAGTCGAAACCCTGACCAAGGAACTCGAGGACTTGTTCCACCGGGTGATCGAGGTCAAGACTTTCGAAGTCAATAACCCTCTCACCGATGCCCAGATTGTCTCGCAGAGCATTGCCGAAGAGCTGGAAAAGCGCGGCAGCTTCCGAAGGACGCTGAAAAAAGCGCTCGAAGCGACGATGGATACCGGTTGCCGCGGCATCCGCATTCAGATGTCGGGCCGCTTAGGCGGCGCGGAAATGGCACGTTGCGAAAGCGGCATGATGGGATCGATTCCCTTAAGCACGCTGCGCGCGAAGATCGACTACGGGTTTACCGAAGCGATGACCCCGCAAGGGCACATCGGCATCAAGGTTTGGATCAATAACGGCGACTTCTTGGCGGAGGAGGCAGGCGATGGCACTAATGCCCAAGCGGGTAAAGTATCGAAAAAGCCAGCGCGGCAAAATAAAAGGTAATGCCACGCGCGGGAACACGGTTTCCTACGGCGAGTTTGGGCTTCAGTCGCTTGATCGCGGCTGGTTGACGGCTCAAACGATCGAGGCGGGTCGTATCACGATCAGCCATGCGATGCGCGGTGAAGGAAAGCTGTTCATCCGGGTATTTCCGCACAAGTCGGTGACCTCGATTCCCCTGGAAACCCGTATGGGTAAGGGCAAGGGCGAGCCGGAGTTTTGGGCGGCGGTGATCAAGCCCGGCATGGTCCTTTTTGAAATTGGCGGCGTCCCCGAAGCCACGGCGCGAGAAGCGCTGGCGAAGGTCGCTTACAAAATGCCCTTCCGTTGCCGGTTCGTTACCCGGTTGCCGGCGGTCGGCTAAAGACAAGCGAAGTTTGAGAAAGGCAGGCGGAAGATGAAGTCTTCGGAGATTCGGGCGATGAACGCAGAGCAGCAGGCTCTCGCCCTTTCCGATTTGTCCAAGCAAGTGATCCAGTTGCGCATTCAGGCCGCAACGGAAAGGCTGCAAGCGGTCGGCGAAATTCGCGAGGCCCGCAAGGACATCGCCCGCGTCAAGACGATCCAGCGTGAGGCGGAGCTGAAAATCGAGCGAGCGGCCGCCGAGAAGGCGGAAACCGAAGGGCTTGTCGCGGCGCAAGCCGAATGGCGAGCCGCCGTGGCCAGCCGCAAGGCTCTCATTTTGAAGAACGAAGAAGGGCGCAAGAAGGCCAAGGAAAAGGCCAAGGCCAAAGCGGAGAAACCCGCAGCCAAGGCGAAATCGGCCAAAACGGATAAAGGGGCGAAAGCCGGTTCGGGCGCCAAGGCCGACAAGGCCGGTTCGAACGCAAAGGGCAAGGGGAAGTAAGGCATGACTGAGACAGCTACCCAGGGGTCGGATCTTGGCCGCCGCCGTGTCGTCACGGGTGTGGTGACCAGCGACAAGATGAACAAAACCCGCAGGGTCGAAATTCCCCGGATGGTGCGCCATCCTCGCTACGGCAAGATCATGCGCCGTAAGACCATCTGCATGGTCCACGACGAAGGCAACACGAGCCATGTCGGTGATTTCGTGGAAATCGTCGAATCGCGGCCGCTCTCCAAGACCAAGCACTGGGATCTGGTGAGGATTATCACCAAGGCGGCTACGACCGAAGTGGCCACGGAAAAGGCCTAAGCCGAGGTTTTTCGGTAAGGCCAGTCGTTCAAGGGAAGGGTTTGGGGTGGCGCGATGATTCAGATGTACACTTACCTTGATGTCGCCGACAACACCGGCGCCAAGGAATGCATGTGTATTAAGGTGTTGGGTGGCAATCGCCGCCGCTACGCCGGTTTGGGCGATGTGATTATCGCCAGCGTGAAGAAGGCCAATCCGGGTGGCGATGTCAAGCCGGGCGAAGTGATTCGAGCCGTGGTGGTCCGCGTCAAGAAGGCGACCCGCCGCGACGACGGTACCTATGTTCGCTTTGATCGCAACGCCCTGGTCATCATCGACAAGGAAGACAATCCTCGCGGTACGCGCATTTTCGGCGCGATCGCCCGTGAGCTTCGCGACAAAAAATTTGCCAAGATCACCAACCTCGCGGAAGAAGTGGTCTAGTCCAAGTGGGCGCAAGGGGCCGTGAGGCTAGCCTTTGAGAGCGTGAAAGAACAGGCAGGCTGAGATGAAAATTCGCAAGAACGACCTGGTGGTGGTGATCTCCGGAAACAACGCCGAGCCGGGTAAGGCCAAGCGCGTGCTGCGCACCTTGCCAAGCAAGGGTACGCTGGTCGTCGAGGGCGTCAACAAGGTGTACAAGCATGTGAAGCCCAACCGGCGCAACATGCAAGGCGGCCGCCTTTCGAAAGAGATGCCGATCGACGCCAGCAACGTGATGCTTTACTGCGCCAGTTGCCGCAAGGGCGTTCGCACCGGGGTTAAAATCGAAAAAGACGCCACCAAGTATCTGGCCTGCAAGAAGTGCAATGGGAACATCCGGGTGATTGCTCGTCCCAAGACCGCGCGCGTTCAAGGATAGTTCGGCAAGGCTCACGCGAGTCGCGTTCGAATCAGCGAAGACTAAGAGGTTTGCCAGGCGCTAGGACCAGACAAACCGCCAGGGTTTTTAGAGGTGTGAAATGGCAAGGTTGATGGAACGGTATGCGAAGGAAATTGTCCCCCAGCTCAAAACGAAGCTGGGACGCGACAATATCAACAGCATTCCCAAGCTGCAGAAGATCGTGATCAACATGGGCGTCGGCAAGGCGCTCCAGGACAAGAACCGGATGAAGGAAGCGGCCGAGCAACTTGGCATGATCGCGGGGCAAAGGCCTCAGGTCACCAAAGCCAAGGTGGCGGTGAGCGGTTTCCGTCTGCGCGAGAACAACGAAATCGGCGCTCGGGTCACCCTGCGCGGCAAGCGCATGTACGAGTTCCTCGATCGCTTGATCAACCTGGCGCTGCCCCGTATCCGCGACTTCCGCGGGATCAATCCCCGTAGCTTCGACGGCAACGGCAATTACAGCATGGGCCTGACTGATCAAAGCGTGTTCCCTGAAGTCGATCCCGACAAGGTGAACTTTTCCCAGGGCATGGACATCACCTTTGTGACCTCCGTTCGCGCCGACGAGGAAGCTCGCGAATTGCTGCGTGCTCTCGGCATGCCGTTCCGGGAAAACTAAACAAGTATACGCGGCTTTTTTGCATAGTTTGCATACTAGAGAAAGACTAAAGGCGGGAAGCGGAACATGGCAACTTCGGGAAAGATGTCGAGGTTCAAGGTGAAAATGGCCAAGCTCGACGCTTGGCGCCGGGAACCGGAAAAGGTCAAGATGCCCGCCCGCGAACGCATTCGCCTGAGATTGCGCTGCCGCCTGTGCGGCCGGCCTCGCGCGGTTTATCGCAAATTTGGCATTTGCCGGATCTGTTTCAGAAATATGGCGAGCGAGGGGATCATCCCCGGACTCATGAAAGCAAGCTGGTAAGCGGACGGGAGCAATTCGACCATGATGACTGACCCTTTGGCGGACATGTTGACCAGGATCCGGAATGCAAATCGGATTGAGCGTCCCGCCGTGGATATGCCCGCGACCAAGTTGAAGATTGAAGTCGCACGGGTGCTTCGCGAAGAAGGATTCATCACCGATTTCCAGGTGGGAACCGTCAAGATCGACGACCATGGCGTCAGCCAGCTCGTCCCCGAGACGGATCTGGCCCAGACCGGTGTGATCTTGCGCTGCTTTCTCAAGTATGGTCCCGAGGGTGAAAAGGTCATCCGGATCATTCGTCGCGCCAGCAAGCCGGGCCAAAGGCACTATGTCCGCAGCACCCAGCTCCGGCCTATCCTGAATGGCCTGGGCATCAGCATCCTCACCACCAGTAAGGGTGTAATGAGCGATCGCCAGGCTCGCACCCAGAAGGTCGGCGGCGAACTGCTCTGCACGGTTTACTAACCGAAGCGGCGAAGAGAATACAGAGCGAAATAGAGAGTCGATAGAGAATCATTCCGGCCCGTTTTGAACTTGGCCGGCGCGGATGGAGGAGGATTCAAGGTGTCTCGTATTGGAAAACAACCGGTTGCCGTACCCGCTGGGGTCAATGTGACCGTGGGCAGCGGCAAAGTCAGCATGAAGGGGCCCAAGGGGGAACTCCACCTGACTCCTCACAACCGCATGAAAGTCGCCTTCGACAACGGCACCCGGCAAGTGACGGTGACTCGTCCCGATGACGACCGCCTCAGCCGCTCGCTGCACGGTTTGACCCGCACCCTGATCGCCAACATGGTGGAAGGGGTAACGAAGGGTTACGAGCGCAAGCTGGTCGTGATCGGCCTTGGTTACAAGGCGGAAATCGACAAGAAAGACAAGCGCAAGGTGATTCTCAAGTTGGGATATGCCAACGAGATCGCATGCACGGCACCCGAAGGAGTCACGGTCGAAGTGACTCAAATGGAGTACCGGATGGAAGGCAAGAAAGAAGTGGACAAGGTGACCGCCGTGGTGGTCAAGGGAGCGGACAAGCACAAGGTCGGCCAGTTCGCGGCCGATGTGCGCGCCGCCCAGCCTTCGGAGCCTTACCAAGGTAAGGGCATCCGTTACGACGACGAGAAGGTTCGCCGTAAGGAAGGCAAGTCCAAGACGAGCTAATCGAGTACAAGTGGGCGCGCGGTCGGGGAAAAAAAGCCCGGCCGCAGTGGAGTTGGCCGCGCGGAGTGGGTCCGCGCCGGGGGAAGACAGAGATGAATTCGCAAAAGATCAAGAAGAACAGGCAGCTCAGGCGGCGCAACCATGTCCGCCGGCTTGTCCGGGGCACAGCGGAGCGCCCAAGGCTGACGGTATTTCGCAGCTCCAAGCACATTTACGCCCAGCTCATCAACGACGAGGAAGGTCAAACGGTCGCCTCGGCGAGTTCGCAGACCGCGTCGGTGAAAGCCGAGCTGTCCTACGGCGGCAACAGCAAGGCTGCCGAAGTCGTGGGCAAGGCGCTTGCCAAGGCCGCCCTCGAAAAGGGAGTCAGCAAGGTTGCGTTCGACCGCGGCCACTACAGGTATCACGGCCGGATCAAGGCTCTGGCCGATGGTGCCCGGGCCGGCGGATTACAGTTCTAAAGAACTGGCGGGTTGCAGTTCTAAAAGAACTGGCGGCTTGCAGGTTGAACGCAGATAGAACAAAGACGAACCGTAGTCAACAAGACAGCTATTTAAGGGAGATTGGGCATGGCCCGTGAACGCGATAATCGCGATGGTGGCGGTAGAGATGGCTGGGAAGACCGGGTCATCAAGATCCGCCGTTGTTCCGCAACGGTGAAGGGTGGCCGCCGCTTCACGTTCAACGCCCTGGTGGTGGTTGGCGACAAGAACGGCAAGGTTTCCCTTGGCTATTCCAAGGCCAACGAAGTTCCTCCCGCTGTCGAAAAAGCGACCAAGGACGCCGAAAACAACCTCAAGCGAGCGGTGCGCGTCAGCCTTCGCGGCGACACGATTCCTCATCGCGTGGTCGGCAAATTCGGCGCGAGCAAGGTCATTCTGGTTCCCGCCGGCCCGGGTACGGGCGTCAAGGCCGGTCCCAGCGTCCGGGCCGTTTTGGAATTGGCGGGTGTGCGCAACATCCTGACCAAGTCCCACGGCAGCACCAATCCCATGAACCTCGTGCGCGCCACCCTCGCCGGTCTGCAGGAACTGCGGACCCGTGAAGATGTCGCCCGCTTGCGCGGAGTGGCCCTCTAATGAATCTGAACGATGTGAATACGGGCATTTTCACCGTCCGTAAGAAGAAGCGGGTCGGTCGCGGTATCGGCTCGGGCACCGGCAAGACCGGTGGTCGCGGTATGAAGGGGCAGTATGCCTCCGCGGGCGCCAAGCTGCCGCGCTTTCACTTTGAAGGCGGCCAGATGCCCTTGTTCCGCCGCATGCCCAAGCGCGGTTTCTCCCACGGTTCGTGGGACAAGCACTACCTCGTCGTCAATGTCGGCGAGTTCGATGCCCACTTCGAAGAAGGCGCGATCATCGATATCGACACGCTCAAGAAGGCAGGCCTTTGCAACGGTCCGTCTGACGGCATCCGCGTGCTGGGCGACGGGGAAGTGACCAAGAAGTACACGGTCAACGTCCACCATGTTTCCAAATCGGCCAAGGAAAAGATCGAAGCCAAGGGCGGCTCGGTCGAGGTCATCCCTCCGGCCAAGAAGCCGGTGCGCAATAAGATGAAGCCGAAGAAGACCAAGACGACGACCAAGGCCCAGGGCTAAGCCGGCAAGGATCGGACGCCTCCGGCCAGGAATCCAGCATGTCAAATTTGATCAACATCTTCCGTATCCCCGAGTTGCGCTGGAAGATCGGAATCACTCTGATGTTCCTGGCCATTTACCGGGTCGGGTACAGCATTCCGCTTCCTTACATCGACCAGGAACAGCTCACAAAGAACCTGGGCGGCGGGCTGAGCAGCATTTTCAGCTACGTCTCGATGTTTTCAGGCGGCAATCTGAGCAACGCGACGGTGTTCGGGTTGGGCATCATGCCCTACATTTCCGCGAGCATCATCTTCCAGCTTTTGGGCGCGATGGTTCCGGCCATCGAGCGCCTGCAGAAGGAAGGCGAAGCGGGGCGCAAGATTCTCAATAACTGGACTCGGTTGGCGACCGTGCCGATCTGCATGTTCCAGGCGATCATGTATGTCAATTTCATGACCGACCCCAGTCAAGGAAGGGGGCTGGGACTTCCCGGCTACACCGGCTTTTACTGGTATGTGACGATGGTCTTGACCATGGTCATCGGGACCTTGTTCCTGATGTGGATGGGCGAGCAGATTGACGAATATGGCATCGGCAACGGCATCAGTTTGATCATTATGGCGGGCATCGTCGCACGGCTTCCGGCCGCAACGGTGTCGCTGTTGTTCGAGCAGACCGGCGGCGTGTGGAAGATCAAGGACTCGGTGATGACGCTTGGCGGCAGCAGCGGCCAGGACATGTCGTTTGAAAAGCTGGTCGTCCTGATGCTTCTGTTCTTGCTCGTGATCATGGGCGTCGTGGCGATGACCAAGGCCCAACGGCGCATTCCGACGCAGTCGGCGCGCCACGTGCGCGGCCGCAGGGTGTTTGGTGGAACCAGGCAGTATTTGCCGCTCAAAGTGAATCAGGCCGGTGTCATGCCGGTGATTTTCGCTTCCAGCCTTTTGATTCTGCCTTACTTCATCTTCTCCGCGCTTTCCAACGCCACCAATTCCGACTTCTTCCGGGCTCTGGCCGGCGTGTTTGAGCGGCAAGGGTGGACCTACACGATCACCTTTGTGGTGCTCATCTATGTGTTTTGCTACTTCTGGACCGCGATCATCTTCAATCCGAAGGATGTTGCGGAGAACCTGCGCAACCATGGCAGCTTCATTCCGGGCTATCGGCCGGGCAAGCGCACCGCCGACTACCTCGAAAAGGTCATGCTGCGGCTGACCTATGTGGGCGCGGCATTTCTGGCGATCATCGCGGTGATCCCCACCATGGTGACCTCGACCCTGGAAGTATCTCAAGAAGTTGCGCAGTTTTACGGCGGCACGAGCCTGCTCATCGTGGTGAGCGTGGCGCTTGACCTCGTGCAGAAAATCAACAGCCACCTGGTGATGCGGAACTATCCCGGCTTGACCGAGGATTAGCCGATCCCTTGACCGGCGATCTCCCCCGCGTGGTTTTGGGAATAGCAAACATGCGCGTCCTTTTATTGGGTCCTCCCGGTTGCGGGAAAGGAACCCAGGCCAAGATTTTGTGCCGTTCTCACCGCTGGGAACATATTGGCACGGGCGATCTTTTGAGGGACGCGATCCGCCGGCAAACTCCCGAAGGAGTGCGGGCGCAGTCCTTTGTCGAAAAGGGGAACCTGGTTCCCGACGAGTTGGTGAACGACCTGATCGAAGAGCGGTTCGATCGGGCTGATCGTCCTCACGCATTCGTGATGGATGGTTATCCGCGAACTCTGGCGCAAGCTGAGGAGTTCGATCGGATCCTGGGTCGAAATGGCATGGAAATGGACCTGGCCATTTTGATCGATGTGCCTGACGAGCTGATCGTTCAGCGGGTTTGCGGCCGGTGGAGTTGCCCGAAGCTCGGCTGCAAGGCGACCTATCATGTTCGCAACAATCCGCCCCTGGTGGCGGGTGTGTGCAACGACTGCGGCACGGCGCTGGTGCAACGGGCCGACGACGCAGCCGAGACGGTCAAGGGGCGTTTGCTCGTGTACCACAAGGATACCGAGCAGCTGATTCCCTTTTACGAGAGTCAGAAAATCCTCCGGCGCGTGGATGGCACCGGCGAGGTCAAAAGTGTTCTTGGGCGTTTGGAAAACGCGCTCAAGACGGCGAATTGAATTGGGGAGTGGGATTGGCCAGGGGAGCGACCAAACCGGGGCGGACGGGACTGAAAACCGCCGCCGATGTGGAAAAGATGCGGGTCGCGGGCAAGGTCGTGGCCCGTGCGCTCGATGTTTGCCGTGAAATGGTTCGTCCTGGCACCAAGACTCGCGACATCGACCTGGCCGTCGAAGAGCTCTATCGGGCCTCGGGTGCGGTGTCGCTTTTTAAAGGATATCCGGGGAAAGTGCCTTTTCCGGCGGTGACCTGCATTTCGGTCAACGAGCAGGTCGTCCATGGGATACCGGGAAACCGGTCGCTCTTGGAAGGGGACCTGGTCAAGATCGATACCGCCTGTTCGGTGGATGGCTGGTGCGCCGATGCGGCGGTGACATTGCCGGTGGGCGAGGTCTCGGCGGAAAAGAAACGCCTGATGACCGAAGGTGAAGCGATTTTACAGCTGGCGGCCGAGGAGATGGCAACTCGCAGCTGGTGGTCGGAAGTGGCCCAGGCGATGCAGCGCAGGGCGGAGCGGGCCGGATTTTCGATGGTGACCCAGTATGTGGGTCATGGGATCGGCCGGTCGATGCACGAGCCGCCTCAGGTTCCCAACTACTGGGAACCGGCGATGAGGAGGCACGATTTCCGGCTGGAACCGGGAATTGTGCTGGCTGTGGAGCCAATGGTGAACATGGGCGGCCATTTGACCGAGACCTTGCGCGACCACTGGACGGTGGTGACGCGGGACGGTCTGCCGAGTGTTCATGTGGAACACACCCTGGCGATTATGGAGCGGGGAGTTTATGTGTTAACGGCTCGGGATGAGACCTGGATCGAAAGACCGGGCGGAAAATCCCTTGCCGATGGATGAAAATTAGGGTATTTTGAGTAGTTCCCGAACTGTTCCGTGGAGGAAGGTCGGGCGAGGTGAAACATGAAAGTTCGATCTAGTGTGAAGCGGATTTGCGAAAAGTGCAAGCTGGTAAAGCGGCACGGTAAGCTTTTGATCATTTGTGATAACCCAAGGCACAAGCAGCGCCAAGGGTAAGTAAAATCGATCAGCTAAGCCTAAAAAGGTTTAACCCGAACAGATAGAGAAAAGGCCGAAGGAGCCAAGCAGATGCCTCGTATTTTGGGTGTGGACATTCCGAACGACAAACCCACCCACATTTCCCTGCGGTACATTTACGGCATCGGGCCGACGACCTCCTTGCAGCTTTGCGAACAGGCCCGGGTTGATCCTCAGCGTCGCGCCCGGGAACTGACCGACGACGAAATCAGCCGCATTGCGGGATTCCTCGACCGTGAGTACACGGTGGAAGGTCCCCTTCGCCGCCAAATTCAACAGAACATTGCCCGTCTGCGCGAAATCGGCTCCTACCGTGGATCGCGCCATCGCCGCAGTCTTCCTTGCCGCGGCCAGCGGACCAAGACCAACGCCAGAACCCGGAAGGGACCTCGCAAGACGGTCGCCGGCAAGAAGGGCGTCAAGGACAAGTAAGAGACTACGGACCGAGAGGTTCGTTTCGATATTGCGATTTTTACGAGATACGGGATTTCCGCCGCTTGAGCGCGGCCAGCTAGAGGGTTCAAACGGTGTCCAAGAAGGGGAAGAAGAAGATCCGGCGCAATGTCAGCTCCGGGATTGCGCACATCAAGGCGACGTTCAACAACACGATCGTGACGATCACCGACAAGGGAGGCGACGCCCTTTGTTTCGCCTCGGCGGGCGTGGTCGGGTTCAAGGGAAGCCGCAAGAGCACCCCTTTCGCCGCCCAGCGCGCGGCCGAAGTCGCCGCCGAAAAGGCGTCGAAGTTCGGCGTCAAGGAACTCGATGTGCAAATTCAGGGTCCCGGTTCGGGCCGTGAATCGGCCGTGACCGCGCTGCAGGCGTCGGGTTTGACCGTCCGTTCGATCGAAGACGTGACCCCGCTGCCGCACAACGGTTGCCGTCCCCCGAAACGCCGCCGCGTCTAATCAAACCCCCACAACCAAGTAAAAAAACGAAAAACGAATTATGGCAAGATTCATCGATTCCGTTTGCAAGCTGTGCCGCCGGGAAGGCCGGAAGCTGTTCCTCAAGGGCGCCCGTTGCGAAAGCGACAAGTGTTCGCTCAAGAAGCGCAACTATGCCCCGGGTATGCACGGCCAGCGCCGCGGCAAGCTCAGCGAGTACGGCACCCGTCTTCGCGAAAAGCAAAAGCTCAAGCGTTTTTACGGGCTGATGCAGCGCCAATTCGACCGTTACTTCGAAATTGCCTCGCGCTCGAAGGAAAACACCGGCGAAGTGCTCATGTCGCTGATGGAGCGCCGTCTCGACAATGTCATCTACCGCCTCGGCTGGTCGCACAGCCGCGCCGGCGCCCGCCAGCTCGTCAATCACGGTCACATTTTCTTGAACGGTGTGCGCACCGACATTTCGAGCATCCTTTTGCGCGCCGGCGACACCGTCACCGTGCGCAACCACGAAACCTCGCTCAAGTCGGTTCGCAACTCGCTTGCCGAAAACGATCGTCGCGCTGTTCCCGCGTTCCTGGAACGCACCAACAACGAGAGCGAACCTCCGACCGGCAAGATCACCCGCAATCCTTCCCGTTCGGACATCGATCCGAACCTCGAAGGAATCACCGAACAACTCATCATCGAACTTTGTTCCCGCTAATCGGCAGGTAGAAATACCGGTAGAGCGGGTTTGGCCTTCACAGGATTTGGGAGATAAGACCTTATGCGTATTCGCTGGCGCGGCTTTGAGCTTCCCAACCGGATTCACACGGACCATGCAACCCGCACCGATACTTATGGCAAGTTCTCGGTCGAGCCGTTCGAGCGTGGTTTCGGCGTGTCGGTTGGCAATAGCCTTCGCCGCGTGCTGCTTTCCAGCCTCGAGGGCACCGCTGTCACCCAGGTCAAAATCCAGGGTGTTCAGCACGAAATCTCCTCGATTCCTGGCGTTGTCGAAGATGTCACCGACATCATCCTCAACATCAAGAGTCTGGTGGTGAAGAGCACCTCGGAGCAACCGAAGACGATTCGCATCGAGCGTCATGACCGCGGCGTGGTCAAGGCTTCCGACATCATTGCCGACTCGACCGTTTCGATCATCAATCCCGACCATGTGATCGCAACCCTTACGGCCGATGTCCCCTTCGTCGTCGAGATGAAAGTGGAAAACGGCCGCGGGTACAAGTCGTCTGACGAAAACGTGATCGGTGACCGGGAAATCGGCATTATCCCCGTCGACTCGAGCTTTTCGCCCGTGGTGAAGGTCAAGTACGAAATCGAGGAAACTCGCGTCGGACAGAAGACCAACTACGACAAGCTGACCATGGAAATCTGGACCAACGGCACGATTGCCCCCCAGATGGCCCTGGTGGAAGCGGCGAAGATCCTGCGCAAGCACCTCAACCCGTTCATCCAGTATGCCGACATCGGACCCGAAATCGGCTACAACGGCGAAGCCGAGATGCCGATCAGCCCGTCGTCCGATCCGGAACTCGACCGCAAGCTCAACATGAGCCTTGCAGAACTCGAGCTTTCGGTGCGCGCCACGAACTGCCTCGAATCCGAAGGCATCACCATGGTGCGCGACCTGGTCATTCGTTCCGAAGACGAGCTCCTGGAAGTTCGCAACTTCGGCGACAACACCCTGAAGGAAGTCAAAGCGAAATTGTCCGAGCGTGGTCTTTGCCTGGGCATGCGGATTCCCGCGGCTCAACGCTAATTCCCCCCGGCCTTTGCGGTAAGTGAAAAGTTAGAAAAGGATCTTTGTCATGCGTCACATGAAAGCCGGCCGGAAGCTTAACCGCAACTCGGCCCATCGGCTGGCCCTCAATAGAAACCTCGCTTGCGCCATCCTCGAACACGGCCGCATCGAAACCACGGTCGCCAAGGCCAAGGAATTCCGGCCCTTCATCGAGCGGTTGATCACGATTGCCCGCGGCAACGATCTGCATGCCCGGCGCCAGGCGATCACCTACCTTGGACCCATGGCCAAGCGCGCTTTGAATGTGGAATCCGAGGAAGCCAAGAACCCCAAGACCTGGCTGCGTCCCAACGCTTACCGGAAGCTGTTCAACGAAGTGGCTCCCAAGTTTGCGAATCACCCGGGCGGCTACACCCGCATCCTCAAGATCCACAAGCGTCGCATGGGCGACGGTGGGGAACTTTGCATCATTGAGTTCATCAATCCCGACCTGACCAAGAAGTCGGCCGCCCCCGTGGCCCCCAAGGTCGAATCGGGCTCGCCCGCGGCCGTCTAAGCACGCTGGCGAATTGAGTTGGCTTGAGAACCCTCCTGTTATCAGGAGGGTTTTTTTGTTTTTGTGGAGGGTTTTTGCGATCGGGAAGGTGGATGGAAATGATGGGAGGTATGAGAAGGATGGGATTGGGGGCGGGAGAATTCGGGCTTGAAGGGCTGGGTGAACGCCTCGACTGATCTTGATTCGGCGGACCAAGTGGTTATAGCTCTGGGTTCTCCCAAGGAGCAGGCAGGACATGATTTCCAGCCATCGGCTTGATGGATTCCGATTCGAGAGCAGTGCCGCATTCCTTCTTTGCTCAGGGTTGCGCGGCTCAGGCCTGTGGGCCCGGATTCTTGGGCTGTGGCTCATCATCGGCGTCTTGGCGCTGGTGGGTTGCCAAACTCCCCAAATGCGCGACCTGCACCGGATGGGCGTTTTTCCAGAAGACATCTCCGACCGCATCGCCAAGGAAGGGGAAACACCCGTTGGGTATTCCCAGCATGTTCCTCCCGCCGAAGAGAAAGCCCCCGCGCCGAAACCCACCATCGGAATCTTGAATCGCGGCAAGGAACCGGAGGCGCAACCTACCGTCCAGGCAGCGCCCGCCGTGTCGATGGAGGACCCGCCCGCCGGGCTACCCGCAAGTTCGCCGCCGCCTTTCCCCACCGACTCGAAGCCCTACGCGCCGCCATTTCCCCAGGAAACCAAGAGCGGCCCTTCCCCCTCCGCGCCGCTGGAAGTGTTCACCGCGCCCAAGAGGATTGAAGTCGCCGCTCAAACGAAAAAAGAGAGAGAAGAGCCGGCCGTAGCGGATGCCCCGATCGGTACGGAAGTCGTGCAGCCGAAATCGACCAAGCAGGAAAAAGCGGGCATCATGCGCAAGCAATCGATCTTCGATGTGCCCACGCTCAAGGAGCGGGCCACCCAACTGGGTCGCAAGTACAGCGGCAGCCGGGTCGTCGCCACCGTCAACGGCCGCGCGATCCTCGAAGAGGAGGTCAACTGGAGTTTGATCACCAGCCCCGCGGGCGATGAGATCACCGATAAAGAACGCCGCAAAAAGATCCTCGACGTTCTGATCGATCGCGAGGTTGCGATCTGGGACGTGGAAACGAAGCTGGGTAAGTCTGCGCAAGGAAAGCAGATGCTGGGCAAGATCTTTGAGATGGGAACCAAGGAATATGAAACACT
Source organism: Gemmataceae bacterium (assembly GCA_965226945.1). Lineage (GTDB taxonomy): Bacteria > Planctomycetota > Planctomycetia > Gemmatales > Gemmataceae > SYLG01. The sequence continues at coordinate 2,546,087 of OZ245717.1, read as the reverse complement.
CCTTCGCAACATCAAAGACAAGAACAAGATGGAAACGGTGGACGAGGTGAAGGCGATGTTCAAGTCTCAGGGGGTCCAGCTTGAGCTCATGAAGCGCCAAACCGAGCGCAACCGCGTCGCGATGATCTATCTATCGGAAACGGCGCGGCCCAAAACCGATCGGATCGGCCACCGCGACCTCAAGGAGTATTACGAGCAGAATCCGGACCTTTTCAAGATTTCCGAGTCGATCCAGTGGCGCGACATTTTCATCGCCAAGTCCAAGTTCAATACCCCCGAAGAAGCTCGCCAGCAGGCCGACATGGTTGCGCAAAAGGTCCGGGAAGGCGAGGACTTCGTCAAGTTGTCGAAAACCTATTGCCACGGCGATAGCGCGCTTCGCGATGGCCAGGGAGCAGGATCGAAACCAGGGGAAATTCGACCGCCCGAGGCCGAACCGGTGCTCGACAAGTTGCAGGACGGGCAACTGGCTCCCGTGCTCGAACTGAGGACCGGTTTCCACATCATTCAATTGGTGAAGCGCCAGCGCGGCGGCAAGCGGCCATTCGACGAGTCGGTGCAAAAGGAAATCCGCGATCGTTTGAAAAACGACACGATGATGCTCGAAATCAATCGGACCCTCTTGGAACTGAAACGCAACGCCGTGATTGAAATCATGCCGGAAATATAGGGTAGACTTGTGGTCAATTCCTGGACGGGAGCCACTGCCGTGAAACAATTCCGTCTTTTCTTCCTTTTCGTATTTCCCCTGTTCGCCTGGGCGATCTCCTCAAGCTGCCTGCGGGCGGTCGATCCCCTGGCCCAATCGTTTCATCGCATCCGCGCTCGAGGTAGTTTGACCGGAACGATCATGGGGCCCAAGGGCCCGATGCCGATCAAGGGAGAATCGTCGGTCGAATACGACGAGCGAATCCTCGATCGCTCCGTTCAAGGTGAACCGGTGCGAACGGTGCGTCACTACACCAAGGCGAAGCTGATTCGGGAACAGGGCGATCAGGTCGGAGAGGGGCTGATCCGTCCGATTCTCAATCCCATCGTGATTTTGCGCCAGGGAAGCACCGAGGTGCCGTTTAGCCCTCGCGGCCCCATGACCCTGGGCGAAGTCGATCTTTTGCGCACCGATGTTTTCGTCGGTGCCTTGCAAGGCTTGCTGCCGCCGCCCGGGTCCCTTCCGGGCGCAACCTGGAAGGCCACGGAATCGGCAATCCGGGAATTGACCGATCTGGAGTCGATTGCTCGGGGGGGGCTGGATTGCACCTTGGAGAATGTTCCGGGAGGCCAGCCTCAACGGGTTTCCTTCAAGGGAACGGTCGAAGGCGTGCAAGAAGAAGGGTTGGCCAGGCATGACCTCACCGGATCGATCGAGCTGGGTCCCGATGGGTCGTTTCGCGTGCTCGATTTGCAAGCAATTCAAGTTTTGCAAGGCCCAGGCGGCGCCGAAAAAGGGCGCATGGCGGGACGATTCGCGATTGAGCGCGTGCCCACCGGCGTGACGGCCGAACTTTCCGATGGAGCGCTGGCGGGGTTGAAATTGCAACCCGATGAGACGAACACCCGGCTTCAGGTCGAGATTCCTGAGACGGGCCTGGGATTCACCATGAGCCGTAGGTGGAAGATCGCCGTTCAAGAAAAAAACCAGGTTCGGTTCTCGCTGCCAGGCGGTGCCGAAATGCTCTTAACCCTGGAAGGGCCCACCACCGACGGAATGGGCCGCTTGCCGCCCATTGGCGACATCATCGCGGAGGGAACATCGCAATTGCAAAAGCAAGGGCACAAGCCAGGCCCTTCCCCCCAGCCTTCGCAAAAAACCGGACCACGCCAGACCGCGCTCGAAGCGACGAGCATCGATGTCCGCAAATCGGATGGTACGCAAGAGCGATGGGTTTATGCGATCGCCAAAACGACAAACCAGGGGGCCGGCGGCATTTTGGCGGGCCGATTTCCTCAGGTGAGTTGGCCCTTGATGGAAACCGAGCTGGCAGAACTGGAACGGCTGGCGTTTTCCCTTTACAGGCTGCCTGCCAAGTGATTCGACCCTGGCAAAGGTCTTGCTCTTTTCTCGGTTGAGATTGCGCAAGATAACTGGTAATAGCAGTTCGGTTGGCGATGGTCCGGGGCGGTGCCCTCACTTGAGAACAACTTCTCCAGGAAGGGAACAACTTCCCCTGGGCCCAATCGCATGTTAGAATGAGTGTTTGAGATTCATTGAGGCGAGCCATGAAAGACAGCATTCACCCCAACTATGATGAAGCCACCGTGGTTTGCGGTTGCGGAAATCGATTCACCACCCGCAGCACCCGCAAGCAGATCACGGTCGAAATCTGCTCGAACTGCCATCCTTACTTCACCGGCAAGATGAAATTCGTCGATGCCACCGGTCGGGTCGATCGCTTCAACAAGCGTTACCAGAACTGGAAGAAGGACGCACCAGCCGCAGCTCCGGGTGCCTGATCGCCGATCGAGGCGTGCCCATTGACGAAGTATCTCCCTGGCCCGGAACAACCGGGCCTGTTGCTTTGGCCCCCCATTTGTACGGAAAGTAAGGAAGCGTTACTGCCGTGTCGTCACCCTTCCCCGCCAGTTACGAGGCACTGGAAGCGGCGCTGGCCAGGCGCGCTGAGCTTGAAGCGCAGCTGTCTGATCCTGAGGTCACTTCCGACCGCAATCGTTTGACCAAAGTCGCCAAGGAGCATGGCTCGCTCGACAAGCGGCTGCGGCCCTATGTCGAATATAAGGGGCTCATTGCTCAGCGGGCCGACCTTGAGGTCATGGCCGAAGACAAATCCGATCCGGATATGGCCAAGCTCGTGCAAGAAGATCTCGCCAGCGTCGACGCGCGGCTTGGGGCTCTTACCGAAAAAATCGAAAACCTGCTGCTTGGCGATAACGACGCCTACGAAAGCATGATCGTCGAAATCCGCGCCGGCACCGGCGGGGACGAAGCGGCGATTTTTGCTGGCGACCTCCATGAGATGTACCAGCGGTTCATCAAGGTTCATGGCTGGGCGACCGAAGAAATTTCCTTCAGTGCCGGCGAACATGGCGGCTACAAGGAAATCTCCTTCTCGGTGAAGGGGGAAGAAGCCTGGGACTGGCTGCAGTTTGAATCGGGTGGCCACCGGGTCCAGCGGGTGCCCAAAACGGAAACGCAGGGGCGCATCCACACTTCCGCCGCGACCGTGGCCATTTTGCCCGAACCGGACGAAGTTCAGGTCGAAATCCGCGATGAAGACATCGAATGGGAGCGGATGCGCGCCGGCGGGGCCGGCGGCCAGCACGTGAACAAGACCGAATCGGCGGTGCGCATCGTGCACATACCGACCGGAATTGAAGTCAAGTGCCAGGACGGCCGCAGCCAGCACAAGAACTACGATCAGGCGATGCGCATTTTGCGTAGCCGCATCCACGAGGCCCAACGGCTCAAGCTGCACAACGAACGGGCCGAAGCGCGCCGCAGTCAGATCGGTTCGGGCGATCGCAACGAACGGATCCGCACTTACAATTTTCCCCAAAACCGGCTGACCGATCACCGGATTAATCTCACACTGCACAGCCTCGATAAGATCATGCAGGGGGAACTCGATCCCGTGGTGGTGCCGCTACGCGACACGCACCGGCGTGAACGGCTGGCTGCGGCGAAAATTACGGCCGCCTCCAAGAGTTGACCCTCACTTCTGGCTCCGGAGGCCATTGATGGCCGTGACCGAAGAACCATGGACGGTGGCACGACTTCTTGAGTGGACGACCGGTCATTTCGCGAGCAAGTGCCCCGATTCGCCCCGCCTTGATGCCGAGATCCTTTTGGCTCAGGCGATCGGCTGCAAACGGATCGATCTTTACGTTCGCCATGCCGAGATTCCCGAGGAGCCGGTACGCGAGAAATTCCGCTCGCTGGTCAAGCGGCGTGCGCGCGGCGAACCGGTGGCTTACCTGGTCGGCTACAAAGAGTTCTTTTCGCTGAATTTCGCGGTCGATGCCTCGGTGCTGATTCCCCGGCCCGATACCGAAACCCTCGCCGATCAAGCGATTCGCTTTCTCAAGACCCGGCAATCCGCCAGCCCGAAGGTGCTCGACCTGGGCACGGGATCTGGGTGTCTGGCCATCGTCATTGCCAAGCTTCTGCCGCAAAGCCAGGTTGTTGCGATCGATCGTTCGGCGGCCGCCCTTGCGGTGGCCAGGGCCAATGCCCAGAAGCATGGAGTCGACTCACGCGTCGAATTTCGCGAAGGGGACCTTTTTCATCCATTAAAGAGCGAAGATCGGTTCGATCTGATTGTTTCCAACCCGCCCTACATTCCTTCAGGCGATGTGCAGACGCTCGATGCCGACGTGAAAAATCATGAACCTCTGGCTGCGCTCGATGGCGGAAGCGACGGCCTCGACTTCTATCGGCGGATTTGGCCCGAAGCAGCTGCCCATTTGCAAGAGAAGGCCTCCGTCATGGTGGAGGTCGGGTTCGATCAGGCGGAGCAAGTTGCCGCCATCGCCACCAAGGCCGGATTCTCTCAAGTAAAAATCGTGCCCGATGCGGCCCGCATTCCCCGGGTTGTGATCGGCACCGTTTCGGCCTGAATCGCTGCCTGGTCGCCCAGAGTTGCACGCCCTACTTTTTGCTTTTACACGCACTTTGCCCCATTTCACGGCTTGGAAATCACCGTTCTTGGGGTAAACCCTGAGTAACCTCAACCTCCGGGCGGGAATACTCCATGGCAGATTTCAATCGTCGCGAGTGGCTTGCCGCGACCGGATCGGCGGCTTCCATTTCCTCGACCGCCTCCGTTTCCGCTGGCCTGGGTGCGACCGCAACGAGCGCGCCATTGGCAGCGCCATCCGATCTGATCCTCAGGGAAAACGCCAAGCCCGGCACACTCGACTGGCAATTGACCTACGCCAAATTCGACGGCAATGCCAAATACCGCTCGTCGATGATTGAAGGGTTCGCCTCGCAAAGCAGCGTCAAGGCGGGCGAATCGATCGCGTTTCATGTGAGCACCAATCCGGCGACTCCGTTCTGGATCGATCTTTACCGGTTGGGTTATTACGGCGGCAAGGGGGGCCGGCACATGACCCGGCTTGGGCCCTTCGAGGGAAAAGCGCAGGCGACACCTGCGGTCGCCGAGAAGCGCTTGCGTGAATGCAGCTGGGAGCCTTGCACCTCTTTCGCTGTACCCGCCGACTGGCCAAGCGGCGTTTATTTGGGCAAGCTCTCGGCGAAAAACCATAGATATCAGAGTTATTTGATCTTCATTGTGGCCGATGAGCGCAAAGCAGACATTCTCTTTCAGTGCAGCACGAACACCTGGCAGGCTTACAACAAGTGGCCCGACAACCATTCGCTTTATGACAACGACCGGCCCGACCGCAAGCCGCTGGTGTCGGGGGTGGCGGTTAGCCGCAAGCGCCCGTATGCCAAGTACCCCCAGGTGGTCGATCACTCGCTGTCGCTGGGTTCGGGCGAGTTTCTGTTATGGGAATTCCCCTTTGCTTACTGGCTGGAGCAGAACGGTTACGATGTCAGCTATTGCGCCAATGAGGATGTTGACGCGTTTGGGGTCGATTTCTTGACGCGAGCGAAGGGCTTTCTTTCGGTCGGTCACGACGAATATTGGACGCGCAAGCAGTACGACGCCTGCATGGAGGCGGTGAAACGAGGCGTGAATTTTGGCTTTTTCAGCGGCAATTCCTGCTGCTTTGTGATCGAATCGCCCGTGCCTCATTCCATCGAGCGGATGGGAAGATTTGGCGGCATCCGCAAAGGGGAAGAACCCTGGATGGCCGACCTGCCTCGCGAGGTGCCTAACGAGTCGACGTTGATCGGGGCGCAGACGGTGTCTCCTTTTAATGGGTCGGGCGACTGGACCGTGACCAAGCCGGAACACTGGCTGTTGGAAGGCACCGGCATGAAGAAAGGGGATTTCATTCCGGGGCTGGTCGGCTGGGAGTTTCATGGGGATCCCGCGCCCATTCCCGGACTGGAAATTGTCGCGGGGGGCAAGACGATCAATTCGGGCGAGGCGCCCTCGCACTATGAAGCGACGATCTATCCCGGACCCAAGGGGAACTTCGTATTCAATGCCAGCACGATCTTCTGGGCGATGGGTCTATCGACTCCCCCGGGGCATATTCTGCCTTTCGTTCACAACGGCAGGCCTTTGGGACCTGATGAGCGCGTGCAAAAGATCACGGCAAATTGGTTGAAACGGACTTCGATCTGATGGGATGCTCTGGTCGCATGCCTGGAAAAGCCGGTCGATTTCAGCCGAGTTTTCGTTCCGCTAGGAAAACCAGGAAGAGAAATCCCCCTCCCGAAGCGACCGAACGGGCGTTTGATTTCTTTGCGGGGTTGCAAGGGCTCGATGGGTGTTTGCCTGGCGGCGCGACGAAAACGCAATTGGCTTACAGCGGCGAATGATTCTTGATTTTTCTTGTATTTTACTTGTATTTTTTGGGGGATTTAACCCATTCACTTCCGTCAGATTGGATTTGCTCTCGAAATAGCAGGTTTCCGAACTTACTCCTGGAAAAGCGGTTCTTCCAAACCCAGACCGATTGAGATGGCGACGAGTAAGAGGATCGTGGCAGAGTAGGGCGTCATGATCAGGTAACCGGGGATCATGCGCAGTCTGGGCCAAAGGGTCTCACTGAACACGCGCTTGATCGGTGCGGCGGCGGTCGCGAGGATGCTTCGCGTCGCAGGAGATTGGAGCGAATGGATCTGGGGAAGGGTTACTGTGGTCATTGGGCTGCCTCCGTGATTCTCTCAATGTGAGAAGAACACAGAGGTGCACATGTCATGCCAATCCACCATTCTCAATAGCAAATGACTTTCGTGGACTTCCATTTCTCCCATTTGCCCCATTTTCACGGGAATTTGAGTCCGTTGTCCCGTTTTGAGACAGAAAGCTGCATTGGGCCCATTGCCCGTGAGACCTAGGTCGGGTGCTCATTTGGTCGTGGATCAAGAGCCGCCAGCTAGAAATCCTCGAGGCCCAGAACGAGCGAGATACCGACGAAGAGCAGGATCGTCAGGGTATAGGGGGTCATGATCAGATAGCCGGGAACCAGGCGCAGGCTGGGCCACACCTTCTGGAAGAATGTGTGCCTCACCGGAGCGGCCAATGCCCGCATCATCGTCTTGGATCCGCGGGCGCCCAGATCGTAGATTTGATCCATCGTTGATACCGATGTCATGGGTCGCCTCCTCCTAATCGAACGGCTCAATGAGCCGATGCGGCAAGCTGGATTTCAGGTTGTCCGGCCTCACCCCATTGTCTGCGCGGATGCAGTACCGCTCGAAACCGACCTGGGAACTGGGGTGAACCTTCACCGACGCAGATTGTCGTCCAAATGCTCAATCATTCTACACTTTAGGCGGCTTTTTGAAAATGACGAGATGCCCAAGGCCAATAAGGCCGGACTCATTTCCATGGGAATCCTTCTGTTAGTACAGGATGAGAGACGCCGAGGTTGTTGCCAACGAAGAAAGGTGGCGGGGAAGACCCCGCCACCTTGGTGATTTTTCGGCCCGTCAGTCGGGCCTATTTCAGATCGCTTAGAACCAGAGCCAGTTGTCGCCGGTGCCCAGGAACACCTTGTCGGCGAGCAGGTCGTCGATCACGGTCTTGCCGGCAACCAGCTTGACCGCGTTGCCCGAGCCGACGCCGTTGGCCAGGTTGAGTTTCTTCTGGGCCGTGGTGATGTCGGTGCGCACCCATTCGTTCAAGATCGAGCGCAGGCTCGGGTCGGTTTCGTCGTAGACGGTGCTGCCGCCGATGACCAGGTTGTTGCCGTTGCCGGTCTTGATCGTGTCGAGTCCGCCGCCACCGACGATGACATTGTTGCCGCTGCCCGCGGTGATCGTGTCGTTACCCATTTCGCCGACAAGGATGTTGTTGCCGTTGCCCGCGGTGATCGTGTCGTCGCCCATGGCGCCGATGACCAGATTGTTGCCGTTGCCGACCGTGACGGTGTCGTTTCCGTCGCCGGCCCAAACCGTGTTGTTGCCATGGCCGCCGGTGATGACGTCGTTACCGCCGCCGCCGTTCAGCGCATTGTTGCCGTTGCCCGCGGTGATGGTGTCGTTGCCGTCGTTGCCATTCAGGGTGTTGTTGCCGTTGCCCGCGACGATCGTGTCGTCGCCGTAGCTGCCGTTGACGATGTTGTTGCCGTCGCCGACGTTGATGCTGTCGTTGCCGTCACCGCCATCGATGTTGTCGTCGCCGGTGCCGCCGTCGATGATGTCGTTGCCGGCGCCGCCGACGATCTTGTCGTTACCGCCCAGGCCGTAGATGGTGTCGGCGCCGTCGGTCGCGGAGTTGGTGCCGCCCGTCAGGGTGTCGTCGCCGTTGGAGCCGGTCAGGGTGTCGCTGCCTGCGCCGCCATCGAGGATGTTGGGAAGGTTGTCTTCCAGGCCGGCGATGAGGATGTCGTTGCCGTCCTGGCCGTTCAAGGTGTCGCTGCCTGCGCCGCCGTCGAGGTAGTCGTCGCCCAGGCTGCCGTAGAGGGTGTCGTTGCCGTCGTTGCCGTACAGCGTGTCGTTGTAGTTGCCGCCGCGCAGGGTGTCGTTGCCGTTGTCACCGTAGAAGGTGGCGGTGAGGGGCACTTCGGCGTTCAGGGTCAGCTTGTCGTTGCCGTCGCCGCCGTGAACATTGACCCCGGTGAGTCCGACGATCGAGTAGGGGGTCGTCGTGGAGGCGCCGTTGACCTTCCAGGTCACATAGATCTGGGTGGTGTTCTTGGGGTTGATCGCGATGATGATTTCGTCATCGAAGCCGGTGCCCACGATGACCAGTTTGTTGTTGACGATGCCGCTGCCGATGATGTTGCCGGTGGTGGTCGTCGAGGTGGAGGCCAGGGTGTAGTTCGCTGCATCGGCACCGCTGATGGTCAGGCCGCTCACGGTGATCGTCTTGCCGAAGCCGACCGTGGCGTCGGCAAAGGTTTTCGAGGCCGCATTCGCCACCACCACGTCGCCGACGAGGTCGTCGTTGGACAGGGTGACCGTCGCGCTGGTGTTGCCGTCGTAGTTCTTGTTCGCGCCGATGGCCGTCACCGTGAGGGTGGCCTTGTTGACGGTAAAGGTCCCGTTGGCGTAGGTGAAGGTGTAGTTATTCGCGTTGAAGTTACCGCCGGTCGCGGCCGAAGGAGTGATCGTCCAGCTTCCGGCGTTGTACTTACCGGCGCCAGACAAGGTCGCGTTGGTGGCAAGTGTTACCGATCCAACCGTTTCGCCGCTTGCTAAGTTCGCGATGGTGAAGGCGCTGCCCAGGGTGGCGGTGCCGTAGGTTCCGGTCACGTTCGTGGCCGTGATCGTCGCGGCGCGCTTGCCGATGGTCAGGTTGGCCGAGGTGAAGGTGACGTTGTAGTTGGCGCTGGCGACCACCGTGCCCTGGTTGATGGCGTAGGTTCCGGCGTTTTCGCCCGCCGTGCGCGTCAGGGAGCCGGTGACGACGCTGGAGGTGTCGCTATTCTTCAGGCCCGAGACGGTGTAGGTGAGGCTGGGGTCGGCATCGCCATAGGTCTTGGACTTGGCGGCGGCGGTAATCGAAAGAGTCGCCTTTGACACGGTCAGGTTCGCGCTGACGAAGATGACGGTGTAGTTGGAGCTGGCGGCCAGGGTTCCCTGATTGATCGCGTACGTGCCGGCGTTTTCGCCGCTGGCGCGGGTCAAGGAGCCGGTCAGGCTATCGCTGCCGACCAAGGCGCCGGTGGTGATCGAGTAGGTCAGGGCGGGGTCAGCATCGCCATAGGTTTTGGACTTGGCCGCGGCAGTGACGGTCAGGGCCACCTTGTTCACCGTCAGGGTGAAGGCTTGCGTCGAGGACTTGCTACCGCTGGTGGCGGTCACCGTGAAAGAGTAGGTGCCGGCCGCGGTCGTTCCCGAGAGGACGCCCGAGGTCGGGTTCAGGGTTACGCCACTGGGAAGCGTTCCGGTCGTTACCGAGTAGGTGGCGGCGGGAGTCGCGGTGGCGGCGATGGTGAAGTTGAGCGATTGGCCGTAAGTGACCGAAGTGTTGTTCGCGCTGGTGAAGACGGGAGTGGTGCCGGTGTTGGCAACCAGGTTGACATAACCATTGGCATTCTGGTTGTCGTCAACCTGCATCGTGATCGTCCTCGTTGCCGAGGTGAGCGAGTTGTACTTGATGTTGCCCGAGTTCAGGTAGGCGTTGAGCGCGGCGGGGGTGCCTTGCAGTTGCAGGTTGGACATGCTGACGTTGATGGTCACGGTGCCGTCGTTCACTGCCGAGAAGTAGCCGTCGGTGGTGTTGCCGCTCAGTTGGAAGACGATCGTGGGCTTGCCACCATTCTGGGTCGAATCCGGGTCGATCATCGAGGTGCCGAACACCAGGCTCGTCGTCGCGGCCTGGGAAGAAGTTCCGACCGTGAAGCCGAGCGATGAGGGGACGTTGCGGACGGTGGTGCCGTCGCCGTTGAACTTGATCTTTTCGACGCCGGTCAGGGTGTCGGTCCCGTCCGGGCTGCCGGAGCGGTTATCGACCACCGTGGTGGTCCCGCCTGAAACGGTGATCGTGTAGTTCGAGCGGCTTCCCGAGAAGACCGCCGTATCCATTCCGCCGCCGCCGGAGATCGTGTCGTTGCCCGCGCCCCCGGTGATCGTGTCGGCGCCGCCTTCGCCGGACAGGGTATTGTTGCCCGAGTTACCCGTTAGAGCATTGTTGCCAGAGTTGCCAACAACATTGACCGAACCGGCTCCCGTTTGGGTGAAAGAGTTGTTGGAGCCGGAAGTCAGCAGGATGGAAAAACCGGTGGTGTTGGCAGGGATGTCAAAGGTTTGACCATCCTTGTTCACCGAAACCGCGCCATCGGTGTAGGCGGCGGCATTCACCTTGATCGTGTCGTTGTTGCCGGAGGCCGCTTCGGCGGTCGCGACCGAACCGAAAGCGGTGGTGCCGTAGATCAGGCCGGTCTTCGCGGTGGCGCCATTCCAGGTCACCGTGTCGCCGGTGGTCAGGCCCTTGCTGCCGGTGTCGTTGGTGATGGTGTACATGCCCGGAAGGTCGACGTAGAGCGTCGCGGGGACGCTGCGGTCTTCGAGGATTTCGAGGTTGCCCAGAACGCGGTTTTGAGCCTTTTTGTTGAAGCGGTCGCGAGCGTGCGATTTGCCGCTGATGGAGGGGCTCACTCCTTTGAGGAATCGCAAGAAACTAGTGAAGCGGCCATTCGACATTTGAAACTCCAAGAAAGTTGCCTTCGTCTGCCCGTTGTTTGTTCTGTTCCGGTCGGGTTTGCCGGTTTCTGTTGGGAGGTTTCAATGCAACGGTCATGCCGCCATGACATATGAAAGATAAATGAGATAATTTCGGTAGTCTGGGTTGTTTTAGCGGTCCGTTTGTTGGAGTACGGCACCCAATTCCCGCACTATTCTCAGAGTGATACAATCACGGGTGTCTCACTCTGAGAATGGTGCGTTGGATTGGCTGTCACTTTGATAAACGATCCATGGGTGCGAGGAGATGGAGACGGAGACGGATTCTGCTTGATTGAGGTTCTCTCAGGTGGCTCGTCGGAACCGCGTGGCGGTGTCGCCTCACCGGAATCGATCGCTTTGGATTGGCAAGTTGGCGAATGGGAGAGCAGGTAATTGGGAATAGGGTGCTATGACTGAGGTCACCCTCCCGCCAGGGATCGCATCGCCACTTTCATTCGTTCCACCAGAATCCCTTGATGCCGGTGGCGGTTGCGGATTATGGCCAGGGTGCGACCAGGCTTGTCTCCTGTCAAAGAGCGATAGACGCGCCTTTTGTCGGTATCTCCTTTGGCAGCCATGGCAGGTACAAAAGAAATTCCCAGGCCCAGGCTGACCAGTTCGAGCAAGGTTGCCAGCTGGGCCAGCTTGGAAGTACTCACCGGCTCGACGCGATGCGACGAGCAGAACTGCATCGTTTCCCCCGCAAGGCAGTGGGCATCGTGCAGGAGGATGAGGTTGTCCTGAGCGATGTCTTCAATGCGCAAAAACTTCTTCTTGGCCAGACGATGCTCGGCGGGCAGGACCAGGAAGAGTTCTTCGTGAAAAAGCCTTTCCGTCTCGATCGATTCGCCCGAAGCGGGCAGGGCGAGCACCGCCAAATCAAGCTGGCCGGCCTCCACGGAACGCAGGATTTCGGCGGTCGTCAACTCACGCACTTCCACGCGGGCCTTGGGGCTGGTTTTCTGAAATCGCCTGATCGCTTGCGGCAGGAGGTAGGGGCCGACCGTCGGAATGGCGGCGATCACGATCGATCCGGTTTCCGGGTCGTGGGCCAGGCTGCTTTTGGCATCGTCGACCATCGCGAGGATGCGCCCCGCCTGATCTTGGAACGCCTTGCCTGCTTCCGAGAGGCGCACGATTCGGCCGGAACGGTCAAAGAGTACCCGGCCAAGATCCGTTTCGAGTTTGGCGATCTGCTGGCTCAAGGTGGGCTGGGTGACTCCGCATTCCTTGGCCGCCTTGGTGAAACTGTTTAACCGCGCCACGGCCGCGAAATAGCGGATTTGATGCAACTCCATCGAGCGTCCTCCTCCTCATTTCACTCATAGGCAAAACCAATGGATCGAATAGTTTGAACTGATTTTTCTTATGAGTCGGCCGGGGTTAGTATGACACGGTCGAGCCCGAGAAGCAGTTTATCCGGGCCAAATCAGCAAGGGAGCCGTGATCCATGAATCGAAACCTTTTGGCGGGAGTTGCCATCGTATCCCTGACGGGTGAAGGAGCCGGCATCGTCAGCGCTCAGGAGCCGGTGCGGCGCGTCACCGAAGATGGCGGCCAGCCGGTCGGCAACAATCAAAACAGCCGCACGGCCGGACAAGATGGGCCCGTGCTCCTCGACAATTTCCACCTCATTCAGAAGCTGGCGCGCTTCGATCGCGAGCGAATCCCTGAGCGCGTCGTTCACGCCAGGGGCGTTGCGGCTCACGGCGAGTTCGTCAGCTACGGAGATTTTTCCAAGCTGACCAAGGCCAGCCTATTTTCGGCCAAGGACAAAAAGACCAAGGTGTTTGTCCGTTTCAGTACGGTGATCCATCCGCAAGGCTCGCCCGAATCGCTACGCGATCCGCGCGGCTTCGCGGTGAAGTTCTACACCGAGGAAGGCAACTGGGATCTGGTGGGGAACAACCTGCCGGTCTTTTTCATTCGCGATGCGATGAAGTTTCCCGACATGGTTCACTCGCTCAAACCGAGCCCGGTCACGAACCAGCAGGACCCCAATCGCTTTTTCGATTTCTTCAGCCATATCCCCGAGAGCACGCACATGCTCACCTTCGTCTATTCCGACAGAGGGACGCCCGCGAGCTTAAGGCAGATGGATGGCTTCGGCGTGCACGCCTTCAAGTGGGTCAATGCCCAGGGTGAAGTGCACTATGTCAAATTCCACTGGAAGAGTGCGCAAGGCATCAAAAACCACACGGCGAAGGAAGCCGCCGAAGCAACCGCGGTCAATCACTCCAACCACAGTGCCGATCTTTACAACGAAATCGCCAAGGGGAACTTCCCCTCGTGGGAACTGGTGGTGCAAACGATTCCCTACGCCGACAAGGACAAGTTTGGTTTTGACATTCTCGATGCGACCAAGATCTGGCCCGATGTGTCGGAAATCCCCGTGGGCAAAATGACGCTCAACCGGTTGCCCGACAATTTCTTTCAGTCGACGGAGCAGTCGGCCTTTTCGCCCGGGATGATCGTGCCTGGCATCGAGCCCAGCGAAGACCGTCTCCTGCAAGGAAGGCTCTTCAGCTATGCCGACACCCAAAGGCACCGCATCGGCGCCAACTACCTGATGCTGCCGATCAATCGCCCTATCGTGCCGGTGCACAACGGCAATCAGGACGGCGCGCTCAATTTCGAGCACACGAAGGGGGATGTCAATTACGAACCGAGCGTCACGCGCGGCGGCCGCAACGATCAAACGGAAAAGGAGTATTCGAAACAACCTTTGGGCTCGCAGGTCGAACAGCGGCCGATTGCTAAGACCCAGGATTTCAAACAGGCGGGGGAGCTTTATCGCTCCTTGAGCGATGCGGAAAAGGCCAACCTGATTTCCAATCTCGCGGGGGATCTGAGCAAGGTCGCCCATGCCGCAGTGAAGGCAAAAGTGGTTTCGCACTTCTTTCAAGCCGACGAAGACTATGGCACGCGCCTGGCCAAGGCCGTGAGCGTCTCTCTGGAAGACGTGAAAAAAGCGCTGCAAAAGTGACCCGAAATTCCGCCCCTTCTTTCTTCATGAGGTCCGAACCATGTGGCTCTTGGCGAGTGTGATCATGACGATTCCCATGCAACAAGCTTCGGGAGTGAAGCTCAACGAAGCGGCGCGCGCGAAGTTGACCGAGATCGCCTTTCAGGCGGCGCGCGAAGACGACCTGAAAACCTTGAAGGAGTTTTTTCTATCTGGGTTTTCGGTCAACCAGGTCAACAACCGCGGTGATAACTTGCTTACGGTTGCCGCTTACGCCGGCTCCGAAAAAGCGGTCACCCTGATCCTGGAACAGAAGGGTTTGGAGATCGACAAGCGTAGCGGGATGGGCCTGACCGCGCTGGCGGCCGCCGCATTCAAGGGCCATGCCTCGATCACGAAGGCGCTTTGCGCCAAGGGGGCCACGGTTGATGCGGCCAACGGCTCAGGTCAAACGGCCCTGATGTTCGCGGCGCTGACCGGGAAGACCGAGGTCGCCCGCGAGTTGCTCAGACATGGCGCCAAGGCCGATGCGGCCGACAAGTTGGGCAATACGCCCTTGAGTCTGGCCAAAGTTCAAGGTGCAAGCGCGATGATCGCGCTGTTGGAATCGGCCCAGGCGAAAAAATAGTACGATGTTGTCCGCCAAAAGAGAGGAGAGAAAGAAGGAGGGTTTACTTCCTTTTTTCTCTCTTTTTTTTGGAAACGAGTCAAATTGGGAAGAAAGATATAGAAAAGGGAGTGCTTGCTTGATTTCCCTTCTCTCCTCCTCACCCTTTTTGGAAACGAGGACAATCATGTTCAAGAACCCTGGTAAGATCTTGGCGGCGGCGGGAATCCTCCTTGCATCCGGACTCTCCGGTTGGACGCAGGAAAAGCCACCTGCCCAAGCGGACAAAGAATCCCATGTGCAAGGCGAGATTTCGTTCGAAAGAGCCCTCGCGCTCGTCGAAAAGAACGAAAAGAAATTCAAAACCCGCGTCAAAACGCTCGAGTGGACCGCAAAGAGCTTCCATATCAAGCGGTCGGAGCCGGACGGCAAAATTGTGCCGGCTCCCATGGATCCCAATCTCAACGAGGTCGTAACGACCATCTACGAGCCCTCGTCGGGAAAATACCGCTGGCAACAAGTTGGAACCGGACAATGGGTCCAGGGAGCCGATCCTTACTTGTCCGGGGTTAGGATTTCGGTTTTTGATGGTGAAACGGAAATGTGGTTCGAGCGTTTGCGGCCCGGTAAGGTCCTTCCCAAGGAAGAGGAGCGCGGTCGAGGTGTGATCAAGGAAATCAAGGACAGGTCGGTTTCAGAAGAGACGCATTTGCTAGGATATATAGGGCATTTTCCTCCTAATTGTTATATAGGCAATTTGTCCGACATATTAAAATTGAAAAATAAAGCACAAGAAATTTATTCCATAAAAATTGACAAAGATTTATTAGTTATTAAGATGTCGGCGAATCATAAAATACTGAAGAAGGAAGAATTCCAGGTGATATATTATAATGGTTCCAAAGGAGTTGTCGTCAAAGTCGAAGGAGAAGGGAAACCCGATATCAAAGGTCCCTGGGCGGGGAAGGCTTACCGAAGGGTGACATGGGAGTACCAAGAACTAGAAAAAGGCTTGTTTCTGCCGACAAGCGTCATCGAACATAATTTCATTGATAGCTCTGGCTCTTTACATTCTTTTTCCAACATCCTGATAAATAAAACTTACAAAGAAGACCCCTTTCAATTCGCATTCCCCGAAGGGACGAGATTCCCTCCATAATGTGATGGACTCGAAAAGGAGAGCCCGTTTCAGGTTGAGTTTCCCGAAGGGACGATCTTCTCTCAGAAGTGAAATCGGCCGGGAGAGATGGATCAGTATCCCTTGCCAACACGGGATTCGTCTACAGCCGTTTTTGCAAACCGCTGATCTTGGAAATCTCGTCAAGAATGTCGAGGATCCGTTGATGATTGCGCGAGCGGAAGATGTCTTGCAGTGAGGCGCCATGTTCGCCCGTCAGGTGGATCGCATGTTCGGGCCGGTTCATCACCGCGAAGTAGAAGATCACCCCGGGGATAATCCCCATGCCGATCAATGACAACAAAATAATGTAGTCGACAAAGGTGATCTGCTCTTCGATCCGGGTGGAGACGCCGTCGAAGTAGTCGGCGTCGAACACGCCGGCCGGAATCGGCATGAAGGCCACGCGCATCGACCGGGTAAAAGTCGTTTTTCCCTTGCTGGAGCGCTCCATGTGCAGCTCGCCCCAGGTTCCCAAAAAGAAGGTCAAAAGGATCCATCCGACGATCTGCAAGCCGATCAGGGTGTTGTCGAGGTGACCCAGGAAATAAAGCCCCAGCATCATGACAGGCGGCACGACGATGCAGATTGCCGCGCGCGCCTTGTAAGTGAACGCCGGGCCATACCAGCGCGACAGCGGCTTGACGGTCGTTTTTTTCTTCTTGCCGGTGCGCAAATCGAAACCGCAGCGCGTGCAGAAGGCGGTGCCCGGCTTCAAGAGCATCGTGCAATCGGGACATGGGAAATCAAACCCGCCCGGCATCGCATAAGGCAGGCCATCGTCTTCAAGCGAGGTGGGAAACGAGGGGGCGGCCGGTGCGAAAGGCAGCGGCGGTGGGTCCATGGGGCCGCCCGCCGGAATCGGCACTGCGGTCCCCTGCGCAGTTTCTGCCTTGGCTTTTTTTGTCGTGGAATCGGCTTTCGGCTTCTTCTTTTTCGTTTCGCTCAGGAAGGGATTGGATTCAAACGGCGATTCTTGATCGATCGCCCCCGGTTCCGCCGTTTTGCTTGATTTCGACTTCGTTTGCGCCTTGGGGTCGTAACCGGGCATATCGCGCAGATCGAGCATCACCCCGCAGCCGGGGCAGCGCATCTTGGGTTTGCCGCCGTTCTGGCTGGGATCGACATTTTGCCCACAGCCGGGGCAAATGACTCGGGAACCGGCGCTCATGATGCAGAATCCAAAGGAAGAATCTAAAGCTCATTAAACGGGTGTGCTCTGCTTCGACCAAGGGGTGCGGCGCCAAACAGCCCGATCATTCATCGGTCGCACTTCATTTTCCCTTGGTGCGGCGAACCGGCTTTTTCTTGGGCAAGTCGGCGGTGGATTCTCGCGGATCCGCCGAAGCCGAGCGTTTTGGCCTTTCCCGGTCCTCAAGCCATTGATTGAGCAGGCCGGTCCATTTCTTTTCCAATTGCGCCAAGCGCTTTTTGTCAAATATCAGCGTGCGCACGGCACCATGGCGCAAGCAAACGAGCCGGCCCGTCACCTGCTTGGGAGGCGTTGCCTGTGCCTTGGACAGAGCCAACGCATACAGCCCCATTGCCGTCTCATATTTCTCTTCGATGCGCGCAGGAGGCAAATGGTCGGTCTTCCAATCGACGAAGCTCGGACCATCTTCTTGTTCATCGAGCAATTTGTCCAGCCGCCCAGACAGGCGCCACCTTCCCAAGGGCAATACCAAATCGACTTCACTCAACCCGGGTGCTTCAACAAGGCGCCTGATTTCTTCATCGGCAAGCATGTCTTCGCCCTGAAAGAGCTCCCACGCTTCTTCGGCCACCGCCCTGGCGGGAATGGGATCTTCATCCGGTTCGGCCATCCCCATCTGAATATGGCCCAGCAGTTCCAGCCCCTCCTCGCGAGACATGCCGGCAGGCGAGATGCCCAGTTCCAGGGCGCGATGAACGAGCGAGCCGATCCGCTTGCCTGGGGCGATCGAATCGCTCGAAGCTTCTTTCTGCAGCAAGCCCGGGATCTGTGGCGACAAAAATGGCTGAACGAAATAGAGAAAGCGCATGCGCCAATGTTCGGGGTTCTTCTCCCAAAGCCCCGCCAGTTCCTCGAGCATGCTCATCGCCAATACCGGGTTTTCGGGAAAGGCGTGCACCTCATCGGCGATCCAGGGCGGTTCTTCCAGGGGAATGAGCGCGGGAGCCGGAAGGTTCTCCGCTTGCCCCATCAAGCTGAGACCATGATGCTCCTCTGCTGTCACATCGAACGCCAGGCGCGGCTGGCTCACCTCAGGGTCGAGTCCCAACCCCTGGGCCACCCAGAATAGAAAACTTCGTTTCGGAGGTTTGCTCTGCGGCTTGTGCGACCCGGCAAGGATCAAGGTGTCCTGAGCGCGCGTCAAACCGACATAAAAGAGCCGGGCCAATTCGCCGGTTTTGCCCGATTCGATCCGAGTCGCCAGGGGATCCAGTGTCGGCGAATCGCTACGGATCAGGCTGCCATGGAGCTTTCTGGCCTCCTCACTTTCGGGATCGGAAAAGTGCAAGAACCGGTCGAGCGCCACGCACGAAGGCTTGTGATTGCTACCGGCATTCTGAATGTCGCCGAGCACGACGAGAGGCCTTTCCAGTCCCTTGGCGGCATGGATCGTCATGATCTGCACCGCGTCTTGCTGGTCGCGGGGTTGAGCCTGTTCCGACTTGGTCGCCTCCTGCGCGATCTTTTCCATGCGCCTGGCCAGTTGCGCCATCGATCCGGGATGGGTCATCCCCCAGTCATGGAAGTGGCCCATCAGCTTTTCCAGGTTGGCGATGCGGCGGGCGCCCTGGTCCATCGAGGCGAAGAAGTGCCAGGCCCCCGATTGCTTCAAGGCGCGGAGCGTCAAATCGACATGAGGCATGCGGTCGACATGGCGGCGCCAATCGGCCCAGTGCGCCGCAAACACGGTAAGCGCTCGCCACACTTCGTCGGGGGCGTTGAGAGCCTCTTGAGGTAATTTTCCCGAAGCGATCTTTTCCAGTTTCTGCCCAAGCGACCCCGCATCGCTTCGGGTGAGGGCCAAAAGCACCGAGTCGTTCAGGCGGCCAAGAGGCCCGCGCATCAATCCTGCCACAGCCAGGTCATCGGAATCGTCTGCCAAGGCCCGAACCAAGTTGATGACATCCCGGATCTCTTGAGTCTGCCAAAAGCCGATGCCTCCAGGAACTTCATAGGGGACCTTCCACGTCTCGAGCGCATGTTGCACGGCACTGAGGCGGGATCGTGAGCGTAAAAGAATGGCCATGTCGCGGAAACGATAGCGTTTCTGCGTCTTGGTGCGATGATCGTACCAGCTCATGCTTGCGCGTTTGATCAGTTCGCGCGCCACCCGCTCGCACCAGAGCTCGTCGTTATCTTCCAAAATCAGGGCGACTTCCCCCGGCTGGTCCGATTCGAGTCCTGGCTGCAAAGGATAAAAAGCGGCGTCGCTTCCCGCCGCATGCTGAAACCCGGTCTGAGAAAAATGGTTCATCGCACCCATCGGCCGTGGCGCCAGGGTGCGGTAGTTGCGATCGAGCACGATCCTCTGGCAATCGGGCCGGTCAAATAGGGTCCAGGTGCGCTCGAACACTCCGGGATCGGCCCCCCGGAACATGTAGATCGATTGCTGCGGATCGCCGACGACGGTCAGGCGGCCTTTTCCCGGCGTACCGGCGAGAGCGGTCAAAATCTGCCATTGCTGATCGTTGGTGTCCTGAAATTCATCGACGAGCAGATGTTCAAAGTGCGAGCCGATCCGTTCGCGCGGTCCTTCGTTGGTCTGAAGCAAACGCAAGAGTTCGCGGCTGACCTGGGAGAAATCGAAGGCCCCTTTTTCCTTGCACAGTTCCCGGTATTCGACCCCGGCGCGCCAGATGACATCGAGCATGGCCACGGAGAGCTCGCCCCCGTGAGGGTCGGGCACCAGACCGGTGCCATCCTGGCCGGAGAGCAGGACCTGGAAGATGCCGTCAACGACTCCGGCGCGTCCGTCCTCCGCTTCCCAGATACGCCACCCATTCCTGGCCTGCGGCTGGCGCGCGAAATGAATGCGCGTTGTGCGGATCGCCTCCTCGATCATGGCATCGCGATCGAGCTCATCGAGCATGGTGAAATCGGAGCCAAGCTGGGAAGCGCAGCCTGCGCGGTTGAGCTGGCGCACCATCGCCCCCGCCAGACTGTCGATCGTGCCGATGAAGGCGCTGGGCAGTTCATGCAGGCGTTCGTTCCAGAAGATTTGGTTGTCCGGATCTTGGTGCACCAACTGTTCCAGGTACTGGTGCAACCGTTCACGCATTTCCCCCGCGGCCTTGCGGGTGAACGTGGTGGCGGCGATGCGCGATAAGCTGGCGCGGTTGACCGTGTCGCCGCCGATTTCGGCCGACTTCGCGCGCAGGCTATTGAGGAGCGCGAGAATGCGGCAGACGAGCGTTTTGGTTTTGCCGCTTCCTGCCGCGGCGCGAATGGCCAGATCGCCGGGGGCCAGCACGGCGTCTCGTTGCCGAACGTTTAGCTGTTGCGAATCGAGCCATCCTTCAAACGACATCCCATTTTCTCCGCTTGAACCAGATCGGGTGTACCAGCGACCGGGTTCAGAATCTTCGCACGGTCGGGTAAGGCGTACGGCAGATCGTCTTGCCGGTGCAAGCGGTGGCGCATTCTTCCCCATCGTTGATGCTCGTCAGGGGAAATAAGCCTTTGCGGATTCCGTTGGCCACCACGAGGGCGTGATCTCGCGCCTTGGCGGCATCGATGGGTGCCGGCTCCTTGGCGCCTCGCGGCAATCCGGCCCAGTCCTTGACCATCTCTCCTTGCAATCGGGTGAGGTTTTTCAGATGGTCGCTTTCACCGTGCGGTTTGTTGATTTGCAGAAAGAGATAAAGGCCCTGGGCCACGGTCAGATTGAGCGCGGCGGCATAGAGATCCAACTGAATGCGCAGGTTCTGGGCATGTTCGTCAACAAAGTCCTTCTGCCCGGGAACGGTGCCGGCCTTGTAGTCGACAAAGACCGCGCGGCCGTCGGGGCGTTGAAACCAATCATCGATCCGTCCGCGGATCAATACCGGATCTCCCAGGGGGGAAATGGCTTGAGGGCCAATGGGATGTTCGGAGGCGATGTGGCAGATACTCTCCTTGTCCAGCCGTTCCAGGTTGTCCAAGTACAAGTCGATTGGGCCGCCCGTTTCCGTGACGATGGCTCGCACCCGTTCGTCGATCTGCGCGGCCCGCTCGGGAAATTCGGCCAGAAGCTGTTGCCAGAACTCGAGCAGTTTTTTGCGCGATTCGCTTCGCGCCAGCCCAAGTGACATCGGCTGGCCTTTGTCGAGGTTGCGCGCGATACGGCAATGATCGATGAAGCGATGAAAGAGCTCGTGAATGAGCGTGCCGCGCAGCAGCGCCGTTTCATCCGAGTCGCGCTCGCGCACGCCGAGCGTGCTTTGCGTAAAGTAGCGGAAGGGGCAGCGCGAATAAGTTTCGATGCGGCTGGGGCTAAAGGCTTTGCTCGTGTCGGCGCGTTCGGGAATGAAGGGAAGGGCCCAGGAATCGATCGCGGGGGATTTCAGGCGCTCCCACCAGTCCTTCGCTTGATCGCGCAATTGCGCGGTGTCCCTCGCGATTTTCTTGGCGCCGGGGTCGGCATCGTTTCCACAGCGCAAAGAAAGAGTACCATCTAGCGGCGCGGCCAAGCCCATCGCCACCTGCAAACTTCGCTCGCCGATGATCGGCCGCACCGAGGAGGGTAGCGACGGGGTGATTCCTTCGAGCCAGACCGAGGGAAGCAACGCCTCTTCTTCGGCAAAGCATGGCCGGTACAAGGTGAGGCGGTCGCTTGCGGCTATGCCGAGCTGAAAAAAGATCTGCCGTGATTCCTGAAGCTCATAGCCGCGCGCCTGGCGCTGTTCGGCGAGCAGGCGCCGCAAAATCTCTTCTTCCGATTGCGCATCGTAGGCGCCGCTTTTCAGACCAAGCACATGGATCTCGCGAAAGCGCAACCCGCGCGTTTCGCGGATTTCCAGGATCTGCACGCCTTCGTCATCTTCGGTCTTGATCTGGTACGACTCCGATTCGAGCGCCATGAGTACGACATGGAGCGGATCGACCAGGCCGAGGCGATTATGAGGCAAGACCCCGTCGGAAATGCCACGCAAGAGGTTGAGCACGGCCTTAAGTTTTTCCCAGGCGAGCTGCTCATCGGACCAGACGGCCGGATCGATCGATGTGAACTTCTCGTTGCCCGGTGAGATCCATGCCAGCACTTTCAACTGCGACAAGAGCTGGCCGATGCCGTCAAGGCAGGACTCGATCGTTTCATGCGAACGCGAGAGGGGCTCAAGCAATGCAAGTGCGTGGAGCGCCCGGTCCAAAAGTTCGCTTCTTATTTGCAGAGGATTTTTGCGTGGCAGGTCTTCTTCGTCCTCGGGATCGTCCTGGATGATGCCCCCTTCCTCGTCATCGAAACGAGCGGACTCGATCTCCTGGGCCAGACGAGCGCGGACATTCCCGATCAGTTTCGGCCAGTCGGCAAACGCCTCTGGCCGAGGTTGTTTGGTCAGCGCCTCCTCGAACCATCCAAGCTGTGTGCATGCTTCGCAGAGAAACTGATCCTTGACGATCGGCAGGCGCAGAAAGTCCATAAGGGAGCGCAGTGAATCTCCGCCTTTGACGAGGTGAAGCGCGGCGTGGACGAGCCGGGCCGGCGCCGATTGCGCCAGGACGCGGTTTTGGCCCGCGATGTTGAAGGTGATGCCGGCATCGAGGAATCCCTGGCGCAGCGCGGAATCGTATTCGGGGCCGGGCACGATCACGGCGATTTCGTGGGGCTTGGGCGCATCGAATTCCAGCAGTCGGTTGCGAATGCGCCGGACCAGTTCCAGGGCTTCGGCGCCATGATCTTCCACATCGAGCCGCGTCAGGGAATCGTCGACGGGGCGAGGGGGATAATCGCCCAGCGATTCGTGGCCAAGCACCGACTTGGCCCACCTTGCCAACGGGCGCGGCTGGGGATCTTCCACCAACTGCGGCGTGATTCCTCCCAGGGCGGCGCACAATCGATTGAGCAGTTCGCCCGCCTGGCCTTCATGCACGCACGGAGTCCAAATGCGCACGGGCATGCGCTTGCCCAGGGCGACAAGAAAGCCTGCTTCGGGATTGCCGAAGCGGTGAAATCCGTCGAGGACGATGCCTTCAAACGGAAAGCGGCTCCAAAGCGAGGCGGGAATGGCTTGCAGTTCCCGTGTCACTGCAAGCCATAGGCCGTTGCGATCCAGGCAGCGGTCCTTTTCCAGTTGTGCTTGATACGTGCGGAGAAATTCCTTGTCGGTCGGCTCGATCGGTGTCGACTGGCTTTCCTGATACGAGCGCAGAAGCTGATCGACCTGCGTGGCGGCGCCCAGACCGGCCGACAGGCCGGGATTGACGGTTTGCCAGGCTTGCAACACGCGCAGGCGCCGCTCCAGGGAAGAGATGCGTTTCCCCTTGGTGCCGATGTGCGCCGCCACCAGATCGGTGAGTCCTTCCAACGTGACGATGCGGGGCAGAATGGCCGATTTGCCCTTGGAGGTGCCGGGCCAGTTGCGCTGGAGTGCGCGCCTACGTCGTGCCGAGGGCACGACCCAGATCCAGCGCGGAGCGCGAGGACCTCTTAGATCATTGAGCCAGATACTCGCGGGAGTCCCGCTGGCGGGCTCAAGAAAATCGAGGCAGGGCAATGCCGAGGCGATCATTTCGATGGTCATGCGGCATGTTCCGTTGGCGACGAATCCGTGCTCTTATCTTAGGGCGCCCGTTCTCGCACGGCGCACGCCGAAGACGATCCGCAGCCAACGGAAATCGCGCTGGTCCCATTGAGGCCAAGAACGGGAAAAAAGCAATCAAGATCAAATTCGTCGGTCGGTTCTACAGAGACGATCGGCACAAAGAGCCTATCAGTTCTTAGGTATCAGCTCAGACGGGATATTGGGATTCTTGCCGGCGGGCCGTTCCGGCAATGACTGGAACAGGGGCGTGCCTTTGTTGGTTAGATCGCCGCCGGTGGCAAGAATGTAGCCGGTGCCTTCCCTCCTGGCATCGACATTCATCACCGGATTTCTGTCGCCAGTAAACTTGGCCTTCTGCACCGGCTTCCAATCGGCTTGTCCCTCCTTGATTTCCGCGATCCAGGCGTTGGAATAGAGAGCTTCGCGGGTGATCTTGGCCGACTTGCCGTTACGCTTGAAATCCTCGACGAACGAATAAAAGCCCGACATCTTTTTTCCACCGGTGATGGTGGAAAAGGTCACCATGTGAAACCACGCCGATTTCTCAGGATCGAAGAGATAGCCCGCATACTCGGTGCGCTTGCCATCGGGCTTGGCGGTGACGAGAAAACCATAGGACTGGTCTTTCTTCCAGGCGAGATCGAAGAACGACTGGCCCCCCGTTCCTTCGCCGCCAAAGCGGCCGATGCGAACCTTCTGGCCCTGGTGGATCAGTTTGACGCGCTGTTCATTGGGAACCGCTTTGGGGTCATTCTCCTTGTCGTCGTCCCACACGGAGAAGATCGCAAGGTGTTTCCCGTCGCCCAGTTCCTGGATGCCAAAATACCCCTTGTCCCAGCCGATCGCGCAAAAATAGGTACCCGGCGCGGTTTGGCGCACCGTGACCTCGTTGTAAAAGGCGCTGGCGTTTTTGCCCGGGTAGCCGAGATGCACCGAGCGGCAGGCCTTGTCCTTGAGCGATTCGTCGGCAGGAGCCAAAAGCAGTGCCAGGGCGAATAGGGAAGTCATTGCGGGGTTTTTCCGTGGCGTTTGGAAAGCTTGTCGATGTTGATTTGCGCGACCTGGGACAGCGGCAGTCCCAGTTCGCGCGCCAAGGCGGCGCAGTACCACAGCACATCGCCCAACTCGTCGATCAGCTTTTCTTTGCGATCAGGGGTCATGGAACCGGCATCGTCGCGGATGATTTTTTTCAGTTGATTGGCGACTTCGCCGGCTTCCCCTGCCAGGCCGAGGCCGACATAGGCCAGGGCGGTTTCTCGGGGATAGGCGGCGAAAACCGCGGTCTTGCGCTGGTATTCGTCCAGGGCGTTGGCCATTGAGGCGGAAGCTGGTGCGTTCATCGAGTTATTCTCTTGAGGAAAATCGTTGAGGCCAGTTGAAATGTGGCCGGAACCTTAGGGAATAAGGGAAACGGCCAATTTTGCCAAACGGGAACAAAATGTTCAAATTCCTTCATGCAGCCGACTTGCATCTGGACAGTCCGCTCAAGGGCCTCAAGGAAATCGATCCTTCCTTACGCACGACGATTCAGGGGGCAACCCGCGACGCGGTCCTGAACCTGATCGGGTTGGCCAAAAGGGAGAAGGTCGATTTTGTGCTTTTGGCGGGCGACCTGTTCGATGGCGACATCCAGGATCCGGGCACGGGGCACTTCCTCCTCAATCAACTGGGGGCGCTCAGTCAAACGATTCCGGCGTTCCTCATTCGCGGCAACCACGATGCGCTCAACCAGATGTCGAATACATTGACGTGGCCCAAGGGAGTGCGGCAGATCGGTTCGACCCAGGCCGATACCGTCAAGATTGACGCGTTGCGCGTCGCGATTCATGGACGGGGATTTGGCAGCCGTGCCGAGGAAGCCAATCTTGCAGCGGGCTATCCCGATCCGGTGCCTGGGTACTTCAATATCGGCCTGCTCCACACATCGTTGACCGGTGCCGAAGGGCATAACTCCTATGCGCCGACGACGCCTGAACAATTGACCCTCAAGCGCTACGACTACTGGGCCCTGGGTCACATTCATAAACGGGAGATCGTCCGGGCGCAGCGGCCGGCGATCGTATTTCCGGGGAATACGCAGGGGCGCTCGATTCGGGAAACCGGCCCGCGGGGATGTGCGGTCGTTCAGGTCGATAGGCAAGGCGCCTGCAAAATCACCTTTGAAGATCTCGATACGGTGCGTTGGGAACAGGTCCGGGTCGACCTGACCGGCGTTGCCAACCGTGAAGAGATGCTGGCACGCGTGGACGAAAAGGCGACAAAGGCGCTCGAACGCTCGGACCGAAAAGTCCATGTGGTGCGGATCGTGCTGGCCGGATCGGGCTCCCTGTTTGAAGAAGCCCAAGGGGATCGCGGCTTGCGCGCGGAAATGGAAAATCTCCTGGCCGGTTTGGGCCGGGGCGTATGCCTGGAAAAATTGAAATGGGAGGCGGTTGCAGAGAATGCCGCGCCCCAGGAAGCATCCGCCGAAGATCTGGAACTGATCCAAGAGATGGTGGCGCGGTTTCAGGGCGATCCGGCTCAACTGGCCAGGGTGCTGGCGGCCGACGGATCGTGGAAGACGCTCAACGATCGGTTGGCCAAGACGTTTGACCGCCAGGAAGCCAACCGGATTGCGGAGCCTTCGGAACTTTTGTCCTCGGTGGCCAGCCTTTATGAAAAGCTGCGCAACTCCCGTTAGGCGAAATCGACAACAAAAATCAAACAGGCCTCAAGCGGCCGCGAATCAGGGCATTTCTCCATGAAGTTTCTCAAGGTGCGCTTCGATCGGGTTGGCCCCTTTCTCAATACGGAATTGACCTTTGATCCCCACAAGGGCCTTCATCTAATTCACGGGGCGAACGAGGCCGGCAAATCCTCGGCGCTCAAGCAACTCCTTGGATTTCTTTTCGAGTTCGATCCCAAGAGCGGCGACAACTTTCAGTTTGACTACCCCCTGCACAAGGTCCACGCGACACTGATCGATCAAAAAGGACAAAAACGCGAAGGGGTCGTTCGCAAGCGAACAAGAGGCCAATCGCTTGAAGGAGCCAGCCCGAGCGATCTGGTGCCGCCCGATGTGACGCGCCAACGCTTTCTCGAACTCTTCGCGATCGACCGCGAATCGCTGCGCCTGGGAAGCAGCGAACTTTTTCTGGGAAAATCGAGCCTGGGCGATCTTCTCTTCCAGTCGGTCACCGGCCTGGCGTCCGTGGCGGGCATTCGCCAAAAAATCGAAGATGCCAAAACCGAACTCTTGACTCCCCGTGGCGGCGAAATCGTCAACCTGATCAAGAAACACGCCGAGCTTGAAGATCAACTGGAAGCCGAACGCAAATCCGCCCAGGCCAACGCCGAAAAAGCCAGTCAGCTTGCGGGGCTCGACCAGACCATTCACGATCTGGAAACCAAACAAGAAGATCTGAAGCGAGAGAAGGCCGATCTCGAAGGGAAGAAGCGCGCCGCGCGTTTTCACTGGAACTGGCACGACTGCGAAAAAGAACTGGGGCTGTTAAGCGACATTCCCGATCTGCCATCGACATTTTCTACCGAGTGGAGAACCGTGTCGGCCCGGCATGGCGCCCTCGAGGCGGCCATAGGCAGTTCCCGGTCCCGCCTGGAAACCTTGCGCCAGGAGATCAAGGCAATGGCCCAGCCGGACATCCCTTCGGAAGTTGCCGAGAGTTCGAGCGAGCTTTACGGGCAAAAGGAACATATCCGCCGGGCCATCAAGGATTTGCCCGCCGTCAAATTTCAGTGGACCCAGGCGCAGCAGGCCATTTCCCGGCTGGCGGCGCAGTGGTTTGCCGGCAAGGAAATCGCCGAAGCGGGCCGCTGGCTGCCAGGCGAGCGCGAGTCGGCGTCCATTCGCCGCCTGGCGGAAGCCAGCCGGACAAGAAAAGAAAAACGAGACGCCGACCGCCTGGAATGGGAGAATGCGCAGCGGGATCGGGCCGAACTGGCTCAAGAAAAAGAAGCGATGCCCAAACCCCTTGCTTTGACCGAACTGGAGCGGGCGCTACGGCAATTTCAAGAGTCGGGCCTGTCAGAAGAGAAGCTGAAACAGGAAGCGCAAGCGCTCCAGGCGCGCCGCGCCGACCTCGCGCGCCGCGCCGCCAACCTTCACCCTCCGGTGGCACAGCTCGAGCAACTCGAAGCGATTGCGATTCCCACCGTGGCGGAAATGGAAAAGGGGGTTGCTGCCTTCGAAGCCTGGGAAAAAACCAGGGAGACGATCGAACGGGAAATCGCCGCCGCCAAGGCCGATCTGCTTGCACGCCGCGAGACTCTCGCCGAATTGCAAAAGAGGGGGGAACTGCCCGATCCCGAGCAATATGCCAAAACCCGCAAGGACCGCGATCAGGCCTGGGAATGGATTCGCAAGGAACGTCGAGGCGTGGCCGTCGTGCGGCAGGAGATCGATCGCTTTCTGGTGGCGACCCGTGCCGGCATCGATCTCGATGAAGCCCTCACGCAGCTTATGGCCCGGGCCGATTCGCTGGCCAAGGCCCTGCTTGAAGATGCTCAGCGAGTCAATCAGAAGCGAGCTCAGGAACAGGAGATTGCCGAGCTTGAGTCCGGGCTGCAAACCAGAGAGGGGGAGTTGCAAAAGCATCGCGAGCTGGGACTGCAAAGAGAACATGAGTTTGCCAAACGATGGAAAGAGTGGCGTGCCGGCCCCGTGGTGATTGCCACCCCGAAGGGGCTCAAAGAGTGGTTTCAACGGGTGGGGGATTTGCAGCAGACGTGGGCCGGTTGGAAGGCGGCGGACGCGCAGTTGCAGGACGATCGAGCGCGCTGGGAATCTCGATTGAGTGAATTGGCGCAGGCATTACCCCACGCCGAGGCGGCCTCCCTGTCGGCGCCGGCCCTGCTGGCGCTTGCGCGCGCCAGGGTTGAAGAGGAACAGAAAAAAGAGAAGAGCCGGATCAGGGTCGAGGACCTCCTGGAAGAGAAGACCCGGGAAGCGCGCAAACGCAAGGAAGCGCTTGATCAATCGGAAAAGGCTCTCGCCGAAGCGGAAGCGCAATGGACCGAATGGGAGCAAACGCACGCGATCAAGGTTTCCATGCCAGAGCGCCTCGAACTGGCCGAGGCCATTGCCAGGTTAAGAGGCCTCCTTCAGGAAGAAGTGGATGCAAGTCGTCGGATTGGCCAGATGGAACTGGCCGTTCAGACCTTTTTGGAACGGTTGAACCATGCCTGGAAAACCGCCGGTCTGGAAGGGGGTCCCTGGCAAGATAAAGACTGGGAAACGGCGCTGGCAAAACTCCACGCCATGCAAGAGAACGATCGTTCCAACCGGGCGCGCAGTGGCGCCTTGCAACAACAAGTGGAAAGTGTGCAAAAGGAGCTGAACCGTAGCGAACAAGAGGCGGCGGCGCTCGAAGTCGAATTGAACCGCTTGCGCCGGCTTTCGGGGGATCGGCCCGCCGCGGAAATGGAAAGCCTGCTCGTCAAGCTGGAAGATCGCCGCCGCCTGAAGGAGAAGGCGGAAGATTGCCGCAGCCACCTTGTGGCGGAAGCGGGGCAACGGGAGGTGGCCGCGTTTCGTGTGGAAATTTCCCAGCTCGATGGCGCCGGCGTGGAAGCGCGACTCGAAGCGATCGATCAAGAGATTCAACAGGCGGTTCGCTCGCATCGCGAGGCGGTGCAAAACCATGCCGAAATTCGAGGCCTGTTGCAAGCGTTGGCCGACAGCAAGAAATCGCTCAGTCTGCGGCTGGAAATCGAACAATTGCGATCGCAAATTGAGGAGAAGGCCCGCGATTGGATGCAGTTGCACCTGACGAGGCTCTGCCTCGACCAGGTCGTGGACGAGCGTCGCCAGGATCAAACCTCGGGGCCCCTTGGGCGTGCGGCCGAGTTTTTTCGCCGGATGACGGGCGAGCGCTTCCAGCGCATCGAATGGGAGCAAGGTCCCAAGGGTCTGGTATTGCAACTCGACCGGGGATCCGGGGCCGAGCCGCTGGAAATCAGTTCGACCAAGGCCAACGGCCTGAGCGAGGGCACGGCCGACCAGCTTTATCTGGCGCTGCGGCTGGCCGGTATTGAGTCGCGCGTGACTCAGATGCGCGACTTGGGCCAGTCCCCCTTGCCGGTGATTCTCGACGACATTCTCATGACCTTCGACGACGAGCGAGCCGCGCGCACGCTTGAGATCCTGGCCGAGCTTGGCCAGAAAACTCAGGTGATTCTGATGACCCACCACTCCCACTTGAAGGGGCTGGGGAATGAGGAATTTCGCAAGCGATGGATCGACTTCATTGAGCTGGGCGCTTAGGGGATCGCTGCCTGGAGCGAATGGGGACACTTCGAGCCCTGCGGATCATCTTGGGGGAGGGGGAGTCTCGCTAGCGCTTGTGCCATCGGGGCGAAGTTTGCCGATCCACTGGCGCAGCCCCAGTTCGAAACGATCGAGCGGCTCGCCGGTCCATTTCTCAAAGGCGCCGATGGGGTCCCTGGATGCGGCCAGTTCCGTGAGGTACTCGTCGAGTTTCGATCCGGGAAGCAACCGTTTTTCAAACAGCAGATAGTAGGTCAAAATCCACGAAGAGAGGTAGGCTTCGCGCGACGATTCGCGTTCGGCGGCGGCCTGCGCGGTCAACACCAGAAAATGATCGGGGGCGGTTGAAAGCGTTCGTTTCAAGGAAGGAAAATGATTCACGGCCAAAAGGTTGCGCACCGCGGCAAGCCGTTTGGGGTCGGGCCAGTCGGCGCGCAACTCGCCGGCTTCGATGAAGGCCGTCTCGAAGGCCTGGGCAAGCCCCTCGTTGAGCCAGCGCGGCAGCGGCTGAGTTGTCGGAGGGAAAACCCAGTTGATCAGGTAGGCGTGGATCGCTTCGTGGTTGAGCACCTGGAGCAGATGCTGGCGCGCCTGGCGGATCGTCCGGTCGTTGCGCGCTTCCGCTTCGCGAATCTCCCGGCGCGATTTGGCGAACAGGTCCTGGAATTCGGCGGGAATGCGGCCGCCCATCGCCTTACTAATTTCCGTTTCGCGCTGAGAGAGCAGGGCGAGCTGGCCGACATGATAGTTGCGGATGGAGATCCCTTCCGCTTCGAACTGTGCCAGTTCGGTCCCCGCCATGATCCGATTCGTGGCCGGATCGAAGACGGCGGGATGAGCGAGAGAGGCGTTGCGCTTGGCGGTCGCCTGGATGAATCCGGCACGGTCGGACCAGACAAGTATGGAAGTCGGTTTTCCTGAGATGCGCGCCGGAATGACGTGAGCGCAGGCGCCGAAGATCTCTTCAAGCTGCAGGGCCATGAGCACGGCGAGCGGTTCGCGCAAGTTGGTGCGCAGTTCGAAATACTTCGAATCGAAGGCCCAGCCGTTTGGGTCGGATTCCTTGCTTTGCGCATTTTCCGGCCAGAAGACTGGCTTGAGGATCAGCCCCTCAATGGCTGAGGGAGGCCCGCCCTGATCGAGTTGCTTGAGGCTGGCGAGGAACAGTTGCCTTTGCTTGTCCAGATCGGCGAGTTTGCGAATCAGTTCGGCGCGCTCGGCGTCTTTGAGAGCTTCGACCGATTCCACTTCGGCGGTGGAATAATCCTCGGTGCCGGTGATCGTGGGGCTGCCGCTTTTGCGGATGACCTGGCGAAACCGGTAGCCGGCGGAAGTGGTTTCAATCAAAAGGCCTTCGATGCGCGCGCCATTTTTCAGATGAAGCGCATCCATTTTCCAGGCAGGCGGTTCCTGAGCCGATGCCATCGCGCCAAGGAAGGGAGCGAGCAAGGCGCAAAGAAAGGTCGCTCGAATCCAGTGGTGCAAAGACATGAGGTGCACGCAGGATGGTTGAGAGAAGAGAAGCGTTCGGTCAAAGCGTTGCCAAGGTCTCGATGCGCCCGTGGTTTTCGCCACTGCGGTTGGCCGACTCGATGAACGCCATGATCTCGAAGGTTTCTTCAGGGGAAACGGGACTTTTGCGCTCTTTGAAGAAGGAGACAATGGCCTTGAGAAGTTCGCGGTAGATGAACTGGGTCGACAGGGAAAGCGACTGTACCGTTTTTTGCCCAAAGCGCGTGCAGCCGTAAGAGGCGGCGCCGGTGCGGATGCCCCGCACGGTACCGATTCGGCCATCCTTCCAGCGGCCCGTTACCAGGTCGGCGCCGGGGGTGCGCAGGCAGGTGACTTCGGCGCAGCCTTGGCCCATGAGTGTGTAGAGGACTTCGACCGGGTGGATGCCGTAGTGGTAAAGCCCGGGATTGCGGACCGGTTCTCCCTGGGCGGGCTCATGGAAAGGAGCGGGCCCGTAGGAAAACGCACCCATGACCGCTCCGGCGCTGCCGGGTTGGTTGAGGGCGACGAGTTCGGGAGTAAAGCGTAGCGAGGACGAGGAGAAGATGGGCGTTTTGTGACGCTTCGACAAATCGAGAAGGGCGCGTGCGGTGGCGGTTGAGCCCGAGAAGGGCTTGTCGATGAAGCAGGGAATGCCCGCCTGAAGAAATAAGCGAGCTCGCTCGAGGTGCATTTCCCCTTCGAGCGATTCGATGAGCATGCCGTCGACTTTGCCAAGGAGATCCTCAGGCTTGTCAACCAGAGGAACTCCCATCGATTTGAGGATGGGGGTGTATTCGGCAATGCGCGGCTGGGCCATCCGGGATTGGCCCGGACAGGCGAGAACAATTTTAGCTCCCTCGACGAATTGCGAGGGATCGGTCTTCAGCTGATTCAGTCGTTTGGTGAATTCCACGGCATGGGAAGTGTCGAAATCGACCATTCCCAGCCGGAGGAAATCCGCCATGTTCTACCCCGAATGCGGGTGAGCTGAGCTAAAAGACCAGGCGGGTTAGGCGCCGAGGATATTGACCCGGCGACCCGATTGGTCGAACTTGACCAGGCCATCGGCCAGGGCGAACAGGGTGTCGTCGCGGCCAATGCCGACATTCTTGCCGGGGTGGAAGCGGGTACCGCGTTGGCGAACGAGGATCGAGCCGATCGTCACAAAGGTTCCGTCGGAAGTCTTTACGCCGAGTCGCTTGCTGTGGGAGTCGCGGCCGTTAGCGGACGAGCCTTGACCTTTTTTGTGTGCCATGAATCAAATGCCTCTCAAATGCAAAACAAACGGCCCTACTTGGGCGGAACTTCTTTTTCCGACTTTACTGGAATGACATCGGCAACGCCACCCCCCACAGTAAGAGCGGGGAGCTGAAGATCGGTTGCGCGATAGATCCATTGTGCCGGTGGCAGAAAACGGACATCACCAGACTTTAGATTATACTTGTCGCCGGTTCTTTTGAAGTTAACTTGCAGGGTTTTTCTGCGAACAATCTGCTCCTTGGCCGGCGGAATGGGGTCGGCCAGGGCAACACCATTGGATAGCCCCGTAATGAAAATGCTAAACCGAGTCGAATCGGGATCGATATCGTCCCATATCGCGACGCCCGTCACCGGCTTGGTTGGTCCATTCTTGATGGAGACAGGAATGGGGGCGCGAGCGATGGTCACGGAATTGTGAATGCGCAGATAGCCCGATTCCGGATCGTCGGGATCGGCGGTGGAGTCTTCGAGCTTGATGATCTGGCGCTGAACCTTGGGTAGGATCTGGTCCTTGTGAAGCGTGCCTTTTTCCTGGTTTTTGAATTCGAATTCGGGCAGGAAGTAACGCGGTTCGCCGGTGTAGTTCTTGACCTGATAGATCATGTACCAGCATTCCCGCTGGCCGCGGCCTGGGATGTCGACCTTGATCGAGCGCGGGTTCTTGAATTCGAAATCGAGCACCCAGATTCCGGGTGGCTTGGGATCGCGCGGATTGCGCTTGGCCTCGTTATCGCCCGTGGCGTCGGTCGCTCCCGCGGCGCTGTTGATGTCGCCCGGAGGGTCCATCGGGCTGGCGCCTGGAGGAACCCGCGTCTGGTTGGGCGGTTGAAAGGCGCTTGCCGTGGAGCTAAACGCCGCGACAAACCCGCAAATCAGGGCCGCCAGGGCCATTTTGTCGGCGGTCCTCCGAGACGGTTTTGAAGAAGGACGCATGGCTTCGCGGCTCCGCAGGAACTGAAAAAGGGACTTCCCACTCCGTCAATAACCGGCTTGATTGACGAAATCAAGCGAACCTGGACAGCATGAATCGACCTTTCCGGCCCACTCCATCCTCTTAATAAGGGGGGGAGTCGACCGGAAAGGTCAGCGCGGGTAGTCGGAAAGGAGTCCTTTTGGACCCGAAAGTTTCTGTTTGAAGTGTGCAAACCTGAAAACAATCTGAGTTTGGCTCAAACCGTGATCAGTTAAGGGCCTCCCATTCCCGAATCGGCCGCTTGATGCTTTCCGGTTCGCCATGCCAGCGCCAGCCGGAAAGGGTGGCGTCATCGAATATATCCACGATGAGCCAGGCCAGCCGTTTATTGTTGACGACCGGCAGGAAAGCGATCCCCTGATGCATGGGACCAGGAACGGCGCCGAGGGCAGCCAGTTCGCTTACCGATTCGACGATTCGCGCGTGGCTATCGTTTTGTAGCTTTTTGCAGTCATCGATATCCACGAGCAGGGCCGTGTTTTGGCGTCCCGGCCGGTGCTCCAGTTTATGAAGACGATGGGAGGCGTTCCGGTGTTCCAGGTAGGCTTCCCGAAGTGATCCCAATACCTGACGAAGGTAATTGACGGCTGACCTTGCCCGCATCAAGGTCCAAGGATTGAGTTGAACCACTCCGCGGGTCGGACTGTTCTTTGGTCGTTTCATGGCCCGGACCCTCCCTCTTTGCAGTGGCCGGTTCCGAGTTCCTCGCATCCCCGCTACCCACGCTGGGAAGTCTCGAGAAAATCAGCCCGGTTAGGACTGCGTACCCACATTACGAACCCGGAATCCAAAGAGGTCGCAACAAAAGAGAAAAAAAGGAAAGAAAATTCACGAAAGTTGCTTCCTGGTTGGACCTCTTGTTGATTCCCTTGCAGAACACATCGATTAGCTAACCTGTTTGAGAGAAACTCGATTCCCCTTCTCGAATCCTCTTCAGGGAAAGTCACCGGCAATGCGAAGAAACCGACTCAACTCCTCCAGAAATGAATCAGGTCGGCATTTACACGGTTGAACTAACCGGCGAGGCCATACAAAATGGGGGGTATCCGAATTCACTTCGGGATTTTCTCTTTCTGGGTGATGGCACCCATCCCGGTATCTCCCCTTCTTGTACCAGGAGTTTTCCATGAGCTTCAAAATGCAACGGGTTCAGGTCTTCCACACCAAGGTAGAAGACAAACCCGGCGGAGTCGGGGCGAAACTGAAATTGCTCGCGGAGGCGGGAGCCCACCTCGAATACATTCATAGCGAGCGATCCTCGGAAGAAGCGGGCATGGGCGATCTCTACATCGCTCCCTTGCGCGGCAGCGACGAACTGAAGATTGCCAAGGATCTTGGCCTCAAGGAGGTCAAGGAGCCGTTTGTCATGCGCATTGAAGGCGATGACAAGGCCGGTCTCAGCGGCAAATTGACCCAGGCCTGGGAACTCGCCGGCATCAATTTGCACGGCCTGGTGCTTTCGGTGCTCAACGGCAAATTCGTCGGCTATGTCACCTTCGACACCGCGCAAGATGGCAATCGCGCCGCGACCATCCTCGCCGAACTGGGCACCTCCGAAAAGCACAATACCCACTTCCACAAGGAAGCGGTCGCTCATGCCTGATCGGTTGTTGGTAAACGTCGTTTTTTGCAAGCAAAAGAAACGGATCGCGAAAGCGGTCCTTTTCTTTTAGTATGACTTCGACCTTGCCAATGGATCGTTTCCGTGCCAATCTAAATTCACTCGCGAATCCTCACATCGTCATTCGCGAAACCAGTTCGGTGAACTCCCTTTACAGGGTGCCGCCATGCCCATGCTCATTCCAAGAGACCGGAACTGGTTCGTCAGGGATTCGTCATTGATCAGATTCCTATTCAGACGGTCCAAGGTAAGGATCTCCTTTCAGATCGCCTTCCTTGTGGTTTTCCTTGAATGCGGTCGGATCATGGCTCAAGTCGAGCCAAGGCAAACGGCCCCGTTCGTTCCCGACCAGACTCCTACATCCCTTGCCGATTTGCTTCGGGAATACCGGGAACTGGGTTTGCCCTTGCCAGCCAAGGGGGCCAAACTCATCAGTGCCGGATACCGGCCATTCCTCAACCCAGCCGATGGGAATGTTGCCACTCAATTCGCCTTTACGTCCAAGCCGGGTAAACGGAACCAACCGGCCCAGTTTCTGATTGGGTTGACTACGAGGGAGCTCGATGAACCGTATCTGGAATTAAAGGATCCGATTGATCTTCGTATTGTGGAAGATCAGGCCTATTCGGAGTCAGCCGATCCCAATCGCTTGCCCGCCTGGATATCGGCGACCAACGGCGAATTGATACTTGCCATTCAATGCCATGCCGAGGGCAGGGACAAGCTGGCCAATTACTTTTTCGAGCGGTGCCGCAGTTGCGCCTCGATCCCTTTGAGCAAGAAGTTGGTCCTCATTGCGTGGGAAAATCTCGCGGACCAACTGGGAACTGCGCAAGCCGATCAGGCCGCAGTGGGAAAACGCCTCAAGGCTTTGGTTGCGAAACATCCCGACCTGGCAAACGATGAGGCGCGGCGGCTGATCTCGGATCTGGAAAAACCCCCGCAGCCATTGGTTCAGGAAGCCGATCCGGTTGAAAAGCTGCTTGACCGATTAACCGGCTATTGCAGTGAGAATGTTGGGATTGATCTTTATTATTATCGAGATCTAATCGTCCTCGAAAATGGCATGAATGGAAATGATGCCAATCGAGCGGCCGAATCACTCCCGTCAAAAATTGCCTTGCTCGGTTTCGAAGCAGTCCCATGCCTCTTAAAGCACCTGGGCGACGAACGTCTTACCCGATCCCGGCGCCGCATTTTGCCCGCGGATCAATTTCAAGATGGAGTGGCGCGGGTCGGCGATTTCGCGCAGGCCTTGCTGAATTTATGGGTGGACCATCACAATTGGCCCCAAAATCATGGGCCAAGGGATGCTGCATTCTACCATGCCTGGTGGCAGGAGGTTTGTCAGCAGGGCGAGCAGAAGCACCTTTTGCAAAATCTCTTTGCAAACCAACCTTTTGCGAATCAACCCCTGGAGGGCAATCCTCCTTATATTCCTTATTTGTATCTGATTTATCTCAAATACCCGGGGCAGTTGCCATCGATTTACAAGGACATCCTCGTCAATCAACCGAAACGTTCTTCTGATTTGGTCGCGCCATTGATCGCCAGCGGACCTTTCCCTCTTGAGGATAAGGTCCGCTGGCTCCTGTTGGGCGTCAAGCATGACTGCCTCGGCCATCAGAAAGCCGCTTTGATGGCACTGGAAAGAGTCGACAAAAAGCGCTTTGAGGCGGCCTGGTTGGAATCGATGCAAGTCCATTTGAAAAAAGATGTGGACTGGGGTGAGTCCCCTTTTTGCTCCGGGATCGCAGTGCTCGCTTGCCTGACTGAGAATCCGAAAGTATGGCAGCTTCTGGAAAAAGTCGCCAAGTTGGCTCCCGTCGAACGCAGGGGGAGTTTCCTATGCGAGTTTCCTTCTCCGTGCAAAATTAAGAAAATCCAGATCCACTTTCTCTTTAAATTCATTGATGACGAATCGGTTTGGGAAAACCGCTTCGAAACGCCCGATGATCCCCAGTTCGTTTCCGTCAAACGGATCGAGATCCGCAACGTCGCCGCCATGAAGTTGGCGACGTTCTGGGGCATGTCCTGCGAATCGGAAGCATTTACACCTGCCGACTGGAAAAGCTTTCGGGATAAGATCCGTGCCCGGGTGGAAAAGGAATTGAAAGAAAAGTAATCGATGAGGCCCAGCAAAAGGTTCATCCTGAGGTCAACGGATTCGATAGGGAGCATCCGCTGGCCCATTGCCATCCTTATGGCTTTTCTGATGGGAAAGGTTGCCATGGCTCAAGACGAGCCGATGGCGCCTTCCTTTTTCCCCGATCAAACTCCGATTACGCTCGCCGACCTGCATCGGGAATACAAGCAACTGGGCTTACCCCTGCCGCCAAAGGGAGCGCGGCTCGTTTTTGCGGATGAGTCGCAGGCAGGCCCAGCCCAAGGGATCGTGCAGCGTCAGCCGGAAACCCTGGCTCTTTGCTTTGAAATCCAACCAGGCCACAAGGGCCAGCCGGGCGAATTTTTGATCGGTTTGGAAACGAGAGCCTCGCGGGTGCCGGTTCAGGAATTGCGTAGCCCGATTGACATGAGGATCGTGGCGGGCCTGTTTGGCTCCGTTGCGGCCGATCCCGATCAGCCCGTCGTGTGGCAACCCTGGTTTGATCGCGACCTCATTCTGGCCATCCAATGCCATGCCGAAGGCCAGAACGAACTGGCCGAGTTCCTGCTCGATCGATGCCGCGCTCGTACACCCATTCCTCTGAAGAAGAGACTTTTGCTCATTGCATGGAATCATTGGGTGGATCAATTGACAATGCCCGATTCCGATCGAGGCGCCTTGGCAAAACGCCTCAAGGAAATGATGGCGAAAAACCCCGAATGCGTCGTGGATTCAACCCGCCAATTGGTTGCCGATTTGGAAATCACCTTGAAATCGCCAGCCAATAGAAATGTGCAGAATGAAGTGTTTATCGAAAGATTGATCGAGTACTCGCATAGAACGGATTGCGAATTATACGTTATTCAAGAAGGCGATAGTATTTTCGAGAGGTATAGAAATGACAGGATGCGAAATCGTGCAAGTACCGGTGTGATCTTGAGCCTGGCCGAGCTTGGTTTTGAGGTGGTTCCTTCCCTGATGGATCACATCAACGATCGCCGCCTGACGCGTTGCCGTAGTTCCCACCAGCCTCAAGAACACTTCCAAGACGAAATGATGCGAGTCGGACACCATGTTCTTGGGCTATTGAATCAATGGGTCGATCATCCGAATCAAGAATTTGAAGGAGAAAGAGATCTGCAGTTTTATCAGTCCTGGTGGCAGGAGGTTTGCAAGGAGGGAGAAGAGAATTATTTAGCAAAAAATCTTTGGCCGAATAAAGCCATAAATAATACTATTCCTTATTGGCCCTATCTAGAAATGATATTTCATAAATATCCGAATCGATTGCCTTCTATTTATCAAGACAATCTTGATAAGAGACCAGAATGCTTATCTCACCAGATTGTCGACTTGCTTGCCAAGGGACCCTTTTCGAAAGAGGAGAAAATTCGCTGGCTCATGCCTGGAGTCAAACATCGGCGCGCGGAGCATCGATTGCACGCCCTGGCGGCTCTGCAAACGGTGGACATCAAGCGGTTTGAAGAAGCCTGGTTGGAAGTCATGGGAGTTCATTTGCAAGGGGATCTCAAATGGGAAGATTCCCCGTTTTGCACGGGAGTCGCAGGCCTTGCGCGCAACGCCGATGATGCTCAAGTCTGGCAGTTACTGGAAAAAGTGACAAAAAGAGCCCCCGTGGAACATCGAGGTCGATTCCTCAATGACTTTTGTTGCAGCTACTTCGACAAAAGCGTGAAACTCCAGATTCGTTTCTTGCTGCAATTCCTTGACGACGATTCGCTGTGGGAGCAGCGATTGCCGCGGCCTCCCTTTGAGGAAAACGCGCAATTCATTTCCATGACCAAAGTCGAAATCCGCAATCTGGCCGCCGTGAAACTGGCATCGTTATGGGAATTGCCCGAGAAGGAGGAGGAGCCTACCTCGCCCGAGGAATGGAAAAAGCTTCGCGACAAGGTTCGAGGCTTGGCACAAAATGAACTGAAAGAAAAGTAAATCAAGAAAGGGATCCGGCACCGTAGGAAAAGCGGTTCTCCCATTGCAAAAAAGAGCAAGCCAAGGTCGTCTACCCGCAGCCGCGGTCACCGTGCAATTCCCGGCTGGTTTTCAAAGATCTCTGTTTGCAGTTTTCACCTCGACGAAAAACAGGTGCGCTCATGTCGACAACGATTGGGACACGATCTTCAAAAGGCTTGCGCATGGACTTTTTGAAATCGACTTCACGAGTTTGTCGGCTCTTTATCCTCTTTTGCATCCGGAATCGGAAAGTTGGCGGTTCTTTCCGATGAGCCCAGGGTCTGGGAGCTTCTGGACAAGGTCGCCCAAGCCGCGCCAGTAGATCATCTGGCGCGATTCCTCGGAGACTTCGAACCGGACCGAAGCCGTGGTAAGCAAAAAAGCCAGATTCGCTTTTTGGCCAAATCTCTGGACGAACTTGCGATCTGGGAAGTCACGCAAGACTTGCCTCTTAGCAACACCATTTAATGGGGCACGGAGGTCGAGATCCGCCAGCTTGCTTGCTTGAAATTGGCAGCGCCCTGGGAAATCTCCGAGATCTTCCCGAATTTCACGCCGGGTGACTGGCAACGGTTTCGCGAACGGATTCATGCCACGGTGGAAAAAGAACTTGCAAACAAATGAGACCAAGGGTTGGAGTGCAGCGGTGCATGGGAAGATCGCAAGCCATGGCAAACCCGGCTCGCCTTGACAAAACCGGTTC
Source organism: Gemmataceae bacterium (assembly GCA_965226945.1). Lineage (GTDB taxonomy): Bacteria > Planctomycetota > Planctomycetia > Gemmatales > Gemmataceae > SYLG01. The sequence goes on along the minus strand of OZ245717.1, from coordinate 2,506,001 downwards.
CAGGCAAAAGATTAACAAGACCTTCCGTATATTTGCTATTTGCCTTCCCTCGGCACCGCCTCGAGTCCCTCCCCATGAGCGCCTGCCTTCTTCTTGGTCTCGTCGTTGGCTTTTCCGAGCCTCCCGACTTCGAAAAGCGCATTGCGCCTTTGCTCATCCGCAATTGCTTGGGCTGCCACACCGATTTGGAGCCGTCCGGCGAATTGTCGCTGCAAAACGCAGCCGGCATGGAGAAAGTGGTCGTCCGGGGCAAACCGGCCGATAGCACCCTTTTTCAGCGGATCGAATCGGGGGAAATGCCTCCCAAGGACAAGGGGAAGAGCAAGGAACTGTCCCCGGCGGAAAAAGAACTCGTCAAGGCCTGGATTGAATCGGGGGCTCCCTGGCCCCAGGGTCGCAGCCTGGGCATCTACGAAAAAACGACCGATGCCCGCGGCGGACTGGACTGGTGGTCGCTGCAACCGATCCGCAAACCCGCGATTCCCGCCAAGTCGGGTGAAACCAATCCAATCGACGCTTTTCTGGCTGTGCAATGGGCGGACAAGGGGGTCGCTCCGGCCCCCTTGGCATCCAAGCGAACGCTTTTGCGCCGGGTCTATCTGGACCTGATCGGCCTGACTCCCACGTCTGAGGAATTGGACCGCTTCGAAGCGGATCCATCCCCCACGGCCTACGAAACGGTGGTCGATCGGCTGCTCGCCGACCCTCGCCACGGCGAGCGCTGGGCCCGCTACTGGCTCGACCTGGTCCGCTATGCCGACACCAACGGCTATGAGCGCGATGCGGAAAAGCCCTTCGCCTGGAAATACCGCGACTATGTGATCCAGAGCATCAACAAGGACAAGCCCTACGACCGGTTTGTCCTGCAGCAGATGGCCGGCGACGAACTACCCAACCGCACGGAAGAAGACCTGATCGCCACCGGCATGCTGCGCGTCGGCACCTGGGACGACGAACCCAACGACAAGCTCGAATACACCTACGACCGCCTGGAAGACCTGGTGCAGGTCACGTCGACCGCATTTCTGGGCATGTCGATCAAGTGTGCCCGCTGCCACGATCATAAGTTCGACCCGATTCCGCAGGTCGACTATCACCGCTTTGCCGCCGCCTTCTGGCCCGGCGACCTCGTGGGTAACTCGGTTGCCAAAATCGATGGGCACGATGTGCTGGCCTGGACCGATCTAAATCGGCCGCTCAAGCCATTCCACCTGCTCAAAAAGGGAGATCCCCACCGGCCGCAACAGCAGGTCGGTCCCGGATTCGTTTCGATGGTGGGGACTCTCAATCAACCTTTCGAGCCCGCCCCGCCCCAGTCCAAAACGACGACGCGCCGGCTGCAACTCGCCAAGCGGATGATCGACCCGGCCAATCCCTTGACCCCACGGGTGGCGGTCAACCGCATCTGGCAGCAGCACTTTGGTCATGGCATTGTGCGCACCTCGGACAATATGGGATTCAAGGGCGATCCCCCAACTCATCCCGAATTGCTCGACTGGCTAGCCGGCGATTTCGTGGCAAACGGCTGGAAGGCCAAGCGCCTGCACAAGTTGATTGTCACGTCGCGGGCTTACCGCCAGTCCTCGGTCAATCCCCAGGAAGCGGCCTTTGCCAAAACCGATGCGGCCAATCGCTACTACTGGAAGTGGGAGCGGCACCGTCTCGACGCCGAGGCGCTGCGCGACAACCTCCTGGCCGCGGGTGAAGGCCTTGATTCGCGCATGGGGGGACCGGGATTCTCTCCACCACTCTCGGTCGAGGCCGCCGAGGGGCTTTCGAAGAAAAACGGCGCCTGGAAATCGTCTCCGGAATCGGAGCTCCGGCGGCGCAGCATCTATATGCTCCATCGCCGATCGCTGATCTCTCCGTTCTTGAGCACTTTCGATTTTTGCGACACGACGCGCCCCTGCGCCCAGCGGGATATTACGCTGGTGGCGCCTCAGGCCCTGGCCTTGCTCAACGATGAATTCGTGCACAAGCAAAGCCAGGCGATGGCGCGAAAACTGTTGCTTTCGCCCTCAAAGGAAGGGGTATCCGATTCGTCGAAGGTGGAACTGGTTCGGGCCGCATGGCGCAAGGCCCTGGGGCGATACCCCTCGCCTTCAGAACAAGACGCGGCGCTTGAGCATTTGCGTCAGCTTGCTGGCGACCGTCCGGATTCCAAGGCATTCCTGCCCGCGCTGGCATCGCTTTGTCATGTGCTTTTGAACACGAACGAATTCGCCTACGCCGAGTAAACCGATGAACCAGAACCAGAAGACCAGCGGGTTTCCTTGCGGGCTTTCGAGGCGTGAAGCCTTGTGGCAAATGGGGGGCGGCTTCACGGGAGTCGCCCTCACCGCATTGCTTGAGGAAAGCGGTTTTTTCCGCAAGCATTTGCGCGCCGGTTCCGCCGCGGCCGCGCCCGCCTTGCCGCAAGCTCACTTCGAACCGAAAGCCCGGGCCGTCATCCACCTCATGATGAATGGCGCTCCGAGCCAGGTCGACACGTTCGATCCCAAGCCGATGCTCGAAAAATACGCCGGCAAGCCGCTTCCGTCGGACAAGAAATTCATCAACTCCGGCGGCCGCAAGGTCGGCTACCTGACCCCGGCGTTTCGTCCCTTTCGGCCAGGCGGTCAAAGCGGTTTGCCGATTTCCGACTACTTCCCGCATGTCCGTACTCAGGCCGACAAGCTCGCGGTCGTGCGTTCTTGCTACACCGATAGCCATGCGCACGGCTCGGCCCTGGTGGCCATGAACACCGGCAGCACCTTCATCGGCCGGCCCTCAATGGGCTCCTGGTGCGTCTATGGTTTGGGCAGCGAAAACCGCAACCTTCCCGGCTATGTCGTGATGATGGACAAGCGCGGCGGCCCGATCAGCGGGCAGCCCAACTACGGTTCAGGCTTTATGCCCGCGCAATATCAGGGCACCTTGTTCCGCCCCACAGGCACGCCGATCCTCAATCTCAAGGGGCCGGCCTCGGTCTCCGGATCGACGCAGCGTTCCCAGCTCGATCTTCTCGACAAACTCAATGAAGAACATCTGCGTTCGCGGCCAGGCGGTGAGGAACTGGCAGCGCGTGCTCAAAGTTACGAGCTGGCCTACCGGATGCAGTCCGAGGCTCCCGAGGCGGTTGACCTCGCCCGAGAAACCAAGGAAACGCTCGAACTTTATGGCGTCGGCAAGCAACCGACCGACGAGTTTGGCCGCAACTGCTTGATCGCCAGGCGCTTAGTCGAGCGCGGCGTGCGTTTCATCCAGCTTTATTCTGGCGGCGGCCACCTGGAAGAAACCTGGGATGCCCACGCCAGCGTGGAAAAAAACCATGGCCAGCATGGGGCCGAAGTCGACCAACCGATCGCCGCCTTGCTGATCGACCTGGAAAGACGAGGACTTCTCGACAGCACGCTGGTTGTCTGGGGCGGCGAGTTTGGGCGCATGCCCTTTAGCGAAGGGCCGGGAGAACCGGGCAGAAATCATAACCCCTATGGCTTCACGAACTGGTTTGCCGGCGCCGGCATCAAGGGGGGGACCGCCTACGGCGAAACCGACGATTTCGGTTTCCAGGCGGTCAAGGATAAGGTTCATGTCCACGATCTGCATGCGACCATGCTTCACTGCATGGGTATCGACCACGAACGGTTGACCTATTTCCATCAGGGCCGAGACGAGCGGGCCACCGATGTTTATGGCAACGTGATCAAGGGGATTTTGAATTTCTAAGCAGGCGGCAAAGTCGAGTTTTCCGATCGATCAAGGAGATTTTGACTTTGCAGGCGGAGCGGACGGCGCAATTCGTCCTCCCGCACGCGCTCAATGCGACTATGGCCAAATTCCTATTTGGGAATCAGGTCGGCACCCTTGATGACTTCGATATCGCGGACCTTCTGTTCCGTGTCGTAAGAGACTTGCAGTTTCATGTCCTTGCCGTCGGCGATCGTTTCGACGGGTGTTCCCACGACTTCCCAGAGGCCAAAGGTAGCGACATCGGCCGCGCCGTGGAACATGGCTCGGCCTGCTTTGTTCCAGCGAGAGTAGCCTTGCTTGAAGGCGAACACATCGGTTGTGCCGCCGTCTTTCGAATCGGACCAGACCGGGGCGCCCAGTTCGGCGATCACATGGGTTCGCGGTGTTCCCTTGGATAGAACATCGAGGTTTTTGCGGTCGGGCTGCTGCGTGGCCTTCATTACGGAGCATCCGCAAGGAAATACCGCGCCGGCGCCAATAAGTAGTAGAAAAATCGACCGGGTCATGAAATCCCCCGCCGGGTCATGGAATTCCCCGAATAGGAGACGACGGATAGGGGGAGAGGCGGGATCAAGTCAACCCCAGATTTTTTCTGGGCGCTTGACAAGGACATCCGCCGGAGCCAAGATCGGCCCGTTACGGGAGGCTTTTTGTTGGTTTTCTACCCAATGCCGGCTTGCGTGGCGCACTCAGGCTTTCAACGGGTAGACCCTTGCCGAGCCTCCGGCGAAGGCGAGTGCCAGCTTGGCGCCGTCGGGGCTGAGCGCCATGCCCCGGGCGTTATCGGGCAGTTTGTGGTAACGAAGCGAGTCGCTTTGCTCTGGCTTCCAGTACCAGAGGCCGCCGCCGTTGCCGCCCGCCGCACCAATGAGGAAGCCGGCGGGATGAAATGCGACTCCCCACATGGTCCCCTGGATGGCGTCCTTCGGCTTGTAGAGCTTTTTTGATTTCAGGGTGGCGGGGTCGGTGACGACGATCAAGGGATTGCCGACTCCGGCGAAGGCGTTGCTCACATTGGAGATTCCCGCGCAGGCCAGTTGATCGCCTTTCGCCGACAGAGCCCAATGGCGCACGCCGCCAATATCGGCGGCGAAGCCGGCATCGTACTTGTGCAGCGCTGCCGCCGGTTTGCCCTCGCGCAGCAGTTGACCCGAGGCGCTTTCCCACACCTTGATGGTTCCCTTGAGGTCGGCGGAGAGGATCTCCTTACCTCCTTGAGCAAAGGCAACCTGGTAGACATGGCAGTCGTGGCCGACCCAGGAGCGGATCGGCTTGAGATCGGGCAACGACCACAAGGCAATGCGCCCGTCGTTGCCCGTCGAAACGAGATTGCCCGTGGGGGCATCGACGGCAATCGAGCGGATCCAGCCCTCGTGGGCTTCAACTTGCCGCAAGGGTTCCGGCTGGACGCCATCGATCGGCCACAGGATCAACCGGCCCTCATAGCCGCCGCTTACCATCAGGTTCTTGGCGGGGAAGAACCCAAGAGAGCGCACCCAACTGCCGTGCCCGGCCAGTTCGGTTTTCTTGTTATTGGCCAGTTCCCAGCGGTAGATGAACGAATCGATTCCCGTCGTGAAGAGCCACTTCCCTGAAGGGTCGAACCAGCATCCCGACATGGGCGTGCCTTGCTTGAGTTCGACCGGAGTCTTGAGCGTGTCGAGTTCCCAGCCCGGGTAAGGAGGCGGCGGAGGCTTGGGTTTTTCTTCCGCCTTGGGCGCCGCCTTTTTGGGATCGTCTTTTTTCAGGGCGTCCTTCTTTGGATCGTCCTTTTTCTTCGGCTCATCCTTGGACTTGGGCTTGTCCTCTTTCTTGGCGTCTTGACCCCAGATCATGCCAGGATCTCCTTGATCGGCTCGGTCTTGGGATCGGCGATCGGAATGGGGCGTTGCTCGACGAAGAAGTTCTTGGTCGAATCGAGACCCAGCGCCTTGAAATAAGTGTGGAAAAGGTGGCCGCCATTGACCTGGCGGTCGACGACTTCGGTCCCCTTGCCGTTGGTCTTGCCGGCCACGGTGCCGCCGGCGATGCCGCAACCGCCCATGGCGACCGACCAGGCCTTGGACCAGTGATCGCGCCCGTACAGGTGATTGACATTCGGCGTGCGGCCAAATTCGCTGGCCACGAGAATGAGCGTGCTCGAAAGCAAACCGCGCTGGTGCAAATCGTCGACCAAGGTCGCGAAGCTGCGGTCGAACTCCCCCAGTTGCTCGATGTGAAAATCGAAGTTTTCGTGGTGGGTGTCGTAGTTGGTGTGGGTGATTTTGACAAAGGTCGCGCCGCCTTCGAGCAGACGCCTTGCAAGCAGGCAGTGCCTGCCGAAATCGTGCTTGCCGTATCCCGCGGCCAGACGATCCGGTTCGGTGGTGATGTCGAAGAGGCCCTTTTTGTCCATGAGGCCCTTGGCCTGGTCCCAGGTCTGGGTGTAGGCCTCGGTGCGCGCCGCTCTTCTCGTGGCCAAAAAACGCTCGTCGGCTTTGCGCCTGAGTTCCTGGCGCATCCGGTCCGCTTCCGCGGTGAGGCTTCCGGGGCGGTCGATATTCTGCGGCGCGCGCCCTTCGCCAATGTTCACGGGCGCGAACCGTGGCCCAAGGTAAGCAGCGTCGGCGGGGCTCGAGCCGCCTCCGCCACCGGGGGTGACATGAAGGTATCCGGGCAGGGGGCTGTTTTCGGGGCAGAGCAATTTCGAGCAAACCGATCCCAAATGAGGGTATTCGATCGCAGGCTCCTGCGGCCGGCCCGTGTGCATGATGTAAGAGCCCTTGCCGTGGTCGTCTTCGGCGGTGTTGAGGCCGCGCACCAGGGCCAGGTGGTGCATCTGCCGGGCGGTGTAGGGAAGCAGTTCGCTGATGTGAACACCCGGCGCGCTCGTCGCGATCGCGCGGAAGGGGCCGCCGGTGATGGCCCCCGGTTTGGGGTCCCAGGTTTCCAGTTGGCTGACTCCGCCCGAGAGAAACACCATCAACACCCGCTTGTGCTTGGCTGCCAGGTCGCCGGCGAAGGCGGCGCCTGAGCCCAGCGAACCGGATCCCGCCGCGGCGGCGGCCATGCCGCCCAGGAACGACCGGCGCGAAAGCCCATGGATGGCGCGGCCGCAACCTGTTGTTTTCATCATCGTGGAACTCCTTCAGTCGTGCCGCTCAAGAGGTTCAATCAAGAGGAAAAGCGGAATTCGGCGGAGGCGATCAGCGCCCAGATCAACTGTTTGAAACCGGCCTGAGGTTGGGACGACGACTTGGCTGTATTGACGGCGGCGCGCCAGTCGGACAACTCTTCGGCCGTGGCGTGGCGCGTCAAGACGCTCAGGTGGATCTCTTCGGTGATGGCATCGGGATCGGTGAGGCCGGAGAGTCGCCTCATGAGGGAATCGGGCCGGTCGCCCATCAGGTTGAGCAGGTGGGCATTGTTGCCCAGAAACAAAACCTGGTCCACGCGGGGATCAAACTCTTCGGCCAATCCGGGCTGGCCCTTGAGCGAACGGACGATGGGCGCCATCAAGGGGGCCATGCGTCCCTGCAAAGTTTCTTCAGCACCCTCTTCGACAGATTTGGCGCCGGAGCGCAGGCTTGCTTTTTCACCATCGGTCCAGCCGGTCGCTTGTAAGGCCGAACGAGCAAAAACTTCAGGACCCAGCGGTTTGAGCGGCATCATCCGCCAGCGGTTGCCCGATTCGGGCCGGGTCAGTGCCGTCCCCGAGGGGGGCTGACTGGAACGCTGGTAGGCCTGGCTCAAGACAAGCAATTTGAGGAATGCCCGGTGATCGAACTGCATGCGGATCAGTTCGGACGTAAGGTGGTCGAGCAGTTCCGGGTGGCTTGGCGGATTGCCGGGATGATGCATGTCGAGGGGGAAGACCAGGCCGCGGCCCATGACCATCGCCCATAGCCGGTTGGCCATGTTGCGCGCGAAGGGGTCGTACCCGCCTTGCGCCAACGTTTCGGAAAGCCGGGACCGCCGGCTATAGCGCGGAACTTCGCGCACATCCTTGGCCGGAGCGACGATGTATTCCGTGCCTTTGGCAAGTGCCGGATCGGGAATCTCTTTCAAACCGGGCAGTTTGGGACCGGTCTTCTTCTGCACCTTGGCCTTATCGAACACGGAGACGAAGGTGGTCTCTCCGTCCGCTTTTTCGGCGAGCACCATCTTCTTCGTTTTGGGGTCGGTCATCTGGCGCGTACGCACGAGGAAGGCGAGCAGGCCCTGGTATTTCTCCTGGGTATAGTCTTCGACGCGAGGATGGTCGTGGCATTGCGCGCACTGCAAATTGGCCCCAAGAAACAACCGGGCGATGTCTCTGGCGACCAGGTTGGGTTCCGAGCCGCGGTCCAGGGAGAAACGAGCGGCGGGCTGGGTTTCCTTGACGAGGCCATCGGCGCTCAGGATATCGCGGACAATGAAATCGAGTGGCTCGCCGCCTTGCAGGTTTTCGCGCAGCCAGCGCCGCCAATCGCCTGTGCTTACGACCGTATCCGTGCGGCGTTCCATCCACCAGATATCGAGCTGTTCGGCCATGTGCCAGACATGGGCCTGGCTGGCAAGCAGTTGATCGACGCAGTGCTCGCGCTTGGCGGGATCGCGGTCCTTTTCAAAGGCACGCGCCTCACCAGCTGAAGGGATCGTGCCGGCCAGATCGAGGTAGGCTCTGCGCAGGAATTCCAGATCGCTTGCGGCCGCGGCCCTTTGGTCGGGGAGCTTCGCGTCCGCTTCTGTAAGCAGGCGGTCGATCAGGTCCAGTTGAGGAGCCGGACACGACTTGGCAGGTGCGGTACGGGGAGCTTCAGCCCAAAGGAGAGAGCCTGAGCAAAGCAGATACAGAATAAAGGTTACGCGCATGGCAAAAAGCCTAGGGAGGAAGAGTTCGGGAAGGGGATTCCCGGCGCTCGCAGGCTAAGGAAGGCAGTGATTAGTATGGCGTTTGGGAGGGCTCTAGTCAATCCAATCCGCCTGGGTGATCGCACTCGCAGAGAACATTTTGCTGTCAAAAATCTGCTTGTGCAGGCAAGGGCTGCCTGAAATCAACCAGAAACGCGCTTCCGCCTTCCGCGTGAGAACAAAAAGTCCCCGAAAGGAGATCAAGGGGACGAGATTTTTCGCAAGATCGCCTTTTGCATGGAGCCAAGTTCCAGCACGCTCACCTTGGCCTGGGAGGATCCTGTTGACTTGCTCTTATTTGGATCGCAAGTGGTCAGTTCCATCGTCAAGGTTTCACCGCTTAAGCGGTAGCGGGTATCGAGCAGGGTGTTGTCGACCTTGAACTGGAAATAAAGAGTGTCATCGAGCAAGCGGCCGGGCAGTTCGATTCCGTTTTTCTCGTCCATGACCAATTTGCCACCAGGGGCCGGCTTCAAGATGTAGTCCTTGACCAGCTTTTTGCCGTCGGGGTCGTAGACCATGCGCCATTGGACCTTGCCTGCGTCGAGCGGCACCACGACGATCGTCATGGGAGTTTTTTGCAAAGGCTTGGTGGGCGACCAGATTTTCAACTCGCCCGCCCAGGTGCCATACCATTCTCTGGGCAGCTCCTGCGCACGAATTTCTCCCGAAAAACCAATGGTCAGGAAAGCCAAGAAAAAACACAAAAAAAATTTCACTACATCACCAAGTTAAGGCCAGAATTCCGAACACGCGTGGAGAGTAATCACCAAATTAGAAAGAAGGGCAAACTAGAGAATAAAAAAATTTAAGTTAGGATGGGGCGGATCACGTTGCCGGCGACGTCGGTGAGGCGAAATTGCCGGCCGTTGTAGCGGTAGGTGAGTTTGAGATGATCGAGCCCCAGGGTATGAAGGATCGTCGCGTGAAGGTCGTTGACCGAGGCTTTGTCGATCGCGGCCTTGTGACCGATCTCGTCAGTTTCGCCGTAATGGGCGCCTCCTTTCACGCCGCCGCCGGCAAACCAGGTCGTGAAGGCATGGGGATTATGGTCGCGGCCGGTTTGCGCGCTGCCCTGGGGGCGTTGGGCCACGGGTAGGCGGCCGAATTCGCCGCCCCAGATGACGAGCGTTTCATCGAGCATGCCGCGCGATTTGAGGTCGGCAAGCAGCGCGGCGGCGGGTTGATCGGTTTCTCCGGCGAACTGGCGATGATTGCCGGCGATGTCGGCATGGCCATCCCAGCTTCGTTCGTTCTCCATGCCGCCGGAAAAGATCTGCACAAAGCGCACGCCGCGTTCGACAAGTCGCCGTGCAAGGAGGCATTGCTTGGCGAAGTGGCCACAGCGCGGGCTGTCGATGCCATAAAGCTGTTGCACCGCCTTGGGTTCGCGGCTGACATCGAAGGCTTCGGGGGCGGCCATCTGCATCCGGTAGGCCAGTTCATAGCTTTGGATCCGCGCCGCCAGTTCCTTTTCCTCGGGGTGGGTATCGAGGTGCGCCTGGTTGAGCTTGCGCATCAGTTCCAGTTGCAGCTTTTGCGAGCGGGCATTGACTCCCGCGGGCGGATCGAGGTTGTCGATGGGGGCCCCTTTGGGGTTGAGCGCCGTTCCCTGGAACACACCCGGCAAGAAGCCAGCGCTCCAGTTGGCGGCATGTCCCTTGGGCAGGCCGCGTCCGAGCGTGTCGTACATGACAACAAACGAAGGTAAGTTACGTGCCTCGCTTCCCAGGCCATAGGTCACCCAGGCGCCCACGCAGGGGTAGCCCATGCGGTTGTAGCCGGTGTTGATCTGAAACAGGGCGGGGGAGTGGTTGTTGGTTTCGGTGTGGCAGGAGTGCACAAAGGCAATGTCGTCGACATGGCGCGACAGGTGCGGGAAGATCTCGCTGACCCAGGTGCCCGATTGGCCGTGGCGTTTCCAGGCAAAGGGGGACTTCATCAACGGGCCGACCTGATCGGTGAAAAAACCTGTGTTGTTGTCGAAGTTGTCGAGCTTGACTCCATCCTTGGCCTGAAGGACGGGCTTGTAGTCCCAGGTATCGACCTGGCTGGGGCCGCCATTCATGAACAGCCAGATGACCGCCTTGGCCTTCCCGGGAAAATGGCCAATGTGCGGCGAAAGAGGGTCGAGCCGGGCCGTGTCCGCATTGGTTGAACCTTCGGGACCTGCCGCGTAGCCGTCCCGGCGCAACATGTCGGCAAGCGCCAGCGTTCCCAGGCCGCCAAAGCTCTTAAGAAAGCGGCGCCTGCTGGAGGGATGGGGCTGGCTAAAAAAGCGAGGAAAAAGATCCATGAGGGAGGTTTCTCTTGGGTGGGCGGTGATTCAATCGATGTACAGGAACTCGTTGAGTTGAATGATGGCGTGGGCCAGCTCGGTCCGGGCTTGTTTGCCCGGATCCTTGACCCCTTCGCGCTTGAGCGCTTGACCCTGCTCGCGCAGGAATTCGAGTGCCAGTTCCATTTCACTGGATGTGGGAGCGCGGCCAACGGCTCTTTCGTAAAGCGCGTTCACCCAGGTGGGCGAAGGCTCTTGATCGGCAGCAGGCGGCGATTTCACCTCGGCTGCGACGCGGTCGGCCAGGCTTTCGGCGCAGTCGCGCGCCAGCTTGCCATTGAGCAGGCGCAAGGCCTGCGGGGCGACCGTGGTGACCGGCCGCGCCTCGGCAATTTGCAGGGTGTCGGGCGCATCGAAGACCATCATGTCGGCGGGCAACTGGCTGCGTTTGACAAAGAAGTAGATGGAGCGGCGCCGGTGATGGGGATCGTTCGAGCCGGCACCAAACGGAGTGGGGTCGAGCCGGCCCGATACGGCCAAAAGGCAATCTCTTACGGCTTCGGCCTCCAGACGCCGGGGCGTGAAGCGCCAGAGCATCTGGTTGGTGGGGTCGATCTTCATGCGCGCCGCATCGGTGAGCGACGATTCGCGCCAGGTCGCGCTGCTCACAATCAAACGGTGAATGTGGCGCAAGCTCCAGCCGTTCTGGATCAGTTCGCTTGCTAACCAGTCGAGCAGTTCGGGATGCGTGGGGCGATCGCCTTGCAGGCCGAAGTCGTTGACCGTGGCCACAAGGCCGCGCCCGAAATGATGGTGCCACAGCCGATTGACGATGACCCGGGCCAGAAGCGATCCGCCGCCTTGAGCCGGATCGACCAGCCAGCGGGCCAAGTTGGAACGCAGACCGGTCGTGCGCGCGCCTTCGGGGAGGGCCTTTTGCCAGACCGTCTCGTTTTTGCCGGCGGGAACGAGCACTTGCAAAAACCCCTGCTTGGCAATCTCCCCTTTTTGATTGGGATCGCCGCGGTTAAGGAAGTGCGTTTGCTCCAGATAGTCGCCGCCTTGCGTGTGCAGGCGGATGGCGGGCACCCCTTCGCTGCAAACGAGCGCCTTGATCGTCTTGGGTGTTGGTTTGGCCTTGTGGTGCGCTTCGACTTCCTTGCTCAACTTGACCCGTTCGGGGTTTTGCGCCAGGAGCCACTTGGTCACCTTGGCTTTGCCCGCGTCGTCGACGGCTTTGCCCAACAGAAGATCCTTGGCTTCGCCGGGAAGTGCCGGACCGTTGAGGGGCAAGGCGGGCGTGTCGCCCGAGGCGCTCAAGCGAAAAGTTCCGATCGTGTGGCTCGTGTTGGTGCGGAACTCGAGGACAAATTCCAGCCGGGTGCCGCCGGGATAATTCGGGGCGCTCTCAACGATGAAGGCTCCCGCGTGATCCTTGCCAAACTGAGGATCCACGGCCCAGCCAGAGCGTCGATCGCCATCGATCGCAGCGGCCAGGGGCAATCCCCCCTGTTCGAAGGTGGCTCGAGGTTGGGTGAGTTTCAGGAGCACGGGTTTGTAGAGCGCCGCGGGATTGGGCTTCACCGGAAATGCTGTGACCGTGAGGTTCGACAGGGCGAAGTTGCCGTTGGCCGCGCGGCCGGGGCCGCCGGCCACAAGGGTTTTGTCGGCAAACGCTTCGATGCGGATTTGGCGGACCTGATCGACGGAGGTCTGCGCTTTGACCGTATACGCGTCTTCGCCGGGGTTTTTGCCGGTTGAGCGAACCTTGCCATTGGGGTCGATGGTCAAAGTCGCTCCTCCTTCCGAAGCGGCTTTTTCCGGAATCAGGATTTCCCAGCCGGTGGTGGGGGCGGAGTTTTTCTTGCTGGCCGCAAGCCATTGAGAGATCGCTTGTGGACCTTGGGCCTGATCGAACGACGCCAGTTTGGCCGCGAGTGCCTTTTGCGATTGCTCCCAGGCCGCGAGTCTTTGCGGATATTCGGGATCTTCTACCGGCAATTCCATGTCGCTGCGCACCGTCTTGGTGAAGGTGGAAATCAGGCGGTAATAGTCGGCCGCGGGGACGGGATCGAATTTATGGTCATGACAGCGCGCGCAGTTGATGCTGAGGCCGAGCATGCCCGCGCCGATTGTGCGGATGATGTCGTCAAGCTCGTCGTAGCGCTCTTTTTCGACCTGGTTCTTGGTGATCTGGGTCGCATGGACGCCCGCGCCCAAGAAACCCGTGGCCAGGAAAGCAAAGGTATCGCCGGGGGCCAGTTCGTCGCCGGCGATTTGCCACTGCACGAACCGGTCGTACGGCAGATCGCGATTCAGCGCCTGGATCGCCCAGTCGCGATAGGGGTAAGCATGGGGCCGGTCGTAGTCCTGCTCGTAGCCGTGGCTTTCAGCGAAACGGGCGATGTCGAGCCAGTGCCTGGCCCAGCGCTCGGCATGGGGCAGGCTTGCGAGCAGTTCATCGGCGTAGCGATCAAGCGCCAGGGCATCGGGATCGGCGTTCAAGGCTTTGAGGCGGGCCGGTTCAGGTGGCAAGCCGGTGAGAATCAAGGACAGCCGCCGGGCCAGAACCGCTCGCGAAGCTGGCGGGTTCGGGGCGATTCCTTTTTCCTTGAGCTTGGCCAGAACGAAGGCATCGATCGGATTTCGCACCCAGGGATCGCTTGAGCCTGGAACCGGTACCGGCTGCAGCGGGCGAAACGACCAGAAATCGCGGTCTTTTTCGGTCACGGTCATCTTCTTGGACGCCGATGTTCCTTTTTGATCCACAAGCGGTTTCGAAAAAGGAGCGCCGAGCAGAACCCACTGCTCGAGCGCTTCGATCGCATCGGGGGCCAGCTTTTTCGATTTGCCGGGCATGAAAGGCTCTTCGGCATGGCGGACGAGGCGCAAGAGCCGGCTATCGGGTGGTGAAAAAGGCACGACGGCCTGACCCTTGTCGCCGCCCTGAAGCATCGCCTCGCGGGTCGCCAGGTCGAACCCGGAGCGGGTTTTCTCTCCGCCGTGGCAATTGAGGCAGTTCTCCTTGAGGACTGCGCTCACCTTCGCGTCGAACAATTGCGCGCCGCGTTCGAGGCGCTGGGCATGATCGGAGGGCAGGGGCGCGGTCTTGAAGGGCGGCTTCTCCTGGCCATAAAGCGGAATCGCTTGCGAAACGGCAAATAGCGTGACAAGGAAGGCCACCGGCGATCGAAGGAACATGGATGAGAGATTCCGGCAGGGAGGAGAGGAATCGGGCGGCAGGAGGGCCGCAGTCATTTTAAGGCCAACAAAGGGATTCGATAGAAATAAATCGCTGATCCTGGGATTCGCGGATCGTTCTCTCGGATGGGGCTGCTCTTCGCGCGGCTTGATCGCTTGGCCTGGTCATTGCCTCATCCTTGAGCGCAGGTGGGGGGATCGCCGGTTTCCTCGGTGAAGATGATCAAATGACCGTCGGGATCGGCAAAGGCGCATTCGCGCCGTCCATACGAGTAAACTTCAGGCCCCCAATCGGGTCGCAGCCCCTTACCGAGGAGGTCCTTCGCCAGGGTGGCGACACCTTCGCATTCGAGGACCAGTTCCAGGGTCCCCACCTTGGCTTCAGGGCGCTGGGAATCGGCCACGAACAGGCCGATCTCAAGGGCTCCTTTTTTGAGCAAGGCAAAGGTGGGCGTCTCGGCCGGCCAGGCGAAGTCGATTTCGAGACCGAGAACCTGCCGATAAAAGTCCAGCGAACGGGAGAGATCGGTGACGGCAAACCGGGGAACCAGGGACTTCATCTGAGTCATGAATGCTTCCCTTGATTTCCAGGTGGAACGAGCGCTTACTCGGCGGCTTTTTCCTGGGGTAGGGCATCGTTCGCAGCCGCTGCCGGCGGCAACTGGTATTCGATCGGGCTTTCCCCATCGAACCCCTTGAGCCGGATGACGCGCTTACCATCCAAAACCGCCTCGATCAGCGGCCAAACCAGCTTGCGGCGCCAGCCTTCCAGGAGGCTCAAGCCCTCGGGCACCGGCTTCTTCGTGGCCCGGGCGCGAACAATGGCGCGGATTTCGGCCACGGAGGCGACAAGCGATTGCGCCAGCTTTTGGCGCACGCAAATATCCCCCAAAATCGCTCCCAAAACTCCGGAACTGATCGTCATCGAGGGAGTTTCGATGTCTTTCTCAGGCGGCTCAGGACAGTTTTCCAGGGGCATCTTGCGCGCGGTGTTCGCCATCTCGACAAGATCGGGAATGTCGCGCGCCTGCAGGCCGCGCACAAGAGTCAGGTCGCGTTCGGACGCGGGCATCCGGCGGGCGACTTCGAGGACAAGATCGTCGCGAAGGAGGCTGCGGGCGGGGCGGTTGAGCTTGCTTGCTCGTTTTTCACGCCACTCGAAGATCATTTTGAGGCAGGCCAGTTTGCGCCGGTCCAACTGGCTGGCGCCGCGCAAGCGCCGCCATTTTTCGGTGCCCGGCTCCCCTTCTTCGTCGGGGCTCCAGTTGAGCAGCCGCGAAAACTCCTCCCTGGCGCATTCGAGCCGGTCCATCTGCTTGAGGCGCTGAACCAGCACGGCGTGGGCGGCAAGCAGGTAACGCACATCGTCGAAGGCGTAGCGCACCTGCGCCGAGGTGAGCGGACGGATGCGCCAGTCGGTGAGCGTTTCGGCCTTGTTGATCCGTTTGTTGATGGTGGTTTGCAACAAGGGGGCCATGCCCAGCGGAAAGCCGAGACCCACGAGGCCGGCGGCAATTTGAATGTCGAAAATGTTGGCAGGCGATTGACCGATCGCGAGCTGGCACAGGCGGATCTCTTCCTTGCCGGCGTGGACGACCACTTCGCGGTGTGGTTCGGTGAGCAGCTTCCAGAGCGGTTCTATGTTTTTGACCTTGATCGTATCGATCAGGATCAACTCTTCGGGGGTCGCGATTTGAACCAGGCAGATTTCCGGCTTGTACGTTTCCTCACCGACGAATTCCGTGTCCAGGGCAATGAGATTGTGCCGGGCCAGGCGAATGCACACACCCCGAAAGTCGTGGTCGTTGGCCACGATGCGCTCGGGCAAGGAATCCATATCTGCTTTCTCCCCAAGGACCGTGAAAGGTCCATTGATGTGCCCTGGCGGCCCGGTTAGCCATAGGTTTATAGTAGAAAACCCGCACCGGTCCCCAAGGTCGCGATCCGGGTTCGTTCCCTTTTGGCGCTAACCCTTTCATTCCATGACAGACGACGCATTTTTGGATGGCTTGATTGGGCAAAATGTCGTGATCGACATGCGTAGCGAATATGTCGTTTTGGGCATGCTCACCGGCTACAACGAATTCTTCCTCGAACTGAAGAACGCCGACCTGCACGACCTGCGCGACACCGATACCACCCGGGAGAATTACGTCGCGGCCAGCGCCATGACGGGTGTCAAACGCAATCGCCGCAAGGTCTATGTCGCTCGCCAGGAAATGGTCGCGATCGGCGGTCTCGAAGATGTCGTCGATGATTGAGACGCGGTTAAGAAATGTTTGGCCGCTATAGTCATCCTCATTCCCCCGGTTTCACTCGGCCAGTTGCACCACCACGGGTGCTCGTTCGAAGTCTTCAGCGGTCCAGAGTTTGCGCGGCTGGTACCCGGCGAGCGTGGCCACCCAGCCTTCAGGAAACCGTTCATACCGAGTGTTCTGCCAGGCGGCGGCTTCGTTGTAAAAGCCGCGTGCCAGGGCCAGCCGGTCTTCGGTTGTTTTCAGTTCGTTCATCAATCTCAAAAACACGGTGTTCGCCTTGAGGTCGGGGTAAGCCTCCGCCAAGGCGATTAACGGCCGGCTCAATCCATGGGCCTCGTTTCCCGAACCGGCTTCGGTTCTCAGCGCCGCCAGGGTCTTTTGGGTATTGGCCTCATATTGCTTGAACCCCGACACGCACTGAATGAGAGGGGGAATGAGGTCGGCGCGACGTTTGAGCTCGATGTCGATCAGGCTCCAGGCGCGGTTCACCCGATTGCGCAAGTCGACCATGCTGTTGTAGACCTGCCAAATCCAGGCAAACATCAGCGCAACGAAGAATCCCCCCGCCGGCACCAACCACCAGGGCCAGGTGCGGGCCATCTCCTGCCCCTGGATCCCATCGCGAAGCGCCAGGCCCCCCACGGCGATCAACAATCCAAAAAATCCCCAGGCCCACAAGGCACAGCCGTGGCCCTTGAGTACCTGCTCTTCGCTGCGTGTGGAGATCAAGAAAAGCGAGGCATTGCGATCGGCGGCGATTTCCGGCGCCACGATGTCGGCGCGTTCGCGGGCCTGACCCATCAGATAGATGGCTGCGTGCAGCGGAATGGCCGTTTCCGTAAAGCTGCGTGTGCCGGTCGAATCCATGACTCCCATCGTCGGGCCCTTGCCGTAATAGAGCGGATCGAGCATGCCGCAGGTGTGCGAGAAAACCGATTGTCCCTCGATCTTGGCCCCTTCGGGGTGGACCAGGATGACGCCCGTGTCGTCCTTGAGGTAAAAGGCCTGGCTATCCCCGCCGCCGGCGACCTGGGTCCAGCCCGATTCGGTCTTGGTGCGTGTTTGGCTTTTCCCTTCCGAGTCGGTGTAGCTCTCGGTGACGGTGCGCGACCAGTGTTCGTTGACCGACCAGGAGTAATGAACGCAGGGAACTTCCGCGAGAAAGCTTTGCAGCGGCCCTTCCGATTCGGCCGTGCCCTTCAATTCCACCAGGCCGATGAAGACCCCCTGCACCTTGGAGGTCGGGATGTCTTCGATGAGGCGCTTGAGGCGCATCGACCGCATCCAACCCAGCAAAAGCAAAAACGAGAGGACCCCCGCCAGGGCCGGTATCCAGGGAATGAAAGCTTCGGCTTGGG
Source organism: Gemmataceae bacterium (assembly GCA_965226945.1). Classification (GTDB taxonomy): domain Bacteria; phylum Planctomycetota; class Planctomycetia; order Gemmatales; family Gemmataceae; genus SYLG01. Next base: position 2,488,302 of record OZ245717.1, on the reverse strand, counting down.
CAATGAGAGGCATGAAGGGGAACGCTCCAGGACGAGCACCGCAAGGGATTCGGTCCGACGAAGTCTGGTTTAAAAGGGCCAATGCCAAGATTCCAGGAAAGGGAGTCAACGCGTTGACAGAGTGAAATCAGAGTGATATCATTTCGGTATCGCCCAACTCTTACGGCCGCCTCGCGCGGCCCCATCCATAGGAGGCATTCAAATGGTTCGGGAACTGCCCACCAAACCGGGCTCGGGCTATCCGATGTTGTTTCTGGGGCTTGGGATTTTGTTCTTTTCCGCCCCGGCCGGTTTCCTTTTTGCTGGTCTTGGATTTCGCGTACTTGGACCTGCGGCGCCCATCCTGGGAGTTCCCTGGGGGATCTTTTCCATTCTGGGCGGCGTTCTGATATTGGCCGGGTTGTTCATCGTGAACCCCAATGAGGCCAAGGTGCTTGTACTTTTCGGCGAATATGCCGGAACCGTGCGCGAATCCGGCTTTTACTGGGCAAACCCCTTCCTTGCCAAGAAGCGAGTCTCGTTGCGGGTGCGCATTTTCGAAACCGGCTTCAACACGACGACGAACACGAATAGCTCTCCCGGAGGCGGCTCGAACTCGACCACAAGCCGGGTGCGTAACCCCGCCAAGGTCAACGACAAGGAAGGCAATCCGATCGAAATTGCGGCCGTGGTGGCCTGGCAGGTCGTCAATACCGTTGAGGCGATGTTCCAGGTGGACGACTATAACGAATTCGTGCATATCCAGAGTGAATCGGCGCTTCGCAACCTGGCAAGCATGTACCCATACGACAGTCATGATGACCAGGTCATGTCCCTGCGCGGAAATACGGGTGATGTCGGGGAAATGTTGAAAAAGGAACTGCATGAAAGGTTCATCAAGGCGGGGGTCGAGGTCCTGGAAGCTCGCATCAGCTACCTGGCCTATGCTTCCGAAATCGCCGCCAGCATGCTGCAGCGCCAACAGGCGTCCGCGATTCTGGGTGCGCGGCGGATCATCGTTGAAGGCGCGGTCGGAATGGTCGAGGACGCGCTGGGTCGACTCGAAAAATCAGGCATCGTCTCCTTCGATGAAGATCGCAAGGCAGCCATGATCAGCAACCTGTTGGTGGTGCTCTGCGGCGAGCGGGCAGCACAACCGGTGATCAACACCGGCACCATCTATCAATAAGCCGTTCACGGTGGACCCACGAAGTCCATTGCATCGGGATCCAACTTGATCAGGAATCCAAGTCAGGGGGGGCAGAACATTGGGCGAGCGCAAGTCATTTCTTCTGCGGGTCGATCCGACCCTTTTGGAAGCAGTCCAAAGGTGGGCGAATGACGATCTGCGCAGCCTCAATGGCCAAATCGAGTTCCTGTTGCGTCAGGCTCTAAAACAAGCCGGACGCAACATGGGCAAGGGAAATAGCGAGGGCGACCCACCCGAGCCCAATCTTCCCGAAGTGTGAGTTCGCTCACGGGATGGCGTCAAAAGATCAGGGGTGGCCCGGAGAAATCTTCCAGGCCACCCCTGATCTTTTCTGGCCGGTGGTGCGCGCAAGCATCGTCGAGTTGGATTGCCCTTCTATTTCTTCTCAGGCTTTTTTGGCCATGGCGCCTCGGCATCCAAGGTGATTTTGGGCTGCGCAAAACGAATGGTGGCGGAGATTTTTTCCCCCATGGGTGTTCGGTCGGGCCGCATGCCCTGTTGCGCTTCCCATGGGTAGCCCATGGTGAACGTGCCATATAGGACCTCTTTTCCGGCGGGAATCTTTTTTTTGTCCGGGGCCATTGCGCGTCTCCCGGGGCGAAGGTAGGTGGGTGGGGTTATCGTTAATTCTCCCAGATGAAATTGCGGCACGACGCTCATGCCCATGCCGCCTCGCCCAAAAACCACTTCGGCGTCTTGATTTCCCTGATTCTTGATGAAAAACCGCACGGTGAAACTTTGCTCGTGGGCCGTCACCTCCATGCGCGCAGTGAGGGCGGGGGACTCGTCTGGCGGCGTGATCTCTTTTGCGTTGGTCTGACCGAACACCCAGCTGCCAGGCAGGAGCAAGCTCACGAAAAGAATTTGGGTCATAACGAGCCTTTCAAGCTTGGTTTGAGGCCAGACTTAGACAGGTGGAATGCGTCCATGACGGCCCCAGGAGAATCCTCGAAAGAATGAGGATCCACCAAGGAAACCGGCGAAGGCCCGCGGCGTTTGCAGCGGAGTTTAGATCAAACTTTTTTTCTTACGCTCAAGCTCTTCGATGCGAGCCTTCAAGGCCGCGATCTCCGCATCGATCGCTTCCGTCGCGCTGGCCGTTCCCTGCCGCGTGGCGCGCTCTTCTTCATGCACCAGGCTTAACTTGTGGAAGATCGGAATGAGGATCGTGATCGCCGCGTCGAAGATGGCGGCAAGCGCCAGAAACTGAAACATGCCCGCGCTCTGGGTTTCCCAGACGATCATGAAAACCATAAGCGAGGCGACACCGAGGATCGTGGCGTAAGCCGCCACCAGCGACCATTGAAACCATTCGGCCAGTCGAGCCATCGACAACAGCGACAGATGCGCGCACGCCACCGAGAAAACGCAAAAGGAAACCGTGGTCTTCCAGTATTCCAGACCCATTGTGTCGGTCCAGATCCCCCAGACGATGAGCAGGCCGCCTGCCAAGGACAGGCCCACCCCAACGAGCGGCAGCACCAATCCCCGGCGAGTGGAAAGGAAGGCGGCGTTGGCCAGTCCGCAAACGCTCGAGCCGCCCACCGTCAAGGTCGTTAAGAGGATCCTGACTTCAAACCAACTCCAACGGTTCGAAAGGATGGTGCCCATCCCAAACAGAGCCGTCAATGCGATCGAAGCGACCAGCGAATAGAGGAATGCCTTCTTGACCGGAAAAGGAGTCTTCTGCTCTTCCATAAAAGGGGCCATTCATCCGTGAGGAATTCGTATTCTCTGGCCAGGCAGCGATTTACACGCGGCAAGCCGCGACCGCCTCATGCAATCCCGCCATCGCATCGCGCGTCGGCAAGAACTCATGACCGAGATATCCGCGGTAGCCGACATCCCACAGGGCCTGAATCACCGGCGTGTAGTGGATTTCCTGCTTGGTATCCAGCTCGCACCGGCCGGGATTGCCCGCCGTATGAACATGGCCAATCCAGTCGCCCAGTTCCTTGACGCGGCGGACCAGGTCCCCGTGCATGATTTGCACATGGTAGATGTCAAATAGGAGTTTTACGCGGGGTGATCCCACCTTCTTGAGCAGTTCCACCACCTGATCGATCTGGTCTCCCTGGTATTCGGGATGGCCCTTCATCGGGTGGCTGGCGTCGCGGCTATTGAGATGTTCGATGCACAGGGTCACGCCATGCTTTTCGGCGATCGGCGCGATCTTTTTGATTCCCGCGAGGGCGTTCTTGTACCCCTCTTCAAGGGGGATCTCGCCGCTTTTGGGGTCGCCCGGTTTTTTGAATTTCGAGCCGACGAAGCCGATCACCGTGGGGACCTTGTTGGCCGCGCTATCTTCGATCGCCTTCACGGTTTTGGCATGTAGTTCATCCGCGTGAGCCGGGTTATTGAACCCTTCCGACCAGCTCATGCCGCTAGGGGCCATGGCGCAGGTGAGGCCATATTTCGCCAGGGTCGGCCATTCGCTGGAAGGAATGATCTCGACCGAGGCGCATCCTGTTGCCTTGGCCGCCTCGCAAACCTGGTCGAGCGACCACTTCGGTCCGTAATTGCGCCAGCACCAGGCGACGATGGAATGGCGCAATTTTCCGGGATCGGGGGCATTTGCATGATTCATGGCGATCGAGGTTCCTAAAGCCGCGGCGGGCAGAGATGCCAGCGCCTCGCGGCGTGACGGTTGGTCGGAGCTTGTCATGGTTTCGTATCTCTGGGGGTTGAACTGGGAAGAGGAGCAGAAACAACGGTTGGTTCAGAGAAGAGTCCCGCGCCATTGACGGCAATCACCTTGTAGCGGATCTTGCCGCCGGCCTGAGTCCCTTCATGGGTCGTGATCGGATTCTTGTCGATATAGCGCATCGCGGGGAGGTTTGTTTCGGGAGTGTCGTGGTAGGACAAACCTTGAAAGAGCGGCCGGCCAAAGCGAGCAATCGGATTCTCAGGGATCTGGGCGATTCTCTTTCCCTCACGCGTGATGATGAAGCCGCGCAAGCCGCTCTCCGGATCGGCGCTTGCGCTCCAGGTCAGCTCGATCGCTCCATTTTCCAACTTCACCTTGAGATCGGTCGGTGCCGGCGGCGCGCTCAAGTCGGCCACCGTGCCGCTGATCGCGTAATCAACAAAGGCCCGGGCGACGAGGTCGTTGGGTATCCAGCCGGCCCTGGCGCGCTCGCCGGAAAATCGGCCGGCGGGAATCGGCCGGTTGTCGGAGCCCACCAGAAACCCCTGATTTTGGTCGACGGCCACCAGCGTGGATGCCGCCGAATCTTTGTCCCCCAGTCTTTTCTTCAGGCACGCCTCAAACCAGGGAATGGCCAGGTACCGGCTGTCGCCGCATTCATGGCCGGTACGCGGATCGGGCGCGAACAGGGCAGGTGCCCCTTCCTTGCGGTAGGCTTCGAACATTTCGGCGGAACCGGTCCAGGCTCCCGCGAAACGCTTGTCTCCCTTTTCGAGGAAACCAGGATTCAGGACAAGTGGGATCTCATAGGTCGCTTTGGGAACATCCAGCTTGGGAATTTGACCCTTGGACCAAACAGGGAACGCCGTTCCCGAGCGGCACCAGACGGCGACCACCCGGCCAGGGTGCTGAGCCATGAGTATACTCGACCAGAATCCCCCGCCCGAATGGCCCCACAAACACCAGGGCGCCGTGGCGATTTCCGGGTGGCCCGAAGTTTTCGCCAGTTCCTCTAGTGCCTTCAAAAAAACCGCTTCGGAGCCATTGCGCGGATCGCACCATTTGCGGCAATCGTCGGCATCTTTTTGCGAATAGGTGGGACCCAGCAGCGCGCAATCGTTGCGCCTGGCCAACTCGCGCCAGTGAAGATCGTAAGCGGCGGTTTCTCCGCCCTTGCACGCCCCTTCGCCGCAGCCGTGCTGATGGACGATGATGGCGCGTACGGTTTTGAGCCCCGGAGGAATCCAGAGGACATGCCGGACGGGATAGATCAGATCCCCGGGTTTGTCCGAACCGCTGTAGCGGTATTCATAAATCTCCTGATCCGCGGCGCCGCCGCCTGGGACCAATAGACCAACCACCGCCAACGCGGCAAGGTAACGCGGAAAATTCAAAGACATGGAAGCAAGTTCCCGGTATCAGGGGCAGACCGAGGTGCGCTTGAGTTTCAGGAGGCTGCCGGAATCAAACGAACCTCGTCTTTATTGACCTTACGGGTAAAGCGGCTGGCCGCCTCCCCTTGAAGGCGGATTGGCCCCTTGGTCGGAGACCGCGCATGGCCCTTGATCAGGAACGATCCGTTTTCCGCCGCTTCGATCGACCAGACCACGGCGATGGAGTCGTCGCCGCTTTCCAGAACCCCCTTGGCCGCTTCCGCCTTGTTCAAAAGCCGCGCCTTGGCCACCTCGCAAGCGGAGGCCGCGAGCGCCTCCAGGCGATTCTGATCACGCCAGTATTGCACCCGGCGAGTCGTGTTCGCTTCCAACTTGGAAAGGACGAACATCATGATGGTGAGGACTGCGAAAAGCACGAGCACGCCGAGCAGCACGAATCCCTTGCGGGCCGGGGTTTTAGCGCAAAGGAGCATTATGATTTCCTCCCTGCTGTGGCGGCGGCAAGGGCGGCTTCCACGACCAGACGCGGCGCCACCGGTGCGGTTTTGCGATGTTGGTCGGTGACCTCAAGGCGAACGAGAGGTCCTTCACGGGTGAAAGCTCCTTGAGGTTTGCGTAGCCCCTCAAGTTGGGGCACCCATTTCGGCTTTTCCCCCTTTTTGAATTCGGCCCGAGCCAAGCCGCCATCGCCGCTCTTCCAGGCGACCATTCGCTCCCGGGGCAATTCCACGAGGAGGAGCTGGGGCGAGGATTTCAGATCGGCAATGGCCTCGGGGTAGGCGATGCCCGCGTGAATGTCCTCCCGGAAGGATTTGGCCACCAGATGAAGCTGGGACAGTTGATCGTCATGGCGGTCTTCCTGACTACGCAAGCGCATCAAAAGCCCAAGCGATGCAGTGAGCACCGCCATGCCGACGGCAAACATCGCCATGACGCTCAACATCTCAAGCAGCGTGAAGCCACGGCGGCGAACGGTTGTCCTGATCATGCTCCACCTCCGGTGGTTGCGCCTGATTTTTCACTTTTCATACTTGAGGGAGCCAGAATCCAGGAGGACGACACCTCGTTCCTTCCCCCCTTGTCTGCCTTCCACCGGAGGGTGGCGCTCAGCCTGATCGGCCAGTGGGGTCCTGCGGCGGTGGAAGACCCCGGCTCCACGGTTTTACCCGTTTGCGGATCGACATAATCTTTTTTCCACTCAAGTTGGGCAAGGTCCAGCTTGTCGCGAGCCGGGCCGGACAGGCTCTGCTTTTTGAGCCATTCGTCGGTGATCTCCTGCACCCCAGCCGCCATGCAGCGCTCGCGCAAATTGCTTAGCTCCTCCTCTGCGAGGAACCGTTCGTCCATCATGGCGGCATGAGTCAAACTGGTAACGGCCAGGCTAATCACCATGGCCGAACCCGCCATGGCGAGCACCAAACCAATCGAGGCTTCCGCCAGGGTGAAGCCGGCCCGGCGGAGGCGAACACGGGAAGACGTAAGACCCGGCAGTGGCGGTCCCATGGGACCTGGGAGTTTGCGGTTCATGCCAGTGCCTCGATCAGTTGAATGAGCGGGTAAAAGAACGACAGGCAAACCATTCCCACCAGGGCGCCGATGAGCAGGACGCACAGGACCATGGCGAATTGGCTGGCCCACTGCACGCGGCGTATCGTGACCCGGATCATCCGGTCGCCGATTTCACGCAGCACCCAGGGGAGCTGGTTGGCCCGCTTCGACGATTCGAGCAAGGCGCGATCGGCCTGTCCCAGTCCGAGCCTTTCGGCCAGGCGGCTCACCATCGGTTGCCCCGCTCGCACATCACTGAGCACTCCGTTGATCCGCCGGCGCAGGCCCATGGGAAATCCGGAAGATTCGCCCAGGGCATCAAGCGCGTCGACCTCGCTCACATGGCGCTCCAGGAGGAGGCCGAATCGCTTGAGGAAGTTGCCGGTCGCTTCGGGCCGGTAGAAAAACCGGGCAAAGGGAAGCCACCAACGTCCGTTCGGGCCGGAAACCGCCATGAAGATGATCGTTCCAAGCATAGCGATCAGGGCCAGGCCAACCATTTGATAAAGGCCCACCCAGGCGCTTCCAAACCAGTACCAGGCCTCGAATATCCGGTTCTTGAGGCCGAAATCCTGGAAGATCTTTTGAATCTTCGGCGAGACATAAATGGCGTGGAAGGTGAGCACCTGGCACACCAGGAGCACGACGATCAGCGGATAGATCAGGCGCGGGAAAACTTCCATCCACTGCACGCCGGAACTTTGCGGCGGTCCGTCATCGAGCAGGCCGGCCAGCGCAAGCAGCCCCTTTTGCGGGTCTTGCGAAACCCGGTAGGCGCTTGGAAGCAGGGTCGCATCGGCGCCGATCGCTTCGGGAAGAGACTGGCCCGATTCGAGCCGGCTGGCAAAACGGCGCAATCGCGCATCCCAGCGCCAACCTCGGTTGCGCATCAGCACATAGCCGGGCAGCACCAGCCAGGAAACCAACCAGATCAAGAACTGTTTGAAGGAGAATTCCGCGTATTCCGCCGCAAGAGCGCGGATGGCGCTTCCCATGTCGGCTTGCTCGACCGCGGCCATGTTCAAAACCCGGGCCACCTCTTCCTGCCGGGAAATGCGCCGGACGTAAAGAGCCTGGAAAACCAGGGCGGCAACGAACAGAAAAAGGAAAAGGCCGAAAACTCCGGTAAAGCAGATGATCGCCGCCCACGACAGCCCCCAAAGGCCCAGAAAAATCTGGTTAATCGTTCCCGAGGGCAACGGGGCCGGTAAAGGTTCCGCCCCGGCCCTGGGTTGATACTCCAGCCGGCGGCTCGGTTCCGGACCCTGAGTGACCCAGAAAGAGAGGCCGAGCAGGGCCCAAGAAATGGGGAAGGCCACAATATACCCGTCGTGCAGTCCTCCTCGATTGCCCGCAAAGAAAACGATGGCGGCGCCCAGTAAGACCAGGCAAATCATGGTCACGATGGTGATGACCGCGAGGAGGGGGCCCACGCCGCGCAGATCGTCGCGATTGGTTCCGGTCATTTGCTGAGCGTCTCCAGAAGGTAAAAGAGTGGAGAAAGTAGCCCGCCAATCACCAAACCACCCACCACGATCCCGGTGAGAATGATTCCCATGGTGGGGAGAATTCCGCGCAACAAGATCGACTGGGTTTCCGCGCGCCTCTGGTAGAACTTCGCCGCTTGGTGGAAGCTGCGCGGCAGTTCTCCCCGTCTTTCCGCCCAGCCTGCCATCCACGATAGCATCTCGGGAAATCCGTCCTGCTCGCGCATCACCTTGGAAAAACTCTCGCCATGTGCGATCTTGGCTTGCGAAGCGATGGCCGCGTCGCGCAGGAGCGGATCGGAGCTCGCCTCGCCTGCCAGGCGCAAAGCCTCGGGGAAGGGAATGTTGTTTTCAAGCAAGATCCCCATGAGATCGCTAAAGGCGGCGAGGCGCACGCTGCGTACCAGCCCGCCGACTCCGGGAATCGTGTAAAGGACGTTGGTCAGAAACCGCGAGCCGGGACCGCTGGTCCATATGAGGTAGGCGCTTGTCAAAATGATGCCGGCGACAAAAGCCAGGGGCAGAAGAAGCCTTGTAAGCGGCTCTTCTCCAATGAACAGCAAAAACGCGGTGAAGGCAGGCACCCTCATTCCGAAGTCTTTGAAGATCGTCGCGAACTGGGGCACCAGGAACAAGGTCATGAAGACGACGAGCGCCAGCGCGCCCGAGATGACCATGAAGGGATAGACCAGCGAAAGCCAGATCGTCGATTTCAGATCGGACAGGGTGCGGGCATGCAGCGTCAAGGTGGCGAGCACGTCCGCCATGCGGCCGGTGCGAACGCCCGAGGCGATCAGGGCGCCGTAGTAGGCGGGAACCGCCGATCCCTGGCTGTCGAACGCCTCGGACAGGCTTTTGCCCTTGCGCAGATTCTCCGAGATTTCCCGGGTCACATCGGCAAGCTTTCCCCGGCCCAGATCGCGGGCAAGTGCCTCGAGCCCCTTGTCCAGGGGCAGGCCCGCCTTCGCGAGCCCCGCGATCTCATCGTTGAGCGCCTGAAGATCTTCCGACCGCATTTCGCTCATGGATTGCCTCCCGTGGAAATGGACTGAGTGTGCGCTCGATCTCGTTCGTGCGCAATCCTCTCCTCAGAAGATTGCGGCCCAAGCACGCGGTCCAGTTCCTGTAGTGTCGTCAAGTTCGCTTCCACTGCCCGTTGACCTGCCGCGCGCAGGCCGGTTTCGCCCGATTCGCGGGCCGCCTCGGTCAAACCGTCGAGATCGGCCCGCGCCAAAATCGCCTTGCGTAGAGGTGCGCGCATACTGACGAGTTCCGCCAGAAGCAGCCGGCCCTGGTAGCCGGTTTCGCCGCAGGCGGAACATCCCGAGGCCTGGCAGGACGGACAGACGCGCCGGACCAGCCGTTGATTGAGCACGCCGCGCACGCCGCTTGTGAGCGCATAAGGCTCGACCCCCATGTCGAGCAGCCGGGCAAACACGCCGCACGCCGATCCGGCATGCACGGTCGAGAGGAGCAAGTGACCGGTCAGCGCCGCTTCCAGGGCCGTCGAAGCGGTTTGCGGATCGCGAATTTCACCGACCATGACCACTTCCGGGTCCTGGCGCAAAAGCGAGCGCAGCCCGCGTGCAAAATCGAATTCGGTGCCGGGACGAACCTGGGCCTGATTGATCCCTTCGAGTGGGCGCTCTACCGGATCTTCAATGGTGAAAATATGCACCCCTTCGCGATGCTTCTCGCGAATCCAGCTTAACGCGGCGTAGAGGGTCGTGGTTTTCCCGCTGCCTCCAGGGCCGGTAAGGAGGATGGCCCCGTCGCGCTGTTGCAACAGCGCGGTCAATCCGTGGAAAATATCGGGCTCAAACCCAAGTTTTTCGAGCCGGCTGGGGGCTTGCAGGTCGTTGAAAAACCGAAGGGCCAGCTTTTCGCCATGAATCGTCGGAAAGGTGCTGACCCGCCCTTCGATTCCCGTTTCGGGATCGATGCGGCCTTCTTGCGGAATGTCCGTGCGGTAGGTGAGCAGTTCGGCCAGAACCTTGAGCCGAGCCACTGCCTGGGTGGCAATTGGCGGCGCCAATTCGCCCAAAGTGCGCAGAATACCGTCCTGTCGCAGGCGAATTTGCCATTGAGCGGGCGTCGGATCGAAATGCAGATCGCTCGCCCCTGATTTTTTAGCGAGTGCTAGTAATTGATCGACAAGGCTAACGGCGTCTTGCTTTTTTGCAGGCAAAACCCAATCGCCCGGTGGGGTCGAAAGCGGTGTGGACGCGCGAGGCTGCACCACCATGGGGAATTCCCGCCGAAGTGGGTCTGATAGGAGACATTAGCGCAAGAATGGTGAGGTCATCCTAGCGAAAAGAGAGTGGGGTTGTAAAGGCGCAGATCGTTGATTGGGCACGACTTTGGTCTCGTCTGCTCCATGGTTTTCCGATATATTGATGGTTGCGCCTCACCGCGCCGCAATGATGCTCATCGGGCGATTGATCCCGGGCCAGACAGTTGCGCCACTTTAGTTAGGAGGGCGGACCTTATTGAGATGTCCGCCGCATAAGTTCCATGTCGAAGGGTATTCTCGGCCGAAAAATCGGCATGACTCAGGTTTACGACGATCAGGGTAAAGCGGCACCGGTCACGGTGATCCAGGCTGGCCCTTGCCCGATCCTGCAGATCCGCACCGTCGAAATCGATGGCTACGAAGCGATCCAGGTCGGTTTCGAAGACAAGTCCCGCAAACGAGCCATCCGCTCCGAACGCGGCCATGTCTCCGACAGCATGGAATCGAAGCGTCGCAAGCGCCTTGCCGCCGGGGAATCGCTTTCCCCCAAGGCCAATTGCGAACCCCAGAAGCACATTCGCGAATTCCGCTTTGCCAAGGCGGCGGCCGAACACAAGGTCGGCGACAAGCTCACCATCGCGGAAGTGTTCAAGGATTCCAAGCGCGTCGACGTGATCGGCACCAGCAAGGGCCGCGGTTTCACCGGCGGTATGAAGCGCTGGAACTTCCAGGGCTTGGGCGCCAGCCACGGCGTGAAAAAGGTTCACCGCTCGATCGGTGGTACGAACCTGGCTTCGAACCGAGGTTTCGGCCGTCCCAAGAAGGGCAAGAAAATGCCCGGCCACTACGGCGCCGAACAGGTCACGGTCCGCAACCTCGACATCATCAACATCGATGCCGAAAACCACATCATCCTGGTCAAGGGCGCCGTCCCCGGCCCCAACGGCGGCCTCGTCGTCGTCCAGCCCACCAACAAAATCAAGTAACACTGTTGGGCGCAATGGGCGCTTTAGGATAAAGATCCAATAAACCCCGGGCTTTCGTCCGGGGTTTGTTTTTTTAGACGGCCGACATTCTTTTGGATGAGCGGGGGGGGCTGTGCTGTCTGGGGTGAGGTACAGGCTAGTGAGGAGATGATTTCGCGAGGGATTCCAGGGAATCCGTGTTTCACGCGGAGACGCGGGGGGCGCGGAGAGAAATACAAAGACCAAGACTTGTCGGCCAACCTGTTATCGAGAAAGCGCCATCGTCCATGACTCGCAAGGGATATTCCAAACGAAGCGCGATTCCGCCTGAAATCCTCGATCAGCTCAATCAAGGGACCATCGCTTCCGCGACGCTTGCCGAAGGGCTCGCGATCGATTTCACCACGCTGCTTCATGCCGCGGCGCCGGCCACCCAGGGGAAGCATGTCATCGACCCGGCCATGGGGCTGATTAAGCGGATGGCCCGAGCCGCGGAGGTCCTTCATGAGGAACTGGGTCCCAAGCAGTTCCAACAACTGGCCTCTCATCCCAGCGACACGGTGCGCGGCTGGGCCAGCTACATCGTCGCCATGATCCCCGATCTGAGTTTCGCAGAGCGTCTCGAACGCATCCGGCCCCTGGCAGACGATCCCCACTTTGGTGTGCGCGAATGGGCCTGGATCGCCATGCGCAATCACATCGCGACGAACCTCGACGAGGCGCTTGATCTCTTCAAGCTTTGGGTCGTTGACCCTTCTGTCAATATCCGCCGCTTCGCCAGCGAAAGCACCCGGCCGCGAGGCGTCTGGTGCGCGCACATCGAACGGCTCAAGAAGAAGCCGTCCCTCGGCCTGCCGATCCTCGAGCCACTCCACGGCGACCCGACCAAGTATGTCCAAGATTCGGTGGCCAACTGGCTCAATGACGCGTCCAAGTCCGACCCTGACTGGGTGCGCTCTCTTTGCAAGAAATGGCTCAAGAAAAGCGCCACCTCCCATACCGCGCGCATTTGCCAGCGGGCTTTGCGGAGCCTTGATAAAGACGCCTGAACCGCTTGAGCGCAGATTCGCTCCCGCGATTTTGCATGGACCCATCCAAGCCTTCTAAGATTGCGGCCAAGGGAAGTCATGATTCATGACCTCCCCCTCTTGAGGCCATCCATTCGTTTGCCAAATCCGCGGAGCCGCCATGCGATTCAGCCTACTTGTCCTTGCCCTGTTGCTCGGGATTCCCCAGTCGATCGGAGCCCAAGAGCCCAAGACCGTGCTCGTCATTCATGGCGGTGCCGGCGTCGTGCCGGAAAAGGACCGCAAGGACGAAGGCTGGACCCACGCCGATTTCGAGCAGACGCTGGCGCGTGCCATGCAGGCCGGCTTTAAGGCGATGGCGCCCGAAGGAAAAACGAGCGTCGATGCCGTCGAGGCGGCGATTCGCGTGCTCGAAGACTCCGAGCTTTTCAACGCCGGCCGCGGCGCCGTCTTCACCAGCGACGGCCGGGTCGAACTCGACGCGGCAATCATGGAAGGGGTCATGGAAGGCAGTGCGCCCGGCAAGCGCGATCCTCGTAAGCGCGCCGGCGCCATTACCGGCGTCACCCATGTGCGCAATCCGATTTCCGCGGCGCGGGCCGTGCTCGAAATGGAAGGCGGCCGCCACATGATGCTCGCAGGCGAAGGGGCCGAGCGCTATGTCTTGAGCGAGGCGGTGAAGAGCAGATTTAACATTGAGCGCGTGAACAATCTTTATTTCTGGACCGATCTGCGCCTGCGGCACATTCGCGCCGCGGAAAAGAAGCAAGAAAAGCGCCGCGCGGACGGCCAGGAACATTCCGGCGACCAGCTCGCCGGCCAATTGCCCGCCATGCAGCGGTTTGGCACCGTGGGCTGCGTGGCGCTCGATCGGCGCAAGATGATTGCCGCGGGCACTTCCACGGGTGGCGTCGATAACAAGTGGCCCGGCCGCATCGGCGATTGCCCCGTGATCGGCGCGGGAACCTATGCCGATAACCGCGCTTGCGGCGTGTCTTGTACGGGCACGGGCGAAGTGTTCATCCGGCACGCAGTCGCCTACGACGTCGTGGCTCGCATGGTGTATGGCAAGAGCAATGTCGCCGACGCCGCGAAAGCCACCATCGACAATCTACCCGACGAAGAAGGGGGCATTGGCGGCTTGATCGCGCTCGACCACGATGGCCGCCACGCTTTCGGCATCTCGAAGAAAGGCGAAGGGATGTACCGCGGCTTCGTCACCGAAGACGGCTCGATCTATGTGCAGATCTACACGAACGACGCGCCGAAGAAGATCGAACTGCCGAAGTAAGCCGGGAAAAGGAATGGACGGAAGGGCCGGGTTCTGCTATCCGGAATCTTCCGTCCGATCACGCTTTGGAAGGGAGTCGTATTTTCTAGACTGCTGACGTCTCAGAATCAGTGGTCTTACGACCACCGCTCACCAGGCTGCTGACTACACTTGAAGGAAAAATCAAGGTGAGCGTGGTGCGTAAGCGCCATGATTCTTTGAACCTCTCACATGGTTGAGCGGTTCAAAACGCTCCGTAGACTCAATCTTTGCCGTATTCGTCCTTCCACTCTTCGTACCAGGCCATCTGTATCGCCTCGAGGCGCTTCTCGTTCGATTCCTCGGGCTTGCCCGCGAAGTCTTCGATATCCAAGACCCACTTGTGCAGATCGGTGAAGCGCACGGTCAAGGGATCGAGCGTGTCGTATTTTTCAAACAAAAGCTCGCCGAGCTGGCGGCTGTCGGTCCAGGTCAGGGACATGGCTACCTCGGGATGTTGTCAGGTGATTTCAATCAAACAAGGAATTAAGAGATCAATTCGGTCGTGACCTGCGAAGTGGTTCGGTTCGACAGGATGCTGCTCGCCGTCTGGTCCATCACCCGGGTAGCCAGTGGCAAGGTCACCTCGGAAAGGTGGTTGATCGCCTGATCGAGCCGGTCGCCATCCTCGCCGTTCGAGGCAGTTTCCACGGCCACGATCGCTTTTTCGATCGCTTCTTTCTCGCCGGGTTCCATCGTGATGTCGGTGCGCTTCAGGGTGCGCTTGGTGTGGCTGAGCAGCGAAGAACCTTTGGCGCGCAGTTCAATCAACCGCCGCGCGTTGTGATCCTCGCGGGCATGTTCGACGCTCTCGAGCACCAGCTTTTCCACTTCCTCGTCGGTCAGGCCGCTCGATGGTTTCACCGTCACGCGCGATTCCTTGCCGCTACGGTGTTCCTTGGCCGAGACCGTGAGCAGGCCATCGGCATCGATCAGAAAGGTGACATCGAGCTGGGCCATCTGCGCCGGCATGGGCGGGATACCGGACAGTTTGAATTTGCCCAGGTTGCGGCAATCGCGCGATAACTCGCGCTCGCCTTGAACGATCGTGATCTCGACCGCCGTCTGGTTGTCGACTGCCGTCGTGAAGCGTTCGGTGGCACGGGCCGGAATCGTCGTGTTGCGATGGATCAGCTTGCTCACCGCACCGCCCAGAGTTTCGATGCCAAGCGAAAGAGGCACCACATCGAGGAGCAGCGTCTGGCGCCTTTTGCCCGTGATAATTTCCCCCTGAATCGCCGCGCCGAGCGCGACCGCTTCGTCGGGGTTCAACTCGGTGTGAGGCTTGCGCCCGAAGAACTCGCCCACGAGGCGCCGGACCAGGGGAACTCGGGTCGAGCCCCCCACTAATGCGACTTCATCGATCTGCGAAGCCGGTTTTTGCGCATCCTTCAAGGCGATGCGGCAGCGATCGAGGCTGCGCTTGACCAAGGGTAAGATCGCTTCCTCGAATTCGGAGCGGGTCAGCTTGCGCCGGTAGCCCTTTGCAATGAGTTGGCCCGCAGGAATGACGATTTCCGTTTCTTCGCTCTCCGTCAAGGAGATCTTGGCTTTCTCTGTCAGTTCACGCAGGGTCTGCAACAGTTCCGGATCAAGCTCCATAGCTGGATCGAGACCGAGGTCCTGCAGGATCATCGCGATGATCTTGCGGTCGAAATCGTCGCCGCCCAAGCGCGTGTCGCCGCCAGTACTCAGTACGCGGAACACGCCGTCTTGCAGATTGAGGATTGTGCAGTCGAAGGTGCCGCCGCCCAGATCGTAAACGGCGACCGTGCCCTTGCGGCGCCGATCGAGGCCGTAGGCCAGGGCCGCGGCGGTCGGCTCGTTGATGATTCGCAGCACTTCCAGTCCGGCGATCTTGCCCGCGTCGCGCGTGGCTTGCCGCTGGGTTTCGTCGAAGTGGGCGGGAACGGTGATCACCGCCTTTTGCGCGTTGCCCGCACGGCGGCGCACTTCGGCCAGAATCATCGCCGAAAGCTCTTCGGGGGTGTATTCCTTGCCGCCAAGAGTGACGGTGAGCACCTTGCGCTCTTCGCCGCGGTCGCGTTCGTGAAGCGGTTGGGGGATCAGGGTCTTTTCGGTGGCCAGTTCCGCAAGGCTGCGCCCCATGAGGCGCTTGACGGAAAAAATCGTACCGAGGGGATCGACAAGCGCCCGGTTTTTGGCGGCGTTGCCGACGAGCGCAGTGCCATCGGGGAGAAAACTAACAACGCTAGGCACCAAGGTGGTGCCGTCTTCGCCGCGGATGACCACGGGCGTGCCATCGATGACCCGCGCGGCCAGGCTGTTGGTCGTTCCGAGGTCGATGCCGACCACCGCCGATTCGCTCATTTCACCCATTTCCCCGGGAACCGATTGGGCGCTGAGGGATTTGAACCCCCGACCAACACGGTGTAAACATGCCGCTCTACCCCTGAGCTAAGCGCCCCATTTGAGTCGTCCCCACCAATTAGTAGGACTCCGCAAGTTCCCGGAGCAGGCCACGCAGAGACCTTAACTGGTTCAGCGTTTGCCTTACTTCTTTGATACGAATGCTCTTCTGAGAGGCATCCTTGTTCAGACCAACAAACTCCTCGCCAAGGCGTTCCAGCAGCCTGCTTTTCTCCACTTCCAGCACCTGGGACAGCTTTTCGTGCGCGGAAGGCTCTTCGGCCTCTTCGCGCCATTCGAGCATCGCCTCCAGGAACTCGGGCGGCATCCGTTTATCGGCCGCCGCGTCGGGTCCGCCCGCCAAAGCCAACAGATGTTCGCCTCTTTGAATCGGGTCGGCGACGATAGCGTAGGCCTCGTTAAGCGCCGCGCTTGCGCGCAAGGCCTGGTCAACGGTCAGGCCATCCGACTCGTCTTGATGATCGGGATGGAAGAGCCGCGACTTTTCCAGGTAGTTGCGTTCAAGCTCGGCCGCATCGATCGTAAACGAGGCCCCAATTCCCAGCCGCTCAAATGCCGAATCGATCATCACCCTGTGCCGTTTCCCTTGCGCCATGCGACGACGGAGATTTCCATTGCCCACGACTTAAAGCGACAAGGCCAGGGAACAACCCCTGGCCTTGTATTCGCGTTAAGTCGGGCCAGGTTACATCGAGAAGCTGCTGCCGCAGCCGCAGGTGCTCTTGGCGGTGGGGTTGACCACGCTGAAGCCGGTGCGGGCCAGGTCTTCATCATGGTAATCGACGGTGGCGTCGCCCAGGTACATCAGGCTGCGCTTGTCGACGACGATGTCGACGCCGTCGAGCTGGAAGGTTTCGTCCAGCTTTTCATTGAGATTGGGGTCGAGGTCCAGCTTGTGCTGGAACCCGCTGCATCCACCGCCGACCACGCTGAGTCGAAGGTAGACTTTTTCGTTGATCTGGTTGTCCGCGACGATCTCTTTGACCTTGCGGGCAGCCTTTTCGGTGATGGTAATGGCCATGCTAAAAAATCCTCCGGTTAGGGATTGGTTTAGGCGCCGGCGCCGACGGTTTCCACTTCCGTCACGCCCGCCTTGTTTTCTTCTTGGTTCTTTTGCTGAAAGTCCTTGATGGCCGCCTTGATCGCGTCCTCGGCAAGGACGGAACAGTGGACCTTCACGGGGGGAAGGCAGAGCTCTTCGACGATCGAGGTGTTTTTGATTTCCATCGCTTCGTCGATGCTCTTGCCCTTGAGCCACTCGGTGGCCAGGCTACTGGAAGCAATCGCGCTGCCGCAACCAAAGGTTTTGAACTTGGCGTCTTCGATCAGCCCGGTGCGCGGGTTGACCTTGATTTGCAGTTTCATCACGTCGCCGCATTCGGGTGCGCCGACGACACCAGTGCCCACGAGGCGATCGGCGCGATCAAAGCTGCCGACATTGCGCGGGTTGTGGTAATGATCAAGAACCTTGTCGCTATAAGCCATGAAACCAGCCTCCTTTGATTTCGTACGTTCCCGGGTTCGACCCCGGCTCATCCCTCTTCGAAATCGCTATCTTTTCAACCCCGCTAGAGGGGGCGGTCTGCATTAATGGGCCGCCCATTCGACCGTCTTGATGTCGATTCCTTGTTTGTGCATTTCGTAAAGCGGGCTCATCTCCCTTAAGTGATTGACCGCCTGGACCACTTGCTTGGCAACATGATCGACTTCGGCTTCGGTGTTGAACCGGCCCAGGCCAAAGCGGATCGAGCTGTGGGCCAGGTCGTCGCCCACGCCGATGGCGCGCAACACATAGCTCGGCTCGAGGCTGGCGCTGGTGCAGGCCGAACCGGAGCTGACGGCGACATCGCGGATGCCCATCATCATCGATTCGCCTTCGACAAAGGCGAAGCTGAGGTTCAGGTTGCCGGGCAACCGTTCGGTCGGATGGCCATTGAGCTGCACATCTTCCAGTTCGCGGGTGATGGCATCGTTCAAGCGTTGGCGCAAAGCGAGCAGGCGGACCGCCTCGCTTTCGCGTTCCTTGTTTGCCAGTTCGGCGGCCTTGCCCAGGCCGACGATGCCGGGAACGGCGAGAGTGCCCGAACGCATGCCGCGCTCGTGACCGCCGCCATCCATGATGGCATCGAGGCGCACGCGCGGGTTTTTGCGCCGCACATAAAGCGCGCCAGAGCCCTTGGGACCATAGAACTTGTGAGCAGTCAGGCTCAACAGGTCGATGCCCATCTCTTCGACATTGACAGGGATTTTGCCGACGGCTTGCACGGCATCGCTGTGAAACAGCACGCCTTTTTCTTTGCAGAGTTTGCCGATCGCCTTGAGCGGTTGCACCGTGCCGATTTCGTTGTTGGCGGCCATCACGCTGACGAGGATGGTTTTGTCGGTGAGGGCAGCGGCCACCTGTTCGGCGGAAACCTGGCCATAGGTGTCGACCGGCAGATAGGTCACTTCAAAACCATCGCGTTCGAGCCGCTTGCAGGGATCGAGGATCGCCTTGTGCTCGGTGACGGTCGTGATGATGTGGTTGCCTTTTTTGCGGTACATCGAGGCAACGCCCTTGATGGCGAGGTTGTTGCTTTCGGTCGCGCCGCTGGTGAAGATGATTTCCTTGCCCGAGCAGCCGATGAGGGCGCCGACCTGGTCGCGGGCGTTTTCCACCGCTTCTTCCGCTTCCCAGCCGAAGGCGTGGTTGCGGCTGGCGGCGTTGCCGTACTTCTCGGTGAAGAAGGGCAACATGGCCTCGACGACCCGGGGATCGCACCGGGTGGTCGAATTGTTATCCATGAAAATCGGCAGCTGAACCATGCTCATTCACTCGTTGTTGGCGGCCGCCACCAGGGTCGCTTCCTGGGGTTCGGCCGCGTCTTCATGGGGATGGGAGGAGCCCATTCGATGCAAAGCCCCAAGGTTCGCATTCCAACCGAGTTGGATGCAGCTCTTTTGGGCGCTTTCATCGGTGGTGCATTCTTCAAAGAGCGTATCCAGGGTCGTTTGACCCAGGATGTCACCAATACGCTTGTGAACCTTGCCGATTGCCCCTTTAACAGGACAGATTCCCGCCAAATTACAGGAATGTTCCAGGTTGGGGGTGCACTCGGTCAGGTGGAACGGATCTTCCAGCGCTTCAAGCAGTTGGGTCATCGTGATTTGGGATGCGGCGCGGCCCAGCACATAGCCGCCGCGCACACCCCGATGGCTTTGCACTAAACCCTTGGAGCACAAGCGCTTAAGAATATTGGCCACGAAGGGGCGGCCCAATCCGTAGGCATCGGCAATTTCTCGGGCGCTGGCGCCCGCGTCACGGCGATGAAGCACCGCCATGATGAGCAGAGCGTAGTCGACTTTCCTGCTGAGAAATGCCATTTTGACCCCGAAAACCCAAGGAACCCCAGAAACAGGATCACCCAGGTACTCTTTCCATTTCATAGTAGCACTGGATTGGTGCTCTTTCAAGAGTGAGGCGGTTTCCCAACCTACGAGGAATGCCTGCGAAACCGGCCTCTCCTTCATCCTTTTTTGAAGGAGACTTTCCAGGGAAGGACGAAACTTGCGAGAATTCCGGAGCAGGGCAAATGGTTGCCGAAACAAGAGCTCACCCATCTTGTGCAAGAGATGGCGTTTGCGTGTCCGTGCCTTGCAGACAAAGCGCCGTAGCCTGCCTTCTCTCCAGCCACACCTGTGAGGTTTCGATGCGGTTCAGTCGCAAAGCCTTCACCCTGATCGAATTGCTCGTCGTCATGGCCATCATTGCCATTTTGATTGGCTTGTTGCTCTCGGCCGTTCAGAAAGTGCGCGCCGCCAGTGCGCAAGTGTCTTGCAAGAACAATATGAAGCAGATCGGCCTGGCCCTGCTCAACCATCATGACCAGCAAGGCGCTTTCCCACCTGGTCGGACCGCAAGCGCACCGGGGGAAAAATTCCCGGGAATCAGTTGGATGGGCAGGTTATTGCCCTGGATCGAACAGGATGCGCTCTGGAAGGTCACGGTCGATGCCTACGCGGCCCAGCCGGGCAATCCGTTTCAGCTTCCTCATATGGGCATGCTCACTCCGATTCCGATTCTCTCCTGTCCGAGCGACAGCCGGGTGTTCAGCGTGCAAAACACGCACAACGGCTACCGCGCGGCCCTGACCAGTTACATGGGAGTTTCCGGCCGCGACTACCTGACCAACGACGGGATTTTCTATTTCGATTCCCATGTGCGCGTCGCCGATATTCTCGATGGCACGAGCAACACCGTCTGCGTGGGAGAACGACCGCCGAGCACCGACTTTTGGTATGGCTGGTGGTACTCCGGCCTGGGGCAGGGGGGATCGGGCTCGGGAGATTTTGTGCTCGGGGTCAAAGAAATCCACTGGCCGGGCGCGACTTACTGCGCGCAATGTCCGCCTGGACCATTCTCCTTTTCCGCGGGCCAGACGACGGAACAATGCGATCTGTTCCATTACTGGAGCCTTCACTCCGGCGGCGCGAATTTTGTGTTGACCGATGGATCGGTCAGGTTTCTGCCTTATTCCGCCGAATCGATCCTTCCGGCGCTGGCCTCCAAGTCGGGAGGAGAAGTCGTCAGCCTTCCTTAATCAGGTCGAGCAATTCTCACGATCAGGCGCGCTGGGTAGGATAATGAGAATTGGTCGGGGCTCGGTTCTTTCAGAGTGCCGGGTGATCCTCATGCAGAATATTCGGAATTTGCATCATGCTCAGTGGCGACGCCCTTCGAGAAAAAGTCAACGCCTTGCTCGGCCGGGTCGACTCGCCGGCCCAGTACATCGGCGGTGAACTCAACGCCGTCGTCAAGGATCCCGCCCAGGTCACGGCCCGTGTGTGCATGGCTTTTCCCGACGCCTACACCATCGGCCAGAGCCACCATGGCTTGCAGGTGCTCTATTCGATCATCAATGCCCGACCCGATTGGTGGTGCGAGCGGGTCTTCGCCCCCTGGGTCGATTTTGAAAAAGCGCTACGCAAGGCCGATCTGCCCCTCTATTCACTCGAATCGTTCACGCCGCTGATCCAGTTCGACCTGATCGGTTTCAGCCTGCAATACGAGGTCTGCTACACGAATCTGCTCACCATACTCGATCTGGGCAGGATTCCCCTGCACAGTGCTCAACGGGAGCGTCATCATCCGCTCATCATTGCGGGCGGACCCGGCGCGCAAAATCCCGAGGTCATCGCCCCCTTTGTCGATTTATTCGTTATTGGCGATGGCGAGGAAAGCCTACCCCTCATCACGCAGATGTGGACCGAACTTCGCCGCGATACCGGTCTTTCGCGCGAAGAAATTCTCGCCCGCATTGCGGCCAAGGCTCCCTGGGCCTATATCCCGCGCTTTTTCGAACCCGATTATCTGGCCGATGGCACCCTGGCGGCCGTGCACCGCACCCGCGGCGATATCCCGGCGCAGATCACCGCCTGCCAGATCACGCAGGATTTCGATGCCTTCGCCTTGCCGACGAAGCCGGTGGTTTCGCACATTCGCACGCCGCATGACCGCATCTCGATTGAAATCATGCGCGGTTGCCCCTGGCAATGCCGCTTCTGCCAGTCGACCGTCATCAAACGGCCTTTGCGCCTGCGTCAGGTCGAAACCATCGTACAGGCGGCGCTGGAGTCCTACCGCAATACCGGTTACGATGAGATCAGCATTTTGAGTCTGTCGACGAGCGACTACCCCTATTTCGAAGAGCTCGTCACGCGGATGCACGAGGTATTTCACCCCCTGGGGGTCAGCGTCACGTTGCCGAGTCTGCGGATCAACAATCAACTGCGAACCTTGCCCAAGCTGGTCAAGGGAATTCGCAAGGCGGGCCTGACCCTGGCGCCCGAAGTCGCTCGCGACGACATGCGCGAACAGATCCGCAAAAAGATCAAAAACGAAGATCTTTATGAAGGCTGCCGCGAGGCCTTCAAAAATGGCTGGACCAAGGTCAAGCTTTATTTCCTGATCGGTCTTCCCGGCGAACGCAAGATCGACCTCGATGGCATCATCGACATGTCGGAAACGATCGCGCGCATCGGCAAGGAAGTCACCGGCAAATGGAAAGAAGTCACCGCCTCGGTGAGCAACTTCGTTCCCAAGCCGCACACTCCTTACCAGTGGAACGGCATGGCGACGCGTGAATATTTCGAGGAAGCCGGCCGCTATCTGCGCAGTCGTGTGCGATTGCGGGCGGTGCGCATCAAACATCACGACATTGAAACGAGCCTGCTTGAAGGCATTCTCACGCGAGGCGATCGGCGTACCGCCGCGCTTGTGGAGTTGGCCTGGCGCAAGGGAGCGCGCTTCGATGGCTGGCGCGAGTGTTTTCAGCCAAAGCTCTGGCACGAAGCCATGGCGGAACTGGGGATCGATCCGCTCTTCTATGCTCAGCGGGAAAAACCGAAATCGGAGATTCTGCCGTGGGATCATGTCAATGTGAAGCGCGGCCGCGATTTCCTCGAAGGGGAGTATGACAAGAGCCGGATTCAGCTTCAGGTGATGGCCACCGCGCAGAATTAATCGCGCAACGAAAAATCGAGTTCCGGAAAATCCTGCCTGTTTTCTGAGGACGATTTCAGGGTGTCAAGACGTTGCTCCAAGATCGATTTCGGGATGCCGTAATCGGGAAGTCTTTCGCGCGTAGGAGAGTTAATAGACCCGATTTTCTCTCCTTTTTCCATCATGCCCACGCTCATCCTCACACCTCGCTTCACGGAAGATGCTCAACAGCTCTGGCGTACCGCCAGCCAACTGGGCTGGGGGGTCGAACGGCTGGTGAACTGGCGTGTTCCTGAGGAGCTTCGTTCTGTCAGCGAGCCTGTCCTTTATCTGGAAGGACTGATGGCGCCAGACATCGCGGAGGCGTTCGGACTGAAATTGCTTGATCCGGCCATCGATTGGTTGCCACGCCTTCCCGAAGAGTATCGCAAGCGCAAGGTGGAGTTGATCCCCTTGAAAGAGGCGAAATTATCTGGCGAAGCCGCATTCACCAAGCCTCCCAACGACAAGGTATTTCCCGCCGGGGTCTATCGGGGTTCCGAACTACCGGATTGGTATGGCGAGGATTCGCCGGTGCTGGTTGCCGAGGTTGTTCACTGGGAAAAAGAGTTTCGCTGCTTCGTGCTCGATCGGCAGATTCGCGCGCTGTCGATTTATCTTCGCGAGGGCGTGCTGCAAAAGGATACGGACTTTGCTTGCTCGGAAGCGGAGGCTGCCGATGCGGCGCAATTCGCTCGATGGGTGTTGAATGATCCGCGCGTGGACTTTCCGCGTGCAACCGTGCTCGACATCGGCGTCATCTCCGGACGCGGATGGGCCGCGGTGGAGCAGAACTCCGCCTGGGGTTCAGGAATTTATGGTTGCGATCCGGCAATCGAGCTCGAAGTCTTGCGCCATGCCGTCGAACTCGCGTGATGTTTGATGAGATTTTAGGACGGCAATTCAGACGAAGTTGCAGTAGAAAAAACTTTCGCCCAAGTTTTTCGAGCAATTTTATACGGAAATAGTAGAGCGGTTGATGTAAGCGCATTGATTATAAATAGTCATTAAATTGTAGTCATAAACGGTTGTCAGAATCGTCATCAAAATAGAGTGTTTTGAATCGTTCCATAATTGGCAAGATCTCTAGTGTCAGTTGGTGTGATCGGGGCACGAGGCTGTGCCGGAACGGAACCATCAGTTTCTCCACCGAGGCGAGCCTGGCCAGGACATCAAGGTAAAACCCATGCGCCAGTGCCAGAGCACGCTGGCGTGGTTGCCGGTCAAAAAGGTGCTGGCAAGCGTGCGGTAACCAAGTGTCCGCAACTTGCGAATGCAAAAATTGAGCATGGCCGCGGCAATCCCTTCGTGCTGCCGCTGTGGGTCGACAAAAATCCAGGTCAAATGCGGCTGGCCTGCTCCCGACAGTTCCAGATCGGCCGGGGCCGGTTCGTGCCAGCGCCAGGCCCCCGGCGCATCGAGATTGCCGCCCGGTAAAAGCGTGATCAGGGCGCCGCCGACGGGATTGCCCTCGTTGAGTGCAACAATGCTCGCCGAACTGACCGGGCCCTCCACGCCGCCGAAGGCTTCGGATAAAGCTTCACGGGCGGCCAGGCCGCGATCCTTGCGGGAAAGGCCTGCGAGCGGCTCGAAGGCTTCAAACGAAAGTGAGAACAGTCCGGCAAGGTCCTCGGGATCTTGCACCTCCCAGGTGCGAAAGCCAACATCTTTCAAGCCGCCGCTTGGCCGCCACTTTTCTAAGTCGAGCAGGGCATGGCCAAACCTGGGCTTGGGCACAAGCAGGGCCATTTCGCCGCCGGGCAGCGATTCGTAGCGCCAGTTCGGGTGGCGGGGTAGCTGTTCGAGTTCGGACGCACCGAGGTGGATGCGCCGCGGCGTCATCCAGTTGTCGCCCATGGGAGATCCTCTGCATGGCTGGGGACTTGATCCAAGGATAGCAAATCCCTAGTTTTTCATAGAGCAATGTACTTACCGGACGGGTCCATTTTGTGGATCTTTCCGTCAATGGAGGGATTGGGGCGGGGCTCGGATCCCTGCGTTCCACCTGGGCCATTCCCTTTCACCGCCCTAGAGAGGCAAGAGCGACCATGATGATCCAGGTCGACCGGCTCACCAAATACTTTGGGCCGGTGCTGGCACTTAATGAAGCCTCCTTTTCCGTCGAGGCCAACGAAATTGTGGGGTTATTGGGCAATAACGGCGCGGGCAAAACGACCCTCATGCGCATGCTCACGACCTACCTGCCGGCGACCAGCGGCATCGCGCGCGTGGCGGGCTACGACGTCATGACCCAGTCGCTCGAAGTCCGTCAGCGTATTGGTTATTTGCCTGAGAGCATTCCGCTTTATCCCGAAATGCGCGTCGAGGAATACCTCCATTTCCGGGCGCGATTGAAAGGGGTCGATCGCGCGATTCGCAAAATCCGGGTCGAGGAAACGATGGAGCGCTGCCGCGTCGGCGAGGTGCGTCGCCGCCTGCTCGGCACGCTTTCGAAAGGGTATCGCCAGCGTGTCGGTCTTGCCGACGCCCTGCTCGCCAATCCACCGCTATTGATTCTCGATGAACCGACCGACGGACTCGACCCCGGCCAAAAGCAGGAAACGTTGGCCTTCTTGCGCGAACTGGGCAAAAACCACACGATCCTGTTCAGTTCTCACCTGTTGACCGAAGTGGAAGAACTGGTCCAGCGCGTGATCATCCTCAAGCGCGGCCGCGTCGGCCTGGTGGCCAAGATGTCGGAGCTGGAGAACGAGCCGGTAGTTCTCGTGGAAGTTGCGGCGCCGGCGCAGGAAGCCTTGCGAGGCGTGCTCGAAAAAGTCGAGGGCGTGGTTCGCTGCGGCATCACCAGCACCGGGAGCGGTTCGTTTTTGTGCGAAGTTCGCACCAAAGCGAGTAGCGATCCGCGCGAAGCGTTGGCGGCGCGCATTCTTGGACAGGGTTGGGGACTGCGTCGCCTCGAGCGTTCGCGGCGCACCCTGCTTGATAAGTGGAACGAGATCAACAATCAGGCCGAGGAAGCCAAGGCCTCGTTGGCCAGTTAGTCCAGGGATTTCGGTTCAACGAAAGATCTCGGATTTCCCAAGATTTCAAGCAGATTGAGGACATTGGTTCTGCCCTGGTTTCTCTTTTCCCAGGCAGGGCTCGATTCGAATCAAACAGGATTTCAGCATGTCGAAAATCGCAATCCAGACGACGGGCGGACCATCG
Source organism: Gemmataceae bacterium (assembly GCA_965226945.1). Classification (GTDB taxonomy): domain Bacteria; phylum Planctomycetota; class Planctomycetia; order Gemmatales; family Gemmataceae; genus SYLG01. Next base: position 2,462,423 of record OZ245717.1, on the reverse strand, counting down.
GAAATGGTCGCCGACGATTCGGGATTTCCCCGGTGGGTGGGATCGTTTGGCCTGTTCCTCGCCATCTTCGGTTTCCTCACCATCGCGCTTTCCCTGTCGGGGCGCAATGTGCAGATTTCGATTTCCAGTGCGGGGATCACTCTGTTTTTTGGCCTGGCCGCGCTGCTTTACCATGCGTCGTTTGAAAAAGAAGAATACCTGCGCCGACCCTATCTCGTCGTGGGACTGGTCTTTCTCGCCGGCGGCTTGGGCCTGGTCGTGCTCCCCTTCTTTCGGGATAACGCGATGGGGCTGTTGCCTGGCCATGCCCTGCTGATTTTGGGAATGTTGTTTGGCCTGGCGTCGGCGCGTCACGAAACCAGTGCCAGTGTGGCGTCGCTGGCTTATAACGCGATTGGCCTCGCGGGGGCCGCGCTCGTGCTCGTTTCCTCGGTGGGAGGGGCCGTTCAAGCCAAGTTCCTTCTGCCTCATTTTGCCCTGATGGCTTTGACCGGCACCATCCTGATTGCCGGGTTCCTGTCCGCCTCGGGGATCGAGAATCCCTCCGTGTACCGGGTAGGCTGGCTCCTCGGTTTCGTCGGCGTGGTGCAGATTGCGATTGCGATCGGCCGGTCCACGCTACCGCATATGGCGTACTCTCTGGGATGGATCGAAAACCGCCCGGCATCCTACTGGGTTCCCACCGGTTTCCTTCTCACCACGCTGGGGGCGTTGCAGTTTTTCGTCAGTGCCTTTTTCATTTCCGAATCGAAAATCACCATTCTGACGCGGCGCGAATTGGGTTCCTTCTTTTTCTCGCCGATCGCTTACATCGTGCTTTTGTCCTTTGTGCTTTCCACCTGGATCAGTTATTCGACCTTCCTGGATGAGCTTGTCATGCGGGGCGGCCAACCTCCCACCGAGCCGATTGTCCGAAACTACGTTGTTAGTCTTTTCACGATCTTGGCGGTGCTGTTCGCCGTACCCCTATTGACCATGCGCCTCTTGAGCGAGGAACAAAGAACCGCGACCCTCGAAGTGCTGTTGACGGCCCCGGTCGAAGAGCCGACGGTGGTTCTGTCCAAATTCTTCGCCGGGTTGATCATCTATCTGATGGTCTGGATTCCTTACCTGATTTATCTGCTGGCGTTGCCCCTGGCAGGTGCCCCGGAGTTCGATTATCGGCCGCTATTGAGCTTCTTCATCGGGCTGGTGGCAAGCGGTGCGGGCTTCATTGCCGTGGGCCTCTTTTTCTCGAGCCTCACCAGCAATCAGATCGTGGCCGCGGCGATGACCCTTAGTTACATGATTTTCATGTTACTTCTTTATATGTTGCATTATCAGCCGAGTTTGCAAAATACGATCTGGACTAAAATCATCGATCACATGTCTTTTCTGGATCTGTGGCTTACCACCCTTCAGGGCAAGCTCATTCCCAGGCAGTTGGCATTTCACGTGTCCATCACCGTGCTCGCGCTTTTCGCGGCGGTGAAGGTCCTTGAAGCCCGCAAGTGGAAATAACCATGAGTACCACAACGAACCCCCGCCGGCAGCTTTCCACAACGCCTTCCCATATCCTGGCCCTGGCCTCGATGGGACCCAGGCTGGGCTTGATCCTGATCTTCGCCGGGCTCGTCTTCCTGGCGATTCCGGGCGTGGCCTGGTACAAGACGCAAACCGTTTTTGATCCCTGGGTGATCTGGGGAGTGTTCCTGGCGGCGTGGAGCTTGCTCAACGGGGCGCTTTACCTGGCCAACCTGACTTCGATGCGGATTGCCGAAGCGGTGCGGCTGCTCATCGTTTCCTTTGCCGGCGGGGTTGGGATCGCGACGATTTCGCTGGGGCTGGCACTGCCGTTTTTGCAATTTTCCGAAGTGTTCGGCGGCGGGGTGGCCGAGTGGCGCAAGCATCCCCAGCCCATCTTCCTTTGCGTTTTCATCATTCTCGCGGGCATGGCCCTGACCTTTGCGGGCATTTTGGGAGCGCGAGGCTCGGAGCGCGAATCGGTCACGATGCGCCGGATCCTCTATGGCGCCAACACCATCATCACGACGTTGCTTTTGATCGCCATTCTTGGCGTCGTCAATGTTTTGAGCTTTGTCAACCTCGGAAAGGTCGATTTTTTCAACACCACGTTCGATTACACCCAGTTCAATCTTTACACGCTGAGTTCAGGCACGCGCGATTTGCTGGGAAATTTGGAAAAGCCGGTTTTCGTTTACATGATGATGGCCGAAACCGGGCAAATGGCATTTTTGGCGGAAGACATCAAGACCTTTCTGGAGAATTGCAAGGCCGCCGCACCCAATAAGAAATTTGCCTGGCAATCGGCGTCGCGAGATCGCAACCAGGCGGAACTGATCAAATTGGTGGAGAAGTTTCAAATACCGGAAGCCGCCGGATTGCTCGTTGTCTACGGGACTGAAGATAGCAAACAGCAGCACGATTTCATTCCCCTGACGAACCTGTTCCGCTTCCCTGAGCGCAGCATGAACCCGATGGAAGAAAACCAGGGCGGGTTCGCGTTTTTGGGCGAAGAAGCCCTTCGCAAATCGATTCTCCTGCTCCAGGAGAATAAGACGGAAGCGAAGATCTATTTCACCTCAGGCAACGGAGAACTGGGAACCGGTTCGGGAGCTCCGGTCGATTCGGTTTCGTCGTTCGTGCAACAACTGGAGAAGGCCAATTACAAGGTCGAGTCGCTTCCGTTCGATGTAACGCTCAAGCAAATCCCCGCGGACGCGGAGATGGTGGTCATTGCCCGGCCAAGGACCGACCCGCCACAGGAGGCGATTCAGGCCTTACGCGAGTATTTGACCAAGGATGTAGGCGGGAAAAAAGGCAAGGCGATATTCATGCTGGACGCGGAACGGTCCAAGTTCGGCACGAAAGCGGCCTGGACGGCCCTGCCCAACCTCAAGGCGCTTCTGGCGGAGTTCCAGGTATTGGTGGGCGACAATCAGTTGTTCACTTTGAGGGAGCGGGATGTCACCCTGGCCCCGGCCGTAACCAGGCCGCGGTCGCAAAACAAGGTTGCGATGACCTTTAACGGCATCGACGGACAGACCGAATTTGGTCTGCAGCGAGCACGCACGGTCGCAGCGATTCCCCAGCCACCGAATGCGCCTCCAGGCAAGTACAAAGTGGAAGAAGTGCTCCTGGTTCCGGTAAGCCGGATCACCATCGAGGAAACCGATCCCAACGCCGATCCGGGGGAACTTCTCAAATCCTTGCGGTCCGATCCCGCCAAGCTTCAGGCTCGGCTGACCAAGCCAAGTTATGTGGCGGGCGTGTTCGTCACCGAAGGGGGTTCGGGTCTTGAGAGCATTCCGGGTCACGAATCGATGGCAAGCGATAGCAAGCCGCGAATCGCCGTTTTTGGTTCGGGTAGCTGGATTGCAAACGGTTATCCCAATCCCAGCCTTTGGGAAAACAATTACAACCTGGTCTACAGCACCATGTCCTGGTTGCGCGACCGCGCCGATGTCGGCGAAAAGCCCAAGGGCACCGAACGAAAATTGTACCGGCTTGGGCTAACCGCCGAGTCACCTGTGTTTTCGCAGATCAAGTGGGTCCCGCTCTGGCTGATGATGACCTCGGTGGTCGTCTTGGGCGGAGGGGTCTGGGTGGTCAGACGAAGATAGTCAAAACCGGTTGATGGCCGCCGGCCGCCTTCGGGAGGCCGCGAGCTTCATTCGTGGAAACGTTTCCAGCCCAGGCGATGCCTTCTTGACCGAGACCCCATGGGGAGTCGGTCAAGGCCGGGTGTCGGCAAAAGCGAACGGGATTGAGCATCATGAATTTCAAAACGACCTATTTTCTTGCCGGGCTCCTGCTCGCCATCTTGCTGTTGTTGACCCTGGCGGTCTACCTTGGTCCCGAGACGCCGGGCATGGAAGGCTATCTGTTGCCGTCGGTACGCAACAGCTCGACCAAGGTCGATTCCGACGATATCGACAAGGTGGTCATTGACCGGACCAAAGCCGCCGACGGGCTTGAGTCGCTCACGCTCATCAAGGATGCCCAAACGGGCCTTTGGACCATCGAGGCGCCTGGTCCCTTCAAGGCGGACAACGGTCTGGCGCGGGAACTGGTGCGCCAGCTCCTGGAAGCGCGCAACGACGATCAGGCCGATCGCGCCCGCAGCGATTCGGAATGGGGGCTGGATCAGCCTTCGGGGAAAGTCACGCTTTCGAGCTCCAAACTGGACAAGACTTTTGAGATCACTTTGGGGAATATCAGCCCCGGCAAAGACACCGCCGTGGTCTACATGAAGTCCTCGGACCGCACCGGACCGATCGCGGTGCTCAAATCCACAGTTTCCAATTTGTTCAAGTCGGTCAAGGCGCTCAGGGATCCCTATCTGCTTGCGCCGAGTAGCACCGACATTGCCCGTTTTGAACTTTCCGACGGCAAAAAGCCGCCATTGGAAATCAAGAAAACGACCGACACCTGGCGCTATGCCAAGCCCGCCGATTGGGGCGATGCGGAGCCTGGCGCCTTTGGCGTACAAGAGGCGACCGACAAGCCGCCGAGCGGCGTCAACGCCGTACTTGCAACCCTTTCCAACGTGCGGGTCAGCTTCACCGACGACAAGGTGAACGACTACGTCGCCGACGCCGCGACCGACCTGGCCAAGTATGGGCTCGATCCGGCCAAGGACCGAGTTCTCAAGATCGCCATCGATCGCACCGTCACCGAAAAATCGGCCGACCTGGGCAAGCCCGGGCCGAGCAAGCAGGTTCCGGTGACCCTGCTCGTCGCCTTGGGGAAGAAAGAGGGGGATAAGTACTTCGCGGCGCTCGATGAGCCCCAGAAGAACATCGTCAAGATTTCGGCCAAGGAGATCGATCCCCTGGTGAAACTCATGGACGAGCCGGGCATCTTGCGGGAGCGCAACCTGCTGAAGCTTGGAGGCGGGCGCATTGATGCATTCGATCTGGAAAACGCTTCGGGCAAATTGGAGTTTCGCAAAGCCGAAGGCCAGTCTTGGAAGCTCTACAGAGCGGGGAGCACCACTCCCACCGATCTCGACCAGGTTGCGGTCGACGCACTGCTTGCGCCTTTGACGCAGAAGGAAACGATCAAGTCGTTTGTCGACGGTTCGCCCAAGGATGCCGAACTGGGATTGGACAAACCACAAGCGACGATGTCGATCTGGCTCGACGGCATCGCCCCGCCGGAAAAGAAGGAACCCAAGCCCGAGGAAAAGAAAGACGACAAGAAGGACGAGAAAAAAGACGAGAAAAAGGACGGCAAAAAAGAGGATAAAAAAGAAGAGAAAAAAGAAGAAGCAAAACCGGCCGACGAGAAGCCGAAGCTCAAGGGAACGGAGCCAAAATTCCGTTTGATCTTCGGTAAGACCGAGGGGCCGTTAGTGGTGGTGCGCCGTACGGGAGCCGCCGACGCTCTGGTGGCCAGGGTGGGTCAGAACCTGCTCGACTTGGCCAAGCGTGGACCGATCGCCTACCTCGACAAAACGATTCCGCCTTTTGCCGTGGCGGCCAGCCCCTTGGGCGGCGCGGATCCCACCGAAAATGTGACGCGCTTCAAGATTGTGCGCGAGGGCAAAACGATCGAAGTCGAACGCGAGAAGAGCGATGCCCCCTGGAAATTCGTGACTCCCAAGGAACAGGCGGGCCTGCCGGTTTCGGGAAATACGATTCGCGGATTAATCGGCACCCTGAACAACCTGCGAGCGGTGTCGATCGCTTCGGAAAAGGCGGCCGATGCTCAACTGGATAAGGAATTTGGCTTGAAAACTCCTTCCACGTTAGTGGTGATCACCACCGGCAAGGACAAGGAAGCGAAGACCTGGGAATATTCCTTCGGCAAGGAAGCTCCCGATAAGTCGGGGATCTACGCCAAGCAAGGCTGGCGCGATTTCGTGTACATCATCGATAAACAGGTTGCGCCCACGCTTGGCGCCGAGATTGCCGAGACGACCCTGTTTTCCAACACCGATCTCAACAAGGTGGAAACCCTGAAAATGACCGGCTGGCAAGCGGTCACGGGCAGCCCCTTCACGCTGGACCTTGAACGCAAGGGAGGGAAATGGCAGGCGAAAACTCCCGCCAATTTCGCGATCGATAGCGCCAAGGTCGAAAAGTTCGTGGCCGAGCTGGTCAATCAACGGGCCGAGAAATTCATTAGCTTTGCCGGGCCGCTCAAGCCCGAGCAGAATTTCGATCCGGCCAAGGGGGGGATGAAGATCGAATTCACCCTGTCGGGCGACAAAGAAGTCCGCATGTTGAATTTGGGCAAGGGGGAAGGCGCCTCGCTGTTGGCGACGAGTTCCAAACCTGCCGGCGCCATCTTCACCTTGCGCAAGGCTCCCTTCGATGCGGTGCTCGCCAAGCCCGCCTACTTCAACCCTTAAGCGATTCTCCACTCCCCACGAGTTGACCATCGGTTCGTCATTTGCCGGGCGAGGGGAGTTCGCGAGGATGACTGACCTGCCTGCGATCCTCGGCGGCCTTCCGGTGTTTCCGGAAGGCCCGCCCGTTTGGCCGGGACCCGATCCGGCTGTACGCGAGGCACTGCTTGAGTGTTGGGCGGACGGATCGTGGGGCGCCTACGATGGCGGCCTGGTGGCTCGGCTGGAATCGACGCTTGCCTCCTGGGTGAATCGGCGCCACGCTCTGGCCGTGGCCAGCGGCACGTTGGCTCTTGAATTGGCGCTGAAGGCTGTGGGTGTCGCCAAGGGGGACGCAATTGTCCTTTGCGACTATGACTATCCCGGCAATTTCCTGACGGTGCATGCGCTGGGTGCGGTGCCGGTCCTCGTCGACGTCGATGCCGCAAGTGGGCAGATGTCGCCTGAATCGCTTGAGCGAACGCTTGCAGCCGCCGACTTAACGCGCATTGCGGCGGTTATCTTGAGCCCCATGCATGGATCGCTTCCCCGCTACGGGCGGATCCAAGCCCTTTGTAAGACCTACGGCACGGCGCTCATTGAAGATGCCTGCCAGGTGCCCGGGGCGAGATTTGGCGACGCCAAGGTGGGCAGTTTTGGATCGATTTCGCTTTGGAGTTTTGGCGGATCCAAACTTTTATCCGCCGGCCGTGGCGGCATCGCCTTTTGCGACGATGCGGTGCTTTTTCAGCGCATGAAGATGAGCAACACACGCGGTAGCCAGGTCGCGGCACTCTCCGAACTGCAAGCCGCGGCGGTGCTCGCGCAGTGGCCGCAATTCGAAAAGCGTCAAGAGCAAAGAGCCGCCGGCGCCGAAGCGCTTCGCTCACTGGTGCAAGGCATGGCAGGAATTCGCCTTCCCGCAAGGAACCATCCACCGAAGGACCAGGCCTATTACAAGTGGGATTTTTTCTGGAACGAGTCCGAAGGCGGATTGACGCGCGAGCAACTTGTGGGTGCGCTCAAGGCCGAAGGGATTGGCGCGGAGGTCGGCTTTCGATCTCTTCATGCGGGCCGCAGCCGCAGTCGTTATCGGGCGCATGACGAATTGATCCATAGCAAGGAGCAATCGCCGCAAAGGATCGTGCTGCATCACCCGGTGCTACTGCAACAGGATGGTCCGCAAAAAGTAGCGGCAGCACTGCACCGCATGGCCGCTCATGCTCGGCGGATCGCTGAATTGACATAGAGTCCAAGGCGCCGGCCGAAGGCCGGCGCCTTGGACTCTATTCACTGTTTCATCAGATTGATCGTCGAATCGTCTTCTTCGGCCATCCCCGAAGGTTCGGCCGTGCCCGCCAGAGGCGGTGGAAACGCCGCCAGAATCAGACCGGCGGATGCGACGGTCAAGGTGAGTAGGTTGAGCAGGACGCTCCAGCCATGAAAGCGGCCGAAGCTCTCGCGTTCGGCGGTTGCGGCTTCGAAATCGGCTTTCTCGCCGGTCTTGATCGCCTTGTGAAAGGTGTCGTTGCGCGCAAAGCGGCCGGCGCTCACCTTTTTCTCGAGGGCCCAGCCGCAAAGAACCAAAAGGAAGGCCAGGGCGACGATTTCAAAGCGGCGCCGGTGCACCTTGCCCAGCTCACGCCAACCGAAGCAACTGCAAAGCGCGGCCAAGGCCAGCCAGAACTGAAACGCGAAGTAGGGGGGGAATAGCACCGAAACCGCCTGGCCGGCGATCAGGCTGCCTTGCTCCTTACGCAAGGGATCGGGAAATGGCGCGCCGGGTGAAGGCTGCTGAAAAATCGCCGGCACCGGCAACCACCAGACGCGCTCGTCGCTGGGCGCACTTGCGAGATCTCCAAAGGCGGCAAATAAACCCAGGCCGACGACGAAGGTGAAAAACCAGCCGATGCCGACCCAGGCGCCGATCGAACCGATGTGGACGATGCGGCGCAGCGCATCGAGCCAGGTAGACAGGGAAATCTGGTTTTCCGAGCCGTCGAGCAACCGCTGGATATTGCCGATATGCTTGACCAGCACGAAGGTGGAGGAGATCAATCCGAAAAGGGTGCGGTAAAACAGTTCCGGGCCAAAGGGGTCGGCTGCCGAAAGCGCGGTGCCGGCAAGCACGAGAGCTGCCGCGATGCTCGATAGCGAGACGGTGCGCCAGGCCAAAAGCAAAAGCGCCCAGGTGGTCAGCGACATCAAGAACGGAAGGGGCAAGGCCACCGCCGCGACGCCGGCGCCGACCGCCACCCCTTTGCCTCCCTTGAATTTCAGCCAGATGGGAAAGATGTGCCCGAAAAAGGAGGCGAGGCCCGCGGCGATCGCCACGTAAACGGGTGCTTGAAAATAAAGGGCGAGGGCAGGGGGAAAAGCGCCTTTAAGAAAATCGAGAAGGAATACAGAAATACCGGTTTTCCAGCCGAGGACTCGGCCGGCGTTGGTGGCACCGATATTCCCCGATCCCTGCACTCGGATATCGACGCCGTTCAAGAAGCCAGCAATCAGGCCAAACGGAATGCTTCCCACGAAGTATCCCAGGACGATGAGACCAAGATCGAATGCACTCACTTCAACATTTCCCCAAACATCAGGCGGGAGGACAAAGGATGACTTAGGGGAATCGGGTCAAAAGATAACGCCCGGGCCGAACGGCCCGGGCGTACTTTCGACGGAATCGAAGGCGATTAGCGGCTCATGAAGCTGCCGATCGTCAGTTTCTTGTCCAGTTCCATTTTGAATTCATAGGTGATCTTCTGGGCTTTTTCGCCGGTTTGGCCAGGTTCCACCTCGAGGTCCCAGCGCAAGAGGTTGCGAGGCCGTTCCTCGCGTTGATACATGCCGTCCTTGCTCAGTTCGGGGGTCGTTTTGCCCAGGGTGACATTGACGGTTTCGCCTTCGGCCCACGGCAGGCGATCCCAAACCTGGAGTTTCACCTTTTCCTTCAGGTAGCTTGAGACCAGGATGCGGTAGTCGTATTTGAGCACCTGGTTGCCCCCCTGGGTGGTTTTGCCCTTTTCCATCAACGTGCGCTGAATTTGCAATTGCGGCTCGGCGCCAAAGCCGACGGTGAACGACTCGCCCACCGCGACCAGGGGAATGCCCATGCGGCCGACAAAGTCGCCCTGGTGGAACATGGTGGCCTCACCGGGCAAGAGCACCAGGTTGCTGTTGTTGGTCAGGTTGGCCTGGCGATAGATGCTGCGGGTCAACACGGGAACCGCCTTGAAGAAGGTTTCGGCGGGCAGGTCGAGGCGCGCGACTTCGAGGATCTGTTCGTCGTTGCGCGAGGAGATCGTGGTGCTGCCTTCCAGCCGGTAAGTGATGGAGGGGCCGTCACCGCCGCTGCTGGAGACGGGCTTGCCGGAATTTTTTTCTTCGGTCGCGAGGACCAGGTCTTTGGCCTGATCGAGGGCGCCGGCATAGTTGAAGATCTGGTTGCTTGCGGCGTCGTTGCGCTTGTTGAGATCGTTTTGCGCCTTGGAGCGCAGCTGGCGTGCGGCGCCTTCGAGTTCCTGGGCCGATTGGAAGCCGCCCGGGTTGGCGACTTCGAGCTGATCGGTTTTCCCCTCGAGCGCGTTCTTCAGGTTGTCGCGATTGAAATCGCCGTTTCTTCCACCCCCTTGGATACCGCCCTGCATTCCCCCCTGTTGACCAAAGCCGCCCGGTCCGCTCTGGGCCGGCGTGAGCATTCCGGGCCCGCCGCCGATCTGACCTCCACCGAATTGGCCCGAACCGCCGGGCATGTTGGGCGCCCCGGCGACGCCGGTAATGCTCGTGACACCCACGGCCAAAGCTCTGAGGCTAGGGGGCGCGGCATTGAGCATGGGCTGGGCATTGGAGAGCACCAGCTTGACCCCTTTCCAATCTTCACCCGTGTGCTGAGCGATGGCGGCGAGGTATTCAACCTTCACCACCTGGCCCTTGGCATCGGAACCGGAGCGCAGGCGATATTGCGGTTTCCAGGAAGCATTGTCGACCAGGTAACTCAGCCGGGCCGACCCCTTACCGGCTTCGGTGCGCTCGACCACGAGCACCGCTTCGCGTTCGGTGCGGCTGGAGCCAACCGCCACTTCGGCGCGCTTTCTTTGTAAAAAGGCGAGCTTCTTTTGAATTTCCTGGGTGTTCACCGCATAGTCGTGAATCGCCTTGCTCTGGGTTTTCCGCAATTCCATCACATAATTCGACAGGTTGGTGACCTGCTCGCTGTCGAGTTTTCCTTTTTCGGTGGCGTTGGTCGTGCTGGCTGCGACAAACCCTTCCAGTTTGGTTAGAAAGGCGGCGTTGGCTTCGATCGTTTTCGATTCGGACTGGATCCGCATCGTTTCCAACTGCAGCTTCTCTTCTTGCTCCACGATTTCCCGCACTTCTTTGCGGGTATCCGATTCGACCGCGCGTGAGCGGTAGCGGGTCGCCATGACGCGGACCCCTTCGGAGCCTTCGCCGTAGAGCGAATTGGTGACGACCGCGGGTGGCAGCGGGGAGACGACGAGTTCGTACAGCCCTTTTTCTTCGGGGACGGTGACTTCTCGAGTGACGAGGGCCGTATCGGGATAGATCGTGACCTGGGCAATCCTGCTTGCGACCGTCTTCTCGGCGGTCTTGGCCTCTTTCGCCTCTTTGGTTTCTTTACTCGAGGCGGACGTGGTGGAGGGCGGTTGGGCCCAAATCATCGTGGAGCCAAGGAAAAATCCGGCGACGAGAAAACGCGGAAGCGTCCCGAATCGGGACACGGGAGGGTAACGGCGCATGGGTGGGGGTTCCTTTGGGAGTGAGCCAGAGCATCACGGTGAAACCGGGGACTGGTCTCAGCTTTATGCTAAACCCCCAAAACCGCCCAATCGTTTGTTTTGCTTGGAAGGATGCTTTTTGGGATCGTGTCGTTCGCGGCAGTTGAATCGACGAGTGGTGGCCAGGAAATCAAGGTACCAAAAAAATAAGCCCCCGAAGGGGCCGTTGGAGTGGATAACGGTGGGCCGGAATCTAGTTGTGGGCGCCCACGGACTCACGGATGCGTTGATTGGCTCGCAAGGGTTTCTTGCCTGCCGGTTCGGGGAGACCCGTTTCGATGATTTCGGAGCGAAGTACTTGCTTGGAACGGGGAGCTTCGATGCCGACGCGCACCCTGTTTCCGGAAACCTCGACCACGGTGACCACCACATCGTCACCGATCACGATTCGTTCACCAACTTTGCGGCTCAACACTAACATGGCTCGTCCTCCTTGATGAAAACCGGCTCCTGCCGGACAACCACGAACACCCCTAGAAAAAAGAAACCAAAAATTTAAAGTCCCGTTGGCGAAAATCCGATCTCGATACGGGACGCTCCAATCTATCCCTAGCTCATTTTTTCCATGGAAGTCGGAAAATTTTCAAAATTTTCTCCACCAGATCCGCAGCTTTCACATAGAGCGAAGCCGCATCGGTGGCACCTGAGTTCCCTACCTGCCGGAATTAACCTTCCCGAGCAAGCTGGGCATCCGCCCAGGTCCGTCTCCTTTAATTCGCCGCTGCTCGCGGTTTTGTTCGGAAAAAAAGCTAAAGTTTTCAAACTTGGTTCTCCCCGGGCAGCCTGTGACCATTTGTATACTGGACAGACTAACACCGGTTGGATTGCCAGGCAACTCTTTTTCAGCAAAGTCCGTTCCTTTTCACTAAAGTTCACGAAAGATGCCGGAAATCGCCCTTTTTTCTCAAAATGATTCATGTTTTTCTCTGTCCAGCCTGGGAATTGCCCCGGATGTCGCTAAAGGAGGTCGGCCGGTGAGAAAATTCTGTACAGGTGCGAGACGCCAAATAGGCAGCCGGCGGTGCACAATCGAGCAAACGGCTGCCTCAAACTAGGCTGGGCGCTTGCCGAGGCGGGAGTATTTTAAAAGAAGTCATTCAAGAAATGGATGAGGCGATCCCTCGCCTTCGTTCCTGTCGTGCCGCTCTCCAATCAGCCACATTAGAGGTCCATCATGTTCTCCCAGACGCATTTGACCGCCGCGATGTCGCGTCGCCGGTTCCTTGGAGCTTCGGGCGGAATTGTTGCCGGAGGATTGCTTGGCAGTGGGATCAGCGCCTCGGCGGCCCCGGTGGTGCAGGCAGCGGCCCAAGACAAGTCGTTTGAAATCTCGTTGGCGCAATGGTCACTGCACAAGGCCTACTTCGGCAAGAAGCTCGATCCGGCCAATTACCCGCAAATGACCAAATTATTTGGCATTACCGGAGTCGAGTTCGTCAATCAGTTTTACAAAGACCAGAAAAATAACGACGCCTATTTCGAAACGATGAAGAAGCAGTGCGATAGCGAGGGCGTCAAGGGCGTCCTGATCATGTGCGATGGCGAAGGCCATTTGGGCGACCCCGACACCGCCAAGCGGAAAACGGCAGTGAAAAACCACCACCGATGGGTCGACAACGCCAAAATCCTGGGTTGCCACTCGATCCGGGTCAACGCCTATTCGACCGGAACCTTCGAAGAACAGATGGAGCGCGCCGCCGACGGCCTGTCCCAGCTCGCCGAATATGGCGCGGCCAACAACATCAACATCATTGTCGAAAACCATGGTGGCCTCTCAAGCAACGGCGAATGGCTCGCCGGCGTCATGAAGAAGGCGAACAATCCCCGAGTGGGCACGCTGCCCGATTTCGGCAACTTCAACCTGGGCAATGGCAAGGAGTACGACCGCTACAAGGGCGTCGACGAGATGATGCCCTTCGCCAAGGGTGTCAGTGCCAAGTCGCACGACTTTGACGAAAAAGGCAATGAAATCCACACCGACTATGTGAAGATGATGAAGATCGTCCTCAAGGCTGGATACAAGGGATTCGTCGGCATCGAATACGAGGGAAGCAAACTCGGCGAATTCGAAGGCATCGTCGCCACGAAGAAGCTTCTGGAAAAGGTGCGCGAGGAGTTGGCCAAGTCCTAAGCGGGCTAAAATCACGCTCCTTTTTCCCCTCCGCCGGTTCGTGGCGCCGAACCGGCGGGCCTTCCCACCCCTGGCGCCATTCTCCGTTTCTCCTGTTCGAAGGATTTGCCATGAACATTTCGGCGTTTCGCGGCTTGATTGGTGCGGGTTTTGTCATTGCTTTACTTTTGGGCTGCCTGAGCTTGAACAACCCGCTCGGCGCCTACCTTTCTCCTGAAATGCAGGAGAAAGAGGCCGCCAAGGAAGCCAAGGTCGTGCGCTCTCCCGCCGAACTCGCGGCGATCGAGGCCTTGCGCAAACAAAGCGCCCTGGTGCTCGAACTGGCCCAAAACGACCCGCGCCTGGAAGTCTCCTATCTGCAAACGATCGAGAAGTTCGGCGACGCCCAGCTTGCACCGCTGAAGGACATCAAGGGTCTGGTTCGTCTCAATCTGCGCGGCCAGGCCGTCACCGACGATTTGACCAAGCACCTCGAAGGCCTCAAGGACCTGACGCACCTCCACTTGGAAAAGACCAAGATCACCGACAAGGGCCTCGCCTCGGTCAAGGGTCTGAGCAATCTCGAATACCTCAATATCTATGGCACTGCCGTGACCGACGCCGGACTCAAGAACCTCGAAGACCTCAAAAAGCTGCGCGCCGTCTATGTCTGGCAGACCAAGGTCACCAAGGAAGGCGCCACTGCCTTGAAGAAGGTCCTACCCAAAACCGAAGTCAACCGTGGCCTCGACGACCTTCCCCCGTTGCCCAAGGTCGAAGAGAAGAAGGGCGAAATGAAGAAAGACGGGAAAAAAGAGGGAAAGAAAGACGGGAAAAAGGGCGATATGAAAACCGAGCCCAAGAAAACCGAGCCCAAGAAAGCCGAAGAGAAAAAGGCTGTGGAAAAGAAGGCCGAAGAGAAGAAGGCTGAAGTAAAAAAAGAAGCGGAAAAGAAAATAGAACAAAAGAAGGCCGAAGAGAAGAAATAAACCGGCTGCTATTTTCTTTGTAGGCATGAAAGCCTTGGCCTCATTGGGCCAAGGCTTTTTTCATCGGCACTTCCTTTCATGGCAATGCGCGCCTCGGTCTCGCCGAAAATTTCGACTGGGCGAAATAGAGACTTCCCACACCCTCTTCCCACGATAGAAACCCCGTGATCGGCTCTCTTGAGATGCGGCGCAATCGTTGGCTTTACGCCTTCCTGGTTGGTCTGGTCATGATTCTCGGGCTGTCGTCGCGCCGCTTTGGTGCGATGCTGCCTGAGTTTGTGGCCGACCATGCCGGCGATGCGCTCTGGGCCTTGCTCGTGTTTTTGGGTTTTGGTTGGCTGTTTGCCCGTCAATCCACCTGGGTTGTCGGCGGCATGGCCATCGGTTTTGCCACAGGCATTGAAATCTCTCAGATGTGGCAACCCCCTTGGCTTGAAGCCGTCAGGAACACCACCTTGGGCGGCCTGATTCTCGGACACGGGTTTTTGTGGATCGATCTGGTCCGTTACACGGCCGGAGTCGCTCTGGGTATGTTCGGTGAGTTTGTGTGGTTCCGCTTTAAGGGACAAAAAGGAGCGCCGAACAGCGAGAATGCCGCCGTCGCGACCTAGACTCTTCATTACCGGATCCGTCCAAATTGGCGGGGCGCCGCCAAAGAAAGTGCGTAAAACAGCTTCCTTTAGGAATTGCCGCTCGGCTGGGGACCTGCGCAGTTATGGACTCGTCTGCGAGAATTGGTCCGCGGGACCGTCGGCCCTATCCGGACTGGCTGGGCTACGTGGCCGTGGCGGTTGCCATCGGGGCCGCCACCTTGCTCCGGCTGGCCCTCGACCCGCTATTTGGTGACAACTACGTTTACACGACCTACTTCTTGGCGGCCGTGCTGGTCGCAGGCATCGCTCAGACGCGGGAAGCCATCTTGACCTTTGTCGGTGGCGGGCTAGTTGCCGTCTGCCTGTTCGCCCCGCCCCGGTACTCCTTCCCCATCACCGATCTGAAAGTCCTTCTTGGTCTGAGCATCTATTTAGCCCTCGCCATGGCGATCGTTGTCATGAGCCACACCATGCGGGTTGCCCGCCAGCGGGTCGAGCGATTGCTGACCGATGCAGCCGAACAGGGGGAGCGGCTACGGACGACCCTTGCCAGCATCGGAGATGCGGTCATCACGACCGACACTGCCGCGCGAGTGACGAACCTGAACATAGCGGCCGAAGCGCTGACTGGGTGGACGAACGCCGACGGCATGGGCAAGCCGCTTACCGCCGTTTTCAACGTCGTGAATGAGGCCACCCGACAGCCGGTCGAAAACCCGGCGATCAAAGCATTGCGAGATGGCGTCGTTGTCAGCCTGGCAAATCACACGGTCCTGATCGCCAAGGATGGAACCGAACGACCCATTGACGACAGCGGCGCGCCCATCCGGAACAAGGAAGGCGAAGTCGTCGGCTGTGTGCTGGTGTTCCGGGACATCACGACCCGCAAGCAGGCCGAAGAAACGATCCATGCGAGCGAGGCCCGGAACTCGTTCCTGGTGACGCTGGCCGACACAATACGCCCGTTATCCGACCCCATCGCGGTCCAAGCCGAGGCGAGCCGCTTGCTCGGCGAGCGGCTGGGAGCCAACCGAGTCGTCTATTTCGAGGCCCGCGGCGACGAATACGTGGTGGGGCAGGACTACGCCGTCGGCGTGCCGTCCGTTGTTGGGCGACACACCATTGCGGCCTTTGGCCCGGACCAACTTGCCATCTATCGTGCGGGTCGGACCGCCGTTGAGGCGGATGTGAACGCCCTCCCGTTCCGCCCCGATAGCGAGAAAAAGGCGTTCGCCGGCGTCCAAATCCGGTCGTATATTGGCGTTCCCCTGGTCAAGAACGGCGAGTTGGTCGCCGGTCTCGCCGTCCACGCCGACAAGGTGCGGATATGGACACCGACCGAGATCGCCATGACCGAGGACACGGCCGAGCGGACCTGGGCGGCGGTCGAAAGGGTGCGCGCGGAAGACGAGGTCGCCCGGCTCGCCGCCATCGCCGAGCGGGAGCGGCGGCTGTTCGCCGCGGTCCTGTCGAGCACACCCGACTTCATTTACACTTTTGATCTCAACGGCCGGTTCGTGTACATCAATGCCGCCCTCCTCGCGCTATGGGGCAAGCGGCGGGACGAGGCCGTCGGGCGCGACTTCTTCGAACTCGGCTACCCGCCCGCCTTGGCCGAGCGCTTTCAGCGGCAAATCCGGCAGGTGATCGAAACCAAGCAGCCTGTCCGGGACGACACGCCGTACACCAGCCGGCTGGGCGAGCGGATGTATGAGTACATCTTCGTGCCCGTGGTGGGGGCAGACGGAACGGTCGAGGCGGTCGCCGGTTCGACTCGCGATATTACCGACCGCAAACGGGCCGAAGAAGAGCTCAGGCGGCTGGCGACCGACCTCTCGGACGCCGATCGACGGAAGGACGAATTCCTGGCCACCCTCGCCCACGAATTGCGCAACCCGCTGGCCCCCATCCGGAGCGGCCTGCAAATCCTCAACCTGGCCGGCGCCAACGGCACGAACGAGCAGACTCGGTCGATGATGGACCGGCAACTGGCGCAACTGGTGCGTCTGGTGGACGACCTGCTCGACGTGAGCCGCATCACGCGAGGGAAGTTGGAACTGCGCATCGAGCGGCTCGAATTGCGGGGAATCATCGACGCCGCCGTGGAAACCAGCCGCCCCTTGATCGAGCTGGCTGCCCACCATTTCGATGTGGTGGTGCCGGATGAGCCGATTTTCGTCGACGCAGACGCGACCCGACTGGCCCAGGTGGTTTCGAACCTGCTCACCAACAGTGCCAAGTACACCCACCGGGGCGGTCACATCCGGCTGACCGTTCGCCGAAACGAGGGCACCGTGGAAGTGTCGGTCGCGGACAACGGCATCGGAATCCCCCGGGCCATGCTCGACAGGGTATTTGCCATGTTCGTGCAGGTGGACCGCTCGCTTGAGAAGACGACCGGTGGCCTGGGCATCGGGCTGTCCCTGGTGAAGGGGCTGGTCGAGATGCACGGCGGCTCCGTCAAGGGCAAGAGCGAAGGCGAGGGCCGTGGAAGTGAGTTCGTGGTGACGCTGCCCGTCGCGGCGACCGTGGCCGATGGAGCAAGTGAGGCCAAGGTGGGGGTCAAAGAGGAGGCAGTCAAGGAGGTCGAGTCGCCACAAGTTCGTAGTGTCCTGGTCGTGGACGACAATGTGGACGCGGCCAACTCGCTTGCAGACCTTCTCGAAATGTTAGAGTTCAAGGTCTGCACCGCTTACGACGGCGAGGCGGCCGTCGAAGCGGCGGCAGCGTTCCGCCCCGACCTCATCTTCCTCGACCTCGGGATGCCCAAGCTAAACGGTTACGAGGCGTGCCGCCAAATTCGCAAGCAACAGCCGGGGAAAACGATCGTGATTGTCGCCCTGACCGGGTGGGGACAGGACGAAGACCGCCGCAAAACTGCAGAAGCGGGATTCGACCATCACCTGGTCAAACCTCTGGACCTGAAGGCCCTCATGAAGTTGCTGGCCGGATTAAAAATGACTACGCAGTAAAGCGTGCATTAAATCTGAGCCGCTCCGCCGTCAACGAACAATTCCGCTCCGGTCATGTAGCTGCTATCCTCGCACGCCAGGAACACAACGGCCCGAGCGATTTCGTCGGGCGTGCCGGACCGACCAAGCGGAGCCTGCGCCGCCGCGTCGGCCTCGAAGGCCCGAATTTGCTCTTCGTTCATGCCGAGTTCGCTTTGGTACGCAGGGGTGACCACCGTTCCGGGGCTCACCACATTGACGCGAATGTTCTTACCCTTGAGGTCAACTGACCAAGTACGCGCAAACGACCTCAGGGCCGCTTTGGTGGCGGCGTAAACACTGAATCCGGGCAAGCCCTTGATGGTGACCATGGAAGCATTCAGCACAATGGCCCCGCCACCCGTCATCAGCGGCAGTGCCTTCTGGACCGTAAACAGGGTTCCTTTCACATTGATGCCGAAGTATTTGTCGAAGTGCTCTTCCGTGATTTCCCCAAGCGGTACGAATGCGCCGCCTCCCGCGTTGGCGAAAACGATGTCGAGTCTTTCATAGCGTTCGCGAATGGTTGTATATAAATGGTCGAGGTCGGGGAGCTTCGACACGTCTCCCATAACGCCCAGGGCATTGCCGCCGAGGCTGGCGACCGCGGTGTCGAGTTCGGTTTGACGGCGGCCCGTAACGATGACTTTGGCTCCCTCATCAATGAATCGCATCGCCGTCGCCAGCCCAAGCCCGGAGCTGCCGCCGGTTATGAGAGCCACTTTGCCAGCAAGTTTTCCTGTCATCACTTTTCTCCGATCGGGTAGGGGTGGGTCGATCAAGCTCACCGATTGCGCAGGGTGTCCACGGCCTCGTCCGTCGACAGGACGGAATTGGCAATGAAGCCATAGTTCACGAGCGCGGCCTTGTAGCCGTCGCCGATCACCGGGTGCTGTGGACCGGCCGTGGCATCCTTAATCACGGCCACCTCGAAGCCTTGCTCGACCAGCTCTCGCAAGTGACTCTCGACGCACAGGTTCGCCGCCATTCCCGCCAGGACCACCTTCGATAGGCCGCGTTTGCGCAGTTGCAGGACGAGATCGTTGGTTTGCGGTCCCCATATCTTGTGCGGGCTGACGACCACGGTTTTTCCGTCTTGTATGAACGGCTTGTAACGGTCGAGCCAATCGGCCCCAGAGCCAGGAAATCCCTCAAGAGCGAGGGGATCGGGGCGGTAGAACTCTTTGCCTTCCAGCATCATGTGCTCGACGATTCCTCCAAACTGCCACCCCTGATCATGCGGGTAGAGGTAATGAGGAGAGATGAAGACGCCGAAATCATGATCTTTCGCGGCCTGGAAGAGTCGGGAGAGATTTTCGACCGTGTTGTTCTCCTGAATGCTCTGGCCGACCAAACTCCACGCAGCGCCCGACTCGCTGAGTGCGTCATTCTGCGGATCGATGACCACAAGCGCGGTGTCGATTTTGTTGAATTTCATCTATAGGCTCCAGGTAAGAGTTCTTGGCAGGGTTTGTTCGAAGACTTACGGCATCGAATCACTTGGTTCATTCAGCTAAGCGCGGCGGGTGGACACACCTTTCGGTGCAATCGAGCGTGAGTCACTGCGGCGATCATAAAGAAGCCTAAAAACAAAAAAACCGGAGGCACTGCCTCCGGTTTTTTCATGGATTTTTCGACGATGGGAAGAACTTTACCGGCGGACCCTACGCCATGATCTTGCGGATCGGGTCGACCGATTCGACGCCGACCAGTTTCTGGTCGAGGCCGCCATAGAAATAACTCAGGCGGTTGGGGTCGAGTCCCATGCGATCGAGCACGGTTGCATGCAGGTTCTTGACATGGAACCGGTCAGTTACGGCGGCGCCGCCGAGTTCGTCGGTTTCGCCGACGCTCGTGCCGCCTTTGATGCCGCCACCCGCCATCCACATCGTGAAGCCATAGGAGTTGTGATCGCGGCCCGTGCCCTGGGCATACTCGGCGGTCGGCTGGCGGCCGAATTCGCCGCCCCAGACGACAATGGTCGACTCGAGCAAGCCGCGCTGCTTCAGATCGCGTAAGAGCGCGGCGACTGGCCGGTCGGTGTTGCCCGCATGCTTGGTGTGGTTGACCATGATGTCGGAGTGGGCGTCCCAGTTGTCGTCGTTGTGGGCGCCGCCGGAATAGATCTGGATGAAGCGCACACCGCGTTCGACCAGGCGGCGAGCAAGCAAGCACTTGCGGCCGAAGTCGTCGGTGCGTCCGCCGTTGATGCCATATTCCTCAAGGGTGGACTTGGTTTCGCGGGTGAAATCGACCGCCTCGGGCGCATGGGTCTGCATCTGAAAGGCGAGCTCGTAGCTGGCGATGCGTGCCGCCAGTTCGCTATTTTCCTGGCGCGTGGCCATATGGTCCTGATTGCGCTCGCGCAAGGTATCGAGCAGGCGCCGCTGCGCTCCTTCGGTCAGATCCTTGGGCGGCTGCAGGTGCAGGATCGGGTGTTTGTCGGCCTTGATGACGGTGCCCTGGTAGGCGGCGGGCATGTAGCCTGACGCCCAGTTTTTCGGGCCGGAAATCGGCCCGCCGGTCTTATCGAGCATGACCACGAAGCCGGGCAAATTCTGGTTTTCGCTGCCCAGGCCGTAGGTGATCCACGAGCCCATTGCCGGGTGGCCGCTCAAGATGCGTCCCGAATTCATCATGAGCATGGCCGAGCCATGGATGGGCGATTCGGCATACATCGAATGGATGAAGGCGATGTCGTCGGCGCACTGGCCCAGATTGGGGAACAGGTCCGAGATCATCTTGCCGCACTGGCCATAAGGCTTGAAGGCCCATTTGGGACCGACGATGCGGCCCTGATTGCGATGGCCGCCGCGGCCGAAGGTTTTGACTGGAATCGTCTTGCCATCGAGCGGGTAGAGATTCGGCTTGTAATCGAAGGTGTCGACCTGGCTGGGGCCGCCGTACATGAACAAGAAGATGACCGCCTTGGCCTTGGGATCGCCCATAGGCTCCTTTGGCGCCATCGGGTTGACGAAGGCCTGCTTGGCGTCGGCGCCGTGGGTCTGGCGCGCGAAGAAATCGTTGCCCAACATGCCGCTGAGCGCGGCCGCGCCAAAACCGCCGCCTGATTGCCAGAGGAATTCGCGCCGGGTGCGACGGCAAAACTGCCGGTCATTCTGATTCATCGATTCGGCTCTCCAATTTTTCTGTATTTTTCTGTTTTCTATAGGCCTGTTTGCTGGAGTTTCTCTTAATCCAGGTAGAAAAATTCGTTGGTATTGAGGATGAAGAGGCAGAATTGGCGAAGCGCCATTTCCGCGGTCATCTGATGGTCTTTTTTCAGATCCTCGATCAGTTTCAGGTCCACTTGAAGTTGCTTCTCCGACGGCTGACGGCCTGTGGTCAACCGCACGGCCAGGGCGACCTTCTCCTCGATCGATCCAGGCGCTTCCTTTTCCAGGCGCTTGGCAAAGACGACGGCCTGATCCTGCACAAACTTGCTGTTAAGCAATCCCAGGGCCTGGGTGGGAACCACGGTCGTGTAGCGCACCGGGCAGGAGCTATCGGTATCGGCCTGATCGTGCTGCGAAAGTATGGGAAGTTGCAGCGAGCGCTTCACATGGACATAGACGCTACGCCGGTTCGCTTCCCAGTCCGGCGAAGTCGGCCAGCCCTGTCCGGGCACCGACTGCCCCGCGAGCACTTCAAGCGGAATGGGCGGGTAAATTCCCGGACCGGACATGCGCTTGTCGAGGTTGCCCGAGACTTGTAGCATGCTGTCGCGAACCTCTTCGGCGCCCAGGCGGCGCATCGGGAATTTCCAGAGTAGGTTGTTGGCCGGATCGGATTTTTCCGCCTGGGCCAGCGTGGCCGGATCGGGACGGGCCGATTGCCGGTAGGTTGCGCTCAAGAGCATGGCCCGGTGCATCGACTTGATCTTCCAGCCACCCTCCATGAATTCCGAGGCGAGCCAGTCGAGCAGTTCGGGGTGGGAGGGCTTCTCGCCAAACTGGCCGAAATCGTTGGTCGAAGCGACAATGCCCTTGCCAAAATGGTGCTGCCAGAGGCGGTTGACAAACACGCGCGCCGTCAGGCGGTTTTCCTTGCTCGCGATCCAGTTGGCAAGCGCCGTGCGCCGCCCCGATGTCTTTGCCCCAACGCCAGGTGCCGGAATGACCGGCGCCTGATCGGCGACGGCGCTTGGGAACACCGGGTCCACCTTGTCGCCGGGAGAATGGGCATTTCCCCGGATCATTACATGGATGGCTTCCGGTCGAGGATTGCAATGGTTGACCGACAGGGCCAACTCTTGCGATTCGGGCGCCTTCTGCGACTCCAGTTTTTGAATTTCCTTTTTGATCTCGCGGTAGCGTTTGTTTTCTTCGGGCTTCAGGTGCTTGGAAAGTTGTGCCTTGATCACCGCGGGCCGATCGTTCGCGGCGGCGGCGTCGCGATCTTCCACGCCCATGCGGGCAATGCCGGCATCTTCGATCTTGCGCGATTCGTTTTGCAGATCGGCGATCTTCTTCTTGCGTGCTTCGATTTCCGCCTCGTACACTTTGCGCTTTTCCATCGGAGTGATGTCGGTCAAGCAGTTGGCGGAAAACGGATTGCGGTCGTCGGAAAACCGCGGAATATCGGCGAAGAAGGCCACGAAGCCGTAATAGTCTTTCTGGGAAATCGGATCGATCTTGTGATCGTGGCAGCGGGCACAGTTCATCGTCATGCCCAGGAAGACCTGCCCGGTCGTGGCAACGAGGTCGTCAAATTCGTCAAATCGTGCCTGAAGGGGATCGGCCGGTTCGTCGTCCCAGATGCCCAGGCGATGGTAGGCGGTCGCAATGATTCGGTCCGGATCGTCACCCGGCAGTTCGTCCCCGGCAAGTTGCTCCTGGATGAAGCGATCGAACGGCTTGTCGTTATTGAACGCGCGAATCACATAGTCGCGGTAGCGCCAGGCGAACGGCTTGACACCGTCTCGTTCGTAGCCGTTGGTTTCGGCGAAGCGCACCAGGTCGAGCCAGTGGCGGCCCCACTTCTCTCCGTAATGGCGGCTTTCAAGCAGTCGGTCCACCAGCCTTTCGTACGCAGTGGCCGATTGATCATTGACAAAATTGTCGACTTCCTTGGGCGTGGGAGGCAGGCCGGTCAGGTCATAGGTGATGCGCCTGATGAACGACACTCTGTCCGATACGGGAGCGGGGTTGATCCCCTTGCTTTCCAGCGAGGCAAGCACAAACGAGTCGATGGGGTTGCGCACCCAGGCGGCATTTTTGACGGCAGGCACGGCCGGACGTTTGAGCGGCTGGTAGGCCCAGTAGTCCTTGGCTTCGATCCGTTTGGGTTTGTGTTCGACGACGGCGGCTTTCGAGGGGTCGGCGCCGATGCCCTTTTTCCAGGGGAGGTCGGCCTCGACCCATTTGCGAAGCAGGGCGATTTCCTTGTCCGCCATTTTGCCGCTGGGAGGCATCTGGATGTCACCGCTATAGTCGATCACCTTGATCAGCAGGCTTTCTGAGGGCTTGCCCAGGACCGCCGAAGGGCCGGCATCGCCGCCTTTCAGCACGGCTTCGCGGGAATCGAGCCGCAAACCTCCCTTGGGTTTGTTTTCCGAGTGGCATTTCAGGCATTTGGCCTGAAGCAGTGGCCAAACTTCCTTTTCAAACTGAGATTCCGTGACCTTGCCGGTGTTTTCCGGCTTATCGCCATGGACAACAGAGACAGAAATCCAAAAGGCGCTGGCGGCCAGCACCAAAAAAGCAACACGTTGCATCATTACCGGGATATCCCCAAAGGTCGGGAATCATGTCATGGAGGGATGGTCAGCCCATTTTATCGGATGAACCGGGGCAACACCAAGGCAAATGAGCCTGAACCTGCACCCGAAGCGAAAACAGCCTTCGGCCAAATTCCACGCAAATGAATCAATTTCCCCAGCAAACCCCCTTTACCCAGTTCGGTTAAGCCCCGACGAGGCTGGCCGAAAATGGGGCGATTCTCCTGATCCTTTTTGGCTTATTTGTTTGGCTTATTTGGATTTTTTGGCTTCGGCCGGCGCCAGCGCGGCGGGCGGATACCAAAGAATCGTGGCCTGCACGGGGGCATCGGCGGGATCGTTGGCCGTGGGCGTCCACTTCATAACGGCCAGTTCGACCGGTTCGGTGGCGGAGAGGGGGACGGGGCCGACGCGTGCAATCGGCTTTTCCGCGCCTCGGGGGAAGACCTTGACGGATTGTCTTTCCTGGTGGGTGGGGGAATCTTGTTTCCCCAGGGCCAAAGTCCAGGTTTCTTCGTTGGCAACCACTTTTTGACGGGCCAGGAGAAGAAGAGCGGGGCTGGCGCCTTCCTTGATCTCAAACGTGATGCCCTGGGTGGGAGTGCCCTTGAACTGCAAAAGCAGGCCGAATTTGCCCTTTGTCGCCGCCACCTTCCAGGACAGGTTTTCCGAACCGAGGATCGACAGCGGATCGTCGTTGGAAGCAATCGGGGTGATTGCCATGGGAACCGGCTTGTCCTTGCTTTTGCCCGGTCCAATCCCTTCTCGGATCTGGAAATAGATCCAGCCGGTGAAAAACCCGGTGGTTAAAAGTCCCATTCCCATGATGAGCAAGGCAATTCCTTCTCCGCCCGACTTTTTCTTGAAGAGCAAAGGACCTGTCTCGCCGCCGTTTGGCCCGCCCACCTGATTCGATTCCATATCGGTCCCGTGATTCTTACCTGGGTCCAAAGCGGCATACCGGGTCAGTTGATTTCCGCCATCCTGCCAGGGGCCCACAAATTCTACATAATCACTTTATTGTGAAACCCAGTCTCGGGGTGAAAAGCATGTCCACCGTTTCCGGATCGCAGCCCAAATTTCAACCTTACGTTGGTCCGGAGCAAAGCCCCACGGAATTTACATTCCGGGCGCTTATCGTGGGCACCTGTCTTGGGCTCATCTTTTCCGCCTCGTCGCTTTACCTGGTGCTCAAGGTCGGCATGACGGTTTCCGCCTCCATTCCCGTGGCGGTCTTGGCGATCACGCTTTTTCGAACCTTCAGCCGCATGCTCGGTTTGAGCAAGGTCACCATCCTCGAAAACAACATTGTGCAAACGGCGGGTTCGGCCGGCGAATCGATAGCATTCGGCATCGGGGTGACCATGCCGGCGCTTTTGCTCCTTGGATTCCAGTTGGATGTCGGCCGAGTGATGGTGGTTGCGCTTCTGGGGGGCATTTTGGGCATTCTCGCCATGATCCCCTTGCGGCGTGCCTTCATCGTGCGCATGCATGGCGCGCCCGGACAACCGGGAACCCTGCTTTACCCTGAGGGTACGGCCTGCGCGCAGGTGCTCATCTCGGGCGAAAAAGGGGGAAGTACGGGGGGGACCGTATTCATGGGATTCGGTCTGGCCCTGGCTCACAAATTCGTGACCGAAGGTCTAAATATGTTGCAAACCGCGGTCAGCCTACCCTTGACCTTCATCAATCGGGCTGCGGTATTCACGACCGATATGGCCAGCGAGCTGCTTGGCGTCGGCTACATCATCGGTCTGCGGACCAGCGCGATCATGCTGGCCGGTGCCCTTCTGGGATACCTGGTCATCATTCCGCTCATCGCCATGTTCGGCGATCCCAGTCAGGCGATCGTCCCGCCGGGCAAGATGTTGGTCAAAGACATGGACATCAACAAAATTCGGTCGAATTACTTGCTCTACATCGGTGCGGGTTGCGTTGCGACCGCCGGCATTTTGAGCATGATCAAAACCCTGCCGATCATCGTTCGATCCCTTGGCGGCATGTCGAGGCGCAAGGGAGAGGAAGACGAGGGATCCGAACCCGATCGCACGGAGAACGACCTGTCTCTTGGGGCGGTGCTGGGTGGTTCGGTGCTACTTTTGGTTCTCCTGACGGTATTCCTTTCCGGACAGGTCGGCTGGATCAGTGCCGTTGCCGGTAGTCTGCTCGTGTTGGTCTTCGGCTTCTTGTTCGTCACCGTTTCTTCTCGACTTACCGGAGAAATCGGCAGTTCGAGCAACCCGATTTCCGGCATGACGGTCGCAACCTTGATGCTGACCTGCCTCATCTTCCTGGGGCTGGGTTGGAAGTCCTCCACCGAAAGGGTTTTAGCGTTGAGCATCGCGGCGGTCGTTTGCGTGGCGGCAAGTAATGGCGGCACCACGGCTCAATCCCTCAAAACCGGTTTCCTTTTGGGCGCGACTCCCAAGGCGATGCAATACGCCATTCTGATTGGCGCGTTGATATCGGGCCTAGTGATGGGCGGCACGCTCCTTCTGTTCAATGACGCGGGCACCGTTTATTCTTCGAAATCAGAAAATCTGGTGAACATCACGCTTTCTACCGAAGAAATGGCGCGGTTGGTCGACAAGGAAAAATATGAGGGGAAAGAGTACCTGATTTTCGATACACGCAATGATCTGCTCACCAAGGAAGTCACGGAAAAGGAAGGAGTTCCCTACAAGCCCACCGACGCGCGCAAGGCAGAAATCGAAGCATTGAGTAAGGATCGAGCCGACAAACCCGCGGCGTTCCTGATCGACCCAGCCACGGGGAAGCCGGTGTATGTGAAAGATTCAGGAATCATGGGCAAGCTCTCCCAACGCGATGACGGCACTGTGGTGAAGCGCGAATTTGAAGCTCCCAAAACGCAGGTTATGGGCATCATCATCAACGGCGTGCTCAAGGGGGATCTCAACTGGAGCATGGTGGCCATGGGCGCCATCATCGCCTTCGTCTTGGATATGTGCGGCGTGTCGGCTCTGGCCTTTGCCGTGGGGCTTTATGTGCCCATCGGTGTGTCGGCGCCCATCTTCATTGGCGGGCTCGTACGGTACATCGTGGACGCGGTCATGACGGGCAAGGCTCGGGCCTTGCTTGCCAATGCCCATACGGACGAGGAAAAAGCGGCAGCCGAACTGGAGATTCTGCGCAAAACCGAAACAAGCCCGGGCGTGCTGCTCGCTTCCGGATACATTGCCGGAGGTTCGATCGGCGGCGTGATTCTGGCGTTCACCGCATTTAGCGACACGTTGCCCCGCGATCTGAGTCAGTGGCAATACGGCGCCTGGACGGCCCATCAAGCGGGGACTGTTGCTCAGCTTTCGGAAGAAGCGGCGAAAGCCCAGCTTGGCCCCAAGGCCAAACCCGAGGCGATCCAAAAACTCGCTCAAGAAATCCAAGTCCTAAATAAGAAGGAAGGGACATTCGATCGCAAGATCTCGATCCCTTCGGGCACGGTGATCTACGATCTGCGGGGCAAGGAAACGAAAACCGAGGGAGATACAACCTTCGGAATGGTGGCTCAAAAACTAGAGGGGCGGGAATATTTCGCAAGCAGTCTGCGTGAATATAACGCAGGCAAGAAAGTCACCTTCAAGGATGTGGAAACGTTGCCTGCCGAAACCAGGCTCGTTTTGCCCCCGTCGGTGATTCCCACGCTGGTATTCTTCGCCGCATTGGCGATTCTCCTGGCCTTCGTCGGTTTCGGCTGGATCATTCCCGCCGAGAAAACGGAAGAAACGCCTGCCTAAGAATGACCGTAGAAGCGGTAGCTTCGCATTTCCTATTTGAACTTTTTCCATGAACCGCGCTTCTTTTCGAGGAGTGAAACTGATGACAGCTCTTTGGCGATCGCTTGGTCGCAAGTGGCAATCCTGGATCGCCGGGGGACTTTTGATGATGGGAATGACAGCCGATTCCCCCTTGCTGGGTGACGAGGGAATGTGGTTGTACACCAACCCTCCCTTGTCCCGGCTGAAGGACAAGTATGGTTTTGAACCGACGCCCGAGTGGCTGACTCATGTCCAGCGCGCTTCGGTGCGCTTCAACAGCGGCGGTTCCGGCTCGTTCGTATCGGCCGACGGCCTGGTCATGACCAACCACCATGTCGCCGCCGACGCCCTGCAGAAAATGGGCACCAAGGACAAGAACTATCTGCGCGACGGCTTCTACGCCAAGACCCGCGCCGAAGAAGGCAAATGCGAGGCGATGGAACTGAACGTCCTCATCTCGATCGAGGATGTCACCGCCGAAGTCAACGGCGCCGTCAAGGAGGGAGCCACCGCGGCCCAAAGCGCCCAGGCCCGCCGCGCGGTGATCAACAAGATCGAGGATGAGTCTTTCAAAAAGACCGGACTGCGTTCCAATGTCACCACCTTGTACCAGGGGAGCGTTTATCACCTGTACCGCTTCAAGAAGTACACCGATGTGCGCCTGGTGTTCGCGCCGGAACAGCAGATCGCCTTCTTTGGCGGTGATCCGGACAATTTCGAATACCCCCGCTACGACCTCGATGCCGCCTTCTTCCGCGTTTACGAGGATGGCAAGCCGGCCAAGATCGAACACTACTTGAAGTGGTCCAAGGATGGCTGCAAGGACAACGAGCTGATTTTCGTTTCGGGCCATCCGGGCCGGACCACCCGTCTGGCGACGGTTGCCGAACTGGAATATGCCCGCGATGTCGGCTTTCCCTTCTTGCTCAAGCGCCTTTACCGTGCCGAAGTTCTGCTCACCGCTTTCAGTGCGCGCAGCGAAGAGAACGCTCGCCAGGCCAAAGAACTATTGTTCAGCGTGCAAAATAGCCGCAAGGCGCGCGTGGGCGGGCAGGGGGGCCTCATGGATCCTCAGCTGATGGCCCGCAAGATCGCCGAAGAAAAGCGCTTGAGGGACGCCGCCGCGGCGAAGCCTGAATTCGCGGAAGCCCTTAAGGCCTATGACCAGATCGCCAAGGCCCAGAGCGTCCGCAAGGAGTTGATCAAGCCCTACACCCTGATCGAAGGGGGAGCCGGGTTCAATTCCGAGTTGTTTGGTATCGCCCGCACTCTGGTGCGCGCGGCGGCCGAAAAATCGAAGCCCGCGGCCGAAAGGCTGCGCGAGTACATCGACTCGAACAAGGAATCGATGGAACTGGGCCTCTTCTCGGAAGAGGCGATCCACGAGGAATTCGAGATCGTGAAACTGGCCGACAGCCTGACGTTCCTCGCGGAGGAACTGGGCCTGGAAAACCCGGTCGTGAAGGCGGCTCTTGCGGGCAAATCGCCCCAAGCTCGCGCTTCGGAACTGGTGTTGGGCTCGAAGCTCAAGGATGTCGCCGAACGTAAGAAGCTCTATCAAGGCGGGGCCGAAGCGATCGAGGCCTCCAAGGATCCGTTCATCCAGCTGGCCAAGGCGGTGGACGGCGAGGCGCGGGCTTTGCGCAAGCGCAATGAGAACGAAGTTCAGGAAGTTACCAGCCAGGCGAACCTGAAAATCTCCAAGGTGCGCTTCGCGCTTGACGGCACGAACACCTATCCCGACGCGACCTTCACCCTGCGTCTGAGCTACGGATCGGTCGCCGGCTACGAGGAGAACGGTAAGAAAATTCCGGCGATCACCAATTTCGCGGGGCTTTACCAACGCTCGGCCGAGCAGAAGAACAAGCCCCCGTTTGATCTGCCGGAACTCTGGCAGAAGCGCAAGGAATACCTGAACCTCGAAACGCCGTTCAACTTCGTTTCGACGGCCGACATCATCGGCGGAAATTCAGGCAGCCCGGTCATCAACAAGGATGGCGAGGTTGTCGGCCTGATATTCGATGGTAACATTCAGTCGCTTGTGCTAGATTTCGCTTACAGCGATACCCAGGCCCGGGCGCTTTCGGTTTGCTCGCAAGCCATAACCGAAGCTTTGAAAAAGGTTTACGAAGCTCCCGCGCTCGCGGAAGAGCTGGCCACGGGCAAGGCGGGCAACTAGCTTCGCGCCTCAGTCTGGCAGAACCATCGGTTTTTTCGCAAAGGGCTACCCCAGAGGGGTAGCCCTTTTGCATTTCCCGGATGCATTCCGGTGGCCGCGCTGTTTTCCAAAACTGCCCAATCTTACCCAAGCATTCGTGCATTGCTGCTCAGAAACAAGGCGCTGTCGCCTGTGGATGGAGCGACAGTTCGCCGGAGTTTTGAGTAATCCATGAAAAATTGGTCAGAAACGGGCAGAATTGATGAAAGGTCTAAGAAGTTGGCACGGTATTTGATCATTTCCTGGCAGATTGAAGGCAATGCCCTCCTAGAATGACTTGCCTGAACTTTGGTTTGGGTAGGGATTACCGGTCGAAGCCGGTTCTTTCAGGGCAAATACCCGGAGTTGGGGATGACTGGCTTTCTGTTTTTGAGTTGGAGTCGGAAGTTGGTTTGCGGGGTTGGCTTTCTTTCCATGTCCTGGTTGGGGTTTCACATTTGGAGTTCGATCGTTCCTCATTTGCCTGAATACCTGAGTCTTTTCGACAGCATGCGCCAAAGCAAGGAATGGGGTATCACTCTGCTCGATAAAGAGGCGCTTGTGAAGGAGAGGCTTTCTCTCAAAAAGAGACTCTGCGACGATCTGCTCACCGCAAAACTCAACTGGCAAACCGCCCTGGAAACTTACAGCTGGCTTAATCAAAACGCGATGCAGCCCAACGCCCAGTTCCTCGGGAAAGTAGATCCCGGAGAAGACCTCGACGCCCTGGCGCAGTCGCTGGTGGAATGGTCCTGCTCCACCGATGCGATCGACTCGGAATACTCGCAATGCGAACTGATGCAGTCGTTCTTCGAAGTCCGAGACCGCCTGCCTGCCATCGAGGCCAAGATGCACACCGACCTGCTTGAGCGCCATCACAAGGAAGGCGTGCGCTACGCGCCCTGATCACAATCGATCCCGGCAGGGGAAAACAAAGGAAAAGCAGAGAGAAAGTAGACAATTCGCGCGGGAATCGGGAACCAACCTGCTTCCCGCGCCACCCAACGAAAGGAGCAGTTGGCTGGAAGCAGGCTGATGCGTTTAATAACTCAGTCGGTCCGTCCTTGCCCAAAAGATTCTTTCCAGGGGCGTCTCATGGACAATCTGAAGTTTCGAAACGGCCCCGGCCCTTTGGACGGGGTCGTTGTGTCTGCGCCTCGAAATCGTGCAGTCTCACTCGGATGGTTGCGAGCAGGATTGCTGGCGGCCGGTTTGGCCCTCGGCACCGTGCTTTCCGTATCGGGTTCCTGGGCCGACGATGAACCCAAGACCAAAAAGGAAACCAAGGGAACATCTGGCACAGATGATTCCAAATCGGACGAAAAAGGGGCCAAAGACTCCGACAAAAGTAAGGACAAATCCAAGGATGGCGAGGGTGATGCCAAGCCCAAAGGCAAAGAAGGCAAAGAAGGGAAAGCGGGTAAGTCGGCGCCCATTGTTATCGAGCCGCACCGGATCAAGCTTTATGCCCGATCACCTGAAGAACTGACCATCACGACCGAATCGGTCAAGATCATCAATCAGCATCTGACCGATTCCTGGAAAGCCCAGAAGGTGCAGCCCGCCAAGTTCGCCGACGATTACGAGTTCATCCGCCGCGCATCGCTGGATATCATCGGCCGCATCGCCACTCCCGAAGAAATCAAAAAATACATGAGCCACGATGCGCCAACGCGCCGCTCGATGCTCATCGAAGATCTGTTGGCCCACGAAGATTTCCCCAAGCACTGGGCGACCTTGTTCACCAACTGGCTGCTCACCCGCGCAGGCACATTCGGCCGCGGCAAATACCATCAGGACACCCAGACCTGGCTCGAGGATAAGTTCGCCTCCAACACCCCCTATCAACAACTGGTCAAGGAGCTGATCGTCTCCAAGGGGGACAACGACAAGAACCCGGCCGTCAATTTCTATCTGGCCCACCTGGGCGAAGGCGTTCCCGCCGCCAAGCGCGAACAGGAAGGCCAGTTCGAAATGGTCCCGATCACGTCGCGGATCACGCGGCTATTCCTTGGTGTCCAGACGCAGTGCGCCCAGTGCCACGACCACCCTTTCAACCCCAGCGTCAAGCAAAAGGATTTCTGGGGCATCAACGCCTTTTTGCGCCAGGTCGAACGCAAGGGCACGCCGCCGGCCGACGACAACCGGCGCATGCAATCGATGCCCGTGCTGTCGATTTCGGACAACGGCAAAATCAACTCCGACGCCATGGTGCTTTATGAAAAGCGCAACGGAGTCATCCTGCCGACCAAGGCGACCTTCCTCGATGGAACCAAGCTCGATCCCGAATCGAGCCGCGGCCGGCGCGAGCAACTGGCCGAATTCGTCACCAACCACGACAACTTCCCCAAGGCCACGGTCAATCGGATCTGGTCGGTCTTCTTCGGTCGCGGTTTCACCAACCCGGTCGATGATTTCAACGAACAAAACCAGCCTTCCAACCCCGAATTGCTCGACGAAATGAGCAAGCGTTTCAAGCACTATGGCTACGACTTGAAACGGCTGATCCGCTGGATCGCCAACAGCCATGCCTACCATTTGAGCTATGCCGGCAATCGCACCAACGACAAGGTGGAGACCGAAGCCCTGTTCAGCCGCATGCCGCTCAAGTCGCTTTCGCCCGAGCAGATGTTCGAATCGCTCATGGTCGCCACCGGTTCGGCGCAATCGGAAACCAAGGACAATCGCCGCGCACTGCGCGAGGCCTGGCTTAACAAGCTGGTATCCAACTTCGGCGACGACGAAGGCAACGAAGTGAATTTCAACGGCACCGTCGTGCAGGCGCTGCTCATGATGAACGGTCGCGAAATCAACGATGCGATCACGCGCAAGGACAAGGGCACGGTGGCCAAGGCAATGAAATCCTCCTCGAACAGCCAGCAAGTGATCAACGACCTGTTCCTGGCGACCTACAACCGCCCAGCCAAGGCGGCGGAGATCAAGAAAATCGCCCAGGCGCTTCCCATGCGCACTCGCGAAAAAGACCCGATGGCTCCCTATCAAGACGTATTTTGGGCCCTGCTCAACAGCAACGAATTCCTGCTGAACCATTAAGGAAGGGTTTGAACGCAAACCATCCTCCCGGCTGGTTTGCATTCAAGCGAGCTCATCGATTTCGCTTCCACCCCGGGCCATTGGCCTGGGGTTTTTTTGTTTTCTTTTTGTTTTTTTTCTCTCCCTTTCTCCCTTTTCTGCTTCCCATGGGGCCGGGTAGCATGGGCGGTTGTCTTTGGCGGACAGCAAGTCATCCGACCCAGGAGGGGAACCGATGGTTTTCAAAAAGGTCATGGCAGGGTTCGTTGGCGTTTTGCTCATCGCCTGCCTGGGTCAAGCGCTTTTCCTTTGTCATCTGCGCAATGCGGAACCCTCCAAGACAAATACCGAGTCGTCGGCGGCGCATGCACTTACTTCGAGCGAGCCGGACATGTCCTGGAAACAGGCGAAGGCGGATTTGCCAGTGAGTACCTGGAGTGCCCCCGCTCACGACCAACGCAAAACCGACCACAACCAGGAGCCGTCCATTTCGCTTTCCGCCCCTTTGTTTTCCGAAGGGGATGCCAAGGACAAAAGCGCGAAGCTTTCCGCACCCTCCGGGGAAGCTCCGGGGCAATTGGCGTCTCGTGATGGTTCCCTGCAGGAATTGCCGCCGCTTCTGCCCAATATCTCTGCCGTGGCATTGGGGGCGCCGGTGGAGAACCTCACGCCTTATCAGGAGAATTCGGCAAGCCCAATGCCAGCGGCGCCAAACCCTGCCGAAGGTATTGCAGCATTGAGTCATTCCAAGGAATCCGGAATGTCGACCCTGGAGCCTCCCAAACGGGCAGCTCCCATTCCTACCGCGATTCCCTTCCCGGCGAATCCTCCCGCGAATCTCCCTGGCGCCAGCAAAGAGCCCGTGCCAACGGCCGGAAAGGGCTCGCAGGCCGAGCCGCCACCTTTTGGGTTCGACGCCTTTCCCGTGGTGAAAAAAGAGGATCCAGCGGCGGCATTCGCACAACTGCACAAGCAACTGGCCGAATTGATGAGCCCCGAAGAATTGCAGCAGGCGGTCTTGAAGGCCACCGTCCAGCTCGAAGCGCGCAAGAGACTCAAGGAAAAAGAACGCAAGGAACAGGCGGCGCTCACCGCCCTGGAGAAAGCCAGATCGGCTTTGAAACAGGTTTCGTTTGAATTCCCCGACACCGAGGCCGGTAAAAAAGCCTCCGAGTTCCTCAAGACGCTTGAGCCCAAGGAGGACAAAACACCCGGATTTCCCGGTCTGAGTCCACCAAAGCCAGGGGCATTGGACGGGGCCCTGCTGCCGCCCGTAAGCTTCCAGGAGATCTCCAGTGAGAAAAAAGCGGCTATAAAAATCTCAGCGGCGAGCGCAGTGCCTCGCTAGTGTCCGCCCGAGAGTTGCAACACCGCAGCGCATGTCCAACGCCGTTTGGAATGCAGGTGAGTTTCCATGCCCATTGCACCCTTGAATGTCGATCGACTTCGCTCGCCCTTCAGGCGGGTGTCGGGGCCTCTGTTATTCCTGATCCTGGCTCTACCGGCCCACTCGCTGCTCGGACAAACCGCGCCGGCATCCAAGCCCAATGAAGATCCCACGGTCGAAGAGCGGGTCTTCATCGCTTCGAAGATATACTCCTCTTTGCAGATCTACTTTGCACATTTTCAAGGCGTTCCCGATCTCAAGCTCGATCAAGCCTACCGGTCCTTCCTCAAGGAAGCCCTCGCGGCCAAGGACCGCAAGGAATTCGACTTAGCCTGCATGGCCTTTGTCGCGTCGATGAAAAACGGCCACACCGAATTCTGGGACCCCTGGTTTCTTGAAAAATATGGCCGCTCGCTCGGATGGAAAATCGAGTACATCGAGAACAAGTGGGTCGCCGTTTCCAGCACGAATCCGGATCTCAAGGTCGGCGAGGTCATTGCCAAGATCAACGACAAGCCTGCGGAGGCGGTCTTTCAGGAAAACAAAAAGTACATCGCCGCGTCGAGCGAACGAAGCGCCCGGACCCAGTTTTTCTCGAAGGCTTATCTGTTGCCCGATCCGCTCAACATCACGCTGGAAAGCGGCAAGACGATCGCCATCGACCGTCCCACCAGCCGTTTCAAATTCGCGCTTCCCATGGCGACCGAGGGGCAATGGCTCAAGGAAAACCGGGTCGCTTACATCAAGGTCCCCAGTTTCAACAATCCGCGATTTCAGACAAGGGCGGTCCAATTGGTAGAGGAATACAAAGCGGCCAAGGCGCTGATCGTTGACGTGCGAGGCAATGGCGGCGGCAACACGCCGGGCGCGCTGATTCAGTCGTTGATGGATCGGCCTTACCGGACCAGTTCTTTTGCCACCCCGGAATCGGTCGGGTTGCAAATGATCCGCATGGGCGCGTCGACCATGAAGATCACGCCGAGCCAGACGGTTGCTCCCAAGCCGAACCCCTACAAGGGCCTGGTATTCTTACTCATCGATGAGCACACCGCTTCGGCCGCCGAAGATTTCAGCATGCCCTTCAAGGATAACTCCCGCGCGACCCTGATGGGCGAAACGACTTGGGGCAGCACGGGTCAGCCGTTTGTTTGTAAACTGGACAACGGTTCGATGTTCCGCATCAGTTCCAAGCGAGAGCTCTTTCCCGATGGCAAGCCGTTTGAAGGAGTGGGAATTGCGCCGGACATTGTGATTCCCCGCAAGATTGCCGATATCCAGAAAGGAGTGGATCGAGTGTTGCGGGAGGCCACGGCCCTGGCCGAGGAAAAAACCAAGTAGTCTGCCGGCAGCGTCCTCGCGCCACGCAATGCCTGTGCAAGTCAGGTTCTGGCAAGTCAGCAATTTCGAGTTTTGACCTTTTCATGTCGCATCGCACACTTTCTATTGTCATCGACAATCATTCGCAGGCCCTGCTGGAATGCTCCTCCCAAACCGTGGTCTCGGGGCTTTTTTCGGCGGATGCGCTGCCGCCGGAGTTCATCCTTCCTGAAGCGCAGGGAGTGTTTCGGCTGGAAAAAGCCAGCGCATTTGGGTTCGTTGCGATCTCAGGAATGCGCGGTTCGGTGGAATACCGTTTCGGCGACGAAGAGGAGCATGCCTGGCTCAGGATGGTCTGGAATATCCCGCTTTGGGGTTGGCGCAAACGGATGCCCGTCGAGGTCGAGGTGTCACCCGGTTGGGATGCCGCGACCATGATCGACCGGGCCGACCCAAGACTGATCCGGATTCGGTTGCGCCGAACGCGCCGTCAGGCAGTGCCTCGCTTCGACCCGATCGTTCATGGCTTTACCTTCATCAATTCCTGGGCGCGTCATCTGCCTGTGGTGACACCGGGGTTTGTTTGGAACCGGATGGTCGATCGCTTGCCCCGGCTGGTTCAGCGGTTTCGGCTGGCAAGTAAGCGGGAGAATCGCTTTGCACTGACGCGCGCGCATCAGGGACTTTGCGGCGGCATGGTTTTTTCCGTCATCGATTATCACAACGCGCGCCAGTTGCCTCCGCGATTGCCGATCAGTCCTCCCGAGATCGATGACCCGATTTTCCTCTTCATCAAGCGAAGGTTGTGGGATAGTTTCGACATCCCCTGGGGAGGCCTGCGCTACCTGATCTACTCGCTTCCCTTTTATCCCAACGGGTCGACTCTGGGGCCGGGAAACCTCTTCGGCTTCTTGAAAGGCCGCGTGAGGGTTAGCTACCAGGAAGAGTGGCCGAAGATCCGCGCCGACATCGATGCGGGGAAACTCTCTCCGATCGGTCTGGTGCAAACGGCCACTTTTCGGATCTCTGAAGATCACCAAGTGCTGGCCTATGGCTATGAACAAAGCGGCAGCCAGGTGACGTTATTCATTTACGATCCCAATGAGGGGCCCACCGAAGTGATTTATCGATTTCGGCCGGGACGCGGTGCTTCCTGGGTGGAAGTGGAGCGCACCCCGCCCAATTCTCAAAGGATCTGGTGTTTTTTCCGTACCAACCACTATCAGTTCCAATCGCCGCCGGAGAGTCGCCCCACAACAGAGGAAAACCGTTGATCGGTCGCATGAAATGCGGATCGAATGGCTTTGCCAAAGGTCGCCTTGTCTGGCGGATACGCTCGATCGGGCACCCAAGGCTTGTGGGAAAAGCCCGATTGCAAGAAGGGGAATCGCACCTGAGGCCGTCGTTCCCTATATCTCCCTAGTCCGCGTCCAGAACTCTTGAGGCAGTTCAACAGGGCGCTTTCAGAAAGGCATTGGTTTCGCATGGCTCGATCGGCGCGAGACGAACTGGAACGGTTCATGGACCGTTACTCGGCGGACATCGCCTCCCTTGCAAGAGGGGCGCTTACCAAGCTGATGGAGCGCATTCCCGGTGCGCAGGTCCTGGTTTACGACAACTACAACGCCTTGGCGATCGGTTTTGGCCCAAGTGCCAAGCCCTCCGAAGTGATCGTGTCGATCGCCCTGTATCCGCGCTGGGTTCGCCTGTTTTTCATGCAGGGCGCCTCGTTGCCCGATCCGCAGAGAATCCTCGAAGGCAAGGGCGCGCGCGTACGGCACATTGTGCTCGATGGTCCCGACACGCTCGATGAAAAGGGGGTATGCGAGCTCCTCGATGTGGCCTTGTCGCAAGCCAAGGTGCCGATCGATCCGGCCCAACCAGGAAAGCTGATCATTCAATTTGTCGTGGACAATCCACGCGCTCGCCGTCCCGTCAAGAATGCGAGCCCGTCCAAACCAAAGCCACAAGCGAAGAAGCCGAAGGCTCTCCCCAAGAAAACGCCAGCGAAGGCAAAGCATGCAAAGAACACCAAAAATCGTTGAGTTCGAGAATTGCTCCTTTCATACCGGACTGGTGGGCGAAGGCCCGCCGGTTTTGTTCATTCAGGGGGTGGGGATTCATGGCGAAGGCTGGCGGCCCCAGGTGGAGGTGCTCGCGCGGCACCATCGCTGCCTGATCTTCGACAACCGGGGCATGGGCCGCAGTCAGGGGGAAACCTCTCCGCTCTCGATCGAACAGATGGCCAAGGATGCCCTCGCCATCCTGTCGGCCCACGAAATCGACAGGGCGCATATCGTCGGGCATTCGATGGGGGGGACGATCGCCATGGCCTTGGCGCTGGCCGAGCCGAAACGAGTCCTGAGTCTTTCCCTGTTGTGTACCATGGCCAAGGGGGCGGCCGCGGCGCCGCTTTCCTGGCGGATGATCACATTGGGACTGGGAACCGTCATCGGAACCCGGGCCATGCGCCGCCGCGCCTTCGTCCGGCTCATCCTTCCCCCGGGCAACTGGACTCATGCCGTGCTCGATCAATTGGCGCAAGCCTACGAGCCCTGTTTCGGTCATGATCTGGGAGAACAGCCGCCCATTGCCCATCTGCAGCTCAAGGCCTTGAGAAAGTACGACGCGACTGCAAAACTGAAGGAGCTGGGGGCCTTTCCCACATTGGTGGTTTCCGCGACGCACGATCCGATCGCGCCTCCGGCTCTGGGGAAAGTCATTGCGTCGGGCATTCCCGGGGCGCGCTTTGTCGAACTGGAAAATGCCTCGCATGGCGTGCCCATCGCCGAACCGGCGCGAATCAATGACCTCTTGCTTGGTCACCTGGCTTCGGCTCCCAGTTGATTCATCGCTCTCAGGCTGACTCATCGCTCTCAAGAATGGCACCATGAACGATTCGACTTCCCCGATCGCGCAAGGGTACGATCGCTGGTCCGCGGTTTACGATCACGATGCCAACCCCCTGCTCGTGCTGGAAGAACCCGTGGTGCGTTCGATCGTGGGTGATCCGTCGGGCTTGAAGATACTGGATCTGGGTTGCGGCACGGGCCGGCACGCCTTGTGGCTGGTCGAACATGGGGCGCGGGTGACCGCGGTCGATTTTTCTTCAGGCATGCTGGCGCAGGCTCGCGAAAAACCGGGAGCCGGTGCGATCCGGTTTGTCCAGCATGATTTGTTGCAGTCCTTGCCATTCGAAGCGGGCTGGTTCGATCTGATCGTCAGCGGCCTGGTCGTGGAGCATTTGCCCGATCTGCGATCCTTTTTTGGAGAAATGAAGCGATTGCTGGCGCCGGGAGGGAGGGCGATCGTTTCCGCGATGCACCCGGCCATGTTTTTGCGAGGCTCCCAAGCTCGGTTCGCCGATCCGGTGAGCGGAGAAATCGTCAAGCCGGGCAGTCATGACCATAGCCTGAGTCAGATGATCATGTCCGCCCTCGATGCCAAGCTGCGGATCGTGCGGATCGAAGAACTTGCTGCCGATGCCCAACTGGCTCGCGCCTGCCCCCGCGCCGAGAAGTACATCGGCTGGCCCATGCTTGTAGTTTTCGAGTTTTTTCGTGATTGGTTCTCTTGAATGAATAAATCAGGGCGGGGAGACCGGATTGCCCAGAACCAGAACCATGAATCCAGTCCCACCCGCCTTGCTTGAATCCCGCCGCGTTTGTCGGCGGGATGGAATATCACGTTGAGAAAAACCGGTTCGGCACGAGATATGCAATTCGTTGTGCCTGGAATCTTGAGAGGATGACCACTTTCTATTTCCTCCTCAAAAGGTCTCTTATGGGGCCCATCG
This sequence comes from Gemmataceae bacterium, assembly GCA_965226945.1. Taxonomy (GTDB): domain Bacteria; phylum Planctomycetota; class Planctomycetia; order Gemmatales; family Gemmataceae; genus SYLG01. The sequence goes on along the minus strand of OZ245717.1, from coordinate 2,423,392 downwards.
GCATTCGTGTGGAATGATCGGGCGACTCATTTGTCTGGAACCAAAAAAACCAAGGTGGGTGGGATCGAATGCCCAGAACCAACTAAAAACTCAATCCCACCCGCCTTGCTTGAATCCCGCCGCCATCGTCCGTCCCAAGCACAAGTCAACCCGCTACAGGCAACACTTGTCTGAAACCAGCATTGCCCCAGGGCAATGAGTTCACTGTGACGGCCGCATCGAAATACGGCGGCGGGTATGAATCGTCAGGAAGGATCATCCTGAATCATGCAAGCGAAAGTCTTTTTGAGTTCAGTTCCTGGAGGCTTCTGATGGATCGGCAAGAGAGGGGCGTTTCAACCCCCTCCCGATTTTTCTTCAAACGAGAGGTTCTTTGCCGGGTTAGAAAAAGGGTGTGGGTTCGAATTGCCCAGAACCAGAAACCATGAATTCGAACTCACACCCTTTGCTTGAATCCCGCCATCGTTGTCAGTTTTTCAAGGCATGAAATGGGCGATGCCCGCAGTGGGAAATCCCGCTTTCAAAGCAGGTTCCACTGGGCTGACGAGGGAAACGGATGGCGGGTGATTGGACACCGGTTTGGCGCCGGCGGGAATCAACTGGATTCCCCAATTGCCATCCATTTCGGCCGTTTTTTTCTTTTGATCAAATCCTCAAAAACAAAGATCTGCCAGCTGGCGCCAGAAGGCGCCATGATTTTTCGACATGAAGAAAGGATCCGGTAGCTCGCTACCGGAAATCACTGAGGAAAATCTGTATCCCCAATAAGGGGAATTTTCCCAGGGTGATAAAACTTGGCGGCGGGTTCGGATAGCCCAGAAAGATCAACCTTTTACCGAGCCCGCCGCCAATTCTTGTTGGAGCGAATGAATCCTCTTCTTGGTCTTACGCTTGCCAGTCCCAGAAGGATCGCATCGTTCCTGAAAGTTGTTGAATTTAATTGCCTCGAAGATGAGTTACAACGGAGATTAAAATTAGGCTGGCAAGAAAGGCCATGTAAGGAAGCATCACCATGTATCCGGGGATCATCGCCAGCAACTTGGTTGCCTTGTTGATGCCTCGTTTCGCATAGCCCTTACCCTTATGGCCGATCGCCATCACGGAACCATTGAGCTGTTGTCCCACCTGGAGTCTTAGTCCGGGATTCATCATGGCGCTGCTCATTGGAAACCTCCTTCATCGGGACTTGTTCGCTGTTCGATGAGATGTACCAACGCAAGCGGTATGCCAAAGAAAAGAAAAGTCGAAAATCGTCAGTTAGTCTGCCGAGAATCCGTTTCTCGGGTATTTTCTCACTCGATCCAGCCCGTCCGAGGTGATTTTTCTCAAATCGAGACGATTTTCTCGATCACGACTTGAGAAATTCTCGAATAACTCGTTCATCAGAGGGGTTCGACCGGGCGAAGGCCCGAAACAGGCCGTTCTCAAGCAAAATGAGCCAGGCGATTGGCCCCGGCACCACAAAAAACGAGGATCCACCGCAATTCGATCGAATTCTTTCCCTTTTAATCCTTGGACCGATCTTGATGGCCGCGATTAGCCAGCGAATTTGAAAAATCCTGGTGAGAAAATTGTCATTGGCACGGCCATTGCATTGGATCAACTCATCGAACCACCCAACGGAGAGAACTCATGAGCTTCCAACTGTATCAACTCGAGTCCGGGATTAAAGTTACGACTCGTTTGCGCCACCTTGGTTTTTGGCTCAAAGACAGCCTGGTTCAGGCCCTGAGCGCGGTGAGTGGTCAGAACCAGAATGTGTATCTCGACCTCGGTCCCGTTTCTTATGTGGATGAAACGATTGCGAGTCTGCTTCGTGAAGCTCGGGCGCAATTCCCCAACTTGCAACTCGTCGGCTTTCCCAGAAACTTCCATCCCGCTCCACGCCGCACCGAATCGACGAGCAGTTATTCGGTGGAAACGCTAAGTTCGGCCGTCGCCGTCTAAGTCCCTTTCGAAACAGGCGACCTCTTCGGCTTCCCATTTCCCGAAACGACATTCAACAGCCCGCTAAACCGGGCGACGGGGATGCTGCATTTCCCGGTTCCTTTTTTCTTGTGACGCGGCCGGACCAACGAAAATCTTGCCGCCCGCGCATCGATCGAAGCTTAGTGAAGGAATTCACCATGTACGACTTTCAATCGAACGAGCTGGACAGCAACGAGTTGTCCCTTCTGCGTTTCCGCATGATCCGGGTCTTCACGCGCATGTTGGGAAATCGCGACGACGCGATGGAAGTGGCTCAAGAAGCTTTCTTGCGCTGCTGGAAACGCCAAAAGTCGATGGCATCCATGTCGGAACTCAACTCCTGGATCTTTCGGATCGGATTGAATGCCGCGAAGGATTACCGCAAAAGCGCCTGGAAACGCAAAGTCCGTTCGATGCCTCAGCGCGAACCCCAGGCCAACACTCAAGGGATCGCTGAACTCTTGATCGGCAGGGAAGAGAAGCTGCTCTTGGGGCAGGCGCTGCATCAACTTCGCGAAGAAGAAAAAGAGGTCTTTCTCCTAAGGCAGGAAGGCGGATTGACCTTCGACGAGATCGCCCAGGCGGTCCAGCGGCCGGTGGGTACCGTCAAAACGCAGTTTCGCACGAGCATTTCGAAATTGAGGCTGACCCTCGGAACTCCATCGCCCGCGTCGGCGGAAAAAGTCGCAATGATGGCTTAAATCGTTTTCGGTCCCTGGTCCTCTGCGCCAGCTAATGAGCCTTTGTCTTGCGTGCTTTGATACGCTCATCGAGTAACTGAGATAACGACGAGTTCCCCGCAAGCCCCCGCGAACCCGTTCGTAGGGCCGTGTCCACGGCGGACCAGGTTTCCAGCGGTGCGGAAAGGATCGTCCCCGCTTTCTGAACCGGCCATTTGCCCGAATGCCTGCGATGCTCCGTGGCCCAAAATAGAATTTGCCCAATGGTGAACTTGGGCAAGGAGGCGCGGTTGCGCGCTCCGCGCCGATCGGCGAGCAGCCGCGCCAGCGAATAGCCGCCCGGCAAACCCCGGCCTCCCCGGCCCAGATGACCATTCACCGCGCTCCAGTTCTCTTCAGGCGCCTCGGCAATCGTTCCCGAAAGATAGGTTGGCCATTTATCGGTGCGCTCCCGGTACGCATCGGCCCAGACAAGGATCTGCTCGTCGCTCAAGGAAGGCAGCGCGCTGGGATTGCGCCGTCCGCGCTCTGCTTCCAGCACCTGGGCCAAAGAGGATCCGCCGCTCAAACCGCGGCGGCCGTTACGTAACGCCGCCTCCACGGCAAGCCAGGTTTCTTCGGGCGCTTCAGGGATCGCGCCGCTCGAATCGGTGGGCCACTCGCCGGTGCGCCTTTGGTGCTCATCGGCCCAATGTAAAATTTTTTTGATCTTCAAAGGCGGCAAATTTCGAGAGTTGCGCACTCCCCGGTGCCGTTCGAGCAATCTCGCCAGCGACAATCCCCCCCGCTTGAGTCCTCTCGTTCCCTTGGCCAAGGCCGTATCGACGCCGCCCCAAGATTCGTTGGGCGATTCAGCAATGGCACCCGAATGGCTCGTCGGCCAGTTGCCCGCCCTCTGACGATGTTCATCGGCCCAGCGGAGAATGTTCGCGACGCTCAAGGGAGGCCGAGTGAGGTGATTGCGAACCCCGAGCAATCCTTCGAGCAACTGGGCCAGCGACGAATGGCCGGGCAGGCCGCGCGCTCCCTGGCGCAAGGCCCCATCGACCGCCAGCCAGTTTTCCATGGGGGCCGCGGCAATCGGACCCGCCTCGCGAGTCGGCCATTTCCCGGTTTTCTCATGGTGAAACTTGGCCCAGCTTAGAATCTGACCGGGCGTCAAACGCGGCAGCGACGAGCGGTTGCGCGCTCCCCGGCGCTCGGCCAGGAGTCGTGAAAGGGACGAACCCCCGGGAAGACCCCGGCCGCCCCGGCTCAGATTCTCATCAATGGTGTGCCAGTGATCGTCTGGCGCCTCTTCAATGGATCCGGAATACCTTGTCGGCCATTTGCCGTTGCGCTTGTGAAAGGCATCCGCCCAGGCGAGGATCTGATGCGAGTAGAGTCGCGGCGGGTAGAACTTGTTGCGCTTGCCCCGTTTTTGCTCCAGGACCTGGGCCAGGGAGGAGCCGCCGCTCAGACCACGCAACCCATTGCGAAGCCCCATGTCGACCCCCATCCAGGTTTCGCCGGGGGCATCGCCGATGGGGCCGCTTGTGGCCATGGGCCACTCTCCGTTTCGGCGGTGGTGGGCATCGGCCCATTCCAGGATGCGGCGCACGGAATAGCGCGGCAAATTGCGCGAGTTGCGCACATCCCGTTTTTCGGCAAGCAACCGTGCCAGGGACGAGCCGCGCAGCTCACAGCGCGAACCGGACCGCAGACAGTAGTCCACCGTTTGCCAGGTTTCCTCCGCGTCGGCGATCTTACCGGATAAAACGCGGGGCCATTCCCCGGTGCGGGCGTGCAACTCATCGGCCCAGGTGAGGATCTGCTGGGCGGTTAAAAGAGACTTCTGGTTGGTATCGGGCGGTAGGTCCGGCTTGTTCTGCCGCGTCCTGCGCGGTTGGGTTTTCCTCGAAGTTTTCATCGGAACCAGAGATAAAGCCATGACCAGAGCCTCAAGGAGAGAGAGGGAGAGAGTCGGCCAAATCAAACGGAAACGGGAAAAGACTTGAAAATCGATCGCGCACGAAGGGGCCAAAGGGATGGACTTGTCGCTTCGACCTTGTTGCCGTGAAGGTCCGAGGTTGATCGCGCCAACGAACCAATAAGAGATTTCCTCCCATTTTTCTGGAGGGCTTTAAGTTGCGGGCGACGGGGGCTTCTTGGGTTGTGGGTCCCGGCCGGTGCGGATCGGCACGCCCCGCTTTGCCTCGAGCAGCCGGCAGAGGGTGTCGCCGCCAGGAAGCCCGCGCCTGCCATTTTGCAGCGCCGACTCGATCGCGCTCCATTTTTCCGAGGGAGCCGTGAGGATGGGACCGGATCGGGCGCGGGGCCAATCCCCGGTGAGGCGATGGTGTTCATCGGCCCATTGCAAAATCCGTTCGGCGTTCAAGAGCGTGAGATTGCCCGTATTGCGAACCGCACGGTGTTTCTCCAGAAATCGTGCCAGGGTCAACCCTTTGACCAAACCTCGCCTGCCGCGCCATAAAGCGGTGTCGATGCCGCACCAGGTTTCGTGCGGTGAGTCGAAGACCGGTCCCGAATCGCAAATGGGCCATTTGCCGGTCCGATGGAAATGGGCGTCCGCCCATCTGAGCACCATGTCCTCGTTCAATGAGGGCAGGTCTTGATTGTTGCGCACGCCCAATAAGGTATCGAGCAGCTTTGCTAGCGAGGAATTTCCCGCTAGCCCGCGGCTTCCCTTGCGCAAGGCCGCGTCGATGGCGCGCCAGTTTTCCTGGGGCGCGGAAATGACCGGCCCCGAGTCGCGAATGGGCCATTCCCCTTTCTTGGCCTGATGTTCCTTGGCCCAGCGCACGATGGTTCCCGGAGTCAGTTCCGGCAGCGATGCGCGGTTGCGGACCCCCCGGCGCTTGGCGAGCAACCGGGCCAGAGACGAACCGCCAGGCAAGCCGCGTCCTCCGTTGTAGAGGTGCTCATCCACCTTGCGCCAGGTTTCGTCCGGGGCTTCGGGGATCACTCCCAGCGTGCAGTTGGGCCATTTCCCCTCCCTTTTGTAGAAAGCATCGGCCCAGGCAAGGATATGGTCGGAGTAAAGCCGAGGAAGGGCGAGGCAATTGCGCTTGCCTCGTTCTTCCTCAAGTAACTGGGCCAGCGACGAACCGCCGCTCATCCCGCGCTGTCCCTTGCGCAGGGCCATGTCAACCGCCATCCAGGTTTCGCCTGGCGCCGAGGTGACGGGACCGTGGGTGTCCTTTGGCCAATCTCCCGTTTGCTCCTTATGGGCATCGGCCCATTCAAGAATCTGCTCCGTGGTGAGGGGAGGAAGATTGCTGCGGTTGCGCACGCCTCGTTCGTCGAACAGCAGCTTCGCCAGCGAAGAGCCGCCGAAGGGGGCGCGCATCCCCGAGCGCAGGCAATGGTCCAGAGATTGCCAGGTCTCTGGCGAATGGGGAATGGGTCCCGATTTCACCTGGGGCCAGGCGCCGGTGCGCTCGTGAAACGCATCGATCCAGCCGAGGATCTGCTCCAGGCTCAGATCGGGCCGGGGCAAACGGGAAGGCCGCTTTCCCGGCATGCGCCGTTTTTGAAGTTGATGTTGATAGAGAACACGAGGCTTGGAGGCGGCCATGGCGAGTGCCCAGTGGAATCAACGCGGCGCCGCGGCAGGGAGAGCCGGGCCGGAAGGGTCCGCTGGATGTCTTATGCAAACGGCCTGCGCATTTAAGGGGAGAAGAAGCACGCGCTGCAAGAATCTTGCCTCTTCTGCACACTTAAAGAGGGGGGAGCACGCGGTGTAAGACTCTTACCTTTTTTGCACACGGGCGCAAATGGCGGGGAATTGGGCTGTCTGGCAAAAGAGTGCGGCCGGACTCCGGTTATCCTGGTTCTTCCGCCGTTCCCGCGTTGAGATTCGGTGGTCCCTTTTCAGCATTGAGCTGATTCTTCTTCGCAAGACGCGTTTCTTGGCGGCGAGTTTTTTTGCGCTCGTCCAGATGATCATCAAGGATTTCCGCCAGGGACGAATTCCCTGGAAGACCTCTCATGCCGCTACGCGAAGCATTAGCCACTGCCGACCAGGTCTCCGCAGGGGCGCCAAGGATTGCGCCGGATCTTGGCGTCGGCCATTTTCCCGTTTTCTTGAAGTGGTCCTTGGCCCATTTCAAGATCTGGGGAATCCGGAACATTGGCAACGAAGTGCGATTGCGAGCCCCGCGCCGTGCGGCTAACAACAGTGCCAGGGACGAACCGCCCGGCAACCCTCGGCCGCCGACGCGCAAACAGTCGTTCACCGTGTTCCATCTCTCCGTCCGGCCTGCTGCGACCGGGCCCGAAACGTAGGAGGGCCATTTTCCGGTACGCTCTCGATAGGTGTCGGCCCACTCGAGGATCATCTCTTCGGTAATGGGAGGTAGATTCGCGAGATTGCGTTTTCCCCGCGCTGTCTCCAGAACCTGCGCGAGGGAGGATCCTCCCGGCAATCCCCGTTTTCCGCCACGCAACGCGGCTTCCACAGCATTCCAGCTTTCTCCCGGTGCCTCCGCAATGGGCCCGCTCTTTTCCATGGGCCAGGCGCCCGTTCGCCCATGGTGTAGATCCGCCCAACGCAAGATTTTTTGCATCGTCAAAGGAGGCAGATTGCCTGAATTGCGAACCCCGCGGTGTTTTTGCAGGAACCGCGCCAGGGAGGAACCACCGTGGCCAAGGCCTCGGGTTCCCTTGCTCAGGGCGGTATCGATGCCTCCCCACCTTTCGTTGGGCGCACCGATGATGGAGCCGGAATCGCTCATCGGCCAGTGGCCCGTGCGTTCAAAATGCGCATCGGCCCACGCCAGTACCATCTTGGAATTCAGTCTGGGCAACGCCATGATATTGCGCACGCCGAGCATATCTTCAAGAAACCGCGCCAGCGATGAGTTTCCTGGCAGGCCGCGGCCGCCGCTTCGTAGCGAGGCGTCCACCGACAACCAGTTTTCCAGGGGGGCCGCCAAAATGGAACCGGCGTCGCGAGTCGGCCACGTTCCTGTCTTCTCATGGTGATCCTTGGCCCAACCCAAGATTTGAATCTGAGATAAAGCGGGCAACGAGGTACGGTTGCGCGCCCCGCGGCGCTTGGCCAATAACCGCGCCAGGGTGGTCCCGCCGGGTAGGCCGCGTTGGCCGTGATTCAAACAGAAGTCGATCCGACTCCAACTCTCGCCAGGGGCTTCTGCGACCGGACCCGAAAAGCATGTCGGCCATGTCCCCGTGCGCTTGTGGTGAGCATCGGCCCAGGCGAGAATGACGTCGGTATGCAAATGGGGCAAGGCAGACGGGTTTCTTTTCCCGCGTTCTTTTGCAAGCAATTGAACCAACGAGGAGCCGCCCGGCAATCCGCGATACCCGCTGCGAAGGGCCGCATTCACTGCCGCCCAGGTTTCTTCGCCGGGTGCATCGACGATGTTGCCGCTTGTGGCAATGGGCCATTCTCCCGTTCGCTCGTGATGGGAGTCGGCCCAGGCCAAAATCTGCTCAAGGCTCAAATCGGGCTTTTTGAGGGCGCCAGGCCGCTTCTTTTTCTTGCGCCGTTTCTGTAGTTGATGCTGAAAGAGAACGCGAGGTTTGAAAATGGCCACGGCAAATGCCCACTATGATGTAAAAGTAAAATTTACAAGTTTTTGGGTCGATTTTCTAAAATGGCCCAAATGGGGAGGAAGTGTGCGTTCTGAGAAAAAGGCGCTCGCAACTCCCGGTGAGCCTTGTCTTTCTTCAGGCGCGGCCCTGGTCAACGGGTTCCTTTCCCTTCTCATGCCGATTCCTTTTCGCAAGACGTGTTTCTTGACGGCGAGTTTTCTTACGCTCGTCCAAATGATCATCAAGAATTTCCGCCAGGGACGAATTTCCCGGAAGTCCTCTCATGCCGATACGCGAGGCATGTTCCACGGCCCTCCATGTCTCCATGGGGGCGGCAAGGATCGGGCCGGATCTTTGCGTCGGCCATTTGCCCGTTTTCGTGAAGTGGTCCTTGGCCCATTTCACGATCTGGGCGATCCGCAGTTTTGGCAACGACGTGCGATTGCGAGCCCCGCGCCGTGCGGCCAACAACAGGGCCAGGGAGGAACCGCCCGGCAAGCCTCGGCCGCCACTGTGCAGACAGCCGTTCACGGTCGTCCATCTCTCTGTCAGCCCTTCCGCGATCGGGCCCGACGCGTAGGACGGCCATTTTCCGGTACGTTCCCGGTAGGCATCGGCCCACTGAAGAATCATCTCTTCCGTGATGGGAGGAAGAGTCGCAAGATTGCGCTTTCCCCGCTCTGATTCCAATAACTGCGCCAAAGTAGAGCCTCCCGACAACCCCCGGCTCCCTTTTCGCAAGGCCGCATCCATGGCGCGCCAGGTTTCCCCGGGCGCATCCGAAATGGGACCGCTGGCATCTTTGGGCCAGTCGCCCGTTCGCTCATGGTGCAGGTCGGCCCAGCGCAAGATTTTTTGCGTCGTTAATGAAGGCAGATTTCGGGAGTTGCGCACCCCGCGGTGCTTTTCCAGGAACCGCGCCAGGGAGGAACCTCCGCGGCCAAGTCCCCGGCCTCCCTTGGATAGAGCGGTATCAATGCCCCCCCACCGTTCCTTGGGCGCGTCAAGGACCGTGCCCGAATACCTGATCGGCCACTTGCCCGTGCGTGCAAAATGAGCATCGGCCCAGGCCAATACGATCTTTGAGTTCAACCGGGGCAACGCCATGATGTTGCGCACGCCGAGCATCTCCTCAAGGAGCTGTGCCAGCGATGAGTTTCCCGGAAGGTCGCGGCTACCCTGTCGTAGCGCGGCGTCGATTGCTGCCCAATTTTCCACGGGAGCCGCTAACACGGAGCCGGTTTCCTGCGTGGGCCATTTTCCCGTTTTCTCATGTTGGTGCTTGGCCCAGCTCAGAATTTGAGTCTGGGACAAAGGCGGCAAGGAAGAACGGTTGCGTATCCCCCGGCGCTTGGCCAATAACCGTGATAGCGTGGTGCCTCCAGGAAGACCGCGATTGCCGTAGTTCAGATTTGCGTCAATCGAATACCAATTCTCGTCAGGTGCTTCCGCGACGGGACCAGAATAGGAGGTGGGCCATTTCCCCGTGCGCTTGTAGTGGGCGTCGGCCCAGGCGAGGATGACATCGGTATACAAACGGGGCAACGAAGCGATGTTCCTTTTCCCGCGTTCTTGTGCAAGCAGTTGGGCCAGTGAGGAACCGCCCGGCAATCCCCGATTCCCATTACGAAGGGCCATCTCCATCGCCGTCCAGGTCTCGCCTGGAGCATCGACGATGTCGCCGCTCGTGACGATGGGCCATTCTCCCGTACGTTCATGATGGGAGTCGGCCCACTTCAGAATTTGATCCGTGGTTAAAGGCGGGAGATTGCCGATGTTGCGCACGCCTCGCTGGTCGCAAAGCAAGCGCGCCAACGACGAGCCGCCGAAAGGGGCGCGCATACCCGATCGCAGGCAGTAGTCGATCGCGATCCAAGTTTCACTCGACCCCTCAATGGCGCCCGAATCCTTGTTCGGCCACTTTCCTGTCCGCTCGTGGAATGCGTCGACCCAGCCCAGGATTTGTTCGAGGCTCAAATCGGGCTTTCTGGGGACGCCCGGCCGTTTTCCGGGCTTGCGGCGTTTCTGAAGTTGATGCTGAAAGAGGACGCGAGGTTGGAAAACGGCCATGGCGATTGCCCAAGAGAATCTACTAGGGGGAATCTACTAGGGGCCTGTCCGGAAGCGGGCAGAAAAGTCCCTCATGTTATCGTATACGCGCCTGTTATCTTATGCGGGCTCGAGCGCGCATTTAAGGGATGCCGTTCATGAGGTGCGAGAATCCTGCCACTTCAAGACTCTGGCGTAATTGGTAGGGAAGAAGGCCGGGAAAAAATCGCCGAGTCGACGAACCCGTGCTCGGCCTTTTAGGAGTGCCTTTTTACCCATTCGCCCAGGAGGTAGGGGGTGCCTCGAAGGCTACTGGTTTGCCGTGCTGGGGATGCGCAAAAGCCAATCTTGAAGCAAACAGCCTCAGGGGAGAATCGAGAACCGCAAGCGTTTGGACCTCTCCCAGTCGTCCACCCGGAAGATACATCGGGTCGCCCTGAATGGGCCAACCCAGATGCCAGAGATGCACCCGGATCTGGTTGGTTCTGCCGGTGCGCGGGACAACGCTCAAGAGAGCCGTGCCGTCGGGAAATCGCTTGAGCACCTCAAACTCCGTGCGCGCGCTGGCACCCGCGGCTTCATCAACCACGCGCGAACCCCGGTGGCCAGGCAAGGTTGCGATCGGCGCATCGCAGACAAAAACATCCTCATGAGGATGGCCGAGCACGCGGGCGAGGTAACGCTTTTTGACTTCGCCGCGCTCAAATTGAGGCTGCAGCATTTTGGCGAAGGCGGCCGTGCGGGTGACCACCGCGATGCCCGAAGTGTTGGCATCGAGGCGATGAGCCGGGCGAGGCTTTTGCGGTGCGTAGACCTGGGCGAGTATGGCGGAAAGCGTGTTGCGGTGGAAGCGGCCGCTGGGATGCATCGGTAGCGGCGCGGGCTTATTGACCACGATCAGCGCCTCGTCCTCGTGGAGGATTTCGATGGCGGCATTCACATCGGGCTCGCTTTGCAACCGTTCGCGCGTGAAATAGCGCTCGCCGGGGTGCACCCGGTGACTGGCCGCGACCGGTTGATGGTCCGCATTGACCAGGTCTCCCGCCTCGATGCGACTTAGCCAGTGCCCAGGGGACACATGTCCCAGCACGCCGTTCAAGAATTCGAGCATCGTGGCGCCATCGTGTCGGGCATCGATTTTCAAAGGACGAAAATTGTCCTTCGGCAATTTTCCCGGAAGCGGGTCAATCACCTGGGCGAGTTTCTCGCGATGCGCCGCCAGGCTCTGGATGTGCATGGCTTCGGGCGGCCGGTAGCAGCGGGGACAGGAAACGCCTTCGATGGTCTTCGGGTCGGCGACCTCATCGGGAGTGAGCAGGCTCTGGCAAACGAAACAAAGGCCATGGCCCGACTGATCCAGATCGGCGGCCAGGCCGACCCGCTTGTCGAAGACAAAGCACTCGCCCTGGTAATGTTCCCCGCCACATTCTTCGAAGTATTTCAAGATGCCGCCATCGAGCTGATAGACGTTCTGGAAACCTTGCTCGATGAGGTAGGGGGCCGCCTTTTCGCAGCGAATGCCGCCGGTGCAAAAGGTCACGATCGGTTGCGTCAGCGCGGCGGGGTCCAGTTTGGCGGCGGCGGCAGGAAAATCGCGAAAGCGGCGAATCCCAATCGCCACCGCGTTGTTGAAGGTGCCCAGGCCCACTTCGAAATCGTTGCGCGTATCGAGCAGCATCATCGGCCGGCCTTCGTCGAGCCAGCGCTTCAGATCTTTGGGGGCCAGGCGGGGAGCGGGACGATGGACCGGATCGACGTTTTGCCCAAAGGCGATGATCTCTTTCTTGATCTTCACGAGCATGCGCGTAAATGGCTGCTGCGGGCTTTCGCTAAACTTCGCTTCCAGCGGTTCGAGGCCGCGAACGCGGCGCAAAAGTTGCAAGAGCGAGTCAATCTCGGTGCGCGGCCCGGCCACGAACAAATTAATTCCTTCGGCGCTTAAGAGGATGGTTCCCTTTAACCCCCAATCGCGGCAGTTTTCGATGAGACGTTCGCGTAATTCCTTGAGACCGTCCAGGGGGGCGAAGCGGTAGGCGGAGATATTGGTCACAACCGACAAGAATGATCTCCGAAATTGCTTTCATCGCATGGGCGGCCCATGCGATATTTTCTCGCGAACGAGATTGGTTCCAGGTGGTGAATCGCCGGCGGCCTATTCGGCCAGCTGGCGTGCGGCCCGCAAGACCATGAAGGCGGCAGGAACCAACATGGACAGTAAAAGCGCAATGATTGCAATCGCAACGATCAGCTCGATGAGCGATCTGCCCGCGCGAACGGTTTTCTCGGCCATCATGATTTCTTCCCCCGACCTTAACTTAGGCCTGCCGCTGCCTTTCTGCCAGTTTCCGCCGGTTGAGCCAGGGCAGGCTTAAGTAGGGGGGGCGAGGGACGATCGTCTCGGACGTGCCACCGGCGATCCGAGCTTTCAAAACGCCTCGAATCCGCTTCCCAAAAGACTGCCGTTCAGCGAGTGCGTGCTGACGGCCTGCGAGCTCAATACGGAGGCGCTCGACATTTGCGCCCGTAAGAGGGCGACTTGCTGCGACATGATTTCCTCCAGCGCGCGGTCGGTCTGGTTGATCCAGGCCATCATCGACGCCAGTCCAAGCTCTTTTAAATAGGCAAACGAAAATCCCTGGGTCGCGCCAGCCACCGAATCGATCCCGGCTTCGCTCATGCGCACGGCCGCATCGAGTTGGCTGTTCCACCAGCGCACATAGGCCTTGCGTTCAGGTAACGCGGGAAGCCGGAAATGATACTTCCGATCGAAACGGCTGGGCCGATCGACAATCGCCGGATCGAGCTTGTCGGGGTGGTTGGTGGTTGCGATGACGAGCAGCCCTTCGTTTTTGCGAAAACCATCCAGTTCGTTGAGGAAAAACGATCGATTCTCGTCATCGATCAGCGAATCGAGATCTTCCATGACGAGGATGCAGGGCGCGGCGACACGGGCTCGATCGAAGACTTCGCGGATCGAGCGATCCTCGTTTTGATAGCGCGCCCTCAAGCTCTTTAAATAAAGGCACGGTTTTTGAAGATCGTTAATGAGCGCTTGGATCATATGCGTCTTGCCGTTACCCGGAGGCCCGATCAGGATCAGGCCGCGCTTCCAGGCAATGTGGAACTGTTGGTAGCGATCGCGGGAGGCAAAAAAGCAGGCGGCATCGTCGCGGATCGCCTCTTTCAAACCCGGCGGCAGGATCAGGTTTTCGAGCCGCGAAGACTGAATCGACTGGAATAGCTCGGCATCCTTGATCCAACTGCCTTCCTGATAAACGCACACCTCTTCGCGAATCGGGGTGCTCCATCGGGTGACGGCAAGGAAGAAATTTCTTGCGGTCGATTCCTGTTGCGCGAGAATCCAGTACCGGTGCGCAGGTCCGCAGGAGCTTTCGTACTGGATTTGCAGGAGCCTGAGCTCCTTCCCTTCCCATTGAACATCGAACAGGCCGTTGGAGACGGTCCGATAAATCTGCGAATTGTCGCTTGAAGCCATGCTCAGCGATTGGTGCGGCCAATCATCTCTGGGCACGCACTCGCACTCACCGGCACGGGCAAAATATTGCCATTGGAAGTCGGAATCGTTGGTTTCAAGGATGAACCAGCCGGGGGAATGGGCACGCAGGACCTGCAGTGCCTTGTAGGTCAAGCTGGAAGGAGGACTGGCAAGAATGTCGAGGATCATGGGTGTATTGGGGGGTTAGAGGAAGAAGAAGCGATGATGGGGTGTAATGGGGTCTGGATAAAAAAGGGACGTGTGCAATCGTGATCGATACGAACAAGATGTCTAGTTTTCCGCGGGAACGCGGCGCTTGAGAGGGAGGGGAGGGACGGACGATTGGGAACGGACGGTAATCAAGTTATTTTCAGCCGGATGGCTGAAATCAAGGAGTTCGATGGGATCGACCGCAGGGCGTCTTATGTTCATTCCCGCGCCGCATCGTAGGATTTCGTCGGGTTTCTCAATTGGTTGCAGAATGGTGCAAAAAAAATCGGATGCCGTCCCAAGTGGTCTCAAACAACCGAGGAGCGAAAAACCGTGAGATCCAAATTCCTGTTGTTCTTACCTGTCTGGATCGTTCTGGCGGCAATCACGCGCGCCGACGATGTCACTCTCGAATCGGTGCCCGCGGTCGTGGCGAAAACGGTGCCTGAGGCCGGTTCGGGGGAAGTCGCAACGACGGTGACCGAAATCAAAGTGACCTTCAGTAAGGAAATGAAGGGGCAATCGTGGTCGTGGGCGACCGTTTCCAAGGATTCCTTTCCCACTCTGGCAGGCAAGCCCAAATTTCTCGCCGACAAGAAGACTTGTGTGTTGCCGGTGAAACTCGAACCGGGCAAGACCTATGCGATCTGGATCAACAGCGATCAGTTCGACGGTTTCAAGGATGCCAACGGCACGCCGTCTCTGCCGTACCTGCTCGCATTCAAAACCAAAAAGTAGCCGCAAATGGGGATGCTAATTCGTGACCACCTTGCTCGAAACAGTTCGCCGTGAATTCGCGCGGCACAAGAAGGTTTGCGATGGCGCCATGGCGCAGTTGGACGATCGTGCCTTCTTTGCCGTGCCGGCGCCCGCGGGCACCTCTGCCGCGGCGGTTGTCAATTCGCCCGCGCTGATCGTCAAACACCTGGCGGGAAATTTGACATCACGCTGGTCCGATTTCTTGAGTAGCGATGGCGACAAACCCAACCGGGATCGGGATCGCGAATTCCTTATCGAGCCTCAAGACACCCGCGACCATCTGATTTCCGCCTGGGAAACGGGCTGGTCCACCTTGTTTGCGACGCTTGATTCCTTGAAGGCAGCGGATTTGAGCAAAACCGTGACCATTCGAGGGGAAGCCCATTTGGTCGAGGAAGCTCTGATCCGTGGTTTGACCCATGCCGCCTACCACGCTGGCCAGATCGCCTACCTTTCTCGGTTTCTCAATCCCGAGGGGGCCTGGCAAACCATACCGCCGGGGCAAAGCAAGACCTATCGCAAACCTTACCTGGGCAAGGAAGCCCGCGACCCCTGATTGCGCGCCACGGGCCGATGGGGTCCCTTTCCGCCAGGAAAAGAGACCCAAAGGCGCCCTGATGGGCTGACGGGCCGCGCCACCCGACTCCCGCGAACGGGAAAACCGGGTGAAGTTGGCCGGGATCATCCAACCCTGGGGCCCGAACCGCTAAGATAATCAGGACGATTCGGGACATTTCTGCATGACCACGCTCATTGAGGAAGAACTCCAGCACGATCTGGTGGACGAGGTCATCTGCCCTCATTGCTGGGCCCACTTCCCCCCCGAGAACGTACTTTTCATTTCCGAGCATGAGGCGTTGCGCGGCGATTCGCGCCTGGGGCCCGATGCCCAGATGCGTTTTCTGCCCACGCGCTTCAATGCGAAATGCCAGGTGCTCGACCCGATGGGGACGATTTGCCTCGACATGGCCTGTCCCCGTTGCCACCTGGATATTCCCCGTCCGCTTTTGGAAGCCAAGTGCCGGTTTCTCTCGGTTCTGGGCGCCCCTGCTTCGGGAAAGTCTTATTTCCTCGGATCGATGCTCTGGCAGACGCGCAAGGTGCTCCTTCAGGACTTCGGCTACTCCTTCGGCGATGCCCACCCCGAATTCAACAAGGTGGTCAATTCCTACGAAGAGGCGATGTTTCTCAACCCGAAAAGGGAGCAGGAAATTCCGGTCGGTGAACTCATTCCCAAAACGCAGTTCACCGGCAATCAGCTTTATGATCAGGTCTTGATGGGCGACCAGACCCTCCAGTTGCCCAAGCCCTTTCTGTTTGAATACCGCGTGCCCAATCCGGCGGGCGACCCGCGCACCCGACTGCTTTGCCTTTATGACAATGCGGGCGAATCGTTCTTGGCAGGCAGTGAAGATGCCAATGCCCGCGAGGTGACCAAGCACCTGGCCCAGTCCTCGGCGCTCTTTTTTGTCTTTGACCCGCTGCAAGACCCCCGTTTCGTCGATGCCTTGTGCGAAGCCGATCCGTCGATCACCCCCGATTCGATCCCCGCGATCGCCCATCGCCAGGAAACGATTTTGCGAGAGGCTTCGACCCGCATCCGGCGCCATCTGTCGTTGACCTCCGACGCACGTCACAAAAACCCGTTGATCGTGATCGTGGGCAAGTACGACGTCTGGTGGCGGCTGCTTCCGGAAGCCAAGCAAACTGATTGGATCCGCCATTCGAAGCGCCAGGGCCAAGGCGACGGTCAAGATCCTGGAATTAGCCTCGCGGCGATTCAGCGCATTTCCGACCAATTGCGGGACTTGTTGGCGAAACTTTGTCCCGAACTGGTCGGTACCGCTGACTTTTTCAGCGAGACGGTGCTGTTTCTTCCGGTCAGCGCCCTGGGTCAAAGCCCCAAACCGCGCAAGGTGGAGGGCCAGGACCGGCAGGTGCCGATGATTCGGCCGCGCGACATTCAACCATTCTGGGTGGAACTTCCCCTCATCTGGTTTTTAACCACCTTGCGCACTCACAAAGAGAAGCATCAAAAGGTTTAATAGACAGGGAGAAATTCGGCCCCTAATGCCCCATTCCTAAAACCCCTTTTCCCTCGAAACCTCTTATCTCCTGAAACCCGTATGGCCCAGCAAATCGTCATCACCTCGCTCGAAAAAACCCTGACGGGCGGTTCAGGTTATGGCTTGGCTGGAGCCAGTCCCAATATTCCCGATCCCGTGCGCAAACGGATCCTTTCGCTTGCCGGGTACGGTTTCGTCAGGCGCTCTCCCTCGCCGGTCAACTGGGTTGGCTTGAGGTGGGAAACCTCGTCAGGACCGATCGGCGTGCTGGGGCGGATTGCCGAAGCGCCCAACGATTACAGCGGCCGGGATAATTTCATCGCCCATTTCTTGTTGATGCAAGCCTCGGAAACCGCGGCCTACCACCCCGGGCAAATCCTCGATCGCTTTGCCTGGATCACCACCTGGTCGGGGCCGGCGCGTCTGCTGGACCCACCCAGGTTGCCCACGGGAGTTCCCGCCTATCCTTTTAGCCCGAGCCCGTGGGAGAAAGCCGCGGGCGATCGCGGTTTCGCCGGTTGCGCCTGGGATTGCCTTGATGCCGGCAAGAAACTGCTCTTCACGCATGATCAATTGGACGCCAACCAGCTCAAGGCACTCGTGGTCGAAACCCTGTCCATGGCTCCGGTCCCGCGGGCCTGGAATTTGGGCTTTGCGACCCACGCCGAAGATTATCCCGAGGCGCAGCGCTGCGCCCTTTTGGGCACGCATGGCCAATCGCGTCTGGCCCAAAAGTGGGACCTCGATGGCGTTCCGCATCTGAACTTACCAGCCGAAGCAGGTGCCCCGCCGCTTTTGGCTCCGCCGGGCAATGGGGTCAACCAGGCGCGCAAGAGCCTGTTCCTGCTGCCGGAGGTCCGTCAGGCTCGCACGACGAAAACGCGCAGCCGATCGACCGGGTCATCGGGCCAACACGAGATTTTCGTCGATGCGGAAGTACTGGTCGCCTCGCAGGCCTGGCCCGATGCCGTGCCTCCGCCCTTGAACGATCTGCCGCCGCCGGCTCCCGAGACGGCCGATCCCATGAAAATGGTGTTCCCCGGGGCCATTGGCTTTTTCGCGGGGGCCATCGGCACGGCGGCGCTTTTCTCGTTGGTTCTTCTTTTCTTTCAACCCGGGCGCGACAAGGACGCCAAGGGCAATCAGGCAGGCCCGGGAAACGGAAATGCCAATGGGGCCGAACCGGAAAAAGCGGAAAAAAAGGCAGAAGCCAATAACGAGGGCAAGGACAAGGGCGGCCCACCAGCGCCGGGGGGCGGAGAAATCGGTCCTCCCCAAAACGGCAATCCGCCCCAAAATCCGATCGAGCCGATTGGGCAACTGTTGGCTCAGCCGATTCGGGCCATCGCGGGCGTGGCCGAACTTTTCCGGATGCCCGACGGAATCGGCCAGGCCAAGGACCAGTGGGCCCGCCAGAGGCTGATCCTTTCCCATTTGCAAAACATGCCCGACTGGAAAGCCGACGAGCGCGCGCTGTTGCGGCCCGACCGCTTTTTCATCCTCGTACGCCAACTCGAAGCCGAAAAACCCAGGGCCCCCGATCCCTTCACCTTCGAGCACCTCGATCAGCTGAAGGCTCCGATCGACGAAATCGTCTGGATCATGGAAGGTTCGCGCCTGGCCAAGTCGAATCGACGCTCCTCGGCCCTGGCCTTGCTATCGCTCATCGCCAATCAAGACCGAGTTCATGCCAAATGGGAGGAATTGAGCAAAAAGCAGGCGGAAAAGGATCCCAAGAAACCCAAATTCGACACCGCTTTTTGGCGCGATCACGTCGAAGAATTCAAAAAGAAACTATCCAAGGACGATTTCGACGCCCTGAACGCCAATTTCGCCGACACGCTTAAAGCGCGGCTTGATGACATGCGCCAAACCCTGGAAAAATACAAGAACCCGTGAAAGGCGCTCCTTTTCGATGAATTCGACCGCGGCCAATCTGGTTCGACGCATCAATCAGTTCCTGGGAGGAGGCCATCCTCAGTGGAACGGATCGTCGAAGCGTTTGGCGGTCGAATACACCGAACTGGTCGATCGGCTCAGCCAGAGGTTCAGCTTGGCGCAACTTCAGCTTGACCTGGAAGACTACGAAGAAGCGCGCGCTGCCCTCCATTTGCCCGAACCCTTGCTCGTGGAAATCCGCGGGCTTCAGTTTCCGCGAAGACTGGAATGGGAGAAGCTCGTGCGCTCCCATGAGGGCCCCTTTCGCAAATTGGTTTCTCTCGATGATGTCTTGAGGCTTGAACAACAGCTTCAATCCAAAGGTCCAGGCAAACCAGGCCCGCTGAAGCGCCAACGGAATCAGGAACCGGTACCGGGCGGGCGGCCCGCCAATCCCCTGGCTCAGTTTGCCAAGGATCCTGATACTGCGGCCAGACAACTCGCAAGTGTTGCTGGCTTCGCCGATGCCCGCAGCCCGGCCTCGATCCGGATGATCCCGTTTGTGGTCGCCATTCTCGCGGTCGGTCTGGCCCTTTTCTTACTTGCTGTAGTCGGGCCCCGCTTCTTGGCGAAGCAGGCTGCCGATCAGGATGCCGGCATGGGTGCCGAGGAACTGGCCAATCTGAAGGACAAACCGGCCGTTAACAAAAACCTTCCGGGAGAAGTCGCGTTTGGTCCGCGAGAGAATGCCGGCGAGCCGGGAAAAGGGGACGCGAATCTGCAAGAAAATGGTCGGCCCCTGAAGAAGGCAGGGGAGAAGGCAGGGGGATTTGCGAAGCAAGATGACCAAAAAATCGTTCCCGAAAAGGGAGATCCGGCAGACAAAAAAAATCCGATCGAACCCCAACAAGTGGCGCAAGGTCAAGGCGCCAACGAAAAAGCCGGGAAAAAAGAGCTGTCACCCGATGAAATGAAAAAAGGTGCCGGCCTTAAAAAAGCGCCGAATCTACCCGAAGCGCCGTTGCCCCCAGGTAAGGTGCGAGGTCCGGAAATTCTCGCTCTTGGCGAAATGATCGATGCCTATGCCCAAGAAGATTCCGGCGGGAAACTCAAAACGTGGCTTCAACTGGAAGAGGACACGGCAGACAAGGCTGCCGTCAATGGGCTTCTCGATTTCATCCGGGCCGACTTCGGTTTGGTGGGCCGCAAGCCGCCTTTGCAGTGGAAGGATCTGCCCGAATGGATCGAGTCGGGCCGCAGCTTGAACCGCGTTCCCGCAGAACTTTTCCACCCGGAAAAGCTCAAGAGCATGGTGAAATCGGGTAAGCAGGCCGAGGCCGATCTGGTCGACTGGTGCAACAAGATGATCGTGGCCGATTTGAAGCCGACCCGGTTCTTTTCCGATGCCCCTCGGGTGGTTTACCCCGAGGCGCTTTTTTCCTTCGCGGCCAATGTCGACCTGGTGGACGAGTTCACCAAGTTCATCGATCGCAAAATGATCGAATACGATGGCGGCCGCCCCAAGAAGGTCAAGCCTTTTATGGTGGTGATCCTCAAGGAGAAGCGGGATCTGAAAAACATGTCCAATGATGACCTGTTGACCAGCCTCGTTGCCATCAACACCGAACTGAAGCGCCGCGTTCGTTCGGCACACTATCCCTGGAAGACCAGCCCCCCATGAGTCCTTTTTCACCATGAGTTCTTTGGCGCGCATTATCGGCGAAATCCAAAGTTGCCTGGCGACGGGCAATATTACGCGCACGCCCCAGGTCGAAGACCTGGCGCGCAGCTATTCGACCGAGTGCCACCGCATCCTCGATCGGCTCAAACGCAGCGACGAGTTCTTGTCGCGCGGCTTGCTCACCGAGGCGATCCAAAACTCGCGCACGCAGCCCGATCTGCTCGACGAGTTGTCCTTGCTCGAGTTTGCGGAAAAAGATGCCTGGGAAGAGATCCTCGATCTTTACCAGCTACCCATTCCGCCCAAGTTGCAAGTGCACAAGGCAATCTCGATCAACCGCGCCTACAGCGAAATCCAGGCGCTGGAAGAGCCGCTTGCCAAGTGGCGCAAGCTGAACATCGGCATGGCACCGCTCAGGCGTCGCATCGACATCATCAGGCGCTTGTATCGCAACGACCCGAACAACATCGCCTTCAAGGATAACCTTGCCGAACTCGAAGCCGAACGGGTGGTGGGAATGCTGGCCGAGGCGCGCGAAGCTTCCAGGCGCCAAGATCCTTTCAGCTTGAGGTCGATCCTGGTGGAATTGGAAGATGAAACCAACTGGGTGGAACCGCCCGATCCGGATCATGCCGCCGAGATCCGGCAAATTTGCGGCAAGGCGATGGAGAATGCCGCGCGCAAGGAGGCTCAGGCCAGTTTGCGCGAACTCCTTGAAGGATTTCGGTACAAGGACGAGAAGCGTTGCCGTTTGGCCTTAAACGAGTTTCAAAACCGCTGCGCCGAAGCCGCGGTCACTTCGAGCGACGACATGATGCAAGTGGCGCAGCCGGTGCGCAAGTGGCTCGAAGATCTGGATCTCTCGGTGGAGAAGCGGGCCAAGAGGGATCAGATCGCGCAACTGATCTGGGCATCGGTGCAGAACCCCGAGGCCACGGAAGAGGAACTTCTCAGGCACCGGGATGTTTACGACAAGAACAAGAACCGATACGGCGCCATGGATCCAGGCCTGCGTCAAGCGCTGAACGCGCGGCTCGATAAATTTCGCCGATCCGAACAGGCGCGCGAAAGCATGATCATCGGAGCGGCCGTAATTTTGGGAACGATCCTCATTGTCAGTTTTCTCGTGTTCGTCATTGCCAGGTCGAGGTGACCGGTACCCATGAACCAGACCAATCAAAAAATCTATTTCAGGCACCGAGGCCGCATTCATGGGCCCATGGACAAAAACCAGGTGCTGAAACTGATCGACATGGGGCAAGTCGACGAAGACGATTCCTGGAGTCGCGATGGCCTCAATTGGCAGTCCCTTGAGGCGCTTTACAACGAAGATTTTCAGGAGCCGACCAGGCAGCGGGCCGCCTGGTCGGTACCTTCGCAGCAGCGTGCCGAACGTGCCGAGCAGGCGGAACAGCAGGTCTACCAGGGTGCATCCGGCGAGCCCATGGCTCCCAACTCGGGCACCTGGGAGTCACCCCTGTACACCCAGAGCCGCCTGAAATCGTGGCTGATGCCCATTGGCATGTGCGGAATTTTCGTGGCGGTGATGGTCATCGTCATGGCGGCGCTCAAGCCCGGCCGCGTGCATGAGGGCGATCCGCTCAACCTTCCTGATGGCGGGGGCGGCGCCGTCATTCCCGGCGCGCTCAACAATCCCGCGGCACCAGGCGAAGGGCCGCTCAATGCCAAGCAAATTCTTGGCAAAATGGGAAATGCGGCCGCGCTGATCGTGCGCGCCGGCGATGGCGAACCGGTCATCGGCAGCGGGTTCTTGATCCGATCCAATTTGCTTTTAACCACCGCCGCCGTTGCGGGGGACGATCGCGGAATTCTGATCGCCGTGTACTTTCCCAATGGATCCGGCGACGAAAAGGGGCCGCACCAGGCGCGCATTCACCATAGCGACCCGGTTTCAGGGTTTGCCATTCTCCGGTTGGATGCGCCGCAGAACCCCATGCTCTTATCGGAGGAGTCGCTTTTAAAGTTTGGCGAAGACCTGGTCATCCTTGCCAGCAATGGCCTGGAAGGCCCCAAGCTGGCCGGCGAAATCAGGTCCACCCAGGCCACCTACACCACGACCACAACCCGCAATAGCCTCGAATTTCACCGAATCTCGGGCAAGTGCAAGCCATCGTTCTCCGGCGCGCCGGTGATCGATCGGCGCGGCAAGGTGGTCGGCATGATTGCCGATGCGGCCCCCAATGCCGATCCGCTTTGTCTGGGATCCAAGCAGATTCTGAAACTGATCAAGGATGTTCCCTTGCCCTGATGCTTTGCTTGGTTTTGAGTTTGCCCTTATCAAGAACCACCTGTGAGCCGCAGGCGCCATGAGCCAGGAATCGACACCTTATTTTTTGCGCAGTTCCGGCCGGGTCACCGGTCCTTATTCCAAGGGGCAACTGGAAGAACTGCGCCAGCGCGGCCGATTCATGGCATTTCATGAGGTATCCGCCAACCGGATCCTCTGGACGCCGGCGCTCGATGAGTTTCCCGAGTTTTTTGGCGGCGAGCTTCCCGAAGCGATTCAAGCCGAAGCGCAGCCGGTCGCTGCGAAACCACCGCAGGAGTTGCAGTGGTTTTACCTCGACAAGAAAGGCGCGCAAATTGGGCCGGTTCCCGAAACGCATCTGCGCGAACTGATTCAGTCGGGCCAGGTCAAAAGTTCGGTCAAGATTTGGACGAGCGGCATGCCCGCCTGGGATCAGGCCAGGCAGGTCTTGACGGGGCTGGAGGAAGCATCGTCGGCTCCCGATCGGCCCGCCAGGGGATCCCGGGCCGCAAACCGCTCGCGCGAACCGAAGGTCGAAGAAGCAGAACTCGATCCCGCGCTCCATGCCCGCGCCCTGCGGGGCCTGGGCTTTTTGGGATACGGGCTTTGCCTGCCTTTCCTCTATCCGGTTCTGGGGCTGGTCGGTTTTTCCCTCCTGAAGGGGTTGGGATCGCCGATCCGTACGCTGGCCAACACCAGCCTGATCCTGCTGGCGCTGGCCGGTTCGACCGGAATATTCGCCGTGCTTGTCTTGCTCGTCACTTCGGCGTTGACCGATGGCCAGTATTCGTTTTGGATTGGCCTCATCGGCGGCGGGATCTCGGCGGCGTTCTTCCTCTTACACGTTCACAGTTTCACCCATACCGTATCGAAAATGGCGCAATTGGCGGGTAATCTTCTCTGGGCGCAGATCGCCGCGGTGTTGCAACTCGTTCTTGTCCTGGCCGATTTGTGCATCGCGGGATCGTTTGCGATCCTCGCGCTCTCAAGCGCCGATAGTCCCGCGTATCTCTATGGCGTGTTGGCGACCATCGGTCTTTTCTTTCTCGGAGCGGTTCTGGTGGCCCTGGCCATTCTGACTTTCAGCGTGCGCAAGGATCTGCGCACCGCCAGGGAGTCGGACCGGGCGTTCGCCTGAATTTGGCGTGCCGGTCATTTGGGTTGCAGTCGTGAAGTTGCGAAAAGAAAAAGAGGTTCGTTTGTCAACCGAATCGATCGGTGGAGAGGAATCGATGGCCTGGCTCGTACTTGGACGCCCGCGGCGGTATTTGGCCGTTTTGGCCCTGGCGGCCACCTGCCTGGTCAGTGCGGTCACCACTTCCTTGGGACAGGTTTTGCCACAAGAAAAAGACAATGAGGAAAGTGAAGTCACCACGCTGAAGGGGCCTGCGGCCGATCTTGTGCGCAAATGGTGGAAGGAAAAGACGGCGGCTGGCAACAAAGGAGATCAGTACGAAAATCGCGACGAAGGACACTCGCCCTTGGATCTGAAGCCTTTCCCCCAACTGAAGCCCTACGAGTTCACCGAGCAGGAGAAAAAAAGCCGGGCGAACTGGGCCGGGGCGAGAATCGTGCGGCCGCAAGTGACCATCGGCAATTCGTCGACTTCGGCCCCGCCCGCCCTGGGTGGAAGCAATCCACGCCAGTTTTACAGTTCGCCCAAGGGGTTGCCTTTGCTCTATGAGCAATATGTCGGCAACAACCTTTATGTGTATCCCGAGCATCTCGATCATGATCCGGGGCGCGGCAGCGTGCAGGGGCCGATCGGCGGCGAGGGCTTCGCGGGTTTCGGCGATCTCTTTCCCACGAACTCTCCTTATCTGATCATCAGCCAGGGCTCCTCCTATTCAGATCAGCCGTTCTTGAAAGCACTGACTCTGGTGTTGGCGGCATTTCGACCAGAGACCAAAAAGAAACTGATCGAGACCGGCCTGCTCATGCCGACCATTCAGCGTATTTTGCGCACGACGGGCAAACAAATCAGATCGCCCGACGACTATCTGACCGCCCTGGCGCATCCCACGGCCTTCGACGGTTCCCAGCTCGATGAAGTGGCGATGGTGCAGGCGGCGCACGAACTCAAGGAAGACGAAATTCCACCCCTGGTCAAGTTGGAGGTCGTCAAGGAGCCATCGTTTCAAAGCGGTACCGATTATTTCGATGTGGCGCCTTCGGAGGTCCTCGCAACGACTCCTTGCGTGATCGCCCGAGTCTTTCGCGCGGCCGAGCGCTCGCGAAAATTCACCATCAGCGCCGCCAAGACCAAGGATGCCAACGGCCGAGCGCTGCAATTCCACTGGGTGGTGCTGCGCGGCGATCCAGAAAGGGTCAAACTCCATGCCCTGGACGGCAAGCAAACTGACTATGAGATTGAAGTGCGCTGGCAGCCCAGGCGTCTGGTTCACCCAAGTTTGACGATCGAATCGAACCGGGTCGACATTGCGGTCGTGGCGCACAACGGCAGCCACTACACCGCGCCCTCGTTTGTAACTTTCTTCTTCTTGGACAATGAAGATCGCGTTTATGACGATCGCGACCGCATTCTCGAATGGGCCCATCCCCTGGGAGGCATACATTTCGACATTCAGGACTGGGGGCGCATGATCGATTATGCCCTGACCCCCACCGGGGCCCAGATGCTTGAGCTATCCGGTGAAGAACTGGCGAGGATTCGCGTGCTTGCCGAGCGATTTCGCGACCGCGACGAGGCCTGCAATGTGGCGAAAAGGTCACTCGCCCAGGCGAGCGACCTGGTCAAAAAGATGAAGGCGGACAAGGCGATTCGCAACGATCCCTCGGTCAAGGTCATGGAAGCTTCCGTGCTCAAGGCGCAAAAAACCTTCCAGGAAGCCGAGGCGGCCCGCAGTCGTCTCCTGGATGGCAACGAAAACAGTTTCCCGTTTCGTTCCGTGGTGCTGGAACGGTTGCCCAAGACGATCGAGCGCGGCAGTTTGCTGAGCGAGGTTCGCAGGTCGGAATCCTTTCGCAAAGCCTCGCCGTCCTTGCGCGCAAGTCTCGACAAGCGGATGGAAGAGTACAAGGCCTGGGGCCTGCGCGATCCCTCCGAGGAACTACCCCGCTCGGCCTTTGCCCGATCGCGGCGGGCGTTCATGCATGCCGAGGTCATCAACGACCTGGTGTTTGCGGGAATCTTGAAGCCGAGTTACCGGATCCATTTTGTGGATCAAAAAATCACCGCGCCGCAAGGCTGGCGCGATGTGTACCACTGGGACGACAAGCTGGGGATGTTGGGTTGGACCCGATACGACGGCAAAACAAAAAACGAAAAAAAAGAATTCAGCCGGCACGGTTACCTCGTTTTGGAAAAGGATGACCGGGGCCGCTGCGTGCTTGGGCGCGTGGTTCGCTATACGCAAGCCGCGGTCAGCGGTGCGGTGCCGAACAATAACCCATTGTTCGCAGTTGCCACCGACGAGGTGATCAAGCTGCGCTATGGCCGCGGCGATCCGCCTGAAGGAAAGATTGTGGAGCGCTTGAAGCGGCCGACCGACGATTCCGATCGACCTTCCAGTGAAACGAAACCCTCGGTCGATTGACCGAGCGAATCTTGTCCCATCGAGCGCGGGCTCCGGTCCTTCTTCCTGAGGGCCTACGAGCCCCTTGAGTTCAAAGAGAGAGTTCTCAAGCGTAGGGCATTGGCGATCACCGACACCGAACTGAAGCTCATGGCAAGGGCGGCGATCATCGGGTTGAGCAACAAGTGATGGGAGATCGGATAGAGAATGCCCGCGGCGACAGGGACGCCCAGGGCGTTGTATACCAGGGCAAAAAAGAGATTCTGGCGGATGTTGCGCATCGTGGCGCGGCCCAGCTCGATCGCCTTGATGATTCCGCGAAGGTCACCTTTCACCAGCGTGATCCGCGCCGATTCGATTGCCGCGTCGGTTCCCGTGCCCATGGCGATTCCGACAAGCGCTTCGGCCAGGGCGGGAGCGTCGTTGATGCCGTCTCCGGCCATGGCGACCTTACGCCCTTCCGCACGCAACTTGATGATCCGTTCGCGCTTGTCGGCGGGTCCGGCGCCCGCGTGGCATTCGTCGATGCCGAGTTTCTTGGCGACTGTCTGCGCCGTCTTCTCGTTGTCGCCTGTGAGCATGACGATGCGCAAGCCAAGATGGCGCAGAGCGCGTACGGCTTCGGGGGTCGATGCCTTGATCGGATCGGATACGGCCAGAATTCCGGCCAGCGCCCGATCGACCGCGACGAACATCACGGTGCGGCCCTGTTCTTGGAGTTCTTGCGCTTCCTTGTCGAGGGCCGAGACGTTGGCGGTTCCTTCCTGCGCCAAAAGGGCACGCTTGCCGATCAGGACCGACTTGCCTTCCACCTTGCCTGAGACACCGCCCCCGGTGATCGAATGGAACGCCTGCACTGGCGCCATCGAGAATCCCCGCTCGGTGGCGCCATGAACGAGCGCCTGCGCGAGAGGATGTTCGCTGAGTTTTTCGACACTGGCCGCGACGCGGATCAACTCATCCTTGGGAAACGGTGCCACCGGGACGACTTCGGTTAGCTTCGGTTTGCCTTCGGTCAGGGTGCCGGTCTTGTCCACGACAACCGTGTCGATTTTTTCCAACAACTCGATCGCCTCGGCATCCTTGATGAGGATCCCTTCGCGGGCTCCGCGGCCCACGCCCACCATGATCGACATCGGCGTGGCCAGACCCAGCGCGCATGGGCAAGCGATGATGAGCACCGCCACGGCATTGACCAGGGCCCAGGCCAGAGGCGGCTGCTCCGGCGCGGCGATGGCCCAGACCAGAAACGTGGCGAGGGCGATCGCCACCACGGCGGGAACGAAATAACCGGCGACCGAGTCGGCCACCTTTTGAATCGGCGCGCGGCTGCGCTGCGCTTCGGCCACCATGCCGATGATGCGGGCAAGCACCGTATCCTGGCCGATTTTCTCGGCAACCATCAGGAACGAGCCGGTCTGGTTGACCGTGCCGCCTATCACGGAATCGTCTTTGCCTTTTTCCACGCTTACCGGTTCGCCGGTGATCATCGATTCATCGACGGCGCTTTTGCCTTCGAGGATCTTGCCATCCACCGCGATTTTGTCGCCGGGGCGAACGCGCAAGGTATCTCCGATGCGCACCTCTTCGAGCGGTGCCTCCCAGGTGCGGCCATCGCGTTCGATGCGAGCCGTAGGGGGCGCCAAGGACAAGAGTTCGCGGATGGCGGCGCCGGTGCGGCGGCGGGCTCGTCCTTCGAGCACTTGCCCAAGCAGGACAAGAGTGACGATGACGGCGGCCGCTTCGAAATAGATCGGCGTCGAGCCGTCGTGCTGGAAGCTCTCTGGGATGAGGCCAGGAAAAATCACCGCGAAGAAACTATAGAAATAGGCCGCGCCGGCGCCGATGGCGATGAGCGTGAACATGTTGAGGTTGCGCGTGACGATCGAGCGCGCGCCGCGTTCGAAGATGGGCCAGCCGGCCCACAACACGACCGGCGCACTGAGCAAGAGCTGCATCCAGGAAGAGGCGGTCGTGCCAAGCCATCGATCGAGAGGAACGCCGAGCATGGGCAACATGGCGAGCAGGAACACCGGAAGGGTCAAGACGAGTGCGGCCCGGAAGCGTTGCGTCATGTTGCGCAGTTCGGGATCGTCTTCTTGCTCGATGCCGAGGTCTTTCGGCTCCAGATCCATGCCGCATTTCGGGCAACTTCCGGGTCCATCCTGCTCGATTTCCGGATGCATCGGGCAGGTGTAGATCACCTTTCGTTTGAGCGCTGGCGGTTGGGCCGGTTCCAGCGCCATACCGCATTTCGGGCAGGCGCCGGGACGATCGGAGCGCACTTCGGGATCCATCGGGCAGATATAAACGCCCCTCGAACTTTCGCAAGCGACCGGTGCGGCGTCCTTGGGTTGGGGCTCAAGGTAGCGGGCCGGATCCGCCTGAAATTTGCGCAGGCAGCCTTTGCTACAGAAGTAGTAGGGCTTGCCTTCGTGTTCCCAGGTCCCGGCGGCCTGGGCGGGATCGACCGTCATGTGGCAGACCGGATCAATCGCCTTCGGGGACTCGTTGACCAGGTTCAAACCGATTTTACCGCTCATGCGCAGGACTTCCTTCATGCCCGGGTGCTTGGAGAGTGCTGAAGCAGCCTGGCTCCTTTCATTACTAAGCGCCCTGGGGGCATCGTGCAGGTTCTACGGAGTCAGTCTTGGGGTTACTTGAGTGATGTCGGATGGCGTAAGCCGTGGATCTGCGCGATCGAAAGAAGGGCCATGAAGCTTTCAAAAGTCACGGCGGCCGATCGTCGAAGTGCCCAAAATGCCAATCTAGAAAAGCGATTTTTCATTCAGCAATCCCGCAGCGGAAGCTTTTTGACTCATGAATGAAAAGTCATTTCCGATCCTGACAACTTGCCCGAAACTTGCTTGACTTTGCAGCACGAACCAGGGAAAATTCCTACATGGCTCGTCTTCTGGTCACGCTCTGGTTCTCGGTCACGGCTCTGATGGGGCCGGGTATCTGCTGTTGCAGGCCAGGGTTCGTAGCGAGAGCGAGTGAGCCTTCCGTTGCTGCTCCTATCTCGCAAAATCTCCCGATCAAGCGTTCCTGCTGCCACGAAGACGCAACCACCGTTCGCAGTTGTTGCAGCGAGGTATCCGACAGTGTGCCGCCGGCGCCCTCTTGCCCGCATGAAAAGGGTAACGGAGCGCCCAAGGGGCCCTGTCCTTGCAAGGCCTGGAAGCAGCTTGGCGATCTGCCGGGCGTGGTTGCAGGTTCCTCCGATGAGCTTTCAGGAAATGCCGACCTTCCCTGGGCCCTGGGGGTTTTGAGTGATTTGCGTGTGCGGGAACCGTACTTTTTGGCGGAAATTCCGCCTGTTTGCCTTTCTGCGCCTCCCTTGCGGCTGTCTGGCCGTCTCCTTCTCTTCGTGTATCAGACTCTAAGCTGCTAGCCATTTCTATCTAGGACTGTCCTGTCGGGCGGTCGCGTGCCGACGATCTGATCCGGCAGCGTCTCCAATCCCTTTGAACAACCATTGTGATCCGTTCCACCGCATCAATTTGCGCGGAAATGGTTTGCTGAAATGATCGTTTAAAATCGAGTATTTTTTAAAGGAGTAAATCATGGCTCTTTTACGGACGTTTTCTGTCCTCACTTTGGGTTTGGTGGTTCTGGCGCTCGTCGTTGGGTGCGGTGATCAAGCCGCTTCCAAGAAACCACATTCTGAGCATAACGAAACGAAATCGGCGAAAAAGACGAGCGTCGTGAAGGGCGAGGAAGAGCACGCCCACAAGCCGACCGCGCATGGCGGAAGCCTCATTTCCATTGGCAGCGACAGCTACCATGCCGAGGCCGTATTTGAAAAAGGCGGCACCGTGCGGCTTTACACGCTTGGCAAGGATGAAGCACGGGTGCTTGAGGTGGAAGCGCAGCCGCTCATTGCTTTTGTCAAAATCGAAGGGCTTCCCGAATCCGAATCGCTGACCCTCGCGCCCAAGCCCCAGCAAGGAGACGCGCAAGGGAAGACCTCTCTGTTTGTAGGAGAATTGCCCAAGTCCGCCGTGGGGAAGAAGTTTGAAGTCGTCATTCCGCTTTTGCGCATCGGTTCGGAGCGCTTTCGCCTGACCATCGCGTCGCCGACCACGGCGCTATCCTCCACCGCGGCGCCGGCGCATGGGACCGATCACAATCCGCCGTCAAAGGTTGTCGACGAATCGGAGAAAAAGCTCTACCTGACACCTGGAGGCAAATACACGCAGGCGGATATCAAGGCGAACGGGAACCAGACCGCATCGCAGAAATTCCAAGGGCTCAAGGCGGAACACGACTCGAAGCCCAAGCCGGGAGACAAGATCTGCCCGATCAGCCTGACCAAGGCCAACGCTCAGTTCCACTGGATCATAGACGGCAAGACCTACGAGTTTTGCTGCCCTCCCTGCGTCGATGAATTCTTGCAACTGGCCAAGGAGAAGCCAGGCGAGATCAAACCGCCCGAGGCGTACCGGCAAAAGTGACCCGGGGCACGGCCATCGACCGGGCTTGGAAAAACGGTCCACCAGGACGCCTTGGTAAGTCCCTTACGTCCATCCCTACGCCCATCAACGAGTGCGATCAGGCAGCGAATGAAGAGGAGATGCCATGCGTTTCGCGTCTTGTGTTGTGGCCCTAGGCTGGGTTTTCTCCGCGATGCTCGGTGGCCGGGCGGAGGAGGGAACCGCAGAGGAAGTTTTTAAGAAACGGATATTGCCGATCTTTCAATCGCCCAATCCTTCCAGCTGCGTTCAGTGTCATCTGGCGGATGTTGACTTGAAGGACTACATCCTGCCCGATCCGGAAAAGACTTTTCGCAATCTGCGCGATCAAGGCCTGATCGATCTGAAGCGGCCGGAACAATCGAAGATTGTGCAACTGATCGAACGCGGCCAGGGGGTCAAAACCGCCAGCACTTTCCCGATCGGCGATAGCAAGGCCGAACGAGAAGCGTTTATCGCCTGGATCAAGGCCTCTGCCGCGGATCCACGCTTGCGCGATGCTCCGGTACTGGCGGAACAAGACAAAAAGGCGCCGGCTTCCCCGAAGGATGTCATCCGCCATGGCCGCAAGGATCAGCTCTTGAAATCGTTTGAACAAGATGTCTGGGCCTGGCGCTTTCGCTGCATGAACTGCCACACCGAAGGCACGGCGCAAAACGACAAAATGAAAAAAGAACACGGCCCCCGTGTTGCCTGGGTGAAAAAAGACGGGGCTGAAGCGACCATGGAGTACTTGATCGAGTCGCGTTTGATCGACTTCGACAAGCCCGACAACAGTTTGCTCTTGCGCAAACCTCTGGGAGAGAAGCACGGCGGCGGACTGAAATTCGTCGTGGGCGATCAGGCGTACAAGGGGTTTCGCGCCTGGATCGAAGACCTGGCGGCGATCAAAGGAAAGAAATACGCCACGGCCAGGGATCTGCCGGCGGCCTCACAAGAACTCGACCGCTTCGGTAGCGACATCTGGTTCAAACTGGATAACTGCCCTCCGTCTTGGGGAGAAAAACTTCTCGAAGTGCGAATCTTTGCCTGGAGCGATCGTGAGAACCGCTTTGAGAGAACGCCCATTGCCACCTCGGATCGTCTGGTGGCGGGTAAGGCCAAACTTTGGCAACACAATTTGACCCTGCTGGCGCCCGCAGGATCGGAACAATCCAAAACCTGGCGTAAGGCAGAACCCTCACTTGCACCAGGGAAATACTTGGCCCGCATCTACGTGGACGATGCCGGTCGCACGACCAAGGCCTGGAAAACCGGCCTGGGGGAATCCGACTTCGTCGGGGAAGTCGAGTTCCAGGCTCGCTGGCGCCCCGGTTACGGGGGAATGTCGATTGCCGATGCCTCGCAAGTTGTCAAGCACCCGTAATCAAGAAGACCCGCAGGCTCAGGAGTCAGCTCCTGAGATCTCCCGGAGGGGAGATCGCTTGGGAACCAACGACGGGGATTGCTTCGCAAGGGCCGGGATGGCCTCAAGAGGCAAACCCTCGTTAGGGAGGTGGGCCATGGCGAACCTGGCCGCTCGCCGTGGAGGAACCTTCCGCTTGTTTGCGATGCCATTGCCGGATGTTCCGGAAATGGCCTGTTTCCCTCGGTTGTGAAGGAGTTTCCGATGAATCGCCGTGAAATGTTGGCCGGCTTCGGCGCGGGGGCCGCGCTCTTGACGGGTGTTGGCACGGTAGTCGCCGACGACAAAGATAAGGAGATGAAAGACTGTTGCGAGGAATGTTGCAGCACCTGCGCCAAGTGCCTCGCGGAGTGCCTCAAGTGCTACGCCCACTGCGCCAAAATGGTGAAGGCGGGCAAGTCTGAACATGCCGCCTGCATGGCGGCCTGCCTCGACTGCTCCGAGTTCTGCAAGCTTTGCCTGACCATTTGCGGTCGTGGCGGCGCCATGATGGCCATTTGCTGCGAGGCTTGCGCCAAAGCTTGCGAGGCCTGCGCCAAGGCTTGTGAAAAATTCCCCGAGGACAAGGCTTGCGTCGCCTGCGCCAAGATGTGCCGCGAATGCCTGAAGGGCTGCAACGCCTGCTGCAAGTCTTAATTGGGTTCCCATGCCTGGGCGTCCACCTTCCACAAGGTGGCTGCCCAGGCGATCCTCAATCATTCAAAGTCGCAAACCATGTCCGCATCGACTCAAACAATTTCCCGGCGAACCTGGCAACGATGGGGCAGTCCTCAAATGGCGGTCGGTTTGTTGGCCCTGACCGCCACCTTGTTGCTCGCTCACGAAGGCCACAAGCCGATGCCCTCCAAGGGGTCCGAAGTCGATCGGACCAAGGGGCTCGTCAAGTTGAGCGCCAAGGCGCGCGCGGCGCTCGATGTGCAAACCGCCGAAATCGCGATGAAGGCGCCGCCCGATGCGATCCTCGCTTATGCAACCCTCGTTTCCCCCTGGAAAAATCATGCCTTCGCGGTGAGCCGGTTGCCCGGCAGGATCGTCGCGATCCATGCGAAGCCGGGCCAGGTGGTACGAGCCGGCGAACTTCTGGCCGAGGTCGAAAGCCAGGAAACCGAACGGCTGCGACTCGAACTGCAAAACGCGCTCGTCGAATGGAAGCTCGCGGAAAAAGTCGTTTCCGGACTTAAAGGATCCGCAAACGCCGTATCCGAATCGAGCCTGCTCGCCGCCGATGCCCAGTGGCAGCAAGCGAAGAATGCTCTGGAGTTGGGCAAACTCAAATGGAATGCGCTGGAACTTTCCCCCGAGGTCCTCGAGAGCATTTTGAAGGGGGCCGCGAGCGGTTCGGCGCGCTTGCCCATCCGCGGCAGCGTTGCGGGAACGGTGATCCATGCCGATCTAACCATTGGCAAAACGGTCGAGCCGGGTGAACACCTCTTTGAAATCGTTGACCTTACCAGGGTGTGGGCTCGCATCGGCGTGCTGGAACGCGATCTGAACCAGGTGAAAGTGGGCCAGCCGGTTTCCGTGAAACTGACCGCCTACCCTCAGGAATCGTTTGCGGGAACCATCGCGATCGTCGGTCAATTTCTCGATCCTGTGACCCATCTCAACGATGTCTGGGTCGAGTTCTCCAATTCCCCCGGCAAGGAACCGCGACTACTTCCCGGCATGTCGGGTCAGGCGCAAATCGAAATCCCCGCCAGGGCGGGCACGAAGTGGATTCCGGCCGATGCGCTGGTTAACGATGGGGTCGACCGGTTCGTCCTCGTCGAAGAGGGGGATGCTTCGGGTCTTGCCGAATACCGCAAGAAAAGCCTGGTGGTCGTGCGTGAAACCCCGGCGGCCGTGGAAGTGCGTTCGCCCGATCTCTTTCCTGGCGACCGTGTCGTCACGCGCGGCAGCCATGAGCTTGGAACTTTTTTCGCTCCCGGAGTGCTGCGCTTAACTCCTGAGGCGATCCAGACGATCGGCCTGATCAATGCGCCGGTTGCCGAACAAGCGATCGAGTCGGTGGTCGAGGTTCCGGCCCTGGTCGATCTCACTTCCGAACGGCGCAACAGCGCCTCGCCAAGGCTCGGAGGAACGCTTCTTTCGATCCGGGTGGAACCCGGTCAAACCGTCCAGCCCGATCAGGTCTTGGCCGAAGTCTTCAGTCAAGAATTGCTGAACTGGCAACTGGAACTGCTGCGCGACACCTTGGCCGCGGACCTGGCCAAGGAACAGTGGAATCGCTTGCGCGCGGCCAACGATTCGATTTCCAACCGCCGCTTGGTCGATGCCGAAGCGGCGCACGCTGACGCGGAAAATCGCCGCCAAAGCATGATGACGCGCTTGCAGTTGCTTGGCATCAAAGCAAGCGAGTTAACAACTCTCGTCAAGGAACGCAAAATCATCCCCTCCTTGGCCGTCCGCGCGACCGTTGGCGGCACGATCGTGCGTTTCGACCAGGTGATCGGTCAGACGGTGCGCGCCGACGAGCCGCTCCTGGAAATCCACGATGCGACGCGGCCGCTGGTTCAGGCCTTT
This sequence comes from Gemmataceae bacterium, assembly GCA_965226945.1. Classification (GTDB taxonomy): domain Bacteria; phylum Planctomycetota; class Planctomycetia; order Gemmatales; family Gemmataceae; genus SYLG01. Next base: position 2,388,838 of record OZ245717.1, on the reverse strand, counting down.
GTGTCGGAGCAAAACCTCGCCGGCGTGCGACTTGGCCAACCGGCTCGCATACGCCTGACGAGCGACCCCGAAACGGTCATCGAAGGCAAGGTGGTGCGCAGCGGCCGCGTCTTCGGCCCGGCCGATCGCACGCTTTCGGTTTGGATCGAACCGGCAATGCTTTCAGGCCGACCGCTCAGGCAAGACCAGATGGCCCGGGTCGCTCTTATCCTGGGAAGTGCTCCGCCAACGTTGGCCGTGCCGCGCGAAGCCATCCTTCAGGAGGGAACGGAGTATTTTGCTTTTGTTCGCGAGATGGACTCCTATGTGCGCAGGCGCGTCGAACCGGGCCGGTCGGACGACCGGTTTGTCGAAGTGCAGCGTGGCCTGCTAAAAGGAGAGATCGTGGCGATCCGCGCCATCCAGGAACTGCAAACCGCCTTCGCCTCGGTGCGTTGAGAAACGATCATGCTCGACCGTTTGATTTTGCTGTCGCTCAAAAACCGGATGGCGGTGCTTTTGGCCGCCCTGCTCGTGGTGGGATTGGGTCTTTACCGATTGGCGCGCATGCCGGTCGATGTGTTCCCCGATTTGAACCGGCCCACCGTCACGGTGATGACCGAGGCGCAGGGCTTTGCTCCCGAGGAAGTGGAATCGCTTGTCACGCGGCCGATCGAATCGCTGCTTAACGGTGCCACGCAGGTGCGCAGGGTGCGGTCGGCATCGGGCATTGGCCTGTCGATCATCTGGGTCGAGTTCGACTGGGACACGAACATCTACCAGGACCGGCAGATCGTCAGCGAGAAATTGCAGCTCGCTCGCGGCCGACTGCCCCTGGGTTCCAACCCCGTGCTCGCCCCCATCTCCTCGATCATGGGGGAAATTCTGCTCGTGGGCCTGCGCCATGAGGGGCCAGAACTGACCGGCGAAAAGAAGCTTGCCAGTGCCATGGAACTCAGAACTCTGGGCGAGTTCACGGTACGCAATCGCCTGCTCGCCATCGAAGGCGTGTCCCAGGTGACCGTGATGGGAGGGGTGCTCAAGCAATTGCAAATCATCACTTCGCCCGATCGCCTGGCGGCCCAGGGGATCACCCTGCCGCAGCTTGTCGATGCCGCCGAAAAAGCCAATGTCCTTGCAGGCGGGGGCATTCTTGAACGCAAGCAAGAAGAACAACTCATCCGCTTGAGCGGGCAGAGCCTCGATCCGGCACAGATTGGCGAGACGCCGATCCTCTGGCGCGAAAAGCGCGCGGTCAAGATCAAGGAAGTTGCCGAGGTCCGTTTCGGCGGCCCCGTAAGACGAGGCGACGGTTCGGTGCACGTGCGCAACTTGGAAGGTCTTCCCGAAGGCGGCGACGCCGTCATCATGGCAATTCAAAAGCAGCCTGGTGCGAACACGCTGGAACTGACGCCCAAGGTCGAGATGGCGCTTGATCAATTGCAAAAGGAACTGCCGCCCGGTGTGAAAATCGAGAAGGGGATTTTTCGCCAGGCCGACTTCATTCAGACGGCGATCGATCATGTCATCGAGGCGATTCGCGATGGCACGATCTGGGTCGTGCTCATTCTCTTTTTGTTCCTGGCCAATCTGCGCACCAGTTTCATCACCTTGACTGCGATCCCGCTCTCGGTGCTCGCCACGATTTTGGTCTTTCACCTCTTTGGCATCACGATCAACACGATGACATTAGGCGGGATCGCCGTCGCCATTGGCGAGCTGGTCGACGACGCGGTGGTCGATGTCGAAAACATCTACCGGAGACTCAAGGAGAACCGGCAGAAGGAACACCCCGAATCGGCCATTGCGGTAATTTTCAGCGCTTCCAGCGAAGTGCGCAACTCGATCGTCTACGCCACCTTGATCGTTTGCCTGGTCGTGTTGCCCCTCTTCGCGCTGGCGGGCTTGGAAGGGCGCATGTTCGCGCCCTTGGCGCTGGCCTACATCGTTTCGCTTTTGGCATCGCTTGTGGTTTCCCTTACCGTCACTCCCGTGCTTGCCTCGTTCTTACTTCCCAGGGCCAGGTTCATGGCGGTGCGCGCAGAGCCGCTTCTTTTGCGCGTGCTCAAGGCCATCGACGCGGTGGCGATCCGCTGGGCGCTCAGGCATCCGCGCAAAATCCTGGTGTGCGCGGCGATTCTGGCGTTTGCCTCCAAGGGAGTGGTGGTCTGGATGGGGTCGGAGTTTTTGCCTCCTTTCAACGAGGGGACGCTGACGATCAATGTGCAGACGCGGCCGGGCACAAGCCTGACCGAAAGCAAACGGATCGCGGGCCAGGTCGAGGCGATGCTCTGGCGCGAGCCGGAAGTGGTCTCGGTTGCGCGGCGCACCGGCAGGGCGGAGCAGGACGAACATGCCGAAGGGGTCAACTCTTCGGAAATCGACATCCGCCTGGTGCCCCTTGAGCGCTCCAAACCGGGCTGGTGGTTTGCGCTGGCGCGCGCCATTCCCGGATTGCACCGCCTTGGCGTGGAGGTCACCGGCCGGCCTCAGGCTGAAGTGCTGGCCCAAATCCGCGAATCGGTGTCGCGGTTGCCCAATGTGAATATCAACATCGGCCAGCCGATCAGCCACCGGCTCGATCATCTGATGAGCGGCGTGCGGGCGCAGGTGGCCGTCAAGGTGTTTGGCGACGATCTGCGAGAACTGGTGTCGGCGGCCTACGACATTCAGGACCGGATGAGCCAGATTGCCGGTGTTGTCGATTTGCAGGTCGAGCCGCAGGAGAATATCAAGCAGGTCCGCCTCGAGGTCAATCGCTTAGCCGCCGCCGAATACGGACTGGCCCCTGGAGATGTCACCAAACTGCTTGAGACCGCCTACAAGGGGAGAATCGTTTCGACGGTGCTTGATCGAGAACGCTATTTCGACCTGGTCGTCTGGTATGACGAGGCCTCCCGCGAAGATCGCGCGGCGATCGGCCAGACGATTCTCGACACGCCTTCCGGCAGGAAGGTGGCGCTCAGCCAGGTGGCGCATGTGATCGACGCGCGCGGCCCCAACACCATCTACCGCGAAAATGTCAAACGCCGGGTGGCGATCGCCTGCAACATTCAGGGGCGCGACTTGGGCCGCGTGGTCGAAGAGATCCAGCGCGCCATGCTTGAGATCGAAGAAAAACTGCGAAACCTCCCGGGAAGTTACCGCATCGAGGTGGGAGGGCAGTTCGAAGCGCAAAGGGAGGCCAACACGGCGCTGTTCTGGCTCTTTTGGGTGGTCCTGTTCGGGGTCTTTTGCCTGCTCTGGAAATGCCTCGGCTCCTGGGTGGGGGCGATCCTTGTGCTCTTCATCAACATTCCGCTGGCCGCGCTCGGATCGGTCGCGCTGCTCCTGGCGATCCATCACCCGCAGATGGAAGCCCTGAAGGAGGCGGCCTGGTGGCAGTGGCCGAAGATCTGGGCGGGCGCGACGACCTTGTCGGTGGCGCACTGGGTCGGCTTCATCACCCTGATCGGCATTGTCAGCCGCAATGGGATCATGATGATCTCCCACTACATCCGCCTCGTCAAGGTGGAGGGAGTGCCCTTTGGCGATGACATGATTGTGCGCGGAACGCTTGAGCGATTGGCCCCGGTGATGATGACGGCGCTCACCGCGATCCTTGGGCTCGTTCCCCTGGCACTAGGCGCCGCTCAGACGGGTAAGGAGATCCTGCATCCGCTGGCGATCGTCGTGATTGGCGGCTTGCTCGATTCGACCCTGCTCGATCAGATTGTCACTCCTGCCGCCTTCAAGCTCTTTGGGAAATCGGTTTGCGCCCAGGCGAACCAAGTGTGATGCCCTGTCGATTTCTCATGATTGCTCCCCGGCGGGAATCGTAAGCTATCTACTCGAAGCAAACCGCCGGCGACGAACCTACCTACCTGCCTGGTTGTGAATCCGTCCTTTTTTGTCGTTGGCTCTTCCCTGTGCTTGGAGCACGCGCTCCCTGGACCTGGATCTGGTTCTGGACTTCGATTCTTGAGAGATCAAGCCGATGCATAGTCTGACGATTGTGGCGACACTGCTTCTCGTTTGTCCTGCTGACGGTGAAGCGAAAAAGGAAATCCCCCGCACGGGAACGAAGGTCGAAGCGCTGGCGCCGATCGATTCGATGATGGAATCGTTTCTTGAGAAAAATGACCTGCCGGGCGCCTCGATCGCCATCTCCAAAAACGGCAAGCTGGTCTACTCCGCCGGATTCGGCTGGGCGGAAAGACCCGATGCGGCCTCCGGATCGGCGGGCAAGCCCGTGCAGAGCGACACGCTCTTTCGCATTGCGAGTATTTCCAAACCGATCACCGCGGTGGCCATTCTTAAACTGGCCGAGCAAGGCAAGCTGCAACTAAGCGATAAGGTGCTCGATCATCTGAAAATCGAGCCCTATCCCAAGGCCACGCTTGATCCGCGCTGGAAAGAAATCACGATCGAGCTGTTGCTGCAGCACCGGGCCGGGTTTGATCGCGATCACTCGTTCGATCCGATGTTCCGCTCGATCGACTTTGCAAAAAAGGCAGGCACGGCGGCTCCGGCCTCCCTGGAAGTGATCATTCGCACCATGCTGGGCCGGCCACTCGACTTCATTCCGGGCGAGAAGTATGCCTATTCGAATTTCGGTTATTGCTTGCTCGGCCGCGTGATCGAGAAGTGTTCGGGCCGCGACTACGAAACCTATGTGCGCCAGGATGTTCTGGCGCCGATGGGAATCACCGACATGGTCATCGGCAAATCGAAGCGAGATCAGCGTGTTCCCAAGGAAGCGATTTACTACGATCTGGAAAAGCGCAACGCGAAGTCGGTTTTCCCGCCGCACGAGCAGGTGGCGCGGCCCTACGGCTCCTGGTATCACGAAGCGCTCGATGCTCACGGCGGCTGGCTCGGTACGGCCGAAGACCTGGTCAAGTTCGCCGACCATCTGGACAAAGCCCATCCGCAATGTCTTTTATCATCCAGGTCGCTGGATCTGATGGCCGCGAAGCCAGCCGAACCGAAGACGGCAAAGGAGAAAAGAGAAAAACAAGAAAAAAAAGAAGCGGACAAGAAAACCTGGTATGGCCTGGGATGGCAATTCCGCGAGGTGGGGGAAAGCGATTCAGGGAAGTTGAATTCCTGGCACACCGGGCTCGTTCCGGGCTCTTCGTCCATCCTGGTGCGCCGCCACGATGGCTTTCACTGGGCGGTGCTCTTCAATTCGCATGGCCCCGATTTCAAGAACACCCCGGCGTCGAAGATCGACCCCCTGGTTCACAAGGCGGTAAGCGCAGTGAAACAGTGGCCGGCGCAATGACCCTCCGGCCTTGAGCCGTCATCGATTAAAGCCGATCGATTTTTGCTGGATCGGCGCCGGATCGTTTTTGATGCCGGCGAAATTTCTCACTCCAATTTTCCTTCTCGTGTCTGGCCGAATTCATTGGCTTGCCAGTATTTGAGGCTGGGCCATTCCAAAGCGGTCAACCAGCCGTCGGAAGTGTAAACGCTGGTATCGATCGCGATGGTGCCGGGGAAGCGCAAGGGAAAGCCGTCGGGCATTCGGGTATGACCGCAAAGCATCGTCTTGCCCGAATAGTGCGGTAGCGGGTCGCCTAGTTTTTCCCAGAAAAGCGAGCTGTCGGGCTGATCTTCCAGGGCCAAGCCGGGCTCGACCCGGGCGTGCACGCAGAAAAAGTCCTTGTCTTCGTGGTAGTTGACCAGGAAGTGTTGCAGAAAATCCCAGTGGCTTGCAGGGACCGTTTCGACCCAGTTCTGTTTTTCGTTGGTGCCGTAGCTTGCCAGTGTTTCCTTGCCGCCGTGCATGAGCCAAAACCCGTTGTTGCCGGTTTTGGCGGACTCCACCATCATCAGGTCGTGATTGCCGCGCAGGGCTATCAGTTTTCCCGTCGGCGCCATGGCGATTAAGCGGTCAAGGATTCCCTTGCTTTCGGGGCCGCGGTCGATGTAGTCGCCCAGGGTGATGATCCGATCGGCCGGGCCGGCGGCTTCCAGGAGGCGGTCGAAGGCCGTTGCACAGCCATGAATGTCGCCAATGACAAGCGTTCTCATCTGAGGGGATAATCCGTTACTAGGTGCCGTTTTCGGTGAATTCTTCTAGGTAGAAAGGTGTTTGCAAAGCAACAGGCTGGGTTATGACTCGCGAGTTTGCAAAAGTCCAAGGTAGCTATGGTAGCGGCTGGCATGGATGAGGCGACGGTTCACCGCGGCGCGCACCGCGCACTTTTCTTCGTGGGTGTGGGTGCAATCGGGAAAAGGGCAAAACGGAACAAACGGGCGAAATTCGGTGAACAGGCCTTCGAGCTCTCCGGCGGAAGTTTGCCAGATATCGAATTGCCGGATTCCCGGCGTGTCGGCGACCCAGCCGCCGGCGCTCAGGCGAATCAGTTCGTTGGTGGTGGTCGTGTGCTTTCCCTTGGCGTTGACGTCGCTCACTTCGCGCACGCGCAGACCCAGGCCCGGTTCGATCGCGTTGAGTAGAGAAGATTTGCCGACGCCGCTTTGGCCGGAGAAGGCGCTTTGCTTGCCTTTGAGGAGTTGGCGCAGGCGGGCGACGCCCATTCCGGTCTTGGCGCTGGTCAAAATCACTTCGACTCCCAGCCGTTCCCAGCAACCGATCAAGCGCTGATACGATCCCGCTTCGGCAAGGTCGATCTTGTTGAGGCACAAAATCGCCTGGATTTGCGCGCGGTTGGCGGCGGCAAGGTAGCGGTCGACCAGATGGATCTTCAAACCAGGCTCGACGACGGAAACGACAAAGAAGACCTGATCGAGATTGGCAACGAGGACATGTTCCTTGCCGCGGGCGCTGCGTTCCAAAACGCCATGGCGCGCCTCGATGCGCTCGATAACGCCTTTGTTGGGAAGCTCCGAGGGATTGAGCGCTCGTTGAGGTAAAGGGTCCTTCTTTTCTGGGGTGCCGGTGAGTGGGAGTGAATCGCTTGCCGGTGAATGCGCAACGGCCTTCGCGCCCGCCCCGGCAGCGCTTGTTGCAGCTGGAGCCGTTGTCCTTTCCTGGTCAGGCAAGATCCAAACCCGGTCGCCCGCGGCGACCACGTGGCGGGCATCAGTCGCCAGCGTTTTCAGGACGCGGCGGACGGTGCAGCCAAAATGCTCGCCTTGATCGGTCTCGACGACGCTAAAGAGGCCATGGACCCGCAAGACCCTGCCGGGCAGACAGGTTTTGGTGTCGACTGCGGGCAATTCGCCCGCCGTGGTCAAATTCTGTGCATTTGCCGTCTTGTCGTCTTGCAAAATGGTGCGCTTGCGCGACAGATCGCCCTTGGCGCGGACGCGCTCGTTGCGCTGGGTCTGATCATCCTGGAACTGATGTTCTTCAAAGCCGCGGGTCCAGGTTTTGTCCCGCGCCGGCTTGGATCGGTTCTTCTTGAAATCGACGCGGATTTTGCGTTTCATGTCCCTAACTTACCGCTCTCAAGTCGCTTGCACCAGACCACACAAAGCATCCATCGCCCGAGTCTGCTTCATTGTTTCCGCTTCAGCAACTGTACATTTCACCTTCCGTCAAATTCCAGCAATCCTCTTAAAATCAACATGATGGCATCACTTTTGCGGGAGTATGATGAGTTGCGTATTCAAATCGTGGCGTACCTCACCCCACCACCTTAGGAAAACGGCTCGAATGGAAATGATGGGTACCCTTCAGGGAAAATATTCAAAGAACCAGGGGTTTCAGCCACGCTCTGACGCTTTCTGGCGCGAGGAGGTTCGTCCCGTAATGGACAACCAGGCACCTAAAATGATGCAAACAACTGCTCCCGGACCCGTCGTGGAAATTTCTCTGCTCCTGCCTGAATGGCAGGCGAACATGCTCGAAACTGAGGCATTTGAGGCCGGATTGAGCCCGGCCGTAATGCTTCGCAAGCTTCTTATGGAGCATTTGGGACAAAAAATGAGCCCTGCGAAAGCGATTTGATTCGGTCCGAAGGCCGTCTCCACTTATGAGAGGTGCCGGGGTAACGCTTGTTGCCCTGGCACCTCTTTTTTATGATGACGGAAGTGTTCCCGGCGGATTCCGTCCCACCCTCCGTCCCCTCTACCTCCCTCTTTTCTTCCTTCGGAGCCTTCCATGTCGACACTTTCGCGGCGAAGCTTTGTATTCAGCGCGGCCACGGCCGCAGCTGCGGGATCCTTCTCGCGATCCGTCTACGGTTACCCTGCCGCGGAACAGGTGCGCATCGGCCTGATCGGCGTTGCGGGCCGAGGCGAGAACAACCTGGTTGAAATCGAACCCTCCGGCGGCAAGCTGGTCGCGCTTTGCGATGTTGAGCTCGGCCGCGCCGCCAAGTCCCGCAAGCAATTTCCCAAAGCCACCTTCGATGTCGATTTCCGCAAATTGCTTGATCGCAAAGACATCGATGCGGTATTGATCGCAACCCCTGACCACACGCACTTTCCCGCGGCCGCCTTGGCCCTCGATTCGGGCCGCCATGTTTATTGCGAGAAGCCGCTGACCCATACGGTCGAAGAAGCGCGGATTCTGCAGAATCTGGCCGCCAAGAAAAAAGCGGTCACCCAGATGGGCACCCAGATCCATGCCGAGCCCAACTACCGCCGCGTGGTCGAACAGATCCAGGCCGGCGCCATCGGCGCGGTCAAGGAAGCTCATGTTTGGTGTGCGAAATCCTGCGGTGGCAAGGGAGTTACGACGAAAACAGGCGAGAAGGTTCCCGAAACCCTCGACTATGACCTGTGGGTCGGCCCCTCCGCTCAAAGGGAGTACAGCTCTTCCATTGTTCCCTTCAACTGGAGGCGCTACTGGAACTTTGGCGCCGGCACTCTGGGCGACATGGGCTGCCACTACATCGATCTGACGTTCTGGGCGCTGAAACTCAAATACCCCACCAAGGTTTCCGCGGAAGGAACTCCCGTCGATGCCGATACGGCGGCCGACGATCTCACCGCTCGCTGGGAATTCCCCGAGCGAGGCAACATGGGCCCCGTCACCCTTTACTGGCACGACGGCGGCCGCAAACCCAAGGTGGAAGGATTGCTCCCCTGGGACAATGGCGTGCTGTTCATCGGCGAAAAGGGAATGTTGCAAGCCGACTACGGCCGCCATTCCTTCATCAACTGCCCCGAATCGGCACGCAGCTCGATCAAAATCGACCCGATTGCCAACTCGATCGGCCACCATCGGGAATGGATTGAGGCGATGAAGGGGAATGGGAAGACCCTGTGCTCCTTCGATTACAGCGGTCCCTTGACCGAAACCGTGCTTTTGGGGGTTGCCGCCTACCGCTCGGGTAAGTCGTTCGCCTGGGACGCCGCCAATCTGAAGCCAAGCGAATCGGAAGTGAGTGCTTTCATCAGCAAGAAATACCGCGCTCCCTGGGACAAGGAATTGGCCGGTTTCAAAAACCTGTCCGTCGCATCCGCGCAAGGCGCCCATTCGCAATCGCTACGGTCGGTACTTTCCTGAGCCGCGGACGCTTTAATGCAACAAACCCAGGCAGTGCTGCCTGGGTTTGTTGCGTTTTGTTCGGCTTCGCGTTTCATTTTCCTCAGGCGCGAAAAAAATCTTTCGCGCGATCAAGCCGCTTGACTTCGGCTCCACATCGAGACCATCCGTCCGGCTTGCGCCTGCTTCGCCCAGGCGATGACGACATCGTCGGGCAGATCCGTTCCAAAGCGCAAAACCGAACCATACACATATTCGGGCTGGCAATCCCACGAATGCCAGCGACGCCCCAGCTTTTCCGCGACCTTGCCTGTCGTGTTGGAACCGGCGAAGGGATCGAGGATGAGATCGCCCGGTTCGGTCAGAAAGCGGATGAAAAAGTCAGGCAGTGCTTCGGGAAAACGTGCCGGATGCGGGGCGAAGCCGCCCGCCTTGCAGCGGCGCAGGTAGGAAGAGTTCGACTCGGTATTGGCGATTTGCAACAGGTTGGGAGGGATCGCGCCTCCGTTGTCTTTTTCAAAACCGTGAACGACCTGATGGCCCGAAGGGCGGGCCGTGGGGCTGAAAAACTCGGACGGCTTTTCCAGCAACCGTTTCATTCGGTCCGAATAAGGGACGAGCACCTTTTTGATGTCGGCCTTGGGATGGGTGTCTTGCGATAGCCACCAGAGGTTGTTCACTGCATCCTTGGCGCGAATTTTCCGCTTGTTCACCCATTCGATCGGCGATGGAAGCCGGGCGGGGTTGTACCAGTAGAAATCCTCGGCCAGATGAAAGCCATGGTTGTCGCAAAGGTTGATCAATAGCCGGAAGTTGGCCAGGCTGCGAACCGGCTGCCCTTTCTGGTAGGCGCCGCCCAGGTCGAGCACCAGACTTCCGCGCGGCTTGAGGATGCGCGAAAATTCCGGTCCAAAGCCGCTCATCCAGGCCAGCCATTCGCCCTGTTCGAGATTGCCGTAGGCCTTGCCCCGCTGCAGCGCGAAAGGCGGGGAAGTGAAGATCAGATCGACCGAATGGGAATCGAGATCGAGAAGGAGATCCTCCGACCTGCCGACTCGGGCCATGCCCCAGTCGGTCTGATAGGCGATGCCTTCATAAAGATTGCGTCGAGCCACGGTATCCCCCACACCGGGACCCCACCCGGTTCTAGGGTGCGCTCGATACCGTCCGCCGCATCCGGATGCAAGAAAAAAGCAGTACGGGAATCAAAAATCTGGCGGCCTTTCTCCCAAAGAACCGCACGCGCTTGCTTTTGAAGGGTCCCAAGGGCTTAGAGGCGAACCGCGCCGCCATTGACGCGGATCGTCTGCCCGCTCAGATAGGCCGCGGCAGGTGTCATCAGCCAGGTCATCGCCGCGGCAACGTCGCGGGGTTCGCCCCAGCGCGCCAGGGGTGTTTCGCGCAGGACTCGTTCCTGCCAGAGCGATGGCGCCTTCTCCCCCCAGGCGGTGCGGATCCAGCCGGGAGCAATCGTGTGCACGCGTACCTTCGGCGCCAGATCGACCGCCAGGGCCTTGCTCAAAGCCTGAATCGCCCCCTTGGTCGTGCCGAACAAGGTGCCGCTGTCCCCTTCCATGCCCGTTTCCGCCTGATCCCAGCCGACATTCAAAACGACCCCGCCGTGGCGTTCCTTCATCCAGTGACCGGCAAGGCGCGAGAGTTTGAGGGTCGCCTCGACATCGACTTTCCAGAGCGCCTCAAGTTTTTCGTCGAACGATTTCCCCGGTCCCGCGCCGGTCAGGATGTCGGCGCCGGCGTTGTTGATCCAGCCGTCGAGCGGGACCTTGAGCGCCAGAAACCGGTCCCAGAGCTTTTGCGGGCCATCCGCCTTGGCGAGATCTTCGGTCAAACCCCAGGCCTGGGCGCCGCGTCTTCTGGCAAGCGCCATCACTTCCTCGACGCGGGCGTCGTTTCGGCCATGGACGATCAGATCGGCTCCCGCCGAGGCGAGTTCCAGCACGGCTTCCTTGCCAATTCCGGCACTGCCTCCCGTGACCAGGATCGTTTTGCCTCGTAGCGCTCGCTGCCGATCGGGCCCATAAGGACGAATGCCGGTCAACCTGGCCAAATGCTGGGCGACCGTTGCGCCGGTGCCGGGAACGAACACCCCTGGCGCGATCCGCTCAAGGGGGATGAGGACGAAAAAACGCTCGGTCAAGCGCGGGTGGGGTAATTGAAGACCCGGCTCTTCCAAGATGGCCTCGCCATAAAGCAAAAGATCCAGATCGACGGTGCGGGCCGCATTGGGCACGGAGCGCTTGCGGCCAAGCTTCTCTTCCGTGGCGAGCATGGCCTCGAGCAAAGCTCGGGGCTTCAAGTCCGTTTCGACTTCGATGGCGCCATTGAGATAAAGCGGTTGATCGGGCGGGCAGCCGACCGGATCGGTTTCGATCCAGCCGGAATGCTGAAGCAGGCGCACGGGATGAGTTCGGCAAAGGATTTCGACGGCCCGGTCCAACTGAAGAGCGCGGTCTCCCAGGTTGGAACCCAGGGCGAGATAGGCCAGCGGCATCAGGGTTTCCCCTCGAAACAGGTGGAACCCAGGGCGAGATAGGCCAGCGGCATCAGGGTTTTCCCTCGAAACAGGTGGAACCCAGGGCGAGATAGGCCAGCGGCATCAGGGTTTTCCCTCGAAACAGGTGGAACCCAGGGCGAAATAAGCCAGCGGCATCAGGGTTTTTCCTTGAGCCAACTGGAAACGAGCACGGCCTTATAAGTGTCGGACAGGGTCGGTTCGTCACCGGGCCGGTCGGCGAATCCGCCGTTTGCCGTGTGGCATTTCTTGAGGAACGCCGTCAATTTCTGCACGTTGGGAGATTCTCGCATCAACCAGATCGCTCGTCCCACCTTGTAAGTCGAATCCATGTCGGAGGGGCTGTCGACCGTCATACCGAATCCGCCGCCATGCTTCTGGCTTTCCAGGAAATATTCGAGGTAGACCTGCTTTTCGCGATCGGGGATCGTCTCGCCCAAGCGCAAAAACGCGGCAATGACTCCGCCGGTATCTCTGAGCCGGGAGTTTTCTGGCCCATATCCGCCGTCATTTCCTTGCGTTTTGCGAAGCTGATGGATCCATTCGCGGCGCACGCGCGGCTCCTCCCCCAGCGCCTCGAACGCTGCCGCACTCAGGCGGATTTCTTCATAGGATTTGGCTTCCAATTGAAGCCGGCGGCTATTGGCTTCGAGTACCGGTTTGAAATCGGCGACATCACCCAAACCCACCGCCACCGCCGTCATGATTCCCCCGGCAGAGGTCATCACTGTTGACTTCTCCCCCGGGCGGGTCACGAAATAGTTGGTGCCCGGCTCGACGCACTTGCGTACGAAAGCCGTGTCCAGCTCGGGCTGCACCGCCTTGACGCCGAGAACCTTGAGCGCTTTCCTGGCCTGGAAGGTGGCTCCGAGCGTCGGGCTGGAACCGAGCTGGGTTGCATAACCCCCCGTCGCCACGCGCAACGATGCGAGGTATTGAGCCGTTTTCGCGGAGCCTTCCTTGCCCAGATATTGCAAGGGGGCCAAAGCCGCGGTGGGTTGCGAAGTGTTGGGCCATTCAGGACGCGGCTCTGCAATCGGGGGAGCCGCGGACATCAGTGCGAACAACCAAAGTGCATGACACATCTCTTGCCCCCCTCTTTGAAGCGTTGCCGTACCGGAAAGTGGTGCTTTTTCCCTAGTATAGAAGAGAAAAATGCCCTGGAAAATCGGAAGGAACCATGGGGATGTCCCAACCAGCCCAAAATTCAGGAAAACCCCAACCGTCAGGGAAATATTGGGCGATCGTCGGTCTGCTCGTCGTTCTGGTGGTGCCGATCGGGTTCCTGTTCTGGTTGCGCCAGGCCGACCCCGAGACGGTGAGGACGCTGACCAACCAGGGTATCGCGGAAATGGAACGCTTCGAATACACCGAAGCGGGCAAGAAATTCGAAGACGCCCTCCTTTTGGATCCGAACAATACCGACCTCAAAATCAACCTCGGCATCGCTTTATTGAATCAAGCTTCCGACGGCAGTCTGGCTCGATCGATCCAGACCTTCGAAGAGGTGTTGCGCAAGGACCCCAATAACCTCAACGCCCACTTTTGCCTGGGGATCATCGCCTACTACCAGAACCGAGCCGAGGATGCCGCCCGCTCGTTTCAGGCGGTACTCGAGAAAGATCCCAACGATGCCTTTTCTTGGTATTACCTGGGCAAGTTCCATCCGGAGGGCTCTGATTCCCAGGCATCGATGAAATGCCTGCGCCGGGCGCTGGAACTGGATCCCTACCTCAATGCCGCTCGCTATGCAATCGCCTTACATCCCCAGCTCGACAATCCCGAGGAACGCAAGCGGCTGCTTGAAGAGCATGAGCGGCTCAAACAGGCCGATTGGGAGCGAACGCAGGAAATCTCCTATCCGAATATGGGGCCGTTGGCGAGTATTTTGGGTGCATTCAAACCACCCAAGGATGGCAGCGCGGCACCCGTACCCAATTTTCGAAGAGGCACGCCCGGCCCGGCCGACCTGGGTCCCGGTCGATCGTGGGCGGCCGAGGATTCCTGGCCCGAGGGGCCTGCGACCACGCTTTTCAAGGATGTGCGCGACCGATTCGGCGGCTGTCTTTGCCTCGGCGATTTCAAGCGGGATGGCTATCCCGATGCTTTCCTTGGCGGGGCGATCCTCGAACAGGGCAAGATCCGTGATCTCTATTTGGCGCAGCACACCCCGGGAGACTGGACCGTCGTGCCGCTTCCATTGCCTGCCGGCTGGTTTAGCTGGGGGGCGGTGGCGGCCGATTTCGACAACGACGGCCACACCGATTTGGCGGTGTGCGGTCCCAAAGGGATTCGGTTCTTGCGCAACAAGGGAGATGGCGAATTCGAACTCAAGCCGCTGGTGGGCAAGACTGGGTCGTTCGAAGTGCCCATTTTCGGTCTGCGCGCGATCGACCTCGATCAGGATGGCGATCTCGATCTGGTATTTGTCATCCTTGGCGAAAACGAAGCGGAAGGATCGCTGGCTTTCAAAGGGCAACCAAAAGGCGCCCGGTCCGGGCAGGTATGCGCCTGGATGAATCAGGGTGTTGCCCCCGCGACAGCTCCCAATGAGCCCATGGCCGCCCTGTCCTGGGCCTGGGAAAGCGCGCCGGACAATCTCTTTCCGCGGGTCGCGGGAGCCTTTCACCTTATGCTCGGCGATCCGGACAATGACGGCGATCTTGACCTGATCGTCTTTTCCGCCGGCAAGCGCGCCTCGATGATTTTCAACGACCGCCTGTTGCGCTTTAGCGGCCCGGCAGAAATCGGGCCGGAAAACAGTCACCCGACTTCGGGCCTGGTTGCCGACATCGACCTGGATGGTTACTGCGACCTCGTGCTCAATGGGCCCGACACTCCGCCGGTGCTATTGCTTTGCCGGCCCAATGGCACTCCAGGCAAGCCTGCCATTGAACTAGGAACGACGAGTGGACCGGCGATGCGCCAAGTTGTGGCGGGCGATGTCGATCGCAATGGCTCCATGGACCTGATCGGGGTCATGACCGGAGGAAGGGTCGGAATTGTGCGCAACCATGCGGCCAAGCTCAGTTTTGACCAGAATAGCTTGAGCAGCTCCACGCAAAGCGCACCCAATCCGATCGCCGCGATCGGCTATGCGGACGGCGATGGTGATGGCAAATCCGATCTCTGGACCTGGTACCCCCGAAGCGGTTTGGAATACCGCATCAATCTGGGCAATGGCAATCAGGGTCTCAAGGTGTTGCTTGCCGGCAGGCGAGATAAGGCCGATTCGCTGCGTACCAACAATGATGCCATCGGCGCCAAAATGGAATCGCTTGAAGGAAGCATCCGCTCCACCGTCGAGCTGGCAACCCTCGCGTCGGGGCCGGCCCAATCGATGGTGCCCGTCGATCTGGGAGTCGGCCGGTCGCTCGAAGCCAGCGTGCTCAGGATTCGCTGGCCCGATCGCGTGGTTCAGGCCGAGAAGAATCTCTCGACGGCAGTGGTTCACAACATTCCCGAGACCAATCGCAAGGCGACCAGTTGCCCCGTGCTCTTCATCGAGACCGAAAAAGGGATGACGATGGTGACCGACCTGCTGGGTGCCGGCGCCATCGGCGAACAGGGGGCCGGCGGTAGCGTCCGGCCGCCACGCCCAAGCGAATCGCTCTGGATCGAGCCGCCCGCGCCCCTGGCCAAGAACCGGCCGCTCCGGTTGAGTCTGGCCGAACCGATGGACGAGGTCATGTACCTCGATCGGGTCCTGGTGCAAGCGGTCGATTTGCCTGCCGGGTGGACCGCCTCGGTCGATGAGCGCTTCGTCTTTTCCGGGCCGCAACCGAGCGGCGACTTGTTGATTTTTCCGGAGTACCGCTATCCTCAATGGGGGAAGAAGCTCGATGGCCGCGACTGCACCGCCGAGTTGTCGCGCCGCGATCGCCATTATCCGCGCGACTACCCCTTGCGGTCTTGGCTTGGGTTTGCCGGCGATCATGGCTGGGAAATGGCCTTCGATAAACTTGAGGCCAAGCCGCAAGATCGCTTCTACCTCGTCCTTGATGCCTGGACCGATTACCCCTATCCCGAATCGCTCTACGCGGCGGCCCAGGCCGGTGTCGTCGCCAAGCCGTTGACCCTGGAAGTGCCCGATGGCAAGGGAGGCTGGAGCGCGGCGCTGGAACTGGGGCTTCCGGCCGGTTTGCCCAAGCAACTGACGATCGAGGTCACCTCTCTGGGGGCCAAGCTGCAAGGACCGATGCGCATCGTCACGAATCTTCGAGTCGCGATGGACGCGATCCGGTTGGCTCGCCTGGCGCGCCCCGGCGAGAAGGCCCTGGTTCACGACCTCAAACTGCGATCGGCGCACCTGGAAAGCCCCGGGGTGTTCAAGGAGGAAGCGGTTGGGGACGGGCTGATTCGCTACCGGCGAGATGCGATCGAAACCGCGGGTCAGGTCTCCGAATGGAAAGGAAACTTCACCCGACGGGGTTCGGTTTACTCCCTTTTACTTGAGCGCGACGACCTGCTCATGATCGGCGGGCCGGGCGATGAGGTCACGATGGAATTCGCCGAGCCTCCCCGGCTGGCGACCGGCTCGACACGGGGTTATTTCCTCAAAGTGGATGGCTATTGCAAGGACACCGCTCCCTTCACCAAGTCGGCAGGCGAGGTCAAACCTTGGCCCTACGCCGCGATGGAGGCTTTCCCCGGATCGGCGGCCCATCCCAGGGAAAGGGAGATGGCGGAGTGGACCACGCGCAAGCCCGACCAGCCACCTGAAGCTCGATCGCCTCGTACGGCGAGCGTCAAGAACAAGAATCAATAGAAGAATTTGTAGGCTATTTTTAAGTAGATAATCACGCCAATTTTATTTGAGAGGATCGACCGATGCCCGATTTTGCCGCGCCCGACATTTCCCAGCTTGAGACCTTTCCCAACCCCAAGCCAGGCCGGGACTACACGATTGAAATCATCTGCCCCGAATTCACCAGCCTTTGCCCCAAGACCGGTCAGCCCGACTTCGGCACCATCACCTACCGTTACACCCCAGGCGCGGTGTGCATTGAGCTCAAATCGCTCAAGCTCTATTTGCAGCGCTTTCGCAATGTCGGCTCGTTTTACGAGGCGGTCACCAATCGCCTCATGGACGATTTCGTGGCCGCGATCGCTCCCATCAAATTCGAACTGATCGGGGCGTTCACCGCGCGCGGCGGCATCACCACCAGCGTCAAACTCAATTACGAAGCCGGAAAATGATACCAAGCGGGAAAATGAGTCTCTGCAAACGTAGCCTGACCTCCTTCTTGGCGGCGGCGTGCTTGCTGCTGCCTGCACAGCGGGCGTGGGCCGGCATCTACATTCCTTCTGATCCCAATCCCTATCCGGTCGCGAATTCGTTCTCGCAGATTCGGCTCAATATTGGCGAATACCGTTCGCTGCTTGCGTTCAATCCTCAGGATCCCAAGACGACTACTGCCGAAAAAGGCAGCTTGCAAGACCAGCTATTGAGCCGGATGGCGGCGCTCGAAACGAAGCTCAAGGAAGGAAGCCTAAAATCCGTTTCCGATCAGCTTGAGTTGACGGGTTGCTGGCTACGCACCAGTCAGCCGGGAAAGGTTATCGCCTATTTGAAAACGCAGCCGCCCGACCCTGCCGATCCCGATTCGGTTTTCCTCCTATCTCATCTGGCCATGGCCCAGGCCGCCGATCCGGGACTGTTGCCCAAGGCGATCGCCACGATGGAGGATTTTCTGGAGCAATGGCCTGAAACAAAAGCCTCGTGGAAATACCCGCAGTGGCGCTGGATGCGCCGGGCGGAAACGGTGCTCTTGCAATTGTGGAAAACACGCCATCGTGAAAGTCTGACCTCGGGCAAGCCCATGCTCCCCGTCCGGATCGACACGATTCTTGGCCTCGAAGGCCTGGAAACCACGGCCCGCTTTCAACCGGGAAAGCTCCCACGCAATGTCTGGGACAAAGTCGATCCCGAAGCCGAGCCGATGGTGGTTCAGTTGCTTTACTGGCTGCCCAACGATGCCCGACTTTATTGGGCCTACGGAGAACTCCTAAGCGCCAAAGGAGAGGTCGGCGCGGCCTACCAGGTCTTGAATGAACTGGTCAGCGCCCGCCAGCTAAGCGATGTGCAGACCCTCTTTCGGCACCGTGCCGCGTTGTCGCAAGCCATCGCGAAGCTCGACGAGAAATCCGAAACCAAAAGCGCCGAAGGCGCCGCCGGCGACAACAACGCACCCGCCGCCGTCGGAGAGTTCCCCATGAAACTCTACCTCAACGCGATCGGCCTGGGCATCTTGATCGGCGCGGGAATGACGATTCTTCTGATCTTGCAGTGGCGGTTTATTATGACGCGGTTTGCGGGGAGGTAAGAGGCGCCGGGCGATCGGTGGGAGACGAGGAATTTAACGCAAAGGCGCCAAGGAAGCTGGCTGAAGGGGCAGATGAGGAATTTAACGCAAAGGCGCCAAGGACGCAGAGGCGCGCAAAGAAGAGAATGAAGAGGAGCTCAACGCAGAGGCGCCAAGAATGCCGCGCGAAGGTGGTAGATGAGGAATTCAACGCAAAGGCGCCAAGGACGCAGAGGCGCGCAAAGAAGAGAATGAAGAGGAGCTGAACGCGGAGACGCCATAAATGTGGTGGGAAAGTGAAGGCCCGAGGAATTCAGCACAAAAGCGCAAAGAGGTGCAAGAGCATCTTTGTTCAACAGGAAACAAGCGCCACAGTCAAAGCCGATCTCAGAAAGCCCCTTTGCGTCCCTGCGTTCTTTGCGCTCTTTGCGTTAAAATGCTTCTAGTATTGAACGCAGGAGATCCAGTGCGCCCTTTGCGTTAAAGGCTTCTCTAGCGCAGGAAGTCGAGCAGGCTGTTGTCGAACATGCGCGTCGTTGCGGCGAGGGTGAGTCTTAGTTGATTGGCCTGGGCTTGCAGGTCGATCGTGGCTTGGGCCAGGTCGATGTCCTTGATGGCGGACAGGCGCTGCTGGGCATCGAGGCCGTTTTGGGCCAGGATGTCGCCGACCTGATCGAGATACTGGCTTTGAACACCCAGTTCGCCCGAGGCCTCGATCGCCTTGGTGCGTCCCGCGGTGATGCCGGTTTGGCTCGTCGCGACCGCGGCCTGATCGCGTGCTCCCAGTGCATTGCGTAGCGCAATCACCGAGTCGATCAAGCTTTTGCCGCCCGCCGTGCTCGGTCCCAAGATCGAGGCGCCATCGGCGGCGCCGGGGTTGGTTTGTCCGCCTTCCCCCACGAGCACCGCGCCCGCTTCGCCGGTTTGCGCCAAGGTGACACTGGAGATTTTTCCTAACGAGTCGCGCGTGACGATCACCGGTTCGATTCCGGCGCCGCCTCCCAGCACCGGGACATTGAGCGATTTGAAATTGGCGGCCTGGACAATCTGCTCCAAAAGCGAATCGACCTGGCTGACGGCCAACTGAAGGCTCGAAGTGGACGAGTAGTCCGCCGAGGAGGCGATGTTGGAAGCCTGGTCGGCCAGGTTGCCGATGGTTTTGAGGGTGTTGGATCCCGAGTCGATGCGCGCCTTGACCTGGGTGACATTGGACTGAAAGACCGCAATGCGATCCATGCGCGCCTGAATGGCGTTGGCTTCGCTGGCGGCAAGCGGGTCGTCGGAGGCCGCGAGGATCCGGGAATTGGCGCTGGCTTGTAGGCTCGTGCGGTTGGACAGATCGGTTTGTCTGCGGATCTGGTCTTGCGATTGCATCAGCGCGGCAAGAAGCGGGCTGCGAGTCTCCATGAGCCGTTGTACCCCGAATGGATTAGCGAAGGACCTGCAGCAGGTCGTTGAAGGTGTCGCGTAAGGTCGCGATGTAGCGTGAGGCGACCTGGTAATTCTGCTGGAAGTTGACCATCTTGAGCAGTTCTTCGTTGGTGTCGACCCCCGAGACCGCCAGCCTTTGCGTTTCGAGCTGACTGTTGCGGTCCTTGGCCTGGGTCTGATCCTGCTGGGCCACGGCGATCGACTGGGCGATCGTCTGCAAGGGGGCGCTCAGTTGACTGGGCAATCCAGACGACGAACCGGTGATCGACTGGGGGGAAACCGAGCTTCGAAGCGTGGCCACCTTGAGGAGCAAATCGGCCGCATTGTTTTGACCGGACCGCGAAGTGCCGAGCAGGCGCGGGTCCTTGGCCAGATCGGAACGCACCGCCAGCGTGGCCGCGGCGTTGCCGGCGAAGACGGTGTTGAGCCCCAGTGCCGTGAGGATGCCGGAGGTGTCGGCATTGGCGACCACCGGCACATTCATTTTGGTGCCGTCGCTGTAGGTTGCCGATCCGAAGGTGAGACTGACTCCGTCCTGTGCCGGGAGGGGCTGACCCGGGGTGTAACCCTGTCCGATATTTTGCACGCCGAGCAAGGTTCCCGACTGGTTGCGAATCTCGATGGAGAGGCCAGGGGTCACTCCCACGGTGCCGTTGCCGATTACGGTGTACTGGTAGTTATCGTTGACCAGGCCGGCGTAGGTGCCGGTGACCTGAGGGAGGGTGATTCCCGAGACGTTCGAAATTGGGCTGGTGGGCAAGGCGCCGGTGAATTCGAAGGTGTAGCCCGGCTGGGCCATGATGCGCAGATTGCGCGTTTGCGGATCGGCGAAGGCCTCCAGGCCGGGGATCGCGGCGATCGAGCTGGCGACATCGGAGAGGCTCATCGTGGCCGGATCGATGTTGACCGCGCTGAGCGACGATTCACCGGGAGCGCCGTGATTCACCGTGATGTAAAGAGTGCCTTGCTGAATCGGGAAGGAGGTATTTCCCTGGTTGAGCGGCGTCGCGATGCTGTTGACCTGGCGGGCGCCGTTGACTTGCGAAAGCGGGCCATCCAGGCCGATTCCCTGGGACAAGATGCTGTCAATCTGGCTGGAGACGAGCACCGCGAGATTGTCGAGTTGCGCGGTCTGAGTTGTGGCAAGGTCATTGCGCTGGGCAATCGTTTCGCCGAGCTGGCCGCCCTGAAGCGTCAGGTTTTGATCGCTGCCTGAGAGGCGAATGACCACCTGGCCATCGACTACGCTGGCCACCAGAGTTTGATTGGTAGCGCCGTTGATCAGGGTGGCGTTGCCGGCAACCACGGTCGCCTGAATCCGGTCGGGCAGGTTGTAATCGAAGCCGACCAGGCCGGACAACTCGTTAAGCAGTTGGGCTCGCTGATCGACCAGATCGGCGGTCGATTGGCCTGAGAGGGTTTGCAGTTTGATCTGGCCGTTGAGGTCGGCCACCTTGTTCGCGAGCGTGTTGACCCGATCGACCAGGGCGGCGATTTTGGAATCCAGGCCCGATTGCAGGGTGGTCAACCCCGCGCTGATCGATTGAATCTGGCTGGCAAGCTGCTTGGCGGCATCGACCACGGCGGCGCGCTGAGTTGTGTTGGAAGGATCGGCGGTGAGCTTGTCGACCTGATTGAGGAACTGGTTGAGCCCGTCCGCCAGGAGATTGGTCGTGCCGCCCGAGGGAGCGTAAAGCGTCTGCAAGCGCGTCTGGATGTCGACCGCGGTGTCGAGGGCGGTCGATTCGCTTCGGGACGTGTAGATCGCCGCATCGAAGATTTCGTCGCGGGTCGAACGCACCGAACCGATCGCCACGCCGTTTCCGACATTGTTGGCGCCGGAGGGGCTTAAGTTCGAAAAGTCGGCGAGCTGGCGGCTGTAGCCCGGCGTTTGAGCGTTGGCGATATTTTGGCCGGTAATATCGAGCGCCCGCTGATTGGCACGCAGCGCCGAAATCCCGATTCCAAATCCCTGGCTCATTTCCCGTTCCCTTGCTCAATACCCGGTGTCTTATTCGCGGTCGCACTCAGTCCATTTTACTCGGCGGCTCCTCCCGCCATCTTACTCTGTGGCCCCTCCCGACGACCGTTTCCCGGTCCGTTCAAACGGGGACCCGGCCCGTTCAAACGGGGAAATCCTCATCCTCTCAATTCGAAAACCGGCCGGCCTTGCGATTCGTGGACCAGGCCATCGCGGCCATAGAGTTTGGCCGATCGGGCACCCGTGAGCGCCCCGACAAGTTCGTCGAGCAACGCCAACCCCGAATGAACCAGGTTGGCGATGCGGCCAAGCGACTCTTCGGCGCGACGCGCGCTCATGCGCGTTTCTTCTAGTTCGGTTTCCACCTGCTTTTTCCAGGGCGCCGGCAAACTTTCCACCACGGCACTCATGCGTACGGCCGTGAGAGAATGGCCAAGCCTGGGTCCCCAATCGTTCTGGATCTCCTTGCGGCCGACCGCAACCGCCAGGGCATGCTCTTCGAGGGCCGCGCGCAGCGACTCCGCCAGCGCCGGACCGGGCATTTCCCCGGCGATCAGGCGCGTGCGCCAGGTAGAAAAGGCCTCATCTAGATGATCGAATCGTTTTCGTTCTTCTTGCAGGGTTTGCAAAAGTTTCGAGACGGCAGCGGCTAAGTCGGGGTGCTTTGGCGGGCCGTTCATGGGGAAGGGCTTTCGGATTGAGGCGGAAATTCTTGGCGCCGCGGTTCTCCCAGAACCCTAGGTCATTATCTGGCCGACCTGGACAGGAAGCGGAGATTTCCCGGCGAAAGGCGCAAGTTTCTCAAGCCCGCACCTGAGAACGCCAGACAGCGTAAAGAGCTCTCTTAACCAAGGCCCAGGTCAGGACTCGCGGCGATTGAGCTGCTTTTCCACCATGGCGCCGATTCCCAGAAACCCGGTGGGAGCCAGGTGCTGGCTCAGGTAGGTGTCGAGCATGCCGCCATAGACATCGCCGCCATTATTGCCGAAAAGTGTTGCCCCATCAAGGGTTTGGCGCATTTCCTTGACCAGGATCGAAGTGAAAACGCTTTCCAGCTGGGTTCCCACGTCGCGATTGGCGAGCTGCTGCTGGCTCAAGGGGTGTTGAAGGGGATCCGCCACGTTCGCCGGGTTGGCCGAAAGGGCCTGGACTCCCAAGTTGGGGTTAAGCCCCATCGTCAGGCTGGCGGCGTTGCCTGCAATCAGGCCCGAGGGAGGTGCCTGCACCGCGGTGGCGCCAGTCAGGTTGTTGAGCAGGCCCAGGAAGGGGCTGGCATTGCTCGCCTCTTGCACTTGTGGCTTGCCACCGGCCTGGATTCCACGCGGGCCCTTGGGGCCTGAGTCGAGCCGGTGAGCCCCATGCAGCACATCCTGACTGCCTCGGATGATATCCATGATATCTCCCTCCTGATCTCCCTTATCGACACAACCGCTATTAGATGATGACCAATTCCGCGTGCAGCGCCCCGGCGCGGTGCAGTGCCTGAAAGATGGCGATCAGGTCGCGGGGCGTCACGCCCAGGGCATTCAAGGCCCGGGCCAGATCGGCCACCGTCACCGAACGCGGGATCATTTTGAAAGTACCGGAACCTTCGCGGGTCTCGAGATTGAACTGGGGCAAAACGGCTCCTGGCGCGCCGCCAAACGGCACCGCCAGACCGCCGTAGAAGCTGATATCGGTCGTGATGGCGAGGCTGCCATGGGCCAGGGCCACCGGTGATACGCGCACATTGTCGCCGGCGACGATCGTGCCGGTGCGTTCGTTGATCACGACCTTGGCCGGGGTGTCGGGTTGCACTTCGAGATTTTCCATATCGCCGATGAAGGCGACCGGATCGAGCAGGGCGCTATCGGGAATGGCCACCTCGACGGTGCCGGCGTCGATGGCGAACGCCGTGCCTGGATTCTTCGCATTGATCGCCTTGGCGATTCCCCGGCTGGTGTTGTTGTCCGGCTGGCGCAAAAGGAAGTGAATGCGGCCATTGCAGATGGCGTTGCCCCGGGCTTCGCGTTCGACAAAGGCGCCGCCGGGGATGCGGCCGGCGGTGTTGTGGTTTTTCTGAATGCTGGCAAAAGGGCTCTGCCCGCCCGGAGGCGAACTAAAAAGATAACCTCCGATCGAGATCGGTCCCTGGGCGACGGCATAGGTCTCGAAGTCGGCACCGCGCAAAGGGGTCAAAATGAGCGTGCCGCCTTGCAGGCTGGCCGCATCGTCGAGGGCCGAGACGAGCACATCGAGCTTGGCCCCCTTGCGGGTATAGGGGCCAAGTTCCGAGGTTACCATGACGGCCGAGACGTTGCCGCTGCGAAACACATTGTCGAGGCGCTCTGTTGGGGCGATTTTCGAGCGCACCTGAAAACGAAAAAGCATGTCGACGGCGAGTTGCTGGGTGACGAGCGATCGGCCGCCGGTGCCTTCGAGGCCCACCACCATCCCCAGGCCGTATAACTGGTTGCCTCGCGCCCCTTCCAGATCGGTAATGTCCTTGATGCGCACGCCGGCGCTTGCCTGGCCGCAAGCGATTGCCGCAAGCGCCACTGCCGCGAGCGCGGCTGCCGCTTTCTTGTGCGATTTTGAGAGAAGGGCCATGGCAAAAATCCTTGATGGGGCGTCGGGTATTTCATTGCGCCGGCGAGAGCCGGCGGTGGGCAAATCTTGCAAGTGCCAGGCCTGAAAGGCCACAAGTGCCAGGCCTGAAAGGCCACAAGTGCCAGGCCTGAAAGGCCTCAAGTGTTCGGCCTGAAAGGCCACAAGTGCTTGGCCTAAAAAGGCCACAAGCGGTTGCCGATGCGGCCGAGCCATCCATTGGTGGTCGCCTGCGTTTCCTGCCCGCGGCCCAGGTAGGAGACGTTGAAATTACCCACGAGGTGGGATTCGATGGTGTTGAGCGGCGTCACGTCATAGGGCCGCACATAGCCGGTGATGCGCACGACGCGTTCTTCGCCTGTAACCACGCGGCGGCGAAACCCCTCGATGATCAGATTGCCGTTCGATTCGACGGCAACCACCCGGACGGTCACCCGATCGATGAAGGTCCGGTCGGACTTATAGTCCGACTTGCCGTCGAGCTGGCGGTCGGAGGACAGGTTCGTGTTCAGGGCGGCATTGGTTCCTGAAGACATGGGCGCGCTGGTGGAACCGCCCGAGGCCTTGAAATTGAAAATGCCGCTGGCGAAGGTGCGTTTACGCAGTTGCCGGTCGTCCTTGCCATCGAAGATGGTGGTTTCGCGCACCAGGATTGTCAGCAAGTCTCCTGTTTGCCAGGCGCGCGTGTCGCGAAACAGGAAGGCGCTCCAGGGATCGCGGCGGTCCCAGATCGAATCGGCCCAGACGCCGCCGCCAAAGCCCAGGGCTAAAGCGGCCAGGCCAAGGCGGGGGACGCGCCAGCTCAGTTTGCTGGCAGGCAACGAAGGTCGGTATGACGGCTTCATCTCAATACTCCAGTTGAACGGCGCCTTTGTCCAAAACCCGGGCCAGGATCATCGACTTCGAATCGAGGTTGCGCACGCGGATCAGTTCGCCGGAGCGGCCTTCCTGCATCGCTTCGCCGGTCGTGTGGATCATGAAGCCGCCGACCCGGGCGGTGATTTTTACCAGTTCCCTTTGGCGGATCAGAATGGGGTTTTCCTTGACCGGCGCCGTCGCGGAAAGGTCGGCCGGCTTGAGGATCTGGCCCTCGGGCAGGGCCTGCAAAAGCGACTTGCCCTCGAACCAGCTTCGATCTTGCGAAGAAGGGCCTTGCCAGTCGGCCGGAACCAGCCGGCGCACGATCCGGGTGTGGGCGGCGGCAAGGGTCGTTCCCTGGGGCAATTCGCGAGCCGACTCCACAACCGATTCCCAGCGCTGAAACGAGCAGAGGGTTGGAATGACGGCTTCCTCGCGGCCTCGGGCGAGCACGCGAATGAGATATTCGCGCTGCGGATCAGGGGTGGTTCCAGCCTTGAGCGGTTCGTGGGCGGGGGCTTCGGTGACGATCAGGGCGATCTCATCGTCGGCGCGAAATCGCCTGCGAGGCAACGCGCCATGGTGGCTCAAGGTCGCTTCGATTTTTTCCGGCGCCAGGCCGCGCTTTTTGGCGAAATCGGCGCGCAGGGTATCGATCAGGTCTTCGCCGCTCAATTCGAACTTGTCCAGGCTGACCAGGCAGCGGCTGGCACCACTCAGCTGGAAAACGGAGGGGGTATGGCCGGCGAGCATCAGGCGAAAACTGACTGTCTGGGCGCCGATGGGCAGGTTATGGCTCAAGGCGCCAAGCTGGGCCAGATCGAGTCGGCCAATCTCGGCGGCGAGGCGGGAATCTCCCTCGATTTGGGCCACATCGGCAATGCGCAAGATTCTTTGTGCCACCCGGGCTTCGCTTTTGAGCGTCAGGCGCACTTCGGCGGCCAAAACCGACTGTCCGGAGGAAAAGAAGGAAATCAGGGAAAGTGCAAGCATGGCCCAGCCCGTTTGCTTCGGGAGTTGGGCCGATGCTGACATCGCGCGGGCGCTCATGGTATCTACCTCTTCCTTTGGGCTTGGTTTAACGGATCAGGTCAACGGCGGCGGCGAGCATCTCGTCGGAGACACGCACCACGCGCGCGTTGAACTCGTAGGCGCGCTGGGCCTCGATCAGGCCGACCAGTTCGGTCACCGGTTGAACGTTCGATCCTTCCAGGAACCCCTGGCGCAGCGAGCCAAAGCCGGCGGCGGCGGGTGTGCCGCCGTAGGCCTGGCCGGAGGCGACTGTTTCCTGGTAAAGGTTTTTCCCCTGCGCGCTCAACCCGCTGGGGTTGATGAACCGGAAGAGTTGTATTTGGCCGACCACCTGCGCGCCGCTTGAGGTGTTGGCGGTGACGGTGCCTTCCTGGCCAATCAACACCGAGATGGTGGTGGAGGGCAGGGTGATCGCCGGATCGAGGTTGTACCCTTCGGCGTTGACGATTTGGCCCTGGTTATTCAGTTGGAAATGGCCGTCCTGGGTGTAATAAATCACCCCGTTCTGGTCGGTCATCCGGAAAAAGCCTTCCCCCTCGATCGCCAGGTCAAGCGGTTGACCCGTCGCCTCGATGGGGCCTTCGGTGAAGACCTTGCTGTTGCCCGAAACGAAGACACCGTTGCCGATTTGAAGACCGCCAGGATTGAGCGTTCCGGCACCATTGGCGCCGTTGCCTCCATAAAGACCCGTGTAGAGAAGGTCCTGGAAGCTGATGACATTGCGCTTGAAGGCGGTGGTGCTGGTGTTGGCCAGGTTGTTGGCGATATTATCCACCGCCATTTGTTGCGCGATGAGTCCGGTGGTGCTTGTGGAAAAGGATCTCATCATGGCAGCAGGCTCCTAGGCCATTCACCCTCCTGGGGTGAGCGGCTCGGTATGGCGATGCGATGGCTCTTAATCAACCGGACTAGAATCCGCCGGGCCTGGTCAAGAGGCCCACGGCTTCGCTGATGGTTCGTTGGGTGCGGGTGGAGGCTTCGTAGGCGCGCAACGCCTGGATCATCACGACCAGTTCGCTTACCGCCTCGACATTGGAGCCTTCGCGGTATCCCTGGACCACCTTGAACTCCTTGGGGGGCACCGTGGCTCCCTTGGAGGTCGTTTCGGCGGTCACTCCGGCCCAGGGTTGGGTTCCGGTGGCTTTGGGCGGTATGCCCACGGTGGAAAGGCTGTTGATCCCGTCGCCCACGCCTAAACCCAGGCGGTAATAGGCCCCTTGAACAATTTCGAGGCTTTGGCCTTGGCCGGGCCGTTCGATGCGCAATTTGGTCATGGGCTGGCCGTCGCCGCGAAGCGTGCCGTCGGCGTCCATGGTCAGTTGTTTGATATGGGGCTTCAGGACAATTGGTCCATCGGTTCCCTGGACCAGATAGCCCGATTCGGTGGTGAGCTGCCCCTGGGAGTCGGTGGTGAAGACGCCATTGCGCGTCAGCAAGGTGCCGAGGGGGCCATCGACCACGAAGAAACCGTTGCCGATGAGGGCGAAGTCGGTCGGCCGGCCGGTCTGTTCCAGCGGGCCAGCGCCATTGTTGAGCACCAGGCCGGCGGTCATCGTTCCCAGAAAGCCGCCCATTCCGTCGGAAAGGCTGCCACCCGAAGCGCGCGCCTGATCATTTTCCTGGGGAGGCGCGTGGCTGGGGGTCGGAGGAAGATCGGGAAAGCGGCCGATACCCTGGAAGATCAGATTGGCCTGGCGGTAGCCGGCGACGCCGATGCTCGCGATATTTTGGGCGATCAGATCTTGCTGTGCCATGAGAGCGACCTCTCCCGAAGCCGCGCTATAAATGCCCTGAAACATGGTCGCCTCCCGGCGGGGTTGGCGCAAAAGCGATCCCCATTCACTGGATCGGCGGAAGAATCGTCCTCCCATGAAGAAACGGCAAAACGATGGCAACCGCTGGAATGGTCAGGATCGGTCCAAATGGGAGAACCGGCAAAATCTCGCTCAGTCTCCCGTTTTTTTTATCTTCTCCAGTTTAACAAGTTCGCCTCTTGGGTCATGGTTCTGCAGAGTTGGAATCTTCGGAAGGGAAACCGGAAACGATCGTCGTGGGATTACGGTTTGCCGGTTCATTTCTCAAGAAACCACGCGTAGAATTGGGTTGCGTCGAAGAGAGGTCAATCTCTGGTTTCCTAAATCCATTCTCTGTAAATCTCTATTCCGCTTGCTCTGCTTATTTTCCGCCCCCCCCGGTTTTGAGCCGCTCGGAATTTGTTTGCAAAGAATTTGAAATATCGTAGGGTTTTCGCGGTTTATTTTTAGGGTAAATCAAAATGCCGAAATGTAGGTCGTGTAAGAAGAGAGTGAGCAGCAGTTTGAAATGGTGTAGTTTTTGCGGCGTTTGGACGCCCGACAAAACGGCATTTCATTTCAAAATCGGTCTGGTCGCGTGCACGGCTGTTTTATTTGCCCTGCTGGGATATTTCATGCTGCAAGAGATGCGCGCGAATCAGGAAAAACAAAGGCAATACGATCGAGAAACCGCAATACCGCAGTGACGTTGATGGGAAAGGTTTTGAAGGGATTGGGCGCTACAGGATTCGAACCTGTGACTTCCACCGTGTGAGGATGGCACTCTAACCGCTGAGTTAAGCGCCCTTCGGCGTATTTATACGAGAAACTCTGGCCCGTGAATGAGGATCGCTGAAAGACGCCCTAGATCTTGGGGGAATCTTCGAACTTGGGGGCGGTCGCGGGAACCCTTTGCGGAGCCTTGGGAGCTTCCACTTGAGTGGTGTCGACCCGGTTCAGGCTTCCCAAATCGACATCGTCTTCAATTCCCTTGATTCCTTTTTTGAATTCGACAATTCCCTTGCCCAGATAGCGGCCCACTTCGGGAAGTTTGCGACCAAAGATGACAATCCCGATCACCAAAATCACGACCCATTCCATTCCCTGGGGCATGCCAATGAAGCCAAATAGGGTAGCCATCGGGGTGAGTCCTTGGAGAGTCATTGTGCGGGGGCTTGCGAAAATCCCGGTTCAATCGCTCGGGGTCAAAACTATTGTATCTGCAATCGTGTGCGCTCGGCAAGGATCTCGGGCCCCGCTCTGGCCCTGGAATGATAAATTTCCCTCCAGTTCGCCAAAATCGGCATTCTCAAGGTTGACCTGATCGAATCAGCGGGCGTCATCTTCCGGTGCTTTGAACCAATTTCGCAATCTGCCAACCTGCTTACCCAGGTAGCGGCCGAATTCAGGAAGCTTCCTGCCGAAGATCACAAGCATAATCACCAGGATGACGACCCATTCCATTCCCTGGGGCATGCCGATGTAGGCAACGAGTGTTGGCATCGAGTCCGTTCCCGCTAAGTCGAGTGTGCCCGTTGAAGGATCGAGAATTCCTGGGGTCTGACCCCCCGCATTCTATCTGGGAATGGGAACCAGTTCCCTGCTACTTGGCGTTGATCCCGAAACGGAAACAGGTTATGGCCAGGGACAAAACATCGAAGGAGTCCCCTCATGGGCGATCTTGGACGACTTGGCTGGCTTTCTATTGGATTGGTCCTGGGGCTTACCGGGGCAACGTTTTCGTACCAGATGATCCCGATTAACCGGGCCCTGGCATCCAACGATCGCCATGAGGACTATGTCCTGTGCACGGGCCCGGTTCTGGTGAACCCGAGAATTCCCAGCGACGGAATCTGGCTGCTGGATTACCGCACCGGGCGGCTGATGGGCACCGT
Source organism: Gemmataceae bacterium (assembly GCA_965226945.1). Lineage (GTDB taxonomy): Bacteria > Planctomycetota > Planctomycetia > Gemmatales > Gemmataceae > SYLG01. The sequence continues at coordinate 2,359,057 of OZ245717.1, read as the reverse complement.
CATCAATCACCTGGCCGGGACGATCGCGGGCTGGGCCGAGGTCGATCTGGTGAAGGAATTTGAAATCGCCCCTCGTTCCGATGTCCATTTCCTGATGACCACCGGGGTGATCAACAACGGTCAATCGGCCTTGTATGTTGCGGAAACGACCACTGGCAAGTTTGGCATCTACACCATGGGCATTCGCCCCGACGGCCAGTCGGGGATGATGATCCAGCGTCATGGGATCACCAATTTCCGGGCGACCCAGGGTTCGAACACGAACACGATCATCCCGGGACCCGCGGGCGTCAACCCGCCCGGCATTCAGTTGCCAGGCGCTTTCCCGGGTCAACCCGGCGCCAAGCTGGGTGCGGGGCTTCCTGGCAACCCAGGCAATAACCAGAATAACCAGGCCGGTTTCAAGCCCATCCCCGTGCCAGGCCAGCCGGGCTTCCCGGTCAATCCGGGAGCCGGACCGGCAGGAGTGAAACCCGACTGAGTGCGAGGATTCTTGGGTCAAAACGAAAGAACCCCGGTTTTCACCGGGGTTCTTTCGTTTTGCAAAGACCCGAAATCCGCAAAGGCGCGTTGGCGATTACCAGTCGTTGTCGAGCGGGTTGGTGGAACTGGGATCGAAAGCGGTCGCCCAGGTGTTTTGCGACACGCTGTGCGAGACGGTCTTGACCGATCCATCGCCCATGAGCACGAGAATACCGGAAGACGAGGAGGAGTGCGCAAAGCTATCGAAGGTTTGCTTCTTGTCGGGAATGGATTGGAACGGCTTGTTCTTGATCAGGTTCTGGGCGGTCGAATCGAAGGTAATGTTTGGCGATGCCCAGTAGTGCGGGAAGTCGCGCGCATCGTTGCTGATGGCATAGCGCTCGGTCATGAAGGCGCAGTTCGAGGTGCCGGTGCGGATTTCCGTCTGGCGGCGCAGCGACGAGGCCGGCACATCCGGGTTGCCGCCGAAAGTGGGGGTGCCATTGGCATTCACCATCGCGGCAGCCGACTGGCGGTTATAGGGTTGGGGAAGAATGGAATTGGCTCCGCCGTAGGCGCCGCCGCTAAAAATCTTGTTGTTGGTCGCGTAGCTGGTCAGGCCAAGGTTGTTGTCCTGCGTGGGGTCCACATCGGAAGCGTAGCCGGGCAGGCGCTTCTTGTTCGAAATCACTCCGGGATAGAAATTGGAAGAAGCTTCGGTCACCGTGGGGGTGCCGGTATCCTTGGCCTGGTTGTAAAGGTTCTCGTTTTGCAGGTAAGGCAGCAGGTAGTAGAACAGCGACCCGTAGACGGTGGTGGGTTGCAGGATTTTTCTGCGGCCCGTGGGATCGGTCGGGTCGTTGACCTGGATGCCGAAGGGGAACCCGCCATCGGGGTAGGCCCCAAACGAGGGGGGGTATTCAGCCTTGGAGGTGCTGCCGATGCAACCCTCAATGGCGAGGCCCATCTGCTTGAGATTGTTTGTGCTCTTGGATCTGGCGGCTGCCTCACGAACCTTTTGGACGGCCGGAATCAGCAAACCAACAAGAACGCCGATGATTGCAATAACGACAAGAAGCTCGATTAGCGTGAACCCCTTGCGGAGGGACTTTGACATAGGACAGGCCTTTCCGGGTTTTTGGGAGTGGATTTCGGGCACGGAGTTATTGCCGTGTTATTGTATTTGTTCCCCACCAGCCCCGCAAGGCATAGACCTATCCCTGTGAGTGCGCCATGGGTTTTTGGGAAACAGCAGTCGATGACCGATTCCGTCCTTTTGCCCACGGGCATTTTCCTCTCCAGTCAGAAATTACCCTCAACTGGGATGACCTATCTCTCAGATCGGGAAATCCAGGATTGGCTGGAGGGATGGCTAACCTTCTGGAAGCCGGAGAATCTCCTGAAAATCGAGGGGATTCCTCAAATCGGCGGCCCCTACGACTACGATCCCCCCCGCCCCGACCATACCTACCTTGCCACGCCCGCCACCCTCGCGCTTTTGCCCAGCGACTGGCCCGAAAGGGCCCGGAGCGCCGGTTGTGTCCTTTTGGCACTTGCCGACGAAAATCAAGGAAGTGAAGAATCGGCGAAAAATCCGTACTGGTTTGCTGCCAAAGAGGGGCAAGTCTTCCAGTCGCTGGGTTACGGTTTCGCTTGGCTCGAAGCGTTTTGCGAATCGCAAGACCACCCCAATCTGCTCGATGTTGCCTCGTTTACGGCCAAGGTCCGGGCGGCACTCGCCTTCTGGCAAGCAGGTGATTTCGAGGCGCTCGAAGCCGCCGCGGCCGACGCGGCCGCGCTTTTGGTTCAAGCCCGGGAGTCGGTTACCTCAAGCGCCTTGTTTCATGTCGATCTGATCCTTGCCGAAGCGATCCCCTCAGGCGTTCAAGAAGAAACTGCCTGGCTTGAAGGTTCGATCGTTCGCAACCTCATCGCCAGCGGCTTGTGGCTTGAAAATTTGGAAAAAAAGGATCCGAAAACGTTTCGATTTTTGCGCGAACAGGCAGATAAGGGGATGCTGGAAGTCGCCGGCGGGCTGTATCTGGAACGAGATGAACCGTTGCGTTCGGTGGAGTCGCAGCTTTGGAATTTGCGCAAAGGCAAAACCATTTACGAAAGTCTTTTGGGCCAGCCGGTAAAAACCTTTGCCAGGACCAAGGCCGGCCTCCATCCCCTCATGCCGTTGCTCTTGCACAAGGAGGGGATAAGACGGGCCTTGCTCATTTCCTTCGATGAGGCCTCAATGCCCCACTACCGTTCGCCTGTGATCAGTTGGGCCGGTTCCGATGGCCGCTCCGTGGAAGCGTTGGCGCGGGTTCCTTTGCCTGCCGAATCGCCGCAAACCTGGTTTCATATGGCCTATCACCTGGGCCGGGCGGTGCGCGAGGACCATGCCCCCACGATCGTGCTCGTTCATCGCGACGAACCGACGCCGCTTTATCGCCTGGTTACACAGCTGGCCTCGCTGGGACCGGTCATGGGCCGGTGGGTGGGATTGGACGCCTACTTCAATGAGGCAAGCCCAGCTGAATATCCGGGGGTGACCTCGTGGGACGACTACACCCATGACTGGCTGGCACCCGAAAACCGCGATTCGGCCGATGGCGTGAACCTCGACCCGGTCTCGTCTCGCGCGAGCACAGCCCGCAAAAGGCGGCGGATGGATGCGGCTTACACGCTATCGGCGATCCGCGAAATCCTGGATAAAGGCGCTCCTCAAACGGGCTGGAAGACCCTGCGCGAGGAACTGGCGCGCGCCGAGGATGGGATGGAAACCGGGGAAGACCCGGGCGCGGCCGATTCGCACCTGGAGCGCGCCAGCGCCGCCCTTGCCGAGCGGCTTCTGGGCGGGCGCCCTCCCAATCCGGGTTTCATGGTGTTTAACCCCTGTGCATTTACCCGCCGCGTCGCCCTGGAAACCCAGGGAATCGACGGTTATTTGGAGATCGATGGACCGGTTAAGGCCTTTCAAAAAGATGGCGAAACGAGCCGGGTGGTCGTCGAGGTGCCGTCGCTTGGCTACGCCTGGATTCCCTCAAAAGGGGGGCCACCCAAACCTCCGCCGCGCGCACGATTGCGCCTGGCCGATGAAAAAACGGTGCGCAATGAATTCTTCGAAGCGGAAATCGACACGGAAACCGGGGCGATCCGTGCCTTCCGCGATGTGCGTTTCCGGCAAAACCGGCTCGTGCATCAACTGACCTATTTGCCTGGCGGCCGCATGAAGCTCACGGAAGTGAAGGTGGGGAGTAGTGGGCCGGCCCTGGGAGAATTGACCTGCAAGGGGGAGATCACCGACGAACAGGGTGAAATCCTGGCAACCTACACCCAGCGGCTTCGCGCCTGGATCGGGCGCCCCGTGCTTGAGATTGCAATCGACCTGGAGCCGATCAGGCCGCCTTCGGGATATCCCTGGCATGCTGCTTATGGTGCGAGATTTTCGGTGCCGACGGGGGGCTCGACCCTATCCCGAGGGGCGCTTGGCATGGTGGAGGAAAGCAGGCACAACCGCCCGCTATCGGCTGAGTTTTTGGAGTGGAAACAAGGCAGTTCCAATGTCGCGCTGTTGAGCGGAGGCATGCCGTTTTTGCAGCGCCACGGGGCCAGCCAGCTCGATCTGATCCTGATTGCGCCGGGAGAAACCGCGACCCATTTTGAATATGGCCTGTGCATGGACCGCAACCATCTCGAGCAGATCGCGCATGCCATGATCTCTCCCGCGCCGCTGGTGCAAGTCGATCGCGGACCGCCGGCCGCGGGCGCCTCGGCCTGGTTGTTCCACCCGGACCTTGCCAATGTGTTGATGGGAGAATTCCGCATTGCCGAACCGGAAAACCAGGCATCCAGCGACTTCGCGCCACCTGTCCACGAGGAGAACGGTCAGGCAGAAGGTCCTTCCGAGCATCCTGGTTTGACGATTCGTTTGCAGGAATGCGAGGGGCAATACAGCATCGGGGAGCTGAGGTGTTTTCGGGCACCGCGCAGTGCCTCAAGCCTCGATTCGGACGGCTACCACAGCATGGGGCTGAGCATCCATGAAGATGGGATCCAGTTGGAAATCCCGCGCCGGGAAATGACCTGGATTCGCCTCGATTGGTAGCGCGTGCGCATATCCGCTAGAACCGCTACCAATGGCCCCGGCCGCCTAATTTCTGCAGTTTTCCTCTTCAGAAAAGTGGCCCGAATCCCATTCCAAGTGGAGACTGGGTAAGCTAGGTGATTTAAGCTGTTGCCATCTTACTCCATGAGGCCGCCACATGTTTCGTCGCATCTTGCTCGTTGCTCTGCTTCCCATTCTGGCTTTAATGATGGCTCCTTCCGCTCAGGCGGGGGGCGGACCTTTGGCCTATGGCCGTCAAGCCAATCCTGGTTCCAAGGCCTTCTGGGGTCATGGCATTCCTTACTATCCCGGCCGCTACATGAATGCACCGGTTGCATCGCCCTGGTATCTCTACTACCCCTATGAAGCCTATTTCAACGTCCCCGCTCCCATGGCCTATCCCTACTGGCCTGCTCAAGGTGCCATGAACTCCGGAATGCCTTCCGGCAACTATCCCGGCACCTACGCACCTGCTTACGGCAGCCAGCCCGCTTACTGGGGCTACTAAAAGTTAGCCTGAATCGCATTTCGGCCGGCATTTTCTCTCAGGAAAGTGCCGGCCTTCTTTTTTTGACTCATAATGGGAGAAGGAGAAATGGGGATTTTCGGGAGTCGTTCCTTTCCCTTTTCCCTCTAAAAGTGCCCAGGTAAAATACCCAAACAAATCACCTCGCGGAGGTCCCAAATGTACCCGGTGCAAGGTCGTCTTATGCCACATGGTGGCGGTGATCCGATCGAATTGAATCGAGCCGAGCTTGTCATCGGAAGACGGCCTTCTTGCGATATCCAAATGGAATATCCCAATATATCGGGCCAGCATCTTAAATTGCTTTTTCGCGGCGGCTACTGGCTTGTCGAAGATCTGGGCAGCACCAATGGCACCAAGATCAACGGCATGCGCATCCAGCAAGCGCGCACCGTCTACCCTGGCGACACCCTGCGCATCGGCAAGCGCGACTTCAAAATGATTTACGATCTACCCCGTGCCGCGACGGAGGACGATGAGGATTTGGCTCCCGCCGCTCCCCTCGAGAACCAGCCGAACGATACGCAGGACGGGGTCGATATCAGTCAGTCGCTCATGGAAAAAGCCGGCCTGGTGCGCCGCCGCCCCACGCCCTCGGCCGCTCCCAAACCACGCGCCTTCGATCCCGCCGATTTCTTGCTCGATGGCACCGATGCTTCGGCCGGGGCCGAAGAAGAATAGCCGCCCGCTAAATCGTCCTGGCCAGAATATCCTGGATGGATCGAATCGATCCATCCAGGGAGACTCCCGCCATGGCGAAATTGGTGTGATCGGAAAACTCCCGGTACTTTTCCAGGTACCGGTCGCGCACCGCTTCGAGCTTGCTCATCTTTCCCTTGAGCTTGCGCAAGTAGCGGTCCCAATCGCCCGCCAAAAACGCCGGCTCCGTCGCGCGAATCGCATCGAATAGTTCGCGCGGCACCTCGAGCATTCCCTCGTCTTCCTGAATCTCATCGGCATGCTTCAAGAAGGTGCGGATCATCCACAGGTGGCCCAGTTCAAATTGCAGCAGGCGCACCGCTTCTTGCTTCTTGAGCGGCGCCGGCCCTGCTCCCGCGGATGGTTCTTGAGCGGTATCGGGGTTCATTTGCCGCCACCCGGTTTGGGCCCCGCTTCCGACTGCTCCTTGGCCAAAAGCACGAGAAACGCCCCGGCGCCCACGCTGACGATCCCCAGCGCCAGAAGCGGGTTGGGAGTTTGCTCCAGGCCGAAGTGCAAGAAATCCCCCGCCTTTTTCGGATGCCACAAAAGACTGACCAGGGTGTTGATGACCGGAGCCAAGCCAAAGATCAAAGGCGCGATGTAAACGCGAAACGACGCTGGCGCGATCCCCTGCGCCTTGGCCGCATCGACGGCCGCCTTCGAGGCGAAGATGACGCAGATGGCGCCGACCGCTCCCGCCACGCCTGCAAGTCCCGAGAATGCCAGTCCGCTTGTCGTGATCGACGCCGGCCAGTTGACCGCGCCCGAACTCATCAACGCCCCGGGGATGAGCACCGCTAACAGAAAATAGGCCATGCCCACACACAAAATCGACATGAGCCGGCCGCCAAGATCTCCCGGCTTGCCCGTAAGTTCCTGCCCGCCATAAAACACGATCGGCACGTAGGTGCCCCAGGCCAGCCCGGCCAAAACGACATAACCCAGCCATTCGTATTTCCACTGGCCGCTTGCCGGGGCAACGAGGGGTTCGCCACCTGGCAGCGTCCCTTCGGGTTTCCCTTCGACCACCGCGGGAACCACTTCTTTCTTGGCCGCCGCGCCGGGACTTTCGTTCTGTTCCTTGGCGTAAAGCACCAGAAACGCTCCCAGACCCACGAGCAAAATGCCGCCAAGCAGCTTGGGACCGGGCAATTTCTCCAGGCCGAAGTGCCAGGGATTTCCCGGCTTGGGATGCCAGAACAGGCTGACGAGGGTGTTGATGACCGGCGCCAAACCAAAGATCAACGGCGCAATGTACATCCGGTAAGTACCGTCGGGCATTCCCTGTTCTTGCGCGGCAAATACGGCCGCCTTCGAGGCGAAAATCACCGCGATCGCGCCCACCGCGCCCATCACGCCGGCCAGTGCCGAAAAGGCCAGGCCGGTGGCCTTGAACGGCGGCCAGGCATGCTGCTTCGAAAGGAACAGGAAAAGGGGAATGAGCACTGCCAACACGAAGTAGGCAATGCCGACGCACAGGATCGAAGTCAGGCGCCCGCCCAGTTGGCTCGGGTCGGTCGTCAGTTCCCGCCCGCCGTAAAAGACCACCGGCACATAGGTCCCCCAGGCCAACCCCGCGATCGCGACATATCCCAACCATGCATACTTCGAACCCATTGCCTCTCCTCGTTTTCCCAATCGACAGGCGCGACCCGCAGTCACTCTCGCCGAAGTTCCGCCAAAACCCCAAGCCGGCCCACCAAAATCGCCGCGGTGAGGGTCGAAACCAGGCTGACCACCAGCACCGATCCGACCAGCCAGGCCAAATTCGACCAGGACAGGCCGGTTTCCAAGATCCTGGGTCCCACGGCCGGCAAGGTGGCGAGCAAGCCCATGACCAGGCCGGCCGCCATGAGCGTCATGATCTCCATCATGACTAGGATACCGATTCGTCCTTTGCCAAAACCGATCGCCCGCATTAGCGCCCATTCGCCGGATCGTTCCAGCACGCTTCGCCCCTGAGCGATGACCATACCCACCATCCCCAAAAGCAATCCAAGAAACCCAAGTGCTTGGAAGGTCGCGAGATAGGTATTTTCCACCGCGAGGAACCCTTGCAGTCGATCGCGCGAACGAATCACCCGCGCGCCCAGCTTGCCCCAGCCCGCATTCAAGATCGCCGCCAATTCTTCTTGCCGGCCCGCCGGTGCCGAAGCCAGGATGACCCGGTATCCCTCGATCGACGGCTGGTAGCGCAGCAAGGTCGATTCGTTCATGAGCAGCTCCGACTGAAACACGCTATCGCTAAGAATGCCCGCGACCTGAAGCGGCCGGGATTTGCCGGCCGCATCGGTCCAGTCGATCGTGTCCCCCATTCCCTTGTGCAAAGTCCACATCAAGGTGTTGTTTTCCCCAAATACCGGGATTTCCGCCGCATCCGTGCCGGCCAAGGCTTTCCAGGGATGGTCTTTGGAAGCGGGCGGCACTGCCGCGAAACGAAATCCGCCGCGCTCGATCTGCGTTGCCGGCACGCCGAGGATGCGCGGCCGGCCCGATTGAAACAGATTGAGGCAACTGATGTCGTCCCCCTCGGAGAGTCGAAATGCCGTCAAGGTCGATTGCGCCAGCAATTCGCCGGCCTTCTTTCTGGCGGCGGCCGGATCGGTTTTGGCGGCCTGCTCGACGGTGTCGAGAATGTCTTGCCGGCCCGCTTCACTTTGGGGATTTTGCAGCAAGGGCAGATCGAGTTCGACCCAGAGGCCATAGCCGCCCGACCAGGAAGAAATTTCGCTTTCATTACCCGGATCGGCGGTGCGGTGAAAGGCATCGACTGCCACGAGCAGAAACACACTGGAGGCCAACAGTCCCGCCGTCAGCAGGCTGCGGCCGGGTTTGCGCGTTGCGCCTCGCAAGGCGAGCATGAGCAGGGAGCGCTTCCCCTCCACGGGATGGCGATCCCAGTAAACGAGCAAGGCTCGAAACAATAGTCCCAAACAGATGAGGGCGAGCGCTCCCGCCCCAAAAAAGCAACCGGCACGGGCTTCGGCACCGCTCACTCGAAAGCCAAGCCAGGTCAAAGCGGCAATTGCGATCAGCCCCGTGACGACCGTGATCACAGAGTAAATTCCAGTCTTCATGCGGGCCACCGGTTCGGCTCCGCCGCCCACGGCGAGCAAATCGGCCGGCCCCGAGCGCAAAATGCCTCGGCCGCGCCACCAGAGCGTGATCACCGCCGTAACGAGCGCGATCGCACCTCCCGCAAAAAGGCTGAAGGCGTCCCACCGGACGATCAACTTGCCATTGAGGCCGCCGCCGGGCCAGTGCGCGGCCAGCCAGCCGAGCAGCCCCTGACAGTAGAAGACCGCCAATGGCGTTCCGAGCAAAATGCCCAGGCACACCGGCAATAGCGATTCGCCAAGCATCTGTACGAGGCTGCGGTTCTTCGCCCACCCCAGCGCGGCGAGCAGGCCCCATTCGCCGGAGCGGCGTTCCAAAAGCAACTGCATGAGCAAAGAAACCAGGGCCACCGCGGAAAAGAGCAGAAAAAAACTAAACCCCAGAAAAAGACCCGAAAAGTCCATATTTCCGGCAGATTTTTTCAAGGCTTGTTCGCGCACGGCAATCCAGGTCAGCCCGGCCTTGGCCGGATCGAGCGCCTTGAGCAGTTCGGTGCCGAAGGCTTGAGCCCGCTCATCGGCATCGACTCCTGTGCCGGAAACGAGCACCGAGGTCACCGAGCCAAACCGGCTGCCGAATAGTTTTTGCGCCGTTGCGAGGTTGACAATCACCTTGGGCACGCTTCGGTAATCGCGCCAGTATTTTTCATCGACCGGCTTGATGCGCTTGTTGTCGTAGGGGAAGGGCGGGTTCCATTCCGCCAGCGACAACTTGTCGGTGATTCCGGGAAACTCCGGAGTGATGTCCGGGTCGAGGACGGCCCCCGTGGCGCTCAACATGCCCGCCAGGGGCAAAGTGACCTGGCGTTCCCTCGGTTCGCCGGCATGTTCCGCCGGAAAAAAGTGGAGAACCAGTTCCTTGGCAGGGGACTTTTTCAGGGGGTTTTCTGGAAAATCGAGCAACAGCGCCTGATCGGCAGGAGGCGGTTCGACCTGGCCGGAACCCGTGCCAATGGGTGCGCCAATACCCGCGACGACCGAGTAGGCGATTTCTTGATCCCCGCGTTGAATTCTGTTGGCCAGATGCACGAGGATCGGGTCGATTCTCATCCCGACCGTTTGTGCCGCCGTTTTGGCCGAATCGACCATGGTGCTGGAAAGATAAAACTGCTTGCTTTCAAGCGTCAGGTGGTTGCGATGCTTTTTGTACCAGGCAAGAAGTGTCGCCCTGGACAACTGGCCTGCAGGGTCGATCTCCTTGACCATCGCCTCACCCAGCCGTCCTTGCCATTCTCGTTTGACGAGGATGCCGTCTCGATCGCGATCGAGTTTCGCAAACAGCGAATCGACCCGTGCGGCCGGGGACCAGAGCGTCAGACCGTAGTCATCGAGAGTGAGCGCGGCGCGGCTCGCGGCTTCGTCGGGCGGACTGGAGCGGAGCAGGGCATTCACCCGGTTTTCCAGGTCGAGGTTTTTTTGCAGCTTATCCAGCGGGACGAACAAAACCGGATCGGCCGACAGTCCTCCTTTCAGGGAAAACTCCCCGGGCCCGGCTCCTTCGAGGACGCCGCCGCAAGCGAGGGTAAAGGTGGTCAAGCCGGAGGAGAGGTCCTTGCGACCCAAAAGCGATTCACGGGGGGTATCGGAGGATTTGCCCGCCGACACGGCGAGTTCCACTGGTCCCTTGATGCTGAGCGCCCGGGCCAGGGCCGGATTCACCCAGGCTTTGGCGGCGTCGGGGTCAGGGCTGGAACTGCCAAAAGCTTTCCAAAACGCGGCGTCCACCCCCTGGATCGTCACGCCGCGAATGGTTTTGGCAGAATCGGCGGCGTCGGCGCTCAGACTCACGCTTCCCTGGGCCAGGAGCATGCCAATGACCGGGGACTTGCCCTCGGCGGTTGCAGGCGAACCGCTCAATCTTGGAACCAGGGAAGCCGGTACCGGCCGGGGCGGGAGCATGGCATGGCTGACAAAGCCCAGCTTGGCCAGACTGGCGCGCGCAAGCGAAGCACGCAGCGCGTCGCCCACGAGCAGGGCGCCGCCAATCACCGTGGTCGCGAGCGCCGCACCCAGGGCCACCCAGGTCCAGTCGCGCAGGTGAAATCTCAGAGAATCGAAGAGATAACGGATCCGGTTCATCGGTTTTTCTCCCCTACTAAGACGGCTTTTCCCAGGGGACGAGATGACCCGACTCCAGGCGTAAAACCCGGGGCATGGTCTTGGCCAGATCGACGCTATGAGTAACGAGCACCAGGCCGCTTTCCGCGGTGCCGGTGAGGATTTCGCGAAAAAGCAGACCGACTTCGCGCGCGGAAGCCGGATCGAGATTGCCGGTCGGTTCGTCGGCCAAGATCAGCCGGGGTTTCATGAGCAGGGCGCGGGCCAGGGCGACCCGCTGGCGTTCACCGCCGGACAATTCGGCGGGCCGGTGGCGCATGCGCTCTTTCAGGCCCACCCGTGCCAACAGTTCCTTGGCGCGCTCTTGCGGGCTTCCCGTGGTCCAACCCGCCAGCGCGGGGAGCAGAACATTTTCCAAAGCGTCCAACTGGGGGAGCAACCGGTGCTCCTGGAATACAAACCCAATCTTTTCATTGCGAAAGCGTGCCAGGTCGGCTTCTTTCAGAGTCGATGGCGCCACGCCATCGATGCGCAACTCCCCCGAATCGGGTTGATCGAGCGTGCCGAGGATATTGAGCAGGGTGCTTTTGCCCGAACCCGACTGGCCGACCACGGCGACGGCCTCGCCTGCCGCAAGCTCTAAGTCGATTCCGCTCAAGATGGCAAGCGTTCCCGTGGGGGTGGGAAATCTGCGTTCTAAGCCCTTGGCTTGGAGGATCATGATGGCGACTCCGGAGGATCGTTACTCGTCATGGTAAGATAAACCGCCGGGGGGATGGTTCAACCCGCCGCTTCCGTGGCCTTTTGCGCGGATAGGCGGGCATTTCGTTGGTTGGGGAGCCCTGGGAATGATCCGGTTTGGCAGGTGGAGAAAGAAACGCAGCGAGCCAGGGCAGGAACCGCCAAAAAAGCGGTCGCGCCGGTCCTGGTGGAGCCTGTTCGCGATCGCCTTGGTCCTGCTGGCGGTCGTCTGGTGGCAGGATCAACGCAACCAGGTCACGATCGAAAACGGTTCGATGAGCTATTTTTCCGGCACGGTCTTGTTGCCTGATGGCCGGCAGGAAGCGATCGAGCTGGCTCCGGGGAAAAGCGCCGAATGGAATTTTGAGGCGGTGAAAGAAGCCTACATCGAAGTTAAAGGGAAGATGGGGGAAGCGCTGGTTCGGGTCAAGGGAGCCAAGGTGACTGTGGGGCAAACCCGCGTCCGGGCCCGGTTCCGCCTGGGGCCCGATGGCAACATGCAAATTGCGGATAAGTAAGGAATGGCAGGGTGTCTGGTCCCGTCGCAGGAAGGGTCGCCTTGACGGCTTCCTCGGCCTGAAGCCTCCCCCTCCATTTTCACTGATTTTGGGCGCTTTCCGCCGACGGCTCGTAGCCTGGTGACTTGGGGTTGCTTAAAAAGAAAAGAGAACCCTGGCGCCCGCTCGCCGAGGTTTACCCCCACCTGGATTCGCTTTGTCGCTCGTTTGCACTCGTTCACCGGGAGTTTCTCTCCATGCCAGCACGTATTCTCACTCTCCTGCTTGCCGCGGGGCTTGCCGGGCTTGTTCCCGGCCCCGTGATCGCTCAGGAGACGGAAATTGTTTTCAACGGGAAAGACCTGACCGGCTGGTCGGGTGATCCCAAGCTTTGGACCGTCGAAGACGGCGCCATCACCGGCAAAACCGATGGCAAGCTGCCCTACAACAAGTTCCTCATCTACGACGGCAAGCCGCTGGAAGATTTCGAATTGACCGTCCAGTTCCGCATCAAGGGGGGCAATTCGGGGATTCAGTTTCGCTCCAAGCACTTGAAGGAAGCGGGCGAATTCGTTGTCGGCGGCTACCAGGCCGACATCGATCCCACCATGCAGTACATGGGGATCAATTACGAGGAACGGGGCCGTGGAATCCTGGCGAAACGAGGCCAGAAGGTGGTCATCACCCCTGAAGGCAAGATCGCGGACGTTGGATCGCTGGGCGATCCGGCCAAGATCCTCGAAGGGCTCGACTTCAACAAGTTCAACGAATACAAGGTGGTCGCCAAAGGGAACCGGATCTGGCAATGGATCGCGGGAAAGCCCGTGGTGGAAATCGTCGATCATCAGGCCGACAAGCGGTCGATGTCGGGCATCATGGCCCTGCAAATCCATGTCGGCGCCCCGATGGTGGTCCAGTTCAAGGATTTCCAACTTAAAAGGCTGCCCAAGCAGGAACTGACCAAGCCCGAGGACACCCCGATTCCCTCCGGCCAAACCAAGCTCAAGGACGCCAGCGCCCGCCCCCAGTGGATCTGGAACGGCAAGGGCCAGGAAAACGAAACCGTTTATCTCGCCACCGAGTTTGAACTTCCCGCCAACATCAAGGGGGGAACCCTGGTCGCCACGGCGGACGACAGCCTCAAGGTGTTCCTCGATGGCAAGCAGATCCTCGCGCACGAAGGCTGGGATCGCCTCGCTCGTCTCGATCTGGATGCAATCGTTTCTCAACTCAAACCCGGCAAGCATCAGCTTGCCATCGAGGGCAAAAATGGCAGCTCCGCCGCGGGCGCCATCCTCAAGGTGTTACTTCGGCAAGGACAAGGACCAGAACTCGCACTTGTAACCGACGGCTCCTGGAGCGCGGTCAATTCGATTGCGGCAGGTTCCAACGGCCATCCTGTGACCGTCCTCGGCAACGTGGGTGCCGCCCCCTGGAGGGTGATCAATGCCGCGGCCATCGCCCGGCAGATGGGACCGCCCAAGCCTCCCATTGCCGCCGCCGTGGCGGTCAAGCCCCGCAAGGATTTCCAGGTCGAACTGCTTTACACCGTGCCCAAGGATAACCAGGGCTCCTGGGTGAACATGTGCGCCGATGCGAAGGGACGCCTGATCGTCAGCGATCAATATGGCGGCCTCTACCGCGTGAGCGTTCCGGCGCCCGGTCAGAAAGGCGAAGCGGCCGTCACGAAGATCCCGGCCGATATCGGCGAGGCCCAGGGACTTTTGTGGGCGTTCGATGCGCTCTATGTCGTCGTCAACAAGGGCGGCAAATACGAGTCGGGGCTCTACAAGGTCACGTCCAAAAACAACGACGATGTGCTCGACACGGTCGTGCTCCTCAAGAAGATCAATGGCGGCGGCGGCGAACATGGCCCGCACGCCGTCATCTTGAGCCCCGACGGCAAGGATCTTTTTGTCGTCTGCGGCAACCAAACCCCGCAAATGGAAGTGCAAAGCTCGCGCGTTCCCAAGATCTGGGGCGAAGACCATGTGCTGCCGCGCATGCCGGATGGCCGCGGCTTCATGGCCGGGGTCCTCGGGCCCGGCGGTTCGATCTACCGCGTGAGCCCCGATGGCAAGCGCTGGGAATTGCACTGCACCGGTTTTCGCAACGAATACGACGCTGCCTTCAACAAGGTTGGCGACCTGTTCACCTTCGATGCCGACATGGAATGGGACATCAATACGCCCTGGTATCGCCCCACGCGCGTTTGCCTGGCCAACTCCGGCGGCGAATTTGGCTGGCGCAACGGAGCCGGAAAATGGCCGGCCTACTACCCCGATAGCCTTCCCGCGATCGTCGACATCGGTCCCGGCTCGCCCACGGGCGTGTGCTTTGGCTACGGCGCCAAGTTCCCCGCGAAATATCAGAATGCCTTCTACATTTGCGACTGGAGTTACGGCAAGCTTTACGCCGTTCACCTCACTCCCCAGGGCTCAGCCTACAGCGGCGAGTTTGAGGAGTTCGTGACCGGCTCCCCCTTGCCCCTCACCGATGTGATCGTCAATCCGGTCGATGGCGCCATGTATTTCACCGTGGGCGGCCGCCGCACCCAGTCGGCCCTTTACCGGGTGACTTACACCGGATCCGAATCGACCGCACCGGCGGAAACCGATCTGGCGGAAAAAGATGCTCGCCGCCTGCGCAATCAGCTCGAATCGCTGCACACCCGGCGCGACCCCGCGGCGTTCGATTTCGCCTGGCAAAACCTCAACCATGCCGATCGGTACATTCGCTTCGCCGCGCGCGTTGCCCTGGAAAACCAGGACCCCAATGGCTGGAAGAAGCGGGCGCTCACCGAGGCCGATCCGGCCTATGCAATTCCCGGCTTGCTCGCCCTGGCGCGCGTGTCGGCCGCTGATCCCGCTCATCAGCCGAAACGACCCGCCGCCTCCGATTCGGTCAAGGATGAGTTTTTCGCCGCACTCAACAAGATTGCCGATCAATGGGACAAGCTGACCCCGTCGCTTCGCCTCGATCTGGTGCGCGTCTACGAAGTCGCCATGGTGCGGCTGGGCCGCCCCACCGAAGACTCCACCAAGGAGATCCTGGCGCGACTCGATGCGAAGTTTCCGTCCGATTCGGCCGGTCTTAATGGCGAACTGACCCAGGTGCTCGTTTTCTTGCAATCGCCGACGATTGCCGCCAAGGCGACCAAGCTTCTGGAAACCTCTCCTTCGCAAGAAGAGCAGATGGATGTGGCTCGCTACTTGAGAATGCTCAAGACCGGCTGGACCCCCGAAACGCGCAAGGTCCAGTTTCAGTGGCTCGCCAAGGCCATCAACTACAAGGGCGGCAATAGCTTCGATGGGTTCGTCCAGAACATTCGCCGCGATGCGGTTGCCACCCTGACGCCCGAGGAAAAAACCGCGTTGGGCAATCTGATCGAAACCAAGGCCCTGGCCGCCAATACCCCCAAGGCAGCGCCCCGGCCCTTTGTGAAAAAATGGACCGTCAATGACTTGGCCGACAAACTCCCTCAGGCGCTCGCCAGTGGTCGTAACTTTGAAAAAGGCCGGACCCTGTTTGGCGAAACTTCCTGTTTTTCCTGCCACCGTTATGCGCTTGAAGGCGGAGCCCAGGGGCCGGATTTGACTGTGGTCGGCAACCGGTTTTCCCCGAAGGATCTGCTCGAATCGATCATCGAACCGAGCAAGCAGGTCTCCGATCAATACCAGGCGGTGGTGATCACCACCGACAATGCCCGCGTGGTTACGGGGCGCATCGTGAACCTCAATGGCGATTCGATGCAGATCATCACCAACATGCTCGATCCCAACAACATGACCTCGATCGATCGCACCAAGATCGAATCGATCGAACCTTCCAAGGTTTCGATGATGCCGGCGGGATTGCTCGATACTCTCACCGAAGAGGAGATCTTTGATCTGCTCGCTTATACCTTAAGCCGGGGCAACCCAGCCGCTCCGGCGTTCAAGAAATAAAGCCCCGGTAGGCAGGGTGAAAAAAGAGCGGGGCGGTCCACTTTGATGAAAGTGGACCGCCCCGCTTGTTTGATGATTGTTCGGCTCGTTAGCCCAACTTGATCGTTACCGTCTTGGTTTCGCTGTAGTGTTCGAGCGCGGCTTCGCCGTTTTCGCGGCCCTGGCCCGACATTTTGAAGCCGCCGAAAGGCGTGGTCGTGTCGACCACATGGTAGCAGTTGACCCACACGGTGCCGGCCTTGACGCCCTTCGCGTATTCGTGCGCCTTGTCGATATTCTTGGTCCAGATCGCCGCGGCGAGGCCGTAGTGGGTGCGGTTGGCCCGTTCCAACATGTCGTCGAAGTTTTCGAAGGGCAGCACGCTGACGACGGGGCCAAAGATCTCGTCCTTGGCGATCGTCATCTCGTCTTTAACATGGTCGAAGATCGTCGGTTCGACGAAGAAGCCTTCCTTGCCGCGGCGCTGTCCGCCGGCGACGAGCTTGGCCCCTTCCTTGGTGCCCAGGTCGATGTAACCCAGGATCTTATCGAGTTGCTCCTGCGAGACCTGAGGACCTTGCTCGGTGTGAGGGTCGAGCGGGTCGCCCACCTTGCGTACCTTGGCGCGGGCCGCAAGTCGTTCGACGAATTCGGCCTGGATCTTCTTTTCGACGAACAGGCGGCTGCCGGCCGTGCAGCACTGGCCGCAATGGAAATAGATCGCATGGAAGGCGCCTTCGACGGCTTTCTCCATGTCGCAATCGGCGAAGATGACATTGGGGCTTTTGCCGCCCAGTTCGAAGGTGGTGCGCTTGAGCGTTTCGGCGGCGCGCTTCTGGATGATCTTGGCGGTGTCGACATGGCCGGTGAAGGCGATCTTGTCGATGTCGGGGTGGGTCACCATGGCATCGCCGGTGATTTCACCCAGGCCGTTGAGCAGGTTGATCACGCCAGGGGGGAAGCCGGCTTCGATCGCCAGTTCACCGACGCGCAGGGCGGTCAGCGGGGTTTGCTCGGCGGGCTTCATCACGATCGTGTTGCCGCAGGCCAGGGCGGGGCCCCATTTCCAGGCGAGCATGAGCAACGGGAAATTCCAGGGGATGATCTGGCCGACAACGCCGACTGGCTGGCGCAGCGTGTAAGAGAGGAAATTGCCGCGCACGGGGACGGTCTTGCCTTCGATCTTGTCGGCCCAGCCGGCGTAATAGCGCAGCGTGTTGACCACGCCGCCGACATCGCCACGGCTATCGCCGATCGTCTTGCCGCAGTTGAGCGATTCGAGCGCGGCCAGTTCCTCGGCGTGCTTTTCGACTAAGTCGGCCAGGCGGAACATCAACTTGCCGCGATCGGCGGCGTCGATGCGGCCCCAGGGGCCTTTGTCGAGCGCGGCACGGGCTGCCTTCACGGCGCGGTCGACGTCCTTGGGCCCGGCCGTGGCCACGGTGCCGATGATCTTGCCGGTGGCGGGGTTGAGTGTGTCGAGGGTGGCGCCATCGACTGGATCGACCCACTGATTGTTGATCAATAGCTTGGTCAGCGCGATTTTGGGTGTGGGGGGCTTGGAGAGGGTGGCGGTCATTGAGGACTCCTGTCAAGGAAGAGCGAGGTGGGGGAAGGGGATTCTCCACGCTGTTATGCCTAGGTTCGCCCTCGGTGCGGTCAAGGAAGGGTGACGGGGATCAGGCGATCGGGATGGCGAGGGCCTGACCTTGATCGCGCACCCTGAGAAAGACGGTTTCAGAGATCCGCTTTGGCTCTCTTGGAAGCGCTGACCCATTTCGTCGTTGACTAGGTGGGTTTCTCTCGGCTCCAGAGTTCGATCAGTTTGAGGACCGTCGCGACCGATTGCTCCATTTCTTCGACGCAGCACCATTCCTCCAGGGAATGAGCATTGTGTTCGCCGCAGAAAATATTGGGAGTGGTCAGTCCTCGCTCCGTCAAGCGCGAACCGTCGGTGCCGCCGCGCACTGAAGTCAGGCGTGGCTCGATCCCCACGGCGCGGATGGCCGCCTCGGCCAGAGCCACGGCGCGCGGTTCGCGGGCCATGCCCTCGGCCATGTTGCGGTACTGATTGACGCGCTTGACTTCGACAGCTGCGCCTGGGAATTCCGCCTCGATTTCCTTGGCGATGCGGCAGAGCAGCCGCTCCTGTTCGTCGAGGGCCGCCGTTTGAAAATCGCGCATCAGCAGCTGAATGCTTGCCTCGGCCACACTTCCCTTGACCTCATACGGGTGTAAAAAGCCATCCATCCCCTCGGTCGTTTCGGGGCTCAGCGTTTTTCTGGGGAGACGCTCGATGAAAATGCCGGCCAGGCGCACGGCGTTGATCATCTTCCCCTTGGCGATCGAGGGGTGAATGTTGATGCCGCGAATCGTGATATCGGCCCGGTCGGCCGAAAAGGTGGCAATATCGAGTTCTCCGGCGGGGCCGCCATCGAGCGTGTAGGCGCAGGCGACTCCCAGCGAAGGGATATCGACATGGTCGACGCCGCGGCCAATCTCTTCATCGCAAGTGAAGAGGAGATAGAGGGGGCCATGCTTGGTGTCGGCTGCCTCGATTAACCGATTGGCCGCCTCCATGATGACCGCCACCCCGGCCTTATCGTCGGCGCCCAGAAGGGTCGTGCCGTCGGTGACGACGAGGGTTTTGCCCACATAGCGCTTGAGTTCTTCATGGCGGCTGGGGCTAAGCGATTTTCCGGAACCGGGCAGATAGATTTCGCCGCCATCGTAGTTGGCAATCACGCGGGGTTGGACGCCATCGCCCGAAGATTCGGGCGAGGTATCGACATGGGCGATCAGGGCGATGGCTGCGGAGTCGACCTTACCGGGAATGAAAGCGTGAACGAGCCCCCTGGGGTCTTGATAGGCCTGAGACAAGCCCATGGCGTGCAGTTCGTTAACAAGCCTTCGACCTACCTCCCACTGGCCCGGAGAGCTGGGATAGGTGGCCGCGCGGAAATCGGCCTGGCTACCGATGCGGACATATCCGAGAAAGCGTTCCAGGAGGCGGTTGCGATCGGGCGCGGTCATGAGGACTCTTTCCAGCGGGTAGCCACGGTGAAAGCGAAGCGGGGAAAGACAAATCGAGCCGGATTGGCTCCCACAACGAGGCTCTGCCCCTAATTTACCTTGAACCTCTGCTCTGGCGATGGAAGATCGGCGATGAGCTGGGTCGTCGGCTGAACCCCAACAAGAATCTCAGGAAGAGACGCACGCGGCGAGTTGCACTGTCGCCGTGACGTCCAACGGACAAGGTTGTCCCAACAAAAATGGGACATTCGCGGCTCGTTTTTTCGCTATTTTCTGCGATATGGGCACAAGAGAGGGGATAATGATTCCAGGTAGACTCCTCCCGATGCAAGGCACACAGCCGATGACTGCACTCAAGCGATGCGGATGTCTTGGTTCCTTTCTCCTTTTGGGCTGGTGCGGGCCTTTAGGATGTTCGGGGCAGGGGGGATTGCTCGATGCGGGCGCCTTCACCGAGGAGTGCCGCCAAGCCTTATTGGACACTTCCAGCGAGCTGAAGGTGCGCAAGGTGCGCGACCTGGAATTACGCATTGAGGGGCCCAAGGGAGGCGGGCTCGTCGCCGATCTGGATACGGCCTATGAGAAATATCGCCGCAACCCGCTGGAAAAGAACGCGCTGCTCAGCCGGTTCGCGCAAAACTCGTGGGAGAGTTTGAACAAGAAAGCGGTGCATCTGGACCGGGAAATGATCTTTCCCCTGATTCGGGGTCCGCTTGCCTGGAAGGCGCCAGTCAATCCGAGCCATTGCGAACCGGCGGCGGTGGGACAGGAAGTCATCAGCGAGCCGTTCCTCGGCGAGTTGTCGATCGTTTACGCGATGGAAGCCGAAAATTGCTTTCGTCTGATTGGGCCGGCCGATCTGACCGAGGCCAAGATCGATCCGGTTGATTTGCGTGCGATCGCTTGTGACAATCTCAAGCGAAGCCTGCCGAAAATCGATGGAAAACCGCTGGATGGGGTTTACAAGATCATGGCCGATGGCAACCACGAAACCTCGCTCGTTTTGTTCAACTCACTCTGGGATGGCCATCAATTCAAGGTGAAGGGAGAGATGGTCATCGGCATGCCGAGCAAGGAGATCTTGCTCGTTACCGGAACCGAGGAGCCGGGAGGCGTCGCATCGCTACGGCAAAAGGTGGAAATGCATTTCCGAAACGGCTCCTGCCCCATCACTAACCGGCTTTTCGTCCGGGTCGATGGATCGTTTGTCGAGTGGACCGGTGCGGAACAGACTCACGCCCCCGAAAAAGCGGTGTCGGTTCCTTCCGATCACAAGTAATCTGACTCCTGAGCGTGCACGAGTTGATGGCGAAAGCGCCTGTGCGGCCGCGCAGTAGGTTTCCTCTCGCCAAGGGTCCAATGCAAAAAACTCGTTGCGTTCGCATGAACGCAACGAGTTTTTCTTGAAAAACAACAAGGGCGCGGTACTCCCTCCTGGAGCCCCCGCGCCCTAGTGCATCCCTCCTGGATTACTTCTTCAATTCCTTGACTTCGACTTTGCGGACCTTCACGACCGAACCGGGATCGTGTTGTTGAATGGCAAAGTGCCCCTTGGTGAACAATTTCTTGGGGTCTTCGATCTTCGTGTCGACGGTGGTCTTGCCGTTGACCTTGATCACGATGTGATTGCCGATGGCGGTGACTTCTTGGGTGAACTCGGTGCCTGGAGGAACCAGGATTTCCTCGACCTTGACGAAGTTGTAAAGGCTGCCCGTTTTGATCGTGTCGGTGTGAGTGCTATTGATCTGGGCCTCGTAGCCGTCCTGGCCCGAAACGGGGAAGGCCTTCTTGAACTTGGTGCGGAAGTATTGGCCCGAGTTCCCCTTGTCGTTGATCGTCACGGTCACGCGATAAATGAAATCTTCGAAGTCGTCGCGTTCGGTGAAGAGATGGCCCGCGGGGCCGGTGCCCACGATCTGGCCATCAATGACTTCCCACTTGGCCTTGTCGGCTGGATGGGTCTTCCAGCCGGTCAAATCCTTGCCGTTGAAAAGTTGCACGAATCCTTCGTTGTCCTGCGCATTCAGGGCACCGGCGCCCAGGAAAAAAAGAGCTCCGGCGAGGAGCCGATTCGCCAACCCGAAACGGTTCATGGAGGAATGTCCTTGGTGACTTGAAATGGGTCGCAGACCCGCCGTCTGCCTTTCTCAAAGCATGAAACATGGTTTACATGGATCGGACCGAACTGGCCACCGTCATCGCCCATGAAAAGCCGATCGCGCGAAAAATAAAGAGAAGGAGAAAATCGACTCCTTGTCGAAGCCCAATTAGTCCTTCTTTCCTATTTGCCCCATTTCAACTTTGTTAAGTTGAGTCACGGTTGGACGGTCGGGAAAAGGCGCAAAAAAGATACTTAAAAGATCGTTTTTGATGATGATCCGTGTGGGGTGAATCGGGGCCGGCTGTTAGGGGCGCGACTGTTCAAAAAGCCATTTCATCATTGACGGATCCGCATAGGCGTGATTCCACGAGTCGTGTCCCACATCGGGGTACTCGGAATACTGGACCTTGCCGCCCGCATTCTTGACCGCCTCGACCGCATGGCGTGAGCGGTCGGGAATGACCACTCCGTCTTTCGCCCCATGAAAGGCCCAGACCGGCGTTTTTGCAATCTGGGCCGCTTTGGCTTCATCGGCCCCGCCGCAAACAGCAACCGCCGCGGCAAAGCGCTCGGGATAGCGGGAAAGCAGGTCCCAGGTGCCAAATCCTCCCATGGAGAGGCCGGTGGCGTAGATGCGCTTTTTGTCGATGGGTAGCTTCGCGCTCAATTGATCGATGAGTTCGACCAGCGAATTCATCGGGTCGCTTGGCTTAGCCGGCATCTCATGCGACTTGAGCGACCAGTCGACTTCGACCCAGCGTTTGCCTTCCGGGCATTGCGGCGCGATCAGGAAGCAGGGGTGGCTTTCGCGCACCTTGACGAATTCCTTGACGCCATGCACCAGCGGGGTTTCGTTCTCGGTGCCCCGTTCGCCGGCGCCATGCAAAAAGATGACCAGGGGATAGAGCTTGCCCTTCTCCTCCTTGGCGGGTCGCAAAAGGCGGTAAGGCAGTTCGCCGCCGGTTCCCTTGAACGACTCTTTCGACAATTGCGATTTCCAATCCATGGGAAGGGGCTCCTGAGCCGAAGTGAAAGAGTGGGCGCTGCCTACGAGGAGGAGGCAAGACAAGGTGCGTAGGGCCGCATGGTTCAACATGGGAGTCTCCGTTTGCGGGAAAGCGGCCTCTGGAGCCGAGTTTTCCTAAGCAAAAGGTTACGAAACCTGCCGTCCCTTCCGGAGAGTCGAACATGGCCCGCCTGTTCTTTTTCTCATTCCTCTTTTTCCTGAGCGCGTCCTTACCTCCATCTGGCCGCGCCGATTCTCCCTGGCACATGGAGACTTACAAGGGGTTCAAGGTCGAACCAACCTGGGGAGAAACCAAGGATGGGGTGCGCGAGGTCTATTACCCCGGTTCGAACTTCAATTCGTACCCCACACGCGTGTTCGCCTACTATGGCAAGCCGGAAGGAAACGGGCCATTTCCGGCAGTGCTCCTGGTCCATGGCGGCGGTGGCAAGGCCTTCCCCGACTGGGTGCGCCACTGGACCCAAAGAGGATATTGCGCCCTGGCCATGGACCTGGCAGGCAAGGGCCCCAAGGGGCCCCTGGAAGACGGCGGACCCGATCAATCCGACGAGGTGAAGTTCAAGGACTTCACTTCAGGCCGGCCCGCGTACACCTGGCCCTTCTATGCCGTCTCGGCGGTTCTGCGCGGCCACAACCTGCTGCGCTCATTCCCCGAAATCGACAAGGAACGCATCGGCATCACCGGCATCAGTTGGGGCGGCTATTTGACCTGCATTGTCGCGGGAATCGACGATCGGCTGAAAGTGGCCGTCCCGGTTTACGGGTGCGGCTTCTTGCATGAAAACAGCGCCTGGAAACCAGAGCGATTTGACAAAGTCCCCGCGGAGCGCCGCGACCGGTGGGTCAAGACTTTCGATCCGTCGCAGTATCTCCCCGGAGTGAAGTGCCCCATCCTCTTTATCAATGGCACCAATGATTTTGCCTATCCGATGGACAGCTACCTCAAAAGCTACAACTTGGTGCCCGGCGCCAAAAATCTGTCGATGCGGGTACGCCTGCCCCACGGGCACATCTGGACCTTTCCCGAGGTGGACGCCTTTATCGATGCCGCCTTGAAACAAGGCAAGCCGCTGGCGAAAGTGGGGGAAATGCAAAACCCCGAACCGGGCAAGGCAGCCGTGAAGGTGGAATCGGCCGTGCCGATTAAAAGCGTGGCGCTGAATTACGCCATTGCGGAAGGTCCATGGCAAAAGCGGGAATGGAAAACGATCCCGGCCAAGAAGAACAACGCTCTTTGGGAAGCCGAGCTTCCCAAAGAGCGTCCGCTGGTTTATTACTTTCTGGCGGTCGACGAACGCGGCCTGGAAACGAGCTGCCCGCAGAAGATTGAGATGAAAGCAGAAGCGAAGTAAGAGCGAGCTTGTGCCTGAGTGTCTCAGTCCTTTGGCATCGCAGTCAACGACGCCGCAAGGCGCTCAAATGAGCGGCAAGGCTCGCGGCCGCTGAAGGCGGAATCGTTTGACCACAAACGCAAGCAGCCCGGCGATCACCAAGGAGGCAACCAGGAGCGGAGCCCAAAAATCGATCAATGAGGCGGGGCGATAAGTGAAAGGGATGAGCGTCCCATTTTCGTTCCTTGCTTCCACGCCGAGCGCTCCCTGTGCATCGGTCCTCCAGACCTTCTTCTCCACACCATCCCAGACCAACAGATCGGGTGGAAACTGAAAGTCGAATGAGGAGGGCGCAACGGGACGATTGACCTCGATCGTACGGACCATTACCGTCGAGACGAGCGGGTCCTTGACCGGGCCGCGATCCCTGCGGGTCGTCACTTTGGCGGGGAAATGGAGCCCAGGAGAAACCTCGGTGAATTCCTCCACGGAAAAAATCACGGTGGGATTGATTTCAGCGGATTCATTGCCCGGCGAGGGTTGAACGGGCGTGAGTTGACGAAGATTGCGGTACTTGTCCGGAAATCCGTTGGATTTTTGAATGAGTTTACTGACCAGGTAATTATGATCCTTGGAAAACCAGATTTCTCGTGAATAGTTCTTGTTGGCGCATTTCACCACGGCATAATCTCGGCCCGACTCGGTCACATCCTTGCATTCGCAGGTTACCCCGGGTTCATTGAGAACCTGGTCAAAGGGAATGCTCCGAGTTTCGGTAGTTGCCTGATCCAGGCAGCCGAATAAACAGTGACCAAGTGGATCGATCCTCGTTTCCTTGGAGGAGGGATGGATCGAGCCACTGTAAAGCGGAACCAGAACTCCTTCAATTTTCGCCTGAACCCAATTGGATTTTTTTCCCTCCTTGACCAGCGCCTCTTGCTTTCCACCCGGCCGAAGGAAGTTGGTCGTGGTCCAGCGGTGGTTTTCTCCATCTTTCCATAATTCTTGCTGATAAGGTCCGTGCTCTTCCCCTAAGAACTCCAACTTCAAATGAAGTGTCTTGAAGGAAGCCATGGTTTTTTGATGCCGAGCCGCGACCTCGTCGATTGCGGCGCGGCCGTTGCCGCTGCCTTCACCTGGCGTCAATCCAAGCAGCAGCACCGCCGCTGCCGCGAGGCATAAAAACCCTTGCATTGCCATCCTGGCCATACCAAATCCTCCTAAAAACCAACTGGTTCCCCATCCATGGGCCGGTTGATGCGTCGCTGCCTGCACGGTCATATCAATCAAAGCCGGCGTGGGAACCATCGCCTGAGCGGACGATCCCGTCACGACGGCCAAAAGTCCGACCGACCAGGTGATCCCTCGTTTTGCCAGCCGCGCGGCAAGTTTTTTCCTGGCGCGCTCCAGCATTCCCTTGACCGCGCCGACGGACCAGTTCAGGCAGAGGGCGGCTTCCTCCCGCGAATGACCGCGAAGATAGCAAAGGATGAGCACCTGGCGGCATCCTTCGGGAAGCTGATCGATCTCCTCATGGAGAATCTGCACCGATTCGCGCCAGGAAATTTCGTTGTGAGGGATTTCTCGGTCAGGGGTCTGGCGTGCCGGCCATTCCGTTGGAACCAATGACCGCGCGGATGAGTCTTTTGCAACCGTGAAGCTCGATTGCAGCTTTGCGGCCCGGTTTTCCTTGACAATGCGCCTTTGACGGTCGGATAGCGTTCGCAGGGCCACGCGATGGGCCACCGCATAAAGCCAGGCGGAAAGGGTTGCGCCGTTGACCAGGCCAAGCTTGCGAAAGAGAACCACAAAGGTTGCCTGAAAAGCGTCTGCGAGATCGGCCGGATCGGAAAGGATTTGCCGGCACGAGGCCATCACTGTTTTCCCATGGCGATCCACCACCAGGCGAAACAGTTCATCACTTCGGGTGCGCCTAAGGGCGTCAAGCAACTCTGCATCGGTGGGAATGGCCGGCACGGTGGTCTTCCTAACTCGCGTGAATTCCAATCCTCAGATTTCCTATCCGGAGGATCATCGCCTCTTCTGCATTGCCTGAAAGGAGTCAGCGCGGCACGATTTTTCTTAGGAACCAAGTCGACCGCATCGGTTGTGCCAGGGTGGCGTTCTCCATTGCCGGTTTGCCCGGGAGAATTTCTTGGGAACGACCTTACCTCTTCTGCGCGCGGGCATACAGGCAATCGGCTCGATTGAGAATCCAATGAACCCACCAGGCGCCAAGGCGGGCTCCCCACTTGGCGGCCAGTAGGGAATCGAGCAACGAACCCTGCTTTGCAGTCCGGTTTTTCGCCGAACGGCGCAGCCATTCGGGATGATTCAGCCGGGTCAGGCTCAACAGTTCGAAGCCTGCCTTGTCGATCACTTGGCTCAACGATTTGGGCGTGAAATGGATCAGGTGTCGCGGCATGTCGACGCCAAACCAGTCCTGGCCGTAACGCGCGAAATTCCAGGAATCCCAGGTCGGCACCGCGACAAAGAGCTTGCCCTTCGGCGCAAGAAGATCCCAGGCGCTTTGCAGAACCGCCACGGGATCGGGAACATGTTCCAGCGATTGCCACATCGTAATCGCATCGAACGATTGCGCTTTGAGGTCGGGGTGCGGCAGCGTGCCGTGATGGGCGGCGAACCCTTCTGCGCTCAGCCGTTCGCAAGTTTCCCGATTCGAATCGACACCGGCGGCTTTCCAGCCCTGCTTGCGCATCCGGGAAAGGTAGCTGCCGCCGCCGCAGCCGAAGTCGAGCAAGCGCCCCTGTCCAAAGGGAGTTAAACGCTTTCGCTCGGGGCAGCCGGAAAACCAGCCGACCCGGTCTTCCGACTTCACCGGCTTCGCCTTGTGGGGACGATAGTCGGTCGGATAAAAACGGTGCAAGTCGCCGCATGCGGGCCGGGGCTCGGTCAAGCCCACGCCGCATCCATGACACTTGACCATGGCGAACGGATGATGGCCCCCTTCGTTGTCGGGGCTTTGAACCTTTAAGAGAATTTGCGCGTTCGAGGCGCCGCAGATCGGGCAGGGAGGATCGAGGTGCAGCGTCGCGTCCGTCGGCGTTTCACCGGAAAGCTCGCTACCCGCCATGGGGCGGCCTGGGCGCATCTGCTGAGGGAGAATTTGATGGCGGAGTGTTTTCAGGAGCGGGCCTGAACTCCATGTCCGGTAGTTTGTGCGTCTCGTGAGGCGGTGAGGGCTCTTCCGGGGGTAGATGCGGCCCGTGCAGCTTCACTTTGGAACCCGGCCGAATGCGGATATTGAGCGCCTCGACCCCGAGCGCGAACGCCATCGTGAAATAGATATATCCCTTTTGGACTTCCTGATGAAATCCCTCGGCCACCAGCAGAAAACCGATCAGGATCAAGAACGACAGGCCAAGAATTTTGAGGGTGGGGTGGCTTTCCACCATGCGCGCGACCGGTTCGCTGGCAATCAGCATGATGAAAATGGTGATGACCATGGCCGTGGCGATCAGCCAGAAATCGCGGGCCATGCCCACGGCCGTGATCACCGAATCGAGCGAAAAGACAATATCGATCACGGCGATCTGGCCCACGACCATCCAGAAGTTGGAATAGGTGCGCGTTGACCCCTGTTCTTCGTCTTCTTCCCCTTCGAGTTTGTGATGGATTTCCATCACGCTTTTGCCGACCAAAAAGAGCCCGCCCAAGATCAGGATCAAGTCCTTGGTCGAGATCTCCTTCGGTTCCGTGAGCAAGGGGCCTATTTCGGGGATGACGAAGAGCGCTTGCTTGAGCCCCATGAGCCAGTTGACCGCAAGAAGCAATCCGAGGCGGGTTCCCAAAGCCGCGAGCAGACCCATCCGCCTGGCAAAGGGTTGATCCTTGGGGGGAAGTCGGCTCGCCAAAATCGTCAAAAAGATGATGTTGTCGATGCCCAGGATGATTTCCAGTCCGGTCAAGGCCGTCAGGGCGACCACCCAATGCCAAATATCCATTTTGCCCCTCTTGAGGAATCACTGGAAATGATAGGGGACGGGAAATCGCCTGATAGCCTAAAATGGATGGGGTCGAAATGACCTCATTACGCGATGGACGCGCCGGCCGATGGCAGAATCTCATTTCCCTGGAGAATTCTGGCACGAGATTCTCTTGGATTGCCGGCATCGACATCGGCTGAAAGAAGAAGGCAAAAAGATGAATGAGCGCATGGTTCGTAGCGACCGGGTCGAGAAAACCGAAGCCGAATGGAAAGCGGCCCTGGATCCTGAAACTTTCCGGGTCGCACGCAAAAAGGGGACCGAGCGCGCCTTCACCGGCGAGACCTGGGACAACAAGGCCAAGGGCGAATACCACTGCGCCTGTTGCGGTTTGCCCCTTTATTCGTCGGCGACCAAGTATGAATCCGGCACCGGTTGGCCCAGCTTCTACGAACCGCTTGCAAAGGACCGTGTCGCCGAGGTGGTCGACGACAGCCATCACATGAGGCGCGTTGAAGTGATCTGCAACCGCTGCGACGCCCATCTGGGCCATGTCTTCGAAGACGGCCCCGAGCCGACCGGTTTGCGCTACTGCATGAACTCGGCCGCGATGAAATTCGAGCCGAAGGTCTGAGGCCATAACAGGCTGAAAGGAATGAGGCCTCTGTTTTGCGGAATCGGCGACTGCGGTTGAAGTTACGCAGAGGAATGGACTGCGGCCACCGGGGTCGGATCGATGGGATTTTGATGAAAACGGACCGCTTTGCCAACGGAAACGCCTGGCCGCAGGTTAGCTTCTCGTCATGTCCAATGGGTGAAAAAACGGAGCGAAAAAATCATGTATTCCTTAAATCGTCGATCTGCCTTAAAAACTCTGGGAGCAATGGGTTGCGGTTCGCTGGCCAGCCGGTTTACCACCTCTCTCAACGCGGGCATGCACCCGATGAACAAAGACACAAGCGACATTCCCGCGAGCCTTAACCGCACCGGCTGGGAGCTTTTTCGCAAGCTTGACGGTGCCAATGTTTTGATCAGCCCGGCAAGCATCGGATTGGCCCTGGCCATGACCGAACGGGGTGCTGGGGGTCAAACCCGTGACGAGATGCGCCAGGTGCTCCATTTCAGCCCGGAAAATCCGCAGACCGATCCGGGGTTTGCCTCGCTCGTCGATCAACTCGGCGCCGAAAAGCCGGGGCGCCAAATCCGCGTGGCCAATCGCCTGTTCGCGCAAAAGGATTTTGCTTTTTACCCCGAGTTCACCAGCCAGGTGCGCGACTGGTTCCATGCGCCGCTGGAACAAGTCGACTTCATCAACCAATCCGAACAGGCGCGCCAGAGAATCAATGACTGGGTCGAACAGCAGACCCGCAAGATGATCAAGGATCTGGTGCCCAGCGGCATTTTCACGCCGCTCACGCGCCTGGTGCTTGCCAACGCCATCCACTTCAAGGGGGAATGGCAACTGCCCTTCTTGAAGAGTGGCACCCACGCGGCTCCTTTCGAAACGGCGCCCGGTCAAAAGATCGAGGTGCCCCGCATGAATCAGAAAAAACGCTTCGCCATTCGCGAAACCGCCGAGGCCGAGGCGCTGGAAATGCCATGCAAGGGGCTTGATCGTTCGGTGCACTTCATCCTGCCCAAGAAGCGCCATGGACTTGCCAACCTGATCGAAACGCTCGACCCGGCAACCTTTGCCAAGCAACTCCTTTTCAGCCAGGCCAAAGAAGAGGAGACGGTTCTTGGACTTCCCAAGTTCAAAATCGAATCGAAGCAGACTTTGAACACAGCGCTGGCCGAACTGGGCATGCCGAGCGCCTTCTCAGTTCAAAAGGCCGATTTCTCCGGCATGAACTCGACCAAGCAGCCGCTGAAAATCGATGCGGTCTTGCACAAGGCGGTGCTTGTCGTCGATGAACTGGGTGCCGAAGCGGCCGCGGCCACTGCGGTCGTGATGGGGTTGCGCTCGGCCCCGGCGAAAATGCCGCGCACCTTCACGGTCGATCAGCCCTTCCTGGTGGCAATCACCGACAAGGCGACGCAGTCGGTCCTATTCCTCGGTAAAGTGGCCGAACCGGGCAAGGTTTAAGTCGCCCGAATTCGCCAGAGTGATGTTCTGCAAAACATCACTCTTTTTTCTTTTCTAGTTTTTTTTCTAGTCCTTTTCTAATTTTCATTGCTTTTCACGCGACAGTTGCCAATTCCGGATACGATGGGAGGAGTCATGATGCGCATCGATCGTCGAACGGCATTGAAATCGTTGGCCTTGGCCGGAGGCCTTCCGCAACTTGCGAGAGCCACTTCCTTGAGCGAATCGATCGAAACCTCTGCTCCGTCGAGTCTCAGTGCTGCCACGAACCAGTTGGGCTGGGAGCTATTCCGCTCTCTGGGTGCAGGCAACCTTTTCTTGAGCCCCGCAAGCATCGCCCTGGCCCTGGCCATGACCGAGCGCGGTGCGCGCGGCGCCACTCGCGAGGAAATGCGCAAGGTCTTGCACCTTCCTTCGGATCAGAGGGAAAGCGGCTCGGGCTGGTCGCAACTTGTGGGTGCGCTGCAGGCGGAAAAACCGGGGCGCCAGGTGCGCATCGCCAATCGCCTGTTCGGTCAGAAGGGTTATGGATTTTCCCAGGCTTTCCTCAAGGATTTGGCCGATGGATTTCAAGCGCCGCTGGAAGAGCTCGACTACGCCTCCAACCCCGAAGCTTGCCGGGCCCGCATCAACGAGTGGGTGGCCGATCAAACGCGCAAGATGATCAAGGATCTGATTCCCACCGGGGTGCTCCAGCCGTCCACCCGCCTGGTGCTGGCCAACGCCATTCATTTCAAGGGAGATTGGTTATTGCCCTTCTCCAAGAGCTCGACCATGCCGGCGACGTTTGAAGTCGCCAAGGGGGAAAGCAAGAAAGTGGAGCGGATGCGGCAAAAGAAGCGCTTTGTGGTGCGCGAAAATGACAAGGCCATGGTGCTCGAAATGCCGTGCAAGGGGGGAGATCGCAGTGTCCATTTCCTGTTGCCCAAGACGCGTCATGGTCTTGCCGAGGTCGAATCGAGTTTGACCCTCGAGGCGCTGCACGGCCTTCTCTTCGCCAAGAAAGATGCCGAGGAAGTCGGCGTCGGCATTCCGCGCTTCAAGGTCGAGGTGCTCAAAACCCTCAACGATCCTCTGTCGCAGTTGGGCATGCCCACCGCCTTCACCGACAAGGCCGATTTCTCCGGAATGAACGACAGCAAGGAACCGCTCAAGATTGATCTAATCTTGCACAAGGCGGTGCTCGCCGTCGACGAACTCGGGGCCGAAGCCGCCGCGGCCACCGCGATCATCATGGCCCCCACCTCGGTGCCGGCGCGTCCGCCTCGGGAGTTCTTGATCGACCAGCCGTTCCTGGTGGCGATCGTTGACAAGCCGACCGAGTCGATTCTGTTCCTTGGGCGAGTTAGCGATCCGTCGAAGTTTTGAGATTGGTAAATGAATGCGGCGATTCGGTTTGGTAATTGAACGAGTTGAGAATTGACCATCGAGGCTCATCGATTAAATTAGAACTGGGAGCAGCCCACCCAGGAGCCTTCTTGTGATCGGATCACCTGTTAAAATTGCCCTGTATCTATTTCTCGCGCAGAGTGTGGTGCTCGCATCTCCTGCTGAAGATGATGGATGGTTGCGCAAAGATGTGGTTCCAAAGCGGGGCCAGCCCGTAATGATCCAACAGGACGAGGGAGGGAATGACTACGAGTCGGGTCGTGTAAATATCTGGCCGGTTCAGGTGAAGGAAGAGAAGGGAAATCGAATCAAGGTTCGGCTCGCGAACACAATCGGTTGGGTTCTCAAAGAAGAAATGGTTCGGGTTGAGGAAGGAATTAATTATTTTAGCAAGCGAATTGCAGATGAAGATGACGTTTTCGATGCCTACCTCAAGCGCGGTTGGCTCTATGCTTTGAAAGGCGAAAACGATAAGTCGATAAAAGACGCGGATGAAGCAATTAAATTAAAGCCGAGCCCAGAAGCCTATAATAATCGAGGTTATAGTTGGGTAAATAAAGGCGAGTATGATAAGGGGATCTCTGATTACGATAAAGCTGTAGAGTTAAATAAAGACTACTATCCAGTTTATAACAATCGTGGAAGCGCCTGGTTGTTAAAGAAGGAATATGACAAGGCTATCAGCGATTTCGATACAGCATTGCAATTCAATCCTGAAGCCGCCAATGCACTTTCCAATCGAGGCAAAGCCTGGGTTCGAAAAGGGGAATTGGACAAAGCAATTTTAGATCATTCGAAATCTATAGCAGTTGATCCGAAATCTTCGGCATATTTTTATGAACGTGGGGCGGTTTACAATGTGAAGGGAGAGTTGTATAAAGCAATTTCTGACCTCTCCAGAGCAATCGCGATCGAGCCAAAATCTGCAATATTGTTCAACGAGCGCGGTCTTGTCTACAGCAAGAAAAAAGAGTTGAGTAAAGCTGTTTCCGATTTCTCTGCCGCTATTGAGATTGACGGAAAATTTAGCGCCTACTATATGGATAGGGGTATTTGCCTGTTGGGCCTGGGTGAATATGATAAAGCGATCGAGGATTTCATGGTTGTGACTCGGTTGGATCCGGGAAATTTTTGGGCATATCATAATATTGGTTCTGCTTGGAAGAGTAAAAAAGACTATGGCCGATCGATTCAATATTATGGCAAAGCCATTCAGATTAATCCAAAAAATGGTTCGTCTTTTCTTGGGCGAGCAGATTCATGGCAATTAAAGCAGGATTATGAGCGGGCTTTGAGTGACTGCTCTCAAGCAATTCAACTAGATGGTCAGGATAAAGAGGCATTTGTTTTACGCGGAGTGTGTTTTGCAAAAAAGAAGGAATTTGAAAAGGCTCTAGTAGATTTCGATCGGGTGATTCGTATGGATTCCCAAAATATTTCGGCTTTGAATTCCAAAGCTTGGTTGCTTTGCACCTGCACCGATGAAAAATTCAATGATGGCAAAACTGCAGTTGAACTGGCCAGAAAAGCTTGCGAACTCAGCGGCTGGGTCACCGACATCGTCGATACTTTGGCCGCCGCCTATGCCGAGTCCGGAGATTTTGATCAGGCAGTGAAGTTTCAAAAGCAGGCATTGGCCGATCCCAAATACGAAAAAGACTCCGGTGAGGAGGGCCGGCGGCGATTGAAGCTCTACTTGAACAAAAAGCCCAATCGAGAGTGAAAGGGTCGTCCAGGGAAGCTTGTCGCCGGGCCGGCCTATCTACCTTCGAGCCCAATTGAGCGAAATGAAGTAGGTGAGGATGATGGGCGCAAGCCCCCGACTTTCTCAAACTCGAAAGCACCTTTGATTCTCACCGCTTCGGCCCCATCTGCACGAGCACGCTTTTCTCTTCCTGATCGGTTACCATCACTTCGATCGGCAGAAACCTCTGCACCAAGTCAATGTGGGTTGTCGAGTGCATCGTCAAGCGGCAGGTCCGGAAGGCGCTGGTCTGGCTCTGGCTGGCGGCGATCGCCATCGGGAGGATGAGCTGATCGGCCAAGTGTGGACCAACCGGAATATCGCTGGCGAAAAACTTGCGACCTTCGTGCCACAAGTCTCGCGCGACCTTCTCGCTGGAAACTCCCATTTCGCCAAGTGAAGCGAAGAGTTCGGTGACATTCTCACAGGCGAGTTCCATCATCAGGATGTTGCCGGGTCCCGGTGAAACGATCTCGCCGATTTGAAAAGATTCAACTGGCCAGTGGTTTTGCTTTTGCAACTCCTCGCATTCGCGCTCGGCAATGAAACGGGGTAACTGTGCTACCAGGGCGGTGGCGCGGCGATAGAGGACCTTGCCCCGTTCTAGGATCTGCAATCCGGCCAACTGGGCACAAGGCTCGATGTTCACGGTGAATTTGCCGCCGCCGGCGGGGAAGAAGCCGTAGCGTTCGATCTTCGCGCTCAAGCCGGGTCCCATGCGGCAGAGCATGGGCAAATAGGCCCGCTCCAAAAAATCGTAGGGCGGGGCCATCGGGTTGTGCGTGCCCCCTTCCACCGTAACGCTGGAAGGCCCGCTCGCCAGAAGCAAGGGGGGTAGCACCGTTTGCAACACAAGGGTGGTGCTGCCGGCCGTGCCGATGCGGAAGTGATAGTTGCCTGCAACCACCGCTTGGGGTTCAAAGGTCAAGGCGGTCGAGCCGATGCCGGCGCCCTTCAATTTGGCGTTGCTGATCTGCGCGGCCGCTTCGACCGCGGTCAAATGCTGGCGCATCAGGCCTGGCTTTTTGCGGCCGGCGCGAATGTTGACGAGTTCCACCGGCTTGCCGGTGAGAATCGAAAGCGAAAGAGAGGAGCGGAGGATTTGTCCGCCCCCCTCTCCCTGGGATCCATCAATGATCAACGACATGGTATCAACAACCGCCTTTTCAATCGTCTGCCTACGAAGCGTCCTTGATCACAATCCGGACATCTTTTCAATCATCTGCTTGCGAAGCATCCTTAATCACAAACCGGGCACGTAGCCGAGCGACTTCGCTTGCCAGGCCGGCCTGATTGACGGAGCGTAAGACTTCGTCGAAATCCTTGTACGCCGCCGGCGCTTCATCCTTGGGATAGGCGCGGCAGTTGGTCATGATATCGGCTTGGTCAAGCGCCTGATCAATCGTCGTCTGATCCAGGGCGCGAGCCGCCGCCTTGCGCCCAATGGCCCGTCCGGCGCCGTGGTTCACGCTGTAGCAGCTTTTGGCCGCGCCTTCCTTGGCGACCATGACCGCCGATCCGGCTTGGGGATTTCCCGGCAGCAAGATCGGATGGCCCGTCTCGTAGAAGCGCGTTTCCTTCAGCGCATGATGCCCCGCGGGAAACGCGCGGGTGGCTCCCTTGCGGTGCACCCAGGCTTTCTGGTCGTTGACGATTTCTTCCCGGGCGATGTTGTGGCTGATGAAGTAAACCAACTGCCCCGTAATGCCAGGGAAAACTTGCTGATACGCCTCAAGCACGAGGGCGTTAATGAGCAAGTGGTTGATGGTGGCGAAGTTGGCCCCAAGCGACATATCGTCGATGTAGGCATTCGCCTCAGGGGAACCAAGCGGCGCGTAGACCAGTTGGCGATCTTCGCCCGGAAAGGGAATGTTCCATTTCCGGAACATCTTTTCCAGGGCCTTGAACTGGCCGCTGGCCAGGTTATGGCCAAAGCCGCGCGAACCACAGTGTGACAGGAAGGCGACATGACCGTCCTTGAGCCCAAAATTTGCGGCCACCTTTTTCGACTCGTCATCAGAGGCCACATCGACCACTTCGCATTCGCCGAAATGGTTGCCGCCGCCGTAAGAGCCGAGCTGTTCGATCTTGTCGGCGAAGTTGGTCATACCGCCCTGGGTGCGCAGCCAATTGAGCCGCGCTTGCAGGCTTTGCACGGTGCCGTCGTGGCCGCGGTGGAACGCATCTTCGCAGCGCTCGGCCCATTCCACGGGAATCCCAAGCGCGGTCAGGACCTCGGCGCTGGCGCCTTCGGTGGCGACTTTCTCGCCGAGAACGGCATCGACGCGGCGCGACTTGCGCACGCTGCGCTGGCCCTTGCCAGCGCCGGTGGGGGTACGCTGGCAGATGGCGTCGATCAGGGCGCGCCGCGTGGTGCGATCGACAATGGCGTCGGCCGGCAGATCTAACTGCAGCAGGCTCATCGAGCACTTGATGTCAACACCAACCGGACCGGGGTAGATGTGCGTGGGGGAAACCATCACGCAGCCGACCGGAGCGCCGTAGCCGCAATGGGCATCGGGGTTGAGGACGAGGTCGGTGACGCCGGGAGCCAATCGCGAATTGATCGCCTGTTGCAGGCAGATCGAGTCGAAGCCGTTGCGGATGGCGGGGGTGCCGATCACGGTGATCGGTGGGGTGCGCTCGCCGGTGGGAAGGATCGCGGTCGCTTCCCCGGTTTCAATCATTTTATCGGTTGATAATATCATGTCCAATTGCCTTATTCAATCGCATGTTGAATGCGGTGTTTTTCCAAAATAAAAAAGCAAGTCAGGAGACAAGGAATCGGTGAAACACTTCGCAGGCGCTCTGCCAATTGAGCTACGGTTTCCCTGAATTGCTTCAGAAATTCCGACGGGAGTCGAACCCGCAACCTCCTGTTCCCTTTAGATGTAGTTCCACCAGCATTCTCCTGACTTGCTGGACGCATGAAAGTCGGTTCAAAACCCTTCGAAAGGCAAAACAGGCGACAAGAGTCGGGGAAACTTCGGGCCGGCTCTACCGGTTGGCCTACAGTTTTCCAAAAATCGCTTCCAGGAAAACCGGCGGGGTTCGAACCCGCAACCTGCCCGTTCATGTAGTTCCGCCAGCATTCGCTAGTTCGGCCTCCCTGGGCTTGCAACAAATAAAAAGAAAAAAACAAACAGACAAAATGACAAGGGTTTGATGAAACATCGTGCTCTACCGCTGAGCTACAGCGCCAAAAAATGGGGTCTTAAGCGCTGGTGGGACTCGAACCCACGACCACGGGGTTAAAGACCTTGTAGTTCCATCGGCATTCGTCCTGCCTGTTTGATCTCCTGAAGAATAAGCCATTAACGCAAAGGCACAAAAGAATAAGACATTAACGCAAAGGCGCAGAGGGGCAAAGGGCGCAAAGAAGACTCAATAGGGTCTTCCCACTTGTTTCCGGCGCCGTCTTCCAAGGCGTTACCGACTTGGCGACCTTGGATTTTTCTCCTCCGCCCCTCCGTGTCTCCGCGTGAGAAAATCTCTTCCACCCTAGGCCCTCGGGAAACAAAACGCACAGACGATCTCCAAAATCTTCTTTGCGTCCTTTGTCCCTTTGCGCCTTTGCGTTGAAAATAATCTCTCCCCCACGCTTCAACTTCCCCCACAACAAGAAGCGGCAACGAGATTGCCAAGAGTCCCGGAGTTGAACCGGGCGACAACCGTGTATTCCTGGCGGCATTTGCCGCTTCTTGTTGCGAGGCAAGGTTCGGGTTTCTTCCTTTCCGAAGAAACCCGATTCAGGGTCAGATCGAGATCGCCTCGATCGTTTTGACCCAGTGATCCTTCTCGGTCGACCCGGAGGCGACCTGAGATATCAGCTTGAACACCTGGTCGCTGAATCCGCCGACATTCGTGATATCGGCCCGTTCAAGCGCCTGCGTGGTCACATAAGGCTGAATGTCGATGCAGATCATGCGAGCTTGCGGGTTGCGCAGCTTGAATCCCTGCCATTGTGCGATCGTGGCTGTGACTTCTTTTCCCACTTGCACGACCGTATCGAGCCAGGACTGGTTATCCGACACATAGATGACCAGATCTCCCTTGGCCTTTTGCTCGTTCAGGCGCTTTAGGGGCGCGCTGCAGTTGGTTCCGCCACCTCCCACCTTGGCCAGTTTATCGGCGTTGGTGAAGATGCTGTCGAACGGATTCAGTTCCACTTTGACCACATCCGACTCGAAGGGAATCACTTCCGCTTCGGGGTTTTGCCGCAGGATGGCAGCAGCAACGAGTGCGGCGACATCGATGCAGCGCACCGCGCTCGTGGAACCCTTGCGGTTGCCGGTGACGGCCGACTGCATGCTTCCCGACACGTCGGGGAACACATACACCTTGCCGGCAATCTTGGGCACCGACGAAACGCTGATCTCCATCGCCTCTTGCAAGGCGTTGCGGATTTCCGAGGGGATCTCCTCGCCCGCGCTCTTGTAGGCCATGAGCAGTTGGTAAGGCAGCGGCTTGGCCCGGGCAATCAGTTCGCGGTTGCGCAGGCGGTCGGCAACGAGTTTGACCATCTTCGCATCCTTGAACACGCCATGACGGGCAAAGGTGTTCAGGTTCATCCGGGTCATCTGCCAGCTTGCATTGGCTGCGATTTGCGACCACTGTGCGCTCGTCAGGTCCAGCGCCGTGAGCATTTCAAAGGGGACATTGGGCACGGTAAGCTCTGCGCGCTTCTCGGCATTTTTGAACCCTTCGAATTCGCGCACGATGGCGGGCAGCTTCTCGGCGTCGTGCTCGCGGCCAAGCAGGTAGCGGTGGAAGGCATCCCGTTCGGCCGTGGCGGGCTTGGGGTGAACCATCTTGACGATATCCCGCAGGCTGGGCGATTGACCGACCGAACCGGTGAACAGTTGCTCGCCGGTACGCCGCTCAAGCCACTGCTTGATCAACCGCTTGGGCAGGGTACCCAGGCTCTTGCGTCCCGTTGCACCGGAGCGCACGATCTGCACGAAATTGCGCAGCATTTTCGGCGTGTTGATCACGCGATCGAATACCTCCGCAAGCAAACCGGGCGACCGCTGGCTCAGCACGGAGCACAGGAAAGCGGGCATATCCTTCATGGTTGCCTGTTTGCGTGCATAAAGCGCCGCGCGAGCCAGGAATTCAGGCTCCACTTCGTGGCAGAGCGCAAGGACTTTTTCCAGTTGGTCCTTGGCATCGGCATAGAAGGTTGCGTTGAAGCAGCCGGTCGAAACCAACTGGGCCAAGGCTTGCTTGGTGGAGAGCTGGTAAGCATTGCCTCCCGCCTCGTTGACCGTGTCGGCCTTGGGGGCGGCTTTACCACGAAAGCTCGAAAATAGATTCCAGTTCGCCATGATTTTTTTCTCCCCTTTCTCGACGACTCTTTTGATCTTTCTCTTGAGTTGAAGACTTGTTTCGCAGGAGTTGTGCCAATCGATCGGAAAGCTGATTGGTTTTGGTTTAAGTTATTTGAAACAAAGAACTTAAAAAATTATGGCTTCCCGCGGGTGTGCGGAGGTAAGGCAGCGTGCGTGTGGTTTCTTATCTTTTCGGATAAATTCGTATCTTGAAGGATATGAAGCGAGTCCTCCTTGGTTTTGTCGGCAGCAAGCTTGATCAGGCCATGCCCCAAAGGCGTTGGGACCGGTGGCGGCCGTCGGTTGCCATTTGCCAACACGAAGATCTGCTGATCGATCGATTCGAACTTCTCATTGATAAGCACGACGAAGCGCTTGCGAAACAGTTGGTCGAAGATATTGCCACGATCTCTCCCGAAACCCAGGTGAATCTGCACCGGGTGGCACTGAAAGACCCGTGGGATCTGGAAGAGGTGTACGCCGCGCTGCATGACTTCGTCAGTGCCTACTCGTTCGACACAGAAGCCAACGAATACCTGGTGCACATCACCACCGGTTCGCATGTGCAGCAGATCTGTTTTTTTCTGCTTACCGAGTCGCGCCACATCCCCGGCCAGTTGATCCAGACCTCGCCTGCCCATCGCGAGCGATCAAGCGTCAGCCTGGGCCACTACCGGCTCATCAACCTGGACCTGTCGCGCTACGACCGCCTGGCGGCGCGCTTCAAGCAAGAGCGCCAACAGGGTCATTCGTTCCTCAAGTCGGGCATCGCCACGAAAAATGCTGCCTTCAATCAACTCATCGAGCGGATTGAACGGGTGGCGATGCACGGCACGGCGCCGGTCTTACTCACCGGCCCGACCGGCGCCGGTAAGAGCCACCTGGCCAAGCGGATCTATGAACTCAAGAAACTGCGCAAGCAGGTGGCAGGGCTCTTCCTTGAAGTCAATTGCGCGACCTTGCGCGGCGACTCGGCGATGTCGACCCTCTTTGGCCATGTGAAGGGGGCCTTCACCGGGGCAATGGAACACCGCAAGGGATTGCTCACTTCGGCCAATCAGGGGGTCTTGTTTCTCGATGAAATCGGCGAGCTCAGGCTCGACGAGCAGGCGATGCTTCTACGTGCGATCGAAGAGAAGCGGTTCATGCCGGTTGGTTCGGACAAGGAGGTGCAATCCGATTTCCAGTTGCTGGCGGGCACCAATCGCGATTTGAAGCAAGATGTGCTCGAAGGGCGCTTTCGCGAAGATCTCCTGGCGCGAATCAACCTTTGGACCTTTTGCTTGCCGGGCCTGAAAGATCGCCGCGAGGACATTGCGCCCAATCTGCGGTATGAACTGGAACAGCATGTCGTGCGCACCGGACACAAGCTGGTGATGAATCACGAAGCGACCCAGCGTTTTCTTGCGTTCGCACAAGAGCCGGAGGCAATCTGGTCGGCCAATTTCCGCGACCTCAATGCTGCCGTGACCCGCATGGCGACGCTTTGCCATGACGGCCGCATCACCGTGGCCGATGTTGAGGCGGAAATCGCTCGGTTACAGCAGGCCTGGGGGATGAACGCTCGGCGCGACACCACCGATTCGGGATCCCAGGACCTGAGCCTACTTGCATCCTGCTTGAACGAGGAGCAACTCGCCCACCTCGATCGTTTCGACGCCGTCCAACTGGCCGAGGTGATTTGGATCTGCCGCGTCTCCAAATCTCTCAGCGAGGCAGGCCGCAGACTCTTCTCCGCTTCACGGCAAGCGAAGGCGAAACCCAACGATGCCGATCGGCTCCGCAAATACCTGGCTCGTTTCGAACTGACCTTCGAAGAGGTCCAGGCTCCCACTCCATAAAGGCAAGCTTCTCCCCTACCCCCAGATCAGGGTTTGCAGCAGCCTCCCATCTTGAGTGCGGTCTTCTTGGGCGACGGAGGCAGGTCATTGGCAGGATTGCGATCGAAGAATCCCGCCGGCTTGAGCAAGAAACCGATGTAGGTGGCCGGCATCACAGGGTAATCCTCCTGCCGGGGCACATGAGTGTGGCCAAACGTGTACCAGAAGACAACGTCGGTCTCGGCGATGGGTCGGTCGGCCTCGGTCCACAAGGGCAAGCCATCGCCGCCCTGGCTTTGGTTGGGATAGTTGCCCGCCGCATGGAGTTCTTCTTCGCGGAACGGCGTGATCCAGACATGGTGATCGACAAAGCCGGCGCGCTTGCGCCACCAGGCATTCTTCGAAGCGAAGGGGAAGCAGTTATCCCCGGGTAAGAACTTGTAACCGACCGGTTCGCCCAACGCGTTGAGCGATTGCGGGTTGACGATCTTCCAGGTACGGGCCGTTTGCAAATTGAGATGCGCGCGCGCCTGCTTTTCCGTTTGCAATAGGTTTGGCCGCGCGCGGAACGCGTTTTCAAACGGGTTTTGCGGACCCAATTCATCGGCGGTGACATCGACCTGATAAATGGAGTTGGCCGATCCATCGAGGTCGAAATCGAGCCGGACATTGAAGAAGTGCTGATGGTTAGGGGCATAGAGCTGCGGGGCGATCATCGTGCCGTAGTCCGATTTTTCACCGGGGTGCAGAGCCCCGAGTGAAAGGATGCCGGTGAGTTTCACTTCAAACTGAATGTTGCCGTCCTGGTAGAGGTACCAGAAGAAGCCGTATTCGTAGTTTTCGACGGTGGCGATGGAAGAGACGACCAGCCGGCGCGAGCGGCGCACCTCGGGCGTTTCGAGGCGCCGGTCGGTGTGCTTCCAAAGGATGCCGAAATCCTCCTCGTGCATGCAGATGGCGTTCTTGACCGTCAGCGGTTCGCCGCGGCTGGTGGTCAGGTGGCCGTCAAAATACTTAATCAACCCCAGGCAATCGCAGCCGAGTTCCAGGCTGTTGGCGCAGAAACCAAGGCCATATTCCCCCGCGTCGAAGGCATTTTTGCGCGCTTGCTGCGCCGCGGGGTCGCCATAGGGCACGACCATTTCCGAAAGCGAGGCCCGGTAAAGAATGGAGCGGTTCTTCTCCCCATCCTGGTAACAGAGGTGGTGAAGCGTCAGACCTTCGCGGGCATTGAAGCCGATCACGAAGTTCCAGTTTTGCCAGCGCACCTGGTAGCCATCGACCTCGAAGCTTGGCCCCTCGGGCTGAGCAATGTCGAGCGGTTTGATCCCGCACCGGAAGGCGCCCGGGGCCATGCGGGCGGCGGCGTAGTTCGATTGTTCGGGAGGTAAGGCCCAGTGGCCATGTTCTTCAATGCGGATGACGCGCATCTCGTTGAGATCGACCACCGGGCGGATCCCTTCGATCGGTTTCGCATAGCCGTTATCGGTCGGGTCGACGCGCACAAAGCACAGGGGTCGGGCCAGCCGCCGGGTGCGGTCCTCCTCGGAGCCATAGTTGCCCGCGCTCCAGATATCGACCATGACGAGGCGGGTGTCCTCCAAGCCATAGTGCTTTTTCAAGGCCGCCTTGAATTCGGGACTGGCGAGCACGGCCTGTTCGCATTCGACCTGCTCATCCATCGTCATCGTCGGCTGCACGCCGGGGATTTTTACGAACGAAAGGACTTTCCCTTCGCAGAGACAAACACTCGTTTCGAAACAGGAGTTCGTGGCGTTGTCGAAAAGCACGGCCTTGGCCTGGCGCGGGATGGACTGGCCCGGCTTGACCTGGTGGACCAGGTTTTTGTCTGGCTCTTTCAGGGAGACCGAAACGAAACGCGTGGTCGCCGTGACTTTGCCCTCTTTCTTGAGGAGGGCCACGGCGGCGGCGACTTCGGCGGAGTTTAACGGTTCAAGCGGGTGCAGCGTTGGCTGGGACATGAATCGGACCTTTGCAAAGAGGGGCATTCGTGGGGGGAGCGGGCGCAAACGAACAAGCCGTCCGCAACCAAAAAAAGGAAGCGGCGACCGAATCCGTTGAGCGCGGATGCAAAGAGCGCGGAAGGGAGAGATGCCAGCCGGGAGGGAGGAACACGACCGCGCCGCCGAAAGCGGCACCGATTAGCCTAAGCAGTTTGGATTCGTTTCGCCAGGATTGCAAGGAATTGGCGTGCAGACTTCGATGGACTAAGCCAGCCATTCCAACGGGCGTGGCTGAAAGGATAACAAACTTTTGGCCTTGGCGTTCGACGCGCCACGCAGTTTCGTGCCGTAGTAGATGGCATCTTCTCCGCGCGTGGCGAGCGCTTCTTCGACGGAGATCTGGGGTGGCGGCGGCGCACCGACGTGGGCCGCGAATGCCGGCAGCCACCGGCTTACCGGCGACGGGTGGTCATCAACAACAAGATAAATTCCCGGCGGCGAGTTCAGGGCCGCAACGGTCGCGAGTGCGGCATCGTCGATGTGCACCCAGGACCAGACCGCGTCGCCCTGCCCGATAATCGCCATCTGTGAATGCTGAGCCAGGTCGGCGCAGGCGCCGTCGCGGTGGTACCAGGTGTTGGGGCCGTAGAAAAATCCATAGCGAAGCGCGACTCCTTCGATGCCCGTCGCCGCAAATAACCGCGATTCCAATTCCGTGTACGAGCGGGCATGACCGGCCACGGCCGGACTGGCCCCCAGTGCAAAGCCGACCGATTCGTCCGCCAGGCCGCTACCCGGTGCGAGAAAAAAACCGCTCGATTGCTGAATGTAACGCCGTGCCCCACAGGCGACCGCGGCTTGCAATAGATGACCTCCCCCTTCGATGCGCAGCCTGCGGTCGGCTTCGCGCGCGGAAGGCATGTCCAGCGGGCTTTTGGGAAGCGATGTAAGTTGATCGATCACGACTTCCGGACCAAACTCGCGGAAAACTTCGTTCAGGCCGCTTGGATCAAAGGCACTCACTCGCGCGACACGGGCGTCCAGCTTTTGCAAAGTTTGGGCGCCGCTGGCGGATCGGGTCATTCCCATCACGTCGTGGCCCTGCTCGATCAGGCTGGAAACGAGCGGCAGGCCGATCGCTCCCGAGGCCCCCGCGATGAAGATTTTCATGAATGGGTCACCTGTATTTTGGCTTTTTCCGCGATTTTCGATCCGGTAAGGAGTCGGATCACATAGAAGAAAACGGGAGTGAGATAGATGCCGAACAGGGTTACGCCCAGCATGCCAAAGAAGACGGCCGTCCCCAGCGTGCGGCGCATCTCCGCGCCGGCTCCCTGAGCGATCACCAGCGGAAAAACGCCGAGCACGAACGCGAACGAAGTCATGATGATCGGCCGCAAGCGCACCTTGGCCGCCTCGACCGCGGCGTCGAACGCACTGGCGCCCTCTAATTGCCGATCGCGAGCGAATTCGACAATCAAGATGGCGTTTTTGGCGGCAAGACCGGCGAGGACGACAAAGCCGACCTGTACGAAGATGTTGACATCCATGCCCATGAGCGCGATACCCGCCAGGGCGCTGGAGATGACCATCGGCACGATCAGAATGACCGCCATGGGCAGCGACCAGCTTTCGTACAAACCAGCCAGCACAAAGAAAACCAAAATCACACCGAGCACGAAGGCGCTGAACGGATTTTGCCTGAGGTCGCGAAACGCCTGGATCTGGCCCGCCTGATTTTGCAACAGGCTCAACTCGGTCCATTCGAAGGTCATATTGCGCGGCAAACTCTGGTTGGTCAGCGCCTCCATGTTGGCAAGCACCGCGCCGGAGCTGGCGCCCGGCTTCGTCACCCCGGTGATCGTCGCGGCGGGGAACATGTTGTAACGCGTGACCGAAAGGGGGCCGACCGCGTCTTGAATGTTGACCACCGAGCCGAGCGGCACCATGTCGCCATCGGCATTGCGCACGCGCATGTTCTTCACCATCTCGGCGTTGACGCGAAACGCGGGGTCGGCCTGGATGTTCACCTGCCAGGTGCGGCCAAAGCGGTTGAAGTCGTTGACGTAATAACCGCCCAGGTAGATTTGCAAGGCCTCGAAGACATCGCTCAGGGGCACATTCATCGTCTTGGCCTTGGTGCGATCGACATCGGCGTAAAGCTGAGGCGTCTCGGCGCGGAAACCGTCGAACGCTCCGAGGATGCCGGGCAATTGATTCGCCTTGCCGGCGATCTTGTCGGCCTCGGCTTGCAGGGAGCTGTAATTGACATCGCCGATCGCCTGAATCATGAGGCGAAAGCCGCCGGCGCTACCCAGGCCATCGACGGCGGGAGCGCCGAAGACATTGAGCCTTCCCTCGGGAATTTCCTGAGCGAAGCGCTTGCGCAAAATTCCCGCGATCACATCGGCGTACTTGGCCGGGTCATGGCGCTCGTGGAACGGTTCCAGGGTCACGAACATCGTCGCCAGGTTGGAACCCGTGGTGTTGAGCACGAACGAACGGCCCGGCCAGGCCAGCGTGTGGGCCACTCCCGGAGTTTCCAGACAGATGGCGTCGATTTTCTTGGCGACATCCATCGTCCGTTCCAGCGACGCCGAGTCGGGCAGTTGCACATTGACGATCAAGCGCCCCTTGTCCAGGCTGGGAATGAAGCCCGAAGGAATGCGCGAAAAGCCATAGCCGGTCAGGCCGATGATGCCCAGGTACACGAGCAGCACAATGACCGAAAGTCGCAGCGACCAGGCGACGGTGTGGCCGTAAAAGTGGGTGGCCTGGTCGAAGATCCAGTTGAAACCCCGAAAGAAGGCACCCAGAACGTGATTCACCGGCCGGATGATCAGCCAGCCAAGCAAGCCGCCGGCAAGCGCGCCGGGCAAGAAGTGCAGGACCAGGATTGCCGAGGCGAGAAGGGAATTGCGCAAATCACCGGGGCCGGTCGAATCCTCATGCACCGCCGGCACACCGCTGATCATGGGCCAGAGCCAAACGGTCAACCAACCGCCGATCAAACCAAAAAACCACCAGGGCAACGCCTCCTTGCC
Source organism: Gemmataceae bacterium (assembly GCA_965226945.1). Lineage (GTDB taxonomy): Bacteria > Planctomycetota > Planctomycetia > Gemmatales > Gemmataceae > SYLG01. Next base: position 2,314,114 of record OZ245717.1, on the reverse strand, counting down.
ATGATTGGAAAGGCCCGCCTTGGCACGGCCGGCGAAGATCGAGGCCGCGCGCGCGGGCGTCATCGTCATGGCGTTGATGGCGGATAGCACCATCGAGGCCGAGATCGTCAGCGCGAACTGGCGGAAAAACTGCCCGGTGATGCCCACGAGGAATGCACTGGGAAGAAAGACCGAACTGAGCACCAGGGTGATCGCCAGGATCGGCCCGGTGATTTCCCCCATCGCCTCGATCGTCGCCTCGCGCACCGGCAGCCCCTTGTCCAGCCAGCGCTCGATATTCTCGAGCACCACGATCGCGTCGTCGACGACGATGCCAATCGCCAACACGAGACCAAACAAGGTCAGATTATTCAGGCTGAAACCAAGCAATTTCATGATGGCGAAAGTGCCGACGAGCGACACGGCGACGTCGATCACCGGCAAGAGCAGGGATCTCCAGTCTTGCAAAAAAAGCAAAACAACGATGGCGACGAGAATGATCGCATCGCGCAAGGTGTTGAACACCTCGTTGACCGATTCGCGAATGTAGGGGGTGGTGTCGTAGGCGATCGTGTAGCGCAGGCCGATGGGGAAGCGCTTGGCCAGTTCCTGCATCTTGGCCTTCACCAGGTCGGCGGTATCAAGCGCGTTGGAGCCGGGAAGCTGAAAGATCGCCAGACCAACCGAGGGTTTGCTATCAAGGGTGAGGTTTTGATCCTGGCTTTTGGCTCCCAGTTCGGTCCAGCCAATGTCGCGCAGGTAGGTCACTTCGCCGTCGGCGCCGGTTTTGAGGATCATGTTGGCGAACTCTTCCGCCTCGACGAGCCGGCCCTGCGTGCTCAACGGGTACTGAAAATCCTGGCCTGAGGGCACAGGGGGTTGGCCGATCTGGCCGGCGGCCACCTGTACGTTTTGTTCGCGCAAAACCCGCGCGACGTCGCCGGCGCTCATGTTGCGCGAGGCGAGCTTGTCGGGGTCGAGCCAGACGCGCAAACTGTAATCCTGGCCGCCGAAGGTGAAGACATCGCCGACTCCTTCAAGGCGGGCCAATCGGTCGATGAGCTGGATCGTCGCGTAGTTGCTCAAATAGAGCCGATCGAAATAGGGCTTGCCCGTTGCCTTGTCGTCATCGGAGATGAGGTTGACCACCAAGAGGATTTCGGGCGAGCGCTTCTTCACGGTGACGCCGATCGCCTTGACCACTTCGGGCAGGGTGGGTTGGGCGATCGCGACCCGGTTTTGCACGAGCACCTGGGCCATGTTGAGGTCGACGCCGATTTGAAAGGTGACGTCGAGCGTGTAGGAGCCGTCGTTGCTGCTTTGCGACGACATGTAGAGCATGTTCTCAACGCCGTTGATCTGCTGTTCGAGCGGCGCGGCCACGGTGTCGGCCACCACCTGGGCATTGGCGCCGGGGAAGTAGGCGGTGACGCGCACGACCGGCGGGGTGACATCGGGGTACTGCGCCACGGGCAGCAGCACCGAGGCGAGGATGCCCATCAAAACAATGATGATGGAGATGACCCAGGCGAGCACGGGCCGGTCGATGAAGATGCGAGCCAACATGGGGTTTACCTACCTACAGCCTCTTCGATTCGTGCCCCGGTTTGCAGTCGCTGGGGTACGATGGGAAATGATTCGCTCAAGTGAAGGGAGATTCAGTAATCGATGGCAGAGAACTCGATTGGCGGATCATGCGATGGCCATGGTTCTGATGCCGGCAAGGTTTAGGGGCGCGGTTTCGGCATCGGTTCGAGCGTGGGTTCGACCGTCATGCCCGGTCTGAGGTGTTGCAGCCCCGTCAGGATCACCTTGTCGGTGGGGCTCAAACCCTCGTCGACGGCGCGCATTCCGTCGTGCAGCGGCCCCAGGCGGATATGGCGGATGGCGACCTTGTAATCCGCATCGGCGACATAAACGATCTTTTGTCCTTGATCGGTGTCGATCACCCGGTCGCTGATGAGCACCGCTTCGTGCGGGCGGCCGATCGGCATGCGTACGCGCACGAAGTAGCCTGGCGACAGCCATTCGTCCTTGTTGGGAAAGACACCCCGCAGGCGCAACGTGCCGACCTTGGGGTTGATCTGATTGTCGACAAAGTCGATCTTCCCCTCGTGCGGATAATTGTTTTCATTGGCCAGGCCGAGGAAAACCGGCCAGGTCTCCTCGCGGGCCGATTTGAATTTCCCTTCGCGAATGAGCTGGCGCACGCGCAGTACCGAGCGTTCGTCGACATCGAAATAGGCATAGATGGGGTCGACCGACACGAGCGTGGTGAGGACGGTGCCGCCCGTCTGGCCCGACTGGACGAGATTGCCTTCGGTGACCAGGGCGCGACCGACGCGGCCGCTGACGGGGGCGATCACTTTGGTGAAGTAGAGGTCGAGTTTGGCCTGTTCGACGGCGCCGACCAGGGCCGCCTTGGCGGCGATGGCCTCGGCGCGATCGCCCAGAGTTTTGTCGTAGTCCTCGCGGCTGATTCCCTTGGAGTTGACGAGCGCGGCGGCTCGTTTGAAGTCGAGGTCGAGGCGGGCGACCTTCGCTTCGGCCGACCCCAGGTGGCCTTCGGCCAGGTTCAAGGCGGCCTTGTAACTGCGCGGATCGATCTCAAAAAGGACGTCGCCTTTTTTGACGAGCATCCCTTCCTTGAAGTTGACCTTGTCGATGTAGCCCCAGACGCGGGCGCGAATTTCCACCGATTCGACTGCCGCGGTGCGGCCGGTCAAGTCGGCGTACTCGGTGACTTGCTTCTGGATGGGATGACCGACCTTGACCGGCATCGGTGGCGCTTCCTTCGCTTCGGGCGCCATTTGCGAACAGCCGGCCACGAAAGCCATCATGCCGAGGCATATTCCCCCGGCAATGCTTGAGCGGGTGATATGCAGAGTAGGGGCATTCATCGTGGACTCTTTCGCAATGGATTGCCAAATCTGCCGGGGGCTTTCGCTTGTTTCCGCTAGTTGAGGGGACCGTGGGTCGGGCTAAGATTGGGTGCGCTGATCCCACTGGGCCACGGCGACCGTCATCTCGTGCCACAAGTTCAGTTCCTTTTCTAGCGAGTCGGTTCCCGCGGCATCGTTCAAGGCGACCGGCAGGACGGCGTCGGTCAATTCGGCCGCAATGTTCTCCCATTTTTCGGAAGCTTTGCCATTGGGTTCGGGCGATTCGCTTTGCAACTTCTCGTTCACGACGGTCTCCTTTCAAAGAGCAGAGTTCGGTCAGGAAAAACTAGTGCGCCCTAGTGTTGCTCATGGTGATTTCAGCCAGGATCGCCTTCATCTGGCAATCTCTGGCAATGAACTGGGCGTTGCTTGTGGACATTTCGCGTAGCAGGGCGCGGCCGGCGGAGTCGACAAAGCTCACTCCGCTCAGGTCGACAGTCACTTCCGCACCGGTTTGCTTTTTCTCGTTCCAGCATTCGCGCAAGACCGCGACCCAGGGACCGCACAGCTTCCCTTCGAGCCGCAAAGCGACCCGATCGTTTTCAGCCTGATTGGTGATGCGGAACATGCCTGACTCCTTGTCACTTGAGAAAGCATGTACCGTGCCGAAAGAAGGTGGGGGATTAGTTTTGAATGCAAGACTTTATGTAATAATGGCTTATGTCGAAGTCTACGCGATCGGCATTCAAAAGGGACCCACCTGGTGCCGAACCTTTGCCTGCCGCTAGGGCGGCAGGTGCCGCCCGGCCGGCACAGAAAGCGCCGGCAGCTTCGGCACAATCAGGGCCGGAAAATCCCCAGTTTTTTCATCTTCGATTGCAGCGAAGTGCGTTTCATACCCAGTTTCGCAGCGGCGCCGGCCGCTCCGCCCAGCACCCATTTCGTGGAATCGAGTGCCTGCAGAATATGCTGGCGCTCCGCTTCCTCGAGCGTGCCCTGCGGTCGTTGAGCCTCGGGCTGCTGGTTTTCGGCTGGGCGCGCCGGCTTCAGGTCCGATGCGGGAACCCGAAGCTGCGTTCCCGGCGACAATATCACTGCCCGCTCGATCACGTTCTCCAGCTCGCGGACGTTGCCTGGCCAATCGTAGCGGACGAGCGTCTCGAGCACCTCTTCGGGGATGGTCTCAATCTGCCGGCCCATCCGCCGTGCAAACTTTTGGGTGAAATGCCGAACGAGACGCGGGATATCGCCGGCACGATCTCGCAAGGGGGGCAACTGAATCGGAAAGACATGCAACCGGTAATAAAGATCACTGCGGAAAGTCCCTCCGGCAACCATCCTCGCCAAGTCACGATTCGTCGCGGCGACCAGGCGCACCTGCACCTTGATTGTTTTGTTTCCTCCCAGCCGTTCAAATTCCTGCTCTTGCAAAACCCGCAAGAGTTTCGGTTGCAGTTCGGCGGGAATGTCCCCGACTTCATCGAGAAACAAGGTCCCCTGATGGGCAAGTTCGAAGCGGCCGATCTTTTGCATGATCGCGCCGGTGAAGGCCCCTTTCTCGTGGCCAAAGAGTTCGCTTTCCAAAAGTCCCGAGGGAATCGCCGCGCAATTGACCCTGATGAAGGTGCGCTCGCGCGCCGGGCCAAGCTGATGCAAGGCCCGGGCGATTAATTCCTTGCCTGTCCCCGTTTCCCCCATGATGAGCACGGTCGAACCGGTCGGCGCGACCGTTTCGACCTCCTTGAGCACGCGCATCAAGGACGGGCTTTCCCCTACGATCTCCTCAAAGTTGGCGTGGGCGCGCAGCTCTTCTTGCAGGTAGATTTTCTCCTTCTCGAGCTTCTCCTTGAGCTTGGCGATTCGGTCGAACGCCAGGGCGTTTTCGAAGGCGAGCGCCACCTGTTTGGCGATGAGCTGCAAAAAATCGAGATCGGTAGCGCCATAGGCGTGGGCGTCCTTGCTGGCGAAGACCAGCGTTCCGAGGCGTTCGCGCGCGGTGGTTAAGGGCAGGATGCAAACGGCATTGATACCGAGCGCCCCCACCTGTTCGAGGTAGCGCGGCCAGGGGGTTGCATCGGAAAGAGGAGAGAGGACCAAGGGGATTTGCGTATGCAAAACCAGCCCCCCGGGATCTTCCTCGACGGTGAACGATTCGGGCGCCGGCGCGGGAAGCGGATCGCCGCGATGAAGCACCTGGCGGCGCATCAGGTTATTTTCGGAATCATAACGAACCAGGATCAGGCCATCGAAGGCGACGACCTCGCGCAGCCGTTTGGCCAACTCGGCGATGAGCGATTTCATCTCGCGATGGGCGGCGATCGCTTCGGCCACTTCCAAAAGCGCCCGATATTCCTGGCTCGTGGCCGCTCGCTGAATTTTCGCGGAAACATCGCTCATGGCGGCAGGATCAGCCTCGCGTCTCTGTCCATCGACCTCCTTTTTAAGTTAGGGAGTCGATCGACGCGATTGCCCCCCCGACCCTTGGAACTTGCTCGTGGCGGTGCCGGACGAGGCTCACTTTGCTGCCACATCCAAGGTCATGGCGTGCCGGAGGCGAGCCGTTGTTCCACTTCCTTGCGCAAGATCTGGGCTTCGAGCCAGTTGTGCCGGTGAAGGCCGAGTAAATCGGCATGATTGGGGAAATCATTGCCAAGCGGGTCGAGCCATTTCTTGGCCTTCGACAGATAGCGGCGCGCCTGATCTTCATCGCGCGCCTGATGATGAGCCAGTGCCAGCCACAACCAATTGAGCACCGCCGCACCAGGCCTGGGCTCGGCCTGCAAGCTCTGGTCGAACTTGCCAAGTGCCTCACTGATCTGGCCGTTACGGCAAAGAATGGCCCCCTGTTCGGTCAGCGACCAGGCATCGCTACGAGCCTGTCCCAGTTCCCGATCGATTGGCGCTGAAGCGATTTTGAGGTCTTCCGCCAGGGATGGAGTGAGTGGAATCAAGGTACAGACTCGACCTGCCAAAAACGCGCGCATCTTCCCCTTGGCCGACTGCTCGGCCATGTGCTTGCAGACCTTTTCATGTTCTTCGCGGCGGCCCAAGAAGCAGAGAAGGGCGGCATGTTCAAACCACACCTCGCCGTTGGTGCTGCGGCTTTCTTTCAGGTAACGACTATAGTCGGCAGAGGCTTCGGCCCATTGCCTGCGATCGGCCTGGCGGCGCGCGCGTTCGAGCATGGTCTCCGGGTCGCGCTCGGTAAAAACCTTCCACTTCTCCCATTCGTCGCGCCACGACTTTTGTTCGGCAGGGCTCAATTTGGCCAGCGAGGGTTCCGTCCGCACGCCGTCCAGATCGCTTATGTGGTGCAGCCAGATGCGAGCCGAACTTGCGGCGAGCATGGGTTCGATTGCGGCCAACCGGGAACGCTCGGCGGTCAGCAAAGCGAGCAGTTCCTCGCGAAGGGCCAATTTTTGTGCATCGCTCAGTTTGGCGGCATCGACGCCGTAACCAGTACCCGCCAAAGCCAGCATACGTGCGGCATTAAGGCGATCGTTGGGTGATGATTTTTCGACGGGCGTCGTGGCGATCAGGGCGCGCAGTTCACGCGCCGCGGCCGCAGTGCATTTCTTGTAGTGGCAAAGCCAGTCTGCGAGCGCGCGCCATGTTTCCAATTCGGGAGGGGGTGCTGTCCCTCGGAGGAAGTCAGGGATTTTTTCCTGCAGGGGAGCCAAGCGCGACGCGATCTGGCCAAACCCTTGCACCCGCTGACGCTGGGGGTCGGCCACCTGGGGCAGGGCGAGATATTCCCTGGCGGCCGCTACCGTTTCCTTAAATTGGCCGTCGGCCAACTTGGCTTCCACCTGCCCCGTGCGGCCATCAAGATAGCGCCCATCGATGGGATCGGAGGCCTTGCGTTTCGCCGGGTCCAGCTCGCGGACGAGCCAGTTGAATTCCTCCAGTGCTTCCTTGCCTCGGCCAAGTTCAAGCAGCTTTTGCGCTACGGCAAGATGGGCATCGGCGTTGGACGGCTGCAGGCGGACCAGCGCCTGGTAGGAGGCCAGGGCTTCTTCCACCTTGCCCACCATTTGCAAAGCGCTAGCCAAATTCCAGCGAGCCCCCTTGTCGGTCGGGTGGAGCTCGACCGCCTTTTGCAGCATCGGTATCGCCAGGTCGTTCTTTTTTTCTCGGAAGAAAAGAATACCCAGGGTGTGATAGCCCCACGAGTCGTCCGGCATCGCCTCGATCGCCTTCAGGCATTCGGCCTTCGCCTGCTCAAACTGGCCATCGTCGGCCAGGGCGATGCAGAGATTGTGCCGGAACATGCGGGCAGTCGGGTCGAGCGCGAGCGCGCGACGCAGGTGCCTGATCCCCTCTTCGAAATCGCCGGACAAGCACAGAGCCGCACCCAGATGCGTCTCCAGCCAGGGGTGAGAAGGGTGCAGAGCTGCCACGACGCGCAAATAGGCGGCGGCCTCGGCATGGCGATGCGTGCGGCTCAAGATCCTCGCTGCCTCCCAGTGGAGCCAGGGGTCGTTTGGACGACGCAAAATGGCATCGCGCATGAGCTTGAGATCACGTGACTTTTCGCCGCTATGGTGGAGTAGGGCGCTGGTCATGGTCAGGTGATGCGATGGCGGCGGTTTGGGCGTTTTCAGTGAATGGTCGGTAAGCTGGATGAGCGCGTTTTTGTCCTTCCAGAGAGCGGCGTCGCGCAGGCGGTCGCCCCAGTCCGGATCGGGGTCGGCGGCGCGCGTGATCGCAAGAAGTCGTTTTTGCAGAGGCTCATCTTGCAGCATGAAGGCCGCCAGCGCCCATTGGTCCAGCGCCGCCACGATCTGATCGGCGAGGGGTTCCGCGTGAATTCGCATCGCGAGGACCTGGGGATCGTCTTTCAAGTCGAATTCGCTGGCCGCAAAGGCCTTGGCGTATTCCTCGGCGAACGTGGCGTAAGAGGAAACGGGAATGAAGAACCGATCGACCGGGTTGATCACGGATTTGGTGCGGATGTCATCGAGCACATCGGCAAAGCGGATGTTCTTTTTTGCTTCGTCGATCTTGGGACCCAGAGTGCCCATATCGGCTTCGTTCATCTGGGCCATGGCGTCTTTGAGCACGCGCAAGGCATCGGGCTTGCCCGCGCGGCGCGAATCGTAAGCCTTGGCAATGGCCGCGTCCACCGTCATGGCGGCCCGTTCTTCGCGGCGGCTTTTCTCTAGCTGGCGGGCCGCTTCTTCGCGCTGCATGCGCACGGTCAATGCGAGAGCTGCGAAAAGCACAAGAGTCAGCGCCAGGCTCAAGGCGGCCAAACCCGGCCGGCGTAGCGCCCATTTCAGCGCGCGCTCGGCCAACCCCACCGGCCGGGCGACGACCGGTTTGCCATCAAGGAAGCGGTGCAGATCGTCGGCCAGATCCTGCGCGCTGCCATAGCGGCGGCCTGGGTTTTTTTGCAGGCATTTCAAGCAGATCGTTTCGAGATCGCGCGGTGTTTTGGGGTTGAGTTTTTTCGGAGAAACCGGATCTTCCGTGAGTGATTTTCGTTCGATTTCGGCGGCGCTGGTCCCTTCGAAGGGAGGCCTGCCGGTGAGCATCTCATAAAGGATCGCGCCGAGCGCGTAGATGTCGACGCCGGGGCCGATCAGTTTCGATTTCCCCTGGGCCTGCTCGGGGGCCATGTAGCTGGGGGTGCCGATACGCGCTCCGGCCAGCGTCAACTCCTTGGCGCCGTCGATCGAGCGCGCCAGGCCGAAGTCGGCGATTTTCGGTTCGCCGTCGCTGGTGAGCAGGATGTTGGCCGGTTTGAGATCGCGGTGGATGATGCCGCACTTGTGCGCGAACTGGACCGCCGCCGCCAGCGATGCGATCAGTTCGGCCGCTTGTCTTGACGGCAAGGGGGAGTGGGCGAGCTTTTGCGCCAGGGTGCCCGCCTCGGCGAACTCCATGGTGAAATAGGGGCGGCCGGCATGTTCGCCCACGTCGTGAACCTGCACGATGTGGGGATGGCGCAAGGTCGCCACCGCCTCGGCTTCGCGCCGAAAACGGATCAGCTCCATGGGCCCCGCGTAGTCCCCTGCCAAGAGCATTTTCAAAGCGACGGGGCGATTGAGCTTGAGGTGCAGCGCCTTGAAGACGACCCCCATGCCGCCGCGGCCCAGAATCATTTCCACCCGGTAACCGTCGATCGAAGGAAGTTCGATCTCCTGATCGAGCAAGGTGGGGCCGACGTCGCGCCGGGTCGATTCGATGGGCGGGAAGAGGTCTTCGATCTGATCGCCCAGCCGCTGCAACCGCTCCCAGCGCTTCTTGACCTCATGGAGCAGCTCGGGCTCGCCGGCGCAGACCTCCTCGGCGGAGCGGTTGGAGTCCATCATCTCCTCAAGGCGCTCTTGAATGCGCTCCAGATCGGACATGATGGACTCCCTAACCGGCGCTGTCGTTGCCGGTGTGATGCGCCTCGGGATCCAGGTCGGCGAGCATGTCGGCAAGGAGCATCAGTCCGCGATTCAATCGCCGCTGAATCGTTTTGGCCGAGACGCCAATGAGTTCCGCCGTTTCGGTCTGGCTCATTCCCTGAATCCGCACAAGGCTGAACACTTCGCGCTCCGGTTCCGGCAGACCCTCGATCGCTTCCAGCATGCGCGAGGCGTTGGGGCTCAGGCCCGAACCGCTGCTTTGGTGCGCGGGCGGGAGCATCCCATCCGCCAGGGAACCGGGCGGCTTCTGTTCATCTAGGCGGCGGGCCAGGTCATTGAGCTCCCAGCGGATGTGCTGATTGGCCAGGCCGAAGAATTGGCGCACCGTTTCGGGTCGGGTTTGGCGCATTGCCTTGAGCAACCGCTCGACGACGGCGCCAAGCACTTCGTCGGTTTGCAAATTGAGCGGGGGCCTGGATAGGCGGGGATAGCTGCGGCGCAGCAAATTCGCGCACAAGAGGTGCAAGCGCTCGACGGCGCGTGCGAGCAGGGCGCGGATGATCGGATCGGGAGGCGAGTCGCCTCGCACGCCGGCCAATTCGGAAAGGTATTCCTGAACCGCCGCGGTCGTGCGCAAGTCGTCCATCGCTTCGTGTTCCTGGCGCTTGTACTGACTGCGTTCCCAAAATGTCGGACGGAAATGACCCAAATCGGCCACGGCGATCGCCAGAGTTTCCACTCGTCACGATAGGTGTCCACTCGCCCCGCCTAGTGTTTGCGAAGACTGAAGCAGGGAGCGGGAATTTTGTAATTTTATCGGCAATATTCGCGAAAGGGAGGGGGCTTATGGGTGCGTTCATCGCCTTGCATGTCTTGATCAGCCTGGTCGGTATCGCGGCCGGATTCGTGGTGATTTACGGCTTCATCGTCTCCAAGAAACTTGATGCTTGGACGGCGGTGTTTCTGGCGGCCACGGTGCTTACGAGCGTTACCGGTTTTCTGCTACCGGCGGACCATTTCACGCCGGCGCACGCCTTCGGCATCCTTTCGATGATCGCGCTGGCGGCGGCCCTCTGGGCGCGGTACTCCAAGAAAATGGCGGGGCCTTGGCGCCCCACTTACATCCTCAGCGCGCTGTTTGCTCAGTATTTGAATTTCTTTGTGCTCATCGTCCAGTCGTTTCAAAAGGTGCCGCTGCTTCATGATCTGGCGCCGACGCAGAGTGAATGGCCTTTTGCCGTCTCCCAGCTAGGTGCCCTCCTCCTATTCATCTTCTTAACGGTGGTGGCGCTGCGGCGGTTTCGGCCCGAAACCAATGCGGTGGCCCATACACTGGCGAATGCCTGATTCGTTCAAAACGAGGAGACTCAACATGGCCACGGCAAACGATGAAAGTCTGGATCTGATCTTCCGCAACGCGCGCACCCACACCGCCTGGCTGGATAAGCCGGTCGATGATGCGCTTCTTCGCAAGGTCTATGACCTGGCCAAGATGGGACCGACTTCGGCCAACATGTGCCCCATGCGAGTTGTGTTTGTGAAATCGAAAGAAGCCAAGGAAAAGCTCAAACCTTGCCTCGACGCGGGCAATGTGGAAAAGACGATGAAGGCCCCCGCCACGGCGATCGTCGGCATGGATATTCACTTTTTCGATCAACTTCCCAAGCTCTACCCGCATGCCGACGCCAAGGCCTGGTTTAAGGATCTACCCGAAAACATCCTCGAATCCATTGCCCTGCGCAATTCCTCCCTTCAGGGGGCCTATCTCATGCTGGCGGCTCGCTCGCTCGGCCTCGATTGCGGGCCCATGTCGGGCTTCGACAACGCCAAACTCGACGCCGCTTTCTTCGCGGGCACGAAGACCAAATCGAACTTCATTTGCAACCTGGGCTATGGCGATGCGGCCAAGCTGCACCCGCGCGGCCCGCGCCTGAGCTTTGAAGAAGCCTGCAAGATTGCCTGACCCGTCCCAACGCGGTGTCTTCGCGGGGTTCTGACGATTGGTTGACTGATGTACTTGATTGGACTGTTTTTGAGAGAGAGAAAAAAGATGAGTCAGACCCTGCGCAATCGTCGTGCACTGGTGACCGGGGGAAGCCGGGGCATTGGCGCGGCGATCGTTAAACGCTTGGCGCGTGAGGGCGCCGATGTTGCTTTCACTTACGTGAGCAATGCGAACCACGCCCAGGAAACCGCCGCGGCCGCGAAAGCGATTGGCGTGAAGTCGATCGCGATTCAGGCCGATAGCGCCGATGCCGCCGCCGTAGTCGCCGCGGTCGAGAAGACCGTCAGCGAACTGGGCGGCATCGACATCTTCGTCAACAACGCCGGCATCGCCGTGATGGGGCCGCTTGAGGATTTTCGTTTGGAAGAGTTTGATCGCACCTTCGCGGTCAATGTCCGCGCGGCGTTCGTGGCGATTCAGGCGGTGGCCAAGCATATGAAGGCAGGCGGCCGCATCGCCACGATTGGAAGCTGCCTGGGCGAGCGGGTGCCGTTTCCCGGCGTGTCGGTCTATGCCATGAGCAAGGCCGCCATCGCCGGTCTCGTCAGAGGCTTGGCGCGCGATTTGGGACCGAAGGGCATCAATATCAACAATGTTCAGCCAGGACCGATCGATACCGACCTGAATCCCGAACATGGCGAATTTGCCGAAACATTGAAAAAATCGATGGCGCTGCCGCGCTATGCCAAGGCAGACGAAGTCGCGGCGCTCGTCGCCTACCTGGTGGGTCCGGAATCGGGATTTGTTACGGGTGCCAGCGTCACGATTGACGGCGGGCTGAATGCCTGAGCGATCGAACAATTTAGTGATGTTGAAGCACGATCGGTGAGGAATCGAAGTCGGTCAAGTTCCTAGGGAACGGGCCAGAACAGCGCTGGGGAAGCGCCGTTCTGGCCTTTCTCGTTTTTCCACGCGACGGGGAAGTTGGTTCGCATAGGGCAAATGGGACCGAGACTGCATTCGAATGGCAAAGAGAACGGTAAGTCCTAGTCAAATCCTTAGCGGCAAAAAAAAGTAATTCTCCCTCCGCTGAAAATCGGCGAGGGGATCGATTTTTCGGGCAAGCGAGACAAGGCAATGAGCCCGTTCCTTGTACGACATGGCGATCTGCTGGTTTCGAGGGTGGAGCAGATCCCGCCCGGTGCTGCCAAACGACCACATCTTGTGCTGGCCGAGGGAGAGCTGACCGGCCATTCCCACCGGATTGCCGAGCCCCAAAGCGCGAAGCTGTTTCAATTTCAAAACGATCTCTATCTCGAAGTGGTGGCCGCCGAGGCAACTCTGATCCATCAAGAGCATGGGCCGATTCCCCTGCCGCAGGGCTTCTACAAGGCCTGGCGCCAACGAGAGTATTCTCCCCGGGAAATCCGCACCGTACGGGACTGATCGCCGTGAGATCGAAGCCCATCTCGGCCAAGGAAGCCATTTCACTGCTTAACGCGGACGCCCTGCCTCCCGGGACTCGGTTGCTAGGTGAGTTTTCGTTAGTCCATTTCGATCGGACGCAGTTGCCTGAGGACCTCGAATGCGATCTGCTCGACTTGAGCGGCAGCGCCATCGAGCAGTTGCCCGCCGGCTTGCGTGCATACGAACTTAACCTGAGCAATACCCGGATCAAGACGCTGCCTGCCGACCTCAAGGTGGAAGCGATACTTCGCTGCGACCAATGCCACGACCTGGAAGTCCTGCCCGCGGGATTGACCGTGTATCACCTTGGTTTGCAAGGTTGCCAGTCGTTGACGCGCTTGCCTGAAGGCCTCGATGTCTGGTCGCTTGATCTGACGGGCTGCTGGGCATTCAAGGAATGGCCGAAGGAAGCGGCGATCCGTTCTGGCCGACTGAATTTACGCGGCTGTGCCGCCCTGACTTACCTTCCGGAATATCTGGGTCGGTTGGCTGCGGTGAATCTTCGTGATTGCCCCAACTTGATGACACTTCCGGATGGCCTTCGCATCAGTGGCTGGATCGATCTGGCGCAATGCGGTGTGGCGGACTCGAAGAAACTGCCCGCATCGCTTGAAGGAGTCGACATTCGCTGGCAAGGGGTGCGCATCGATGAACGGATCTTGTGTCACCCCGAAACGATTCAGGTGGCGGAAATCCTCTCGGAATCCAATGCCGAGCGCCGTCGCGTGCTCGTCAATCGTTTTGGCGTGGCCCGCTTCATGCAGGAAGCGCAGGCCGAAGTGCTCGATAACGATGTCGACCCAGGCGGTCCGCGCCAACTGCTACGCGTCGAGATGAGCGAGGACGAGCCGCTGGTGACCCTGTCTTGTTTTTGCCCTTCAACAAAACGCCAGTATTTTTTGCGTGTGCCGCCCGCCACGGCTACCTGTCATCAGGCGGCCGCCTGGATCGCGGGGTTTGATATTCCCGATGATTATCATCCCTTGATTGAAACGTAGCCCTGCTGGAAACCTAGGAGATCCCTCTCATGACAATTGGCGAGCATCTTGACGAGTTTCACGGCCAGCCCGTGGTCGATTTTCAATCCGAAGATGACTGGGTCGGGCCGGACAAGAGCTACCGGATCAAGAGTAGCTGGGACGAGGGGGCGGAGAGTATTGGCGAGATGCTGGAGGAATTGGCGGCAGTACCCGAGGCCGCTCAACTCAAGGCGATTGTGATCGGTTTGTGGGGTTCAGAGCCCGCCGACAAGGCCACCGAAGTGATCGATGCCCTGGCGAACCTGTCGAGCTCCTTTCCCAAAGTGACGGGCCTATTTCTGGGAGACATTTCCTTTGAAGAAAATGAAATGTCCTGGATCGAGCAAGGTGATGTGGCCCCCCTGCTCCTGGCTTACTCGAAGCTCAAAGAATTCTGGGTACGAGGGGGAAGCGGTCTGACATTTTCGACCGTCAAAAACAGCTCTCTTGAGATCTTGGGAATTCAGACGGGCGGACTGCCCCGGTCCATCCTCAGGGAACTCACCCGCTGCGAATTCCCCAACTTGAAAACGCTGGAACTCTGGATTGGCGATGTTGGCTATGGCTGGAACGGCACGCCGGAAGACCTTCAGCCCTTGCTTGGCGGGGGATTTTTCCCGAAGCTTACGTCGCTTGGCATTTGCAATTGCGATGGGATCGACGAATTCGTGCCGCTGATCGTCAACGCGCCGCTCATGAGCCGGTTGACCAAGCTCGATCTATCGAAGGGCAACCTGTCCGATGTGGGAGCGCGATCGCTTTTGGAACTGAAGCGCTATCCGCAACTCAAAACGCTTGACTTGAGCCACCATTATCTGTCGGAAGAGATGGTTGCACAGTTGCGCAAGGAGTTGTCCTGCGAGGTCATCGCCGACGATCCCCAGGAAGCGGATGGAGAATGGCGCAGCATCTATGTCAGCGAGTGATCGAGGCTGGGCCATCGTCGGCAACCCCGGTTGTCGCCGAGTCGAAGCCTGGAAAGCCGCCCTGGCGCGGCACCGGGTCGTGCCTAGTCATATCTCTTACGAGGATTTGCTTGGGGACAACCCGTTGCCTACTAGGGCGGCGGGTTGCCATGTACGGCTGGAAAGTGCCGCCGAAAATCCTCGAACCTATCGGCTGCTTTTGAAGCTGGGTTACGCGCAGGCGCACCAGAATTCGTATCCCGTGATCGAGCCGGACCAGGTTGACGCTCTGCCATTCGAACGCGGCCTGCTTCATGCTCCCAGGCAGGCCCACTGGGGGTTCGAGAGATTATTGAAATCAGCCGGCGCCCTGCGGCTTGGCAATTGCCACTACCTCAATCAAGCCAGCGAGATTGCCCTGCAATATGACAAGACCGCGACCCTCTCGCACTTGCAGCACCACGGTTTGCCGGTGCCGGAGTTTGCCGACGAAGTCGTGGATTATGAATCGATCCGCGAGCGATTTCGTTCGCGTGGGCGCGTCATGGTGAAGTTGCGGCATGGCTCAGGCGGCGCCGGGTGCATGGCGATTCACTGGAGCAAAATGGGGACGCGCGCTTTCGCCACCGTTTTAGAAGAATTTACGGATGGCAAAAGTAGTCTTTATGCCGCCAAGAAACCGCGCTATTTGCGCGACGAAACGGAAATTGCCTACCTGGTCAACCGCCTCGTTCACGAAGGCCTTCATGCGGAAGCATGGTTGCCCAAGGCGCGAGATCAGGGACACAACTTCGATTTGCGCATCGTGACGATCGCGGGCAAGGCGACTCATGCCGTGGCGCGCGGCAGCCATCACACCTTCACCAATCTCAACCTGGGCAATCGGCGACTAGTGCTCCAGCCGATCATCGCGAGACTGGGAACTCGCTGGGGGCGATTGATCGAAACGGCAGAGCAGGCGGCGGCCTGTTTTCCTGACTCCTATACTCTGGGAATCGACATGCTCCTGCATGCCGACTGGAAACGATGGGGCGTGCTGGAAGTCAACGCCTTTGGCAATCAGCTCCACGGCATCACCGATGCCCGGGGTCTCTCCACGTATGAGGCCGCCGTCGATTCGCTCATGACGGAGCCAGTGCGGCCATGAATCTCAACGAAGTGATCGGCCGGCGCGACATTCTGTTCATGACGCTGGATACACTGCGCTACGACGTGGCCCAGGATGCCTGGCGCCAGGGGAGAACGCCTCATCTGGCCGCCCTTCTTCCCGAGAGCGGTTGGGAACTGCGCCACACTCCGGGCTCGTTCACTTTCGCGGCTCATGCCGCTTTCTTTGCCGGCTTCCTGCCGACGCCCGCCACGCCCGGCCTGCACCCGCGGCCGTTTGCCCTGCGTTTTCCCGGAAGCGAAACGACCACGTTCAATACCGCCATCTTGGATGGGGATAATCTTGTAGAGGGATTGTCACGATGTGGTTACCACACTGTTTGCATCGGCGGCGTCGGTTTCTTCAACAAGCAATCGCCGCTTGGAAGTCAGTTTCCCGGCTATTTTCACGAGAGCCACTGGTCGCCTCGCCTGGGCGTCACCGAGCGCGATTCGACCGCGAACCAGGTCGCGCTTGCGGTTGAACGCTTGAATGCTTTGTCTCCTGATCGCCGTGTGTTTCTCTTCATCAATGTCTCGGCCTTGCATCAACCCAACTGCATCTACCTGGAAGGTGCGACCACCGATAGCGCTCTCACGCAAAAGGCGGCGCTCGAATATGTCGACTCTTGCATGCCTGCGTTGTTTGACTGTTTGCAAAAGCGCGGAAGCGGGTTTGGCATCGTCTGTTCCGATCATGGCACCGCCTACGGTGAAGACGGTTTTGCCGGGCACCGCCTCGCTCATCCGGTGGTCTGGAATGTGCCTTACGCCGAGTTCCTCTGGGAGCCGCTCCCATGAAAACACTCCCCTTAATCGATCGAAGCGGTGCCGATCCCTATGTCGCCTACTCTTACTCCTATCCGCACAAATCGGCTTATGGGCCGTTCGAACCTCCCGTAGATCTTGAACCGGTGTGGCAAGCCGAACAGCGCGATGCGCTCTTTCTCTATATCCACATTCCTTTTTGCGAGATGCGCTGCGGTTTTTGCAACCTGTTCACCCAGGCGAATGCTAGCCCCGACTTCATTCAGGCCTATTTGCATTCGCTTGAAAGGCAGGCCAACCGCATCGCCGACCTGCTCGGCGAGGCCGCCTTCAGCCGCTTTGCCATCGGCGGCGGCACCCCGACCGTGCTGAATGCAGCGCAACTCGATCGAGTATTCGAGTTCGTTGAAAAGCGTTTTGGTTTGCTGCCCAGCCGCGTTCCCACCTCGGTTGAGGTTTCGCCGCAGACGGTGAACGCCGAGCGCATGCGAGTACTGCGCGATCGCGGCGTCGAGCGCGTCAGCATGGGAGTGCAGTCGTTTGTCGATGAGGAGTCGCACCGGATTGGGCGGCCGCAGAAACGGCGCGTGGTCGAGCAAGCGCTCGCCTTGCTTGAGGGTTTTCCCATCGTCAACCTCGATCTGATCTATGGCCAGCCCGAACAAACCCTGGCAAGCTGGGAACATTCTTTACGAAGTGCTCTGGAACATGAACCGGAAGAGCTGTTTCTTTATCCGCTTTATG
This sequence comes from Gemmataceae bacterium, assembly GCA_965226945.1. Lineage (GTDB taxonomy): Bacteria > Planctomycetota > Planctomycetia > Gemmatales > Gemmataceae > SYLG01. The sequence continues at coordinate 2,296,900 of OZ245717.1, read as the reverse complement.
TGCGACCGCAAACAGGCGCGGCCAGGCGCGGCAACGTGCAAAGGGCGCAGGCCGAATCGACGCTGGCGATGTACCGCCTGGGCAGGGATCTTCTGACCAACACGGGTTACGAGCAGATTTCGATGCGATGCTTTCGTCGCCTGGGAACTTTCTCAAATGAAGGCCCCACCTATTGCTGCCAGCGCGACGGCATGGTGGGCCTCGGTGCGGGCGCCAGATCCTATACGCGCGACATGCATTACTCGACTCGCTTCGCCGTCGAGGCCGACGGGGTGCAAAGGATCCTTGCCGACTGGATCGGCCTGAGCGATGAACAAATGGGCATGGCCCACTGGGGCATTCGCTTGACGGATGAGGATCGCAAGCGGCGTTTTGTTATTCAGTCGCTCTTGCAAAAAAGCGGGCTGGCCGATGAAGCCTACCGCACCGAGTTCGCTTCAGCAATCGAAGAGGATTTTCCCATCTTGATGCCATGGATCGATCAGGGACTTGTGATTCACGAATCGAACCGCTGGGGGCTCAGCGCCGCCGGCCTGGAACGCTCGGATTTCCTTGGACCGGCGCTCTATTCGCAGGCCCGTTTGCTTGAGCTGCAGGAATTCAGCCAATGTTAAACTTGCGCGTGCTTTATCGCGGCCCGCTCTCCAGTTGCAACTATGGCTGCCATTACTGTCCCTTTGCCAAGCGCCACGAATCGCACGCCGACCTCGAACCCGATCGTCTGGCCCTGGAGCGATTTCTTGCCTGGATTCGTCGCGAGTCTGCCGTCCAGTTTCGCATCCTTTTCACCCCCTGGGGCGAGGCCCTTGTGCGGCCGTGGTATCGCGATGCGATGGTCTCGCTTTCGCATGAGGCCCAGGTTGCAAGCGTGGCCATTCAGACCAACCTCTCCTGCAAACTGGACTGGGTCGATCGGGCCAACCATGGAAAAATCGCCTTCTGGGCAACCTATCATCCCAGCGAGACGAACCGCGACGCGTTCATGGCAAAGGCTCGTGTTCTTCATGAACGGAGGATCCGTCTCAGCGTGGGCGTCGTGGGCCTGAAAGAGCATTTCCAAGAAATTGATCAGCTCAAGAAGGAACTCCCTGAAGGAGTTTATCTATGGATCAATGCCTATAAACGAGAGAAAAATTATTATCAGGAAAAGGAGGTCGAATTTTTGACCGATATCGATCCCTTGTTTCCCATCAACAACACCTACCATCCCAGCCTGGGGGAATTCTGCGATGCGGGGGAGACGAGCATCACGGTCGATGGCTCAGGCGACATTCGCCGCTGCCATTTCCTCAAAGAGGTGATTGGCAACATCGGCGAGGCGAACTGGCGCGAACGGCTTCGGCCGCGCACCTGTTCCCATGCGAACTGCGGCTGCTACATTGGGTACAGCAATCTCAAAAAGCTCAACCTCGTCCGCCATTTCGGCGAGGGAGTTCTTGAGAGAATTCCGCTGACGAGCTTGTCGCTTTCAGCACGTTGATGAGACGTAGGCGGTTTGGGCCACAGGGGTCGGTTCAACTACACTGCTGTCGGCTTCACCCAGTCCTTCAGGATTGCACGCGTGATGGCCGAAACGACTGGTGATCTTGAAGCGTTCAGTGTGACCATCGAAGGCGAATTTGCCGGAATCCTTAAGGAGGCGATAGCCATTATTTGCTATGCCAAAGTGGCCGAAATCATGGCGATGGATCGCCTATTTGGTGGATGCTGAAGTCGATCGATCGGCAACCTTCTCGGCGATGATTTCCAGAACCATTGGCGTCAGGAGCAGGCTTACCGGATCGGCTTCCGCGGCGGTCCATTCGGCTTGCACCTGATCGCACCAGGCGGCGTCGACGCGGCCCAGTTCCTGTAAGCGCTTCAGGTTGATTTCCAAAAATGAAGCGGGCCAGCGCCAGCGATAGTCGCCGGGGTGAACGGCGAAGATGATCGGTTGACTGAAAGTCACGCGCATACCGGCCGCTTCCAAGAACGATGGAAGCTGCAAGGCAACATCGGGCTCGCCGCCCGCCTCCCTCCAACTGGCCATCACTTGTTCGACAAACGACTCGACCGCCGGCCGTCTTGGCGCAAGCCGCCAGGTGCCGTAGTCGGCATACTCGTGAAATACGACCTTGCCGCCGACTCGTAGCGACGAAGCGATCGCATGCACCAAGCGCATGGGATCGGCAACGAAGCAGGCGACCCACCGGCACCAGGCAGCGTCGAACCCCGTGGCGGGAATGGGATCGGTCATCAGGTCGAGTTCGTGAAAGCGAACCTGTTGCAACCCACGCCGCGCGATCCGTTCTCTCGATGCTTCAAGAAATCGCGAGGAGCGTTCCACGGAGACGACTTCACCTTGGCGAGCCACGATCTCGGCCAGATCGAGAGTCGCGAAACCCGGTCCCGCGCCCACATCGATGACGCGCGATCCGGAGGTGACTCCTGCCCGATAGAGGGCATCGAGCATCCTCGGCCGCCAGACCCGATGCTGCAGCTCAAGGCGCTCAAGTTCCTCATCGTGAGTGCCCAGTACATAGTCTCGTTCGCCTTGCGTCATGAATGACTTACCCCTCTACTTGATTGGCCGGGATCGCTTGCAATGCCTTCCAGACCGCCTGCCGAAAAGCCGTGCCACGGATGTCCCGCGGGAAGGCGCTCAAGTCGATCTGCTTTTCCGCGCAGGCGATCAACCGTTTCAAGCGTCGAGTGAGCGCTGGATCGAGCACGACTGCGATGGCGTTGGGGAATGTGGAGTAAAGCTCACGAGCCAGTTGCGCGTCCTTGTCGCCAAGAGCCATGTGGCAAACGCCCTTGTCGGTAAGGGCGACGAGCAGGCGGCCAAGGCTGCATGCAACCGTCGTGTAGCGGATCCGGATCTTGTGACCGCCGCCACGATATTGGCCGGGAGTCATCCCGAGCACGGCGGATGCGCTGGTGTAACAACGTCCTGTCGATTCGTAACCGGCCGCATAAATGGCAACCGTTGTCGGCAGATCCGCTCTTAATTCTTGTCTTAGGCGTTCGGCGCGCAAGGCCAGGCTGTACTCCTTGGGTGTAACGCCCAAATGAGATCGGAAAAGGCGATGCAAATGACTTGGGCTCAGGCCGGCCTGCTGGGCAATGTCCGCAAGTGGCGGAGGCGCCGAAGAACCCTCCATGAAGCGGCAAGCGGTCACCAGTTTAGCAATCGCCGGAACTTGCTCCGGCGGCCGGTTGGGCGAACAACGCTGGCATGCCCGAAACCCTGCGATCTCGGCCTGATTTGGACCATCGAAGAAGAGGGCGTTAGATCGTTTTGGCAATCGGGAGGCGCAACCTGGCCGGCAGTAAATTCCGGTGCTACGCACCGCGTAGACGAAGCGCGCATCGATCCGCTGGTCTCGCGCCACCACAGCCTGCCAGCGGGCCTCTGGCGTTTGGGTGATGGCGGATGCAACGTGCATGAATTCTGCCCTGGTCGCTGGCTTCCTCTTCAAGCGAGGATAGGGCAGTCAGAGCCGTTGATCTATCTGTTTCTTGCCTAGCAATTCGGTTTTGCATCAGGGGGGCTTGCCTCTGTGGCAGGTCTGGCGCCCAGACAGGGTGAGTCCCGATTTAGAAGAGCTTCCGTTGTGCGCCGATTTCTATCCGGGACCAGCATCCGCTTCGCCCAGCCATTTCGGGTTACGCGCGGTGCCATCGAAGCCGTTGGTCGTTTTGAAGCGTTCGTAACGGCCGTCGAAGGCGGCGTCGGCGGTGCGGCCAAGGAGGCTGGCTAGTTCCTTCTCGTTCAAGGGCCGGAAGCTTTTTACGGCGCCCAGGTTTTGTTCGAGGATTTTCCTGCTGTAAATGCCGCTGATCACGGTGGAGGTGGGCAGGCTCATCGCGTAGTGCAGGCATTCGACGGGCGTGACGGTTTTGCTTTTCAGAATGCTTCCGTCGCCCAGTGATTTCATGCCAAGGATGCCGATGCCGTCGCGCACTAACACCGGCACAACCTTGTTCGCGAAACTGCGGAAGTGCGCATCCATGACATTGAGCGGCATTTGCACCGCGTCGAAGCGGAAATTGTTTTGTGTGGCGACTTCGAGCATGCGCAAGTGAACGAGCGGATCCTTGTGACCGGTGAAACCGATGAAGCGCAGTTTCCCCGCCTTCTTGGCATCGAGCATCGCTTCCTGGGCTCCGTCCTTCGCGAAGATGCGGTCGGGGTCTTCGAGACGAATGATCTCATGATGCTGGATCAAATCGATCATGTCGACCTTCAGCCGCTTGAGCGATTCATCGATCTGCGCCGCGGCCGCCTTCTTGGTGCGGCCATCGACCTTCGTCATGAGGAAGACTCGTTTGCGGTAGCCCCCTTCGAGCGCCTTGCCCATGCGGATCTCACTGCCGCCGTCGTGATAGTCCCAACAGTTGTCGAGGAAATTGATCCCCGCGTCGATCGCGTTACGGATCAGTGCAATGCTTTCGCTTTCCTCCTTCTGGCGGCCGATATGATGGCCACCCAAACCCAGAAGTGAAACTTCTTCGCCGGTGGCGCCCAGTTGACGGTAAAGCATGTCGCCTCGCTTCGTTTCTCTTGGCCGCTCCAGAGACAGGAGGGGTGACTGTTGGTTTTGGACGCCCTGCGGTGCTCCGAGCGCATTGCCGGCCAAGGCCAATCCGGTCGTGACGGAAAGGCCGCCAAGGAATTCACGACGCTTCATTTTCGACTCTCCTGGTTTGGCGCTTGGGGAAAGTTGATGCTCTTGCGGACACGGATTGCCCCTGGCTGGGCATCGAGATTCCTAACACTCGCGTCAGGCGGCTTTACGGATCCCTGGCCTAGCCGTTTGTTCCCCGATTGACCGAATGTAAAAGAATCAAAGCAAGATTTGTTCCGCAAACGTATCCGGGATCAATGCGCTGCGGAAAAAGGTGATTTGCTTGAATGAGAAAAGGGACGGCCACCGATGAAAGTGGCCGTCCCTTCGATTGTTGCCCGGCGCAAAATCATTCAAACCGCAGGAAGTAGCGGAAGATCGAAGTGGTGACCGGCGCGATTTCCTGGTCGGTGTTGGGTTTGGCCGGATCGATCTTAACCGTGGTCATGGGCAGCGGGTCGCCCGATTTTTCGATCTTGCCGGTGCGAAACTCGGTCGCATACCAGCGGCCGGCTGGGGACTTTTGCAGTTTGTCGATTGTCTGGGTCGTGTTGTCCCAGGGGGTGTGGTTGGCCGAGTAATGGATCTCCATGCGCAATACCAAAAAATCGCGTGACGGGTCGATCCAGTAGAGCCGGTCGTTGAATCCCACCTTGGTTTGTACGCGAATTTTCAGAAGTACCGTTCCTTCGGGACCCGACTTGGGATTGCGATCGAGCGTGACCTGGCAATCGGGATTGTCGATCGGCGAGACGCCGAAGGGGACGATGTCGGGATGACCGCAGGCGTCGGGCAGCAGTTCGTTGCCGCGGGGCATCGGCTTGAAATTCAGCGCCGCGAGCCGGGTCTTCCAATATTGGGCCGAATCGGCATCCTTGGGCGGAGAAGCTTTTTCCGACCTCATTTGCGCGCGCAGTTTCCAGAGTTGCTCCTGGTCAACCACTTCGACGGTCACGCTCTTGCCGTCGCTCTTGCCGCGAAGTGCGGCAAAGAAGTCATTGCCCCCCATTTCGGGGATCGCTTGCAACACGAGAATCTCATGCGCTTCGAGGCTCTTCGCCCGTGCTGAAGCGTAATCATTGAGGAACTTTTGGATCTCCTCGCCCTGTTCGGTTTTCGTTTTGGCGCGCTCGACGATGATCGTGTCCCTGGGTACGCCCAGATCATAGATGGCCGTGGGGCCCGACGCCGGGTAATCGATCGCGAAGACTCGTTCCACGGCCGGGTCGTTGGGGGTGAATTTTTGCGTCGTGCGCATCAGGACCGGTAAGTTGCTTTGCGGGTCGACTCGAAAGGTCACCCGGTAATCGGGCGGCGCGCGCCGTGGATCGCGGCATTCGAAGCTGAACTCAATGAAGCGGCGAGCCTCCTCGATCACCTCAAGCCGGGTTCGTTTGGAAACCTCAATGGGGGAATCGGGCAATTTCAATTCGAGGTTGCCTTCGTTCATCAGGCGTAGCAGGGTTTCGAAAAACTCGAACTCCTGGCGATCGTGCACCGCGATTCCCAACCGATCGAGGGTTTTTCGTTTCGCATCGTAGACGAGCGACTCCTTGGCGGCGAAATCGACGAACAGGGCGGAATGATCGGCGCGGCTGGCCCCGATCCGGTTTTTGACCGAGAACCAAGTCTCGGGCGTTTGAAACCCTTCGGGTAGCGCGACACCCTTGGGCATCTGCATGGTCCATCGCACCCAGGTTTTCGCCTGGACCGACTGGGTCACCTGCGCCCAGGCGTTGGGATTGCCAAAGAGCAGAATGCCAGCACCGAGCAAGAGCCCGGCAAGGCAAGCGGCCAGCGAAAGTCTGGGCAGGACGCCCTGAAATCTCTGGCTCCAGGTGGGTCGTAGCGCGACGGCAAGGGGTTGGTGGTCGCGATTGAACGCCTCAAGGCGCTCATCGAGGCGATGTTGGACTTCTGGCGGGACTTTAAGTTGCGCCAGCCGTTCTAACAGCGCATCGGCCGAGAAGGCCGGATCGTGTTCCTGATTCATCGTTCATTCTCCTTGGGAGTTTGCGTTTTTTCGCGAGCGCTCAGCGGCGTGCCCAATGGTGCGACACCCAACACGGCGATGCCGGGCGGGCGGGGAGCAGCCAAATATCCCACGAGTTGGTCGAGTCGTTTCTTCCCCCGGTCGAGATGTTCGCGCACCGTTTCGATGCCGCAGCCAAGGGCGGCGGCGATGTCGGCAAGCGATTCGCCTTGCAGATGGCGCATCACGATTGAAGCGGCCTGGTTGGGGGAGAGTTTTGCAATGGAGGCGAGCAGGATCTCCTGATGCTCTCGTTCGATCGCCTGGCCCAGGGGCGACGGTTCTGCCGAGGCCATCGATTCTTCAAGCGGCACGCCGGTGTGCTTTACGGAACGGCGACGGCGAAACTGGTCGATCGCGGCATCGGCGCAGATCTTCAATATCAGGGCCTGGGGCACGCGGTGGCCTGCGATGCGAGCTCGCTGGCGCCAGATGATGGTGAGCGCGTTTTGCAGGGCATCCTCGGCATCTTGCGGATGGCGCAAAATGCGCCAGACCGTTTCGAACATCCGGTGTTTGACCGGCGCGATCAGGTCGGCAAACGGGATCTCGGTACTCACCCCAAACTCCTGGTGCAAAGGAGGGTTTTTGTGTCCTCCGGCCCGCCGCAAGCAGCCCGGTTCACTCAACCCTTCCCAAGATAACCGCACCCAATCGCCAAACAGGGGACAAGGAATTAGAAAATTCGTCCCAGGGGCTCTTTGCAAAACCTACGGCCTTTGGAATGCGCTGTTGATTTCCCCGTAAAGAGCCGATATAGTTTCCTAGGAAACTAATTGGTCCGCGAGGAGGAGTCGATGGCCAAGGGCGAGAAGGCCGATCAAATTGCCAAAGGAAAAACAGAGGTCAGCGATCTGCAAAGCCACCTGGGTTACTGGTTGCGCTTTGTCTCGAACCATGTTTCTCAGGCGTTCATGCGCAAAGTCGAGGCGAAGGGAGTTACGGTTGCCGAGTGGGCACTGATGCGCGTGATGCTTGAGGTAGGCGCAGTACCCCCCAGTCAACTGGCTGAGAGGCTGGGCATGACCCGCGGAGCGATCTCCAAGCTGGTTGAAAGGCTTTGCCTCAAGGATCTTGTGGTGCGCGAATCTTCTGCCGAAGATCGCCGTTACCAGCGGGTGACACTCACCTCAAGCGGCGAGAAGCTGGTGCCCGTGCTTGCAAAACTTGCCGATGAAAACGATCGCGAGTTTTTCGGGCACCTCGACCCCTCGCGGTCGGCCGCGCTCGCCGACATTCTCCAGGACATGGTGCGCCGTCATGGGTGGAAGGATGTGCCGGTCCATTGATCCGATTTGAAACCAAGCCCAAAAGAACGAAGGAGCCGAAGCGATGGAAGAAAAAGTGAAGCCGGATCAAGTCCTCGTCATCCACGAATGCGTCCGTGGGGCGCATACCGGGGAAATGACCTTTCCGCAAATCGTGGGCAAGCTCGCCCAGATCGGCGTCGAGCGCTATCACGCCGACTACAGCCGGCGGGAAAAGACGCACTATTTTGCCGGCGGCGCCTCGGTCGTGGCCGCGATGCCGCAAGAAGGCCAGTCCATTGGCGAGGAATTCTCCGCAGAAGCGGTGGAAGCGGCGGTGCGCCAAAGCCAGCGCGGGGAACACACCTATCCTGACTTCGTGCGCAAGACGATGGAGGCAGGCTGCGTGGGCTATTTCGTGCAGATTACCGGCCGCCGCGCCCTTTATTTTGGCCGGCGCGGCGAAATCCATGAAGAGCCCTTCCCCTCTGCACCTTCAGGAAAGTGAGTCGACTCATGCCCACCGTGCAAGGCATTCTCGAAACGGCGCTTTATGTCAAGGACCTGAACGCGGCCGCCTCCTTTTACCGACGCCTTTTTTCATTCGGCACGCTGCTCGAGTCCGAGCGGCTGATCGCGCTCGATGTCGCGGGGCGTAGCGTGCTGCTCCTTTTTCAAGAAGGGGCGACAACGGCTCCTTTTCCCACTCCGGGCGGAGTCATTCCCGCGCATGCCGGCAAGCCGCCCACACACTTCGCGTTCGCGATTTCCGTGGCCGAGGTGCCTGCCTGGACAGCGAAGTTGCAAGCCCAGGGGATTGCGCTGGAAAGCCGGGTCGACTGGGAAGGCGAAGCGATCAGCCTTTATTTCCGCGATCCCGACCAGAACTTGGTCGAACTGATCACGCCAGGTTTTTGGCGCACCTATTAGGATCGAGCGCCAACCAAAGGTTACAAAAAAACAGACGGCCATCATCCTCTTTTTTCAGTATAGAGGATGATGACCGCGCTGCTTCATTCATTTGCGATCGATGCAGTCGACAGGCTGCATCGATCGCAAATCAGCACTTACTTAAGCGACGCCATGTCGATGACGAAGCGGTATTTCACATCGCCCTTGAGGAGACGGTCGTAGGCCTCGTTGACCTTCTGAATCGGAATGATTTCGACATCGCTGGCGACGTTGTGTTCGACGCAGAAGTCGAGCATCTCCTGAGTTTCGGCGATGCCGCCGATCGCCGAACCGGCGAAGCTGCGCCGCCCCATGATCAGGTGGAAGACCCCCACGCTCATCGGTTTTTCCGGCACGCCGACCTGGCAAAGGGTGCCATCGAGCGTCAGCAGCGACAGGTAGGTATTGATGTCGTGATTGCCCGACACGGTGTCGAGAAGGAAATCAAGACTTCCGGCATGCTTGGCCATTTCGTCGGCGTTTTTCGAGACGACGACTTCATGGGCGCCCAGGCGTTTGCCATCTTCGATCTTGTTGGGTGAAGTCGTGAACAGCACGACATGGGCGCCGAAGGCGCGGGCAAACTTCACCCCCATGTGACCCAGGCCGCCAAGGCCGACGATGCCCACTTTCTTGCCGGGGCCCGCCTTCCAGTGCTTGAGCGGGGAATAGGTCGTGATGCCGGCGCAAAGCAACGGCGCGGTTGCGGCGAGGTCAGCCTTCGGCGAGATCTTGAGCACATAGCCCTCGTCAACGACAATCCGGTCGGAGTAGCCGCCCAGGGTGACGCCGCCGGAAATCTTGTCGGGGGCGTTGTAAGTGAAGGTGGGAAAGGCCGAGCAATACTGTTCGAAGCCTTTTTTGCAGTTCGAACAAGAGCGGCAGGAATCGACGAGGCAGCCGACCGCGGCCAGGTCGCCGACCTTGAATTTTTTGACTCCACTGCCAACCTTGGTGACCTTGCCCACGATCTCGTGGCCGGGCACACAGGGGTAAGTCGTCGCGAAGTCGGGCCATTCGTTGCGTGCCTGGTGCAAATCGGAATGGCAAACGCCGCAGTAAAGGATCTCGATCTGCACATCGTTGGCACGGGGCTCGCGGCGCTGAATCGAAAACGGAGCAAGTGCGGTCGTTGCGTTCTGGGCGGCGTAGGCTTTCGTCGTCATAATCTCAAATTTTCCTTTTCATGAGGTCTCAAAAATCGATTTTCTGCTTCACAGCTTCCATCGGTCCACGGAGAGATTTGCCGAAGGCTTGCCTTCGGTAGGTTTCTGCGACATCGTCCAGGGTTGTTATTTGCTTCTTCCGAATCAGATATTTATTTGCTTCTTCCGAATCAGATATTTATTTGCTTCTTCCGAAGCGGGCCTTGGAGGGGTCAAGCCGGTCGGCTCCCTGCACGGGCAGCATCCAGCCGGGATATTCGGGGGGCAGCGTGCTCACTTCGTCGAGTTGTTGCATCTCGGCGGCCGAGAGTTTGAGATCGATGGCGGCCAGGTTGTCGTGCAACTGTTCGATCTTTTTGGCGCCGATGATGATTGAGGTGACCACCGGCTTGGCCAACAGCCAGGCCAGGGCAACGCGGGCGGCGCTGCAGCCATGCGCCTCTGCGATGGGAGCCATCACATCCAGGATCTTCCAGGCTCGTTCCTTGTCCACGAGGGGAAAATCGAAGTCGCTGCGGCGAGAATCGGCCGGCTTCTGATTGGCCCGGCTGAATTTGCCGGAAAGCAGGCCGCCAGCCAGCGGGCTCCAGACGAGCAGGCCGACTTTTTCGGCTTCGAGGAGAGGAACGAGTTCCCTTTCGAGGTCGCGTCCGGCGATCGAGTAATAGGCTTGCAAGGTATCGAAGCGAGCCAGGTTTTTGAACTGCGAAATCCCCAACGCCTTGGCGAGCTTCCAGGCCTGCCAGTTAGAACAACCGATGTAGCGCACCTTGCCTTGTTGGACCAGCGTATCGAGCGCGCGCAACGTCTCCTCAACGGGCGTGACTGGGTCGTTGGCATGAATCTGGTACAGGTCGATGTAGTCGGTTTGCAGCCGGCGCAGGCTGGCATCGACGCCATCCATGATGTGGCCGCGCGAAGCGCCAATGTCGTTACGCCCGGGGCCGACGCGGCCATAGACCTTGGTCGCCAGCACCACGTCAGTCCGCGGAAGATTCAGATTCTTGAATGCTTGTCCGAGAATCGTTTCGCTTTGGCCTTCGGTGTAGACATCGGCCGTGTCGAAGAAGTTGATTCCCGCGGCCACCGAGGCTTGCACAAGCGCATCGGCTTCGGCTTGCCCCTGCGCGCCAATCGCCTTGAAGATCCCCCGGCCATCGCCGAAGGTCATCGTGCCAAAGCAGATTTTCGAAACGAGTAGGCCGGTGTTTCCCAGCGTTGTGTATTCCATCTTCTTGCTCCCATGCTCCTCGGTTTTTTCTTTTCGACCTTGGGTCATCCTGCTTCACCGAGGCCGCTACGACCTTTCGGACCCACATGCGGCTCCTGAGTGATGCTTATATAAAACTCCTGACGGCTGCTGGCAACAATGCCGAAACAGGGAAAATTCTTGCTCAATCCTGCAGATCACTGGAATTGATTAGGTGTTTGAGTTAGAAAGAGGACAGGTCGCATCGGAACATGCAGGTTCCCCTTGGGGACACTCTCCACACTGCATCTCTAAGCGAGTCTCCAGGTGAAAAACCACACCATGGTCAAGCAAAATCGCGAACTGGATGCCAGCAACCGGCGCATGACCGAGCTGTTGCAAACGCTTACCACCGGCGACGGAATTCGCCCCACGGTGCTTGAAGGCGTCAAGCTGATGCGAGCCAGTCGGCCCTTTCCGCGCACACCGGTGCTCTATGAGCCGAGCATCGTGATTGTCGGCCAGGGGCGCAAACGCGGTTATGTGGGCGACCGGGTCTTCACCTATGACCCGCACAATTACCTGGTGCTGTCGGTGCCGATGCCCTTTGAATGCGAGACCGAAGTCGGCCCGCATGGCCCGATGCTCGCCGTATCGATCCGCGTCGATTTGACGGTGCTCAGTGAGCTTTTGATGAAGATGGACCGCAAACCGGCCCCGTCCGGTGCCGACGATACTCATGCCATCGATTCGACCCCGCTCGATCGGGCGCTGAGCGAGGCAACCGTGCGACTCTTGGAATGCCTGGCCAATCCAACCGAGGCGCGCATCCTGGGGCCGTCCATCATGCGCGAGATGACTTACCGCGTACTCTCCGGGGAGCGCGGCGGGGCACTGCGGGCGCTCATTGCGCTCAATGGTCGCGTGAGCCAGATTCAGCGGGCGCTCGAACGCATGCACACCCACTATGCTGACCCGATCAACCTGGGCGACCTGGCGGACGAGGCGGGGATCAGCGTCTCCGCCTTCCATCACAACTTCAAGGCGGTGACCGCCACCTCGCCGGTGCAGTACCTCAAAACGATCCGCCTGCACAAGGCGCGCATGCTCATGGCGGTGGAAGGGCTCAACGCCAATGTGGCCGCCAACCGCACCGGCTATCAGAGCCCCTCGCAGTTCAGCCGCGAATTCAAGCGATTTTTCGGTTCCACGCCGCAGGAAGAGGTGGCCTTGGTGCGTAAGTTACTGGGGCTGGAGTCGCAATCGCTTGTGGGCGTGGAATGATCTCAAGAGGGCCGTCGCTGGACGGAAAAATGCTTCAGCGCCAAGCACGAGATCGCGCTGGTCGAAATTGAAAACCGGATCCGGGAGAATCGTTCCTTGCTAAAGTAGCGCTAGACGCCAGGTAATTAACGAATGAATGGATGGCGCCATCATGGTAGTTCGCTGGGCTCACCGCCTGCACGAGTTGCCAACGCTTCGATGACTGAATCGGCGTCGTAGCTCAAATGCCGAACCGATCCGTCGGAAAATAGGAAATTGCCGCCTCCTGGATGAAGGCTCCAGTAGTGAAACGAATCGCACTGCAGGTGGATACGGCCATCGTCATAGTGGTAGGGGCCTATCGGGCAGTCGGAAGAGAAGCGCTCGAAGTTCAATTCCCGCACTCCCAGGATCGAGTCGAGCGTACCGTCTTTTGATTGGCCGAGGCCGGCGTACCACCAGCCAAAGCGCTCATCGGCACTGGGTGGGCGTTCGCCAGCGGTCAGGGTCATGGAAGTCCCATCGACGATATCGGCGAGTCGAACCTTGGAATCGAGATACAAAACGCCATCCTTGGTTTCCGACCTGATCCCGCTGCATCCGAGGTAGGAGGTGTACCCTGCAATGTAGCCGCGGTCGATGTATTTCGGCGCGGCCTTGTTCTTGGTCCGGCCGTCCGATGGGCAACAGAAAAGAGGCTGGATTGTGCCAAGGATCGGTTCATGCACGGGTGCGGAAAACACGCGATTCTCCCCATAGGCGGCGACCGCTTTTTCCCAAAGTGTTTCTTGTTGAATGAAAGGAAGAAGCCGGGCCGTCCAGGCCATGTAGAGAAAGGGGTCGGCGCCGTTTTGCACGCTGCAGCCTGGCGGGAAAGCGCCGTGGGTGTTGTGGTATTGATGCAGGGCCAAACCAACCTGTCTGAGATTGCTTTGGCAAGCCATCCGGTCCACCGCCGCGCGTGCCTTTTGCACGGCACTCACCAACAGGCCAAGCAACATCGCGATGATTGCGATGACGATCAGCAGTTCGATCAGGTTAAAACCGGCGCGGTTGTGTTTTCTCATGGCAAGATCGACTTTCTCTCAAACGGCTTTGCCGGTCTTGGTGCGATTGCGCAATCGATTCGCGACCGCGATCAGAGCCAGAATCGCGAATGCGCTAATGCCCACGGTTTTGATCCACCACCATCTGGCCTCGGCGTCTTCGGGAAACAAGTGTTCGGGGCGATTGCCGGGCGCAAGTTGGCGCAGCCCGGAGATACCATCCCACACTTCGGCGTTAGTGGGAATCTGCTGATTGAAAATCGCATCGGAAATCGCAGGATTGAAAATCATCTGTTCGATTTTGATTTCGTTACTTGTGTATTCGACCAGAGTGCCTTCAGGCGTTTCTCCCATGTAATAGAAATACCGCGCCAGCGCGGGAAAATCGATGGGTGCTCCCTCCTTGTTTTCAAAGGCGGTCCAATCGAGAAATCGGTGCGTTTCATTGATCTGAAACTGCTTCTCCTTGTTCCGATTGGTAAGCAGTTGTCTTTGGAACAGTCGGAGTTTTTCATCGAAGAAGAGTTTAAACCGTGTATCCAGGAATTTGGGATGGCCGACGGAGACCACGGTGTAGGTCTTCCCGTCGACACGTTCCTGGCCCAACTCGTAGAAGGGGCTCTTTTCCACGATTCGAGAATAGGGCATGTCCTGGAAGTAATACAGAAATGAGAAGGGGTGCGTACGGTTCCCGGTTTTCCAGTGACCGCCTTCCACGGTATGCAATGTGGCTTTGGGTTTTACTGGATCGTAAGTCACGGTCCAAACCCTCTTGCCGTTGAAAGCCTTGACGACAAGATCGGGAGTTCCCTGTTCGGGGCTAAGGGGTCTCGTTTCGAACCGTTCCTTCTCGCCTTTGCGCACCCAGTGGATTCGATGGGAGTTTTTCTTCAAGAAGGCTTCGTCGATCACGTAGTTGGCCGCTTGTTGTGGGTTGCCTTGCGATTCGCAGACAGCCTTGATCAAGGGTATCATGTTCGCTTTGGTGCCGATGGAAACGTCGGTGTAACGCACGTCGGCCGCGCGAGCTTGCTTTTCCGATTCACGCATTTGCCGCGCCAGCGACTGCTGGCTGAAATCTGGGTTTTCTTGTCCAAAAGAGACGGACGCGAGGCATGCGCAAAGCCAAAGAATGCAACCAGCCAATAAAGTCGGCTTCAACCTGGCCTTCCGCACGTCTACTCCTCCGTTTGACCCAATGAATGGGGTCACTTGGTTTTGCGCCGAGAAAACGGCAGCGATCCAGAGCGCCACTCCCACCAACAAACTGGTGCCCAAGACCGTGATCCACCACCAGGCGAAGGCCGTGTCTTCTGGAAACATGACTCCAATGGTCTTCCGTTGAAAATGGTTCTTAGCCGTTGTTCTTCGACCCATATCCAAATGGTTACTGCACGAATGAATTCCCGTCAACAATTCGAGGGAAATCGCGCGTTTGCGGTTTCGTGAGCCCAGAAATAATTAATGACTTTTTTCCTGAAAGAAAATCGACGAAGATGAGTTTTGGAACGGTCTATCGATGCCGTCGATATTGCTGGCGTGTTCTTGATGAAGGTTCTCAAGAATGACCCCAAGGCGATTCGCCCGCGCAAAGGCGGCATGCTCACGATGGTGGAAGGAATCCACGCGAAAGTGGGCGCTGGCCGCACCGGCTATCGGAACACCTCGCCATTCAGGCGCGTGGGCAAACCATTCTCTGGAGCCACTTGCCTGGAAGAAGTCACCCTTGTGCGTTATCTACTCGGGCTCAAAACGGGCTCGGTCGCCCATCGAATGTTCGACTTCTTCGATGGGCCGATTCTATGCCGGTTCAGGCGCTTGCGGCCAAACGAGCGGCCAGGCCGGCAGAACCCTGCTTCCCTGCTGCGATTGTCCTACGGTCCCGCCTAGAACGATAGAGGTGAGATCGATCTGCGGTCAACGAGACTTGTTTCTGCAAAAGCGGTAAGCGAATTCCCTTGATCGAACCATGAGGAGAATCCCCTTGAAAAGTGAAGGCAAGGTCGTCGTCATTACCGGCGCATCGCAAGGAATTGGCGCGGGGCTGGTTCAGGGCTTCCTTGATCGTGGTTACCTTGTCGTTGCCAATTCTCGCTCGATCAAGCCGGATCCCACAGGGAAAGTACTCGCGGTCGCCGGCGATGTCAGCGACCCCAAGGTTGCGGAAAAAGTGATCGCAGAAGCGGTCGCGAAGTATGGCCGGGTCGATACGCTCATCAACAATGCCGGGATCTTCATCTCCAAGCCATTCACGGAGTACACGCAAGAAGACTACGTCAACAAGCTGTCGGTGAACCTGGCCGGGTTCTTTTTCATCACTCAATGCGCGGTGCGCCAGATGCTCAAGCAAGGCAGCGGCCACATCGTGAATATGACCACGACCCTGGTGGGCCAACCCGTGAAGGGCGTACCTTCGGTGTTGGCATCGCTTACCAAGGGCGGGTTGGACGCAGCCACTCGCTCCCTGGCGATCGAATATGCCGACAAGGGTATCCGCGTCAACGCGGTCGCTCCCGGTGTCATCAAGACTCCCATGCATTCCCCGGAGTCGCTTGGTGCCCTTGCTGGTCTGCATCCGGTAGGAAGGCTCGGGGAAATTTCGGAAATTGTCGACGCGGTGCTCTACCTGGACGCGGCCAAGTTTGTGACCGGCGAGACCCTGCATGTCGATGGCGGGGCCCACGCCGGCCACTGGTAAATCCCGGCGGTTTTTCGTGATTCGTGCGACGGCGCAACGATCAGTTGGCTGAGGGGGGAGTGTAGTCGTTCATCTGATTGGCGGCGGCCGCGCAAGTGGCGGCCATCTTGGCTCCCACCGGCGCGAACCAGTCGCGCACCTTCTTGGTGATTTCCGGCCCTGCCTTCTTGGGCGTGCCGGCGTCGAACGGCGGCGCCGGGTCGTATTCCAGCGACAATTGCGTCACCTTGGCGATCTCCTCGCCAAGTAGCTTGGCAAGCAGCGTCAATCCAAAGTCGATTCCCGCTGTGACTCCTCCGCCCGAGATGCGATTGCGATCGGTCACGACCCGGGCCGCCACGGGGATCGCACCGAAAAGAGCAAGCGCTTCATGGCATGCCCAGTGGGATGTCGCCTTGTAGCCGCCTAAAAGGCCGGCCGCACCCAGGATGAGCGAACCGGAACAGACCGAGGTCACAAATTTTGCCCGCGATCCGCGATCGGCCAGGAATCGCAGCACTTCGGGATCGCGCATGACCGCAAGCTGACCTGGCCCACCGCCGACAAACAGAACATCGAGATCCTTTGGGCAATCGGCAAGCACCTGGGTCGGTTTCAAAACGACTCCCGTATCCGATTCGATCAGGTTTGTGTTTTTCCAGAGCAGATGAACATTGCAAGAGGTGGACAGGACGGTCTGCGGCCCGAGCAAGTCCATGAGGGTCATACCTGGGTACAGGAGCATCCCCACTTCGGGTTTACGCCCCTCATGCATGGGAGGAAACTTGTCCGCGCTTGTCTGAGGTTTGTTCTCTTTGCCTTCTTCCTGGTTGGCCGCGCCCTGTGCCCGCTGGTGGGGAACGCCACTCAAAGCCGCCGCGGCGCCAAAACCCATCACGGCCTTTTCACTGAACTGCCTTCGGTTCATCCCTTGATCTCCTTGGTTTCTTCAGAAGCAATGGCACCCGGCGCTCATGCGCTCGGATGCCATTGCGCGGATCCTGAAGGAAATGTAAACCGGCGACCCTATGGCGTAAATGACATTGGAGCAGCAATTTCGGCCAAGTTGAGGGCACGGTCGCACGTTTGACCGAAACGGACGCCGAAATACAATAACTGCCATGATGGACCAAGTGCCCAATCCATCGAGATGCGAGAGAAACGATGAACGGTGGCCTGTCGCATGTGCCTAAATCCAAGCGAATCACACTGCGCGAGCGCAAAGCGGAGCGAACCGCACCACCGAGGCGTGTCGTTTTCCTCGCCTTTCCGCGCACGGTTTTGCTTGACCTTGCAGGTCCGTGGGATGTGTTGAGCGCGGCGAATCTTCTCACGGATGCGGCGGGAAAGGCCTACGCCAGCGAACTGGTTTCCATGACGCAATCGTTGCAAATTGACACCGCGGACGGACCGCCACTTATTGCCCATCAATCGGCCCGTGCTGTTCGCGGCCCGATCGACACGCTGGTGATGCCGGCCGCCTTCGGCGTTGATGTTTATTTGCGCGACGAGGCGATTCTCAGGCAAATCCGGCGGATCGCAGGCCAAAGCCGCCGCGTCGTTTCGGTGTGCGGTGGCGCTTTTGCCCTGGCCGCGGCGGGACTTCTCGACGGTTGCCGGTGCACGACGCACTGGCGCTACTGCGACGATCTCGCACGCCAATACCCAAGCTTGAAGGTCGAGTCCGACCGGATCTTCGTGCGCGATGGAAAGATGATCACTTCAGCGGGAGTCACCGCCGGGATGGACCTGGCCTTGGCGCTGGTGGAGGAGGATCTGGGAAAAGCGGCCGCCATGGCCGTGGCGCGCAACCTGGTCATGTTCGTGCGCCGCCCCGGTGGGCAGACGCAGTTCAGCACCGCCCTCGAATCGCAAAGCGCCGAACGCGATGCGCTGCGCACGCTGCTTGCGTGGATGGTCGATCATCTCGATCAGGACCTTTCGGTCGAAGCGATGGCGGAAAAGGCTCACATGAGCCCGCGCAATTTTTCCCGGGTGTTCACCCGTGAAGTTGCGGCGACTCCGGCGCGGCATGTCGAACGGTTGCGCGTTGACGCGGCTCGCCAACTCCTCGAAGAACCCGCCGCCGATCATGGCGAAGTGGCGCGCCAGTGCGGATTCGGCAGCGTCAACTCGATGCGCCGATCCTTCCAGCGAGTTCTTAAGGTGGCTCCCAGCGAGTACCGCAAGCGCTTCCGCATGCCAGAAGAGGCGATCTAGATAAAAAAACGCTTCGCAGATTCTGGTGCGGAAGCGTTAGGGAGATCGCCAACTCGCGCTTTCGGGGGCCTTGGCCAAAGCGAGGGCCAAGGCCGTGACTGCGCGGCCGGGAAAATCAGGAAAGGGCCGGCAATGTCAGGGGATTGCTTGCCAGGTCGGGCGCGGATCCTTTCGAGAGAAGGGGTATGATGCGGCTCTTGGGCTTTGGCTTGGCGGGTAGCGGTGCTTGCAGTTCCCGGGCCAGTCGCTCCGCTTCCGCTTCGTTGCGGATGTTCGCGCGCAGCAGGGTGTGATGGCCGGGTTGACCCGCGTCCATGGCGTCCCATTCGGATTGGGAGCAAACCGAGTTTCCCGTGGTTCCCCCTTTATTGGATTGGGTCATCGTGTAAACCACCCATGCTGTCGGCTCTTTCACCTTCATCGTCAATCCTCCCAAGATAAATGATTTTCGTGTCGTGATCCGGCAAACGGTGGCCGCTCTTCGAAGGAGGCGCGGCGCTGGGTCGTGGTGGCTTGGTGTCAGGGGTAAGTTCGAGTGATTGGGGGACAGGACGAAAGAATGTCTCCACTCTTCCCCGTCGCCATGAAGTAGCTATGCGTGATGCGGACCGATGTGACGTCGGGCCCGACCATGACATTCACCCGGAAATAGTTTTCCCAAAGTGGTTGCACGGCCACACCAAACAAGCCTGGCGGCCGGCCCAACGCGGCGAGAACGGCGAGTTGCACGGCGCGTTTCGGCGAACGGCTGTCCCGGGCACCATCCTCTTCAGGCTGATGTTCTGGTTGCGTCGCATTCGTCGGCAACTTCGGCATCATCCGTCCCCATTTGTGGTTCAAAGGCTTCGGTCCCATCACAGGTCATCGAGCCCGCTTCCTGCGGAAACACCGGCTTACTTGCCTTGCACTGAGGACGCGTCATGACGGCGTCCGATTTCCATCACCGCATCGCACGGCATTGGCGATGCAAGGATCGCTCGCTCGCATGACGACCTTGTCCGCCGCCAGCCGAGAACCGTCCGCGAGATTAAGACCAAGGCAGCACCCGCATCCTGTGCTGTGCCTGTTGCCTTGCCGAATATCCCGCGGAACAGATAAGTTCAGCCAAAAACGAAGGTTGGATCAAAACTAACTTTTGAAACTACACAGCGCTCGTAAGGTGAACACCGGGACGGGCCCATAACAAGAAGCGTCATGCCGTCCCCGAGCATGATGAATGCCGACTCCAAGCAACGAATCTGAAAAAAATCCAGGCACCAAAAACACACGGCATACTTTGATTCTAGGCAATTGCCCGACGAAAAAGCGCTTTTATGTCAAAATCGTACCGAATCCAACCCGCAAAACCATCTCGTCGTCGGATCTTGGAGCCGCCTTTAACGATTGTGCAGAAGATAAGTCTTGTAACCGCCGCCAAGGTTCGATGCCGAGAAACCAGCCTGCATCAGGATGCGGGTGGCGAAATAGCCTCGCTGGCCCACCTGGCAGTAGGCGACGAGGGAGCGCTCGCGGGGCAATTCCCCGAGGCGGTCGCGTAGCTCGTCCACGGGAATATTGACGGCGCCGGGAATATGACCCTTGCTGAATTCCTGCGCCGTGCGCACATCAAGCAGGAACGATTGCTCGGGGTTTTTGGTCGAAACTTCCTCCCAGTCGATTTGTGGATGGTCGCCGCGCAAGAGTCCGGCGGCCACGAAGCCGGCCATGTTGACCGGATCTTTCGCTGAGCCGAACTGCGGCGCGTAGCAAAGTTCCATCTCTTCGAGATCGTAAACGGTCATGCCGGCCTGGATCGCCACGGCAAGAATGTCGATCCGCTTGTCAACTCCGGCGCCGCCGATCCCCTGCGCGCCGAGGATTTTGCCCATGGCTGGATCGAAGAGAACCTTGAGTGACATCCCCTCGGCGCCGGGGTAGTAACCGGCATGATTCGCGGGGTGAACATAAATCTTGCGATACGGTTTGCCGAGTTTTTTGAGCGCTTTCTCTGAAAGCCCAGTCATGGCTGCCGTGGTGCCAAAGAACCCGAGAATGGCGGTCCCTTGCGTGCCGCGATATCTCGCACGGCGGCCCAGGGCATTGTCCGCGGCAATCCGGCCTTGGCGATTCGCCGGGCCGGCGAGCGGAACCTGGGTCGGCTCGCCGGTGCTGAAATCGATCGTCTCGACCGCATCGCCCACGGCGAAGATATCCGGGTCGCTCGTTTCGAGGGAATCATTGACCCGAATGCCGCCGCGCGGTCCGACCTCAAGTCCGGCTTCCACGGCCAGCTTGTTTTCCGGCTTAACGCCAAGGCCAAGGACGACCAGTTGAGCGGAACGGGTCGCGCCCGAGGCCAGTGTGACTTCTAGGCCATCGGGTCCAGGCGCGAGGGCACGGGGGCTTTCGCCCAAAAGCACTTCCACCTTCTTTTCCTTGAGCGCGGCGAGAAGGGGAGTCGTCATCTCCGGATCGAACGGGACGAGTAGCTGCTTGTTGCGATCGAGCAGGGTGACCGCGACGCTCCGGTGGACAAGGTTTTCCGCCACCTCAATGCCGATGAATCCACCTCCCACGATCAGGGCATGGCGAATGCCGCCATCGACGATCTTTTTGATCCGGTCGGTGTCGGCAAGATTGCGCAAGGTCAAGACGCCGGGGAGATCGGCGCCGGGAATCGTAAGCGGTGTTGGCGCGGCGCCGGGAGCAAGGATCAATTTATCATAGCTTTCGTCGTAAACGGTCCCCGCGTTGAGATCGCGGATGCGCACCGTCTTATTTTGGCGGTCGATCGACTCGACCTCACTGCGCACGCGCACGTCGAGGCGAAACCGTTCGCGCAACTTGTCGGGCGTCGTGACGAGCAGTTTCTCCCGCTTGGGGATGACTTCGCCGATATGGTAGGGCAAGCCGCAATTGGCAAACGACACATCCGGCCCGCGTTCGATCAGAAGAATCTCGGCATCTTCGGCAATGCGCCTGGCTCGTGCCGCTGCCGAGGCCCCACCCGCCACGCCACCCACAATGATCAACTTCATTTCGACTCCGTTCGGGCTCGATCACTCTATCGATTCGATATTCTCTTGACGGGATCTTTTTTTCACTTGGCGGGCGGCGCGGGAGCAAAACCCGCTTCCAGCAGATCGTCATAACCCAACTTCAAGGGGCGCACTTCATAGCCGAGTTTTTTCAGTTCATCGGCCGCCTTCAAAGAGCGCCGCCCCGCGGCGCAGTGGCAGTAGACGATTTTTCCCTTGGGCATGAGCTTCGCCAGTTCTTCAGGTTTAGCTCCCTGCTTGAGCACGCTCAAGGGCAGCAGCTTGGCGTCTTTCAGGTGGCCATCGTCCCATTCGGTCTTTTCTCGGACATCCAGGAGTACGGCTTTCCCCTCGGCCAGGGCTTTCTTCACCATCTCGGTCGTGTCCCTGGTGTGATCGGCGGCACGGACCGCGGCCAAACCGAACGGAATCACACCCATCGGTGCCAGCACAAGGAGTAGCACACCAGGGAAATAGGATCGAATGAGCACGCGCACAGAAATTCCTCCCGTTTAGTTTTTTTGCAATGATAAGAGAAAGGTTGCTCAAGGAGTGGGAAGTGCCGGATGGTGCGATGCCGCGCAGGTGGATGCATCCGCGCCAGCCGTCGCGCCGGGCTTTACCTGATTCCAGGGCATGCGCGCCAGGAGCAGGCCCATGCCGCAGGTGTCGGTCGTTCCCGCGAAGACGAGGCCGGCGCCGACGAAGGCAGCCAGACCAAGGCAGTAGGGGTGAACGAAAAAACCAAGGAGTGTGCCGACAAGCACCAACGATCCCGCGGCAATGCGCACCTGGCGTTCAAGCGAAATCGCTTTCTTGCCCGTCTTCACCGGCAAACCGGCTTGTGCCCAGGCGAGCGTGCCACCTTCGACATAGATCACCTGATTCCTTCCTGCCGCGATCAATTTCTCGCAGGCCTGCTGGGACCGGCTGCCCGAACGGCAAATGAAGTAAAGCGGACGATCGTCGCCGCTTTTGCGCTCATGCATCAATCGATTGGGGTCAAGGTCGGTCAACGGAATATTGCGCGCAAAGCAGGAGTGGATCTCCTGAAATTCCACAGGCGTGCGCACATCGATCAGATCGATCGCTTCGCCTTGTTGCTGCTTGCGAGCCAGTTCGCCCGGGCTGATCGATTGCAAAGTCATCAAAAGTCTCCGAAGGATCTTGCAGCAGGGGAGGAAGAAAGTGGCAGCCAACCGGGCTCGTGTTACCGGGCATTCTTCGCGGCGAATCGCTCGCGAATGCAGCTCATGAATTTGGCCAGGCACGGTTCGGCGATCTGGTAATAAATGTGGCGGCCCTCTCGTTTGGGAATTAAGAACCCACAGCGCTGCATGAGCCGCAGATGCCCCGAGGCGATCGGGCTGTTGATGCCGCAGGCCTCGGCCAGATCGCCCACCGTGTAGTCGGCCTCAAGCAACATTTCGACCATACGCAAGCGATGCGGGTGCGCGAGGATCTTGAGGCACTCGGCCGCCTGCGCCAGCCGGTCAAGATCGATCAGCGTCGTGGTTGTCATGTCTAGTCCTCTAAACAATTATAGGTTGCAATCTCTCGACATATCAACAGGAAGGAGTGGGTTGAAGGAAAGAATGCTTTGTAACGCCTGTCAAGAGATGAGGCGTAGGCTGGTGAGAAGGGCCGGAATCGAGCGCAAACTCGTTCGAGCGGACGCGCGGACCGAATTTTCAAATCGCATAATAATATCGAGAGAATCATCGCCAAGCACATGATCGTGGCACTCTATTTGCAAATGGGTCAGGCGAAAGGGGTTTCTCATGCCTTCCCAGTTTGCGATTCGGTTGCAGGTCGGCCTCGTCATTCTGCTGTTTCTCGGGTCACTTGCGGTTTTGTCATTCAACATCGTTGCCGCTCTGGGACTATCGAGCAATGAGCCTGAGGTACGCAATCGCCTGCGTAACGCAAGCCACCGTATTGGCTTGGCCACGGCACCGCTTGGTGAGATGCTTGGCGAAAGTGCCGGCGGCAATGCGGCCGATCTCGACCGGAAATTCCAGGATGCGACGAGCCAGGTGTTGAAGGAAATGCCCGGTATCGAAGGGGGCCTGTTCCTTGCCGATGAAGACCGCTTCACCGCCTATGCCTTCCCGACGGGCGGCCATGGCCCCAAGGGTCCATCGGGCTCCGACCCGCCCCCGCTGGAAGCCCCTTATATTCGGGTGCAGGCTCGTCAAAGCACGGAATTGCCTGAGGGCGAGGTTCTTTCCAGTGCCCGCACGGTGGGACCGAGCCGCGTTCTGTTCATCACCGAGCCCGTCGGGAGACGAAGACCCGCGCCCCTTGTGACCTGGGTCATGGTGCGCATTTCCGGACCGGAAAATCTGGAGGCCAAGGCGACGCGCTACGCCGCATCCACGGGCCTGGCCCTGGCCAGTGTGCTTGCCGCCCTTCTGCTTTCCTGGAACTTGGGCCGCACTCTGAAGCGGCAAAGGGCCGATCAGGAACGCCTGCGCGATGAACTTCGGCGTGCCGAACATCTCGCGTCGCTGGGGCAGCTTCTCGCTGGAGTCGCCCATGAGGTGCGTAACCCGCTGGCCGGCATCCGCTCGACCGTCCAGCTCTGGCAACGCCTTCCCGATCGGGCCCGCACACCCGAATCGATGAACGCGGTGGTCGGCGCCGTCGACCGTCTGGACGACCTGGTCGCACGACTGCTGCACTTCTCCCGAGCCGATGGAGCAGAAAGGCAGGCGGTCGACCTCAATCAGGTGATTGCCGAAAGTCTTGCGCTCGTGGAGGCCCAAGCCGCCGCGCAGCAGGTGCAACTGGAGCGTGATCTGGCCTCCAACTTACCCCTCATGTCGGGGGCGGCCAACGCCTTGCGGCAGGTCGCCCTCAACCTATTGACGAACGGATTGCAGGCGATGCCGCAAGGCGGCCGCCTTCGCTGCTCGACGCGCTGGCAGCCCGCCAGTAAGTGCATCGAATTTCGTGTTGCCGATACCGGCCCGGGAGTCGCCCAGGCCGACCGGCCCCGCTTATTTGAACCGTTCTTTACCACCCGGCCTGAGGGGACGGGACTTGGCCTCGCCCTCTGCCGGGAAATCATCGTGGGCCATGGCGGGCGGATCGAACTGGAATCGAGCCTACTGAAATCGGGAGTACCGGGGGCGACCGTCTTCCTCGTCGAGTTGCCCGCAAATTCCTGAACCCTTTTCTTTCTGAAGGATTTACTTTCATGTCTTCGTCGCGTGAGCGTTGCACCGTGCTCGTTGCCGATGATGATGCCGTGATCCGGGGCAACCTCGCCTTGCTCCTGCGATCGGAAGGCTACCAGGTCGTGGAAGCAAGCGATGGCCCGCGTGCCGCGCTGGCCCTGGCCGATCCGGCGATTTCTCTGGCGCTTCTGGACCTGAAGATGCCGGGCCGCAGCGGTATGGACATTTTGCGTGACCATGCGGATTCGCTGGAAGACACGCCCGTCATCGTCGTCACGGCCCTGGGGGGGAGTGCCGGCGCCATCGAAGCGATGAAACTCGGCGCCTACGACTACATCACCAAGCCCTTCGACCTGGACGAGGTTCTTTTCACCGTCAGGCGCGCCCTGACCCAGCGGTCTCTGGTCGCCCAGGTGCAGGCGCTTGCCGCGGCCGAGGGGGAGCATGCCGCCGAGGACGAGATGATTGGCCGCAGCCCCCTGATGCTGCGCGTGTTCAAGACCGTTGGCCGGGTCGCCGCCACCTCCGAATGTGTCCTCATCACCGGGGAAAGCGGCACGGGCAAGGAACTGGTGGCCAACGCCGTTCATGGCAACAGCGACCGCGCCGCCCGGCCATTCGTCAAGGTGAACTGCGCCGCGCTCAGCCCGACGCTTTTGGAAAGTGAACTATTCGGCCATGAACGAGGCTCGTTCACCGGCGCGGTGGCACGCCGCAAGGGGAGGTTTGAACAGGCCGAAGGCGGCACGCTTTTTCTGGACGAGGTCGGGGAGATGGGCATCGACCTTCAGGCGAAACTGTTGCGCATTTTACAAAACGGTACCTTCGAGCGGGTGGGCGGGGAAGAGACACACAGGGTCGATGTGCGGGTTGTGGCGGCGACCAACCGCGATCTGCCCGCGCTCATCGCCGCGGGCCAGTTTCGCGAAGACCTGTACTACCGCCTGAATGTTGTCGCCGTGGAAATCCCGCCGCTGCGTGAAAGGCGCGAAGACATTCCCCTGCTTGCCGAACATATGATCCGCCGCCTGAGTCGAAAGTACCAGTGGCCCCATCTGGCTTTGGCCCCCGATGCCTTGCTCGCGCTGTGCGAGCAGCCCTGGCCGGGCAACATCCGCCAGATGCAAAATGCCCTGGCTCGCGCCGCCATCCTGACCTGCGGCCGCATGATTCTTGCCGAAGACTTACGGCTGAGCCCAGCCGCAACGCCGAAGGCTGCATCGCAGACCCTGGGATTGAAGGAGATCCTGGCCGAGACGGAACGGCGGGTGATTGACGAGGCGCTGACCCAGACGCGCTGGAACCGGACCAAGGCCGCCGACCTGCTCGGAATCAGTCGGCGGCAACTCTTCGACAAAATCCAGGAATATGGTCTGCATAACCCCGGTGCACCATCCAAGGCCGATTGAGGGAGTTGGGCGAGAACCCCCCGTAGCGGGGGCCTTTCGCCCAGCGGAACCAAGCCGTGTCTTCCCTCTTCACCTTCTCGAAGCTCCCAGATCTCGAAATTTCAGCCTACCGCGGTGCTCAAATTCCAGAGTAACAACCTCCTTGTCGCCCAAGTCTTTCTGAATCCTCATACCTGGCCTTCTTTAAGCGCCTTGCCGCAAAGGTGCCGAGCAATTGCCCCTCAAAATCGCGCCCGGCATCGGCATTGCTTTGGCAAGTTGCGAGCGAATGGAGTTGGGCCGATCGGTTGAGGCCTCCCCCCCCGAACGCGATACGGCTTGGGCCGAAGCCCAGTCTGGCCGCAAACGCAAGAGAGACGACCACAATGAATTTCTTCATGGCGAAATGGAGCGCGGCAGCCCTCATGCCTCTACTCATGTTTGCCGGTTCCAGTTGGACACAGGCTCAGCGCGACGATCTCAAAACGATCCGAGGAAGGGTCGCGAGATTCACGGAAGCGCCGAAGGGGGAGGTTGATGGTCTCGAATTGAGCGACGGCACCGTGGTTCACTGGCCGCCCCACCTCGAAAGAAACTACACATCCCTGGTCAAGAAAGGGGATCGGATCCGGGTGGTCGGTAGGGAAGAAACGAAGCCCAAGGGGGAGAAGGTCTTGGAGGCCCGAAACATCAGCAACCTTGAGACCGGGACCAGCGACGAGGCGGCAACCGCCCTCGGGACTCGTGGCACGAACGACGAGATCGAACAGCGATTGCGCGCCATCGAGGACAAGCTGGATGCCCTTCTAAAGCGCATGAAATAACAGCGAACGTGTCAAGGGCACTGCGTCGGTGCCCTCGGCCAGAAGGAGCTCAAGCAAGCGCCCAGGCAATTATGCCCGGGTCGCCCGTTTTTTCTCTCTTTTTCAGGAGTGTGAAAGATGTCGCTGGGCACTGCCCCTGAGGTGCGCACCCAATCACGCGTGGATGAAGCGGGTCCGACTCCCTCGCTGCAAAGCCAGATCGGCCTCAATGCGGCCAACTTCTTCCTCGCCGAGATCACGGGAGTGGTGCTGCCGTTCCTGGCGACCTTTCTCGCGGGGCGCGGCTGGCGTGACGACGCCATCGGCATCGCGGTCGCCGCCGGTGGCCTGGGCGTGTTCCTGATGCAAACTCCTTCGGGAATCCTGGTCGACCGGGTGCGTCGCCGCAGGACCTTGCTTGCCGGTGCATCGCTTGCCCTGGGCCTTTGTTACGGTCTGCTGCCGCTGCTCCCGTCTCAGTGGTGGGTGGTCGATCCGCTTTTGTTCGTGGCCGGCGTCGCCCAGGCGTTTTTCGTCCCTCTGCTTGGGGCCCTGGCTCTCGCCCTGGTTGGCCACGCGGGACTATCGCGCATGATGGGACATAATCAGGGTTGGAACCACGCCGGCAATCTGGCGGCCGCCCTGCTAGCGATCGGCCTGGTCACCTGGTTCGGTGTGCCATCGATCTTCTATGCAGTAACCGCGGTATCGCTGCTTGCGGCGAGCTCGGTGTTTCTCATTCGAGAGGAAGAATTGGACGAAGCACGCGCATCGGGTGCCAGTGAAGGAGGCGCAGGTAGGGAAGAGAAGGAAGAGAAGAAAACCACTCTCTTCACCTTGATGCGCGATCGGCGCATTCTGACCTTGTTTGCGGCGACGGCGCTCTTTCACCTCGCGAATGCGCCGGTAATGCCGCTGGTCGGCCTCTACATCGACCGGTTGGGCGGCAGCGGCACGCAAGTCGCCGCAGTGGTCCTCGTTGCCCAGGCGGTGATGATTCCCGTGGCGCTCGCGGCCGGGTGGCTTTGCGAACACTGGGGGCGCAAGCCAGTCTTCGCCATCGGTTTCATCGCATTGCCCCTACGCATCTTCCTCTACTCGCTGACGAGCGATCCGTGGATGCTTGTCGCTTTGCAGGCGCTCGATGGAATCGGCGCCGGCATCTATGGAGTCGTCATTGTTTCGATCTGCGCCGATCTGACGCGCGGCAAGGGGGGCTTTAACGCCTTGCAAGGACTCATCGCCACCGCACTGAGTATCGGCGGCGTCATCGGCCCGCTTGCCGCCGGGTTCATGGTGCAGCACCTGGGCTTTGCCGCCGCGTTCTATGTCTTTGCGGCCATTGCCGCTTTGGCCGCGGTGATCTTCATAGTGCTTATGCCGGAGACTCATGCGCTTCATGGTTCCGAAAGAAGGGCATCCAAGGAATGAGCGGAGTCGCGTGCTTGCTGGTGATAGGACTTCCGAGATCGCGAAGGAATTTGTATGAACGAATCTTGGGCGCTGGGATTGACTGTGGTCCTGTTCGCGCTGACCTATGCGGCGCTCGCGTGGGGGCGGGTGCCGGGGCTGCAAACCGATCGCGCCGGCATCGCCTGGGCAGGGGCCGCGGCCATGCTCGCCTTCGGTCTCATCAAGTTTGAAGCGGCGGTCGCGGCGATCGATTTCGCGACGATTGCGCTTTTACTGGGGATGATGGTCGTGGTCGGAGCCCTGCGGCTCTCCGGCTTCTTTGACAAGGTGGCCGCCTGGGCATTGGCGCGTGTACGCCATCCCTTCGGGCTGTTGGCGATCACCATGGCGCTGTCGGGAGTGCTGTCGGCGATCCTGGTCAACGATGTCGTTTGCCTGGCTTTGACGCCGCTGGTTCTTCACCTGGCGCGACGGTTGGGGCTGGACCCCAAGCCGCATCTTGTCGGTCTGGCGCTTGCCTCGAACATCGGTTCGGTTGCGACCCTTACCGGCAACCCCCAGAACATGATCATCGGCAACCTCTCGCAGATCAGCTACCTGCGGTTCGCGGCGAAGCTGACCCCCATTGCCCTTGCGGGATGGGTCATCGGATTTTTGATCACCGCCTGGGTCTTTCGCTCGTCGCTGAAAAGGCGTTCTGCCGAGTCCGCGTCGGCGGACGGCAACGACATCGGCTGTGAGGCGACACGGTCCCGTTTGCCCGAAAGGGAAGGGGCGCTCGAACAGGATCCGTCCCAGAGCGCCCTCATCAAGAGCCTCCTGGTAACGCTCGGGGCGATTGCGTTGTTCTTCGCGGGCGCACGGATGGAAGTGGTGGCTCTGGGTGCGGCGGCCATCCTACTTCTTGGCCGCACCCGTCCCGATTCGCTCTACCAGGAAATCGATGGGAAATTGCTTTTGATGTTTGCAGGGTTGTTCGTGGTGGTACGGGCGTTTGAGGTCCATGTGGTCCACACTTGGGGCGTCGAGCACTGGGAGTGGCTCAAGGGCGACCCGGTCGTGGCGCTGAGTCTGGTCTCTGCCGCGCTTTCCAATCTCGTTAGCAATGTGCCTGCCGTGCTCCTGTTCCAATCGGTCATTCCGCTGATGCCGCAATCGCAGCAAGAAGTCGGCTGGCTGGCGCTTGCCATGTCGAGCACTCTTGCGGGAAACCTGACGGTGCTTGGCTCGGTGGCGAATCTGATTGTGGTCGAGCGCGCCCGCCACGAAAAGATCGAGATATCGTTTTGGGATTATTTCAAAGCCGGTTTTCCGGTGACTCTGGTGACCCTGCTCCTGGGAGTCGCCTGGTTATCGTTCGCTCGTTACTGACAAAGTAGGAGTCGGCATCGCCGTGTTGCTTGCCAAGGCACCTTCGTGCGTGACGATGCCCCGTTTCACGTTGCTGCGTGGTGTTCGCCCAGAGTCGGATAGTCGGTGTAGCCATGATCGCCGCCGCCGTAGAAGGTGTGCACATCGGCTGGCGCCAGTGGTGCGTCGCACCGGAAGCGTGCCACAAGGTCGGGATTGGAGATAAATGGCCGTCCAAAGACAACAAGGTCGGCGCGTCCTCGGACGATGGCTTGATCTCCCGTGGCTTTGGTGAAACCGCCGACGGCGAGAATGGTGCCGCTGTACACGGGTCGCAAAAGGTCGATGGGGTTGAAGGATGGCGCGGTCCCCCGGCCATAGCCGCTGTCGTAGCCGACATGGAGGTAGGCGAGCCCGAGCGGGTTGAGGCGGCGCACAAGGTGGGTGTAGGTGATCGCGGGGTCTTCATCGAACATGTCGTTGACCGTGAAGCCGGGAGCGATTTTGATCCCGACCCGGTCAGACCCGCGCACGCTGCAAAGGGCCTCAAGCACTTCCAGGGTGAAGCGCGTACGGTTTTCAAGTGAACCGCCATAGTCATCGGTGCGCTGATTCGAACCACACACCTGAAATTGATTGGGCAGATAGCCCGTCGCCGCATGGAGCTCGATGCCATCGAACCCCGCCGTGATCGATAGCTCTGCCGCGCGCCGATAATCCTCGACCACGGCGGCAACCTCATCGGTTTCAAGCGCCCGGGGAACTTCGAACGGCACCTTGCCCGCAAAGGTGTGCACTTCGCCCTGAACCGCAATTGCCGATGGGGCCACCGGCAACGCCTGGCCTGGCAACAACGAGGAATGGGAAACGCGCCCGGCATGCATGAGCTGAACGAAAATACGCCCGCCGGCGGCATGGACGGCGTTGGTCACCTTGCGCCAGCAACTGGCCTGCTCGGGTGAATGGAGACCCGGGGAAAAGGTATATCCCCGGCCCATCGGGCTTGGGTGGGTTCCCTCGGTGATGATCAGTCCCGCCGTGGCTCGCTGGGTGTAATAGCGAATCATCCTCTCGGAAGGTACGCACCCCTCGTCGGCTCGGATGCGCGTCATCGGTGACATGACGATCCGGTTGGCAAGTTCGATCGATCCGACCTTGACCGGGGAGAGCAGAGATAGTTTATCAGACACTTATTTCCTCCGTGAAATCTCGAATTCATTCCTGGTGGCACACGACTGTTTGCTATTGGCGATCAAGCGTTTCGCATGGGGGGAAATTTCCCCGGACTTAGCAGGAGGGCGCCTTGGAAGGATCGGTCTTGCAAAAGCCACTCGTCTCTTCGGGCAGCGCGTCGGCTCCGGCCTGCTCGAAGGCGGCAAGGAAGGCGCCCGGATCTCTGGCTCCCGAAAGGGAAAACTGCTTGTTGATCACGAAATAAGGCACCCCCTGGACTCCGGCGCGATGGGCTTCCTCCTCTTCGGCGGCGATGGCGGGCAAGTCCTCGTTGCCGGCCAGCAACGCTTCCGCCTTCGCGCGATCCAAGCCTGCCTGCGAAACAATCGTGAGCAAGGTTGACGGATCTCCGATGTTCTTGCCTTCGGTGAAATAAGCGCGAAACAGGGCCTCCATCACCGCGTCTTGAATGCCTTCCTGACCTGCCAAGCGGATCAAGCGGTGGGCATCGAGCGTGTTGGGCGTGCGTGCAATCTTATCCAAAGCAAACGTCAGGCCGTCTCCCCTGGCGGCCTGAATGACCTGAGCTTCAAGCGCTCGCGAGCGTTCCAGGCTACCGAACTTGGCGATGCGATATTGCTGCCGATCGATTCCTTCCTTGGGGATCTGCGGGTTCAACTGGAAGGGATGCCAGCGCACGATCGCGTTGGTGTGGCCGCCGACTGCGAGCGCTTTTTCCAGCCGCCTTTTGCCGATGTAGCACCAGGGGCAGACGACATCCGAAGTCACGTCGATGATCAGGGGCATGGCGCGTTTTTCCTCAAGACCAAGGGACCAACACATGATAGCGGTCCTTTCGCAAAAGGAGGGCTAAGGCTTAAATTCCGTGACCGGACCGCTCACCTTCTTACCGCGTTGCCAGACTTCAACAATCTTGGTGGTGTTGGCAATCGATTCCATCGGATTGCTTTCAAGAACGATGAAATCAGCACGCATTCCTGGCGCAAGCCGGCCGCGGTCGGACAGGCCAAGCAGTTGGGCCGCGTTGCGCGTGGCCATCACGATGGCCTCCGCTGGCGAAATACCGGCATCGGTGATCAATTGCAACTCCCGGTGTTCGGCAAAGCCGGGCACGCGCAAGGGGGTTGCTCCCGAATCGGTGCCGAAGCCGATCTTGACCTTGGCCTCGTGCAGGCGCTTGAGATTTCTCTGATTGATCGCCAAGGCGTTGCGATACTGCTCGTTCTTCAGATCGTTGGCCACAACCACGCGCCATTTCGTATCGGCGAATTGCGCCTTGAGTTCTGACTGAAGCGCCTGCAGGCAGAAGGGCTCGAGCGTGAACGCCGGACGCTCGGCAAACAGATAAAACGATTCGTCGAGTCCGAGCGTCGGTACATACCAGGTGCCCGCCTTTTTCATCGATTCGATGAACTCGTCATCAACCGGCCGGTCGCGCACGCCATGCGCAATGATGTCGATGCCCGCGGCCACGAGGGCCTTTGCATCGGCCAGGGAATAGACATGCGCTGCGACGCGGAGTTTGTGAAGGTGCGCTTCCTCGATGATCGCCTGGTAGATCTCTGGTTGCATTTTGACCTTCAAGCTTCCCTGAAAATCATCGAGCCAAAGTTTGATGAAGTCGGTCTTGCGCGCCGCCGCGGCTCGCACCGCCGCCCGCGCTTCCGCGGGAGTTGCTGGGCGATCAAGCTGATTGGAGGATGCGGGCAACCAGCTCAAAGGGGGCGCGCCCGCAGGCACTCCCAATCCCCGGTCGGCGCCAAAGAGGTCGGCTCCCGGCACAGTTCCTGCGTGGACCTCGTCACGCACCGGGTAAAACGCCGGACCGTTGAGCCCGAGTGAGTTGACCGTGGTCACGCCGTAAGCGGCATACTGTCTGAGCTGGCGCAGGATATTCTCGCGGGTCGCGTAGATCGGCGCCGCCTTCGATCCGTTGACCACTCCCACATGCGAGTGATCGGAAATCAGCCCCGGAAGGATCGTCTTGCCGCGCAGATCGATGGCCTTCGCGCCCGGTGGCGGCTTCACCTGTTCGGCGGAGCCGATCGCTTCGATGCGGCCATCGGCGATGATGATGTTGGCAAGCGGAATGGGCGGACTGCCGCTGCCGTCGATGACTCGGGCGCCCTTCAGCACAACGACTTCCGCGGCGTGTGGAATCTCGTCCGTTTCAGAGGAGGCCGTCACGGACCAGGCGGTCCATAGGACAAGAGCGATCGGCGGTGCGAAGCAGTGGGCAAACATCATGAACTTTTCTCGCGCGCAATCTTCGGGCGATTTCCTTGGCAAAGGGGACAATTTACCGGCGTTATGTGATTAAACGGCCGCCCGTGCACCCACTTCGTCGAGATGGCGCAATAGATCGGCCGGATCCTGATAAACGCGGTAGGCGCCAGCGCGTTCCTTCATTCTCCGCCTGTTCCATTTCGTTTACTGGCTTGATGTCTTTCTTTGCTATCGCCTTGCTCTGGCAGATGGGCACATGTATCGCTTCTTCAAGGCACCATGAGATGAAGCCATGCAGGCAACAGCGAAATGCTGCTTTTTACTTTGACCTTGCAGGCGGGCAGATGCATCGCTTGGTCGAGATCGGCTTGGACCGAGCCTGCAGGCTCCGCAGTCGTCAATCGTTCGTCCGCGAACCGCGCCGATCGCTCAGATGGCGTTGGTGTGTTCTTGGCGTTCATCTTTAATGTCTCCTTCTTCGCTCTGAAAATTCCTTTGAAACTCGCCGGCCCCGCCAGCGACATAAGAGGTCTTTGCCGAATTCGCTGAAGTCGCTGCAGCCCTGGCCATGCGGCTTCGCCGTGAGGCGAAAGCGGCCGACCCGGCGGCCAGGATCAAGCCGCCAACAACCACGAGGATCATGGCGCGGGGTAATCCCACTTCTTCGGCCATGAACCCGACGAGTGGCGGCCCGACGAGGAATCCGAAATAGCCGACACCCGTCACCAGTGCGAGCCCCCGGCCAGAATGATCGCCGCTCGCACCGGCGCGAAAGAGAATGGGTGCCGTGTTCGCCAGGCCAAAACCTACCACGGCGCTACCGATGGCCACCCAGGCGGGTGTCGCACCGGTGAGCGCCACCGTCATTCCGGCGGAAGCGATGAGTGCGCCCAGGGTCATGACGGTGGTGTCGCCCAGTTGGGCGGTCAATCGGTCGCCGATGAAGCGGCCTCCCGCCCAGGTGGCGGTGAACGCGCCATAGGCAACTGGGGCCATTTCCGGCTTGGCGCCGAAACCTACCGATAAGAGACCCGCCCAGTCGGCCATCGCGCCTTCGAGAAAGAGGCAGACGAAGGACAAACCCGCAAGGATGAACATTTCGGCCTCGATGGCCGCGCCCCCGCTCTTGGCGGCGCTAGCGTCGGATCTGGCCTCGTGCCGCAGCGGCAGGCTGGTCAAAAGCAGGAGCGCGGCAAAGCCAATGACTCCCGCTGCATGGCCGGCCACTCCCAGGCCGTTATTCAGCGCGGCGATCCCGATCGAAACCCCGGCCACCATGCCGATGCTAAACCACCCATGAAAACCGGCCATGACTGGCCGGCCCAACGATTTCTCGGTGGCCGCCGCGGCGGCGTTCATAGTCACATCCATCAGGCCATGGACGACCCCGAAGATGACCAGGCTGATACCCAGCGCCGGCACCGACCAGGCCAAAAGCGGCAGCGGAAACAAAAGAGCATAGATGAAACCCGCCCCCCAGCCTGAGCGCCCCGCGCTGAACAGACGAATGGATGTAGGAGCCAGAGTCATCCCAATGACAGAGCCGACCGCCATTCCAAGCAGGGCCAAGCCCAGTGCGCCGGGCGAGGCTTCCAGGTCAACCGCCCGGCCGGGCACATGCGCGACCCAGGAGGCGGTCACGAAACCGTTGACGAAAAACCACTGCGCGATCGCCCGCTGCGACTCAAATCGCTCCTCCGCTGCCTGATTCATTCGCATGACTCCCTTCCATGGCCCGGTCGATTTTCTTCCTGGCGCGTCATAAAGTCTCGTATCCTGCCACGCACCCGATACTTAGAGCGCCAGTCTGATGCGCGCCGAATTCCGCGTGCCCACCGAAATTAAGCAAATCATTGGCCAGTAAAAATCATTCCCTCGTCTCAAGTCATGATAACAGGCCCCCGCCAAAATGTGTTGACAGGATGCTAATCCTGCTAAAATAGATGTCATGACAACTTGCCCGCCTGTCAAGGGAATCGTGGGGTTCATGAAAGGGAGTACGACTTGTCTTCCGAGCCGAAACACCGGCAGATCTCGCGCGAGCTGATGGCCGAACTGGCCTCGGGCAAGTTCGCGCCATCGGGTCGTTTGCCCAGCGAATCGCAACTGGTGACCCGCTATGGCGTGTCGCGCCCCACGGTGGCGCGCGCCTTGCGCGATTTGCAAGATCAGGGGCTCATTGAGCGGCGCGTCGGTTCGGGCAGCTTTGTAACGAGCCGTTCGGCGGCGGTGCCTCAAGGAATCCGCCACCTGGGCCTGCTCATCCCCGGGCTTGGGACCTTTGAGTTTTTTGAAGCGGTTTGCGGCGAGCTTGCGGGCTTGGCGCGCATTCACGAATATGGCCTGTTCTGGGGAGGCGGGAGCCTGGCGGGGGCCCAGGTCAACGCGTCACTGCAATCGACCGAAGATATCTGTGATCAATTTGTCCGGCGGCAAGTCAGCGGTGTCTTCTTCGCTCCGGCGGAACTGACGAGCGATGCCGAGAACTTGAACCGGCGCGTGACCGATCGCCTGCGCAAGGAGGGGATCGCGGTCGTGCTGCTGGACCGCGATGTCACGCCGTTTCCGGCGCGTAGCGAGTTCGACCTGGTCGGTGTCGATAACCTGGCGGGTGGCTTTGCCCTGGCCGATCATCTACTCAAGCTCGGCAGTCGGCGCCTTGGCTTTGCGGCGCGTCCCCATGCCGCTTCGACCGTGGCGGGCCGCATCGCCGGCGCGCGCGAAGCGATCATCCGTCATGGCTTGCCCGTGCCGCAAAACTTCGTGCTGTCAGGCGATCCGCACGACCGGGCCTTGATTCGCGAGCTCACCGGCAAGAACAAACCCGATGCGCTCCTCTGCGCCAACGATCATTTCGCGGCCGAGCTTTTGCAGGCCCTTGCGCGCGAAGGAGTGCAAGTGCCCAGGGATCTGCGCGTCGTGGGATTTGACGATGTTCGCTATGCCACCCTGCTCTCGGTGCCGCTCACGACGATCCACCAGCCTTGCCGGGAAATCGCGGCCACCGCATTCAAGGCCATGCTCGACCGGATTGCCGATCCGGCACTTGCGCCAAGAAGCCTCGTCCTCAGTCCGCGGCTGGTCGTGCGCGAGTCGTGCGGCGCCTATTTGCCAGGCCGCGCCGATCGTTAAATCCTCGTGATTTTTTCTTCCTTCTCACTTCTTGAGCGATTCGAAAAAAACGGACATCTCAGGGGGACCGTACGCGCTTGCGGCATCCGGCGCGTACAAATCATTGGGGAAAAGGAGGGTTCATGCCATGCGTGCGCCCCTCGACATCCGCGGAACGAGTGAATGCTGTCCAACGATCATCGCGACGCCTTGCAGACCTGGGCGCTGGCGGTCCTGCCGCGTGCCACGGCTTATGCCCGCTCGCTGGCGCGCGATGCTGCCCGTGCCGAGGATCTAGTGCAAGAGTGCCTTTATCAACTCCTGCGCCGAAGCGATCGTTACGATCTGATCGCCGAGGGCATCCCCCTCTTATTTCGTGCGATTTCCAACCGGTGCATCACGCAAGCGGCCCGTGAGCGGGGGAATTTGAGTCTCGATCCCTCCACCGATCGGCAAATGCTCGAACTTGCCGATCCTCAAAGCTGGGAGCCGGAACTGCAAGCCCGCGGCCGCGAACTGCACCTCGCCATTCAAAATGGTCTGGCCGCTCTCCCAGAGATGCAGCGGGCCGCAGTCGAGTTGCGCGCGCTGGGCATGGACCGCGAACAAATCGCCGGCGTGCTGGAAATCAGCCCTGCCAACGCTGCCGTGCTTTTATTCCGCGGCCGCAAGGCCCTTGCCGCCGCCCTTGGCCTCAACATGGCGCCAGAAAAAAAGTCGGATTCTTTGTAATCGAATCGCATCTCGCAAGTTATCTCCCTAGATCGACCCCAATTTCACCTCCCGCCATGGCTTGAGGCGAATCGCAACAGGCGTGGGCGAATGGAGTTGGGTTCTGACCAGCGGGTGATGGAGGAAAACCAGGTGAGCGTGAAGGCGGGGGATGAATCGTACGATCCGTTTCCTCAGGCCCAGCTTGGGCTTGATGCTGCCGTGCGCCATCATTTGGAAGATGAGGCAGCCCAAATCGACGCGGCCGGGATGATGATCGATCTCTTTGCCCGGCTTGACCGTGAGGCGGTTGCGTCCGCCGAAACCGTCCGCCGCACCCCGACGCGCCGCTGGTTGGCGTTGCCTGCCGCCGTCGCCGCGCTGTTGGCGGCCTCGCTTTTATTGGCAATTTTCTTGACGGGCCCCAGCCGTGCCTTTGCCGCGAGTCCGGCTGCCGCGGTGCGTTCGGCCCGGACGGTTCACACGGGCGAAACCGTGCGCTGTTACACCGTCACCCATACCGGCCCGGTCCGTTTGTTTGCCGCGCAGTGGGAAAGGCAGCCCACCTTAAGCGTGCGCGGCGGCAGTTTTCAGTTGTGTTTTTCTGGTGGTCCCCTCACCTGGGGCCGCGACGGCAGCGGGCGAATCTGGGTCGCCGTTTCCAGGAAAGAAGCCGCTTGCTTTGAGCCGGATGAACTGCCTGAGCGATTGCGCGAGTTTGTCGCGATTCGCGGCCTGGAGCTACCCGAATTGCTTGACGAAGTGTTGAGCGACTTCGACTTGAGCTGGCAAGACGAAGATCCCTCCACGCGCACGGTGATCGCCACGCGGCGTCATCCGGCGCGGCCGCTGCAAATTGAGTCCGCCGAAATCCGCCTGGCGCAAGGCTCCGACCTGATCGAGCAATTGACACTCGTTCGTCCGACGCTGCGGGAAGGGGCCCTAGCCACGGCCTTCACGCTCGAAAGGGAGGCGCCTGCGCAAGCTGCCGCCTTCAGTGCGGAAGCCCATCTCGAAT
Source organism: Gemmataceae bacterium (assembly GCA_965226945.1). Lineage (GTDB taxonomy): Bacteria > Planctomycetota > Planctomycetia > Gemmatales > Gemmataceae > SYLG01. The sequence goes on along the minus strand of OZ245717.1, from coordinate 2,259,086 downwards.
CAGGCGGCGAAGTCTTCGATGGCCGCCAACCTTTCAAGCGGTTGCTCGTGCTCATTGCGGCGTTCAGGGAAGCGATGTCAAAAGACTGGTAACACGAAAACACTGGAATGACGGGCCGGCTTGCGCGTTGTTTGCGTGGAGGAGAAGAATGATGATCCGACTGTTTGCGAAATCGGCGGCGATGGTGCCCTTTTTGATGCTGGCCCTGTTCCCTTCATCTCAGGCCTCTGAGCCCATGGCGGTTGCCGATTTCACCGTCAAGAGTTCGACTGGAATGTCCTGGCGATTGCGGGAACAGAAGGCCAGGGCGACCGTGGTCGTCTTCCTTTGCTGCGATTGTCCCATGTCCAACGGCTACTTGCCGGTGCTTGAACAGATCGCAAACGACTATTCCAAAAAAGGCGTGACCGTTGTTGGTATCAACGCCATTGCCGACGATTCGGCGGAACGGATTGCCGCGCATATCAAGGAATACAAAATCTCCTTCCCCGTGTTCGCCGATCCCGATCAGGCGGCCGTGATGTCGCTCAAGGCCAAGACGACGCCGGAAGTGGTTGTACTCGATGACAAGTTCGTGGTCCGCTACCAGGGCCGCATTGACGATGGCTACCTTGCCCGCATGAAGGCCAAGCCGGTGGTCAACCGGCGCGACCTGAGGGAAGCGCTCGATGAGTTGCTGGCGGGCAAGCCGGTTTCCCAGCCATTTGCCAAGGCGTTTGGCTGCCCCATCCCGGTCGTGACCGCAGCGCCCGTCGCACCTGCGCAAGCCCTTACCTTCCACAAGGACATCCTGCCGATCATTCAACAGAACTGCCAGAGCTGCCACCGGCCCGGGCAGGTAGGCCCGTTCGCGCTGACCGAATACAGGCACGCCGTGCGCTGGGGCGAAACTTGCCTGGAAGAGATGGAATCGAAGCGGATGCCCCCCTGGAAGGCCGAGGCCAATCCGCTTTTGGCGGGCAACCGTTCGATGCGCCCCGAAGATCAAGAAAAGTTCAAGCGGTGGATCGCCGCCGGCATGCCCGAGGGAGATGCCAAGGATGCCCCAGCGCCGCCCAAGTTCAGCGAAGGTTGGACGCTGGGTGAGCCGGACTTGGTGCTGGAAGTGCCATCGGAAGTAACGATTGGCGCGACCGGCAAGGACCTGTTCCGAGTCGTTTGCATTCCGACCAATTTGCCCGAGGACAAGTTCATCAGTGCGATCGAGGTGCGGCCAGGCAATGCCCGGGTCGTGCATCACACCTTGCAAATCGCCGATACGAGCGGCCGGGCGCGCAAGCTGCAATTGGCCGCGGAAATGAAGGCTGACCCCAACGCCGTTGATCGCGGCCCCGGCTATCCGGTCGACATGGGCTGGGGCTTTTTGCCCGACCGGTTGGCCACGCTGGGTGGCTGGGCGCCGGGCTTGCTGCCGAAATTCTTGCCTGCCGGGGTCGCACAGAAACTGCCCAAGGGGGCCGATGTCTGCATTCAGTTTCACTACCACCGCACCGGCAAGGTGGAGACCGATCGCACCAAGATCGGCCTCTACTTCGCCAAGTCCCCGACCACCGAGCTGTACCGTTCGGTTCCCGTGGCCGGCCTCTTCACCCGCATTCCCGCGGGAGACAAAGCATTCAAGGTGTCATCCCAATGGACCCTTGCCGAAGCCATCACCGCCTACCGGGTGACGCCGCACATGCACTTTCTGGGCAAGGAGATCGAACTGACCTATCAGGAACCAGGCGGCGAGGAGACGATGCTCATCCGCATTCCCGCCTGGGATTACAACTGGCAGGAGCAGTATGAGTTGAAGGAGCCGCTGCCGCTGGCCAAGGGCACCGTGATGCGCATCCGAGCGACCTATGACAATTCCGCGGACAATCCCAATAACCCCAGTTCGCCACCCAAAATGGCGATTTTGGGAGAACAAACGACCAATGAGATGTGCTTTGTCTTTATGGGGGTGTCGAGCAAGAGCAAGGCGCAAAGGTTGCTGACGCCGATCGGGTTTTTGAAGTAGCCGCCCGTGAGTTGGCTGGTTCTGTCCCCACGCATCTATTTTGATTGGGATGCGTAAGGCAGAATACCTCGCGCCTTGATGAGATCGGTCGCCTCGGTCACCGCCTTTTCGACACCTGCAACGGTTTCGTCGAAGTAGGCGGGGCCGGCTTCGATCCACCACTGGGCAAGTTCGTAGCGCTTGGCAAATCCCTCTTGTTGAAGGCGGCGATCGGTGTGGTGCGCCAGGAGCATGCCTCGTACGACCGCGGTCTCGACGTCTCCGGTTTTGAACCGGTCGTTCCCCTGGTCGCGAATGAGGGGAGCGAAGGCGACTTTCGCCGCGCCAAGCCTTGCGGCTTCGCGGTAAGCAACCTTGCCGACACGCTCCATCGTGGCGAGAGAAAACCTGCCCTCTTCACCCAGCCCGATCAAGAGCAGCGCTTTCGCCTTGATGCTTCCCGTGGATGGAGTCAGCAGAAGGGTTTCCAGTTCATCTCCCACGAATTCTTTGCGCTCCCTCAGCGAGCCAATGACGCCACCGAGGCGCCGGTCGAGTTCGACCGGCGCGCCCACCATTCTCTTTGCTCCATCGTCGGTATAGCGAAAGTAGCTGACCACCTGGAGCGGCACTTCCGCCGTGTAGGGGCCCTCCATGCGGATCTTGAGCGCGATGCCACCCGGCCCGTTGACGACCGTCTCTTTGACCGACGCTTGAGGATCGTCCGCGGATGCCGCGGAGGGAACGAATCCCCCAAGGACCACGACCACTGCCAGGACAGTGAAATGGGTAGAAACGATCCGAGTCGCAAGCCGGGCCATGTTGCATCACTCCTGCAGTGGGAGCGTGGGCGCTGCCCGAAACGGACGGTCGCCGCGCGCTCCCCTACACTGAACTAGGCGTGAAGGGGCAACACGCATGCACCCGAGTTCTCTCTCCTTTCCGACACATGGGCCGGAGGGCCGCCTCCAAAGGGTCATTTCATGGACGCGGGAGGAACCACCGCACTCGTTCAGAAATTCCTCGACGACCTGGCTGGCGATTCCCCGGCCGAGCCGATCGTTCGCTCTTTGCTTGCACGCGCCACACAGCGCCTGCGCTACCTGTGCGGATCGTTGCTGCACCGCAGTTACCCTCGGTTGACGCGTCCCCCGCTCAACCTCCAAGCGGATGAAGTGATCGGCTCGGTGGTTGAGCGCTTGCTCAAAGCCATGCGCGAGGCGAGGCCGGGCACCGTGCGGCAATTCTTCGCGCTGGCCAGTCAACACATCCGCTGGGAACTCAATGACCTGGCGCGCCGCCTCGACGCGCAGCCCAAGGTGGCGTCGCTCGAAGGCGAGTTGCCAGGAGACGGCGCGGGCGATTCGAGCCTGACACCGGCCGGCGGGCGCATGTTGCGGGCCATTGACGAGTTGCCGCCCGACGAGCGCGACGCCTTTGATCTGGTAAGAGTTCAGGGGCTGCCTCTGACCGAGGCGGCCCAGGTGTTGGGGGTGTCTTCCACCACGATCAAAAGGCGGGTGGATCGCAGCCTGCGCATGTTGGCCAACCTCCTGGCGGACTTGCGGCCTGACGCAAGTTTGCCCGATTCCGCTCAGATAGAGGAGAGCTAAGACCTTTGGCTTCAAGCCGCCCGAGCCCAGACGATGTCCCACCAGATCCTACTTGATCAGATGCTCGATGAACTCCTCGACTCGGGAAAAACGCCCGAGGAGGTTTGCACCGATCACCCCGAGCTATTGCCCGAACTGCGCGTGCGCTGGCGGCGGGTGTGCAATCTGCGCGACGAACTCGATGCCTGGCTTCCTCCGTCGGGGGACCGCCATCCGAACGATCGATCAGTGCCGGGTGATTCCACGCCGCTGCCACAAGTGCCCGGGTACGAGGTCGAGGCGGTCATCGGCCGCGGCGGCATGGGGGTCGTTTTTCGGGCGCGGCATCTGGGGCTCAATCGTTTGGTTGCCATCAAGATGGCCCTGGCCGGTCTTTATGCCGGTCCACGCGAACGCGCGAGATTTTTACGCGAAGCCGAGACGGCCGCGAAACTGCGTCACCCCAATATCGTGGCGATTTACGATGTCGGCGAAGCGGCCGGGCAGGCCTATTACACGATGGAGTTCGTGGAAGGGGGAACTCTCAGCGACACGATGGCAGGGGTTACTCAGCCCGTGCGCCGCGCCTGTGCGATCGTGCAGGTGCTCGCTGCTGCGGTCGATGCCGCGCACCAGATTGGCGTCGTGCACCGCGATTTGAAGCCGGCCAATGTCCTCGTCGCGTCGGACGGCACGTTCAAGATCAGTGATTTTGGCCTGGCCCGCCGCCTGGATGGCGCCGAAGGTCTGACGCAAAGTGGAGCACCCGTCGGCACGCCAAGTTACATGGCGCCCGAACAAGCCTCGCCCACCGTGACCCCGGCTGGCCCTGCCGCGGATGTTTATGCGCTGGGTGCGATTTTGTACGAACTCTTGACGGGCCAACCCCCCTTTCGCGGGCGCACGGTTGCCGAAACGGTTCAGGCAGTGATGAATCAAGACCCCGTGCCTCCGTCGCGAATCGTTGCGACCGTTCCGCGCGATGTGGAAACGATTTGCCTGCTGTGTCTGCAGAAAGAACCGCAGCGCCGCTACTTAAGCGCCGCACTCCTTGCCGACGACCTTGGCCGCTTTTTGCAAGGCGAAGCCATTGCGGCCAGGCCGGAGGGGAGGTTTGAGCGCTGGATTCGTTGGGTTCGTCGCCGGCCCCTAATCTCGGCCGCGGTCGCCGCCGGCTGCACGTTCGCGGTCATTTTGCTAAGTTTTGGCTCGTGGTTGGTCGCGGGCCGATATGAGTCACAGCGCGAGCGGAATGCTGAGCGCGCCGCCGTGCTGCACGTCGCGCGGGAAGATCTTCACGAAGCGATCGAATCCCTGCGCGGTTCGAAATGGCTGGCGGCCCGTGCCGCCCTGGAGCGCGCGCGGGTGCGGATCAGCGATCAGGTGGCGCCGGCACTCAGGGAGCAGCTGGACCAGGAGGCCAAAAACCTCTTGCTTGTCCACCGGATCGACCTGATCCGTCTGGAGCGCTCCGACACCGAAGGTGGGTCGACTGCCTTCGCACGGGCGATCGACGCTTACGAGCAACTGTTTCGCGAGTCCGGCTACGGTACGGTCAGCGAACCGGCCGAAACGGTCGCCGATCGCATCCGTCAATCGCACATCGACATCGCGCTCGTCGCGGCACTCGACGATTGGGCGACCCTGCCGGTGGCCGCCGAGCGGCGCGAATGGCTACTCAAGGTGGCTCAAATGGCAGACCGGCACGGCAACTCCTGGCGGGTGAGTGTGCGCAATCCGGCCAAGTTTTCGGACAAGGCGGCGCTGATTTTGCTCAGCAACGCGGCCAAGGTCGAGGAAGAATCGATACCTTTGATGTTGGCGCTCGCGGGGGCTCTGGTGAATGCTGGAGGCGATGTGGTGCCGTTTCTTGCGCGCGTGCGCTCGGCTCATCCCAGCGATTTTTGGGTCAACCTCACCCTGGGCGGCCACCTCGACCGAGTGGGGCAACATGAGGAAGCGTTGCGCTATCTCCAGGTCGCGCAGGCGCTGAGGCCGGCCACGGCGATCGTGTATCACAACCTCGGCATTGCGCTCTCAAGAGCCGGACGAACCGGCGACGCCATCAAAGAATATGAAACGGCGATTCAGCTCGATCCGGGCAGTTTGCCCGCCCACTACAACCTTGCCATTCTGCTGTCGGCGGCCAAACGCCACGACGAAGCGATCCGGATCGCCGAAGCGGGCCTGCGCCTCAATCCCAAGGTCGCCATCCTTCGGTCGGCCTACGCCGACAGTCTGCTCGGCAAGGGTAGGAGGGAAGATGCGATCGAGCAATACCGCCAGGCCGTGGCACTCGATCCGAAGCTTGCCGGTACACAAAAGAGCCTGCGTTCGCAATTGATCGCGTCGGGGCGGTTTGTGGAGGCCTGGTCCGCCTGGGGCAAATCCATTGAGGCCGCACCGACCGCACATGAGGCATGGGATGGATATGCCGAACTTTGTCTCCTTCTAAACAAAGAAAGCGAGTACGCCCGTGTCAGCCGCCTGCTCCTTGAGCGGTTTGGTTCAACGACCGATCCGTTGATTGCGGAACGCACAGCGCGCGCCTGCCTGCTCTTGCCGCCGGCGGAGGCCGAACTGCGTCAGGCGGTCTCGATGCTTGAGCGGGTTAGCAACCAAAAAGTCAATCCGGCGCTTGCCTGGTCCCGGCCCTATCTGTTGTTCGCCAGAGGGCTTGCCCAATACCGCGCCGGCCATTTCGCCGAAGCGGCCGCGCTCTTGAACGGCGAAGCGAGCAAGGTGCTCGGCGCGGCGCCGCATCTGCTACTTGCCATGATCGCGCATCGGCAGGGCCGCAAGGAAGAGGCGCGCAAGATGTTGGACGCGGCGGTGGCCGGGTTCAACTGGAAGTTTGTGCAAACCGATAGCCGCGAATCGTGGATCTGTCAAATTTTGCGCCGCGAAGCGGAGCAAACGATTGGGCGCTAGAGGAGCATGAATCTGGCGTATTCCTCGCGAACGCTCGCAAGCCAGTTGAAGGGGGCGGAGTTAAAACGCCCAGCATGAACACCCGGTTCCCCAAAAGGGATCGGTCGCTGCTGTCTCGGTTTTCGTGCCGAATAGGCCGTGAAACGTCTCATGGAGTGTGCCTCCGCGCGAGCAGCGCTGAGCGTGTGGGGGATGGGCAGCAGCTTGATTGTTGCCGGAATGGTATCCGCCATAGACGCCGACGGGCGACCAGTCGGGAGAGACGGGAAGCGGCGCCGGGGCGTGCTCGCTGAAGGATTGGGCCCCGTACACGACTTTGCCGCCGACGACCGTCAGCACCGATTCGATAGCACGGATCTCTGATTTTGCAACCGCAAAATAATCCGCCGAGAGCACCGCAAGATCGCCCAATTGACCCACGGCGAGTGTCCCCTTCTTCTTTTCTTCTCCCGACATCCAGGCCGAGCCTTGCGTGTAGAGCTTGAGCGCCGTCGCCCGGTCGAGCCGGTTGGCTTCGGAATAAAGGGTAAGGCCTCCGACGGTGCGTCCTGTCACCAGCCAGGACAGCGACACCCAAGGATTGTAGCTTGCCACGCGCGTGGCGTCGGTGCCGGCCCCCACGGGAATGCCCATTGCCAGCATCTTCTTGATTGGTGGAGTCTGTTCGGCCGCCTGGGCGCCGTAGCGATCAACAAAATACTCGCCTTGAAAGGCCATGCGGTGTTGCACGGCAATGCCTCCGCCAAGCGCCTTGATCCGCTGCAAATTGCGTTCGGTGACCGTCTCGGCGTGATCGAAGAACCAGCGCAAACCCGCAAAGGGCACCTCGCGATTGACCGCTTCAAAAACATCGAGAAACCGCGAAATCGATTGATCGTAGGTGGCGTGCAAACGGAAGGGCCAGCGCTGCTCGGCCAGGAGTTTCACCACGCCGTGCAGCTCGGTTTCCATTTCTGGGGCAAGGTCGGGTCGCGGTTCGAGGAAGTCTTCGAAATCGGCGGCCGAGAAGACGAGCATCTCGCCCGCGCCATTCATCCGGTAATAGTCGCTTCCCGCTTGCGGGCTCGTCATCTTGGCCCATCTGGCAAAATCTTCTCTTTCTTGCTTGGGTTTCTGAGTGAAGAGGTTGTAGGCGACGCGGACGGTCATTTCGCCACGCCGGTGCAGGTCTTCGATGATCTGGTAATCTTCGGGATAGTTCTGGAAACCGCCGCCTGCATCGATCGCGCTGGTGACCCCGAGGCGGTTCAATTCGCGCATGAAGTGACGGGTCGAGTTGAGTTGGTCGGTGGGTGCGAGTTTCGGACCCTTGGCGAGGGTGGAGTACAGGATCATCGCGTTTGGCTTGGCGATGAGGATGCCGGTGGGGTTGCCTCGTTTGTCGCGCTGGATCTCGCCTCCAGGCGGCTCAGGCGTGTCCTTCGTGTGACCGACGGCGCGTAGCGCGGCCGCGTTCAAGATCGCCCGATCGTAGAGATGAAGGATGAAGACCGGTGTGTCGGGCGCGGCCGCGTTGATTTCGGCCAGGGTTGGCAGGCGCCTCTCGGCGAACTGAAATTCGTTCCAGCCGCCGACGACCCGCACCCACTGAGGGGGTGGGGTGCGCTTGGCCTGAACCTTGAGCATGCGCAGCGCGTCCGCAAGCGAGGGAACTCCATCCCAACGGAGTTCGAGATTAAAGTTCAGCCCGCCGCGGATGAGGTGCAAGTGCGAATCGTTGAGGCCTGGGATCGCGCGCCGGCCGGCCAGGTCGATGACCTTGGTTGCCGCTCCGCGCGATTTTAAGACTTCGCCCTCGTCTCCCAGGTCGCTGACTTTTCCCGCCGTGATGGCAATCGCGGCGACATCCTTGGGAGTGTCGTTGGTGGTAATCTTCCCATTTAGCAGGATCAGGTCCGCGGCCATTTCTCTTGCCTCATTGATGCGAATGCGCCCATCTGAACATGATTTTGCAACGGACCGTCCTCCCCGCTGCTACGAGCAGGCCGGGAAGGAACGGTGTCGTTCGCGGGGGACCAAGATCGATTAGTGTCCCGTCTTCAGGCGCTCAGGGTAGGGAGGTTGCTTGTGTACCATGGTGTAGGCATACTCGACGCCTTGACCATAAGCGCCGGAATGTTCGAGGGCAATCTTGATCACCGCGTCATAAGTCTCGCGGCGTGCCCAATCGCGTTGGAGTTCAAGGAGCACCTGCTGCCAGGTGACAGGCACCGCACCGGCCTGGATGATCCGCTGCATGGCCGAGCGATGGGCCATCTCGCTCGTGCCGCCCGAAGCGTCTTCGACAGCGTAGACCTCGTAGCCTGCTTGCATGGCCTGGATTGCGGGGAAGACGAGGCAGACCTCGGTCCAAAGTGCGGCAATGATCAGCTTCTTGCGCCCGATTCGCTCCACCTCGGCGACGAACTTTTTATCTTCCCACGAGTTCATACTCGTGCGCTCGATCGGTTTTTGACCGGGAAACAGCCCAGTGAGCTGCGGCCACATGTGACCTGAGAAATTCTCCGTCTCGACGGTGGTCAAAATCACCGGGACGTCGAATACCTTCGCCGCCTTCGCCAGGCCGATCGTGTTGTTCAGGAGCAATTGCCGATCGATCGAGGTGACCCCGAAGGTCATCTGGGGTTGGTGGTCGATGAAGATGATCGTGCAGTTTTTCGGATCGAGCAGGCTACGAATCGGTTGTGGCATGGAAGTTCTCCTTGGTACGAGCGATGGTCGAGGGCAGGCGCCTCTACATCAGCTAAGCGTGAGGAGACAACACCCAGTCCTTTCCCGTTCTGTTCAAACGCATCGCGGCCCCCGAAGTTCTTCAGTCGTCACGGGATGCAGCTACGGCGTGAAACGCCTACCCGGGGACATCGCCCCAGGGCGCGCCGTACTGTCTATTTCGTATTCCATCCGGGCTAGTGGGCGATATTGCAGATTGTGGGAATGCCAAAATCGCCAGGGAATGCACCGCGATTCTTGAGACAAGAATCGCAATCGTGCCTGCCAGGCTCAATCGACCGGCTTCAGGCCGGTGACCAGGATCGAGCGCTGCAAATTCCAGGTGGGACGGCTCATGGCGCCGACACCAGTGGTGGTGTTGACCATGCGTAGTTCACTCAAGCCGGTGACCTCGACTTCCAGGCCGTTGAGGTCGGTGGCTCGCTCAAGCAGTTTGGGGGAACGCTTGAAATCGAGCGCGTAGTCGGTCATAAGGACCCGGTCGGTGATTTCTTTCTGGTCGTTGAACAGGTCATAGACCCGGTCGCGGGCCTTGATCGTGGCTCCCTTGTCGGTCATCCTGAGGGTGCCGCGTGCTTCGACATCGACGCGCACCTTGACATAGCTCTCTTTCGGCGCATTCGATTCGGCGGCTGCAATCGCGCCGGCCGGCTGGTGCGTGCCAAGGCTTGCAAGGACCAGGAAGAAAATTGCACCGAGCGAAAGAAGCAAGGTTCCGCGCATGGTTTCCCTATTCATAATCAGGAGCCGATGGGAGAGCCGCCTGATTTCAACCAAGCCCAAACGCGGCTCCTTTCAAGTTGTTTCCCTGATTTTGTGTTCCTTTGGATTTACTTGGTGGAACCGTTCACACGCTGAAGTTCCAGAAGCACATCGGCCCCTTCCAGCTTGAATTCACTGGGGCGGGGCTTGCCCGACCATTCTTTTTCTTTGTGGGCCTTTTCCTTCCACTTACCCACGACGCAGCAGGCGGTCAATTTGTCGCCTTCGATCTTGTAGATGCCGAGCACATCGCCTTGCTTCTTTTGACTTTCGTGGGAACGGTGATCCCAAATTTTGGGTGTGGCGTTCGGGTCGATCTCAAAAGTTCCGGCCCAGAGTTCCTTTCCTGCCAGATCGAGCGCCGCGTAAGTGCCGTCGGCGCGGAACACGAGCCGCTTCGCATCGCGCGTAACGCCATCGGGTTTGACCGAAACAATCTCCCAGGTCGAGGCAAACGCCTCCATTTCCTTGGGAGGTTTTTTTTCCTGCACCGAGGCCGACGAAGCTGTGGGTGGTTTGCCTTGCCTGGCGTAAAGCGTTACCGAAAACAAACAGAGGCTCAAAAGCAAAACCAATCCGGCTCGCATGCTCATCAACATCACTTCCGTTCCTCCGCATGATCGGCGCTAAGTAGACCCGCATAGGCTCTTCAGCTGCGGTTAGGTTGCCGATATTCTATGTGGAAGTGGAGATGTCGGTTCAACCGCAGGGACGCAACCATGGCTGCATGGACATTGAGCGATGAGGAATGGGACGCTTTGGACAACCTTCGTTTCGGAACATCCGAAAAGACGATTTTTCGCAACGCCACCATAATTCTTATGAGCGCAGTTGGGAGGTCGAAGTTTTCGATTGCGCAAGACTTGGGATGCAGTCCAGCGACCGTGGACAACATCCGCAAACATTATCGCCAACATGGTGTCGCGGGCTTGACACCGCGCAAACCACCGGGACGAACCTCAGCGGCAACGCCTGGGTATCGGCGGGCCCTGCGCGAAGCGATCGCCACGCCGCCCCAGAATTTGGGTTATGGCTTTAGCGTGTGGTCGGTTGTTCGTCTTAACGAGCATCTAAAACGGCGGACGAAGGTTTCCTTCAGCGAGGACCAGTTGCGGCGCATCCTTCATCAGGAGGGGTTTTCTTACCAACGACCCAAGCACACGATGAAAGGCAAGCGCGATGAGGCCGCGTTCACCCAGGCACGGAAAGAGCTGCGGACCTTGAAAAAAAAGCTGTCCGTGACGATGCGGACTTCGCCCTGATTTTCCAGGATGAAATGGAGATTCATCGTCACCCCGCCCTGGCACGGATGTGGGCGCCGGTGGGCCAACAACCAGAGGTGCCTGCACCTGGCAAGAACGAGAAAAAGGTCGTCTATGGGGGTGTTGACTATCGCACCGGGCAATTGACATATACATTGGCCGATACCAAGTGCGGCAGTTCGTTTCTTGCCTTCCTGATGATACTGCTGGCAGCTTACGCCGGAAAAAAGATTCGCTTGGTCTGTGACAACGGTCGATTCCATACGACAAAAGCTGTGGAAGCGTTTTTGAAGGAGCATCGGGAGGAAATCGAGGTCTACTGGTTGCCGCCGTATAGCCCAAGCCTAAACCTGATCGAACGGCTTTGGGGCCATTTGAAACGCACCGTGCTCGCCAACGTCCTTTACGCCACACTGGGCGACCTCGTAGCCGCCTTTCGCAAAGGGGTTCGCCGTTCGACTGGCAACCGGGAACGCATGCGCTCTATGTTCGATCACGACGACCTCATGCAAAAATCTCCGAGCAAGCCACTCAAATACGCAGCGTAGGGATTTCTGCGGGTCTACTTAGCAGGCCAGTAATTGACCTTGCAGAAGGAACTTTACCTTTTGTGCTTTCTTTTGTAAAGTAGGTTCTATATGTGAAGTCGCTTTACTTAGGGAAAGCCATGGCGAAAGCAAAGAAGCCGGCAACGGACAACAAGCACGAACCGTTGGCAAAATTATTGAGTATCCTGTCGAGTCCCTGGACTCTGCTCCTTTTGCACCGGTTGCATATCGAGGGGCCTCACCGTTTCGGCTCATTGCAGCGGCGCCTGGAGGGGATTTCGACCAAGACCCTTACCGAGCGGCTGCGCATGTTGGAAGCGGAAGGCTGGGTCAGCCGCCATTATGAACCGACCATCCCGCCACAAGTCACCTACGCGATCACTCCGCGCGTCCTTGAACTCGATTCAGTCATGATCGAGCTCGATCGCATCGCCGAGCGCTGGTATGGCAAACCAAACAAGAGAAAATGATTGCAAACAAGAGAGGGAGAAGGGAGGATATCCTCCCTTCTCCCTCTCTTGTTTCTTGTGGCACCTCGCTCAGGCGATGTTCTTGACGATGCCGCCTTCCACCTTGATGGCCGAGCCATTGATCGCCGAGGCCTTGTCGCTCGAAACAAAGACGACCACATCGGCGATTTCTTCGGGTTTGATGAATCGCGCGATGAGCGAGCCGGGCCGGTTTTCCTTGATGAAGCGCTTTTCGGCTTCGGGTGTAGGCACGCCAGGGAAAACCCCCTCCAGGAAGGTCTTGATCGTCTCGGTCATCGTCGGCCCGGGCAACACCGAATTGACCGTGACCTTCGTTCCCCGGGTCAATTCGGCGAGGCTTCGCGAAAGGGATAGTTGTGCCGTCTTGGTCACGCTGTAATGCGCCATTTCGGGCGCCGGGTTCAGACCCGATTCGCTCGAAATGAAAATGATCCGGCCGGCGTTACGCTCGAGCATTCCTTTCAAATAGTGGCGCGACAGGCGCACGCCGCTCATGACATTGATTTCGATAAGGCGCTTCCAATCGTCGTCGGATTCCTCGAAGAAGCCGACCGGTTCGTAGATGCCGACATTGTTCACCAGGATGTCCACGGTGGGAAAACGCTCAAGCGTCGTGGCGCAGCCGGCCGCCGTACCGATGTCGGCCACCAGCGGCAAATACTCCGCATTCGGGGTGCTTGCGCGAAGTTGGGCGATCGCCTTCTCGACATTGGCGCTTGTCCTGCCATTGACGATGACGCGCGCGCCTTCGCGGCCAAACGATTCGGCGATCGCCTGGCCGATGCCGCCGGTCGAGGCGCTGATGAGCACCAGTTTCCCACTGAGATTCAGATTCACGCGCCAACTCCTTCGCATTCGAAATGGTTTGCCTTCATGCTAGGCGAACCCTTTCCCCTTTGCCGCCCTCTCAACGGCCGTTCGCTCCGGCCGCAGTCAAGCCCAAGGCGCGCCGCTTCTCTTCGACAAATCCCAGGTGATGGCCGATGTGCTGGGTGATGCTTGTGATCACCTGACGAAGCGGGCGTGTCACTTCGTCGCCGTCGTTTTTGACTAGGATGACGGTCCGATCGAGCGTTCCCGCGGGCGAAGCCTTCAGGATCCGCGCCGTTTGCTTGCGTATCAGCCCAAACAGGGCCAGTTCTTCATCGAGATCGCGTGCATCGGGCGTCAAGATCGTCGTGAGCACCTCGCGCGAAAACGCGGGTAAGCGCGGCCCATCGACCACCAACGCCGCGCGAATCCGGTGGCTGATCGTTAAATCGGCATCGACCAGATGACAGAGCACTTCCAGCGCGCTCCACTTGCCTTCGACCGGATGCGCCTTCGCGGCCGACTCCGACATCCCCGCGAAGGCCTGTTTCACTTGCTTGATCGATGCCAAATAATCTTCGATGAGTTGATCGTCGCCGTGCATCGTAACCTCGCTTTCAAGATTGAAAATCTTGAGATAAAAATAAAACAAAAAACAAAAAATTAATCATGGTGGGCCAGTTCTGGCGCAGGCTTTGGGGCCTGAGTCAGCTTGACATGATGGTGGCCAACTGCAGCGTGATGATCCGGTGCGGGACTCCGTCCGCGCAAGCGATTCGAAAGATTGCGCAGCAAGAGATAAAAGGCCGGGGTCAAGAAAAGGCCAAAGATCGTCACGCCAAGCATGCCGCTAAAAACCGTTGTGCCAAGCACCCGGCGCATTTCGAACCCTGGGCCGGTTGCTTCTGCCAGCGGCATGACGCCGAGGATGAACGCAAAGGAGGTCATGATGATCGGCCGCAACCGCAACCGGCAGGCCTCCACGGCCGCTTGAAACGGCGTCAGGCCTTCCTCTTCTTGTTGCTTTGCAAACTCGACAATGAGTACGGCGTTTTTGGCGGCCAGACCGATTAACACGACAAAACCGATCTGCGTAATCAGGTTATTCTCCATCCCGCGCGCCCAGACTCCGCCCAAGGCAAAGGGTAAGCAGACGGGCGCAATCAAGATGATGGCCAGGGGCAGCGTCCAGCTTTCGTACTCGGCTGCGTGGACGAGGAACACGAACAACACGCACAGGGGAAAAATCGCGAGAGCTGTATTGCCTGCAAGCTGCTCCTGGTAGGCGATATCGGTCCAGGCGATCGACATTCCTTGTGGCAGAGTCTCCTTGGCGAGCCGTTCGATCGCTGCCATCGCTTGCGCCGAGCTAAAGCCGGGGCCGGTATCGCCCTGAATTTCCGAAGAGGGAAACATGTTGTAGCGCACAACGCGATCCGGCCCGGTTTCAAAGCGCACATCGACCACCGAGCCCAGGGGAATCATTTCGCCCGTGGCGGTCTTGGTCTTGAGCTGCGCGATGTCTTCTTCGGAATCGCGAAAGGCCTCCTCGGCCTGCGCGCGCACCTGGAAGGTGCGGCCGTTGAGGTTGAAATCATTGACATAGGCCGAGCCAAGATTCGACTGCAGCGCATCGAAAACGTTGGTCAAGGGGACATTGAGCATGAACGCCTTGGTGCGATCGACATCGACGAAGAGCTGCGGCGTGCTCGCTCCGTAGATCGTGAACAGGCCTGCCAGCGCCGGCTCCTTCTGCGCCGCGGCAATCAAGTCGCGCGTCGCCTCTTGCAAGGCGCGGGGACCGTGTCCGGCGCGATCTTGAATCAAAAACTTGTACCCGCCCGAGTTGCCCAGCCCCTGCACCGGAGGCGGCGGAATGACGAAGATGTTGGCATCGGGGATCTCCATGAGCGCCGCTTGAATCTTGGGCAGCTCATTGAGGATGTTGGGCTGGTCGTGCGGATCCTTGCGCTCGTTGGGCAACAAGGGACCGAAAAAGATGACCGCCGCGCTGGGGTTGTTGGAACGAGCGGCACCCGAGTAGCCGACGAATTCCACCGTGTGGCCGACCACCGGATTGCTGCGGATGATCTCCCCCGCGCGGCGGACGATCTCGTCGCTGCGCGCCAGCGAGGCCCCTTCAGGAAGTTGGATCACGGTGATCAGATACCCCTTGTCCTGGCGGGGGATGAATCCGCCGGGCACCGCTTGCCAGCCGAAGCCAGCCAGGGCGATCAGTGCTCCATAGAGAATTAAGGGCAGGGCAAGACGGCGCAGCAGCCAGCCGACCGAGCGTGCGTAGCCGCGAGTTATCCAGTCGAACGCGCGATTGAAGGCGCGAAAAAACCAGCCGAAACAGAAATCCCAGGCGCGGCCGATCCAGTCCTTTTCCTTGCCATGCGGTTCCAAAAGCAGGGCACACAGCGCCGGGCTCAAGGTGAGCGACACAAAAGCGGAGATCAGGGTGGAAACGGCAATCGTCAAAGCAAATTGACGGTAGAACTGGCCGCTGATTCCTGAGATGAAGGCGGTCGGCACGAACACCGCTGAAAGTCCCACGGCGATGGCGATCACCGCGGGGGTGACTTCGTCCATCGCCTTGTGGGCGGCATCGCGTGGTGAAAGTCCGGCGCGGATATGCCGCTCGACATTTTCGACGACGACGATCGCATCGTCGACCACGATGCCGATGGCGAGCACCAGACCGAAAAGCGACAGCATATTCAGGGAAAAGCCAAAGCCGGCCATGGCGGCAAAGGTACCAACGAGCGACACGGGAATCGCCACCAAGGGAATCAAGGTGGCGCGCCAGTTTTGCAAGAAGACAAGAATCACGATCACGACGAGGAAGGCGGCCTCGTAAAGCGTGTGCGTGACCGAGTCGATCGATTGCCGGACGAAGACGGTCGGGTTGTAGGCGACTCGGTAAGCCAGCCCTTCGGGAAAATCTTGCGAAAGTCGGTCGATCGTCTGTTGCAAGGCGGCGGCGGTGGCCAGTGCATTGGTGCCTGGTCGCTGTGAGATCGCCATGCCGATGCCGACTTCGCCATCGACATAGCTATTGATCGTGTAGTCGCGCGCGCCGAGTTCGATGCGGCCGACATCGCTGAGCTTGACCACGCGGCCATCGTCGCCGGTGCGCACGATCATCTCGCGAAACTGCTGCGGTTCCAGCAACCGGCCCAGGGTTTTCACCGTCAGTTGAAAATCGTTCTTGGTCGATTGCGGCGCCTGGCCGATCACGCCCGAGGCGACTTGCAGGTTTTGCGTCTGCATGGCACGCACGACATCGTCGGGCGTCATGGACAGATGGGCCAGTCGCTCCGGATCGAGCCAGACCCGCATGCTGTATTCGCGAAGGCCCGGCATGATGATGCTGCCGACGCCGTCGACACGAAGCAAGGCGTCGCGCACCTGCATCACTGCGTAGTTGCTCAGGTAGAGCTGGTCATAGCGCTTATCGGGCGATACCAGGTGGATCACCATGAGGATGTCGGGCGAGGACTTTGTCGTGGTGATGCCCTGGCGGCGCACCTCTTCGGGCAAACGCGGTTCGGCGATGGCCACGCGGTTTTGCACAAGCACCTGGGCATTGTCCAGGTCGATGCCGAGTTTGAAGGTGACGGTCAGTTCCATCTGGCCATCGACCGTGCTCTGCGACGACATGTAAAGCATCCCTTCGACACCGTTGACCTCCTGCTCGATGGGGGTCGCCACGGTGTCGGCGATCACCTCGGGCGAGGCGCCCGGGTAGCTTGCGCGCACGACGATTGTCGGCGGGACGATGTCGGGGTACTGGGCGGCGGGCAGGGCCAGGTAGCAGATTGCGCCGAAGATCGTGATCACCAGCGAGACGACCGTGGCGAAGATGGGGCGGTCGATGAAGAAGTGTGCAAATTTCACTTTTCGTTACCTCGTTCTTTCGCCTTCCAAGGCGATGTTCCCGGGCTTGCGAATCCAAGAGGTGGTGGCGGCGGTCGATGTCGAGATGTTCGTGCGCGGCATCGTTTCGGGTGCGGGCTTGCTCACATAGGAGTTGAGTTGATGTTCGACCGCGACCGGCTTGACATCGTCGGGCAGGCCGTCGTTCAGAGCGACGGTAAGCTCGGGGGTCGCATCGACGGTGGCACCGGGGCGCACGCGCTGCAAACCGCGCAGCACGATCGATTCGTCGCCTTGAAGACCCTCGGTGACGATACGCAGGCCGCGCGCCTTTCGACCGATTTCGATTTTGCGCCGTTCCACGGTGTGGCTGGCGTTGACGGTGAACACAAACTTTTCGGTCTGATCGGTGCCGATCGCAGATTCAGGAATGAGCACGGTTTCCTTGCGCGCGCTGCCCGGGATGCGCACCTTCGCGAATAGTCCTGGGGTCAGTGTCAGGTCAGGATTGGGAAGGATCGCGCGGCCGCGGATCGTGGCCGTTTTGCGGTCGAGGCGATTATCGAGGAAGTCGAGGTGGCCCAGATGGGGAAAGCCATTGCGCTCGTCGGCCAGACGGATGTGCACGGGCAGTTTTGCCTTGCGCAAGTCGGCCAGCGCGCCGGAATTGCCAAGACGCGTGTATTTCAACAGCGATTGTTCATCGGCGTCGAAGTAGCAGTGGATGGGATCGAGCGAGACGATCCGTGTGAGCAGGGTCGAGTTCTCGGTGCCGCCGGATATCAAGTTACCGTCCGTCACGGCGCGGTTGCTGATGCGGCCGGTCAAGGGGGCGCGAATTTCCGTGTATTCGAGATTGAGCTTGGCGGTGGCCAGGCGCGACTGATCGGCGCGCAGTTCCGCTTGCGCGGTGAGCACGGCGGCGCGGGCCAGGTTGACGCGAGCTAAGCGTATGTCGCGATCGGCGGTGGCTTGCTTGTAGTTCGATTCGCGAATGTCGAGCTCTTCCTGCGTCAAGGTGCGGTTGGCAACCAGGCGTTTGGCGCGGTCAAGTAATTGAGCGGCGAGTTCGCGCTGCGATTCCACCGAGCGCACTTCGGCTTCGGCCTGGACCAGTTGCGCGGCCGATTCGTCCTTTTTCGCCTTGGCGCGGGCGAGGTCGGCTTCGGCTTGTTCGACGGCCAGGCGGAAGGGGCGTTGATCGAGGATGCAGAGCAGGTCGCCTGCTTGAACGATCTGGCCTTCAACGAAATGGGTCGATTGCAAGTGGCCGCTGACGCGGGCGCGAACTTCGACTTCCTCGATGGGCGCGAGGCGGCCGATGTATTCGTCCCATTCGACGATCGCGAGTTTGAGGGGAGAAGTGACGACAACCTTGGGATCGGCTGGGGCGGGCGTGGCCAGGGAGTTGGAGCAGCCCGAGGCGAATGCAAGCAATCCGGCAATGAACGCCAGGAAGAAACTCTGGCGCGTCGGCCGGGTGAATGGGCGCTTGAATGCCGAGAACCGAAGCATGAGCTTCCGGAACGGCCCCCTGAGAGGTGGGGCCGTCAGTTCATTGATAGGTGTTGTAGATACAACTTTCCACTCGAAAGGAAACATACTCATACTCCCGCCGCGATCGCCGGCTGACGCATTCGTGAGGGAACGCGTCTTTCCATTCATAATCGTTGTAGATGCAACTTTCCAATGCGAGGCGGACATTTTTTCTTTCCTGAGGGCCTGAGGCCGCTTTTGCCTGGGTTAATTCTCGATGTTGCAGACGAGTTGGAGTTCGTCGGCCACGCGGTAGATTTCGTTGATCAGGGTTTTGCCAAGTAGTTTGCACGCCTTGGCTTGCGCCTCGGTCCAGACAGGTGCGAGTTTCTTGATGAGGGCGCGTCCCGCCGGGGTGACTTCCAGCTTGCCGCGCCGCCCTTGTTCGGCGGTGGATACAATCCAACCCTTGGCAAGGATGCGGGTCAAATCCCGGCTCAAGGTCGATTTTTCTAGTTGCAATCGCTGGCAGACCTGAGTTTGCGACAGCGGCCCATGAGCGGCCACGGTAATCAGAATGCCGATCTGGCTGGAACGCAGTCCCAGCGGCCTGAGCTTCTCATCGTAAATCTTGGTCACCACCCGGTTGAGCATCCGAATGCGCCCACCCAGGCATTCCTCACAGATCTTTTGTTCGGGAGAGAGAGTCATGGTTTCATCGCCTCCTGGGTAATTGTATATGCAACTAATTAGGGAAGTCAAACGCAATCGCCATTTCGAGCGCTCCGCCAAGTTGCTTCATCATCCATACGGAACAGGAAGGGAATGCGTTCGCCTCTAGGCAAGCGCTTGGTAGGCCAGCGTCCAGAAGTCGGTGTAGACCCGGGGCGGCGTGGGCGTATCCATCATCCGCTGCGTGAACAGAATACCGATAACTCCTTCGGCGGGGTCGGCGTAGGCGGTCGTACCATAGCCCCCATCCCAGCCGAACCGGCCAGGATTTTGGTAAATCTCCTTGCGAGCGATGTCGACCGACATGCCCAAGCCCCAACTGCAATGACGCCCAAAAAAGATCTCGGCGCCGGTACGCTGCGCCGGTGTTAGTTGATCGGTCGTCATCAGCTTGACCGTGGCGCGCGACAAGATCTGCTCGTTGCCATGACGGCCGTGATTCAACATCATGCGGTAAAACGCCCAGTAGTCGTCCACCGTCGACACCAGGCCGCCGCCTCCCGACTCAAACAGCGGCGCGGTTTGCCAGGCGCTTTGCTCCAGATCATCGAAGTAGTCAAAGCGGTTCTCCTGGGCGTTCAGCACATAAAAGGCGGGCAAGCGGTCCACCTTGTCGGCGGGCACATAAAAGCCGGTATCCTTCATGCCCAGCGGTTCGAAAATCCGCTCGCGCAAAAACGTGCCAAACGAATGGCCCGACGCCCGCGTGATCAGCGCCCCCAACAGATCGCCGCTGACATGGTACAAGAAGCGCTCGCCCGGCTGCGCCAGCCACGGCAGCGACCCGAGCCGCTTGAGCCATTCATCCATTGCCGGCATCGCGGAAGGGAGCATCGGGCCGTCGCCGCCGATCTGATATTCCTTGATCAGCTTTTGAATCGGGTAGGTGTCGGCCTTGGCCATCACGCTGCCAAAGCCGGCCGTGTAGGTGAGCAGATCGCGCAAGGTGATGGCGCGCTTGGCCGGTACTGTTTCGCTCACATCCGAGGAGATCGAGGTGAGCACCCGGCGTTCGGCCAGCTCAGGCAGCCAGCGATCGAGCGGATCGTCCAAGCGTAGTTTGCACTCTTCGACGAGGATCATCGCCGCCACCGCCGTGATCGGCTTGGTGATCGAGGCGACACGAAAAATGGAATCGCGCCTCATCGGTGCCGGGTTGTCGAAGGCCAGCGTGCCGAGAGTTTCGACATGAACTTCGTCCTGGTGACTGACCAGCGCCACCAGCCCGCTGATCTGTTTTTGCTCGATATGCTCCCCAAGAACCTGCTGCATCCGCTCCAGCCGCGATTTCACAAACGCGCCCATGTAGCTTCTCCGCGAATTGCCGCTGTTTGATTTTTTCTATTTTTCTTTCAACCAAGCGAATCGCGTGCCGCTTTATTTGCCCAGATCGACAAGCATCTTCTCAAGTTCGGCCAGTTGCAGCGGTTTGACGAGGTGGCCATCGCAGCCGGCTTCGCGGGAACGTTGCCGGTCGTTCTCCTGACCCCAGCCGGTCAAGGCGATGATCGTCATGATCTTGCCCCAGGTGGTCTGCCGGATGCGTTTGGTCGCATCGAGACCATTGAGTCTTGGCATGCCAATGTCCATCAGGATCAGCCCCGGACGGAAGAGTTCGGCGCGTTCGATCGCCTCGATTCCATCGTTGGCCATCATCACTTCGTTGCCCAAGATTCGCAGCATCGTCATCAGGCTATCGGCGCCGTCGCGGTTGTCGTCGACCACCAGGATCCGCCGCTTGAAGGGAAGGGCCGGCTGCATCGGGTCGCTTTGCAAGGGAGCGATCTCTGGCCCCGTGCCCAGCTCGGGCAGCGACACGGTGAAAGTACTTCCCTGGCCCTGTCCATCACTTTGCGCCGTCACACTACCGCCGTGCATTTCCGCAAGTCCCTTGACCAGTGCCAGCCCCAGGCCCAGGCCGCCCGACGACTTTTCAATGCTGCGATCGATCTGCGAAAACATGTTGAAAATGGTCGGCAACGATTCGGGCGGAATGCCGCTGCCGGTATCCTTGACCGAGATGATCGCCTTGCCGTTTTTGTGTTCGCAGAAAAACCAGACCTTGCCGCCGCGCGGTGTGTACTTGGCGCTGTTGGTAAGCAGATTGCTAAACACCTGCGAAAGCCGGGTGAGGTCGCCATCGAGAAAGATCGGTTGCGGCGGTGGTGTGACGGTGAGCTCAAGACCTGCTTCTTCGATGGCCGGCCGTGCCGTTTCCACCGCGCTGGCCATGACATCGGCCACGGAAATGCGCGTGCGCCTTAGCTCCATCTTGTTGCGGCCAATGCGCGAGACATCGAGCAGATCGTCGATCATGC
Source organism: Gemmataceae bacterium (assembly GCA_965226945.1). Taxonomy (GTDB): domain Bacteria; phylum Planctomycetota; class Planctomycetia; order Gemmatales; family Gemmataceae; genus SYLG01. Next base: position 2,237,571 of record OZ245717.1, on the reverse strand, counting down.
GCACCATGTGCGATAACTGCCGGTCCATCATCGCCAGCGATTTTTTCAACACCAACTTGTCGTCGGTCAGCCGAATCACCTTGAGGCCATTGCGAATGGGGGCCAGGGGGTTGCGCAGTTCGTGCGCCAACAGAGCAATGAAGTCGTCCTTCTTGCGGTCGGCTTCGCGGAGGGCGGCCTCCATGTCGCGGCGCTCGGTCACATCGCGCGCCGTGCCGAACCATTCGACGATCTTGCCCGTGTCGTCGAGGATGGGGGCGGCGCGCGAGTGCGTCCAGGCGACCGAGCCATCGGCGCGCAGCACCTGATGTTCCATCTCGAAGGTCTGCTTGCGCGCGATCGCCTGCTTGATCTGCTCGCGCACGCGTTCATGTTCCTCGCGCGGCAGATTGCGCTCCATCCAGTCGCGAATCGGCTCGGGGCTGCTCGCGGCCCGGTCGTGCCCGTCCAGGGGCAGCATCTCCGACCAGTCGGAACTCATCCGGTAGACGACATCGGAGTTGGCGGTGACGAGCACGCGGTAGCGTTCCTCGCTTTTGGCCAGCGAAGCTTCGGCCTCTTTACGTTCGGTGATGTCACGGAAAACGAGCACGGCGCCGCTGACTTTGCCGCGCGAAAGGATGGGGGCAGCCGAATCATCGATGGGGTGTTCAAAGCCGGCCCGGGAAATCAAAATCGTATGATTGGCCAGCCCGACAATCGCCCCTTCTTCCAGGGCGCGGCGGGCGGGATTGTTCACCGGCCTGCGCGTCGTTTCATTGATGATGCGAAACACCTTGTCCAGAGGCGTGCCGACCGCTTCGGCCAGGGGCCAGCCCGTCAAACCCTCGGCCACGGCATTGAGGAAGGTGACCTTCCCCTCCATATCGGTGGTGATCACCGCATCGCCGATACTTGTCAGGGTTGCGTCGAGCAGTTGTCGTTGTTCGTCGAGGCGGCTGGTGTAGCGCGCCTTGGCTCGGCTATTGCGTTCAAGCATCCAGGCGATCAGACCCAGGGCGACCAGCCCAAGTAGCGCGGCGGCAATGCCCGAGAAAAGGGCGCCGTCGTAGGCGGAGCGGGCCTCTTCCTCCCGCGCGGCAAGCCGTTCGCGTTCGGCATGATCCATTTCGGTAAGCGTATCGAGCAAGGGATCGACGAAGCTGCGCTGGCCGCGTTCCTTTGCGATGGCGACGACCGCTGCGTGGCCGTTTGGTTTGCCGCGCAATTTGACGACTTCATCGAGGCTCATGATGCCCGATTCGATCTGCTTGGCCGCATCCTGGGCGCGGCGATATTGTTCCGCGTCGCCGGCAGTCAGCGAAAGCAATTGATCGGCATCGGCGCGCAGCGCGGTAGCGGCCTCACGATAGGGCGGAATCCATTCCTCGAAGCCGTTGATCAAATAGGAGCGCTGCATCGCCTGAAGTTTGCGGGTATCGATGCGAATCGTGTTGATCACGTCGAGGAATTCATGGCTCTGCGTGGCCCGGGCGGCCACTTCGCGCAGCTTGCGCGTGTTGGCATCGGCTGTCACGGCAATGCCCACCATCATGGCGGCAAGTAGGCCAATGCCGGCGATCACGCTCCAGTCGAACCCTTGCCGCATAGGTAGACCTCTCCGCAGGCACCGCCTTCGCCATTTTCCGTACACATCTGGGAAAATTCGTTCTCAGCTTGCAAGGCCGAAGGGATCGGGAAACCCCCTTTCACGATCGACCCTGATCCAGCACCGTCATTGCGGGTGCCGAAATGCCCTCTCTCCCTGTCTGGGGCAGCTCACTAATGTGGTCAATCCGCTACTGTAGCCTACTTCCTTGATGCGGTCCAAGGAACCCATCACGGTTGTAGGGGTTGAGATACGAGTCCTAAGGCGGCAATAAAGCATTCCCGGCACATCAATTGCGGTCAATTCTTCAAGTTCGGGCGAATTGGGAGAGTTGAACCGACCAAACCGGCCTTTGCCGTCGTATTACGAGCAGGAAAGCCCGGTTTGGCCTGGACAAAAAAAGCAAGAGGGAGTCGAGCTATGTGTGAGGGGGCAGTAATGACAGACCTGATGGCTCCCTTGCGCATTTTGTGCGTGGACGACAACCATGATGTTGCCGATTCGACCGCCGACCTCCTGCGCATCACCGGATACGATGCCCGGGCCTGCTATAGCGGGCTCGATGCCCTTGATGAGGCAGAAAGCTTCCTACCTGCTGTCTGCCTGATCGATCTGAACATGCCAGGGATGGACGGCGACGAGGTGGCACAAAAGCTGCGGCTCAAATTTGCCGGCATACCGGTCGTAATGGTGGCCGTCACGGCCATGAGCAACGAAAAGAGCGAAAAGCGTATCCGCGATGCCGGCTTCGACTTACATCTCGTCAAGCCGGTCGACCCTCGCAGGTTGATCAGCACGGTGGATTCCATTTGGCGCAAATGGGCAAGCCGCTGCCCAACGGAGTGAAAGGACCTCGGCTCGGCCGGCTGCGGGCGGATTCGGCCAAAAAAAGTTTCTTTGAGAATTTTGCCGGACCAGAGGGGTATGCCCATTGCGGACACCTTGGGAACTGGGATCGCAATATTTGGCCCTTGAGGGGCCTTTTTGACTTTATGGGCTTTGCCAGCGCACGGCGTGGACTCCGGGGCGATCCAGAAGCTGCCTGACGAAGGGGGGAACTTGCGGGCCGTCGGGGCGCGCTTTCCAGTGCACCTCGCAGGAGATTCTTTGCCTGAGCGCCGATTTCTCCTTCCCCGGGTAGATGACGCTAAAGCTTGCCGCTCTCGCTCCCGCCGCCTCGATCACCTGGCGGATCTCGTGGTCGCTGGGACCCGAACTGGCGGTCCCCACTGTCAGTGTTCCGCGCTGTTCCTGCGGCAACGATAATTCGAGGCGCTTGAGCACCAAGAGGATGACCAGCGTGGTCGCAAGCGCGAGGATGCCCACTCCATGATGCCCGGCGCCAAAACAGAGGCCCAGGATCGTGGCGATCCATAAGGTGGCCGCGGTCGTCACTCCGCTGATTCGATTTCCCTTGCGAATGATCGCTCCGGCGCCGATAAAACCCATTCCCGTCAGCACGCCAAGAGGCAGCCGCATCGGGTCCATCGACGAGAAGGAGGCCGGCCTCTTCCCTTCCGTCCCCAAAAGGAGATTCACTTGAATCATCGAGATCGCAGCCGCAAGGGTGACGAGCAGGGTGGTGCGTAGACCTGCCGTCATCCCCCGCTCGGTGCGGTTCAGGCCAAGCGCCGTGCCCGCAACCAGCGCCAGAACAAGACGCACAAGCAGATCGGACCATTCCACGGTTGGCGGCATCGGAAAGCTCTCTCAAAAGGGGAGGAAGGGAGGGGGATTCCCATCGCGTTGCCTTCAGCTTCAGAACAAGCGACACAAGTGACCAGATGTTTCGGCGCCGGACGACTAGAATGGTCAGAATTGCGGCAACTGCCCGGGGAGGGGCTCATGACCCAGGCGGAACTCGAAACACGCTGGCACCGCCGTGAATTTCTCTTTGGCGCCGGCGGTATCTCCCTCGCCGCACTTCTTACTTCAAGCTGTTCTCGACCAGTTGCTCCACAAAAAACCGGCTCGTGGGCAGGGCCCGACCCCGTTTTGCGCTTCCCCGGCAAGGTGCCGATGCGGGTGATCGACGATCGCCCCCCTTGCCTGGAAACCCCGTGGCGCTTTTACCGGCAAGACCTCACGCCCAACGAGGCCTTCTATGTACGCTGGCATCTGCAAACGGTGCCCACCACCATCGATACGCGCACTTACCGGCTCAAAATGGGCGGACATGTCGCAAGCCCGCTCGAACTCTCGCTCGATGACTTAAGAAACATGGGCGGGCAATCGGTGGTTGCGGTCAACCAGTGCTCGGGCAATTCACGCGGCCTGTTCGCGCCCCGGCTGTCGGGTGCGCAGTGGGCCAATGGCGCGATGGGCAATGCCCGCTGGACCGGCGTACCCTTGCGCGATCTTCTGCGCCGCGCCAAGATCAAGGCCGGGGCCGTGCAGGTGGTCTTCGACGGGCTCGACGAAGGGCCGCTGCCCTCTGTGCCCGATTTTCAAAAGGCCCTTGATGCCGACCACGCATTGGCGGCCGAACCGCTCGTTGCCTATGAGATGAACGGCAAGCCCTTACCCTTGCTCAATGGCTTTCCTTGCCGATTGGTCGTGCCGGGCTGGTATGCCACCTACTGGGTCAAGGCGCTGGCCGAGATCACCGTGCTCGCGCAACCATTCAAGGGCTACTGGATGACCAGCGCCTACAAAATTCCCACGACCTTGAATGCCGTCGAATCGCCGGACCGCCTGGGGAGCGAAACGGTGCCTATCCACCGGATGAATGTCCGGTCCTTTTTCACGACTCCCGATGCCGAAGCGAGCGTACCGGTGGACCGCCCCGTTGCCCTCGACGGGATCGCCTTCGATGGCGGCGACGGCATCCGCTCGGTCGAAATTTCGGCCGACGGCGGCGCGACCTGGGAACTTGCTCGTCTGGGTGACGATCTTGGCAAGTTTTCGTTTCGCCGCTGGCGGCTGAACTGGACGCCGAAGGCGAAGGGGGAGGTACGCCTCAGGGTCAAGGCGACGAGCAATTCAGGCCAGACTCAGCCCGCCGAGGCAGGCTGGAACCGTGGCGGTTTCATGCGCAATGTGATCGAAGAACTTCCGCTGACGGTGGCCTGATGGCAGAAGTGAAACCCGCCGCCCACGGCCGGCCTTCTGGTGTGATGCTGATCGCGGTTGGCGCACTTGCCGCCCTGGCCGCGGCCATTGCCTATTACGGCACCCGCGGTGGAGCGCTCGTAAGCACCGGTGAATCGGCGCCGGCGGAAGCCCAGGGGCCAGTGATGTCCATGAGCTTGCCCCACTACGAGGCGGATCTACCTGCAGGGCCGCATCGGCCCCTTGTGCAGTCGGCGTGCAACCTCTGCCACTCGGCCCAATTGATCCTGAATCAACCTCATTTCCCCATGAAGAAATGGGAGGAGACCATTCACAAGATGGTCGCGAATTACGGCGCGCCGCTATCCGAATCGGAGCAAAAGGAAATTCTCGAATACCTCGCGGTGATCCGAGGAATGCCATGACCGGGTCAACCGTTGAAGCAGACCCCATCGCTTTGAAACACCTTGAGGACGTAAGCGCTCTGGTGCGAGCCCATGGTCTGATCGCTCTCGCCATGGTCGCTTATGTGGCCCTGCTCGGATTGGCGGTGGCGGCCAAATTCGTCTGGCCCGACTGGCTAGGCGGCGAAGCCTGGCTGACCCTTGGCCGGCTGCGGCCCGCTCACACTCAGGGGATTTTCTTCGGCTGGCTGGGCAACGCCTTTCTCGCGTTTTTCTATCACGCCGTGCCACGCCTGGCCGGCCGGCCCGTCACCAGCCGCGCGCTGGGATGGGGGCTCTTTGTCGTCTGGAATTTGCTGCTCACGATTCCTGGCTGGGCGATGCTCCATGCCGGGCTGGGCCAACCGCTCGAATGGGCCGAGTTTCCGCGCTCGCTCGATTTCGTGGCGGTCTTCGCCTTCGGCCTGGCGGCGGTGCAGTTCGTGTTGCCCTTTTTGCGCGCGGGACTTGCCGACCTCTATGTGTCGGGCTGGTACATCCTGGGCGGGCTGACCTTCACCCTGTTTGCTTATGCCGTCGGCAACTTCGCCCCCGAGGCCGTTCCCGGCGCGCGCGGCGCCACTTACAGCGGCCTGTGGATTCACGACGCCGTCGGGCTTTATGTCACGCCGTTCGCCGTGGCGATCGCCTACATCGTCATTCCCTTGACCACCGGCAGGCCCATCTACAGTCACTTTTTATCCATGCTTGGCTTCTGGCTATTGTTCCTGATCTACCCGCTCAACGGCACCCATCACTATGTCTTCTCGTCCATTCCCATGGAGGCGCAGAAAGGGGCGATTGTCGCCTCGGTCTACCTGGGGCTTGATGTGATCCTGGTTGTTTCCAATTTGCTTTTGTCGCTACGCGGCTCTGCCGCGGCGGTGGGCCGCGATCCCGCCTTGCGTTTCGTCTGGCTGTCGATTGTCTTGTACCTGGTGGTCAGCCTGCAAGGGTCGATGCAGGCGCTCATGCCGGTCAACCGCTTCGTCCACTTCAGCGACTGGGTGATCGGCCACTCGCACCTGGCGATGATTGGTTTTGCCTCCTTCGCCGCGATCGGCGGTCTCTTTTTCGCCTGGCAGCGAACGCCCGGGTTTCGCTTCAACAAAAGGGCGGCCGACTGGGCCTTCTGGTTCCTCACGATCGGGCTGGCCTTGATGGTGTTGGATCTGACCGCGGTGGGACTGGTGCAGGGAGGCCTGTGGGAGTCCGATGCCGCCTGGGGCGAATCGGTCAAAGCTTCGGCAGTGTTCTGGCAAGTGCGAGTGCTATCTGGCCTTGTCCTCTTCGCCGGCTTCTTGCTCTTGCCCGTTGCCTTGCTCAGTGGGCCCGTCGCCCAAGCGATGGGCGCAACCTTTGGCGATTCTTCCAGGGCGCCGGCCCATTTCCGTACCGCCCAGGATCCTGAGGCCGCAGCCGAGCCCCATGGTCTTGCCTGGTTGCGAAGCGCCTATGTGCTGACGGGAGTGGCGGGGTTTGGCATGTTCCTGTTCTCTTTCGTCGTGTTGGCGGTCTGGCCGAACCGGGAACTCGAAATGGAAATCGCCAAAACGAAACCGTTTCATTTGCCAGAGCCGAGCCTGGCCGAACTGCGCGGACGCGCACTTTACATTCGCGAAGGATGCATCAACTGCCATTCGCAACTCGTGCGCGCCACCGAAGCGGACGTGCGCCGCTTCGGTTTTGTCAGCCAGGCCTGGGAAGGGGAAAACGACACTCCGCAACTTTGGGGCACGAGGCGGGTCGGCCCCGACCTGAGCCGCGAAGCTGGGAAAAAGTCGCGCGACTGGCAACTTGCTCATCTGTGGAACCCGCGCCATGTCGTTCCCTGGTCGAACATGCCTCCTTATCCCTGGCTTTTCGATGGCAGTGCAACCAAGCCGACCGGCGAAGCACGCGACTTGGTCGCCTACCTCGAATCGCTTGGCCGCGACGCGCAACTCGTCGGCCTTGGGACGCCTGCGCCTATTTCGACCACGAATGCCGGGGAAGAGAAGCGCCTGGGTATGTTCTGCGACTGTGCCATTGCGCGAACGCGCGGCCCCGCGCCGGTTTTTGCCGCCGGCACCGCCCCGGGAGAACAAGCGCGGCTGGCATTGCGCGGCGCGCGCGAGTTCACCGAACATTGCGCCGGCTGTCACGGAGCGAGCGGCCGGGGCGATGGCCCCGCCGCCGCGGGCTTGCTTCCCCTGCCGCGCGATTTGACCTCGGCGCGATTTTCTGAAAAGGCGGTTAGCCAGGCGCTCTGGCATGGCGTGCGCGGTTCATCCATGACCTCATTCGCCGATCTATCGGTGGGGGAGTTGCGCGGCTTGGTCGCCTATGTTCAATCGCTTGGGCCGCTCGATCGCGAGAGTGTCACCCCGACTGAACCCGAGCGAGTGGCGGCTTTGTTTCGCCACAACTGCGCCTCGTGCCACGGCAACGACGGCCGGGGCAACGAACGCACGGCGACGACGCTGGCCCCGGCCCCGACCGATCTCACGCTGGTGCAGCCAACCGTCGCCTATGCCGAAGCGGCCGTCGCCCATGGAGTTCCCGGCACGGCCATGCCGGCCTGGAAGAGCAAGATCACCGAAGCCGATAGGGTGGCGCTTGTTCGTTATGTCCGGTCGCTTTACCGGCCCGAAGGAGGACGCTGATGGCCGTCAACCTGATCGTTGCGACGGTGACGCTGTTCCTTGCTGTGTTTGGGCTCATTTGGCTCTCGCGGCCCGATTTGCGCCGCTGGTTTGAAGCCCCGAAGTACCGGGTGATGTCGTGGGATGCGCGCCCGATGGTCAACGACCACCGCCCTGATACCACGAGAAACCAATCATCGCCGAACGAATCCAAGGCGCCGCCGCCCTGATCGGCCCCGGCGCTTGAGCGCATCCCCTATTTCAATGCAAACCTCATGACTTGTTTGCTTTCTTACCATTCTTCTCTTTCTCTCCTTCCATGACCGAATCGTGGTATTGTTTGCGGATGGCCTCAATGTCCACGGTCGATTTCGGAACCTCGATGCCAAGCTCCTCCATCGTCTCGACCATGATCCGGGCAATCGCCAAGTCGCGAAACCATTTGTGATCCGAGGGAATCACATACCAGGGGGCCTCGTCCGTACTGCATTGGCCCAGGGCATCTTCATAAGCGCTCTGGTAACGGTCCCATAGCTCGCGCTCTGAATAATCGGCCTCGCTGATTTTCCACTGGCGATCGGGGTCGTCGAGGCGCTGCTTGAACCGTTTCAGTTGCTCTTCCTTACTGATGTGCAGAAAGAACTTGACGATATGCGTGCCATTGGCCGCCAGGCGGCGTTCGAAATCGTTGATCTGATCGTAACGCGCCGACCAGACCGATTTGGGCACCAGGTGGTGAACGCGCACGATGAGCACATCTTCGTAGTGCGAGCGGTTGAAGACGACGACTTCGCCCTTGCCCGGCAGTTCGCGTTCGATTCGCCACAAGAAATCATGGGCCAGTTCTTCCGCCGAGGGCTGCTTGAAGCTGGCGACGCGGCAGCCCTGCGGGTTCATCGAACCGAGCACATGGCGGATGACCCCATCCTTGCCCCCGGCGTCGAGCGCCTGCAGGCAGATAAGCACCGAGCGCCTGCGTTCGGCGTAAAGCCGAAACTGCAGCGCATCCATCCGCTCTAGATATTGGGCGACCTTGACCTCGGCCGAATCTTTGGATTCCTTCTTGTCGGTCAGCCCCGGATCGTGATCTTTGAGCCGCGCTCGGCTTCCCGGCGCGATCTGAAACTGCTTGCGGTAATTCAAGAGTGTTGCTCCTGTTGGGGAACCCGTTCGCTTGCTCCCCCGAATCCTCGGCTCGGGGGAAGGCTGCGCACCATCTGGTCAGGCGCCCGGCGCCTTTTCTTCGTGCCCGCCGAATTGATAACGCAAGGCCGACAGAATTTTGTCGGCGAAGCCCGCTTCGCCGCGCGAGGAGAATCTTTCGTACAGCGCGGCGCTCAGCACGGGCGCGGGCACCGACTCCTCGATGGCCGCCAGAATCGTCCAGCGGCCTTCTCCCGAATCCGACACCCGGCCGGAGAATTTGCTCAAATCGGGACTTTGCACGAGCGATTGCGCCGCGAGGTCCAAGAGCCACGAGGCAACAACGCTGCCGCGCCGCCACACTTCGGTAATATCGGCAAGGTTGAGCTCGTAAGGAAAATGCTCGGGATGCCGTAGCGGCGTCGTTTCCGCATCGACGGTACGCTGAACCTTGCCCGCATTGGCATGCCGCAGGATGTTCAGCCCCTCGGCGTAGGCCGCCATCAGACCATATTCGATGCCGTTGTGCACCATTTTGACGAAGTGTCCCGCGCCGCTGGGTCCGCAGTGCAAGTAGCCATGCTCGGCGGTACCGGCCATCTTTTCCCGGCCGGGAGTGCGCGGCGCCGCATCGATCGAGGGGGCGAGAGTCTTGAAGATCGGGTCGAGATGCTGAACGATCTCCTTGTTACCGCCGATCATCTGGCAATAACCGCGCTCCGCCCCCCAGATGCCGCCGCTCGTGCCGACATCGACATATTCAATCCCCCTGGTTTTCAGTTCGGCGCTACGGCGGAGGTCGTCGTGGTAATAAGAGTTGCCGCCATCGATCACAATGTCTCCCGCTTCCAACAAGGGCACGAGCGATTTCAAAGTGACATCGACCACGGCCGCCGGCACCATCAACCAGACCGCCCGGGGCTTCTTCAGTTCCTTGACAAACTGCTCAAGCGTCGCCGCGGTCACGGCTCCTTCCTTGGCAAGCGCCGCACCCGGCTCGGGGTGAATGTCATAAACGACACAGCGATGGCCGCCCTTGAGCAGCCGCTTCACCATATTCGTCCCCATCCGCCCCAGCCCAATCATGCCGAGTTCCATGCCGCTCTCCTTCCGGGATTACGTTCCAAGGAAAACTAAGAATTTTCAACGCAAAGGCGCAAAGGAAAATGAAAAGGCGCAAAGGGGGCAGGTGGGGAGGGGCGGACTATGGGCTTGTGGAAACGGATAGAGGAGGGGCTTTTTTCAACACAAAGGCGCAAAGGGAGAGGGTGATGAAGTGTTGTCCGTGGGGCGGGTAACTCCGAGCGGAGAGGCTTTTTTAACGCAAAGGCGCAAAGAGGCAAAGGACGCAAAGGGAGAAGAAGAGGTCGTCTTGGTTGGTCGTCTTCGGCGCTGGCGGCGAAAGGGATGATTGGATTTCACGCGGAGACGCGGAGTCGCGCAGGAAAAGAGGAAGCGGAGAGATTTTGAACCAATCACGGTCGAGAATATAGGGCGCAAACGAGGGTAGAGCCGGGTTCGATTGTAAATGGATACTGCCATGGGAGGTTTGTTGTCTCCTATTGAGGATCATTATAATCAGCTAAAGCGCTCTTCGCTTGCCTGGATTCTGCCTTTGAGGTTGAGTTGATCAGCGGGCTAAAAGACCAACGGTAGTCAGTTGTATGGTGCGAGCAGAAACTGGCGAGCGGTGGATGTGAGTCCACCGATTCTAAATCGTTACGTCGCTAGGATCGCTGGTGAAATAAATAGAATAATAATAGAGTCAATAATCCCGGGACGTCACCCAGTCAATGATCCCCAACTCGCATTCCAGAGCTTCAATATTCGAACCAACCTGAACGCGCTCTCATCCTGCGGTCGAGTGAACTCCATGCATCAAACTCTCCGCCTCCTCTCTTTCTCGGCGACTCCGCGTCTCCGCGTGAGAAAAATCTTTGACGCCCGCACGCCAGAAAACGATTTGCCCAGGCGATTGAAAAATACTCCTTTGCGTCCTTGATCCCTTTGCGCCTTTGCGTTGAAAAAAAAACTTCTCTCTTCTCGGCCCCCGTTCCGATCAGCCATCCGCACACCCCAAAGGCCTTCTTTGCGTCCTTTGCCTCTTTGCGCCTTTGCGTTGAAAAAAATCTCTCACGTACCCGATAACTTGACCCACAGGCCACTATCTCCCTCGAAAAACCGGTTTGCGCTTTTCGTGAAACGCCGCGATTCCTTCCAAATAGTCCTCGCTTTGGATCACGCGCTGGCGCAGACCTTCGATTCGTTCGAAGGTTTCGGGGGTCAGTTGTACGGCCTGGGATAACAATCGCAGTTGTTCTTTCACCGTGGCGAGGACCAAGGGCGCCTTGGTCGTCATCAACCGGGCCAGATCGTAGGTGGTTTTTTCCAGGTCGGCGGTACTAACCAATCGATTGAGGATGCCCCACTTGGCGGCGTCCTCGGCTTGAACGGGTGCGGCGCCGAAGAACATCTCTTTGACCAGGTTCAGGGGCAATCGCCTGAGGAAGTGGAGCAGGCCGGCGGTGTTGTAGGCGAGGCCCAGATTGGCCGGTGTGATTGCGAAGGAGCACGTTTCGTCGCCGGTGATCAGATCGCAGCTAAGGACCAAGTCGGTCGCGCCGCCCCAGACTGATCCGTGGACCATCGCGATCACAGGGCCCGGGTAAGCGGCGACGGCGCGCAGCAACCGTTCCAGCGGGTCGGAATATTGCAAGGGATCTGTGGCGTGCGGTAATTCGCCAATGTCATGTCCGGCCGACCAGACCTTGGCATCGGACGCGGCACGCAACACGACGACGCGCACCTGAGCTCTCTGAAACTCGGTCAGCGCCGCGAGCACTTCCTCGATCAGGGCGCGGCTCAGGGCATTGCGCTTGGCCGGTTGATTGAGCGTGATCGTGCCGATCGAGTCGGCCACTTCGCTGAGAATGAGCATGGGAACCTTCGGGGTAAGTTGAGAGAGCGGTACGGACAAAACAGAGCCGTTTTGTCATGATTTGGACTGCTTCAACCATTCAAGAATCGCGGCGCGGTCGCCATCGACCTCCGGCGGCGGCGTGTGGCTGGTTTGCTCCGGCACCCCGGAAATCTTGATCGGGTTGCCAACGACTTGCAAATTGCCGATCACCGGGTCGGGTATGGAAACGATCATATTGCGGGCCGCCACCTGGGGATCCTTGACCACCTCGGCGATCGAGTTCACTGGACCGCAGGGCACCCCCGCCTTATTGAGAATATCCAGCCATTCCTTCGTCGTGTGCTTGCGTAGCGTACGTTCCATATCGGCCTGAAGCAGGTCGATATGAGCGCGGCGCAAGGCATTGGTTTTGTAATTGGGGTTCTCCAAAAGATCGGGCCGATCGAGCGCGTTCGCTAGTAATTCAAAGAGGTGATCATTGCCGGCTGCGATGACCATGTTGCTGTCGTGCGTACTGAACACCTGGAAGGGAGCAATCTCCGGATGGCGCGACCCTTGCGGATGAGCGATCTCTCCCAGGCAAAGGTAATTGGGTAGGGCGTCTTCAAGCATGGCCAGCTGGCAATCGAGCATGGCGACATCGACTTTAACCGCGCCGCCTCCTTGAGCGCGCTTGTGAATCGCCGCCACGATGCCGATCGTGAGATAAAGCCCGGCAGCCAGATCGCCGATCGACACACCCACGCGCGTCGGCGGCGAACCGGGTTGGCCGGTCATGCTCATGATGCCCCCCATGCCCTGGACGACCATGTCGTAAGCGGCCCGGCGCGAATAGGGGCCGGTATCGCCAAAGCCCGAAGCGGCGCCATAGATCAAGTTGGGGTATTTCTCGTGGAGCACCTTCCAGCCATAGCCGAGTTTCTCCATGGTGCCTGGGCGGTAATTTTCAACGAGCACATCGGCCGTGCCGGCCAATTCTTCGAAGATCTTGCGGTCGGCCGGATCCTTCAAGTTGAGGGCAATGCTCTGCTTATCGTGATTGATTGAGGCGAAATAGAGCGATTTGCCATTGGCGAATGGGCCAAATGCCCGCGAATCGTCTCCCGTGCCGGGAATTTCCACCTTGATGATGCGCGCTCCCAACTGCGACAAAATCAGCGTGCAGTAAGGACCGGCCAACACGCGGGACAGGTCGAGGATGGTGATCCCCTGAAGGGGTGGAGCTTTGGAATCTTGCATCAATGTTTCTCCCGCATGGTGAAAGTCCAGGTCGGCGCCCGCAACTGTTTGCGAGAGGGTTGATTGTAGATCGTCAATGTCAATGAGCCTGCGTTTTTCGTTCGCCGGTAACCACCTCGGGAAACGATCCTGATCCATAGGGCAACGAATCAATCAAACAACCTTTCTGTCAAATCGGGGCGGAGGCGAGTTTCTTGATCTCTTCATCAATCAGCAAACGCGCCGCTTGCTTCATCGCTTCGTAGCGTTTCTCGGCTTCCACACACTTCCCGTTTGCTTTCGCCGTGCCACATTTGATTCGTCCCGCTCCCTTGCCGGTGAACTCGAACCAGTAGCTATCGGGATCGTCGATCAGGCGCCTGCCGTCGAAGCAGATCGTCACTTCGGGATACTGCGCCCTAATGACATCAACACTGAGGTGGGTGCGAATGTCGTTGGATGGCAACGGGATCTGCGTCGCGGCGACTTTCTTATAGGGACCCCAGTTGGCTCCTTCTACCTGCATCTCTCTTCCGGAAAAGCATTCTTCGACGAGAGCATATTCCTCGGTGTCGAGGTAGCTGCCATGGACCTTGAGCTTTTTCAAATTCTTGAGACCGATCGCCGGAAGCAGTGCCGGGTAAGTCTTCTTGCAGATCATTTGCCACATGGCGAGCACTTCGAGATTCGGTAGGCCGCGCAGAAACTCAAAATCGTCAATCGGTTGCTTCCAGTCAAGCGTGCCATAGATGCTCAGGTGACGCAGGGTGCCGATTCCCGACAAACCGCCAAATTGCGAGACCCGGCGCAGATTCTCCATGTGCAGCGCGCGCAATCGCGGCAGGATTCGTAGTGGTGACAAATCGCTGAAGCCCGAGACATATTCGAGCACCAGCTCTTCGACACCCAACATTGTCCCCAGAAAATCAATTGACTTCGGCCGCGCGTGCGTGATCCTCAAGCGCTTGATGCCATGAAGTCGGCCAATCGCCTCCAGTTGTTCGGCGGTTGGTTCATGCAAGGTCAATTCGATCAAATTGGGAAAGGTGAACAATCGCGCCCAGTGCTCATCCGCTTTCCCCACGGTAAGAATCGTGATCTCTTCGCTGCCCTCCGGCAGATCGCCGATCCGGTAGGCATGGCGCTCGCGATTCGGCACGACGGTCCAGTAGTCGCCCTCGCGATCGAGCATGTCTCCGAAATGATGAAGCATGGGTGGTTCCGCTTGGGAGAGGTTTTTTTCAACGCAAAGGCGCAGAGGACCCAAAGACGCAAAGGAGGTCTATGAGGCAGATGCGGTGAAGGGGAGAGCTCTTTTGCTAACCCAAAGGCGCAAAGGGGAAAGACAGGACGCAAACGGCAATCTGAGCGAGACTCGGATGGTGGGGTGTTCGGAATGCCAGGTGAATCGAATGGAATTGAGGAGTGCATTCGGTTCGTCTGCCAATTGCTGAAACACTGCGCCCGCAGCCTCTCTATATAGATACATTGCAGCAGTCGTTTCGCTTATGTCTGCGAGTCGCCAGCCCATCAGGAGGTGAAGGATGAGGAAATACTTGGCCTTGGTCCTTGCTGCGGCGTTTTTTTTTGCCGCCAGTTCGAATGCCAACGAGAAGAGTGCAAGATTTTACTTGAATCCAGATGCCACGAGATATGGCACCGCTTTTATGATTTTAATGGAAAATGAATCCATTCAGGATGACTTGAAACTCACCCAGGATGTCAGGAAGAAACTTACATTATTCTCTCCGGGCGCGGAAGAAACGCAGAGTCTTCAAAAATTGACTGCGGAGTTTACGGAAAAAAGCAGGCTGGCAAGCAGCGATGAGGAGCGGAGTCGATTGCTAAGCGAGATCAAGCAAAAAAGAAAAGAGATTATGTGTCGTTTTAAAGAAAAAACGATCAATGATTTTTTGTCGGCGGATCAGAAGGCGCGCGTCAAGCAGCTCATTTATCAGTTTCATGGTCTGGCGGGACTTGCAGATAAAAACACCGAGCTAGAACAGGCAAATCTATTGCCTGGACAACGGCACCGCACCGCGGATTTGAAAAAAGCGCATTTGAGCGCCGTCAATAGCCTGATGCCGGGCATCAAACGAAATCTCATGGGAGAAAAGTTCCCGGACGAAACCAATAAAATGAGAATGGAGAGAATCGATAGCATGTTGGATTACATGGTATTGACGGGAAAAGTGATGGATCGAGTCATCGAGGGGATGTTGACAAGGCAGCAAATCGAGAAGTGGATCGAGCTCAAGGGGAAAGCGGTTCCAGTGATCTGGGACTACAAAAAAATGATATTTGCAAATTGAGTCGCCGAAACATCCGTCGAAGAATACCGGAATTCTCAGGGAGGCGGCACCCCGAGTCGGTTGTGAGAGGCTTGGGGCGGGTGCGAGGTCTTTTTAACGCCAAGGCGCAAAGGAAGAGAAAGGCCGCAAAGAAGTGTTTTGGAGAGTTGCGGATTGGAGGTGATAGGAGTGGCGTGGGTGGTCGGTTATTTTTAACGCAAAGGCGCCAAGGGACAAAGGGCGCAAAGAGGAGTCATTTGGGTAGTTGCTGACGGCAGATGGCGGCGCGGCGTACATGGGGTACGATTTTTAACGCCAAGGCGCAAAGGAAGAGAAAGGCCGCAAAGGTGAGCTTTTGAGAGTTGCGGGTTGGGGGTGATCGGAGCGGCGTGGGTGGTCGGTTATTTTCAACGCAAAGGCGCCAAGGGACAAAGGGCGCAAAGAAGAGTCATTTGGGAAGTTGCTGACGGCGGATGGCGGCGCGGCGTGCATGGGGGACGATTTTTAACGCAAAGGCGCCAAGGGCTAAAGGGCGCAATGGGGATTTGGGGAGGGGGCCTGAGCATGGGGGCCGGTGCTGATGGTTTCAGCGGCGCTCCGATCTCACGCGGAGTGACGGAAAAAAGAGGAGGTCGAGAAGTTCTAGGCAGAAAGCCCAGGGCTGGTGTGGGATGAAAAGGCGATCGGTGAGGAGTTTGGTTTTGTGCCTCATTCGCAATGAGCTTTCTCGATAAGGGGATCATTGCACAGGTGAAAAAGCATTCCTTCAATGCAAGAGAAAAAGGCCTCCACGACGCCATGTGATAAAAGTCATCTGGCACAAATTTGCCAAAAATTTAGGCGCAAAAGCAATTGAAAAAAGGCTCTTCTGGTCCTGTCTCCGTTCTGTGCTGTTCTTTTTTCTTTCCTTTCTCTCAAACTGATCGGCGCCAGCCGCTCTGTCAGTGCCGCACCTCCATCGTTTCTCTTTGCGCCCTTTGCGCCATTGCGTCTTTGCGTTGAAAAAAGCCACCATGCCACGCAGCGCCTCCCCGCGCGGACAGCCGCGTTCAAATCACTCCCTGGGCAGTCGCCATTCGAATTGCAGGCGGTGTTCGAAGGCATCGCTTAGGTGAATCTCTTGAACTTTCTGTTCTTCGGAGAGAATGAAATCGAGGTGAAGCCCGCCGTACCGCCATACATTTCCAGCCCGTTTTTCACTCGGTTCGCCATAGGTCTTAATCACCTCTGGGGCGGTCGCGCCGATGCGAATCTTCTTGTCCGTCAACCCCTGAAAGGTGCGACCTTCTGGCCCCACGCG
Source organism: Gemmataceae bacterium (assembly GCA_965226945.1). GTDB lineage: Bacteria > Planctomycetota > Planctomycetia > Gemmatales > Gemmataceae > SYLG01. The sequence continues at coordinate 2,220,993 of OZ245717.1, read as the reverse complement.
CGCCTGGCTCACGCACTGGATGCCGCGCAAACCCTCGGTGGCTTCAACCGTCAGCCACAAACCGAGACCGTTGTAGCGTAGTATGTGCAGCTTGGTCAAAACCACCAGAGTGGCGCCGGGAGGACGAACCTGGCCATCGATCTCGGTCGTGTCCTTACTCACAGGGACATGAGGGATCTGGGTTTCCTCTTTGTCTGGCGTGCCAAGCAGTCGAATGATCTCCGCGCGCGCCATGCCAAACTTGAGCGGACCTGCGCCCGCGTTGGGCGTCAGTACGAGCGGTTCCGCCAAGAGCGGTTTCCGATCCGCTGGCGGCGTGCCCACGGTTGTCAGATCCCAGCCCGCAGGCGGCGTCAAGGCAAAGAGTTCTTCGGCCAGGATCTCGTCAAATTTCATCTCGGAAAAGGTGTCGACCACGCCAATCAGATCGCGGTCGTTTCCCGTGAGCTTGGAAGAGAACGAGCGCTCGGCATACATCGGCAGTTTGGTTTTGGGTTCGACCCAGACCAAAAGCGTCGACAGGCGCTCTTCGATACGAAATCCCGGACAGGCAATTCCCTGGATTTGCCTGGGCGCCAATTCAACGGCCTCGGCCGATCGATGCAGCGAACGCAAGGTCGCCAGAAGATCCTGTTTGTCTTCAATTTCATAAAGGTAATGCCGCGTGACCTTGCGTCTGGCGGGATCCAGCTCCAGTTTGATGAAGGCGTCGGGAGCCAGGATCGTCGTCATCCCAGTGGAATCCTCGGTGCGGATGCGGCCGTCGCCGCGAACCAGAACACGGCGGCTCAGTTCCTTCGTCTGTGAGCCCCCATCGGCCATGCGGACCTGAATCGAGCGTTTGTAGGTGAAGGTGGCCGTTTTCACTTCCGCCACGCGCTTGAGCACTTGAGCGAAGGCGACGTTGGCCGAGTGCAAAAAGAAGAACAAGATACCGCAAACGAGTAGGATTGCTGCCGCCGTGGAAGACGACCAGAAAAAAACGCGGCGCCGATGGGGGACACGGTCGGCCGAGAAAGTTCGCCGTGCTTGAGGCGGCTCCTGCCGGAAAGTCAGCGCGGAATTTTCCCCCTCTTCGAGCGGGCTTTCGGCATCAGCGATTGGCGCATCCGTCCCTTCAAGCGCAATCCTCTTAAGCACAGCCGAAGCAATGCTTGGGGGTGTGCGCAGATCGGCCCCCAGGGCCATGAGACTTTGTTCGAGAGAATCGGGTTCATTCATGGTGGACATTCTCCTTCGAAGGTGCAAGCCACCGACGCAGGCGTTCGTAGGCTCGAGAGAGTTGCTTGGTGACGGTGCCTATCGAAATCCCGGTCGCATCGGCGATCTCCTGACTGCTATGGCCGTCGAAATAGCGCATGGCGATGACGAGGCGCTCCTGTTCCGGAAGCCGTTCGATAAGCATGAGCAGGTCTTGAGATCGCGTTTCCGGCTCCCGGCCTGCCGGTTCCTCTAGCAGGCCAGGCAGGCGCCGGCGCGACTCCTTTTCTTTCACCCGGGTGGCGGTGCGCCGGGCGATCTGCATGAGCCAGGGACCAAATCGCTCCGGTTCGCGCAGCGCCCTCAATCCCCGAAACGCCGCGACAAACGCCTCCTGTGTCACATCGTCGCAATTATGAGAATCGGCAAAGAACGCTCGCGCGATGCTACGCACCGAGCGCTCGTAGCGCGTAACGAGCTGTTCAAAGCTCGCCAGATCGCCCCTTGTGGCGCCCCGCGCCAACTCGGCATCCGATGGCCCCATGAATGGCTCCCTGACCAAAACTCCAAGCTCTCAACCTACCAGTGCCGATGGCGGAGGATTTTGCGACAGGAATCTGGGCAATTTTCCTTGATGCGCGATGATTTTCGAACGTGAAGGCCGTTGGGTGGGAGATGACGCGAGGGATCGCTTCCTTTTTTTGACGCAATGGCGCAAAGGGAAGCCATAAGACGCAAAGAGGGTTTGGGGGAGAGGTTCAGACTTTGGGGACCGGTCCAGATAATTTCAGGGCTGTTTTGATCTCACGCGGAGACGCGGAGTCGCGGAGAAAAAGAGCAAGCGGAGAATCTTTGCGTGGAGGCGGGAGACCTCCAGCACAAATGAGGGTCAGGGCGTGATCGCTTACCAAGCGAGCGTCCTCCCCGATCAAGCAGTCGGCTCTCTGAAAGGCCTTCTTTGCGCCTCTGCGCCTTTGCGTTGAAAAAATGCCATCATCTCATGCAGTACCTCCTCTCCAATCTTCAGCACGGTAAATCTCTGCTCTCGTCGATCTGAATGGACGCTGCTTGCCTTGCTTGCATTGGCGAACGGGATTAGCATCAACAGGATTCGGTGGTCGAAGTCATGCAAACGCGCGGTTCCTTTGCCGCTTCATTCCTGCTCGCCTGACTTTCGGCAGACACCCACATTGAGGGAGCACGATGGCGCGCATCACCTTTTTCTTTGCCATTCTTCTCGTGGTCCTAAAACCCGCGGAAGTGGGCGCGGCGGAGTTGCTCACCATTGGAAGCCCCGCCCCTGAACTCAAAATCAACACCTGGGTGAAAGGCGAGCCGGTCTCCGGGATCGAAAAGGGCAAGGTCTACGTCGTCGAGTTCTGGGGGACGGCTTGCGCGCCCTGCATCAAGGGCATGCCGCACCTGAGCGAACTTCAGCGGCTGCACAAGGATGTCGTTTTTGCCTGCTTGTGCGATGAGAAGGAAGAAGAAGTCCGAGAATTTGTCGCCAAGCATGACAAGGAAATGGGCTTCCGGGTCGGCTGGGATGAACGTGGGCGGATGTGGACCACTTGGATGAAAGCGGCCGGTCTTGACGGCATCCCAGCCGCGTTCATCGTGGACAGGGCGGGCAAGGTCGCCTGGATCGGCAACCCTGCCGAGATGGACGAACCGCTGCAACGAATCTTGGAAGGCAAGTACAATCCCCAGGCCGCCGTGATTGCACTCCGGCTCCGGCACGCCCGCAAGGAAGCCTTCCGCAAAGAGAACGAGCGGCTCGACCGCGGTAACCAGCTCGCGATTCAGGTCGAGAAACTGATCTTGGAAAAGAACGCAGCGCAGGCGGTGACCCTGGTAGACGAAGCGATTAAGAAAGCGCCGGGCGAACGAATTTGGTACGGGCGAATGAAGTTGCAGGCCCTTGTCGCCGACCCCAAGTTGGCGGACCAGGCGGTCGAATACGGGATCGAATTGACGGCGGCGGCCGCCGCACGAGCCAATGAAGACCGGCCAACGAGTCAGATCCTGTTGGACATTGCCTCGAACCTTTCCGGCCCACTGGGTGGCGGCCCGCCCGATGAGCGCTGCTGCGATCTGGCGATCGAGATCATCAAATCTACGAGAGACTTGGTGAGACAGGAGAAAGATCTCGGCGAGCAATTCCAGTTCGAATGGCTCCTCCAGGCCGACGCCCAACTCGCCCACGTGTACGCAGCGAAGCGAGATTACGACAAAGCCGTGGTGTTCGCGGAGTCCTCGCTGAAGGCGTACCAGACTGCGAGGTCTGTGTCGTCTTCGTTGAACGAAGATACATTGCGAAACATGGAGAGCTGGAACAAGCAGAACGAAGCCAGTTTGAAGGAGTTCAAGAAGAAAGCCGCCGCGATGCCGCGTAGATGAGAGGAAATAGCGCGGTCGACATCGACCGAACCTGCTTGGGCAATGGTGGGTGGGGTGCCCGGTTCCTTGCCCGCCGCGCGCTTTCTGCTCAATTCTCTTCTTCAAGAATCTGCCGCACTCGTTTCGCGAGGTCAAGCGGGCTATAGGGCTTCTGCAGGAAGGCCCATTCGGATTTCAGGAGGCCTTCGCGAATGACCTCGTCGGCAGCGTAACCGCTCACGAACAAGACTTTGATCGTGGGGAACAGACCGATCGCCGCTTCGGCCAGATCCGGCCCGTTGAGGTGGGGCATCATGACATCGGTGAGAAGGAGATCGATCGGTTCACCGCAGGCTTGCAGGAGTTGCAGCGCGTCTCTGCCGTCTGTCGCGGTCAAAATTTTGTAGCCGTGGATTTCCAGACTAATTTGGGCCATGACGCGCACCCCTTCATCATCCTCGACCAGCAGAATCGTCTCTGTCCCCTTCCCGCCGGATTTCGCGGCCGCATCGCTATGGATGGGCAAATCTCCTTGAGTAGGCAAATTGCTTTGAGCCGCACCTTCGCCCTTGGCGGATAAGGCGCGGTCCGTGGACGAGGGCTCCACCACGATTGGGAAATAGATCTTGAAGGTCGAACCGTGGCCAGGCTTGCTGGAAACTTCGATCGATCCATCGCTTTGCCGCACGATGCCAAAGACCATCGACAGGCCCAGTCCCGTACCCTTGCCGACCCCCTTGGTGGTAAAGAACGGTTCGAAGACCCGGGCCATCACTTCGGGCGTCATGCCGCAACCGGTGTCGCTCACGGCCAGCATGACATGGGGCCCGGGATGGCTACCGAGGTGCGCATGGGCATGCTCGGCGCTCAGTTCGATCTGGGCGGTTTCGAAGGTCAAGGTCCCGCCTCCGGGCATGGCGTCGCGCGCGTTGACCGCCAGATTGATCAATACCTGATCGAGGTGGCCGGGATCGACGCGAACTCGCCCCAGTTCCGGCGCCAATTTCGTCGCGAACAGGATGTCTTCGCCAATCAAACGGCGCAACATGCCGCTCGTTTCGGTGACGACCCTGTTGAGGTCGAGCACCTTGGGCCGCAGGATCGTCTGGCGGCTGAAAGCGAGCAGTTGCCGGGTCAGCGATGCGGCCCGTTCCCCTGCCTGGCGAATCGACTGCACCGAGTCGCGAGCCGTGCTGTTTGGTTTCGATTGGCCATCCATCAGTTCGCAGTGGCCGGAGATGACGGTAAGCAGGTTGTTGAAGTCGTGGGCGATGCCGCCGGCAAGCTGGCCGATCGCCTCCATCTTTTGCGACTGCCGCAGTTGTTCCTCAAGTTTCTTGCGTTCGCTGACATCCTGAGCCAATGACAAAAGACCGCAAAAGACTCCTGCTTCGTCGAAAAGGGGTGTGTTATGCCACTCGCAAGTGATCGGTTCCCCGCTCTTGGTTCGGCTTACAAGAAAGCCATGGACATCCATCTGTCCCGCCCTGAGTTGGGCGAGCGCCTTCGTCGTGTCCGGTTGCGACTCCGCGGGCACCAGGACATCGAAGGGGTGTTTGCCAAGCACCTCCGCTTCGGAGTAGCCGAACATCCGCTCCGCTGCCGGATTCCAGCGGGTGTAGCAAAAGTTGGTGTCGCACAACACATAACCCAGCGGCATTCGCTCGATCTGTAACTGCAATTGTGCAAGCAGGCGGATCCGTTCGGCCTCGGCCTGCTTGAACGCGGTGATATCGCGGCTGATGCCGACGAGGCCGACGATCGCGCCGGCGGCATCGCGTAGGGGAACCTTGATCGTGGAGTACCAGCGCCGCTGTCCCTGGCTGTCGACACCGCACTCTTCGCGATTAAGGAGTTCGCGCCCGTCGACGACTTCGAGATCGTCGCCATGAAAGGGTTTAGCAAGCTCGGGAGGAAACAGATCGGACGCGGTCAATCCAACCAACTGATCTTCGCGTTCGCGTCCGCACAGGGCCACACCCGCCCGATTGCAGAGCACGAACCGGCCGTCTGTATCCTTGGTAAACACAACATCGGGTAAGGCGTCGATGAGCGTGCGCAAAAGAGTGTGTTCGCGTTCAAGCGAAATTCGGCTGATGACCTCCCGGCTCAGCGCTTTATTCATCGCGCCAAGGAGCGAAGCGATTGCCAGCGTGAGCACCGTGTTGACCAGCGTGAAATTGAGCGTGTGGACAAACCAGCCCGAGAGGTCCTCGTTCGAGGCCGGGATGGTCATGCCTGGCGCGACGAACCCGAGATAACCGACCATAAGCAAGGTGGCCGAACTCAGGAAAACCGCAATCGAACCGGCACGAAGGCCGAGTAGAATCGCCGTGATGATCGAAAAGCCGAAGAGGTAGATCTGGCTGATCGGGCCGACCCAAACCAACAGGGAGACGGCGAGGATGTAGATCGTCGCGCAAAAAATCGTTGCCCGCCATCGAAATCGCAGGGGCTCGAATAGGAACAGACCGATGATCGTGGCCAATGCTAGCGTGTCAACGACGGCGACGCCAATGAGGCCAGTCTTGATCGCAATGTAAAGGCTTGACCAATAAACGAGAAAGCCAAGGTAGGCGCTCATGCGCAAGATGAGCCGGAACAGCCCTTCCCGCCAATTGTCTGAGTCGATGATGAGGCCGTTCGCGAACCGATCCCACATAGACCCATTCTCTTTCATGTCAACGACTCAACGAGACCTGCTGGACCGTTCGCCTCAACTCAAGAAAGAGAGGGGGAATAGTCAATATACAAAACCAAAGCTCCCTGAAGTCTGTTATTATCCTTGATTCGCTTTGAAATTTGCTTTGAATTCGCCAAGGTCAACAACCCCCAGGCGCGATGATGGCTCTTGCCCAATCGCGGTCTAGGGGTGGCGGTGCCGTTTGAGTGGGCGGTTATTCTTAACGCAAAGGCGCCAAGTGACAAAGGGCGCAAAGAAGAGAGAATGGGGGATCCGATTTGGTGACGGGGTTTGCCTCGTGCAGCAGCGATTCTGCATGGAAGCATGGAGCAAGTCAGGGCGCCAGGAGATTTTGGTCGAACGGGTGCGCGAACAGCCCGGACGCGTTTTCGCCTCGCTTCTTGTCTTCTCCGCGTCTCGGAGAAAGCGCACTCGCCTTGACGCCAAGTTGCCAGGACTTACGGCCACTGGCGATCTGAAACACCGATTTGCGGTTGGTGCAAAGCCACCGCGTTATTTGCGCTCCATGGCGTTGGCTTGTTTTCTCGGCGCCCCCGCGTCTCCGCGTGAAATCCGAAATTTGCCGCTCAAAAATCTGAAAACAACACGCACAGGCGATCTCAAATGTTTTCTTTGCGCCCTTTGTCTCTTTGCGCCTTTGCGTTAAAAAAATCTTCCGCCCACGCCACACCCCTCACTTGGAAGCAGAGATGTCATAACAGAACAATAAATCTTGATCTCTTATATACAGTTTGCCGTTGGCGATCACGGGATGGGCCCAGGCGGGGGAGTTGCTTCGGGACGGTTGGTCGAAGCGGCCGCGTTCGGTGTAGGCCTTGGAGTTCGGTTCGATCAGGAGCACGGTGCCGTCTTCGGTGCGGTAGTAGAGGCGGTTGTCGGCGAAGGCGATCGAGCCTTTTTTGATTTTCTTTTTGCCGTCGCGTTCGTCCCAGAGGACTTTGCCGGTGGCGAAGTCGAGGCAGAGCAGATAACCCCCTTCGTTGCCGCCGTTGGCGCCGTAAAGGGCGCCGTCGAGCAGGATCATGCCGCCGTGGTGGTTCTGCATTTTCTTGGTGAAGTAGACTTCGTCGGCTTTGAACTGGTCGGAGCCTTGTTTGCTCAATTTCGCCAGGCCGCCACCGGTACCGTAGGCGGAGGCGGCGAATACCTGGCCGTCCTGGTAGAGGGGGGTGGAGCAGTTGATGCCGGCCTTGCTTGCGGGGTGGTCATAGGTCCAAAGCGACTTGCCGGTATCGGCGGCAACGCCGGCGAGGGTGCCTGCCGTGAGCTGGACATATTGCCGCTTGCCGCCAAAGTCGATGGCGATGGGGGAGGAGTAGGCGGCGGCGCGGCTGCCGGGGACGGCGCTTTGCCAGAGGACCTTTCCGGTCGCCTTGTCGAGTGCGATCAGGGTCGATTTGGCACTGCCGGGGGTGCAGATCACCTTGTCGCCGTCAACGAGGGGCGATTCGCGGTAGCTCCAGGTGGGCACTTTGCCGCCGAACTCCTTGGTGAAGCTCTTTTGCCACACGACTTTGCCGTCTTTGGTGGTCAGGCAGGCAATGTCGCCGGCCATGGTGACGACATAGAGGCGTTCGCCATCGATCGTTGGGGTGCAGCCGGGGCCCTCTTTCGATTGAGGCATGCGTTGGGGGAAGGAGGAGCCAAGGCTGGCCGACCAGATCTCCTTGCCGTCTTTTTCGCTCAGGGCCCAAACGGTCTCGATACCCTTGCGGCTGCCCATGCCGTAGATGACGCCGGCCGCGATCGAGGGGGCGCTATCGCCGCCGCCAAGGCCCTTGATTTGCCAGGCAAGGGGTGGACCGCCCTTCGGCCATTCTTGCAGCAGGCCGCGCTCTTTGGACATCGCATTGCGATCGGGACCTTGCCACTGGGGCCAATCGTCGGCGAAGGCAGGGGCGGCGGGGACCAACAGGGCGAGGCACAAAGCAAACGATTTCAAAGCAAGACTCCTTGGTTCTTTTCTTCGCTGTTTTTTATGATCTCGAATATCTCAATTTTATTCTGTGGGTCTCTGTTTTTCTCAACAGGCTTTGCAAGGGGGCGGACGGCCAACAGGCACATTCTTGTTTGTGCCCCTGGGAGGAGAGGCACGAGGAAGGCAAGGCGAGGGGGAAAAGGAGAATTTTGCCGGCCTGGGGAGCAAACGATCCCTTCCCCAGTCATTAGAGGATGATGGCCCACAAAAGGAAAGGACGGAATCTCTTGAAGTCTTGCCCAATTCTGCAAATTCAAACAGTTGCAGGCCAGGGTGAAGCGGACGCTTCGCCCTGCGCTTCATGAGAAATGTGAGGAGAGAAGAGAGAGAGACGTTAAGAAGTGGAGGAGTCGCTTGGCGGTGGTTGAAGGAACGAGCCATGACGGCCAAACGGCCGTCATGGCTCATAGATACCCTGGTCCATGCGTCGATTCCATGTTTCCTTGAATCGGCGCCGCCTACGCGCTACTGCAACTCTTCGACGGTGCCATCGCCGCGGATATCGATCTCGCGAACTTTGCCGGTTTTGTCCTTGCCGCGAAGTTCGTAGCTGCCGTTGGGTTCACGGAATGCGGCATCGAAGGTGATGCCCGGCAATTTCTCCTTTGCCACCTTCATGATATCACCTGGGATGTCCTTGAGTTCCAGCCGGGTTTTGGCTTGGGGCTTCTCCCCGCAACCCGTAAGCGAAACGCCAAGCCAACTGAACAAGATAACATAACAACAAGACACGAACCGGCGCATTAGTAGTCTCCCATGGCAATGACTTCGCCCTTCGAACGAGTCGACAGTGCTTTGTAGGTGGCGTAGGTGGTGGAACGGTTGAGGTAGGCGACGTGGCCATCGCCGAATAAGAAGTTGCCGCCCCCGGTATGCCTTGAGGTGTAGTGATTGATCTCTTTAGGGTTGCCCGGACCTTCAAACGATTCGCCCGTATGGGCGAGTACGAAGTTGGAGGCGTTTTCGGTTTGCACGGGCAACGGCGAATTGGGAGTCGGGCCCAAATCGGAACCGGTGACCGCCCCGGTCCAGGTTGCCTCTGCGTGGTAGAATGACCTCTCGCCAACCATAAGCGTGCTACTTGTGCCATCGATAATATCCGCGATGTTGACGGAGCTGTTGCGGTAAAAAATGCCGTCGCCGTCCACGCCCGGTTCGCCGACGCCAAAGTTGGCGACATAGTTGGCGGGAGCGACGGTGCAAATCGTACTCGTCAGTTGAGCGGTGGCTGATCGCGGGCCGACGGGGAAGGCCTGAGTCGGCGAACTATCCGATGGACAAAGTAGCGACTTTACGACCATGATGCGCGCCGCCGCATTTGCTGCCGCTTCCACGGGCTGCTTGAAGTCGATCTGGCGATACAGGTTATCCTGTTCCATTTGCGCGAGGATGTGCGCTGCCCAACCCCAGCCCGGGCCAGTGTCGTTGCCCGAGGCGTCGGGGGTCGAAACATAGCCGGGAGGAAATTTCCGGTTGGTGTCGTGGTAATTCATCAATGCGAGGCCGACCTGCTTGAGGTTGTTGGTGCATTGCATCCGGCCGGCTGCCTCGCGCACCTTTTGCACGGCGGGAACCAGCAGGCCAATGAGCACGCCGATGATGGCGATGACCACGAGCAGTTCAATCAGCGTGAAGGCCAACCGGCGGTCGCGTTCCTGCGCGCCTTTTGGCTCAAAATCGATTCGATGCACCGGCTCGCTCCTTCCGCACCACCGGGGGATAGGAAATCCCCCACATAATTGGGAGCTCTTCCACCCCGTGCTCAGGAGTTTAGCGAACGGAACCTACGGCAAGATGACACCAAGATGACGCTTTCGTCATCTGCTTGTCCTTCTCGATCGTTGCTTACTTTGGGAAGGACATGGTGACTCGGGTTCCCTGGCCTTTTTCGCTTGCGACGCGAATGTCGCCGCCGTGCAGATCCACGATCCCCTTGACGATGGAAAGTCCCAGGCCAATGTTGCGAGCGACCGAAGAGCGGACCTGATCGGCGCGGTAGAAGCGATCGAAGACATGGGGCAAATGTTCCGCGGGGATGCCCGATCCGGTATCGGCCACCATTACGGAAACGGCGGATTCGGTTTGAGCGGCGCTCAGTGTGACCGTGCCGCCTTGGCGCGTGTGGGTCATCGCGTTTTCGACGAGGTTGCAGACGGCACGCTGAAATAGGGTACGGCTGAGCGCAGCGGTGATTTTCTTTGGAGCGATCGCGGCGAGCGTTAGTTTTTTCTCGTTGGCCGCGGCTTCGTAGAACTCGCACACCGTTGCCAGTTCTTGACCGACATCGATGACCTCTTTTACGAATTGCGTGCGCGGATTTTCCGCCTTTGCCAGGAAAAGCAGGCTCTCAATCAGGCGAGTCAGGCGGTCGCAATCTTCGAGATTCGACGCGAGCAATTCTTCATACCTTTCAGGGTCCCGGCGCTTGCCCAGCGCGACCTCGATTTCACCGCGGAGGTTGTTGACCGGCGTGCGCAGTTCGTGAGCTATGTCGGCCGAAAACTGACTGAGCCTGGTGAACGAGCGTTCCAGGCGGTCGAGCATGCGATTGAAGGTCACGGCCAGGTCGAGCAGATCGCCGGGCAAGCCAGTGGAGTCGATCCGTTCACCGAAGTTGGTGGTGTCGATACGGCGTGCCGTATCGGCAACCAGCCTGACGGGCTGCAGCCCGCGGTAGGCAATCTGATGGCCGACGATGATGCAAACGATCAATCCCGCCGCCAGCACAAGGCCGAGGTTGCTGCGATATTCGGCGAGCAGTTCGGCCTCATTACTGCGATCCATCGCTGCCTGCACGACCTGGATGGTTGAGCCGTTCGGAATTGATCCCCTTTGAGGCGGGTCCATTTCGATCGACATGACCCGCAGGGGTCTGCCATCGGCGGAGCGCCGCTGCTCGCCTTGCTGAACCGAGTTCTTTTCGGTGTCCGGCCGTTTCCTAGCGGGCAAGGGTGTCGGAAACTGTGTTGGAGGCAGGAGTTGAGCCATGCCTGGCGTTTCAACCAGAACGCTCCCGGCGCCATCGAGCAAGCGGATGTAGACCTGGGTGTGCTGGCGGCTTTGAAACTCCTGTTCGGCTTCCTGTCGCACGGCTTCAAGATCGCCTGGCCGTTCCTCCATAAGGTCGTGCAAGACGCGTACTTGATCGGTGATCTGGTTGTCATTTTCCCGGTCGAGGCTGCGCGCCAGCATCCAGTCGAGGAAGGCAACGACGGCAAGGATCAGAAGGAACGCCGACCCGGCATACCAGATTGTCAATCGGGCAGCGAGTGACCAAGGCACTCTGGTGCGGGATCGTTCGGAGGGAATGGCCGCGACGGACGCCTCATCTGCGTTGTTCGAGGACATAGCCCACTCCACGAACCGTGTGGATCAGCTTGGTGTCGAACGGGTCGTCGACCTTGGCGCGCAACCGGCGCACATGAACATCCACCACATTCGTATCGCTGTCGAAATTCACATCCCACACCTGTTCGGAGATCAGCGTTCGAGACAACACCTCGCCTGAGCGACGCGCAAGCAACGAAAGTAGCGAGAATTCCTTGGGCGTTAGGTCGAGGCGCTGCCCGGCGCGACTGGCCCGGTGTCGCAGCGCATCGACCTCGAGGTCGGCCACCGTCATGGTGTCGGGTAAGCGGGCCGGGCCGCGGCGGATCAGGGAGCGCACGCGAGCGAGCAGTTCCGAAAAGGCGAACGGCTTGACCAGATAGTCGTCCGCGCCAAGTTCCAGCCCCTTCACCCGGTCGTCAACGGCATCTTTGGCGGTGAGGAAAAGCACGGGCGTTTGCCGTTTTTCCTCGCGTACGGCCGCGACGATGTCCCAGCCATCAAGGCCGGGCAGCATGACATCAAGGATGAGTACATCGTAGGCAACGGAAAGGGCCAGGTGCAGGCCGTCGTCGCCGCGCGCGGCGACGTCGACCACGAAGCCATTCTCCTCCAACCCGCGCTGCAAATAAGCGGCCGCCTTCGGTTCATCCTCAACGACAAGTATGCGCATCGCCTTGTTGCTCGCTGCTCGTTCATTCGCCGCTGGTCAGATTACAGACTGGCCAAGAGCCTGCCCAATTGGATAAAGATCCGCTAAGGGGCTGAATGTGGTACGGGACCACTTGCTGGTTCTGCTACGGCCTCAGGTGGAATTGGCTCCTTGACCTGATCGACCTGTTCGGTGTGGCGGTCCATGTGATGTTCGCCTGGGGAGTCGTCTGGATCGGGGGCAGGTTGACAAAAGCGCGATAACCCGGCTCGATCGTCTCCTTTACCTACCAGCGGCTGATTTTTTGAAGCCCATTTGCCGCTTTAGGGTGGTGCTTTCCTCAGTCTCGACCCGTCCCGTCCGCCGATCCGATACCTCTGTTTCTCGACTTCTCATCATTTCTGGGGAATTTCCCGGGATTGCAGGCGCCATCCATATCCTAAACTCGTATGGCGCCAGGGAATCTGGAGCGATTTGATGGAGCCCGCCATTTGCGGGAAATCGACTATGTGCGAAACCATGCGGGAGCCGATTCGGCTCGCGGGCTCGACTCTCAAGCATTCCGGCCATGTCTGCGCCTTCTTCCACTCGGCCGAGGAGAAATACCGGGTGTTGATGCCGTTCATCCAGGACGGATTCGAAAAAGGCGACCGGGCTTTTCACATCGTTGACCCGGCCCACCGTCCCGACCATGTCCGCAAGTTGGAGCAGGAAGGAATCGACGTCGCCGGAGCCCAGGCCAAGGGAGACCTGGAAGTCTATCAGTGGCAAGAGGCTTATATCCAAGAGGGCCGCTTCGATCAGTTCCGCATGATCGAGCTGGTCAAGGAAGCGATCGCGAAACAAAAGGCGGGCGAGATCACACGCTTTGTGGGGAACATGGAGTGGGCGCTTGAGGATTTGCCCGGCGTCCATGACCTGCTGGAATACGAAACCCGCCTGAACGAGTTTTTGCCCGAAGTGCGCGACCCGGTCGTCTGCTGCTACGACCTTTCCCGCTTCGAAGCCGCGCTGGTCATCGACATCATGCGCACGCACCCGATGGTGATCATCGGCGGGATCTTGCAAGAAAACCCGTTCTATGTGCCGCCGCAAGAAATGCTCAAGGAATTGCGGGAACGCAAACTCGAAAAAGTCGCCGGCTAATTTCATCTCGTAGGAAGTGCGAAACTACCAACTCGAATAGGTTGCCGGCGAATTCAAGCCCCTTGATCGCGGAAACGCGAGCCAAAAAATGGGCTGTTGATGCTAGCCAAGGTTGCGCGTAAATTGGTTTGGATGGTTCATGGACTCAAAAGATGATGCTGTAATCGAAAATCGGCGATTGCGGCGCACCATGCGCGACCTGGTCGCGCTTTCGGCTTTACCCGCCATCTGGACGGGGCTCGGTGAAGAAGGGATCGGCCGCAGTTTGGCCGATGCCCTTCTTAGCATGCTTTCGCTTGACCTGGTCTACATCCGCTTTGCCGCTCAAAGCGATCAGCAACCGCTTGAGTTCTTGCGCACCAAAGAGCGAACGGCCGATCCGCAAATCTCGGCGAAGGTGCGTGCCGCGATCGTTCCGCTTTTGCACGGCGATGGCGCGCCCGCCAGCATCCCCAATCCTTTGGGAAACGGCACCCTGCATCTCGTCGTTACCCGCTTTGGGATCGGCGAAGGGTTTGGAATTCTCATCGCTGGGTCTGGCAACCCCGAGTTCGCCACCGAACAAGACCGGCTCTTGATGGGTGTGGGGGCCAATCAGACCTCCATCGTTTTGGCGCGGCTGCGCTCCGAAGCCGAAGTGCGGGCCCATCGCGAGCGGTTGCGCGTCACCCTGGCAAGCATTGGCGATGGCGTCATCACGACCGATGCCTGGGGAAATGTCACCTACCTCAATTTGGTGGCGCAAAAAATGACCGGCTGGCCGCTCGACGAAGCGGTTGGCCGGCCGCTGACGGAAGTCTTTCACATCGTCAACGAAACGTCTCGCAAGGAAGTCGACAACCCGGCATTGCGCGCGCTGGCCACCGGCCTCGTCGTGGGACTGGCCAATCACACGGTCTTGATCGGCCGCGATGGGGGGGAGCACCCGATCGACGATAGCGCCGCTCCCATCCGCGATCTATCGGGCAACGTTGACGGCGCCGTGCTCGTTTTTCGTGACATCACCGAGCGTAAAAACGCCGAGGATTCCCTGAAAGCGCGCGAGTTGCGCTACCGTGCGCTTGTCACCGCCACTTCGGATGTCGTCTTTCTCATGAGCGCCGACTGGTCGCAAATGCAGCCCATGAACGGCCGCGATCTGGTGGCAAGCAATTCCGGGCCGATTCGCGACTGGCTGCAAAAGAATATTCCGCCTTCGGAACACAAACGGGTACGCGATGCGGTGAGCCACGCGATCGCAACCGAGGAGATCTTCGAGTTGGAACATCGCGTCCATCGTCCCGATGGCAGCACCGGTTGGACCTACTCGCGCGCCGTTCCCGTTCGCGATGCGGCGGGCAAGGTCGTGGAGTGGTTCGGCACGGCCCGCGATGTCACCAATCAGCGGCAGGCCGCCGAGGAACTGGCACGGGTAACCGCGCAGTCAGAGCAGCAGAAGCGGCTTTACGAGACGATCCTGTCGGCAACCCCCGACTTCATCTATGTCTTCAGCCTCGATTACCTCGTACTTTATGCGAACGATGCGTTGATTGCGATGTGGGGGCATCCGCTCAAAGACACCATCGGCAAGACCTTTTTGGAAATCGGTTATGAGCCCTGGCATGCCGAAATGCATTGCCGCGAAATCGACCAGGTTCGCGCCACGAAGCGGCCCATTCGCGGGGAGGTGCCCTTTCATGGCACCCTCGGCAGGCGCATTTACGATTACATTTTCGTGCCGGTGTTTGGGATCGACGGCGAGGTCGAAGCGGTGGCCGGAACGACGCGCGATGTGACCGACCGTAAGAAGATGGAAGAAGAGCTGCGGCAACTGGCCGCGAACCTTTCCGATGCCGACCGCAAAAAAGACGAGTTTCTGGCGACGCTGGCCCACGAACTGCGCAACCCCCTGGCTCCCATCCGCAACGGCTTACAGCTTCTGAAGCTGACCAAAAACGATCCTGCCGCCACGGAAATGTCGCGCGCCATGATGGAACGGCAGGTCGATCAGATGGTGCGTCTGGTTGACGATTTGATGGATGTCAGCCGCATCAGCCGGGGCAAGATTGAACTGCGCCGCGAGCGCATCTCCTTGGTGGAGGTGCTGGAAAGCGCCGTCGAAACCAGTCGTCCGCTCATCGAGCAGATGGGCCACGAATTGACTGTCTCGCTGCCGGATCAACCGATCGTGGTGGATGCCGATCTGACACGCCTTGCCCAGGTCTTCATGAACCTGCTTAACAATGCCGCCAAATACAGCGACACCGGCGGGCACATCTGGTTAAGCGCCGAACGGCAAGCCGATGAGGTCGTGGTCTCGGTGCGAGATACCGGCGTGGGCATCGCCGCGGAGCAGTTGCCGCGGATCTTCGAGATGTTTTCGCAGGTGGACCGTTCGCTTGAAAAGTCGCAAGGCGGCCTGGGAATTGGGCTGACGCTGGTGCGGCGCCTGGTGGAGATGCATGACGGCAGCGTCGAAGCGCATAGCGCGGGACTGGGTAAGGGAAGCGAGTTCGTTGTCCGCTTGCCGGTGCTTCTCGATTCTTCGGTGAAGAAGCCCGCCGTGAAGGAAGAGGCAAGGAGTTCGGGCCGGCGCATCCTGATTGTGGATGACAATCAGGACGGTGCGGAAAGCCTGGCCATCATGTTGAATCTTACAGGCAACGAAACTCACACGGTTCACGACGGCGAAGCCGCGATCACCGCGGCGACGGAGTTTCGGCCCGAGGTCGTGCTTTTGGATATCGGGCTTCCCAGGTTAAACGGCTATGAAGCCTGCCGGCGCATGCGCGAACTGCCGGGAGGCAAGGAAATGCTCATCATCGCCCAGACCGGTTGGGGCCAGGAAGCCGACCGGCAGCGCACGCACGCCGCGGGATTCGACCATCATTTGGTCAAGCCTGTGGACATTGTGGATCTGATGAATCTGCTGGCCGGTCGGAAACTGCCGCGGTCGAATTAATGATGCAGTGGGCGCGCTCATCGCGCATCGTACCTTCCCCGGTTCAGGTCCGGGGCAGCGTTCCGTTGAGCAATTTCTGCAGCGCTTCGAAATCCACAGGCTTGACCAGGTGGTGATCGAATCCCGCTTCGCGGGTCAGGCGGCGGTCTTCCTCGGTGCCAAAGCCGGTCAAGGCGACAAGGACTCTGGGATCGTGGGAGGGCATGGCGCGCAACTGTTTCGCGACTTCGTAGCCGTTCATTCCCGGCAAGCCGAGATCGAGCAGGACCAGGTGCGGGCTGTAGCTGGAGGCGACCGCCAGCGCTTGCCGGCCCTCGTAGGCGGTGCGCACATCGTTGCCAAGAAGGCGAAGCAAGGTGGCCAGACTATCGGCTGAGTCGCGGATGTCGTCGACGACGAGAATGCGCCGGCCCTGAGGCAGCGCGGCCGTGCCTGAGGCTGCGTTTTCCGGCAGGTCGGCGCCGGCGGCGCGGTCGACCAGGGGAAGGCGCACGATGAACTCGCATCCCTGGCCGAGTCCATCGCTAAGAACTTCGACCTTGCCGCCGTGCATTTCCGTAAGGCTGCGCACGAGGCTCAGGCCAATCCCCAAACCTCCCTCGGCACGGTCAAGCGTTCGTTCTACCTGTGTGAAGAGATCGAACACGCCGCGCAACATGTCGGCGGGAATGCCCATCCCCGTATCGCGCACCCGCACCACCGCCATGGAAAGGGCATTCGTGGCGGGCGAGCTTTTGTTGGACGCGGCCGCTTCACCCACTTGCCGCGCGACGCTTAGCCAAATTTTCCCGCCTTCGGGGGTGTATTTGGCGGCATTGTTGAGCAGGTTCAAAATCACCTGGGCCAGCCGCACGATGTCCCCTTCGACAATGAGCGGCACTTCGGGTAGCTGCACTTCCAGAGTGTGGCGGCGCGCCTCAATAAGGGGGCGGCTGCTTTCCACCGCGCGCGAAATCACATTGGCCAGATCGAGGTCCTGCTTTTGCAGCTTGATCTGCCCGCGCGTGATCCGGCTGACATCGAGCAGGTCGTCCACCAGGCGAACGAGGTGTTCAACTTGCCGTTCGATCACATCGAGCCCGGGGCCGGTGGAGGGGGTCACTCCGCCTTGCAAGCGCACCAGGTGCAGTGCATTGGAAATCGGGGCCAGCGGGTTGCGCAGTTCGTGCGCAAGCATCGCCAAAAATTCGTCCTTGCGCCGATCGGCATCGCGCAAGGCATCCTCGGCGCGTTTGCGATCGGTGATGTCGCGCGCGACCTTGGTGAAGCCGGCCACCATTCCTGAGCGATCGAAGATCGGCGTGACCACGCCGCTGGCATAAAACTGGCTGCCGTCTTTGCGTAGATGCCAGCGTTCATCCTCGGCCCGGCCCGTGGCGGCTGCCTTCATTAGCTCTTTATCGTAAGCACCTGCCAGCCTGTCTGGAATCGTCCAGAGAACTTCCGCCGATCGGCCCGCCATCTCTTCGCTGGAGTAGCCAAAAACCCTTTCGGCCCCCGGATTCCAACTGGTGACCAGTCCCCGCGAATCGAGCGCGAAGATGGCGTAGTCTTTTACGCTTTCGACCATGAGTCGCAAACGATCCTGGGTTTCTTGCAAGGCGGTCGCGGCGCTACGCCGGCTGCTGACATCACGAAATACGAGCACGAGGCCAACCACACGGCCATCGGCTTCGCGGATGGGAGCGGCGCTGTCCTCGATGGGAAACTCGCTGCCATCGCGAGCAATGAGCAGGGTGTGATTGGCCAGGCCCACCGCTTCGCCTTGACGCAGTGCATGAGCGAACGGATCGATCACCGGCTGGCGGGTCTGTTCGTTGAGAATCGAAAAGATCCGCGTCAGCGGTTGGCCGATTGCTTCTTCGGTGGTCCACCCGGTCAGGCGCTGTGCGACTGGATTCAAGAACGTTGCCAGCCCCATCGCATCGGTGGTGATGACCGCGTCGCCGATGCTATTGAGCGTGACCCGCAAAAGCTCGTGCTGTTCGCGGGCGGCCTGTTCGGCGCGGCGCGCGCGCAGGAGCGCCTCGATGCTCGCGATGAGTTCGCGCGGTTCGACCGGGTGGGTCAGGTAGCCGTCGGCGCCTCCTTCCAGCCCGGTCGAACGATTTTCGCTGTCGACAAAACTCGCGGACAAATGCAACACGGGAATGGAGGTGGTGGCCGGATTTGCCTTGATCCTCTGACAAACCTCGTAGCCGCTCATGTCGGGAAGGTTGATGTCGAGAATCATCAAGTCGGGCTTTTCGCCGACCAGGCGCAAGGCGTCGGCGGCCGTACCCGCTTCCAACACTTCATACTTGTGCTTCCTCAAGAGGCGTGCCACCGTATAGCGCGACCCTTCTTCGTCATCGACCACCAGAATTGTCGTTGTTTTGGCTGACATGCTAGTGCACCGTCGTCGCGATGAGTCCCGCGCGGCTGAGGATGTCCCGGAGTTGGGAGGTCCCCGCTTGGCGGGAAAGAATTCCTTTGGGAAGGATTGCGGCCGCTCCCGCGCAAGACAGCCGCGCGCGTTCTCCTTCGCTTAAAAGTCGGGCCGAATGGATAATCACGGGGATATTGCTCGTCGCGGACTCACGCCTGAGCGCTTCGAGCACTTCGAACCCGCTTTGGTCGGGCAGATCGAGATCGAGAAACACGGCAAGCGGCGGCTCTTTCCGCGCACGCTCAAGCCCCTCGTTGGCGTCAACCGCCTCGGCCACCCCAAAACCGCTTCCATGAAGCAAGCTCTTCAGAAGATAGCGCGAGGCCTCGTCGTCGTCGATCAGCAAGATTTTCTCAGGAGTTAAATGCAAGGTGGAGCGTTGCAATTGACTCAAAAGCCAGGCCCTTTCCACCGGCTTGGCGGCAAACGCGTCGGCCCCAAGCGCTTTGGTCTTATCTTCGTTCTCCACCAGGGTGATCACGATGATCGGGATGTCGCGAGTCGATTCCGCGCGCTTCAGTTCGCCCAGGAGTTCCCAGGTGTTTTCGTTTTCCAGAAGCACATCGAGGATCACCGCGGCCGGCCGAAATCGTCCCAACGCCTGGCGCGCCGCCTTGAGCGTGCGCGCGGGAATCACCTGGTAGCCGGTCCCCTTGAGGTATTTTTCGTAAATGAAAAGCGTTTCACGGTTGTCTTCGACGACAAGCACCGGCCGGCGCGATGGATCGACCTGAGCCGACACCTCGGGAACCGGCACAACTTCGGCCGGGCCGTGGTAATTGCGCGGGATCACGACCGTGAAAGACGAACCGACTCCCAATTCGCTCTTCATTTCAATGTGGCCGCCAAGTAAGCTCGCCAGTTTACGCACCAGCGGCAGACCCAGTCCCGTTCCCTTGACATACTTCTGACGCGGACCTTCAACCTGGGTGAACTCTTCGAAGATCAGGTCGTGGTCTTGTGGAGCGATGCCAACGCCCGTATCGGCGACGGTGAACGCGACGAAATCTTGAGGGCGGACTTCCACCGAAACGCGCACTTCGCCGCGCTCGGTGAATTTGAGCGCATTGGAGATGAAGTTTCTCAGGATTTGCGAGAGCTTGCTTTCGTCGGTGTGCAGGCAAGGGATGCCGACAGCCTCTTCAAAAATGAGGACGACGGCGCTATTGTGCGCCAGCAGCGGCCGCAACAAGCCGCGCAAAGCGGCGAACAGGGTGCGCGCCTCGAACTCGAAGGCGCGAATCGTCACCTTGCCCGCCTCGACTTTGGCCAGGTCGAGCAGGTCATTGACCAGTTCGGTGAGGTCCTCGGCGGAGCGGCGAATCAGCGTGACCTGTTTCTCTTGCTCGGAGGTCAATTCGCCGTCGGTGCGGTCAAGGAGAATCCGAGCGAGTCCGGTAATCGCATTGAGCGGCGTGCGAAACTCGTGGCTCATGTTGGAAAGGAAGCGCGATTTCGTTTCCGAGGCGCGCTTGAGAAAATCGGCCTTTTCGTCGAGTTCGGCATACAGGGCGACGACGCCGCGGTTGGTATCTTCCAGTTCGCGGTTGAGTTGGTTGAGGGCCGCCTGCCGCTCGAGCAGTTCCTTGTTGGCAAGGGACAGCTCGTCCTGGTTTTTACGCAAGGCGTCAAGCGTTTGCAAAAGCTCCAGATTTTGCTGGCGCGCTTCTTCAAAGGCGTTTTGCGGCCCGCGACGCACCAACTCATCGACGACGCGCGCCACATCTTGAGGGTTGATCGCGGGGCAATGCTTGGGAAAGGATTTTCCCAATTCAACGGTCGTTCCCTCCCCCGGCACCGATTCGATGCGGAACTGGTCCATCAGGCGCCTGACGCCGACGATGCCCCTTCCCATCCCGGTAGGCGAACGATAATTCCCCTCAAGGATCGACTTGAGATTGGCGATGCCCTTGCCGCGATCTTGAATCTTGGCAAGCAAGGTCGACGGCGCTGCCGAGGTCGTTCCCGGTGCCACGGAAAATTCGATGCGCCCTCCGGCGGCATATTGAAAGGCGTTGCGGGCCATCTCGGAAACCGCCGTGGCGAAGCGGGTTTGATCTTGGGTTTCAAAACCGAACAGTCCGGCGATCTGGCGGGCGCGCTGCCGCGCAAGAACGACATCTTGCTCCAGCCGCACTTCCACGCTGAGTACAGGTTTGCTCATGTGTCCACTCCCCCCAAGCCAAGCCCAGGATCATGTTGGGGAGATTGCGAGGGTTCGGGTACCGGCATGGCCACGACGGTCACATCGTCGCGGCCGCGGCAAAAATCGCGATAGAGCACTCCGGCGATCAAGCTGGGGTGCCGGCTGGCCAGCCCGGTATATCTGTCGAGGCGCCATTGCGTGGCGAGCCCGTCGGAATGCATCACGAGCAGGGCTCCCGGCTGGATCGGGTAATCGAATTCCTGCACCTTGCGCAGTTCATGGCCGACGATGCCGTTATGCGAAACCAGGCTGCGGCTCGCCCCGTTTGTCAGGATGGTTCCGGCGATATTTCCCACTCCGGCAAAGCGAAGCGACTTCTTGGCGAGGTTGAGCCGAGCGATGCCGATGGCCGCGCCGCGGGTGCCGCGCAAGGCGCCATGAATGCGCGTCAGGATTTCGCCTGGTTCCTGCTGTGCCTGCTCGCGAAAGATGCGCACGGCTTCGCCGGATGCTGCCGCGGCATCGGGGCCGTGGCCCAGGCCGTCGGCAACGAGCAGTACCCGCCGATCATCCCGCTCGTCGAGCGCCCAGGCATCGCCGCAGACCGACTCTCCCGGTTTGGGCAGGTGGACCGCCCCCACCGAGTCGACATGTTCCGCCTGCAAGGAAGAGGTTCTGAGCGCAACACCGCCGCCGGGAGATTGGCCTCCCATTGCGGACGCGCCGCTGTCTTTGGGCCGGGCCCACACCTGAGACAAGAGGGCCGTGCCCCCTTGCGGCAGCGTGTAGACCTCGACCAGGTCCGATACCCGGGTGATCGCCCCGAGACCCGTGCCCGGCGAACCGGCCGTGGAAAAACCGTCGCGCAAGCAGCGGTCGAGGTCGCCCATTCCTGGTCCCTGGTCGAGGGCCAAGATTTCGATGCCGAGCTGGTCTCTCTCTTCAAGCCCCCTCAATAGCACCTGGCCGTGACCGGCATGCTTCAAAAGGTTGCTTGCGACTTCCGTGACAACGAGAGCCACCTTGCCCTCAAGCGTCTCGGCAAATCCAAAGCGCCTTGCCATCGCCGCGCCTGCGCGGCGCGCTTCCCCAACCTGGCTTATGTCCGCAACCGCAATGACGATGCTGCTTGAGCCGCAATCACTTCCATTTTGTGATGGTGACACATGTCCCCTCTCCGACCCGCGAGTCGATCGAAAATTCGTTGACCAGGCGTTTCGAGCCGCTCAAGCCGAGGCCCAGTCCGCCGCCGGTGGTATAGCCGTCGCGCAAAGCCAGGTCGATGTCGGGAATTCCCGGACCTTTGTCTTCGAAGCTCAAGCGCAAGCCGCGCCGAGCCCCTTCTTGAAGCGCTTCCAGCTTCGCATGGCCGCCACCGCCATGGACTAGCACATTGCGCGCCAGCTCGCTGGCAGCCGTCACAATTTTGGTCTGGTCAACGAGGCTGAAGCTGGTCAGGTCGGTTGACCATTTGCGCACCAACTGGCGGATCTGCACCACGTCGCCTTCGTTGCGGATCGGCATCGTCTCAGTCTTCGTTACGGGCATCGCCGGTCTCCAGGGAGCCAGCGTCCACCGACAACTGCAGCAGGCGCATCCCTTTCTCGACATTGAGGGCGGTTCGCACCCCCGGCAACGATAGTCCCAGCTCAACAAGGGTGATCGCCACGGCCGGTTGCATGCCCACGACCACCGTTTCGGCGTCGAGCACCCGTGCCATTCCCGAAATGTTGGCGATCATGCGCCCGATGAACGAATCGACGATGTCGAGCGCCGAAATATCGATGAGAACTCCGCGGGCTCCGGTCTCGTTGATGCGTGTCGTCAGGTCGTCCTGTAGCGTCATCGCCAGCCGGTCATGCATGTCCACCTGGATGGTCACCAGCAGGAACTTGCCCATCCGCAGGATCGGGATACGCTCCAATGTCGCTCCTTCGTTGCTTGATTTTTCTACTGGGTTCTTGTTTCTGTGTAATTTCTGGCTTTTAACTTCGTGTTTTTACTTCGCCGTTTGCGCCTTGGTGATGATGAATCCAGAGCGCTTCAGGGCGAGCGCCAAGGCGTCGGCCAGCGAGGCCTTGGTGGTCACGCCCGACAGGTCGACTCCAAGATGGACGATCGTCTGGGCGATTTGCGGGCGGATGCCGCTGATGATGCAGTCGGTGCCCATGAGTCTTGCGGCGGTAACGGTTTTGATCAGGTGCTGGGCCACGAGGGTATCGACCGTCGGTACGCCGGTGATGTCAATGATGGCGACTTCGGCGCCAGTCTGGACAATCGCTTGCAAAAGCGATTCCATGACGACCTGCGTGCGGGCGCTGTCGAGCGTGCCGATGAGGGGAAGCGCGAGAACGCCTTCCCACATTTTGACGACGGGAGTCGATAGCTCCATCATTTCTTGCTGCTGGCGCGAGATGACTTCTTCGCGCGATTTCTGGTACACCTCGGTCGTGTAAAGCCCCAGCTTGTCGAGCAGATCGTTGACGATCGTCGTTTCATTCACGAGCAGTTCGGGGTCTTTGCCCAGTTCGCGGCGCATGCGGGCAAGGAGCGGACCTTTGAGCGAAAAGACGAAGATGGCCGTTTCGGAAGGGCTGAACCCTTGCAAGCTGCGCGAGCGGGAGACCTCGCTAAGCATTTCACGTGTGGTGGCCCAGCTTTCGCCGGTGATGCCGGACAATTTGCCGCTTTGGATCGCTTCTTGAAAAGCGCGCAAGAAACCGGAGCACTGCTCGCGCAGCTCGGCTTCCTTGATCCGGCCGCTTCCCTGGCCTCTTAAAAGAGCCAGTTCCTTGCTCCATTCGGCGAGCAGATCGGCCTCATGCTTTTTGACAATTTCGGGGATCTGGCTCGTACACTGGGAACTCATGAGTCGCGGTCCTTTTTTGGTCGTACTATCCAGACGGGCCAATCAGGCTGTTAGTGTATGTTTAATTTGTTGAAATTGTTGGATTTTTCGCTGGCGCGGAAGTAGGCCTGTGGGCGCTTTTTTTTCTGGTTCGTATGGACTTCGCCTCGTGCCTTCAAGAGAGTTGGGTGAGGATTTGAAAAAAGTTTGGCAAGAAGGTTCCTACAAGGCGGAAGTTGTGGCCTGTACGGGCGGGAAAATCGCCGCATAATCAACGGCACGGAGAGGGCCTTTTTCCGGAAGATCGTGTCTGACGCCTGCATCTTCCAAGCGAACGAGGGTTTGAGCCATTGTCAATCCCGGGAGGATGGCTTTTTGGTAAGTCTTTTCGCCATCGCTGGGGGCGCGCCGCCGGCAATTGAGGAGTACTTGGCGTGGGGAGTCGCTCTCCTCATCCCTGTGGATTATGTTCTGACGATTTTAGCGGTTTATAAAAACTCTTTAAAGATATCATATTTTTCAATATTTATAATGGGAATGGTCTTTTCGCTTGCGTTACTGATCGGATTCACCTACGAACATTCTGAAGATGAAGACGAGGTTGCGAAGCAGAGAACCGGTTGGAGCGCCTTGCGCAACAGCGGCGCTCTCTTGCTCATCTCAACGATCCCGATTCCCTGGATTTTGACGAAGACGGTTCGTGAAAGGTGGGGAATCAGGTTTCAAAATCGCGACGTGGAATAAGCATTTTCAGGACGACGCGCCAAAGAAGAACGATTTGATGTCTGGGCCAATGCGCCGCGGCCGCCCTGACTTGGCATCAATGGCGCACCAGATGGTGCGTGCCTTTGCGAGAACCGTTTGATCGTCGTTTTCACGGCGCACTTCACAAAAACGTTCCATCGTCGCCGCGGTGACTTCCGCGATCCAGGTGCGCACCACGAGCCGGTCGCCGGGAAGGGCAGGACGCTTGTAGTCGATCTCGTGGCGCACGACGACCCAGGAGAGGCCTTGCACCGCTTCGCGATTGATCACCGCGCGCCAGTGGGCCACCGCCGCATCCTGCACCCAGCGCAAATAGCAGATGTTGTTGACATGGCCATTGCCGTCAATGTCGTCGTCGGCCACCGCCACGGCGTGATGAAATCGCGTGCTTTCGCGCACCTTTTGCGTTTCCTCCTGGGAACTCGCCTGGGTGCCTGGCGCTTTGTCGCTTTCCTTCGCGGTCATCTGGCAAACTCCGTCAAACGGAAGGTCTGGGATCGGGCCGGACCATCATGGCAATGAGGCGCACGATCTGTTCGCGGTAGCGCGGGGCGTTGGCGGCCGCCTCGGGATCGAGCTGGCTTGCGTACCAGTTGCTCGGCACCCAGGCCATGCTCACCGCCGAGATGGTGGAGAGGATGAAGGAGGGGGTGAAGCGCTCGGCCACCTCGCCGGCTTTTTGGGCCTGGGCGACGCGCGCCAGCTTGGCTTCGGCGGTCGGCACTCCTTCGATGGCGCCGGGCAGTTCCAGACCGCACCAGGCGACCAGGCGCATGAGCCGTGGGTTGGCCATGGCGAAGTCGAAGTAGGCGCCGGCATAGCGCTCGAGGTCGTCGGAAGGAAATTCGACCCCTAGGGTGGCGCGAGCCAATTCCTGGGCGACGACCTTGCGAAACAACCCCTCCTTGCTGCCGAAGTACTGGTAGATCAACTGCTTGTTGCTTTTAGCGGCCAAGGCGATGCGATCGACCCGCGCGCCGGCGATGCCAAATTCGGCAAACTCGACCGTCGCGGCTTCCAAAATGCGTTGCCTGGTTGCCCCCGAGTCTCTTCCCATCTGGCCAGTGTATCTCCTGGGAATGCTTTCCTTCTTTTTACTTCGGGTGGATTCCTGGGCTTCCCCGAACCGATTTCCCTGTTAGGATAACAGTCAACCAACTAGTTGGTTGTAAACTTTAGCGTTAAATTGGGAAGTCTGTGGGAATGGAGGGAAACATGGCGGGGCACACATGGTTCATCACGGGAATTAGCCGGGGTTTGGGCTTTTGCTTGGCACAGGCGCTTCTGCAGCGGGGAGACCGGGTCGCTGGCACCGTGCGCAAGGCGGCCGATTTGCAACCGCTCAAGGCGACGTTTGGCGATCGCCTCTGGTTTGCCGAGCTCGATGTCAGCCAGGCCGACGCGATCCAGGAAGTGGTCGATCGTGCCTTCACCGAACATGAACGAATCGATGTGGTCATGAACAATGCCGGTTACAGCCTGGCCGGTGCGGTGGAGGAATGCAGCCTGGAAATGATCCGCCATCAGCTCGACACGAACTTGCTCGGTTCCATCCTCGTCATCAAGGCGGCGCTGCCCCATCTGCGCCAGCAGGGAAATGGACGCATCCTGCAGGTCTCCAGTGGCGCGGGACAACTCGGTTTTGCCGGCCTGGCGCTTTATGCCGCGAGCAAATGGGGTATCGAAGGGTTCATCGAATCGTTACGGCCGGAGGTGGCGCCTTTTGGCATCGAAGCGACCCTTTTCGAACCAGGCGCCATCCGCACCGATTTCGGTTCGCGCGGGCAAATGCCTCCGGCGATCGCGGCCTACATGCAAAGCCCAGCTCATTACATGCGTCAAGCAGTGGAATCGCTGCGTGGAGGCAGCGAGCTGGCTCCGGTTGCCGGGGGCGATCCTGCGAAAATGGCCCAGGTCATGATCGAATCGCTTAATCAAGCCCCCGCGCCAGCTCGTATTGTCATGGGTTCGGACATTTATGATCGCCTGCTAGGCGCCTACCACGAACGTGCCTCGGCCCTGGAAGCGCAAAAGTCGCTAGCCTACGCGACCGATTTCTAAACGGAACATTCATCCTGTCTTCTTGAAAGGGGGGGTTCATTCTGAAGCCATTGCAAAAAATTGCCCAGAGAAATGCAAAATGGGCAGAGGCTGGTGGTGAACGCATCCTGGATGCCCACCGATCCTTCTGCCCGCTCGGTTCACTCAACCGGAGAGAACTCGATCGGCGTGGAAACCTTAGAAGATTTTAACACCTCCATGCTGATCGAATACGCGCACAACCGGGAGGCTCAGCTGGTGGTTAAGGAGCTGAGCAGGCTCGGAAGGCATGTCCCGTGGAGGCTAAAAGGGACCTCAATCGACCTGAATTGGAACCGTTGTCTGTGTTTGTTGCAAGGATCGATCTCTACCCATCCACAACGGGCCCGATCCCTTTGCTTGAACGCCATTTTCAACGAATCACGCGCAAGTAGTCCGCATGGAGCTATCAGTCGCCATCAGGCTTGGTGGGATTTTCAGCCGAAAAAGCCCTCTACCCTCTATCGAAGGGGCCCGCATCGGTCCAGGGTGAGGGATTTGTAATCAAAGTCGGGTCGCCTGGATCGGGGTTTAGGGCCTATATAGTTATCTGGCGACAAGGGATTAGAGAACCTCTCCATCCCATAACGCAGGGCTAAAAGGTAGAGATTTGACCCGTCATCCATCGCAAAAGGAGCTGGTGGAGACGGCAACCTACTTTCTGCCGGGGCCGAGCAAGCACGGGTCAACGACCCACGAGTGCCTCGGCCAGGCAGCCTGGCAGTTTCCGAGGCGATCCTTCACCGGATTCCCTGAACACGGCAACGTTATGGCTCTCTCACCGAAAGCGCAACCGCTTCGCGCGACTTTCCTGGAGGCGCGACAGTAATGGCACGGCCACTCCTGGGTGATCATGCCCGGCGCCCTTGAGAATTGAAAGAGACGAAATGAGTGAGACGAATTGAGAGACGAGAATGACTGAAGGGGTGCTGATTCAGAGCAAGCTAATTAAGTGAAACCAGGCGATCGGGCAAATGAGCGTGGTCCGGCGCGGCAGGAATTACCGAATCCTTGGAAGGGCCTTCTTGTTGATGAATCGCGAGTGTGTTAAACAAATACTGGCCAGGTAGATGGACCGGATAGTTAGAAAAGAAGCGAGAGAAGTATCATGAAAGTGACACGCGTCCTGGCGATCTTGCTGGCCCCAACTCCCCTCTTTTTCCTTCCAGCTTGCCAGCCCCACACGGCAGGCGAAACGCGCGAAGAGCACCACCGGATCGTGGTGACGAATCCGGTGCTCAAGGATGTCACCCTCGTTCAGCAATATGTCTGCCAGGTTCACTCCCAGCGCCACATCAATGTCCGCGCACTGGAGAACGGGTACCTCGAACCCATCCCCGTCAAGGAAGGCCAGAAGGTCAACAAGGGGGATGTGCTGTTTCAAATTCTGCCGACCCTTTATCAAGCCCGATTGGAAAGCGAGCAGGCAGAAGTTCAGCTTGCGCAACTGGAATTTAACAACGCCGAGCGTCTGGCCAAGGACAAGGTTGTGTCCCAGATGGAAGTGATGCTCCACCAGGCCAAGTTGAACAAAGCCAAGGCCAAGGCCAAACTGGCCGACGCCGAGTTGAACTTCGCCACGGTCCGAGCGCCTTTTGACGGCATCGTCGATCGCTTGCTCGAACAGCAGGGCAGCCTTGTCAAGGAAGGGGACAACCTTACGACCTTGTCCGACAACAGTTTGATGTGGGTTTACTTCAATGTGCCCGAAGCCCGTTATCTCGAATACATGGCTGGCCCAAGTCATGAAAAAGAAAATCAGAAAATCGAACTGGCTCTGGCAGGCGGCAGAATCTTTCCTCACGACGGCAAGATCGGCGCGATCGAAGCGAAATTCAACAACGAAACCGGGAACATCGCCTTCCGTGCCGACTTCCCGAACCCGGAGCGCCTCCTTCGCCATGGCCAGACGGGAAATGTGCTGATCAAGCGCGTGTTGAAAGATGCCCTGGTCATCCCCCAGCGGGCGACTTTCGAAACCCTCGATAAGCAGTATGTGTATGTCGTCGACAAGGAAGGCGTCGTTCGTCAGCGCGATATCGTCGTCAAACACGATATGGAAGACATCTTCGTCATCAGCAAGGGGCTCGATGTGCACGACAAGATCATTCTCGAAGGGGTCAAGCAGGTTCACGACGGCGAAAAGGTGGAATTTGAATACATGGAGCCTGAAAAGGCGCTGGCGAACGCGAAATACCATGCGGAATAGCCCTTCCCCTTGAGCCCGCGCGGGATCACCATGCCAACCTCATACCGCGCGGAATCACCTCTTCCGCGCGGTAGCGCGCTTCCCCCCCATTGCCCTGTGGAAACGTCATTCCCGATGGCGCTCCTGATTACGACGCTTAGCGAGATAGCTTTATAGATTATGTTCACGAAAATCCTCCACAGGCCGGCGTTAGCGATCGTCATCTCCATCCTCCTGGTTTTCCTGGGGGTGTTGGGAATCAAAACCCTTCCGGTGGCGCAGTTCCCCGATGTCGCGCCGCCGACCGTGCAAGTGTCGATCGCTTATCCGGGCGCCAGCGCCAATGTGTTGGTCGACGCCGTTTTGATTCCGCTGGAACAGTCGATCAACGGCGTGCAGAACATGCGCTACATGGTGTCGAGCGCCACGAGCGCCGGCGAAGCCGCGATTCTGATCTATTTCGAGCCGGGCACCGACCCCAACATCAACGTGGTGAACGTGCAAAACCGGGTCAACATTATGTTGAGCCGCCTGCCTCCCCTCGTTGTGCGCGAAGGCATTCTGGTGAGCCAGGTCGTGCCCAGCATGCTCATGTACGTGAACATCTTCAGCACCGATCCCCACGCGGATCAAAAGGACCTTTTCAACTTCGCCAACGTCAACGTCATGCCCGTGCTCAAGCGCATCCAGGGCATGGGTATCCCGAGAAACCTCGGCAATCGTACTTTCGCCATGCGCGTCTGGTTGAATCCCGACCGGATGCGTGCGTACAAGCTTTCCACCGATGACGTGATGAAGGCTCTCGCCGAGCAGAGCGTGATCGGTTCGCCGGGACGACTTGGCCAGGCCACCGGCAAGATATCCCAGTCACGCGAATATGTGCTGACCTACATCGGTCGCTTCAACAAGGCGGACCAGTACGCCAACATCATTTTGAAAGCGAATGCCGAAGGGGAAATTCTCAGGATCAAGGATGTCGGCGAAGTCGAACTCGGATCGGAGTTCTTCGACATTTACTCCGACATCAACGGTCATCCGGCCGCCTCGATCATTCTCAAGCAAAGCCCCGGTTCCGACGCCGCGGCCGTCATCGAGGAAATCAAAAAAGAACTGGCGCAAATCAAAAAGGAAACGTTCCCGCCAGGCATGGACTATGAAATTGCCTACGACGTTTCCCGCTTCCTCGAAGCCTCGATCGAAAAGGTGCTCCACACCTTGCTTGAGGCGTTCATTCTGGTGTCGCTGGTCGTTTACATGTTCCTTGGAGACTTGCGCTCCACGCTCATTCCGATTCTCGCCGTTCCCGTCTCCCTGGTGGGTACCTTCTTTGTCCTGAAGTTGTTGGGTCTATCGATCAACTTGATCACGCTCTTTGCCATGGTGCTCGCGATCGGTGTCGTGGTCGACGACGCCATCGTGGTGGTGGAAGCCGTGCACGCCAAGATGGCGGAAAAGCACCTGTCACCCTATCGGGCGACCATGGAGGTGCTCCATGAGATTAGCGGCGCGATCATCGCCATTACCCTCGTCATGACGGCCGTGTTCGTGCCGGTAACCTTCATTCCTGGGCCGGTGGGACAGTTTTACCGCCAATTCGGCATCACCATGGCCACCTCGATCATTCTCTCCGGTGTCGTGGCCTTGACGCTGACCCCCGTGCTTTGCGCGATGATTCTCAAACCACATGCCCATCCCGAAGGGCATGCTGGCGCCAATGGTCACGCACCCGCAAATGGGCATGCCCTTCCTGCAAAGAAGCCGTCCAAACTGGCCAAGATCTTCTTCTTTGTGGTGAATGCCATTGTCGGCCTGGCGATCCTGGCGGGGATCATCCGCCTTGGCTATTACTTGTGGGGAAATTTTGCCTTCCTGATGATCCTGATCCCCATTCTGCGCAAGCCGTTTGACCGGGCCGTGGAAGGCGTCACCCATTTTTATGCCTGGATCCTGGGTTGGATTGTCACGCGCCGGCTGTTCAGTACCGCACTCGTCGCGGCCTTTGCCTTTGGTATCTACTGGGTCGGCCTGGAGCTGCCCACGGGTTTTATCCCCGGTGAAGACCAGGGCATCATTTACGCGGTCATCCAGACGCCTCCGGGTTCGACGCTCGAATACACCAACGCCAAGTCTCACCAACTGGAAGAGATCGCCAAGGAGATCGAAGAAGTCACCTCGGTGACCTCGCTCGCCGGTTATGAGGTTTTGACCGAAGGCCGCGGTTCGAACGCGGGCACTTGTATCATCAATTTGAAAGACTGGTCAGAACGCAAGCGAACCTCGCGCGAACTCATCGAAGAGCTGGAAGAAAAATGCGGCAAGATGACCGATGTGAAACTGGAGTTCTTTGAACCACCCGCCGTTCCCGGCTTCGGTGCGGCCGGCGGGTTCTCCGTTGTGCTCCTCGACAAGACGAACTCCTCCAATTACACCAACCTGGGAAAAGCGACCGATGCCTTCATGGCCGCGCTCAAGAAGCGGCCGGAACTGAAGAATCTCTTCACCTTCTTTGCCGCCGACTATCCCCAGTATGAGCTGATCATCAACAACGATGTGGCGATGCAAAAGGGGGTATCGATCGGCAAGGCGCTCGACAATCTCAACATCCTCATCGGTAGTACCTACGAGCAAGGCTTCATCCTGTTCGGCCAGTTCTACAAGGTCTATGTTCAGGCCTTGCCCGAGTTCCGAAGGCTGCCGGAAGACCTGGACAACTTGTTTGTCAAGAACGACCGCGGGGACATGGTGCCGTACTCGGCATTCATGCGGATCGAAAAGAAGCAGGGGTTGAATGAAATCACCCGTTATAACCTCTACCCTTCCGCCACGATCCAGGGCGCGCCCAATACGGGCTACAGCACCGGGCAGGCGATCAAGGCGATTCAGGAAGTCGCCAAGACCCTGCCAAGCGGCTATGGCCTGGGCTGGGCTGGGCTCTCTTATGACGAGGCCAAGAAAGGCAACGAGGCGCTCTACATCTTCTTGATCGTGGTCGCGTTCGTTTACCTGGTGCTCGTCGGTCAGTACGAGAGTTTCATTCTGCCCTTGGCGGTCATCGTGTCGCTGCCGGTCGGGATTTTCGGATCGTTCTGGTCCTTGCAGCAGATGGGATTGACCAACGATGTCTATGCCCAGATTGGTCTGGTCATGTTGGTCGGCCTCCTTGGCAAGAACGCGATCTTGATCGTCGAGTTCGCGGTGCAGCGCAACCATGAAGGGTTGTCGATGCGGGACGCGGCCATCGAAGGCGGGAAGTTGCGCTTCCGGCCGATTCAGATGACCTCCTTCGCGTTCATCGCCGGCCTCATTCCCCTGGTGGTGGCCACGGGTGCCGGCGCGATCGGCAACCGGACGATCGGCACCACGGCGGCGGGCGGCATGCTCGTGGGCACCGTGATCGGCGTGCTCGTCATTCCGGGGCTTTATTACTTGTTCGCCAACTTGGCTGGGAACAAGAAACTCCTGGAAGACGAGGTGGACCAGCCGCTCAGCGAGGTTTTCGAGCACGGCCACCCAACATAAGCTTCGTTTCTTAGGCAGGTCACTTGTTCAAATTCTCGGCTGGCTCGCTTGTACTGATCACTTGGCAGGTGCCGCGGGTTGCCGGGCCTTCCTTTTACAATCCTTTCGGCGGTAGGGGCGCCCTGCGAAAAGGGCACCGCTTTCCGTAGAGGGTTGGTTTTCCAAGCGCCGCCTGTTGGTGGCCCCCAATCCACCCTTTGGCAGGGAGCCGGTAGTGGAAACCCGAAAAACCGGCCTTTCTCCACCCGGTTTCGACCCTTCGCTTTCCCAACCCCTGTTTCATCTTTTTGCCTGCGCAAAATACTTTTTGCCACGCGCGAATCTCCTTGATCCCAACGGTGAAGCGATTACCAATCGCTTCACTCGTCCGTCCTAAGTGGCCGCGCGGGAGGACTTTGGGGTTAGCTGTCAGA
Organism: Gemmataceae bacterium; assembly: GCA_965226945.1. Taxonomy (GTDB): domain Bacteria; phylum Planctomycetota; class Planctomycetia; order Gemmatales; family Gemmataceae; genus SYLG01. Next base: position 2,188,280 of record OZ245717.1, on the reverse strand, counting down.
ACCTTACGGAATCGCAATGCAGCTTGAGGAATATTGCTTACTGTTTGAAGTTTCCTCACCGGTAAAGCCGATACATCCGTTACGATCGTCCCCGATCCAAGGCAGAGCGACTGGACCGAGCCATGAAAAAACCGAATGCTAGGCCTAAAAAGCGTGGGATTGCGCGAGCAATTGCCTGCGGCATGCTCCTGGCGCTCCCAGCTTGCCACATCCCAGCTTTACGTGAAGCGGATGGCGGCCCCATCTTGCCGGTTGACTACAAAGGAACCCTCAACGAGGAAAACAACCCGCAGGTCGAGTTCGACGAGGTTTCCAATCAAGCGGAAAACTCGTCGCAGCTTCGGATCGAAGAGTTCTACAACGACCCGGTCCTCGTCAACCTGCTTCAACAGGGACTGGCGGAAAACCGGGAACTGAAGATCCTCGAACAAGAAGTCGAAGTCGCGAGTAATGATGTGCTCGCCCGCCAGGGTGCCTATCTGCCCTTTGCCACGATCGGCGCCGGCGGCAGTGTCGATAAGCCCAGCCTTTACACCCGCGATGGCGCGATCGATAGCCAGCTTTCGATCTTGCCTGGCACGCTCATCCCCGATCCTCTGTGGAACTCCGTGGGCCGCATCAATGTCTTCTGGGAAATCGACATCTGGCGCAAATTGCGCAATGCTCGCGACGCCGCCGGGCAGCGCTACATCGCCGCCGCGGAAAAGCGCAACTACTTCGTGACCAAGCTGGTGGCCGAAATTGCCGAGAACTATTACCGGCTGATGGCTCTGGACAAACGGATTGAAAACCTGAACCGAACGATCGAGCTGCAAGAGCAAAGCTTGCAAATGGCCCAGGCCAAGAAGGATGCCGGACGCGGCACAGAGCTTGGGGTGCTCAGGTTCGAGGCGGAAGTCAAAAGGAACCAGAGCGAAAAGCTAATCGTCAAGCAGACGATCATCGAGGTCGAGAACCGGATCAACTTCCTGATCAATCGTTACCCGAGGACGGTCGAACGCGACTCCAGCAAATTCTTCGATCTGACTCTCCACGCGTTGAGTGTGGGATTGCCCTCGCAACTGATTCAGAACCGGCCCGATATTCGTCAGGCCGAAGGAGAGCTCGCGGCCGCCGGCCTCGATGTGTTCGTCGCCCGTGCCGATTTCTATCCCAGGCTTTCGCTCAATGCCGCGGTCGGTACGGAAGCGTTTAACCCCAAGTACCTGTTCACTCCCGAATCGATTGCCGCCGCCGCCGCTGGCGATCTCGTCGGACCGTTGTTGAACAAGAAGGCGATCCGGGCCGCCTATTTGAGCGCGAACGCCAAGCAGTTGGAGAGCATTTACAACTACCAACGCACGATCCTGAACGCCTTCACCGAAGTGATCAACCGGGTATCGATGGCGGAGAACTACCGCAAGAGCATCGACCTGAAGAAGAGGCAGTTGGAGGCGCTGGAAGGCTCGGTTGACAATGCGACCAAACTGTTCCAAAACGCACGGGCCGAATACATTGACGTGCTCTTCGCGCAGCGCGACTTGATGGACGCCAGGATGGACTTAATCGACACCAAGAGAGAGCAACTTTCGGCTGTGGTCAATGCCTACCAGGCTCTGGGTGGCGGCGACCTGGTCCCGATCTCTCCGGCCGAAACGGCCGCCATTACGTTGCTTGAACGGCTCAAAATGCTTGGGCCCAGCAGTCACTCGCTTTCGAACTCGGCGCCGCGTTCGGCCCCGCGTCCCAATCCGCTTGCGAATGATCCGCTGCCTGATAACGCGATACCGGGCGAATTGCCCGCGCCCAAGGTGAATCCCGGGAACGCCGCTCCCGGTAATGCGGCACCGGGAAATCCCGCTCCCGGCAACGCGCCTCCGGGAAATCCTCCCGCGCAGAATGCGACTCCCAAGCCTGTCACGGGCGGCGGCGACATCTAATGCTGAATGAAATGGGCGGTTCCCTCCTTTGAGGAAGCCGCCCATTGCGATTCAAGCCACTTCGAAGAGCGAAATTGAGTATAATCGAGGGTAGGATCGCTCCGGCAGAACAAACCAAGTTCTTTTGGCTTCTTATTCGTCGCCGCTCAGTGGTCGCAGGTAGGCCTCCAGTTCATCCACCTGCTGCGCCCTCGAAATGAATCCGATGTAGCCATCGGGTCGTACCAGGTAACAGGCATCTTTCCTCAATCCGACCTGGCCCGTCTGCTTCGTCCATGGCCAGGCGTGAAGCGCGAGATGGCGCCGGGAACAAAAATCGCCCAGGGCGGGACTTGGCTGGCCGTAGACATGCACCTGCCATTCGCGGGAACGTAGAGGCGCGAAGTTGTCGAGCGCTTCGACCCAGGGCAACCGGTCGCCCCCTCGGAGGCTGCCCGCCGCGCCGGCATTGAAATCGCAGTCGCGGTAGGTGATGCGCGTCTGGGAGACGAGCCGGAATTGTGCCCGCCTCACGGCCGCGAATCGTAAGGCCAGCGGCAGCAGGTAGGGAATCAGATAGGTCCGCACCAGCTCATTGATCATACCGCGCCCCACGGCAAATTCGAAAACGCGGTCGGTCTTGGCAACCAGCGACTGGGCAAAGGGGATCCGCTCCGGTTCGTAGGAATCGAGGAGACTTGCCGCGGATTGACCGCGAAGCACGGCGGCCAGTTTCCAGGCCAGATTCACCGCGTCGCCAATGCCGGTGTTCATTCCCTGGCCGCCGGCGGGACTGTGCACATGGCCCGCATCGCCTGCCAGGAAAACTCGACCCTGCCGGAATTGTTCCGCGACCCGGTGATGAACCCGGTAGGTCGAGAACCAATTGACCTGGGTGATGCGCGTGGCGGTCTGTTGTTCGACACCGGCCCGCAAATCGGCGAAGGAAACATCGGTCTTGACGCGTAGCGCCTCGGGCACGAGTCCAATGAAGCGAAACATCCCTTGCTCACGCACTGGCACGACCAGGCAAAAGCTCTTGGGGGCGATGAACGCGGTCAGTTCATCGCCGGACCACTCGCCCTGAGCCAGGGCATCGGCCACATAGAAAAGCTGGTCGTAGGTTCCCCCTGGAAAGCCGATATTCAGGCTATGCCGGACTGCGCTGTGGGCTCCGTCGCATCCACAGAGGTAGGGTCCGATCCAGGTTTCCTCGACGCCGTTTTTGCGAAGCACCGCGTGCGCGGCTTCTTGGTTTTGCGTGACGGCGATCAACTCGGTGTTCCATTCGACTTCAATGCCCAGGGCATGCAGACAGTCGATCAGGTAGCGTTCGTGGGCGTCTTGCGGATAACTGATCACAAACGGGTAGGGGCTCTCGTTCTTACCGACATCTTCGAACGAGATGGTTGCCACTTTGCGCGTGGCACTACGCAGGTTCAGCCGATCGACTCGAAACGCCCTGGCAATCAGGTCAGCGGCGATACCGAGTTGGCGATAGAACTCCAGCGTGCGCGCATGGATGACGATCGCCCGAGAACCTTCGCCAGGACCCGGCTTGCGATCGATCAGGCGCACGCAAATGCCGGCCTTCGCCAGCCAGAGCGCGAGGACAAGCCCCGTCGGCCCGGCCCCCGCGATCAATACCTGGGCCCCTGCCATGCTCATGGGGGTTTTCTGTTGGCCTGCCTGATGCGAGAAAACACTTATTACAGCACGGCAGCTATCCTATGCCTCGCGGGGACGACTCCTAATGGAATGAGCGCCCGGCCTCGCGTTGCGCGAACCGGGTGTTGAAAGAGGTCTTGCGATGATTTGCGTGGGAAAGTCCGAGCAGGCCAGACTTGGCAGTTGACAACCGATGACCGGAAGCGGCGTGACCTGCTTAGCCCGCCTGCTTGCCCTGCGACGCTCGCTTGGCTGCGGACCGCCGTTCAAGCATGGCCATGCCGACCAGGGGAGTGGCGAGTAAGAGGGCGGGAAGGCCCCATAAGACCAAGAACTTGATCAACGCCCGGCCACCACCGCTCTCAACCATGTCGGGCCCCAGGCCGTCTTGAAGAATCCACACCAGCGGTGCCGAGCAGATCCACACCACGAGCGCCCCGGAAAGCAGAGCTTGCAAGATTTCGCGGCCAAGGCGAAGCATGCGGTTGTTCATCGGTTCCCATCCTCAATCGTTGCGTTGATGCCATCATAATTGCACCTACCGCCGTCGATCAATGCACGCAAGAAAGATGAGAGAGTTTTTTCGCTCCCTGGCCGTACTGTGCAAAAAATGAACAAACGCCAGGACCCCATTGCGAAGTCGCAAGAGGATCAGGAGTTTGGACAGAGAGCTGGCCATTCGGCCGGTGGATGGGGAAGGCGGTTTTCCGCCAACCCATTAACCTTGGACATCCTTTTCCGTCAAACCATGCTGGGCGCGGTGGTAGGCCCCATCGTACATTTGCGTCGATTTGAACCGCTCGTGCCGGCCGTCGCCCGCCACGGTTTTGACCTTGGCGGCGAGTTTCTGAATTCCCTCTTCGTCGAGCTGCTTGAAGTTGCGGCCAATTTTGAGGTCCTGCTCAAGCACCTTCATCGAATCGATGCCCACGACCAGTGATGCGATCGGCTGGCTGAGCGAATAGGTCAAGGCGTCCTCGACCGAACAGATTCCCGCGCTGACGAAGCGGCCCATGCCGTTGGCGCCGCCGCCCAGGCTCTTCATGCCAATTGCCGCGACTCCGGCTTTCTGGGCTTCGGGCAGCACCTGCTTGGTGAAACTACGATAGTGCCAGTCGCAAATGTTGATCGGCATTTGCACCGTGTCCCAGGTGTGCACCGGCAGCATCTTCAAGTGTGTGCGCGGATCCTTGTGGCCCGTGTAGCCGAGGTAGCGAATTTTTCCCGCCTTCTTGGCGTCGATCAGGGTTTTGAGCCCGCCTCGCTCCACGATCCATTCCGGATCGTTGTCGTAGTTGATTTCATGAAACTGTATCAGATCGATCACATCGGTTTTGAGCCGGCGCAAACTGTCTTCCAGATGTTGCTGCACCGTCTTGGCGTCGCGGCCGCAATTCTTGGTCATGAGGAAACATTGCTTGCGCTTGCCTTCGAAGGCGAGCGCCTTGCCCATGATCGTTTCGCTTCCCCCGTCGTGATAGTCCCAGGCGTTGTCGAAAAAGGTCATGCCGTTGTCGAGCGCGGCATGCATGATCTTGATCGCCTCGTTTTCGTCGGCGACCGAGCCGATGTGCCAGCCGCCCAGGCAAAGGATCGAGACCTTTTCTCCTGTCTTGCCAAGGGGCCGCGTGGGCAGGCCCCTGTCTCCTGCGTCAGCGCTTGCAGCACTGCCTGGATTGATGGCGGCCAAGGCCGCCGCTCCGACCAGCGAGGTGCGCAGAAACTCACGACGATCACTCGATTCGGACATGGAGAGACTCCCTGGATGTGAAAGAAACGAGGGTTCTGTTTTTGCTAGGAAATCTCGGGCCTGTGCGCGAAATTTCAAAATTATTGGTGGTACGAGCGCCCATTCCCATGACATGCAGGTCGCAGAGAAATGATCTTCCAAACCGGTAACGAGTTTGTGGACGCCCTTGAAGTAGGAACTCGCGGTCAGCCGGTTCTTTTGGATCAGCTTGCTCTCAATCGGGACGAGGCGACCTCGCGTGAGCGGCTGGCCGGTTATGCGAACGATTTGACCAATGCGCGTCGGGGCGAGGATCAGCTTCTGGCTTCGGCCAATGCGATCCATCCTTGCCGTACCGCGGGGCGCTGATGTCCGGCTGGCACCGTGTTCTTGCGCCGCGCGGCGGAGCACGACTACGGTGATCGGTTGCAGCAGCCCGAACGGGCATCGCGACCGGAGGACGAGAGCCAGGATGGATCCCACGCTTTGCTCGACGCCCGAAGTCGACTATTTGGCCACGTTTTTTTCCATCCATTTCAGGATCAGATCAGCGATCTCAGAATTGTTTTTGTCCTGCATGAGCATATGACTATTGCCGCGGATGCCATTGTCTGGCAGATAGAGCATCTCAGCTTTACCGCCCGCCGCATTCACACGTGTGATGAACGACTTGCAACCATCGAATGATCTCTTCCAGAAATGTCCGGTAATCTCGATCGGACTATCGTCGAGATGATCGCCAAAGACAACCAGGATGGGCAGTTTCGCCAGCGTGGCAATTTGCTTTTCCGTATAGTTTGGCCGTATGCCCCCTGGCTCGATCACAATGGCACCCTTGACGTGTGCTGAATCGGTCAGTGCCGCTTCGAGGGGAAAGCTGCCCGACTGGGAGTGCCCCAAAAGCACGGCGCCTTTCAACTGGGTTGCCAATTCTGCCAATGCTTTGGCATGGGGATTGTTCCGAGGGAGACTCGTGCTGATATCGGGGACGGCCTGTTTCGACAGTTCTGCCAGGGCTTCGAGCGGAAACCGTTCGTCCTTAAACGACTCGCCGAGTTTCGGGCCGAATCGAAAGTTCGTCCAATTGTTCTCATCACTGAATCGCCAAATCGATGGCATTGCGCTTGGCTGAGCTTCCCCCGCGCGAACGTTGTTGAATGCCGCCTGGTTAAACCCCGAGCGCCCCCGTGCAATTTGATCTGGAACATAAGTAGCGTGACCTTTGCGCACGAAGTATTCATCCCATCCCATTCGGCCATCGGGTGTGGTCTCCCAGCACTTGCCGCTGAGAGTCGCACCGTGCACCATCACAACCGGCGGCTTGTCGCCGCCCTGAGGGATCATGTACCGGACATACATTTGGTTAATACTGATTTGGCCGGACGGGCCGAAGCTGCCGAGCTCGACTCTCGTCTGCTTGACCGTTTCTCCGCCCACATAGAAGCTGCCTTGTGCCTTCAACACCAGGGGGTCTTTCGGTGTTTGAAGATCTTTAACTCCCTGGGCGTAGGCCTTGGACGACGCTCCGGGTGCTGTTGCCATGATTCCAATAGACAGAATGAGTAAATGCATCGTCTCGGGGAATCTCTTTCTCATGGAACCCTCTTACATGTCGAGTGGATGGAATTTCGAAGAACGACCTACCTCGACCCGCGGTAGCGTCACCCCGGACAAAGAGCCGGGATTGGTTTTCGAGGGCGATCCGCCGAGTTGACCGGTGGTTCATACTCTGAATTCAAGCGGAACGGCGGTAAACGTTACAGAATTGGGACGAGTATTCTTGCAGACTTCGATCGATCCATTTCTTCGGGCTGGTAACCGCACCGGCAGGAGATTCGGTCTGTGAGCGTTCCAGAGGATGAGGTGAAAGGCAAGATGGAGTAAGAGATCGTCAAGGCTGAAGGAACTGGCCATCCGCACCTGCTGGGGCAGTCGCCATGCCGGGGTACAGCGATGGCTCGTGATCGTGGCGGATGGGTTAGAGTACTTCATCAGGCGCATGCACGGCCGCCACTCGCCTTTTACGATCAAGGAAGGGTGGCGATTTCTCCACCGGCCCGGGTCGCGATCGCCTGCCAGACCGAGGCCGAGGTCGCGTTGGTGATGAAGCGTACGCCGCCATCGCAAAAGAGAATCGACACGCCGCCGGCATGCTGGCTGCGCGCCGCCAGCCGCCCCTTTTGCTGGCGCACATCCATGCAGTCCCAGGCCGAAGCGGGATTGGGGGGTAGGGCGTGGTTGTACAGAGTGTTGCCGTAGTTCCCGAGGATCCACTTGGCGCCCCGATCGGTGTTCCAGTTGCCCGTGGCGGAGTCGCAAGCGGCTGTCGTGGGGTCGGCACCCGCGGGTTGTTCCAGAATCAACTTAGGGCGATCATTCCCGATGGATCCAGGGCCCAGGGTGCGCTCGGAGAAGGCGGCGGTCTGTGAAGAGCCATCAAGCAGGTCGCGAAATCCAATTGTTGATCCGAGGAAAAAAACGCCATCGGCAATCGTCAGGCTGCCGAGATCAATGGCTCCGCTTCCCGCATTGGCGGCGTAACTTGTGGCGCCAAAGGCGGAGCCGGGTACGCGGTCGCCGGCCGGATCGGCCGGGCAAAGGTAGGTTTTGACGATGGTTTGCGCAGCCGCAAGATTGATGGTGCCATCGTAAGTGGGGCCGTTGGCCACCGAGAAGGTCACGGGAGCCGAAGTGAAATCGATCGTACGCTGGAGTGTCTCCTGTTCCAGGAAGGGAAGGAGTTGCGCCTGCGCGGAAAAGACCGCTGGCAAGGGAGAGCCTCTGCCGGCGGGAAAGCGACCGCGGCTGTCATGATGTGCGTGAAGTGCCAGGCCGATCTGCTTCAGGTTGTTGCCGCAAGAAATCCGCGCCGCGGCCGCGCGCACCTTTTGCACCGCCGGCACCAAAAGGCCGATGAGCACCGCGATGATGGCGATCACAACGAGCAGTTCGATCAAGGTGAAGGCGGCGCGGCCGCGCATGGCAATCGCTCCAGCGGAGGATGCGTGCATCGTCAAGAAACGTTCGCCGTCAGGACCGAGGTCCTGGCGGCGAACCTGCTTACTTCCCCTTGTAGGCGACGCGCCAGATTGTGCCGGAGCCATCGTCGCTCACCATCAACGCGCCGTCGCTGGCCACGGTCACGCCGACGGGCCGGCCCCAGACATTCCCCTCCTTGGTGACGAAGCCCGTGAGGAAATCTTCGTATTCCCCGGTGGCTTTTCCCCCGTTCATCGGAATGCGAATGACCTTGTAGCCGACACGGCGCGCGCGATTCCACGAGCCGTGCTCGCAAGCGAACCCTTCATGGAAATAGGCCTTGGGAAACTGGGCGCCATCGTAAAAGGTCAGGCAGAGCGATGCCATGTGCGACTGCAAAAGCACATCGGGAACGATGACCTTATTCATGAGGTCGGCTCGTTTGCCCGGGTGGCGCGGATCCTGGTTGGGACCAAGGTAGAACCAGGGCCAGCCATAAAAACCACCCTCTTCGACATGGGTGATGTAGTCGGGCACCAGGTTATCGCCGAGCGCGTCGCGTTCGTTGACCGAGGTCCAGAGTTGGCCGGTTTTGGGATGAATCGCCAGGCCGACGGGGTTGCGGATGCCGGAAGCGAAGATCCGTTCGTTTTTGCCGTCGGGGTCGAACGCCAGGATGGCGGCGCGGCGGTTCTCCCGCTCGTCGTCATCGACGTTGGATCGCGAGCCGACCGAGACAAAGAGGGTTTTTCCGTCGGCGGAGAACTTCACGTCGCGTGTCCAGTGACCGCCGCCGCCCACTCTCTCGTTGCCGCTCGGGATATTCTTGATGAGCGTCTCGGGCTTGGCCGAAGTCTTGGTGTCGCCGTTCTTGTAGGGGAAACGCACCACCGCGTCGGTGTTGCCGATCAGGATGAATTGGGGTTCGGGTCCGACCGGGTGGAAGGCGATGCCGAAGGGGCGGTTGAGTCCGGTCGCAAAGACTTCGTTGATTTCCGGCTTGCCATCACCGTCGGCATCGCGCAGCACGCGGATGCGATTCGCCCGGCTTTCGGCAAGGAACAGATCGCCGTTAGGCGCGCGCACGATGACGCGGGGTTCGACTAGCTTCGTTGCGAACTCGGTCACTTCAAACCCTGTTGGCGCCTTGGGCCAGGCTCCCTCGGGACGAGTGGCGACGCGAGGAAAGTTAAGGGCGGAAGGAGTGTCGTAGGGCATCGACAACTCGTTGACCGTGATCTTCCGCCTGACGCCGGGTGCATCGGTCGTCCAGTCGCCGAGGGCATCCTTGCCGGTGAGGGTCGGCGCGGCGGCCTTGGGATCTTCGGGCCAAAATGCCAATCCTAAGGAAGGGACCGCGAGGCAGAATAGGAAGGCATATCGCAGACATCGGCGCATGTGTCGATTCCTCGAAAGGCACAAATCATGGTGGGAGAAGTTGAGTCCGCTGACCCTGAAAATGCTAGCGGTTTCAGCAAGTCACGTGCCCTTTTTGGGGCTCGGTGCACAAAATCAATCGCGCTTTGCCGGAGCGCCTGGTTTTTGATGTTCAGGAGAGAATGGGCGCTTGCGAGGCAGGGGATAGGCGGCTGCCTCTTCCGTTCGCCCGGCGGCTCGCAGCGCCTGTCCCAAGCCGATGAGCGCCAGCTCGCTTCGCGGGCGAACGGCCAGCGCGGCCGTGTAAAAGCGGATAGCCTCTTGAGGTTGATTGGCCGCAAGGAGGGAACGGGCAAGGTCGTAATTGATCCAAAAGTGTTCCGGTTGGGAACGCTGAGCGCGCCTTAGCAAGGACGTTTCCATTTCCCGCTCTCCGAGGTGACCCAAGGCATAAGCCAGCCTTGAGACGCTCTCGCGATGCAAATCTTCTTCCGGTGCCGAGACGGCCAGTTCCCGGAAAGTGCGCACCGCTTGCTCCTTGTCCTTGGCTTCGAGTTGCAGCGCATCACGCAATCGGCAACGCCAAGGGTCGGGATCGGCTGCCGTGGCAATCGCCAAAAGTTGATGAAACCTCGAAGGACCCCAGGGATAGGCGATGCGTAGCACAAAGGCCCATTGATCAAGCGCATCCACGATCTCGGCGGCGATTGGGGAAGCGGCAATGCGGCTGCCGGCCTCAGGTAGGCTGAGGCGATCCCATTCCAGACCATACTCCTTGAAGGCCGCGGCGTATTCACGATCGGCGCGAACGTAGTCGGTGTGCTGCGCCAAGTCGGTGTGTATGGCCACCAGTTTTCGGGACATGCGCCGGTCCTTCGATCGTGCGTCCGACTGTTCGCGCTCGGTGGCGACGATGGCGGTCAGATCCACGATCTTCTGGCGCAACTCTGGGCTGATCTCGGGCCTGGCGAGCAGCGATTGCGCCCGCTTCGATGCCTGGGTGACTTCTGCCCATGGAGCCAGATCGTCCTCGGTTGCCGCACGGGCGCGGCCAAGGAGGAGCAAGGTGTCGCCCAGCGCCGACCCTGCATCGCGATCGGTTGCTTCGATGCGGGCTTGGCGCTGCCAGGTCAGCCAGAACCCACCCCCGCCCCCGAGGATGGTCAAGGCGACGAGGGACGTCGCTAGCCCAGCCACGAGAAGCCGGCGCTTGCGTTCTCCGGCGGCGCGAGACTCGGCTCGCACTCGTGCCAGCTCCGCCACCTTAAGCCGTTCCTCCACGCCGGATAGGTGCGCATTCAGTGCGGAAACGACGACTCCGGCATCGCGCGGCCGATCCCTTGGCGCCGGGGCCAAGCAAGATTTCGCCAGCGCAACCAGTTCCACTTCGGCAGTGCAAGCGTCGAGGCGATCCATCGCCTCGACCAACTCGGCGTTCGTCGCCTTGCGAAAGACCTCGTTGGGGGCCGAGCCTGCATAAGGCGGCAAGCCCGTGAGGATCTCGCAAAGAATTGCTCCGAGGCCGAAAACGTCCGCGCGCTCATCCAGGGTGTCGAGCTGGCCTCGAGCCTGCTCGGGGGCCATGTAGGCGGGAGTTCCAAACACCGTGCCAGCGTCGGAGTCGTGCGCCGTCGAACCGCTACGGAGCGTTTTGACCAGTGCCCCGTCGATCTGGAAGCGGCGCAAGCGTTCCTCATCGGCAATGCCTCCCCGGTCGAGCACCTTGGCCAGGCCCCAGTCCATGACTTGAACCTCGCCAAAACTGCCCACCATCACATTGGAGGGTTTCAAATCGCGATGAATCACGCCGCAAGAGTGGGCATAGCCGACCGCCTGGCAGACCTGTTCGAAGGTTGCAAGATGTTGCGCTCGGTTCGTCGCGGCGTCGATTCGACCTTCGAGCAATTCGGCCAGGGTACGGCCCCGGATCAATTTCATGGCGATGTAGAGGCGCGCATCGGCGAGCCGGCCCAGTTCGTAAACCGGCACAATCGCCGGGTGCTGCAATTGTCCGCCAATTTGCGCTTCCTCGACGAAACGGCGGATCAGTTCCGGACTTTCGAGGTGGCGTTCAAGGAGAATTTTGACGGCCACATCGCGGCCCAGGTCCACATCGCGCCCTTTAAGAATGACGCCCATGCCGCCGCGGGCAATTTCGCCATGGAGTTGGTAGCGTCCCAGATCGCCCACAGTGACGGGCAATGCTTCCGTCGAGGCGATGGCCGGGCGCTCCTCGTTGGAGGCGGCGCCTTCGCGCAGCAATACGCGTGGTACCGGCCCAAGCGATTCATCCAGCGTGGCGAGAATGCCTGAAGGGCGAGCGCTTTGGCGCGGACTTGGCGATGGTGCGCCAAGCCAAGGCTGCTTTAGGGCAATCTCTTGTGCCTCGGGGGGCCGTTTCGTTGGACCGACTTGGAGACCGTGCCCGAGCAAACATCGCGGGCAAAGCCCGGCGGGGGCATTTGCCAGCCGGGGGGCATTGCAACGGGGACAGGCACTGGGAGATTCCCTGCTCATTTTTTTGACCCGAACGAATGCCCCTCATCCAAGGAGTCGTCGCGCATTTTCACTCTTCCAGTCAGGATTCGCATCCGCGATTGCGGACCTTTCCCACATCTATCAAGGATTTTGGGGCCATCCGTTACGGCGTTTTTTCCGCTTTGAGTCGACTTACGCTTCAAGCGCGGCAAAGAGATCCCGGATTTCGTCCTCAACCTGAGCCGGGTCGGCAAGGGTGGCGGCAATTTCCTGGCGCAAAAGTTCGCCATAACGGCGGCGCAGTCGCAGAGCCGCGACCCGCGCGGCCCCCTCGGTCTTTCCCAGGCGAGCGGCAACCGCGGCGTAAGAAGTTGTCTCATCGTCGCCGCTGAGGTGATCGCGCAATGCCTCGAAGGTCGCCGACTTGCCCGCCTCGTCGTATTCCCTGCCAAGTTGTTCGAGGACTCGCCCCAAAAGGGTCAATGCCCAGGTGCGATCAAAGATTCGTTCGGGGCTCAGTCCGTCGGCTAGCTCCCGGGTGTACTGCAGTTCTGCATCGGCGGCGTCCATGGGGATCAAGGTCTTGCCGCCTCCGCGCTTGCGCGCCGTCTTCCAGTCACGCTTGTTGGCAAGGAAGTGGGTGCAAACCATGCGCAGAAACGAGCGGAATCGGCCACGGGCCGGATCGGCTTGCGAAAGGACTCCCTTTTCCAGGATGCGGGCGAAGAAATCCTGCGTCAGATCTTCCGCCTCAGCGGGGTTGTGCCCTTGGCGGCGAACGAACGCGTAAAGCGGGTACCAATAGGCTTTGCAAAGCGTGGCCAGCGATTGCTCGGCCTGCGGTGAACCAGGGGCGCCGGCCGTAATCACCTGGCTCCAATGGGTTGTCGGGAAGCGAGCAAGCGGCTGCCCCTCCGGCGAGTGCCGCGACATCATCCTCGCCTCCCTTGAAGGTGCAATGTACTTCAGGCGTGGGCGCCTTTTCCCATGAGTTGACTCTATGGAGCACCGCTTGACTCGCCATGTTTGCTTTTTTCCGCAAAAGCTTCGGAAAACCAGTAACGGCCGCTGGCCCATTGCTTGATAGAGCAGTGGCGAACGGTCTGCAACCAATTCCCGGTCGGCCACGATCTCTCTGCCGCGTGCACCCCAAAGGAGCTTGTTCGATGAACCTGCATGCTTCGTATCTCATTCTCGGTTTGCTCGGGACCTTGACCGTCGCCGACGAACCGGGCGCATCCGACTGGCCGCAATGGCAGGGGCGTGACCGAAATGCCATTTCGCGCGAGAAAGGGCTGCTACAAGAGTGGCCGGCCGATGGGCCGCCTTTGGCCTGGAGAATCGGCGGGCTCGGCGGTGGCGACAGCGCCCCCGCCATTGCCGGCGGCAAGCTCTTCGGCATGAGCAACCGCGATGATAAGGAAATCGTCTGGGCGCTTTCCGAAGCCGATGGCAAGGAGGTGTGGGCCACACCCCTTGGAGATGCGGTTCAACAAAATGTGCCGCAATCCAAGGAAGGTCCGGGCGGCACACCGACGATCGATGGCAACCGGGTGTATGTCATCGGCATGGGGGGCAAGGTGGTCTGCCTGAGTGTGGACGGCGGGAAGATTCTGTGGCAGCGAAGTCTCACTCAAGACTTCGGCGGCATTCTGCCCATGTGGAGTTACCGGGAATCGCCGCTGATCGATGGCAACCGATTGATCTGCACTCCTGGCGGGCCCGAGGCTCTTGTGGTTGCCCTCAACAAGGAGACCGGGGAGACGATCTGGAAGGTGCGCTCACCTGATGCGGCGGGTAGCGGGCCCATGGGGGAGCGTCGCGGGGGCGGTGGAACGCCGCCTCGTCCAATTCAGGGCAATGCGCCGCCGGCCAATGCGGGAGCGCAGCCACAGGGCATTGCCGGAACGAAAGACCCAGGGCTGTTCCTGAGCGAACGCTATGGAATGACTGCTTTCTCGCAGAAAGTGCCCAACGGCAAATACCTGGTCAAGCTGTATTTCGCGGAAACCTACCAGGGGATCACTGGGGCGGGCCAGCGCGTTTTTTCCTTCGATGTTCAGGGGCAAGAGTTCAAGGATTTCGACATCTGGAAGAAGGCATCTGGTTTTCGCCGCGCCTATATCGAGTCGGTCCCCGTCGAGGTGACGAATGGCGAGGTTCGCATCACTTTCACCCGTCAGGTTGACAATCCCGCCATCAAGGCCATCGAGATCATTCCGCAAGAAGGCGATGCCAAGGCGGCCAAAGCGATCCGCATCAAGGCGGGTCAAACGACTCCCTACAAGGATGCGAGCGGTCAGGAATGGCTGGCGGATCGGGGTTTCGAAGGGGGTCAGATGAGCCCGGGATCCTTCAATTTCGGCGGGGGCAGGCCAGGGGGTGGTCGTCCCGGAGGATTTGGCGGATTCGGCGGTCCCCGTTCCGGGGCCGGTTATGCCTCGGTCATCGCAATCGACTTTGAAGGCCAGCGACAATATGTGCAGTTTACCGCCAACACGCTCATGGGAATAGCGGCGAATGATGGCAAGATCCTGTGGCGTTATGACCGCCCCGCAAACCGGATGGGCATCACTTGCTCCACGCCGATCTTTCAGGATGGCCTGGTGTTCGCGGCCTCGGCCTATGGCGCCGGCGGAGGAGCGGTGAAGCTCGTTAAGAACTCCCAGGGTGGGATCACGCCTGAGGAGGTTTATTTCTCGACGAGCATGCAAAACCACCACGGCGGAATGATCGTTCATGATGGCAGTCTGTACGGGGCCAACGGCGGCAACGAAGGCGGATCTTTGGCCTGCCTGGATTTTCAGACCGGAAAGATTCTGTGGAAAGATCGCAATGGTCCCAAGGGAGCGCTGCTCATGGCGGACGGGCGGCTCTATCTGCGCGCCGAAGGCGGCCGCATGCTCTTGATCGAGCCCTCGCGAGAGAAACTCATTGTTCGGGGCCGCTTTGAACAACCCGATCGCAGCTCCGTGCCCGCGTGGGCTCATCCGGTCATAGCCAACGGAAAACTGTACATTCGGGATCAAGAATTGCTGTTGTGTTACGATATCAAGGCGAAATAGGAGAATTGACATCCCTCCCCGATCTGTAAAGTGAAAGAGGGGCGCAGAGAAATGCACGGCATTTCTCTGCGCCCCTCTTGAGCGACCGACCTCTCGGTCGAAGAAGGGGAGCATCATCACGTGCGCGAGAGTGCGTTGGCCGCTCAATCCGGCAGTAGTGGCCGCGTCGTCATTGTCGGAGCGGGGCCGGCTGGCGCTGCACTGGCCTACCTGCTCGCTCGGCGTGGAGTACACGTAACTCTTTTGGAGCGCCATGCCGATTTTGAACGCACCTTTCGCGGCGATGGTTTGCAGCCCAGCGGTGTGGATGCGTTTGAGCAGATGGGTTTTGGGGAGCGTCTTCGCAAGCTTCCCCAGGCGATCGTTGAAACCATCGAGTTGTACCGGGGGGGCCGGCTGCGCGCACGCATTGCTACCGAGTCGCTCGGCTTCATTGCGCGCTTCATTCCTCAGCCTGCCGTCTTGACAATGATTACGGAAGAGTCTCGCCGCTACCCGTCGTTCCAGATCCAAATGTCGACCGCCGTTCGCGATCTGGTCCGGAAGGACGGCCGCGTCGCGGGGGTGCGCGCCGATGGTCCCGATGGGCCGCGCGAATTTCCGGCCGACCTGATCATTGGGACCGACGGCAGGTATTCGACGGTGCGCAAGCGGGGAGCATTCACCGAATTGCCGTCGGCGCAGCATTTCGACATTCTCAACTACATGGTCCCCTTTCCCGAATTTTGGCCCGACCGCTCGACGGTGCGGTTGGAACTGGGGCCAGGTTGTCTGACGGGGGGAATTCCCACAGCCGATGGCCGGCTGTGGGTGGGAATGACCATCGTCAAGGGCCAATGCAAGGCGCTACGCGCCGCCGGACCAGAAGGTTTTACCGAGGAATTGCTGCACCGGACTTCTCCCGATTTGGCGGCGCACCTCAGAGCGCATGCCGAACATCTTCGCCATCCGGTCCTCCTTGATGTCATCGTCGGCCGCCTCGACAAGTGGTCGCTGCCTGGGCTGCTCATCCTTGGGGATGCGGCGCACCCAATGTCGCCCAACGGCGGGCAGGGGATCAACATGGCCCCTGCGCGATGCCCTGGTCGCCGCCAACCATTTATGCCCGGTGCTCATGCGTGGCAAGGACGCTGCCGCCATCGATGCGGCGGCGAGTAAGATCGAAGCGGAGCGGAGACCGGAGATCATTGCCATTCAGGAACATCAGCGCAAACAAACCGAAACCTTCCTTCGCTCGGATCGTTTGTTGTCCCGATTGGCGATGCTCATGCTACCCTCGCTCGCGAAAAGTGGACTGCTTCGTTCGCTTTTGGCCAAGCGGCTTCGCGCTTTGCAATTTGGCGTCGTGCCGGTTCGTTTGGCGGTTTGATGCGAGCTTGGCCCTGTGAGCATGGAAGTCTCTTACAGCCTCAGCGGGCAATCTCGGACGTTTGGATCCATGCTCGACAGAGCCGTTTCGAGTGCCGCCTCCCAGTTAGCGGTACAAAAGTAGTCCCATGTAGACGAGATAGAGGACAAGCAAGCCCAGGCCTTCGAGACGGTTGATTCTTCGTCCCGTGTACATGAGCGGGAAGAGTAAGAGAGTCACGCCGAGCATCCACCAGTTATCGCTCGCCGCGATCTGCGAATCGATGGGTAGGGGGGCGATCAGTCCGTTGATGCCCAAGATGCCCAGGATGTTAAAAAGGTTGGAGCCGATCACGTTGCCGATGGCGACATCGTCGCGGCCGCGAATGCTCGACACGAGTGAGGTGACAACTTCGGGAAGGCCGGTGCCCGCGGCAATGATGGTCAAACCAATCACTCGCTCAGACAACCCCAGCAATCGTCCAATCTCCACCGCTCCGCTCACCGTGACATGGGCGCCGGCCGAAAGGAGGATCACGCCGCCGGCGATGAATCCCAGACTCAAAAGGGATCGCGGCGGACGGGATTCTTGCGGTTGCAACTCCCGCGTTTCCGCGGCAAGTTGCTTGGATTCCTGATCGGAGAGTTGACCGCGCACCAGACGGACCATGTAGGCCACGAACGCCACATAGACCACGAGGAACAAAACGGCGTCGAGTCGATGAACCGCGCCGTGATCGCAAACCGCCAGGCAAAGTAGGGTGACCAGGGCGAGCACCGGGTACTCAAGCTGAATCGTGTTGCCTGTGATGGCGAGCGGCCGGATCAAGGCAGCGACACCGAGAATGAACGCAATATTGAAAATGTTCGAGCCAACGACATTACCCACCGCGATATCGGGCTTCCCTTGAAAGGTCGCGACGGCACTGACGGCAAGTTCGGGAACCGAGGTGCCGGCGGCCACCACGGTCAGGCCGATGACGGCAGGGGACAACCGCAGAAGCGTGGCCACACCGACGGCTCCGCGTAGAAGAAACTCGCCGCCTGAGACAAGCAGAACCAGACCCAGGGCAATCAAGATGAGACTGACAAACATCGAACCGACCTCCATCAATGAATTCTCGGAAGCGGGCTTATGCGCCGGCGCGTTCGACGCTTCGGTTCCAAAGGCACCGAAGGCGATCGCTTTGCGTCACGGGAACCGCATGGCAGCCCGCGCGGAAAAAATGTTAAGAAATGAAAGGGGGAAAAAATACGAAAGGAACGCTTCGTCACCAGCCGCCGGCATTGGTGACGAAGAGCTTCAGAAACAGCGCGTGTTCTGAAATCGGGTTGGTGCTGACTTGCTGGCTCACGATGCGCTCATGGAGTCGGTTGACCCTATTAAGCTATGAAGTCTCAAGCAATGGGAATCGAATCCTTATTTTCTCGCCGCCGGGTCAAGGGGCAGTTCGACCGTTTTGCCCGTAGCGGCGGAACGCCGGGCGGCGTCGAGGATTTCGGTGACGGTGAGGTTCGTGGAAAGCGACGAGAGGCCTTCGGGTTTGACTTCTCCCTTGATGACAGCTCGCAAATAGTTCACGAAATCGTCGTGCGGCGCCGCCAGCGGTTTCGCTTTGATCAGTTCTTCTGGTTTGCGTCCACGGCGAATGCGTACTTCGCTCTGGCGTATGGTGAACACCGAGCCGGTTTCGCCGTAAACTTCCATATCTTTGCGGTCAAACGGCCAGTTCCACGAAGCCTGGATGATCACTTGCGCTTTCGGATAGGCGAGCAGAATGGTCGCCTCGTCATCGACTTGGGGATAGATATGCGGCTTGATCTGTTGGGTAAGCGCGGTCACGGAACTGGGCCGTTTGCCTTCCATTAGCCAGGTGGCGAGATCGGCGCCATAGCAGCCAAAATCAAATAGAGCGCCGGCGCCGTTGAGCTTGGGATCGGTCAGCCAACCGAGGAACTCGGGGCCGCAGCCGATCTCCTTGGGGCCGCGATGGCCGTCATGCACCACGATCTTGCGAATTCCGCCCAGAGCGTTGTCTTGCACGAAGTCGTAGGCCGCTCGATTGCTTGGGTACCAGGTGGTCTCGTAGTTCACAAGGACATGGATTTTGCCAAGGGTGGCCGCTTTTTCCATGGCGAGGCCGTCTTCCATACTGACCGCGAGCGGCTTTTCCATCATGACATGAATGCCGTGCTTCGCGCAAAGCTCCACAACCTTGCGGTGATCGTAGGTGTTGGTGTAGGCGAGCACTGCTTGCGGTTTGGTTTTCGTGAGCATCTCTTCGGTGTCGGCAAAGAGCAGCTCCTTGCCGAGGTTGTACTGCTTGGCGATGCGGGCGAGCAGTTCCTGATCCGGTTCGGCGACGCCGACAATTTCCAGATCGGCCCGCTTACGATTGGCCTGGAAGAACCCCGAGACATGTCCGTGCACGCAGCCGACCACGGCGACGCGCAGCGGTCTTTCCTCTCTTTTGACGGGTGACTGCCCACTGCATGGGACAGCGAACGCAAACAAAACAATCCCAGTCAGAATCGTAGAAAGCTGCATATCGCACCTGCGATACTCGGAATGGTTGCACGAATTCTGAATGGGAAACAGAAGATCTCCGCCTTGGGAGATCTTCTGTTTCCCATTCACTTGGCGGTGTACCCCTTCCACACCCATTCGATGGCGTGGGGCAGGAATTGCGCCTGGGCGTTGCCCACGCTGTGACCCGAGTTGCGGCAGAAGAGGTACTGATAGTCGTAGCCCTTCTCTTTCAGCACCTTGGCCATGCGGTGATTGGCTTCGACCCAGTCGTGCATGTTATCACGCATGACATTGGGGTTTAACAGATCGCGGTCCCCCACGGAAAGGAAAATCCGCAAGGGTTTCTTGGGGCTGTTAGGGATGAGCTTGTCGTGAAAATCCCAGGCGCCGCCCGGAGTTTCAGGGTCGAAAGGCCATTGCTGATTGACGAAGGTACCGGAAGTGGTCAGCACGCGATGGTAAAGATTGGGCCGGTACCAGGCCATGATGAGCGCCGCGGAACCGCCCGAGCTATTACCCATGGTGGCCCGGCCATCGGGGTCCTTCGTCAGTTTCACCTCGCAGTTCTTCTCAACGCGTGGCAGCACTTCGGCTTCGATGTAGTCGGCGAAAGCGGCGGACATGGTGTCATATTCCTTGCCGCGCTCGTGGCCCTGGGCATCGCCGCCGCCGTTGGCGATCTGAATGACCACGATCGGTGGGATGCGTTTTTGCGCGATCAGGTTGTCGAAGATGCGCGCAAACTCCATGTTCGGTTTGCCCCCAGGCCCGTCGTGGCAGACCATGAACGGGGCTTCGCTGCCCGGTACATATTGGGCGGGAACATAGACGGTGATGGGACGCTTGTAATCGATCGTGTGGGTTTCCACGATCAACGTCTTGGGGTTATTGGGATCGACTTTGCCAAACACCTTGCGCGCAATGCCTGGATTGAAGAGTTTGGTTTCTTTCGAATCGATGACGAATTGCTTTACTTTGCCCGGCGGCACCCCGTCGACAGATTTGCGCTCAGGCGCCGTTTTGTAGTCGGGGCCAATGACAAAGTTGTCGTTGGCATCAAGCGGTGGATTCTCGCCGGTCTTCAACACTTTGAAGGGTGGGGCGCCCGGAGCATCGAATTTGCGCACGGGCGGCTGGGCCGAAGCGGAGGTGGCCGCAAGTTGCAGCAGGCCCAAGGAAAAGAACAGGGCGTATCGTTTGAAAGAGGTTGCCCATGGCAGGGACATGAGAGGTTCTCGCTGAACTTGAGGAAGGAATCGGGATGGAATCTGGTCGCGTAGTGGGTGGGCCTGCCGTCTGGTTTATGGACCGTTCCTTCCATCGACGAAGATCATTGCTGGGTACCCAGTCCCACGCGAGACAAAGAGCGCGGCCAATGAACTTGGCGCCGCGGTCTCCTTCAACATGCGGCCGTTGAGGATCCCCTCGACTGAGATGGCTCGAGCGAGGTAGCGAGCAAGCGCCTCGCTCGAGGTCGTCTTGTCGAACTTGTAAGCCTGGCTGCATGGAGTGTCCGCCTTTTGGTCTGGTGCCCCGGGAGTCGCGGCCTGCTTGGCTGCCGGCTGACAGCTCAGAAGGAAATCGATGACCGGCTTGATCTCGCGCGGCGCGGTTGGGTAATGGCCCTTACCCTCGTCAACGATCACCGTCACCATGCCGCCTAGTTCCTTATATCTCCTTTCGAGCACGCGCGTCTGGCTCTCCAGCCACGGATCGCGGCTGCCGCAAACATGGAATACCGGCACATTCGCCTTCGCCAGGGGCGCAAGCTGCTCAAGCGGCGGAACCTTCGCCATGAAGCTTTTCATGACCGGGTTTTCGGCATAAATACAAGACACGCGGTCGGGGTTGGCGATCGCCCAAGCGTAGGCCTCACCCGCGCCGCCGCCGGCTCCTTCGAGTACCGGTGTCTTGGACAGGCCGGCCTCGGTTAGAACCTTGTAGAGAAGATTCCATTGCTCAAGGACCGGTCCATCGGTGTCGGTGGGCACCGGGCCGGTGACGATGTGAAACCCCTTCTCAAGCAGCGCGAGATCGACCGCCGCGTCACGCGTGACGAAGTCGGCGCGCAGCACCCAGGGGTTGCCAGGTGCCGCAGTCTTCGGCACGATCACCCAGGAGGGCATGCGGATTCCCTCGATACGAAACTCATAGCGGTCGTAGCTGGGGGCAAACCAGGGACCGCGGCAGGCGGCAAACAGCTTTTCACTGGGAATTTCACGGTAGACATTTTCGGTGCCGTAGAACGAAGTCTTGGTGACCGGCTTGCCGATGAACGCTGGCGGTTTGGCGACCACTGGCTTGAGGCTTGACTCGACGAAATCGGCAATCGGCTTCGGGTCGCGCAAGCTGTGCGGATGATGAGCCGCGCCATCCTTGATCATCATCGAGATGCGCCCGCCCAATTGCTGGTAGATGCCCTCCACGACCAGGGTGTGGTTGCCCAGGATGGGGTCGAGCGTACCGCACACTTGCAGGATCGGCACATCGGCTTTGGCCAGATCGCCGAGCCGGCCGATCGCTTCGGGGCTAACGGCGGGATTGTCGACATAGATACTCGACACCTTGTCGGGGTTGAGGGTGGCCCAGGTGTAGGCGTTGCGGCCGCCGCGACTCATGCCGACGAACGAGGGCTTCTTCGATAGCCCCTTCTTCTCGGTAAGGAACTGGTACCAGGCGTCCCAAGGTTTGCCGGCATCGCTGTAGACGAATCCGATGTGAAAGCCTCGCTTCAAGAGTTCGATTTCCGCCTGGGGGGCATGATCGAAGTAATATCCCTGCCACGACCAGGGATTGCCTTCGGCGGCCTGTTTCGGTGCGACCAGTACACAGCGCAGTTGCCCCTTCACCTGATGGCGGACGGCGTTCCCCTCATCGGCGGCGGCCTTGTGCGGTTGGATCGCGAAGGTGGTTTCGTCCATGAGGAAGTCGTAGCGGTCGAAACCGTGCCAGGTTGTTTTCTCTCCATCGAAAAGAGGAGGCGCGCCCACGATTAGCGCGGCTCCCCAGGTCGCGGCATGGACCAAGCCTGCAAAGGGTGTCATTGCGTTCTCCTGGCATCGAAACGGTCGTGGTTGGGAGGGTTGGCGACGGGGTTTCGCCATGCCGCCGTTGTATGCTCCATGACGACCGCGTCGAATTTTGGCGACGGAAATCGATTTCCGAAAGCCAGCCTGGGCCTTCGATAGAATGCGCAAAGCGCTCGTTGCGAGACGCCAAAACCCAGGAGTGGAGCATCATGTACCGTTTGATTAGCGCCAGCTGCGTGCTGGTGGCAGGGCTTTCGTTTTCCACCATGCCCGCGCAAGCGCAGAGCACGTCGGAAAATCCCGCCGTCAAGAAACTCAATCGCGATATTCCGCGCCATCAGGAGTTCCTCAAGCGGATCGAGCAGAGCCAGGGCGCAGGCGATGTCATCTTCCTTGGCGACTCGATCACCCATGGCTGGGAAGGTCAAAAGGCGATCTGGTCGAATTACTTCGGCGCCTTCAAGCCAGTCAATCTCGGCATCGGCGGCGATCAGACGGGGCACGTCCTCTGGCGCATCACCGACGGTAAGGAGCTGGAAAACCTTAAGCCCAAGGCTGCGGTCATTATGATCGGCACCAACAACACCGGGGGCCACTCGGCCGAACAGATCGCCGGCGGCATCAAGGCGATTGTCGAAGAACTGAAAAAGCAGAAGCCCGACATCAAGATTCTCGTGCTCGGGGTTTTTCCGCGCGGCAATGGCAATATTGATGGCCTGCGAAGCGTGGAGCAAATCGCCGAAGGCGTCAAGCCGATTAACGAGGAATTGAAACAAGAGAAACCAGATATCCAAAAGCTGAGAAATCTGGTCAAAGCCATGGAGGCGAACAAGGGGACGATTCCCGCGGCGAAATTGAACAAAAAAATCGGTGAAATCAACGCGATCATCAGCAAGCTCGATGACGGCAAGACGGTCTTCTACAAGGACATCGGCAAGGAATTCCTCGACGAAAACGGCGGTCTGGCCTATGAAGTCATGCCCGACTACCTGCATCTGAGCAAAAAGGGCTATGAGGCCTGGGGAAAAGCGATTCAGGGGGATATCGAAAAGCTGTTGAAGTAGGGGTTTGCCTCAATCCAAGGGAGTCAGGGAATCAGCCAAGGATGGTCAGGTGATTCCCATTTAGAACAAGGCGGCAGCCAGTCACTTGGCTGCCGCTTTCGTTCACCTCTTCGGTCGCCCATCTGCGCGAAAACCTTCAGGCCGCAACCTTGAAGGTGCCCCGCCGAAGCGATCGCTCGCCTCAATGGGATTGTGGGAGAAGCTCGTTAAGCCAATTGGCAAGGTGCGGCCCAATCGGCGGCGATGGACCTGTATCGTAAGCGACACGTCGACGTGAAGAGCGAATTCAAGCCGGCTTGACCGCCAGGCTGCTGAGGAGTTTCTCCAGTGCCGCGGGTTCGATCGGTTTGACAATGTGGAAATTGAATCCGGCCTCTTCGGATTTGCGGCGGTCTTCCTCTTGTCCCCAACCCGTGAGCGCGACCAGCGTGATGCTCTTGCCCCACGGTTGCTCGCGAATGCGCTTGGCGGTCTCATGGCCATTCAGCCGCGGCATGCCGATGTCGAGGAAAATCAGTTCGGGCCGAAAAAGGAGTGCCACATCCAGCGCTTCCAGCCCATCATGGGCGGTCTTGACTTCATTGCCCATGAGTTCCAGCATGATGGCCAGGCTTGTGGCCGCATCGCGATTATCGTCCGCCACCAGGATGCGCCTTAGACTCGAATGGCGATTCGCTTTCTCATCGATTTCGTGCATTTCCGCCACGGACAATGCGACCGGCAAGCGGACGATGAACTCGCTACCCATCCCATGACCGTCGCTCTTGGCCTTGATGCTGCCACCGTGCATTTCGACCAGGCTTCTGACGATCGATAACCCGATGCCCAATCCCCCCTGCGAGCGCTCCAGGTTGCGGTCGACCTGGGTGAACATGTCGAACACCTTGGGCAGCATGTTCAACGGAATCCCCAGTCCGTTGTCCTTCACCGATACGGTGACCTCGGTTCCCTGTCTTTGCGCGATCAACTGAACCCGCCCCCCCTGTTCGGTGTACTTGGCGGCATTGTTGAGCAGGTTGGAAAAAACCTGGGCCAATCGGGTGAGGTCGCCATCCACATAAATGGGAGCAATTGGCACATCAATCAGCAACTCGTGGCCTGCCTGATCGATGAGCGGGCGGCTCGTCTCGACCGCCTGCTGGATCACTTTCACAAGCTCCAGGCGTTCAGAGCGCAATTGGATCTTGCCCCGGCTGATGCGGCTCAAGTCGAGCAAGTCATCGATGAGGCGCACCATCTGTGCCAGTTGCCGCTCCATCATCTTGCGGGCAGTTTCGGCGATCTCGCCGCTGCCGCCCAAGCGGAGAATCTGCAAGCCATTGCGAATGGGGGCCAGAGGGTTGCGCAGTTCATGCGCCAGGCTCGCCAGAAATTCGTCCTTGCGCCGGTCGGCTTCGCGCAGCTTGCCGATCAAGCGCAGCCGCTCATAGGCGGCGGTGACATACTGGCAAATCGTTTGCAGGAAGTCGAGCTCCTCGGCGCTGAATTCGTCTCTCGTTCTGCTGGCAAAGGACAAGGTGCCAAGCAGTTGATCGCCGGCCAAAAGCGGGTTGCAGGCATAAGCACGAATGCCGAACGACTTGACTAGCTGCACCTTGGAATCGTCCGATTCTTGAATGAAGCTGGCCGTGAGCGCCTTACGAAGCATGGCGACGGTACCGCAAACCGCCTGACCGAATTCCAGCCTTTCGATGCCGCGCGCGGTTTCGTCGTCGATGCCGATGCACGAAGCCAGCTTGAGGGCATTGCCCTCGTCGTTGACCATGAAGTTAAAGTAGGTGTCGAGCTTGAGGTGTGGCCCGATTTTGGCAAAGAGCTGGCGCAACATCGTATCGGGATCGTCGGTGGTCAATAACACCGCCGCCGCTTCCCAGAGTAGGCGCACCCGTTCCTCGCTTTGCCTGAGCGCCATCTCGGCAAGCATGCGTTCGGTGATGTCCTGAGCCGTACCGGTGAGGCCGACGATGTTTCCCTGCCCATCGCGTACGACTTCGCCGCGCGTCGTGATCCAGATCGGCTGGCCGCCTCGAAAGGCTTGCAGATCGAGTTCGTAGCCGACGCCGGTTCTTAGCGTGTTCTGTACGGCGCGATTGAGTCGCGCCCATTCCTCGTGCGCGTAAAACAGACCGTCTTGATCCTTGAATTTGGGGAAACTCTGCGTCTTGGGATCGAGGCCATGAATGCGATAAAGTTCCTCCGAGCCGCTCGAAACGTCGGTCGCGGCATCCCAGTGCCAACTGCCCACATGAGCGACTTGCTGGGCCTTACGAAGTTCTTCCTCCTGCTTGCGTAACGACTCCGTGGTTTGTTGGCGGACTCTGGCGATCTGCAAATGGGCCGAGACGCGCGCCAGAAGTTCCCTCACACTGAACGGTTTGACCAGGTAGTCGTCCGCGCAGGCCTCCATCCCCTCGGCCCGATTCTCCTCGCCCGATCGGGCCGACACCATGATCACCGGAATGCTCGCCGTATGCAGATCGCCTCGCAGTTGTTCCAGCAGCCCGAATCCGTCGACATGGGGCATCATGACATCGGTGAGGATGAGATCGGGCGGCGATTGGCTGATTGCCTCCAGCGCCGCACGACCGTCGGCCACCGTTTCCACTTCATAGGTGTTAGAAAGCAACGAGCGCAAACACTGCCTCATTTCGGCATTGTCGTCGACCACAAGGATGCGCGGTTTGCTCTGGCGCACCTGAGCGTCGGAACTGCTTTTTGCCAATCTGTTTCGCGAGGAATCAAAATTGAGGGCGTCGCGAGTGGGTGGGAGATTGTGATCGCGCGGCGAACTCTCGGCGCTGTTGCGCATCACCGCGTCGAGGGTGCTTCGGACGAGGGGATTTGGACTGTGCGCGTCGTGGTTGCCAGGGGAGCCTGCGGCCACGTTTGCATGGCCAAGTTCGGCCAGCGATTCGTCTCGACTTCGCTCTTCTTCGCGAGCATTGGCTTGGGCGAAGGCGTGGGCGAGGGTGAAGCCGATTCGCGCCGTGACCAGGTCGAGAAATCCCAAATAGGCATCATCCAGCGTTAAATGGCTGCTGACCCCGGCGATCAGAAACCCGGCCGGTGCGTGCGGCTTGCTGGCGAGAATGGGCAGGATCACCGCAGTGTTGGGTGCGTCGGACCAGGGACCGGCGGGCACATTGGCGAAGCGACTCGCCAGATCCCGGACGATGAGCGGCTGCAGCGTTCGTCTGGCCTCGGCCAGCGGCCAGGGCTCCGCTCCTGACACCAGGTCGATGACGGCTGGGCCGATGTCGTGGTCTTTTTCGATTGCCGTGGTGGCGCTCAAACGAGCCTGTTTGCCGCTGGCGTCGCTGAGATAGAGCAGGGCAAAGGGGATGTCCTTGGCGTGGTTTTCCAGGGTCTTGGCAACGGCGAAGCAGGCCTCATGTGCCGACTTCGCTCGTTCGGATTGCCTGCCCAGATCGCGCAGCACCGTCCAACGCCGTTCGCTGAGGACCTTGGCCGTCATGTCGTTCATCGTGGCGAGCACGCCGCCGATGCTGCCGGGCACACTTTCGTCGGGGACGGGATTGAAGGCGACCTGCCAGTGCGTTTCTTCGTTGAAACCGTTGCGGTTAATGACAAGCGTGAGGTCTTCGTCGTAGGTCGCGGAACCACCAAGAAGGGAGGTATCGATTTGCGGTTTGGACCGATTCCAGATTTCTCCAAACCAAGCGGTGGCCGGCTGCCCCAGGGCGTTCGGATGCTTGCTACCAAGCAATGAGCGGCAGGTGTCGTTGTAGAGGCCGATGTGCTGCGGACCCCAACTCAGGAACATGGGCTGGCGGTTGGCGAGCATGAAGCTCAGGACCATCCGTAGCGCGGGCGACCAGGCTTCAATCGGACCCAGAGGTGTGGCCGACCAGTCGAACGCACGGATAGTCTCAATCAGCTCGCCACCCGCTTGAAGGAAAGCGAAACGAAGGGCACTGGAGTTCGGGGTGAGGCTGGTATCGCTCACGGGCGTCTTCCAGCCAAACGGTCGCCAAAAAAAGGCGATTGACCAAGAGGCTCTAGAGGGAGCTTGTTCTAGGGTTTGATCAGATGAAGGCCACGCGGCCTATTTTGCGCGATCGCAGGTCGCGAAATTGCCGCGAACCGGAATGGGACGTCGGTGCTTTTGGAGCGATTTGTGGCCGCGTTTCCGCGGTCATATTGGGATGGAACCTAAATGCTGATGGACGCAAGCCTTTGCTCGAAAAAGATGTTGTGCCTGAATGTCTGCGTCCGTGTCCTAGATGCAGAGCCCGTCTGCCCGGCGCGATCAACACTGCTTGGCCCAGTCGGCCCAGTACCGCGTGACGTTGGTGTTGGCGTGCATCGCAGGTTAGGGCGTCGATGGCGCCGTGGCAGCTTGTTTCTCGGCGACATGAAGCGAGGGCAGCAAGTTCTCCAAATTCGTCTCGATGGTCTGGGAGATTTCGTCGAGAGGCAAATGACCCAGGTGATTGGTCGAGAACGGTTGTTGCAGTTCATAGCCGGTTTGATCGAGTGCCAGGATCGGATAGGCCACGAACATGGTCACGAGCGGCGTAAGGATGCCAACCTTGTCGAGCAAGGCGAAGGGCAGCGCAAATAGAAACACGAAGATAAATCGCCGAATCATAATGCTATACACGCGTGGCAGCGGCGATTTGAGGATCCGTTCGCAGCCGCCGATGTGGTCGATCAAAATGGCCCGTTCCTTGTCGACTTGCTGGAAGGCCCAGTAGTTCATGGTTTCTTGCTTCACCGCCTCGGCCAGCATTTGCGCCATGCGAAGCGCGACGTAACTGGGCATATGTTCGGCGGCAGCGACGGTAGCGGCTTCTTCTTCACCAATCAGGCTCACGACCTTGGGCAGTTCGCGTTCTCCTCGCAGGCTATGGCGTGCGACATGCGGGAACACGCTGGCCCAGCGCACGAATTGGGTACGCCAGGCCGGATCGGTGGGACCATAGGTGATGGCACCGATGGCCAGGTTGCGTGACTGATTGACGATCCCGCCCCAGAGTTTTCGCGCCTCCCACCAGCGGTCATAGCCGGCATTGGTGCGCAAGACCAGTAAAAGACCAAGCACCGCACCGGCCACTTCATAGGGGGCCACCGCCAGATGGAAATCGAATTCGTGGGTCCATTCGTTCGCGGTCCAGATCAGCGCCGCAATGACCCCAAAGATCATGATCCTTGGCAAAATGAGTAGAGTTACCGAACCACGCCAGGCATAGACTTCGCTCCAAAAGTGCTTGATACCTTTCTGGTTGGGCATGATCGGGTTTTCCGTGATCGGGACCGGCGACTCAACAGCGGACACGTGTACATCAAAAGTCGACGAAAGGACTGTCCAGTCGCCTTACAAGCGAGCCATCCAACTCGATTGCATCCCCTCGATTTGGGGGACTCTTACCGCGATGGCCTAGGACGGCGGCTGGTTCGCCAAACCGCTGCCGCGTCCATGGGCGCAACTGCTGTATGGTACATCCGAAATTGGGGATGACCACCGCGCAGAGCCCAGGGTTGGCTGTTCAGAATTTGACCACTTTGAAGCAAGGACTTGGGTGATCAGGGCATGGAATGGATGTGGGTTCGCTGGAAAAAAAGAGGACGAGCGCGAATCGCGGGAGAAAACGATCACGACCAGGTTTGATGGGTGCCTCAAAAGTCCTTTCCCAGGCCCTTCTCCCCTCTTGAAGGTGGACGATCGGTTCAACAAACCCTATCGAAGTGGCCATCGGGTCAACCCGCTCGCCGTCCCTTCCCCCGGAGAGTCACGATGTCCTTGCGAAACCGAAGAAAACGTTCGTCGGCTGCTCTCACTGGCATCCTCATGGTCTTGCTGGCCGCCATGCTTTCGACCCCTTCGGGTCAATCGGGCGGCCTTCCCCAAGGGCAAGCCGGGGAACCAAAAGTGTCGATACGCGTCGATCTGCGACTACCGGGCAAGCCCGTTAGCAAATACCTTACGGGGGCATGCATCGAGGATGTTAACCACGAAATTTATGGCGGCATCTATAGCCAGATGATCTTTGGAGAGAGTTTTCAGGAACCGTCCCTTCAGTTTCCCGCCAAGGGGTTTTCTGCTTTCGGCGGAGAATGGCGGCTGACGCAGCCAGAGATGCAAGGCGGGCCGGGAGACGGCCCCAAACTCGTCGCATCGGGGGTTACCCCGTTCACCGAGGGTGAGGCCGGCGTGGAGGTTTTTTTGCCCTCGGCAGGCACGGCCAACGATCGTGGGGTCCACAACGCGGGGTTGATCCTGCGCGTCGTCAAGCCCGGCGTGGGGGCCGACAACTTCGATGGCTACGAAATTGGTCTCGACCCCGGCCGCAAGGTGATTGGCATCGGTCGTCACCAGCACGATTACTCTCTGCTCAAGGATGTGCCCTTTGAAATTCCGGTCGATCGCTGGGTTGCCCTGTCGGTGAAACTGGCGGCAGGCACGATCGAGGTGTCGCTCGATGGCAAATCGGTCGCGAAGATCACCGACCCTCGGCCGCTTCCGGCCGGAACGATCGGTCTGCGTCAATGGCAGCGTAGCGCCCAGTACCGCAACCTTTGGGCCCTAGTGAACGGCAAGCGGACGGATCTGCCCTTTCTTGAGAACGATTCGAATTCGCGTCAGGAAGTCAGCGGCATGTGGCGGCCCACGACCACTGGCACGGCCGCGTTGCGCGCGGAATTCGTCAAGTCTTCGCCGTTCACGGGTGCTCACTGCCAGCGCATCACCTTCCTACCTGAGGGATCGGGAGAAGCGGGAATTGAGAATCGCGGCCTGAACCGGCAAGGGATGGGATTCGTCGGCGGCAAGCCGTACGAAGGGTACTTGTGGCTGCGTAGCGAAACGCCGGCCGAACTGGCCGTGGCTCTGGAATCGGGCGCCGGCCGTTCCCTGGATCGCACCAAATTGAAGGTCGAAGGCCGCGAATGGCGCCGCTATGACTTTGCCTTGACACCCTCTGCCGATGAATCGTCCGGCCGGTTCGTGGTCAGGCTTACGGCTCCTGGCACGGTCGACATAGGTCACGCCTTTTTGCAGCCGGGGGAATGGGGCCGCTTCAAGGGTTTGCCGGTACGCAAGGATGTTGTCGAGGGTTTGCAGGCCCAGGGCGTGACGGTGCTGCGCTATGGCGGCAGCATGGTCAATGTGCCCACGTACAAGTGGAAGAACATGGTGGGGCCCCGTGATCGCCGCCCGCAATATCGCGGTCACTGGTATGCGCACTCGTCGAACGGTTGGGGCATCATCGATTTCCTCGACCTGTGCGAGGCGGCGGGTTTCCTGGCGATCCCCGATTTCAACATCGATGAAACTCCAGGCGACATGGCGGATTTCGTCGAATATGTCCATGGCCCCGCGGACAGTCCATGGGGACGCAAGCGCGCCGAAGCGGGCCACCCCGCCCCCTACAAGCTTCGTCATATTCAACTGGGCAACGAAGAGCGGGTTGACGGTGTCTACGCCGACAAGTTCGAAAAGCTCGCCCGCGCGATCTGGGCGAAAGACCCGGAAGTGATCCTGGTCGTCGGCGATTTTCAATACGAGCGGCCTGTGAGCGACCCTGCGAAGGTAACTGGCGCCGCGTCCGGCATCACCAATCTCGATGGACACAAGCGCATTCTCGACCTTGCCAAACAAGCGGACCGCGAGGTCTGGTTCGATCTCCATGTTTGGAGCGACGGACCGGGAGAATCGCCATCGATGGCCGCGCTTCCCAGTGTCATCGACACGATTGGCCGACTGGCCAACGGTGCGAAGCAAAAGGTGGCAGTATTCGAGTTCAACTCCAACAACCATGATCAACGCCGTGCCCTGGCCAACGCCGCGCTGATCGGCCGCCTTATCCGCGACGGGCGCGTGCCTGTGGGGCTATCGGCCAATGCGCTTCAGCCGGATGGGCAGAACGACAACGGCTGGGACCAGGGGCTCTTGTTTCTCGATACCACCAAGGTCTGGCTGCAGCCGCCGGGCTATGTCACGCGCATGGTGGCCCAAAATTACCTTCCAAGAACCGCCGAAGTCGTGCTCGAAGGCGGCGGCAATGCGCTGGAAGCGACCGCGACGCGAAGTGAGGACGGGAAGCAGGTCACCTTGCACGTGGTCAACCGGGGCGATCAGCCGATCCGCGTTCAGATCGGGTTCGATGGCCTGACCTCCACCAAACCTTCTGCCGTTGTCGAAGAACTGGCCGGCCGGCTCGAAGCGAAGAATACAGCCAAGGCTCCGGGCGCCATCGCTCCGAGGCGGATTGAATGGAAGCACGATCTGTCGGCGGGGACCGCGCAATACACCTTCCCGCCCAGGTCGTTCACCGTGATGCGGTTCGAATGAAGTCGTGACTGCAAAGATCGGTTGCCCTTTTGGAGATTCAAATATTTCGGAAAAAATAGCGGAATTAAAATGCCAGGTCAAAAAGCGTGATTTGGCATGGAAAGCAAAGAGCGCCCATTAAAGACCAAAAACGTCGTTTTTAGATTCCGCCTACTCCATTACAAAGGCGTAAGAGGCGGGGCCGGTAACAAATCGGCTTTGCCGCCTTCGTTTTTAAGTCTTAGCCTGATAAGGGCTTCTGGGTGTTCTCCGCAAGGCTCGGGTTTCCCTCAGCGATTGAGTCGTGGGCTTCAAACCAGTCGATTTGCCGTGCAGCGTCACGGCGGCCGGGCCCGTGTCTGTAGCTGCTTCTCTCCCTCTTCGACGGCTCTAACTCTGACTCAAGGAGTCAGCCCTCCATGTTCACTCCCAGATTTTCCTTGGCCGTCGCGACCATCCTGAGCTGTCTTGCTACCACGGTGCAGGCGCAGAAGGTCGTGCTCACCCGTCCCCAGATCAAAGATGTCGTCGTTACTCAGCAATTCGTTGGCAAAATCCTTGCTCATCGCCATGACAATGTCCGTGCTTCGACAAGCGGAATGGTGGCGGAGGTCCGCGTCAAGGAAGGCCAGGCGGTGAAAAAGGGGGATGTGCTCAGCCGAATCGATTCAACGCTCTGCGAATTGAAGTTGGAGACCGAGCTAGCCGACCTGCAAATTGCACAGCTTGAACTTGAGCGGAGCAAGAAGCGGTTGGAGCAGAAAACGATGTCCAAGGAGGAGGTGGCGGTGCGTCAGGCCAGGGTGGCAGGTGCCGCAGCGAGAGTGAAGGCCACCCAAGCCGAGATTGAAATGGCCGTGGTCCGAGCCCCTTTTGACGGCTTGGTCGGGCGTATTCAAGAGCAAGAAGGAAGTGTGGTCAAAGTAGGTAGCGTCCTGATGACCTTGTTCAACGACAACACCGTGTCGGTTGAGTTCAATATGTCCGAAGCTCGTTATTTGGACCTCCAGTTCAACGCAACGCAGTTCAAGGAGGCACCGGCCGTCGAACTCGTCCTGGCGGACGGCGCCAAATACCCCTCCCCGGGTAAGCTTGATCCGGTCGAAAAAGCCTCCAAAAGCGACATGGGGCGAGTTCCCCTGCGCGCCGAATTCCCCAACCCCAACCACCTGCTGCGTCACGGTCAGGCGGGCAATGTGTTCCTTCGCCAGGCGCTAAAAAATGCTGTGGTCATCCCCCAGCGCGCAACATTCGAGGTGGGCCAAAAACGGTTTGTTTTTGTGGTCGACAAAGAGGACGTAGCGCATCAGCGTGAGATCCTGGTCCAGAGCGAGCTGGATCGCCAGTTCGTGATCAAAAAGGGACTTGAGGGAAGGGAACGGATCGTCCTGGAAGGGATTCGCAGCATTCACGCCGAGCAGAAGGTCGACGGCGTTTTTCAAGAACCTTGAAGAATCAAACAGAACTCGACGCTGTCTGCAAAAATCGTGAATGCTCACGCACGATCTTCGGGTGCCCCAAGGCTTTGGCACTCGGCTGCATTTTTGCATTGCCTGAACCCGATAGAACGAGGAGGACGACACACATCTGAACTGCCCTGGAACCGGACGTAATGAGATTGGCCGATGAGCGTCAAAAAACCATCTTCGAGCAGCGCGCCCACTTCAGGACCAACGAGTTTCGAAATTCACCCCACGCGCGAGGAGCAATTTGCAGCCGGCCGCGCCCTGCGCCAAATGTGCCCACGCACCAGCCACGCCACCTGGCAACCGCCCGACAATCGCATCGACCCCCTGACCCTTCTGCAAGAGTCGAGCAAGGGCCGCATCGCCCGACTCATTCCCATCCGCTATGGGCGCATGCTGCGTTCTCCGTTTGCCTGGTATCGCGGTTCGGCCATGAGCATGGCGGCCGATCTGGCGCGCACGCCATTGACCGGGTTGAGAGTGCAAGCATGCGGCGATGCCCACCTTTGCAATTTCGGCGTCTACGCAAGCCCAGAGCGGCGGGTGATTTTTGATATCAACGATCTGGATGAAACTCTGCCGGCTCCGTGGGAATGGGATGTCAAGCGTCTTGCGGCAAGTTTCGTGCTTGCTTCGCGCGATAACGGATTTCGCGAGGAGCAAGCGCGGGACGCCGCGCTTTGTTGCGTTCGCTCTTATCGCGAACAAATGGCGGAACTGAGCAAGAAAACCGTGCTCGAGGTGTGGTATGCCGACATGGATGTGGAAGAGCTGATGTCGGGTGCCGACGCCACGACGCGCAAGCGAGCCGAGCAACGGCTGAGTAAGGCGCGCGAGCGTTCTGCGCTCGAGCATGATTTCCCCCAGCTCGTCCTGAGCGACGGCCTGATGCCGACCATACGCGAAAACCCTCCGCTCATCTTTCACTGGCGCGAAGAGGGGCGCGACGAACATATGGACAATGTTCGCAAAGCCTTCGAGGGATATCGAACCAGTTTGCCCGAACAGTTTCGCGGGCTCTTGGACCGGTTTCAATTGATCGACATTGCCGTTAAGGTCGT
Organism: Gemmataceae bacterium; assembly: GCA_965226945.1. Lineage (GTDB taxonomy): Bacteria > Planctomycetota > Planctomycetia > Gemmatales > Gemmataceae > SYLG01. The sequence goes on along the minus strand of OZ245717.1, from coordinate 2,154,296 downwards.
GGGCGTCGGCAGTGTCGGCACCGTTTGCGCGGTGATGCTCCTCATGGCAAGCAAGCACGATCCCCTGTTTCTGCAGGTAAAGCAAGCGCGCCCCTCGGTCCTGGAGCCCTATGCCGGCAAGAGCGAATTTGCGAATCACGGCGAACGCGTAGTCAAGGGCCACAAGCTCTTGCAAGCCGCCAGCGACATCTTTCTGGGATGGACCGAGGGGGTCTATGGCCACTACTATGTGCGCCAACTGAAGGATGTGAAGGTCAAGATGCTCGTCGAGTTGTTCACGCCCAGCGTGATGCTCGCCTACGCCAAGGCCTGCGGCTGGTGCCTGGCCCGCGCCCATGCGCGATCCGGCGAGCCCGCCAAGATCGCCGGCTACTTGGGCAAAAGCGACAAGTTCGACGAAGCGATCGCCGATTTTTCCGTGGCCTATGCGGATCAGAGCGAACGCGATCATGAAGTGCTGACGAAAGCCGTACGCGAAGGCAGGCTGGAGGTTTTCATCGAAGATGAATGATTATTTGTGGTTTAAAAAAGAGGCAATCGATATTGTTAGTTTTAGGCCGCGTATTACATGTTATTCAATTGAACATTTTATAGTGAAAAATGTGAATAATATTCAATGGGTTTCGTTGATGGTTTGATATTAGAGGTCACTAATCTAGCAAGATTTTGATGGTGGTGATGGGCAGGTATAAGTGGAGTGGGTTATCCAGGAGTGAAGCAAACCCGTATTTCCTGTAGAACGCTGCCGCCACTTCATCAAGGGCGACCACTTCAACGGCGTACACCCCGAGGCCGTTCGACAAATCCAGCGACCGTTGAAGGGCACCAAGCAGTAGTCGTTCTCCCAACCCTTTGCCCTGCGCCTTGGAATCAACAGCGAGCCGCGCGAGCAGGACGACTGGCACTGGGGGCTTGGGGAGTTTTCTGTTGGCCTGTGCCGGTAGCCGCTCGAACGCTACAGCTCCGGCGGCCAACGTGTAATAGCCGATCACACGGCCATGTTCTTCTTCCGTTTTGAGCGCGGGTACGGCCACGAAAATCTTACCCAGCCGCCGTTTCTCATACTGGCTGGCATACGCTCGTAGGAAATCATCAAGCGAAGGTCGGCCACAAGAGAATGCGGTGCGATCGTGATGCGAGCCAAACGGCTCGATGATCCAATCAGCCACGACGGGTCTTGTGTCTGGCGGCGGCAGCTTTCAGTGCCGGAGGCGGGGGCGGCGGGTTGTTGAGCAAATCGAGGAACCGGTCGCGATCGCGGTCAGAAAGCGGTGTAGCGACCTCCTCGGCGAAGGGCAGTTCGTCTTCCGCCACCACCTTGGCTCGGCGAACACGAACCTCCGTTTCACTTACCTGCTCCATAATCACGGTCGCGTTGGCGAAAGATTTTGGGAGTACCAGCCGGGCTTTTGCATCAGTGGTGCGGATTTCTGTGTGCATGGCGCCTCCTTCCTGCCACATCGGCTAGATTCAGTGTAGCAATGTGGGACGGCGAATCAAGTGGGACGGGCCCACCGCCGGTGAATTGCTTACGAAAGTCCATTGATGAGTTCAGGCTGGGGAGCAAAGAACGAGATGATCCTTGCAATTTGTCCAAATGCTGGATGAATTGCAAGGATCATGGAAAAGGACGGCCTACCTACTTTGGGCAGGTTTCATCTCCGTGAAGCTCTCCGCGAATGCCTTACCGATCGGTGCCAGGATCTTGGCGGCGCCGAGGTAGTGGTAGCCGCCGTTGGAGACGCCGCCCTGAAAGCGTTTCCACTCCTCCGGAGTGAAAGCCTCTGCAATCGCTTGTTTGCGCGCCGCGTCCTTTTTCTCTGGCGTTGCGTTCGGATCCTTCTTCGCCTCGCGGTCTAACTTGTCGTTCAGTTTTTGCATACGCTCCTGTAGCGCGTCCAGGTCGTCGTCCCAGAACGGCGCCGTTGCAACCACCTTCACATTGCTCTGAAACTCAGGTAGGGACAGGGGCATGGCCTGCGCCTGGCGGAAGTAAAGCTGCGGCGGCTGGTTACCCTTCTTGAGTCCATCGATGCCCATGGCACCGATCACGAAAGGCATCTTGGGAGCCGACAAATCCTTGCGCACATCGCGGATGAGATGCCCAAGCAGCTTGCCGTATTCGTCATAGCCGCCGGGCTTCATTTGATTGGGGTAAGTCCAACCATCGACTAGATCGTTGAACCCCTGGAACCAGACGAACCCGGCCAACTCATACCCCTGCTTTGGGTCATAGTCCGGCACGACGCGCTTGATGTCCTTGAGAACTTTTTGCACATGCTCGATCATGTGGCGGTAGAACACGCCGCCGTCCTTGCGCATCTTTTCCGATTCCGTCTTGGCGTCGATGCCCCGTTTTTTCCACTGGTCGAGCATGAAATCGCTGGGCGTTTCCTCTCCCGCGCTCGGCGGGCGAAAATCGGTGTGCAGGCTGCGGCCGCCCCATGCGGTCTTGATGATCAGGATCGGCTCGCCAAGCCTCTTTTCCATGGTGAGGCCAAAGGTGAACTCCGGACCAATCTTGTCAGTCGGAGCGCCGAACCCGGCGGTCAGTTTCCCCGTCTTCTCGGTCAAATCGGTGTAGGCATCGCCCAGGCAGCCGATCGATGAAATCCAGACCCTCTCACACACCCTTGGCTTGCCATCCGGCCCTCGCATCTCTTTAAGGAGCGGAGCCGTCTTCGAATCGTCGGCCAGGGAATCGAAGGTCGAGATGCTCGCATGCCCCTGCATATTCGACTGCCCGGCCAGAATGAACACTTTCAAGGGCTTGTCGGCGGCGGTCGCGCCGCTTGCGGCGAACAACATGGTCAGCAGGCAGGCGGCGATCGTCCGGGGGCGAAACCTGCCGCTTTGAGAAACCACGGTGGCGTCGTTCGTTCGGGTCTTCATGGATGATCCAGTTGGTGCCGTCATCTTGGGCCGGGGGGAAGGTGCTCGATCAAGTACCTGGTAATCAGCATACGAAGGTGGACCGCCGTGCCCTTGCCCTCGCGCAAGCCATGGTCGCGGTTGGGGTAGGCCATGTAGTCGAATCGTTTGCCCAGTTCGATCAGCCGGTCGACCAAGCTCTCGGTGATGGGCAGGTGCGTGTTGGTTTCGCCGGTGCCGTGCACAATCAAAAGATCGCCACGCAGGCCTTCGGCGAAGTTGATGGCTGCGGCTTTGCGATAACCTTCAGGATTCACCTCGGGCGTGCGCATGAAAATCTCTTGAAACCAGGCGTTGTACAACTCCGGCCGCGGCTTGGGCGCCACCGCGATGCCGACCTGATAAACATCGGGTTTGCGGAAGAGAGCATTCAAGGTGTTCGAGCCGCCGCCGCTCCATCCCCAGATGCCCACGCGCGACAAATCGACATACGATCGCATGCGGCCTAATTCCTTGATTCCCGCCGCTTGCTCCTCGGTCGATAGGGGCCCGAGGCTTCCGTACACGGCACGGCGCCAGGCGGCACCCTTCGGCGCCGGCGTGCCGCGATTGTCGATCGAGACAACAAGATAGCCCAGGTCGGCGATCATGCGGTGGAACATCGTGTGATTCTGCCCGCCGGCCCAATCGTCGAGCACCGTCTGGCCGTGCGGCTCGCCGTAAATGAAGACGAAAACCGGGTACTTCTTTTTCTCGTCGAAGTCGCGCGGCTTGATCATCCACGCATCCATGACGATGCCGTTGCCGATGTCCAGTTTCAAGAATTCGGTTGGCCGTGTGATGAAGGGGTTGGCGCGTTTGCGGCACGCTTCATTGGTTTCGAGCATCCGCACCGAGCGATGGTCGCTCAGTTCGACCAGGTCGATTACCGGCGGCTTGTCGAAGGTGGAATAGGTGTGGAACGCCCACTTCCGATCGGGTGAGAAATCATAACTGTGCGTGCCGGGCTGGTCCCTCGGCGTCACCCGCTCGGGTTCACCCTGGCCATCGAGCCGGATGCGGTAGAGATAACGCTGCGTCGCGTTTTCAGGCGAGGCGAGGTAGTAGAACCAGCCACCCGGTTCATCGACCGGACCACGAGCGATGATGTCGGATTGCTCTTTCGTCAAACATCGTTGTTGTTTGCCATCGCGCGAGATCACAAACGCCTGTCGCCAGCCGTCGCGCTCACTGAGCAGGACAAATTCCTTCCCTTCGCGAATCCACTCAAGCCCCGCATTGGCGGAGTAGCTCGCGTCGACCCAGGCGGGATCGGTTTCCTCGTAAGCCGTCGTGGTTTCTCCGGACTCGATATTCGCGAGTAGGAACTTGCGGTGGTCGCGCGAACGGCTGAGCAGCTCGATCAGGATTTCCTTCGAGTTTCCGGCCCAACTGACATCGTTGATGTAACAGGTGCCCGGTTCGGCGGGGAGTTTCACCCATTTTGTGGATTTGCCTTCACGGTCAACGACTCCCACGCGCAGGGAGGGAATGGGAGTGCCGACTCGAGCAAATCGCTGGTACGAGACACTGGGATAGGTCGGGTCGGTCGGTTGAACCACCGGCCGACGGCGAACTTTCGAGGAATCCGACTGCACAAAGGTTATCCGCTCGCCATCGGGGCTCCACTGCATGTCGTCGATGTTATCCCGCTGACTGAGATCGAAGTCGGTGGTTAACGGTGTGATGCGGCCGCTGGCAATTTCGAGCACGGCGAGGTTGCGGCCGCGCCGAAAGAGGAGGCGGTCGGCCTGTGGGGAAAAGGCACTTGCCGGCGGTGGGGGGACCTCGTCAGGGAGTTTTGTGAGTTTGTCCGTTTTGGAATCGAAGAGCCAGTTGCCGGTTCGTGTTTGCAGAAAGAACTTGCTGGCGACCGGGGTCTGCAAGCACCGCTCAACGACCAACCGGTTTGCCGTGCCGGGGGGGACGAGTTGACTGGGGCCGATGAGAACCGATCGTTTGCCGTTCGGAACGGTGTACTTGACGACTTCCTGCCCGCCGCCGGTTGGGGAAGGCTCGAGCACCAGGTAGCCCGAGCTGTCCGCGAGCCATTGGCCGGAGAATGTCGCCGGAGCGAAGTCGCGGTTCTCATAGATCGCCTTCAACCGCAACTCGGCAGCGGCGAGTGCTTTTTCTCGGTCGGCCCGATCGTCGGCAAGGGCGGGCGCGGCGGCAGTCAAAGGCCAGAACATCAAAAACACGAGAACGCGCTTCATTTTCTCTGCCTCACATCTGAACACGACTGCAATCATCCGGTCGATGAATCCGAAATGGGAACGGATTCGGGGGGGAATCGGGACCAATCGGTTTGACGCGTTTCGCGTCATCCGCATCAGGTGGCGACTCACGGGAAGGTCTGCTGACTTTCGTTCTTACGGAAGTGTCATGATGGAGTCATGAGGAAGCGGGTGGTCGTTTACCTTCGGAGCAAAACCATCTTGAGATCCCGACTCACAAATGGCCGCTTTTCTGGGACGGCAATGGACAGACTTCCATCGCCTGGATCAGGCCGTCTTGGATCGTGAAACGGTGACCGACCTGTTCATCACCAAGAATGGTTCCGTTTCGGTCGCGCACCACTTGATGGACTTGGACCAGAATGCGACCTTCAGCATCGGTCTGAAAAGAGACCGGCTCGACATGCGGATCGATCTCGGACCATTGTTCTGTCCAGTAGGCACGGACCGCATCGTGACCACGAACGACGCCTCCCTTGAAGGCGCGCGGCCATGCGACATTCGGGGCCATGGTGGCGAATGCGGCTGCAAAGTCGCGCGCGTTAAACGCGGCGTAAGCCGCGCGGAGCAGTTCTACTTCTTGTGAAGGCGGACCTGGCATGAGGAATCTCAGGCAGCAAGGATGATCCAGGGGCATGCCGTCTGAGACGGCATCCCCGTACCTCCAGAATAGGAGGCGCCGCCGTGCTTACGAAGGAGGATTTTCCAATATCACTGTGCCGGAATCGCTTTCAGGATCTCTTTGGAATCGGTGCGGCCGCCGTGCGTCATGCTGATTTTCGCAAACACGATCTTGTTTTTGCCATTGATAACGAAGGTCGAGGGGTAGGCCGTTTCATTCTTGGCATCCCAGCGAAGGTGGTAAGCCTTGGTGAACACATAGTCGGGATCGATCAGGAAACGGCATTGCGCCGGCAGGGTTTTGCCTTTCACAAACTCCTTGGCGCGCACAGGCAGTTGATCGGCCGGCCCGGGATAGATGAAAAGGGTCTCGACCCCCGCTTTCTTGAATTCGTCGGCGTCGGCAAGGAACTTGGCAAACTGTTTAGTGCAAAGGGGACACTGATAGCCCGGGTAGCCCCGCAAAACGACCACGACCACGGGCCCCTTGGCCGTGCAATCGCTCAACTTCACGGCGTTCCCGGCGAGGTCGTTCAAGGTGAAGTCGGTCGCCGTGTCGCCGACTTGAGGGACATCGGCCGCCAAACCGGCAGCGCTATTGAAGAAGAAGAAAGCGGCCCAAACGGCCAAAACGCGCATCAACATCAGAAACTCCTGAGGAAGAGAAAGGATTGAGTCAAACAAAAGAAACAGCCAAAGGCCTCTATTCCTTGAGCAGGGCGTCGATCTTTTCGGACATGAGCCGAAAGCTCATGTCTCGCAGTTCACCATTCCACAGTTGACGGACATTCCCGGCTTTGTCCACGAGGTAGATCGAAGGCCAGTATTGGTTATTCCAGGCCTTCCAGGTGGCGCCCTGGTTGTCGACCGCCACAGGAAAGGTCAGTTTGTGCTTCTTGATCTTTTCCTTGAGCCGGTCGAGGTTTTTTTCTTGTTCCAATTCCGGCGTGTGAATGCCGATCATCTGGAAGTCTTTTCGATTCTTATACTTCTCCATCCATTTCTGATAGTAGGGGTAATTATGGATGCAGTTGATGCAGCCATTGGTCCAGAAATGAACCACCACGACGGAATCCTTCTGGTCGGCCATTTTCATCGGCTTGGCGTTGAGCCACTCGCTGATTCCGGAAAACTCCGGCGCGCGAACACCTTTTTTCTCCGCGTTCTGGTTCGCAAGCACCGGTGTTGCCGCCTGCCAGTCCGCGAAGGCAACGATCAGCCCGAGCGCGGTCAAAGCTCGAATCGGTTTCATGTTTGCCCCTCAAAATCTATGCATCCACCACAACTTGATCCTGGCAACGCGCCTGGCAGGCCAGGACCACGCCGTTCGCGCGATCGCTGGCATCGAGTGCGTCGTCCGCATCCATGGCGACGTTTCCGGATAGAACGCGCGTCTTGCACTGCCCGCAGACCGCGGCACGGCAGTCGTACGGAATCGCGATGCCGTTCGATTCCGCGATCTCCAAAATGGTGCGCTGGTCCAAATTTTCCACGAGCACGCCGCGACGAGCGAATGCGAGCGTTGCTTCATTCGTCGTTGCCAGATCGATCTTCATGGCAGTTGGTCTGGTCGCGTTGCGGCTGGGCGAAGCAAAGGACTCATGATGGATCCGGCTTGGGTCAATACCTTCGCCTTGAAGCAGGACAATGAGGGATTCCGTCATTTCCGTGGGACCGCAGAGGTGAACCCGGGCGCCGGCATGGGCCGCCAAAATCTCGCGCAATTGCTCGGCACGGAAGCGGCCTCGTAGACCGGACCATTGAGGAGAATCTTCCGCCGTCAGAGTCGAGGTTACTTGGAGGTTGGGATGCCGCTGACAAAGCGCGTCGAGTTCGGCGCGAAAAATCAGGTCCGATTCCTTGCGGGCGGATACAAGCAGGTGCATCGCCCCTGGCCATCCGCAATCGGTCAGATAACGAATCTTCGCCATCAAGGGCGTGATCCCCACGCCGCCGGCAATCATCACGATCGACGCCGATTCCCGGCCGCTAAAGGTGAATCGCCCGGCGGGTGCGGTCACCGTGATCGTGTCCCCTTCGCGAAGCTGGTCGTGCAGATATTTGGACCCCAGGCCATTCTCTTCGCGTTTGACGGTGATCTCGACATACTGGTTGCGCGATGGCGGCGAGGCCATCGTGTACGATCGCCTCACCGGTTGGCCATCAATCAGAAGCGAAAGGATGAGATACTGCCCGGGCTCATGGACGAAGGGAATTTTCTCTCCATTTTCTGCCACAAAGCGGAAGGTTTTGACATGAGGCGTCTCCGGAAAGATGCGAGCGATGCGTAGCGGGCCCGTCCAGGACTTTGGTTTCGCCATGGCGCCAAGGTACGCGGGTTGAACTACCTGACTCGCACCAAGCCTCCTATGCTGGATCGCGAAAATCCGGTAACCCAGAAGTGCGGCCAACAAACCGGCGGCGATCAGCGGCCGGGTTGTGTCGGCTTTCACCAACAGGTAGAAATGGAGCACGCCAGCGATTGCCGCCACGTAAGCCAGCTTGTGCAAAAGCTTCCAGCGCTTGGACCCGAGTCTACGGATCATGCCATCCGTCGAGGTAACGGCCAGAGGCAGCATCAGAAGTAGGCTGATGAATCCCACGAGCAAATAGGTGCGCAGACCGATTTCCGTGATCGTATCGACAAGGTTGGCGGCCCGGTCAAAACCGAAGAAGAGCCCGAAGTGCAATGCCGCGTAAGCAAAGGCGCTGACCCCCATGGTGCGCCGATAGGTCCCGAGCCAACTGTACCCCAAAAGTCGAACCACCGGCGTGACCGCCAGCGACAACAACAGGAAAATGATCGTCAGAAGCCCCGTGGTGCGGATGGCGAAATTGACGGGATTGGCGCCAAGATCGTCCCTGAGCGCGTCCCATGCCAACAGAGCCGCCGGCACGAGGCAGTTGAGGATCACCACCTTTTTCGCGAATTTTCTATTTGCTATATTTTCTATATTTTCTATATTTTTTGTGTTTTTTGTGTTTTTTAGTTTGGTCATGGCATGGACTCAGAAGTGGACCTTGAGGTCCATACCTTGATACAGGTGCGCCACTTGTTCGGCGTAGCCGTTGAAGGGCAAGGTCGCCCGACGTCCCGAGTCTCCCAACCGCTGTTCGGTTGCCTGGCTCCAGCGCGGGTGCGGCACCTCCGGATTCACATTCGCATAGAACCCATATTCTTCTTCCCCTGCGCGATTCCAGGTGGTGGCGGGTTGATCGTTGACGAGGTTGATTTTGACGATCGATTTGATCCCCTTGAAGCCATACTTCCAGGGCACCACCAGGCGCAGCGGCGCGCCGTTCTGCGCAGGCAGCATCCGGCCATAGAGGCCCACCGCGAGGATGGTCAAGGGATGCATCGCTTCGTCGAGGCGCAGGCCCTCGATGTAGGGCCAGTCAAGGACCCTTCCCCGTTGCCCGGGAAAGCGAGACGGGTCCTTGAGGGTCTCGAACGCGACATACCGCGCGCTGCCCATTGGTTTCACGGCGTCGATCAGGGACTTGAGTGGAAACCCCACCCAGGGGATGACCATCGACCATCCCTCCACGCAGCGCATACGGTAGACGCGTTCTTCCAGTGGGGCCAGCTTGAATAGATCGTCCAGGTCGAAGACGCGAGGCTCATGAACCATGCCCCCCACCGCGACTTGCCAGGGCTTCGCGACAAAGCCCCGGGCCGCGCGGGAGACAGCCTCTTTGTCGGTGGTGAACTCGTAAAAGTTGTTGTAATTCACCGCCCGGGCTAGCGGAGTGCGGGGTTCGTCGAGGGTGAACCCCCTGGCGGCGTCTTCTGGCATCGCGGGCCGAACATCGGCCAGTTCCTCCGTGGTCAGGTCCATGCCGCCGGTGCGAAACATCTGGCGATAGACGATTCCCGTGGCCACGAGGCTCGTGGCCGCGGCTCCATATTTCATAAAGCTTCTACGGTCGTGATAAACCGATTCCGGAGTGATTTCGCGGTCCGAGATGCGCTCGGCTACCATGGGCGGCTCTCCACGGTCGTGAGAGGGAATCTACTTCTTTTCGCCGGTCATGTTATTCTCTCTGGCCCCATCTTCCTTCATCGTGCCGCTCATTTTGTTGTCGGACTTCATCATGTTGGTCTTGGGACTGGAGTTGTCGCCGCAGCCTGCGCCAAGAGAAAGTACGCCACCGATGACCAAGGCCACGGTCAAGGAACGAACACGATTCATGATCGGCTCCGAATGAAAGGGAGGTGCCAGCGGGTGCCTCGAGGCTACCTACTACTAGGTAGGTTAGCATGCCGGGTCCCAAAGGTGAAGGCCATCCGGTTTTTTTTCACGAGGGAGGTTCGATCTGGCGCAGACACCAGGCAATCGTCGTCGCTAGCCGCTCGGGCGTGCGAAAGGCTCTTGTCGCGAACATGGCCCCTTCCAGTGCGTCGAAAAGCGCCCGGGCGACAATCTCCGGCGTGTCGGAGAGGGCGACTTCCCCCTTGCGCTTCCCGGCTTTCAAGGTGCGTGCCAGCCAATCTTCGTGATCCTGGTAGCAACCCCGCACCTCTTGAAGGATTTCCGGAGTGAGCGATTCCGAATCGGTTGCCATCATGCCGCCAAAGCAGATGCGTGCGCCATTTCCGTAGGACTTGCGAAAGGCCTCGCAATACTCCTTGAGCCGTGCGAACGAAGTGCCGCCTGAGAGATCGAGGCGCTGGAAAAACTCGGCATTTTCTTTCCGGTGCCGGACGACCATGGCCACGCCGAGGTCCGCCTTGGTGGGGAAGTGGTAATGAATGCTTGCCGTGCGGATGCCAATGCGCTCGGATAGATCGCGGTAACTGAAGGCGTTGAAACCGCGAATCTCCACGAATTCCATCGCGGCGCTGAGAAGTTGCTCTCGGGTATCGGACTCGGCAGTTCCGGCTTTCATCCGGGCTTTTTAGAAGCGTACCCGACGATGGCAAATCACCTGCCCGAGATCGGTTGATTCTCTTTCTGCATTTGACGAGGGGAAAGAAATGGTCAAATCGATGGGCTGGCAGGCGGGTAGGAACCCGGCAGCTCCACCGCCTCGAACCAATAGGAGCAAAACTGCTGAACGGATGCGGCGAACTTGGCGAGGTCCACCGGCTTGATGATGTACCCGCTTGCCCCGTGCCGGTAGCAAAAGGTCACATCCGACGATGCCGAGGAAGTGGTGAGAATGACCACCGGAATATGCTTGAGGGCGTCGTCCGCTTTGATCTGTTCGAGCACATCGCGCCCATCGGTTCCCGGTAGATTCAAATCGAGCAGGATGACCGCAGGCCGCGGCCCCTCCTCACTGTCAAGGCGCCGCAAAAATGCCAGTGCTTCCTCACCGTCGGCGCAGCGGTGGATGGCCGGGGGAACGGCGCACTTTCCCATGGCACGCACCATCGTCTCGCTGTCGGCGTCGCTATCTTCAACGAGGAGTACCGCCCGGTTGTTCGGCATGACACGATTCCCTTATTCGCCCAGGGTGAAGTAGAAAGTCGTCCCCACACCCTCGGTGGATTCGACCCAGATGCGTCCGCCGTGACGCTCCACCACCTTCTTTACAATCGTTAACCCAGCTCCCGTTCCGCCGCCAAATTTGTCGCGCGCATGCAACCGCTTGAAGATGCGGAACACCTTGTCGTGATGTTTCGCCGGTATGCCGATTCCGTTGTCCCGTACGAAGAGCACGGTACTCGTTTTTTCCTCGCCGGCCTCGTCCAGTTCGGATCGCAACTCGTATCCGACTTCGACCCACTTGTCCGGCTTGTCGTTGTACTTCAGGGCATTGCTGATGAGGTTCGTAAAGATCTCCCCGACCATCGCCGGATCGCATTTCACTTTGGGCAACGGGCGAGGCACGCGGACCGTTGCTCTCGTTTCTTCTAGCCGCGTTTGGAGAGTATCCAGGGTGTCCTTGAGGAGGAGGTTGAGGTCCTTGTCGCGCAAGATGATTTCGCCGCGGCCCATCTTGGAGTAATGAAGAAGCGATTCGATCAACGACTCCATCCGCTGGCTCAGCCGCATCATCGCCTTGAGCTTCGACTCGCCATCCTCACCCAGCTTGCCTTCGTAGTCTTCAAGCAGAAAGGCCGCGTAATTGTGGATGCCCCGGAGCGGCTCCTTGAGGTCGTGACTGGCGACATAGTTGAAGGCATCCAACTCCTCGACCATCTCCTCGAGTTCCTTGTTCACTCGCGCCAACTGCTCCGCATGCGCAATCACCATGTCGAGCACCGCGACCCGGAAGCGGCGGACGGCTTCGATTTCGATCTCTTTCCAGGCCGGGGCAGTTCCCTCGACCGACTCTTGCCACAATTCGAACGACTTGCGCGGAGTCAGCCGCGGGCCGTGCGGTCCCACCTCGGTGGGCTTCTCGTACGGATAGCCCGCCCACTGGACCGTCTCGATTTGCTCGGGCCGAAACCAGATGAGCAGGTCGCGGCAGGTTCGCGAAATCGGCACGGCGAGCAATCCACAGGCCGAGTCCTTGAACGCGTGCGCTGGCTCGTATTCGGAGGGCAAGGCGCTTGTTTGCAGGCCGCTCTCGAATCCTTTCCGCGTCCGTAGCCACCCGGCAAGCGCCAGGATTTGTTCGGCAGTCGGGGTTCGGCCGCCGGTCCACACCGATCCGTTGTGCACCAGCGCCACTCCGCCCGCATCGATCAGGTCCAACAGGCCGGGCGATGCGGTGACAAGGGTGTGCAAAGGGGTGCCGGCCGTTGCCGCCAGCGTGACCAGCGTTTCATGGGTGGCACGGATGCGCAGCCGGTACTCCTTGTCTTCGCGGTCTTCGGCGGCGGCCAGTTGGAGCGAGACAACCTGCGCCAAAAACTCGCAGGCCACCCGAACATGGTGAGGAATGTACTTGGGCGTGTAATGATGGGTCGCGATCAATCCCCACAGGCGGCCATCCCGGATGAGCGGCATGACCAGCGCGGCCGCCACTCCCATGTTTTGTAAGTACTCGGTGTACATGACCGACGCTCCGCGTAGCGCGCAGTGCGTCATGTCCAGTGGAGCGTTCGTCACCGGGTTGACGAGGGGAATCAGCTCGGCCGGCTCGGCGCGAACGTCGGGCACCAGCCGGTGCCATAGCTTCAGGAACAACCGGCGGGCGGGAAGCGGGATATCGGCGGCGGGGTAGTGCAAGTCGAGGTACGGGTTCAGGTCTTCCCGCTTGCTTTCCGCAAAAATCCAGCCGCTGCCGTCCTCTTGAAAGCGGTACACCATTACCCGGTCCAGCTCGGTCAGCGAGCGGATTTCCTCCGTGACGGCCCGGCAGTAGTCACGCATGGTCGCGGCCGATTGCAGCCGGCTGAGGGTTTTCTTCACCAGGGCGTAATAGTCGGGACTCGCAGGCCCAGCGGTACGGGTGGATGGCTCCCATTCGAGCACCGCAACCTGGCCCTGGGTGTGGGCGGTCACGTCAAACGTGCCGGATGAGCCGGTGGGAGTCGCTGTCAGAGCGAACAGCGGGCCGTTTTCCGGATGCTCGGTCCGAAGAAAATGGGTGAGCCGGCGGGCATGATCCCTGTCAAGGAGCGCGTCGAGGCCGCGGCCGAGAAGGTCCGCCGGTTCAACGCCAAATAGCGTGGTCGTGTTGGCGCTGGCCTGCACCACCGTCAAATCGGACAGCCGCAAGGAGAGCAACACGCCGTGCGGCAGGACGCAGCCGGGAATATGGATTGGTTCGCGGTCGCAGTTGGTGAGCGTGACTTCACCGCTTTTGATGCTGTAGGCGCCGCTGTTCATGAGCGCCCCTCACCGGCTGCCAGCCAGGCTGTGAGGGTGTCGAATGTGGCACAGGCTGAACGGACAATCTCGTCGTCCACCGCCCAAGCTGCAGAGTAGCTAGTCAAAAATTCTCCAAAAGATTTCCACATCTGCCCGAGGTTCTCGCCGTAACTGGAAAAAAAGGCGGTTGGGAAGGGCCCGCCGTTTAGGCCCTCAAGATGCCGCGTGATCACCTGGCCGCCCAGGGTGGATCCTTCGAGGACGTACAGGCAGCCGAGGGCCTCGGGGACGCTTTGCAAATCTGGCAGAGCCGTGCATTCCAATCCGTCGAGCAAGACCGGGCCGACACCCAGATCGGCGAGGTCGCGCTCAAGTAGCGGCACCTTACGCCTTCGATCCCAATCGAGCCCCAGGGTTGGCCAGTCGGCCACGGCGTCGATGCGGGCCTCAACCGGTTTGTAGAAACCCCAGAACTTGTTCAGGAGGCTGCGGTAGCTGTCCAGCGTAACGGGACGATCGAATAGACCGAGCTGCGCTTCGACAGCATCGTGATGGGGGCGCGTCTCGCGTCGCAGCCGGGCGAGGATCATCATTCCCCCCCGTGCGAGCGGCGGACCACGGCCGCGAAGACACGATCGAGCGCCAACCCGTCCACGGGTTTGGTGAGATGCACATCGAAGCCGGCTTCGATCGATTTCGCGCGATCTTCCGGCTGGCCATAACCGGTCAGGGCGACCAGATAGGCCCCGTTGGTAGTGAGATCGGCGCGTAGCGCGCTGGCCACGGCGAACCCGTCCATGCCGCCGGGCAGCCCGATATCGCAGAGCACGAGGTCGGGATGGAAGGTCTTGACGACGGCCACCCCCACGACCCCGGTTCTGGCCACCCGGACTTCGTGGCCCATCATTCCCAGGAGGAGTTCCAGGCTCGCCGCCGCGTCGGAATTATCTTCAATCACAAGGACCCTGCAGGCGGTTGCGGGAAGCGCGGGCGCCGGCTCCTTCGGCCCTCCCGCGGTGGTCGCCGTGTCGAGCGGCAACCGCACCGTAAACGTGGTCCCTTTGCCAAGTCCGTCGCTTGCCACCCGAACTTCGCCACCATGGAGCTCCACCAGGCCCTTGACCAGGGCCAATCCAAGTCCCAGTCCGCCGCGGCTGCGATCGAGAGTGCGGTCGGCCTGGGAGAACGGCTCGAAAATATGCCGCATGATTTCGGCGTCCATCCCAATGCCGGTGTCTTGCACGGAAACGGCCGCGGCACCGGCCTTCACCTCGACCGAGACATGGACCTGCCCGCCGGGGTCGGTGAATTTGCGAGCGTTGTGCAGCATATTGCCGATCACTTGGGCCAGCCGAGTCCGATCTCCCAGCACCCACACCGGCTCTTTGCACATTTGTAAATGAAGCGTAAGTTGATCGGATTCGAATGTTCCGCGATAATCCTCAGCCGTGTCGCGAGCAAGCCGCGCAAGGTCCCAGCGCTCCCGCTGAAGAGTCACTTTTCCGAGGGCAATTCTCGACACGTCGAGCAGGTCATCGATCAGCCGGGTCATGTGCGACACTTGCCGGTCGACGATTTCCCTGACGCGGCGTAGCGGCGAATCGGCACCGTCCAGCTTTTTCAGGACTTCGACCGCAGTGCGGATTGGGGCGAGCGGGTTACGCAATTCGTGGGCGAGCATCGCCAGGAAGTCGTTCTTGCGGCGGTCGGCATCGCGCAACGCCTGCTCGGCGCGCCTCACCCGGAGCAGGGCATTGACGGTGGCCACTAGCTCGATCGGTTCGACGGGGTGACAGAGATAGGCATCGGCCCCGCTGTCCAGGCCCTGGACGCGGTGCCGGGTCATGGTAAATGTGGCGGAGAGGTTGAGCACGGGGATTGTGGCGGTGGCCGGGATGCTTTTGAGATGTTGGCAGACCTCGAACCCGTTCGTATCGGGCAGATCCACATCGAGAATGATCAGATCGGGATTTTCCCGAACGAGCCGCAAGGTATCCTCGCCGCTGGCGCCCTCAATGACTCGGAATCCAGCTTGTTCCAGATGCCGGCGCACGGTGTAGCGGTTGTCCTCGCTATCGTCGACGAGAAGGATGACGGGGCTGCCGGGTTCGGTCATGTGGACTCACTCCAATCGATGCCGGGCGACCCATCGCAGATGCACTGCCCGTTCCAACCAGGACCGACTGGTTCGTTAAAAATCAAATGACCGGACCGAACCAAAACCCACGGCGCATCATGGGCGGCGTGCAGGATTCCGAGAGGAAATTCTAGGGAATTGGGCCGTTTTCGAGACAGTTGCATGGGGGTATCAACCAAAGTTTCTTTGTTCACGGCGACGGCCTCCAGAATCTCTTGGAAACGGCGGTCGCTGCCTTACAAGGCGATGGCGCTCACTTCCTCGGGTTCGGCCATGGTTCGGCCACTTTGCAAATCAACCGACCTGCTTTCGAGCCAACAACCGAGCACCTAGCTTGCTTCCTCTCAGGTTTGCTTGTCGAGTGCCAACCATTCGAGAGTGATTTACGCAGCAAGGCTCTCGTTCTGGCAAAAACCATGCCCATCCCTTCGGGCATCATTCAAAAACGACTTGGCTGGTATCACCCATCTCAGGGCATCGGTCCAGCTCACCCGTTTCGATATTTGGTATCAAATTTGCGGTGAGGACAGGCCGACCTTCGTCAGGGAAATCGATCGTTTCAAAAGGATGTCTCCTATGTTCATGCCTGCCAGCATCCTCGGAATGTCGTTGCGTGGGCTCTTCTCGATTGTCCTGCTCGGTACGGGAATCATCCTTCTCACGATGTGGTACAACCACCGCGAACGACAGGTGGTCGAGGTGGTTGAGGTTCCGGTGCGACAAGAGATCATTCCGCCGGATCAACCCGATGAACTGCGGCCGCCGAAGGAAACGATCGAGCGCGTCCGCACCGTATCGTGGGAATTTGACTTCAACAAGGAAACGGCTTTCCTACTGGGCGGCCTCGCGCTTGTCGGCTGGTCGCTGGGCGGCGGATGGGTTGTCAGCCCGCGGCTTTTGCGGCCAGCCGGTGTGGACGAGCCTGCAACGCTCAAAGGAGAAGTGCAAAAGGTCCGTTTGCCCGATGGCACCCATTTGCATGTGGAGTCGTACGGCCCCGCGGACGCGCCACCGATTGTGTGCGTGCATGGCTGGGGGCTGGACCATCAAGCCTGGTGCTACTTCACGAAGCGATTCGGCGCGGACCGCCGGATCATCACCTGGGATTTGCCGGGCTTGGGACAATCGGACAAGCCCGCCGATCGCAGCTGGAGCCTGGATCGTTTGGCCCAAAACCTTGAGGCCGTCATAGGTGTGGCAGGGAAGAAACCCGTGGTGTTGGTCGGCCACAGCATCGGGGTCATGACCATCTTGACCTACTGCAAACTCTTTCCCGCATCGTTGGGTACGCGTGTCGCCGGCTTGGTCCTTGGACAAAGCACCTACACCAATCCCCTCAAAACCATGTCCTATGCGCCCATCTACACCGCATTGCAAAAGCCGGTTTTAGAGCCACTCTGTCATTTGATGATTTGGTTTTCTCCGGTCTATCGGGTGTTGAACTGGATGAGTTACTGGAATGGATCGGCGCATCGCTCCACGGAAAGAGAGTCATTTTCCGTTAAGGAGACGCGCGGCCAACTCGACTTTATGACCAACTATTATCTGCCAGCATCACCCGCCGTGATCGCCCGTGGCGTGCTCGGCATGTTCCGGTACGACGCGACCGATGTGTTGGCACGAATTCCCATTCCGACTCTGGTGGTTGCCGGTGACGAAGATGGCACCTGCCTTCCTGAAGCCAGTGCATTCATGGCCAACACCATCCCCCTGGCGGAACTTGTTCCGTTGAAGTCGGCCAAGCACTGTGGATTTTTCGAACGCCACGCCGATTTCCACCAAGCTGTGGAGGGTTTTCTGAGAAGGGTCGAAACAGGCCAACAGGGCGCGATGCCATCGAACCAAAAGAAGGCAACCTACTCTGTTCCCGTGCCCAAGTAGTTCTCATTCAAGGAACCACTGCAGCCAGTTCCTTTCGCAGCTTCTCCACCGCCAATTCCTTCGCCTTGGCTTCGACTTCGACGGTGATGCGTTCATGTCGCCAACACTCCGGAAAGTCGTGGACGTCGATGTAGTCGTGGTGACGTTCCGGTTTCACGCCATCCCATCCTTCGATGGGGCTCGATAGGTGAAAAAGCGGTTCGCGGTCCCAGGTTGCGAGGGCTTCTCGCGTCGCGTGCTCGATACTCCATCCATCGGCGTTGCAGCGGTGGTGATGCACATCGTAAACGAGTGGAATTGCGGTCAATCTGCAAAGGGGGATCAGGTCGGCCGGCGTAAAAATTTTGTCGTCATTCTCAAGGGTTAGTTTCGTCCTGACCCTCTGGGAAAGCCTTCCAACATTCTTGGCGAACTCGGCGAGCGCTTTTTGCTTGTCGCCAAAGGCACCGCCGCCGTGAATATTGATCACATCGGCCGCGATCCACTCTGCGACTTCCCCTTGGTATTCAAGCTCTCGAAGGGAGGCCTCCACCACCGCGGCTCTTGGCGAATTCAGCACCACAAACTGATCCGGATGAAAGGTGGTCCGCAAACCATGGCCCTTCACAAATTTGCCGGACTCTTTCATCTGTCGAATGATCTCGGCTCCATCAGGCAGGTCGTCCATCTCGTAGCCGCACGTGGGATGGGTCTTCAGTGGAAGAATCTGACTATTCACGCGAAAAGAGCCGATGCCATGGGAAGAGCAAAAACGAAGGGCCTGCAACAACGCGTCTGCATTCGCCAGACAGAGCCGCGAAAGTTTGGCCAGGGCATCGGGCCGCTTCATTTTGGTCACGGCCGTTGCCGTGGTCGTGGCGAACTTGATGGGCTGATCCTTGAAGATGCAACACAAGCCGAGCCGAATCAACGGGTGACTCCCCAGTTCATTGCCGTGATGCTGAGTTGTAAGACGGTCGCGATGGACACCCAAACCAAATAGGGTCCCTGGGCGATGGCAATCCAGCGGTAGTGCCGCCAAATCGCAACGATGCACCAAATGAGTGTTGCCCACACGATTACAATCACCAGACTTGCAAGTGGCAGGTTTCTCAATCCAGAGAAAACAGGCATAAATAATAGATTGGCCGTGAGATTGAGAGCGAACGGCAGTGCCGCCTTCCACGGCAATTGCTTGCGGCAGGCCTGGATCAAGACGAATCCAAAACTGACGGCGATCACCGGATAGAGAAGGAGCCAAATCAAGCTGATGGCGGATGGCGGCGGCGTCCAACTTGGCTTGAGAAGCGCGTTATACCAGTCGATCCATGGCGTCATTGGTGTTGGCTATTCCTGATTTTATTTGGGTTTCGGGTCTTTCCATTGATAGACGCTCAGGGCGTTGAGTTCTCGAACAAATACCTCCTCGCCGCACACGGCCACATGCGCCCAGGTTTCTTGGTCGCTCAGCTTTCTTTCCTCAAGAAGTTCAAACTTCTTGGGGTTCGCCTTGATCAAGAGCAACTTTCCCCGCTGATCCAGAGCCAAGATGCGGTCCTTCTGAAACACCATGCTGCAATATTTGCCGAAGGGTGGGGAGGTCCAGGTCCGCTCGCCGGTCGTCAATTGAATGCATGTGAACCTTTGGTTTTGCAAGTGCAGGTAAGCATGGCCGTCGATCACCACCGGAGTCGACATGTATCCTTGAGCATTATTGTTCCACCTTTCCCTGACTTGGAGCTTGTCGCCCGCCTTGTCCACCGCGAACAGCCACGATTTGTTTTGGTAGGAACTGGTCAAAATGGCATCGCCGACGGCTACGGGCGTGAGAATGTTCATTCCTCGAAAATTTGGTACGCCCTGCGTCCACAAGATCTCACCGCTCTTCGGGTCGACCCCCGCTAGCTTTTCTCGAGTTTGCACGATCAACTGCCGCTGGCCCGCAAGTGTCGCCAAAATCGGCGAAGAGAAGGCGCCGCCGTTCATTCCGCCGGCATCTTTAAGGACACGCCAAATGATTTTGCCCGTGGCCTTTTCCACTTTCACGAACGATGCCCCCGCCTGAACGTAGAGCGAGTCTCCATCTAACAACGGCGAACTCACGAGGCCAAAACTCGGCGGAGCACTCCCGAACTCCTTGGCAAAAGGAATCCGCCATCGCTCCTTGCCGCTCTTGGCATCGAGCGACACCAACACGTCCTGCATTCCGCCCACAAAAAGACTTTGGCCGTCAAAGGCGGGCGTCGAGCGAATCCAACTGCCATTGGAAGCGGCAAAGAACGGCACGGTCAAGGCGCCGGTCCATTCCGTATGCCACAATTCCTTGCCTGAATCTCGGTCCAGGGCGGTCACGACCTCGGACTTCTTATCTGCGGTCGCCGTGACGAAGACGGCGGAATGGGAAACGATCGGACCGGAATAGCTGGGTTCCAGGGGAACTCGCCATTTAAGGATCAAAAAACTCTCGGAAATGGATTCCGGCCAGGCCATTCCGGTGACGTGCCCATCACGAGTGGGACCACGCCACTGGTCCCAAACGCTTCTTTGGTTCTCCTGGGCCGTGAGAAAGCTGGGGCTCAATGAAATTGCGCTGAGCGCTCCGCAAATGAGCAAAAACGACCTGAACCAAATCACGGTTACCTTCCCCCTTGCCTCATTGCGCCAACGATCTCAGCATGGCGGTGCAATCGTTGGAGCCCATCAAGGCATTTCAAGTCCCATAGTTCGAGCCATTCGGTCCAAGTTCCCCTCTCGAAGTTCGCGCGCCCGCCCAGGTCGATTGCGAAGGGAGTCAAGGCACCACCTTCGAAGGCGGTTCGTGCCCAAGCTTACAGCGTCCTTGGGATCTCGCTGCTTGCCGTAGTGCACTGTTACTATAATGACGAAATCGTCTCGGCCTGACACCCTCGTTCCACAGGGATTCTTTTCCCGCTGGGATCATGGTCTTTGAGAAAGGCAAGGACGAGCGTGGGGCGACTCAAAAGTAATGGGAACGAAAATCGAGCATCTGCGTTGTGAAACCCACGTTGCGATCGGGGATCTCATCGCTCGGGATGCGCATGCGATCATTGCCCGCTGGACGGAGCGAGCGAGGGAGGAGCAGCCCAGCGCCACCCGGGTTCATCACGACGTATTGATCGATCACCTCCCTATCTTTCTGAAGGAACTGGGCCGTTCGCTGGCATCAGCCGGCGACGATTCTTCCGAAACGCGCAACCAGGCCTCGGAACACGGAGACCAACGGTGGGACAACGGCTGGTCGGTGACGGAAGTCGTCCGCGACTACCAGATTCTCCGGATCGTCCTTGTCAACCATCTGGAAAACTCCCTTCGCCGGCCCCTCGGGTCTCGCGAGTCCCTGGTTCTCAATGTCTTCATCGACGACGCCATCGCAGAGAGTGTGGCGTCCTTCGTGGCTTCCCAGACCTTGCCCGGGACTTCGACTTCCACGACGATTGACGACGGCCTTGAGTTATTGCTCAATGTTCTGGGTACCGTTGGCCATGAACTGCGCAACCCGCTCGCGCCGCTGTCAAGCGCGGTGGAAATCCTGCGAGTGGCCGGGGCCGATCCAGAGCAGGTCGAACGGTTGCGTCAGATGATGGAGCGCCAGCTCCGAGTCCTTGGACGATTGGTCGAAGATTTGATGGACCTTCCGCGCCTCGCTCGCGGGAAGATGACTCTTGACCGAAAGCTGCTCGACTTGGCGCGACTGGTTCGGGAATGTGCCGAGGACCGCAGGAAAGGCGCTGAGACCGCGGGTTTGACACTTACGGTCGCCGTGCCGGCCGAGCCCGTCTGGATACTCGGCGACGCCACCCGCCTGACCCAGGCGGTCGGGAATCTGATCGGGAATGCTCAGAAATTCACCGACCGAGGCGGTGCGGTGTCGGTTCGACTCGCGACGCCCGCCGCAGGGAAGGCCAGGATCATTGTGGCCGACACGGGCGTCGGGATTGATGCGGCCATGCTGCCTAAAGTATTCGAAGCCTATGTTCAGTCCGACCGTTCCCTCGACCGCAGCCGCGGCGGACTCGGGCTAGGATTGGCCCTTGTGAAAGGGGTGGTGGAAAGGCATGGGGGCACCACCACGGCTCTCAGCGAGGGGCCGGGGAAAGGGGCAACTTTTGTCATCGAGCTCACTGTGGCCGCAGGGAATCCCACACCTGTCCCGGTGGACCTCAGTGCGGGAATGACGCGGGGCACCCCCCGAAAAGTACTCATCATCGAGGACAACCCCGATTCCGCGGAAAGCTTGCGGATCTATCTGGAACTGTATGGCCACAAGATTGCGGTCGCGCACACCGGTGCGCAAGGGATTCGGGCCGCCGCGGACACTCCGCCGGAGGTCGTCATTTGCGATGTCGGGCTTCCTGGAATGGATGGGTACGCGGTGGCCGCAGAAATCCGTAAGTCCGTTCGCCCGCAGCCTGGATTGATCATTGCCGTGACCGGGCATGGGGCGCGGGTCGGCACGGAAGGAGAGCCGGACAAAGTGTTTGATTACTACCTTCTCAAACCCGTAGACCCGGCGCGGATCGTGCGATTGCTGGCAACAAGCATGAATCCGACGCAAAACATCGACTAATCCCTGAACAAGCGGGGCCTGACTGTTCCTGCAAATGATTGTGACGTTGCGGAGGCGATTTCGCGACCTGGCTACGAATCCATCATGCACCTCAAGCTTGCACCTCGAACAGACCTTGGGTGTTTCGGTATGGCCAAAAGACCGGTGTGATGGTTGGGGGAAAAAGGTCTTCCAGCCTTTGATGGGCCGCTTGAGCATGAAAATCCAAGTACAAGTCAAAGGATAGAAAATCACACGCCATCTTTTGCTGGCGCAACCGAATGACGCAATCGATTTTTATCTGATTCGTCGGTCATCATCGCCCTCGCTCAAGGTCGTCAAGCCGCTTCGGCATTGCGTTTGCCTAGGAAGCAGTCGTTCCCCCGTCAGAATTCCAAACCGGAGCGATCCATGGCCGCGCGCATAACGACATCGAGGCCATCCAAGGGGATGAGTAGGTCTGGCACGGAGAAAAAGAATTCCCATCGGCCGGCAAACGGCACGCCGGCCCGATCCGCAATTCCAAACTCGATCCTCGTTGTCGACATTGGCGGTACCAAGGTCAAGATTTTGGCGACCGGCCACACCGAACCGCGCAAGGCGCCGACAGGGAGGGAATTTACGCCGGCTCGGCTGGTGGCCACGGTCAAGAGACTCAGTCAGGGTTGGAACTACGACGCACTGACGATCGGCCTGCCGACACCGGTCGGTCTCCACGGCGCCCAGTCGGAACCGGGCAACCTGGGAACGGGCTGGGTCGGTTTTGATTTTGCGTCTGCCTTCGGGAAACCGGTCAAGATCATCAACGACGCCGTCATGCAGGCTCTGGGCAGCTTCGAGCATGGCCGGATGATTTTTCTAGGTTTAGGCACCGGTGTCGGCTCGGCCCTGATTGCCGACAACATCATCGTTCCCATGGAGATTTCACATTTTCCTTACGACGCGAAGCGATCGTTCAACGACATCCTGTGCCGGGCTGGCCTTCGCAAATATGGCAAGGGAGAATGGCGAAAAGCCATTGACAAGATTGTTCCTGTTTTAATGCGGTCATTTCTGGCCGACTATGTCGTGTTGGGTGGCGGCACGGCGAAGAACATCTGCGAACTGCCGGTCGGCGCACGGCTCGGCCATAACCTCACCGCATTCCGTGGCGGGGTCCGCCTCTGGGAAAATGGGTCGAAATGGATCCTTGCAATGCCCGGCAATGGACGCGACCCCTTGGGCCCACCCGAGCACAAGATCCCGGTCGATCAACCGTTCGAAAACGAGGCCCAATGAGAAGAGTTGATTCGAATGCTCGGTACTGGCAATTGCCGAATTTGGACCAGTCTCTCAATCCATAATCTACTGGCCGAGGGCGACCCTCTACGCACACCGGTGCCCAAAAACGCGCAGGCCGTTGCTAGTTGCATTGATTGTTTGACAGGAAGCCATGGGTGTTTGACACATAAGTTTTATAAGTCGATCAATCGCTGCAGGATTTACAGATCAAGAAAAATGACCTGTGCGGGCGGCCGAGAAGATGGCGTGGAACCAATAGGACCAGCGGACCAGCAGCAAAGCGAAGATCATCATGCAGCATAAGCATCTTCAATTTGGCCATGGATTCCGGGTTCTTATGGGGGACCGGCATTCGCAGGCAGCGCAGATGACGCTGGGGGCCGGTGAAACGGAAGGCGGACCCGACAATCGCCATCAAGGCTCCGATCAATGGTTGTTCGTCGTTTCCGGAACCGGCTGGGCCACCGTGGAAAAAGATCGAATCGAGCTACGAGAAGGAACACTGTTACTCATTCAACGCGGCGATCGCCACGAGATTCGCAACACCGGCGACATGCCCCTTCGCACCCTCAATGTGTATGTCCCCCCGGCCTACACCGCGGGCGGAGAGGAATTGCCGGCAGGCCAAAGCAGCTAGCCGCTTTGGCCACAACTTGGCCGATCGTGCCTCCCGGCCGGCAAAGCCGATTGGGCCCGCGAGGCTGGCCTGGAATTTGCTTTGAAGGAATGCATGGGCCACACCACCGCTGGTTTGGGAAGCACCTTCGTGGATGAGTTCCAGGATCAGTCGCAGGCACAACGAAAAAAGATTCGAGAAGCACATGGCTAAGAAGAAGACGGCCGCCACACCGGGTAAGAAATCGTTGGCGGAAACCGCCGCAGCGGGAGGCGGAGAAACCCATCAAACGGCTGGGGGCGATATCCCTGTTTTGACAACACAACAGGGCGTTCCCGTCTCCGACGACCAGAATTCGCTGAAGGTCGGCCCTCGGGGTCCGGTGACGCTGGAAGACTTTCACCTGCGTGAGAAGATCTTTCATTTCGATCACGAGCGCATTCCTGAGCGCGTGGTCCACGCGCGTGGCTTCGGAGCGCACGGTTTTTTCGAACTCTATGAATCGTTGGCCGACGTTTCTCGTGCCGATGTCTTGCAACGCCCAGGTGAAAAAACGCCTGCCTTCGTGCGCTTTTCCACGGTCGCCGGCAGTAAGGGCTCGGCCGACTTGGCGCGCGATGTTCGTGGATTCGCCGTCAAGATTTACACCAAGGAAGGCAATTGGGATCTGGTCGGGAACAATATTCCCGTCTTCTTCATTCAGGATGCGATCAAGTTTCCCGATCTCATTCATGCGGCCAAGCCCGAGCCCGATCGCGGTTTTCCCCAGGCTCAAACGGCCCACGATAACTTCTGGGACTTTATCTCGCTGACGCCCGAAAGCATGCACATGGTGATGTGGATCATGTCCGACCGGACGATCCCCCGGTCGTTCCGATTCATGGAAGGATTTGGCGTTCACACCTTCCGCCTGATCAATGCCGCGGGCAAATCGACCTTTGTCAAGTTTCACTGGAAGCCCAAGCTTGGGTTGCAGTCGGTCGTTTGGAACGAAGCGGTCAAAATCAACGGGGCCGACCCGGACTTCCATCGCCGCGACCTGTGGAACGCGATCGAAGCGGGCGACTACCCGGAGTGGGAACTGGGGGTGCAACTATTTGATGACGACTTTGCCGATCAATTCGCATTCGATGTGCTCGATCCGACCAAGTTGATTCCCGAAGAAGAGTTGCCGGTGCGCATCGTGGGCAGGCTGGTGCTTGACCGGCTCGTTGACAATTTCTTTGCCGAGACGGAGCAGGTCGCCTTTTGCACGCAAAACATCGTTCCTGGGATCGACTTCACCAACGATCCTTTGCTCCAAGGTCGCAATTTCTCGTACCTCGATACCCAGATCAAACGGCTGGGCGGTCCCAATTTCACTCAGATACCCATCAATGCTCCCAAATGTCCTTTTGCGCATTTTCAGCAAGACGGGCACATGGCCATGCGTAATCCCGTGGGCCGAACGAACTATGAACCCAATTCGCGAGGTGCCCTGGGAGGGCCGCGTGAATCGCCTCAAAAAGGCTTTGCCTCCTTTCCCGCCGAGGAATCCGGGGCCAAACAGCGCGTGCGGTCCGAGACCTTTGCCGATCATTACAGCCAGGCGCGGCAATTCTACATCAGCCAAATGCCGATCGAGCAGGAGCACATCGTCAATGCACTGGTCTTCGAGTTGAGCAAGGTCGAAGAGGTCGCCATCCGCGAACGAATGGTGGCACACCTGCTCAACATCGATCAGGGATTGGCCAAGAAGGTCGCCACCGGCCTTCGGCTCAAGGATCTGCCTCAGGCGGTTACGCCCGCACGACCCACGCGTCGCGACTTAAAACCTTCCCCGGCGCTAAGCATCATTGAGAACGCACATGAGACGTTTGCCGGTCGCACCATCGGTGCGCTCGTGACCGATGGCGTTGACGGAAAAATCCTTGCTGCCTTGATCAAAGCCGCGAAGTCCGAGGGGGCCATGGTCAAGCTCGTCGCGCCGGAAGTCGGCGGCGTGATCGATAGCGAGGGAGCGCTGCATGCTGCCGATCAAAAACTCGAAGGCGGCCCTTCGGTCCTGTTTGACGCCATCGCGATCTTGTGCTCGGACAAGGGCACGGCAAAGCTACTGACTCTTCCAGCCGCCCGAGATTTCGTGGCGGACGCCACGGCCCATCGCAAGTTCCTTGCTTACGGCGAAGAGGCCTTGCCTTTGTTGGAGAAGACCATTGGCGCCGAGGCGATCGATGAGGGATTCTTGATCCTCAAATCGGCAAAGGATGCCGCGAACTTCCTGGCCAAATGCCGGAAACTGCGCTTTTGGGACCGGGAAGGCGCGGAACGCTAACACACCGTTCGGACAGACCTGTGCTGGTCGGTCTGCGGTTTAACTCCACACGTCCGAGGTCGAATCGCCCGAGGGGAACCGGATCTCGTGGGCTCGTGATGGCCCCTCGGGTTCTTTGCCGAAGTCGAGGTAAAAGCGCTCGTTGAGCTTGAGGCCACCCTTGTTTGTGTCGGCGTCGAGTTGGAGCATGAGCGACCCTTGCTTGGCGATGTTGGGATAGAACTGATTGTCCCAGCTACTTGCAAGCGAGTCGGTGACATACAGGCGCTTCCCATCAAGGCTGAGTTGCAGCATTTGGGGGCCGCCGGTGACTTGTTTTCCACGAATCTTGGGGGCGTTGCCGATCAGTCCTCCGACCCAGACCTGGCCGGTCAGTTTGGGTTTGGCCGGGTTGGAAAGATCGTATTGCCGGACATCGCCCTGAAGCCAGTTGGAGAAGTAGAGCCAGCGGTCATCCATCGAGACGACCAGATCGCTGATGAGGCCCGGGATCTCCTGGCCGTTGACTTTCTTGCTTTCGACCTCGATCACCTTCTCGGCTTTCCATTCGTCGCCTTCCTTGAAAAGGTGCCACATGACGCTTGAAAGCGCGGCGCCGACATAGGCGTGGGTACTGTCGGGATTGTGGTGAAAGCGCACCTCAAGGGGGATCATTCCTTTTTCGCCGAGGTCGATGCTCTTGGCAATCTTGCGCTCGACCCAATCCCAGATGTGAACATGGTGGCCGTACTTTCCCGCCTGGACATCTTCGGGTTTGAAGCCGGGCCGCGTCGTGCTCGGGGCGGCCCATTCGCTGCTTACCATCACATTGTGGCGCGGCTGATACCAGAAGTCGTAGTTGAAATTCATACCGCGCGTGTCCGCTTCCCAGCGGCCGGCAATTTCGAAATTCTCATCGAGCAACAAGAAACCACCGGGCGCCTGAAGTTGATCGTCGCCCAGCATCGAGATCATGATCCGGCCATCGGCCAGGCAATGAACCGTATGCGGCGCCGTGAGTTTTGTCTTGCGGACGATTTCCTCAGGTTCGATGACCTTGTGCAGGCGGGGTTTTTCGGGGATGGCCGTATCCACAATGTGGATGCGCCCCGATACCAGGCCGGGAATGATGAGATAACGCCGCTCGCGGTGGCCGTGACAGCTTGCACAGGCATTCCAGCCGAAATGATGCAGTTCGTCGCCAATGTTCGGCATGGGCAAGCGGTGGATGACCTGGGAATAGGTCTTCGAGCTCGGGTCCAGATCGACGGTGGCGAGGTAGTCGGGCTTTTTGATGGGCGTTCCCGCATAGACGCCCATGACATAGCCGAGTTTTTCAGGTGGCGACAATCGTGCCGCCTCGGGTGAATCAAAGCTGCGGCATACGCTGGGCGGATGGCTGTGGAGTTGTCGATGACTTAGCCCCAAGGCTCCCGAGGCGGCGGACGTTGCCAGAAACTGACGGCGATTCATGATCTTCTCCTTTAACGACCTATCTAGGTGCTTAATTTAATATTGTTCCACGGTTGGTATTTTTTGCTTTTCCCGACACGGTCAGGCGCGGACGATGACGGTCTCCAGGTAGTCGGCGGCGATGGCAATGGGGCCGCCCTTTGCTCCGTTACGATCATACTTGAGATTGAGGGCGATCATTTCCTGTTCCAGTGATTCGCGTTGGGATTGACGCAGTGCCTCGAAGGTTTTGAGCGTCGGCCCGTAATACTCCCGGAAGAAGTCGACATTCTCTTTGGCCGATTCAAACCGGAAGATCGCGGTCCGTCGAGTACTCGTCATGGATGCGATTTTACCACCAAAGAGGGATTTCAGATGGGCCTCATCGCCCCAGCGGATCGGCGGCGTGAGCCCCGCCGTGGGCGGCAGGTATTTGCCAAAAAGGCGAAACATTTCGCCGATGAACCCGTCCGGCGTCCAGGAAGCCAGGCCGATCTTGCCCCCAGGCCGGCAGACCCGAGCCAGTTCCGACGCAGTTTTCTTGTGATCGGGCGCGAACATCGCGCCATAGATCGAAACGACCGCGTCGAACGCTGCTGTAGGGAAGGGCAGGTTTTCGGTATCCGCTTCGAGAAAATTCACAAGAAGTTGCTCGGCTTTGGCGCGGATGCGGCCGGCGTCGAGCAGGGCGGGAACATAATCGGTGCCGATGACCCGGCAACCGCGTCGCGCGGCCGCGATGGCCGCATTGCCGCTGCCCGTGGCGACATCGAGCACCCGCCAACCCGCCTGCAGATCGACCGACTCGCACAGTTGCTCCGCCTGCAGAACGATGCGGGAGGCGACCACCGAAAAGTCGCCGCTGGCCCAGGTGGCTTGCTGGCGTTTCTTGATCGCTTCGAAATCCGGCAAGTAGACGGGAGGTTGGGGTGAAGGCATCAGGAGAGCTTCCTTGAGCATGACAGAAATCCTTAAACCGCACAGGAGAGGGAACCACTTAGGTTTCCATAAGAACGACCGGTCGTTCTTTTTCATCTGACTTGAGTTTGACGACCGTTCGTGCTATTGTCAAGGCATGAACACTGAAAATCGTTCGCTGGTGGGTGGCGCGGATCGAGAAATCTCCCCGTCGAAGGGGGGTGCCAGCCGGGCCGTCATCCTTCTGACCGCAGCCAAACTGGCCACCACGCGAGGGTTCAACGGCCTGTCGATCGGCGATCTAGCGGCCGAAGTAGGAATGAGTAAGAGCGGCCTCTACGCCCACTTCAAATCGAAGGAAGAGCTGGAGCTAGCCACGATCGCCACCGCCGCCGAGATTTTTCAACGCGAAGTGCTTCAGCCGGCGATGTCCTCGAAAACAGGAACCGAACGATTACGGGCGCTGGTTCAGGCTTTTCTGGCGCATCTTGAGCGACAGGTCTTTCCCGGAGGGTGTTTTTTCGCCGCGGTGGCGATGGAACTCGACACCCGGCCCGGCCCCGTGCGCGATGCGGTGTTCGAGGTGCAAGGGAGGTGGGTGTCGCTTTTGAAGCAGTGTTTCCTCGATGCGCAGTCGCAAGGAGAAATCGACGATCAAGCGAACATCGCGCAGGCGCTCTTTGAAACCCAGGCGATGCTCTTGGCCGCGAATTTTCTTTTTGTCATGACCAATGAATTGACCGCTTTGACTCAAGCGACTCAAGGCGTGGAAAATGTGTTGGCCCGGCTGGTTGTACCTCCCGGCGCTACCAAGAAAAAGTCTCTGCGTGGCAAACCGTAACGGGGCCCCGGCTCCAGGGTGCGGCTTGTTTCCAGAATGCTGCGGAAACCATCGGGAAATCCCTTGAGCTGTCGGTCGTGCTTTGATCTGCAGCCAAGGGAACGGCGGGTTACAAACGCGGACGGATCATCGGATTTCCGTTCTTCAATCGCCGCGCGAGAAGGTACTCACTCCTTCGGTGGTTCGGCGTCAACCGGACGGAAATTTGAACCGCGAGACTGGGCAGCGGTTGCATGACTCATGAAGCATGGTTCCAGTTACGATTGGAAAAACTGTGCATTGTTCTCCATCGCATTGCCCCTAACCAGGGGAATGGTCATGCCATCATTACGGCCGTTCAGTTCCCCTTCTTCTGCTCAAACAGCCAGTCAAGAACCTTGTCGTTCTTGTAGGTCGCTGTCCATGCGTCGTGGCCGACGCCTTTCAGCTCGGTGTACTCGGGGTTGCCGCCGGCCTTCTTGATCGCGGCGATCATGTCGCGGGGACGGTCGAGCGGCACCAGTGGATCCTTTTCGCCATGGAAGATCCAGATCGGCAGCTTGGCTAACTTTTCCGCCTGCGCCGGGTCGCCACCGCCGCACACCGGGATCGCCGCGGCAAAAAGTTCCGGCCTGCGCGAGATCAGGTCCCAGGTGCCATAGCCCCCCATCGACATGCCGGTCAGGTAAATGCGGTCGGTATCCACGCGGTGCTCTTTGCATAAAGCATCGATCAGGTCGAGCACCAATACCGAAGGCTCCGTGGGGCTCTTGGCGAGCGGTAGGTTCCTCCGGGCGTCAAACAGACCGACATTGACCCACATTTTGTCGGGCGGGCACTGCGGCACCGCCAGAAAGCAGGGGTGCTTTTTGCGGGTTGCATCCTTCACGAACTCCTCGACGCCGCTTCGGAGCTGCTTCGTATTGTCGGTGCCTCGCCCGACGGTGCCGTGCAGGAAGACCACCAGTGGGTAGCGGTCCTTACCCTCCTTGTCGTAGCCGTCCGGCTCGAGAAGGCGGTATGGCAGACTCGCCTTGTCCTTGGTGAAGGTGTGCTTGTCGAGCAGCTTGTCCATGTCCGGCTTCTGATCCTGGGCGCTGGCGAGCATGCAGAGGAACAGGCTGCCGGACGCCACGACGTAGAATTTCATGCGTGCGACTCTCTGAAAGAGGGGCAAAGAAAGGGGGCTAGCGAAGCTCGTGTGGATAGGTGCGAGCGCCAACCATGCCTGTTCCCTTTGTACTGTTTGTGGGTGAGCTTCTCCATCCACTCGACGATCTCGCCATCGAGTGTCCTCCTGAGGGCGATGCGGGCCTTGGCCCAGGTCGGCGCCGTTGATTTGGGCTTCCTGGTGGGTGTGGAGCGAGGGAATGCCTTCGAAAGCAGCGCGGTCGTAAAGCTAGTCTTTGAACTTTTGGCCAATGGCTCTGTGTTGATACACCCAGTTTCATCCGTGATCCCGGCCGATGTCGATCTGGTCAGCAACGGCTAAGTCCCACGGCGTTTTTGCTAGATGCCGTGACCCGATGTCGGGAGCGGACAGACTTCGATGGCTTGGATCAAGCCGTCTTCGATGGTGAAACGGTGGCCAACGCGTTCATCCCCAAGAATGGTCCCGTTTCGATCGCGCACAACTTGATGCACTTCGACCAGGATTCGCCCGGCACCTTCTGGATGAAAGGAAACCGGCTCGACATGCGGATCGATCTCGGACTATTGCTCCGCCCAGTAAGCCCGGACCTCATTGTGACCACGAACGACACCGCCTTTAAACGCACGCGGCCATTCCACATCGGGTGCCATGGCGGCGAATGCGGCGTCGAAATCCCGCGCGTTGAACGCGGCATAGGCCGCGCGCAGGAGTTCGACTTCCGACGAACGCTGATCTGACATGAAGGACTCGAGCAACGATGAAACTTCAGCGAGCATGCTGCCAAATTGTAGGGATGGATGGATGAGGCCTTGGCCGACCCCATCAAGCTCAACGCGCTAGTAGCGTTGGTGAAGTGTTGGTTGATGCCTGCATGGCTTCTGAGAAGCAAGAGGCATCTGCAAGACCATGCGTGGCCCTTGCCAAGGTCCCCAATCATAGTGCTAAAGGGTTGTATTTCGGTGCTTTATTGATATGATTGGGCCATGGGGAGTATGCAGGAATTTATTGATTCGCAGCTTGTCCAAGGTCGGGGTTACTTCACGAAGCCAGCCCTGGCCGATCTCGGCTTATCGTCGGAGGCGCTAAAGTCGGCAATCGCCCGCAGTACCAAAAAAGGCAGTTTAGTATCTCCTCGACGGGGGTTCTATTTGATCCTAAGGCCCGAAGACCGGACGATGGGCGCTCCCGATCCTGCCCGTTGGATCGACCCGCTGATGGGGCATTTGGGGGTGGACTACCGCGTTTCCCTGCTTCGCGCGGCAGCATTCCATGGGGCAAGTCATCAGGCGGCGATGGTCTTCCAGGTGATCGCACCGCGACAATTGCCCGACATCAAGATTGGCCGCCAACGGATCGAGTTCTTGTTCCAGTCGCCAGAGGCCTTCGCCGAAGCGAATCGACCTGAGTGGTTGGCGCAGCTCAAAACAGACGCCGGGTTCGCCAAGGTGGCGGGGGTGGAATTGGCTCTACTCGACATCTGTCGTTATTTCCATCAGGCCGGTGGGGTCAATGGTGTCGCGCAGGCGGTCCATGACCTTGGTAAGAAATCTAACCCCCGCATCCTTGGCAAGGCAGCGAATGCCTACGAAAACTCGGTCGCCCGGCGGCTTGGCTACCTACTGGAACAGTTTGGACATTCGCGCCAGGCCTTGGCACTCCGGCCCTTTGCTCAAAAGGCCAGGTCATTCAAGGCACTCGATCCATCAATCAAACCGGTCGTCCCGGAACTGGCCGCGATGGTGGAACGAAGCGCGGACTGGAAGCTCTTGATCAATGTGACTGTGGAGATAGACCGGTGATCCCACTGGCATATATCCAGCAATGGACGGCGCATGCCCCTTGGCCTGACCTGCGGCTAGTGGAACAGCAGTCGTGCAGACGGATGCCCCGAAATCACTGCCGCCGGTCGTTGCTCCGCTCTACAAGGAGTCGCTACGGCCGCAGTTTCACTTCACCGCCCGCCAGTGGACGATGAACCGGCTCAATCCTCGGGAGCGCGAAGAAGGTTGGCTCAACGACCTGAATGGCTTGATCTATTACGAGGGGGAGTATCACCTCTTCGCGCAGCGGTGGAACAAGTGCTGGATCCATGCGGTGAGCAAAGACCTCGTCCGCTGGACGGAACTGGAGTCCGCGTTCTGGGAGGACAAGCTGGACCAAGCCGTCCAGTCGGGCACCTGTGTGATCGATTACGAAAACACGGCCGGCCTGTCGCCGGACAAGTCGAAACCGGCGATGATCGCCTTCTACTCAGGCAACGACAACAAGAGTCAGTGCCTGGCCTATAGCCTCGACCGGGGTCGAACCTGGACGCACTATGCCAAGAATCCCATCCTGGATTTTCGCGAACGAGACCCCAAGGTGTTCTGGTACGCCCCCGCGAAGCACTGGGTGATGATGCTCTACGGCAACGACCGCTACCACATCCTCACCTCAAAAGATCTTTTGCACTGGAAGGACGAGAAGAAACCGATCCGCGACAGCTACGAGTGCCCGGACTTTTTCGAACTTGCCGTCGACGGGGATCCGAAGCAGAAGAAATGGGTGCTGATCCAGGGGAACGGAAAATACTCCATCGGCACTTTCGACGGCACCGAATTCAAGGAGGAGACGCCCCGCTACTCATGCGACATCGGCGACTTCTACGCAACGCAATCCTGGTACAACACGGAAACAGGCGACGGCCGCCGCGTCCAGGCCGCCTGGATGCGCTTCTCGCACGCCCCGGACATGCCCTTTAACCAGCAGGTGGCTTTCCCCTGCGAGCTGACGCTACGCACGACGCCGAAGGGATTGCGCGTCTTCCGCAAGCCGGTTCGAGAGGTCGTGACTCTGCACGCCGGTCAGCCCATAGTCTTGACCAACCGAGAACTACGAACGGGGCAACATCTCCCCTTAGTGCCGTCGGGCCGCCAGTTCCACATCCTGGCCGAAGTGGAGATTCCCGCTGGTGCGAAGCTGACCTTCAACATCCGTGGCGTCCCAGTGACACTGACCTCAACCACGCTGTCGTCGGACTGTCGCTCTGCCGCAGTGCAGGACACCGTCAGGTCCATCGAAATGCTCATCGACACGACTTCTATTGAGACCTTTGTCAACGATGGCGAACTGTCATTTACCAAGTTCGTTCTGCCCAGCGAAAATGGTCTGTCGGTTAAGGCCGAAGGCGGTCCAGTTACGATCCGGTCAATGACCGTCCACGCGCTCCGGTCCGCATGGCCGGAAGTGCCGAAGTGACGGATCGGCGGTATAGCCCCTCGTGAACCTGGTACCAGAGTGACACAGGTACTCCAGCGACTGGGGTCGCAAGCGACATCCTCCCCTGCCGCATCAAGCGCGTTATCCGGCGGATGCTGGCCGCGTTTGACTCAAAAGCCAGAATGGTACATAATGCCTCCAGATTGGCGTTTCGGGAGGTGATTAGGAGTGATCGAGGAGACGGCTGATCAGAATCGCGCCGTGAAGCAGGCGCGGGAGGCATTCGAGCGGCACGGCGGGGTGCTGCGGATGGCCGATGCATTGCGGGCGGGTGTTCATCGCCGCACGCTCTACACCATGCGGGATGCCGGCCAAGTCGAGTCTCTGGCCCGCGGCCTGTACCGGCTGGCCGACGCCGCGCCGCTCGCCAATCCGGACCTCGTAACCGTCGCGGCCAAAGTTCCCCGGGGCGTCGTCTGTCTCGTCTCCGCGCTGGCCTTCCACGACCTGACCACGCAGATACCGCACGAGGTCTGGGTGGCTGTGCCGCGGAATAGCGAACCGCCCCGGCTCGACTACCCGCCTATCCGCGTCGTCCGGCTCAGTAGAGGTGCCTATGAAGCTGGCATCGAGACGCACCGGCTCGACGAGGTGCCGGTCAAGGTCTACAGCCGCGAGAAGACGCTGGCCGACTGCTTCAAGCATCGCGGCGAGGTTGGGCTGGATACAACCCTGGAGGCCGTGCGGCGGTACAAGGCACAAGGGCGGGTCGATGCCGAGGCCATCCTTCGCCATGCCGCCGTCTGTCGGGTCGCCCGGGTGATGCGACCGTACCTGGAGGCGTTGTTGTGATCCGCGACCTGCCCGCGTCGGTTCGCCAGCGGTTGGCGAACAAGGCCCGCCAGGCGGGCCGACCGTTCCAGGAAGTGCTTCAATACTTCGCGATGGAGAGGTTTCTCTATCGCCTGGGGCGGTCGCCGCACGCTGACAAGTTCGTGCTCAAGGGGGCACTGCTGTTCGCGGCATGGGGCGGGCCGAAGTCTCGGCCGACGAAGGATATCGACCTTTTAGGCCGCATGGACAACCGGGTCGAGGCGGTTGCGTCGGTGATGCGGGAGGTGTGCGGGCAGGCGGTGGAGCCGGATGGGTTAATGTTCGATGTGGGAAGCTTGGCCGGCGAGGCGATCAAGGAGGACGCCGATTACTCGGGGGTGCGGGTCACGTTCCTGGTCACACTCCAGCACGCTCGGGTGGCGATGCAGATCGACACCGGCTTCGGGGACGTGGTGACGCCGGCCGCAGTCCCGTTGGCGTACCCGGTGCTGCTGGACTTCGCGGCACCGCATCTGCTCGGCTACCCCCGCGAGACAGTGGTGGCGGAGAAGTTCGAGGCGATGACCAAGCTCGGCCTGCTGAACAGCCGGATGAAGGACTTTTACGACCTGTGGCTGCTCGCGCAACAGTTCGATTTTGACGGGCCGCCCCTGGCGGTTGCCATCCAGCGGACATTTGCTAACCGGGGGACGGCCGTCGCTGGCCTACCGGTTGCGCTAACGCCGGCATTCGGAGGTGATGCCGCCAAGCAAGTTCAATGGCGGGGCTTTCTCCGCAAGGCAAAACTCGATGGCGTGCCCGCCTCGCTTCAGTCGGTGATCGACGAACTGGTACGATTCCTTCACCCGGTTTCGGCGGCCGTCGAAGCGGGTGCGTCCTTTGATGTGAGTTGGACTGCCGCAGGGCCGTGGTCTTGAAAAGATTGATGGCCAATTTTTCTTCCGACCTCATCGGCTCCATCGAAGTCCTGGCCGAGTCCTGTGGTTCGGATTCAGTCCGGAAAAAAGCTTGTGACCGCATCCTCGCGCGTTGCGTTGTTCACCATCGATTCCTACTCAGGTCTGAAGGTTCACCGTCGCCGTCGGAGCGTTTCGTCGCGGGAGTTCGCAGGTTATCCCCTGCGGCGCAACGCGACAGAGGTGGCGGGCCTTTGGTCAAGATTGGCTTCGGCGCGCCCCCGACGGACCAAGCAGACGTCGCCGTCCGCCTCGCTTCCCCTGCGACATCGGCGACTTCTACGCTACGCAGTCGTGGCGCAACACGGAAACGGGCGATGGCCGCCGAGTCCAGGCCGTCTGGATGCGATTCTCTCACGCTCCCGATATGCCATTTAACCAGCACGTGACCTTTCCCACGAGCTGACACTCAAGACGACGCCGAAGGGATTGCGCATCTTCCGCAAGCCGGTTCGCCCCAAACATGGACCAAACCGCGAACTGCGCGCGGGGCAACTTCTCCCCCTGGCGCCCTCGGGACGTCAATTCCACATCCAAGCCGAGGTGGAGATTCCTGCGGGCGCGAAGCTGACCTTCAACATCCGCGGTGTTCCCGTGACACTGACCGCAACAACGCTTTCGTCGGACCGCCGCTCCGCTGGGGTGCAGGACCGGATCAAGTCCATCGAAATGCTGATCGACACGACCTCCATTGAGACCTTCGTAAACGAGGGAGAAATATCGTTCACAAAGTTCGTCCTGCCCACCGAAAATGGTCTGTCAATTCAGGCCGAAGGCGGTCCAGTAACGATTCGGTCGCTGACCGTCTACCGGCTACGGCCCGCGTGGCCGGACGCGCCGTCGCAATGACGGCTTGGCGGAAGCGGCCCAAATCATGCCGAACCTCTGAATGATGTTTGTGTATTCCGTCCACAGCTACATTTGTGATTGAGCCGGATATGCGCGCAGCCATTGGAAATCGCCGTTTGTCGTGGTCGTCCCTCCGCTCATAATCAGCACTCCCCTTAGGGAGTGCCTTGAAGAAATCCCTCGGATGATTGCCGACTTCAATCCCGGCTTCGAAAATCGTCGGTCAAAAGGGTGAGTTATTTGAACAAACGGTTCCCCAATCGTGTTTGTTGCTGCTATGGAGCCATACCTGCAAACACCTTAGCCGCATGCCGAACCAGTCGCGGTAATTTGTGCTCTGCTTTTTATTGGTCAATAAATGGCATAGATAAATTACACTGTGTAATATGTGCTCCGAAAATTTGCGTCGAATAATTTTCCGTAAGCCATTGTAGAATAACAAGTGTGGCAATTGACAGGAGCTATCGCGCGCAAGTACAATGAACCTGGATTCGTTAGGGTTTCAAAGGGACGGCGCCAGAGGGTTTCGAAGTGGACGAGCCGTTGGACATTTCGCTCATCCGCTTGATCGCCACCCCAGAGCGGTTTCGCGGGCGGCTGGTTAGGGTGATCGGCTACTTGGTATTCGAGTTTGAGGGCAACGCCATGTACTTACACGGGGACGACGCGCTCTTCTCAATCTCGGCCAACGCACTTGCGGTCCAGACCACTCGAGAAATAGACCAACGGCGGGCGTCGCTCGGCGGTTACGTCCTTATGGAGGCAGTCTTCGATCCGGAAGTGACCGGCCACCGGGGTTTGTTCTGTAGCGGCGGGCTAGTGAAGGTGCGGCGGTGCGAGAGCTGGCCACCCGAGTGCCTGCGGCGGGACAAAGCCGAAGACGACGGACCAGACGCCGCAATACGATAGGTTTCTGGATTAGTCGATCGTTCCGGGGTTAGCTGCTATGGCCTTCGCGACTCACGAATCGGCGTTTCGTGAGTCGCAAATTTGAACGCAGACAAACTTGGCAGGTCCAACCGCTGGCTTGTTGCGCAAGCAATGGCCTCAGGATAGCCGGCATCGGCGTGGCGCATGACCCCGCTTGCCGGGTCGTTCCACAGCACCCGCTCGATCCGCCGGGCGGCGGCGCTCGTCCCGTCGCACACCACCACCATTCCCGCGTGCTGGGAGTACCCCATCCCGACCCCGCCTCCGTGGTGCAGCGAAACCCAGGTCGCCCCGGACGCGCAGTTGAGCAGGGCGTTCAAGAGCGGCCAGTCGGACACGGCGTCGGAGCCGTCCCGCATCGCCTCCGTCTCCCGGTTCGGCGACGCCACGGAGCCTGAATCCAGGTGGTCCCGGCCGATCACCACCGGGGCCACCAGTTCGCCTTTGGCCACCATCTCGTTGAAGGCCAGCCCGAGGCGGTGCCGGTCGCCGAGGCCGACCCAGCAGATGCGGGCCGGCAACCCCTGGAACGCGATCCGATTCGACGCCATGTCCAGCCAGCGGTGGAGGTGCTGATCGTGGGGGAGTAATTCCCTCACTTTGGCGTCGGTCCGGCGAATGTCCTCTGGGTCGCCGGACAGGGCGCACCAGCGGAACGGGCCGATACCTCGGCAGAACAAGGGGCGGATGTAGGCGGGCACGAAGCCGGGGATCGAGAACGCGTCGGCAACCCCCTCGTCTTTCGCCATCTGCCGGATGTTGTTCCCGTAGTCGAAGGTGGGCACGCCAGCGCGGTGCCACTCCAGCATTGCCCGGACATGCTCGGCCATCGACTGTCGTGCGGCCCGCTCGACGGCCTTCGGGTCCGCCGCCTGGCGGGCCTCCCACTCGGCCACGGTCCACCCCGCGGGCAGGTAACCGTGGACCGGGTCGTGGGCCGAGGTCTGGTCGGTGACCGCGTCCGGCCGGACGCCCCGGCGCAGCAACTCGGGCAAGACTTCGGCCGCGTTGCCGAGCAGGCCGACGGACACCGGCACCTTGTCGCGACACGCCCGCGCCATCCGGTCCAGGGCATCGTCCAGGTCGCGGGCCTGCATGTCGAGATAGCGGGTCCGTAAGCGGGCCGCGATCCGGTCGGGGCGACATTCGATTGCCAGGCACGAGGCCCCGGCCATCGTCGCCGCGAGCGGCTGGGCGCCGCCCATGCCGCCAAGCCCTGCCGTCAGAAACCACTTGCCCCCGAGATCGCCACCGTAGTGCCGTCGACCGACTTCGGCGAATGTCTCGTAGGTGCCCTGGACGATGCCCTGGGTTCCGATGTAGATCCACGACCCGGCCGTCATCTGGCCGAACATCATCAATCCGCGGCGGTCGAGTTCGTGGAAGTGGTCCCAGGTCGCCCACCGGGGGACGAGGTTCGAGTTGGCGATCAGCACGCGCGGGGCGTCCGCATGAGTGCGGAACACGCCGACCGGTTTGCCGGACTGGACGAGGAGCGTCTGGTCGTCGTCCAGTCGGGAGAGGGTTTCGACGATCTTGTCGAAACTCTCCCAGTCGCGGGCGGCCCGGCCGATGCCTCCGTACACGACCAGGTCGGCCGGCCGCTCGGCCACCTCGGGGTCGAGGTTGTTCATGAGCATCCGCAGGGCCGCTTCGGTCTGCCAGCTCTTGGCCGTCAGTTTGCTGCCGCGCGGGGCGCGGATCACTCGCGTCGGGTCAGAGCGGGTCATGAGGCGATCCTCTAAGACTGGGCGAAGTGAAGGGAGTGGGCGAAGTGAAGGCACGCTTCCAGCACACGCCTTAGCTCTGCCTTCATTGGCCTTGCGAATTCCGGGTCGTAGGCCGGCGGCCAGTTTGTTTCCTTCACCGCGTTCCCCGGGCCGACCGGCTCGCGCAGGTAGCCGCGGATGGCGAGTTCCATCTGAATCGCGTGGACGCCGTCGGTCGGGCGGCCGTGGTGCCGGGTGATGTAGCCGCCGCGGAACCGGCCGTTCGTGACGAAGGATCGGCCCGTTTTGGCGACCTCGTCCTCAATTGCGGCGGTCAACCGCGGGTCGCACGACCGCTCCGAATCCGTGCCGATGTTGAAGGCCGGAAGCTCGCCGTCGAACAGCCTCGAAATGACCGAGCGGATGGAGTGGCAATCGTACACCACGACCTTCTCGTGCGACAGCCGCAGGCGGGCGATCTCTTGAGACAGGCAAGAGTGGTAGGGGTCGAACCACCTGGCCCGACGGGACGCGATCTCTTGCGCCCTTGGTTCGCAACCGGGCCGGTACAACGGTTCGCCGTCGAAGGTCGTCGTCGGGCACAGTTCGGTCGTCGCCAGGCCGGGGTAGAGCGATGCGCCGGTCGGGTCGCGGTTCACATCGATCACGGTTCGCGAAACGCTCGTGCGGATAACCGTGGCCCCCAGTGCCGTGGCGAAGTCGTACAGTTGCTCGATGTGCCAGTCGGTGTCCTTGCGAGCAAGCCAGGCCGAAGTGAGCCGAGGCAGAATCTCTTCGGGGAGGTCGGTCCCCGTGTGGGGAATACTCACCACCAGCGGTTCGGTCCCGGGGGCCGCGTCGAGCCGCAATGGGGAACCTTCGCTCACGGGCGAGCCTCCGTCACGGTGGGGAGGAGTTCCGGCCCGGCCGCGTCGGCCAGTGCGCCGGTGCGAACGAGTTGCACGGCGGCTTCGATGTCGGGGTGCAGGTAGCGGTCCTCTTCTAGATGCGGCACAATCTCGCGTAGCAACGCCCGCACCCGTTCGAGTGGCGGGCTGGACCGTAGCGGAGCGTGGAAGTCGCACCCCTGGGCGGCCGCCAGGAGTTCGATCCCCAATACCGCCGCCGTGTTCGCGGCCATCGGGAGCAGCCGTCGCGCCGTGTGGGCGGCCATCGACACATGGTCCTCCTGGTTCGCCGACGTGGGGATCGAGTCCACACTCCCGGGGTAGGCGCGGGTCTTGTTCTCAGCGACTAACGCGGCGGCCGTGACCTGTGGGATCATGAACCCGGAGTTCAGCCCCGGCCGCGGTGTGAGGAAGGCCGGCAGCCCAGAAAGGTCCGCGTCCACGAGCATTGCCAGCCGCCGCTCGGCGAGTGACCCGATCTCGCAGAGGGCGATGGCGATCTGGTCTGCCGCGAACGCGACCGGCTCTGCATGGAAGTTGCCCCCGGACAGGACTTCCCCGGTGTCAGGGAAGACGAGCGGGTTGTCCGACACGCCGTTCGCCTCGCATTCCAGGGTGCGGGCGGCAAACCCGAGCAGGTCGAGCACGGCCCCCATGACCTGCGGTTGGCACCGCAGGCAGTATGGGTCTTGCACCCGGTCGTCGTTCGTCAGGTGGGACGACCGGATCGAACTCCCGGCCATCAGCCCCCGCAGGGCGGCCGCAACCCGAATCTGCCCGGGGTGCCGCCGGACTGCGTGGATGCGCGGGTCGAACGGGGCGTCCGACCCGCGGGCCGCGTCCGTTGAGAGCGCCCCGGTGACCAGGCCTGAGCGAAACGCGGTCTCCGCCTCAAACAGCCCGGCCAGGGCGTAGGCCGTCGAGAACTGGGTGCCGTTCAAGAGGGCTAACCCCTCCTTCGGACCCAGGGTCAACGGCGTCAGGCCGGCGGCGGCCAGCGCCTCTGTCGCGGGAATGGCCTGCCCTGCGACGACTGCTTTGCCTGCGACAACCATTTGGCCCACGCCCATCATGGCGGCCGTCATGTGAGCGAGGGGGGCCAGATCACCCGACGCCCCGACCGACCCCTGGCAAGGGACGACGGGCGTCAACCCGCGCTTGAGCATCGCTTCGAGGAAGTCGACCGTCTGGGGCCGGACGCCGGACACCCCTTGCCCCAGGCTGCCGAGCTTGAGGGCCATCATGAGCCGGGTGATGGGCACCGGTGTTGCGCGCCCGACTCCGGCCGCGTGCGACAGGACAATGTTGCGCTGCAGGGTTTCCAGATCGGCGGCTGCGATCCGGACACCGGCCAGCCTGCCGAACCCGGTGTTGACCCCGTACACCGGCTCGCCCCGGGCCACTACCGCGGCAATGGCCTCGGCGGCCCGGACCACACCGGGACGGGCCTTCGGATCAAGTTCGCAACTGCCGCCACGGTAGACGGCCCGCCAGTCGGCGAGCGCCATGGCGCCGGGGCGAATCACCATGGGGTTCATTCACCCCTCCACACGCGGCGGTGCAGGGGGTTGAACCCGATCCGGTAGACCAGTTCCGCCGGATCTTCGATGTCCCAGATTGCGAGGTCGCACGATTTGCCCGGTTCCAGCGTGCCGGCCTGCCCCAGAATCCCGAGGGCGCGGGCTGCCTCGCGCGTGACACCGGCCAGGCACTCCTCGACCGTCAGGCGGAACAGGGTCGCGGCCATGTTCATCGTTAGAAGTAACGAGGTGAGCGGCGACGAACCGGGGTTCGAGTCGGTTGCCACCGCCATGGGCACCTTGTGCCGGCGAAAGTGGGCCACCGGCGGGGCCTGCTTCTCCCGGAGAAAGTAGTACGCCCCCGGTAGAAGGACCGCGACGGTGCCGGCGGCGGCCATCGCGGCGGCCCCGTCTTCGCTCGTATATTCCAGGTGGTCGGCAGACAGCGCCCCGGACCGGGCGGCGAGAGTGGCACCGCCCGTGTCGGAAAGTTGATCCGCGTGAACCTTCCGTGCCAACCCCATGGCCTGGGCCGCAGACAGCACTCGCTCTGTCTCCGAGGGGGAGAATGCGACCCGCTCACAGAACACATCGACCGCGTCGGCCAACTTCTCGGCGGCGATCCGGGGGATCATCTCGTCGCACACCAGGTCGAGGTAGGCTGACCGGTCGGCGGCGAACTCAGGGGGAATCGCGTGTGCCCCGAGGTAGGTCGTGCGCACATTCACGGGCCGGTGGCGGGCCAACGCCTTCGTGGCGCGCAACTGGCAGAGTTCGGCGTCCCGGTCCAGACCGTAGCCGGACTTGGCTTCGAGCGTCGTCACCCCCTCGGCGATGAGGGCATCCAGACGAGGCAGGCTCGCGGCGATCAGGGCTTCTTCGTTGGCGGCACGGGTTGCACGCATCGTCGACAGGATGCCGCCGCCCGCCCGCGCGATCTCCTCGTAGGTCGCCCCGGCCAGCCGCAGTTCAAACTCCCGGGCACGATTGCCGGCGTACACAAGATGAGTGTGGCAATCGATCAACCCCGGCGTGACCCACCGGCCGTCGAGCCGAATCCTGTCCGGGGCATCGAGCGCAGAGGGAGCCTCGGCCCGGGGACCGGCGTACACGATCCGCCCGTTCTTCGCGGCGATGATCCCGTCTTCCACGACGTCAAGACCGGTGGTGCCCTCGGCAAAGCTCGCCAGTCGCGCGTCGTGCCAGATCCGGTCGCAGAGCATAGGCTCCCCTCGGGCTTTCCGTTGGACTATCCTTCCGAATATGACTTTACATAGATTCGCCTAATCATCCTTAACATTCAGGGTCCAGAGCGGGTTTCCCCATGCTACGCCTATGGTTTGCGTCCGCGCTCTTGAACGGCCAGTGGGCCACGGGGGTGCGAATCGTCGTGGCGGACGGCCGAATCGCGAGCATTGAAACCGGAGTGGAGCCGGAGCCCGGCGATGAACGCTGCGGGGTGGCGTTACCGGGGTTGCCGAATGTACACAGCCATACTTTCCAGCGTGCGATGGCCGGTCTGGCTGAGCGGCGAGGCGCGGGAGGTGACAACTTCTGGACCTGGCGGATGGCGATGTACCGGTTCCTCGCCGAGCTTACGCCTGACGATGTGGAGGCCGTGGCCGCCTGGGCTTTTGCCGAGATGCTGGAATCGGGGTTTACTCGAGTCGGCGAGTTCCACTACCTGCACCACGATCCTGACGGCCGGCCGTATGTAGACCCGGGCGAGTTGGCCGTCCGGATCGTGGCCGCGGCGGGGACCTCGGGGATCGGACTTACGATACTGCCTGTTTTCTACGCCCACTCGGACTTCGGGGGGCTTCCGCCCACCCAAGAGCAGCGGCGGTTCGTCACGGACTTGGGCGAATTCGCAAAACTCGTGGAGGCCACGCGCCGAGCGGCGTCCGGCCATCCGGGGGCGGTCGTTGGGGTGGCCCCGCACAGTCTGCGAGCGGTCACGGCAGAGGAACTTCGCGAAGTCGTCTCCCTGGCTGGGAATGGCCCGGTCCACATTCATGTGGCCGAGCAGTTACGCGAGGTGGATTCCTGCCTCGCGTGGTCGGGCCGCCGTCCGGTCGAGTGGTTGCTCGAACACCAACCCGTGGACGGCCGCTGGTGTCTCGTTCACGCCACCCACACGACGGAGGCGGAGCGGGTGGGCGTCGCCTCGCGTGGAGCGGTGGTCGGGCTCTGCCCCGTCACGGAGGCGAACCTGGGCGACGGCGTGTTCGACACACTCGCGTTCCAGAAGGCCGGTGGACGGTTTGGCATTGGGACCGATTCCAACATTCTGATCGACGCGGCCGGGGAACTGCGGCAACTCGAGTACGCCCAGCGTCTGGTGACTCGGACTCGCAATGTCCTCGCCACGGACGACCGGAGCACCGGCCGTGCCCTGTTCGACACCGTTTACCAGGCTGGATCACAGGCTCTCGGTGTAGCCTCCAAGGGGTTATCGGTGGGCCAACCGGCGGACATCGTCTCGCTTGCGACGGACCACCCCGCCTTCGTCGCCCGGCATGGCGACGCACTGATCGACGGCTGGGTCTTCGCCGCGAAGGCCGGGGCGATCGACCGCGTCTGGGTCAACGGGCGTCTGGTGGTCGTCGATGGCCGGCACGTCGCCCGCGAAATCCTGGAGCGACGATTCCGCAGTTGCCTCAAGAGAATCCTGACGTGATGACTGGTTCTCCTGCC
Organism: Gemmataceae bacterium; assembly: GCA_965226945.1. Lineage (GTDB taxonomy): Bacteria > Planctomycetota > Planctomycetia > Gemmatales > Gemmataceae > SYLG01. Next base: position 2,110,118 of record OZ245717.1, on the reverse strand, counting down.
CAATGCAAACCGGCGACGATGCACGGGAGAATCCTCGCGGACCTGGAAGCGAAGATCGTCCTGCCCACCGAAAACGGTCTGTTGGTGAAGTCCGACCGCGAATTGTTCATGATCCGGTCATTGACCGCTTATCCTTTACTGTCTTCGTGGCCTGATAGCACACCCAAATGGTTGACTGGTAATAAAGCAATCGTGAAGGCGAAATTCGAAAGCCTGAAAATCAACATGAGACGAGAGGATTCTCAGGTCCACAATGACAACCTGAAACCTTTTCCAAGGGAACTCCGTGCCCTCAATAAGAGGGTACGGTATTATGGAATTATTCGACCCGGTTGGTTTGAAAAACGGGTTGCCGTGGCTTGACACTTTGAGGTCAGTCGAGTGCGCAGGGCCTTAGTATTGTATTGCTTGTCAGGGAGACCAATGACTCCAAAGTACGGCCCAATGGCCCGAGGAAACGACATTGTTCGCCAAAAATGGCATAAATCATCCGTAAGCGCCTTGGTGAAAATTCCGATTTCGGCAGGGAAGCGGAACAATCGACACTTGATCCGATGATAAGTGATCGTTATGGATTTAATTACATATGAGCAAATTAACGTTGAAGCTACTGAAGCAGTCAAAACAGCGTGGGGCAAGCCGGTGGCATGATCGTCTTTGGAAAATCATCGATTTATTAGTATCCGTTTACGGAACGCAATCTTTGGGCAATTTCTCCGATCCGGTTAAAGAAATCTTCTACATTGTCTTGTCAGCGAAAACGACGGAAGCGCTTTACCAGAAAGCCCACGGTCGATTGTGGGCACGATTTCCCACGCTTTCGGCGATTATCTCCGCACGACTTTCGGAAATTCTCGAGTGTGTCGGTAGCGCTGGGCTCGGCAGAAAACGCTCTCTTCAGATAAAACAGATTGCCATTAAATTGAGGGAAGATTTTGGTTCGAAACCTAGCTCATGCCTTCGAAAATTATCGGCAGGAGAAGCCTATGCATATTTGAGAATCCTACCGGGAATTGGTCCGAAGTCGGCCTTATGCATAATGATGTACAGCCTCGGCTTCGATGTTTTTCCAGTCGATGCACACGCGCAGCGTGTACTGACTCGCATCGGAGTTCCGCAGAAGGGAATCAAGCATTATCACGCTCAGGCACAATTGCCGGCCTTCGTTCCAGAAGGGCGAAGTAAAGAGTTGCATATTGCGTTAGTCCTTCACGGACGTGATATTTGTAGAGCTAGATTTCCACGGTGTGGGCATTGTTTCCTATCAACCTTGTGCAAAACTGGCAGCCTTTCGGCATTTAAAAACAAGGAATAAATCATTGTACTCGCCCAAATGTCGGATATCTTCGATAATGATGAAGGTAATTGGCGAGGAGATTTAATGATTCTTCATTCTTTGAGTGAAATCGCAGCGGTAGCTGTTCGTGAATGGTTTCTGGGTTAATTTCTCTCGCGATTAGCTGGTTGATCGTAAGCCGTTCCTTTGCAGATAGGTCGGGAACATTGACATGGTGAACGTCATCCCAATCTCTTGACCGAAATACCCAATTTTTGTACACATCATCAGATTCTGTTTTAGACGCAAGCGCATCGTCCGCTAGTAGCGTGGTTACGGTGAGCATTGCGTGTTCGCCGTCGCTGTATCGGAACGCTGCCAAAGGAATTACCTTCAGTTGGCTTCCCTTGATTCCTTTCAATGCGGCAACTTTCGTGGCTTTGGCAAGGAGTTTAGCAAACGTGTCCGGCTTCATATGGTCTTTTGACATACCACCCGATGGCATATAATCGCCTAATTGCTCTGTCATATTCTGAATGACAATGGTTTGAAAGTCTCGTTCTACTTGAAATCCTGGCGTCTTCGATACGATTGGAAATTCGCATTCAGCGTGATCTTGATAACATCGCCTACCTCTAGTTTCGAGAGAAGCTCTTGATATTCCTGTAGCTGGACTCCTCGCTCATTTGCCGACGCATAGTCCAGCCATATAATAAATCGCTTGGCCGGATGAGCCATAACCAGACGATCAAAATCTACAATGAATTCTCCGCTTTTCTGACATTTGCATTCGATAAGTCCAATCGGCCGATTGAATTCCTGTCGTCTCCACGTAATTTCGTCCAGTTCGATTGAGATCATGTGTTCAATAGCAAATCTGTCGTTCACAAGTTTGAAGTCCTCAAGAAATCGTCCCCCCATTGAGGCATAAACGTAACGAACTGGTCCATTCCACACTCGAACGAAATCGAGTAAGTCCAAGAAAAGCTGACGCTCTATGAATTTGTTAGTTCGAAGCTGATACGGAACATTGTGCCCGCTCACGATTGCCCCTCTTTAGCTCGCTCGAGTGACTCGACAAAGCACTTCCTTCCAACCTCTGCCCGATCCGCATTGCGATCACCAAAATAATATCCTGCAATCAATTCTATGTCACCCTGATCGGCTGCAAAGCATATTCGTTTTTGTCGCTGCCGGTCTTGTGGTTTTGGTAGTTCCGGCGAGTAATATCGAGCCGAACCCTTACTCGAATGCTTGCGAATTTCGGTAAATTTTCCTGGGGCAACCTGTCTAGACACTTCGGTCGGCTTTACGGTCTTCAGGCTGCTAAAGCCTTCCTTCGTTTCATCTTCTCGGCGTTTCCAAGCATTTGTAAATGCTGTAAATTTTTTCAATCCGTCTCTCATGTAGTCCAACACTATATGGTATAGCTCCGACGATGTGTCAATACCGCGCTTCGTTGTGTTGAGCGGCAGTTTCATCGAGTTTTGACTGCGAAAGGATACGACTCCAGCAATGGAAATGAATTGGTTGTGATATCCAGGAACGCCTCCCGTGCCCCAACCGGTCTTGGATGATTTATCGTTGTAAAGCACCACCCGATCATTGCAGATTACAGTCCATCCAGCATTTTCCCGAGAATTTCTGACGAGCATTTCGTCATCGAGTTGTTGTTCTGTTGCCAACGGGCGATAAAATCCAACAGCAAGATCGACATGAACGCCGTCGAAGTCCGCGATAAATATGTAAGGCTCAATGGATGGAGAGCTAGAGATACCAAGCTGCTCGGGAGACAAAATCGTCAATGGAACGGGGACTATTTGTATATCATTTAATTGGACGATAAAACCTTTTTCTAAAATTAAAGCATAATGGCGGGCGATGTCTTTTTCGAGATCGGCGAGAAAGCTCGATTGATCCTTGTCAAATTGGTTTTTGATACCGTCATATAGCTCTTTCACTATGATCCGTGTTCCATTGTCCCTCAGCGCTTCGTCGTTTGTAGTTAGCGTCAATTGCCAGGGATTTGTTGCCGGATTGTCATCTGCAGTTGGACTATCTTCAAGCCACGTCGGTGGAATCTCGACTTTATACGCGGTGTCGACAGACGTCTGAGATGTGACAATACAGTGTCTGCCTAGTTTGAAAATCGCTCGCTTCATTCCAATGCCATACATGCCGACAGTTTCGAGGTCCGAATCGCGTTCTGTGTCCGGTCGGCCAAGCATAAAAGCACTGTTTTTAGCAATGTCCTTTGGAATTCCTCCGCAGTTGTCGGAGATTTCGAAGCCATCTTGAGTTGCTTTGATCTTTGCCCAGAAGCCATCATACGGTTTACCGTTTGCGACCGGCCTGCCTTGTCGCTTGAGTTCTCGTACGACCCCGTCGACGCAGTTATCTAGGAGATCGAGAATGGCATCAGCCAATTCAATATCTCTGGTTAGCATTTTCACAAAGAACGCTTTTGTTGGACCGGCTTTAATTGCCGTACTCGTTGGCATGTTCAACAATCCTTTTTTTTTATTTGAGTACTTTGATGATCTGCGATGCTACTGCTCTTGCTAGGAAAGGCGGAACCGAATTGCCAATTTGTCGAAAATCGTGCCACCGGGTTCCGTGAAAAAGAAACCAGTCCGGTATCGAATGAAGGCGTGCGGCTTCCCGAGCAGATATGCAACGATGAACTTTTGGATGGATAGGCCGAGGTGCAGTATGACTACCACGCTCGGCACCGGTGCCAGCGCGGAGAGTCGGAGCCACGTTATCCCATGCGAGTCGGATGTATCGGCTGATTGGTTCCGCACGGCCTGGGGTTACTTTTGAAAAGCGGCGAACTGTCTCCTTCGAATGCTGAGTGCGAAGACAACCTGTTAACCCTTTTGCCTTCGTTCGTCGTGGCGACTTATCATCTGAATCGTGACAAAGACCTCTCATAATCCGAGCGTAGGCATTGTTCGTTTCATTGAGTGGACCTGAGAAAGTATCGGCCTTCAATAAATACTCATGTTCTTCGAGAACTGGTAGATCGGAAATGGCATCCAGAACAAGAGGGCGAAATGGCGTGTCAGACTCGCTATTGCATTTCCGAGGTTCCGGATACCTGAGGGGAGGCAATTTCTTACGATGTCCCAAAACGAATGTTCGCCATCGGCGTTGGGGCACGCCGTAGTCGGCAGCGTTAAGTACGCGAATTGGTTGCACGACTTGGTACCCCGCCTTTTTCACTCGGCTCACAAAGGAATCTAATATAGGACGGGAACGAACAGACATTAGGCCTTTCACATTTTCCATAACAAAATAGCTAGGCTGAAGTTCTCGAACGAGGCGGGCGAAGTCGTAGACGAGCATGTTTCTTTCGTCCGCAGAGTCTTGGCGGCCACCATACGAAAATCCCTGGCAAGGAGGGCCACCAAAGATGACATCGATCTCAGCTTTCAAATCCGCCAGATCTCTCAATGATTGACCTGTATGCTCAGACAGGTCTACAGAGAGGGCCTTCGTATTGGGAAAATTCGCTTTATGGGTGGCGATGTTGAACTTTTCTTGGTCGAACGCGGCAAGCACATCAAAGCCTGCTTGCTCGAAGCCGAGGGTCATGCCGCCGGCACCACAAAAGAGATCGATCGAGGTTGGTCGAGATGCTCCCATTTTAGACGTACCTGTAAGGTTACCGCTTCCTCATGTTCATAAGGGTAAGATCGACACAGAGGGCTTTCAGCTTTAGTTGCCTGCCGTGTGTGGATTGATTGGTTGTAGTTATCCGAATGACTGATTCTGCAAAGTCCTTATCCGGTTCAGCGATAGCCCTATTGCCTCGCCCGTTTTCGGAAGCTCGCGATCCGCAACTGCTGCCAAATCCGCAGGATGCGTAGAGCAGTCGCTATTCGGGTATTAATCGGTCTAGTGGCCAAATGGACTTCTGAAAGAGTTAGTGGATTTTTTCTAAATAGCATGCCTCGAATATGCCAGAATGTAGGGCCCGAATTGCATGGATGGTGCGTCGCAAGATGTTTCGGATCGGACGATTTGACCGAAGCGTTCATGGTAGTTGAACCTGCAAAAGTGATATTCAGCGCCTGCGGCCATGTCGCGAACTTTGGGGTTAATTCAGCCATGCTGCCGGCGTCAGGCTCGGGTGTACGCCGCATCCAATGAACCAAAACGATAGCCGGCAACCAAGGCCCGTTGGCTCTTGCCGGGCCGTATTGAGAACCAAAATCCAAGTTCTGTCCAAGGCCTTAAGTAGTTTTGGAAAGTTGTAACTGATGACGGCCATTGGCGTTGATTTGGTCTCCAGCCGAGCTCCTCTGAATGTTCATTTCTAGCCGGCGATGGGATTTCATTTGATCGATCATTGGTTCGGTAACGCATTGCCACTTTAGCATCCCGTTGGACGATCTTGACTGACTTTTCTTACCCCAACATTTGCAATAACCGCCACGGGATTTGTGACTCACACAAGGCCGTTTCGTGAGTCGCAAATGATCTTGTGGCTAACCGGTGAGTCAATCGAGACAGGGTGCCAATAGGTCTAATTTCGAGGGCCCTGAAACGGAAAACGGAGCCTTCCCCGAAAGGGGAAACAGCTCCGAAAGTGTTAACCGAGCACGGCTTGGTTCGCATAACCGTCCAGAAAACTCCCCGAGTAGGACTCGAACCTACAACAAACCGGTTAACAGCCGGTTGCTCTACCATTGAGCTATCGGGGAATCGCTGCCGAATCGGTGAAATCCGGCAGAGAAGAATTGTATAGCCGGGGCCCCCCGCCGGTTCAAGAGGAACCGGCGGCAAGTCGTCGAATCCCATAAAAAATCGCGACGAAGGACCTGGTCTTGGGTTAGTTGTCCTTGGGCGCCAAGGCACCGAAGAAGGCGAGCACCTGGGTTTTCATGCTCATCTTGAAAACGAGCTTATCTCCCGATGTGACCTTGGTTTGGAACAAATCCTGGTTCGGTTTGCCGTCGAAGGCCTTTTTGGCGGCGCCCAGTACGGCCTTTTCCTTGATCCCGAAAATCGGGGCCATGCGGTTCATGCGCATGTCGGCCTGGATCAAGGGACCTGCCGCAAAGCCTTTCGTGGTTTGCTCTTCGATCGCCTTCTGGCTCTCGCTGCCCAGGGCGAAATAGACGGTGTCGGCGGTGAAGCCCAGGGTGATCGGCGAGTTGCCGACGATTTGCACGATGTCCTTGGGCAAGGGATCGATCGCAAGGCGGTGGTAGGTCGCCTTATCGCTTTTCGCCACATCGAGTTCGATCACCGTGGCCAGTTCGGGCACGTCGGTGCGCAGTTGCTTGATCAGCGCTTCGACCTTGCGGGCGTCGGGAACCGCAATGCCGCCGATGATCGTGTATTTGTTCTTGGGGCCAGGGCCGCGGATATCGACGCCCAGGTCGAAAATGCCCTTTTCGAAAATGGGCAGCAGAATGTCGTAGAGCTTGCTCGCCAGTTCCTTCTTCTTGGGATCGTTTTGGGGATCCTTGGCCATCGCATCGTTGAAGCCTTGCTTGAAGCCGTCGGCGGCAAGCTTGGCAAGCGATTCTGGCAGGCCGATGTTGAAGCCGACGAAATAGGCCGAATCGGAGCCCGGCAGGCTGGCGACCAGGCCTTTGCGCGCCCCCATGCTTGCCAGGTTCTTGGCCAGGGTCGAACCGGGTTTGCCGGCGAAGGAGAACTCTACGAGCATTTCGTCGCTCTTGCGGTCGAGGTCGATTTTCGCGATCGTTTCCCCGCCGTCGGACAGCACCTGCTTGAACAGTTCGCCGGAAAGATCGATGCCGGCGAGACGGCCTCGTTTCTCGGTTTCGGATTCATTGGCGGGCGCTTTTTCTTTGGCTTGCTTGAGGCCTTCGTCGATCTTGTCGAGCACCATGGTGCGCAATTGCTGCGGCACGGCCGAGAAATCGAAAGTCAGCGACATCGCCCCGGTTTTTTCGGGGGAAAGGAGTTCGGCGGCGTCGGGCAGGTTCTTGACGGCGATCGAGTTTTCGTCGCGCAAGGTGCCCCAGAGGTAGCCGTTGTGAAAGCGGAAAAATAGGGGGAATGGGCTCGAATCGACATTGAGGGTGTAGAGGCCCTCTTTCTCTTCCGGCTTCTGTCCGACCTTGTTGAGGAATTCCAAGAAGACCTTCTGATTGGCGATCGGCAGGAGCACGACCCCTTCGCTATCGATACCGCTGGGCCCGATTTTGCCGTAAACGCCCCAGGGCTTTTTCGTGTCGAGGCCTTCGATCCCCTTCGGTCCGGTGAAGTTCTTCAACAGCGTTTCGGCTTGCTTGACTTCATCTTCGCGGCCGATCACTTTGGCCAGGTGGAAGACATCGGCGATCAGGGTGTCGAGTGCGGCCACGCGCAGAATGAGAGCCGGCTTGTCGGCCTTCGCGACCACTGCGGTTGGGGTCAGGAACGCCCAGCTCGCCGCAAGGGCGATCGCGAAGCTGCCGGTCCATCGGCGCCATTGGGACGTCATTGGGAATCTCCAGAAAGGAATTTGCCAGGGAGGTTGTGGCTTGTGAACCAAGCCTCTTTTAGAATGGCCAGCACCCCCGTGCCGGTTGCTCCCTCTTGGCCATTCTATCGCGGAATTGGCCGCGATCGGTTGGGCGGGTCGTTCGATCAAAATTCCGGGAGTGCCCCGATGCCGCGAAATGTTCGATTCCGTCGCGTTTTGTGGTGGCTTTGGTCGCTTGGGCTTGTTTTCTCGCCGATGGCCGCGCGGGCCGAGGTCAAGGCCGTCCCCGAAGGCGAGGAATCGATCCGCTTTGATATCGATGGCAAGCTCTTTACCCGCCTTTACATTGGTCCCAAGGTCGCCAAGCCTTATTTGTGGCCGATTCTGTCCAGTTCGGGCGTGCCTCTGACCCGGGCCTGGCCCTTGGAGCCGGTGAAACCGGGCGCGGCCGAAAAAACGACCGATCACAAGCATCAGAAATCGGCCTGGTTTTGCCATGGTGATGTCGTGGCCGAAGGCGTTACTGTCCCGCGCAAAAAAGGCATAGCCGGAGTGGATTTCTGGTCGGAGGACGGCCCGCACGGCAAGATCCAGCTTGTGAAAGTTCTGGATACCCAGTCCTCAGGGAAGGAAGCCTCGGTCAAGGTCGAGCTGAACTGGGTCAGCGCCGAAGGCGCTTCGATCTTGCGCGAGGTTCGCACGCTCAAGGTGATCGAGGGCGAAGGCGGCCAGCGGCTCATCGTCATGGACAGCGAAATGAAGGCCGGCGAGCATGCGGTGACCTTTGACGATACCAAGGAAGGTTCCTTTGGCATCCGCGTGCGCGATGCCATGGCGGAAAATGCCGGGAAGGGGAAGATGACTTCCTCGGAGGGGAAGACCAGGGAAGGCAATATTTGGGGCCGGCAGCTTGACTGGGTCGACTACTCGGGGCCGCTCGATGGTAAGACCGTCGGCATCGCCGTACTGGCCGACCCGGCCAACCCGATCAAAACCTGCTGGCATGCGCGCGGTTATGGCCTGCTTGCGGCCAATCCGTTTGGCCGGGCGAAGTCGGGTTTTCCCGCGATGCGCGGCAACAACGAGCTTGTGAAAATGAAACCCAGCGAATCGTTGAAGCTGCGCTTTGCCATCCTCGTGCACGAAGATGACGCCGAGGGGGGCAAGGTCAAGCAAGGGTTTGACTGGTTCAAGGGTCTTTCCAAGAGCTAGATAACTGTTGAATCTTTGATTGGAATATTTGATTAAAAAAATTTGATTGGAATATTTGCTGACGATTTGGCCCAACGTTCGAGTTTTTAGGAACTACTTTTCGGGAGATTGAAGATGAGCCGTTTCAAAGGGATGATGGCCGGGTTGGTCGGTTTGGGAGCCGTCGTGGTGGGCTTGGCTCGCGCCGAGGACAAAGGGATCACGGTCAAGATCGAGGACGCCAGCAGTACGGCGCCAGCCGAATGGAAGGAAGAAAAACCCGGCAATGCCATGCGCTTTGCGCAGTTCAAACTGCCCGGCGAAGGCGGCAAGGATGCGGAAATTGTGATTTTCAAAGGCCTGGGCGGGGGAGCCAACGCCAACATCGATCGCTGGAAGGGCACCTTTCCCGAAGGTGAAGCGAAGGTGACCGAAGTCAAGGTGGGGACCATGGAAGGCAAGCGCGTTGACCTGAGCGGGACTTACATGTTCAAGGCGGCTCCGTTCAACCCCAACGCGAAATCCGAGCCGCGCCCCAATTACAAAATGAGCGCACTGTATTTCGAAGGGAAGACTCCCTGGCAGATCCGCATGGTCGGCCCCGCCAAGACGATCGACAAGTATCAAAAGGGCTTCGATGCTTTTGTCGAGTCGTTCAAGTAAAGTCGCTGTTTTCGGAACGGATTTTCCCGTGGAAACTCAACCGGAGGCATGGTTCGTCGATTACGACCTGCCTCCGGATCTTATTGCCCAGCGGGCGGTCGAGCCGCGCGATTCGGCACGCCTGATGGTTCTTGGTCCGGGCCGCGAATTGCACCATCGCCAGGTACGCGACCTGCCTGAGTGTTTGCAACCAGGCGATCTCCTCGTTTTCAACGATACTCGCGTCATCCCCGCCAGGCTGCTTGGCCGCCGCGAGGGAACGGGCGGCGCCTTTGAAATGCTTTTTGTCCGGCCGGCGCCCGATGGCCTCTGGGAGGTCATGGCGAAAACGGGCGGCAGACCAGGCCCTGGCACCCGCTTTTTGGCGCGGGCGCCCGAAACAAGTCCCCTCGCGGGAACCTCATTGCCCCTGGTCCTCGAAGGCCGCACCGAGCGCAAGCGCTGGCTGGTTCGCCCCGAAGCCGAGGGCAGTTTTGCCGAGCTACTAGAACGTTACGGCTACCTACCCTTGCCCCCCTACATTCGTGGCGGGCGCGAGGAGCAGGGCGATCGCGAGCGCTACCAGACCATTTGGGCCGGCCCGCCCGGATCGGTCGCGGCGCCCACGGCGGGGCTGCACTTCACGCCGCAATTGCTCGAAAGACTGGCGCAAAGCGGAATCGATTCGACCAGGGTAACCCTGCATGTGGGACCCGGAACCTTTCAGACCATTCAATCGGACCCGGCCACCCACGAAGTCGAGCCGGAATGGGGAGATGTCGCTGCCGAGGCCGCCGCGAAAATCGCCGCTTGCCGCCAGCGCAAGGGGCGCGTGGTGGCCGTCGGGACCACGACCACCCGCGTACTGGAATCGGCGGCAAGGCACTGGAGCGCCGGGCCCATTCCGTGGAAAGGCGAGGCCGACCTGACGATCCGGCCCGGCCATGCTTTTCAGGCGATCGACCTGCTCTTGACCAATTTCCATCTACCGCGGTCGGGACTTTTGCTTTTGACGGGAGCCCTGGCGGGATGCGCGCGCTTGCAAAACGCCTATAACGAAGCGATCGGTCAAAGTTACCGGTTTTACAGCTATGGGGACGCGATGCTCATCAGCAGGTAGCCCGGTCGAATCATTCGTTTCTTTTTTTGCCTTTCCCAGAATTGATCGATCATTTGCGAGATTTGCCATGGCGATGCAGCCGTTGAATATGGTTCCCGACGATGCGGTGGTGGTCGGCTACGACTTTTCCACGGGAGGGGTCAAGGCGCTGGCGTTTGACCTCGAAGGCCAAACCTTGGCCGAAGCCCGGCTGACGACCGACCTTTGGACCGAGGGCGGAGTCAGCGAGTTGAACCTCAATCAGCTCGAAGGCCAGGCGATCGCGGCGACGAGCGTGCTCGCGGCCCGCTTGCAGCAACTGGGCCGGCTCTGGGACTGGAGCGCGGCGGGAATCAGCGCGACGCACCACACTTCGGGCCGGATCGATCACGACAATTTGCAAGTACGCCGCGCGATCTGCTGGAACGACAGCACTCTGGCCAAATACCATGGCGAGGGCCTGGCTCGTTTGGGCGGGCAGGCTCGCGCCCGAGAGTTGACCGGCGGCCCCTGGGCCGTGCGCTACTCCCTGTCTCACTGGGTCAAGGATGAATCGCACTTAAATCATGACGGCTGGCGGCGCACCTGGCGCATTCTGCCGCATGGCTCGCTCGCGGCCGGCTATTTGACGGGCCGGTTCAATCAGACGAGCATTTCGAGCGCCGCGTCGACGGGGATTTTGGACTTGCGAACGGGCAAATACGCCCTGGGCATGCTCGACGCCCTGCGCGACCCGGAGAAGCGAGCCATGGTGCGGGCGCAATTGCCCCCCATTCTCGATGCGAATACGCCGATTGGCCCGTTAGGCCGAGGGATCTCAATCGATTGCGGCATCGATCCGGATCGATCGCCCTTGATCTTCCCCACTTCCGACGATCAACAGGCCGGCCTCGCCGGGGGCGGCGCGGTGGAGGCGGGTCAACTTGCAATCATCCTGGGCAATTCCGCCGTGGTCAACGCCAGCGCCGAGGCGCCGCCCGCGGGGGACGATCTCGATTGCATGCGGCTTAACTGGGGGCCTTATCTGTGGATGCGCTGTTACACCAACGGCGCGCAGTTCCTCGACAAAGTCGTGGGTGCTTACCCTGACTGGGAAGCGCTCGAAACGGCGGCCAGGTCGGTTCCCTCGGGCTGCAACGGCACGATCGTTTTGCCTTTTTCGTTCCCCGAACCGTCGCTGGGTGTGACTGCACCGCGCGTCGAGTGGACTGCCGGGGAGCCGGCCGAAATGGGCGTGCGCTTTCGCGCGGCACTCGAAGCGATTGCCTACCTCATTGCAGCGGGCGTCGAGGCCCACGAGCGCAATGGTCAGAAGATCAAGCGCATCTCCGTTTCGGGTGGCATTGCGCGTAGCGATCTGATGGTCGAGATTTTGGCAACCTTGCTCGGTCACCCCCTGGAGCGGTTGCGCTCGTTCGAGGGGCCGGCCCTGGGTGCGGCCGCCGCCGCCTTGGCGGGGCTTGAGACTCACCGGCGCCGTCAAGCGGGGAATAAGGATCCGTTCACCGTGGCCGATGCGGTCGGCAGGATGGTCCGCTTCCGCGAACCGGCCAAGCCCAACCCAGCCTGGAAAGACGGCCTGGTCAAGGGGTATGGACAGTTCCGGCAAAAACTTGGTTTGAAATAACCGAGCCTCGTTTCGATTTTGGACATTTACGACCTGGCTTGCGTCAATTGCACGCAAGCCAGGTCGCTTTATAAAAGTTCCCTTTCCCCGAGGAGATGACCGTGATCAAAGAACGAATCGGCACGGTGGTGATTTCCGTCGCGACCACCATGGGATTGATGAACGCCACGCAGGATCGCACCAAGGCTCCGGAAGTCGAGCGGATCAAGGTCCTGGAGGTCGAAAAGCTCATCGTCAAAAAGGAATTGATTGTCTCCGATACCGGCAAGACCTGGGAGGAGGGGTTTGAAGCGCAGCAGATTCCTCGGGGGATTTATGCCCGCTCGCTTTTTGACGGCCCCGGGGGACTGTGGGTGCGCAGTCGCCTCATCAAGGGGGAAATCGACGACCCGTTTGATGACCGCTTTCATGCGCTCGAAAAAGACGGCAGCCGCCGCGGCAATCCGGGCCATATATCGTGGAATCTCTGGATCGACGGCGCCTGGCGGCAAGTGGCGATCGTGCAGGGAGAAGCGCTGGAACTTTCCGAAGTTCCGGCCAACCAGTGGAACGGTTCAAACCACCCAGGCCGACTGCGATTTCAAACATTTCGGCCGGGGCATGGCGAACCGCTCACCGATGCGATCATCGGGCAGGGGATGATGTCGATCGGCGGCGGCGGTTATGGAGGCGGCGGTCTGCCTTACCCTTCGGAAGTGCTCCAGCTTTGGGGAGGGAATTTGTCGAGTGCGACGGTGGCGGTGCCGGCCGCGCCCAAAGTGCTGAAGGACGATGGTTCCGGCCCAAGGACCTATCAAATCGCCGCGGTGAGCCCTCAAGGAAAGCGCACCAGCCTCTCGCCGGAGGTCAAGGCGGGAGGATTGGCCAAGTTGAAGTGGGATAGCGTCACCGGTGCCGATTCCTATGTCATTTACCGTGATGGCAAGGAGCTGGCCGGTCCCTTGCGCATCGAAGGTTCGCAGAAGGAATGGGCCGACGCCGGCGTCAAATGAGGAAGGGTCCTATCGGAGCGTCCAGGGTAGGGTGACTGGGCGCCTGGACCAGTTTGGATCTCGTTTCCAGGGAATCGGGGGCGTTCCCCGAACAGGTTCATGAGAAAGCTCCGGATCGAGGATGCCGATTCTGAAATCTGATGGAAAAGGCCCCCGTTTCCTTCTAGTTTTTCGCATAAGCCAGCCACTCCCTCATCCGATTCGCGCAACCCTAATTCCGGAGAGTTCGTTTTGACTCGATTCCCGAGACAACAGGTCGGCCTGTTCCTTTTTCTGGGGCTCTTTCTTTTACCCTGGATGCTGGGAGGCCAGGCCCTGGGGCAAGACCGGCTCAAGAAAATGCCGGGCCAGGAGCAGTTTGAAAAAGTCTCCAAGGAAATCCCCAAGTCGGTCAAGTTCGGCTCCCTCGTGGGCACCTGGAAAGACGGCGGCAAGTCGATTGAATACTCGCGCGATGGGAAACGCTGGGTCTACGACATCGCGGCGCAAAAGGAATCGGAAGCGGGCGAACGAAAGGACGAGGGCAACGAGAAAGGGGGAATGGGCCGACGTGGTTTCGGGACCAAGGGACCCGCTCGCGGCCGCCAGGCTGGCACGACCCTGTCGCCCGACGGCAAGAGCCTGGCCTCGCACAAGAACCGCAATGTCGAGCTGTCGAGTTCGGAAGGGAAGGATGCCAAAAAAATCACCACCGATGGCGATGAGAAAAAGCGCATTAAAAATGGTGTGGCCAGCTGGGTCTATGGCGAAGAGCTTTTTCAACGCTCGGCCATGTGGTGGTCGCCCGATAGCAAAAAACTGGCCTTCTACCGATTTGATGAATCGAAGGTCAAGGATTATTTTGTTTTGACCAATCAGGTCGGCTTGCAAAACAAAGTGGAAACCGAAGCGTACCCCAAGGCCGGCACCGAAAATCCGGTGGTGGACCTGCTCGTTTACGACACGGAAACGGGCAAGACGGTGAAACTCGATGTTCGCGATGGCAAGCCATTCACCAACGATTCGATCGGTCATTATGTCTATGCGGTGTCCTGGTCGCCCGATAGCAAGGAGGTGCGTTTCTTCCGCACCAACCGGCTGCAAAAGGCGATGGAATATGTGGGGGCCGACCCGATGACAGGCAAGTGCCGCGTCATTGTCCATGAAGAATGGCAGCCAAGCTGGGTCGAAAACCTGCCGGAAATCCGTTTTCTCAAAGATAATAAGCGGTTCATCTGGGGTTCGCAGCGTAGCGGATTTAAGAATTTTTACCTCTACGATGTCTCGGGAACTCTCGTTACCCCCTTAACCAGCCATACGTTCGAAATAAACAACAACCCCGGGGGCAACATCGTGCAGATCGATGAGGAGCGCAATCTCCTTTTCTACTTGGCGCGATCCGGCGACAACCCGATGAAGCTCCAGCTTCACAAGGTGGGGCTCGATGGCAAGGGGGACACGCGCCTGACCGATCCCATGTTCCACCACACGATCAACCCGGCCCCCGATAGCAAGCATTTTCTCGACATTGCCCAGACGCACGACCACGCACCCTTCACGCGTCTGATCGACGACGGCGGCAAGGTGATCGCGGAACTGGCCAAGTCGGACGTGACCCAGTTTGAAAAGCTCGGTCTCAAGAAGGTCGAACTGTTCACCTACAAGGCGGCCGATCAGAAGACCGACTTGTACGGGATGCTCAATCGCCCATCGAATTTCGATCCCAATAAAAAGTACCCGCTGCTCATTTCGGTGTATGCGGGGCCTGAAACCAACGGCGCGCGCGAGACCTTTGCCCTGCCTTCGGAAATCGCCGAGTATGGCTTTTTGGTGGCGTCGCTCGACTCACGCACCGCGGCGGGCCGCGGCAAGGCGATTCTTGATGCCATCTATGGCAATGTCGGCGTGATTGAAGTTGACGATCAGGCCGAGGGGGTCAAGGAATTGGCCAAGCGGCCTTATGTCGATGGCAAACGCGTGGGCATCTTTGGCGCCTCGTATGGCGGGTCGATGTCGGCCCTGTGTCTATTGCGCCACCCCGATCTGTTTCATGCCGGCAGCGCCTCGTCGGCGGTGACCGACTATCGCAACTACGACACGATCTACACCGAACGGTACCTCGGCCTGCCTCAAGAGAGCAAAAAGGCCTACGAGCAGACGAACATGATGCCGATGGCCAGCAAGCTCAAGGGGCGCCTCATGGTGTTTTTCGGCACGGCCGACGACAACGTTCATCCGTCCAATTCGCTGCAATTGATCTCGGCGTTTTTGCGAGCCGGCAAAAGCATTGAAGTCCAGGTGGGGGCCGATCAGGGCCATGCCGGCTTGAACCGGGGTCGCATGATGGAGTTCTTCATCGAGAATCTGGTATTGAAACCGGCTTCGTAAGTGATTTCCAGGCCATTGTTTAAGACTTGAACTGGCGGTCACATCGTACCGGCCGCAGGAACAGGGAAGGTTTTCAACCTTCCCTGTTCTGTTTCCCCCGACTTCATGGTTGAGCCACGACCGGGACCGGCTTACAATGGAAGGACCTACCTTTGATGCTCCTTAAGCTCGCCGCTTGCGAGCGGCAGGGCCAAAATCCGTTTGGTCTGACTGGTCGATTCATCAGGGAAAACCTGCAAATGGGTTTTCGGAGACTCGCGGCAATGAGAATGGACAAAGTTCTGACCTCTTTTGCTTTTGCGTCGGCGCCGCTTTTGGGCCTGGGTGTGCTGTTCGCGCAAACGAGCGTCGCTCTACCGGCGGCCAAGCCGGCGCCACAAGCCGTCACGGGCACGGCAGCCGGTGCGGCCGACAAACTCGAATACAACCGCGACATTCGCCCCATCTTCGCCGAAACCTGCTTCGCTTGCCATGGCCCCGACAGCGCCTCGCGCAAGGCCGATCTGCGCCTCGACCGGCGTGAAGACGCGATCAAGGCGGGCGCGCTCATCCCCGGCAAGCCGGATGAAAGCGAAATGGTCCTGAGGCTTTTCGCCACCGAATCCTCGAAGATCATGCCGCCGCCCAAGTCGCACAAGGTGCTGACCGCCAAGCAAAAAGAAACGATCAAGGCCTGGGTGGCCCAAGGCGCCGAATACCAGCTTCACTGGTCGTTCCTCGCTCCGCAAAAGGTTGCCTTGCCCAAGGTGGTCAAAAAAGACTGGGTCCGTTCGCCTCTGGACGCTTTCATCCTCGCAGGCCTCGAATCCAAGGGACTGGCCCCCGCGCCCGAAGCCGATCGACGCACCTTGGCGCGCCGCCTGAGCCTTGACCTGAACGGCCTGCCTCCCGAGCCGGCCCTGGTCGAAGAGTTCGTCGCCGACACCGATTCCAACGCTTACGAGAAACTGGTGGACAAGCTTCTGGCCCGCCCCGAATGGGGCGAACACCGCGCTCGCTACTGGCTCGACGCGGCCCGCTACGCCGATTCGCATGGAATCCACTTCGATAACTTCCGCGAAATCTGGAGTTACCGCGAATGGGTGGTCAATGCCTTCAACAAGAACTTGTCCTTTGACCGCTTCACCCTCGAACAACTGGCGGGCGATCTGATGCCCGACGCGGGCCTCGACCAGAAGGTGGCCACCGGCTTCAACCGCTGCAACATCACCACGAGCGAGGGCGGAGCGATCAGCGAGGAATACCTGGTGCTCTATGCCCGCGACCGCACCGAAACGATGGCCCAGGTGTTCCTTGGCCTGACCGCCGGTTGCGCCGTCTGCCACGACCACAAGTTCGACCCGATTTCCACCAAAGACTTCTACGCCCTGTCGGCGTTTTTCAACAACACCACGCAGGACGCGATGGATGGCAACATCAAGGACACCCCGCCGACGATTCCCGTGCCGCGCTCTGATGAGCGCGCCCGCTGGGAGCAAGTGACCAAGGAAATCGGCGAATTGCGAAAGAAAGTGGCCGATCGCAAGGGCGCGGCCAAGCCGGCATTTGAAACCTGGCTGGCAAGCGCCAAGCCCGAGGAGATGAAAGCGCGCATCCCAGTCAATGGCCAGGTATTTCATGCGGCCTTGCGCGAAAGCGATGGGAAAACCGCCGAAATCAGCGTGGCCGGCAAGTCGCGCAAGCTCGACTTGAAAGGCACGAAATGGAATGCGGATAAAAAAGAGTTGACACTGGAGAAACCGGGAGAAATCACGGTTGCCGAAGCCGGCGATTGGGAAAGAACTCAAGCCTACACCGTGAGTACCTGGTTCTTTTATCCCCAGGGCGGCAGCGTCGGGTCGCTTTTGGCGCGCATGGCCAAACCGGGAGAATATCGCGGCTGGGATCTGTGGCTTGAAAACGGCCGCATCGGCACCCATATCGTTTCCAGTTGGCCTTCCAGCGCCATCAAGGTGATCGCGAAGAAGACCCTGAGCGCCAACACCTGGTACCACCTCACCGTCACCTACGATGGTTCCTCCAAGGCGGCCGGCGTCAAGTTGTATCTGGATGGGACGCTTCAGGACGCCGACATCGCCAACGACAACTTGACCTCGAGCATCAAGACTCCGGTTCCTTTGCGGCTGGCCCGGCGCGAGGGCGCCGAGGGCCTGGCCAACATTCGCCTTGCCGACATCCGTTTCTACGATCGCCCACTCGACGCGGCCGAAGCGGCAGGACTGGGCCGCAACGCCCGTCTTGCCGACATCTTGGCTAAGGAACCGGCCAAGCGCACCGCTCCTGAAAAAGACGAACTGTTTGCCTGGTGGATTGCCACGCAGGACAAGCCGTCGATCGAACTGGCCGGCGCACTGGGCAAGGCCGAGCGTGAAGAACAGGGAATTCGCGCTCGCGGCACGATCGCCCACATCATGGTGGAAAAGGGGATGGAGGCTTCGGCCTTTGTGCTCGCTCGCGGCGAATACGACAAACGCAAGGATCCGGTCAAGGCGGCGACTCCCGAAGTGCTGCACAAGATGCCGGCCAGCGCCCCCAAGAATCGTCTGGGATTGGCGCAGTGGATCTTACAAGAGGAAAACCCGTTGACCGACCGGGTGACCGTCAACCGGTTCTGGCAGGAAGTTTTCGGTACCGGTATCGTGCGCACGTCAGGCGACTTCGGCATCACCGGCGAACTTCCCAGCCACCCGGAACTGCTCGACTGGCTGGCGCTGGAATTTCGCGACAAGAAGTACGACATCAAGGCCTTTTTCAAAATGCTCGTGATGTCGGCGACCTACCGCCAGTCGGCGCTGACCTCGCGCGAGAAACTGGACAAGGACCCGGCCAATAAGCTCCTTTCGCGTGGTCCTCGTTTCCGCATGGATGCCGAAATGATCCGCGACCACGCCCTGGCTTCCAGCGGCCTGCTGGTGCGCAAGATCGGCGGCCCGAGCGTAAAACCCTACCAGCCAGATGGGGTGTGGGAGGCCGTGGCCATGATCGGCAGCAACACCCGCGACTACCGCGCCGAATCGGGAGAGAACCTCTACAGGCGCAGCATGTACACCTTCTGGAAGCGCTCGGCGCCTCCGGCGAGTATGGAGATCTTCAATGCGCCCAATCGCGAAACCTGCGCGGTGAGGCGCGAGCGCACCAATACTCCTCTGCAGGCGCTGGTCACCTTGAACGACATCCAGTTTGTCGAGGCGGCCAAGGCGCTGGCCCAAAAGGCCATCGGCGAGGGGAAAGATTCCAGTGACAAAACGCTGGACGCGATCAGCCAGAGATTGATGTCGCGCACCCTGAACGCCAAGGAACGCCAGGTGGTGCTCGCCGAGTGGAACGAACTCTTGACCCACTATCAGGCGCAGCCGGCCGAAGCGAAAAAGCTGCTCACGGTGGGCGAGTTCAAGGTCGATGACAAGATCGATCCCGCGAAACTTGCCTCCTGGACCATGGTGGCCAACTCGCTCATGAATCTCGATGAGGTTCTTTGCAAGTAATTTTTGGTTTCCGCAAACAGGCGTAAATAAAAGACACCCGCAATCGGCAGAATCCTCGCCCGGGAATCCGAATACCAGGAATACCAGGAAAACCATGAAGACCTCGATCCTCCAGGAACTGAATCAGGAAAAAGGGCTGAACCTGACCCGGCGGCATTTCTTCCGCCAGGGCTCTCACGCGGTCGGCTGGGCGGCTCTTGCCAGCCTGATGGGGAAATCTTCGGCGGGCGCCGCGGACAACCCGCCCGCCGCGGGCGGCGCGATCGGCATGCTGCCTGGGCCGATGACCCATCATCCCGCCAAGGCGAAGCATGTTATTTACCTCCATATGGTGGGCGGGCCGCCCCAGATGGATCTGTTCGATTACAAGCCCAAGATGAACGAGTGGTACGACAAGGACCTGCCCGAGTCGGTGCGCAAGGGTCAGCGCCTGACGACGATGACCTCCATGCAGCCGCGCTTTCCGATTGCGCCCTCGAAGTTCAAATTCGCCCAGCATGGTCCCAACGGGATGTGGTTTTCCGAACTGCTTCCCTGGAAAGCGAAGATGGCGGGCGATTGCGCCTACATGCGCTCGATGAACACCGAGGCGATCAACCACGAACCGGCAATCACCTTCATTCAGACCGGCAACCAGGTGACCGGCCGCCCCTGCCTGGGCGCCTGGACCAGCTATGGCCTGGGCAGTCTCAACCAGAACTTGCCCACCTTTGTCGTGATGGTCGCTCAGCCAAGCAATACCGAACAGGTGCAGGCGATTTCGGGCCGGCTATGGCAATCGGGCTACCTGCCGGGTGAACATGCCGGCGTCAGCTTCCGCACGGCGGGAGACCCGATTCTTTACATCAATAATCCGCCCGGCGTCGACTCGCAGACGCGGCGCAAAACGCTCGACGGAATCAAACGCCTTAACGAAATGACGCTTGGCGAACTGGGCGATCCGGATACGCTCACGCGCATTCAGCAGTACGAAATGGCCTACCGGATGCAGACGAGCGTGCCGGAACTGACCGACCTGGCCTCCGAGCCTGTGTCGACCTTCAAGCTTTATGGCGATGCCTGCAAGAAGCCGGGGACCTTTGCCAACACGGCTCTGCTTGCGCGTCGTCTGGTGGAACGCGGCGTGCGCTTTGTGCAGATCTATCACAACAACTGGGACACGCACGCCAATGTCGCCGGCCGCTTGCCGGACCAGTGCCGCGATGTCGACCAGCCCTGCTACGCCCTTATCCAAGATCTCAAACGCAAGGGGCTTTACGACTCCACCCTGGTGATCTGGGGTGGCGAATTTGGCCGCACGATCTATTCGCAAGGCGGCCTGTCGAAGCAGAATTATGGCCGCGATCATCATCCGCGCTGCTTCACGATGTGGATGGCGGGCGGCGGCATCAAGGCGGGAGAGGTTTACGGCGAGACCGACGAATTCAGTTACAACATCGTCAAGGATCCGGTCCACCTGCGCGATTTCCACGCCACGGTACTTCACGCCATGGGCTTTGACCATGAGCGGTTCAGCTACCGCTATCAAGGGCTCGATCAGAAACTTACCGGAGTGGAAAAAGCCTCGGTGATCACTCGACTCCTTGCTTGAGTCGAGCGGTCGAGTTTTCTCCAGTTTTTTCCCTGGGGATCAGAAAGTAAAAAAGAGAGGGCGCCGAATGCGCCCTCTCTTTTTTCGTTGATGCAGGTGACGGCAAGCGGGAACTGATCCCTTATTTCACACCACTTTTTTGCCGAGCCGGAAGGAACTCATCCCCGGCGACCCAGGTCGGCAGCACCGGGTCGTTGGCCACTTCCGCGGCGGCGGTGAGCGCAAAGCGAATGAGCACGGGGTAAGACAGGAAATCCCATTCTTCCTTGTAGACATCCTTGGGGGTGTGGTAGGTGTTGGCGATGAAATCCTCGCTGGCTTTCCTGGCGAAATCGACCGGCTTGCCCTTCACCTTTTCGCCGCGGCCCACGGAGAAAGCGGGAACGCCCCCTTTGGCCAGCGCGAAATGGTCGGATCGATAGAACAGGCCCTGATGCGCGCGGCGGTCGGCCTCGATTCCGAGGTTGAGCTTTTTGGCCGTCTCTTGCAGCTTGGCCCAGCGGGTGGTGCGATCGGCGCCGTTGATCACGATCGATTCGGCTTCGCCGATCGGGTAGACCGTGTCGAAGTTGAAATCCATCGCGGTTTTGCCGAGGGGCACGATCGGGTGCGCGGCGTAATAGGTCGCGCCGAGCAAACCGCTTTCCTCGGCGGTGGGCGCCAGAAACAGCGCCGAGCGCTTGGGCCGCGGGGTCATGGTTGCCCAGGCACGCGCCATTTCCATGAGGATCGAGCAACCCGAGCCATTGTCGAGCGCGCCGCTGTAAATCTCTTCCGTGCCAAGTGCCGATTTGCTCACCCCCAGGTGGTCCCAGTGGGCGGTGAACATGACAACTTCGTCTTTGAGTTTGGGATCGGAACCTTCGACGCGGCCGAGCACATTCTTGGAGATGATCTTCTCGACCGTGGTCGGAATGTTTGCCTTGATTTGGACGCCGAGGGGAATCGGCTTGAAGCCGGCGGTGTCGGCTTTTTTGAGCGCTTCGGGCACGGTCAGGCCGACTGAGGCGAGTAGTTTATTGCCTCCCTGAGTGGAGAGCCAGCCAGCGAAGGCCAGGGCATGGGAACTGGGATCCTGCTGGATCTGGGCGCCGTTGAGCTTGCGCACCACCGAATAAGGGTAGCCGGCCGATTCGTTCGTGTGGATGATGAGCGCGGCCAAGGCGCCGCGGCGGGTCGCTTCTTCGTATTTGTAAGTCCAGCGGCCGTAATAGGTGAGCGCCTTGCCTCCAAAGAATTTGATGTCTTCGGAGGGGGGCTCATTGGTGAAGAGCACCACCACCTTGCCTTTGACATCGACATCCTTGTAATCGTCCCAGCCGAATTCCGGCGCCGAAATGCCGTGGCCGACAAAGATCGCATCGGCTTCGAATTCTTCTGTCTTTTGCGAATAGCTGACGCCGACAAATTCGTCTTCGAGTTTGAGAGGGGTGGCGCCGGTCCCCTTCACGAAAGACAGGGTGGCGTCTTTGCCGGTGTTGACGAGCACCAAGGGCACCGCCTGAAAATAGGTCCCCTTTTCGCCGCCCGGTTTGACCCCGGCCTTTTCGAACTGCGAGGCAATGTAGTCGGTGGCCAGTTCCTCGCCGCGGGTGCCGACACCGCGCCCTTGCAATGGATCGCTCGCCAGGTATTTGACATCCGCGCGCATCCGCTCAATGGAAATGGGGGGCAGAACCAGCGGAGCCTCCTGGCCGCGGGATTGCGGAATCAGGCCCCCGCCCAAAAGGGCCAGCGACCCGCAAATTCCGCCCAGTTTTCGCCAATTTCCCATGGAGTCTCCCTTTCGGTTAGCAAGCACTTTTGCGAGAGGTGGTTCCCATTCTGATATAGAAGCGCCGCTTTTTCCGGGAAGTCTGACCCGGGCAATCGGAAGCGGTTCTCCGAGCTGCGCTGGGCCTTGGAAAACCATGCTCCCATTCACCCGAAAAAAAATTGGGGCGGATGGGGAGCTTTCTTTGGTTCAAGCTTTTTTTCCGGCGGTCTTGCTCAGTTTCTCTTGCTCTAGAAGCGCCGCGACGAGGTGGACCGGGTCCCCCTGCGATTTCGCGGCATCGACCATCGGGGTGAAATCCCCCGCGGCGCGGCAAAGCGGCGCCAGTGCCTGGGCGGAGAGGGTTTTGCCGGCCCAGGCGAGCGAATCGGCTTTGCGGCCCAGCCGCTCCAGAAGTTTGCGCAGCACTTCGGCCGGGTAGGCGTTGCCTTCGGCCAGTTCGCGCTCGGCCTGTTCCTCAAACCAGCGCACATGGCCGTCGGTGTCGTCTCCCTGGATTGCGCCCAGGAACCGGTCGTAACCGGTGAAAAGCGGATCGAACGGGGGTTCGCCCCCCGGCACAAATCGGCCCTTCAGTTGAGACCCGTAGGCGCAAAGGTCTCTGGCCCGTTCTAGCGAGGGACCTTTGGGCAGGTCTTGAGACATTTGCACCACCGAGGAAAGGTGGGACAGGTCGATGTGGTACGCCTCGTCCTCGAAAAGCCAGGACCGGTTCTTGATCAATTCGGCGATCGTTCCGGGGGGAAGCGGGGGCACGAGCATGGTCGCAAGGGGAGCCTTGCCTTCGACCCGTTCGATCTCGGCGTTCAGCCGGTTGGCCAGTTCGTGGTGCAGCGCGCCGATCAGGGCATCGAGGCAAGCGAGCCGGGCCTGCGGACCACCCGGAGTTTCCGGATGGGAAAGGGTGGTAATGGCATTGCACAGGCCATAGCGGTGGATGATCCATTGAAAGCCGCGCACCGGATCGAGCCCTTCGTGGAACGCCAGGCGGATGGCGGCCTCGACCTTTTCGTACTGGTCGTCGGCCAGCTGATCGAGGTCGATTTTTTCGAGAGCCTGGCGGATTGGTTCGGGTTCTCCCAGCAGGCGATAGTAACTCCAGGCCGCGCCCAGGTTGCCTTTGTCGAGCGCCCAGCGGCCGACGGCGGTCGCTGCTTCGCGAATGGCTTCCTCGAATTCTTCGTGCTGCTCCGTGGGAATTTCCGAGGCCGGGCCTGTGGGTGTGGCCGCAATTCCCAATCGATGGCGGGCTTCCATCAAATGCGTATAAAACAAACCGGAATGATCGTTTTTTTCTTGCAGCTCTTTTTTTAGCCGCTCAAAAAGCGCCTCTGAACCTGCGGTTTCCAGCAGGGTTTCCCAACTGTCGTCGAGGACGGGCGCTGGGGTTGTATTGGCGGAGAATGGGGATTCACTCGGATGCATGGTGCTATATCCTTGGTTGGAATTCATAAAAATTCAGAAATTTTCAATTAACTTAAGATTCTTCATCCAATCCTCTTGCCCCTCTCGTTTTGAGGGGTATTATGACATTGTCCTGCCGCTGGATAGCAATGACGGATGGGCGACGTCATAGCGGTCCGCGGCAGGACGCTTTATTATTGAAGCTTTTTCTTGCTTCCTAAGCCGCAGGTTGACCGGTATCCCGGTTCCTGCGGCTTTTTTCGTTTTCTGGATCACGTTCGTTTTCCTTGCGTGGGTCGTCCCGAGCGGTGAGTAGCCAGAGCCAGGCCAGGCTGGCCATCCAGGTCACCGTGCTTGTCCACAAATAAATCCGGTGCAACAAGCGAAATTGCCTGGGCTCCTCGACATGATTGATCTCGGGGTCCAAATGCGCATCCATCTGGGGATAAAGCCAAATAAGCAGCAAAACCCCCAGACTCATTGCCAGGGTCAATAAGAACCGGCTTTTTCGCCGCGGTTTCAATAAGGCGGCGTCAAGCAACCACAGACCCAGTGCGGCCAATGCCGCAAGATGAATCCAGGGAACCACTTGCCGCGTCAAAAATCCTTGAGTTCGATGCCCCCAAAGCTCCCCCGCCAACGGAACCACCACCCCGGCATAGAAGACAAAGCCCCCCTGCCAAAAGGCAAAAGCACAAAGGCTCAAGAATCGCAACAGGTGACTCAGAAACGCCCGCAACATGATCAAACACCCATCAGGTTCTGGCAGACAAAATCGATATCGGCCAGATTGTCGAGCAGCAAATCCGGCCCAAAGGTCGCCAGCTCATCACGGGGATGACCTCCCGTCGCCACCGCCAGCACCCTCGCTCCAATGGCCCGGGCGCACCGAATATCCAGGGGCGTGTCGCCGATCACCCAGACTTCCTTGGGCGTTCCTACTTCAGGCGGTATTTGCCCTATGGCCTCGCGCGCGACATCATCCCGGTCGGCGTGGCGATCTCCATAGCCGCCGAAAGCAAAGAATTCGGTCAGACCGAAGGAGTCGAGCTTGTGGCGGGCTCCCTGCTTGAGATTGCCCGTAAGCAAGCCCAGCGAAAGACCTTGCGCCTGTTTGAGGCGGTTTAGGATTTCCGTGACGCCAGGCAGCAATCGGCCCGGAGTTTGCCGCAAACGATGGGGCAGGCGTTCCAGATAGGCCTCGAAAACGCGCGCCAGTTCGGCTTCCTCGTTTTCAGGAGCCGCCAGCTTGTGCTCGCGAAGCAACTCCAGGCCAATGCCCCGATCGGTTCGGCCGCTGAGGCGGTGGGATTCGATCACGACCGGCTTGCGATAGAGCGCTTCGAACGCTTCTTCCATCGCGTTGCGGCCTGCTCCCGCCCCGGCAACCATGGTTCCATCAATGTCGAAAAGAAGAACGCGCACCCAATGACCCCCTCCCGCAACGAATTCCAAGGGTAGACTTCCAACTATCCAGTTTCCGAGGATTCGGATGAGCTTCCACCAAAAAGGCCGGGAAAGAGGAAATCTTGGGGGCTCCAACCCCGGAGGTGGCCAGGGGCCGGACATCGTCATCGACGGCTACAACCTGGCCCACCTGATGGGGTGGTTGCCAATCTTCGACCAGACCACCCTATCCCAGGCTCGGGAAAAGCTGCTTGCGCACCTGGCCGGCATCTGCGCCCAGCGCGATCGGATTCTCGTGGTTTTCGATGCGCGCGGCGCCCGCAAAGCCGGTGTTCCCTTGCACTTGCTCCATGCACCCTCCACCCGGCACAAAACCGGCATCCAGTTGCTTTTCGCCACCGACCGGGAAGCCGACGAGGAGATTGAAGATCTGCTGGATAGCAATCGCCGCCGTGCCGGCGGGGCGAGGCGCCTCATCGTGGTGAGCAATGATCGGCGCCTTCAAATCGCCGCCAAGCGGGCCAAATCGCTCGCCCTGACTTGCGACCGGTTTCTTGACCGGATGGAAGAGATTCTGGGATCGAGGCCCGAACAGGCTCCAGATCAAGAGAAACCGGAAACGACGGCCGAGGAAGAGAAATTGCAGGCGCTTGAGGATTTCAAGGAGCTGGAGCAAGACCCCAAATGGAAGCGGGCGCTCGATCCCTATGGTTTCAAGGATTGAGGCGCCCGATCGGGGTGCGATAACGTTTTGTCGAGCGAGGGATGGTGCTGGCGATCAAACGCCCGGATCTTTCCAGGGGCCTCGGTACGAGCGGGTCAACATCTCGTTGGCCTCCTTGTCATCGAGGCAGGTTTCCTTCGCGGGATCCCACTTAATGGCGCGTTTGAGGCGGGCGGCGATGTTGCCTAGATGGCAAACCGTGGCGCTGCGGTGGCCAATTTCGGCGTCGCACACCGGCAACTTACCCGAGACGATCGAGTCCAGCCAATTTTTGTGATGATCGGGGCTGGCGTCCCCTTTCAGGGCTTCCTTGCTCACTTGCGCGGTCAACGCCGGATCGGACGATTCGAATTTGCCGCGATTGACCCAAATCCACCCCTTCTCGCCGATAAACTTCGTGCCGCCTTTGACCTTCGGGTCGCCCTGGGCCAGGACGCAACGGATATTTTCGGGATAGGTGAACTCGATCTTCGCATTCATCGGCACTTCATACCAGTTCTGCGGATGTTGGGTGAAGGCCCCCTCAATCTTGACCGGCCCCGAATGGTCCATGCCCAGGCCCCACTGGGCGATATCGAGATGGTGCGCGCCCCAGTTGGTCATCTGGCCGCCGGAATAGTCCCAGAAAAAGCGGAAATTGTAGTGGACCCTTTTCGTGTTGAAGGGGCGCTTGGGAGCAGGACCCAACCAAAAATCGTAATCGAGTTCGGCGGGCGCGGAGGAATCGGGCACCGGCGGTCCCTGAAAATTGACTCCCGGAATGCCGACTTCCACGAGGCTGATCTTACCCAGGACGCCCTTGCGCACCATTTCGCAGGCGATTTCGAAGTTCTTGCCGGAGCGCTGCTGGCTGCCGGTCTGCACGATTCTTTTGTTCTTGCGGGCAGCGTTGACGATGGCCCGGCCTTCGCGCACGCACAAGGTGAGCGGCTTTTCACAGTAAACATGTTTACCCGCCTCGCAAGCGTCGACGGCGATGCGGGCGTGCCAGTGATCGGGGGTCGAGATGATGACCGCGTCGATCTCCTTGTTGTCGAGGATGCGCCGGTAATCCCCCACCGAAACCGGCGCCTTGCCCGTGTCTTTCTGCACGCGCTCGGTCGCAAGGCCCAGTCTTTTGCGATCGACATCGCAAACCGCGACGATGTTTTTGATCTGATGGCCGATGTTCGAACCGCCCTGGCCGCCCACGCCGATCGCGCCAATTCTGATGGCCTGGCTTGGCGCGGGAGGTGGAGTTTGGGCAGAAAGTCGATGAGTTGGGGCCAAGCTCAGGCCAAGGGGGAGCCCAAAGGCTAGAGACGAACCGAGCCACTGGCGCCGGTCAGGCCGGAGAGAAGTCATGATGACCTGGGTTCCGCTATTTCTGGTTTCTTAGGTTGCGATACGATTGTTGTGATTTTGCACGAAAAAAGGAGATTTGGCTATCGAGGTGTCGATGAAAAAAGCCCGGGAATTTTCCCGGGCCATTTTATTTGGAAGTGGAAACCGATCAGGCATTCTGGAGGAACGCGTCGATTTCTTCCTTACTGATCTGGCCAGGAGGAACTCCCAGTGCCTGGGACAGCCAGCTGAGCACGGTGGGCGTGGTTTGACCCGCCTTCAGGGCGGCAACCAGGCGATTGTGGCGGCGAACCCGTTCCTTGATCTTGTACTTACCGTTGTAAACGCGAGAGATCTTCTGGTCGAAAATGGTCAGATCGCGTGTTGTGCGACGATGTCCCATGGGAAACCTCGTGAAGGGCCGGCGCTCACCCGCCCGCAATTTGTCAAAAGAAATAGTATATCTCAGAAAAGAAGGCTTTCCTAGGGCAAGGACCCAGAACATGGCAGAGTGGCTGGTAAGACGGGCGAATTGGGGGGACGCGGAAGCCATCGCTCGCTTTAACCAGGAGTTGGCCCGGGAGACCGAAAATCGTGAATTGCCCTGGGATCTCATCGATCCGGGAGTGCGCCGCGCCCTGGAACGGCCTTCCCACAGTCGTTATTGGGTTGCCGAGGCCCAAGGACGAGTCATTGGCCAGGCGATGATCACCCCGGAGTGGTCCGACTGGCGCAACGGCTGGAAATGGTGGCTGCAAAGCGTTTTCGTGGCCGTACCCTGGCGGGACAAGGGGGTTTTTTCCTCGCTCATCAATCAAATCTGCCGCGATAGTGCCCTGCTGGAGAAGGAGGGGGACCCGCCGGTCGTGGCGCTATGGCTTTTCGCCGAAGTCGATAATTCCCGGGCGCTGGAAGTGTACAATCGTCTCGGTTTCAGCGACCCTCATTACAAAGTTCTCGAAATGGGCCTGGAGCAGATGAAGGTGCGCGCGGCCAAGGCTCTTTCTTGAAGCCCGATTCGGCGCAACTTGTCGCGATGACGGATCGCGGGGGAAAGCAGCCCTCGTGCCTGGCTCGCATTCATGAGAATTTTCCGACCGCTTTTCTGCGGATTTCACGCAGCCGTTCCCTTAAAACGGATGGAGGCGACCTTTCGTCGTTTCCGTCTTTTCTTCCCGTTCCACGGGTTTCCCCGTTGCACGAGGTGGGGCCGGGAAAATCGCCTCGATCTTTTCGGATCCGAACGAGGGCGATCAAGCGATTGTCCTTTTTCTTCTTTTGCCTTTCTTTTTCTCTCTCCCATCGGCGTTTCTTTCAGGAGAACCAGAGTGAATCGACTTGCATGGTGCGCTTCGCGGGCCGCGGCCCTCATCATGGTGGCAGCCGGGCTGCTTGGCCAATCGGCCGTGAGCGCCGGGGAAACTGCCCTGGACCGCTACGTCAAAAAACCCGACGCGACTTATCAGTGGAAAGTGCTTCAAGAAGTCAAAGGCCCCGGCGTTACCCAGTACGTCGTCCACCTCAAATCGCAGACCTGGCGCACCGAGAAGGAAGTCGATCGCACGGTGTGGGAACACTGGCTTCTCATTGCCAAGCCCGACGAAGTGAAGTCGTCTTCCGCGTTTCTCTTGATCGGCGGCGGCAGCAACGACAGCAAGCCGCCGGAAAAGGTCGATAACAAGCTGGTCATGATTGCCGCCGCGACCAAATCGGTCACCGCGGAACTGAAGTTGGTGCCCAATCAAGGGCTCGTTTTCCATGGCGATGGCCAACAGCGTAAAGAAGACGACCTCATTGGCTACACCTGGGATCAGTATCTGAAAACCGGTGATGAAACCTGGCCGGCTCGCTTGCCGATGGTCAAGAGCGCCGTGCGGGCGATGGATTGCATTCAAGAGCTTCTCGCAAGCGAACAGGGCGGCAAGAACAAAGTCGAAAAGTTCGTCGTGGCGGGCGGATCGAAGCGGGGCTGGACCACCTGGTGCACCGCCGCGGTCGACAAGCGGGTCGAGGCAATCGTGCCGATCGTGATTGACGTGCTCAATGTCAACGAGTCGATGAAGAACCACACCAAGGCTTATGGATTCTTTTCGCTGGCCGTCGGCGATTACATGCGCCACAACATCATGCAGCGGATGAACGACCCTCGGCTCAAGGAGCTTTACAACATTGAAGATCCATTCTCCTATCGCGATCGCTTGACCATGCCCAAGTACATCGTCAACGCGGCCGGCGATCAGTTCTTCTGCCCCGACTCGTCCAAGTTCTATTTCGATGAACTCAAGGGCGAGAAAATCCTGCGCTATGTGCCCAACGGCGATCACTCGTTGAGAGATACCGACGCCTGGGAGAGCATCAGCTCCTATTACCAGTCGATTCTGTCCAAGAACGAACGGCCCAAATTCACCTGGAACTTCGAATCGGACGGATCGATCCGGGTCAAAACGGAAAATCAACCCTCCAAGGTGACGGTGTGGGCCGCGAACAATCCGGAAGCGCGCGACTTCCGCCTGGCCAAGATCGGCAAGGCGTACAAGCCCACGGTTTTGGAAAGCCAGGGCGAGGGTGTTTATGTCGGGAAAATTGAGACTCCGCCCAAGGGCTGGACGGCGTTCTTTGTCGAATTGTCCTACAAGAACGGGGGCGCCTTCCCGCTCAAAGCCACGACCGCCGTGCGCGTGCTTCCCGAGACTTATCCCTTCCAGGACATCAATCCGGAAACCGCGCCGCTGGAGACCTTGCCCAAGACCAGGTAATCCTGGTTTGGGAACAGGAATTGCTGCTTCAAAGCACTCGGGCCCCATCGATCCTTCAGAAGGAAAGATGGGGCCTTAATTTCATGGATCACCGGTGGAATTTTGAAGGAAGATCATCATGTCGCGGTTTGCCCTGCTCATACTGCTTTCGACGTGGACCTGCCTCAGCGGGACCGCGGCATTGCGCGCCGAAGAGAAGCCGGCCGAGGTCACGGAATACTACCTGGGTGAATCGAAGATGTCGCTTCCCTCGGGGCAGGTGGTGCGGACCACTTTGTCGCTGCTCAAGCGGGTGAGCGATCCGCGGAAATCGACCATCGAAGAGCATGTGCTTTCGATCGATGGGAAAACCCCGCCCAAGGTCTTTGTCGTGACCTTTGCGGTGAAAGGGTCGACCTTCACCGTCAGCGAGAAATCCAAGTCGTTTTCGGGCAAGGGAGAGCTGATCGGCGATCCCTGGAAGTGGAAGGCCTGGAAATCGGAAACGGAACTGCCTGAAGGCATGGGCAAAGTGGTCAGCGAAGATCGCGTGGAAGAAAAGGGTTTGAGTGGCAAAAAGACCTTCACCGGTCCGGACGGCAAGGTGCGATTTCTATTTGCCGATTTCCTGGCGCCCATCAGCGCTCAGACTTATGAGATCCTTTATGGGCAGCTTGCTGCGCAGGTGGACAAGTGAGGATTCCGAAAAACGCGGGTTCCTGCTTCGTCAAATTGCGCAAGATGATTGGAGTCTTTGCAAGGTCTGGAGGCCTTTGGCACGGTTAGTGATTGTTCGGCGATTCACGTATTGTCCAGCCTTTGAAGTTCTCCCTATCAAGCGGGGCGAAATCACTCGGTTTTAGCTCGGGAGTTAGGCTCATTCGCGTAAAGTCACAACAGGTTTCTCCATTGGGGATTGCCCACCAGATCCGTCTGACGAGAAAGGTGGATTTCAGAAGCACGAGCTGGCATCTGGTCGTAGCTGATTGGCCTTCCTGGGACTTTGGACACAAAGAAAAATACAAATAGTAAGGGTCTTCCTTTTCTAAAATCACAGTGTGTTTTTCCAAGATTTGATTCGGGCTAGATATAAAATACACGATTTCAAGCGGCCATTCTATGAGTGCCAATTCAAATGATGAAAAAAAGCCGATTCGCATTTCCTTCTTTTTTTTATCGGTTAATTTTCCATAATCAATAAATCTGATAATTTTGCTGTCGTAATTGAAGTCGTAAACATTATTATTAATAATCTTCGTTTTTAGATTGTTATTCGGTGACTGCTGTTTCAGGTCAAGGTGCCAGTAAGATTTCGTTTCCGCTTGCTGTTTGATTTTCAAGAACTGATAAGACGCACTCGATTTGGCTTTTAGGTCAAAAACTTTGTCCAAACCGGTAATTTCCATGAAGCATTCCAGTCGTTTGGTCTTCTCGACGGCCTCCTTCCATTTGCCGATGTAGACCTCGGTTTTCTCAGCATTTTGCTTTTCCGCTGAAGCCGCTTCCTGTGAGAAAGCGACCGGGAGGGTGCCTTTTGGGCCCAAGTGAAATTCGGTGCTTGGCGGCGGAACGTCACTCGTCGTTTGGGCGACAAGAGGAGAGCAGGTCAATCCCAACGAAAGCATGAGAAGGCGGTGCAAGCCGCGCAATGGCGAAAGCGCAATGGTGAACATGTCATGACTCCTTTTCCGCGGAAATGCCAGACCTTGTAACCCGGATCCGTCGGGACCCACGCGAACGGGAATCCGCTTTCCGGCCGTGGATTTCGTGCTCATTCCCCAGTGCCGGTCTTAATCGGATTCAGACCCCCCCAGCGTTTCACCGAGGCCTAGAAAAGGACTCGAATTTCCAACCCGGCCAAGATGCGGCTGTTGGGGCCTCAAGTTCTTCCGGACGAAACTTCGCCTCGAGGTCGACGCTCTTGATGTCAAGCTCGTAGGAATTCCACGCAGTGCTCTCAAACGAGACCTTCTTGAGTAAATAGGTTTTCTTGTCCAATACCATGCTGGCCCAATTCAGTACCTTCTTGTCCTTCGCCTTGCTTGGTAGAATTTCAAAATAGGCAAAATGATCGTCTTCGTTTGTGAGCCTGACATGATAGCGATCCAGGATTTCTTTGGGAGTTAATGTGAAAAATGTATATTTGAACTCGGATATGAGCGCATTAAGAAGCCAGGAAGAAGTTTCGCCTTTTTCATTATGGTTTTCGAAGAAAGCCCTCAACCCTCCTGGAGAGTCCACCACAAAAACCGTTTTTTCGGTTCTTTGAAAATAAAAAAACTGATCGCTGATCGATATCAGCCGATTCGTCTCCCTGTAGGGCTTGCCCAGGAAAGACAGATCATAGTTCTTCGCTTCTTTGGTATTTTTGGAGGTTTTCCAATATTTGATTTTCAAGGGAAAAGCGTCCAGGAATTCCCGGTCACCTCTACCTTTGGCATGAATGGTCGCCTCCATCCGGTCGATCTTCGCCAAAGCGTCTTCCCATATTTGGAAGAAAGGTGCGGCCTCAGCTTGATCGGGATCTTCCTTTTCCTCGGGGAATGACTCAGGCGTTCCTTTGAACGTCCAACCAGCACATTCGGGAAAAGAGGAAGGCTTGCGAAAATGCCCTGGCTTCCATTTCCGTGTCAGGTCGATCTGCTCCAGGTCATAAGAAAGCTCCGTTCCATTTTTTTCCTCCCACTTGATCGCGATCGGCAGGCCATGCTCTTTTGAAAGGGTAAGCCGGCCTTTTTTGAAAAGGTCGCGATCGCTCTTGGCGACCGGGAGAACATCAAACTGGACGGTCTTTTCGTCTTCGCTCAAAAACCGGATGTCGTAGCGTTCGATCCATGCCATCGGACTCGTTGTGATGACCGCATAGGGCAGACTCTCGCGAAAGCGATCGTGACTCTTGCCGAAAAGAGAGTGGACCCGACCTAGTTTTTTTAGATAAGTTTCAAGGTACCCAATTTCGTAGGACTGAACCGTTTCTTTTTCATGGTTGAGGACATAAAAGAAGTCCTGGCAAACCAAGTAGTCATTAGGCATTTCCTCGGGCCACTGGCAAAGCCTCATTTCGAGGTAGGGGTCCGGATGGGTTGGGTTATCCGATTTCAGATATTTGACCGACACGCGCCGCCAGGTGAGTTCTTTGGAAGGCTGACTTTTCTCCGTGATCAGGACTCGAGCGTCGAAGTGGGCAATCTTCGATCGTGCTTCTTCCCACTTCTTGAAATGCGTGCGCGCCTTCGCGTCTACGGGATTCGCCGGGTTCGGTCCTTGGGCCGCAAACCCAGAGAAATTCATGCAGCAGTGGAGCAAAAAGGTCCAAAAAACCCGCTTCATGCCCAGAGGGAAGGACCTTACCGCAACTCGTTGCATGATTGTGGGCCCGGGTGTAATGGGTGCTTGAGATAGGCTGGAAGCAGGTTGTTGTATTTGGAACTCTTGGCCAACAATTCTTGCCTGGTAGGTGGATCAAAAAGAATCGGATCAAAATTCGGCCGAGGATCCATCTTTAAAAGGTTATAGAAAACTTGATCTGTTCCTCCTGTTTCCAATTGAATGGGGTACCCTCCAGATTTCTGAAACACGATCCTGCGGATTTCAGCTGCCCAGGAGCGAGTCGGTAATTTGCGCCGCAAATAAAACACGACGGTTTTTCCGTTGTCTTCGCATCGAGTTGCGTCGTATTCGTTAAGGATGGATTTTGGATAGTAAAACTGTGTGAAGTTATCATATAAGACGTCGCGAAGAAAATCGCTAACAACATCTTGATATCTTGCTGGGGAATATAGGATTAGCGGTTCTGGTTTCGGATTGAAATCGCAGATGTTTATTTGGTTATTTTCGGATTCATATATAACACCTCTCGTTATAAGCAAATTTCTTGGCTGCGTTTTTCCATGCTGCTTTATTTCGATTCTTAGGTTTGGCCTTTCCTTTTTTCTTTCTTGTTGAAGCTGAATTTTTATAGTTTTATATGTTGCTGAATTAAATATCGTGTCTATTTCTGTTAATTGAAAAACGGTTTCGTTGGCATGTCCTCCTTGCAGCGAATCTTCCCATTTTTGGAAGTAGTCGCGCACCATGCCGTCAAGGTAACTTGGCCGAACCGGATCTTCTGCGCGCAATGCGCCAGGCAAGTGGAGAAAAGGGAGGAAGACAGCGACGCATAAAATCTGCCGCGAAATCTTCAGCAAAGGCATGATCGGCATTGCGGCCATGGCGGGCTCCATAAGGCGATCGCCATTTATAGCTTTTGGCGCGGAATTTATGCAAGGAAAATTCAGACGGGAAGACAAAAGAAGGCGCCCTGATTGGAGCGCCCTCTTCAAGAACTCGATGCCGAAATCGGCGAGCAAAGGTTAAGAATCAAATCTTAAACTTGTCCTTGATCACCGGGTTGACCATTTTCTCCGCCGGCCATTCTCCGCTGAAAAGAGACACCACCGCTTCAGCGGCGCTGTCGGCCATGGCTGCCAGGGACATCGAATCGACTCCCGCGGCATGCGGCGTGACCACCAGGTTCGGCAGATCGAACCAGCTCAGCTTGCCAGGAGGTTCGACTTCGAACACATCGATCCCCGCGCCGCCGATGATCCCCTTGGCCAGGGCTTCTCCCAGGGCGTCCTCATCAACCACCCAGCCGCGCGACGTGTTGATGAGTAACGCGGTTTTCTTCATCAGCTTGAGCGTGCGCGAATTGATCAGGTGCCGCGAATCGTGAGTCGCAGGCAGGTGCAACGTGACGATGTCGGAGGTTTGCAGTAACTCCTCGAAGCTAACCAGCGGAATGTTGTGCGACTTGGCAAAAGCGGTATCGGGGAACGGATCGTAGGCGATCACGGGCATCTCAAATGCCTGGGCGCGCGTGGCCACCGCCTTGCCGGCGCGGCCGAGCCCCGCAATGCCGAGAGTTTGACCCCGCAAGGGCCGGTTGATCCCGCGTGGAAACCCGCCGCTTTGCGTGCCCAAATGCTGGGGTACGATCCGCTTGACCAGCGCGAGCATCAAAGCAAAGGTGTGTTCCGCAACCGATCCCTGGTTCGTGCCCGGTGCAATCGTCACCGCGACGTTCCGCTCCGTGGCCGTGACGACATCGACCCCATCGAATCCGACCCCAATGCGAGCGATGACCTTGAGCTTCGGATGAGCTTCGATGATTTTGCGCGTGTACGGCTCGCTACCTGCCAGCGAGGCATCGCAATCCTTGAGCCAAAAATCGAGTTCGTTTTCAAGCAACTGGCGCCCCACCGTCTGGCAAACCAGTTCGAAACCGGCGCCTTCCAGCAGGGGAATGAACTTTCCCCCCACGGAATTGATGTGGCCGGGGGCAATCAGAATCTTAGGCACGAGCGCGCTCCGCGATATTCTTGGGAAGAGGGGGGAAATTCTGGCAGATAGCTGGCATCTTAGGAGCTTTTCCGCGCTTAAAAACGGCTCTCGAACGGGCCGAATCGGTACCGCCAAGCTTTCTCGACGCTTTGCTTTTCCCGCCAGGCCGTTCGGGCCACGCGCAGTTCGACCCGTTCCAGGATGACCGGGTCTCCTGGACGCAATTGCCCCACTTTATCGAGGTCGGCCCGGATGACGCAGGCAATGCGCGGATAGCCGCCGATCGTCTGGCACTGCACGCCCAGAATCATCGGCAATCCGGCATGATTCACCTGGATTGTTCCAGGCAAAACCGGTTCAGAGAGCAATTCCTTCTTGGTGTTGCGCGCAAGGGGAGGGCCTTCCAGCCGGCAGCCCATCCGGTTCACCAGCGAACTGCATTTCCAGGGCGTTTCCAAAAAATCGCGTCCTTCGAATTCCCGAAACTCGGGGCCGGCCGTCACCCGGATCGGGCCGGCGGGCAGTTTCCAAATCGGCTGCGCCGCTCGGCGTAGCGGCGCATTTTGCGCCAACACGGGCAGAGTTTGGTTGGCCGCCAGGGGGCATTGTCCCTGGCGGCTGCCAAGCAACAGCGGCGTGTGGATGCCGCCGGCAATCGCAAGGTATCCGCGCGCGCCGCGCGCCATCCCTCCCAGGCGCAAGGTCTGGCCGGGCAACCAGCGAAAGGATCGCTCCGGTTCCAGAACCCGTTCCTCCAAATACGCCTGGTCAATGGCGCCGGTCAGGGCGCAGAAAATGGGAGCTCCTTCCAGGGTGAGCAGCGGGCCGATCAGACTGAATTCGATTGTCGCGGCGCTCGCCTGGTTCCCGAGTAGGGCATTGGCCAGGTCATGGGCGAGGGAGTCAGCCGGACCGCCAGGGGTCACCCCTCGATCGCGATAACCCAATCGGCCATGATCGACGATCCAGGTGTCGATCCCCGGACGGTCGACCCGCAAACAAGCCAGGGGCGGATTCGGCAGGCCGGCATCAGTCATGGCCGGGCGCCCTGAGATGAAAACCGCCACCGATCAATCCCGTCCTAACTTGTGCCAGCAACTGAGCCGCGCCGGGAGAATCGCCATGAACGCAAAGCGTGCGGCACTTCCCCGATCCAGCCAGTTGCAGCGCCTGGCGCACGGCCATGGCGGGGTCGTGAATCACCGCGCCAGGCTGATCGCGCGGGAGTAGTTTTCCCTCGGGTCCAAGCGCGCGGTCGGCGAACCCTTCGCCGATGAAGGGGACGACTCCCAGGCAGGCTTGCTCAAGCAGCGATCCGGGCAGGCCAAAAACCAGAAGGCCTTTGCTCTTCGCGAAGGAGACGGTCGCTTCGGCGAGTCGAAGATCGTACGCGGCCTGATGGTAAAGTGCGCCGTGCAGCTTCAGATGGCACAGCGAGGTATGCATCTCCTGGGCGATGGCGGCCACCGCTCTTACCTGGGCCGTGAGTAAGGCGATGAGCTGCTCGGGGGTGATCGGATGAGCGATGCGCCCAAAGGTAGCGCGGTCAGGATGGCCGGGGTGAGCCCCCACTTGAACATGATGTTCGCGCGCCAGCTTGAGCGCGGCGCGAACATCGTCTGCCGAGCCGGCGTGAAAGCCACAACAGACATTCCAGGAAGTGCAAAGCGGGGCCAGGAGCGGTTCGATTCCGGTGCCTTCGGCGACATCGGCATTCAGGTCGATGGCGGTCATTTCGCGGGTTTGGACTTGGGCCGAAAAGCGGTCAAAATCTCGGGCCGTGTTTCGAGATAAGGGCCGTCCATCAGATCAAGACAGTAAGGAACCGCGGGAAAGACGGCGGCGAGGCATTCGCGAATGGCTCCAGGTTTCCCCGGCAAGTTGATGATCAAGCTGCCAGAGCGCAGGCCCGCGGTCTGGCGCGAAAGGATGGCGGTGGCCACCGACTTGAGCGACACGGCGCGCATCAATTCGCCGAAGCCGGGCATCATCCGGTCGCAGACGGCTTCGGTGGCCTCGGGCGTGACATCGCGCTTGGCCGGACCGGTGCCGCCGGTGGTAACGACGAGGCGGCAATCTTCCCGATCGACCAGATGGCAAAGCGTCTCTTCGATCAGCGTCCGTTCGTCGGGGATGACCCGCACGACCGCTTCGAACGGGCTGGCAAGCACTTCTTTGAAAAAGGCGACGATGGCGGGGCCGCTCTCGTCGGCGTAAATTCCCTGGCTGGCGCGATCCGAAACGGTCACGATACCGATGCGCGCAGGTTGAGTAGAGGAGGACGGTACGGTGGTCATCGGCTCCTCCGTGGAAGGCGATCAGACTGCGAATCCCCGCGCCTGATTACACGTTGAACAGGAAGTGGCAAATGTCCCCGTCCTGCATGATGTAATCGCGCCCGGCAAGGCGCAATTTGCCGGCGGCGCGGATGTCTTTTTCCGACTTGTACTTTTCCAGATCTTCGAGGCTATAGACTTCGGCGCGGATGAAGCCTCTTTCGAAGTCGGTGTGGATGACCCCGGCGGCCTGGGGCGCGGTGGCGCCGATGGGAATCGGCCAGGCGCGGACCTCTTTTTCTCCGGCGGTGAAGTAACTCTGATAGCCCAGGGCCTTGTAGGCTGCCCGGGCAAGGGCCGCCAGCGACGGCTCGACGATGCCCGCCGAGGCAAGCATTTCGCCGCGGTCGGCCTCGTCGAGTTCGGCGATCTCCGCTTCGAGCTTGGCGCACACCGGCACGACCTCGGCCCCCACCTTGGCGGCGAACTCCCGCACCTTGGCGACGACCGGGCTCTTGCCTTCCAGATCGTTCTCGTCGACATTGGCGACATAAAGGATCTTTTTGGCGGTCATCAAGCCGAAGGCGCTCATGGCCTTGGTATCGGTTTCATCGAGTTGCAAGGTGCGCAAGGGCTGATCGGTCTTGAGGTGGGCCTGGCATTTCTTGATGCCCTCAACGCGCTCCTTGGCCTCCTTGTCGCCGCTCTTGGCGGAGCGTTCGGCGCGGGGCAGGGCGCCATCGAGCGTTTGCATGTCGGCGAGCATCAGTTCGATTTCAATCGTCTCGATATCCGAAAGAGGATCGACCTTGCCCGACACATGGATGACATTGGGATCTTCGAAGCAGCGCACCACCTGAATGATGGCATCGACCTCACGAATGTGGCTCAGGAATTTATTGCCGAGGCCTTCGCCTTCGCTGGCTCCCTTGACGATGCCGGCGATGTCGACGAGGGTTAGCGCCGAGGGGATCACTTTTTGCGGCACGATGAACTGGGTGATTCGCTTAAGGCGCGGATCGGGAACCGGCACGATCCCTTCGTTCGGCTCGATGGTGCAGAAGGGGTAATTGGCCGCCTGCGCCCCCTTGGAGCTGGTCAAGGCGTTGAACAAGGTGCTCTTACCGACATTGGGCAATCCGACGATTCCGGCTTTCATGATCCCATCGCTACTTTCAAGACCGCTTTGTTCTCAGTGAGATCCATGATTCAGAGAAATCCCCGGAGAAACACCAATTCCAAGAGGTGATTCTATGGCGGACAAGTGGATTTGTCTTGAGTGGATTGCGTGTGGATTGGCTACAGGATGGAATCCGTATCCCTAGGAAGGGATTGTGGTTAATTGCGTTTTGTTCCGCCGCCATTTGCAGAGAACTTTTGCTAAAGCCATCGAAAAATCGTGGAGGATCTCCTTGAGATGATCCAGGGATTGCGAATCACCATCGATCCAGGCATTTGCCATGGAAAAGCATGCATTCGAGGCCTCCGCTATCCCGTGTCCATGATCCTTGAACTGCTGGCGAGCGGAATGACGCCCGCGGAGATTCTTGAGGATCACCCAGATTTGGAGCCAGAAGACATTGGAGCATGCCTGGGGTTTGCGGCGATGTTAGCCAAGGGGAAATCGATTGCCCTGGCTCATGGCCATTTTTCGTGATCGAAAAAGACGAAAGGCGATCGTGAACTCATTGGGTCTCTAATCGTGATGCGTCGTGAAAACTGTCGCTTGAACGGTTTGAAATCAGTGGGTATTGGCCGATAATGGGGCGGTGGCTTTTTTGGTGATCTGATATCGCGGGATTTCCATCCCAGTGCCCGAAATGAGCGAAAAGACTCGATTCAGCCGCCCACGCGCTTGACGCGATAACCCATTTTCTCCAGTTCGGTTGCGATCCGTTCGCGCTGGTCTCCCTGGATTTCGATGCGGCCGTCCTTGACCGTTCCGCCGGTGCCGCATTTGTTTTTGAGCTTGGTGCAAAGCTCAAGCGCCTGATCGCCAAAGAAGGGCAGATCGAAAAGCAGGGTCACTCCCTTGCCGCCGCGGCCCTTGGTCTCGCGGCCCAGGCTGATGATGGGGCCCTTTTTGGCAGTCGGCGGTGTACCGCTGGCCGATACTGCCGAAGTCTTTGCCGGTGCGGCGCTGGGCAATGGTGGCGGACCGGTGCGCGTGCCGCCCCTGATCAAACGCGCCACCCAGGCATGCACTTCTGCTTCGAGTAATTGGTTTTGATCCCGCTTGGGATCCAGATCCCAAATCTCCGCGGGCACGCCGCATGCGGCCAAAAGCGGTTGGAAGTCGGTGGTTTCGCCGGCATGGCAAACGAGGACGACCCGGTCGGCGACCTGCCCGGTTTGGCGCCAATCTGCCCACCCTTGGGTCGCGTCTCCCGGTGGATAGGAATGAGCCAATGCCTTCCAGGGCAACAGGATTGTTCCCACCGCCTGCTGAAATTGGGCAACCAGGGAAGGACCAACGGCCAAGGAGGAGGAGGGAACGAGAAAAAGAAGTGAACGCGTCGCTTGCTTTGCCATTTTTCCTGTCTTCTCTGAATTTCCCGGTTTCGCGCGGAATGCGCAGATATTGGTCAGAAAGTCTGGTTTCTTTCGATCCTTTGTGTTGTTATACCCCATGCTGGACCGGTAGATTTTTCCCCGTGATCGGGATGATCCATTTTCGGCCGATTGGCCCAAGCGGTGTATGCCGCGCGGGAAGTCAGCGGAAAATCAGGGGAGGTCGAGGCTGCACGGTGAGGCGATTTGAATCGCATCCTGGCCGCTTCGCCTTGCAAAGGATGGCCCCATGCTCGTTTCCATCGTCATTCCCCTTTTCAATGAAGAAGCTTCGCTGCCCTTGCTTCTGGAGCGGTTGGCGCAGACGGTCAAAAAACTCGATAAGGGCACCGAATACGAAATTCTCCTGATCAACGACGGCAGCCGCGACCGCACCGGGCAGCTTCTGGCGCAGGCGGCCAACAATCACCCCTCCCTCCGGGTCATCGGCCTCTGCCGTAATTTTGGACATCAGATCGCCGTGACCGCGGGGTTGGATGCGGCTCAGGGGGATGCCGTCATCGTCATGGATGCCGACTTGCAAGATCCGCCCGAACTCATTTTCCCCATGCTTGAACTTTACGCTCTGGGTTACGACGTCGTCTCGCCGCAGCGGACCAAGCGGGTGGGGGAAAGCTGGCTGAAAAAAGTCACGGCCCAGGCCTTCTACACGTTGATGCGTTCCTGGGTCGATCCCCGGCTCGTTCCGCAGGTGGGCGATTTCCGGCTTTATAGCCGGCGGGCCGTGGTTGCGATGAGGGGCCTGCGCGAGCGCCATCGCTTCTTGCGCGGCATGGTCGCCTGGATTGGCCTGAAGGAAGCCTTGCTCCCGTTCGAACGGGCGCCCCGCGCCGCCGGCGAGACCAAATATCCCTTTCACAAGATGTTTCGCTTCGCCTGGATGGCGATCACTTCGTCGTCTTCGGCCCCCTTGCGCGTGGTGAGCTCGGTGGGTTGGACGCTCGCGGGTGCAAGCATCGCGGCTCTCTTGAGCCTCCTTTATCTGGGGGCGACCGGTTCTACCTGGGCCAACGGGATCACCTTTTTGGCGGCCTACCAGGGAATTCTTGCGGGAGGCCTTTTGGTGGCGATTGGACTCGTGGGCGACTACCTCGCCCGGGTCTACGAAGAATCGAAGGGCCGGCCGATCTACATCGTGGGCGAAACAATGAATCTGGCAAAACTTCCTCAGCCGGAAAACGCGATCTGGCTGCCGCCTCAATCGGAATTTCAGCGCCAGAATCTGCCCGAAAAGAAAGCCGCCTAGGTCCCAGTTCTTTTCCCTCTCCCTCGTTTGGCAGCGGCGTCTTCATCACAACGGCGGCGGCGATCCATATTACCTGAGAAGTTTCCGGTCAACGAGTTGGCTCCTGGACGGCTTGAGCGCAGAAGGCGCTTGCCTGGCGAGCCAGCCCGAAAGACCCAAGCGGAATGAGGGAGTTGGCGGATGGCGAATCGGCCCCTATTTGCCACGACTCGATTTTCGAAGTTTTGCACTCTGGTATTGGCGGGACTGTCCTTGTGGGCAGGCTGCGCGCATCCGCAAAAAAACGATTCCGCCAGTTCGGTCAACGCTGGCCAGGAACTGGCAAACCCGGACGATACCGCCACCAAAACGGCGCAAAAGTCAAAAACTTCGGCCTGGGAACGATGGAAGCGCATGTTCCCCTGGTATCGAAATCAGCCCGAAGCCATCTCGGACGAGACCGTGGCCCTGGTGCGCAAATTTGTCCAGGATGAAAAACTGGAAGATGTCCATGTCGAATGGCGCCATCGCAATTCCTCGGAGGAATGGCAGCGGCTCAAGCAAAACGGACGCATCAGCCCGATCGTTCGTTATTCGGCGGGATCGCTGCACTGGACGCTGGCCAACCTCCACCCGCCGTTTTTCCCCAGAAAAACCCATTACGACCCCTATTCCGATACGATTTATCTGCAAACGAACGATCCGGTGCCTATCCTGGCCGAACTGGCGATGGCCAAAACCCTGCGCCAGTCCGCCTTGCCGGGAGGCCAGGCGGTTGCGGCCAATTTGCCGGTGTTGTCGATCTATACGCGCGTTGTGGTGGCCCGAGAAGTGCAGGCCTTTGCGCGCAAAATGGATGACTGGGAACTGGAGAAACAGTCTTACCGCGACCTTTATCCGGGGCTTTTCTCAGGCGCGGGGGTGGTCACCGCTGCCTTCGTCCCGTTCTATGCCATGCCGCTGATCGGCTTGGGGGGCATGGCCGTGGGTATGGTGATGGGCGAAGCCGCCATTCAGATGCGTGAAGCGGAAATCCGGCAGGCAAAAGCCGAGACGGGTCCGCCCGCCGTGCAACCCATTCAGGCGTTTCACAAACAGCGCCTGCTCACCGTTCCCGACGCTCCACCGGCCTGGGAAACGGCCCAAAAACCCTGATTATCTAGGGGCATCGCGCGGGCGAGAAACGATCTTGGCACGGATCAATTCCGCACCGGCAATGCGCCACGATTTGGAATCTTCCGGCGGCGCTCCCTTGATCGTTTCGAGGAGTAATTTTCCGGTGACCGAGGTGTAGGGGGCAAATTGGAAAGACACGTCGGTGCGGTACTGGCTGACTCCGCCGCTTTCCGTCACGCGCGGCAAATTGGATTCGTTACCGACGCCAATCCAGTTGGGCATATAGGGGGTAAAGCCTGAACCAGGGGTGAGAGCCTTGCTCACCTCGGCCAAAAGGTCGGCTTTGATCGTCGTATCGCAATAGAACTTATCGGCGGGAGCATAGGCAAAACGGCCTGCGGCCTTATCCAGCGCCACCGGACCAAAAAAGGCGTCACGCCCCTTCTTGAGAGCCTCCGGAGACTTCTTATCCGCCAGTGCGGCGCCCGGTACGGTTTGCAGAAACGCGGTATCAAAATCCGGATCGGCCGAGAACTTTCCTGGCAGCAACTTTGTCAGGGCCTTGACGAAGTTTTCCGCAGCGGTGGTGGCCGCCTTGGCCTGTTTCTCTTGCTTCTCTCCTTCGGGTGTCAGATTCAACTTGCGCGTGGCGACGCCCACCGGTTTGACGAACCATTGCCGGCCCTGGTTCGTCGATGCCGATTGCACCGAGAATTCGATGATCATATCCACGGTCTGGGTTTTGATCTGATAGGTCATGGGGACCACATAGCCGCCCTCGGTGAAGTCGGGCAGATTGGCTCGCAACAGTTTGGCTTCAAACTG
Source organism: Gemmataceae bacterium (assembly GCA_965226945.1). GTDB lineage: Bacteria > Planctomycetota > Planctomycetia > Gemmatales > Gemmataceae > SYLG01. Next base: position 2,066,698 of record OZ245717.1, on the reverse strand, counting down.
GCCGCCGCTATTGGTCAGGGTGCGGACATAAGGTTCAAATTGATAGCGCGTAAATGCGCCGGGTTGGCCCGGGTCCCCGGCGACATTGTAAGTCGCTTCGACCAGAGCGCGAATTCGCGCCGGATCGTTGAGATTTTGCGGCCGTTGGGCCGGTTGAAGCACATAAAGATAAGCCTGTTCGGGGGGCTTGGTGGCCACGGCCTCGAAATAGCTTTGAACAAACTCGTTGGCCTGTTGCCTGACCGCGAGGTTATTCGCCAGGAAATAGGTGAAGTACAAAAGCGCGGTGATCAAGGAGATATTGATGCCGGTCCAGGCGAAACGGCTGCCGGTCAGTACGCCGGCCGAATCGCGGATTCTTGCAAGGGCCATCCAGCCCAAAAGCAAGGCGATGGCCGGAAACATCGCCGACCATACCGGCAGTAGAAACGGGCTGGTGCCCACGAAGGCGACCAGGCTGCCGACAATGACGAAGATCCCGAAAATCCCGCCCACAACCATGCTTGCCACGGCAAGCACGCTGAGGGATTGATAACCGGCCTGGGGGGCGGCGTTTTCCCAGGGCGAGGCGTTCGAGGCAACGGGATCGGCCATTTCTCTAAACTCCAGAATCGTCGACTACCTTGCGACCAACCTCACGCCGTTCCGATCGATTCGAGGGAATTTCAGAGCGGCCTCAATCCGGAAATGATGCGTACCGGCAGGTTCGACAAAAACCGTTCTACGGGCGCCTAACGAAATGGGCACCCAGCAGGAATTAAACGTCGCCCGAAACATCGCCCATCATCGCCTGGCGCGCTTGTTCCGTGGCCGAAACATTGCGCGTGGCCACGGCCGAGGTGTTGTCCAGGTAAATCTTATCTTGAAGAATTTCCTGGATCACGATCGCCAGCTTGTCGCTGGTGCGCATATCAACGAGCGGCTTCGCGCCGGGACGGTTGAGTTCGACCATCCTTTTTTGAATCAATGTCGAAAGCTTGAAACGGCCGCCGACCTTGTTCACGATCGCTTCTTCTTTCAGCTCATCATGCATGGAGCACCTCAAACCAACAAAGGACCGTCATCCCTCGCCAAGCACCCGTTTCAACCGGTCGCTCAACTGGGTTACGGTCCGATCCAAATCTTCATTCACGACACAGTAATCATACAGGGCGGCCAGTGGGATTTCTCGCCGGGCCGACTCCAAGCGCCTGGCGAGCGACTCGGGCGATTCGCTTTTACGCGCCTTGATCCGATCGATCAGCGCTTCCTCGCTAGGGGGCAGCAGAAAGATCGAGTAGGTCTCAGGCAGGCAGTCTTTCACCTGGCGGGCCCCCTGGACATCGATCACAAGAAGGACGCCGCGCCCGCCCTGCATCGCGTCACGGACCGATTCCAGCCGAGTGCCATAGCGGTTGCCGTGAACTTCGGCCCATTCCAAAAACGCCCGGGTGGCAATCCCCTGTTCAAACTGCTCGGGAGTGAAAAAGTGATAGTCGATGCCGGGCCGTTCGCCGGACCTGGGAGCGCGGGTAGTCGTCGTGATCACGCGCCGTAAAGGCAGGCCCTGGCCGAGGATGCGCTCGGCGACCGTGGTCTTGCCCACGCCGCTTGGGCCGGACAGCACCACCAGCTTGCCCAGGGGCAATTGCAAGGAAAGTGGATTGGACGAGGGGCCGGACACGACCTTACTCCACATTCAGAACCAGTTCCCTGATACGCTCAAGCATGGCTTTGATATCGACGACACTGCGGCTGATTTCCACATCGGGCGATTTCGAGCCCATGGTATTGGTCTCGCGGCCCATTTCCTGAATGAGGAATTCGAGTTTGCGCCCGATCCCCTCGTCGTTATCCGGGCCGCTGACCATCGCGTTGAACTGATCGAGGTGGCTTTCGAGGCGGACCATTTCCTCCGAAATGTCGGCTCGGTCGGCGAGCAAGGCGATTTCGCGGGCAAGGTGGCCATGGTCGAGTTCGACCTTGGGCTCATGATGCGCGAGAAGCTGTTTGATTCGGTCCTGGAGGCGTTCTTGATGAAACGCCATGGAGCCGGGCACGCGGTGGCGAACTTTCGTCAGGATTTCCCGGATCTGTTTGGCCATCGACAAGAGTTCGAGGGCCATATGGCCCCCTTCGCGCTGGCGCATCAGGCTGACCTGATCGAGCGCCATGTCAATGACCGAGGCGATGGCCGACCAATCTTCGTCGCGAGGAGTGACCCGGGCGGAGCGGTCGGCGACCACGCCTTGCAGTTGCAAGATTCCGCCCACGAGGGCGCCGACGCTGTGTTCGGGAATGCGCCCGCCCAGCGTCTCGACCACCTGAGCCAGATAAGACTCAAGCGCGACCCGGTTGACCCGGTACGATTCGGGGCGGCTTTGGCGCACGCTATCGAGCACGACGAGCACCGTGCCCCGGTGCAATCGGTTGCGCACCAGCTTTTCCACTTCGCCTTCGAAGCAAAGAAGCGATTCTTCAGCGCGGAAATTGACCTTCAAATGGCGATTGTTGACCGAACGGATTTCGACTCGAAGTTCCCAGTTTTCGCGGGAAAGAGACGCTTCACCAAAGCCCGTCATGCTTCGCAGCATGGGCTACCTCCGGGAAATGGCGGAAAAGGGGAAAAGGCGAATGGGGAGCGATTAAGTGGGTGGCGTTTTATTTGCGTCAGAACCGCCATCGGGTACCCCGCCTGCACCATTGCCAGGGATTTCCGGTGCGCCAGAAGGCCCGATTTGGACTGCGGAATCGTTCCCCTTCATGCTCGCCGGCGCCAGTTTGATTACGAGCATCAGCATCAAAAACCAGACGAGAGCGATGTAAAGAGTGATCTTCGTGAACTCGTCGCCCATGCGGCTGCCGAAGGCGCTTTGTCCGCCCGCGCCGCCAAAGGCCCCGGCCAATCCGCCGCCCTTACCGCTTTGCAGCAAGATGACGACGATCAGGAAAAAGCCGACGATCCAGAGTCCGAGATTGAGGACGCCAACCAACCAGTAGGGGGGTGTCCAGGCGAAAAGCAGTGCGGCAGCCGTCATGCGGACATTCATCCTGTCCCAAAGGGACTCTTATCGACCTGTCCCGGAGGGACTCTTATCGAAATGGGACCAGGCAACACGGCCCCGAACGATTCGCAAACGGATATGATACATCAAAATCGGCGCAGGGAAAAGCGCGCCTATTGCGGAACCTGTTCCCTGCAAAAAACCAAACCCGATTCGAGCCGGAAAATCGATCTCAATGCTGCTTCCTTGAGAATCTCAAAAGCAGCCTTCCAACAAAAAGCACCGGCATTTTGATAGCTTATGGGCATGATAAGATAGCTTGAGGTGAGTGGCGGAGGCCTCCTCGCGCCTGGCTGCCTGGAGAAACCGCGGAAAATCGAGACCCATGGCACTCGTGCCAATAACCCTTCAGCTGAATGTGGTTTTTGGTCCGTTTTGCTCATTTGCGCAACCTCGTCTGCTTGACCAAAATCGTGGCGATGCCGAACTTAACCGTTGAGTCAATTTCCCTTTTCCTCTCTCATCGCTTCGAGGCCGCGCCATGCTCATCATCGTTTTGACCCTGGTGCTCTTTGCTTCAGCGCTGGCCATCCTCCTCTTCGCCTGGACCACCTGGATGCAGACCTACCTGTACACCCAGGCGACGGAAGGGTTGATTTGGCGCGCGCCGGCGGCAGCGGCGGTCGTGGTCGCTTCCTTCATCGTCTGGCAGATGGCTGCCAAGGCGATGCCCGGTCAAATTCGGCCTTTGCAAGAAGCCGGCACCGCCAAGCCGGCCGTCTACTTTAAGGAACTGGCCATCTTCGATGCCGAAGGGAACATGGAGATCTATCGGCGCGCCGGCGGCGACCGCACCGGTTACCGCGCAATCGAATCGAACAAGTCGCTGCCGACCTACCCGGCCGAAATTCGCGTCAAGGAGACTGACGACGCCAAGGAGTTCGCCGTTTCGTTCAAACGGATCAATCCCACCAAGGGAGATCCTTATTATGAAGATTCCAATGGCCGGCAGATGGATTCGGTTTACCTGGGCACGATCAAGGAGAAGCAGGAAAGCCGTTTCTTTTCGATCGTTTTTCTCAACCTGATCCATGTTGCCGCCTGGATCATCGCTTTTGGGCCCATTTTGGCTTTCGGGCCGGGCCATGCGGTGTTGTTTGGGCTCACTGGCGCGGCGCTCGCGAACTTTACAATTCTTCCCTATTTGCTGCGCCAGATCGAAGCGCTTTCGCAGGTGGGATAGAGCTCGAAAGAAAAAGGCTTATGCGATCTTTTTTGGGTGGAATCGGGCCAAGTCAGCTCAGCCGGTTCCAGGTTTCGATGCTACGGCGCAAATGATCCGCCGATTTTCCCGGAATTCCGTAGCGGGAAGTTGCCGGTGATTCATGACGAGGCCGCCCCAGGTTTTGGGACAAACAGCGCCGAAAAGCGATTCGTCCAGTTGGCCTGATGCACCGCAGCGGCGATGGCGACGGTTCCTTTCGGTCCAAAATCGCGCACGAGCGCGTCGATCAGCGGCCGCCCGATCTCCAGACGCAAGGTCCAGGCCCGGGCAAAGAGGATGATGTTTTGTTCCTTCGGCGCGAAAGCGGACCAGTCTTCGCGATCGATCTCTTCCAAAAGCGCGATCTCCTTTTCGCAGAGGCCGGCCTTCGCCCCCACTTTGCGATGAAATTCCAGGCAATACTCGCAGTGATTGAGCGCGCTCGTGTGGATGTAGGCGATCTCCTTGAGGCGCAGGTCCTGATCCTTGCCGATCGCCTTGGTCCAGGTTTGCGAGGCTTCCAGCACGGCCGGCGCATGACCCATCACCCGGTAAAGCGTGGGAACCATGCCCATTGACTGCTGTAGATTCGCGAAGATCGCGGCCACGGTGGGATCGAGATCGTCCCCGTTCACAAAAGGAATCGGAAGATCGGGTTTGTTGGTTTTGTTGGGAGCGTTCATGAATCAGGAATCTTTGGGTATCGGTTGCGGGTCATCGACGCGACCCAGAAACAAGATCGACTTCGTCATGTCATCAGTCAAGGCCACGAGGAAGGGCTGGTCCGCGACAAATGGCTCAACCTTGCGTGGGCCTGCCGATTTGGAGCCCGTGGGAACCTTCGTGATTGCGGCCGCCCTGGCGCCTTCTTCATTCATAAGGAACTGAGTCTGTTGGACGACCGCTTGAACATAAAGAGGTTCAGTGGAGCGGCTCATGCGCGATAAGTTGGCTGTATTCCGGTCAAATGCGGTAGCAAGCCCCAATTGCCGCAACGGTGTTTCCAGCCTCAACTCGGATTGCATCAGGAATTTCGGCAACGAGACATCCAGGGCGCTGCTCATCCGATTTTCAAACAGAATCGTTTCCCAATCGATCCGGCCTTCCGATTGCAGCAAGCCGTTTAGCCCATGGCGCTTCTTGGGAAGGATGAGATGAAGGGCGCGATCGCCTTCCTTGAATGGCAAACGAACGGCACGCGCCTCTTCGGTCACAGAAACGTGAAATTCCCCTTGGAGCCGGTTCATAAAAGGAAACGGTTTGGATCGACCTTGCGAGATCTCGAATGCGGCTTCCTTGGTTAGGGCCGGATCAAAGCGCTGATCCCATTCCCCCTGGAACTGGATGCAATTCACCAAGACCAAGCGCGTAAGCGGCGTCATCCCGTCCCTGTTCTCTGTTTTGGGTGCCGGCCGGTGCAGTCGCTTGGCGATCCATAAATCGATTGCTTCGGCGGCACCTTGGGTATCTTTTTGAAAATCGACCAATTCGGCTTGGGTTAGAAAATCGTCCTTCAGGTGCTTTTGAAATTCCTGAACCAGTTCGTGGCCCGTTTGCAGGAAAAGTGCATTGGCCAGCCGGAGCTGCCTTTTTGGTTTCGCGGCGCTCAGGGCCTGGGCAAATGATCTCCAGGAATCGCCATCGCGGGTGCTGGACTCGGGGAGCAATAGCAAACGGCGCAGTTCGTCTCTGGTTTTGCCGTCGCTACCCAGTTCCAACATCCCTAGCGCGATGGCCAGGCCGGCGGGACTGATGAAGGGGTTTGGCTGGCTTAGCCTGGGTAATAAATTCCAGCCCAAGTCATTGAACGCTTTGGCAAAGTAACCCTCCCAGGCGGGCTTGCCAAAGTCCATGGAAAGGGTACCCTGAGCGCCGGAATCGTTCCTGTCGACGTTATCGGGTTTGCCGCCCGAGCAACCGCTTAGCCACAAGGGCGCTACCGCGCCACCGATGGCCATCCTGTATAGCACCTCGCGCCGCGAGATCTGGGTCATGGCAAGTTCCTCGCAAAATATGCTTGTAGGTCGAATTCGTGTTTTCGTTCCGTGGTCCGCTTGCTGTTTCAGGAGCCTAGAGGAGTCTTGGTGGGATCGTTCAGACGGCCCAAAAACAGAATGGATTGAGTCGATTGATCGGTGATCGTGACAAGAAATGGATGGTCGGCAATGAAAGGTCTTTCCTCCTCCTCCATCTTGCCGTCCTTTTTCGCTTCGCCTAAGGTGGCCGCCACCGCCTTGACCCCCTTCTCGTCCATGCTGAAGCGCGCCTTGTGCAAGACTTGATGGACAAATAGCGGCTCTTGACCGCCATTCATCCGGGAAAAGTCGGCCGCGCTGGCGTCGAAAGCCTTGGGCATACCCAGTTGAGTCAGCGGGCTTTTGAGTTCCAGATTCGATTCAAAGGCGAACTTGGGGAGTAGGGCATAGCAGTGGGAGATTCTGCCCGGCTCAAATAACAAATTCCTCCATGAGAGATCGATTTTGGGGTTCATGATCTCCGGCAAGCCATGCCGCTTGTTCGGCAGGATAATATGAACCGATCGATCACGGCCCTTGCAAGGGATTTCGATGGCGCGCGCCAGGGGAGTACGGCGAATGCGAAAATCGTCCGAGGGCATGGCCATGAAGGGGACCGATTTCTTTTGACCGGGAACGGTTTCAAAATCCCTTGGTCTTGTGCGAGACGGATCAAACGCTAGCTCCCATTCTCCCTTGAACTGAATCAGATTGACGAGTACGAGGCGCGTCCCGGAGGACAGCGTGGCCGGTTCAAGCAGATCGCCCAGAGCATTGCCTGATCGTAATCTCCCCCATTGATTGATCGATTTCGCGGCGCCGGCGGGATCGGTCTTGAAGTCGAGATCCTTGAGCTTGGCTTGAAACCAGCCCTCGAGCTCGTTCTGAAATTCAGGCCCGATCGGATCGCCCGATTGCAAGAACAGCGCGTTGGCCATGCGCGCCTGCCGATTCGGTTTCTGAACACGCAAGAATTGAGAAAGAGTCTTCCAGCCCGGATCGGTCAGGTCGGGCTTTTCGCTCAGGTGCAGAACCTTGCGGATTTCGGCTCGCGTGGTTCCTTCCGCTCCGCGTTCGATCATGGCAAGGCACAGCCCCACGCTGGCTGGGCTGATGAACTGGTTGCCCTCAGGCAGCGATCGCAATAGATCCCAGCCGAATTGGTTGAGTGCCTCTACAAGCGACTCGTTCACTTTGAGGCCGGTCAGATCGGCTTCTTGTGGAAGTTGCTCCGGCGAGCCGTCATCGCTTCCGCCCCAGTCGGTATCACCCGGTTTGGATCCTGAGCATCCACCCAAAAGCCAGGGGGCAGAGCCCAACAATCCTATCCACTGAAGCGCCTTGCGGCGGGGTAGCATGGCCATGGCGGTTTTCCAGGAGAGATGTCGCTTTGAACAGAGCGCATCGACATTCTACATGGAGCCATGATCGCCTTGAAAGCGAATGAGGGAAAAAGAAGAGGAAAAGGGAAGCATGAAATGCGGGTGAGTTTACTTGAGCCCTAAGGTCTCGCGGCGCAGCACCTCGATCGTGTCGACAAGCTGCTGCACCTGGGCATGGTTCAACTTGCCCGAACCCTTGGTGCGGCAGCGGCCCCGGCCATCGACCACGACCAGGTTGGGCTGGCCATCGACCAAGCCCCAGGTCGATTTCAGGTGGTCGTCGAAGTCGAGCCAGACAGGGGTGTCGTTGACCGCGGCTTTGAATCGATTCTGAATGAGCGATTTGACAAAGCTGGGCACGCGTCCGATGACCGCGACGGGAACGGCATGGACATCGGGCGTGCGCGAGCCTTTCGACTGGCCGCGAACCATCAGAGGTTCCGCACTTTTCGCACCGGCTTGTTTCCCCTGCGCACCGGGATGAAAGGCCAAGTGAATCGCTTCTCCCAGCGCGCGATTGGCGTCGGCGCTGGCTTTGTCGCCATAGACCAGCACCAGGATGTCGCCATGGAAATCCTGCAAGCGATGCGTTTTGTTGAATTGATCTTCGAAGGCAAACGAGGGCGTCGGCTTGGGCGGCAAGGGCATCAATGAGCCCCCACCTTCCGTCGGGAAGCCCGTGATTGTCGCACTCGAGGCCAGGCCGATCGTCGACGATTGACTCGGCTTGGCCAGTTGACCGATTGGCCCCGTTTGACCCGGTTGCGCGGAGCGGTTGGGTACCTGGCCGACGGCGTGGCCCGTAAGCATTCCCAGAAGCGCGAAGGCCATTCCCAGTTGAGCGCGTTTCATGCTGAGGCTCCTTCAAGCAATCCCCTGGTTTCCTTGACCCCAAGCCACCACCCGGCCAAGCCAAGGAACACGAGGCTGAATCCGCCGACGATCAAGGCGCAGCGGCAGGCTTCCCACAAGCCGCCATCGCCAAAATAAACTCCCTCGAAACCGCGTAGCGCCCAGGTGGTCGGTAGCGCCAGCGAAGCAAGCCGCACCCACTCGGGAAAGAGAAACGAGGGCAACCAGTAACCGCCGATCATCGAAAGAGCCAGGATCGCCACTATGGCGAGATTGCGCGCCTGCGCTTCCGATTGCCCCATGGCCGCAACGAGCATGCCGGCACAGGCCGCCATGAGCGCCGCGGCAAAGGCCATGATCAAAAACCCCGCGATCGATCCGTTGATGACGACGCCGCAAAAAAGCCACGCGAACCCCATCGTCAAAAGCACCTGGCCGAATGCGATCAGCGTCGTGGAGCTCACCCGCCCCGCGAGGATCGCGGTCAGGGAAACGGGAGCGGCGCGCACGCGGCGCCACACGCCCCGGCTTCGTTCGCGCAGCATCAACAGTCCGCTGTCCATTCCAAAGAAAAGCAAATACTGCAGGCTCATCCCGCAAAAGCTATGCGTAAACGAATTGAAGGCGGCGTGGGGAGCAGGGAAGGTCTGCTGCTCCAACTGAAATGGCCGCTCAAAAAACGCCTTGGCTCCCGCGGGCAACACCGTGCCGAGCCATTTTTCCGCCATCTCCTTCCAGACGATCTCGGTGACAAGCCCTTCGGCGAACGATCCTTCCAACACCGAGTCGGGGGTGTGAAGGATCTGCAGCGCCGGTACTTGACTCTTGGCGGCGCTATTGTTCCAGAATTGCGATTTTTCCGATAGCTTTTGTCCGGTCCCTGAGGGAATGACGACGGCGACCCGGGCCTGGCGCGAGGCCAGGGCGCCTTCGGCTTCCTTGCGGGTCGCTTCGCGCAAGTGCATGCGTGGCGATTGCAGCATCGCCCCCACGAGTTGGCGGGTCAACGGATGGTCGTCCTCGTTGACGAGCATCATGGCCAGGCGATTGGCTTCGAGGTTTTGGGAGTTCTGAAAGATCTTGCCAAACACCAAGCCGAGAACGATCGGGATGGCAAAACAAAGCACTGCCGCCTTGCGGTCGAGGAAGAACAAAAGAATATCTTTGCGCGCCAGATCCCACACAAGCCGGATCGAGTGGCCGCACTGTTTCAGTGCCGGCCAGCGCGACGCGAAGGTGCCGCCCGTTGGCTTCATCGCCTTTCCTCCAGGGTGACCGAGGAAGGGGAGGACGAGCTTGAAGGCGAAACCGGCGTGGCTGCAAGCAGCCGTGTGTAAATGCGCTCAAGGCCATGTTCGACCGAACGCGGCCCTCGCAAGCGATGGCCGGCGCTCGCGTGATCGAAGGAATCGCCGCTGTCAGAAAAAGGCGAATCGGTCGTTGGCGCTTTTTGACTCAATCGACGCAGTTCGTCGAGGGTGCCCTGGGCGACGATGGTTCCCTTGCTCATCAACGCGATCCGTTCGCAAAACGACTCGGCTTCGTGCAGGTGATGCGTGGTGAGGACGATGGCCGTGCCCTGGCCGGCCAGAGATTCAAGTAGTCTGTAAATCGTGTCGCGGCTGGCGATATCGAGGCCGACAGTCGGTTCATCCAGGAGTAAGAGCGCCGGTTGATGCAAGAGCGCGCAGGCCAAATTGAGACGCCTTTGCATGCCTCCTGAAAGCTGACCTGCTTTGCGTTTCGCCACATCGCCAAGCGAGACGAATTCAAGAGCCTCGCCGACACGGCTTCGCAACTTGCTTCCGTGAAGGTTGTAAAGCCTGCCGGCGAAGAGAAGGTTCTCCTGGACCGACATTTCCTCGTAGAAGGCGAATTCCTGAGGAACGACTCCAAGCCGTGCCCGGCAGGCATGAGGGTCCACGGCAAGATCGATCCCACCGATGCGGATGCGGCCCGCATGCGCAGGCACGAGCCCCGTGATGGCCGAAAGGGTGCTCGATTTGCCCGATCCGTTCGGGCCGAGCAAGGCGAGCGTCTGTCCGGCATAGAGTTCCAGATCCAACCCCAAAACGGCATGGACCTGAACGTAGCGGACATGAAGACCCTCGACCTCGAGGATCTTTTGGCCAGAGGCACCATGGGAAAAGGGGGAGTGGGACATAAACGCCGGGGTCGATTGCGCTAAGAAGTAGGAGAATAGGGCCGCTTCCAGGAACCTTCGCCTGGAGTCCCCTTCCTCCATAATTTTGAACCCCCTAGCAATGCAAGATCGCTTTGGGAATCGGCTTCGACCAAATCGATGTGGCATCGCAAGGCGGAAATCGCTTACAACTATCTTCAGGGCTGATGGGCGACTTCTCCAGTGAAAGTTGAATTGAGCTCACGAGTTAACGCCTTGACCAGGTGGGAGTTATGAAAAAAGTCGTGATCGTCGGGGCAGGCCCAGGGGGGCTGGCCTCGGCCATGCTCCTCGCCAAATCAGGCCAGCAGGTGACGGTCCTCGAAAAGCAGGGTTTCGCGGGAGGCCGTACTTCCACCCATGGCGATGGCGGTTTTCAGTTCGACTTGGGCCCCACTTTTTTCCTCTACCCCCGCGTATTGCGTTCCATTTTTCGGGCCGTCGGCCGCGACCTCGATGCCGAATTGCCGATGAAGCGGCTCGATCCGCAGTACCATCTGCTCTTTGGCGAGGGCGGCAGTATTCTCGCCACGCCCGACATCGAAGAGATGGCGAAACAGATCGGCCACATCAGCCCGGCCGACGCCGGTCAGTTTTCTCGGTTCATTGCCGACAATCGCACCAAGCTGGCCAAGTTTCGGCCCTGCCTGGAAAACCCATTTTCAAGCTTCCGCGACATTTTCACCTGGAAAATGCTGCGGCTGTTGCCCCGTTTGCGGCCCTGGCTTTCGCTTGACCAGGAACTGGGCCGGTATTTTTCCGATGCGCGCATTCGCCTGGCATTTTCGTTCCAATCGAAATACCTCGGAATGTCCCCTTTTCAGTGTCCCAGTCTTTTTTCGATCCTGAGTTTTCTCGAATACGAACATGGCGTCTGGCATCCGATAGGCGGGTGCGGCGCGGTCAGCCGGTGCATGGCCAAGGCGGCGGCGGAATTGGGTGCCGATATTCAACTGAACACCTCCGTGGAACGGATCGAGGTGCAAGGCCGTCGCGCCGTCGGCGTTCATGCGGGCGGCCGCTACTACCCGGCCGATGCGATCGTCGTCAACGGCGATTTCAGCAAGACGATTCCTAGCCTGGTGGCGCAAAAACACCGGCGCAAATGGACCGATCAGAAGATCGCGAAAAGCAAATTCTCCTGCTCGACCTTCATGATGTATTTGGGGGTCGAAGGCGCTTTCCCCAAATTGCAGCATCACACCATCTACATGACCAAGGACTATCGCAAGAACCTGCGCGACATCGAAGTCGATCACCAGCTTTGCGACGACCCGTCCTTCTATGTGCAAAACCCCGGCTACACCGATTCGACCATGGCTCCCGCCGGGCATAGCTCGCTCTATGTGCTGGTGCCGGTTTCCCATCAACACAAGAACATCGACTGGTCGCGGGAAACCGCGCGCTACCGGCAAAAGACACTCGATCAGATCAAGAAGGTGTTGGGGCTCGATCTTACCGGCCGCATTCGTCACGAGCGTATCATTACCCCCGATCAGTGGGAGAATCAGTATTCGATTTACCGCGGCGCGACCTTCAGCATGGCGCACAACCTCGCGCAAATGCTCCACAAGCGCCCGCAAAATCGTTATGAAGACCTGGAGGGCGTCTACTTGACCGGAGGGGGAACCCACCCCGGCAGCGGCTTGCCGGTGATCTACGAATCGGCGCGCATCAGTTCGCGTTTGCTTCTGCAGGATCTGGGCCTTCCCTGGGATTATTGCGCCGTTCCCAAGGAAGCGGATCTCGCCCGACCCTCGGGACTCCTGGCCACTGCAAACTCCCCCGCCCCATCTCGATCCCTGGTGGGTTCGGACGTTTCTTGAGCTTGGCACCGCTTCGGCCCCAAGGATTTCGTCGGCGGCTGTGTCGCGTCGATGCTTGGAAAAACAGCAAGACGCCTGCAATCATGAAGTGGGAACATCAACCGCAACGGTAGAAACCGCGCCCAAAGGAGTGGAGTCCATGCAATCAAACAAACCGATCGGCATCGTGGGAGGAGGACTGGGAGGCCTGGCTTCGGCGGCGGTTCTGGCGGCGCGCGGCCACAAGGTGGTGCTTTTTGAAAAGAGCCCCTGGCTTGGCGGTAAGGCGGCGGTGCTTGAAGCGGATGGCTACCGCTTCGACATGGGGCCGACGATTTTGACCTTGCCTTCGGTGCTGCACAAGATCTTTGGCGAGGCGGGCAAGAAACTGGACCAATACCTCGATCTGGTGCGTCTCGATCCGCAGTGGCGCTGTTTCTACGAAGACGGCACCACGCTCGACTTAAGCGAGAACGAAGGGGCGATGGCGCAAACCCTCGATCGCTTCGCTCCGGGCGCCGCGGCAGGATACCGCAAATTCCTCAAGCATTCCCAAAGGCTCAGCGACATTTCCCAGAAGTACTTTTTCTGGCGCGATATCGGCTCGATCTGGGACATGTTCAACAGCAGAGAGATGCTGAAGCCCGGCCTGCTTGGCGATCTGCTGGCCCTCGGCATGGGACGAAGCGTCGCCTCCTGCGTGCGCGGCTATGTGCCCGACACCAAGGTCGCGCAAATGCTCGATCACTTCACGCAATATGTCGGCTCCAGCCCCGATTTATCTCCCTCCGTGCTATGCGGCATCGCCCACATGCAAACGGGCGAGGGGATCTGGTATCCGATGGGGGGAACACGGGCCGTGCCGGTCGCGCTTGCGAAACTGGCTGGCCAACTCGGGGTCGATCTGCGCACCTCGACCGGCATTCGCCGCATCCTTACCGACACCTCGGAAAAGGCCATCGGCGTCGAAACCGAGTCGGGCGAGAAAATCGCGCTGGCCGCGGTGATCTCCAATTCCGATTCGGTGCGCACCCATCGCGAACTACTCCCTCATACTCGGGCCGCCAAGCGGTTCGAAAAGCGGCGCAAATACGAACCGGCCTGTTCGGGCGTGGTGTTGTACCTGGGGCTCGAGCGGCGCTATGAGCAGTTAACGCATCACAACTTCGTCTTCTCCCGGGACCCCGACGAAGAATTCCACGCGATCTACAACGAAGGCACTCCCGCGCCCGACCCGACCTGCTATGTCTGCGCCCCGGCCATCACCGAAGCAGCGGTGGCGCCGCCCGGCGGCGAGGCGCTGTATATCCTGGTCCACACACCCTATCTGCGCGAAGGGCATGACTGGTCGCAAATGCTTCCCGAATACCGGCGCGTCATTCTCGACAAACTGGCCCGTACGGCGGGCATGAGCGACCTGGAGGACCGGATCCGCTTTGAATCGTTCCTGACGCCAGAGGACATTCAAAATCGTTACCGGGTCTTGAAAGGGGCAATTTATGGGCTTGCCAGCCACGGTACGTTCAACGGCGCCTTCAAGCCGGGCAATCGCAGCCGCGACATTTCCGGACTTTACCTATCCGGCGGCTCCGCCAACCCCGGCCCCGGAATGCCGATGGCGTTAATGTCAGGCTGGATCGCCGCGGATGCGCTCGATCAGGATAGCAAGAGCGGTAAGATCGACGAGCCGGCTCGCCGGGGCGAAGCGGTCTGCGCCTGACCCCCATTTCCAACCACTTTCTCAATAGATGTCAACGGCCGATGAGTCCGCAGCAAAAACCCAGGCCGCTTACCCAGGAACCGGGAATTCCGGAGCGCAGCGCCAAGCTGTTTGACTGGTTTTTCTGGTATTGCCGCACCTTCTATTTGCCCGGGGCCTTCGACGCGATCAGGCTTTCCGGTCCCGCCCCGGCGGCCGATCGGCCCGGCCCTCATGTGATTGCTCTCAATCATCCCGCCTGGTGGGATCCGTTGATCGCGTTTTTCGCGACCAGTTTTTTCCCAGACATGTTGCCGTTTGCGCCGATGGCGCAAAAAGGGGTCGATAAGTACAAGTTTTTCGGCCGCATGGGCATTTTCGGGGTCGATCCCGAAACGCTTGCCGGCGCCAGGCGGTTTCTTCAAATCGGCCAGAAAATCTTGTCGAAAGACAACCACGCGCTTTGGGTGACCGTGCAGGGGGAGTTCGCCGATCCCAGGGTGCGGCCGGTCGTTCCTCGATCCGGTGTCTCCCATCTGCTCTCTTCGATGAAGCAAGGGACCTTCTGGACCTTCGCGATCGAATATCCCTTCTGGGAAGAGCCGTCGGCCCAAGCCCTGATCCGCTTTGGCGAACCGGTCGCTATCGAACCGGGCATTCCTCAGAAGGCCTGGAACGAAATCGTTGCCAGGCGACTGACCGTGACCATGGACCAGCTGGCCGCGGACGCTTGCTCGCGGGACCGGTCTCGTTTTTCGACCCTGCTTGAAGGCAAGTCGCGCGCCGCGGGCATGTACGACCGGTTGCGTCGAATCGGCAGCGTCTTTTCGAGAAAACGCTTCGATCCGCGCCGTGGTCTTGGCCAGGCTTCCTCGGCCTCGTCGTTGCCCAAACCATGATTCTTTTTGCTCAAAGCCCAACGCTTCTGGAATGGGGCCTGATCTTTGCCGGCTCTTTGGCAATCTTCTTGGCCTCGATTCCCTCGCTTCTTTTCTGGCGCAACTTGGCACTGTATCAGGTTCCGCCTCTGCCAACCGAACCCCTGGGCGCCGTCAGCGTGCTGATTCCCGCGCGCAACGAGGAGCAGGGGATCGGCCAGGCGATCGAGGCCATTCGCGCCACGCGCGGCATCGACTGGGAACTGATCGTACTCGACGATCAGTCGACGGACCGCACGGCGGCGATCGTAGATGAAGCGGCCGCCCAGGATCGGCGCATACGCCGCGCTTCGGGCAGTCCACTGCCTTCCGGCTGGTGCGGCAAGCAGTTTGCCTGCTGGCAACTGGCGCAACTGGCCTCGTTCGACACCCTGGCATTTCTCGATGCCGACGTTCGACTTGAGCCCGAAGGGCTTGCGCGTATGGCCGGCTTTCTCCAATCAAGCGGCGCTTCGCTTGTCAGCGGCGTGCCGCGCCAGGTGGTGCTCACCTTTTGGGAAAAGGCGCTCATCCCCCTGATCCCGTTTGTTTTACTTGGGTTTTTGCCCATGGCGGCGATGCGCCGAAGCAAGGACCCGGCCTTCGCGGCAGGTTGCGGCCAGTTCTTCCTGGCGAAGCGCGCCGGCTACTTACAATCGGGCGGCCACAGCGCCATCAAGCAAACACTCCACGATGGTTTAAAATTGCCCTGGGCCTTCCGCAAGGCGGGCCTGGCGACCGACCTGGCCGATGCGACGCCGCTGGCCTCGTGCCGCATGTACACGAACGGCACGGAAACGATGAACGGCCTCATGAAGAACGCGACCGAAGGGTTGGCGAGGCCCGGACTTTTGCTTCCCGCCACCTTGCTCCTTTTGGGCGGGCAGGTCTTGCCCTTTGTCGTGTTGTCCGCGAGTTTGTTGAACGTGTCGATCCTTCCCGCCTTCATCGGCCTCATGGGAATAATGATCTTGTACTGGCCACGCCTTCTGGGTATGCGGCGTTTCGCTCAGGGTGGTACCTCCATCCTTGTTCATCCATTGGGGGTTGCCATGCTTGTGGCCCTACAATGGTTGGCCAGGTGGAGGCAATGGCGGGGAAAGCCATCTTCCTGGCGCGGACGGGTCTACCAATTCCCAGGGGAAAAACTTCCCATGAACCGGGAACCCAGGATCCTCCGAAGAGGAGAGATCGATGGTCCTATCGGAAAAGAGCCGGATCTTCTTCCGTGAGTTTCGGCAGAATTTTCACACGACCGGCGCGATCTTGCCGAGTGGCCCGGCGCTGGCCGGGGAAATGACCCGTTGCCTGGCGCACATGCCGCGCGGGCCGATGCGCTTGCTGGAAGTCGGTCCCGGAACCGGACCGATCACCCGCATCGCCGCCCGCCGCATGATCCCTCAAGACAGCCTGGAAGCGGTCGAAATCAATCCGGTTTTCGCCTCGACCTTGCGCCTGGTCATCGACCATGAACCGGAATTCGCGGCCGCGCGCGGCCAGATTCAGGTCGTGGAAAAGAACATTCTCGAACTTTCCAGCGAACCGCGCTACGACGCGATTTTTTGCGGGCTGCCCTTTAACAATTTCGAGCCCCAGGAAGTCGGCGCCTTGTTCGATGCCATGATCGGCATGCTCAAACCGGGCGGGGAATTGAGCTATTTCGAATACTGGGCCATCCGTTCGATGAAGTTACCCTTTGCCGGCAGGAAAGGCCGCGAACGGCTCAAGGGGATCGGCAAGTTGACCGGCGAAATCCGCAAGCGCTTCGGCGCACGCTCGCGATTGGTGCTCGCCAATATCCCGCCGGCACTCGTTCATCACCTGAGTAAACCGGCTTGAGTTTTATTCCTTGGGTTTTGCTGATTTTTTGAGTTATTGGTTAGGCATTTAAAATTTTCATTTTTTGGACAAGGAGGTCCAGCATGTTCAAGCAGATCACGGCGGCAATGACGGTGATAGGATCCTTGGGGATCTTTGGAGATTTAGGATCGCTCAAGGCGCAGGAGGAATCGGCTCAGCCGACTTCGGCTCCGGTGCAAATCAAGAAGGAAGTCAAGGGAAAAAAAGCGGTCCCCGCGCGGGGTAATGAAGAAGATAACCGCGGCGACGTTGCGGTCGCGGTGACCCTGTCGTTGCCCGCGGGCAATCCGATGCTGACAGTCGGCCAGAAAAAAGTCGAGAAGAAGGTGGCCATCAAGGCTGCCGGCGAAGCGGACAACAAGACCGCCCCGAAAGAACCCGAGGCCAAGAATTCCGCCATGTTCGGCTTGGGCTACTCTTCCACCGTGGGCGTGCAATTGCACATGGAAGTTCAAAAAGACGATATCCGGCGCTTTTGCCAGATGAATTTGCCCAACCTTTTCTTCTGCATCCCCGCCGCCTTGCGCGCCAAGGAAGGGGCCGAAGAGAAAATTCCGATGGGAATCAATGAAGCGCGTTTTCCCGTGAAGTTCATTCAGGACAAGGAGTTCATCAAAACTCCCGATGAGCGGATCGACCTGACCGGAACCGAGTTCCTTGGCTTGGTCGATGTCGCCGACAATCCGCTTCGCCGCTAGTCGCCGCCCCTTTGCGAATGGCTTTGAGCATCGGATCGCGGCCGGGCCTGTTCCCGGCCTCTTTCATTTCCCCGCTTTTTTGTTCGCCAAGGCGGGAACTCGTGAGGACCGGCATCCGGTCGAGGAATGGATTGGGAACGCTTGATTGCAATGAAACGAGTGATGGGGAGACCGCGCGCGGTGCATAGGCTAGGGGTTGGCGGTAGCGAGTCGCGGATAGGCAGCTTGGAGTCTTCCCATGAGATCGATCGTGATAGTGGGTCTGGCGCTTGCGGTTTACGCAACGGGAGGCCTTCAACTTCGCGCCCAAGAATCAACGGGCCAACCGGGAAAAATCGTCGAAGTGGCGACGGCCAACGCCCTGATGAAGACCCCCTTTGGGCTCGATTTTCTTCCCAATGGAGATGCGGTCTTTGCCGATTTCGGAAGCCACCGGATCTTGCGTTTGGATGCCTCGGGCAAAATCACATTGATCGCCGGCGATGGCAGCGCGGGGTTCGCCGACGGCATCGCGGACAAGGCCAAGTTCAACGCTCCCCATAATGTTTGCGTGGGTCCCGATGGCATCATCTATGTCAGCGACACGCTCAACCACCGCGTGCGCAGAGTCGATCCGGTGACCGGTCAGGTAACCACGATCGCAGGCTCGCAGAAGGGGCAGGGTGGGGATGGCGGACCGGCGAACAAGGCCCAGTTCAACGAGCTTTACCATGTTGCCATGGAGGACCCGGCCGGTCTGATCGTGGTCGATCTGATGAATCGCAAGATTCGCCGCATCGACCTGAACTCGATGAAGATCGACTCGATTGCCGGTTCAGGCAAAAAGGGACCGTTCGTCGAAGGTTCCCAAGCACTGGAGGCTTGCTTGACCGATCCGCGTGCCGCCGCCAGGGGGCAGGACGGTTCGCTTTGGATCCTGGAACGCGGCGGCAACTGCCTCAGGCGCGTCGATCCTCAGGGAACTGTGAGCACGGTTGCCGGAACGGGCAAGTCCGGGCCAGTGGCCGACGGTCCCGCCGCAATGGCAACATTGCGTAGCCCCAAATACCTATGGATTTCGCGAGACGATCGCTCGATCTGGCTGGCCGATTCATCCAATCATGCCATCCGCCGGTTCGATCGCCAAAAAGGGGAATTGTCCACCGTGGCCGGAACCGGCAAGGCCGGCAAAGGAATCGCGGGGGGCGATCCGCGTACCACGGCGCTCGATCAACCCCATGGCGTCGCGGTCGATTCCCAAGGGCGGATCTGGATTTCCGATAGTGAAAATGGCCGCATCTTGCGCATGGAAAAATAAGCAGAAATCAAAAGGCACTGCATGTGGGAAATAAAAAACGCCTCCTTTTTAAGGAGGCGTTTGCGATTCATTGCCCGGTCAACCCCGATTCGAGCGACTAGGGCTTAGACATAGACGCCGCCGGTAATGTTGCCTTCCAGGAAGACCTGGTCGATCAGCCCAAGCGAAAGGCCGTCGTAGCGCTTGGCGACGGCCACGCCATTGCCGGAGCCGACCACGAGATCGAGGTCGCCGTCTCCGTCCACGTCGGCCGCGCCGACCCGGGCTCCACCCTTGAAGCCAGGGGCGAAGGGCGCCATGGTCCGCAGAGCGGGCGTTCCTGGGGACGCGTTGAGATTGTTGACATAAACCTGGGAGGAGACGCCAAAGCCGGTGCCGATGATGACTTCGGCAAGGCCATCGCCGCTCAGGTCGGCGGCTGCCACAAAGACACCAGCCAGGCCGGCGTTGGCGCTGACGGCAACGGCCTGGATGAATTTGCCCTTGCCGCTCCAGACGCGCACGTCGGGGCGAACCCCAGCACCGGTACCGGTGACGATTTCGGCCGCGGCGTCTCCCTTGATGTTGGCCACCGCGACGGTGACTTCCCCGGCAAAGCCTCCATAAGGCGCGAAGGAGGTAAGCACGGTCTTGAAGTCCTTGCCCGAAATCGCCTTGACCTGCGCCGTGCCGCCGCCGCCGGTGCTGACGATGATATCCTCGGTGCCGTCGCCATTGGTGTCGCCCACCGCGACGTACAGGCCGCGCGTGTAGTTGCCGGCAAACACATACATGCTCTTCAGCAGGTTGCCGGTGAGTCCATCGAAGACCCTCAGAACGGGGCCGCCGCCAGGGCCGGGAACGGCCACGACGTCGGCGATTCCGTCGTTGTTGAAGTCGGCGAGGGCCGCGCGGACGCCGCCACGGAAGGCCGTTTCGAAAACCTGGTAGTCGCGGGCCACGCCCATGTTCGAGACGACCCGAACCACGGGCCTCGAGCCGACCCCTCCGGCAATTTCGAAGGCCGAACTCGTGCCGTAGCTGCGCACCAAAACTTCGGAGGCGGGGTTGGTCGCGCCAAATTCGTCCTTGACGGCACCGCCCTTGACCGAAACGGTGATCTGTCCCGGTTTGGTCGGTTTGATTCGGAATTCATATTCCGCGCCCGACCCGGTCAAATCCGAGACCGTACCGTTGGTGACGTTGAAACTGGAGAGACTCAGGCCGGTCACCGGGGTCGAGAATGTCAGCACGCCCCGGAAGGTTCCGGTGATAACATTCGGCGTCAACTTAAAGTCCGAGATCGTCGGAATGGACGAACTGTAGGTCAGGCCTTGTTCGGCCGACTCCGACACATTGCCCAGATTGTCGGTGGATTTCACCGTGAAGACAATCTTGCCGGTGACGAGCGCCGAAGCGGGGAAGGCGAGCTTCCAGGCCGTGGCGCCTTGCGCTGCCAGGTAGAGCTTCACGTCCGAGGCGAACTTGGCGCCATCGTAGTAAAGGCCGTTCGGACCCTTGATCGCCAGGGCGACACTCTGGGTACCCGCGCCAACATCGGGCGCGCTTCCCGTGAATTCTCCAAGCCAATTCGTCGGGGTGAACACGCCATCCTTGACCGGGCTGCTGACCGCGGCCTCTGGTCCGGCCGTGTCGACCGTGAAAGCAAGCGGAGCGCTAGGCAAGCTCAGGTTGCCGGCCGCATCCCGTACCTGGGCGATCAGCGAGGTCGGGCCATTTCCCAGGCCGCTCAAGCTGACGGACCACTTGCCGTTGTCATCGGTGATCGCCGTGCCATGGACCACATCTCCATTTTCCGCGGTGGCCGCGATTTCGATGCGCGAACGCGGCTCGGCGGTGCCGGTGACGACGGGCGCCGTGGTGCCGAGATACTGGCCGATGACCAGGGTGCCCGGAGCGAAGCCGGTGATCTGGGGAGCATTCGGCGCGACCGTATCGACGCGCACGGCAAGCGAGCTGGGGGCGGACACGGCGCCGGTGCGGCCGATCACCTTGGCTTTGATGGTGTAATCGCCCGAGGCGCGCAGCACCTGGGAGTTGTCCAGGGTCCAGCGCCCGCTGGCGTCGGCCACGGCCAGGCCAAGGTCCTGCTCCACGCCGTTTTGGCCGGTGAGGCTGACTTGAACCTTCGTTCCGGCCGGGGCTTTACCCCCAATGACAAGGCGGTCAAGCGAGGTGACGACATCGAAGTCGCCGCCAAATCCCTTCAATCCATCGATCTGCGGAGCGGTGGGAGCCGCCTTGTCGACTTTGACTTCGAGCACCGAGGGGGCGATCGACTTGTTGCCCGCCGCGTCGAGCGTATCGGCCTTGAGCAAGAAGGTGCCGTTGGCCGTGATGCGGCCGGCAGGAATCTTGTAGGACCAGGTGCCCTTTTCCGAGACGGTAATCATGTCGGAAAGTTGCACGCCGCCCAGGGACAGCGTGATCCGCGCGAACGGTTCGGCCCGGCCGCCGACGGTGAAATCGAACTGGTCGGTAAAGCCCAGGTCGTTGTTGCCCGTGGTGCTCGAAAGGCTGGTAATGGCCGTGTCGCGCGGTGCGGTGAAATCGACGATCACGCGGAACGACGCCGAGGAAACCGCGTTGCCCGCCTTGTCGAATGCAACGGCGGTCAAGGTGTGGCGGCCTTCGTCGAAGGGAATACCCAGCGGCCTGAGGAAGTTCCAGGTTCCGGTGCCGTCGGTCGCGACCAGGTCGGCATCGGTGGGAGACAGATTGATCTCGTTGGCCATTCCCGCATCGGCGATGAGGCGAATTCGGGTACCGGCCGGAGCCAGGCCGATCACCGAACCAATCAAGCCGCGGGTGATGGCATCGGCGTCGCTGAAGCCGGTATCGAGGGCGATCTTACCCACCGATACGGGGCCGGCTGGGAATGCGGACTGAACGGTAAACGCATAGGTCAGCGGCGTCGAGGCGTTGCCCGCGACATCGGTGAGGGAGATCTTGACCGACTTGGGACCCTGGCCAAGGTTTTGATTCAGAGGCACCGAGAAGTTGCCCTGCGCGTCGACCAGGCCAGTACCCAGTGTGGTGCCCGATGCGGCGTCGCTAATGGTCACGATCGAATTGACTTCACCTTTGCCCGTGATGGTCGGAGTCGAGGCGTTGGTGAAATTGGGCAGCGCGCCGAAAGGAGCCGCCACGCCCACATTGATTGGGACGAGCGGCGCGGTCTTGTCGACCGTGAAATAGAACGGGGACGAGACAGGACTCAAAAGGCCGCTGCCAGCTTCCGCCTGGAGCGTGACCTTGTGCATTCCTTCCGTCGCCTGGAAGAGGCCGCTACCCGGAATGAGGAACCAACCGCCCAAGGAACCCGCATAGGCGGTTCCCATGAAGATGTCATCGACGTTGACGAGAACCTTTGCCCAATACTGCGCCGTGCCGAAAAGCTGCAATGCGCCTTCCTTGGTAATGAAGTCGGTGACCGAACGCCCGGTGTCGGGCGTGATGCCGCCCAGGGTTGGAGCCGCGGGAACCGTGCTGTTGACGACCAGAAGCGCGGAGGGACTGGCCTTGCCTTCGATGCCGAACCCATTCGTTTGCGTCACGGTCAACGCGTAGGGATTGCCGAGGCTGTTGTCGGCGATGGCCGGCAGGTTGATGGACACCGAGCCTGGGCCGACCGGTTGGGAGGTTCGGAACAAGAGCTTCCCATCAAGGTAAACCGAGGTGACCGCGCTCTCGGCGAGAGTGACCACGATTTTCGAAGGGCTGGACTTGGCGAAATAGACGCCGGCGGCCCCCGGAATGGAGGGATTGGGCGCCGCGCCGACGATGTCGGTGATGGTCGGCGCCTTGGGACCGACCGTGTCGACGACCACGCCAAACGCTGCCGAAACCGAGCTCTTATTGCCCAGGAAGTCGAGTGCATAAGCCACCACCGAACTGGCGCCTTGGGGCAACGGCGTGGTCAATTTGACCGACCAATTGCCAAGCGCATCGCTCGTGCCGCTGCCGATGACCGTGGTTCCTCCGTCTAAGAAGAGCTGAATCACGGCGTTGGCAATCGAGGTTCCGGTGAAGGTCGGCGTGGTGGTCGGGATGATCGTATTGAGCACCGGCGAAACCGACACGATTTCCGGCGTAGCCGGAGGCGTCGATATCAGATTCAATTGCGCCACCTTGATCGGGGCGCTGATATATCGATCCAGCGCCATTTGCACCGCGTAGATGTTATACATTCCGTCCGGAAGCGGATTCGCCGCGTTCGAGAGCGCGTTGTTGATCTTCATAGAGGTCTGACCATTGGCATAGTCGACCGTTTTGACCAGTTCGTCCGGCGTGAGAATGTTGTCGTTGTTGGCGTCTGCGAAGATCTGAATTTTGTCGCTGACGGTTCCAAATGAAGGACCGCGCGTGTAGGACCCTCCCTTGACGCCGTTGAACAGAGTCACCGCGGGCGTCAAATCGAGAGAGAGCGCACCGAGGTTGTTCGAATCGAGGGTGACATCGGGAAGCAGCGGGGTGAGGCCGTTGAAAAGCACCGCCTTGGGCTTGAGCAGAACTTCTTGATAATCGTTTTTGAGGGAGGCCGTGCGGTTGTCGATTGTGACTTGCCTGGTGCCGTTCAGGGGGAAGACGTCGTTGAAGTCTGCAAATTTGGCCTGGTCGGCCGACTTGTCGTCCAAAAACACGTTGTACTGGACGGAGGTGAAATTCGCGAGGCCGGCTCCCATGTTGGGAATGGCGTAATAGCCGTTGACATCGGTCGAAGTGACGTAAGTCACCAGACCGGTATTGGGATCGACGATATTCTGGACCGCGGTCGGTTCGGAAGTCTGGAACTTCAAACTCCACGATTGGAGATAGCCATTGTCGAGGAATTGATCGTCAATGATGGTGATTTTCCAGCGGCCGAAAGTCGATTGGCCATTGAAGACGCCGAGATCTCCATCGGGACGAACCGCCCCGGTCAACACCTGTTTGTTACTGAAAGCGTTGTTCTGGATGAACTGGGACAAAGTCGGCAGGGTCGGATCGTTGCGGAATTCGATATCCTTCAAACCGGTCAAATAATAGGAAAAGAAGGGCAAGTTGGAGAATAGCGAGATCTTGGTACCGTCGGGAGACTCGAGGTACCCGCGGATATCATTAAAGTAGGTGTGCTTGATGGTCAGTTTGGGGATCACCGAGGTGATCGCGCCAGCCCGGCCATTGGCGGCGGTGATATCCATGATGGCAACCATCGGCGACGAGTTGTCAATCGCCTTGGGAACCTGGGACGCCACAACCGTTTTGGTGGCGCCTTCGCCTGCCGGAATATAAACCGGATCGAAAACGCCATTGTTGTTGAGGTCGACAAACACGCGCCGGCCAGCAAGCCCGGCGGAATCCTGTGAGAATTGCTGATTCCCGGCAGTTACGCGGCCGTAGATCGTTCCGGACGCGCCGGCATATTCGAACACGGGGCCAAGGTAATCGTCGCCGGTGACGCCGTCGCCATTGCCATCCAATTTCGTGCCGAACGGGCTGACGGCCGCGTCGGCACTGATGCGGAACTGGTAGACATCGGGCGACAATACGCCCACCACGCGGAAGGTGGCGTAATTGGTGCCGATGCCCATGCCTTCCAGGGGAGCAAGTCGGACGATGGAATCGTCGGCGGTGTCGAAGATGCCGTCGGGGCCGCGTCCCACGAAACGCACCGGTCCCAATTGGTTGAATTTGCTGAGATCAAACAGGCCATCAAAGGTGACGATGATGTCGCTTGGCACGGTATTGGTTGTGCCGCCGTTGCTTGGCAACCGGTCCACGCCGCCAATGGTTGGGACGGCACCCTGGCCCAGAAAATTTCTGCTTCGGTTGCTGGCGCTGATTTTGTAAATCTCGACGGAACCGTCGGCAAATCCCACGACAAAATCGAGGAGCCCGTTGGCCGACCCGGCGGAATCGACCGACATCGACGCAAGCGCCGCATCGGAATCGCGGACAACTGAAAGCAGAGTGCCGCTATTGGTTTGCACGAGCCGCACCAGGCCGTTGGCGTTGCCGACGAGCAGCGATTGCGAGTCGTCGGTGAATCCAAGCGATACCGTCGGCCGATCGGTTCCCTTGGTTCGCGAAGCCAATTTCAACCGGCTCAAGTCGTAGACTTCGGCCTGGCCCTTGATGTTGCCGACGGCAATGAAGGCGCCATTGGGGCTGGCCGCGATCGCGGTCAAGGGGGAGATGGCATCGCCCAAAGTTCCCAGCGTGCCGGAAAAGGTCGGCGCGAAGTTTCCGTCCGCGTCGCGATTCTTGGTATCGAGCGGATCGCGATTCCACAGCCTCGCGAAGCCGCCTTGGTCGGCGGTGGCCAGATACTTGCCATCGGGGGTGTAAACCAGGCCGTTGACCGCGCCGGGGCTTCCGCTGGGATAGACGGCGCTTGCGGGAAGCACGAACTGAAACTTCGGCACCTTGACGGCGGCGAGCAGGTCCCATTCGTAGACCTTGCCGTCGGCGGTCGCGGTGGCGAGGCTCAGGTTGTCGGCGGAAAATGCCAATTGCGTGAAGGCGGAAGTGATGCCTGCATTGCTGACTTGGACCAGATTGTAGCCGGTCGTTCCCGGGTAATAGAGCAGGTACAAGTGGCCGGCGGCATCGATCGCGCCAAGCACATCGCCGGAGGCGTTCCATTGTAGTTTGACGATGGCGCTGGAGCTCACGGTGATCGAGGCGGTTACGGTGGTGCCTGAAACAAAATTCACCGTTCCATCGGCAAGGCCCACGGCCTTGCCGAACTGGCCGCCCTGGGAATTGTCCGCAACCGCTTTGACGTTCCCCGCGCCAAGATTCTGGCTCATGACTCGGTTGAGCACGAAACGGCCGATTTCCCGCGACTTGGTGGCCACGGCAATCTCGCTACCCCCGGAGACGACGAGCAGCGAAGAAATCGACTCCATCACCGGATTGCCCGCGGCATCCTTCACTTCCTTGCCCGAACCGTCCAGAACATTGGTTAAGGGCACAATCAACTGATTGACGAACGCGCCGGTGGTCAGGTTTCGAGCGTAGACTTGTCCGCCTGCATAACCATAGGCGACGGTGGTGCCGTCACCCGCGGTGATGGCAAGCACCGGACTGGCGGTGTCCTTCCCAATGAGGAAGGAGGTCGCGGGCTGGACCCCAAGGTTCCACGATCTGACCGAGCCGTCCTGATAACCGGCCACCAGGGTGTTCGCGTTGCCGTTGCCCCGGGCAAAATCGATGGCGGTAATGGGAATGTCGCCCGCGATGGTGGTCACGACCGAAAGCGTGGTGGGGTCCAGAACGGTCAATCCACCCGCCTTCAGGGCGATCACCAGCAAGTTTTGCGTGGAGTTCAGTTTCAATGACGATGCCATGCCGGCGGAGAACAAGACGGTCGCGACCTTGGCATTGAAGTCGTATTTGATCGCCTCGCCCTGGGCATTCACGGCGAAGACAATTCCCGTCGTTCCCTGGCGGACGGTTTCGACGCTCACAATCGAGGAGCCGGCATTGTATCTTCCAACCGGCTTGAACCAGACCGCTCCATTGGCGGCCGATCGCGACAGGTAAGTAATGGTCCCGTCGGCGGAGCCAACGACCATGCGCAGATCGCCATCCATCACGATGCTGGTGAGCGGAACGCCGGGGGTGACCGGAATATTCTGCTGGAGCTTTCCGCCGGGGGTCCAGATTTTGACCGAGCCGTCGATATCGGCCCCGGCAATGATCGTTTGGCCGTTCGCCACCGCGACAAACCCGGAAGAAGAAGTCACGCTGCCAAACGAGTTGACGCGGCCATGACCCATGTCGCCCACGTAAGCGGGATTGAGATTGTCGATATTATTGGCGGTCGCATAAAGCTGGGAAACGACCTGGTCCCGCGTCCAATCGGGATGCGCGGCCATGATGAGCGCGACCACGCCGGCGGCCACGGGAGTGGCCATGGAGGTACCGGAAAGGAACTGGAAAAAGTTGCCCGGCGCCAATGAGAGGATGTCGGACCCAGGAGCCATCACATCGACGGTCTTGCCGTAGTTGCTGAAATAGCTCTTTTGATCGTTTTCGTCGGTGCTGCCCACCCAGATGACATAGGGGAGTTTCTCAAGGGCTACGGTATTGTCGATGCCGTCATTGGCGGCCGCGACCAGGCACACGATTCCCTTGTCGTGGAGGTTCTTGTAGGCATTGATGACGCCTTGATCATCGGCGAACGGGAAGGGGGCCTGGAAAGGCGCCTGGCCGGAAATGACGATGTAGCTGGAGCTGACGATGTCGGCGCCTTTATCGTAGGCATAATACAGGCCTTCGATAATGACCGAGCTTTCGTAATAGCTGACAATGTTGTTCTGGGTGTTTTGCCACTTGATGCCCATAATCCTTGCGCCCGCGGTCTGAGCGGTGGATCCATCGGCCTGGATGATGCCGCCGCCGGCGACGCCGGAAACAAGAAGTCCGTTGTCCATCTGGGCGGCAATGATGCCGGCGACGTGCGTGCCATGGTCGTCGTTGGCATTGGAAGGGACGATGCTGCCGCGCGGTTCGAGCGTTTGGCCCGTGTACGGCTCGGTGACATTCACCCCGTTGTAATCGTCGATGTAGCCGTTGCGGTCATTGTCAACGCCGTCTCCGGGAGTTTCCCCGGGGTTGACCCACATGGCGTTCTTAAGGTCGTCATGATTGATGTCGAAACCGTTGTCGGTCACGGCGACGATCGGCCCAAGGGTGCTGCCGTTTGCGCCCGAGTAAGCGGCGCTCGTGCCGCGGATCGCTTCCCAGGCCTTGTAATCTTCGATAATGCCGTGGTGATATTGCTGCGAGAGAGACGGGCCGGAGAAGGGATCGTTGGGCTGGTAGTCGAGTTTGCCGTACCCTTCCTGTTCGCGGTAAACGAAGTTCAAAGAAACATATTCGACATTGGTGAATTTGCTGATCGCATTGTAAACGCCTACCGGATCGACTTCCGGCTTCAGGCCGACGCGCATCATCGTGTTGCTATCGGTTTGCCAAAGGACTCGCGTCGCGGAAAAATCGAACGCATCGTTGAGCACGCTATTCGGTTTGGCTTGAACGACGCTGCGGAGGTAGTTGAGACCGTCGGTCCCCTTGACCTGAATGATGACGCTGTCGTCTTTGAACGGGGTTTTTAAACCAGGGAATTTCAGCAGATTGGGGTCATCCAGTACTTCCTGGGACCCTGCGTTGAGTAAAAGAGCCGGCACGGTTCGGTCTTCGAGGGCTTCCAGTAACAGCCGGCGAGCTTTGGGGGACATGTGAGGTGATTTCTTGGTTTTGCCGCTTCCGAAGGATTGCCAATTCATGGTTTTGACTTCCAAATGGACCAATGACAATACGCCCATTCATCCCGGATTTCGGACTATCAACCTAACCATGCACCCCATTCGCAAAGGGCGCTGGTAAAAGGGAAAACAGGGATAAATATACCGCGGAGGAATTTCATGCCCCCAACGATTGTGACAATCGCCGGAATCGCACCGGACTTGCCGGTTGTCCTCACGAAATCGCCACAATCTCTCCGTTTTCCTTCCGGGAGAGCTTCCCGGACCCAGGGACGGATTGACCCTCGTCTCTGTTCAGACGAGAGAGTCGCTATTTTGGTTCGACGACAACCAACGGATAAAGTAATTTTGCGGAACTTTTTTCGGCACTCAGCTGATCCACCGCTTCGATTTCGATCTGAAAGCGCCCAGGACGGTTCGGTTGGTAGGGATAGGTGCACGGGCTTAAGCGTGACACTTCGTCGAGCACTTCGGTGATTTCGGTGACGATTGGTTTGTCTGTAATTGCTTTACCGCTTTCGTCGAGAATGCGAATGCGCAGTTCCTGTTTGCCGCGCAACGTTTTGGGATCGATCGTGCAATTGGCCAGACCGAAGCGCAAAACGAACTGCTGGCCGGGAAAACCAATATTAGGGGCGGCCTCGTTCGTGGCAAAGGTATTGTTGACGCGCACGATCCCGAACTTCCTGGGGCCAACCTGGATTTTTCGGATCGCCTTCGCCTCTTTTTTCGTGCTGAAGTCGGTGGCGATCAGGGTCATGGTGTAAGTTCCGGGGGCCATATCTGGCGGCAGTTCACACGCGGCGTAGGCGGGGATGCGACCACCTCCCAAGGGCAAATAAGCCTCGTTTTGACCTCCCGCCTGATCGAGGAGGACCTTTCCCTGCGGGTCTTGCAAGGTAACACCGACCCCATAAAAGACCCTGCCTGGCGGCCGCGTCGTCAGACCGGTCAGGTCGAAGCTGACCAGGACCAAATCCCCGGGAACCCACTCGTGCGTGGCCGCCCGGGAACTGCCGTAGACCCCCATGGGTGTCCGCAGATTTTCCAGCTGAAGATTTTGCCCGGGAAGAAACGCGCTCAATCCGAAGAGCCCCAAGGCCATGCCCGCATTCATCGTCCCATCCTCTAGGTCGCTTGCGCGTGAGGGGAATCCTCGGGAAGCGTCCTCCCGTAGTTCCACTCAAGCGCTTTTCCTGTTTGTTTGATTGCTTCGTGAAGCTCTGGCTGGGTTTCAACCATCCCCAAGTTGTTCCGAAGGCGCCACCGGATTTCACGGGTCCCTTTTGAGTGTCGCCCCGGTTCGCGCCTGGGGCCCGCGCTCCATCAGGTCCAGTCTCATTGTGAAATCAGGGGGGCTTGAGGCGCCAGAGGAATCCTGAGTTATTGGGATTTCCGACCCTGCTTATTTGTTTATAGATTCTGATAAGGGCTATTCCAGGCCGCGATTTAGGTCGCCGCGGCGGCGAAACCCTTCGAATGGAAAAAGAGGCATCGCATCGACCGAAGCCGCCATATCCCCGGGCCTGAGGCTTTCGACTTTTTGCGGGGCCAGAGGTTGGCGTATCACCCGAGTTTCCGCGATGGTTTCGGCAACCGGCGTGCGCGCGGATTTGGAACCGCTCCCGAAGCGGTTGGCGTGCGGCCCTGGGACGAATCGGCCACCCGGATGGCCGCCGTTGCCTCGGGGCGGCTTGGCTATCCGGTCGCGATCGAGACGGCTCGCGAAACCCGGGCCGAGCTTTTTCTGCTGATCGATCATCGTACTTGCCTGGCGTTTGGCAGCACCTCGCAAACCGTTCAAGAACGGATCGTCACCCTCGGCCTCGCTTTGACCCTGGTTGCACTGCACGATGGCTGGCGCGTCCATTCGGTTGTCGCTTGCGATCAGGGATTTTTGGCGCTGCCCTCTTGCGCCAAGCCTCGCGATTGGCTGCGCCTTCATCGCCGTCTTCGCGAATGGCCAGAGGAAGGGGGGCCCGCGAATCAACTTCCTTCCCATCCGTTTCCGGGAGGTCGACTCCCCTTTCCCCGGCGTCAACTCGCCCTACCCGGTTTTTGTCTTTACTCCGACGCCGATGCCGACTCCGACGAGGGCCCCGGCGCCGAGATCACCAGCATGGCGCGCCTGAGCCTTGGCAAGGTGCGGGTGTTCGATCCCTGGGAACAGTCGCCCCCATTGCAAGGCAACATCACCCTCTGGGGACCGAATCGACAAGGCCAGGAGAACTGGGCCGATCGGGCCGCTCGGGGGCGTGCCCGGCAAAACTGGGAAAAGCGCGAAGAGCGCTGGGAAAAAGAGTCCGGGGGCGGTGTTTTTCCCTCGCTAAGCCATGGGACCGAACAGCCCTGGGAAAAGGCGCTTGATCCTTGGTTCTCGCGGCAAGGTCGTCGATGGCAATGAGTTTTCTTCCTTGGGACGATCCGACCACAAGCGATCCGCTCGGTTTCAGCCAAACCACCCGCAAAGATCCGCTGGTGGCGCACTGGACGATCGAACCGGACGACAGCCTGCCGGCCAACGCCAAAGATCCGGCCCGGGAAAACCGGCCGGCCTGGAAAATCACCGTCCGGCTGGAAGCGCCCGCCGACTGGAACCTGGCGACCGCCTCGAGCGGAACCTCGGTCATCAAGCGGATTTCCTCCCAGCCGCTCATCCTCTCCTTTGATTTCAGGCAGGCGTTCCCTCCGTTGGGGCCCGGACCGGCGCTTGAAACCCAGTGGAAAACGCCGGGCGGCCCGGTCTTTTTTCGGCTGGATCCCCAGATGTCGATCGAGACGATTACCGAACAACCACCTCAAGAGACCGAAAGCGCGGGACGAACCGGAACCGCGGCACTTCTCCCCTGGTTCCTGCTCCTTTTGGCGGTCTTGATTGCGATCGGATGGTTTTGCCTTGGCTTCTGGCGAAGCCGTGGCAGCGCCCAAACGCTCGCTAGAAAATGGCAAGCAAGTGCACCGGCTTCCCACGCACCCTGGCCGGAATGGGAATTGTGGTTGGCCCGGGTGGAACGAGACTGGAAGGAGTTCACGGAGAGAAAAAAGGCCGTGTTGAGCGCCGATTGGAGCGAATTGGGAGAAATTTTGCCCCAGGCCCGCTTTGGGAGGCCGAACAACCCGGCCTGGGCCGTCATGATGGGAAAGATAAAAATTATGGGAAGGATGGATAGTTTGGTTAAACTGGGGGCTGCGGCGCGCCGATAACTTTCTGGACGGACAAGGTTTTTCTCAAGAGTCGATTCCGATTCGAACAGAGATTCCTTTCACAAGGGAGTGCACGGCGTCATGGGGCAGTCGAATCGCGCTTTGATCTTTCTGCTCATGGCTTTCATGGGCGTTTGGGCCATCGCTCAGTCGAACGATCCCGAACAAGCGGAGCTTTTGGAACGGATCCTCAATCTGGAAAATGGAATGGTCCAGAAAGCGGCTTCCGAACAAGAGCTGATTCGCGAACAGGAGGCGATCCGGCAAACGCTGGTTTCGACCGAGAAAACGGTTGCTCGGCTCGAAGAAGAGAAAGCCGGATTGGAAAGCCAAATCGTTCAGTTGCAGGAATTAGTCAAGGAGCGCAATCAGCTTCGCACGGATCTGGCGGAAAGAACGGCTGAGCGCAATGGGATGGAAGATCGCTGCGAACAGCTTAAAAAAGGCCTCCTCCAACTTTTGGAAAAAGACGAGGTGGCCGCCAAAACCACTGGTCAGCCGAATCAAAAGGCGACCTTGAGCTCAAAGAGCCCGAATGCCCCCGGTTCTCTGACGAACCGGCGCAAGGCCAACGAGGCCGCAGATCCGAAAGATTCGGTCCGCCCCCAATAAATGTTCTTTGATCGCGTGTTCAACGCCTTGCCCAAAGACAAAAAACCAACCGGAATCGGCTGGTTTTTTTGCGTTTGTCCTCGCGCGATTCGCTGGGGTGGATCGGCCGAAAAAAGGTCGGTCCCGACCTTTGGGGGGTCAGACTTTGCCCAGTTCCTCAAGCAGCACTTTTTGCAAAAGATCGCTTTTCGCCATCCCCTTGGTTTCTTTCATGACGGCTCCCTTGATCGCGTCGGCCGCCTTGACCTTGCCCGCCTTGAAGTCGTTGACCGCCTTGGGATTGGCGGCCATCGCCTTGCGGATCATTTCGGCCAGGGCCCCTTCATCGGCGACCGCGACAAAGCCAAGCTTCTTGATGGCCGCGGCCGCATCGATCCCTTCGGCGAGCATCGCCGCGTAAACCTCGCGCGCCCGCTGCATGTTGAGGCCGGTCTTTTGCACTTCGGCCACCAGCCCGGCGATGACATCGGGGCCAAGCGGATATTGTGCAATATCCTGGCGCGTTTCGTTCAAGGTGGTGAGGACCTGGTTGGTGACCCAGTTGGCGGCGCTTTTCGCATCGGCGCCGCTGGCGACCACCTTTTCGTAATAGGAGGTGAAGGCTCGGCCCTGGCGCACCAGCACATCGGCGTCGTAAATTCCCAGGCCAAAGTTGGCCTGCAGGCGCGACCGGGCCTGGGAAGGTAGTTCTCCCAGGCTTGCCTTGGCCCGTTCAAGCACTTCCGCACTGACGCGCACCGGCGCCAGATCGGGCTCGGGGAAATAACGGTAGTCGCTCGCCTCTTCCTTGCGCCGTTGCACGATCGTCACGCCGCGGGCATCGTCCCAACCGGCGGTCGCCTTGGCGACTTCGCCCATCTTCTTGCCGTCTTTTTTGAACTGCTCGAACTGCCGCTGGGCCTCGTAGCGAATCGACTTTTCGACCGCGCGAAAGCTATTGAGGTTTTTCACCTCGACGATCGGCGTGGCGGCATAGCTGCCATCGGGCAAGGCGATATGAATGTTCACATTGGCATCGCAGCGCAGCGAGCCTTCCTGCATTTCGCAGTCGGAAATGCCGGCTTCGCGCAGAAGCAGGCGCAGCTCTTCCAGATACATGCGCGCGTCTTCAGCCGAATGAAGCTCTGGCTTGGAAACGATTTCGACAAGCGCCGTGCCGGTGCGGTTCAGGTCAACCTTGGAAGAGCCACCGCCGCCCGATTCGTCATGCATCGACTTGCCGGCGTCTTCTTCCAGATGGGCGCGGATGATGCCGATTTTTTTGGCCGGCTGTTCCTGCGTGGCCGGGATTTCCAGGTAACCCTCGGAGCTGAACGGCAGGTCGTACTGAGAAATCTGATAGTTTTTGGGCAGATCGGGATAGTAGTAATTCTTGCGATCCCATTTGGTGAACGAGGCAATCGAGCAGTTCAGCGCGATGGCGGCGCGCAGGGCCAGGTCGAATGCCTTACGGTTCATCACCGGCAAAACGCCAGGCATCCCCAAGCAAACCGGGCAAGTGGCGGAATTGGGAGGAAGGCCGAACTCGACGCTACAACCACAAAAGAGCTTACTTTTGGTCTGGAGCTGCACATGGACCTCGAGGCCGACGACCAAACGATAATCACTCATGCTGAAATTCCCTTGCCCCAATCGGTTTGGCCGCGGATCGGTCAATGTTTGCCCGGGACCCTGCGGTTTTCAATGAAAACCAGGCGAGCGGCCGCGTGAACCTCAACTGAAGAGTTTAAAGGACGGCCATGAAAAAAAAAGCGCCCCGGTTTGGGGCGCCCGAATGCGTTCGACCGTGAACCCGAACCATTAGCGAGGGCCGCCCTTTTGATCGGAGCCCTTCTTGTCGTCGCCTTGCTTATTGGTCTTGGCGGGAGGTTTGCCTGAACCGATCGGTTGGCCCTGCCTTGCCTGCGCTATGGCAGGGGGGGACCCCGGACCGGCATTGTTGCGCGAAGGCGCGTTGGGATTCATTGTGCCTGGCGGCAGGCCGGCCGGCACATTACGAGGAGCGGTCGGTCCCGCGACCGGGCCGATGGCTGGCGGACTGCCCGCAGGGAAATTACGGGGAGCCGAAGGGCTACCTGCAAGAACCCCGCCTGGCTGATTTCCTGCAGGGAAATTCCGAGGAGCAGCACCCGCGGCCGCGCCGGGGCCCTGACCAACTCCTTGATTGCCCGCCGGGAAATTGCCTGATGGGAAATTACCTGACGGGAGGTTTCGAGGGGCGGCGCCAGGGGTCGAACCGGGCGCATTGCCGTTACCCGGCTGGGTGCTCGATGGCGGCACTTTCGGTGCGGTGCCGGCCGGGGCACCCGTCGCGGAGGGACGCGGTGCGGTGCTCACGGGGACAATCGGATTGGTTTCCGAAGCCGATGTCGCGTCCGCGGAACGGTTGTTGCCTCCCGATCTTGATCCGCCGGGGCCGCCTTGACCATCGCGGTCTCTGGGCTGATTCCTGGGACCCGAGGACCGGTCCGGCCTGCCTGAGCCTGGTCCCCCCTGGTCGTTTCTTGTGCCCCGCCCTTCGGAACCATCACGGTTTGAATTGTCCCGATTGGGGGAACGCCCCGCCGAGCCATTGCCGGGAGGGCCATTGTTTGGCCCGGAACCATTGGAACGATCCCGGGTGGGCATTCCTGCGGAGCCCGGCTGGTCTTTCGCCTGCGCCGAGTTGCCGGAGCCGGCATCCGATCGGGACGGACCAGAACCCGGTCTGGATCCATTGGAAGCACCGACCCGATGACCCATCGGGCCCTTTTCGGGACCATCGGATCTCGATCGATCGCCCGGACCGCCCGAGTTGTCGCGATTGCCCGCGACATCACGGCCTTCCCGCTGCCGCGGTTTGCCTTGACCCTTGGGCGGAACTTGCGATTCGGGGATGTCCTTGGAAGTCGGTTCCGGGTGATGACTGGCGAGCACCACCTTGGGCTGGTTCTTGGCTTCGACGACCCGCACCTGATTCGTTCGCCGTTCCGGATTACCCGGACCACCCGGGCCAGTCGCAATGTTCTGGCGATTGTTACTGTTGATATTGTTGACGGTATTTCTGTTGTTGATGATCGTGGTGTTATTGATGACCACATTATTGATGACTGGCGCGACCGCGGGGCGGCCGGCGAAGCGGTCACGGCGATAGACCTCCAGGTCGTGCGCCCAGTGACTCTGATTGCCATGCCGGTAGTAGGCGAACAGCGGGTCGGGGCCGGAAAACCGGC
Organism: Gemmataceae bacterium; assembly: GCA_965226945.1. Taxonomy (GTDB): domain Bacteria; phylum Planctomycetota; class Planctomycetia; order Gemmatales; family Gemmataceae; genus SYLG01. Next base: position 2,031,458 of record OZ245717.1, on the reverse strand, counting down.
TGCCGGACCAGAAAGTGAAGCCGATGCTCACATAGCTTGGGCGGAAATAGTCTCCGTAGTAGTAGCTGCCAAATCCTCGGCGGTAGAAAAGGCCGCAGGGCAGGTCTTCGTAGCAGACGACAAACCGCGGCCGGTGGAAGAATCCCGGGCGGCTATAAACCACGGCGGGATAGTAGACCGGCGAAAAGAGCAGACCCCGGTGTTCGAGGGGATAATCCCAGTAACCGCGCACGAAGGTGAAGCCGAAGGCGGTCACCGCCCAGCGGCCTGGATTCCAAACCCAACCTGGCCGGTAGTTGATCCAAACCCCCGGGCGCCATCCCCAGCGAGGTCCCTGGCGCACCCAATAGCCAGAAGCCCAGATCATTTGGGGATTGGGCGCGGGTACCGAAGGTCCAATTTCGGGGATCGCGGGAGGCGCTTCCTCCACAAATTCATCCTGGCCGAGTTCTTGATCGCGCCAGTAACCGGGAATCCAGCGCCACTCGTTGTTCAATGCTTCAAAGCGGCCCGGCGTCCATTCCTTGCCGGGAGGAATCTGCCGCCAGAAACCGCTGATCCAGATGTAGTCGTCCCGTTCGTCATCCCATTGCCAGTAACCGTCCATCCAGCGGACATCTTTCCCTTCGGGCTTGTCCTCGGGCGGGACTTCCTTGAGGACTTCGGGTGGTTTTTTCTTTAACAGCGGGCCCACCACCGGTTTGGCTTCAAACGGCTGGGCGTAGGCCTCATGAATCGGGCCTTTTTCGAGTGGTTTGTCATCTTGGGCGAATAGGGCGAGGAGGAGAAAGGAAGCGGGGGCGAGCATGGTCGATACCTCGGGGGCTATTTTTCTCTACGCAGGATGGAGCGAATAGGTTTTGGCCGGTTCGAAAAAAAGGCGCCGATGACTTCGGCGTATTCTGGCACAGGCCTGCCCTCACCGCCAGAGGTAATCGATTCTCTAATCGAGTGGGAGGTTCAGGAGGTCTGGGAAAACTTGGTTGGTTTTTTCGCCCGGTCGATCGTTGTCAACGGGATGCAAAAGTGATCCCTCGGCTTGTCCAAAAGCCACTAAGCAAAAGACGGTCCGCTGACGCGGAATCCGCCGTTTTTTTCGATGCGGAGGCATGGACTTTTCCCAATCGCTACCACCGTCCAGGTCGGTAAATGCCCCACGCCTCCTTTAACAGGATCGACAGGTGAGCATTCCTTGGGAAAGTCGACTGAATCCATTGCTGAGACAGGAAGTCTCGTCGTCGCTAAACATCATGGAGGAATTCCCTTGGCGAATTCCAACCTCCCCCCTTCGTTCCCCTTCGTCTCGCTCTTTCGGTGGGGACGACGGCTTTTGAGCCGTCTGGACCAAGCCGCACGGTTTCTCTTTCCCAACTGGTACGGCCGCAATCGTTATCTGGCGCCCCCTTCCGTTCGAGGCAAACAAGCTCATCGCATCCGCGTGGAACTGCTGGAAGATCGCGTCACTCCCGCCGCCGGGTTTTGGTCCGACATCGAACCCGCGACGGGCGGCAACCCCACCAGCCTGATCGCCGCCGATTTCAATGGCGATGGCAAACTCGATTTCGTCGCCGCCAGCACGAAAAGCGTCACGCTCGGACTCGGCGCCGGTGCCGGGCAGTTTCAGCCTGCCCGAGTCATTTCCCTGGGGGATACCCCCAAGGCGCTCGTTTCCGGCGATTTCAACGGCGACTCCAAGATCGACATCGCCATCGCCAACGATCTGAGCAACAGCGTTTCGATCCTGTTTGGCAATGGCGATGGCACCTTCCGTCTGTCCGATCCCCTGGCCGTGGGCTCCAACCCCTACAGCCTGGCGGCCGGCGATTTCAACGGCGACGGCTTCACCGACTTCGCGACCGCCAACTTCGGCAACGACAGCCTTTCGGTCGTGTTGGGCAATGGCAACGGCACCTTCAAAGCTCCCGCATCGCTTGCCGTCGGTTCGTTTCCCTTCGCGGTGACCGTGGGGGATTTCAATGGCGACGGCAAGTTCGATCTTGCCAGCGCCAACAACAACGGCAGCTCGGTGTCGGTGCTGTTGGGCAACGGCAACGGCACCTTCAAGGCGGCCACCACCACGAACGTCGGTCCCGCGCCGCAGTCGATCGTCTGGGCTGACTTCAACAAGGACGGCAAGACCGACCTGGCCACGGCCAACTACACTGGCAGTTCGGTGTCGGTGCTGTTGGGCAACGGCAACGGCACCTTCAAAGCCTCGACCGACTTCGATGTGGGGCAAGGCCCGCAAGTGGTTACCGCCGCCGATTGCAATGGCGACGGCAAGGTCGACCTGATCACGGCGAACGCCTTCGACAATAGCCTGTCCCTCCTGGTTGGCAATGGCGATGGCACCTTCAAGCCGGCTGTGGCGATCCCGGTGGGGATGGGACCGCAGGGGTTGGTCGCCGCCGATTTTTCAGGCGACGGCAAGGCCGATCTTCTTGCGGCCAACACGACCGATCAAACGATTACTTCTCTTGTCGGCAATGGCAACGGCACCTTCAAGACCGTGCAAACCCTGCAAACGGGCGGCAACCCGTACGCGGTGGAAGTGGCCGATTTCAACAACGACGGCAAGGACGATCTCGTTTCGATCAATGCGCTCGGAACCGGCCTGTCGCTCCTCCTCGGCAATGGCAACGGCACCTTTGCCAGCGCGATCGTCACCGAAACGGGGCTCAATCCTCAGGGGTTGGTCGTTGGCGACTTCAACAAGGACGGCAAGAAAGACGTTGCGCTCACCAACTACGGTTCCAACACCGTCACGGTGCTATTGGGCAATGGCAACGGCACGTTCAAAAAAGGCACCGATTATGCGGTGGAAACCAATCCGTTTGGCATCGCCCAGGGCGATCTCAACGGCGACGGAAAGATCGATCTGGCGGTCACCAACAACGCCGACGGCACCGTCTCGGTGCTCCTGGGCAAGGGCGACGGAACCTTCACCGTACTAAGCAGTCTGCGCGCCGGCGCCAATCCGCAAGGGATCATCCTGGGCGACTACAATCGCGACGGCAACCTGGACCTCGCCACGGCCAACACAGGCGAAGGGTCGCTGTTTGTCGCCATGGGCAATGGCGACGGTACCTTCCAGTCGGGCACTTCTTACATGGTGGGCGCCAGCCCGTTCGATCTGGCCCAGGGGGATTTCACCGGCGACGGCTTCCTCGACCTGATCTGCAGCAACGCCGGCGACAACACGGTGGCCCTGCTCCCTGGCTTGGGTGACGGCACCTTCGGCTGGAATATTCCCTACAGCGTCGGCTTCAGCCCGCTGGCCTTGCGCGTTGGCGATTTCAACCAGGATGGCGCTCTTGATGTGGCTACCGCCGATTCCGCCTCCAATTCGACGACGATCTTGCTTGGCAATGGCAACGGCACCTTCCAGGCGGGGGTTTCCTATGGCATCGGCGCCAGTCCAAGCGATCTGGCGCTGGGCGATTTCAATGGCGACGGCGCCATCGACCTTGCGGGCGCCGACAACAACGGCAACCAGATCACGATCCTTCAAGGCAATGGCGATGGCCAGTTCCGCGGAGCCAACGCGCTTGGTACCGGAATGAATCCCGGCTACATCACGCAGGGGGATTTCAACGGCGATGGGCGGCCCGACCTCGTCACCGTGAACACCAATGGCGGTTCGGTGGCGATTGCCCTAAGTAACGGCAACGGCACTTATCTCCCTTACCAGGAAATTCCGGTGGGCGCCTTCCCGCAAATGGCGGCCCTGGGCGATTTCAACGGCGATGGACGCCTCGACATGGCGGTGACCAACAACGCCGAAGATTCGGCCACCCTGTTATTGGGCAATGGCAACGGCACCTTCAAGGACCCGGTCACGCTTGGCACCGGATCGGCCCCTCAGGCGATCGGCGCCATCGATCTCAACGGCGATAAAAAACTCGATCTGGTCATCACCAATATCGGGGACAGCACCCTCACCGTCATGCTCGGCAATGGCAACGGCACCTTCAAGGCGGCCAAGACCTTCTCCGCCAGTGTTGTTCCCCAGGCGCTCACCTTTGGCGATTTCAACGGCGACGGCAAGACCGACATCGCGGTCGCCAACTCAGGCGGAAATAATTTCTCGCTGTTCCTGGGCAATGGCGACGGGAATTTCAAATCCCGCACCGACATCGCCACCGGGCCTACCCCCTATGGCATCGCCACGGGCGATTTCAACGGCGACGGCAAGCAGGATATTGTCACGGCGAATGCCGGCGGCAACGGCGTGTCGCTCCTTTTGGGCAATGGCAACGGCACCTTCAAGGCGGCCAAGGATGTTGCCACCGGCTCCACTCCCTTCGCGGTGGTCAGCGCCGATTTCGATGGCGACGGCAAGCTGGATCTCGCCACGGCCAATTCGGGCAGCAACGACCTGACGATCCTCTATGGCAATGGCGACGGGTCATTCAAGACGCAAGTGCGCTTGTCCACCGGCGGTAACCCCTATTCGCTGGTGACCGGCGACTTCAATGGCGACGGCCGGCTCGATCTGGCCAGCGCCAACTTCATGGACAACAGCATCTCGGTGCTGCGAAGCGTCGAGCCGGCCGCGCCGGTGATCACGAGCGCCGCGAGCGCCACCGTTTCGGTGGGTCAGCCCTCAACCGTGACCGTGACGGCGACCGGCACCCCCGCGCCGATGTTCTCGATCGCCTCGGGCTCCTTGCCGCAGGGGCTGACGCTCAATCCGCGCACCGGTCAACTTCAGGGTTCGCCCGTGTCGGGCTCGACCGGCGTTTACAACTTCACAATCGCGGCGAAAAATGGAATCGGCAATCCGGCCACGCAGGCTTTCGCGCTGACGGTCATCGAACCGCTTGCCTTCACCTCACCCGCCACGACCACGGTCGACTACGGTAAGGCCCTCAGTTTCCAGGTCAAGGCGACCGGTTTCCCCGCCCCTGCCTTCACCATCAGTTCCGGCTCCTTGCCGAGCGGCCTGACCTTCAATGGTCAAACCGGACTCATCTCGGGAAAGACCAACGCGGGTAATTATTCCTTTCAGATCTCGGCGTCCAACGGCAGCGGTCCGGCGATCACGCAAACGTTTTTGCTCATTGTCAACAAGGCGGCCCTGACCATCACGGTGGATAACAAATCCAAGGTGTATGGCGCGGTGACGCCGGCCTTCACCGCCACCTATTCCGGCCTGGTCAACAGCGATACGGCGTCCTCGATCACCGGCATGGTGCTTTCCTCCACGGGAACGACGAACGGCAATGCCGGCGTCTACACGATCACCGCCACGGGCGCGACCAACGCCAACTATGCGATCACGATCGTATCCGGCAGCCTCACCATCAGTCCCGCGGCGCTCACGATCACGCCCGACGCCAAGGCGAAGGTGTATGGCGCGGCCATGCCGGCGCTCAGCGCGACTTACACCGGCCTGGTCAACGGCGACAATTTCCTCGTCGTCAATGGTTTGACACTGACGGCCACCGCCACCGCTTCCAGCGACGTGGGCCTGTACAAAATCACGGCCAGCGGCGCCACCTCTCCCAACTATGTGATCACTTTCGGTGCCGATGCCACTCTGCAAGTGACCAAGGCTCAGCTCACCATCACGGCCCAAAACAAAACCAAGGTCTATGGCGCGTCCTTGCCCACGCTCGATGCGACCTACTCCGGGCTCGTTAACGGAGATTCCGCATCGGTTTTGTCGGGGTTGACGCTTGCCACAACCGCCCAGGCTTCCAGCAAGGTGGGAGATTACCCGATCACCGCCGCGGGCGCCGTGGCTCCCAATTACAACATCACCTACGCCGGCGGCACGCTGAGCGTCACCAAGGCCAGCCTGACGATCACCGCCGACGCGAAATCGAGCGTGTATGGCCAGGCGCTGCCCGTTCTGAGCGCCACCTATTCGGGTCTGGCCAACGGAGATACCGCCGCGGCCATTAGCGGTGTTGTGCTGTCGACCACCGCGACCGGTACGAGCGCGGCGGGAAGTTATCCGATTCAGATCAGCGGGGGGACTTCTTCGAACTACACGATCCAGTTGACCGCTTCGACGCTGACGATCGCCAAGGCGGCGTTGACCATCACCCCCGATGCGAAGACCAAGGTTTATGGCGCGGCGTTGCCCACTCTGACGTCGACCATCACCGGTTTGGTGAACGGCGACACGGCCGCCGTCATCAAAAGTCTCACCCTGACCACGACCGGCCTGGCATCCAGTTCGGTCGGAACTTATGCGATCCGCGTCGCTTCCACGCCCACGGCCGACAACTACACGATCACGGTGGGACCCGACTCCACGCTTACGGTGACCAAGGCCGCGCTGACCATCACCGCCGACAGCAAGGCGATCACCTACGGCCAAACATTGCCGTCGCTTTCCGCCAGTTTCCAGGGGTTGACCAATGGCGATAGCAGCGCCGTGATCGCGGGGCTGCAGTTGAGCACGACCGCGCAGGCGAACAGCCGGCCGGGGACCTACCCGATCGTCGCGACCGGAGGCACCGCGGACAACTACAGCATTACGCTCGTGCCCGGAACGCTGAGCATCACCAAGGGAATCCTGGTCGTCACGGTGCAAAATAGCACGAAACAATATGGCGAGGCATTGCCGGTATTCCAGACCTCGATCACCGGTTTCATCGATGGCGATGATGCCTCGGTCGTTTCCGGCCTCACCTTCAGCACGAGCGCCACGGCCGGTTCCGATGCGGGCGTTTACACGGTGACCCCCGCCAACGCCACGGCTTCGGACTATGCGTTCTCTTATGTGTCCGGCAGCCTGACGATCGACAAGGCCGACCTGGTGGTCAGCCCAGTAGCCAAGTCCAAGACTTATGGCGCGGCGCTGCCCGACCTGGGCGTCACGGCGCAGGGGTTGGTCAATGGGGATACGGTCGCGGTCATTCAGGGGCTGCAAATCTCGACCACGGCGACCGCTTCCAGTGCAGTGGGTCAGTATGCGATCTCTTTGAGTCAGGCATCGGCGAAAAACTACCGGGTCACGCTTGGCGCGCCGGCCGCCTTGACCGTGGTTCCCGCAACGCTAACGATCACGCCAGTGTCGCGCGGCAAGATCTATGGCGACGCCTTGCCCCAACTGAGTGCCTCCTTTGACGGCCTGGTCAATGGCGACACGGCTTCGGTGGTATCCGGACTGGCGTTGACAACGACCGCGACGGCGGCGAGCGCGGTGGGCACTTATGCCATCGAGGCCAGCGGCGCCAGCGCGGCCAACTACACGATCGTATATGGCCGCGCCACGCTGCAAGTGACTCCGGCAACGTTGACGATCACGGCTTCCAATCAGGTCAAGACCTACGGCGCCGCCCTGCCGGGGCTGTCGGTCACCTATGCCGGGTTCATTCCCGGCGAGGGACCCGATCAGGTTAGCGGTCTGACCATTACGACGACGGCCACGGCCGGCAGCCCGGTGGGGCAGTACGCGATTCGCGCCAGCCAGGCCATTTCGACCAATTACCAGATCCAATTTGTCGACGGACAGCTTTCCGTCGGCAAGGCGGCGCTCACGATTACGGCGCGCAATCAGACCTCGATTTACGGCTCGGCACTCCCTATCTTTACCGCCGATTTCCAGGGACTGGTCAATGGCGACGGCCCTGAAGCGATTGCCAACTTGGCGATCGGCACCTCCGCATCGGCCGCCAGCCCGGTCGGTCAGTACACGATTCAGGCGGGTGGAGCCGCTTCCGCCAATTACGACATCACTTACCAGAATGCGACGCTCGAGATTCAGCCGGCCGACCTGCTCATCAATCCCCTGGCCAAATCGAAACGCTATGGCGATCCGCTGCCGGCGCTTGACGCCAGTTTCACCGGGTTGGTCAACGGCGACAGCGCCCAATCGATCGCGGGCTTGACACTCACCACGCTCGCCACGGCTCAAAGCGGCGCCGGCACCTATGCCATTACTGCCGCGGGAGGTGTGAACTCCAATTACCGCATCCAATACGGCTCGCCCGCGACCTTGACCGTCTCGAAGGCGTCGCTGACCATCAAGGCCAACCCCGCCTCGAAAAACTATGGCGAGGCCGTGCCTTCCTTGCAGGCGACCTTCGTGGGCCTGGTCAATGGCGACGGTCCTGAAGTTCTTGCCGGATTTGGTCTGACCACGCATGTCACCGCGCAAAGCCCGGTGGGCACCTATGCCATCGGCGTGACAGGCGGATCTTCGGCGAATTACGACATCCGCACCGAAGATGCGATCTTGACCGTCAACAAAGCCAATCTGATCATTCGCCCCCGCGATGCAGAAAAAATTTATGGCCAGGCCAATCCCGCGTTCTCGCTCGACATGACCGGGCTGGTTCCAGGCGACAGCGCCGATCTGATTACCGGATTGATCGTCAGCACCGCCGCGCAAACAAATTCGCGCGCCGGAGATTACGCGATCCTGGTCACGGGCGGCAGCGCCACGAACTATCAGTTGACCTACCAGGCGGGCAACTTGCACATCGACAAGGCGACCTTGACGGTGCAGCCCGACGACAAGATCAAACCGTTCGGCGCCGCCCTTCCGCCGCTCACCGCGGTCGTGTCCGGGTTTGTCTTGGGTGAAGATGCCTCGGTGGTGTCGGGGCTCGTGATTTCGACTACCGCTCAGGCCAATAGCGCCGCGGGCGATTACCCGATTCAAGGTTCGGGCGCTTCGGCCGATAACTATCAATTCCTCTACAAGACCGGCACCCTCACGATCGAAAAGAGCCTCGCCTTTACGAGCGCCGACCAGGCGTCTTACGTTTATGGCCAGGGGGGCACGGTCGCCTTCGGCGCCTCGGCGCCCGCCACCTTCAGCATTCCCAAGGAGCAGTTGCCCAAGGGGGTCACGCTCGATGCCGATCAGGGCCGGCTCGTCATTGCCCCTTCGGCTCCAGCCGGCCAATACGCCATGACGGTCACCGCCTCAAGCGGCACGGGGGGCACTTTCACCACCCAGACCTTCGTACTGACGATTTCCAAGGCACGCTTGACCATTTCGGCGGTCAATGCGGACAAGAAATATGGCCAGGCCAATCCGCCGCTGGGCACAAGCATCACCGGCCTGGTCAATGGCGATAGTCCTTCCGTCGTCTCCGGTCTGGCGATCGGCACGACGGCGAACGAGACCTCACCGGTCGGCATTTACCCGATCCAGCTTGTTGGAGGCGCGGCACTCAACTACGACATCGTGCTTGTCCAGGCGCAGTTGCGCGTCGCCAAGGCTTCGTTGACCATTCGAGCGAACGATCTTTCGCGGGTGTACGGTTCGGCCTCGGGCGACTTCAGCGCGCAGTACGTTGGATTGGTCAACTCCGACCAGGCTTCGGTCGTGCAGGGACTCGTTTTGACGAGCACGGGCCAGATCAAGAGCCCGGTGGGCACCTATGACATCAAAGCGTCGGGCGCGACTTCGCCCAATTACGAGATCACTTTTGTTTCGGGCAAACTGACGATCGAGAAAGCGGCGCTGATCATCACGGCCGAGAACAAGACGATGCTCTCCGGTTCCGGCCTGCCGCAACTGAGCGCCAAGTATTCCGGCCTGGTCAATGGCGATCTGCCGTCCGTGGTCACGGGGCTCGTGCTCAGCACCACGGCAACCGCTTCGAGTCCCGTGGGTCTCTACACGATTCGCGCGGCGCAGGCCGCCGCGGCCAACTATGCGATCCAGTATGTGGATGGCAGTTTGACCGTGGTTTCGGCCCCGGCGATCACGAGTCTCAGCAGCGCGACCTTTGGCTATGGCAAGGCGCAATCGTTCGCGGTCACGGCAACGGGCTCGCCCGCGCCGACCTACCGGATTTCTAGCGGCGCGCTCCCCGTGGGAGTTACTTTGCAGACCGAAACGGGCCAGCTCAATTCGACGGGGGCGGCGCCGGCTGGCACCTACCGCTTCACGATTGCCGCATCCAATGGATTTGGCACGGAGGCCTCGCAAAACTTCACTCTGACCATTACGAAGGCGGTCCTTGTGATCACGCCGGCCTCGGTGACGCGGTCCTATGGCCAGCTTGAAGGCACCTTTACGGCGCTGTACTCGGGGCTGGTCAATGGGGATACGGGGGCAGTCGTCGGCGGATTGAAATTCGCGACCACCGCCACCAGGGCGAGCAACGTGGGCAATTATCCGATCACCGCCAGCGGGGGCGCGGCGGCCAACTACACAATTCAATACACGCCGGCGGTGTTGACCATTGCCAAGGCGGTGTTGACGATCACGCCGAATAATGTCGCCAAGGTCTACGGGGCGGCCGTGCCGGCCCTTTCCGCCACCTATGCGGGCCTGGTCAATGGCGATGCGATCAATGTCATCTCCGGCTTGAAACTAACGACGACGGCGCTGGCCAAGAGTCCGGCGGGAACCTACACGATCACCGCCTCGGGGGCCGCGGCCGCCAACTATGCGATCCAGTACCAGGCCGCGACCTTGACGATCAACAAGGCGACCCTGACGATCACGCCCACGAACATGACCAAGGTGTACGGCAGTCCGCTTCCCGCCTTCACCGCCTCGTACAAGGGGTTGGTCAATGGCGACACGGTGGCGGCAGTCAGTGGCCTGTTGCTCAAATCCACGGCCACGGCGACTTCCAATGCGGGCACCTATTCGATCACGGTGGCGGCGGCGACGGCGGCCAACTACACGATTGTGCTCGGAACCGCCACGCTCAATGTGACCAAGGCGAATCTCACCATCAAGCCCGACAACTTGATCAAGGCCTATGGCGCCACCGTGCCGCGCCTGACCGCCACCTTCACGGGCCTGGTCAATGGCGATACCCAAGCCGCCGTTTCCGGCCTCGCTTTGACCACGGCTGTGACCACGGCCACCGGCGTCGGCAACTACCCGATCACGGCCTCGAAAGCGACTTCGGCAAATTACACCATCAGCTACGCGCCTGGCAGTCTGGTTGTGTCCCGGGCAGCGTTGATCGTTCAGGCGGCAAGCGTCAGCAGGGTGTATGGCGGGCAAAATCCCTCGCTGAGTTTCACGTTGACTGGCCTCGTCAATGGCGACACTTCATCCGTGCTGAAAGGCCTGCTGCTTTCCACCGCTGCCAAGGCCACGAGCGTGGTGGGGAACTACGCGATCGTGCCTTCGGGCGCCACCGCGGTCAACTACACGATCACTTACACGAATGGAAACTTGACCGTTCAGCCAGCCACATTGACGATCACGCCAGTGAATAAGACCAAGGTGTATGGCGCGTCCCTGCCGGCCTTCGCGGCCACTTATTCCGGCCTGGTCAATGGCGAAACGGCGGCGGCGGCGGTCAAGGGCTTGAACTTGCAAACAAGCGCCACGGCATCGTCAGGCGCGGGCACTTACGACATCACCGCGAGCGGCGGCAGCGCTGCCAACTACGTGATTCGCTATGCCACCGGTTCGCTCACGGTGACCAAGGCTCAGTTGACCGTGCGCCCCGCCGACACGACGCGGGCCTACGGCGCCGACACTCCCGCCTTCACCGCCACGTTCACCGGTCTGATCAAGGGGGATACCGCCGCCGCGATTTCGGGCGTGATCTTTTCGACCACCGGTGGCAAGACGGCCGGCGTGGGCACCTATCCGATCGTGGCCTCGGGAGCCGTCGCCGACAATTACACCTTCAAGTACCTGCCGGGAATCCTGACGGTGCGTAAGGCGGACCTGTTCGTTACCGCCCAGAACCAGTACATCACTGCCGGTTCCCAGTTGCCCATACTGACGGTTTCCTACCAGGGCTTCGTCAATGGAGATGCGCCCAGTGTCGTCTCCGGCCTCAAGGTGACCACGACCGCCACCGCCAATTCTCCTGTCGGCACCTATCCGATTGCCCTCTCGTCGGGCGCCGCGGCGAACTACCAGTTGACTTACCTTTTTGGATCGCTCGCCGTGGGCGTTGCTCCGTCCATCCTGAGCGCGAATGCGGCGGCCTTGACCTACGGCCAGGGAGGAATCGTTTCGGTGGCCGCCAAGGGTACGCCGAATTTGACCTATTCGTTATCCCGCGTGATCGAGGGAATCCGCCTCGACTCGATCACGGGCGAGCTGGCCATCTCGTCACAAGTCCCCGCGGGAGTCTACACGCTGCCGATCGAGGTGAAGAACGCCTTTGGCAGCGCCCAACAGCAATTCACGCTGACCATCGCCAAAGCCAAGCTGACGATTCGCGTCAACGACCAGCAAATCGTCTATGGTTCGCCCTTGCCTGCCCTGACCACCGCGATCACCGGTTTCGTCAATGGCGATACCGGTTCGATCCTTGCCGGGATGTCGCTGCAAACCACGGCGCTCACCGGCAGCGACGCCGGAAACTACCCGATTGTCGTGAACGGCGCGGCCGCGGCCAATTACGAAATCGAAGTCATCCCGGGAACGCTGACGATCAGTAAGGCGAAACTGACGATTACGGCGAACGATCAGGAGATCGTCTACGGCCATGCGTTGCCGGCGCTGACCGCGCAAATATCGGGTCTGGTCAATGGCGACGTCTCCTCCGACCTGCCGGGATTCGCCCTCCAAACGACTGCGAATGCCCAAAGCGGCGTCGGAAGCTATGGAATTACCGTAACCACACCCCTGTCCAGGAACTACGACATCGATGTCGTGGGCGGCACGCTCCGCATCAAACCGGCCGCGTTGAAAATCGTCGTCGACAATCTTTCCAAGGTGTACGGCGCCAATCTGCCCGCGTTGAGTGTGCATTACGATGGGCTGGCCGCCTGGGACGACGCCTCTGCCATCAAGGGACTGAACCTCTCGACCACGGCGTTGAAATCAAGCAATGTCGGCATCTACCCGATTGGCGTGAGCGGCGCCACCGCCGACAACTACACCATCGAGTACGTCGCGGGCAGTTTGACGGTGACGAAGGCGACGCTGGTGATTACGCCGGATGCAAAGACGCGCCTGGCCGGTGCCGCCATCCCGAGCTTGACGGCAACGATCGAAGGGTTGGTCAACGGCGATGACCGCAGCGTCATCACCGGGCTTGTCCTGGATACCACGGCCGTCTTCTCAAGCCGGGTGGGAACCTATCCCATTACAGCCAGCGGGGCCAAGGCCGCCAATTACGACATCACTTACGGCAAGTCGACCCTGACCATCGGCTCGGCGCCGGCGATCAGCAGCGTGAATAAGGCCGAATCAACCTACGGTCAGGCGGTCTCGTTCACGCTGACGACGAGCGGCTTCCCCGCACCGACTTACCGTGTCGTCCAGGGCGCGCTGCCGGCAGGACTGGTGCTCGATGCCGCTAGCGGCAAACTGACGGCCCAGGCGAATCTGGCGGCGGGCACCTATACCGTGCGCATCGGCGCCGCCAACGGTTTTGGGAGCGAGGCGGTTCAAGATTTCACCTGGACGGTGAAAAAGGCCGACCTGACCATTCGAGCCGATGGCGTGTCGCGAGCCTATGGCGCGGCCAATCCAACCTTGACGGCTACGTTCACAGGCCTGGTCGCTGGGGACGCCCCGGCGTCGATTCAGGGGCTGACCCTTACGACTTCGGCCAATGCGTTGAGCGCGGTCGGCGTGTATGCCATCTCCATTACGGCAGCGGCCTCTTCCAACTACAACATCAAGCTGGAAGGCGCCAATTTGACGGTGACCAAGGCCATTCTGACCGTCCGGCCCAATTCCGTTTCGCGCGCTTATGGCAGCGACAATCCGAAGTTGAGCGCGTCCTACTTCGGGCTGGTCAATAACGAGACGGCCGGCGTGGTTTCCGGTTTGAGCCTGACGACGAGCGCCACCAAGCAAAGCGGGGTGGGGGACTACCAGATCGTCGCCTCGGGAGCGACGGCGCAAAACTACGAGATCCGCTACGAAACGGGCACCTTGCGCGTAACCAAGGCGGTGTTGACCCTCACGGCGGACAATTTGACCCGGCGTGTGGACGAGGCGAATCCGGCGTTGACGGTCACGGTTGCCGGTTTGAAGAACGACGACACGATGGCCGTGATCACCGGGCTCAAGGTGACGACCACCGCCATGCCAGGCAGTTCGGCCGGGGTCTACACGATCAAGATCGAAGAGGCGATCGCCACGAACTATTCGTTTATCTTCGTCGGCGGGAAGCTCACCGTGGTCTAACGGCGTTCCAAGAAACCTGTTCGCGGTACGAAAGGGGATGGCCCGAGACGGCCGGCCCTTTCTCATTTCCTCGAACTTTCATCGGCTCAGGCAATTTGTGGGAAACGCCTTTCGGCTCACGAATCGCGGAATTTTCTCATCATTTTCCATCCAAACCGCCTTCTCATTCGTTGTGATGTTGAGGGATTCTCAGACCTCCTGAGAAATCTCGTGAAGCCTTCTGGATTTCTGCAAAAAGAGTGGGCTGACCTGCAAGCGAGCCAGCTTGGCTCCCGTTTTTCAGAAAAACTGGGCTAACCGGATCCATTCCGTGGGAATTTGCATGAAAGTTCCAAAATAAGACGAAAGATTCAGGAACTTTCCGCCTAAATTGGAGTTCTTAAGACCTTGGTTTTTCACCCAGCGTAGCCATTCCTTAGAGCCGGCCGGCCCGAAGGACCGGTTCGGGTATCGGTTGCGCCTCTCTCCCTCGTTGCCCACTCAAGGTTGGATCATGCGTTTTGGACCGCTCCTTGGAAAACTCTTCTCGTCGCCTGCGCGAATTCGGCGCCGGGTTCCCTCCGCACCCAATCCGGAGCGGATTGGCCTCGAGTGCCTCGAAGACCGGTTGACCCCCGCGGATCTTTTCTGGAACGCCGCCAGCCCAAGCCTGGGAGGAAGCCCCGTTGCGATCGTCCAGGGGGATTTCAATCAGGACGGCAAACTCGATTTCGCGTCCGCGACTTCCAAAAGCCTGACCATTGGCCTGGGTCTTGGCATCGGATCGTTCGGCCCGCCCCAGACAATGACTCTTGGCGATACGCCTCAATCGCTAGCCGTGGCCGATATGAATGGCGACGGAAAGCTCGACATCATTGCGGTGAACTCGGCTTCCGAAAGCATCACTTTCTTGCAAGGCCGTGGCGATGGCACCTTTGCCCTTCATGAACCGGTGCCGGTCGGCGCCGAACCGGCAGCCGTGGCCATCGCCGATTTCAGCGGCGACGGATTCCTTGATCTGGCCGTGGCCAATGCCGGCAACAACACGATCTCTCTGCTCCTGGGCGATGGCCATGGGGCCTTCACCCCGTCGGTGTCGCTGCCCCTGGGGACGGTGCCTTCCTGGATCGCCGCGGGCGATTTCGACAACGACAAGAAGGCCGACTTGGCGGTCGCCAATAGCTCAGGCAATTCCGTTTCCATTCTGATGGGGATGGGAAACGGCATCTTCGCCTCGGCAGGTACCGTTGCGGTCGGAAGTTTCCCCAAATTCATCCTGGTGGAAGATCTGAATAAGGACGGCAAGCAAGACCTGGCCACGGCCAACTACATCGGCAACAGCATCTCGGTCGCGTTGGGGCAGGGGAACGGTCAATTCCAGACCGCCCAGTCGGTGGCGCTCGGTGCCTCGACTGCTCCGCAGCAGATCGCCTTGGGCGATTTCAACAAGGATGGCCGTTGGGACCTGGCCGCGGTCAATTTCTTTGGAAACAGCGTTTCCCTCGCCACGGGCAACGGCGATGGAACCTTCAAGACTCCAACCAAATACGCGGTGGGCCACGGTCCCGAGTCGCTCGTGGTCGGCGATTTCGACAACGACGCCCGCGCCGACATCGTCACCGTCAACCATACCGACAGCAGCGCTTCGTTTCTTTTCGGCAAAACCGATGGCGGATTTTTCCCGGCGAATCATCTTTATTTCGGCGCCAAGCCCCAGGCGGTGGCGGTCGACGATTTCAACGGCGACGGCAAAAACGACATCGTGACCGCCAACGGCGAAGGAAGTACTCTTTCGCTGCTTCTGGGTAACGGCAACGGAACCTTTCAAAATCCGCTGGCGCTTGCGGTCGGCTCGCAACCATCTGCCCTCGCCGTCGCCGATTTCAACAACGACGGCATCCTCGACATCGCGGCAGCCAACAACGACTCGAATACCGTTTCGATTTTGCTCGGCTTCGGCGACGGAACGTTTCAGTTTCCGCAGACAATCTCCGGGCTCGACCATCCGACCGCGATCGGCGCACTCGATCTCAATGGCGATAAGAGGAGCGATTTTCTCGTAGCCAACGGCGGCAGCGGCACGCTTGCGGTGTTCTTGGCCAACGCCGATGGGACCTACAAGGCCAGCCCTACGGTCGGTCTGGGCGCCAGTGTCCAGTCGCTGGCCTTTGCCGATTTCAACGGCGATACGAAAATCGACGTCGCGGCAACCAATTTAAGCACCAACACCGTTTCGGTGCTCCTTGGCAATGGCGACGGCTCGTTCCAACCCGCCGCCTCGTTTGGCGTGGGAGCGGGGCCCCTGGGCCTGGCGGCAGGCGATGTCAATGGCGATGGCAAGGCCGACCTGATCAGCGCCAATAGCTCGGCCGCGACCTTGTCGTTCTTGGCGGGTAACGGCAATGGAACCTTCAAGGCGGCCGTCTCGCTGGCCGTGGGGGATAACCCCTCCTCCGTGGTCATTGCCGACATCGATCAAGACAAAAGAGCCGACCTGATCAGTACCGATGGTGGCTCCGGGACAATGACCGTGCTTCTGGGCAATGCCAACGGCACCTGGAAAACTCCCGCCTTCTATGGCCTTGGCGCCAATCCGCGTCAGATCGCGCTGGGCGAATTCAACGGCGACCAGAAGATCGATCTGGTGTCGGCGAACCAGGACGATGCGAACCTCTCGATCCTGTTGGGAACGGGCAATGGAGGCTTTCAATCGCCGCCGTCCCTGGAGGTGGGACCGAGCCCCTGGTCGCTGATCAAGGGAGATTTCAACGGCGACGGCAAGTTGGACTTGGCAACGGCCAATAGCGGCGACAACACCCTTTCCGTTCTGCTTTCGCTGGGCGCCGGAGCGTTCGCGCCGGCCTTGTCGGTTGCGACCGGTTCGAGCCCCGTGGCGCTTTCGATGGCCGATGTCAACGGCGACGGCAAGCTGGACCTGATCACGGCGAACAATCTTGGCAACTCGGTGTCGCTGCTTATCGGCAATGGCAACGGCACTTTCAAGGCCGCCAAATCGTTCGCGGTTGGTCTCAGCCCGGCGGCCGTTCGCCTTGGCGATGTCAACGGCGATGGCAAACTCGACATCCTAACGGCCAACGGCGGCGACAATAGTCTTTCGGTCCTCTTGGGCAACGGCGACGGCGCCTTCAAGGCTGCCAAGTCGGTTGCCGCTGGTGGGGCCTCGCCGCATGACCTGCTCGTCCTCGATCTGAACGGCGACCAAAAGCTGGACCTGGTGTCGAGCAATAGCGGTTCCAACACCCTCACCATTTTGCTTGGCAACGGCGATGGATCGTTCCAGGCCCCCAGTTCCGTTGCGCTCGGAGCGAACCCCTATTCTCTTGTCGCGGGAGATTTTAACGGCGACCTGAAAGTCGATCTGGTCGCGGCCAACGCCGGCGGCACTTCCGTTTCGGTGTTGCTCGGTCTTGGCAACGGATCCTTTCAGAATGCTCTGACCTGGCGCACCGGGGTGAACCCCTGGTCGGTCGCCACCGACGATATCGATGGCGACGGCAATCTTGACCTGGTGACCGCCAATGCGGGTGACAACAGCGTGGGCGTGCTTCTGGGCACGGGCATTGGCGGCTTTTTGGCGCCGCGGTTTTACCAGGTGGGCGCCAACCCCTATTCCCTGGTGATTGGCGATTTCGACAAGGATCGCCGGCCCGACCTGGCCGTGGCCAATTTCAACGGATCCACCGTATCGCTGCTTACCGGTATTTCCTCGCTGGCTCCCGCGATCGTGAGTGCGAAGTCGACGCATTTCACGGAAAAACGAACCGGCCAGTTCACTCTCTTGGGTACCGGTTTACCGGCGCCAATCTTTGCTCTGGTATCGGGAACCTTGCCGGCGGGAGTGACCTTCGATGCGGCCAGCGGTTTGTTTTCGGGCAAGCCGGCGCAGGGCACCGCGGGGGAATACCTGGTCAAGATCGAAGCTTCCAACGGATTGGGCGTCGCGACTCAGAATTTCACGCTCATCGTCGATCCGAGCCCAGGTGATCCGCCGGCCTTTACGAGCGCCGCTTCCGCCACGTTCGAATATGGGAAAACCGGCTCGTTTCAGATGAGCGCGGAGGGCACTCCCAATCCGGTCTTCTCCGTGAGTGTCGGAACCTTGCCGGCAGGGTTGACGCTCGATCCGGCGACAGGCCTCCTTTCGGGTAAGGCGGACGCCGGCATTTATTTATGGACGATTTCTGCTTCCAATGGCATCGGCTCGCCCGCCACGCAGAACTTCACTCTGACGGTGAATAAGGCCAACCTGACGATCACGGCAGATAAAAAAACCAAGGTCTATGGGGCGGCCTTGCCTGCCTTGACCGCCACCTACGCCGGCCTGGTCAATGGCGATACCGCCGCGTCGATCCTTGGCCTCAACCTGACGACCACCGCGCTGGCCTCAAGCAAGGTGGGGGATTATTCGATTGTTGCCAACAATGCCGCGGCGCTTAATTACAACATTACGTTTGTCAATGGAACGCTGAGTGTGACCCCGGCGTCGTTGACGATCCGGCCCGATGACAAAACCAAGGTGTATGGCGCCGCCTTGCCGGCCTTGAGCGTCAGCTATTCCGGCCTGGTCAACGGCGACCTGGCCTCGATCGTTTCGGGACTGGTGCTATCGACGAGCGCGACCTCATCAAGCAAGGTCGGCACCTATTCCGTTGGCGCCTCCAAGGCGACAGCTTCCAACTACACGATTACTTTTGTCGATGGCGTTTTGGCGGTGACGCCGGCGGCGCTCACGATCAAGGCCGAGGACAAGGCCAAGGTGTATGGCGCGGCCCTGCCGTCCTTCACCGCGACCTACGCGGGCCTGGTCAACGGCGATTCATCGAGTGTCGTTTCGGGCCTCGTTTTGAGTGCCAGTGCAACCGCATCCAGCGGCGTGGGCGATTACAAGATCTCGGCCTCCAAGGCGACCGCGTCGAATTACGCGATTTCCTTTGTCGACGGAAAGCTCACCGTGACCAAGGCGGCGCTCACGATCAAGGCCGACGACAAGACCAAGGTGTATGGCGCCGCCTTGCCGGCGTTGAGCGCGACCTTCACCGGCCTGGTCAATGGCGATACCTCAGGCGTCGTTTCCGGCCTGCTGCTGACGACCACCGCGAGCGCGGCAAGCAATGCCGGCGACTATTCGATCAGCGCTTCCAAGGCAGTCGCGGCCAACTACACGATTTCCTTTGCCGATGGGAAATTGACCGTTGCGAAAGCGGCCTTGACGATCAAGGCGGAGGACAAGACCAAGGTCTATGGCGCCGCGCTGCCCTCCTTGACCAGCACGATCACCGGTCTGGTCAATGGCGATAAAGCCACGGTCGTCAGCGGCCTGGCGCTTGGCACCACGGCTCTGGCTTCCAGCCAGGTGGGGGATTACGCGATCACCGCCTCCAAGGCGACCGCGGCCAATTACACGATTGCGTTCGCTCCCGGCAAACTCACGGTTTCGAAAGCGGCATTATCGATCAAGGCCGACGACAAGACCAAGGTCTATGGAGCCGCCATGCCCGCCTTGACCGCGACCTATAGCGGTCTGGTCAATGGCGATGCCGCAAATGTCGTGACGGGCTTAACTCTGACGAGCACCGCACTGGCGTCAAGCAATGTGGGCGACTACAAGATTACGGCGGCGAAGGCGGTGTCGGCCAATTACGATATCTCCTTTGTTGAGGGGAAGCTCACCGTTTCGAAGGCGGCGCTCACGATCAAGGCCGATGACAAGACCAAGGTGTATGGCGCGGCGCTGCCGGCTTTGACCGCCACGTACACCGGTCTGGTCAAGGGCGATGCGCCGTCGGTTGTCTCGGGCTTGACCCTGACGACTACGGCGCTGGCCGCAAGCGGTGCCGGAGACTACAAGATCACCGCCTCCAAGGCGACCGCCGCCAATTACAACATCACCCTGGTGGAAGGCAAACTCACTGTTTCCAAGGCGGCGCTATCGATCAAGGCCGACAACAAGGCCAAGCTGGCTGGAGCGGCCAATCCGGCGCTAACCGCGACTTTTAGCGGTTTCGTCAATGGGGACACGCCAGCGGTGGTAAGCGGTTTGCAGTTGAAAACGACCGCCACTGCGGCGAGTCCCCGGGGCAGCTATCCGATCACCTTGAGCGGAGCGACCGCGGCCAATTATGCGATCACACTGGTCAATGGCACCCTTACGGTGGGAGATCCTCCGAAGATCACGAGCGCGGCATCGGTCGCATACACCTACGGCAAAGCAGGAACCTTTACCTTCACCGCCTCGGGCAATCCGGCTCCCACGTTTCAGGTGACTGCCGGTGCGATTCCGGCGGGATTAACACTGGATCAGAAGACTGGACTGTTGTCCGGTACACCCACGGCGAATGCGGGAACCTACAAGTTTTCGGTGGCGCCGAGCAATGGCCTGGGCAGCGGTGTGGCTCAGAATTTCACACTGACGGTCAATAGAGCGGCCCTGACCATTACCGCGGAAAATAAGACCAAGATTTATGGCACCATGAATCCGGCCTTGACCGTGGTTTACAAGGGTTTGGTTAACGGCGACACTAGTTCCAAGGTCACGGGGCTATCGTTGAGCACGACTGCTTTGACGACCAGCAAGGTGGGAAATTATCCGATCGTGGTTTCCAAGGCGATCGCCGCCAACTATGCGATCACATTCGTTAACGGCACGATGGCCATCACCAAGGCGAACCTGACGATCACCGCGGACAACAAATCCCGGCTGGCGGGGGTGGCGAATCCGCCCCTGACGGCGACCTTCACCGGCCTGGTCAACGGCGATAAGGCTTCCGTGGTTACGGGCCTGACGTTAACGACCACGGCGACGGCGGCGAGTAAGGCGGGAACCTACGCAATTACAGCCAAAGGCGGGGTGGCCGCGAACTACAACATCACCCTGGTCAGCGGCCTACTTTCGGTGAATCAGGCTCCGGCCTTTACCAGTGCGAAGACGACGACTTTCACTTCGGGCAAGGCCGGATCGTTTCAACTCGCCGTGACCGGATTTCCCGCATCGACCTTCAGCGTGGTGCAGGGAAGTTTGCCAGCTGGAGTGATGCTCAACGCCACGACCGGGCTGCTTTCGAGCCTGAACACCGCCAAGGCGGGGACTTATTCGTTCACGTTGCAAGCTTCCAATGGCATTGGCGTGGCGGCAAAACAGGTGTTTTCCTTGAAGATTCAGTAAGGGGCCCTGGGCGCTTCCCGCCAATTTCAGCCGGGCTGGAACTTTGTTACGGCTAAATTCCGTTAGCAAGTTATTGCCTAAGTCTGATCGCCGGCGCCATCGATAGCGGCACGGGGGAAGGGCTCTGAGCCTTCAAAAATTACGACCTTGTTATAAAAACTCGTAAAGGGAGAATTCCCGCCGAGCCGAAATGTCCGAAATCGATCGAGAAGAAGGGGAAATTCCTTCGATTCCAGCCGTTTTTTTATGACATGAATTACTTGAAATTCCAGCGTCTATAGACTTTCGATTTCGCGGGCAAAGATGTTGGTCGATTTTATGCTAGCTTCGCCTTCGCGACGGCCTGATCATTTCTACGTTTCGATGACCGGTAGAGACGAATCCGGGCGATTGATTCTGAATGGATGGCTAAACTCTCGGCGACCCGGGTTTCTTCTTTCAGGCGCGACGCGCTAGCGCCCGATCCGCAAACCAGGAAAAGAATGTTTCTCCTTTGCCTTTCCAAGGTTGCGAACGTCGGGTAATTTTAATGAGTCGCCAGAGCCTCGGATTTCATTATTTTCTCCCGTCCAACCCCTGGACCGGATTCTCGGGAAATCATCCATGAATTTTCGTCGTATTTTGCGCCGCATCTTTTCGTTCTCTCACGCTTCCCCGATCTACCGCAAAACGCCCCTCTCCAAGAAAATTCCTCGTCCGGCGACCGCTCATCTGGAAGCACTGGAAGGGCGCGTCAATCCGGCTCCACTGTTCTGGCCCGATCTGGCTCCGAGCACCGGCGGCATGCCGACGCAGGTTTTGACCGGCGATTTCAATGGCGATGGCAAGGTCGATTATGTGGCCGCCACGATTGGCAGCGTGACCGTCGGTCTCAACGATGGAGCCGGTGGCTTTTTCCCTTGCAAAACGATCACTCTGACGACGACTCCCAGGGCGATCGCGCTCGGCGATCTCAACGCGGATGGCAAACTCGACATCGTCACGGCCAATGAATCCAGCGATAGCGTGAGCATTCTGTTGGGTGACGGCAGCGGTGGGTTCAAGCTCGATTCGACTCTCAAGGTTGGCTCGCACCCGCAATCGGTCGCGGTGGGCTTCCTGGAAGGACCCGGCGACAAAACCCTCGATATCGTTACCGCCAATTTTGGCAGCAACAATGTCTCCGTGATCCTCAACAAGGGAGACGGCACCTACAAGTCGGCCACCAATTCCACCACGGGTAGCGATTCGTTTCCCAATTTCGTGGCGGTGGGCGATTTCAACCAGGATGGCAGCGCCGATCTCTTGACGGCGAACTCCAACGATAACGGCATTCAGTTTCTGGCCGGTAACGGCAAAGGCGCCTTCTCGATTCCGTCCTCCAAGCAGGATCCCTTGCAGGGGATGACCGCGCTTGGCACCACGCCGCAGGCGATTGTCGTGGGGGACTTCAATGACGACGGTAGTCTCGACTTTGCCACGGCCAATCCCAATGGTAATTCGGTTTCGGTAACGCTTGGAAATGGCGACGGTATTTTCCAACCCGTCAGCACGGTCTCGCTCAATGGCAACCAGGGGCCGCAATCGTTGGCGCTCGGCGATTTCAATGGCGACAGCGTTCTTGACCTGGCCACGGCCAACCTTTTCGACGACAGCACGAGCATTCTCCTCGGCGTGGCGACGCCCCAGGGCAATGGTAGCGGCAACTTTGCTTTGCAAACGTCGGTTCCGGTGGGCGCCGGTACCCGGGCCGTGGCCGTTGCCGATGTGAATGGTGATGGCAAGGCCGATCTGCTTACCGGAAATATCGCCGCGAATACCCTTTCGATTCTGGCGGGCGACGGCGCGGGCGGATTTGCAGTTCCCGCCTCCAGCCCGGTCGGTGCCATCGGCTTGGCGGTCGCCGTGGGCGATTTGAACAACGACGGCAAAGTGGATCTGATCAGTGCCAATAGCGCCGGCCAGTCGGTATCGGTCTACCTGGGATTGGGGAATGGCACGTACGGCCCCGGCGTGACGGTTGGCGTGGGCCTCAATCCGCAGGCTGTCATTGCGGGCGTGAAAAATGCACTTGGCCAGTTCGTGCCGATCGATTTCAACGGCGACGGCAAGGCGGACATTGCGACCGCGAATTTTGGCGACAACACGATTTCCGTACTGTTTGGCCATGGCGACGGCACCTTCTCTCAGGCCCTGACCCTCCCCACGGGGATCAATCCGACTTCCCTGGCCGTGGGGGATTTCAACGGCAAGGGGGGGCTGGACCTCGCGGTGGCCAATAGCGGCGAGAGCAGCGTTTCGTTGTTCCTGGGCGATGGCCTGGGCTCATTCCAGGAATCGAACATCCTGAGTGTGGACAGCGGGCCGATCTCGCTCATCACGGCCGATTTCAACGGCGACTCGGTGCTCGACCTCGCCACCGCCAATTCCAGCGGCAACACCCTTTCGGTCTTGCTTGGCAACGGCAACGCCTCGTTCAAAATGCAGACCGTCCTCGAAGTGGGTTTGAATCCCAATTCGGTGGCCGCCGGCGATTTCAACAACGACGGCATTGCGGATCTGGTCAGTGCCAATGCGGGCGAAAATACGCTTTCGGTGCTCTTTGGCATCAAGGGCGGCGGCTTCAAGAGCTCCATTCCCCTCCCGGTCGGCATGACTCCTTTTTCGGTGGCCGTGGCCGATTTCAACGGTGACGACATCCCCGACATCGCCACCTCCGAAGCCGGATCCAACAGCCTTTCCGTGCTGCTTTCCAAGGGCAGCGCCGGCGCCTTCCAGCTCCCCGCCGGATATTCGGTCGGTTCGAGCCCCCGGGGCATCGCGATCGGCGATTTCGATAACGACTCGAAAGTCGACCTGGTTTCGGTGAATAACGGCAACAGCACGCTCTCGATTTTGCTTTCGAAGGGCGGCGGCTCGTTCAAGGCGGCCTCTTCTCATGGGACCGGTCTTAACCCGAACGGCATTGTCAGCGGCGATTTCAACGGCGATGGCAAAACCGACCTGGCGACTCCCAATTTCGGCGACAATACCCTGACCGTTCTTTTGAGCGATGGCGCCGTCTTCCGCCCAGGAGTGACCTATGCGGTGGGATCGGGGCCGACCGCCATCGCCGCGGGCGATGTCAATGGCGACGGCATTCTCGACCTGGCGACCGCGAACAATTCGGGGTTTGAAACCAAGATCGGCAGCGGCATTTTCGTTTACGACATCTCCTTGCTCATCGGCAATGCCGACGGCACCTTCCAGGCGAAGATCGACCTGCCCACGGGCGACAACCCCTCCTCGGTCGCCTTCGGCGATTTCAACGGAGACAATCTGGTCGACATCATCGTTGCCAATTCCGGCACCAACAACCTGACGCTTTTCCAGGGCAATGGCAACGGCACCTTCATGGCGGCAAAAACCCTGCCGGCAGGCGGCGTGGCGCCTCAATCTCTACTCGTGACCGATCTGAACGGCGACGCCAAGGCCGACATTGTCGTGGCGACCGCGGGCGACAACCGGGTCTACGTGTTCCTGGGCAATGGCGATGCGTCGTTCAAGTCGGCCATCTCCAGCGACGTGGGTTCAAGCCCCTTCTCGGTCGCGGTGGGCGACTTCAACCGAGACGGCAAGATGGATCTGGTCACCGCCAATGCCGGCGGCAACGATGTGTCGCTGCTTCTGGGCAATGGCGACGGCAAGTTCAAATCGGCCACCAACCTATTCTCCGGCGCCGGTCCCTGGTCGGTCACCGCGGGCGATCTGGACGGCGACGGTTTCGCCGATATCGCCGCTTCGAACGCCACCGACAACAGCGTGTCGCTGCTCTTTGGCAACGGCAATGGAACCTTCCAGCGCGTGATGACGCATACGGTCGGCTCGAACCCCTACGGCATTACCTGGGGCGATTTCGACGGCGACGGCCGGGTCGATCTGGCCACGGCGAATTCCAACAGCTCCAATGTTTCGGTTTTGTACAACTTCTACGATCTGCCCGCGGGCATCGTCAACACAGTGACCACGGCCACCTTCGTCGAAGGCGCGCCCGCCGTGTTCCAGGTGCTTGGCAAGGGTTCACCCCAACCGACCTTCAGCATCACCCAGGGCTCCTTGCCAGGCGGCCTCAAACTCGATGCGATCACGGGGTTGATCACCGGCGTCCCGGCCATTGGCACCGCCACCGGTTCGCCCTTCAATTTCACCGTGACGGCTTCGAGCGTCCTGGGCACCGGCGGTTCGCAACAGTTCAGTTTCACGATCCAGAAAACCACGGGCATTGCCCCCAAGATCACCAGCGTCGCCAGCGCCCATTTCCATTATGGCACGACCGGTTCGTTCACCGTGGTGGCGACCGGCACGCCGGCACCGACTTTCAGCATTAGTGTCGGCGCGCTGCCGGCTGGAATCACGCTCGATCCCGTGACCGGCGTGCTTTCGGGCAAGGCCAATGCGGGGGTTTACGCGTTCACGATCGCCGCGAGCAATAACATTCTGCCCGTCGCGCTTCAGCCCTTCGTTCTTACCGTGGATCAGGCCGCGCTGACCATTACCGCGGAGAACAAGACCAAGGTTTATGGCGCGGGCATACCTGCATTGACCGCGACGGTTAATGGACTGGTCAACGGCGATACCCCGGCAAGCATCATTGGGCTGGGGGCCGCCACCCTGGCCACCGGTTCCAGTTCGGTGGGCGACTACGCGATCACGGCCACCGGCACGAATCCGAACTATGCGATCAAGTATGTCGATGGCAACTTGTCGGTGACCAAGGCATCGCTTGCCATCACGGCGGAGAACAAGACCAAAGTCTATGGCTCCGATTTGCCGGTGTTGACCGCGAAGGTGGCCGGCCTAGTCAATGGCGACACGGCGGCAAGCATCGCCGGTTTGGGCGCCACCACCACCGCGACCGCGCTGAGCAAGGTGGGCGACTATGCGATTACGCCATCGGGCACCAACCCGAATTATGAGATCACTTACAATCCAGGCAGCCTGTCGGTCACCAAGGCGGCCTTGACGATCGCGGCGGAAAATAAGACGAGCGTTTACGGTTCCGATCTGCCCGCGCTGACGGTCAAGGTGACGGGTTTGGTCAATGGCGACACCACGGCCAACCTGACCGGACTGGGAGCCACCACCACCGCGACCGCGAAGAGCGCGGTGGGCGATTACAAGATCAGCGCTTCGGGCTCCAATCCCAATTACACGGTCACGCTTGCCGATGGCGTATTGAGCGTGACCAAGGCCGCCCTGACCATCACCGGACCCAACCTGTCCAAGGTCTATGGCACCGCGGTCCCCGCCCTGACCCCCACGGTGAGCGGGCTGGTCAATGGCGACACGCTGGCGAGCATCGGCAACCTGGGCGCCACGACGAGCGCAACGACCAAATCCTCGGTGGGCGATTACAAGGTTTCCGTTGCCGGCGCGAACCCCAATTACGATGTCAAGCTGGTCGATGGCAACTTGAAGATCACCAAGGCGTCCCTGACGATCACGGCCATCGATCTGGAAAAAACCGTCAATTCGCTACTCACCTTCACCGGATTGGAATTCACCGTTTCGGCTTTTGCCGTGCCTACCGACAGTGTGACCAAGGTCACGCTAACAAGCGCCGGAAGCCCCATTGCCGCCAAGATCGGCAAGTACGACATCATCGCGAGCGACCCGACCGGAACGGGGCTTGGCAATTACGACATCACCTTCAACAAGGGAACCTTGAGCGTCAGCGCGGTCAATCAGGGGCCAAGCGCGGTCGGTAAGACGGTGACGCTCGACGAAGACTCGACCTATTCCTTCGCGTTGTCCGACTTCGGATTCTCCGATCCCGATGGCGACAGCCTCAAGGCGGTGAAGATCACCTCGCTACCGGCCAAGGGGAAGCTGACGGCGCAAGGAATTGCCGTCGCCAAGAACGACGAGATCCCTCTCGCGGTGATCAACGCGGGCGGATTGCAGTTCACCCCGGCCAAGGACGAGTCGGGTGCGACTTACGCGACGTTCCAGTTCCAGGTCAGGGACAATGGCGGCACGGTGGGCGGCGGGGTCGACTTGGGACCGCTCACTCCGGCCACTTTGACCCTCAGCGTCACGGCGGTCAACGACCCACCCACGGTGATTGCGCCCAACACGCTCACCGTGATCGAAGATCTGGTCTCGAATTTGACCTTCGGAGCCTCCGCCTTCTCCGATGTCGATTCGGCGACCCTGAGCGTGGTCCTTACCGCGGAACGGGGCGTGCTGACGGGCAACGGCAACACGCAAGCGACGGGCGTCACCATGACGGGAGCCGGCACGGGCAGCCTGGTGCTTTCCGGCAAGATCGCCAATTTGAACAGCTTCTTCAGCAAAGCGGGGAATATCAGCTACAAAACGGCGTTCAATGACAATGCGGATGTCAAGCTCAGCGTCAAGGTGACCGACCCGTCGAAGGGCGAGGCGGTCGCGACGACAACCATCAAGATCACCCCTGTCAACGATGCGCCCAAGGGCGCGGACAAAGCCGTGACGGCCGACGAGGATACGGCCTTTGTCTTCAGGGCCAGCGATTTCCCATTCAGCGATGCCGACGACGCGGGAGCCAACAAGCTCGATTCGGTGATCATCATGACCTTGCCGGCGAGCGGCGATTTGTACTTGAACGGTGCGCCGATCACCTCTCTGCCAACCGGCGGCATGACGATCAGCGTGGCCAATTCGATCGACAAGGGGCTCTTTTCCTTCAAGGCCGATGCGAATCAGTCGGGTGCGAAATACACCTCATTCACCTTCAAGGTGAAAGACAACGGCGGAACGGCAAACAAGGGGTTGGATACTTCCATCGCATCCTATCCCTTCGTCATCAATGTCAATCCGGTGAACGACGCTCCCGTCATCACGAGCAAATTGGCCTTCTTGATCGACGAAGGCAAGACGGCCATCGGTACGATCACCGCCACCGATGTCGACACGGCGCTCAAACTCCTGACCTTCAGCATTTCCGGAGGCGCCGACGCGAAGCTCTTCTCGATCGACAAGAGCACCGGCGCGCTGTCGTTCCTCTCGGCGCCGAGCTTCGATAACCCGGGCGATGCCGACAAGAACAACCAGTACCTACTCACGATTCAGGCCAGCGACGGGTCGCTAAGCGACACCAAGGACATCAAGGTTACCGTGAACAACGTCAATGTGGCTCCCGTCATCGCGAGCCCATTGAAGTTCTCGGTGCCTGAAAACACGCTGTTCGCGCAGAAGGTGCTCGCAACCGATCTGGATGCCAATACCAAGTTCACGTTCAAGATTTCCGGGGAGGATGCCGCCAAGTTCAAGATCGATTCTGCCACCGGCGACCTGAGCTTTTTGACCGCGCCCGACTTCGAAAAGCCGGTTGATAAGGGCGCCGACAATACCTATGTCGTCGTCGTGCAGGTGCTTGACAATGGCGCTCCCGTTCTGTCGGACACGAAAACGCTGAATATCACGGTCACGAATGTCAATGAGGCGCCCTCGATCACGAGCAAGGCAGCCTTTTCCATCGAGGAAAACAAGACCGCCGTGGGAACGATCACGGCCACCGATCCGGACAAGGGCAACAAGGTCACCTTTGGCATCGTCGGTGGACCCGATGCCGGCCTGTTCAAAATTGATGCGCTTAGCGGCAAGCTCGAATTCATCGCGGCGCCCAATTTCGAAAATCCAGCCGACGCCAATAAGGACAACAGCTATCAACTCACCGTTGAGGCGACGGACGGGTCGCTGGCCAAGCCGATGGATCTGACGATAACGGTCAAAAATGTCAATGACGCGCCGACGATCACGAGCCCGCTTACCGCTTCGGTGCCGGAGAACACGAAGTTCGCGCTCAAAATCACCGCAATGGATGAAGACTCCAACTCCAAATTGTCTTTCAAACTCAGCGGCGACGATGCCTCGAAGTTCAAGGTCGATCCCGCCACGGGCGAATTGAACTTCCTGACGGCCCCCGATTTCGAACAGCCGACCGACAAAAACAAAGACAACAAGTATGTTGTCGTGGTTCAGGTGCTCGACAACGGAACTCCCGTCGCTTCCGATACGGAAACGCTCACGATCAGCGTAACCAACGAAAACGATCCTCCGGCCATCAAGGCGCAGACGTTCGGTATCGATGAGGGCAAAACCGCGGTGGGCAAGGTCGTCGCCACCGATCTCGATTCGCCCAACCTGACGTTCAGCATCGCTTCGGGTGACGACGCGAAGCTCTTCCAGATCGATGCCAGCGGCAACTTGAGTTTCATCACCCCGCCCGACTTCGAAGCGCCGCTCAGCGCAAGCAAGACCAACGCTTACAAGGTCTCGGTAACGGTCAGCGACGGGGAGCTCACCGCCACGAATCTGATGACCGTGAATGTCAAGAATGTCAACCCAACGATCACGAGCCCGCTGGCGGTTTCCGTGGTGGAAAACACCACCCCGGTGCAAATCGTCACGGGTACGGAGGCCGGAGACGACTCGAAACTGACCTACAAGCTGGGTAAGGGTGGCGACGATGGGGCCAGCTTCAAGATCGATTCGGCCACCGGACAGTTGTCGTTCCTGGTCGCGCCCGATTTCGAGAAGCCGGGCGACAAGAACAAGGACAATGTCTACACGGTCGAAGTGCAGGTAAGCGATGGCAAGAATGCGGCGAGCAAGGTGGTCAAGGTCACCGTGACCAATGTCAATGAGGCCCCGAGCCTCACCAGTCCCTTCACCTTGAGCGCCAATGAAAACCAGACCCTTGCCGGCACCGCCAAGGCGACCGATCCGGACAAGGGTGATGCCGTGGCCTTCAGCATCACCGGCGGCGTTGACGGCGAACTATTCAAGATCGACAAATCGACAGGAAAGCTCGAATTCCTGCTGGCGCCCAATTTCGAGTCCCCAACCGATGCGGATAAAAACAACATCTATGAAGTCAGCGTGACCGCCACGGATAAGGCCGGATTCAACGATACGGAGATCTTTTTTGTTGCCGTCAAGGATGTCAACGAGGCACCCACCATCAATGCGCCCACTCCCTTCAATTTAGCGGTGACGGAAGATGTTGGTTCCAAGCTGACCTTCCCGGCCAATCTTTTCGCCGATCAAGACGCGACTTCGACCGTGACGGTCACCTTGACCTTGCCGACGGGCAATTTCGGCACGCTCGGCGCCGTCAATGGCGGCGGGGTCACCGTGGGTGGAACGGCGGTCGCCCGCACCTTCAAGGGGTCGATTGCCAACATCAACACCTATTTTGCCGGGGGAAATGTCTCCTACACCACCCTGCTGAACAACACGAAGGCGGTTGCACTGAGCTTGAGCGTGGTTGAGGGCACGATGAGCGCGGCGAAAGCGACGGCCTCGCTTCAGATCACGCCGGTCAATGACCCGCCGACCTTGACTGTCGTCAAGACGCTTTCCGGCGCCAAGAAGAACACGAATGGTGATAAACCGTTTGAAATCACCTATGCCATGCTTGCCACGGCGGGCAACGAAGCCGATGTCGATGGCGATCCGCTTTCGTTCCGCGTCTTCAGTGCAACGACCGGCAAGGTGGAAAAATTTGTGGACGGAAACTGGGTGCTCATTCCCGCCGCCACATCGCAGCTTCTTTCCGCCGGCGAGAAGATCCGCTGGACACCGGCCAACAATGCCACCGGAACGCTCAACGCGTTTTTGATCACCGCCTTCGATGGAGAGCTCAATTCGGCCGCGCCGATCCAGGTCAAGATTACCGTGGCGTAGCCGGTAGTCCGTGGTGGCAACGAGGCGGCTTGCCTCGTTGCCAACGATTTCTCGTTCCTACAACTCCCTTTTTTCTTTCCCCTTGCCCCGGTCTTGATCGTCCGTTTATTCTTGGTGCAAACCTTGCTTAAAAGCCAGGTTTGCCCATTTTTTCTAAGGGCTCAGTGCGGCACCACACCTGGCACGGATCGCCGGGTTTGAGCGGTTGGGAGGATTCCGGCCATGATGTTTTCCATGTTGTGGGTTGGTTTAAGTCAGGTCAGCGGCCAAACTCTCCCCTCTGAATCGCCATTGCCCGCGTTCAACAATGTTCCGACCCGGCAGGGGGCACCGTCTCAGGCGGGTGCATCGGGCGCCGCGATCACGGCTCTTGCCGCCGATTTTCCGACAGCGCTCGTCCTTTCCCCTCAGCAGGAACTGCTTTACCGCGGTACCTTCCAGGAGGACTTCCTCACCAATCAGGTCGCGCATGGCCAGGGTTGGAGGTTTGAGTCTCGCTTTCTTGTTTTGAATGGCGATCGCGGTTACGAAGTGGCTGGATTCACCCAGGTTCGCCCCAAGGAAATCCGTTCCCCCGGAGCTGCCAAGGAAGCCGTGCCCGGCACACCCGCTCCGCGCATCGAAGATGCCGGCAGTAGCGCCTCCCATGTGCTGCTTTCGCGCGTTTTGTCCAATGGTCAAACTCAGACCGAAGAAAAAAGCGATCGCCCCGTGGCGCTGGAAGGCCTCCCCTTGAGAGAGATGCCGATTTTCGTGGGACTGCCCCTCGATAGCCGCCAGGCGGCGGATGGCTGGAAATCTCAGGAGCGGGGCCGACCCGACTGGTTCTGGACCATCACGGGGAAGGAAGCGGTGCAGGGGACTCGCTGCATCGTGGTGGAAGGGGTGCAAAGTCCGCCGGAATGGGACAAGCCCCGAGCCGACCGCCAATCCTGGCAACGCAAGGCGAAATTGTGGGTCTCCGCCGGGACCGGTATCGTTCATCGCTTTGAAAAAACCTACGAACGCCGCGATCCGGCCCGCTCGTATGTCAGCTTGAGGACTTCTTATAAAGGCGAACTCGATAGCACACTTGGCTATCCCGGCCAATTGTTCGAAGATCGCCGCCGCGAAGTGACCCTGGCCTTCCAGGCCCAGGAAGAAACGATGACCCTGGCCGAAGACTTCTCGCGCAACCTCAAGGCGTTGGATAGCCTGACGCGCCAGTTGAACGCTCACACCAGCGAAAACCCCAAAACTCCCTACCGGGTTGCCATTCAGGGGGTCCTGCGCAAAATCGACCTGGCCAAGAAGGGGGAGCTTGCGCCGCGCGCCGAGGAAGAAACGGCGGGGTCCGATACCGTGGCGGGTCCGGCCATCGGTAAGGTGGCACCCGATTTCCTCGTGCCGTCGCTCGATAAGGCCGGCACGGTTAGCCTGCGCAACTGGAAGAATAAGCCAGCCTTGCTCCTCTTTTATCATCCCGAGTCGCAAAGCGCAGTGAGCTGCCTGTCCTTTGCCGAGCAGATCCATCAGCAAAACAAGGGGAAGCTCAATGTCCTGGGGCTTTCGGTGCTGGGAGATGCGCGCAAGGTCACGATTCAAAAGGAAACGATGAAGCTTGGCTTTCCGTTGCTTGACGGGGGCGGTTTGAAGATCAGCTACGGCCTCGACGCCACGCCCAAATGGTACCTGCTTGACAACCAGATGATCATTCGCGTCATCCATTCGGGTTGGGGCGACGAGGTACGCGGCGACCTGTCTCATCAGGCCCAGGCCCTGACAGCGGTTCGCTAAACCAAACTCCCGATATAACCGATCCAAGCGGCCCGGAAGCTTCGCGCTTTCGGGCTTTGCCTTTGGGCCTTGGGGCGCGGGTGATCCTTTTGACCCGATAATTGTATTCGTTCCATTCGCGCACCTGATCTTTGCATGGCTTGTCCTTGCGCGGCCCGTCCTTGCGCGAATGGGTTTCGAGAGCAGTTGGGAACTTTGAAGCATGGCGACGGAATCGTTACCGCCGGGAATGCCGGCCCGAGCCAGCCATTGCTCTGCCTGTGGCCATCTTTTTGAGGAGAATGAGTCGATCTGGTCGGCGCTCTTCCCTGCGGAGGCACGCGGTCCCCAGGTTCGGCGCGACCACTGCGCCACCTGCTGGAAAGCCGTGACGCCAGGCGGCGCGATCTGGTGGCGCGGCTCGGCGGCCAAAGGGAATGCCGCCGAAGCGGCGCGTCAAAAAGAACAAGGTTTGCTGGCGCTGGTTCAGGGAGAGGAGCCGAATCCGGAAGAGGCCGGTTCTCCCCAATCGCCTGAGGAGGTGCTTGCCAGGCGGTATGCGGCGGCTCTGGCGCTCTGGCGGCTAAGAAAGTTGCGACTGGAGCAGGTGATCCCCGCGCCAACGGGCGAAATTCTCCGGTTTCGATTGAGCGGGTCGCAAAAGAGGTTCGATGTGGCTCATCCGGGGATTTCTGAAGATCGCTTGCGTAATATGGAAGAGGACTTGCTTCGGACCGTCCCTGGTGGGTATGCGCCACCAGTCAAGAGGGCGGCCTGATTGGGTAAGGAGGGACCATGAAACGATCGATGAACTGGATCGCACGGGCTCTCCTGTTGGGAATTGCTTTGGTTCCTGGTATCGGTTGCAATTCGCTTTCGCAAAATCTGCGCATCTTCAAGGCGAAGGATCCGGCTGCCGCACCTTCCAATTACACTCCCGAGCAGCTGGTCACCTACCTCAATAACAATGCCGGGCGCATCCAGGCGGTGCAGTGCAATCAAGTTTCGATCGATGTGCGCCAGGGCTTTCAGAACGCTCCCGGAATCGAGGGGCAGATGGTGCTGCAAAAACCGCGCAATTTCCGGCTGAAAGGCAAGGTGGTGGGTCAGCCCGCGGTCGATTTGGGCTCCAACAACGAGGAGTTTTGGTTTTGGGTGGGCAAGCAAGATCCTCCTTATGTGTTTCATTGCAACTACAGCGAATTGAGTTTTGGGCAATCTCGGCTGCCATTCCCTTTCCAGCCCGAGATGGTGATTCAGGCGCTGGGAGTTTCCGAATACGATCCGAGCCGCCCCTACCAGGTGCGCGATGCGGGCAATAATGTCGAACTGGTGGAGGTCGTGACCTCACCGCAAGGTTCGTCGATGCAGAAGATCACGGTGTTTCAAAAGGCGGTGGCCGCTGCAGGCAAGCCCCAGGTGATTTCCTATATCCTGCGTGACTCGGCCGGTCACGACATTTGCAAATCCGAGGTTTACGACACGCAAATTCACCCGCAGACAGGCGCGATTCTGCCTTTGCGGATGAAAATGGAATGGCCCAAAGAAAAGGTGGAGATGTCGCTGCGGTTTGGTGAGTTCAATAGCACCGAAATCACTCCGGACCGGGCGGCTCGGCTGTTCACCCGCAACGATTTGTCGTCCTTACCCGGCTTCGACCTGGCTCGAGGGCTGGCGGATGGCAATGCCGCGACGGCCCGTGTGCCCTGATTGGATTATCTTTCGTGAATTCTTTTGATTTTTCGAGATTTTTCGCTGGAAGTTGATCTCGGCGTTCGAACAAACCCTCTCACATATTCCCATCTCATTGGCCCAAAGGGGCTTAGGTCGGCTAGCTTTTGCAAGCTTTGGATTGCTAAATTCCCAACTTAAGATTGCTAAAGAATTCTTGCAGCGAGTGGGGAAAGCCTGTATCATCGAAAATAGGCCGTATCACCGTCGCTAACAATTTCGCATTCGGAGGTTTCCCTTGCCAGAGGAAAGCAGCAGCAAAAGGGCGGGTTCCACCGCTCGGGGCACGAGTATTCTTCTCAGGCTTCCCCCCGCGGTCGCTACCGAATTGCGCCGTATTGCTAAGCTTGAAGAGCGCACCATTACGACGATCGCCTTGCGCGCGCTTCGTTTGTATTTCAAGCAAGAGCACGGAGTGATGGTCGAACTGGATACCTCCAAAAACTAACCGGGATGGCAAAAAGAAAACCGCAAAAGCCGGGGCAATTGCCCCGGTTTTTTATTTGTAGTCCGAGGACTTGAAGAAGGGCGAAGAAGCGGAATCGCCCTGAGAACGGATCCCTTGCCTGCTCAACCGCGTCCTTCAGGCGCTTTTGGCTGCCTTTTCAAAGGCGGCTTCATTGAGGTAGCCGATTTTTGCCAAGGTCACGGCGGATGGATCTTCCATCTGGCGCTCAAGCGCCCTTTTCTTTTTGAGTTTCCTTGCCGCCGAGGACCGGCTTTTCACGAAGTCCAACTGCATGCTGACGATGCGCCCCATCAAGATGACCATGTAAAGCTGGCCGGTCAGCGCTTCAAACCAGGTCAGCGAACGTGCCATGCGCGTTAAAGGCGTAATATCCCCAAATCCAACCGTGGTAATGACTACGGTGCTGTAGTAAAGAAAAATCGGAAAGCGGTGATGCAGCGGATGCCCCTCGCCCGAATCGAGCGCCGGGTCGATCCGAAACGACGCCTCATCGAGCATATAGATGAGCGAATAGGCCTGCGCGAAGACGAGCGCCAGCATCAGATAAAGCGCCGAGGCCACCCACAGGCTATCGCCCCCGCTGATGCGCGAAGTCCAGAGGTGCCGCACCAGAATTGCCATGATTGCCGACAGAAAGGCGATCGACACGCCGATCCGCAAGGCCATGAGCACATCGTCCTGAATCAGGCTGCGGGAATTGCTCGAATGGATAAAGACCCGAAAGGTCAGGTGGAAGGTCAACGACATGAACACGACCGTTTTCATGATCCGGTCGCCGTTTTGTTTGGCAACGGCCAGGAGCACCACGGTCAAGACCATGGTCCCCGGCACCGAGTCCCATTGCAGGTAAACCGAGATATGACTGAGTGGCGGAAGCACGGCGGTCATGATCAGGACCGTCACCACAAGCGCCATGGCGCTATGGCAACAAAACCAGCGCCACAGGTCGCCTGGCCAGCCCCATTTGGACCGGCCGGGCCCCACGGCCGCCACGGAGAAGACATTATCAAATGGATTGCATTCGATAGCTTCTGCTTGGGCTGTGGTTGGAGGCATGATCCGATCCCGATCTCTGGTCAGGGAAAGTTCCTGGTTCGAGGAAAATCTGACCTCCGCGATAACAAACTCGCTTCGCCAGCGTAATATCAATTGAAGAAAGGGGGGTGACCAGGTTTCGACCGGGTTATGGAAGCGCGGATGGCATGTCGTGGTTGATCAGCTGGCCACGTAAAAAGCAGATCAAAATTTAACTGCTGAACCGCAGTTCTCCTTGGCAGCCTAATAAGCTACCAACCATTGTACTTCCTTCGCCTGAGAGGTTGTGCATTGGTCGCAATTCAGGATCGCTTGTTCATGAAACCGGGCAACCGGTTGCGCCGATGGCCGAACGAGCTAAATTCACAATCGGATAGTTTCAAATGCGTCTTGCCTAACGGAAACATTTGAAATGAACAGGCCCGGGGAAGACCGCAAGGTCTTGGTCCGGGCAAAAGACGAGAGGACAAACATGTAGATGTCAGCGCGGAAGTGCTTCGGGACCGGGGTTCGATTCCCCGCGCCTCCACCTCGACCCCGCTTGTGATGTGAATCACGGGCGGGGTTTTTCGTTGCCGTTGTCTGTAGGGAAACGGCCGCGACGGGCCAGTTCGAGAGCATCTCCAAGCTGATGTATTATGGGTCGGTTTGATGCTAATTCAGCATCAAATCACTGAATAATTCCTTGAAATCCGCCGATTTCCATGCAAAAATAGCATCATTGATGTGAAAAAAGCATCTTCGGGATCCAGGAGCGACCGGTGAAGTACCTCTTGGCAGCGCGGAAGAAACGAAAGCTAACTCAAAGGCAACTCGCAGCGCGTTGCGCCATGCGTCAATCGGTCCTGTCACGAATTGAAAATGGTAGGCGCGAAGCCACGTTTGGTGAAGCGATGCAGTTGGCTGAAGCCCTCCATGTTCCGCTTGAGTGGTTTGCGACCGGCAAGGACTGGCCAGGCACAACGCTGCCAGAGATCGCACAGGAACTTTGGCATCTGGGAATGGTGGATCTGATCGTTCCACGCGCTCGCGTACCGGGAGCCTATCGTTGCAACGAGGAGGTCCTTGCACATGCAGTTGGGGCGCAGCGACCCGATCCCCGAGTGATTGAAAGCCTGCCGGCGTCGCTGGCATGGAATCGCTTCCGACCAGGCCTTTTGGAGGCGTTCGCAAAAGTCACTCATCCGAAAGCCAGGACTCGATTGGCCTGGCTTGCCGAAGTCGCCTTGTTCTTGGAGCGCACAGTCGGCTTCCCCGGTGGGATGGTTTCCGCGGATGATCTGACGGAATTCCTGACGACGGTGGACCGGCCTCACGAGTCCGATGACCTTGGGCAACCTCAAGGGGCCGAACCGGACCACCGCGCCTGGAAATACTGGCGAATCACCTACTCCGTGGAATTGTCTACCTTCAGTGAGCGCGCCAAACAACTCTGGTCGCTGATCAAGGGTGCACAAGATGCGTGAGCGAATCCTTAGATTTTTGACCGAGGTCGACCTTAGACTGGTTGGCCATGCCACACAGGGGCAACGTCTCGATCTGTACGTGATCGGCAAAGCGGCAGTGATCCTGTTTTATGGCGGCGATCGGACTGGAGTCATGACCTCGGACGTCGACGTCGTCCAGATCAGTCATCCTCCCGTCCCGCTGTTGTCCATCGCGCTCAAGGAATTTGGTAGAGGATCGACTGGCGCCAAGGAACATGACAACCTTTATTTGGAAAGCGTGCCTATTGGCTTCCCACCGTTGGCGGCCAGCTTTCGCAAGCGATGCACTCTCCTGGGTGGTGATTGGAGAGTACTGTTGGTTTGGCGGCCCGATGCCAACGACCTCGCTGCCTCGAAGCTCAAGCGATTTGCCGCCAAGGATCAGGAAGACTTGCGTCATCTCTGCGACCTCGGGGTACTTCAAGTGGAAAACCTGAGATCCGCGCTTGAGGGAGCGTTTCTATGGGAAACCGAAGAAAGCGGAGATTCAGACCGCGAGCGCGCCTTTGCCAACCTGGAGAGGGTTATTGCCTACCTCCTGGGCGATTCGGCGAATGTATGAAGTCTGCCAACTCCTCGCCGAACGGGCGATACGGGCTTGCTTTCCGTTCTGGCCCCTGACACGATTGGATTGGGTGTAATCTCTCCTCTCAGCTTCTCACCCGAGAATCTCTCCGTGCCTGCTCTCCCGCTTGGCGTATCGCCTCGCCAGGGTATCCTCGCCCTGTCTGCCGGTTTATTGGGTGCCTCGGCGTTCTGGCCGCTCTCTCTCTGGCCCATGACGCTCGTTTCGATTGCCATTTTCCTGCGATTGCTGCGAGATCAAGACGCCCAGACCGCCCGTAACATCGGCTTGATCTATGGCCTCGCCTACGCCGCCGGGACCATGCACTGGATGTTCCTGATCTTCGGCGCGCTGGCCATTCCCCTGTTGGCGCTGATGGCTGCCTACTTTGGCCTCCTGGCGACCCTGTTCGCTTTAACGCGCGGATTGCACCTGGCAGCTCGGGTTTGCCTGGTCGCTCTGTTTGCCGTGGCCGTGGAATGGCTGCGCGGCGATGCCTGGTATCTGCGATTCCCCTGGTACACACCCTCGCATGCCTTGGCCTCAGAACCATCCATGGTGGCTCCAGCTCGATGGCTGGGCACCTACGGACTGTCCTATCTGATCTGGCTCATCGCCGCGGCCGGAGCGTTTCGACCGATCGCCTATGCCGGTTTTCTGTTGCTGCCGGCTTGCTCGTTGTTGCTTCCCGCGGATGGCAACCCTGACCGTCGTGTGGTACTAATGCAGGCCGAGCTTGGCAGCTACGGGCAATTGATCTCCAAGATCCCGGCCGAGAAGGCCGACCTGAGCGTGTTGCCTGAACTGGCCTATACCCGCTCTCCGGAATCGGCCCTTTTGGAACGAAATGGTCCGGCGGAACTTGGGCGCAAGACTTCTGGCCCGGTGGTGTTCGGGGCCATTGAGGGCACTTATGGTGAGAAATCGTTTAGCAATGTTGCGGCGGTCATCGGGCCGGACGGTGAACTACTGGGGACATTTCCGAAGCAGCATCCGGTCCCGCTGATGATCGATGGCGCGCCTGGAGATCGCCAGCCGGTCTTCCCGGTCGACGACGGGGTCCTGGGTGTCGCCATTTGCTACGACTTCGATGCCCCGGCGGTGGCCGCATCGGTCGTCCACTCCGGCGCCACGGTGCTTGTCGCACCCACGATGGATGCCATGCACTGGGGGCGGCTGCAGCACGAACACCACGGTCTGCTATTTCGGCTACGGGCAATCGAAAACGACCGCTGGTTGCTGCGTGCCTCCTCGTCGGGACGCTCGGAGGTCATTAGCCCGAGCGGAGTGCCGTCGGTCGGGGGCGTCGAGGTCGCGCAGGTTGGATTCATTGTCCTTCCCTACGCCCACCGCCATTCGTGGACGCCGGCCTGGTGGCTCACGATTCTTGGCCCTGGGGCGGCGGTGGCTACCACTGTGTTCCTCTTCTGGCGAGGAATCGTGTGGATGCGTTGGCGCCGCCACAACGAGGTGTTACCTTCGCTTGCGGCCCAAGGCTCTCGCTAAATCGCCTTCCTTCTCATCGCCTCGACCAGCGCTTGCAAACCCGGTTCCTGGTCCCAGGACTCAAGAGCCTTTTTTGCCTTGTGACGCCAGTTGGGCCGTTCTCGCCAGGTGCCGGGAACATTTTGCGGGTTCGTTTCCCCCCAGGAATCCTCGGCGTTGACCACGACCACTCCCGCATCCCCCTTGGCCAGATCCTCAAGCAGCGCCAGCCAGACTTCTTGGCGCGTCTCGCTGGCATTATTGTCGCGATGGTCGCGGCGTGGAAGTTGTCCCTTGTTCACCAAAATGCTCACGACCCGGTCGCGCAGCGACGCGCGCTCGGCATGCAACCGCTGGGCTTCGTGAGTATCGATGAGCCCCAGGTCAAGACGGTCGGCGATATCGAGCCCGTGCCAGAAGGAAGCGAAAGTCGGCAGATCGTGCGTGTTGAGGCTGGCGATCGAACCGGCGGGCGCTTTGGGTAGTTCCTCGGCCTGGGGATTCAAGCCGAATTGCACGACATGCAGCCGGCGGATGTCGTGCCTTGCCATCGAAGGGCGCACCGCCGGCGGCACGGTTCCCAGGTCTTCACCCACCATGCGTGCGCCGGCCTTGAAGGCGGCCAGGCAAAAGACCGCGTACAGCTCCTCATGGCGCGAGCGGACATAGGCCCCCTGCGTGGCGATGTTTCCATGGGGAACCCACCAGAGCCGGTGCAACCCCATGATATGATCGATGCGCAATACCGAGGCAAATTCCAGATGGTGGCGCAGCACCTCGAAGAGGTAAGCGTAACCGTCCTTGCGCTGAGCGAACGGATGCGGCGGAGGAAAGCCCCAGTTTTGCCCGGCCGTGAAAAAGGCGTCGGGAGGCGCGCCACCGGCCGCGCCCATGGCGAATTGATCACGGTGGGAGAACACATCGAAACTATCGGAGTTCACACCCAGGGGCAAATCCAGGTAAAGGCCCCAGTTTGTCGCG
This sequence comes from Gemmataceae bacterium, assembly GCA_965226945.1. Classification (GTDB taxonomy): domain Bacteria; phylum Planctomycetota; class Planctomycetia; order Gemmatales; family Gemmataceae; genus SYLG01. Next base: position 1,991,054 of record OZ245717.1, on the reverse strand, counting down.
GAACGGGCGATGCGGGCGACCGCGGCCATCTGCTCGTTGGCCCAAAACTGCACCGTTTGATGATAAATCGCAACCTGGTCAAGATCGCCGATGGAGGACAGGTCGCCTGATCGTTCCGGTTCGGGCCAGGAATGCCATGAGTGACCGAATCGGGCCTGAGCGGCGCGAAAGCGCGCATAAGAGCGCAACAGCGGCCGTGACTCGAAGAATTCCTTGCGCTGCTCTTCACGCGTGCCCCCTGTGGCGAACCCCTCGGCCACGGCCGCTTCGAGCACTTTTTTCTTGAGCGCCATGACGCGTTTGTGTTCGACCAGTTCCGAGGCTCGCAGTTCCTGCCTTTCCGCTTGCCAGGCGGCATCGGCAAGCAAGGCGCGGGCCGTGGGCGACGCGGCCACTTCGGGGATGGCGCGCAAGTCGAGGTGCAGTTCATTCCAGAACAATCGACTTGCAGGCGAGTAGGGGCTGGGTTCGCACGGATCTTCCAGGAAGGCGGCAAGCATGGGCAAGGTGCCCACAAGCGACGCTCCCTTGCCTCCGGCCCAGGAGACCATATTTTTCAGATCGCCAAAATCGCCAATTCCGTCGTTGTCGGCGGAGCGCACCGCATGCAGGGGAAGAAAAAGTCCCCAGGGAGCCTTCTGCGATGCCGAAACTTCAGGCAGCGCTTCGCGAAACTTGGGCGGCCCGGCCGGAGCGTCCGGCTTGATCGGAGCGGCAAGCAGGTGACAGACACCTTTCTTGGATCCCGCGGCCGATAGTTCCAATGTATGGCGGCCGGCGGGAATCGTTCCCAGCCACAGCCATCCAAGCGCCATGCCGCTGGCATGATCCTGGCCGACGATATCGAGTACGCTGGCTGGAAACGACCAGGATCGGCATTCTCCGCCTTCCAGCGTCAGGGTGCATTCCAAAACCTTATCTTTTTGGTTGGGCATCCGCACCGGTACCGAAGCGATGCCTTCGGGCCCTTCCAGCCAGACCACTTCCACCGGCTCGATGAGCAGGGCCGCCCGTTCGGCCACGATTTTCGCCAGCATCGGTCCGGCTTCAGCGGGCGACTTTAAGGGAAAACCAAGCACAGCGGCAACGCTTGAGATCGTTTCTGGGGTGGCCGTATGGACGCGCCCCTGATTATCCATGAACGAGGTTTCGATTCCCAAGAGCTGGGCCAGCCTGGCAAGCGCCGGGTCCAAAGTCCCTGTTTCGATGCTAACCGCCATGAATCTCCCCCATCCCACCTGGAAAACCGCGCCAGAAAATCATCCGCAGGCGCCACGGCAGCCCAACCGGCCCGACTTTTCTAAGTTATCTTTTTGTTTTCTTTTTGCCTGGGTCGTTGCAACCCACGCTCAGACAAGGAATCTTGCATGAACCCCTCTTCGCTGGAATGCTCCGTCCGTCAGGAGATTATCCAGGCCAACCAAAAGCTGCTCGATGCGATCATGGCGGGCGACTGGAACACGTATCAAGCGCTTTGTTCCAAGGACTTGACCTGCCTGGAACCGGAGGCGCCGGGCCAGGTCGTCGTTGGACTGGACTTTCACAAGTTCTATTTTGCTCCGAGCCCCGCAGGCTCCGCGCCTGGCAGTGCTTCGAAGCGAGTCCAAACGACGATGGCGGGCACCCAGGTCCACCTGCACGGCGATACCGCCGTGTTGGCGTATGTGCGCCTCGTCCAGATCGCCGGGCCAGAAGGGGCGTTCCAGACAAAATCGACCGCCGAAACGCGGGTTTGGCAGAAAATCGACGGAAAATGGGTGCATATCCATTTTCATCGCACTCCGCTTGGGGTGGCCTGATTTTTCACTGTAGCGGTTTTGGCCCGTTTTTTACGGCTTTTTCGCCGTCGTTCGATCTGGCCGCCAAAACGGGCCAAGGGGTACAATGTGCCGGTTTGCCATCGGGCTTGGCCCGAAGGGTAAGAGCACGTTGTACCAGAACCTGTCTTGGGACGCGGCCACAATTCCTCCGCCCCCTTTCAAGAAGGCAAATCGATGAAATCCCCAGCCTCAAGTCGTCGTGAGTTCTGCAAAGCTCTAAGCGCGATGAGCGCGGCAGCGCTAGGCGCGATGAGCGCGGCAACCATTCTTGCACAAGCCTCTACGGCCCAGGAGGGCGAAGAGGCGACCGTCATTCGTAAAGTCATCGACGCGACGGGCGGCATGGAGGCGGTGCGCAAGGGGGCCATCTGCCGGCGCACGGCGACCGGCAAGATCATCGATCCCCAGGGCGAAATTCCGTTCAAGGAAGATGTGCTCACCGGCGGCCGGGACCGCTTTCGCTTTTCCATCACCTTGAACAACACCTCGCCGGTGACCCTGGCCCTCAACGGCGACAAGGGGTGGAATGGTACCAACGGCACGATCACCCCGCTGCCGGCCAGCCGGCTCAAGGAAACCAAGCAGGAGTCGCTGGTGATGCACCTGGCGACCCTCATGCCTCTGGCCGAGGGGAAATTCAAAACCAAAATCGTGGGACTCGATTCGATCGCGGGACGCGATGCCATCGCGATGGAAATTCAGGCTGAAGGGTTGCGGCCGGTCGTGTTCCACTTCGACAAGGGGAAAATGTTGCTCGTCAAAAGGACCTACGAGACCTTTGAAAACGGCAAGGTGATCCGCAAGGAGGTCATCCACCAGGACTTCGAGGAATTCTCCGGCCTGATGCTACCCACCAAGGAGTACTGGAACCAGGACGGAAAACCGTTCGTCGAGATCTCCTCCATCAAATACACCTTTTATCCGAAAATCGACGACAGCTTCTTCTCCAAGCCCTGATCGGTCTGGGCGAGATCGAAACGGTTCTCTCCGCGCTTGATCACGAGAAAGAAAAAACCAAAAAGACTCCAGGGGTTGCCAATGGGCGGCCCCCGGAGTCTTCGGCGACCCTTGAGTCTTCATCGTTAGCGAGGCAACCGTAGTCCGCCATTGGACGGCGGACTATCCTTTTCTTCTCCAAGCCCTGATCGGTCTGGGCGAGATCGAAACGGTTCTCTCCGCGCTTGATCACGAGAAAGAAAAAACCAAAAAGACTCCAGGGGTTGCCAATGGGCGGCCCCCGGAGTCTTCGGCGACCCTTGAGTCTTCATCGTTAGCGAGGCAACCGTAGTCCGCCATTGGACGGCGGACTATCCTTGATTCCCGAGCCGGGGCGGACGACGCCGCCCAGGCCGAGCGATTCGGGGTGGCGGGCCAGCTTGTCGGCAAAGATCTCGACATTGCTCAAGATGCGCCCGATGGTGGGGAGTTGCTGGGTAACCCCCGCCAGGATCTGATCGATCCGGTAATAGATGGTCGGGTCGTTGAGCAGTTTGCGAATGCCTCCCTCGCCCTCGAAGAGATTCTTAAACAAACCGCGAACCTCTCCTGTGAAATCGTTGATTCCAAGGATCGCCTCATCCAGATCCTTGAGCAACAGGCCGACCCGCGCTCCCGAGATGCCAAAACGAGGATCATTAGGCGGAAGAGACGGGTTGCCCGATAACGGCCGGGGAGGTGTGGTCGAACTTCCTCCCACAGCGGGAGGTTGAGTCGAAAGGGCCGGTCCTCCAAAGGGAGGTATCGCGGAGGGCCGGTTGTTTCCCGCCTGGCTGGGCAGCGATGTGGAAATGGCCGGCACTCCACCGCCACTCTGGTCTGGGTACGATTCCACCGGTTTGGCACTGCTCGCCACGATCGTGTGCTGGTTGGGGAAGTTCATCGCCACATTGCGGCTTGAGGGGACGGCCGTGTTACCAGGCAGCCCGGAACCGCCCGGCAGCGCCGAACCTGCCGGATGGGGAGCGGGCCGCGCACGCCGGTTGTTCGGATCGGCCGCCTCGTCCATATTGGCGGTGAACCGATTGAACCAGCGCACCGCGTCGGCAATGTCCTTGGAGGTTTCCATCAGGTTTTGAGCCATGCCGTCGAAGCGGTCCGAGGCGACCTTGGAGTTCTTGAGAATCGCGCTGAACATCTTTTGATTTTCATCGCCAAGCAAGGCTCCCACCTTGTTGATGGCCTCGTTGGTCGAATCGATCGTTTTGGCCAACTTGTCCTGGTTGTTCGAGATGAACAGGTCGAGTTTTTCGGCGGTGGACCCGATCTGGCGCGCGGTCAAACTGAACTGCTTGCTGATCGCATCGAGGTCGTTGAAGGTGGCGGTCGCCGCATTGGCGGTCGCGCGGATATCCTTGACCCCGTCCTCGAAGCTCTTTTGAAACTTGGGCAGGATGTCATTTGCTTGCACGCCTAGTTTTCGGTATTCGCCCATGGTGGCCAGCACGCCATCCTTGATCTCGGGCATCGCTTCCCTGGCCGATTTGGCCACGGCGGTGACTTCCTTGAGAGAGTCTTTGAGCATCGGGGAAATTTCCTCGAGTTTGCGCAAAGACCGGCGCATTTCCTCGAGCGCTTCCTGAGTCGAAGGCACCACGGCGGACGCATTTTGCAAGAGCGAGTTGACCGTGGCCGCGCGGTGTCCTTCCACGACGGTTCCCGGGTCCACCACACTACGATCGAGTGATTTGCTGGCCGTGGGGTCAGTGGGCATCAGGTCGATCGCCGCATCGTTGGCGAGCAGTCCCGTGTTCAAGGTCGGCACTTCGTGATGGCGCAGTTTGAAGGGATTGCTGAGGGTGAAATGCACCATCACATTGCCCGATTCTTCCTCCAGTTCAATGTGCGTGACTTGCCCCACACGCACGCCCGAACGGCGCACCGGCGTGCCCGCCGACATGCCGGGCGCGTCGGTGAATCGCGCGGTGTAGACGACTCCCTTTTCCCAGAATCGGGGCATGCTGCCAAACAGAATGATCATGAATCCAAGGAGTAGGGCTCCGCCCATCACCACCAGGCCCAGTTGCAGGCGCATCGCTCTGAGACTCATGATTGGTTCTCCTTTTCCGTGCGATCTTGTTCCGAGTCGCCAGTTTCTGGAACCGGTCGGGGGGGCATCCCCAAACCGGGGGAAATCTCTTTCTGCAGGTCTTGATGATCCGTTTTGTCTGGCTGCCTGCCTTCTTCGCTTGCCGATGGCTCGCTCGCAACACGCGGGGATTCAAGATCTCTGCCGACCAGGCTTTCCCAGGCGGGCAGCGGCGCTTCGAAGCGGTGCGATCCCTGAGCATTGGGCGAGGTTGGTTCCGTTTCGTCGTCGGCCGAGACTTCATCGGTCACAGCCGGCTGATCCCAGATCGAAGGGCTGGCTGTTTCCAGTGGGGCTGCCCGGGAATCGGCTGGTTCCTCGCGCATCGGCCAGGGAACGGACGCGTCGTCCATCTCAGGCAGCGCGACTTGGTCCGAAGCCCGCGGTGCAACCTGTTCTTCCGGAGGCGCCTTCCGCGGTTGTTCCGACTCTGCTTGCGCGAAGGCCGGCTCCGATTCTCTCGAAGGGGTTTCTTCAGTCACTGGTTCAAGCGGCGGTGCCTCGACTTCTAATTCAGGCTCTCTCTCAAGTTCCGTTTCCGAATCTTGCGGGGCGTTCGCCGCAGCCGCCTCGATTGCGACCGGCTCGAAAACAACGGGCTGCTCGGCTGGCAATGCCGGCTTGAGCACCGCGCTTATTTCTTCTATCGGTCGCCCGGTATGGAATTCTTCGGTGGGACTGGCGATTCGATCTTCAGGTGCGGAAGGGGCAGGAACGAATTCCTGTTCGGTGGGCAGCGAATCAAGTAGATGGGCCGCCGCCTGAGTTTCGAAAGAGGGTAATTCCCTATCGGGCTCTTGTGCCGGCAGGTCGCGCTCAAAGGCCGCTTCGGAACGCGGTGTTTCGAGCCGCTCCTCTGTCGGGTGACTTTCAACTTGGGCCGATTCTTCATCCCTCAAGATCGAAGGCGCCGGCGATTCTTCTTCCGCTGGAGAAACCGAAGACTCCGTGATTTCAGCAAGGTCATCGCTTTCGGCGAGCGGCGCTTCGACTTTCCGTTCATACGGCAACGGCTCGGCGACTTCTACCGCTTCAGGAACGGGTGCAGAAATGAATTCCGGTGCGGATTCTTCCGAGGGAAATGCCGTAGCAGCTTCCTCATCGGGGGGCTGCACTGCTTCCGGCGATGAGTGCCATGTCGGGGGCAATGCTTCCGAGGAAGCCTCGCTTGCCGCCGGTTCAAGGGGCAGGGGGGCCGAAGTCACCGCGTCTGGCACGAAGGCAACCGCGGCCGCGTTTTCAAGCGGTTGGGCAACTCCCAGTTCTCCGGGGGGTTGCTCAAACGGGTCTTGCGAGGGTGGCGGCTCGTCTGTGGCAAAAAGCTGATCAATCCGCTCCGATTCGGCATCGGGCTGCTGCATGGTCCCGGCTGGGGGCATCGCGTTTTCGAGAGCTGTCTGCGACGGTTCGGTGTCCTCGTTTTCATCGAATTGCCGCAAATCGATCTGCAAAGCGGAATCTGCGGCAAGGTCGTTGAGTTCTTCTTGAACCGGCGGTTGTTCCTCCTGAGCCTCAAGAACCGGCTCGGTCGCGGCCTCGTCGCTTTCGAACTGCGCACTGGCGGAGGCAAGTTCCGGTTCTTCTGGCTGCATCGGCTCGAGGGGGGCTTCCAGCATCGAAAGCGACGCTGGAACCTCGTCCAGCGCTTGTTCCGGCAGCTCGGTCGGCTCGCTTTCGAAGAGAGCATGGTCCTCGTTTGCAGACGCTTCGCCGACCTCCACCAAGTGGGAAGCGGTCGACTCCCCATCGGACGCGGGTTCTTCGGCTGAAGGAGCCGTCATGCCGCTTTCGGCCGGTTCCTCGGCTACAAACTCCAAAGGCAGTTCGGTCTGATCTTCAACCCGATCGAGGGCGACGTCCGCCGGCAAATCCTCGCCCGGCTCGTGTCCTTGTTCGAGCGCGGCTCCGTTCTCAAGGAGATTCAAAGGCGGTAGAGCCGCTTCCGCCTGGTCCTCATCGTTCTGGGAATCGGGTAGCGATGCTTGCGCGGGCTCTTCGGCTGCGCGCTCCAGGGACAGACCCGTCTGATCCTCTAGCAGAGCGGAGGCGATCCCGGCCAGGGAATTCGGGTCGGATTCGGGCCCAGGTTCGTGCGCGGCACCGGAATCGAGAAGATTCAAAGGGGGTTGGGCGAACTCCGCCTGATCGTCTTCACTCAGGGGAGCGCTTAGCCCAGCTTCCGTTGACTCCTCGGCTTCGCGCTCCAGGGGTAAATCGGACTGATCTTCCAGCAGGTCGGAAGCCATCTGTCCCAGAATCGAGGTTTCCGGCTCGTTGGGAAGGTCTTCGGACAATGCTCGCTGGTCCGTGGCCGCCGGCTCGGCGTGAACCGCCGGTTCCTCCGGAGAGGGTTCGCCCGCAGACGGTGCAAATACCGGCAGGAACCGATGCCGTTCGTTGGGATTGTCTTGATCCAAAAACCACAGCGGCACGGCGGGCGAAATCGCAAAAGCGGGCTCTGCGGCCGCGGCCAGACCGCCCGCGGCCGCGGCACCCAGGGTGCCGATGGCAAACGCCGCCGTGGAGTTCATTTCTTGGGCAGGGCCCGGCTCCGGGTCCTCCTCTTCATCGTCTGATTCGCCTTCTTCGGAGGCCTCGTCTTCTTGAGCGTCGTTTTGCGACGAGGCCACTTCGCCGCCATCGTCTTCTGTTTGATCCATCGTCGGCGGATATTGAAACGATTCGGTCGTCGCTTCGATCGAGCGCATCGCCGGATGAGAACCGGCCGAAGTTGGCGAAGCCAGGATCGAATCGAGAATCACGGGCGAGGTGGCGAGCACAGTGGGAATCGGATTGGCGAACGACTCCAGGGGAGGCATCGCCACCTTGATCGATTCCGCCTTTTGGCGATCGAATAAGGGGATGAAATGCGCAGGCGCTTCCTGCAGCGCTTCCGGATCGATCCAGCGCAAGCCGGCCATGGGGCGTTCCGGCAGCGAGTTCACCGGCTGAGGCGACAGCAGTTGCGGTAAGCGCTGGATTTCCTGCACCGGTTTGCGGGCCAGCGCTTTGGCGCCGCCTTGCGAATCGCCCTGGATGAAAGAGCGGATGCGCTGATCGGGGCAAAGGTCAAGTTCGGCGACCGATCCATCGAATAGGACCTGATTTTCATTCGGTTCCAGCGAGGCCAGCGGTGCGAGCATGATGACCCGATCAGCCACCTTGCGCACCGTGCGCATTTCGTGGGTGACCAGGATCCCCGTAATCCCCAGGTTGCGGCGTACCTTGAGAATGAGCTCGTTGATGACATCGGTCATGACGGGGTCAAGCCCGGTCGTCGGCTCGTCAAAGAGCATGAATTCGGGATTGAGCGCCAGCGCCCGGGCCAGGCCCACCCGCTTGCGCATGCCGCCGGACAATTCGCTGGGAAACTTCTCGCCGACCGATGCGCTCAAGCCCACTTCTTCCAACTGCTTTTCGACGATCGGCTGGATTTCCCCTTCCGAAAGCACTCCCTGCGTGCGTAGGCCGAAGGCGATGTTGTCATAGACCGACATGCTGTCAAAAAGCGCCGCGGCCTGAAACAAGAAGCCGAAATTGCGCCTCAGGGCGATCTGCTCGCGTGAAGACATTCCCGCGAGCGACTTGCCCCGAAACCAGGCCGTGCCCTGAGTCGGCGCCAGCAGGCCGATCATGATCTTCAGAAGGGTCGTTTTTCCGCAGCCCGATTCGCCGATGATCGCCACGGTTTCGCGGCGCTTGAATGCGAGGGAAATATCTCGCAGGATCGGCTGGTCTCCCAGGTCGAGATGGATTCCATCGAACACAAAATCGTCGGTTGCCGCCCAGGTGGGCTGGTTCGCGAAGTTCGTGGCGACGGCAGGTGTTTGCATGGCGTACAGGTCCGGGTTATCCCCAGATCACCTCATGCAAGCGGTTGAAAAAGAAGGAGAGAAAGAAATCGAGGACGAGGATGCTGATGAACGAAAGCACGAAGGAAACGGTGGAGGCCGCACCGACGCCGGTGGCGCCGCGCCCCGAATGCATCCCCTGGTAGCAGGCAATGAGCGCGATCGTGCCGCCGAAAAACATCGGCTTGATGAGGCCGATCATGAGATCCCACAACTGGATATGGTTCTTGGCATTTTCCCAGTAGTGGTGGGCATCGACCGTGTAGAGCTGAGTCGTGACCAAGGCGCCCCCCAAAATTCCCATGAAGTTGGCCAGTGTTGTCAAAACGGGAATCATGAGCAGGCAGGCCAGGAACCGCGGCACGGCCAGAAACTTGATGGGGGAGGCGCCAAGGCAAATGAGCGCGTCGATCTGTTCGGAGATTTTCATGGTGGCCAGTTCCGCGGCCATGGCGCCGCCCACCCGGCCGGCAAGCATCGAGGCGGCGAGCACGGGACCGAGTTCCACGATCACCGATTTATTGACCATCTGGCCAAGGCTGGTTGCCAGCCCGAGGCGGGCGAATTCGGCATAGGCCTGTACGGCCAAAACCATGCCGATGAACAGGCCGGTCAAGGCAACGACAGGTAGGCTGCGTACCCCCACTTCGTAGAAGATGGGGACGAGGCTATTGCGTAGCGGCTTGCCAAACGAAGCAACGACGACCGACCATCCAAAGATGGCGAAGTCGCCCACCTGCTCGATCGGATTCTCCGCGTTTTCGGAGTTCGCCATTGCAGCGGGCCTCTCGTGACCTCCATGCCGGACCTCTCCGCCTTCCTGGCGGCATGGCCCCTTGATCGGATCGACCTAAACGGGACGGCCGATAGAAGAAACCCAAAACCAAAGGCGATCCCGGCTTGCGACCGTGGCGAATGTACCGGTTATCCGGTTTAGAACGTCCACCGCTCCAGTTTATGGCAGTGAGGTGCGGATATTAAATCCTAACCTGCCAAGAAATGAGTCAAGGCGGCCACGGGGATCCGCGGCCGCCTTGAAAGGGCGTTTTTCTTCTAAAAGTCGCCCCGTACCGGGAACTTGCTCCCAGAAGTCCTAGCGGGGAAAACGGTCGGGGTTGTCGGTGAAAATCGCGTCGACCTTCAGGTCGAGGAATTTCTTCATTTCGGCGTGCAAGTCGTCCTGTTTGGCGGGGTCTTTCGAGCCGCAAGTCCAGATCGTCACGCTCATCCCCTTGTCGTGTGCCAGTTTGACCAGTTCCGGCTTCTGTGTGACCACCGACTTGTTGGGGGCGATACCGTCGGCAAATGACTTAATTTTGTCGAGGCCTTCGGGAGTCGAGTCATTGCCCGCGGAGAACAGGAACACCAGGGGCAAGGCGCAGCGGTGTTCGGATTTGAGCAGCTTGAGGCTTTCGGAGCTAAACGATTGGATGATGATGGGCGTTTTCGCATCGGCGCCCGGTTCGGCCAGGCCGTTTTTACGCAACGCTTCCATGACCAGCTTTTCCATCTTGAAGCCAAGCTGAGTGTAGGTTTCGGGAGCCTTGGTTTCGGGAATGATTCCCGCCTTTCCCTTGACCAGATCGATCATCTCCTGGAAGGTGACCACCTTGGTTCCGGCGAATTTCGGGTCGAACCAGGAACCAGCGTCGAGGGATTTGATTTCGGCGAGTGTGAAATCGGCGACCGGCCAGGCTTTGCGGCCGCGAACCTCCCGGCCACGATCCGGGAAAACGGTTTTGACATTGGTGGTGCGATCGAGCGTCACGTCATGCAAGCAAACAAGCACGCCATCCTTGGTGATTTGCAGATCGGGTTCGACAAAATCGGCCCCTTGCTCCAGGGCCAGTTTGTAGGCGGGAAGCGTGTGTTCGGGCGCGTAGGCCGAGGCACCGCGATGGGCGATCAAAGTCGGCTTGCGATAAGGAGCCAACGCGGTCTCCTGGGCGCCGCTGCTTGCCGAGGTCATGAAGATCCCCAGACAAACCAGGGAACAGTTCCAGGCGAGGTATTTCATTTTTGCACCTTGGGTCCAGGAGTCGGGAGCGTTCGCGGCAAAATGGGGCGCTCCATCAAGTCATTCCATGAAATGGGAAATGCCCGATTGCGATGATTGGGCGAATGTTTGAGGTAGAAGTGGGCCAGCGCTGCTGGGACCCATTGGCGGCAAGAAAATGTTAGGGCTTGGTTGACGACAAAGCCCGGCTGATGGCCTCCTTGAGCGGCGCCTCGCTGCCGCGGTTGACCCAGCACCAATCGCCCAGGTTCGAATCGTTTTCCTGCCAGGCCTTCTCCGTGGGAATGTACCCGGGGGCCGACTCGCCATAGCCGGCGGTGAGGATGGTCGCGTCGGGCCGCACGAGATTCGCATGCAGTTGAAACTCGACATACGACTCGGCCGGCGCCAAAAGAAACGCAGCCATGCCGAAATCGAGGATGGGGAGATCGAGCGGTCGCTCCAGCCGCTCGCGGCAACTCAGGCCCATGGCCGCGAGGCATTGATGGAAGGTCCGGTTCGCCTTGAGGCGGTCTTGCATTGCTTCCACGGTAAAGGCAGGGTCCTTGCGAAAAGGCAGGGAAAAGGGAATCGCGCGAAATTGCGGCGTCCTGAGAGGAATGGGTTTGGCCGCGCCGAGCGCCGCTTCCATGCCTGCTGCCAATTTTTGCCCAAGCACGGGACGATTGGCCGGATCGCCCATGTTGAACTTGCCGGCGGTCACGTTGCCGCTGCAGCCGGAGAAATAGATCGGAAAGGAATCGGGGTGCCGGCGTTCGAACGCTCTACGGCCCAGGCCGATGAAGTCGGCTGAAACGGCTCCCTGGCCATAATAGCTCATCGGATGGGTGGCGTAGTGGAACAGGGTGACCGCTTCTCCCTTGGCGCCCTCGAGCCTGATCATTTTCAATAGGGGATCGATCGCTCCTGGGGGTGCCTGCCGAGCGAAGTCGTCGCGCGTGGCACTGCCGCGATCGAATCGCGGTTTGCCCTCGCGGTCGAGGTAGCGCCGGTTGCTGGCAATCGCCCCAATTTCGGTTTTGCAAGCGCTGATGCGGGTCACCTCGATCCATTCCTGTGTGGCTTTGGCTGCCTCGCGGGCCACCCGTTCTACCGTTTGTGCGTGAAACTCAGGATTACAAACCGATCCCGGGGCGTTGGCTTTTCTGAGGATCTCTTCGGCGCGCAGATCGGCGACAGGCGCATCGTGCTGATGGACGGAACTGACGAGCACGCGCAAGGGATCGGTTTGCACTGCCTTGGCGAGGGCATTTCTCCAGGCGTCGTGCGCGGTGTGCCGGATTTCGCACCAGTCGACGGAAACGAGCACGACCGGCTTCTCGTTGTCCCATGACAGAACAACTCCCCTCGCTTCCAGCGGATCTTCATAACGCTTGACCGGAGAGATGCCGCCGCCCATGCAAGGATGGCCCAGGGGAGGGTTCACCTCGCAAGTGAATCGCGCCATTTTTAAGGGAGCAGGCGCACGTTTTGCGCCCAGGGACGGGAAAAGTGCGCTGGCAAGGAGAGATTGATTGGCCAGACGACGGTCAAGAGGTGCGGACATGATGGGAAGTTTCCTGGCGAGGGGGAGGAGCGGACGATGCAATCAGGAAGAAAATCTGGAAGAAAATCAGGCAGGCTTTGCATCATGAAACGACCTTTTTGATGCAAAACGAGGATCTTGCAGTGCAAACAAGGCCTGGAACGCGCCTTTTTGGCAGACGCATTCGTGGGAAACCCGCAAGCTTTTGCCATTGGCCGTGCCAAAAAAACCAGCGATTGCTTTTTACAATGCCGCAAGTTTAGACTCTTAGCAACCCAGTTTCTCCATAACCCCAAGGTTGGATTGCCATGAAATGCAGGATGCTATTTGGAACTTGGGCGCTGGCGGCGCTCGCCGTTTCCGCGGAGGCTCAAGTCGCCCCGCCGACCACTTCGGCCATCCTGCCCATTCCCCAACCGATCTATACCCAGCCGGGGGCGCAGCCCGCAGCTCCCGTTCCCGGTGGCGATTCGCTTGATGGCACCTGGAAGCTGACCGCCCTGATTGAGGACGGCGCCCAGGTCACCGATGAACAGATTCGCTGGCGCTATGCCAATGACGGGGTCTTCACGATCAAGGGCCAGACGGTCAGTTTCAACTATCCGGGCACGAATGTTCCGCGCGCGGTGCTGTTCGTCAAGGATTCCACGGTCAATCCGAAGACGATCGATCTGATCGGCTCGGACAAGACGGGGGGCAGGGGGATCTACACGATCACCGGGGATAGCCTGGTCATTTGCATTGGCGAACCGGGCGTCAATGCTCGCCCCGCCGAGTTTTCGGCCAAGAAGGGATCTCCCTATGTGTTGATGATGCTCCGCAGGACCGAAACGCCTCCGGCCGCCCCGAACGCGCCGGTGACCACGGTCGCCAATTCGGTCAATCCGCCGATGCGCCTGCCCACGACCCTCGTTCCCGCCCCCGCGGCTCCCACGACCGTGCCCGCACCCGCGAATCCGCCCGTGGTCATGGCGCCCGTCCCGGTTGCGGCGGTCATCACCGACGACCAGATCCGTGCCACGCTGTATGGCACCTGGGGCCATCAGGACGAAGACTACAACTACACCTACACCTTCAACCGCGACGGCACGTTAAGTTCGCTGCGCACCTATAAGAAGCAATTCGGCAAAATCTTCCACGAAGATGTCCGCTCAAGCGGTACCTGGAAAGTGCAGGAAGGGGTCATTTTGACCACCGTGACCACCTCGACCAGCCGCGAACTGGTCAACCAGATCTCCTCCTACCGCATCCGTTCCCTTTCCTCCAACGAACTGATTTCCGTCGATCAGTTCGGCCGCCTGCGCCGCGAGTGGCGCTTGCCGTAGTTGCTTATTGGCGTCCGCGGCGCCAGCGATCGGCTGCAAGTCGAACATCATCCAGGGCAGGGAAAGACCAAGGTCTCTCCCTGCCCTTTGCGATTTCTGGGAACACCGTTCGAATGAGTGATGCTTTTGAGATTCATGCAAACCTAACCGAACCTTTACCCAACCTTGGCATGCGAACTTTACGATGGATTCCATCCACCGGAGTTTGCCCATGTGGTGTCTTTCTCTGCTTGTCGTCCCGATCACTTTCTTTCAGGCACCAGCGGCTCCGAGCGCGCAACCGGCCGTGGCGAAGAGTGTGCCGACCAAAACACTCTCGTTTGTCAATGATGGCGTTTACAAAGGTTGCTTCGACACCGAGCTTTGGGAGCTTTCGCCCAACAAGGTCATGGAAGCGTTCGACACCGTCACGAGCGATGCGAACAACGACGGCGGCGAAAGCCAAATTCTGATGCGCTTTGAAGAGATCATCGGCAAGAGACCGAATCAGATCCCTCCGGGCTCGCGCATTAAAAACGCCACCTTGATCGTGATAGCATTCGATCCGGGAAATACCGTCGACATGCACCGCATGCTCGTTCCCTGGCCTAGGGCCGCCACCTGGAACAACATGGTGTCGGGCGTCTCGGCCGATGGCCTGGAAGCTTCACGGCACAAGGAATCGTTCACCTTTGGCAAAATCTCGGCGAATAAGCAGGCGGTGCGCTTCGAAGCGACCGACAGCGTGCAGGCCTGGGTTAATGGCCGGCCGAACTACGGCTGGGTGTTCCTCAATACCGGCGCGAACGGCTGGGATTTTTATTCCTCCGAATATGTCGAAAAGGAATCGCGGCCGATGCTCGTCGTGGAATTCGTTCCCCCTTCGGTTCAAGGCAACGTGCGCGTTGCCAAGTAACTCATCATTTCGATCGATCCTCCCGTCGATCATTCCGATGGTTCGTATGAGCGGCAGTCGTCGCAGCTGAATTTCTTTGATGCGAATGGGTTGGCACCTTGGCCTAAAGAGGAAGACCGATGCAAAGGAACGGGGGATGCGACGGGTTTCAGGGGATTAACCGGCGCCGTGAGTTTTTGAGAGTGGGAGCCGTGGGGGCCGCGGGCCTGACCCTGGGGGATTATCTCCGGGCAAGCGATGCCGCCGTGTCGAAGAAGCCGGCGAAGGCACAATCGGTTATCCAAATCTTCTTGCAGGGCGGTTTCGCCCACATGGACAGTTTCGATCCCAAGCCCGATGCTCCCGCGGAATACCGCGGCGAGCTCAAGCCGATCTCCACGTCGGTTCCCGGCGCCTATTTCAGCGAGCACATGGCCGAAACGGCCAAGATCGCCAAGGAGATCGCGGTCATCCGCAGCATCACCCACACCGAAGTCGACCATGGCCGCGGCGAGCACAATATGCTCACCGGCTACCGTCCCAGCCCCGCCCTCGTTTATCCCAGCACCGGCACGATCGCTTCGCTGGAGCTTGGTCCGCGCGCCGAACTGCCCGCCTACATTGCCGTACCCCAGGTCACCAGTCCTTACATGGGTTCGGGCTATCTCAGCACAGCGCATGGCCCGTTCGCCTTGGGCGCCGATCCCTCCCGGCCTGGTTTCCAGGTGCGCGACTTGACCTTGCCCGGGGGCGTCGATCAGGCGCGCTTTGAGAAGCGCAAGGCGATGCGGGCGATGGTTGACGAGCATTTCGCTTCGATCGAAAAATCGGACAATCTCGATGCAATGGACAGTTTTTATCAACGCGCCTATGCGATGTTGTCCTCGACGAAGGCGCGCGAAGCCTTCAACTTGAGATCCGAATCGAAGGAAGCGCTCAAGCAATATGGAATCGGTGGCGCACGCGGTCAGGATGCGGCGAGCCTTGCTCGCGCGTCGGCCGGCCCTCGGTTCCTTCTGTGCCGGCGGCTGATCGAGGCGGGCGCCCGCTTCGTCACGATGACCTTTGGACGCTGGGATACTCACGCTTTTCATTACCGCAGCATTCAAGCGTCGATGCCTGCGTTCGACTTTGGGTACGCCGCCCTGATTTCCGATCTGAAAGTCCGGGGTCTGCTCGATAGTACCCTCGTACTCGTCACCAGCGAATTTGGCCGCACGCCGCGCATCAATTCGGGCGGCGGGCGCGATCACTGGCCCCGGGTCTTCTCGGTCGCGATGGCGGGCGGCGGCATCAAGCCGGGCACGATCCTCGGTACTTCCGATCCCCTGGCAGGCGAACCGAAGGACCGGCCCGTTTCGGTCGAGGATTTCACCGCGACGATCTATCACCTGCTGGGAATCGACTACAAAAAGGATCTCATGTCTTCGGGAAATCGCCCGATCGCGATTATGCAACATGGCCAGCCGCTACGTGAACTGCTGGCCTGATTGCCGAGGACGCCGCCTGAATTCGCGGTGGTTCCCTTGTTTGCCTCATTTTGGTTATGCACGGCGATGAATTTTGGCGAGAAGCGCTCCATGATTGCTCAGGTGTTCCGCAGAAGTTTGGTGATTCGGGTGACCGGAATTCTCGGTGCGGTGGTTCTCGCTGGGTCGGCAAGCCAGGCGGCGGTCCCCTCGGTGGAATCGGTCACGCCGATCTGCGGCCAGCGCGGTCAAGAGTTCACCTTATCGCTTTATGGATCGCATCTGGTCAACCCTGCGGATATTCTCCTTTATCAACCTGGGGTGGAACTGGTTCGCTTTGAGCAGGGCGACAAGAACACCTTGAATGTCGTGCTGCGCTCGCGACCTGAGGCTCGGCTGGGCGCCCATCCTTTTCGGTTGCGCACCGTGGGGGGCGTTTCGGAACTGAGGCAGTTCTTTCTGGTCCATGACGCGGTGACGGCACGAGTCGAAAGCAATGTTTCCTCGGCCAAAGCGCAAAAAGTTGCCGCAGAATGCTGCATCAGCGGCAGCTTGGCGGAAGGGGAAGTTCACTGGTTTGCACTCGACTTGAAAAAAGGTCAACGGTTTGCCGCCGAAGTCGAGGGAATCCGGACCGGTTCCGCCTTTATCGACACCCACCTGGAACTGTTCGACGCCCGCGGCAAATCGCTTCTGCAATCCGACGACAGCCCGCTGACCCGGCAAGATGCGCTTTTGGAAACGACCATTCCCAGCGATGGCGTTTACAAGGTCGCCCTGCGCGAAACGAATCTGGGGGGTAGCGACGAGGCCCGCTACATCCTGCACCTGGGTTCCTTTCCCAGGCCGCGTTTTCTTCATCCGGCAGGAGGCTTGCCCGGCACAACGGTTGCTTTTCAGGTGGCAGGCAGCACCGGATCGAGCGCCCTGTCGCTGGAGCTTCCTCGCGATGTGGAAGGGACTTATCCGGTTTATGTCAAGGAGGGAACTCGCCAGGCGCCGACTCCCAACTTCGTTCGTGTGACGCGCCACCAGCCGGTGATGGAGGCCAAGTCGGATTCGGCTTCGGCGTCGCAGCTTCCTGCCGCGTTTCACGGCATCGTCTCTCAACCGGGGGAAACGGACCGTTTTTTCTTTCACGCGAAAAAAGGGGTTGCCGTTGCCATCCAGGTTTGGGCCTGGCGGTTGGGATCGCCCCTGGAGCCGTTCATCGACCTATTCGATGCCGACGGGCACCCGATCGCCTCGGCTGACGACGGCGAGGATCATGACAGCCAATTGCTCTTCACTCCGGAGGAAGACGGACGATTGGAACTGCGCATTCGCGATCAGCGCGGGCAGGGGGGCAACGACTTTTTTTACCGGATCGAAGTGAATGCCGACGAACCGGTGCTTGAGTGCTTTTTGCCGCGTCCCAATCGTTTGAGCCAAGCACGGCAAACGATCTTGGTGCCGCGCGGCGGCAAGGTCTTCGCGCAGTTCGGAGTCAGGCGCGGCGCCCAGGAGAGCACGGTCCAGTTGAAGGCGCTCCGGTTGCCGCCCGGTGTGACCATGACTGCTCAAGAGGCGTCGCCTGGTCACTTCCTGATTCCGGCGATTTTTGAAGCGAGCGCACAGGCGCCGCTTTCGACGTCGCGTGAAGCGGGGGCGCTTTGTCCCCTGGAAGTGACCGATTCGGTTTTGCGTGGCTTCAAAGGGAACTTCCGCCAGGTGGTGGACCTGGTCGCCAGTTCGGCCGACTCGCTTTATGTGAGCGCCACGGTCAATCGCCTGGCCGTGGCCGTGGTCGATGAGTTGCCTTTCCGTGTCGAGTTGGAGACGCCCAAGGCTCCGTTGTTTCAAGACGGCAAGTTGACGCTCAAGGCTCGTATTGTTCGGAAACCCGGCTACGACGGCGCGGTGGAACTGAAGGTCCCGTTCCTTCCTCCCTGGGTGGAGGCTCCGGAGAAGATCGAAGTCAAAAAAGGACAAAACGAGGTGGAGTTTGCGCTGCTGTCATTGCCGTCCGCTCAACCGGCGCAATGGAAGGTCGCGGTCGAAGCCTCCGCGGCCTTGTCCACGGGTACCGCTTTCACCGCATCGGATTTTGTCACGGTCAAAATGGTGTCACCGCTCGTCACGGCAGAACCGCTGGAGCTGATTGCCGAACAGGGCGGTACCGTGAAATGCGAACTGAATCTGCGTAAACAGGGCGCGTTGCCGGAAGGCGTTCAGGCCAAATTGCTCGAATTGCCGCCGCGCGTGGGGAACCCCGTGGTCGCGGTGGCGCCGAGCGCCGAGAAGCTGAGCCTGGTTTTGCCGATCGAAGCGTCTGGTCCTGTGGGCACGCATCCTCATATCGTCTGCGAACTGGGGATGGTCTACCAGGGGGACAAGATCGTTCAGCATATCGGTCGGGAAACGACACTGCGCATCGATCCGAAGGGAACGACGTCCATTGGTCCCGACGGCAAACCGCTTTCCCGGCTGGAACAGTTGCGCCGTCAGGCCAGATCGGCAAATAAGCCGGGCACTTGATCAAAATAAAAATTCAAAAACAAAGAAACAAAAAAAACAAAATAAAAAAAGGTGGGTTATGGGTTCGTCTTTGATGATGCTTGTTTGCCTGGTGGCGCCGCTTCCTCGGCAAGCGATCGAAGTGTATCCCAAGCAGATCGATCTGAAGCCGGGCCAGGATCGCCAGACAGTGGTTGTGATCCGCACCGATGCCGACGGGGTAACCCGCGAGTTGTCCAGCGGGGTGGTCTGGACCGCGCAACCGGCGGGCATTGCCGTGGTGGAAAAAGGGATCGCTCAGGGAAAGCGAGATGGAAGCGGCAAGCTCATCGCCACGATCGAGGGGAAATCGTTCGAGGTTCCTTGCTCGGTGCAGGGAACGGGGGTAATCGCTCCGGTCAGCTACAACCGAGACATTTTGCCGATTCTGACTCGATCCGGTTGCAATGGCGGCAAGTGCCATGGAGCGGCCGCCGGCAAGGATGGGTTTCGACTATCGCTCTTTGGTTTCGACCCGAAGGGAGATCATTTTCGCCTGGTCGAGGAACTGGTCAACCGGCGGGTCAACCTGGCCCAGCCGGAAGGTTCCTTACTTGTGACCAAGTCGCTGGGCGATGTACCCCACACCGGCGGTAAGTTGATCGAAAAGAATTCGGAATTTCACCGCTTGCTTGTGCGCTGGATCGCCGAGGGGGCAGAACTCGACCCGCCCGGAAAGCCGGAGCCTCTTTCGATCACGGTCGATCCTCCCGCCCTGGTGATGGAAACGCGGGTGATGGAAATGCGAACCAAGCCCAGCGCGACGAGCGGCGCCTCGGAGCCGGCTCAAGCTGGCCAACGCCTGACGGTCACGGCTCACTACGCCGATGGCTCCCACCGCGATGTCACTTCGCTGTGCGCCTTTTACTCTTCCAATGATGGCGCCGCAACCGTGCAGGCCGAGGGGGTCGTCCTGCCGGCGCAGCGCGGCGAAGCCTTTATCCTGGCTCGGTTTGCCACCTTGACGGCAGGCACGCCGGTGATTGTGCGGCCCGCCTCCGTCCGGTTCGTATTCCCCAACGTGAAAGCGAACAATTACATCGACGAACTGGTGCATGAGCGCCTGGCGAAGTTGCATGTGATCCCCTCGGAGATTTGCACCGATGAAGTCTTTTTGCGCCGCGTGACGATCGACCTGATCGGCCGCCTTCCCGAACCGGAAGAGGTCCGGGCCTTCCTGGCAGACAGGGATCCCGAAAAACGAAACAAGACGATCGACCGGCTGATCGCACGGCCCGAGTTCGATGACATCTGGATCATGCGCTGGTCGGAAATCCTGCAAATTCGCACGGCCAACGGCGCCAGCCCCAAGGGAATCGGCCGCTATCACGAATGGCTGCGCGAGCAGGTCAAGGCGGGCCGGCCCATCGACCAGATCGTACGCGAAGTGCTCTGCACCACCGGCGGCACTTTTGAAAGGCCGGCCTCGAACTATTACCAGACCGAGACGACGCCTACGACGCTTGGCGAGAATGTGGCGCAGGTGTTCCTGGGCATGCGCATTCAGTGCGCCCAGTGCCATAACCACCCGTTTGATCGTTGGACCATGGACGACTACTACGGCTTCACGGCATTCTTTGCCCAGATCGGCTACAAGCAGGCGCCCGATCCGCGGGAGATCACCGTGTTCAACCGTGGGGAAGGCGAGCAGGAACATCCGCTTACGAGCAAGCCGATCAAGCCCCGTTTCCTGGGCGCGGGCGAACCTCGCGCGGCAGAGCGAGATCGGCGTGAGATTTTGGCCGACTGGATCGTCTCGAAGGAGAATCCGTTCTTTGCCAGGAACCTGGCCAATGTGGTCTGGGCGCAATTCCTGGGGATCGGCATCGTCGATCCGGTGGATGATGTGCGCATCTCCAATCCGCCAAGCAACCCCGAATTGTTTGACGCGCTGGGTCAAAAGTTTGCCTCTTACGGATTTGATGTGCGCAAGCTGGCGCGGGACATTTGCCAGTCGCGCACCTACCAGCGCTCGACCGCGAAGAACGATTCCAACAAGCTCGACACGCGCAACTTTGCCTCGGCCTCGATCCGGCGCATCCGGGCCGAAGTGCTGCTCGATTGCCTGAGCCAGGCAACCGGCGCCCCCACTAAATTGCAGGGGATGCCGGCCGGTTCACGCGCGATCGAACTGCTCGATGGCCGGGCCACCAACTATTTTTTGAGCACCTTTGGCCGCTCGACGCGGGAGACGCCGTGCGCCTGCGAGGTCAAGGTCGAGCCCACTCTGTCGCAGGCATTGCACCTACTCAACGGTGAAAACACCACGGCCAAAATTGTCCAGGGCAAGCGGGTCGACAAGTTCCTGACCGAAGCCAAGGACCCGGTGTTGGCCGCCGAACGGATCTACTGGGTCGGCCTTGGCCGCTCTCCATCGCCCAAGGAAAAGGAAAAGATTCAAAAGATGTTGGCGGTGGCCAAGGACCCCAAGACCGAACTGGAAGATCTATTCTGGGCGGTGCTCAATTCGCGTGAATTCTTGTTCAACCACTAATGATTGGTCCCATTCAAAACTCGATAGCGTTGCCATCATGAAATCGCCGTTTCTTAGTCTGGTTTTTCTGGTCGTGGGCACCTTTCCTCTCGAGGCGCAGGGAACGGGGGCGGTTGCCTTTGAAGATCTCAAAGCGATGTTCAAGAAGCACTGCTTGACCTGTCACAACGGCGAAAGGCCGCGCGGCGGTCTCGACATGACGACCAAGGCGGCGATCCTCGCGGGATCGGATTCAGGGGTGTCACTGGTCGCGGGCAAGCCCGACGAAAGCCTGCTGTTCAAACTGGCCGCGCACCTGGAAGCACCCCACATGCCGCCCAATGCTCCCAAGATGCCCGATCGGGATCTGGAACAGATCAAGAACTGGATTCTCTTGGGGATGCCCGAACGCAAGGATCTGGCCAAGCTCGATCCCAAACTGGTGGCATCGCTTTCCAAGCCGAGTGCGATCCTTCCCGCCCCCGCCGAGGGGTCGGCCATGGCGGCCGGCGGCTCCGACGGACCAGGCCGGGCAAGTGGGGCGGCACGAAACGGTGCGAAGGCGGCATCCGCCGTTGGCTCTTCCGCGCAAGACACCGCCAGAGTGCAACGTGTCGCGCCCACAAGTCTGGCCTTCTCGCAAGCGCTCGGAGGATATTTGCGGCCGGTGAAGGGCGGCGCCGGCGTTGTTGACGAACAGGGAGCGCTTTTGAAGATTCTTCCGTTTCCGGAAAAAGAAATCACCAAGATTCGCGTGGGCGCCGAGGGGGCGCTTGTGCTCCTTGCCGGTGGCGAAGGCGCGCAAACGGGCCGGGTGGAACTCATCAATGCCGCCGATGGCACCAAACGGTTTGCGACCGCCGACGAACTGGATACGGTGCTTGCCGCCGATCTGGCAATCGAGCCTCAAGCGAGCGGCGCTTCGCCGCGGGGACTGGTGGCCTTGAGCGGTCCTTCGAAGGTGGTGAAGGTCTTCTCGCTTGGCGATGGCAAGCTGGTGCACGCGATGAAAAAGCATATCGACTGGGTGCTCGACCTTCGTTTTGGACCCGATGGCTTGCTTCTCGCCAGTGCCGATCGATCTGGCACGATCTTGCTGACGGAAGCGGCGGGCGGAGCCGAAGTGCATGTCTTGCGCGGCCATCAGGGGGCGGTGCCGACGATCGCCTGGAAGCGAGATGGCAATGTGCTGGTTTCCGGAGGCGCCGATGGCAAGATCCGCATGTGGGATGCGCACTTTGGCAAAGATCTGGGGATTTTTGATGCGCACGAGGGCGGAGTGACCCAGGTGGAAGTGCTCGCCGATGGGCGCGTCCTCAGCGCCGGGCGCGATAAAAAGCTGAAGGTGTGGAGCCCCGATTTGAAGCAGTGCGAGGTGGTGGTGACCTCAGGCAATACTCCTTTGTCTTTCGCTTGCAAGCCGGGAAAGATTGGCATTGGCGAAAGCGATGGCAAGCTGACCTGGGTGGTACTTGCCTCCGATCGACTGGCCCATGTTCCTGGCATTGCGATCACCGATAAAAAAGATCCAGAAAAGCACCAAGGCCATGGCGCCCCCGAGAACGCTACGACGCAAGCCGAAACAACAGCCATGGCAAGCGCCCTGGAGCGCAAACGGGAACTGCTCAAGACACTCGAATCCGCCAGCGAAAAGCTCAAGGACGATGCGGCGCGCACGCCGGAAAACAAAGATCTGGCGGAAGGATATATCCAAATCTGCCGCACGATCCTGGCAGTCAAAAGTGAAATTGTCCGGCTGGAAAAAGCGGCCGTACCCGAAGTGCAAGGTTCGAAGCAATGAGGACTGTCCTATCGCTTGGGAAAGGGATCGCGGCGTTAACGCTGCTTACCGGCTTGTTGGGGATGGGCCTTGCTAGTGATTGGAATCAGTTTCGCGGTCCCAATGGGGATGGATTTGCTACGCAGGGAAAGATCCCTTTAACCTGGGGACCAAAAGAGAACATTCTCTGGAGAGTGGAAATTCCAGGAGTCGGCTATTCCTCTCCGGTGATCAGCCAAAACAAGATCTACTACACCACCTGCCTGGAAGATACCCAGGCACGCGTACTTCTTTGCCACGATTTGGAAACGGGCAAAGAGTTATGGCGCCGTGAGTTGTTTACGGCGCCATTGGAAGCGCGACACAAAAACAGTTCTTGCGCGAATTCGACTCCCGCGGCCGATGGCAAACATGTCTATTCGAGCTTTTTGGAAAAGGATCGTTTCCTGCTCCTTTGTCATGACCCGATGGGTAAGGAACTGTGGCGGCGCGATCTGGGTAAGTATGTCAGTCCCCATGGTTTTTGTGGTTCACCCATTTTGACATCCGGTATGGTGGTGGTTGCCGGTGATAATGACGCGGCGGGCTTTGTCACCGCGGTGCATCCGGAAACGGGAGAAGAGATCTGGCGGCATAATCGAGAAAATTCGGTGCGCTCCTTCAGCGTGGCGGTGCCGGCCAGGGTGGGCGATCGCGATCAGTTGCTCCTCGCCGGTTGCCGCAGCTTGACATCGTTTGAGCCGAAGTCGGGAAAAGTGCTGTGGAAGGTGACTTCGGAGACACAAAAATTCGTGGCGGCGCCGGTTGTTGCGGACGGAGTCGCCGTGGTTTCCGGAAGCAGCCCGAGCAACATTTTGATGGGCGTCGACCCGACCGGATCGGGTGACGTGACCCAATCCAAGGTCCTCTGGCAAGCTGGGCAAAATGCTCTTTACACCTGTTCGCCCGTGGCGGTCGGTCCGTGGGTCTTTGGAGTGACCGACAACGGCATGGCCTGGTGTCTTGAGGCCAAAACCGGCAAGCGGCTCTGGATCGAGCGCCTTGGCAAAGCCCATCATGCATCGCTACTTCATGTGGAAGGAAAGATTCTCGCGCTGGACGAAGCCGGGATTTGCCACATCTTTGCCGCCGGTCCCAAATTCCAGCTGGTTAGGCGCAATAAAATCGGCGAGTTTTGTCATGCAACGCCGGCCATCGGACAGGAAACCATTATTTTACGCACGGAAAAATCGTTGATTCGCATTGGTTCTTCGCGAAATCTTCAAAATTAGATTCTAAAAAATTAGATTCATCAGTTCTTCAGATTTTCTTCAAAGGCTACGATACCGTCATCGATTAAAAATAAGCTGGTTACAATTTCTTTAGGAGTTTCCCTATGAAATCCCCTCGTCGTCAGGGTTTTACCCTGATTGAGTTATTAGTTGTCATCGCCATCATCGCCGTTTTGATTGGTCTGCTCGTTCCCGCGGTGCAAAAGGTGCGCGAAGCCGCCAACCGGATGCAATGCACCAACAACCTCAAGCAACTCGGCTTGGCTTGCCATAACCTGGCGAGCACTACGGGCAGCCTCCCTCCCGGCATTCCCCATTTTGGCGAAGCCTTGAGCGTGCCACCCAATAATCAGAATGCGGGTGGGTCGAGCTTTGTGCCCTATTTCGTGATCACCGGCTCGCAAGGCGGCGGTATGACGAGCGGCTCAAGCTGCTACGGCCCTTCCTGGATTCAGCATGTTTACTCCTATATGGAACAAAACACGCTGGATGAGCGCGTCCAAACGGGTCTGCAAGTCAACGACATCGACGAATCCTGCCCCTGGGACAACCTTGACGGCAGCCCCTATCGCCGTCCCGAAATCGACACGCAAACGTTTGCCCGCAAGTTCATGAGCTGCCCGAGCGCACCGCAATCGGAAATCAACTACAACGACCTCAGCCTCGAAAACCTGTTCAAGGCGAACTATGCCGCTTGCCTTGGGGGCGGTACCATGCGCGATGCCACGCCGCGCGGCAACCAGGCCAAGAAGGGGATTTTCTATGTCGTGACCGACGTGGTCAAATACCCCTACGGATCGCGCACGGGCACCGGTAAGGGAACCAAGCTCGGCCAGGTGCTCGACGGTACCTCCAACACGGTCATGCTGAGCGAAGTGCTTGCCAATCACACGCCAGACGGTCGTACCTCGGGTTCGTCGCCCGGCGGATTGAACAGGGACATTCGCGGCGCGCTGCTGTGTCCGATGATGGGAGGCAACACCTTCACGACCGCTTTTCCGCCTAATTCCAAGGGAACCGACGTGAGCCAGGGATGTCCTGCGGCGGGCGATCCCGCCGCCAAGCCGGCAGGCGACCCGATGTACTGCGTGCAAGATCGCGATACCTCCGTCACCACCGGCGGCCAGTGGCAAGTCGCGGCGCGCAGTCAGCACTCCGGCGGCGTGAACGCGGCCATGGCCGACGGTTCCGTTCGGTTCATCAGCCAATCGATCACCCAGGCCACCTGGTCGGCGCTAGGCACCTCCATGGGCGGCGAGACGGCCTCCCTCGACTAGTGTTTGCGAAGTGAGTGGTGGCGGGGGAGGACCAATGGCTCTCTCTCGCCATTTCTGATGGGACGGCGATCGTCCTTTCCTTTCCCTCAGGAGGTTGAACATGCAGCGCACCTCGGTATTCGCTACCCTTTTTGGATTTCTTGGTTTGTTGATCGCGGGTTGCGGCGGCGCTCAAGGTGTTGACATGGGCGGACCGGACGGCAAATTGATCTCCGATGCCATCGAAAACCTCAACGACAATGTCAACAGCGCGGCGAAATTGACCAAGTCGTTTGCCAAGGGTTCGCCGGTCCCCACCGTCAAGAAGATGAATGGCATGGGCTTCTATGTCGTGGGCAAGCCGAAGGTGACCGGCGAGGAAGCGACATGCAAAATTCGGATCGAAAAACTACTCGATGGCAAGGCGGTCGGTGAATCCGACTGGACCTTTGTCAAGGAAGGCGCCGACTGGAAAATCAAGACGGCACCCATCCCTTGAGTCAAACGCCGGCAGGTTCAGTAGCGTCTTCGCAAAGGACCATCGGAGGCTGGATCGTTCATCCGGCCTTCGATCTCTTCTTTTACGCCAATCTCTACTGGCCGCTTTTCTTGTTGCCCGGTTTCGCGGGCAATCAGGGTACCGTCTTTGATTTTTGGCAGATCTATTACCTGACCTTACCCCACCGCTGGATCACCTTGTTGTTGGTTGCGCTCGATCCCGACCGGCGCGAGGGGATCGGCCCGTGGATCGCGGGAGCTCTCTTCGCGCCGACGCTCTTGATCGTTGGCCTGATGGCATTCATTGGCGATTTTCGTTGCCTGGCGCTGGTCGATTTCGTCTGGAACGCCTGGCATTTTGGCTCGCAGCATGCGGGCATTTTGCGCATCTACGATCGCCGGTGCCCTCGGGAGGGGACTGAAGCCGCATCGCCCTTCGAGCGCTACGGCATACGCTTATTTGTTTTTTATATTTTGATGCGCACGGCCGAATGGGCGCTTGGCGGGGTCGATCCGCAATCACCGGGAAACCGGGTTATCGCCGTCTTCGATTTCTTGGCCCTGGGCACGGGGTTGGCGCTTTTCGCGATGAATCTGAGGGCTGGTCTACCGCGAAACCTCGCCAAGATCGCCTATCTGACCAGCATGCTCGTTCTTTACGGAGGACTTCTTGGATCGTTGATGGGCCAAAAGTATAGGTTGTCGATGGCGCTGGCGACCGCGGTGGCGATGTTTCACGCCGTCGAATATCTGGCGATCGTCTCGCACTATGCGTCACGGCGAGCGCATAGCGGGGCGGAAGGGGCTTTTCGCGAACTGTCGCGCCGCTGGCTGGCGATCCTGCCGGTGTTCATGATTCTTTTGGGAGCGATCGGATTTTGGGCCGATGAAATGCCAGGACCCGTTCAGACCTTTTGGATCGGTCTGAATTTGTGGATGGCGCTAATCCACTATGCGGTCGATGGCATGATCTGGAAATTGCGCAGGCCGCGCACCGCCCAGGCGCTTGGTTTGGGGCCGGCGTCATGATCGCCTTGATCGCCGCCGGAATTTATTTCCTCTTTGTGCCTTTTGCCTGGGCATGGGTTCATGGCGGTACCGGAAGCCTGGAACCTGCGGCGGTGCTCCCTCTTTTTGGCGAGACTCGCCTTTGGGCCGTCTGCTTGCTCTTTGCCTTGCCGCTTGCCCTCGATCTAGCACCCCGCTTTCACACCGCCTCCTTGAAGGCAAGCGTCCTGGCCTTGGGGGCGTTAGGGGCCGCAGGGTTGGCGTTGCCCTGGCTTTTGCTCGAAGCTCTGCAAGCGACCCAGGCGCTCTGGAGTTTCACCGGCATCGACATGGCGCTACGTATTATCGGCAGGCCGCTTGCGGCCTGGATCATGCTCTTGCCCTGGACCGCACTGGCACGGCGAACCGGTTTCGGCGTTTCGGGCAACGGACCACTTTTGGCGGCTTGCGTGCTCCTCGCATCGATTCCTACCAGTCTCTATGCGATTCGCTTGACCCAACTCGAGCAAGAAAAACTCCAAGGCCAGATCGATCGCAATCTCGTAGTTCCGGTGATCGCGTCAACCGACATCCTGGCGCAACTCAAAGGTTGGGATGACCCCGCCGCGAAACAACATGCCGTCGAACGGATCAGGCTCAAGAAAGAGGCAGGGCAGCTTGCCCGTCAGGCGGCCTTGCCGCTCTCCGGTAGTGCGTCCGCCAGGCTCAAGTGGGAACGAGCGATCGTCTGGATTCGCCTGGGCCAGCCCGACCGGGCGCAAAAGATCCTTGACGAACTGGCGCCAAACGACCCGGTGGCGGCGCTCTTGAGCGCATCGGTAGACCGGTTCGAAGGCCGCTTTGCCCATGCGCGGGTGCGGTACGCCGAACTCCTCAACCCCTCCGCCGGCACGTTCTCGGCAGAGGACCGCTATGCGATTCATGAAGGGCTGGCCGAATCGCTGCAGGGCCTTGGCCGTTTTGCCGAACTTTCCACTCTCTGGCAGCAGGCCCTCGTTGAGTTTCCGGAAAAAACGGGGCCAATTCGCTTCAACCTGGCCATGGCCGAAGCATCGCTGGGACACTATCAGCAGGCCCTGAGTGACCTTGACGCCGCTCAGGCGGCAACGCCCTCGATGAAAGACCAGGTCGAAAGACAAAGGCGGAGGATTCTTGCGAATACCTCCGCTTGTTTTAGCAGACTGCAATAGTCTTTTTTTCAGAAAATCCCGCCTCGTTTGCCAAAATCCTCATTGTTGGCCTTAGCCCTGGACGGCGATGATTCCCTTTCTGCGCTGGCCGCTTCGGCTGACATCCATGACCCGGGCGTGTTCATCCATCGCCATGTGGTAGCGTTCTTGCCCCTGGATCTTGTGCAAGGTGATGTGGTAGTCGGAACTGGTTTTCACCATGACGTGCAGGTCGTCCTTGGGTCGGGGGATGCGCAGCCGGCCCCAGGAACCGTCGCCCAGATAGAGCACGCCATTGTCATGGGGCAGCCCGCCCAGAAGCGGCTTGGTGCGCTTGAAGGTGTGGTCATGGTGTTCGAGAACCAAGGGCACGCGGTATTTGTCGAACAACGGTACCCAGTGCTTGCGGTTTTCTTCGCCGGTTCCCTTCGTCGCCTTTTTGTCCCCTTTGGCAGGTGTGCCGATTGGGTTGCGATGGGAGGGATAAGCCGGTACATGGTTGACCACAATCGTGTGAGGCAGATCCTCTCGCGTCCTGAGGGCCTTGTCGAGCCAGCTGGTCTGCTCGCCGCCGATGTCGCAAAGGTGTTCGGTGTCGAGCAGGACCAGGCTCAGGTAGTCGCCGAAATCGAGTGTGTTGTAGGTGGTCTCGGGATAGATGCCGTCGAAGAGGGCCAGATAAAAAGGAGACTTGGCGCGATTGCGGGCATAGCCGCCGTCGACTTCATGATTGCCGATGCAGGTCACCATCGGAATCAATCGCCCTTCCGAGTCGATCATGGTGCGCGACCAGTTGCGAATGAAGGCGATGCTCACTTCGACGGAGCGGCCGTTGTCATAGCCCAGATCGCCACCCACGATGGCGAAATGCGGGTTCTGGCGGGCCGCCATGATGTTGTTGGCCACTGCCGCGGAATTGATGCCCACGTCGCCGCCGGAGACAAAGGTGATCGTGTCGGTTGCCTTGGCGGGCATGGTGCGAAAACGGTAGGTGCCCGAAGATTTCCCGATTTTGAAGGCGTAGTCGGTATTGGGAGTCAGGCCGGTCAGTTCCGCGCGAAACACCTGGAAATCGGTCATCGGGTAAGGCTTTGCCGCCGTCTTTTGCAACATCCATTCGATCTTCTTGGCTGCCGGTTCCTTGGTTGCCGGCGTGCCGGGGGCATTTGCCGCAGGCGGTGTGGGCGCGGCCGTGCGTGGCGCCCTGGGAGCCCAGGCCGCGGGATCGGCGGTGTACTGGATCGTCGTGTCGGCGGTTTCGCCACGCGTGCCGATCCACTGCACGACCATGGTCGTGGTGGGATCTTTATGCCAGGTCAGAAAAAGAGTACTCGGTTCGAAGGCAGGGCTTTCGGGGACGGTTCTGCGAGCTAATACGGCCTCGGCCACGGGGTCGCGCGGTTCTTGCCCCAAAAGGAAGCTGCCCGTGCCCACGGTGGTTAAGGAAGTGCCAAGAAACAAACGGCGGGAGGTCAGAGCCATGAACCGTTCCTTAAAAGATGGGAAGGATTTGTCTGTCTGTGGGAAGGTATGGTTCAATCTAAACCGCGGTTGGGCGCCTCAGGTGAAGAAACGATTGCCTTCCTGTGAAAACCGTGCGGTTCCTTTTTTCCATGGATCAAAAGCGTGATGCCTTTAACGACTTTGCCGCGGAGCAGGTCGCTGAACCAGTGGGGTGATCACAGGGGGCCACCAGGGAAATCTACCTCCGTTTTTGTTGTTTGAACGATTATTCAGTGTAGAATTCCTGATGGGGATCCAGGCTCCATGCGAGGCGGTTTGAGAATCCCGCTCAGTTGACCGCTTTGCTGCCGCCGAACATTTGAGGTTTTCCGCCATGCCTGATGGATCTTCTTCTGCCCCTGCACCCGATCAAAAGGCCGTCGGTACGCTCCCGTCGAGCGCACCCGAGGTGATCGTCATCGGCGGTGGCCCTTCCGGTTCGACCGTATCGACGATTTTGGCGATGAAGGGCCACAAGGTGACCCTGCTCGAAAGGGACCACTTCCCGCGTTTCCATATCGGCGAATCGCTGATTCCCTACACCTACCACGTGCTCGACCGCATCGACATGCTCGAAACGATGCGTAAGAGCCATTTCACGGAAAAGCGTAGCGTTCAGTTCGTCTCGCAAAAGGGAACCCTGTCCGAACCGTTCTACTTTGGCGATTTCGATCCGCATGAGCGGTCCCAGACCTGGCAGGTGCGCCGTAGCGAATTCGATGACCTGCTTTTGAAGAACGCGCGCAAAAAAGGAGTCGAGGTCCACGAGGGGGCCCGTGTACTCGAGGTCGTCTTCGAAGGCGATCGCGCTGTAGGCGTGCGGGTCAAGAAAGAGAATCAGCCCGAGGAGTTCGTTCCCGCGAAGGTAGTCGTCGACGCCAGCGGCCAGGCGACGCAGATCATCGACCGATTCAATCTGCGCGAATGGGATCCGATTCTGAAGAAGGCCGCCGTCTGGACCTACTGGAAGGGAGCCCACCGCGACACCGGCCGCGATGCGGGCCCGACGATTGTGCTGCAGCTCAAGGAGAAAAAAGGCTGGTTCTGGTACATTCCCCTGCATGATGACATCGTCAGTGTTGGCGTGGTCGCCGCGCCGGAATACCTGTTCCAGAACCGTTCCAGCAAGGAACTCGAAGAGGTTTATTTCCAGGAAGTTGAGCGCTGCCCTGGCTTGCAGCCACGCATCGCGAATGCGACCCGTTGCGACATCTTCCGCGCGCAAAAGGAATATTCGTATCGGGCCACGCGGGCGGCCGGCGACGGCTGGGTGATGGTGGGCGACGCCCTTGGCTTTTTGGATCCCCTCTATTCCTCAGGGGTCCTGCTCGCCTTGACCTCGGGATCCATGGCGGCCGATGCCATTTCCGACGCCCTCATCCACAACGATCCCAGCGAAAAACGCCTACGAACCTGGGAAGCAGAGTATTTCAAGGGAATGGACCGGATGCGCCGGCTCGTGGTCGCCTTCTATGACGGCTTGAGCTTCGGTCGCCTGATTCGCAAGCATCCCGACAAGAAGGGCCTCGTTACCGATGTGCTCATCGGCAATCTCTTCAAGGATGAGATCGACGAAATCTGGCCCTTGATCGAAGAGGTGCAGCGGGAATCGCAAATGGCCATGGCCTGATTTTCTAAGCCGCCTTCCTCAGCATGGGCAGCACCCCTTGTCTGCGATTGCCGTAGTATACACTGGACACCCGGTCGCGATTCAGGCCGAGGACGCGATCGAAGCGGCTCAACTTCATCCCTTCGATCCCAGGGCTCTTGTCCGCCAGCTTGCCCAGGATGGCAACATCCAGATCGATCTCGTGGGAAATGCGGCTGGTCAAAAGCGACTTGAACGTGAGCAACCCGCCGTCCTTGCCCAGAAACCACCAGGCCGATTTGCCGTAGATCATCGAGGTTACGCGGGTGTGATCGGCGTCAACTGGTGTGAAAAAGATGTAGATCTTCCAGGCGACCCAGGCTTCCTTGCCTGTTTCAGGGTTCATGAACCAGTGGTCGTAAATGGAGTAGCAAGGGCTGAAATAAGTCGTCCAGTGGTCGTAAAACAGCATCCCTCTACGCACGCCGAGGAGGACATTGGCCCACAAGGGTAACGGCTTGGACGGACCATGATTGCGCACGGTAACGCTGTCGTCGGTCCATTCAAACTTCACGTCGACTTCGTTCATCTTTTCGAGCGGATACCCGAAGATGGCATGAGTCGTGCCCGTGTGCTCGATTTCGCAGAAATTGTCCATGGTCGTATCGAGCGGCGCCGGCGCGAGATGATCGAGCGTGCCCAGATGAAACCAGGGTTCCGCCGGCATCGTGGGAAAAGCGCTTTGGGATTTCTGGTTGCGCACCCAGATGGCTCCCTCTTTTTCTTGCACTTCGTAGCTGGGGGCGCAGGCATGAAGTTTGGGCGTGCCGGGGCTTTCGCCTTGGCCGCAAGCATCGAAAGTCCAGCCATGGTAAGGGCACTGGAGGCGGTCGCCGACGACCTTGCCGTAGCTGAGCCGCATGCGCCGGTGGGCGCATTGATCGTCAAGGCAGGCCGCTTTTCCTTGAGAATCGCGGTAGAGCACCAACTCCTTGCCGCAAATCTTCGCGGCGTGGGGCTTTTTCTTGAGTTGGCTCGAAAGCAGTGCGGGATGCCAATGATCTAGCACCGACATGGGCAAATCCTTCCTGGGAACACCGGGTCAATTCGCGAGAACTGGCGGGGAAAAGCCCCGACGGGGTCCCGATTCTTCCCTTCTATCGTCAGAATCGGCAGGACCTCTCGACAAAAACGTGGGCGTTCTCATGATCGGGTGCGATCGTGGAACGCCATCTGCTTCGATCTCGGCTCCCATGAACTTTCGGCACTAAAGCGGTTGGCTTCAACAAATTGTGGTAAATTAGCCGGTGGCGCTCGAGGCGGAAACAGAGTCTCAAAGGCCGCAAAGATCTCCCAAGCTTGAGTCCTGGCGCCCACCGGCGGCATGCGTCGATCGGAACTCTCAATTAAGGCAGTCGCAGTTATGAATCCATTCGGAAAACAGGGAAGTGACAAACCCGCGGCCGAGTACGAATTCGATACCAAGCAAAACCAGGTCATCGGCGGCTTGGCTCTGGAAATGCACTGGGTCGCCGCGCCACTGATCCTGCTCAGCATTCTTTATGGAGTGGGTACGGTCCTCATCCTCTTCCAGGCGGTCCGCGAGCCGGCCGCCTTCATCGTTCCGGTCACTTACGTGGGATTGGTGACCGTGTTCATCTGGCTGCTTGCCAGTTGGACGCAAAAGGCAGCCGCCTCCTTCCACAAGGTGGTTTCCAGCGGCGGCCAGGATATCAGCCATCTCATGGAGGCCCTGGAAAACCTGCGCAAAAAATACGCGTTGCTCGGTGCCTTCGTAAAGATTTATGTGGCGGTGATTCTGATCGCTGTGATTGCGGGCGCGATTTCGGCGGTGGTAAGCACCTATTACCCCTCTTGAAGGGAAATGTCTGCTAAAATGGAAATCAGGTGACCCCTTCCTGGCTGCCTGTTTCTTCAAAGACGTGAATGTCTCGCGGAATGAGGCTCCTTCATGCTTTCTCCTCCATGGAATTCCTTGCAGACCATTCTCGCTTGGGCACTGGATCGGCATTTGGTGTTTTATTCTATTGATCATAAGGCAGCAAAAAACACTTGCGCTGATGCCGCGCGCAAAATCATCTGGCGGATTGAACAAGAACGGCAAAAATCGCCTGCGAGGTTTAGAAAGCACTGGCGCAAGATGATCAATCGACTGCTGATTCGTTGGCTTTTGCAGATCAAACGAACCGGCCAGGTCAACCTCATTGGCAAAGCGGAAGTCCTTCGTCTGGCGGAGTTGATTGATCGCTCGTTTTACGAACGCCTTTACCGGGACTGGTTCGGGTTCGCCTTGGATCGCGCCAGGTCGGAGGTTGCCGACCCCACGTGGCAAATCTTTGAAGATGCGCAATTAAAAAATCTGCCGGTTAATGAAATTGCAATCCAACGCGGCGTTTCGATACTCCATGTTTATCAGTCGGTACGCAGGGTAAGTTCTGTCGTTCGGCACATGATGGAGCGCGAGGCACATTGGCACTGACGCCATTTTCCTTGCTCGGTCGCCCTTCACCCGGCGCATTTTTTCATGATCTGGCTCGCGTGCGCCATTGGCTCAATGCCCCTCTGTGGGAGCGTTTTCCCCGCTTTGATCGTGCTGCGTTCGACGGTTAGCATGGGCCTTGGTCCTTTTCTGGGGCCGGCTTAATGGGGCGCGTGGTTCTTTTCTTGCTCCATCGTGCGCTTTTCGGCGGCCATCAGTTGCCGTCGGGCCTCGGCAAGACCTTTCGCGGCCGCGCTCTTCTCTTCGGACTTGATGGCGCCCATTTGCGCCAGCTGTTCGACTCGTTTCAGATCCTGTTCGTGGAAGCCGACGATTTTCTTGCACTCTGCCACCAGTGCCCTGGAATCACCTCTAAGCCTGGCAAGGCGTGCCGCGACCTTGGCCTTTTCCCATTGATTCTCGGTCATCAGGTCGCGCGGATCACAAAACCAGTTTGCATGGTCGCGAAGCCACTGGGCCTCGCTCTGATAGAAGCTCAGCGCGGTTGTGAGTTCCGTGATCTCGCGATCGCGATTCCCTTCCGCCAGCGCCAAGTCGGCGCTGCTTTGCGCGAGTTTGCGCTGAGCCTGAATCAACTGCAGCTTGCGCTCTTCGACTTCGCGCCTGCGTTGCAAAACCGTCTTTTCCTCCGGCTGCGCTTGCGAGCGCGAAGGGCAAAAAAGACACGACAGACCAAGGGCCAACACGACGCGGCTTGCGCAAGAAGTGGTGAACATGTTTGGCTCTCAGGCCAGGCCCTGCCCGGTCAACATTCGAACCGCCGGTTCGAGCGGCACAACTTGGGTGATCAGAACGCAAGCGCATTGTCCCGCTGGGATCCGGTGTTTCGGACCAGCTACGCCAAGATCCCCTTGACCACATGGGCCTCTTCGGCGCCGGTCAGGCGTTGATCGAGCCCCTGGTATTTGAAGGTCAGACGCCGGTGGTCGATGCCCAGCGTGTGTAAAATCGTCGCGTTGAGATCGCGGATATGCACCGGGTTTTCGGTGATGTTGTAGGCGAAGTCGTCGGTCTTGCCGTATTCGATTCCCGGTTTGATGCCGCCGCCGGCCAGCCAGGTGGAGAAACACCGGCCATGATGGTCGCGGCCATGGTCGGTTTTGGTGAGCGTGCCCTGGCTATAAATCGTCCGGCCGAATTCGCCGCCGCAGACGACCAGCGTTTCGTCGAGCATGCCCCGGCTTTTCAGGTCCTTGACCAGCGCGGCCGATGGCTGGTCGATGTCTTCGCATTGCATGCGCAAGTTCTTTGGTAGCGCTCCATGTTGGTCCCAGCCCTGGTGGAAGAGCTGGATGAAACGCACGCCTTTCTCCGCCATGCGCCTGGCCAGGATGCAATTGTGCGCGAAGGTGCCCGGCTTCTTGGCGTCGGGGCCATAAAGGTCGAGAATCTGTTTCGGCTCGGTCGCTAAGTCCATGAGTTCGGGCATGGCGGTTTGCATGCGGTAGGCCATTTCATACTGGGCGATGCGCGCCTGGGTCTCCGGATCGGTGAACTGATCGAAGGTCCCCTGATTGAGTTGGGCGAGCGTGTCGAGCTGTTCGCGGCGCGCCATCGCATCGACACCGGCCGGGTTGGATAGATAGAGCACCGGATCGCGCCCGGAGCGTAGTTGCACTCCTTGATGCTTGGAAGGGAGGTAGCCGCTGCCCCAAAGCCGGG
Source organism: Gemmataceae bacterium (assembly GCA_965226945.1). Taxonomy (GTDB): domain Bacteria; phylum Planctomycetota; class Planctomycetia; order Gemmatales; family Gemmataceae; genus SYLG01. The sequence goes on along the minus strand of OZ245717.1, from coordinate 1,955,824 downwards.
AATAGAGTGCCTGCTTTTGCCCGCGGCCTTGCGAGATCATCACCGTGAAGGCCGGCATGTTTTCGTTGTCGGAGCCTAACCCATAGGAAAGCCACGAGCCCATGCTCGCGCGGCCGGGTTGTTGATTACCGGTCGTGATGTAGGTGATCGCCGGGTCGTGGTTGATCGCCTCGGTGTTGACCGATTTGACAATGCAGATGTCGTCGACCACCGAGGCGGTGTGGGGCAACAGGTCGGAATTGACCCAGGTTTGGGCCTGGCCATATTTCGCGAACTTGAACATCGGCGCGACGCAGGGGAAATTCTTTTGCCCGCTAGTCATCCCGGTGATGCGCTGCCCCTGACGAATCGAATCGGGCAGTTCCTTGCCGTGGATCTTTTCCATGGCGGGCTTGTAATCGAACATGTCGATGTGGCTGGGGCCGCCCGAAAAGAACAGGTAGATAACCCGCTTGGCCTTACCAGTGAAGTGAAAGGGGCTGTTCCCCTGGCCACGGTTCGCCATCAGCCCGGTGAGGGCCGCGGCGCCAAGCGAGGTGGGGGCGCGGCGAATAAACGAGCGCCGGGAGATGTCGGCGGCAATTTTGTCAAACATCGTTTCGTTTCCTTCTTCGATCAATTGCGCATCAGGAATTCGTCGAGATTCATCAAGGTACTCGCCACCATGGTCCAGGCGGCATGCTCGATCGGGTCAAGCGACGCGTCGCGCGGCTGTTCCCCGATCGCCAGCAGTTTCTCGGCATTGGCGCGATCGGCGCCAAAGCGGGTCTTTTGTTTTTGCACGAAGGCTTGCATGACCGCGGTTTCATCCGGTCGGGGCGGCCGGCCCAGGGCGTTCCAGTAGGCGAAGGTGATCCGTTCGGCCGGCGTAGATCCCGCTTGCTTGAGGATGCGTTGGCCAAACGCCCGGGCTGCCTCGACAAATTGGGGATCGTTGAGGGTAACCAGCGCCTGCAAGGGGGTGTTGGTGCGCGGCCGCGAGGCGGTGCATTTTTCCCGGCCGGGGGCATCGAAGGTCGTCATCGAGGGATGAGGCGACGAGCGTTTCCAGTAGGTGTACATCGAGCGGCGGTAGAGTTTCTCCCCCTTGTCCTGGACATAGCGGGAAAGGTTCGTGTCGAGCGCCACATCTTCCCAGATATTGGCTGGCTGGTAGGGGCGCACCGACGGGCCTCCGATTTTCTCGACAAACAGGCCCGAAACAAACAACGCCTGATCGCGGATGAATTCACCTGGAAGCCGATAGCGCGGGCCGCGGCCAAAAAGGCGATTTTCCGGATCTTTTTCGCGCAAGACGCTCGAAAGGCGCGGCGTCTGGCAATAGGTTTCGCTGGTCACGATCGCCTTGATCAGACGCTTGACATCCCAGCCCGATTCAACGAAGTCGACCGTCAGCCAGTCGAGCAGTTCCGGATGGCTGGGCATCTCGCCCTGGAGGCCGAAGTCCTCCGCGGTGCGTACGAGGCCCTCGCCCATGAATAGTTGCCAGAAGCGGTTGACGGCGACGCGCGCCGTGAGCGGGTGATCGGGCCGGGTCATCCACTGGGCGAGCCCCAGGCGATTTTGGGGTGCTCCCGCAGGAAGGCCGCCGAGCACCGCAGGGGTGGCCGCCGTCACCGGTTGGTCCTTGCGCGGTTGATCGTACTGGCCGCGGTTGAGGATGAAGGTGGTGCGCATCTGCTCCTTGGGCAGATCTTCCATGATCATGACCGAGCTCACGCCACGATCGAGTTTCTTTTCTTCAACCAAGGCCTTGGCCACAGACTTGAGGTGACCTGCGAAAGACTTCGATTGAGTGCGGGCGTGGTAGCCGACAAGCGTCTCTTCGTCCTTGGCGTCGAAGCCGGGTTGGCCGATGTGCGATTTGAGATTTTCGGCAAGCTTGGCGGTCGTCGCGGGAATGTTGGCCGGCTCGACGAGCCCAGCGAACAGCGACACCTGATCGATTTCGCCTTGGAAGCGGCCGCCATCGGACCGACCGCCCAGACGCAGGGGCGCTTCGGTGCGGGTGGTGCCCTTCAAGTTGTCGTTCATCACTTCGTTGGTCTGCAGCTTGCCATCAACCAGGATGCTGACTCCGGCCGCTTTGAGCTTGCCATCGTAACGAATGACCACATGGTGCCAGGCATCGGGAGTCAAAGCTTCCTTGGCATAGACCTTCAGGCCGTTGTCGGACCAGTGATGGATGAAGTGCAGGCCGGGTTTGCCTCCTTGAAGGCCCAGGTCAAAGCCGCGGAAGGCGTTGTCGTTATCCATGCGCGAAAGAAGAAAACCGCCGCCATCCTTGGGGATTTTCATCCAGGCGGAAAAGGTGAATGGCTTGTCGTGGTCAAGCTGCACGTCGGAATCGAATTGGTAAAGGGTGTTGCCGGGAAGCTTGATGCCGTCGCCGCCTTGCCGCTTGATGTTGGCCGCTTTGCTTTCGACGACAAAGCCAACCTGGCCGCGCAGATCGGCCAACCCGCTCAGGTCCTTTTCCTCAAGAGGCAGGTGAAAGAGCGTTTTGAGCGGTGGCTCCTTGACTGCCGCCGTTTCCTTGGTCGGGGCAGGTGGTTTTGCGGGAGCGCTTTCTTTTTTCCAGGCCTGGTATTTCTTGTCCCGGCCGGCGTCGCTCAACAGGTTCTTGAACTGCGCGGCGGCTTTCTCGCGCTCCTTGCGCGCCAGATCGATCTTGCTTTGCGCCTCGGGGTCGGCAATTTCGACGAGGGGTGCCTGATTGCCGTTGCGCGTTTGCATCCCCGGATCTTTGGTGTTATTGAAAAATGCAAAAAACTGATAGTACTCTTTTTGCGTGATCGGGTCGTATTTGTGGTCGTGGCACTGGCCGCATTCCATACTCGCGGCCAGCCAGGTGGTGGAAACGGTTTTCACGCGATCGATGACATATTCAATCCGGTATTCCTCGGGGATCGCGCCGCCCTCATCGGTGGTGGCATGGTTGCGATTGAAGCCCGAGGCGACCTTTTGATCGACGGTCGCATTGGGGAAGAGGTCGCCTGCGATCTGCTCCTGGGTGAACTGATCGAACGGCTTGTTCGTGTTGAAGGAGCGGATGACCCAGTCGCGCCAGCCCCACATATCGCGGGGGCCATCGGCGTGGAAGACGCTCGAATCGCCATAGCGGGCCAGGTCCATCCAGGGGAGCGCCATGCGTTCGCCAAAGCGGGGCGAAGCAAGCAGGCGATCAACTACTTTTTCGTAGGCGTTGGGGGAAGAATCTTGGAGGAAGGCCTGCACTTCGGCGGGGGTGGGGGGCAGGCCGGTCAGGTCGAGCGTGACCCTGCGAATGAGTAGCGTCTTGTCGGCACGCGGGGAGACCGACAACTTTTCCTGGGAAAGTCGCGCGGCGATGAAGCGGTCGATCGGCCTGGTCCAGTTTGGGTGCAGCGGTTCGGGCAGCGCCTTCTTCACAGGCGGTTCGTAGGCCCAGTGCCTCGCGTAGGTTCCGCCCTGAGCGACCCATTTTTTCAGGATGTCGATTTCTCGGGGGGTGAGGCTTTTGGCAATATTCGAGTCGGCCGGGGGCATTTTGGCGTCGGGATCGGAAGTGAGGATGCGAGCAACGAGCTCGGACTCTTCCGGGTGTTTCCCCTTGAGTACCCGCGCCGCCCCCTTGGCGGTGTCGAGCCGTAAAGACCCTTTGCGGTTGCCTTCATCGGGGCCGTGGCAGTGGTAGCACTTGTCCGCAAGGATGGGGCGCACATCCCGATTGAAATCGACGGCGGCTTGGCCTGGTGCCAGCAAGCACAAGATCACGAACGGCTGCATAAACGGTCATCCGCTGAAGAAGGCGAGGGAGGGCGGCAAGGTGGGATTCGTTTTCACCCTCTACCTATCAAGATTAAGCCCTTAAGCGCAAAAGAGAAAGGCATTGGGGTCGATTGGCTCTGTTCGCAAGTCCGGTCGTGGCGGTCAGGTTGGCGCCTCAATGCAACGATTCACGGGTGCGGCATCCCTCGGCACAGTACAGCTGCAATGTTGGACCGTCTCGATTTCTGAAAAAAACCGCTTTCATGGCAAAAGTCGGGAGTCGATGGGCAGTGCCGGCTGTCTACCTTTAGGTTTGTGAAAGTTTGCCTATCCCCCCAGAAAGGGGTAGCCATTTTTCCTGGCCACCCTATTGCTTTCCAAATCAACGAATTCCTTATCCCTTAATCGATGATTTGAGATCAAGGAGTCGGTGAGACGGCGGTCGGAGTGGCTGGTACGCGGAGGGGATGTTTGCGCCATGGATGCGGATCGATTATTCCATCATTCGTCAACGATTGCTTTGCTGTACGCCCTCGCTTCTTCCCCGCGGAGGACCCCACCCGGACCAGGTTTTAGCACGCTCAGTTTGGGTTTTTCGCCCTTATCGACCTCTCTGCCTTTTTAGCGCCTCAATTCGAGGCGTATCTTCTTTGCGGTCAAGGCTCATCTCCCGGCCAGGCCATCACTTTCTGAAATCCAGCAAGGCAATCCGAATCGATGAGCGTTCCTCCTAGTGACAGGCAATTGGAAATCCTCCTGATCGAGGATAACGACGGCGACATGCTCCTGGCCCAGGAAGCCCTCCAGGAGGTCTCCTTCCAGCACCGGCTGCATCGCGTCAAGAACGGGGAAGAAGCGCTCAATTTCCTGCACCGCCTTGGAGAATTCAGCCAGGTTCCTTCTCCTCACTTAATTCTGCTCGATCTCAACCTGCCAAAAATGGATGGACGGGAACTGCTGGCGAAAATCAAGCACAACGAAGAAACCAAAAAAATTCCGGTGATTGTGCTCACCACCTCCAAGGACGAAAAAGACATCGCGACGGTGTATGCCCATCACGGCAATGCCTATCTCATCAAGCCGATCGATTTTGGCGAATTTACCGAGATCATGCGTTCGGTCAAGGATTTTTGGTTCGACCGGCTCGTGTACCCCAAAACGCCGCGGCCCTGAGCGTATTGCGGTCCCGCAGGGCACAACGCCTCAACAACTCCATTCAAGGCGCCCGTGGACCGGCCAAACAGGGGTTGAAACAGGACCGGCGGCCAGCCGATCAACCGAAGAAATAATCTTTGCCGGGAATGATGATTTGTTCGGAAGGAAAGTTTCGCTCCTTCAGTTCGGCAATGACTTCCTCGTAAAAGCGCGGCTTGATATGGATCGCATGCACGGGCGCGGTCCTGGCAAATCGGCGCGCCTGCTCGACAAATTGGCCCGTGGTCATGTGGCCTGAGATTGCGGCCAACTTGGCCTGCGACTGAGGAAACGAGCAATCCAGAAGAATCGCCTTCAAGTTGGGGATCCTTGCCAGACGCTCCCAGATCGAGTCGTGCGGCGCGGTATCGGTCACAATGGCAATCGCGGCCTTTGGCTCCTCAATGATGTAGCCGACGCAGGGCACCGGATGGTTGACCGGAAAGGAAGTCACGGAAAGACCCGCGACCGCCGTGGGAACCTCCGGTTCAATCGCGGTCGTCCGCAGGAAAACCGGTCCTTGTTGTGAAATCCGCAAGAAATCGGGCATCAGGCGGTCGTTGAACACATGGGAGCTGAGCATACCCAGCACCTCTGCCGAGGCGCGCACATCGACCGATTCATTGCCCAGATCGACGACCGTATCGAGGAAAATCGGCAGGCCCGCGATATGGTCGAGATGAGCATGGGTCAGGAAAACATGATCGACCAGGGCCTGCTCCGTCGGCGTGCCGACCATTCCCAGGGCGCCGGCGTCGAAAGCGCAAACCTCGTTGACGATGTAGGTCGAAAGGTACTGCAAACGGCCCGGTCCATTCATGGATGGCAGCATTCGCAGTTTCATCGGAGAGCTCGGATCGGAAAGGACGCACAAGGGGGAGTCCCGCGGATGACCTCTGCTTTTTGAACGAGTTTTTTGCGCCGGAGCAAGTCAGCCCGAAAGTTGTGCCCCGATTCAGGAACAAAATCGTCAAAAAAAGGTCCAGTCGGACCCCAGAAATATGAGGTAGGATGAAGGGATCAAATCAAATGGTTGTCCCGGATCGATCTTAAAACCCTGGGGCTCGGGATTGATAAAGCTATCCAAGCTAGCTTGGGTTCTCGCGTTTTTCGTGGCCGTGCTCCTCGGGGGCGTCCGGTTCGTCGAGGCCGTTTCGTTTCAAGGTCCGCCGTCTGACCTTCCGCTTCCTTCCGACCTGCCTGAATCGGCGCGAACCAGCCGAGTGGTCGGAGCGGGTTCGTGCTCGGCTTCCGCCTGCCACAACGGGCCCTGGCAAAGCGGTCCCAAGCGTAGCGAATATGCCACCTGGATCGACGCCGATCCTCACGCTCGCGCGCAAACAACCCTTCACGAGCCCCGCTCGCGATCGATTTTGAAGAATTACCGTGGTCTGGCATCGACTCGCGAGGCACGCCCCGACCAGGACGCGCTTTGCCTTGCCTGCCATCAATTGCCCAATCCGCGACTTGATCCCGTGGCGGTTGCCGAACGATTTTCCGCGGCCGATGGAGTCAGTTGCGAGTCGTGCCACGGAGGGGCGAAGAACTGGGTGGCAGGCCACTTCTCGTTCGCGTGGAAGTCGCTTGCCGCTTCAGACAAAGAAGCGCGAGGCTTTGCCGACACGAAGAACCTGCTCAAGCGGGCCAGAATCTGCGCGGCCTGCCATGTCGGCAAGGAAGGAATGGAGGTCAATCACGACCTGATCGCCGCGGGGCATCCCCGGCTGCGATTTGAACTGGGAGCCTACCTCGCCAACTACTCTGCCCGACACTGGTCGCTGAAGGACGAAAAATCACGTTATCCCGATTTTGACGAGCGCGTCTGGGCACTTGGCCAGCTTGTTTCGGCTCAGGCAGCGCTCGACCTGCTAGCCCTCCGGGCCGACGCCACGACGGCCGTTCCCGATCGCCCCTGGCCTGAACTGGCGGAATTCAATTGCGCCAGTTGCCATCATCAGCTCAAGCCCTCCACAGCGCAGGCCCTTGTTGCCGATGTCAGAGGCGTAGCCAAGCCAGGACTGCCCGTTTGGGGAACCTGGTATTTCTCAGGGCTAAGGGATCTGACTCGAGGTTTGGGCGATGCCCAGGCGGCGGAAATTCCCCGTCGCCTGGAAGAACTCCAGGAGCGCATGCGCAATCCCGCGGCGAACCGGGCCGACATTGCAGCCAGGGCGCGTGTCCTTTCGGCTCAGTTGGAAGCGATCACCGTGCGCATGGAGCGGTTGCCGCATGAACCCGCGCGCAGTTTGGCCTTGACCCATTCCCTACTTAAAACGGGCGATCAGGCGCTCGATTGGGAAAGCGCGACCCAGAAATACCTCGGCTTAAGATCGCTTGGCCAAACGATGCGCGATCTCGATTCCGATCGAACTCAACCCTCTGGGCCGGACCTGCCGCTCCTGGAAAAAGAACTTACCGATTTGGGCAAGGCGCTGGATCGCTCGTTCCCTTCGGGCCGTGAGAGTTTGGGAGGCAGTCCCGATCTCTATGATAAAATTGCCATCCGGGAACTTTTTGATCGCCTGAAAAGCGGGCTGAGGTAAGAGCGGCCATCATGCCCCGCGAATCAAGAATCAACATCTCAGGAAACCGGCCCAAAACCTTTTGGCGCGGACTGGTCCTTGCCGTGCTGGCAACCGCCCTTTGCCTCATCCCTTATTTCTTCCTTCCCGCCGGGCGCATTTACGCTCAGAGCCCGCAGGAAACGAGCGCGTCGCGCACCGAAGGCAGTGCTCTTTCCGCCGCGTTGCAAAAAGCACCCGAGTTGCCCCTTCTTTATTTCGGTGTGAAGGCGTGCGCCACGGCGGGCTGCCACGAAAAAGGTCAAACGGCCGATCCGCCCCTTTTGTGCCGCTGCGACGAAATGGATCGCTGGAAGGAAAAAGACAAACATGCCGATGCCTTTGCCGCCCTGACGGGCGAGCTTGGCCAGTCGATGCTCAAAAAGCTCAAGCTGGAAAGCCCGCTCAAGGCGACCGCCTGCCTGGCCTGCCATAGCCTGGTCGTCGAGAAGGGCGCGCAAGTTCACGACACCTTCGAATACAAGGACGGCATCAGTTGCGTCGTTTGCCATGGCGCCCACGAAGCCTGGGTGGGCAAGCATAGCCTGGTGCTTTCGCGCAAGGAATTTCGTGGTCTTGACCGGCAAACCAAGGAAACCAAGTATGGGATGACCGACCTCTGGAATCCGGTACGCAGAGCCCAGTTGTGCGCCTCGTGCCACATTGGCAATCAGGCCCAGGGGAAATTTGTCACCCACGAGATGTATGCCGCCGGCCACCCGCCCCTTCCTGGTTTTGAAATCACCACCTTCAGCGACCAGATGCCCCGTCACTGGCAGTACCTGCGCGAGAAGCCCAAAGAGGTGCAAAAGATCCAGGGTTACTCCGACCAGGTCTGGGAGAAGACGCAACTGCTTCTGGTGGGTTCGGCGGTAGGCTTGGCCGAATCGATGCGCTTGCTCGAAGCCCAGGCGGCGGATGCCTTGAAAAGCAACCAGGGGCTCGACTGGGCCAACTTCGATTGCTTTGCCTGCCATCATGAGTTGCGCGCGCCCAGTTGGCGCCAGACGCGCGGCGATGGTTATCGTCCCGGACGGGTGCCGATGAAGAGCTGGCCAGCCATTTTGACCAGGGTCGTCTCGGAGCTTGCAAGCCTGGAGGAAGCGCCGGCCGCGGGCCAAACGCCCAACTGGGTGCAACTGGAAAAGAACCTGCGCGAAGCTTTTGTGGTGAGACCCTTTGGCGACCTCGCCAAGATCCAACTCCACGCGGGCGCATGGGCCAGAAGGGCCGACGACTTGGCGGTGCGCACCGCCAAGCTTCCGTGCGGTCCACCGCAGATGCAGAAGGCGCTGAAACTCCTTCCCGACCTGCTTGCCGAGCGCCTGGCCGACTACGATTCGGCGCGCCAGGCGGCCTGGGCGCTGACGGTGCTCCGCGGCGAGGAGAAGAGTATTTTGAACAACGATCGCGCCGATTTGGACCGGTTGCTGTTCGAAGTGGAAAAGGATCTGGCGCTGCAATTGCCGGCGGGGCGCAAGGAGAGCATTGTGCTGCGCCAGGGCGAGCTCTTGAGAACGCTGTACGCCTACGATCCGGAAAAATTCCTTGTGTGGATGGGCAAGGTCAAAAAATCGCTCAAATGATGGATGGGTCCATCCCCGTCGCGCCGAACCCTGGGAATGTTGTGAAAGTTGGCCTGATATGGATGCCCGGAAATCTCAGATCGAATCGTCGGCCGCACCGCCGGCCCCTTCCGCGCAAAGCGATCAAGAATCGGTTGCTCTCACTCCTCGTCAGCTCTTCGGACTCAGTTTTTTTTCCTTGGTGAAGGATCAAACGCTGCTTGACGGCCATTGCGAAGGAATTCGCCTTCGCCGCGTGCGCAAGGGAGAGACGATTTGCCGGCAGGGAGAACCGGGCTGGACCGCCATGTGTCTGCTCGGTGCGCTCGATTTGCAAAAGCTGAAGGAGCCGGTCCTCGAACTGGCTCGCCAACGTTCCAACGAGTCCGAGACTCGGGGCCCATGGCGGAAGCCTTCGAGAGAAAATTCCAGCTCCGGCAGTTCGAGCGAACCGGAAAGTGAGTTGGGCATTGCCGTCTACCTGGCCCATCCACGCAAGGCCGCTACGGGCCGCCGCGAGGGCTTGCTCTCCTGGTTGTTTGGCGACAAGAAAGAAGGCGGCACGGCCGATCCGTCGATCCTCCCGGTCGATGCCCTACCTCACCTGGAATACGAGATCCGCAAGGCGCGTATCTTCGAAGGCGAGCTCTTTGGCGAACTTAACTGCAAGCGGGGGGAACCGCGCTCCGCGACGCTGGTGGCGGAAAAAGACTGCCATGTGGTAGAAATTCCCGGGACGCTGATGGAACTGCTGGAAAGCGATCCGGGCTTTCGCGAGCAAATCGACAAAATCTATCTGAAAAGGGGTTTTGAACACGAATTGCTCTCGCTGTCCATTTTCGAAGACCTCGACCCGGGGCAGATCGAACATGTCAGGTCCGGAGTCGAACTGGTCCGCTGTTCGCCTCATGAGGTGATTTTTCAGGAAAACGACCTGCCCGATGCGATCTACATCATTCGCCGCGGCATGGTGCAAACGGTCAAAGGGTTCACCGACCTGGTCGGCCTGGCGGATATCGCCGACTGGAAGGCGCTGTTTGCCCAACTCGAAATCCTCCGCGACCCGGCGGCCCCTGCCTCCTGGAGCGCCGTGGCCGCACGCATCGACTGGTCCGCGCCCGAACCCCTCGACGCTTTTCAAGACCAGGCGCCCGAAGCGGATGCCATGACGCTGGGGGAAAAGCAGGAGTGGATCCACAAGCTGAACGATTTTTTGAAGAATCCTTTTGTGGGCGACAAGGCGAGAATCTTGCCCGACCCGCCTGCGTCGAAGACGATCCAAGAACTCTGGCCACAACCGGTCACGGGAAAAAAGGAACCACCCCGCTCGGCACAGGAAATTGCTGCTGCGGTCGCCGCCTGGACGCCTCGTGAACGATCCTGTTTCGGACGCAATTGGCTCGAGGCGGTATTGGGCCCGGTCATCCCCCCACGCCATGGCGGCGCCGACCGGGTGCAGGTGCTCTCTTACATGTCCAGGGGAGAGTATTTTGGCGAAATGGGAGTGCTCGCCGACCAGCCGCGCTCGGCGACCTGCATTGCCTTCGCCCCGCCCAATACCGGCACGGCGGCCTCAAGCAAAACCAGAGAACCTGTCATCGAACTGGTGAAAGTCCCCGGAGATCTCTTCCTGGAAATCCTTGCCGACGCGCCGGCTCTTCGGCGCAAGGTCGATCAAAAAGTCGCGAAACGAAACCAGAACGATCGGGCGCTGCTTGGCGGTCAAGAATCGGTAGCGCGGGCCGCCGACTGAGGCGTCAACAGACAGAAAAGCATGCAAAGTAATATCTTCCATGGCAAATGGGAGATATTACTTCTCCTTGAAAACCCAGGTGGGGTGATCGGGACTTTTCCCCTCGACCATGCCGTTGACGGAGCGATAAAGAAGTACCAGCGCCGCACCGTCGTCGGGGAATTCCACCTGCCAGTTGCCCATCATGCGCGCGGCGAGTTTGAACTGGCCCGCCTCAAACAAGTAAAGCGCCCGCTCGTAATCGGTTTTGATGCGCGGCCAGGCCGGATGGTCGGGTGCGATCAGTTCATGGATGCGCACCGAGGCCTCGAAGTTATTGGGACGGATTTCGGCGATGCGCCTGGTGCAAAAATCGGGCGGCAAGAGCTTCTGGGTCGCCTCGGTCATGAGCACATAGGTCTTCAGATACTTGGTCGCTCCCTGGATCCGGCTGGCCAGGTTCACATTGCTTCCGAGCGCCCCATATTTGAATTTGCGCTTGGAGCCGGTGTTCCCCACCTGGGCCATGCCGCTGTTCATGCCGATGCTTAATTCGGTTTTTTCGCCAACGCGCTGCTCCCAGCGCTTGTTCAAGATCGGCAGACAGGCGAGCATTTCGAGTGCCGCCGTGCAGGCCCGGCTCGCATGGTCGGGCTGCTCCTCGGGCGCTCCCCAGATCGCCATGAGCGCATCGCCAATGTAGTCGACGAGCACGCCGCCGTTGCGTAGCACGCAATCCGAAAGCATGCCGAGCACATCTTGAATCCAGTGCACCGTCACGGCCGGGTCGAGCTTTTCGCTGATGCGGCTGAATCCGCGAATGTCGGAAAAAAGCGCGGTGACATGGGCTTCGCGGCCCTTATCCCAGTCGGGCAGCCGGGAAAGCTGCTGCGCCAGTTGCGGGGTAAAGAACTGCTCAAATTGCACCTTGGCGGCCAGCGCCACCTTCTGCTGCTCTAAGCGGGCGATGCCCGTGGCCACCACCTTGGCAAGCAGTTCGACCAGGCGCGATTCGATTTCGCCGATCGGTTCGCGATTGGCCGCCGTTGAGGAAAAAAGGCGCAGGCCATAGAGGGCGCCGCGCACCGTGCCGGCCTGATCCAGGATGGGGGAAACCACCACCGCCTCGACTCCTTCGAGGCTGACGGTTTGCTTGCCGATCAGTTCGAGCGATTGCCAGAAGCTGCGCTTTTCGCGCTGCACGATTTGCAAAATCTTGCGGCTCGGCTCGCGATTGGGAAGTTTGGGATTTTCCGAATGGCTTGCCTCAATGTTCCAGTCGTCGCCGCTGAACAGGATGAGATGGGCCTGATCGAGCTCCACCATTTCGATGGCCGATTTCACGGCGCGATGGAAGAAGTCGTCGGAATCGACTGCCGATTGCAAGACTTCGAGTGCATTGTCCAGCCAGGAGATGAGTTCGGCGCGGCCGATATTGGCGACCGAGAGCTTCATCAAGCTGGTCTGAACCACCCGGTGCGATTTGGAGCTTAGAGGCGGCTCGATGATCGAGGAGGAGCTTTTCAGTTCCCGGCCAACCTCGTTGAGGATGATCCGCTTGCCCCCTTCTTTTTCGAAATTGATGATTGTGGGCAAGTCGCAAACGAACTTTTCCCGCGGCCCCAGGCTTGGCATGCCGGTAAGGAGCACGGCGCGGTATTCATTGATATTGCGCACCGAGACTTTGCTCGCGGCGATCGGTTCGATGTGCAGATGGGTGCGGCCGATCGTGGTTTCGGTGAAGCGGGCGATGATCAGTTTTTTGCCGACATTGCTATCGACGATCCGGCCGACATCGGGTTCGCCCTGGGCCTGGCGGCCAAGAATGATCGGAAGTTCCGCTTCGACCGATCCGACGATGCTCTCGTCGTCGAAGATTCGGATATTGATCGTTTCCGGCATGGATTCACGGCATCCCTGGCGGTGCCTTTTTGTTTGTTGAGAATGGGCCTAGTATTGCAAAGTCATCTGGGTGAAGCCCAACACATTGCGCGCTCGCCTAGTATTGCAAGGTCATCTGGGTGAAACCAAGCACATTACCCGGAGCGCTGGCAGTGAGGTTATTGTACAAATCCTTGAAACCATCGCCGGGAATGAAGGTGGCGACGCCGCAGGTGAATTGCAGGTTGTTGTTCAACAGCGGCCGGTATTCGAGGCCGACGCTCAAGTCGGTGCCGATTTGGCGGTTGATATTTCCCTGGTAAACGAACTGTTCCAGGGAGGCGGTTTTGTCGAACCACATGAAGTTGCAGTTGTTGATCAACTTGATCTTGGGCGTCAAATCGAGGTCGAAGCCCAGGTTAATGAGGCTCAAGCCCGGATTGACAAAATTGCTTTGCCCCTGGTTTTTCGTTGAGCGCAGATCGGGAAGCAGGCTGAACTCCTGCTTGAGGCCGACGCCGAAAAGCGGAACGCGGCTGCGCCCCCACCAACTGAAGAAACTGCCGGCAAAGTTCTGCCGATCGAAGATCGAGTCGAATCCCGTCGCATGGCCGTTGTTGGGATTGCCGTCGCCGGAAGCGAAGAAATAGGAGACACGAAAACGGGCGTAGTCGCGGTCGTAGGAAAGTTCGAGCGCACCCAGGTAGGCCATGATCGACTGGGCCTGGTTGGCAAGCGGATTGCGGGTGTCGCTGCCCAGCGCCGTGTAGAAGGCATGGTTGATGTTGAAGCGGTTGATGTGCCCGTCGCCTGCCCACCCCAAATAGAAGACATCGAGCGTGTGCGGTTTGAAGACGCCCACCGGGTCGGGCCGCACCAGAAAGTTATTGTTGTTGAAGAGGAAGGTCGGATCGTCGTGGTTGTAATGGAAGCTGGCCTGGGCTGTGTAGCCGGGATAGAGGAAGTCCTGGTAGTACAGGTTGCTGATGACCACCTGTTGATGGCGGTTGTCGAAGGTGTTCAGGCCGCTGTTGGTGTCCTTTTCCAACATGTTGAAATAGGCCATGTTGTACTGGATCTGGTTCGCATCGGCCGAACCGAAGACGCGCGCGCCGCGGTTGACATTGTTGAAGATCAGCCCGCGGAAATCGCTGACGAAAAATTGCGAGCCCACCCGCACCGAAGTGAAGTCGTAGTAAGGGCCCCAGTCGGCAATCTTTTTCTCGACAAACCATTCTTCCAGTGCCGTGTAGGTGCGTTCGCGCTGAGTGCCGGCGCGGACGTCGGGGTTGACGAGCGCGAGCTCTTCCACGGTCAGGACGTTGACATTGAAGATCGGTGTCAACTTGATGCGCCAGTCGACCGGTTTGAACGCGGCGTCGCCATGGAACAGATCGATTCCCAGGGTGATGAACTGGTTCGAACCGATCTGGTTGGGGTTGCCGAAGAAATTCTCGGTCAAGGGCCGGGCGGTGCTTTCGAAAGGAGTGGTCGGAGCGGGGATCGTTTTCGGCTCGACCAGGGTGAATGAGGTCAGCGTGATATCGAGGAAGGTGTTTTGCCCAAGGATCGGGTAGTCGCCCTTGATCACGTTTTGGCGGTAGGGGTCATACCACTGGCCGATGTCGAAGAGGTATTGCTGGTTATTGGGGTGACCCTTTTCGTAGCGGTCCCAGGTTGGCATGCCGGAGCGCCAGCGGTCTTCCAGCGGAATGAAGTGCAAGTCGGTGGGAAAGTTGTCGGGCCGGATGCTGGAACGGCCGGTGTAGCCCGTGGGCAGTTCCAGCTTGGGAGCGAAGAGGATCTTGAGCGGATTGAAATTGTCGGGCAGCGGTTCGCGTTCGGGAGTTTCGGGGCCGGACAAGGGGCGACTGAAAAGCGAAGGGGGCTCGTCCTTGATCAAGGGGACGTCATCGCGGGAGACCGCAGGTGTCTCCTTCACGACGCCAGGTGATGCCGTTCCGGACGGGGCGGGCTCTTGAGAAAAAAGCGGCGACGAAACGTTCAGCCCGGCAAGAAGCCCTGCCAGGCCGAGCCAATGGTTCCGGTAGCCAGGCCTCTTTCTTGCCAATTGCGTCAGTCCTCAACCGGTTGCTCCCCCAAGCATTCTGTCTTGGAGACCTGAGATGACCGGTTCCTGGGTCGCGAAACCCATCACTTCTAAATCGGTTGAAATTTCTTAATCACTTGATCGAATTCACCGGTTTTGCCGGTTGGTGGAAGATTGAGGGGTGTTTTGGATTTGCGGACTGTGCCGATTTTACCGGTTGCTTTGATTAAACCGGAGGTGCGGTATGCGACGATATCCAGAGAAGCCTGAAATTGGCGGCATCGCCTCAAGGGAGGCCCGTTCACGGCCGAGGTTACGCAATCGCCATGCTTGGAAAATCCCTTCGCAACTGGCTCTTGGCCCCCTTTCGCGGCCCGAAACCGGCCCGTTTGGCTGGCTGCAAACCAGCCGGCGAGCCCTTGTTCCTGGAACCGCTCAGCCAGCGCGCCCTACCTGCCGTGACGGCATCCCTTGCCGGGGGAACACTCTCGATTCTGGGAACGCCTGGCAACGACTTCATTCAGGTTCAGCTCAGCCAAAACAACACGCAGATTGCCGTCGTCTCTTCGGCCGTGACGATCGCTCAGTTTCCCTTCGGGTCGGTCACGCTCATCAATGTGCAAGGATTGGCAGGAGACGACCGGCTGCAAATCGACAAAAATTTACCGACGCCGGCGAGGCTTGATGGCGGCGACGGCCGCGACATCCTCATTGGCGGTGCCGGCCCCACGACACTCAAGGGGCAAGCGGGAATCGACAAGCTCACTGCCGGTTCGGGCGTGACCAGCTTCGATGCGGGCAGTCAGGCCGATTATCTTTTCGGGGTGAAGCTGGTCGACACGGTGATCGCACCGGCGTCAGCCAAGGTCGTTCCGGCGCTGCCGATCATCACGGCGCCGATCATCGTACAGCCGGTGCTCAATCAAACCGATGTCGATTACTTGCTGCAGCGCGCTTCGGCCGCGTCGGCTTCGGAAGACGCGATCATCGCGATTGTCGATCGCAACGGTGTGCTGTTGGGTCTGCGGATCGAAGCGGGTGTCGATTCGGCGATCCGTAACAACACCGACCTGCTTGTCTATGCCGTCGACGGGGCGATTGCCAAGGCGCGTACCGCCGCCTTCTTTGCGAGCAATCAGGCGCCGTTGACCTCGCGTACGGTGCAATTCATCAGCCAGACGACGATGACGCAGCGCGAGATCGAGGCCTACCCGAGCATTGCCGATCCCGATTCGATCATGAAAGGGCCCGGCTTCGTCGCGCCCGTGGGCATTGCGGGCCATTTTCCGCCCAACATCAAGTACACGCCGCAGGTCGATCTCTTCGGCATCGAACATACCAACCGCGACAGCATCTACCTGGGGCCAGGCCCCGATGGCATTCCCTACACAGCCGACGACGATACTTTACTATCTCGCTTCAATGTCGATCCCTCGTTCATCGAGGCGGGCAAGGAACTGCCGAGTCCCGAGTCCTACGGCTACATCTCCGGTTATGAGCCCGACGCGCAATCGCGAGGAATCGCGACCTTGCCCGGCGGCATTCCCATTTACAAACCTTCCGAAAGCGACCCGACGCAGCGGTTTCTCGTGGGGGGGATCGGCGTCTTCTTTCCGGGGAAGACCGGCTTTGCCACCGAAGAAAACTCGGCGCTCAGTTCGATGTACAACGCGGCACTGCCTGATCGGTCGTTCGAAGCCGAGTACATCGCGTTCGCCGCGGTCGGCGGGCAGGTGGGCGAATTCACCGTGGGCCAACTCGGCTCGGTGCCGCTCAATCCGACTTACCAACTGCCGTCGGTGCCTCCCAACCGGATCGACCTGGTGGGAATCACGCTCGATCTCTTTGGTCCGGGCGGCACCGAGGGGCCGACCACGCTGATCAATTACGGCAAGACGCTTGGCGTGGGCGATGCCTTCAGCGGGCAGAACTACCGGGTGTCGAACAACGGGTTGCCGCCGATCAACGCCGCCATCTACAACCCGGCCTATTTCGGCATCGGCACACCGGTGCCCGACGGCTGGCTGGTCGTGCCCCACGATGGGGTCGGCATCACCGCGGCGCAGGTCAACCAGATGATTCAACAGGGGATCGATCAGGCCAACCAAACCCGCTCGGCCATTCGCCTACCCCTCAATCAATCGGCCAAGATGGTGTTTGCCGTCAGCGATCAAGAAGGCAATATCGTGGGCCTGTACCGCATGCCCGATGCCACGGTGTTTTCGATCGATGTCGCCGTCGCCAAGGCGCGCAACCTCGCCTACTACAACAACGCCGCCAAGCTGCAGCCGATCGATCAACTGCCTGGGCTCGCTCCGGGCACGGCGATCACCAATCGCACGGTGCGCTATGCCGCCTTGCCCCGCTTTCCCGAAGGGATCGACAGCAGCCCGCCGGGGCCTTTCTCGATCTTGAACGACGGCAACGTCAACCCCTTTACGGGAGTGCAAGTCGGACCGCGCCTGCCCGCTTCGGCCTTCCAGAGCGTGCAAGGCTACGACGCGTTCAACCCCGGGACGAATTTCCACGACCCTTATAACAAGAAAAATCAAAACGGCGTCATCTTCTTCCCGGGAAGTTCGGGCGTTTACGCGGGGACCACCCTGATCGGCGGCTTCGGCGTCTCTGGCGACGGCGTCGACCAGGACGATGTGATCGCATCGCTTGGAATTGTCGATTACGCGCCCAATCCGGCCATCCGGGTCGATCAGTTCCGGGTGCGGGGCATTCGGCTGCCCTACATGAAATTCAATCGCAATCCGGAGGGCGGCGTCATTGGCTAGCCGGCCGCGTCCCTGGCGATCTGTCGCGACCGCGGGTTTGCTTGCGGCTTGCGTTTGGCCTGGCCTGTCCGGTTGCCGATCCTCCTGTTTTGCCAAACGCGATCATCAAGATCCGGTACGCGCGGGATTTCCCGACGAGGTTTCTTCGCACGCGGCGCCGTCCGACACCGGCCGCTATTACGGCTACCAGGGTGGGGGCGGTTCCTGGTCCTGGCGAAAGGGCGATCAACCACGGCCTGAGGAAGGCACCTGGGGTTGGGACTACGGCGGCTGGAAGTTCCCCTCGTTCAATGCTCTGGGCTGGTGGCATGGCCGCCGTTACCAGGGGGGTGAAGGGGCGTACAAGGTCGAAGAACCGGGCCTCTTCGAAAAGGCGAAAATCAAACAAGAACGGAAGGAACTGCCCGATTGAGGCGGTCTCTGGCTGCATGGTCAATAAGCCGCTTTCGCTTATTGGCTTAAGGTCGCGCGAGCTACGAACCTCACGATTTGCTTTGAACCCACTGCTCCAGACGCCGCCGGTCGCGTTCCAAGCGTTTGGAGCGCAAGGGCAGATGAATCACATGGATTTCGTCGCCGTGGATTTCAAGCAGCCACTGGCCATCGGGACTTGTCTGCTTGGCCTGACCGATCGCCTGCCGGGTTGATGAAGAATCCAGATCGAATAGCTCCTCGCCGCTGACGGCATTCCACGCCTTGAGGCTTTTGTCCTCACCCAGCGCGATGACTCGTTTGCCATCGGTGGAAAAGCCGGCGCGTACGACCTTGCCCCCTTGATGCTTGATGGTCATCACCTCGGAGCGGTCGCGCGCGTCCCAGATCATCAGCGAGCGGTCGTAGCTGGCGCTATACAACTGGCCGTTGTCCAGGCGGAAGGCCAAGCCCGACACTTTGTCGGTGTGGCCCTTGAGCGTCAAAAGCTCGACCCCGTCTTCTGTATCCCAGATCTTGATCGCCTTGCCATCGCCG
Organism: Gemmataceae bacterium; assembly: GCA_965226945.1. Taxonomy (GTDB): domain Bacteria; phylum Planctomycetota; class Planctomycetia; order Gemmatales; family Gemmataceae; genus SYLG01. The sequence continues at coordinate 1,937,339 of OZ245717.1, read as the reverse complement.
CCACTGGCGATGCGCCTACCGTCGGGGCTATGGACGATCGCGTTGACCGGGGAGGTGTGGCCGCGCAGTTGATGAATCTCCTTGCCGGCATCGATGTCCCAGATCCGGATCGTGTTGTCATCGCCCGCGCTCGCGAGACGATGTCCGCCCGGATGAAAGTCGAGCTGGCTGATTCGGTCAGTATGACCTTTCAGTGCCAGTTTTTCTTCACCGGTTTCTCCATCGCATATCCGCACGATCTTGTCCCAGCCGGCGGTGGCGATCAGGCGGCCGTCGGGGCTATAGCGCACGCAGGTGGTGAAGCTACCCGGCCCCTTCAAGGTCAGGATTTCTTTGCCTGTTTCGGCATCGAACACGGTGCGCGCCCCGCCCAGCGTCCCGGTGACGAGGCGCTTGCCATCCTGGCGGAAGTCGACGCCATTGACCGCGTGGGACTGCCCTTGAATGGTTAAGAGCATTTTGCCCGTGCGCGCTTCCCAAATGCGCACCGAATTGTCCCAGCTTGCCGTTGCCATGCGCGAGGAATCAGGGGTGAATGCAAGCGCGGCGATGCGGTCGGTATGCCCTGACAGCGTGGCGACTTCCGCGCCCGTTTCCGCGTCCCAGATTTTCGCCGATTTGTCGAGGCTGCCGACACCTACAAGCTTGCCGTCCCGGCTGGTAGCAACGCAGCTCAAGGGGCCTTTTTGTCCCAAGAGAGTGCGCGTATGCTGGCTTTCCTGTGCATTCCAGATCTTTAAAGTCGGGTGATCCGATCCGCTGGCGATCCGGGTGCCGTCGGGGCTCATCGCCACGGCCGCGATCGGCATCGAGTTGCCTTTCAGCGACTCTTGCTCGGAGCCGGAAATCGGGTTCCAGAATTTGATGGCATTGTCGTCGCCGCCGGAAACGAGTCGATGGCCGTCTTGGCTGAAGGCGACGGAGTTTACCCCCTTGGCATGGCCCGTCAGGGTGCGGATTTCTTTACCTGTTGCCAGGTCCCAAAGCTTGATCGTGCGGTCGAGGCTGGCGGTTGCCAGGATCTTGCCGTCGGGTCTGAAGGCGGCCGAAGTGACGAAAAAGGCATGACCTTTGAGGGTGTGCAAAAGACGGCCGTCGGCTGCATCCCAGATTTTCGCGGTGTTGTCGTCCGAAGTGCTGACGATTTTCGTGCCATCGGGGCTATAGATGACCGCGTCGACTTTTTCGCCGTGGCCTTTCAAGGTGAGAAGGTCCTTGCCCGATTTGCAATCCCAGATTTTGACGGTGCGATCTTCGCTTGCCGTGGCCAGGCGATTGCCGTCGGGGCTAAAGGCCAGCGCGGTGATCTCTCCCAAATGCCCCATCAGGGTGGCGACCTCTTTCCCCGATTGGGTGTCCCAGATCTTTGCGGTCTTGTCGTCGCTGGCGGTGGCGACCCAGAGTCCGTCGCGACGAAAGGCAACGCCGTTGACGCGGTTGGAACGCTCCTTGATATTGAGCAGTTCCTTGGTCATGGGCAAGTTCTTCAATGTGACCAGTTCGCGGATATGAAACATCGTTTCACGTTTGAAGGACATCGCCGGCACTTTGTCGGAATGGCCCCGGTAAACCATCAGTTCCTTACCCGTAAGCAGATCCCACAATTTCGCGGTGTTGTCGCCGCTACCGCTGAGAAGTCGTTTGCCATCCGAGCTGAAGGCGACGCTGGTGATTGCACCTGAATGCCCCTTCAAGGTGACCTGGTTGCGATCCATCAAGGTGGCGAGGTAATCGTGTTCAAAGCCGCGGCGGTCCCACGGGCACGACTCCATCTGCAAGCGGGCGATCAGGTCGTCACCATAGTTCCATTCGCTCTGGGCGCGCTGGATCTTGTTGACATAGAGCTGCGATTCGGCCAGTTCCTTTTGGGCCTGGGCCGCCTTGGCGCTGACTTCGGCGATCACGGTCTGGTCGCGTGCGGCCTTCTCGCCGGCGAGCGCCCGGTTTTCGTTGCGCGTGGCGATCTCGCGCGCCTTGTTGGCATCGAGTGCGCTTGATTTTGCCTGGCTTTCGCTTTCGCGTAGCTGGTCGTTGTAAGAGTGGGTGATGGCGCCGAAGGAAAGACCGGCAAGAGCCGTGCAGATGAGGAGGACCGAACCGACTCCCACGGCGACCCGGTTGTTGCGCATCCAGCGGCGAATCCGCTCGGAGGCCGATTCGGAGTAGGCTTCGACCGGCTCGTCGGAAACCCAGCGACGGATGTCGTCCGCCAGTTCGCGGGCAGTGGCGTAGCGGCGGGCGGGTTCGAGCGCCATCGCTTTGAGTACGATCGCTTCGAGCGGCTTGGGGATATCGGCGCGGATCGTGCGCGGCTTGGGAAAGCTGGCCAGCTCGATGCGGCGATAATAGGTCGATTTCGCCTCTTTTTTGTCCTTTTCAGGCAGCAGGGGCGCCCGGCCGGTGAGGATGTGAAACAGCGTGGCGCCCAGGCCAAAAACATCGCTGGCGGGGCTGAGGATATCGATGTCCCCCGTTTCGGAGGCTTTCATCTGTTCGGGGGCCATGTAGGCCGGCGTGCCGCCCACATAAGTGCGCCCGCCTCCCTGCTTTTCATGCAGGCCGCCGGCCGCGGAACGCGAAGGAGAAAAATTGCTCGTGTCGAGCACGAAGTCTTGGGTGATCTCGGGGTTGGTTTCGATGGGGCGGCCCAGCGATTTGACGACGACCAGGCCCCAGTCAACCACCATGGTTTCGCCGAATTCACCCACCATGATGTTGTCGGGCTTCAAATCGCAGTGGATGACGCCGCGGGTATGGGCATACTCCACGGCAAGGCAGGCCGATTGAAAGCCTTGAAGCAGGCCAATGAGCGTTTCGTGTTGCAGGCCCTTTTCCCGCGAGCCAATGGCCTGGTACTGAGAAATGGCCCGGGTCAGTTTGCGCCCGCGAATGTAGCGCATGGCGTAATAACTGCGGTCGCGGCCATCCTTGCCCAGTCCATAGACCGGCGTGATGTTCGGATGTTCGAGGTAGCCGGTGACTTCGCCTTCGAGGTGAAATAGCGAGCGATTGAGCGGGTTTTGGGATTGCTCCGGCTTGATGAACTTTACCACCACCATCCGGTTCAGCTCGCGGTCGCGCGCGAAGTAAACTTCGCCAAGCGAACCGGCATCGAGGAACTGGATCGGGTCGAACCGATCCGAGGGAGCGCCCGGTGGCGGAATGAAGGTGTGGCCCGAGGCGCTGCCAAACAGGCCATTGACCGAATCGGAATGGGGGGCCTTGATGAACTTGGTCGAGTGAGTGAGCAGGACCGATTTTTGAATGTCGGCGTCGTCGAGATGTTCCAGATCGCTTTCCAGGTCCTTGACCTGGCGGATCGAGGCGAGCGCCGCCTCCTGATTGCCTTCGACCTGGATCTGAGCCTCGCAGGCATCTTCGAGGACTTTACGCTGCTCGGGTGTAATTGCCTTTTGCAGAACCAGAATACTGCCAAGCGACGAGTTCTTGTCGAGCAGCCATTCGGTGAAGGCGCGGATGATCTTTTCGCGATTCAAAATCCCGAGCTGCATTCCCAGGCCGGCGAAAATCAGATTCCTTTCGGCATTTTGGGGTCGTGAACCCGGCCCGCTCATCGATCACTCCGCATCGTTGACGCCTTTGACCTCTTTGGCAGGGGATATCAAAAGCAACCTGGAGGTATCCGGAAAAAGCCAAAAAAGCCATAAATGATCAAGTCGAGCCCGAATCCCTCTTGGAATATCCTGGGTGCGCTCTGGCCAAGGGACAAGGCCAAAGCCTGGCTGTAACCGGCCTGCCGAAACGATTTTACCGTCAAAATTTGCCTGTGGGCTACCAGAGGTAGTTGATTCGCAGCGCCAGGCCATCGAATCCGAGGTTGCCGAACTCCCGCTGGAACTTGGCGGGGTTGGCATCGTCGACGAAGTTGTACCCTTGCAGAACATTGATCCAGTTTTGGAATTCGTAGCCGAGCGTGAAGTTCCAGCCGCCGGCGTTGTAGTTGAGGCCGATTCCCAGGTCGACAATCGGCACCATGCTCACGAACCGGTCGGTGGCCGAAAGGATCGCGGCGCCGTTGGCGACTTCGGTCATGCGCCCCTGAAAGTTTCCGGTAACAAGCGAAGCCGAACCGGTGAGCCGCACGCCCCAGTTGCCCGCAAGCACGGCATCGGCGCTGCCCCCCAAGCGCAGGCCGCCACCGTTGAAGGTAATCTGCCGGCTGATGTCGGCGGTGTTCACATCGCCGCCGGCGTAATGCACCTGGAATAGCTGATTGAGATTGGCAAAGCGGGGCGCGGCCAAAAATCGCAGGCCGATCCAGTCGTTAATTTGCCAGCGCTTTGCGAATTCGATGTCGGCGATCTGGTAGATCACGTTGGCCTGGGCCTTCGCGTTGACCACCTGGTTGATCAAGCCGGGCACGGTCTGTGTCGGGTAGAGGGCGCCGGCAAGCGATTTCGGAACAAGTCCGTTTTGCGCCTCGGTTCCGGCGAAAAAGCCGTTGGCCGGCGCCGCGATCTGCATGTCGGATTGATTGCTGTAGTAGCTATAGCGCAGCACCGTTTCCATTTCGGTGACCGGCGAAATCCAGCCGAAGCCGGCGCGGAAGCCGCTTTCGTATCCCGAAGGAAGAGAATTGATTTGACCGGCCGGACCCAGAATCGGCGTGCTGCCCGCAATGGTGACCGTTTGCGGCGAGCTTCTGGTGGCCAATAAAAGGTATTCCATATCAAAGAGGAAATGGCGCTTGAGCGTTTCGGGCTCCTCGAATCGGACCCGCTCGCCGGGAGCGCCGATCACTTCGATCCGTTCGATCTGCTGCCCCGTAAGAACCGCATCCTTGGAAACCGCATCCTTGGAATCGACTCCGCCGAGGTCCGGGACCGCGGGCGTGCTTGTTGGCTTTCGCGGAAGCAGATCGGGAATCGGCAGCGGGATTCTCTCACGCGTGTGTTCGCGCGCGGGCGTTTTTTCGCTTTCCTGCGCGCCTGCCTCATAAGGCAAGACGATCGCCAGCAGCGCCAGAACCCAGACGGGTTTGTTCCTGAGCATGATCAGGCCTACCCCCCAGGCCAAAAGATTCATCGCTTATTTCGTGCCCCCACGAATCGCTGCCGATATCCACAACCACCTCCAAACGCAAGACTTATTTCCTCCCTTTGACTTGACGCGCTGAACCAGCGGGGTTATCCGGCTTGATCTGGCGGCGATCGGGAGTGGTTCTCAGGTGAGGCCTATGAACAGGTGGCAATTCGGAGTCATCGCATGCCTCGCCCTATTTATGGGCTCTGGCCTGCTATTGCCCGTCGCCTCGATCGGTTATGGCCGTCCGGGTCCGCCCGCGACCTCCGGCCCAAAGCCGCCGTTTCCACTTCCCGCGAACCTCGATGGCGTCGACTTGTTGCGCCAGACGCCAATCGAAGCTCAGGCGAAAAGCGGCTCGTGCGTCGTCTGCCATCGCGAAGTGCATGATCCGCATGGCAAGGCCACCTTGAATCTGGGCTGCACCGATTGCCACGGCGGCGATGCCGGTTCCATGGTCAAAGAGAGCGCCCATGTGAAGCCGCGCTTTCCTTCCGCATGGAGAAGCTCGGCCAACCCGGTGCGCAGCTACACCCTGCTTAACCATGAAAACCCCGAATTCATCCGCTTCGTCAATCCGGGCGATTTGAGAGTCGCGCACATCAGTTGCGGCACCGCCAATTGCCACCCGACCGAAACACTGCAAGTCAAAAAAAACATGATGACCCATGGCTGCATGCTCTGGGGTGCGGCGCTTTACAACAACGGCGCGGTGCCTCACAAGAAGGCGCGCTATGGCGAATCCTACTCGATGGACGGCAAGCCGCTGATCTTGCAAACGGTACCGCCCCCCGACGAATGGGAGAAAACCACGAAGGGGGTCCTCGAACGGCTCGAACCCTTGCCCCGCTTTGAAATCACTCAACCGGGAAACATTCTGCGCATCTTCGAAACCGGCGGCCGCTTTCGCGCCGAAGTCGGCATCCCCGAGGTCTTCGAAGATCCGGGCCGGCCCATTTTATCACGCTTGTCAACGCGCGGCCTCGGTACGCAAAACCGGGTCGACCCGGTATTCACCGGCTTGCAAAAGACCCGCCTGCTCGATCCGACGCTCAATTTCCTGGGCACCAATGATCATGCGGGCGATTACCGTTCGTCGGGTTGCACCGCCTGCCACATGATCTATGCCAACGACCGTTCGCGCGTGAATTCCGGCCCCTATTCCCAGTACGGCAACCAGGGGCGCAGTTTCTCGAAGGACCCGACGATTCCCAAGAATGAAAGCGGTCACCCGGTCGAACATCGCTTTGCCAAGGGCAATGGCATCCCGACCAGCCAGTGCATCGTCTGCCACGTCCACCCCGGCACGACCGTGCTCAACTCCTTCCCCGGATTCATGTGGTACGACGAAGAGACCGATGCCGAGCTCATGTACCCCAAGAAAGAAAAGCGCAACACGGCCGAGGAAGAAGTTCAATCGTATATGTCCAATCCGAATCAATCGGCGGCGCGTAATTTGTTAAGCGATCCAGCATTCCTGGCCAACCTGACCGAACTGAACACCTTGACCAAGCACGCGCAGTTCGCCGATTTTCACGGACATGGCTGGGCCTTCAAGGCGGTGTTTCGCCGCGATCGCAAGGGGAACTACCTCGATCACAAAGGAGAACAAATCCGGGAAGTGAACAACCAGATGTTGCAAGAGGCGATGCGCTTTCAGCATCTGCCTCCTTCGGAGCGCACCCACAAGGAGGGCATTCCTCTCCATTTGATGGACATCCATCTGGAAAAAGGAATGCACTGTGTCGACTGCCATTTTGTGCAGGACATGCATGGCAACACGAAGCTTCAGCAAGAGGTGCGCGCCGCGATCGAAATCCAGTGCATCGATTGCCATGGCACCGTGACGGCGAAGTCGACCTTAAAGACCAGCGGTCCGGCGGCCTACACCTCGAGCAAGGAAGGCGGCCGCAATCTGGCGGCGCTACGCACCCCCTGGGGCAAAAGGCGATTCGAGTGGCAAGGCGACAAGCTGGTGCAAAACTCGATGGTGGAAGAAGGCGTCTCGTGGGACGTGCCGCAAACGCTGCACACAATCACGCCAGGGCATCCGCGCTTCAATGCCAAGGCGCAAATGGCCAAGACGGTGCGCGTCAGTGAAACGGGAGACATGGTCTATGGCGGTCCGGTGAGTGCGGCCGACGAAAAGTGCCTGGCCCATCAAAACTCGAACATGAGCTGCATCGCCTGCCACACCTCGTGGAACCCAAGCTGCTTTGGCTGCCACCTGCCGCAAAAAGCCAACATGAAGATGCCAAACCTTCATAACGAAGGGGAGTTTTCCAAGAACTATATTCACTACAACTTCCAGACCTTGCGCGAGGATGTCTACATGCTCGCCCGCGACGGCACGGTGACGGGGAACAAGATCGGCCCGGCCCGCTCCTCCTGCGCGGTGCATGTCGGCTCTTACAACAGCAATCGCGAATCGATCTATTTTCAGCAACAGACGATCTCCGCGCCCGGTTTTGCCGGCATTGCCTTCAGCTCGAATGTGCCGCATACCGTGCGCGGTAAGGACGGCACGAAGCAGTGCACCGATTGCCACCTCTCGGCCAAAAACGACAACAACGCGATCATGGCTCAGTTGCTCATGCAGGGTACCGGCTATGTCAATTTCATTGGCCGTTATGCCTGGACGGCAGTCGGCGAGCATGGCGTCGATGCGGTGCAGGTGACCGAAAGGGACGAACCGCAAACGGTGATCGGCAGCGCCTTCCACAAAATCGCCTATCCAGAGCGCTTTGAAAAGCACGCCGCGAAAAAGGGCCTTTTGGAAGTGGCGCACCATCATGGCGGCGCGGACATTGCCGATATCGCGCTTCACCCCTGGGCCAAGCCGACGGTGCGCAGCCTGCAAGCACGCGGCGAATACCTCTATGCCGCCTGCGGCAGCGCGGGATTACGGATTTTCGATATCTCATTCCTCGACCATAAAGGATTTTCCGAACGCATCTTCACGGCGCCGGTGTCTCCCCTGGGCCAGAAATTCTTTGTAAGGACCAAGTTTGCCACCGCGGTGGCCGCGCCGACCACGATCGCTCCCGACCCGACGCGCCAGCAGTTCCCGGAAAACGAGGAAAACCACAGCGCTGATCCGCAAGCGCGCAAGAAATCGCCGGTCGCCCCGATGTATGCCTACATCTATGTCACGGACAAATACGAAGGGTTGGTGCTTGTCAACGCGGCCACCCTGCTCGACGGCGAACCGACCAACAATTTCCTGAAGAAAGATGTCGCCTTTAACCCGGGCGGCATCTTGAACGGCGCGACAAACCTTTGCTTCTCGGGCCATCATGCCTACATCTGCTGCGACGCGGGGTTGGTGGTCATCGATATTCAAGATGCCAAAAATCTGAAAGTTGTTTCGGTTGTGGACCGCAATCTCATCAAGCACCCCCGAGCGGTGCAGGCGCAGTTTCGCTACGCCTTCGTTTGCGATGATGAGGGGGTCAAGGTTTTAGACATCACCGATCCCGCCAAGCCCGAACTCGTCAGCGGCCTGGAACTGCCCGATGCGCGCAATATTTACCTGGCGCGCACCTACGCCTATGTCGCGGGGGGCAAGCAGGGGCTCATCATCGTCGACATCGAAAACCCGGAAAAACCTCGTGTCGATCAGATCTTCGATGGCGAAGGCCGCATCAACGACCTGAACGATGTGAAACTGGGCATCACCTACACGAGCGAATTCGCTTATTTGGCCGATGGCAAGAACGGGATGCGCGTGGTGCAACTCACGTCGGCCGATACGCCGGGCAATCCGGGCTTTTCTCCGAGGCCGGCCCCTCGACTCATTGCGAATCACCCCACGCGCGGCGAGGCTCTGGCGATTTCTCGCGGTGTCGATCGCGACCGGGCTGTCGACGAAAGCGGTCAGCAGATTGCCGTCTTCGGTAGGCTGGGGGCACGGCCACTCAACCTCGAGGAACAGCGGCGCATGTTTTTGCGCGATGGCCGCCCCTGGTTTGTCGACGACGACCCGAAATCGCCGCTCTACCGATCGCTCTCGCTGCCTGAGCCGCTCAAGGGAAAATGAGTCGAGGGTATCGGTTAGCCCATGGCAGGGGGCGGGGCGGCACCAGGTGCAGTGATGGCGGCGCCTGAACCGGTAGTCGCCAGCGTCAACAACACCCGAAAAACGGTACCCTTATCCGGTTCGGAATCGCATTCAATCGTTCCCCTGTGGGCCTGAATGATCGTTTTGCAGATGGCCAGGCCAAGGCCGTAGCCGCCGGTCGAACGTGATTCATCGGCGCGGAAAAATCGCTCTCCCAACCGTTTGAGCTTATCAGGCGCCATGCCGTAGCCCGTGTCGCGGATAGCGATGACCGCTTGTTTGTCGCGTTTCTCCATCGTCACCTGCACCGAGCCGCCATCGCGGTTGTGAACGATCGCATTGCGGATCAAGTTTCCCAGCGCGATTTCCAGTTGCGGCCCATCGCCGCGCACCGCCAGCGGCACAAGCTCGGCGTCGATCGTAATTCTTTTCGCGGCGGCAAGATCGCGATGCTCGTGAATGACTTCATCGAGGATCGGTTGCAGATCGACCGTTTGAGAAGGGCTGTTGCCGGGCCCTCCTTCGGAGCGGGCCAGGGCCAGTAAATCTTCGACGAGTTTCTCCAGACGCTCGACTCCGCGCAGTGATGCGGCAAGCGCCTCGCGGTATTCCTCGATGCCGCGGGGCTTGCGTAGCGCCATTTCACATTGACTGCGGATTGCGGCAAGAGGCGTGCGCATCTCGTGAGAGGCATCGGCGCTAAAACGCGCCTGGATGCGAAACGACTCCTCAAACCGCTCCAGCATTTCATTGAGGTTTTCGGCAAGGCCCACCAGCTCCAGATCGAGTTCGGGAATCAAGATGCGGCGTGATAGATCGGTGGCGCGGATATTCGTGATGTTTTGCGAAATCCGCTCGATGGGCCGGATGATTCCCGAGACGATGATCCAGCCGCCGCTCAAGCCGAGCACCATGGCGACCGCGCCAAAAAACCAGAGTTGCCGGGCGAAGGACCCCAGGCGATTTTCGATCGAAACGACCGAACGGCCCACGAGAATCGTCGTGCGTCCCGGGCCGGTCATGACGCCAATCCGGTAAGGGTGCTGGAAATAAAGCACCGGGTCGTCCTTGGGTTCGCGGTCCTCGAAATAGGCGGAGAAATCTTCCGGCATACCCCGTGACTTGATCACCGAGTCATCCCAACGGCGGATTTCGAAGAAGGGTGGATCGGGCGGCGGGAAACCGGGCGGAGGTTCGGAATCTTGAGGCAGATCAAGCTCTTTGAGCAGTCGCTCTGCGGCGGCCGGACTGATGTCCGGGCCGCGACTGCCAGCGCCGGCCGGTCTAGACCGATCTTTTTTTTCCAGGCCACGGTCTCCTTTTTTTTCATTGGGATCGCCTTTCTCGGAAGAGCGATCTCCCTTCATGGAAGGAGGTGGCCGATCTTTCTTGTTGAACGGGCGGTCCCCTTTCTGTTCCGGTGGCGGCGGCCGCTCCGGTGGCGGTGGGGGACGTTCCTCGCCCATCAATGCCCAGCCGGGAAGCCTGCGCAAATGAACATCCAGGTACTGAATCTGCGCTTCGATCAAGGCGTCTTGTTCATGGAACCAGGCGTTTTTGGCGCTCCAGTACATCATGATGCCAAAGCCCAAAAGGGTCAGCCCGAGCACGGCGCCATGCCACCATTGCAATCGCCACCGGATCGAGCGGCTAGCCATCGATCAGGTACCCCTGGCCGCGCTTCGTCGTGATGAATTCCCGTCCCAGTTTCTTGCGGATGTGCAGGACATGGACCTCGACGACATTGGACAGGCTGTCGTCGTTTTCGTCGAAAATGTGTTCGTAGATTTTTTCACGCGTCACAAGGCCGCCCCGGTTGCGCGCCAGCAGTTCGACCAGGTTGTATTCCATGGCAGTCAGTTCCACCGCTTGATTTTCCTTTTTGATCGAGCGGGCGCGGGTGTCGATTTCGATCGGGCCGATCCGGATGATCGGGTCGGGCTGGCCGGCCGAGCGACGGATGAGCGAACGCAACCGGGCCAATAGCTCTTCAAGCGAAAATGGCTTGACCAGGTAATCGTCGGCGCCGGTGTCGAGCCCCTTGATCCGGTCGTTGAGGTGGTCTCGGGCCGAGAGGATGAGCACGGGGGTTGCATGGCGGCGGCGCAATCGAGACAGCAGTTCAAGCCCGCCGAGTTTGGGGATCATCAAATCGAGCACGATCGCGTCGTATTGCCAGGCCATTGCCTTGGCGAGACCTTCTTCCCCGTCGCTGGCCTCGTCAACCGCGTAGCCCTCCTCGCGCAGGGTGCGGCAAATGGCCGCCTGCACATCCGGCTGATCCTCCACGACAAGCACCCGCATTGTTGACAACTCCGTTGGAAAGGATGGGTGGTTGGGCTGTAGTTAGTTGCTTTTGTCCGCGACGATCACCCGAGCCGGTGGGCCGCCCGCGAACGACCCGTGGCAAGAAACGGGAAGTAGGCTTCAGGGTTCCTTGGGACTGCTACGGCGCATCAGGGCATTGAGACGGGCAACCAACTCGACCATGCTGTAGGGTTTGACGAGATAATCGTCCGCACCGCAGTCCAGGCCGATGACCCGGTCTTCGGTGCTTCTTTTGGCGGTGGCGATGATCACTGGCGTTCGTTTCACTTTGCGTAGCTCCGCCAGAATTTCGAGACCGCTCATTCCCGGAAGCATCTGGTCAAGGATGATCGCGTCGAAATCGAAAAGAAGAGACAGCTCGAGCCCGGAACGGCCATCGAGTGCAAAATCGGCCTCGAAGTTCGCGGCGATCAGGGATTGGCAGATCGCCTGACGCAGGATGGCATCGTCTTCAATGACGAGCACCCGCTTACGTCGCAGTGGAGAGGAGCTCACAGAATGCCAACAAAAAAAGGTGGAACGGTTACTCAGGCGCCCATGGGCGGTTCGAGGCGCGAATCGTCCACGAGGGAAGAGTATCGAATCTGCCCGCCAAAGCCAAAATGAACGCTGTTTTTTATCCAAAATGTTCACAGTCCTGGTCATGGCCCGTTTCGCTTTGATTTTCCCAAGCAGTCCAAGGTGCAAGGATCGCTCAAGAGGGTGAAGCTTCCCAGTGGCTGGCACCCCCGAAAAAATAGGCTCCCCAAGGGCGAGGACAAAGCAATATCTGTGCGGAAGGCCTCGTAAGCAACCGAAATGCGCGAGAGAGGAACCCAGTCAGGCGGGCTGGGTTCGCTCATTCGATTTTGACGAGGATTCTCAGGGACCTCATCCGCGCCTCAAATCGGCTTTTTGCCAGGGGGTGGCAGCAAGATATCGACGATGGTGCCGACCGCCAGGGGTCGTACCGGCGACCCGGGGTTGGCCGGGGATTTGGGCGGAGGGGGTGCGGACGGAGGAGCGGGGCGCGAGGGAGGCGGGGCATTCACTGCTTCGCCCAGGTTGATTTGCGAGAACTGCTGGCCCTTGGTCAGGGTGAAGGAAATCGGCTGGGTGGTGGCCTGGGCGCCACCTGCAAGCCGTTCGCGCACGATGTAGGTTCCTAAGTCGAGATGATCGAACTGATAAGAGCCGTCGGCTTTGGTTAGAACCGAAGCGATCACGGCGCCCGAGTCGTCCAACAGTTCGACCGTGCGTCCGGCCAGTGGTTTTTCAGGACCATTGCGGATCCCGTCCTTGTTGGTGTCGGCAAACACCGACCCGGTGATCGAGGCTTTAAACAGGAAGACATTGTCCTGAATGTTGGTCAGATCGCTGTTCTGGCGAATGATGTCCGACAGATGGAGCTGATTCAACTGGGCCAGATCGCGGCCAGAAAAGACATTCTGATACCAAAAGCGGTCGCCATCGCGCAGGCGCTGGAACTGATCGGCCACGATTTTCGTAAAGGTCGCCCCCATGCTCGACCCCTTGATATGGTCCTCCGCGAGGCCGCCGACCCAGAGATCGATGTTGTTGACATTGCCATACAGCGTTTTCAAGGCGCTTTGCACATCCTTATCAGAGGTGATCTGATCGAAAGAGGTCACCTTGGGCAATCCGTAGGCGGTGCGCACGCTGTTGTAGTCGGCCAAGCCATGGTCACGCCCGCGCTGAATATTGAGCGAGGCGAGATCGAATCCTCCCGAGCCGGGAGGGCCAAAGAGGAAATTGCGCAAGTCGTCGATGACCTTCAGATCAATCTCGTTGGAACGGTCGGAGGCAAGGTATTTGAGAATGGGCTCGATGCCGTTTTTCGAGACGATCGAGGTGTCGAAGAAGGCATCGCGTAGCGAGATCGAGTCGCCGATCTCATTACCGTTGGCATCGAGCAGTTCGATGTCGTCGGTGACCATGGTGTGCCCGACGCGGTAAGCGGCGGTGGCGAATTCATTGGCGATGCCGGGATTCACCTGGGGCTTGTAGCCTGCATAGGCCTTGACCGCTCCGGGACCGAGCAGGGCCGGCAGGAATTCGTTGTAGGTGATCGCCTGAATTTCGCCGATCACCCTGAGACGCGCTTTTTGATAGATCTGTTCATCGCTCAAACCCGGCGTCGACTTGGCAATCTGATCGGCCAGCCTGTTGTGTTCTTTGACGAACAAGACGCTGAGCGTCAACAGACCTGGGTTTTCCGAGGTGCGCGGATCTCCCGCGAGAACTTGCCCCGTGGCCGGATCGATCGGCAGCATGTCGCCGTCGCCCATCTTCAGCTTCCCTCCTTGCAAGGTGCGCAGGCTGAGCGAAGTGGCGAGGTCGGATCCATAAATCATCGAGCCGTCAATCCAGGCGGTGGTTGAGTTGACCTGCTGGCGAGGGTTGGCCCTGGAGGTGCCGGTTGCCGGATCATACTCGGATCGGCTCAAGCCGATCGTCTGGGTGCCGGTTCCCGTGGGATCGAAATAAGGGTCCCCCTTGGGTACGGCGATGTTGAAGGCAGTCACAATGTCATCGGTATTGGTGAGGTCGAGGTCATGGTCGATGAACTGGCCCCAGATGTAGGCGAAGGCGGATAGATCGCGGTCATTGGCGATGTTCCCTTCCGGGCTGGCGTTGAGGGAGTTACTGATTTCGCGGGCGCTGGGACGGCTGGCTCCCGCGGGGCTCGAGATCCCGTCGGCATAGGCCACCGGGCCGATGCGCAAAAAATCGGACTCGGCGGTGCCCCAGTCGGGGTGGGCTGTGTTGTGGCCGGAGCCGTCGATACTGGGAAAGCCGAGCACCGCGGGTACGCTGCGGTCTTCCAGCACTTCCGCCATGAGCCGGACGGCCTGAGCCCTGCGGGTGGCCGGTCCGGAATGATTCGATCGGTTGGCGCGAAACAGAGATCGGATGGCTTCAAACATGGTTCCACTCCTGGGTCGTGCGACCCGTCCGTTGCCCGGGATTCCTCGATGGGACCCCTCGGGTGATGTGAAAGTTGGGCCCTTTCCCGGGCTGTGAGCAGTTTTTTGCGCGAACCTGAAGTGGCGATGAAGCGGCCGAATGGGAATCACACAAATCGGGGAAAGGGAGGGCCGTAACCGGGAAAAGGCCGCGGTTCGGCGCCATTTAGCACAAAGGGCGTCAGCAATCCTGGACACCTTGTTTCACGAAGAATCCGTGGTTGGTTTTTCAGTTGAGGTTGCAAGGTGAACGGAATGGTCCCCTCTGCCGCATTTTTGAGCACTTGTTGCGCTCAATTGAGCAGACCTTAGGCGAAAACGGCGCAAAACCCCGGTTTTACGGCTTGGCACGGACTTTGCCTTAAGAGAAATATCGCCCAACGCCCAATCGCAACTCCTTCAATAACACGGGCCTTACCAGGAGGAACTCTCTTCGCTTTTTCACCACCCTCATTGCCCCCGAGTCATTCCCAGGTCGTGGAATGGCTCAGGAGGGCAATGTTTTTTTTGCGAAGCGCGTGCTCCGGATACCCATCTTTTGATGGCGCTGTTTTCGTTTAGTAAATGCTGGTCAATTTCTCGGCGGCGATTTTCGCTGTAGGCCATGATCTCTGCCCGTAATGGATTGCGCGTGCCTATTTTCATTGTTTCATGAGATAAAAACCAATTCAGTGAGTTTTTGTCCGGTATTATTCGAGTTAAAATAAGTTTTTTCGTCTCTTAGATTGCATCGGGCCATGCCAGGCCATTCTGGTTGCTGCACGGCCGTTGTTGTTCCGTAGGGCAGAAGGACCTCCACTTCAGCTGGTCCAGGTGCTTCGCAGCGGTCCGGCGACGCGAACTGCTTGCGACTGTGAGAAAAAAGCATCGACAACGAAAGGTCTGCCTCTGCGACCTTTCATGAAAATCCAGGGAAATCATGATGGCATGTTGATGTGTCTTTCGTGAATGGGATCATTTCGCCATGACAAAGTGACGGCATCGATCGATTTCCTTGCGCGCAAGCTATCGCTTTCCTTTCTACGAGACCAATCCCTTGCAAAATCTTTGGCACTCCTAGCCGCCTGCACAAAATCTTCAAAAAAGTGGAGCATGAGTAAGTTATTTTAATCTTTGATGAAAGCGCTCGGGCCCCGGGAATTCTCGGTTATAACTCTCACTGGAAAGTGGATGCGGCTTGCCGCCTCTCATCTTTTTCTCGGAGGTCCTTATGCGATTTCTTTCCTTGAGGCCGGCGCGTCGCTCGGCCTTCACCTTGATCGAGCTTCTGGTGGTGATCGCCATCATCGCGGTCCTGATCGGCTTGCTCGTGCCCGCGGTGCAAAAGGTACGCGAAGCCGCGAACCGTATGCAATGCGCCAACAACATGAAGCAAATTGGTTTGGCGTTCCTCAATCACGAATCGACCAACGGGTACTTCCCCACCGGTCCCTACGACGGCGATCCTTCGCTGCCCGGCATGGTTTACAACGAGCCTCCCGGCGCCTACGAAAGCGGCACGACCTGCTGCAACTCGGCGAGCCCCAACGGCTGGAGCCACTGGTTCAAAATCCTGCCCTACATCGAACAAGACAATGTCTACAAGCTGGCCAACTTCAGCTTGCCCCCCATTCATTCCGGCCGTCCCGCCAACTACAACGGCGAAGACGATGTGGCCCGCGCACTCATCAAAACCTACTACTGTCCGTCCCGCCGCTCGCCCACCGGTTACGGCACCGCCTTGCTTGGACGCTGCGATTACGCGGGTAGCGCCGGCTTCTACCAGGGTGAAGTCCATGAAAACTGGGGCGATATTCCGAGTCCTCCCCTGGGTATCAGCCCGCGGCGCAACGAGCGCACCCCCGAAAACTTCGGCGACATGCCCGGCCGCAAGGGCTATATCTGCTGGTCGGCTCAGGGCGCCAAGCGCAAGGTCGCCGATGTGCTCGACGGCTCTTCCAACAGCGTTCTCGCGGCCGAAAAGTGCTTGCCCCCCGCGCGTCACGGTTCAGACGGTGGCGACAACGAGCGCTGGAACAATGCGGGTTGGGATGAATGCGTCATCCGCTACCACTTCCCACCCAAGTCCGATACCGACAACGGCATTCCCATCACGGGATCGGTCGGTGCTCCCACCGACGGCTCGAATGTTTGGCGCCGCTACTTCGGCTCTCGCCACACGGGTGGCCTCAATGCTGCCTTTGGCGACGGCTCGGTACGTTTCGTCGCCTTCTCGGTCGACCCGCTCGCCTGGATGCGCGCCTGCGTGATCGATGACGGCCAGGTCAGTCCGCCGCTGAATTAGTTTCGTCCTCGCAAAGAGGCGGGAAGCCGGTCCCGGCTTCCCGCCTCTTTAATGCTCTTGATTTCACAGGATTTGAATCGGCGATTTTGTCGAGCGTTTTCGTCAATGTAACGGATCCGGCCAATTCGATGCTCTATTTCACCCGGAGGGTTGGTTTCATGAAGCGTGTTTTTTTCTCCTCTTTGAGTTTCGTGGTTTTCGCGGGTCTTTGCGGTTGCGGCGACGATAAGACCGTTCTTCCAGGACCGCTCACCGACGAGCAAAAGAAGGCCATCAAGGCCGAGGACGAAAAGGTGGCGCTGGAAGAAGGTGGCGGACCTCGCAAGAACGCCAGGAAAGCGGCCAAGCCGGGTAAGTAGGTAGCCCGGTCTTTTTTGCCGCGCTCAAAACAAATAATGTCCCCCCCACTTTTTTTGGCCGAACAGTCAGGTGAGATGGATTATGAATGGCAATGCCGCCGGATGTCTGGTTCTGGGATTGATGCTTGTGGGCGCGGCGGGTTGTGGCGGGGAGGGCCCCAAAGCCGCCCAGCCCTTTGGCACAAAGGCCGTGGCATCGGCCGCGGGCGCCAAGGCCGCTCCTGGTGGCGCCAGCGAACCCGAATCTCCGTCAGGCGCCGGGGAGGTGCTTGACAATCTGGACTATCAGAGTTGGAAGCCGTTCAAACCGGGCACGACGGTCGTTCGCAAAAAGGAATCGAAAAACGAAAATGGCTGGGTCAAGGAAACGACGACCCTGACGCTCAAGCAGGTGACTGACGACAAGGTGTTCATCGAATCGCAAATCACCGTCGAGCGGCCCAATGAACCTGCCAAGGTGAACCCGCCTTTCGAAATCACCCACTCGGCGAGATTCACCGTGCCCAAGAACATGAAAAAGGAACAGTTCAACAAGCCGTCGCTACGGGCCGTGGAAGTGGGTGAGGAATCGGTCAAGGTGGCCGGCAAAACCTATAAGGCCCGCCTGTTTACCTGGGAAGATCAGACCGAGGCAGGTCCCATGCCACAGAAAATCTGGCTTTCCCAGGAAGTTCCTGGCCGATTTCTCAAGCAGGCGAGCGCGGTCACAAAGAACAAAACCCAGCGGATTGAAACGAACGAGGAACTCGTTGAGATCAAACTTCCCTGATGGTTCTTTCGCGGGGTCGATTCATGCGCCCATCCCCCTTGTTTGCGTTGTGGGTCTCTGCCACGTTGTTGCTTTGTACCGGATGCGGCCTCTCAACCTTGCCGGCATCGGTCGGTTCCAGTTCGGAGTCCGACTGCGGTGATTGCCCCAACTCCCAACTGTTGCAGCCACAGGTCGGACGGGAACAGGTGGTTCATCCGGTGTACGCCAGTTGGGCGCTTTTCCCGTTGGGCACCGAAGTCGCCCACGCGCACAAAAAATGGGACGCGAACGGACTGGTACGCGAATCGACTGTCACGCTCAGGCTCTTGGCTAAGTCGGAAAGCCAGGTTGTCCTGGAAGAGATTAGGACCAGCCGAGGTCCCTCAGGTCAAGAGGCCAAGGAAACACATACGGTAAGAATCCCTTCCGCGTTACCCAAGTCGGCGCAGGGACATGAACCGTTTTATCCCTTGTGTGAATCGGCTGGTCGCTACGAGGTCGAAGGCAAATCGATCGAGGTGTTCCTGGCGCGCTCGGCATCATTTGGTTCGGAGGGAGAACGCCGTGGCGAAACGCTCGTCTCTCCATCAATCCCGGGCCTTGTCGCCAAGAAAACCGTTCGCGATCCAGAGGGAAAAAATATTTCAGAAATCCGGTTCATCCGTTTTTCGATTGGGCTTTAGGCGATTACTTGTCGTCCAGTTCGAAGGCGTGGCGCAGCCAGTCGAGCACTTCGGCATCGACTTGTTCAACCTTCTCCAGTGCGAAGCGGTGAGTGATCCGGTCTTTTTTGGCCAGGCCTCCGGTGTCGATCAGCCGTGCGCTCAACTTGCGGGGCGTTCCTTTGAGAGCCAGGCCGAAATCGAGCCGGGTCTTGGTCGAGGGTTTGATCTGCGCGAAGACATGATGGCGGTAAAAGGGGACGATCGTTTCGCACGGGCATATTTTCACTTCGGGGCTCAGGTCGAGTGCGGCCTCGATCAGGCGGTCATGAATCGGCCGGATCGCCGCCTTGGGACCGTTGTACATCGCTGCAACATATCCGGGAGCTTGCGCGAGGTAGGCCTCCGGGTCAGTGAAATCTTGACCCTTGCCTGACAAAATCTCGACCACCATGCTCGCCTGAGTGTTGCCCAGCTTGTGGGTTTTCACGAGCCATTCTTTTTGAGCCTTCGGTTCGGTAAGTCCTTCTTTTTGCACCAGCTTGACCCAGGCCTCGATCGGCTTGCCCGTGTTCTTGGGAAAATTCGCAATCACGGCTGAGGCGTAGGCGATGCTTGGATGGATCGAATAGAGGCTGGGCTTTGCTTTTTTGGCCATGGCGTAAGGATCCCCGTTTAGAATGTGGCCGCCCGGTGTGGGGTGTCCGGGGAAGGTATCGGGTTGATTGTCAAGGATGCTCGTAAGTGCATTCCATAAAACGATTTTCGGGTTGAGCAGTCGTTTGACAAGTTGCTCTTGGCAAAGCGAAAAAAGATGGCCAGGGAAGGCAAACGAAAGGGAACCCCGATGATTCGCGGCGTGCACACCATGTTCTACTCCTCGCAGGCGGAAGCCCTACGCCTGTTCTTCCGGGACAAGCTCGGCTTCATGGCGACCGATGTGGGAGGCGGCTGGTTAATCTTCGACATGCCCGAAGCCGACTTGGGGGTCCACCCCACCGAAGAAGGCGAGCCCGCCTCGGGAACGCCGAGTATCTCCTTTTACTGCGACGACATCCAGCAAACGGTGAAGGAGCTCAAGGCCAAGGGGGTGGAATTCTCCAAGGAGATCCAAGATCACGGCTACGGCTTCGTCACCTTCTTCAAGGCGCCCGGCGATTTTGAAATCCAGTTGTATCAGCCCAAGTATGGTAAGTGAATTTCGGCCCGGATATGGATCAATCTTCTCCACCTTCAATGCCCCATGGCCCCGCCATGGTCGCCTACTACCTGGAACGATTTCACCAGGGCGATTATGATTCCGCGTTTCATGGCTTGATCGACCTTGACCATGCGATCCTTCCTCACCTGGCCGAGGCGTTCCACGCTTCGACAGACACAGCCCCTCGGGTCTTCTTGGTGCGGGTGATCTGGCAACATCGCCAACAGAGCGTCATCCCGCTCCTTGCTGAGGCGTTGCTTGATCCGCAACCGGAAATCTGGAAGGAAGCCTTGGACGGGCTGGTTGCGCTTGCAAGCGAATCAGCGCTTGAGGCACTGCGCCAGGCAAAATTGCGAAGGTTCACTGCAGATGGTGACAGCCGGGAATTCGTCGAATGGCTTGAAGAAGCGATTGAACAGGCTCAGGTTCGACGAGCCAACTGAAAGAACCAATAATAGGCAGTGCGGTCGCTGAGCCATTTCATCCCTTTGACGAACGCGCCTCAAGGGAACAGATGCGGCCTGAGCATCAATGGCCCGCGGTCTTTAAGAAGATCATCCCAGATCTGCTGGTCGGTTTTCCCTTCGTCGATTCCTGTACCGATCTCTTCCCGCGTCGAGCGCGGCAGGCCGCAGCCGTTCGGATTGCAACTTGCCAGGGTGTAGAAATGGCCGGTGCAAATATCCCGCGAGACGCCGCAGGAACAATAGATGCTTGCCAAAAACCAGTCGATCCTTTCGGCCTTGCCTTCGCTCCGGCCGATATCGAGCGGGTAGGGGCGGTTGAGCAGTTCCGTTCTGGGCCGGTTCATTTTCATGCCGAGTCGCTGGCCGACGCGCAATTCCGAAGCCTGAAGTTCGCCAACAACCAGCTTCACCGCGGTGCGTTCCCGCCAGGCAGTCACCGATTTGACGACCGCCTTGATCGGAGGTTCGGCCGTAAGAAACACAACATCGCCGGCCTTGAGCGATCGGCCCCAGCGCATCGCTTCGTGATCGAGGAAGAATTCCAGCTCTCCGCTGAATACATGATGAAAGGCCAGGGTGCCCGGCAGTCCATGTGAGTCCCAAATGGATTCGAGATGCTTTTGTTGGAGGGTGCGCATCTCATCGATTTTTTTGGCCGGATATTTCAGGGTTGCCTTGCGCGCTGGGGAAAGGCTGCCATGCATTTCCTCCTCGCTGGCCTCATCGGCCAGCATCACGATCGACACAGGCTGTTTCTTGCGATCGAGTTTGAACCAAACCCAGACTCGCTGATCCACTTGAAACTGTTCCAACCGGCCCCAGGTGCCGCTTACCTTGATTTCGGCATCGGCTTCCAGTGGCCAGGTTTTGGGAGAATTCTCCTTGTCGAGGATCAAGGTGATTTTTCGAGCCTGTGGATCGATCGCGGTGATTTTGCCAAAAGGTTTGGGCAGGATGCGCAAGAACTCAGCGGTGCCGGCAATCTCCTTGACCTTGATGTTGGGATCCATTTTTGCCTGATTGTTGTAGACGCCCGTGTCGGGGTATTCGGCGCACCAGGCGAACCATTTGCACACAACCGAGTCGAGCGGTTCGAGCGTCCAGCCCTGGAGCTCCCCTTTTTGACAGCGGCCCACCGGATCCCAAATGCTGCCGGTTTCCCGGTCCTTGATCTGATTGCCTTCCTGAGTGAGGGTCAGTTTTCTTGCTGCCTGTCTCGGCGCTCCGGGCGGCAAGGGTTGTCCCTTATCCACGGGAGAGACGCCCCGAGCATCGGGTTGAGGGCCTTTGAACTTGAGCGGTTGCGTCGCGACCGGCCTGTAAGCCGCGACAATTGGGCCGTCCTTCAAAAGAACCAACGGCTCGTCGTCGAGGGAGTCTTCCAGAAGCATCGTCTTGGCAAGCGAGGCGAGCGGGTAGGCCTTGGCGGCTTCGCCGATACGCAGGCCCAAGACCTGCTGCTCGGCATGAAGCCTGCCATCGACGGTACCTCGCGTTTTCACCGAATCGGGATGGTTGCCCGCAGGTAAGTCGACCGGCTGGTATTTGGGAACCATCTGGTAGGCGACGGCATGAGGATATGCCTTCATCCAGTCGCCCCAGGTGCTGTTGACTGTCGCGACAGGGGAGAGTCGATCTCCTTTGCGCGGCCCGGCAAAGGCGATCCCCGAAAGCGCGGAATAGAGTGTGCCGTCTTCATGCTTCATCACCAGGATGCCGTTGCGCCATCCATGAAAACGAAACTGGTAGCTGGGCGCGAAACCCCTCGCGAAACCGGCGTCGGGATCGTAAACAAAGACGCCATAGCTATCGGAGATCACCCGGTAGGGGCTCAGGAAAAATCGCAGGGGAATCGCGCCGCCATCGGAATAGCCGCGCGTCCAGCAGAGCACTGGATCGGTCGGTTGCAGTTCCCCGGCGCGGCGCTTGGCCTCGTCGACACAGTGGGAGCAGTTGGGGTTGACGAGGGTCGCAAATCGGTCGGGCTGAAAAAAGGTGTGGGAATCGCCCTGCGCGGGAAGAACCGAACTCAAGAGGAGGCATGCCGGCAACCAGGGGACCATCGGTTCGCTCCGTGGGAGGGATCTTTCAAGGGGCGAGCAACGAAATCGATCGACGAAAAAGTCTTCGAGGCTGATTCTAGAAGATGCTTGATGCGGACTCAGCGCGGCATTTCGGCGAGACCGCCTTCGCCCGCGCACAGAATTCGTTTCCCATCGGGATGGGGCATCAAGGCGTGGATGCGTCCGGTGAGTACGGGCAGCGACCGGACGACATCCAGCGTTTCGGGATCGAGAATCACCAATTGACCATCGTCGCAGCCGACCCACAGCGCGGTTCCTTCAGGATTCCAGCAGAGCGCGCGCGCAATGGAGGCAAGTTTGGCAAATCGCAGCATTCGCCCGATGGTGGGCTGCCAGAGACGGACCGTGCGGTCTTCGCTTGCGGTGGCGATGACTGGTAGAGCCGTCTTTTGCTGAGGCTTGAGTGCTAGGTCATTCACGGGTGCGGTGTGGTTGTCCATCGAACGCACCCCCTGGCCATTGGAAGATTTCCAGACCTGGATCGTCTGGTCGACTCCGGCCGAGACGACCAGTTCGTCGCCCGGTAAGAAGGCGATGGCCATGACCGGCCGAGAATGCCCTGCGAATTCGGTCAGAGTTTTGCCGCTTGAGCGCTCGACGATTTTGCAATACCCGTCGTGGCCGGCAGTGGCAATGCGCTTGCCCTCGGCGCTGAAGGCGACCCGGTAAATCAAATCCTTGTGCAGATCCCAACGATGAATCCGCTGAGAAAGATCCCCGTTCCAAAGTTCGATCGATCCTTGCCGCCCGGGCGAGCCCCCGGCCGCCGCCATCCAGCGGCGATCGGCAGAAATCTGCAGATCGTGGATCTGTGTAAGCGCATTGGGCGGGAGCACTTTCGCCGTCTTGTCCGCCAAGGACACGACTTCCACCCCTTGCTGGGATCCGCAAAGGAGGGAATTCCCCTGAACCGCCATGGCCGTGATGGGTGGTTTGGTTTTGGCATCTTCGGCGCTTAAACGGTGCGCCAAAGTGGGAAGGACGCACCCAAGCGCCACGGCCATAAAGGCGATCGTGCGGATCGTTCGGCGGGACAGCAGGCTTGAATGGATGACGAACGTCATGGCAATCTCAGGAGACTTCGATCCGGACCGAGAGATCTTCGACCTTCTTGCCGGTATCGATCCGATAATTCTTTTGCTGAGTGCCCGCGGGCACGATCTCTTCATGCGTCTTCTTCGATCCATCTTCGTCCCATGCGTGCGTGATCTTGATTTCTGTGGGCCTCGGAGTCTTCCTCACTCCGTAAATTTGCACCTGGGTCAGGCTGGTGGGCGTGCCGCCCGCGAAAATTTGGGCTCGGACCCACACCGAGCGGGTGTGGAATCGGCTGATGTCCGCCTGGCCTGACATCCAGCCGCTCGAATGGGCGTTGTCTGCGGGCACCTCCGCCTTGCCCAGGAAATGCCAGGTTTTCCCTTCATCCGGTGAAAAATCCCAGTGAAAATCGCAGCCTTGCGGGGGCGGAACGCGCACGCTGAATTTGCCAGCGGCAGCGACTTCGGCGAACTCGGTAGGCGAATCGACGCGAAACACCACGCTTGCAGGCCGATTGTGATTCGTGGTGCAAAAGGCGCGTGAACGGCCCGCTCCGCGCGCTTCGTACACCAGGTTGGGCGACCTGAGGGATCTCACTTCGAGCGCGGCGAAATCGGCCTCCGGGCCGCCCAGATTCGGAAGTACAGGCAAGACGGTGCGTGATGATGCCCGGTACTCAACCCGGCTGCCGCCGGGTTGCAATTGAGGGTAAATGGCCTGGCAAATCTGCGTGGTCGTGAGGAATCGCAAACGGTCGATTCCACCGGCACCTGACCAGGAGAAGCGTACCTGCCAGCCATAAAACCCCTTCACCAGATCGGTGAAGTCTTTTTCAAAACTACCGGATACCGAGCCACCATCGCGCCAGGTTTGACCCTGATCGGCAGAGATGCCAAGCGTTACCGTCCCCGCGGTGGACCCCTGCACGATCAGCCCGCCCGTTGCTGCTGCGGTCATCGGATTGACTCCATCGGCCGGTGCACCGCAAATGACATAAGGGGAGAAGTGATAGAAGGTGGCGCTGGCTTTCTTGCCATCGAGCGCCGTCAACTTGGGTGAACCTTGCGGCAAATGAGCAAGATTGACCGAATTTGCCGATCCCTCGCGCCAGCGCGACTGGGCTAGATCGGGTTGATAGTCGAACACGCCATTGCCATAGGAGGGGTAGCCTCGGCAGTTGGACTGATCGGCATTGTGGGTCACCTCACCCTGTCCAAAGAACGACCAGTTGCGTTCGGGCCCGCCCTTGCCGATGTGCCAGAATTGCCGTTTCGCCTTGCCCGCGAGACCATCGCGGCTCGCATAGCGAGTGAACGATTCTCCCGAACGCAAATGGACGATTCCTGGCTGGGTGGCGTGGCTGCCGTTGTACATCTTGAACCAGCCTTCATCTTGTGCCTGGCCCGTGGCCACTTCGGCCCAACCGGCCTTCATCGTGTTGAAATCTTTGGGCCAATCGAAGGGATAGTGAGGCAGCGGAGGACGTACGCGTGTGGCGCATTCGGGGTCGAGCATCACATCTTCGTAGCTGGCAACGATGCCATCCTTGCGAAAAATCAGGCCAGCCATGTCGGTGTCGAACGCATGCCAGGAACCGCCGTATTCGATCTCGCTGTTGGTATGGCCGGGAAAGGCCCGGCGCCGCGCATTCATGCCCAGCGCCTTCCAGTAGGGCTCGTTCCAGGCATGGACGGTACCGCAGAGGCCATAGCCAAAAGAGAACCGCGCCCGATTGGCATCGGCCACGATCAGTTCCTGCAAATTCCCATTGCGGATGTCGGGCGTCTTCCCCGGCATGGCGCGGTCCTGCGGGGAAGCCAGGTGCCACTGATGTTTGAGCAGCCAGAGATAAAGCGCGATCGCCTTCTCTTGCGGTTCAATCTTTCCCTTGGTTGCAAAGCGCACGCAATCTTCAACGCTTTGAAAGGCGCCTTCGCCCGGGTAATGCGGATGATCGGTGCGCAAGGTTGGGTCGCCGACATCGGCACCCGCGACGGCCGCCATGGTGATCCAGCCAATAAGCCCGTGAATCCAGCGGCACCGCATGAGGAATCATCCTGACGACAAAAAGACGAGGAGGGGCCTGGCCGGCCTAAATCAGCCCTGCAATGACCTTGCCTCCCTGATTGACGGAGACGGGCCGTCCATCGGCGGTTTGCAATTCGTGATCGGGATCGATCCCCAACAGCGAATAAATCGTCCTGGCCAGATCGTTGGGCGACACGGGCTGATCTCGGGGAGATTCCCCGACCCGGTCGCTGGCGCCGATCACCTGTCCTCCCCGGACCCCGCCACCTGCAAGGGCAAGACTGAAGACCCGCGGCCAGTGATCGCGTCCGCCGCGCGCGTTCAATTTCGGGGTGCGCCCAAACTCGCCCATGGCGATGACGAGCGTCTCTTGCAATAGTCCACGCTGGTCGAGATCTTCGATCAACGCCGAGAACGCCTGATCGAGCGTAGGGACGAGACCGACGCCTACCTTGGCCCCGGCATATCCCTCCTTGAGCTGGCGGACGAGATTGTCGTGCGTATCCCAGCCGGTATGGAACACCGTCGCGAACGGCACTCCCCGTTCGACCAGACGCCGCGCCAGCAGGCAACTTTGGCCCAGGGTGCGCGGGCCATAACGCGCCCGCGTTGCCTCACTTTCCGCGGAGAGATCAAACGCCTTTTTCGCCTCGGCCGAGGAAGCCAGGCGAAAGGCCTGATCGAAATCGACGTCTGCTTCTTTGTCTTTGCCTTCTTCCTCGCGCCTCTCCGCGCCGGTTCGTTTCTGCATTTGAAACTGATCTAGTTTTGCCAAAAACTCGCGCCTTTGTCCCATGCGTGCCGCGTTGATTCCCGGGAAATAGTCGAGATCCCTCACCTTGAAGCCGGCGCGGCCCGGGTCGCCACCGGTGAAAAACGGCTGAAAGGAATTCCCCAGAAATCCCGCACCTGCCGGCTGCCGGCTTTCGGGAATGGCAACGTACGGCGGCAGCGAACCGACCGGTTCGCGTAAGCGGGCGACGACCGAACCGTAACTCGGGTAGTTGAGCACGGGCGACGGCTTGTAGCCGGTCAACAAGTATTGATTGGCAAGACCATGTTCGCCCAACGGCGAGGTCATCGAGCGGATGAGCGCGATCTTGCTGGTCACCTTGGCGGTCAAGGGCATTAACTCGCAAAGATCGATTCCCGGTACGGCGCTACGAATCGATTGAAACGGTCCGCGCACGTCGGCGGGCGCATCAGGCTTGAGATCGAAGGTTTCGAGGTGGCTCGGGCCGCCGTCCAGCCAGATCAAGATGCACGACTTCGCCTTGGGCGCCACCAAGGAGGGCCCGGCGCGTAAATTGGAGAAACGAGACAGGCGAAAATAGGAGTCCAGTCCTAACCCAAGTGCCGTGATCGCGCCGGCCTTGAGGAAATCGCGCCGTGGTCCAATCTGGCTAGCAAGGTTGATCATGATTTTTCCTGACTCGTTGCAGACCGCGCCTAATGGTTGGTCGTGAATTCCTTGCAATTCAAAAGCGCCCAGAGGAAATCCTCGAGTCTTGCGCGCCGTTCGTTGCTGTTGGTCGTCTTGATGCGCTCAAGCCATTCATGTTGCTCTGCCATCGAGGGACGTCGTGACAAGGAGAAAAGATAAAACGACTCGATCAGTTCGCGATCGGTTTTGCCTTGGTCGATTGCTTGAGCCAGACGGCCAAAGGGCGCGGCAATCTTGGCGTTGAGTAGGTCGCCATTGATCCGGTGCAACTGGGCCGCCAATCCGGCATCCCCCGCTCCAGATTCACACGCGTTTCCTCGCGAGCATCGGCCCAAGAGATCCAGCTCGGGTGAAGGGAGGCGCGGATCGTAAAGAAAGATCGCTCGAAATCCCATGGGCAGTTTGGCCAGTCTTCGCTCGGCCCCCGTGACATCACACAACGCATCGAGCAAGACTTCGGGTTCCAGCCGCCGCGTCAGCGCATGCGAATAGTAGCGATCGTCCGTCTCATTGCCTGGATCTGTCCGTGCCGAACGGCCGTAGGTGCGGCTCAGGGCAATCTGGCGCAGCAGTCCTTTCAGGTCATAGCCTTTTTTGATGAAATCGCTGGCGAGGCGATCGAAGAGTTCCGGATGCGTGGGCGGGTTGGTGGCGCGAAGATCGTCGACCGGTTCGACGAGCCCTCGGCCCATCATCGCTTTCCAGATACCGTTGACCTGGGCCTTGGCGAATTGGGGGTTGTCTGGGGCAAGCAGCCAGTTGGCGAAGGCCTCGCGGTGGTCCGTATGGCGATCCAGGTCGCGTACACCCGGTAGGCGGGCGACGGCCGGTTCGCCGGTGCGTGGATGGCTGACGGAACCCTGCCCCGTGAGCGCAACGACTCGGTCCCGGCTCAACCGGGAAAAGACCGCTGCCAGTCCGTGGTAGTCGTCCTGGGTCCAGCGGTCGAGCGGGTGATTATGACAATTGGCGCATTGTAGGCGCACTCCCAAAAACACGCGGCTGACCAGTTCGGCGTGGCCGCGGGCGTCGTTTGCCATCCGGCTGAAATAGGCAGGGCCGACGTGCTGGGTGTCGCCGGTGGATAGGAGCAGTTCCCTGGCCCAGCGGTCAAGCGGCATCCCATCGGCCAGGGCCTTATTTTGCCAGGCGGTGCAGGCTCCCATCCCCGCGTCGCTGCCGGGCAGCGAGTGCAGACCGAGCAATCGAGCGTACCGAAGCGTCCAGTAGTCGGCGAATTCCCGGCTGGCAAGCAGCCGATTGACCAGGGTTGCCTTCTTGTTTGGCGAGTGATCAAGCAGATAGGCATCGACTTCCGCGGGAGTGGGCAATCTGCCCGTCAAATCGAGACGGATGCGGCGCAGGTAGGCCGCGTCCTCGGCCTGGGGCGAGGTCGTGATGCGCAAGGTCGCAAGCGTTTTGACGATCTCTTCATCGATCAGATTGTCCGCCTGCTCCGCCGCAAGATCGACTGGAGCATCGGCCATCGGCCAGACGAGGACGACCGGCTCGACGCGGTCGAGGAAGCGGCAAAGGAGTACATGTCGGCCCCGTCGCTTGAGGCGAGCGAAGGCCGCGCCGTCTTTTTCTTCAAGGATCAACGAGGTCGCATCGGTGGTGGTGAACACGGTCCAGGGTGTGACGTCGACCTCAGGCCCGTTCGCGAATCGGGCGATGGCTTGAATCTTTACTGGGCGATTGGGGGGATCAATTGTTTGCGGTACGCGCAGGGCGAAAGACGTTAATGGCCGGGCCGCATCTCGCCTTGCGCCCGCTTCGATCCAGGCGAAGAGAAGTTTGGCGCCCGGGGAATCCTCGCCCAAGGCGACGTTTCCGCCATGGTCGATTCGGCCCGAGGATTTGAGCAGGAGCAGGCTTTCGGCAGGATGTGCTCGGTCGATGCGGCGGCCTTCGAAAGCGCTCACAAGGGTTTGATAGTCAGTCGCGGGGTCGGCTCCCCAGAGAGAAAGGGCCATGCCGCCGCGACCGGCGGCGGCTCCGTGGCACGCGCCGGCATTGCAGCCCGATTTGGTCAAAACCGGCATGATCTGGGTATCGAAATGTGGTGCTTGTGATCGCGCCTCACTGCCGCCGAAGGCAGCAGATACGCCGACGGTGCAAGCGATCAACCAGGTGGTCCGGAGGGAAGGAATCACCGGGATTTTGCCTCCGGCGGCGCTTCTTTTTTGGGAGCGCCATATTCCTTGGCCCATTTTTTCAAGTACTCCTGGGCCTTGGGTGTGCCGTAGCCGGTGAGTTTTCCCGCGTCGATGATCGTGTTGGCAATGCGGCCGACTTCTTTTTTTGCTGCCGGGTTCTTCGAGCAATGTTCCTCGACCTTGGCGGCCGCGGCTTCCACTTCGGCGGGCTTGGCAGTCAATTGAATCACTGGCCGCAGCAAGCCGCGCAGTGTCTCATCAGGTCCGTTAGGTACTGGACGATTGGGACCAGCACCGGCGATCTCCTCGAGTGTGGGTGCCTTGCCTCCAATCTCCTTGACAAGCGCTTCGAGGATCTTGGGCAGGTCGGCCTGCAGGCTTGGTTGAATGAGCGGAAAGTTTGCGGTGACCTTGCCCTGGTTACCCACCAGGATCGTGAGCATGACCTTGCGGTTGAGACCATAGCTACCCGGCCCTTCCCGGCCATCGGGCGATACACCGGTGAAAACTCCCGGCGTCAGCGCGTGCTGGATTTTTTTAATGGTGTTGGTCGCATCGGTGGCGTCTTCTCCCAGCCAGACCACGGCGGTGGTCAGGCCATCTTTCGTGCGAGTTTTGGCGTAGGTGGTGAGCATGCGCGTCATGGCGACCGATTGGCGATTTGTGTCATGAACAAAGAGCAGAAACAAAGGCTTACCCGCGGCCTGCGCGATGGGATCGATCTCTTTGCCTTCATGGGGATCAAGTACGCCGCGGATCTTGAATGAGGGTAATTTTTCTCCCATTTGCGGACCGGAAAAGACCGGGTCATCCTTGGCGAAGCCCATCAAGCCGGCCAGCGGGAGAAGGACTGTCAGAGTGAGCAAGGCTTTCATGGTTTGACCGGTGCAAGAGGCGAAGGAGGAGAATCGTGAACAAAACGCCACAGACGAAGGAATCAGAATCGAGTGAAAACTTCATTGGCAAGGGGCCTGCTCGCGGGCCGGGATACCGCAGGACGCCTGGCTCTCATTTTAAGCAAGGCGGTGCGAAAGCAAAAGCCCGGATACTGGGTCCGATGTGGTCTGCAAGACGAATTAGCAAGGGTAGGGCAGTGGTTTTGAGAGATTAGCCAAAAGCCATTGATGGCAGGTCGGCGTCAGCGCAGCGAATCGAACAGACGAAGCAGCTCCTTCTCCATTTCCGGTGTTCGTCGCAAATGCAGGGGGCTTGCGGCGTTGGCGGGAAAGGCCAGTTTCTGCAAAAGGGCGTCAGCGTTTTCATCGAACCGCGTGAGCGACGCATCACCGCCACCTGGCGGGAGGGCAGCTCGCTCGGAAGCGAGAATCGCCTTGATCCCGAGAGTTCTTTGTTCCAGATCCTCCCAACCCAGGTCTTTGTCTTGTGCGGCACGCGACGCAAGTTTGGTGCGCAAGCGGGTGAGGGACTCAGGAGAATACGCCGATTTTTCGATTGTGGCTCCGGCCCGGCGCAAGGAAGCGAGCAGAGTCTTCGCTTCCTTGACGGTGTCCGTGCCCGCGGCTGCTCCCTGGGCAAAGGTCAGATCGATCGGCTCGAGCGCAAAGGGAGTATCGGCAATCAATGAAACTAGGCTGTAATACCAGCGATTCAGGCGCAGCTTGCCTAAAGCCCGGGACGAGGTGGGTCGGCGCCATGCGGCGTTGTCCAGGTCATGGTGGCAGGCAAAGCAGTCGTTCTCGGCAAGCTCGGGCCAGTTGCGCTGGGATTCGGCCCGGTCGATCAGCAGTTCAAGTGCCGCTTCGGCCGAGGCCAATTGGCCCAATGCCCAGGCCCGTGCCTCGAAGTCGGCCGAACGGTCTTTCTCCACCCAGTGTTTCGGCTGGTTGGCCAGATAGGCGCCGAATTCGAAGGCCAGCCGAGGGTGACCCGCGGCAATCAGTTCATGGTCGACATCGCGTAACGGTAGGTTTTCCGCTGCTTTGGCCGGAGCGCCGACATGGCACCCCGCGCAAACAAGGGCGCGCGCGCGGAGATTGCCGAGCGGATTCATGCCGAGTTGGCGCTGGAGCACAGCTTTGTCGCCAGAGGCCAATCCCATCCAACTCTTGCTCTTGTGCGGTTCCAGCCATTTCAAGGCACTTCCATGACACGACTCGCAACCGACGCCAAATAATCGCTCTTCCCGAGCCGCGGATGAATCGCCGAACGCCTGGGGAGTCGCATGGCAGGCCAGGCAGCGCGGTTCCCTGGCCACCTGCGCCATTCCCAGTTTCTCGCCGATTTTTTGGGCCAGCGGCGAGAAAAGACCCTGAAAGGCGCCCGCATGAGGATCGTCACGAAGCCAGCGCGAATAGCTGCTCCAGCTTACCGGTTCGGCATCCTTGACGTCTGGGAGGCGGCCATGACAGCCGCGCGAGGAACAAGAGGGAGTGCCGGCAAGGACGGCGGTCGGGTCCAGACTTGGTGCGGCGGACTGCTCTGAGATCGATGTCCCCGCCGAATCGTTCCAGGCAACGGCGGCTGGGGAAGGCGCTCGCTGGCACCCGGAGGCGTTCAGGACCAGGCCCAGGGCGAAAACCAGGAGCCTCTGCAAAAAAACCGATCCTTGTGCGGCTTGAGCGCGATGGCGCCGAATCTTTGCTTGGACTTGCATACTCGGCATTTTGGGCTTTTTTGTCCCATGCGCCAGCTTGAACCGGCCCGAATCGAGCACCGGGGTTTCGTTGAGGTCAGGGATCAGCGGCCGTGTCGATGAGGAAATCTTGAAGGAACGGGTCTGAACCGGTTGGAATCTCCGCGTTCCACGCAGTCCGCTTTGTTGACACGATCGGACACGGACCTAGAAAACCGATTTCTTTACCCTTCTCGCCGGGCCGAAAATTGGGGCCTTTGGCGTGCCTTGCAGGGAGAGGTCGTGCTCCTCGTTGACCCCCCCTCCCGGCGACAGGGAACCTCCACCTGGAGAAAGTGGCATCTGCCCTGGCTCTTGGTTTGCCTGCTCGTGGCCACCGCCGGGGGGGCCTGGTACGTCATCGCCGCTTTTGCACTGGGCGCCCTGCCTGGCGGCAGCAGTTTGCCGGGGCTGGTTGCGGGGATCGCTGGCGGTTTGCTTTTTTTCTACCTGTTTGCCTACGGTCTGCGCAAGCTGGTCCCCTTTCGCTGGTGGTTTCGCCTGCGGCCCACAAAATTCTGGCTGGCGCAGCATATTTGGTTTGGTCTTTTGACCTTCCCCCTGGTCGCGATGCATAGCGGTCTTTTGACTCGCTGGGGCGGCATTCTGACCATGCTCCTTCTGCTCATCTATTTCGCCGTGATCGTCAGCGGCATCTGGGGACTGTGGATGCAGCAGAGCATTCCGCGCCTGATGCTGCAGGAAGTTCCCGAGGAAGCCAATTTCTATCAATTGGGCGAACTGACCGAACAGTTGCGCCGCGAAGCCGACCTGCTTGTCTTTGCCGCCTGCGGCCCGGAAGCGGGATTGGGAAAAGATGAACTGGCCCTGTTGCAATCGCACCAGGACATTTTGCAAGCGGTACGCAAGGGGAAGGGGTCTGGAGTCTTGCGCGAAATTCCGCGCCACCCGCTGCCCAATACCGAACCTCTCAGGCAGTACTTTCGCCAGGAGGTCGAACCCTATTTGCGCCGTTCGACTTCAAAGCGCGGTTCGGCCGGGCTGCATGCCCGTATGAAGGCCGAATTTGGCGACCTGCGGAAAATGATTCATCGGGAAGCGTTGCCGGTGGTCGATACCCTGGAAGCCCTGTGCGATCATCGGCGCCAGTTCGATGAACAGACGCAGTTGCATTTGCGGCTGCATAACTGGATCGTCGTGCATCAGGCGCTCTCGGCCATTCTGCTGCTTTTCCTCGCATTTCACGTCGTTTCGGCCGTATGGTATTGGTAAACGGATGCACTTTTCATGCTGAACGGGCTAAGCGGTAAAGAAAAAGCTGCGCGCGTTCCCCTCGACTATTTCCGCCTGGCGGGGCGAGGAAGGTGGAGGATCACTTTGGCCTTTTTGGGCGTCGTGCTTGCAGTCATCGGTGTCAGCTTCGCCTCGGGCGGTTGGCGCCAGCTGGCGCTGCCGGGTCAGGTGCACCATGCTCATGCTTCCTTTGAAGACCGCTGCGCCAGTTGCCATGCCCCCTTTCAGCCAAGCACCTCAGGCAATCCGTTGCAGTCGATTCTGCAAACCGGCCCGGTCGCCGATCACCTTTGCAAAGCCTGCCATGATGGTCCAGCTCATCATCCGGGTAGAGAAATCGCGGGCGATCCCACCCGGTGCGTCCATTGTCATAGCGAGCATCGCGGGCGAAGCGCGCCGATCAGTCGGGTGGCCGATCGCAATTGCACGGTCTGCCACGGCGCGCTCCCCGCACATGCCCTCGAAGGACAAAGCGCATTCGAGTCCGCGATCACCCACTTCACCAATCATCCGCAGTTTCGCCTGGGAGTGGGGACCGAACGCAAACCGTTGTCCGAAGCGAGCGACCCGGGCAAGATCCGGTTCAATCATCAAATTCATCTAAGCGAAGGGTTGCGCCACGCCGCCACCGACAGCCGCGGCTGGAAATTAAGGGATATCAGCGATCAAGGCCTGCGTGAGATTTACCGCAAGCAACAGGCCAGCGACAGAAAGGGAGACGAAGATTTTGTTCAGTTAAACTGCGCTTCGTGTCATAACACCGATGCGTCGGACGCTCTCCAGCCGGGCAGCGCTCGAGCGGGGCTGTTGATTGCGGGAGGCGAATATATGTTGCCGATCTCCTACGAGCGGCATTGTAAGGCCTGCCACACGCTCACTTTCTCGGGCGGCTCCTCCGGTCAGTCGATTCCTCACGGCCTGCAGCCCACAGAGGTGAACAAGTTTATATGGGGGGCTCTTCTGGAAAAGTCAGCGAACAGCGCGAAAAAGGCGCCGGATCCTTCGCGGAAAACCCCATCGCGCCCATTGCCGGGAGACAATCTTCCCCGGCTCGATCGCAAAGCCAAGGAGGCGATGCAAGCGGGCGTCGCCGAACTGGAATCGCAACTCTACGAAACCGACCCGTTAAGCGCGCTGCGGCAGGTCTATCTGGGCAAGAATACTTGCGGTCTGTGTCATTTCGAAGAGCGCCTGGCGGGAAAGGCGATTCCCGAAAAGATCCAGCCGGCCAACCTCACCGAGATCTGGTATCCGCACGCACGTTTCAATCACATGCCGCACCGGGCGCTGCAGTGCCTGGAATGTCATCCCCAAGCCGCGACTTCAACGACACAGAGTGATCTACTGGTCCCCGGCATCGACAACTGCAAAACCTGCCACGGTCCGCTGACGCAGTCGGGCGGAATGCGAACCGGAGGCGTGCCTCACGAATGCACGACCTGCCACCTCTATCACAACCGAGATAAGGACAACCCGTTCGCCGGCATCGGCTCCGACGCGCGGGGACTGAAAGAGAGGAAGACGGTGCTGGAGTTTCTCAATCCGAAGTGAGGGTTGAGATGCGTTTGGCTCTTGATCAGATTTCTTGCTGAAATTTTTCTATTCATAAATTAAATGTTGTTCATTAGTGTATTTGATTAAAATAGCCTGTTAAATGAGCGTTGATTCAATATGTATAAAGGTCAGCAATTGTGCCTGATTATTTTGGTTTTTATTTTAATCAGTAATTGGTTTTTATCAAGTGCTTGTGGTGTGGGCGTGATTAGTTCGCTGTTTTTGCAGTCTTGGTTTGCGCCGCTTTTTATTCGCTAGATTCAAAATCCAATTAGTTTTATAACCCAGGTTCGAAAAATATCCGTAATTATACCTAAAGCAAGTGCTCCAATAAGACCCTTCAGTAAAAAATTCGACCATATGCGCTGCCATTTAATCGCCTGCTCACCTTTGCCAATGGCAAGGCGCGATTTTGGACTGTATGAAAATAATATACCAAATATAAGTAGTCCATATATGGCATATAAAGCTATGGATTCTAACTGGGATGCGGTAGTCTTGGGGCTGAATCCGGAATTGATGGCCAGAAGTAGCTCGAGAGCCTTGTGATCCTGATCGCTGGTAAATCCATCGGTTAACATATTTCGTGCTTCTAATTTAAAATGATCTGAGGTAGACGTTTTACTTGCAGCAAAAATAAAGAAAATAAATAATTGCATTAAAAGAATCGCAAGCCAGTGTATTCCGGAATAAGCGTGCCAGAGAATTGTAGCACGATTTGGCTGATTTCTTTCCGCCCATTGGTGCAATGTAACATACAAGTCGTAACATCCTTCTCCATCAGGAGGAGATACATTTATTTGGAGCTTATCGCTCCAGAGGCTCGAAGTACGGACTTCAGCTTTAATGCTGCCGTAGTCGATAACCAGATGGAATAGCGTGGCGACTTCTTTGGTCATATCAGGGTGAGCAATCGCTTCCGAAAACTTGGCAACAAGTGGCATTTTTTTTCTAGATTTGACTGAGATTTGTATCTC
The DNA here is from genome assembly GCA_965226945.1 of Gemmataceae bacterium. GTDB lineage: Bacteria > Planctomycetota > Planctomycetia > Gemmatales > Gemmataceae > SYLG01. Next base: position 1,902,048 of record OZ245717.1, on the reverse strand, counting down.
CCGCCTTCGCATGGAAAATTGAGTAGAGCTTCGGATACGATGTCGTATTCGCTTCAATTCGATTTTTTGTCTTTCCGGAGAAAGCAGACCGTAGTGTTGAGAATTCTTTGCCTCGTCAGATTCTTTGCGAATGAGGCGTTTGATTTCCTTTTTTTGCGCTCTCTCAAAAATTTGACTTGCTTCGTCAATGATCTTGTCTAGCTCGATAAGTGCATCTTTCTCAAGTAGCCATGGACCTGGAAATTCTGCATCAGTCTTACGTAAGATTGTCATGAAAGCATTCCAAAACGACTACAGGTCAAGTTGTTGATGAAAAAGAGAAAAGTATTGTGTTCCTTCTGTAGGTGCCAGGATTTCATGGCGTCTTCTATTTAAATCTAATTTCCCGGCATTTTGCTTTCCGCCGCCGCTTCCTGCACCGACCCCAGCGGCTTCAACCCCGCCATGCGGCTCAGTTCATAGCCCGTCGTGCGCATCGCCGCATCATGCGGGCAACAGTAAACGCACCGAGGATTGCCGTCGAGCGACTCGCAAAGATCGCAATTCGTGGCGATCCGTGTTGCGCTATTGGCCTTCCTTTTCCCTTCCTCGGGTTCATGCATATGGATGCTGCCGAAGGGGCAGTTGTGCGCGCACAGTCCGCAGCCGATGCAGTGGTTCTCGATGACAATCGCCAGCGATTTGCCGTCGCCGCCGCCAGTCTTCGCCGGTTTGCGGTGGATCGCATCGACCGGGCAACCCACGAGGCAGGCGGGGTCGTGGCAGGAGCGGCAGGCGCTGGGAATCAAAAATTCGTTGAAGCGGTTACCTTCGAGGATCAGGCGCGTCACATCATCGTGGCTGTCGGCGCAGGCCTTGACGCACTCCTGGCAACGGGTGCAGCGGTTCAAATCGAGCACGAGCAGGCTTTGACCCTGATGCAGCCCCGCTTGCGTGAAATTGCCGAGCATGGGACTGACTTCAAAGCGCCGGCTCTGAGTGCGTTTCACCATTTCGCAGGCCGCATTTTCCAACAGCGTCCGCGCTTCGGCATTGGCTTCCAGCAAGGCAAGAAAAGCCGACTTGGGAATCGTCACCAGTTCGACATGGTCCAGCGCCGTGCAGGTGGCGGTGCGCCGGCCCCGCTGGGCGACAGGCAAAAGTTCGGCAACCTTGGGCGAAACCTTCGGATCGGAAAGCAGGCCGATTTCGCCGATCTGGCGCCCCGGACCCAGGTAGTTGAGCACGGTCGAGTGGCCCACGCCGCTGGCTTCCGAAACGCTGACATTGCCCAGGTAAATAATGTAAAAACAATCGGCGAGCGTGCCTTGTACGAAGACCGCCTGACCGGGATCGACCTGGGTCAGTTCGACATCGTCGCGCGCCTTGAGGAATTCGAGGCAGGCGCGGGCTTGCGCCGCATCCAGCCCGCTGAAAAGGCGCCCATTCTTCAAATAGTTTTCCAGGGCGCGGCGGCGGTAAATCGGGCCAAGAATGTTTCGTGCGCCGGCGTTGCGCTGCAGCATGTGCAGCATGTTGCGCTTCACGACGATGATGGCGGCTCCTTCCGGTCCTGAGCGCATGCCCGCGGAACGCGGTTGATGGCTCAGGCAGGCCATTTCGCCGACGATGAGGTCGCTGTTTTTCAGATTCGCGACCGTCGTGCCTTTCAAGGTGACGTCGATCGAACCGCTTTCGATGAGGAAGGCGGTCGAACCATATTGGCCCTGCTCGCACAGCACCTGGCCGGGTTTTAGCTTTACGCGGCCGACGGCCCCCTCGTTCCACTTGAGGAAGGCATAAGGAACGCCCGCGAAAAGCGGGTGGCGCTCGAGCTCTTCGGCCGAGACGGAAATCGGTTTGACCGGTTCGTCTTGCCAGGGATCACGCGGTGTCTGGGTATTGGTGTAGATCGAACCCTTGAAGGTCAAGGCGCCGGTGGGGCAGGAGACGGCGCATTCCCCGCACGAGACGCAGCTCGACTCCGCCATCGGCTGACCCAGGTCGAAACTGATCCGTGCCTTGTTGCCAAATCCCGTATGCCCGATCACCTTGAACGGCTTGACTTCACTGCAACCGCGCACGCACCGATCGCACAGGATGCAGTTATTGTGATCGAGCCGGATCACCTCAGAGGAATTGTCGACGCTTGCGCTTGCGTGGATCAGATCGAGCGGTCGCCGCTTGAAGGGGGAGATCACTTCAAGTCCGGCGTTCTTCCCCAGGCTTTTTTTGCCCTTACGCTCATACGGCACGCCAAACCGCTCAAGCAGCGCGAGCAGTTCGTTGTTGTAGCGGCGATCGGATGGCGGCTCGTATTCGTGGAGGCTGTTGGCCGCGAGCAGTTGCAAGAGCACCTTGATCGTTTCTTGCAGATGCTCCCCGGCCTTGCGGGTTTTTTTCTGCGGTAGCTGAATTTCCACTTCGGAGGCGACCGTGTGGATCTCCATGCCATCGACGAGCGGATGCTGGCAGCCAGGGATCATGCGGCCGCCCGCCACGCCGTTGCGTGTCGTGAGCACCGAGCAGACCCGGCAGACACCTACTGGAGTCAGGTGGTTCTGATGGCAGAGCACGGGAATCGGGTTGCTTGGCTCGGGGCCGGGGAAGGTTTTCTTGGGAGTCTGATTCGCGTAGCAATAGGTGGCCGCGTCGTAGACAGTGGTCAGGCGCGGGATGATGCGTCCGTTTTTGTCGCGGCGAATGTTCCCCTGATCGTCGGTGGCCGGCCGCGCCTTGGGCACGCCGGGCACGTTGTGGCCATCGATCGATACGGTCAGAAGGGTGTCGAGGTCCTTTTGTGTCGCCGCTTCGACCCGGATGAGCCGACCGGTCAAGTCGCGTACATACTGCGACTCGTACCGCTCAAACAGATCTTCCTGGTTGGGAGTGCTCATGATCGCCGGCCTGACTCTATACGCTTCGTGATCGGATTCACCCCATGATTCCTTGCTAAAGAACCGGCCAAGACTCGCTCAGCACCCTTACTTGCTGAAATGGTCCAGCCAGGTAATGAGCGGAGTCGCCGCGCCTCTCCCCAATCCACAGATCGAGGTGATCTCCATCGCCTCGGCCAGTTGCCGGACCACTCCGTCCACCTCCACCAGGGGCAAGGATCGTTTTTGCTGCGCGCCTTGTTCTTTGATTTCGCTTGCGAAATGAGTCAACTGCTGGCAACCGAGCCGGCAGGGCACGCATTTGCCGCACGATTCGTTTTCGAAGAATTCGAGGCAGTTGAGCGCGTGGTCGATCATATCGGGCGGTCCCGTTCCGTTCGCGGCGCCGTAAACGACAATGCCCGCACCGAGGCTCAGTTCCAGCGTGCGAAAAACCGGCACATCGAGCGGCATATCCAGGATCGACAGCCGCTCGCCGGTGATCGACTTGCGAAACGCCACCACGCGCGCGGCCTGCGGGGCGCTGCGGCGGCGCAGCCCTTCGATCCCCTCGTCAAGCATGCCGCGCGCCCATGCGGCGTCGAGCGTCGCGGGCAAAAAACCGCCGGATGGTCCCGAAGGGGCGATCGCGTGAATTCGATCAACCCCGTCGCGCAATCCACCCGCGAGCTTGTGGATCAAGTCGCCGAGTGTCGTGCGGAAAGGAACCTCGTACACGCCGGGCCGCTTGACATCGCCGGAGATCGAGAAAAACCGGCGCGGCTCACTGCCATACCAGCCGGCCGGTTTTGACGTTTCCTTTTCGCCGTGGGAGGAGAGCAGGATGGCAGGCACCCAGGCAAAGGTCTCGACATTGTTGACCAAGGTCGGCTGATCGAAAAGGCCGTTGTTGCGAATGTCGGGCGGTTGATTGCGCGGTTGGGCGCGCTTTCCCTCGATCACTTCGATCAGCGCGCTTTCCTCGCCGCAAATGTAGAGTCCAGGGCTAACAAACACCTCAATGGGGCAGGCCTCGAGCGCCTCGGGCACCTGCTGGCGTGCTTGCTGGATGGCGGCATTCACCCGCTGGATCTGCTCGAAATATTCGTGGCGGATGTAGATGTAGCCGCGTGTTTCCCTTTTCGGGGCTCCCAATGTGAGCGCGGCGACGAGCATTCCTTCGACAATCAGGTGAGGCGCATGCAAAAGGATCTCGCGATCCTTGAAAGTCCCAGGTTCGCTTTCATCCGCGTTGCAGATGATGTAGCGTTTTTCCCCGCTGGCGTTGGTCACATCCTGCCACTTCTTTGCCGTGCGTGCCGCAGCGCCGCCCATGCCGATCAGATCGGCCTCCTCCAGATGCTTGATCACTTGAGGGCCGCTCAATTCCTCACGCAGCATCCTCTTGATGGCCGCGTAGGGTTCGACATTGGTGCCTTCACGCCGGTCGTAAACGTTGATCTCCCAGTGGGGGGAATCGCCCTGAAGGTCCCGATCGGGCGGCGGCGCCTGGCCTAGCAATGTTTTTTCGATCAATTCGGGCAGGGAGTTTTTACCCCCTCCGAGTTCCGTGTAGAGGTGGTCGTGAAAGTTGGAGCCGTGGAAGATCGCGCCGATGGGGGCATGACGGCTGATCAGTGCGACGGGAGCGCGGTCACAGCGGCCGAGGCAGGAAACGCCCTGGACTTCGACTCGGTCCGATTCGGCAGCCAACAGCTTAGCCTTGTCGAGCATTTGCGCGGAGCCGCGCAGATGGCAGGTCATGCTCTGGCAGACCTGCACCGAAACTTCGGGCGGTTCGGTGCGGCGAAAGTGTGGGAAATAAGTCGAAACTTCTTGAATTCGGTAGAGGGGCAAGCCGGTGCGGATGGCGAGGAATTCCAGTTCGACTTGAGGCAGATAACCGTATCGGTGCTGGATTTCCAATAAGGCACGGGCAAGCATGGAACCATCCCTTGCCTGGGCCATCTTGGCCCTGAGAACAGGCCGCAATCCCGAGGTGAATCCAACGGAATAAGCAAAAATTTCGAACGCGTTGGCGAGGCCAAGTAGGGATTTGTTAGAAGACCTTCAGGGGATTGTCCATGGGGTCGGGTTCGGTCCTGAAGGTGGAGCGGTTCCTAGGATTTCCCGCGGAGCCGCGGCGGAAAGCAGAGACCAAATCGAGGAGAGCAAGAGACGAGGCGGAGATCGTGGATCGCCTGGCGGATGACCCTTCTTTTTTTTCTCTCCGCGCCCTCCGCGTCTCCGCGTGAGAATTGCCCTGTGAGAATTGCTTGGTGAGAAGTGCCTTTTCTCTTCTACTGTCTCCCACGCCGCGCTGCAACGAGCAAGGAACCAGTCGCCCTTGGCAACCTCACGGTTTGCCAACTTCCGCGGGAACGATGTATTCGACGTAACCGAGCATCATTTCGTCGCTGGTCTGCGGGCCCCACGGGACTCGCCTTTTGGGGTCGGGGTTGGCTGGATTTTTGTCGCTGTTGTCAAACCAGCCGGTGGCCGTGATCTTCGTTCCGGCATTCAACCGGCGAGGTTCCGCCAGTCGATAAAATAGTTGCCAGTTGAAGTCATATGCCGGCACATCCAGAATGATTTCGCTGCCTTCGGTTTCATTTTTGGAAGCCGAACCTGGCTTGGCCTCGGATCCCGATTTTGCCTGAACCTCAGGACCGCTGATTTCAAAACGAAACGCCTTGCCACGAAGGTGCATGTGCGGGAAGAAACCGAGCAAGGTTGAGGTAGAAGGAACTCGTAGTGATGCGGTTTCCGGATGATTGTCGGCACCCGGCGGGATGCTCAGATGCGTGTTGACAATTCCCACCGTCCGCACTTCGTAGGTTGGCGGCTTGTCCGCGAAGAGCAGTCCGATGCGGGTCCGGTCGGTCGTGGCGGTGCCATTCGGCGTGTAGTGCATCTGAAAACGCAGCCGCGAGCCCTTGGGCAGTTTCTTCGCGAGACCTTGCGGGTAACTGATCACGCTATTGCCCGGCACATAAAGGCCGAAGAAGCCGTCCCGATCCTCCGAATCGCCGTTCCCCTGACCTGGTTCGCCCTTGGGCGGGGCGACAAACACGAGCACATGGTGAACCACCTCGCGGGCGGTTGGCCGGATCTCGATGGCGCGCACCCATTTGTCTTCGGTCACCGTCGATTCGATCTCAACATTTTGATAGGGCATGGTCCCCGTCGCCTTGACCGGCATCGGTTTGTCGAACTGCAATTCAAGGTCGGGTTTGCCAATGAGCCAGCCTTCCTGATAGGTCCGGCCCAACGGGGCCTGCGAGGAATCGCCCAGGGGCCGATCGCTTTTCAACCAACTCAAGAGATCGGCCTTGTCGTCGGCGGGCAGGGTGCGGTCATTGGCCCACACCTTTTTGCCGCCGGGCGCCGGCGCGGCAAACCAGGGAGGCATCGACCCCTTGTCCACCACTTTGGCGATCATGCCGGCATGGGAGATCAGGTCTTCGGGCCGGTCGAGACGAAAGGGGGCGACACCGCCGCTGCGGTGGCATTCGACGCAGTTGGTCATCATGATCCGCGCGACGCGACCGAAATAATCATTGGCAATGGCGGCGCCCTTGGCCCCGGTGAGATCGAGCGCGCAGCCCGGCGCGGTCGTCGCCGCCGGATCGGGCTGGCGGCCTGCCAGGAGTGCACCGATCGCATCGTTCAAAAACGACCTTCGGGGCTGGTTGAGCGCGTAGCCGAGTCCATACTGATCGTCGAGCGCGCCGCGGTAGATCACCGTGCGTTTCGCATCGAGCAGGAAGACCTCGGCGGTTGTGGTTGCCTGGATCGACTTGGCCCAGGTTTGCGCGGTGTCGTGCAGATAGGGGCCTTTGAGTTTGTGGTTTGCGATGAAGGCGCGGATCTCTTGAGGAGTATCGGTCGCGGTCGGGTTGACGAACACGATTTTGAGACCCAGGTCGCTGACCGTTTTCTCCAGTTGCGTCAGGCTGGGGCCATATTTCTTGCAGATCGGGCAGGTCGGACTGGTGAAGGCGACCACCACCGCATTCTTGCCGGTCAGTTCCGAGAGGTTTACCGGCGCGCCATCGATCGCCTTGCCGGCTAGGTCGGGCACCATGCGGCCAACGCCGGCTTGAATGGGCGAGAGGACCTTCGGCCCTTCCTTGACCGGCTCAACTGGGTTGGATTTGTTGACAGGGGGCACGGCCTTTGGCGGCGCCGTCTCGGCGGCCAGGAACGCGCGGGCCTCATCGAGCGTCAGCCCGTCGCCGTTCTTGTCGGCAGCCTTGAAGCGGGCGGCGAGCGCGGGAAATTTCTTAAATTCCTCCGGGCTAATTTTGCCGTCGCCATTGGCGTCGATTTCTTTGAATTTGGCGGCGACGGGGTCGATCTGAGCTTGCACGGCGGAGGGAGACCAGGAAGAAAGAACCAGCGAAAACAAAAACCCGATTGCTTGAAAACAGCGCGACATCATGGTGGACGATCCTTTTTGCGCGGAGCAAGGGGGGAAACCCGTCAAATCCGGGTCCTGTTCCTTTCCTGTTACAGATTCTAACAGCGAACCGGGTGGGAAATCATTACAGGGTCGGTTCTTGGGCGATTGCTAACGGCTTTCGAGCGGCCTTTCAGCCCTTTAGTAATCTTTTCCCACGAGGTCAGGCAAACCAATCATGGCCTGCCTCAGGCCATGATCTCCTGGATGACCGTTCCTTTGACATCGGTCAGGCGCATGTCGCGACCAGCATATCGGTAGGTCAGTTTTTCATGATCGAGACCCAAGAGGCGCAGGATCGTTGCGTGCCAGTCGTGGATATGCACCTTGCCGTCGATCGCTTCGTAACCGTAATCGTCGGTCAGGCCATGGCAAATTCCCCCCTTCACGCCGCCGCCGGCCATCCACATCGTGAATCCCTTATTGTTGTGATCGCGCCCGTCGGTGCCCTGGGCATACGGGGTGCGACCAAACTCGCCGCCCCAGAGAACCAAAGTTTCGTCCAGGAGGCCGCGATCTTTCAGGTCTTTCAGAAGGCCGGCGATGGGCCGGTCGACACTATGGCAATTGACCGGCAGATCATTCTTTAAATTGCGATGATGGTCCCAGCGCGGCGAGGTGACTTCGACAAAGCGCACTCCCGCTTCGACCAGGCGCCGCGCCAGCAAGCACTGCTTGCCAAAGTTCTCGGTGGTCGCCTCGCCGATGCCGTAGAGGCTCTTCGTCGCCGCGGATTCCTTGGCGAGATCGAGCACCTGGGGCATGTCCTTTTGCATGCGAAAGGCCAGTTCGTACGACGCGATCGACCCTTCGATCGCTCTGTTGTGCGGATCGCGCTTGAGCGCTTCCTGGTTGAGCGATTGCAAGAAGTCGAGCTGCAACCGCTGGCTGTCGCTTGTTTGCCTTGGGTTTCTGATATTGCGCACGGTCGCGCCCCCGCCGCTTCCCGGTCGCAAGCCGCCCGCGCCACCTGGACCGACGCCCCCGCCAATGGGCGTACCCTGATAAATGGCCGGCAAAAACGAACTGCCATAGTTGGCCGGTCCGCCGTTTTGCAAGGGAGGGTTGATCGAAACGAATCCCGGCAGGTTTTCGTTTAGACTGCCCAGACCGTAGAGCATCCAGGCCCCCATGGAGGGCCGCCGGAACTGGAACAGGCCCGTGTGCAGTTGGGTGAACGCCTGGGGGTGCGCGGGCAGGTCGGTGTGCATCCCATTGAGAAGGCACAGGTGATCGGCCCTCTCGGCCAACTCGGGGAATAGCTCGGAAATCCACAAGCCGCTCTCGCCATGTTGCGCGAAATCCCAGGGAGACGCGAGGAGCTTGGCAAAGGGAGTGCGGGCTTTCGCCATCGTCTTGCCGTCGTCGGCTTTCAACTTGGGTTTGTAATCGAAGGTGTCGACATGCGAGGGCGCCCCCTCCATACACAGGAAAATCACATGCTTTGCCTTGGGCGCAAAGTGCGGCTTCTTGGGAGCCAGGGGGTTGGCCTTTTCCGGCGCGTTCGACTTTTCCGAAGCCCAGGCGGAAAGGCCGGTGAAAGCAAGGTACCCAAAGCCGGCGGAGGTTGACTGCAGCGCCAGACGCCTTGAGAACAGGGGTGCAGGAGGGATCATGGCACATACCTTCATGTGGGATGGATCAAGGATCTTAATGGTGGGAAAACTCGGCGCTGGCGAACATGGCCTGAATCAGGCTTGCCCATCCCAGGCGCCGCGCTTCGGCGGGTCGGTAGCGCTCCGAAGCGAGTTTTTTGGAGTATTGGTTTAAGAACGACTTCGCTTGAGCCAGCTCGTTCTCTGCCGGTCGTCTCGAAAAAAGCGCCAAGTAGGCACTGGTCAGTTTTTCCTGGTCGCAGCTGCTCGAAGCCAAGAGCTTCCCCGCAAAGGCATCGGCCTGGCGAATGACAAACGGACTATTCATCAGGTAAAGCGCCTGGCCGGGAATGGTCGTGACGGCGCGTTCACCGGCCATCAGCGTCGGATCGGGAAAATCGAACAGGGTAAGGGCTTCGGGAAGTTGATCGCGAATGATCGGGAGATAGACGCTGCGGTAAGGCTCGGCGGCGAAGGCGTCGATCGGCCGGAAGCGAAGCGCCAGATTGACATTTCCCTCGCCCCCCTGGGCGATCGCGTCTCTGGCGGGTGGTTCGGGTTCGAGCAGGCCGCTGACGGCGAGCATCGCGTCGCGCAGCGCTTCGGCTTCGAGCCGGCGTTTGCCCATGCGCCAAAGGAGGTGGTTGTCGGGATCGACCTCGAAATTTTTCTCGTCAAACTGCGCGGAGAGCTGGTAGGTGCGGCTCAAGACCAGTTCGCGGATGAGCGACTTGATCGACCAGCCTTTTTCGACAAAGTTCAGGGCCAGCGCATCGAGCAATTCAGGGTGAGACGGTTTTTCGCCCGCGGCGCCAAAGTTATCCGGCGTGCCGACGATCCCCTGTCCAAACAGGTGCGACCAAACCCGGTTGACGATCACCCGGGCCGTGAGCGGATTCTCCGCCGACGCGATCCACTCGGCCAACTGCAAGCGCCCACTTCCCTTGGTAAGTGTCAACGATTGCGCGGACAGCACTTGGGGGAAGCCTCGCTTCACCTTCTCGGCTGGGTGGTCGAGTTCTCCGCGCACATAAAGGTTCGAATCGCCGGGGAAGTTGCGATCACGCATCCCCATCGCTTGTACCTTGGGCTGGCCATTGGGCTCAAACATTGCCAGTCGACTTTCGAGGTTCGTCATCTGAATGCGCAGCCTGATCCCCATCATCGAGCCGAACCGGTCGCCGACCGAAAGCTTGTTCGTCTGTTCGCGAAGATCCCTCAGCTCTTTTTCGAGCGATTCGCGGTGGCTGTTGGAGAGCGGTTCGACCACCGAGCGCGCCTCGCTTCCTTTGGGTAGGGAGATGAGACTTGAGGGGAAGTTACTCTGAACCGTGCGCACGGTGCCGTAGCAGGTTTCCGAGCTTTTGAAAATTCCGGCGAGCGCATAGTAGTCGCGCGCGGAGATGGGGTCGAACTTGTGGTCGTGGCAGCGGGCGCAGGCCACCGTCAGCCCCTGGAAGGCAATGAAGGTGGCGTCGATCTGTTCATCGACCAGATCCATCTGAAATTGCAAGGCAAGCCGTTCGTTGTGAGCCTTGGGGCCAATCGCGAGGAAGCCGGTGGCGACGATCTGCGCGGCCTTGATCTGATCGTTGGCCGCGGGGAGCAGGTCGCCGGCGATCTGTTCGCGAATGAACTGATCGAACTTCTTATCGTCGTTGAACGAGTCGATGACATAGTCGCGGTAGCGCCAGGCGTTCGGGTAGGAGAAATTGGCCTGCTTACCGCTCGACTGGGCAAAGCGGGCGACATCGAGCCAGTGCCTGCCCCAGCGTTCGCCAAACTGGGGACTGGCGAGTAATTTGTCGACCACGCTTTTCAGCGCTTCGGGCGACGGATCTTTGCAATACGCTTCAATCTCTTGAGGCGTGGGCGGCAGGCCGATGAGGTCGAAGTGAACACGGCGCAACAGCGTCATCGCGTCGGCGTCGGGCGCGGGGCGCACTCCCTTCTCTTCCTGGGCGGCAAGGAGAAATTGGTCGACTTCGCCGCGAGGCCAGGCGGTGTCGCTAGCCTTGGGTAGCACGGGCTTTTTGGGCGATTGAAAGGCCCAGAACTGGCGGCCCTTTTCGATGTCGATTTCGACTTTGTTCGCTTTCGACACACCCAGGCGCGGATCGGCCGCTCCGGCCTTCACCCAGGTTTCGAAATCGGCAATCACCTCGTCGGCCAGTTTGTGTTTGGGTGGCATTTTGAGGTGGTCGTCTTGATGGCGGATCGCCTGAATGATCAGGCTCTTCTTTGGATCTCCCGCAATCAGTCCTGGCCCAGTGTCTCCTCCCTGGCGAAGCCCTTCGCGCGTGTCAAGTATGAGGCCCCCCTTGATGCTTTTGGCATCGGCCGCGTGGCAGGAATAGCACTCTTTCACGAGCACCGGCCGGATCTTTTTTTCGAAAAAGGCAAGTTGTTCGGGCGTTGCGGGTTTGTCGATTCCGGCGGCTGGCGCCGCTTCAGTCCTTGGCTGCGGATTTGGGTTTTCCCTGGGCCGACTTAACCCACCTCGAACGATCTGTTCGCGAATTTTCGGCAAGTCGCGAAACTCGCTGAGAGTAATCGAGCCATTCTTGTCGCGGTCGAGCGCTTCGAACATCCGCTCGATCTGCTCAGGCGTCGGCTTGCCGCGAGGCGCCTGCGCGACAAACTTCTCAAATTCCTCTTTGGTCAGTTTGTCGTCACGATTGGTGTTGGCACGCCGAAAGAGCGTGTCGGTATCGGGAGGCGGCAGCGCCTTTCCCTTGAATTGGCCCTTCTCAAAACCCTTCTCTTGTTGCCCGCTCACCACGCCCGGCAAAACGAGCAGGAGGGCGAGCATGGACCAAAGTGCAACCGGGCGAGCCATGATTGGGTTGATCGGGTTCACCTTACTTCCTCCCCTTTTGCTGCAACTGAAACCACTTGCCCGCCAGCGGTCCGTAAACACGCGACAAAATCTCCGCGCGCCGCTCGGGTCGATGATCGCGGGTGAAAACCTCGTACGGTTCGGTGAGGTGGCCTTCGAGTTGGAACTTGGATTCGGGTTGCATTTCGGTTTCGACCAGCGTGTAGGTGGTCGTCGCCAAGGGTTGGCCGTTATTCACTCGGGCGATGGTGACTTTGCGCAACACCTTGGTTTCGGTGTCGACCTCAAGCGTGACGGAACGCAAACCGCGCAGCCAGGGCAAGAGCCGCGGCTTGGCATGAATGAAATAGCAGTTGGGATCCTGGCCCGGCCCGGGTGGTTCGCGCCGGATATCAAAATGGGCCAGCACCTCGTTGAGCAGCGTTTCGAGTTGCATGCTTTGCACATCGGAAGCAGTTTCCAGCCAACGAGGTAGTTCGTCCTTGTCAATGCGAATGCCCCGGCGTTGGCCGAATGCGAGCCAAATGCCTCCGCGCTCGTCGCGGCCCCAGGACCAACGCTGGTGCGTATGCAGCGATTCCATCCAGAACTGATCTCCCCGGGTCCAGAGCCGGGTCACCCGGTCGGGCGGGGGAGGGGGGACGCCTTCGTCTTGATTCCAGCCGGCGCCGTAGCGCACTTCGACCAGGTAGCAGCGGTCAACCGGGAGCAGGTGCACCTTCTGGGCTTCGCGCAAAAGATCGGCGGCGCTGGCCTGCGTCGGCCCCAGTTGCAGTCCGCCCAAAAAGGCAAGCAAGGCTACCGCGGCGGTTAGCAGGGCCCAGCCCAGTCGCCGCCAGGTTCGACCCAAAGGCGATCCCAGTAGGATTTTTTTTGCAGAGGGGACAAGTGACGGATTCAAACCCGATGGATAGAGGGCACCTTCGCTTGCACTCGCCAGAGTGTTGTTCGGCGGGGAATCGGTCAGGGAAGGGAATTTCGTTCCTTGCAGAATCCGATCGGCCAACGCACGCGTATCGATACCGCCGGCAAGCTGCGCCAGGTGATCGCGCACGAGTGCATCGATCGATTCATCGGGTCCTCCATCCGCCATCGGCTCTGCATCCCCCGGTTCAAGGTTCATCGAACATCCTCTTCTCGATGAGCTTCCAGGAAACGGGCCATAGCCTGGCGAGCGCGAAAGATGAGCACACCGGCGTTACTTGAGCTGATCTTCAGCGTCAGCGCGATCTCATCGAGGGAATGGCCAAGACTTTTCATCTGCAATGCGGTCCTTTGCACGGTCGGCAATTTGCCAAGACCTTCCTCGATCGCGTCATTCAGTTCTCTGGCGATTACCTGTTCCACTGGTTGATCGTCGGTTTGCAGCCGGTGCTGAGCGCCAGCGTCCGCCGAGGGAACCAGATCCAGGCTTAGCATGACCCGCTCGCGGCCAAGCCGGTCGATCACCGCGTTGGCGATCGCGCGAATCAGAATCTTCTTGCCATCGCGCGGCAGGTCATACTCGCCCGCCTTTTGCAACAGCCGGCAATAGCAGTCATGGACGATGTCCTCAGCCATGTCGCGATTGCGGCACTGCGAAATGGCAAAAGCCAGCGCATGGGGAAGCGTTTCCCGGACCCAGTCGTCAATGGGCGTTTGGTATGACAGCGGACCATCGCCTTGCGCCACAAGTTTTGTGCCTTCTGAAGGAATAACGCAGAGGTGAGGGAAATTTTACAGTGCGACTGATCATTGACTTCAGAATCGGTGGGCGAGGTGCCCGGCACAACGAACGGCGAGGTCTTTCGAGGTCGATGTGCCTCCGCGGAGTAGAATTCCCGAAAGTGAGGAAAATGAGGGTTAGGCCATGAGCTGGCGAGAGCGGATTTCCATCGATTTGGGGGCTTTGGAGGGAAAGCCGGTCATCAAAGGTACGCGATGATGGAAGGCAATGCCCCATCGAAGTTGGATTTCAAAACCGCCAAGTTTGCGTCGATCATCGAACCGGGTCTGGGTCTTGTGCGTGCTTAAAAGGTGCAGACTCCAACATTTTCCACGAACGTTGCCTTTTTGCCATTCCATGACCAGAGATCGGCGTCTTTGCCGCCCGCAAGGCTCTCCCATGACATCCCGGAAACGACCAGCCAGGGATCGGTCCCTTCAGGCACTTTCAGCTCCCTATTATGTGTCCAGAGGCTGATCGGCTGGGGTAGGTCTTCGACCTCCCACCATTGTCGTCACAAGGAAAATGGAATCGGCCGTTTGCTGGCCAGGAGGGTACCTCATGGGTCAATTTCTTTCGATGTCCGGTGTCGTGGGTGGTGACGAAGATTCCGTCGTTGACGCTCTGCGTGCGTATGCTCAGGCCACCGATAGCAAATTGGAAAATGCCGACCTCACGCTCGACGACTACGGCTGTTTGGTCGTTTCTTCAGGGACAGGTGGGGTGACGGTTCTCTACCCCGGTGATTTTTTTGATTGGGACGACGCAGCCAAGTATCTATCGAAGCAATTGCGGCGCCCGGTATTCTCCTTTCATATTCATGATAGTGATTTTTGGATGTATTCTCTCTTCGATAAAGGCGAGATCGTCGACCAATTCAATCCGTTGCCGGATTACTGGCAAGAACTTAAAGACGAAGAACGGCAAACTTGGTACGGGAATCCAGCGGTTGTCGCCCAGAAGGTTCCAGGATTGGCACCTGAGCAAATTTTCAACTATTTGATCCAATGGGATGATGAGGTGACTGAATCAGCGGCGCGGAAAAAAGCCTATCCAACAGACCAATTCTTCTATGGGGACGACTGGCAGCTTGTTGATTTCATGGACAAGCTGGGATTCGATTTTCCAATCGACGATCAAGGCCTTCCCCACGGGGTGACCTACCGGTTCATCAATGATCAACCAAATGAGATCGAGTGATCGACGTTCTCTGACTGAGTCGTACGATTGTTGCGCTGCGCGCGATTGCAAGCTCTTGAGCTCTTGGTTCCTCTGTTGGCGATCCTGCCGAACTGGGGCGGTGCTCCGGTCATCGGCGAAGGATTGCGAGCCATTTTTTGCATCGCCGCGCCTTACCTTGCTCCCCCGTTGGAATCGGCGCGGTCCTTGTGCCGTCGCCGGTTCTCATAACGATCCGATTGACGGTCTACCTACCGCCAGGAACGACATGGTCTTTGCGTTCCGTGTCGCGTAGAAAAACGATCTGAGATGTAACGGGCAAGAGATCAGGCGAGGGTCCGTCATTCGGTCCCGACGGGTTTAGGGCCGTTGGACAAGTCCTGATCACCTTTCTGCCGTTCATCAGCGGTTGTGTTGCCTGAGTTGTATTGCCTGCCGGCAAATTCGCTCACGAGCCAGACGATGGCCATTCCTCTCGAACAGTTCGTCAAGAGTCTGGAAGACAGTGGCATCCTCGCCGCCGGGGCGCTCGAGGGTTTTTTGCCGCCGAAGGCCTCTCCCAAGGATGCCGAAGAACTGGCGCGGGAGCTCGTTCGTCAAAAGAAGCTCACGAAATTTCAGGCCGAAGAGATCTACAAGGGGAAGGGCAAAGCCCTGACCCTGGGTAATTACCTTCTGATGGAGAAGATCGGAGCCGGAGGCATGGGGCAGGTGTTCAAGGCCGAACATCGGCGGATGCACCGGATGGTAGCGATCAAACTGCTGCCGGCGGCGATGACCAAGGACCATGCTGCCATCGCGCGCTTTGAACGCGAGGTCGTGGCTGCAGCGAAGGTGCGCCACCCGAACATCGTCGCCGCCGATGACGCCGATCAGGCCAATGGCGTTCACTTCCTCGTCATGGAACTGGTGGACGGAATGGACCTGTCGGCGCTCGTCAAAAAGAATGGCCCGGTTTCGGTGGACAAAGCGGTCAACTATGTTCTGCAAGTTGCAAAGGGTCTCGAATTTGCCCATGGCGAGGGGATTGTCCATCGCGATATCAAACCAGCAAACCTCCTCCTCAATAAACAAGGGACCGTCAAAATCCTGGATATGGGCTTGGCCCGAATCGATGGAGAAGCGCAGAAGACCGAACTGACGAGCACCGGAGCGGTGATGGGCACGGTGGATTACATGGCTCCCGAACAAGCGGTGAATTCCAAAACCGCCGATGCCCGCGCCGATATTTACGCCTTGGGCTGCACGCTTTACTTCCTGCTCACGGGTAAGGCGGCCTACGACGGCGACACCATGATGGCGAAATTGCTTGCCCATCGGAATCAACCGATTCCCGACCTTCATGCCGCCCGTCCAGAAGTCTCCGACCAACTCGAATCTGTCTTCAAGATAATGGTGGCCAAGAATGTCGAAGACCGTTACCAGTCGATGACGGCGGTCATTGCCGATCTGGAGAATTGCGCCAACGGGCAAATGGTCAGCCCACCCTCCATTGCCTCCCCGGAATCGGGACTGACCAATTTCCTCCAGGAAATCGCGGCGGCCTCAATTTCGATCGATCCGCGCAAAACCTCCGCTGATAAGCGCAAGCGGCTTTTCCCTGCCTTGTCAGGGCGCGGGATTGCCGGGCTTCAGGGGAAACTGCTGGTCGGCGGCATCCTCGTGGCATCGATCCTTTTCACGGTCCTGATCGTGGGGCTGTGGCCCAAGGTCGGCACGCTGACAGTCACCGTCAATGAAGCCGATGCCGAGATGCAAATCCTCGGCGAGGGAGGGAAGGTTGAATTTGCGCGTAAATCGAGCAAGGGAGCGAACACCTTTGCCATTGCTCCCGGAAAACACCAGGTGAAGGTGCAAAAGGATGGCTTTGAAACGTTTACCGATCGTTTTGAGATCGTAAATCGAGGGGAAAAGTCGATCGCGGCGAATTTGGTGCCGCTGAAAAAAAACACCGTGGCCAGCGGCAAGCGCTTGGAAACGACCCTGGGTGGTGGCAAACCCGTGGAAAAGGCGAAGGCGAGCGCCAAACCTTGGGAATCGCCTGAATTCATGCAGTGGGTGAAGAGCGTCGCCGCCCTGCCGGATGAAAGACAATTGGACGCGGTGATCAATAAGCTCAAGGAGCTCAATCCCGGATTCGATGGGAAGCTCTTTGCGGCTCCCTGGAAGGGGTCAGACCCACCGTTCGTGCAGGAGGGCAAGGTTTATGAAATGCTCGTCTACATTGACGACATGGGAGATCTGTCGCCCTTACGCGCCTTTTCCGAAATTCAATATTTGCGCTGCAATCACAAAAGGAAAACAGGACGAAGAATCGATTTGTCTTCATTGAGCGGCATGAAGATCTTTTCCTTGGCGTGCCATGTCGAGAACCTGGATCTATCTTCGGTGAGAGGCATCGTCCTAACGGAATTGTCATGTTTTGGTGGCGGAGCCACGGACATGACTGTCATTTCGGGCATGCCGCTGAGCGCACTGGTCGTTTCCGGAAATTGGGATCTCACCCAACTTGGGCCCTTGAAGGGGATGCCGTTGACTGTGTTTTGTTGTGACAACACTCAAGTTGCCGACCTGTCGCCTTTGAGCGGGATGTCCCTCAAACAGTTGACCTGCCATGTGTCTCAAGTGGCGGATTTGTCGCCTCTTAAGGGAATGCCACTGGAACATCTCAATTGCGATCAGACGCTTGTAACCGATCTTTCGCCTCTGGCCGGAATGAAGCTGAAAAAACTGTCGTTTACTCCCAGTCCTGCCTTGAAGGGAGTGGAAGCGATCAGGCAGATGGATTCGCTTGTGGAAATTGGCTTGTCCTATGACAAACTGATGCCAGCCAAGGAATTCTGGAAGAAGTATGACGCAGGAGCCTTTCGATCTCCCTGATAGGAATGGTGTGCAAGACCGCTCGATTTCATGCCGCGCGCTGGAATTGCTAGGGAAAGACCTTGCTGAATGTTCACATTTACAACGCCTCGATGAATTTTCGATTTGAAGATAGGGCCATTTTTAACGTTCTCTCTGAACTAAGCTGGATACAATCGACCAGGTGTCTAGACAAGCATCTGCCTACCTTGCGAAATCAGGATGCGGTGCATTCACGCTGCGTTGGCTCGGTGGTAGGCTTGAACTGTCGGTTTGTCTCTCCATTGCGCCAACTCGGTCGCCCAGTTTCGTTGCCGCCTTTCGAGCTACTCGACGATGACGGGCGCGCTGACTCGGGAGGATCCTTCGTGAATCGCAAATCTCTCTTGGGTTTCGTGCTCCTGATTTTGACAACTCTGTGCGCCGCGCAACCGGGCGACGGGGTATCGGTCACCAAAGAACTTGAGTCCTACTACGAGCAAGGCACACTCCTACCCTGGCAAGCCGCGATCAAGGCGCTGACCGCCGAAATTGCCCAAGAGCGCGATAAAGCCGCGAAATATCTGGTGTCGTTGCTTGGACAGGCTCAGGCCGACGAATCGTCGGGAAAGGCACCCTGGGGGCAAACGCCCTATTGGGGCCGCGGCAGTGAGAATCCCGCCCGCAATTTGCGCAAGTCAATCGCTGAAAAATTAGCCAACGCGCCATCATCTTCTGCGGCGCTTGCTGTCCTTCGCTGGTACCTGGAACAGGAGAAATACCCGGAATTCCAGACCATAGCGGTCGCCGCTCTCGCTAAGGCGCAAGGGAAGGAAGCGGACGAAATTTGCTTAAGCGTGCTAAAGCGTCCCCATGAAAGCGGCATCGTTCTCCTGGCGGCGCTCAAAAGCATCGGCGATCGCAAGGCCGATCTCTCCAACGCCGTGCTCAATGATCTCTGCCACCACTATCGGTCGCGCATTCGTATGGCGGCTCGAAAACTCAACGAGGAACGTGGCAACGCAGATCCTGGGGCGTTCGATCCAGTTGCTGCCCTCAAACGGCCGGCATTATCGGCTCTAATGACGAAGATAGGAGCGTTGCTCGATCAACCGGCGCCAAGCGACGCGCCGTTTGTGAAAGTAACGACGACTCAAAAACCGCGCAAAGCCGATAAAGAATACGAAACGGTGACCACGCTCGGCTGGCTGGTCAAGAACGATGGCGATTCGTGGGTCGTGTCAACCCCGTCCGGCCGTCGAGAATCCTTTCAGAAAGAGTCAGTAACCAATTCGCGATTTTTGGGGGAAGTGGTCGTCAAAAGCCGCTTTGAGAAAGTTTCTGTTGCCGAGGAAGTGAAACGAGTCGTGGAACTTCGCCAAAAGGGAGAATCCGCTTTCGATCTTTCGCAGAGCAGGCGACGGGAGGGACAGAACCAGGAGCGTGGCACGAGCGTTTATGAAGTGACTTTGGCCCACTGGCTTTATACTGCGAAAGAACACGGTTTGTCCGCCCAGGTTTTATTGCCTGCTCTCGATACCGTTTACATGGATTATTTTATCGTCGAAATGATGCGTCATCGACTCGGTGATGCAACTGGCTACCGCATGCTCGTAGCCTTTGCAGGTGATCGAAATTTCCCTGAAACACGCCGTCTGGCCGAGCTCATGGTGAATCGTTATGCCGAGACTCGCTTTCATGGGTACGCCGTCGCATTGTCCAAGGAGATTCCCAAGCGGCTGGATGATTTCAAGAAGCTCAAGCTACCGACGCCGCAAGAATGGGCGAGCCTGAAGATGAAAGTGAGCCGTGCGGAACAGATCACTTTTCTGGCGGAGCGTCTCCGCCTGCTCAATTGCTTCCAGTGGGAACAACCCGGCAGTTATCTTCTTGGCGAGGTACAATTTGCCGAGCAGCGCGGCATGGAGCCTGATGCCACCAGCGGTGGAAAAGGTGGCACAACCAAGGTGATCAACCCCTTTCTTGAACTCGCGGGCGGGACCGAAGTTAATTTCGATAGTGGCGATAGGAAGCCGATCAAAGGTATGGGACTGACGGTCGCCGACATTCCTCTCTTGGCGCCGTTCCTGCGCGACGAATGGCATATCCTTTGTGTTTCGTACCATCGCGACTTCTTTCCCGATCGCATCCTCGGCACAACGCGTTCATTGATGGAACCGATCATCAACAACTTGGCCAAACATGATTTGTGCCAAACATGGGCCATGGCCAAGATGACGAACCAGGAGATTGACAAACACATTGAAGGCATGATCAACTGGGCAAAAGCCAACACGAACAAAGGCGAGCAGGATCTGGTCTTCGAGGCACTCGATAAAGAGATCAAGGCGGGGGCTTTTTTCGGAGACTTGCCCGATTTCGAACTCTTGGTCGAACTCAAAGACGAGCGCCTGCGGCCAGTACTGACCGAATATCTCAATAACTTTGGCAAAAAAGGTAGCCGGCCCAATCCCAATGAACTCAAATTGCAAGGATTTGATGTATCGGCTTCCAGTTCACACTTGCGCCAATTGCTCGACGTCTGCCTTCGTTACGATGCTCGAGCGTTCAAGGAGCCGGCACGAGAGTTTGCCGCTCACAAGAATCCAGAGATCCGCCTGTTTGTGGGTCAGATTTTGTTCGAAGCCGGGGAAATTGCCGAAGGGCGCAAAATCCTTGTCGAGGTTTTAGAAAACTGTGATCCCAGACAGATTCGAGTCCGAGTCCTGCCGAGGTTGGCCGCGACGCTGCTTAAGGAAGGTTCATCCGGTTCGCGTGATGCCGCTCGGCTCATCTTTAAGAGCAGGCTCTTTGCCGGCATGGACGACGGAACAGCGCGGGCCGCTCTCGTGAAGCAATGCGCCGAAGGCGGGATCGGTGAAGGCTATCTCAGTTACTTGCCGCGACTTGACGGGAAGCACCCAACCCGGGGCAACGTCGTCGACGATCGTGGAAAAGCCACTTCTGAGCGCTGCGCGGCGGAGATTGTAACCTTGCTCGCGCCAAACGATCCCGAGATCATGCGCATTGTCAAGGAGTTTCCCAGGTCCGCTGATCAGATTGCGCCGCTGAAGGAGTGGTTGAAGGCAAAAGCCAAGTCGGTCGAAAAGACACCCGAGAAGTAATCCTCCGCGACTGCCGCGAAACCGGCCAAGTAAACTTCTTGCAAACGAAATAACAAGCGCTTCATCTACGGATTCCTCCGTTGACATCTACGGATTCCACCGTAGTATTGGGTCGTAGGTGAGGCATTTCCGATTGCGAGGGGCTTTCAACGATGGCGAGGATGTCGCAAGAGACTCCCACCGAAGCGGAGCTGGAGATTCTGAAAGTTCTCTGGGAACGCGGTCCCCGCACGGGACGGGAGGTGCTCGATGTTCTGAATGCCGAGCGCAAGCGCGCCTACACCTCGGTCATGAGTGTGCTCAACATCATGGAGAGCAAGGGGCAGGTGATCCGTAAGCCGCAAGGGCGCGCCTTCGTATACACCGCGAAAAAGCCGCGAGAAAAAACCCTGGGCAAGATGGTGGGAAATCTCCTGCGGCGAGCCTTCGAAGGCTCCGCGGCCTCCCTGGTGGCCCAAGTGCTCGACCAATCGAAACTGACACCCGAAGAACTCGGCAAAATTCGCAAAACCATCGAAGAGTACGAAGGCAGGAGCAACAGCCAATGACTCCTTTCTCGATGAATTTCGTGGCAGGGTTTGCCGAGGTTCTGACGGCGGTGCTGGTTCACTTTGTCTGGCAGGGGGCAGTGCTCACGCTCATTCTGCTCGTCATGCTGAAGCTGCTCGACGTGAAGGCGGCACGGCCGCGTTATCTCCTTTCCGTAGCCACCATTCTCCTGATGGGGGTTGCACCTCTGCTGACGGCGATGTGGCATCAGCAAAGCCACTTGCCATCGCGACCATCCCAAACGGACTTGTCGCAGCAGGCTCCTGTCGTGATCGAGGATCAGCCCGCGATGAGCGGAAGTGTCAGCATGAATCCTGAGTTGGCAGAAGGATTGCCCGTGCTGTCGCATCTGAGCAGGGAAGTCTACCTCATGATGGCATGGCTTGCGGGTGTCTTGTTTCTCAGCACGCGCCTGGCGATCGGTTTCGGCGTCACCTTGTGGATACGAGGGCAGGGGAAACCCCTTTCTGAGGAGTTCGAGCTGCGGGTTCGCAGGCTGGGCGAACGATTGGGCGTGGATGCGCGGCGGCGTGTGTTCGCTTGTGCGCGAGTCTGTCAGGCGGTAGCGGTTGGCTTCGTCCGTCCGATTGTTTTGATTCCGGCATCTTGGCTGACGCAGTTGACTCCACAAATGATTGAAGCGATCGTTGCCCACGAATTGGCGCACATCCGCAGATGGGATTTATGGGTCAATCTGGCTCAGCGTGTGATTGAAACCTTTTTGTTCTACCACCCCGCGGTTTGGTGGCTTTCCAACCGCATTCGCCTGGAACGGGAAATGTGCTGCGACGAAATCGCGGCCGAATGTTGCGATCGATTGTTGTATGTCCGGTCTTTGGAATCGGTTGCCAAAATGGCGCGGGGCAACCTGCTTCTGGCGACCTCGATCAATGGAGGGAAGAAGATGAACCTGTTGACTCGAATCCGAAATTTGCTTGAACGTGCGCCTGTCGATCGGACAGGCAATTGGTGGGCTGTTGGGTTTGTGGCCCTCGTCCTACCCTTCGCTGGGGCGATTGCCATTTCCTTGGCTACCGTGGCAGGCCCCTCCATTGCGATGGAGGACAACGAACCTGCCGCAACTAATCCCATCGACAAAGTCGCGCCCACCGACAAAGTCGTGGCCGCAATCGTTCAGACGAAGGCGGTCGCGATTCCCCAGCGCTACGTCGGCAAGATCCAGGCGCATCGCCACATTGAGGTGCGTGCCCTGTCGAAGGGTTACCTCGAGGCGATCCCGATCAGCGAGGGCCAGTCCGTGAAGCAAGGGGATCAGTTGTTCGCGATCAAGCCCATGGTCTACCAATCGAAGGTGGATGCCGAGAATGCCGAGTTAAAAATTGCGCTAGTGGAGTATGAAAACACCAAGAAGCTCTTCCAAGACAAAGTCGTCTCCAGTAACGAGTTGGCCGTGCGCAAGGCCAAATTGGACAAGGCCCAGGCCAACTTCGATTTGGCGCAGGCGGAACTAAATTTTACCAGGATCCAAGCACCATTCGGCGGAGTTGTGGGCAGTCTGCGTCAGCAGGCGGGTAGCCTGGTTCTTGAGGGAGATGTTCTTACGACCTTGTCCGACAACAGTGCGCTCTGGGTCTATTTCAACGTGCCCGAAGCGAACTACCTTGAGTACATGGCTGAGCAGAAGAAGGATAAGGAAGAGGCGAAAGTCGAACTCATCTTGGCGAACGGCAAGAAGTTCGATCAGGTCGGGAAGATCAAATCGATCGAGTCCGGCTTCAACAATGCGACGGGGACCATCGCCTTCCGTGCCGACTTTCCCAATCCAGACCGCCTGTTGCGCCATGGTCAATCGGGACAAGTGCTTGTCAATCGAGTGCAGAATGACGCCATCGTCATCCCGAAAGCGGCAGCATTCCTAGCTGAGAACGCGGTGTTTGTTTACCTTCTCGACAAGGAGGGTGTGGCCCATCAGACTAAGGTCATGATCCAAGGTGAACTGGATGATGTCTTTGTGATAAAGAGTGGCGTGAGCGCGGGCAACAAGATCATTGTTGAAGGGATAAAACAAGTTCAAGATGGACAAAAAGTGAAATACGAAATCCGTCCCAAATAAAGGGCGAGGTCGACGGTTTTTCCCATTCATTGGGTGCGTCGGCAGTTCCGATTCGGCGAAGAAATCCCATACGACCCTATCCGGGGTCGTATTTCCACTTTGCCGATGACCAGAAGTTCAGAAAGCCCAAATTCAGTATTTCAAGAACCGCTTCCTCTTCCTTACCAACAAACTACTTGCGGCTCAATCCTGCTTCGTTGACCATCCGTCATGTTGGTCAACCCATCGAATTGCCAGGTAGTACCAAAGGGCCGCGAACAAAAGCAGGCCCCCGGCAAACCAGCGCGGATCAACAAGTCCATAGGCAACGCACCCGGCGGCGCCGACGAGCGATAGGAAAATGAAGAAGCACGCTGCCTGACGGTTGGGAAGACCCCATAGGCCAACGCGCACCATCATCGGCCATGTTTTGCGATCCGCACTCATTCCTCTTCCTCCAGGGCTGGGCGATTCAGGGAAACCGGGTCAATCTGCGCGGAATCAGGCATTTCTTTGTGTTGCTGTCGCCGTTCTTGCAGCCTCGATTTTGCAAGTTTAGCGATGTCAACGGGGATTGTCGCCTGGCAGAAACTGCGAGCTAACCTGATGAAGCAGAATGCCGCGAAAGATTCAACTCGCCACTGAGCTTGATTGGAACGAAGTCTGGGCAGGCTGTGTACAAGAAAGTTAGCGAACTGAGAAGAGGATTTGTTTGCGGTGAATGGGTGTAATGCTTCAGATAGATCGGCTCCTGGAGTTGAAAGGGGTAAAGCGCAAACGATTCGCCCGGCGCCACGTTGAAAAGACTCTGAATGACCTTTTCCGGGGATTCGGTAACGACCTTGATGGTCCTGGTCATGCAGTTTCTGACTTTCACGCCGGTGCGGCACAGATCGGCGTTGAAAACGCGCAGCACCGTTTGCGTTTCACGAAAGTGATCGGCCAGCCAGATGCAACCGCGGTAAACCGGCAGGAAGTAAATGGTGGCGCCGCTCTGGATGGGCCGGCGTCTTTCGTTGTGATCGAAAAAGCCGATGTAGCTGCCCGATTCACTCGACCAGCGTTCCACCTGGCTGAGCACCGGCCATAGTTCACCCATGCCCGCATCGCTATGGAGGTGGCAAAACTCGATTCCGCGAAAAGACAAATACTCGTGCACCGCGGCTGACTTCAAAATCAAGTGATCGCCGCTGCGAAGGATCCCTTGCCTGATCTTCCCGGAACCGTCTGCTCGTACCACTTTCCACAAATCGCAATCCCGAGGAAATGACCGATAAGCTACCCGCTCCTCGAGCGGATCGCAGCCGATGTATCTGTAGTCGGCCTTGCTCAGCGATGACTCAATCCAGATCGTTTGTCTGCTCTGGATGAATCTGGCCGGCGCTTCGCGAATTTCCTCGATTGACATCTGCTGTGGCTTGGGTTTTTGGCGGCGCGTTGGATTCAAGGCAATCAACGGCGAATGCCCTCCAGTGGGGGAGGGTTCAGTCTCGATGAATCCTCATCAATCCTCCCATCATGGGTGCGGTTTTGCATTGGGAGAATGGTTCGACCCAGGGGTTACCCCAGCTTGATCGGTCGATTTCTGTTGTTTTGAGTTTTTTGATCTATTGCATGGATGAACACCCTCGTCTAGCTCGATGAATAGGCGGAGCCGGGCCAGTTCAAGAAATGTGGTCGCGATCTTCCTCGTCCTTCTGTCGCATGGAGGCCTCGCCCAATAGCACAATGCTTTGATGCAAAAATCTGTCCCACGCATCGACCAGTCAAGAATCAGGTGTTGCCAGAGATGTCCACTCGCGGCCGGTTTCAACTTCATCTTCCCGGGCTTCTCAAGGTATTGGCAGAACATCTCTATTCCAACCAGCGGGTTGGACTGCGTGAATTGCTGCAAAATGCTCACGACTCTTGCGTACGCCGCATAGTGGAAATAGGC
Organism: Gemmataceae bacterium; assembly: GCA_965226945.1. Classification (GTDB taxonomy): domain Bacteria; phylum Planctomycetota; class Planctomycetia; order Gemmatales; family Gemmataceae; genus SYLG01. The sequence continues at coordinate 1,876,912 of OZ245717.1, read as the reverse complement.
GAGGTCGGTTATCTGCCACGAATCGATTTGACTGCCGATGAGCATGCCGCCACTCTGCGAATCGCCGATAATGGTTGCGGACTCACGGAAGACGAAATCCATCACTACCTGACGGTGATCGGACGAGGGTACACACGGGAACTGCGCGAAAAATTAGATGCTGCCGATCCTGATCTTTCCACTCAGCTCATCGGTCAATTCGGGATCGGTTTCCTTGCAGCCTATTTGCTGGCAACCGAAGTGACGGTCGAAACGCGATCGGCCAAGGGCAAGCCGCTACGGTGGCATTCGGTTGGTGACCAGGAGTTTGAGCTGGGTGACGGCACGCGCGAGCAAGCCGGCACGACGGTGGAGTTGAGACTGAAACCCTCGGCATTTTTTCTGCTTCGCGAGCAACTCTTAATCGAAGCGGTGCGCGAGTATGCCGATTTTCTCCCGACGCCCATTCATGTGGAAGGTTCATTGCAGCCTGCCAACCTGGGGCGACCGCCATGGGAAGAGATGGATTGGGAAGGCGCCTGCCGCGACTATGCGAAACGGCGTTTTGGTGGGGGAGACCCCTTATGTGTCCTGCCACTGGCCGATGGAAGAATCGATCTTGGACATGACTCGATGACGATCCCCCTTCGGGGGTTCCTATTCGTGCCTGCCCAGTCGGTGGTTTCGATCAAGGAGTATGGGACCGTGGCGGTTTCGATCCGCCGCATGGCGATTTGCAATGCTGACAAGGATCTGCTGCCCCCGTGGGCGAGATTCGTTCAAGGCGTGATCGATTGCCCTGCGCTACAACCGACAGCTTCGCGTGAATCGGTGCATCAGGATCATGCGTTTGAGGCCGTTCGGCAAACGCTGGCCGATCAACTTGGTGAAGGTTTGCGCGGTCTCGCCACCAAGAAGCCCATGGTGTGGCGGCAGGTCGTCTACGGTCATACCGATCTGATCATGGGCTGGGCGTCGAAGGACGAGGACTTCTTTGGTCTCGTTGAAGATTCGCTACCTCTTCGAACCAGCCGCGGACGCATGCCGTTTCCGGAATACCTTCGCGATTCCGGCGGAGACATCTATTTCACCAGGCGTGAACTGGGATCGCTGCAAGAGAAGATCCTGGCGGAAGGTCGCGATGTGCCGGTGATCGATGCCTCGTGGTTTGGGGTGCATTCTTTCCTTGAGCGTTACGCGCAAAAGCACCCGCAGCTTGAGCTTGTGCGTCTGGACGATGACCTCGAACGCCTACTTCGTCCGGTTGCCGCCGAGGCGTACCGTGAATTGCTGAGCCTTTGCGAGGAGCTTGGTTTCACCGTTCGTGTGGCTTCCTTCCGCCCGGTCGATTTCCCGGCGGTGATGGTGTATCCCGCGGGAGCGGAGGCCGTTCGCGATGCCAAGTCGGCCCTCAAGCAAGGGCTGATTCCCGAGGGGTTCTCATCGCTCATGGACGATTATCTTCAGCAACGGCAAACATGCTCGGCAGACGACGGCACACTTTACCTCAATGCCGACTGCCCATTGATCCAGCGCCTCACCTCTCAAGATGTCCCGGTCGGCCGGAAACAGGCCGCCCTATCAACCCTCGCCTATTTCGCAAAATTGTTCTGTGCCCGGATGCTCGAAGCACCGCAAGCTGTGTCCGATCTTGGCGTTTGGCGACGATCTCTGGAAAGGTTGATCTGAATATGAGCGATTACTGGGAGGAGTTCCATCACAGGGTTGAGGCATGGCGCGATGACGGGGATGTTGAACGCCTCAAGCTGGCCGATCAGTTTCACGATACCTTTCGCTATCGAGAAACCAATCCCGAGTTCCAATTTGAATTGCTCACGCGTCTGCGTGATGAGTCGCGAAAGCTGAACGAACCCTGGTGGGTTTTGTTCTTTGAAGAATGGAGACTGGCCGCGCTTACGGCGGACTTGCACGATTTTGTTCGCGGCCACGAGCTGGCCATGGAATTGATGGTGCGGTTTAGCGGTGCCGAGGGCCGAGCTCATCCGATGTCCGTCTCGGCCTATACCAGCGTGCTTTACACCTACACCCAGGTGGACCCCGTCGGCCACAAAGATACACTCCAGAAAGGCTTTTCCTACCTCGATCAGCAGATTGCGATGGAGCCGGTCAATCAACGCTTCGTTCTTTTCTACCGGTGGACGGATTTTCTGTGCGAGTTGAATCAGTGGCCAGAGGCTTATGAGAAAGCGCAAGAGTTTCTGGCCATGGTGGATCGGGGCACCAAGGAAGATTCGATTTGGTGGCGTTGCTGGGTGCTTTTTTTACTCTGCCAAATTTGTGACGCGCTCAGCCGAGTCGGCGAGCTTGCTTCTTATGCGCAGGACATGGCCAAACGCTCCGCAATGGGAGGACAGCTCCTGCGCACGCGGGCGGCAGGTTGGGTCTGGCTCGCGGTTACGCAGCGACTTACTGGAAAAGAGCAGGATGCAGCGCGCTCTTTCCTCAAGGGCCTTGGCTACTTGAAGGAAGTGAAGACTCGTGATGAGGTCTGTGCCGATGCTGCTGCCAAATATTACGCACTAGGACGAGACTGGGCCGGGGCCATCGGCGTGCGTGACCGAGAACTTACTGCCGTGGCCAAGAATGGCATGCTTCATCGTTGCTGCCTGGTGCAAATGGAGCGTTGCCGGCTACTGGCTCAGGCGGGCGAACTCTCTTCTGCCGACATTGAGCAGGCGAAGCAGGCCATCGCCAGGATGCGCGTGCCCGAATGGTACCTGGGAAATCTGGCACAAATTCAAAGTTCCCTTCCAGGAGGCTCTTGAATGTTGCGGTTAAACTGGACTTCACTCTGTCCTCGATCGATTCGTTTCGATTTTGTCTCCTTTAACCTGCGCCGCCAATCGCTGGTGCCGGCCGTCCTTGTAGACGATTTCGGATAAGGTGACGCTACGCGTGTCTTTCGTCAAATCTGGCGAAATGAAACCTGGAGCCGGGGGCGAGATGACCATAAAGCGGGTGATGGAGGCGATCTTGAACGATTGAAAAGGCAGGTGGCTGGTCTTGCACTGCTTCTGGCCCGCGGGGCCCGGAACCGCTTCCTTGGAAACGGAGTTCAGCAGTTCCAGACTGTCCGCATTCCTCTTGTGTAAGATTCCGCAATATTGGTGATCGAAATCAATAACGACGCAAACCTGTGCGTTCGTGGGAGCCTCGTCAATCATTTGTTTGACGAGTTCGTGATCGATATTTTCTAGTATTTTATGTTTGTTATGTTTGTCATTTTTATCTTGTTTATTATGTATGGTCTTCTTTTCACCAGCGTCGTTCAGATCGAATGCTCCATCTCCCTGATTGTCATCGACGGCCGAGCTTGTGATACGGCTTGGCAGCATGGAGACGGGTAGGGAACCAATCGTCTGACATCCAGACAAAACGCTGGTCCACAAGAGCAAAATCGAAAAGTGGGATCGAAACATTTCGCGCGCCCTTAAGCAAAAGGCCGACCGCAGAGTGGCTATCCGAGCAAGATGAAAGTCCGATCTCTATCGCGAAGCGCCATTCGGCGTCAAGGGCAAAGTGTTTGCATGATGGGCGACGGGCGCGTGAGTGAGCGACCTTTCGATGAGATTGGTTTGGACGATGGAGTCTGGCGAGGGAATTCACCAATCGACCGACGCGATACCCCTTTCAGATGGGCTCCTATCCTGCCGGCGGTGCTTCATTTCGCTCATCGAAGGGCCTTCCCCAAATTCCTACGGAAGGATCGGCCAACCAGGTCACTTCATTCGCGTTGATCCGCAGAACTTCGATCGATCGGATGAGTTTGAGTCGAGGGGGGCCATATTCCACCTCGAGTAATTGATAGAGGGGGCCGCGGGTTCTCCATTGCTTGCATGGAGCCCAGTTGGGTTCCTCATTCCAGGGGACGCGGGCGAGTCGTTGCAATTCCTTGATCGCGTCGGACAAAGAGGCAAAATGGCGCGAGCGCCATGCATGGTTGGTGTCTTCGATGATGAACATGAAGGATTATGGAGAAACAAGTGGTGTCTTTGGATCCGGTGCATTAGCCTTTTTAGATTTGATTCGTAGATAAGCAATCAAACAAGCCAATAAAAAAGACGCGATCAAGGCGATCAAAGCGTTGCATACCAGGGAAATCCCGCTGAAATAGGTGTCATCGATCCAGCCCCATGAGGCAATGATGAAAGGAAAACCCATCCATCGCCCTGGCTTCAGCCCGCTCGGTCGGACCATTCCCAGAAAATTCGCAAGGAAAAAAAAGAGCAACAAGATGCAAAACCATCGAAAGAAAACTTGCCGAAGGCGCCTGGGAATTCTCCTCAAATGGCGATAGCGAAGGTACGAGAACAGGTATTGTCGAGGAGACTCGTCGTGATCGGGGTCGACCTTCTTTCTTTGGCGGGCAATTTGTGCACGCAGGATTTGGGCGTTTTCGTTGGAAGGATCGATCGCGAGCACTTGGTCAAGATCGGCCCTGGCCTCGGCGAAATGTTCGAGTTTTGCTAACAGAGATCCGCGGTGTGACAGCAGGTCGATGGCACGAGGTTCCAGTTCAATTCCCTTGGTATAATCGGCGAGCGCCAGATCGTACTGATGCCAGCGCTGAAACGCGGTGGCTCGGTAGTGATAGGCCTCCGGACGGTCCGGGTGCATCTCCACCGCCTGGTTGAGCGCTTGCAGCGCTTCTTCCTTTCGTTCCAGCCGTCGTAGGGCGTTGCCGCGCCAGATCATGGCCTCGTAGTAGCCGGGTTGAACCGCCAGGGCCGCATCGCAATCCTGCTTGGCCTGCTCGAAGTGCTTGAGGAAATAGTTGGCCTTACCCTTTTGCATCAACGCCTCGTGATTCATTGGCTTCAAATGCAGGCTTCCTGTCAGGGCGATAAGACTTTCCTTGTATTCGGCTCTTTTAAAATGCAAAAGGCCCTTGTAGTAATGAGCCGAATCGTCGTCCGGGCAAATGCGGATCAGTTGATCGAAATCTTCTAGTCCTTAAACAAGCGTAGCGCAATTGGTTTTTCGCGGTTGTGGGCCCGGTCTCGGGAGGCAAATAGTTTTATCGGCCCTGCCATTTTGAGGGTGTTTTTTGTGCATGTTTTGTTTCGGCATATTCACTTCGCTTTCCGGTCCGTTAACCTTTACCAAGCCGCGGCGGACTGGAGCATCCGTACTCCAGCATCGTGCTGATTTTTCAGCATCGCAGTTGGTTAAGCCTTTGAAAGAATGAAGGCAGCCATGGATTCCAACTCATCATCCGGTAGATAATTTGGCGTCCTGTGTTGACGATTTGACAGGGCAGCCTCATGAAGGCGTTGATGAAGGTTTTGAATTCCATTTGCAGAATCGTCTCCTTTTCGATCCGATGCTTTTCCCGGTCCGATCCTTTTCGAGGTTCGGGCCAGAGGGCCCACCAGGCCTTCAAGTTCCAAGCCAAAGAGGTCATGACCATGTAGGCCCAGTTGGCTTCCATGGTGTCCACCGGCGCCGTCAGTGCGCACACTCCTTGTTTTAGTTGGGCGTGCAGATTTTCCTGGTTGCAGCGCTGATTTGCCTCGAATACCATTTCTTGCGCGGGCCGTTCCTTGTCGTTGGTCAGGTAAAAAAAGTAGCGGTACTCATCGAACAAGCGTTTTTGCCCCATCGAGAGGGTCAAATTCTTGCGCACCACAATCAACCGATATGCCTTCTTGCAAGCCACGGGCCGATAAGGCATTTCCGCGACGTCCTCTCCATGTAACCGGATGTTGTCGAACTTGCGTTGGTTGACGATTTGCTCTTTGGTCTTTACCGGCCGGGACCGTTCCTTGGTCTTGATCTCGTAGCGAGCCGGTCGATTTAGCGGTTCCCAGGCATCCTCCGCCAAATTCTCGGCCAAAACGATCCGTTTCTTCGTGCTATCAAGACCGAAGATGAACTTTACTCGCTCATCCGTGTTCCAACGGTCCAGATGTTTCGTCTGGCTAAAATCGGTATCCCCGCGCAGCATAATTTTTTTGAACCCGCCCGTGACACATACACGGATCGCTCTGTCGACCTCGTCTGCCGCCCCCTCGTGTGACGGTCGATTGCCCGGCCGATTGACCACGCTCAAGATTTCCCCGGTTTGAGCCAGGGATACCACTAATGGGTGGTAACCCCATTTGCCTTCATAGTTGATATCCATGCCTGCTTTGCATTCCCCACCGGTCTCCACCATCGTGCCATCCATGTCGATCCGGGCCAGGTCAAAGAATTCCTTGGGTTGACGCGACCAAACCTTTTGCCGAACTTCATCGAAGGCTTCCATCAGATTCCTGACATCTTTCGCTCGAAACCGCCTGCAGAAGTCTCCCGCCGTCGTCGGATCGGGAATTCGTCTGGCTCCAACAGCGTCGAGGTATGCCTCGTCTTGGCGGCGCAGTTCCAGATCCTGCAAACAGGTGCCATCGCACAGTGCGTTGTACGCCAGATTCAAAACGTGATCCGATTCGTGGTAGGGAAGGTGGAACTTGAGCAGGTGCAGATTGTTGTCGACCGCTTCGATTAAGCCGATTCGTTTGGCCAACAAGTGGAATGCACCAATGCCGCCATGCGCGATTCCCCGATTCCGGTCACTGATCTCGTAGCGAATGTTCGACGCTGTATGGACCGGTCTGGCGCAATCCCCAATCTTCGATTTGTCCAACCGATCCAGAATTCGACGCTTGCGCCAGGCCAGTTGGCGACCTATCTTATCTTTCACTCGAAACTCCTTTTTCGTCGGTTGACGGTTTTCTGTTCAACTAATCAGATACCGCCGAAACCTCGGGAGTTTCGAGTTTTTTTCGTTTTATCCCACTTTCTTTCCTTCCGGGGATGCTTGGTTAAGGTCTAGTGCGCGGGCATAGTCATTTTTTTGAAGGAAGGCCAACCCGCGGATCCTCCAGGCAAAATGGGAGCAATCGTCGATGCCGATCGCCTCGGTCGCACGTTGCACGGCCCGGTCAAAGTCGCGTGTCTTGTACAAAGCGCCCGACATCCGGGCCAGAATCGTGGCGTTACGTGGTGAGAGTTTCAAGGCTTTCTCAAAATCACGGAGAGCCTGTTGCGGCCCGCGATCCCCGTCGATCGAAGTGTTTGCCCAACCTCGTGCGGATAGTGCCTCGACGCAATTGCCATCGGTTGCCAGCGCCCGGTTTGCTTCTTCAATCGCGCCATTGATGTCGCCGATTTCCTGCAACAGTTCGCTGATCAACGGAGAATTGCCAACGTCGTTGGGCCGATCCCGTGTGGGTTGCCTCATCTCTTCAATCAATAAGAGGACTTCATCCCGGGTCAGCGGACCCCCGCCGCGGGGAATCGGCATTTGGGGAGTGAGCATGGAAAGCCTCGAGGAGGCGGTTTGAAGGAAGCGATCGCGCGATTGACTCTATCGAGAATTCTAACTCGAAGTGATGTGAAATCGACCAAGATCACCCTTTTTGTGCGCGCCCTGGTCAAAGAAGGGTGGCCTTGTTGAAAGGCAGCGAGGCTACAGGTAGGAGGTCAACCAACGCTCTGAAGTCGAGCCTCAGTAAGTGCTGCGTGTCACGAGCACGGAGGCTTGGCCGGTCGTAAATGAGGCCGTGCGTTTAGCGATCGGCAATTTGCGCGCGCGCACGTTTGGCGGTTTCGTTGTGCGGTTCGAGAGAGATCACCTTGTCGAGATCGGCCCTAGCGCGAGGAAAATCTTCGTGCTTGATGAAAAGGTAGCCGCGGCGCAGATAGAGGTCGGGTGAAGGAGGCGCCAGTTCGATCGCCCTAGTGTAGTCGGCTATGGCCAGATCGTCTTGCTGCCACCTTTCGTAGGCGGTGCCTCGATAAAGATAAGCGGTTGGTTTCTTGGGCTGCAGTTCGATCGCCTTGGCGAAGTCTTCGAGCGCTTCGGCTTTCTTGTGCAGGCGGCGCAAGGCGTTGCCGCGCCAGATGATGGCCTCATAAAAATCGGCCTGCTGGGTCAAGGCGGCGTCGCAATCGCTTTTAGCCTCCGCAAATTTCTGCAGAAAATAGTGGGCCTTCGCTCTTTGTGTCAGCACTTCGTGATGATTGGGGCGTATCTGCAGGCTTTGCGAAAAAGCGGCCAGGCTTTCTCGGTATTCGGCTCGTTTGAAGTACAAGAGTCCTTGGAAGTAATAGGCCAGGCCATCGGTGGGGCAGATCGAGGTGAGCACCTTGAAATCGGCGAGTGCTTTGGCCAGTTCGTTCTTTTGAAAGTAGGCCCAGGCCCGAATTCTCCAGGGGAGGCGTAATTTGGGATCGAGGCCGATTGATTCGCTCGCTCGCAAAATGGCCCGATCGTAATCGCCCAGATTGTAGCAGACCATCGAAATTCGTGCCAATAGCGTGGCATCGCGCGGCGACATATCGAGTGCAATCTCAAAATCGCTCAGCGCGCGCACCGATTTCTTGCGATCGTTGATGGCCGAATGCGCCCAGCCACGCGCCTTCAACGCCTCGACGGAATGGGGATCGATTGCCAGGGCCTTGTTCGCTTCGGCGATGGCGCCTTCGTAATCGCCCGCCTGGTAGAGCAGTTCGCTGATGATCGAATAGTTCACGACGTCGTTGGGGTGATCCCGCGTGGTTTCCCTCAAGCCTTCAATAAAGCCGTAGATCTCCTCCTTGCTCATCGAATGTCCGGGAAAGGTCATGAAGCATCTCCACGAGGCAGGCAAAGTCGAGGTTTTGATCGCCGCATGCGCCATGCGATCGGTTGACGGAATCCTGCTCTCCTGAACTCAATACGATGTTTCATGAGCATCCGTTGCCGTAAATCACCCTCGACGCAGGCAACTTTTCCCAAGTGCCAGTTATCTTGGTTGCGGTCAGACTCCGTTTTCGCCGACCACCTCGAAATAATGAGGTGACGGTGAACGATGCCTCAGATCTCATTGATTCTATCCCGGATCTTGCGTAATCGGGGAGGCCGCAACGTTGACTGTTTGCCATGCCGGCTCGCTTTCTTAACCCAGCCGATTATTAAGCTGTCCGAGCCATGAGCCACGGCCGGGAATCGATCCCAAAATCCCATTCTGAGGAAGGGATTTCATGGTTCCACTCCCCTTGGCTGTATCAAACTGTAACGATGCGGCTTGCCACGAGGCGTCCAGGCGCCACTCTTTATCGATAGAAGGCGATTTTGCTCGGCGCGCGATGAGCGGGCGAATTCACGGGGTGACCTGCGCGCTGCCTCGGCACGCGGATCAACTAGGCGCAGGGCACCGTTGACTCGACACCGGTCTCAGTCGACGGGGGGCAGGATGTCGGGTTGTACCTGATAGCCATCGGCCAGGGAATTGGTGGAATTGAACAGGGCCGTGATGGCAAGCACTTCGCCGACGGCTTCCGCATCGAGGCCGAGCTTGCGCAGGGCGGCAGTGTGGGAGTTGACGCAATAGGCGCAACCGTTGGTCGCGGAAACGGCCAGGGCGATCGCCTCGCGCGTCACCGGATCGAGTTTGCTTGAGCGGCCAAGCGATTCGGGGTGCATGATCGCCTTGAGGCGCGTCCAGATCAGTTCGAGATGTGTTGGGTTGGTCGCGAGCACGCGCCAGAAGTTGGGCACGAAGTCGATCTTTTTGGTCGCCTTGATGTCGGCGTAAACGGCGGCGACGACTCCCGTGGCGGCCTGTTCGCAAATCGGTGATACGGTGGCAATGCGTAGGTCGGGCACAGCGGAAACTCCATCGGCCAAGGTTGATGTCGGCACGCAGTTCGATCGTCAGATCAATAGTCTAGCACCTGGCGCGGTTCTCCACGCTCAGCGACTCCGGCTATTTCTCCCCATTCTGTTTTGGTAGGGCCTTGAGCTTGTAGCGTTCCTCAATCTTCCGCATGGCGACCCAGTCCTTGGCGTGACATAATTTGTCGCGAAAACTCACGGCGGTTTCAATAACCTGTTGATTATCTCTGTCCTGGTAAAGGCTGAAAACTTTGCCGAGCGCCATTTCTTGATATAACAGTGACTCGTTAATGTGGCCGAGTCGAAAATAACTATCGGAGACAGACGCGCATATCGCAAATTGCCTTTCGCAATCGACAGCCCAATGAGGTTCATTCATGACTGTCTTTTTACTTGCCGCAAAGTAATCTAGGCAAGCGCGATCTTTTTTCAGTAAAGATAATGCTTGAATTTTGTAGCCTATTGGATCGATTGATGATTGGCTGTCATCGATGCTGCAATATAACGCGCGAAAGCGTTGGAGTTGATTGGCGCAATCCAACAGGCCGCTATGGTCGCCAGTATTACAGCGGTTTTTGCAGTAAAGCAGGTAGAATACATCTAAAAATGGCGATTCCGCCCATTCGGTTTTTTTAAAACGGTTAAGCTCGGCGTCAATGAGATTGCCGTGATCGGTCTTGCGATCCAGGCATGTTAATGCGAATAGTGGAATCGGCGAAATAAGTAGGTCGATGAAGGAGCCGTCTTTAAAAATCTTCTTCACTGATTGGGAAGCTAGTTGGTGTTGCTTAAATAACTCCGGGTTAAAACAATCGGATGTAAAAGCGTTCATGGAATTTGTAAATTTACTCATATCCATCGTCAGGTTTTGCTTTTGATCAGGAGATAGGCCTGAAATAAAATCAAGGTCGATTTTGAGCTTTTTTAGAAATAGTGATTTGTGCTTGTTTTTATTGTTGTCGGAAGCGATGGCCTTTTCTAGCCTTGGTTTAATATCCTCAATGATCGAAATGTAAGTGATATTCCTGGAAAACTCGACAACTTCCTTGAATTGTTTATCGAAGTCTTCTTGCCCTGCAGCCAGGTTTTGTCCCAGTGACGCCAGGATCAGTCCGATCTTGAGGAACATTTCTTATCCACTCTCGGCCAATTGCATCCAGGTCTTACGCGTCAAGCAGGTGTCGAACGGTCTGTCCAACGGTCGCGGGCCGGTTGAAACCGTTCGTCCCATACCTTCCCATCTCTTTGGATTCAAGGCTGCCGGTTAGGACTCGCAGAAGGCCTGGATCATGTGGCCGACCATGCATGCAAATCCTTCCTGCGTCAAGGCGAGATCGACTTGGCCAATGACCACGCGACGTTGTGACACCTTGAGAAGGGATCAGGTCTCAATCTGTAGCCTTCTTTGGAACGCTGATCCTACGTCGATATTCCTCGGGCCGTACGGGTTTTCTGGCGGATTCGAGATTTGGACATCGATTGAGTAGGCCGAGGCGAATGGTCGCCTTACGATCAGCGTTTTTAACGGGTTTTGCTGGCTCTTTGACCGCCGCCAGGCGGTGGCCAAATTCCTTGCGACAGATGGAGTTGTCCTTCGCCTTGCCCCGGACTAGCATACCCCCCATCAGCGTGTCCCAAGCCCCATCTAGCTGAAATTTCCGAGCCTTCAAACAATCTCGAATGAACCTGAGACGCGCATGCTGCCAAGCTCCCACGAGTCAGACAAGGAGCAAGCAGGCAAGGGCTACGACGCTAAAGAACTCAGTAAGCCTCAAGCCGAGGTTCCGGGTGGCAATCAGGTCCAAACGTTACCGGATCCCTCCTTGAAAAAGGCGGATGAGCTCAATCCCGCGCAACAACGCCTGACCGCCATGGTGGAGCTTGGCTTGAAAATGGGATCGGAAAGAGATCCCGGCCGGTTGCTCCAGGCGTTTTGCGATTCGGTCCGAGAGATATTGGGCGCGAAATTCGCCGTTGTGGGCGTCCCGGTTGCAGGGGAAACTCGTTACAAACACCTGTTGCAAAACGGCCTGAGCGCCGCAGTCGCAATTCAGATGGGCCAATTGGTTCCCCAGGCCGATAAGCTCACAATTGCCTTGGAGAGAGGTTGCTGCTTTCGCGTCGATGACGCGGGATCGTTGAGATCCCTTGGCCTGGCACCTGCATTTCCGCCTGTTTCTTGTTTGCTGGCCGCCGCGATTCGTTCCCCCTCCACTCGCTTTGGTTGGGTTTGCTTGTTCGACAAGATTGGTGAAAGCGTCTTCGGCGACGAAGACGAAAGGCTTTTGCAAATGCTTGGAGCTCAGGTGGGAAGGGTCTATGAAAACGGAATCCTTTTTATCGACATGCTTCACCATTCGGCGCAACTGGCCAAAGAAGTCGCCGAACGCAAGAAGGGCGAACAGGAAGTCCGCCAGTCCGCCAATCTGCTTCAGACGGTAGTGGACAGCACGACCGATGCGATTTTCGTGAAGGACCGCGAGGGCAAATACCTGCTTTGCAATCCGGCCGCGGGGCGATTCATGGGCCACGCTCCTGACGAGGTCGTGGGCAGGAGTGATGCCGATTTCTTCGACGACTCGAGCTTTCGATTCCTGATGAACCACGACCGCCAGATCATGCAGGCGGGCGTACCGGTCACACAGGAAGAGCATTTGACGAGTGCCGGCGTGACCCGGACCTTCCTGGCTACCAAGGCCCCGTACAAGGACGCCGCGGGGCAGGTGATCGGCGTGGTAGGGATTTCGCGCGACATTACCGAGCGTAAACGGGCCGAAGAGCGGCTCAAGCAAAGCCAGGCATTGCTTAGTGATGCCAACCGCATCGGCAGAATGGGCGCCTGGGCCTTTTCTTTCTCCGACAAGAAAATGACCTGGTCGGAAGAGTTGCGGACGATTTACGGACTCAAGGATCATGAAGCGCTCGACCTGGATCGCCTGCTCAAACTGGTCATTCCGTCACACCGCGGCAAGGTGCTTCATGCCGTGGCGCGCTGCCGCGAAAAAGGCGAACCCTTCGATTTCGAAGTGCAAACCGATACCTTTGCAGGGCAGCGCCTGTGGGCGCGCGTGATCGGTCAAGCCGTGCGCGATCAAGCGGATGCGATCATGGGGATGCAAGGCGCCTTTCAGAACATTACCGATCGAAAATGGACTGAGAAACGGCTTTCGACCCAGCACGCTGTCGTCAATATCCTCGCTCAGGCGAATGATCTGTCGGAAGCGGCGCCCAAAATTCTGCAATCGATTTGCGAAAATTCCGAGTGGGAGATTGGCGATCTCTGGGTTGTTGACCGCAAGGCGGACAGATTATCACTTGTGGGAATGTGGCAGGCCGAGGGACTCGACGCCGCTGAGTTTCAGCACCTTTCGCGCACCATCGACTTTCGGAAGGGGCTAGGCCTTCCTGGCCGAGTATGGGAAAAGGGAGAGCCGCTCTGGTTGGGAGAGGTGGCCAAGTAGGCCAATTTCCCCCGGGCTGCCGCAGCTGCCAAGGCCGGCTTGCTAGGCGCTTTTGGATTTCCGATCCGCCAGGGAGAAGAAACGGTTGGAGTGGTGGAGTTTTTCTGCCGGGACAATCGCGCGCCCGATCAAGAGCTGCTCGAAGTCTTCCGTAGCCTCGGCACGCAGATCGGCCAGTTCATCGAAAGGAAGCGAGGCGAAAGCGATCTCAGGCTATTTCGTAAACTGATCGACCGGACCTCCGACGGGATCGAAGTCGTGGATCCGTTGACAGGGCAATACATCGATGTCAATGAAAAGACCTGTACCTCTCATGGCTACACCCGTGAAGAGTTTTTGAAGATGAAGGTTGCCGATGTCGATCCGATCATCTCTTCCATCAGGTGGGATGCCTTCATCAAGGACGGTCGCCTAAGTGGGCATCACACTTTCGAAAGCATTCATCGTCGCAAAGATGGATCGGTCTTTCCGATCGAGATCAACTTCAACACGATTCGCCTCGATCGGGACTACATGGTCGCGGTCATCCGCGATATCTCCGAGCGCAAGCGGGTGGAAGAGAAGCTGCGTCGTTTCAACCAGGAACTGGAAACGCGGGTCACCGTCCGCACGACCGAACTCGACTCGCGCACCCGGGAATTTGAAACCGTAGTGCGGTCGATCCCCGATACGGTCATCCGCATCGATCGCAAAAAAGCCATTGTGTTTTTCAAAAATTCATCGCCGGACGGTATTCCCGGAATCGAAGGTTGTTCGGCAAGTGCCAAGCGCTGCGGAAACTGTCTTCTGTGCTCATTGATCGACGAGGTCATCCGATGGCAGCAGCAGCCGGCCCAAGTCCATGGCGGAAGCGTGATCGAGCTGGATGTTTCTTTCGGCGTGATCGAACTGCGCGTGACCGCTCTGGCCGATGGGGACCTGCTCGTGCTTGCTCGGGACATCTCCGCGCGAAGGAAGTTGGAAAAAGAGATCTTGAATGCACTTAATCATGAAAAGAACCTTTCCGAAATGAAGTCCCGATTCATTTCGGTCGCCTCGCACGAGTTTCGCACGCCAATGACCGCTGTCTTGGGCGCAGTGGACCTCTTGCAAAATTTCAACGACAAACTGACTCCCGCGAAACGTATCGACTTGTTGAGCCGGATCGCCTCGGGTGCCAATCGCCTGAAGGCGATCGTCGAAAACGTTTTGGTCTTGAGCCGCGCCGACGCGGGGAAATTGGAAGCGATCAAGGCGCCGGTGAATCTGAAAGCCCTCTTTGCCGACATTGTCGAAGAGGCCGAGGTGGGAGACCAGGCCAGGCATGCCTTCATGCTCCGGTGTTTTGGAGAGCGGCAGATTTATTCGACCGATAAGAAGTTGCTACAGCATATCGTGTCTAATTTTCTCAGCAATGCCATTCGCTACTCTCCGGAAGGAAGCGCCATTCAATTGCATCTCCATCTGGAGGAGAAGCAGTTTTGGTTCGAGATATCCGACGAAGGGATTGGGATTCCCGAACAGGATCAGCCGCATCTATTCGAGCCGTTTTATCGAGCGACCAATGTGGGAGAGATCAGCGGCACCGGCCTGGGGCTGGATATCGTCAAGCGCTATACGGAACTGCTGGGCGGATCGATCCAACTGGTGTCTTCCACTCCTTCAGGAACTTGTTTCCGTGTCGTCGTTCCCGACACCTGATCCGAGGGCACCATCGATTCGCGATGGCGGGGGCCCGGTTGCCGCGGGGTCTTCTTCCAGGGGCTAGCGTTCTGGTTCCGCCGGCTGGTCCAGTGTGGTTGCGGCGCTCACGCCGGCGGGAGAGATGCGATCGGGATCGCCGCGCCAAATCACATAGGAATAGACGATGAGGAAAATGACCGCGCAGGCATCGAAGATGAGAACGACAGCCAATACCCAGCCATAAGACCAGAGGCCCAGCACGGCCATCCCGACGCCCATTAGCATGAACACCGGCCCGGCCAAGCGATGCGTCTTTGTCCATGACCGCTGGCTCGACAGGGTCCAGGGCGTGCGCACTCCCGCGAACCAATTGGGACGCAGTTTTCCCAGATAATTTCCCAAAACGATGAAGAGTATCGCCATGGCGAAGCCCATAAACAGGTTCATGTTCACCTCGGCTCCGAGTGCCGCGCGCACACAGACGATGTGGAGTGCCGTCAAGAAAGCCATGATGGATACCCGTATGGCCCCGTAGGCCTTGGCGGAATTCTCGAGGTTCACGCGGCCCGGATCTATGAGCGGAATCAGGAGCAAGAGCAAGTACAGTCCTGCCGCGATGGCGGGTGTCAACGTGAGCCCAAATGCCTTACTGCCGTAGCCATCCACTTCCCCTTGCAGGTTCCAGTGAATGGGAATCTCATCCGGCACCGAGGGCCATGCCCAGGCACTGGCGGCCGCCATGATGAGGAGCATGGCAAGCTGAGGGAGTTCCAATTTCCAGTGAAATTTCATGTCATGAACCTCTGCTTTTTTGGGGTTCTTTTGAATTGGATCGCCCACCGACGTCGAGCAGGTCGAAGACAGCGGCGAGCAAGCCCTCGACGACGGAGGTATTCAAACTGTAAGTAATCGTTGTCGCCTTGCGTTCGGCGACGATCAACCCTGCGTGTTTGAGCACATTGAAGTGCCCCGAAAGTGTCGACTTGGCAAGGTCGAACTTAGCGGCGAGCTCGCCAGCGGACATATCCCGTTCTCGCAGCACGCGCAGGATTTCCCTGCGCGTCGGATCACCCAGGGCTTGAAACGCCTCGTTCATCGTTTATTTCCATATTTCGCCAACTACCGAATTATTGCGGCCGGAGCGGGCGTTGTCAACACAAGGATGTCGGAATTGGGGTGACAGTAGGCGATCCGGGCAGCAAGGAAGGCAAGAACGGCTGGTTCCACCTTCGACCACGAATCGATCGTTTCGATTGTGTTTCTTTTCACCACCCAGGGATCAGTGCAGCTATTTGACCGATCCCTTTGTATTCGATTCCTGGCTCTTGCTCGACGATGCGGGGGAGGGTTTGCCGTTAGGACCCTTGAGCAGGTTCTCTCCGCGATTGAGCGGCCGCGCCTGGCGCGCTTGTTCCTTGATGACGCTGGCTTCACTGGCCAGTCCGCCTTCCGCCTTCGTGGATGCGTCGTCGGATGCTTCGTGGGAAGGCGGAGCCGACGGTTGCTTGATCGGGCTGCCGCCGGTCCCATTTCCCAATTTTCCGGCGAGTGCAACCTGAGCCTCACCGGAGGCCGTTTTGACCTCGGGCGCTTCTTCGGGCGCTGAAATGCCATTTTGTTGAAAAGCCAATTTCACCAGCCGGATGACGGCGGAGCGCACCTTGAGCCAACTGTGTTCGCGGCCATTAAGCCAGAAATAAACGCGCAGGTTGACCGTCGAGGTGCCCAGGCTGTCCACCAGCACGGACGGTTCGGGGTCCTTCAGCACGGCCGGGTGATCGAGCAGCACGTGGCGCGCGACCTCCTGGGCCGCGTCGATCGAATCGGCGAAGTCGATGCTGATGAGGAAGTCTTCGCGCCGGTTGGCATTGGTGGTGAAATTACGCAGATTGCTTTTATACACAGAAGCATTGGGAATCTGCACAAGGTTGCCCTCAAGCGTCATGAGCATGGTGATGCGCACATTGAGTTGCTGCACATACCCGGTCACACCGGCGACCTCAACGAGGTCGCCCGTTTCAAACGGCTTCTGAATGCTGAGGAAAATGCTGGCCAGGAAGTTTTCGGTAATGTCACGAAAGGCGATACCCACCGCCAGACCAATCAGCCCGGTACCGCCGACCACCGTCAACGCCAGTTGAGTCAGTCCCGAGACTCGTAGCACGATGTAAGTGCCCACAAGAAACACAAGCGCACCGATGCCGCGCGCGACGACATTTCTCAAAAGGTTCGCCCGGATCCGCTTGCGGAAAAAGAAGCGCGCGCTGCTTGACGCCACCATGCCGGCAACCACCGACAACGCCAGGACCAACATTCCGAAGGCGATGAAGGGCAGGGAGCGAATGATATCGCGCCACAAGCCTAGCAAACCACTCCATGCCGGGCTGAAATCCCAGACAACCGGGTCGGATACTTCCAACTGATTCGCCACGGCAACGACATCTTGTGTATTGCGCGCAAGTTCCCCGGCCCATTTTTTAAGCTCTTCGGTTTCCACACGGCCATTGAGGAATGCAACTCCTTGTTCGACGCGCACATGCGGGTCGGCAAACCAGCCGGTGGCTTCCAATACGCTTTGCAATCGCTTGCGAATTTCCGCATCGCGCGCGATCGGTTTGACCTCGACCTTCGCGGCGGCAGGGGCGAGATCTTCCTTCTTGGGAGCAGGCAACTTCTTTTGTGCCTCGGCTTTGGTGGTTTTTTCTGCTGGTTCTTGTGCCCATGCGCCGGCTCCAGACATCGCGAAGGCGAGCAGCAAGAGGGCGAGGATCGCGGACGCGGACTGCGATACTCGGCGAAGTAAGGAAAACCGTGTACATGGTGGAAGCGCAATCTCCTGGCAGGCCAGGAGAGAGCAGGCAGACTTTAACATGAGAATCCTTCGGTTAAGTGCCCACACTTGTCTAAATGAGAGCGATCACCGTCAAGAAACTTGCTACCCAACCTTGAGCAATGCATTGTTTCTTGAACACGGTCGCCGCCCGTTTGTCCCCGAAATGTGACGTTGCGGGGAAACCCCTTCCCTCCCTACTTCCTGGGCCGTCGACGATTTCTAATCCGTCATTGAGGAATCGCTTACGGAGCCGAAGGCCCTAAAGGACGACCTCAGGGCGTTGGGCGACGCTGGCACAGGGATGGGCAAAAGGCGTACCGCTGCAAACAAGGAAGGCTCGAGCTTTGAAGCGGACTTCGACGGGTGACTTTGGCCCGATCGGTACCGCAAACAAGTCATCGTGCAGTAACATGGTTTTGATAAACAACTTAAATCCGCGGCGAAGCCCGGCTCGTTGTGATTCACGAGTCTGCGAAATTTCTGCGGAGACTTCGATTTGTGATAAGAAGATTAAGGAGTCGAGCCCGATAGCAGTCTATGGGGCCATGATCCGCTCATTGTGTTTCTTCTCTGATCAACCTGCGCAGAGGATTCCCAAGACACTGGGTAGGATGCCTGAAACGGTTTTGATACCTTTTCTCCAGGCGCCTGGCAGGTCACGGAGCCTGCTTGAAGGCGCGAATGCTGTCCTCGAAATATTTGACTGTGCCTTGGGGGACGCTTTGATCGTAAATCGCAAAAATGGCGTAATTTCCAGCCTGGTTAACAAAGGTGATTTCTTGGCCGAGTGGCGTGGTTTTTAGTATGGGCAAATAAGCTTCATAGTTGAATGATTTTCTTGAGGATTCGTCCTTAAAAATGAGGCCATATAAAACCACACTGCCGTTGTCAAAGTATCGATCCACCCAGATAGCGGGAAGGCCATCGGCCTTGATGAAATCACGCTCTTGAGTTGCCGCCAAGGGAGCCAACGGCGATAGGAAGTAGGTGGCAGAATTGAGAAATAGAAGGCCGTCGTGATCAATGCCGGGCGTTTTTTGTTCCTTCACTGGGCCAAATGCCTGCAATAGCTCCATATGAGCGATGCCCTTCGGCAGGTGAGAGTCTATGGCCGAGTGGAAGCGCTTTAGAAGCTCGTGGTCCCGTATCGAGACCTTGCTTTGCGGGCTGGATGGATTCCTCGATGGATCTGGGGGAGGTTTTGGTGCGCTACGCCGATTGTCAAGAATGAGATCCTTGACCTCAATGGAGACGCTTTCAGCACCGGTAAAATTCGTCCCTTCCAGAGAGAAATAGATTCCCCGTTGTTTCCAGCCCTTTCGAAATTCACCCAGCATGAACTTATAAAAGGCGGCTTCATCGCTAAAAACGGAACGGGGCGCGAGTTTGTGGCGGTTCAATGGATTGGAACGCCACGACTGTTCCTTGTCGAAGTTCTCGATTTGATGGTCCAGGTTGAAAGAAAACGCAAGGTGATTATTGGACCAGAACTCCAATTCCGGAAAAGAACCGCAGACTTTTACCGTGTGCGATTGGTTGGCATCATCAGCATGGGGAATATAGCCTCCGGATAAGAATGGGGAAATATAATTTTGTTTATAAAAGTCTTTAAACGGCGTGGATCCAAATAAACCCCTTTCCGAGCGATCGTCCACGTGCAAAACAAGGCTTGCGCCATTAAGCTTGAACCAGATCGACTCACCGTTGCACATCGAGTGTCCCACGCTAAGCCCCTGATTGACCAAGCGTTGTGGCTGACTCGACGACTTCCACTTGAAGGTTAGCGAGAAATCGTTGGCCCCTTGTTCTCTGAATGAAATGAGTGATTCCTGGATCGCGGAGTCGTTTTTCGGCAAAGCCAGCAGAAACGCGCCGTTGTCTGCGCTCCACTTTTTTTGCGTTTTCGCGACACTCAAATCAGGATTCTGCGGGAAGGTATTGACGAGGCGTTTTTCCTGGCTGAAACAAGGAACCGGAAATAGCAGGGTGACGAGACACACCGTATGGTGGAGTTGATATCGCATCGTGGCTCCGGCGTAGTAAAGCGGCTTGTTTCTGATTGCTGTTGCTGCGATGGGGCTCCAGAATGCCGTTATGGGGTAATTTGCGCCAAGAAGGCGTGAAACCAAGGGGATGGCGCCTTGAGATCGTCAGAGAGTTGTTTTCGCGAGATCGCAAAGGCAGAGCTGGAAAAGAGCGCATTCTTGTTGGCGGTGGATAGTTCAAAAAAATCCACCAGATTCGATCCCGAAAATAGAGCGCAGGAGAAATCCACATCGGGATTTCGTTCTTCAGGTTGGGGATTCAACCGCCCTGATTTGGCCAGGGGAGCATTGAAAGCTTCTTGTCCACTTCGGCGATCTTGTTTCGCGGCGGGAACGCCCGATTTTCTCGCCGATCCCACTTGATCGATCAACGACCAGGTCGTCCCACCTTCGGTAAACGAGATCAAGAGCATCTCCTGATGCGGCGAGCGGCGAGACGAAGCCACGAGCAGGGCCGATTTTGGATTCTTCGTCTCTTCAATAGATGCGACCTTCTCTGGAGGAGTGGTGGGTATGCGCTGAGTGTCTTTTGTCCGAGACAATGCCGGGGTCTCGGGAAAGACGTATCGGTTGACTGGATTTTCGTTAGCCTTTTGACCCCCTTGGTGTTTGTCGGCCTCTGCCTCCGAAGGAACGAATGCAGGGAAACTGGACACGCCGCTCTGAGTCCCAGTTCGATCGCCGTCGATGCGGATGGCGCGTTGGTGCACGCCACTGGCATAGACCGGCCAAATCAACCCGTTAATGCCATCGCTCCCTTTTCCATAAATCTGCTTCCTTACCGAGGAGAACACCTGATTGATGCTGGGATTCTTCAGGAGACTGGAATTGGTTTTTTTCCTGTCAATGACCCCACCGGAAACGCCATGAGAATCTACGAGGAGGAAGGAGAAGTGCGCATGCGTGACCGGCCTTTGGCCCTGGAGATCGTCTTCCACGGCTCTGCAGGATTGCAGGAATTTCATGACCCCAGTTCTTGTGTCGGCATCGCTTGAAAAGGTTCCAGACAGGAGTTCCGGTTCGTTGGCACGCTTATACTGCCAAGACGAATTACCGCCGCAAAACGACAGGGAGAGAACTTCCGTACGCATTGGGGAATTGACGAAGGAGGCGGCAATGATGAGAGAGAATGGGTCAGGCTTGGAAGGCAGTTCTCCCAATGGGGAAAATCCAAGGAAATAGATCGTCCCTAGGGCGGCAAGAGACGTCACGATATCGCCTCCGTTCAGGGTTACTTTGCGATCGCATGCTTATCAGCGAGCGGAATTACAAGAATCAAAGGGGATCCCGGGACAATCTCACTGGCCAGCGGGA
The DNA here is from genome assembly GCA_965226945.1 of Gemmataceae bacterium. Classification (GTDB taxonomy): domain Bacteria; phylum Planctomycetota; class Planctomycetia; order Gemmatales; family Gemmataceae; genus SYLG01. The sequence continues at coordinate 1,855,957 of OZ245717.1, read as the reverse complement.
GTTGATCATCGAAAATTACTAAACCATCGAGATCCAAGCAAGATTACCTGTTTTTATGGCAGCAAGTCAACCTGGGTTATGCATACCGGTTTACCAATACGGCGTGCCTGCGTCTCTCGTTTGAGGTTCGTAGGCACGCCGCACAACATCACATTGAGGTCTGCTAAATTGCTCTCTCCTACCGCGCTGACGCCGCTTTGATACAAATGAGTTCCGTGCCGGTGCGCACGATCCACATGCCGTCCACGGCGGCGACACCATAGACCACATCGCCGACCGCATCGTAGCCCATGCTCATGGCAGGCGCCGCATTTCCCTTTGGCTGTCCTGTTGTGGGTGTGGACGGGCGCCTTCCTTCGGAGGGATTGGCCTTGGCCTGGTCTGAATTCGCGCCAGTCGCAGGGCGCCCAAAGCCGCTCTGGTTCTCTGGTTTCTTCTTTTCCTCTTCCTTGCGGCGCGCGAACTCGGCTTCATCCCAGAGGCGGCAAACTCCCTCGCGGATGGGGGTGGAGCCGGACTTCAAGATCGTGGTCGTACCATTCTTTCCAAAGAAATAGATCCGGCCGCCCGCGCCAATGGGGGTTGCCCAGCAGGGATCGGCCAACCGTTCGACAAAAAGTTCGCGCCCCGATTCGAGATCGTGAGCATGGACCATGCCGGTGCGGGTCACAAAGTAAGCCACTCCCTGGTAAACGAGCGGGCTGGCATGCTGCGAGATTGCTTTTTTCGCTTCCCACTGGTGAACCGGGCCCGAGGATTCGACGAGGATAGCGCCGGTGGAATGCGTGGTCACGGCGGGATCGGGTTTCGCCCGGCTTTCGCCGGTGGCGACGATGATTCGGTTCCCCGCCGCAACGGGACTGGCGATCGTATTGCCTGCGAAGTCACCCATTTTCCAGAGCGATTTGCCATCGGTGGGAGAAAAGGCTTCGACGGCCCCCGCGGAGCTGATTATGACCTGTTCCTGTCCCTGGATCGTGGCGACGATCGGGCTGGTCCAGGAGGAGTTCGGCTTGCGGTCGATCTTCCAGGCCGTGCTGCCGGTTGCCTTATCGATCGCCATCAACCAGGAGGAACGGCCCCGATGATCGGCGAGCACAAAGACACGCTCGCCATCTTGGGCCAAGCTTGAAGCCATGCCATGATTATTCTCCCAGGCGCCAAATTCGGTGGAGAGAGCGCGCTTCCACCGCTCCTTACCCTGATGGTCCAGGCAAACAAGATCGCCCGATTCGAAAAGCTCAATCACCCGATCCGCATCGACCACGCCGGTAGGCGCGGCTCGGCTGACCGTGGGGCTCGATTTTTGTTTTTGGCTCGTGAGATACTCTTTTTTCCAAAGCAATTTGCCCGTGGCCAAGTCAAAAGCACTGACAATGCCGATGTCTTTGTTCGGCCCGTCGACGGAACTAAGAAAAGCCCGACCTTTCCAGACGATGGGCGAGCTTTGCCCGTAACCCGGCACGGAAATGCGCCAGGCAATTCCCTCGGTGGGCGACCATTTCACAGGCAGCGCCGTAGCCTGGGATACACTGGTGCCATCGCCCCGAAAGGATGGCCAATGATCCGCGGCCGGGACTGTGGAAGCAAGAAACAGAACCAGGGAAACGGCGGGCATGATCGTACCTCAGAGTGTCGTATTACAAGATATAACCAATGCCTGGGCGCGGACAGGGGAGGCCGTGCAAAATCATCAGTGGAAAGAATCCGAGGAGGTGCAAGGATCGCCCGGACCGTCAGGGGATTTGAGTCAGATCCCAGATAAGTAAGTCTGTACCGGGATATTCTTCAAGCGTAATCATGACCCGGCCATCGGACGACATTACAAAGACCTCGAAGGCTTTTGGTAGGTCGGCAACAATGGCTTTCTTGCCAAGGTCGTACGCTCGCAATCCGGTGAAGTACCTGTGGTCTTCTGTGAACCACGAGGCGTGCCCCAGGATCAAGTCACGGCCTGGGACGAACTCACAGGTGGTCGGAAAACCGGAAGAACCGATCGCTCTCATGCTGGCCGTGCCGATCTCGGTTGCGGTGGCGATGTCGTAGATCTTGACTGGTTGGTCCGAACGGCGCTTTGCGGTTATCCGTTTTCCGTCCGAACTCACTGCAAAGTTGCTCCAGATCCCCTTCCGTGTGGCGTCTGGGAGGGTGATGCCATGAACCGTCTTCCCTGTGGCCAGGTCCCACACCTCGACGCGACTCGTCGATTCCCAACCGACGACCAGTTCACGACGACCGTTCACCGGCCCCAATATATCGACACGCCCGAGGCTTGGGATCAGGAAGGACGATTCTCGATTGCCGGATCGAACGTCGTAGATGCTGACGTGCAAGGCACCCGAGATGGGGCGCACCACCATCAGTCGGTCCGGCCAGGCCCACTGGACGATGCGGCCGTTCTCGGGGACCACGCTGACGACAGCGCCGGTGGTCGTATCGATCACCTCGGTTTTTTCGCGATCTTTGCCGGAGCGAGCCAGGAGCTTGCCGTCTGGCGAAAAGGCCCGCATGAGGCCGGGAATCACTCTTACCTTCCTCGGCTCTGGCCTAAGCTCCCAGATCTCGATTTGTTCCCGTCCCCCTGTCTCGTCACTGCCGACCGCCATCAGGGTGGCATCGTCAGTAATTTCCAGGCGAGGAAAGGTCTGAATCCCGATCCGAAACCGATGCACGGGAGCCAACAAGAGCCGCGTGAGTTTTCTGTCCCGGGTTATTTCGGATTGAAGAAGCGAGTTGTATTGGGTCGCGAAGCGAATGGCATAAAGTATCCAAAAATCATAACTTGGTACATGAACATCGCTTGTCCCGGGAAATAGAACATAATCAACCTTCGCGCCAGTAGGCCTGTTCTCCAACCCATAAGGGAGCGGCTCAGGATCGGCGATCATGACAATCCGTGGCTTTTCCCTCTGTAGCTCCGAAGCCACGATCGTTTCGATGTCGGCGTGGTCTATGACATCGATGAGTACTTTGGGATGTTTGATCGATTGCATTCGGACTGCTGCTTGAAATAAATCGTCAAGCGTCTTGCACGATGTCGATATATAATCCGATCGTGAGAGGTCAGAAAAATGAAACGCTAAGGAAAGGAGCAGAATTAAAATCCAGCTGTATAAAATCAAGAAAAATGTGGGCACTGTGAGCGTGATCGATTTGAGTGTCATGTTTTCTCAACCCTCGCTTGATCGCGGTAGACCTCTATTGAATGTCTGACGACTCCGGCGGAATCATCTGGATCGAGATTGAGCCGTTTTTGTTAGGGCCAAGAAGTGATTAATTTCTCTTGTTCAGTTCGGACTCGAGTTTTGCGTTGTAGCGACGAGTAAAATCCGCTGCCCAGCCAAACCAAAAATCGTGCCCTGGGTCCGTTATCACGCAGCCCGTATTTGGGAAAGAAACGAGATGATATTTTTCATAAACTTCTCTGTGATTTTCAATTCCAAAAGCAAACCGACTGATGCCATCAATCGTGACCACACTTGGAACGTCCTTATCAAGCTCCGATGAAACCAGCTTATCTATATCCGCACTTCGCAAGATGTCGATGACGTTTTGATACTCGCTCGCCGCCTGATATTTGGCAACGTCGTTTAATAGTTCGTGCACCGTTTTGTAAGAAATTATTTTTCTAGGCAAGTAAAATACAGGAGGTTTAGGCCAACGGTAAAATTGGTCGTTGTGACTGAACAATAAATATCCAATAGGAAAAATGGCGCAGATAAATAGCGGAACATAGAAGACCGGCTTTAAGGTGATGGACCTGTGCATCGCGGGCTCCCTGTGTTGGCATTGCCAAACAAACGACGATCCGTTGTCCTTGTAGAGGTTGCTTGGGCATTCTGATCAATTGCCCACCCACTCTCCATTCGCAGTCACTTCTGAAATCGAGCCGTGCAGACGAGGAGTGGGCGTGAGAACGAAAGCGAAGTCAGGATCCTACTACTTCCCCCTCATATTGTACCTGTCATTGGGCCTGAGCGTGGGAAAACACCGTGCCCTCAAGGCGAGAGGGCCTTCATTCCAGTCGGTCTGGCGGGGCTCCGTGGGAAAGCTGCGCATTCTTGAGATCTCGTAGATCGATCGATACGTTGGACCGTTCCCTGATATTTGCACTCGCCATGAGAGCAACGACACCACTCTTCAGCAGCCAGGGTGCCATCCGCCTTTGCTTTCACAAACCGAGCAAGTCCATCGATCGAATATTCCCCAGGTCGGCTATTCGAGATAGTCGAGAACATCATGTGCGGAACAACGCGTGCGTGAACGGGTAACAGTGCCGTCTTTGATTTCGAAGATTTTGTCGCCTGCCGGTAACCGAACCCTGTCCCCATTTGGCAGTAGGAGTTCGCCACGGTCGGTCGAGGTGCTGACCGGTGCTTTCAGCGGGTCGGCTCGGTCTTTCGAAATTGCGAAAAACAAATATCCCAGGTCGCCATTTGGCATGATCCCATACTGGATGATGGTGCTGGCCTTTTGGTTCGAAGTGGCGATCGTCATTTGAGTCGCAAGGCCCGCTGGTTGCTGGAACGCCTTGATACACGCGACGATGGCAATGAGCGTTATCAAGAGTCTCAGGGCCATGGACATGGCAGCCTCGCCTTTGTTGCCGGGGATCACCGGGCTTCGGTAAGGAAATCACCGTGATCCTGGCCCTGGGCATTCTATGCTGGCGACTGCCAGCGCACGAGAGCGGCCCCATTTCCAACCGGTAATCCTCAAAGCTGCAGTGTCCTCCTTTGTCGGCGAAGCGAAACCAGATCAATGAGTCGCGATTCGGACCGTTATTAAAGAATAAAGAGTAATCAACACCAAACAAATCAGGCAGACATAAAAAGCAAGGCCACGGCCATGAAAAGTGCCGCTCAGGGAGAAAAGAAATCCCAGGCCCAGCACCGTGAAAACCACGATCAAATTGATCGCACCAGGAAAGGGCAAAGGAATCAAATGCATGCCAATGAAAAACAGGAGCGAAAGTGCCGCCGCCGGGGCGTCATAAGATCCAGCAGCCAGTGACTTCCAGAAGGTCTTCATCGGAAGCCTTGAGCCATGAATTGGGGAGAGGGTCTGATTGCTTTTCGATCCGTCCATGCCGGCGCAGCCCTTCTTGATCCTATCTTGTTATCGGCCTTCAATGGTTCGCCGGCCGATTGTAGCTCAACCCCACCGTCACCCGTGGGGCGCTTCTTCTCGTTACCTATATTAGTGATTGGCGTGCATTCAAAAACAGCATGTACATTCCCATAAACGATTTTGCGAACATGCCTCATATTCTTGAAGAATTTCAGAAGTTTGCTTTTATCTTCTTCTTTCAACCCATCAAGATCAGGAACAAGATCGGGTATGACGAAGCGCTGCGCATGAACGGGCGAGTGGCCTGCCGAAAGAAAATAAAAAATCAGGAGTAGGGAAACAATCGATTTCATCTTGGCCTCGCGGAAATGCCGAAGAGAGATGGCATGTGACCCGGCCGCCATTCCGCCTTTGGGCTCAAGCTACCTTGGATTTGAAACCATTGATTAATACGGCGATCTTCCTCTGCGAAGTCATGCTAGAAAGGTCTTCCATTGAGTGGCCAGAGGCGCTGCGTTTTATTGAAGAAAATCTAGACTGATAACTTCTAGGTGAATAATGTTCAATTGCCCATGAATGCAGCCAGAGATTCCGAGGATTCCTTTGACACCCGTCTTCCCATGTGGAAAACACGCCAAACTCGTCGGCCCATCCGCGCGAGTAGCCGATCGTGGTGTAGCCCATAAGCTGATAGGCCGCGGGCCTGGGATCGATCGTTCTTGCGTATTTTCTGGATTGGACTAGGATTCGGCGAGCAACCGTGGATGGACTGCGCTTAAGTGGCGAGGGCCAATCCGGTGGGAGGCACGATCATGATGACGGCACCAAGAAAGATGACCGTCTTTCTCAGTTCCACCGTATACGATCTCAAGGACTTGCGCAATTTCCTGGAATTTGAGCTGAAGCGTTGGGGATACGAGGTATTGGCGAGCGAGTCGGGATCGATTCCGGTCGATAGTTCCTTGCACTCTTATGAAACCTGCATTGCCGCCGCCAAAGAATGCGATGTTTTGATTGGAATTATCGATGGTCGATTTGGCGGCATGGTTCGAGACACGGGATCATCAATCACTTTCGCCGAAATCGATGCCGCTTTTCGCGCGGGAAAGAGAGTCTATGTATTTGTTCGGCGCGGGGTGTGGGACGCCAGGGAGCAATATAAGCGAGATCGTCAACGCGGAGCCGGCTTTTCGCCAAGTAAGATCGTAACCGATGAGCGCGTCTTTCAGCTGGTCGATCAATTGCTTTTCCGAGACTCGGGCAACTGGCTTTTTCAATTCGAGCTGCCGACTGACATTCTTGATGTACTTGCCGTTCAGCTCGACGCGCCGATTACCGACGGCTTTGGCGATCGAAACTGGAAAAGGAGACGCCATCAAGCCAGACGGGAGATCGCCATTTTTGATGCCCCCACCGTTCTGGGTTTCGAAAGGCTTCTGTCCGATCTGCGCGTAACGATTCGGTTTCTTGTTGCCGACAGGCGTTCGATGCCCCGAAGGGACCGAGCCGTTTGTGAAACCACGCTTTTGGACCTCTTGATCTATGCATCCCAGGAGGTGCCTTATTTCAGCACGCAAGTCCTGGGTGATTGCGTCTTCACGCTGGGCAAGGGTGAATATCGCTTTGGACTCGATTCCGATGACTGCATCCTTTTTGAGGGTTGGCCGCAGGCGCAAGATGATCGGTTTGTATTGGAGCCATTTTTGGTCAAGCGGGGCGTGCTCAAGGAATGGAAACTGGATAGAGCGTATTTCCGTGAGGTCAAATTCACCTTTTCAGCGCTTTGGTTCACCTTCCTCGTCTGGCTGACCACCCATGAAGAAGTGGCGCTCGCGCCGGTGCTGAATTTTCGCAAGCTTTCGGGAACGACAGGCCCATCTACCTAAGCAATGGCGCCCAATTCGCCACCAAAGAAGAAGCGACGTCATCGAACCATCCAGAGAGAATTCTTGTGACATTTGCGTTTAGCTTTTGCAAAGGCAGGCTCGGTCGGTTTTTCGTTCTACAGGACTCTCGATTCTGATTGTTCCCGCGGCTGTGGTTCTACCCGACTTTTGGCATGACCTCGATGTCAAGAAAGTAAGATTTCGTCGAGCAACCGCGAGTCGATGGGCCACTATCCTTCCTGACCGATATTTTTTGAAATTTCTCTGTGATTTCCTCTGGCCCAGCGGGGATCATTCCTGGACAATACACTAGTGTACAAATGAACACTGGAGCCGCCCAATGCTCAGTTTCGCTTGCGTTTGCCGCTGTCCGCCTTGCCTGCCAAGTCGCTGTCAGGTTTTCCCGTCGCGCTCAGCTTTACTTTTCCGCCCCTGCTTCCTGTTTTGGCGCTTATTTTTCCCGGTTTCACGCCCGGCTTCGCTGGCAACGAATTCAATTTCGACGTTGGGGCCGTGCTCGCTTTTCCGCTCAGGCGAAGGTCTTTTTCGTTGTCTGCCAATCTCTCCGCGGCGGGCCAGTCGTGTTTGCGTTTCTGACAATATTCCGCGAGCGAGCGCATCACGATGGCACTCTTGGATCGGTACTCTTTGGCGGCAATGAGGTCGAGCGCCGCGTGATTTTCGAGCGGCATCCAGACCCCGAGCATGCGGCCCGTGTGCCGGTCTTCTTCCTTGGGTCGCTTCGCGGCCATGGCCTCTTCTCCTTTGGCTGCTCGCAGTCTCGCTGGGCAGGATTTGCGTGTTTAACACTTTCCATCTTAGGATGTGAGCGGGAAGATCAAGGCCAACAACCCCAAGAATGACCCCATCTGGGCTTTTTGATTTTCGGAATTTACATGGTTTTGTTTTCACATCCCCTGCCAGCGCTTCACTGGCAACTTAACCACAGTAATATAATGGATAAATTGACTTCATTAAGGAGGACGAGATGACGACGATGGCAAGCAGGCAGAATGATCCCACCTCGGCGCCGAATGCTGTGACAACCGAAGCGCTCGATGGGCAGGTTCCCATCAAGAAACTCAAGAAATTGACCGACGAACGATTCGTCGCGAAATGGATCGCTTCCTGGCGACGTGGCCACACCCTTACCGAATTTGCCACGGCGGCGAAAATCCCCTATCACGCCGCCGTCAATCGCCACCGCGCTCTCATGCGCATCGAGGTGGACTTACCGCCCCTCCGCAACCAACAAGGTATACGCCCCTCCACCTGGGACCGTACCACCCGACTCAAGGAACTCGTGGCGAAGCTCATCGCCCAGTAGGAGAATCTAAGCCAGAAGTATTGGGCCAACCTTCCACAACGGCAGAGATTTTGGACAATGATTGCGCATCAGAAAATCCGCTGAAGTGTTGAGGAACCAAGCTCAGGACGTCTAGATAAGTCAACGGAGAGATCGACGATGGAGCGCGATCTTTTTTTGGGAAATTGTGTTTACCACAATTAATATTAATTATCCACAAATTGGCTGGGATCAGCTGGCGAGCGGACCTGGAAGCGGCGATGACTTCGTGGGCAACAGCGATTGTGGTTATGGTGTCTAGCTACACAGTGGAGTGATTTTTGCGGGGAATCCCGGTCCCTACAGCGCTGCACCGCGGCGAACGGCATGATTCACAACACTTGAAGTTCAGGTTCGGGGAGGGCTTGCATTCGCATGCTGGAAGACGAACGAGACGAGTTTTTTGCCCGCGCCCTCACTGACGGTAGCGAGGGCCTGGATTTGCTGAACGAGGGCTTCTGGAGGTCGTACCCTCAAGGTAGCTGCTACGGTCGCATGCCGGATGCCCCTACACCCTGTCTGCACAATGCGCCCGAACCCGATTCTGAACCCATTCATGAATGGGTCAGACAAAAGCTGGCAAACGGGCCGAAACGCTGGAAGATGTTGCTTCAAGACCTCCAGGAAGAGATTTGGGTTGACAAGCAACTCAATGCTGTGATTCGAGCAATGCGCAACAGGCGCGAGCTTGATGGCATCGATTACCCCAATCGCTTCAACTCTTCGAATGACTCGCTTTCGCGATTGTTGCCAAGGCAGGGCGAGCTTTCTTTTCAGCATCGCCCCTTTTGCGCCTAAGTGATGCCATTCGAACGCTCGCGTTTCTCGGAAACCAAACAGCGATTATGCCTAGGCGGCGTCTTTGATTTTCTTGAGAAGAGCGGTTAAGTGCTCATTTCCCAACAATGACCTCCAGCGAGCGAGCGTGTTCAAATCGGCTGGAGGGCGATGTCTCATCGATTCGCAGCCGCAAAAGTACTGCCAGTAGAGGTTCTCCACCCATTGCTCCAATAGGTCCGTGTCAGACAGATTGAGCCTAGCCTTGAGGGAGAACAGGCCGAGGACGAGACGTCCATCGACTGCGATTCCTGGACTGGAGGGTTGCAAGTACCGTTCAACTTCCCTGCAAAGCGGTTCCCAGTCAACCCGATCTGACCAGGAAACAAGGGGGTGGTCTGGGTTAAGCAAATGGCGCAACACGACTAAATCTAAGTCAGGTTTACCGTTTGTTAGTTTGTCGCCCATTTTCGTGGTCTCCGCGAGCGCCGATCCCTTCCTTGAGTTCTACGATCTCGTTCTGTGCTATCGACCAAAAGTACGGGTGCCACACCTTAGCGCGGGACGATGAGTCGCGAAAAAAAAGGTGCAGCCACTGCTGGTCCGGTTCAACAGAATGGGCGGGTCAGACGCTATGTCGCGCATTGATCAACCCTGGGATGCGGAACGGTTCTCGAAATTCCTTGCCGTCCCAGTCCATGCCACCGCCGGACTTGAAGGCAAATGGCCAGTCGAGGCTTTGAGGAAATTGGAAGCAAACTCTCCCCCAGTCGATCAGAAATGCCCGCCAGTTGGGGGCCATTGGGTGGCCATTGTCTCCGGTGCCTCCATCCATCCACTCGTGGTTGTTAAAGACGACCGGGCAATCGGGAGCGTTCACATCCAGGCAAATCTGATCGCCGTTTCCTTCGTCAATGATGGGCAGCCAGTGCCACATCCGCGCTGCGGTTCGCTTTGCTAGCGCGGGGTCCTTGGTATATGGGAATCCATACTTCTCCGCCTCCTGCGGGCTGTAAAGTGCATAGCTTCGCCACGATTCGAATCTTTCGGCCAAGGTATCGAGGTTCGGAATCTGCAGATTGGCGAATGGCGACTTGGAATGGTCCGGCTGAGCGATCCAGCGCACCGACAAGCCGTTACCCATCGTTTGGAAAAACGACCGCAACTCCTTCCCCAGTCCGAACTTGATCCGCGTTTCCATTGCGGCGATCTGCTGCTCGGTGGCAAGGGGGCCAGGCCTAATTTCGCAAGTGGCGCCCTGAGTGGCAAGATGGTGCCGGACGGTTTCGAAGAGTTCTTGGTAGGTCATTGCGTGATCCTGTTCGTCGATTGGATTGATCTTACCAAGTCACTAGGAGTGAGGGCTGACTCGAGCAACGAAAGCGGAATCTTTTCTTCTTGCTCGATATTGATCACTTCTGGAAGGGTTGGTTCGCATTTTGGTCTTTTTTTTGATTTTCTGGAATTCCAAGAAAATAAGTGAGTTGAATATTGGCTCGTTTGTGAACAGAATTCCAGAAGGAGTAGTTATTTCCTGGCTCCAGTTGAGGTGTGGTTTTCAACGACCATTGACTCCCGCACTGAAATCCATCGGCGTGAGCAAGGCGGGGAAGAATTCCATTCTTTTGCAAGGGGAAACAATCATGCATCGAGCTTGGGTCTTGGGGGCGTTTCTGGGAATTGGCGCATGGGCGACGGTTGGTGCGGCCCTGGGGGTGACGAATTCCGGTACAACGGCGAACGAATCGGAGGCGCTTCGGGCCCCGGTCATCACAGGGTATTCGACGATGTGCAACGCATCGGCTGCGGTATCAGTCGGCAAAGGATTGTTCGTCGTCGCTGACGATGAAGACAAGAAATCGACGAAATTGCGACTTTATCGTATTGGTCAGGCAGGAGAACCGTTATCCAAGGAAGCGATCAATGAAGATTTCCTCGGACTGGAAGATGACGGTCTTGAGGTCGATCTCGAGGGCGCGGCGGAGGTTGACGATCGAGTCTATTGGATTGGTTCGCACAGTGCCGACAAGGAAGGTAAAGCGATGCGCAATCGGCGCCGGCTTTTTGCCATCAAACTCAGCGTGCAGAACGGGAAAGATCTGAAAATCAAGGAGATCGATCAACCATATAGGCACCTGATTAGCGACCTCCACGAGGATGACAACTACCGACCGTTCAATCTCATTGATGCGGCCAGAAAGGATTCAAAGTCGGATGGAGCTTTGAGCATTGAAGGCTTGGCCTCGACCCCTGATGGAGATCTCTTGATCGGTTTTCGCAATCCGATCATTCAAGGCAGGGCTTTGGTCGCGCGACTGAAAAACCCGAAAGGTGTCATGAAGAACGAGTTTGGGAAATTCGCCAAGCCGATTTTGCTCGATCTCGGCGGTCTCGGTATCCGGAGTATGGAACGTAAAGGGGATAAGTACTACATCATCGCCGGCCGGTTTGATGGTAACCCCGACTTCAAGCTCTTTCGCTGGTCGGGCGAACCGCATCAGGCTCCCGAACTTGTTCCGGGAATCACCTTCCCCGATTTGAATCCGGAAGCCTTGTTTTTTGAAGGAACCGACGGCTACATTCTCAGCGATGACGGCAAAAGGGAGATTGCCGGAAAGAGCTGCGAGAAACTTGATAAAGAGCTTCGCCTCTTCCGTGGATTTGGGTTCAAGCCGTAAGGTCACTCTGAATAGGGGACCGCGGACGATTGCTGCAAGCAGAAGGCCGGCCCTGTCGATCCTGTAATCGCTCGGTTTGCCGTCGAGCGCAAATTCCTCGCAACCCGCGCAAGGGCTTCACTTCGGGGCTGAAGGCCCCCCATTCGCCTGGCAGAGAGAGCTTTGCCTAAGCATCTTTAGAGCCTTGCTTGCGGTTCCACAGCATCGACTTGGCAGGGCCCTATTCTTGTCGCGGCAGGCCGCCTAATGCGCTGGGAACCATCAAAAGTAGCAGCGTGTACTCTTTGGGCAACTTGATCGCGGCGGGGTTTGCTTTTGCGTTGGACATGGCCAAAACCGTTTGGGGCTTTTCCAGAAGGTCGGATAGTTGCTTTGCCTCGATTCGCTTACCGTCGCGACCAAAGACTTGCACTTCCTTGATCAGGATCTTGATTTCGGGCGCGGTTGCGGGAGGTACCCTTATTTCTGTTTTCTCTTTTTCATTCTTTTTGCCCTTCGCCGACTGGGGATAATGAGGCTTGACCAGTAGGTGGTCGCGGTCGGTGGGATCGATCCGGGCGAGCAGGGATCTCGGAGCCAAAGCGCCGAGCCTCGGATCGCCTTGGAACCGCACTGGGCCCTTGATCGTTGCCGCCACTCGGTCGCTTTGCACGCCCGACTTACTCGTCAGTACAATCCGGAGTTCATCGACAACCTGGTCATCAGACGCATTGACATAAACGGCCAATTCGCCGTTGCCAGTCCTATTCTTCAATTCAAAGGCCGAGCTGCGTACGGAGTTGCTCACTTTCCCCGCGACCATTGCCTCAACTCTGGCCTGAACCTCGCCCGGTGTCGAGGTTTCATATTTGAACTCGAACATCACGAGGGGACCGGGCGAAAATACGGTCCCTGGCACCACCGGAGAAAGTAGGTCGATGATTTTCCCATGGATCTCTCTGGCGCCGTTGGCCAGACCCTCGGGTTGATCGCCAATCGCCGGCACCCCAGCCACTGCGACCATGGCAAACACGATCAAGGGCGCGAACAATGACCGCATGATTTCTACTCCTTGCTTGGTGCAATTAGGATCAGGCCACCGATTCCTCTGCATAGAGTTCTATGTTTCCTTTATTTGCTTTTCGCAGTTTTCCGGAGAATTCCGGCAGCGAATCAAAGCATGGGTTCATGTAGCGCGCGTCGGCTAACGCACGATCAAGACACCGGGTGGCGCTGGCCCTCACCGAGAGTAAGATCATCATGGTCGTGGACGCAGGCCGGTGCAGGCGTTGCCCAAATGTTCCACGGGACCCTTGGGGTTTTCTTTCTTTCTCTTTTTTTCTCCATCTTCCTCCACTGGAAAAGACAAACATGCTGAAGCGCGCGTTGGTGTTGATTGACATTCAGAACGATTACTTTCCGGGCGGAAAGTGGGCTCTCAGCGGCATTGACGCTGCCGCAGTCAATGCAAGCAAACTGCTCGCGAAAGCACGCTCCTCGGGCGACTTGGTGGTCCATGTCCGGCACGAATTTCCCACGGCTGACGCTCCCTTCTTTGCACCGGGCTCAACGGGCGCGCAGATCCACCCCAAGGTCATGAACCTCGATTCCGAACCAGTGATCGTGAAGCACCAGATCAATTCCTTTCGCGATACCAATCTGAAGGCGCTGCTTGATGAGCATGGAGTCGAGGAGGTTGTCATTTGTGGCGCGATGAGTCATATGTGCGTCGATGCCGGTACCCGCGCCGCCAGCGACTACGGCTACATGGTTACCGTAGTTCACGACGCTTGCGCCACACGCGACCAGGAGTTTGGCGGAACCGTCGTGAAAGCACCGGAAGTCCATGCCTCGTTCATGGCGGCCCTTCAGTTCGGTTACGCGAAGTTGATCAGTACGGAAGAGTACTTGAAGTAGGCCAGGGGTCGAGCTTGGCGGTGAGACCTAGCGAGCACCTTGCGAAATCGCCGACATCAAAGGATGCGGGAAAATGGTTTCAAGTTATGCCCGAATCAGGCTTAATAAGCAAGAGGCCATGGACCGCTTTTCACGCTGGGTGGAATTCGCTCCCCTGGGGCCGCCAAGGCCAGTCGCGTCGAGCCAGATTGTCCCAAGTGCCACCCAAGGCGGTAAGTGGATCTGTAAGGTGGCCGTGTGGATCTTTGAAGGGAGTGGTTGGACCGTTTTCGACGATAGTACGGGGTATTTTGGTTCCCTAAGCGCCGAGAGGTGGCTGGAATTTGCCCAAGGGGATGAGCTTGTATTTGCAGCTTACAATGAGTCCATTCATTGTGGTCAACTCATTGTCGTCAATGCCGGTAAGGTGGTTCGCGATTTCCTGGATGATCGGCAGGATCCGCGAGATAACAAGGATTTGGGAACGCTCCCCTATGAGGAAGTGGACCCCATCAAAACATGGGTCGATGCGGCCTCATTCGTCGATGATGATAAGCTGGCAAGGTCTTCCAGCGATACGGCCTTGTTGTGGATGTTTGGGAGGGTTGATTGAACGTCAACTGAGCTTCACTCGCTTTCGTCATTTTCATTGCAAGGCACCAGGCTGATCACTTCGATCGCGGCGCAGCGGAAAGAGGCATCCATGCCGTACGATGCGTGGAATCGCACTTTCCAGCTAGCATGATCCACTTGCGGATCCGGCAATTCGGCAAGAATCAATTCAAACAGCACATTTTGCTGGTTAGACCCTTCCATCTGGAATTCGTTCACCTCTGAAAACCACAAGTGAACCAGCACATGATTGCGCAGCACGTAGACTCGATTCGCGTCAATCTCGCCCGTCATCCCAAACGCATGAATTTGGACGTCGATGGCTGGGCAGGCGCGGCCGCTCCACGGAACGTGGCGATCAAATCGCAGCCATTGTACTTCGGCATGGTGAAACGAAGGCCAGGAGCCGAATACAGCCACAAGCTGTTCGGCTCCTGGTATCTGGTTTCGCTTGTCTATGCGTCTATGGTGGTGAGGCTTGGCGACGCTTATGAAGTGGTCGGCCGTTGCGCAACCGCCTTCAGAGTTGATTCCTGGCGGACTGCCCTGCTTCTATTCCTTCTTCTTCGGGCCGGCTTCCTTCAACTCCTTCATAATGACCGTAATGTCGCTGTCGCTTAGCTTCGGGAGGGAGGCCCGTAGCGCTTTTTCGTAGTGGGCGACTTCGCTTGGCTCGTAGGGGAACCCGACGTTCTCTTTCGTTTTCTTTCCCTCGGCGAAAGAGTCCGCGAGGACCTTGCCGTCCGCCGATAGGAAAAGCCACACCGGCACGCCGCTCGGCCGCGCCACATACTTGTCGTACATCTGCTGTCCGCCGGCGTTTTCGACCACATCCACTTTGACGAGCACAATCTGTTTGCCAAGCGTCTCGGCGACCGCCGGCCGCTCATGGAATTTCTCCAGGTATTTGCACCAGCCGCAACCCGGCGAGCCGAATGCCAGGAATACGGCCTTGCCGTCCTTCTTAGCCGTCGCAAGGCCTGCGGTAAGCAGTGTGTCTGCCGATTCCGCCTTTAGTTTCGCATCTTCGGCGCGACTGGCAGTCGAGAGCAGGGCAAGAGTCATCACAGTCAGAATTCGAGTCATGGCGATCTCCTGAAGGGAATGGTTATTCTACAGCGGTGTCCGTGAAACGGCTTCACTCAGAAGGGAGCTTTCTCTCGTTTGAGCGAATGAGATTTTTCAAACCAGATCGGGCCTGGTTTCCATTTCGATGACACTCCTCACCTCTCGAACCAGATGGGTGACCAAGAAGCAGTTTTCAGGATCGGGTTCATCGAGTAAGGACCAGTAATCGATGGTGGTCCGATGGATCTCCTTGTTCGCGATCAGATGCCGCCGGATCGAATCCCAGTCCTCCGTGCGGGCTGAGTTGCTCCTCATGGCATCTTCGTACGAGTCAAGGACCGTTTCCATCAGAGTTTCTCGCTCGTCATGCGTCAAGGGTACCGAACTGTAGGCCTGCAGCCATTCTCCCAATTTTTCACGGTCAGAAATTTCGTATTCCCAGTCTTGAGAAAATGGATCAAGCGGTGGCATTCCCAGCTTGTTGATCAGACCTTCGATGGCTTCGCGGGTGATGGGCATGGAATGGCTCTCCTCGAAAAATGATGGTGCGCAAGTCTCCTTCGATTGCGGCGGCCGGTCGCCGGGAAAATCGTAAGGGAACCAATCCATAGTCATCCAAGGCATAAGTCTTGTCCGCGTCAATCTCGATGGTCATTTCGAAGGAGTGAACGGGGGTTTCAAGGGATTCGGCTGCTGTGGTCGTTCCATTTGAACTAGCGGTTCAGTCGCAGCCTCAATACTTCAGCGTGGTGAAACGAAGACCAGCGGTCGGACATCGTTACAAATCGCTCGCCACTCGGAATCTGGCCTGGTTCCAGCAAGCGCGGACCATGAGTGGATCGGGTGGCATTTGATCTACGGATTGCTCACCAGAATTCGCGGATGACTATTGATCACGAATTGATTGTCGCCAACATACCGCGATGAAAAACGATAAATAGGGCGGCTATAGAAAAATCCGCTGATCTTGCCGCAAAAGTTATTGGCTTCAAGCTCTCTTTGATAAACCGAGCGGTAAGCTCCTTGCGATTCTTTAAAGATCTCAAAAAAAAGGGACTTTCCTTTGGAGGTGAACGCACCAAACCGCGATTCGTCCGCTGGGGCGACGCTGTTGAGGTCATTGGGAGTGGCGATGGGTATCCGTGCCGATTCCTTGCCGGTTTGGGCATCGAAGTACCGAACCGACTTCTCCAAGGTAGGCCCAAAGCGATTGCCCCCTCGATAGGTCAAGAGACATAGAGCCCCATTGTTCTCGGTCAACCTCAGCTCAGCGACCCGTTCACCGTCCATAGGGATGATATTGGTAATACCGTATTTCCAATCGATGGAAATTCCCTCTTTGTTGGTTAAATAGACGGAGTCAAGCAGGCTATTGTATAAGACGTTTTTTCCTTCAATGAGTCTGTCGACGGAGTAGCTTTTTAATAAACGGCAGCATTGATTTTGGGTGTCAATAAGCAATTTTTGATGGCGATTATTAATTGCAATAAATGTTGTGTCGGTCTTTGAGGATAGTGAGCTGATTCCGTTACGCGTGACGCCGTCGATTTTTGCAATTTCGGTGAAGGTCCCGTTGGTCAAATGGAATTGGCCAAGTTGATCTCCGAACAAGAAGCCTGTGCCGGCACGCGCAACCGCGGAAACGTGAAATGACAGTTCGGCTCTCTTGAACACCTTTCCTGAGACAAACTCGGTAATGGTTGATCTGTCCCATGCCTCCGGATGGAATGAGAGAATGCCGTTTGCTGTGGGTACCGTGAGTGAAGGCCACCAATCGGTCAAATTGACATCATCGTCGGCACCCAGAGGCAGAAACAATAGCAATAACGCCAGCATAGGAACTCTCCTCGCTCGTGCTTGCCACATTTCGCCGGGCCTGCGAATCATTCGTCAAGCCGCGTCGACTCGCCTTTTCTGACCGCCCGCGACCGTCGGAGAATCGATCGAAGATTGCGAATTTCCGCGAATCTCAATGGAGAAGGTGTCGCCTTGCAACCAGCGTTGTCGCTCCTGTCAGTGTTCGGCTCCGTGAGGAGCGATCAAGGGGGACACGATTGACCAAAATTTTCTTAATCAAATTCTTCCTTCAGCGAAACGTCAGTTTTCTAGACATCGCATGATCGTTTGATTTGACGATCGTTTCGCTCTTTCACTCAACCGTCCATTTGCTTCGTGTTTTTGCGATTAGGGCGGTGCGCATGCGGTCGTCGCGCGTGTGAGGCATTTTTTGGGGCAAGTGCAGGGAACCCTTCCGCGAAACCAGGCACCGCGATCCTTTGCCTAGCCTGGGTACTGCAGCGCGCTCAAGAGGCGCTGGCCAGGCTCAAGAAATGAGCAAGGAAAAAGATCGTCGATCCGTGCGGGGATATCTGACCAGGGTTTAAGTGAAAGTCACCTGGATGATGCCGTGATGGGTGGGAAAAGAACGGCGCGGAACGACGATCACAACCTTTCCGGATCGGCTTCAAAGAAGTACTGAGCGCGCATCGCGACCAGGGGAGAAGGATCGGTTCGGTGGCGCGCAAGACGTTCCCGGCGTGCTTCGGTCCAGCGATCCGCATCCCGAGCTTGCACCGTCAAGTGTCGCCAGGACGCGGGCAGCGAGTTCTCGTTCGTCGGGAGAAGGAGCGGTCACTCGTGCAAGGGCAGCATCAATCAGTTCGCCACCGCTATTGGGGATTGGCATTTCGATGAAGCGTTTGAGCGCCGCCTGACGGATGGTGGCGTCTGCGTGGCGCAACAGGCCTGAGTTGATACTGGTACCCGATCGCCGTGACTTTTTTCTTTTCCTTTTTCGGGGATCGGTATTTCTGATGATCGCCGCGACCTGCGTAAAGGGAGCATTCCGATTTTTGGAAGGTTAGCGGCCAGTGACGGTTTCAATCGGTGGAAGGGTGCCCCGATTCGTCTTTTGGCCTTTGACCATTAAACAGAGTGATCAGCTTCCATGCGCCGGCAGGCACCTTGGGATTCCACTTCGCTAGGTAGAAATGTTTGTAGTCGAGGGACACGATCGCGGGATTGTGTCCAAAGTCGCGCACATAGACGACAGTGCGCGTCCCGTCCGCGTGTTTGAGGATCACTTCGGCGGCAAGTTCATAAGGTTCAAATCGTACCCGTTGATCGGGCTGAATCAGCTCGTAGATCTGGGCAAATTGTTGCGGGTCGGCCCTTACCGTGAAGTCCTTGGTATTGAGGTCCGGCTGGCCCTTGATGGTGACCAGGATTTCTTCTGCGGGGCGCAGGATCGGAATGCCGGGGTCACCGAAACAGCCGCTGGAGATTCCCAAAGTACAGACGATTGCGAGCCATCGAAGCGACTTCATGCTTGCGGCTCCGCTCGGTTCGACATTGCAAGGCTTTTCAAGAAATGGCGGTCGTTCCCGGGCGCGGAAACGATCGACTAAGATTAGTCTATATGAAGGATTCTGCAGGCTACATCATTTGCCCTTCAGGTCGCAGCGCCGCCTAACGTTGGAGACCTCTCGCCGTGTCTCGAAATGTACCCCTTTGATGCAAAAATGCAGATAACGCCAAACTTTCCCGAGTTTCAATCATCTAGGCATTCGTGCCGGCAAAATTCCCTCATTGGGAAAGGGTGGTACAACCTGCCAAAATTCAGGAAGAGTCCCATCAGGGTGCGTCCTGTCGATCGCCGAGAACGGACGAAAGGACAAGGAGAAACGAACAAGAAGATGGCTGGCCATCCGTGAGGGGCCTTGGTTTCAAAAAACGGTTCGTCTCAACTCTACCACTTACAGAAGTAGGTAGGCCTGTCTAGAATGATGGCACAAGCCGCTCTCTATCCTCCAGGGACGACTTCGCCGACTCAAGCCTGAAGGAGATCTGAGCATGGGTTTTCCAGGGAAAGCACCAGGACCTGGTATAGGGTTTCGTTCCTTTGTTTTGACCCTTTCTCTTGGGATGGTTTCCTTCACGTTGCTCTCATTTCCCGCGCTTGCACTCGAGCCTCCCGTAAATCCACCGAGCGAAAAGTCGCTGCCAGCGCCCGAGACGCTGAAAAAGCTGTCGGTCGAGGAGCTGATCAACCTGTTGCCGGGTGAACCAGGAGGACCGCTAGAGTTTGGTCTTGTCCGCACCTGGCCTCAGCCCGGCGATGATTTCCTCGGGCTGGAAGTGGGCCAGGATGACGGGCTGCCAGGGGCCGAAAAGGCCGCCGTGACCAAATCTCCCGTGTTTGCAGAACTCGTGCGCCGGGGAGTGCATTCCATGCCGGGCTTGCTCGCCCATATGGATGATCGTCGGCCTACCAAGGCGTATTTCTGGTATCCCGAGCATCACGAGATTTACAGCCTGGATCTAGGTTCCGTGGAGGAACCGAGTCCATTCCTCTTTGGAATCCCCGCGACACCCGATCGGCTATGGGTGTTTGTCCGGCCCCCATTCGGCCTCTCGGATTGGATCAATCTCCTGTATACGCGACGAGGGTTCGACCTTCGCTATTTCGAAAGAGCCAAGGGCCGACTGCCACGTCAAGAAAAAGAGGAGCCAGGTTGGCGGTACACGATGAAGGTGGGCGATCTGTGCTACATCGCCGTAGGTCGAATCGTCAATCGGGATCTGGCTCCGATCACCGGGAGAAATGGCTCCATGGTCATCGATTCCCCCGTTCACCGACCCGACGAGGCGCGGGCTTGCCGCGAACGCTGGGGGAGATTGACGGCGGAAAGCCATCGAGACTCACTCATTTGCGATGGAAGCTCGGGCCTGAAACGGCTCTATTTTTACTACCCAAGAGAAGGCGAAAAAGAAATCATCAAATATATCAAGCGTCCGTTTCGCGAAGAAGTTCCCGTTTCAATGTTTATCGAAACAGAATTATTGTCGATTGATGAGAAATACTATAATCAGCTTTCCCGTAATTACGACCTCATCAAGCGTGTGAATGAAGGGTTTAAAAATGGGATTGGTCTAGCGCGCGATCATCAGGTCCTTTCCAGGGAGATGGTTTCGGTGCTTATGCTGCTGAGGCAGTTTGTAAAATGGGCCGCCTACGAAGAATTGGTCAAAAAGAAGATGGTCTTTCCTCCGATTCAGGTTTTTGAAGAGAGACTAAGCAAGTTTGAGCAAGCCCATGGCAAGGAATGGCTCCGCCAAATTCCTGGGCGTCTTTATTTCGATTATGCCGAAAAAAATGAGAACCAAGGAGACCTACGCGCCTTGATGAAGGTGCGCATGGCACAGTTCCTTTTGAAGGAGCGATTTCCGAAAAACGATCCCCACCAGGACTTCTTCGTCAATCAAACGACCAGGGAATCCTGCCAGAGGTTTGTTACCGGACTTCCTCGATATGAGAACGCGAACATCGATCGGGCCATTTTGGAGGTCCTGCAGCGAGTACCACACTTTGGGCCGAAAACGTCCGGGGAACTGGCATTTGCACGATGTTGCATCAATAGACTCTCAGGTGGACCGATCATGCCGGAGGTGCAAGCCTATCTCGAAAAGAAGATCGACGAGGCCAAGAAGGATCCTGCGCCCGATGCTTTCGGCTATGATCTGCCGATATTTAACGAACTGCTCAACAATCTCAAGAAGTGAACGATCATGGGGTAAAAGCGGACGGTCAAGTAGGAGTTTGTCTCCTCAGTTCGAGGGAGGCCTAAGTGTGAATGAGCCAACAACAACAAAGAACTGCCGGGCGCCCCTGTGGGCATCGGCTGGCAAATCGCTTTGGGGAATCCTCCTGGTTGCCCTGATGGGTGCCCCGGCCTTGTCCAGACAGCCGCCGCCCCTTCCCGCGGCCGCGAAACTGGTGCCCGTCGATCTCAAAAAGCTGACCGTTCAAGAACTGATCGAGCGGCTTAAATCGGAGCCAGAATTCTGGTGGGACATCGAATGGCGCAATAGCCCAAAAGAAGTGATCGGCGATCCCTTCCTTGGGCTCGAGACCGACCCGGCGGAGGCTCTCGTACAGAGTGAAGAGCGCAAACCGGGAATGACGCGCGTCGTGGGCGAGTTGGTGCGCCGCGGGACCGATTCCTTGCCTGGACTATTGGCCCATCTTGAAGATGCCCGCCTTAGCAAGCAGTTCGTGTGGATTGAAGAAACCAAGGCGGGCATTGTCCGTCATGAGCTCGAACCTCCAAGGACTCCCGCAACCTTTCGTTTGGAAGATTTCTTCAGGCAATTCGTTCCCGGCGATTGGACGAGGCTGAGCTATGTGGAAAAAATCAAGAAACCTGCCATGGGTGAACAAGGGGCCACGGAGGGCTGGCGCTACACCATGAGGGTGGGCGACCTGTGTTATGTCGCGATTGGGCAAATCGTGAATCGCCCCTTACACCCTATCTTCCGATTTCAAGGCGAACATTTGGTGATGACCTCTCCGGCGATCTTGAAGGGCATCGCCGAGAGTTGCCGTGAGAAGTGGGGGAGATTGGCAACGCCAGAAAAGCACAAGGAATCGCTTATCAACGATGGTTTTACGATGCAGTCGGCAACCGCACCGCTCTTTGGGCTGTCGAGGCTTTACTTCTATTACCCCGAAGAGGGGGAGAAAAGAATCCTCAATCATATCAAAAAAGCATTCGTGGAAGAACATTCAGTTTCCAACTTCCTCCACTACCAATTGCTTAAGGTCAGCGAAGAGGATTATCACAAAGTCGCCGACGCTTACGCGCTTGTCGATGAGGCGCATACGGCGGCGATCGCCATGCTGCGCGAGGCTTGCAACTGGCACTTGATCTCTGGGCTGATGGGAGAAGTGCTCGAGTATTTCGGCGGATATGCGAAAAGCATGGCGCAGGATCACGCGATCCGCCAGACGCTGGCGATCCCCCCGTCCAAGGTTCTCTTGGATGCCGTGAGGAAGTTTGAAAAGACCCAAGGCAAGCTGGCCGCCAGCCGGATTCCGATCGAGCTATGTTCTCAGTTTTTGGGTGCGCATACGGGAAATTTGCGCTATGTGGTGAAACAGCACTTGGCGAGAGCCGTCTTGAAGCAGGTGTTTCCCACATTTCTGCCGGATCAGCATTCTTTCGTCGAGGTCGCCATCAGGTCCGACTGTAGCGCCTTCCTTGCGAATCTGCCGCGCTATGACAATCCGAAGATCGATCGGGCCATTTTTGAGGTATTGCAACGAATTCCCCACTTTGGTCCGACCAATGCGGACGGCGAATACACTCTAGCCCGAACGTGCGTTTACAGGCTTGCGGGCGGACCGATCGAGCCCGAGTTGCGGGCCTATCTGGAGAAAAAGGTCCAGGAAGCAAAGAAAGATCCGGCGCCCAACGCCGTCGAGAACGACCTACCGATGTTCAACGAATTACTCAGTCGTCTCAACAAGTGAGTGACCTTGGTTGGGAATCGGAAAACCCAGGGTCCTAGGCCCGTTGAATGCAGGGAGATTCAAGGATGAAGGCTTTCCTTGGTGCGTCACGTCCCTCTGGCAGATTTCTCGGGCCGATCGGCGTGGGGTTGCCGGCGCTCCTGCTAGTGGCTCTGATCTTCGCATCGGCCTTTGCCCGGTCAGCCGCCCGCGCATCAAGGCGCGAACAAGGCCGCGAATACCGCCCTTCGGGCGCAGTTGGAGAAACTGCCCGTCGAGGAATTGATCGATCGGCTGCAACTAGAGGTCGCACCGGCTTTCATCCTTGATCCAGCTATGACGGGTGACCAGCCGTTTCTTGCGATTGACTCGGACCCTCGCTGGCCCTCGTTTTTTCCAAATAAGCATGGGACCAATCCCTCGGACCTCCTTCGGGAACTGGTAAGGCGGGGGTTGCGCGCGCTCCCTTCACTGCTCCATCATCTCGATGACGCCCGGTCCACCAAGGTGATCGTGTCTTCGATCCAACTCTTGGTGAACGCCCAGGACGATGACATTCCTGAAGCCAGCGAAGTGATCACGGAAACTCAAGCACCCGGGATCATGGTCCCCGGCCGGGATCAAGCACGCGCTGATCGGACCGGTTTCCGGAGGGACCGGCACCAGCGCTGGACCTACACGATGAAAGTGGGAGATTTGTGCTACATTGCCGTCGGGCAAATCGTCAACCGAGACTTGAAGTCGATTGGTAAACGGGGTGGCGTGACTGGTCTGGCGTCGCCGGTCTATGAACCCCATTTGGCTGCGGCCTGCCGCAGGGCATGGGGAGGTTTCACCGCGGAACAACACAAAGACGCGCTGGTCAACGAATGCCTTGACCAAGCGTTCGATGCCAAACCGACCGACGCCCTCCTGAGGCTTTCCTTTTACTATCCGCACGCCGGCGAAAAACTCATCGTCGATCATCTGAGGAGGCCTTTGATCGAGAAGGAAGACGCCTGGAAATTCTGCAATGAAACGTTGCTTTCTCTCTCCGACCAGGAAATGGCGCAAGTCGAGCCCATTTTCGCGCTCGTCGCGCAAATTCATCAAGGTGTCGATCAAGGCCTCGAATCTCCCTGGAGCCAGGGGGCCATGGAGGCGAAAGCGGCATGGATGGCCCAGGATGTCAACGATGCCTTGAGAGAAATTCTGAATCACTTGATCTTTCTCAAAACCGTCTCCCTACCCTCGAAAGAGCAGTTCCTGGCGTCGATGCAAGCCTGGGAGAAGAAGCAGGGAAAGGAAATGGCCGAGGAAATCCCGTTATGGCTTCGGTTTCGGATCAAGAATGATGCAGGGCCTGGAAACTACGATGCCGCTTCCTGCGCCCGCATTTACAAAGCGAGATTTTTGCTGGAAACCCTTTATGGCGACATCAAGACCTATAGAAACCCGTTCCTTAATCGATCGAGCGTCCGCGACATGAATCATTTTGTCGATACCCTGCCCGAGTATGCCAGCAACAACATTGACCGGGCCATTCACGACGTGTTTCAAAAAGTGATTTCGGGAGAGGCGACCGGCAAGAATGCGCCCTGGCTTGCACGCGCGTGCATCAAGAAGCTGGCGGGCAAAGAGTACGATCCCCAGTTACGCGGTTATCTCGAACTCGAGATCGAGAATGCGAAAAAGGCCCCTTACGCCGCCGAAATGGCCTGGCAGTTGGAACACGATGCGGAGCTTATGCGCAAGCTCAGGAAGTGATTTTAACTATCGCTGCCAGGAGCGCATTCGGCGGGATTCAATCCGGGGAGACCAGCATAGGCGAATCCTCAAAGAGCCTGCCAAGAAGGGGTTGGCGGAACAATCCTTGAATGCGCAAGGCGAACGAGCGGTCGAATCGTCTTTCGAGAACTAGAAAGCACAAGGGCGATCGGCTCGTTGACAGGCTATTCTCCCTTCTCGAGTTCTAGTCTCCGATCGACCTCATCCTGAACGAAGGCGCGCACTTTCTTCCATTCTTCCTTGGTGGTCTGATCATTAAGTGGGAGCCTTACGTCCAAGATTTCCAAAATTTGAAATGCGGCATAGTTGCGCACCTCGATCTTGGTAAATCGATCCATGTGATGGTCTTCATCCTTGTGATAGATCGCCGAGTCTTCAAGTAACTGAGCCAAGAAGGCAAGGGCCTGATTTTTGGTAGGCCGGTAGGTGCCGATCGGCAATCGAGCAAGCACAGGGATTTTCATTGATACCGGCAGCCTCTTGAACACGGAGACGACTGCTTGCAAGGCGGCTGAATCTTGTACACACAATCCCAAGTTCACCATCACCGCTTGTTGCCAGGCGCCTTCGTTATCTGGAGAATCCTTGGGAAGCCGCGATAGCAATTCCAGACAATGTTTTGTGAAAGCCTTTTCGTCAAGCTCCAGAAGGCCTTCAAGTGCGTGCAATCGGTAAGTGGGCAACGGATGTTGAACCCCCTTGACCAGCAAGTCTTGTTTCTCGGAAAGAGGCAGGTTCGAATCAACGACGAAATAGACCAGGTCACCAAAGTAATCGAGTTCTTCATGGTTTTGAAGTAGCTTCTTGTAAAGCTCAATCGTTTGTCGTGGATATTTTGCCTTAATAAATCCCAGGAAATAGGAATGAATCTGTTCTGGCTTGGATAGTTTCTTGAGAACAAAATCCGATTCCGTCCTGGCACTTATCGCCTTCCAGGCGGAAAGAAAGTCCGATTTCGTCGCCGTCCAACGGTCGGAATCATGATCGACGCTTAAATCAAAGTCAAAAAACGTCAAAAGGATATCTCGCACTCGATCCCCGACGGTCGTAAAGTCTCGCGCGATGAAAGTCCGCACCCCCGGACCCGATCCTCTCCCATCTCCGCCAAGGGGAACGCGGCTCAGTCGCTTGTCATCGATCTGATCGATCAAGAGTGGAATGGCTTCAAAGCCCAAAAGAGTTAGCTTGCGTTCCACATCCGGCTGCCTGCGCTGCGATCCGGCATAGAGGCGCCGGAGCTGGATTTGCTGCTGACGATCCCACGGATTGACCGTGGAATGAACAGAAGCAATGGGTTGGTAAGGGCTGAGCGCATGGGGCAGTTCATCGATCAACGATGGGACGGAGCCGGGCTTGGCCGAAGCGCCGTAAACCGGTTTGAGCGTTAAATCGAGTTGATCAACGAGGGACTGATGCTGCTCTTGGAGCCAGCGCTGGTGCTTCGGGTCCGCTGTCAGTTTTTCAGCAATCCAAGGGGCAAACTTGTGGTCCTCTACGAGAATCTTGAACTTCCTTGCAAGAGTGACTCGGTCTACCGATGAGGCGTAGATCTGTCTCGCCCAGTGATTCCAGGCCTCGATAAGAAGAGTCTGTTCCAACGGTTCCGATGCGGTTTTTTGGCAACGTCTGTAGAAAAACGTCGCGAGATCCTTGTGTCCAAGCAGTTGGCACTGAATGGCGAATATCAATTCATCGTTGCGAGGAATCGGGAAGCCGCGGTCAGGATTGGGGGGCTCCATTTTTATGACTTGTAAGACAAGGTCAGGGCTGGGCGCAGTTCGCTGAAACTGCTCAATTCTCTCTTCTATCTCTAAGTCAAGGCCCTGCCAGACAAGATAGATTCCTGGGGCTTTCGGGTCTTCGGTCGCCAGTCGAATCCGAAATTCGGATTCCAGAGGGCCCCGACCGTCCAAAACGGGGCGATCCCTTTGCCAAGCACGCAAGCCGCTACCAACGATCGCAAAGCCGGCATCTTTGGGCGGCAGAGGGAGTTCGAGCTTGCGATAGAGAGTGCCCAGTTCGGCCAGTGTCGGATGATTCCACGAAGGCCGCTCGTCTGAGGAAGCGGAGAAGGCCATCGCCGATGGCGCAAGCGAATTCCAGGACAGGAAGACAAGCAAAAAAAACGCTTTGACGTTGGACGACATGACAAAACCCCTGGATTGAAAG
Source organism: Gemmataceae bacterium (assembly GCA_965226945.1). Lineage (GTDB taxonomy): Bacteria > Planctomycetota > Planctomycetia > Gemmatales > Gemmataceae > SYLG01. Next base: position 1,829,419 of record OZ245717.1, on the reverse strand, counting down.
CGATGAAATCTCAATTGGGCGAAGGTGCACAGCGAGGGGAGAAACGAATCACGATCGTCTTCCGGCTGGTGAAAGCAAAGAAGCGCTGGTACGGCAAGAGAACCACGTTTCCTTCGTTGACCGCCCATCCAAACTTTGTCCTTTCCCATTCTGCAATTCAGTTGTTGAAGGAGGTTGGTATTCGGTAGCCACAGTCGTTCTCGTGGCCGGTGTCGTTTACTTGGGCTTCATGAGTTCCAAATACCGGTCAACTTCGTCTTGAACGAATTCTCGCACCCTGACCCACTCATCTTCGGGGGTTTGGTCATTGAGCGGAAGCTCGACGCCAAGAATGTCCAGGATTTGATTGGCCGCATAGTTGCGCACCTCAATCTTTTCAAACCCGCGGAACAAGGAATTCAGATCTTTGAACGGTTGATGGTCTTGGCTGTGATAGACGGAATCGTCATCAAGAAACCGGGCGAGAAAGGAAAGTACGAGGTGCTTCTTTGGTCGGTAATTCGCATTGGGAAGTTCGGCAAGCAGGGCGATTTTCGCGGGGATGGGTAACTTTTGGGTCAAGGCCAAGACACGTTCTTGCGTGGGGCGATCTTGGCAACACAATCCCAGGTCGAGCAGATAGATCTGATAACATGCTGCTTTTTCCTTTGGGAACTCCGTCGGAAATCGCGACAAAGCGGCAATCCAGTGTTTCGCGAAGATGACCTCGTCGAGTTCGAGAAGTCCCGCCAGACAATATACCTGGTAATAAGCCCACTTATTTTTTGCTCCCTCGATTAAAAGTTCCATTTTTTCTGACCGTGGTAAATTGGACTGGACAATGAATTGAACCAATTCCTGAAAATAGGGAAATTCCTGATCTTCAAGCAATGCTTTTCTGTAAAGGTCAATGACTCGATTCGGGTACTTGGTCTTAATAAAAGAAAGGAAATTCCAGTTGATTGCTTGCGGACTGGCAATTTTCGCCGCCACAAAATCCGATTCATTCAGCGCACTCATCGGCTTCCAAGCGCTAAGATAATCCGCCTTTTTTGTTTTCCAGCCGCTGGACCCACCATCTCGGCTCAAATCAAAAAACGTGGAGAGGATCGCGCGAGCCCGTTCCCCGACGGTCGGGAAATCCCATGCCCGCAAAGTGCGGGTTGGCTGACCTCCTCCTCCCCAGATGGTGCGGATCCGACTCAGTCGTCGGTCATCGACGTGCTCGATCAACAAAGGAATGGCGTCGAAACCTAGAAGGAATAACTTTTGTTCCACATCTTGGAAGGGAGAGGAGTCAGGGATAGGCCTGGGCCGGATTGGGTCTTCCCCTTCCCAAAGATCCGAAGCGAGACGCAAAGAGTCAGGTGGTTGCGGAGGTGGGTTCGAGTTCACCAGATCATCGATCAACGACTTGGCCGATCCTGGGTTGGCCCCGGCGCCGTAGATTGGCTTGAGAGTCAGAGTGAGCCGGTCCAGAAGTTCCTGGTGTTGTTCTGCCCAGTTCTTGCTACCCGGGGTTGCGCCGTGCTGTTCTTCAAGCAAAGAAACAAAACGGTGCCGTTCCACCAGGATTTTGAATTTTCCTGCCAACCTGGCGCGATCCATTTCAGGATTGTCAAGTTCCCGCGCCCAGTGATTCCATGCCTCAATAAGAAGGGTTTGCTCAAGCGGCTGCTGCGCCGTTTTTTGACAGCGCCTGTAGAAGAATGAGGCCAATTCTTCGTGTCCAAGAAGATGACACTGCATGGCAAAAATGAGTTCCTCATCGCATGCAACTTGGTAGAAGAAGTTGGAGCGTAGCCGGTCCAATTTTATGACTTGCAAAACCGTCTTCGGGCTGGGTGCGGTTCGCCAGAATTGGTCCACCCGCTTCTCCATGCTCACTCGGAAGCCGGCCCAAACACGGTATTGTCCCTTGATACTCGGGTCCTCGATCGCGAATTGGAAACGACAGTCGGATTTAAGGGGGCCAAGACCATCGTTCGGATTGGGATACCGCTCGATTTGCCAAGGAAGCAACCCCATGCCGATGACTGCAAAACCGACCTCCTTGGGGGGCAGGGGCAACTCAAGATCGAGATAGAGCCTTCCCAATTCCGTCAGTGTGACGCGTTTTGGTGGCGGCTGTTTGTCGGGCGCCGGTGGTTGACCGTTCGTTGTTGGTAGCGCCGGTCCACAGGTCACTAGAAAAAAGACCAGATTCACTTGGAAAAAACGCGACATGGCATTGGTCCGAGAGTTCTGGCCGGCGGAAGTTCACCGGATCAAGATGTGATAGCAAAAAAATCTGGCGATTTTACGATTCCCGATCATCAGGACAAGCAATCGACAAAGTGGTTGGATGGCTGGTCGCTTCGGTTCTGTGAAGACAAGATTGATCTTGCACCTGGATGCAACGACTTGACACCCCCATCTATTTCCCTTTCTCCAGCTCCAGGCGCCTGTGGACCTCTTCTTGAACGAAGTCTCGTATCCTGGCCCAGTCGGCGTCGGAGGTTTTGTCGTCGAGCGGCATGCCTATGCCCAAGACATCCAATATCTGATCTGCCGCGTAGTTACGCACCTCAATCTTCTCAAAACCCCGAAATGACGACGAAAGGTTTCCTTCGGTGTGCTTTTGATCGAAGCGGTAAACCTCCTGATCGTCAAGAAAACGCGCCATGTGGGATAGAGCGAGATTTTTGCTTGGCCGAAAATCGGCCCAAGCGAGGTGCGCGAGCAAAGCGATTCGTGCGTGTGCGGGCATTCTCTTGGCCTGGCGGTAGGCAAGCTCGCGGATCGCTGGATCCACAGAGCAGAATGCCAGTTCCAAGATGGCCACATGATGCCATGCGGCATCGTTCATTGCCCATTCCTTGGGAAATTGCGTCAGCAATTCCTTGCAGTGACGGTTAAAGGTGGCATCATCGAGTTCGAGCAGTCCTTCAAGCGACCGCACCTGGTATTGCGGCGACGGGTGTTGGGTTCCCTGGGATAGAGGCGTCAACTTTTCGGGTTTTGGTAATTGGGAATGGATCAGAAAAATGGTCAGATCGGAAAAGAGCTTCGACTCGTGTTTGTTTAACAATTGCTTTTTGTAGAGTTCAATGGCTTGGTCTGGATGCCTGGCGCTTAGTAGGAGAATAAAAAACTGATTGAGGTCTCTCTTGCTCGTGATGGTCCTGGCCACGAAGTCGGTTTCTTTCATGAGGCTGAGAGTGTGCCAGGCGGCCAAATAGTCGCTCTTTTTTATATTCCAGGCGCCACTTTTGATTTCTGTGCTTAAATCAAAATAGGCGGAAAGAAGGTGTCGAATTCTGTGCCCCACCGTCTGAAAATCAGACACGCGGGCGTCAAATTGCGATCGCTGTGGACCCGAAGAGCCAATGGACAAAGTTGAATGGCGGGTCAAGCGGGTGTCGTCAACATGTTCGATCATCACCGGAATGGCGTCGAACCCAAGAGCAATCAGCTTTTTTTCCGCCACGGACAGCTGGAAATCCCGACCCCTTTGCCGACGCCGTTGCTGAATTTGTACGGCTCGATCCCAGAGGCTCGGGTCGTCCGCCGGGATCGGCGCCGACCCGGGCGGTTCGCCCGACAAAACCATTTCATCCATCAACCGTTGCGCCGATCCTGGTTTGGCCCGCGCACCATAAGCGGGCTTGAGAGACCATTCAAGCCGAGCCAGGAACGCCCGTTGTCGCTCGTAGAGCGGTTGTTTGTCATTCGGCGACTTGACAAGCGGTTCGGGGATTTCGTGATCTGGCTGAAAAATGCGGTGCCGATCGACGAGAGCGTTGAGCTTTCTTACCAAGTCGGCACGGTCCGCGTCGAGGTGGTGCAGTTTGCCCACCCAATAGTTCCAGGCATCGATGCGCAGCCAATGCTCAAGCGGTAGAGGGGACATCTTTTGGCAACGCTTGTAAAAGAATGCGGCGAGTTCCTGGTGGCCCAGAAGGTGGCATTGAATGGCGAAGATCGACTCTTTCTCCGAAGGTGAATGGGGGTTATCGTCGAGCCGGTCCATCCTCATGACTTGCAAAACCGCTTCTGGGCTCGGAGCCGCTTTTCGGAACTGGCGGACTCCTGTCGACACTTCGACATCGAAGCATTTCCAGACGAGATACCGCCCCTTACAGGCAGGATCCTCTGTCCCGAAACGATACCGATAGTCCGACCGAAGCGAGGGGTCATTGTGGGGTAGGTCGCGGAGGAATCGCCAGGGGGCAGGATCCCCCACGATGGCAAAGCCGGCATCTTTGGGAGGAAGGGGCAATTCGAGGTTCTTGTAGAGTTGGCCAAGGCCTTCCAAGTCCAGCCGTTTGACGGAAGGGTTGTCGCCGGGAGTGGGGGATTGCGCGTTCGCTGCCTCTGGATCAGGCGCGCAAAGCTGCAAGATGATGCCGCAGGCACACGGAACGAACCAAGGCATGGTCCAGGTCACCCCATTCATTTGGCTGCCGTTGTTCAAGCATCCATGTTCTAGTTGCGAAGGCGTCGCGTTCGGCCGAAATTGGGCCAAAGAATCGCTGAAATGAAGGCCGAGTTTCCAAGACTCCGCTCATCCCCTGAAAGAGATAACCTCAAGGGTGGGTTGTTCGTTGGAGAATCGATGAAAATCGAAAGGTCGTTGCTAGTTCCAGCCTATCCGTTTGAAGGGCAGGGTGTGCCTTGCTGTCGGTACTTGGTTCGGCCGCCACTCGAAGACTGGGCTTCCATCGAACTCACCTCAGCATCCTGTTCAGGCCGGTAGCTTTGACCTCGTGGAAACTCGAGCCGACTGAACGCCAGCTGATCGCTTGGGTGTATTCTAAGTCAAGGCACAGCGATGTGGTAAGCGCACCTGATCCGCGAAGGAATTGAAATCCAACTTTCTGAAAAAAAGAAGAAAACCGGAATTCCGTGTTAACCACACGCATGCTGAGGGTATGATGTGGTGGAGCGACGATCGGCGCGGGAAAATCGATCCGGATCGCTAACGGCCGCGTGGAAGAAGAAGATTTGCCATGCGGCCTGAAATTGGGACATGGTGTTAACCACAAATATCCGCAAGGTGGAGGGATGACCATGAGTTTATCGCCTGACACGATGATGGGGTTGTTATCGTTTGCCGTGATCTTGCTCGTGCTGGTGAGCGGCCGCCTGGCCGATCGGGTGGCGGTTATGGAGGAGCGCATCGAATGCTTGCACCCCGACTGCGATTGCGAAGCCTGTCGCGGCAGAGAGGATTCCATGCGCGCGACGGACGATTGAACCATCACACGGCATCCCGGTGTTCTTGATCGAGAAGAGAGTGAGGTGAGGAATGTTTTCCTGGTTGTTGAAATTAGGGAAAAGGAAATGCAAATCGGTCGCGGTGCAGAACGGCACCAGGATCGAGCTTGGCGGCGAGACCTTTCTTTTTGAAGGATTGCCGCCAGGTCAAGCGGGCGAGCCCTTCAGAAGAATGAATGCCCGACTTTGCGAAATGAAGACATTGCTAGCACGGCAGGAAACGACCATCACGGTGCAGCAAGAAACGATCGTGGAGCTCAACACCAAAATCCGCGCGCTTGAGCAGCAAGCGGACGCGCAAACGATCCTCGTCGATCGCTACGGCGATCTCCTCGGAAAGATGCCCGGCCTTGTGGCCGCTTTCATCAGCAATCAGTCGAAGGAAGTCCCCGAGATCAAAGCCGTGGCGCAGAGTGCAATCGACCCGGATCAGCCGAGCCACCTTGAGTCCTCTTGAGAGTGAAGAATCTAACCTTTAAGTCCAATCCACTGCTATGTGTTCACCGAGGTAAACATGGGAGTTCCCAAGTCGATTACCTGCCATTCGTGCCACCAATATCGGCCCCATGAAACCCGGGGCATGTGCCGTGAATGCTGGTTGCGGCGCAGCAGTTGCGCTGGAGAAAAAGGGGTGCCCATCCCCTGTGAGCATTGCCTGCTCGGCCAGGGCTGGACCGATCAGTCGCGATTATGCGACGAATGCTGGCAGGACGAGTCGATCCAGTCGCTTTATGGCGGCAAGGATGGCCTGGTCGAACATGACCGAATCAAGGATGTGCCTTTGCCAGAGCCGACCGACACCGAACCGGGCAGTCCAGAGAACATCCTGATCATGGTCGCGCGGTACGCCGCGGGTCAATCGCTTCATCATCCGGCCGATCGCAAGGTGGAACGCCTCCGCACACGGCCTTCTGTATTCACGACATTCACAGGCGGGGAGGGACATGATGGCCACTAACTGGGCGGCCGCAAACGGCAAGGAAATCAACAACACTTTCTGCGAGTTCCGCAGATTTCTACGCGCCGAGCATCCGGCGCTGGTCAAGACGGCGTCGTTTGAAATCGGCTACAGAGGAATGCGCCGCGAAGTACGGGAAATTGTGCTCAAGATGTCGGATCATCTCGACTTCACGCACGATTTTCTGACCCGCGCCTGCCTTTTCCTTCTCGATTGCTCGCGCGGCCATGCCGACCCCAAGCGAGCGATCGCGCTTCTGTCCGAGGTCAACAACTATTTCTCCTCTCCGCTCAAATACGCTGATCCGCTCGAGATCTGGCCCGATGGTCCGGGCACCTGCGAGGGGGTCTGCTGGATCTGTGCCACCGAGGGAAATGTGCAATGGCTGGCCGATCCGATCGAGGAAGAGCCGCGCGACCGCAATCCATGGTGTCAAAAGTGCTACCGGGCCCGACGACGGAAGGAAAGTTGAATGGTGACTTACTTTGCTCTGGTTACAAGCGCCGACGGCGATCTTTACGAGACACGCGAATACCAGCGATTCCAATCGTTCGAAAAGGCGCTGCACTGGTATCGGTCCGCGCCCGACTGTGCTCGCGCCGATGCGTACAAGCGTTTTGAAGACGGGAAATCGGAGTTCATCGGTTCGTTCAAGCGGCTGGCGCCGGTACCCAAGCGCAGGTAATCGGCCCTCGAGTTTTTCATTTCCAAGAGTCGCATCGAGCCTTTTTATGGAGTGGTTAACACATAAGTTCGATTCATGACAGGAGGGACTCAATGAGTGGAATGATGATCACGATCAAGGCGGGAGAGAAATTCAAAATCGGCAATCAGTTGATCCTGGTGGAGTCGGTGGGAAAGAGTCGGGCCAAGCTTTTTTGCCCAGGCAATGGCGAGAACGGTCATGGCGAAAAGATCGTGCTTCTTGGCCGGAAGGATCCGCTCACCGGCACCATCTGGGAAGGGAGGTAGTTGTGAGCAAACCTCAATGGGATGACATCGGCGTCCAGGCAGGAGCTTGGGGGGTGGGCCTGCTCGTGGGCTTGCCGGTCGTCGGTATCATCATCGGCTCCCTGTGGTGGATCTGTCTGGTCGTTTGGCGCGGCATTGCCGCGATGGTGTTCGGCTAAGCAATGATCGCTGCCGAACGGTGCGTTATCACGATTCAGAATTCGGGGGCATCAATCCAAGGAAGGGAGCCGGGCGGTTTGCCATGAGGGCGAGCCGTTCGGTTTTTATTTTGCAACGATTTCGCTGGCCGGTCCTCTTGCCGAAGTCCGGCAAGGAGGTTATATCTTGTATTACCCGCCGAAATGGTATTACGATGTTGCACCGTTTCGCGGCGGGGGCGGTTTGTGGCGTGGGAGTATTGAAGAGGCAGCCCCCTAGCGTTTCGTAGCGATGGCTCCTCAATCACGAAGCCTATCGAGATGGGTCTATTGGGCCGTCGATCGACCACGGTTTCGCCGTAAGCGACCGCTTTTCTGATCAGAAAAGAGGCGACCGTCAACCCATGCCAATGGGGTGTACAAACCTCTTTTTTTGGCCTCAATGGTTATACTTTGTTTTACCATAATGCAGATCGATTTTGTCGTTTTTTACTTGGAAAGGAACATGGCATGCATCGTTCTTCCCGATCGGGTTTCACATTGATTGAGCTTCTCGTGGTGATCGCCATCATCGCGGTACTCATTGGATTGCTCGTACCCGCCGTGCAAAAGGTGCGCGACGCGGCCAACCGGATGAGCAGCCAAAACAACCTCAAGCAGATCGCGCTGGCCTGCCACAATTTCGAATCTTCCAAGGGAACGTTGCCCGGCTATCAGCCCGCACCTGCCGGTTCTTCGGTGGCCTCCTACGGCTATTCCGTCCACTCGTTCATCCTGCCCTTCATCGAGCAGGAACCCCTGGGAAAAACCTTCGATCCCAACACGCAACAACTGTTCTTTGGCTCGGCGCCTTCAGGGACATTCAACCCCGCCCTGGCCACCACGGCGATCACCCCGATCCGAACCTTTCTGAATCCGGGAGATGGGCAGGATCCGATCTGCTCCGTCCTCTCTGGGGGAGCGCCGCATGCCGGCACGAACTACGGCGCCAACATCGGCTCGGGCCTCGATGCCAACGATGCGGTGAATAACCCCGCCAAATCGAACGGCACCGACATTCGTTTCCCGTCCGATGGGCTTTTTTGGTCCGGCTCCAAGGTCAAGATTTCCGACATTCTCGATGGCTCGTCGAACACGCTGATGTTCGCGGAGATTCTCCGAGGGCAGAACGCCAGTTTAGCGGGAACTCCGCTTTCCGCCTTGAACTCGTTTCAGCGTCAGCGCCTTTACGCCAGTGCCAGTGCCGGCCGCAGTCCGGTGTCCGCCGCCCCTGGAGGATTGAGTCCGGCACTTACGGGAGCCGAGGCGAACACCGCGACGAGCTGGACCGGCAATCGCGGCGGATCCTGGATCTGGGGGCAGCCCTACACGAACGGGTTCACTGCCGCGATGACTCCGAATTCGACCACGCCCGACATCAGCGGCCATGGCCAGGGTTGGTTCACTTCGCGAAGCCCCTATTCCGGTGGCGTCAATGCGACGCTTGCCGACGGCAGCGTTCGCTTTGTACGCGACAGCATCAATCTCTCCGTTTGGCGTGGCATGGCCACGCGCATGGGCGGCGAAATCGTTCAAGAGTAACTCGTAGTTCCCGCAAAGAAGAAGAAAGGAATCGTTATGAGATCGTTGATAGGTTCCATCATGCTGGCCGGATCGATCGGCCTGCTGACCTCGTCGTTGGGCTTGGCCGAAGAGAAACCGGCCAAGGCGACTCGCGTGACGCGCATCTTCTTGCAAGATCATGATGCCAGAACGCTTCGCTGGGCGGATGTTCTCCAAGCGCAAGAAGGGAAATTCAGCGTCGAAGCCTGGAACGAGATCGAGGGATTTCCCAAGCTCGATGCGCAAACCCAGACACTGGTGCAAATGCGCGAGGCAGCCGGCCGAATCGTGATGGGTGTTCGAGACAACGACCAGGGGAAGAAGGCTTCAGGGTGGGTATTGCTCTCCACCGGCTCCCGTTTTCGTGAACATGGCGACCATGGCCACTGGGACTACGCAAGTAAGCCTTTTGTACTGGAAAGCCGCATCGATCAGGACCAGGGCAATCCGGCCCATGTGTATGAGTACGACGGCTCTTTCTATCTCGCCAACGATTCCAAGAACGGCTTCACGCAGATCCACCCCGAAGACTGGTTCCGCTCGGTTTCAGGCACGATCACACGGGGTACTCCCAGATTTTTTTCAGGCGGCGGAAATCACATCACTCTCGCCGCGGTCGGCAACAAGATGGCTTTCTCCACCTGGATCGATGGCGGCGGCCCCAACCAAGGACGAGTCGATCTTGTGCCTCTTGACTCGGCCCAAGCCAAAGGTGACTCCCTGCACTTGCCCACGGGGGTGATTCACGGAGCAACCGCGTGCGCCGGAAAAGTCTTCTTTGCTCCCGCCGACGGAATCTGCTGGATCGAGGCCGAACAGGCCATGACGAAGCCTTTGAAGGCGATTGCCGTTTCCACGATATCCTTTGGCCTGGAAAACAAAAAACCATTGAGAACGGGCGCCTTTGCCCAGATCAAGGATCATCTGCTTTGCGTCACCGGCCAGGAACAATCTTCCCGATTGGTGATCCTTGACGCGGCGTCAAAAACTCCCGAGCCAATGTTTCTCCCTTTGCAGGGAAAGGAATATCACAAACCGCTCACGCCCGCCGTGGTGATGGTGGGAGAGAAAAGGCCTTATGCCTTGATCTTTCATGACCATGACAAGAAGCATCAGGCCCTGGATCTTCTGGAGCTTTTCGAACTCGATCCCAATCTAGACGGCAAGTTCGGCGACGCCCGCCATGTCAAAACACTCAAGGTTGGTCCCAGTTCGGTGGAGGGCCATTACGGCCATCACGGCGTCTCCTTCGATGCGGAAGGGCAGTTTGCTTTCTTCACCAATCCAGGTGAGGGAACGATCTCGATTTTGGATCTGAAAAAGCTGGAAATCATGGCAACGATCAAGACCGGCGGCAACCCGACCGCCATTCTCGCCCACGGAGGCAATGAAACCGAGGATTGATGGAAGGCAGCCCCGTGCTTCCTACCGCGATTGAGGAACGATCCAGGAAGAAACCCGCCCATTTGCGGGTTTCTTCTGTTTGGTGGGGCTGATGGATGAGGGATTCGACCAGGTGGTTGATTGAAAATGGCCATCAATGCTCAAGGGCATTGATGGCGCAGCGGATGGGCCCGATGTGTTGCAATCGTTCAAGGGTTCTATGGCTAACTGACCTTTGGACGGGCCGCGTCCAGCATAGCTTTCTCCTTCTGCAACTTCTGAATGAGGGTATCCACCTGCTCGCGGCGCGCCTCAAAAATCATGACGGCTTGCCGCGCCGCAGGCTTTCCCGTCAGGCGCGTGCGATCGAAATTCCCAGGAATTTCCGTGAAAGCCTGTGGGCTCTGCGCTTCATAGGCTGGCTGTTTGGGTTTGGTGCGAAAGACCGCAACCAGGTAAAGTTTGCCCGCTTCCATCGGGTGAGGCCTCGAGATCAGCCTCGACTTGCCGGGTTGCTGCTCGCCCTTGATCACCGAGAGGACGTCAATTTCAGAAATCGCGCTCGGACTGATCTTGGCCCCTTTGTTCAGATCGGGATCGAGGCATTTCACGATGAAAAGCTCGGTCGCCTTGTCGGCGAAGATCTGGGCGTCCATTGCAGGCAAGGGCGCTTCCGGCCAGGCCATGGCGCCGCTGGAAAGGACCAAGAGAATTGCTGGGATCATGCTTTACTTTCGTTGAGTGCCAGGAATTGCGATGCGCAAACTCAAGGCCGGTCAGTGGTCATTGGCAAACGGACCAGAACGGACGGACCCGCTTGAAACATCTACTTCCCGGCCCTTAGGGTTTTGCCGTCTATGTCCACGAGGTCTCACGGGTGGTCGCAAAACAATAAAGTCGGAACTCGGTGGTTGTTACACGGCCGCTTAGAATGGGTAGATTCTCATCAATTTTTCGAAAAAAGGGAGCGTGGGGGTATTTGCTCAAACTTTCGTCTATTCACACGGCGCTCGCGGTTTTCCCAAAACGGTCGAGGCAAGCAAACCAACCAAAATTCTCAGATCGGAATGATTCGGTCAACGGGACCTCGCCAATCATTGGGCCCAAAGGACCAGTTGGCGGGGAATTGCCGGGAGGACAAGGGGACAAACCAAGGAAGGAAGCCTGGCGCTTCGCTAAAAGGGCGAGTCGCTTAGGTTTCTTCCTCACCGATACCGCGTGACCGTAAGATACCAGAGAAATCAAACATAAAAATCTGAGATTCAAAATGCAAGCGCTATCGGTCTACCTTGGCGGCAACAAGATTTGTACCGCGGGAGAGAAGAATGGTGGTGTTAGCACCGGTGTTAGCCTGACGTCTGACCCGTCAAGCGTTCATTGTTATCTGAATGTCGGTGGATTTGATGGAGATACGAATGATTTTTTGAAATGGTGCCTCCAAGAGCTCAAGGTTGGCGACGAAATCCGGGTTGTCATTGAGGAGATCGATCAAGCCGACAAACCCAAGGAACGCAAATCGGCAGCGGAGGTGTATCGCCGGGCTTGCAATCTCGGACTGGAAGACCGTCCAGAGGGAATTTCCGAAGATGAATTGCAACCGGCCCCTCCTCCCATCGTTCTTGAGGTTCTGGAACGCCTCGAGCCCGGCGATCGAAAGGTGATCGAGCACTTGATTTACTCGGTCCGCAAGAGAATTAAGGATGGCCGCTTGTAAAAGAACTCGAAGGCCCATGGGCCAATGCGGCGTTGCAGGAATGGTTTGCGCGCGCTCCCTGGCCGGATCGGCGACCGGTTGACAGATTCTCATCGCCAGTCGCGCGCCGTCCGATTTGCTTGGCAGAGAGTCGCCAGCGAAGCAAATCGGCCTTCAGCGCGTGCTTCCCCACGAGTCGTAATCAAATACACATTGCCCAAGAAGAGAGCCTGAGTGTCAACATGCAAGCGTTATCGATCTATCTTGGCGATGGGAAGATTTGCACTGCGGGAGTCACGGATGGCAGCGTTTCGGCTGATATTCGCTTGTTTACTGGGCTACGATGGGACCATGGTTTTCTAAGTGTCCGCGGTATTGATGGAGACACCGGCGATCGTGTGACCTGGTGCGGTCGAAAAGACCTCGAGGTTGGCGATGAAATCAGGATTGTCGTTGAGGAAGTCGATAAGGCCGATGCACCCAGAGAACGCAAATCCGTCACAAAGATGAATCGTCGGGCTCAGAATCGCGGTTTGGAGGACGTTCCGAAGAGCAAGTCAGGCGATCCCTTGCCACCGCTTCCTGTTCCGATTGCTTTTGAAGTGATGGAGCGCCTCGAACCCAAGGATCGAGAAGTGATCAAAGACTTCCTTCGCTCCCTCCGAACGCGTGAAGACGAAGACCGGTGATAAAGGGAACGGATAGGGGTATCATTCCGAGAACTTTGTCATCATTCCCAAGGACGAGGTCTAGAGGACGTGGCCCCGGGACGGAGTTTGGATTCGCTTCATGCTCAACTGGTCGATCACGAAGTACAAATTCACGCTGGGCCTGGGCGCATTGGGCATCGGCGCGCTTTTGTCGATTCTCTGGAGGCCGATCTTTTCGCCGCTGATAGTCGTGCCGATTGCAATTTTGCCGTTTGTGCTCTTCGTGATGTTGGAACCGGGGGATTTCCCTGACAAGGTCGTGCGGTTTTGCCAGATCTTTGGATCGGTCTGGTACCTCTTCTGGGTCATCGTGCTGGCGATCGGTCTGGCCCTCGAGCCAAACCTGCCTGCTGACTGGCTTTTCTTGTTCTCCCTCTGCGGCCCCGGACTGATTCCGGCGGTCTGGGTTTTAGGCCAGGCCCTTGGCCAGGGCCCCAGGCGTCCGATCGGGCTAGAGGAAGAAGTCGATACTCATGCCGAACCCCCGCCATGGCAGTGAATCCGGCGCAAAGTCCTACGCTATTTCACTGCGATCGCTGGCTGCTTCAGCAGGCAAACCACACTCCATGCGATCGCCGATCCAATAACTGCAGGCAGCAATCCATGAACGGCCAAACCTATGGCCGATGCCACGGGGTATTCCGCGGCACCGGAAGCCAGCATGAACCCAACAAGTCCGCCGTAGAGGCCCAGAGCGGAAGGAATGGGGCAATGCAGGAGCATGGTGATGGCCAATGCCGACAGGAGCGCGGAGATTTGAAGGCCTATCGGCCAGCCGTGGGTGAAGGGATCCGTTTGACCGTAGATCAGACTGTGGCCCAACGGGATGCCGATGCCACCCGCGATCAGGGCGGCCACAAACGAGGCACCGGAGCGCCCAAGCCATGGCAGGTAGGAGCTAGCCGTGCGACCGCCGTGTTCTTGGTTCATCACACTGCTCCCTTTTCAAAAGGCTAATCGTGGATTCTGGTGCTCTATCAAGAGATAGGCTATGTCGGAATGCCGCAGGCAAGACTTTATGAAAGCCTACCTCCGAGGTCGATTGAAGACAACGCCTGGACGAAGAAACCAGAGAGAAAGCGCGGGACCAACAATCCAAATTCCAACCAAAGGCGCTCTCGGGTCGAGGCATAGGAGGGGCAACGGTCTCCCAATTGATATTTATGAGAGGGTGGGTGCGAGGGAGTGGATTAGGGGGGAATCCCGATTCCTCCGATTGACCAGGACAAAACAGAATCGCCGCAAGCTTTGATTGAGGGCTTCAAGTGCTAACGGGTGGCGACTTGCTTCAAGGCAAGTTCCAGCATCTTGCCTTCTGAAGGTGTCAACTTTTCGCGGGATGCCACGTCCATCAACAGTTCCGTGGCGCGCGCGTAGTGGCCGGCAAGAAATTGTCGCCGGGCTTCCTGTCTCGTCACCACCATGTCGATCGCAGGAAGCCACGGTGTCATGGGCCTGGCCTCCCCCTTTTCTTGCCAGGCCAATTCAAAGAGAGTTTCGGCTCTCCTGAGCCACGATCGCAGATCGTCCCATTCGGCAGGTGGTTCGCACCACCAAGAAAACCGGCATCTTGCCGATGCAGAGGCGCCGTCTGGGGGTTGCTCGACGGCGATCTCGAAGGTCACGCCATCGCAACCAACCAGCCTTGAAGAAGGGTTGATTGAAAGTTTCAAGACCGAAAGATCCGCGGCCAGCCGCCCGAGTTCATTCGAAGGTGCCGCCAACTCATAAACCTCGATATTCGGTACGAGGGGATAAGGATGGCGCAACCGTTCTACCGGTGTGCGAAGCTTCTCTCGGTCGAGATCCCATTGCCAAATCGTTCGAAAAAGGCGGAACTCGTTTGGCTGGTTACGTCGCCGTTTAGAAAACAGGTCCCAAGAAATGGGGGAGGAGAAGGACGGCAGGGCAAGAAGCTGAAATTGATGGACGAGATACTGGTCGTCAATGTAAGCATGGCATCGCAGTTTGCGAAGGATATCTCGCTCCATTAGGTCCAATTCGCGAGCCTGCTCTGGATCCACTGGTTGCTCCTCGGTTCATTGCGGCCTGTCTGTGGATGATTCTATGGTCAAAATTGGCTTGATCTCAGTCACACGAAAGTGACCGATGTGGGACTGGCCGATTTGCGCGATCTTACCGAACTGCGAACGCTGATTCTCAGCAACAAACAGATAATGGGCATCGGTATGGATGCATGGGCGGAACTGAGGCATCTCAGAATCCTCCATCTTTCGCACACACAGGTCAACGATGCCGGCCTATCCGAACTGGGCAAGATCAGTTCCCTCGTCGACATCGATTTTTATCAGTCCAAGATCACCGGTGCCGGCCTTGCCGCGTTGAGCAAACCCAAAAGCCTTACTCAACTCGAAAAACTCAACCTGGGTGAAAACCGAATCGATGATGCCGGTCTCAAGAGCTTGATAGGTCTCGACAATTTGTGCGATCTCAACTTGCGCGGCACCCAGATTACCGACGAGGGACTTAAGGGATTGAACCGATTCAAGAAACTCGCCGCCGTGAATCTGAGATCGACCGCCATCACCGACCAGGGCCTCAAAATCCTGTGGGCATGCAAAAGTCTGACCAGCCTCGAACTTCGCCATTCGAAGGTGATGCAGGCCGGACTGGATTTCCTTGCCGATGCGGCGCCGCATGTGCAGATCAATGTTTCATCGGAACCATAAGTGGACCCTTTGGTGGGTCAACTTTTTTTCCCGTTGGTTGACATGCCCACTGCGATTGGGTTGACAATCTCGAGCGGCCGGGACGGGTAAATTGAAGCGTGTTCAAAATAGAGTCCTGATGGCATGATCACTTCCTGGCGGGATCTTCAGTCTTGACGAGGTCGAGCGACTCAGCCGTTTCCTTGAGGATTTTGATTTCGCCTTCGCTTGGAGCCCGGAGGATGATGTGGGACTTGAGCGGTAGGCCATTCTCCGAAGGCATGGCGCATAGAGTCTGCAACCCCTCGCCCTTCCCGAGTGCACGCCATTCAATCTGCTTACCGAAGATTTTGGCTTCACCTTTCTTCTCGCCCGGTTTGAAGCTTGGATGAAGGCCGACATAGATCAAAACGCTCCCCGACTCTGCGCCGAGCGAGCCTAACAAGGTAAGGTGGTGAACGACAAAGTCGGGCCCGAGTTGCTTGGTGATCATCGCATTTTTTGGCAATTTGACCGAGATATCTTGATCTTTTGAAAAGCCAAGCCGACGCTCGCCCGCAGTCAAATTTCGTATTCTCTTGCCTTGGACTACCGACAGGAGGATCTCGTGGGCAAGCAACTTGCACCGGGCAAGGTCTTTTTCCGCCGGGGAGTTAATGTAGACATCGAGCGACTGAATCGTGCGCTGGGCAGATTGCAAAAAAATGCCTTCAACGAAGGTGGCATCGTTGCTCCGAGTCCGATCGGGCTCGTCGATGGGAATCACCGACACCGCCTTCAAGTCGCGTGCGGCCAAAGGCAGATGAGCAAACTTGTATTTCCCCCTCCATTTTTGGACCCACGTCTTCACCTCTTTCTCGAAGTCGTCTCCTGCAAGGGCGAATTGTTCCTTTGCCAAAACAACCATTCGCTCCTTGCCTGCGTCGACAATGACGCGGGTTTCATGCTCATCTGGCTCAGGTGCACCCATGATCGGAAACGGTCGCGCTATTGCCTTCGCCTCCTTCGGCATCCGCACGGCGAGATAGCCTCCGAGCAGTTCGACAGGCTTTTCCGCCAGCTTCAAACTGCCGAGGCCTTCGTTGGCAACATTGTTAACATTGAGGATTTCCGGATTCTGCGTTGACGATGATTTTTGACTGGTTTGTTGGGCCTGCACCGTTGGAAAGGACACCAAGGAGAATAGGAGAGTAAAAGCGAGTGGGATCCCAACGCGATTTTTCGACTTGCTAAGGATGGTCATCTGCTTTTCCTTGTTGATGCAACGCGCTTGATCTGAGCGCATTGTATGTCGATTGGTCGAACTGTTTTGCCTCAGTCGGAACTGGAAGAACGGCTCGATCGGGTTAATTTTAACCTGAGGGTGAATCGCGATGAAAAAGGCACGGCGTCATTTTTCGGGCAGTGAGAAGGTAGCAATCCTCAAGAGGCACCTGATCGACAAGGTCGCGGTGTCGGATTTGTGCGATGAGTACGACATTTACCCGACCCAGTTTTATGCCTGGCTCAAGGAGTTTTTTGAGAACGGCCACACAGCGTTCGATAACGGCCGCAAGTCGAAGGCGGTCGAGGATGCCAAGAACCAGAAGATCGAGCGGCTTGAGGCAAAGCTTCAGCGTAAGGACGCCGTGCTTGCTGAGCTCATGGAAGAGCATGTCCTTTTAAAAAAAGAGCTTGGGGAGACCTGAAAGGCTGCTGGGTTCCTCACGATACCCGTGATATCGTTGTTGATTTCATCAACCTCTGGAGTGGCAAGTCCGAGATTCCGAAGTCACGTTTTGTCGGCTGGGTCGGCATCGGTTCCAGCAAGTTTCACGATTGGAAGCAGCGCTTCGGCAAGGTGAACGAGCACAATGCGCTGGTGCCGCGCGATCATTGGCTGACCGATGATGAGAAGGAGAAGATCCGCGTATTCAATCGGCTTCATCCACTCGAAGGCTATCGGCGCCTGACGTTCATGATGCTCGATGCCGATGTTGTCGCATGCAGTCCGGCCAGCGTCTATCGCGTGTTGAAACGCGCTGGATTGCTGGCCGGTTCTTCACCTGCGCCTTCAAAGAAGGGTACGGGCTTCGTTCAACCGCTCGTCCCGCATGAGCACTGGCACATTGATGTCAGTTACCTCAACATTGCCGGCACCTTTTACTTCCTCTGTTCAGTCCTCGACGGAGCAAGCCGCTTCATCGTTCATTGGGAAATCCGGGAGAAAATGGAGGAATCCGATGTGGAAACCATCCTACAACGCGCCCGCGAAAGCCACCCCGATGCAAGGCCGCGGATCATCAGCGACAATGGACCTCAGTTCGTTGCCAAGGACTTCAAGGAATTCATTCGCGTTGCTGGCATGACCCATGTCAAAACATCGCCGTATTACCCCCAATCCAACGGCAAGATCGAGCGCTGGCACAAGACGCTTAAAGGCGAGTGCATCCGGGTGATGGTGCCGCTGTCCCTCGAAGACGCGCGACGCTTGGTTACGGATTTCACCGCCCACTACAACACCGTCCGCCTCAACTCCGCGATCGGATATGTCACCCCCCAGGACAGACTCAATGGCAAGGACAAAGAGATCTTCCTCGAACGGGACAGGAAGCTCAATGAAGCACGGGAGCGGCGACAACAGATGCGTCAGGCTCAACGCCAAGAGCCGCTGCGGCCGTCCGCAGCGCCGGTTCGGCCAGCCATCGACTTCATTGCTGTCAAAGCGGCCGTGAGCCTTGCGGCCGTACTATCGTTGCTTGGATTCCAGCCCACGACCAGCCAAGGTGCACAGCGACGCGGTCCATGCCCACTTCATCGATCTACTTCCGGAATCTCTCGCTGCTTCTCGGCCAACTTGGACAAGAACGCCTTCCACTGCTTCAAATGCGGCCGATCTGGAAACGCCTTGGACTTGTGGACCAAAGCCACTAGTCAATCGCCGTATGACGCGGCAATCGACCTTTGCAAAAGGCTCGCCGTAACTTTGCCCATACTGGCTGACATCCGAAGCAACGAGAAACCCAGGGAGGAACCCGTAGATCCGAAAATCAACAATCCTACAATGCCTTGAACCTCAAACTGAGGCCAACTTGTAACTAACTCGTTGAGCCAATTCTTCCAGTTCACGCTGAACCAGCACAGAACATGAAATCAGTCCTCGTCCAGTTCGCAACGAAAGATGACCCCCACGTGATGGACGGCTCCAATTCGGTTGCCGAAATCGACCGTGATTCTCTGTGAGAGTTTCATCGCCCGGCGGACATGATCGCCAAGCTGCTCAAGACGCTCGCCAAACAAGCCAAGATGACAACCGGGTTCGCCACAGCAAAAGGGTGAGCCTTCTGACAGAAAATGGAGAGTCGCCCAAACTCTTAGGTGGTCAGGCGGATGGCCGTGGACTTCAATGGCATCGACGCAAAACCATAGTCCCGCGCGAGGGAACCGGCACGTCTCGGCGACGGCTCGCTCGACGAGTTGTTTGAGTCTGTCGTGGGAATGGCTATTGGTCATGGTTGCGTCGCGTCCATCGCTCAAGGGCAGCTTCGTGGTGAAACGGCGTTGGGATCATCTGACGAGTTTTTCTCAAATCTGAGCCTCGATCGCTGCCTTATCGATCACCGACCAGACCTCGCGAATTCTTCCTTCGCGAAATTCGTAAAAGACATTTTCGGCAAAGGAGATCTGTTTGCCGTGGATCGGCAGACCGAGAAAAGGGACTCGTGGCGTACAGTGAAATTGGAGCCGACTGGCAAGGTAGGGGGGTGTGATCGTGAGGAGCTCGATCTTGAAATGAAGGTCGGGAATGTCGCAGTAGTTCCCTTCAATCATCTCCCGGTAACCAGACAAGCCGACTCGTTTGCCGTTGTGAATGACATCTTCGGCGACGAACTGGCAAAGTTCCGACCAGTTTTGTTCGTTAAGGCAACTGATGTAGTTGCGGTAGATCGCACTGAGATCAGAGCCAGGCATCGAAGCACCTCCGCTGGCCATGATACACAAAGGTCACCGCAAGAGCTGCCATTTCGTTTGCCGGTCAGTGGACCCAACCTTCCCTTTCGTGTTTCCTTCACGGAAGCGCCTTCCATTTGGCAGATGCCGAGATCTTCGACGATAATCGAAAGGTGATGTCGTCCGAAGTCGGTCTTGGATGGCGGTTTCACATGTTTCACTGCCAAGCGGCCCCGCGACCATCAGGGGGATTGAATGAGTCAAGATCCTCCGAAGCGCCGAAGATCGAAGAAGACTGTTGAGATGGCGCACGCCGAATCACCCCTCCGGGAAAGTGATTTCTGTCCGCCCCAGGAGGAAGGGCAAGCGACATCGCAGGCGGGATTGCCTAATTCAGTGGAAGCAGGTGGAACAAAGCCAAAGAATCGTCTATCCACCGCGGAGGAGAAAGAAGAGCAGGTCTCCTATGTTGCCTGGTGGCTGGCGCGGAACGGATTTTTCGCGGAGGAAGTCAAAGTTGAGATTGCGCGCAAATACAATCTCGCGGGCAAAGCGGCTCAAGAAATCATTGCCGCGGCCAGAAGCCGGCATGAAACGTGGGAACAAGCAAGCCTGGAGGGCCGCAGGAGCCTTGCCGGACAATGGTGGATCAGCGTCGTTCATGGCGAGGACGCTACCCTGGCTCAAAAGATGCGCGCGATGGAATGCTGGCAGGAACTGCATGGCCTACTCCGTCCCGCCGCCGAGGAGAAGGGGCCCATCACGATCACCATCATCGAACAAGTGATCACGGATCGCTCGCAAATCCAGCGCGATGAGTCAGCGCCTGCGGAAGGTGGTCACGCCTCTGACCACGCAAGGGCATCAGGGCAAGTAGGTGAAATGCAGTGCAATCAACCGCCTCCTCAAGGTCCACCCGGCGAAAAAAAGTGACGGTGTCCGATCGCAGAAAGAAAGAGAAAATTTCAATTCACGCCGCTGCAGCGTGATTTCATTCATTCGCAGGCGATTTTCTCCGCCTATTGCGCCGGGAGGGGCGGGGGTAAGACCCATAGCGGTGCCTACCGGGCCATTCGCCGGACCTTGAAATCGCCGCCGCAGACGACCGGCATGGTCATCGCCCCAACCTACAAGGTGCTGCGAGATGTTTCCTTCAAAATGATCATGCAGCATTTGGAAAAGATGGGGCTCGATGTCACCGTCAGCAAACAGGATTTCACCGTTCGTTTTGCCGAGAATCGCTCGATCCTTTTTTGCTCCGCCGAACAGCCGGGCCGGCTGCGCGGTAAAAACCTCTCCTGGATCTGGATGGACGAGGCGGGGGAGATCAAGAAAGAGGTTTTCGACATCGTCATCGCCTGCTTGCGCGAAGGCGGCCGGCAGGGGGAAATCTGGGCTACCTTTACTCCCAAGGGCCGACAGCACTGGACCTATGAAACCTTCGGCAAACCGACCGAACCGGGCTTTCCGCTCTCCAACATCGATGAATCCGGGCGGCCGATTGTCGAACTCTTCACTTCGGCCACCAGCGCGAACATTTTTTTGCACAAGAGTTTTGAGGAGACGATTCGCCGACAGTACACGGCCCATTATGCCCTCCAGGAACTGCAAGGACGATTCATCGATCTGAACGCGGGCGTCTTCCAGCGTTCCTGGTTTGGCTTGATCGACGCCAGCCCCGTGCAAGCGACGCGCGTTCGTTTTTGGGACAAGGCAAGCACCGAGGGGGGCGGATGCTATTCGGTCGGCGTGCTCATGGCGAAAACGCCCGATCGCCTCTTTTATGTCGAACATGTCGTGCGCGAGCAGTTATCGGCTCTGGGACGCAATCAACTGATCAAGCAGACCGCGGAAGCCGACAGGGGGCGGTATGGTCAGGTCGAGATTGTTGTCGAGCAGGAGCCCGGCTCGGGAGGCAAAGAATCGGCCGATTACACGATCAAGGATCTCGCCGGATTCAAGGTGCATGCAGTGCGCCCCTCCGGTAACAAGATCGAGCGGGCTCAACCTCTTGCTGCCCAGGCAGAAGCGGGCAATGTCAAACTGGTACGTGGCTCCTGGAACGAGGCTTACCTCGACGAACTGGCCAATTTTCCCGAGGGAGTCTTTGCCGACCAGGTCGATGCCTCTTCGGGTGCATTCAACCGCCTGGCCCTCGACAACAAACGAAAATTATTCGTCTATTGACTGCCACCGTTTCCTGAGGGTGCCGGCGCCGGGTTATTCTGGATATTGGCCGGGGAGGCTAAGTATGGGATTTATCGATCAGCTTTGGAAGGGCGCGGCGTCGGTGCTCAAGGCGCCCTTCGGGATTCAGTTGCACTCCCTGTTTAGTCCTTCGCGGGGCGCGGCCGCCATGGCAGGATTGCTTCATGGCGGCGGCTCAGCAGGATTTCCAGGTGCCTGGACCTCCGACCGCATCGAACAGTCGCGTCATTACAAGGCCTGGACCTACATCGCCATCAAGGCGATCGCCGAGGAAATCGCCTGCAATTCGCCAAGCGTGGCCGCCGTGCGCACCCGCGCCGAGGCGAAACAAAAGGGGCTGGGCCTGCTGTGCGATCTGGAGCGGCGCAAGACCCTGGCTTCGATTCAGTCGCACGAAGAACTGGAACCGGTCGATTCTTCGCACCCCCTGTGCCAGTTACTTGCCAACCCGAACGAGCCGGATGTTGCCTTTAGTTTCTGGTACGAAACAGCGATGTGGCTGGAGCTCAATGGCAATTCGTACTGGTGGGTGATCAACAATCAATTGGGGCTGCCGGCCGAGCTCTGGGTGTTGCCGGCCTCGTGGGTGTGGCCGATTTCAGGCAACGGCAAAATCGTCGATCATTACGATGTGCGGCCTTACGGTGCACCAGGAAGTTATCGGGCATTGGAAATTCCCTCCGACAAGATCATCCATTTCAGTTACAAAAACCCGCTCTCGAAAATCGATGGTCTGTCGCCGTTGCAGGCCGCCGCCGAGTGGATCGATACGGGCGAATCGATTGATGCCACGCGCTGGCATAGTTTCAAAAACGGCATCTGGCCGGGGATGGTTCTGAGCCTCGATCCAGAAATTCAGGATCCCGACTCGGGGATGATAGATTAGATTTATGCGCGGCTCGATGCGCGCATGCGAGGGGAAGGGAAGTATGACCGGCCGCTCATTTTGCCTTCGGGCGTGAAGGCCGATTCGCTAACCCGATCACCCAAGGAGATGGATTTTCAGCGATCAGGAGACCAGGTCAAGGACTGGATCATGGCGGTGCACCGGGTCGGCAAGTCGATCGCCGGCATTACCGAGGAAGTGAACTACGCGAGCATGGTGGCCGCCACGGCCAATTTCATGACGCGCACGATCCGGCCCAAGCTTTCTTATATCGGCCAGGTGGCCACCGAAAAACTTGCGAGGCGGTTTGACGACAAACTGGTCATCTACTGGAAGGACCTGGCTCCGGACGATCCGGCGCAGAAGACGGCCGATCTCAACGCCGACTACAACATGAATGCACTCACCGAGAATGAGGTGAGGGCGGCGCGTGGACGGGCGCCGCGCGAGGGGGGAGACAAGGTCCGTTCCGAAGCGAGCCAGGCGCAACAGGGACAAGGAGCTGCGGCCGGAAATGGGTCGCCAGCAGGACCGGGACAGGGATCGCAGGCCGATGCCATGGGGGGGAAACCGTCGTCAGGAGCCGGCAAGAAACCGGTTGGGCCAGGTAAGTCGCCACCGGGTTCGCCAAGAGAGCAGGCGACATCTCCTGCACGGAACTCGCGGAAAGAGCCGAGTCCTTTCGATGGACTCTTCGATAAGTCGGCGGAAGGGAAGCGACAGGCCAAGCGCTTGCCAGCGCGCTCCAACTCGTGGAGAATCATTGATTCGGACGACTTTTCGATCGGGACCATGCCGGACTGGAACGATTTTTGAGGGTCCCAGCCCGGCCAAACATGCAACAGGGACATCATGATGGATGCGGGCAACCCATTAAGACCTACACCCGATATCCATCGGATCCCGTCGAGCCCGGATTTCGATGATCTTCAGAAGACGTATGCGCTCGATTCGGAAGAAATGAAAGGGCTTCGGCATCTGATAAGCACGGAAGAAGCCAAGGGCACGCCGTTGACAGAGAAGGAAATCCACCGGGCCATCCAGGATTTGGGCCCTTTGGGGCTTTTGCGCGATATGGCGGAATTCTTCAAAGAGTGAAATGCTGTAGGGATGAGTACAACTCTTCTCGTCTTCTAACACGGACCCCTGACCCGTTCGCTCTCACATTCTTCCGTCTCTGTATTGCCGTGTTATACACCTGTATGTTTAATCGTAAAGGGCGAACGAGCCGAGCGAATGAACCGAAGTGTCACGAAGAAAATCGGCCGAAGGGGGCCATGTCCATGAACAAGCTGACCACGGCCGAGTTGCGCTCTCATCTTGGCGCGATCACTAAGAAGGTATTTCTTGCCGAATGCGAAGCAATGCGAGTTCAGGCGGGCGTTGAAGCCGGAGATAACATTGTCGCCATCTGGGCTACAAAGCTGACCGGAATCGCCTGCGAGGCCTTTGATATCACGGCAACGATCGAGGCGTCCTATTCCCGGGATCAATTTGATCCCATCGTGATGCCCACCTGGCTTGTGGAAATTCTGCTTGATTTTGCCGATGGCTACTACCCCGAATTTCAAGGTTCCCTACTCGGAGCGTCGTGTTAACCACACACATCCAGGCAGGCTGTGGCAACCATGCCCAGCGTTTGGCAGATGGCTGAAAAATCGATTCCAATCGAAAGATACGAACCAGGGAGTCCGCAGAGTGTCCAACCTGTTTACTCGACAAAAGCGAAGCATCGGTCTGGCCTATCCGTTACCGGGCGCCGATACCCTTTTGGCGATCGATGCCGTCAACGAGGACATTCAGCTCGACACGGCGCGCATGGCCGCAACGGCGATCATTTCGACGGAATCCTTCGACCGCGATGGCGACATTGTCGAGCAGGCAGGACTGGATTTTGAGAATTATTCGAAAAACCCAGTCGTCTTCTTCAACCACCAGGCCTGGCCGCTGCCCATCGGAAAATCGGAGGATGAAAGCGGTCGCCTGACCGTCCAGAAACTCGACCACTATACCACGGCCACCTGCTACTTTTCGCAGAACTCCCCCCAGGCGGAGCAAATCTATCATTTGGTGGCCGACAAGACGTTACGCGGCACCTCGATCGGCTTCCTGGTGAAGCGCGCGGTGCCCCTGCAAGCGGCCGAAACGCTGGGCATGGCTCGCCTGACCAACCGGGGTCGCGATGGCGGGTATCGGATACAGGCGGCCGAAGTCACAGAATGGTCGTGGGTGGGCATTGGGGCGAATCCGGATGCCGTGCTCGTTCACCTGCAGAAGGGGCTGATCGCAGGCCGTGTTATCGACGAACGGCTGAAATTGGCGCTTGAGCCGTTTGCTGCGAAAATGCACGGCGGTGTGGTGGCGGTCCCGGCGGAAGTGGAGCAGATTGAGAAAAGTGCGAAGTACGATCCGAAGAAGCATCCACGAGGCGGAGATCCGAAAAATGCGGGTCGATTTTCAGAGACTTCCGGCAGCCATCCCAAGCCAAAGAAGAAACCTGGTAAGGGGCCGTCTGGGCCGAAGAAGCCGACTGATCCCGGCACACAGCGGTATGTTGCAGGCATGAGCATCCAGCGAAACTCAAAGCGGCCTCTCATGTCTGAAGTCTCGAAAATCGAGACTAAGCTCGGCAACCAAATGAAGAAGGATAAAACGATCGTCGAATCGCGGGTTGTTGGAACCATGGGCCGCTATGGGAAAAGCCAAGAAAAATCCTTCTTCACTCAGTGGACCGCGAAAAAACAGGAACATGATCCGGCGCCAATTATTTCTGCGATCGCAAAAATTGGCAAAGACCACGAACAAATGGACGTTTTTATTTCTAAGGTTATTGAAGATCACGAAGACAGCCCGAATGCCCGACCGGGTGCTGAAGTTCGATTTCGGACCAAGTTGACTGTCAAGCAAGCGAACAGGATATGCGCGACATTCCGAAAGTTTGGCATCGACGGATTCACAATGACACCAGGTCCCGATCACAGAAGGGGCAGTAGAACCTATGTCGGGATGCGGGTTCAGGTCATTCCCGAATTTTCGATGAGGTTCGACTCGAAATTTCGTAAACGCATGATGATTCCAGGTGAAGTCGAGAAGGAGCTCGCGGAAAAGACGCGTAGAATGATCAAGGTTGTCGGCCTTGTCTCAAGGATGAAGAAAGTTGAATCCGCTGCGTTGATGAAGTTTGATACGCTGGTCATAGGTAGGGAGAACTACGATGAGTTCATTGGCGGACGATCTTCCCGAGCTGATAAAAATGGCGGAAGCCATGCATGGTTCGGACAATCCATTCGTGATATCATTGAAAAAACAGCTAGCCGATTGTCTCCAAAAGAAGAAAAACGGTACTTCCCCGGCATCGGAGACCGTAACTTACATCGCGGGTTCTACTCCAGAGCCTTCTTCAAAACCAAAGAGGAAAAAGAAAAAGCCCTAGCGTTGCGAGGCAGTGGCGGAAGCCTTCACCGTCCGGTTGCAAGCCGTTCCAGACGGTTCGACCCAAACCAATTGGTTGGGCGTGTGCCTGAGCGATTCCTCTCTCGCTCTTTTGATTTCCAAGCCCCGGTTACACGGTTTCTGAAGGCGATCGGGTCAGGACCTTTCTGTCCGATGCGAATTGAGGTCTCCCCTGCCTGGGTGTTTCTGAAAAACCTTTCTCGTGCGGAGGTCGGACCGCTTATCGCGGTGGGCGTCCATCCGCGGTCTCATCGCCACTATTGCATCAAGTGCAAAAAATGCCAGAAGCGAATCTTTGCTTGCCGCTGTGCCGCGCAGACTAAGCCTGTCAAATGGTCCACCTGCGATCCCTGCTTCGGGGCACGAATGGTCGTCAAGGCGACAAGCGCCACGTTGCGCCCTGTCGTCAGTCTGACCCGGCTTGTGGGATTACCCAAGAACGATCGAGCGCTTAATCAGGCGCTCAAGCGGATTCACAAGCACCACGACGATTATGATCTGACCCGCGCTCAGGCGCTGACGCTCTCGATCGCCGCCCATGCGATTCAAGAGCAGGTGAAAGGCCATCGTGGCGAACGCTGGCATCGCCTGAGCGCGGTCCAAAAACTCAAGGTCATCGAACGAGTCGTCAACTCACGGCCGGAAGCCTCATCCAAACAGGCTTACGCTCATGTGTTCACCACCATAGTCAATTAATTACCACAATCTAAGCGAACCGAACTGTAAATCAATTTTCCCTTTTTTCTATTCCTGTGATGGAGTCCAACGATGCCCAGTTCCCCGCCGGAAACCTTTGGCGAGCGTCCTCAAAAAGAACCGCAATCAGGATCGGGCTCCCGCGTTGATCCGCCCGGCCTGGAGTTTGTTCGTGCGGTCAAGGAACTGCTCGAAATGGGGGCCGCGGTCATGGAGAATCCGTCGGTCAGTGATTTCATCAACTCGACGTACCATGGCCTGATGGATCTGGCCGATGACAGTTACCCCGGTAACGACATCGAGTGGCATGAATCGCTTTCACAGCAGAGCGAAAGCGATCCCGACGAGGATGACCCTCAAGACGATGAAGAAGATGACGATTTCGATGAAGACGGTGCGGACGACGATGACGATGAGGACCCCGAAGCCCTTGATGACCCGGATGATGACCTCGATGACGAAGAGGAAGATGACTACGACGATGACGAAGTGCATCGGCCTGGAAGGCCAAGATCCAAGCCGGTCTCGCAAGACGACGAGCCCGTTGAAGACGACCAGGACGGCGACGATCTCGCGCCAGATGACTCGGAAGATGCTTCTGAGGACGAAGATGAAGAAGGCGACGATGCCTTGGAAGATGATGACGAAGATCAAGTGAAAAATCCGAAGTCCCGAAAAATGATGGCGAAACTCGTCACCTCGCTCAAAGGCCTTTCCAGCGAATTCCAGCGATTCAATAACGAGTTTCGCCGGATGAAGGGAAAGGTGGATTGATTTGAATCTAGCGGGTTCGGCGGTGAATGCGGCAAGCGTTGCCCAGATTGCGGCGGAGATCGCAGCAGCCCACGAGGCGACGCTGGTCAAGGGCTTTTATGGAGAGGTGCGCATTTCATGGGTGGTCAAAGACGGAACCGTGCAGCCCAGTCTGCGCCTGGACATGACCCAGACCAAAAAGCTCTGCCAGTAAACTGCGGCACCTGCCCCTACTGGCGTCGTCACAGTGATCTCACGGGAACTTTGGGCCTGTGCATTCGCCGGCCGCCGGCGCCGGTTCCAGGTTCGGTATCCGGAGACGGGCTTACCGGCAAGTTCCCGGTAAGCTCCGTCACCGATTTGTGTGGTGAGCATCCTCTTTTCGCTACGGTTTGATGGATTCCATTTTTCTGTGTTAATTTGTGTTGATCAGGTTTAACAATCTTCTCTCGATGGAATCAGCAGGGCAGCGCCAGCCAGCACCTCGATCCATGACCGTTCCTTTCATGATCAACCGGGATTCCCCGGAGGTGCACGATGTCGAATGCAGTAACCAAGTCGCTCATCGAAGCGGTGAGTGAACTCAAAACCGGTTTCAAAGCCTTGTCAGCCAACCTTGCAGAGCTCAAGAAACCGGTTCGCGAACCGGCCGCCAACCCCG
This sequence comes from Gemmataceae bacterium, assembly GCA_965226945.1. Classification (GTDB taxonomy): domain Bacteria; phylum Planctomycetota; class Planctomycetia; order Gemmatales; family Gemmataceae; genus SYLG01. The sequence goes on along the minus strand of OZ245717.1, from coordinate 1,801,470 downwards.
CGCATCTTTTTGCGGCGATCAGCGGCCCCATCCCGAAGGACTCCCAGACCTACTCGATGTTCAACATCGTGAAGGGGTACCAGACCGGTAACTGGGAGAACGCCAAGCTCGAGCGGGAGATTCATAACCAGCTCGTGGCAGCCGGCTATGCCAAGGAAGGGGGCACCCTTGTCCCCTATGATGTTCCCGATTGCCAACGTTATAGCGAAAAGCTCAAGGCGATGGGTTTGAGCGAGATCATGGCCCTGCGCGGCGATCAGCTTGACCCGACTAACCTGCGCCACATCGCCAAGCGGCTGGGATCTTCGGCGCAAAAGAGCCTCTCTGCCTTCGGACTCGACACCGCGGGCGGGGCGCTTGTCGATACGAAACTGGCTGGATCGATTCTCGAACTCTTGCGGGCGCAGGTCGTGACGGTGAAGGCCGGGGCGACGGAAATCCAGTTGCCCCCAAGCGGCATGCTTTCCTGGGCGCGCCAGACCAGTGACCCGACCTTCTCCTGGATCGGGGAGAATAGCTCGATCGCGCCGACTGATCCGGCGTTTGGCAACATCCTCTTTTCCGCCAAGAAGGCAGCGGCACTCGTCATCATCAGCAACGATGCGTTGCTTTATACCAACCCCGCCATCGAGACGATTACTCGGTTGGCGCTAGCCGAAAAGGGAGCGCGCTTTGAAGACGCGACCTTTCTTGAAGGCAACGGCAGCAACTATAGCCCCATGGGCATCATCAACCATAGCGGCATCACGACCCACACCGCCAATTTCACACCCGGCGATGGCAATACCGGCTATGTGTTTCAACCCGAAGATGTCGAGAACATGGTCGCCAAGGTGTTCGAAGCGAACGATCCGGTTGGCCCAACCGCCTGGATCATGCGGCCCTTGCAATGGGCCGGTATCAAGAACCGCCGTGCGGACAGCGTTACTGCGGGCGATGGTAAGGGGCCGTTTGTCTTCCTTACCAGCCGGGGCGATTACTCGGCGGGCCTGGCACCAACACTTTCGGATTTGCCGGTACTCGTTTCGACGACCTGTTCCAATACCCGCACCCGCGGTTCGGCGGCCAACCTGGGTTATGTGTTGACCGGCAACTTCAAGCGCGCGGTCATCGCCCGCACCGGCGCGATGGAAATCGCGGCCTTGTCTTCGGGAGCCGAATTCAAGGCCGATCAGACGGCGGTTCGCGCGATCTTCCGCCTCGACTTCCAGCTCACTCACACCAAGCCGTTCGTGCTTTGTGACGCGCTACAGATCATTTAACCCCAGTTATCCACAAGGAGTTCGGCACCCATGGCGACGACACTATTCGATTTGACGAACGGCGCACTGATCAAGTTGGCCTACAAGCCTGCGGCGATCATCACGGCAACCGTGGCCGGAACGACCAACAGCAAGATCATCGACTGCAAGGACGCCAGCACCCACTTGCTGACGAATGTCGTGATCACTCCGGGCACCATCACCGATGGCACCTACACCTGGACGGTCAACGAGTCCGATGCCTCGGACATGTCTGGCGCCACCGCCGCGACCAGCGGGCCCGATTCGGGCAGCGTAGCCCTGACCTCCGCCGATAGCCTTGGCGTCGGCGGCGTGACTGGCGCTTGCGCGATCATCCGGTTCTACCGCCAGAAACGGTACATCCAGGTGATCAATACGGTTTCCGGCTCGCCCTCCACGGGCGGATTCATGTCGGCCACGCTCATTGCGCCGCTGAATCGCCAGGGCGCGACGAGTACATCGCCCTGATTGTCCTTGAGGAGGGAGCAGCCATGCTCCCTCCTCACCTCTTTTCGAATTTCAATGATTGCCCGTCATTTTCGTGCTCGCCTTCGGGCCTCCTCGTTTCCTTCATGGGAGTTCCTCGCCTTGGCCCTTTGCACTCTAGCTGAAGTGAAATTGCCGCTGGGGATCGCGGTTTCGAACTACGATTCGCTCTTGCAGATGTGCCTGGACACGGCCGATCAATCGATCCGCGATTATTGCAAAAAGAACTTTGAACAAACCAGCTACACGCATTATTACGACGGCCACGCGCTTCAAGATCTGACGCTGCGGCAACGACCCGTGATCAGTGTGACGAGTGTCTATCTCGATCAAAACGGCGGATATGGCCAGGGGCCGGCAGCCTTTGGCGCCAGCACGCTGTTAAGTCCGGGTAGCGACTATCTTCTCGTCATCGACGACAAGACCGGCAACTATTCGCAAAGCGGCATCTTGAGACGAACGAATTTGGGTAGCTCCAGTTCGCTGCCGTCGACCTGGTCGGGCACGCTGTCGGGCGGCAGCAACACGGCCTTCTGGCCGCGCGGCAGCGGCAATATCAAGGTCGTCTATGTCGCGGGCTATGCCACGGTGCCCGCGCCGGTCAAACATGCCTGTGCTTTCCTGGCTGGCCGTCTCTATCTGGGGGCCGGGAAACAGGGCCAAATTGCCTCTTCGGAAAGCCTGGGGTCTTATTCTTATTCGCTCATGAACGATCACGGTGGCAAATACCCCGAACTGGCGACGATGCGCCAGTTGCTTTCTCCTTATCGAGAGGTGGCGTTCTGATGTCGTTGGAGTCATTGCTGGCGCGGGATTCGTTCACACACCTGCGTCCGGTCTGGGGAACCGACGAAGCGGGCGGTCCGATCCGCACGAGCGAGACGATGTTGTCCAGCGGCAATCCATGCCGCGTCGAGGATGCCGGAGGCAATCAGGAGGTTCTGTTTGAAGGCAAACAGATGACGGTTTCCCGGACCGTCTACACCCTCATCGGCTCGGTCTTCAACGGCGATTTCCTCACAACTTCCGACGGCTTGCGATTGCGAGTCATTTCAGTCAAATGGAGCCGATCCTTGGGAACGATTCCCAGCTATTTCACTTACCAGTGCGATGAGGTGCGGGAGTAATGGCGGTACGCCTCACTGGCTTTATCCGTTCGGCTTTGGCGGCCGCTTCCGGCGTAACGAACCTTTGCGCCGCCACGAATATCTATGCCAACGAAATCCCTGAAGGGAGTGGTCTGCCGCGCGTGGTCATCACCGAACCGCGAGGAGACAACGATCATCTCTTCGGCGGCAAGGAACTGGGTCGCGGCACGATTGTTGTTACGGTCTATGCCGAGGATGGGGGCCTTGCCTGGGATATTGGCAAGGCCTGCCATGCCGTCTTGAATCCACTTACGGGAACTTATGATTCGAATCAAAACCTGCTCGCGCTAGTGCGAGTCAGCGACACGATCAAAATTCAGACGCAACGGCCCAAGTCGGGCAAACCGGTGACGCAAATTCCGATCTCTTACCTGGCCTTTGTCGAGGAGACCTGAAATGGCCTTTTTGTCGGGAAAAAACGGGGCGATCAGCGTGGCGGGGGTGTCGAAGCCTCTGACGAGTTGGTCCATCGATGTAAAAACCGAAAACATCGATGTGACCAATTTCAGCAGTTCCGGATGGCAGGAGCTTCTGAGTGGCATTCTCTCCGTCGATATCAGCGCGGAAGGGCCTTATAACGGCAGCTCCGGGGTGACTCAGGGAACCGCCGCGACCTTCATTCTGGCGACCGGAACCACCGGGATCTTCACAGGCCCCTCATTCGAAGTGAACGCCATTGTGACGAGCGTCAAGATCGACACTTCGGTCAAAGATGTCGCCAAGATCAGCTACAGCGCTTCGAGCACCGGAACACCGGTCTCCGTGTCGCCTTAATTGTTTATCCCAAGTGCAATCGCTTATTCCCATCTCCCATCATCGACGACCGTGCATAACGACGAATCAAGGAGAAATGTATGGCATTTTTTGCAGGAAAAAGTGGCGTCATCAAGATTGGCGCAACCGCTCTACCGCTGACCGAATGGAGCATGGATGTCAAAACCGAAGGGCTCGACACGACCAATTTCACATCGGGAGGCTGGCAGGAAATGATCGCGGGGATCTTCAGTATCGATATTTCCGCGTCGGGGCCCTACAACGGGACCTCGCTCGTCACCCAGGGAACGGCAGTAACCTTGACACTCGATGTGAATGGCACTGGTACCGCACCATCGTCGTTTACAGGGGATGCGCTTGTCACCAGTTTGAAAATCGACACCTCGACCAAGGACATCGCGAAGATCAGTTATTCGATGTCAAGTACGGGGGCCTGGACCGTGGCGCCATAACCGAAGCCTGTTGCTGGCGTTCACTGCGGCTGAGCGCACCGTTTGGCGCTCAGGCCGAGTTTCGATTCCTCAGGCCGAGTTTCGTTTTCAATGGAAGTGGGAACAGTTTTTCACAAAGGATATATGCTCATGCCCTCGATCTCGGAAACACTTGGCGCCGTTGCGGGTTCCTATGAACTTGAGCTGAACGGCCGAACGATTCGCCTTGGCTTGATCACGCAGAAAACCAAGTCGGAGCTGGAGAGATGGCTTTACCAAAAAGAAGTCAAGGGAGTCCTGGAGATCAAGGAGGCCCTTGGCGACGACTTCAAGAGCTTTATGAACGAGGTGATCACCAAGCAAACGGCCGGAGAGTTCTCCTGGGGCGGCACAACCATGGTCAAGGCGATGGGAACGATTGCCGGCATCGCCAAAACGATTTCGCTGGTGTCGGTCGATCCGAATACCCGATTAGCGGTTCCCGCCGACGAGATCGAAAAGGCGTTGTTTGACGAAAGCGTCAACGAAACCTTGCTCACCAATTTCACGGCCATTTTTTCCGAATCGATGCCGGCAAAAAAAAAGAGGAAGACGAGGAAAAAGCCCGAAGGGGAGTCGGAGGCCGTGAACCCCGAGCCTCCTCCCCAGTAAACGCCTACGTCCTCTACGCGCCACTCGTGGACCGGCCTTATCACTTGACCTGGGCGCAGATTGCGGAACTCACCGATCGGCAGATCATCGACATCTACTATCGGCCCAGAGACAGGGATGGTACTCCGCTTCCATTTGAGCCTAATGCAGATCAGCGGATCGATTTAAGACCGGTCGCAACGCTCGAGGAACGCAAAAACGCCTATTTCCAGATGTGCGCTTCGATTGGCATGAAACGTGAAGAGATGATCGCAAAGTGGGAGGAGGCCTTACCGCGAATGATCCACGAGATGAACGCCGCCGACCGGGGAGGACAAGTTAAGCCATGAGCAGCTACGACCCAGGGGATGGCCCAAGTGAATTGGTCCACGCAATCAACCTGGAAAAAGATGTGGCAAAATTTGGCAAGTCCGTTGAGATATTTAAAGTCATTGCGAATCGAATCGAGCATGTGAGCCATGGATTTTTGAGATTTGAAACGTTCACAAATCGATTCGGAAAAATTCTATCTGGATTCTCCGCGAAGGCGTCAGCAAGGTCGCCACAGGGTCTTGATCTAAAAATCCTCGCTGACAAGTTTGGCGAGCTGATCCGCCTGCTGCGCGCTATCGCCAAGCGGATCGAAGCGGCGGTAGTGGGGATGAGCCGAAGTTCCGCGGCGAATGGAAAATCCCTGGGAAAAATGCAGAATCTGGGGCAATCGGCATCCGCGCCGAAAACTCAGGCAGCGGGAAAAGGAGCCAATGGCTCCGACGAAATTTACAGCATTCGCAAGTTTGAGGGATTGGCGAATGACCAGACTTACGACGTCAAGAACGAACCTCTTCCCAAAAGGCCCGTGAGCTATCAGAAGCCGCCGCCTCCACCGCTCCCGCCGCCACCTCCACCGCAGCCCAAATTTGAACCGACAGTAAATGATGACCGTCGCGAGGCGCTCGCCTGGACAGTCAAGCAGCAAATTGCGGAAGGGCGGCGTGTTGGACAGATTCGCGAGCTGACGATTCTGGCCAATCAGCTTACGACGGCGGATGCCGCCGTGACCAATGCGATTCGCGACAAGGTGAAAGCTCTCCGGGAGGAACAAGCCAGCTACACGGGAAAGGGCCGTGTCGCGCACACGATTTCGAACTTTCAAGAGAGAGTAAGTGATGTGAAAGCGCGCGCAGGCGCTGCCACGCAGGCATTTACGCAAAGCAGATCGACGGGGGCATCCACTGGTTCGGCTGTGATGGCGGCCCTTCCTGAAGTCGGTGCGGCCCTCACGGCGATGGGCCCAGCCCTCGCCATGGTCGGTTCGGTGGCTGCGCCTGTAGCCGCCGGCTTCATCGCCGTGGGCGCTGCGACGGTCGGCCCGATCACCGGAATGATCAGCCTGGCAAATAGCATTTCCAGTTTTGTCGAAACCATCAACCCGGGGCTGGTCCAGCAGCTCAATATGACCATGCGGGACATGACAGCAGTGATCGGAACCGCGCTCAATCCCGTGCTGAAGGGCCTTGTGCCCATGATTCGGCAATTTGCTGATATGCTGTTACCGGTTGCGCGGGCGTTGGTCGTTCCCTTGCAGAAGATGATGGGAGCGATCGACCCTCTGGTTGCAGTCTATACGCGCTTGTTTGGCGTGCTGATGGATGCGATGATGCCGGTGATCGAGCTGGTTGCAGGCGTGTTTGAAATGTTCGCGCCAGTGCTGACCACAATCGCCAATACATTTGGAATGCTCGTCCAGGCACTGCGGCCAGCCATGGAAATTTTGACCAGTATTTTGCAGCCAATTTTGCAGTTGACGGCTGCGATTGACCAGGTGGCCGGGGCGTTGATTCAGATTGTCGTGGCGGCTATCATGCCGGCGATCAGTGTCACCCAAATGTTGTTACAAATGTTCTTGGACCTGGTCATGGTGGGTTTGCAACCGTTGCTCGATGTGGCGAGCGGTTTGGCTCAAATTGTCGCTGCGGTCGCGGATGCATACCGAGTCCTGATGTCTGGATTCATGGCTCTTGCGGGATCTCTTGCCGGCATGTTTGGTGGAATGAAGGATTGGGCCAAGGATGGAATCCAGGGGCTTGTGAGCGGATTCAAACGATTCGTCAATTACATGATGTTGACCGCTGCCAAAATTGCGAAATTCTTCGGAGCCACATCATTCGTTCAGGGAATGATCGATTCGATGAAACCCAAAACCGAGGATAGCAAGGGGCTGGCTGCGGCGCAAAATCCACAGTACAAGAGCATTGAGGCCCTGGGGAAGGACCTGGCGCTTCAGGCCGCGGTGGCGACGGGGGGAGGAGAAGCGAAGAAAGATCCTCAGGAGGATATGCTCAAGGAACTCCAAAAGATCAGCCAAAGCGATATGACTCTGGCTGACCTCTTGGCGGCGCTGCCGGGAAAGATTGCGGAAGCGCTCAAAAACAGCGCCTGGAATGCGGCGAAAAGTGTTGTCACCGCGCCGTTGAATTTCGTCACGGGAGCGGCAAAAGGTTTAATGAAGATGGCCGTGGGTGGACGATGAGCGCCCATCATTTCGAGGCTTCTTCAATTTCCCTGTCGAAGTTTTCGAGAGTCTCTTTGTACCTCTTCAGGTTTTCCAGATCCTTTTGAAAGGCCGCCTTGGCGGCGTTCTTCGCGGCTAGGGAAATGAAGCTAAGCCGTCCGTTTCGCATCGAGCCGTTCGGATCGGTCGGATTGATGTTGGCTTGGCCAATCAAAGGGATTTTCGCTTCCGTGTCGGCAATCGACTGGTTGGCCATTGGGATCCCCTGTCCCTTGAGTGCTTGCGCCTGCTGTTGCAGAGATTTCAGCGTCGCTTGCATCTTTGACTTCGCCGTTTTATTTTGCGCCGAAGAGATCATCGTTTGTGCTTCCGCAATGGCCTGGTCGATTGTCTTGCCGTTCTGGCCAGGGTAAGGGAAAGCCTTCTCGAAGATGAATCTCTGCTCCTTGAGCGCCGCGATTTTCTCTGATTTTTCCTTGGCTTGCCGTTGGCGTTCCTTAAGTGCGGCGGCCTCGGCATCTCTTCTTGGCCGATCCTTTTCCATTTGGGCTGCCAGCTCCGCTTTTCTCGCCTGCAAATCGGCAGCGATCTTGGCCTGTTCAAGCTTGGATTTTTCTTGAGCTTCAAGGAGTTTCGCTTTCTCGGCGTCAGCCTTTGCCTTGGCTTCCTCGGCTTCCGAAGGCAACCCCGAATTAAGTATCGAGATTCGTTGCTTGCCGTCGCGCTTGCTAACGGTGATGGTGATGGTGTTCTTCTTTGGGCCGTCAAAGCAAACGAGGCTTCTACTGGAATCCCGGCTTGTTACGCGCCAGTTGTTTTTTTCACTAAGAAAATCATCCGCGCTTACTCCGCTTTTCAAAAAAGCGGCGGATACGGTGGAGACAAATTGCTTTCGTAAGTTTGCCTTGGCGTCGTCATCAGTAATTTGACTGTATTTTCCACCGAAAAAATCGTCATCTATAGTAAGCCGTTCAAAGTCGAAATAATTTTCGGCTTTGGAATCGCCGGCCAATAAGGCGCCATAGGCCGTTCTGACAAACTTTATGTCGTTTTCGGGGGTGTCTGCGCTGCCGCATCCACCGACGCCAAGCAAGGCCGCGAAAAAAATTGCGCCAACCACTCGTGCGTGCATGGTCATTGGTCCTATGTGGGGTCATAGTTAGGCATGGGAATCTTTAGTGTACAAGTGAACCCCTGGCGTGCAAGCCGAATGGAATGCAATCCACGATTTTCTCAGAATTTGCTGGGAAGTGAAGATCGGGCCGGACCAGCTGCCGTAATTCGCAGCAAATAACGATGGTCCTTTGCGCCTTGGCGCGGGTTGTAGATATCAATGCGGCGTTATTGATTGCCTCGCGAGATTTTTTACACCGGATCAATCACTCGATCCGTGTCGAATCGAATGAAGGGGCGTCGCGGCGGAGAAAGCGCGAAGGAAGAATGAAGACAGGTAAGCATGGTCCAACTTAAACGTGAGTGCCGCAGCCAGGCCCGCCCAGCCTATTCGAGAGGCCGCTTTGCACCCCACCGTTTGCCTGGCTCTGCTTCTTGCCGTTACTCTCAACGAGGGAGGAATTCTCGATGCCCCTTGGATTTGCAAAACTAACTGCCTCGGCAACCTGGGTGCTCACCCGGATCAACCCCGGCTTCAAAACCGCGAAGCAGGGACCCGACTACCTTTCCAGCAATCTGGCCTACGATCCGGCGGATGTCACCAAGCTGGTGGGCTCGAAATATGTCATCACCGGTTCGGGGGTTCAAACGGTCGATCTGAGCAATCAGATTGACTTGCTCAACACTGCCGTATCCTACGGCAAGATCTGTGGATTCATTCTGACTGTCTCCGGTAACGACATCAAAATCACCGGGCACGGGACGAATGGCCTTTCCACCTGGTTTTTGCGCAACAGCGGGGAATTTTGGATCGCAGACGGCGGGTTTGCCGCGATCGGTTGGACTTTCCCCAAGGCCGCCACGGTCGATTCCACTCACAAAATCTTGACCTTTACGAATTCAAGCGGAGCCGTCGCGACCGTTACACTTGCCCTCTTCGGAGCGTGATGCATGCCCATTTTCTTCGATTTGGCCTGGGAAGAAGCGATCAAGTCCGGGGTGACCAGTAGCGCCAATATGGCGATCGAGGATCAATCGGCCGCGCTCACGGGCTATGTTGCGCCTGATGTCCTCAGTAACATTGATGCCATTTCGGAAATCCTGGGTGGATGCGTTGCGGATGAAGGGGGGGGACTTGATCGGTCGCTGCCGCTCGCCCATCCCGAGTATCCTTCGCTCTTCGCTTCCTCGGTAACCATCAAAGGGGTGGCATTCGACGAAAAAGTGGAAAGCGATGCCGCGAGCCTCGAAGCTCCAGGAATCGAGAACTATTCTTTTTATCGAACCTACGAATACCAGATCAATTTCAAGCCGCGACCGTACATATTGATGTCCAATGAATCGGTCACCTGGATCGACCTCCTGGAATGGTACGATGATGACGGTGTCCTTCAGCAAACGATTGATGTGCCGGAAGAGTATTACCGTTTCACGGACTATGAAGAGAATCCCTCGGCAGAGTACCTCTCTGCGCAGGTAGGCCAATTTACTTTTGAGCGGGCCGATGGGCTGGCGCCTAATGGCAACACGGTACCCGGCCAGGTCAAAATCCTGGAAAACACCAGCCTCGTCAAATTTCGGTGGTTTCAAGTCCCTTATAGTTTCATCGAAAGTTACAATAGTTACATCAAGGCTGGCCAGGGGAAAATCAATCAACTAGATTGGTACGGGTGGAATGCGGGCACTCTTTTATTCTTGAGTTTTTCTTACAAGAGATATACACCTCCAAATCCTGGGGAGTTTGTTTGGGCGCCAGGAATTATCTCGAATGAAAAGCTTGTAGATATTGAGTTTCTATTCAAGTTCTTCGAACCTACTACACTTCAAGGCGGCGTGCTGCCGGCGGCCCCGGCTAATCCCAACCATATCACGGCAGGGCACAACCTTGTCCCGTGGCTCGGCGGGGTCAACAAGGGGTATTACTACGCGCATGGCGATGCCAATGTTGGTTTTGCGCCAAAGTACAAGTCCTACCCATTTCAACTCATGTTCATGGACCCGGATGTGTAATGGAAGACGGAAGCGATTTGCCAACATTTCGCGCAGGCGAAGGTCTGGCCATGGATTTCGATGGGAACGCCATTTCCTACCGATTGGAACGACCTGAAGCGTTTCGTGCGAAAATCACCGGTTCTACGGGTTCTTCGCCGATTGCCTATTCTTGGGTGGAGCTGGGGGACACGTCTGCCGGGACGGGTTGGCAGGTCAAGCCCGCTGGCCGCACGGGCACGGCAACATCCAGCCCGGCCTACGAGCTGAACAATATCGTTGTACCAGTCAATAGCTTCGTATTTATGCGTGAAAAATGCGTCGCATCTGGTCTGGGGAATTCGGTGGTTTATGAGTTCGCCTACGGGGGTTCTTCAGAATCTCCACCTCCGCTCACTCCAGCCACGATCGTCACCAGCATACAGTGTACCGGCAATCAACTGATCGTCGGCTATGAAGAAATTGGGGGTTAAACGTGTCCACCGTCGAACTCACCTGCAACAGCGAAACGATCACGATCGAAACGCCGCCACCGCATCTCTACATCTGCTGCGGGTTCGAGGAGTATCCGGCTTCGTTCAAGGGTTCCTACTCTCTCGAAACTACCAAAAGCGCGACGTGCGTATCGCTCTATGGAATGGGTGGAACCTTTACGCTTTCGCGTGCGCCATGCGGCACGATTTATTCGGTTCCGAGCCTTCCTTTTTATCTGGTTCTACCAACACCCAATCCGCTTTGTTGCGGGGACCCCAACGAAGAGAACGATCACATTTCGAACTGGGGTCTTGGCCCTGGCAGCGTGATTTACGCGGAAGGTAACGGCTGCGTGCGTGATCCAGACACCGGTGCCGTTTCGTTTTTCCTGAGCGCGCAGCATGTTGGTCCTGGCGACTGCCTTTTCACGGTCACGGTCGATGAGGTCGTGATGCCATGACGCAGGGATTCTTTGGCAAAGCGATCCGCGCTCAGTGTTATGGCGGCGGCCAGGTTTGCATCCCCTACGATTTCATGTCCTGCCATATTGTCTTCGACACGAAGCGAACCACGGCGCCGATTACCGAGCAATCAAGCCTTTATGGAATGAAGATCATTCCCCCAGCGATCACCTATGGGCTTGTTGGTTACGCCTACAACACGACCAACGAGCATCTGAATGTCGCCACGGCGCCCTATGGCTGGGGCAATGATTTGGCATGGTGGGGCAAGAGAACCATCGTTGACGGATATCCCATCGAATTTGAAGGCCCAGAGTTTCTTCGCGCCCACACGGTCATCGGTCTTCATCGCGTCCCCTATGGAGTCGAACCGGCCGGTCGCCGGACGGCTTATTTCACCGATGCCAGCCCTGGGAGGCAGGTCAATAGCGCGGGAGATTCACTGGGTAAGGATTGGCTTGGTTTCCTCAATCCGGCCGGATACATGTTTTTGCCTAAGGACATGCCGACTCCTTTATTGGCTGAAACGTGGTTTGAGAACTCGGGATTTGCCCCCAATCTAACCGATCAGTTTTTAACCAATTACAACTATTTGCCCTTCGCTCAGCCGTTGCATGTTTTCGATGATCCGTCGATCGACGAAGACGGGCTTGGTGGGACCTGCGAGAAACCGGAAAGTTATGCGGAGGGCACGCGCATTCCTTCGCCAGGCGACGAATCGAAGCTGACCGGTAGGTATGTCGGGCTGACCTTCATTCCCATTTTCGGGGAATGCGCAATGAAAAACCCGATCGGACCCATGCCGGAAGAGCCGGGCGTCCCCTTTCCGCCGGGAGCGTTTGCCAATCCAACCGGACAATTCGTGAGCCTCGATCTCTGGATTTACCTGTTGGCCGTTCCGGAGCCGGGAAAAACCCTGAAATCTCCCCGAATTGCCACTCTTCGCGGTTGGCTTCCCAGGGCTAACATCGAGAGCGACAGCGGACGGAACACTTCCTGGTGCGACGGCTACCAGTACATCACGTTTCCAGCGCTCGATGAAACCAACAGTTCTTTTGCGATCGACATCGACGTTGCCGCCGCTGCGGAGCAAACCTGCCAAACCCGAATCGTTCTTTCCAATTTGAAGGTCTACCTCACCGCATGAGCGATCCCGTCTACACCAATCCGGCTCAGAACATCTGCGGTGATGAGTTACCGTCAGGGCGGCCGAATTTCCATTGCTCGTTGGTTTGTTGCGGCCGCGACAGGGAGAACGGCGGTGTGAATTGGCCGATGCATTCCGGAACGATTCAGATCTTTCTTTACTCCGAGGTGTGCGGATCGGATGCGCCGGGAGACACAAGGCTTTGGCAGCCAGGCCATTTTCTGATCCCCCTTTCGTGCAGCCAGGATGCCAATACAGACGAATTCACTTGCGTCTGGACCGGTTATGCCGAAGCGGGTACGACTCAAGGCGAATGCCTCATAGATGGTGTTCTTGTTCCTTTGGGTTACAAGATCCGGCTGACGGGCATCATGGAAGCGATCGATTTCAATACGGTGGACGCAAGCTTCACCCTGGAACGCTTGGCCGCTGGCAGTGACTTCACCCCGCCTCAGGCAAACAATCAGTGGATCATTTGCGGTTCCGGTGGCGCTCGATGTTATCGGGTCCTTGGTGAGGGCGAGGATCCGAATGACCGGCAAATTCCGCGCACCTTCGTTCCCACGGATCTCATCACGCTTTCCGACGTGGGATCGATTTGCGGCGATGTGCGCTTCGCCAGCATTTCCGTGATGATGCTGCCTTGGCGTTTTGGTTGCCATGTTGGCGATACCACGTGCGCTCTGGCTCAGAGCGGGTCCTATTATTCCTGTCTTCAGGCTTACATCGAACCGATCGAGATTCCGCGGGACACCGAGCCAACGGCGCCTGTCTGGCCATTCCTCCCTCAGTTTGCTCAACTTGGAGTCTTCGATCCATTCGATGTAAGCCGATGCCTGGAAGGCAAGGCGAGCGATTTTCCGGCTCCGGCTGATGCCGCCATTTTCCTATGTGGGTGTCCGGGCGAAGGGGCAAGCGTTTTGCAACAGATCCAGTATCGAATGGGGGTCGCCGGCTTCGAGCTGATTGTTAAATCGGTTCAGGGGGAATCGGATATCTGCGTGGCCTTGCGCCAGGTCGGGGCTGGAACTTATTCGGTTCAACCCGCGATCGAGATTCAGGAGACTGGCCCCTGGACCGCGTACGCCGACTTCAATGGATTCGGCGCTCGAGTGAAACTGTTCGGGCTGAAATTCCCGGAAGGAGCCGTTGGCGACTGCACAGGTGATGGAACCTATGTCCCTCCCCCCGAACCGATCGTTTACAACTACTGGAAGGTCTGTGGGCCGCCGGGCGAGGATGGAATACCCGATGAAGAAACGGAAGGAGGGGGGCCGGCGGTCGATGACGACTACGTGTCGTTTTGTTTGCCCTACCCGGAGGGCGAAGACCCCAGCGAGTTTTACCTGTATGCGTTTGGTCCCTATTTAAGCATGGAGGATTGCGAATCAGGTCTTATCAATGGCGTGGCCGCATATTCTTGCGACCCAACACAAACCTATTGTTGGGCCATTTGTAAGCCTAGAATTTTTGGTGGATCTGGGGTCGCATACTGCCTATGCCTGTTTGGTTCAACCAGTATTCCGCCCGAGCCGCCTGAATTTATATTGCATTGGCCTGACCCTTTTGCAAATGCCATTTTATGTGATGATTACCTTGGACCATTCCCTCTTGAGTGCGACGCTTAATTAATGAAGACATGCCGTCATAGAAAGGACATAGCTGGGTGCCATTGGTGCGATCTGGCCGTGGGTCGATCCAAGGTGGAGGGACTGGTCAAGTCCGTTTCACCAGCGAAGCCTGATCAAACTGTTGTCGCAAAGCCGCCCCCAGCAAGGATCACGCCTTGCGTCCATCGTCTGAAGGTGATCGACCGCCTCGGAAGCGGGTGCGGGGCCTGTTGGATTTACGGCTGCGAGCTTCACGATCGATGCCAACATGGCCCAGCGAAGCGGTTCATGCAGGAAGGCATTCCAAACTGCCAGCGATGTCCTGATTACGATCCGGTTTGACATCAGAAATCCTCTTCGTCGTCAGCAGTTGGGTACGGCCACCAGACTCGTTTATGCTGGGGATTACTGGACCGGAGGAACGCATGGCGGCGGCATTTTCATCAGGAACCCTAGGAAATTCGGCCGTTGCCTTTACGGTAATCGACCTGGGTTTGCCCAGGTGCGGAATCGTCATCATCCCAGATGTCAATAACAGTGGCCAATCTACTGATGCACCCTGGCGACTGTATCGGCCACGCCAGACATCACCGCGGGTTATGCGGTTCCCACAACCAATGGCGGCCAGCTTCAATCGGATCAAAACACGATCCCTCCCACTGTCGTCGCCAATCCACGAAGGGGTAAGTGAGCGGTAGCGCTGCGGGCCAGAGTGATTCGATCATCGTGGTGAAGTAAACATGCTCACAACATTTGCTCTAATACCCGGCTTAAACATGTTTGGCGATGGGTTTGGCGGCATCAGTCTCATTATGGAAGGTTGCGGCCAAACAGATACCGACGTCCAAGCGTTCATCACGATCGCCGGGATCTCCAATCAGGTCCAAAAGTATGCGATCTTTTTAGTTAGTGCTATCAACTGGGCCAGCCTAAAGGCAAAGATGCTGCCGAAGTGTCCACCAGTGGTCGGGAGCACGGTAAGTGATAAATTTAATTTAAATAACAAATGTGATTACGTCGAGTCGTTGAAAGTAGTGTTTATGGCGGCGTTCACTAATATCACAAAAAAATTTCTGGTTAGGTATTCGTTTAAAATCATGAATGAGAGGGCGACGTAATGGCCTTTAACCCCATTTCGCTGAATAAGGCGCAATCTGTTATCGCGTCTTTGTCACCATCGCTTTGGATCGATGTCGGCACATCGTTCCGGCATCAGACAACCTCGGGAGAAAAGGCTGGATTTTTACCGGATTACTCGGGAAATAGAAACCATTTTAAACAGATCGCTTCAAATAAAAAACCGTTGATTGTGCCAAACGGTAAAAATTCGAAGGCTGTATTGAGATTTGATGGTGCCGATGATTTTATGCAATGCATAAATCAGGCGGATAATTTTAAGTTTTTAAATTCCGGGCCTTCGACTTTATTTGTGGTTCATAAACCTTGGACTGTGGCCGACCCAAATGCCCTCGGCTACTTGTTTGACAACATAACCCAAGGTGCCTCAATTGGATCGAGAACAGGGTTTTACCTTCGCCCGGACGATCGAGCCGCATTCAGTTTTAACGACAATATGGTTGTGGTCGTTTCGAATAATACTGGTGGTGGCAGTGTAAACATCGTCGGAACAACTGCAAGTAACGGCGTGGCACCTGCAAACACGTGGTCCATCAATGTTCTACGCTTGGATCCGGGCAATGTGACTGGGGCAAACCGCTTGTTTTTAAGTCGAAATGGTGGCGCGGAGTTCCAAGGAAATGCTTCTACTGGAGTGATTGGTAGCGGTGGTCCGACTTTCCAAATGGCATTGGGTGGAGCCAGCGGGGACGGTCTTAATACTTACTCAGGAGACCTTGCGGCGTTTGTCGTATTCCCAAGCCTTTTGTCCACGACTAATATATCAGCAGTTTTATCGTCGCTTAATTCTGATTGGAATATTTACTAAAAATACGATGCGGATTAATAGCTGTATATAGAGATAGTCGATAAATACGTTGCATTTACAAGGGCGTCGTTCGGGGGCGTAATTCACTTGGCTTCGTAGCGGTTCCGGTTTGCTTTCCTTTGTCCTTTGGGTACGAGATTCCGCCCGAGTGCTGATTCGCCAAAATTCCAGGCTGAGCCTTTCTGTCTGACTTGAACTTGCTCAGCATATCTTGCCCGGGGATGATCAATGTCCCCTGGAATGGACAGCATGGAAGGCTCGCGAGAGGCTTGCCCGCGTTCAAATCCGCCAAATGAGCGAGCGCTCCGTCGGCTGCAATGATGACGCATGCCTGGGGTGCGACCCGGCCTAGCGCCGTCCCGATCCCATCTCCTTCCTGTCCCACCACCGGGCAGCCGTGTTCGTTCTGGAGGATGGGCAGATCTCCCTGCATAGCGAACGGCGGATAAACGTCCCAATTGAGCGAATCCCGATGTCGCAGGTCTGGGCATTCGCAGCAGGGCGAGATTGTAGGCCGGGTCGAACCTACGACCGTGGCGGCGACGGCGCGCCCGCTCGCCAACCGGCAGCGGAGTTTCTCCGGGCAATACGCGGTTTTAGTGACGGCCGGCGCGGCGGCCGTGAGCACAAACCGGGCAGTATCGATGACCGTTCCGAGGGCGATGACGCGGTCGCCCCAGCCAAGCACCTCCGCCACGCACTTTGACGTTACCGCCCCATTCCCCTCCAGCGTTTGGAGACGGTGAACTTGATCCCTTATTCTGGAATGATCTGGTTAGGAGGCGCTCATGGCGGCGGCATTTTCAACAGGGTCGGTCGGGACTTCCGCGGTCGCGCTCACAACGAGCGACCTGGGTGTTTCCAAGTACGGCATCGTCATCATTCCGGACATCAACAACAGCGGTCAAATTTACTGGCGGACGCTCGCAAGCGTGGGGGCGACGCCCGACATCACGGCCGGATTTGGCGCATCCGCAACCGATGGAAGCCAGCTTCAACCTGGCTACAACACGGTCCCGCCCACCGTCGCGCTTGACGCGCGCATGATCCAGGTGGTCGCGAACGCGGCCGGGCAAAACTTCTCGATCATCGTGGTGAAGTGATGTTGGGAACCTTTGCCCTCACCCCTGGGCTCAATCTGTTTGGCGAGGGAAGTCTTGGCGCCGCCGGCTTTGGCGGCACCGATTTGATTCTGGACGGCCGAGGTCAACTGGACGCGGACGGCTTGAGTTTCATCACCGCCGCGGCGAACCTGACCGGTGGTGCGGCGATTGCACTTTCCGATACGCAACAGAACGCAATCCATTTTCTGGTCGCGGCGCTCAAGTGGCAGGCTTCAACGATTTCCGGAACCCTTTGGAGCCGCTCCACCGCGATTTACCCATTTCTGGGCGCGGATGGAACGGGCACGGGCGGGAAACTGAACGCACTTGATCTGAAAGGTGCGTTCCCTTGCACCTTGAACGGCGCCCTGACTCACAATGCCAACGGCGTGACGGGAAACGGATCGACAGGTTATCTCAATACCGGCTTAACACCAGCGGCAAGTTTGACGCTCAATAACCAACATCTTTCCGTTTACAGCAGAACAAAAGGAGCCGCTGTTTCGACATTAATTGGGGCCGATAATGTTACCGCGGTTTCCATGCTCAAATTCACAAGCGCGACGGGGTTGAACTGGGGCATCGACACCGGATCCTCCGCAAATGATGTGATTCAGGACCAGGGCGAGTTTTTTGTCACCACAAAAACGGCATCGAATGTGTCACGGGCGTTTAGAGGCGTAAAATTTGTTGGGTCCAATCCAAGCAATCCTCAGGCCCTCATCACGGTCCCATTTTATATTTGCGCACGAAATGCCAACAACACACCGAGTGAGTTTTCCTCAAACAACATAGCGTTTGCTTCGATTGGTCTGGGGCTTTCGGATGTTGACGTCAAGAACTTTTACCGAATCGTTCGATCATTCCAGAGTTTCCTGGGGAGACGGGTCTGATGCCGACACTGTGGAAACGAACCAGATCGATCGATTACCTGGCCCAGTATTCTCCGTATTTCGATTACGATGCGGCCGTGCTGCGCGGGCTGGGCGATGGTCAGCGTGCCGGCTGTGCCTGGGATGTGAGCGGTAATAACAAACATTGCCTGCGTGTCGCAGCGGCTGACGTACCGCGAGTGAAGCTGGCGGCGCAAAACGGCCTACCCGCCTATCAGTTCACGGCAGCCGGTCAGCGATTGTTTACGCCTGTCAATGCGCGGGTGCCTCAAGACGTAACCTTTTTCATTGTCTGCAAGTATCATGCGACGACCGGTTACTTATTTAGTTGGTTTTCAGCTCCAAATTTTGTCGGATTTGCCATAGGCAGTAGCTACGCGCAATTGGATTATCGGGCTCCTAATGGTCAAGAATTAAGCAGTGGAGCATTTACAGCCGCAACATCGACCGGCGCCTATGCAATTTACTGCTGCACGATGAACAGCACGACGAAAACAGGAACGATCTATAAGAATGGGGCATCGATCGGCACGTCAACCAATGCGGCGATGAACTGGACGGGGTTTACCTCGACATCGTCCTTTCGAATGAATGCCAATCTAAACGATAACTTGTCAGCGATTTCGTTTATTGGCAAACTGGTCATCTTTCCAACGCTGCTAACGGCGCAGAACATTGCGGATATTTTCGCATACTTAAACTCTATTTGGGCCTGCTACTAATGGCTGCCAATCCGATCTCGCTAGCGAGGACCATGGGCGCCATTGCATCGCTTTCCCCAAGGCTCTGGCTTGATGCCGGCAGGAGTTTCGCATCGCAAGTCGCGACGGGGAGAACCGCCGACACGCTGCAGGACTTCTCGATGAACAAGAATCATTTCCGGCAGATGGTTCCGTCGAAGCGTCCGTTAATTGTTCCCAGCGGAAAGAACTCCAACGCCGTTTTGAGGTTCGACGGAACCGACGATTTTATGCAGTGCATCAATAACGCGGATGCGTTTAAATTTATGACAACGGGTCCGGCCACAAGCTTTATTGTTCATAAACCCTGGAACTTGGCCGATCCAAATGACACGCGGTATCTATTGGATTGCATTTCTTTGGCGGGATCGGTGGGTGGCCGAAGTGGGTTTTATTTCAGAATGGATGATCGAACGGCGCAAACGCAAAATGATAATCTATTCGTAGTTATTTCCAGTCAAAATAGCGGCGGAGCAATAAGCATTATCGGGACAGGTGCCAGTAATGGTGTTTCACCTTCAAATCAATGGTCTATCAACATGATTCGCACGGATCCGGGTCATGTGACGCCTGCAAACAGGCTTTATCTGAGCAGAAACGGCGGCAGTGAACTTCAAGGCAATACCCAAAATGTCGCCCTGGGAGTCAATGGACCTGCTTATCCCTTGGCGCTGGGAGCGTGCGGCGGCGACGGTCTATCGCCTTACATAGGCGATGTCGGGGCCGTCGTTTTGTTCCAGGGCCTCCTTTCTCAGTCCAATATTTCCGCCGTTCTTGCCGAACTGAATTCAACGTGGGGAGTCTATTAATGGCAAATTACACGGCCGACCAACTCACTCCCGGAACCGATGCCAATTCGGTGGTCTTTGCCGGGGCCCCCTTTGGCGGCGGAAATAGCCAAGGTTTCCTCGCCGTGCAGGTGCTGTCGGCCGCCATGATTGCGGGGGCCGGCAAACTGCCTGTCAACTCGGTGGGCGCCGGGTTCGACATCGTCCTTGGCGGCGGCGACGCCGGTGCAACGGGCCGCGGTGGTCATGTCCTGTTGCAACCGGGAGCGCAACTGACCAGCGGCGGCGACGGGCAGGTGCAGATTCTGAATTCGGCCGGCACGGTAGTCATGACGATCGACGGCGCTGGCAAAATCCTTTTCTCGACCGCCTTGAATGCAGGTTTATCCCAGGCGGGACTGGGGATCATGGGGGTGACCAATGCCACGACGGGTGGCGGCTCAATGGCTTATGCCAGGGGCGCAGTCAATACGACCATGACCGGCACGAATCACAACTTGGCCCTGGATGCTTCGGGCTTTCAGCGGTTGAGCGGATCTTCGACGCCAGTCATTACCGGGATGGCGCCGCCATCAGGCGGTAGCCATGTCGATGGCAATGCTCGAATCCTTTTTAACATCGGCGCGACCGCAATTCAGTTCAATCACAACGATTCCAACAGTTCCGCGGCCAATCGATTCTACGCGGCGTCGGGTGCCAATGTAACCGTCTCCCAAAACCAGCGCGTCAGTCTGCATTACGACGCCACGGACAATGGATCTGGCTCGGCAGGATGGCGCATTTCACCGGCTTCTTAAAGAAGGTTTTCCCATGTCCCGAGTTGAGTTCCCTGCCAAGGAGCCAAAGTAAGGGATTGATTGAAGCGCAATGTTATGATCGCCTTTTGTTTCTGATTTCTAATAAGCGCGTGAAAAAAAAACAACATGGCCGTTTGGATTGCTTATTTTGTTGGAATCTTGGCCGCTTTCCTGAGAGGTTGGAGTATGCAAAAATCGCTTGTGTTTGTGATTGATGTCGGCAAGTGGGTAAGCGCCATCGCGCTGGTGCTGGTGCTAGGTTGTTGGGCAGAGCGCACTCCGCTCCTTTCGCCTTCAAAACCCAAGGAGGAAAGCAAACGCCGGCCGCTCTTTCCCATTCTTCGAGGTGAACTGGACGACGAGATCGGCGCGCCAGGTGGCGCCATTTCCCTCGGCGACATTCATCCACCCGATGGATCGGTGTTGCAGATCGATTTCCCGATCGAGCGCGACATGCGCAACATCCGCTCGCGCGTGGATGGACAAGGGATGTGTGTGACCACCAGTGCCGAAATGGCCGCCGACTGGGCCGGACTCACCGAACTCAAAGGGTTTCGCGATTGGTGCAGCCATGAACCTGGCGGGTGCGGACCGAAAAAGTTCGATGATCAGCTCCGGCGATTTTGCAAGCAAAAGGGCATTGATGTTCCCAATTACCTTTTTTACCTGGGCAAATCGCGTGAGTTTTTGGAACTGGTCCTGCGCACCGGCCGGATGCCGGCTATCTCTTACGCTGGCCGCGATGGGGTGCAATACTCCACCACCATCGCGCACATGACCGATCTCACGCATTTCGCGCGCGGCTTGGCTGGGGTTTACGACAACAACTACGACCCGCGCAAGCGGATCTGGCTACCCGAGGACCAATTCCTCAATCGCTGGATCGATGGCGGCAACGGCTGGGCGATCGTATGGCTCGATCCGCCTCCGCCGCCGCGGCTCAAAAAGTAATTTTCATTATTTTTCATTATTTTGCATTAATTTTCATTCGTTTTCATCTCGAGGAGAAGATCATGTGTCTACTGCTGGCTTATTTGATGTTTGCCGACTGGGTTTGGGGCCCGACCAACGATCCGGGGCAAACGGCGCTTTGGAAAGATGGGCGTCAGGTGGGGGTTTGGAAGTCGATTCCCGGCGAATACCTGGCATTTGACGGGGCACGATTTGTCTCGGCGCGATGCCCGATCGACCCGCCCGAGAATATTTCCCCCATGAAGGATCCGAGTCATCCGGTTCAGAATGACTTGCCGACGGAAACCGTGGATCCGCCCCCGCCCCGGCCGAAGTTGGCCGACGCCTCCAGGCCTGGCAAGCCGGTTAACTATGGGCTCGACAAATCCGAACTGGGCAACGATGGGGAACTGTACCAGTACAACGGCGAATCGATCGACAAGGCCGCTGCCGAGAATCTGCTCGCCGGCGGCAAGATGAATCTCGATCGGCTCACTGACGACAGCCAGGCCATCCGCCTGACCGTGGTCGGCAAGGACGGCAAGAAAACCGTCGATGCCTTGAAGGCCGATCCTCGCTGGGCGGAGTTGGCCGAGGGCGTCGTCGCCAAGAGTTATCCTGCCGACCACTGGATCGTGCGGGAACGCGGGTACAAGGCGATCTCGCCGGACAAGCCGACTCTGTTTCTCACCGCGGCAAACGGCGACCTGCTTTACCAGGGAGAAGAGGCAGGCGGGCTATTCGATGCCCTAAGGCGCCGGCGGGATCCGTTCACCATCAACTGGAACTCCTGGAATTTCGGCGTGAATCCCTGGACCTGGATGATGGGTCTGGGATGGAGCAAGCTCTCGATACCGGTCGAGTTTGTTTTGCTCGTGATCGGGGCGATCGCCCTGTCGTTTCTGCTGGCGCGGCGCAAGACCGCGACCGGTGTAACAGGTGGAAATTCCCAGTGATCTCGTTGTTCTTGTTGGTGTTGGCTGGGCTGTTCTTATTGCGGCACCCCGCGCTCGTGGGTGCGATCTTCCTTGGCCTTGCAATTCTTGTGGCGTGCTTGATCTTCCGAAAGAGGTGATGTCGTGGTGAATCTCATCTTGTGGGCGGTGTTGGTTGTCATCGGTTGGGTGTTTCGTGACAAGTATGGGCGCTGGCCATTGGCCCCCATGTCAGATTCCGTTCCTGTCCCCGCGCTCGATGCGGAAGAGACGGAGATCCTCACCATGTTCCGTGAGTCGCGCGCCGCGGACGAGGCGGCCGCTGCTGCCAAGCGTAAGCAGGACTTTCGCAAGGGAGTCGCGGGAAAGCTCCAGGTGCCTTCAGCGCCGCAGTGATGCGCCCGCGATTGGATGTCGGCGTCCTTGCGGGTTCCTGAATCGAGTGACTCCTCTCGGTGCCGGCTGGAAAAGGTTGCGAAAGACCGCACCGGGTAAAGGAGCGGTTCACATCCTTTCCCGTTTTGCTGGTGGAAAGGCGAGCAAAAGAGCCTTGCGCTGTGCTTCGGGAAACTTCTCGATGGCGTAGCGCAGCATCGTTCTGGGCATGACGGAACCATGATCGGCCAGAAAGGCTTCGAGGGTGGCGAGATCCCTGTCCCCCACTTCGCGCAGCATCCAGCCGGCGGCCTTGTGAATGAGATCTTCCTTGTCTTTAAGGAGGAGGCGGCTGATTTTCACCGTGTCTGCGAAGTCGTTTTTGCGGATGAAATGCTGCGTGGCGACGATGGCGATCCGCCGTTCCCAGAGGCTTGAAGACTTCGCCAGGCTAATGAGCGGCCTGCGCGGGCGCGGGAACAGGTATCCGCCCACGATGGTGGGCGCGGATCCATCGACCAGGTCCCAGTTGTTGATCCGCCGAGTGTGGGCCAGGTAGAAGTCGTAGATCGTTTTTTGTTCTGATTCGCTTGAGCGAGGAAACTGCAACGACAGGATCAACAGGGCCAGCGAACGTTCCTCGTGAATCTTGGAATCGAGAAGGATTTTGACCTGCGAGAGCGGTAGTTGGCGAAATTCCTTGGCCAGTTGCCTCAGGGTTGCCGCCTTGACCCCAATGAAATGATCTCCCGCGCCATATTGACCTGGACCGCACTTAAAAAACCGCAGGGCCAGTTCCGCCGCGGCGGGTGAACCGAAGGAAGCGAGCTCTTTTTGGGCGAGCGCGGCGTTCATGGGAATGGCTCCGCGGGAAGAGCAGGGCGTTATGGCGATACCGTTTTATATCTAAAAGTGTCCGGCCTTGCGGTAACTCTTCCTTGCGAAGCAGCCTCGGGTAGGCTATAATCGTGTTTTGGGCAATTTTTTCAGCAATAAGCCGGAATCGGAGCCAGGGTCGATGCCTCATACCCCCAGTGCCAAGAAGAACCTTCGCAAAAGTATTAAGCGTCGGGCCAAGAACCGCAATGTGAAGCGGGACATCAAGGAAGGCCTGAAGGGTTTCCAGGTTGCCCTGGGCACAACGCAGGACGCGGCCAAGACCGACCTTCTCAAGGCGATCCGCACCCTCGATCAAGCAGCTGCGCGCAAAACGATTCATCCGAACACGGCCGCCCGCAAGAAATCTCAGATCGCACGGGCTTTTAACGCCAAGTTCGCGCAAAAGGCCTAAATTCGGGCTCTGGCTCGAAAATTGGGTTCCAAGCGTCAAAAACAAGAACGCCACGGCATGGAGTTTATCCGGTCCGTGGCGTTGTCGTTTTTTCACGCAGCGATTTCAAGTCCTAGGGGGCGCGCGCCTCGCCGTGGCGCCGGGTCCTTTCGCCGACTTTTAGATGGCTTCGCGCCAACGTGAGTTTTCGAGTTTCTCCACGTTCCTGATCGATGCTTCAATCGCCTCTTCCTTGGCGCGCATTTCCTCGCCTTGCCAGATCCAGATGACAAAGGCCGGCACCATAAAGGGCCGCACGATGAAGGTGTCGAGCAAGACACCAAACGCCAGGGCAAAGCCGATCTGCACCAGCGTGCTCAAGCCCGCGAATGCCAGGGTCGCAAAGGTGCCTGCCATGATCAAGCCGCACGAGGTGATCGTGCTGCCCGTGCTGGCAAGCGCCTCGCGCATCGCCTCGGTCGGTCCAAGCTTGCGCAACTGTTCGAGCATCCGGCTCATGAGGAGGATGTTGTAGTCTTCCCCCACCGCCACCAGGATCACAAACAAGAAGAAAGGGACGCGCCAGTCGACTTCGCCCAGCACCCGGTCGAAGACGAAATGGGCGAGAAGGACGGTGGCGCCGAGCGTGGCGAGATAGCTCAAAAGCACGGTGCCGAGAAGATAAAGCGCCAGCCAGGGCTTCTTGACCAGCGCCCAAAGGATGAGCAGAATCCCTGTCAGCACCATGAGGTTGATCCGCAGCCGGTCGTTTTCGACGATCGCCGCCATGTCGCGCGCACCGACCGGAACGCCGACGATTTCGCCTCGAATCGGCCCATAATCGGCAACGAATCGACCCATTTCCTGATTGATCCAAAGCTCCAGGCATTCCACCGCGGCCCCGCTTTCGGGGTCGAACGGGTCACAGTCAAGGACGATGTCGAAACGGGCGACCTGCCGCACAAGAGGTGGTTTTTCCCCCAATGCCTGGCGCCAGGAATGCATGTCAATTGTCCCAGAATCAACCTTGGGATCAGCGTGTTGAACGGACTTGGGCGCCGGTTCGATTTTGGCCAGGTAGTGCTTTTGGATCGTTTTTTGAATCTGCTCTTCGATCTGGTTCCACAGCGGAATGCGGCTCAAGATCGGCAGGCCAATTCCATTGCTCGACGCGGTGAGCGCCGGAGTTTCGTGGTTGCCCAGCGGATTGTCGAGCGAGCGAACCTCAGCAACATGCGGCAGGGCGCGAAACGCCAGGCCAAGCCGGTGGATGGCATCTCGGCCGCGCGGATCGTCCCAGGCAGAGGGGGATTCGAGCAGAACGGTGATTGGTCCCGTTTCGCCGGACGCGAAATGCCTTTGAATCGCGTGCATGCCCCGGATGCTCGAACTTGAGGGGTTCAGCTCGGCCGTGGCCCGGAAGCTCGGTTTGGCGAAAAGCCCCAGAAAACAAAGGGGAAGCAATACGACCATCGACGCGATCCAGATGGCCCGAGGCCGCGCAACCACAATGTGGCTGATCACGTCCCAGATGCCGCCATGATTCACCTGGCCGGCAGCGGGAGGCTTACCCGGCCAGAAGACGGCCGGCCCCAACAGGTAGAGCATGGCAGGCGTAAGCGACATGCTCGCCATCAACGCGACAGACAGGCTGACGGCGATCGCCGGGCCGCCGCAGCGCATCTTGGCAAACTCGGCAAAGATCATCAAACCGAGTCCGCAAATCACCGTGGCGGCGCTGGCGACGAGGGCGTGGCCCACCCCCTCCAGCGCGCGGCTAAGTGCTTCTTTCGCATCGTAGCCTTGCGCCAATTCTTCCTTGTAACGGCTGATCAAGAAAAGGCAATAATCGGTGCCGGCGCCATAAAGCATGACGACCGCAAAGATCTGGCTGATATTCACCAGGTGGAATCCGGGAATGAGCGTGGCCATCGCCAGCAATTTGAGCGCGACCCAGACCGAAAGAGCGATCGTAACCAGGGGAATGAGGGCAAGCAGCGGAGCGCGGTGCACGGCGAGCAGCACGACTACCACAAGAACAATCGTGGCGCCGGTGGTTGCTTCGAGGCCGTTGGCACTGGCAGCAATGAGGTCGTGGCCGATCCCGGCCGGCCCGGTCAATTGAACCGTGGCAATGCCCGGCCCTTTTTCAACAAGGACTTCTGCAAGCACTTCATCGACCACCGCTTGCGCCTGATCGACCGCCTGGCGCGTTTGCAGTGCCAGGTAGGGGGTCGGCAAAGGAACTTGAATGAGGGTGCAGTGCCCGTCGCGGCTAATGAGCCGCTTGCCCAAGAACGGGTCACGGTGAGAGACGATGGTCCCCGTTTTCCATTCGGGATGATCGGCGCGAAAGGCGTTCAGGCTGGCAACCAGCCGATCGACCATGCCGTAATCGTCCGCTTCGAGCGGGCGGTCCTGGCGTTCGATCGAAATGATCAGTTTGCAGGCGGAAACGTCGTTGGGAAAGGCTTCTTCAAGTAGCTGAAAGCCGCGCACGCTTGCGCAGCGGGCGGGCAAAAAGCGAACATCGTCGTCTTGGGAATTGCGTTCCCAATTGGGCGCCAGTAAGGAAGCCGTGACACCCAAACCCACCCAAGCCAGGACAACGAGCCATGGCTGGGTTGTGGTGAACTTCCCCAGAAACGCATACATGCCAAACCTCCATGTCTGGCGCCAGCCTAGAGCCTATTGTGAGAGAGGGCTCCGGTGCAAGAAGGATCGGCAGGAACGCAAACCAAGATTAGACAACCGCCGGGCAACCCGGCCTTGTCAGGAAATAGGCAGTGGTTTGGTAGCAGCTTATTTGTTATCGAGTGATATAAAAAGAATCTTTTCCGGTCGTTGCCCCGGCCTCGTCCGGGAGTTCACAGGCGGCAAATGTCCAAGAAGATGCAAATGCTTGTTTTGAAATGGGTTATGGAATCTTGCCACGACCTCGGTATTCAGGTCATGCCGTAGATTCCGCCAAACTGCAAAGAACCGATCCTTTGTTTTGGCTGAAGTAGAGGAGCAGGGCGATATACTAACTAAGGATTCCAGATTCGCTATGGGACTCCCTCCCCTTTTGATGGATTGAAACGATGAGCCAGGCCGAAACGGTGGCACCTCCCAAACCCGCAGCTCCTTCTCCCGTGGAAGGCTTCAAGGCCAACAGCCACAACCTGCGCGGAACGATCGCCCAAACCATCGCGTCTGGCGCCGACCATTTCGAAGAAGCCGACAAGCAACTGTTGAAGTTTCACGGCACCTACCAACAAGAAGACCGCGATGCTCGCAAAAACCGCTCCACCGAGGGTGTGGCGGGCAAGCATTACATGTTCATGATTCGCGCGCGCATTCCCGGAGGCATGCTGACCCCCGATCAATGGCTGACGCTCGACGACCTTGCCGGCAAGTACGCCAATAACACTGTGCGTCTGACCAGCCGCCAGAGCATCCAATATCACGGCGTGGTCATGAAGGGCCTCAAGGAAACGATTGCGGAAATGAATGCCGCGCTCGTCAGCACCCTTTCGGCCTGCGGCGACGTGAATCGCAACGTCATGGCCTGTCCCGCGCCTCTGCCCAACGACCCCGCTCGCGCGGCGATGCAAAAAGATTGCCACGCGCTTGCCATGCACCTGGCCCCCAAGACGGGCGCCTACCACGAAATCTGGATCAACGGCGTTCAACAAGACACCGCCGCTTCCGAAGTGGTCGATCCGATCTATGGCAAGCTTTACTTGCCGCGCAAATTCAAAGTGGCTTTCGGCCTGCCCGATGACAACTGCGTCGACATTCATGCGCAGTGCCTGGGATTCCTTGCCATCGTCGAAAAGGGAACACTGCTCGGTTACAACGTGCTCGTCGGTGGCGGCCAGGGGATGACCCACGGCAAGCCGACCACCTTCCCCAATATCTCGCAGTCGATCTGCTTCATCTCTCGCGAACAGGTTCTGGCCGCCGGCGAAGCGGTGATCAAGCTCTTCCGCGATCATGGCAACCGCTCCGACCGCAAGCGCGCGCGCATCAAGTACCTGGTGGCCGACTGGGGCGTGGATAAATTCCGCGAAATGCTTGCTCCCTATCTGCCTTTCCCGCTCGTGTTGCCCAAGTCGGTCGACGTTTCCGCACTCGATCTTCACCTCGGCTGGAACGCCCAGGGCGACGGCAAATTCTGGTATGGGCTCAGCGTCGAAAACGGCCGGGTCAAGGACGATGGCGATTGCAAGCTGCGCACCGCGGTGCGCCAGATCGTCAAGGAGCTTCGGCCCGAAGTGCGCCTGACGCCGATGCAAGATCTCTTGTTTTGCCAGTTGCCCGAATCGGCCCACGCGCGCATCTTGCAAATCTTGAAAGAACACGGAGTTGAGACACCGGAAAAGAAGTCTCCCGTGCGCACCCTGAGCATGGCCTGTCCGGCGATTCCGACCTGCGCCCTGGCGATCTGCGAATCGGAACGGGCGTTGCCCACGGTGATCGACGAGATCGAACCGATCCTCAAGGATCTGGGTCTGGAAAACGAGGCATTCGGCATCCGCATGACCGGTTGCCCCAATGGTTGCGTGCGACCCTATCAATCGGAAATCGGCCTGGTGGGCCGCTCAGGCGACAAGTATGTGATTTTCGTCGGCGGTCACAAAAAGGGCAGCCGCCTCAATTTCATCGCGCGCGACCTGGTGCCTCGCACCGAAATCGCCACCGCAATCAAACCGCTTTTGGTGAAGTTCAAAGCGGAACGCCAAAACAGCGAAGATTTTGGCGATTTCTGCCATAGGATTGGCCAGGATGCCTGCAAGGCGACTCTGGCTCCCGCTCCGGTTGCAGCCGCGGTCCCGGTCGCCTAGCCCTCCGCGAGATCGATCGGTCGCAGCTTGTTTGTCGCGGGGAGTCTCTGGATTCCCCTTGAGCCTTTCAATTTCATAACCTGATGAATGCGGGTCTGAACCAGACTCGCTGGCCCGTTCACGATGGGGGGATGGCGCAAGCCGTGCCCCTTTTTCGTTTCTTGTGCCCATTGTTGTAATGATTTCGCTTGTTGTTGTGCCTATTTTCGTTTCGGAGTGATTTGGTCATGCGCATCCTGGTGTTGGGCAAGGGGGGGCGAGAGCATGCCCTGGCCTGGAAACTCTCCTGTTCGCCTCGCGCCAGCATGATCTTCGTCGCCCCAGGAAATGGCGGCACCGACACTCCTGGTCCCGGTGCGCGCGTGCCGATCGCCAATGTTCCGTTGGCGCTCGACGATTTTCCCGCGATCGTGGAATTCGCCAAGAAAGAATCGATCGGCCTCGTCGTCGTCGGGCCCGAAGACCCGCTTGCGGCAGGCATCACCGATGCGCTCAAGGCGGAAGGCCTGCGCGTGTTTGGCCCTTCCAAGGACGCAGCGCGTCTGGAAGGCAGCAAGGCCTTCTCCAAGGAGATCATGCGGGAAGCCAATGTTCCCACCTCGGAATTCAAGGTGTGCGACCATCCCGAAATCGCCCGCAATTTCATTCAGAGCCGCGAATACCCGCTCGTCGTCAAGGCCGACGGCCTGGCCGCGGGCAAGGGCGTCATGGTCTGCTCCACTCGCGAAGACGCGATGGAAGCGGTCGAGCGGATCATGGTGCGCGAGGAGTTCGGCCGCTCCGTCGGCAGGCAGGTCGTGATTGAACGGCGCCTTTCCGGCTATGAACTGAGCGTGCTTGCCCTGGTCTCGGGCCGGACCATTGTGCGGTTGCCGGTGTGCCAGGATCACAAGGCGGTTTACGACAACGACATGGGCCCCAACACCGGCGGCATGGGAGCCTTTTGCCCGGCCGACCTGGCCAGCCCCGAACTGCTTGAGCGCGTCGATCGCGAAGTGCTCGTTCCCACAGTCCACGAAATGCGCCGCCGGCGGATCCCCTTCAAGGGGGTTCTTTATGCGGGGATGATGATGACCAACCAGGGTCCCAGAGTTTTGGAGTTCAACGTACGCCTGGGCGACCCCGAAACGCAGCCGCTGCTCTTTCGCCTGAAAACCGACCTACTCGACCTGCTTGAGGCCTGCGTGGACGAGCGCCTTGATGAGTTCGAAGGAAAGATCGAATTCGATCCGCGTCCGGCCGTCGCGGTGGTCGCCTGCGCCAAGGGATATCCGGGCCGACTCGTGAGGGGTGATCGGATCGATGGCCTGGCCGACGCGGCAGAATTGCCCGACGTCATGGTGTTTCATGGCGGCACCAAAAAAGATGGCAACCGGATCGTGACCGATGGCGGCCGGGTGCTGGCCGTCACGGCACTGGGGGCCGATCTGACTCAGGCGCGGCAAAATGCCTACGAGGCCATGAACCACATCCGCTTCACCGGCATGCATTACCGCAAGGATATCGGCGCTCGCAAAACTCCGTAGTCCTTGGCCGATGGTTTTTTTCGCGGTGAAGGTCGCGCCTCTTTGGCAGATGGAGCTCAGGCGGAGCTTGTCGGCCTGGGCTTCCCGGGCCGGCGCCGCGCGATCGTACCGGTTTCATCGACAATTTTCGTCAAGCCGGGTGCGGGCCAGGCGTCGAGCAATCGAGTGAGGTCTTGCCGATCGGCCGCCATGGCCGATTGCGCGCGCAAAACCCCAAGCACATCCAGATGCTCCAGCCGGCCCGGCTCTTTCCAGGTGTGAGAAAGTTCCAGGCCGAGGGCGACCGGGCCAAGAGTCAAGCGGCGCACCGTGGGAGGAATGCGCTCCTTGAGCGTGCGCGCGATCGGTTCGTCGACGCTGGTGCCCCCCAGATGCAACTCGTCCACCGGCCCGAGCGCTTCAAGCAGCGCGGGCAAACTCACATCCCCCAGAAAATTGCCGCCGGCCGCGAACCGCTCCACTCGGTGATTTGCGACGGCTTCGGCAAGCCGCGTCAGTCCCGGCTTGCCGATCTCGATCGAACGAATCTCAAGCTGCTTGAGCCCCGAGAACCAACCGGTTTTCGCCAGACTGATCATCGCCTTGTCGGCGATCGGGTTATCGTCGAGCCGAAGGGCGGTAAGGCGGGGCGGCCTTCCCGCGGCAGTCCATTCCAAGAGCGACCCGCCATGCAGATGATTGCCGGCCAAATCGAGCGATTCAAGCGTGCTGCTCGATGCGAGCTTACTGATTAAATGCGGCCCAGGAAACGCCCTGGCCAGCCCCACCCGCCTGAGCCGGCGCCACTCTGGCAAGTCGGCAAGCGCCTCCCATTCATGAGGTTGCAAATGGATGCCATTAAGGTCGAGCGCCTCAAGCGTACGCCATAGCGGAGAATGCTCGATCGCGCGGCGCAAATCATGGCCCCGGTCGTGGTTCGCCTTCTCCTGTTCGAATAAATCGACTTTCAAGACCCTTAAATTCGGAAATCCAGTCGAGTGGAGCAGCGCGGTCAAGCCGGCACGGGTCAGGTTCGATGCGCTCAGGTCGAGTTCTTCCAGGCTGGGCGAACCGACCTCGGCCAGATCGCGCGCGGCCCGGTCGCCCACCGTCGGGCAGCGTGAAAGATCAAGCGATCGCAAGTGGCCAAGCAGGCCGCTGGCGGCCATCCCACGGATCGATCCCCCCTCGATTTCCAGTCCCGATAAGTCGAGCCGGATCAAACGATTCGCCGGGCAATGGCGCAAGAACCGCTCGACATCGAAGCGCGCCTGGGAGACCACCGATAGCCTCGTCCAGTGGGGAAATTGCGCGAGGATCTCGGCAGCGGCGGGCTCTTCGCCCATCGAGAGGCGAAGCCGTCCTTCGCTCCAGCAAGCGAGCACGGGATCGATCCGCGGCTCGGCGCTGAGTCGTTGCCAGCCTCGAATCGTCGATTCGAGCCGCTCGACCATCCCCTCTTGCCAGTCCCAGTCGAACAGCGATCGGGACCAGGCGCCGTGCGTGCGTTCCTGTTGGGCGATCAATCGCCGCCGGTTGCGAATGGTTTCGACCGATTCGATCGCGCTTCCCGTGTCCTCTTCGGCGGCCGATTCCAGACGAATCAGCTCGGCCCAGCCGGGGCGGGTCGCTTCCATCAGATCGGCGATCATGAGACGATCGCCGTTTTGCCAGGCTTGGCGGACGACTTGAGGATCGAGATTCACTTGCCCGCCGATCCATCCTGCTTCAAGGCCTCAAGCAACAGATCGATCCCCATCCGGTCGACCTTGCGATCCGCCACCGAGCAAAGGATGACCACGGCGATCTTTTTCTCAGGCACCACCGCCCAGAAGCTGCAGAAGCCGCCGGTGCCGCCATTGTGCCAGTAAATCGTTTCATTTCGACCTTTCGCCTTGGCTTGAAAGGCCCCAAAGCCGATCGATTTTGTCTGAAAACTGGCCTGTTCGTTGGAGGGCAGATCCCGCCAGTTGCGCATGACCCGGGCCAGTACGGTTTTCTTATCCTGCGGGTCGAGGAATTTGCGCGAGAAAATGAGCAAGTCTTCCGTCGTCGAGGCCAGGCACCCCGCGCCGCCGAGCGCATCGAACGTCCAGGCATTTGCTGGAAGGCCCGCCGCGTTGAAAGCCGCGGGCCGGCCTTCCAGCTTTTTGATATTGGGCACCGTTTTTTTCATGCCCCAGGGGTCGAGGATTCGTTCCTTGACCAGATCGGTAAAGCGTTCCTTATTCGCCTTGAGCGTCAGGATGGTGCCGAGCAGGCCGACGCCGAGATTGGAATAGGCCTGGCTCGCTCCCGGAGGCCGGGTGATGCTGAGCGTGCCCATATCCTTCTTCAGTTTGTCGACGGTGTAGGTTTCATAGGGGTCAAGCCACGGCATGATGGCGCGGGCGGTGACTTCGAGCGGTACGGGAGGAAGGCCCGAGGTGTGGGTGGTCAGATCGATGGCTGTAATTTGGCGCGTGTCGAATTCGGGGAATTTCCAGTCGGGCAGAATTTTCCCCAAAGGCTCGTCCAGCCTTAGTTCGCCACGTTCGACCGCTTCGGAAAGGAGGATGCCGGTAAACACCTTGGTGATGCTGCCGATTTCAAAGGGAGTTGCGGAAGTCGGCGCCGGGTCTCCCTCCTTGCCGCTGATGGAACCGCTGCCATCGAAGAACTCACTTCGAGAGGTGAGGATCGCCACGGCGAGCGCTCCTTTTTTTTGCTTCTCGCGAAACGCTGCGATGCGGGCTTTGAATTTTTCTTCGAGCGTGAGTACTTTCTCGGTCTTTGCGTCCTTCTTGGGCGCGGGATCATCCTTGGCGGACGAGTCTTTTTTCGCGGGAGGGTCATCCTTTGCGTAAAGTTCGGCCAACAGCAAACCTTGGCCAAGAATGGCGAGACCGAGAATTGTCAGGAATTGAGAATATCGAAAGTTTCGCAAAGAAATCACCAGGCGGCCTCCATGATGCGCACGCAATGATCCAGGTCGAGCTTCACTGGGTTGACGCGCATGATGCGTTCGACGGCGTGGCCCTTGGCGGCGGTCTCGGCGAGTTTTTCCTTGGGAAAGCCGAGGTCCCGCAGGCGATCGGGAATACCGATGCGACGCCTGAGCGCAAAGACCTGTTCAATCGCCTTGCGTGCCGCTTCTTGTTGACTGAGGCCGGTAACATCCGCCCCCAGCCAGGACGCGATATTGGCGAATTCGGCGGCACGCGCTCCGAGATATTGCGTCATGACATAGGGCAAGAGCAGTCCATTGCCGGCGCCATGACTCACCGGCACCACGCTTGCCACGGCATATTCCAGTGCATGAACGGCGGCAACGCCGACATTGGAGAACGCGAGGCCGCCCAGGGTCGCGGCCAGCGCCATCCCTTCGCGGGCTTCTTCATTACCTGGTTCTTCGACGGCCTTGGCCAGGTACTTGCCCACCAGGCGGATGGCTTTTTCCGCCATCATGTCGCCCATCGGGTTTTTGCCCTGATAGAGCGAGCGCCCCGGTTCGGGTAAGGGAAACTCTTCGTTGGAAACGGCCGTGTAGGCTTCCATGGCATGAGTCAATGCGTCGATGCCCGAATCGGCCGTGACCTTGGCCGGGCAGCTCATGGTGAGCAACGGATCGACCAGCGCGATGGCCGGACGCAAAAAGGGAGACAAACTGCCGATTTTGATCCCCGCTTCGGGCTCGGTGTAGACATCGGCATGCGAGACTTCGGAACCGGTGCCAGCGGTGGTCGGTATGCAGAGGAGGGGAATGATCGGGCCGGGCAGGCGGTCGTCGCCCGTGTAGTCTTTGGGCTGGCCGCCGTGGGTCAAAACCTTGCTGGTGATCTTGGCCAGATCCATATTGGACCCGCCGCCCAGGCCGATGAAACCGGTGGGGCCAAAGGCACGCGCGGCCGCAAGGCTCTTGTGGACCGCTTGCAAGGTCGGTTCCGGTTCGCCGCCCAGAAACACCTGGACCTCAAGGCCCGCTTGCATCAGGGGATCGACGACGCGTTTGACGATCCCTGCCTGTTCGAGAATCGGGTCGCTGATGACGAAAAGGCGGCGTAATCCGTGTTGTTTGGCAAGTTCAGGCGCGCGCAGACTGGCGCCTTTGCCGAAAAACAATCGTCCCGCCGAGCCAAACGACCAGATCGTACGCATGGAACCCCGTTCCCCAGTGATTTCATTTCTGAACCGGCAAACGGGCATTTTAGGGGGGAATGTTTCGCCGGGTGGGAGAGAGGCCAAACGGAAAACATTTTCTCACGCTCAGATGCGGAGACGCGGAGAGGAAGCGGAGGGAACAGGGAGGGGCGGCCGCCTTGAGGTTGGCGACCCCGTAAGTGTCTTTGTGTCGGACAAATCGTACCTCGTCGTTTCTCCGTATTCTCTCCGCCCCCCCGCGTCTCCGCGTGAGATGTTTCCTTTCTTAAACAGCCCCCTGGCTACACACGAAATCTTCTTGAAGGCGCAACCCATTCTGGTCCTCGTGACCCGTAATCTGAAGGGAGACTGCCAGCTCCCGCAGCCGGCCTGTTTTGATTGATTCCCGAATCCTGGAGAAACCCATGTCCTTTCCCAATTGGAGCGTTCAGGAGTCGTACCGTACCGCAATATCGCGGCGTGGCTTCATCAAGACGGCCGCGGTCGCGGCGGGATCCTTGGCGTTGCCTGCTCTGGGCAAAACGCGCGGCGCGATTTTGGACAAACCAATTAAGATTGGCCTGATCACCGATCTGCACCAGGACATCATGCACGATGGTCCCGAACGGATGGCGGCGTTCGCCAAGGCGATGGAGACCTTCAGGCCGGACGCCACCTTGCAACTGGGCGATTTCGCGGTGCCTAGCTCCAAAAATCAAAAGGTCGCGGATCTGTTCAACACCACGAGCGCCATGCCGCTGCATGTCCTTGGCAATCACGACATGGACGGCGGCCACAAGAAGGAGCAGTGTCTGAAAGCCTGGAAGATGCCGCAGCGTTATTACTCACGGGAGATTCAGGGGCTGACCTTGCTTGTCCTTGACGGCAACGATGCCGGCTCTCCCACCCACAAGGGTGGGTATGCGGCCTATGTGGGCAAGGAACAAACTCAGTGGCTTGCCGATCAATTGAATGCGGCCAAGGGGCCGGTGATCGTCATTTCCCATCAGCCGCTGGCGGGACCCTCGGCGATCGACAATGCCCAGGACGTGCAAACGATCCTGACCGCGCATGCCGACAAGATCCTCGCGGCGCTCTGCGGCCACACGCATATCGATTACCTCTTGCGCGTGGGCAACGTCCCTTACCTGCATCTCAATTCCGCTTCCTATTTTTGGGTGGGACCGCAGCATGCCCACCCGAGCTATCCTGCTGAAATCCATGAAAAATATCGCACCATTGCGAACACTTGCCCTTACCGTGATGTGGTTTTCTCCACCTTGACCGTAACGCCGGATGGAAGCGTGTCCATTGAAGGACGCCAAAGCGACTGGGTCGGGCGGTCGCCGGGAGCGATTGGATTTGGCAGGGGAGTGACCCTGACCGATGGCGAAGAGATCGCGCCAAGAATCAGAAATCGCCGGCTGGCGAAGGTCCAGCCCAAGGCGGGCGCTTAAACTACAAGATGCGCCGCTCCCATGGCCGCCAACCTTTTGTTTCCAATGGAGATGCATGATGTCACATCCCGCTGCCTCGGTACTGTTGCCAAGCGAAGGGGAGAAATACATCGCGGGGCCCTTCACCATCATTTCACGAGTACTGGGGCCGCAAACGGGCGGATCGTTTGAAATGTACGATCTGACGCTTGGACCCGCGACGATCGACTATCACGTCCACATGACCATGGACGAGACGCTCTATGTCATCGATGGCGAGATCGAGTTCAACGTGGCCGGGACGAAATCGTTGCGGCCGAAGGGATCGGTGGCCTTTGTGCCGCGCGGCCTTCATCATGGTTTCACGAACAAGGGGCCGGGGCAGGCCCGCGTGCTCGTTCTTTTCACTCCATCGGGCAATCAGCACGAATATTTCAGCGAACTGGAAAAATTGTTCGGCGCGGCGGAACTCGATAAATCGGCGCTGACGGCCCTGCAAAAGCGCTATGACCAGGTATTGATCGAATAATCATTGGGGAGCTCTAGGAAACCTGGTGCTGGAAGGCCCCTATGAGGCTTGCGATGTTGCCGCCGAAGAGGCCAATGGCGGGAAATGACTTTGTCAACGGCCGGCTTCAGTGTTAGACTGGGCGGCAAGGTCTACCGGGCGGGAAGGAATTGCAAGCGCCCGCAAAGTCGCGGTCAAAAGGATTTTTTGCATGCTGCCACGGAGGCAAACGCGGGAAGAAGAAATCGCCAACAGCTTCAGCCACGGCCTGGGATTTCTCATTTCGTTGGTCATTGGGCCGATTCTGATCCTCGATGCTCAGAAGCAATCCGACGCCTTCTACTTCGCCGGTTGCTGCATCTTTGTCGCGACGATGGCTTTTTTGTATTTGACTTCGAGCATCTACCACGCCTTGCCCTTCGGACCGGCCAAGCAGAAGTTCCTGATCATTGAGCACTCGGCGATCTTTCTTCTAATCGCCGGCACCTACACGCCTTTTACCCTGGGAGTCCTGAAGGGCTTTTGGGGCTGGACGGTGTTAGGACTCGTCTGGAGCATCGCGGTCTTCGGTGTCGGTCTCAAGGTGTTTCAAAAAATTCCCAACGTGGTCGTTTCGACAACCCTTTATGTGGCGATGGGCTGGCTCATTTTGATCGCCATTAATCCCCTGGTGGCGCGCATTTCCCCACAAGGTCTGCAGCTATTGCTCGCGGGTGGGATCGCCTACACGATCGGCGTCATTTTCTTCGCGACCGACTCACGATTGCGCTTCGGCCATTTCATATGGCATCTCTTCGTACTCGCGGGCACCGGCTTTCATTATTTCGCGGTGCTTTGGTACGGGGCCTGAACTCCTTCGCGTCTTCTCTTCCCTTTGCGCCATTGCGTTAAAGTTCTTTTTTCAAACCTTCCGCCTCCAGTAACTCCTTCATCTTTGCCAGAGCGCGGATCCAGAGCATGCGCACGGCGCCCACGCCACGGTTTAAGCGGGTGGCGATCTCTTCGTGAGGCAGGCCTTCGATATTGCGCAGGAAGATGACTTCGCGGTAGTCGTCGGGCAATTTTTCAAGCAAGTCGGCAAGGCGCACCTCGCCTTCGCGGGCCATGGCGATGGCACTGGGCGAAGGGCCCGAATCAGCGAGCATACCAGCCAGCCGAAGTGAAGAGGCTTCGATCGCCGCTTCCAGGGAAATCTCTCGGCCTGCATCGCGCTTGTCGGCGCGGTCGTGGCGGGCACGATGAGCGAGCACATGCGCCAGAATTTTCTTGAGCCAGGCCATCAGTTCCGGCTCGGTTTTTCCCCGAAATTGCGGCAGGTCCCGGCAGGCTTCGAACATGGTTTGCTGCACAATGTCCGATTCGGAAAACCGGCCGGGACGGTAGACCTGAGTCTGCATGCGTGCCAGAAAGCCAAGCCAGGAGCGGTAGCGCTCAAGCATGTCCCGGTTTAGCGGCTGCAAAACATTGCCTTCAGGCCGACCCGCGGGATAGGTCGCGGGATGATCGATCGCGTTCACGATCTCGGTGGGTTCGATCGGATCCGCGTCCGAGGATTGCAAACGAGGTTCAGGCATGAGCAACACCTGTTCGCGCTTTTGCCAGGAACTTCCAGACTAATTTGAACAGGAAGATCGTTACGGTGAGGAGCAAGCCGCCGATGACCAGCAGCCAGCCGGCCAGCGCGCCCATGAGGACAAAAATCCAGTACCAGCCATGCAAGAGGTAATGCTCGGCGGGATCGCGCGGATCGGTCTGGATCAGGACGATGGCACTGAACGCGCAAAGGATCAGAAAGAGGACCACCGAGGCGAGGGCCGTGCGCCAGCGGCCAAGGCTCATGAGTCCGAGGAAATAGCAGCCGAGGAAGATCAAGCCCATCCCCTCCTGCCAAAAATTCAAGGGGGGCATTTCCCAGTCAGAGCAGGCGATGGGAGGCACGGCGCCGAGGGGGCGCAACCAGGGCAGGCGCCGCAAGCGGCCCGGATCATGAAAGGGCTCGTAGCTGGTGCGCGGCACCTTGGATTCAAGATAGTTGCCCTTGTCGTCAATCGGCCAACTGTGCTGCAAAGTCGTCGGCCCATTTCCATACACGGATGTGATGTTGAGCGCTCCCTGATCCGCCTTGCGGTCTAGAGGCCAGACCGTTTCGCCCTCGGCGGGGCTGTCGCCAGGGAAATCGATGCGCCAACTCGGTTTTTCCCCGATGCGTGTAAAGCCGAAGAGTTTCTGATCTACGCGCAGTGTGAAGATATCGCCAAGCACCCCGCGGATCGCTCGGTCGGGGATCAGCGAGTATCGCGATCCCCCAATGGGCCAATACCAGAGGGTTTGCTTTTCCTCAATGCCCAGAGCCGCGAGGCCGGTTTTGGTCGGGTAGAGAACCGCCTCCTGGCCCGCTGTGCCGAGGTGAATGGTTCCCCAGGCGCTGTTTCCCTGATAAAACCAGGGGGTCGGATTCGTTTCGACCTTTTTGCCATCAGGGCCGCGGGCCGTCAAATTCGCGATCGATTGGGGATCTTGAAAATTGAGCTTCGATGCGAATGTCATCTGGTCCTTGCCAGCCGCATCGAAAACCATGATCTTCGTGGTGCTGGCGCCTTCGAGAGTTGCTTGGCTGATTCCGACGCAGATCAGCTTCTTTCCGTCCGGTCGGCCGCCGATCACTAGGGGCGGCCAGAGATTTCGCTCGGGCGTGACCCATTCCCATTTCCATTTGAGCTTGCCTCTACGGCCATCGAATACAACGAGGTTGCAAGGAAAGCCCTTTTTGTCGCTGTCGTAAGATGTTCCGTTGCAGGTGGTAGCGATCACTTCGGCCACGCCGTCGCCATCGAGGTCGGCCATGGCGGGTCTTGGCCACAGGAAGGTGGACTGCAACGCGTCAGCATCGCCTGCGGTCCAGAGTTCGTGCCCATCCTTGCCGGAAAAAGCTTTCATGAGCGACTGCGTTCCCCGTGTCTGGCCGGCCTTGGCGGGCACCCACAGCACCAGGTCGAGACAGCCATCGCCATCGAGATCGTAAAACAGGTTCCGCTCCGCCATGTTCGATCCGGCGTAAGCGCGCGGCTCAATCGCGATGCGCCACATCCGCTTGCCTTCTTTGGCTGAAAATGCCTGCAAGTGGAGGCCTTCCTTGTTCACATTGGCCGCGAAGACGATCACGGGGCCTTGCGCCGGATCGAGCGTGATCTGATTCAAAAGCGGATACTTGTAGTCGCTGATAGGGCCGCCGCCCGTTGAGAACTCGTTGCTGTTGGAGCATCCGGTATTGAGCACGCGCCACAGTACCTTGCCGTCAACGCCGGAAACCGCGGTGAGGACGGCCTGATTTTCCTGGAGGCCAATCACCTGTTCGAGGAAGACGACATCTTGAACGCGATCGCCGTTGAGATCGCAGAGTACGGTTAGTTTGGAAGGGGCCAACTCGGGACCTTGCCACAGCACATGACCATCGACGCCGGAGCGCGCACTGAGCCTGCGTTCCATTTCCAGATAGTCGGGCCGGCCATCTCCATCGAAATCGGCGCCCAATTTCCAGGCTTCGGGTCTGCGCCACTGCAGTGGCGGAAGCCCCTTCAGCGTGACAAAGCGGCGAGCGTCGGTGGAATGGTTTATATAGTAGACATCCTCAATGCCGTCGCTGTCGATGTCGGCAATCTGCGGGTCGCCTACCTCCGGCAACTGATGCATGATCTTCCCGCTTCCGCTCGAGATGAAAAGCGAGGTTGGCTGTCCCCCCTCTCCATGCTGAATGGGAACGATGAGTTGCGGCCAGCCGTCGCCGCCTGTTTGCCCCCATTTCAATCGAACGGGAACCTCAGAGAATTGCTTGGTTTCGCCGATGCGATGA
Source organism: Gemmataceae bacterium (assembly GCA_965226945.1). Taxonomy (GTDB): domain Bacteria; phylum Planctomycetota; class Planctomycetia; order Gemmatales; family Gemmataceae; genus SYLG01. The sequence continues at coordinate 1,761,365 of OZ245717.1, read as the reverse complement.
AAACTTCGCCACAGCGAATTCCCGTCATGGGAAGAGACGCAATCGATTTGGAGGAATGTGGATTCGTTGGATCGACTGGGCGATGGGCCTTGGCTATGTGAGGCGACATAGAAGTCTTTTTTGCCATCGCCATCGTGATCGGGACCACGGACGATGCGGATCGAACTTTTTCGTCCCGATCCTTTGAATAGGCCGATCCAGCACAGTTTCTTTTGCCAGAGGGTGGCTCCCGTGCGGGGGTCGACCGATTCGATTCCATACCAGTGATCCTGCCATTTCATCGGGTCGTCGATGACTGGCAGTACGATCTCGGGTAAAGCGCTGCTTTCTCCTGAAACGATGTGGACCCATTGGGTGTCCGTGGGGTTCGCATCGTTTTGGGTGTAGTCGAGTGGCGAAGAAAACGGGTGCTCCCATAGGGTTTTCTGAGTGGACAGGGAAGTCGCGACCACCCTCCATTCGGTATTGGCATACTCCTTTTTCGACAAAAAGAGTCCTTCAAGCAATCCATCGCCATCGAGATCGGCGAAAAGAGGACGCTGCAGGAGTGGGAATTTCAACTTGAGTGAGGGCCACGCGGGCTTTCCCGTTTCCAGGTCCAGACCGTGCACCTCGTCGTCAATCGGCAGGACCAGGGTGGGTCGACTTGCATGAGTCGAGAGCGTGGGGCTTGAGGGAAATTTCCTGAGCGCCATCCCCACGAAACCAAGGATATTCTCGCCGAGCGCCAGGTTGGCACGCCAAAGCAGCTTGCCGGTTTTGGCGGACAAGGCGTTGACCGTGAAGGCGCGCTCGGTCGTGATCGTTTTTCCCGACTTGGTCTTGATGATGCCGTTGAACGTAACCGACATGGTGACGACCGCCGGTTCGCCGCGCACGGAAGTCAAAAGCGGCTGGCCAATGGCGCCGCCATCTTCGTAGGAGCTTCGAAAATCGATGGGGTCCTTGGTCAGATCGTGGTTGGCGGGAATTTCGGGAGGAAGCCATGCGAACCAGAGACCTTTGCCATCTTTACCCGAAACGGCCATGACGGTGTTGCTGACTCGTGAAGTCAAAATCAGGTCATCGAATCCATCGCCATCGATATCGGTGCCGCGCGCGGGCAGGCCGGGGGCTCCGCCGACGGCGTTGCCCGAGGGCCACAGATTGACCGATTGCAATATGTCGACATGGTCGCGGTTGGGACAATCCCAGGTCATGGTGTCGAACGGAAATTGCTGAGGCGAGGCGCCCAGATCCATCGGCCAGACGGGGGTATTGGTTTTCCCGTTGACCAAGCGCCAGCCGCGATCGCCTTTCAGGAAGAGGTGATTTTGGCCGTTGAGTTCGATGAACTGCGGCAGGCCCGGACCGCGAATGTCGAATGCGGGGGCGAGGGCGCGATCGAGCAGGCGGATCGGGATCTCGCGGCGTTGCCCTTTTTCCAGGCGGATCTGCCAGTCTTCGCTCAACTTCCCCGGCGCATTCATCCGGACTCGATAGTCTCCCTCGGGCAATTTGACCGGTTGCGAGGTGGGAACCGGCAGCCGGGTTAATACCTGTTGATCGTGGGGATTGAGAATCTCCGCGACGAGCAGGGGGCCATTGGTGGTGAACGATAGCTGGCCCAATTGCGACTCGCGGTAGGCATGGGCGAAGTAAAGGCCGCCAATCAGGAAAAAGAGCGAGGCGGCGACCGAGATTCCCGAGATCAGCGCTCCGCGCTGATTTTTGCGTGCCCAGCGCGCGGTTTTCTCCCAAAGCGTGGCGCGGCGGGCCTTGATCGGCCGGCTTTCCAGGAAGGCCCGCAGGTCGTCGGCCAAGTCGCGCGCTTGCGAATAACGGCGGCGCGGATCCTTGGCCAGGCATTTGAGAATGATCGTTTCGAGATCGCTGGGTAACTGGTCATTGACCGATCTCGGGTTAGCCGGTTCGCTGTTCAAAATCTGCGTGATGACCGCCTGGGGGGAGGTGGCGTCGAACACCGGTTTGCCGGTGGCCAGTTCATAGAGCGTGGCGCCCAGACTGTAAATGTCGGTGCGGTGATCGATCGGCTGGCTGGCTGCGGTCGCCTGTTCCGGGCTCATGTACCGGGGCGTGCCCATAAGGATGCCGGCGGCAGTTAGCGTTACTTCTTCAGAACGCTTGGCCAGGCCGAAATCGGTGAGCCAGACCGTGCCATCCGGATCGAGGATGAGATTCGAGGGCTTGATGTCGCGGTGGATGACGCCGCGCTGATGGGCATGAGCCAGCGCCTCGGCGGCCTGCATCGCCCAGGTGGCGATTGAGCGGAAATCGCGTAGGCTCGTCTTGCTGGCCTGCTCGGCGAACACCGCGGCCAGGCTTTTCCCCTCGATGAACTGCATCGCGTAATAGTGCACGCCGCCATCGCAGCCAATCGCATGAATGGGCACGATGTTCGTGTGATGCAGGTGAGCGACCGTTTCCGCTTCGCGCTGAAAGCGCTTCATCACCTCTTCGTCGGTGCTGATGCCAAAGCGCAAGACCTTGAGCGCCACCTTGCGTTTGAGCGTGATCTGTTCAGCCTCGTAAACGACGCCCATGCCGCCGCGGCCCACTTCACGCACGATGCGAAAATCGCCCAGTCGGGTGGGAGCATTGGGATTGGGTTTGGCGGCGCGGTGGACGAAGTCAATTCCCGCCAGGCACTCCTTGAGCTCTCCGGCCAAATGGGGGTATTGGGCCAGTAGCGAGGCCTGATTGGGCGCGGTGCCTGCTTGCAACTCGGCAAGGTAGCGATCGAGCACCTGAAATAACTCGGTGGCCTTGCCGCTGGGATCGTAATTGCCGGTGGCTTCCAGTTCTTCCGTGCCGGGATTCGTTTTCGATTCGCTCATCTCATGGACCCCAAAGCCCTTCGGTCTTGATCTCCCTGAGTACCAAGGGCCCTTTCGATTTCGTCATGTCACGGAAATTCGAAAAAAAATCCGCAAGCTCCCAGGTAAATCTCTTTTGAGGACGAAGTTAGGGTCAAGGGAGCCGTAAAAAGAGAGGAGGACGACATCGTCCATGAGGCGGCACCATCCAAGGAGCAGGCATTGACCGAGGGAGCAGGGGGAATCAAGCCGGACGATCCCCGGGTCGAAATGGCCCAGGCGCGCACGGGGATGGCGGGCTATCGCACCCAGTTGGCGCTCGACCGGACCATGCTCGCCTGGATCCGCACCACCTTGACCATGGCAGGGTTTGGATTCGGGTTGGTCGGTTTTTTCCGCTCGGTGAACGAGCACAACACCACGCCCGCAACCTTACGGCTGCAATGGGGCGCCACGTTCTTTGGGTTCGGGCTGATCGTACTCGCCATCCTGGCCATGGTGCTTGCCGGATTCTCGCAGTGGCGGAATTTGCGAAGGCTAAGCCGGGGCGAATCGCCCGAAATCACCCACTGGCCCCTGAGTATCACCGTGGCCATGCTCTTCGCCTTGCTCGGTTTCGCCGGATTGTGCTTGCTTTTCCTGGCCTGAGATTCCCCGAGCGGCAACTGTGCGATGAGCCCACGGTATCTTGACCTAACCCATCATTGCGCTTAGGGTAAGGGAGGGAAATTGTTTGCGGCGCTTCCATGGACCTCCTCTCTCGTATCCTGGTCTGCCGAGTTGTTGTCGCGGCCTTTTGGGTCGTGGTTGGTGTGTGTTTGGTTTCAGGTAAGGCCGCGGCCGGTTGCGGACCCGAAGTTTCCCATGCGAAAACGCGATTCGGTGAAATCCAAAGCGATCACGCTGCGGCCGATTGGCTAGCGATGTCTTCGGAGCGTTCTGCCCCTGCTTCGCCCCCGCCGTGCCGAGGGCCGCAATGCTCGAAACCCTCTGACAGTGCACCCCTCCCTGCTTCAAGTGCCAGGGTCCCTTCGCTGCCTTACTCGCAGGCGATTATTTTGCAGGGTCCAAGTCAGACGGTGGTCCAAGACAGCGAAACTCAGTTCGCCGCCGAGAAAAACGAATTCCTTTCTGGAACCAAGGCATCTCTCATCTATCGGCCGCCGCGTTAGAATGGTAGATATTGGAAAGCGGTCATCGCCCAGGTTCGGCCTTGCAAGATGAAGATTCCGTCAGGCTTCGTCTCCTCGTGCCGAGGGATCTTTCCCGCTTTGCCGCACACCGCTGAATTACAGTTCAAGCAAACAAGATTTTATTGCGTTATTTTTCCCGTTTCCTTATCGCGATTTTTTAAGGGTTCACAGAGGAATCATTCATGAATACGTTACGACGACGCCGGGGGTTTACGCTGATTGAACTCTTGGTGGTCATTGCCATCATTGCCGTGCTCATTGGCCTGCTTGTGCCCGCCGTGCAGAAAGTGCGCGAAGCGGCCAACCGGGGCAAGTGCATGAACAACATGAAACAGATCGGCCTGGCCCTCCACGGCTACCACGATGTCAACAATGGCTTTCCCGCGGGGAAGAGCGCGTCCTATGCGGGTGCCGCTGTCTACGCTCGCTGGTCGATCCATGCCCGGTTGTTGCCGTTCATCGAACAGGACAACCTCTACAAGAGCATCGATTTCAATTCGCCGCCCGAAACCCCCGGCATGGAAGGGGTGATCAACTTCATGCCGGCCTGGCAAAATCCGACGCGGATCAACTCCACCGCCTCCCGTTCCGCGGTACCGACCTTCATTTGCCCTTCCGACCCGTCTCCCATTCCGGGCGACTGGCCCGGTCAGAACAACTATTACGCCAATCAAGGTGTTCAGTTCCTGTGCGACCTGACCGAGACCCAGGCGAGCACATTGGCCCCCACCGAAAGGCCTGATGGCCCGTTGTATTATCTCTCCAAAACGCGGATGGCCGACATCGTCGATGGCATGAGCAACACGGCCCTGTTTAGCGAGAAGATGCGCGGCCAGGGAATTCCCAATCCACGGACCGACATGAAAGTCATGTCGGTGCAATCGACCCTGGATAGCGCTTACAACACCTGCACCACGCTCAACGCGGCCACCGCGACCCCGCTGACCAGCAAGCAGGGGTATAGCTGGGTCATGGGGGAAATGTGCTGCACCACCTACAACCATGTGACGCCGCCCAACACCACCTCCTGCGCCAGCACCGGTTTCCCTGGCAATATGTCCAACATGGCCATGGTCATTCCCCCTTCCAGCGCCCACAGCGGCAGCGTCAATGTCCTCATGGGCGACGGCTCGATGAAAACGGTCACGAATTCGATCACCCTCGCCGCCTGGCGCGCCATTGGCACAAGCAAGGGCGGCGAAATCGTCAGCGAATAGGGAGCCATCGTCCATGAACGCTGCAACAAGACGATCCTTTTTGTCGCTTTGCGTGGGAGGCTTGATCCTCTCCGCCGGCTGCGGCCCTGGCGGCAAGAACGAAGATTTCACCCCCGGCGCCGACAAAGCCAAGAAGGCCTTGGTGGCGGCGCTGGATTCCTGGAAGTCGGGCAAGGCGCCCGGATCGATCCCGGACACCAATCCCAAGGTGGAGGTAGTCGATTGGCAATGGCGCCAGGGCGTGAAGATCAAGGACTATGAAATTGTCGGCGATACTCCGCCGGCGCAGGGGACCGGCCCGCGCACATTCACGGTGAAGCTGAGCCTGACTTCCGGCGAAACGTTCGAAACCAATTACATGGTGATTGGAATCGATCCACTCTGGATCTACCGAAAAGAAGACTTTGCCAAACTCTCCGGTTAATCTTGTGCGCAGATTCTGGCTTTTTTGCTTGACGTTTTCTGTTTTCGGTTGGCTCCTGGCCGGCTGCGGCGCTCAGCGAAACGAAGATTTTATTCCGTCCGAGGAACAAGCGAAAACCTCGCTCGACCTCGCGCTCAAGGCCTGGGCAGAGGGCGATATCAACCACCTGGTGGCCGGTGCGAAGCCGGCCATCATGGTTTCCGATGGGCACCGCACGCCTGGCCGTATCTTGAAGCAGTACGAGATCCTCGGCTCGGTGCCGGCCGACGCGCCGCGTTGCTTTGCGGTCCGGATGACCCTGGAAAATCCGCCTGCGGAATTTCGCGAACGGTATGTCGTTGTCGGCATCGATCCGATCTGGATCCTTCGCTACGAAGACTATGAGATGTTGACCCACTGGTCGCACCCCATGACTCCCGAACGAAAAGGGACGGCCCGCCGGAACTAGCTGCATGTCTCTCTCCCACCCTCCCACTGCCGCGACTCGTGTCCTTTCGCCGGGAGCCATCGTGCGCGCCATCGTCGCCCGCGCCCGGTTTTTGCTCTTGCTAGGTGGGGTGCTCGGGGTCATGGCCGCCTGGCCGGTGCTCGCCAACTACTGGGACAAATGGACCCGGCCGCACAAGCATGGCGGCGCCATCTCGTCGGACACCGAGTACTGGTGTCCCATGTGCCCCGGCGTCGTGTCGGACTGGTCGACCAAATGCCCGGTGTGCAATATGTCTCTGGTGCGCCGCAAGAAAGGGGAGATGACTCCCTTGCCCGATGGCGTGGTGGCGCGGGTGCAGTTGTCGCCTTATCGCGTGCAACTTGCCGGCATCCGCACCGCGCCGGTCGAATACCGGCGCCTGGAAAATGAAATCGTCTTGGCAGGCCGGATCCAGCCCGATCTGCCGCCCAACACCCCTTATTCCGGCCCGGCTTTGCGTGCGCGCTGGTCGTTTCAATCGGAAGTCCACGAACGAGACCTGCCCTTTTTGAAAGTCGGTCAGGAGATTTCGGTCGCTTGTGCTAGCCTGGCCGGCGAGATGGTGCAGGGGCGGATCGCCTTTGTCGGGGCCACTTCCAATGGAAACGTGATAGCCCGCGTGGAGATCTGGAGCGCCGTGCCACGCGGCGACATCAAAACCGGGACATTTGCCAGCGCAAAAGTCATTTACGCCGTCGCCCGAACCGAACTTGTCCTTCGTCAAAACCGAGAGCACTTGGTCGAGAGAGCGGCGCTGGCGCCCTTGATCAATCCGCAGGGAGCGGCGATGGAATCACTTGTGGACCGGGTGGTGCTGGAACTGACAACCAGGGCTGGCCTGACGCTCTCGGTGCCGGAAAGCGCGGTGATCGACATGGGTTCCCGCAAGGTCGTCTACACCGAATCGATGCCGGGGATGTACGACGCCGTCGAGGTGAAGTTGGCCCGGCGCTGTGGCGATTATTTCCCCGTGTTCAGCGGCGTGAGCTTGGGCCAGCAGGTGGCAACTGCGGGCGCAGTCTTGCTCGATGCCGAAACTCGGCTCAACCCGAGTCTGGCGGCAAGCTATTTCGGCGCGGGGAAGCGCACTTCCTCTGGAGTTTCCAACAATGCCACCGCATCGTTCCCCCAGTCTGCGCCTTCGGGTGGCGCCCCCGAGGCCAGCGACGAGGCGCTGATCAATCATCAGAAAATCTGCCCAGTCACGGGGGAACCACTCGATTCGATGGGTGGCCCGGTCAAGGTCGATCTCGACGGCAAGGCGATCTTCGTCTGCTGCAAATCCTGTGAAAAACCACTTCGCAAAAAGCCGGCTGAATACCTTTCCAAGCTTCCCAAATGATCGATCGAATGCTCTCCTTTTTGATCCGTTCGCGCGGGCTTCCCCAATGATCGATCGAATCATTTTTTTTTCGATCCGCGCGCGCTGGCTGATCGTTGTACTCGCCATTCTCGGCGCGCTCTGGGGCGTGCGCTGTGTGCTCGTGGCCCCGGTCGATGCGATTCCCGATCTGTCGGAAAACCAGGTGATTGTCTTCACCGACTGGCCCGGCCACGGCCCCCAGGAGATCGAAGATCAGGTCTCCTACCCGCTATCGCTTGAACTCAAGGGCGTGCCAGGGGTGCGAGTGGTCCGATCGTCCAGCGATGTCGGTTTTTCCAGCCTGGCGGTCATTTTCGAAGACGATGTGCCGATCGATCAAGCGCGCAGGCGCGTGGGCGAGGCGTTGGCACGCTCGGCCGGTACATTTCCCGCGGGCGCCTCGCCGCGCCTTGGTCCCGATTCGGCGGCGACCGGTCAGATCTTCTGGTACACCGTGGAATCCAACAAGAGCGACCCGGGCCGCTTGCGCGCCATTCAAGACTGGTACATCCGTCCGCAGCTTGCCTCCGTGCCCGGCGTTGCCGAGGTGGCGAGTGTCGGGGGCATGGCGCTGGAATACCAGGTGGAACTTGACCCCCATCGCTTGCGTGCTCATGGTATTGCCCCCGGCGCGGTGGCCGAGGCGATTGCCCGAGCCAATGTGGCCGTCGGCGGCAATGTCGTGCACAAGGGCAATGCCGAATTCGTCGCGCGCGGAGTCGGCTGGCTGGGAGCTCGTCCGGGGGAAAATGACGCGGGGTTTGAACCGCAGCGAGTGATTCGCGATGTGGAGATCATTCCGCTTACCAGCGCGGAAGGATCGGTCGTTCTCCTTGGCGATGTGGCCCGGGTGGTGCTCGGCTCGCAACCGCGCCGCGGCATACTGGAAAAAGACGGTAACGAAGCGACCGGCGGCGTTGTGATGATGCGCCAGGGGGAAAATCCCCTGGAAGTGATCCGGCGGCTGCGTGCCAAAATCTTGGAGTTGCAAACGGGCTTGCCCGCAGGCGTCCGGGTGGTGGCGGTCTACGACCGGACGCCGCTGATCCGCGATACCCTGGCCACGGTCTGGCGCACTCTTGCCGAGGCGATGATCACCGCCGCGGTGTGCATCATCGTCGTGCTCAGGCATTTGCGCACCGCGCTCGTGGTCGCCATCACTTTGCCTCTGGCGGTGTTATTCTCGTTTGTCGCGGTCGACCTTCTACGCCGTCTTGGCTGGGTCGATGTGCAAACCAATCTCATGTCGATGGCGGGACTGGCGATCTCGATCGGCGTGCTCGTCGATGCGGCGATCGTGACCGCGGAAAATGTCATGCATCGCCTGAAACGCAAATTTGGAGAGCGTCCCGTATCGGGAGACACAAGCGAAGAAGTCCTTGCGGCCTGCTTGCAGGTGGGGCGGCCGATGGTGTTCGCGATCGCGATCATGCTCGTTTCGTTCTTGCCCGTGTTCGCCCTGGGCGGCCTGGAAGGAAAGATGTTTCATCCGCTGGCCTACACCAAGTCGTTCACGATGATTGGGGTCGGACTGATCTCGATCACGCTGGTCCCCGCGCTTTGCACTTTCTGGGTGCGCGGCCGCTTGCGTAGCGAAGAGGAAATCGGCCTGGTCCGCGGATTGACCCAGGTGTACCGCCCCGTTCTTGGTTATCTCCTCGATCGACCACTGGCGATCGGCTGGGTGGTCGGAGCGACGTTGATCCTGGGGGCGGCTGCGTTCGGTAGTGATTGGGTCTCGCGGCTGGTCATCGCCCTGGCCCTGGTTTTGGGCATCGCGCTGGCCCGTGGGCCTGGAGCGCGCGTTGGCGTTACGCTTTCTCTCGTTCTTGTGGCGTTGCTTGCAAGGCAGTGGGTGTCGCCCCTGGCCCGGGAGTTCTTGACGCCCTTGGATGAGGGGATGGTGATGGACATGCCGATCACCGTGCCCCGGATGTCTTCCACGCAGGCCACCGATGATTTGCGTGCGCGCGACATGATCTTTTGCCGCTTTCCCGAAGTGGAGATGGTGGTCGGTAAAGCCGGACGGGCGGAGACCGCCGCCGATCCGGCGCCGCTCGACATGATCGAAACCATGATCGGGTTTCGTCCCCGCGAGTTTTGGCCCCGGCGTTGTTTGACTCCCGCCGCGGCCGAAAGGCAGGCGCTTATGGTGCTCGATGCGCTGCTTGAGCGGAAGTTGATTCGGCTGCCTGAGGGGTTGACCCGGGAGGATGCAGCGAATGCCGCGTCGATGGAGGCGATCCCTCTTTTCGATGCCCAGATGCGCGAAGCCGCCTATCAGCGCATTCGTGAATTCGAACGCGATCTGGGACCGCGCCAGGCGCGCTTCCTTGTCGAGCAGTTTCTGGTGAAACTAGAGGCTTCCGGTGCCTTGTCGCGCGCCGTGGCCGATCAGGGGCTGGCTCCCATGGTCGATTCGCTGCTGGCCGGCCATGTCAGCCATATGGCGATGGAGCCAACGCCTGAAGCAATCGCTCCCATCGTGCGCGAACTGTCTCGCCATCTGGTGGAAATGGAAGCGATTTCGCCCGGTGCCGACTTCGCGCGCAACGGTAGCTGGTCTCATCTTTGGCAACAAGCGAGCGGGCTATTGGGCTTGGAGCCACCGACGCTGATCGAGTCGTTGACGGAAATCGTGCGCAACCGCTATCGCCAGTTGTGGCGCGAGCAGATCCGAGAATTGAATGCGGAACTGCTTGAACGCGGCGCGGCGCTTTACACCCGGCTCGTGCTGGAATCGTTGCTTGCGGGCACAATCGTGATCGATTCGAAAGTTCAAGCCGCCCGTGAAGAATGGCAGCGCGTGCGCCAGACGCAGCCTGCGCCCAGTCGCCATCATGGGTCGGGCACGGTGCACCACCATGGTTCCGGCGATGCGTTGCCGTTTCTAGAGCCGGTGCCCGCACTCGATGCCGTGCAGTCTGAGTTAACCCGCTCGTTCGCTGCCGGGCTTTTGCTCTGGCCGCGCGGCCGCGTCGACTTGGCTGGTTTTGGCGGCGAACTCGATCGGGTGATGCAGATGCCGGGCTGGACCAATGTCTGGACGATGCCGATTCAAAACCGGGTCGACATGCTCGCCACCGGTGTCAACACCACGGTAGGCGTGCGCGTGCTCGGCCGCCGACTCCACGATGTGGTCCGCGCCTCGGAGGAGATCGCCGCCGTGTTGAAGACCGTGCCTGGCGCCGCCGATGTCATTTCCGACCCAGTCCGGGGCAAGGGCCATCTCGAAGTGTTTCCCGACCGCATCCAGGCTGCGAAACTGGGGATCGACACGCGTTCGATTGCGGATTTGGTGGAAATCGCACTGGGAGGCCGGGTGATCACGCAGACCGTCGAAGGGCGGGAGCGCCATCCGGTTCGCCTGGTCTACGCCAGAGCCCACCGCGAAGACGAGCAAACGCTGGGCGATCTTCCGGTGTTATCTCGCAATGGCACCCTTTTCTCCGCGGTACCGCTGTCTTCGGTGGCCCAGATCCGCGTGACGGAGGGGCCTGCGGCCATCAAAGGGGAAAATGGGCTATTGCGCAACTATGTCCGGCTCAATGTGCGCGGCGATGATGCCGCGGAGTTTGTGGCGCGCGCCCGCCAGGAGATTGCCGCGAAGGTGAAGCTGCCCGAGGGAGTCTTTTGCGAATGGACCGGACAATTCGAGCAGCAAGCTCGCGCAGCGAAGACGCTCACGATTGCCATCCCCGCGGTGATCCTGCTCATTTTCCTGTTACTCTGGTGGACGTATCGCGATCTGGCCGATGCCGCCTTGATGCTCTTGGCCGTTCCCGGAGCCCTGGCCGGCGGGATGATTTTGCAATGGCTGTTCGGGTATCCGCTCTCAGTTGCGGCCTGGGTAGGTTTCATCGCCTGCTTCGGCATGGCGACGTCGACGGGAATCGTCATGCTCGTCTATCTGCGCCAGGCGATCGAGGATGCGGGGGGACTGGCGCGGTTGAATGTCGACCAGCTACGCAAAGTCGTTCTCGATGGCGCCGCCCATCGCTTGCGGCCCAAACTGTTGACCGAGGCCACCACACTCCTGGGGCTGGCTCCGTTACTCCTGGCCAGCGGTCCGGGATCGGAGATTCTCAAGCCGATGGTCGTGCCTGTGCTCGGCGGCCTACTAATCGCTGACGAAGTGATTGATCTGTTCTTGCCGCTTCTATTCCACAGGGTGCGCTTCCATCGGCTTGCGCTTTTGCAGAAGGAGAAACAGGCTGCCTGACACAGGGGAATATGGATTCCTTGAAAATGACGGACTGAAGAAAGAAAAAAAGGATGGATTATGTCGGAGATTTATGTCAGCACCGATGTCGAGGCCGATGGGCCGATCCCCGGGCCTCACTCGATGCTCAGTTTCGCCTCGGCGGCGTTCCTCGCCGACAAAACCCTGGTGGGCACCTACGAAGCAAACCTGGACCTCTTGCCCGGAGCCAAGGGCAGTCCGGCGACGATGGCCTGGTGGGAAACGCAGCCACAGGCCTGGGCGGCATGCCGCAAGAATCCGCGCGACCCGGCCGTGGTGATGCCCGAGTATGTGAACTGGGTCAAGTCCTTACCCGGCAAGCCGGTCTTCGTCGGCTATCCGGCCGCTTACGATTTTTTGTTTGTTTACTGGTATATGATTCGCTTCGCGGGTCACAGCCCGTTTTCGCACTCAGCGCTCGACATCAAGACCTACGCCATGGCGCTGATGGGCAAGGAATACCGCGATTCGGTGAAGAAGAACATGCCCAAAAGGTGGTTTGACCCGATCGCGCACACCCATGTTGCCCTGGATGATGCTCGCGGCCAGGGGGCGCTGTTTTGTAACATGATGACCGAGCGCAAGAGACAGTTGGGTCTGCCCGATTGATTTCAGGTTGCCTGCCCGAAATGTTTCAACCCGTTACGCCAAAATCCCCTTCAGCACCTTGGCCTCATGACCGGGTCCAATGAGCCGTTGATCGAGTCCCTGGTAGGCAAAGTGGAACTGGAACGGATCAAGTCCCAGTTGGTGGAGAATCGTCGCTTGCAGGTCACGAATACTTACCGGATTTTCCACAGGGTAATATCCGAATTCATCGGTCTGGCCGTAGGAAAGGCCTCCCTTAATCCCGCCACCTGCCAGCCACATGGTGTAGGCGTGTGGGTGATGGTCGCGGCCAATGTACCCCTTTTTCAGTTCCTTGTGGACATTGTTTTGCATCATCGGGGTGCGGCCGAATTCGCCGCCCCAGACGACTAGGGTATCATCGAGCATGCCGCGCTGCTGGAGGTCGAGGAGAAGTCCGGAGACGGCGCGATCGATCTGCTGGCACTTGATCGGTAGGGTTTCGTCGATGCTTTCCCCCAGCGACGAACCGTGATGATCCCAGCCCCAGTCATAGATCTGCACAAAGCGCACGCCGTTCTCAACGAGGCGACGGGCCAACAGACAATTATTGGCAAAGGTCGGATCGTCCCCCTTGTAAAGCACTCGGGGATCTTCGGCGCTTTCGGCTTTCGAGACGAAGCCGGCCTTCGCGCCATAGAGATCGAGGATGTGTTTCGGCTCGCGTGAAATGTCCATCACCTCGGGCACGGAAACCTGCATCTTGTAGGCCAGTTCGTACTGGGCGATGCGCGTGGCGGTTTCCGGATCGCCGCTTTGGCGATGTTCAGCCTCATTCATCTGCGCGATCGTATCCAGCACGCGCCGGCGCATCGTGCGGTCGATTCCCGCGGGATTGCCCAGATACAGCACGGGGTCGCCGCTGGTGCGACACTGGACTCCCTGGTAAACACTGGGCAAGAAGCCGGTGCCCCAGAGCGATTTGCCCGCATCGGGCGTCTTGCCGCCGGAGAGCAGAACCACAAAACCAGGTAAATCCTGGTTGGTGCTGCCTAGCCCATAAGTCACCCAGGAACCCATCGACGGGTTTCCCAGCCGTGCCGAACCGGTTTGCACCAAAAGCTGCGCCGGGGCGTGATTGAACTGATCGGTGTTGACGGTGCGGATGACGCACACCTTGTCCGCCACCTGGGCGAACTGGGGTAAAAGTTCGCTGATTGTTTGCCCGCTCTGGCCATATTTCTTGAAGGAGAATTGACCCGCCAGGATCTTGGGCACCCCCTGGATGAATGCAAAGCGCTTGCCTTCAAGGAACGACTTCGGCGCGTCTTTCATATGGAGCTTTTTGAGCTCCGGTTTGTCTTCGAAAAGCTCCAGTTGCGACGGGGACCCCGCCATGTGCAGGTAGATGACCCGCTTGGCCTTTTGCGCAATCATCGGTCCCCGAACCGTCATCGGATTGGCCGGCGATGCCGATCGGCCCTCGCCTGCCAACAGGCTTTGCAAGGCAATGGCCCCCAGGCCCAGGCCGCCTTGTTGCAAAAGGTGGCGGCGGGTGATGTTTTGTAAGCGCGCAACACCTGGAGTCAAAAAATCGTTCATGAATCAGTTCCGGGTGAGGAGTTCGTCCAGGTTCAAAATGGCGCCGGCCGTCACGACCCAGGCAGCCCATTCCGCATCCGAGAGTTTTTCTGTCGGTTGGTTGTTCTTGGGGCCGGCGACTTTCAGACGGCTAGCGCGCAGAAGCGCTTCGGCTTCTTTGGGTTTGGCGGCAAACGACTGAGAAGCTTCTTGATAGAGTCGCTCAAGCGGGGCAGCTTCGCCTTCGCGTAGCGGTCGGATTAGCGCCAAACGCAACCCTCTGGCCAGGCGTGATTTGGTGTCTGTGGCGTCGGCCACCATCCGCTTGGCGAGGGCGCCGGCCGCTTCGGTGTAGACGGGATCGTTCAAAAGTACCAACGCCTGCAAGGGGGTATTCGTGCGAATGCGCCGCACCTGGCAGACCTCGCCGCTGCCGCCGTCAAATGTCAAGAAGGAAGGGTAGGGGGTGGTTCGCTTCAGGTAGGTGTAAAGGCCGCGCCGATAGCGGTTCTCCCCCTCGGCATCGACCCAGCTTACTGCGTTGTAGGTGGAGCGCCACAGTCCCTCGGGCTGGGGCGGCATGACGCTGGGTCCGCCCATCTTGTTGGACAAAAGTCCGGCCACCGCCAGCGCCTGATCGCGTACCGCTTCGGCCCCCAGCCGATAGCGACTTCCCCGGCTCGCGAAGGCATTGCGCGGGTCGGCCTGAAGGAGCTTGGCCGTCGTTTCGGAACTCTGCTTGTAGGTTTCGCTGAGGACAATCGTGCGCAGCAATTTCTTGAGCGACCAACCCTGGTCGCGGTATTCAGCCGCCAGCCAGTCGAGCAATTCCGGATTGGAAGGAAAGCTGCCCAGCGCGCCGAAGTCTTCTTCGGTCTCGACCAGCCCCATGCCAAAAAGCCGGGCCCAGATCCGATTGGCCCAGACGCGCGGCGTCAGCGGGTTATCCTTCGCCACAAGCCACTGGGCAACTCCCAACCTGGTCGCCTTCATGTCCGGACCAACCGCGCCGAATGCCGTGGGAATGACCGGCTCGACCTTGGCGCCCGGGTCCAGGAAGTTCCCTCGTAGCTGCACGCGCGTCGTTCGGCGTTTCTCCGCCGGCAATTCTCGCAGAATCGGCAAGTCAGGGATGGTGCCTGGAATGGCCTCTTTCAGGTTCTTGCGTGCCGTCTCCAATTCTGCGCGTACCTTTTGGCCTTCTGGCGAAGTCGTGCCGAGGGCCAGCGTCCTGGGATCGGCCTGACTCGTCGCGATGCGAAACCGTGCGAGAGTCAAGCTCGTGCCATAGTTCTGCACCAGTTTGACTCGGAGCTGGTTCGGACTTGCGACCTCGATGGGAGTTGCAAAATCGAAGATTGCCTCGTGCCGTTCATGGAAACGCGGGGCGACGGCCCATCCGGTCTTCGTGTCGCCATCGATCGCGGCACTCACGGGCCACCCGCCCTGGGAGTAGTCGGCTCGTGGGTTTTGCAGCTTGATTGCGGTCGGGGTGGATGCTCCCATAAGTTCCACCGTGATTTCCGAAATCACAAAGTTGGGATCGCCTTGGTTGCGTCCCACGGCGAACGCGCCGCGCGGCAATTTCGCGGTCAATGCCTCCAGGCGTAAGGCCGTATGCTTGCCTGGGGCGAGATTCAATGTCAGCGTGTAGGTCTCTTTTTCGGGGGATTTGCCACTGGCAAGGACCGTATCGTTGGGCCCCTTGGCCAGCTTGGCGCCTTCAAGCGATTGCAACTCCTGCACCTTGGCAGCTTGCCAAGGGCTCGTGGGCCCAACAGAATCAGTCTCTTCAATGCGCGCACGCTCCGCTTCTAGTTTTGCGATTTCGGCTTGGAAACGCTTGCGCTTTTCTTGCTGCTCTGGCGTAAGGATTTCGAGCTTCGGCTGTTCGTCGTAGCGATCCGCGTCTTCGGTCTGATTGAAGATCGCGTACAGGCGATAATAGTCTTCAATGGAAACCGGGTCATACTTGTGCGTGTGGCACTTGGCGCAGCCGAAGGTCAGCCCCATCCAGGCTTGCATCGTGGTGTCGACCCGGTCCTTGATCGCGACCACCCGGAATTCCTCGTCGTCGGTGCCTCCCTCGTCGTTGGTCATCGTGTTGCGATGGAAGGCAGTCGCGATGATTTGCTGCTGGCTCGCCTTGGGCAGCAGATCGCCGGCCAGTTGTTCCGTAGTGAATTGGTCCAACGGCATATCCCGATTGAACGCATCGATCACCCAATCGCGATAGGGCCACATTGTGCGGCTCAGGTCCTTTTCGTACCCCTTGGTGTCGGCATAGCGCGCCAAATCGAGCCACATGCGCGCCCAGTGTTCTCCAAAGCGCGGGCTGGCGAGCAACTGGTCAACGAGTTTCTCATAAGCCTCCGGCGTCGCATTGCGCGCAAACGCATCGGCCTGTTCCAGCGTGGGCGGCAGGCCGGTCAGATCGAGTGCTAGCCGTCGCGCAAGAACATGCGGCGATGCGGCGGGCCGCAATTTGAGGTTCAGCTTTGCCAGGCGCGCACGCACCTGGTCATCCAGTGTGCCGGACGGCCGCTTGACCGCTTCGAACGACCAGTGCCGCTGCCATTTTGCTCCTTCGGCGATCCAGCGGCGAATCGTTTCGATCTGCTCTGGCTTGAGCTTCTTGTGCGAATCGACGGGCGGCATGATGAGCGCCGAATCGGTGCTCTTGATGCGTTCAAATAGAAGACTTTGATCCGGCTTGCCCGCGACGATGGCGGCGCCATTTTCCCCCTTCTTCTTGGCTTCAGCCTCGATATCGAGACGCAAGTTCGCCTGGCGGTCCTTGGCGTCGGGACCGTGGCAAGCGAAGCAGTTCGCTGAAAAAAGTGGAAGAATATCCCGGCCGAATGGCACCGGTTCATCGGCGCCGGGCGCCGCCAGGGCGCTCGCAGCAAAGAATAGGAGAGTGTTCATGATGAGTTCAGTTTACTTTGTCGAGGCGGGCAGTCTGCTTTTCCTGAGAGAATTTTGTTTTGCCAATCGCAGTCAGGGCGGCCGCGGAATCTCAGCCGCTCCTTGCAGCTCCCGCGCCGGAAATTAGATTGAGAGCAATAAGCAAGTCTCTCCCCGAGAAATCCCATCATGTTGAAACCCGTTCGCAAGTGGATTGTGGCCTGTTTTTCCCTGGTCGTGATCCTGGGAGCGGTCGCCGCCAGCCGCAGGGAAACCCGCCCTGAAGTCGCACCGGGTTCGCTCAAAGTCGGCGCCGCGATGCGGGTGATTACCCCCGATCCCTTGTTGCCGATCTCAGGCGGGATGGGCGCGCCCAAGCCTGCCAAGGAAAAACGGGGCGATCTTTCGGCTCGCGCCATGGTATTGCAAAAGGGCCAAACGACGGTGGCGATCGTGGGCGTTGACCTGATTGGATTTCCTTCGGTGCTCGGAGACCGGGTGCGGGCGCTCGTGCCGCGCATCCCCGCCAAAAACATTCTCATTGGCGCATCGCACACTCACAGTGCGCCCGACGCTTATGCCTTTCCCGACGGCAAGGGCGGGCACACCGCCAACTTGCCTTTTCTGGAGATGGTCTGCGCCAAGGCAGCCGAGGCGGTCAACGCGGCGCTCGACTCCCTGGAACCGGCTTCGCTTAAGATCGGTACCGACGAAGCCAAGGGCAGGATTGCTTACAACTATTACGCCCCCGATCTATACGATCGGCGCATGAGCGTCATTCAGGCTCTCAAACCCGATGGCAAACCGATCGCCACGCTCGTCAATTACGCGATTCATCCCGAAGTGCTGGGCAATAGCATCGGTATCCTCAGCCCGGATGCGATCGGCCCCATGTGCGAACGGATCGAAAAAGAGAACGGGGGCATGGCCCTGTTCATGAATGGCGCCCAGGGCGGGATGGTCACTGCGGACAATCGCGATCTCAAGGAAGCGCGCGACCCGGTCAAAGGCTACTGGAACGATTTTCGCGCCTGGGAGGAATGCGTGCGCATCGGCCAGTTGATGGCCGACGAGGCGCTTCGCATCGCCAAGGCGGCGCCGCTGCAAAATGACCCCAGCATTTTCTGTGGCGACATCAGCGTGAAATTCCCGGTCGAATCGCCTGCCATGTGGGCCGTGATCACCCAGTCGCCTTTGAAATACCCGCGCAATGACGACCATTCGATCAATGCCCAGATCAACCTGGTGAATATCGGCAACGCCCAGATTCTGACGATTCCAGGCGAAGCTTTGCCCAACATCGGCTTCTATTTGAAGCGCAAAATGCAGGGTAAACATAATTTGTTGTTTGGCCTCACCAACGAGGCCTTCGGCTACATTCTGACCAAAGTCGATTTCAACAGTTTTCCCCGGTACGAATATGTCTCGCGGACCTCGCTTGGGGAAATGACCGGCGAGATCTTGATCGAAAAGTCGCTTGAGTTTGTGGGGAAGGCGCCCAAGCCCGATCGCTAATAGCCCCTAATCGGTCCTCCCCACCTTGGTCGCTGTCTTTCTTCGCGCCCTCCGGAGCTCTCCGTGGAACCCCATATACCGTCTGCCTGGCGGAGAAATTGAATCAACGACTTCTCATAAATTTGAAGAATCGACTGAATCTGATTTGCCGATTGTGCCGATGGTACGAGTTATTCAAGAATCATCATGTCATGGATCCGAAATGGGGCTCTTGCCTTGCGCGGTAGGGACCTTGGGGCCTATGGGTTATGAAATTTCCTTTTCTTCCTGGGTGCCCAGCCCGCAAATGGTGGTTATTCCCCTGTATGAGCTTGGCCTTGTTTGCGTTGACGGTCCAGTCTGCCCTGGCCCAGTCGGCTGATCCTGGAGAAAGCGCCCACCGGACGCCGGGTTCCAGGCCTTCATCCCCAGCTGCGGACAAGCCTGCCCCAACACCTTTGGAACCCGATTCTTCGGCCCCAAGACCTTCTGTAGAAACTCCTGGCTCATCTGCTCCTCGTGGTTCGACATTCCCATTTCGCTTATTCGATCGCAGCGACCTTTCCCCCGCCCAGCCTTCCCATTCGGCCACGACTGGCCTTGAGGAACCAATCGATCGGCGGCGCGTCGTCAATCAGATGCAAGGCCACGGTCACACGATCCTGAGTCAGCCGGGAGGCGCTGCCTACGGACCCACTCCGATCGACAAGGTCGGCTTGTTGCAAAAATGGCTATTTGACGGCGAGCCCGCTCCGGGAGACCTCAAGGTCTTTGGCTGGGCTGAAATGGACTACACCTATCGGTCAACCGGCAAGGGACTCAACCTCGTTGCTCCGGTCATGAACACCTATGGCAACGAGTTTCTGGCGCGCGAAGTCGGCTGGTGGGTGGAAAAACCGCTCGACGAGGAGAATTTGTCCTGGGGCTTCAACATGATTTTCTTCGGCGGTTCCGACGCGGCATTCATTAACCCCACGCGCGGCTGGTTTCAAAGCGGCGGGGAACCCGACCGGCATTTCTGGGCGCAATTCACCGACTTGAACCTGGTCTTTCACTTGCCCGTCTTGACCGAAGGGGGAATCGATATCAAGGCCGGCCGCCAAACGACGATCCTCGGCCCTTACGGCACACTGAGCTGGCAACGCCCCTTTGCCTCAAGCGACATGGCCTGGTTCGTCATGGAAGAAGGCCGTTACACGGGTGTCAGTGCCGTCTGGCACATCAACAAGCAACTGTTTTGGTACAACGGCATCGAAATCGGCGGCTGGGGTGTCTTCTTCAGTAGCATTCAGAATTACACCAACGACTACATCACCAACCTTACTTACTGGCTCGATGAAGAAGCCAAGAAAACCAAGGTCTGGACCACGCTATTGACCGGGCCAACCTCGCCCTACAACCCGGGAAATACCACCGTGGTCGAATTGGGGATCCTGCACAACTGGTCCGACCGATTCTGGCAGGTCGTCGATTTCCAAACGGTAACCTCTTACGCCCCCTTATTTGGCACACCCGTTCCGGGTTACAAGCAATCCTCATACGATCTTTACACTTACTGCGGCTATCACCTTACTCATCATTGGGATCTCAATTGGCGCGTAGACTGGTTCCGCGATGTCAACGGTTTGGGCTACCCCGGCGGATACGGCATCCCCAACACCCATTACATTGCCTTGACCGTGGGGCCAAACTACCATCCCAATACTTGGTTACAATTCCGGCCGGAGATCCGTTATGACCATGCCACGAACCCCGCCTACGGGGCTCAGAGAGATAAACAAAACCAGATCTCAATCGTGGCTAATTTCCTCATTCAGCTCTGATTTTAGCCTGATCTTCTCCCAGCGACCGTGAATGGAGTGCGGAATTCGACTCCTAAAAGGATCGAGTGTCAGGTCGATTTTTGATCTGGAGGGAATATGCTTCCAGGATGGGGCGAAGCCTTTCTCCGATTCGGTCAGGGTTGAAATGATCCGGCATTTTCCGGCTCAGCTCATTCCCGACTTTTTCCCATCTAGCGTCCCGGCGTTGGCCATCGGCCTCGTCGTTGCATTTGAAGAGCGGTCGTTTTTTGAAAGGGGTCTTGCCCATGTCGAGGTTCGACAGGCGGGAGTTTCTTGGTTCAACGGCAGCGGCCGCCGGCATGGCCGTGGGCGCACTTGGCGCCGGTGAAACTCGCGCGGCCTCAGCGGAGTTCTTCGCGAAGGCAGCGGGAGAGGGGCCGCTGATTGCGGCGAGACCCTACGATTTCATTCTCGATCCAGGCCATGTCGCGCTCGTGTGCATCGACATGCAGGCCGATTTTTCCAAGCCCGGCGGTTTCGGCGCGTCGCTAGGTAACGATGTCAGTTTGATTGCCCCGTGCATCCCGGTGATCGCCAAACTGCAGCGTGCCTTTCGCGAACACCGGTTGCCGATCATCCACACCAAGGAATGCCATAGACCCGACCTGTCGGATTTGCCCACGTCCAAACGCGAGCGCGGACATCTCAAGTTGAAGATCGGCGATAAGGGTCCAATGGGGCGCATACTCATCGATGGGGAAATAGGGTCCGATATCATCCCCGAACTCAAACCGTTTCCCGACGAATACCTGCTGAACAAACCGGGAAAAGGGGCTTTTTACGCAACCGGCCTGCACGAGTATCTCAAGCGCCGGGCGATCACTCAGTTGATTTTCACCGGAGCGACGACCGAGGTCTGTGTTCAGACTTCCATGCGCGAGGCGAACGATCGGGGTTACGATTGCCTGCTCGTCGAAGATGGCACCGAAAGCTATTTTCCCGAATTCAAAAAAGCGGCAATCGAGATGATCGTTGCTCAAGGTGGCATCGTGGGCTGGGCATCTACTTCTGAAAAAGTTCTGGCCGCGATCGATGCCTTGCCCTGATCGTCTCATTCAAATCCATTGGGCCTATTTAGCGGTTGAGGACAACCGAAATCATGAATTAAGTAGGTAGGTCATTTCGGTTGCCCTTGTTCAGAAATGCCTGTTGATGGTCCTTCTTTTTCATTCCCTGGTTCAGTTTAGTTCCCCATGCCTTTTGTCAAAAGAGTAACACAATGCCTTTGATTTCCGCGAAACCGTATGATTTTGTTTTCGATCCAGGCCATGTCGCGCTCGTGTGCATTGACATGCAAGCCGATTTTTCGAAGCCCGGCGGTTTCGGTGCCTCGCTTGGAAACGATGTCAGCCTGATTGCCCCTTGCATCCCCGTGATTGCGAAGCTTCAGCGTGCATTCCGGGAACATCGGCTACCGATCATCCACACCAAAGAATGCCACAAGCCTGACCTATCGGATCTGCCCACATCAAAACGCGAGCGCGGCCATCTCAAGCTGAAGATCGGCGACAAGGGTCCCATGGGCCGGATCCTGATCGATGGGGAACCGGGTTCCGACATCATCCCCGAACTCAAGCCGCTGCCCGATGAGTACCTCATGAACAAGGCGGGCAAGGGAGCCTTTTATGCGACCGGCCTGCATGAATACCTTTCGCGCCGCGGCATCGCCAAGCTGATTTTCACGGGCGCCACCACCGAAGTGTGCGTACAGACTACCATGCGCGAGGCGAACGACCGCGGTTACGATTGCCTGCTCGTGGAAGATGGCACCGAGAGCTATTTCCCCGCCTTCAAAAAAGCGGCCATTGAAATGATCATTGCCCAGGGTGGGATCGTCGGTTGGGCAACAACCTCCGACAAGGTCCTGGCCGCGCTCAAATCGCTGGACTGAGTCGATGCTTCTTCAAACCGATCAGTGAGGCCCGGCTCAACCGGGCCTCACTGATCGGGCAACTCCCTCTGCTTTCCGGGATGGCCAAGGCCTTTCCCCGTTCCATTCGCGATTGAGCCCGTGGATAAGAGATGCTTCGATCACCGGACCAACCAACCGATGCCGTTCACGATGCCTGGCATGTTTTGATCGTCTTGCTTCGGGGTTGCGGCAATCTTTGCTTTCAAAGCAATGCCGTGTCTGGTCTCTTCTTTTTGTTGGCCGTGGCGGTTCATTCACGGATTCAACTTGTCGGGATGCTCATTGGCGCCATCCTTGGGCCTCTCGTTGGCGTCCTTTTGCGAGAGGATCGAGCCGTGCTTGAGGCGGGGCGCTATGGCTTCAGCCCCTGCCTCGCGGGCCTGGCGATTTCCTTCTATTTGCAGCCCGGCCTCAATATGTTCCTGCTGCTGATTTTCGGATGCATTTTATCTGCGGTTGTAACCCGAATCGCCCTTCACCTGGCGCCCTTCCCGATTTTCGCCTCGCCTTACATCGTTACGGTCTGGGTCCTGTTATGGCTTTCACGTCTGGGCGGTCTACCCATGGCCGACCATGCAACCGGAGCCCCAGGTGAATTCCACCTTGGCTTGGCCATTGTCGAAGGAATGGGAAGCGCGCTGTTCAGCGCCAACTGGATTTCAGGTGTTTTGCAGTTTGTTGGCCTGGTTCTCAGCAATCCGAGGCACGCCCTTGTCGCCGTGATCGGATCGACCTGGGGTGCCCTGGTCGCCACCCTGAATCACGATCCGGCCGCACTCGTCCAGACCGGTTACTACGGGTTCAACGGAGTTCTTTGCAGCGTGGCCACTTACTTGTTTTGCGGGCCGTCGCTTCGGCTGCCGATGCTCGGTGCGATCGTCTCGACGATGCTGATCGACGTTTTTGTGCGGATCGGCCTGCAGCCTCTCGGGGCCCCGTTTGTAATAACCACTTGGGGAATGCTCGGCCTGGGCCTTTTGGAAAGCGCGATGGGGATGAGTCCTTCTGGGAAAGCTAACCGTGCGGCGAAACCAGGGCGCGATTCTCCGTTGGAAAAAACGTCAACTGAGGTCCCCATTGTTGAAGAGGCGACCCGCGCGAAAATCTAGCGGGGTGTTTTGAAGTCGCGGCCTTGGTGTGGCAGCGCCGATCGCCAACTTTTGTGTTTCATGAAACGGCGGAAAACCAGGTCAAGGAGTTTTCAGGTGGAGCAACACAAACCCCAGATTGTCCTGACGGACTTGCTCAAGCGGGCCCATCAGTTGAAAGATGAGCACACCTGGGGTCCGTTTCACCCGGGGATCGATATCCAATGGCTGTACAAAACAGGCCCGGATGGCCCCCAGGCCGCCTTGCTTCGTTATCAACCGGGCGCCTCTGCGCCGCTACACGAACATACCGGATATGAGCATGTCCTCACGCTCGATGGCGATGAGTACGACCATCTTGGCCATTACCCTGCTGGAACTCTGGCGATCAACCCGCCAGGCAGCCGGCATGAAGTCCACAGCGATCATGGCTGTGTCGTCCTGATCGTTTGGGAAAAACCGGTCCGATTCCTTTGAGAACAATTGCCAAAGTGGGTGGAATCCATTCCTTCTGATTTCCTAAATCCTGAGGGGCACCGGCTGATGCCGTTGCCCCTCAATCGATTGCCAAGTTAGATCGCCGGCATTGCGTGAGTCAGACTGGCTTGCACGGCGAGAGATTCATGGATGAGTCACTGTTACGGCTGTCAGCCAGTTGCGCAGGCAACAATCCCCCACACCGGCCAGGCAGCCCTTCTTGTCAAAGCTCAGGTGGAAGTTACCCCCCTCGTTGATCAGGCTGACGATCTCTTCACCCGTGGCGACATCCCAGACTTTCAAGAGTTCATCATTGCCGCTGCTGATGATGCGCTTGCCGTTGGGTGTGAAGCACGAACTCCAGACGTAACCCTGATGGCCGCGCAGGGTGTGAACCAATTTACCTGAGGCGGCTTCCCAGACATAGACATTCCCATCCCAGGAAGCGGCGGTGATCAGCTTGCCGTCGGGCGAGAACGTCGCGTCGCGATGATTGAGGGCCGATCCCTCAAGTCGGTGCACCAGTTTCCGGGCCTTCAAATCGATCAAGCGAATTTGCGCCGTATGCTTGGGGGCATAGCTCACGAGGTTTTGCGCAGCTCGCCCCCAAATCGCCAGCCATTGGCCGTCGGGGCTATAGGACAACCCCTCTCCCGAAAACGGCTCAAGCGGGAGGGAATCGGTTTCTTTACGCGTTGCCACATCAAAGAAATGGACGGTGCCACTGGCGGCTAACTCGATCGTCTCGCTCGATAGAGAATCGGCAACACCAGGACCCTGTGGTTGCGCCGGAATAGGTGGCGGCGGCACGTCGGCAACCGGCGCGGGATTGCGCGCAACATCGGCAGTCGGTGATTTTCTGTAAGGGGCGATCCCCTTCACCGGCTGGGCCGGATGGTGCGGCATTTCTGGGATGCGATGAATGGTGGCGAGCGTTTTCCCGTCGGGGCTGAACGCCATGGTCGAACCGGAACCGTGAGGAAGAAAATGCTCTTCGCCGCTACGCAGGTCGAGGATGGCTGGCTGATCGTGGAAACAGGCCGCAGCGAAGCGCTCGTCGGGACTGAAAGCCAACGTCATCCCGCGCTGGGAGATCCCCGACGACTCCCACTTTGTGGGAAACTGCTTGATCGTTGCCTGAGTTTTTGTGTCGATAAGCGCGATTCGCAGTGTCTGCGTCGCGACGCTGAGATTCATGAGCGCGAAAAGCGTGTTCAACGGGCTCGGAGTTTCGTCGAATACCAGTGACTGGGACCCATCGGCGCTGAAGGCCAGCGACCAGTGAAAAATCCCATTCTCCCCATGAGAGACTTGCCCGATCGCAAATGGATGGGACGCGCCGTCATCAAGAGAAGGGCGATCGACCATCCCGGGGTTTTGACTGAACGGCCAGCGCCTGACCGTATGGTCGCCGCTTGCCGAGATCAGGGTACGGCCGTTGTCGATAAGCGCCACCGACGTGACGTAGTGATGGTGTCCCTTCCATTCACGAGTCGATTTGCCTTCCTTGACATTCCACAGCTTGATCGTGTGATCAAGGCCGCCGGTGAGCACGATATTCGGATCGGGGGTGAAGGCGATTGCCGTGGCGCTATCCTTGTGCCCCGTCAGATTGGTTTTGTGTTTGCGCGTGGCGACCTCGTAGACCTCGGTCTGAGAGCGCTGCAGGGCATAGATCGACTGGCCGTCAGGGCTCCAAAGGAAGTTCTGGGCGACTCCGAATCCGTCTGCATTGCGTAGTTTGCCTTGCGATTGCCCCGTTGCCGCATCGACCAGATGAATCCAGCAATCGCGGCGGATTAGCGTATCGCCGAATTTGAGATTTTGCCCTGCTGGCCAGTGCCAGGCAAACGGCGTGGTGTCGTCAACATCGGAGACGGCGGCGACCCCCTGGCGGCGGTGCGAACGATCCCAATCCATGGATTCTTCAAAAGCAGCCAGAGTTTTCCCATCAGGGCTGAACGCGGCATGCAAGCCGCCCTGTTTGAGTGTGTACTTGATGGCTCCGGTTTGCCCGTCCACCACGACGATGGTCGAGCCGGCCTCGCCTCCCTGGGCGCAAAACGGCTGTGTGCCGCAAAGGACAATCAGTCGATTGTCGGGGCTGAAAGCGACCGTGCGCACATTCTCGGCCATGATCGGCAGGTTGGGTTGATCCCAAACCGGTTTGCCGGTTTGGGTGTCGAAGATGCCGACATGGATCGCGCGACGGGTTCCCGACTCGGTCGCGCGTGATGAAAAGAGGGCATAGCGGCTGCCATCGGGGGAATGAGCGAATCGTTCGCCTCCATGAGCGATCCTTTTCTGCTCTTTCCAGGTCGGTACGTCCCAGACGGCGGTGGCGTGATCGTGGAAGACAAACATCCGTTTGCCATCGCGAGTCAACTGGAACGCAAACCCGGCGATCGAGCTTTCCTCCGGGTTCATCAATTTGCGCAGGCGCTGCCATTCCCAGTCGCGGAATTTTTCGGGGCTGCCACGAAGGAGTTCTTCGGCCTTGATCAGGTTGCCGTCTTGCAAGTAGCGGTAGGCGGCGCCGACGCGGTTGAAGTAGAGGCTTTGTTCGGCGCGGTCACGCTCCACTTCGGCCGCTTTTTCCGCTTCGAGGGCGCGTGCACGTTCGAGCGCTTCGGCGTCGGCACGGCGGGAAGCTTCATACTCGGACCGTTGGGCTTTTTGCAAAAGCCAGGCCATGCCGGCGACACCGAAGACGGTTGACGCCACCAGGGCGGCCGTCAGGGCGGCGATGGCGGGTTTGCGCCGCGTCCACTTGATCACCTGTTCGGCCATGCCGATGGGACGAGCCAGGATCGGCGCGCCTCGTTGCCAGCGATCGAGATCTTCGGCCAGCGCTTCGGCCGAACCATACCGTGCGGCGGGGTTTTTTGCCAGACACTTGAGGGTTATGGTTTCCAGGTCACGGTCGATTTTCTGGTTGTGGGGCTGGATCGCGCGCGGCGAGGCCGGCTCGCGATGTTCCAGCCATTCGAGTGTCTCGGCCACGCTGGCACCGCGTAGCGGAGCTTGGCCGGTGAGCAGTTCGTAGAGGATGGCCCCCAGGCTGTAGACATCCACGGCAGTGGTGAGCTGCTTTTCGGCGCGTGCTTGTTCGGGCGCCATGTAGGTCGGCGTGCCGAGGATGGCTCCGGTGTGGGTGGGACTGGGGCTGCCATCGAGGGGCTTCGAGAGGCCGAAATCGGCGACGAGCGGAGTGAAAGTGCTGGCGGATTCCAGAAGGATATTGGCCGGCTTGAGGTCGCGATGGAGAATGCCGCGCTGGTGGGCGTAGTGAACGGCGCGAGCGACGGAAGCGATCAAACGCACGGCGACGGCGGGAGGGGGCAATGGGCGTTCGACGAGCCTTGCGGCAACGCTGCCGCCGGCGATCAGTTTCATCGTGAAATAGTGATGCCCCTGATGTTCGCCGATTTCATAAAGCGGGACAATGCCGGGGTGATCGAGCTGGCTGACCGCTTGAGCTTCATGGCGAAAGCGTTCGAGGTCGGCGGGATTGGAGAAGCGGCCGCCCAGAATCATCTTGAGCGCGACTTCCCGATTGAGGTTGATCTGGCGCGCCCGGTAGATGACTCCCATGCCGCCGCGAGCGATTTCGCCGAGGATTTCGTAATCGCCAAAGTAGCGGACCGTTTCGCCTGCCGGCAAAAGGGGCGGGCGGGTCAAAAAGCCGTCAAAGGCGGCGCGGTCGGCGAAAAACGACTTCAGGCCCTCCGCGTAAACTGGATGTTTTTCGAGCCAGTATTCGAGCGGTTGGGCGGCACCCTTCTCCTCCGATTCGATGACCTCAACCAGCACCGCCTCCCATCCCGCGTCATGATTTAGACTGTTGACAGGTTGCAAGATTGCTCCTCCTTGAGCCACTCACGAAGTTGTTTCAAACCCCGGTAAAGCAAGGCGGCGATCGCCCCCTTGCTACGGTTCATTTCGGCGGCAACTTCGGCGAGCGGCCTGCCTTGCAGGTGGACCGCTTCGATCGCCTGCCGCTGCGGTTCGGGAAGCCGTTCGAGTGCCTGGGCGAGGCGTTCGAAATCTTCCGCCTTCATCGCCTTCTGGCTGGGGGTCGATTCCGGCCCTGCCAAAAGAGTGCCAAGCGCCGCGCTTGAGGCATCGAGCGCGGCGTCAAGCGACTGCTCCTTGCCCCAGGCCCGTTTCCCGGCCGAAATGCGCCGCAAGGAGTCGCGCAAATTGTTCGCAAGCAGACGACGCAGCCAGGCTTTTTGCTGGGCTTCTGTCCAGGTGGAAAAAGAGGCATCGTGGTCGCGCGCCGCCTCGTAGAGGGTTTGCTGCACGATGCCGGAAAGATCCACCTTAACGCTAACTCCTGGATCGACTTGCAGCCGAGCCAGGCAGGCCAGATAGCCTCGATAGTCATGCGGCTTGTTCGCCATTGCGGGACTTCCTCCCAACAGTCCAAGCGCGAAAACCGGGCGCGGATGACGCTTCACTCCCTTTTATTTTGGGAATTTTCCCCAAGTGGTGTCGCGAACTGGAGATCCGGATCAACTTTTGCATGTGAATCGCTCACGGAATCGGTCACCGACTGTGACCGTTCCGGCTTAAATGAATGCAGCAGATGACTGGCAAAGGAAACCGAAAGAGAGGCCCAGCATGCAGTGGCGCAAGGAAACCGATGGTTTAGGCGAAGTGGCCGTTCCCGCCGACAAGCTGTGGGGCGCGCAAACGCAAAGGTCGCTGGAGTTTTTCAGCATTGGCAAGGACTTGATGCCCCGGGAGATGATCGGCGCGTTTGCCATCCTTAAAAAGGCATCCGCCAAGACCAATCAAGCGGGCGGGCGTATCGCGGGTGAGGTCTGTAACCTCATTGTGCAGGTCGCCGATGAGATTCTGACGGGCCAGCACGCCGAGATGTTTCCCTTGCATGTCTGGATGACGGGCAGCGGCACCCAGTTCAACATGAACGTCAACGAGGTGATTTCCAATCGGGCCTGCCAACTTGCCGGTACGCCGCTTGGCAGCAAGAAGCCGGTGCACCCCAACGACCATGTGAACATGTCGCAATCGTCCAACGACGCTTTTCCCACGGCGATGTGTATGTCGGCGGTGGAAGGGGTGACGAGGCGATTGATTCCCTCGGTCGAGGCGTTGCATGCGGCGATCCTGATCAAGGTGGAGGGATGGAAGGACCTCGTGAAAATCGGCCGCACCCACATGCAAGATGCGACGCCGATCACCCTGGGCCAGGAATGGTCGGGATATGCCGGCATGTTGGAGGACAACTTGGCGCGACTGAAAGAATCGCTTCGGGGTGTTCACCGATTGGCCCTGGGCGGCACGGCGGTGGGTACGGGAATCAACGCCGCGCCAGGATTTGCCGAAGCGGTGGCCGCAGAAATTGCCGCACTCACCGGCTTGCCGTTTATCAGCGCGCCCAACAAATTCACGGTGCAAGGCGCGCACGACGACCTGGTTCACCTTTCCGGAGCGCTACGCACCTTGGCGGTGTCGCTTTACAAGATGGCCAACGACATTCGCATCTTGTCGAGCGGCCCGCGTGCCGGCTTTGCCGAACTCTGGCTCCCAGAGAACGAGCCGGGGTCCTCGATCATGCCGGGCAAGGTGAATCCCACTCAGGCCGAGGCACTCACCATGATCGCAGTGCAGGTGATGGGCAACGACTTGGCGGTTGGCATGGGCGGCGCGGGCGGTTATCTGGAAATGAACGTGTACAAGCCGCTCATGATCTACAACCTCATGCACTCGATCACGCTGTTGACCGATGGCTGCGCCAACTTCCGGCGCTTCCTCGTGGAGGGCACCAAGGCCAACGAGAAGAAGATCAAGGATGACCTCGACCGCTCGTTGATGCTGGTCACCTCCCTGGCGCCCATCATCGGTTACGACAAGGCTTCAAAGATTGCCCACCACGCAATGGACAAGGATCTATCCCTGAAAGCTGCCGCGCTCGAACTTGGTTTTGTGACGGCGGAGGAATTCGACCGTGTGGTCGATCCGGCCAAGATGGTGCATCCTTATGTTGCGTCGGCAAAGTGAATGATTGCTAGGCGCGAAAGGGCAATTTGGCTCTTTATCGGATCTCTTAGGGAGGTAATTGTTCAAGATATCAGGGATTCATTTCCACAAGCAGGATTCGGTTACCGCTCGGGTCGAAGACATAAGCTTCCCGCCCGCCGGTGATGGGGGTGATTTTGTCAGGCGGAGGCGCCCCCAAATGGGTCCACTGAGACAAGGCGAGATCGAGGTCTTTTACCCGCAGGACGAGATTCAGGCCGCTTGATTTGCCAGACGAATTGCGAAACTCGGCCTCATGGCCTTGCCTGGGCTGGAAGATGCCCAGGCGCAACCGCGGCAGACGGAACTCGACATAGACTTCGCGAATGCGCGCATCCGGCTCGCGGCCAAAGAGGGCGCAATAGAAATCCACGGTCGCCGCGAACTCCTCGGCGCCGATGGCCACCCAAACTTCGGCAAAGTCGACGGCCATGTCTCAAGGCTCCTGGGGTCATGATCCCCGAATTTGGGCAGTTCGTCGGACCGTATTCAGGCGGAGAACGGCTTTCTCCGAGACAAGGAAAAACCGTATCCACCCATGATACATGAGTTTGAGTCGACCTGGGCAATCGTTGACCACCACTGGGTAACTTTTCGCCAGGGCCCCTGATCGCGGTCACAGAAGTTGCGCCAGGTTTTATAGTTTCACCTGGGAGCGATGCTTTCCGCTTTGTCAGGAAAAGGCCCTCACTCATTCCCACGCGAAAATTGGAGATTGGTGCCATGGCGCAGAGATCGACCGCGCGGACGGCCGGATTCACCCTGATTGAATTGTTGGTGGTGATCGCCATCATCGCGGTCTTGATCGGCCTGCTCGTGCCCGCGGTGCAAAAAGTACGGGAGTCGGCCAACCGGATGACCTGCGCCAATAACCTCAAGCAGATCGGCCTGGCCTGTCATAACTACGCGGGGGCCCAGAGTGGATTGCTGCCCAACAACTTCAACATTCAGCCGGTGGCCGGTTCCAGCCCGCCCAGCAACAACATCATGAATCCGATCGGGAGCTGGAATACCCTGCTTTTGCCTTACATCGAACAGGACAATGTCTACAAGCAGATGAACCTGAATTACGACTGGTACGAAGGGACCGCTGCCACGAATCAGACGGCGGCCACGACCGTCATCAAGGGGTTTCAGTGCCCAAGCACGCCAAGCGGCAACAGCCGCACCGTCAAAAGCCTGCACAACGGCGTGACCTTTAGCGCTGGCGCCACCGACTACTGCGGCGTTCCCGCCGCCTATCTGAACAACACCCAGGCTGCCAGCCTCTTTTCCGGTGCGATGAACACCCGGTATGGCAACTGGAAAGTCCGTATCACCGATGTTCTTGACGGCACTTCCAACACTCTGATTGTCGTAGAGATGGCGGACAAGCCGAGTTCCTGGCGCGCGGGCACCCGCATCACCGACAACTCGCAAACCGTTTACACCGTGACCAACAACA
The DNA here is from genome assembly GCA_965226945.1 of Gemmataceae bacterium. Classification (GTDB taxonomy): domain Bacteria; phylum Planctomycetota; class Planctomycetia; order Gemmatales; family Gemmataceae; genus SYLG01. The sequence continues at coordinate 1,730,278 of OZ245717.1, read as the reverse complement.
CGATCAGCTCGGGGCAATGGGCCGCCCCCAACTGGAACCACCTGCGCAGCTACTCGTTCGATGGCTTGACCCAGTTCGGCGACTGCGCCATCAATTGCAACAACAGTGCGGCGATCTACTCCTTCCACACCTCCGGCTCGAATGTTGCGTTTTGCGATGGCTCGGTGCGCTACTTGAGCCAGGGCCGCACGGGCCAGGCGCTCATGGTCGCCATGGTGAGCACCGCCGGCGGCGAAGTGATCGCCACCGAATGATCCAGCTCGCAGTCGGCGAATGAATCTCAAATCACCACGGCGCAAACGAGTGTTCTGGGGAGTTGTAAGGATGATGAGTCTTCCCGCGAGCTGGGCCTTTCCAGGCCGCCCGCTCGCTGTTGCAACCGTTTTGGCGATGATGTTAGGTTGCGGCGGCATCAACTTGCCCGAAGGGGCAAAAAAAGTCTTCGTTGTACGCGGCGAACTGAAATACCAGGGAAAGCCGATGGATGGCGCGGTCGTCACCTTCTACTGCGATCCGCCCGCAACGGGAACTTCCTCCCTTTCACCGACCGCCACCGCGGACGAAACCGGCAAATATGCCTTAACCACCTATTTGAAAGACGATGGCGCGCCCGAGGGGCACTATCGCGTGACGATCTACTGGCCCATGAAAACGACCGGAAACGCCGCTAAGAATGACATCGATGCGCCGCTGCCTCCCGACCGGCTGCAATATGTTTACGCGCAATCCCAAACCACCCCATTGAAGGCCAAGGTCGAGGCCAAAGAAAACACGATCGGTTTCCAATTACCCTGACGATGGTCGATCGCAACGCATTGCAGACCGGAAATAGGCCCGCAACTCTGGGCCTGAGGAGTTCTTGGATGAGCCAACGCAAGATGCCCATTTTGAGCAACCGCCGTGGCTTTGGCCGGGTCGATCTGATCGTTTGCGTAAACAGTTTGACGCTCCTCTTCGGTACGGCAATTCAAGCGATCTCCCAGGTGCGCCAGCTCGATCAGCGCAAGGATTGCGAAAACCGGATGCGCAAGATGGGTGCCGCGGTGCAATCGTTTGCCAAGGCTCATCGCGAAATTCTGCCCAACAACCGGTCGATCCAGCCCGTACCCAACTCCGATCCGGCGCAAAACCAGATCGGTACGCCGCTGGGCAGCTGGAATACGATTCTGTTGCCCTATCTGGGTCAGGAAGAACTGTACAAGCGCTACGATTTGGCGCAGGACTGGTATGACGGCGAGTCTTCCAAGAATCGCGAGGTTTCCTCTCAGGCGGTGGATCTGTTCGTTTGCCCCGCCAACCCGAATTCCGGCAGGACGATCAAGACCAAGGACGCATCGGGCAAGGTGTTCGCCGCGGCGCCTACCGACTATTGCGGCGTGCCGGCCGCCTACTTTCGCGACAATCAACAAAAGAACTTGCATGCGGGGGCGATGAATCATCGCTATGGATCGTTCCAGATCCGTGCGGCCGATATCGGCGACGGCACTTCGCAAACGCTCATCGTGGTCGAAATGAGCGACAAGCCCAATGGCTGGCGCATCGGTAAACCCGAAGGCAAAAAAGTGAAGAACGACGACAAGGTGCATGACGCGGCCGGCATGGGCATCGGCAATGGGCAGTGGGCCGCTCCCAACTGGAATCACCTGCGGTCCTTCACCTTCGACGGCAACCAGGCTTTCGGCGAGTGCGCGGTCAATTGCAGCAATGGCGCGGCGATTTTTAGTTTTCACCCCGCAGGCGCCCATGGCCTCATGGTCGATGGCTCGGTGCGCTTCCTGAGCCACGAACGCACCAACCAGGCCATGCTCGTGGCGCTCGTTTCCACGAACGGCGGCGAACTGCTTCCCCCGCTCGACTGATCCGCTCTTCCTCTGGGATCGAGGCCATCTTCCATGATCAGTCTCTGCGGTTCTCCCATTCTGATGGGGTTGCTGTTCGCGCAGGCGCCCGCGGCACCCGCCGATCCGGCGGTGCTTGCCGCCAAGATCGATCGACATCTCGAAAAGGTCTGGAAAGAGCGCGGGCTGACGGCCGCGCCCGCCACGGACGACGCCACACTTTTCAGGCGGTTGTCGCTGGATTTGATTGGGCGCATTCCCACTGCCAGCGAAACCAGCGCGTTTCTTGAAGATCGCGATCGCGAAAAGGTGCGCAAAACCATCGAGCGACTGAGCGCGACCCCTTTGCATCAGCGCAACATGGCCCTCTTTTGGCGCAAGATTTGGCTGCCTCAAAGCCAGACGATGGCCCGGCTGGCCGATGGCACCGATGAATGGATCGCGGCAAAACTTGCCAAGCGCACTCCTTACCCGCGCATGGTGCAAGAGTTTTTGGTGGCGCGGGCGACCTCGCCCGAGGGGCGCGCGGCCGACATGGCTCCGCCTTCGTTTAGCGCGTTCAATGAAAACAAGCCGGAGAACCTGGCGGCAAGCAGCGCGCGTGCCTTTCTTGGGATCAACCTCGATTGCGCCCAGTGCCACGATCATCCGTTTGCGGTCTGGACGCGCGATCAGTTCTGGGAAACGGCGGCCTTTTTCGCCAGGCCCGTGACGGCGGAAATCGGCAAGCCCGGTGCGCTGGCCGTCACGATCCCCAACACGAACAAATCGCTCAAGCCCAGGCTGATCAAGGGGAGCAATGACGCGCTGCCCGCAAGCTGGAAAGACGATGAGGGGCGTGTTCTGCTCGCGGGCTGGATCACCGAGTCGTCCAACCCCTTGTTCTTCCACAATGCGGCCAACCGCCTCTGGTCGCAATTTTTTGGATATGGCCTGGTGGAACCGCTCGACAACCTGGTGGGGGAGCATGCCAAGGATCTTGACCCACTTCTCAACGAGCTGGCCGAGGCGTTTCGCCTTTCCGGCGGCGACACCCACTTTTTGACGCAGGCGATCGTCTCAAGCCAAGCCTACCGCGCCAGTTCGCGCCATGCCCAGAAAACGGCTTCGCCCCAACGGAGCGGCCACGGCTTTTTTTCTTCGCGCCCCGTGCGGGGTTTAACCGGGGAGCAACTCTTTGACAGTTTGCTTGTCGCCGGCGGCTATTCCCTGCCCGGTTCCGACGCCGAATCGGAGGAACTGCTCAAACTTCGCTCCCGCTTTGCCGCCAAGTTCTTTGTCGATCGCAGCGTTCATGCCGAACGCTCAGTCATTCAGTCTCTGGTCTTGCTCAATGGCGATGCTTTTCCCGCTTCGCCCAAAAAGGGAGCCTGCCCCTCGGTGTGCGCCATCGCCGATGGGCCCTTTTCTGGCCCGCCGGCCCGAATCGAAGCGATGTTTCTGGCGGTGCTCGGCCGCCTGCCCACCGCATCGGAAAGGCAGATGCTGGCCCAAGCGCTGCCTCAAGATGCGCCAGGGCGCGACCGCAGGAAAGATTTAAACGATCTGTTTTGGATCTTGATCAACACGGTGGAATTTAGCTCCAACCATTGATTTCGCCTGGACCCGAATTGGGGAGGATCGCCTCATGTTACCCGAATCTCTGTTTAGCCGGCGCCGCTTGTTGCAAGGGCTGACTCTGGGCGCGCCCTTTGTGTCCCGCTCGGGCTGGCTGGGTGCGTTGGCCGCGGCTTCTTCGCCAACCTCTTCGGCGCCCGCGCCGGCGCGAAAAAAATCGGTGATTTTGCTCTGGCTCAATGGCGGCCCCTCCACGATCGATCTGTGGGATCTCAAGCCCGGTCACGAAAACGGCGGACCATTCAAGGAAATCAGTACTTCCGTTCCTGGATTCAAGATTTGCGAGAACCTGCCGCGCCTGGGAGCCTGGGCCAAGCACCTGACCATGGTGCGCTCTTTAACCTCCAAGGAAGGCGATCATGCGCGCGCGACCGCCTATCTGCGTACTGGATACACGCCGCAGGGGGGGATTCTCTTTCCTGCCCTGGGGTCTCTTGTCGCCCAAAAGGCGGCGCCTCTGGATGACAAGCTTCCTCATTTCGTGAGCGTCGCGCCGGCACGCTACCCCGGCCTGGCGAGCGGGGGATTCCTGGGGCCAAAGTTCGCGCCGCTTGTGGTTGGCGAAGGAGCGACCGGTCCCGAAGGCTTGACCATTCCCGAGCTGGCGAGCTCCGGTGCGGCGGTCGCGGGCGATCCTCGCCTTGCGGTGCTCGATCGGCTTGATCGCGGCTTTCTGGCCGACCGCGACGGTACGGTGCCGCAGGGAATTCAGGCATCGACTCAGCGGGCGCTGAGTTTGCTCAGGCCCGACGCGGCCGCCGCCTTTCAACTGGAGCGCGAACCAGGCCAGGTACGGGACCTCTATGGGCGCGGCCTTTTTGGCCAGGGATGCCTGCTTGCCCGGCGGCTTGTCGAAAGGGGAGTCACCTTTGTCGAGGTGTCGCTTGATGGTTGGGACACCCATCAAGACAACTTTGGCCGGGTGAAGGGGCTGTCGACCACGCTCGATCAGGCGTTTGCTCAGCTTTTATCCGACTTGAAAGATCGCGGATTGTTGGAAAGCACGCTGGTCGTTTGCCAGGGGGAATTTGGGCGCACTCCCAAGATCAACGAAAACCAGGGGCGCGATCACTGGCCCCGGTCCTGGGCGGTCGCGCTGGCTGGAGGCAGCATTCGCGGGGGCCAGGCGATCGGCGCCACGGACAAGTCGGGCATGGAAGTCGTCGACAAGCCGGTGCGCGTTCCCGACCTGATCGCCACCGTCTGCCAGTTCATGGGCATCGACCCGATGGCGCAAAATGCCTCCAATGTGGGGCGGCCCATCCGGGTCGCCGACCCGTCTGCGAAGGTCATCGAAGGGGTCTTATGAGGCCCAAACAATTATTCTCTTTCGCCTTCGGCCTCGTGTTTGGCGGCGGACTTTGTCCGCATTCCGCTCTTTGGGCAACGCAACCCGGATCCTACAAGGCTGATTTTGAAGATCTGGAATGGGTGTTGGTTCAGGACTCGCGCGCGAGCCGCGTGCGATTACACCTCGAACGCGACGGCCAGCCGCTGGCCAATATCTGGCCCGAGTCGATCCGAGGCCTGTTCGCCTTGGCGGCAGGTGGACCGATCGACACCGATGGAGTGGAGCCCACTGCGAATGCGGCTCGTACCGAGCGGCTGCCTTCGGCCTGGGCTCTCATGCAAAAAACGAGCGGCATTTTTGCCAATGGCCCCGGTTCGGGGCCGCCCTTCAAGGAACTCGATCGCAAGGGCGCGCAAACCATCGAATCGCCCGCATTGATTGAGTACTACCGAAGGGCCGGGCTTGGCGAAGCCTTGATCGGCGCGGGCAAGGCCGCAGTGGAAAAACCGCTCGGCGAAGCGCTCGCCTCGGCGCTTGATGGCGACGGCGATGGCAAGATCACCCAAACTGAGCTGGCCGCAGCGGAAAAGCTGCTGGCCAAACTCGATGCCAACGGCGACGAGTTGATCACGCCGGGCGAACTGCTGCCTCGCACCGCTTACCCCGGCGCCGCCGGCACGCACTGGCTGCGCGCACCGAAAGCAGAAGGCACGGAATCGAGCTGGAATCGGGGATTCGCGCTGCTTGTGCTGCCTTCCAGCCGGGCCGATTTGGGCTGGAGTCAGGCTCTGATCGCTCGTCTGGACCGCAATGCCGATCGACAGCTCGATGCCCAAGAAATCGTCCTGAAGCCTGCTGTGTTTGCCCGCCTGGACCAGGATCAAAGCGGCAAGCTTTCGGCCGAGGAGGTATCCAGCTGGAGAGATCTCGATGCCGACGCCGACTGGACGATGGAACTGGGCAAGGTTGCCGCGGTCGCTTCGGTCAAAAGAGTGGACCCCAAGACGGCCAACCAAATGAGCCCCACGCGCTTGCCGATCCAGGACCGCCTGGATGCGTCGCTGCCAGGCGTACAGATCGCGCTGCGAGTTGATGCAGGCACGCTTCCTTCGCTTTGGCAGGAATTTCGAGGGCGAATGCTATCGAAATTTCGTGAACTCGATTCGAAGGGAAGTGGTTTCGTCGCGGCGGCGCCCGAAAAGGCGGCACCGATGAGCGAATGGGACTGCGTGCTTTACTGCGCCGATGCGAATCTTGATGGCAAGGTGAGCGAAGCGGAGTTGACCGGATGGTTGACCGCCAACGAGGCGTATTCCCGTTCGGTGGCGATGATCACGATGCTCGATCATGGCACCGGCCTATTCGCTCTGCTCGATGCCGATCATGATGGCGCGTTATCGCTTCGCGAGTTGCGCCTTGCCGCCGGCCGACTGGCGCAAAGCGGCGCCATGGAAAAAGGTGTTCTCTTGCTCGATCGGCTTCCTGGTCAATTTCGGGTCACGGTGGCCCTGGGTCCATCCCGGCGGCTTCTGTTCCCCAGAGCGCAAAAAGGCCCGGCCTGGTTTCAGGCGATGGACCGCAACGGCGATGGCGATCTTTCTCGCAAGGAATGCCCGTTTCCGGCGGCGTGGTTTGAACGCCATGATAAGGATCGTGATGGTTTGATCGATTTTCAGGAGGCGTTGGCGATTCCGATGACCGAAAAAGCGGGAACAGCAGTGCCGTAAGTGAGACGCGAAATCGTTTGCGGCCTTGGGGCCATTCTCTTCAAGCAATGACCTGCCAATGATTTGCGGCAAGACCTGGGGCTGTCTTCTCAATTTAATGAATGAGAAATCTCTCCCCGCCCCGGTTTTTCCCAGGTAGGGCACGAGTTCGGTTTGCATTCCGTTTTCAGGAATGTTAAAATATTCTCACCCACCACACCCGAAATGCTGGAATCGGTCTGGCTTTTCTCCCCACCATGGTGTGACCGATATTGCCCGAGCTTGCCTGAACCTGCCCGATAAGGATCCCTTTTCGACAAACGGTCCCGCGTTGCTCGAAAAAACGGCCTGAACCACAGATTTTGGTGTTTTGCTACAACCCGCCCTCTTGAATGCAGTTGTGAACAAAATGAACCACACATTCTCCAAAGTTTGGATCCTGCTTTCGTTTGCCTCGGTGGCCCTCACGGGCTGTGGCGATTCGGCGGCGCAGGTCTCCTCCGAGAAGAGTACCGAAAGCTCCACCAAAACCGCCGCTCACCCAACGACAAATCGCAAACCCAAGGTCAAACCGAACTCGGGCGGGAAATTGGCGAAGGCAGTTGAGCCGGTGGCACCGGTGATGGATGCCAAGGCCTACTGCGTGCAGGGGCACGATGCGCTCGAAGCTCAGGAATGGGATCACGCGATCGCCGCGTTCACTCAGGCGATTCGCCTGGAACCAAACGACCCGGCCATTTACACCTCGCGAGGCAACGCCTACCTCGAGAAAAAAGATGCGGAGCACGCCGTCGAGGATTTCCAGCGTGCCCTCAAGCTTGACAAGGATGACCTCGGCGCGCTTTTTGGCGTGGCGATCTACTGGCATGAGAAAAAAGACCAGGATCAGGTGATCCATTTCGCCAGCGAGATCTTGCACCGCGAACCAGCCCACCCCGAAGCGCTCTACATCCGCGGCAACGCCTGGTACGCGAATAAGCAATACGAACGTGCGATCGCCGATATGACTGAAGCGATCAAACTGCGTCCCGATTTCGCCAATGCCTACCTGTGCCGCGCCCACGCCTGGCGCGCCAAGGGAGACATGGAGATCGCGATTCTCGACTACAACGAGGCAATCGAGCTCGATCCCAAGAACCCCGAAGTGCACTATGCCCGGGGCATCGCCAACATGGATCAAAAGGAATTCGACAAGGCGGCCAAAGACTTCACCGAAACGATGAAGCTCGATCCCAAGAACGAGAAAGCCTTCTATCATCGCGGTTTGGCGCGCATTGAAAAGCGCGATTTCGACAAGGCGATCGGCGAATCGAACGAGGCGATCCGCAACGATCCGAGTTGCGCCCTGGCGTTCCAAATCCGGGGCATCGCCTGGGAAGAGAAGCGGGACCTGGACAAGGCGGCCCTCGCCTTGAATGAAGCGATCAAACTCGAACCGAATCATGCGGGCTGCTATTTCAATCGCGGCTTGATCTACCTGCAAAAAGGGCTCTACCCGCGGGCCTTGACCGATTTCATCAAGGGAGCCAATCTCGATCCCCATCGCCTGCGCGGTTACGCATCCAAGGCGCTCAGGCGCTTTGAAAAAGGAGACATGGACAAGGCCATTTCCGAGTCCTCGCGCGCGATCATCGTCAACGCCAAGAAGTTTGAACCCTACCTGATTCGCGGCATTGCCTTCATGGAGAAGGGGGATTTTGAGAAGGCGATTCAAGATCTCAATAAGGTCATTCGCATTCAGCCCCAAAACTCGGTTGCCTGGTCGATGCGCGGAATGATCCGCTCGGAAATGGGTCAGGTCGATCTGGCTCTGGAAGATTTGAGCGAGGCGATCCGTCTGGATCCGAAAAACCCCGTGCCGATGCTTTGGCGCTCCGATGTCTACCGCATCAAGGGCAAGATGTTCGAAGCCGATGAAGATTCCAGTCGCGCCGAGCAGCTGGTGTCGAAAACCGGGCTTCATTAGCTCCTGCCGGCGATCGGACTTTCTTCACCAGTCTTTACCACATCTGGCATGCCTGATCGTTTACTTTTGCGGCGCCAAGCCTTTCACACGGGCCGATTTTCCCCTAGGCGGGGCCCTGGCGTAAGGCCGGGCCAGCGGTTCTAGGGACCTGCCTGGTCCTTGAAGGTCGATTGCCTCATACAATGGCCTCATGCAAATCTGGATGGAACCGAACGCCCTTCGGTTTTCTACGTCCCTTCGGCGTTTTCCCGGCTTGCATGCCCTGGGGCTGACGCGCTCATACGCCCGTCCGTCCGGCCGCCCATCCTGCACGGCGCTGAATCCTGCCGGCTCCTCCTGGCGAGACCGCACATGATCGGGAAAGATCCTGAATCTTCCGGCTTGCCACCCACGCTGATTCACTCGCTCGAGGACGGTTTCACTCCGGTCGGGGTGAGCAACACCGATTTCTCGCTGCCTTTGTCTCCCCTGCCTCATGAAGGCACGGTCGTAGGAAACAACCCCACCAACGAACAGCCGGCTCAGCAGTTGAGCGGCAAGCCCTTTGGCGACTACCTGTTGATCGCGGAAATCGCTCGTGGCGGCATGGGCATCGTCTTCAAGGCGCGCGAACGCAAGTTGAACCGGATCGTCGCTTTGAAAATCATCCGGGCCGATCAGAGTTCGCCCGAAGAAGAGTCGCTGCGCTTTCTTGCCGAAGCCGAGGCCGCCGCGAAGCTCAATCACCCTCACATCGTGCCGATCTTTGAAATCGGCGAGCAGGCTGGCAGGCTCTATTTCTCGATGGCGTTGATTGAGGGCAAAAGCCTGGCCCAGGCCGTGCGCTCCGGTCCTTTCCCTCCGAAGAAGGCGGCGTCGCTCATGGCCCTGGTGGCCGAGGCGGTCGCCTACGCTCACGGCAAAGGGATCATCCACCGCGACATCAAACCCGGCAACATCATGCTCGATGCCGCCGGTCTGCCGCGCATCACCGACTTCGGCCTTGCCAAAAGAACCGACTCCGACAGCGGCGTGACGCGCGCCGGGCAGATCATCGGCACTCCCAGCTACATGCCGCCGGAGCAGGCAGGAGGCAAAAACGAGGAAGTCGGTCCCCTGTCCGATGTCTATGCGCTTGGGGCCACTCTCTATTGCCTGTTGACCGGCCATCCGCCATTCCAGGCGGCCAGCGTCATCGACACCCTGAGGCAAGTCGAGGAAAGGGAGCCGGTGCCTCCGCGGCACCTCAATCCCGCGCTCGATAGCGATCTGGATACGATTTGTCTCAAATGCCTCGAAAAGCGCCCGGAAAGGCGCTACCAGTCGGCGTCGGAACTGGCCGCCGATTTGGGCCGGTTTCTCAATGGGCAGCCGATCCAGGCCAGGCCGCTTGGCACGCTCGGCCGCGCCGCGCGCTGGTGCCGGCGCAACCCGCTCGATGCCGCCCTGACGGCGATGGTGGCGATCTTGCTCGTGTCGATCACCGCGGCTTCCCTGGCCGCGGTGCAGTACATTCAGGCGATCAATACCGAACTGGTCGAAGCCAAAAACCAGGCCTTCACCAACGCCGGCAACGAGCGGATCGAACGCAGACGAGCAGACGATCACGCGGCGGAAACGCGCCGCCAACTGGAACGGCTCTACGCGGTCAAGGGGCTTGACCTCGCCAAGGACAGTGACCTTTACGGGGCCATGCTCTGGTGGACTCAGCCCTTTTCCGGGCAACATGGCCGTTGCGAGCGGCCGGAATCGGCCTTGATGCGCTTGAGTTTGTACTGGCGCTATGCGCCGGCCAGCTCGCTTTTGCGGATGTTTGTTCCCGGCGCCTCGGTGCGCTGGGTTGCCTTCAGTCCCGATGGCAACTGGCTGGCCACGGCCAGCGAGAACGGTCAGGCCCAGGTATGGGACATCAAGACCGGCCAGCCGGTTGGCCCCGCGCTCCCGCACAGACACGCGGTCCACCATGTCGCCTTCAGTCCGGATGGGGTGCTTTTGGCGACCAGTAGCTGGGGTGACGGCCTGAAAATCTGGGAGGCTGGTACGGGAAAACCGATCGCCTGCTTGTTGAAGGACAAGTTTGTCGAATCGGCTGCCTTCAGTCCCGATGGCAAGTTCATCGTCGGAGCGACGAATGGAAATCAGATCAAATTGATGGCGGTCAGGACAGGCAAAGAGGGGCCGGCGCTCCTTGAGCACAAACGTGAATTGAACTGGGTCGCCTTTAGCCGCGATGGCAAAAAAGTAGTCACGGCCAGTTGGGATGGAACGGCGCAAGTCTGGGATGCGCGAAGCGGTCAGGCCATCGGCGCTCGGCTCGTGCATGACGGCAACGGCGTCACCTGGGCCGAATTCAGCCCCGACGGAACGCGTGTCGTGACGGCCGGGTGGGACGCCCGCGCACGGTTGTGGGATGCGTCGACAGGAAAGCAGATCTTGAGCTTTGCCGGGCACAGAAGTCATCTTCGCCAGGCGAGCTTTAGTCCGGACGGTCAGATGCTCGCGACCGCGAGCGAGGATGGAACCGCGCGCGTGTGGGAGAGTGCAACGGGCCGATTGGTTTTGGGGCCACTGCGGCACAAAAGCGTTGTCTGGCGGGCGGTGTTCAACCCCGATGGATCGCTGCTGGCGACTGCCAGCCGCGATGGCACGGCCCAGCTTTGGGATGCGAAAACCGGCCAGGCCGTGGCGCTCTACCGGCACCAGCGCGCGATTCGCCATCTCGATTTTAGCCGCGACGGCGCCCAGCTTGCCGTGGCCAGTGAAGATGGCACGGTCCGGCTCTGGCAGGTGGTTCGACCCGAAAAGAAACCGGTCCTGGTCCAGCATCGGCTGGATTTGCACGCGGCTCATTTCAGTCGCGATGGGAAGAGGTTGGTTACCGCGGGTCGCGATCGTACTGCCCGGGTTTGGAACAGCGAGACCGGCGAGCCGGTTTCGGCCGTGATCCAGCATGGTGAAGAAATTCGCAATGCCCGCTTCAGCCCGGACGGGCGTTGGGTCGTCACCGCAAGCGCGGACCGAACCGCCCGGGTCTGGGACGCCGTTACGGGAAAAGCCATGGGGCCGCCCCTGCCTCATCAAGAGGAGGTGCGGCATGCGGAGTTCAGTCCCGATGGCCAGTGGGTGGTCACGGCGAGTCTTGACCGATCGGCCAGGATCTGCGATGCGGCGAGCGGAAAGGAACGCTTTCAACTGATTCACGATTCGCCGGTCTGGTCCGCCTGTTATTCACCGTCGGGGGAATTCATTGGGACGGGTTGCATGAATGGGACCGTCACGGTCTGGGATGCGGCGACCGGCCAGGCGGTCGCACGCCTGCCGAAGCACAACAATCGCATTGTCAGTTTCATCGCCTTTAGCCCCGACAACCGGCTGGTGCTTTCGGCCGGGGAAGACGGGAATGCGCACGTGAGCGATCGGGTGAGCGGCGAACGGACAATACCCGTGCTCAAGCACGGCGCCGCGGTGCTTCATGCCGCTTTCAGCTCGGATGGGCTTTGGATCGTCACGGCAAGTCAGGACGGCAGCGCGCAAGTGTGGGAGACGAGTACCGGTCGTCCGGTGTCGCCCCCGTTGTCGCACCGGGGAACAGTGTATCGGGCCGGTTTTAGCCCCGATGGCAGGTGGGTGGTCACCGGCAGCGCCGACGCCACGGCAAGAGTCTGGGATGCGCAAAGCGGCCAGGCGGTTTCGCCGCCGTTGATTCATCGTTCCGTGGTGCTGGGCGCTGCTTTTAGCCCGGACGGACGGCGAATCCTCACGGCCAGCTCCGACGGCGGGGCGCGCGTCTGGGATGTCTCGCCCGATGAACGGCGGCCTGCCGACTGGATTGGACTCGGGGAATTGCTCTGTGGTCATCGCCTGAGTTATCAAGGCGCTTTACTACCCGTGGCGCTTGCGGAAATGGAAAGCGCCATGGGCGTTTTCGAAAAAGCGCAGGCGCGGGAAGTGGCCGGCAAGGGCGGAAATTGATCGCTCAGAGCGCGTGGAATGCCCGGCCATCTCTCGATCCTCCCGTACGGCCGCCTGCTTTCAAGTCGCTAGAAAATCAAACATCAGCCGGCGAATCTTTTTGATCGTTTCGGTGACGAGCCTGGCGGGCGCTCGTGGATTGTGGGGGAGACTGCGATGAAACTCGGGAAGGTTGCTTGCGGCACGGTCGCGGCTTTCGGGATGGCGGCGTTTTCCCTGGTTGCGTTTGCCGCCGACACCGACCATGCCGCGGAAATTCAAAAGTGGCGCCAGACGCGGGAGAAAAAACTGCGCGCCGACAACGGCTGGTTGACCCTGGCGGGGCGATTCCCGCTGAAACCGGGTGCCAATACCATTGGCACGGGGAAGAGCAACGATGTCGTGTTTCCGGCGCAGTTGGCCGGCACGGGACCAGAGCGGCTGGGTACGCTGGTGGTCGATACGCTCGAAAAGAAAGTCGTTTTGAAACTGGCCGAGGGCGTCACCATGACCAGCGACGGCAAGTCTTTTACCGGCGAGCGGGTCATGGGCACGGTTGCCGGCAAGCGCGACTGGGTCACCTTGGGCCGAATCAGCATGTATGTCATCGAGCGCGAGGGGTCTTTCATTCTGCGTCTGGCGGACAATGAATCGCTCGTGCGCAAGAACTTCCCCGGCTGCCTCTGGTATGCACCCGATGAGAAGTTCAAGGTCGAGGCGAAGTTTGTGCCTTACCCCGAAGGCAAGACGCTGCCGATCGTCAATGTCATTGACGAGATCTCGCAAGAACCGTGTCCGGGCTATGTCACATTTCAGATTGACGGAAAACCGTTCCAGCTCGATGCCATCGCCGAGGGGGATAGTCTGTTTTTTGTCTTCAAGGACGAGACGGCGGGGGATACGACTTATCCGCCGTCTCGTTTCCTGACGATTGAGCAAAGACCCAAGCCCGGTGTTCCGTTCGTGCTCGATTTCAACAAAGCCTACAATCCGCCCTGTTCCTTTTCCGAGTTCACGACCTGTCCGCTGCCCCCCAAACAGAATGTGCTCAAGGTGCGCATCGAAGCGGGGGAGAAATACCGCAAGGGGGCGTGACCTGGACGGCAGAATCAAGGCGAGCGGCCCCCCTTGTCCGCCGGTTCTGCGCCGTCAAGAGACGATCGTCATTCGCAATTCGACAAAGATGTCGAACTGACCGACCGATCTCCCGAAGCATTCGCCAAACCACTCAGGCCGGCTCATCTAAACACTCGAGGTATTTCTGTGCCGCGCCGGTATTGAACACGACGATCTTCTCATGCCGTTTGATCCGGCCTTCCTTGACCAATCGGGTGAGCACTTCGAGGCACACCGCGGTTTCTGGGCATAATGAGATGCCTTCGGCCGAAGACGCTTTGCGCATCCAGGACTTGATTGAGGCTTCCGGGGCCGCGATTGCCGCGCCGCCTGAAGCGCGGATGGCATCAAGAATCATGAAGTCGCCCACGGCGACAGGAACACGCAAACCGCTGGCGCAGGTCGCGGCATTCTCCCAGGCGGGGGCGAGCCGTTCCCCTTTTTCAAAGGCGCGCACGATCGGTGCGCAGCCTTCGCTTTGGCAGGAATAAAAGCGCGGGTTCAGCTTGGGATCGATCCAGCCAAGTGCCGCCAATTCGCCAAAAGCCTTCGCCATACCGACGAGACCGGTACCGCCCCCGGTCGGATAGAGGATGGCATCGGGCAATCCCCAGTGAAACTGCTCGGCGAGTTCCAGCCCCATCGTTTTCTTACCTTCGAGGCGATAGGGCTCCTTGAGCGTGGAGAGATCGAACCAGCCTTCCTTTTCCGCGTTTTCGCGCACGATCTTGCCGCAATCGTTGATCAGGCCATCGACCAGCGTGACCTTGGCGCCATAGAGCACCGCCTCGCGGCGGTTGACCATCGGCGTGTCTTTGGGCATGAAGATATGGCACTCAATGCCGGCCCGGGCGCTGTAGGCGGCCGCGGAACCTCCGGCATTGCCGGCGGTCGGCAGGGCGATCTTTTTGACTCCCAACTGTTTCGCCATGCTGATGGCCACGGTCATCCCCCGGCTTTTAAAGCTGCCGGTGGGGAGCATCGATTCATCCTTGATGAAGAGCTGGTCGAGGCCCAGTTCCTTGCCCAGCCTGGGGCAGTGAAGTAGCGGGCTCGGTGCTTCCCCCAGGCTGACCGGTTCCTGGCCTTCATCGAGCGGCAGCAGTTCCCGCCATTTCCACATGCCGCCTTGGCGGGCTGAGATCTCTTCGCGCGAAACCGCTTCCTTGAGCGCCGTCAGATCGTAGCGCGCCGCGATCGGCCGTCCGGCGTGGGTGTTGCACAAGGTCCCCTTGGCGATGCGGGTGCCGTCCCAGGCTCCTTCGAGATGCGAGAAAAAGCGCGACATGCCGATCCATCCGATCCGTGATTGACAGCAAGGAATTCAATGGATTGAGATAGGGGGTTTGGCGAGCGTGGGAATCGCTGTTTTTCCTTGAGCCGTACGCGAGGAAGCCGGCGAGTTGGCGCGACCTAGAATCTCTGGGCCGAGTCAGAGCGCAACCGCGGGCGGTTTGAGTTGCACGCGTAGGAATGAGGGGGCGATCGATGGCGGAAAAGAAACCGGTGAAACCAAAAGCCGATGCGGTCAAGAAAACTCCCGCAGTTGCTAAAGTCGCGTCCAACCCAGCCGCCGATGTCGATTTGTTGATGACTTATCTCATTCATCCACTCAAGGCGGAAATCGAGTCGGTGCGCGCCTTGATTCTCAGTGTCGACAAGGGGATCACCGAAGCGATCAAGTGGAATGCCCCCAGCTTTCATTTCAAAGACTACTTCGCCACGATTCACATCAAGGCCACCGACTGCGTGCAAATCATCTTTCACTTGGGTGCCAAGAACAAGGACAAGGCAGCCGAAAACGCCGGCATTGCCGACCCCATGGGCCTCTTGCAGTGGCTGGGCAAGGACCGCGCCACGGTGAAACTTGCCGACGCTCAGGAGATCAAGGAAAAGCAAGCGGCGCTGAAATCGATCGTGGAGCAGTGGATTCGCTTGATGTAAACCATCCGCTCCAATGACTTTCCCGCCTGCGGCCGAGCCATTCTCTCTTTACCCACGCATGCAATTCGGGTACGGATGCATGCTGATAGCTTCTTTCGGTCATTCCGTAGAGCGGGATGCCGGGAGACGCCCGCCGGTGGGGATCTTATGCACCGAGTATCGATATTTCTGACGCTGCTGGCTCTACTCCTGACCGGCGTTCCCTTCGTTGGGGCCCAAGAGTCTGCCGAGGAATGGGGCAAAGTGATTGTCCAGATCAAGGATCTGGACAAAGCGAACAAATATGACGAGGCCATAGCCCTGGCCAAAAAGGCGCTGAAAGCCGCCGAAAAGTCCAAGACAGCGCATCAGGAATCCGTCGGCAAATGCCTCTACCTCCTGGGAGGGCTCCTTCGTGAAAAAAATCAGTTTCAAACGGGGGAGCAGACGCTATTGAAGGCGTTGGCGGTCCAGGAAAAGGCGCTTGGGTCCAATCATGCCGAAGTGGCCAAGACCTTGACCGATCTTGGGTCGATCCTCCAACGATCAGGCCGATTCGAAAAAGCTGAATCCTATTTCAAGCGGGCACTGGCCATTGTTGAGGCCAATTTCGGAAGCGAGCATACCGAAGTCGCGGACGTTTTGGTCGCGTGGAGCGACCTATACAGCGACCAAGGGAAGATCGATCAAGCGATGGAAATGCTCAAAAGAGCCTTGGCGATTCAGCACAAGAAATTGGGGCAGGACCACGAAGATCTCGCTTTGACACTTACGGAGATCGGGCACCTGTATTGCGTTGCCGGCCAGATGGACAAAGCGGAGGCGCACTATCAGCGCGCGCTGGAAATCATCGAAAAATCCAAAGAGCCAAACGGTAGGAAAAGTGCGCGTATTTTGTACCACATGGCGGAACTGTATCGAGCGATGTCCAAGTATGCTCTGGCCGAAACGTATTATCAACGGGCTCTTGTCTTGATCGAGAAGATCTGGGGAAAGGATCACTTCCGTGCGGCCGGGGTTTTGAACGGTCTTGCGATGATCCGCGATGATCAAGAAATGTATCAGGATGCGGAAGTCTATTTCCGGCGCTCGCTCGCGATTTTCGAAAAAACATTTGGGCCGGACGATATTCAGTTGTTCGCTCCCGTGAATAATCTTGGGGATTTTTATCGAAAACAAGGATCGTTTGCCAAAGCGGAGCCAATTTTGCGGCGCGCTTTAAAAATTGTCAAAAATAACCTGGGGCCCGAGAGCCATCAAGCAGGATATGTTCTCATGAATTTAGGGAGTGTGCAAACTGGTTTGAAAAAATACGAAGAAGCAGAGAAATTATACAATCAATCATTTTTTATTATAGAAAAATCAATTGGTAAAGATTTTCCTGAATTGGCTGATTTTTTGAATAATATGGCGGCTCTTCATAAATCAATGGGAAAAATAGATCAAGCTGAAAAAGAATATTTGCGCAGTCTGGAAATCATGGAGAGGAAATCAGAAAAAAAGCCTTACCATAAGGCTACCGTGCTGAGAGTTCTGGCAAGCATCTATCAGGACCAACAAAAATGGGCTGAGGCGGAGCGGTGTTTCCAGCGTTCTCTTTCCATTATGGAAGAGCTGTTTGGGCCTGAAAGTATCAAAATTGCAAAGTCCCTGGAAAGGCTGGGGCAATGTTATCTGCGCCAAGCCAGGGGAGAGGAGGCCGAACCTCTCTATCAGAGGGCGCTTGCCATCCAGGAGAAAGCGCTCGGATACGATCACCCCGATTTGGTGGAGGCCTTGAGCACGCTCGCGGGACTTCGCATTTGCCTCGAAGACACGGACCAGGCGGAGGTTTTGCTGAAGCGCGTGCTCAAGATTCAAGAAAAACAGGCCGAGCTCAACACGTTCGAAGGAGCCAAAACTCTGGGGCAACTCGCCACCATCTGGCACCGCCAGCGCAAGACCGAGCAAGCCGAGGCGTATTATCTTCGTTCGCTGGCGATTTTTGAACGATTGAAACGCTCCGAGGAACCCGTTTACGCCGAGATCTCGGCCAATCTTGCACGCATGTATTTTGGCCAGAATCAACTGGCCAAAGCCGAAAGGTACTATCAAAAAGCGATCGCCTCCTTTGGCAAGAAGCCCGATCCTTACGACCTCCGGCTTGAAGCCTGCCGGGCCGACATGGCGCAGATCTACCGCGCCACGGACCGGGTCAGACAAGCCCAGGAACTGGAAAAACAGATGTCGGGGATCAGGACGATTTCGCGGTAGACCTCAAGACTTTTTCGATTTCTCCGCGTTGGTCCGGGAGTCGATTCGCAGGTGCTTCGTTCGCCAGTTGGCGATGGCACATTCAGTCTTCCAGGAAGATCAAACGAATTGAGGCGGCACGTCATGTTGTATTTGATGAAACGGGCGATGCTCTTTGCGTTTTTTTTGATGCCAGCCGGTTCCCTTTGGGCCCAAGGCGCCGAATGGCTTCAACTTCAGCAGGAAATCAAGAGTCTTCAGGACAAGGAGCAATTCAACGAAGCGCTGGTTGCGGCCAAGAAAGCAGTCGCCATCGCCGAAAAGGACGCCAAGGCCAGCCCGTTGACCCTGGCCACGAGTTTGCTCGTTTTGGGCCGCATTCATTCGGAGAAATCGCAATGGAGCGAGGCCGAGGCCCAAATGCAGCGAGCTTTATCCATTCGTGAGAAAGAGCAGGGGTCCACCCATCAAGATGTCGCGGAAGTCCTCAAGGACTTGAGCGAGGTCTACGACGGATCGAATCAGTCGCAAAAGTGCCTGCGCTGTTGTGAACGGCTGCTCGCCCTCCAGGAGAAAGCAGCGGGAACCAAGCCCGCCGATCTGGCCGGCACTCTGGTTCGACTGGGGGTTCTCTGGCTCGCTTTTCGCGATCTGGAAAAAGCCGAACAATTTCTGCAGCGATCCTTGAACCTTCACGAACGAAGCCGCGTCTTGAATCATGCGGGCCTGGCCGGGGTGATTTGCGCAATGGCTGACCTTCGAGCTGAACAAGGGAAACACAAGGAAACCGAACAGCTCTTGTTGCGCGCTCGCAGAGTTCTCGAAACCACATTACCCGTCGATCCGGACGATCTGGTGCTAACCATTGTCCGGCAGGCAAACAATTACCGCGATCTTGGGAAATGGGATGCAGCGGAATCGCATTACCGTGAAGCGATGGCGATGCTGGAAAAAATCGCGGGGAAAAAGAACGATATCATGGTGGCGATTTTAAACGGCTTGGCCAGGATCAAGACGCATCAAGGCCAGCATGCCGAAGCGGAATCGATGTACTGGAGTGCGCTCAAAATCGAAGAGAAATATCACGGTGCCAATGGGCTCAATGTTGCCGGTACGCTTTTGAACCTGGGCGAATCGCAAAGGGATTGCGGCAAGCTTAAGAACGCCGAAAACGTTCTCAAGCGGGCGCTGACCATTTTGGACAAGGCAGGGGTCGTACAAGATCCGCTTCTGGGAACGGTTTTGCTTAACTTGGGAACCGTTTACTTGCAGCGCGAAGACCGAGAGCAAGCAGAAAAAACGCTCTTGCGAGCCATGGCGGTCTTTGAGAAAGTAAAATGTCCAAAATATATAGAATTGGCAGCCTGCATGAATAGCCTTGCTCTTGTCTATCAAAACACGCAAAGACCGGAGAAGGCGGAATTACTATTGTTGCGGGGCATATCGCTGCTGGACATTAACCATATCGATGCGCCTGTGGAGTTGGCGCACCTTTTGTCGAACCTTGGCTCGATCTACTATCGAACGGGCAATTATGCCAGAGCCGAACCCTACTACCGCCGGGCACTGGATTTGATGGAATCCTATTTTGGCAAAGGGCACCTCAAAGTTGCAGCCTACATCGAAGCCCTTGCGAGCTGCTTCTACTGGGATGGAGTGGATGAACGAGTGCCCGCGCTTTACAAGAGAGCGATCGCCATCAGGGAAGCACAAGGCGACCCAACCGATACCGCGGTGCTTGAGGACATCGAGTTTTTGGTCCGAGTCTACCTTACAGCGAAAAATGCGGAGGAAGCGGTGCCGCTGTTGCGCAAGGCGCTTATGATCCGTGAGAAGCAGCAAATCAGCAGGAAATTCCCATGGCTTGACGGTTGCTTTGGCCTGACCGCCTTTTGGAAGGACCAGAATCACCTCAAGAACGAAGAGAAAGATTACCTGCGAATTCACGATTCCCTGAGCAAAGATTGGCAAGGAGGCAGCCTGGCGGCGGGGCTTGTCCTTGCCAACCTGGGCCAGATCTCCACAAGCAGGGCTCAGTTAAAAGAAGGGCAGGAACGGCTCGAAAAAGCACGGGCGATTCTTGCCGGCAAGGTTGATCGCGATGACCCCGTTCTGGAACTTTGTTTGCGCAACCTGGCATCCCTTTATTGCGCGACCAATCAGGACAATGCAGCCCGCAAAATCGAAGGCGAGATTGAGTCCATTCAGGCGCGTCGAGCCGGGCTCGCCAGGACTCAAGTCATTCACACAACGACCGGCCAGGAACGATCGTGGTTTCCCGTCTCGGCGACGCAGAATCAGGCGGTTTCCAGCCACAATCCGACTACCAGCAGCCGGTCGCGGGGACGAACCGTCAACGATTCGAGGCGTTTTCCCAGGAACACGGCCAATCGATTGCCGCGATAGGCTTGCCGATCTTGAACGACACGCATTCACCTTCTCAAGGTCGGAGGTAAGAACATGTTGCATCGCTTAATCTGCCCCCTGAGCGTTCTGACGGGGCTCCTTGTTCTTTCTGGGCAGGCCCTCGCCCAGGGTCTCGCATGGCAAAAGCTTCAGGCGGAAATCAAAGTTCTCGATCAACAAGAGAAATACGACGAGGCGCTCGTTCTCGCGAAGAAGGCGCTGGAGATTGCGGAAAACGACAAGGGGCCCGATCGTAGGGCGCTGGCCACCAGTTTGTATGTCATGGGCGAGCTTTGCTATCTGAAGGATCAGTTCAGCCAGGCGGAACGGTATCTGAATCGATCGCTGTCCCTTCGTGAGAACATCGTGGGGGTCAGCCATCGGGATACGCTGGATTGCTTGATCTTGATTGGCCACTTGCATCGTGTGCAAAATCAATTCGCGAAGGCGGAGGCCAGCTACAAGCAGGCGCTCCTTCGGCTGGAGAAGTCTGCGGAAAAAGAAGAGGCGACCGTGGCTTCGGTTCAGGAAAGCCTGGGTCTACTTTGCACCGATCAAAACCGGCCAGCCCAAGCGGAGGAATGGCTGAAGAAATCCCTGACCCTTCGCGAAAAAATCCTCGGGCCAGACGACCTGGAAGTAGGAAACACCTACGAAGCGCTAGGCGACCTTTATGCGCGCAATTCAAGATTGCCGGAGGCGGAAGCGGCGCTAGATCGAGCGATCGCGATTCTCGAAAAGCGCCATGGCAAGCAGCATTATGATTTGGCTCGGCGGCTCAATGAAAAGGGCTGCATCAAGCTAAGGACGGGAAAACTGGCGGATGGCGAACTGCTTTTTCGAAGAGCGCTGGCCATTGTGGAAAAATCCAAAGGTAAGGACGATTTCGGTGTTGCGGCCATCTTGACCAATCTGGGCATGCTGTCCGAAGCCCAGGGAGGTCATGTCGATGCCGCGCCCCATTATGAGCGAGCGCTGGCCATTTTGCAAAAAGCGAATGGCAGGTCGCATCCGAATGTGGTCGTGGCCCTTGGCAATCTCGGTTTTTATTACGTCAAGAAAGGGCGTTATCGGGAAGCCGAAGCCAAACTGATCGAAGCTTTGGAAATCACACAAAAGCTACCCAATATCGATGATAACTTGCAGGGCCTTTGCTGGCAAAATTTAGGCTCCTTGTATTTTACCACCAATAACTTTGCCGCAGCAGAGGCGCCGCTCAAAGAATCTTGCCATCGACTCGAAAAGATCTTAGCAAAAGAAAGCCCGGAATTTTCAGGCATACTGGAAATGCTTGGAAGTACCTACCTAAAGCTGGAAAAATATGACCTCGCCGAGCCGCCGCTCAAACAGGCCCTGGAACTTCGCGAAAAACGACAGGGAGCCAAGGGGCAATCCAAGGCGCTCACAGCGGATAGTCCTGATTCATGGCACCCCATCCAGGGAAAGTACCTTGAGAATTCGCCCGACGTCCTGCGGGTGAGCAGCTTCAAACGAATCGATGACGGGAGCAATGAACCGGAGTGTGCGTCCTTGTGGAGGTCCTTGGCTCAAGTCTACCGCAAAACAGATCGCGTCCCCGAAGCCGAGGCCATGGAAAAACGGCTGGAGTCGGCCAAGGCCCGCAAATAGGGATGAGCACTCCTACGATCGCAATGAACCCGCCCGTGTTCGAGGTTGTCCTTGCACGAGGATCCACCCTTGCAACAGAGTTTTCTCAAAGGAGACATCGTCGGCTGGCTCCAGCAATGAAAAAGCCTCTCTAAAAACTTTGCGGATCTTTTGAGTCGCTAATCACGGGTTCTTGCATCCTTGACCAGAGGTTTTGTAGCGACCTATAATCAAAGGTGATCCTGCCGCCCTGCACGGGCGGCTTTTCTCTCACTTTCGTCAGGCCCCGAATTCGCGAAAGGATCGGCCATGTCCGCTGAAGTCGTCACGTTTCTGCTCTTTGCCTTCGCGATTGGCGTGGCCGCCTCCTGGCACCTGATCGGTCGGTTGCGCCGCTGGGTGGCACAAACCGGCTTTCGCCTTCGCAAGGCGCGCAAGCTCTGGCTGGCCGAGGACAGTCGCTTTCCCTTTACACCCGTTTCCGGGACCCAACAGGTCTATCAGATTCATATCCAGGACGAAGCCGGCACCGAAAAAACCGGCTGGATCCTGCTCGGGTCGCTCTGGATGGGACTCGCCTCGACTCAAGCACAAATCGTCTGGGAGTGAGCGAAGCCGGAGGATGGGGACACGGGAAGGAACTCCTCTCCGTCGATGACTGGGTCAACAACAGCGTACTGCCGACAACCCTTCTCCTTGCTGCGGGAAGGGTTGCGTCATTTCTGCTTTGCCTTGCGGATTCGGACGGAAGTGGGAAATTGGTCCGTTGACGTACCATTTTTGCTGAGGTCCACTGGGCCTGCCTTGGGGACCGGCCCAAAGCGTCCTTGATGAATGTCAAGGATCCTCAATGCGCATTCCTTGCAAACAGCGATTTCCCCGCACCCTTTTCGTCCAATCTCCTTAGGATTTGCTGAAGCCCTTCGCGATCCGGAAAACGGATCCGACCCCCAATTTCTTGATTGGTTTTGGCCCAAGAGGCACCGTTCAAAATGTTCTCCTCTCTCCTCTTATCCAGTTTGATGTTTGGTCCCGTCGCCGACACCGCCGCGGCGCCTCCTCTCAAGGTTCTCTTCCTGGGAGACCGGGGCCATCACCAACCCGCCTTGCGCTATCGCCAACTCGCCTCGGCCTGGGCCAAGGAACCGATCAAACTCGAATACTCCGAGGATGCCAAGGTCCTCAACCCTGACACGCTGAACAAGTTCGACGCGCTCATGATTTATGCCAACACGGAGAAGATCACGCCCGACCAGGAAAAGGCGCTGCTCGACTATGTGCGCTCAGGCAAGGGGTTCGTGCCGGTGCACTGCGCCTCCTACTGCTTCTTAAATTCGCCAGAGTACATCAAACTCGTCGGCGCTCAGTTTCAGCGTCACGGCACCGGCACGGTGCGCACGATCGTCAAGGAACCGGATCACCCGATCCTCAAGGGGTGGAAGCCGTTCGCAAGCTGGGACGAAACCTATGTCCACACCAAGCACAACCCCGAAGGCCGCACGGTTCTCGAAACCCGCAAGGAAGGCAGCCAGGAAGAACCCTGGACCTGGGTGCGCGACGAAGGGAAAGGCCGGGTATTTTACACCGCCTGGGGCCATGACGATCGCACCTGGGGCGAGCCCGGCTTTCAAAAGCTCTTGCAGCGCGGACTGTACTGGGCCGCAGGGAAAAACCCCGAATCGGCAGGCACCTATCGCGGCGCTCCCGAAATGACCAAGGTCGCCAAGGACCTGCCCCCCTTCGAATACCAGCCCGCGCGCGTCCCTTTTTATCCCGCCGAGCGAGGCGGAAGCAACGCGCCTTTGGGCACCATGCAAAAGCCGCTCGATGTGGCCCAGTCGATGAAACACATCGTCCACCCGGCCGACTTCGAACTCAAACTCTTCGCCAGCGAGCCGATGATCGAAGGGAAGCCGATCGCGCTCAACTGGGATGAACGCGGCCGCCTCTGGATTGCCGAGACAATCGACTACCCCAATGAAAAACGACCCAAGGGCCAGGGCCGCGACCGCATCCGCATCCTCGAAGACACCGATGGCGATGGTGTCGCCGACAAGGCGACCATTTTTGCCGACAAGCTCTCCATCCCCACGAGCCTGATCTTCGTCAAGGGAGGGGTGCTCGTCCATCAGGCGCCCGACACGCTCCTCTTGAGCGACACCAATGGCGACGATGTGGCTGACGAACGCAAGGTGCTGTTCACCGGTTGGAGCACCGGCGACACCCATGCCGGCCCCAGTAATCTCCATTACGGCCTCGATAACTGGATCTACTTCATGCTTGGCTACGCCGGCTACCGCGGCCAGGTGGGTGGCGAGGATCTTGAATTCCGCACCGGCTTTGTGCGCATGAAGCCCGACGGCTCCAAGATGGAGTTTTTGCGCAACACGAATAACAACTCGTGGGGCATTGGTCTCTCGGAAGAAGGAATCCTCTTTGGCTCGACCGCCAACGGCAACCCGAGCGAATACATGCCGATTGCGAACCGCTACTACGAGGCGGTGCGCGGCTGGTCGTCAACCGCGTTGAGCGGCATTGCCGGCAATCCGAAATTCGCGGCGGTTACCGAAAAGATCCGCCAGGTCGATTTCCACGGCGGTTTTACCTCGGGCGCTGGTCATGCGCTTTACACCGCTCGCAACTACCCCAAGGAATACTGGAACCGCACGGCGTTTGTCGCCGAGCCGACCGGCCACTTGCTCGCCACCTTTGAGATCGAAGGGGAGGGGGCCAATTTCCGCTCGAAGCCTTCCTGGAACCTGCTGGCGGCCGATGACGAATGGGTCGCCCCAATCGTGGGGGAGATTGGGCCCGATGGCAATGTCTGGATCATCGACTGGTACAACTACATCGTCCAGCACAACCCGACGCCCAACGGCTTCACCACCGGTCGCGGCAACGCCTACGAAACGCCACTACGCGACAAGAACCATGGCCGCATCTACCGGCTCGTCGCCAAGGCCAATCCCGGCGAGCTGACCTTCAACTTGAAGGGGGCGACGCCGGAAAAGCTGGTCGCCACCTTGCGCCATCCCAATATGTTCTGGCGCAATCATGCGCAACGACTGCTCGTCGAGCGTGGTGAACAAGATGTGGTGCCCGCGCTCTTGGAGATTCTCGCCAGCCCCAAGGTCGATGAAATCGGACTCGATGTCGGCGCCATGCACGCGATTTGGACGCTGCATGGTTTGGGCGCGATCAAGGAGGCCAAGGTTGCCGAAGCCTTGACCGCCGCGCTCAAGCACACCGCCCCCGGCGTGCGCCGCAATGCCGCGTTGGCCCTGCCGCTGACCGCCGAGGCGGCCACGAGTATCATCGATGCCGGTCTCACCGAAGACGCCAATGCCCAGGTGCGCCTGGCCGCATTCCTGGCGCTGGCCGACCGCCCCGCCAGCCCCAAGGCGCCTGCAGCCCTGGCCAAAGCCCTGAGCGATCCCATCGTCTCCGCCGACAAGTGGCTGCCCGATGCGATCACCGCGGCCGCGGCCAAGCAGGAAGGATCGTTCTTGTCGGTTTGGCTCAACCAGCCAGGCGAGCCCGATGCGGCCTCGCGCAAGGTCGCCCTGATCGTCGCCGAGCATGTCGCTCGCGGCAATCCCACGGGCCGCGCCAAGGAAATCGTGACCGCCCTGGGTTCTGCAAGCCCGGAACGCGCGGCCGTCGTCCTGAAGGGGTTGGTCAAGGGCTGGCCCGCCGGCAAGCTGCAGCTTGACGGCGAGACCGACAAGGCCCTGGAAGACCTGCTTACCAAACTGAGCGCCAGCGGCCGCTCCGACCTCATTCGCCTGGGAGATAAGTGGCAGGTCGAAAGCCTGCTCAAGCAAACCGAGAAACTGGTCAAGGATCTTTTGGCCACTCTGCTCGATGAGTCGAAATCCGAATCGGATCGAGCCAATGCTGCCGCGCAAGCGGTTGATTTCCGCAAGGGCGACCCAGAGCTTGCCAAGAAGATCCTGGGCCTGATCACACCGCAAACCTCCCCCGATTTCGCATCGGCGCTGATCGAGGCGGTTGGCCGTTCGGAAGCTCCCGTGGCCGGCGACATCATTCAGGCTTCCTCCGGTTGGAGCCCCTCGGTGCGCACCCAGGCGCTGCGCCTCCTGGCTCAGCGATCGCCCTGGACTCCGGCGCTGCTCGATGCCTGTGAAAAGGGGACGGTGCGCTTGACCGATCTGCCGCTCGATCAGCAGCGGGCCATGGCCGATCACCCCGATCGCAAAATCGCGTCGCGAGCCCGCACTTTGCTCGAAAAAGGCGGTAGCCTGCCCAATGCCGATCGGCAAAAAGTGATCGAGCAATTGGCCAGCGTCACCAAGAAGACCGGCGATGTTCCCCATGGCAAGGCGATCTACGTTCAACACTGCGCCAAGTGCCACGTTCATAGCGCCGTCACCGGCCCAGGGATTCCTCCCGGCGGCATTGGGCCCGAACTTTCCGGCATGGCCGCGCATCCCAAGGAAGAGCTTTTGATTCACATCATGGATCCCAGCCGCGGGGTCGAAGGGAACTTCCGCGCCTGGACGCTCGTCACCAAGAAGGGCCAGCTCATCACTGGCCTGATGAGTTCGGAAACGAAAACGACACTCGAGCTGATCGATTCGGAAGGGAAGAAACATCAGCTCAACCGCTCCGACATCGATGAGATCAGCGTTTCCCCCAAGTCGCTCATGCCCGAGGGGTTTGAGAAGCAGGTTTCGGAAAAGGACCTGGCCGATCTTTTGGAATTCATGACCCAGCGCGGCAAGTTCTTGCCGCTTCCGCTCGACAAGGTCGCCAACATTGCGACCGATCGCGGCATGTTCTTTGGCCCCGACTCGGTCGGCGACCGGATGATCTTCGACGACTGGAAACCCAAGACTTTCGCCGGGGTGCCGTTTATGCTGATCGATCCCAAGGAGGGGGCGAAACCCAACGCGGTGATGCTCTACGGTCCCAACGGTTCGACCGCGCCCAAGATGCCACGGCTGGTCGCCATGAATGTGTCGGGTCCCGTGCGGGCGATCCACCTGTTGTCGGGGGTGGGGGGATGGAATTTCCCCGCGCTGCCCAAGGGCTCGACGAGCATGATCGTTCGCCTCACCTACGAAGATGGCTCGAAGGAAGATCATGCCTTGAGAAACGGCGAGCATTTTTCCGACTACATCCGGCGTGTCGATGTGCCGGGATCGCAGTTTGCCTTCGATCTACAAGGCAAGCAGGTCCGGTACCTGGCGATCACCCCCAAGAAATCGCTGCCCTTGAAATCGATCGAGTTTGTGAAGGGTCGCGACGGCAGCGCGCCGGTGGTCATGGCGGTCACGATCGAAGGGCCCTGAGCCTTGATCCGGCCCCAGGCGAGGTTGTGCGGTTGACTGCTTTCCCCGGGGAGATGGGATCCCTCATGAACTGGGCCGTCATGTGGCTGGGAGTCTTGATTTTCCCTGGGGCGCCTGGTCCCGAACAGGCGGCGCCTGAGGGAAACGCGCCCATCGATTTCCATCGCGACATCCGGCCGATTCTTTCGGATCGTTGCTTTTATTGCCATGGCCCCGATGAAACCCACCGTGAGGCGGGGCTTCGTCTTGATGACGAGGCGAAAGCCAAGGCGGCCCGCAAGCGGGGCAGGGCGATCGTGCCTGGCAAGGCTGAAGAAAGCCTGCTGATCAAGCGCATCCTGAGCGCCGATCCGGGCGAGGTGATGCCGCCGCCGCGCCATGGCAAGGACCTGACTCAGGATCAAAAAAAGCTCCTGACAAGGTGGATCGCCGAAGGAGCACGATGGGCCAAGCCCTGGGCGTTGGAACCATTGGCCGCGGCCAAGCCGGGGGAGTCGATTGATCGCTTGCTCATGACTTCGTGGGCGAAGGTGGGGTTAGAGCATACGCCCCGGGCCGATGCGGGCACGTTGTGGCGGCGGCTGCATTTTGACCTGACCGGTTTGCCCCCGCAGCCAAGGATCCCCGCGAAGGTCGACGAGCAAACCTACGCCGCCAAGGTCGATGAGTTATTAGGCAGCGACGCTCACGCGGAGCGGATGGCCACCTGGTGGCTGGACCTGGTGCGCTTTGCCGACACGGTCGGTTACCATGGCGATCAGGATCATCACTCGACTCCCTACCGCGACTGGGTGATCGATGCCTTCGCCCAAAACATGCGCTTCGATGCGTTCACCCGGTTTCAGCTAGCCGGGGACCTGCTTCCCCTGAAGGGGGATGAGGCGATCGATGCGAAGATTGCCTCCTGCTACAACCGCTTGTTGCAAACGAGCCACGAAGGCGGGGTGCAGGCGAAGGAATACCTGGCCATCTATCAGGCCGACCGGGTGCGCAATGTTTCCGCCGTCTGGATGGCCGCGACGATGGGATGCGCCCAGTGCCACACCCATAAATTCGATCCCTACACGATCCGCGATTTTTATTCCTTTGCGGCATTCTTTGCCGATATCGACGAGGAAAAGCACCTGCGCGGTGGCGGCGGCGACACGGTGCCCACCAAGCGGCCGCCTGAAATCAAAGTCATCGTCAAGCGCGAGCGCGCGGAGCTGGCGCAGATCAAGGCCAAGATCGCGGAGCTGAATAGCCGCCCAGAGGATTCCCGGTCGGAACTTGCCTATTGGCTCAAGCGAGAGAAAGCGCTTTCCGCGGGACGGCTGGTCATGGTGAGCCAGGCGATTGCGCCGCGCACGGTGCGCGTGCTGGCACGAGGCAACTGGATGGACGATACCGGGGAAAAGGTGGAACCGGCCGTTCCGCAATTCCTGGGAAAGATCGATGGCGATGGCAAGAGATTGACCCGCCTGGATCTCGCGAATTGGCTGACCGATGCGGAAAAAGGCGCCGGAATTTTGACGGCTCGCGTTGTTGCCAACCGCATCTGGTATCTGTTTCTGGGGGAGGGGCTTTCCCCCAGTCTGGAAGATTTTGGCGCGCAGGGCGAGGCGCCGAGTCATCCGCAACTGCTCGATCATTTAGCCCGGCATTTGCTCGAATCGGGCTGGGATCTGCGTTCGCTCATTCGCTTGATCGTCCTGAGCGAAACGTACCGGCAATCGTCAAGAGAGACCGATATTTTACGCGAAAAGGATCCGCAAAATCGTTTATTTGCCAGGCAAGCCAGCCATCGGCTCGGCGCCGAGATGGTGCGCGATAACGCTCTGGCCGTTTCTGGTTTATTGCATGCGAAAGTTGGCGGTGCCAGCTTCAAGCCTTATCAGCCGGAGGGTTATTACAATTTACTCAATTTCCCCAGGCGCGGTTACCAGGCGACGAAGGGTCCCGATCAATACCGTCGGGCGCTTTACATCCACTGGCAAAGGCAGTTCCTGCATCCCATGCTGCGGGCCTTTGAAGCGACCAGCCGCGAAGAGTGCACGGTGAAACGGCCGCGATCCAACACGCCGCAGGCGGCTTTGGTCTTGCTTAACGATCCAACCTTCCTCGAGGCGGCGCGAGCGCTCGCCTCCACGACCGCGCAGAAGGAAGCCAAGAACGACGAGGATGCGAGTCGGACGCTGTTTCAGCGTGTCACCGGTCGATGGCCCGTTGCCGCGGAACAGCAGGAATTGATCGCGCTCTTGGATGAAGCACGCAAAGCCTACCGCAGTCAACCGGATGAAGCCACTGCGCTCTTGGGGCTACAAAAGGCAGATCATCCCATGGACCGCGCCAAGACAGACCGCTCGGTGGAATGGGCGGCCTGGACGACGGTTTGCCGAGCGCTATTGAATCTGGCGGAAACCAACACAAGAAACTGAGCCCACGGTTTGTCGCGCGCTTTTGAACCTGGCCGAAACCAACACGAGGAACTGAGCCGATGTTCGACTCGCAATCGCTGAATCGGCGTGCGTTCCTTTCCCACCAGGGGATCGGCTTTGGCGCCGCGGCCTTGAGCGGTTTGTTGGCCAAGGATGCTTGGGCCGGCGGTGCGGCGAAGGTAGGGATCCCCGCGGCTGTTGGCGGGTTCCCCAACATTGCGCCCCGGGCGAAGCGGGTGATTTTTCTATACATGTCGGGCGGGCCAAGCCACCTCGAGACCTTTGACTTTAAGCCCGAGCTGGACCGCCTGAACGGCAAGGCGATGCCGGAGTCCTTCACGAAGGGCCAACCGATCGCCCAGCTTCAGGGGCAGGAACTGAAGGTACAAGGCCACCTGACGAAGTTTCGTCGGCACGGTCAATCGGGGCAGTGGATCAGCGACTACCTTCCCTGGCATGCGAAGATGGCGGACGACCTCTGCATCATCCGCTCGATGGTGACCGACCAGATCAACCACGACCCGGCCCACACCGTAATGAACACGGGTACGCAGATTTCCGGGCGACCCTCGCTGGGGTCGTGGCTGACTTATGGACTGGGAAGCGAATGCGACAATTTGCCCGGTTTTGTGGTGATGATGAGTTTCGCCGGCCGCAACCCTCAGCCGATTTCTCAGCGCATGTGGAGCGCCGGGTTTTTGCCCAGCCGCTTTCAGGGCGTGGAGTTTCAAGCGGCCGGCGATCCGGTGCACTATGTGCGGCCGCCGGCGGGGGTGAGCGACCGGCTTCAAGGGGAGCTGGTGCGCCGCATTCAAAACCTCGATCGCATGCGCGATGCCCAGCTTGATCAGCCGGAGTTGCGCACGCGTATTGCCGCCTACGAGATGGCCTTTCGCATGCAAACGAGCGTGCCCGAACTGATGGACCTGAGCGGCGAGTCGAAAAGCGTTCTGGAAATGTATGGCGCCAAACCGCAGGATGGATCATTTGCTTCCAACTGCCTGGTGGCCAGGCGACTGGCCGAGCGCGGTGTGCGCTTCATCCAACTTTATCACCGCGACTGGGACCATCACGGCGACCTGGCGAGGTTCATGGACATCTGCTGCCACGCGACCGACCGAGCCACCTGGGCGCTGCTTACCGATTTGAAACAACGCGGCATGCTCGATGATACCCTCGTCGTCTGGGGCGGCGAATTTGGGCGCACGCCGATGTTTCAAGGCAAGGGCGGCGCGGGCCGAGATCATCACATCAAGGGATTTTCGCTCTGGATGGCGGGCGGCGGCATCAAGCCGGGAACCAGCCTGGGCGCGACCGACGAACTGGGGTATCACTCCGTGGAGAATGTAGTGCATGTGCGTGATCTGCACGCGACAATCCTTCACCAGATGGGGATCGATCCGGAACGGTTGACGGTGAAGCACCAGGGGCTGGATATGAAATTGACGGGAGTGGAACCCAGCCGAGTGCTGAAAGAAATTGTGGCGTAGATGGCGATCGCCGCGCCTGAATGCGCGGTGTTTTTCTGTGGGAAATCTTGCTTTTTGTGTTTGATCGTTTGTTATTTCAGAAATATTGACTGCATGGCAGTTAAGGCGAGCGGTGGGCGTCAACCCACTGATTCTGCAGAATCGTTCTCATTTCAGTCTATTGAAGTTGCAGACAGAGAATCAAGGAGCTAGCTCTTCCCGCTCGCCTTAAAGCCTGGCATCATTGTCTTGTTTGAAGGTAAAGTTATTATCTAATCAATACCCACCAGCGATCCCATCCTTGCGTGTCTCCGTCCCGCCATGCAGCATTCCCGTCTTGGGATTGATCATAATCGCTTGATAGCCGCCTCCGTTCGTCCGAATCGGCCGCACGGTATGCCCCAACTTTTTCAGTCCCTCGATCACCGTCTGCGGCATTCCTTGTTCGGCTTGAATCGTACCTGATCCTTGAGCCGCATCCCCCTTGGGCCCGGCGGAGCCGCGATGTTCAATGCGGGGCGCTTCGCCTGCCGCCTGCACGTCCATGCCGAAATCGACCATGTTGATGATCACCTGGGCGTGACCCTGGGCTTGCATGTCGCCGCCCATCAGGCCGAAGACGAGCCAGGGCTTGCCGTCCTTCATCGCCATGGCCGGGATGATCGTGTGGAAGGGGCGCTTGAGCGGTTCCAGGCGGTTGGGGTGATTGGCATCGAGCGAAAACAGCGTGCCGCGGTTTTGCATGCCGAAGCCGAGTTCACCTGGTGTCAGCCCCGACCCGAACCCTTCGTAGTTGCTTTGAATCATCGAAACACAATTGCGGTCCTTGTCGACGACGCAGAAATAAGTCGTGTCCGACTGGCCAATCTTGGGATCGCCCGCGTCGACCTTATCGAGCACGGCATTCGGCTTGATCAAGGCCATGCGCGCCTTGGCGTAGGACTTGGAGATCAATTCCTTCACCGGCACCTTCACGAATTCGGGATCAGCGTAATAGCGGGCGCGGTCGGCGTAGGCCAGTTTCTTGGCTTCCACGAACAGGTGCCAGTATTCGGGCGACGCAAAACCCATTTTGTGGATATCATGGTTTTCCAGCACATTGAGAATCTGCAGCGCCGCGATCCCCTGGCCGTTAGGCGGCAATTCGTAGACATCGATACCCCGGTACGAGGAGGAAACGGGATCGATCCAGGTCGACTTGTTCGCCTTCAAGTCCGCCATGCGGATCAGGCCGCCCGAGGCAAGGGAAAACTCTTCGAGCTTCTTCGCGATCTCTCCCTGGTAAAAGGAAGCCGGTCCATTCTCGGCGAGGTGACGCAGGGTTTTCGCGAGCGCCGGATTGCGAAACAGTTCTCCCTTGGCGGGAGAGCGGCCTTCGGGGAAGAAGACCGCCTTGGAGCCCGGGTCGCGCATCATGCGGTTTTCCGAGGCTTTCCAGTAACCGGCGATCACTTCCGGCACGGGCGCTCCCTTGTCGGCGTAGTGAATCGCAGGGGCCATCAGCTCGGCAAAGGATTTCGTACCGAAGCGCGCGCGCAAGGTTTCCCAGCCATCGACGCAGCCAGGAACCGACCAGCTCAAGGGGCCGGTGGCAGGAATCGATTTCATTCCCTTCGATGCAAAATACTCGCGGGTGGCGAGCGCCGGCGCGCGCCCGCTGGCGTTGAGGCCGTGCAGCTTCCCCGTTTTGGCTTCGTAGACAATGGCAAACAAATCGCCGCCGATTCCGTTCGACATCGGCTCGACCACGCCGAGCACAGCATTGACCGCAATGGCGGCATCGATCGCATTGCCGCCGCTACGCAAGACTTCGAGGCCGGCTTGCACTGCCAAGGGGTGGCAGGCGCAGACCATGCCGCTGGGCGCGATCGTTTCAGAACGGCCCGATTTGCCCGGCTGCAAGGTCAGGCGATCCGATGCTGAAACAGAGGTCATGATGAGTCCCAGGGCAAGGGACGCAGAGACAAACGGCAAGAGGATTTTCACGAGGCACCCGCAGGGAGTCGTGGGAATGGAAACGAGAGGTCATCCGGCGCTTCGGGCATCCTATGAGGGCGCTCGCGATTTGGTTTGCCTGCCGGCAGGGTCGGGCCAGAATTGCAAAATCGACAGACTGCTGCTTGACGCCACCTACAGGCGTCGGTCATAATATCCTACAGTCGTAGGTTGTTCCCGAGTCGATTCGCCCGTCAGGTCATGGCCGCATCATGTCAAAACCCAGTGGAAACGATTTGCCCGCACTTTCGGAAACGCAGCTTGAAATCATGCAAATAGCATGGGACCGTGGCGAAGTTGCGGTGACTGATGTGTGGACGGTGCTCTCCGGCCGCCGCGCCGTCGCGCGCAACACGGTTTTGACCTTGATGGACCGGTTGGAAAAGAAAGGCTGGCTCAAACGCCGCGCCGAGGGGCAGGCCCATTTCTATAGCCCGACCGTGCCGAGGCAATCGACCTTGGGCGGGGTGGTGCAGCGGCTGGTCGATTCGGCCTTTGCGGGCTCGCCCGAGGCTCTCGTCTTGGCGCTCATCGAGGGACGAGGCGTCACCAAGGACGAGGCCGAACGCATTCGCAAGCTGATCGACAACGCCCAAAGCCGGAGGAAGAAGTCATGAACCAAACACTGGCCTGGTTGCCGACCGATCCGGCACTTCTCTATCTGCTGCAGCTTCAAGGGCTGATCGCGGCGCTCGTGCTCCTGGCGTGGGGTGTCGACCGCATGCTGGGCAAGTGCCGCCCCGCCTGGCGCTGCGGACTTTGGGAAATGGCGCTTCTGGGTGTCCTCATGACTCCGCTTTTTTGCTGGGTCAGTCCAATGCTTCCTTGGCGCATCATTGAGTTGGTCCCTCCTGCCCCTCCTGCCGTCGTGGCGCCCGTTCCCAAGCGAACAACAACCGAAGTTTCCAAAGTGGTAAAGCCGGCTGAAGAAACCAAAAGCACGACGGAAGAAAAGTCCCTAAGGCCGGTGGGTGTCGACCCCCGCTTTCGGGCACTTGCAGAACTCACCGTGTCACAAGAAATCTTCACTCATCGGGTGCAGAATCGTCCGGAGACGGTGGAAATTCCTCCGGAGACTGTGGAAGCCCCTCCAGTCAAGGAACCGGTGACGCCCGCGCGTCCCCTGATAAGCATCTACTGGTTCTTGGCGATCTGGGCGGCCGGTAGCCTGATTCTTCTTGCCCGATTGATCCATGGCCTTCTGCGGATCCATTCGGCGCTGAGCCAGGAGCAATCGTCTGTGTTGCTGGAAGATGCCGAGCTTCTGGAAGAAGTCAGAAAGCGTGTCGGCCTTCGGGAACTGCCTACCATCAGCCTG
This sequence comes from Gemmataceae bacterium, assembly GCA_965226945.1. GTDB lineage: Bacteria > Planctomycetota > Planctomycetia > Gemmatales > Gemmataceae > SYLG01. The sequence continues at coordinate 1,696,131 of OZ245717.1, read as the reverse complement.
GCACGCGGAGTGCGCGGGCCGCTCGTGCTCGGCATCGTTTGCCCGCGGGTGTTCCTACCCGCCGCGATTCGCGAACAGGTCACGCGAGGCCAGCTCATCGACATTCTGGTGCATGAATGCGCCCATGTGCGCAGGCGCGACGGCCTGATGCTATTGCTTCAGCATGGGACCTGGATCTTGTTTTGGGTCAATCCGCTGGTGTGGCTGCTCCATCGCAAGCTGAACGCCGCCCGCGAGGAGGTCTGTGACAATTATGTGCTCAAGCACACGGCCGCGCCTGACTACGCCGGCACCTTGCTCTCGATTGCCGAACGCTGTTTTCCGGTGAAGGAAACTTCCGGTTTGCTTGCGATGATGGCCAGCGCCCATGGCCTGGAATTGCGAGTGATCGACCTGCTCGACACGGCGCGCGATCCTGCGACGCAGGTTTCTGGCAAGCATCAAAGCGCTCTGTGGCTGTTGCTCATTCTGGTTCTGGCTCTTCTTTCGGCTATCGGAATTCAGGCGGGTCCCAGCCGAGAAAACCCCGCCGAGTTCGCACGCTCGGCGCGACAGGATCCAGCCGACTCCGAGTTACCCAAGAAGCCGTCGGACCTGAGCTTGGCCGGAACGGGAGCCAGTGCGCCCATCGCCGTGCCCGCAACGACCCATCCGATCCCGCTCCACAACGCGGCCCTCGCCCAGGCCGACCCCGTCCAGACTCTCCCTGGACGGGAGAAATCAAAATCCGACCGCGTCAAGGAAGCGATCGAACGGGCCGTCCAGTTCTTGCGTCATCAGGAGCGAGGTCGTGGCAACTGGGAAGTGGACGGCGAATCGAATGCGAGAAAAGGTGGCTGGACTTCGTTGGCTTTGCTTGCCTTGTTGACTGCGGGCACTCCCACGGATGACCCGGCGATCCAACGCGGATTGACCTATTTGCGAATGATTGTACCCGAACAGACTTATACGGTCGGCCTGCAAACCTGCGTGTTTGCCTATGCTGGTTTGCCAGAAGATCAGCGTCTGGTGCAGCGCAACCTGGAGTGGTTGATGATCCAGCGAATACCCGCAAGGGCTAATCGAGCGGGAGGATGGGGCTATTCAGATGGCTCGGGATCACCGGATAATTCCAATACGCAGTACGCGCTTATCGGCGTGAACGATGGCTATTGGTGGATCAAGGACAACAAGGACATCCGGATGTCCGCGGAGTTCATGACCGGGTTGCGCCAGTGCCAGGCGGATCTGATATCTACCCAACAAAACGATGGGGGATGGTCTTACCGCAATGAGCCCTTCACCTCACTGACCATGACCAGCGCCGGCCTGGCCGGTGTAAGCAACCTGGCCGCTGTCGCGAATCGCAAAGCGACGAAATTGGCAGCCGATGGTTCCGAGGTAGACTGTGGCGCTTACGAGGAGTCAGGCACGATCATCAAGGCCCTAAGGTGGCTCGGCGATTCGTTTCCTGAACGGATCGCTTCCCATGAGGAAGGGTTGAGGATGTTGAAACACCCTTTTTATGCCCTTCACGGAGTGCAGCGTGTGGGCCGGTCCACCGGCCAACGGTTCTTTCGCGGCATCGACTGGTACCAGGTTGGTTGCGATTATCTGCTGAAAACCCAGACCCAGGACGGAAGTTGGGGCGGCGCTGGAGGCTTCGGCACTCTCGACAACTGGCCGGTCGTGGCCACCAGCTTTGCCGTTCTGTTCCTGTCTCGGGGGCAAACACCCGTGCTCGTCAGCAAGTTCGCCCATCACGGCGAGCGGAGTTGGAATCGTAAACATCACGATCTGGAACACCTGGTTCCGTTCGCCGCCAGGGAAGCTTTTGGAGGAAAGCCGCTGGCCTGGCAGGTGTTCGACGCCTCAAAAATCCCACTTGATCAGCAAGGGCAAATGGAGGCTTGTACCCGGCAGTTGCTCGAAACACCCGTGGTTTGGCTCAGCGGCCACAAGGAAGTTCCCGAGGGAAATTCCCGGCGGCTTTTGAAAGCGTATCTGGATCAGGGAGGTTTTCTTTTTGCCGAAGCCTGCTGCGCCAGTGCGGAGTTCGATCGGAGCTTCCGCCAGATGATCAAGGAGCTTTATCCCACGGCTGAGCTGGTTCCCCTGGGGCCCGATCACGCCATCTGGAAGGCGTCGGGCAAGCCGCTGGCCCGTTCCGGCCAATTTCCCCTTTATGGGGTCGTTCAAGGAGGGAAAGTCAAGGTGGCCTATAGCCCCAGAGCGATCTCTGGTTACTGGGAAGCCAACTCCAAGGCGGAAGGGCCCGGACTCGATGCCTTCCTTCTGGGGGCAAATGTGATCGCTTATGCCACCGATAAGAAAATGCCGCTACCGCGCTTGAGTACGGTCATGGCCGCTCAGCCCTAAAGGGTAGCGGAATGCTTGACAACGCAATGGTCACCGTTTCCACCTGCCTACTACACCATTTCGAATCGTTTGACGTGCGACCGTGAAAACGAGCCAAAGCGGAATTCTCTTACGGAGCGTCATGACGACCTTCGGTCTACTGATCCTGCTGGACGGTTCAGGCAGGCTTAGTGCTGGGCCTCAAGGTGCCGGTGAGGGGGCGAGCGCCGATAAGCCCGCCTGGCGAGAAATCGTGACCTTGAAACATGAGCACGCGGTCCACCGCCTTGCGTGCTCCGCGGACTTGTGTGCAGCCTACCCTCCGTCGCAATCTCTACACCGGCCAAGTCGTGGTTGGCAAGCCCTTTGAGACCGTCCAATTCCAGGCGAAAGTAACCCATGCCACGGTGTCGGCTGATAACAAGTGGCTGGCCGTTGCGACCGACGATGGCACTTGCATATTCACCGCCGCGATACTCTTCAGGAGTTGCACGCGATCGCTTCAGGGAAAGAACGGCTAACGATCCATGACATCGAGTTTTCCCCCGATGGCGAGCGCATCGCCGTGGCCCGCGACGACGCGGTCGCCAAGGTCTACGACACCGCCAAGGCAGAAGAGATCGCCGCTTTTAAGGGACACTCGGGCATCGTCTTCGCGGTCGCCTTCAGCCCCGATGGAAAAAAGTTGGTCAGCGGTGGTGATGACAACATCGCTCGTATCTGGGAAGCCTCCACCGGGAAGGAACACGCCACCCTCAAGGCGCACACCGACTCCGTACGCTGTGTCGCTTTCGACCCGACCGGGGAAATCCTCATTACCGGCTCGGCGGACAAAACCGTGAAGCTTTGGCAGGCCCAGTAGCGGAAAGTCGAACCATTCTCTCTCTTTCAAAAGAGTCCGATTCATTCGAGTGCCGACTTCAGCTCGATCTGCGATTCCGTTCGTCAGAATCTTTGCCGCCGAGCGATTCCAAAAGCCATTCACGATGGAGGTATCGATTTTTCCCAAGCTGAAGTTATTATTAGGCATAGGGAAAGAATTGTTATTCTAAAAGCTATTCGGAGTCTGCGGTGGAAAGGCTCGATCAGCTATTTCGGGTTTTGAGAACGGGGGGCCTTTTCAGCGGGGAGGACATTCAGCGGAAGCTTGGAATCTCTCAGCCCGTCATGTCGCGCCTCATTCGGACTGCGGGTTCTCGGGTCTGCCGGTTTGGTCGCAGTGTGGCGACACTTTATGCTTTGCCTCGTGAGGTTGGCCGTCTCGGTCACAAGGTGCCAGTCTTTCGTGTGAATGAGCAGGGTATGCCCAGCCGGCATGGTGTTTTGCATTTTCTGGCGGGAGGCGGTTGCTGGTTCGAACGAGAGAATGGGGGTGGTCAATCGTTTCCTGGCCTACCTCCATTTGTCGAAGACATGGGACCACAAGGCTACATCGGGCGCAATTTCCCGGCAATTCATCCCGATCTGAAATTACCCGCGAGCATCAGTGACTGGAACGATGACCACCAAGTCATCGCGTTGTCGATGCGTGGTGAAGACTGCGTCGGCAACCTCATTATCGGCGAAGAATCACTTGACCGATTCATTGCGAGAGAGCTTTGGTCTTGCGACCGGGCAGACTACCCTGAACTTGCCGCCGGTGCATTGTCCGGCCAACCCGGATCCTCGGCCGGAGGTGAACATCCCAAGTTTGCAGCCTATTCGAAAGACCGTCATGCTCTCGTCAAGTTCGCCGGCGGCGAGGGCGCCATGGCGGACCGGTGGCGCGATTTGCTCGTCTGTGAACACATCGCCCTGGAATCGCTTCGCGGTGCCGGGATTCCCGTGCCTCATTCGGAGTGGTTCGACCTGGGTGGGACGCGATATTTGGAGGTCGACCGCTTCGACCGGATCGGCAAACAGGGACGCCGCGGGGTCATTTCTCTTTGGGCCATCAATCATCATTACCTCGGAGATTACCCCGATCACTGGAGCACAGCGAGCAACCGGATTCTTGAAGAACCGTCATTGAACCTGTCGGCCGAAGATGCCGACCGGATGATCTGGCTGGACGCCTTCGGCGATCTGATAGGAAACACCGACCGGCACTTTGGCAACTTGTCTTTCTTTGCAGAGGAGGGCAGGGAACCGAAGCTCACCCTGGCGCCGGTCTACGACATGCTGCCCATGATCCTCGCTCCCGCGGCATTGCAATTGGTCGAAAGACCATTTACCCCGCGTCCGCCTACGGCTTTGAATCTTCACTTGTGGCACGAAGTCGCTAATCACGCCTTGGAGTACTGGTCAGCGCTGGGCAAAGCCAAGGGACTGAGCGCAGGCTTTCGGGCAGTATCCCTGGAGCATCGGGACAAGGTCGCCCGGGTGATGGACAACCATTCCTAAGGCCTCCATTGATATTCTCTAAGTGGTGAGGTGTTGGAGGCAGAGGCGAAACTCGGCCGTTCCCAAAAAGGTGAAATCGATAGCATTTTGTCGTGTCGTCAAGCAAAAAGGTGCTCATCGCAGCGATGGACGAAGTCGCCCCATGGGAGTGGAAATGTCCACACGGCGCAGATTCAATCCATTCACCCATCTAAAAAACATCAAGGATGACACGCTATTTGAATCGTGTGGTTGCACCGTAGAAAAATGGGACCGGCTGTCGAAGAATCATTTCATACCCTTGCATCGAAGTTGTCAGCCACCCATTCCATTCAAAGGATGCTTGCCATGAATCTGAAAACGACAATGGCGCCGGCAATGCTCCCCGGGCATCTTCGGGTGACTTTGGCCAGGTCCGGAGCGCCGAGAACCACCGATCGCATCCGATGGCCTTTTCGTCGAACCGAATGGGGCGGACATGGCTCCCGGTGGCTCGTGTCTTTGGGATGTGTTGTCGTATGGCTGGGGATGACTCGGCATGCGCCCTTTTCTGCCGGTGGGGAAATCAAAGTCGAGCCGCTCTTGGGGCAGGTCCAAGTGAGGGAAGACACCCCGATCACGCAACCTCGATCGCGGCAGGCTCCGAGGCATCGCGGAATGCCGAATGAGGCGGTTGGCTTCGAAGAACGCGAATTGGTCACCGCACCGGTGCCGGTCATTGCCATCAATCACGCGATGAGGGAACTGCAAGAACAGCCCCTTGCGGACAGGATTAAAAACGCGATCGACAAGGGCGTGGCGTTCTTACGGTCCCAGGAAAATGGTAAAGGTCATTGGGAAGTCGATGGAGAAACCCCCGCTTGCCCAGGTGCCCGGAGTTCTCTGGCGATGTTGGCATTACTGCAAGCTGGGGTAAAAGCCAATGATCCGATGATGATTCGGGGAATGGCCTTCCTTCGCAAAATCGCTTTGCAGCAGATTTACACCGTTAGCCTGCAGACGATGGTGTTTGTCCAGGCAGGGTTTTCCGAGGACAGACCGCGGATCAAGAGAAACGTCGGCTGGTTGATCAAACTGCGAATTCCTGCCCGTGGCAACAGGGCGGGAGGCTGGGGCTATGCTGGTGGGCCCGGAACGCCAGACAATTCCAACGGCCGTTTCGCCTTGATGGCCCTTCATGAGGCTTTCAAGGCAGGAATTACCGCACCCGAAACCGCGATGAAGGAGATCGAAAAAGACCTGCGTAACACGCAACAAAATGACGGAGGTTGGGCTAATCGTAACGAGCCGTTTACCACTTACTTAATGTCCTACGGCGGGCTGACCAGTCTCATCAATATCCGCAACGATCTTCGCAAAGGAACGCCTCGGAATTTACGCGATGGCGTGGATGAGGATTGCGGCACGTATGACGAAGGATCGGCCATTCGTAAGGGTTTGGACTGGGTGCGAGACTCGTTTCCTGGTCGAATTGCTGATTCGGAATCAGCATCCCGCCTTTTTCGGCAGCCTTATTTCGCCTTGGAGGCGATCGAATGGACCGGCGAGGCAAGCGGTGAACGCTTTTTCGGCGGGTACGACTGGTACCGCGTTGGCAGTAATTTTCTGGTACGGGCCCAATCGCCTGATGGGAGCTGGGGAGATTTAGCAGAGCCGAAAGCGCTCGATAGTTCGCCAGTGGTGGCGACGAGTTGTTCTCTTGGCTTTTTGGCCAGCGGTCGCACGCCGGTTTTGATTTCCAAACTGGCCCACGGCAAAGAAGGGGCCGGGAATCGCAAACGTTCCGATTTGCGGCATCTGGTTCCCTTTGTTTCCCGCCAGATTTTTTCTGGCCAACCCCTCGCCTGGCAGAACTTCGACACCACGAGAATTCCACTTAATGAAGAGAAAGCACTTCAAAACTGCTCGCTGCAGCTTTTGGAAAGCCCCGTGGTCTGGTTGAGTGGGCACAACCTGGAATTAGCTGACGAACAGTTTCGACTTCTCAAAAGCTACGTTGAGGGGGGAGGCTTTCTTTTCGCCGAAGCCTGTTGCGCAAGCAAGGAATTCGACGCCCAGTTTCGGACCATGATCAAAAAGATGTTTCCCGGCCAGGAATTGACTCTACTGCCAAAGGATCACTTTCTCTGGAAAGCGTCGGGTGCGTTCTCGACAAGCTCGGAACAATACCCGCTTTATGGGATCACTCAAGGCGGAAAAGCCGTGGTGGTTTATAGCCCTCGAGCCATCTCCGGTTACTGGGAGACCAACCTTCAGGCGGAAGGCCCTGGCCTCGAAGCCTTCCGTTTGGCTGCCAATGTGATCGCCTATGCCACCGGCAAGAAAATGCCGCTGCCCCGATTGAGTCAACCGCTTCTCCCGGAGCGTTGAATACGAGTGGTTCGATCTCCTGAATGAAGAGCATGATTTGGAAAAAATTGACACTGGGAAATGATAATTTACTTTTTTCAAAATGTTTCGATGCCGTTTTCAAGGGGTGTCCGGCGAAATGTTGAGCTAGGATGAAGCGTATCTCAAGTAGGAACCACCCCTCGGGTGCCCCGGGATTCGCCAAGCTTCACTTCCAACCGGCGAAAGAAAGGCATCCCTTTGAAAGGATGATTGTCGGATGTATTACTTCATTCCGATTGCCATCAGCATCGTGCTGCTGTTTTTCTTGATCTTCACCGTCGAACAACAAACCGTCGCCATCGTGCAGCGCTTCGGCAAATTCCAGCGCATGGCCGAGCCGGGCCTGAATATCAAGGTCCCCTTCGTCGACTGGGTCGCTGGCAGGGTCAGCTTGCGCGTGCAGCAACTTGATGTGTTGGTCGAAACCAAAACGCATGACAACGTGTTCATCAAGGCAACCGTCTCGGTGCAGTACCTGGTGTTGCCCGGCAAGGTGTACGAGGCGTTCTACAAACTGTCTGACCCCGGTGCGCAGATCCGCTCGTTCGTCTTCGATGTGGTGCGCGCTCGCGTGCCGAAGCTCAACCTCGACGATGTGTTCGAGAAGAAAGACGAGATCGCCGACGCGGTCAAGAACGAACTCTCGCAAGTGATGGACGACTTCGGCTACGGCATCGTCAAGGCGCTGATGACCGACATCGATCCGGACCACAAGGTCAAGGAAGCGATGAACGAAATCAACTCGGCGCAGCGCATGCGCGTGGCCGCTTCGGAAAAAGGCGAGGCGGAACGCATCCTGCGCGTCAAATCGGCCGAAGCCGAAGCGCAAAGCAAGGCGCTGCAAGGGCGGGGTATCGCCGAACAACGCAAGGCGATCGTCGATGGCCTGAAGGAATCGGTCGAGGACTTCCGTCAGGGGGTTCCCGGGTCGACGGCGCACGATGTCATGAATCTGGTCCTCATGACTCAGTACTTCGACACACTCAAGGACATTGGTGCCAGCTCGCGCACCAACACGGTGATGATTCCCCATAGCCCCGGAGCGCTGGGCGATCTGATGAATCAGTTCCGCGCGGCGCTCCTCACCACAAATCCTCCGGGGGAAGGATCGCTGCCCAATATCCCGCCTACTCATGGCGACCATGGGCATCAACACGATACCCACCAGCCGCCGCCGCTTCCCACGCAAGTGTAAATTGCGGAAACGGCGCACAGGTCCAACGCAGGATCGCCTGCCTGCTGCGCCGGTGAGGTGGCCATAAGCCGTCATAACCCCCTCACCGGCGTTTTTTGCTTCGATCGTTACAATAGCAAGAGGGCATTTCCTTCGGGATCTGCCCTCTTTTCGTTTCCGGCGCTTTTTCAGGGAAGTTTCATGGGTCGAGATTCCGCGGAACCGCTCTTTCGGTTCGACAAGGCAACGATTGCCCGGTACCTCAGCGGCGATGCGGGGTTTGCCTTGCAAGGCACTGAGCCCATTGTGACCGATTTGAACTGGTCGCTCGCTTCCGGTCAAAACTGGGCGATCGTTGGTCCCAGCGGATCGGGTAAGACGACCCTGGCCGAAACCCTCCTTGGCCGTCATCGACTGCGCGCCGGAGAACTGACCTGGCCCCGGCTTGAGCGACAGTCCCAAGAGCTTGGCAAACCGATCTGGCCTTCCGAAGTGCTCGCCATGGTCGGGTTTCGCGAAGATTCTCGTTTGTTTTCCTACCGCGAACTTTACTATCAGCAGCGATTTGAATTTGCCGAGGAAGCCAATGCGCCGACCGTCGCTGCCTTCCTCACGTTTGGCCACCAGGCAGGGGAAAAGGCGATTGCCGCGATCGCGGAAAAACTGCACATCGCGCACCTTTTGGAGCAGACCTTCCTCACTCTTTCCAACGGAGAAACCAGGCGGGCTCGCATTGGCCGGGCGCTGTTGCAAAAACCCGAGCTGCTCATGTTGGATGACCCGTTGGTCGGTCTCGATGTCGCCTCGCGCGCCGACCTCGAGCGGATCCTGGGGCAGCTCATTGAAGGCGGCGCAGCGATCTTGCTGTTGACCGGACCGAAATCAGTCCCTTCGTGGATCACTCATGTCCTTGAATTGCGGCCGGGCACGATGCCTGTTCAAGAGCCGGCCGATTCCTGGAGAAAGATCGGCGCGGCCTTGTCGGCAAACGGCGCCGCAAATGATGCGTCTTCGGGGCAATCTCCTGTTCCTTACGTTCCGGCATCGCCGACAATGCCAAGGGGCTCATCTGCGCCCGAGGTAATTGGCCTGGAAAACGTGACGGTCAAAATGGGGACGCGCGTGATCCTTGACAATGTTTCCTGGACGGTCAGACAAGGAGAACGCTGGGCCTTGTCCGGACCCAACGGCTCGGGGAAGACCACCTTGCTCAGTCTGTTGTGCGGCGACCATCCTCAGGCCTACTGCAACACGGTTCGCCTCTTCGGCAAGCAGCGGGGCACGGGCGAAACGATCTGGGAGATCAAGCAGCGTGTCGGGCTGGTCTCGCCCGAACTGCACCTTTATTTCTCCGAGCCGCTCAGCGCCTGGGATACGGCGGCCACGGGGTTCTTCGATGTGCTGACTCGCCGCACCGTGTCGGCCGAGCAGGCCGCGATCATCGATGAGCTGTTTGAGGACTTTGGACTGACCGCTTACAAGAATCGGCCGCTGGCCCAGCTTTCCACCGGTCAGCAAAGGCTCGTGTTTTTCATCCGGGCTCTCGTCAAGCAACCGCCCCTCTTGCTTCTGGACGAACCGTTCCAGGCGCTCGATCGCGCCAGCCTGGAACAAGCTCGCCGTTACCTCGACGAAAAGCTCAAGCCGGAACAGACCCTCGTATTTGTCACGCATGTGAGCGAAGACCTGCCTGCTTGCGTGACCCGAAAGATTCGCCTGGAAATGGGCAAGGTTGTGGAGGTGATTTGATCGGTCGATCACTGAGGCCGAAGGACCGCCGCCGCGGGAAACGCGCAGTCCTCATATTCGCCTGGTCCTTCTCCTGGTAGCATGGGCCATAGAGGCGTCTTTTAAGGGCAATGCAATCTCTCCTTCATTTCCCAAGGTGATTCCATGACGACGACGATCCCAACAGCTCCCTATCTGCGGCGCGATCCCGCCGAGGTCACCCCCTGGGCCGAAACCTGCGGGCAGATCCGTTGCTTGATCGAGGAAAAAGATGGTGCCGCCGCCGAGGTGCATCATGTGCAAATCGATCATGCGAAATTGCATTATCATGCCAAAACCGATGAATTTTACTACGTCATCGACGGCCAAGGCACGATGATCCTCGATGACCAGGAAATCGAATTGCACAAAGGCGTGGTCGTCTATGTGCCGCGCGGCGTGAAACACAAGGCAATCGGCAAATTGACCGTCCTCACCGTTTGCATTCCCCGGGGCGTGATGGGGGATATTCACGAACTGGAGTGAGGAAAGTTCTTCTCGCATCACCGTCACGGCGAACCGAAGACGAGTGCATTGCCAACGAGTGGAAGGCCGCCCCTTTCGCTCAAAGGATCTGAGGAGTGAGTGCATATGAGGCCGTTGGTTGCTTTCGCTCAAGGGAATTCGGCAAAGACGGCGATGGACGCGCTTTGCAAGCTTGGCGCGACCTTGCTCCTCTGGCTCTTGATCGCCTGGACGCTGATCGGTCCACAGGAAGGTAGACACGTATTGCTGGGATCGGCTGGCGCCGCCGACGAAGCGGGCGAGGGTGAGCGTGCGCCCGTAGTACGAGTTTCCCCGCCCGACATCGCCGGCGCGGTTGAGGTGTCGGTCGGCATCAATCCAACCAATCCCGATCACCTCATCGCTTCCTCGATCGGCCGCATGGCCCAGCACGCTGGCATCAGCGATTTCGCCTATGTCTCGACCGACGCGGGCAAAACCTGGAAAACGGTTCCCCGCGCCAACCCCAACCGGGTGCAGCAAGGCGACGATGTCATCACCTTCACTCCCGAAGGCCTCGCGATTCACACCTTCATCTCATTCATCGGGATCAGGCAAGCGAGGCCGGCTCGAGCGCATTCGGGTATCGTCACTTCGACCTCGCGCGACGGAATCACCTGGAATCCCCAGGTGCCGGTGATCGAACATTACAACACCGTCGAGCCCCATGAAGACAAGGCCTGGACGCGGGCCGACTTCTCCAAGGAATCAAAACATTTCGGCAACATCTACACCGCCTGGACCAAGTTCGATGTTTATGGCAGCACCAAGCCCGAACACAAAACGAATATTTTTTTCTCCCGCTCGACGAATGCCGGCAAATCGTTCTCGGTGCCCTTGCGGATTTCCGAAACACCGGGCGATGCCCAGGACAAAAGCGACACCCTGATGGGCGCCTGTCCGGGCGTCGGACCCGAAGGGGAGGTGTATGTTGCCTGGGCCGGGCCCAACAGCATGTTTCTTTCTCGTTCAAGTGACGGCGGCGTCAAGTTCGGCAAGAACTCGGTGATTGCCACCAAGGTTGCCTGGGATTTTCCCATCAAGGGTCTGGGACGGGCCAATGGCCTGCCTTCCATGGGGGTCGATATCACCAAGGGACCCAACCGGGGCACTGCGTATGTTTGCTGGGCCGATCGGCGCCATGGCGACCCCGATGTCTTTCTTTCTCTATCCAAGGACAAGGGCGACACCTGGAGCGAACCGCTACGGATCAACAACGACAAAACGGGAAACGGGAAGGAGCAATGGTTCCCCTGGATGGTGGTCGATCCCATCGACGGCTCGATCAACATCGCTTATTACGACCGGGCCAACCATGCCGACACGAACACCGACATCACCCTGGCGCGCAGCGTCGACGGAGCCAAAACCTTCACCTATCGCAAACTCAACGATCAACCCCATGACCTGAACCGCCTTGGCTTCTTTGGCGATTACCTGGGCATCGATAGTTATGGCGGTCGCGTCGCGGTCCTGTGGATGCACCCGCTTGACGCCACGAAAAAACTGGGGATTTCCTCCGTCGTGCTCGATTACGAGCCGGGGACGCAAAAACTCAAGCCGGTCAAGAAAACAATCCCCTGAGTGTTGGCGAGATCATTCATGTGAAATTCCCGCAGTCATTTTGAGCTTGGAATCCACCTGGTGTCAAAAATGAGCTTGGCGAGATACCGAAATTCATTGCCATCGTTTGAAGACAAATTATTCCTTAGCGATGGCGGCGTTGAAACCTGCATGGTTTTCCATGAAGGCATTCCACTACCCGATTTTGCCTCGTTTCTGCTTTTGGAAACGGGCAGGGGAAGCGAAGCGGCGAAGCGTTATTTTCAGTCGTTTTTTGATCTGGCGCGCGAATACCAGTGTGGCCTGATTTTGGAAACCTTGACCTGGCGTGCCAGCCGGGATTGGGGCCGGCGTCTTGGCCGTGACCGGGCCGCGCTCGGCCAAATCAACCGCGACGCCGTCGCCATGCTCGAAGAATTACGCGCGGAAAACGCCGATCTCGCCGGTCCCGTGCTCATCTCCGGCTGCCTGGGGCCGCGAGGAGATGGCTACGTTCCCGGCGCGCTCATGACGGCGCATGAAGCGCAAGCCTATCACGAAGAACAGATCGCGACCTTCGCCGGCACCGCGGCCGACCTGGTTTCGGGAATGACGCTCAACTATGCGCAGGAAGCGATCGGCATGACCCTCGCGGCCAAGCAAGCGCAAATGCCGGTGGTCATTTCCTTCACGGTGGAAACCGACGGCAAGCTACCAACCGGCCAGTCGCTTGCGGAAGCGATCGATGAAGTCGACACCGTCAGCAGCTCCTACCCGATCCATTACATGATCAACTGCGCCCATCCGACCCACTTCGAAAAGATCTTGGTCCCTGGCAGCTCCTGGATGAAGCGCATTTGCGGTATCCGCGCCAATGCTTCGAAGCGAAGTCACGCCGAACTGAACGAATCGGCCGATTTGGATGTGGGCGACCCGGCGGAACTGGGCCGAGAATTTGCCGCGCTGAAAAGAGCCCACCCGCAGTTGACGGTGCTCGGTGGTTGCTGCGGCACCGACCATCGCCATGTTGCGGCGATCGCCAGCGCCTGCCGGTCGCTCTTTTGAAGCCCTTTACAGCGCCCCCATCCCGAAAAAGACATTCTTCTTTAAAAGCCAGTAGAGCGGCGACACTTCGGGGATCTCGCGGCCGGGCAGATGCTGGCTGGATCGCGGTGTGATCGAATTCAACTCGGAAAACATTTCCCGGCTGCTGTAATCGACCGCGCCATGGCCCTTGATGTAGTCGTGGAGTTCCTGCGGATGTTCGAGGATGACGCAGCCCTTCGTGCGCTTTTTCACAAAGCCGCCAAATTCATTCAGGTATTTGCTTTCCCCGATCGTCTTGACCACGTCGCCGTCGTTGTCGGCCACCCGATCGGTCGCGAAAGAAAGAGGTGGGCAGATCTCGATGCTGCCGCGGGGGCCAATGTGGAAGCCCATCCCCATCGCGGCCGGGCAAAAGGCTTCGCCCGTGGCTGTCCAGTAGCTGTCGATGATCAGGATCGGCTGCTTTTGCCGTAACGCGACGAGGCGCCGCCTCGCTTCCACGAGTTGATCGGGCGTCAGGCAGTATTCGGGATGCGGATCTTCTCCCACGGGACGGTAGAAGTAGTACCAGATGTACATGACGCCGCGGCGGATCAATTCCTTGAGGTATTCCTCGGTGAGCACTTCATGGAGATTGCGGCTGGTGATGGTGCAGGCCACGCCGAACATGATGCCGCGCTTTTTGAGCCGCTCCATGCCGGTAAGCGCCGATTCGAAAACGCCTTCACCGCGACGTTGATCGTTGCTGTCTTGGAGGCCGTCAATTGAGATGAGCGGGGTGACATTGGCCACCTTTGCCAGCCGGTCGGCATTGCGCTCGGTGAAGAGCATGCCGTTGGTAATCGTCTGGAAATAGCAGTCCTGATGCCTTTCAAAGACTTCCCAGATCCCTTTATACATGTAGGGCTCGCCGCCCAACAGCGTGTAGTAATTGGCCTTCATCCGTTTGCCCGATTCGATGATCGCATCGAGTTCGCCGGGCGGCAGGTGATGAGGGGTGCCTTCTTTTTCCACCCAGCAGCCCTGGCAGCGCAGGTTGCAGGTGTTGGTGAGCGCCACGAACATGAAGGGAGGGTAGAGGCGTTTGCGGCGCAGGCGCTGGCGGTAGGCTTCGACGGCCACGGCCCCCTTGAGCACCCAGAGGTGGGCCGCCTTGGAAAGGATGCGCGGGTTCAGTTCGGTGACGGCTCGCTTGGCCAGCCCGGCGACAAGGCGCAGATCGGCCCACCAGGCACCCAGGCCGGCGCTCGCCTCGATGCGGGCGCTGGCCGGGGCTTGAGGGAAATCAACCCGGTTCTTGGCGACGCCCAGGGTGGGGGTTGCAAGGCTGGACGCCGAAAGAGACGACATGGTTAGATTCCCAGGTTGTCGAGCGCGTCGACCAAACTATCGAGCTCATCCTTGGGGGCGCTGCTTTTTTCGGCCTGGCGCTTGGGGATGCCGACGCTCAAGCCCACGGCATCGCGGCCATCGCGCACCAGTTCGCGGTCCCGCTCCGACGCCGCGACCTTCATCGCATCGTCGCCGCCAAACAGTTTCGATAGATCGATCTTCAATCCGCCGATCGCACCCACCGGCGCACCGGCGATCGCCGGCGATTTGTAATCGGGGAAAATGATCGCTTGTTCAGGGCAAACCCGGCTGCACGCGGGGCAGCCTTTTTTGCAACTGTCTTGATTCTCGACGACGATCCGGTCGATTCCATCGACGCCGTAAACGCCGAACAGGCAGAAATCGAGGCATTCCAGGCAGTTGGTGCAGCGGGAATAATCGATGACCGGGTACCACCGCCTGCCGGCCGGGGCGAGCAATTTCTCGGGGGTCAGGTCGGCCGGTTCGAGGATCTTGCGCGTGTTTTTGGCATTCGCCGCCTCGTGAGTGTGCGGCGCAACCGCACCGTTCGAAGGCGCTGCGGCTCCGGGCAGGCCCAAAGAGATGATCGGGGGCGGCTTGGCTGTCACGCGCTGCTGGCGTTCTTCGGCCGCGACCTTCGCAATCCGCCTGACTTCGGTCAGGAAGACCTCGTGTCCCGCCTTGTCGCGCAGATCAAGGCACCAGATCGTGCGGTCGGGGATTTCTCCCGCGATGCCGATTCCAGGGGCCTTCTCGGGAGGCTTTTCCTCGGAATCGTCTTCGTCCTCCTCATCCGCCTTGGGATGCAGGGGGCTTGAACCTTCGCGGCCCTTGATGCCATCGCGATCCAAGAGCCAGTAGGAGGCGCGCGGGAAGAGCCAGGCGAGTACGACCAGGTCGCCGCTCACCGATTCGAGAAACAGCCGGCCGGTGTGGTCGGGGCCCAGGTCATAGAGGTGAGGCACGATCGACAGATCGATGCCCGGCTCCATGAGGAGGTGGGCGGCCAGGCTTTCTTCCAGTGCGCGCTTGGTCGGGTTTTTGCCCGGCGCCTGGGAAATCACGACCGTCAGACGATTCTTGCTCATTCGGCGCCATCCTCCGAGTCGTCGATCTGGTTCATCTTGCCCTTGAGCACCACCTGGGTCTTCTCCCAGTTATCTTCCAGATACTTCAGGTAGTCGGCCACATCCATGAATGTTTCGCTGCCGCCTTCGAGATCGTACAGCCAGCCTTCGCCGTAACCGTCGGTGTTGATTGTCGAAGGGTCGTCGAGCAGTTTTTTGTTGAAGCGGACCACCTTGCCGCCGGCGGGACTGTACAGGCTCGACTCCGCCTTGGAGGTTTCGATGTGGCCGATCTCTTGAAGCGCGCTGACTTCATCCGCTTCTTCCAGATGCCATTCGAGGAAATAGACATCTTTCATCAAGAGGATTGCGTAACTGGTAAATCCATGGCGCAGCACGCCATCCATGGGCTTGGCCCACATGTGGTTGCGAGCATAGAGCAAATCTCCCGGCAAAGGCGCGGGAATTTTGCCCATCGTGAACACCCGGTCAGAATTCATGACGCGAATGCGGGCCTCAGGTGTAGCGTGCGAATTTCCGGTGCTGGGGCAGGAAAAGTTCCGGCAGCATGCGGTCGACTTGAATCAGCCCTTCGCGCGTGAGCACGACATCCTGGCCTTCGATGCGCGCCATGCCCCGCTGCTGCCATGATTCGAACACCGCCGCGAATTCGACCGCGGGAATCTTGCCATGGCGCGCCAGGAATTCGGCGGCGCTCAGGCGGCCCTTCTTCAAAAGCAGAATCGTTTCGCGCACGAAGGCCTCTTCAGGCGTCAGGGCATAGGCCCGCGCCCAGGGGGCCTCGCTGCGTGCCAGCGACTCGTTCCAGGTTTCCCAGGAATCGAGGTTTTGCACATGGACTCCGCCCAGATGGCCAAAGCTGGCCACGCCGGTGCCCATCATGTCGGCCCCCTGCCAGAGGGCATCGCGGTAGACGAATTTGGTCGTTTGCGGGTTTTTCGAGACGGTGGTCGCGCTGGTCACCGTGTAGCCGGCCTTTTCGAAGGCTTCATAGGCTTCGGCCACCCAGCGCCGTTTGGTGGGCCAGTCGGCGATGCGCGCCATGTCGGGCTGGTCGTTGCCGATCACACGCAACTGGGTGGAATAAACGGTGTTATACGGCAGCTCCATCTGATAGACGGTGATGCTTTCCGGGGCCTTTTCAATCGCTTTCTCGATGCAGTAGCGCCAGTTTTCGTCGGTTTCGCCGACCATGCCGGCGATCAGGTCGATGTTGATTTGGGGAAAACCGCACCCGCGTGCCCAGCTGTAAGCTCGGTCGATTTCCTCGGCCAGGTGCGCCCGGCCATTCGATTCGAGAATCTTCGCGTCGAAGTTCTCGACCCCCAGGCTCAACCGGGTCACTCCCATTTCACGCAATGCTTCCAGCTTGTGCTGCTGTAAGGTTCCCGGTTCACACTCGAAAGTGACTTCTTCGGTGCCTTCCCAGGGGAACAGCGGCTTGATTCGGTTGACCAAGTCGCGGATCTGCTTGACCGAAAGATAAGACGGGGTGCCGCCGCCGAAATAGACGAATTTGAGCGGCCGGCCGGCCAGGTAAGGGTAGCTGGCAAACACCTGAATTTCGCGGACAAGAGAATCGAGATAGGTTTCGATATCGCGCGCGTTCTTGTCGGTGTAAACGCGGAAATAGCAGAATTTACAGCGTTTGCGGCAAAACGGAATGTGGATGTAGAGGCCGAGCGGTTTGTCTTTGGGGGCCGGTTGGAGGCAGACCTGTTCGACCCGGGCCACCTGTTCCTTGTTCCAAAAGGAGAAGGGGGGGTAATTGGCCACGAAATAGTTACCCAGCCCGGTTTTTTCCTGGTTTTCTTTGCTGCTTGCTTCCTGGGTGGTCGAACTCATGGAGTGGCTCGGTGGCGCAAAAAGCCGATCACGCGCTCAAGCGCGATCCAACTTGGGCGCGATCAAAAAGGTACCAATCTGATTCTCATTCTAATTCTAGTTGCTGGGGGGCCGGTGCAAGGCCGTTCTCGGCGCCGAATTTCGGAAAACCCCATGAGAAGGTTGAGAAAGCGCTACACCTCGCACATTCTTAAAACAATCTGGCCTTTCGGACACAAATGGGTTACCATTAGGGATTCCATGGAATTGCAGAGGAGTTGGGTCGATGTACGCCGTGTTTGAAGATGGTTCTCGGCAATATCGGGTTTCGACGGGCGACATCGTCAAGTTGGACCATCGCGAAGTCGAAGTTGGCGCCAAGCTGGAACTGGATCATGTCCTTTTGCTCAAGACCGAAAAGGATGTCCATGTGGGCAAGCCCTTGGTCGCCGGAGCCAAGGTCGTCGTCGAAGTGGTCGGCCACCCCTCCATCAAGCACTACATCCAAAAATATCGCCGCCGCAAGAACTACCGCCGCCTGACCGGCCACCGCCAACACTACGTCGCGGTCAAGATTCAAGAACTCGTCGGCCCGGCCTAAATCTCCTTCCTGTTGGGCGATGGAACCTGGACCCTTCCATTGAGGGCATGCCGGGGCGCGCTCATCTGTTGGAGTGATTCGACGCATTTTGTGTGGGCCTTTCGGGGCCTGGGCAAGACGCGTCTTGCCTTAAAAATCAGTCGCCGGATACGATGGCATTCGTATCCGGCGATTTTTTTTTTTTGCGTATCTTGCGCATTGCGCACTCACCCCGAATGGGATTGGCCCGGTTCTCCTGTGTTTCGCCGGGCGAAAAGGAATAGAGCCATGACTTTGCGAGCCTGGAATCGTGCCCTGGCCGGCACGGCCTTGTTGGTTGGCCCCATTTTCCTGGCGCAATCTTCGCAGCTGTCGGCACAGATCCCTGCCGCTCCCCAGACGGGCACCGCGGTTCAAGAGATTAAAGAGAACAACGAAAATCAGGGAGATGGGGCGAAACCGGCTCCCGCCAAGGCGCCACCCACCCACCCGCTGCAATTTCAAATGCATCAGGCGTGCAAACGTGGTGCCGACTGGCTTTTCCGCATGAACGGACCCAAGGGCAAATTCGTCCCCGGTCTGCTTGTCGATGTTCAGCAGGAGATCGAACAAGACAGCCTCATACGCCAGGCCATCGGAGCCATGGCCCTCGCTCGGGCCAGCAAGACGCTGGGCGAAGAGCGGCTCGAAATGCGCGCCATTCAGGCGATCCTCGCTCTGATCGAGGAAACGGATCTCGATAAGGAAGAGCCTGGAACACGGGTCACTCGGGCACCGAGCCTGATCCTGAACAAATTGGGTGGCGGCGCGATCATCGCCTTGGCGATTTTCGAACTGCCCAACCCCACTCCCGACCTCCTCAAAGTGGCCGAGGAGCTGATCGATGGCCTGAGGCGTTACATCAAGGCCGACGGCTTGTTTCAGGGTGATGGCTGGCAGCCGGCGATGATCGACGAACTCGATGGGCCGGCAAGTTATCCGTTCATGGCGATCGCCGCGCTGGCCCGTTCGGACCGGTTCGTCAAGGAATCGTGGAAGATGGAGACTGCGAAGCAGGCCTACGCCGCCTATAGCAAGAAATGGCACGAGCAAAAGCAATTGGGCTGCATGGGCTGGCTGACCCGCGCGGGCGTTGAGATCTATGCGAACACCAAGGACAAGGCCGTTGCCGATTACCTGTTTGGCGTGTGCGATGGTTTGACCGGGCTCCAATACGACCGGATCGATCCCCGGCGTGCCGGGTATTACGGGGGCTTCCGCTCCTGGAATGCTGCCGGTCAGGTGCAGGAAATGGCCCCGGCCGTAACCTCCGCCGCGGCGGCCGAAGCGATCGCCCTTGGCTGGCGTTTGGCAAGCGATTTGGGAGATCCGACCCGTCATGCGAAATACCAGGAATGCCTGGAGAGGTCTTTGCAGTTTTTTGCCACCTTGCAATATGTGGAGACCAATACGAAGCATTTTGCCGATTGGTATCAGCCGAAACTCCTTGGTGGTGTTCGATTTGCGCCACAGGATGGGAAGTTGCGGATTGAATTCACCGCCCATGCCCTTTTGGCCTGGGCGCTGTATCTTGAGCAGCCTCTCAAATGACGCGGCTGGTCTTAATTTGACCAGACGAAAGCAAACTGGCCCAATTGATGGCCGGTTTGCTTTCAGGAAATAGAATTCTTTGAATCGAGAATATTCGGCCTCTGGGAAAGGAAATCCCCTTGCTTTCCCCAATTCGGGCACGGAAACGTTGGGGTGAGTGTTTGGTTGCCGTAAATGAGCGATGAGCGCACGCCTCTTCCCCGGCCAAAATGCCGCCGACTGACGGGATTCAAAGTCCTGGGAACGGGAAGTTATGTTCCCGAAAAGGTCGTCGACAACGAACAGCTTCACAAGCAGCTCGGTTTCGATTCCGACTGGATCGTCAAGCGCACCGGCATTCTGGAACGGCGGCATGCGGCACCGCATCAGGCCACAAGCGATCTGTGCGTGGAAGCGGCACGCAAGGCGATGACCTCCGCCAAGGTCTCGGCATCCGACATCGACCTGCTCGTCGTGGGCACGTTCACTCCCGATATGTCCTTTCCGAGCACCGCCTGCCAGGTGCAGGACCGCTTGCGCCTCAGTTGCGCCGCGGTGGAGATCCAGGCCGCCTGCGCCGGGTTCATCTATTCGCTGGCCACGGCCGCGGCCTATGTGCGCGCCGGCGTCAGCAATTGCGCCCTGGTCATCGGCGGGGATACGAATTCGCGCATCGTCAATCCCAACGACATCAAGACCTACCCCCTCTTTGGCGATGGAGCGGGAGCGTTTGTCATCACCAAGGGGACCGACGAAGAAGGCTTTCTTGGTTTGAGTCTCGGCGCCGATGGCGGCGGGGGCGACCTGCTCAATCGACCCGCCTGCGGCAGCCGCCTTCCGCCGACGGCCGAGCTGATCAACCAGGGAATGCACTACATGCACATGGACGGCCGCGCCGTCTTTCGTTGGGCGGTTGGCATCCTTTGCGACACGATCACCGATGTGCTGACCTTTTCGGGCCACACGACCGAGGAGGTCGATCTGTTCATCCCCCATCAGGCGAACATCCGCATTATCAACGCCTCGATCGACGTGCTCCACATTCCGCGCACCAAGGTCTTTCACAACCTGGAGAAATACGGGAACACCTCGGCGGCTTCGATTCCGTTGGCATTTGACGAGGCGCTTGCCGAAGGGTCGCTCAAGCGCGGCCAGTTGGCCTGTATGAGTGGGTTTGGCGCTGGCCTGGCGTGGGGTACCGCGCTTCTTCGTTATTAGGGTGGGGCGCCGCGCTACTTTGCTATTGGGTTGGGGCGCCGCGCTTCTTCGCTATTAGCGTGGGGCACCGCGCTTTTACGGCATGAACCGTGTATACTTTTCGCTTCATCGATCACACCGCTGACTTGGGCATCGAACTCGAAGCCGATACGCTTCCCGAGATCCTTCTCGCGGGTGCCGCGGCCCTCGACGAAGCGACCTTTGGACCAATCCAGCGGATCCATCCCCAAGGCGAAGCCACGATCTGGACCACCAGCGAAACCGATCCGGAGTGGATTCTGTTCGCCTGGCTCAAGCACTGGTTGGCGGTATTCCATGCCGAGGAACGGGTGCTGGTTCCGTTGCGAATCGTTCCGGGTGTTGATTCGGGTGCCGATCACACCCTGGCCATCGATTGTGCTGCGCTCGTCGAAGGAATCGCCGCCGCGAATCGCGAGATCAAGGCCATCACGCTTCACGAGTTCCGCGTGGTGAATGAAGCGGGAAAATGGCGCGCACGGGTCATTGTGGATATTTGACGATCCGCGCCAGGGGCTTGGGTGAATCAGGCCGATTTCCCGCCACGGAAGTGATTCTTGAGTGTTTTGACTCGTTCATTCGATTCCGTCGATCTCCTTGCGTGACTCCAAGTGGGGAATGGTGGCAGGGCGGCGCGACCGAGGGACTCTCGATACGATCTGGTAAAGCCGCTGATCTTGGTTTCATGGATCCAGTCGCGCAGTATCGAAGCCGGAGATTTATCGGATTTGATTGAGCCTGGTGGAATATTTGGAGATTTCTTCATAAATCTTATCGATCGTTTCTCCGAGAGAATTCATTTTATTCAAAATATCGCTGTCGCTAATCACCAATTGGCTTCCTGTGATGGTCCAGGCCGCTGGTTTTGTTTCAAGCGTATCAAGGACTTCAAGCAGCGCATTTGCCAGGGTGATATGCTTGGTCGCCAGAATTCCGGCGGTGAAACTCCGGCGATCGATATGTTGGATCACCTGCTCATAGATGGCGTTTGCGGACGGATCGTTGGTTGTCAGTTCCAGCAGTCGTCGATTCAAATCGGCCTCCTTCTTTTTGCAGTAGTCCATATAAGCGATCGTTTCTTTTTTATGCTCATTGATAAGATTTCGTCTGTATAAAAATTCGCCTTGATTTTTTAATAGTAAAAGATTGCGCATCCTTGGCTCGCCAAGGGCCTGAAACGACGCGTTCCATTTCTGTGTGGCCTCCTCGTTCTCAGATTTGAAAACCTGAAGCATTTCATCCGCCTTTTTAGCACTTGAATTTCTGCTTGCGAAAATCATAAATGAAATATTTGAAATGAAGACTAAGACGATTAGGATGTTAAATGCCATGGTTGATGTTGATTTATTCTTAGAGGCGGACCATGATATAAATGAAATAGTGGCCGGGATAAAAACCAGCATAAAAATGGATGCGCACAATGTAATAATTGATGAGGTTGTTTTTTCTCGAAATACTAAGAAAGCTACGATCAATCCGACCGAAAAGACACCGGCGAGCAGCCCATTGGACAGGGCCAACTCAAACTTCTCTACTCCCCGCTTTTTCTTCTTTTTCTTTTTCGCTGACCGAGACGGTTCTTCTTGGATTTCATCATTCACGATTTGCGCTTCGACGATTTCTTCTTTGTTTGTTTTTTTCATGGGAGAGGTTTCCTCGATGTTGTTGGCAATTGCCAAGCGCAATCTGGAATCATGAAGGGAGTGCTTCAGAAGAATGCTATTGGCTAGCAATTCCGTGACCATCAATGATGGTGTGATTGTTTTTTTTGCTTACAGATTCTGGCGTTCGCTGGCAAAGTTCAACGATCTCAGATCATGCAACGTTGGAATCGTTGCGCTTCACGGCCATGACGTGGGTTGGCTGTGTGCATTAAGGAGGCTAAGGAACGCCCGAAATATTTGATGCGCCCGAGGCACCTATCCTTTCGCCACGAACAGCGGGAATGGGGCGGCGAACGACCACACCGAACGGCAAAATTCGGCCGAATCGGCGCCAAAACAGCGCTGGCGGCACCCAGTTTCCGTGCCGCCAGGCTCTTTTGCTGCCTGATTACGGGCTTGCCGGAGGGACCGGCCAGAGATTACAGAGTCTTGGTTAGTTCATTGGCATATTGGTCAATTTTTACTTTGATCTTATCGATGTTTTCAACGAGGCCATTGATCTTCTTGAGCATATCGGGGTCGTTAATTTCCAGTTGCCCCCCGGTCGCGGACCAGACCGACTGCTTTTTTTCGAGAATATCCAGAATCTCAAGAAACGTGTTTCCCAGCGCAAGATGCTGATTCATCAAGGGGTCGAGAATCGCTTTTTGGCTCTGTTGCTTTTTGGTCGCCCCGTCAAGCACTCCCTTGATGAAAGGATCGTTGAGGCCAACCACGGATAGCCGCTGAGTCAAAGTGGCGGTCATACCTTGAAGATACTTCACATAGATCCTGGTTTCGGCAATATAGGTTTTGGCAATATTTTTTTGATAATCGAATTCTCCTGGATTTTTCAATTGGGAGTAATCGAGGATTCTCGGATTGCCAAGAGCATCGAAAGTTGTTCTCCATTTGGCTGTGGCTTTTTCCGTTTCAGCCGAAAAAGTCTTAAGTATTTCCAGGGCTTGTTTTTCATTGCCCGAAGAAGATTGGGCCATTTTGCCAAGAGATTTTTGAACGTTTTCATTGTACTTATCGAGAGCCGCTTTGGTTTTCTCCGGATCGTCCGTGGAACTAAGAATTTTTTTAAGTGCTTCTTTCTCTTGCTCCATTTGCCGCAGGGCGGCAATCTGCTCCCTGTTAGGGAGCCGCATGGCGAGATTTCCCAGAAATACCAGGATGATTAAAACATTAAAGCTAATAGTGACCGCCATTTTGCTTTTAGTCAATAGCCATAAAAAAAATGATAAAATCGCCGGCCAAAGTACGAGCGCGACAATTGACCCTGTAACCATGCCGATTTTTTGCGGCGTCTTCTCGCTGTAAATGACAAAAAGGACAATTAATATTAGAGAGAAAATTCCAAACAAAACACCATTGGACCAGTGCAACGCAAAGCTCTCGACTGGCTTCTTCTTTTTCTTCTTTTTTTTCTTAACAGGAGCTTGCGCCTCGTCCTGAACATTCTCTCTCAAGATTTCGGCCTCGACGCCGTTTTCTTCCTGGTCTTCTCGTCTCATGGGCGTTGTGCTCCTTTGCTGCAGGTAGTGGCCTGAATGTGCATGGGGAGGTGATTCGATTGCTTCTGGAAGATGCTATTCTTCATGTAAGCTCGAGACAACCTACCATGCGATGATTGTTTTTCCCTGTTTGTTGTGGTGTGCCCTCCGCGAACTCACCGATTTCGAAATATCGGCCAGGATCGTGCCAATAGAATTTGTGGCGATCCGGCGGAAGCGTCCCGGATCTCGTATAAACCAACCTATTGCGAAGACAGAATTGGGGTCGGCCGGGGCCAGAGTTGGGGCCAGAGTTGGGGCCAGATGGGCCGGCCGATAAGTTGCCTGGCGCCAAGCCCAAGGATCATTCACGAGAAGACGATACATGGGCGCATTTCACGGACCGATCGAGGCGGATGGTTGCTGCCGCTGGCGCATCCCGAAGCATTACCGCCACGACATGCGTGTCGATGGGGTCATCTATGCCAACGATGCCCTCATGAAGGTGCTCATGGATGACCAGGCTCCCGAACAGGTGGCCAATGTCGCCACGCTGCCCGGGATCCAGGTGGCGAGCATTGCCATGCCCGACATCCACTGGGGCTACGGTTTCCCGATCGGCGGCGTCGCCGCGACCGATCCCAAGGAAGGCGGAGTCATTTCACCCGGCGGGGTCGGCTACGACATCAACTGCGGCGTGCGCCTGGTCCGTACGTCCCTCAAAATCGGGGAGATCCAAAATCACCTTCATCGACTGGTCGACAAGTTGTTCGAGGTGATTCCCGGCGGCGTGGGCAAGTCGGGAAAGTACCGCTTCAATGCCAAGGAAATGAACGGCCTTCTGGGCGAAGGAGTCTCCTGGCTGGCCGATCGCGGCCTCGTTACGCGCATGGATGTGGAGCACACCGAGGCGGGTGGCTACCTGGCGGGGGCCGATCCCAAGGCGCTCTCGGAAATGGCGCTGAAACGTGGCATGGGCCAGTGCGGCACGCTGGGCTCTGGCAACCATTTTTTGGAAATCCAGGTGGTCGACCGGATCGAAAACGAATCGGTCGCCAAAGCCTTCGGCCTGGAAAAGGACCAGGTGGTCATCATGATCCACAGCGGCTCGCGAGGCCTGGGCTACCAGGTGTGCGACGATGCCCTGGATCAATTTCGCAATGCTCCGCGCAAATATGGCATCACGCTGCCCGACCGCCAGCTTGCCTGCGCGCCCGCCGAGAGTCCCGAGGGTCGCGGCTACATCGCTGCCATGCGTTCGGCCGCCCATTTTGCCTGGTGCAACCGGCAGATCCTCATGCAGCTCACGCGCGAGGCTTTCGCTGAAGTATTGGGGGAAACCTGGCAATCGCTGAAGATGAGCCTGCTTTACGATGTGTGCCACAACATCGCCAAGCTGGAAGAACACACCGTAGGTGGGAAAAAGAAAAAGCTCTGGGTCCATCGCAAGGGAGCCACCCGGGCCTTTCCCGCCGATCATCCCGAAGTGCCCGACGCCTACCGCTCCGTGGGGCAGCCCGTCCTGATCCCCGGCGATATGGGCCGGGCCAGCTGGGTGCTCGTCGGTTTGCCAGGCAGCATGGAGCACACCTTCGGCACGACCTGTCATGGCGCGGGCCGCCTCATGAGCCGCACCGAAGCGATCAATCGATCGAAGGGCAGGCGCATCGACCAGGAGTTGCTGGCGCGGGGAGTCATCGCGCGGTCGCAAACCAGACGAGGCCTCGAAGAGGAACAGCCCGACGCTTACAAGGATGTTGACGAGGTCGTGGCGACGGTCGATCAGGCGGGTTTATCGGGACGCGTGGCCCGGCTGCGGCCGGTGGGTGTGGTCAAGGGTTAGTCGGGCCCCATGAGCCTGCGCCAAATCCCGACCCCCTTGCCTGCGCCCTCTGGTGGGCGGGCCCCGTTCACGCTTCGCCAATCCCTTCGTCCAATAAAAAAACCCGCCGGCAGATCCCGGCGGGTTTTCATTTCAACCGCGAAACCGCGATTATTTGTGCGGCTTGTGGCAAGTGTTGCAATCGTTGGCTTTCTTGAACTCGGCCACGGCACCTTTTTCTCCCTTTTGAACTTTCTTGGCAGCTTCGACCAGTGCCTTGGTCTTTTCTTTCCAGGATTCAGCATCGCCCTTGGGGCAGGGGTTTTCGGCAAGTGCCTGCGCATACTCGACCATTTTGTCTTTTTCTTCGGCGGTGGCTTTGCCGGACGCTACTTTGTTGGCGACGGAGCCTTTACCAGCCTCAACGGCCTTCATCACCTGCTTGATGGTGTACTTGGGATCCTTGAGGGTGTAGGCGGAAGCGCTGAATGCCACAAATCCGAAAAGACCCACGGCAAGGGCCATGGCAAGCAATCCACGAAACTTCATCATGTGTTTTCCTTAATATAACAAATATCGAGTGAAATCGCGCCCACCCGTGGGCTTCAGGTCTAGGTACGCCCCTTATATCGATTTTTCAAGCAACGGCAGATCAATTTTTGGGAAAAAGCCGGGGGAAAAAGCGGCCGGAAAGCTCCGTTCCCGTTTGCGTTGGCGGTACCCCCTTTAAAAGGGGCTCATTGCTCATCGATTTGGTGCCTGAACGGAAGAAATTGACCACCGCCGCCCGCCGCGACCGTTCCGTGCGGTTTTCGAAACTGCCATGGATGAGCAGAGGATGATGGAAGGTGATCTGGCCCTTCTTCAGTTCGATCGGCTTGGGGTTTTCCATCGCCTTCATTTGCTCGGGGCTCAATACCTCGCGAATGGCATCCATATTTCCCGCCAAACCGGTGATCGGGAGCAGGTCCCACGTGTGGCTTTTGGGAATGTACTGCAAACAGCCGTTGTCGATGCGGGCGTCTTCCAGGGCAATCCAGCAGGTCAAATGGGCCATCGGCTGGGTGCGGGTCCAATAAGAGTAATCCTGGTGCCAGGCGACCACGCCGCCATGACGCGCCGGCTTGCAAAAAAGCTGGTCGTGCCAGAAATGCACCGGGCCGCCGACGAGCTGGCTGGCCGGAACCGCGATCGCTGGGTTCCACAAAAGATCGTGAAACGCCGGCGAAATGCGCCAGGCTCCCAGCGCATGAAACAACACCCGATTGGGGTCGTTCGACTCGTTCGTATGAAACTCATGAAAAAGCGAGTTGCCCGGGTGCGCCGGATCCATGATGGGGGTCAGTTCGGCCACGAGCCGATCCGCCTGCGCTTCGGTCAATCCCTTCATTCCGGCGACATAACCGAATTCCTGAAAATGGTCGAGCTGTTCCTGACTTAGGCGATAAGGGCTGCCATCTCCCTCTGGGATAGGAGGGAAGAGGTCGGTGATCGGGCCGGATTGCAAGGAGAGGTCTTGGGCCATGGTTGGGTTCTCACAAAAAGGCGCGGCCCAGCCCGCAACAGCCGCGTGGAGGAAGCACTCGGGCGCGAAGGACCGACCTGACAGCAAATCGGGGCGTCTTTGCTTATTCTGCTTTTGTAAGGAATGCCCATCGTGCCGGGAATCGAGTCCGCGTCTGGCGCCTCGCCCCTATCACCGGTTTCACCGTTGATACCGGAACTTTAGCCAAATCCGCTGCCTTGAGATCCCCGGTAATTGCTGATGCTTTCGGCAGCCGGAGCCCACTCATTTGCTCGAGTTCGCAATTGCAGGTGGCAAAGGTCGGAAGATCAGACCGAATAAGGGATGACGAGACACCCCTTGAGAGACTCTCCCCATGAAACGGCCCCTTCGAATCGCCTTTGTGATGGGCATCGTCGCCCTGGGCTCGGATAGTCTTTTCGCCCAGGGAAACTGGGGTATGCTGCGCCCGCCGCGCGAAGGACGGCGCTGGGCCTTCAATTTGCGTGATGCCCAGGACGGCTATCCCCTGGGCACGCGCGAGCCGTGGCACTACGGCTACAACATGAATGACGTGGCCGCCGGCTACTTCGGCGGCGGTAACTACACCCAGTACTACGCCTACGGCCGCGGCGGTGCCGCTTCGATCGGCAACTTCCCCGACTCCCTGCCTGGCCCCATTTTCTACCGCGATCCGAGGCGTTCACCCTATCTGCATCAATTGCCGATCTTCACCAATCCGCTTGCCGATCCCACCGACCGAGCCGGCACTCCCAAGAAAGACGACGACAAAGAGAAGATTCGCAAGGAAGAAAACCAGGATGGGGACGCTCCCGCGCCCCTGGGCGCCCTGTTCGACTCGATTGTCTCCGGAGAAAAAGACGGTCAACCCGCCAAGGAGAAGACCGCGCCGAAAGAAAAGCCGAGTGCGGAGAAAAACGACCCCACTTTGGCCTATTTGACCGTGCTGGTGCCCGACGACGCCCAGGTGTGGCTCGAAGAAACCCTCATGACGCAAAAGGGGGACAAACGCGAGTTCGTCACCCCGAAGCTCGACGTGGGAATGCTTTACCAGTATCGGGTTAAGGCCAAATGGTACGAGAACGGCCGGGCAGTCGAACGAGAGAAAAACCTGGTACTGCAAGGCGGCGAAAAGCGCACGATCGATCTGCGCACCGATAAGCCGGCCGCGGCCGCGATCGAAAAACCAGCCTTGTCCGAACCCCGTTCATTTCCCAAGTTGGAAACTGAGGGAGACTGATTCCGCGGTCGAGGCGAATGCGCCGTAGCGGGGGAGCAGTCCCCCGGGACGGAGCAAAGCGATGTCGCAATCGTTTCGGGCCACGGTGTCCGAATATTTGAAGGGCCTGCAGGACCGCATCTGCGCTGGCTTGGAACAAGTCGACGGAACCAAGACCTTTCATACCGATACCTGGGAGCGGCCCGGCGGGGGCGGCGGGCGCTCGCGGGTGATCGCCGACGGCGCGGTTTTCGAAAAAGGCGGCGTCAACTTTTCCGAAGTCCACGGCGAGATGCAGACCGACTTCGCCAAGCAATTGCCCGGCGAAGGCAACAAGTTTTACGCGGCCGGCGTTTCCCTGGTCATTCACCCCCACAATCCGAATGTTCCCACAGTTCACGCCAATTTCCGCTACCTGGAAAAAGGGGATGCCTGGTGGTTTGGCGGCGGCGCCGACCTGACTCCTTACTATCCGCGCTTGGAAGATGTGGTGCACTTTCACCGCACCTGGCGCGATGCCTGCGGCCGGCACCCCGATGTGGCCGATCATGCGCGTTTTAAAAAGGAATGCGACGAATATTTCTATCTGCCGCACCGAGGTGAAGCGCGAGGGGTCGGCGGCATTTTTTTCGACTACCTGCGCGGCGATCGGGACGCGACCTTCTCGTTCGTGCGCGGGGCCGCCGATTCCTTCCTTGAGAGCTATTGCCCGATCGCGCTACGCCGGCGCAACGACCGCTTCACACCCGAGCAAAAAGATTTCCAGACTTACCGCCGCGGCCGTTATGTCGAATTCAACCTGATTTACGACCGGGGAACGCTCTTCGGTTTGAAAACGGCCGGCCGGATCGAGTCGATCCTGATGTCGTTGCCCCCCGTCGTTCGTTATGTCTACAACTGGCAGCCAACGCCCGGAACGCCGGAGGAGGCCTTGACCTCTTACTGGCTCAAACCGCGCGATTGGGCAGCCGTTACTCTCCCTGCCGAAGGAACATCCTCATGAGCGTAAAGTCTGAATCCTCCCACTCGGGCAAAGCGGCCCTGGTCACGGGCGCCGCCACGGGCATTGGCCGGGAAGTGGCCCTGCGATTGGCAGCGCAAGGCGTGGCCGTCGGCGTCAACTATTCCAAAAGCCAGGCCGAAGCCGAGGAAACCGTCGCCCTGATCGAAAAGGCGGGCGGCAAGGCGATCTTGATCAAGGGCCGCATCGGTTCGGACAAGGTGGCGCGCGACGCGGTGGCGCAGTGCGTGAAGGCCTTCGGCGGGCTGGATGTGGTGGTCAACAACGCCGCGACCACGCGTTTCGTGGCGCTTCCCGATCTGGAAGGTGTTCCCGAGGACGCCTGGACGGAAATCTTTGAAGTGAATGTCCAGGGCTTGTTTCAGGTGTGCCGGGCCGCGGCGCCGCACTTGAAGGCGCGCCAGGGGGCGATCGTCAATATCAGCTCGGTGGCAGCAGCCAGCGGAGTGGGTAGTAGCATCCCCTACGCGGCGAGCAAGGCCGCGGTGAACGCGATCACCAAGTCATTATCGAAGGTGTTGGCGCCGGAGATCCGGGTCAATGCCGTGGCACCCGGGCCGGTCAAGACCCGGTGGTTGAAAGACCACCAGGAAATGGTCAATTCGGCCGTGGCCCAGACCCCCTTGAAAAGGGCCGCGGACCCAGCCGATATTGCCGATGCGGTGTTGTTTCTTGCCCTGGGAACCACGCTCGTGACCGGTCAGGTCCTGGTGGTCGATGGCGGGAGAACCATGGGTGGCTTCTAAGTTCGGAAGCCCACCCTGATTCTGGAACCGGCAGCTTGAAAACCGTTTCGGGCGAAGGAGTTTAGCTGAATTTGTCTGAATTACTTGCGGTGACGGATCTTGGCACGCATACGACGCTTTTTCCGACCCACTTTGCGGCGACCGCTTCCCCTTCTTCGACCCATGAAAAGACTCCCACCACCGGATTGGCAACCAAGTAGGCAACCGGAAAAAACAATCGAACGCCCCATCTCTCTCAAAGAAATGGGAAACCATTAGCATAAATTGAAAAGGCTTTGGTGACAACCGACGTTGCCCCGGATTGAGCAACCCGGGCCAATCCGGGGAGTCACCTGGGCCGATTTGATCGTTTTTTCTGCTTGGCCCGAAGCAGATGCGGATCCAGGGGAAAATGGGGAATGGAACTGGGTCATTGGTCTCTTTTGGACCATTCCATCGTCTTGGGCTCGCTGGTTTTGTCGTTCCTGACCGGTCTCTGGTTTCGGGGCAAACCAGCCGTCGGCGATTACTTCTTTGGCGAAAAGACGATTCCCATCGGTCTTTTGCTCGTTTCTCTCGTGGCCGCCGATACGGGGGGCCTGGTTTTTTTAACCTTGCCGGGCTGGTCCTGGAAACCGGGAGGTTCCCTCGTTTTCTTGCAGCTGGCGTGTGGGTTCGTGATCGGCCGCCTCATCGTTGCCGGCTGGATTTTGCCCTGGTACTTTCGCGCAAACTATCTGAGCGCCTACCAGCTTTTGGGTCAGCGTTTGCGTTTGCCGATCGAGCAAATCGCCTCAGGATTGTTCTTGTTCATGCATACCGTGGCCGATGGGTTGAAGCTCTATTTGGCGGCCATGCTTGTGAGCGACCTGATCCCTTTGAAGCCAGGCTGGTGCATCCTGATCGCGGGCTTGTTCACTCTTTCGTACACCGCTCTGGGCGGCATTCGCGCCGTGCTCTGGACCACGCTTGTGCAATATCTTCTCTTTACGGGTGCCGCGATCGCGATTTTCGCGCTCATTCTGGGGCAACTGCCCGGCGGCTGGTCCCAACTCATTGAGGTCGGATCCGAAGCGGGAAAACTTCAAACCGTGCAAACTTGGGCCGATGCGAAGGGCCTTCGCGGCCTGGCGGGCCTTCAAGCGTGGTTCCTTGATCCGGCCTGGTTATTTGCCGGCCTCTTGGGGGGGGCATTTTGGTCGATGGCCAGCCATGGTTGCGACCAGGTCATCGTTCAGCGCTACCTGTGCACCTCCTCGAAAGGCGCCGCGCAGACGGCATTGATCGGCGGGGCCTTCGTTGCGGTGTTGCAATGCGCGCTTTATTTGGCAATCGGCATCGGCATCTATTGCCTTCAAGTGGGCGGAACCTGGACACCGCTTGGGGAAGTGGCCCCTGACCGGGCGTTTGGCCGCTTTGTCGCCGATCAATCGATCCCTGGCTTGAGCGGTTTCATGGTGGCTGCCGTGCTCGCTGCCGTCGTTTGTTCGCTCTCCACTTCGTGGAATGGCATGGCCAGCGCCATTCTTGGCGATTTTGTCCGGGCCTGGTATCCGCAATTGCGCGGGGAACTGGAAGTGGCCGTCAGCCGCTGGTCGGTATTCGTTTGTGGCTTCTTGCAAATGGCGATCGCCTGGATCGCCTGGGGGGCGATCGACGATCAAGCCGCGATCGCCACGATTTTGGAAGTGACCGCCTATCTGGCCGGCCCCATCCTCGGGCTTTTTCTGTTGGCCACCATGCGCGAACCGGTGCGCAGCACCGCGGCGATCGGCGGCGCCCTTCTGGGCGCCACGGTCGTGGGATTTTTGTGGCTGCCAACGCTTTGGGATAAACCCTATCTAGCTTATCCTTGGTATGTTCCGCTGGGGGCCCTGGCGACCTGGGGTCTGGGAGTCGTTCTCGAAATGCCCGGCAAAAAGAAGAGGTTGGTTCGACGATGACACGACCCTCCACCCTGGAAACGGCTCTCTCCCCTGCGCTCGATCCCCTCGATCCGCTGGCCCACCTGGCGACGGAGCGCATTGCAAGCGAGTTCTCCCATCTCGACCGGCTGAACCCGACGCAGTTTGCGCAGTTGATGAATCAGGAAGATGCTCGCATCGCGGCCGTCGTGGGCGAAGCCGCGCCAGCCATCGGAAAGTTGATCGAAGCAATCGTGCCGCGCATGCGCGAGGGAGGCCGCATCCTTTATTTCGGCGCGGGAACTTCCGGTCGCCTCGGAGTGCTCGATGCCTCCGAATGTGTGCCCACCTTTCATTCTCCCTACGGACAGGTGCTTGGAATGATCGCCGGCGGCGAGGACGCGATGTTTCGCGCCGTGGAAGGGGCGGAGGACTCCGAAGAACTGGGAGCCGGGCATTTGCGAAGCGTGGGCGCCGACTGGCGCGATATTGTGATCGGCATCGCCGCGAGCGGCCGGACCCCTTATGTCATCGGCGCCTTGAAAGAGGGGAGAGTCCGAGGATGTCTGCTCGCCGCCGTCGTGGCGGTGCGCAACCCGGAGATGGCCAGGTACGCCGAGCATGTCGTGGCGGTCGAGACCGGCCCGGAAGTTCTGGGCGGGTCAACCCGCCTCAAGGCGGGCACGGCGACCAAGCTTGTGCTCAATACGATCAGCACGGGCTCGATGGTGGGTCTTGGCAAGACCCATGGCAACCTGATGGTTGACATGCTCGCAAGCAACGAGAAGTTGCACACCAGGGCGGTGCGTCTTGTCAGTCGCGCGTGCAAGATCGACCTGGAGCGGGCGCGAGTTCTGCTCGATGTCGCCGGCAGGGAGCTGAAAACGGCGATCGTTTGCCATGAATTGAAAATCGCTCCCGAGGAAGCGCGGCGGCTGTTGCAGGCCCATGGCGGCATCATTCGCAAGGTACTCGATGCGCGCGCCGAGCCGGGTTCATCCTCGACATCCAATTCCGTGAGCGATCCTGCAACCGTAGCGGCAAAAAGCGCCCGTTGTGTGGCCGTGGGAATCGATGGCGGCGGCACCAGCTTGAAGATGCGGTTTCAGGTCGTGGGAGAAAGCCCGTCGGAAATCGTCCTCGGGCCAGCGGCCCTTCCCGCAACTCACGCTTTTGGCGGCACCGTCTTCGAGTGGATCCGCCGGATGAAGGGATGGCTGCTTACGGAAGGCCTACCTGCAGAGGCGATGGCAGCCGTTGTTGCCGGCACCTCCGGCGGGGGGACGCCCAAAGCCCAGGAGACCATGGCCAATTACTTGAAGGAGGCGTTTCCGGGCGCCTTCGTGGAAGTGAGTTCCGATGCCGCGCTCGTTGGCCGGGCGGGGGGCGATCCACACGGGCTCATTTTGGTTGCCGGAACGGGTTCGCTCGCCTGGTGGGAGCCAACGCCTGGCACGATTCACCGCGCCGGAGGATGGGGTGTGGGCGCCGACGAGGGAAGCGGCGCCTGGTTGGCCGAAGAAGCGATCCGGCTCATTTCACGTGCAGAGGACGGGCGAGGCCCGCGCACGTCGCTGAGAGAGATCTTCCTTGAGGCGGCCGGCAGCCCGTCGGTGCGAAGCCTGTTCGCCTGGCGAAAATCGGCATCGCGCGTCGTACTGGCGGCGCTCGCATCCGCGATCTTGGAGCAGGCCAGCGCGGGCGATGCGGTTGCCCAGGAGTTGCGTCACCGGGCGGTATGGGAACTTGCGGAACTGGTTCGAGCGACGGTGTCGCAGGGTGTCGCAGGCGGCTTTCCCAGGAAGGCGTTTGCCGCCGGGGGCCTTTTTCGCAATGAGGAGTTTTGGCAGGAGTTTCAAAAAGAATCGAAGCGCGACCTGCTGGCGCACTTGCCCTGGGTCCGCGTGGAGCATCCGGTTGATGGGGCGCTGGCGCGGGCGGTGGAGTTGGTGGGAGTGCTGAGTGATTCGGCGAGGGGATGAGGCTTTTTTCAACGCAAAGTCGCAGAGGCGCCAAGAACGCAAAGAAGCGATGAGATGCAGTCGATGGCGAGATCGGGTGGGAAAGACCAGACTTTGTTCCGAGAGCTCATTCTTGTGGTTTCTCTGCGTCTCCGCGTGCTTTGCGCCTTTGCGTTGAACTCCTGATCTTGCCTTCCGTCAGATTCGTTGATCAATCAAGAAAGTGTCTTCGCGTGCTTTGCGCCTTTGCGTTGAACTCCTAATCTTGCCTTCCGTCAGAACCGTCGATCAATCAAAAAAACGCTCTCAGCAAGGCAGATCGGTTTAGTCTTTTTTGACATCCAGGCTTTGGCAAAACGACTCGATCCAGGCCGGGTCGATGGTTCCAGATCGGGTCTCCACAACAATGCTCCCACAGAGTTGGGAGTCCGTTTCCTGCCAGAAGATACCGATCGAGCGTTCGTTTTCATTGAATTGAGCGATCCAATCGACGCGTGATTTGAATTGGTACAGGCATCTTTTGTCGAAAAGTGATCGAGTCAAGGCGCGTTCCACAAGAAAATACGTATCGCGGGTGATGGATTTCGGCGATTTCAACCAGGAAAATGAGCTTGAATTAAATTGAGAAGATTTTAGTAGAAATTTTGGCCAGGTCAGGTTTTCCTCTTCGAAAAAAGACGAAGGATCTAGGCTGATTAAATCGAAAAGTTCACTTGCGTTGAATGTCGTATTAAAAATAACTACCATTTTGTCTTTAAACAACGCTGTCGGTTTCTCTCCCGGTGTGCC
Source organism: Gemmataceae bacterium (assembly GCA_965226945.1). Taxonomy (GTDB): domain Bacteria; phylum Planctomycetota; class Planctomycetia; order Gemmatales; family Gemmataceae; genus SYLG01. The sequence continues at coordinate 1,661,250 of OZ245717.1, read as the reverse complement.
GCTTGCCTTCATTTTCTTGGTGTTATCGCTCTCCTGGAATCCATCGGGAAGCCGAAATGTCAACTTCCCAATCTCCTGTTGCTTCCAGTCCTCCGGGATCGCGACTTCCGCGAACTCCGTGCTGGGTATATCGTGTACATGTCCGATATTTAGTTTGTAATAGGCGTACAAGTGTAGGAAGTGGTTTTTATAGTAAAATATTGCTATCAATAATACAACAATGGTTAAAAGGGTCCACTTGAACGTTTTGAAAAATTTACCCACGGTTAGATCCTCGATCGATGCGATGCACCGGACGAATTCGGGAGGGGCAGTGCGCTCAAGGGTTCGAGTCGATTTTTCCGACTTAGTTTTTCTTCTTGTCGCCTTTTTTGTGGAGGAGATCGAGTACGAGCGTGCGCTCTTTGTCCTTGACCGACCAGATCTGTTGACGTAGGGCGCCGTCGTTCTCGAAAGAGAACCGCGCCACATAGGGAACAGCGCGGTCCCCTTCGTACCCCGTCAAATCGAGCTGAAGGGCGCCATCCTTCATAACGGTCATAGGACCTTCGTACACGGCGCCATGGTTGGACAGGGCGAGGCAACGGACGGTTTTGAAGCCCGTGTGGTAATAGAGATAGGCGTCGAGGAAATGCGCCGGCCCTCCCTCTTGAGGAGGTCCAAGGACGCGCACATAAACGGCGTCATTCAGCGGGATCGACTCCAGGGTCGTTTGGGTTTGCAAAATGCCTCCTGTAGTCCCGTTGCCCTTGGCTTCCCAGATATGACCGCGAAGGGGTTCCAGACTTTTGAACGGGGCCGCAAGGTTGGACGTTTCTTCGATGATGCGCGGGCGGGCCGGGGTTGGTGCCTTGCGCACCTGGTCCCACTCGACAAGCAGGGAATAGCCGGCAGGGCCAGTCGACTCCAGAAGCCTCTCGTGAAACTTGTCAGGGCCTTCAAACCTCCAGTTTAGAGCCATTTTCCGCAGACCGCCGGTCTGGTAGAGGTCAAATAAGGCTTCCGCGGTGTCTTTCTCAAGCTTGACCGCGCCTTCCATGACTCCCTTCGCAAAGGGAGTCAGCCCCAGCAGGCGAACCTGCTTGAAATGGGGGTGCCAGTAGACCACTCGCAATTCGTACCAGGGATTTCCGCCCGCATCGAGCCCATCCGTCATCCGGCGCATGGAATGTTTGCCCGGACCCCAGTGCCAGGTGTGGTACATGCTTTTGCCGCTCTGCGCGGTCACCTGCCATTCCCCGGGAATCATGCGCGCAATGCCGGCGATGGGGCTGTCCGTTTGCGTGGGCGCGTTCGCCCGCACCGACCCAGACCCTCTGATCTCTTCCTGGCAGATGCTGCAGGCGGCGGCCAAGGCGAAGAAAAAGACCAGAGCCATCAGGGAGCGGGTAAGCCGCAAATGGAGTGGAGAGATCATGTTCTAGTTGCCCGCCCTTATTGGTACGACGCGGTAAATCTGGACATCGGCCTTGTCCACGGCTCCGGTGAGGACTCCCTGCGTCAGCGAGAGGGTATGGGAACGATTCTTGATCACCGGCACCAATTCGCCACCGATTCCGCTGGGGAGTTTGATGGGGTGCGAGCGGTTCTCGTTTTCCGAGAGATTGGCGACGATCAAGAGCGACTCGGTATCGGTTTGCCACACGGCGGCGCTGAGGAAGGTCCCTTCGGTCAACTTGGTTCGCTTGCCGTTGAGTAGAAACGGGGCGATTTCCTTCAGTTCCGCGCCGACCGCCGCGCACTGTAACCATAGCTCTTTGTTGTCGGGCAAATACCACTCCTCCCAGGTGGGAACTCCCTCGGCTTTCTTCTTCGCCTGCACTTCGGGCGCATCGACCATGTGGTAGATCGACCAGGGCATCACCCCCTTGGCTCCATTGATCAGGCCGACATAGCACAGATTGCGGTATTCCTCGGGAGTCGGCACGCGGCTTCCCGGCCACTTGAAGGTCTGGGGCAGGATCCAAAATGGCCGTTTGGCTCGCTTCGCGGCTTGTTCGACCAGCGTCATTTGGATTTCGGTGGCCTTCAGGGTAGGGTCGGCCGCCTTGGGGTTCGCCACCGGGTACATCTCCCAGCCGACGAAATCGGAACAAGAGAAGAAGCCATCGGCGGGCATGAGGATATCGCGGGTCTGCGTGCCCAGCGGGTTGTAGGTCAACCGGTGCGGCACGATCTCCTTCACCAGGCCGTGCATCTTCTTCAGATGGGGCACCGTTGAAAGCGTGTTGGCGTCGTCGAAAATCGTCCAGGCGATGATCGCCGGGTGGTCCTTGAATTTCCTGACGCGGTCGAGCTTGGCTTCGGTTTCGGTGTGGCCGGCGATCACCCATATTCCCAGTTCGGCGGCACGGTCCAGAAAGCGGGTGTCTTCATGCCAGGGGCCTTGAATGTGCACGACAGTGCCGCCGATCCGGTGGATCTCCTCGACGCACTTCAGGCGGATATCGCCCGTGTGCCGCGTGGAAATGTAGAAACCATAAGGCATGACCGGCTTGCCGTTGACGAGCAGGGTGCCGTCCTCGCGAAGCGAAGAGGTCATCGGTTTGGGATCGGCGGCAGGGGCGGATGAAGCAAAAATCGCCAGGCCGCACAGCACAAGGGAGAAGAGTTGGGAATGCACGGCGTGCCTCGATCCGTTGAGAAAAGACAGGGAAGATATTGTAGGCCCGGCAAACGACCACGGCCGAATCGGAATTAGCTGATAGAGATATAAGAAGTGCGGAGCAGTCGGGTCTATTTTTTTTGCCTCGACGAAAGGGAATGCCTCTGGCGTTTGTTCCAGAGGAAAACGCCAGCGCTGGATTGGCCCAAGGGAGCATTTCCATGAAATCCCGTTTCAGGAATGGGCGCCTCTTTTTTTCTATTCCAGGATTCTGTTTTGTGGTTTTGGTCTCAGCGCTGTTGTCATCTACAGCACTTTCTACACAGCCTCCAGCCAATCCGCCTACACCCAAACCTATCCCGGTGGATCTCAAGAAACTGACCGTTGAGCAGTTGATTGATCGCCTCCAGGAGGAAGTGGGTGGGGACGAGTTGCCCACCTCCGGCTGGGGGATTCAGAATTTCGAATATCGTGGTCCGAATGATCCGTCCCCACGGCAAGCAAGCCTATTCCAGCCCAAGACACCGCCGGTTGTGCGGGACCTGCTGCGTCGAGGCGTGGAGTCGTTACCCAAACTGTTGGACCACCTGGAAGACAAACGGCCCACGAAAGTGGTGATTTCCTGCGCGAGAGCGGGTATCGGTGGGGAGTATTTCACCAATGAATACGACAGCCGGTTCAAAGATCCCGCGAAGCGACCCAAGGGCACCGTGCCTCTAAGTGACCAGACGTACATCCCAGGGGCTCTGGACCGATTCGAAAAAATTAAGAATTGGGAATACCGCTACACGTTGAAGGTGGGCGACCTCTGTTATTTCCTGGTTGGGGAAATGGTCTATCGGAATTTGCAAGCCGTCGAACTGCGAGATAATGGGGGAGCCAGGCGAATTGGTTCGCCCAGTCACGTGCCGGCCCTGGGCCGAGCCTGCCGCGAAGAATGGGCGGGTCTGACCGCTGAGCAACACAAGGCTTACCTGGTTGAAGAAGGATTTCGCCAGTTCCATGATCAATTCATCAAGTCCCCGGCCTTGGCACCCATGGGGGCCTTGATCCGCCTTTACTTATACTATCCGGAGGAAGGCGAGAAAAGGATCATTGATCATATTAAAAAGTCGGCCTATGACCGGTCGATCATTGACGCTTTTTTAGTGGATAGCCTTTTATTAACCGATAAAAATCGTGAATGCGGTAGGGCGTACTGGGATTTTGAAAAAATCATTTACCTTCATAAAATGGTTCAAGACTCGATTGTGTATTTAAGCGATCAAAATATTTTGAATTGGAAAACTAACCATATTTTCTTTTATATAAATGATCGATTCAGAGATTTGCTATCTGAGATGCTATTGGTAAAAGTCATTTCGTTTCCGTCGGATAGTGAGTGCAATCGGTTGCTTGGTGATTTTCGGAAAAAACATGGAGATGAGATTGCGAATCAAATACCAATTGCAATCAGATATAATTATATCCGCGATGATATTAATGGCAACATACTATATGTTGGTCCTACATATAAGTCGAAAGTGATCGCCAAGAGATTATTTCCAAAATTCAATAAAAATGACAGTAAATTTATTAATAGCATTGACAAAGTAGATCTTGAAGAATTTATCTCGACACTCCCTGAGTTTTCCAACAAGAAAATCGATCAAGCCATCTTTGAAGTGTTCCAGCAGGCGTCTGCTGCCGCATCCGACCAGGAGAATGATCATCGGCTTGCCCTGACCTGTCTTTCGCGCCTCGTCGGCAAACCATTCGATGCCCAACTGAGACCTTATCTTGTGAAAAGGATCGAAGATTTGAAAACCATCCCGGACCTACAAAATCGAGCACACCAGTTGAAGACTCATCTCGATTTGTTGAATCAACTCAAGAATTGATCCAACGCCTGAGAGGACGATCCCAACATGGCTGACATCAAGAGTCCCACGGTGCTTTACATCAAAGGCGGGATGATGCTTCTTGTCGGTGTCATGGCATCGGGGTTGTTGATCGCCTATCACCCGGCCTGGGATACAGCGCTACTGCTAGGCCTGGCGGTCTGGGGCTTCGCTCGCGCCTATTACTTCGCCTTCTATGTCATCGAACACTACATCGACCCGGGCTATCGCTACGCCGGGCTCATCGATTTCGCGAAGCACCATCTGGGCCGCAAAAAGAAGTGAACAAGTCCGCGTGATATTCGATGCGATCCTAGCGGCCGCGGGTCACGACCACCGCGGGCGCTTCCTTGCCTCGTTGCCAGCGCGTCACCGAGCAATCGAGTTCGGCGAGATTACGACGATCGTTTTCTCGAAGGCTGGTCTTTCCGCTGGAAAACTGTGCCAGCGACTCGTTCTTGCTGGCAAACCCGGCGATCGTGAACGGAGAACTCGCACCCACGTCGATCCAGACAACCGTTTCGCAGCGGACCTTGTCGAGCCACTGATCGATCGCCCCCGGCTGGCTGGCGAAATCGAGCGCTTCGGATTCGACCTTTTCCGTTTGGCGGTTTTTCTGCTGCCAGGTCCACTTCGCGAAGAACTTGATCGGTTGATTGGAAAGGATCGCGATCTTCCCCGTCGCACCCAGGTCTTGCAGGTAGGTGTCGGCCAGATCGAGCACGCTTTGGCGATCTTCTTTCAGGCCGCTTTCGGGTGCCTGACCCAGTTGCCAGAAAGCCGGTCCCGCCAGGGCCACGAGCCCCGCGGCCGCGGCGAGGGGGTAGATCGGCGCCAGACGGCGCAGAGGAATCCGGGAAAGAAGCGAAGCGAGCTGGGCCGCGCCCATTCCCGAAGCGACCCAGACGATCGCCAACCAGCTATGCAGGAAGCGGCTACGACAGCAGGGCTGCATTGCAGTCAGCAGCAAGGCAACCGCCATGGTGGCCAGCAGGAAGGCTGCACCGGGCGCAAGCCGGCGACATTGAGTCGCGGCAATAAGCGCAAGACCGGCTGCCACGAAACACAGAATCCAGCTCCCGTGATAGTGCAGGGCCAGGGCATTGGCATAGGCGCCAAGCCGTTCCGCAAGACCTGTCCCGCTTTCTCCGGCGCCGTGGTCGCGAGTCAGATAGCTCAAGAAAAGCCCCGCCCGCTGCGGGATCAGGAACCAGGCGATCACTGGTATCAGATGAAATGAGATGATCGTACCGAGCCGGGGCAGATGGATCCTCACCCACTTGCTGCCCGTGGCAATCCACCAGGGCGCAACGCGCAATAATAAACTCCAGCAAAAAAGGGTGGCGATCAGGTCAAGCGATCGAATCTCCACACGCTTGCCAGGCAAGGGGATTTCATAAGGCCCAAGCAGCCGGAACAGGAGCATGAGGGCGCCGCAGGCAAAGAGAGGATAGTTGAGCGGTTGGAAAGCCTGGGCGAGGATGGTTCGAGCCGTTGTCACGATGGGAATGCGCCGAATCAACCGCCCAAGCGCTCGCGCATGGCGCACGGCTTCAGCCAGGAACAGACCAGCGAGCAAGAGTATCCAATAATTGTATTTGAGGAAAAAGAGCGCCGTCAGCGAGAGCGCAAACCAGCGATCGTGGCGGCGCGAGGGCTCCTGCCGCGCCACTGTATAAAAGTAAATCCCCGCGACGCTCAGACAGGAACCCAGACTTTCGAGCATGATGTCGAGCGCAAAGGCCCGGTAAGCGGGGCTGGCCAGCACAAAGAAGGCCGCAACGAGCCCCGCCGAGTCGCCATGTTCCTTCACCAACCGCCGGCCGGTGAGAAAAGCAAACAGGGCGGTCGCCACCCAGGCAGCCAGCGAGACGAGCACGGCCACCCGATAGTCGACGCCGATCACCGCCATCGCGACGCCGGTCACGATCGGGTGCAGCGGGCCCCAGATGCGCATCCGCTCGAGGTCGCGGCCCAGGTGAAGGATGTCGGCGTTTTGCAGGTCGATGGCGACCGTCTGCGCGGTGTAATAGTGCGCGTTGCGGTCGTGAATCATCGAATCCCAGAGGAATCGTGACCGGGGCAAAAAACCGCAGTAAAGGAAAACTGCAAGCAGAACGCCGAGGAACGCAACACCCCAAAAGACCCGATTCGCTTGGATCGTCGGACCAATTGCGTGGACCGGGGCGGCATTGCAGGTTGCGGGCGAATCGTGTCCCATGATCCCCGCTCCACTCATTTCCGGGCAGTCCGCGCGACGCGAATTCCTCGCTCACGGGAAGCTTTCCCAACCCCCGGCCTCGCTCCCTTAAGAGAGGCGGACTTTAACGATTCATCGACAGGAAGCGGTTGGCGACTTGAGGAACCGGTGCCCACGGGAAACGACAAGAAAAAGGACCGATTCCAGCGATTTCCCGGCTTTTTTGGTCGAAAAGGCGTCGCAAAAGCCCCAAAAACCGTTTGGACTTGTCCGGGAGCCAATTCTTACGATATCGTTAGGTTGTAAATTACGATTTCGTAAGGAACCGAGGTGAGGGGGGAGTCCCACTCTCCCAGACAAAGGTAGGTCGCGATGAATCAGATCATTCAAGGTGTTTCCCGATTTGAGAATGAGATATTCCCCCGGGATCGGGATGCTTATTTGGAGTTAGTCACGCAGCCACAGCGGCCCCAGGCGCTGTTCATTACCTGCGCCGATTCCCGGTTGAACCCAAACACCTTCACAGGCACCCGCCCTGGCAAGCTCTTCCTTTTGCGCAATGCCGGAAACATTGTTCCTCCTTACGGTTCCACCGGCACCAGCGGCGAGGCGGCGACGATCGAATACGCCCTGACGGTGCTGCAGATCAAAAACATCATCCTTTGCGGGCACTCTCATTGCGGCGCCATGCGCGCGTTGCTCGAAGGCAAGGTTGACAACAACATGCCCTGCGTGCGCAACTGGTTCCAACATTCCGAATCGACCCGCCGTCTGGTTTCCGCCGACGAATCCGGAGTGCTTTCGGAGGAAACCGTACTGGAAGCGGTCAAAGAGAATGTCATCCAGCAACTCGATCATCTGCGCACCCATCCCGCGGTGGCGGTCGGCCTGGCGCGCAATGAGCTGAACATTTTCGGATGGGTTTATCATCTGGCCGAAGGCCGGGTTTTGAGTTTCGACCCCGACAGCGGCGAATTCGGTTATCTCACCGAAAACGGGGCCAAGGCGCTGCCAAGTTATCGGGGACGCCGCTCGGTCGTGGCCTGATCCTCCACAACCATCCGGGTTCTTCCTTTCCCTATTCTCCAGTTCGTTGGCGATTGTTCTTTTAGTGGCCTTGCATGAAACCGGTTCAGATCAAACATCCTCCAGCGGAAAGCCGCACCCACTGGCTCGTCCATGATTTCATGGCGAGCTTGGTCGTTTTTCTCGTGGCTTTGCCCTTGTGCCTGGGCATTGCCCAGACCTGCGCCCTGGCCGGGGACGACTTCGATCAGAACCGTGCCGCGCAGATCGGCATCATCAGCGGCGTCCTTGGCGGAGTCATCGTCGGCGCCCTGGCCGGCTGCCCCCTTCAGGTCAGCGGTCCACCGGCCGGCCTGGTCGTGCTCGTACTTGCGGCCAAGGCCGATCTCGGGCTGGCCGGCTTTGGCTGGGCCTGTTTGGTTTCGGGCATCTTCCAGCTCGTTACGGGACTCTTTCGCCTGGGAATTGTCTTTCGGGCGATTTCCCCCGCGGTGATTCACGGGATGCTTTCGGGCATCGGCTTGCTCATCGCGGTCGGGCAATTTCATGTGTTGCTCGATCACAAGCCCGATCCTTCCGGCAATGGCCTGCGCAACATCCTCGGCATACCCGAAGCGATCCTTACCGCCGTCGTCCCTTCCCATGAAGTCTCGCACGACGATGCCGCCCTGCTGGGTCTGATCACGATCGGCATCATCATTTTTTGGGATCGTTTGAAGCCGAAAGCCTTGAGCCTGGTTCCCGCCACGCTGATCGCCCTGCTGATTGCCACGACCGTGGCCACGATCGGCGATTTTCCGGTGAGGCGCATTCGCCTTGAGGGAACACTCACCGAATCGTTCCTCTGGATCGATTGGGGCAGTTACCGCGAGGTCGACTGGAGGGAGGTGCTGGCTCATGGACTGGCGATCGGCCTGGTCGGCAGCACGATCAGCCTGCTTTCCGCCTCCGGAGTCGACACGCTCGCTCGGGGCAAATCCGCGGACAACGACCGCGAATTGATCGCTCAGGGGATCGGCAATTCCCTTTGCGGCATCGCGGGATTGCTTCCGGTCACGGGGGCGATCGTGCGCTCCGTGGCGAATGTGCAAAGTGGTGCCAGGACCCGTCTGTCCACCATCCTGCACGGGTTCTGGCTGCTGGCGATGCTCCTGCTTGCGCCCCAATTGCTCGTCATGATACCGACAGGCGCTTTGGCTTCGGTGCTCGTTTACACTGGCGTTCGCCTGATCAACTTCGCCTTCATCAGAAAGATGTGGAAGATCGATCGCTGGGAGTTTGCCATCTTCATGGTGACCCTGACGCTGACGGTGGTCCAGGATCTCCTTGTGGGCGTGGCCGCCGGCTTTGGCCTGGCGATGTTGCGCCTGCTCTGGAGATTGACCAAGCTGCGCGTCGAAATGATCGCAGAAGACAAGGCCCTGGTGACGGGCAACGCCACCTTCTTGCGCTTGCCCGTGCTGCACAAGTTCATGGCGAAATTGATGAAGAACGGTCCCAAGGTGACCGTTGACCTGACGGGCGTTTTGCACATGGATCACGCCTTTGCCGACGCCCTTTTGCAGTGGCGCCAGCGGTTTCGCTCCGCGGGCAAAAAGATGATGTGGATCTTGCCGGAAGGGGGCTTCACCCACCTGGCGGGCGACACCCTGATCGAAGCCTGATCAATTCTTCGGCTGCGGTTGCAAAAACCACTCGACCACATTGGTGAACACTTTTTTCATCCCTTCGCCGTCCCCCTTGGGAGCAGCGATCGAAAAGCCATGGCCGGCGCCCTCGATTCGTTCCGCATTGACCGTTCGGCCTTGGGCCAACAGTTCCGCGCGCATCGCGTCGAAGCCTTCAACGGCGTCGGCCTCATCGGCCGATCCATGCGCCAGGTAGATCTTTGCTTTCGTGCGCAAGAGTTCGGCAAGCACCGAGTCTTTCAGGAAACTGCTCCAGCGGCGATAGGGGTGGCTCATCCAGAAATCCTCGATGCTGTCGGGCTTGGCGAGAATCTTGGCCCAGTCGGCATACACCTTGTCCACGGCGGCCGTTTCCTCTCCCTTGGGAGCGCGCTTGCGAGCCAGGGTTGCCAGCGAAAAAAGCTGGGTCAGACCGCCGCAGGCCAGGGGAGCGACATGGGTAACCGCGGGAAGTTCGGCCGCCACGCGCGCGGCGACAATGCCGCCTTCCGAGTGGCCCATGACCAGCACCCTCGACGGGTCAATGCCTTCCTGGGGGAGTACGGCCTTGAGCGCGGCGACATTCGCTTCGGCCCAGCGGGGCAGGGTGTGCTCGGCTAAGAATTCCTTGCTTCCCTCGGTGGCCGTGCCGGGTTGTTTGGGCCAGTCGAGATACTTGACACCAGGCTTCTCCACGGCGAGGATCCGGGCGCGCCCCTTGGCCGCCATGAGCACCAGGTTCTGCAAACCGCCGCCCACGCGATCGCCGCGCTTGACCCAGATCGACTGGCTGCCTGAACCTTGAATGACGAGGATCACCGGCAATTTCTCTCCCTGTGCTCCGGCGGGAGGTTTCGAGAGGTAAGCCGTGATCGTGCGGCCATGGGCGTCTTTCGTCGTGAAGCGATCGTAGGGGACGGGCAGTTTTTCTTTATCGACCTCGAAGACGGGTGCCTGGGTAACGGCTGCGAGACAACAAAGCGCGAGAAACATAAGGCGGCCCTTGGTGGTTAAGAAATCTGACAGGAGTTTTCCGGTACGTGAAGGAGACCCTGTTGCACTGAAGTTGCCGCGCGGGGAGCGACTCCGGCAGAAAAAAGGCGCCCGACTGATTGCCAGGCGCCTAAATAGGAGAAAAGTAAACCTGTACCGATCGGCAACCAACCTTACGGTTTCCCCTTGGGACCGGCGGCGAATTGCCTTGCAAATTCGGCGTGCGTCTTACCGTTGGTCGCCAGGATATTGGGGGTAAACGGGTCGTAGTCGCCGCCAGCGACCTTGGTGACTTTGCCGCCTGCCTCGCGCACGATGACGACTCCGCCGGCGACATCCCAGGCATGGCCTTCGAGGGCATAGAAGGCATCGCAGCGGCCGGCCGCGACATAGGCGAGGTTGAGCGCGGTCGATCCGGTGCGCCTGAGCGCCTGCGCCCGCCACGACCAGTGTTCCCACCAGCCAAGCAGTTCTTCTTTTCCTTGCAGGTTGTAAGGAAAGCCGGTCGTGATGAGCGATTGTTCCGGCCCGGCGGCCGCGCTCGTGTGGATCCGCTTGCCGTTGATCCAGGCGCCTTTGCCCTTGGCCGCGTGAAAGAGCTCATCGCGCGTGGGGTCGTAGATGGCGCCGACGATGAGTTCGCCGTCGGCCATCAGGCCGATCGAGGTGCAGAAAAAGGGGAAGTCGTGGGCGTAGTTGCTCGTGCCGTCGATCGGATCGACGATCCAGGTGGGCGGTGAACCGGGCGGCGGCGCTTTCTCTTCCATGCCCCCTTCTTCGCCCAAGAAATGGTGTTTGGGGAAGCGGGCGAACAGGAACTCTTGGAGCACCTTTTGTGTTTCGACATCGGCTTCGGTGACGAGGTCGAACTTCCCCTTCTCCTTGACGGAGAACCGGCCGCTCCAGCGGCGCACCACCTTACCCGCCTCGATCGCCGCGTCCTTGGCTCCCTGGTACCAGAGCCCCAAATCGCCATCCGTGAATGCCATGGACCCACCCTCGCTCGTTCCAAACTTCAACCGGTAAGGATAGGGTTTTAGGGACCTTACCGGCCTCAAGTGGGCTGTGCAGGCCCACTCGTTATTACGCTGGACCCAGCGGATCAGGGTGGTGGGGAAATCGATTCTCTCGGGTTTGTGAAGAATGAAAAATCAAGGACGGAGGAAAACATCGAGCCAGACCAGGCGATGATCGCTGGCTTCATTGGGCGGATCGATCAGGGCGCGCTCTGCGGTGCCTTTTTTGGGCCAGAAAACGCCCGTGCCCGCCACGGTTAGATCCTTCGAGGGCAAAACGTAGTCCAGCCGGCCGAAGTTGTGGCTGCGAAACGCCTTGTAGCCGGCGATGGCCGGTCCGTTGGCCTCTTCGGCGCCTTCGGATTGCGGTTTCGGATCGGCGACGCGCGGGTGCTTGAGCAACAGATCGATCGGCCGTTTGCCTTCGACCAGATCGCCGCGCAGCGGTTCGGCGTTGAGATCGCCCAGAATCACAAAAGACTCGGTGGCGGGAAGCGAGGCGGCCTTCCCGGAGTCGTCCTTGATGTAGTTGGCGCGGTCGCCGCCGCTGAGGTAGTCGGCCCAGAGGCGGATTTCATCGTGATTGCGCCGTCCGTTGCGATCCTCGGCGCCGTCGAAGACCGGCGGCGTCGGGTGCGAGCAGAGGAAATGAATCGTGCGCGCCTTCACGGTCACCGGCACATCCCAGTGGCTCTTGCTTGAGAGGCGAAAGATCGCCACCTGGGCGGGGCCGTACCACTTGGGCCGACCACCCAAGCCATCGGGGATCAGATTTCCCGGAACATCCTTCCAGAGCAGGTTGCGAAAGGTGCGGATTTTCTCCTTTTGCACGGGGTGGATGCTAAAAAGCGCCATCCCGTATTGTCCCGGGTATTTGCCGAAGCCAAGGGCGTCTTCCGGGTCGTCGGTTTTGCCGTTGTTGTTGAAATCCTGGCCCGATGGGACGCCGGTGTTGACCGGTTCGAACACGATCTCGCTGAAGGCGAGCGGTTTCTGGCCATTCTGGCTGACGGCCAGGTAGCGATCCCGGAATAATTTCGCGTTTTGGCCCTTGGTGTCAAAATCGTAGTCGATCTCATTGATGAGCAGCACTTCCGGCTGCATGCGCTGGACGATTTCGGCGGCCTTGCGCAGTTGGGGGTTGGTTCCCCCGCCCATCCCGTCGACCTGATCGAGCTTTTCCCGGCTCAATTCCTGAATGTTGTAAGTGGCAAAACGCACCTTCTGGGGTTCTTGCGCCCGCGCGCCTGGGACCTCAAGGCCTCCGATTAGAAGTGCGAACGCCATCCACCGTAACGCGTTTTGCATAGCAAGATTTCCCAGGATTTTTCGGAAGATTCTAGGTGAAGCCCCATTTGCGGCACTGTTTTTGACATGAAGAATTGGAGGGATTTGCATGACGAAAAAGGGGAAATGTTGGCGAGGGACCGAAAACGATCGGCCGATCTGGCCGGGTTGACAGGCGGGATCTCTTCTCCCGGAGGCGATTCCTCCCCTCCGATTCAGCGCCAATTGCTCTTCCCATGTTATCTGGATTTGCTATATTGCCTAAATACCCAAAGTCTGTTGGCAGCGGTTTACCGGTTGCCGGAGCCCTGTCGTCACTGCTCCGGACCGATTAGGACAGGGCCATGAGAAATCTGAGCATTGGCTGGAAAATCGGCATCTTGATCGCCGTGATTCTGACGGGCGACCTGATCAAATCGTCGGTCGCGCTTCATGAGCTGTCGCGGGTCAACGACGCCAACCGCAAGGTGGTCGATGTGATCGCCCACAATGTCGAAATGGTCAATCGCCTCAAGGTGCAGATCGCGCACGCCATCCGATTCGAAAAAAACGCCGTGCTCACGACCTCGGCACAAGATGGACGCAACCATGCCGATCAATCGCGCAAGGCGATCGAACAGGCCCAGATGATCCTTCAGGAAATCATCCCTTCGTTCGAAAGCGCCGCTCCCGAAGCGCGCAACATGATCGGCCAAATGAACCGCGCCCTCGACGACTTGCAAAAACACCAGCAGCAAGTCCTGGAACTGGCCGTGCTCAATACCAACGTTCAAGCAACGAGCCTGCTTACAGGCAAACTGGCGCCCAAATTCGATGCCTGCCGCGCCGCGCTCACGCTAATCAAGGAGCGTTCCGAACGCGAGGCGTCGGCCTTGCCCGCTGCCGAAGCGAGCGGTGATAAGAAACTGAAACTGGCCCAAAAGATAGCGAAGATTCAAAACCTCATCGGCAAAACCTGGGAGCTGGAACAGAACCTGTATGTGCACATCAGCCAGGCCGATGAAAGCGCCATGAGCCGTTCCGATCGCAAGATCGAAGCGACCTTGCGCCAGTTGGATGAAGGCCTACGTTCCCTCATCACTGCCGGCGATGAACGAGACATTTCCGATCTGAACCGGGTGATCCCCCAGTTGGAGGAATGGGGAGCCACGGTGGGAGAAATCACCCGTCTCAGCCACATCAATTCCAACACCCGTTCGCTGGAGTTGACCCTGACTCAAACCATGGAGAAGGGGTCCAAAGTGCTCGCCCTCACCGATTCGCTCGAAGAGTTGGCCAGCGCGCAAATGCGCAAAAGCCGCGACGACAGCGAGTGGATCTACCGCAGTTCGCAATTCGGCAGTTCGGCCGGGTTTTTGTTTTCGGTGTTCGTGGCGGTTGTCACCGGCATCTGGATCATCCGCATGATTACCATCCCCCTGAATAAGGCCCTGCGCGTGCTGGATGCCATCTCTCGGGGCGACCTGACGCAGCGGTTGGTCGTCGATCAGCATGACGAAGTGGGCCGCATGTCCAAGGCGATGAACCTCGTATCCGATCAATTGCTCACGATGATGACCAAGATCCGGGACGCTTCCGGCCGAATGGGATCCGCTTCCAATCAGATGAACTCGGCGATGCAAAGCATGGCGGCCGGGTCGGAGCAGATCTCGATGTCGGTGGCTGGGATCTCCGCCGCGACCGAGGAGATCAGCACGAATGTATCGAGCATTTCGATGGCGGCGCAAAACACCTCGCGCAATGTGCAAAGCGCCAACGATTCCGTTGCCAAGATCGATAAAGCCCTGAATGAAATCGCCGCCGACGCGGCGCAGGGCTCGAAGAAGAGCTCCGAGGCGCACGGCCTCTCGCGCGAGGCCTCGCAATCGATCGTTCAACTGAGCAAGGCGGCCAAGGACATCACCAAGGTCACCGACACGATCAAGAGCATCGCCTTGCAAACCAACTTGCTGGCGCTTAATGCGACGATCGAGGCAACCACGGCGGGCGACGCGGGCAAGGGGTTTGCCGTCGTCGCTGGCGAGATCAAGGAACTGGCCAACCAGTCGGGCCGCGCGGCCGAGGATATCGAGCGGCGCATCCAGGAGGTTCAGGCCCAGACCGGTCAAACGGTCGAGATGATCCAGAAAATTGCCAGCTTGTTTCGCGAAGTGGACGAGGCCTCCAACCGCATCTCCGGATCGGTGGGAGAGCAGACCCATTCAACCGGGCTCGTGGCAAGCAATGTCAGCCAGGCCGCCGAAGGAATCACGGAAATTGCCCGGTCCCTGGCGGAAGTCGGCAAGGGAATGTCGGAGCTTTCGCGCAATGCATCGGAGGCGGCCAAGGGGGCGACGGAGGTTTCGCGCAGCAACAGCGAAGCGTCCTACAAGATGCAGGAGCTGATCCGGCGCCTGCTCGATGTCAGCCATGCGACCAAGGAGAAAACGGTCGCCACCGAGCCGAGCGCTGCCGCGGGCGATGCCGGCGCCGCCTCCCACGATCAGCTCATGGAAATCGCCAGCCAGGCGAACCCCAGCCAGGATCAGCTTTGTTAATCGGTCCGCGGTAGGCTTAGCGCACCAGCCGCGCCGTCAAAAGAACAATTAATCCTAGCCCCGAAAGCGATCCCAAAAGTCCCAAAAGCGACCAGGGGCCGTGGCCGCCCGTGGTTCCCAGGTCGGCGACCGAAGCGCCGATGGCCGCCAACCCAAAGATATTCGGCAAGATCGCCAGCGCGCTAATCAACAGAAATGTTGCGACTTTCATCGGGCTGGCGCTCGCCCAGGCATTGACCGCGACGAAGGGCACGGCCCAGGCCAGGCGCGCCAGCACAAGGCCGGTCACATCGGCGCGCAAGCGAAGCAGCCGCTCCAGTCCCTTGCCTTCGCGGTGAACCATCTTCTTCCAGCCGGGCAAGCGGGAACCCAGCGATCTGAGCAGTTGAAACTGCATCCCCGCGGCGAGCACGGCTGCCGTCCAGCCGATGAGTGTTCCCTGCAAAAAACCAAGCCGGTAGCCCAGAAACGCCCACAGGGGGCTCATCGGTACGCCGGCAATTCCCAACGCGAGCACCACGGCGCCCAGAATCCAGGGATCATGCGGCAGGCCCGCCAGGCCGAAGCCGGGGTCGATCGGTTCGCCTTCGTTCATTACGCCCACAACTTCGCGATCGTCTTGCCTTCCGGCAAGGTGAGCAGGCGCCCTTCGCGGTCGGTGACCGGCTGGTCGGTGGGAATGCCCAGGGCCTCAAGGCAGGTGATCGCGACATCCCACGGTCCGGCCGGTTCGGATAACGGATAGGCGGCATGCCGGTCGGTTTCGCCGATGATCGCTCCCTTGCGCGTGCCGGCGCCCGCGACCACCATCGGGTAAGTGGCGGCCCAGTGCTTGCGGCCCGGGGTGTTGCCGACGAAGCGCTTTTCGTAGGCGACCAAGGGGGCCCGTCCAAACTCGCCAAAGCAGAGGACCAGGGTGTCTTCGATGCGGCCTGATTGAATCAGATCGCTTAGCAGGGCGCTCATCGCCTGATCGAGCCGGGGCAACAGGTAATTTTGAAGCGATTCGAATTGATCATTGTGCGTGTCCCAGCCGCAGGCATCGCCGTCGTCGGGTTCCAGGTCCTGACCGCGAATCGATTGATTGAGGAACACGGTGATCCAGGGAACGCCCGCGTGGACCAGATTGCGAGCAAGCAGGCAGGCCTGGCCCATGCGGTGCCGGCCATAGGCCTCGTGGACCGCGGGTTTTTCGCGATTCAGTTCAAAGGCGCGGCGCAATTCCGGCCGGTCGAGCAAGCGGTAAGCGCGTTCGATGTTGTAGCCATGAGCCAGCTCCTGGTCGTTCAGGTGGGCCGCCTCCAGCGTGCGGACCTGATGCTCCAGTTGCCGGCGCAGGATTTCCCGGCCATCGATGCGCACTTGCGGCAGTTCGTGCCGCACCTGAATGCCCAGGGCTTTGGCCGGTTCAATGCGCGGATCACCCAGGCCCACCGCGCCAAAGGCGGGGCCGAGCACTCCGGGATATTGGCCCGGCCCGGGCGTGAACGGGGTGAGCAGGGGGCCATTGAGGTGAAAGGCGCCGAAGTGGCCAATCGATTGCGGCGCCAGTTTGCGCGCCAGGCAATCGATTGACGGGCGATCGGTTCCCGCCGGATCCGGGTTCGAGGTTTTGCGCGGGTGATAATGGCCCGTCAGCGCTAGGTAGCAGGAACTGCCATGTTCCAGATCCTGGTGGGAAAGCGTTTTGTAAATCGAGTAATGGTGAGCGAGCTTGGCCAGCTTCGGCAGGTGTTCGCAAATGCGCATGCCGGGCACCGTCGTGGCGATCGGCTGAAACGCGCCCCGCACTGCAGAAGGGGCCTCGGGCCGCATATCCCAGGTTTCCAGCTGCGAGGGACCACCTCCCGCGAAAAGGACCACCACCGACTTGGCGCGTGCCTTTGCCGCGGCCGAGGACCAACATTCATCCGGCAAAATCCCCAGGCCAGCCAAAGCTCCCAGACGGCCCAGGAGCCCGCGACGATTACAAATTGGCATTTTGCCTGACGCCATGTTGCCGCCCTTTTGCCAAGGTTTTATCCTAGCAAGCTTCGCCTGCCCCGAACCTCTCTACCGGCCCTGGCCTTTACAGACCGGCTGTCAAGATTTTAAAATGGGGCGATTGGTAAAAAGAGGGGTTCTGAGATGACCGTCTTGCGCCGCATCCTATTCACGTCATTGATTGTTCTCGTCTGGTTCGGCCCCATCGGGGCTTACGCGGATGAGGGTCGACTGCTCCGCTTCCCCACGATCCACAAGGACCAAGTCGTATTCACTTACTCAGGCGACCTTTACACCGTTCCCGCCGCGGGCGGCACGGCCCGGCGGCTAACAAGCAGCGTCGGCTTTGAGTCGTTCCCCAAATTCTCTCCCGATGGCAAGACGATCGCCTTCACTGGCCAGTACGACGGCAACACCGAAATTTACCGCATCCCCGCCGGCGGCGGCGAGCCGGTGCGCCTGACCTGGACCGCCACGCTCGATCGCGACGATGTCTCCGACCGGATGGGCCCCAACAACATCACCCTGGGCTGGACCCCCGACGGCAAGGAAATCCTCTTCCGCTCGCGCATGAGCACCTTCAACGATTTCATCGGCAGCCTGTACACGGTCGATGTTGCCGGCGGCATGGCCAAGCCCCTTCCGCTGCCGCGCGGCGGCTTTGCCAGCTATTCGCCCGATGGCAAGAAACTGGTCTACAACCGCATCTTCCGCGAGTTCCGCACCTGGAAGCGCTACCGAGGCGGCATGTGCGACGATCTCTGGACTTATGACTTCGCCACGAAAAAGACCGAGCAGCTTTGCAACACCGCCGATCAGGAAATCGAGCCGATGTGGCATGGCAACAAGATTTATTTCCTGTCTGATCGCGAAGCGTCGAAGCGGATGAACCTCTATTCGCTGGACCTGACCACCAAGGCGGTCGCCAAGCTCACCGAGTTTCAGGATTTCGACATCAAGTTCCCCTCGCTGGGCGATGCGGCGATCGTCTTCGAACAGGGAGGCTGGCTCTGGAAATACGATTTCGGCAACTCGAAGGTCGAAAAAATCAAAGTCGATTTCGCCGAGGATTTCAGCCAGGCCCGCACCACGCTCACGAATGTGGCCGGCCAGCTTAGCTCCATTTCCCTCTCTCCGGAAGGTAAGCGCGTGGCGATCACCGCCCGCGGCGAACTGTTCACCCTTCCGAGCGGCCCGGGCATCACCCGCCGCCTGACGCATAGCCCTGGCGCCCACGAGCGCGAAGCGACCTGGTCGCCCGACGGCAAGTCGATCGCCTTCATCTCCGATGCCTCCGGCGAAGACGAGCTGCATCTGATCGCCGCCGACGGCAAAAGCCCGGCCACTCAACTGACGACCGGCGGCAACATCTACCTGTACGACCTCTCCTGGTCGCCCGACTCGAAAAAACTGCTCTGGACCGACCGCAAATTCCGCGTGCGCGCGATCGACGTCGCCACGCGCAAAATCACCGAGGTGTTCCAGTCGAAGCAGTGGGAAATCCGCGATGCTTCCTGGTCGCCCGATAGCAAGTGGGTCGCCTTCTCCGATCAGCAATCGAACGATTTCCGCCGCGTGATGCTCAAGAACCTCGAAAGCGGCCAGACGATCGAGGCGACCGACACCTGGCACTCGTCGTTCGAGCCAACCTTCTCGGGCGACGGCAAGTTCCTCTTCTTTGTCTCCAATCGCGATCTCAATCCGATCTATTCGGCGACCGAATGGAATCACGCCTACCGCGACATGGCGCGTGTTTACGCGATCGCCTTGTCGAAAGACACGCCTTCTCCTTTCAAGCCGCGCACCGACGAAGTGGTTGACGCCCCCAAGGCCGCCCAGGAGCCGGCCAAGGATCAGGGGATCAAGATCGACGCCGACGGCTTCGCCGAGCGCACCTTCCAGTTGCCCTCGCCCGCGGGCAACTACTCCGGTTTGCAATCGGTGGGATCCTCCGTCTGGTATCAACGCGGTTCCAGCCGCGATCCTCGCCCGGTGTGGGCGGTTTACGACCTCAACACCCGGGCCGAAACGGTGATCGGGCCGATCGGCCAACTCGTGATCGGTGCCGATGGCAAGAAGGCGGCCGTCCTAACGCCAGAACGCAAGATTGCCGTGATCGACACGCCGCGCGCGCCCGTGGTGATTGGCGCCACGCTCGACACCGCCAGCGTCGAAGTCGAACTCGACCATGCCGCCGAATGGAAGCAGATCTACCACGAATGCTGGCGCCAGATGCGCGATTTCTTTTACGACCCCAACATGCACGGCAACGACTGGGTGGCCCTGCGCAAGCGCTACGAGGTGCTCTTGCCCTATGTGCGCCATCGCGCCGACTTGAGCTACATCATCGGCGAGCTGATCAGCGAGCTGAATGCCGGCCACGCCTATGTCGGCGGCGGCGAAATGCCGAAAGCGCCGCGCGTGCCGATGGGCCAGCTTGGCGCCGTGCTCGAACGCGATGCCAAGACCGGCTATGCGCGCATCGCCAAGATTTATGCGGGTTCCACCTGGGATCCGAAATTGGCCTCGCCCCTGGCGGCCCCCGGTGTGAATGCCAAGGTGGGGGAATTTTTGCTCGCCATCGATGGCAAGCCGGTCAATGAACTGGCGAGCCCTTACCAGGCGCTCATCAACAAGGTCGGCAAGCCGGTGCTTTTGCGCATTGGCGCCAAGCCCGAAATGACCGGCAGCCGCGAAGTGGTCGTGGTGCCCATCGCCTCCGAATCGGAGCTCCTTTATCGGGAATGGATCGATAAGAACCGCAAACGCGTCGATGAAGCGACCAACGGCAAGGTTGCCTACATCCATGTGCCCGACATGCAGGTGACCGGCCTCAATGAGTTCGTGCGCCAGTTCTATCCGCAAGTGGACAAGAAGGCGCTCATCATCGACATGCGCGGCAATGGCGGCGGCAATGTCTCCCCCATGCTCATCGAACGGCTGCGCCGCGAAGTCGCCATGATTGGCGTCGCGCGCGGCAGTCCGCCGCACACCGACCCCCAGGCGATGATCTGGGGACCGATGACCTGCTTGCTCAGCGAGTTTTCCGCATCCGATGGCGACATCTTCCCCTACCGCTTCCGCCAGTACAAATTGGGCAAACTCATCGGTAAGCGCAGCTGGGGCGGCGTCGTCGGCATTCGGGGCACCTTGCCCCTGCTCGACGGCGGCACGCTCAACAAACCCGAGTTCAGCCGCTACGATATCGATGGCAAGCAATGGATCATGGAAGGTGTAGGTGTTGAGCCCGATATTGTTGTTGATAATGATCCGGCGCTCGAATATTCGGGCACCGATCAGCAACTCGAGCGCGGTATTGCCCACATCTTGGACGAATTGAAGACGAAAGAGAAGAAAATTCCGCCGTTGCCCGCGTTCCCAAGGCGTTGATGCCAAGGGGTTTAAGAGATGAGGGCCGGGTGGGATCGTTTCGACTGATCCAACCCGGCCATTTTCGTCGATAACGGAGCGCCCGCGAAATCATCCCAACTTGACGGAGAATCGCCTGAGAGATACGGTTAACATAGATAGGCAGACGAATTCCCACCGGACGCCGTTCTCGGCACCCTCCGACTGATCCTGGGGCCTCCCGCTTTGGTCCCCACCTTGCCATGAGGTGACGCATGCTTTCCTTATTTGGACCCCGAGTGCAAAAAACATGCGACGGCGTGAGCCGGCGTAGTTTCATTCAGGTTGGCGCACTGGGAGTGGGTGCGGGCGCCTTCACCCTGGCCGATCTCAATCGCGCCGAAGCGGCTGCGGCGGCCAAGGGCTTGACGACCAGCAAGCACAAGGCGGTCATCAATATCTTCTTAGGCGGCGGACCTCCCCACCAGGACATGTGGGACATCAAGACGGAAGCCCCCGCGGAGATTCGCGGCGAATTCAAGCCGATCGCAACCAAGGTTCCCGGCATCCAGATCGGTGAAGTGTTCCCGCAGATCGCGGCCCGCTTCGATAAATGTGTTGCCATCCGCACGATCGTCGGCGCGCAGGGCGGCCACGACGGCATTCAGTGTCTGTCTGGCTGGCCGCAAAACTCGTTGAGCGCCATCGGCGGCCGGCCGAGCCTGGGCGCCGTCGTCACCAAGCTGCAAGGCCCGACCGATCCTTCCGTGCCCCCCTTCGTGGGTCTTGCGGAAAAGACCCAGCACGGTCCCTGGTCCGACGCGGGCACAGCTGGTTTCCTCGGGCCCTCCTACCGTCCGTTCAAGCCAGACGGACCGGGCATGGCGAACCTCACCCTGAGGGATGTGAACACGAAGCACCTGGGCGATCGCCGCCGCCTGCTCAGTGCCTTCGACACGCTGAAAAAAGAGATCGATTTCTCCGGTCAAGTCGCCGGCATGGACGACCTCAAGGAACGCGCCCTGGGCGTGCTCGCCTCCAGCCGTCTGGTCGATGCGCTCGATCTGAGCAAGGAAAGCGACAAGGTCCGCGCCCGCTATGGCGACGGCAAGCCTTACCAGTACCAGTACGACGGCTCCCCCACGGTCAACGAGCACATCCTCATGGCTCGCCGCCTCATTGAGGCGGGCGTGCGCGTGGTGACCCTGAGCTATGGCCGCTGGGACAGCCACGGCAAGAACTTCGACCTGGTGCGCGACCACGGTTCCAAGCTCGATCAGGCCATTGGCGCCCTGATCGACGATCTGGAAATCCGCGGCATGCTCGATGATGTCAGCGTCGTCGTCTGGGGCGAATTCGGCCGCACGCCGCGCATCAACAAGGAAGCCGGCCGCGATCACTGGCCCCAGGTCAGCTCCGCGCTCATGTTCGGCGGCGGCATCCGCGGCGGCCAGGTCATCGGCGCCACGAACCGCCTGGGCGAATTCGCCAAGGACCGCCCCGTCGAGTTCGGCGAGGTGTTCGGCACCCTGTACCACAACCTGGGTCTCGACCCGGCGACCAGCTTCGTCAACGACCCCACGGGCCGTCCGCAACACCTCACCTCGCATGCGCCGATGAGGGAATTGGTTTAACTAAACGGCCGAACAGGCGCCAATTACTTTCGATTCACGACACGCCGGGGAGAAATCTCCGGCGTTTTCGTTGACAGGTGCTTGTTCATTTGTATACTGGACAAAAGGTCAGATCTGATCCCCACAGGAAGTCGACCCATGTCCTCGCCATCGCATCAGCACTCTCGTCCCACAACTCCCGAATCGATCATGGACGCGCTGGCCGCGCCTTTTGAAAGCCAGGCGATTCGCATCAAGCCGGGCGTGGTTTCCGGCAATCGGGCCCTGGCGATTCCCTACCTCGACGCCCGAGCCATTCAGGACCGGTTGGACGAAGTGCTCGGCCTGATCCACTGGCAAGACGAATACGAGTGCATGAACGATGGCTCGGTGATCTGCCGCCTGCGCGTGCGCATCAACGGCGAGTGGATTTGCAAGGTCGATGTCGGTGGTCCCAGCGAACAACCCGACGAAGGCGACCGGCGCAAAGCAGCCTTCTCCGATGCGCTCAAGCGCGCCGCGGTCAAGTTCGGCATCGGCCGCTACCTTCATCGCCTACCTGCCCAGTGGCAAGATTTCGATCCGGTGCGCAAGCAGTTCACCAAGCCGTTCCAGGGCGCCGGACCGACGGCGAATGGATCCGGTCCCGCGCGGCGTGACTCCTTCCCGGGCGAATCCAAGGGCCGCGAGCCAGCAAGGGCCAGGGCGGAATCGACTGTCGCCGAGCTTCCCGGTCGTGATCAGCAAAAAGGCGGTTACACGCCAAGGGATTTTCAGAAGACCAATCCCATGGGGCGCGAGCCGATGAAGCGCGAAGGCGCGCTGCCTGAAGCGGCCAAGACCACGGGGGCCGTGTCGAGCGGGCCACAGTCTTTGACGCCGCCGCGTTCGCATGCCGAGCCTCGCCGGCCTGAGTCGATGGTGCCATCATCGCCCAAGGGAGCGTCCATGGCGGCGCCCTGAGGAAGAAGATTGGGGAGAACAGTAGAGAGAAGTAGAGAGAGAAGTAGAGAGAAAATTCCGATCATCGCCGCTTCTGGGAAACTTGGATGAGTTTCCTTGAGATCGCCTTGGCGGCATCCGGTTGACTGCTAGGCTCCCATTTGGCCAACCCCCTCAAGTTGGCCGCTACGGAGCGTGCCATGCAGTCAGCCGGAACCCTTCTTCGATTCCTCGGAACACTGGGCGGGCTGTTGGCAGGGATGCTACAGTCCCAACCCGGTTGGAGTCGATCTCCGCAGGAAAAAGCGGCTGACGGAGTTCTGGCCGCACGCACGGTTCGAGTGACCGAGGCCAATAATCCCTTTGCCGCGGAGATGGCGAGAGAAATCGAGCAGGCGATCAAGGATCAAAAGGTCCCAGGTGTGATCGTTAGCGTGGAACGCGCTGACCGAGTTCTATTCAAGAAAGCGTTTGGCAAGCGCCAGCTCTTACCGACCCCGGAACCTCTCTCACTCGATACGATTTACGATCTGGCCTCGCTGACCAAGCCCATCGCGACTTCGACCGCCATTGCGATTCTCGTTGAGCAGGGCAAGCTCTCATATGCCGACAAGGTGGCCAAACATTGGCCCGAGTTTGGCCAGAATGGTAAGGACGCCGTCACCATTGAACAGCTGCTGTTGCACACTTCGGGTTTGACTGCCGACAATGCACTCAAGGACTACGAAGGAACGCCCGCTGAAAGCATTTCAATAATTGCCAAACTCAAACTGGAGTCCCCAGCGGGTGGCCGTTCGCGCTACAGCGATGTCGGT
This sequence comes from Gemmataceae bacterium, assembly GCA_965226945.1. GTDB lineage: Bacteria > Planctomycetota > Planctomycetia > Gemmatales > Gemmataceae > SYLG01. Next base: position 1,637,338 of record OZ245717.1, on the reverse strand, counting down.
TACATCGTTCTTGGCGAGTTGGTTCGGCGCGCTTCGGGTGAACCGCTCGACCGCTTCTGCGCCCGCACCATTTTTGAACCGCTGCAAATGAACTCGACATCGTTTGGTGTCTCCGGAACCGGCAGGGCGCGCACCGCTCCCACCGAAATGCGCAAGGACGAGTGGATGAAGGGAGAGGTTCACGATCCCAGGGCGTTTCGACTTGGCGGGGTTGCCGGTCATGCCGGCCTCTTTTCGACCGCGTCGGATCTTTCCCGATTTACGCGCATGGTCCTTCATGGGGGCGAACTCGACGGCAAGCGCATCTTGAGCCGCAGAATGGTCGAGGTCTGGACGATGCCGCGCCCGGTGCCGGACGGATGGCGCACTTATGGCTGGGACTGCGATACCGGATTTTCCTCCAACCGGGGAAAGGCTTTTTATCCTCGTCGAGGTTTTGGCCACACCGGCTTCACCGGCACCTCACTCTGGATCGAACCGGATCATAATGGCTTTGTCTTGTTTCTTTCCAATCGGGTTCATCCCGATGGCAAGGGAAATGTGCAAGGCCTGCGCGGTCAGGTGGCGACTCAGGCGGCCTATTTGATGGGGCTGCCCAAGGTGCCCAAGCCACCAGTGCAGACCGGGCTGGAGGTCTTGCAGAAAACGGAATTCTCGCGGTTGGAAGGCAAAAAAATCGGCCTGGTCACCAATCACACGGGCCGAGATCGGGAGGGGCATTCGACGATCGACCTGTTGAAGCGAGCTCGGGGTGTCGAGCTCAGGGCGCTCTTCAGCCCTGAACATGGCCTGCGCGGGGCCTTGGATAAACCGATTTTAGATGGCGTTGACCCGGCCACTTCGTTACCCGTTCATAGTCTTTATGGGCCAAGACGCAAGCCGACTGCCGAACAAGTGAAAGGGTTGGACCTGCTTGTTTTCGACATTCAGGATGCGGGATGTCGCTTTTACACTTATTCGAGCACCTTGGGCCTGATCATGGAAGCGGCCGCCGAAGCGGGGATTGGCGTCATGGTGCTTGACCGGCCCAACCCAATCGGCGGCGTAATGTTTGGCGGTCCATTGACCGATGCGGGCAGCGAATCGTTTGTCGCCTTTCACCGGGTGCCGGTGCGCCATGGGCTTACCCTCGGGGAAATGGCGCGCCTTTATGCCGCCGAGAGGCACGGCGCCGGAAAGAAGTTTCCGGCAGTTCAACTGGATGTGGTTCCGATGTCCGGTTGGAAGCGAGAAATGCGCTTTGATGGGACCGGCCTGGAGTGGGTGGCGCCTTCACCCAATTTGCGATCAGTGCCCGCTGCGCTCAACTATCCAGGCATTGGCCTGCTCGAATTGACGAACCTGAGCGTGGGCCGAGGCACCGACCGGCCCTTCGAATGGATCGGCGCACCCTGGCTCGAACCGCATTCGGTCATCAAGGAATTGCAAGCGATGAACCTTCCCGGAGTTCGCTTCGTTGCGACCACGCGCACGCCAACATCGAGCGTCTTCGCGAACCAGGAATGCCGCGGAATCGACATCGTGGTCGATCAACTGAATGCGGTCGAACCGCTTCGCCTGGGAATCGGTTTGGCGCTGGCGTTACGTAAGGTTCATCCCGAAACCTGGCAAGTCGATAAAATGGAGAAATTGTTGTGCTCCAAAGAGACCCTCAAAGCGATTAAAGAAGGCAAGGAACTTTCCGCCATCCTTGCAAGCTGGGAACGGGACCGGGAGGAGTTTCAAAAACGACGCGAGGCGGTGCTTCTGTACCGGTAGGTGAGACAAGATCTGAAACGCCTTGGCAAGCGAATCGTCGAGGGACCAGTCTATGACTCGTGAATACCTTGTAAAATACTGCATATTTTATGCATTTGGTACGGTTTTTCATCTTGTCCCCTTTCTCTATGTGCTATTCTATGAGACCGGGACCTTGACTAGGGAACATAAAATACTGATTGGGTTGGCTAGTCTTATATCGATGAATTTTGCCTTGTGTATATTTTTCATGAAATTATTGGTTAACAAAAAATTTGTTGAGTCTCCGAAGAAGTAGGCCAGATCGGCGAAATAGGGCTCACTCTTGGCGACTTGTGTTCTTGCGAGAAATGACTTGCTGAACAAAGGTGCCAGCCGACCCAGCCAAAGCCCCGCAGAATACACCAACCCCCGCAGGGATCAGCGCGAAAAGGCTCATGATCGTAGTCAGCGGGTCTTCCTCGACATAGGGCTGCCTGTAGCCAAAAACGAGCATGGCAAACAGATGGGTGGGAAAAATCAGTCCGCCGAGCGGGAGCCAGGCTAGCGCGCCACCCCCAAAGCCATGCCTGAAGCCCAGGACGAAGCCAGCGAGAAGGAGCAATAGAAACAGTCCGCCATACTCAATCAAGTTATTCACTTCAACCAAAGCAATCAGCTGACCTGACGCGGTCCCTTCTGCGCCAGCTTTCAAAAGACGCTCCTGCTTGAAATCGGCATCGGGAACGGGAGGTTGTTCGGGATCAAGGGGTGCCGCGTAAGGTTTTGGTGTTTCCATGAAAGCTCGGTCCCAACAGAGTCACGGGCTTATTTTTCTTTCTTATACGATTTACTGATGATCTCGCGAGAAGATCGCTCTGAGGGCGCAGTCGGAAAAGTTGAATGTCCCCTTTCTTCTTCCCAGCCGGAAAAGTTGAATGTCCCCTTTCTTCTTCCAGCCGGAAAAGTTGAATGTCCCCTTTCTTCTTCCCTACAACCTAATCCCACAATTTTCGCCGGCTGGAATTGCGGCCCCGCAAGGCGATTCAAAACCGCCGCTTAGCGATGTTGCTTGATCGATGGGGGTAATCAGGGGAAGGTGGCTTTACCCCATTCCAAGTTGGAAATTTTGTTCTTTACAATCACTATCTCCGGCCTATATCATCAGTAATGCGAATGCCCGTTCGCTTGTTAGTCGACCATCAGATCCGCTAAGAGGGATAGCCAATGAAGAGACTTGGTCGTATCTTGGTTTTTTCTGGACTTTGCCTGTTTATTTGCGCGTTGGCACCAAGCAGCAAAACTCAAGCGACGCCAGGGTTTATTGGTCAGTGCACCGGAATAGGTCAGTGCGATAGTGCGACCGGACCAGTTAAGGATGAGTATGGCCTCGATTGCTACCTGAACGCAGGCGGCTATTCCATATGTGAACTCGGATTTAATATTTGCTATCAAACATCATCCTACACCTTCTCATGCGAAGGCAATTATAAGGGCGGAGGCTTTTGTAAAGTTTCAACTGCAGGCTGCGGGCCAATTTACCCGTCGCCTTAGGCGAAGCAAGGCTACAATATCCATTCTTATCTCGGTGCAATTTCGGAAAAAAGCTAATGTCTGGCGCAGCATACAATTCAATCGCTTTGTCTTTACTGTCAGCATTAGCTTCTTTCAATTTAGGCGACATTGACGATCTCAAAAAAAGGCACGCTGAAAGCGTCGGTCAAATTGAATCTCTACATCTCAATCTTGAGATTGAATATGACCCTCCGATGGGGACGGGACAAGAAAATATAGAATATTGGAAAAATGGAGACGAGTTTAAAATTCGAATAAAGAATCCACAAGGGGCTGGAGGCGAGTCAGAAATATATGCAAACAAAGGCATTCAAAAAGGTTATGATATAAGGCCTCCAAAGGCAGGTGCGCAACCGATAAGGGGCGGCTCGATTTATCCAAGAGGAGGCCCTATAGGAGGCGATCCCTTTCTCTTGTGTCTTCTATCGGTCCCTGGGAATACTGCGTTTCGAGTTCCTTTTTCTGTTGCTTTAGAGGAGCCTCACGAGCTACTGAGTTTTAAAAGTCAAAAATTAGCGGGATTTTTATATGAAACAGCAGTCATTCAACAAAAAGACAATAAATTTGAGGCTAGATTTTCTGAAAGGCACAACTTTTTAATCGATAGATTAACAATTTGGGAGCCAGATCAGCTTGAGCACGCTTCATCTATTACCGAAGTTAATGAATTCAAAGAGCTAGGACCAGGAGTTTTTTTTCCGACTGTTGTTACTTCCAAACAGTATGTGCCTAAGAGCGGAAAATTGTTATACACAAGGTTAATTAAGGTAAAACAAGCCGACTTAAATAAGCCAATTCTAAAAGAGGATCTTGCATTTCATTTTCCGCCAAACATACTGATCACAGATGCGATAAAAAACAAACTCTTCTTTACTGACGACTCAGGGGAACCGAGTATTGATGCCAGAAACTCCGAAGGCAAGCTTTATAAATTAATCAAAGGCCCTGTGTCTCCAAAATCAGCTTTAAGTGGTGATACCCGTCCAACGGAGGAAGAGCCGACCTCATATTTTCGGTGGGTTTTTTACGCCTCAATTGTCTTAATCTTAATTGGCGCCTTGTTGCTAACATTCAGGAAGACCAAAAAAGAGTGACCTTTAGATTTGCTTTGTGAAAGCGAGTTATTATGGCGGTTTTTGGCAGAAGATTAGGCTTTCCTTGGATATTCATTGCGGCCAGCCTCGCGGCTCTGGTTCTCGGGCCAGACTATATTCGATTTAAGCTTACATCTCTTTTTTTTTCGAAACCAGAAATCGATTGCTTGACATTTTTTCAGATGCCTGAAACTGAGCACGGTCAGCTGGCCACAGCATCAATTGAAATTAGCAATCGGGGCGGCTTGCCTCTTTTGTTGTCAAATTTTCGAAAATCCTGTGCCTGCGATAGCTTGCTGGCCAAAATCAATGGTGAGTTTGTTTCTTTTACGAATTTAGAGATCAAGCCCTATTCAAGTGTTGAGGTTCAGTTTATTCAGAGAGCAAGGGGAGAAATTGGGAAGGAAATGGTCTCCCCGGTGATATTCAATAGCAACGACCCAGATAGACCTGAAATCAGCATTACCTTTAGATTTCCTCTAATAACAGGAGGGGTTAGTTTCTCTCCATCAATGATCGATTTTGGGGCTATTAAACCAGGAGATGTCTATGAAACCAACGTTGATGTGTTTGATAAAAGTGGAAAAAATCGAAAGATTCTAGAGGTCCGCTGTTCCGACGCTCAATTACTCAAAGTAAAATTTAACCCTCCCGAAGAATGCAAAGTAAAGCCAAACGATTCAAATTCAGGAAGCTTTCTTGGTCAAGTCAATATAAAGCTCTCTTCTATTCAGCCAAAGGCGATCCAGGAATCGATTAAAATATTTGTGCACGCTAGAGAAGAGAGCCCGGACCAATTGCAAATAATTGGAAAAGTGGCCAGTCCTGTCGAATTTTCACCGTCTGAAATTGTGCTTCCAAGAAACTCTATTAATGGTCCAATTTACACGGCCACCATAATTTGCAAGAGCCCATTTAAAGAATCTTTTAGTATCAAGAGCGCCACTCCGAATCAACATTTTGACATAAAAATAACTAAAAAGAACACGGACACAATTACTGCAGAGGTCACATTTCACCCCGCAGAAAACCATCGCATGACAGACAAGGAATCTCTGTACCTTTTGAATTTTGTTGCCGATTTCTCAAATAAAAAATACGATTTTCGTGTCCCTATATTCATTAAACAAATTCAACAATAGGCGATACAAATGCCACGCGTTAAAAAAAATGAGAGAATTGGATCGTCTATTGTCGAGCTAATTGTGGTTATCGGTATCATTGGCCTTTTGATTAGCCTCCTATTGCCAGCTGCCTTCTCCGTCCATCAATCTTCTTTGAAATTGGCTTGTAAATCCAACCTTAGGCAGGTGGGAATTGCCCTCCAAGATTACTGCGCGCTGCACGGTCATTTCCCTGATGGTCCTCCGCCCGATATAAACACGGAACCTTTGGTTCTTGTGACTTGGATGGCAATGATTCTTCCTTATCTAGAAAGTGATTCCCTGTGGAAAGAGACTCAAACCGCTATAAATATCAGCCCTTTGAATCCTAATAAAAATCCACCCCATATTGGCGCGAGCAAAGTAATCAGTACTTATGTTTGCCCTTCAAATCCTAGATTACTTACCCCACTTTATACAAAAGATTTATCGAATGTGGCTTTTTCATCGTATCTTGGAGTAAGTGGAACGCCTGAAAGTCCGGGCTTTTTTGGGAACTATCCTGGAATCCGGAGTTCCGCCATATTAGATGGGGCTAGTCAAACCCTTGCTCTAGGTGAAAGGCCACCTCCTCAAACTCTTCAAGCCGGTCAATGGTATTCTCGGATTGCCCCTGAGCGCGGATATTGGGGGTATTTGTATGGGCCCGATGAACAAACTACCATTATAAATTACACTAATTTACAAGACGTTTGCATTGGTCCATTTATGTTTGGACCAGGTCGCCTAGAAAACTCTTGTGATCGTTACCATTTTTGGAGCCTTCACCCACAGGGAGCAAACTTTATGTTTGCTGATGGGTCCGTCAAGTTTATCAATTATTCCGCACGCGACTTATTAGGAGCTCTGGCCACCAGATCCGGAGGTGAAACGGCGGAGCTTCCTTAGATTTGATTTACTTACAAAAACGCTTTGCTGCAAAATTTAAACTTAGGTATTTAAGCTTGAAGAATATCAACTCCACCGGTTTATGCGGCAGTCCGACAAATTGATCTGTTCATTTGCAAGTTCGAAAACAAGCTATTTAGTCCGGTAGAAATACCGATGATGCTTGGCTTCGTCTTCAGGCAATCACTTCATTGCATCCACCGCTTGATCGGTCGTCAAAACGGCATTGGCCAGACAGCCGTAGTAGATGAGCGCTGCCAGGTAACTATCGCCGATCCTGGGAGAAAGGGGACATTCTAGAATGGCACTAAGCGAGCAGTAAGCTGAAAATCCAAAAGGACTTGAGGCAAACGAAGGCCTCCCGGCATCATGGCGTTGTCACACAGCCCATGGGCAAGGAGGCCCTCGGATGCATCGACGAATTGATACCGCACTGCGGCGGATTCGGCAAGACCTCGGCAACCTTCTGGATCGCTCGACCGTCCAACGGATCTGTCGGCAAGTCGGGCACAGTTGGCGCGCCGGGGTCCTTTGTCCTTTTGCCACTCTTCATTGGTTCTTACTTCAGGTCCTCAGTGGCAATATCGCTCTGGAGCATATCGCGACGCTCGCCAAAAAGGCGTTCACCGACTCGGCCTATTGCCAGGCGCGAGCGCGGCTGCCTCTGGCCGTCTACCAAGCCATCCTTCGCGCGCTGATCAAGGCTTTCATCCCCGAAGCGTCCAACGGCCGATGGCATGGACATCGTACCTTCCTGATCGACGGTTCGTCATTTTCCATGCCCGATACTCCCGAGTTGCAGGCCCACTTTGGCCAACCGGGAGCTCAGGCCCCTGGATGCGGCTTCCCGGTTGCCAAGATTCTGGCTCTGTTTCACGCGGGTACCGGCCTTCTCCTGGAGGTCATGGCCGCCCCCTTGGGCCCGCATGAAATGTCGCGCGTCGAGGACGTCCCTCCTGCCTTGCAGCCGGGAGATGTTCTGGTCGCCGATCGTGGCTTCGGCTCCTTCGCTCATCTCGCGCTGCTCATTCGACGCGGCGTGCACGGGGTGTTTCGGATCCACCAGCGCCAGATCGTCGATTTCGCACCGAATCGAGCGCATGCACGACCTGGCGCCAAAAGCGGCAGCAAAGGACTCCCTCGCTCGCGCTTGGCCGACAGCTTGGGCCGCTTGACAAAATCGTCGTGTGATTCAAGCCCCAGAGCAAGCCCGAGTGGATGAGCGTCGAGGACTACGCGGCGCTGCCAGACATGCTCAAGGTACGTGAACTGCGTTACAAAATCTCGCGCTCTGGGTCGCGGACGCGCGATGTGACGCTGGTGACGACCCTTTTGGATGCGAAGGCCTACGCGGCGGCGGAATTGGCGCGCCTCTACTGTGCCCGCTGGGAAGTGGAATCGGATCTGAAACACCTCAAGCAAACGATGAAGATGGACGTCTTGAAATGCAAGCGCGTGGCAGGCGTTCTCAAGGAGCTGACGGTGTACGCGATGGTCTACAATATGGTCTGTATGGTTATGGCGGAGGCGGCACGACGCCAGGAAGTGGCCGCAAACAGGATCAGTTTTGTCGACGCGCTGCGCTGGCTGCTCGACTCGAAGTCGGGAGACGAGTTGGTCCCACTGAAAGTGAACCCGGATCGTTCCGGTCGAGTGGAACCGCGTGTCCGCAAGCGGCGGCCAAAGGAATTTCCAGTGATGAAAAAGCCGCGCTCTGAATGGCGCAAGCAATTGATGGGAAATGCCTTTGCAGACTAGCTTAGTGCCATTCTAGAATGTCCCCTTTCCTCTTCCCCGAAAGCTGCTCAGATCGGTATGGTCATTGCCCGGTCTTGTATGCATTCAAAGACTTCCCAGATGCGCAGCCCTCGTCCCGAATGTCCCCTTGCGTTCACCTTCATTCCTCGAGGATTTCGTTCAATGATCTGATGATCAACCAATTTGAGGTCTACAGGCTGGAAACATGCGGCTGCGTCGACTATCAAGAGCGAGGGCGCCCGGAAAAGTACAGCGTCCCCTTTCCTCTTCCTGAAACAACAATAACCCAGCGTAGACCATTACTCAAAACGGCTTAAATCTAATGATTAGATATCGGCGCCCATTGAAATGAATCTCCATCTCTATTTTCAGTACAAGAGAACAAAGGGGACATTCTACTTTATTGCCGGCGGTACCGTTTTTTAGAGCCAAAGAATGGCATGGAACAGGGAGTGCGGAGTGGGAAAGTAATCCGCCATTTCCTGAATCGTGGGAATGGTCTCGCGAATATTTTTCCTAAGAACGTGTACCTCATGGCGGGGGGTTCTGTACCCACCGCTCAACGAGTTGCTCTTCGCTGAGGTTAAATGGGGATTTGAGATACAACAATCCGACGGCGACTCGAACATCGGCAGCAGGACGACCAGCGGAATTCCTGTTGCACTTGTGGTGAAGCAGGACTAACATCCATCGTCAACCTGCCGTGCGCACAGATCCAGGTCTGAGCAACTTCAAGAGGATGACATGTCCCGAAGCCTTGTGAGCATATTGATTCTTTTCATTTTGGCAGTTTTCAACGCTGCGCCCTTGTGCGCACAAGGGGTAGTTCGCAGACTACCTATTGAGGGCACTTGGTCACGTTTTCGCCTGACGCAACAGGTGCTTGACACAGAAATCATCAAAAAGCCCGAAAACCTACCCAAAGAGGCGTTAGATGGACTACCAAGGGTCGGTTTTGCCGAATCCGAATTGCTCATAGCCTGTTTTGGTCAAGAAACGTTCGAGCGGAAAAAATGTCGGTGGCTGGAATATTGCGTTACGGCAAAACCCCGTGAAATTGTCTTACGCCTGCTCATTCCGGAGGAGGCTATCTCCAATGGTGATCCATTCGATGCGGCCGTGAAGGTCTTGTTTCAAGACACCTCTTCTATCGATGGCCTTCACGGTGAAATTACCGACACAAAGCGACGGGCGTACGAATTGGAGCGATTTCGATCCTTCTGTCCCATCGTTCCCAAAGATGTGAAACGAGAAAGCATGTCGGTAATTGTTCAACGTGATGAGGGCGTTGTCCGCGGCGATGTTCTGCGATTTAAATTCGCCTTTCAGGGAAAACTCAGAGGTGGAACGACGGGGACGTATAGCCATGCTGCCGATTATTGCGTTGTTGAGACCGAGAAAGCGCCATTCGGCGTCGAACAGCTTTTTGAGCTTAACGCCACAACGATTGAGGATTATGGCCCCAATCAGCTTGCTACCAAAAGTCATGGAGTGGCACAGTTGGTACTCCTGGAGAGCGGTGATAAGGCAGTGACTCGATTTAAACCTGTGAGCAAGCGCCCCAAATAGGTTCCTAGCTAGCCGTCCCAAGAAGGAGAAAGGGGACATTCTAGAATGGCACTAAGCGAGCAGTAAGCTGAAAAGCCGAAAGGACTTGAGGCAAACGAAGGCCTCCCGGCATCATGGCGTTGTCACACGACCCATGGGCAAGGAGGCCCTCGAATGCATCGACGAATTGATACCGGAGGAGAAAGGGGACATTCTACTTTAGTCACAGGCGCGAAGGGATCTCAGGCTGATCTGAGTCATTTTCCAGTCTGGATTTATTCGAAAAATGCCCAGGTGCGTAGGCATTCTTCCAGAATGCATTTCCCCATTCCCTTGTTTTCTCCTCTTATTCCCCCAGTATCCAGTTTCCAGCCCAATGATCTGACGATCAATCAATTTGATATCCACAGACCGGACGCTTACGCCTGCGTCGGCCGTCGGGGCGCCCGTAGAGTTTGATGTCCCCTTTTCCTTTCTCCACTTGAGTTGGATTTGGGCCGCCATTTCATTGGGAGCAGCGACTGGTTATCTGGATATCCTTAGCATCTCGCTGACATGATGGATATCTGATTCCTCGCCACTACTGGCAAGAATTCCATAATCACCTAGCTTTGACAGGTTGTCCTTGGTTATTATTGTCCTATAAATTCTCAGTGAATGGGCATTTTGTTGATGTTGAAAAAATGACAGGCATATTAGTTTAAAACAGCGATTGTTTAGTAGGTTAAATGTTAATTGCAATATGTCAACTGCATCATTACGCATTATTGAAAGTATAGCATTTGGCGGATGATTAGTGTTAAATTTACTGTAGGCGCAGTTGATATAAAGATGGTCACCTTCCGGTGAGGGTGTAGTTGGGCTTGGAAGAAAATCCGCTTCAACATCAATTATCCGTGGAATTTTTTTAATATGGGATGACAAAATTTTAATGTTCATTGTACGTTAAATTCCTTTAGTAACTTTGTGACCGTCGTTAAAATATACTCTGAAAGGGCGGAAGATAGGGTACATTCTACTTTACTGTCGCAGATCCGAAGGCTCCACAGGCTGATCTGAGTCATGATCCAGCCTGAGTTGATTCAAAAAATGCCCTGATGCGTAAGCTTCTTCCAGAATACCCTCCCCCATTCCCTTGCTTTCCCCTCTTATTCCCCCAGAATCTGGTCCGATGATCTGACGATCAATCAATTTGATACTCACGGATTAGATGCTTGCGCCAGCGTCAACCGTCGGGGTACCCGTAGAATATGATGTCCCCTTTTCCTCCCGCGAAAAGCCAAGAACGAGTGCCATCCGATCGCTTCGCCGAAAAGAGCTTCCGGCCGGCGATTCGGCCTGCAGGGCCTTGTGAAAAACCTCCATTTGCCGGCCCTGAACTGATCCTGCGGAGGGTTGACGCATTCCGTACCCCCAGTTACTATGGTACAGTACCAATTATGGTACAGGTTCAAGACGTTTGTCGAGGTTGGCTATGCGCCGCAATCGTTCCAGGTGGGCACGGGGTCCGGCAGTGGTGGCTGTCTTGGGTTTCTGGCTGCTTACGGCCGCACTCGCACCGGCCCAAACTCGTGAGAGGTTGTTGCGACAGGCCGAGCAGGCATACCACCAAAAGCAATATTCGGCCGGGAGCGACCTTTACCTACGGTTGATGGGGAAAGAGGAACGAGACTTCAATGTCTACTACAACGCCGCCTGCTGCTTGGCCCTGGACGGTAGAGCCGATCGGGCGTTTCGGTTCCTCGGGCTAGCCGTCGATTACGGCTGGCAGAATGCAAACCACTTGTCTGCCGACCCAGACCTGAGATCTCTGCACGATGACCCGCGCTGGGCAAAGCTCCGTGAAAAGTTAGCCACGCAGTTGGCCCAGGCCGACGCGCGCCGGCCGTTCAAGACGGCTCTGGGAATCGACCTGGGCCTTGAAAAATCGGAATATTTCCCGTTCTCGGAGTATCGACGACTCGACTTGGAGGGGAAGGCCCGTCCTGGCAAGAGCGGGACGACGCTCGGCTCGGGCAAGTGGTACGAGCTTAAGGCCAAGCCCGACGGCTGGATTTTTAACACGCTTGGTACGGTTGTCCAGGCGGACTGGGATGAACCCAGGGAGCGAACAGCCCTCTTGCACGCCCACCCCAGGAAGTTCATCACAATCAATGGCGAACAGCATTTCGGCGGCCAAGGGTTCCGGCACCTCCTTCCGGTTCGGTTGAAACAAGGCAAAAACAGAATCGTTTGCGACCACCAGCTCATCGCTCAACTTTACCCGGCGGAGTTCCCCTTCTCGTTCGTCAAGGGCGACCCCGGTAAGTGGTGGGAAGACAGTCTCATCGCTCCGGACATTCGCCTGGGCGAGAGCGGAGACTTTGATGCCTCCGTCACGGTGATCAACGCGACAGACAAGCCGAGCAGCGTCACGATTAGCGCCCGGTTCGGAGACGGGCCGGAAACGCGAACAGCAAGCAAAATCATTCCGGCCATGAATTCGCGCATCACCCGTTTTCGATTCCGCGTCGCGGGTGGACAAAAGCCGGGAGAGCAATCCTTGCAACTTTCGCTCTCGGACGGCGGCGAGCGCATGACCGCGTCCCTGCAAGTGGTCGGGCGCGACGAGGTCTGTTACCGAACGTTCGTCAGCCGGTTCGACGGGTTGGTTCGTCGCTACGCCCTAAACCCTTCGTCAACCGAGACGGCCGGTCAGGCCGTTATCCTCGCCTTTCCTGGCGGCGGTTGGGAGGCGAAGCGGACGGCCCGCAGCTATGTCCAGCGTCCCTGGTGCCATTTCGTCTGTCCGCAGTTGCACGGGGGCAATGGCGAAGGAGTTTCCCGCCAGGCTGCTCTTGAAGTGTTGGAGCATTCGATTCGGGAAGTCCGCGCCGATCCCAAACAGGTCCTACTCATCGGCTACTCTGCTGGCGGGCATGCCGCATGGCAAATCGCTTCGCTCAATCCCGGGCTCTTCTCAGGCGTGGGGGCCAGTGCCGGTTGGATCAGCTATTTCAGCTACGACATGCGCCCTCGGCCCATCATCGCCGACCCGATCTCAAGGATGTTGGCCCGTGCTGTTACTGAGATCGATGTCGAGTCGCGGTTTCATGCCATCGCCTCGATCGGCAACATCGCCCTTGTGCACGGCGACAAAGATCGGTCCGTCCCGGTCAGCGAATCGCGGCGGATCAACCAGGAGATGGAAAAACGCGGCGTAACGCCGTTCTACCAGGAGCAACGCGGCGCCGATCATGCCTGGGCAACGGAGTCTGCTGATCAGGTGGACTTCCCACCCCTGCTGGAGCACCTTCGCAAGCACGCTCGGGTTGGGACGGGAGACCTTTGGGCAGGAGTGAGTCTACCACGCACCTGGCACGACCTACTGAAGCGTCCTCTGGCGGCGATCTACGGCACGAACGGGTCGGCACAAGAGAATGAAGCCGCACGGAACGCTGCCATGATGCAAATGGAATGCTGTCGCATCATCTATGGGGTTGATTGTGAAGTACTGCCGGACACGACGCTCTTGGCCAATCTGCAAGGAAGAAGCGTCCTTCTCTACGGCTCACCCGCCTCCAACGGGCTCTGGGGGGCACATCCCACCGCTGGGAAATTGCTCGAAGCGCCTTCGGCGCGGCAGGCGACTAGCTGGTTGATTCTGGGTGAGCGCGACGGGGCGCTGTGGGGTGCCATCGGCGGAAAGACCCTGATCGATTGTCGGATCGCCTATACGCTCGACCCAACCTCGTCGCTGTACCCCTTCCCCGATTGGGTTCTGCTGACCCGGGAAGTTCTGGACAAAGACAGTCGGGGACTGATCGGCGTCGGCTGGTTTGGGCCCGACGGCAAAATCGATAGGGAGCATTCGGCCTTTCGCGCCGCTGAGCCTTAGCCCAATTCCCACGGTAGTGGCAAAATTGGAGCGGGCAATTGGGGACATTTTACTTTATCGTCACTGGTTCCGTTTTTGGAGTTAAGAAATGGCAAGAGCAGCGAGAGCGTCGAGCCGCATTTTCCTATGCTGACAGTCGGCAGGGCGACTCGTTCGATGTCGGCGCCATCGGGAACGCAAATCCAGTTATCCAGGTTTTCGTCCAATGGTGGTGTTTAGTCGTTAAGCTTGCATCTTGCTCCGCACTGGCGATTGAGACCAGAAAAGCATGCCGCATCCAACTTATAATCTGCGCCATTGGCGCAAATTATTACTCACAAAATCCAAGGGGAAGATTGACGAATCCGATGCCAGGGATTTAGTAGGGATATTTACTGGTTCGCCCATCTCACTGGTCGGCGTCGATTATTATCGCCACTTGGCTCAGGCAAAGGGACTGGAATTGGGGCCATCGGTGCCGGTGGACCAGTTTATCTTTGGCAGGGGAGAACCGCCGGAGCGTCATCTGACCAAAGTACACGGGCTCCCTTATCGACCCAGAGACCTTGCCTGGCCAACGGACGAATTCGGGAATCCGCTAACCTTTCTGGTACAGTTCTCCTTCGTGGATTCCCACGATCATATTGGACCTCTCCCTGGAGATGTTCTTTTGATCTTTATCAAAGACATGTATGTGCATGGATGCATCCTCTTTGAGTTTGAATGGCAAAAATTGGGAATCGACGACTTGGTGATGTCGGCCCCGCCGCCGGCATTGGAATTTCCCACATGTTATGCAGTGCGCAATCGATCTTTTGATTTCACTGACGAATCCATTGCCACAAATGCCTTTAAGACGCTTGTCGACCCCACTCTTTATGCGCAGGGGAATCTCCGGTTTCAGAAGAGGGCGATAAGGGCGCTCGCTTGCTATCGCGGGATGAAGATCGGTGGGGTGCCATTTTGGAATGAGCCTTCGCAGATACCAGATGGCGTCCAAGGCGCAGGGAAATTCCTTTGCGCATTTCATGGCGTAAGTGTGATGGATGATTCGCCTTATCCCTTTGTCAATGAACCAAAAGCCCTAGGATTCTATGATTCAATAAGCGAAAAAAATAACCTGGTATTTTATGACGGGTTAATTTTAAATTTTTACTTAGGGAAAAATGGATCCGTTGACTATTTTAGTCAATTGTCATAGCCGATACAAAGCATGGTGATTGTTCTCGTATTGGTGTGGGCTAGCAGATGGTGATCGATCTGTTGTTTGCGCGGTCTTACCGCCCAAACAACAGATCTTTGCCCGTTAGCCCTATTTGCCCAAAAACTCCTTCGCTTTTTCGCGCACCTTGGGATCGGTATGTTCCCGCAGTCCCTTGACCTGCTTATCGCTCAGCCATTTCCTTTCAGCCTTACCCGCGCTGAGGGCTTCCAACAGCGCAAGGCACCTGGGCGCGTCGCGCAATAAGCCCGCCACGGCCAGGTTGCGATTCTCTTCATTGAGATAGCCCAGAGCCCCGACGAGGTGAGGAATCACGGCGGGATCGGGAATGTCGGCCAGGCCGCTGACGGCGCCCATCATCAGTTCGTCATCGGTGCCTTTTCGCAGGTAGCGAGCGAGTGGTGGTTCGGCAAATCGATAGTTCAACATGGCGACCATGCGTAAGGCATCGTAGCGGGTGCCGGTGGGGACCTTTTCGTCATCCGCCATCGACGAAGCCCACTCCAAAGCCGTTTCGTAAAGAATGCGCAAGCTTGCGTTTTTCCCGATGATCTCCTTCATCCGGGCAATCGGCCAGTCGTTCGCCTGGGTGATGCCGTTGATCAGGCCGCCGCCGATGACGACTGCCTGCCAGTCGCGCAGCTTCTCGTTTCTTTTGGGAAGGGCCGCCTCGAGAATGGAGAGAATATTCTCTTTTTGGTTGGCCTTGCCGGCGGCGATCGCCACCTGCCAGATCACGGGGATGCGCCGGTACTCTTCCTTGGAATCCTGGCCCAGATCGCGCGTCATTTCGCGAATCAATTCGGCGCCGAGCTTCGGGTGCTTGGCGATCAGGCCTTGTTTGCGTTTGTCCGGTTCCTTGGGGTCGAGCAGGATCTTGGCGACCCCCGGGGCGTCGAACGGATCGGGAAACGCTCCTTCGCCCGAGACGCCGATGGGAACCTCGTCGTATTCGATGATGTGAATCGTGCGCAAATCGATCAGGGCGCCGTTCACGGGGCCCGCGGGGCGAAAAACGATGCGGCTCGTGCCTGCCGGAATGTTCAGATCGCCGACCATGATCAGCCGGTAGTCCGACCAGCTTCGGCTGGGTTCCACCTTGCCGGTGATCTTGTTCGTGCCCGCTTCGAGCACAAAACCGTTACCCGCGACTTCGGGGGCGCAGGCGCAGTCGAGCCAGATATCCCACTTGGCCGCTTTTGGCGATTCGACCGTCCAGACGACATGGTCCCCTTCGGCGTGCCAGCAGCCGATGTTGCCAAACTCGCTTTCGAAGCAGATCTCCCGGCCGTAGATCGCGGCCTGGGAGGCTTTCAGCTTCGTATGTTTGGGACCGAGGACGACGGTTGTCGGCTGATTGCCCGGCATCGACTTGGGCGGCGGCAATTGCGAAGTCAGATAAGCGACCAAGTCGGTCATCGCCACCGGTGCGATCTCTTTCTCAAGCCCCTCGGGCATCAGCGATTTGCCAGGCGAGGTCATCTCTTCGATGTCGCTTCGCAAGATCGTCTGCGTGCGACCCTCCTGCATTTTGAGGGTGATGCTCGTCGCGCTTTCTTCCGCGAGCAGCCCCGAGAAGGTCTGCCCCTGGCGCGTGGCCACGACATATTGCGTGTAGCGCGTGTCGAGGTTGCGGCTGGGGTCCAGAATCTCCTGAATCAGCCAGCCGGGCGACTTGTTGGCCACCATGGCCAAATCGGGCCCGACCTCATGGCCGAGGCCGGAGAGCTTGTGGCAGACCGAGCAGGATTTTTGAAAGAGCTCTTTCCCCTTGGCGGGGTTGCCCGTGGAGCCGAACGCCGTGGTGTACTGAGTAATCAA
The DNA here is from genome assembly GCA_965226945.1 of Gemmataceae bacterium. Classification (GTDB taxonomy): domain Bacteria; phylum Planctomycetota; class Planctomycetia; order Gemmatales; family Gemmataceae; genus SYLG01. The sequence goes on along the minus strand of OZ245717.1, from coordinate 1,620,697 downwards.
TTTGCCGCGATCGCTTGCCGACGAAGCATCGAGCACTTTTTCCGCGCGAGCTTGCAGGGCCTTGTCTTTGAGCGTGAGCAGTCGCTGCCGGCTGGCCGCATCGAACAGGGACGCGCTGAGTTTTTTATTCTCCATCGCTTCCAGGAGTTTTTGGATCGATGGTGTCCGCGAAAGAAGCAGGTCGAGCGCCTTGGTTCGGCCGGAAGCCGACATCGTCGCCAGCGATTCGATGAGCACCTTCGCTGCTTTTTCGCTATCGACCTTGGCGAGTTGATCGATCGCGGCGGCCTGCAAGGCGGGCGGTTGGCGCGGACTGATCAGATCGGCGAGAAGCGCGCCGTTCTCGGCGGCGACGATGTCAACGAATGCAAACGAGGCGATACGAAGGTCGAGCTTGGCCTTGGGATCGCGGATGAGTTTTTCGGCTTTCTTGGTCAGCTCGGCGAGGGTGTTTTTTTCTTTCTCGGAGGGCTTCCAGTTCTTGCGCATTTGCGCCAAGGAGAGTAGTTCGCTCGTGAGAAGGAGTTGGTTTTCTTGACCCGCCGCATCAGAGGCAAGTTGCGCCAGCAGCTTGGCCAGGCCGGAGATAAGCACCTTGTCGTTGGACTGGGCCGCGGCCAGTTGCCAGAGCGAGCGCAAGACCTCCCTGGGCGGTTGAGGCGCGGCAAGAAGGGCATCGGCCACGGCGCCCAAATTGTCCGGCTTCAAACTGCTCATGACGGCCGAAGTCAGGAACGTATCACGCTCCGGCTGAAGGAGAATGCGAGCCAGGGCCGCGGCCGCTTCGGGGCTTTTGGCGTTGCCCAAAGCGAGCGCCGCTTCGAGCCGGACATGAGGATCGGCATCGGCGGCGAGGCCGACAAGTCCCTTGATGGCGCCCGTTTCGCGAAACGATTCGTCGGCAACGCGGGCCGCCTGGCGGCGCACGCCGGGATGGGGATCGGCAAACGCCTTTTCCAGCGACGCACCGGGCGCCCATTCGTACAGGGTCGCCAGCAGGGACAGTGCCTGGGCGCGGACGGCGGGAAGGGTCGTCTTTTGCACCAGCTCCATGAGCGGCGCCTTCAACGAGCGGTTTTCGTCGCGCGTGCGCCATAGCACCCATTCCATGGCCAGGTCGCGCACGGTGCCATTGGGCGTATCCATCGCCGCAATCAACTCCTTGTCGGAGAGTCGGTCGAGCCGCGGCACGGGGCGAAGCGCCTTGCCCTCGGGGCGAATGCGGATGATCCGGCCCGTGTTGGCCCCCGCGCGCAGATCGAGCTTGGCCACATCTTCCTGGGGAATCCAGCGCGGGTGTTCAATCACGAAGCGGTGCATGTCGACGATCCAGACCGCGCCATCGGGTCCGGTGCGCATCTGCACCGGGCGAAACCAGGTATCGGTCGACGCCAGGAATTCGCTCTGTTCTTCGCCAGGGGCGCGCACCGTCTCAAAGGTCGATCCCTGGACCTTGAGCTTCATGCGGTGCACGAGCAGATTCACGGGCTCGCAGGTGAACAGGTCCCCCTGGTAGGCCTCGCCCAACAGATTGTCGCGGTAGACCCCGATGCCGCAGGCGGCGGTGACCGAATTGGGGGGGCCGGAAAGCTTGAACATCTGCACCGGACGCGCCGGAATGAGCCGGCGGATGTCGGCGGAATCGGCGATGGAGGCCACCGTTTGCGGATAGGCGGCATGCACATTGCGGCGGAGCGCCTCGTTGGGGAGCACCAGGTGGGTGGCGAGGGTGCTGTTATCGCAGCCAAACCAGTTGCCAAAGTCGTCGCGCACGCGCCCCTGCTGGGTGCGGCCGGTGGCCGCTTCCAGGGCCCCGGTGTCGGGTTTGATCCGAAAATCGCGATTGCCCAGCTTCACCACGGCGCCGGTTTTGTGACAGAGGATGTCGCCGCCAAACAGTCCGGAAGACCCGTAGATCCAGCCGTCGAGTCCGGGCACAAGGCTATTGACGCGCGCCTGGAAATTGCCCGTGCCGAAATTGCTGTAGAGCTTCTCCACCTTGTCGGCCTTGCCGTCGCCGTCGGTGTCTTCGGCATAAAGGATGTCGGGCGCGGCGCAGACGAGCACGCCTTTTTTCCAGACCGTGATCCCGGTGGGGAAGGGGATGCCGTCGAGGAATATCCGCGAGCGCTTGGGCTTGTAGTCGTTGTCCATTTCATCGAGCAGGCGCACGCGGCCGCCCGGTTCGTAGTTCCCCTTGGGACCCATCGGGTAATCGAGCATTTCGGCGACCCAGAGTTTGCCGTCGGGCCCAAAGTCGATCGCGACGGGGCTCGCCACCATCGGTTCTGCCACAACCAGCTCGGCCACCAGGCCCTCATGGGCCTTGAGGGTTTTCAGGCTTTCGGCGGGAGATAAAGAGGCCTCTCCTGCGGCCGTTTGCGGTTCGGCCTTCGGCGGGAATTTCCCCTTGAGCGGTTCGACCACCGCCTTGACGATCAGGTTTTCCAGACCTGGCCGGAAGGGCACGGGCACATCGTAATAAACCATGGCGCCGCCGCCTTCGTAGCCCCCTTCCTTGAGGACGCGCTCCGAAGGGATGTAGCAGGGGGCGTCGTTGGCGTAGGCGGTGATCCAGAGCCGGGAGCGATCGAGTTCGCGCTTGAGCCGCAAGGAATAATCGACGACGACTTCACCGGGCAAAAAGACCATGGCGAGCGATTTGCCAAAAGCCCAGGTTGTGATCGGGTAAGCGATCTCTTTTTTAAGACTTTTCCCCTCTTTGATCTTCTCCAGTTGCACGCGGGCATGATGGCCGATCGCATCTTTGCGCTTGGCCAGTTCGTTCCATTTTTCCGTGGTGGGCAGATCCGCCAGCGGGAGCGAGATCGTTTCGTTGTGGACCTCGATGGGACCCGTCACCGGGGTCAAGGAGCTCTTGACGACGCGCGCCACTTCGCGGCCGAGGGCAAGACCCTGGCGGGAGGCGACGTCGGTTTTATCTCCGGTCACATCCGAAGTGGGGTTGCTGTCGGCGCCGCAACCGATTGCGAAAAGCGCGATCGTGCCCGGGAAGGCATCTTCGATCGCCTGCTGGGCATAGCCTGGCCAGTCGCCGCCGACCTTGTTGTGCGAGAGGGTCACCGCGTGGCAGGCGTAATTGACGAGGATGGCGCGGGGAGCCCCCGCTTGCGTTTTGACCACGAGCACGGGCAGGTCATGGTCGACCGGGCCGCCCGCGGTGCGGCGATTTTTGGCGAGGTCCGCTTTCCCCACCCCCCAGGCCAGGCGCGAAGGTTGCCGATCGCCAAGCGCGACGGTCGCCACCTCTTCCAAGCGATCGAGAAAAAGTTGTGTGTACTGATCGATGTGCGCCTGGTGCTCCTTGGGGATCGGAACGCCAAAGAGCGTGGAAGTCACTCCGGTCAACATCGGCGCGGTATGGGTGTGAGAGGAAGCGATCACCAATCGTTTGGATGAGGAAAGACCTTTGGAGGCGAGCCTTTTTGCCAGTTGTTCGCCGAGTTCGGCGCTCACGCCGAGGTTATCGACCGTGATCAAAAGCACCGGATCGTTCTGACCGAGTGCGAGCGCCTTGGCCCAGATGCGCTGGTTGACCCCTTCCGATTCGGTGCGGCGAAAGCCAAACCCAGAAAGGCGCACGGGAAAATCGGGGGTGATATCGCGTTTGGCGATGCCGACATGCATCAATCCAGGGTCGGCAGCGGGTTCTTCGCCAGCAAGTGGCGAAGCAGTGGCTCCAAGCCAGGTCGAAACCATGAGCAGGGCAACGAGATTCATGGGTCAAATTCCCGGGGAAGTCCATCGATGGGGACGAGGGGAGGCTATGATTGAAGATATTCCAAATGGCGCCATCCGCCGCAGGTTTTGGAATGGGTTTTGCGAGGTTGGGGAGGAGAAAGCCATGCGACATGGATCGTGGGTGGGGTTGGCGCTTGTTGGCTTGATGGGAGGCGCGGTGTTTCTTCCCGCTCAGGACGGGGTGCCGGGCGGTTTCAGCAAGTCTTCCGTCAAGGATGCCGAAGTCGTGAAAGCGGCGAAATTCGCCGTGCTCGAGAAAGCCAAAGTCGATAAGGGAAACAACTACAAGCTGGAAAAGATCGTCGCGGCCAAACAGCAGGTGGTCGCCGGGATGAACTACGACCTCGAACTGAAAGTCTCGATCAAGGGCCAGTCGAAGGATGTGCTCGCCCGCGTTTGGAAGAAACTCGACGGCAAGTACGAACTGAGTAAATGGGACGTGGTGACCCGAGTCGAGAAGAAGTAGAGGGAGGCTGTCGGTCCCAGAAAAATACAGAAAACATTTTCACGCGGAGGCGCGGAGAAAAAAGCAGAGAGGGAGATGAGGCCGGAGGCCTCATCTCCCTCTTGTCCATTTCAGTCGGCCAAGGGGTCTCTACCACCTCTTCTTTGTTTTCTCTCTCTCCGCGCCCTCCGCGTCTCCGCGTGAGAAATTCTTGGTTTTATTTAGAGCACGCCCTTGGTGGAGGGGATCCCCTTGGCTCGCGGATCGCTTTCCACGGCCTGGCGTAGCGCGCGTCCCGTCGCCTTGAACATCGCCTCGATCATATGGTGGGCGTTGGTGCCGTAGGGCACTTCGAGATGGAGATTGAGTAACCCCGCCGAGGAAAACCCGCGGAAGAATTCTTCGGCCAGTTCCGTGGGAAACTGCCCCATCAGGATCGGGGGCAGGGCGGCCCGGTAAACCAGGAAGGGCCGGCCCGAAAGATCGATCGCCGCGGTTGCTAAAGATTCATCCATCGGCACGACCGCGTGGCCGTAGCGCCGGATTCCCGCCTTGTCACCGACCGCCTGCACCAAAGCCTTGCCCAGTGCAATGCCGGTGTCCTCGACCGAGTGATGCGCATCGATGTGCAGATCGCCATCGACCTCGAGCTTCAAGTCGATGAGCGAGTGCTTGGAAAACAGGGTGAGCATGTGATCGAAGAAGCCGATCCCGGTCTTCAACTGGGATTTGCCTTCGCCGTCCAGATCGATCGAAAGGCGGATTTTCGTTTCGAACGTGTTGCGTTCAATGGTCGCGGTGCGAGACATGGAGATTTCTTTCTATTTCGTCTTAGTTTGTCCGATTTCGCCCTGATCCGGGCGGTTTAAAGAAGCTGGCCGAGCCGGTCGAACAGTTGATCCATTTCCGCGTCCGTCCCAATGCTGATGCGCAAGCCCCGCTTCCAGCCCGGGTAATTCATCAGTCGCACCAGAATATTCTTTTCGCGAAGTCCTTGATAAAGCCGGGTCGCGTCGTGTCCGGGATGCTCGCACCAGAGGAAGTTCGCATGGCTAGGGATCACCTGGAAGCCCAGCTTTTGAAGCGTCTTGAAAGATTGTTCCCGCGTCGCGATGATTTTTTTGGTGATCGATTGCAGATATTCCTGATCTTTCATGGCGGCCGTCGCGGCCGCCAGCGACACCGCGTCGCAGTTGTAGCTGTCCTTCACCTTGGTCATCTCGTCAATGATTGCCTCGTCGGCGATGGCAAAGCCAAAGCGGATGCCGGCAAGCGCGTACGACTTGCTCAAGGTTCGCGAAATGACCACCGGAGCGGCCGTGGGTTTCGCGTGGAGGGTTAACGACAAGGCATTGCCCGGTGCGAAGTCGGCATAAGCCTCATCGACAACGACCGGACCCTTGAGGGTTTCCACAAAAGCGGCGATGTCCGCGGGGGGAATGTACGTCCCCGAAGGAGAATTCGGGTTGGCAACCAGGGTCAGATGAGGAACCGGGGCGTTCCACTGCCTGGGAAGCTCCCAACCGTTCCCGTCGTAGGAGAAGGGCTGGAACTTCCCGCCCTGAATGTCGGCAAGCGTCTGGTAAAGCAGATAACTCGGATAGGGGGAGGAAACGACTCCTCCTTCGGGAACGAAGGTCCGTGCCAGGATCGTCAGAATGTCGTCGGAACCGTTGCCGCAGAGGATCATCTCCGGCTTGACGCCAAGGGCACTGGCGGCCGCGGCGCGGAAGGCATTGCCCATGGGATCGGGATATTTGCGAATCCGATCCCCGCTGGCGGCTTCGCGGATGGCCTCCAGCACCTTGGGCGAGGGAGGGTAGGGGTTTTCGTTGGTGTTGAGCTTGAGCACCGGCCCGCCCTGGGGCTGTTCCCCGGGGACATACCCCTTCATGGCGCGAATTTCCGGCCGGATGAAGCGCTTCCAGTCGCTTGCTAACTTGGTCGAGGACTCAGTCATGGTCGTTTCGGTGAGGTTGGTCGGTGCGAGACCGGGGGAAGGAGCATTCATGTGGGGTTTGAGGAAGTTGAGTTCAGGCGGCAGGTGACGCTGGCGGCATGGGCGGTAAGCCCCTCTTCATTCGCTAAGTCGAGCACGAGAGGAGCGATCTTTTCGAGCGAGGCCCGGTTGTAGGTGATCAAACTGCTGCGCTTGAGGAAATCGGGCGCGGCCAGGCCGCTCGCGTGCCGGCCGGTACCGCCCGTGGGCAGCACATGGCTGGGACCCGCGGCATAGTCGCCCAGCGCCACCGGCGTGTAATGGCCCAGGAAGATCGCGCCGGCGTTGCGCACCCTGGCCGCGAGTCGCGATGCATCGCTCGAACTGATTTGCAAGTGTTCAGGGGCGAAGCGGTTGACGATCGCCAGCGCCTCGTTTTCGTTTTGGGCGAGCACGAGCGCGCCAAAGCGTTCCAGGCAATCGCGCGCCAGATCGCCCCGTTCGATTTGTCCCAGGAACTCTTCGAGCTTCTGATTCACCGAATCGATCAGGTCGGCATCCCAGGTCACGAGGATGGCCGAGCCGGGCGAGTGCTCCGCCTGGGCGAGCATTTCCATGGCGACCCAGGCCGGGTTGGCGCTGCGGTCGGCGAGCACGATCACTTCACTGGGCCCAGCAATGCAGTCGATTTTGACGGTGCCGTACATGCGCTTTTTAGCCAGGGCGACAAAGAGATTGCCCGGACCCACGATCATGTCGACCGGTTTGCCCAGGGCGCCCACGGCCAGGCCGGCGATCGCCTGTGCGCCGCCGACGCGGTAGACCTCCTTGACTCCCAGTTCGTGGCAGACGGCGAGCATGGTCGGGTTGTTGGCGCCGCCCGGGGTGGGGGGCATGACCACCGCGATTTCCGAAACGCCGGCCGCCTGGGCCGGCACGACCGTCATGAGCAAGGTCGAGGGGTAGGCGGCGGCGCCGCCGGGAATGTGCACCCCGACCCGTTCGATGGGGGTGTGTCTCAGTGTGAGCACGCTGCCATCGGAGCGTTTGAGGATCGGGTCGCTGGGCAACAGCAACTCCTGAAACTCAAGCACATTGGCGCGAATGCCGCGGATCGATTCAAGAAGTTTGGGAGAAATCTGGTCGTGCGCGTGGGCCAGTTCTTCCGGATCGATGCGCACCGTCTCCGGGGTGAGCGTCACGCCGTCGAACTGGGTGGTGTAGTGGAGAACGGCTTCCAGCTTGCGCGCTTCGACATCAGCGCAGACGCGTTCGACCACCTGGTGGGCCGTAAGCGGCTCGCCAAAAACCCGCATGGTCAACTCGCGGCTACGCGGCGAGATGACCTGGCCGGTCGCACCCAGGGAGTTTCTCAGTTCCTCAAGCGCCTGGGGGCCATTTTCCGTAGCGAAGCGGATGATGCGCATGGTCATGATGGTCCGGCTGAATCTCCGCAACTCAAAGGTCTGAAATACCAAACACGGCGAATGATGAGAGGCGATCTCATGGGCCAAGAAGTCATTTTAAGGTTACCGCGCTTCAAGTTAAGGTTGCCGCGCCCCAAGGTGACGACTCCGCCGTTCGATTTCCCCGTTCATTCCCGTTCATTACGGGGGCCATGGCGGCAAAAGAGGGCAAAAGAGGGCAAGAGAATATACCCCTGACGGTAAAAATGGCAACGAATTCCTTCAAGAAAGGGGGCACCTCGCCGCGCACTGGCAAAACCGGGCTTTTCCCAGAAAATGTCTGTTTGGGAGAGAAAGCAATGACGATGGATTTGAGCAAATTCCTGCGCGATGTGCCCGATTTCCCCAAGCCGGGAATCCTTTTCAAGGACATCACGCCGCTATTGGCCGATCCCGACGCCTTTGCCGAAACGATCAAACGGTTGGTGGGGATCGCTAGCACCTTCCAGTACGATGCTATCCTGGCGGCGGAGTCTCGAGGATTTCTCTTTGCCGCGCCGATGGCGATGGTGCTGGGTAAGCCGCTGATTCCCTTGCGCAAACCGGGAAAACTTCCCTGGAAGACGATCAATCAGCGCTACGACCTCGAATATGGCACGGCCGAACTACAAATGCACGAAGATGCGTTGTGCCCGGGAATGCGCGGCCTTCTGATCGACGACGTGCTGGCCACCGGTGGGACGATTGGCGCGGCGGTCGAGCTCTTGCGTCAGGCCCAGGCCACGGCCGTGGCCGCCCTGTTTGTCTTGGAGCTGGGCTTTTTAAACGGAAAGAAACTGCTCAATCCGCTGCCCACGCGAAGTTTGATCACCATTTGAAATGGACCCTCCCTTGCCGGGAAACGGCATCAGGAGAAAACCAACCATGACACAAGAGCTGCAAGTACCAGGGCCGGTCACGCCCGATTTCGCCAAGCAAGACGGTTTGATCGCCGCGATTGCCCAGTGTGCCCAGACGAACCAGGTGTTGATGATCGCCTGGATGAACGAGGAAGCCTGGAGCGAGACGCTGGCGACGGGCAAGGCGGTCTATTTTAGCCGCAGCCGCAAGAAGCTCTGGCGCAAGGGCGAGGAAAGCGGCAACTGGCAGATCGTCAAAGAGATTCGCATCGATTGCGATCGCGACGCGGTGCTTTTGCTCGTTGACCAGATCGGCGGCGCGGCCTGCCACGAAGGCTTTGCCTCCTGCTTTTTCCGAAAAGTGTATCCCGGCGAGACGCAGGTGATCGGTCAGCCGGTGTTTGATCCCAAGGTGGTTTACAAGCGCGGGTAATTTTGCGATCGCGCGGACAGGGTAGACGATGAGCGGGTCCATGAGTGAAGCGAAGAAAGAAACCAGAGTCCTGAAACTGGGCATTCCCGCGGGAAGCCTACAGGAAGCCACGGCCGAGCTCTTTCGTAAGGCGGGCTACCGGATCCAGTTTGCCTCGCGCAGCTACTATCCGAGCATCGACGACCCGGAGATTCATTGCACGCTGATCCGCGCCCAGGAAATGCCCCGCTATGTGCAAGACGGCAAGCTCGACTGCGGCCTGACCGGTTTCGACTGGATTGTCGAAAACGATGCCAAGGTGGTCGAAATGTCGGAGCTGGTCTTCTCCAAGGTCAGCCGTCGCCCGGTGCGCTGGGTGCTCGCCGTGCCCGAAGATTCGCCGATTCAAGGTCCCAAGGACCTTCAGGGCAAGCGCATCGCCACCGAGGTGGTCGAACTGACCCGCCGCTGGCTGGCATCGTACGGCGTGACCGCCCAGGTCGAATTTTCCTGGGGCGCGACCGAGGTCAAGCCGCCGCACCTGGCCGATGCGATCGTTGACGTCACGGAGACGGGCAGTTCGCTTCGAGCCAACAACTTGCGCATCGTTGCCGAAATCTTGCAATCGACGACACGATTCATTTCGAATCAGGCCGCCTACGACGATCCCTGGAAGCGAGAAAAGATGGAGGACATGCTCCTCATGCTCAAGGGAGCGCTCGAGGCCGAAGGGAAGGTCGGCCTGATGATGAATGTGAAGCGTAGCGACCTCGAACATGTGCTGACCGTGTTGCCGGCACTGCAAAACCCGACGATTTCATCGCTTTCCAACCCCGACTGGGTGGCCCTCAACACGATCATCGACGAATCGCGCGTGCGCGTGATCATTCCGCAACTGCGCCAGGCAGGAGCCAGGGGCATTGTCGAGTATCCGATCAGCAAGATCATCGATTGAGTGGGCCAGGGGGCATGGGCGGGGATCTGATCAGTAAGATCGTCGATTGATGGGTGGTTTTAGAGCGTTCTTTTCTCCTCAGGGAGATCCGTCATGCCCAATGTCCTTGGCGGTGTGAATCCGATTTTTCGCGTGGCCAACCTTCAGGCCAGCATCGATTACTATGTCAACGCGCTTGGATTCAAAGCTGATTTTCGCATAGGAAATTGGCTCGCCTGTGTTTGCCGCGATAAACTCGGGCTTTTCCTCAGTGTCGGCGACCAGGGAAACCCCGGCGCCTGGATCTGGGTCGGCGTCAACGACGCGGAGTCGCTCTACGAAGAGTTCCAGTCCAAAGGCGCCAAAATTCGCCAACCGCCGACCAATTTCCAGTGGGCTTACGAGTTCCAGGTCGAAGATCTCGACGGCAATGTCCTACGCTTTGGCTCCGATCCCCTTCCAGATGTACCGTTCGGGCCCTGGCTTGATATGCATGGACAACTTTGTGATGCCAGGCCGGATGGTGGATGGGGGAAGCGAATCGGCGCGTCAGCCTGACGCCTCAGTGAATGTCGATTCCTTGAGGGTGAGTACAACTTGAGAAGAATGGATTCCTCGTTATTCACTTTGCTTTTGGCAATGCCGCCAGCAATCTGCGATTGTTCTCATAGCTTTTGAGCGCGCGATCAAAGGACTCGTTGGTTTTTGTCAACAGCAAGGCAAAAGGCCGTTTGCTCCGATCCAACTCTGTGGTGACATCCAGCCGGTGTCTTGCAATTTGGTCTTTAATGTGAATGCGATGATATTCGGGCCCGGCGTTGCGCCCTTTGGGTTGATCTGGGTTTATTAGAAACGATTTTAGTTCGGTGCAAAGCGGACAAGAGCAATTGACTTCGGCGGCACGCCGCCAATCCTTGGGGGGCAACGGTTTTTCTTTGGTGGCCTCCTTCAAATTTCCACGCGTGAATTCCAGCCATCCGAATAACCGATCGGGTATTTTTTTTAATGTGATTTTTGACCAAGAAAATATCAATTTCAATGTCGGGATCTGAGATTGTTCCAATCGAAAGATCTTGGGAGATCTCTGAACAAATTCGATCAGTTGGCCCAGTTCCTCCGAATGATCGGCCGCCAAGACTGCTTTGAGTAGATGCGGGAGTGATTTTTCTCGGTCGTTGGCTTCTCCAGTGGACCGAGAATACCTCCAGGGGTTAATGGGTGGCAGGCAAAATCGGGATACCGCCAGAGTGCACAGATTCTTTTCCAGAATGGCTTTTTCCGGGTCCTTGGACTTGGCTCTGCAAAAAGCGGAGAGCCATTCGCAATCGCCAGCGGTAAGTTCATCGCGGTCTTGGGTGTCATCCTTAGGTGTGAGCAGTGCAATCAGCTCTCCGGCAAATGTCCCCCAGCCAAACTTGCGGCAAGCGGAAACGATGAAGGCGCTGATGGGGCACGCATGATCGTGCGAAGCGAGCTGTTTGAGAAAAAATGAGACCAATTCCGGGTCATTCAACTCGATCAAGCACCGGATGAACTTTTGAAATTGGGCTTTCTCCGCCGGAACTAGCCCCCTGCCGAAGAGGGAATAATGCCACTGTTTCAAAAGTGCCCTGGCGAAACGAATGCAATCGTTTCGTGCCGCGTCCGAGTGTTTCTTGGCCGTTTTGCCAAGTTTGGAAACCATCGCAAAGAAAGAAGGCAGACAGTTCAACGTCCTCGATTGAACGATGATTTCAAAATGATAGTCACGGTGCCAAATGGCCACAACCGATCGATGATACCAGCGATCGATGGTGTTTCCCGCATTTCCCGTGTAACCTTCGTAGTCTTCGGAAGTGGGCTCCCAATCCTCGATGCGTTCCGCGGAAACCAAGGCGGCAAGATCCAGCTGGATCTCGCCCCAGGGTTGCTTTTTCCCGTTGCCGTCGACCCATTCTTTCCCGGTCACAGTATCGTCGATGGTGCTGCCGTACTGCAGGCGTCCCCTCCTTGAGAGTCGGCGGTTTTCATAGTCATATTCGCGGTCCCATTCGTCGTAGGCTTCTTGAACCCACTGCCTCTCCAATTGGGCCAGGAATAGCTGGCAATGAGATTTTTCCGCCGCTTCCTCCAACAAGGTTCCCAAAATGCGATCCGCTCCTTTGAGCAAATCCAATTGCAAGCCGTGCTGGGTGTACTGATGCTCCAGCACAAAGACGAGCGGATTACTGGGCTGTTTTGAAACCCATTTGTGAATTGCGTCGGCCAGATGGTCTCCTGATTCCGGTGATATTGTCGGCCTCAGCGAGGTCTTCTTTTCCGGTCGTAGGACCAGGTTGTAGGTCAGGCAAATTCGGGTGCCGTAGGTGACAGGGGCGACCTCGTGTTTGCAATCGGCGTAGAAGGCAACATACTCGGGTGATTTTTCTTTAGATGCACTAATAAAGTAATGACTTTTTTCGTGGATTCTATGAGCGACCTTCAATTCTCCACCGTCAAAAGAATGTGGAAGGACGATAACAAGACTGGCAACCATTCCGTTTTGTTTTTCACTATCTTTGTGGGGCAGAAAAAAACCTCCCGGACCATAAATCAACAGCTTATACAGCTTGGCATCGAGGCGATCCGCGGGAAGCCCGAGTTCCGTTGCGACGGTATTCATAAGGCTTGAGACGGCCGTTTCCCATTTTGCACCTAACGAGAACTGACGAGGATTCACTTCCAAGGTCTTTCTGACCTTCTGGTTCACCAGGGTTTGCGTTCCTTTGCCATAGGGGGCGACCTTTCCCACCTTCAACATCGCCATTTCGGTTTTTCGGTTCATGGGAAATAGAACCGATCCAATGCCTTCAACATGCAGACCTGGATCGGATTCAGGAAATCGGCCGGCGGTGCAAAACTTGGCGGACTTGGTGGCATCGGCGATCGCTTCGGTCAACCACGCGACCGTTGCTGCTTCCTGCTTGGGATTTGCCATAGCCTTGATCTCTTGATTAAGGTTTTTTGAAACGAATGGAATGCGCGTGGCAATCGGATTCGGTGGCCTTTCGTCACCTGCTTTTTGAGCAAGTATAGGGCTTATTCCCCGAGTGCCGTAACCCAGGAAATGTCCTCGATTGGGTCCGGATTTTGGTGCGTGTCCAGCGTCGCGGCCCGATTCCCCTCTTGACGCGCGATTACATTTGTAATTATTTACACATGTAATCAACCCGCGAGGAAGGAAGGGAGGACAGGATGTCGGCCGTTTCCATCTCGGATGCCGAGTGGCAGGTCATGAATGTCATCTGGAGCGGTCAGCCGCTGACTGCCCAGGAAGTGATCACCCAACTGGAAGCCCAGGAAGCCTGGGCGCCCGCGACCATCAAGACGATGCTGCACCGCCTCGTCAAGAAAAACGTGCTTGCCTACGAACCGCAAGGCAATCGCTACGTTTATCGCTCCTCGGTACGCCAGGGCGATTGCATCAAACAGGCTAGTCGCTCGTTCCTCGAACGCGTTTTTTGCGGAGAATCGGCGCCCTTGCTTGCCCATTTTCTTCGCAGTTCGAAATTGTCACCCAACGAGATCGCGCAACTCCGAGAAATTCTTAATGAACAGGAAGGAAAGTCATGAATGGATTCATGTCGTTGTTTTCAATTGCCCAGGAAGGGCTCACGATCGGATTGGAACTGGCGCTTTATGCCACGGGGGGCGCCATTCCGCTTGTTTTGATCGTGCTTACGATCAACCTGGCTTTCAGGCGCTGGCTGAACGCTGCTCAAGTCTGTCTTTTGTGGTCGATCGTGCTGGTGCGCTTGCTGATGCCGTTCGCGCCCGCCAGCGATTGGAGCTTGCAGAACCTTTGGACTTTGCAAAACCTGGTGTTCAGGCAGGTGGAATTCCCGGTAGAAACCGACGACAGCTTGGCCGAAACCCAGGACGGGCCTACCAACCCGCTGAGTTCGGCCCCTCAGGCTTCCTTCGCCGCGTCCACGCCTGAGGAAATTCGCTCTCCTTCGCGAACCTCCTCCGAAACCGCGGCCTTATTTGGCCTTCTTTTGATCCTGGCAGCGCTTCCCTGGATCTGGGCTGTCGTCGGCATCGCGCTTTTGATGGGAACCATCGCTTATCACTTGCGCTTCTGCCGTGTCGTCCGAATGGTTCCCGATTGCCAGGATGAAAGAATCTGCCGGCTTTGGAAGGAGTGTTCTGCGCAGGCCAAAATGCGCACGAGCCTTGCGGTCAAACTGCTCGATGCCGTCGAGCAGCCCGCCTTGCTCGGTTTCTTTCGCCCTCTTTTGCTCTTGCCCATCGATGCCACACAATGGAACGACCAACAACTGCGCATGGTCATGCTCCACGAACTGGCGCACGGGAAACGCTGGGATGTAGCCATGAACTGGGTGCTTCTCGTCGTCGCAGCGGTGCACTGGTGGAATCCGCTCTACTGGCTGGCCGCGTCGCGCGTACGATCCCTGCGCGAGCAAGCCTGCGATGCGTATGCGCTGGCCCATCAGGAAGGCGCAACCCGGCTGGGTTACGGCGAACTCTTGCTCGAACTGGCGGCCCGGCCGCAAAGGACCTCAAGCTGGAAGGTCTCGGTATCTCTCGTCGGTTTCTTCTCCTCCTACTGGCGCAAGCGGGCGATCTCCCAGCGGATCAGGGCTCTGCGTTTTAGCGCGCAACCGGGGCGAGTCGTCTGGCTGATCGGCGCCGCCCTGATCGCCTTGGTTGCCTGGACGGGTCTAACCGACGCAAACGATTATTTCGACCTTCCCGACGCGGACTGGCACTGGGTGACAGAGAACTATGACAACTGGTCTTTGGAGATTGAGAATCCCAAAGATACCTCTCCCACCATAACGCGCATGTATTCCGTGGAAAAAGTGCTGTCTCGGATTTCTCGAGGCGGCAAGCCAGACGACAACGCTCTCAATGAACTCAAGCTTCAATTGATCTTCACTCTCAATGCCGCCATGTGGCGGGGGGCGTCGCCTTCCCCTGAATGGGCCGAAAAGCAGTTTCGCGTGGACAAAACCACGCTGGCCCTGGAGGCGACTGAGCGCGTTCATGCCGAGATCGCCAAAAACCTGGCGGCCTGGGAACAAAGCGGCTGGGGGCAGACGAGTATGGAGACCAAGTTCATCCGCTATGAGGGGGATTTGGCCGGCAAGCTCGGTTTGTCCTGGCAATCGCTCATCACGGTTTCGAGCGAGAGCCAGGAAAACGATCTGCTGGAATCGGGCCTCGCCTTTGCTCAGGCCCGGGCCAGCATGGAAGATTACTTACCGGTGGGATTGACCAAACTCAACGACGCGCAGGTGCGCGCCTTGATGGACCGCGTGACCGGCGACAACCAGACCTGGGTCATGCAGGCGCCGAAGATCACGGCATTCAACGGTCAAAAAGTCAGTTGTCTCGGGTCCAAGCGGCATGCGTTTCCGATCGGGGCGCAGGAGGGCGGGCTCGAAAAGAAAATGACTCCCACGCTCACCCACATTGACGAGGGTTTTCGGTTGACGTTTCGCGCCGTGCAAAGCGCCGATCGCCGCAAGGTGCGCCTCGAATCGCGGGTCGATTTGAACCACATCGAGGAGGTCCGTTCCGTTTCGACCCGGGTCGGTAATGAACCCGTTCATTTGCAAATCCCCCGCATGAGCCGCCGGCGCGTTGCGGTGGCCTCCGACCTGGAGGATGGCCAATCGCTCCTCATTGGTTGTTTCCCCAGCCGCGAACAGAAAGCCTTCCTTTATGTGCTTTTGACACCGCGTGTCATTCTTGACGAAGCGATCGAGGCGGCAGTGAGGTAATCCTTCGCTTCCTCGAGGCCAATCGGCCTGAGTGCAATGAAAAAGGCCCCGCCATGGCGGGGCCTTTTTCATTTACAAGCGCGAAGCGGTATTCCGCGATTTACTTGATGGGCGGAAACAATGGCGAGCCGTTGCCGATGCCGCCGCGAAGCGGCACGGTGCGTGGCTTCGACGGCTTGGCCGGCACCGCGGGAGCAGCGGGTGTGCTCGGTTCCGGCACGGCTTCCACTTCCTCGGGTTCCGCCAGGGTGGCCTTGATCGAAAGCGACACCCGGCGCGCTTCAGGGTCGACCGACAAGATCATCACTTTGACCTCGTCGCCCGACTTCGCGACATCCATGACCCGGCGGGTTTTTCCCCTGGCCAGTTCGGAGATGTGCACAAGCCCTTCGATTCCGGGCTCGAGTTCGACAAAGGCGCCGAATTCCTCGGTGCGTGTCACCTTGCCCGTCACGACGGTACCCGGCATGAACCGTTCGGCCAGGGTCACCCAGGGGCTATTCACCAGTTGCTTGAGGCCGACGCTAATCTTGCGGTTCTCATGGTCGACCTTGAGCACCTTCACTTGCAGGCTCTGACCGGTAATGAGCACGTCGGCCACATTGGTGACCCGCTTCCAACTGATTTCCGAAGCGGGCAACAGGGCATCGGCGCCGCCAATGTCCACGAAAGCTCCGTATTCCTTGATGGAGCGGACGATCCCGGTGCGGATCTGCCCTTCTTCCAGTTCGGCCCAGAGCTTTTCGCCCAGTTCGGCTTTCTGCTTTTCGAGCAGGGCGCGGCGGCTGACGATCAGGTTCTTGTCGTGCGGGTCAATTTCCACGACTTCGCAGGTCAGTTTTTGATTCTCAAAGAGATTGAGATCGAAGGTGCGATTGATATCGACCTGGCTGGCCGGCATCCAGCCGCGGCAGGAGTTGACCATCACTTCGAGGCCAGAGGCTTTCACCGCGGTGACCTTGGCCTCGACGACCATGCCCTTGGTCAGGCTTTCCCAGTCGGCATTGGAAACCGCCTGGCCGGCGCGGGTGAGAATCAAAATCCCGTTGGCGCCATCGAAGCGTTCGATCTTGATGTCGACTTCGGCGCCGATTTCGGGGAGGCCTTCGGGGAACTGATCGGAAGTAAGAAGGCCCTGGGTGCGGCCGCCGGGGATTTCGACGAATACATCGCCATTGTTGATGCGGAAGACGCGGCCTTTTTTGCCGGGGATCGCTTCGCGGACGAGCCGTTCGGTTTTCACCGTTTCGAGGCTTTCCTCGATGTTGCCCATGGCCGCTTGCAGTTCGGCTTCGAGTTCGTCGTCGAGCTTGTCGATCTTGCGGTCGACCTGGCTGACGGGAATATTGCGGGGACCGCGCTGCTGATCCTGTTGCGGCCCATCCCAGTTGCCCGGGACATCGCCAATGCGGCGGGCGCCGCCCTGCTGGTCTTGACCTTGGCCTTCGCGAGGGCCGCGATCTCCTCCGGGACCTCTTGGGCCCCGGCCGCCGCCGCCGTGCGAGCGGTTGCCATAACCTTGCGAGCCGCCGCCTGGTCCGCGGCGGGAATCTTGTTGCGGCCGCGGCGCAAAATTGGGGGCAGGGGAGGCCTGTTGCGGCGCCTGACCTCCGCTGACTCCCATGTCATGTCGTGGAGTGGAATAGCGCGATCCACCCTGGGTTTGACGCAACTTATCCAGAAGGGGCGAAGCGGGTGTTTCGGGGTGGGTTTCGGCTGCCGTTGGCTGGGCATCGGTCGAGGGCTGATTCGGTTCTTCGCTCATTTTCCATTTCCTTGGAATTCGATCATCTTCTCAAATACTTCAAAAAAAATCTGCAGGCCAAAAGTCGTCAGGGTGAGGACTTCGCAGTGAAATCACGAACACGCAGATTACGAAAGGTAATCCCACTGGAGTGGTTCTGGAGGCAAACGTAGCCTTTGGTCGGTTTGTCTTTGAGTTTGGGGTCGGTCGATTGGTCTTTTTCCAGCACGAGCTTGCCGTTGACTTCAATTTGGACGACTGGGCCCTTGCAAGAGATTTTCAAATGGTTCCATTCCGGACTCGGTTTGACCGCATTGGCCGTGGGGGCCACGAAACGGTAAAGCGAACCGGTGCCATGCACTCCCGGGGCGGCGCCGGCGTCATCCAACAGCTGAATCTCGTAACTTGCCACAGACGGCCGGGTTTCCCAGGACTTTTTGGGGTCGAAAGCTCCCGTTCGGATACCGACCCCGCTATTGCCGACTTTCGGCTTGGGCGCCGGCTCGGGTTGGTCGAAGCGGTAATCGAGCTCCCAGATGAAATCGGAAAATTCCCGAACTTTGTACCGTAAAAATCCAAAACCACTGCCGTCGCAGCGGATTGCTCCGTCTTGAACGGACCAGACGGGTTGGCCGGCTTTGGGGCCAGCCTTGACCTTGCTGTCCCCCTCGGCAACCCACCCTTCGAGCGATTTACCGTCGAACAGGACCACGTCATCGCCTGCGGAGGGGGCATCCTCCGAGCGTAGCGGCAAATCGCCTGCCGCCATCAAAAACCCAACCAAAACGAAAAGGATTGGCGCCAGGGTCTTTGCCGTAAAAAAAGGGGAGAATCGTTTCATCCTCGCATTTTACCAACTGGAAGTCCCCGTTTCCTCATTTCCCTGGAATGATTTAGGTCGAAAATGGGAATATCCGCCCATTCTGCTTTTGAGTTGCCGAAATCCGGAAACCCAGGCAAAATGGAGGTAGAGCCTCCCGCCTGAAGCATTCCCCCCATGACCTTCGCTTCGTTTTTGCCGTTTATCACTGCATTGACCGCCTTTGCACAGGCGGAACGTCTGTCCATTGATGTGGCAAAACCCTCCTTTTCCCTGGAAGTGATGGCGGTTTTGTCTCGTTCCGGATGCAATTCCGGGCCGTGCCATGGCAATTTGAACGGCAAAGGCGGTCTCAAGCTCTCACTTCGCGGCGACGATGCCGCTTTCGATTTTAAGGTTTTGACGCACGAGCTTTCCGGCCGCCGGGTCAACACCTCCGCGCCGGAAGAAAGTCTCTTATTGCGCAAGGCGACCGGCGGCATGCCTCATGAAGGCGGCCGGCGGTTTTCCGCGGATTCGGGGGAATACCGAATTCTTAAAGATTGGATCAGCGCGGGTTGCCCCGGTCCGCATGGCGGCGATCCGCTGGGACAGGCGACGCTGCGTTTTGCGACTGAGGAATTTTTCCTGTCGTGGGACAAGCCCTCGATCGGCCTCAAGGTGGTGCTCGATCACGGTGGCGCTTCGCCAAGAGAGCTCACCCACCTCGTGGCCTGGGAAACGACCACCTTACAACTGACGGTGGAAAAAGACGGCACTGTGGCCGCAGGGCCCATGGCCAAGCCAGGCAGCATCATCGAAGGGGCCGTCGTCGCGCGCTTACTTGATCGCCAGGCCATCTGCCGCGTGGCCATCCTTCCGCAAAACAGCAAGCGGTCCCCGCTGGCGGCAACGCAACATCCGGTCGATTTGGCCCTGAAAGGCCGGCTGGAGCAACTGGGCATTCGCCCCGCGCCGATTTGCAGCGACGAAGTCTATTTGCGGCGGCTTTATCTCGATCTTTTGGGCATTTTGCCCACCCCCGCGGAGGCCAGAGCGTTTCTAGACGACAATTCCGCCGACAAACGAAGTCGGCTGGTCGATATCTTGCTGGCGCGGCCGGAATTCTACGATTACTGGGCTTTGAAATGGGCCGACCTCTTGCGCGTCGAGGAGAAAACCCTCGATGCCAACGGCGTGCGCGCCATCCATGGCTGGCTGCGCCAGGCGTTTGCCGAAGACCGCCCGCTGAACGAGATCGCCCGTGAGCTGGTGTCTTCTCGTGGCAGTACCTATTCCGCACCGGCTGCCAACTTTTACCGGGCGCTACGCGATGCCGAGACGCGCGCCGAGGCCGTGGCCCAGGTCTTCCTGGGGATTCGCATCGGCTGCGCCAAATGCCACAATCATCCGTTTGATCGCTGGAAACAGGACGATTATCACGCCCTGGCGGCAGCCCTGGCCCCCATCGACTACCGGGTGACGGCGAACAAGCGCAAGGACGATCTCGACAAACATGAATTCGCCGGCGACCAGATCGTCTTCCTCAAGCGCGATACCGTCTACCGCCATCCGGTCAACAAAAAACCGCTCGCTCCCGCGTTTCTGGGATACAAGGCGAGCGGCCCGGCGGATGTACCCAGCCAGCTTGGCGACTGGATCGCCGATCCGAAAAATCCCTGGTTTGCGCGGGCTCAGGCCAACCGCATTTGGCGCCACATGACAGGCAAGGGATTGGTCGATCCCGAAGACGATTTCCGCGTCACTAATCCGGCAAGCCGGCCCGAGTTGCTTGAATTCTTGACCGAGCGGCTGCGCGAAGAGAACTTCCAGCTCCGACCCCTGATCAAGTTGATCGCCACCTCCGATTCCTACCAGCGCGCGGCGCAGGTTCCCGCGACCGGTCCCGATGAAACCTACACCGCGCAGGCGATGCTTCGCCCCTTGAAGGCGGAGCAGTTGCTCGATGCCCTGACCTCGGCGACCGGCAGTGCCATCCGCTTCGACGGGTATCCCCGAGGAACGCGGTCGGGCCAGTTGCCGGGAGTGATCGCTTCGGCCAAGGCCCGTCCCGGCCGGGCCAACACCGCCGGAGAAATCGACCGCTTCTTGAAAACCTTCGGCAAACCCGATCGCCTCTTAAGCTGCGACTGCGAACGCACGGAAGATACCACCCTGGCTCAGTCACTACAGTTGCTGGCTGGGCCCCTGGTGCAGCAACTTCTCGTCGATCAATCGAATCGCCTGGGCCAGCTTCTGAAGAAAGAAACCTCGAACGAAGCGGTGATCGAGGAGATCTGGCTGGCCTCGCTTTCAAGGCGGCCCACGCCAGCGGAACTGGCCGGCGCCCTGGTTCTTGTAAATCAATCGCCCGATCGGCGCACGGCCCTGGAAGATATCGAATGGGGCCTGTTGGTCTCCCGGGAATTCCTTTTAAGGCATTAGGAAACGAGTCCAATGGCCATCGATCCCGCCCTTTTGCCATCGCTTCCCAATCGTCGCCTGGCGCTACGCGCCGGAATGGCCTCGTTTGCCGGCATGCTCGTGCCGGCGGCGCTGCAATCGCGCATGGCGCTCAGGACTCAGGCCAAGTCGGTCATCTTTCTGCATCAGTGGGGCGGGCCCGGCCAGCACGAAACCTTCGACATGAAACCCGACGCGGTCGAAAAGGTGCGAGGCGCCTTCAAGCCGATTTCCAGTTCGCTTCCCGGCGTTCCCGTGTGCGAGCTTTTGCCGCAGTGCGCGCCGATCATGAACAAGGTGACGCTTCTGCGCAGCCTGAATCACACGATGAAAAACCACAACTCGGCGGGTTATTACAGCCTGACGGGTTATGCGCCGCCCAGCGACGATCAGCGTCTGCGCGATAGCCGCGATCTGTTTCCCGCTTACGGTTCCATCGTCGATCGCTTTGCGCCAGCGCCCTCGGGCGTGCCGACCTTCGCCGCGTTGCCCCATGTCATTGCCGACGGCAGTGTGACCCCTGGCCAGCATGCCAGCTTCTTGGGCAAGGCCTGCGATCCGCTCTTTGTGGGGGCTGATCCCAACAAGCCCGGGTACAAGCTGCCCGAATTGACCCTGCCCAGTTCGATTACTCCCGAGCGGCTCGAACGGCGGCGCGAGGCCTTACGCCTGGTGGAAGCCCAGGCCCGGGACCTGGATCAATTGCCCAAGGCGCGGGGTGTGAGTGAACAGTTTGAGCGGGCGTTGTCGATGGTGACCTCGACGCGCGTGCGCGACGCGTTTGATTTGTCGAAGGAACCGGAAAATGTGCGCGACGCCTATGGCCGCACGACCTACGGCCAGTCGTGCCTGGTGGCGCGCCGTCTCGTCGAAGTCGGCGTGCGCTTTGTGAATGTCTATTTCCACAGAAGCATTGGCGGTTGCGACGGCGGTTGGGATACGCACGGTTTTCGCGAAAAGCCGATGAACCCGATTTTGAAAAATCATCTGTTGCCGATGACCAATCAGACCTTGCCGACATTGATCAACGACCTCGAACAAAAGGGCCTGCTCGATTCGACGCTGGTCGTCTGGGTCGGGGAGTTTGGCCGCTCTCCCAAGATCAACAATCTCCAAGGCCGCGATCACTGGCCGCAGTGTTATACGGCGCTGCTTGCCGGCGGCGGCATCCGCAAAGGGCATGTGCACGGCGCCTCGGACAAGATTGGCGCGTATCCGACGAACGATCCGTGTAAGCCCGAGGATCTATCCGCGACGATGTTTCATCTGCTTGGGATCTCGCCCCACACCGAAGTGCGTGATCCCCTCGACCGGCCGTTGCCGATCAGCCCGGGCAAGCCGATTGAAGGGGTGATGGCGTAACGTTCTCCGAGAAGACGGGGATCCCCGATTGCTTGAACGGGATCGCACTTTAATTGTGCCAGGAACGGGTGATGGCCGAGTCTACCACGAGAAACGAACTTTTTACTGCTCTGCAGTCTTTATCCATTGCCATTCCCCAGATGCGAGGCGGGCAGCTCATGGCTGCCATTGGCGAGTTATGCTTCGATCTCCATGGCCGAGGATTGTGGGAAGCGACGGATGAAGAATTCCTTGAGGCAATGGCAGTTTCAGCGTAATCTCGAAGTTGCAGCAATGTCCTCCAACCGTTGATCGCATCGTGGCCTGAACTAGCCAACCGTACCGAAATACACGGCTACCCGACCCGTCTCGTTAATCAACCCGAAGAGGGCGAGTGAAGGCGGGCGGCACGCTTAAAGATGGGTGCCAAGCACGGATGGTTTATTTTTTTTCTCGAATGAGCCGTATTACTGTTGCGTGGTTGCCCCCAGAGAAGTCTGGCGGACGAACTCCGGTGGGGACGCCAAGAGAGATTTCGAGCTCTTCTTTATTGAAGCGATAAATGCCCTTTTGTTGACGTGCCTTGGTGTTTTCTGAATTGGATTGTTGAAAATCGATTCCTTTTTTAAGCGGAGTAAAGTCATTGGCGAGCACGTCGAGTTCCCCAGGAACCTTGGATGGATTTAATCGAATTGTGGAAACTAGGTCGCGATTAGTCATTTCTATAGTTGTCGTTATAATTGATTGAGAATCTGAAAGGCTTGATTGGAGACTCCATTTATAACTAATCGAATAGCAGGGCGATGTTACCATCCGGTCTTGATTGAAAGTCACCCGCATGGGATTCTTGGCGGTTCCTTTGATCTCAATGTCACCGTAAGTGATCGACAACACGGTCCAGTTGCCCTGGATGGCTTGTTGTGGGACTTTTTCGTTTTGGGCAACGCCGGTCCTGGCAGCAATGGCCATGACGCCCAATAGAAGCAGGTAATTTATCCACTTTGGTTTGCTGTTTGACATTATTTGTTCCTTTAGTTGATTTGATTAAGTGCATTAGAGTTGCAGTTTAATGGTCCGTTTCTTGCCAAGTATCCAAAAATGCAGAAATATTTCAATCCCGAGCGTGCGGCAGGGCCTGAATACGATCGGTTGATTCGGTCCAATTGTTGCCTATTCCCAAGGGCGTCACTCCCTTACTGATTGACAACAGGCGCATCGCCGGAGCGACCCAGAGGTTTTTGGACAACTTTCATTTCAGCGCGCACGTAAAGATTCTTCGGTGCCTCAGGAAAGTAACAAAAAAGCGAGGGGCAAAGCCAGCCTTCTTCTCCCGTATCTCGGGCTCGATACCAGTTGCCTTCAACGGGATCGGCCCGCGCCCAATCGAGGACTGCCTGTTGGCCTTCGAGAGGCTCATGGGAAACGATCAGCCGGAAACCATTTTTGGCATCAGGGATCGCGGCCGCCAGGCGGTCAATCATGAGGTTGGTATCCCCCACGAACGGTTCGCGGAAGAGACCCACGGCCGGGTCATCGAAAAGCCAGGCTTCTCCTTGTCGATAGGGTTCCAAGACAAGCTTGCCGGTCGGCATCTGGTTGACCATAGGCCGAATCGGAAACAGAGGTTCACTCATCGCGATGCTCCTTGGAACCATGCCCGTCATCCCGGCTTCTTCAGCGTTCAGGAATCAAGAGATTTCCCTTCGCGAGTCCATGAGCGCCGCGATTTGCACTTGAACTCATTCTTACCTGGTAGCATTGCCGGTGAAGGGACCGAGCCAGAATGCATTCGCTTGCCTTGATCGCGGCCATGGGTGTTTGTTATTGACGGGCAAAGCTTTGCGTCGCAGATGTTGAGGAATTCACGCCAATTTCCAGCAGGCGGTCCCCTTGCTTTGGGTCACCTGGCTTTGGTATGTCGATACCCAAGCTGATCCTGTTGAATTCGGGGCTTGGAGATGGTGCAACCTTCCTGGGACTCCGATCTCCGGCTTGTGTTGAAAAGGCGTTGCGTCAGGCCGTTTGGTTAGGACTGAATTTTTTCATGACCACAAACCCACCCGAACCGACCGACGCCCTTTGGGCCGATTTCACAGCGCAACCGTCCGACGACGAGGGCGGAAATGCGGAGGGAGCAAGCCACCCCCTGCCCCAACAAGGTACCCAAAGTAAGGCCGTCGCCGTGGCGTTGGCCACGACGATTGGCGGTGCGGTGTTATTTTTTCTCTTGCAGCGCTTGCTCGCCGAATGCGGTAGGAGTTCGCTGGCACTGGCCGCGGTCGCGCTGCTCCTTGGCGCCTTGCAGGGGTTCTTTTTGGCGAGGGGGCCCATCGCTGGGCGCCTTGTGTCCAGCGGCCTATCGCTTTTGTGGATCCTTGGCGGCACTGGCTGGCAGGCGAGTCGCATGGCCTGGCCCGAATCGGCCCTGACCATCGTTTTTCCCATCCTGTGCGCCTCGGCGCTCATTCCCGGCTTCGTCGTGTTTCTCTTCTTCGTTCTGTTTCCACCGAGAGAGATCTCGACAAGCGGTGAACCCAAGCCGGTGCGAAGATCTCCGTTTGCCAAAACGGGCGCGGTCGAAGTGATCTATGACCCGGTTCCCGACCCCATGGAAGCGCTGCTGGAAACGAGACTCCTTGAACTTTGCAACCAGGATCGCAGCGTGTTGGAACGACTGTTGGCCCACGAGCAGTCGCAACACCCGCAACTGGTAAGAACTGAGCAATTGCGCCTGGCGATCGATCATTTCGAACGCGATCGCCAGTGATCGGCGTGTCGAGCCCCTAACGTTTCCCAGCGACTAAAAAAAACAAAGTTCGTGGAACCGCCTCGTCCGCGAGGCGGTTCCACGAACTTTGTAACCTCCCAAGGAAATGATTTCAGATCCTACGGGAGGTGAATCATGTCCTTATTCAGCACCAAGCATTTGGCCTGGTTGAGTGCCGTCGTGTGCGGTTTGTGCCTGACCGGTTTTCTTTACTCGCTCATCGAATGGCAGCGGCCCTACGATCCTGATTTTGACACGATCATTGGCGCCCCGTCTTATCAAAACGACCGGCCGATGGTTCTCTTTGACGAGGGGCATCGCAACAGCCACACCGCCTCCGGGGCCTACAAGCCCTTCGCCGACTTGATCCAACGCGATGGCTATGAACTGAAGGTTCTGCGAGAACCTGTTTCCGCGGGAACACTGGCGGGCGCCCAGGTTCTCGTTCTGGTGTGCCCTCGCGGCACAAGTGACACCGAAGACGATCCGGCTTACACCGAGAAAGAAACAGCGGCGATCGACCACTGGGTGCGCTCTGGCGGCTCGCTCTTGTTGATCACCGACCACTGGCCTTATGGCGCGGCTGCCGAAGCTCTGGGGAAAAAGTTCGGCGTCGACATGAGTAAGGGGATGGTGCAGGACCCCAAACATTTCGAAGCGACCCTCGAAGAAAGCCACCTCGTTTTCTCGAGGGAAAACCAGTTGCTTGCGAATCACCCGATCACCCAGGGGCGAAACGCCAGCGAACGAATCGAGCGCATCCTGACCTTCACCGGACAATCGGTCCTGGGGCCGCAAAATGCCACGTCGCTTTTGAAGTTGGCCGACACCGCCGTGGATCTGCCCCCGACTCAAGCGCAGGTCGAAACGACCGGCGGAAACAAACGAGTCACGATGGAGTATGGTCAACCCGTCTCTGCCGGCGGCCGTGCTCAGGCCTTGGCGTTACAAGTCGATCGGGGCAGGGTGGTCGTGCTCGGCGAAGCGGGAATGCTCCGCGCTTATCGCGATCAGCGCGGGTCGCCTTTGGGGATGAATTTTCCAGGCTATGACAACCGCCAACTGGCGCTGAATATTCTGCACTGGCTTTCGCGGTTGCTGTAGAAAGAGAACGCGTGGAGCGTAAGGGAGCGGGATGTTGAACGGATCGCTGGGGCGATCATGAAACATGCTCATTGAGTGATTGGATGCTTGACGTTGGCTGATCAGGACGATGAATTTTGGCCCGTTGACCATGAACCTTCTGAAGAGGCAGTTTCAGCGAGGCGTGAAGTCTATAGAATCAGTGGCCTGACGACCACCGCTCACCTAATTGTGTTTACTTTTACTGACAGAAATTGGTGAGCGGTGTCCATAAGGCCACTGGTTATGAACAGTTTAACATGGAAGTTTATGTGACGCCTGATGGTTAGAGAAACCTCATTCAATCTAGAGGCGGCATATCATGTTGAAGCCTAGTTTTTGCCAAGAGAAGGAAGCATAGCTGGCCCAATTATGCGGTTCTGTAATCAGACGGGGCGTTGTGGTACGGCTTGGGCATACGTTCTTATGAGCACGTACCGACTTACTAGAAATTCTGCACTTCGTCGCTGTCGCGAGGTGATGGATTCCCACCTTTTCGCAGCGGGTGTTCACGCCTTCAACGGGGCCAAACCCATCCCCTCTGTGCCATTTCCCCACGCAAATCCTTTGTATTCCCCGCCCCTTTTTGCGATCATTTCCTTTTCCCGATCCTCTCCCCGGGTTGGTTGATTGACTCGCCCCCTTCGCGGGACAATCTAAAAAAATGGAAAGGAATGCCGCATATCGGCAGCCGGGCAGGGATGGTCAGATGAATCAAATTGACTTAAAGCAATATGGAATCACCGTTTCGGACGTTCGCCAAAATCTGGCCCCGGCGCGGCTTTACCGCGAAGCGCTGGTCGTCGAATCCAACTCGGTCATTTCCGATCTGGGCGCCTTGATCGCCTTTTCCGGCGAAAAAACGGGGCGCAGTCCGGCCGACAAAAGGCTCATTCGCGATCCCTTGACTGAAAACGATGTCTGGTGGGGTCCGGTCAACATTCCGATCGATCAGGAGGTCTTTCAGACCAACCTCGAACGGGCGATCGACTACCTCAACACCCGGCCCTGTCTCTATGTCTTCGATGGCTATGCCGGCTGGGATCCGCTCTCGCGGCTGAAGATCCGCGTCATCTGCTCGCGGCCGTATCACGCGCTGTTCATGCACAACATGCTCATTCGGCCCACGGTGGAGCAGCTCGCCGAATTTGGCGAACCCGACTTTGTCATCTTCAACGCCGGCCAATTTCCCGCCAACAAACACACGCGCGGGATGACTTCCAAGACCTCGGTCGACATCTGCCTCGAATCGCGCCAGATGGTGCTTTTGGGCACCGAGTATGCCGGCGAGATGAAGAAGGGGGTTTTCACCCTCATGAACTATTTCGGACCGAAAAACGGCATTTTGACAATGCACTGTTCGGCGACGGCCGACCCTCACACGGGGCAGTCTTCCTTGCTGTTCGGATTGTCTGGCACCGGCAAAACCACCTTGTCCGCCGACCCCACCCGCCAGCTCATCGGCGACGACGAGCATGGCTGGGACGAACGCGGCATCTTCAATGTCGAGGGGGGCTGCTACGCGAAGGCGATTTATCTGTCCAAAGAGCGCGAACCCGATATTTTCCAGGCGTTACGCTTTGGCGCGGTGCTGGAGAATGTTGTCTACGATGTCGAAACGCACCATGTCGATTTCGACGACGCCCGCATCACGCAAAACACGCGCGGCGCCTACCCGATCGATTTCATTCCCAATGCCCGCATCCCCTGCCTGGCGGGACATCCGACCGATGTCGTCTTCCTCACCTGCGATGCGTTTGGCGTCTTGCCGCCGGTCAGCCGCCTCACCCCCGAACAGGCGATGTTCCACTTCATGAACGGCTACACCGCGAAGGTCGCCGGCACCGAAATGGGGGTCAAGGAACCCCAGGCCACCTTCTCCCCCTGCTTTGGCGGACCGTTCCTCGTCTGGCATCCGCGCAAATATGCCGAACTTCTGGCCAAGAAGCTCAAGCAGCATGGAAGCAAGGTCTGGATGATCAACACCGGCTGGTCGGGCGGGCCTTATGGCGCGGGCAAGCGGATGAATCTCGATGTCACCCGTGCCATCCTGCGCGCCATCCACGACGGGAAGCTGGAATCGCCCGTGCTCAAGCCGTACCCGCAGTTCGATCTGAGCGCCGTGATCCGCTGTCCCGGCGTGCCCGATGAGATTCTGGAACCGGAAAAGACCTGGAAATCGCAGGCCGAATACCAAGCGACCGCCGACAAACTCGCGGCACTCTTCCGCGAGAACATCGAATCGTTCGACAATGGTCAAATGCGGCCCATGGAAGGCTAAAAGAAGGCTAACAAAATGATCAACCGCGCGTTCGCGGAACGCGCGGTTGATGAATGTTTCCTTGGCGGTTCGTCGCCGGTATCAAACGCCCTTGGGTACGGCCCAGTGGCCTTCGCGGTACGGACGCCGGACCAGGGCGTCGGCCTGGGAATCCTTGGGGAATTTTTCAGTCTTGGCGTCGAATTCGAGCGTCCTGCCCAACTGCACCGCGATGTTGCCGAAGTGGGCCAGGCTGGCCGCGAGGTGCCCGGCAATCGCCGGCGCGTTGACTGCTTTGCCCTGGCGGATCGCGTCGAAGAAATTGCTGTGATGAGCGCTCAGGTCAATGCCCCCGGAACGTTCTTCGATTTTTTTGTTCTTCTCGCCGTAGAGCGCCCATCCTGACCCTTTGCCAAGGATCAGCATTCCCTTGGTGCCATACCAGGCATTGCCGTTTTCGTACCCCTCTTGCACATAGGGAGACCAGTCCCTTTGTTCGAAGACGAGCATCTTTCGCTCTTTGGCGGCCCCGGTCGGGTTCCACTCGTAGGTGCACACCATCTGGTCGGCGAATTCCTGATCGTCGTCGAAAAAGTACTTGCCGCCGGCGCCGGTGATTCGGTCGGGCTGCCGGTCGGCACCCAAGCCCCAAAGAGCAATATCCAGTTCGTGGACGCCGTCGTTGCCGATGTCGCCACAACCGAACGCCTTCCACCAGCGCCAGTTGCCTGGCAGCATATTGGACCGGTAGGGCGTTTCGGGAGTGGGGCCAAGCCACATCGAAAAATCGATCGTCTCCGGCGGTTTGGCCGGTTTCGTCTTCCCGATCGATCCGCGCCGTTGACTGTTCCATGCTTTCGCGCACAGGATCTCGCCGATCGCTCCGGATTTCAACCGGTCGATCGCTTCGCGGACCGTAGGGGTCGATCGCGACTGCGTGCCGACTTGCAAAACTTTCCCCGTGCGGTTGACCGCGTCGACCAGCAAGCGGCCTTCGCGGATATTGTGCGAACAGGGCTTTTCGACATAGACATGCTTGCCCGCGTCGAGCGCCAGAAGCGCCGCCGGAGCGTGCCAGTGATCGGGCGTGGCGATCAGCACGGCGTCGATGGATTTGTCATCAAGTACCTGACGCAGATCGTTCGTAGTCTTGGGAGCTTTGCCGTTCGGGGCCTTTTCCACGAACTCGGTGGCCGATGCCAGGCGATTCTTGTCAACTTCCGCGATCCAGGCCACTTCGACATCGGGCCGTTTGACGAGCAGCTTCAGGTGAGCGGTTCCCATGCCGCCCGGGCCAATGAGGCCCAGCCGCAATTTGGGAACCGGCGCCTGGGATTCTTTTTTCTCCTGTGGCTCTTGCATGGCAGGTAGCATGCCGGGCAACATTCCCAGGGCGCTGCCGCGGACGACGGTGGCCTGGACAAACTGACGGCGAGTCGTGGACATGGAGAGGGTCCTTTCCGTTGCCAGAGTGAATGGCCGCCCGATCTGACCAAAGGGTCTCCTCGCGTCAGATCACAGGAGCGGCATGAAACGCCTTGCGCAGATCGTCGAGCGTTGCCCAGACGATCCAGGAGCCATCCGGCCCGGCGATGCGAACGCGCGGTTCGCGCACGGTGGTGCCGATTTCATGGCAGTCGACCCCATCCATGTAGGCCAGGAAATCCTGCACCTTGGCGGGTTGCACTTCGACCAGGAACCGGCTGGGAGACTCTCCAAAGAGCAGGGCCGCGGCATCGAGGTCTTTGGCCGCGGAGGCCAGCTTGTCGAGATCGACCCCAATGCCGCCGGCGATCGCCATTTCCGCGATGGCCACGGCGATGCCGCCATCGGAGACATCGTGGCAACTGCGAGAGAATCCATCGTGCATCGCTTGATGCAGAGAGTGGAAGGTGGAGAGGGCCAGGGTGGCATCGACGGCGGGCAGTTCGCCGGTGTCGAGAGGGTCGAGTCCGTGCAAGTGCTGCCAGTGGCTGCCGGCGAGCGCATTGGCCGACTTGCCGATCAAGAAGATCCGGTTGCCCGTTTCCTTGAGGTCCATTGTGGTGACATTGTTGCGGTTGGCCACCAGCCCCATTGCGCTGATCAAGAGCGTGGGCGGAATGACGATCCTGCGTCCTTCATGGTTGTATTCGTTGCGCAAACTGTCCTTGCCGGAGATGAAGGGCATCATCCAGGCAACCGACAAGTCCTTGCACCCTTCGGCCGCACGAACCAGCGAGCCCAATTCCTCGGGCCGGTCGGTGTTGCCCCAGCAGAAATTGTCCAACAATGCAATCCGTGCCGGGTCGGCGCCGACGGCGACGAGATTGCGCACCGCTTCGTCCACGGCCGCGCGTGCCATGGCGTGGGGATCGAGCCGGCCCAGGCGAAACTGGATGCCGTTGGCCACGGCGAAGGCCATGTCCGAGCCGAGCACCGGGGCGACGACGGCCGCGTCGGAGGGGCCATCGTGCCGGACACCGACCAAAGGTTTGACCACGCTGCCGGCTTGAACCTCATGGTCATACTGGCGAATGATCGCTTCCTTGGTGGCGATTTCGGGCGTCGCGAGCAAGGCGAGCAAGGTGTGCGTGAACTCTTCCTTGGCCGGTCGTGCAGGCCCGCCCGCGGCCTTGGGCGGTGTCCAGGTGGCCTTACGAACGATGGGTGGCCGCCCATCGTGGAGGAACTCCATCGAAAGGGTTCCCACTTCGGTGCCGTGCCAGCGCAGTTCCAGTTTCTTGGTGTCGGTGAAGCGGCCAATGGTCGCGACTTCGACATCTTCGGCATCGGCGATTTCTTGGAGCCTTTGCCAGGACGATTCGGGCACCGCCAAAACCATCCGCTCTTGCGATTCGGAAATCCAGATTTCGACGGGGCCAAGGCCTTCGTATTTGAGCGGTGCGGTCTCGAGGTCGATGACCGCGCCGAGTTCGGCGCCCATTTCCCCGACGGCCGAAGAAAACCCGCCGGCGCCGCAATCGGTTACGGCGTGGTAAAGCCCTTCGTCGCGGGCCTGCAGCAGGGCATCCATCAGCTTTTTCTCGGTGA
This sequence comes from Gemmataceae bacterium, assembly GCA_965226945.1. Classification (GTDB taxonomy): domain Bacteria; phylum Planctomycetota; class Planctomycetia; order Gemmatales; family Gemmataceae; genus SYLG01. The sequence goes on along the minus strand of OZ245717.1, from coordinate 1,589,603 downwards.
TGGCATTGCCAATTTGCACGGCGCCGCCGTCGAGGCTCTCCGATTCGGCGGTCAACCCTTCCGAGGAAAAGGTGGCGCCATGGATGCCGTCGCGCCCGGTGCGGCCACCCAGCGTCACAACGAGGTCGCCCGGCTTGGCTTCCTTTTTCTCCATGCCGACGGGAAGAAGCCCGATTGTGCCGCAGAACACCAGGGGGTTGGCGACATAGTCGGGATGAAAGCAGACCGCGCCGTTGACGGTGGGAATGCCCATCCGGTTGCCGTAGTCGCGCACGCCGGCGACCACGCCGCGCATGACGAGGCGGGGGTGAAGCACGCCCGAGGGCAGGTCGGACGGAGTGCAGTCGGGCATTCCAAAACAAAAGACGTCGGTGTTGCAAACCGGCTTGGCGCCCAGGCCCGTGCCCAGGATATCGCGCAGCACACCGCCCAAACCGGTGTTGGCGCCGCCGTAAGGCTCAATCGCCGAGGGGCGGTTGTGGGTTTCGACCTTGAAACAGAGGTGGTGATTCTCGTCGAAGCGGACAATGCCGGCATTGTCCTCGAAGACGCTGACGCACCAGTCGCCGGCGCCCATCTTCTTGCGCACCTCAACGGTCGCGCCAAAAATCGTTTCCTTAAGCAGGTTCTTGAAGGTGCGATTGCCCGAAGGCGATTCGAATTCGATGCGGCCTTTCAGGGTTTTGTGCGAGCAGTGCTCCGACCAGGTTTGCGCGATGGTTTCGAGTTCGATGTCGGTGGGGTGGCGGTTTTCTTTTTCGAAAAACGCGTGGATCGTTTTCATTTCCTCAAGCGTCAGCGCCAACCGCCGCGATTTCGAAATCGCCAACAGGGCCTCGTCGTTCAATCCGGCCAGGGGCACTTCCACCTTGCCGAATTTCCCCGGCTTGCCGCCGCCCAACTGCGTAAGCGCGGGTCGGCCGGCATGGACCTGTTCGACCGCTTCGTTGGCAAGGATGCGCCGTTCCAAAAGGCGCTGCTCGGCTTCGGGCAGGTTCCCGCCGTACACGCGGCGAAACGATCGGGCCGCGGTCAACGGAAAGCCCTGATCCTTGGCTGCTTCGAGCACGCTTTGCGCGGCCGGGTCCATGACGCCGGGCTTAAAAAGGATCGTGGTTCGGGGCGATTTTTCGGGCCATTCGCCATTCGTCGAGACCCAGTCCTGGGCAATGGGCGCGTAGCGGCAGTTTTCCACGACGCGGTCGACGAGCATCGAATCGGCCAGCCGGGCGAGCGTGGCGGCATCGAGATCGCCTTCGAGCAGCCAGCCCTTGGTGGTTTGGTCGATCAGTCCCTCGGGTTCTTTGCCTCCCGACAAGAGCTTGAAATCCTCGCGAATCCTTGCAATGGCGCCCTTGGAGAATTTGCCTGCGATTTCCACTTCCCAAATCATCAAACGCCTCCGAAAACCCGGTGAAACTCTGGAAAAAGACCCGGGTTCGAATGAGTCCCGACCATGGCGGCAGTCCTCTTGGACCATAAGTTCGTATTGTACGATTCCTCTTGCACGATTCCTCGGGCGCCGCGGACCTTTCCCTGACGGCAGTTGCGGGAAATCTCCATGAGACAGATGACAAAAAGGTGAATTCGATGCGCGCGCGGCAGTTGGCGGTGGTGGAGCCTTACAAGGTCGAGTTGCGGGAAGTGGAAATTGCCGATCCCGCTCCCAATCAGGTTCTCGTTGCCGCGGAATGCTCCGGGGTCTCGGCAGGCACGGAACTCGCAGTCTACACCGGCACCCATCAATGGCTGCGCGATCCCAACATGCCCGACTGGAAATTCCCCTTCCGGCCCGGTTACAGCGCGGCGGGGCGCATCCTCAAGGTCGGCTCCGAAATCAAGGGATGGAAAGAGGGGGACCGGGTCAGTTTCCCCGGAAATCATGCCTCGGCCGAACTTTTGACCCAGGGACACGAACGCTTTCGCCTCTGGAAACTCCCCGAAGGCCTGTCGGCTGAGAAAGCCTCGCTCGCATGCATCGCCCGCTATGGCTTTGGCGCCTCGGTGCGCGCGGGTTTGACTCTCGGCCGTAGCGCCGCCGTGTTGGGATTGGGCATCATCGGTCAATTCGCGGCCCGTTGCATGGTCGCCGCCGGTTGCTACCCCGTGGTCGGCATCGATTCGGTGCCGATGCGCCGCAAAGCAGCGCTTGCCAGCGGAGTCAACCATGTGATCGACCCGGGCGCGGGCGATACCGGCCAACAATTGCGCGAATTCCTCGGCGCACGCGGGGCGGAAGTCGTCGCCGATGCCACGGGCATCCCCGACGCCGTACCGGTGGCGATGTCGTTGGCCTGCGATGCCGGCCAGGTGATTGTCGTGGGCAGCCCCCGGGGCAAGGCGCAGAATGTCAACTTCTACGACGATCTGCACCGCCGCTACATCGAAGTTTCAGGCGCTCATGGCAACATGCTTTTCGAACCGGGCCATGTCCGGTTGGCGGGCGCCTGGAGTATCGACAAGGCGCAGAACTGGCTATTGGGGGCTCTGGCTTCGGGCCGGCTCAATCTGGAAGGGCTGGTGACCCACAACCTGGCGCCAAGCCAACTGGGCGAGGCCTACGAAGGCCTGCTCAAGGATAAGGACAACTGGTTAGGGGTGATCATTCACTGGGATCGCTAAGCGATCGCGTAGCGTTGGCACTCCTCGACGCGTAGCGTTGGCACTCCTCGACGCGTAGCGTTGGCACTCCTCGACGCGGGCCGGGTCACTCAGTGAACCGGCCCCTTGGTTTCGCGCAAGTGCTCCCTCAAGATTCGCTTGATCTCCTTGATCGAATCGGGATTGCGGTGCAGGTGCGTGTGAATGCCGCGCACTTTCAGTTCGGTCACATCTCCTGGATGGTGGGCGCTTTCGACGGGAACAATGCCGTCGGTCTCCTGGCGGCAGCCAAACCAACCTCCCGTGCCTATGATCGAATGGGTTTTGACCCAGGGGGCGATCGGCATGAGCCGTAACGCCTCAAGCAGGGGGTGATTCGGTTCGAGCATGTCGAGCGTGGTGGGAATGGAAGTCACCATGTTCGGCTTGATGATATTTTGATTTTGCGCGATGAACGCCTTCAGTTGTTGATCTTCGGGCGTGTCGAAGGTGATCAGTCTTTCGCCGCTGCGGGCCAGAAAACCGGTGGCTAGCTTCGCACCGTTATGAGGGGCGCCAATAAAGATGATCCTGCGCACCGAGGGCACGGGATGGAAGAACAGCGCGTTGTGCGCCTGCCGGATGACCTCGGGAGGTCCTTGCAATGCCTCGAACGGTCCCGTCGCGATGCGGTCCCAGAGCAGGTTCCCTGATTCCACGACCTGGATTTTCGCCATGATTCCGCCCAGGCTATGGCCCGCCATGACCATCTGATCGAGCGCCGGGTCGGCCCGGCCGGGATCGAGCTTCATGCGCAACTGGATCAGTTGTTCCCGGAACTTGCTTGAGGAAAAGAAAAAGCGCCCGCCGGTCGGATAGCGGAACGACCAGATCTGGTAGTTGCGCTGGATGTCGGGTTCGTTTTTCAGTTCGTTGATCAAAAGCACCCAGGTCATCGGGTCGGAAAACAGGCCGTGAACCAACATCAACGGGATTTTTCCCGGTTGATACGGTTCGATCATGTGAATTTGCGCCTGGACATCCGATTCGCTTGGGGTGAAGAAAGCCCGAAACCAGGTCTGGGGCAGATCCTTGACTGCCAGGGCCCAGGGCGCGCTGATATCCCGGGCCATGGGCAATGCGCGCTGACCCACCGCGACCTGATCGAAAATCAGCGGGTCGCAATATTCCAGCGCGAATTCGCCATCGGGACCGGGTCGCAAAAGCGCCGTGATGGCGAAGACGCTCTCGGGGTTGAGGAAGGAATTGGCGGTCTGCTCGTGCACACCGACCATCGGCAGGCCGATCCCATCGGTTTGATAGTACTTGATCAGTTCCCGATCGCCTCGTTTGGGCGGGGGAACCAGCTTGTGCACATCGCCTGGCTGCCAGGCAATGCCCGAGTAACGAAGGGGGACGAGCCGGCCTGACGATAGGGTGAGACCCTTTTGCGGATCGAGGCGCTGTTCGGCCTTGCCCACCCGGATCATGCCCGCCAGTGCGTTCTCGTAAATCGCGAGCACCGGCTCGACCTGGTTGGATTGCTCCAGAGCGTTCCAGGAAAGCCGCGCGGATTCGTAATATTCGTCGATGGCGGTGGCGCGCTTGTTGCGTTCGTCTTCCTCGCCATGCCAGAGGGCTTCGCGAGCCCGTTCGGCAAGGAACCAGCCGGGGCTGGCGTCGTTGGGAGGCTGGATGCGCGAGGTGCGGCTGTGGTGGTGGAGGTATTGCTGGCAGCCGGCAAAAGAGAAAACGAATGCGCCAAGGAAAAGCGCTGCCGCCTTTGCCAAAGATCCCATCCGGCTTTCTTGCCCTGCTGGGAGCATGGTTCCTTCCAAGCAGAAAACCCTTGAGTCCCCAAGGGCTCTAAAAGCCTAACCCACGGGTGCCTGGGGAGGGCAAATTCCTGGACGGGGGCGCCTGCGTTGAGGGATGAGCGGTCCTGATTTACGGGTCGTCGCGGTTGTAGGGGGAGTTTTTTCTGTCTTTTCCCAGGGAAGGCTTGGCGGGCTAGCAACGAGTCCGGGGAGTTGATCCACTGCGGCGGGTTACATTTTTTTTCGACGAGCCGCTTTTCACCTGGGAAGTCAGGCGAAGCGTCGTCGGATTCGGGTTCGTAAAATACCTTTGCGGTGCCAAAAACCTCCCTCTCTTAGCCCGAGTCCGCATCCATGAAGCCTCTTTTGATCTTGCTTTGGGCCGCGTGCGGCCAGGAACCGGTCGAACAACAAGTTACGCCTCCCGATCCGCTGGCCGCTTACAACCTGAGATTTCGGGCCGATTATGCAAAGACTCGCGCCAAGCTCCTAAGTGAGGCGGGTCCGGTGATCGTCGTGGGCGGCTCGTCGATGGCGCTCTATGAGCAGCTCAAGAGGCGCGAAGCGCCCACGATTAACGACCGCTATTCCCAATTGAAGGCGCTGTCGCACATTCCCCTGCATGTCTATGTCTTGCTGAGCAATGAAAAGGACGGCCGACTGAGTGAACCGGTCAAAAAGCGCCTCATCGTTCTGCGAAACGAGTGGGCGGTGCTGAACCTCGATTTGCCCAAGCTAGGACTGGCCCCACCGGTTCTGGAGCGCAATCGCAGGATGATTGCCAGGACCCTTGAGCAAACACAAGGGTGGGTTGGGGATCAGGTCTTTGAGTCGCAAGCCCTGAGAGAATTTTGCGGCAATCAACGCAAAACGATCGACGCCAACATGCTGGATGCCGGGCGAGCCCAGATTGAAACCATGGACGCCGCAATTTCGGTCTGGCGCAAGGAACTGGGTGCACGCTGGGACAAAATCAAAGTCGTGGTGCGCGGCATGCAAATGCCCAGAAAAGACAACTTGGCGATTGCTTACTTTGCCAAGTTGCTTGGCGAAAAAGGCGAATGCGACCGGATTGTTTACGGCGAAGGCCTCAGTGACGACGCGGCGGCCTTGTCGCTTCTGGGAACGCGGATTCTCGACACCCAAGTGGGAGAAGTCTTCTTCGAGGATCGGCTGCGCATGCACCGCGACCTTCTGGGTGATGCGGCCAAGGAACTCCTGGGGCCAAAGCCGTAGGGGGCTCAATCGTCGAAGGACCTCGGGACCGTGGTTTTCTTTTGCTGGAAAGTGCCTAGGTTTTTCTGGTCCCCGCTTGTTGGGATCCTGTTGAGATTCGTTTGTTTGAGCCTGGCGAAGGAAGCCATCGATGGACGCGCCGCCGACGATTTCCGCGGGAACCGTGACTTTGGAAATCCTCTCCAAGATTTTCGAGGACAACGGCATCGAAGCGCAGTGGAATGGTCCCGAAGAGGCGCCCGAAGGGTTGACCGTTCAGTGGGAGAGCGCCTTCTGTTATGTCGAGTTGTCGGGGGTCAGTTCCTCCGATGAAGACGAATGGCGTTATCTGGTGTTTACGGCACCGGAGCCGGTGCGGGCCACGGCCGATCGCCAGGCGATCCTGAAATTTGTGCGCCGGGTGAATCGCAAACTGCGCCTCGTCCGGGCCTCGTTCGATGGCGGCAGTGTGGTGTTTGATTACACGGCCATCCTGATCGGAGGAGAATTGCCAAGCCTCTGGGTCGTCGGTTGTCTGGCGCTGTTTGATAACGCCATCCGCCAGGCGAAAGAGTATTTCGACCCCGACAAGGTGTTGGAATAGATTCCTAGTGGGTGTGATCCGAGTCGACTTCGAAGCAATTCTTTCTTGCGAGTGTGACCGGTGACCCATGCGCCCATCGAAGTCGAGATCGTGCCTCCCGAAGAGGTTCTGGCGCTTCGTGATCTTTACCGCCAGGAGATGAACTGCCAGATCATCCACGATTCCTGGCATGAACGGCGCTGGTGTGACTGTTATCTCTTACGCACGGCGGGCCGGGTTGCCGGCTATGGCTTCGTCGGGGCCATCAAAACGGCGCCGAAACCGCGTTCGTTACCTGATGCAGGCAGCGCCAATGCGGTCATGACGAATGGCGCAAACCGGTTATAACCAAGGTAGACGGCGCGTCCTCGCCGCCTGCCCTCCCTGTATCTGTTGCCACCGGTTGAGAGTAAAAGCCATGAAACGCCGTGCCTTCGCCCAAGCCACCGTCGCCGGACTGTGTGCCGCCGCCACCGGAATCGGAACCCGAGCGATGGGCGAAGAACGTCGCGCAGAGCCGGCTGCCGCCGGCACGGAAATCTACGAACTGCGCACCTACACGCTCAAGGCGGCCAAGCTGCCCTTACTCGATGCCTATTTGAAGGAGGCGCTGATCCCGGCCGCGCACCGTCATGGATTAGGCCCGGTGGGTGTGTTCAGTGAAATCGAAAGCACCGAGCGGGAGGTGGTGAGCAAGAAAAACACCGACACCGCGGCTCCCGCGGGAATGCAGCGCGTGACCGTACTCCTGATTCACAAGTCAGCGGATTCGGCGCTCGCGCTGCCGGCCGCGCTTGCGGCGGATACGGCCTATTTGAAGGCCGCCGACGAATATTTGGGCGTGAAAGCCGATGATCCCGCTTATCGCCGCATTGGCACCGTACTGGTCAAGGCGATCGCAGGCATGCCGAAGATCGAAAAGCCCGACCCCACCAAGGCCCGGCTCTTTAACCTGAGGGTTTACGAAAGCCACAACGAACGAGCCGCCGCCAAAAAGGTCGAGATGTTCGAAAAGGGGGAAATTGAGATTTTCCGCCAAAATGGGCTGACTCCCGTCTTCTTCGCCTCGGCGCTTTCGGGGCCGAACCTTCCCAACCTCACCTATTTCCTCGTTTTCCCCGACGACGACAACCGCAAGGCTTCCTGGGGGAAATTTGTCAAAGATCCCGCCTGGAAGAAACTGAGTTCCATGCCCGAATATGCGGACAAAGAGATCGTTTCCACGATCACCAACAAGCTGCTTACCCCCCGCGCTTATTCAGAGATCTAAAAAGGGCTTGAAGGCAGCGGGAATCGACCTGCTTTTTCCGGTAGACAGCTCGAATAAAAAAATCAGGCCGACCCTTGCGGGCCGGCCTGACAGAGAGGCTTGTGGAGTGCCGGCCCTTACATGTGCTTGATGACGGCCGAGCCGAACTCGCTGCACTTGATCTCCTTCGCGCCTTCCATGAGGCGGGCGAAGTCGTAGGTGACCTGCTTGGCGGCGATGGCGCCGTCCATCCCCTTGATGATCAGGTCGGCCGCTTCGGTCCAGCCCATGTAGCGCAGCATCATTTCGCCCGAGAGGACGACCGAGCCGGGGTTGACCCGGTCGAGATCGGCGTATTTGGGCGCGGTGCCGTGGGTCGCCTCGAACACGGCGTGGCCGGTGAGGTAATTGATATTGCCGCCGGGGGCGATGCCGATGCCGCCGACCTGGGCTGCGAGGGCGTCAGACAGGTAATCGCCGTTGAGGTTCAGCGTGGCGATCACGTCAAACTCATCAGGGCGGGTAAGCACCTGCTGCAAGGTGATGTCGGCGATCGCATCCTTGATCAGGATTTTGCCGGAAGCGAGGGCGGCCTTTTGCTCGGCATTGGCGGCGTCTTCGCCTTTCTCCTTCTTGGTTTTCTCCCACTGATCCCAGGTGTAGGTCTTTGCTCCGAATTCGCGTTCGGCGAGGGCGTAACCGTAGTTGCGGAAGGCTCCCTCGGTGAACTTCATGATGTTCCCCTTGTGAACCAGGGTCACGCTCTTGCGCTTGTTGATGATTGCATATTCGATCGCGCTACGGATCAATCGTTCCGAACCTTCGCGGGAGACCGGCTTGATGCCGATGCCCGTGGTGCCGGGGAAGCGGATCTTGCCGAACTCCTTGGGGAAGGTCTCCTTGAAGAGTTTGAGGAACTTTTCGCAAGCTTCCGTGCCGGCTTCGAACTCGATGCCCGCGTAGATGTCTTCGGTGTTCTCCCGGAAGATCACCATGTCGACCTTGCCCGGGTTCTTGACGGGGCTCGGAACCCCCTTGAACCAGCGTACGGGGCGCAGGCAGACATACAGATCGAGCATTTGCCGCAAGGCAACATTCAGCGAACGCATGCCCCCGCCGATCGGCGTGGTCAACGGGCCCTTGATGCCGACGAGGAACTCGCGAAAGGCGGTGACGGTGTCGTCGGGCAGCCAGTTGTTGAATTGCTTGAACGACTTTTCGCCGGCGTAAACCTCCATCCAGGAGATTTTTTTCTTGCCGCCGTAAGCCTTTTCCACCGCGGCGTCGAGCACGCGCACCGAGGAGCGCCAAATATCAGGACCGGTGCCATCACCTTCGATGAAGGGAACGATCGGATGATCGGGAACCTGGAGTTTGTCGCCGGAGATTGAGATCTTGTCCCCCTTGGGGACCTGAACATTCGTATAAGCCATTACCGATAACCTCGGGGAGGAATGCCCGCCGCGTTCTTTGCCAAAAAGTTGATGATAGAAGGGGTTCGGGAAAAGGTCAGGCATAAGGATGAGGGGAAGGGGTTCTGGCAACGATCGCCCGTCGCCGAGGAGGAATCGCACATGATCGTGAAGGGGATTTTGTTGGGTTCGCTTCTGCTTCCTCCCTTCGCTCAGGGTCAACCGCCGCCAATGGCGACTTCCGCCGATTCCCCGGCTCCGCCGTCCAGGGAACTCGTGGAAGGCTGGGGCCTGTCCCCCAAGTACAAGAAATGCCTGATGCTCGGCCCGGTGCCGATTCTGGGCACGGCCAAACTTCAGGATGTAGCGCTGGCGGAAGCGCACTGGGTCTTGAGCCGCATGATGGAGGGCCGTGACGATCTGCTGAAAGCCATCGCCGATCAGAAAATCCGCATTGCGATCATGGCCTATGACGAACGCACCCTGGATGTCCCGGAACATTCTGATTTGAAACCGGCAGATTACTGGAACCGGCGCGCGCGCGGTTTGGGGGCGACCAAGTGGCGGCCGGCGATCTCGGGAGCCGAGGAAAATCTGCTCGAATTGAAGGGGGATCCCTACTGGGGCGAGAACATCCTCATCCATGAGTTTGGCCATGTCGTGCACGAGATCGGTCTGGCGCGGGTCGATCCGACCTTCGATGGGCGACTGAAAAAGGCTTATGAGGAGGCCATGGCCAAGGGCCTGTGGAAAGGAGGCTATGCAGCCACCAATCACAAGGAATATTGGGCCGAGGGGGTGCAAGCCTGGTTCGATTGCAATGACAGCCGCAATCTTGTGGTGACGCGGGCCGAACTCATTCCCAAGGACAAGGCGTTGGCCGATCTGCTCAAAGAGGTTTTCGGCGACAAACCCTGGCGGTATTTTCCGCCGTCGAAGCGGCCTCAATCAGAAACCGCGCACTTGAAGGGGTTCGACCCGGCCAAGGGGCCGGTATTCCAGTGGAGTGAGCAAGAGCAAAAAGCGAAGACGAAATAGCGGTTTCAATCAATAGCAATTCAAGCGTCGGGAGATGCGCATTCTTATTACTGCGGGGCCAGGCTGATCTGTTGAACATACATGATTTCGGCGCGGTTTTCCGGGTTATAGAACGTGCCGCCGCTGACGTCGACGAGGTGATTCATGTATGGTTCGAGGCTCACCCCCTGTATCGGCATCATGTAGTAGATGGGGCGGCCTTCGATCGTTTCCAGCATGTAGAGTGGCCGGCGATCGACAAATCGGCCGGACTTGCGCAGGTAACCGCGGCCGCGAGGCAGGCCGGCCCCTACCGTCTTGCCCGTGGCTCCGGGAGCGGGTGTGGCCGGATTGGCTGGCACCATGACAACGGGAGGCGCCTGTTGAATCGGTTGTTGCACGGGCGCGTAGGGGACCGGGGCGGTGTTATAAGGAACGAGGGGAGCGCCCGGCGTGTAGGGGTAGGCCGGACTGGGCTGGCACGGCATTCTGTAAAACGAGTCGGGATATTGCTGGCCCGCCGGTACGCCTTGAACCGGGTTTGAAGGAAAGGCTTGCACCAAGTTCATGTTGCGCAGTTGTTGAGCCCGATTGGAAGCGAATCGGGCCCAGTCGGGGGCGGAAGTGGCGTAGTCCTGAGTCATGTCGGTGTAAATGCGCAACGCTTCCTGATATTGTCCGGCCTTCTCGGCCGCACCGGCTTGATTCCAGCGGTCTTGCGGATTGACAAGCTGCGTCGGATTGGCCGCCGGCGGCGGCGTGGCTGGGGGAAGAGACCCGAAACCGACCGGGGGCGGGTAAGGGTTGGCCTGATTGGGAATCGGCGGGCTATAGACCTGACTCGTACCGTTTCCAGAGACCAAGGCGCCCGTCCCGGTAGGGGGAGGCGAAGGCGCTGCGGGTAATCCGCCGACCATTTCACGCTTGACCCAGCGAACTTCCCCCTCGGGAGGCTCAATCGCGAGCCACGGCTTGTCCCCAAACTTGACAGGAGGGTATCCCGCGAAAGCAACCACCTGAGCCCCGCGCGTGAGGGACACTCCCTCCACCGAGGGGGCTTGGTTCTGGTCGTAGGGTCCGATCATCGTGGGAACGCTTTTCGTCCCCGCGGGGCCGGTGACCATGTAATTCGTTGCGCTTTGTGTAATCAGGTTTACCTTGGAAGGGTCGATCCATGACCGCGAACCGGGCGGCGGCTTGATGCCGACCCAGCCTTCCTTTTCATCCACGACTTCGATGGGTGTTCCCTGGCGCAAGTAATTGGTGGGATAGACATTGGGCAGATCGCTGCGGCCCGCGCGGACTTCCGCCTGGGGGACCTGGATGTAGGCATAGCGGCTCGGTGCCTGCGCGAGTCCCCGCGCGGGTGCAAACCAGACCGCAATCAGAATCAGGGCCAACGACGCCACGGATCTCATGCAACACCCCGCTCACTCCGCGGCCAGGATCGACCTCCTGGTTTTCGCAAAGACCCATTTCGATTTCGACTGGAATCGACAAAGGACTTGAATCGGTTCTGAATTTCTGACTTTGGGAATCGAAAAATCGGCTCAAACACTCCTCCCTTATGCCTTTGGAGAGTCCTAAGCCAAGGAATAACCGCCGCCGGGTGAAGTTGCAAGGAAGGTCTTGATCGTGCCCGCGGCGTTTTGAGTCAACCGTTACGCCAGAGGCCACCTCTCCCATGGGAATTGAACTTAGGAACCGTTTGGCGCAAAAAATCGACCATGCGGTGCTGGCGCCTCTCGCCACCCAAGCGGAAATGGAGGAAGCCTGCCAGTTGGCCAGAACTGCTGGCCTGGCTTCGGTTTGTGTCAAGCCCTGGATGGTTTCGCGCGCCTCGGTCCTATTGAAAGGCTCCTCCACCGTGGCGAGTACCGTCATCGGCTTTCCCCAGGGCGGCATGCATCCGCGCATCAAGCTGGCCGAAGCGGCCCAGGCGCTGGCGGATGGCGCGGTGGAACTGGATATGGTGGTCAATCTGGGTTGGGTGGCGATGGGGGCCTGGAATTGGATTAATGAAGAATTTGGGCAAATTGCGCGGTTAGCACATTCTAGCGGTGGCAAGGTGAAGGTGATCCTCGAAACTTGTTTGTTAAGCAATGAGCAAAAACGCAAGCTTTGTGAGGTTGCCGCGCGGGCGGGTGCCGACTTTGTGAAAACCTCAACTGGTTACTCCGCGGCAGGTTACACCGTGGAGGACCTTCAGCTGATGAGGTCGGCGGTTCCCAGTCATGTCGGCGTGAAAGCGTCGGGCGGCGTGCGCACGCTGCAGCAGGCTCTCGCCCTTTTGGACCTTCCAGTCGATCGAATCGGCACAGGGTCCACTTGGGGGATCTTGAAAGAGGCGGAATTGGCTCAGGATCTCCCTTAACCGGTGGCTAAGATCGATCGGATTCCCTAAAGTCAATGGAGTTATCCTTGGTCGAAACGGCCGAGGTCGGACCTACTACCTATTCGTTTTCATCGAAGCGCTTCATGACCTCGGATTGGTCTAATAACGAAACATTTGTGCACCAATCGCTTGCCGATCTGGACTGCCCCCTGAGAATCAGGTGGGACGCTCAGGGGCGCTGGGAGCGGCTGCGCGATTCGAGCGCCATGCCTGGCGCCGGCGAGGCTTGGGCCCCCGCGATCCTTCCCAGTCAACTGGGCAGCCCCGTTTTCCGCGCCGATCATGGCGTGCGCTTCGCCATGGTTTCCGGCTCGATGGCCAATGGCATCGCCTCGGTCGAAATCGTCAGCGCGATGGCCCGCGCTGGGATGATGGGCTATTTCGGCGCCGCTGGCTGCTCCATGGAGCGAGTGGAACAGGCGATCGATCGACTGGGCCGGGAAATTCCCGAGCACCCGTGGGGCGTCAATCTGATCCATAGCCCGAACGAAACAGCCCGCGAAGAGGAGATGGTCGAACTGCTGCTGAAGCGCAAAGTCAGGCGCATCGAAGCTTCGGCCTTCCTGGAATTAACTCCCGCGATTGTTCATTACCGCGCCGCCGGCCTGGCAAAGGGGCCTCAAGGCGAAACGATCGCGCGCCACCGGGTCATGGCCAAGGTATCGCGCGGTGAAGTCGCGGCGCGATTCCTGGCGCCCGCGCCCGAACCGATGCTGCGCAAGTTGCTGGCTGAAGGCAAAATCACTGCCGAACAGGCGGACCTGGCATCGCGCATCCCGCTGGCCGACGACCTGACCGCCGAGGCCGACTCGGGCGGCCACACCGACAATCGCCCTCTCGTTGGGCTTTTCCCCTCGCTTTTGGCGCTGCGCGACCGGATGCAATCGCATCTTGCCCCCTTGCGGCGTACGCGCGTGGGAGCCGCCGGCGGCATCGCCACGCCGCACAGCGTGAGCGCGGCCCTGGCCATGGGCGCTTCTTATTTCGTGACCGGCACCGTCAATCAGGGCTGCGTCGAATCGGGCAGCAGCGACATTGTGCGCAAAATGTTGGCTCAGGCCGATCCCGCGGATGTGATCATGGCCCCTGCCGCGGACATGTTCGAAATGGGGATCAAGCTCCAGGTCCTCAAGCGGGGCACCTTGTTCGCTCCCCGGGCCCAAAAACTGTTTGAGATTTACCGTCTTTATCCCGATATGGAATCGATCCCAACGGCCGAACGCGAGCAGATCGAAAGCAAGATCTTCCGCGCGCCCTTAAGCTCCATCTGGGAGCAGACCGAAGCCTTCTTCCGCCAGCGCGATCCGGCCCAACTCGACCGCGCCGCGCGCGATCCACGCCACAAGATGGCGCTGGTATTTCGCTGGTATCTGGGCCTCGCTTCGCGCTGGGCCAATGCCGGGCAGGCCGACCGCCAGGCCGATTTTCAGATCTGGTGCGGCCCCGCCATGGGCGCCTTCAACGCCTGGGCCAAGGGCAGCCACCTCGAAGAACCAGCCCGGCGCCTGGTGGGTGAAGTGAACTTGCAATTGCTGGCCGGCGCCGCCGTGCTGGAACGCTGGCGCATGCTCGTCAATCAGGGCGCCCCTCTGTCGATGCCGGCCGTCGCGCCGTTTTCGCTTGAAACCTTGCGTCAATTCGCGCTTGCCGGCTTGAGCGGTGAAACGCAAAGCACAAGTGGCACGCCTTCAACCTCCTTCGCCGGGAGGTCTTCATGAGTCAGGCATTTCAAGCCGAGCCAGTCGCGGTCATCGCGGCGGGCGCGCTGTTCCCCGGTTCGCTGGATCGGCCGGGTTACTGGGCCTCACTTTGCCGCGGCGACGATTGCATCGGTCCGGTGCCAGAAGGCCGCTGGAAGAAAGCCGACCACTTCGACGCCAACCCCTCCGCACCGGACATGGTTTATGCCCATCGCGGAGGGTTTTTGGAGCAAATTCCGTTCACTCCCGCCGAATTCGGCATCAGCCCCACCAGCTTGCAGGCAACCGATAGCTCGCAACTGCTTTCGCTTTGGGTCACCCGGCGTCTGTTCCTGGAAGCCGGTCTTGCCTGGAACGATGCCGTTCCCGGCCGCAAGTTCGATCGCTCCCGCGTTTCGGTCATCCTGGGGGTGACTGGGGCGCAGCAACTGATGTTGCCCCTGGGTGCCAGGCTTGATCGCAAACGCTGGCATCAGGCGATGATCGATGCGGGTGTCGAGGAAACCCTTGCCAACAAAGCAGTGGAAGGAATCCTCGATCTCTATCCGCCGTGGCTGGAAAACTCTTTCCCCGGATTGCTTGGCAACGTCGTGGCGGGGCGCATCGCTCACCGTTTCGACCTGGGCGGCAGTAATTGTGTCGTTGACGCCGCCTGCGCCAGTTCGCTCGGCGCGCTTCATCTGGGCGTGCTAGAGTTGCAGGCTGGGCGTAGCGATCTCGTGGTCGGCGGCGGAGTCGATACCTTCAACGACCCGTTCATGTACGCCTGCTTCAGCAAGACGCCCGCCCTGTCGGCCCAGGGGAATTCCCGGCCGTTCGATAAAAACGCCGATGGAACGATCCTGGGTGAAGGCGTCGGCTTGGTCCTGCTTAAAAGGCTCTCCGACGCCCGTCGCGACCACGACCGAGTCCTTGGGGTCATCCGCTCCGTCGGCGCGTCGAGCGACGGTCTGGGTAGCGCGGTTCACGCTCCGAAGCGCGAAGGGCAGGTCTCCTGCCTGAAACGCGCCTACGAGATCGCCGGAGTCGATCCGCGTTCGATTTCCCTGGTCGAAGCCCATGGCACCGGCACCAAAGTGGGCGATGCCACCGAACTGGCGGGCCTGGTCGAAGTGTTTCAAGACGGCAAGGGGGGCGGTCCCTGGTGCGCCTTGGGCTCGGTCAAGTCGCAGATCGGCCATACGAAAGCGGCCGCGGGCGCGGCCGGGTTGATCAAGGCGCTCTTGGCGCTGCACTATCAGGTCATCCCGCCAACCATCAAGGTCAGCGAACCCCAGGGCGCCTTGCGCGATCCCGATTGTCCGTTTTATCTTGCCGACCGGCCCCGGCCCTGGCTGGCGGCACTCGACGGGTCGCCCAGGCGCGCGGGAATCAGCGCATTTGGTTTCGGCGGCAGCAACTACCACGCCGTGCTCGAAGAGGCGCCTCCCGCGGGCGAAGCGGCCGTGGCCTGGGATCCCGATGTCTGGCTGGCGGCGATCAGCGCGCCTGACGATGCGGGCCTCCATCATCGGTTGGCAGAGTTGGCAAGCCGCCTCAAGGAGCGGCCCTCGTCGCTCATGGATCATGAATGGGCGCAAATGGTGGCCCGCGAAAGCCGGTCGCACTTCAAGACGTCCGATTCGGTCCGCATGGTATTGGTGGGGAATTTGCGAACGGGCGCCGGCTTGCAACCTGCGAACCTGGTCGCCTCGGCGCAGGGCGGCGGCAAGGGTCCCGGCATCTACCGGGGTCACGGTCCGGTCCGCGGCAAATTTGCCATTCTTTTCCCCGGCCAAGGTTCGCAAGAACCCGACATGCTCTTGCGTCTGGCGGTCCGCTTTCCCGAGGTTCGGGAAATCCTGGGCCTGGCGGAAATGCACTTTGCCAAGAGGTTTCCCGGCATCCCGGGGCTTTGCCAAACGGTCTATCCGATTCGGAAGTTCGAGGCCAAGGAAGAAACTCTCTGGCGCGACCGGATCCGCGATACCCGCTATGCGCAAATGGCGTTGGCGGCTCTGTCGCTTGGAGCGTACAAGGTTCTGGACCGATTTGGCGTCCGCCCCGATTTCCTCGCGGGCCACAGCCTGGGGGAATGGACGGCCCTCGCCGCCGCCGGCCGGCTTACGCCCGAAGCGATGGTCGAACTTGTTGGACTGCGCGCCAGCCTGATGAGCCAGTCGAAGGGCAACGGAGCCATGCTCGCGGTGCTGGCATCCGAAGAGAAGACCCGCTCGATCCTCGATACGATCCGCTGCCCGCTCAGTTTGGCGAACCGCAATTCGGCCAACCAGGTGGTCTTCGCCGGACCGCGAGAAATGGTCGATCGGGCGCACGCCCTGCTAGCGCAGCAATCGGTGCGCAGCATCATCCTCGATGTGGCCGATGCGTTTCACACAAGCGTCATGTCGCACGCGGTGGCGCCGCTTCAGGCCGCGCTCGCGCCGGTGCCCTTTGCCATGGGCGGGGCGGTCATTGCCAATGTAACCGCGCGCCCTTATCCCGAAGATGCCGCGAGTGCTCGCGCGCTTTTGGCGGGCCAGTTGGCTCAACCGGTGCAATGGGCGCAGACGGTCGAATACCTGGCGGCCCAGGGCGTCGACACGATTTTGGAGTGCGGCCCTGGTCGCAAGCTGTGCGGTTTGGCTCAGGCGACGCTCGGCTCGTCGGCCATTGGTCTGGCGCTTGATCCTTCGCCTGGCTTGGACCTGATTCCGCTGGCGCAAATTCTGGCGCAACTGGCGGTTCTGGGGCATCCGGTCGATCTGGCCGCCTGGGACCAGGGGGAATGGGAGAACCGGGTGCCCACCCGTTCGTCCTTCACCGTGGGCATCGATGGGGCCTTGCGCAAAAACGCCGGCTCCAAGAAAGACAAAACCGACAAGGAATTACCGGCCAAGACGAAAAGCGCCGAGCCTCAGACTCTTGCCCTGCCCGTACCGGGCCCATCATCCGTTGCTCCCATTGCAGTGCCAGATCCCAAGGCTGCAAGGGAAACCGCGGTACCGCTGCGGTCCGCTTCGAACCCCAGTTTGCCAAGAAAGGATGAACCTCCGGTTTCTTCCATGGATCCTCAACCTAACCCCGCCCCCCCCAGTCCCACCCACCAGGGAGTGAGTCTCGTGTCGTCCTCCCATCCTGTTCTGGCCTTTGGCCGCGAAAGCCTGGCGGCCTTGCAAAGCCTGCAAGAGCAGACCGCCAGGCTTCATCGTCAATTCCTCGAAGGCCAGGAACTGGCGCAAAAAACGCTGCAATCGCTGATCGAACAGCAGACCCGTTATTTGACGGGCAGCCTGAATGGTCATGTGCCAACTCCGGCCCCAGTGATCGCTTCGGCGCCGATTCCGGCTCCGGTGGCTCCGGTTACTTACCCGGTCGCACATCAGGCAAAGCCGGCGCCGGTGGCTCCTGCCGCGGCGGCTCTGCCCGTGGCGCCGATTGCCCCACCGGTGAAAGTCGCCCCGCCGGCCGCGCCCACCCCTTTCGAGGTGCCGCTGCTCAAGGTACCCGAACCGGTATGGCAACCGGCGCCCATCGCACCCGCCGTCATCGCCCCTGCCGTGCCCGCGCCAAAAAGCGTTGCACGATCGGCAGCAAACGAGGGCGTCCTCGCCCTGCTCACGCGCATCGTTTCGGAAAAGACCGGCTACCCAATCGACAGCCTCGAAGCCGACATGGCGCTGGACACCGATCTGGGAATCGACTCGATCAAGCGAGTCGAAATCCTCTCGGCCGTTCAAGAGGCGTTGCCAGGCGCTCCGCAAATTGGCGCCGAGCATATGGGAACGCTGCGCACGCTGAGGCAACTGGCCGACTATCTTGCGGGCGGTTCCAAAGCTCCCATGGTGGCTCCGGTTGCTGCCGTCGCTGCTGTGGTCGAGGCTCCCGTCCCGGCCCGCAATGGTTCCGCTACGCTCAAACCAAAATCGGACGCCTCCGGCTCTGCCCTTGCTGTGTTGACCGCGATCATCTCCGAAAAGACCGGCTACCCCAAGGAAAGCCTGGAGCCGGACATGGCGCTGGACACCGACTTGGGAATCGATTCGATCAAACGGGTCGAAATCCTCTCGGCGGTGCAGGAGGCCTTACCAGGCGCCCCGCCCGTGGGGGCCGAACATATGGGCACCCTGCGAACGCTCAGACAACTGGCGGATCACTTATCGGGAGGGCCCCCCGCTTTTTTTCCCGAACGGTCACCACGGGAGCCAGCCGCTAACCGGCCTCAAGCTCCCGGGGTGACCTTCCCGGTCGCTTCGGAACCTTCCAACCTCGCCCGCTGGGCCCTGGTTGCTCGTGAACTGCCGCAAGATCCGCCCAAGTCCTGGGTTGGCCCCGGAACGCGGATCGCCATCGTCGCCGACGATCCGCAAACGGGGCGCCTGCTCCTGGAATCGCTCAGGCACAAGGGATGCCGCGCCGATTTGTCGTTGTTGGGCGATCGGCCGCAAATTCCCGAGCGGCTGGAAATGCTCCTCTTGGCCGTGGGATTTGGCGCCCTGGCCCCGCTTGCAGAACATCGCGCCCTGGCCTGGGTTCAGGCCGCGCTGCCTTTTTTAAGCGAGTCGGTCGGCCGTGGCGCCGCCCAGGTTTGCCTCATCGCGCGCGAGCCGGAAAACGGTTCCGCCCACTTACCAGGCCGGGCCCAGCTCGTTCAGTCAGGCCTTTCGGGTCTCATCAAAACGGTCCGCTGGGAAGCTCCTGGTGTCGCCACCCAGGTGATCCGCGTGGCCGGGCCGGTCGAAAAAGCGGTGGCCGATGCCATCGGCAGGCCCGGCTTTGAAGAGACGATGTTCGAAGGGGACCAGCCCCGGGCGCTCAGCCTGCTCGAAACGACTCCGCTCGAAGCGGGGGCCTCGCCGATCGAGCCTGGCGATCTGGTCCTTGTGACTGGCGGCGCGCGCGGCGTGACCGCGGTCTGCTCCCGGGAACTGGCCCTGCGCACCGGCTGCCGGCTTGTGCTCCTGGGCCGCACCCCGTTGCTCGGTGCCGAACCCCAATGGCTTGCTGGCATCAGCAGCGAAGCGGAAATCCGCAAGGCAATCGGCGCCCATACGGCGGAAAAGCTCGCGCCGCGCCAGATCATGGAGCGCGCCAGCGCCCTGCTTGCCGCACGTGAAGTACGGGAAAACCTGCGCTCACTCGAAGCCGCCGGGATCCAGGCCCACTACGTTCCGCTCGATGTGCAAGACGCGCACGCGGCACAGAGCACGATCACGGACCTGACAAGTCGGTATGGTCCGGTCAAAGGAATCCTCCACGGCGCCGGCGTGCTCGCCGATAGCCGCCTGGCCGAAAAGACCACCGCGCAAATGGACCGCGTCATCGGCACCAAGGTCGATGGCCTGCTCAACCTCTTGAGTCCGATCGACCTATCCAGCTTGAAGTTTCTGTTGCTCTTCGGTTCTTCCACGGGGCGATTCGGCAGGCTGGGTCAAGCCGACTACGCCGTGGCGAACGAATCGCTGGCTGCCCTGGCGCGCTGGTTTGCGCGCAATTTGCCAGGTTGCCGCACGCGCATCGTCGATTGGGGCCCCTGGGATGGGGGGATGGTCAACGCCGGCCTCAAGGCGATCTTCGCCGCCGAGGGCGTGGGCCTGATTCCCCTGGTCGAGGGCGCCCGCTTTCTTGTGCGCGAGATCTTCGCCCCATCGGCTCCGGCTCTGGCCGAAGTGGTGGCCCTGGCGCAGTCATCGCGCTTGCCCGAGGCACCGGCGACGCCGGCGCCGGTGGCCGCCGTGCTTGCTGCAGAGCCGACCGAAAAAGCAGAAACGCCGCAAGGACCGGAATGGGCGTTTGATCGCTTGATCGACCGGGGCAGCCATCCGATCCTTGACGATCATGTGCTCGATGGCCGGCCCGTCGTGCCCTTGGCCCTGCTTTCGGAATGGCTGGGTCAGGCCTCCTGTCACTTGAACCCGGGCTATCAGGTCGTGGGATTTGAAGAGTTGCGCGTGCTTCATGGTGTGCGCCTCGACCAGGGCCATCCGGTGCAGATCAGCGCCCACGCGGGCCGATTTATCGGCACGGAAGACTCACCCAAGGTTGCCGTGGAAATTCGCGGACCCAGGGGAACGCAGAAATCGGCGCCACTGGTTCGCGGGCAAATGATGCTGGCCCCGATGGGATCTTACCCGGCGTTACCCCCTTATTCCCCCTATGCCTTTCCGGCGCGCAAATTTCCTTTTGAAAAAAGCGACTGGTACGGAAAGCTGCTTTTCCATGGTCCGTCGTGGCACGGCATTGAGGAGATTGAAGGTTTTGAGCCGCTGGAAGGTTCGCATCCGGGCATCGTGTGCCGGCTGCGCACCGCGCCGCCTCCCGCCGCCTGGCTGACCCAACCGCACCGTTCCCGCTGGATCCTTGACCCCTTGGCGATCGACTGCGCCTTTCAAATGATGATTCTCTTCAGCCAGGCCCAGCTTGGCGCTCCCTGTTTGCCGGCGCTGGTGCGTGCCTATCGCCAGTTCCGCGTTTTCCCCGCCGAGGGTTGCCGGGCGGTGTTGCGCATCGAACGCTGCTTGCAGGGGCTGGTTCGGGGGGACATCGATTTCCTCACCCACCAGGGCTTGCTCATCGGCCGGATGGAAGGGGTGGAAGCGATCAGTGATCCCGCCCTGTCCCACGCCTTTCAACGCAACCAGGTGGCGGCATCCTGATAGGGTCGGAGTTCATGGCGGCAAAAAAGATCTCCTATAGGGATTGCCCGATCGCGATCGTGGGAATGGGCGGGCTTTTCCCAGGGGGATTGGACCCGCGCGGTCTCTGGAACGCGGTGCTTGCCGGCAAATGGATGGGGGTCGAGCCTCCGGCGGGCCGATGGGTCCTGCCTCCCGATGCGATTCGGGAAAGCGAGGGGATCTACCCCGACAAGGTACGCTCGACCACCGTCTGCGCCATCGATCCTTATCCTTTGCCACCGCAAACCGCGGGAGTTTTCGCGCGAGCCCCTTCTCCACCTGAATGGAACGATCCACCCATTCGTCTGGCGCTGCATGCCGGAACGGAGGCGTGGAAGAGCGCCAAGCTCGAACAGGTCGATCCGCAGCGCATCGGCGTCGTCCTCGGGAATATTGTTCTGCCCACGACGGCCGCCGCACGCCGCGCCGAAGCGGTGTTCGGCAATCGGGGAAAGCCGGCCGCTTCCCCAAGCGTTTGGGATGATTTGACGGTAGCCATGCCCTCGGCGGCACTGGCCGCCCACCTGGGTCTTGGCGGCGGACATCAAACACTTGACGCGGCGTGCGCCTCGTCGCTTTATTCGCTGCATCTGGCCGCGCTGGAACTGATGGCGGGCCGCCTCGATGCGGTCTTCGCCGGCGGCGTTTCGAGCCCCGACAGTCTGTACACGCAGATGGGCTTCAGCCAGTTGCGGGCACTCAGCCCCACGGGCCGCTGCCGGCCGTTCGATCGCGCCGCCGACGGCTTGATCGTGGGCGAAGGCGCGGGCATCTTCGTGCTCAAACGCCTTGCCGACGCGCGCAGGGCGCAAGACGAAATTCTCGCCGTGATCGCCGGAATCGGCCTGAGTAACGATATCGAAGGCGGCTTGCTCGCGCCCTCGACCGAAGGCCAGCTCAGGGCCATGCGCCAGGCCTACCGGGCCGCGGGCTTTGCCGAAGGCGATGCCGATTATTTCGAGTGCCACGCCACCGGAGCGCCCGTCGGCGACCGCGTCGAACTGGAAACTCTTGGTCAACTCCTGGGGCCTCGCGATCCACGGGCGAAAGTACCCATCGGCTCGGTGAAGGGGAATATCGGCCATTTGCTAACCGCCGCGGGCGGGGCGGCCCTGGCCAAGGTGATTGGGGCCATTTCCGCAAAACGCATCGCCGCGATGCCGGGAACCGTCGGGCTCGAAAAGGATTTTGGCGATCCGGGTTGTCCGGTGTTTTTGCCGGAGACCGATACCTCGTGGACGGCCCGGGGAAATCGGCCGCGCCGGGCGGGAATCAGCGCCTTTGGCTTTGGCGGCATCAACGCCCACCTCGTGGTCGAGGAGCCGCCCGCGAAGGCGGTGTCGGTCGCTGTTCCTTCGCAGCCGGAAGTGCCGCTGCCGGCCGCTCTGGTGGAACCGGTCGTTCAGGTAACGGCGCTGGCGCGCGCGGGCTGTTTGCTGGAGAACAACGCCCAGGTGCCCGGCCGCATCCGGGTCGGAGGCAATCGTTTTCGCATTCCCCCGATCGAAATTCAGTCAATGCTTCCCCAGCAGATCTGGGCCCTGGAGGCGGCTTGCGATCTGGCCGCCCAAAAGGAATGGGAGGCCGAACAGCCGGCAACCGCGGTCGTTTTGCAGGTGGCTCTCGATCCGGCGACCACGAACCACCATTTGCGCTGGAAGGCGTTGGCCGAAGGATTTGATGAATCCGCCATTCCTTCGGTGCTCGACGCCAACAAGGTCATGGGAAGTTTGGCGAGCATTGCCGCCAGCCGGATCGCCCGTCAATTAAAACTGGGTGGTCCTTGCTTTACGATCTCCTCAGGCAGCGGCGGCATCTCCCAGGCGGTGCGCGTTGCCCAGGGGTTGTTGGCAGGTGGATCGATCGATCGGGTCATTGTGGGAGCCGTGACTTCACCCGATGACTTGCGTTCCACGCTACCGCCCGGCTCGGATGGAGGCGGTTGCGGCGGTGCCGTGCTCCTGGTTCTGGAAAGAGAGTCAGGAGCTCAGGGGCGCGCCAAACCGGGATTGGCCAGGCTCTTCGGCACGGCCATCGCTTCCTTTGACGCGTGCCAATCGGCCGCGCCGCAATCCGCCCGGGCGATCGAAGCGGCCCTGGAATGCGGTTTTGCCAGCGCGGCTTCTCATCCCGATGCGGTGACCTGGCTCGGAACCAGTGCCAGCGGAAGCGACCTGAGTTCCCCTCTGGATCGGGAGTTGGGGGACTTCTTCGGTCCGCGCATCAAGCCCCGGTTGCGATTCCTGGATGATGGAGCGGCCGACGGTTTCTCCCATCAGACCTCTCAAAAGTCTCTTGGATTCTTATCTGCGTGGCAGCGGCTGGCCCGGGCGGTGGAGGCGATCGATTCGGCCCGCTATCCCGGTCACGGCGTGCTCGCGAATTCGGCCATGAGAACGGGGGGCGGCCGGCCCGATCTGATCGGACTCATCCAGGCCTCCGAGCCGATGCCCTGGCTCGTGGACCGGGAGAATCGGCCGCGCACCGCGATGATCGCTTCGGCTGGCGCCGAGGGGAATGCCTCGGTCCTGCTGTTGCAAGAAGTTGCCAGGCCGGCCGTGGTCGGATGCCCCTCTCCCGAGGTATGGCCTGAAGCGCTTTTCCTCATCGAGGAAGATCACCGCGATTTGCTGAAAAACGCCCTCGCGCGCCTGGAGGCCTTGGCCCAATCGCGCGCCTGGTCCACGCCCCGGCATCTGGCGGACGCCTGGGCGCGCGCGGCGGCGCCGCGTCCCCAGGCCAAGTTGGGATTGGCGCTGGTCCTGCGTGCCAACGGCGCGCTTGACGAGCTTCTTGCCCAGGCGCATGCCCTTCTGGGCGATGCGCCCGGACTAACGGGCGCCACACGATCGGGCGAAGTTTATTTCCAGGCGGAACCGCTGGGGCCCAAGGCTGGCATTTGCCTGGTCTATCCCGGTTCCGGCCAGGCCGCGTTCGATATGGGACGGCGGCTCGCGCTGGCGTTCCCCGATGTCCTGGAGGCCCAGGCCGCGCTGAGCGTTTCGGCGCAGGCCAGCTTCGTGCCTCTGAAATTCTGGAGCGGCAACCCGGCCGATGCCGCCACGGCCGATCCGCGCGAACAGATCATGGCCCAGATCAGCCATGGCTGTCTCGCCACCGCCATTCTCGGCGCGCTTGGAATGGAACCGGCCTTTGCCCTGGGGCAAAGTCTGGGCGAATCGACGATGATGTTTGCCCTGGGCGCCTGGCCGCAGCGCGACAAGATGCTCGGCGAACTGATGAGTTCGTCCTTGTTTGTGCGCGATGTCGTGCGGCCCTGGGACGCGGTGCGCAAAAGCTGGAATTTGCCTGCGGGCACGAATGTCGACTGGGCGCAGGCGCTGTTCGCGTTGAACCTCGGTGCGATCCGTTCGGCCATTGCACCCGACCAGAGAGCCTACCCGCTCATCGAGTTAACGCCGCGCCTCAACCTGGTGGGCGGCGACCGCGCAAGCGTGGCGGCGCTCGCGCAGAAGTTGAAAGTCGAACCGATCTGGTTGCCCGGCGGCACCTCGGTGCATGGGCCGATGGCCGCGCCGATCGCCAAGGCCTGGCGGGCGCTGCATCATGGCCCGGTGATCCTCGTGCCCGGCATGCGCATGTTTTTGGCCGGTTGCCCCGCGGCGATGCCTCCTGTTTCGGACATCGTCGCCGAATCGTTTGTCGAAGCGGCGATCACGCCGATTTCTTTTGTCGAACTGGTGCGCAGGGCCTATGGCGCGGGGGCGCGATTTTTCCTGGAGGTCGGTCCCGGCGCCTCCTGCGCCGGATTGATTCCGAGCATTCTGGGAGACAACCGCCACGCGGTTTGCGCACTGGCCGCGCGGCCCGAAGAAGAGCGTAGCGGCCTTTTGGGAGTCGTCGGCTCCCTGATTGCCGCGCGAATTCCGCTTGAGCGCGAAGCCCTGGGACGCCTTCTCTTCCTGCCTGAAGAAAACGGCGCCAAGACACCTGCCAAGGCGCCCCTGGGATGGGTGGAAGTCGCTTACGGTCCGCCTGTCATGCCGGGGAACACGCCCGCGGAACTTTCCTCCGAGGTGCCGGCCGCTTCGGCGCCGAGTGAGAGGCATCCCGATCCCCTTCCCGAATTTGCGGCCTTTGCGCCACCCTTCACGCCATCCTTGGCGCCGGCGCCTTTTGAGCCTTCCCCCCTGTTTGCAGAACAAGGATCCGTCTTGAGCGCACCTGCTTCTCGTCAAGATTCCGAGCCTTTTCAACGTGCTGTCCATATTAGCCTGCTGGAACACGAGACTCAGGAAGCCTTTCTGCGTTTTGCGCGCGCCGGCGAAGCGCTTGTGGGGCAGATCCACCAATTGGGTTTGTCGGCGGCGGGAATGGCCGTGGTCGAGCCCGCCGAAATCAGCGACCAGATCCCCGCGGTCCGCCGCGCGCTCGACAGGTCGCAGTGCCTGGATTTCGCAATCGGATCGGTGGCCCGGGCGCTTGGCAGCGATTTTGCCTTGGCCGACACCTACCCCACTCGGGTGCGCCTGCCCGACGAACCGCTCATGCTCGTTGATCGGGTGTTGAGCATTGAGGGGGAACCGCAAAGCATGAAGTCGGGCCGGGTCGTCACCGAGCACGATGTGCTCGTGAATGGCTGGTACCTCGATCAGGGCCGGATGCCCATTTCATTGACCGTGGAGTCGGGGCAGGCCGACATGCTCTTGGCCGGTTGGCTGGGGATTGATCTGCATGCGAAGGGCGAAGCGGTCTACCGCTTGCTCGATGCCACCATCGCCTTTGAAGGGCCGCTGCCCAAGCCCGGTGAAACGATCCGCTATGACATTCGCGTGCTGCGGTTTTTCCAGCATGGCGAGACCTGGTTATTTCGTTTCGAGTACGACGGATCGGTGGGGGGCCGGCCGCTCTTGCGTATGCGCGAGGGCTGCGCCGGTTTTTTCACGAACGAGGCGCTGGCTGCCGGCAAAGGGCTGCTCGAACGCGATTTTCCGCCGATGGCGGCTTCCAGTAAGGCGGGTTCGGCTCCAGCGCTCGGGGAAAGAGAGTTGGACCGGCTGCGCCAGGGGGATCTGGCCGGAGCATTCGGGCCCGAATTCGCCGGACATCCGGTTGCACGGCCGGCGACGATACCCGGCGGCAAGATGGCGCTCTTTGATCGCGTGGTCGAACTCGACACCCGGGGCGGCGTCGCGGGTTTAGGCCGGGTGGTCACCGAGGATGACATTCATCCGGACGATTGGTTTTTGACCTGCCACTTCATTGACGATCAGGTCATGCCCGGCACCCTGATGTATGAGGCGTGTCTGCTTTCTTTGCGTGTGTTACTTCTGCGCAAAGGCTGGGTGGCGCAGGCGGGTTCGGTGACTTTCGAAGGCGTGCCGGGCGTCGAGAGTGCGCTGAAGTGCCGCGGGCAGGTCATTCGCTCCACGCGCGTGGCTCGCTATGAAATCGAGATTGCCGAAATCCGCGAAGGAGAGAACCCTTCGGTCATCGCCCATGCCGTCATGTTTGCCGATGGCCGGCCGATTGTCTCGGTGCGCGCGATGTCGCTTATGCTGCAGGGGGCCGACTCGCGCCACTTTGCACCGCTGGGTGAGAAGGAAACCGCCATCGCGGAGGCTGCCGTTGGCCGGGGCGCGCAATTCCCTGCCTCTCCCAAAACCGCCGATCCCTCGTTGCCGATGGATCATCCCCGCTTACTTGAGTTTTGCACGGGCTTGCCTTCACGAGCTTTTGGCGAGCGGTTCTTGCCCTTTGACCACGACCGGATCATGGCGCGGCTGCCCCGTCCGCCTTATCTATTCATGGATGATGTCGTCGAATTCCAGGGCGAGCCCTTGGCGCAGACGGCGCCCAAGGCGTGCATTGCCCGGTTCCGTCTGAATAAGGGGGACTGGTGGGACAAGGCAGGGAAGCACGGACGCATTCCGCTCGCCGTGCTGCTTGAGATCGCGCTGCAGCCTTGCGGCTGGATTTCCGCCTATTCGGGCGCGGCGCTGACCTCCGGTGAAGATCTGAGCTATCGCAATTTGGGCGGCACTGGGAATCTCAGAGCCGATCCGATTGTGCGCGATGGCCTGATCGAAGTGCATGCCAAGCTTGAGCGGGTTTCTCGTTCCGGCGGCATGATCCTGCATTTTTTCACCTTCGATGTGCGCCTCGACGGCGAGCCGCTCTATGACGGCACGACCTACTTTGGCTTCTTCACGAAGGGAGCCCTGGCCACCCAGGTCGGAATCACCGACAAGGCGCCCTGGCAATCATCCAAACCGGGCCTCTCTCAACCAGGAAATTCTTTCCGGGCGTTACCCAGCGCGCCCTTGCTCATGCTCGACCGGGTCGAACAGTTCGAATTCGATGGCGGCCCCAACGGGCTGGGGTTTGCGAAGGGGACCAAGAAGGTCAATCCGTCGGAATGGTTCTTCGACGCCCACTTCTATCAAGATCCGGTGATGCCCGGATCGCTTGGCCTGGAGGCTTTCTTGCAGCTTGCCGGGTTGCTTGCCGATCCGCACCGTTCTCCGGATCGACCGGCCCTGCTGCAACCGGGCGCGCCGGCGCACACCTGGGTTTACCGGGGCCAGGTGATTCCTACTCACGATACGATCGTCACGCGGGTCGAAGTGATCGAGCGGCAACCCGGCAGGATTGTCGCGAACGGCTATGTCGAGATTGACGGGCGGATCATCTATTCGATGGAGAAATTTGCCGTCGCCGTGGTGTAAACTCAGATTTTTCTGGATGGAGCTAGCGATCATTCCTCTTTGAAGAGTTCCTTGCGCTTCTGATTCAGAGGCTTCGCCGGGGGCGGCATTTCCATGCCGATATCCCCGCTATGTTCGCCCGAGTTTTGCATTTTGCCGCCATCGTCGGTTTCATTGGCGCCGACGCTATAGAGCAGATAGCCGTTGGCCGTGCGCCGGTAGCTCAACTCCTTTTGAGAAAAAAGATCCTTGGGGATTTCCTTCAAGTACTCGGGCGAGAGGTCGCTGAGTTTCGCGGGGTAGGCGCCTTTTTCTCGTTTGAATGCCTCCAGTGCCGCGGCGACGGCCAGATTGATCCATTTTTGCTCGCCGCGATCCAGCATTCTTTGGATATTGAGGAAATTATCGCTAAATAGAACGGTGCAGAAATCAGCGGTCGATTTTTGCATGTCCCACCCGGACTCGTATTGATATCGGTATAAGTAGTCGACCCATTGCTTAAACGCGGCGCGCATCGCTGGCTTCACCATTTCTCGATCAGCTTGTAGTTGCTTCAGGGCCGCATAGCGAGCCGCCCTGTCGGGCGTTGCCAGGGCGGCGACGACTTTGTCGAAATAGTCGTTGGTTTGTTTCAGAATGGGATCCCAATCGACCTGGGCCATTGCCTTTTTCTGCCGGCGCGAAAAAAAACGGCCTCCCCATTCGGTAAGTACCGGAAGGTCGTTTTCTTTTTCAAAGGGTGAATTTCGATACAAGTGAAGTGCGGTTTCTATTCCTCCGTGATTATAAGCCATGATGTAAGAGAGATCAAAATATCTCTCAAATAGATCGTATGCTTTTGCGGGAGATTCGTACTTTTCGAGGTTTTGTAAGTCCCGAATCATGCTTTTGAAGAACTCCGGCTTGATCTGCTTTTCCTGGAAGAACGCGAGCGTCGCATCCTGGAGGGGCGTATCGAACGCAACCCCCAAAACCAGATCCATCAGCGAACCGTTGGTAGACAAGAGCGCCGCCAAACGGTGGGAATCTCGCAGGACCTTCCATGCTTCTTCGTTGCGCCCTTCCCCCAGCAAGAGCATGGCCTGAGCCGCGAGTGCTTTCCTTGCTTCCACCAATTTGGAAACGGAAACGGTTCCAGGCAAAACGAGTAAGGATTCGGCGTCATCATCCATCCCCTGTCGTAAAAGGGAAACTTGCTTTGGAGTTACTGACTGGCAGGGGATAAAAAATGCCTTCTTTTTTAACGCGGAATTTAATAGCTTTAAGGGGGTCTCATTCTTCTTCAGCCATTTCCCGAGAAAAGGGTGTTCTTCTGCTTTCCAGGGACGCGTCAGCACCGATTCCAGCTCGTCTTCGGCGGCTTGGGCGGGAGTGATTTCGGGGGGATCTTGTTCCCTCTCCGGGGTCGGTTCCGCCGATTCCAGGCTGGCGTGGAATTGCTTGATCGTCATGAAGAATTCACGGTCATCCGGAAACGGACCCATTTCCAGCTTCTTCCAAATCTCCTGGAATTCGCTGGTGCGATCATCGACACCGAAGGCATGGGCATCCACGGTAGGACCCAGGGCCCGGATCAAGTCGATGGCGGCGTTATCCTTGGCGGCCAAGCCATCGCCTAATTTGCGATTGATCGCCTCGGCGTAATCGATGAAGCCCGATTTCGTTACGGGTCCCAGGGCGATGGTTGTTTGTTGACTGATGGTGAATCGCGCAGGAAAGCGCTCGGCCTGTTTCTTGGGAAAAATCCAGTCGAAAATCACATAGGACACAACAAGAACCACCAGTAATAAAATGGGGACGTAAAAGATCTTCCGATTCCTTCGCTTTGCGGTTCCTTTTGACAAAATTTCGCTCATGGAAATGCCGCCTGATTCTGTCTAAACCCGCGCGATTCTTGATTTCATCGCTCCAGTCAAATTTAGACTAGGAAAAAGCCATCAACCAGAAATCATGCAGCAAGAAAAGCTCCCCAGCCCGCTCCCCATTCCCTTTGCTCCGAGCGGGCGGGCTCCATAGCTCCCATGTTTCCCATAGCTCCCATTTTCTTGCCTTCAACCCCGACCGAAACCCTTCTTCCCCACTTCCACTTTCCTCCCTGGTTCTTAGCATAACCGCTTATATCCCCCGCTCGTTGCAAAGCTTGGACTGTCACCGGGATGCGTTATTCAAAAGTCTACATTGAGTCCTTTGGCTACCACCTTCCCCAGCAGGTGGTGTCGACGCATGAACTGGAAGAGCGGCTGGCGCCGCTTTACAAGGAATTGCGCTTTCCGCCGGGGCAGCTCGAAGCCTTGACGGGGATTTCGGAAAGGCGCTTTTGGGAGCCGGGCTATTCGGTGGGGCAGGGGGCGCTTGAGGCGGCCAGGAAGGCGCTTTCCCAGTCGAAAGTCAAAGCCGAAGATATCGAAGTGGTCATCTATGCCGCCGTCTGCCGCGAGAACTTCGAGCCCGCCACGGCTTGTAAAGTTGCCGCGGGACTTGGGGTCAGTCCCGCCGCCTCGGTTTTCGATATCAGCAATGCCTGCCTGGGCGTGCTCAACGGCATCGTGGACATCGCCAACCGGGTCGAACTCGGCCAAATTCGCGCCGGAATTGTCGTCTCCTGCGAAACTTCCCGCGAAATCATCGACCTGATGATCGAACAGATGCTCGCGCACCGCAACATGGAGGTGTTCAAGCACTCGCTGGCGACTTTGACCGGCGGTTCGGGCGCGGTGGCCGTGCTGGTGACCGACGGCTCGTTTGGAGGCGGAAAGCGCCGCCGGCTCGTTGGCGGTACGACTCAGGCCGAACCGCAATATCACGGTCTTTGCCGCTGGGGTTATGCGCCGGCCGCGGCGCTCGATTTTGCCTCGCAAGCCCCGGCTTACGCGGCCGGCCAGATGCTCAATTTGGCAAGGCAATTTATGTCGACCGATTCGGTGTCGGTGCTGCGCCATGGGGTCGATCTGGGTTTGCGCACCTGGCGCAGTTTTCTGGGCAAGTTGGGATGGGCGACCGACCATATCGATAAGGTCATTTGCCATCAGGTGGGAACGGCTCATCGCGACTCGGTCTTGAAGACCCTGGGTATCGATAATGCCAAGGATTATTCCACCTATCCTTACCTGGGCAACATGGGTACGGTGTCGTTGCCTTTGACCGCCGCCCTGGCCGAGGAGCGGGGATTTCTCCAGCCGGGGGACCGGGTGGGCTTCCTCGGGATCGGCAGCGGTCTGAATTGCCTGATGCTTGGCATCGACTGGTAGCAATCGTGTCCGCAAAACCTCACTGGTCCGGCCTGATGCCGGTACCCGCCAAGCACTTCGACGCCGGCAACCGCCGGCTCGCCTGGTATGAAAAAGGATCCGGAGCCCCGCTCGTTTGCCTGCATGGCAATCCCAGCTGGTCGGTTTTATTTCGACCGCTTTTCCAGGGACTTTCCGACAGTTATCGCGTGCTATCGCTCGATCAGGCTGGCTGCGGCCAGTCCGGTCCTCCTGCCGCCCATTACTCCTGGGATTTGTCCGCGCGTGTTGCCGATTTTGGCGCCTGGGTCGACCATGTAAGTCCCCATCAACCCGTGACGCTGGTGGCGCATGACTGGGGCGGAATGGTCGCGGCCTCCTGGGCGGTGGACCACCCCGACCGCGTCGCCGCGCTCGTATTCATGAATACCGCGGCTTTTCGATTGCCGGCAGGCAAACCGCTGCCCCGCTCGATCGCCTGGTGCCGCAATGCGCTCATTGGCCAGTTTCTTGTGCGCGGCCTCAATGGGTTTTTGCTCGGGTCGCTGAAGTGGTGCACCGTCAAGCCGCTCTCGGCCGTTGCTCGCGCCGCTTACCTGGGGCCCCACCCTGACTGGGCCAGCCGCCGCTCGATCTACGAATTCGTGCAGGACATTCCGCTCAAGGAAAGCCACCGGTCCTGGAACCGGATGAAGCAAACGGAAGACAAACTGGTCTTCCTGAAAGACAAGCCCATGCTCCTTCCCTGGGGCCTGAAGGACTTTGTTTTTGATGGCGACTTTTTGCGCGAATGGCAAAACCGTTTTCCCAAGGCCCAGGCGATACCCTACGCGCAAAAGGGGCACTGGCTGCTTGAGGATGAACCGGATCGTGTGGTTGCCGACATCCGCGCCTTTCTGGCCAAGAATTCGACTTGGGTGGCATCCGCCCAACCCGCGACGGCCGAGGTGCGTGGATAATGGCTGCCGGGCCCGGGGACAAAAACATTGTCAGCGCGCTTGATCGCCAGGCCTTTCTCAGACCCTTGGAAATCGCCATTCACGAACCGGTCATTCCCGGTTTTCGCCGCTATGAGCGGGCTGTCACCTACGGCGAGCTGAAGGGCCAGACGATCGAACTGGCCATGGGGATGGCCAGTCTTGGCATTCGCCCAGGGGATCGTGTGGCGGTATTCGTGCCGCCGTCGCTTGATTCCTACGCCGCCATCTTCGCGCTGTTTCGCCTGGGTGCCACGCCGGTACTTATCGACCCGGGCATCGGAATCCGCTCGCTTGGCCATTGCTTGAAACAGGCCGGTCCGGTCGCTTTCATCGGGGTCGCCAAGGCGCATCTGGCGCGGCTGCTTTTTGGCTGGGGCCGCGAAACGGTGCGCCTGCCCATTCAGGTCGGCTTCACCCTGCCTGGAGCGGGGATCGCCTTGAACGGCGTGCAACTGCTTGGCCAGAAGGCGCGCACGCGCGACTTGCCCGATCCCGGCCATCATCCCGCCGCGATCCTATTCACCTCCGGCAGCACCGGCCCGGCCAAGGGGGTCGTTTACCAGCATCGCCATTTTCATGCCCAGTTGCGCATGCTCGGCAATCAGTTTCACCTGGGCGCCGGGGATGTCGACATTCCCACCTTCCCGCTCTTTGGCCTGTTTGGACCGGCCCTGGGTATGCGCGAAACGATCCCCCAGATGGATTTCACCCGGCCGGGCCGAGTGAATCCGGCCATGTTGATTCACATGATCAAG
Organism: Gemmataceae bacterium; assembly: GCA_965226945.1. Classification (GTDB taxonomy): domain Bacteria; phylum Planctomycetota; class Planctomycetia; order Gemmatales; family Gemmataceae; genus SYLG01. Next base: position 1,557,349 of record OZ245717.1, on the reverse strand, counting down.
GAACATCGGGCGACGACGCTTTTTGGCTCGCCCGCGCTATTACGGCGGCTATGTACTTACGCCGTGCCGCGCGGGATCAAGCTGCCCACCTTGAAGCGGGTCGTTTCGGCGGGGGCGCCGGTGCCGTTCGATATCGTCGAAAAAACGCGCATGCTGCTACGGCCGGGGGTCGATGTTCACACTCCCTATGGCGCTACCGAGGCGCTGCCGGTTTCGTCGATTCATGGCGAGGAGATCCTCAATCACACCCGTGAAGAGACGCGGAAAGGCCAGGGAGTGTGCGTTGGTTTTCCCTTGCCAGGGATCCAGGTGCGCATCCTGCCGATTTCCGATCTGCCGGTCGATTCATTCGAGGAAGACGATGTCTTGCCTGCGGGGATTATCGGCGAGATCACCGTCTCGGGGCCGATCGTCACCGAGGAGTATTTTGGGCGGCCCGATCTGACGGAGCTGCACAAGGCGATGGGTCCGGGCGGCGCCTTGTTTCACCGCATGGGCGATGTCGGCCATCTCGACGAGCAGGGCCGTTTGTGGATGTGCGGACGCAAGTCTCAGCGGGTGCAGGGGCCCACGGGCACGCTTTTCACCGAATCGATCGAAGGGATCTTCACCGGTCTGAAGGGGGTCAGGCGCACCGCGCTGGTGGGGGCGCGCAAACATGGGCAAATCCATGTCGTTTTGTGCGTCGAGCCGGAGGGGACGGTCTCCTGGGGCCGGTTACTGCCCGAGCTCAAGGAAAGAGCTTTAGCCCATCCTGGCGCGTCCCGGATCGAAGCATTCCTGAGGCATCATTCCTTTCCAGTCGATATCCGCCATAATTCCAAGATCCAGCGCGAAAAGCTGGCGATCTGGGCGGCGAGGCGGTTGCCATGAAGGTGCTTGTCACGGGGGGCAATGGGTTTCTTGGCCGTGCCATCGTGCGCCAGCTCCTCGATGCCGGCCATAAGGTGCGCAGTTTTTCCCGCCAGCCTTCGACCGTTCTGGACCAGTGGGAGGTGGAGCAGATCCGCGGCGATGTTCGCGACCTGGCCACGGTGAAACAAGCCGTCGAAAGTTGCGCCGCCGTGATTCACACCGCGGCCAAGGCGGGAGTCTGGGGACCGGCGTCGGAATACGAGCCGGTCAATGTCCAGGGAACACGCAACTTATTGATGGCGGTCAAGGCCGCGGGAATCGACAAGTTCGTTCACACGAGTTCTCCCAGCGTCGTCTTCGATGGCAAGGATGAAACGAACCTGGCCGAAAGCCAGGCTCCCTATCCCAAGTCGTATTTGACGCAGTATTCCCGTACGAAGGCCCTGGCCGAGCAAGAGGTTCTGGCGGCCAACGGTCCAGAACTCGCCACGGTGGCGTTGCGCCCTCATCTGATCTGGGGACCGGGCGACCCTCATTTGCTTCCAAGGCTTTGGGCCCGGGCGCTATCCGGCAGGCTTCGCCTGGTCGGTTCGGGCACCAACCGCATCGACACGACCTACATCGACAACGCCGCCTTGGCGCATCGATTGGCGCTGGAAAAACTCGCTCCAGGGACCGCCTGTTCGGGCCAGGCCTATTTTATTTCCAATGGCGAGCCGATGCCAATCGCCGAGTTGTTCGGCCGCTTTCTCGAAGTGGCCGGCCTGCCGGCGGCGATCCCCACCGTTTCCGAATGGGCGGCCTCGGCGCTGGCCTGGTGGTTGGAACTGCGCGCCCAGGGTAAATCCTCCGCGTCGGAACCGTTGCTGACGAAATTCGTGGTGCAGCAACTGGCGCGCGAGCACTGGTTCGACCTTTCCAAAGCCAAAAGAGACCTGGGATATCAGGCCAAGGTAAGCCTCGCGTCTGGTCTGGAACGGCTGAAACAGTCGCTTAAGGCTGTCAAAATGCCAGATACCGGCTTCACTCTTTGCGCCGGTTCCTGATTTATCTCCCTGGTCTGCTATGAGTTGCAGGTTTTCGTCAAAAGCGCCTTTTCTAGGTACGCTTTGTGCATAGGAGTTGATCATCGAGGTCAATTCCATTGAACCCATCGGGAGTATCGCATGGATCTGAACAAATACACGGAAAAGGCAGGCGAGGCGCTACAAAACGGGGTGAAACTGGCGCAGAAGTTTGGCCAGCGCGCTATGGAGCCGGAACATCTCTTACTTGCCCTGCTCGAACAGGAGCAAGGGCTCACCTCGGCGATTCTGCGTAAGGCCGAAGTGCCGGTCGAAGCGCTGCATCAACGCATCGAACAGGAAGTACAAAAGCTGCCCAAGCAGGCGGGCGGGGACGAGCGCGTGGGGATTGGTTCGCGCATGCTGCGCTTGAGCCAGCGCGCCGAGGAAGAAGCCAAGAAATTCAAAGATGACTTTGTGTCCGTGGAGCATCTGCTTTTGGCGCTGCTTGAAGATGGCGGCGCGGCGGGCAGGATCCTCAAGGAAGGCAAGGCGAGTCCCGCCAAGGTGCTCAAGGCGCTGCAGGAGGTGCGGGGCAATCAGCGGATCACGACGCAGAACCCCGAGGCGACCTACGAAGCGCTGACGAAGTATGGCCGTGATCTGACCGAGATGGCGACCCAGGGGAAACTCGACCCGGTCATCGGCCGCGACGAGGAGATCCGCCGCGTGATTCAGGTGCTTTCGCGGCGCACCAAAAATAATCCTGTACTCATCGGTGAGCCGGGCGTGGGCAAGACGGCCATCGCCGAAGGGTTGGCGCAGCGCATTGTGCGCGGTGACGTGCCCGAGGGGCTGAAAAATCGTCGCATTGTCTCGCTGGATATGGGAGCGTTGATCGCCGGGGCGAAATTCCGCGGCGAATTCGAAGAGCGCCTCAAGGCGGTGCTCAAGGAAGTGCAATCGGCCGAAGGCCAGATCATCCTTTTCATCGATGAACTGCACACCGTGGTCGGCGCCGGCAAAGGCGATGGCGCGATGGATGCCGGCAATTTGCTCAAACCGATGCTCGCGCGCGGCGAGCTGCACTGCATTGGCGCCACCACGCTTGATGAATACCGCCAGCACATCGAAAAAGATCCGGCGCTTGAGCGGCGGTTCCAACCGGTGCAGGTCGATCAGCCGACGGTAGAAGACACGATCTCCATTCTGCGCGGCCTGCGAGACCGCTACGAACAGCATCATGGCGTGCGCATCAAGGATGCCGCCTTGGTCGCCGCGGCCGTGCTTTCCAACCGGTACATCACCGACCGGTTTTTGCCCGACAAGGCGATCGACCTGATTGACGAATCGGCCGCCAAACTCCGCACCGAAATCGATTCCAAGCCGGCCAAGCTCGACGAGGTACTCAGGCGCAAACTCCAGTTGGAAATCGAACTGGTCGCCTTGCGCAAGGAAGACGATGCCGCCAGCCGTGAACGCACCAAGAAACTGGAAAAGGAAGTCGCCGACCTCACCGGCCAGGCCGACGCGCTGCAAGCCGAATGGGAGGCGGAGAATTCCGTCATCCAGGCGCAGCGCAAAATTCGCCAGGAAATCGATGACACCAAGCTCGCCATCGAAAAAGCGGAACGCCAGTACGACCTGAACAAGGCGGCCGAGTTGAAATACGGCGTCCTTGGCGAATTGGAACGCAAGCTCAAGGCGGCCGAAGAAAAGGTCGCCAATCGCACCGGCGGTCCGCGCCTGATCAAGGAAGAAGTCGACGCCGACGACATCGGCGCCGTGGTCAGCCGCTGGACCGGGATCCCGGTCGACAAGTTGATGGAAGGGGAAAAACAAAAAATCCTGGGGCTGGCCGAGGAACTGCATCGGCGGGTGATTGGCCAGGACGAGGCGGTCGTTGCCGTGGCCGACGCGATCCTTCGGGCGCGATCGGGCCTCAAGGATCCGGCGCGGCCGATCGGCTCGTTCATTTTCTTAGGGCCGACAGGCGTGGGCAAAACCGAACTGGCGCGCGCGCTCGCCGAATGCCTGTTTGATGACGAACGGTCGATGATCCGCATCGATATGTCCGAATATCAAGAGAAACACACCGTTTCGAGGCTGATCGGCGCGCCGCCGGGCTATGTCGGCTTCGAAGAGGGGGGCCAACTGACCGAAGCGGTCAGGCGCAAGCCTTACTGCGTGCTCTTGTTCGACGAAATCGAAAAAGCGCACCACGATGTCTTCAACATCCTGCTGCAGGTCCTGGACGATGGGCGTTTGACCGACGGCCAGGGGCGCATTGTCGATTTCAAAAACACGCTGATCATTTTGACTTCCAACATCGGAAGTCAAAGAATTCTGCAATACAAGGGCACCCACATCGGTGAAGTCTATGACAGGATGAAGGATTCGGTGCTCGAGGAGCTCAAAAAGCACTTCCGCCCCGAGTTCCTCAACCGGATCGACGACACGATCGTCTTCCATGCGCTGACCGAGGCCGATCTGATGCGGATCATCGAGATCCAACTCGATCGCTTGCGTAAGCGCCTGGCGGAGCGTTCGATCACCCTCGAAGTCAGCGAAAAGGCGAAGACCAAGCTGGTTGAAGAGGGGTATGACCCGGCTTTCGGCGCGCGTCCCTTGAAAAGGACGATCCAAAAAGAGTTGGAGACGCGGATTGCTCGTAAACTCTTGGATGGGTCGATCAAGGATGGGCAGGCAGTCAAAGTCGATCTGGGCCGCGGCGAAGAGTACACCTTCAACGTCTAATTCGGGCCTCCATTTGAGGCGGATTTGGTCCTCAAAGGGGTAGGTCCGATCAAGGGAAAAGGGCGGGGCGAGCATCATGGCCAACGACTACACCGATCCCTGGAATCGCCCCCGTCTCCGGCAGCCCTGGCAACTGCCCGGGCCCGTCACCACGCTCACGCTTGGGTTGATTCTCGGCATCCTTTGCTATCAGGCCTACCTGACCATTCAGGATCGCTTCGGCGGTTTCTCGAGGTCGTATGATGCCGCGCCGCGGCCCGTTACGCCCCGGGGCGATCTGGGCCAGGACGAGCAGACCACGATCGATGTTTACAATCGTTCGCGCGAGTCGGTGGTCAACGTCACCAGCCAGGTGGTCAAGCAAGGGCGCTGGTCGATGGATGTTTTCCGCATCCCCGCCGGCACCGGTACCGGCTTTGTCTGGGATGAGCGCGGGTTCATTGTCACCAATAACCATGTGATCAAGGGGGCCTCGGAAGTCGAGGTCACCATGGCCGGCGAGAAAACCCGTACAAGGCGAAAGTGGTCGGCACCTATCCCGACTCCGACATCGCGGTGCTGCAGATTTCGGCACCAGGACGCAAGTTTCAGCCGCTCCCCATTGGGGCATCCAACGACCTGAAGGTAGGACAGAAGGTGTTTGCCATCGGCAACCCGTTCGGCCTCGATCAGACGCTGACCACGGGAATCATCAGTGCCTTGGACCGTTCCCTTCAAGGAGATGACGGGACGGTATTGGGCAACCTGGTGCAGACCGACGCGGCGATCAATCCGGGTAATTCCGGCGGACCGCTCCTGGATAGCGCCGGCCGCCTCATCGGGGTCAACACGGCGATCATCAGTCCGGGAGGCGGCTCGGCCGGTGTCGGTTTCGCCGTGCCGGTCGATGAAGTGAACAAGATCGTGCCTCAGTTGATCCGCAACGGCAGGATCATGGGTACGGAGATCGAGGGCTTGACCTACCTTTCCGATCAAATCACCGCTTCCCTCCGGCTCAAAGGGGTGATGATTTCCCGCGTGCGTCCCGGCAGCGAGGCTGAAGCGGCTGGACTGGAAGGCGTGAAGCAAAGCCGCCGGGGGAGCACGTTGATTGGAGATCTGATTCAGTCGTGCGACGGAGTCGAGACCAACCGGACCGTGGACCTTGAAGCGGCCCTGCGCAAGAAGAAGCCGGGAGAGGAAGCGGTGCTGATCGTCATGGGCCGCGACGGCACGAAGCGCACCGTCAAGATTCCCGTTTCGGCACCGCAATCCAAGGCGGAACGCCCGGAGCAGTGAGCGAATTCGGTTCGTGCCGTTCGAGCAAATTCCCACAAACTCCAACAAATTCCGGCGACGCGGCTTTTTGCATCCGTCCTTTTGAATTGGGTGTCGAGCTTATGAAGTGGACTTGCGGTATCGCATTCTTGTTCTTGGCGGCGCTTGGTTTGTCCCAGGCCGGAGAACCCATCGCTCTGTTTGATGGCAAGGACACGAGCCGGTTTTACACCTGGCTCAAGGAGCATGGCAAGGACAAGGATCCCAACGGCAATTTCACGGTCAAGGACGGGGTGCTGCGCATTGCCGGGCGCGACTGGGGTGGACTCGTCTCGCGTGAGGAATTCTCCAACTACCGCATCGAAGTCGAATTCGCCTGGGGCGGCAAGGTCTGGCCGCCGCGAGAAAAGGTGGCGAGGGACTGCGGCCTGCTTGTGCACTCGACGGGGCCGGACGGCAAAGTGGGCGGAAGCTGGCAGGATGGCTTTCAGGTCAACATGATCGAAGGGGGGACCGGGGATCTTTCGATTACCGGTTCGAACAAACAGTACCTGTTCAAGGCACAAGCGGAGGAGAGGCCCTGGGGGAAAAAGACCGGCAAATACTGGAAGGAAGGTGCTAAGCTCCTCGATTTTCCGCCGGCCACGCGGCTGCTCTGGTTTGACCGCGACCCGGCCTGGGAAAATGTCATCGATTTTCGCGGCAAGAACGATGTCGAAAAACCGCTCAAGCAGTGGAATCGCCTGGTGGTCGAACTTCCCGGCAACTCGCTTGAGGCGAAGCTCAACGGGGTAATCGTTTCCAAGGCCAGCGGCCTGACGGTGTCCAAAGGGAAGATCCAGTTTCAATCCGAGGGGGCCGAATGCCTCATTCGCAGGGTGATGGTCACGCCACTCGATTGATCGCGCCGGAGCGTTTCTTAAGGTTCCCTTGGTCGATCGGATTCGTCGAGGAACTTCTCCATGTTTGCAAAGCTGGTGGCGGCATGCGCGTTCCTCGTGGCCATGGCGGGCATCGTCGCGGCCGGTTCGCCCAATGTGCTGTTGATCCTGGGCGACGATCAGGCGTGGACCGATTACGGGTTCATGGGCCATCCGCAGATCAAGACCCCGAATCTGGACAGGCTGGCCGCGGATTCGCTGGTTTTTGAACGGGGCTATGTCCCCACCAGTTTGTGCCGCGCTAGCCTCGCTTCGATCATGACCGGACTTTGGCCGCAGGATCATGGCATCACGAGCAATGACCCGGCCTTGCCGGTTGGATGGAATCTCGGTCAGGCGATGAAGGATCCCCGGTTTTTGGCCGACCGTGCCAAAATGGTGGCACGATTTAATGAAAAGCCCTCGCTGGTCAAACTGCTGGGGGAGCGCGGTTACAAAACCTTGCAAACGGGCAAATGGTGGGAAGGGGAGGCCTGCCGCTGCGGCTTCACCGAGGGGATGACTCATGGTGATCCGGCGCGAGGCGGGCGCCATGGCGACGAGGGGCTGACGATTGGCCGACAAGGCCTCAAGCCTTGCACCGACTTCATCGACCGCTGCCAAAAAGAGGGCGCTCCTTTTTTCGTCTGGTATGCACCCATCATGCCGCACGATCCGCACACGCCGCCCGAAAAGTATCTGAACCAGTACAAGGACAAGACGAAATCAATCCATGTCGCTCGCTACTGGGCGATGTGCGCCTGGTTCGACGAGACGATCGGGTCGCTGCTCGATCATCTGAAAAAACGCCAACTGGAGAACGACACCATTGTCGTTTACCTGGCCGACAACGGCTGGATTCAGAATCCCGACGGGCCCGGATTCGCGCCGAGATCCAAGCGCAGTCCTTACGATGGCGGTTTACGCACGCCGATCTTGATTCGCATTCCCGGTCACCCCGATGCGGGCAAGCGATTTTCGACGTTGGCCACTTCCATCGATCTGATGCCCACGCTGTTGGCGGCGACCGGAACGGTGGTTGCCAATCGATGGCCTGGCGTCAACCTGACCGATGCGGGCCTAGTACGCAGCCGGCCCTTTGTTTCGGGCGCGACCTTCACGCACAATGCCGTGTCGATTGATGAGCCGGCCAGGAACCTGGAATGGCGCTGGCTCGTGACAAGCGATGGCTGGAAGCTGATGGTGCCCAATGGCGCCAATGTCATGAAAGAAAAAACGCATTTGTTCCGAATCGAACGCGATCCCTACGAGTTGGACGATCTTTTCGAAAAGGAACCAGAACAGGCGCGGCGACTGCGGGTGCTGTTGGATGGTTGGTGGAAGGGATAGCACCTACGACGGTAGCGATGCCGATCAGGGGACGATTGGCGGGCTTGACCTCAGTTCTTCCAGGGCGATCAAACCTGGAAAAAAATTCTTTAGGCTTGTATTGAGCTTTAAAATGACTGAACCGTTTTCATAAGATAAAAGATGGAAATGTCCTTCTCGAATGAAATGGTTGCCGATTTCTTCATAAGGTAATATGACCGTCTGTTTTTTAAGCAGAAATCTGGTTGTCTGGAATTCGAGGCCTTCGGGTAGAAAGAAAACGTCCTTGGTCCATGCGGTCCTTTGGCCTTGGTTGACGCTGGCCACCATTTTTGCAGCAATCTGCGAAGCAACCTGATCGCGAAGTTTGTCCATCTCGAGGTCATTGACCTGCCGATGAAATTGGTAAGCGATTCGATTGGATTTTTCTTCAGGCGTGGGATCGAAACAAATGGAATATTGCGTTCCCCCGTACATGCCGTGGTGAAAATGCTGCAGGGAGGTAAAGGTGAGCCCCTCCATAGCGTCATAGCGCAGCTTTTTTTCCGAAAAAAGCCACCTTCGATGAACGCCAATAAGATGACAGCGAAAAAATGCGAAGGAAGCATTAAAGGCCGCGCCAAGGCTGAATAAACCCAAACACAGGGTGAGCAAGGCCCAGCCGAGTGAAATCGCGCCCCAGGCATTCGCCACGAGCATGGGAATGGAGATGCCAAAAATGACGATTCCCACCAGGAGATAGACGACGAACTCCTTGCGAGTGGAGGTTCGCTCGAAAATCAGCCTTCCAAGGCGGCCTTTTTCCTCAGGCGCTTTAGGTTCCACCTTCTTTTCGCGCAGAGTATTCGCAATCAGCGCATTCAAGATGAAGGTATTGGCTGTTTCCATGGAAATCTTGGCGGCGACCTCATCGCGATCAAGGGTCCAGATGCAAATCTCACCATCGATGAAATCGACCGCCTCCATGTGATCGACTGCGATCTCAACCGGTTCCCGGTTTTTGAGGGTGATGCGCAGTGTTCGCTGGTCGAGTGCCCAGCCCTCTCCATAAACGATCTGCCCGCTTTCGAACTCGCTACAAGCCTGTGCGTAGAGCTTGCCGATCAGACGCTCCATCAAAGGGATGAGAGGATCGGTTTCCAGGGGTTTGATTTTGCACACCAGCGAGATCTTCTCGATTTCATCACCTGCTTGGGCGATCCAGAGGTGGAAGGTGCGCGTGGTCGACCAAAGCGAGCCATTGAAATGAAACGGCTTCCAGGTGGAAGAAGCGCTCAGAACTTGGTCGTCGGATACTTGCCTTACCCTATCGCCATGCTTGAGCGTAAATCCTTCCGGAGTGATTTCGAGCCATCGTCTGCGAGACAACTCCAACATCCACCAACCGGCGCTGGCCAGACCAATCAAAAAACCGCTGAGGAGGGCCGGGATCCAGAAGTAGAGGTGATCCAGTTGATTCGCGCGCAAGGAGCCAACTGTTGCGAGCAAGCACGGTGCCGACCACAAAAGGCCGAAGCCGAGGAGCACGACCGGCCCGGTCGGCCGTGGTGGACGGACGAGAATGCCAGTGTGCCTCATAAGCTGGATCCGTTGTCGTGGAGGGCGGTCATCTTGCGGGGCCACATTTCGGGACAAAGATAGTTTTTTTAATAAAATAAAAAGGCAATAGAAAAGAGTTGATGAAAAACACCGCACGTTTCGTTTAGTTTTCTGACGTGCCTGCCTGATCCACAGCCGCCAGGGTGAACCCACCCTGGAGCTTTTTCTCAAGGTCGAAATAGACCCAGTCGTTCAGATCGGCCAGCGCAACCACCACGCGTGAGCCCAGTTGCAAGGAACCGAGGTTGCTTGGTTGGTTGGCGAGTACGCCGATGATGTTGTCTCCATTGATGGAGGTCACGCTGATCCAGATGAATTCGACCGCATCCTTGAGTCGGATGGGAGCCTTGATGGTGAATCGATCACCCTGGTGCCGTGCGAATGCCTGGGCAAATCGCGGCCATTCCTGACGGGCCTTGGCGGTTGCGGCGAGCAGGATCGGATCATCGGGTGCGATGGGAACAATCGGCTCGAGTTGGGTGTTCGATAGTTCCGCAATGGGGTCGGCGGCCCTTAAAGCCCGATCGGTTCGTTCATTGTAGACGTAGGCGCGGTTGCGATCGGGAAGGTAGACGACCAGAGCCATCTCGTCGAGCATATTGGCAAAGATCGGGGCCATGCGCGGATATAAGGTCGCGCTTTCCTTGGCAGGCGTGCTGCCGTCCACGGCGACGGCATCGACGGAAACCCAGGCCTTGTGCTTTGCAATCAGCTTCCTCAGGCGCAATTCTTGGATCTGCTCAGCGAAGGCCTGAGGGTTCGGAAAATAAGGTGTCGGGTACTGGTTCACCACGAACATCTGCTTGTGACAGCGGATGGGGAACTGGAGGTCATGGGCTACAAAAAAGCCATCGGCTCCTTGTTTTTTCCCATCTCCCAAATCGACCTTCCATTCCTCCTCGATCATCCTGACCAACGACTTGGCCTCGAAAATCCGAGGTTCGCGCAGAAGCGCGACCAGACTGATGGAATCGCTTTTTTTGGCCATGGCTCAACGCTTTCGAAACAGGGAATCTGTGTATTCGAGAATGCCGATGGCTGCGACTATGACCAAGGCAACAGCGTGCCAAATCATGGATGGTATTTTCTGCCAGCAAGCGAGAGAGAATTCCAAGTTCGGCTGGCCCAGGCAACCTCAATCAACGGTTAGGGAGGGATGCACTTTTCAGGAATCCGACAAGAAGTGACCCTTGGGGAACCCGCTCCATCGCATTTCACTCGATGACAAACGGCAGGGATTTGTCAAACTCGGCCCGTTCCTTGTCGTTAAGAGCGTTACGCAAGACGCGCAAGGTCTCCCCGCCCACGAGCTTTTTGTTTTCGAGGAACATCCAATCGCTGATTTCCCCCTTGGCAACGGACACCTTTTGACCGGCCTTGACATTCTTCACCATTTGGGGGCTGTTGTCGATCATGCCATGAAACTTGGCGCCATCAAAAGTCACTTTGCTGATCCACATATGTTCGTTTTGGGACCCATCTTTGAAATGCACCTTGACCGCAAACATGGTCTGATTGCGGGTGGGGGCCTTCAAGGCGGTGAGGAAGGTGTCCACGGTGGTGCGCGCCTTGGCCATGGCCTCGTTCATCTTCGGATCATCGTCGGGCACCCGGGCGATTCGGTCCGAGGGATTGCTAGGATTGGCCCTTTCGGGGTAGCCGCTTGTGGTGGGACTCTTCTCGCCACATCCGAGGACGGCGACGATGAGCACCTGGCTGCAAAGAAAGAGGATGGGGCGAATCATTAATGCTCCCTGAATGGGTGCCAAAAACACAACCGTTTGGGTATTCTTACTGGTGTCATTGATCTGTCCAGTTCGCGTCTTGAATCTCGGTAGGGAGAATGGGCGCCACGAGTCATCGAAACGAAGAGTTAAGAACCGGCCGCCATCATTCCCCGAACCGTTTCGACGAGAGGAAAGCGCGTGTGCTTTTTCAGCCAACCGATCAGCACATCACTTCCTTTTTGCTTGGCGATCTCGCATTCGCCGGCGGAAATTCCAAACACCTGGATCAAATCCGCGGTACCGCTTTCCTGATGAATTTCCGCGGGGAAGGTGGCGGGAGTCGTTAGAAGCAAGTGATCAAGGGGGCTCTTTTCAAAATCGATCGGTTTGCCCAGCGCCACGCGGGCGCCTGACGCAAGCGGTTCGAGGTTGCCGAACCGGCCAAGCCACAGACCCATTTGATAGCCGACGAGGTGGTTCAGCCGGCGCACGGCCCATTCGGCGCGCTCAGGTGTTTCAAGCAAAAACTCGCAGCCGAAACCGGAGGGTTGGTCGGCCGCTAGCTGTTCCTTGAACCATTCATTGGAAAGTCCTGAGGACACATAAACCCAGGTCGGCCGCTCGGGCGTGGGGGCAAAAGTGAAAACGCCGCAAGTCGTCAGGCGCTCGTCGGTGATGCCGGATTGTTCCAGAACCGTACGAGGAACCGGGAAAAATCCTTGAGAATGGGGGCCGAACAGCGAGGGATAGAGCGCCTCGTCCCGGTGTTCCCAGATCTTTTCCAGCCAGTCGGGTGAGTTCTTCATAGGAGTTTATTTCAAGGGGCCGACGCGGGCGCTTAGCGTCTCGGTTGTTCTTTGGGAGGAGCTTCGGGAATTTTACCTTCCTCGTAAAGAGAAATCGATCCCATGCCAACCCTTTGGTCGTAGACCATCTCTCCCGAGGTGACGCCAAGGTTCTTCAAACCAAAAATATCATAGGGGAGCGGTTCATTCACTTTTTGCAGCAGCCATTTGACCTCCCAGGCTTTCGATTCGCCCTGAAATTTTTGTTTGTAGGTGGCCCGTTTTGGTACGAAGAGGCCATTCATTTTTTCAAATTCACGAGTTCTGGTTTCTGTGTATCCGGGTGACTCCGTTTCGAGAAGAATCGGATTGGCTCCCTGGGTTAAATCGAATTGATATCGAGAGAGTGAACTGGACTCCCTGACGGTCGAGTAAGTTACGAGGTCGCCGTTTCGGGAAATCGTGAGTTTGTCATTCTTTTTTGCGGACTCATAGGCAGATGAAAATATCTGAGACAAAGCGCCCCTGTTATTAAGCTCGAAAAAACAAAAAGGATCAAAATGCTGATCTCCCTCTCCGGATCTTACCGGGAGGCGACTTGAGATCGTCAATACCGAAGTCGACTGGCGGGAGGCGCGCAAGCGGGAGGGCCCGTCATGACCACGATTCGTGTGAAACCTGCCGGCAATTCCGCCTACCATCCCGCCGCCGCCAGCCCCACCAAACGCGGGACCGCCCCCGAGGTTAGGACCGCCGCCCATTCCACCCCCGAAGCCAGGGCCACCGCCGAAGCCCGGCCCGCCGCCCATTCCACCCCCGAAGCCAGGGCCACCGCCGAAGCCCGGCCCGCCGGCTCCTGGAGGGCCTAGAAGCCCGGGCGGCATGCGGAGCACAGCCGCGCCTGGATATTCGTAATAACAGTCCGAGGTTCTCATTCCGTTTGCGACCGTAGATATTTCCATATCCTTATTTTTGTTGTCAGATAGTCCGTTGGGATAATAGGTGGTTTTTTCCTTAAATAGAAATTTGTCTTGTTTGCGATCGTAATAAAATCGTATTTCCGACTTGGCGGTATAAAAGAAAGGAGCATAGTCGGTGAGCCCGGCGTGGCTCGTGTTGAACTCGACAACCCCTTCCCAGGTTTGAATTGCGTCCCGATTGGCCTTGTTCGCATTTCCTGTCAAGAGATAGAGTTCCGGGTCGTTTTTGACCTGGGCGTGCAAGAGATTAGGCAACCCTGGCATGAAAAATAAAGTAATGTAAATTAAGTCGGTGTAAAGTTTTGCTTTAATAAAATTCAGCATTTTATTCCTTCCTTTGTTATAATGAAGATGTCAATGGGCTGTGAAGAAAAGCGTCATGTTTCGTTTTCGAATGGAAATTTCTGTTGGCCGCGAGCACATATGGGGCATCGGACAAACGGAAAGACTGCCGATAACGACGCTGCCGAGTCAATCCTGAAGTCGATTGCGTCATCTCCGCGGTCCTGTCTTGTCGGTAAACGATGAGAAAGCCTGAATTCCTTTCTTTTCCGGCGTATTGGAAACAGAGTTCCAGTTTTCATAGCGAGTGTATCCTGGAGGTGTAAGCTGCACATTTCGTTTTTCAACATGCTGCGTTGGTCCTCGGCCAAGAAAAAGGAAAAAACGGTTGCCGCCATATCAGTAGGCGCGTAGAGTGCCTGGCAAGCGTCCATTCCCCAAGCCAAACGCATCAGCCTTCATTCCGGGCAAGCGACCAAGTTTCACGCCTTTTCGCGCTGCCACGTGAAGTCAATTGCGCCAGAGAAAGTTGCAAAAGATCATGCTATACGTCCTTTCTGCATTGAGCCTTCCCTTGTTGATCCATGTCGCACCCGACGATCAAGATTCGGAGCTTCGGGAAAAAATTGCTTCAAGTATTGAGCACAATTATAAAAAGGCCACTTGTTTTTCCGTGAAATTTAGTGAGGAATATTCGACGCAATTGCCAGTAAAGGCTAAGGAGCCGGCGGAGAGTCAAAAGAACTCGGGCGAAACCAAAGGCGGTGAAACAGGGAAAAGTGGCGGCTTGTCGATCGATCGCCAGCTTACGACAGTGCTGGTTAAAGGAGACAACTTTAAATCCATTACCAAATCTACGGAAGGAGTGCTCCTTCATAGCGTTACCATGAAGGACGATATTTCTTACCAGTATGCCCCGCCAGGGGAAGGTTTAGAAAAGGGAGTCGTCTGGAAAAGAGAGAGAAAGCAGATGCCAGGAATGGGCGGTTATCCGACGACCTGGTCCCTGGACCCGAATGAAGGGTATTTTCCCCAGTTTATTAGGTCAAGAAAAATAGTATATGTAACAGTGACGGCTGGAAAGGATGGTAAAAATGGCATTTATAATGTCTGCTTTGAAGACAAGGACGGGAATCGGTCATTACTGTCGTTTGATTCGTCAATGAACTTTCTTCCAATCCGTTCTGTTAAGGTGGTTAATAAAGATTATTTTGTGTTTATCGCAAAAATAGATTACGAGGAAAAAAAGCCAGGGTTTTGGTATCCTTCTGCCGGAACCTATCAAAGCCTGCAAGAAAAAGCTGCAAAAATTGAAGACTTAGAAAAGGAAATCAAAAATATAAGTATTTCCGGAAGTTTTTCAGTAACAGAATTTCAATTTCATGAATGCGACGAGGTCGGGGAAGAAATCGCATTGCTTTCCTTTCCTGAGGGAACGCAAATGAGAGATTCCATTACGAATTCTATCTATGTTTTCGGAGAACAGCCGCCCAAGAAGCCTGATGAGCCCGTGCGCGCTCCTAGCTACTGGATCCTTTTGTTGGGTTTATTGGGGCTTGCCCTGTGTTCGACGATTTTTTATTTTCTGAGAGGCGTGAAGGCCTCTTAGAGCAGAATCGACTTTCTGAGCCCAGGATCGAAGGTTTCACACCCTTGTCGCTTGGAAGCTCCGGTCGTGAAGAAAACAAAAAGGGCCGATGTCGTTTGCGCAATTCTGCATGGAAGGGTGATCTCGTCTCTTCCAGCAATGGCGAACAGGACCCGGTGACCCTTCGTACGATCGAGTCGCGGATGAATCTCACCGGTCATCGGCAAACGCCAAATGCAATCCGCCTACGAAAGCTGCAAAAGCGGAAACTGATTGACCATGTCCCCAGATCGTAGGGCATGCGGTAGATCGGTTTTGCGTTAAGACCAGTTCCGGTTCGGCGACAGCGCCTGCCAGGGCAAAACACTCAAGGTAATCAAAAGTAAAATCAGCGTTTCCAGAAAGATGCGAGCCTAACGGAGAGTATTAAGATCAAGTGGCGCCATCCATCCCGAAAAGATCTCAAATGCGAAGGACGATCTCTTCCATCGGGATAAAGGACCACCGGAACCTCGCTCATTCGGGCCTTGTGCAGTTTTGCCTTGACGACCATTTCGCTGGCGAATTCCATACCTGATGCAGTCAGGCCCCATTTTTCAAAGGAATCCTTGCGGAACGCCCGCAAGCCACAATGGGCATCACGGATGGGAGTGAAGAACAACAAATTCAAAATGCCGGTCAAGAGCGGATTGCCGATAAACCGGTGAAGCCAGGGCATGGCCCCTGATCGAATGCCGCCCCGGAATCGATTCCCCATGACCAGGTCATCCCCAGCAGTGAGTTTTGCCAGGAATGGCTGAAGCTGAGCAAAATCGTAAGAGTCGTCACCGTCTCCCATAATGATGAAGGTTCCCTTTGCGGCGGCAACTCCGCCTTGTATTGCGTTGCCATACCCTCGCCGAGTTACGGAAATAACCTTCGCGTCGTGGGAGGCGGCAATTTCGTTCGACCCGTCCGTGCTGCCGTTGTCGGCGACTAAGATTTCCGATGAACATCCCAATTGAGCTAAGCCTATTTTTGCCTTTTTTATGCAGGCGGCAATCGTTCGAGATTCGTTAAGGCATGGGATAACAACGGAAATATCAACCGAATGTTGAACTCGATCGAAAAATTTGGTGCCATTCAGAGGAGTGGATGCGGTGTTAGGCAACATGGAGTCTAGGAGTTTTAACTCATGCACCTAAAAGCCTCCTAAAGATCAGCCGTAGCGAGATATTAAGGTGATATTCCGCGGTTAATGATCTTATTAATAATAAAAAGATCGTATTTGCAACAAGGCAAATTGTCTGATAGCATAATCCATAATTAGGAAGCTTCATCGCGGTAACCTCAGGTCTAACGCGGTCCAAGCGGCGTTATCTGCCTGCAGTACCCAGTTTGACTTGAGAGTTCAGAGGCTCATCAATGTATTTTCGTTCCGATGGTTGCCTTGGCATATTATCCCCCTGGAGAAGCCTCTGCAAGGCAGGTTGACAACTTTTAGAAGGGTAATAAATCTGCATCGCCAGGATATCAGGCAGTCATCGGGTGAAAGTAGGGAGCCCTCGTTGGTGTATCGTGGGCTTCATTCTTAGGAATTCGATCCAAGGGTTGAATTCGCTAATTTTCATAATTTTGCGCAGACAGAAAATCGCGCTTGCGTGGACTTCTTTGTATGTCGCACCGTTCTTGGATTTGAGGCGGTATTCCAAAACAGCAAAAAAAGGCAAAGGCATCTCAAAAGCGCGGTCGCTCGACAGATCTTCGCCCGAAGTTAGAAAAGGCGAATTCATGCCAAAACGCGGTGAAGGGGGTAGAAAAGCAGAGGCTGAATCGAGCAGTTCAAAACCGGAAGTCGGCACGATGGGTTGAGCGGGAAATCTCATCATCAATCCCGATCTCAGGCCCGATTTCAGGTTGGTCCGCCATCTGACCTTATGGATGAGGAGCTCTTGTTCTAGCCAGCCGATTGAATTGTGAACGCACCGGCTGTTTTGGTTTCGCCGCATGCGCCTGGGCGTTGTTCCAGTGAAGAAAGCGGAACCATCCAGTTTCTAGGCAAAACCGTCAAAACAAATCCACTGCGCCGCCTCTCCGCAGTTGCACCCCCGGACTGGAACTGGTAGGCACAGAGCGCTTGGCTGCTGGAGTGCATTTCTAAACCAATCGCCTCGGCACAACTCTACATTTGAATACGCGGGCGTGCCGAACTGGAAATTCTAAATCCAGAATGGTCGCTCTTCATTACACCACTGCGGTGGCCGTCCTCCTTTAAGACGTAAAAGCAGCCATAAGCGAAAGCCGGTTTTTTGAGAATTTCTAAGCTGCGATAGATGCACCTCAACACTGTTCAGTCGCCTCGCGCGGAAAAAAAAGAAATAGCTCTTGTCACTTTATCCGATGGCCATTACAAATGTCCGGTAGGCAATTAATCATCAACCAAGCCCATCAGTCTCCCCGCGTCAAGCAAATCTTTACGCTTCCGTGAGTGTGCTGTTCGGCAACGCAAATTGCGCTTGAGAAAGTTGAAGAAGCCCATGCGTCTCCTTCTCTCAATGTTTTGCTTATCTGTGTCAATAAATACTGTAATAGCTGACGAAAAGTCTATTTTGCCTGAAATGATCGCATCTAGTATTGAGAATAATTACAGCCAATTAAAGTGCTTTGCGGCAAAGTACAGTATTGAGCAGCTAGATATGTTGGCGAAAGAACAACAAGCAAATGGCAAAGAATCTAAAGGCAGCGGAGCGACTGACGAGTTATCAGATTCAAAAATAAACCTATTTGCAACCTTCTTTCTTAGCGGAGAAAACTTCAGAGAAATTCTGGAGCTCAAAGACGGGGTAGTGTTAAACAGCCGTACAAAAAACGGCGACACGTTTTATGACTACGTTCCGCCCCGGGATAACAAAAAAAACGGAATTGTTTGGAAAAAAAATCTTACGCACATGGGGGGCACGAGGGGCAATGACCCAAGGGTTCTTGGGTTGGAGGAAATTTATGAGACTTATCCGCAGGTTTTAAGAGCTAACAAAATATTATATATAAAAAAAACGAACGATCAATCACAAAAAACCGACATTTATGATGTTTGTTTAGAGAGGCCTAATGGAAACCGCTGGTTAATTTCCTTTGATTCATCAATAAATTACCTTCCCGTTAAAATTGGCAGCACAATAGACAAAGAGTATTTTAACCGTGTAACGAAATTAACATATGAAGAGAAAAAACCGGGCGTTTGGCTTCCGAAAAAAATAAGCGAAAAGACAGTGTTTGAAAAATTCAAGAATTTGGACGACCTTAATAAGGAGTCCGTAAAAACGATGTTTGTTACTACTACTACCTTGGTTGAGTTTAAACTAGAGGAATGCGAGGGGCTTAGCAAAATAATAGCACCGGAATCGTTTCCCGTTGGTACCGAAGTAAGAGACTCGATTACTAACACCATATATATTATCGGTGAAAAACAATTTGAAAAACAAGATAAATTAGGCGGCGATTTTAAATACAGCAAAGCTCTGTGGTGGTTAGTCGGCCTTGTTGGGTTTGGGTTGTTGACTTATGTTGTAAGCGTCCGGCTTTTTAAAAGGAGGTTATGATGCTAAGATTAAAGTTAGCCGTTCTATCAATTTTAGGATTCGTTTTGGCTTTCTTGGCTTCTTCATCTGTGGTATCAATGCGTGCGGGCGCCCAGTCATCTGGAGGTAATGGCATGTGTTGCGGTCCCAGTAAATCTTGCGACGGATGTCAGCCTGTTACCACGATCACCGGTTCCGTGGTTTACGCCCAGATTGGTTCCAATCCTTTATGGCGTTGTAAAGAGAGCAAGACAATGGATTTCTGTGGAGAGCTGCCGGGTTACGTATGCCGCCCCATCTTGCCGGCAAATACCTATAGTGATAGCATTTGCACAAAATCCTTAGGCACCGGGGTTTTGTTGAATGAGGTTGCTAGAAACTCCTGCACTGGCGTTCCAAATGTAACTATCTGCCCGTGATTGATCAGTCAAGTGAAGGCCAGGGATATGGCGGGGTCCATATTCCTGGCGGTTGCTTCAGAGTGCAGGCGGTGTTAAAATGAAGAGTGTTCATTTTGTGTTTCTGATTTCCACCGTATTGTGCGGTTTTATACTTGGACTGATTTTACCCGCGATATCCACCAAAAAAGCGGAAATAGAATTTAAAGAGGACGTTGTAGACCTGGGGATTATCGAGCGCGAGTCGGTGGTTTCACACAAGGTTACATTTAAGAATTGTTTTGACAGGCCAGTTTGGATAGAGAGCATTAAGCGTTCTTGCGGTTGCCTCGCATCGGATTTTTCAGCGCAGCCGATTGTGCCGGGGGACAGCGGCGAAATCCTGGTAAGCCTCGACGCCAAGCAGGGCATGGGCAAGCGCAATGACGTTATCATCAAGAATTTAACGATTAAATTCGCGCCTGTAGATTTAGAAAAAGTAGTGACGATTCGCGCGTTGCCACTTGACGATATAATAACGGAGTCCGAAGAGGTAAGTGTTAATTTAGAAAGGCAAACGACAAACCAGATCAAAGTTGAGAGAGGGTTTTTACCGGAAGCTGATTTCAAGAAATTATCAATCGAAGTCGCAGAAGGAGCAAAAGTCATAATTGCTGCGCGCAATCAAGATTTTATTGAATTTGTGGTGAATTACCAGGGCCGCAAATTTGCTCCGAGCGATTTGGTTTTACTGAAGTACAGAAAAAAACAAGAGCAGGTTGTGAAGTGGCTCCGCATTGTCGAAGACAAAACCGGTATGCCCGATTTAAGGCCGTTGAATTTTTTTAAGAGAATTAATAAAGACGTCGACGTACCGAGTTTAGAAAGCATTTCCTCAGAAAAATTTAGCATTAATGATGGAGGTAAAAAGCTAGAAGTGGCAAGAATATTTTTTGAAAATAATAAAACTACAGGCTATTTTGGTTGGTCTTTAGATCGGGCTGCAAAGAATGAGTTTGTGATTTTCTTAACGACCGTTCCCGAAAAAAGCATCGTCGAAGAGGCTGTAGTGGAATTTGTTGAGATTGAGTCTGGAAAAAAAAGATCTTGTAAGTTGCCTGTAAGGGTCTTAGTACAGAAGGATAAGTTTTAGAGCCCAGCTAGATGATATCAACAAATGCTTACTGGTTTTCAATTTTTGGACGCTGTCTTATTTTTGCCTTTTACAATATTGTTTTGCTGGCCATAGTTATCAAATTAGCTTTCAGAAGCCGACGATGGAATCCGATGCAGCAATTATTAGCTGCTATGATTATTGAATATGCTGTAATCGTGTTTGGTTTTTTCTTGGCTACGATTTTTGCCTCAATTACACCTGCCGCGCTCATAATTTATGCGCTGGTTGTAATGGCGGCGCTTCTGATTTACTCATTTTGCCTTAAAGAATACGGCAATTTAAATTCTGTTATCAATAGTCGTTCCGTGGCCTTTTACATGATAGTTCTGGCGATTTTTGCATCTATTGCAGTTAATTGTGCTCTTAGTCGTTATCCATCCGATATGGATTCGCTAAATTACCATATACCACTGCCCGTCAATTGGGTTCAGAGCAAAAGCCTTTTTTCTCCTCTATGTATGCATTGGAGCTGTCCAGGCAACAATGAGCTTATTGGGTGCTGGTTGCTGATTTTTTTTGATAGTGATTTTTTAATCGGTCTAAATAACTTGCCGTCGATTGCGATATTGACGGCCGCTGTATTTCTTTGCATAAGGCAGATTGGGTTTTCAAGTCTTTTGGCTTTCGGCTTAACCATACTGGCGTTGAGCAACGAGGTGGCGTTTCGGCAAGTGTGCGATCAAGAAAATGATGTGGCCGTCGCGGCCTTTTTCCTGTCCAGCTTGTTTTATGGAATCAGATTTATTTCTAATCGTCAATTCGCCGATCTCATGATTTCGGGAATAGCGTTTGGATTATTAAGCGGTGTTAAATATTACGCGCTCGGCTACTCCTGTTTGCTGCTATTTGTTTTTTTGCTTTTTTCTCTCAGGAAATATTGGACGGCTATTCCGCTGATACTCGCCGTTTTTGCTCTGTCGTTTTCAACTTTGGCCGCCTATTGGTATATAAGGAACTATTTTGCCAGCGGATTGATTTTATATCCATTTTCTTTCTTGCCGGACCTTGATCTGTCACGAAAAGCCTATCCGGGTTTAAGCTCTTCTTCAATTCGAGGCAATGCGTTCGCCGAAATACTTCCGTTGTACCTGGCCGCCGTTTTGAAGATTGTTGGGCCGTTTTATTTTCTTAGTGTACTGCTTTTTCCTGTTATTGGCCTTTTGGCGTTATTGGGACTGGGCCATTCCAGACGAACCAAGGCGGCCGCGTTGTATCGATTGGTTTTGCAGTTCGGAGCGCTCGGGGTATTTGTGATCACCCCTTTCGCGGTCGAAGATGAACCGGGGACGTTGAACCAAATGCGCCTGGGTTATTGCCCAGTGAGGTACAGCTTGCCTTTTCTTTTGTTGTCGTATCTGAATGCTTGTTGCATTTTAAGAGTTGGCTTATACGCCGCCTATGGCTTTGTAAGGAGAAGATGCCAATCACGGGCTGGCCCGTCCCGATCTGAAGAAAAAGGATGGCTTAGGATCATCTGGGCTGTTGCATTCTGCATTTCGCCGGTCCTTGGCGGTTGTATTCAAGGAGCTAAGGTTTACCTTTTTGAGAGGGAGGAGCTTGTGGCCGCCGCGGGTTTGTGTGCTGTTTTATGGTTGATGATATTTTTACTAAGAATTTTTCAAGCATCTTCTGCAAGGCCGGTGTCGCCGGTGTCATGTTTCTCGGTTTTGGGTTTTTCGGCCGTTTTTTGCTTTTTCTTCAGCATTAGAGGGTATGACTGGGAGGAGGATTTTGTTCGGCATTACCAGAATTCGTGCGGTGTTGGGATTACTCGTTATATTTATAATAATAAAAACGCCGGATTAAAAATCGGAGTATTTGCTTATCAAGAATATGGGTATTATTGCGGTTCTAGAAAGGTGTTTTTGATTCAGCCGTATTATTTGGCTGACGAGGTGGCGTTTGTAGCGTATCTAATTGAGAATAAAATTGGACTATGCATCGGTTCGCCGAATGGAGCGTATTTGGAAGGCAGCCCATTTCGAGTTGCTTCGAGGGTTCTTAAGAAATTTCCATTCTTATTTTCGCCGTTAACGCTTGACCGACGTGCCCTGATATTATATCGGGTTAATGAAGAGTATTTCGACCCAGTGCTTGTTTTTAGAAAATTCTTGAAGCTCGTCTTCCCTTTTGCGGGTCTATCGAACTTTCTGGGCAATGTTGAGGCAGAGATGGCCGAAAAAACGAATGCATGGATCGGAGAGCGGTAATAGCAAGTGATTCAATGTGGCATGGTGCTTGACAGTGGGAACTCTCGAAGCTAATCATTAAGGCCCATGTGCCGATTGCATCCGACCGCTACACATCAGGTTGCCAGGCAGGGCGCGGATCAAGCGAATGGAAACCGGTATCGAATTGGGGTTCTCCCGCACTTTTGGTGATGTGAATATCCCAGGGATACGTTAAACCGGATGCAAAGCTCGTTTTCTCGTTTGGCAGGATGCCTTGGGGCCCATGGACGCTTCAATTTTCGCGGTGCTATTGCGAGCAGATGCCCTTGTCCGCATTCAATGTGTCAGGTTTGATCGAACCAGTCTGGTTGTCGACTTGGTGACCAGTCAACCATTTGCGCCTTGCCCCCGTTGTGGGCAGAATTCCTCCACGGTCCAAGGGCGATATCATCGACTGATTCGAGATCAACCCTGCCTTGGGTATCCTTTGATCCTCTCGCCCATGGCTCGAAAGTTCACATGCCAATCCCGCGATTGTTCTCAGGTTATTTTTTGTGAACGGGTTCCTGGGTTAATGGAAAAATACGCCCGAACGACCGGTGAGATGTCGCTGTCTCAGAGTGCCATTGGTTTAGCACTCGGTGGCGAGGCCGGGGCGGGGCTCGCGGGAAAACTAGCGCTTTCGGCCAGAGCAGACACGATTCTGCGGCGGATCAAAAACTCACCCCAAGGAAGTCAACCGCGCCCGCGATATGTTGGCATTGATGACTGGGCCCTTCGCAAAGGACTAGTGCTCAGTCACGCCTGAAAAGTCGGATTTATGATTGACTTACGGATTGCCGATTTCATATGGTCCAGGGAGCAGGACCATGCAAAAGAAATATATCGTTCGATTGACGGCCTCGGAACGTGAGCAGTTGGTGGAGGTCGTCCGTAAAGTACGGGGCACCGGTCAGAAGATCCGGCGGGCTCAGGTGTTGCTGAAAGCGGATGCCGACGGTCCGAACTGGACGGACTCGGAGATTGCGGATGCATTTGGCTGCCGGACGCGGACCGTGGAACGGCTTCGCCAGCGATTCTGCGAACAAGGGTTCGAGGCGGCATTGGATCGTCTTGAGCGGAAGGATCCGCCGGTCGCGAAGTTGCTCAACGGTGACCAGGAGGCCAGAATCATTGCGATGCGCCTAGGTTCGCCGCCGAAAGGGTATGCGAATTGGACGCTACGGTTGCTGGCCCGCCGGGTGGTCGAATTGGAGATTGTGGAATCGGTGAGCTACGAAACGATTCGGCGGACGCTGAAAAAAACGGCATGACGAATCGGAAGGCACAGTATTGGGTGATTCCGCCGGAGGCAGACACGGAATTTGTGGCGTCGATGGAGAATGTGCTGGAAACATACGAACAACCATACGATTCGCAGGCTCCTGTGGTATGCATGGACGAGCAACCAGTGCAGCTGCTGAGGGAGACACGGAAGCCGATTGCGGCCACGAAAGAACATCCGCGTCGGGTCGACTACGAATACGAACGAGCCGGGACAGCAGTCATTTTTATGTTCGCGGAACCACTGGCGGGTTGGCGCGAAGTGGCCATTCGCGAGCGCAAGACGAAGGTCGATTGGGCGGTCGAGATGGCCCGGCTGTTGGAAGGCCGTTATGCGAAATGCCGGAAGGTGATCGTGGTGTGTGACAATTTGAATACGCACACTGCCGGAGCGTTTTATGAAGCGTTCGAGCCGAAGCGAGCCCGGGCCTTGGTCCGCCGGATTGAATTCTGCTACACGCCGAAGCACGGCAGTTGGTTGAACGTGGCGGAAAACGAATTGAGTTCGCTGACGCGGCAATGCGTCTCGGGACGCCGCTTCGGCGAGATAAAATCGCTACGAGCGGAAACCGCCGCGTGGTCCAGCGACGTGAACTCCACCCAACGCGGCGTTGACTGGCAGATGAAGATCGACGACGCTCGCTGTAAACTGAAATCCGTCTATCCGGCAATTAAGAAATGACAAAGCACTAGTCTATGGAACCATACTGATTGACCTTGAACGTGGAACGGTGATCGACTTTCTTCCCGGTCGAGATGGCGAGGCATTGAAAAACTGGCTTTCCGCAAACCCACAGGTCGAGGTCATAACCCGAGATTACTGGCCGGCATACGTTGAAGCCGCGACTTTGGCAGCGCCCCAAGCGAAACAAGTGGCCGATCGATTCCACCTGCTGTGCAATGTCCGAGAGGCGATTGAAAAGGTCTTGTCACGACATGGTGATGAGATCCGAATTGCAAGCGCCGCAGTGAATCGGGAAGAAATCATTCAAGACCCGCCCGAAGCCCCCGTTGCTTCGGCGGAGCTAATCTTAGAACCTCGAACGGAAAAAGACGCGCGGCGAGAAGACAAGCGGCGGTCGCGTGAGGATCGTTTCAACAAAGTAAAGAAACTCACGGCCCGAGGTGAATCGTGCCGAAAAATTACCTGATCGCTTTGAGTGAATGTAAAGAGTGTCCGGCGTTACCGCCGCCTAGATCGGTGCCCAAACTGGAATCCTGGCCGACAGCCGCCGACTCGCCTGGATCCGTATGCCCCATTGATAAAGGAATGGATCGCTGCGGGAAATCGCAGAGGTACCGACCTCTTCAGACTTTTGAAGGCTAAGGGATTCGCCGGAAGTTATGATGCCACCCGCCGATACTTGAATCGAATCATCGGAAGCTCTGGTCGACCGGGCCCCCGCCCTGCAGGCGCTCCACATCGGATCACCGTGAGGTCACGGCGGCCCACACCATCTCCCAGGAAGCTATCTTTTCGGATTATGAAACCAAAACCAAAAGCGCGATCGGCGAAGATTCTAGAAAGGGTCCGGGCCCAGAACCCTAAGCTGGCTGCTGCGCTGTGCTTGGCAGAGGACCTGGTTGACATGTTTCGCCAAAAAGGCTCGATTCCGGTGTAAAAAATGCAGGTTTTCATAATTTTTGCTGACAGAAAAGTGCTCTGAGGCGGACTCTTATCCGGATGGTCTATTTTTTTTATCGGAGCAACCTGCTATACAGCCAAGAAACTCGCCCTATCTCAAGGAATGGTTGCCGGAAAAAGGAATGCCGCCGGTAATTCCAAGAGAATTCCTGCATCGATATTCGATGGTCTGGGAGGAACTACAGAGGTGTAGCCGTACAAAGCATGAGGCATTGGAATTCAACAGGTTTGCGTCATAAATGTCCCTCAGGTCCCACTTTTATTTCATTGGATCAAGGGCATTTCCAGGTAAGACGCTTCCCAATCTTATCTCCTGGATCGATTTGTTAAGATGATAAACTTTTTGCTTGGCTGCAAGCCATCTGGGCTAACCAAGCAAAAATTCGGAATAGTGGAATCGGTGGGGAATCGATCCCGGTCTTGTTCACTCTTCCAATCGCTGCCGCAGGCTGCCTTGGCTATTTTGCCAAAGTCCAGAGGCCGGTTGATGAACTGGCCTTAAATCGATACTCAGATGCTGAAAAATCGGGCGATCCATTTCACCGGTATACTTCATGAGTCTATAACGTCAACCAGATACCCGGAGCGGCACGTTTTTGTCCAATCGAGTCACGGCGGTATAAGATTTACGCTGACCTGGACTAACCTGACATAGAATGAGCCATTCGTGAGGACACATCAAAAAAAACTTCGTTCTATATTGCAATTTGCCTGGAACGGTGGAAGATCACGTATAGGAAGAAAGCAGGGTTAGCAGGAAATACTGCATGCTCGCCGTCTTCCTCTGTTGCTCTCGCAATGAAAGCTAGTGAATTCCTTTGCATAGGAGGTATTTGATGAAGAAGCATGTCATCGGATTTGCAGTTCTTGCTTTCGGAGTGGCTTTCGCCTTCAAAGTGGGATCGGCTGAGAAAACGATCTTCGATATTGGCCATATTCCGTCCGAAGGAAGACTGGAATCAGTCAAGGCATTGCAGGGTGGTGGGGGCGGTGTTGGTGGTGGTGGCCCTGGCGGTTCAATCGTGAAAATGAAAGGGCCATGTTCGCCAGATAAAACCAACTGTGTCGTTAAGCTAATATGTGAAGTTGACTCGTCGACGGGAGGGTGTCTCAACGGAGGTGCAACCTGTACCAACGCGGCCGGCGTTACTGGCAGAGCCAATAAGAAATGCGAGGGTTTGGCAACTTCGCCGTATAGTTGCGGAAACGTAACATCGCCGGGCTGCGCTGAAATTGCTGCTCAATGTGAAACAGACGGTGACACAGGGTGCCAATGTGGTTCACGTTTGGCGAAGACCTGGGAGGGAACCTACGGTAACTGTTAATTAATTCCCGCTAATATCGAATGCATGAATGGACTTGTCATGCATTCGATATTTAATATTTCCATAGGGCACACGGAAGCCATCTAAAACGGTCAATGAATCGACATGTGTCGATACCATTAAGGCGCGCTCACCTTTCCATTAAGATTACTTATTTAGCATAGAGGCCGTAGCATGCAAAGTGTCGTGGCGTATTGTATTTTACTGCAAGTGGCATGTTATGATTCAACGGGAAAGTCAGATGCCAATGATTCAGTCGGAATTGAGACCGCTATTTCAATAGTTCAGGCTCAACAGGATAACTATGCGTCTAAAATAAGGGTTGCAAAATGGATCGGAACAGGGGTTAGTGGTAAAATAGGAGTAGATGGCAGCGGCATCGTTGTAGACCAAAAAGAAGATGGCCTGCATCAAAAAACGTCGGTGATTTTCAATCCGTCTAAAAAGAAATATTTTTATCGAACAACTGGGATATTTGTTTGGAAAAATGGCCAGGCTGATCATTTAGGGAGCGACACCATAATAACCGGAGATGGTGAAGCAAGAAGACATTACGTCAGGTCAAAAGCAGGAAAGGAGCTGCCTGGGAATGACGTTATTGGGGAGGGCGAAATAAAGAAAGAAAAATGGGATGATTTTATCGAGGAATATGGTGTCAGAACTGGAATTGGTTTCTTCCCACCGTATTTTTTGAACCGGCGATTTTCGGACTTGTTAAGGAAGAAGCACAAAGACGGGGAGATATATTCAATTGAAAACAAATCTGGGTTGTGGGTCATAGAGATGTCCAGGTTTGACGCTGATGTAAAAGGCAGGAGTTTTAGAATTATTTACGACCCCGCTAAAGGAGCAATTGAAAAAGCTCAGTGGATTACCGCGAAAGAAGGCAGGCTTTGGAGGGAAATCGTTGTCGAAAGAGCAGAAGTTTTGCCCAAGATTTGGCTGCCGTCAAAAGTAACGATTTCTAACTACCTAGATAAGAATAGGTCAGAATTTATTTTTGACGACTTAGCAGTCAATGAAGATATTGATGACGTGGTGTTTTCTCAGAAATTTCCACCGGGAACAAATGTGTATGATCAAATTGAAAACCATACATACTCTATTTCAGCGGGTCTTGGTCAGGATCATGCAAGTATCGTGAATTTTATGAACCTCAATGAGCTCAGAAGCGGGTCCGGCCCATTTGGGTGGCGAATGTCTGATTATTTTATCAGCGCTGGTATTCTGTTTGGGATCTGTCTGGCGGCAATGCTGTATTTTATAATTCGGCGGAACAAAAAAGTTCTTTTAGTCGTTCTAAGTTGCTGTTGCGTACACTCCGTTGCATTTGGTGTTGATCCGGATTCAACCGGAAATTGGGTATTAAAAAGCCCTGGTCGAGACCCGCAATTTATTACGCAGTGCGGATTAAATGTGGCGATTGCGTCCTTGGAGTTTTTTCGTGTGCCATATAGTCCAAAAATAGTATCGCTTTCGTTGCCAATAGAAAAAGAGGGTATTAGATTTAGCTCAATAAAACATATTCTGGAAGCCTACGGGTTAGAAGTTGTGGCAAGAGACGGTGTTAAATTTGAAGATTTTACTGCAGTCCTTCGAGAGGATTTGCTAGCCATATTTCCTGTAAAGGTTAGAAGGGGTATAAATCACTATTTAATTGCCACGAAATCGAAAGGAAAAAAGGTCGTTATAGATGTTCCCTTGCAGGTCAAAGATTTAACGGAAACGATTAGTAGTGAGATGTTTGAAGAATTGGGAGGAACGGTTCTTTTCGTGTCTAAGACCAAGAAAAAGCTGCCGGCGCAAGCTGATCAAGTGCTGATGTCTCCGGATAAAATTGAACTTGGTATTTTTGGGCCTAAAATAGCTGGTTTTAGTAGTATCCAAAAAAGAAAGATCGTTGTCGAGAATAAAGGAGGCCTCGCCGTAGGCATCGAAAAATTTATCTCGCCATGTGGTTGTATTTCAGTTGATGGGACATCGGTTACGATTGCACCGTCTTCTTCAGTAGATCTTCCAGTTAAGGTCATTTTAGGTGGCTGGAAAAAGGGAGTGGTGCAGCGCGAAATTGGTGTGGTTTTCTTGGATGGGTCAAGGAAAGATATAATAATTAATGGTCAACTGGACCACGGCCAGGATGAGCGCTCCGTTGGTCCGGAAGAATCGTCGGTGGAATTTACTGTGGATGATGAGGGTGATAAGAAGAGCTTTCGCAAAATTGTCGCCATAAATCACCCTGGATTTTCCTATGATTCCATTTCTTTTCACTCCGAGATTTCTTGGGTCAAGCCTGTGTTAGTCAAAAGCGAGGAGTTTCGCAGTTTTATAATTTTAGAGCTGGTGTCTGACAAACTTTCCAACGACAACCTCCGGGAATCCGGCGTCGTGAAGATTGGGGTAACAGGTAGCCCGATCAACTACCCTATCGAGATTGTAGCATCAAAGCGGTCTTGGTTTTCGGTTTCCAGCCAGATATTTGACTTAAAGGCCGGCAAACACAATGAAATTAGAATCACACCTGATGGATCCTCTGAAAAAATAATCGTAAAAAAAATTTATTTGAAAAAAGACTCGAGGGAGTTGGCGATAAAAACAGTGGAGCGGAAAAGCAATGATGTTGTACTGGTGTTTGACTTGCCTGAAGACGTTAAGAGCGGTTACGATTCAATTTGCGGCGCATTAGAAATTAACTCAAAAATTAGAAGATTTGAGTTTCCGGTCAATATCCGACGGTAAGGTGTTGAGTTATCACGAATTAGGTTCGTTTCAGATAGTAAAATAGATATTTTTAACTTGGATTGGAATAATCGATTCGACCTCGAACGTGGCCAAGAAACTCAGGGGCGCGAGATGTGGGATTGCAGACCGCCCTTGGTGCATTCCATTGAATCGGCCAAGTGAACTGGCCTGATTGAAGAGATAGATCTGAGCTAGGCCCCGCTTGGAGGTCATAACAAATTCAACTTTGATATCGGAACGCGTCGCCCACCCGGGACGTCGACCCATATCTGGCCGAAATCAGCTTCCGCGCGCTGGCCAGGTTCATGACTCAGTGGAATGAAGGTCTTACGAGTTCGGCGGCGATGAGACTGAACATATCGGCGGACCTGGTCATAGCCGCCAGGGTAATCATGTTCACTTTGAAGTCGAAAGAAGATGCGACTGGCCGTGTGCCGCTGCTTTGGCGACGCCAACTGATCCTCTGTCAGGATCGCATCTATGATGCCTTTGAATGGATCAAGCTTCGGTGCCGGAGATAACCTTGGTGGATAACCACTGGGCTCCGAGTTCAGAAGTACTTCGCGAATCTTCCGCCGAGAATGGTGGAACCGCCGAGCAATCTATCGAATGCTAAGTCCGTTCCGAAGATGAGCCCTGCGGACCCGTGCATAATCGCCCATGGTAAGCATCCTGCGTCCCCGCACCTTTAGCCTGTTGGAACAGGCGTTCAGCATAAGGGAGCATGCACGGTGGGTCCCATCCGGTGCCGGTTTCCGCTCAAATTGGTGAGGTTGCTTATTTTGGCGCGAATTCAACCGTTCTGGGGCTGCGCTGCGCGTTGGCCGGCAGCTAAAATGATGAATGGTCCAACCTATTTTGCTATCATTGAACAATAGGGAGGCTGGATATATGGTTTTTGTGTTTACTATGCGTCGGTAAGTTGTGGTGATAAACGATGCGGAGAAGCGCTGTCTGTATATATCTCTATTAACTTGTGCTGTTTGGCAGCGCTGTGTCAGTTGGGATAGGGAGCGGAAGTAATCCGTGCGGTTTGATTTTTCCGAGGTGGAGTGGCTGTATCGATCCGCGGTTCAATCGTGTTTGATCAAATTCCGGTAATAATATTTTTTTTGCATTTGTTAAAACGTCTTGCAATATATAAGCGTTATTTCAGGATTTGTTATGTGGTTAGACTAAGATGTCGTTGTAAATGGCGGTTATCAGAAAGCTGGTTAAGATAGGTTGAAAATGAGGTGGGTGGATGATTTCGGACTGTAGCGCGTGGGTGGCCTTCTTGTTGGTCAATGCGATCATTATTTATTATATAAGTAAGGTTGTTTTGGTAGTGTACGGAAGTGATGATGCGCTAGAGATGGTCTGCCATGTAGTCCTGTATTATTGCTATGCCGTAATTGCGGCTGGACAAGTGCTCGGATTTATTGGTTGTCTTAATTGGGCATTTTATTCGGCGGTTATGTGGTTGTTGTGTTCTTGTTGCTATGCATGTTGTGCGTCAAGGTATATTAATACTAGCTCTAGTTTATTTGATAAAAATTTGCTAAAATGGCGTGGGTGTGAAATCGCACTTGTTTCGCTTATCTGTGTATACGTGGCAATGCGTATATGCGAAAAAGGTGTTGTCGAATTCCCATATGAGTGGGACACGCTAATGTATCATTTGCCCTGTATAGATCAGTGGCTGATTTCTGGGGATTTATTCTCTCGAAAGCACTGGATATGGAGTTGCCCAGGAAATAATGAGCTCTTTGAGTTGTGGTTCGTATGTTTTTTTTCTGGTGATTTTTTCTATTGCTTTGCGTGGATTCCAATTGTTGCCCTTCTAATGATCTCTATTTTAGAAATCGGAAGAACAATTCTCTTATCAGTTTTTTTTAGAATGCTGTTGCTGTTTTTTGTAATTAGCAATTTTGTGGTATTCTTTCAAATTCAAACCGCTAAAAACGATGTTGCTGTAGCAGCCTTTTTTTTGTGTGCTGTAAATTATATATTAAAATATTCGCGAAGCAGGCGAAAGCGTGACTTGTTGGCGGCGTTCATGGCTATAGGAATTCTAGCCGGTATAAAGTACTACGCTATTGGATATGCTGCGGTATTGATCGCGGTAGTAGCGTTTGAAAATGCGCCATATTGGTGTTCTGGGAGCAGAAATGTCTTGTTGTGGTTTCTATGCCTGGCCGTGTTTATCGGTGGATTTTGGTCTTGGTACCTAAGAAATATCATAGTTACTGGGTACCCGTTTTTTCCACTTGGGGCGGCCATCCCTGAGGATTCTATAGCAAATTATTATCCTGGAATGATTGGGTCGACATTTATCGGCAATTTGTCTGTTCGTGTTGTTGGATTATATTTAGCTGCAGTTTATAACTTGGGTGGGCCCATTCAGTATATTGCCGTGATCTTGTTTCCAGTAGCCATGGCAATAAATATTGCTTCTTGTATCAGGAAAAAGGAATGGCCAGTTAAAAAAGAAATCAAGGCGATTCTATTATTACTAATAGGATGTTTGGGCGTGTTTGTTGTTACGCCGTTTGCGGTTGAAGCTCAGCCTGGGTCGCTTGATCAAATGGACTTTGGGTTTACTCCAGTGAGATACAGTTTTTGTTTTTTGTGTATGAATGTTATAGCCTGCTTTCGTGTTTTGATGAGTATTGTTAGGTCTATTTGCCTTGTTGATATTGTTGATAAAGCGAAATGGATTAAGGTGATGTTAATGAGTGTCGGTAGTGCAATTGTGATTTTAATGGTTGTGTGGCAGTTGAGAGTGTTGGAGATAGGTGTTGGGCCGTTGTACACAAAATTTGTTAATAATTCTGTGTTGATTTTGATTGCCTATATTAATGTAATTGGATTATTAAGCCTTGCTTTGAAAATACGTTTGGTTGTCTTGTTCGGTCTGGTTTCTGGTGTTTGCCTTCAGATAGCCGGAGTTTATTATGCTTCCGATAAATGGCATAGGGAATTCGCTTCTTATTATGACCTTAAATTTGTTAGTGGGTCGGTTGGGTGCCTGGACGAGGCCATAATTAGAGGTGAAAAAATTTGTGTGTTGGATGAGCATGTTTATCCTTTTTTTGGGTCTCGCAGAAAAGGTAATGTGCGACAGGTGTCGCCGATGAGGTCTGTTGATTGGTGGAAAAAAAATATACAAAAAGAAGGTTTTGAATACATTTTTATCAGAATGGGACAAAAAAAATATTATAATGACTGGCTTCATTTGATTCCCTATTTTTATAGTGACAAAAATACTTTTATTGAAGTTTGCAATAGTCAGGACAGGTATGCTGTGATAAAAGTATGCCGGGAAAAATACGCGAAATGAACGGAGTGTCCCATGGTGATTTCAGTTTGCGGTTTTTAATCTTTGCTAGGCAAGGCTTGCCGATCGGTCGGCCGGAGGATGGCAACGCCGCCGCAGCGAAATGGTAAATGAAATGCAACAAAGCGCAGAGTAGCGGTATTACAGGGAGGGTTCTTTTCCTCGGAATCGAGATCCAAAAGAAGCAAAGCTCATACCACTCGAAGCAAAATAAATTCCGTTCAAGCGCCGTTCCATGCATCACTGTTTGAGCGCGACTTTCAGGTAAGGGTGATAGATCGGTGTGAGGAAAGGGATTACGGTTCTTCTTGATCTACTGAGTATTACTAGAGTTGTGATTAATGAACATCTGCGGCCGGGACGACATCCCGTTGAGCAAAGGATCCTCCGTGGCTGCGACCAATGAATTGCCTACGGATATTTGATAATTGCTTTCGAATTTGGAAAAAAATAGCTTATACTGAGCGCTGAGAAAAACTGCTCATACAAGGTCAGATCTCGGTGGTCTCTGGCTACGGGCCATATGGCGTGTTTGGCCATTGAAATGGGTGGGAGACGGCTTGATGCAAATCCTGTTGGTGACGCACTTTTATCCCGAGCACGCAGGTGGAATTGAGATCATTGCTGGGGAAGTCGCAAAGGAACTCTGCCGGCGCGGTCTCCGGATTGATTGGGCGGCTGGCGGAGCTGACGCAGCAGGTGACGAAAGCCGACTCAAGAGAGTGCCGATGAAGGCATGGAATCTCAGCGAAGATCGCTGGGGAATTCCCTATCCCGTTTGGTCGCCGTGGAGTTTGAGAGATCTCGTTTCAGCAGTGCAGCGCTGTGACCTCGTTCATATCCATGACTGCCTGTATATGGGTAACGTGGTGGCGTTTTTCGCGGCCAAGTTTCTCAAAAAGCCGATCGTCGTAACGCAACATATCGGCCACGTCCCGTATCGGAACTGGGTGCCGCGAGTATTGCACGCCTGGTGTAACCGGATTCTTGGGGCCATGGTTCTGAGCCGTTGTGAAGGCTGCGTCTTTTACGGTGGACGGGTCCGCGAGTACTTTGAACAGTTCGTGAATTTCCGTCGTCCCCCAGCCTTCATATCGAACGGCGTTGACCACTCGTTGTTTCGA
Organism: Gemmataceae bacterium; assembly: GCA_965226945.1. Lineage (GTDB taxonomy): Bacteria > Planctomycetota > Planctomycetia > Gemmatales > Gemmataceae > SYLG01. The sequence continues at coordinate 1,523,509 of OZ245717.1, read as the reverse complement.
TCGGTGACCGTCGAAGAGAGGAATCGCCTCCGTACCGAGGTCGGGCTGCGATTGAGCAGGCCGCTGGCTCTCTTTGTGGGTCGATTTGTGGAGAAAAAGGGGCTACGGCATATTCGGCGGCTCGCGACGTTGTTTCCTTTTTGTGAATGGGTTCTGTTTGGCTGGGGCCCTGAAGCGCCCCATCTGTGGGGGTTGCCCAACGTTCGCTGCCTTGGGAAGGCCACTCAACGGGAACTGATTCCGTATTATCAAGTTGCCGACCTCCTGGTGCTTCCTTCTGTCGGCGAAGGGCTTCCTCTGGTCGTACAGGAAGCGATGGCTTGCGGTTTGACCGCCATGGTTTCCAAGGAAACGGCGCTAGCTCTTGCCGGGCTTGATGCTGTGACCATACCTGTCGACGTTGAGAGCGACGACTTGGTCGATAAGTTTCGCGCAGCCATCGATCAGCCCGAACGCCTGCGCGAGCGATCTGTCGAGATCGCGAATTTCGCAAGGCGGCACTGGAACTGGAATCAATGTGCCGATAGTTACTTCAGCCTGTTCAGCGAGCTGATAGAAAAAGGGCCGAATCGGCGCTCATGGGACCAATCCTCAAGGTGAGGTTGCCAAGAGAGCGATAGTGAGTTGACCTTTCAGTTTTCTGGTGAATTTTAGGTTCTATCTGTCTGCCGTTTTGCTCCCGATTGCATTTTTGGCCAGCGAGAGAGGATTGACCTCTCCAAAAAGTTGAAGACTTGGTGATTTGGCTATTCAATTTCTATTGATTCGCTGCGCTCAAACCCTTAACTTTAATAAAGGGCCTCCAACAGCAATTCGGCCGCTTTCGTTCTGCTTGCTTTTCCGATGGATGTCACGATTGCGACATGGGATGGTGTTTGGTGAAACGAGCACCCGCATGCCTTTGAATGCAATTTGGCAAGGAGCCTTAGAGCCCCTGACGGCTCTTTGGTCGCAGGAAGTGGGTTTGTAGACCTGTACGCACGTGCGGCTTGAATGCGGGGAGCTAACCCATCAGACGGATCTTTATCCCGACTTCGACTCTCACGGAAAGGGATGAGCAATGCCCAATGCCAAATTTCAATCGACCCGACGCGGATTCACGCTGATTGAGTTGTTGGTGGTCATCGCCATCATCGCGATATTGATTGCCCTTCTTGCTGGGGCTGTTCAAAGGGTCAGAGAGGCCGCTTCGCGGCTCCAATGCCGCAATAATCTAAAGCAAATCGCTTTGGCGACTCACGCCTACCATGACTCCTTCGGCATGCTGCCGGTAAACTCGCTCCCAAGTCCCTTGGGACCCTACGACGCGAACAATCCTTCTTGGAGTTGGCTTGCGCGAATCTTACCATTCGTCGAACAGGAAAACCTTTACCGTCAAGGGAACATCCCCGCCAGCACCCTCTATCAGAGCCGAGAAACCGTGGCGACACAGGTGAAGCTGTTTTTGTGCCCATCAGACCCTTATAGCAACCGTGGGGCCCGTACTGACGACCGTAACCTCGGAACCTTCCATCCACCCAACATTCCTGCCGGCCAGACGAATTATCAAGGCGTGGGAGGGGCGAACTGGAATTACGGCGACCCGCAGTGGACCAACCCGGGCATCAACGGTTCGTTTGATGGGCTGAATTACGGCGACGGCATTTTCTATCGGTACGATTGGGTGGCTCCGAAAAGAATCACGGACATTCTCGATGGTGCCTCCAACACCTTCATGATCGCCGAGAATTTACCTGAGAAAACCCAATGGTGCTCCTGGCCCCATGCCAATAGTTCCTTTGGCACCTGCGCCATCGCCCCAAACGTATTGGGGCCCGGTGGCAAGGATTACAGCCCTCAAGACTTCGCAAACAACATTGGATTCCGCAGTCGACACCCAGGCGGTTTGCAATTCGCACTGGCCGACGGTTCGGTCCATTTCGTCGCGAACTCGATCGAGCTAAAGCTTTACCGCGCACTGGCGACCATTCAAGGCGGCGAAGTCGCCTCAGTCCCTTAAATCGCTTTTCCCGAACTCGACTTAGTCGTTGGGTGGCCGTGTTTAGGGGTGTTATGTGCTTTCCAAACGCATGCGTACTGCAGCTTGTTTGTCATCATTCCGGTCATACCTGTATGGCATCTCAGAGGATGCCTCAGTTCATTTAAGGTAAATCCGGCCTCCTCAAAATATGGATTCCAAGTCCATGAGCGTTGGAAATGAAAAGGCAAATTCACCCCTCTCCCCATGTTCCCAACCAAATCAAGTCCACATAAAAGCAGCCTTTCTAATGGCGACGAGAATGTGTGGTCTTTAACAACAATATATTTTTGAGTAACCCTGGCCGCCTCCTTGATCAGGCCTGCCACCGAATCGGTATGATGGAGGACATCGATGATGAAGGTGATGTCGAAATGTTTATCGGGAAAGGGAATCGAATTGCCGTCGTAGGTAACGACGTTTTCGGGCTTCCCTTTGCGTGCGCCGAGCTCGACTCCCAGCGCTCGGGACACCAAACGCAACTCCATCAATTGTTTTGTTAACCAACCATCGCCGGCACCGAGGTCGAGACCGATGGTAAGCGGTCCCAGCGGCGATACCATTTCCGAAATCGACGCTAAAATTTGGCTTCGATACCGGTTCATTTCGCTTAGAGTCCTTTTTGATTCTTTTATCGGCAACCGCTAGAGTTCCAATGATAAGAAGACGGGTGGGAATCAATAGGGAAGGGCGGATATACGGGGAAGGTAGCATCCATCTAGCGAATTTCCTAGCAATCTTGTCTGGCGTGGGCTTTTGAAATAAGAACCACTCCTAAGTCAAAGCGTGCGCTGAAGATAAAAAGGGTGGACGGGAATCGGGCCTGCTCACTGGCGATTTGGTGATTTCCTAGATGGAAGATAACAAAACATCGGCGTTGCGACTTCGAAACCCACCTTTTTGGGATCATCAGAGGCACGTCCGCGTCGCGTTGCGAAGCGCCATTATCGAGCTCTTCGCGAAAAGGTTGGAGCATGGCGCAGATAGGAAGCTCGCCGATCTCGGCTGCGGAAGCGCTCCTTATCGGCAGGACATTTCGGCCCTGGGGTATCGCTATTATGCCTGTGATATTGCGCCGGGTTCGGAAATTGAGATCAAGCCGGGTGAAGCGATTCCGTTGGATTCGGAATCGATGGATGTTGTGGTTTCGTTTCAGGTCTTAGAGCATGTTTGGGATTTGAAATGGTATCTTGGGGAAGCTCATAGGATCTTGAAGAAAAGTGGATTCCTGGTTTTGTCCACTCATGGAACTTGGCCCTATCATCCCCATCCCACCGACTATAGGCGCTGGACCAAGGATGGGCTGCTTCGTGAAGTCGAGCAATATGGTTTCATCGCCGAGGAATGCACCGCCATTGTCGGACCGCTGGCCTGGACGACGCAGATTAGGCTTTTGGGGTATTGGCATGTTCTTAAGCGCCTATACGTCATAGGGCCGATTGTTTTGTTTTTCATTTGTTTGTTTATGAATCTTCGGATGATGATTGAGGATTTCATCACGCCAAAAAATATTAAAGATGAAAATGCCTGCGTATATCTAATTTTATTTAAGGTTGTTAAATAGCGGATTTTTAGGTTTTGTGGTGTTTTCGGCGTAGAAAATATTAGGCGTTAAAGTCGCTAGAACGAACCCTCAGGGCAGAGAGATCTCTTCTCCCCCGGCAATGGTGGACATGGCCCGGTAGACTCTTCGTTCGATCGAATCGCTAATGAATCTCACCGTGCCATCGGCAAACGCGAAATACAGGCCGCCGGGATGGTTGCTGTAGAACCCATAATTGTTTTGCCAGTTTGCCCGATCGTAGGGTTTGCCGTCGGCCTGCTTGGCGTTGGGGTCAATGGCGCAGGTGCTGTTTGCCGAGTTGGAATAGGGCCAGGCGCACCACTTGCTTTTGTCGGGAAGGGCTTCGCCGACAATGGCCGTCTGGCTCAAGCCGTCAGTGATGGCGGAGAAGGGCTTTTGATAATAAAAATCACCCCGGAAAAACGTTCCGTCGCTCAAAGCAAACGCGTTGTCCGATTTCACCGTTCCGCGATGATGCCAGACCGCATCTCCTGATTCCCAATTCGACCCCATGACCCCTTTGTAATTGGTGTGCCCGACTTCGACATAGGGAGTGAAACCGACACCCAAATCGGACGTGTCGATGCTTGGGCCCCCGGCGGTGCTGGGATCGCTTGGGCACAAGAAAATGGGTATGGTCAACGCGATCTGATCCTTGGCTTCGAACAAACTCTTGGTGGGAATTCCCGCGTCTTTGTAAATGTCTTCGTGGCCGAGATAAGGCAGTATCTGCGCCATCCAGCTCCAGGCATGAGTATTCGCGCCATGGAGCTCGCCTTTGACGTGATTGTTGTAAGGAATGACTTGGAAGCGGTCATGAAATTGCTGCACAGCCAGTACGATTTCTTTCAGGTTCTCCTGGCACTGCTTCTTTTTGGCCGTCCCTCTTAAGATTCCGCTACCCGGAAGGAGAAGTCCCAGCAGGAGCAAAACCACCACGATCATGATGACGACCTCAGTGCGTGTGATTCCTCGCCGCGAAAAGCGGCGGCGGTCACGTGCTCGGTTCAGGACATTGGGTTGTGCGGGATCGGTACGCCGAATGGGTGGTGCGGTGTTCAATCGGGGCTCCGGGAAAGGGAGGGCAGGCGATCCAACCGTCAGGGCAAGGTGATCTCTTCTCCCCCGGCAATGGTGGACATGGCTCGGTAGATATTTCGCTCGATCGAATCGTCGATGAACCTCACCGAACCATCGGCAAACGCAAAATGCAATCCGCCTGGGTGGTAGCTGTAGAAGCCAAAGCTGTTTTGCCAGTCAGCCCGATCGATGGGCCGTCCGTCGGCCTGCTTGGCGTTGGGATCAATGGCACAGGTGCCGTTCACCGAATTGTTGTAGGGCCAGGCGCACCACTTGCTTTTGTCGGGGAGGGCCTCGCCGACAATCGCCGTCTGGCTCAGGCCATCGGTGATGGCGGAGAAAGGCTTTTTCCGATAGAAATCATCTCGATAAAATGTGCCGTCGCCGTGGCGAAACGGATCGCCGTAATTGCCTGGTCCGCGATTGTGCCATGCGGCGTCGCCCACTTCCCAGTTCGACCCCATGACCCCTTTGTAGTTGGTGTATCCGACCTCGACATAAGGAGTAAAACCAACTCCCAAATCGGCGGTGTCGGTACTGGCTCCTACGGCGGTTCTGGGGTCGGTTGGGCACAAGAAAACAGGGATGGGTAGCGCAATCTGGTCTTTGGCTTCCAACAAGGTGTTGGTGGGAATTCCGGCATCCTTGTAAATATCGTCGTGGCCAAGATAGGGGAGCAATTGCGCCATCCAACTCCAGCCATGGGTCGCGGCGCCATGATGTTCGCCTCTTACACCATAGTTGTAAGGAATGACATTGTGGTGGTCATGAAATTGCTGTGCAGCCAGTACGATCTCCATTAGGTTTTCCTGGCACTGTTTTTTTTTCGCGGTCTCGCGGAACATCCCGCTACCCGGAATGAGCACTCCCAGGAAAATCAAAACCACCACAATGATGACGACGACTTCAATGCGTGTGATTCCTCGCCGCGACCTGCGCTGGCCAAAATTCGCTGGCATGAGGACATCTTGTCGTCTGTAGCCGGTGCCCCGGATGGGTGGTGCGATGTTCAACCGAGACTCCGGGAAAGGGAGTGGAAAATGAACCGCGTCAGGATCGCAGTTTCGATCAGCTCATTGGCCAAAGCTGCCGAAATGCCAAGAAAATCGTTCAGGCGATGGCGGCGATCCGCAGTGGGGAAGCCCTGATGAAAGAATGAAACTCTACCTATGGATTTTTACATCAATGCCAGGAAGCTGGCAATCTTAAATACCGACGCCGCATCGAGGGATAGATCGTGCTAGGACGGCCCTGGCGTGGAACGTCGCCAGGGTGTCTGCTTTTTCTCTTGCCGGAAGGGACTACTTTCCAAAAGGCCAGGAAGCGCCCAGTGCCTTTTTCTGCAAGGCTCGGATGGCGCCGATGCCGTCGCGGCCGAAGGTGAGGAGTTTATCGAGCTGGTTTTGGCTGAAGGTCGATTCCTCGCCACCGGCTTGAACTTCGACAAACTGGCCAGACCCGGTCAGCACCAGATTGAGGTCGACTTCGGCATCGCGATCTTCGGGGTAGTTGAGATCCAGAAGCGGCTGGCCTTCGAGCAGGCCGACGCTGACCGCGGCGATCGAGTCCTTGAGGATCTCGCGAATCGGGGGCAAAGGCTTGGGTTCGGGCTTTCCCGCTGGCGCGGCCTTGAGCGGCTGCTTTTTGAGCCAATTGAGACCGTCGATCAGCGCCACAAGGCATCCATTGATGGCGGTGGTGCGCGTGCCGCCATCCGATTCGATCACGTCGCAATCGAGCCAGAGCGTTCGTTCGCCGATTTTGTCGAGATCGACAATGGCCCGTAGCGAGCGGCCAATCAAGCGCTGGATTTCGACCGCGCGCCCATCGATTTTACCCGAGCGGTCGCGAGGTTTGCGGCTGCCTCCGCAACCAGGGAGCATGGCATATTCGGCCGTCAGCCATCCCTTGCCCGAACCTCGCAGAAACGGCGGCACGCCTTCCTCAATCGTGCAGGTACAAAGCACCGTGGTCACGCCCATGCTCGTGAGCACCGATCCGGGCGCTTGACGAGTGAAGCGGCGGCGAAAGCGGATCGGGCGAAGTTCGGTGGGTTTGCGGCCATCGGCGCGAGTCGACATGAAGCGGACCTCAAGGAGAAATCAAATACAGATGATGTTGCGGTTCTTGCAGGCGCTTACGACCCCGAGCCCAACAGCGAGACCAGAATCGCCTTTTGGGCGTGCATCCGGTTCCCCGCCTGCTGGAAGATCACGCTTTGAGGCCCATCGGCGACTCCCGCCGACACCTCTTCGCCCCGGTGCGCCGGCAGGCAATGCAGGAACTTGGCGTGAGCCGGCGCCTTGGCCATGAGCGTTTCATTGACCTGGAAACCATGAAACGCCTTTTTGCGCAAAGCCGTTTCCGCTTCTTGGCCCATGCTCGTCCAGACATCGGTGTAGATGACATCGGCCTGGGAGACCGCTTCGGAAGGATCGGTCAGGTGGACCGGATTCTTGCCCCCAAAGGCCTCGCGGTAACCGTTCAAAAAGTCGGCGGGGAATCCATATTCCTTGGGGGCCGCCAAGACAAAATGCATACCAAAGCGGGCGCAACCGACTGCCAGACTGCGCGCCACATTATTGCCGTCTCCCACGAAGACGACGGTGCGTCCTTCCAAATCTCCAAACACTTCCTGCATGGTCAAGATGTCGGCAAGCGCCTGGGCCGGATGGTTGAAATCGGAAAGGCCGTTGATGACCGGTACGGTTGCATGCTCGGCGAACATCTCGATCGTGCGGTGTTCAAAGGTCCTGAGCACAACCCCGTCGACGAACTGGCTCATCGTACGGGCGTAGTCGGGAATGCTCTCGCGCTGACCGATCGGCCCATCGGTGGCCGAAAGAAAGATATTCGATCCGCCCAGATGAGCCATTGCCGCTTCGAAACTGACCCGGGTGCGCAAGGATGGTTTCTCAAAGATCAGCCCGAGCACCTTGCCCGGCAACAGGGCAGGGCGCTTCCCCTGGCCAAGATCGTGTTTGAGGCGCGCCGCCAAATCGAGCAGGCGGGACAGTTCGAGCGTGGTGAAACTGAGCAGGTCGATGAAATGGCGCATGGGGCACCTGTTTTTAAAGTCGTTGAATGGGAGGCCGTGCGGCTGGTACGTCTCTTGGTGAGGTTCACTAATGGCCCGCGCGGACTTGCCCCTGAGCGGCTTGACCCAGGGAGGTCAGCGCCTCTTCGAGGATGGCGAAGCCGCGATCGATTTCCTCATCGGTCAGGGTCAAGGATGGGAGCAGGCGAATCACTGTGCCATGAGTGCAATTGATAAGCAGCTTCTTTTCCATGCAGGCCTGAACGATTGGCGCGCCTTCGATCGCCAGTTGGATGCCGATCATCACGCCGCGCGCGCGAAACTCGGTGATCCAGGGGCACTTGGGCCGAAGGGCCTCGACCTTTTGGCGAAAGCGGTTTTCGATCTGGCGGGAACGTTCCAGCAACCCGTCCTGTTCGATCGTCTCGATGGTCGCCAACGCGGCGGCGCAGGCGATCGGGTTGCCGCCAAAGGTCGCGGCATGGGTGCCGGGCTTGAGTTTCGCGGCGACTTCGGGCTTGGCGATCAGGCCGCCGCAAGCGATGCCGCCGGCCAGGGCCTTGGCCAGGGTGACGATGTCGGGCTGGATCTGCCAGTGCTGATGGGCATACCAGGTGCCGGTGCGGCCCATGCCCGACTGCACCTCGTCGAGGATAAGCAACAGATTGTGCTTGTCGGCCAGTTCGCGCAAGCCTTCCAGGTAGCCCGCGGGGGGAAGATTGATGCCCCCTTCTCCCTGGATCGGTTCCAGCATGATCGCGCAGGTTTCCGGGTCGATCAGGCGCGCCGCGGCATCGAGGTCTCCGAAGGGGGCATGCGAAAAACCAGGAAGCATGGGGCCGACGCCGGCGTGGTACTTCGGCTGGCCGGTCGCGCTCAGGGCGCCCATGGTGCGGCCATGGAAGCCGTTGAGCATGGTGATGATTTTGAAGCGGCCCGGGCCACCGCAAAGGCGAGCCAACTTGATGGCGGCTTCGTTCGCCTCGGTGCCGCTATTGGAGAAAAACGCCTTGGCGCCGCCCGTCCAGCCTGTGCGCGTGCACAGCGCTTCCGCCAGCTGACCCTGCAGTTCGGTGTGCCAGGTGTTGGGAACGTGAATCAACTTGCCCACCTGATCGCGCACCGCTTCGACGACGCGCGGCGGGCAATGGCCCAAGATGCCGCAGCCCCAGCCGGGGAAAAAGTCGAGGTATTCGTTGCCTTCGTCGTCCCAAACCGTCGATTCGACTCCGCGTACGAGCGACACCGGGTAACGGGTGTAGTTGCCGATCACATAATCGTGAAAGAGTTGAGAGGTGTGCGCGTGCATTCCCGTTTCCGTTTGCCGTTTCTGTTTGGTTTCAAGATCTCGAAGGAACCCGCCTGCGGGAACATCCTGGTGCTTCCCGCGGAGTTCCCACGCATTGCATTTCGATCATGAACCCAAAACGATTTCGGTACCAATTCCCTTGTCGGTGAAGATTTCCAAAAGCAAGGCGTGCTTGGTCCGTCCATCGACCATGTGAACCTTGCCGACTCCGCCGCGCAAGGCGTCGAGGCAAGCTTCCACCTTGGGGATCATGCCTTCGTCGATAATGCGCCGGCGCATCAAATCGAGGCACTCCTTGGCGTCGAGCGTCGGGATGAGCGAAGCCGGATTGTTGCGATCTAAAAGGATGCCGGGCGTGTCGCTCAAAAAGACCAACTTCTCGGCCCGAATCGCCAGCGCCACGGCGGCCGCGGCGGTGTCGGCATTGATATTAAGCCATCGGCCCTGGGCATCGAGCGCCACGGAAGGCAGCACGGGGACCACGCCGCCCAGGGTGAAATCTTCGATCACCTTGCGGTCGATCCGATTGACGCGGCCGACCTGACCCAAATCGACCGGGCCATCCTCGGTTTCAAGAATCAGCTTTTCGCCAAAAAGCGCTTGCAACGAGCCGCCATGGAGGCCGACGGAGCGCCCGCCGAAATCGCGAATCTGGCGGACGATGCCCGCGCAGATCTCTTCGCGCAGCACGCGCACGACAATGGAAAGCGTGTCATCGTCGGTGACGCGGCGGCCGCGAATCTTTTTGGGTTGAAGGCCCGCTTCGGCCATGGCGCGGTCGATCGCCTTGCCGCCGCCGTGAACGATCACGGGGCGCAACCCCGCCGTCTCGAGGAAGACGACATCTTGAAGGGTGGCACGCAAAGCATCGGGATCTTCCATGGCGCTGCCGCCCAGTTTGATCACGATCATGCTGCCGCGAAAACGCCGGAAATATCCCAGCGCTTCGATCAATGCCTCGGCCTTGCGCGTCGCTTCCATCTGAAACGGACCTAACCCCATCGATTGCCGAACTTTATTGAAGAACCTAACCCAATGGAAACCATAAACTTAGTCGAGCAAGGGCAATCGTCAACCGATTTTGACACATGGCGTGGCAACCATCTGTCCGACGAATTAGAATGATCCCGGTGGGATTGTTAGAACCCCTCCCTCGCGACAATTTCAGGAGAGAAAACGATGCGGTCCGTCTATGCGATTGCCGGTACTTTCGCCCTGGTGGCATTCATGGGCCTGGGCCTTCAGGCTGATGAGAAGAAAGAAACCAAGAAAGTCGGAACCAAGGTTGAGCTCAAGGGCGACCTTTGCTGCGCGAAATGCGAACTGAAAATCGAAGGCGTGACCAAGTGCGCCAACGCGATCAAGGTCAAGGAAGGCGACAAGGATGTGGTTTATATTCTCGAAGACAAGGGCGGCGGCGCTCCTTATCACGGCGACATCTGCCAGGCTGTCAAGCCGGGCACCGTCACCGGCGTGATCGTCGAAAAGAAGAAGGATGCCATCAAGGGCTACTCCTACGTCAAGCCAGGCAAGGACGGCGTCAAGATTAAGGACTAAGTCCCGAATCTTCGGCTGGACCGATCCCTCGAAACCCCCGCGGAACCTGTTTCGGCGGGGGTTTTTTCGTTGACTGTTTCGGCGCGGTCGCGGTTTGATGAATGGATCGCATTTCGATCGTATTGAGCGTCTCTTCCTAAAATGGATCAAGGATCCAAACGATCTCGCGGAGGGTCACGGATGAAAATCTTGCTTGCAAATCCCAGGGGCTTTTGCGCCGGCGTCAACATGGCGATCGAAAGTCTGGACCGGGCTCTCGCGCTTTTCGGCACGCCGCTTTATGTCTATCACGAGATCGTTCATAACCGTCCCGTGGTCGAGCGCTTTCGCAAGCGGGGCGTCACGTTTGTCGATACCATTGACGAGATTCCCAATGGCGCGACGGTGCTTTACAGCGCCCACGGCGTGGCGCCGATGATTCGCGAAGCGGCGGCCGCCCGCAACTTGCGCGCCATCGACGCGACTTGTCCGCTGGTCACCAAGGTTCATGTCGAGGCGATCAAATTCGCCCGCGAAGGGTATCACATCTTTTTGATTGGCCATGAAGGCCATGATGAAGTGATCGGCACCATGGGCGAAGCGCCCGCAAGCATCACCCTCGTGCAAACCGTGGACGATGTGCCAAAACTTGCCGATTTACCCAAAGATGCCAAGGCGGCCTATCTTACCCAGACGACTTTAAGTGTGGATGAAGCGCAAGAGATCATCCAGGCGCTGCGCGCGCGCTTTCCGCAGATCGCGGCACCGAAAAAAGAAGATATTTGTTATGCAACACAAAACCGCCAGGAGGCGGTGAAGGAGCTGGTGGGCGAAGTCGATCTGGTGTTGGTCGTTGGCAGCCAAAATAGCTCCAACAGCAACCGGCTTGCGGAGCTGGGAAAATCGCGGGGGAAAAAGGCGTTTCTGATCGACGGAGTATCGGAAATCAAGGAGGAGTGGTTTGCCGGCGTCGAGACAGTCCTGATCACGGCGGGCGCCAGTGCACCCGAGGATGTCGTGCAGGACTGTCTTTCGATGATCCAGAAGCGTTTTGGAGCCACCATCGAAAACCGAGTCGTGAGGGAGGAGAATGTGAGCTTCCCCTTGCCGCGCGAACTGTCGGTTTTGTCAAAACGCTAGGATCGCGACCGGCGGCCGAGAATTCGTTCGACCACCGCCGATCGGCGGAAAACAAAAACTTAGCGGACGGTACCGGCGCCGGGGTTCGGTTTCGCCGCGGTCTCTTCCTGATAGCGCAATTCACGATTGAGCGGGAAGGCCGGCGAGGGCGGAAAATACTGGGGCGGGTGCTCCAGGTAGTGCTCGGAAGGCAAGGTCATGCCGGCGACATGGGTTTGGCAACCGCTGCTTGCCAGCGCCGAGAACAGGCCGCCCGCGGCCATGGCTCCCGAAAGGATGAGCTTATTTGCCTTCATGTCCCGACTCCTCACTGAATCCCGAAATACGGCCCCAACCATGGCTCCCTGATGTCAGGGCTTACTTCTCCTGATCGGTCCAGTTGTGGGCTCCACTTAAATGAAAAATCCGCATAATCCCTACTAGGCGGCGCCAATTGGGCGCTTTTTGGATGGTTTTAGATTGCCCAGTTTGACAATTTAAACTCCCCAGTTCCCAGCACACCGTTCGAGCAGGCCCTTGACCGCGCCAAATTTCACCATTTCCTGGATCCGGCCAGGGTTTCCCCCGCCGCGCCTGCGCCTTGATTTCCCGACCCCCACCCATGGCGGCAAGCGGCTGGACCTTTCGCTGGCCCTGGTGAATCTCTGCGAAACGCTTTGCACGCACATCCCGGAGCTTTACCACATCGATCCGGATCGCCTGATTTTGAACATCGTGCGCAACCGCAAGCGCACGGTGCATGGCCTGCAAGCGCGCATCACGCCGCTGCGCTTTGAAGACGGCAACCTCACCGGCGAACGGCGCGGCCGCACCTACCAGATCCAGCGTTATTTTCTGGACGGCACCGAACTCTTTTACCACCTCGCTTTTTGCGTGCCGCGGTTCTTCATGCTCTCGTTTCGGGAGCGGCTGATCACCGTGGTGCACGAGCTGTACCACATCGCCCCCCAATTCCACGGCGGTTTGCGCCACTTCGGCGGCAACTGCCGCCACCATGGCCCCAGCCGCAAGGGGTTCGACGCGATCATGGGGGAGCTGGTCGATCGCTTTCTCAAGCACCCGATTCACGAAAAAATCCTGGCCCCGTTTCGCTGGAACTTATCGCAAGTGCGCCAGCAATTCGACGGGATCGATGGCTGGGCCGTGCCCAAACCACGACTGATTCCACTGGGTAAGCTCCGGTCGTCGCATCCCGGTCCGATGATGATTCCGGATCAGGGCCAGATGCTGAGTCACCTCATGGCCAAGGAATGGGAAGCGATGGAAGAAGGAAATAATCATGGCTGAGATCAACTGGTTTCCTTCATCAGCAGAGTTGCTGAAGCTCGAAACCAAAGGACCGGGTCCCGAAGGGGAATTGCCCCTGACCGAGGAACTGCTGCGCGACGCCCCTTCGGGTGACCTCTTTGGCTGGACCCAGAACACGGGAATGGGCTGGAAGCCGTCCGAACTGGGTCGCCCCGAGTTTCTCATCTTGAGCACCTCGGGCGGATTGCGCCGGCCCGACGGCACTCCCGAAGCGCTCGGTTTTCACACCGGCCACTACGAAGTGATCCTGCAGGTGGCCGAAGCGGCCCGGCGCATCCGCACACTGGGGGGAATTCCCTTTGCTGGATTCGTGACCGACCCGTGCGACGGGCGCACGCAGGGCACCACCGGCATGATGGATAGTTTGCCTTACCGCAACGATGCGGCGATCGTCATGCGCCGCCTTATCCGCAGTTTGCCGACGCGCCGGGGAATCCTGGGCGTGGCCACCTGCGATAAGGGTTTGCCTGCCACGATGATGGCGTTGGCCGCCTTTCGCGACTTACCCTGGGGCCTCGTGCCTGGGGGTGTGACCTTGCCCGCCAAGGATGCGGAAGACGCCGGCAAGGTCCAGACGATCGGGGCGCGTTTTGCGCATGGATTGATTTCGCTCAAGGAAGCCGCCGAGTCTGGCTGCCGGGCCTGCGGGTCCCCCGGCGGCGGTTGCCAGTTTTTGGGGACGGCGGCGACGAGCCAGGTGGTTGCCGAAGCCCTGGGCATGACCGTGCCGCATGCGGCGTTGGCTCCCTCGGGGCAGCCGATCTGGCTGAACCTCGCCACGCAAACCGCCGACGCGGTCTATAACCTCGCCAAGGCGGGCCTGGCGGGAAAGGATATCCTGACAGACGATGCGATCCACAATGCCATGGCCGTCCATGCCGCCTTCGGCGGATCGACCAACCTTCTGCTCCACATTCCGGCGGTGGCCTTTAGCGCCGGCTTGACTCGTCCTCGGCTGGAAGACTGGACCGCGATCAACCGCCGGGTGCCGCGCTTAGTCGATGCCTTGCCCAATGGACCGGTCGGTCATCCCACGGTGCAGGTGTTCCTGGCCGGCGGCGTGCCCGAGGTGATGCTTCACTTGCGCGAACTGGGACTGTTGCGACTCGATGCCCGCACGATCACGGGCCTGACCATTGACCGGATATTGGACATCTGGAAAGGGTCAGAAAGGCGCAAGCGCGTGCGCGAGATGCTTCATGAGCGCGATGGCATCGATCCCGATGCGGTCATCATGAGTCCGGCACGGGCGAAAGAAGCGGGGCTGACCTCCACGGTCGTTTTCCCGCGCGGCAATCTGGCCCCCGAAGGTTCCGTGATCAAGGCGACCGCGATCGACCCCAGGGTGGTGGGTGCCGACGGCGTCTACCGTCAGGAAGGGCCGGCAAAACTATTCACCACCGAACCGGCAGTCATCAAGGCCATCAAGGAAGGGAAAATTCTTCCCGGCGATATTCTCGTGCTTCTGGGGCGCGGACCGCTGGGCGGCGGCATGGAAGAAATCTACCAGATCACCTCGGCGCTCAAGCATTTGCCCTTTGGCCGCCAGGTGGCCGTGCTCACCGACGCGCGTTTTTCGGGGGTTTCGACCGGTGCTTGCATTGGTCATATCGGGCCCGAGGCGCTGGCGGGCGGGCCGCTTGGGCGCTTGCGCGACAACGATCGCATTCGCATTGTCGTCGATCGCGTGAGCCTGGAAGGTTCGATCGATCTGGTCGGAGAGAATAACGAGCCCGGCGATCCTCAAAAAGGGGCGGCCCTCCTGGCAAGCCGCGAGACCTTGCCCGGGCTGGCCGCCGATCCCTTGCTTCCGCCGGAAACCAGGTTGTGGGCGCTCTTGCAGAACCTGGGCGGCGGCACCTGGGGCGGATGTGTTTACGACGATCAAGCGCTGGCGGCGAAATTGGCGGCCGCGCCGAAGTAGAATCCTGGGCCAATTGCATGGTACCCAAACCAGAGGGGCCGGCCTGAAAGGCCGGCCCCTCTGGTTTGGGCGAAAGCGAAAAACCTATTCGGGGATTTTCATGTCCTTCGCCTTGGCCTGTTCCTTGATGATGGAACGCACGGCATCGTCGAAGGCCTTGTCCCCCTTTTCGGCGGGCAGTTTCTTTTCGGCTTCTTCGATGTACTTGGCCCGTTTCTTGGCCAGGTCGTTGATCTTGTTGGTGATCTCATCGCGCTCGGCGATTTTCTTTTGGACATACGCCAGTTTCTGGTCCTTGTTCAGCTTGCGCATCTCTTCGGGCAGGTCTTCGTCCTTGACCTTGCCGATGTCGAATTTGGGATCGGTTTTGAACTTGTCGCAAAGGTCCCATTCGCAGTTGTAGAGCTTCGACGATTTGAAAATGGCCCGTTCGTTGCCCCCGACGGGCGAGGCGTACGCCGCGTTTTTATCCTGTGCCGTTTGGTTGGCGGCGCCGCGTTGGCCGTCAGGGCCGAGCGGCACGTAGGTGCGATTGATCCGGTCGTTGTGATCGCGGATTTCCTTGTCGTAGGGGGTGTCGATCACCGCGATTTTCTTGTTCTGATCGATGACGGCATGCTTGCCGCCGGCCAGTTCGGAGAACAGTCGCCAGCCCGATTCCTCTTCCGGCCGGCCGTACTGGCAATAGATCGTGTTGACGATGACATCTTTCTTCTTGGCCAGATTGACGACGCTTGAAAGGGAAACTTCCTTGTCCTGATCGGCCGGCTCGTTGCCGCAAACAAACACAATGCGCAGACCGGTGCGGTCGTCGGACCATTTCAGATCGACGAGGGCATCGCGGCAAACGCGCGCGACCAGTTCGGTGCCGCCGTTGGTGCGCAGATCGAACAGTTTGCGATAGACCTCGTCAATGTCGTAGGTGAGGTCAACTTCCTTGCGCACCCAGCCATTGGCCGGGCTGTTGCCGTTGTTGCCGTAGCTGAGCAGGGCGACGCGCAGCCGGGGTGCGGGGTCGATCTTGGCCAGATCGTTGACGATGCGCCAGAGCTTGATTTTCGCCGCGTCGATTAACCCATCCATGCTGTTGGAGGTATCGAGGCAAATGGCCAAGTCCACCGTTTTTACCGGCTTCTCCGCGTAGAGCGGTGCCATGCCAGCCAGGGTCAGGAACAGCGCCAGAATCCATCGCGCATTCATGATGCGTCCTCCAGCGAGGGGGAGAAATAAGGAACCAAGAGAGGGGACCTGAGAAAAGAACCCTGGCGGGGGCGTATTGTTGGCGCGGGGAATGGAAAACGAAAGAGATGCCGATTTTGCCGAAGGCCGGGTTGGCAGGTTGGGAAATTGCGGGCTTCAGGGTGATCTGGATTGGAAGCGAGGTGGGTGGCGTTGCACTTGGTTTGTAAGAAAAGTACTTGCCAGGTCCACCCCCGCCACCTTCCTCAATCTTCCGGAGGCCTTCCCCTCATGCCGCTGAAATACCGTCTATTCCTCATGATGGTTCTTGAGTTTTTCATCTGGGGAGCCTGGCTGCCTTTGATCTTTGGTTATCTGCCGAGTCTCGGGTTTTCGGCAACAAACCCTCCCAAGGAAATTGCCGGATTTGTGCCCGATGCGCTCAAATTCCTTTTCAGCGAACAGGCGCTCATCCTCAATTCGTTCCCCGTGGCGGCCATCGTCGGCATGTTTTTCAGCAATCAATTCGCTGACCGCAACTTTGCCGCGGAAAAGTTCCTGGCATTCAGCCATCTAGTAGGGGGGCTGGCGATCCTGGGCTGTGGCTTTACCCGCGATTTCTGGCCGTTCTTCGGCCTGATGCTTTTGCATTGTCTGCTCTATGTGCCGACGATTTCGATCACCAACTCGATCGCCTTCGCCAACCTCAAGGATGCGCAAAGCGAGTTTGGCCTGGTGCGCATGGGCGGAACGATCGGCTGGATTCTCGCAGCCTGGCCGTTCACGTTCATCTTCATTAACTGGGATGCGGTGCAGGCAGCCAATCCGGTGGGAATTGGCGGCTGGATCGGCACGGCCCTGGCCAACGGATTGTCCGGCGAGCCGCTCAAGGAAGCCACCAAGTGGACGTACATCGTTTCGGGGATCGCCTCGCTACTTCTCGCCGGGTTTAGCCTGACTTTGCCCCATACGCCTGCCAAAAAGACCGAAGGGGTTGCCGGCGGCGAAAGCCTCGCCTGGCTGGAAGCGATGAAGCTTCTGTCACAGCCCTTTGTGCTGGTTCTCTGGGTCGTGACCTTCCTCGACTCGTTCGTGCACAACTGTTACTTCAACTGGACCGGAAGCTTCTTGAGCGCGTCGACCGATGTCGGAGGCGTGGGGATTCCCGGTAACTGGATCATGCCGATCATGTCGATCGGCCAGGTGGCAGAAATTCTAACCATGTTGATATTGGGATTCGTCCTGAAGGAACTGGGTTGGAAATGGACGATGGTCGTCGGCGTGCTCGGTCATTTCCTGCGCTTTGCCGTCTATGCCTTCCTGCCGGATCAGCCTTATTTGATCATTGCGATTCAGGTCGTTCACGGCATTTGCTATGCGTTCTTCTTCGCGACCGTCTACATCTTCGTCGACGAGTTCTTTCCGAAGGATGCTCGCTCCAGCGCGCAGGGCCTCTTCAATGTGATGATTCTGGGGGTCGGGGCGCTGGTTGCGAATTCGGTTTGCCCTTACCTCATGCAGGAAGTTTTCACAAAGGACAAGATCGTCGATTTCCGCAATCTGTTCCTGGTGCCCTGCGCCGTGTCGCTGGCGGCCACAGTCTTGCTCGCCACCTGCTTTAACCCTCCGAAGAAGAAGGTCGCCGAGTCGTTTGGCGGCCGACTCCATTGAGAATCGGTCCCACGATGCCGGTTCCCCCGACGAATCAACCGACGCCCGCCGCAATCCTCCTTTGCGGCGGGCGTTCTTCACGCATGGGACAATCGAAGGCGCTACTTGACTGGCAGGGCCAGTCGCTCATCGAGCGCGTCGTCGCCAAGATTGCCGCGGTCGCTCACCCCATTCTGGTGGTGGCAAGTCGTGGCCAACCGCTGCCGCCTCTTGAGGGGGCCGTCACGGTTTTCGACGAACTGGCGTTTCCGGGTCCAGTGGCGGCCTTTCAGGCCGGTCTTCGCGGTTTGCCCGACTCCAGCGAATTTTGCCTGTTGCTGTCGTGCGACTTACCGCTCTTTGAGCCCCGATTGGCCGGGCTGTTGCTCCAGGCGATCGGAAAGGCCGACTTTGCCATGCCGAGGATTTCGGAAACCCCTCAGCCCCTTTGCGCGCTTTACCGAGTGAAAGCAACTCTCAAAGCCCTGGAAACGATGAGCGCAACCGGGGCAAGCATGGGGCAATTGCGCCAGCGGCTGGAAGGGGTGTTTCTTGATGAACGCGACTGCGCCGCAGTCGATCCAGCCCTTGGTTCCTTTCAGCCATGCAACACCCCGGAAGAATTCGCCCGCTTGCTCGATGCGGAAAAAAAGTGAAAAAACCGAGATGTTCCCCGAAAGAGGGCATTCTCAGGTTTGGTAAAGGATCCCGGGCTCTTCCATTTCCCTGGAAACGAAACCTTCCGATGACAGCAAAGCCCCTCTGAAGGTTTCCTTTTTAAAACGAAGCGCGTGCGGGAGTTAGGCTTTCGAACCAAAACAATTGGCCCCCAAGAAATTTTGGGCCCGGCACTTGCTCTTAAATCTGAAAGTGAAGCGAAGGGTGATCGCTCGGGAAGGGACGACGGTTCTTTCCGCAGGTGGCCCGGAGCTTTGGGTTGTTGCCTTGGCGCTGCGTTCCTAGACTTTGCCAAAGGTAAAACCCCACTGCATCTCGGCATTTGCCAAGAGGGTTTGGATGGCACAAATATTTCCACGCTACGCCAATACGCTCTTCCGCGTGGCGATCGTATGCGTCATTCTTGGCGCGGCGGGTGTTGGCTACGCGGCCATGGTTCTGGCGCGCTCTTCTTACTTCACGCGGGCAGAAGACGCCGTCACTCAGCCGGTGCAATTCAGCCACTCGCACCATGTCAATGGCCTGGGCATCGACTGCCGCTATTGCCATACCGGTGTGGAAGAAGCAGCCCATTCGAACATTCCCGCGACCAAAACCTGCATGAACTGCCATTCGCAGATGTGGGTTGGTTCCAAGATGCTCGAGCCGATTCGCGAAAGCTTCAAGAACGACGAATCGATCGAGTGGAAGCGCCTGCACCGGCTCGCCGACTTCGTCTACTTCAACCACTCGATCCATGTGAACAAGGGTTTTGGCTGCTCCGCTTGCCACGGCCGCGTCGATCAAATGCAGGCCGTGTGGCAAAAGGGCACCTTGCTCATGGAGTGGTGCCTCGATTGCCATCGCGCTCCAGAAAAATTCATCCGCCCGCGGGATCAGATCTTCAACATGGCATGGAAAGCCGAGGATATCGGTCGCACCCAAGAGGAACTTGGTGCCGAACTGGTTGAAAAATATGGCGTTCGAAGCCTGAAAGAGTGCTCCACATGCCATCGCTAAACGGAACCTCCAACATGTCTGACGTCCTGCTCGAAATGGGCGTTTCCGAAGGCGCTTCTACCGGTTCCGCCGCAGTGGAAGGTGTTTCGGCTCCGGTCAACGCTCCCCTAGTCAACGCGCCTTTGGTGGAAAAGTCCGCCGACGGCCAGAAGTTCTGGCGCAGTCTGGAAGAATGGTCGGGCGAGAAAGATTTCGACGAGATGGTCAATCGGGAATTCCCGCGTTTCGCGGCCGAATTCACCGACCCGCTTTCTCGGCGCAAGTTCTTGACCTTGATGGGCGCTTCGCTTGCCCTCGCCGGCATGACCGGCTGTCGCCAGCCTTCCGGCACGATCGTCCCCAATGTGAAGGACGATGGCGGTTTGCTCGGCGCTCCTTTGCATTTCGCTTCTTCGTTCCCCTTGAGCGGCTACGGCACGGGCGTCCTGGTGCGCAGCTACGAAGGCCGGCCGATCAAGGTCGAAGGCAATCCCGAGCACCCCTCAAGCAAGGGGGGTACCGATATCTTCGCGCAGGCCGCGCTTCTGGGGATGTACGATCCCGATCGCGGCTGGAGCCCGGAAAAGGCCGGCAACCCCGCCTCCTGGTCCGATGCCAATCAGTTTTTCCTGAGTGAACTGGCCCGTCTGCCCAAGGGCAAAGGGGTGCGAATCCTCAGCGAAACGATTACAAGCCCCACGCTCGGTTCTCAGCTGGGTGCTTTCCTGGCCAAGTATCCTGAAGCGGTATGGCACGAGTACGAACCCCTCGCAAGCGACGAGGCCTACAACGGCATCAAGGCCGCCTTCGATGGTGGCAAGCCGCTGCAGCCGGTGTTCGATTTCACCAAGGCCGATGTGGTCGTCTCGTTCGAGAGCGATTTCCTCGGCACGGGACCTGGCATGCCCGCTTACTCGCGGCAATTTTCGTCTCGCCGTTCGGTGGAGGTGCCTCACGCCGCCGAAGCGAACAAGTCGATGAACCGTCTGTATGCCGTCGAGTGCATGCAAACGCCCACTGGCACCGTGGCCGATCATCGCCAGCCGGTCCGGATTTCCGAAATCCCCTCCTATGTTGCCGCGCTTGCCGCGCAACTGGGAATTTCGGGCGTCAAGGTTCCCGCCAACGATGCCGCCGCCAAGTGGGCAAAAATCGTTGCCGAAGATCTGAAAACGCGCTCTGATGAATGGCTTTCGGCCAAGGCGGGCCGGACCAAGGGGAGCACCCTGGTCGTGGCGGGGGAACACCTGCCCGCTGCCGTGCATACGCTTGTGGCCCTGATCAATCACACGCTGGGCAATGTCGGTTCCACCGTTAACTATGTCGATCCGATTGCGCTCAAGCGTCCTCTCGCCGCCGGTCGGACCCTGGCCGATCTGTGCACCGCGCTCGACAAGGGCGAAGTCGAATTCCTGATCATTCTCGAAGGCAACCCGGTCTTCAATGCGCCGATCGATTTGCAGAAGTCGTTGCGCGAAGGGCTCAAAAAGGTCAAGACTTCGGTCCACCTGGCCCAGTACGAAGACGAAACCTCACACTATTGCGTCTGGCGTCTGCCGTGCGCCCACTGGTTAGAGACCTGGGGCGATATCCGCGGCCACGATGGCACCATCACGATTCAGCAGCCCTTGATCGCGCCGCTTTATAACGGGCACTCGGCGATCGAATTCCTTTCGGAACTGCTTGAGGACTCGGTGCGCTCCGGTTACGAGAGCGTGCGCAAATACTGGATGGCGGAACACAAGGCCAATCCGGCCTATCAGGCCGCCGGCAATTTTGAAAAGTTCTGGCGCAAGTCGGTGCACGATGGTTGGGTCGCCGGTTCGGCCGCCAAACCGGTTGCGGTTCGCCCCGCTGGCGACTCGGTGGCTTCGTCGTTGACGATTCCTGCCCCGGTGAGCGCCGACAGGGACAAGCTCGAACTGGTGTTCCGCGCCGACGAATCGATCTACGATGGCCGGTTCGCCAATAACGGCTGGTTGATGGAACTGCCCAAGCCCTTGTCCAAGATCACCTGGGACAATGCGGTGTACATGAACTACAACACCGCGCGCGATCTGAAGATTTCGCTACGCAAGGGTTATAGTACCGACCCCAAGTACATCGCTCCGGCGAAGGATTTCGGCACCACCGGCGGCGAACACGGCCGCGCGGTTGTCGAGGTCATCCGCGTTCAGGTCGACCAGCCCGGCACGACCGAACAACTGACGATGTCGCTTCCGGTCTGGATCTTGCCCGGGTTGCCCGACAATGCCCTCGTCGTGCAACTGGGCTACGGTCGCACCCGGGCGGGCCGCGTTGGCGGCAACCGGATCGGCAAGCAGTCGGATCAGCCGACCAACATGCTTTCAAGCGGCAAGCAAGGCGACATCATCGGCTTCAATACCTACAAGCTCAGGCATTCGAAGTCGCCCTGGGTCGTCAGCGGCGTCAAGGCGGTTTCCGAAAAGAAGGAACATCTTCTGGCTTGTACCCAGGGCCATCACTCGATGGAAGGGCGCGAGCCGATTAAAATCGCCACGGTCAAGGAAAACAAGGAAAAGCCTGACTGGGCCAAGGGTGAACATGGCGGCCATGAATCGGGGGGCCATGACGATCACGCGGGTCATGACCATGCCGGTCACAACCATGAACACAAGGAAGAAAAAGGCAAGGACGACCATGGCAAGAAAGCCCTGGCCATCGTCCCCAAGGACACCTTGCTCTCCAACCCGCGCGGCTTCAAATACACCGGCACGCACAAGTGGGGCATGGTGATCGACCTGACCGGGTGCACCGGCTGCAATGCCTGCGTCGTGGCCTGCCAGGCCGAGAACAACATTCCCGTCGTGGGCAAGTTCGAAGTCTCTCGCGGCCGCGAAATGCACTGGATCCGGGTCGATCGCTACTTCACCGGCGCCCCCGAGAATCCGGTCGCCATCAAGGGTTACTTCCAGCCGATTCCCTGCATGCAGTGCGAAAATGCCCCTTGCGAGCAGGTTTGTCCCGTGGCGGCCACCGCGCACAGCTACGATGGCCTCAACGACATGGTTTATAACCGTTGCGTGGGCACCCGTTACTGCAGCAACAACTGCCCCTACAAGGTGCGCCGTTTCAACTTCTTGCAATACACCGACTACACCACCCCCAGTCTCAAGCTGGTCAACAACCCCGAAGTCACGGTGCGTACGCGCGGCGTGATGGAGAAGTGCACCTACTGCGTGCAAAGAATTCGCTCAGCCGAAATCGAAGCCCAGAAAAAGGCGGTCCGCCTGGTGGACAGCAAGGGCGGCCGGGTGGCCAGGCCCCAGGAAATCGAGGATGCCGACGGCAAAACTCCCGAGGGAGCCACGCGCGTCCAGATTGCTGACGGAGCGGTTCGCACCGCCTGCCAGCAAGCTTGTCCTTCCGGCGTCATCGTATTTGGCGATCTGAACGATCCCAAGAGCGCGGTGCACAAGCTCAAGTTCGATTCCAATCGCTCGAAGCTCAACTACGGCTTGCTTGACGAATTGAACACCAGCCCTCGAACCACTTACCTTGCCGCGTTGCGTAATCCCAACCCGGCATACGAAGCCGCTTTCGAAACGACCAAGGGGTAAGCGCCAAATGGCAACCGAAACTCGGCACGATAAGGAAACCGTAACCGATGACCTCCCGGTCATCGCTCCCGGCTACAAGTTCGACACGATTGGCAGAAAGATCGACGACGTCGTTTTGGGACCGACTCCCATCGCGTGGTTTGTCGGCTTCGGTCTTTCCTTCATTGTCTTGCAGATCTTGTTCCTCGCGGTGAGCTGGCTGCTTTACGAAGGCATCGGCGTCTGGGGCGTGAACGTCCCGGTCGGCTGGGGCTTCGACATCATCAACTTCGTTTGGTGGATCGGCATCGGCCACGCGGGAACGCTCATTTCCGCGATCCTTCTGTTGTTCCATCAGCAGTGGCGCACCTCGATCAACCGCTTCGCCGAAGCGATGACCCTGTTCGCGGTCGCTTGCGCGGGTCTTTATCCGCTGGCCCACATGGGCCGCCCCTGGTTTTTTTACTACCTGTTGCCTTACCCCAATACGATGCAGCTTTGGCCCCAGTTTCGTAGCCCGCTCATCTGGGACGTGTTCGCGGTTTCGACTTACCTCACCGTATCGCTGTTGTTCTGGTACACCGGCCTCATTCCCGACTTGGCGTCGATTCGCGACAAGGCCAAGAACATCTGGATTCGCCGGATCTATGGCATCCTCAGCCTGGGATGGCGCGGCGCCTCCAAGCACTGGCACCGTTACGAAAATGCCTACCTCATTCTGGCCGGCTTGAGCACGCCGCTGGTGCTCTCGGTGCACACGATCGTTTCGTTCGACTTCGCCGTGGGCAACCTGCCCGGCTGGCACGCCACGATCTTCCCGCCCTACTTCGTCGCAGGCGCCGTGTTTTCCGGTTTCGCGATGGTGATCACGCTGGCGGTTCCCGCGCGTGCTTTCTACGGCATGAAGGACTTTATCACCGACAAGCACATGGACAACATGGCCAAGGTCATGCTCGTCACCGGCTTGATGGTGTTTTACGGCTACGGCTGCGAGGCCTTCTTTGCCTTCTACAGCGCCAACACGTATGAACACGGCCTGTTCATGCTCAACCGTGCCTTCGGTCCCTACGGGATCTTCTACTGGCTGCTCATCCTGTGCAACGGCATCATCCCCCAGCTTTTGTGGCTGCGCGCGGTGCGGCTCAACATCGGCCTTTTGTTCGTGATCTCGCTGGTCGTGAACATCGGCATGTGGCTGGAACGGTTTGTGATTTTGATGAGCTTGCAGCGCGACTTCATCCCGTCGAGCTGGGGCCAGTACTCGCCAACCTTCTGGGACCTTACGACCTTCTTTGGCACCTTCGGGTTGTTCGGATCGTTGATGTTCCTGTTCATGCGATTTGTGCCGATGATTTCGGCCTTCGAAATGAAGCATCTGATTCCCGAATCTCACGTCCATCATCATGACGATCACGGGACCGCGGGCGGTGATCATGCGCATGCGGCACCGGCCGGCAAATCTGAACCTCGCATCGGAGGGGCCCACTAATGAGCGCCACGGTAAAAAAAGAGGGGCTATTTGGCCTGCTCGCGGAATTCGACACCACCCAGGGGGTGCTGGATGCCGCAACGGCTTGCCGGCAGGAGGGCTTCACCAAAGCGGAAGCCTACTCTCCCTTCCCCGTGGAAGGGCTGTGGGAAGAGATTGGCCACAAGCGAAGCTGGTTGCCCGTTTTGATTTTCTGCGGTGGTTTGACCGGTGCGACCTGCGGCTTTTTGCTGCAGACCCTCACTGCGGGCGGCCATCCCAGCTCGATGGATCCACTTTTGGACAATGTGGTGGGAGGCTTGAGCGGCAATCTGGTGTCGTTCAACTACCGGATGAATATCGCGGGCCGGCCATTCTTCTCGTGGCCTGCCTTCATTCCTCCGATTTTTGAAATGACGATCTTATTCTCCGCGTTCACCGCGCTTTTCGGCATGCTGCTTTTGAACGGTTACCCTCAGCCGCATCACCCGCTGTTCAACAACCTCAAGTTTGAACGGGCGAGCAACGACCGCTTCTTCATCTGCATCGAAACAACCGATCCACTTTTTGATCGCGCCGCGACCGAGAAGTTCCTGCAAGGGCTCAAACCGCTCTCCGTCACGGAGGTGCCGCTGTGATGCGTCAATTGTTCTCTCATCGTTGGATTTTGGTGGGAACCTGCCTGGCGGTGGTCTTCACTTCCGGTTGCTACCAGCGCATGTCGCAGCAACCGAAATTGAAACCTCAGCAAGTGAGCGATTTTTTCGCGGACAAGCGCTCCAGCCGTCCTCAAGAAATCGGCACGATCGCTCGCACCGAGGTGTTGAGCGAGAACGACGACTACCTGCAAGAAGACGCGCACTACTTCACCGGCAAGAAGGAAAACGCCGCAAAGGCCGATCTGACCAAGCCGGAAACGGTGCTGGCCCAGTATGAATCGACCTTCCCGGCGCGCGTCACCGTCGATCAAGAGTTTCTCAAGCGTGGCCAGGAACGGTACAACATTTACTGCGCCGTTTGTCACGGTCAAACCGGCAATGCCAACGGCACGATCGTTCAGCGTGGCTTCCTGCGTCCGCCTGCCTTTTACCCGGTCAAGATTATCGGCGGACGCGATGGCGAGCCGGCCGAATTCGAGGCTGACTTCCATTCACGCGGTCTGGGCTTCCTGGGTGCCAAAAAGATTCCCTTGTGGAAGGCCCCCGCGGGTTACATTTTCTCGGTGATCACCAACGGCTTTGGCGGCATGGCGAGCTACTCGGCCCAGGTGCCGGTCCGGGATCGCTGGGCGATTGTCGCCTACATTCGCGCCCTGCAATATAGCCAGTCGGATCAAGCACGAACCGAACTGGTGGCCCAGGCCGAGGATCCGGTGCAGGCGAAGGCTCTGGCCGCGACGAATTCCGCGCCGGCGCAAAATGATTCGGCGCAAGCGTTAGGTAATCCGACTTCAGCTCGGAAGGACGGCAATCAGTAATGTCTAATCCAACCGAGATTCCCGCGATCAGCATGGATCGGATTCTGACGGCGCGCCAGCTCGCCTTGAGGATCGCGCTTGGCGGCCTGGTGGGAAGTCTGATTTTGATGTTTTGGGAAGGTTCGGGCCAACTGCTCCGATCCTACCTCGCCAGCTTCATCTATGTGTTTGGTTTTGGTTTAGGCGGCCTGGTGCTGCTTATGATTCAGCACATCACGGGCGGCGCCTGGGGATACGCGATCCGGCGCATCCTCGAAGGGGCAGCGGGAACCATGTGGGTGCTGGGTCTTTTGTTCTTGCCGATTCTGCTCGGGTTCACCGACTTCACCGGCATGATCGGGGAAAAGCACCTGTTGTCCGGACCTGATCCTGAAGCGCATCCAGTGATCCGCTTGTACCACTGGGCCGAGCCGGGAGTTACCGACCACGACCCGGTTCTCGCGTTCAAGTCGGTCTACTTGAATCCTCCTTTCTGGATCTTGCGCTCCGCGATCGCCTTCGGAATCTGGATTGCGTTGGCCCAGGTGTTGATTTCGCTTTCGAACAAGGAAGACAAGGAACCCAGCGCCAAGGCTCGCGCGTCCCTTCGCGAGTGGATGCTGTCGATCAGCGCGCCGGGTATTTTGTTGTTCGCCATCACGATTCTCTTCATTTCGACCGACTGGGCGCAGTCGATCGAGCCGCACTGGTCCTCGACCATGTACCCGGTCATCTTTGGATTTAGCGATCTGTTGAGTGCGCTGGCCTTTGCGATCATCGTGCTGGTTCATCTCTACGATGTGAAACCGCTCGACAAGGTCGTCAGCCGCAATCACCTGCGCGACCTGGGCAGCTTGATGCTCGGCTTCGTGATTTTCTGGACCTACATCTCCTTCAGCCAGTTTTTGTTGATCTGGTCGGCGAACCTCAAGGAAGAAGTCCCCTACTATGTCGCCCGCACCACCGGCGGCTGGGAGCTGGTGACCATGCTTTTGGGTCTGGGCCATTTCCTTTTCCCGTTCCTGATTTTGCTTTTCCGTGAAACCAAGCGGCGCAAGGAAATTGTCTGGAAAATCGCCGTGTTCATTCTCGCGATGCGCTTTGTCGACATCTTCTGGCAAGTTGCCGGCGGATTCCACGGCGGCCATCTGGCAATTCATCTTTTGGATTTCTCGACCCTTGCCCTCTTGGGCGGAGCCTGGGTCTATGCGTTCTTGGGGATCCTGTCGTCGCGGCCCATGTTGCCTTTGCGCGATGAGCGCGAAGGGGACAGCCCGATTTACGGGGTCTAATTCGATCAAAGGCGCCTTGGCGACCCCAAGGGTCGACCAAGGCGTGGCGAATGGGAGTGCGGAATATGGCGGCACATGGCGGACATGGCGCAGAAGAAGCGGTCGAAACCGCCGACATCAACCACACCATCGTGGTCAGTTTCGTCGTGGTATTGAGCATGGCCGTGCTCGCGGCCTTTCTGGTCGTCAACTATCTGTACCAGTTCCTCGTCCATCTGGAAGAGGATCGCAAGATTGTTGACGACCCCCAGGTTGCCGCAAGGCACAAGCTGACCGATGGCGGCGAGGTCGAATCGTTCAAGCAGAAGTACCTCTTCTCCAAGGGCAAGGGCAAACTCCTTGAAGAGTCTGAGGCAAAGCGGGCGAACGATCCCGACTGGCAAGAGTACAAGGTGGCGCTGGACCGGGCGCTGGTGCAGGGCATCCATCGCCCCAAGCTTCCTCCAGCCCCGACATTGGAAAGCGCCGACGTGCTCGATCCGCTCCACTCGGGTACGGTGCGCAACCCGTTCACCCTGGGCCAAGAGAACATCCGCGAAGGGAATCTCCTTCTCGATCCGCAATCGCCGAATGTAAAGGCCTCGGAAAAAGAGAAGGAGCTTGCCTTGGATAAGCTCAAGAAAGAGAAAAAGCTGACGATCAGCGAAACATTCAAAACGATGGTGGACAAGGGAGTTCTCAAGTCCGCCGCAAAGTAGTCGCGCCGGTGATCCACCCTGCCAAGGGTGGATCCAACGCAGACAACGAAGTGACGGTTGTGCAGGTTTCAAGACGGATCAAGGAACTGGGGAAGCGATGATGTTGGCCGGGGGATTCAAGGCGAAGTGGAGGGCGATCTGGACGGGAGCGATGCTCCTTTCCGGATACGGCGCCGCTGCCGCCTTGGCCCAGGAGACCCATCAGGAGTCGCGAGTCGATTCGCGCACGATTGGCACGGTCGACCCTGGCGTCGATCGCCAGACTGTTCTGCGCGAACAGGTCGGCATCACTCAGAACCTGGGGGATGCCATTCCCCTGGATGACCTTTGGCTCGATGAGTTCGGCAATGAGCACACCTTCCGGGAATTGACCGGCAAGAACAAACCGATCTTGCTCGTTCCCGCCTATTTCCGCTGCAGGCTAATCTGCAACCAGGTGCTCAATGGCGTTTTCGATTCGCTGAAATTGGTGAAATTCGAACCGGGCAAAGATTTTGAGCTGGTGGTTTTCAGCTTCGATGAGACGGAAAAGCCCGTCCATGCCATGAAGAAAAAGAACGACATGATGGAAACGATCGGCCGCAAGCGGTCGGTCGAAGCGTGGCGCTTCTGGACCGGCAGCCCCGAGTCGATCAAGCAATTGACCAAGGCCCTGGGATACAAGTTTGTTTATGAACCGGGTCAGAATGAGCTGATTCACACCCCGGGAATCATGGTGCTGACGCCGAGCGGTTTGATCTCGCGATATTTGCTTGAGATCCGCAACGCCGGCGTGCAAGTGGAATTGGCGCTCAGCGAGGCTTCCGGAAACCGCATCGGAACCTGGCAAGATAAGGTGAAGCTCTTGTGCTACACGTATGACCCGGCGGCGGGAAAATACAGCCTGGCAGTGATGATGATGGTGCGAACCGGATTCATTTTGACTGTCGGCTCGCTTCTAGTATTGATGGGTTGGGACCGGATTCGGCGCTGGTTCCCCCCTCGCGGTTTGTCCAAAACGGCGCCCACTGCATGATGGTGACATCCATGTTCGCTGACGGTTTTCAACTGTTTCCTTACCAGGCCTCGACGGTTTCGCCGTCGGTGGACTATTTGACGCTATTCATCGTCGCGGTGAATGTGGGCATCTGCGTCCTGGTATTTTTCCTCTTGATCCTTTTCGCGGTGCTGTTTAGGCGCAAGTCGGAAACCGAAGTACCGGTGCCCGTCGAAGGGAATCTGCCGCTAGAAATCTTCTGGACCGCCATTCCCACGGTGATTTGCCTGGTCATGTTCCTTTGGGGCGTGAAGGTCTACTCGGAAATCGTGGTGATGCCGCGCGATGCCGTGGAGGTCTACGTCGTCGGGCGCCAGTGGATGTGGAAGCTGCAATATCCCGGCGGCCAGCGTGAGATCAACGCGCTGCATGTGCCGGTCGGCCAGAACTTCAAGATGATTGTGACATCCGAAGATGTGATTCACTGCTTCTCGATCCCCGACTTCCGGGTGAAGACCGACGCGGTGCCAGGCCGTTACAACACGCTCTGGTTCAAGGCGACCCGTCCCGGCAAGTACCACCTTTACTGCACCGAATATTGCGGCACCGAGCACAGCCGGATGATCGGTTGGGTGCATGTGATGGAGCAAGACGACTACCAGCGCTGGTTGTCGGAGCAATCCGAGGGCGGCGATGGCCTGCAAGGCCGCAAGCTGTTCACCAAACTGCAGTGCATCACTTGCCACTCCGAATCGGCCAAGGCTCCCTTGCTTGAGAACATTTTCCGCCGCCAGCGCGATATCGGTTACATCGACGGCAAGGAAGCCCCTCCGGGCACGACGATTCTTGCCGACGAAAACTACATTCGCGAATCGATTCGCAATCCCAATGCGAAGGTCCATCGAGGCTTCGCCAGTCCTTCGATCATGCCGGTGTACGACCGAGACTTGGTCAGCGAGGAAGAGCTGCTGCAAGTCATCACCTACATTAAGTCGCTGAAGCAGGGAGACACGCCTGCGCGGACGGAAGAAACGCCGACGCCGCAGGTCGCACCCGAAGCACCAAAACCTGTCTCCGAGACATCAAAAACTAGTCCGGCCGGAAACTAAGTCAGTCGCGCGCGCAAAGGAAATGGGGAAGAGATCATGAGTGCAATCAACCTCGATCGCGGTGTTGGCGCGGGAGCCGTGGCTCCCGCACATACCGCTCATGAAGAGGTGAATTATCTCAATCATGAAACGACCGTCGCCTCCTGGTTGCTGACGCTTGATCACAAAAGGATCGGCCTTTTGTATCTGCTGACAATCACCGTGGCGTTCGTTCTGGGTGGGTTTTTCGCCGGTCTGGTCCGGCTGGAACTGCTCACCCCCAAGGGTGATCTGCTCACGAGCGATACCTACAACAAGTCCTTCACCGCTCACGGCGTCGTGATGATTTTCTTGTTTTTGATCCCGAGCATTCCCGCGGTGCTTGGGAACTTCCTTCTGCCGATCATGATCGGCACCAAGGACGTCGCGTTCCCCCGCCTGAACCTATTGAGCTACTACATCTACCTGGGCGGCGGTTTCTTCCTCGCGCTGTCGCTGCTCTTTGGCGGTGTCGACACCGGCTGGACCTTCTACACCCCCTTTAGCTCGACCTATTCGAATAGCAATGTGATGGTCGCGGCGATCGGTGTGTTCATCATCGGCTTCTCGTCGATCCTTACCGGTTTGAACTTCATCGTTACGGTGCACCGGATGCGCGCACCGGGCATGCACTGGTTCAAGATGCCGCTCTTCGTTTGGGCCATCTACGCCACCAGCTTGGTTCAGGTGCTCGGCACTCCCGTGGTCGCCATCACCGTGGCTCTGGTCGGTTTCGAACGATTCCTTGGCGTGGGCATTTTCGATCCTCGCTTGGGCGGCGACCCGATCCTGTTCCAGCACCTGTTCTGGTTCTACTCCCACCCGGCCGTTTACATCATGATTCTGCCTTCGCTTGGCGTGGCCAGCGAGCTGGTAAGTACCTTCAGTCGTAAGCCGCTGTTCGGCTACAGCATCATCGCGTGCTCCTCGATTGCGATTGCGGTATTCGGCTTCATCGTCTGGGCGCACCACATGTTCACCTCGGGCATGTCGAGCTACGCCGCGATGGTGTTTTCGCTTCTAACTTTCTCGGTGGCCATTCCGTCGGGCATCAAGGTGTTCTCCTGGCTGGCAACCATGTTCAAGGGTTCGATCAGCTACGAATCGCCGATGATCTACGCGCTCGGGTTCGTCGGGCTTTTCACGATCGGCGGTATGACCGGGCTGTTCCTTTCGACCCTGGGCACCGACATCCACCTGCACGACACCTACTTCGTGGTGGCCCACTTCCACTACATCATGGTCGGCGGCGCGATCATGGGTTACATGGGCGGCATCCATTACTGGTGGCCGAAAATGACGGGCAAGATGTACAATGAATATTGGGCGAAAATTGCCGCCGCGTTGATCTTCGTTGGCTTCAACTTCACCTTCTTCCCCCAGTTCCTTCTCGGTTATCTGGGCATGCCTCGCCGCTACCATGAGTATCCTGAAGAACTCCAGGTGATGAACGTGCTGAGCACGACCGGTGCGACGATCCTGTTCCTGGGCTATGCGGTGCCCTTCTTCTACCTGACCTATTCGGTCTTCTTCGGACCCAAGGCTCCCGCCAACCCCTGGGGAGCGACCACTCTCGAATGGACCGAGTGCACCTCGCCTCCTTCGCCGCACAACTTCGACAAGACCCCGACGATTCCCCACGAATCCTACGATTACTCATTCCTGAGCAAGGAGGCTGCCAGTGTCAGCCACTAATACCCCTCATAGCCAAAAGGGGCCCGAGACTACACACGGTCACCATCCGGCGCTCGCTCATCACTTTGTGAGCATGGGTCAGCAACACGAGGCCAACATCCTTGGGATGTGGGTCTTCCTTGTGACCGAAGTGCTGTTCTTTGGCGGCATGTTTTGCGCTTACACGGTGTACCGAATTAAATTCAACACCGTGTTTCAGGAAGCGAGCAACCAGTTGGACATCACTTTGGGATGTCTCAACACGGTGGTGCTCATCCTTTCGAGCTTGACGATGGCGCTTGCCGTTCGTTCCGCCCAAATGGGTAAGTCCAAGGAAATCCTTGGTTACCTGGCCGCAACCGCCGTACTGGGAGCGATGTTCCTCGGCGTGAAATATTTCGAATGGAAGCATGACTTCCAGGTGCACCTGGTTCCCCGCGCCGATTTCTGCTGGGAATATGCCAAGGAGCAACGCAAGCACGCCGACCACCACGACAAAGATGTCGCGTTCCTTCCGAAGCTGATCGGCAAGTTCGTGGGGCACCACGAATACGACCCGGCTCCCACCATCGATGAGATCGCTCAGGATCAGAAGAACCCCGAATCGCAGCAGGCGCGGATGTTCTTCGTGCTCTACTTCGCGATGACCGGAGTGCACGCGATCCACATGATCGTTGGGTTTGGCTTGATCGCCGCGGTCGCCTTCTTCGCTTCGAAAAACACATACGGTCCGGAATATTACACGCCCGTCGAAGTGCTCGGCCTTTACTGGCACTTCGTCGACATCGTGTGGATCTTTCTGTTCCCGCTTCTTTACCTGCTGGGAGCCCACTTGGGCGCCGGGCACGGGCACTAAACCAGACTTGTAGATCAAAGAATAAAGGGGCGCACGGCCAATGTCGCACAGCGAAGAAAGTCATATCCACGGACCGGCGAGTTTGGTCCTCTATATCGCGAACTTTTCCGCCTTGATGGTCCTCACCGTGTTGACCATTTGGGCAGGCATGCAAGATTTCGGGTCGCTCAACACCGTCATCGCCCTTGGCATCGCCATCGTGAAGGCAGTGCTCGTGATCCTGTTTTTCATGCATGTCATTCACAGTTCGCCTCTCACCAAGCTCACCATTTTCGCGTCGCTGTTCTTCTTGGCGATCATGATCTTGATGATTCTGAGCGATTACCTCACCCGCGGTTTCACGGGCGGGTTGAACTAATTCTCGCCTGCGTGCGAACCGATCAAGCCGCGATTCGTCGCGGCTTTTTTTGTTGATCCACCGACTTCCCCTTTTGCTGATGGGGTCCTTTGAGTTGGCGTGTGCCCCACGCGTTCAAGAATTTTCGGTGACGCTGTTTCAGCGCAATTGCCACCCGGGGGCGGACACCTTGGCGGAAAACTTGAGCGAATTGCGTAGTTCTCTTTATTTTTGCAAGCGCTTTGGGTATTCCCCTTCCCTTCAGGCAATCCTGAGATCCCCTTTGAGGGGGTGCTTTCAAGGAGGGATGGGCATGGGCCGTTTCAACGAACTGTTTTCCAACTCCCGATTTCTTAGCAAGATGGCGCTTGGACTCGCCCTTGCCGGAGGTCCCGCGCTGGCGTTTCTGGGAACTGGTGTACTTCCCGCTGCTCAGGCTCAGGAAAAACCTCAACCGTTGCCTGACGACTGGGTTTTGGGCCGGCATTCGGGCGCCTGGCTGATCTGCGCGGCCAGCTATGTTGGGCCCGATGCTCCCGAAATGGCGCGCCAGTGCTGCGAGACATTGCGTGAGCGCGACAAGTTGCCCGCCTATGTGCTCAACCGCGGCGATGAAGAGCGGCGCCGGATCAAGGAAGAGTATGAGCTGATGCGCAACACCGGCGAAGAAGCCCCGGGCCGCAAGCGCACGGTGCGCGTGACCGAACAATGCGCCGTCTTGGTGGGCGGTTTCGCCACCATGGAAGCGGCGCGCGCCAAACTGGACAAGATCAAGAAGCTCGAGCCGCCCAAAATCCACCTCAACGGCAACAAGCTGTCCGCCGATGTCGAGACGATTCTGGTTCCCTCGAAAAAAGGGGGCGCCGAAATCATGCGCCGTGAAGTCAACCCCTTCCAAAACAGCTTCACGACCCGCAACCCGACGATCCCGGTCGAGAAGAAAGAAAAGGCCGATTTCTATCCCTTCCTGGTCAAGCTGAACTCGGAAGAAAGCTACAGCCTTTTGAAAAATAAGGGCAACGGCAACTGGACTCTGGCGGTGAAAGAGTACCGCGGCGCGACCCTGGTGCAACCGGTCAACCCCAATGCCGGCGGTAGCATTCTCGAAAAGCTGGGCTTCGGTCCCAATCGACCCGGCGAGGCGCTCAATGCCTCGGCGATGCAGGCGCATGAATCGGCACGGGTGCTGCGAAGACTCGAATTTGAAGCCTATGTGCTCCACGACAAGACTTGCAGCTATGTCACTGTGGGAAGTTTTCAGACGAAGGACGATCCCAGGATGACCCAACTGGCGGGACAGATCGCGTCGCTTTCAGGCAGCGACCTGAGACCCCTGGCCTTGTTTGCCCAACCCCAGGTCATGGAAATTCCCAAACCGAAGAGGTAGTCGATTTGTGATGGGTTGGATGAAAAAATGCGGCGGTTTACCGCCGCATTTTTTTATCCACTTTACCTGGGCACGCGGATTCGTCCGGTTCGCCAGTGAGCATTTGAAAAGGCTCTTCGTCTTCCTCGTCGTTTCCGTGCCGGTGTGACACGGAACAGCCGTGACCGACGGGGAAGAGGATCAATGCGCATAGGAGTGTGGCGAACAGGGTTTTCATTCCCGAGGATCGATCGTCTTCGAGGACCGATTCCCTTTTTCGAACCGGGTTTTTTCGATCGAGGACGCGAGGCGGCTTAGAATCAGAGGACTTGGACGCGGTTTGGTCGAACGCGGGCATTCGGGCGATTCCTAAAAGTGAGGCGCTTCGATCATTTTGGCGGGAACGGCGATGAAAGAAACGCTCATTGCGCAAATTCGACTGGTACTGGAACCGGAGCCGGCTTCGAGCCAGGGGATGGGGCCTGCCTGGCGGATCGTTGCGGCTTCCCACGACGCCAGTCAAATGCCGGCGGAAATCTCTGGATACACGGTGGAGCTTGGCAAATGGGCGGGCGGATTCGATCCGGGGAATGAGGGGTTGATCTTGGCTCACAAGGGCCGGTGGTCAATCGTGGCCCTGGGCGCGGCGAATCGAGTGGAACTGGTTGCCTTAAAAAAGGCCGATTTTGCTCGCTACTTCGCGGCCGATCCTTTTCGTGTTGCCAGAAAACTAAAGCGCGGCCCCGCGTTTTGCAGTCCGGGAGAAGTCAGCTGGGCGGTCAATCCCGAGTGGGCCGTCCTTCCGAAGGTAAGCTACTTTCAAGATCTTTTAAAGAGCGCCGATTCGGCGCTCCTTTTGGGGGGAGCCCAGGCGTTGATGGACGGAGCCGGAGTGCGGCTGGACGCGGGCCATGAAGATCGCGAAGTGGCCGAGAGGTTATGGAATCTCGCGCCCCTTTCGGTGCGGCTGGAACGAACGATGGTGATTGGCGATCCGGGCAACATCTTGCGGGCCGACCTGACGGCGCTTTCGCCCACCACTCAGGCCCAGGCAGACTTCTGGAACTCGCAACGACTGGGAGACTATCCGGAAGGCAAATACGAACTCGCGCTTCAATCCGCGATCGATCAGGGAGACGAGCTTTCCATCGAGCGGCATCTCCATCGCCAAAGTCCCCGCCAGGTGATGCTGACGGCTGCCTTCCTGTTGGTCGGGATGATCGTTATTGGAATTCTGATGTCCTGGTGATTTTCGCTTCCCGAGCACGCTGTGCGCACCCAGGTCGCATTGTCAATCATTGCTGGTTGTTGGGTGCTGGGGATTGGTCAGATGGCCATGGTCCAACGAGAACCCACGAACGCCCCGAGCCTCCTCCCTCAAGTGAGAGGAAGAAAAGTCAAGCCTCTCAGCGTGGAAGTAGCAGCGTGGTCAGGTTCAAGGGAGTTCCTGGCGGGGTTGAACTGAGCCGTTTCTTGAGCTCTGCCAGTTTCGCGCTCATTTGAGCCGGCGAGATCGATTCGGCTCCCTCGTTCCAGACGACCCAGCGATTCTCGATCGCGAGCATCCAGCGCTGGGGGCTCCCTTTGATGATTTGCAAAACCGGAGCCTGGTCCTGCCGCGCAAACCAACCCGCAAGCCCGGCCGCGCTTTCCACCGTGGGGTTTCCCCAAAGTTCTCCCGGTTGGCCGGCCGGCCCGGGCACGGTCTCGGCGAGTTGCGCAAACAAGGCATGCTCGCAAACGGGCAACAACACCCCCGCTTCATCCACCAGTCGAAACTTGCCGCCGCTTGAAAGCGCCGGGTCAACCGGCACCAGGAGCACCGGCCTGCGAATGGCCGCTTT
Source organism: Gemmataceae bacterium (assembly GCA_965226945.1). Lineage (GTDB taxonomy): Bacteria > Planctomycetota > Planctomycetia > Gemmatales > Gemmataceae > SYLG01. The sequence continues at coordinate 1,487,455 of OZ245717.1, read as the reverse complement.
CGCCATGAGGCCCGTCGGGTTTTCGCGAGAGGGGACCGGCTCGATCGATTCGACGGAGCGAACCCAGGGATGTTTCCCCAGCGCCGCCTTGAGGCGAAAGAGATGGTCTTCGCTGCCGACGGTCAATTTCTCGGGCAAATTCCCCAGATAGCGAACCTCGTCAAGGAATTTCCGTCGCTCCAGGTGAGGGGGCAATTCGATAACGAGCTGATCCAGGGCGATCTCCGCGGGCGCTGGCGTTTTTTGATTTTGCCATCCAAGCCAGGCGAGCCCAAGCAAAACCAAAAGACCGAGTACCGCGGGCAAGGGGACGAGCCAAACGGGCCAGGGGGTCCAGGCCGACTCGGCTGGCGTGCCGGTGGAAATGGTACCGTTCGATATGGTCGTAGCGGGAATTGCGGACACACCCGAATCCTGCGCGGCGGACTCGGGCTTCACGCGTCGTTTTCTTTTTTTTCGTTCCGGCTTCGAAGCTTCGGCTCCGGAATCGGGGGAGGGGGGCGTCTCCCCATCCGGATCACCAGACGGTGATTTCCCGTTCGAGAGAGACATGGAAACGCTCCTGGACCCGTTCGCGGACGAGGTCGGATAGGCGCAGGATATCTTCGGTGCTCACTCCAGGGCCAACCAGGAAGTAGTTACCGTTGCGATCGCTGACTTCCGCGGCGCCGATTTTGGTCCGTGCCAGACCAGCCTTAACAATCAGATCGGCCGCGTCGAGACCGCGCGGGTCCTGAAAAATCCGGCCCACCGACTGATAAACGGGTGGCTGCGCCGCCATGCGCCTGATCAGCGCCCGCCTGATGCGCCGTACCAGTTGCAGCGGGTTTTCTTTTTCGAGTTCCAGTTCCACCGAGAGCAACACCGGGTCGTCGAGATTGCTTCGATGATCGCCAAACAGCAGCTCTTCTCGTTCGCGAAAACTGATGTGCCCGTGCTGGTCGACCACTTCGACCCTGGTCACCATTTGGCCGATGCCGTTGCGCGCATCGCCGGCATTGGTCTTCAAGGCGCCGCCGACGGTTCCCGCCACGCCGACGAGCGATTCGAGGCCCGAAAGCCCAGCCCCCGAAATCGCTTTCAGAAGTTCAAGCAAGTCGCAGCCGGTACCGGCGATCACGCGTTGACCTTTGATCTCAATCTTTGCGAACGCCGGCTGACACAGGCGCAGCACCACGCCCGATACGCCGGCGGAACGCACGAGCAAATTGGTCCCACCGCCCAGCACCCTTAAGGGGATTTTTTTTTCAAAGCAGGTGCGGACAAGGAGTGCCAATTCTTCGCGGGTGCGCGGTTCGGCCAGAACCTCCGCGGGGCCTCCCACCTTGGCATGGGTATAGGGAGCGAGGATTTGGTTGAACTTGACGAAATCGAGTTCCTTGAGAGAGGAGCAATCTTCCATAATCCCTGCCACCTGGTTTCATCGAGTTCGGCTGGTTGAGCCACCAGAGATTATAGAACCAAATCGAACCAAAGTCGTCATGGTGCGGATCGCCAACAACTTCGTGAGAGATTGTGGGGCGAAAGTCGTCGTGGCACGGATCGCCAACGAGTTCGTCTCTCCTTTTCGTACCGAAATGAGACTTTTTGCTGGGTGCAAGGGACCCGAATGAATCGGGATCCTAAGAATTCCCTATGCAAACGCACATCACCCCCAACCAACCCGGAGAGGTTTCCACCGACCCCGCCTGTCTCACCTACCGGGAATCGAACCCGCCTGGGGCCGATCAGCCGCTGGCGGTTTTGATCAGCGGAGGCCTGGATAGCGCCATACTTCTCGGAGAAGCGCTCAAGGTGCACCCGATGGTCTATCCCATCACCATCCGGTGCGGCCTGGCCTGGGAGAAAACCGAAGGCGAATACCTGGCCCGGTTCCTCAGTGCCATGAAAGGACCCCGGCTGGCAGCCCAGGCCCTTTTGGCTCAACCGGTGGACGACCTTTACGGCCGCCACTGGTCGATGACCGGTGAGCAAGTTCCCGATGCGCGCAGCTCCGACGATGCCGTCTTTCTGCCTGGTAGGAATGTCTTCCTGCTGGCCAAGGCGATCGTTCATTGCCATATTCAAAAGATTCCGGCGCTGGCCATGGCGCCTTTGCAAACGAATCCGTTTCCCGATGCGACGCCTGAGTTTTTTCACGAGATGGTCGCGGTGGTCAATCGGGCGCTCAAAGGCGAAGTCGCCTTGCGATTGCCGTACCTCAATTTGCATAAACGCGAAGTGATGCGCCGCGGCCAGGATCTACCCCTAGAGTTGACTTTCTCTTGCATTCAACCCCAAAACGGACTGCACTGTGGGCGGTGCAACAAGTGCGCCGAGCGCCGGCATGCTTTTGCCGATGCATCGATGAAGGATCCGACCATTTACGCCCAAGCCCATGCTCATTCGGCCAACGCTGCCAAGGTGACGCCATGTTCCGTGTAACGCGCGAGATTCACTTCTGCTACGGCCACCGGCTTTTGAACTATCAAGGCAAATGCCGCAACCTTCATGGGCACAACGGCAAGGCGGTCATCACGCTGGAAACAGAGAAGCTCGATGGCCTGGGCATGGTGGTCGACTTTAGCCGGGTCAAGGAGGTGGTCGGCAAGTGGATCGACAACAACCTGGACCACCGGATGATTTTGCACAAGGAAGATCCGGCCCTCGACTATCTGCAAAAGCAAGGCGAGCCGATTTTCGTCATCGATGTGAACCCCACCGCGGAAAACATTGCGCGCTTGATCTACGACTGCGCCCGGGAGCAGGGTTTTCCCGTGACCGAGGTGCGCCTGTGGGAAACGGAAAGCTGCTACGCCAGCTACACCGGCTAGGGGAAGCCAGCTGGTTGTTGGTATCGCAGGCGAAAGCGAGTCACCTAAAGCAGTAAGGCCGCACCTCATGGTGCGGCCTTACTGCTTTAGGAATTTCACACTATGGAAATGTTGCAATGGGCTGGCCGTCGACACTGCGGCCGCGAGTCGCTGGGATTAGAACCCCAGACCTTCGAATTTCGCGGCCGCTTCCGGATTGATGATGGGCGCGACCGGCGTCATCGGCGGTTCGTGAATTTTGAGCGGCGCGACATCCTGCTTGCGCCGGTAGGCGCGCTCAATCAAATGGTTGGAAAACCAGGCGTGGCCGACTCCCCCTTCTTCCATTGCCGTGGCGCAGCCAGCCAGCGGACTGAAGTCGGGGTTGGGGTTGATTTCAAGAATGCAGGGCCTTCCGTCGGCGTGCAAGCGGATGTCGACGCGACCGTAATCGCGGCAGCCCATCAAGCGGAAGGCCTTCATTGCCGTCGCTTCGAGCAGGGCCTTCAATTCGGGCGTGACCTTCGCGGGAAACTCGGTCGGTGATTGGTCGTAATCGACCGTGCCTGGCCGCCACTTGGCGTCGTAGGTGACGATCGGCCACCACGAGTCATGACCGGAAGGCTTTTGAAAAGTGATTTCGGAGATCGGCATGGGGGTCAGGTCGGGCTTTTCGATCAAAGCCATGCTAAACTCCCGGCCGGTCAAAAGCTCTTCGGCGAGCACCGGCGCGCCATAGCGTTCAAGCAGGTAACGGACACGAGTTTCAAACCCGGCCTGATCCTGAACGACGCTGCCTTGATCGACGCCCACGCTGGCATCCTGCGCGCCTGGCTTGACGATCACCGGAAAGGTGAGATCGCAGTGGGGGATGGTGGAGGAGTTGATCTCGATGAATCGGGCCGTGGGCAGACCGGCGCCGATGAGGACTCGTTTGGTCTGCGCCTTGTCGCGAGCGAGCACCAGCGTTTTGAATGGCGAACCAGTGTAAGGGATTCCCATGTATTCGAGCATGCCGGCGACATAGGCTTCCGACTCGTAAAGGTCGGCAAGGCCCTCGAACAAATTGAAGACGACATCGGGCTTCAATTTGCGAATGCCCTCGATCAGGGTCGTGGGGTTTCTTCCTACCGGAAGAAGGTCGACTTCATGACCTGCTTCGGAAAGGTATTTGTAGACCTCGCCGCTGGTGTACCGGATTTCATGTTCCGATTCGGCATCGGGATGGTCTGAAGGAAGGATCGGTTCGTTGTGAAGGATGCAAACCTTGCGAACAGGGCCGGAACGATTGGTGGATGGATTTTGATTGGTCATCTTCTGCAGGGAACAACCGAAAAGAAGCGGGGAATCGGGAGAAACTGTGGCGAAAGCATGACGAAGTGGTGAAGGAAACCCCGGACACCTTGCACCATCGTTAAGTCATTTTAGGAAATAGTCTTGATTTGTTCACGATGAAATGAAAGGGGTTATGCCAAACCGTTTCGTTTCAGCGAGGCTTCCACCACGGAACGGATCAGTTCGGCATAGCCGATGCCAACACCTTTGGCCAAAAGTACCAGGTCGCTGGTGGTCGGATTCAAGCCGGGCAGGGGATTGGCTTCGATGAAAACCGGCTCGCCTTTGCGGTTGAGGCGAAAGTCGATGCGGCAAAGATCGCGGCAGCCCAGTTTGGTCCAGGCTTCGAGCGCCGCGGTATGCAGCGCCGCCGTGCATGCGGCATCGAGCTTGGCGGGGCTTTGGTAGCGCACCCGGTTGGCCCAGTCTCGTTTGACTTCGAGGCTATAAAGAAACCGCTCCGAGGGTTGCAAGGGCACCACTTCCATGATGCCGATCACCTTGGCCGGATCGTTGCCGACGAGCCCAACCGTGACTTCCGCGCCGCCGATGAACTCCTCGATGAGCAGGGGCTGCAAGTAGGCGCCACGCAGCTCGTCGATCACTACGGCCAGTCCGGCTTCGTCTTCCACAAGGCACTTCGAGCGGATCCCCTTACTTGAACCTTCCCAGGCCGGCTTGACCACCACGGGAAACATGAGGCCTGCCGCAAGGCGATGCCATTGGTTGGCGTCGTCGAGGGGTCCCAGGCAAAAGCCCTTGGGCACGCGCACCGTTCCGCCTTGAACGAGCCGCCTCGTGATGCCCTTGTCGAGGGCCGTGGCAAGGGTCAAGGGATCGGAGCCCGAATAGGGGATGCGCAGCATTTCCAGAAGGGCAGGCACGCGCGCTTCGCGCGAGCGGCCGACGCCTTCGCCTTCGGCGAAGTTGAACGCGAAGTCGGGCCGCTTCTGAAGAAGGGCCCGGATTAAGTCTTCGCCATCGCCCAGGGGAATGGGCTCGTGGCCCATTTCGCGAATCACCTGGGCCAGGGCGTCGACCGTTTCCTGGCTGTCGAACTCTTCGTCCCAGTCGTCGGGCAACGCCGATTGAGAAGGAGCCTTGGCCTGGGATTTGAGCGTGTAGGTTAAGGCGATGCGCATGAGGGGGGAACCAAAAGGCGATGGAAGCACGAAACGCGAAAGGCAAAAAACCGCGGTAGCAAAAAATCAGGATAGCAGAAATCAAAAAGAAACCCCACCCAGTGCCAGGGTGCTGGCGCTGAAGTGGGGCGAGGTAAAAGCGAAGGGATGAATCAGCTGGTGCGCTTGCGGCTGCGGCGGCGGCGGATGCCGATCTTGATGATCTGCCTTGGCGCTTCCGGACTGATGCTGTCCAGGTGATGCCCGTTGGGGCTCGCATGGCCCATGTGATGACTGAGAGCCGAAGCCGAGCCGCAGCCCTCTTCTCCAAGCACATCGCCGACGATATTGTCTTCCGGCAAGGACGCAGCCGGGGCCTTGCCCGCCTTGCGCCGTCTTTGAATGCGCTCGCTATTTTCGGGCACCAGTGCGGAATTGGTTCCCTGAAGCAGCGCGCTGACTCCGCGGGTTGCGGTGGGTTGAATGGTCGCGGGCCGATCCTGGGCCTGGTACCGAACAAGCAGGCCTTCAAAGTTGCGAAGGACGACCGCATCGTCGGAGGCAGAAACCAGGTAGTTGGGCATGAGGGGGATTTTGCCGCCGCCATGCGGGCTGTCGACGACATAGGTCGGAATGCCCAGGCCGGACATATGCCCGCGCAGCCCTTCCATGATTTCGATCCCCTTCCAGACCGAGGTGCGGAAGTGGCCGGCGCCGATGACGGGATCGCAGTGGAACAGATAGTAAGGACGCACCTTGATGCGCAGCAGGCCGCGCAAAAGTTTGCGCATGGTGCCGAGGTCGTCGTTGACGCCGCGCAGAAGCACGGAGTGATTGTTGACCGGCATGCCTGCGCGCAGAAGCAGTTGCACTCCCTTGGCCGCTTCGGGGGTGATTTCCCTGGGGTGGTTGAAATGGGTCTGAATCCAGACTTTGCCCACCGAGGAGAGCAGATCGATCAGCGTGGGATCGTAGAGCCTTTGCGGCAAGGTCACGGGAACCCGAGTGCCGATGCGGATGACATCGACATGGGGAATCTCGGCCAGACTCTCAAGGAAGAACCGCAGCTTGTTGATCGGCAGAGTCAGCGGATCTCCGCCGGAGACGATGACGTCGCGGATCTCGGGATGCTGGCGGACATAATCGATCATGCGGCGATCGTCGCGGCTGACCGAGTCCCAACCCCCCTTGACCATGGTGGCTCTTTTGCGCGTGCAGAAACGGCAATACATCGAGCAGACATGAGTCGTGACGAGCAGGGCCCGGTCGGGATAGCGGTGGGTCAGGCCGGGAACCGGCGAATCCTTCTCTTCGTCGAGCGGGTCTTCCAGCTCGTAGCCGGAGGGGTTGACCTTTTCGAGGGGAGAGGGGACCGATTGCAGCCGGATCGGATCTTGCGAGTCTTCCGGATTGATGAGCGAGAAGTAATAAGGAGCGAGCGCGGTTTTGTATTCGACTTCGAGTTCGCCGATGGCCTGGAGTTCTTCGGAACTGAAGGGCAGAAGATCCTTGAGCTGGCGGATCGAGCGCAACGAGTTGCGCGATTGCCATTGCCAGTCGTTCCAGAGTTCGTCGGGGACATCTTTCCAGACAGGGTGGCGCCTGGGTTTGCCGGGGGGCTCGTCGGCTTCGGCGGGGTTCCAGTTCCAAACGGGAGCCGCCATGGAGAGATTGGATCTCTCGTCGTTATCGCTCATAAACGCGAACGCCTCCAAGTGTGCCAAGGGGAGGCCGGCTCTCCAGGCCGTCCATCCGGGAGCCGGCGCCAAGAGATAGGGGCGCCGGAAAGATGCGCGAAGATTTGGGTCTTCCGCGCTCAGCGGGGCAAAAGTAAACGGGGAAATTTCCCGCTTTTGCCCCCTCCTTACATTTGCCTCAGCTTGATCCGCGAGCGCAGCCTTTGAGCAAGCAAGCGGGCCAACCGCTTCGTGCCAACCAAAGTTCCTGACCCAATTGCGCCTCGCCAGATCTTTTTTATCTGCGAAATCGGGACCTTCCCGACTCCTCGCAAACGGGCCAGGTCCTCTGGCCCGAAATCGGCCGCCCGACATCCATGCCAGGCCATTCCGCTTTGCGACTTGAAAAGAATATTACCCGCTTGCCGTTTTGACGCCACCCGGGTTTTGCAAAAAAAATCGGTTTCTTGTCAACTTTCTTTGCGAGAGCCTCCTACCTTCGGCACTCCCACCCGCCGCGAAGGCAGCGTAGGATGAGAAGTGGAGTGCTTCCCCACTGGGGCCAGGGCCGGCCGGACCTTTCAAAAACCACTGGAAAACAAGCAATGAAACCGAATATTTCACCTTGGAAGATCCTTTTTGTGTTAAAAGGTGGATTGAAGGCGGCTGCCTTTTCGGCGGCCGTACTCGGCATCGGCCTGCCAGCGGCGCTCAGTATCGGCGCGATGCCGGCAGCGGCGGCAACGGGCGACACCCAGGCGCTTGTGAAGAAACTCAAATCGAACGATCCGGAGCAGAGACGATCGGCCGCGAAAGAGATCGGCGAACTGGGTGCGGAGGCTGAAAGCGCGGTGCCCGCGCTGGCCGGCGCGCTCAAGGATAACGACAAGTTCGTGCGCCGTTTCGCCGCGCTGTCGCTAGCGAAGATCGGCGAACAGGCCAAGGGCGCCAAGGATGCCCTGGCGCAAGTGCTCAAGAACCCAAAGGAAGCCAGAGAAGTGCAAGAAGCGGCGGCGCAGGCGCTCGCAGCCCTAGGAAAACCAGCAGTTCAACCTCTTGCCGACGCCGTCAAGAACAGTTCGCTGCCTGCCAGCGTGCGCACCAAGGCAGCCGATAGCCTTGGGCAGATCGGTGCCGATGCCAGGGACGCCGTGCCTGCCTTGATGGAAGCGCTCAAGGCACAAGATGTGCGCCTCAATGCCGCCAACGCGCTTGGCAAGATTGGACCGGATGCCAAGCCGGCTTCGGAAAAACTGCAAGAGATGTATGAAAAGAAGGGAGAGCGCGACCGGCCCTTCAAGGCCGCGCTCAAGGACGCCATCAAGAAAATCAACACCGGTTCCAGCTCGCCGAAAAAGAAAACCGACTCGAAGAACTCCGGCAATTCCTAAAGGACGATCGCTTTGAGCGCACTGCCCGACCCCGTACCCAAGTCAGATTCCTTGCCGCCCGATTGGCGATTGCCTCGAGGCGTCGATCGGGCCTTGTGGCAATATCTGCATCACGAAACTCTCGCCAGGGATTACGATCGGTCGCTGCGCGATTCTCCGCTGGCCAGAACGGATATCGAACTGGTTTTTCAACATGCCGATCCCACGCGCCACCGCCTGATCGACCTGGGCTGTGGCACGGGACGCTTGTTGGAGGCTTGGGAGAAATCGGGGGGAGAGGGGACGGGAGTCGATCTTTCCGCTTCGATGCTCGCCCAGGCGCGTGCCCGATTGGCAGAGGCATCGAAGATCTCACTCGTCCTTGGTAACCTGACCGACCTGCAAGCGCTGGAAGCGAACCAGTTCGATCGCGCTGCTTGCCTTTACAGCACATTGGGAATGCTCAGGCCGCATCGTGCTCGCCTTGATGCCCTGAAAGCGTTTCACCGCGTCGTTGCGCCAGGGGGTAAGCTGCTCTTGCATGCCCATAACCTCTGGTCGAATTGGCGCCACCCTGCAGGAAGGCGATTCCTCTGCCGCAATCTCTGGTTCCTCATGCGAGGCGATCGGAATGCAGGCGATTTCATCAACCCCACGCATAACGGGATCGTTGGCTTATCGCTGCACATGTTCACGAGGGCTGAACTGCTTGCCGATCTGCGAAGCGCATCGTGGAAACCCGAGGCGGTCTTGCCCCTGGGTTATGACGGCAAGGTTCTCACCGGGGTGGCATCCTCTCTGCGCGCCGCAGGCTGGTTTGCCATCGCGCAAAAGCCAGGTTAAGGCCGGCCCCCTGGCATTGGATCGTTGATTGGCCCTGATCGTTGGTTCGGCCTTATCTTCGTTTGGGCACCTTGTCCGCGCCTGAGGTTTCCTTTGAAGATACCTTTTTCGATTTTGCCGAATCGGCTGCTGGCTGGTCGGGCTGCGTGAGCACCGTATCGCCAGAGACCGTCAAAAACGCGGTCCATCCCAACGGCCCCAGCCACTGCGCGGCGATCGTCGTTCCGGGGTGCTTGACGGCATGTTTGACGAGTGCTTCGTGTACGGCCTTTCCTGAAACGGCCGCGGAGGGGAATTCCTCAAGGACGATCGCCTCGGGCTCGCCCAATTGGACGATGCGCCTGGGAAACCGCATTGCCCTCGAACCCTTCGAAACCGGATCGGCCATGAATCGGCTCCCCTCTTCTCAACGCACCGGGCTCACCTAAATCAAAATCTGATCCTGCCAGATCCCTTCGGTGGAGCGCACCATGAATTCTATTTGCCTGATCATTGGTTTGTGGGTTGCCGGCCAGGCTTCCGCCCAAGCGAAGCCGGTAATCAAAGATGCGCCGCCGGTTTTTCATCGCGAGAAGGATCTGATCTATGGGCGAAAATTCGCGATGGCCCTGACGATGGACCGTTTCGTACCGACAGGCCCTTCCAACGGCCGGGCGGTCATCTTCGTCGTATCGGGGGGCTGGTTTTCCGATCCCTCAAGCATCGAAGGGCTGATTCCGATCGTAACCCGCTTTTGCAAGCGAGGCTATACGGTGCTGGCGGTGACTCATGGCAGTCAGCCGCGCTTCACGATCCCCGAGGCGATCGATGATCTGCATTTGGCGACCCGGTATATCCGTCATCGCGCCGGCGACTGGAAAATCGATCCCGACAAACTGGCAATCAGTGGAGCCTCCGCGGGCGGCCACCTGTCGCTCATGATGGGCGTGAAGCATCTGCCAGGCGATCCCAAGTCGCCCAACCCCGTGCTCAGGCAGCCCAGTGGCGTTCAAGCCGTCGGCTGCTATTTCCCACCCACCGATTTTTTGAACTGGGGAGAACCCGGAAGGAAGCAATTGGGCCGGGGAGCCACGGCGATTCCCAATATCACCGCGCCCTTTCGCTTCGTCGAGCTTCGGCCCGGTAACGAGTTTCACGAGGTCACCAAGCCCGAGGAACTGGACCGCATTGGCGCGCAGATATCCCCCATCACTCATGTGGGGTCGGACACGGCACCAACTCTCATTAGCTTTGGCGATGCCGATAAGCTCGTGCCTTACCAGCAAGGAGAGGTCTTTGAGGAGGCGATGAAAAAGGCGAACCGGCCCATGAAGCTGGTGCGGCGCCCCGGCGCCGGCCATGGCTGGGCCAAGCTGGACGAAGATGTCGAACTGTTTGCTGACTGGTTCGACGAACACTTGAAAAAGTAAGGGCGCCATCCGGTTCCCGCCAATGGCCGCCTACCTTGAAAGGGACGAAGGCAGTCCGTCGCGCTCGGTCCCTTTGGCGCGATTTTCAGGGACGACTTGAGCTCGCGAATCCAAAGACTCTACATGGCGGAACAGTCGGCCCAATTACCCCAAGATTGGGACGCTTCGCCAAATCTACATGATTTCTTCATCAAATCTCCTTAAAGTTTTGCCGATTCCTCTTCCATCGGAATCATGAGCAGGGTATGAGACGCAGTCTGGGTCCATGGATGGACTCTTCCGGCTTTGGCCGGGTTGAGTGGACACTCAATGGGAAAGGCCATGATGGCTGTCTCAAGAACTTGCTTGAAATGGGGACCGGCGTGGACGCTCGGTCTTCTTGCCTTTCCATCGATCGTCGGTCTGTTTGCCGGTTGCCAGGTGATGGATGTCCGGCCTTCCGCCGAGATCGATATGCCTCGCAAACTGCCGCAGCCGGCAGGGTTGACGGAACCCAACCAAGGCGATTCGGCACGAGAGAACCGTTCCCAGGCGCAGTTGTCCGAGTTGGCTGCCGGTACCGGTTCCAACCGGTTGCCGCCAGGAGGTGCAGACCAGCTGAAACAAGCCGCATTCAACGAGTCGAACGCGACTTTGCCACCGGAACGGCCCGCCAACCTGGGTACGAACTCGACCGATTCGGAGCGGGAAAAGCCGGTCCAGGTGGCGCTGGCTCCCCGGACGATTAGCCACAATCCGGTGTTGGCGGCAGCGGTTCCTTCGGATCCGCCCTTGCCCGTACCCATGGAAGGCAGCAGCCGCCTCGACCCACTCGATACCGTTTACAAGCGCAGCTTCGACTGGTTTCAAAACACCGATAGCTTCACCTGCCGTATGATTCGCCGCGAAATGGTCGGCGGAAGCAGGAAGCCCGAGGAATTGATCTCCTTCCAGTACCGCAAGAATCCCTACAGCATCCATCTCAAATGGCTTGGCGAGGTGGGCAAGGGCAGAGAAGTTGTCTACGTCGAAGGCAAATTCGACAACAAGATTCAGATCCGCCTCGCGGGCGGCGACATGCCGTTTGTGGCCGCGGGCAAGCGGATGAGCTTTAACCTCGACAACCCGCTCGTGCGCAGTTCCAGCCGGCACGGAGTGCAGGAAGCCAGCTTTGGCTTCATGCTGTCGACGGTGGGAACCATGATCGCCCAGCAAAAACAGGGGAATTCCAAGCTGGGTACCGTGCAATACGCCGGCAAAGTCCACCGCCAGGAGCTGGGGATGGCCGTGGAGATGATCGAGGTGAAGATTTTCCCCGGTACCGAGGATGGATTGCCTCATGGCGGCAGGCGGTTGATCGGATTTAACCCCCAGGAAGGGATGCCGATGCTCGTGCAGACCTTCGACGATAAGGGACAGGAAGTCGAGTTCTACCGCTACGATCTCTTCATCTGCAAGGGGCTCGACTCGATCGATTTCGACCCGGATGCTCTCTGGGGCAAACCGGATCTGGCTGTGAAATCAAAATAATGGAGACGGTCGTTCTCGCGGGCCGTAAATCCCAGCGGGGAGAACTCCGTTCGTTCCCACTTCGTCAACCCAAACCTCGCAAGGGGTTTGGGTTGTTTCTGTCAGTATGGCAGAAAACCAGGCAGCGATTCCTGTCAGTCGCGCCATCCTGGGCGAAGCGAAAACCGGCTTGCCCCGTCGCGTTCTTCCTAAGTTCAATGGATTGTGCGCGTTAAGAATACCCAGCGGGCGCCGATCGGTTGGCACTCGATTTGCACAGAAGTTCGGCGGATTCCGCTGGAAAAGGGTGCGAAGGGCAATTTCTGAGGAGTGGCGAGAGGGGAAATCTAAATGGTGGCGTTGGCCCCGGAGAAGCAGGATTTTGCCATCCTGATCGCCGATGATGAGGCAAGCAGCAGGGAGACCTTGAAGGGAATCGTAGAGCCCCTGGGGTTTCGCACCTTGTTGGCGCCGTCGGCTGAAATCGCCATCGATATCATCCGGACCACTTCGATCCATTTGGCCCTTCTCGATCTCAATATGCCGCGCATGACTGGATTGGAGCTGCTCCAACTAGCCAGGCAGGTCGTGTTGGGCTTGCCGGCCATTTTGGTAACGGCCGATGCTTCGGTGCGCGTAATGCGCGAAGCCCAGCGCGCGGACGTTTATAGCGTGATCCCCAAACCCGTGAGCCGAAGCGTCGTGATCTATACGGTCACGCGAGCCCTGGCTCAGCGCTATGGCCAAAGCGGAAGCGCTCCTTCCGCCTAGTCAATCCGACCAACATGGATTTGTTGAATTTGACCGAGATCTATCTGCTTTTGGGCTGTTTTTTCCGGAGTGAATGTTCATGAAGACCGAGATCCATCCTCTCAACGACAAAATCCTCGTCGAACGCCTCGAAGCCGAGGAAAAGACCAGCGGCGGCATCTTGCTGCCCGACGCCGCCCGCGAAAAGCCCCGCCAGGGCAAGATCCTGCGCGTTGGCGAAGGCAAGACCCTCGAAGGCGGCAAGCGCGCCGCGTTCCAGGTCAAGGTGGGGGACAAGGTTCTTTTCTCTTCCTACGCCGGCAGTGAAGTCACCGTCGACGGCAAGGAATACCTGGTTATGACCGAAGAAGACGTTCTGGCCGTGGTCGCCTAATTGCGGATTTTGATCCAACCCATGATCCTGCCGGGAAATCCTCGGCAGGATTTTTTTTGGCACCGAAAGGTCTGACTCGCAATTCACGCGCCCCCCCGCGCGCGAGTCGAAGTTTCCAATGGAATGGTGCTAAATGAGTTCCCGAAAGTGTTTGGCATATCCAGTTCGTTTGGCTTCTCTCCAGATTTCGTTCGGCTGGTGGGGCGATAAGTGCGATTGGTGACATGGAGGTCAGCAGCGTGTGGCCGGTTTGCACACCTAGTCAAGTGATCGACGTCGTTGAAAACAATGGCGCATAAGATTGGGTGGCAAGCGATGAGCGATAGCAAGCCCGGCTGATAGTTAAAAGGACCACATTAAGCGGAAAACCCAACTTTACCGCATTGATATACTCGGCGGTCGGCGCACCGATGTGCAGTTCGTGACAGAATAGTAAGGCATCACCGGGTTAGTTTCTGCAGCTAGAATATTGTTTTAGATAGCTAGTCGCGCGCGTTCGTGCTGGATCCGACCGTCAAATGGCCAACTTCTCACAATGTGGGCCGATGGAGTTTGCAGCTGCAAATTTTTAGGAAATCAAATGATTGCACGGCGTGGGAAGTCTATTGCCGATCGTCTTTCAAAGAATCTGCCGGAAAAATGATTAATTCCCCATATCTGGTAGTTTGGGCGGCTTTTTTGGCTGTTTGGCGTGGATGGCGAAGGCGCTGCGATTTATCAAGGAGCGCGCAGATGATATATAGTTGGTTCTTGACTTCTTTAGATTTCTTAAGATGGCTTTTTGCGTAGCACCCTCTTCTGGTGTGAAATCAAAAAAAAAGGCGATTTCCGTCAAAATTATAACCCATGTATTGAACCGACATACCTGCTCGGTTAACTTTTCAAAAGAACCCACCGGCTTGCGACTCTTGATTCGGCATCTACGACATTGAAAGCAAACTGGTAAAAACTCTTCCTTTTCACAGCCGATATGCGGCGCGTCTATTTTCCGATTTTTTGAACCTTGTAATGGTTATTTGTTCTTTTCACCCGGGAGGTTGCCCATGCCTGTCCATGGACTCGTTTCGCGTATGGCTCGCAGGTTTTCACTTCCTTATCTCAAGCAGGAAGCAAGATTGCGCTTGGAGACTCTTGAAGATCGCCTAGTAATGGATCATTCGTTTTTTGCCCTCGGTTCAGCGGCAGGGGAAGTTTCGTCTGTGAGGTTGATCGACAGCTCCTCTGGCGAGTTATTGAAACAATTTCAACCATATGCCTCAAGCTTCACTGGTGGAGTCCAAGTCGCGCTTGCTGACTTGAACCAGGATTATCAGCCCGAAATCATCGTTGCACCTTCTGCACGTGGTGGACCACATATCAAAGTGTTTGATGGCAAAACCGGGGACCTTATCTCCAGCTTCTTTGCATTCGATTCTAACTATTCTGGAGGGCTCAATGTTACCGCTGGCGACATTGGCAATGGCAGTGTAGGTATCGTCGTAGCGCGCGATGGTCAATCGTCACCCGAGGTGCGCGTATTCTCACTCGATGGTGGACTAATTAAAAGTTTTATGGCCTATGACTCTTCATTTCAGGGTGGCGTCAAAGTGGCCTTGGGCTATGCTGAATCAGGAAATGCAGCTATATTCACCGCGGCCGGCGCAGGGGGCGGCCCGCATGTGAAATCGTTCGAGGCCAGGTCGCTTAAGCTGCTTAAGAGTTTTTATGCCTATGATTCGGCTTTTCAGGGTGGAGTGAACATCGCTGCCACCGACATGACGGGCGATGGCGTCAGTGAAATCCTGACCGGTCCAGGGACCGGGGGCGGCCCTCATGTAAAAGTGTTTGCCCGAGCTGGTCAGTCACTTCTTAGCAGCTTCATGGCGGGATCCGCCGATGCTGCCCTTTCGACCCTGGTGCATGGCACGGAGACGTCCGCAGGGATGACACTCACGACGTTGGTCCATCAGGGAAGGGAAGAGAAGCTTCAAACTTTTCGATTCTCGACCTCCGGCATAGTTGAGCCTTTAAATCCAGGCGTCGCAACGTCTGCTGCGGGCCTAGGTTCAATTGCCGATCAAGCCGCCGTCCATCGGTACAACGAAAACAATTCCACTCCCAATCAGCTGCTGACGTCCTACGAAAATGAATTTGCGGCCCCTGCTTCCGCCAATAGTGGGGATATGTATTCGGCAAACCCGATCCGCTATAACGACGGCAGCCCCTCGCTGAATATCCCCCTCACGGACAACAGCGGCATCTATGGGGATTTTCTCGATTACACCAATAAACTCGATTATACGACCGGGCAGCGTTTCGGCATTGGATGGCTTTACAACAGTACTCCTTCCATCAAAAAGGATGGAGCCAACGTTCATATTGTCCTGAGCGCATCCGAGGTACTAACTTTTCCAGACGCTGTGATTAGCGAGGACGAATTTTCATCTACAATTCCTGGGCCACTCGGAGGTGTGGGTGATTATTGGCATTTTGATCAGACAAATTATAAGTATATACTTGAACGGGTGGATGGAACGAAGTACTATTTTTTTCCGTTCATATTTGGTACCCCAGCGAATAAGCAAGGAACTCTCGACAAGATCGTCAATCCTGCAGGACAGACGGTATTGGAAGTAACCGCCAGAGATGGGTCCGATCGAATCTCCACCATCGAAACCTCCGTGGTTCAAGACGGTACGACGATCAAGACTAGAAGAACGCTGTCATACCTGAGCAGCGGCGTCAATAGTGGATATGTTTCCCAGATTGTTTACGAAAAGAAGGTAGGGGCTGGCTCCTGGACAACGGATCGGACGACTACGCTTGACTATTACTCAGGGTCGGGCGATTCGGGCGGTACCGACAACGAATTGAAATTGGTGACGACCAAGGATTCCAGCAACAATGTGCTGACCAACGCCTATTTCCGCTACTGGGCCACGGGTCAAACTAACGGTTACAACCAGGCCGTCAAGTATGTGCTTTACGGGGCCAACTACGACCGCATGGTTCAAGCGGGTTACACCCCCACCACGGCCACCAACGGTCAACTCGACAGTTTTGCGAATCACTATTTCGAGTATGATGATCAGTTCCGTGCCAATAAGGAGACCGCCGGTGGAAGCGGAACCTTTACTAATGCATTCACCACGAATCCCCATGGGTTGAGCACAAGTGACTACAATTATTGGAATGTGAAAACGGTCGAAACACTCCCAGATGGAAATCAGAATATTGTATATACAAATTTCTATAAGCAAGTAGTGCTTTCTGTTTTCAAGAATACAACTACAAGCGATAAGTGGATTACATATAAAAAATACAATTCAAATGGGTTTTTGATTTTAACTGCCGATCAGGCAGCTGTTACTGGATATGATGATTCTTATAATGATTTGGTTCACTATGTAAGCAGCAATGCTGCTTACATAAGCGATTCGGCAGGCTTGGTGACTACCTACGCTTATGGAGCCAGCACCACAGCGACCAGTAGTACGGCAGGAAACTCACCCACTCAAGTTCAAACCGTTGCTGTTAGTCAGGGCGAAACCGGGACGAGTGTCCCGCAATTCGCGTACGACTATTATAAACGGACTGTAAATAGTTTCGATTTCTTCTTCCTGGCGAATGCAACGCAATATCGCAATACCAACGGGACCGGAGGCCAGACGACCAGCTATGCCTATACCTGGCAGGGTTCGACCTCTCAGCCTGATCAGATCACGGTGACTAAGCCAACGGTCACGACCGCGCAAAACGGACCCAATTCAGCCGACACGGGCACAACAGTCTATGACGCGTACGGGCGTCCTATCTGGATTAAGGACGGCAACGGCATTTTGACCTACATCGCTTACGATGTTATGACCGGCGCTGTGGTTAAGCAGATCATCGATGTCGATACGACCCAGACCACCACCTTTGCCAACAAGCCAAGCGGCTGGTCGACTCCGGGCGGCGCCGGCGCGCACCTGACGACCACTTACGAAGTCGACAATCTTGGCCGAACGACCAAGACAACCTACCCCAATGGGCGCATCGACTACACGGTCTACAACGACGCCAATTTCGAGGTAAGGACTTATCCCGCCTGGGATTCGACTTCCAACGCACCGTTGCTTCCTATTACAGTAACGCGAAACGACAAAGCCCGTGGGTATGTCGAAACTCTCACCATGACTGCGACCCCCACTGTAACGAGTGGGCGCCCCACTGGGGCGGAGAGTATTGGCAGCCTGCAAAGTCTGTCGCGCACGGCGGTCAATGCTTTTGGCCAAGTGGTATCGAGCGACAACTATTTCAATTTGAGCGGTGTCACCTATTCGGCGTCGACCTTGGCTTTGGGCACCGCAGGGACGAACTACTACCGCACGGAATATGGGTACGACACCGAAGGGAACCTGGTCCGCACGCTGAGCCCGACGGGCACGATCTATCGCACGGTTTACGATGCGCAGAACCGGATGATCAGCCAGTGGGTTGGACTGGATGACACGCCAACTAGCGGGACATGGTCGCCAAGCAATACCACGGGTACCGACCTGACCAAGGTCAAGGAATTCGAATACGACGGCGGCGGCGTGGGCGACGGCAACATTACCAAAACGACCGACATCCCGGGCGGCGGAGGTGCCAATCGGGTGAATCAAGTCTGGTACGATTGGCGCAACCGGCCGGTCGTCACGAAATCGGGCGTCGAGGTGAGCGAAGCGACCGATGTCAACCGGCCGATCGTGTATCTTGACTACGACAACCTCAACGAGGTGACCAAGACCCGCACTTATGATGGCGACACCGTCTCGATCACGACGACGAGCGGTGTTCCCAATGCACCCAGCAGTTCGCTGTTGCGTGCCCAGACCGAAACGCTCTACGACGAGCAAAATCGTATCTACCGCAACTTGGTCTATTCGGTCAGCTCAAGCTTGGGGACTGTTAGCACCGATAGCTTGGCGACCAATTATTGGTATGACCGCGCTGGCCAGGTGATCAAGACATCCGTGCCGGGCGGCCTGGTGCAGAAAACGATCTACGACGGCGCTGGCCGGGTCACGAAGCAATACGCGAGCGACGGAGGCAGCGATAGCGGCTGGTCTGATGCTGACGATGTGACGAGCGACAATGTGCTCGAACAGGTGGAGTTCGCTTACGACTCCGGCAGCAATGTGATCCTGACGACGACGAAGCAGCACTTCCACGACGATACGGGTACCGGGGAATTGGGCACAGTCTCGAGTGGCAACAAGGCCCGAGTTAGCTATAAGGCCGCCTATTACGACGGCGCTGACCGGTTGGTCAATTCGGTCGATGTCGGTACCAATGGCGGCAGTTCCTACACCCGTCCCGGCTCGGTTCCCAGTCGTAGCGACACGGTGTTGGTAACGTCCTATGGTTACGCTGCTTCGGGTCTGATTCAAGATGTGACCGATCCCAAGGGAATTTTGACCAAGACGACCTACGACAACATCGGCCGCGTCACGAAAACCGTGGAAAACTACACCAACGGCACAGTGACCGACACGACCAACAAAACCACGGAGTTCACCTACAACGCAGTTGGTCGTACCAGCTTGAAGGTCAATCTGCCTTCGAGCGGCCAGCAAACTACGGAGTGGGTCTATGGTGTCACCACTGGGGGTGGCAATGCGCTTAATTCCAATGACCTGATCAAGGAGGTTCGCTATCCCGATCCTTCGAGTGGTGCGAGCAGCTCAAGCGATAAGGATGTCGGTACGAGCAACGCCCTGGGGCAAAAACTCACCGTCACCGATCGCAACGGCAATGTTCACACCTACACCTACGATGTGTTGGGTCGCCAAACCGCCGATGCTGTGACGACTCTGGGTTCCGGTGTCGATGGTACGGTGCGGCTGATCACGACCGCATACGACAGCCAGGGGAATGCTTACCTATTCACGTGCTACGATGCGACGAGCAGCGGCAGCGTCGTCAATCAGGTCAAGCGCGAGTTCAACGGTTTGAACCAACTCACGAAGGAATGGCAGGAACACAGTGGCGCCGTCACCGGATCGTCGTCTAATGTCCAATACGCCTATTCCGAAATGGCGAGCAGTGCCAATCACAGCCGCCTGACGAGCATGACCTATGCTTCGGGCTATGTGGTCAATTACAACTACGCCAGCGGGCTCAACAGCAATATCAGCCGGTTGACATCGATCAGTGATTCGTCCAATACCCTGGAATCGTTGTCCTACCTGGGTCTGGGAACGGTGGTCAAGCGCGCTCATTCTCAGTCAGGTGTCGACCTAAGCTACATCAAACTGAGTGGCGAGTCGCCCGGCGACGCCGGTGATCAGTACACCGGCCTCGACCGCTTTGGCCGCATCGTCGATCAGCGCTGGATCAACGGCAGCAATCTCGATGTCGACCGCTTTAAATATGGCTACGACCGCAACGGCAATGTACTT
Source organism: Gemmataceae bacterium (assembly GCA_965226945.1). Taxonomy (GTDB): domain Bacteria; phylum Planctomycetota; class Planctomycetia; order Gemmatales; family Gemmataceae; genus SYLG01. Next base: position 1,467,870 of record OZ245717.1, on the reverse strand, counting down.
TACAAGGAGAACATCGTCAACACCGGCTTGAGCGAAGCATATACCTACGACGACCTCAATCAGCTCGCCTCCTACAAGCTGGGCACGCTCAATGTTGGCAAGACCGATGTCACCGGATCACCTACGAATGCCCAAAGCTGGGACTACGATGCGACGGGCAACTGGGATAGCATCACGACCAATGGTACGACCCAGACTCGTAGCGCCAACAAGCAAAACGAAATCACTTCCGTCAGCAGCGCCACGACGCCGACTTATGACAACAACGGCAACTTAACCAAGGACGAAAACAACTACCGGTTCGTCTGGGATGCCTGGAACCGGCAGGTGAAGATTAAGAATTCGTCGGATACCGTGATCGCGACGAGTAGCTACGACGCATTGAACCGTAAGGTCAAGGTAGTGGCGAATTCGACGACCACCGACCGGCTATTCAGTTCCACCTGGCAGTTGCTTGAGGAAAAAGTTGGATCCAACACCAAGACAAGAAATGTCTGGAGTCCGGTTTATGTTGATGCAATGGTCAGTCGTGATCGGGACACCGATGCTAATGGCTCGCTTGATGAGCGGCTTTATGCGTTGCAAGATGCCAATTTCAATGTGACCGCGATTACGAATACTAGCGGAGCGGTTCAAGAGAAATACACAGAAACACCGTTTGGCGTCACGACATTCCGAGATTCTTCCGGAATCGTGATTGGGGCCAGTGCAAAGGACTGGGTGTTTTTGCATCAGGGTGGTCAGGCTGATATCATTGGGAATTTGGATTTTAGGAATCGAATCCAGAGTCCGACTTTAGGCCGGTGGTTGTCAAACGATCCGGTTGGCTATAGTGCGGGAGATGTAAATACTTTCAGATATTTAGGGAATAATGTTGGAACGTATAGAGATCCTTCGGGCCTTAATCGCGTACCAGGTGCGAGTCGGCCACCATCAAGCTGGCCTCAAGGTCCTCCTTTCGGCGACCCGAGTTGGAAATGGGATAAAGGAGTGGGGGCATGGAAAAAGGGCGGAAGGTATCGTGCCTGGGATAAATCCCATAGGATTGGACATTGGGATGAGGCTGACAAAAATGGTAATAATCATGTTAATGTCTACCCTGAACCTGATCCGGAACCAGAGGACGATCCACCGCCTGATCCAGCTCCGAAAGACGCAGGGGGTGGCGATTGGTTGCCAAGCCCTGGAACTGTCGTAACTGGAGTAGTTATTGTTGGTTCTGTTGGAGGAGGGATTATTATTTGGGTGACATCTCCAGGTTGGTTGCCTGTCGCCGCGGCGGCAGGGGTGGTGATAATTGGTGGCGCAGCCATAATAGGGGCTGCGGGAGCAGATGGAGCTTTAGTAACGCAGGCGTTGCCTGGGCAACCCCCCGATGACTTCTACTGGGTAAGCTAAGCCTATTTACGTCTTTTAGGTATATTTGTTGGGAGGCTTCGTTGGGGCTTTCTGTTGATTTCTTGCCAAATTAATTGGCATGAATTATAGCGCATTTGTCGCCTCTTTCTCAAGAGTAGGGAAAGAGGCGGCGGCGTTTTAAATCGGAATATAGTGGCGTTGCAATGATGGCCTAAGGGTGTACATATTGGGCTTGAAAGATAGTGGTAAATAGTATAGTATATATTTATAATAGTTAGTTAAGTTGGCCGGAATTCGAGCGCGATTTTCGAAAGAAATTTATAGGAAGGGAGATTAGAAGTGGCGGATCCAAGAGAAGGATGGGTTAACCATAATTTCGGTTATCCAAAAATAGTTGGTAACTTGGAGATTTCTTCCGGTCGGTATGGAATCTTTATCGGCGGTGATCCACAGGGGTTGCTGTCGCTTGCTAAATTGCTGGAGTGGATTGCGAACACAAATCAAGATAACCTAGAGAATATTCCTGATGGCGCACGATTTCATATTCATCTTTATCACGATGATAGGATAAAACAATTTAACTCACTAACTAGGTTTTCCAAAGAAACGCAAATTTGCCGATTGGACGCGAAGGGCACAGGCGAGTTTCCAGATAAGTATAAAAAAAAGAAGGTTTAATTTAATCGCCTTGAACTAGTCACTGGTCGGATCATGCCACTTACCGGTATCCGATTTGCGTTGTTGAATTCAAGACCCTCTTTGATTTGGCAAGCCAGTTCTTATTACGTGTCCCATTTTCTTGCTTTCCGGGGATGCTTGGTTAGTCGTCCCTGCGACGGGGACAAGGGGACATTCTACTTTACTGCCATCAGTGTCGTCCTTAAGGTCAAAGAATGGCTAGAACAACGAGAGCGTCGGCGGGGAGAAGGGGACATTCTAGAATGGCACTAAGCTGGTCCGCAAAGGCATTGCCAATCAATTCTTTCGGTATTCAGAGCGCGGCTTCTTCATCACTGGAAATTCCGTCGGTCGCCGCTTGCTGTCCCGAGCCAAATTGTGATCGCATTTGTAGCCGAATTCGGACTGTAGAGTTTGGGATGTGTTTATGAGAGGATTCCCGAATTCCTGCGAATTTTGGAGAAGACATAGGAGAGGCCTTCGACGCTGGCGGCGACATGGAGGCAGGCAGGCTTTGATGGTGGATCTAATCAGTCAGATGGACGTACGGTTGCGCTGATGCTGGTTTAGCCACCGTTCGAGAAGAGTGACGGCGGCGTGGAAGTCGTGCCCAAGCACCCGCAGCAGATCGATGTTGTTCAAGTTTTTATGACAGGCGAAGCAGTGGGCGAGGTTGTTTTTCGGATTGATGTAAACGAGCATTTCGGCGCAGTGCGGGCAGAGGAAGACGAAGCGGCCATCTCGGATTTTCGACGGCGGCCCCTCACGCCCGAGCGCGGCGATGGTGACGGCCATCGGCAGGTCGTTGCGGATTTTCCGCAAGAGTTCGGCGGGGATCATCGGCGTTCTCAGTAGTCGGTGAGGTCGGTGTCTTTCTGCCAGTGGGGCTGCATCAGGACCCGATTGACGATGTCGATGTCGACGGTGCGCTTTGCCGAACGGACCGCTTCGATGAGGTGTCCCGAGCCAAATTGTGATCGCATTTGTAGCCGAATTCGGACTGTAGAGTTTGGGATGTGTTTATGAGAGGATTCCCGAATTCCTGCGAATTTTGGAGAAGACATAGGAGAGGCCTTCGACGCTGGCGGCGACATGGAGGCAGGCAGGCTTTGATGGTGGATCTAATCAGTCAGATGGACGTTCGGTTGCGCTGATGCTGGTTTAGCCACCGTTCGAGAAGAGTGACGGCGGCGTGGAAGTCGTGCCCAAGCACCCGCAGCAGATCGATGTTGTTCAAGTTTTTATGACAGGCGAAGCAGTGGGCGAGGTTGTTTTTCGGATTGATGTAAACGAGCATTTCGGCGCAGTGCGGGCAGAGGAAGACGAAGCGGCCATCTCGGATTTTCGACGGCGGCCCCTCACGCCCGAGCGCGGCGATGGTGACGGTCATCGGCAGGTCGTTGCGGATTTTCCGCAAGAGTTCGGCGGGGATCATCGGCGTTCTCAGTAGTCGGTGAGGTCGGTGTCTTTCTGCCAGTGGGGCTGCATCAGGACCCGATTGACGATGTCGATGTCGACGGTGCGCTTTGCCGAACGGACCGCTTCGATGAGGCAGCCGACACCGAGGTTGCGGGCTTTGCGCAGAACGCCGTCGGCAGAGCGGACGAGCAGATCGGTCGCTGCCTGCGTGAAGGTGTTGTGACCGAGGCCGGCCCGATCGAGTTCGCGGAGAATGAACTCCTTCATCGCGTCGGGGCCGAGCCGCTTGGTAATGGCGGAGTAAGTGACGCGGCTTTTGATGTCCTGATTGATGCCGAGGTCGAGGTCGGCGAGCAGGCTGATTCTGCCAATCAGAACGAGATTGTGGTTCTTGGGGAAGTCTTCGAACAAGAGCCGCAAGCGGCGGAGATTGGCCAGATCCATGAGATGGGCATCGTCGAGGATGGTGGTCAGCGACTTGCCGGCATGGTTGAGAGCGAAGGCCTGTTCGATGAGCCGGCGTTCACAAGCGAAGGCGGAACTTTCGAACGCGACACGGAAGGCGTCGCAGAGGATTTTGACCGTGTTCGTGTAGGTGTGCAATGTCCGAGCGACGGTAGCGACGAGGTGCTGGTTTTCCGGCAGCTTTTGCACGGCCTGCTTGATCACGCTTTTGCCGGTGCCGGGAACGCCGAGCAGGAGGCAGAGTCCCCCTTGCTGCCAGTGGACCTTGAGCGTGTCGAGATTGGTAACGACATGCCGGTGTCTTTATCGCCTTGATCAAACAAAAAGAAGAAGGGCCGCGGCGTAAACGCCGCAGCCCTTCTTCTTTAATCACTGAAGAAAAGCGCTTAGCTTTCCTTGCTGGCTTTCATTCCCTTTTCCATGCCGCCGGTCGCGCCGGGAGCGCCCTTGGGCATCTCCTGCTTGAGGCTGGGGGGAGGCGTCTTGGAATCGCCGCATCCCGCCATGGCGGCGCAGAAACTCACGAAAACCAGAACCTTCAACTTCGTCATGCTTATCTCTCTCATAAACCCAGGGTTAGTTGCTCAGTTGCGCCGTGTTGTAGACATCGCCGTCCCGCATGCCCGCCATGGCCTGGTAGATGTACCAGTCGCTGCCGGCGGTCGTGGGATTGCGCACGCCGGAACTGCCCGGGCGAAGACCCCGAACCGAACCGTCGCCGAAACCAAATTGGATGATGCCCGAATGGCGGCTGCCGAAGTAGTTCCAACCACCGACCGAAGCGCCGGTGTTGCTGGCGGAGCTAGGCGTGGGGCCACCACCGCCCAGGAGACCAAACTTTGTAGGCATGCCGCCGACGTGCATCCAGGCCCAGAAGAAGTCTCGTTGAGTACCGCTCAGAGAAATACCGCCGAGGCCTTCGCCCACGACAAGCGTGTTGGAAGAACCATCAAGGATGTCCGAAGTTTTGGTCTTAGAACGGCAGGTGTAGGCACCGACATACTTCTGCAAATTGGCGCCAGGTCCTGACGCTGCATCAGAAGTCGAAACATTGCTACCGGCTCCAAGAGCTCCCGCCACGGTGCAATAGTTGGTTTTGCCGAGGTCGTAAGAGGCTCCGCCCGTCCCCCAGTTCAAAGAACTAATGGAGTTCTGTCCAGCAGTGAGGAAATCGAGGCCGAAAATAAAGAGGCCGTTGGTGGTTTGCGGTGCTCCGGGCACTTCGTCGCTTGGGCAAGTCAACGTCTTGAGCTTCGTCCAGCCCAGGCTCCAGTCGGGGTTCACCGAGTAAAAAGGAGCGCCCTTGACATTGATATCGCGGCTAATCGTCAACTGTTTGTAAATGGCATCTTGCTCAAGATAAGGCAGGATGAAAACCGCCGTTCCGAACAGTTGAGAGTCGCTCCAGGCCGTCGATCCGACTGCGGCCGAACCACCCAGGTTTCCGGGAGGCAGAACATTGTTGGTACTTTCGTAATTCAGAAGCGCCAGTCCATATTGCTTCAAGTTATTGGAGCAGGTCATGCGGTTGGCGGCTTCCCGAACCTTCTGGACGGCGGGGACGAGCAGACCAATCAAAACCGCGATGATCGCAATCACAACCAACAGTTCGATCAGGGTAAAGCCCGATCGCTTCATTCCGAAATAACGACGATGCATGCAATCCTCCCAAACCCCTTGTTGTCGGGGCGGAACTCGAAATAACCCAAGGCGAAAATAAATAAGAGAGGGTTCCCCAATTCTTAACACGATTTTCTTCTGGGACAACCGCAAAGGAAGTAGCCCCGACTTTTTTAATAAAGGCGACGCCGCGCAAACCCGTGAAAAAAGCCGGTTTTCTTACGATTTTTCAAGCAAGGCGGCTCTTGCATGAGCCGAGAGCCAGGGGGGTCTTTAATGAGAAAACTCATGGCAGAAAAATGAAAAAGAGCCACGGCGCCCCGGCCGCAGCTCCTATTGCGAATAGGACTTCAGCAAAACTCCCGGATGAGGTCCGGTTTTCTGTTACATGTCCTAGAACGTGAGGCCCGGGCCTAGGGCCAATCCATATCAGCTGCTCCTTTGTTTTCACCGAAAAACTCAGCAGCTTTTGGAGTGTGGATGTGTATCCAATCGCTTTATTTGCGCGTGATTAGTTGCTCAACTGGGTTGTGTTATAGACATTGCCGTCGCGCATGCCCGCCATCGCTTGGTAGATATACCAATCACTGCCGGCGGTTGTGGGATTACGCAGGCCGGTGCTTGCAGGGCGAAGGCCTCGCACTGATCCATCGCCGAAGCCGAACTGTACCAAGCCTGAATGACGGCTACCGAAATAGTTCCAACCCCCAATGGCGGCGCCGGCGTTACTTGCCGTTGTGGGTGCCGGTCCGTTGCTGCCGAGCAATCCGAACTTCGTTGGCATGGCGCCGACATGAATCCAAGCCCACATGAAATCTCTTTGCGTGCCAGCAAGTGATACACCGCCCAAGCCTTCCCCCACGGCCAGGGTGTTGGATGAACCGTCCAGGATGTCCGAAGTCTTGTTCTTCGAACGGCAGGTGTAGATGCCCACATACTTCTGCAAGTCGGCACCAGGACCGGAAGCTGCGTCGGAGGTAGAAACACCATTACCCAGGGCTCCCGCCACCGTGCTGTAGTTGGTCTTCCCCAGATCATATGTCGCCCCAGCGGTTCCCCATGAAAGGCTCGAAATGGAGTTCGTCCCGGCGACAGTAAAATCGATCCCGAAGCGGATGGCGCCATTGGTTGTTTGGCTGGCAGAAGTGATTTCGTCGCTTGGGCAAGTAAGAGATTTGATCTTGGTCCGCGCTAAGGTCCAGTCTGCTATGGTTGTCGTGGTAAAAGGTACATCCTTGGCTGTGAGGCTCTTATTAATGGTGAGCCCCTTATAAATGGCATCCTGTTCTAAATAGGGCAAGATATAAACGGTCGTCCCAAACAGTTGGGCATCGCTCCACGCGGTCGATCCGACTGAGGCGGAGCCCGCGAGACTGCCGGGAGGAAGCACGCCATTGGTGCTTTCGTAATTGAGGAGTGCCAGACCGTACTGCTTCAGATTGTTGGAGCAGGTCATGCGGTTGGCGGCTTCGCGGACTTTTTGCACTGCGGGGACAAGCAGACCGATGAGTACAGCAATGATAGCAATCACAACAAGAAGCTCGATCAAGGTAAATCCTGATCGCGTGTTGGTGGAACGAGAATCAATCATGCAATCCTCCCAATGAAGCGTTTCCCGAAATGCGGAAAACACGAGTGAATTCCTGAGAGAGGTTCATGATTTGTTAGCGTTTTTCTCATGAAAGGCAACTGCAAAATAAGGCTCCAGCGGCTTTTAATGAAGAAAGTCCAAGAGATGCTCTCATGCATTGCCCGGATTTCTCACACTTTCAAATAGGAGGTATTTGGCGGAAAAGGCCGATTTTGGTGCTTTCCGGGGAAATTTGATTGAACGCCAAATTCTTGGATGAGGCCTGTAATGGGTTCACAGGCGACCTTGTTATTCTCTCGGACAGTTTGGCAACCGGAGATTGCAGCTGAGAAACCTTAAGGGACATCGCGAAATCCCTGCGGATTTTTCGCGAGAATCGGGCTTGGACCATCCCCGGTGCTGTTTCCAGGTCTTGGCAATGCGAAGAATCGTAGGGATTTATCGGAATTGCAAGGCGGATCGACACCGGTTTTGCAACCCAATTATGAGAAAAAGGATCAAACCGATTTGAATTCAAACTCCTTAGAGATTTCCTCAAAAAATCATCTTTCCACGGTTTTTCCCTGGATAGGCCGATAATTGGCATGTACCCTGGTTAGTACCTCTTCAGGGTGCGTTGTTTTATTCGTTTTTAATCTCTAAGGAGTTGGGAAATGATCCGTCCCTTCAGCCGGACTCGCTCGGGTTTTACGCTGATCGAATTGCTGGTTGTGATCGCCATCATCGCCGTCCTCATCGGCTTGCTCGTCCCGGCGGTTCAAAAAGTGCGTGAAGCCGCCAACCGTATGACCTGTTCGAACAACCTCAAGCAAATCGGGTTGGCCGCTGCCAACTACGAGTCGACCAACCTGCGTTTGCCTCCTGGCTATATCGGACCCAATCAGTCCGAAATGGCAAGCACCGCTACCTGGACCAACGGTCCTTATGTCGGTTGCATGGCGCTGCTCCTGCCCTACCTCGAGCAAGACAATGTCTTCAAGGCGTTGCAAATTGCAACGACAAGCCCCGATGTTGATGGTCCTGGATATCCCAACAATCAGTGGTTCCAGTACAACTCGACCTCCCCGGGCTCGCCGGCTTACCCCAACGTTGCCAACTACACCACCGCCAAGGCCGGTCAAATCAAGACCTTCATGTGCCCCTCGGCTCCGACCCAGTTCGGCAAGAACGTGATCATGGGCATGGCCATCTTTACGGTCGGTGGTTCGATCTACGCCGGCTTCTGGTCCGATGACTATGTCGGCGTCGAAAAATACCAGTACTTTGGTATTTCTCACTACCTCGCTTGCTCGGGTTCCGGCCCCGCTACCAGTTACGAAGGCATCTACTGCAATCGTTCAAAGACCACTTCGGCGACGATCCTCGACGGCTCCAGCAATACGCTGGCCTTCGGCGAAGTCGTCGGCACCCGCTGGTCGACCGCTGGCGCAGGCGCCGCGTTTGACTACCAACACAACTGGTTGGGCTCGGGCGCCATCTACACTCTGCAAGGCTTGAGCCACACCGAATCGGCCTCGATTCGTCAGTTCTCCAGCTACCACACCGGTATCGTTCAGTTCACCTTTGGCGACGGCTCGGTCCGGTCTGTTCGTAGCCCCAACACAGGCACGAATCCTTCCAACGAACGCAACGTGTTGTTGCAACTCGGTGGCAAACAGGACGGTGGCGTCCTGGATACCGGCGCCTTGATGAACTAAGTTTCTCTTTGGGAGTTTTACCTCTATGTTGGCAAGATTGAGTTCTCTGGCGCTGATTTTGGGAATCGTAGGAGTGATCGGGTGCGGTGGCCCCGAACCAGTGAAATCCAACCTTCCCGAATCGAAAGAGCTGAAGTCGAACAACAAGAAAGCGTCCGCGGTTTCTGATAGCAGTTCGGATCTGCCTTCCCCTTCCAGGAAGCAGTAAGCTTTCTGCGTGTTTGGTTAAGAGCTAACTCTAGAAGAGGCCGGTCCCATCGGGATCGGCCTCTTTTTTATTGGTACACCAAAAATTGGTTCTGTAAGGACTTAAGGAAATTCCGCTTGCTACGTGGCCAAACAAATTCCAAATGTCCCGGCGAACTGCCCGTTTGGGAAGCTTGAGCTAACATGGACTCGATCGACGCTGGTAATTGCAATATTCTGGTACAATTGTGTGGGCGCTACGGGACGAGTCCTTGATGATTCTCCCTGGTTGAACGAGACCCCTTTTTACGGAGTTCTTCAATGAGACTGGGAAGCTTGAACGCTCTGATCTTATTGGCCGCATTTGCGGGATTGATTGGATGCGGGGGTGGTCCCGATCAAGGGAAGACGAATCTTCCACCCTCCAAAACGGTTACGACCGACAATAGTAAACAGAAGTTACTTGCTGATGACCTGAAGGATATCCCAGCTCCCACAAAGAAGTAACTCCCTGGGCTGTTTTCCGACGGTGTCCTTCAGGCCGATTCCTTGAGGAGCAGACCGTAGTGTTGTTTCGCAAAGACCTGAGGATGCCCGGGCGTGGGTTCGGACATTTCCTCTCAATCCCACTCGCCTTCAATTGCCGTTCGTGGTATAGTGATGGTTTCCCCTCCAGGGTGATAAGTCCTGTTGGGGAATTCAATTTTATTGCCGTTTTGAGATTCGTTTTGCAGTGGTTTCCCCGTTTTGATGGTCGATGCCATAAGTGCAATCGAAACCGGATTCGGGAAGGTGGAATAAAATGTTAAAGAAGGCCAAGGCCAAGCGAAAAACCCACAAAGCATCCATCAAGCGATTCCGGGTGACCGCCACCGGCCTGTTGAAAAGAGCTCAAGCCGGCAAGAAGCACATCAACAGCCATAAGACCCGCAAACGCAAGCGCCAGCTGCGCAAGGGCTTGGTGACTGGCAGCAAAATCGCCCTCAAGTATGTCGAAGCGATGGGTGGAGCCTAATTCTTCTCCGTTGAACCTTTGCGGTATCTAGGTCGCGAGCTTGGTTTGCGCGTCTGGATGAGCGGACTTCGGCGAAACGCTGTGGCCGCTTCGAAATCGCAATGGGGCACAGAAGGTATTCAATCGACCCGTCAAGCGGCTTTTGGCTTCACCACGCGTCGGTCCTGAGTGGAATCGAAATACAGCTTGGAATCGAAATACAGAGTGGAATCGGAATACAGCTTTTTTAAGACTTGGTAATTCAATTGGAGTGATTTGAGATGACTCGTGCACGCAGCGGGAAGACCGTCCTTCGCGGACGCAAGCGCCTGCGCCGCCTGACCAAAGGTTTTCGCGCCGGACGCCATCGGTTGAACCGCCAATCGTCCACCGCCATCATTCGCGCTCGCGCCTACGCGTATCGTGACCGCAAGGTGCGTAAGCGCGACTTCCGCAAGCTGTGGATCGTGCGCGTCAACGCCGCATGCCGCATGCGCGGTCTTCGCTACAGCCAACTGATCCATGGCTTGCAACTCGCCCAGATCATTCTCGATCGCAAGAGCCTGGCCGAAATCGCCATTCACGATCCTGAAACGTTCACCAAGATCGTCGAAATCGTGAAGCCCCTCCTGGCGGGTAAGTAAGCGATTTGGGTAGGAAAGCGGCTAAGGAATAGCCCACCTGCGATCGACCTTAAAGGCAAGAAAAAGCAAAGGGCCCATGGCGGATACCAGCTCCCTGGATCAGCTTTTGCAACAGGGAACCTCAGAGCTTCGTCTGGCGACAGACGAAGCTTCTTTGCGTTCCTGGCAAAATCGTTGGTTCGGTAAAACCGGCGAAATCTCGGGCGCGCTTAAGCGCATTGCCGAAATCCCTGCCGCCGATCGCAAGGACTACGGGCAAAAGGCCAACGCGGTCAAAGAGACTCTGCAAAAGGATTTCGACCTCGCCCTCGAAAAAGTGCGGGAAGAAGCGCTCGAAAAAGATCTGGCTCAAGGCCGGGTCGATGTTTCGTTACCCGGGCGGCCAATCCTTCCTGGCAGGCTCCACCCTTCGACGAAGATCATGCGCCGGATCCTGGGGATCTTTGGCGAGCTGGGCTTCGAAACCTTCACCAGCCGTGAAATCGAGGAAGACGAAATCAACTTCGGCATGCTCAACATGCCGCCCCATCATCCCGCCCGGGATATGTGGGACACCTTTCATACGAACAAGCCCGGCTGGATCCTGCGCACCCACACCACGCCGGGTCAGATCCATGCGATGAAGCTTCATGCCCCCGGGCCCGTTCGCGTCGTCCTTCCCGGCATGTGTTACCGCTACGAAAACATCACCTCCCGCTCCGAAATTATGTTCCATCAGATCGACGGCGTCGCCGTCGGGGAATCGGTCAAATTGACCGACCTGAAGGGAACCTTAATGGCGTTCATCCACAAGCTCTTTGGTGAAAAAAGGAAAATCCGACTGCGCAGCAGCTACTTCCCGTTCACCGAACCCAGCATGGAAGTGGACATGGACTGCATCATCTGCGCCGGCAAGGGCTGCTCTCTTTGCAAGAAGACGGGCTGGCTGGAAATCCTGGGCGCGGGCATGGTCCATCCCGTGGTGCTACGCAATGGCGGCTACGATCCGGAACGCCACAGCGGCTTCGCGTTTGGTCTGGGAGTCGAGCGCATCGTCATGCTCCTTTCCGGCATGGATGACATCCGCCATTTTTGGGCCAACGACTGGCGATTCTTGAACCAGTTTTGAAACCAACATCCCGCGGTTCGCTCCCGTTCACCAGGGGAATCCGCATTCAGTCGGCTCGGAATGATTCGAGTTCCGCGTGCATTTTGGCGAACGCGCCGCGGGTTACAAAAAACAGATCGGGGACCGGGCTACGGTCCCTTTTGAGATTTAAGGGATACCCGGTCCATGAAAATATCGCTGGCCTGGCTCAAGGAACTTGTCGACCTTCCCGGCGTGGGAGATCTGGTTTCGCGCTTCAACCTCTCGGGGCTCGAAGTCTCTTCCATTCGGCCGCTTGGAACCCAGCTACCTGCAGAACTGGCGACGCTTGTCAGCGAACCGATGCCGGTCTGGGCGCCGGACAAGGTCGTCTTCGCGAAGATCCTGCGCATCGAAAAACACCCCGATGCCGATCGCCTCAAGCTTCCCGTCGTCGATGACGGCACCGGCACCGAGAAGCACCTCGTCACCGGCGCGCCCAATATCGCGGTCGGGGAATCCGGCCAAACGGTGATCCTGGCCCGCACCGGCTCGGCGCTCTTCGATGGCCATAGCGAAACCAAGGTCATCAAGGAGCTCAAGCCGACCAAGATTCGCGGCATCCCCAGCGATTCCATGCTCTGCTCCGCTTACGAACTGGGCCTCTCCGACGAGCACGAGGGGATTATTCTCTATCCCGAGGAGATCAAGCCCGGAACCCCCGCGGTGAGCGTCTTGGGCGACACCGTCGTCGAGGTCGACATTCTGCCGAACATGGGGCGATGCCTCTCGATGTTGGGTATCGCTCGCGAAGTGGCCGCGCTTTTCGGCGGCAAGGTGCGCATTCCCTCGGCTGAACTCACCGAAGACGGCTCCTGGCCCGTTCCGGTGGAAATCGCAATCGAAGATACCAAGCTTTCCGAGCGTTACTCCTGCCGGTTGATCGACGGGCTCAAGGTTGGTTCCTCACCCTCCTGGATGAAGACCCGCTTGCTCGCATCGGGTATGCGTCCGATTAGCAACCTGGTCGACGTGACCAACTTCGTCATGTTGGAACAGGGGCAACCGCTGCATGCCTTCGACTACGACAAGTTGATTGATCGAGCTCAAGGAGGATCGATTCGGATCTCCGTGCGCGCGGCGAAGACCGGCGAGAAGCTGCTGACGCTCGACGGCAAGGAGCGCGAGCTGGACGCCGGCATGCTTGTGATCGCCGACGCGGCGGGTCCCATCGCGCTGGCCGGAATCATGGGCGGTGCGGAAACGGAAGTGACCGCGCAAACCACACGCGTGCTTTTGGAATCGGCGCATTTCGATCCGATCCGCACGCGCAAGACGATGCAGGCGCTCCATCTGCCCAGCGAGGCGAGCCTGCGTTTTAGCCGCGGTGTCGCGGCAACCCAGGCGGGGCCCGCGCTTGAGCGTGCCGCGCAACTGCTCGCCCAGTACGGAGAAGGCAAGGTGGCGAAGGGCGTGGTCGAATCGTGGCCAGTGCCTGCGCAAAAACGCGTGGTTCCCTTGACCGGCGCCAAGGTCCTGCAAGTGCTTGGCATGGAATTGCCGGCGGAACTTGCGGAAAAACACCTTTCCGCGCTTTGCTTTGGCGTCAACAAGGTTGCTTCATCTGGGCCTCAGGGCTGGGAGCTTGAAGTTGCCATTCCGCCTGAGCGGCTCGACATTCAAGAAGGCGCGATCGACCTCATTGAGGAATTGGCCCGTCTGGAAGGTTACGACCGGCTGCCGATGACCTTGCTTGCCGAAACCACGTCCAGGCCGGCGATCAAAAGCTCGCGCGAGTTTCACGAGTCGGTGAAAAACGCCCTGGTCGAGCTCGGCATGCAAGAGGTGATCACCTATTCGCTGACCGGCATCGAACAGGAGCGACTTATCGAACCCGGGCTCGACGCGGAGGGGGCCTCGCACATCAAGCTGGCCAATCCGATCAGCCCCGAAAAGGCGGTCATGCGCCGAAGCCTGGCCGCCTCGGTGATCGCCATCGCCATCTCCAATCTCAGGCAAAACGGCGCGCCCGTACAAAAGATTTTTGAGATCGGCAAAATCTACCAACCCGGCGAGGGCCAGGAAGGGGAAGTCCCGGCGGGGCCGGTCGAATCCAATCGCCTTGCCATGGTTCTGGGCGGTCGGCGCCGTGAACCTTCCTGGGACTCAGGCACAAGCGGCGACGAAGCAATCGATTTTTTCGACCTGAAAGGGGCGCTCGAAGGAGTTGTTGACCTTTTGGGGCTCGATCCCACTCAACTGCGCCTTGACGGGGCGGCGAATCGGCCCGGGCTTCACCCCGGTCGTCAGGCGCAGGTCGCCTACAAGCATCACGGCAAGGAGAAAGTCCTGGGCTGGATGGGAGAGTTGCACCCCAAGACGGCGAAGGCGATGGGCTGGGAAGGCAAGCCGCTCATCGCGGGCGAATTCGATCTCGATCTGCTCGAATCGATCCGGCCGGAAAAGAAGAAATTCAAGGCCGTCTCCCGCTTCCCGATCGCTTTGCGGGATGTGGCGGTTGTGGTGGATGAAGCGATTGCGGCGGATCAGGTCGCCCGGGAAATCCGCGCGGCCGCGGGGGATTTGCTGAGCGAATTGCGGCTCTTTGACATTTATCGGGGTGAGGGGGTGCCGGAGGGCCGAAAAAGCCTGGCCTGGTCGCTGGGTTACCAAGCTTTCGACCGAACTTTGGCCGATAAGGAGATCGACAAAGCGCACCTTAAGGTCGAAGACCGCCTGGTCCGGCAGCTCAAGGCAGTCATCCGCGGCAAGGAGGCGGCCCTGGGTTGAAAGTGATTTTCCGAAGCCCCGCCCTAGCTTCGGAGCAATATCATCTCCCTAGGAGGAACCGCTCTGCCGTGACGACGGAATCCCATTCTGCCAAAGGTACTTCGGTGCGCGAAACGCAGCCGACGCAGGATTTTTTGAAGGCGTTGCTTCGCTCGCAACTCCTGAATCGGGATTTGGTTCGGGAATTCTTCTCGCAGTTGCCCGCCGAAACCCAGTCCTCCCCTGAAAAGGTTTCCGAGGCGTTCATCCGGGCTGGCCACCTGACCCGTTTCCAGGCCGGCAAACTCCTGCAGGGCATTTCTCGCGGCCTGAAACTTGGCCACTTTTCGATCCTTTCGCCGATCGCCAAGGGCGGCACCGCCACCGTCTATCTGGCGATGGATCTGGTCGCCAACCGCCTGGTGGCGGTCAAGGTCTTACCCCCCAACCAGGCCAAGGAACCACGCCGCCTCGCTCGCTTTCTGCGCGAAATGCGTTTGAGCGCGCAGACCGCGGCGCACACCCATATCGTGCCGGTTCACGAATCGGGTCAAATCGAGGGGATTTTCTACCTGGCCATGGAGTTCATCCCGGGCCGCAGCCTGCACCGGATGGTCCAGGACGAAGGCCAGTTGAGCCTTCATCAGGTTGCTCTCATCGGTATGGAAGCGGCCCTGGCGCTGCACCACATTCACCTGGTGGGCCTGGTCCACCGAGATATCAAGCCAGCTAACATTCTCATTTCCTCGCGGGGTCAGGTGCGCCTGATCGACTTCGGCCTGGCGATGCTCCAGGGAGAACGGACGGGCGACGAATCGGTCGTCGGCGGGCAGGGGTTCATCGTCGGCACCATGGATTTCATAGCGCCTGAGCAGACGATCGATCCTTCGAAGGTCGATGGGCGGGCCGACATCTACTCCCTTGGTTGCACGCTTTATTTCGCGCTCACGGGCAAGCCCCCCTTTCAGGGCGGCACGAACATCGAACGGATGAAGCGCCATCGCCACGAAGAGCCCGAGCCGCTCGCATCCCTACGACCCGACCTGCCCGGCGGTTTCGTTTCGCTCATCAAAACCATGATGGACAAGAATCCCGATCAGCGGATTCAGCAAGCGGGATTGCTCGCCGCCGATTTGAAGCTCTGGACTCCAGGCGAGCATGAGTTTTCGACCAGCGATGAATCCAGCGACGAGGTGATGGAGCAGGTCGGCAAGCTGAAGATGTATCAGCCCGAGGAAGTGACCGAACTGGAACGACAGTTACTGGCAGACGACACCGGCTCGGAGCCGGGGATCGACGCCAAGGTCGAGATGAGCGCCCCCACTGAAGAGGATGTGGTCATTAGCCAGTTTTTCTCGGGGAACAAGCAGCTGATCATGTCGGGCGGCCAAGACCAGGGCAGCGGCACGCTTTTCCAAAAGGGCAGCCGGATTGGTCCGGCGCTTTCCGCGACGGTCATGGTGCCGGTGGACGCGGAGGAAAAGGGCGGCTCTGGCCAGTGGCGCTGGTTTTTGCTGCCGGCGGTGCCGTTGCTTGCGTTTTTGACCTGGCTGTTTTTTCGAATCGTCTGGAAATGAGATAGGCGCCGCAAGCGGCGCCTATCTCATTATTATTGCATCGCAAGTTCCATTCACTTGACCATCCCACCCGATGGCATTCGGCCTCATTCGCAATCGAAGGCTGAGCCCATCAGGCTGCGGCTTCCCGCGACCTTGATGTGAATAGTTTCCCCTTGGGCGCAGGCAGCTTGTTGGGACCGGAAGGACCGCTCGTGTTCGCGTTCCAGGCATGCCGTTCAATGCTTTCCAAAATACGCGTGGCTAAGGCGACCGCTTTCACCCCTTGTTCGCCGGTGACCCGGACTTCCTTCAGGCCCATGACCCCATCGCGGAAATCAACCAGTTCGCGCGTGAGCTGATCGCACGGTTCGCAAACGATTTCCTTGGTTTCGATATGACGGCTGAACAGTTCCTGGCGAAACTGCGCCATCGATGCGTGGTCCATTTTTCGAGCCTCGACTCCGGCGCGAATCGTCTCTCCGGGCTGATGGAGTTTGAGGGTTCTCTTGGCGAAGTCGATGCCGGCATAACCCTCCGCGCCCCAGATATCCATGGTGCGGCAAGGTTCGGGATGAACGCGGCTGGCCATGAGATCGGCGATCGTCCCCCTGGAAAACCGCAGGCGAACCTGGGCCATGTCCTCGCAGCCGCCCATCAAGCTGGCGCCAAAAGCTTCGACATCGACGGCGACATCCTGAACCATGTCGAGGACCAAGTCGAGGTCATGAATCATCAGATCGAGCACCGCCCCGACATCGAGCGACCGTCCAGGAAAACAGGAGGTACGCTTCGCGACGATATAGCGAGGAACGAGAGGCAATTGTTGAAAGGCTTCGTAGGCGGGGTTGAATCGTTCGATATGGCCGACCTGAAGAACGAGCCCTTTCTCGCGGGCGATTGTTTCCAATTCCCGGCACTCCGAAAGCTCGCGAGCCAGGGGTTTTTCGACCAGGAGCGACACGCCGGCGTTGAGAAGATCGCGCGCGACCTGATGATGCAGAAAAGTCGGAGCGGCGATCACCGCGGCGTCGACCTTGCCGATCAGGTCGGTGTGAGACGCATAGGGCTTGGTATTGTGGCGCAAGGCAATCGCTTCCGCCTGCGCGCGGGTCGGATCGGCGACGCCGGCGAGTTCGATTCCTTCGAGCGTCGAAAGGATCCGGGCATGTTCCTTGCCAAGATGCCCCACTCCCACCACTCCAACGCGAACCTTGCTCATTCATGAATCCCGTGAATAACCGTTTGCGAAATCGATGACTCGACTCCATCTTCCGAATCAACCCCGTCTAGGCGGCTCGGCGTACAGGTCCACATTCTTCCCTTCGGGATGAGGCCCCTTCTTCAAGGGCAGATCGACCGCGAAAGGAGCTGACCCCGTATTCCTGCGCACGAGTCCAGAGATCCTGGCCCAAAGCCACATTCAGCGGGTGGCCCGAACGGCAAGCAACGACATGTCCCGCCAGCTCGATGCCCAAAAGGGCCAAATCTCCGAGGATGTCGAGAACCTTGTGCCTGGCCGCCTCATTGGCAAACCGCAGGCGATTATCGATCGGTCCCGATGGACCAAAGACAATCACGTCTTTTGGAGTCGTACGGGCTCCAATCCCCTGAGAAAGAAGGAAAGCGCGTTCCGACTCGAGGATAAATGTTCGGCAGGGCGCGACCTCCTGGGCAAACGACGAAGGAGTGATGTCGCCGGTAAAGCACTGCCTCGGCATGGGAGCATCGGGCCCATAGTCGAGGAAGTAGCTGGCGCGCAGTTCCTGATCGCGTGCGGGGTGCAGGGTAATGCTTGTCTGGCCGGTCTGGATTCCGCAGGGGGCCAAAACCGAGTAAATCGTGCGCGAGGCGTTTTGCGGCAAAATCCCGGCGTGCAAGAGCGACTCGGTGAATTCGAGCGCGGAGCCGTCCAGGCCTGGTGGTTCGAGTCCGTCGATTTCGACGGTGCAATTGTCAATGCGAAGGCCGGCAAGCGCGGCCATCACATGTTCGACGAGGCAAACCTGCACCGCGCCCTGGCCGATGGTGGTGCGCCTTTGCGTGCCCGTTACTCGGGTCACATGGGCGGGGATTTCCGGGTGTCCGGGCAGATCGATCCGCCTGAAGACAATTCCAGAGTTTTCCGGTGCTGGCAAAAAACGAACCTGTACATCCGCAGCCGTGATGAAGCCAATTCCGCGAACTTGGACAGGCTGTTTGATGGTTCTTTGCCTTCGAGAGCCAACCCTACGCACGAGTCACCTTCCTTGCCGAACCGGATATTTCCAAAACGGCTGATGTGCAACCGGCCGGGGTTCGAAAATCGTTGGCTAAAAGGGAAACCGCGGAACGATTTGGATTGGAATCGAAACCGTTCCACGGAAGCAAGACAGACCGCGATCGCGGCAATTTACTGGCCGGAGGCGGCCGGAGTGGAGACGCCGCTCGTGGGCGTGACGGTGCCCGGATTGGCCTTGGCATAGGCCGTGTTGAGCACGCTTACCACGTCCGCGCTGATTTCGACGCCCTTGTTGTAAAAGATGGGCAAGCAGGCGCGTTCCTGGAGTTTCGAACCGATGTTCTGCGGGTTCCAGTAGTCGTTCGAGGTGAGCCCGTCGTTGTAGTGAAGAACGACGTCATAGCCATGAGACAGCGCGCAGCGGCCGGTGGCGTCCTGGATTTCCTTGTAAAGGACGACAATCAATTCCTGTTCCTTCTTACCCAGTTGCATCTGGGCTTCGTTGTTGGCGTCTTCGAGTTCCCGCTTGAGCGCGCGCAATTGCTTTTCGATCGTTTCGCGCTGATCGGGTTTGGTCTGCAATTCCTTGACCAGGGCTTCCATCTGGGCTTGCTTGGCCTTTTGGCGGACGACCAGCGGTTGCATGAGCTCCTTGAACTCGTTTTGCAAGGCGATGGTCTTGGTGTAGTTCTTCATGACATAGCTGAGGTTCAACAGGCCCACCTTGGAGCGCGGTTCGCCTGCGGCGTTGCCGTTCCCCTGGGCGGTAATGTTGTTGGCCACCATGCAAATGCCCAGGGTTGCGCCAAGAATGGCTCCCACGCCGAGGATTTTTTTCACGACTCATCTCCGAAGGAGGGAATGGGGGTCCTGGCAAACTCGCCTGAAAACGGGCCACCGTTTTACGCAGCCTGAAATCGGGAAACCGCTTTCGAAGTCGCCTGAAATCAGGAAACCACGCTGCGGTTTTCGGCTGAATCCCCTCCATGGAACCAGCCAAGTGCCCCAACCATTCCTGGCGCGCATATCGTCAAGCTTCAAGCAAAGTCAAGCTCGAGTTGGAAAAAACCGCTTCGATTGCCAAAAATTGAAAGTTTGGTGCCTGCGAACTTGCAAAAATGCAGGCTGCCAGAAATCCAGTCTTCCCAAAATGCCCAATCAACCTGAACTGCGTATGGGATCTTGCCTGAACTTGCTCCCCACCCATCCTTTCCCCTATTCTCAGGAAGCGTTCGAAGCGCTTGAAGGAAAATCATCTCACCGGACTTGCTCGGAGCATGGCCAAGGCTTTTACCCTCGCGATTGCCTTCATCGGCCTCATCCTCCTCCTGGCGGGGTGCGGAGGCGGAGCCACCGCCTTGGTGCCGGTGGAGGGGCGTGTCTGGTTTCGAGGATATCCGATTTCCAGCGGCACGGTCGTCTTCGTACCGGACGAAGAGAAAGGCCACCTTGGACGCATGGCCACCGCGGTCATTGGGCCCGGCGGTGTGTTTCACCTGATGACCGACAAGGCGCCTGGGGCCGAGCCGGGCTGGTATCGCGTCACCATCGCTTCCAGTGAGATCCCCGGGGGCATCAAGTTCCCCAAAAAATACAGCGACCCGGTGAAATCGGGAATTTCTCGGGAGATCAAGGGGGCCGCGCCCAATTCGATCGACATTCATCTGGACTGATTCAAGAGTGGGGACTCGGGAGCACAACCCGCGATGAGCCCAGCGGGTGTCGAGGATGGCGCGCACCTAAGTCCATGAATGCGTATCGGTCTTGGCCTCTCTTCGTTTCCTGAGAAAGGAGAGGGAAAACCTCCTAGTTTATCTTTGAGGAGGTCCTTGATGAGAATCAGCCTCCCGCTCATCGAAATGTTTCCTCACTCGTTTTTGTCTTTGTTGATTTTCGCCCTTTTTGTTTTTTTTCCGGAATCCTTGGACTGGGGAGTTGGGTTGATGGTGGCGGCTTCCGAGGGAAAGGCGTGGCAGGTTCCCGTGATCGTGGGATTGATCGTTCTTGTCTCCATCGGGCTGGTCGAAAGCGCCGTGGGTTTCGGCCTGGCGCAGTTCCTCCCTGAAGATGCTCCCCAATGGGTCGCGCCGGCTGCCCGATCGGGTGGATTGGTCGCCGTTTTGCTGCCGGTTTTGATCCTCTTTATCTTGCTGCCGATGGGGGCGGAGCGCCGCCGATTCAAGGAAGCCTTGCTCGACCTGGAGTACAAGGAGGCGAATCGAAACAAGGACTTGAGCCAAACCAAGGCGATGCTCAATCGCGAAACCGCCGCCAAGGAGCAGTTCGAACGAAGGCTTCAAGACAGCAAGGCGCAATTCCAGACCCTGGCCGATTACTTTCCCGACCCGATCTTTGTCTTGGATCAGGAGGACAAGACGGTTCCGTTTCGCGTTCTCTATGTCAATGCTTCGGTGCAAAAGCTGCAGGGCTCGCAGCCGGGCGACATCATCGGCAGGTCGCTAACCGGCCTGTTTCAGTTGCCCGAATCTCAACAGGGGGTCGCAGACTGGCTCAATCGTGTTTTTTCGGGGGAAGTGGTCGGTTTTGAAGCCAGCGTCCGGCATCAGGCCGGTAAGGCCATTCCGGTGGAAGTTCGTGCGGGGATCGTTCCCTGGATGGGGAGGCGCGCCGTCCTGGTCATCGTGCGGGACATGACGGAAAGAAAGCGCTACGAAGACGAAAACAGACGCTCGCGCTCGCAGCTCATGGACGCCATCGAATCGATTGACGCCGGCCTGGTCATGTTTGGGGCCGATGATCGCCTGGTGGTTTGCAACAGCAAATTCAAGCAGCTTTATGCGCCGGGCGCCAACGTCATGACTCCGGGAACGCCGAACGAGGTGATTCTGCGAGAATATTGCCGCAACGGCGGCAAGCCCCCCGATGGTATGACCCTGGAAGAATGGCTCAAGCAACGACTCACGCTCCACCGCCAGGGCGGTGCCGGCGCCGAATCGATTCAGCGCCTTGGCGACCGCTGGATTCGCGTAAGCGACCGGCGCACAAGTGACGGCGGTCTGGTCAGTCTGCGCACCGACATCACTCGCTTGAAGGATGTTCAGGAGGCCGCCGAGGCGGCCAACCACGCCAAGACACAGTTCCTGGCCAACATGAGCCATGAGTTTCGCACGCCGGTTGCCGCGGTCGTCGGTTACGCCGAGATCCTGCTCGATTCGCGGTTGCAAACCGAACAGCGCCTTCAGGTGGTCCAGTCGATCATTCGTAACGGCCGCCATCTCCTGGCCCTGATCAGCGATGTTCTCGATCTGACCAAGATCGAGGCGGGCAAGTTGGAAATGGAGCGCATCCCCGTTTCGGTGTGGCGTGTCGTCAGCGAAGCGCTCTCGGTTGCCGGCGTGATGGCGAATGAAAAGAACTTGCGGATCGAGGCGATTCCACTGGGCCGCATACCGCGGGTCGTCACGGCCGACCCCACTCGATTCCGGCAGATCCTCGACAACCTTTTGACCAATGCGGTGAAATTCACCCCGACCGGCAAAAAAGTGGAAATGCGAGTGCAGCTTTCCGAGAACGATGCCGCGAATCGGCGCGCCTTGATCATCGAAGTGGAAGATCAGGGAATCGGCATGACTCCCGAAGTCGTCGCCAAGCTGTTTCAGCCGTTCACCCAGGCCGACGCCTCGACCACCAGGCGTTATGGCGGAACCGGCTTGGGCCTGTCGATTTGCCGCAAACTGGCCGAATCGATGGGAGGCGCCATCTCGGTGCGCAGCAAACCGGGGGTCGGCTCCTGCTTCATTCTCAACTTGCCCGTCGAATCGGCCGACCTCAAGGACCTGGTCGACAAGGACGATTTGACGAAGGGGTCGAAGGTCCATCTGCGCGGCCAGTCGCAGGTCAAGAACAAGCTTTCCGGACGCGTGCTCCTTGCCGATGACAATCCGGACAATCGCAATATCGTGCGGTTTTTCCTGGAACGGGCCGGGTTGACGGTCGAATCGGCGGAGAATGGCCGCATCGCGGTCGATCTGGCCACCAGTCGTGAATACGACATCGTCTTGATGGACATGCAAATGCCCGAACTGGACGGCTACAGCGCCACCAGTCTGCTCAGGCAAAAAGGCTATCAGCGGGCGATCGTGGCGCTAACCGCCCATGCCATGGCGGGCGATGAAGAAAAATGTCTGCAGGCCGGCTGCAATGCCTACCTGACCAAGCCGGTCAATGCCGAGCAGCTCATCGAAATGGTGGGCAAGGAATTGCAGACGCGCAGTTGGGATCCCGCCCTTGCCGATCTTTCAAGGCGCAGTTATGTCGATCCGGGCGATCTTCCCACGACGGGGCCTCAAGAAAGCGCGCCGGTGGAAGTTCCGCCCAGGGAACCGACGCTCGATGAACTGATTGCCGAATACCGTATGGCGTTGCCAGGCAAGGTCGGCGAGATGGAAAAGGCGCTGCAGGCCTTCGATCGCAACAAACTTACAACGCTGGCGCACAAGCTTCGGGGCGCCGCGGGCATGTATGGGTTTGGGTCGGTCTCGCAGTTGGCAGGCGATATCGAGGATTCGTGCCGGGCCGAAAAGCGGCCCGAAGTGATTGCCATGCTCCTTTCAGAACTGAAGCAAATCGTCAAGAAAACCGCCGAACCGAAAACTCCGCGCTGAGATTCAAGTCTCTGTAGAGGCCGAGACTCAAGTCTCTGTAGGGGCCGAGACTCAAGTCTCTGTAGGGGCCGAGACTCAGGTCTTTATAGGGGCCGAGACGGCTGGCGAGCCGCGTGCCTTTCCTGCCCCAGATGGTTCCACCCGTCTGACCGCTTCCAAAACGCACCGTTCGACTTCAATGAGGTAAGATAGGCGACACGCGGGGGGGCGTGTTTCCCCATGGTCGGTCTTTTTTCGTTCGTTTCAAAAATCTCTCCGTTTCCCTGCAAGGAAAACCGTCCAGCGGCAAGGGTATCTGCATGTTGCGGAAACGGGAAGGATCCTGTTCGACATCCACTTGCCTTGCCGTGCCGGTGATGAGGCCCATGGTCGACTGGTTGCAAGCCATTGCCGATCACGAGGTCTGGATCCGGACCTCCCTCTATGCCCGCCTGGGAGAAGCCCAGGCAGTAGACGAGGTGATGCAAGAAGTGTCGCTGGCCGCTTGCGGCCTCAAGACGCCACTACTGGAACCGCAAAAAGCGGGAGCCTGGCTGTACCGGGTTGCCATTCGCCAGGCGATGCTCTTTCGCCGGCGCCGGGGCCGCCATGCTCGCATGGTCGATCGGCTGAATCAGCAGGTTTCCAGTCGGCCTGTGGAGCAGGCCAGTCCGCTGGATTTTTTGTTGTCGCGAGAACGAGGCGAACTGGTACGCGACGCGATGAAGCGGCTGGATGCGCGGGATATTGAGATTTTGCTTTTGCGCTACACGCAAGAGTGGAGCTGCCAGGAGATGGCGAAACATCTGGGAGTGAGCCTGAGCTGCATCGAAACCAGGCTTCACCGCGCCCGATACCGGCTGCGAACCGAACTGAACGATTGCTTTTCCCCATGAGGTGTCCGATGAAAAAACCATTTCCCTCTTTGGCGGAGGGCTTGCACTGCGCCGACGGCCGGGAGATCGACAATCTTGTCGATGGCCTTCTCGGCGAAGAGCGCCGATCGGCCCTTCTTTTGAAACTGGATGCGACGCCGGACGGCTGGAAACGTTGCGCGCTGGCCTTTTTGGAATCGCAAGCCTTTCGGGATGCGCTCGCACCTTTGGGTCGGCTTCCGGCGAATGCAGTGATCGCATTGCCTCAAGCGGTGCCATCGAATTGTCCACCAGGGGGTTCCCCCGCTCCCTTGGCGGTAGTTCCTGCCGAACCGGCGACCTTGCGGCGACAAAGAAAAGCGATCGTCCCGCTTTTCGCCGCGGCTTGCGCCGCACTGGCTTTTTGGGCGGGCTGGGCGCTCAAACCCGTTGCGCCAGGCGGGGCAGAATTCGCACAGCAGCCCGTAACCGGTGCGGTGCAGCCCGAGGCCAAGCAGCTCGAGTCCACGGCGGTTGCGCAGGGGCCCGCGCCATCCCCGAGTCAGGACGCTGAAGGCACTCAAGAGGGGGTAAAGGCCGGCCCACCAGTTCCTACTCAGCCAGTGATGGCCGTGGCGCTCTCGGAAAGCAAAAGTGTGCTGGCGGCAAAGCAAATCCAGCTTCGGTCATTGGAAGAGGCGATTCGCCAGTTGGAAAAGAAGGGTTACCGCGCCGATGTGCAAAACCAATTGGTGTTTGTCAAAACCCCGGATGGACGCAGGGTGGAAATGCCAATCCATGAGTTGACGCTCAAATACCGCGGAAAGCAGACATATTAGATCTTTTTTGGGATGTTTCTTTTGTTCTGGAGGGTAGGCGATGAATCGTTCCATGCTGGTTGCGGCTTGTTTGACGCTCGGTTGGGCTCCCTGGATGGGTGCCGTGGCCAAGGCTCAAAATGCCGAGGTCGTCAAAGAACTGGACCGTCTGATTTCGCAGGCCGCCGTGCAGAATCAACCTCCCGCGGCAGTGCCCGCCAAGGATGAAGCCGCCGCGAAAGAAGGCCAGAAATACCGTGTGCAGCTCTATTCGGAGCAAGCAGAGCGGCCGACCGGGGCCACCACCGATTCGGCCCAGGTGGGGGCCGGAGTGAGATTGCTCAACACCCTTGGCCCCAATCCCGTGGCCGTTGATTTTGCGTTTCCGATGGTCCGCCAACCAGGGAACACCCTGTTGGGGGCGACGCTCAATCCGGTGGAAGACCCGGTACGTGCGCAGCTCAACATTCCCTCGGGACAGGGCCTGGTGGTCTCGACGGTAAGCGAAGGAGGCCCTTGCGCCTCGGTGGGACTGAAGTCGTTTGACATTATTGTGGCACTTGGAGATAAGCCGATCGGAAAAGCGGAGGACTTGAACAAGGCCCTTTTGGAACTGGGCACGAAGACTGGTTCGTTGAAAGTGCTCCGGGGCGGCAAGCGGGTCGAAATCACGGTGAAGCCGGTGCCCCTGGTGACTCTGGGATTGCCTGCCAGCGAACCAAGCGACTATTTCATCGGTGTTTCGATCGAAGCGATCGACGAGGTGTTGCAAAAGGCGCTGCAACTGCCCGAGGGAAAAGGGGTGACGATCACCGAAGTCATCGCCGATAGCCCGGCCGAAAAGGCGGGGTTCAAGAAATACGATCTGATCACCCAGATCGATGGCAAGCCCGTTGACAATGCCGATCATCTGCGCGCCACGGTCCAGAAGGCGAAAGCTCGAGCCTTGAAAATCGGCCTGATCCGCGAAGGGAAGGCTCAGTCCATCACCGTGACGCCGGTGGTGCGTCAGGGGGAAGTCGGGAAAACCGAGGAAGAGCAAAAGGATAGCTTCCGGGTTCGGTTCAGCACTCCCTTAAGCCTTAACGACCAATGGACGTCGCAAATACGATTTACCAGTCCGTTGGGTGTGAACCAGTCCGTGACTGCCCACGAACATTTGGCCGCGCAACTGGCCGCGGCGCAAAGCAACCAGTCGCTGGCGGCGCTGGTGAACTTGAGGGTTCATGTCGAGCAGGCCGAACAGGAAAAGCAAGTCTTGCAAGCTCGCCTGGCTCAGATGCAGAAGGAAGCGCAGATCCGCGCCGAAAAGCTGGAACTGGAAATCCGCGCGCTCAAGGCCGCCATCGACGCCTTGAACGATAAGGTCAAATCGAAGAAGTAACCGAGGTTCGGGCGAAACTGGGAAAGGAGAGGGCCGCAATGATCTCGCGATCAATGCGGCCCTCAATCGTTGCAAGGAACAGAGGATCGATTGCGTCACACCGCCAGTTGTTTCCCCTTCCACTGGCGAGCGGCCCAGCCGTAGTCGACAAAGCGGTAGTCGAAGGTGCCGTCGGCGAACAGGTCGATCGCGCCGTAGCAGGGAGGGAAGCCATATTCGGATCCATCCCACCAGGCGCCGCTGACCGCGCCGCCGCAAATGTACCAGACGCCCCGGTATTCGACGCGGTCGCAGGTGTGCATGTGCCCGCTCAGGCAGAGCTTGACCTGGGGGTGCTTTCGAAATACTTCGGTGATCGCCCAGCAGTCGGCATGCTGCCAGGCACCGGGAACCAAGTTGTCGTTGTTCTTCCGGCAGGAGTCGCCATAGACGAGCGAGGTGATGCTCAAGATCGGCAAGTGGCTGAGCACGCAGACCGGCGTTGATTTTGGCGTTTTTTCGAGGTCTTTTTTGAGCCAGGTCATGTGCTCGGGGGTCAGGCTGCCGTAATTGGGCCAGTTGCACATGCTGTTGAGCGAAATGAAGTGCCAGCCCCCCATGTCGAAACTGTAGTAAGGAGCGGGCATGCCGAGGACTTCGGTCATGAGGGCCGCGCCCTTCTTTTCCGCGGGCAGTTTCGCGCTCGTGTCCTTGGCGCTCCAGATGTCGTGGTTGCCCAGGCACGACTTGATCGGCGCCTTGCACGCTTGGGTCGCTTCTTTCCAGAGGTCGATCTGGGCCAGCGCGGCGTCGGCCTTGATGTTGCCGTCGATCGCCATGACGCAGTCGCCGGTATTGAGCACGAGCTCGGGTGCTTTCTCCTTTTGGCCGAACATGTGCGCAAACATGGCGGCAACGCCTTTGGGGGCGTTCTTGTCGTTCTTGATGTGGACATCGGTGATGTGCGCGGCCCGAAGCGAGGGGGTGCGGCGCTCTGAATCGAACGCACGGGTCGAAACCGCGCCGGCCAGGCCGGATCCCAGAGGGTTCAAGCCGAGGGCGGCCGAAGAAGCCGCGCCGCCAAGCAATAGATCGCGACGAGAAACCAAAGACATGGCAAAACTCCGAGAGAAAACGGAATAGGGGCAAACTAGAGAAAAGAAGAAGGGCGGCCCCAAAGGTGGCCGCCCCGCGATTCCACGAGCGAACTTACTTGAGAACTGGCGACCATTCCTGTTCGGCTTGGTTCAGTTCAAACTCCAATCCCGACTTGGTCGGGTCGGTGTAGATCTGGGGGATGGAAGGACCCCGTTGAACTTCGGCTTCGATCTCGGCGCGTTTGATCCGTTCGCGATCCTTGGTTTCGCCGACTTGCGGCTTGCCGTATTCGCCGGGCACCGGGTCGGGCCGGGGAGCGACCTGAGGCAGAGCGGGCTGGATCGATACCCGAACTTTCCCCTGGGGCACGCCTTTGACTTCGTAGCTTCCATCCGATTTCAGATCGGCCATGTAGGTCATGTTATCGCGCGTCAGAAAGATGATCGTCGCGTCGCTGACCGGCACGCCCTGATATTTGACTTTGCCGTAAACCCGCGAGCGGGGGTAGTCGCCGCAGCCTACCACGAGCAGGGCCAGGGTGAGCATCGATGCCGAGCGGAAAATCCAGGCGCGGCGATGAGTCCAGTTTTGGAACATGCAAGTAACCTGATTGGGGGAATCCATTCTTACCACTCGCCTCCAAGGACTTCGCCCTGGTCGGGGGTGCAGGCCGACCACCAGAGATTGGGGTCAACGCTGGCGGAGAGGAAGCGGCAGCTACCGTCGCCCACACCGACGAGGATGCCGGAGCTACGAGGAGCGCTGGCAAGGCGGGGATCGCAAGTCGGGGTGCCGGAGCCGAAGGTGGGGGCGACCTGAAATTTCGAAGCGGCGCCGGTGATCTGGTAGCCGAAGACCGGGTTCCATGCCTTCCAGGCGCTACGGCTGTAAGCCCAGATGCTGTAGTAAGGGCCGGCCGGGTTGCCCGAGAGCGAGGACAACTGGCAAACGGCGGTCTTTTCGGTGAAGAAGATCGTGTTGGACGTGCCGTCGATCATGGAGGCCATGCGCATCGTCTTTTGAGTGGCGTCGTTCATGAAGTAGCCGAGCGCATTGAAATTGGCGGCGTAGCTGGTCACGCCGTAGTTACCCCAGCCGGCGTCGTTGTAAAGGCCGTTGCTGGGGCAGGAGGCGTCGGAGGGGTTGGTGTAGGTCTTGATGCCGTTATTTTGGTAGACGGTCCAGAAATACTTGGGCGTCTTTTGAGCGAGGGCGTCCTGCTCGATGTAGGGGAGGATGTGGTAGAAGACCGAGCCGGACATGTTGTACCAGGCGGGATTGAAGTTGGAGTCCCAGTCGATCATGGCCATGGGCATGCGGCCGTTGACGTCGTGGAATCCGTGGGTGGCGAGGGAGATCTGCTTGAGGTTGTTGGTGCTTTGAATGCGGTTGGCCGCGTCGCGAACTTTTTGAACGGCGGGTACGAGAAGTCCAATCAAGACAGCAATGATGGCGATGACCACCAGCAGTTCAATAAGGGTAAAGCCTTGGCGGCGGTTGCGGATCACGATGATGGTCCTCTGATTTTGTCGGGCGAAAAGAGCGCGACGCTTCTGCCTGCCAACGCCCCTTAAGCAGGCCGGAACTTTGTAGCAATCAGTTTGGGGATCTGTTTGATCTCCGAAATGATCTTCTTCCAAATTAAAGCGGCCCAATAGGCCATACAAGGGTGGTTTCGTTTATATTTCATGAAAGCTGATTGGATCAGTGAAGAAACCGTGTGAGTATGATGAAACGCCATATTTCCGGGGGAATTCGCCCATTCTGGCATTTTCCTTTCCCCGTTTTGCGGTCAAATGATTAGGATCTGTTTGGCCTGTGTTTGCTCGTGTGCAAACAGAATTCAGTCAGTCTGTTCGTATGTTACAATCAGATTGAGCTTGAGGCTTTTCGCGAAATGATCAAGGACAACACCACTTCGAACGCCTCGGCGGAAAATCCGCCCAAGTATCTCGTCCTTTACCATCAGCTGGCCAAACGCATTCAGCTGGAGGAATGGGGAGACGGCAAGGTGCCGACCGTGCGCGATATCGCCAAGGAATACGAGGTCTCCTCGTTCACCGCTTCGCGCGCCTTGCACCTGCTTGAGGAAAAGGGCCTCGTCATCACCCGGCAGCGCTCCGGTTCCTACGTCGCCCAGGGCGCGCATGGCGGCGGCGCATCGCAGAGCCAACAAACCCGCTGGGCGGTGCTTTTGCGGGTTTCACCCGGTCCCTGGCACGAAGCCTCGAAAGCAGTGGTGAAAATCGGTTTCGACGCGCTGCCCGACTCAGAAGGGTTATTCCAAAGCTCCAGTTGGGATCTGCCATCCGGCACCAACGAGAAATCCGCCGAGCGCACCGTGCGCGAAATCGCCGCCTCGGGAGTCAAAGGCCTCTTCTTCCTCCCCTCGCGGGTTTCAGTGCAAGACACCGCCGTCGATGAGGCCATACTCGCCACTTGCAAGAGCGTGGGTCTGCCGGTCGTGCTCATCGATCGCAACCTGCGCGGCGAAGGCCGGCCGCTCGAATACGACCTGATCACTTCCGACCATTTCGATGGCGGTGTGCAAAGCACCCGCCACTTGCTGCAACAAGGCCGCGTTGCCGTGGCCTGCGTGCTTGCTTCGCCCACCAGCTCGCACAACGATCGCCTGGGGGGGTACCTCTTCGCCCTGCAAACCCATGGGGGCAAAATGGCGCCCAATGTTCTGTGGGTGCCCCCCAATCTCGAACACCGCGAAATCTATCCCTGGCTGGCCGACGAATTGATCCGGCGGGGAATCGACGGCGTGCTTTGCTACCAGGACTACACGGCGGTCGGTTTGATCGTGGAGCTGTTGCGCCGCGGACATGAAGTACCCAGACAAATCGCCGTGATCGGCTGCGACGATCTGCCGATCGGCAACAGCTTCTCCCTGGGCGTGACCACCTACGCCTACCCGTCCAAGGGAATTTGCCAGGCGGCGCTCAAGGTGATGCGCAACCGGATCGCTTACCCCATCGATCCCCCCACCAAGACGGTGGTGGAAGGGCGCCTTATCGTGCGGGAGAGCTCTCGGGCGGGCTGAGTGGAGGCAGAGGTGCGGCCGATTCAGGCGGAATCGGTTGAGACGGGATAAAGCCCGCGCGCGCGGAGAGAAAACCGCAAAGCGCCAGGACGATTCCGAGCAAGGGGACCAACCAGGAAAGGCCCAGGAAAAACTCGGAGCGATTAAAGCCCGAAAAGAACAGATCGCGGCACAACTGCACCAGGAACGACCCCGTGTAGCCGATGCCGTCGGCCAGTTGCACAGCAAAGACCGAAGTTCCCGCAAAGCGGGAGGCCGCCACTAATCTCTCGAATAGCACCGTCCCAAAGGGCACATAAGCCAAATAAAGGCCCATTCCCACCAGCGTCATCCAGGCCAGGGTCGAACACCAGCCGAGTTGAAACGCCAGCGTCGCCAGTCCGATCGTGGCGAAGCCTCCCACCACAAATCCCATGACCGCGTTCAAAGCCCGCGTGTGGTCGCGAATCCAATTGACCAGGCCAAGCGATCCGAGCGCCGCCAACAGCGACCAGCGTTCCGTCCAGGTGAAGATGCCGGGAAAACTCTCTTGCTCAAGTCCTCGCAGAATCTCGCGGCCGTAATGATCGCGGAATTCGCGGTAGGCCGTCAAAAGGAAATAAGAGAGGAGCAGGGGGCCAAAACCCCAGCCCATGCGCTTCAGAAACGCACGGCGTCCCGCCGCATCGAGATCGGCTCGCTCCGAGCGTTCTTCGACATCTTTGCTGTCCGGCCGGGGCAACCGGTTCAAAAGAAACACAAAAAAGAGATAAGGGCCCAGGAATAACAGGCCGGTCGTCGCCGGCGCCCAGGCTTCCGAAAGCGATTGATACTCCATTAGCCAGAGGCAGGTGTCCTTGGTGAAGGCGCCGGCGAGAATGTACGACCCGCTCAGCATGACGAGCAAAAGATCGCTGGCGCGACGTCCCTCCAGATGCCGGACCACCAAGCCCCAAACGATCCCCAAGGGCAATCCGTTGGCAAAGGCGAGCAGCGGCCGCAAGGCGACCGGGCTGAGGGCGAAGCCGAGGAATGCGATCTCGGCGAAGATCCCGGCGACGGCCAAGAGCCATGCGCGCTGGGACCGGCTGGCCTGCGAGCAGATCTTGGCTCCCGCGTATTTGGAAAGGAGGTATCCGGCGATCTGCCCGAGGACGCAGGCCGTTTTGAGATCAAGCCGAGTGCCTGGGTACTTCTCCTCGCTCATCACGATCGCGTCGATCGGTTTGCGCAGGCCATACATGCAGAAATAGCAGGCAAACGCGACGAGTCCGGCATAGAGGGTGAACGACCAGGAAGCACCCGCCGAAGCATCCATGCGGGAGGCGAATTTCGAAGTTTCACTGTCCGCAAGAGAGGATTTTTTGTCGCGATTCTCGACGGTCGAAGGCACCATGCCCCTAAATTAGAATTCGGCAAGAAGAGGCGATGAGGGCCGTGTGAAGATTCGGTGAAATCAAAGCGGCTTGGAAAGATCTGTCGCGGAGATCAAGCGCCCGTGGCGGCCTTGTGGCAAAGCCAGATTCCCATGGCCGAAATGATCGCGGCGCTCAAAAGCGCGATGCGGCCGGTCCAGCGTTCGAAGCCGCCGCTGGTGCCGACTCGCATTTGGATGAGATCGCGGCTTTTGACCACCGAGATGCCCAGGGCCACCAGCACGGAGGCCAGGCCGAGGCTGAAGACAAATAATAGCGGCAGCGCCAGTCCGATGCGGCCTGAAGCCATGGCGAACACCAGCATGGCGACCGCGTCCCAGCAAGGGATCAGTCCGCCGGTGATGCCGAGGATGATCACTCCCCAGGTGCCGGTTCCCCTGGGTGGCGGGCCGTGCGTATGGCCGCCAGGGCCATGGTAATGGTCGGCGCCCCCGGTCAGCCGGGTCAGGAACAGCCAGAAACCGAGGCTGCAAAGTAGAAATCCGCCGATTAGATTGAGGGCCCGTTGCACATCGGCCGAGGAAGCGTCGGGCACGAGCCAGGGCAATACCGCCGCGACCACCATGACGGCCGAGGTGTGCGTCAGGGTCGTGACCAGGCCGAGCAAGATCGCCTGGCGGATCGTGCCCCTTTCCCCAACCAGGTAAGCGGCCACCATCGTTTTGCCATGTCCGGGAGTGAGCGCGTGACCGGCTCCAAAGACAAACGACAGGCCGAGCAAGGCCGGCAGGCCCAAGGTGCCTCCCAACAGCAAATCAACCAATCCGTCGTCCTGTGAAGGAACTTCGGCCGATGGAGGCGAATCGACGGGCGGCCCCGAATTCTCTTGCTCTGCCTTCCATTCGGCAGTGAACGACAGGCTGCGGGGCTTCGGTTGACCTGATGCTTGGAGTCCTGGCCACAAGTGAATCAGCAGAAGGCTACGGGCATCTTCGGCGTAGTTGGATTCGATCAGCTCCAGCGGTATTCCGGCTGCCAACATGCCCCGGGGCGCCTGGAGATACAAGTCGACGCGTAGATGATCGGTGAGCAGGGTTTCGCCGCGCACCAAAGTCAGGGGGATTTCTCCCGGCGGCCCTTTCAGGATGAGGCCCCTGGAGATGCGCCTGCCCATGAGATCGAGATAAAGGCGATGCAGGTCGTTTTTGGAGGCGACCTGGTTGAGATCGATGTCGTGTTCAATCAGGTCGTGAACGGCGCGAGCCTCGTCGACCTCCAATCGGTAGAGGACTTCGATGCCCGTTTCGTGCACGCGCAC
Organism: Gemmataceae bacterium; assembly: GCA_965226945.1. Classification (GTDB taxonomy): domain Bacteria; phylum Planctomycetota; class Planctomycetia; order Gemmatales; family Gemmataceae; genus SYLG01. The sequence continues at coordinate 1,435,146 of OZ245717.1, read as the reverse complement.
CAGGATGCGCCGGTCATGATTTTCCTTGGGCACCGGATGGGCGAAGCCGAGCAGGAAAAGAATCAGCAGATTCCCAGCCAGCGCGTTCATCGCGGTTTCCTGTTTGGTGTGCCGATCAGCGCTTCGCGACGCCCTTGGCGTGCCGATCAACGTTTCGCGACGCCCTTGGCGTGCCGATCAGCGTTTCGCGACGCCCTTGGCGTGCCGATCAGCGTTTCGCGACGCCCTTGGCGTGCGCGAGGGCCATCAGGGAGTAGGCCGTGACCAGGTCGGCGTTGCCTTCCATCCAGCGGTCCTGGGTGTTGATCCAGGAGCCGTTTTCTTTCTGGCGCTTCGCCAGCTCCTGGACCAGTTCCTTGCGCCATGAGTGGCTTTGTCCCTTGGCATCCCTGATCTGGTCCATCTTCATGTTGTCGAGGCACTTTGCCAATGTCTGGTAGTAATAGTAAAGGCCCCATTGGGCCCGTTCCTTCGGCATGCCCGGATGCTGATCGAGCGCATAGTGTCCTTCGATCCATTCCAGGGCCTTGCGGATACGCGGGTCTCCCGGTTCGACCCCAGCATAGATCAGGCTTTTGATGCCGGCATAGGTCATGCTCGCGTATCCGGGCAGAGCGCCGTTGTCCCCCGGCTTGTCCTGGGTTTTGGTTGATCCCGCCGCGGCCGGAGAGTAGATGAACGAGCCATCGTCGATCTTGTCGGCCCAGGGCTGGTCGTTGGTCTCCCCCTTGAGGTTTTGGCAGCGGCTCACGAAGACGATGACGCGCTTGAAGGTCGGATCGCTTTGCGGCACGCCGGCGGCCACCAGGGCATCGAGAAAGAGCTGGGTGTTGGACAGATCGGGCCGCGATTTGCTGTCGTAGCCGGCGCCGCCGTAGAAGTCGTTCTTCGGGTCTTTGCCTTCGGCCTCGTCCCACTGCAAGTTGCGCAAGAACTTGGCCGCATCGCGCACGATCGGCCGATAGCTTTCGCGGTTGGCTTCGACCAGCGCCATCACATTTACGCTCGTCACATAGTTTTGCAATTGGGGTTTGGGAGATTTGCCCGCGATGTGCCCCGCCTCGGTGTTGACCAGGCTTTCGATGTACTTGAGGCCTTTCTCGACCATCGGATCGTCGGCGCCGATGCGGCCCGTGCGCAAAAGCCCCGTAACCACCAGACCGGTGATGCCGGGAGAAGTTTGGGCGCTCCAGGAGCCGTCGGCCGCCTGGCTTTTGCGCAGATAGGCGATCGCCTTGTCGACGCTCGATTCCCAAACGGCCGGATCGGGTTTGCCGTCGGCGCTCGCCGTGGCCACGGCCGGGGCCTGGCCGAAACTGAGAACGATCAGACCAACGAACGAGGCGATCATGGTGAATCTCCTACGGGCTTTGCCGGTGCCAAACCGCTACGCGCCAATGCCATTCAAAATGCAGGCAAGAAAAGGGGCGATCCACAACAAGGATCGATCTTTCCTATCTTCCAGGTGCCGGCCTTGATTCCCAACTCTCAGCCACCCCTGGAGAAAGTTTCATCAGGGGTGATCAAAAGTGCGCCAGAGGCGTGTGGGCTCAGGCGCTTTGGGACCTTGCCTAGTACGATTTCGCGAAGACGACCCGCTGGGCGGAGGGCCGCCCTGTGACCATGCACTTGCCCTCTTCCTTGGGGATATGGGCGGGAATGCAGCGGATCGTCGCCTTGGTTTCGGCCGAGATCTTGTCTTCGGTTTCCCGGGTGCCATCCCAGTGAGCCAGAAAGAAGCCGCCTGGCTCCTCGATCTTCTTTTTGAATTCCTCGTAGTCGTCGATCGTGTGCGTGTTCGCATCGCGAAACGCCTTGGCCTTGGCGAACAGGTTGGCCTGGATTTCCTTGAGCAAGGCCACAATTTTGTCGGCTGCCTGATCCAGGGGCACGCCCATCTGCTTGCCTTCCTTGCCTGGTCGATCGCGGCGGGCCAAGACGCAGGCATTCTGGGCCACATCCTTGGGGCCGATTTCGACCCGCACCGGAACTCCCTTCAGCTCCCACTCGTTGAAGCGGAATCCGGGGGTGTTGTTGAAATCTTCGTCGACCTTCACTGCGACCGGTTCGAAATTGAAGAAATCCTCGCGGGGTAAATCGCGCAATTGGCCCGCCAATTTCTTTGCGGCAGCAAGCGAAGCCTCACGCTCGGTCGCTTCCCTGCCTAGAGGGCAAATGACCACCTGAATCGGCGCCAGTCTTGGCGGCGCCACCAACCCCTGATCGTCGGAGTGAGTCATGATCAGGCCGCCGATAAGGCGCGTCGACACGCCCCAAGAAGTGGCCCAGGCATGTTCCAACTGCCCCTGGGTATTTTGAAAGCGCACATCAAAGGCCTTGGCGAAGTTCTGGCCAAGGAAGTGGCTCGTACCCGCCTGGAGGGCCTTTTTGTCTTGCATCATCGCTTCGATGCACAGTGTGTAATCGGCGCCCGGGAATTTCTGCCCCTCGCTCTTGGGCCCGTAATAAACCGGCACCGCCATCCATTCCTCGGCGAAGGTGCGGTAAACGCCAAGCATGCGATGGGTTTCTTCCTCGGCTTCGGCCTGGGTGGCATGCGCGGTATGACCTTCCTGCCACAAGAATTCCGCGGTTCGCAGGAACAGGCGAGTACGCATTTCCCAGCGCAGCACATTGCACCACTGATTGATCAAGAGCGGCAAATCGCGCCAGCTCTGGATCCAGCCCTTGTAGGTGTTCCAGATGATCGTTTCCGAGGTGGGGCGGATGATCAGTTCTTCTTCGAGCTTGGCTTCGGGGTCGACTTCCACTCCCTTGCCCGGAATTGATTTGAGGCGGTAGTGCGTGACGACGGCGCATTCCTTGGCAAAGCCCTCGGCCATCTGCTCTTCCTTGGCCAGATAGCTCTTGGGGATGAGCAGCGGGAAGTAGGCGTTGCTATGGCCGGTTTCCTTGAACATCCGGTCCAGGCCGCGCTGCATCCTTTCCCAGAGCGCATAGCCATGGGGCTTGATGACCATGCAGCCGCGCACGCTGGAGTTTTCCGCCAGACCCGCCCGATTGACAATATCCAGATACCACTGCGAGTAATCCTGAGCCCGCGTGGTGATTTTTTCTCCAGCCATGAGACTTCCATTCTCCCGTCAATTGCGTGCGACTTCTCTTCGCTTTGCTTGCGATTTGGCCAATTTTTCATTCTAGGACCAGGGGTGCCCGGTCCCAACCAGCCCTAAAATGGGCCTCATGACTCAAGCAGAAACTCATCCCGAACCGTTACCGCGGCCACCTGTACCCATCACTTGCGATCAACCCGGCGGCGGCGTCGTCATCGGCTGGGAAAGGACCCTGGCGCGCTGGCGCCGAGCGATGATTCGTCGGTTTTTCCCGGGCCATGTACGGCGCATGAACGATTTGAAAATTGCCGTCTGCCCCGATTGCCCTCACGATGTCATCGATTCGCGCGATCTGAAATACGCCAAGTCGGTCTGCCGGACTCGCTTCGATCCGGCGCGCGATCCTTTTGCCTGGCGCGACCGCTTTTATATCGCGCGGCACGGCTGGACGGAAATTGCCGTATTCGGCACGCCTCTGGCCCTGCTCGTACTGCTGGGGCTGATTCTGACCGCCCTGGGACACTTTTGGGGTTGGGCGCTAAGCGTCGTGGCATTTCCCTTTCTTCTTTTCGTACCCGCTTTTTTCCGCAATCCTTCGCGCGCGATTCCGGGCGAACCTGGGATCGGTGTCAGTCCGGCCGATGGGGTCATTACGCATGTCGACCGGGTTAAGGAGCCCGACTTTCCGGGCGACGAAGCGTTGCGCGTCTCCATTTTTCTGTCGGTGTTCAATGTCCATGTTAACCGGATCGCGCTCAATGGCACGATCGAGTCGGTCCGGTATTTCCCGGGGGAATTCCTTGATGCGCGCCATTCCGATTGCGCCCGGCGCAATGAGCAACTCTGGGTTGATCTGCGCGATGAGGAGGGGAAGCTTTGGCGCATCCGCCAGGTGTCGGGGGCGATTGCCCGGCGCATCATTTGCCAGCTCTACCCCGGTCAAAAGGTAACGCGGGGGGAACTGTTCGGCCTCATCAAGTTTGGATCGAGGACCGAGCTCTTATGGGAGACGGAATCCAAGTGGCAAGCGGCCGTGCAAGTGGGCCAGGCCGTTCGCGGCGGGGAAACGATTCTGGTCACAAGAAACGCATAAAGTTCGGCAAAAAAAAGAGAGAGGGGATGTCTTGGAAAGACATCCCCTCTCTCGCTCCATCCCAATCTCAGGCCCCATTTACTTCAACTTGCCCATGACCCGAAGCATCAGGGTGAGCCGGTCGCGATTTTGCTTCGGGATCAGTTCCAGTTCCTTCTGAGAAATGAGGCCGTCCTTGTCGGCATCGTATTCCCACAGGATCGTCTTGGAGATTTTCTTGTTGCGATCGAGGGCGACCGCCTTGGTCGTTTCGTCTTCGGGAATGCCGCCGCCGCCCAGGATCATGCCGAGATCGCCATGAAGCATGTCCATGACCTGCTTCATTTCGCGATTGGTGTCGGTGATCAGTTGCACGCCGCAGATACACATTTCATCGGTGGTCTGCTCGCCCCAGGTGACCTTTTGCGGCGGGCTTGAAGGGTTGCGCGGATTGCTCGCCGAGTTGTCATAGACCGCCTTCAGGGTGATGACCGTTCCCTTGGGAAGATCAATCGGTTCCTTGTAGCCGTAAATGCCTTGCCAGTTGAAATCCCAGTCCTTGATCCAGAGCAAGGGGATTTCCTTGCCGTCGGGCAGCTTGGCGTCGATCTTCATTTCCTTGCCCAGGTAGTGCATGTGGGGCAGGATGCCGATCGCCTTGGCATTCACGGGCAACGGTTCGGACTGATCGACGAAGGTCTGCTCCGCTTCATTGGCGGGAATTTTGAGCGCCCACTGACGTGTGCGCACGCCCACCGCGCCGACATAGTTTTTGATAGGAGTCTTGGCGAGGTAGATACCGACCTTGCTCTTGTCCTTTTCGACCTTGCCCGAAGGGTGGTAGTGCAGTTGCAACACGAGGTCGGAGCCCTTTTTCAGGTAGCGTCCGGCTCCCTCGGGGAGCGGGATCGGCCGGGTGCCGGGCGCCCAGGCGCCGATGTTGCCGGTGGGGCGGATGCCGGGGCCGCCAAAGCTCGTGTAACTATTCGTTTTGGGATCGGCCTTGGCGCGGGCCTGATTGCTGTGATCGAGGTAGAGAATGGCGTGATGGACGATCTTGCGGTTGCCCGGCTGGAAGTCGACGGCGATCACAGCTTCGTCTTTCTTCAAATTCAACGGGATGACAAAGCACTGATAAACATCGGGACCGGAGGCGGGCAGGGTGAACTCCTGCGGCATTTCGACCACCAAGTCCGGCTCGCCCAAAAGCCATCCCGAAGAAAAAGTCACGGGCTTGGGGAGGTCCTTCGGGTCGCCTTCCGGCGCGCCGGCCTTGGCCCAGGCTTGAATTGTTGACTTTTCCGATTCGGTTAATCGTCTTTCGTCTTTGAAAGAGCCGAATCCCGGCTCGGGCTTCCAGGGAGGCATGCGGTTGCTGTGGGTGACTTCCGCAAGAAATTCCGCTCGTTTCGCGGCATCCTTGTATTCGAGCAGGCCAAAGGGGCCGATTTCCCCCGCGCGGTGGCAGGAGACGCAATGCTTATTCAAGATGGGAGCAATATCACGGGTATAAGTGGGAGAACTTTCAGGGCTCGCCAAAGGGGCGAGAAGAGACAGGGTCAATAAAGCGTTCATGTATCTCGTTGGACTCCGGATAAACTGCGAATTCGCGCCAACAGAAGAATCGTACCCGAATAGAATGTCGATAGGGTGAAGAATCTCCAATTTTGGCACCCCCCTCCCTTTGATTTTCACTTTTCCGCCCGGTTCGTTACAGGAACCCTGACATGGTGCGTTTTTCCTTGGTGGGAGTTCCCTGGGTTCGCGGTGGATGGCGTTTTTCGCTCGCGGCAGGCTTGATGAGCGGCCTTGTCGCGGTCGCATCGCTGCAAGCCGAGGAACCGCCCGCGAAAGAAGGACCCAAGCAAGAGGCCCCCAAGCAAGTCGCGCCTGAGAAAAAAGAGGCGCCCAAGAAAGAAGCCTCGGCGAAAGAGGTGCCCGCCAAAGAAGCGCCGGCCAACGAAGTGCCTCGCAAGGAACGGCAGGGCAAAAGGGAGAAATCCGCCAAAGAAGAAAAGCCCGCGGCGGGTGCTTCTGCGACCGCGGACAAATCGAAGGAAACGCCTCCCAAGAAAAAAGACCTCGAACTTTCCGAACTGGCCGCCGCCAAGGTCTGGCCAGGTCTGTGTCTTTACGAATACCCGATTTCGACGCGCAACCCCCAGGTGCAGGCGCTCTTCAATCAGGGCCTTGGCTACCTCTACTCCTATGTGTGGATTGAAGCGGCGCGCTCGTTTGAAACCGCCGCCAAGCTGGAACCGGAAAATCCGATGTGCTGGTGGGGTCTGGGTCGCGCCTTGCAGCAATGGGGCCGCACGACTCAGGCGACCAAGGCGCTGACTAAGGCCAAGGACCATCTGAAAAACGCCAGCGGCCGGGAGAAGGCACTCATCCGTTCGATGCTTCAGGAAAAGGGGATGGAGGCGGGAGTCGGCGATTCCGAAGCGCGCAAAAAAGTGGCGATCGCCACGATCGACGAACTCTTGATTGAATATCCCGACGATCAGGAAGCCTGGTGGGCACGCGGCCAGCTTGCCGGCAATTTTTCGCTTTTTGGCGGCAACAAATCGTCGGCGCCTTTCTACCACGCGCTTTTGCGCATCAATCCGATTCACCCCGGCGCCAGCCACGAGCTGACCCACTTCTACGAGCAGGTTCGCCGCCCGGCCCTGGGTATGGCCTATGCCGACAAGTACATTGAATCGACGCCGGGCATCGCGCACCCGTTCCACATGCAGGCGCACCTCGCCACGCGCATCGGCCGCTGGGACAAGACGGCGGACCGCTCCAAAAAAGCGATCGATATCCAGAAGGCCTACCACCGCGATGTGGGGGTCACGCCCAAGGAAGATCAGCAATATTCCCACCATCTGGAGATCCTTTTTATCTCCTTGACGCACGACGGCCGTTTCGCAGAAGCGCGCGGCATCATGGAAGACGCACGCAAGGCCGAATACGAGCACTTTGTCCCCTGGGTGCGTTTCGCGATGGCCTCGGGTGATTTCGAACTCGGTGCCAAGCTGTTTGAGGACACCAAGCGCAAGGACAAAAATCTCTCCCCCTATGTGGGCGCCTGGCTGGCGCTGGAACAGGGCCGCATGGCCGACGCCGCGGCCCAGATCGAGGCATTGCGCCAGGCCGTCGCGGCGCATCCCAAGGACACCCGCCTGGCGCTTCGTCTCTGGGAAATGCAGGGCTGGCAGTTCTGCATGGAAGGCGATATCGAACCGGGTTTGGCACTGATCAAGCGCTGCGTCGACAAAACCAAGGACGACTTCAACCATCACGCCTGGGGCCAGGGCGCCACGCTCATGGAACGCTGGGGCCAGTGCGCCCTCGAAGGTAACAAACTCGCTGAAGCCGAAGAGGCGTTCCTGGAAGCCCTCGCCCACGATCCCGGCAGCGTGATCGGCGCCCTGGGGCTAGAAGAGATCTGCCGCCGTCAGGGCAGGCAGGGGGAAATGGTCCGCTACCGCGACCTGGCCAACAAAAACTGGGTACGCGCCCAACCAAGCGACTTGGCCAAACTACGGCAAAAGATTGGTGCGGCAGGGCCGTCGAAGTTGGCCAAGAAATGAATGTGATATGTCGACCATCGTGGGGCATTGAAAGGTAACAGGGTGGCTGAAGTATGAGAACCAACTTGAGTAGGGGGCAGTTGCGAATCGACTAGGGCTAAAGTGGATGCTTCCATTGCAAGCTAACGAAGTTCGAATACACTACCAGGGGACGAGTGCCAGCCCTTTCCTCCCACATCCAGACCATCGCTCGCCGCGCTATGGGCTCACAAGTGGTCCATTCGCATAGGTTTACATCTAGCAATTCGGCAGATCCTCAATTGGTGGATGCTTTCTTCTTTACCTTGATTTTTGGTATTCTAATTTTCCTGATTAAAAAGTGAAGTATTTCGTGGTTATTTCAGGATGGATTTTTTATTGAAGTCATGGCGATAAGATGGTTGTTAAAATTTTGTAGGCAGTTATGGTGGGTTAGTCTCTGTAATGCTCCACCGGTTGTGAAGCCGGAAGTCGTTGGCACTAAGTAATTTTTTTAGGACCTTGAGTGTCTTCGTAGTGCTTTAACCTGGCAAGGGTGCAGTCTCCCAGCTGCGCCGATTATGCGGCGATTTGAAGATCTCGAATAGTGGAATTGGCTTGACCCCTCACTTTGGGTTCCACCGATTGCAGGAGGAATCCCTTGAATGCCTCGTCCCAAACTCCGCTTAAAATCATCACGCGAAGATTGATAATCGTCTGCGCCCCGTCTCGTTTCCAGGACATCCCGCTCAGTTTCAGCCTTTGGGTGTAAACCGTTTTGCAGGCGGCCTCGGTAATGCCGCTTCCCTGGGGAATCCCCCTTTTGCGGTATTGGTCGTATTTCATGAATGCCATCCGCGTGCGTAGGTAACGATAGGCTTGGTCAAATTCCTTCCGTTTTGATTTGGCTAGGTAACCGTCCCGCATCGCCGCGGCCGAATGGAGAATCCGGTTGATCCCGCCCGGCAACTTCAACCACTTGAGCATCTTCCTCGCCCAGCGTGTTCCTCGGATTCTTTTTCCGAAGATCAGTTCCGCCATCGTCCAGACCCGCACAGTCGCGTGGTAAAAATCCAGAACCCGGATCCATTCCAGTGGCTTGCCCGTAACAGGGTGCTTCATCCGTTTCAGAACTTTTTGGTAATAACCTGTTTCGTTTTCCCCCGCATCCGTGACATAGCACATTCGAGGCATCGGGCCTTTCCAACGATTCATTAGGTCCTTCAAAAGCCTTGTCAGTTCCCGCGTCATGGTTGGTTGCCCTGGCTCGGGCACATAAGCAAGATACACCGTTCCCAAGCGATTGCCTCGCCGGTCGAACACCGTTACCGTTCCGGTCGCTGCCACTTCAAACAAACGGCCAAGCTTGATCCGCATTCCAAGGGTTACGCCGTCCCGGCCCACTGCGATTACAGGTTTGTGGACGCCGCTTGATCGATCTGCCTGTATCAGCAATTGCTCCAACCGGCCCACCTGGGCTTGGTGACGTTCCTCCGCCATCGCCTCGGAGACCGCCCCCGCTAACTGCCTTAGCTTTTTCACTCCGAAATGAATTCCAAAATCCCTGGCAAGACGATCCATGGTTCGGCTTTGCGTCATGCCCCCCTCGCCAAGCAATCGTGCTACCTCTTCCGCCAAACCGGGCGTTGCACCGTGGATTAGCCCAAGAACCTTGGCTAGGGGAAATATGGAAAGATCATGCCCCTTGATCGTGGACCGATAGCCGAACCGCCACATCGATATTTTCCCAAATCGGGTCCAAACATCTTGCCGGGTTTTTTTCTTGATAAGCGTGTACGAAGCCGATTCAAAAACCACATGCTTTGGAAGAACTGCCGTATCGTCTCCTTCAAGGTGATTGAATACCCATTGAACGAGCCCACGAAGAAACTCTCGGCCGGCTTGCTCTAATTCCCTTTCAAATACATAAACCGACGACGCCGAACCGGGCTTTCCCAAAAACGTTTGAACTACCCGGACCAAGTCCATGATGCTGGCCTCGATGAGAGACCGCCACTCGGCACCCTTGAAAAGACCCTCGAAACAATTCTTCGAAACTTCCACCGACCCAGCCGTTGCCGATCCCGAAAGCAAATGCATAGAGTACGACATGAGGCGTCCTTTCCTTCATGGGTTTCTTTTTGCTAATGCTTTTGAAGGGAAGGCGCCTCTTTCTTCAAACCCTTTTCAAAGACTCAACCCCTTTCTTCCAATCCTCCTGGGGCAATCGCTCGACGCTTCGGCTCCGTAGGGAGACTGCACCCCCTGGCAACACACAAGAGGCGATATGCCTGTTGGAAGCATTCGGCTGGCAGACTCAATAGGTTAGCCTCGCCAAAGCAAGTTAGTGTACTTCAGGGTACCGTGAGCTCGATGGTTGGTTAGAAGGCCACACGCATCTAGTTTGACGATCTTCAAATTTGGCCTTATTTTGGTAATTGTGAAATATTCGGGGAAATTTCACCGTTACCAAGTTGGGCCGATCCGATTTTTGAGTCATACCTCAACATTGACACGCCGAGCTTGTATTGATGGCCAGAGTCCGAGGCGCGTAGAGTGAAGATCAGAAGCCTGACCATTCAGAACTTCCGGAGCTTTGGTCCTGCTCCGACTACATTTGATCTGGCCCACCTGACCGGATTTGTAGGCGCGAACAGTTGTGGCAAATCCACCGTGTTGCAGGCACTTTCTCGCCTTTTTGGCCTCTCGAATGCCGAGCGCACCCTAACCCAAGGAGATTTCCACATCCCAAGGGGTATGGCTCCAGACGAATTTAGTTCCATCGCCCTACTCATTGAGGCTCGACTCGAATTCGAGGAGTTAGCGGGCGAAGACGATCCAGGAGATGCTGTGGCCCAGTGTTTCCGGCAGATGCTCGTTGATGATCCGCGGGCAACACCATACTGTCGCGCACGTCTTGAGGGCAAATGGTCGAAAGGCAATCTGCCGGAAGGGGAGATTGAACAGAACCTCTACTGGATACAGACTGCAGGAGACGTGGTTAGAGACGACCAGAAGCTGAAGATGCCGCCACACGAGCGTTCGCGGATCCACGTCCACTACGTTCCCGCTGCCCGTGATCCGCTGAAACAAATCCGGCAGGCCTCTGGCTCGATTATGCACCGCCTCTTTAGGGCGGTGAATTGGTCAGACGAGATGCGCCCGAAAGTTGAAAGCTCGTCCGATGCGCTATCGACGTCCTTCCGTAGTGAGCCAGGTATCCAGTTGATCCGCGACGCCCTCACAACTCTATGGAAACAGCTTCACCCGCTCGAGATTTATTCTGAGGTCCATCTTCGGCCGCTCAGCCGCCGTTTTGAAGAGTTCATCGCACAGGTTGAAGCCGTCTTCGGTCCGGCCCCGGCGGGCAAGGAACACGGTGCCGATAGGTTAAGCGACGGCCTCAAGTCCCTATTCTACCTAACGCTTATCGGGACCGTGTTTGACCTTGAGCGCGACACGCCCGCCGATCCTGTCCCAGTCGAAGGCGTAGCCGCTATTGCTCACGGCATATCTCGAGAAAAGCTCGATCCACCATCGCTCACAATCCTAGCTGTTGAAGAGCCCGAGAATCACCTCGCCCCGCACTATCTGGGCCGGATCATGCAGGTGCTTCGCAAGGTCGCCAAGGCGCCAAGCGGCCAGGTCGTGCTGACCAGTCACTCCCCGTCGATCATGCGGCGTGTCGAGCCCGAGGAGGTTCGCTATCTACGCCTGGACCCCGCTGCGCAAACGACGCTCGTGAAGTCGATTAAGCTCCCGGAAAAAACCGACATGGCCCACAAGTTCGTTCGCCAGGCTGTGCGGGCGTACCCGGAGCTCTACTTCGCGAAGCTAGTCGTCCTAGGTGAGGGCGACAGCGAAGAAATTGTCCTGCCTCGTATCGCCGAGGCTCTCGGTCTTGCAGTCGACGTGAGCTTTGTCTCAATCGTCCCATTGGGTGGGAGACACGTCAACCATTTCTGGCGCCTCCTGGGCGGACTCGATATTCCGTATGTAACATTGCTCGACCTTGATCGTGAACGCGAGGGAGGAGGATGGGGCCGCATCAAATACGTTATTGACCAGTTGATTGAAAACGGTCAAAAACGAGAAGACCTCCTTTCTGTAGGTCGCCCTGACGAGGCAACGAGGGTTCTATCCGATGAACAATTCTCGAAAATGCACACATGGAAAGTGACAAATGTCGCAACAATGGAAAGCTGGATAAAACGCTGTAATGAGTACAATGTGTTCTTTTCCGCCCCCCTCGATCTCGATTTTCTGATGCAGCGTAGTTTTCCAGATGTTTATGAGGTTGCCCCAAAGGACGGGAAAGGACCAACAATTCCTAAAGCCGACGCGAAAAATCGCCTAGCAAGGATTACGGCGGCTGTCGAGACCGTTCTGAAGGAAAATGGAACAGATGGCTCGACATATACCGACGCTGAGAAGGAATCTTTCTTCTGGTACCGTTACCATTTCCTCAATCGGGGTAAGCCAACTACACATATTTTAGCTTTGGCGGAACTTGAAGATTCTGAGATTACGACAAGCGTTCCGGAGGTCCTGAAGCAACTTGTTGTCAAAATGAAAGCACTGCTGGGCGATGCAGAGGAGGCAGAATCCGAAGCCGAGGAGGACGAAAGTGTCTTCTAGGGTTAGGTGTGAAGATTGGCGCCCTGCAGATGGGATCGTCCTCGAATCTGTAGTTGATCGGGCGGTGAGGTCGACGGTTAACACCATCGTCATCGCCGGCCCAGGTGCGGGAAAAACTGAGCTACTTGCACAGCGTGCCTGTTTTCTGCTCGAGACGGGGGTTTGTCCCCTACCCAAGCGGATCCTAGCCCTTAGCTTCAAGAGGGATGCCGCTAGGAACCTTGAGGCTAGAGTGGCCAAGCGGTGCGCCCCCCAACATGCTCGTCGATTCGACTCGCTCACATTTGAATCATTCGGCAAAACGTTACTAGACCGGTTCGGTAGGGCTTTGCCTAAATTTCTACAGCCTGATCAGCAATACGAGATCAATTTCGACATCAAGGAGCGTCAAGCCAATACTCTGATCGGATCGCTCCCGGATACCGCAACTACCCTGACCACGAAAGAGATTGAATCAGTCAAACGATTGCATTTCTATCGAGAGTACTTCACGGCCAGGTTGACTTCGCAGGTCGATCAGCATAGGTCGATTCCCCAGCGACTTGCTAGCGATCTATGGCATTTCCTGCTTCATCAGAAAAAGCCTTCTCAACTTAATTTCGAAATGATTGACCTCCTGGCTGAGTTGATTATTCGTTTGAACCCCCAAATCCTGAAAGCTCTACGAAGTAGCTATTCATTTGTTTTTCTTGACGAGTTTCAGGACACTACCGGAGTTCAATACGAACTCATCAAAACCGCGTTTCACGGTTCATCAGCAATTCTGACGGCAGTCGGTGACGATAAGCAGCGGATCATGGGTTGGGCGAACGCCCTCAAGGGCATTTTTCTGCAATATGAAAAAGAGTTCGGAGCTTCGCAAGTACGCCCCATGATGAATTATCGTTCCGCCCCCGGCCTTGTTGCGATTCAACAGGTATTTGCTGAAGCCCTGGATAGCAATAGCAGGAAAGCCGTAGCGCACGACAATGGCAGTGACGGGAACGGTGAGTGTCACTGTTTTCTTTTCTCCTCGTACCTCAAGGAAGCACAGTACATTGCAGATTTAATTCAGAAGACAATTGCGGATGGTATCGATCCTCGGGATATCTGCGTCCTAACTCGCACTAAGAGCCCCTACTACACTGATACCTTGATTGAGGCGCTTGCGAAACGTGACCTAAAGGCACGAGTCGAATCTGATATGCAAGATCTGCTGGCTGAATCCTTGACGATTACGCTGCTCGACCTATTCAAGTTAGCGGCTCTACCAAAGGCACCAAGTTCTTGGTCGGCAACAATGAATTTGCTCCAGGCGATGGGTGGCGACGAAGAAGACAAGTCATGCCGCGAGATCGAGAGGCGACTCTCATTATTCATTTCCGCATTCCGCACGGCTGTGGCGGCCGTCGGAGCGGATAAGAAACAGATTCGGGGCCTTGTCGACTCGGCGATGGGCTTCGTCGGAGAGGCGGCTTTCATTCTGCGAAACCAGGCTTACTGCCAAGGAAACTGGTATCAAAAGCAGAAGACATTGTTCATAGAGAACATGACGGCAAGTCGATTGAAGTACTCATGGAAGGAAGCCATTGCCGATTTTGAGGGAATTGGCTCTGTTCCAATGATGACCATGCACAAGAGCAAGGGCCTAGAATACCACACGATCATTTTTGTCGGCCTCGAGGATGAGGCTCTCTTCGGCTGGGCGAGAGATGACCGCGAAGAAAGGTGCGGCTTTTTCGTTGCTTTATCACGCGCCAAGAAAAAAGCCGTTTTTACCTTTAGCGATCAGCGAATTGGGTCACAAGGTTTGCAGACACAATCCCGCGCCAAAATCAAGGTCCTTTATGAGCTAATGGTGAAAGCTGGGGTCCATCCACAGACGATCGTCTAAAATCTCCTGATGTGGAGTTGTCCGAGGGGCGCAACTGCGCCGTACCCATTATTTGGCGTTCGCGGCACGTTGTTGCACAATGAAATTAGAATGTATTTTATATGTCAGCGATAAACTTGGCCTTATGAAATTATTGATGAAATGGATTGCTACATCAGAGGACAATTGGAATGACGGATAAAGAAACATATCAAAGCAGCTATAAAAATAGTTGGGCTTTGGTAGTCGGCATAAACGAGTACAAACGCTGCTCGCCGCTTGGCTTTGCATGCAACGACGCAAGAGCGGTCGCGGCCGTGCTAGTGGAAAAATTTGGATTCCCCCCGAATAATATTAAACTTCTCTTGGACGCTGAAGCTACCAAGCAAGCAATTCTCAATGCATTGTTGGCTCATGCCGCACCGGGGATGGTTGCTCCCGACGATCGGATGTTAGTATTTTTTGCGGGCCACGGGGAGACTGTCACGGGGAATCGCGGCGAAGTCGGATATCTCGTGCCATCCGACGGTGATTGTGACAACCTTGCTACGCTCATCCGGTGGACAGAGTTGCTTGATAGTGCGGAAATGATCCCTGCTAAACACGTTTTGTTCATCATGGACGCATGTTACGGTGGATTGGCTTTCAAGCGGCGCCTTGCGCCGGGCAGCAGACGGTTTCTTGAGGACATGTTGCGACGATATGTCCGGCAAGTGCTTACAGCAGGAAAAGAAGATGAAGTAGTAGCCGATGCGGACGGTCCGCGGGCGGGGCACTCGATCTTCACTGGGCACCTACTGGATGCGCTTGAAGGTGCCGCAGCCTTCCAGGGGTACATCACTGCGAACGGGGTGATGGCGTACGTTTATGATCGCGTAGCAAGCGATCACCATTCTGATCAGACGCCTCACTATGGAATCGTCGAGGGTGACGGGGACTTCATATTCAGCCCCTTGCCCGCGAGTGTGATTGATGACAACCCTACTAAAGGTAGCGATATTACGGTGGAAGTATCGGCGTCTCTCGTAAATCAGACAGACCTGACAAATGAAGAAGAGCATACCGGGATTTTGAAAGAGTATCTTTCCGAACCGCGTTACCGCATCAAGCTGGACGACCTAGTGAATTCCAAGGTTCGTTCGGCACACCGCCAAACTGGTGAAGAGAAAATCCCCCTCGGTGTCTCCATCAAGACTGGCGAAGAGGTTAGCGCGCGCCTGAAGGCCTACGAGGACGGTATCAGGGTGCTTCAACCAAGCGCAATCCTCCTAGGCAAGTGGTCAACGGGCGATCAACGATCGACTTTGGCGAATATGTTGGCCCGTATGTCGGACAATTGCACAAGTATCCCGCTTGGCGGAAAGGAGACGCTAGTTGGAATGCGGTGGTATCCACTCTCAATATTGATGTATTCCGCTGGAATTGCGGCCCTTTCGGCCGAAAATTACGAAGCACTCGCGGTGATTCACCTCATAAAGGTTGATGCATCCACGCGACGGATCGGCAGCAGAGGCGTTCCGCTTACCGTTCCAGTAGTGGAAGCCATGGTCAATCTCGCAGAAAGCAATGTTTGGAAGATTCTTCCTGGGCATCAGCAAAACTATGCGCCTGAAAGCGAATATCGTTTTAAAGCGCTACAGCCGATACTGGAAGATCTTCTCTTTCTCGGCGCAGGCTACGAGGATTTGTTCGACCGTTACGAAATCCTTAGATCATTGACATATCTTGATTTGACCGACAGAAGCTGGGCGCCAGTCGGCCGGTTTGGCTGGAAATGCTCAAGGTACTCTGGCCAAGATAATCCGTACACGGCACTACGCGCGGAAGCTGACCTGCAACAAGATCGATGGGGTCCGATTCGGGCGGGAATGTTTCGCGGCTCCTATCCGCGGTTCTTTGAAACCGCTGCCAAGTTTGAGGAACAAGTTCTGCGCCGCGTTAATTGGTTTTGACTACTCCTGGAAGCGTGGCTTGGTTAGAGAGTTTCAATTAAGAGTGTTTAGGGTAGATGATAAAAGTTTATTTAAAAAATGCTATATAGGTTTGTGAAACCAGCCCGTCAATCGGCCGAATTCGGTCGTAAACAATGGGCATTACCGGACACAGGCGCAACTTCGGAAAGGAAGTCTGGGGTGTGTAAGATCTGCCGCATTTCGGCGGGTGTAGCGTGATTCCTTTGGGCTTGGCAGGACGATTTCGGTTCGACGGTGCAAACGAAAGAATCGCTGATCAGGTTAGTCAACGGGACGCCTATGTGAAACGAGAGAAGTGGTTCCTGTCCGGAGTGATTTTCATGTCGCGCGCATTCCTTTGGGCGTTTTTGAGTTTTCTGATGTTGGTCGTCCTCACTCCCGGTTGCCCGGGCGAATCCGGAGCCAGCGATGACATGGCACTACCGGCTATTGAGCGCAAGCTGCTTGGTGAGTGGAAAGGCGGAGCCTGTCGGGGCAACTGGGTGTTTCGCGACAACGGAACTTTCGAACTCGATCATTACAGCCCCGCGATCCTGCAACTTTCCGGCACCTGGAAAATGCGTTGGGACGCGTTGCCGCCGACCCTGGTCACGACCTTTTCCTCAAGCGTGGATTCGTCCTATGCCGGCAAAAAGTGGGAGTTGAAGCTGACTCAACTCGACGAGCAAACCATGGAGTTCAAAACTCCGGGCGGCGGATTGTCTCGTTGTGAACGGTCAAAAAAGTAGGACGAGGCGGACCTTTTTTGGCTGTTTGGAGTTCGTCTTTTTTCATGGATGTCACGGAGGTGGGACGATGGATCGGCGTAATGTGATCGGGGCTCTGGCGGGAGCTTCCCTTACTGCCACCGCCTTTGGTCAGAAGGAGGCGGGTGACGTTCGTATTCCTACCAGCGAGGGATTCCGTGAGCTCAAAGGTAAAGAGGCGGCAGCCTACCATGCCGCCAATGCCTGGCTTGCGGCACGGCTGAAAGAGGCCGAATCGATCAGCGTCGGAAGCACCTTTGCCGATGTGGTCAAAGTGTTCCGCGGCGATGGCGGGCTGTCCACTCTCACAAAGCATCGCTTCGTCTTGATCCTTTGCCCCTATGTGAAGGTCGACATGGAGTTTGAGACCGCGAAAGGCGGGAAAGCGAAGTATCCCTTGCCTGCGGAAGCCAAGGTCGTTTCGGTTTCGAAACCCTATTTTGAACCGGAATATCTGGATTGAGTTAGTCGATCGCGAGGCTTCTGACATCGTCCAAAATCATCACAAAAGTTCGATATCTGAATTCAAGCCGGACAGGCCAATGAGGAAGGTTCATTCTTCCTGCAGGAGATCGACTTCATCCGCCCTGCCAGGCCTCTCGCGTCTCGGGCCTGAGGTGTTCTTGGCCACCTGGCGACATGCTGATGAGGACAACGGATCCGATTTACAACAAATCCGTTGTACGATGAAATCATCGTACAGTTAAGGCGTTGTCGATCGGACCTCACTCGATTCCGTCCCTTAAGATGGAATCGAATGAGGTCAATAAGATGGAATCGAATGAGGTCAATCATTCCTGCTCGCTGAGTCCGGCAACTATTGAGAATCTGAATGGCGGCCGGAATCGCTCAATCGTTCGGGAAATAGGCTGTTTAAGAAGGTCGCATTGCTGCGGATAATCAGAATGTTGAGTGAATCGTCCCGAATCGGGCCGAAGGCCGATCGGAAGTTCTCACTTACATCACCCCCGCCAGCAACTTCTCCGACTCTTTCTCCACTTCGGCGTGGAGCGACCGGCCGTGACTGTCCATGGTGACGACGGCGGGGAAATCCTTGACTCGCATCTCCCAGACGGCTTCGGGGCTGCCGAATTCTTCTTTCATGTGGACGCCGTCCACTCCTTCTGTGCACATCGCGTAGATCTGCGCGGCACCGCCGATCGCGTGCAAATACACGCCCCCAAGTTCCTTGCAGGCTTCGAGGGTCTTGGCGCCCATGCCCCCTTTGCCGATCACCGCGCGGATGTTGTAGCGCTTCATCACTTCGGCCTGATAGGGCTCTTCGCGGATGGAGGTCGTTGGGCCGGCGGCGAGAACTTTGTAGGTTCCGGGACCGCCTGAAACGACCGGGCCGCAGTGGTAGAGCACCGAGTCGCGCAGCACGGGGATATCGCCGCCCTGGTGGAGGAACTTGTGGACCGTGTCGCGGCCGGTGCACACCTTGCCCGAGAGAAGCACCATGTCGCCCGCTTTCAGAGAGCGGATCGTCTTTTCATCGAGCGGCGTTTGCAAGCGGATCGCCTGGCGATCGCCCAGGTTGACTTGCAACCGTGGCGCTTCGGCGGGCGTGACGGGTTGGTCGAATTCGTCGGGAACCTGGTACAGCCAGCGCTCGACCGATCCGTCGGGCTTCAAGATGAACCCGCGGCGACGGTAGGCCCAGCACATGTAGGAGATGCTCACGAAGAACGAAGCGGGCAAGCGGTTGAGTTTGCCGATCTTGCAGCAACCCACGGTGAGCTTGCCGCCAAAGCCCATCGGCCCGATATTCAGTTGATTCGCTTCTTGCAAAATGCGCGCTTCGAGCGTGGCGAGCAAGGGATCGGGGTTGATGTCGTCGATTTCGCGCAGAAGCTGGCGCTTGGCGAAGTCGTAAGCACTCGCCCGATCGCCGCCGATGCAGACACCCAGGAAGCCGGGTCCGCAGCCCTTGCCCTGGGCTTTTTGAACCGCATCGAGCACGCAGCCGCGCACTCCATCGAGGTCGCGATCGAATTTCTTACCCTGGAGCGTGGCGGGCAGCGAATATTGCTGATTCATATTCTCGCATCCGCCCCCCTTGAGGATGAGGCGGATGTCGATGTCGGCGCCGCGGTGTTGATGAAAGTGAAACACCGGCGAACCGGGGCCGAGGTTGTCGCCGGTGTTTTTCTCCGTCACCGAGTCGACCGAGTTTTGCCGCAGATAACCGAGCTTGGTCGCCTCCGCCACGGCTTCGCAGGCCGCTTCGGTGAAGGCGATCTGGTCGTAGCCGACCGGCACATCGGCGAGGAAGGTGATTGTGCCCGTGTCCTGGCAAATGGGCAGACTTCGCGCCTTGGCCAGACCGATGTTCGTTTCCACGAGTTGCAAGGCCAGGTCGGCGCGGGACCCGGCCGTTTCGAGCCCATGATTGAGCTCGATTACCGACCGCACATCGTGCGGCAGGCAGGTGGAGGTGCGGCGAATCAGTTCCAGAATCGATTGCTTGAGCATTGTGGAAAAACCTGAACGGGGTCGTCGTTGGAGTGCAATGGCAAAGAAATGGCAAAGAAATGTCAAAGAACGGCAAAGAAGGAAAAACAACGGGGAAACAGGGCGCTAGGGGTTCGCCTTGTTTCCCCGGCGAAATCCATGAAGAGGCGGGTTACTTGACTTCCAGATTCGCCTGGGCCGCCTGGAGAATTTCAGAGGTCTTCTCGTTCTGGACGAACACCACGATCTTAAGTTTCTTGAGATCGAGCGGTTTGGCGGCGATGGGGAAAGGGCCGCTTTCTTTTTCAAAATTCGCCAGGTAGTCCTTGAGAGAGTCGCGCAGTTTACTGAGATCCACCGTGAACGAATGGTGTCCTTCGGCGTCCGCGATCGGCACCCCTTTGACGCCGCCGGGAAAATCACGCACGATGTGGTGATGCAGGCGCTGGCCGTTGGGGCCGGGATAGCGCACGACGTCTTCCACCAACACCGCCTTGAGCTTCAGATTGTCCTTTTCCTTCAAACCCGACCAGGTCACCTCGGCTCCCACCTTGCTGCCGCTGGCCCCGGCATCAAGTTTGAGGTTTATGGGGGTCGTCGCCCTGGGCCCGGATAGGCCCCCATTGATGAGTTCGGTTGCCTGAGTGTAACTATCCTGCGAGTCTGCCTTGGATCCACCTAGTCCTTTGCTCGTTGCCTTGCCGTTGATCAGAACGGTTGGCGTCCCCAGAATGTCTTTGTCGTAGTACTCCTGGCGCGCAACCGTCGTGGGATTGGTCAAGGCATCGGCGCCCGGGATATGCAGATGATACTGCAAAAAAATCACATCCTTGGGTTGATAGGTTTTGATCAGGGCATCGAAGGCCGTGTCGGCCGCGACGCAAGGAGGGCATTGCGCCCCAGTGAAAAGCTCGACGACGGTGACTCGGTTGAACTCTTCCTTGCGACCGGCATATTGCTTCGGTGAGAAGGGGAGATTGGATTTCTCGAATTCCTCATCGAGTTTAGCTTCGATGACATCGATTTTGCTGGTAATTTTTGCCGCTTCTTCTTTCTTGCCCGCCTTATCCAGCGCGAGTTGATGGACGATCAAAAGCGGCAATTCCAGCGGCGGCGGCGGATTGGCGCCCTGCTCCTTGATTGCGGCTTCGATGATTTCCAAAGCTTTGGGAGCGCTTTGCGGCTCCTTGGCCAACTCTTCGGCGACTTCCGCGCGCAGACGAATCGAATAGTCGCGGCCAAATTGTTTCGAGGCCTGGACAAGGAGATCGGCGGTGGCCAGGGCCTTTTCCGGTTTGCCGCTTCGCACGGCCGCCTCGATTGCCAACATGGATGCTCGGTGGGTGACCGCCCTGCCGGGAAGTTCCTTCATGAGTGCTTCGGCCAGTTTATTTTTCTCGTCGATCGATTCGGCCGTGGAAATCGCCTTGAATCGATCGATCCCCTCGGTGGGGGACTGGATCGTTACATTTTTCAGATCTTTCTGATCGGTCTTTGCAAGATGCGAGGGAATCAGGTCACCGTTAAGGATCAAGTGCCCTGCAACGAACTTGGTGGAAGATTCTGGAACGACAAAGTGCGCTTGCAAGGTGATCACATCATTGGCGAGCAAGAACGAAATTTCGCCGTCCTTGACGGCGGTTTTCGTCACTTCCGCCCCCTTGATGGAGGGAAAACCGTGGGTGAGGACCTTGATGGCAGGCGCCTTGGCGTCTCCGGAAATATCGACAAGCGCCAGGATCGTGTCTTTACCCCTCAACGTGCCCACCACTCGCCAGGTTCCCACCAGGGGGGTATCCGCGGCGAAAAGGCTCCCGCCAATGGCGAAAAGCGCGCATGCCGCGCAAAGAAAACCGGCCAATCGATTCATGGGAAAGAGCCTCCGCTCAGGCCGTGTGCCTGCCTGAACACACACGGATTTGGTCGATGGTTCGCAAGGGGGGCCAGCCGCCCCCAAAAAATCATCCTACCAGTCGATGGGGGTTTCGGCTGGTTGGCAGATGACCTCATTAAGGATCGTTAGGATTCACGCACCGGGGGCGAAGGAAGCCAGCGCTCTACCAACAAGCGGCGATCGCCAGGTATCAGTCATGAAGCCGAAATAGCTTCCGCAAGGCATCGAGCAGGGTGTGTTGTCCCGTGGCCGGCTGGGCCGTCTCTTCAGCCAGGGCACTGATCGGTCCATGCAAAAACTGATTTTGCAAAAGCCGGAACGCCCCCTCGACGTAGGCCTTTTCCTCGGCGCTCAGTTTGCCGTTGAGCTTTTGCAGCAACTGGTTCACGACGGCCGTGCGCTTCGCTTCGAAATCGCGCGTCAGCCGGGCGATGACCGGGCCGTTTTTGCGCCGGCTCCAGTCGGCGCAAAAGTTCTTTGTCTCGAGGTCGACCAGAGCTTCGGCGGCGGGCAAATGGCGCTTGCGTTCCGCGATGCGATTTTCCCGCACCTTTTGCAAATCGTCGATATTGAACAGGCAGACGGTTTCGCCGTCATGCAAACGCGAATCGAAATCGCGCGGCACGGCGATGTCCAAAACGACCAGCGTCCCCTTGCGCCTTTGCGGCTTGACCGCCTGCCAGCGCGCCAAGTCGACGATGGGTTGAGGCGCGCCCGTCGTGCTCAAAATGATGTCGGAACGAATCAGGATCTCGTCGAGTTTTTCAAACGGCATCGCCTGGCCGCCGCAACTTTGGGCCACCGCCAGGGCCTTTTCCGGACTGCGATTGGTCACCAGAATGCGCTTGGGTTTGAGCTGGGATAAATGCTTGAGAGTCAGCTCTCCCATCTTGCCGGCGCCAATGACGGCAATCGTTTTGTCGTCGAAGCGATCGAACACCTCGCGCGCGAAATCGACCGCCAGGCTCGATACGGAAACATGTCCCTGGGCGATGCCCGTTTCGGTGCGGATCCGTTTGCCAACGACCCGGGCATGGCGAAACAGGGCATGGAGCAACGGGCCGGCGGAGGCGGTTTCCTTGGCGGTCTCAAAGGCCACTTTGGCCTGATTGGCGATCTGGCCTTCGCCCAGCACCATGCTGTCGAGGCTGCCGGCGACGCGGAACAGGTGGTCGACCGCCCGCGGGCCATCGTGGCAATAAAGATGCGGCACAAGGCGATTGCCATCGATCGGATGCAAGCGTTCAAGAAATGCGGCAATTTGCTTGACATCGGGCAGGCCGCCGTCGGTGCCGCCCAAATAAAACTCGACCCGGTTGCAGGTGCTGAGCAGGACGACTTCGCAGTCCAGTTCGCGGTTGGCGCGGTCAAGTGCGACCTTGAGCGACTCGGGGCCAAAACCAAGTTTTTCACGAAATTCGATCGGGGTGGTGCGAAAGCTACACCCCACCACGCGCAGGTTCATGGGGAAGGGCTCCCCGATTCCTGGCCAACGGCATTTTGAGCCGGTCCCAGATGATTTTCCCGGGAAACCGTTGGCAGCGTGTGCGGCAACAACAAACAAACAATCAAAAGCAAATAGGCGCCAATGGTCATCCAGGCCATGGAGGAACCGCGAAAGCGTGCGCCATAGCGCAAAACCATCAAGACGACGAACGTCAGCCACAATCCGGCGGTCGCCTGGACGCGCGGATCGGAAAGCCCATTGAGCCGATCGGCATGAATCAGGAGAACTCCCAGCCCGACCCCCATCCCCGCGCTCAACAAGGGAAAGCTCACGGCAACACTACGCCGGTTCATGACCTCGAGTCGTTCGAGGGTAAAGAGATTGAGCCCTTTCCCGGGAGCCATCTTGGCCTTGAGCTGGCGCGCTCGCACCAAAAACATGAGCGATGCAATGAAGGCCAGGCTCATCGTGACCGAGGCGGCCAACAGGAGCACGGCGTGCAACCGGTTCCAAAATTGCAGGCTGCCCGTGGCAAAGAGGCCGGGAATGTGGCCAGATTCTTCGGGCGTGGGGGGGCCAAAGAGCGCGGCGGCCCCCACGAGGACAAGCACAAGCGGCAATAAAAACAACGACCAGGCCAAACGCCCGGGATGAGCCGATTCATAAAGGTGAAAGGCGGCCAAAAACCAGGCGAGCACGAGCAATCCGCCAAACTGCCAGGCCAAAGGCGGCTGCCAGTTCCACAAATAAAGCGAATGGGCGATCAGGCCCGCGGCGCTCATGAGCCAGGAGGCCACGCGCAGCCCGGATTGCCCCAAGGTCGTGACCCGGGCGTACCAGAGTCCCATCAACCCAAGAGAAACCAGATAACTGGCGGCGAAACAAAAAAGGGAAACCCGTTCCATGAATTTTTTATCAACGGCGATTGCGCAGGTGGGAACCAACTTGATTTTAGGAAAGCCACGCCTGGGTGGGGCGCGATCCTGGCTGCCTCAAGAAAGAAACGGCCCAATCGCGCTGCGATTGGGCCGGTAAAACCGTTACGCGGACGGGAATCCGCCTACTTTGGATATCGAGAGGTTTCTCGGTTTATCTTCGCGAAGCGGGCCACACGCACGAGCCGTAACGGGCCGAAGCGCCAAGTTCTTCTTCGATGCGCAGCAACTGATTATACTTGGCGATGCGGTCGGTGCGGGAGGCCGAGCCGGTCTTGATCTGGCCGGCGTTGGTGGCGACGGCGATGTCGGCGATGGTGGTGTCCTCGGTTTCGCCCGAGCGGTGGCTGATGATGCTCGTGAACTGATTGCGATGCGCCAGTTCGATCGCATCGAGCGTTTCGGTCAGCGTGCCGATCTGGTTGACCTTCACCAGGATCGAGTTGCCGCAACCCTTGGTGATGCCGTCGGCCAGGCGCTTGGTGTTGGTGACGAACAGGTCGTCGCCCACGAGCTGGACCTTGGCGCCCAGGGTGGTGGTGAGCTTCTTCCAACCTTCCCAGTCGTCTTCGGCCAGACCGTCTTCGATCGACTTGATGGGCCACTTGGCGCAAAGCTTGGCCCAGATGTCGATCAGCTCGTCGGAGCTGGCAATCTTGTCGGGATTGCTCTTGAAGAAGCAGTAGCCGTTTTTCCCCTTGTGCTTGGCTTCCTCGTAGAGTTCGGTCGAGGCGGCATCGAGCGCAAAGACGATGTCTTCGTTCAGGCGATAGCCCGCCTTTTCCACGGCCATGGCGATGAATTCGAGCGCCTGATCCGACGAGCTGACGTTGGGGGCGAAGCCGCCTTCGTCGCCCACCGAAGTCGAGAGGTGCTTGTCGTGCAGCACCTTTTTAAGGTGATGGAAAACTTCGGCGCCCATGCGCAAGGCGTCCCGGAAATTGGGCGCGCCAATCGGCATGATCATGAATTCCTGGAAGTCGACATTGTTGTCGGCATGTTTGCCGCCGTTGATGATGTTCATCATCGGCACGGGCAGGATCTTGGCGTTGGTGCCTCCCAGGTAGCGGTAAAGCGGCAGGCCCGCGCTCGACGCGGCGGCGTGGGCCACGGCCAGCGAAACGCCGAGCATGGCATTGGCGCCCATCTTGGCTTTGTTCGAGGTGCCGTCGAGTTCGAGCAGAATCCGGTCGATTGCGGGCTGATCGAAGGCATCGTGATTGGAAAGTACGGAGCCGATGCGTTCGTTGACATTGCGGACCGCTTGCAGGGTTCCCTTGCCCAGATAGCGCTTTTTGTCGCCGTCGCGCAGTTCCACCGCTTCGTGGGCGCCGGTGCTGGCGCCGCTGGGAACCGCGGCGCGTCCAATGCTGCCATCGCCCAGGGTGACTTCCACTTCCAGGGTCGGATTGCCACGGCTATCCAGGATTTCGCGGCCGTGAATCGTTTGAATCTTACTCATGAGGAACCCTTTACCTACCTACCTGCCAGGAAACCGCCAATCTCGGACGCGTATTCCCAACTGTCGAATCTCCAATGGATTGGGATATTTCTTGAGGCCATTCCTTCAAGCGGTGTCTACCCCGGCCCGAGGTCGTCTCACGGGAAAATTGCAAGCTCAACACGCGATCCTTCCCGTAATGAGAGGCCCAGGAGGCCTGATATTCGTCTTAATGGCGTTAAACGCGCTCAGGTGGTTGGCACCGCTTCGAAACTGGGGAGTTTGGGATGGCGGATCCTCTCAGGCGCCGGGAAAATCCTAAAAAACCAAAGCGCGAGCCAATCTCCGAAGATGATTCACAAGGTTGATTCACGCGGTTGGGAGGTTACCCCCGTTGCCGGGGCCGTTCCTCCATTGCCCAAGGGAACGCAATGAATCCCGTAGTTTTCGCCATGCGCAACCCCATCACCATGATGATGATGGTGGTGGCCTTGATCGGCGGCGGCACCCTGGCCTTGACCAAGATGAGGGTGGACATTTTCCCCCCTCTGAACAGCCCGCGCATCTATGTCTACTTGCAATACGGCGGCATGAGCCCCTCCCAGATGGAGGGCCTTATTGTCAACCAGTTTGAACTGTTTTTCCAGTATGTCGACGGCGTTTCCGGAGTCGATTCGACCTCGCTGCAACAAGTGGCGCTGGTCAAACTTTCGTTTTTCCCCGGTACCGACATGGGCCTGGCGATGGCCCAGGTCACGGCGATGTCGAACCGGTCGATGTCGGTCATGCCGATCGGCACCTTACCCCCCTTGATCATCCGGATGGACGCCGGCAGCGTGCCGGTCGGCTATCTGGTGATGAAGAGCAAGACGACACCGCTTGGGCTCGTGGGCGACTATGCCCAAAACTACATCCGGCCTTTGGTGCAAAAGTATGTGCCGGGAACGATCGGCACCCCTCCCTTCGGTCCCAACGCCCGCTCGATTCTGGTCAAGGCCAACCCCGACAAATTACGCACCTACAACCTCACGCCGCAGGACATTGTGAAGGCGCTGATGCGCGGCAACGTGGTGATCCCCGCCGGCAACCTTTATGTGCGCGACCTGATGCCGATGGTCCCGACCAACGCCATGGTCGACAAGATTCAGGAGCTGGGCAATATCCCCCTCAAGTTGGGGTTGAACGTTTATGTGCGCGACGTGGCGAGCATCGCCGACTCGACCGACGTGAATTACGGCTACGCCCTGGTCGATGGGCGCAAATCGGTGTATTTGCCCATCATCAAGAAAGACACCGCCTCGACCCTTGATGTCGTCGCCAACATCCGCGACAAGGCGATGCCTGAATTCCGCAAGATCCTGCCCGAGGATGTGGATATCAGTTTCCAGTTCGATGAATCGCCCACGGTCGTCACGGCGATCAAGAGCGTCGGCACCGAAGCGGTGATCGGCGCCGGTTTGACGGGTTTGATGATTTTGCTCTTCCTGGGGGATATCCGCAGTGTCTTGATCGTGGTCGCCAACATTCCGCTGGCGCTCATGGGGTCGCTCTTTGGCCTTTATGTCACCGGCAACAGCATCAACATCATGTCGCTGGGCGGTCTGGCGCTGGCCATCGGCATCCTCGTTGACGAGGGTACGGTGACGATCGAAAGTATCCACTCGGAAATGAAGGGGCACACCACCCTCGCCCGGGCAGTCAAGCGCGGAAACGACTTGACCGCCGTGGCCCGTTTGCTCGCGCTGCTTTGCATCTTGTCCGTGTTCATCCCCGCCTTCATCATGGACGATCCGCTGCGTTCGTTGTTCATGCCGCTGGCTCTGGGCGTGGGCTTCGCCATGATCGGCTCTTACTTGCTGTCGTCCACCTTCGTGCCGGTGATGTCGGTCTGGTTCCTCAAACCCCACCATCATGTCGAAGGCAAAGAAGAGAAAAAGTCGCTGTTCGATCGCTTTCAGGCGCTTTATGCCAGGTTCGTCGGCGGCTTGGTCTGGATGCGCTGGATCGTCGTGCCCGGGTATCTGGCGGCAGTCGCGGCGGGGCTTGTGCTTTTGGGGCCATGGCTTGGCACCGAACTGTTTCCCCAGATCGATTCGGGCCAGTTTGTGCTGCGTTACCGGCCGCCTCCCGGCACCAACTATGAAATCACCCGGATGATGGGGCAGAAGATCCTGCAGATCATCGAGGACAAAGCCGGCGAAGGCAAAATCGAAATCAGCATTGGTTATGCCGGGCAGATTGCGCCGCCCTTTGGTCTTAATAACGTGCTGCTTTTGATGCGCGGGCCCGACGACGGCATGCTTCGCGTCGCCTTGCGCGAAGGCAGCGGAGTGAAGCTCGCGGAGTTTCGCGAAACGCTCAGGCAGGAACTGCCCAAGCAAATCCCCCCCTGGTTGGCTGGGGTCATGGCCACTTACGGCGTTTCCAAGGAAGAGGCCGACCGTCGATCGACCCAGGTCACCTTCGGTTTCGAACCGGGCGATATGATTTCCAACGTGATGAGCTTCGGTTCGTCGACGCCCCTGGAAGTGCTCGTTACCGGGCCCGATCTCAACAAGGTCCGCGCCCATGCCACGCGCGTCAAAGCCGAAATGGCGCAAGTCGACTGCCTGCGCGATGTGCAATTCCACCAGGCGCTCGAATACCCCACGGTCGATGTCAACATCGACCGGGAGAAATCGGGCCTGAGCGGCGTCGACATTCAGAAGGTGGGCGACTCGGTGCTCGTGGGCACCAACTCGAGCCGCTACATCGCCTTGAACTTCTGGCAGGATGTCAACACCGGCTTCGACTACCAGGTGGAAGTGCTCGTTCCGCCCGAACGGATGACCTCGTCCAGTCAGGTGGAAACGCTGCCTCTGGAACAGATCACCAACCGGATCAACCTGATGGTGCGCGACGTGGCCACCGTGCGTGATGGCTCGATTCCCGGTCAGATCGACCGCGTCTCGTCGCAGCGCGCCGTGAGCATTACCGCCAACGTCGAGGGAACCGACCTGGGCACCGCATCGGGCAAGGTGATGAAAGCGATCCAGCGCGCCGGCGAGTTGCCCACCGGGGTGAGTATTTCCACACGCGGCCAGACCGGCACGATGAACGATATGTTCCGCTCGCTGGGCCAGGGACTTGGGATCGCCGTCGTGGTGATCCTGGTCATGCTTACCGGTTATTTCCAGTCGCCGCGATTGGCGATCGCCTCGATCTCCGCGGTGCCCGGCGTCATCCTTGGGGTGGTCACGGCGCTGGTTGCGACCAGGACAACCTTGAACATCGAATCGTTCATGGGCTCGATCATGTGCATCGGGGTCTCGGTGTCCAACTCGGTGATGATGGTCACCTACATGAACGACCGCTGGCGCGAGGGGCTGTCGGTATCCGAGGCCGCGGTGAAGGGGGCAGGGGAGCGGTTGCGGCCGATCATCATGACCGCCTGCGCCATGACGACCGGCATGTTGCCCATGGCCTTGGCGCTGGAAGAAGGGTCGCAAATGCAGGCGCCCCTGGGCCGCGCGGTCATTGGCGGCCTCGTCATGTCGACTCTTTCGACCTTGCTCGTGTTGCCCTCGGTGTTCACGATGATTCTTGGCAACCGTAAGCCGGGCAAGGTTTCGGTCGATCCCGACGATCCGGAAAGTCCGAGTTTCGACGGTACGGACGAAGAGTTGTCGATGGACAACGAAGAGGCCGGCCCCAATCTCAATCCCACGGAAGGGCCGGATGATTTCCCGAGCAAAGCCGACTTTGCTTACGGCGACGGTGCACCGAAAAAGCTGCCCGACGTGCATTCGAGCCAATTAAGAAAACTACCCGCTCCCCAAACCCAACCCGAACCGCCTCCAGAGCCACGCACCCACCAACCCAAGGGAGATCACCCCGTATGAACCGGTTCATCGCAGGCGGCCTGATCCTCGGATCCTCGCTGCTTCAAGGCTGTGGCGGCACCAAGGGGGATTCGGCGACTCCCGCTCCCAGGCAGCCGGAAGTGCGCACCGTCCGCCCGGAAAAACGAAACATTGTCCGGGTGGTGGGCCAGCCGGGATTTGTCGAGGCGTACGAGCAATCGTCGATCTTCGCCAAGATCACCGGATTCATCGAACAGTGGAAGGTCGATATTGGCGACAAGGTGACCAAGAACCAGCTTTTGGCCAGCATCTATGTCCCGGAACTGATCGAGGAACACAAGCTCAAGCAGGCGACGGTGTCGCTTGACGAGATTCTGGTGGCCCAGGCGCGCAAGATGGTTGACGTTGCCGATGGCCAGTGGAAGGCGGCCATCGCGAAGGTGCAACAGGCCCAGTCCGATGTGGGGCGCTTCCAGGCGGAAGTCGATCGCTGGAAATCGGAAACGACGCGTCTTGCCGCGCTCGTGGAGCAGAGAGTCGTCGACAAGCAGGTGCAGGACGAATCGATACGGCAATTGAAATCGAACGAAGCTTCGCGCGATGCCGCGCGCTCGGCGGTGCTCGTGGCCGACGCCGAACGGGTGGCGCAGGCGGCGGCCCTCGCCAAGGCGCAAGTCGATGTTCAGGCGGCTCAGGCTCGCGTCGTCGTTTCGATGGCTGCGGAAAAACGGCTGGCGGCGCTCGTCTCTTACCTCAAGCTCAATTCTCCTTACGAGGGGATTGTTGTGGTGCGTAACGCCAACACCGGCGACTTCGTGCAAGGGACAACGGGCGATCAGACGGCCTCGAGCATGTCGCCGGACCAATCGAGCAGCAAGGGCTCGCCCGTGTATGTGATTGCGCGCACCGACATCGTACGCATTTTTGTCGACATCCCCGAAATGGATGCCAATTTCGTGCAAAAGGGGACGGAAGCGGAGGTCCGGGTTCAGGCGTTTCAGGATTTGAAAATTCCAGCGAGCGTCACGCGCACCTCGTGGGCGCTCAACGTCAGGACGCGCACCTTGAGGGCGGAAATCGATCTGCCCAACGAAGGGGCGAGATTGCTGCCGGGGATGTACGCCTACGGCTATGTGAAAATCAAACGGCCGGGGGTCTTGGTGTTGCCGGCGACCTGCATCGCCAAACGGGGAGAAAACCAGGTCGGCTACCTGCTGCGCGATGGCAAGGCGGTGGAGACGGTGCTGCGCCTGGGTGTGTCCGATGGCGAATATCAAGAGATTGTCGGCCGGGAGGAAAATGGCCAGTCGAAGCCGATCGAAGGCCCCGACCCGTTCCTCCAGGGCGATATGAGCGAGTTGACCGATGGCGTGGTCGTCAAGGTCGTCGATAACGCGAAGAGTAGCAAGTAAAGAAGCCGGTCTTGGGACCGGCTTATTTATGAGAGTCGCATCGGCCGGCGAAGGTACTTAGCAGAGAGAGAAAGAGAGAGAGTTGCCGGCGACGGAGGGTAAAGCGGCGCGCGGACGGTCCATCGTTCGTCCGCCGTCCCGGCTTTGCCGACATCAAATATCATTCTCTCGATCGAACGGCTTCACGGCTGGTTTTTCCATCGGGCGAGCGCGTTCCGTGGGGAATGTCGTAGGTTGGCCGCTCGCCGGTTTGGGTGCAACCGGCGCCGGGAACGAATCGGCCTTGGGGGCGGGTAATGTTTTGGGCAACTCGGTGCCCGATTTGTCGGCAGAAGACTCGCCCGCGATGGGGGCTGCTCGAAGCGGGGCGCAGGAGGCTTCGGCGCAGGGGATGCCGGTGACGGGGGGAAGGTCGAACGGCCGGGTCGCATCGATGGGGAGTAGTTCGCCGGCAACCTTCTGACAGGCAAGCACCTCGGCCGGATAGCCGACGGCGCGGAAGAGGCGGAACTGAGCCCGGTTGTAATCCTGCACCGATTCGAAGTAGGTCCGGTAAGCGGTATCGAGCTGCTGCAAGGCGGCGACGACTTCCTGGGGGCGGTTGACCAGGACGAGCACGTCGCCGAAGCGGGTCGTTTCGGACATGCCTTTCATGTTGCCTTCGAAGTTGATGATCGCTTTTTTCAGGCCCGTATCCATGATGGAAACACGGGCGGCGGCGTTGCGAAGCTGGGCATGGGCCTGGACGACCTCGGCAGCCACTTTGTCCTGGGTCTGAAAGAGCTCGACCAGCGCGTATTGCCTTTGAGCTTCTCGTTCTCGCACCAGGGCCCGGTTGCCAAATCCGAAGTTTTTCAATTCCCAGATCGCCGCGGCGTTGATGTCGAAGCGGTTGGACCATTCCATGCTGGAAGGGCCCGCCGCCGAGGCGGCGCCGAACAACGGTGCGCCGTTGCCGTTCGCGCCGCTATTTCCCTGGAGGACTAAACTCGGGATGAGGGGGCGCATCTTCTCTTGCTTCAAGCGGGCCAGGGTCGCCTGGACGACCGCCTGGGCCGAACCGAGTTCGGGACGATTGGTCAGTCCCAGCGGAACCAGTTGATCGACTTCATGACTGGGAGCGATCAAAAGCATGGCCAGATGCGGCGGTTCCACCGGGGTGATTGCGGCCATCGGATTGAGGCGTAGAACGCGAGCCAGGTCGGCGCTGGCAACCTGCCAGTCTTCGCGAGCGCGCACGGCGATCTGTTCCAGATCGGCTTGCAGGGTTCGGGCCCGGTCGCCTTCGACTGGCGCCGCGAGGTCTTTGCCCAGAATTTCCGCGCGGCGGGTCAATTCCCTGGCCTTGGCGACGGTGTCCAGCGCCCCCGCGAGGCGGCCGCGATGTTGTTGCACGTTGAAGTAGGCGATGGCGACTTCCATCAAGGCATCGTTCTTGGCCGCCTGCACTCCAAAGCCGCGAGCACGCAACATTTGCCGGGCTGCCAGCGGTTCGAAAATGGCGTCGGTCGTGGCGAAAACCGCCGAAACGCCGGGGCCAATCGTGATCGAGTTGCGGCTGTTGTAAACCGCCGTGCCCGTGGAGGGGCTTGGGTATTGCCCGGTGTGATAGAAGTAATCGATGCCGGCATAAATATTCGGAAACCAGAGGACATTGGCTTTTTCCAGCTGGGCGGCGGCGATCCCTTCGGCGGCCTTGGCCGCATCGATGATCAGGGGCCTGGCGTCGGAAAGCATCAGGGCGGAGGGAAGGTTGATCGCCAGGGGGACTTCCCCCTCCTTGGGCTTCGTCTCCGGAAGCTGCACAGGCGGCTTGATGTTCGCCTCTCTGGGGCCAAGGAGCGGCTCGAATCCAGGCCGGGCATCAAGATCGGGGATCGTCTGCGGCAGGTTCGAGGGCAGAGTACCCATGGGAAGCGGCGGATCGGTTCGCGGCGGCCCCAGGCGTTCCTGGGCTGGCAGGCCTGAGGCGGATCCTAACGCCAGCGCCAGGCCGGCAAGGGGCGTCCAGGGGCTTCGAAAGGACATTCCGGAGGCGATCCGGGATCGGAGTATGTGCCGTTTCATGCTCCTCTTATCGATTGGCGGCTCCTCCCAACCCCACTGCGAGGCGCCAGCCTTAGAACCGGAGGGACTGTCTGAGTCGGCATGACCCGGTTATCGCAATCATTCTTCCCATTCTTCCCATAGCTCCCATGGGCCCAAACGAGGTCGCGGAGCCCTGCTTTGTTACCAAAGTGTGAAGAATGAGCACGGTAAAAATAGAAAAGCTGGGTAATTCATTAAGAATTCGCGAACTGTGACGGTGCCCGAAAGGGGTAACTAAGGCGGTCTATTGTTCCCATGTTTCCTGTTTTGAAGCGGCATAACCCCAAAATCAGGCATAATCCCTACAAGTTTCCTCATCCTAACATTCCGCACGGTCGATACCAATTTGGCGGAGATCTTATGGATCCGCCGCGGTTCCCCGCCTTGCCGGGTGGGCAATCAGGTCCGGACCAAACCGGTGATGAAAGCCGGAGTGGTGCCTCGAAATGGGGTGTTTGCGATGAAGTGGATGCGCAAGGCTGGTAGCGTTGCCTTGTTGCTCGTCTCAATCGGCGGGTGCAAGCAAAACTACTTCATGACCGAAGCTGACTTCAGTCATTATCAGAATCTCTATCCCGTCCAGATGGAAACCGATCCGCGGGCGTCCGCCTTGCCGGTGACCGAACCGGTCGGGAAGCCGACGACCGTGCTCGATCCGGAGCGCAAACCCCGCTTCATCTCGCTGGCCGAAGCGATGGCGATTGCCCTGGAACAGGGTAACATCGGATCGCAAACGCCGGGCAATGCCGGTATCGCGTTCGATACGCTGGTTTCGTTCGGTGGTACGGTGGTGGAAGGTAGCGATAACATTCGGGTGCTTTCACTGGCGCCGGCCATCACGGCCAACGTCACCGAACTGGCGCTCTCCAAGTTCGACGCCGTGTGGCAAACGAGCATGGCCTGGAATCAGCAGGACCGCCCGATCGGTACCACGCTCGATACGTTCCAGTCGTCGTCGCAACAAAACATCAACTTCATCAATCAGCAGGTCACGAACTTCAACTCGACGATCTTGAAGCCGTTGCCCACAGGTGGTGTGGCGGGCATCACCTTCAAGACCGACTACACGCTGACGAACTTGCCCGCGCGCTTCAATCCGGCCTACCAGCCCGCCTTGCAGTTCGGCTTCGAACAGCCGCTGCTTCAAGGCTACGGCGTGGAAATCAACCAGTTGCGCAACTCCCATCCGGGCTCGGTGCTCAACCCAGGCGTGCTCCAGGCGGTTCTGCCTGCCGACGGTATCCGCGCGAACGAAGGTATCCTCGTGACCCGGACCCGCTTCGATCAACAGCGCGCGGAATTCGAGCGGTTGATCGCCAACCTGATCCTCAATACCGAAACCGCCTACTGGAACCTGTACGGCGCCTACTGGACCCTTTATGCTCGTGAGCAAGCTTTGCGTCAGGGCTTCGAAGCCTGGAAGATCAGCAAGGCTCGCCTCGAAGCCGGCGTGATCACGCCCGCCGATTTGGCCCAGACTCGCGGCCAATACGAACTCTTCCGCGGTCAACGCCTCGCGGCCCTCGACGATGTGCTGGAAAAAGAACGCCAGGTGCGCAACATCCTGGGCATGCCGGCCGAAGACGGAACCCGCCTCATTCCGGTCGACACCCCGACCCTGGCCCGCTTCGAGCCGAACTGGGAC
The DNA here is from genome assembly GCA_965226945.1 of Gemmataceae bacterium. Lineage (GTDB taxonomy): Bacteria > Planctomycetota > Planctomycetia > Gemmatales > Gemmataceae > SYLG01. The sequence continues at coordinate 1,401,097 of OZ245717.1, read as the reverse complement.
CTGGCGATGGAAGAAACCCTGTCGCTGCGCCCGGAACTGTACCTGGCCCGCATGGAAATCAAGATCCGCCAGATGGAATTGATCACCGCTCGCAACTACCTGATGCCCGACCTGCGTTTCTTCTCGACCTACGACGTCAACTCGATCGGTAACAACCTGACCGGTCCTGGCCTCGATCAGCTCGATCAGAACGCCTTCCGTCAACTGGCGAGCAACCACTACAACAACTGGCAAGTCGGCCTGCGCTTGACGGTACCGATCGGCTTCCGCACCGCCAACGCCCTGGTGCGCGCCTCGAAACTGGGCCTGGCCCGCGCTTATGAAGTGCTCCACGATCAAGAACTGAAAGTCAGCCGAACCCTGGCATCGTCTTATCGCCGGATCTTCACGGCCTACGAGCAGATCAAGGTTCAGCGCGCCCAGCGCGAGGCGTTCGGCGAACAGATCCGCATCCGCTTCCAGGAGTTCATCGCCGGTAAGAGCGCCGGTGCCGGCCGCAACCGCGATACGATCGACATCCTGTTGGAAGCGCAGCGCTTCTGGGCCGATGCCCTGGCCAACGAATACCAGGCGATCGTTGCCTACAACAACGCCTTGACCGCCTTCGAATACCAGAAGGGTACCGTGCTCAAGCACAATAACGTTCACCTGGCTGAAGGCGCCCTGCCTCAGGTGGCCCAGGTTCGCGCGGTCGAACATCAACGCGAACGGACTAACGCGCTGCTCTTGAGGGAACGCAGCACGACGATTCCTCACGAATCGTTCAACCCCGAGCAGGGCCAGGTTGGCTTGCCCGGCCTGCCTTCTCAGCCCGCCGAGCGGCCAGGACTGGCTCCTTCTCCTTCGCTGCCGGCGCTCTTGGAAAACGCGCCCAGCATCTCCGAAAACCCGATGCTCGAAGACAACGCTTTGCCTGCTCCGGGAGTTCCCGGCCGCAACCTGAACCCGGGCGCTCGCCCCGGACTTCCGGGAGTCGGACCGCGCAATGCGCCCTCCGGTCCCGACATCAGCACCTCGCCGTTCACCAGCCCCAACTATGACAACCGCCTGCATCCCGGTGAAGATCCCCGCGAACGGTTCACCAATCCGCGCCTGCCGAACCAACCCGGCTCGGCAACCGCTCCCGCAATGGCTCCCAACCGCCTGCCGGTGGGAACCCCCAACGAAGATGGCAGCCTGGACAACTCGATGGGAATTCCCTCCAGCCGTCCGTCTTCGCAAGCGATCCGCCCCAACTTGAACAACATGGGCGCTCCTGGCCGCCAGCCGCTGCCCGCCGGCAACCCGGTCAACCCGATGCCTGGACAGTCGTTGCCCGCGCCTCGCTCCGGAACGAGCGGCGCGAACACGGCCCCCAACATCATGGGCGCCGCCAAATGGGGAACCGAAAACATTGGCATGGCGGAAGGCACGATGCCTTCTCCTGGGGGCAGGTCGATCGCTCCCAGCGTCATGATCGAGTCGGAGATTCAGCAGGTTGGCCGAAGCGTCCCTGAGACGGGCCGAGGCTCCCCAGTGGCACGGCTGCCCCAGGGACTGGTACCCGCCACCGACGGAGTGGAGAGGAGCCTTGCGGCTCCTTATAATCCGCCTTCGGCCCAATCAATCCGCCTGACCTCGGGAGTCGACAATGCCGCCGCTCCCTCGGTCGTACCCTTGACCATCCCGGCCTTGCCCGCCGGCAAATGACCCCATGCCTGGGAATAAGGGGCTCAAACCCGACCCAGGATTGGAATTTCCGCCGGACGGGATTCCCACCAAGACATGGGTTTAAGCCTCCCCAGGTTGATCCGGGAGCCGCGGGCCAAGGCAACCCGCGGCTTCCGGCGTTTCATGGCCGCCCTCAACCAAGGTTGAGCCACTATGAAGATCCTTGTTGTTGAATTTTTTCTAGCGGGCCTTGGCGGGCCGATCGGCAAATTGCCCGCATCGCTTGTACGCGAAGCCCGGGCCATGCTGCAAACCTTGCTCGATTCGCTGGCCCTGGACCCCAACCTTCGCGTCCGCACCCTCCTTCATCCCGATGCCGACCTGCGCCTCTCGTGGCAAATCGATGTCACCTGGGCGATTTCTCATCCGCTTGTCGAGTTAAAGAGCCAGTTGTGCCGAACCGATTTTTTCTGGCCCGTCGCGCCCGAAACCGATGGCCACTTGCAGGCGATCGTCAAGGTCGCCCGCCAGTATGGCGTCGAGACCTTTGCCCCCGAAGAACGAATCCTGGAATTGGCCCGCGATAAATGGCAGACTTACGAGCATCTGAAACTGGCCGAGGTTCCCACACCCCGGACGGTTTTACCCGGGAGCGAACTGCCGGGTGACGGCCCCTGGGTGGTCAAGCCGCGCGACGGCGTCGGTTCCCAGGGGGTGCGCCTGATCCGCGCGCGCGAGGAGGTTCCCGCCACGGGGAATCTGATCATTCAGGAATATTGCCCCGGGACCGATATTTCCCAGGCGCTCGTCGGGGGGCAGGTGGGCGTCTGGTACCTCCCTCCGTGCCGGCAGATCCTCGAGGGGAAAGGATCGTTTGAATATCTGGGCGGAGAAACGCCGCTCGACGCGGGTGGTTCTCGCCGGGCCGAAAGGCTCTCCCGCAAGGTGGCCGCGTCGCTTGGCCGCTTTTCCGGCTGGATGGGACTGGACATGGTGCTTGGCTGCGATCCAGACGGAGCCGATGACCGGGTCATCGAGATCAATCCGCGCCTGACCACTTCGTTTGTTGGGCTCAATCGCCTCGCCCTGGAACCACTGGGTCCGGCGGCAGTGCGTCATGCCTTGGGTTACGAGGGAAACCGGCCCGAATTTGGCACTTCTCTTGTCCGTTTTTCCGCGATGGGAGAAACCGGCGGCAAACCATCTCAAGAAATGAAGGAAAGGGAAACCTGAGCGTGCAAGGGCGCGGCCCCCCCCTTTAAAGGGAGGCTCTTGGAAAGGGAGGGCCTTGGAAAGGGTGGGGCATGGGGGTATCTCAATCGAAAAGGAGTCCCCCGCGATGAAACGACTTGGTCAGCCAATACGCACCCTTGCCTTGCTTTGGAACCCGATGAGGCGACTTGGCCACGCCGTAAGCATCTTCGGTTTGCTGGTTGGTCTGGTTCCCGCCATGGCCCGCGCCCAGGATGGTGAAGACAAAAAACTGGCCGCCTATTTCAAGGAATGGCTGGATAAGGAACTGGAAGCGCAGCCGGTGCTCGCCACGCGGTTGGGCGACCACCGCTTCCGTTCGAAAATGGACAAGGTCGACGCCGCGTCGCGCGCGCAACTGCGCTCAGGCTGGGAAAAGACGCTCAAGGAATTGCCGCAAAAGATCGCCAAGGACAAGTTGTCGACCCAAGGTCGGGTCGACTACGAGATCTTCGAACACAACCTGCGCCGCCAAATCTGGCAGACCGATCACATCAACTCCTACGAACGCGATCCGCGCGTCTATTCCGAATTGTTCAACGATGCCACCTTCCTGCTTTTGACTCAGTCGACCTTGCCCAAGGACAAGGCGACCGAGGCCTGCCTGGCCCGCATCAAGGAGATCCCTCGCCTGGTGGGCGAAGCTAAGGCCAATCTTTCGGTGCAATCCTCCGAAGTGATGCGCACCCATGCGGAAACCGCCATCCGGCAAAATCGCGGCGCGGTTCGCTACAACGAAGCGGGCATTTTTGCCTTTTTGGATAACAAGGCCCAGGATCCCGAGTGGAAGGAGGCCTGCGCCAAGGCGGCGACCGCGCTCAAGGAGTATCAGGAGTTTTTGGAAAAAGACCTGCTGCCCAAGGCGGTCGGCAACTGGCGCCTGGGCAAGGAGAAGTTCGCCAAGAAGCTTGAGCTCGAACTCGAATCGAACGCCTCGGCCGATCAGGTACGCCAGGATGCCGAGAAGGAGTTCGCACGGGTCGAAAGGGAAATGTTCGTGATCGCCCGGCAGATGTGGGCGACGACGTTTCCGGGAAAGACTCAATTACCCGATGACGAAGCCGGCAAGCGCAAGACGATCGCGCTCGTGCTTGAGGCGATCGGCAAGGACCACGGCGAAATTCCCAACCTCATCACCGATGCGCGCAAGACGGCGATCGGCCTCAAGGAATTCATCCGCGAGCGCAATATCTTGCGCCTGCCCGAGCCCGATCGTTGTTTGATTTTGGAAATGCCCGAGTTTCAGCGCGGCAATTCGGTGGCCTATCTCAATCAGGCGCCGCCTTTGGATCGCGATGCGCGTAGCGTCTATGCGATTGCGCCGCCGCCCAAGGACTGGGACGCGCGCCGGGTGGAAAGTTTCATGGAGGAATACAACTCGCGCATGCTGCAGATCCTGACGTTGCACGAGGCTTATCCGGGCCACTATGTGCAGTTGGAATATTCCAATCGCTATCCGAGCGAACTTCGCCGCGTGCTTTCTTCGGGGGTGTTTGCCGAAGGGTGGGCCGTCTACACCGAGCAGGTCATGCTCGATGAGGGGTATGGCAAGGGAGACCTGGGGCTGAGGTTATGCCAGTTGAAATGGTATTTGCGCGCCGTCGCCAACGCCTTGCTCGATCACGGCATGCACTGTCAGGAATGGAGCGACGCCGAAGCGATGGACCTGCTTGTGCGGCGCGCGTTTCAAACCGAAGGCGAGGCGGTGGGCAAGGTCATCCGCTCGAAGCAATCGTCTTGCCAGTTAAGCACCTATTTCGTCGGACGCATGGCCTTCTACAACCTCAGGCAGCAAACCCAGAAAGACATGGGAGAGAAGTTTCAGTTGGGCGCGTTTCATGAGCAGGTGCTCAGTCACGGTTCGCCGCCGGTCAAATATCTTCCGCTGCTGGTGCGCGAAGGGTTGGGGCTACCCGCTCCAAAGGCAAAGTAATGGTCTGCCTGCCAAGTTCATCGACATCAAGGAGATAGGAACCGCCTCATCGCACTCATTAAGGTGAGGTTGTTCCCTGACAAGGAATGGGGTATGAGCCCCGGCCGAGGGAAGCATCAGACGAACTCTCCGAGCGCGGCATGGTTGCCGCCGGATGGCTTTCCCGGACCGGCGTTCCATGGCCACCTTAACTCCTAACCTGGTTCGCCTCATCACCTCCGACGAGTCGCTCGTTCGGGGGTTGGATGAGCCGGCCATCCGGGTCTTGCTGGAATGGATCGAGTCGGAATGCGAATCGCACCGGGAAACCGCGGGCGGTCTGAGCGCGGCCGATCATGCCAGGCACCTGATTCAACACGCCCGGGGCCTCGCCCGTTTCGCGCAAATGTGGAACGATAAGTCGACGCGTTCCGGGGCCGTGCAGCTATGGGCCACGCAGCGATGGGGCTTTGCGCTGCCCTCGGGAGAGGTCCGCCTCCTCGATCTTTTGCAACGCGCCACATCCTGGCGGCCGCCAGCAAAGTCGTCGCAGGCAGCCTAAATTATCTAACATGTTAAAATTTATCTAGATATCCCATTTCTCCAAATTGACACAGAACTTTCCAAGAAAGATAGAAATTCGCTAGTTAACCCAACCCTTCCCTACCTTGTTCCGTATTGAGTCACGTTGGTAGAATGTGTCCACTCTCGGGCAAGAAAACCTGAAGAAGCGAGGTGGTCGTGAGTGCGGGACCCGAAGCTCTGGATCGCAATGCGTTAGAAAATGAGCGGCGTAAGCTCAATGTTCGTCTTGAGGAGGTCGCCAGACTTTGCGAGACGGAGATCGCTCCTTCCCAATTCTATGGGGAGATGTTGCGCCGTTTGTTGGAGTCGCTTGCCGCGCCGATCGGGGCGGTATGGGTCAAGACTCCCCAGGGCAATCTGCAACTGCAGTTCCAGATCAACCTGAAGGATGCCGGCTTTGACCGGACCGACGATAACCGCAAGATGCACGAAGAGTTGCTGCGGTTCGCGTTGACGCAAAACCCTCCCAAACCTTTTCACCTGTTGCCGCATACCGGTTTGGGTTCGACCGACCCCAACCGCGCCGCTCCTGGTAACCCCAGCGACTACATCCTGCTGGTCGCGCCGATCATCGTCAACGGTACGGTGATGGGTTTGATTGAAATCGGCCAGGGGGCCAACCGGGCGCAAAACGCCATCCCCGGATTCTTGCAATACGCCACCCTGATGGCCGACCTGGCCGCTCGCTACCAGCGCAACCAAAGCATGGTTACGATGGTGGGCCAGCAGCAGCTTTGGAATCAGCTTGAGACCTTTTCACGACAGATTCATGGCAGCCTGACTCCGGTCGATGTCAGCTACATTGTCGCCAACGAGGGCCGGCGCATCATTGCCTGCGACCGCGTTTCCGTGGCGCTGCGCCAGCATGGCGATGTCAATGTCGAGGCGATCTCGGGCGCCGACATCATCGAAAAACGCTCGAATCTTGTGCAGTTAATGAAGGCGCTCTCCAAGGAAGTCATCTCCTGGGGCGAGAAGCTGGTTTTCAATGGCCTCAAGGATGACACCCTTCCTCCCAAGATCCTGGCGGCGCTGGATAACTACCTGGCCGAAAGCGGTTCTAAACTGCTGGTCGTCATGCCGCTTAAAGACGAGCGCGAGGAAAAGACCAAATTTCCGCCGCGTTCGGCCATCATCATGGAGTGTTTCGATCCTCCGGCCGACGCCCAGCAACTCGTGGCCAGGCTCGATGTGGTCGCGCGCCATGCGACCGGCGCCCTTTATAATGCCGTCGAACACCGGCGCATTCCCATGCGCTGGATCTGGATTCCGATCGTCAAATTCCAGGAAGGGCTCGGCGGTCAGAAAAAGGCGATCCTTGCCGGGATCTCGTGTTTGATCGTCTTGCTCATTTCGGTTTTGATCCTGGTACCCTATCCGCTCAAGATGGAGGCGACGGGCCAGCTTCAACCGGAAGTGCGCCGCAAGATCTTCCCGGCGACCGAGGGTATCGTGCGCGAAATCCGCGTCGGCCCCAACGCGCGGGTCACCGAAAACTACAACCTTGGCGTAATGCACGATGGCGCGCTGGAACGCGAAATTCGGGCACTGCGTAAGGAGATCCAACTCGCCAACACCGACGTGGTCATGTACGACCAGCGCGCTGGCACGGCCAACGAAGCCGACCGGCTCTCGGCCTCAAGCGAAGCGGAAAAAACCAGGATTTTGCGCGATTCCAAGGTCAGCGAACTCCATTCGTTGCTGCTTCGTACCAATGGCGATTCCGATCCGAACCGCGAAGGGTTCTTCAACTTGAGGGCGCCTTACTTCAACAATCAAGAGTCGCAACTCCTGGGCGATCAGAAGTACTGGACGATCCTATCGACCAACTTCAAGGAAGACCTGGCCGACCGGGCGGTCAAACCGACCGATGAACTGCTGCGCTTGGGCGCTGTGGAAGGGCCTTGGGAAATCGAAACGAAGATTCCCCAGCAAAACTACGGCCACATTTTGAAAGCGTTCCGCGATCTCAAAACCGATGTGCTCAATGTTGAGTTCATCTTGCTGGCCGACACCTCACGCAAATTCCGCGGCACGCTCAAGCGCGACCGCATTGGCGGCGAGGCGATTCCCACGGGGCAAGATCAGGAAAACCCTGATCCGAAGGTGACGGCCTATGTCACCCTCAATCCGGAGGACATGGCAATCTTGCGCCACGACAATTTGCTGGTGTCGGGTTCGGAGATTCGGGCCAAGGTGCTTTGCGGCAACAAACCGATGGGTTACGCTCTCTTCTATGGCATCTGGGAATTCTTCTACGAAAAAGTGGTTTTCTTCTTCTAAGGCGGTGGTCTGTCTGGCGGGGGAGATGGAATCGCAAGCAGATTCGATCTCCCTTTCTGTTGACCATGGGCTGCTGTCTCTACGAGGAGTTTGAACATGCTGCGCTGGCTTGCATTCTGCATCGTTTCGGGGCTGGTGATATTCGGATCGGTCTACGGCCTGACCAAGGCCTTTGGCCCCAAAGAGATCGCGGATATCGATGGCCCCAGCGATAGGCCTGCTGAAACGGTACGCCCCAAGCAGGCCACAGCCAGCAGCAATAGCGCGATTCCCGTTCAAGCGCAGCCGTATGTCGTGGTGAAAGACGCCCGATTTGTCAGTACGGTGAGCCGCGAAATTCCTTCGGAGCGCGATGGCAGGTTGGTTGTCGTCGGCACTGAAGTCCCCCCTGGTGAAGAGGGAAAAGTGCCTCCGGGGACCCTAGTTCAGGGTGTGCGTATGTACTCTCTCCTTGTGGAGACGAATCCCGCGGATCGCAACAAATATCCCCAAGCTGACCTCGTGGAAAAGAACGGCAAACTTTACCGGCGCTATCACTCCTACGAAAACAGCGCGGATCTCGAGCCGGGTAAGGTGGACATCGAAACGGTCACCAAGAACTTCAAAGAACTCCAAGATGGCGACATGATTGAGCCGGGCCAGCTTGTCGCCCTGGTCAATCCGGCCTTGACCCACGATGAAGTGGGAATTCGCATTCACAAGTTGACGGTCGCTGAGGCCGAACGCAGCTCCGCGGAAAAAACCGCGAAAGAGTACAAGGAAAAATACACAACTTCCCTCAAGCTCTCCGCGACCGGCGCGGGCACTTCCGAAAATGTCCGCATGGACAAGCTGGGATGGGACCGTTACGTCGAAGAAGAACGGGCCAAGAAAGCGATGATCGGTCAGACCCAGCGCGAACTATCCGGTGCAATGACGCAGATGAAGATGCACGAAATCCGTCCGGATGTGGGCGGCCGCGTCAAGAAGGTCTACCGCCACACGGGCGAGCCTGCAAAAAACCTTGAGCCAGTACTCAAGATCGAAGATACCAAGCGTTTGCGCGTCGAGGGGCTCATCGAAATTCAGAACGCTCGCGGTATTGTTCCAGGGATGAAAGTGACGATCGAACCCAATCGCCCCGTAACTCCGAGTTTGAGGCTGTCTGGCCATCTCCAGGAGATCAATAGCCTGGCGGTCGGAATGATTCCTGGCGGCGGCACCGGCTCTGCCGGCGTCCATGTGATCGTTTCTGGCAGCAAGGACCGATCGGTGCGGTTCTGGGATGCGGCCACTGGCGCCGCCGTGATTGGTTACAACTCGGTCAGCCCTCGTTCGATCGCCGCCACCCTTCCTGTCGCCTCCCGAGTTCTGGCGGCCGTCGGACAGGAGGATGGGGGTGTGCAGCTCTTTGAAATGAAGCGCAATCAAGAAGGACGAGTCGTGGTGGAAAAACTGGCCCTGACTCCCGATTGCCATTCCCGGGCCATCACTTGCATCGCATTCAGTCCCGATGGAACGACACTGGCCACAGGTAGTGACGATTTGGCGATTGCTCACTGGAAGCTGGGCGAAGATGGCAAGTTGACCCAAATCAGTCGGCAAAAGGCAACGCACCGCTCCCAGCTCACCTACCTCCAGTTTGCGAGCAAGGATCATCTGGTTTCGGCGGGCCGCGACAACACGCTCCATGTGTGGGAGGTCACCAAGGACTCCTTGCGCCAGATTACGAGCGATGAGCTCAATGGGAGGACCGGTGATGTGACCTCCCCTGGGGTCAGCCCGGACGGCAAGCTGTTCATCTACGATCAGGGCCGGGAACTGAAAATCATGTCGCTTGCCGAGAAGCATTTGATAGGATCGATCGTCAATATCACCGGTTCGTCGCCGTTCACCGGACCCGCGCTCTTCTCGCCGGAGGGTACTACCATCGTGACGGCGTGCGCCGGCGAGAATCGGGTGGAATTGTGGCGCACGCCCACCAACGGCCGCCGCGCGACCGAACTGCGTCAATTTGTCTGGTCGGGCGGTCAAACGACCTGCGCCGCCTTCACTCTCGATTCGCGCTACCTGGTGACCGGAACGCAGGATCACCAGATCCTTGTCTGGGAAATGCCCGAGGCCTCAGAGATCGCGCAGAAGGATTTGACCGGAACGATTACTTACATCAGTAACTTCCTCGATGGCGCCGATCGCCAGGTGCAAATCCGCGCCGACCTCGATGTCGCCAATCCCGGACTGGCGCCGGGTGGCAAGGCCACCATCGTGATTGAACCGACTCGTAGCGGCGGTCCAGGACTGAGCCAAAAGCCGGCACCGATGTCCGTTGGGGCCACCGATACGGTTTTAAACCGGCCCGGATCTCGCTAAGCGAGATCCGCCGGGACCGATTCTCGCGAAAGCGCGAGCCTCATGGATGCTTCGATTCCTCGGATCAACAAAGCGGCCTCGTTCGAAGATCAACACGCCATGTGGCGTCAGGGTGATTCAACAACATGTCGATGACGGCCCCCAAATCCTCTGATGTCGAACGTCGCAAGATGGTCCGGGTGCGCTTGCGCCCCGACATCATCGTCGATCGCCACAAATACGAGGGGCGGTCTTATTATGTCATCAAGGACCCGGTCAGCCTGAGGTATTACCGCCTCAAGGAAAATGAACACTTTCTTTTGCAGTTCATGGACGGCAAAAGGACGTTGAACGACGCGCAAAAAGCGTACGAAGCGCACTACCGGCCAGACCGGTTGCGCCTGGAAGATCTCGAAGCGTTTGCCCAGCAATTGATGCGCGCGGGTCTGGTTCAAAACGACTCACCAGCCGCCGGCAAGCAACTCATCGAAAGGCGATCGAAGCGCAAACGCCAGGAATTCATTCAGAAGTTCACCAACCTTCTCTACATCAAAATTCCGGTTTTCGATCCCGATAGAATCCTGCGCTGGATGCTGATATATCTTTCCTGGATATTCAGTACGATTTTTAATCTTGCCTGTTTTGGGTTGGTTTTCAGTGCGGCCGTGCTGGTGGCCACGAATTTCGACATGTTTTTGTCGAAGCTGCCCAATTACTACGAGTTTTTCAGCTTCAAAACCGCGGCCTACCTGTGGCTGTCCCTGGGCGTGGTCAAGGTGATTCACGAATTTGGGCACGGATTGAGTTGCCGCTATTTCGGCGGCGAAGTCCATGAAATGGGTTTTCTGCTCCTCTGCTTTTCGCCGGCGCTCTATTGCAATGTGACCGATGCCTGGACCTTGCCCAATAAATGGCACCGGATCATCATTTCGGCCGCCGGCATCTATGTCGAACTCGTCATTGCCGCGATCTCGACGTTCGTCTGGTGGTACACGCCCAACCAGCCGTTCATTCACAACCTGTCGCTGTCGCTGATGGTGGTTTGCAGCGTGAGCACGATCGTGTTCAACGGCAACCCGCTTATGCGCTACGACGGATACTATGTGCTCGCCGACTGGTTGGAAATTCCCAATCTGAGGGAGCGCGCCAATCGGCTCATCACCAACTGGTTCCTGTCGACCGGCCTGGGCATCGAAGTGCCGCCGGAAGGTTACATGGAACTGGGGCGAAAGTTCTGGTTCGTGACCTATGCGATTGTCAGCTACCTTTACCGCTGGGTGGTCACCTTCGGCATCCTCTTCTTTCTTTATAACCTTTTGAAACCCTATAAATTGGAAGTGGTTAGTCAGGGGTTGACCATCGCCTCGATGGCCTCGATGATTGGCTGGCCGATTTTCAATCTGGGCAAAAATATCTACCGGCGCGGGAGGGTCCCGGATATGAAAAGTTATCGCGTAATGATCACGACTTGCCTCTTCCTGCTGCTGGCAGCCATCTTTTTCCTGGTGCCAATGCCGGTCAGCCGCCTGCGCAGCCAGGCGCTGGTCATGCCGCAGCAAGAGCACTCGCGCAAGTTGTTCGCGACCCATCCGGGCATTTTGTCTCGGCTCAATGTGAAGCTAGGTCAGCAGGTGCGCGCGGGGGAGGAGATTGCAGTCTTTACCAATCGCGAGGTGGATGCCAAGGTCGCTCAGGTGCGCGCCGAACTGGAAGCCAGCGAAAAATACCTCGCCATTTTGCAGGTCCAGAAGGCGCGTGCGATCAATCCCGCCGATCGCGACAAGATCGAAGAAGCCATCGCGAAAACGAATCGACAGTTCCAACTGGGCAAGGTCGAGGCCGACGCATTGGTCTACATCATCAGGGAGAAGCTGACCTTCAAAGCCCCGATCGATGGCGTGATTGCCGAAAGTCCGCGCATCTCCGACATCGGCAAGCAATTCCAGGACGATCCGCGCACGCCCCTGTTTGTCATCTACCAGCCTGGTTACCTCGCCGCCTGCATGCCCCTGACGACCGCCGAATTCAAGCGGTTGGTCGACTACACCGGCACTTCCTCGAGCCGATTGCGCAGCCCGCAGATGGTATTGCGCATTCATGGGCAAGGTATGGAGGAATGGACGGGCAAGATCAAGGAACTGCCTCCCTCGGAAGCACGGGAAATTCCCGTGGCCCTTTCGAATCGCGGCGGTGGTCCCGTGGCCGTCAAAGCCGGCAGCCGGCCCGAACAACTTATTCCCCAAACCCAGCACTTCCTGGTGTACATCGACATCGAAGGCACCAACGACACGCTGGTTCCCGGCAACATGGCCCAGGTCAAAATCTTCTTGAAGCCCGAAACCTGCGCCCAGTGGATCTGGCGCTCCATCAACGATATTTTTGAATTGGGCCTATTCCTCTAAGTTTCTGCCATTCAACGATTTTTGATAACGGCTCTGCAAGGGAGGACAGCATGGCAAACAGCCGCCTTGGGGTTGGTTTGCTCCTCCTTGCGGGAGCACTATTTGGAAGTCACACTTACGCTCAGGAACCGTTCGATCGCTTGACCCGGCCCTTGTTGATGAAATGGGCGCCGAGCCAGAACTTCACCCCCATCAAGGATGAGGTTTCCGCCAAACAGATCGCCACCGCCGAAGGATTATTCAAGGACCATGCCGGCACGCTGTTGCTCGTACGCTCCTCGCAAGGACGCTGGGCCCGTTTGCTTATCCAGCCGGCACGCCAAAAACTCGACAACGACAAGTCGGTACCGATCCTTCTTTTGGAGAAGTTCGCCACTTGCATGGATGGCGAGGAGCGCGCCCTGGTCAAGTCGGGCAAGGAAGTTCGGCTCTTCGATGGCTTTCGTTTTTCGCTCGATCTGGGGCAGGTCGTCCCCGCCGATCTGCCTGCCGATTTTGTGGTGGCCGCCGACGGTGCGGCGCTGAAAATCCGCAAGGAAAAAGACGCGAGCATCTGGCTGCCGATCAAGGAAATCACCGCACCCAAGCCGGTGAAGGCACCGGCCATCGACACCTCGAAGCCGTTTGGCCCGCACTGGTTTACGGGGCATTTTCAGCTTTATGACGATGGCCGGCGGAGTGGCCGGCTGGAAATTGAAGCCGACAAGGACGGCAACCTTTCCGGAGCGCTTTTCTCCGACAAGGACAACAAGCGTTACGAGCTTTTCGGCAAGGTCGGCTCGCCCAATCACACCGCCCAGTTCACCGTCCGCTTCCCTCGCACCGAACAGTATTTTCAGGCGACCCTTTTCACCGGCGATGGCTCGGCTTTGACCGGTACCAGTCGCTTTGGCGAGCGGGAAACCGGCTTTTACGCGAAGCGGATCGATGAGTGACGCGAACGGCTTGCCGACGATTGCTCTGTCCGGTTGCACCGGCCAGGTGGGTTCGCGCTTGATCGAGGCCCTGTCGGGCCAAGCGAATCTCGTCGTTTACACCAGGCGGCCAGTTGCGGCGCGCGAACGGTTGAAAAACCCCAGCCGATGCACTTTCGTCGAGGCCGATGTTACGCAAGCGGGACCCTGGCAAAACGAATTGGCCAAGGCCGATGCCGTGGTCAATCTCTTTGGCGAGGGGATTTTCAATCGGCGCTGGACCCAATCGTTCAAGGAACTGCTGCTCTCAAGCCGCATCGATTCAACTTCACGCATTGCCGATGCGCTCAAATCTCGCGAAAAGCCCGCCGTCTGGATCAATGCCTCGGCGATCGGTTTCTATGGTGCATCGGGGCCGGAAGTGAGCGACGAAAACGCTCCCGCCGGAACGGATCTCCTCGCGCAACTCTCGGTAGAGTGGGAGGAAGCGATGAACCGCCACCCTCTGCCTGCCGTGCGCAAGGTGGCGCTTCGCATCGGCATCGTGCTCGACCCGCGCGCGGGGGCATTGCCAAAAATGGCCTTCCCCTTTCGGTTGTTTTTGGGCGGCAAGATCGGCTGGGGCCGCTATGCGCAAAGCTGGATTCATCATGCCGATCTGACCGGTTTGATCCTTCATGCGCTCGACCAGGAAACTGTAAACGGCCCGCTCAACGCGACCGCACCGAATCCCGTCACCAACGGAGAATTGGCCCAGGCGCTTGGCAAGGCGCTGCACCGGCCCGCACTCTTCCCCGTGCCGGCCTGGGTGCTACGGATCGTGCTGGGCGAAGTGGCCACGGCGATTTGCCAGGGCAGGCGAGTTCTGCCGGCCAAGGCGCTGGCCACCGGTTATCGATTTCTTTTTCCCACGATCGATCAGGCGCTGAGCGATCTTTTTGTTCCTTCAAGAAGCCGCTGATCATTTGCCTGCGGTGGAACTGCTCGGTCCTTGCCAGGGCGCTTCGTAAACGACGACCACCGCCTTGTCCTTGTCCGCTCTTGGCTGGGAGGCAAAGACCTCCTTGCCCCCCTTGGCCTTGAGGTCGTCTTCGTTGACCGTCTGCAGCCGCGGGTGTTTGTTGCTCGATCGTTCGATCACATAAAACTGGCGATAGGGCTTGCTGACGGGTACGCCCTTCGGAGCTCCTTCGGTGAACACGCGTCCGGCGTGGTAGTGCGACCAGCAATAAGCATCGTCCACGGGATCACCCAGTTGGGCGTTTTGCGCGATCCATTCCCCCGCTTCGCGAAAGCCAGCCCGGTTGCCATGAAGGGGCTCGGCGGTACGTACCATGCAGCCGACAAGCAGAATCGCCGGAACGCCGATGTTGAGCGCTGGCGTGATCCATGCGCCGCTGCGAACGCTGAAGTGGCGGCCGATCGGCGCAAGCAATTCCAATAGACCCTGCGCCGCTGGGTAAGAGCCGAGCATCAAAAGCAGCGCCAGATGGCGATCGGACAGATACCCCATCTGCGAGGCGACCTTGAACAGGGCCGCGAGCATCGTCAGCGTTAGTCCCCAGAAGGCCCAATACTCCACCTGGAACATCGATCCCCTGCGCCGCCAGAAAAACACCACTTGGGGAATCCAGAGAACCCAGAACATCCCCTTGATCCAGTTGAAACCCAGAGTTTTGATTCCCCAGCCGATCCGGTCGAGAGTTCCCGCCGCGCCGCCTTCCCACCAGACGGCCAGAGGAAACGCCATGGCCAGGCCTCCCCTTTGCGTGAGCGGGGCGAGGCTCACTTCAGGCAGGGGGGCCGAACCGCCCCGCCAGCCCATGTGCGAATCTGCGCCATTGAGGATTTGGTTGGCCGTCGGCTTGTTCGTCAGCCCGCCGATTGTCATCGCGTAGGGCAGGGCGACGAGCACCAGGACCGAGGCCAGGGTGCCCGCCTGGAGCATGCGGTAGGTTCTTTCTTGAGAGCGGCGCAATCCAAGCACCAACAGGCCCACAAACATCCAGGCGCCGATGAAGGCTCCTTCGGGACGCACCAAATAGGCCAGGCCGGAAAAGAGACCGCAAAGCACGGTTCCGAAGCGGTCCTTTTGACTGACCGCCAGCCAGCCGCCCAGTAACGAGCAGGCTGCGAACAGCAGGAAAATTCCTTCTGATAGGCCATCGGTGAGCAGGCGGCCAACGGCGGGCAGGCACTGCAACATCAGAGTCGCCCAAAACGAGGCGAGAGATGCGGTAGGCAACCCCGCAAAGAGCGCCCGGCCGAAAAGATACATCGGAATGACAAGTAGGGTCCCCGCGATCGCACTGGTCCACTGCGCCGCGAGCTGCCAGCGCATGGCGAGGTCGGGCGAGAGGTGGTGCCGATCTTCCTTGGCCGGGTCGAGATCCATCACCTTTGCCATCAAGAAAACTGCCGCCGGATAGCCCGGGTGCTGGTGCGATTCCTTGGCCACCGTGGCCCAGGACTCAAGCCCCAGTTTCCAGGCGACCCGAATGAATCCAATACTGTCGCGCGCGATCACTTCGGTATGGGTGAAGTGCCACGCGCGTAGTGCCATGGCCGACAGCAGCAAAAGCAAAAGCAAACCGGTGTCACGACCGTTCCAGCGGCCAGTGACTGGGTCAGGCGCTGCGCCGTAACTGCTTGCCTCGTAAGTCGAATCCGCGCTCATGCTTTCGTCCAAAAAAGGAATCCAACCTTGGCCTTCAAGGGTACCCTGAGCGCAAGTGCGGGGTCAATTGCGAGGGAGGGCAGCGTTTGGGCCGGCACCAAGGCCTCGGGAGTGGACAAAGCCGGCGAGGCTCTATGAAAAAGAAAGGAGACCGAACACGCGATCGATCAAGGGGATACCATGCCTGGCGCCTTTTGGATGTTTCTCTCGTTTCTGCAGGCTCCGGCTCCGGTTGTCCCTGCCAATTCCAAGCCGCTCAAGATCGACGCCAGCGTGGTCAAGGAGATCTACCAGACACGCAATTTCAGCCATGGTCGCCCCAACGGCTTTCAGTGGAGCCCCGATGGATCTCGGCTTTATTTCTTGCGCACCCCGCCCGACGGTCAGGGAGCGGCCCTTTTCGCGATGAATGTCAAAGCGACCGGCGCCGATCAACCGGTCGAACTGGTCAGCGGCGCCAGCCTGCTCAAAGGAGAAGAGGAGAAACTGAGCGCCGAGGAAAAAGCCCGGCGCGAACGGATGCGGGTGATGGCCAAGGGCTTGGCGAGCTTTCAATTGAGCCCCGACGGCACGAAGATCCTCGTTCCCTACAGCGGCAAATTATTCTTGGTCGATGCCGCTACGGGAAACGCCAGGCCCGTGGCTCTTACGGCAACCCCCGTGATCGATCCAAAGTTCTCTCCCGACTCCAACTCGATTGCCTTCGTGCGCGACCATAACCTCTTCGTCTTCGACCTTGCCTCGGCCAAGGAAACAGCGATGACCAAGGGCGGCACCGCCGACAAGCCGTTTGGCGAAGCCGAATTTGTAGCTCAAGAAGAAATGGCCCGCTTCACCGGATACTGGTGGTCGCCCGATTCTTCGCGGCTTTTGTGTCAGGAAACCGATCAATCGATGGTGGAGAACTGGACCCTCTCCGACCCCGCGTCTCCAGGGGGAGCTCCCCAAACCTGGCGCTATCCCCGCCCTGGCAAGGCCAACGCGGTCGTGGGCCTGCGCCTGATCGACCTGGACCATCCCGACCGACCTATCCCTGTAACCTGGGATAAAAAAACCTACCCATACTTGGGCTCGGCCCGCTGGGAGAAAAACGCGCAGGCACCAGTGCTCACCGTCCAGTCGCGCGATCAGAAGAAACTCGCTCTTTTGCGCGTCGATCCGGTCCAGGGCCAAACCTCCATCTTTTTCGAAGCGACTGACACCGCCTGGGTCAGCCTCCACCAGGAAATCCCCAGGTTTTTGCCCGACGGCAGCTTCCTCTGGATGATGGAAAAAGACCCGGGCAACCTCCTCGAAGTACGCAATGCCCAGGGAAATGTCGTGCGCACCCTGGTTGGACCGGAACTGGGGCTTCGCAACCTGGTCTGGCTTGGCAAGGATGAAGCTGTCGTTTCGGCCGAAGCCGATCCGGCGCGTCTGGCGCTTTACCGTGTCAAGCTCGATGGCCGTTCCCCGCCAGAGCGGATCGATCCCAAGCCCGGTCGGCAAAGCGGGGTGTTGAGCACAGACGGCAACCGCGTCGTCTTCGGGGGCGAAGACCTCAATCGCTACTGGCCTTTTGAGATCCGCGAAGGGGGCAAATCGCTGGGCGTGGTTCCTTCGGTCTCCCGCGCCTTGCCCTATCAACCGAACGTGGAGCGTGCGCGGGTGGGAGTCCACGGCCTGGAAACGCTCATTGTCCGGCCGAAAAACTTCGTCAAAGGCATGCGCTACCCCGTACTCGTCTGCGTCTACGGCGGCCCGACCCACCAGCAAGTGCTCGATTCGGTCGGCAACCGGATGCTCGAACAGTGGTATGCCGACCAGGGGTTCATCGTCGTCAACATCGACAACCGCGGCACCCCAGGCCGCGGCCGAGCCTGGGAGAAAACCGCCTACGGTCAGTTCACGAAGATCCCGCTCGAAGATCAGGTGGCCGGCATCCAAGCGCTTTGCGACAAATACCCGGAGATGGACCCCGAAAGGATCGGCATCTACGGTTGGTCCTTTGGCGGCACCATGTCCGCCCTCGCCGCCTTGCAAGCGCCCGAGGTCTTTCGCGCTGCCGTGGCCGGCGCACCGGTGACCGACTGGCTCGACTACGACACCCACTACACCGAGCGCTACCTGGGCGTTCCCGACCCTTCGCAATCGAGCCACCCGGTCAACGATGTGTACGCGCGTAACGGCCTGCTCGATCAGGTGGGCAAATCGATCAGTCCGCTTCTGCTCGTGCACGGCACCGTCGATGACAATGTCTTCTTCCGGCACACCCTGCGCCTCTCGGATAAAATCCAGCGCGCCGGCCTCGATGCCAACGTCCTGCCGCTGGCGGGTTTCACCCACATGGTCTCCGATCCCACCGTCCGCGCCAGCCTTCAGGTGCGCATGTTGAAATTCTTCAAGGAACATCTGGGTGCCCCGAAGGCGAACTTGCCGAAGGATACCGGCTCGGGTCGGTAACTGTTTCTGGGGTGGATGAGGAGTTTAACGCAAAGGCGCAAAGGAGTTTTAAGGCTTGGTGATCGACTCCGGCCGAATGGTGGCGACGAGGAGTTCAACGCAAAGGCGCAAAGGAACAAAGGGCGCAAAGAAGAGATTTTTGGCGGACGACGGATGGATTGCTGTCGGATTGTGACGACGAGGAGTTCAACGCAAAGGCGCAGAGCAACAAAGGGCGCAAAGAGGAGATTTTGGTGGTCGCTTGCGGGCCGTGAGTCGTCACTTCAGACCCAAGCCTGGTGAGCGGTGGGTGTCAGCCCACCGGTTCTAGGGCATCACCAAGCGAACAACTTGAGTTTCGGCAAAGACGGGATCAGTCGAATATTTTCGCCCACAACTATAACTGCACTCTCCGTGCGACGCCTATTCAAGAGAACCGCCCATTTAGAACGAATTTCCCCTGTTGCGGACCTTAGAATCATGGCGCCTACGCACCACGCTCGCCTTTTTGCCCGCAAATTGCCGTTATGGCAAGAGCAAACCTGTCCCGCATTCCTTAATTTGGGAGGCCGCGATTTATTCGTCCCGATGAACTGTCGCCGGCGAAAAAGCAGGCAAACAGACAGCAATATATTCGGCACCGGGCGCTTCCGGCGTACTGTAGCGCACCCATTCGCCCTTGTTCGCGATGATCGTCTGGCCGGCGCGCACCTCGATCGGACCAGTTTTCGTTTCGACCAAAAGCATGCCTTTGAGCACCACCGTGTATTCGTCGAATTCAGGCGTTTGTCCCGGTTCCGACCAGCCGGTGGGACTCACCATACGGGCAATGCTCACACCGTAGGTCTTGCTGTTGACCAGGCCGATGTATTCTTCGATGTTCTTGCCGCCGGGTACCGGAATGACTGTCGGCTTGGCGATGTGCACGGGCATGTTGGCACCCCGAAGTGAATCACCTATCGAACATTACAGCCGGGTGGGATCTTCCGGATTCCAGCGCGGGGCGATGCCGACATAGGGCAAGCCGAGCAGGCGCTTGATCGCGGCCCATTCGCCCAGGTCGTTGCCTTCGGCCAGATGGCCGATCCACTGCAGAACATAGCCAAGCACGATGCCGCCGACGGACCAGTACCAGGGGACATAATCGTTGATGAACGGAGCGGCGAGCAGAAGAAACAGGCTGATCACGGCCATGGGGATGCCGATCATGTGGATCCAAAAATTGAAGGCGAGCTGATGGCGCAGCATCCAGCCCTCAAGACGGGTCGCCAAAAATCGCTTCTTTTGCGGCTCGCTCATATCGAAACTCCCTCGGTTCCCATTGTTTTAGCGATTACATCCGCTCAATGACCTGGATGCCGAGCAGGTGCAATCCGAGCTTTAGACTCTTGGCAACCAGATGGCAAAGGATGAGCCGTCCTGGCAAGAGCTCGGCCGGTGCTTTGATCACTGGGCAATTCTGGAAGAAAACACTATAAGCCTTGGCCAGGTCCCACAAATAGCTGGTGATGATGTTGGGCCGGTAGTCGGCCGCGGCGGCGAGAAGAGTCTCTTCCATGCGCAATAGCTGGATCGCCAGGGCCCTTTCCTCAGGTGTGTTGAGGAGGATGGCGGCCCTGGTGTCGATCGATTGCTCGTCAACGCCCGCCTTGCGCAGGATGCTCTGGCAGCGGGCGTAGGCGTATTGCATGTAGGTGGACGTATTGCCGTCCATCGCCATCATCTTTTCCCAGGAAAAGACATAGTCGGTGGTGCGGTTCTGGCTCAGGTCGGCATATTTCACCGCGCCGATGCCCACCGCTTCGGTGACCGCCGGCCTCGTCGCCGGATCGGCATCTTCGGCCTTGTTGTTATCGAAAATTTCGCCTGCCATCTGCACCGACTCATCAAGCAGTTGATCCAGGCTGGCGACGGCCTTGCCGTCGCGGGTCTTGATCGGTTTGCGGTCAGGTCCCAAGACCGATCCAAACGAAACGTGGGTCAAACGGGCCTGCGTTCTCCCCCAGCGCTTCGCGGTTTCAAACAGATTTTGGAAGTGATAGGACTGGCGATGATCGACGACATAAAGGATGTCGGTGGGGTTCCATTCCTTGATGCGGTAATCGATAGTCGCCAGGTCGCTGGTCGTGTAGGTGAAGGCGCCATCCTTCTTGCGAATGAGCGCTGGCGGGCCTTCCTCGACCAGAAACACTCCCACGGCGCCCTGGGTTTCCGTGGCGATCCCTTGAGCAAGCAGGTCGCGCACCACTTCGGCGAGCATCGGCTGATAAAAGCTCTCCCCCTTGATGTGGTCGAAATGGACATCGAGCCGGCGATACACCTGGTCGATTTCCGCCAGGCAAAACGGCATGAACCGGTTCCAAAGCTCCAAGTTCTCGGCATCGCCTTGATGGAGCTTGGCGGTTTCGAGACGGCAGGCCTGCTGCACTGGATCGGTCGGATTCTCCTCGTCCTCTTCGCGAAACTCCTTGCGGATGTCCACATAAAGGCGGGCCAGTTCCGCGACCGGATTGACCTCGAATTTCGCCGGGTCGACCTTGGTGCGAAACCCGTAAATGAGGATGCCGAACTGGGTGCCCCAGTCGCCCAAGTGATTGTCGGTGATCACCTCATGGCCCAAAAATCGCAGTAACCGCGACAACGATTCGCCTAGGATCGTGCTACGCAGGTGGCCGACATGCATCGGCTTGGCGACATTAGGGCTCGAAAAATCGATGATGAACCGGCCCGGGTTGGCGACTTTCGCGATGCCGATGCGATCGTTTTGGGCGGCGGCGGAAAGTTGCTTCGCCAACCAGTCACTACGGAACTTCAAGTTGATGAAGCCTGGCCCGGCGATTTCCGGCTTTTCGAGGATGTCGTCGATTTTCAAACGATCGACCAGTTCCTGGGCCACCTGGCGCGGTTGCTTGCCCAGCACCTTGGCGAGCCCCATGGCCGCATTGGCCTGGTAGTCGCCGAATTTGCTATCGGTGGCGGGCTTGACAAGCGCGGCCGGAGTGGCTGGGTCGGCGACCCAGCCATCCAATGCCTGGAAAAAGCGTTGCCGCAATAAATCGAGCAGGTTCATGCCGTGGATTTCCGGTCGGGCAGCAAAAGAAGGGGAAGCGATCCCACGAGCCCGCCGATCGGCCGGCTCGTCGGTTCACTAGATCGCTTCAAGCAGTTTGGGCCCAAGCGGAGTGTTGGCCCAGTCGATGCGGGGAGCGTTCGCCCAAAGCTCTTCAAGCTCGTAATAAGCCCGAGTTTCCTTGTCGAACACATGCACAATGATGTCGCCGAAGTCCTGGAGCACCCACTTGCTCGCCTGGTAGCCTTCGATCGAAAGGCGCTTGTCGCCCACACGGGTCAGCGCGGCATCGCTTTGTTCGGCGATGGCGTGAATTTGCCGGCGGCTCGTGCCCGTCGAAATCACGAAGAAGTCGTAAAGCGTCGTGATCTTGCGCATGTCGAGGACAAGGATTTCGCGGCCTTTATTTTGTTCGGCAACCTTGGCGCAGAGGATGGCGCGCTCAAGCGAGGAGGGGATTTTGATTCGGGACCGGGTTTCCCCCTGAAGATCTTCCAATTCCACAGATTGCAACCTCGACCCTCCACCTTGCGAAACCAACCGAAATTCCTATCAGGCAACTGTTTATCTTTGGTGCCTAATGGCTCCGCGTCAAGCAAAAAGCGGAGGCATCTCCTTAACTGTTCCCCTTTTTCGTCGTTCATTTCATGAAAAAGAGGCCATTTCCCCGGAAAACCCAATGGAATCGATCCAATCACAGCAATTTTCGGTAATCATCGAGCAGATGCGCCGCGATCCGGCCTTGGACCCGCTTCCAAAACTCATCGGCCAGCGTTCCCGTCAGGGCCGCCGAGGCGGCACCTCCTGCCATGGCCTGAACAAAAGCGAGGGCGCTGGCTTCTCCGCCTTCGCCCAGGGCGTGCAACTTGTCGCAGTGGGAATAGTCGTTGGCAATCAGGCTCATCATGGGCAACAGGGGGACCGGGTCGGGCGCGTTGACATACCGGCACATTTTGCCTGCGAATTCCTTGTTGATCGCGGCGACGGCCTCCTTGTTGCCCACCATCGGCGCGCCGAAGGTATAGATCTGGTGAATGTTGATCGTCTTGCGCAAAAGCAGCCAGGACGCGAGCACCGCCAAGGCGCCTCCCAGGCTATGGCCGCTTACCCACAAGGGGCGGTCTTTTTCCTTGAGCAGTTTGTCGACTTCGGCGTAAACCGGGTCCCAGATGTCGCCGATCGCCGAAACGAAGCCTTGATGAAAGCGCGCGCCGACCCCCGCCGCCGCGAAGTCGGCCGCGAGCGGGCCATGGGGCTGAATGAGCAAGTTCATGGCGTTGGTAAGGAACCAGTCGCGCAGACCGTCGAGGCTCGTCGGCTCCTCGCTGCCGCGGAAGACGAGCACGACATGGTCGTCGTTTTGACCGACATAGGCCTGGGTATTATGAACGCTGATCAGTTGGGCGCTTAACCCGAGTTCTTCTGCAAACGCGGCGGCGCCACGATCCTGGGCGTGATAGGCAAACTGGCAAGCCGCCGCCAGAAAGCGGGCATTGCGCGCATCACCCACCGCATCTTCGATCAGTTCCATCGCCATGGGGCCGCTTCCTTATCTCACATACTTGCGTTCGTTGGGACGGGCGTTCTTCCAGTCGCGCAACGTCGCGGTTTTGACTTGGGTACCCGTCAGCGTGATTGCATTGAGCGCCTTGGCCTGGCTCAAGAACTTTTTGATTCCTTCGTCGCTCACCTGGGTGCGCGCCAGCTTGAGATCTTCGAGAGCGGGTAGGACCGCGAGGATTTCCAGGCCGGAATCAGTGATCTGGGTATCACTCAAATCGAGCCGTTTGAGCTGAGACATTGGCGCCAGAAAAGCGAGGATGGCGTCCGTCACCTCGGGATTGGCCATCTGCAACACCGTCAGATCGGTCTTCTGCTTGAGTTGCGCATAGTCGTAGTTCGGCATGCCGGTTACGGTGAGATCGGTTTCACCGGGGGTGATCCCCTCGGCCACTACGAGCTGCGGCGGGAAGAACTTGTTGAGTGCATAAGGACTGGCTCCGGTGGCCAGGCCAAGCAAAACGACCAGGATGGGGCCAAGCGCCTTGCGAAGGTGCGTGACGGCATAGACCACGCCGCCGCCCAAAGGAGCGAGCAGAAGCGTAACCAGACCCCAGGTCCAACTGGTGCCAAACGCGCGAAAAACAAGCCAGAGATAACCAAGCGCGCAAAGAGCGATCCCGACGATCAGGATGATCGCGCCAGTCTGTTCATCGAGCGGCAACATCAGCGCCTCGGGGTCCGTTCTTGCCGCTATTGTGCAAACGAAACGCCCCTTTCCCAGGCCAAAAGATCGCACCGGTTTCCACGGAGGCGATCCAACGAGCGATCGACTGGTTTCTTGAACGTCGTGTCAGTTTGTTGGTTTTCGTTCGTGGTTGGTTCCTTGGCTACCCTCTTCGATGTAGACATCCAGTTGCTGGCCGGTGATCGCCTGAAGCTTTGCCGGATCCAACTGGAAGATGATCTGCATGACGCGCGTATCGACCCGTTCGCTGACCGAACCGGTCAGGCTCTTTTTGGGAATGACGAGCGGTTCGACGCGCACGAATTTCAGCGGCGCCTTGCGCGCCGGGTCGCCTTTGAGCGAGGCAAAAGCCGAGGCCCCGCTTTGAAAGCGCGGAATCTCCGCCTCATCGATATCGACGCGCACGTGCAAGGGATCGATCACGCCCAGGATCATCAAGGGCTCCGCCAGCGCGGCCGCCTGGGCGAATTCCCCGGTGCGAACCTTGACCTGCAGCACGGTGGCGTCTCGCGGGGCGCGCACCGTCTGAAGGGCCAACGTGGTTCCGGCCTTGTCCATGGCCGCCTTGGCCGACTCGATCGTTGCTTCTTGCACCGCGAGGGTGGGAGCGGTCTGCGAGCCGCCGAGCAACTCGAGATTGCCCCGGGCTTCCACCAGCTTGGCCTCCGCTTCGGCCACTTTCCCCACGGAGAGTTCCACGGCGAGGCTGCGGCGATTGAACTCCTCGGCCGAAACGGCGGACGCTACGGACAAGGAACGGGTGCGATTGAGCTGGCTTTGCTGATCGGCCAGATCGGTCTTGGCCTGGCGCACCAGGGCTTCGGCCGACTGCACCCGGGCCGCCGCCGGAGCGATCTGGCCTCGCAGTTCGATCAAGCGCGCCTTGGCCGCCAACCACTCGGCCCGTTTCTGATTCAGTTCGGCAGCCTGGGAACGGGAATCAATTTCAAAAAGGGTTTCCCCCGCCTTGACGCGATCGCCAGACCGCACCGCCACCTTGGTCACGACTCCGGAAACATTGGAGCCGATGGCGATCAGCTCGCTTGAGGGTTCCACCAGTCCCGAGCCGCCGATGTATCCTTTTTTGGCGAGGGGCGCTTGATCATCACCAACGTGATTTAGGTCGCCTGCCGGTTGCGACGGCGGGCGGATCTGCGGGGTGCCCTCGGCCAATGTCGGGGTGTTCTTGGCGATCGAATAGGCGCCCGCGGCGATCGCCAGCGAAGCGGCCGCGATCGATCCCTTGGTGATGATGCGATTGAACAATCGACTCATGATTCGGTGTGCTCCCGTGAAGGCTGTTGCAAATCGACACGATTTTCCATGCGCACGATCTTGCCGTCGGCCATGCGGTAAATCCGGTGCGCGAACGATTCGATCCGGTGGTCGTGCGTCACAACGATGACGGCGCGCTTGCCATCAAGGGCCAGTTCGCACAAAAGCTTCATCACGGTCTGGCCCGCTTCGGCGTCGAGTGCGGCCGTCGGTTCGTCGCAAATCACCAACTGGGGCGAATGAACGAGCGCGCGGGCGATCGCCACGCGTTGCTGCTGACCGCCGGAAAGCTGATTGGCGTGCTTATCGAGGTGCTTGCCCAGGCCGAGCCGGACCAGGAGATCGCGCGCCGTCTTTCGGGCATGGCTCATCGAATAGCCCTGAACCAAAAGAGGAACGCCGGCATTCTCCTCGGCGTTCAAGGCGGTAAGCAAATTGAATTGCTGGAAGACAAACCCCAGGTGCGTGGCGCGAAAATCGACCAGCTTGCCGCCTTTGAGGCGAGTCAGGTCGGTGCCGAGCACCTCGATGCGGCCAGCGTCGGGGGTGAGGAGTCCGGCAAGCGAAGAGATCAGAGTCGTCTTGCCGCAACCTGACGGTCCCATGAGCAGGGTGATTTGCCCGGCGGGGATTTCGAGATCGACTCCGCGTAGGACCGGTACGCGCGTTTCACCAGAGCCAAAGGATTTTTCGATTCCACGGCAAACGGCCGCCAAGTTCGCTGGGACATTGGCGGAATCGATGGGCACTTTTTTCGTAGCCAACAACATGGGTTGTTCCTTTTCGCCGTTACGGCGCATTAACCCCGGAACACCACGGCCGGATCGACGAACAGGACTTTCCTCAGGCTGAACAGGGCCGAAAGGATCATGATCGAGCCATCGAGTACGGCCGAGCCGGCGGCGACCTGCCAGGGGAGATAGAAGCCCTTGAAGTTGGGGTCGTTGTTGCCGGCGAACTCGAAGAACGAGGCGGCCGCGCCCAGGCCGATGCCGTAGCCGACGCCGCCGACGACCAGCGCCTGCAAGAGCACCATCTTGACGAGCTTGCTATTGCGCGTGCCGATCGCCTTGAGCGCGGCATACTGGCGCAGGTTTTCGAGAATCAGAAGATTGAGAAGCAGACCGACGATGGCGACACCCACGATGATGCCCAGGCCAATGACGGCGGCGAAGCTCACGGGGATGCCGGTGTTCTTGAGGATGTATTCGATGCATTTCCAGCGGAACTGTTCGGAGGTGAGTGCCTTGAGTCCAGTGCGCCGGTGGATCTCGTCGCAGACGGTTTGCAGATCGGTGCCGGGAACCGATTTCGCGAGGATGAACGACAATTTGTTGCGGCCTGTGGGGGCGTACATCAGTGCCCGCGAATAGCGGGCGTAAAAGGTGAGGGACGACGTGAATTGGGGCCGCGCATCGACGACGGCCATGACCACGGCGCGGCGGTCGTTAAGTTCCAGGACCTTGCCCTGAACCGGTTTTTCGCCGGGCCAGATGCGGCGATAGGCTTCGGCGCTCACGGCGACGGCATCGGGCGGACGCAGATCTTCCAGGGAGCCGAGCACGAACTTTTGCGGGATGCCGATCAGGGTCGTGTCGTCCAAACCCAAGAGCAGGCCGCCTTCGAGTTCGCCGTTGGCGGTGCGCACGGTGACGGTCGACTTGAAGAAGGGCACGGCCCAGTCGAGGCCGGTGGCGCCGCGCACGCGGGCCAGTTCGGTATCGCGCAGGGGAAAAGAGGTGTCGAGGTTTTTGACGCCCGGATCCATCACCCAGATGTCGGCTTCAGGAATGTCCTGAATCAGGCTGCCGCCGCGGGTGATCAAGCCGACGAAGATGCCGGCTTGCTGATTGACGAGTAAGGTCGAAAAGGCCACGCCGAATACCAGGCCCAGGTATTTCGCCAGGTCTCCGAAGAGCATTTTCAAGGCGACCTGATACATCGGCACTCCGCTCGACGGACACGACAAGGGGGTCTGTTAATAAGAAACTGCACCGAACAGTATACTATATCGGCCGCCGCGTCAATATGCTTGAAGAGACCATGGAAAAGGAAACCGAGCCCACTCGAAACTCTCCTTCCGGCCAAAGAGGACGGCCGAAGGATCTGGCGCGCCGCGGTGAGATCGTGCGCGCCGCCAGGCAGTTATTTCTTGAAAATGGTGTTGCCGCCGTGTCGATGGACGGCATCGCGCAAGATGCAGGCGTCTCGAAAAAAACGATCTACAGTCACTTCGCCAATAAAGAGGAGTTGCTGATCGAAGTGATCATGGCCGAGGCGGCTCTTTTCGAAATCACCGAACTCGCTTCGTTGGCCGTGCGCGACCATACTCAGCTGCGCCGGCAGCTCATTGCCATCGCCACCAGCTTTGCGACCATGCTTTCGCAACCGGGAATCATTGACCTCTGCAATCTGTTGACCGCCGAATCGCGCCGCCACCCGGAGATCATCAAGAAGTTCATGAAGTTTGGGCCCGAGGACAAGCACGGCAGGGTGGCTGCCTTTCTCAAGCGTGCGCACGATGCCGGCCTGCTTGCGATCCCCGAGCCGGAAGTTTCCGCCGATCATTTTCTGTCGCTGTGCCAGGGGCTCTGGCTGTTCAAGCAAAGGTTGGGCGTCATAGGACCGCCCGACGCGGCCTGGATCGAGAGCCAGTGTACCAAGGCGGTGGATCTGTTTTTGCGAGGCACCCGAGTCGAGCGGAAAGCAGAATGAGGCCAGGGCGAACAATGAGGAGAAGGAATTGTTCCGTTCGCTCAATTCTCAAAGCCTAGCGTCTCCTCGAAAACGCTGAGCCATAACAGATGGGAAATACTTCTCGCCAGTGCAGAACTGGAGATTGGGCGGTCCAGGGATAAGAGCCAACTCCTGGAAAAAAAACGTGAGTTTCGATTGAATAAGAGAGAAGCTTCTTTTCGGGGCGATTTTGCCGACGCAACCAACTGGGTGTGCGAGTTCACCTTTGCGCCCATTTGAAAATGTTGCCACAGAGTTGGAAGTGATAAGGGGGTAGTCGATGCTGGCCGCACAATCGAACCGTTCCAAGGTAAACACTCCTCGGATGGATCAAGCTTGCCGAAGCTGCGGCGGTTCAGGCAACGGCACGTACACCTGCAACTTTTGTAAAGGCACAGGAAAACATGGAAACATGAGGTGCAACTTTTGCCACGGGCGCGGATTCCAAAAGTGCAGCGCCTGCAGTGGCACGGGGCGGGCGCGTTGAGTGGCCGAAATGGAAGGGTGGACATAAGCCCTTATTTACTGATATTTTAATTTGTTTGATTTTATTTTGAAAATAACAACGAATAAAAGCTGTGCTTTAACTTCTTGAGAGCCTTGGTTGGCCGACCGCGCTGGTTGGTGGCTGCGAGGTTCTTGTCCGAACCGTCACTTCATGTCTTCGCGGAATTCGGCGAATTCCGAATTCCACGCCGGAAAATCGGTGGAGAGATCCGCCCCCCTCGCAATAGACTCTTTTCATGCAAACCCTGCCGCCCATTACCGAAATGCAAAAGGCCTACCAGGCAAGCGATGCGACCTACGACGGCCTGTTTTACCTGGGCGTCAAAACCACCGGCATCTTCTGCCGGCCGGTCTGCCCGGCGCGCAAGCCGTTACCCAAGAATGTCCTTTTCTTTGCCAGCACCGCTCAGGCGCTCAAAGCAGGTTTTCGACCATGCAAACGGTGCCGGCCGCAATCGCAATCGAGCCATCCGCCCTGGGTGCAAAAGCTGCTGAGCGAACTGGACGGCAATCCCGCGCTCAAGTGGACGGAAGCCGACCTGGCGGGCCGGGGTCTTGAACCGGGCACCGTGCGCCGATTTTTTCAAAAAGAATGGGGCATGACCTTTCAGGCGTTTTGCCGCTCCCGCCGATTGGGAAATGCCTTTCAAAAGATCCGCAAGGGAGGAAGTCTCGACATGGCAGCCATCGACTCCGGTTACGAATCGACCAGCGGTTTTCGCGATGCCTTTAGCAAAACCTTCGGCGCCCCCCCCGCGGCCGCGCGCGGGGAAACCTGCATCATCATCTCCTGGGTCGATAGCCCGGTCGGGCCGCTCGTGACAGGAACGACCGACGAAGGCATCTGCTTGCTCGAATTCTCCGGCCTCGAAAGACTCAATCAGCAGACCGAGAGGTTGCGAGCGCAGTTCGACCTGCCCGTCGTTCCGGGCGAACATCGTCATTTGACGCAATTGCACAAGGAGCTGAAAAGCTATTTCGAGGGGAAATTGAAGACCTTCAAGGTGCCGCTCGATTTCCCGGGAACGCCATTTCAAGTCAGTGTCTGGCAGGCGCTTCTGGATATCCCGTACGGCGAAACTCGCTCTTATGAAGACATTGCCCGTTCGGTGAACAATCCCAACGCGGTTCGCGCCGTCGGCACGACCAACGGCAAGAATCGGGTGGCGATCGTCATTCCCTGCCACCGCGTGGTGAACAAGGGGGGAACGCTAGGAGGTTACGGCGGCGGGCTGCGTCGCAAGGAGTTTTTGCTCGATCTGGAACGAACCCATACGGGACTTTTTGCAGGTGGTTCCATCAAGCGGAAGTAATTTCCGTTGTCAGGCGACTGGGCGGTTTTCCTAGCCGCCGATCGGTTCTAACATTTGCGTTGGCAAAGGGGGAAGCAGCAGCCGTCTTGATCCCTATCCTTGCTGGAAGTCTGCCCTACGCCATCCTCCCGGCGAACGATTCATGCCTGCCGAATCCGTCCCTCCGCTTCCGTCGATTTCCCGTTTCAAGGTCATCCTGGTTTGCGCCTTTTTGCTCTTGGCGACCACGATCAACTATGCCGATCGATTGACGCTCAATCAGCTCTCCACCGAGTTGATGCACGACCTGGATTTCAACAAGAAGCAATACGGCACCACGGAATTTGCTTTTGGCTTGAGCTACGGCATCGGCGCGATCGTTTGGGGGCTGGTCGTCGACCGCTACGGACCGATGCGCATTTATCCCATGGGGGTGATCCTCTGGTCGCTCGCCGGATTTGCCACGGCCTATGTCCGCGACTTTCAGGGGCTGGTGGTCTGCCGCAGTCTGCTCGGCTTTTTCGAGGCGATCAACTGGTCCTGCGGGCTGGTCATCACCAAGAAAATGCTCGCACCCAAGGACCGGGCGCTTGGCAACGGCATGTTTCAAAGCGGAACGGCGCTCGGTTCGATCATCACACCATTCTTGGTGCTGCGTTTGAGCCAGGCCTACGGCTGGCCCATGGCGTTTCAGTTTGTCGGGGTGCTCGGGTTTCTCTGGTCGATTGCCTGGATTGTGTTCATGGGGAGGACGCAATTTTCTTCCGCCTCAGGCGCGACGGAAATCACCACCGCTGACGAGTTGCCCCTGGGCCGGTTCTTCGTCTGGCTCGTGATGCAACCAAAATTCTGGGTCATGGCGATCATGGTGGTGGCGATCAATTTGAACTGGCATTTTTTCCGGGCGTGGATGCCGCTGTATCTGCGCGAAGCGCGCGGCATGAGTGCGGAGATGCAGGCCACGGCGTCGACGGTCTTTTACATTGCCGCGGATGTCGGGGCGATCGGCGGGGGTTTTGCCATTCAACGACTGGCGCCGCTGTTGGGCGTTTTTCGTGCGCGTGTTGCGATCTATTTTCTTTTTTGCCTGGCAACGCTTGGGAGCGTTCCCTTGGCGTTCATTGAGTCGCCCTGGGTGCTATGGCCTTGCCTTGTCATCGTGGGCATGGGGTCGCTGGGAATCTTCCCGATTTATTTTTCCTTGTCGCAGGATTTCTCTTCGAGGCGCCAGGGGATCGTAACCGGCATTTTGGGATCTTGGAATTGGGTGGTGGTCAGTTTGATGCAACAGGGAATGGGGGTGTTGGTTCAATCGAATCAGGACCGCACCTTTGCCCGGTTGATAGGGGAGGGGCTGGAGGAAACGCAGGCGTATCGCCAGGCGATTCACGATGCCTACCCGCTGCAGATTGCTTTGTCGGGACTGATTCCCATGCTCGCCCTTGTGGCGATGGTGTTCTTGTGGCCGCGCCGGGAAGGGTCGCCAATGACGAACAGTGGAAAGTAGACTGATTCGCGTCAGCAGGTTTTTGTCGGCTCGTGAAGCGACGATCCTCGACTGATCCCGTTCTTCGTCCGGGATGAAGTTTAAGGTTCGGTGACGCCTCAGAACCGGTGAGCTGACGCCCAACCGCTCACCGGATTCGGTTTGAAGGGAAGGAAAAGGGCCGTTCTTCCCAAGATCGCTCCAAGAAACTCTTCTCTTTGCGCCCTTTGGGTTCTTTGCGCCTCTGCGTTGAGCTCCTCATCGTAACCCTCTCCGACGGGAACCCGTTGCTAGGCCGCTAAAAGAGATTCTTTGCGTCCCTTGGTTCCTTTGCTCCTTTGCGTTGAATTCCTACTCCTCCCCCACAGTCATTCCCCAGCCCTATTCCATGCGGACGCCGATGTCCAGAATCAGGTTCGCGAAGATGCGCAGGTCGGCCGACTGCACAGTCAAAATATGGCTGGGGACCGAGACTTCTTTGTAGAACTGCCACTTGTCGATGAGGCGCAGTTTGGCGCGGGATTTGTGCTCGGCGAGGATGCGGGAGAACTCGGCCCAGACGGGCGGATCCTGGGTCAGGGCGTAGGGCCCTTCGCGTTCATAGTCCATGACGTAGGCGAAATCGATCGGCACGGCCGACAGGATGGCGTCGAGGATGTCCGTGGTGTTGATGAGCCCCGGCATCAGATTGAGGTTCACCAGCTTGGCGTTGGGGCCGAGGGTGGTGCTCGAAGGATAGTTGCCGTCGGCAATGAGGATGCGGCCATGGTGGCCGGAGCGGGCGATCGTTTCGAGGATTTGCGGGTGCAATAACTTGGACTTGAGCATCGAAGCGGATCCTTGCTGAAAAAAATGACTTAGTTGCGATCGATTTTCGTTCAGTTATTGATCGTCGACATGCACCATTGCCTTGACCACGCCGGTCTCGGGTTTGGTGAACGATTCGAAGACGCCGGGCAGTTCGCTCAAGCGCGCCTGATGGGTGATCCAGGGGCGGGTGTCGATCGTTCCTTTTTCAATCAGGTCGATGATCCGGGGGAAATCCTTGGGAAGAGCGTTGCGTGTCGCGAAAAGCGACATTTCGCGGCGGTGGAAGAGGGGATCGGGGAAAGAGACGTTGTCGGGCACGATGCCGACGAACACCATCCGCCCCGTGAAGCCGATGAACTGGAAGCTGCGGTTCATGGCGTGGGTATTGCCGGTCGCATCGATCACGAGCGTGGGGAGCGATCCGCCTGCCGCTTTCTGGATCGCTTCGACGTCGGCGTCGTTGCCCTGGATGCGAATCAGGTGCTTGATGCCGAATTGCTTGCCGACAAAGTCGAGGCGGATCGGATTGGTATCGGCCACCAGGATATTCACCTTGTGAAGTCGCAAGAATTCGAGCGCGGAAAGGCCGATGGGACCGGCGCCCACGATCAGGCACGATTCACCTTCCTTGGGAGCGCCCCGGTCAACCCCGTGGCAGCCGATGGCGAGGGTCTCGACGAGTGCGAGTTGCTCGTTGGTCAGCTTGTTGCCCGGATGCACCTTGCGTGCGGGGACGAGGAAGCGCGGCCGCATGCCGCCATCGGTGTGAACCCCGAGGACTTGCAAGTTTTCGCA
Source organism: Gemmataceae bacterium (assembly GCA_965226945.1). GTDB lineage: Bacteria > Planctomycetota > Planctomycetia > Gemmatales > Gemmataceae > SYLG01. The sequence continues at coordinate 1,368,455 of OZ245717.1, read as the reverse complement.
ACAGTTGGTGCTACCCTTTTTGCAGGAAAAACAGGTTTGGCAATTCATGTAGGGTTCGATGCTGGCGCGATCGCCCACCTTGATGTTCTGCACGCCGTCGCCGAGGGCGAGCACCGTCACGCCGAGCTCATGGCCGGGAATGCGAGGGTAGCTGAAGAACGGCATCTTGCCGAGGTAGCCGCTGATGTCGGTGCCGCAGATGCCCACGGTATTGACCTGCACGAGCGCCTGACCGGGCTGAGGCTTTTCAGCCTCGGGCAGTTCGATCCAGTGAAACTGTTTGGGTTCTTTCAGTTGCAATGCCCGCATGTGCTGTCCTTGGGGGAAGTCTTCGTTGGAGAGAGAAAGAGAAAAAACGAATTCGGTTCGCCCAGGTGGTCCGGGTGATTCCTTCGTGCGATTCAATTGAGTATTGTGTTTAACAAAACATCAGGGAGTATCCAGAATCAGGATGAGGCCGTCGGTGAGGCCCAGGGCCGCTTTGGGTTCGTTCGGGGCGAAGCAGATCGAACGGATCCGTTTTTTATTCTCCCCCATCGAATCGCGAAAATCCCAGGATTTGATCTCGTTGCCCGTGGCCATATCGAACAACGAAACGCGGTTGTCTGCACTGGCCACGAGCAATCTGGTTCCGTTGGGTTTCATCGCCATGCCGGCCAGTCCCTTGCCCGGGGCGGGCAGTTGTTTGATTTTCTCACGTGTTTCCAGTTTCCAAATGGTCGCCCTCCCTCCGAGATCGCTGCAGGCGAGGAACTTTCGGCCCTGCGACAAGGCGATGTCGGCCACCGGCTCATTCTGAGCCGGCAGTTCGCCCCCGGGCAGTTTCTGCGCGGTCTGCGTGTCCCAAAATCGAATATTCCCATCGTCGCCGCCGGCCGCCATGATGTCGCCTTCCGGTGATAGCGCCAGGCACTTCACCGTTCCCAGCGCCGGATCCTTGATTGGGATCGATTCCTTGCGCTTGCCGGCTTGCGTGGGAATCTTCTCGAGGATGATGGGTGGAACCCAGGCGAGCACGCTGAAAGGGTCGTTGCCCGATTTGAAATAGCCGAGCACGGGAATTTCGACCGGGGAGCGCGAGTCGATGTCGGTGTAGGAGACCTCTCCTTTTTCCGCGTCGATGACATTGATCGTCCGATTTTGCAGCGCAATCGCGAGCCGTTTCGTGTCCCCCAGCCAGGTCATCGAATTGATCGGTTCCGGGCCGGCGAAAAGGCGCCTGGGTATCGGGCTTTTCCCGGAAAGATCCCACAAGAGACAAAATCCGTCCGCGCCCGAGGTGGCAATCCACTTGCTTTCGGGGTGCCAGGCAACGGCTCGCACTTCGCGTACATGGCCGGCAAACAGAGGCCCTTCCTGGCGCAGGATGATGTCCCACGACCTGACCTCGCCATCGACCGAGCCAGAGAACAGCAGATTCCCCGAGGGGTGGAACGCCAGTGTGGTGATCCACTTGGTGTGGCCGCGAAACGATAGCCGTTCGAGCCGGAAACTGGATCCATCGATGGGAGGCGTGTCCCAAACCCGGATGATCCGGTCGGCCCCCGCCGCGGCGACCATGCTGCCGTTGGGGGCGAAGGCGATCGCGGACAGCGGGGCCTTGGCGCCGGCCAGTTGAATCGACACCGGAGTGCCGGCTCCCAATTGCCACAAAATGGCCCGCTGATCGTTGCCGCAGGAGGCCAGTCGATTGCCCGAAGGGTCAAACGCCACGCCGGTGACGGCCCCTTGATGGCCACCCAAAACTTGCGCTGGTGCTTCTCCTTCGAGTGGAATCATCCGAATCAGTCCGTCTCCAAATCCGGCGGCAACGCGATTGCCGACCGGATCGTAGGACAGGCAGATGGGCATGACGTTACTGAAATTCCACGACCGGATCTCCTTGAGCGCGGCAGGATCCCAGACTTTGATTTGACCGTCGGTCGAAGCGCTGATCAGGCGCGTGCCGCCAGCGTTCCAGGACAGTGCGGTGACGGCGCCCGCATGGGCAACCCCCGTTCGCAAAAGCTCGCCGTTTTCGCCAAGAAGAGAAATCGATCCGTTGGCCAAGCCGACGGCGAGCAGGCGGCCATCGGCAGATCCGGCCATCGCCGAAACCGGCCCGCCCGGCAGATCGATCGCCTGGTTCGTCTCCAGGGTGGCAATGTCGAATGACGAGAGCTTGGCCTTCGATCCGGCTGCCGCGACCGAGCGGTGATTGCGCCAAAGCGCCATGGCCCAGATTTCGCCGACGCCCGCCGAGGCGGTTCTTCCCGTCGTCTGATGATCGAGTTCCTTGATGGTCAAGGTCGAATCGCTGCCGGCCAGCGCGAACCAGGAAGCATCGCCTGCCAGCGCGATCGCGCGGAAACCGTCGTCGACCTGTTGATTGCGCAGCGTTTGCCCGGTTTTTGGATCGATCAGCCGGATCGTTCCATCTTGCGAACCGGCGAGCAGCAGTTTGTGGTTGGCGGATATTTGCAGGGACTGAACCGGCTTGGGAAACGCTTCGAGGTTGCGGATTTCCGCCGCGGTGGCCGCATCGATGATTTTGATCTGATTGGGGTTGGATCCGGCAACGGCCAGGTGCGTGCTATTGCCATCCTGGAAAAAGGCGACGCCGTAGGCATTGCCACCGGCGAAGAGGAGGGAGTCTTGCACCTGTTCCCCGGTATCGGCGCGGAACACCCAGGCCTTGCAATCGGCCGAGGCGGCGCCGATCCATTTGCCATCGGGACTGAAGGCGATTTGATGAATGAGCAGGGATGGGCCGCCGAATTCCTTGACCGCTTCCTCCTTGCCGTTTTTGTGCAGACGAATTTTCCGATCGGCCCCCGCCGCGGCCAGGGTCTTTCCGTCGGGGCTGTAGGCCAGGGTACTCACCGGTTCGCCATGGCCGTTGAATTTTTGAACGACTTTTCCGTCGGATAGTGACCAGACCAGGATGTCGCGGTTTTTCCCGCCCGCGCAAAGGATTGCCTCGGTGGGATGAAAGGTCAGGGCGAGGACATCTTCGGTGAGTCCTTCGAAGCGAAAGCGCAGACGGGCGGAGGGCATCTCCCAAACGAGCACGGTTCCATCTCTTAGTCCGGCCGCGAGCAGTTTGGATTTGGGATCGACTGCCAGCGAGGTGACCAGATCGGGCACGCGCAGCCGGGGATCTCCCAGGATGCGGGCAACTCCCTTGGGCATGAGCGGATTGGGAAACCAGATTTGCGAACGGGCCAGGTCCCAAAGTTGAATGGCTCGTGCCGCATTGCCCTGTTTCGCCGCTTCGGTGGCCGCCTGGGCCGATTCCAGGGCTAGCGCGTTCCAACCGGGCCCAAACATCTCGGCGGCGCCAGCTTTGCGCGCCTGTTCCAGATCGGCCTCAAAGGTCTGGGCGGCTGCCTGCGCCTGAGGCGAAGACGGCCGATCTTGGCTGGGGACGACTTTGCTTGGCGAAGTTTTTTCCGGTGCGTTCTTGGATTTCGCTTCGGATTCCTGGGTTTGCACGACGCCGACTGTTGCGAGGGCGATGACGATGGCCAACAGAGAACGCATCGCGGTACGAACTGCGGGGCGAGTTGCGGGGCGAACTGCGGGGCGAGTCGCAAAGCGATTGGCGGTAATCGGCGCGGTCTGCGTGTGTGACATATTGAACCCTGGGACGACCCGAATCGGGGCTAACCCCGGTAGGGGCGCTTGGCTGATCCAGTAATTGCGCACCCTTTAGAGTTTATGACTCCCGCTTACGACCCGGCAGGGTTGGAATTCCCGGGAATTTCCCCCGCCAGGGCCATTTGCACCCTTTTGACCAGCATGGTCGCGTAGGAACCCCGGGTCAGTTCGTAGCGCAAAATCAGCTTGGACCGGCCCGGGTGCAGTTCATCTTCCATGAACTGATGCGAGAGGTTCTTGGGCTCAAGCAACGCGTGGCGCAGGCCTCGGGAGAAAAATAACTCGCGTAGGCCCGGAACTTTCAACTGATCCGAGGTCAGTCCTTCGGCCTCGAGGATCGGTTGCCAGATTTCCCGGGTTGGCTCCAGTTCGGCGTCTTCTGAGCGCGACGAGAGCAAAGGGATTTCCAGGGCCTGCAGCGATCGATGGGCCGCCTCGGGAAGGCGCCGATGGATTGCGATCTTGCCGGCCTTGGAATTGATCCAGAGCAGGGAATCGGCTGGGGCATGAAGTTCGTACCAGCGGGCGAGCGACCGGTTCCACAAGGCACTTTGAAAAGCGGATAAATAAAGGCCCTTGAGCTCAGGCCGTAGCCGAGCGACCGCTCCCTTGAAATCGCCGGGATGGACGCGCAGGTAATCGCTCAGGCTGCGCGCATGCCCCTTGGGCAAATCGCGCACCAGGCCTTCCCAGTCGCCCCACAACTTGCGCACGATCGCTTTCTCTTTTTTCTGGGCCGAGCGGTCATGCGCATAGGGCTGAGACAGGGCCTGTTTCAGTCCCCCTTCGAAATCGCCCAGGACGAGCTTCTTGCCGATGAATTCGCCACCGGGGCCTGAAAGCGAGCCAAAGCGCTGCTCGTCGAAATAGTTGGGCAACCCCTGGTCGGCCACCTCCGCCAGCGTGTCCTTGACCGCATTTCCCGACTTGGGCGGCATGTTGCGGATGGTGATCTGAAAACGGTTGGCGGCGATGTTCTTTGAGGAAAAGGCCTCGGCCACCTGACCCAGGTGGCGCAGCCGCCAGCCAGGGTTTTCCAGATGTGCCTTGGGGCCCTTGAGAATGGTCAGGTACTGGGTGGTGACCGCATGGCGGTCTTTCAGCCCGCCATAGTTGATCCGGTGGGGCTCGATCCGCCAGATCCGCCTGATGGCTCCCAGCACATCGACGGTCGACCAGCCTCGCTTTTCCAGGCGATAGAAAGCCTGTTCCCCTTCCTTGCCTGGTTGAATTTCGGTCAGTTCTTCCACCTGAAAGTCTTCAGGCGTCGATTTGATTTTCATGGTGCCGAGGAACCTGCGGATGAAGCCGAATTTGCTGGATTCTCGCGGCGTTCGATCCCCTCGACCGGGGGCAGGTCGCCCAGTTGGCCAAGGCCGGTCCATTCGAGAAATTGGCGCGTGGTGCGATAAACCGCCGGGCGGCCCAGCGTTTTTTGCCGCCCAGCCAGGCGGATGAGCCGCCGCTCAAGCAACTGCCTGATCAGGTCGGCCGAAGGGCTGCCGCGCAGTTCGTCGATTTCGGCCCGTGTGACGGGCTGGCGGTAGGCGACGACGGCCAGGGCTTCGGCAAGAGGCTCGGCAAGGGGCGGCGCTTCCGCGGCGAGACCGGCGCGCACCAGCCACGGATGAAATTCGGGCCGAGTCACCAGCCGGTAGCCGCCTCCCTGGCGACTGATGGTCAGTGCGCTCTCTTCTTCATCGAACGCTTTTTGCAATTCGCCAAGCAGCGGTTCCAGGTCATCCCGGACCAGGCCGGAAATCGCGGCGATCGATTCGAGCGAAAGCGATTCCGTGGCGGCAAACAAAATGGCTTCAAGCGTCATCAATCGGGACGAGCGCTTTCCCGCGGCGGGCTTTTCGGAGCCCGCAAAGGCGTCGCCCATGGTTGCCAATTGACGCAAGAGCGGGGGGCGGTGAGGCCATCGGCCTGGCCACTGAACAGGAGGTGCGCCCCGGCCGGGGTAGCCCGCGAACCCGCCGCCTGGCAGGCGTAAGCGTAGGGCTGTCGAATTTGCCCAGAATGCCCTCATCGCCCATCCTTTGTCGTTCCGCCCGATTTCCGTGGCTCCACCTTGTCCCTGAAGCCCCAGTCGAAGTAACCTACCGCCCTGGGAGGATGCTGGGTAGGTCTTGGGGCCGTGCTGTTGATATCGACCGGCCGCCCCAAATGGGCTCAAGCGAAATCCCTGATGTCGGACTCCATTGCGGGTTGAGCACGGCAACGACTTTGAGTAGCGGCAAAGGGTAAGGAATCTTCTTCATCATGATTGAAACCGACCTTTTGTGGATGGCAGCGGCCGTCATTTGCCCGCTCGTGCTCGGTTGCCTGCTCGCTTTGGTGCCCAGGAAGCTGGCGGAGCCCTCGCGCTGGGGAGCGCTTATCTCCCAGACTTTTGTGCTGGGACTCCTCATAGGGATCATGATCCAGTTTCGTTACGACACGATCGAACGTTGGGGGGTCATGGCGGATGAATCGAGTCGCTGGCTGGGGTCGCTTGCGGCGCGGATGGAAAGGCTCGACCTGCTGCCCGACTACGCCGTTCGCCCGCACGACGACTGGATTGTCCGGGTCAACTGGCTGAAGAACCCGGCAATCTCCCTTTTGTGGACGATCGATGAAAGCAATTTGTGGTTGGCGATGTGCCTGGGGGTGGTCTATATCGCGGCCGGGATGATCAGCTTTGCCCGGGGTGGGATGAGCCCGCGGTTTGTCGGTTTATTACTCGTGCTGCAGGCCGCGTCGCACCTGGTTTTGTTTGCCAGTGATTTCTTGAGCCTTTGCCTGGGATGGGGGCTCTTGGGACTGAATCTGGGCCTCGCCATTTTGGAAGCGCGCAACCAGGAACCGTTCGCGCATGGCCATGAAGGGTCGCTTGGCAGATTGAGCCTGTGGATGATCGGCACGCTGGCACTTTTGGCCGGGTCGGCGGGTCTGGCATTTACCTGGAATGTGCGCCCCGTGAGCGCGCCGGACATTTTGCAGACTTTGGCGCCACCCGGTGGTGCAACGAACCCGGCACAATGGAAAGCCAATCCGGTCCATACGCTTGAATTTCCCACGCTTCAGCGGCTGGCTCTGGCCGAGCTGGAAACGCACTGGGCACAAAAGCCGGTTGAGGAAGTCAGCGGGCTGTTGACGGTCGAGCGGTTGAAGCAGTGGCAGGCCGACCTTGCCAACCCCAAGGGTGCTGCGCTGCGCCGGCCGATGGTTCCGGGGTTAACGAAAGAGCAGATCGAACAGGGAATCATCCTGGAGCAAGGCCGGGCCGTCGAGGCCCTGGCCCATCCGCCCAGCGGTTACCAAGCCCAGACCCTCCTGTTCCTGATTCTTTTGGCCGCGGCCTGGCTCATGCTCGGCATGCCGCCTTTCACCGGCCTTTGGATCGAACTGCTCGCAACCACTCCGCCGGCGCTCGCCTTGCCGGTGGCTTGCACCGGACTTGCGCTGGCCTGGGACCTGTTGACTCGCGTGGCCATGCCCCTGGCTCCTCTTGGCATTGTCAGCCAGCTTTCAGGCTGGGTGCTCTGGGTGGGTGCCGCGGGCGCCTTTTTGACCTGGAATGCCGCGAGCAGTCAGCCCAACCCGCAGAAGGCGCTCGGCATGATCGCCTGTGTGCCGCTATTCGCATTGTTTACCGGCCTGATCCCCTTGTTCGGATCGAGCACATCGACTTCGGGTTGGTGGTGGGGCGCATCGGGCACCGAATACCTGGGCGGGGCCGCGATCCTGTCGCTGGCGCTTTTGTTGTTGGGCGTCCTGTTCATGGGGCCGGACTGGAAGTCCTTCGAAGGCTCCTGGGCCCGTTCCCCGAGAGCGGTATTGGCCCTTTCCCTGGGCTTGCTTGCGATTGCGGGCTTGCCTGGGCTGGCACCCTTCATTGGCTGGTTCATGGCCGGACTGGGTCTGGCGGGCGAGCATACCATGGCCATGCTCCTCTTTTTCGCCGGACTGGCTTATGGAGCCTGGGTGGCCATCGGCTGGATCGGTCTTTTTCTCAAGCCGGCGTTACCCTCGCAGGCGCCCTTGCCTGGAAGCGGTATCGATCCGCCCGCTCCTTACCCGGTTTCTGCCTTGCTCGCATCGACTGGGATCTTTCTTTTGCTATTGGCGGGAGGCGTTTATCCCACGCTCGTTTTAAACTGGATGGAACCGGGCGCGACCGCCAAGGCCGAGCGGATTCGCGCGGCAACCCATTCGACCTCGCGCTGACACCGACACGTTGGCGTTCAAGCCAAGCACCGAGCCCATTGCCCCATGCTCATTGACACGCATTGCCATCTGGATGACGATCAACTGAAAAACGCCTGGCCCGAGGTACTGCAAGCGGCCAAAGCGGCTGGGGTCACCGACATCGTGGCCGTGGCCGTCGACGCCGCGTCCAGCAAAAATCTGGCCGAGCGATTTCGACCGGGGGGAGTTCCGTCTGACCCCGTGCGCGTGCATCCCACCGCTGGCATTCACCCCAATCATGCGGCCAAGGAACCGCCCGGAGCCTGGGAAGCGGTGGCCGGCCTCTTACGCGACAAACGGGCCGTGGCGGTGGGGGAAACCGGCCTGGATCAACACTGGCACGATACGCCCTTCGAGATGCAGGAAGACTACTTCGCAAGGCATCTCGATTTGGCCCGCGAACTCGATCTGCCCGTGATCATCCACTGCCGCGATTGCGTGGAGGAGATGGTCGCTTTCCTCAAGACCCAGTGGGCGCTCAAAGGGCCGGTCCGCGGCGTCATGCACAGTTTCAGTGGAGATACGGCCTTTGCCGATGTCTGCCTCGAGCTTGGGTTGATGCTCAGTTTTTCAGGCGTTTTGACCTACAAGAACGCGCAGGCGTTGCGCGATGTCGCGGGGCGCCTTCCCCACCATCGGGTCATGGTGGAAACCGACGCCCCCTACCTGGCGCCGGTGCCCAAACGGGGGAAACGCAACGAACCGGCCTATGTCGCCTTCACCGCCATGGAACTGGCCAGGCTCTGGTCGAAGAATGCCGGCGAGGTGATGGAAATCACCGCGCGCAACGCGGGCAAATTGTTTGGACTGACCCGCTGAAAGGACTACAGGCCAAAATCCTTCAGTGTGAAAATCGAGCGGAAAGCATATTTCGGCTCGAACAGCTCGCGGGCGCCGGCCTGACGATCCACCAGGCATACGACCGCGACCACCTTGGCGCCGGCTTGTTCCACGATTTCCACGGCCTGCTGGGCACTGCCGCCGGTCGTGAGCACATCGTCGACAATCACGACCCTGGCGCCTGGCGGCAACACCCCTTCCACGCGTTGTTTGGAACCATGATCCTTGACTTGTTTGCGCACGAAAAATCCTTCGATCGGCGAATCCCCCGCCTGGTGCCGAGTCATGGTCAGCGCGGTGACGAGGGGCAGGGCGCCCACTTCCAGGCCGCCCGCCGCCTGGATGTCGAGGTCCTTGGTCAATTCGTGCAGGCAGGCGCCGATGAGGGCCGAGGATTCGCCGTGAAACAGCACGAGTTTGCTGTTGATATAGAAGGAGCTTTTCTTACCCGAAGCTAGGGTGAAATCGCCATGGAGAATGGCGCGGGAAGCAAACAGTTCCCGCAGCCGATCGCGCGCTTGTGCCATCGCAAAATCCGTAGTTTTTTTGGTTAATGCCATCGTTCAATACGAAACCCGAAGCCGGGCGGCCTTGGCCGCCCGTCCTCGGGTCTTCCTTTGTTGTTCACGGTTATTCTCGTGAATGCGCGACGATTGTTCTAACCCAAAGTGCGATCTATTTTTTGTAGAAGGCGACCGGGATGCCGGGGTTCAGTTCCAGTCGCGAATATTGATAGGATTCCAGAATTTCGCCCACCGATTCGCCGTCCTCGCTCCAGCCGAACAGGTCGATACGCACCGGGAAGCCGGTGTCGGCCGCGAAGGAGACGACGGTTCGTGCAAATTCATTTTCATCGCGGCTTTCGGGATCCTGCACGACATCGATCGTCTGGCAGGTCTTGCCATCGACTTCGGTATCGCTCACGCGCACCGTGGTGAAAAACTGGTCGTCCCAGTGGTTCCAACTTCGCTCCAGCCGGTTGAGCAAGGCACGAAAGCCCGCTTCGTCAATGCCATGGCGGCTGGTGGCTTTGGCCTTCGGATCGTCGAGCGCCAGGGAAATGAAACCAAGATTTCCCAGAAGACCGGCCGACTTGGCCTTCATCCGCCCGTCGTTGAGCCCGGCCTGGAAAATCACTTCCTGGCCGGTGAAGGAGCGAGGTTCTTTCCAGGCCATATGCACCATGAACGGTTCGCAATTCACGGTGAGAAGAATGGACTGTTCGGCGCCCATCTTGCCTTGCAGGCGTTCACGCTTGCGCAGATCGCAACGATAATCGGTGATCTTCGCGAGCTCCGAAGTGGCTCTCTTGAGGATAGCCAGGGCCTTCTCGCGGTCGACTTCGTCGGGATGTTCGGGATGATGATCCTTGAGTTCCGGTGCCCCGGCAACGGGAGGATCGACCGTTTCGGCCCAGAATCCGGCACCGCTCAACAGGGCGACCCCCAGAATTCCGCCCCAGGCGGCATTCCACGCGAGGGTTCCTCTTTGGCGGCCGGCTTCAAAGGTTCGATGGTTCATCGTCTAGGCTCCCCCTCTGGCGGTCTTGGACCCATTGCGCAAAATAACGACTTGGCCCGCAGAACTCCACCCAAGTTTTCCTCAAGAATCGTCAGGGAAAGAACCGAATGGCAGATTCCGTCCAGATTCAGGTCGTAGTTTCCCCTCTTTTCGAGGAAAATGCGTACATCCTCTGGAGGAATGGGGGGTCTATAGCGGTTGTAGTAGATCCTGGCCTCGACCCAGATTCGATTTTGGAAATTTTACAGAATCAGGGATTGCGCCTGACCCACATCCTCAACACGCATGGTCACGCCGACCACATCGCGGGCAACCAGGCGATGAAGGATGCCTTTCCTGAAGCCCGGTTGATCATAGGCAAAGGCGATGCTCCGATGCTCACCGATGCCCGGTTGAACCTGAGCCAGGGCTATGGGTTCCCGCTGGTCAGTCCCCCCGCGGACGAACTGGTGAGCGAAGGCGACACGATCGCGGCGGCGGGGATGACGTTTGAGGTGCTCGACCTGCCCGGTCACAGTCCGGGTCATGTCGTATTTGTTTTGCGCGAACCGAAACCGATTCTTTTGGGCGGCGATGTCCTCTTTCGCGACGGCATCGGCCGCACCGATTTTCCCGGCGGCAGCCATGAGCAACTGATTTCCGGAATCAAAACGAAGCTTTATCCGTTGCCGGAAACCACCGTGGTCTACCCCGGACACGGTCCGGTCACGACCATTGGCCGCGAGAAGAAAGAGAACCCTTTTTTGGTCTGAGGGGTTGAGGGAAAAGATTTTCACGCGCAGACGCGCAGTCGCGGAGAAGAACAAGAGGGAAGTCTGAAGGCCGGGACGGGAATCTCTGAACGCTCCACCGCCTGATCAACGCACTGCTGGCTTCGTCCCCATGCCTTGGAATGCGCTTTTCTTTCCGCGACTTTGCGTGAGAAATGCATTTTGTATTTTTGAGCTTCCCGCGACGGGAGACCTCACGCCCCTGTCTTTTTGCACTGCGACAGATCGAGCTGCTGCGCGGCGTCCCAGCTTTCCTGGTTGCCGACCGGGTGCCAGAACGAGGCCTGAACGATTCGCACCGGACCCGATGCAATCGCCATGTTCACGAAATCGGTGATTTCGTATTCGCCTCGCGGCGAAAGTTGCAAGGGCTTCTTGAGCACTTCCAGCGGGAAGACATAGCCGCCCGTGTTGGCCAGATGGGTGCCGGTGAGTTTTGGCTTTTCCACGAGTCTTTCCAGCGTGCCGTCCGGCCTGGCGAAGGCAATGCCGAATTTCTCAGGCGTATCGACCGCCTTGCAAAGCACTCCGGGGCCGCCCTTGGCCAGCGTGCCGATGTCGGCCGCGCCAAATAGATCGTCGCCATTGAGCACCAGCACCATGTCGGATCGCAAATGGCTCAAACAACTTTGGATGGCGTGGCCCGTGCCTTGCGGAGTTTCTTGAAAAACCTCATGCGCCTCGGGAATGTGGCGCTGGGTTTTCACATAATCGGCGACCTGTTCGCGCAGGTAGTGCGTGACCACGAACAAGCGATCGATCGTGGAAGGCAGCGCCGCCACGATCCAGTCGAGAATGGGGCGGCCCTGAACCTTGAGCATTGGTTTGGGCGTCGAGAGAGTATGAGGCCTGAGGCGGGTCCCCAAACCCGCCGCGAGAATCACCGCATCCATGGAGTCATTTTTCCTGTGCTTGAACCGCCCGCCTGGGATTGAATCGCCCGCCTGGGATTGAATCGCCCGCCTGGGATTTAACCTGTTGTGCGTTTGCGTCCCGTTTTGGAACCTCGGCGCGGCTTGGGTGTATCGGTGGAGCCGGCCGCGTCGGCAGACGCCGTGGGCATGGCCAGTTGCAAGAAGCGATCCTGGCTACGCACGGGGGCTTCTCCCGGCGCGGCTTTGACCCGCTCGTAACTTCCATCGGGCAAAAGGCGGCGAGCCTTGACATTGTCGGCCAGGGTCAACGCCAGAACCTCTTCGATCACCCGCTTTTTCAAGCGAGGCTCGTTGATGGGAAACACCACTTCGACGCGGCGGCTCAAGTTGCGATCCATCCAGTCGGCCGAACCGATGTAGACCTCGGGAGAGCCCGCATTGCCAAAGTAAAAGATGCGGGTGTGTTCAAGAAACCGGTCGACGATCGAAACGACCGAAATGTTTTCGCTGATTCCCGGGATGCCGGGCCGCAAGGCGCAGATTCCCCGGCAGACCAGATCGATTTTCACTCCGGCCTGTGAAGCGCGGTAGAGGGCTTGAATGATCACCGGTTCGAGCACGCCGTTGATCTTCGCGATGATCCGGCCTTCCTTGCCTGCCTTCTGGTTTTCCGCCTCCCGGTTGATCCGCTCGAGCATGAAGTTTTGCAGCCGGGAAGGAGCGACTATCAGCTGGCGCCAGCGCGGCGGCTCGCAATAACCGGTCAGGTAATTGAAAATGTCCGAGGCGTCTTCGCAGAAATCGCCGCGGCAAGTGAAGTAACCCAGGTCGGTGTAAATCCTTGCGGTCTGCGGGTTGTAATTGCCGGTCGATAGGTGGACATAGCGGCGAATGCCGTCGTCTTCGCGGCGTACGACTAGCGCCACCTTGCAGTGGGTTTTCAGGCCGACGAAACCAAAGACGACATGAACGCCCACTTTCTCCAGTTCGCGGGCCCAGAGAATGTTGCGCTCCTCGTCGAGACGCGCCTTGATCTCGACCACTGCCGTCACCTGCTTGCCGTTGTCCGCCGCCTTTTGCAAGGCGCGCACGATGGGCGAATCGCTACTGGTGCGGTAAAGCGTCTGCTTGATGGCAAGCACCTTGTCGTCGTTGGCCGCGGCCTCGATGAAATCGACGACATGTTGAAACGATTCGTAAGGGTGGTGAATGAGAATATCCCGCTTGCGAATCGCTTCCCAGATATTGGGAGCCGAGGCAATTTCGTGGACCGGCTGCGAATGAAAGGCCGGGTCGCGGAGATTGGGGAATCCGGGCAGCCCATGAATTTGGAAAAGCCCGGTCATGTCGATCAGGCCGGGGATGTGGAACACTTCCATGGGGTCCAGATCGAGCGCCTGCACCAGGAACCGCTCGACTTCGGCCGGGGCCTTGGACTCCAGTTGCAACCGCACCGCCATTCCCCGGCGGCGCTTGCGGATCTCTTCTTCCACCGCCTTGAGCAGATCTTCCACTTCGTCGTCGTCGATTTCGAAATCGCTATTGCGCGTGACCCGAAAAACGCTGCTGTAAAGGATTTCCATTCCGGGGAAAAGTTCCGGCAAGTGCTGGCGGATCACGGCCTCCAGCGGAGCGAAAACCTGGTTCGCGCCATCGGGTTCCGCGTTGAGCGCATAAAACCGCGGGAGTACCGAAGGGACCTGGACCACCGCGAAAATCGGTTCGGAATATTGCTTGCGGTTGAGTTTAACGACCAGGTTCAGCGACTTGTTGAGCAGGTGGGGAAAGGGGTGGCCCGGGTCGATCGCCATCGGTGTGAGCACCGGAAAAATCTGGCTGCGAAAGATCCGGTCGAGATGATCGAGTTCGGCCTTGGTCAAATCCTCCTGATTGCGCAGGGTAATTCCCTGTTCGATGAGCCCAGGCAGCACCTCCTTGTTGAGGCAGGTCTGCATATCCTCGATCAACTCGCGCACAATGGCGCCGATTTTTTCTAGCTGAACGATCACAGGAGTTCGGTCGGCGCCCGAGCCAAACCCAACCCCCGCCTGCTTCTTTTGCTGCAAGCCCCCCACGCGAACCATGAAGAACTCATCAAGGTTCGACTCGGTGATCGCCAGGAATTTCAACCGTTCCAAAAGCGGCACGGTCGGGTCGCGGGCTTCCTCAAGGACGCGGCGATTGAATTCGAGCCAACTCAATTCCCGGTTGATGTAAAGCGACGGATCATCCAGGGGTAGGGATGGTGGAAATCGAACAGTATTCATCCCTCGGTCCTTTCGCGAACGCTCAAATCCCCAAAATAATGGTTTTCCCCACCTCTTTTCCAGGGTAGATCGCACGCCAATGAACGACCAAATAAGCGAATCAAGGCTTCAATTCCTTTCCCATAAACAGGTTAGAGATCGTAAATGGGAGATCGCAGTTCTCCCTTTTGGGGCGACGGAACCCCACAACCTCCACCTTCCCTATGGCACCGATTGCTTCCAGGTGGAAGAAATCGGCCGGCTTGCTTGCAATAAGGCCAACTCTCAAGGAGCCCGCGCCCTTTTATTGCCTGTGATCCCCTTTGGAGTGAACACGAACTATTTTCATATTCCTGGGGGGATGACTCCGGGCCTAAAACCGACGACTCTTTTGGCGATTCTTCGCGATGTCGCCGACTCCCTTTCGCGCCAGGGTATGAAAAAACTTCTCCTCTTGAACGGTCACGGGGGCAATGAATTGAAGCCGTTCATCCGCGAACTGTTCGAGGAATTTCCCATTTTCATCGGGCTGGTCGACTGGTTCCGCATGGCCTCCGACCTGATCCGCTCCACCCTGGACCAACCCGGCGAACATGCCGACGAACTGGAAACCAGCCTCATCATGGCCTTGAAGCCAGACCTGGTCGATCTGTCGCAAGCCGACGACGGAGCGGCGATCCCCTCCAAGGTGGAAGCCATCAACAAGGGCTGGATTTCGGTGTCGAGGCCCTGGCACCTGGCCACGACCGGAACCGGTATCGGCAACCCGTTCAAGGGAACTGCCGAAAAGGGAAAGTCACTTCTGGAGAGTTCAAGCGATCGCCTGGCGGTTTCCCTATGCCAGCTCAGCCAAATCCCTTACAGCAGCGATTACCCCTGGTGACACGTTCCTCATGAGCCATCGATCGGGAATTCAAACGATCTCGGAAAATCAAAGAAGGGAGGGGTTGCTTGCAAGCAACCCCTCCCTTCTTCTTCGAATTTAGCCGTTGGCCTGTTTGCGAGCGACTTCGATCAACTCGTTCAGATGCCCCTCGGCGTCGCGATTTTGCTGATGAACCGCTTCCCTGTGAGCCTGTTCGGCCAGGCCCAAAGCATCCTTGGCGCGCTTCATTCCCAAAAGCGCTTCGACCCCCTTGGCGCCCAGGGTCAGGTTCGATCCATGGGTTTTCACGGTGTTGACGATCAGTTCCACCGCCTCGTTGGTTTTTCCGGCTTTGGCATAGGCCTGGGCCAATGCCATGTTCAAATCGCCGGTCTTTAACCCCTGGTTGTGGTCCTTGTCGAAGTCGGCGCCGCGGCTCAAGAAGCTGACGGCCTCATCGAATTGCCCAAGGGCGATCTTGCGCCTTCCCAGGAACAAAAAGACCGCGGCTCGGTCTGGCAACTGTGCCGGCGCGAGTTCGATGATCTTGCGGCCGATCGATTCGGCCTCGTCATCCTTGTCTTCGCGGCGCGCTTCCTTGAATGCCTTGTCCAGGAAGGCAGATTCGTCTTGTCCGGCCAGCCCGGTCGATTCGGCCTGCACAGGGGCCTGGGTGCCTTCGTCGGTCTTTTTCTCCACGAGTCCCAGTTCGGCTTTGACCATGTCGAAGCGGAATCCGAGGTCGGCGAAGCTCTCGGCGTAGCTCTCGTAAAACCGCAGAATCCCCAGCGTGCGGAACTTGCCGTCGCGCGTGGCCACCGCCTGGCGCGGCGTTTGGCCGCCGAGGCTCTTGAGCGGTTGATTGACCCAAACTTCGAGGAAATGATGCTTGAGCGCCTCAAGCTGCTTCGATTGGATGTCCCCCTGTTTGGGATCCGACGACAGATTGATGATTGAGATTTCCAGGAACGGATTTTCCAGCGTGCCGATGGAGCGCACACGCCCGTCGTTGATCGCGAGGCCGAGCGCCAGACGGGCCTCGTTACGAAGCTCTTCCAGGTACTTCATGTTCCGGGCGCGAATTTGCAGCCCATTCGGAGCGGCCATGAGGAAACCGCCGACGTGAGCATAGCGCGGTCCGCTGTCGCCCGCCAGCACCAGCGACGACTGCGGCTTCATCAGGAACCCGGTGATCGCCTGATCTTCGTCGTTTTTGCCAAAGGGGTTGAATCTTCGTTCCTCGACCAGCTTCTGCAAAAACCGGGTCAGCGCCTGCACGTCGCGCACGGGAACTTCGAAAATGTGCTCGATCTGATCGCAGCGGTCTTCCAGGCCGCGCCCTGCCCGCAAAACCTCGGCCAGCGCGCCGCCCAGGGTCGCGCGGCCTTCATCGGTTTCGAGCTTGAGGTAGTGGTCGATCGCTTCCAGCGCCTTGGCGTTATTGCCCAGCCACGAGTAGGCCAGCGCCAGGTTGAACCAGGCCGGAGCGTCGTTGGCGTCTCCCTTGGTGATTTCCTCAAAAACCTTGACCAGGCTGCTGAGCCGGGGTCCCCCGTGCGCTTTCGCCGCTTTGTCCCAGGCGACTCGGCGCGCGGCGACCGAAGGAGGAGGCAGCAGGCTGTATTCACGCCGGGCGACTTCAGGCAGCTGACTTTTTTCGCCATAGACTTCGTCGAAAATCGCTTTGGCTTCGACCGAATTGGCTTGCAGTCGCAGGATGCTCTTGAGCGCGGCCCGGGCGGCCAGGGGGTGATTGAGCGCTTTTTCCGCTTCGAATATCAGGCCGAAAACTTTGGTTAGAGGGCCGTTGGCGGCCGGGTGGTAGGCGTCGGTCGCCTTGCGAGCCAGAATGAGGCCGCCTTGCAGTTCCCCTTCCTCAAGACGCATCGAAGCCTTGAGGAAGTTGCCAAAGGGATAATCGGGACGCAGCGCGAACGCTTTTTCGAGAACCGCCTCGGCATCGGCCGGCCGGCCCAAGGCCATCAAGAGTTCGGCCTTGCGGCCGTAAACTTCCGGATTTTCAGTGTTGGCGGCGATGAGGGTTTCGACGGTGCGCAGGGCGCCTTCGTGTTGCCCCTGAGACGCCTGCTTCCAGGCTTTTTCGATTTCTTGTTCGAGGGGGGCGCAGCACCAACGATTTTTTTTGCCGCTTCCACATCGGCAAAACTCATACGGATCTTGCATAAGGACCTGGGGGAATCTTTGGTTTTTTGGTCATTGAATTGGTCACCCCGGTGGGGCATTCGCAACTGAAAGCTTAACGATTATAAGCCTGTCCGGAAAGCGGCCGGGACGGGCTCATTTGCTTTGCTTGTTGACGAATCGAACTCTGCGATTAAGATTCCTAAGTGCTTTCGGGCATGTTTTCGCGGGCGTATAGCTCAGTTGGCTAGAGCGCAGCTCTGATAAAGCTGAGGTCCCTGGTTCGAATCCAGGTACGCCCATTTGGATCCAAGGCCTGTTTTTCCTCGTCTTGGATCACGGGGGTGTAGCTCAATTGGGAGAGCGCCTGGTTTGCAACCAGGAGGTTGCCGGTTCGATCCCGACCATCTCCATTTCGGAAGTGCTTGATAAATAAGGAGTTAAGGGTAGCTCCTGAGAAAAGAAAAGGTTGAGAAGGAAGTAAAAGGGCACGGTTCGGGCACGGTAAACGAAAGAAACCCGGGGATCTGTCCGATTCCTGGGCAAAGAGTAAGCCCTCCTAAGTTCACCCCGAAATGACGGGGAGGAGTTGCTCGATGCGCCATCCGAAGCCGTGGTTCCGTGCCGCGAAGAATGCCTGGTATGTTGAATTAGACGGACAAAAGCGCCGTCTGGGCCCCCAGCCAGAGGGGGCACCGATTCCGAAAAAATCCAAATCCGGATGGAATGTTCCCCACTCGATTCTTGAGATTTACCACCGGCTGATGGCGGAGGGGCCCGGTGAGCTGCCCAAGCCCGCCGCTCTCCAGGTTGCCACCCTGTGCGACCTGTTCCTTGAGTTCAGCCACAACAACCACGCTGCAAGTACTTATGAAAACTACCGATCGTTCCTTCAGTCCTTTTGCGACGTTGAAGGAACGCGGCTCGCCGCGGACCTATTGCCGATCCATGTGACGCAATGGCTTTCAGCCAACCCCAACTGGAAAGGAGCCAAACGTCATGCCATCATCGCGATCAAGAGTGCTTACAGCTGGGCCAAGGAGCAGGGGATCCTCCCCGCCAATCCATTGCGCGATTATAAGACGGGGCAGTCCAAGGCACGCACGCGTGTCCTGTCGAAAGACGAGCAATCACAGATTCTCGCGCAAATTCCCGATGAGCCGTTCCGCCAGTTTGTGGATGCCCTGCTGTCTACCGGCTGCCGTCCGTCCGAATTGTGCCGCCTGAGCGCCGCACAGGTGAATCTCGATAAAGGATTGTGGGAATTCCAGGCGCATAAGACGGCAGACAAAACGGGTAAGCTGCGAGTCGTATACCTGACCCCGCGCATGGTCGAACTAAGCCGGGCTCTGGTGGAAAAATATCCCGAAGGGCCGTTATTCCGGGGAGCGCGCAGCAAGAACGGATTTAACAAGAACAGCGTCCGTCTGCGATTTGCCCGCCTGCGGGATAAATTGCCCCACCTCAAACATTTCGTCAGCTACAACCTGCGTCACACCTACGCCACCCAGGCATTGGTCAACGGCGTTGGGATCGCTCAGGTGGCCGAACTTCTGGGCCATACCAGCACCGTGATGGTCTCCAAGACCTACGGCCATCTTGCCGATCAGCTTGCACACATGCGCGATGCCGCAAAACAGGCGGCCGGCTAGACGGAAAGATCTCAGCCAGCGTTGGAAAACAAAAACCCCCGGTCGAGCGACCGGGGGTTTGTCATTTCGCGTCTATTTCCTGAAAAGAAAAAAGCGCATCACCAGGCATGACCCTGGCGATGCGCGGCGAAGGGGGGCATCTTTACCTTCGCAAATGTTTGAGTGGATGGTGCAAGGGCGACGGATTTGGAGCGGTTTGGGCCTCCACCATTTGCCGCTGACGGTACGCCTCCACATCTTCCGGGTTAATCAGGATTTTCCCGGCTCTTGCGCCGACGCGGGTGTGGCGCAGAAGTTTCTTTTTGCACATGGTGTAAATGCTGCTCGTGCTCACAAACAGCAGCTCCGCAGCCTCTTGAACGGTAATCACGGAAGACCTCCGCACTATCGTTCCAGTTCCGGTTCTTTCTGAATCGGAGCCTGGATTTTCGATTGCTGAAATGCATCCTGCGACCTTGCATCAAATCCTTTGGTGCTCTGGATTTCTTGCGGGGTCAAATTGCCCGCAATGCCTGGCTCCTCTACAGGCCCTGGATTATCAGGGAACGCGTAAAGGTAGCGAGAAATTTCCTTCAATCCTGCGCGCGCCATGCCCTGGGCGTGACCGGCGCCCCACTTTGGGGAAGGTTGCGTATCGCTCATGGCTTAGCTCACGATCTCGGCATAGATCGTTTTGGCGCGGCCGCAGACGATGCAGTCCTCGCCCATGATGCGCCAGCCCTTGTAGCAGTTGGGGCAAAGCGAAGTGCTACAGCAGTGCGTCGTCGAACTATGGGCCGGCAACGGGCGATTGCAGATCTGGCAGCGCCAGTCGTTATACCCAAGCAGGTCCTTGATCAGATGACCAGCAATGTGTGCCGCCCTGACTAACTCGAGTGAATGCATGGGAAACTCCTTCGATATCGATGAGGTCGCAAAAGAAGGGGTTGGCCTGAACGCCAGGCCAACCCCGCGGGCAGGCTACTTTTTGTGCTTGTAGCTCTCCCAAAGCCGATGCAAGGCATGTCCAAGATGGATCAAATGCCAGAGATGGTTCATATGGCTCACGAATTTCACCTCCTTTCTCGCATTTTCAAAAGACAGGGATTTGGTAAAGGCCATGGATCATGGTGCAGAGCAAACCAGTGGCTACTACTAATTCGCCGCTCGCTTAGCGATGGCGCTGATTTTCCATCCAATCGGCTTCGATTTCCGCATTGGACATCATGTCCTTCAGGGTCTGGACCTCGACGATCATGACGAAATTTTTAATGGCGAGGCCAATGACGCTTGCAAGAAGGAACGCACCGATACTGCTCGACAGGTAGAAGCCGACGCCAGCAAGGGCGAGCCCGGCGACGATTTCGCAAAGGAGGGCGCTGTTGCGATCCCGCCCTTTGGATTCGAAGATCGAGACTCCCACGAACTGGGTGTGCTCGTACTTCCTTTTGACGTACCTCTGAAAGAGCGAGGTCAGCCGGTGCCCCCCGAAGAGAAGCAGGAACGATCCGTAGATCAGGAAAAACGACTCGGAGAAGGTAAGGAGGTTCTGCGCCCTCGGTGCCCAAAACTGAGCGAGGACGTAAGGGTAAATCAGCAGGGCGGCGAGGCCGTCCCAGCTCGTTGCATTTTTCCCTCGCGTGCCAAACTTCTTAAACAGCAGGACCAGGTACAAGGCGGCGGCATCCGCCACAAGCATGGTCCAGGCGTAGGCGGCCCGGTGGCGGGCCATGGCCTCCTCAGGCCGGGGTTGGGATTGTTGGCTCACAGCAGCACCTGTTCGAATTGAGTGTGAAGGAAATTCTGACCGTTTTGAAACGGGTTGCCCTGGGTCAGGATCAGGGCATCCGAAGTGAAACCGTTCGCTTTACCTCCCTTCTTGTAAGCAACGAACGATTCAGGACGAACGAGGTATTCCATGACCTCGCTCCAGCCGCTCTGGACGGATGGCTTTTGCCCGGCGAAGGTGTAGTCAAACAGGTTGAAGCCGTTGAGGTTGACCGAGCCGCTGCGCATCCGCACCGGCACTTTGCCGATGCGGTCGGCGATGGCGTGGTTTGTGGTTGGATCACCGTTGGCATGGCAGATCCAGGTGGCCATGTTGTTGATGATGGAATCGGCCTCCATCGTGCCCTGGTCGCCGCCGCCGAGCGATTTGCGCAGCAACTGGAAATCCTGGACGATACGCACGGCGATGCATTTCGCCTGGCGAAAGACCGACTGGACCCGGAAGTCATAGTCGGGCACGGCGAGGTAGCTGTACTCGTCGGCCCAGAAGACGACGGCCGGCGATTCCCCGTCCGGTGGCCTGCGCAGGCATTCCTGGACGAGGGCCATGTAGGTCATGACCTGGATGGCCTTATTGCCGACGGGATCGGCCAGCACCGGATAATCGAGGATGAGAATGCAGCGCCTTTCGGCGAGCAGGCGAGGGGAAAGGTTGCTGTACGCGGTGAAGGCGCCGATCGGCCCGGAGGTCAAGCGTCCGAGCAGGTTTTGGATCATTGGCAGGCAGGAGAATTTGGTCTTATCGGGAGTCCTGACCCACTCGCTGAACACGAAGTCCAAATGCGCCTGGTGATCGCTCTGCTCGATCGGAGAAAGGTTGCGATCCTCCGCCTGCCGCAATACATGCGCCGCGTCAGATTCTCGCCACTGCGCGCTGCCTGCCTCCTCAAGGTTGGCAGGCAACCCCAGGATGAACCGCTGCACGGCGCGCAACGAGGTGCGGCCTTCTCCCAGGAAGGTGGCGCCGATCGCCATCTCCAGGATGCGGTTGGCGAATTCCGCCCAGAACATGTCGCCGCCATGACCCTGGCCTTTACCCCGTTGTTGGATGTCAACGACGGCGCTCAGCATCCGTGCGGCAGCAGGGGCCGATCCGGACCGCGCCATTTCGAAGGTGATCGGGTCGAAGCCAAAGGGAGACCCTGGCGTGATCCGAAAGATCGGCTGTTCCACGCCGGCATGACGGAACAGCGTTTCCATCCGTTTGCCTTCGTCAGGCTTCACGCACATGACGAAGAAGGAGATGTTCGGTTGCCTGGCCAAGCCGAACGCCAGATGCGAAGCAGACGAAGTGGTTTTTCCGCTACCGGTCGCCCCGGTGATCAGGATGCCGCTATACGCATCCTGCAGTGTCAAAAAGTCAATAGCACTAAGGCGCAGGATCTTCGCCTGCTTGCCGGGCCTGGCGTAGGGGCGCGGTTTTCTGCGGAACCAGTCAGTGAGCCCCATGGTGATGGCCCCCCGTCCGGATCTTGCTGAACGGGCTCTCGCCGCGCCCTTTGAACTTGTTCCAAAGCCATCGCCTGCAACGGCCGCCGAGGTCGTAGTACAAAATGACCCCGCAGGTCCCGCCGGTGATCAGCATGACCAGAAAGCCCATGTTTTGTTCTGCCTCGCGGCGGGCTCTGTCGGCCTCGGATTCCGGCAGATCATGGGCGAATCTCCAGTAGGGTTCGCCGGGATCGAAAGTCGCGTCAGGCGTTGGCGCAGGGGTGAGCGCGCCAAGCAGGATGCAGGTGAGGACACCGCTCATGGGTTTGTCCTCCACATTTGGTCAACCAGTTCCACGGGAACGCCGGTGGACATCCATTTGCGAATCTGATCGAGCTTTTGCTGCAAAAGTTTTTGCAGGCCCTCGAGCCCGAGTGACGTGTCGAAGTTGACCGCCAGTTTGACCGTCGTTTTTCGAGTGGACCTGACCTTACCTGACTCTTCCCGCGCCCGGTTTTCAAGCTGGGAGCGGTTGAGAGTCCCGGCCATGAATTGCTCCGCGAGGAGGTTCTGCATGGCCCGGTTTTTGACAGTGGCAACGACATAGGCTTCGTGAGCCGGGAGATGTCCGGAGTTCAGTTTCTCCTTGAGTTCCGGAGCAAGGCACCCGTTGACGGTCAGGGCCCGGGATACCGTTCCCTCAGAAACATGGACCTTTTCGGCGATTTGTTTGTAGGTCAGGCCTTCCTCAGACAGCTTTTGGAAGGCGGTAGCCATCTCGATCAACGTCAGCCGCTTGTTGGTCAGGTTTTCGGTGAGCTGGTCGATGATCAGGTCGATCTCGGTTTGCTTGCTGGCTTCGATTTGCACATAGAGAAGGGGGATCCCTTTGAGCCTGGCGGCGCGAAGGCGACGCTCGCCGCCGATCACCTGGTAACGTCCGTCCGGCAGGAGGTGAACCCGGATCGGGTATTTCTGGCCCTCGAGCAGCATCGAATTGCCCAGATCGAGCAGGTCCTTTTCTTCGAACGATTTCCTCGGCTGGCGAGGGTCGGGGACGATCTTGCCCGTCTCCACCTGAATCAGGCGAATTTCATTATGTTGAACCATGTCGAATTCACTCCCAAAACAAAAAGGGGGGTTATGAAGTGGAAATCACCTGGGCGCATAAAAGAATTCGCGTTCCGCCGAATTTGGACCTGAAAAAATGGGAATTTCTTTTGCGCGCGCAAGCGCTTTGAAAATCGCGCCATGGATCTAGGGGGTCGACGCGGAGAAATGGTCCCGCTGGTAACAGGTGAAATTGACGGTGATTATTAAGAAACCGAAAGCATTTGCCCCAAACACCGCGAAATGAAAAAACTTGTCAAAATTCCAAAAATTCTCTGGAAAACTGCGATCAGAGAACTTACCATTTGGTCGTTCACTCATCCAGCAGCTGAACACCGCCGGCTTCTCCAACCGGCGCCGTTATTCATGCCTATTTGCCTTGGGAACTCGAATGCACTTGGCAGTTTGATGCCCCAGGCTGGGCTCTCCATCCCAGCAAATTACGTTAAACGGACAGCCGCCATTCCCCCCCTTTTTGAAAGGAGGCCAATCAAACTCTCACTCTAAAAAGCACGGTTAATAAATCTGATGCTTATCACATTTTGACCGCATTCACCTGGTTGTCAGGATTTCCATTTGCAATGGAGGCAAGACGATGGTGCTACGGGTAAGATATCGATTCGAATTCAAAGGCTTCGAGGGAATCAACGACTATCTTGCTTCGTTGCTTCAACGGATGTCCGGCAGAATCGATGGTTTTATCGGTCGTGCTGTTCGCAACCCGTCTGACCGGGATGACGTGCGGCAGGAAGTGTGCAAAAAGGTGTTTGAGGACCCAGAAAAGTTCCTCGAATGCACCAGCGAAGATCACATGATCAATTTGATCATGAGGATCGTTCGTTTTGCCTGCATCAATCACCATCGTAATAACGGCCGAGGAATCAAGGTCGTTCACTCGATCAAGCTGCTCGAAACGGTCTATGCTCCCGAGCAGGATATTGACAAGGAAGCCGCGGTAGAGGCGGTTTTCAAAGCTATGCAATTGCTCGATCCGTACGACCGGGTGGTGCTACAACTGCGATACTTTGAGCGATTGACCCGAAGCGAAATGGCCGAGGTGCTTGACGTGAGCGAGAGCTGCGTCAAGAATCTAATTAGGCGCGCCCGCGGGCGGCTGCGGACCTTCCTGGCTACGTTTTCGTAGCCGGGCGCATCGAAGAGGATGCGTTGTTATCGAATATCCACTCGCGGGTACTCCGTACCACGCGAGTGGCTTTACTGAGAAAATAAGTGGTATTTGTCCCAATCGGTTTTGAACTCAGACTTCGGAGCATTTATGGCACCTGAAATTCCTTCAGGATTGGAATGGATTTCCATGCCCGACATGCAGTTCAGCGAATTAATCGCTTTAGCTGCAAAAGATTTCCCCCTGCCGCCGAAAATACAGGCTGCAGTTGATGGCCTTCATCGAAGGCGCAGGCGATCGGGAGTAAGGAAGAAACTGCGAAAATCGAAAAATCGTCACACCGACTAATTTTACGATTTAACTGTTTAGTGCATTTACTTCGATATCGACTCCCAACCGCTTTGAGCGGCGGGTGGGAGTTGACCGTGCTGAGCGGCGGGAAAAAGCCCGCAGATTCACAAATCGGCCAGCATTGAGGCGAGTCCGCGCAAAGAAATCGCCTCAATGTTCTGGGCAAGGGGATAGCGATCCGTCCCCCCATGCACCACAAAGACCTTGCTCGGTTGAATATCCTCGACCGAACGGTAGAAGCCGCGTTCAGGCTTCGCTGAAAGCCCACGTTTGATTTCAATGGCCCAGGTGCCATGCGCTCCGCCCATTTCCAGGACGAGGTCCATTTCCGCACCGGCCGCCGTTGCGTAGAAACTGGCCATGCTGCGTGGGGGTGCTGCAGCAAGCAAGGATTCGATGGCAAATCCCTCCCAGCTTTTGCCAACCACGGGATGCCCGGCAAGCTCATCCATGCTTTCCAGTCGAAGTAGCCCATGGAGGAGGCCGCTATCGCGGATGTAAATCCGGGGTGATTTCACCAGCCGCTTTCCCACATTGGCCAAAAGTGGCGGCAGGGGGCGAACCAGCAGCAAATCGACGAGAAGGCCGACATAGCTCGTGACTGTCGGAGCGCTTACCGACAGTCCAGCGGCCAACTTTGAGGCGTTGAGAACCATGCCTTGATTATGCGCCAGCATCGTCCACAGTCGTTCCAGCGTTTCGGCCGGGATGCGCGGGCCGAATTGCGGCACGTCGCGCTCCAGATAAGTGCGAATAAAACCTTGCCTGAGCCGGAAACTCTCATGGTCATCTCCGGCCAGGAAACTGTCGGGGAAACCGCCGCGCATCCAAAGGCGATGAGATGAGTCGGAGCCGCCCGGAATTTCGTTGATGTGCAGCGGCCCCATATCTACATACTCGATTCGTCCAGCCAGGCTTTCGCCGGACTGGCGCAAGAGGTCGATCGAAGCCGATCCCAAGATGAGGAACCGACCGGTGCGAAGCCCCGCCCGCCGCCCCTGATCAATCACGCCCCGCAAGGTTTGAAACAGCTCCGGCGCGCGGTGGATTTCATCGAGAATGATGAGCTTTTCCTGATGGTGCCTGAAAAACAGCGCCGCATCATGCAGCTTGTCCCGGTCGGCCGGGGATTCGAGATCGAGATACAGAGAAGGCCGGGTGGCGGCGATCTCATGGGCCAGGGTGGTTTTTCCCACCTGGCGCGGGCCGATCAGCCCAACAGCAGCCTGGCGGGCAAGCGCCTTCTCGACCTCGTGGAATGTGCGGCGTTGAATCATCCATGCAAATATAAAACTCCATTTTTAAAATGCAAGGTAAAAAGATAGACTGATAAAATCTGTTTCGCTTTTATTTTAGATGTAAACCGAAATCATCCCGTCCGGAAAATGAAGAATTTGCGGGAAAGGCTGATGAGTTTTGCACGCAAAACTAATTGTAAAAACAAGATGATTTTCGCGTGTTGACTGTATAGCATGTGGCATGCTCAGAATCATTCCACAATCAAATTCCGCCGCCGCCAAGAGCTACTACAGCAAGGCGGACTATTATGTGGACGGCCCGGAATCCTCCGGGCTTTGGGGAGGGAAGGGGGCAGAAAAGCTTGGACTCCAGGGGGAAGTCGCCTGGGAGGATTTTGCCGCCCTGTGTGACAATCTCAACCCCAAAACAGGCAAGCCGTTAACCCCACGGACAAGGGAAGATCGCCGCGTCCTGTTCGATTGGAATTTCCATGTGCCCAAGTCTGTTTCACTTGCTTATGAGCTCACCGGCGACGAGCGCATTCTGAAGGCTTTTCGCGCCTCCGTCGATGAAACTATGAACGAAGCGGAAAAAGAAATGAAGGTACGCGTCCGTGCAAAAGGCGCCAATGAGGATCGGGTAAGTGGCAATATGGTCTATGCCACTTTCATTCACCGCACTTCCCGTCCTTCGAAAGAGGATGGAATAGCCGATCCGCACCTACATGCCCATGTGACGGTCTTCAACTGCACCTATGACGAACAGGCACAGCAATGGAAGGCCGGGCAATTCGGGGACCTAAAAAAAGATGCCCCCTATTTTCAGGCGCAATTCCATAGTCGGTTTGCGCAGCAGTTAAAAGGGCTGGGATATGGAATCACGCGCACCAAGCAGGGGTTTGAGCTCTCGGGCGTATCAGCCGGGATGGTGAAGAAATTCTCCCGCCGCACCAGCGAAATCGAAGCTTTGGCCGAGGCCAAAGGGATTACCGATCCGGCCGGGAAAGATAAGCTCGGGGCGCTGAGCCGAATGGCCAAGTCGACTCTGACCATGCCCGATTTGCAAACCTACTGGCAAAAGCGATTGAGCCCCGCCGAGCAAGTCGCATTGCGGAATTTGAAAGGACAGGAGTCCAAGGATGTCTTTTCCGTGCGCGAGGCGGTGACCCAGGCACTCGACCATTGCCTGGAGCGCGAATCGGTGGTGCCTGAGCGGCAGTTTTACACCGAGGCACTGAAAGCCGGCTTAGGCAGCGCCACTCTCAGTGAGTTGAAAGTCGAGGCACGCAGGCAATCGATGATTGAGACCGATTGGGCGGGCAAACCGGTCATTAGCAGCCGGGCCGTCCTTCAGCAGGAGAAGGACATACTCTCCTTCGCCCGAAATGGCCGCGGCACCAAGAAACCGCTGGCCCCCGACGCGGAACTCTCGCGGGATTACTTGCATGCCGACCAGACCCGCGCCGTCCGCCATGTCTGGAATTCGCCCGACCGGGTACTAATCATCCGAGGCGCGGCCGGGACCGGGAAGACCACCCTGACCCGCGAGGCGTTCGATGGGCTTCAGGGCCGCCAGGTACCGGTCGTAATGCTGGCGCCTTCAGCGATCGCGAGCCGCGAAGTGCTTAAAGCAGAAGGGTTTGACGCCGAAACCGTGGCGAAGTTTTTGTTATCAGAGCAGGAGCAAGCCAAGGCCAAAGGCGGAGTCATCTGGGTAGACGAAGCGGGGCTACTAGCCAGCAAGGATATGCACAAGCTGTTTCAGATCGCTGACAAACAAGATGCGCGGGTGGTACTGATGGGCGACACCAAGCAGTTCGGCTCGATTAACCGCGGCCCAGCCATGTCCTTGCTAGAATCCCACGCCGGGCTTCCTTCTGTCCAGGTTACCGATATTAAGCGTCAGTCCGGGGAGTACAAGCAGGTGACCACCCTGCTGGCCAAAGGCCATGCGGCGGAGGCTTTCGCCAAGCTCGACCAGATGCATTGGATCCATGAACTTGATGATGAAAACCGGATAAATGCGGTGGCAGCGGCCTACCTGGACGCCAAACGAAAAGGCTCGGTAATGTTGATCAGCCCCACCAAAAAGGAGGGGGCCATTCTGACCGATGCCGTTCGCGGCTTGCGCAAAGAGAAGGGCGAACTGGGCGAGGAACGCCCCTTCCTAAAATTGACCTCGACAGACCTGACCGAAGCACAGCGGCGCGACCGCCTGTCCTTCGAGGAAGGAGATATCCTCCAATTTCATCAATCAGCGAAGGGCCACCCCGCAGGATCGCGGGTGGCCTTCACCGACACCGCTACCATACCACTCGAAGAGGCCAGCAAGTTCCAGGCCTTCCGAACTGGGACCATTGACCTGGCCGTTGGCGATGATATCCGCATGACGGCAGCCGGAAAAAGTTTGGACGGACATCGTTTCAATAACGGCTCCGCCTACCGGGTCAAAGGATTCACCAAGGAGGGGGATGTCGTCTTGAGCAACCAATGGGTAGTCTCGCGCGAGTTTGGCCATTGGTCTCATGATGTGGCTAGCACGGCGGTAAGTCCCCAAGGCAAAACCATCGACCGGGTGATTGTCAGCCAGACGCGAACCTCAGGAAGGGCGGCCAACCAGGCCGAGTTTTACGTCGCAGTGTCGCGCGGAAGGTATGAGGCGACCATCTTCACCGACAACAAATCAGAACTTCGGGAGGCCGTGCAGCGCTCCGAACGCCGGGTGTCGGCCACCGAAGCGTTTGCACCGAAAAAACGCTCCTTCGCAGTAGGGCGGCATGTCGAGCTGATGCGTCGCTGGAAACACCATGTCCAATCCCGGTTTATGGGCCGATCCCATCCACGGGAAAAAGAACCGTTGGCGCTGGAAAGGTAACGGGAGCATGCCATGACCGACACATTGTCCTATTCCGATCGGGTAAAGGCCCTTGGCAAACCCAACAAACCCAAGCCCATCGAAGCGGAGATGGAGGTGGGGGAGGGTGAAGGCGAGTATCAGGCCTTCGCCTTTGGCCGCGTGGGCAACAAGCCGCAGATTTCGGTGACATTCCGCTTGGTTAACGCTAAGGGGTACAACTTTGCCTACAGCCACTATTACGGCATCGTTGACGATCACCCGAACGTGTCATTCTCCGTCGAGTTCACCCGTCATGTGGTGATGATTGAAGGCCGCAATCTGGAAATGCTCCATCGCTTCCTGTGCGATCACAAAGTCCGAGAAGTGCATCAGGTGGACGAATTGGAAGCCAAAGTCCTGCCTGAGGGGGTGCCGGTGGTCACGAAAATGGAAGTGCGGGTCAAGTCCGCCGACGAGGAGGTGTAATGAAGGGATTCCGTTTCTTACCGCTTAAACCAAATCATGCGGTGATTGGCTGGTGATGAAATCATACCGCACAAAATCCGAAACATTGAAAGTAAGGAGCCGAACGAGGCCATGGGCCTTCATCAAAGCCACCAGCCTGGCATCATAAACCTGGACCCCCATCACTTGGTAGGAATACACTAGGTCTCGCCATAACTCAAAAGCGCCAGGGATTTCGGGATAAGGTTCCGCATACCGCTGGAGAAGGCTTAAAAAGCGATTTGTGGTTTCCACGGAAAGGCCAAGGCCGCCGCGTGCAGAAGCTGGCCTGGTGCATACGCTCCAGAACTCTGCGGCATTTTGGGGAAAGAAGCACAAGGGTGCTCCTTGGGACAAAAGACGTTTCAGTGCTTCGCGGGTAAGGCTGTGAAGTGGATCATCGCGATTGGCCATCCGAAGGAGGATATTCGAATCAAGCAACACCGGCATCAATCACGTCCGGCGTAGATATCCGCTCGTGAAAAATCTGCCGGAAAAGGAGCCATGGGTGGAAGTTCCCGGACAAAGGCTTCAATAGCCTCATCCAGCGATTCCTTAGGTTGTTTGACGCTTACGGGAGCGGGCTTCGGCGGCATGGCTTCCAAAATCCTCTGAAGATAGGATTCGGAGGTGATTCCGACTTGATTTGCCAAATGGCGGTAAAATTGTTCGGTTTCGGGCCGAAGTTCAAGGTGAAACATAATAAATAATGCTGTTGAATTTCAAGTAATTTATATATAGTATATCATAAATAAGATAAAAAACAATGACTTTTTCTCGTTAAGAACAGTGGGAATCCGCGCGGAATTAGCCGAAAGAATCGCGGTTTACAGAACTGAGTTCTCCGCAGCGGGATTCGGGCCGGAGGAGATCAAACGCATTCTTGATCCGATTATGTCCCTTGACCTGAAAAATCAGGAGGAAGCGGAATGCTGCGAGGTCAAAGTTCCTGGAGGAATTTCGGTGAGTTATGAAAAGTAAATCCAATAAGGCCAAGACCAAATTGCAAGCCGCCATCCATCAAACCGCCAGCGACCTACATGAAGCCGGATTGATGGACCAAACCACCATGCGCCGTTTTGACGCATCATGCCTTTCTCACTTGGCGGAACTAACCGCTCCGGAAATCCGGGCCCTTCGCAAGCGCGAGTCGGTCAGCCAAACCGTATTCGCCTATCACCTGAACATCTCCGCGGAGTTGGTGAGCCAATGGGAACGCGGATTGAAAAAACCCGCATGTCCGGCCTTAAAACTCCTCTCCTTGGTGTTGACCAAGGGGCTTGCCGCTATCGCATAACAGGGTTGACACCTGGCAGCTCCTATCAAACGCACGCGGTCAACAATTCCCAGCCATCCCGAGGGGAGCATTCCCCGAACTTTCGCCAAGGGTCACGACGCTACTTCCCATTTCCTCAATCACGGTTAAAAGGTCTTGCATCGTAAAGGGCTTACTTAGAAAGCCGGCTTCCAATTCTCGGGCCTTATTAAGGAAATGAGAGTCGGATTCAGCGGAAAGGAAAACAAATGGAACTCGTGCAAATTCCGGAATTTTCCGGACATGCGCTCGAAATTCAAAGCCATCCATTCGGGGCATGTGAATATCGCAAAAGATTAAGAAAGGCCGGTGAACTAGTAGCCCAATTGCTTCCAGTCCATCGGCCCCGGCAATAACGGCGTAACCGTTCAGTTGCAGCATATCACGCAAGGTGTCGCGAATATTAGCGTCGTCTTCAACAATGAGAATCTTCATTATCCTCCTTATCTGGAGAGGCTTGGACGTCGATTTTTTACGGAATGCCCAGATGAAAACGATGCAAACCGGTTGCCAACCAACGCTTCCCGTGACCTTTTGTCAAGGATGCCCTCCGGCGCAGGCCTCAGCTCCCCCCCCATCTTCCGCGCTCGCTTCCCTCGCTTGTGCAGACCGGGTGCCCCTCCAAGGCCCGCGTCCTTGACAACGGTCACCATCGCAATCCCTTTTCCTTCGTTCCGTTCAATCAATCATGATTCAACGGACTTAGACATTTTCCGGCAAAGACCCAAGATTACTTGTTGGCCGGGATGGTAGGCGAAATAGTTTTTGAGACTCAGCCCGGAGCCTTCTATCCTGCCAGCAAGCATGAAAGCCGTCCTTCAAGCATGATGGAAAGCCAGCATTCTTGCAGGGAAGTCGCTAAATCCCATCCCTTAAACTCCTTCATTGATTATTAACCAGCCTGTGGGACACTATCGCCTGTTGATCGAACCAATGGTTGAAACCACAATGCAGGATTGCCGAGCTATCCTTCCGCTGAAACCGGCTCCCTTCGCCTCTAGTCGCGGGTTCACGCTGATCGAAATGTCGATTGTGCTGGTCATCGTCGGCCTGATCATCGGCGGGATATTGATGGGCAACACCATGATAAAATCCGCCGAATACCGCGCCCAGGTAAGCGACATCGAAAAACTCAAAGCCGCCATCAACACCTTCAAGCTCAAATACAACTGCCTGCCCGGCGATTGCGCCTATGCAACACAGCTTTTTGGCGGCGCCTCGCAGCCGCAAGCAGTAACGAATGGCAACGGTGACGGAAAAATAGCGATGAGCAATGCGGGAACTTATCCATCTACTGCGGGTAATCCAACGCCTGGTGATACGAATTTCGGTTGGGCGCCTGCAAATCCGAGTGGAGGAGCGAATCACACCGAATGGACGGATGTGTTCGACCATCTGGCGGCAGCGGGGATGTGGCCGATAGCGCAGTACAACGAGTACCCGAACATGGCAACGGCCGTCTATCCGGATGTGATCTGTCCTGGGCTTCGCTTCAAAACCTATGGCAGCCCCAGTGATATTGCTGCCGTGGTTGTCCCGGGTTGCATGAATGTCGGTTATGTCCCCGGCTATAATATTTCCGGTTATTCCAACATTGTGGATGGCCATAAAATTGCACTAGGAGCCTATGGTGGAACAGGGCAATTATTAGGATCGGCAGGCCTCAACCCCTGGGAGGCCTTTACCATAGACGCAAAAATTGATGATGGCATGCCGTTTACCGGCCGTGCTGTTATCTTATATCCTTCTTATATTTACAGAGGTAACGATTTTTGCTCCGGAAGCGGCCGAGTTTATCTCAATGAAAACAATGTCTCGATTGGAGCGGGCGGCATTCCACGACTTCGCTTCTGCCCTCTGTATATCAGCGCGGATTTTTGAATGCTGCATTACGGCCCATGCCCGTTGGTCGGCATGTTTTTTCAGGCAGGGGGTGTTTACTCGCAGAACCGGCATTAGACTGAGAAATAATTCGGAGCATGACGCATGCTATACATCGCAAATTCGAAATTCATCTTATTTTTGCAATTAGTTTTCGTGCGACACTTTACGAATTTCATTTACATTGCATTAACTTTGGCATGGTATGGTGAGTGTGAATAAGACCGGCCTGAACCAGGAAAAACAAATGACGGAAACACAATGCAGGATTGCCGAGCTATCCTTCCGCTGAAACCGGCTCCCTTCGCCTCTAGTCGCGGGTTCACGCTGATCGAAATGTCGATTGTGCTGGTCATCGTCGGCCTGATCATCGGCGGGATATTGATGGGCAACACCATGATAAAATCCGCCGAATACCGCGCCCAGGTAAGCGACATCGAAAAACTCAAAGCCGCCATCAACACCTTCAAGCTCAAATACAACTGCCTGCCCGGCGATTGCGCCTATGCAACACAGCTTTTTGGCGGCGCCTCGCAGCCGCAAGCAGTAACGAATGGCAACGGTGACGGAAAAATAGCGATGAGCAATGCGGGAACTTATCCATCTACTGCGGGTAATCCAACGCCTGGTGATACGAATTTCGGTTGGGCGCCTGCAAATCCGAGTGGAGGAGCGAATCACACCGAATGGACGGATGTGTTCGACCATCTGGCGGCAGCGGGGATGTGGCCGATAGCGCAGTACAACGAGTACCCGAACATGGCAACGGCCGTCTATCCGGATGTGATCTGTCCTGGGCTTCGCTTCAAAACCTATGGCAGCCCCAGTGATATTGCTGCCGTGGTTGTCCCGGGTTGCATGAATGTCGGTTATGTCCCCGGCTATAATATTTCCGGTTATTCCAACATTGTGGATGGCCATAAAATTGCACTAGGAGCCTATGGTGGAACAGGGCAATTATTAGGATCGGCAGGCCTCAACCCCTGGGAGGCCTTTACCATAGACGCAAAAATTGATGATGGCATGCCGTTTACCGGCCGTGCTGTTATCTTATATCCTTCTTATATTTACAGAGGTAACGATTTTTGCTCCGGAAGCGGCCGAGTTTATCTCAATGAAAACAATGTCTCGATTGGAGCGGGCGGCATTCCACGACTTCGCTTCTGCCCTCTGTATATCAGCGCGGATTTTTGAATGCTGCATTACGGCCCATGCCCGTTGGTCGGCATGTTTTTTCAGGCAGGGGGTGTTTACTCGCAGAACCGGCATTAGACTGAGAAATAATTCGGAGCATGACGCATGCTATACATCGCAAATTCGAAATTCATCTTATTTTTGCAATTAGTTTTCGTGCGACACTTTACGAATTTCATTTACATTGCATTAACTTTGGCATGGTATGGTGAGTGTGAATAAGACCGGCCTGAACCAGGAAAAACAAATGACGGAAACACAATGCAGGATTGCCGAGCTATCCTTCCGCTGAAACCGGCTCCCTTCGCCGATAAACGCGGGTTTACGCTGATTGAACTATCAATCGTGCTCGTCATCATCGGCCTGATTATCGGAGGGATTTTGATGGGCAACACCCTAATAAAATCCGCCGAAATTCGCGGACAGATCAGCGATATTCAAAAACTGGACACCGCCATCAACACCTTCAAGCTCAAATATAACTGCTTACCCGGCGATTGCGCGCAGGCGACGCAGCTTTTCGGAGGGGTGGCGCAGCCGGAGCTGGTGACAAACGGCGATGGCGATGGGAAAATTGCCATCCTTACGTATGCTTCCCCGAACAATGGGCACCCCACTGCCGGTGATGTAAATACCTTATGGGCGTACACATTCAATAGCAACTATACCAACTACGCCGAATGGACCGGCGTGTTCGACCATCTGGCCGCGGCGGGGTTATGGCCGATAAAGCAATATGACGAGCGCGTCAACCCCACCACCTATCCGGATGTGGTATGTCCTGCCTTGCGTTTCAAACCCGTTGCATCGGGCGCTATTCAGGGATGTATGAGTGTGGGATATGTTCCCGGTTATGTTGTTCCTGGAGGATATAGCAATATTGCCGACGGACATAAAATTGCCCTGGGCGCTTACGGCGGCACGGGCCCGCTCGCGGGGCCTGCTGGCCCCACCCCCTCCGATGCCTATGCCGTGGATTCCAAAATTGACGATGGAATGCCATTTACCGGCAAAGCGGTCGTGATGCACTATTACTACATGTACCGATCAAACTCGTCGTGCAACAACGGAACTGGATATTCGAATTCAACCACCAGCACCAACGCTTGCCCTCTCTATATAGGAGCCAATTTTTAACTCTAATTTCACCTCCACTGCCGTTGGACAGGACCATTTTCCAGAGATTGGGAGTTTGCTCGCAGCACCGGCCGGTAAACGGTTAGCTCATCAGCCATGCGAAAAAAACCGGCTAAGGCCTTGGGGCGGGGTGAGCCGGGGAAGAAGTAAAGTGATCATCAGTCAGTTCTTGCTGGAAATCAAGGAAACTCTTGGGTGCGGCAAAACTCAGCCGAATGTCGCCCTCCTGTCCGTACCTGCAGAGTAGGAACCCAGCACGGACTAAAGGGCTATCCCACAGCCCATTCTCTTTGATCCTTCCGCTGGACTTGCCGTTCTTGAAAAGATGGCGGAATTCGGTCTTCCGGAGCCTCGTTCTCGGAATCTCGGCTTGGTTCCACCCGGTCCCGCCGAATTCGCGTAGTAATGGCCTCCGCTGCCCGAAGACCTGCCTGGGTGCTGCGCTTCGGCGTAACCTCAATGCTATGGGTGGCCCGGAGATCATGGATGTTCTGGGCGGTCTCGCCTACGCTCGGGCCTTCGCCCTCCGCCTTGGCCGACAGCCCGTCCCGAAGCAGGTCGCGAAGGGCAGTGAGTTCGCGCTGATACTGCGCATGGGCAAACGCTGTTCCTTGTCGCGCCTGATAATCCTGGAGCTGCGTTTTCGCAAGCTCCAGTTCCTGGGTCGCACGCTCCGCTTCCGATTCATACCCGGCCATGATCCGCTCCAGGGCGTTAAGCACGGCCCGCGGGCCTTGGTGCTCCTTCGACAAAATCTGGCTGCGAATAGCAGCACCCTCGATCACCACCTCCACCGGGAAATCGGGATGCAGCACCAGTCCGAACGAAAGGCCACAATAGCGGCCCAGCGGGATTTTGGCGGCTGATGGAACCCGGGAAGGCAAGGTTTCCAGACGGTTTGCCAGGGCTCCGACGGCTTCGCCATTCGGTCGCCCTATGCCCCCAATGACAATAGGGTCATTTGCATGAGCATGCGAGGTGGCGACATCCTCGCGCAACTGGCCGATCTGGCGGGTCAAACGCGTGATGGTCGAGGGTAGTTCCCGCAATTTGCGCCGGGCCAGGAATTGTTCGTCGAGATGGTTCTTATGCAACAGCGACAATCGCTGAAGTTCGGCATCGGCTTCGGCCAGTGTGAGCACCGCCGGATTTCCCGACGCAATGGCTTTCACCTCGGCATACGACAATTCCTGACCACCAATATCATCGGCCCGCCGCGCGGCATTCTCTCCGCTGATCACCTGGCCAATGAACTTCGCTTTTGTTTCCAGGGCCTGCCACATGAAAGCGTCGAACGATCCTTGGGTCACATAGCGATAAATCGCCACTTCCGTGTTTTCGTTTCCCTGCCGCAGGATGCGACCATCGCGTTGCTCGACCTCCGCCGGTTTCCACGGCGCGTCGACATGGTGCAGTGCCACCAGGCGCTTCTGCACGTTGGTGCCTGTACCCATCTTCTGGGTGCTGCCCAGGAGCACCCGCACCGAGCCGTTTCGCACCCGCTCGAACAGAGCCTGTTTCTTGGCATCCGATTCCGCCTCGCCCATGGTGGCGATCTGGTCACGCGGAATGCCGAGCTTTTGCAATTGGGCGATAATTTCTTCGTAAGGCGAATACCCCCACTCCGTGGGATTGACACCCATGTCGCAAAAAATCATCTGAGTGCCCCGGTCAGGCGTCGTCTCCCGCCAGATGCGTGAGACATTCTCCGCCAACTTGTGAATCTTCGAGTCGGGGTTTGCCGGGGCGGTGGCCGACAGCATCCGCGCTTCGATGGCGAGTTTCCTGCCATCAGTAGTGATGGCAAGCGCGTTATCCTCCCTCGGGTCAATCTTCTGGGAGCGTATCCTCTCGTAACGCGCTACCAGTTGTTGTTGGAGTTCCGATTGTTCAACCGACATCGGGCACGCCACGATGGTCGGTTTGCCGCCCTGCAAGGCAGGTCGCGGCAAATTGAGCATCTCCGCAGTTTGCACATCGGCAAACGAGCGGAACATCAGTTGCAGTTCCGGCAAGTTGGTGAAGCGGGCAAAACGGGAGCGTGGCCGCAGGCCCGCTCCGTCGGGGGAGAGTTCCATCGATTCCACCACTTCCCCGAAACTGGCGGCCCAGCCGTCAAAATGCTCGATCCCGCGCGACCGCAGTCCCGCCGGGTCGAGGAAGCGAGACATGGTGTAAAGCTCGACCATGCTATTGGAAATCGGCGTTCCCGTGGCAAAGGTTACTCCATGACCCGCATGTTGCAAATCGAGGTAGCGGGCTTTCATGTACGTGTCAAAGGCACGCTCGGACCCGCCGGTCTGGATGCCGGCGACGCGGTCCATTTTGGTGGGCGTTTCCAGGTTCTTGAAATAATGCGCCTCGTCGATGAACAGATGGTCGACGCCGAGTTCGTCAAACACGAGGCCGTCATCCTTCTTATCCTCGGCTAGGAGGTTTTTCAGCCGTTCGCTACGCGCGGCTTTTTGCTTCTCGATCGATTTGATCAGGTTGCGGCCGGTGCCCTTGTCCCCGGCATGCTCGCGCAACAACTGGTCATATTCGGCAATCTGCTCCCGCAGGAATTGCGCCTGGTAATCGCGCGACATGCCGATCCGCTCGAAACTCGAATGGGTGACAATGATCCCGTCCCAATCGCCGCTGGCGATTTTGGCGGTGAGGAATTTGCGCTTCTCGCGCGTCATATCCTCTTTGGTGGCCACCAAAAGCTTGGCGTTGGGGTAGAGCTGCATGAATTCCCGGGAGAATTGCTCGAGCAGATGGTTCGGCACCACGAGCATCGGCTTTTTGATAAGCCCCGCCTGTTTCATCTTCATGGCGGTTGCCGCCATGGTGAATGTTTTGCCCGCACCGACACAGTGGGCGAGGAGGGTATTGCCCGCGCTCATGCCCCGCCAGATGGCATCCACCTGGTGCGGGCGCAATTGGAGCGTTTTATTCATCCCCGGAAAATCCAAGTGCAAGCCGTCGAACAGTCGCGGCCGGATATTGTTGTAAGTGTCGTTATAAATCCGCACCAGACGCTCGGTGCGCTCCGGATCAACGAAAATCCACGAGCGGAAGGCTTCCTTGATGCGCTTCTGTTTCTCCCGCGCCGCCAGCGTCGCTTCCTGATTGACCACGCGCGTGTCCCCGTCGGGACCGCGCAGCGTGTCATAGATGGTTGGGCTTTTCATGTTCAGCGCCAATTCCAGCAGCCAGGTGCCATTCGCCCGCGGCGTTCCGTAATCGGCGGTCGCGGCCACCGATTGCTGTGCCTGGTAATCTGCCTCCAGGCTCCAGAGCGCATCCTTGGCCAAATGCCCGATCTGCACCGAGCCGGGCTTGACCTGGAACAGATGGTCGGCAAAGGCCTCGATATCCGAAGCCGGAACCCACGGTGCGCCCAAATTGGCGTCGATATCGCCAGGCAGAACATCCTCAGGCTGGACCTCGCGCAACGCCTCCGCATTGCGTTGATACTCGTGCCCGGCGGCATCCGCCTGCGCCAGCTTGCGGCGCACGTCGCCGGAGAGATACGCATCGGCCGTGACCCATTGCCCCTCGGCCGGGTCCAGGAAAATCAAATCGCCAAGCTCGGCAATGACGGTCTCGACCGGCTTGCCATAGAGCGAGGCGATATAGGGCAGGTCCACCACACCACGGCCGTTGAGCGACACCAGCAGACCTTCCTCAGCGCTATCGACTTGTGTGATGGGTGGCGTTCGGCCGACCACATCTTTTTGCAGGATCGCGGCCTTGGTGGCTTTGGCGGTGACTTCGTCATATTCCTCCAACGACATCACCAGCATCGCGTCCGGGTCTTCCCGGAATTTCACCAAGTTGGGCATTCGACGGATGACCGACCCGTCGGCGGTTTCGCCGAAGGTGGTTTTGTTGATCGGGCCAAAGGGCTGGACAAAACGATCATAAGTCCGGTTGAGCTCTTTGCGCGCCGCTTCGCGCTGCGCCTCCGGCCAGCCCTCGTTCTGCGATTGCAGCACCTTCCTTGCGTGGTCGCGAAGTTCGACCAGCAGGGCCAATCGCCTGCCAGTCATAGTGCCGTCGGCTTTTAAGGAAGTACCGCCATAGACCACCGGAATCGCCTGTCCGCCTTCGATCTGGTGGATCTGCTTATTCGCGCCGATGAAGAAACCTCCCTCGCCCAAATGCCGCTCAGGCGGCAGGGCGATCGCTTCACTTTGGATGGCCGGCGTCGTTGGGGTGAGCTTCGCCACGCCTTCCGGCAAGCGGGCAATGGCGCGTTCCAGATCGCTGGTCAGCGCCCCGCTTCCTTTGACGCTGAATCCTTCCCCGCCATATAGCGTGTCCTTGCGCGACCAAGAGCCCAGTACCATCTCTGGATGGTGCAGAAAATACCGATTCACATTGACCTGAGCTCCCTCAACATCCAGCGGCCCGACTTGAAGCCATTCCGGATCGCAATGGTGGACTTCTTCACCCGGAAAGCGTTTACGCAGGAACACGATATCGGTGACCACCTTGGTGCCTTCGCGCTTGAACGCGTCCGAAGGCAACCGGATCGCACCCACGAAATCCGCCTTGTCGGCGAGGGATTCGCGTAATGCGGAGTTTTGTTTATCCAGTGTGTAATGACTGGTGACCAACGCCAGGATCCCTCCCGGCTTCAGGGCGTCGAGCGATTTGGCGAAGAAGAAATCGTGCAAGGACAGCTTCTGGCCGCGATACTCCATTTTGAGGTCGGCAAACGGCACATTGCCGATCACTGCGTCGATACGCCCCTCGGGCAGGGCACTGTCACGGAAATTCTCGATTCTGATGTCATGCTCCGGATGCAATGCCTTCGCAATCCGCCCGGAAATCCCGTCCATCTCAACGCCGATATAGCGGTGATTTTCTTGGCCTCCGGCCAGAAAATTCCCCGTTCCGCAGCCCGGCTCCAAAATGGTCGCCTGGGTAGGAACGCCGAGCCTTGTGATTGCGCCCTGCATGGCGGCAATCACTTCCGGCGAGGTATAGAAGGCATTGAAGGTTGTTCGCTTGGCACTGTCATATTCCTCCAGAGAAAGAAGCGCCTTAAGCTCCTCACCCAGAACTTGCCATCCGGCATCCTTGTAGCGGCCCGCCACCGGATCGGGAAACAAAGTCAGCGCCACCGGCCCGAAACCGCCGAACCGTGCAAGCGCCTGCCTTTCCGGCGGCGTTGCGGGACGTTTTTCGCTTTCGAGTGTTCGTAATATGCGGATGGCAGCGAGGACATCCCGAGCTTTGGATTTGTCGCCAATGGCGGATGGGACAAGCGGTGGCGGCGTTGGCGAGGACGTGGCAGGGGAAGAAACAACTGGGACCGAGGAAGCCGGGGGCAGGGCCTGCGGCTTTGGCGCGCGCTCTTCAGCCCCTTCTAACGGCGGCACATCGAACAAGGATTTCTGAATCGAGCCTTTCTTGATCCGCCAGGCGAAGGGCGGGGCGGCAAGCGGGTCGGCTATATTTTTGGCGTATCCGTTTCGTCCGACAGATGAAACTCGGTCGGCAAAGCCTCTTCCAGTTCCTGTAGTGCCAATTCCAAAGCTTCGCTGCGGAATTGGCCCGCCGGGGTCCCCGGGTTCTGCTTCGAAAAGGCTTCGCTCCACCACTCGTGGCGTGTTTTGAATTGCCGCGCGGTTTCTTCCAGCCATCCCAGAACATTCCGATTCTGCTTGAGCTGTTCGTGGAATCGCGGGTGATCCGCCAGCAATTCGAGAAGGATCGTCTTGTATTGCATGGGGCCTTCCTTCCGGATTCGGGGTTACAACGGCCGTCGCGTCCGCTTCTTCGGTTTCAAACGAAAACAGCGACGGGGGAAAGCGCTTTGGTGGTTTACGCAACATCGTCAGGAATCGGCCTGACGCCGATGCGAAGAAATCGCGGGCGAGCGCATAACAACCTCAAGGGGAACGGACGAACCCTTCGAGGCTTAAACCGGATTGGGGAAAATGGCAACGCATTGATGGTAAAGCGTGGTTAAGAACCAGGCGGGCCTGCAGACTCGTTTGTTGTCCCAGAAGGTAGGGTGACAACGGCCCCCGTTGAAATGCCATTCCTTTCGTTCCGTTCAATCATTCACGATTCAACGGACCCAGTCATTTTCCGGCACCCTGCCCAACCTAGAGACAGCTTCCCGATCCCGAATGCCAATGAGAAAAAGGCATCTCAGACCCTGCCGCCTACTTCAAAGGCAAGACGATTCATGTCCGTGGATGTGTCATGAAGTTTGAGGAAAATCCCTATCTGGTGGTTCATGACCCGGCCAGATTACCGTTCTCGAGAACAAGTGATTTTTTTCAACCTAATCTATCTTTCCACAGAGATCGTCGCGACGAAAAAGCGACTTGCCTTCACCCTCATCGAATTGCTGGTGCTGATCGCCATCATTGCCGTTCTCATTGGCCTGCTCGTGCCCGGTGTCCAGAAGGTGCATGAGGCGGCATCAAGGATGAAGTGTCAGAAAAATCTCAAGCAGATTGCCCTTGCCGCTCAGAACTACGAAGGTAGCAATGGCCGTTGAACTCGTTTTGCAACACCGGAACCGCCCATACGAATTCAACCACCAGCAGCAACGCTTGTTCTCTCTATACAGGGGCCAATTTTTAATTCCCACCAATCATCCCACACCAGGATCTGCCGCTTTTGCCCGAGTTCTTCGTGGAACCGCGGGCATTGCGCCAACAGTTCGATCAGGATCGTCTGGTATCGTCCCCGACCGACCCAACGTTTCCTCCTCGATCTAGTTTTGTCACTCTCGCTTCTCCAGTATCTCGCGCTGAAACTACCTCTCACACTTCCAGCTGGCGTCAAGGGGCATCCAATTCGTAGATAAACCAGAAATCTCAAAGATCTAATACTGGCGGCATAATTCCTGTGAAACGCGTAAGCCCAAAGAGCCTAATATTACGCCTTGCTTGACAATACGGAGCAGATTCAACTATTGTATGATATAGATATCTAGAAGCGCCCGGATTGGGATTTGGCAAATGTCTAAAACGAAGTCACGCCCCCCACGCCTCTTAGTAATCGGGGACTGGGTGGTTGACGATACATGGGTTATTGGCAACCATTACTCTCCCATTAGTTCCAATGTAGGGTTATCACACTTTAAGAGTTTGCACGATCCACGGAGCAACGTCAGAAAACTGAGCGCTGCCGGCCATGTTGCTACATTGCTTCATGATGCCGAGAAAAGCAAGTTCTTGCAATCTGATGTGACAGCCGACGGTTCGGTCCATGCTGAAGGCAAAGGTTTTGATATAGTTGGCTTTGGACTCTGGCATACAGATGATACTGATTATATTAAAGCTCTATTTGACCCTAAGCAAATGAATGGAAGAACTCCATTTAGAATAACAAGCGATACAGTTGACCCGGCGAATGATAACGACATGCGCTCGAACAGAAGTACTACCGACCGCGTGACTCTCTTTAATTTAGGCGTTTTTCTCGACCCGAAAAATTACAGTGCCATCGCTAAACCTCCGTTTACAGATTCACAGGGGCATTT
The DNA here is from genome assembly GCA_965226945.1 of Gemmataceae bacterium. Lineage (GTDB taxonomy): Bacteria > Planctomycetota > Planctomycetia > Gemmatales > Gemmataceae > SYLG01. Next base: position 1,326,284 of record OZ245717.1, on the reverse strand, counting down.
TGGAACCACGAGGGTATTTCGCGTTTTCCAAAATGTAAATGATGAGCTACGGCAGCTGGCACGGGTTGATTGGGAGCTCACGGCGCAACCTAAATTGTCTTCTCCTACTTATTCTTGGCTTACCGACGACGACATAAAAAGACTAAGATCCCCTGCCGATACAAAGCAGATGAGGGGCCTTTTAAAAAACGTTGATGCTGTGGTAGTAAAAGATATCGGCAAAGGGGTCGTTTCTCAGGCACTTCTTTCTCTATTAATAGAACATTCAGCTACCAACCTCAGAACAGTTCCATGGTATATTTCCACGCGATTCATTAACCCTGAGTGGCTTGAGTTTTTAGGTAAGAGTGTCCCGATTAAATTACTTTACTTTTCGGAGACCGCGATTTCTCAGGCGTCAGAGGTGCCAACATGGGTAACAAAGAAAGGGAAAATTTCGCCGGAGGCGATGCGCTTGTTAAAGGCTAGGTCTCAACATCTGAACCTCGATTTTCGCGGTCAATCGCTTCTCGTTGTAAATACGGGTGGCTTTAAGACTATTGTGATGGACATCGCGAAAGACGGCGTCAGTATAAATGAGAAATGGTTTGTACAGCCAAAAAATAATCCGAACAAAGCTCCGCTGGGAGCGGATATGAGCAGGAACAGTTGCATATTTTCTGCCTTTATATACACTCAGATATGCCTTGCGACTAAGCCAGAAAATCACCACGGCATTATTCCGACCATGGATATACTCGATGGTTCTTTGGGTGTTGCTGAATCCTATATTACAAATGCTGTTAGCCAACTCCGCGCACAAACATCCACAAATCGATGTGGTGGTGAGAATAGATTAAAAATGACACTTGTCGGTCCTGACCCTGTGGATCTCAATAAAAATGAATTTTATTTGCATATGGTACCGTTCAAAAATAATGCGTCTGTGCCATCGTCGAAACATGATATGGACTCAGAAATGCCGACATACAAGGATCATATAGAAAATACGAGCGACATTACAGCGGCGTCCTGGGATGAGGCGATGAAAAACCTGGGGGAAGTTACAAAGTCAAGTGGAATTAAGGCCATTCAACTGTGGCGGGCAATGATCGAGGTAGACGGGTATATTTGTTGCCACCCAAAAAAACGAGGCATGCTTGCAGAGCTACGCGACTCAATAAGGAGTTTCGATTTTAGAGGGGCCAAAAAATCAGTGTCGTCACTGATAATAGCAAAGTCCGGAGCGGGAAAGTCATTTCTGATTCAAAAACTAAGTGAGTCTCAAGACGACGTAAATCTGCAGATGTTTAACATCACTACAATGATCAGAAAAGAGGAGATTTTGTCGACATTTGACCAGATTGTCACTTCCCACTTGCAGCACCCGAGACAAAAAACTGTCGTGTTTTTTGATGAAATTAACGCCAGCATCGAAAATCACCCTGTTTACGATAGCTTTTTAGCGCCGCTGGAAGATGGATATTATTTAAGGAATGGCATCAAATTTGTTATTCCGCCTTGTTTCTGGATATTTGCCGGTACGGAGAAACCGCATGGCGAGCCAGACACTAAGGCAAGCGATTTTATATCAAGGCTGACAATTAGGCCAATTAATTTAGCCTCAGCCCACGTTGAAGAAATACGTTGGCAGTTTTTGGAGAATGTTTACTTAGGCCTTTCTCTGGCTAAGGCCAAGTTCCCGGTTCTTAATCAGGTAGATTATAGTGTACCTAAGGTTCTTTCTAATTTTAGGAGCGACGTTTCTAACCGGGATATAAAGAAATTTATAGACCGGCATTTTGTTGTTCATGGTGCAAGGGGGCGCTGGAAAGATAAAAGCGTAATTTATGATAGCCAAGAATATTTCGGATTTGAGCCAAAAGAAATAAAAGACCAGACAGCCGGACTTATGGATGATAATATAGATATTGAGATTGGTTGACGTTTTATTATTTAAAGTATAAAGCCTGTTTATGGCTCATTTTCCCATGCCTTGCGGTGTATCTTCTTTATGCTCTCCCTGTAGGAATGTTCTTTACTTAAAAACTCTATCCTTTGGCGGTGGTTCGCCAACTCTGCTTTGAGGAGGTTGTCAGCGACGTGTGAGATATATTCTTCTGTCGATCCGAAGCCCTTCTCGTGCATCATGTAAGAAATAGTGTCATCGTATATTTTTGGTATATCGAGTTTGATGTTTACTTCCATGTGTGCCTCCCTGGTTGTTGCGTGATTAATTATAGTTGTTATCATTTTTGTTTGCAATGGCTTTTAGTTGTTTGTATTGCCCCAATTTAAAAAAAGACCTATGTAAGATGTCAATTTTCCCAGATAACTGTCCTCATGTTTGCCAGATATATGCCATCATTTATTTGGAGTTTTTATGTTTAGTGTTAGTGCCGACCAGTAAACTAGGAAATACCGCGGGTGATGTTTGCAAATAAAATGGGTGACAAATAGAACGCAGTAAATCACCGTCGTCCCAGGAAACCGTTATAGCAGACAAAGGACATTATCTACTACAAAGGAAACGATGTGTAAGGGGCAGGGGGCTGTCCGCCTATTAGGTGATTGACAAGATTCCCAACATGTGGCAAGGTCGGATTCGTTCCAAAGAATGAGGCCTTGTCCATGACCGAACTGCGTTTGAGAAATGTCGATTCTGCCACCATGGAGCTTTTGCGGGTTCAGGCAAAACGCAATGGGCAAACCCTTGAGCTATGGTTGAAGAACCAATTGCTAGAACTTGCCACCAGGCCGATGCGGCAAATACTCGAAGACCTTCGGGCGAGCCGCGAAGAAATGCGACAGCAATACGGAACATTGCCCGATTCCACGGCAGCATTCCTCGAAGGCCGAGAGGGCCTGTGCTGATTGTCGATGCATCCGTTCTAATAAAGCTCTTTCTGGCGGACCGAGACTCTGACCAGGCGGAAGCACTGGTGCAACGCCATATGTTGATTGCTGCCCCGGACATCGCCAATTTCGAGATTGCCCAAGCCATTACGAAAAGGCTCCGCAACCGGGAAATCAGCGAAGAATTAGGCCGTAAGAAGCTGGCGGAATGGGAGCGATTCTCTTCCCATGGTTTTGTTAAACTCGCGCCTACCCAGGCTCTTATCCCAGGGGCCATCGAGTTGTCGATTTCTCTGAATTATTCCCTTACCGATTGCATTTACCTCGCACTTGCTAATGAACGCAAATCGCTCCTGGTCACCGCGGATCCACGTTTTGTCGAAGCCGCGGGCGATACTATCAACAACATTCGTCTGCTTCGTGACGTTCCCTTATGAGCGAGGAGACCAACCTTCCTGTCCCGGCCCCTCCCCTCACAGGACTTATCCTGCTGCAAGTTCATCCCTTGGTTGAACGGGCAGGGGACCGCGGAAAATTTGCCTGGGACGAGTTTTTCAGCGCGCAGATTCGCAATAAATACACCAGGAAATCCTACCGCCACGCCGTCGTCCAGTTCCTGAATTGGATCGAACCTATCGAGCCGGAAATCCACCGCATCACACCCGGCCAGGTGGGACATTACTTCGACCAGCATCCCTGTTCCATTCCAACCAAAAAACTGCACCTAGCTGCGCTACGTTCGTTTTTTGACCTAATGGTGGTACGACATATTTGCCCGTGGAACCCGGCCGCCTCCGTTCGCGGGGAACGGTATCAGGCCGTAGAAGGCAAAACCCCTGAAATCAGTGCCGAACAGGCCCGTGCCCTGTTGGCTTCGATCGATATGACGACCCTGATTGGGAAACGGGACAAGGCGATCATCGCCATTTTGATTTACACTGCGGCCCGTGCGGGCGCAGTGTCGCACCTAACGATTAAGAACCTGGAAAACGATGGAAGCCAGTATGTACTGCGTTTTGAACATGAAAAAGGCGGGAAGTCGCGGGAGATCCCGGTCCGCCACGACCTGCAGGAGATGCTCTTTGACTATGCCGAATTCGCCGGACATCGATGGCTCAAAAAGGGCGATCCATTTTTCCAAACCGTTCGCGGCAGGACTGGCCTACTGACCGGAAAACCCATGTCCGGCATCGACATCTGCCGCATGGTCAAGCATCGCCTTCGCGAAGCTGCTCTTCCTTCCCGCTTCTCGCCGCACTCATTCCGCGTCGCTACTGTGACCAACCTCCTTGAACAGGATTTGCCTCTAGAGAATGTCCAACATCTGGCCGGTCATGCTGATCCACGCACTACTCGGTTGTACGATAGGCGCCGGCGGAAGATTACGCGCAACATCGTCGAGCGAATTTCGATTTAAGTTTCCCACCACGGGCTTACCGGGGAATTGCGCCTGAAGCAATGAATGCCGGTGTTGGGAAGTGCCTGAAGTGGCCTGGTAGCTCCTTCGGGAGGCCTGTATCCTGTCTATATTAGCCCGCGAATTGGAGTTGGATTCATGCTGACCGAAATAATGGGAAATTTTGCCGCAAAATTAAGCTATTCGACTCTATCCCGGTTCGCTACATTCTGTCTTATTTTAAGTTCATTTGACCACCATGGCTGCGAAAGCCGAGCAGGCCAGGAGCCTCCCGCAAAGTCGTTGCCTCCGGGCACCTATATCGCAGAGTTGCCGAACAACATTCAGGTCGAATTGGTGGCGTTGGCGCCGGGTGCGTCAAAGAGAAATGACGAACCCATCTGGTGGATGCCTGATGGCAGGGCGCTGGATGTTGCACCGAAATATGCGGGTGGCCAAATCGACGGCAATGTTCCTCCTTATGTACGGTCCGTCATTCATGTTCACGGCATAAGGGATAGCGGCGGAGTAACAGCCAACGTAGCGGCATCAACTGTCGACAGCGAGAAAAATAGGTTGGGGAGGCCGTTTGTCGCACATTATGGTATTACAGACGTTCTAAAAGGACAGAAAACACGATCATTCGAAGTCGGCGTCGCCAGCGAAGCTCTGTCGTCACTGCGATCACTCGACATTGCCGGAAAGCGGCTTCGACCGCCAGTCAATGTTCGGCCCGACGACATTGCAGAAGATATTAGTGTGGAAAAGGTGGGTCAGGGGACTTGGGGAACTCGGGACATGGATGGGCGTACTCTCATCGTCGACCCCGCAGGTCCTGGTGATGTTCGGAATGGATCCGCAGAGAAGTCCACGCAGGTGACGCTGCAAATACCGCGTGAGTGGCGAACGATCGATCTTCGCATGAGGGCGATCGACAAGTCGGGAAAGCCACACCCTGTTTCGGCCACTCTTCGCCTCGATTCGACCGCTGAGCGGAAAGTTCTTCGCCTGGCCAAAGTGTTTGATATTCCCTTCAACCAGGTCGACCGCTTCGAGTATGAGTTCCGACTTTTTCGCCATTGGGTGACATTTGAAAATGTTGCGCTTCAATTGGGACTTGCCAGCGAAGTCAACATTAAGGTCGCGACAATTCAGCCAGGAGGGCCGGAAAAGATTCGAAAGCCGAACCCATAGGAATCTTACCTTCAGGCCGACGGATGTTGGTGCTTTGAGATTCGACCTGTCTTCCTCAAACGAGCAAACCGATTCCAAATTCCGCATCGCAGAATTATCCTGGCCTGATCAGACGGGCGTCGAGAAGCTTGCCTTAGCACGGCTTTCGAATTTACTTCTTCCTTCGGCAGAGGCTGACCATTGCGATTTGCAGCAATGGCGTGCCAGGCGCCGACAACGAGCGCAATTGCCAAAGCGAATAACCACTGGTCAATTTTGTTCATGCGTGCCTTCCAAAGTTTGCATCGCGCGATAGACGCGTGGGATTCGGGAATCAGTTGAGTCAAGGAGCCCTGACCCGGCCAGACGCCGGGCCAGGAGCGTTGACGATTACTTCTTTTCGTGCTTGTGGTCTTTGTCTTCCTCTTGCTTGAAGTCGCCAAGGTAAGGTTTACCGTCGATTTCGGCACTGACGGTTCCCGCGAACTCCTGCTCTTTGCCGAAATTGTCGTGCGTGGCGGCGAACCGGGACGACTTTCCCTTCGGATCGCCATCTTGCGGCGTTGCAACGAGATCGGTCTGGAATGCCGGAGTCTTTATGCTTAGCAGCAGTTTGGACACGGCGATGGGCTCGGCCTTTTTCACGTTCTCATCGAGAATGTAAACAGTTGCCGTTTTCTTTGCATGGTCAACAACGAACTCCCCGTGATACTTACCGAGTTCGATAATCGTGCCGCCATGCGGTCCTTCTCCATGCTCGTCGTGACCGTGATCGTCCTTCTTGGCCGTCTTCTCTGCCTTTTTGTTTTCCACCTTCTTTGCCTCAGGCGTCGAGCCACAGCCGACTGCCGACATGCTTGCCACAAGCAGCCCCATGCCAAACAGGTTCAAATACTTCATCAGTCACTCCTTCAAAGGGACAAAAACATCTCTCAGGCATCCACACCCATGAGATCATCTGCGGTCGGCTCCACGTGAGCCAGCCGCTCGGCATCCTTGCCGCTGAACTTCCAAAACAAGCCGGGGTGGATCAGGAACTCGCAGAATGTCGAGGTAATCAATCCCCCCAGAATCACCGTTGAAACGGGATAGAGAATCTCCAGTCCCGGTTTTTTTCCACCCAGAACGAGCGGAATCAGCCCGATCCCGGCTGTGAGTGCTGTCATCAGCACCGGCGCGAGTCGTTCCAGGCTTCCTCGCAGCACCGTTTCCTTTGAGAACGGCATTCGATCCTCTTTCATCAGGTAAAAGTAATGCGTTACCAGGAGGATGCCGTTGCGGACGGCAATCCCGCCGAGCGACACGAAGCCGACCAGGCTGGCCACCGTGAGCGTCTGCCCGGTCAGGACCAGGGCGATCACTCCGCCGATGAATGCGGTGGGGACGGCATTCAGGATTTGCAGGCTAATTCGCACAGAGGGGTAGAGCAGATACAGCACGACGAAAACGCCCGCTACCGATATTAACGCCAGCACCGAAATCAACGTGGTGGCCGCTCGCTGGGCTTCGAATTGCCCGCCGTACTCCACGAAGTAGCCTTCAGGCATAGACATAAGGGTCTTCACCCGTTGCTCAATGTCACCCACAACGCCTGCAAGGTCGCGTCCCTGCGTGTTGCAGCGAATCACCGCCCGGCGACGAACATTATCCCGGTTGACCTGGTTCGGTCCGCCGGCGGCTTCGGGAATGTCGGCAACATCCTTCAAACGTACCTGACGAGGGATGGCGCGGTTCGGTTTGGTGTCAGAAGAGTAGGCAAACTCACGGCCAGTAGCGGGCAGGTCGATCCGCAATTCACCGAGCCTGTGATAGTCGGTGCGATAGGCCGCGTTCAGTTTCACGACGAGATCGAACCGGCGTTGCCCCTCCAGCACGCGCGAAACTACTTCCCCCTTCATGGCGGTTTCCACGAATTTCGAAACATATTGCCGGCTGAGGCCGTATCGGGACAAGTCTTCGGGCCGAAGCACAATGTGCAGTTCGTCGACGGTTTCCTGCGGATCGATTACCGGTGGCGTTAGCCCTTCTACATCGGAGATCGCCGCTTTGATTTGCGTGGCGATTTTCTGCAACTGGTCAAGATCGTCGCCATACACCTTGATCGCAATCTCGGCCTGAACACCCGAAAGCATATGCGAAATCAGGTGAGCCATGGGCTGCTCCGCTTCAAACTCCACCCCAGGGACCTCCTCGCGAAGTTCCTTCAGCAAGGTGGCGAGCATTTCTTCGCGGCTGTGATGCGATTCCGGGTTCATCGACAGGATGTATTCGGTTTTGCCTACGGGCTCGGCATGTTCATCGAGTTCCGCCCGTCCTGTTCGCCGTACGAAGTGGCGAACCGGGCCTTCCGGATTTTCGGGGCTGAGCCGCATCGATTGGAATTTGGCGTCAATCAATTCGGAGATTTCGTTTGATGCCCTAAGCGACGAACCGGCAGGCAGCGTAACGTTGATCTGAATACTTCCTTCATCGAATTTGGGCAGGAAATCTGAGCCCAATGTCGACAGGCGCCAACCGCTGAACGCAACCACTGCCCAGGTGAGTAAGAGAAGGAAACCGGGGAACTTCATACTGAATCGAATCAGGAAACTGGCAATCCACTTCAACACCCGAAGCAATAGGCCATCGTGGTTCCCGTGAGCTGCCCTCGAATTTGATAGTAGGTAATAGGACAGCACCGGCGTAACCGTGAGCGACACCACCAGCGAGGCAAGAATAGAAATGATGTATGCCAGGCCCAGCGGGACGAACAATCGTCCTTCGACGCCGGAGAGGGCAAACAGCGGCAAAAACGCGAGCACCACTACCGCCGTGCCGAACACGATGGCCGAGCGCACTTCCCGGCTGGCCTCGTAGATTACCACGATAGCGGGGCGAGGATTGGAGAGAACACTGTTCTCTCGAAGTCTGCGGAAGATGTTCTCCACGTCCACGATCGCATCATCAACCAGCTCGCCCATTGCTACCGCAATACCACCCAGTGTCATGACGTTGATCGAAAGCTCCGTACCGGTCAGCGCTCCGATGATGCGAAAGACCAGCGTGGTAACGACGAGCGACAGCGGGATGGCCGTCAGCGTAATGAACGTGGTGCGGAAGTTGAGAAGGAACAGAAACAGAATAATCACAACCAGGGCCGCACCGATGACCAGCGCTTCCCCGACGTAGTAAACGCCTCGATCGATGAAGTCCTTTAGTTGGAAGAGATCGGTTTGGACTACGTAATCGGACGGCAGAGCCGCCTCCGTATCCCGCACCGCGGCTTTTGCTTTTTCTGTGACCGCGCGGGTATCGGCGTGAGGTTGCTTTACTACCGTGATGATCACGGCGTCATTGCCATCAATTCCGCCGTCCCCTCGCTTTGGGGCAGCGCCTTCCATGATGGTCGCCACTTTCTGAAGTTGAACCGGCGGTTCAGCTCCAGGCTTGACGGGAACCATGCGCAGATCGCTAAGGACCTTTTCCGGTTGCGGGCCTAGGCGTCCGATCACCCGCACCGGGCGCTCGACCTGACCTTCCTCTGTGAATCCTCCCGAGGCGTTCTCGTTGTTCTCCTGGATCGCCAGATCGACGTCCTGGATTGTCACTCCGTATTCCAGGAGCTTGTCGGGGTTAACCAGGACCTGGTACTGTTTGCGATCGCCTCCCATCACGATAACTTCCGCCACCCCCTGTTCCTTCAACAGCCGGGGACGAATCACCCAGTCGGCCACCGTGCGCAGATCCATCCGCTGTTCTTCCGGAGTACGGAAGGTAATGGTTTGCTGCCGGTCCTTATGGTGGAATGTAACAGAACGATTTTCGGTCCAGACCGGCCTTTCAATAGTCGCCTGTTTCCATGTCTTCGGGTCATGGCGATCCTTTACCTGCCATACGACAAGGGTAGAAACCCCGTCTTTTTCAACCCGCTCGGCCATCATTCCAGTCCGGCCTACCGCAGCAAGTACGCCGCCATTTGGGCCTTTTTGCCGAAAGAGGCCCATCATCATGATCTGTCCCATGATCGAGCTCGGCGGGGTCATGAGCGGGCGGATTCCCGGTGGCAGCGTTCCGCTGACCGTGGCAAGCCGCTCCTGAACAATCTGACGGGCATATCGCACTTCCATTTGCCACCCGAACTCGATGTAGGTGACAGCAAGTCCCTGACTCGACTGGCTGCGCACGGCCTGTACGCCCGGCGCGCCAAGGATTCCGGTTTCGATGGGTTGTGCGACGAGCGATTCCACCTCTTCCGGCGAGAGTCCGGGGCATTCCGTCAACAGCACGACGCGAGGACGGTCGAGATCTGGAAATACGTCGATCGGCAACTGGACTGCCAGGTAGCTGCCGTAGATCATCACCACCAGTGCAAGAAGCAGCACCAATCCGCGAAAACGGAGCGCCAGACGAATAACCTGATTGAGCAAGGCAATCTCCGTTTGAGGTTAGTGACCGCCCACGTGAACGCTGCCGTCCGCATGGATGTGGAACCCTTTGGGGGCCGTTCCGCTTTGTGACTTGATCATGCGGTTGAGTTGTGCCGCGCCGGTTTGGGCTACGTAGATGCCTGCAGGCACGCTGCCATCGTTGGCAACCACGACATTGTGGCTGTCTCTGTAGACCACCTGCACTGGCTTGCGGTCAAAGATGTCGCCGTTCTGCCGGAAGACGTAAGTGTCCGCTCCGTCACGGGCGACCGCATCTGCGGGGAGCACGAAGACGTTTTCAAGTTTCTCCACCCGCACGAGCAACCTCACCCGCTGGCCGGGACGAAAACGCCAGAGTGTTTGCGCCTTGCCTCCCTTCTCGATCAGACGGGACTGGTTATCGAGCGGCATCAAAAAGCGGAATGTGCGGCTCTCAGGGTCGATCATGTTCGCAACGTACGTGACGTTAAAGTTCTGCACCTGAGCGGGCCATTCCTGCGCCTTTTCCTCCTCGAAATCGACTTCGATGGGCCAACCTTCCTTCAGCACGCGCTCGAGCAATACCGATTCATCACGAAATGCCCGCCCTTCAATGGCAAGGAGCTGGTGATTGGCGAGCAGGCACAAGGTCTGCCCGGCCTGCACCTGCTGTCCGAGTTCGACTTTTAGTTCCTGGATCTCGTACTCCTCAGGAACCTTCGACGCCGGTAACGCCGCAATCGTGGTGCGCATCGGCGCAGCGATCGGGATTTCGCTGACGAATGTGCCTTCCGTCACTTTTTCGATCTGGCTCGCCGAGAGCCCCCGGTTGAGCAATTCCTGACGATAGGCTTTCGCGGCGATCTGGAATCGGATCATTTGGTTCTCGACCTCGACAATTCGCGCTTCGGAAATGGCGCCGGCGGATTCTTTGAGCCGTTGCAATTGCGGTTGCATGAGTTTGACGTCCTGGCTCGATTTGAAGAGTTCGGTTTGGGTCTGGTGCAATGACTCGCTCAGGAGTTTGACCGTGAACAGCACATCGCCCGGCCTCACTGAGTCGCCGGCAATTTTGTGGATGCGGCTGATAATGCCCGTGACAGGTACGACCACGCCTCTGTCGCTGAAACCGGGGCGATCAATCACCATGCCAGGTACGATGATCGTCTTCCAAAAAGCATCTGCTTTGAGTGGCTTCGCCGTCAGCCGCAGGTTCTTTTGTGCCTGCGCCGAGAGTAAGACCTGCTCGGACGGTGGGGCTGGTTCTTCGTGATCGCTGTTCGTTTCTGCGATCTCCTTTTTGGCTGGCGGCAGGAGGAGAGGAAGCCATCGGTCATGGGTGAAATACCCGGCCGTCCCCAACCCACCGATGACCAACAGCCAAACGACGGCTTGTAACAGCTTCCGGAATAACGACCTCCCCAGGCGTGGGCCGGCCGGAGCAGGAGGATGCTCCGGCAGAATGACGGGTTCGCCCATATGTGCTCTCCATCAACGCACGGCATCCGTGCGGTCAAATGCATGAACCAACGCGATCGCAGGTTTGCGACGAAAAAACGAACGCAATCAAGGTGGTTGAAAGGCGGCGATGCAGGGACCAGAGCCGGTGTTCGACCGCTCGCCGGCCGCCGTAATGAGATGGGTGGGTTAAATGACGAGAGAGCAGTGAGACAGATAAAGGGGCTGAGATACTGGTCTGGGCGCGGATGCGTGATGCACAGAGCGGGTATTCAGGCGCAAACAGACGGGTTCAAAAGTCACGACACCGGTATTTAACACTGCGAGGCTGGCGTCAGCAGCCGTCTCATTCAATTGGACCCGTTCAACACTTGCGACCGCTGAGGGACAGCCTTGAGCGTGATCATGATCATCGGGAATTGAGTGAGTCGGGAGTGGTTTGTCAGGCGATGTGGCATGACCGTGTTTGTGGGAGCAACGATCGCTGGTTTGGCTTTTTGTCTGGGCATCCGGCGACGATAATCCCGATGCTGTGCGACAGCTTTCCCCGGCTTTGCAGATGCAAAAACCAGCGGGCAGAAGCAGTGGCAAGCAAGCCACGAACGCCAGAATTCGAGCCAAAATCGCCAACATATCCTCCGCACTTAACCAGTGCCGTGCAGCCTAACATAGCCCATTATACGGTTTCGGTCAATTTCAGTGCAACGCTGGAGGGGCGTCAGATATTTTCCTTGCCCGCGGCATCCGCCGCCCAATTTTGGAAAATGATGCCTCCTGGTTGAGGCGGTGTAGGTTTGAAATGGATAACCGTTCCAGCTTTCATGGACGACAAGGAATATTCCTTCGTCAAGGATACCCTCCGGCGCAGGCCCCGGCCCCTCCCCGATCTTCCGCGCTCGTTTCTCTCGCTTGTGCAGAGCGGGTGGCCCTCCAGTGCCCGCGTCCCTGACTGCAGGCATAGCCACAAGCTTTCCGTTCCGTCGAATCAATCATGGTTCGACGGAATAGGCCATTTTCCCCATCTAGAAACCCAGATCTATGAAGCCGGCCGATCTGCATCCGCAAGCATGCATGCATGAAAGCATGAATGAAATCCATCAGACATGAAGGAAAGCTGGCATTCATGCAATTGGAAGCCGCTAGGCTCTTTTGGTCCAGCCGAACCAGGCGAAAACGCTGATGATCTTCGTCCAGGCTTCGGACCAGAAGCCGCTTTTGGGCTTGTCCACCTCCAGTCGCGTCCGATCACCGGTCGACTGGACGATGTTCCCTTCCTCGGCGATGATGTTGTTAACATCACCGCCATGGTTATTATTAGTTTGATTGAATTGCATTATTTACATCCCCGCCGGTATTGTTGTTTGTCTGGTTCAGTTGTTCCACGTATTGGTTCATCACAAACTGAACGACCATTTTAGGATCTCTGGTTTTGGGTTTTTTCGGGGTTGGGGCCGTGACAGCATGAGATACCCTCACCTTCTCTTCGGCTTTGATGCCCAGGTCCGCAAAAATCGAATGTTGACGGGATAGTTCCTTGACCTTTGCTTCGAAGGTCTCTTTAACCTGCGCCGGGAGCGACTCGTTGAATTCTCTCACCTGCCTGGCCGAATTCCCGGCATATAGTTCTAATCTCCCCCGGTTTTCATCGATGTCCCGCTTAGCGCGTTGTTCGTCGTCGTTTCCGCCCCAAAGCAGGATATCGAACTGGACCCTGTTGCCACGCACCTCGCCCACTGGGAAACAAGAAGTGAATTGGTTAGGCGTGAGTTCAAGCAGGGTTCGATTCCCAGTGAAGGGAACCGAAATTCGCATGACCGTTTTCGGGTAACTCTTCCCCGGCAACACATGAAAACTAAAGGGAAAATCTTCGGCGGCGATTTGCTCGGTCCTGCTATCGAAAGTCATTTTCTCAAAATTAAGGGCCAGTGGTTCGACCAAAGAATCTTTTACAAGTTTGCTCAGGAAATCCTCGTTGAGCTGATCGAGGTCACTGATCGCCCTGATTTTCTGAAGCGTCTCCTGCCTATGTGCCTCCAAAAACCCGTAGAGGCCGGGTTTGCTAAACCCTCCATCGCTGAACAAATTATGATTCCTGAGCACAACCAGACTCCTTTCAAATCGAATCCCTGCTATTTTTCATTCAACACCATCGGTCCAAGCCAACCCAATCGACTTCAATCACAGGTGACAGCAGGCCCCAGGGCCCTGAAGTCACGAGTCGAACCCTTGCCCGGTCACAGGGCATCACCTGTGGCTGTGGTCATTGCGCACGAGTCGGGTTCGGAGCATGGGGCCCGCACAAATGCTACCTTTTTACTCCAATGTTATTTTTGATTTTATCTTTGAAGTTGAAAATATACTCATTAATTTTTTCAATGTAATAATCCATCGAATGTACCTCGATAAAGTAAGGACTCGCGCCCGCTACGCCCATGTCGTCTGGTCTCGCTCCCTTCGGTGTTTCACGCATCCGGAGCTTCATTTCCTCAAATTCTGTCTGAGTCAGTGAGGTGAATTCGACTTCGAAATCCTGTGGCGTTTCGGATCCGCCGATGGCACCAAAGGACTTGGGCCTTTGTTTGGCGCGTTTGATTTTTCCATCAAGAAACCAAATCAACGACCCACAATTCTTCATGGTCGCCGGCACTCTCGCGACGATGTCCTGTTCATTCACAAAGCGCGCATATTTGCCATACAGCACCTGATCGATATGGGAGGCTAGTTCCTCGCTGGCCAAAAGCGGCTGGCCGAAGGTTACAAGGCCCTCAAGCTGAATCTGCTTGTCATCTACCAAATCCAGAGCGCACGCCAAAGCCATGGCGCCGCCCAAACTATGGCCAGTCACCCAAACCCGTTCTGCTTTGACCTTCGCAAGAATTTTGCGGATTTCGGGTCTCAACGACAAATAACCCCGGTAGAAACCTCGATGGATCGGCCCGTTCGGAGTGTTGTCGGTAAGCGCGTTGAGGTTGAAAAACCAATCAAATGGGTTTTCCGTTCCTCGAAAAATGATGACAGCAATTCGATCAGTGGACACAACATAACCAGATAATGAAGAATCACGAATAGCTGTTGTTTTCTGAAAGCCCAGCTCGGCAAATGAGTCCTCTGCGTCGACCGTTTTTTGATACGCCAGGTTACTTAGCTTTGCCATCAAGTGGGTAACAGGCCAGTCGGCCTTGGCTTCAGAGTCCCAAGGCTGGTTGAGTGTTTGAATTAACGATTGAATTCTTGGCCTCGGAATGTCTGGAACGCTCGGGACTTCAGCGTCGGTATCCACTCCACCGGGCGCCCGATTAATCGCGATAATGCCTCCAACAGCGCCAAATACGATCAATAGCAGCCCGAAGCCAATGCAAGCCATGGACTCTTTTGATCGAGTAAATATGGACAGAATCAGGCTCCCTAAACCGACGAGAAATCCCAATATAACTAAATGTATCCAGTAGATCGTGAAATCAACCATGGGCGTCTCCTTTGGAGCCAGTTCAGTGAACGCGCTGGACCAAGGCTCCTACTCAATTGTTCGTTTTGTGAACAGAATGGTCAAGAGGCATGCCGCCGTTGGTCGATTATGCAACAATGCTCGGGAGGGTGCAGGCGATGGAAAATTATCAGGCGAGACTTGGATCCAGGCTCCGAGCGGCGAGAACTGCCGCAGGACTTACCCAGGAACAGGTGGCGAATTTCATTGGATTACCGAGGACCGCCATCGTGCAAATGGAGGCGGGAAATCGCGCGGTAAGCACCCAGGAGCTATCCCAGTTTGCCCAATTGTGTAAGGTTCCCGCATCGGGCTTTTTCGATGATGCGCCAACACTAAAGGAGGAAGATGCCGTCGTGGCGCTTTTTCGCGCGGCCGGTGGCGTCGTCGGCAGCTCCCAGTGGCATCCCGAGGTGCTGAAATATCTTTCAATTTGCCGTGAAGGGGTGCAGCTGGCCGAGTACCTAGGCTACCCGCCACCGAAGGGGCCGCCGGCCCATTTCCTCCCCAAGCCGGAACGCACGGTGGATGCCGTCGAACAGGGGGCGATGGTCGCCGAGGAAGAGCGCCGACGATTAGGAATCGCTTATCATCCCGTTGCCGACATGTCAGATCTGATAAATGGGCAGAATATCTGGGCTTCCGGAGCGAAGCTGCCTGACGCGATGTCGGGCCTTTTCCTTCGCCATTCATCTGTTGGAATGTGCATTCTTGTCAATTTTGATCACAACCGGGCACGAAAGCGGTTTTCCTATGCGCACGAATATGCTCATGCGCTCATGGATCGAGATCACTCAGCCATTGTTTCGTTGAAACAGGATCGCGGTGATTTGAGCGAGGTCCGCGCAAACGCGTTCGCTGCTTGTTTTCTCATGCCGAGGGGTGGTGTCTGGGCCTTTTTGAACGGGAGGTTCAAGGGTGGTCCCAGCGTCGTTGACCAGACGGTCTATGATCCCTCAGCCGAGCGCGATGGAGAAGAAGTGCGGGCACAAAGGCGCTCCATTCCGGGGTCGCAGGAGCTCACGTTTGAGGATGTCGCGGCACTCGCGCATCACTTTGGGGTCAGCTATCTGGCTGCTCTTTACCGCCTGAAAAGTCTTCTGATCGTTCATGGCGCGGAATTCAACGAGCTGAAGTCCAAAGAAGCCTACGGTGATATGTACTTGAGTATCTATCAGCCATTTAGCGGTACGGCCGATTCTGATCCAGGTAAGTCCGACCGTGAAGTCGTGATGCAGGTTTTGCACCTGGCGATTGAGGCGTACCGGCGGGGTATTACTTCAAAGGGGAAACTGCGGTCGTTGGGCCAATTGCTTGGCGTCCCGGAGGAAAAACTGATCGAACTGGCGGAGGCCGCAAAGGAGCCCTAATGTCTGGATGAATGCGGGGAATACTCCTGGTCTTGCCAATGGATTATGAGGACGAATAATTTACTGCAGTATTTAATTAGTTAATTCAGTTGCTTTAGTTACCTGGGAAATGAGCTTTTTGATATTAGTATATAAATAAAAGACTGATAAATATATTTGCAATAAATATGAATTTTAATTTTGACAATATAAAAAGCATAGTTATAGTAACTGCATAACTTGGTGTTTTACTAATGAGCCAACTATAGGCTTTTAAAACGATAGAACATTGAAATGGACAATAAAACAGAGAATAAATCAAGCAAGGCAATAAGTGATTTTTTTGTTTCCAGTTGGAGACAACCAGCCTTTACGTGAGTCGCTTGAAAGATTTCGTATAAGCTACGAGGCTAAATACGGCAAGACGGACCTAACCAAGCGATATACTTCAGTTTGGCCCAACGACCAGCAAGATTGGCTGTTAGAAAATCATCGTAAACTTTATTATGACGGTTTACCACCTTATGTTCAGGCCTTTCTCAAGGAGGCCATGCGGCAAGCAAATCAAAAGGGGAATCTGGATGATCAGCCAGATGAGTACATTAGGCTTTATCTCTCAGGCCAAATGGAAGAAAAAGGCTACCAGAGATGACGTAGGCCTTGGTTAATAGAGAGATGCATTTACGATTCCCGGCCCTCATCATCGTCGGAAGGACGCCAGAGGTCCGCATTTCTAATGGAAGGTTCTTCGGATGCCGGGGGAATTTCGGATGCTCCGACCACTCTGTTTTGCGAGAGTAGTCGCGCACTTTTGCTCTCCCTGATGCGTTTGGCGGCGGCACGCCATCGGTTGGGGGAAGGATCGCGGTTTGACTACTCCCCGATGAGGGGCTATGTCATGCGTCAGGGAAACGAGTCGATAGGCTAATAATTCTCTTGCTTTGTTGATTTTGTCGCAAATTCGGCGCGGGGCGTATCTGATAGGCGGCCGTAGCTTCTACACGAATTGACATTCGCGCTTGCCGTGGCCGCCTGATACCCATGCATGGACAACGTCATGGAATCATCGGTACGGCTGGCAGGTCGGTGGGAGGATCAGGATAAAGCTCGTCATACTGTCCAAGCTGAGCAATTTCGACGACAGCTTTCCACTGGCTATCGAGGAACGAAAGATAAGTCTGCAGCGCCTGCGCCAGGTTGTTCTGGGCGACGACAATGTCGTTGAAGCTGACCTTCTCGGGTTCAGCCTGAAACCGGCGTACGATCAGTTGATAGGCCTGTTCCAGCGTGGGCAGGATGTTTTTGCGATAGTTTTCGACCTGAACGCTGAAGGCTTCGTACCGGCCAAACGCCTCTCCGAGCTGGCCGTACAAATCGAATTCGGTTGCAAGCAGTTGTTGCTTTGACGAGGCGATCGCTGCCTGGGTGGCGCGAATATTCCCCTGATTTCGGTTGGCGATCGGAACCTCAATGCCGATTTGAAGTCCAAATTGGTAGGCCTGCGCGAAGTTGTCGTATTGCTGATAGGTGTTGGTCTGCAAGTCGGGGACAGGCAAGCGTTTTTGTAAGGTCAGGTTGGTTTCGTGTTGAGCGATGTTGTTGCGAACCGTGAGAATTTCCGTGTGCTGATCGGCGATTCTGACCCTGGTCGATGCTTGTTCGAATTTGGGTACGGGAGCATCCGCGTGGCCAAGGAGTCGTACCGGCTGCATGTCCGGCTGGCCCACCGCTGCAGCCAGTTTTTTCCAGGCAGCTTTGTAGCTGGCTTCCGCCTGCGCAAAGGCGTTTCGAGCCTGAACGGCCTGTGCGTAAAGTTGCAAGGGTTCGTACCCCGCTGCAATACCGGCGATCACCTGCTTTAGCTGTAACTGATACACCTGGTCGGTCATTTCCGTAAGGGATTTGTTAACCTCCAGTGTTTTCTGCGCCACGATCGCCTGGAAATAGGCGGCGCGGACCTGCGCTGCCACGTTTACATGGGCCTTACGCACCGCCACCAGCGCATTGATGTAGTCGTATCCCGCGACGAGCTGGGCCAGCCGAACCTTGCCTACGGTTTTGATGAGCTGGTTGACATAGCCGCCCTGTTGCCCCTGGTTACCGGCTGAGACACCTGCGGGAATCTTCAAGCCAGGCTGCCATTGGTCGACCTGGTACCCAATCGTTGGGTTAGGATAGAGTCCGGCCTGAAGGGTTTTATTAAAAGTGACCTCTACATCCATCTGCGCCTTCTGCAATACGGGGCTGTAATCAAATGCGACTTTTTCCAGATCAGCGAGGCTTAACGGCTGGCCTTCTGCCTGAATCCGCGGCATTTCTACCGGGATCAGCTTAGGATAAGCGTCATTTACTGCTTTCTGCCGATCGGCCAGTGAATGATCCTTCTGCAGCGCGAACGGTTTCATCAGTGAGGATTCGGAGCCGGGCAGACCGGGTGCGAGCTGGAAGGCGTCCCGGCCGGGAGCAGGGCGATCGTCCCGGAGCAAAGGCAGATCCGGCTGCTTTTCCGTATCCGGTATGGGCTTCGGCAAAGGCGCCATTTCCAGTTGGCGTTGTGTGCCTGAAACGCCTGATCCCCTGGTCTTAGTAAGCTCCATGGCCGTTGCAAAATCGATTGGCTCCGTTCCCACGGGCATATGACCGGCAGGCAGGTTCACCCGCTGCCCGGCGCAACCGAGGGTGAATCCGAATCCACAAGCAAACAGCCAACGCAACTTGCCCGTCTGATTAATTCTCATCGCCGCCTCCGTGTGTCCTGAAAGACACCAGAATCGAAATCTTGATCAGGGAAGTAAGTAGGGCCGCTGACGGCGCCAAAAGGCGGACAGGCGAATGAATCGCTTATCCGGAATGATGCATGGTCAGGAATTCTGATCCGAAAAGCGAGTGTTGGAACAAAGAGGCCAAGACAGCCTTTTAGTTCATGCGAAGAAGCGTTCGATTATGGGTTGTCAAATCAGAAATGTGCAGAAGGACAAATACAGCGGCCTGGAATGAATCGAGCTCGACTTTCCTTCGCCAAAGAAGGGAGCCTTGGGAAAGGAAACCCTGAAACCGACGAACGAAACCATTGGTACGAGCAACGACGGCGCATCAAAAATGGGCGCCGGCATTCTCTCAACAGGAGCAGATGTTACCTCCTGGCAACAATGGCAATGAGGGCAGGGCACATGAGAAGGACAGTCGACAGGCTCCATTGCCTGTTGGCAGCCCGGGTCCGCGTTGCCCGCTTTCGGCGTGGCGGCGTATGAGTGACCGCACCGGCATCGGGCAACCGGGCGTTCTTCGCCGGTTTCCGCCATAGCGCCCGAAGCGATTTGCGCGACGGTGCCGCCGGAGTCGCCCAGAGCGGATGCCAGGCGTGCGCATTCAGGAGGCAGAATCTGGCATAAGCACATGCTTCGCGGCATGAGCATTGGCAGTCCGGCCAGAAGAATGAGCATTAAACGGAACATGTCGCTTGCGAGCCCTCCGGTTCTTAGATCGGCTCTGCGATTTAGCGACTTTAGTTGACGCAGCGTCAATTGTGGCAAAATCGGCATGGCTTCACAGCCCGTGGCTAAGGCATCTTGATTTTTGCTAAATTCCTGCGGGTATCGTGCGGAGTCGCGGCCGCGAGGCCTCGCTATTTTCATTGGGCTGGTTTTCCGCTGTAATGCGCGAATTGCATCTCAAGGGGTTATCCAAAAGCCGGCCTGTTCGGGACCAGCCCTTTATCCTCCGCGCGGATTCAGCTGCCAAATGCACCGGAAGTTATGAAACAACTCACCATCGCGGTGTCTGAAGTTGGTTGCTTTGAACATTCTCAACTACCTCACCAGAAGGAACTTACATCGCAAAGCGGATCGACCCGGTCGCTATTAGCCTTGGCGTATTAATGATTTAGCTTAGCCTAAGCAATGAATTTCGCCAAACCTACTCGAAGGAGGTCGAATGAACAGAACCGGCAGATTAAGGGCAGGTTTTACCCTCATTGAGCTACTCGTCGTGATCGCCATCATTGCCGTCCTCATCGGACTTTTGGTCCCTGCGGTGCAAAAGGTGCGCGAAGCAGCCAACCGAATGAGTTGCCAAAACAATGTGAAGCAGATCGGCCTTGCCCTGCACAATTACGAGGGGGCCAATGGCCGGTTTCCTGCCGGGTATCTCAGCACACCCGGCATCGCCAGCCAGGACGCACAAACAGGGGACTGGGGCCCCGGCTGGGGTTGGCTTGCCATCATGCTTCCCTACCTCGAACAGGAAAATCTCCACCGGTCCCTGAGATGGGATTTACCGTGCTGGGATCCGAGCAACGCGACACAGGTCAAGATGCCGGTCAAATCATTCATTTGCCCATCAGCCACCGGGAATACCGCAACTGTGGGCGTTACCGATATCGCCATGAATACCCTGAACAATGCCGTTTTTGCCCGCGCAAATTACGTCCATAACGTCGGCTGGAACGATGTCTGGTCTTCGCCTGCAACGACTAACTACGACGACCCCGTGAAAGGGTGCAACGGCGTCATGTACCGAAACAGCCGGATTCGTCATGCCGATGTCATCGATGGCCTGAGCAATACGGTTTTCGCAGGTGAACGGACTCCCTATCTGGCCGATGCCGTATGGGCCGGCGTTGTACCCGGAGCAAAGCACTATTCCTACAACCAGTTTGCAAGCTCGGGCACCGGAGGACCGGGCATCAATTACGACAATGCCGGCAGCTATGTCGGGGCAAGCAGCGGCCCATCGATCTACGAGGATCCTCAGATCATTCATCCGCCAAACTGGCCGGGTGGCCACACCGACCAGATGCACTCGCAACACCCGGGCGGTTGCAATGTTCTGATGGGAGACGGCTCGGTGCGTTTCATGAGCGACAACATCAAATTCTCTGTGTTCCAGGCATTGTCCAGCCGGCAGGGCGGCGAACCGATTGGGGACTATTGACATGCAACATCGGCTTCCCCTCTTGAAACTCCTTGCTTTGGCGGGAGTAGTTATCGCTTTTACCGGATGCGGCGAGCCATCCGAAGATACCCGGCAAAACCGACGGCTTGCAGACTCGCTTCTTACAGCGGTCACAACCAAAAACATCAAGGAACTGAATCGATGTAAAGAGTTCCTCGATAAACGTCGCGCCGATGCGCTGCTTTCAGAGAGCAATCATAAAAAGCTCATCGAGATCTCTGAAATGGCAAAATCCGGGAACTGGCCAGCAGCCGAGGAGGCACTGTACAAGTTCCGGGAGGCCGATCCATTTCCGAAGTGACAGCATGGCGTAGGTAGCCCATGCCGGACGCCTTTTCCTGAGGCGACCTTGCGGGGCAGTGGGCCGTCCTGGCAGGCGTTTTTGTGCAGATCGGCGGAAGTTCGGTGTGGGGCCGTTGATCCCGAAAGCCCCCCTCTTCTTATGGTCCCGCATCCCTGGGTAATTTCGCCTTCGGGATGAACTGGCTTCATTCGCCTTGACCAGGCGCGCATGCCAGAGCATAATTCCTCCACTACTACCGGACAACACGATGCTGATTCGGATCCTCCTGATAACGCTGATTCTTACCGGGCCCTTGCCGGTCAGGATCTGTGTTTGTGTCGGGGCCAGCGCATCGAATTCTGTTCCCGGAAGCGCCGCTACCTGCTCCCAGGTGGGACCGGCCCGCTGTTCATGCCACCGCGACATTCCGGTAGATTCACACGAATCACCTGAATGCGGCGAGCAACAACATGAAAGGCACGGATCCTGTGAGCTCCATTGTCCATCCCGGACAACCGGGCATGATCGCGAATGCCCGATCGTAAAGCCGGTTCAATTAATCCAGGAGGCCTTTGTCTGCGCGCCTCAGATCGAACCCGCAAATGACGACTTTCTGCCGGTAGCAATCCCGCATATCAGCCTGTACCCCGAAAGCACCAGCTCCCCCTCACCCAGATTTTCCGGCCGGCATGCCTTTTTGACTATTCCCCTTTACATCGCCTTCCTGAACCTTCGGAATTAGCATTCCACTCGTCAGTTCCAGCGCATATTCCGCGCAAATATCCCAATAGATTTAAGGCCTTATTCTATCCGTTCATGCGTTCAGCCATGCTGCTCGCAAATGGAGTTCGATAAGCCTTCCTGATCATCTCGCGAGCGCCTGCGCCCCCGCATTGCGCAACGCCAGCCTTCGATTAACCGCGGCCCGCCGGAATTTCCCATCCGGCGTTCGTTGCCGCATGCGAACCAACACGGATTATCGGGCATGCTGCCCGATAGACGGCGATGGAACACGGCCCAGTCGGGCACGTGATGTTTAAAGAACGGTATTGCAAAAGGAGTTTGTTATGCTGCGTGCGATGTTCGGTTTCGGCCTCAGTCTCCTGGTTGGCTTACTCCCGCAAACGGCTTATGCCGACCATAAAGGCCCCCATGGCGGCATCGTCGTGGAATGGGGGGAGGAAGAGCTTCATCCGGAGATTGTCGTCGACCATATTGGGGGAAAAGTGATGGTATTTGTGTATGGCGACCACTCGGACCTGCACAAGAAGAAACGAAAGGCCATTGAGGCGAAGAGCATAACCCTGCAGTTGAAGGATTCCTCGCCATTGACGCTCACCGCCACACCGGAGAAAGGCGATCCTAAGGGAGCCTCGTCCAAATTTATTGCGACAAGCGAGATCCTGAAAAAAACAGGCAAGTTGGAAGGTACGCTCAGCGGAAAGGTTGGAGCCAAGCAATATAGCGGTGATTTTAAATAGGTTTTTGGACGAACATAGAGTTCGCCGTATCGATTGTTTGCGTTGAAGGCGTGAGCCCCTGGCAATTTCATCGTCTTAATTGTCAGGGGCGGATAAAAATAGCACGTCTAATAATATTGCATTCATATGGCGTCAATTTGTTACTGGTTAATTACTTATGGTGATATGCTTGCATGAAAAGCAAAACGATGGCTTGATGCATTGTCAGAAGCCCTCACGTGATTTCAACAAGGCAGGCGTCGTCCGCGTACGGGCCAGCCGCCGCAAGCAACACCATACGGACGGAAACAGTCGGGACAGGAGAATGCCTCATGGTCAATGAAGAGATGAGCCGGGAACACGCAAAAAGCGCCTCGCCAACCGTGAAACGAGAAGGGCAAACCTCGCATTTCAAAGAGCCTGCCCACACGGCAGAGGACGGGCACGACCATGGCCATGGCGGCCTGTTCGGGGAAAAGACCGAACTGATATTTACAGGGATGTGTGGCGCATTGTTGCTCGGCGGCTGGATTCTGGAGAACTATGCGACTGTCGCGAGCTGGGTTCCCTGGGCGCTCTATCTCGGCGCTTTTTTCTTTGGCGGCTACTTCACGTTCCTGGAGGCCGTGGAAAAGATCCGCGCATCCCGTTTTGAAATCGATCTCCTGATGCTGGTCGCCGCGGTCGGCGCCGCGGCGCTCGGAGAATGGGCCGAAGGCGCGCTGCTGTTGTTTCTCTTCAGTCTGGGTCACGGCCTCGAGCATTATGCGATGGGCCGTGCCAGGAACGCGATCGAAGCCCTCGGTTCAATCTCACCGCCGACCGCTCTCGTTCGCCGGGACGGCCAAGCCGTCGAGGTGAAGGTGGAGGAGCTGCGTCCCGGGGATGTGGTGATCGTAAAGCCCAATGAACGGATTCCAGCCGACGGCTTCGTCATTAAAGGCCAAAGCAGCGTCAATCAGGCGCCGGTCACCGGCGAAAGCGTTCCCGTCGATAAGCAGCCGGTTGAAAACCCACAACAGGCAGCCGCCAATCCCGATAATCTCAGTGCGGAATACAGGGCCTATGCCGGCACGATCAATGGCGGCGGCGCCCTTGAGATTCAGGTCACCAAGCTCTCATCCGAATCCATCCTGGCGCGAGTCGTACAACTGGTCAGCGAGGCCGAGGCACAAAAATCGCCGACGCAATTATTCACCGACCGGTTCGAGCGGATCTTTGTTCCTGCCGTACTTGCTTTCGTTGTCCTGCTGCTGTTTGCCTGGGTGGTAGTGGACGAACCGTTCCGAGCATCCTTTTATCGTGCGATGGCGGTATTGGTGGCCGCGAGCCCTTGTGCGCTTGCTATCTCCACGCCGAGCGCAGTGCTCAGCGGCGTCGCCCGTGCCGCGCGCGGGGGCGTGCTCGTCAAAGGTGGCGGGCCGCTGGAGAATCTCGGGCGGCTGGCGGCCATCGCCTTCGATAAAACCGGCACATTAACCGAAGGTAAGCCCCGGCTCACCGATGTCGTGGCAGCAAATGGCAGCACGGAAGAGGAATTGTTGCGGACAGCGCTGGCGGTTGAAAAGCTCAGCGACCATCCGCTGGCGGCGGCAGTGGTGCAGGGCGGACAGGAGCGACTGAAGGGCGACACCAATCTGCAGGCACATGATGTGCAGAGCATTACCGGGCGCGGCGTCAAAGCGATGGTTGACAAGACTACGGTATATATCGGCAAAGACCGTCTTTTCGACGAAGTAGATGGGCCTCGGATTCCCGATGACCTTCGCAAATCCATCGAGAGTCTTAAGGCCGGCGGCCGCACGACGATGATCGTGCGGCAGGGCGACGTCTATCTCGGCGTATTGGGGCTGATGGATACGCCTCGCGCCGCTGCAAAGGATGTTGTCGCGCGCTTGAAGGCGCTCGGCATTAAACGACTGGTCATGCTCTCCGGCGACAATCAGCAGGTCGCCAGTGCGGTCGCGAAGCAAGTCGGCATCGACGAAGCGATGGGTGATCTGATGCCCGACGACAAGGTCGCGGCCATCAAAAAGCTCAGCCAAACGGAAGGTGTGGCGATGGTCGGCGACGGCGTCAACGACGCTCCCGCGATGGCCGGCGCCACTGTCGGCATCGCGATGGGCGCGGCCGGATCCGACGTGGCGCTTGAGACCGCCGACGTTGCGCTGATGGCCGACGATCTGAACCATCTCCCTTTCGCCGTCGGGCTCAGCCGCAAAACCAGCCGCATCATCCGCCAAAATCTCTGGTTCAGCCTGGGCGTAGTTGCCTTCCTGATCCCGGCAACCGTGTTCGGGCTGCAAATGGGAGCCGCAGTGCTATTCCACGAGGGGTCGACCCTTCTGGTGGTCTGCAACGCCCTGAGGCTTCTCAATTATCGCGACGCCTGATTCGGCGGCGATGAATCTGGATGGATTGACGTTGCCTTAAAGAGCATTCGACCGGTGCGGTGCCGGGTCGGCTGGCAACAAGAAGGCGCCCTGGGAGATTGACATCCATGGCAACCGCCCCCGAATCTTCGGCCTTACCACTGCGTGACCTGACGGCCGGCCTGGTAGTGTTTCTGGTTGCACTACCTTTATGTCTTGGAATCGCGCTTGCGTCCGGGGCACCTCTATTCTCCGGCCTGATCGCTGGGATTATTGGCGGCATTCTCGTTGGCGCGATTAGCGGCTCGCAGGTCAGTGTTAGCGGTCCCGGCAACACGCTCATGGTGATTGTCGCAACGCAGATTGGTGCCCTGGGATCCTTCCAAGCTTTCTTGCTGGCACTGGTATTTGCCGGCGTCATACAAATCGCGTTCGCAGCGGCGCGACTGGGCTTTTTGGCGGCGTATTTTCCATCAAGCGTAATCAAAGGACTGCTCGCTGCCATCGGCACAATCCTGGTGTTAAAGCAGATCCCGCATTTGCTGGGGCACAGCGCCGACCCCGAAGGCGATATGTCCTTCCAGCAGCATGATCACGCCAATACCTTCAGCGAACTCATTCACATGGTTGACCACATTCACGTCGGTGCGGTCGTGATCGGGCTAGGATCGCTCGCCCTGCTACTCGGCTGGTCTCGCCTGCGGCTGGCAAAACAGCTTGCGATACCGGCACCGCTGGTGGTGGTGCTTTTTGGCATAACTCTAGGCTTCCTGTTTAGTCAACCGGAAAGGATCTGGTCACTGGAGCCTGGGAATTTTGTCCAGGTACCAAAGACCGATAGCCTCTCTGGCCTGTTCACCTTCCTTCAGACACCGGATTTTTCACAATGGCGCAATCCGGCAGTGTATACGGCAGCCCTGATCATAGCGGCCGTGGCATCCCTTGAGACACTGCTGAACCTGGAGGCCATCGACAAGCTCGACCCGCAGCAACATGCCTCTCCTGCGAACCGGGAACTCCTGGCGCAGGGCATCGGAAATATCGCGGCCGGAATGGTGGGCGGCATCCCGATCACGGCCGCGATCGTCAGAAGCTCCGTCAATGTGAATGCCGGCGGCAGATCCAAAAGGGCGACCATCACGCATGGCGTTCTGCTGCTGGCCAGCGTTGTCTTTATTCCCGGATGGCTGAATCTGATACCTCTGTCCTGCCTGGCGGCCATTCTTCTGGTGACCGGTGGTAAGCTCGCCAGCCCAAACCTCGTTCGCCAGATGTGGAACGGGGGACGCTCGCAATTCGCGCCGTTTGCGGTCACTGTCGTCGCGATTATTCTCACCGATTTGCTTGTGGGCGTCGTAATCGGGCTCGCAGTTAGCATGGGTTTCATCCTCCATAGCAATTTCCGCCGCCCGATTCGACGTTTCATTGAAAAACATCTTGGCGGTGAAGTATTGCACATTGAGCTGGCCAACCAGGTGAGCTTTCTCAATCGCGCCGCCCTGCGGAAGGTCCTGGACGCGGTGCCCTCAGGCGGTCAGGTGCTCCTCAACGCTCAGAACACCAACTATATCGATCCGGACGTGCTGGATCTGCTGCATGATTTCGACGAAAAAACAGCGCCTTCCCGCGGTGTGAAGGTGAGCCTGATTGGTTTCAGGCGCAAATATGACCTGCGGGACCGCGTGCAATATGTCGACTATTCCACGCGGGATCTGCAGAGCCAGCTTACCCCCCAACAGGTGTTGCAAATCCTGAAAGACGGCCATGAGAGATTCCGGACAGGCCAGCGTCTGACGCGCGATCTTGGCCGGCAGGTCCGCGCCACCTCTTCGGGGCAGCATCCTTTGGCGGTGATTCTAAGCTGCATTGATTCCCGTACCTCGACGGAACTCGTTTTTGATCTGGGGGTGGGCGACAGTTTCAGCATTCGAATCGCCGGGAACATCATCAATCCGGACATCCTCGGCAGTATGGAGTATGCCTGTACGGTCGCTGGAGCAAAACTAATCGTGGTCATGGGGCATACGAGGTGCGGAGCAGTGGGAGCGGCCGTTGCGCTGGCCCGTTCGGCAGAGAGCGTTGAGCAGGCAACGGGCTGCCAGCATCTGGAACCGATTATTCGCGATCTTCAGCAATCTGTTAATCCTTTGATCCACGGAGATTCAGGGGTTCAGCCGCCGGGGTGGGAGGAAGTCGTCGTCAATGCGGCGGTGCGAAGCAATGTCAGCCGCGTCACGGATAAAATCTTCCACCAAAGCCAGACCATTCGATCACTTCATGAGGAAGGACGCGTTGCCATCATCGGGGCCGTCTACGACGTGGCCACAGCCGAAATTGAGTTCCTTCCTCATTCAGATAGTTGCGTGCAGGACACTCCCCGCGCATCGGTGCATTAGAGGATCCCCAGGGCGCACCGGACCGCACTGCATTTTTTTTGGGGAGGACACATGGATTGGAGCCAAGAAGCCCGGATGGCGATGCAAGCGGTTCTAGCCGTTGTGTTCCGGCGGATTCGTAGGATTGGAGCGTGAATGACATCGCCGCGAAGCGGGCATACGCACATTTGGCGCAGTCTCACTTGGGGCGTGCGTCTTAGCCCTGCTTTCGACCCATATTGCAACCGGTAATAATCCACACGTGATCGCAACGGGCGTCGTCACCGGCATCATTGTCAAGGATGGGCACAGCGTCTCCGGGCTAACCACGGCTGCGACCCTCTGGGCGACTGCTGCCATCGGCCTTGCTACGGGTTACCGGATGTACACCCTCGCTATCCTTGTCTCGGCCAGCGTCTTTGCGTTGCGCGCGCTTCACCATGTGCCAAACTGGGAACGGCTCGGAAAACCCGGTGACGAATCCCACGCGGTTAATGACGCAGCAGACAAAGCCACTTCGTCGGAACGCGGCGGTCTGTGAATAAATCCACTAAGCGGATCGGCAAACAATCCCTAATGCTCGCTTTGCCCTCGCCCGGTTAAGCCCGGATCTGGTGTGATCGATTCCATCAATTAACGGCCATCCAACGTCGAAGTCGGCATAGATTTCTAAAAAATGCGAAATCACCTGCAAAAGTATCTCGTGCAAATGGCGTTACATATCTTTATTTTGATCTCTTAAGAATATTTTTAAATAGCGGAATATAAGGTGAATCACTTGGGAATACATGATCGGCCTCGTCAGAATCTACTACGTTTTGAAGCAATTCATTTCCTGCCGCTATCAGCTCGGGCTTATTGCAGGCTTTGCCAATAGCTCGTTTTCGTATTCCTCGATATCCGAGCGACAGAAGGGCTCGATATTTTCCTCCATTTTGATCAACCAATTTGGCTACTTCGTCATTTTTTTCTTCTGCTTTTTCTAACTGAGTCATGAGCAGGTCCACCAATGCAGATTTCGGAGATGATGTTATTTTATTGCAAATAATATTACTCATTGAGTTTCTCACATCAACCTCGCATTCAAGTGAATAGATAGATTCGGGTGTGTGGCTGCGGACAGTTTCAAAAATGGAGATTAATTCACTCTCATGGGAGCCATATTTATCGTAAAGTTTTTGGCTCTGACTGATAAGCTGCATAGACTCTTTAATGCAGGTCAAAAAATCCAAGCTAACGAAAACGCGATCTTTTCCATGAAGTTCATCGATCTCAGTGCATTTAGACTTAATAAATATATAATCCTTCATGTCGGGTAATTCATCATATACAAATTGGAAGGTGGAAATGGAATCGACTAAAAACCAACAGTTCCTGTAGTTTGTAAGAGTCTCGCTGCGTATACGGCCACGCTCGATCGCCGATAAAACTTGGGTCTTTAGATTTGATAAAGGAGCAATTTCAAAATCGTCATTTAAAAGTTTGTAGCAAAAAGCTGCGCTTACAATAGCGCAGTCTTCTTGAATTCTAGGATCTCCGAAAACAAAGTGCGTCGTTTCCAAGCCCCTAGAAAATAGGAACGCCTCAGCTGCTTCCTTGAACTCCCTTTGCCGAAAATGATAAAGGCCAAGTAAAAAGCGGATATTCGAGCTGGTGGGATAACCTTTTAGGAGGGAATCGAGAGCAACTTTGCAGTCGGCCATTTTGCCCTGGCTCATCTGCTCCCTTGCCAACATGGTTTGGGCCTTGACCCAAATCGAATCGTCGGCGTGAGTTACCATGCGCAGGTGCTCTTCCGCTACTTTTGACTCTCTTAAAAGAAAGTAAGCAAGACCAGACGCATAATATAATTTATCTACAAGCGCAATTGGGGCGTCATCGATTTTTTCGACGCGCTGTCTCAATGCATTGGTTTGGGTCACGATGCTGGCGAATTTCCGTTTATCGGCCTCCGCTCGAGCCTGTAGCAGAGCCTTTTCGCTCGGCTGCCAGCCTTTTAATAGAGGCCTAAAATCACGATGTTGCGAAAATGATTCTAAATCGGAGATTACTTTGTCTACCTCTCGTTGAATTGGTGTAACATCCCTTTGATGTTGCCTGGCTGAAATTCCGTCGATTTGAGAAATTGCAAAGAAGAATGCTATATTGATAGACACAAATAAGAGGAAGAACACTGCTACGCGTCCAAAAACCGTAACACGGATTATGCTGAAAACGTCATTAAAATGAATTGATACGCGGTTTTTTTCAAAATCCCTATTGAGATCTTTTACTCGTTGGATATCGGAATCCTTTGGTTTAATGAGGATGGTAATAATTAGCGCAATAAAGCTAGAGATAATAATCGACATAATTGAGCGCAAATCAACGAGCAGGGGGTTAGCCCTGAGCAAGAAGATCGCTGTAACAATTGCAAAAAGAAGAAATGTAATCGAGATAACTAAGAGAGAGATGAGGTCAGATATAGAGGAGCGGATGTGTTTGGATGCGAGCATCCATGCAAACCCGTTCTTGGTTCTTACTTTCTTTTTTTTGGTTACGCAGGCTTTCTTTTCAGGTGGCTTCCCGACCTTGTGATTTTCACCAGGCCCCCTACTCTCGCTTATAGTCGTGGATTCGCTAGTCCGCGTTTCCGTGGTTAAAGGTCGCAAGTTTCCCAGGCTATCCTGGCTTGCTGTGTTATCTGATGGCGCTTCAGGTCCTGGCGTGGTAGGTTTTTTTTCTTCAATGACAGAGGCCGGTTTTACGACAGATACTGGTGCATTCGCGATCTTCAGCTTTCGTGGCATGACAATCTCCCAAAGGGATACATTGATCAAAAGCGAAAAGAACAAATCGACGAAACTTCGACCTAACCCGGCGAGGACACTGTTTCAAAGTCGATTGTTGCCACTCGACCTGCAGGCGGGAAAAGGGCAAAATCAACGCGGTATGGCTTTAGTTAGCCATTCGGTCAAACCCAGGTGGTTCCGGAACAAGTAGCCATTGGGAGGGATATTGCATGGCTGTTATCACGTGCTTGAAGCATTGCAGCTCTGGGGCGCAGGCAACGTGATGCCTGTAATTATACCCGTGTGAGGATCAAGAAAACCCTAAAGTGCGTTCTTCACCTCATTTTCTTTCAAAATAAATCCTTAGAAGTCTCTGAGCGACCGGGTTGCGCGTTCTCGATTCAGTGTTGTTGCACTGGTGATGCACTCCACGAGTTTAAGGGCTGGTGTGGGTCGGTCGGGCTTTGGGGTGAGAGCAGGAGAGTCATAGAAAACACCATCCTGTGATCTTGTTCGCAATACTAGCCAGTGACTAGTTAGGCGAGACGATTTCAGGACTAAGGAACAAGGCGCACCTAGCTCTGCCTTTTTATTATGTTGTAGAAATGGGTATCCTATAGC
The DNA here is from genome assembly GCA_965226945.1 of Gemmataceae bacterium. Lineage (GTDB taxonomy): Bacteria > Planctomycetota > Planctomycetia > Gemmatales > Gemmataceae > SYLG01. The sequence continues at coordinate 1,295,369 of OZ245717.1, read as the reverse complement.
TAGTCCAATTCCGTTTAGTAGGTAACTAACAGAGCTGACGATTTCTGAACGCTGATCTTTTGATAGGCCTGGACGCGCTGCTGCACAAATCAACGAATTTATTGGCTCCTCAAGTTCTACAGACAATTTCATTCGTTTATCACGGATTGATAAATTTATCTGGTTAAGTGCGCGCGTTATATCATCCGGCATTTCAGCCGGTGGAGGAGAGATTTTATCAGCCCATTTTTTACTCATGTAATAAATATCTTATAAATATTATGATATTGCAACGTGTTTTATAGATTTAAAAGTAGAGATATTCATTATTTCATAAGTATAAGTGTGATTATTATACATTTTTTATTTAAAATGCCTATGCTTGTTGTATATATAATTGCGCTTTAACGGAGCGTTAGGCCATCATGGTGTGCGCTGCATCGGGGATTTCGAGAGCAGGCAAGATGCCGAGGAAATCCTGTCCCGGATCGTCGGTGAAAATTGCCCGAACGATGAAGACTGAAGGCGGACAAGATAGCCAGCCGGATGGGCCCTGGCGGGCTCATCCGGTATCTACTTCCTTTCAATGGGCGACTCGAAGCCCATTTGGTGGAGCTTGCCGTGCTGATAATCGAAATAGGCTTCCGTTGCGAGAACCGTGGCACAGATCACCGAAAAAAAATAGGCGGAGCGCATTAGTTTGATGGACAGGTTCATGGCTTGTTTCCGTATGTTACAGGTCTTCTTTTTCCGTGACTTCACGATGCAGGTTGAAGCGGTTATAGAGCGCCGGAATTACCAGCAGCGTGAGAATCGTCGCGGCAATCAGGCCGCCAATGACCACCACGGCCAGCGGCTTCTGCACTTCCGCGCCGGCGCCATGGGAAAGTGCCATCGGTACGTAGCCAAGGGACGGCACCACGGTCGCCATAATCATGGCGCGCAGGCGGTTCAACGTGCCCTGGCGCACGGCTTCCTCTTTCGGCAGGCCTTCCTGCACGAGCTGGTTAATGCTGTTGACCATCACCAGGCCGTTGAGCACCGAGATGCCCGACAGTGCGATAAAACCCACGCCCGCCGAAATCGAAAACGGCATGCCGATTACGAGCAGTGTGAACACGCCGCCTACGACCGCGAGTGGAATGCCGGAGAACACCAGCAACGCCTGCTTTACGGAATTGAGCGCGGCGAACAACAGCAGGAAAATGAAGAAGAAGCAGGCAGGCACCACGACCAGCAGACGGTCGCTGGCCTCTTTTAGATTCTTGAATTGTCCGCCCCATTCGAGCCAGTATCCGGCAGGAAGTTTCACTTTGGCATCGACCGCCGCCTGTGCTTCGGTTACGAATGAGCCGATATCGCGGCCGCGCACGTTGGCCTGCACCACCATGCGGCGCTTGCCGTTTTCACGGCTGATCTGGTTGGGGCCTTCGACGATTTCCAGCTTTGCCACTTCGCGTAAAGGGAGATAGCGCGGGCGGCTATGCGGGACATTGGCGTTTTCATCCGAATTTTCAGTTTCCTCCGGCAGCAGAATCGGCAGGTTTTCAATCACCGCCAGATCGCTGCGCAGATTATCCGGCAGGCGCACCAGAATATCGAAGCGTCTGTCGCCCTGGAACACCAGTCCGGATTCGCGCCCGCCTATGGCGATCGCCACCACATCGAGCACGTCGCTGACATTGAGGCCGTAGCGCGCAATGGCAGGCCTGTCGAGCTTGATTTCCAAAAACGGCAAGCCGCTGGTTTGCTCCACCTTCACGTCCGCCGCACCCGGGACCGTCTGGAGTTGCTGCATGATTTGAGCGGCGGTCTTTCCCATCACGTCAAAATCGTCGCCGTAGATCTTCACCGCCACATCGCCGCGCACCCCGGCGATCAGCTCGTTGAAGCGCATCTGAATCGGCTGGGTGAACTCGTAGTTGTTGCCCGGCACTTTCTGCACCGCCGCTTCAATCTGCTTAATCAGTTCGGCTTTCGGCAGCGATGGATCCGGCCATTCTTTCTGGTCTTTGAGGATAATGAACGTATCGGTCGCGTTCGGCGGCATCGGGTCGGACGCCATTTCCGCCGAGCCTGTCTTGCCGAACACGAAGGCCACCTCTTTGAAGGCGCTGACCGCTTTTTCCACTTCGAACTGCATCGCCTGCGATTGCGTCAGCGAGGTCGAAGGGATGCGCAGCGCCTGCATCGCCATGTCTTTTTCGTCGAGCGTCGGGATAAATTCGCGGCCAAGGAAGCTGAAGGAGATGATTGCGCCCAGCACCAGTGCCACCGCAATGCCGGTGGTTTTACCGGGGCGGGCAATAGCGCGTTCCAGCCATGGCAGGTACGATGCCTTGGCTTTTTCCATCATTTTGCCCTCGCCTTCCCTCACCTTGCCGGTGACGAAAATGGCAAGCATCGCCGGGACGAAGGTGATGGAGAGTACAAAGGCCGCAACCAGCGCCAGAATCACGGTAATCGCCATCGGCTCGAACATCTTGCCTTCGACGCCGGTGAAGGTGAGCATCGGCACATACACCATGATGATAATGGCCTGGCCGAACACGATGGGCTTGGTAATTTCCTTACACGCCGCCATCACCTCATGCAGGCGTTCTTTGAGGTTCAGCACACGACCAAATTGCTTTTGCGCATGCGCCAGCCGGTGCAGGCAGTTTTCCGTAATGATGATCGCGCCATCGACGATGAGCCCGAAATCCAGCGCGCCCAGGCTCATCAAATTGCCACTGATGCCGAACTTAATCATGCCGATAAAAGTCATCAGCATGGAAATAGGAATCACCAGGGCCGTGATTAGGGCCGCGCGGACGTTGCCGAGCACCAGAAATAGCACCGCGATCACCAACAGCGCGCCTTCGGTCAGGTTCTTCTCCACTGTGCCGATGGTGCGATTCACCAGATTCGTGCGATTCAATACGGTCTTGGCTTCGATATCGGCAGGCAACGACTTCACAATCTCTTTCAGCTTGGCGTCCACCGCTTCCGAGACGGTGCGGCTATTGGCACCGATCAGCATCAGCGAGGTGCCTACCACAACCTCCTGGCCGTTTTCAGATGCCGAGCCGGTGCGCAGCTCTTTGCCGATGCCGACCTCGGCAATATCGCGCAAATAGACCGGCACACCCCGGCGCGTGGTGACGACGATATCGCCGATTTCCTCGGCCGTGCTGATACGCCCGTCGGCGCGCACGACGTACGATTCACCGGCTTTTTCGATATAGCCCGCACCGACACTCTGATTGTTCTTTTCAAGGGATTCCACGATATCCTTAAAGCTTAAGCCCAACGCCACCAGCTTCTCAGGATTGGGCTGCACATGGTATTCGCGCTTATAGCCGCCGATGGCATCGACGCCGGCTACGCCCGGCACCGATTTAAGCTGCGGGCGGATAATCCAGTCCTGCACCGTGCGCAGATAGGAAGCAAGTTCCATGTCGCCTTTAAGCGTCTGGCCTTCCGGCGTGAGGTAGCTGCCATCGCTTTGCCAGCCCGGCTCGCCATCCTTCGTTTTCGCGCCTTCGCCCTTGGGATGGGCATAGCGCACCGTCCACATGTAAATTTCACCCAGCCCGGTGGAGATCGCACCCATGCGGGGGTCGGCGCCAGCGGGGAGCGTTTCCTTGGCTTCGGCAAGGCGCTCATTCACCTGTGCGCGGGCAAAGTAAATATCCACATTGTCATGAAACACCGCCGTGACCTGGCTGAATCCGTTGCGCGAGATCGAGCGGGTGCTGTCCAGGCCGGGAATGCCCGCCAGCGCCGTTTCCACCGGAAAGGTCACCTGCTTCTCAATCTCCATCGGCGAGAGTGCGGGCGCTGCCGTGTTGATTTGCACCTGCACGTTGGTGATGTCCGGCACGGCGTCGATCGGAAGGGCTTTCAGCGAGTAGAGCCCAAACGCAGCCACTGCGGCAGTGAGCAATGCGACCAGATAGCGATGATGGAGGGAAAAGCCTAAGATGCGTTCGATCATGGCTAGTCCTCATGCTCGGCGCCGGCTTTGCCGATGTCCGCCTTAATCAAAAAGCTGTTGACGCTGACGTAGGATTCACCCGGCTGCAGGCCCCCGCGCACCTCCGTCCATTCCGCATCGGCCAACCCGGTTTTCACGGGCCGCATGATGTAATTGTCGCCATTGCGCACGAACACAACGGTTTTGCCCTCCATACGCTGAATTGCCGACGTTTTGACGGCGATCGGGACTTGCTTTTCGCGCACCGCCACATCGCCGCGCACGGTCATGCCCGAATGCCACAGGCCTTCCTCGTTGGGCAGCGTCACGCGTGCGACGATGGTCTGGCTGGAGGATTCCGCGATCGGTGACACCACCGTGATCGGTGCCTCGCCTTTATGCTGGCCTTCAAAACTGAAGACGCGCACCATCTGCCCGTTCCTGATCTTGTCGATATCGCGCGGGAACACGTGAAATTCCGCCCATACGTTCGAGACGTTGGCGATGGTAAAGAGCGGAGAATCGCCGGCCACGTCGCCGATATTGGTACTGCGCGCCAGAATCACGCCCTGGATCGGGGCTTTTACCGGATAGACCTGCAGGCTATCGTTACTTTCCACCGTCGCCAGCACATCGCCGACATTCACGGTTTCGCCCTGGCCTTTTTTCACGTCGCGCACAATACCGGCAAAACGCGCCTTCACCTGCGCCGTGCTATTCTGATTCAGTGTGATACGACCGGTCAGCGAGACGGTTTCAGCGACCGTTGCGCTGGCAGCGATTTCCGTCCCGATGCCGGAGTTCCTCGCGATCTCATCCGGGATGGCCGTGCTGTCGCCGGCTTTTTCTTCGCCTTCGATGTGTCCCGCTTCGCCGTGCCCTTCGTCTTTTTTCTCCGCCGCATTCCCGGCTGCCGGCGCTTGCACGGTGACCTGGCTGCCGCCCAATAGCCCATAGGCGCTGCCAGCCAGCGCAGTCAAAACTAACACTAGCACCAATGGTCTATTCATGAGGTTCCTCGTTGTGATTGGATGGCAAAAGATGTGTCGCGGTCAGGCGTTCGACGTCGGCCCGGCCGCGATGATAATCGCGCAGCGCCGCTTGATAGCCGGAGCGGGTTTCGAAAAGCGTGCGCTGGGCGTCGAGCACTTCCAGATAGGAGAATTTTCCTTCGCCGTAGCCCTGGCGCGATAGCGCAAAGGCTTTCTGCGCCGCGGGAAGGATTGTGTCCTTCAGCGTGACGGCCTGATAATAGGCCATGTCCAGTTCGGCCTGCGCGCGCGTGAGTTCGCTGCTCAGCGAAAGCGCCGCATTGTCCTTAAGGCTTTCGGTACGGGTGACTTCCTGACGGGCTTTTTCAATATTGCCGCGATTCAGGTTGAATACCGGAATCGGCAGCGACAACCCGACGACGAACGCGCGCTCATTGCTTTCGCGGAAATCCCGCACTCCAGCGCTGATGCGCGGGTCGGGGACCGAATTGGCTTTTTCCAGATCGAGCGCCGCGCGGCTTCGCGCAAGCTCGGCGTCGAAGCGGGCAAAATCAGGATTGTTCTTCCACGCGCCAGTCGCTCCGGCGAGCGGTAGCGGTTTTGCAATCGTAAAGAAGGCGGCATTGTCGAGTTCATATGGATCGTCTGCGCCGCCCCATAGTGACGCAAGGACGCGCTTGGAGGTCGCCAAAGCGCGTTCCGCCCGGTCATGCGCGATCGTGCTGGTGGAAAGCGCCACTTCCGCTTTGCTTTTTTGAATCATCGGCTCGCGCGCCGCGCCGACGCGCTGGCTCACGACGCTTAACACTTCCTTTGCTAGTTCCTGTTGCTCGGTGGTGATTTTGATTTGTTCCTGCGCGGCGATGGCGTCGGCATAGGCAAGCTGTACGTCGCGCACCAGATCCAGCCGCGCCGTTTCATTATCGAATCCTGCGAGCGTGACGCCTTGCTCGGCCATCCCAATGCGCGCCGAACGCTTGCCGCCGATCTCCACCAGTTGCGAAACGCCGTATGTCACCTCCGCCGATTGCAGGCCGCGATACGGACCCTTCCCGCCGACATTCTCCGCTTCCGCCGAAATGTCGGGATTCACCCATGCGCCGGCCTGGCTGCGTTCCCCCTTGCTGGCAGCCATCACCGCAGCGGATGCCCTAAGGCGCGGCGAATTGGCAAGCGCTTTCTGCACGGCCATGTCTAGCGTCACCACATTGCTTGAAAGCGGCGCGATTACGGGCGTGGCAGGCGGTTCAGCAGCGAAGGCCGATGCGCTGAGCAATGTGGTGGCAGTTAAGCAAATGATGAGCTGGCGCATGTAAATTCCTACGTAGAATCTGGACGTGCAAAAACAAACGCACGTGTCGTGCGCGCATTAGCGCTGCGGTTTTTGGTAATGAGTGATGGGTGAGCCGTCGTCAGGGAGCCCGACGGCTCACGACTTCACGTTAGCGCTTAACGGCCGAGGAATAGACATAGCCGCCACGTTCGGCGCTAAGTACGCTTCCGGGGAACGGATATTGCGACACGTCGCTATACGCATTGAAACGCTCGACTTCGCCGCTTTTGTATCCGACCTTCTGAAAATATGCCTCGCTGCTGGCGGCCAGACGCTCTTCCCGACGGGTGTTGAATTGGTAATCCGCGTTCTGTGCGGCGGTCTGGTCGGAGTTTTTCACGCCCTGACCGGCAAAGTACGCCCGGTTGTCGTCGCCGATTTCGCGCATGCGTCGGTCGCCGCCTGCATAAGCGGACGAAGCGATCACGCTGGCCGCTACCGTAGCAAGTGCAATAAATTTAATGGATTTCATAGGTAATCTCCTCAGATAAATGGATGCCTTTCGTTTTTGATCGGCTCCTGATTAGACGCAGCAGAACCGATCACCCCTCAAAATTATTTTCGTTCCGGAAATAAAAGCCAGTGAACCTTATTAGACGTGCGAAGCCACATGCATCCCTCAAAAATAAATAGATAGATTTTATGTTATATATCAGATTTTTATGGGGTCAGAAGGACAATGTTTCAATCGCCCACCATAAATAAAGGAGCCGCCATGCAATCATTTACCAAACCACTCCTAGTTGCCGCCATCCTCCCGCTGCTCACGCCGATGCACGCAATGGCGGAAAATGCCAAACCCGCCACGCCGAAAGCAAAAGCAGCGAAGAAAAGCGCCGCCGTTTCCGAGCCGGAAGCGGCGGCGCCCGCGCCTGCACAAGAAAACGCTTACGGCTTTCCCGGCAAGTTCACCGGCAATGCGGGTTTCGTATCCGACTACAGCTTTCGCGGCATTTCGCAAACGCGTGAGAAACCGGCCCTGCAAGGCGGAATCGATTACGCGCATCCGAGCGGTTTCTATGTCGGCGTGTGGGGTTCCAGCATCGACTTCAACGACACGGACCGTGCCAGCCTGGAAGTGGATGGCTATGGCGGCTACAGCTACATCATTGACAAATGGACGCTCGATGGCCGCTTCACCTATTACGCCTATCCCGGCGCTAAAACCGCGCTCGATTATGATTATTACGAACTCGGCGGCAGCGTGACCTATGATTTCGGCATTCCGAAGCTCACCGGCTCGGTCAATTACTCGCCGGATTATTTCGGTGAATCAGGCACCGGCATGTACTACTCACTCTCCACGAAAGTGCCCCTCGTCTATGGCTTCGGCGTAAACGGCAAAATCGGACATCAATCCATCGATGATGCCGCCCGCTTCGGCGTGCCGAGCTATACGGACTGGTCCGCAGGCATTACCTATGACTGGCGCGGCTTCCAACTCGGCCTGCAATATGTCGATACCAACCTGAGTACCAGCAAATGCGCCGATGGCTGCGACGCAAAGGGCATCGCCTCGGTTGCTTACGCCTTCTGATAGAAGTGCCGGCGGGACGTAGCGCTCCGCCGGCACTCAGGGCTTTTTCACAGGTTTAAACATGCGGTCGGCGAGAATCTTGCGCGCACGATAGACGCGCGTCTCGATGGTTTTTGGCGTGGTCCCGAGCAGTCTGGCGCATTCCTCCTGCGACTGCTCCTCTATGGCGAATGCCACCAGCGCGGTTTTCAGCTTGTCCGGCAAGCGGTGCATCTCATGCGATAGTTTTTCAAGCAGGTGCCGGGCGGCGGCGGTATCTTCAGGCGATGGCTCGTCGGCCGCCATAAGCGCGCTGGCTGCGATGGCTTCATCGTCGATCGACACAAGTCGGTAGCCTCGCTTGCGTGCGTGATCCTTGCATTTATTGACTGCGATTTGGAATAGCCAAGTGCTGAATTTACTCTCAAAACGAAAGCTGCCGGCGTTGAAATACACCTTCACGAAGGTTTCCTGCACCAGGTCATCAACGGCGCTCTCATCGCCGCTATAGTGGAAAACAAAACGCGCCAGCTTCTTCTGGTAGCGTTCCATCAGTGTATTTAGCGCTTCGCGCCTGCCGCCCTGGAGCTGCCTTATGAGAGCTTCATCACTGGAATCGTCCATGGGTGGCCACCCTATTCATGCTGCGACAGGGCATGACCCACCAGTTCGTTCATTCTCTTCACCTGCTCCGGTGTCATCAGCGGCTGCATTTCGTAGAAGTGCTGCAGCGTTATGTTTTTCAGCTCGGCCTGCAACTCATTCACCCGTTGCGAGGCGACTTTGACGCGCACCGAATATTGTTTTTCTTCCACCAACACCCTGGCCAGCTCCTGGCTGGCTGCCATTATCCTGTTGCGCAATTCGATGCGGCGTTTATCGTATGCCCGCTCTACGGGCTCCAGTTTCTTTTCCTGCTCGGGGGTAATATGGAGCTGCTGTGTCAGCCAGTTGTCGGGATCGATGTGATGGCGGCCTTCGGGAAAAATCCAGATGTTGCTTGCCCAGCACACGGCGAAGGCAATCAGGGCGACCAGGATGGTGGAGCGCAGGTCTTTGTAGATTTGCTTCATGGGCTACCTAACTGTGCAAGGCTGAAGGGATGGGCGTAGGAAGGCGAATAAATATTCAGGCCTAATGCGTTGGCAGAGAGTTCCGAAGCATTTGCTGGGGCGGTACCCGGAGCGGTAAAGCCGAGGGCGACGCTTAGCATCACAGCTGCCGTAACGGTCGCGAATTGGCGCCCAGGGGCAAAAAGCCAGTAAAGCAGGCCTTCAAGCCAGTTGCCCGGACGCTCTTCCGCCTCGGCAACACGAATTTTGCGCCACACGTCCTGATGCAAGGATGCGAAGCTTTGGGTTTGCACCGGCTGGCGAAAAAGAAAAGCCAGCCATTCGTCCAATAAATGCTTATCAGACATAGTCATTCTCCTTACATGTGATGCGATGTTCCTTTATAAGACGCATCAGGCAGAGGTTTCCCTCAATGAATTCTTAACTTTCTAAAGGGAAGAGAGGATCGCGCGTTGGCTAACCTGCCCGAGAAAAGTGAGATTGTCAACAGGAGAACGGCTTGTCGTTTTACGCAACGCCCTGAGATGATTGAACATATCAGCGAATGGGCGCGTCGAACCGCAATCATTGCCCGTTGTCAAGGATGCCCTCTGGCGCGGGTTTGGCCCCTCCCCGATCTTCCGCGCTCGCTACCGCTTACTTGTGCAGACCGGGTGCCCCTCCAACCCGCGTCCTTGACATCGGGGCAAAACCCATAGCCTTCTTTCGTTCCGTTGAATCAATCTGGATTCAACGGATCAATGCAATTGGCCGGAAGTAAGATCGCCCGGATACTTGCATGCAATCGTTCTTTCATGAAAGCAATCCATCATGATTTCTTTCCATTCTTCTGGCATGGCGGGCGGTCACCGACATGACGAAGGTTTCTCCTGCCCTGTCGTTGCCGGGGCAGTCGCCATCAAACAAGAGGATGCCGGCCTTCAGAGCGCTTGCCCCGTCTCGTGAACCTTTGCAGCCAGCCGGCCCTCTTCCTGCTCCTGAAAATTCCTGCCCGGACGATCGCCGCCGGGTGCCGCACACACCGGATTGAATCGCTCCTCATCTTTCCTGCGAATCCGCGCTGTAACAGGCTCGGCTGCGCGCGTGATTGCGGCAGTGGTTCGACGTGGTTCCGTTTCTACGGTATGGGAATCCCGGAGGGCCTTGATGCGACACACGATCTCGTCAGGCTGTAATCCCTCGCTTTCGGATTTTGCCGACAATCCTTCTCTAAGCTGGTCACGCAACGCCTTGAGCGTGTGTTGATAGGCCTCATGGGCAAACACCGTTCCTTGCCGTGCCTGGTAATCGCGCAAATGCGTCTCGGCGATGGCAAGCTCTTGAGCTGTCCGCGTCGCCTCTACTTCGTAGCCATTGGCGATGCGCTCTGCCGCGTTCAATATCGCCCGCGCTCCCTGATGCTCTTTGGAAAGGCTTAAGGTGCGAATGGTCGCCCCTTCTAGCAGCACTTCCGCAGGTGCGTCAGGATGCAATACCAGTCCAAACCGCACTCCCCGAAACCTGCCGAGTTCGATTTGGGTGGCCTGAGGCACCCTGCCTGGCAAGGTTTCGAGGCGATGCGCCAGCACAGCCGGCGCGTCGCCTTTTGACCACGGGCTGTTCCCAAGAACGATGGGATCGTTCGCATGCAGGCGGGCCGTAGCGCTGTCCTCGGATAACCGGTTGATTTGCCCGGAAAGCCGGCTGATGGCATTAGGAAGCTCGCGCAATTTGCGCCTTGCGACGAATTGCTCATCAAGGTGGTTCTTGTGCAGCATTGCCAAACGTTGTAGCTCCGCGTCCGTCTCTGCGAGAGTCAGGACAGCCGGATTGCCCGAGGCGATTGCTTTCACCTCTGCGTAAGACAATTCCTGGCCCCCTATGTCGTCCGCCCGTCTTGCGGCGTTTTCGCCGCTGATTACCTGTCCAATGAATTTGGCTTTAGTTTCCAGCGCCTGCCACATGAACGCGTCAAACGAGCCCTCCGTCACATAGCGGTAGATCGCGACTTCCTTATTCTCATTGCCCTGGCGCAGGATGCGGCCATCGCGTTGTTCCACTTCGGCGGGCTTCCAGGGCGCATCAAGATGATGCAGCGCCACGAGGCGCCTTTGCACGTTCGTTCCCGTGCCCATTTTCTGGGTGCTTCCCAGGAGCACACGCACCGATCCATTGCGCACCCGTTCAAATAACGCTTGCTTCTTTGCATCGGACTCCGCCTCGCCCATGGTAGCAATCTGGTCGCGGGGAACGCCCAGCTCCTCGAGCTGAGAAATGATCTCGTCATAGGGTGCGTAGCCCCATGCAGTTGGATTGATTCCCAGATCGCAAAATATCATCTGGGTGCCGCGATCAGGCGTCGTCTCATGCCAGATGCGCGCCACGTTTTCGGTGAGGCGATGGATTTTGGAATCGGGGTTTTCGGCTGCGGCCGGTGTTAGCATCCGCGCATCGGTGGCGAGCTTTCTGCCATCGGTTGTGATGGCCAGGGCGTTGTCCTCGCGCGGATCGACCTTTTGCGACCGAAGCCGCTCATAGCGCTCCACCAGTTTTTGCTGGAGCAAAGTCTGGTCCGTCGACATCGGGCAGGCGACGATTCCCGGCTTGCCTCCAAGCAAGGCAGGGCGGGGCAGATTGAGCATTTGCTCGGTTTGCACATCGGCAAACTGGCGAAACATCAACTGCAACTCCGGCAGGTTCGTGAAACGGGCAAAGCGCGACCGCGGTCGCAGGCTTGCCCCGTCGGGGGACAGTTCCATCGATTCGACGATTTCCCCGAAGTTTGCGGCCCATCCATCGAAATGCTCAATGCCGCGGCTCGACAGACCTTCCGGATCGAGGAAACGCTGCATGGTATAAAGCTCGACCATCGTATTGGAGATGGGCGTGCCGGTGGCAAAGGTCACGCCATGACCGGCATGCTGCTCATGCAAATACCGGGCTTTCATATACATGTCGAAAGCGCGCTCCGATCCGCCCGTCTGGATGCCGGCGACGCGGTCCATTTTGGTCGGGGTCTCCAGGTTTTTGAAATAATGCGCCTCGTCAATGAATAAGTGGTCCACGCCCAGTTCGTCGAACACCAGCCCGTCATCTTTCTTGTCTTCGGCCAGCAAATCCTTAAGCCGTTCGCTGCGCGCGGCTTTTTGCTTTTCGATCGATTTGATCAGATTGCGGTTCGTGCCCTTAGTGCCCGCATGTTCGCACAGCAACTGGTCATATTCGGCGATCTGCACGCGCAGGAACTTTTCCTGGTAATCGCGCGACATGCCGATTTTCTCGAAGCTCGAATGGGTAACGATGATCCCGTCCCAATCGCCGCTGGCGATTTTGGCGGTCAGAAACTTGCGCTTCTCGCGCGTCAGATCTTCCTTACCCGCCACCAACAGCCGCGCATTCGGATAAAGCTGCATGAATTCCCGGGAGAATTGTTCGAGCAAATGATTGGGCACGACAATCATCGGCTTCTTGATCAGGCCCGCCTGTTTCATCTTCATCGCGGTCGCCGCCATGGTGAAGGTCTTCCCCGCCCCCACGCAGTGTGCAAGCAAAGTATTCCCGGCACTCATACCTCGCCAGATGGCATTGATTTGATGTGGGCGCATGGTGAGATTGGCATTCATCCCGGGAAAATCGAGATGCGATCCGTCGAAAAGCCTGGGCCGGATATTGTTGTAATGGTCGTTGTAAATTCGCACCAGCCGTTCGGTCCGTTCCGGATCGGCGAACAGCCACGAACGAAAACTTTCCTTGATGCGTTTCTGTTTTTCACGGGCGGCCAGTGTCGCTTCCTGATTGACCACTCGCGTGTCCCCATCGGGACCGCGCATGGTGTCATAAATGGTTGGGCTCTTCATGTTGAGCGCCAGCTCCAGCAAATGGACGCCGTTGGCCCGCGGCGTCCCAAAATCGGTGCCAGCCGCCACCGATTGTTCTGCCATGAATTCGGCCTCAATACTCCACAAGGCGTCTTTAAGCAGGTGGCCTACCTGCACCGATCCCGGCTTCGCCTGGAACAGGTGACAGGCAAAGGCCTCGATATCCATCGTTGGGATCCACGGTGCTCCCAAATTGGCGTCGATGTCACCCGGTAGCACATCCTCGGGCTGCACTTCGCGCAACGCCTCGGCGTTGCGGCCAAAGGCCGCCCCCGCCGCTTCGGCCTGAGCCAGTTTTGCGCGCACATTCCCGGATAGATAGGCGTCTGCAGTCTCCCAGACGCCCGTCTGCGGATCCAGGAAGATCAAATCGCCGAGCTCGGCAACGACGTATTCTTCCGTCTTGCCATAGAGCGAGGCGATAAAGGGCAGGTCGACCAGCCCGTGCTGATTGAGTGAGACCAGCAGCCCCTCCTCGGCGCTTTGCACCTTCGTGACGGGCGGCGTTCTTCCGACCACATCCTTTTGCAAAATCGCGGCCTTGGCCGCTTTGCCGCTGATTTCGTCGTACTCTTCCAGCGACATCACAAGCATTGCGTCCGGATCTTCGCGGAATTTCACGAGATTCGGCATCCGGCGGATGACCGAGCCATCGGCGGTTTCGCCGAAGGTGGTTTTGTTGATCGGGCCGAAGGCCTGGACAAACCGGTCATAAGTCCGGTTGAGCTCTTTGCGCGCCGCTTCGCGTTGCGGATCCGGCCACCCCTCGTTCTGCGATTGCAGTACCTTCCTTGCGCGATCGCGCAAATCCACGAGCAACGCCAACCGCCTGCCGGTCATAGTGCCGTCGGCTTTTAAGGAAGCGCCTCCATAGACCACCGGCCTCGCCTGTCCGCCTTCGATCTGGTGGATCTGCTTATTCGCGCCAATGAAGAAACTTCCCTCTCCCAAATGCCGCTCGGGCGGCAGGGCGATCGCTTCACTTTGGATGGCGGGCGTCGTTGGGGTGAGCTTCGCCACCCCTTCCGGCAAGCGGGTGATGGCGCGTTCCAGATCGCTGGCCAACGCCCCGCTGCCTTTGACGCTGAATCCTTCCCCGCCGTAAAGCGTGTCTTCGCGCGACCAGGACCCAAGCACCATATCTGGATGGTTCAGAAAATATCGGTTCACGGCGACTTGAATTCCTTCTACGTCAACGGGCCCGATTTGGAGCCAGTCGGCATCGGCGTGGCGGATTTCTTCGCCGGGCGCACGTTTACGCAGGAACACGATGTCGGTGACAACCTTGGTGCCTTCGCGCTTGAAGGCGTCCGATGGCAGCCGGATCGCGCCTAAGAAATCCGCCTTGTCGGCCAAGGATTCGCGCAGGGCGCAATTTTGTTTATCCAGTGTGTAATGACTGGTTACTAATGCCAGAATCCCGCCCGGCTTCAGGGCGTCGAGCGATTTGGCGAAAAAGAAGTCATGCAATGACAGTTTCTGGCCGTGATACTCCATTTTGAGGTCGGCAAACGGCACATTGCCGATCACTGCATCGATGCGCCCCTCGGGCAAGGCACTGTCCCGAAAATTCTCGATCCGGATGTCATGCTCCGGATGCAGGGCCTTCGCAATCCGCCCGGAAATCCCGTCCATCTCGACGCCGACGTAGCGGTGCTGGCTTTGCCCACCGCTAATGAAACTCCCAGTGCCGCAACCCGGCTCCAGTATGGTTGCCTGTGCTGGCACACCGAGCCGGGTGATCGCCGCTTGCATCGCGGTAATCACCTCCGGCGAAGTGTAAAACGCATTGAAGACCGTGGCCCTGGCACTGGCATACTCCTCAAGTGTTAGAAGCGATTTCAGCTCTTCCCCCAGGACCTGCCAGCCGGCATCCTTGTAACTTCCCTTCACAGGATCGGGAAACAGGGTCAACGCCACAGGTCCAAATCCACCGAAACCCATCAACTGGCGGCGCTCCTCTTGCGTCGCGGTGCGAGGCTCTCGCTCGAGAATTCGCAAGGTGCGTATCGCGGCCAGGATATCGCGGGCCTTGGCCTTCTCGCCGCTGGTGGAAGGCAGGGCAGGTAAGTCTTCGTTGATGTTCCTCGGCTCCACTTTAACTGCGGGGGCGTGGGGAGCAAGTGGCGTAGCCTCCGTCGGCGCGCCCGGAGGGGCGGGCGACTGAGTCTCCTCGGGCGGAAGATCGAACAACGACTTCTGGATGGAGCCCTTTTTTAGACGCCATGCAAAGGGCGGTGGATCCAGCGGATCGCTTCCTCGATCGGGAATTCGCCCAGCTCTTCCCCGGGTGATTCGGGAGGAAAAGAAAAGCTCACTTCCCTGATTGCCATTTCCAGCGCTTCGCGGCTGAACTGGCCCGCGATCGAGCCCGGGTTCTGTTTGAAAAAGACCCGGTTCCACTCGGCGTGCCTGGCCTGCAGTTCGTATGCCGTCTCCACCAGCCATGGCATGATCTGGCGTGTCTGGCGCAATTGGTCGAGGTAGTTCGGGTGCTGCTCCAGCAGTTCGAGTAAGATCGTCTTGTACAGCATGGGACCCTCCTTGCGGTCCAGAGGTGGGTTCAACAAGTGAGGCGCCAGCCTCCTTCTCGTTGAGGGAAAATAACGTCGGATGAAATCGATGCGGGGACTTGCGTAACATGGTCAGGACACGAACCGGCCCCGAAGCGAACGATCCGCCGAGCGACGCATAGCAACCTCAAATAATCATGGATATCACAATGACCTATAAATCAGATGGTGGACTATGGCAACCATTTGATGGTTAAGTAAAATTAGGTAAAGACTCGTCGTCTTTAATAGTATGGTGTGCAAGAAGTAATTACAAGTAAAATAAATTGACATGTTATATTATTTGCCATATTATTAATTTTACACATAATATAGTGGCGTTATGACGAACTACATTCGGACAAGACTGGGAGAGGATCGAAGGGTGGCCATTCCGGCCAAATTGTGCGAGCGCATTGGCTTCGCGGCAGGTGAAACCCTTCTGTGGGAAGAGCAGGGCGATTCATTGCGACTAATCCCCTGTTCTCGCCTGTTAGAAGAAGTGCAAAACCAATTCGCCCCATACCGAATCGAAGGCGAAAACCAGGCGGACTTGCTTATCGCAGAGCGGCGCCGCGACGCCGCACTCGAGAACCTGCGTGGCTAGATGCGTTCTAGACGCATCCGCACTGCTCGCTTTCCTGTTTCAGGAGAGGGGAGCGGAAATGGTAGCCTCAAAAATCCCGGATGCGGTGATTTCCGCGGTCAACATATCTGAGGTAGTGGCCCGTTGCCTTGAAAAATCGATGCCCATGGAAGCGATAGATCTCGCGCTACTGCGGCTGCCAATAACCATTGCTTCCTTCGATTCGGCCCTGGCCAGGATTACTGCCACTTTGAAACCCGTGACCAGGGATTACGGGCTTTCGTTCGCAGATCGCGCCTGCTTGGCACTGGCAATGGAGCTGGCGCTGCCTGTCATAACCGGCGATCGCGATTGGGCAAAGCTTACGCTGCCGGTGGACATTCACCTTTGCAGGTAAATACCAATCCAACCATCAACGAAACAGGGCTACCGTTGCGCAGGCCCTGTATAGGCCCGCCCTTGCTGTGGGGAGAAGAATTGGATTCGTCCACGTGGCGACGCCCTGGAAGGCACGGTTGGATTCGGATGTTTGTTAAGGAGTTCATAGTTCTTTCCTGAGGGAGTTTCTTCTTCAGGCTGAGGAGCGTCATTGTGAACCTGAGTAAATGTGACGGTTCGCAACGGAACGGGAATCAGGCCGCCATACTGCCAGTGTGTCACCAACTGTACCTGCTCGGTTGCCGGCGCAGTATCAACAGTGACAATATTCAGAACTTGCAGCGTGAATTGGCTTAAACCGAAAACTCCTTCAGGGCAAACCCACACATAGGTGTTGCGATGGTTTGCGACATAACACGCATTCCGTGGCACATCGTGCTTTCGACCGATGCCAAACCAGCCTCGTGGAATGTCTCCTTCGGCTTCGGGATTAATTTTGCCTTTACCCAATAGCGAGTCGAATAGTATTATGCAATCTGCTTTCTCAGGAAGATCAGGGTTCAAAAGTAGTCGATAAAGGCACGACAGCGCTTTCAGCTTATCCGGGTCAGTAATCGGCGCGATCTCCCATTGCTCAGAAACTTGGCGCGACATGGTCCCGCCATACATTCCTCCGGTCAGCGCTGACTCCGACAAAGCAATGAAGTTCGGTTGAACGACTGCCGTCGGGCTACCTGAATCGGTCACTTGCGCTAAGCCGCTGCCAGTGACCGAAAAATTCGCCATGGCTCCAGGGTTGTCACAAAAGCTCGCTAGGTTGCCTAATACTTGTTGATATTGCAGATCCGTCCAAGTAGAGGCCTGTTTGAGGGTGCTGTTTCGGAGTTGACGATGCGTGCAACCGGTGGAATGGCACACCAGAGCCAAAGCAACA
Source organism: Gemmataceae bacterium (assembly GCA_965226945.1). GTDB lineage: Bacteria > Planctomycetota > Planctomycetia > Gemmatales > Gemmataceae > SYLG01. Next base: position 1,278,211 of record OZ245717.1, on the reverse strand, counting down.
GATGCAATAAAGAGTCGCACTACCTTCTCCTTGGCTCCGGTCCGTTTAGAAATTCTCTCGAAGGGACAGGCGATCGCGACTGAGTGGCACACGAAGGTGGGTGCGCCTACCGGTTAAGCTGACAATGCGAGTTCTGCTGATCATCTTGAGGTACTTGTCGACAAAAAATGGCCTTTAGGTTTAGGTTTTCTAGCTCCATTGGCATCTAGGGGGAGGCAGGTGATCAAGGCTGTGGCCGAGAATTTTGCTTCCTTCGGGGTGGAATACAGCGTCCGGTGAGAGGACAGAGAGTGCACTATGCGCCATTTCTCCTCACTGTGAAGTGGTCAGTGCGGTTCGCCATCGCCATGCGGCTTGGTCCATTCACATGGGAGCTTTATCGCAGGGCGAGCGCTCGCTGAATCAGTTGGCAAATGGATATGGCGCCCTCGCCCCAGCAGGATTGTTCACCGTATAACCGTGGAACTCTTATGGATCAGGAATGCTGCCGACTTAAACGTCAAGCTTGAAGTCATTATCGGGGGAAGCCTCCCCCGCCGGAATGTCAAGAATTCCCTTCGGCGCGTGCGTGGTCCCTCCCCCCCATTCCCAAACTTTGTTCGTTTGAATCAAAAACTGACTCATAGGAATTAACCAATTCCGGAAACCTGAAAAGCAAGTTTTGGTAAGACTGCATGCAGCTATTGCGCCTCTGATTTAATCGCGTCTTTTCCTATGCTGCGATCACGTCTGACGATCATTCCCGGCTGGGAACAATGCCTATCTCCTTCCGGGTTTTTGCTCCTTTCACCTATTCTTCCTGCGATGCAACATGTTCCGGAGATTCCACACCCTCGGCGCTCACCGTCCTTCCCAGTGGCGCCAACTGTATGTCGACGGGGAGATACAATACCAGCAAGGGCAATGCCTGCACAAATCTCGTCATCCGCGCAGGTTTCTGAGCTAACTCCTCGCATCGATGCATTCGCCAGCACGAAGATCGTTTACGGTCGTTTTTGCTTGTTTCCAAATTGTGCATGCTTCGGGCTCGCCTACCTTCGGCTCATTCTTGCTCCCCTCCTGTGTTACGGCCTTAAATGACCCCACCCAACCATTGCCCCCTCACCTTCTGTCGTGCCATCCATCCGTGAATGGGTGAAGCTGGTTGCCCTCGTGCTTTTTGCCCCATAGGCGATGTGGGACGACGCGATGGTATCCTTCCCCAAATGCACTCCCCCTGTTCGTTCGCCGCCTCATTTGCAGCCAGGATGTCTTAACCGCTAACACGCCCGCCGTGCCCTGCAAGCTGCCAAGACGGTTTCCCCAAGTGGGGAGCCTCCGTCTTTCGCTTGCAGGGTAAAGCCCAAGAGGGCCACGGACTAAGACGTGTTGGTCGCTGGACATCAGGCAGCAATGAAGCGGCCGATGAAGCAAAAGAGGAGTACTACCATGTCGAATCCAACCACCAGCAAATCACCCACCCATTACGCTTATCACGTCAAAGATCTGGGCCAGGGAAAGAAATCCTTCTTCACCAAAGTCGGCTGCGCCTGGGCCAATAACGACGGCAAGGGGTTCAATATCCAGTTGGATGTGATCCCGCTCGATGGCCGCATCACCCTGCGACTCGCCTCAGAAGAGAAATAACCAACCGGAGGCGGTTCGCCGCCTCCCCTCACCCCAATTTCAGGAAAGGAATCCACCATGCGAAGAGCATTTCCCACCATCGAATCCAATTATCACTTGAACTGTCTGCTTGACGACATGGCAGGTTGCGATCCCGCCTTCGATGCCGTCTATGACGAACTCGAATGGGAGTTCGCCTGCCGCCGCCTCCACTCCAGCAACGAGTAGGAGGTGGCCATGCAGATCTTCGTCCAATCCATTCAGCATCACCGCAATGGAATATCCGACGCTCCGTTCCATGCCCTAGTTTTCCTTGATCCCGACGAAGGGCTCATGCTGGGTGTGGTCTTCAACCTGGAAGACCATGTTGCGGTTTTCAATATCGGGAAGCTGGCCCTCGGTAACATCGCCTTCGGCGTCAACTCCTGGCGTGGTGACCGCTATGAAGCCGCACTCCGCAAAGCCATCGCCGATTCGCAAAGTGAGGAGGCGTAACATGGGAAACCGCGCAAGCATTGTGTTCTTCGATCAACATCAGGTTTCGCCCACCGTGTATTTACACTGGCACGGCGACAAGGTTCCGGTTTACCTCGCCCAATTGAAACGCCTGATGCAAGGACGCTTCAATGATGCCTTCTATGCCGCCGCCAGATTCGTCGGCATCTGCCATGAGCGCATCCCCGGCAATCTGAGCCTGGGGGTTACCTGCAACGATCTTTATCTGCGGGACCTTCACAACCTGGAAGTCCTCCTAGCCGAAAGTCCCGGCAATGCCGGGTTGATCGTGGTGGATACCAGTGATTTCACCTGGAAGGCTTATGGAGGTTACCTCCACGAACTCAACAATCAACCAACCGAAGAAAGGAAAATCCCATGAAAAACAATCAAGCTAACCCGTTCTATGCGGCCCGCGTGGCGAGGCGTGGCCCCCTCACCTCACCTTCACTGCGCAAAAACATCCAATACGCCCGCCTTCCCCAGGCGCCGGTCACCGGAAGCCCGGTGCCGCATCTAACCAGCCTCTATCATTTTCACCGAGCTGGCGAGTATGGCGACCGCAAATGGCCAGGCAATTGCGGTGGCAATCTGATCAAGGACTTACTCAATTATTTCCGACCCGGCATCGTATTCGACCCAATGAGCGGGTCTGGCACCTGCAAGGACGTGTGCGACGAATTGGGCATCCCCGTCTTCGCTTTCGACATTCACCAAGGCTTCGATGCCTGTGACCACCAAGAGTTCCCAGGCGAAGGCAGCTTTGATTTTATCTGGACCCATCCACCGTATTGGCGCATGAAGCTCTATGCAGACGATCCCAAGGACTTATCCCGCTGCAATACTCTGGAAGAGTTCCTTCGCCGTTACGGTCAGTTCATCCGCAATGCCGCCCGTGCGCTCAAGCCCAATGGCAAGCTGGCGATCTTGATGGGCGATTACTCCGATCGCGAAGTTGGTTATGTCCCCCTCACCCACTTCACCAAGTCACTTGCCTTCCAAGCCGGCCTGCGCCAGGCTTGCACGGACATCATTCGATTCAGCCACGGGAACAGCAGCAGCCACAAAACCTACCGGACCAGCTTCATTCCAGGCCTGCACGATGTGTGCATGATCTTCGAACGAACCCAACCCCTCAAACAAGGAGCCAGCCAATGACCCACACCATCATTCCCATGAGCGAAGCCGACTTCGACCGGACGTATCCGTTGCTTCCCAACCACATCAACCCCTCTACCGGCTGGGACATCGAGGGGGTCGGTTGTTGCCTCTTTGAAACGCATGGCCCTGAATTTGACTTTGTCCGCCGGCAAGACCCTCGCACCATCTGGACCCTAATCGAGGGCGATGACGGGGAGTTGTGCCTGATCAGCGGGTTGCATGTGGTCAATCGGGTCGGCTACCTGATAAGCAAGGTGGCCACCCCACCCCTTGCCACCATCGAAGTCCGGATCGGCCTCGATGCGGATTCGGAAGAAGCGATAGGAGGATGCCAATGATAACACGCGACGACATCCTGCCTCAGATTGCCTTCAAGCATTTGGGCATCCCGACCCTTCAGGAGCGCAAATCCGATGGCCTCGACTTTCACACCGTGGCCGTCTGGTCCGTCAAGGCGGCACTGGAAGCGGCCTTTGAGGAAGGCCAATGGTTCGGAGCGCCCATGGACCCTCAGTCATCGACTGTCGTTCCCTTTGACGGATACGAAATTCACCCGGTCAGAAGCTTTGGTGAAAAGGACAAGACCGGTCGCCAGCCGACGGAAGTATGCGAGCCTAACGAGGCGGAATGCTGGAGCCTTTACGGCCACATCCCGGGTCAGGGCGTGGATTGCATCGGTGATTACCAGACCCGTGCCCATGCCGAAGAGATCCTGGCGCGGATCACCGGCCGGCCAATTCCGGTCACCAACCTTCCAGCCGCGGGGGACAAAGCATGAACGACCTGGATGAAATCCTAGACGACGCGTTTCATGGAGCAGCCTGGGGTGCCTATTTCGATGAGGCGGCCCAGTGCCGAGGCGTACCCGATCCGAATCGGGTACGCCGCCGGGCCTACCGCTATTACGAGGAAGCCCTCGCCGTCAAGAACGCCTCCGTGGGTGGAGCGCCAAATCGGAAGCCCCCGGTTTCCACCCAAGGGTAGGCCCCTCCCCTCCTCCCACCGGTCGCCGTCTGGCGTTAAAGCCATTTCGCTGAAGCCTGTCGCCCGACCTTCGGTCGCCCCCATGCGGTCGTGCGCCCCTCTCCTCGTTGCCGTTTTATCACGGCCCATGGGGCGGTTTTTTGCGGCGGTTCCGGGTGGCATATTCGCCTCGAAAATGACCCTGTTTTGGGGTGGCTTCGCGCAGGTCGGTCCGAGTGTATTTTTTGTCAGACATCTCCCCTATGTGGACCATAGGAAAAGTTTTGCTGCAAAAGATGCCTTCCTTCATGAAGGCAATCTTTCCTGAAAGTCAGCCTTCCTTCAGGATGGAAATCCGGCCAGAAAGAAAGCCATCCGTCCAGCCTTCAAGCATGAAAGATTGAAAGAATGAAATCATGAAAGATGACCGGCCATCAGGAAGGAAACGCGGAAAGAAATATTGCATGAAAGAAGGACAGATTGAAAGCATGAAAGACTGAAAACCGTCTGGAAAGCATGAAGGCAAGAAAGAAATCCATCCATCAAGCCATCATTCCAGATCTCCACCATGAAAGACGGAAAGCTTGATGGAATTCAGGAATGATGGAAATCCTGCCAGCATGAATGATGGTCAGCATGAAATCCAGAAAGTCGTATTGAAAGAAGGATGGAAGGCAGGAAAGCCAGGTTGCCGGAAAGAAGGCATGACGGAATGATGGAAAGCGAGCGTTCATTCAGGAATGCAATCAAGCCGGACAGAAATCAAGAATGAAACCATGACGGAATGACAGATTTCCAACCTTCCAGCAGGAATGCAATAATGCTTGCATGAAAGATGGAAAGCATGTATCCGTCGTTTCATGATTATCGTCGTCGCAAACAGTAAAGGTGGGGTTGGCAAGAGCACATTATCCGTGCATCTGGCAACCTGGCTTTTTGAATTGGGTCACCGGGTAACCCTGGCTGACTGCGACTCTCAAGCCTCCAGTAGCGAATGGGTCAAGGAAGCCGCGCCAGAATTACCATCAGTGCGCCTGGATAATCCCGACCTCATACTAAACGACCTGCCGGGGCTGCATAAAGCGACGGATTATGTTGTTGCAGACGGGCCGGGGAGCAACACCGAAACCAGCCGAGCTCTGTTGCTCCGCGCTGACCTGGCGATCGTACCGTGCAAAGCATCCATGTTGGAAATTCGGGCGCTTTACAAAGCGACCGAAGCCTTGCGTCAGGCGCAGGATATTCGCAGTGGCAAACCCAAAGCGGTCATTGTTCTGAGCATGATCGGGAAGAATTACAAGCTCACGCAGGATATGACTGCCGCGGCGCGGGAATTGGATTTGCCGTTGGCCAAAAATGCCATGACCTTGCGGCAGATTTACGCGGATGCGTCCGGGCAGGGGTCGGTGGTGTGGAATATGGGTGCCCGCGCGAAGGAAGCCGCAGACGAAATCGAATTACTGTTCCGGGAGATTTTACCCGAGGCTTACAAAACCAGAGCACGCCGCAAGGCAAGGGCTTAGAGGGGAGGGGATATGGCCGAACGTCGTTCATTAGTGGAAGCAATGAAAGCAACCCCTTTGACCCGGGAGCAAGAGTTTGTGTTTGGCGGCAAGGCGGTGGCCAGAGTGGAACCAATTTCCCCGGAAATCGTCCAGCCATCGGGAGCACATGCCGCACCCATTGAGCAAGCTCCGGTTACCTCAACCGTGGCCCCAGCCGTAAAGGCCGCTCCGGCACAAACTGCCAATGTCGGTCGCACCCCGATTAGCACCCGCATCCGTACGGATTTGTCCAACGCGCTGAAGAAAGCCTCGCTGGAACGCCAATTGAGCGGCACGGAGCCCAATACCTTGACGGACATCCTGGAAATTGCCGTCGAGCATTGGCTAACCACCAATGGTCACCTGCCCAAAGCATCATGACCAGGCGTTCAAAAGATTCAATGCCCACCCGCAGCCAAGGGCGATTGATCGAGGCCTCGCAAGCCATTCGCAGTGATCCGCCTGCCCGCATTGATTTCCTGCATTCGATCCAGTGCAATTGCGGGATTCCTTACAAAAATCCAGGCGATGACGTGCGCGAATGGGACCGCAAGCAAGGCGGCGCATCCCTTCGCATTGAAGCCGGATCGGCGATTGACCCGACGACCGGCGAATTCGTCAAGCTGGGCCTCCCTTACGGCGAAAAGCCCAGGCTGGTATTGATTCATCTGGCCAGCGAAGCGGTACGCACCGGCAATCCGGTCATCGAGGTGGAAAGCACCATGACAGCATTTGCTCGCTCCCTCGGCCTGGAAACCAATGGTCAGCAACTCAAAGCCCTAAAAGACCAGCTCGCCCGCCTGGCTTCCTCCACCGTACGCATGGGGATTGTCGAGGAAGGCAAGGCCGTTCAGGTCAATACCCAGTTTGTCTCCGCCTTCGATTTATGGTTCCCAAAACAGGCCGATCAGCGGCTACTCTGGCCGTCGACTGTCCGGTTGAGCGAAGAGTATTTCCGGACGCTGGGCAAACATGCCGTTCCGCTGGATCACCGCGCCGTTTCCGTGTTATCTTCCTCGGCCATGGCGCTCGATGTGTATGTCTGGTTGGCGCAGCGGTTGCACCGGGTACCGGTCGGCAGGCCGCAGCGTGTGACCTGGAATGCCATGCATGAGCAATTCGGGCAGGGGTTCGCCAGGGTGAGGGATTTCCGGCGGCGGTTTTTAGAAACGCTCCACCAAGTTCGCGCAACTTATCCCACCGCCAAATTATCCGCCGACGAGGTGGGCCTGATTTTGGAGAATAGCCCACCACCGGTCCCGCCCAAATACACAGGAATGGTTACCCAAGCAACCCACGGTAAGTTGGTCGCGCCTTCCACACCGGTGGAACCCGCAGACATTAAGGCAAGTTCCGCCAAAACGGGGCAGGGGGAGGGAACCGCTAACCCGTTGATCAGCCAAGAAACGCTCACGGTAAGTTAGTCGCGGGGAGCGCCGGGCCTCACCTAAATCCCACGGTAAGTTAGTCGCGGGGAGCGCCGGGCCTCACCTAAATCCCACGGTAAGTTGGTCGCACCCTGAATTCTCGCAATGCCGCAGAAAATAAAGGGTTTAAAGCAAAAACTCCAAGGGATGATCGGGAAACTAACCACCTGAATTTCCAAGAAACCACCACGGTAAGTTGGTCGCGCGGTGATTTCCTGGAATGCGGCAGTCTTTCAGGGATTGCGGGAAATCGGAGGATGGCGGGGCAGGGGCTAAGTGATTGAATTGCCGTCCCATGCCACTGTAAGTTGGTCGCGCCCCAATTCTGGGGACAAGTCCGTGGAGGCGCAAAGTTATCCACGGCAAGTTGGTCGCGGGGCGGGGCGGTAAGTTGGTCGCGCCCTCGACGGAAAACTGCGGCGTTGACAACGGTAACTTGGTCGCACATACCTATATATAAAACCTATATACTTACTTGCCTATAGTTGATCGACGAAAAATTGTGGACAAGTCCGTTTCAGGGCACAGGAAGTGGCATTCAGGTGGGAGGAGGTTAGGATAGACGCAAAGGCCCCAAACAGCCCCACAGGAGAGCAAATGGGGAAAACTTGGGACAGGGGTAGCCAGAGAGTTAATGTGGCACTCCAGAGGCCACAAAATGAGATTTTAGATTTAAATACAAAAACACCAATAATCTAATAATGATTATAATTGATAAAAAACGTGCCCAGCAGCTCGGCATGGTTCCATTCGCCACCGCCTCCCGGTGACATCGAGCGGGAAATCCATCCTGCTGGCTTTTGGCAAAGGTACGATAGCTATTTATCCCTTCCCAAGCTCTGGGAAGGACTATGCGCAACTGTTCCCCGCACGAAGCATTCCAAGCGGAACTGGCTATCGACGTTGGAAGTTGGAAGCACCCTTCCAAGCTTCAATCGCGTCGTGCCGTCTGAAATCGTGACATTTCTGTTAAATGTCCAGTTTACTTTGTGTGCCAAACGGTTCCAAGTGGACTCAATCCAATAGAACCGATGCCAAAGACGAAATTCTGCCACTAGAAAGTCCTGAGAATAAACGTCGATCTTGGCATCGCATCGCCTCGGGCATTCCAGTTTGCTCAGCATTTGGATTCCATGACCACCATTGCTTGTTAGGTCTGTGGACTTCAAACGAAAGGCTCCGATCATACCTTGGGCGAATTCACCGTTGTCGGTAACAACTTTGTGGCGGTCACGGTACTCGACCCTCTTCATTTCCAGTGTGTAAGTTTCGCCATCGCGATGTTTGAAAGAAAGGCAAATCTTCGTCCGATGCAATGGCAGCCCGAGATTCTGTATCACAACGTCGAAATAATGATGGTCTGGCTCATAGACGGTTCTGGAAAACGCGCCATCTACACTCAGAAGTCTAACCCAGATTTTGCAGGATGCCCGATAAGCGAGATAAGCAACCCAAAGCGCTGAGAGCCCGAGCACTGCAGCAAGAGGATCGAATGAAAACATGTGGAGCCCTCTGCATAGTTTGGTGATGCCTTGTCTTACGAATAGTCAAATCAACCGGATCAAGCACCGCCGAAAACACCTTAGCAATTCAGCATGCCAGGTCTTACCGATCTTGCCGCATCCGGCCAAACGCTCCCGATCCAGACTACCGTCGGTCTTCTTGCGCTACGGCTCCAAGCATATACTCTTACGGAAATCGGGTTCTGAGGCCTCTTGGAACCAAGCAGCCGTTCTTTCCAAAGCCCACCCCGCTTGAATCGCAACGAAATTGAATCTGATACAAGCAGGACAGGCCCTGGTATGTGGGGCCACGGTCACCGATCCGCGATTCTAAGTATAAGCTCTGTCGACATTTGAAGAGGTAATTATTAGATTTTGCAAATCATGTAAGGAAGAGACGACAGCACGAGGCGCGATTGTGTTATTGACTGGATTAAGAGCATCTTCAAAATAATCGCTATAATGACATGCTATCTGAAGTTTCAGTGATATGATAAACAAGGATGAAGTCGGTTTGCATAAGAATTTCCATAATGCAGCTTGGGACATCTTTTCCGCCTCAACATAGGCGACATCGTTCATATTTTCTTTGACTTGATTTAAGACCAGCCCTGATCTGTGCGCCGCCTCACGCCAGTCCGCAAATAGCGCATGGCCTGCTGCATCGAAAGAATTGCTTTGTTGTTCCACTTTGTGCCCGCCTCCTCGGTAATGGTCGGAGCCTGAAGCAGATGAGCATCACGCACCGAGCTAACAGATTTTGGTTTGCGCCAGCTAAAACACTGGTGCCAGGAGTTAGAATCGCCGGTTAAGGGCGCAGGCTTATTCGACCTTTCGGCCTTTTGTATTGGGCCCACTCCCGGCTTACGTGTGCGGAAGCAGGGCTTGGTGAAACGAGCCTACTCGAAAACAATCGTACTTAACCGGGGATTCTAGCCCCCTCAAAAATACCTTTACAGTATATGAAAAAATAGTCAAATATTATATATGAAAAAGTCCAGGAGGCCTGGATGTTGGTTCAATTTTGTGTCTCCAGTGAAACGGCTGCCCGGAAATTGGCGAAGGCGACTTTGGCAAAACGGACATCTGCCGAACGGCGAATTGGAGTCGAGTATCAATGTCGCGAGTTGGTGGAGGCGAAGGATTTGGGCACTCGGCTTCTAACGGGCAGGGGCTCCCTCGACGGCTATCCGTTTCGGCGATCCCAGAACCAACTTTAATGTAAAAGGTCGCACCCCTTCATCTCCAATCTCCAATAGACACAATTTGGGAACGAGTAGGATGCTTTGGGATGCAAAAGGCCTTCCTTCTTGGCTTGGACAGGCTTCCTCCCGCCATCATTTGCCCTTGAAAGGCCCAATTCCTAAAACCATAATGGGAAAGGAGAAACATCATGCGGCGGCTCGGCACGGTATCAACGGCCATCTTTATGTGGATGACGCTCGCGTCGTTTCTTCTCGGCATTACTCCGCATTTCACCTGTCGCTGCCCTGACGGCACGATCAAGTTCTTTTGTTCCGGGCAGGGCAGTGCGAAGTCGTCGTGTTGCTGCCAGGGCGTTTGCGCCTCATCCAGCGGCGGAGGCTGCTGTGAGGGGAAAGCTACGCCGCAAAGCGAGGAAAATCCGGGGCATTGCTGCTGCAAAAAAAGCGCGGGCAACCAAGTCCAACCCCCATCTGACGCGAATGATCGCGAGTGTGGAATTGCGTCCCACGGGGCAGGAGAGGGAGGCCTTTCTATCCACCGAAGCGGCTGCCAGAAAACACTCGCCAAGGCCGAAATCGTAACGATCGTTCGATGGGAAATCAGTCCCATTGAAAATGCCGACGCCGAAGTCTCAGAGTTTACCTTATTAAGCCTCGATTTCCCCGCAGTGGTATTGGACTTGCGGGCGAGCCGCCCGGATCACCGGCGCCCGCCACCCCCTGACCTCGTCATCGTTTTCAAACATTTCATCATTTGAGAATTCCCTTAATTAACCATCCGTAAGCGCGGGCCTTCTTGCCACGCGCCCGGTGGAGCTTTAGTCGCCCTCACGCTACGGGCGCTCCTATTCACCATGTCGGCTGTCGTACCACCCATCATGCACGCAACCCGTTCAGGCCGCGTCACGCGGCTTGGGCAGATTGCCACCTTCAACAGCATTCCCGGCCAGGCTTAAGACCATTGCCCTTTAGGGGGACCGAACGATGTCAGCAGCAGGAAGGCCAAGCCCCGCGGGGCCGGCCCATAGCGTGCTTTGGAAAATCTGGCTCGTCGCCAGGACCATCCAAGCGCGGCTACGATTTATCGCCATACTTGCAGCCATTGGGCTGGTTATCACCAACTGGAATCTCTTCGAGGCACATTGGGAAAAATGGACGCGCACATCGGGCACATCTCAAACGTCCGCTTCCGGTTTTGAGTTCTATTGCCCAATGCATCCGCAGATTATCCGGGAGAAGCCGGACAAGTGTCCCATTTGCGCCATGCCGCTTTCGGAGCGCAAGAAAGGGGATGCAGCCAGCGATGACGGGCTGCCGCCAGGGGTAAGGCGCGTCCAATTATCGCCTTACCGGATGGCCCTCGCCGGCATCAAAACCTCGGAGGTCGCTTACAGGGCGCTGACCAAGGAAATCAACACGGTAGGGTTTGTTGAGTTCGACGAGCGCAACCTCTCCCGCATTGCGGTGTGGGTGACAGGCAAGAGCCGCATTACCAAACTGTTCGTGAACGTGACGGGTCAGACAGTGAGGAAGGGCGATCCGCTCGCTGAACTGTACAGCCCCGATCTGGTGACCACGGCCCAGAATCTACTTGACGCCCGCAGCGGCGCCAACCGCGAGTTGGAGCGCATGTCAAGGGAGCGCCTCCGCCTTTGGGGCATCAGCGACGACGAGATCGGCTCCATACTTGCGACCGGGAAGCCCATCACGCGAGTCACCATTCATTCGCCCATCAGTGGCCACATCATCAAGAAATACCAGGTCGAAGGGCAGTATGTGGAGGAAGGTGCCCAATTGTACGATATTGCGGATCTTTCAACGGTCTGGATCGAGGCGCAGATTTACGAGGATGAAGTCTCTTTTTTGAAGGACGCAGAACAAAAACACCTTACGGTGAGCGCCACCACCAAGGCGTTCCCCGGCCGCGTCTTCACCGGCAAGGTCGCCTTCATCCATCCGCACCTGGACGCGGGCAGCCGGACCTTAAAGGTTCGCTTCAACATAAAGAATCCTGGCCACGATTTACGGCCAGGGATGTACGCGAATGTGAAACTAGACATCCCGGTCGGGGACCTCGATCTCTTTACCACGTCTCTCCAAGGGGAGTGGCGTGACCAGGCAACCGCTGGCAGCCTCGCACAGTTGCCCGGATTCGCCGCCGGCGGAGCATTTGGTGAGAACCTCGACTCGCTGTTTCAAATGGCCGGCCGTTTTGCGCTGCTGCGCCGCGGGTTGGTGCTTGCGGTGCCTGAGAGCGCCGTGATCGACACCGGGAACAGGAAGTTCGTTTACCGCGAGCCGTGGCCAGGGGTGTATGACGGGGTGGAAGTTCAGTTGGGCCCGCGAAGCGGCGGGTACTACTCGGTGGGCGGAGGGCTGGAAGCGGGCGACAAAGTCGTAACCATCGGTTCCTTTCTGGTGGATGCCGAGACCCGCCTAACGTCCGGTGCGGCCTCGACCTATTTCGGCGCCAGCGGCACGACCCAGGCAAAACAGTCCTCCACCGGCACGGAATTGCAGCCTTCGACGACCGAGGACGAGGAGGCGAAGGTGAAGGCCGTTCTTTCGAAGCTGAGCAGAGTGGATCAGCGACTGGCGGGCGCTCAGCGAAATTGCCCGATCCTGCAATCCAATCCACTTGGATCGATGGGCACGCCCGTCAAGGTCATTCTCAATGACCAACCGGTTTTTCTCTGCTGCAAAGCCTGCGAAAAAAATGCCCGTGATCACGCGGCAGAGACCCTGGCCACTGTGGAAAAACTGAAGGGTCGGGAAAAATCTGATCCCGCCGCGTCAGGGAAAAACAAAGCGGGTGTCACGTCAAAGGCGATAAAGATCACCGACCCAGAGGAAGCGGAGGCACGCGCGGCGCTGGCAAAATTGAGCCCTGAGGATCGGCGAATCGCCGAAAGCCAGGTCTTTTGCCCCATCCAGGAGGAAAGCCGGCTGGGGTCGATGGGCGTTCCCATCCGGATCACGCTGAAAGGCCAGACCGTCTTTCTGTGTTGTCGAGGGTGCGTGGCTGACGCCCAGGCGCATCCAGATCAGACTCTCGCGGTCATTGAAAAACTGAGAACAAAGGCAGCAAGCACGCGGCCTTCCAAATAGCTGGTCGCCGGTTGCTGTTTTTGAGTTGGTTTTGTTTTTAGCACCATTGATGAAGGAGGAATGTTCGATGAAGGCTTTTCCGTTGTTTGTATTGGTGATGCTGTCGATCTCCGTTGCCACCCTGGGTTGCTCTGGAGGTGCGGCAGACAAGGCAAAGAAAGCAGAGCCGGATGCCAAGATGCATCCCAGTTTTGCCAAGCTCAGTCCTGAGGACCAGCGCCTGGCGCAGGCGCAAGGCTGGTGTCCCGTCACGGAAGATTCGCTTGGTTCGATGGGCACGCCCATAAAGGTCACGGTAGGAGAGGAACCGGTGTTTCTCTGCTGCAAAGCCTGCCAGAAACAGGCGCTGGCGGATGCCGCGAAAACGCTGTCAAAGGTGAAGGAATTTAAGGCAAAAACGATTGCCCCCTGACAGGTTCCGCGTCAGCGCATCGCCGCAAGGGAAACCCAGGGCACATCGCAGCAGGAAGACCCATCGTGATTGAACGCATTATCGAATATTCGATTCGTAACCGTTACCTGGTGATGCTCGTTACGGCGGCCCTCAGTGCGCTTGCCCTTCACGCTGTCATTAACAACCCGGTGGACGCCATCCCGGACCTGTCCGAAAACCAGGTCATCGTCTTTACCGATTTGATGGGCCGAAGTCCGAAGGAGATTGAGGACCAGGTAACCTACCCGCTGTCGCTCAAGCTCCAGGGGCTCGCTGGGGTCAAGGCAGTGCGCTCGACCTCGGAGTTTAACTACTCCATGATCACCGTCATTTTCGAGGATCATGTCGGATTCTATTTCGCCCGCGAACGCGTGCTTGAAAAACTTACCCTGGCCACCACCTTCCTGCCCCCAGGCGTCGCTCCCTACCTGGCGCCGGACGCCACGGCATTGGGCCAGATTTTTTGGTACACGCTAGAAGGTGGTGATCTCGACCCCGGCCGAATGTGGGCCCTTCAGAAATACTATGTCGGCCCCGAACTGAACGCAGTGCCGGGCGTTGCCGAGGTGGGCATGGCCGGCGGGCAACCCAAGGAGTACCAGATCGATGTTGATCCCAATGCGCTTCGGGCCTACGGAATTACCCTGGGTGAAGTCTCTGATGCGGTGGCGCGCAGCAACTCGACGGTCGGAGGACGCACGATCCAGAAGAACAACGCCGATTACCTGATCCGGGCCGTTGGGTGGATTCGTGATGTCAAGGACATCGAAAATACGGTCATCAAAGAGCGATCCGGTACCCCTATCTACCTCAAGAATGTGGCTGCCGTGCAAGTCGGCACGGGCTACCGGCGAAATATTTTCGAGAAGGACGGCAACGATGTAGTGGGTGGTGTTGTGGTGATGCGCCAAGGAGAAAACCCGCTGGCAGTCACCGAGCGGGTCAAGAAAAAAATCCTAAGCCTTCAGCCAGGCCTTCCCCAGGGTGTTCGCATCATCCCGGCCTATGACCGAACACGTTTGATTCATGGGGCGATCCACTCTTTGACTGAGGTGATGTGGCACGAAATGGTGATCGCTTCGCTCGCCATCCTCCTCATTCTCGCACATGTCCGGAGCGTCTTCGTCATTTGCGTCACCTTGCCCCTGGCCGTGTTGTTTGCCTTTCTGCAAATGTGGCTGCTCCGCAAGCTGGGCATCATCGATATTCAGGCGAATATTATGTCGCTTTCAGGAATCACCATTTCCATTGGCATCCTCGTGGATCAAGCGATCGTCATGGTCGAAAATGCCACGCACCAATTGAAGGAACATTTCGGCGATAAAAAGGTAACCGGCGACACACGGGAAATCGTCATCCGCGCCTGCCGCACTGTCGGTCGGCCAATTTTCTTTTCTGTCGTCATTATCCTCGTCTCGTTCATTCCGGTATTTGCCATGAGCGGGCGGGAAGGAAAACTGTTTCATCCCATGGCCTTTACGAAGAGCCTGTCGATGGTGGCAGTGGCGCTCATTTCGGTGACGCTCGTCCCCGCCCTCATCCCCAGCTTTATCAGGGGACGGCTGCGAAGCGAGGAGGACAACTGGATCGTCCGCAGCTTCATCAATATTTACAGGCCGGTGCTCACCTGGGCGTTGCCGCAGCGCAACTTCGTTATGTGGTCGTTTGCGGCCCTCTTGATTTTGGCTGCCGGCATGTTCCCTCTGCAGGCCGTTTTAGGTCAGGGCGCATCGCGCCATGAATGGGAGATCACGTTCTTCGTGGTATTGGCCACCGTGGTAACCCTGACCGTTACGTTTCTCCATGGCATCCACTGGCAGATCCTGGGGTTTGGGAGCCTCGTCATTCTTGGCCTTTGGGCCTACCAATTCCCGAAGATCGGTGTTGAATTTATGCCGCCATTGAACGAAGGCACCGTCATGGACATGCCGATCACCGTTCCGCGGATCGGTCTGGCCCAAACGGGCGACGACCTCAAAGCCCGTGACGCGTTGCTTCGCAGTTTTCCTGAGGTGGAATCGGTGGTCGGAAAGGCAGGGCGGGCCGACACTCCCACCGACCCGGCTCCGCTCGACATGGTTGAAACCTTCGTCAATTATCGTCCGCGTGAGTTTTGGCCCAAGCGGGCCATGAAGTTTGAGGACGCCTCCCGGCAGGTAAGGCACATTGCCGCCACTTTGGGGGAACGCGGTTTTCTCAAATCGGATGATGCTGGCGAGACAAAGGGCCTCGTAGATGAATCGACGATGACCGCCGTTGACCGCTTCGATGACATGATGCGGGGGCTCGCACTGCAAAAATACCGACAGTTCGAAAAGGAACTTGGTTCGCTGCTCACCCGCTTTGTCATCGAAGAAACGGTCCGCCGCTTTCGCGCTGCAAACATATTGGCATGGCCGGAAGGAGCCACGGAACAGTCCGAAATCAACCGTCTGGTCCAAGACCTCGATCCCGATTTCGGCCGGTGGCTGGCAAAACACCCCTCGCTCGAGGATATAACCCGGCTGTGCCAGGAAACGGCTCGCCACCTCTCCGTGCTCGGTGCAATCAAAGAGCACGACTCATTGTCCGGAGAATCCAAGGAAGTAAGCGCTGCCGATGCCCTTGCAGTTCGAGAGTCGTCCCTGAGGCAAATCTTAGCTGGCCTGGCCGAGGCATTTGGCGCGGAGCATTCCAGTTTCGCCGACCAGGTGCTCAAGGCCGTCAACGATGATCGACATGTCCGCTGGAAAGAGTTTGTGAACCAAAAGGCCAACTGGGAGCTGTTCGATCGGGGGGTCGAATTCTTTAGTTGGGCGGCATTAGAAGAGATCGGGCAGAGCGCAAAAAAGCGGGACTTGTTCTCTCCAGGCCCAAAAGGGGAGGAATACGCTCTTTTCGTCGTTCATTCCGCACTGGCCCGCAAAGGCAAAGAGCACGACCAAACCGCGCTCGCGCCTTTTATGGCGCTTAGCCAGGAATTAACAAAACCATTTGCTGAGAAGCTCCTACTGTGGCGCCGCCAAGACGGGCCGAAGGGAGATCTGCGCCAGGAGTTGAATAATGTCGTGCAGGTGCCGGGCTGGGCGAATATTTGGACCCAGCCCATCGCCAATCGCATCGACATGCTCTCCACGGGTGTGAGGACACCCGTGGGTGTCAAGGTGTTCGGGCCAGACCTCGCCACGATTGACCGGATATGCAAGGAGATCGAACAGGCGATCAAGCCGATCCATGGAGCCGAGGATGTGGTTGCCGAGCCGATCATGGGGAAGGGATACCTGGAAATCACCATCGACCGCGAAAAAGCCGCGCGATACGGAGTGAGCGTCGGCGACATCCAGGACATCATTGAGGTCGCGCTCGGCGGAAAGGTTATCACCCAGACCGTGGAAGGGCGCGACCGTTTCCCGGTGCGGATTCGCTATGCCCGCGATTTTCGGGAAGACGAGGAGACTGTGAAACGGCTGCTCATTAGCCGTGGTTCGATGAGTAGTGCGTCAGCGCCCGATGGGGAAAACGCGCACGACGTGGCACCCTGGCACGCGTCGAACGCACCGCTACAAATTCCTCTTTCCTATGTTGCGGATGTAGGAATCGTTGAAGGGCCGTCCATGATCAAAAGCGAAAACGGACGGTTACGCAACTATGTCACGATGAATGTGCGAGGCGACCGCGACTTGGTTGGATTCGTGGAGGAGGCCAGGCGGGTAGTCACCGAAAAAGTAAACCTGCCCGAAGGGGTCCACATCGAGTGGAGCGGCGAATTCGAGCACCAGGTCCGGGCCGCGAAGACGCTACGAGTAATCTTCCCCGCCGTCATCGCGCTCATTTTTTTGATATTGTACCTGACCTACAACGACCTGGCCGACGCGGGCCTCATGATGCTGGCCGTTCCCGAGGCTTTGGCCGGTGGCGTTTTTTTCCAGTATTTCTTCCCGAAAATCATGCATGGCTGGGATGCGCCGCCCGTGGATTTCAGCGTCGCGATCTGGGTTGGCTACATCGCAGCCTTCGGTATGGCTACCGAGACGGGCATCATCATGCTCGTTTATCTGCGCGAGGCCATTGAAAAGAGGGGCGGGCTAGAGAATATCCAATCGCTTGAGGAGTTGAAGCAGGCGGTGATCGAAGGCGCAGTCCACCGGCTTCGGCCAAAACTTCTGACCGAAGGCGTCGCCATTATTGCCATAGCACCCATGCTTTTCGCGACGGGAGTCGGCAGTGAAATCACTTCGGCCATGGCGTTGCCGGTTCTGGGCGGCTTGCTGGTCGCCGACGAGGTGGTTGATATTTTTCTCCCGGTGCGGTTCTTCTGGGTGCGCCGGGCCCGATGGCTCAAACTTCAGGAGGCCAAAGCGACCCCTTCAGAAGCGAATTGACGCCGCGGCCCGGTTACGGCGTTGCTGCATGGTCGCCGTCTACACATTCTTGGAACGCGCGCGACCCCCCGATCACGCGTTCCAGCGTAGCCTTTCGCGCGTGGTAATCGGCAACGGCCTCGAAATAACGGTCCCTGAGATTGACCAGGTTTCGTTCGGCTTCAATGCGGCTAAGCGCGGAGATTTTGCCTGTTACATACGATGATCTCGCGGCCTTCGCATTGAGCTCAGCGGCGGGAAGGATGGTGTTTTTGTAAAGGACGAGGGATTTCTCGCCCTTGAGCACCTTTTCAAAAGACTCTTGGACTTGGAAATTCACCTGGTCGGTTTGGCGCGCGAGTTCGGCGTGCTTTTGGTCGATTTTTGCCTGCGCCTCGCTCACTGCCCCAAAGCGCCGCGCCGCGTAGAGGGGCATATTCATCCGAAGCGCGACCTGGGGCCGAAGCGGCTGCTCCTGCCAAAAGGAGTCATATCCGGCGGCCACCTCGAAATCCGGATAACGCTGCTTTTGCGCCAGTCCGAGATTCGCCTCTTCGGCCCTGATGCGCTTGGCCAGCGCTTGAAGATCGGGCCGCCGGGCCAATGCGGCGGTACGGAGCGCCTGGACTCCCGGCAACGTGTCAGCGTGGGCCATTTCCTTTGGCGGGGGCGGTAAGTCAGCGTCCGGCGGAAGGTGCATTAATGTGTTAATACGGGCAATCACCACCTTCCGGATTTCCTCGAGGGTGAGCCTGCGTTCCCTTTCCCGGCCAATTTCGACATCCGCCTGGAGCACATCCTGCTGTTCGACCTTGCCGTTCTCGTACCGGCTGGTGGCATCTTTTTTCGTTTGTTCCCAAAGCTTCAGACTGTCCGCATTGACTTCCAGCGAGCGTTCGACCCGGTAATAGTCGTAAAATGCCGCCTTGACGTTCTCTGTTAACTGCAGGCGCATATCCTCCACATCGTGGCCGGCGGCACTTGCTTCGGAAAGAGCATTTTCCCCTCGAAGGCCCAGCTTTCCCGGAAATGGGATCTTCTGAGACACTTCAAGCATATAGGCAAAACCCACCGTATTGGATCCAAATGAGCCAGGTCCCAGCTTCGAGCCGAGCATCGGATCTTCGAGGGACGTGACCTGGGGGTACCGGGCCAATGCGACGTTCCACGCGGCAACCATTTGCGCTAAGGACGGATTTCGACCCAAAACTTCTTGAATTAGCCCTTCGATAGGCAGTTCGGGCATTCCGGCAAAAGGATGGGCGTTTGGTCCGGAATTCAAAGGCATGGAAGAGTCGGGAGCGGGAAGAAGCGGTTCTTGGATTTCCTGGTGGGACACAGTTTGAATGGCGGCAGCGCCGGGATTGGTTTGGGCTGTTTTTGAAGGAGAGGATTGGCTGCGAGGATGCCGCTCATCCGGCAACGTGGAACATCCTTCCGTAAGCCCCAGCAAAAGGCAAAGGAAAGAAAAGGCCTTTCCGCTTGATTTGAACGATCCTGCCATTTTTCACTCCTCCCCCTTCAGCTATTTCGCCGGGAAGGGAGGCGCTTGCATCATCCTCCTCAAATGGCAAAAAGCCTGAGCAGCCCTTTGGTTAAAGGCAGGGAAGGAGAGATCCGCTTGCGCTTCTTCAATAATCGGCACGTCAAAATCGGCTTCTTCATTAAAACCGGAATCGTTTGCATTCTCCCGACGAACTAGCCGGCCCTAAATGCACCGGATTCAAGGAGGCAAGTTTTGCAAGGTAACATGCGGTTGATACAAGTCCCTCCGGATTTCGAGTAAATCACCCAGTGCGTGCAAAGCACAACAGTTTTAAGAGGCATGGTTTACAAATTTAGCCATCAGCATCGGGACCAAGAGGTCGCTGGCTCGAATCTGGTCGCCTGGACTGTTTTCAGAAACGAGTGTTGCGGCTTTTATGCCTAAGTGCTTTCTTCTTGAAATTCCTGAATTTCAATTTCCTAATGGCGGCGGCAAGGTCACCAAAGCGGGGCCCCGCAACGATGTCAACCGCACTGAGGTAAGCGTAAGGCAGAAGAGCTTGATTGTCGGTCCCACAGGCAAGTCGACCTACTCGGCACACACCGCGAAGCCGGGCAACTAGTTCCTTAAAGGCGACCGAGCAGAGTTGAGTAACCGTAGACCGTTGAAGACGACCAGCAGGGAAGCACCCGTATCGGCCGCTATTGCGGCCCAGAGCGATGCGTAGCCAGCAAAAGTCAACGCCACAAATAGTACCTTCACCGAGAGCGAAAAACCAATGTTTTGGCGGATGATCGCCAAGGTGCGGCGGGAATGCCAGATTAGCCAGGGGAGCTTGGACAAGTCGTCGGACATAAGGGCGATGTCGGCGGTCTCGATCGCCGCATCACTGCCGGCGGCCCCCATTGCAATCCCAAGGGTGGCCCGGCCCATTGCCGGGGCATCGTTCACGCCATCTCCGACCATTGCCACCCGGCCATACTTGGCGACGAGCGCCTCCACCGCAGCCACCTTATCTGCGGGTAGCAATTCGGCATGAACCTCGTCCACCCCGGTTTCGCGGGCAATAGCCTCAGCGGTCCCCTGGTTGTCTCCGGTCAGCATGGCGATGTGCTTCACACCGGCGTCACGCAACGCTCGGAGCGTCTGCCGGGTTCCGGGTCGTACTGTGTCAGCGAGGGCGATCAATCCGCAGACATGACTGGCATTCCCTATTACCACAACCGTGCGACCAGCCTTTGCCATTGCGTCCAATCGCTGATGAATCTCCTTGGTTTCTTGTCTCCGCTCCTCCAGATAACGGTGTGACCCCAGCCAGTAATCCTGCCCGTTAAAACGGCCCGTTGCCCCTTTGCCTTGCGTGATTTGATACTCTTCTGCGGGACGGGTCGCGATTCCGCGCTGTTGCGCATAAGCCATGATCGCACGCGCCAGGGGATGAGTACTGTGAGCCTCCAGTGCGGCTGCTCGCTCCAACAGTTCCCTTTCATCGTGGCCGCTGAGGGGCACAATCTCCACCACTGTCGGTTTGCCCTCCGTCAGCGTGCCGGTCTTGTCCAGCGCAATTGCCTCCAGTTGGGAAGGGGCCTCGACGTACAAGCCACCTTTTATGAGCACACCATTGCGGGCCGAAGCTGCCAGCGCCGCCACGATACTCACCGGCGTCGATATGACCAACGCACAGGGGCAGGCGATGACAAGTAGGACGAGGGAGCGGTAGCACCAGTCCTGCCAAGCCCCGCCAAACACAAGAGGCGGGACTAGCATGACGACCAAAGCCAGTGTCATGACGGCGGGAGTATAAACGCCGGCAAACTTCTCAACCCATTGTTCTGAAGGGGCACGACGTGACTGCGCTTCTCCGACGAGACGGATTATGTGAGCGAGAGTCGTGTCCCCGGCCGGCTTGGTGCATTCCACGATCAGGACACCATCGCCGTTTATTGTACCGGCGAAGACCTCCCCTCCTGGTGCTTTGGTGACCGCGACGCTTTCACCGGTGATGGGTGCCTGATTGACTTCGCTCTCTCCACGGACTACGCGCCCGTCGAGGGGAATACGTTCGCCGGGCCGCACCAGGAAATGTGCGCCCACGATTACCTGGCCCGGGGATACTTGCTCCTCCTGTCCATCACCGCGCTGTAGGCATACTGTGGGTGGGGTCAGGTCCATCAGGGCGGCTACGGCCCGACGGGCACGTCCCACGCTCCAGGACTCCAACGCCAAAGAGACGGCGAAGAGGAAAGCAACGGTGGTTGCCTCAAACCACTCGCCAATGGCGACCGCCCCGCAGACAGCGACTGTCATCAGCAGGTTCATGTCGGGTCGCAAGTGACGTAGCGCATACCACGCCATCGGCAGAAAGTACCAGACGCCCGCCAAGATGCTCAGCGAGTAGAGGCCCTTCACCGCAAGAGGAACGTGATTGACGGCGTCCACTCCTTCTGTACCGAAAGCGGCAAGGAAGCCGCCTTCAACCCAGGCGTGGGTGAGAAACCCGAGCACGCTCAACAGGCCACAGGCTGCGGTCAGGATCGTCTGCCCTCGACGCTGCCACAATCCGTCCCGTAGTGCGACATGCTCATCCTGTCGCCAGACCTCGGCCCGCATGCCGGTGCGGGCCACAGCCTTCATGATTGACTCAGGAGAGGACTCACCCGGCTCCAACGCGACTGTCATCCGGCCGTTGAGGATGTCGAAAGAAATTCGCGCATCGCCGCCGACCATCGCCCCGACCTCGCGTTTCAGAACGGCGACCTCCTCGGCGCAATCCATGCCGTGAATCTTAAAGTCGAGCGTAGATAGAGTCTTCACCATCAAAGCTGCCTTCCTTATATACGTTTCCGAATTGATTTATGGCTTTGTCACTGCTTCCATTGTTGGTGCAGACAGGCTAGTTCGCAAAGTCATTCCGCGTTTGGTTTTCCGTGACCCAGCCTTCGGCGCACCGGGCTTCCCGGCCCTGAAGGCTTTGTGATTTAGATTTTCAAGGCCTTTCAATATGTCTTTAATTTTAAGTAGTATAAATAAGATCAGTTTATCATATATTCACCAATCGGTTATAAATAGCAAAACAGACGGCGATTTTAATTCAGATTATTTATCTCGCAATCGATCAGTTTAATCTGAACCAAAAATTTTGCCAACGCATGTCTCATCTATAATTTCACGCTTTTTTTTAAAAGTTTACTCTCTCCTATTCAAGCCAGCATGTCGAACTCCGTTTGGAAGGCCCTGAAAATCGTCCCTTAGATCATCCGCGGTTGCAAATTTGGCGACACCTTCTTGGGCATTCCGATACGAGCGTCACGATAAGACCAGACGATTTCAGGGAGCCACTGGTTCGGGTGGAATCTGAACGAACGGCTCCGGATAGATCTCGTCATACTGTCCCAATTGGGCAATGTCCACGACCGCCTTCCATTGGTTGTCGAGGAAGGTGAGATAAGTCTGTAGCGCCTGGGCGAGGTTATTCTGGGCGACGACGATGTCATTGAAACTGACCTTCTCGGGTTCGGCCTGAAATCGGCGCACGATAAGTTGATAGGCCTGTTCCAATGTGGGAAGGATCTTTTTTCGGTAGTTTTCGGCCTGGACGCTATAGGCTTCGTAACGGCCAAAGGCTTCTCCCAGTTGGCCATACAGATCAAATTCGGTGCTGAGCAGTTGTTGTTTCGAAGCGGCGATGGCCGCCTGGGTTGCCCGGATGTTTCCCTGATTGCGGTTGGCGATTGGAACTTCGATCCCGATTTGAAGTCCAAACTGATAGGCCTGCGAAAAGTTGTCGTATTGCTGGTAGGTGTTGGTCTGCAAGTCCGGAACGGGCAGGCGCTTTTGCAACGTCAAATTGGTTTCATTTTGCGCAATAATATTACGAACCGTGAGAATATCCGTGTGCTGTTCAGCGATCCTTGCCCTTGCCAATGCTTGCTCGAATTTGGGCACCGGGGCATCCGCGTTCCCGACGAGCTGTACTGGCGCCATATCGGGCTGACCCACTGATGCCGCCAGTTTTTTCCAAGCGGCTTTGTAGACCGCTTCTGCTTGAACGAACGCATTGCGGGCCTGGACCGCTTGTGCATAAAGTTGCAAGGGTTCGTATGCTGCCGCGATACCCGCAACCACCTGCTTTAGCTGCAACTGATAAACCTGGTCGGTCATTTCTGTGAGCGCTTTGTTGACCTCCAGCGTTTTTTGGGCCACAATTGCCTGGAAGTAAGCGGCCCGAATTTGGGCAGCAACGCTCACATGAGCCTTTCGCACTGCCACCAGAGAATTGATATAGTCGTATCCCGCCACAAGTTGAGCCAGGCGTACCTTGCCGACCGTCTTTATGAGCTGATTGACATAGCCTCCCTGCTGGCCTTGATTTCCCGCGGCGACGCCAGCTGGGATTTTTAGTCCGGGTTGCCACTGATCGACCTGGTATCCAATGGTCGGGTTGGGATAGAGGCCGGCTTGAAGCGTCTTGTTGAAGGCGACTTCCACATCCAACTGAGCTTTTTGCAGTACGGGGCTGCATTCAAAAGCGATTTTTTCGAGGTCGGCAAGGCTTAAGGGCTGCCGTTCCGACTGAATCTTTGGCATCTCCACAGGGATTAGCCTTGGAAACGCATCGTTCACGACCTTTTGTCGATCGGCCAGCGGAAGGTTTCTTTCCAAAGCAAATGGTTTCATCAGTGCGGCAGAGGAGCCAGGCAAGCCAGGCGCAAGCTGAAAAGATTCCGAACCGGTCCTGGCGCCTGGGCCATCCTGTTTCGGGGCGGGCAGATCCAGAGGTCTGTCGCTATCCCGAATCGGTTTGGGCCTCGGTGCGGTTTCTAACTGGCGCTGCGTGCCCGAAACTCCTGAAGCACCGCTTTTCGTCAGTTCCATTGCCGAGGCGAAGTCGATTGGCTCTGTTCCCATTGGCATATGGCCGGACGGTAAATTCACCCTCTGACCGGCGCATCCAAGGGTAAGTCCGAATCCGCAAGCATACAGCCAACGGAATCGGTCTGCGCGCTGAAGTTTCATTGTCGTCTCCCTACAAAAGCGTTGACTCAATCTTTTATTCGGGATTTGCGGGCTGGGCACTTTATTAGTAAGTCTAATAATAAACTAGAAATATGGACGATAGGTTTATATCGAAAAATTGATAAATAATGAGGCGGCTTGATTGGCAGTCTCGATGAATGACAATTTGAAAATAATCAATTCTCTTCAAGCCCATCTTTCACGGGTGCGATCTGTAGTGAGGTATTTTTGACCTCGCGTTCAGGAAAAAAATCTCGTTCTTGCTCATGATCAAAATTGACAAGGCAAACTTCCAATCGCATCGGGTCAGGATCTGCCCGAATTATCCTACCCCAGCCGGATCGAGAAAGCGGGTAGCAAAACCGGCGGCGCTCCGCCGGTTGCCACACCCGACCAGTATTAACCTTTCTTATCCGTTACCTTCGCCTTTTCTTCGTCCTCGACCGCGGGCGGCTCTTTCCCATACTTCGCGCGATATTGGGCAGCATACTTTTCCTTGAGTTTAGGATCGCACAGGAAGCATTGCGATTTTGCCCGGTCGTGTTTGTCGCACCAGTCGCCTTTCTTCTTGAAATCGGCGGCAACTTTCGAGTTGCACATACTGCATTCCCCTTCAGGAACACCGTGCTCATTGCACCACCAACCTGAATGATTGCTGGCGCTTTCCTTTTTTTCATCTGCCTTTGCGACTTGAGTCTCCTTGGCCTTGCCTGGTTCTTTGGCCTTGCCGACAGGCGCGGCCGACTCACCGCACCCGGCCAGGAGAAGTGCCAAACCAACTAGTCCGCTTAGTCCAATCCCCGCCCTTGAACACCAATTCATCATCGACTTCCTCCCTCAAACAGAGGTCGAACGCGCCGGGCCTGCCACGGAACCGTTCCGCGTGCCCACCTCGGTCAACCCCATGACTTCTTCCTGAACTACATCGAGATCAAGGCCGAGCAAGTTGCGGGCTATGGCCTCATTCATGCGGAATACCCGGGTCATCATCCAAAAAATAGCGTGAGCCAATGCGTCAAATACCAAATAAAGGACTCGAAGCACCATGAGAGACATGATCATTGCGCCGATCACTCCGCCGATCACCACGGTTGCCAGCGGTCTTTGTACCTCGGCCCCCTGGCCGGTGCTAAGTGCCATCGGCAGAAAACCCAGACTGGCCACCAGGGTCGTCATCAACACCGGCCGCAAGCGGGTGATCGCCGCCTGACGGACAGCCTCGTGGATGCCCAGGCCTTTACTGCGTAGTTGCCGGACGTAGCTAACCAAAATCATATCGTCGAGCACGGCGACGCCCGAGAGAGCGATGAAACCAATGATTGCCGAGATCGAAAGCGGCATGTCGCGAAGCCACAGGGCGACAATTCCTCCCACCCAGCCAAATGGCACGCCGGTGAACACGCGCAATGAGTCGATCACGTTGTGGTAGGTGAAGTAGAGGAGGGTAAAAATCAGTACGACAGCAACAGGTACCACCACAAGAAGTCGCGTTCTGGCACGCTCGTAGTTCTCAAACTGGCCGCCGAAGTCGATGTGATAACGGCCTCGGGGCAACGTCTCCTCGATCGACTTGAGCTTTTCCTTGGCCTCAGCTACAAAGCTGCCCATATCTCGCCCGCGAATGTTGCAAGTGACGGTAATGCGCCGCTGCCCCCATTCCCGTGTAATGGTTGAGGGTCCCTCGACCTGCTGAATCGAAGTCAGGCGCGCGAGCGGGATGCGCTCGCCGACTGGCGTCCCTATGAGGATTGATCCAATGGCTTCGGGACTGGTTCGCCATTGTTCGGGTAAGCGCACGATCAATGGAAAGCGAAGTTGCCCTTCCACGACCTCGGCGACCGGGAAGGTTCCAATCGCCTGGATAATTTCAAGGACCGTCTTGGCCGGCACACCATAGCGAGCGATCTCTTCTTGCTTGATCTGGATCTGCAGAATCGGCTGGCCGGTTACCTGTTCCACAGCGACATCGGCGTTGCCATCAATCGTCTTCAACGCCGCCTCGATCTCCGCGCCTTTTTCGGTAAGGACTTTGAAGTCATCACCAAAGAGCTTGATGCCCAAATCGGACCGCACGCCTGATATCATCTCGTTCAAACGCATTTCGATCGGTTGTGAAAATGCAAGTTTCTGGCCCGGAAAGTTGCGGAGGTCCTTTTCGAGCAACGTCACCAATTCCGCTTGCGTCGAGGCCTTCGTCCATTGGTGCCGGGGATGAAGAGTGATGTACATGTCTGTGAGTTCGACCCCCATTGGATCGGTCGCCACTTCAGCGGTGCCGACCCTGCTCCAAACATGGCGCACTTCGTCCGGATACTTTTCGAGAATGGTCCGTTCCATCGCCGAATTGACGGCATTTGATTCGCCCAGGTCGGTTCCCGCCAGCCGGACGACGTTGATCGTCAATGCTCCTTCCGACAGTCGTGGCACGAATTCAGAGCCCAGGTTTGGGGCAATTAAACCGAATGCGAGCACAACCAGCGACAGCGCGATCAGTACCACGGCCAACTTGAACTTCATTGTGAATTCGAGCAAGGGCTGGTATACGACCAAGACCAATCTCATAAGCAACGGCATTCGCTCATCGATTTTTCGTGGAAGCACAAGACTAGCAAGAACGGGCATCAGCGTCATTGACAGAATCATCGATCCAAAAAGGGCGAAGATGACCGTCAACGCCATCGGACGAAAGAGTTTTCCTTCGATTCCCTCAAGCGTCAGGATCGGTAAATAAACGATCATGATGATGAGCTCACCGAATAGGGTTGGCTTACGCACCTCGACCGCCGCGTCGCGCACGACTTCGATCTTCGTTCTGCCTTGCAAATCACCGTGAGCGATATGCCGAACGCAGTTTTCGACCATGACGACCGAGCTGTCGACGACCATTCCGAAATCGATCGCTCCAAGGCTGAGCAGGCTCGCAGCAATGCCGAAGCGCCACATACCCGAAAACGCAAAAAGCATCGACAACGGAATGATGATCGCGACTATAGACGCCGCGCGCAAATTGCCAAGGAAAGCGAACAGTACGGCAATGACCAACAATCCTCCTTCGAACAGATTTCTGCGCACGGTGTCGATCACAATGTCCACCAGTTCGGTGCGGTCGTATACGACCTCAATCTCGACATCCGCGGGTAGGGTCGGGCGGATTTCATCGAGCCGCTTCTTGAGCGCGGTCGTCACGACCTTGCTGTTCTCTCCCATCGTCATGAAGCAAAGCCCCAGAATCGCCTCTCCTTTTCCCTGAGCGGTCACGGAACCGCGGCGGATTTCGTATCCGATATGAACATCGGCCACATCGCGAACCCGGATCGGCGCCCCGTCTTTGGCGCTTACGACAATGCCGCGAAGCTGTTCTTCGTTGAGGGTGCGGCCCAAGCCGTGGACCAACAGGAATTGATTGTTTTGCTTGATCCCACCCCCGCCCACGTTTTTGTTGTTGGTCTCAAGGGCATTGACCACCTCGGCAAAGGTCAGGCCGTGTTTCAGCAGCCGGTCGGGGTCGATCCGCACTTGGTACTGTTTTTCGAAACCACCCCAGGAATTGACTTCCGCAACCCCGGGTACCGTTCGCAGCTTCGGCCGGATCGACCAGTCATGAATCGTTCGCAAGTAGGTCAGTTTTTCAATTCGTTCGGCCACCGACGCTCGAGATTGATCCCAGCCCTTAGCGGTCAGAATGTAGTGAAAGACCTCCCCAAGCCCGGTCGAGACGGGGCCGAGTTTCGGTCTCTCGATGTCGTCAGGTAGCCGAACCGAGTTCAATCGTTCGCTTACCAGTTGCCTGGCAAAGTAAATGTCGGTCCCGTCCGCGAAGGTCACCACAACCTGTGAGAGCCCAAACTTCGATACCGAACGCATCGTCTCTAGTTTGGGTAATCCGCCAAGCGCTTGTTCGATGGGGAAGGTGATCTGTTGTTCTGCCTCCTCAGGGCCAAGGGCCGCGGCGATCGTATTGATCTGCACTTGAACGGGTGTGGTGTCCGGAAAAGCATCGATATCGAGATGCGTTAACGCGAATACGCCGACCGTAGCGAACGCGATCGCCCCAAGAATGGCAAGGAAGCGATTCTGCAGCGACACATTGATGAGCCAGTTCAGCACGGATTGTTACTGCCGGTTTGATGGATGTTTCGTAAGAGGCCTAAAACAGATCAACGTAAGAAAGTACCGAAGCCGATGAAGACAGCCCGACCGGGCTGTTATTTATCGTGGCACCCTCAACCGGCTCCGAGATTGTTCTTTAATAACTCGGTGCGCAAAATACCGCTGTTCGCCGTCGCTACGATCTCGCCGGGAAGCAGGCCGGCAATAATCTCCGTGGTAGAACCAGCAGGTGTCGTCATCGTTACGCCCGGCCGAACCTTGCGAACGTGAAACACCTTGAATGACCCGGGCTTTTCAAAATCCTTGTCCCGCACGAACACCACATTGCAGTCGCCTTCCCAGTGAACAGCATCGGAAGGTACCACGATAGCCTTCGGTTCCTCGCGCAGAAGGATCTCGGCGGTGCCGAAGGTATTGGCATGATGGGCGCCTGTGGGATTTGCCAGATCTACGCGCACTGGCACAGCGCGCGTCTTCTCGTCGGCAGCGGGGCTGATCCAGGTCACCGTCGCCGCGTCGCCACCTGAATGGTCTTCATGGCGAAATCGCACCAATTGGCCCGGTTTCACCCGGGCGCTCTGTTCAAGAGGCACCCGCAGGTTCAATCGCATCTGAAGCGTGTTGGCCAACGTGAAAAGGGTTTTCGTGGAGTCTGTCCCTTCGCCCGCTACCACCGATCGGGCCACGATCTCTCCATCAAACGGGGCGATCACGGCAATGAGATTGCTCGACCCGGTCTTTCCTGCAAGTTCTTTGGCCAGGGATGCGGGAAGGCCGAGAAATTGCATACGCTTAGCGATTTCTGAAGGCGAGCCCTTGCGGATCTCGGCAGCGGAGATCGCCAATCCCAAGTTGGCAAGCGCCTGCTCCGCGGTGAGCAATCGCACCTGCGCTTCATTGAGCAGCGCTTCCGCTTCCTGCACACTTCGCTCCGGAACGACAGCTTCCGATTCTTTAAGATCGACCAGAGTTCTTGTTCGGAGCTCTTCTTCTACCAACGCCTGGTGGAAATCGGCCTTCGCCTTGCCAACCGCGGCGGCATCGATTAATCCAAGCACGTCACCCGCTCTAACCTTGTCACCGACCTGTTTGCAGACCATCGCCACGGTGCCTGGCACCCTGGCTGACAACCTTGCTACACGGGTAGGATCGTAGACGATTTCTCCCGGAGCCGTGATTACTTCAGCTACGGCCGCCCGGCCCACCGGTGCCACTTCGATGCCAAGCCATGCAAGCACTTCTTCCGTGGCTAATTGGATGCGGCGCTGGTGGAGTTTGCATTTGCTGTTATTCTCCACCCGGGCTGCGAATGCCAGTGCACGATCAGCCCGCTCGCGATCCTCTTCGTTAACAATTGCGGGTTCGGCCGTCTGGCTGACCGATGGATGGCAAAGAGGGCATTCGGTCACGCCATGCCGACGGCACCAACCGAATTCCTTCGCTTTGGGCAAAAGGTCTTTTTGGCATTCGATACATATCGAATCGGGTACATTGTGTTCCAGACACCAGTCGGTTTTCTCCGGAGCGGTATCTCCAAGAAGTGCGGAATACTTGGGAAGGTTCCAGTGCCACCGCTGACCAAAATAAATCACCGCTGCGACACAACTGAGTGCGAGCAGGTTGGCGACAAGATGGCCGGCATAACCGAGGTACCGCCGCCCGGGTCCGGGCTGGGTATTGAGGTCGGCGTTCTTCGTTGGTGGCCCATTGGTGAATGGCGTGACTACGCTTCCACTAATCGGTTGGACATGGCTCATTTTTTTGACTCCCTCGTTTGCGAAACTGGATTCGAATTATCGGGGCAACCGGCGTTGCAGCTCGTTTAGTAAAAGGCCACTTCCTTTTGTCGCGACGACATCCACTGCGTTAAGGCCGCTGAGGATTTCCGTGTTTTGCGAGTCTTTTGCGCCCACTGCGACGACGCGGGGTTCAAACGATTTCGGACCTGCGGGCTTGAGATAATCCGCATGACGGATGAAGACGACTGGCACTCCGCGAAAATATTGGATGGCCTCGTGGGGAACTACGATGGCATTTGCTGTTTTGCGCAGGGCGATCCGGCCCTTGCCAAGTGTCGATGCACGAAGATTTCCGGCATCGTTTGCGAGTTCTGCACGCACCGGCACCAGGCGTGTGACTTCATCGGCCGCTGTCCCGACCCAGGTCAGCCGTCCTTCATATTCTTCCTTAGAACCATCGGGCGTGAATTTGACTGACTGACCCACGGCGACTTTTGGGACTTGTTCAGGACCGACGTAAAGCATGATCCACATGCGGCGCGGATCCACCACTACAAAAAGTACTTTGCTTGAATCGACCACCTCGCCGGCTACCACATCCGCCGAGATCACGATCCCTTCCATTGGGGCCCGTATCGGGACGAGGTTGGCGGTCATCCCTTTCGCGCCTGGGATGCTTGGCAATTCGGCAACGCCGAGCGCGCGCATGCGCCGAACGATTTCTTCTAGCGGCACCTTTTCGAAATCTACTGCCTGGATCGGCAATCCTAAATTGGTTAGCGCCTGTTCAGCGCTGGCAAGGCGTACTTCGGCCTCCTTGAATGCGGCTTCGGCCTCGCGGCGCTGACGCCCAGGCACCACGCCCTGGGCGGCCGCGAGGTTCGCCATAGCCTGGCGTTTGAGCCGTACCTGGACTAGGTTTTGTAGAAACTCAGACTTGGCCTTGCCGACTTCAGTTGCATCGATGAAGGCCAAGGCTTCTCCGACCTTCACACGATCACCGGCGGTCTTGGTTACCCACCAAGCGGTGCCTGCTGCTCGCGGCGACAATCGTGCTACCAAGCTGGGATCAAAAAGCACCTCGCCGCTCGCCGTGATTTCTTCGGTCATTGCCATTTGCCAGGCGGGTGCAATGTCGACGCCAGCTTTGTCTACGGCTTCGGTGGAGCTGAATTGCAGCCGAACCGTTCCACGAGCTCCCGGCAGGAGTTTGGCATTTTCTTTCGTCCGTTCCTTTCGCTCCATGATGAGTTGAAGCGGGTCTGACTCGGTTTCCGCCTTTTCGGCCGCCGCCCCTTTGGCAGATCCAGGCGAATCGACAAAGTTCCATTCAGTTCTATGCCCCCAATAGGCCAAGCCGCAAAGCGCTACGATCACGAGCGCATTTGGAGTAACCCTGGTCAACCAGCCAATCAAGCCCCCCGAGCTCGAGTCGTTCACATATCCATCACTATTTTGAGACGGCCCCGGCTTCTGGGTGTCTAATGGCAGAATGCTCATTCGATGCCTTCCGTACAAATGGAGGACGCAAGCTTGAAACGACCAATGGACGTCGAAACGGCTATAGATTTTGCCAAAGGTCGATCGCGCGAAAAATTCGGCGATCTACACCGATGCCTGAGCAAATGCGTTGGCTGAGAAAGAAGAGTGTGGTCAAAGGGGGCCAGGGACGCCCATTTAACTCACCACGAGATGTAGATAGTTAGCGAGTTTTCAAATCAGAAAAGTACAAAATGACAAATATCGCGGAGGAGAAAATGGAGGAAGGCTTTTCGTATTGTCAAACAATGAGACTTTTGGAATAAAAAACGCGGAATCGAAAAACATAATAGACGGAACGAGCAGTGATGGCGCGTCAAATGTCGGCGCCGTCAATTTATCTACCGGGGCAGACTTGGCCAGCGGGCAGTCCTGCGAATGCTCACAAGGATCTTGAAATGGAGCTTCTGTTGGATCAATCGCTTTTCGAGAATCCTGATCGTCATTGGTCTTCTTCGACATGCAGACGCATTTGCATCGGCGGACCGACAAACCATTCCCGGTTTCTCCGGTGGCGCGGGAGGGAATTTCCGCTTCGGCAAGCCGGGTCACATTTGGGCCGGAGCCAGCAAGCACCCACTCAGCGGGCAGCACTTGGCATAGGCACATGCCTTGCGGCATGAGCATTGGCAGTCCAGCCAGAAGAATGAGTACGGTACGGAACATCGCTGTCTGTAGGCCCTCCCCGCCATAGATCGGCAGTCTGATTCTATAACTTGACTCCTCGCGCCGTCAATCGCGGCAAAATCGCTATTTCTTCTCAGTTAGTGACTTTCAATTTCCCCTTTTCCCTAATCTGCACAGGGCCAGGAACCATTTTTTCCAGTTGCTGAATCCGTTGCTCAGCTCGAACTCGTAAAGATCGAGCTTTTCATTCAGGCGCACGTTCGGCAAGAAATGCAGTGCCAACATTTAGGTATCCCGGATCCCTGTTATTGGACCGCAACTCACCTCGTTCCTTTGAAGGTCAGCTGTTAGTTAATCACCTCCAAACGAGCGGAAAAAACAGTCCTCACTTCCATTAGGGCCTGCTCAAAACACCTCGTAGTCACTCGGGTTGCCTTCCGTTAATCAAATATTAGCTGGCACTTAGGTTCACCGTGGCGATGCACTGGAAGGTTCCTCAAGAGTCGTTTTTTTCCCAGCAGCGAGGGCATCCGCCGATTAGCCTTGGCGAATAACACATTTAGTCTAACCTAACTAAAGGATTTCGCCATACCTATGCGCCGGAGGTCGAATGAATAGGCACAGTGGACCGAGAGAAGGATTTACATTGATCGAATTGCTCGTCGTTATCGCCATCATCGCGGTCCTGATCGGCCTCTTGGTGCCGGCCGTGCAAAAAGTGCGTGAAGCGGCCAACCGAATGACATGCCAGAATAACGTGAAGCAGATCGGCCTTGCCCTTCACAATTATGAAGGGGTCAATGGGCAATTTCCGGCCGGATATATCAGCACTCCGGGTGTTGCCACCCAGGACTCACAAACAGGAGACTGGGGGCCTGGCTGGGGTTGGCTTGCGATCATGCTTCCATATGTCGAACAGGAGAATCTCCACCGCTCTTTGAGATGGGATTTACCATGCTGGGATCCGATCAACTCCACGCAAGTTAAGGTGCCGGTCAAGACATTTCTTTGCCCGTCGGCTACGGGCAATACTCCGACTGTGGGCGTTACCGACATCGCCATGAACACCCTGAACAATGCAGTTTTTGCCCGCGCAAATTATGTGCATAATGTCGGCTGGAACGATGTTTGGTCTTCACCCGCCACGACCAACTACGACGATCCAGTGAAGGGATGCAACGGTGTCATGTATCGAAACAGCCGGATTCGCCACGCCGATGTGATCGATGGACTAAGCAACACGGTATTCGCCGGCGAACGCACGCCGTATCTGGCCGATGCCGTCTGGGCCGGAGTAGTCCCCGGTGCAAAGCACTACTCTTACAACCAGTTTGCAAGCTCAGGCACCGGAGGGCCGGGGATCAATTACGATAATGCCGGTAGCTATGTGGGCGCGTGTAGTGGCCCATCGATTTACGAGGATCCTCAGATCATTCATCCGCCGAACTGGCCGGGTGGCCACACCGATCAGATGCATTCGCAGCACACGGGAGGCTGCAATGTTCTGATGGGAGATGGTTCGGTGCGTTTTCTGAATGACAACATCAAATTTTCAGTGTTCCAGGCGATGTCTAGCCGGCAGGGCGGCGAACCGATTGGAGATATCTGAAATGCAGTCCCGACTTTCCATTCTTAAAGGTCTTGCTTTGACAGCAGTCCTTTCCGCGGTGGGTGGGTGCGGCGAACCATCCGAGGAAACCCGGCAAAACCGCCGGCTTACCGACTCCGTCCTCACAGCGGTAACAACCAAAAGCATTAAGGAACTCGGCCGGTGCAAGGAATTGCTCGACAAACGGCGCGCCGATGCGCTGCTTTCTGAGAGCAATTATAAAAAGTTAATGGAGATCTCTGAGATAGCAAAATCGGGGAACTGGTCAGAGGCAGAGGACGCCCTGTACAAGTTCCGCGAGGGCGATCCATTTCCGAAGTAATCTCTTGATCAAACTTCTAGGGGGTGGCGATCTGGGCTCAATGAGCTACAGGGGTCGAGGGCCGAGCAAGATGACGAGCGATCCGACGATGCAAATAGTCGCGCCCAAGACATCCCACCGGTCGGGTCGAGTTTTTTTCCATTCCCCAAAGCCAGATTAGGAACGATAGGATATCCGTATTTTAAACAAATAGATCGAAGGCAACCGAAAATAATAGGGGAGGGCGATGACGATGATGCTTTTATTCCTAGCACCCCAGGAGGGCATGCTCTTTTCTTGCTAGATGAAGATAAGAAAATTAGCAGGAAAATACCTGGCCGATAGTCAGCCTAATTGTTCCTGGCCTTTAAATGTAGTTGCTTATTTTTGGCGATTTGGCGCAAGCAATAGATCGGGCAATCACTCTTTGGTCAACTGTGAATAAAGCGTGCAGTGTAATTTGGCGCTTAAATAGGACCTTATGGGAATGTTTTCCTGAGCCCAAGTTATGCTGAAGTTTCTTGAACGAGGCAGGCGGGCGTGTCGTTTCGCACGTTATTAACCAGCGTCGAGACTGGCTCGGCGGTGAGGTCTTCTGCACCATAGGGTTTCAAAAGCTTCGCCAAGCCATCGGTACCCACTTCCGGGTCGAGCCAGACCTCCCAGGCAGAGCGGGGCAAGATCACCGGCACCCACGACATTCTGAGTCGGTGCGATGTTGTATCGCATGGAAAATGGCGCCGGCTCGGCAGAAAGTCCAAAAAATGTTTGCAGCTCGTTCGGGGTTGCTCTGAGGTTGTACCGTCCACACATGGCTGTCCCCTTGTGGTCTTCATAGCGGCCCGTCATCCTCCAATTTCTTCCGGAAGCCAGTCGTTTCGGCAAGCATCCTCAGACCTTCCGTCTTTGAAGCTCCTCAGGAAAAGGGGGTGACTGCGCCTTGCGCTTTAGTGTACATGCGTTCACAATATGGCCCGGCAATTGAGAATTTGGGTCTTTCTTTGTCGAACATAGTTTTTGTTCGCGTCCAGAATGGAAGCCAGGCCTTGTGGGCAACGGAACAAGGTTTGCGCTCGCGAGGCGTCGATGTCGTCGTATGCCGGATGGAGAAGATTGCTCCGTTTGCCTTTCGCCGTCTAA
This sequence comes from Gemmataceae bacterium, assembly GCA_965226945.1. GTDB lineage: Bacteria > Planctomycetota > Planctomycetia > Gemmatales > Gemmataceae > SYLG01. The sequence continues at coordinate 1,242,861 of OZ245717.1, read as the reverse complement.
AGATGGCTGCAGAAGCAGCCGGCGCCCGGCTGCTGCTATGTCGCGGAGCTTACGCCCTGCGCGAGGCGACGGCTGCCGATATCCGACTGGTCGTTTCTCCTCAGCCCTCTTCCAGTTGGCGGTGCAGAAGGTATCGCGTGGAATTTCTCAAAATCCGAACTGGGCACGGCAAGAGGCCGTTCAGGTCGAATGCGACGAGGAAACAGGTATTGTCCAGGTGGTGGCCAAATCGGCCGATTCGGTTTCGGACTGGGGACTCGATATTCCTAAATCCAAAGCCAATGCACAGATTCTTTCTGTTGAGCCCAACCGGAATTAAGCAGATTCGTTAGAGTCCCGGCAACCGAAATCACCCATCGCTTCGATCGGTCCATTCGGTTCCCGTTTTTGCGCGCAAGGGCTGCGGCGGAGGGGGGCACGGTTGGGGCACGGTATTTTCTGAAAATCATGCGATTTATGCGGTTTTTAGCCCTTTTCCGTGTAAAATATGAGAAGTGTGGAATTTATAAGACTTTGTGGGGCTTATTCTTACGTCAAACGTGCTTGTAGAACCGCTGGTTTGCAACCAGGAGGTTGCCGGTTCGATCCCGACCATCTCCATTCAAAAATTTCGCCGGGGTTTCCCCGGCGTTTTTTTTTGATTTGGGCCCATTCCTTCCGTGTCGGCGCCGCCTGACTATCTGCTTTGCCTGCGCAGGTTCGCTTGCAACCTCTTTGGTAGATAAAGCCGGCTTCATTTCTTTGTCAAACTGTGACGAATTTCGCGCCAATGCGGCCTGCAAGGGCGCACCGAATGGACATTTCGTGGGCGCCGCGGCGGTCCTCGTGGCATGTTGGTTTGGGAAAGGAGGACCCAGCGATGATTTGGATCAGCCTTCTTCAGATGGTTTGGGGAGTGATTCAGGCAGTCTCCCTCGGGAGTGATTTGCCGACCCCGGAAGAACGCCTTGTTCTTCAGGAAACCAACCTGGTTCGAAGCCAATACGGGCTGGAACCGCTTAGTTTCGATGTTCGACTGATGCGCGCCGCGCGTTCTCATGCGGCAACGATGGCTCAGGCGCGGGTGATGTCACATAACTTCCGTGGCAATACCCCAGCTGGCAGGGCCAACTACTTCGGTTATCACGCGCCGATTCGCGAGAACATCGCGAACGGTTATGGGCCGGATAGTGTCGTCAATGTGGCCTGGATGAACTCTCCACCTCACCGGGCCAACATCCTCTCACCTTCCACAAACATTGGTGTTGGAATGGTTTGGGCTCATGGTCGATGGTGGGCGTGTCAGGTCTTGGGAAATTGAACCACTCGGGAGGAAGGTTTTTGCACTCCACCTGAACAATTTTGCCAGGCGGAAACAGGACCTTTCCCTGCACTCTCAGCCTTCCTTAACCTCCTCATTCAAAGGAAGTTAAGGAAGGTTTTTTCTTTTCGATTTCAAGAAGAACTCGTGTCCTCTGGAAAGACTGGACTTGCCAAACCCAAAAGACGAATTAAAGTGAAGGAGTCGAGCAAATTACTGGCTGCGGCCGGTAAGGAGATCTGACTCTTGGTGAAAACCAGAAAAGGCACCTCTTGAGGTGTCTTTTGTTCTTTGACAATTTGGTGGGTGCGCAAAATATAGTTGCGATCACACAACGCCACGATTCCATCGCTTGGGTTTCGACTCAAGAAAGAGGAAGAGTGGTTAAGAGTGTAACTGAAGAGAATGCGTTTCTCTTTGAGAGAGTGACTGAGAATAAGAGCGGTGAACGAAGAATAACTAATAGCGTAGATGGCTTGGTCGGTCCGCGTAGCGCCGAATCTTCTAACGAAGAGTCGAGCGAGATGGTGGTCCGATAGCCTTTGGCGAAACCGATTTTGAAAGCAACAACCTGCGAGTTTTCTCCCCACAGGAGAAGACGAAGTGGGTTGAAGTCATTAGGGATGGGGAGCTGAGGGTGAATGCTGCCAAGCTAATAAGGGCGTGTGGGGGATGTCTTGGCGCCAAGAGGCGATGAAGGGCGTGGCAAACTGCGAAAAGCCTGGTGGAGCTGTTAAACGAGCGTTGATACCGGGATCCCTGAATGATTGCACACTGAATCCATAGGTGTGCAAAGCGAACCCAGAGAACTGAAACATCTCAGTACCTGGAGGAGGAGAAGGAAAACTCGATTCCGTAAGTAGCGGCGAGCGAAAGCGGAACAGCCCAAACCGTCTGGTATATCCGGACGGGGTAGTAGGGCCGGACATAGAGTGAACAAACTGGATGCGAGCGGAACAGTCTGGGAAGGCTGGCCGTAGAGGGTGATAGCCCCGTAAGCGTAAGTGTCTAGTCTCAAGTCTGGTACCTGAGTACATCCTGTCACGTGGAAACAGGATGGAATCTGCGGGGTCCATCCCGCAAGGCTAAATACTCCTTGGCGACCGATAGTGAACAAGTAGCGCGAGCGAAAGATGAGAAGAACCCCGGGAGGGGAGGAAAGTGAACCTGAAACCACATGCCTACAAGCGGTCGGAGCCCGATTAAGCGGGTGACGGCGTGCCTTTTGCATAATGATCCGGCGACTTAGCGTATCTGGCCAGGTTAAGTGGTTATGCCACGGAGCCGAAGCGAAAGCGAGTCTGAATAGGGCGAGAAGTCAGGTGCGTTAGACGCGAAACCACGTGAACTACGCATGGGCAGGATGAAGCGGGGGTAATACCCCGTGGAGGTCCGAACTCACTAGTGTTGAAAAACTAGGGGATGACCTGTGTGGAGGATTGAAAGTATCATCAAACGTGGAGATAGCTCGTTCTCTCCGAAATAACTTTAGGGTTAACGTCTTAGTAGTTGGCAGTGGGGGTAGAGCGACTGAATGCGCTGGGGGGCCTACCCGGCTACCCCTCGCAACCAAACTCCGAATACCACTGTACAAGCTAGGGCAGCTAGACTGCGAGGGATAAGCTTCGTAGTCGAGAGGGGAACAACCCAGATCGCCCGCTAAGGTCCCAAAGTTGTGCTAAGTGCGAAAGGAAGTGAGATTCCCGAGACAGCCAGGATGTTGGCTTAGAAGCAGCCACCATTTAAAAAGTGCGTAATAGCTTACTGGTCGAGGAGTCTTGCGCCGATAATGAACGGGACTAAGCATAACACCGAAGCGGCGGGCAGCTAAGGCTGCGGTAGGAGAGCGTAGTGCGATAGGTCGAAGGGGTACGGATAACGAGCCCTGGACGAAGCACTAGTGAAAATGCCGGAACGAGTAACGCTAAAACTGGTGAGAATCCAGTTCGCCGAAAGCCCAAGGATTCCTGGGGAAGGTACTTCCGCCCAGGGTGAGCCGGTCCCTAAGGTGAGGCCGACAGGCGTAGCCGATGGAAAGCGGGTGCATATTCCCGCGCCACTTGTAAGGACGAAGCTACATGACGCCGTAGAAGTGTGAAGCCAGGAGCTAGTTCTGGTGTAGCATGGAAGCGGACGAGAAAAGCTGTAGTGGACCCAAGAGTGACCGTACCTGAAACCGACACAGGTGGGCAAGATGAGGATTCTCAGGCGCTCGAGAGAACGCTCGTGAAGGAACTCGGCAACATGGCCCCGTAACTTCGGGATAAGGGGCGCCTTCTATCCGCAAGGATGGGGGGCCGCAGTGAAAAGGATCTGGCGACTGTTTACTAAAAACACAGGACTCTGCGAACTCGCAAGAGGATGTATAGAGTCTGACGCCTGCCCGGTGCTGGCAAGTTAAGGAAGAGGGTTAGCCGCAAGGTGAAGCCCGCAACCGAAGCTCCAGTAAACGGCGGCCGTAACTATGACGGTCCTAAGGTAGCGAAGTTCCTTGTCGGGTAAGTTCCGACCTGCATGAATGGCGTAACGACCGGATCACTGTCTCCACGAGCGACTCGGTGAAACTGTAGTTGTTGTGAAGATGCAACATACCCGCGATTAGACGGAAAGACCCCGTGAACCTTTACTGCAGCTTGGCATTGGGTTTAGGCCCAGCATGCGTAGCGTAGGTGGGAGGCTGCGAAAAGGATGTTCAGGCATCCTTGGAGCCAAAAGATGAAACACCACCCTTGTTGTGCTTGAATTCTAACCCCGACCCATGAACCTGGGCGGCGGACAGTGCTAAGTGGGCAGTTTGACTGGGGCGGTCTCCTCCCAAAAAGTAACGGAGGAGTCCCAAGGTACCCTCAGCCCGGTCGGCAATCGGGCAGCGAGCGCAATGGTAGAAGGGTGCTTGACTGCGAGTCTGATCAGACGAGCAGGTGCGAAAGCAGGGCATAGTGATCCGGCGGTGCTGGATGGAAAGGCCGTCGCTCAACAGATAAAAGGTACTCCGGGGATAACAGGCTTATCTCCCCTGAGCGTTCATAGCGGCGGGGAGGTTTGGCACCTCGATGTCGGCTCATCGCATCCTGGGGGTGGAGAAGCTCCCAAGGGTTTGGCTGTTCGCCAATGAAAGCGGTACGTGAGCTGGGTTTAGACCGTCGTGAGACAGGTCGGTCCCTATCTGTCGTGGGCGCGGGAAACTTGAGCGGTTTTCTCCCTAGTACGAGAGGATTGGGAGGGACGTACCTCTGGTGTTCCAGTTGTCTCGCTCGAGGCATTGCTGGGTAGCTAAGTACGGCACGGATAAACGCTGAAAGCATCTAAGCGTGAAACCCTCCGCGAGAATAGGTTTCCAGTCCGCAAGGACGAAGGCTCCTCGTAGACTACGAGGTCGATAGGCCGGGCGTGTAAGGCCAGTAATGGTTTTAGCTTACCGGTACTAACAGCCGACTGCTTGGCAGCATACATTCTCTGCTCCCAAGTCAGTCACTCGCGCAAAGAGAATTGAAAGAAGAAGCATCGAATCACCACACTTGAGTGTGGTCCAACTGTAGGCGCACCCGCCATCAATATTCCCGGTGAACATACCTGAATGGTCACACCCGTTCCCTTTCCGAACACGGCCGTTAAGCATTCAGGGCCCATGATAGTTCTTCAAGAGCGAAAGTAGGTTATTGCCGGGGTTTTTCGAGGCCCGCAAGCGAAAGCTTGCGGGCCTCGATCTTTTTATTGGGGGAAAATTGACTGTTTGTGGGTGAGGACATGGCCGGGGTGAAAGTTGCCATAAGCCTTCCCGACGAAGGCGAGACTTTCCCAGTAGACCTTCGTCTTCTTCCGGTAGACGGAGCCAGGCAGTTGTCGGGGTTTCAGATGATCCTTGATGATCAGGCTGCTTATCTCAATTCCATAGTTCCCATGCTTCGCATTAAACTTCCACCGCAGGATTGAAGTCTGGTTCTGGGCGTTAGCTTAACTGACTCCCATGCTTCCCATTAGTCCCCAATGAATCGCCACCGGCGGCCGTTGGCCACCACGGATCAGGCTGCGTGTCTGAGTTCCACAAATTCTCATGCTTCCCATTGTTCCCATCATGCCATCACCGCGCGGCGGTTGATCGCCAGTGATCAGGATGCGTGTCAGCGTCCCATAATTCTCATGTTTTTCAGTAGTGGTATCGGGTCTCCGCCTGCCTCTCTTCCGGTTCTGTAAGCCGGTGATTGCTTCACCTTGGCAAACTACTCACGAAGGACTCTGACGTTTTTGGGAGTCGGGCTGCGGGTCTGCGTCCCATAATTCCCATGATTGCCAATAGTTGCCTCGGGTCTTTGCCTGCTTCTCGGGCGGTTCTGTTTGCCGTTGATGGCTTCACCTTGGCAAACCGCTCATGAAGGAGGTGGACAGTTCAGGGAGTTGGAATCTTTTTTTGAGTGTGAAAGCGACGGGATCCTATGCCGGTCAGGATTTCGCTGGAGCGCTGTCAGGGGTGGTGAGACGAAAATAGTCCGAGGAAATGAATCGTACTGTTTGCCGATCGCACCTGGTCATTTTAAGCGGCTCGGACTGAGGGTTATTTCCCTTTCACGGCTTCCATGAAGGCTCGTATTTTTCCCAGGTCTTTGGCACCCGGTGTGGACTCAACGCCACTGGCCACATCGACGCCATAGGGGTGGACCGACTCAATCGCTTGCGCCACATTTTCCGGAACCAGACCGCCGGCCAAAATGATGGGCAGGGGAGATTTCCAACTTTGTAAAAGCTCCCAGGGTAGGGTCTTTCCCGTGCCGCCATGCAGCCCCTTCACCTTGGCGTCGAGCAATAGGGCTTTGGGCAGGCTCGATGCCAATGCAGGTTTTTGCAGGTGGTCGCTCAATCCCGCCAAATCCTGGGCCGAACTCACGGCCCAAGCCTGAATCCAGCGTTTCGATAGGGCAAACAGGGCCTTGGATTCCCCGTGCCACTGAACGGCGCACAAGCCGGGATGCTGCTCAAAAAGATGGAGAGCTTCGGCAGGGGTGATTCCGACGACCACCCCGACGGCCTCCATGAGGGGAGGCATCGCATCCAGAAGCCGTTTTGCCTGTTTGGGGGGCAGGTAGCGAGACGAGCCAGGGTAGAAATTGAAGCCGATCGCGTCGGCTCCCAGCTGGACCGCGTTTTCCAGGTCCTTCACCTTGGTGATGCCGCAGATTTTGACCCGAGTGCGCACCAGCCAAGGCCCAATGAGAAAGAAAAACTACGCCGCCTTGGTGCCCGGAGCGCGATTGCGCCAGGAAGTCTTCTTCCAGGATGCCGGCACTTGCCGGCGGTCCGGCTCGCAGGAGTAAGACCACCAATGGATTTCCGTTTCCCCCGGCTTCCAGGTGAAAAAGGCCCTGCGGTTATTTACCAGCGTCGGAAAGCCGATCAGCCCTCGCTCCGCGTCCAAAAGCGTCAAACCGACCTGTTCTAGTTCCACTAACAGGAACCGAAGGTGCGCCGATAACCGTTTGATCTCGTCCTGGGAGTGATAAAGGTTCGAGCGGCCTTTCCAGTCGAGTTGGGCCTTTTTGGAATAAAGGAGATTCCTCTTTTCCTCGGTCAGCAACAGCTGACGATCGCTGGCCATCAGGTCCTCGACGATGCGAGCGACCAAGGGAAGCATGGAATTTGCCAGTTCCCAGGTCATCACATCCTCTTGGATCAGAACTTCCTGAGGACTGGAGGCTTGTCGCCGGTTTGGCCCGCCCATCCTGCACTACCCCCGTTTGCCCAGTTGACTTCGCCCACCCTGCACCCCTTTGAGATCGGAAAGTCGGCGAATGGCCTCCAAGCAAAGGCGATCGGGAATTGAGCAAAACCGGCAGCGTGCCCCGCAGAGCAGTCATGGGCCGACCAATTCGTCCAAAACGAAAAATCGATGATAAAACCGATCCGGTTGGACTGAAGGCCCGCACCCCAAAAAAGCGATGAGGGCCCGCCTTGAGGACAGGCCTAGGTCTGACGAAACTCCGCGGATCTGTCTCTTTAGACGCCGCGCCCCCCGTCTTTTAGACGCCTCGCCCCCCGTCTGTTAGACACCTCGCCCCGTCTTTTAGACGCCTCGCCACTGGACAAAACCCTCCAGGGCATAGTACTCAGGCAGCCCCAACGAATCGAAAGTTTTGGCCGTGTGCTTGTTGCGATCTTCGGCTCTCTGCCAGAATTCGCGCTTGTCGCCGCCGCCTGGGAACATCGCCCGGTCCTTCTGCGATTGGTGGCGGAAGATCGACTCCCTCTTCACCATCAAATTTTCCGGAGTGATCGGCACCACCTTTTCGATTTCGTGCGGCTGCCATTCCTCCCAGGCGCCGCGGTAAAGCCATACCTGGAATTTCATCCCCTGGGCAAAGACGCGGCGTACCGCGGTGAAGATCGCGTCGGCGCAGGTGCGATGGGTGCCGTGCGGATCGGACATTTCTCCCGCCACGTAAATTTGCGTGGGGTTGAGTTTGCGAAACAGTCCCGCGATGTCGTCGATGTCTTGAGGGTGGATGGGCGCCTTGGCAATCGTGCCGGTGCGATAAAAACGCAGGTCCATGAACTCCAGTTGCTCAGGCGGCACCCCGCACACGGCCGCGGCGGCCCGAGCCTCCGTGGTGCGAATGAGGGTCTTGATCTTCAGCAGATCGGGCGAATCCGACTCGCCCGGTTTTTTCGCCCTGAGGAACTTGTCGACCCGGTTGCGGACTTCGTGCGTCTTGTCGGGGTCGATGCCGAAAAGCTGATTGAATTCGTCGACGAAATCGGTGAATCGCCAGGCATCGTGGTCGAACACGGCGATGTTGCCGCTCGTCATGTAGGCGACATGCACCTTGTGGCCAAGCTCGACCAGGCGGATCATCGTGCCCCCCATCGAAATAACATCGTCATCGGGGTGAGGGCTGAAAACCAGGATCGTCGAAGGGGTCGAGCCGCCGGGGCTTTCGCAAATCGTTTGATTCAGTTCATTGAAGACCCGCTGGCCAAGGCGGCTGCCCGGGCCATATTCGCGCAGCAGCTCGTAAAGTCCGTGTTCGCGGAAATCGTCATCGGAAAGTTTGAGCAGGGCTTTCTTGCGATCGAGCGCCAGTTGAATGACCGCCTTGCGGATAAGCTGCGGCGTCCACTGTGTGTGACCGGCGCGCCAGGGGCTCGCCTGGGCGGTCAGGGTCGAGGCGGCATCGGGGTCGAGCAAGAAAACCGCGCGCGAGTGAGATTGCAAGAAGCTGGCGGTTACCGCTTCGCTCATCGGCTGTTCGGCGGCTTTTTGCACGATCTTGCCTTTGTGCTCGCCAAAGGCCAAAAGGAAGATCTGCCGGGCTTCGAGGATCGTGCCGACCCCCATGGTGACCGCCTGGTGGGGCACATTTTCTTCGCCGAAAAAGCTGCTGGCCGCATCTCGTTTGGTCACATAGTCGAGCGTCACAAGGCGGGTACGGCTGTCCTTGGAGGAACCTGGCTCGTTGAAGCCGATGTGGCCGGAACGGCCGATGCCCAACACAAGAAGATCGATGCCGCCATGGCTTTTGATCGCCGCTTCATAGTCGCGGCAGTACTGATCGACCTGTTCGACGGGAACGGTTCCGGAGGGAATGTGGATATTTCCCGCAGGAATATTGACATGATTAAAAAAGGTCTCGCGCATCCACAGGTTGTAACTGTGATGGTCCTCCTTGGTCATCGGGTAATATTCATCGAGGTTGAAGGTCACAACCTTGGAAAAATCGAGATTCTCTTCCTTGTGCAGCCGGATCAGTTCGCGGTAGAGATTCACCGGCGTCGAACCGGTCGGGAGGCCGAGCACCGTCGGGCGCTGCATTGTGTTGTTGCTGACGATCAAATCGCGGATGATCCGGCTCAAATGTTTGGCGGCCGAAATGGCATCGGCGTAAACATGGCAGGGGATTCGGGTTAAGGGAACAACCTGGTATTTCGTTTCCATGAAAATCTGACTCATTCTAAAAAAACCAAGAATTCTTGGCTGGTTTTGCCGGGGTGGGCGGGACGGCCGTGCTCGCCCGCGTTGCCATCGTGGCTAAACTTGCTACTGGCGGGCAATTTACCCGCCGGGTATCCCAGGAGGGACCACCCACGGATACCGAATTGGTTTTTTAGAAAGAGAGACCGGTCCAGCCACCCGGTTCCCATGCTCAGCGGCGCTTCGATGAAACTCAGAATCAATGGAAATCCTCAGGAATTCGCGGATGTTCCCCACATTTCGGCCCTGCTGGAAAAGCTCAAAGTCAATCCGCTGCACGTCGCGGTGGAAATCAACCGCAAAGTCGTTCCGCGGGCCCAGCATGGCAGCCACTTGCTTCATGAGGGGGACGAGATCGAGGTCGTGACCCTGGTGGGCGGCGGTTCCGGCGCATCTCATTGCGAGCAAACGGCCTGGGACAAACCGCTGAAAATTGGGCCATTCACTTTTCAGAGCCGCCTGATCACCGGCACGGGCAAATACCCCTCGCTTGAGTCGATGCGCCTGGCGCTCGATGCCAGCGATTGCGAGGTGACGACGGTGGCGGTGCGCCGCGAGCGGCTCGTCGACAAGGAAGGCCGCAACATCCTCGATTTTCTCGATCATAAAAAACTAACGATTCTACCCAATACGGCAGGCTGTTTTTGCGCCGAAGACGCAATCCGGGTTGCGCGCCTTGGCCGCGAGATTCTGTCGAACCTGGGCAATGCCGGCGCGCAATGGGTCAAACTTGAATGCCTGGGCGACACCAAAACTCTGTTGCCCGATCCGGTGGGGACGCTCGAGGCGACCAAGGAACTCGTCAAGGATGGGTTTGTCGTGCTCGTTTACACGAGCGATGATCCGATTTTGGCAAAGAGGCTCAAGGATCTGGGCGCTGCGAGCGTGATGCCGGCCGGCAGTCCCATTGGCTCGGGGCAGGGGGTGCTTAACCCCAATAACATCGAGATCATCCTGGAATATTTGAAAGAAAACGATCCCGATTATCCGGTAATCGTCGATGCCGGCGTCGGCTCGGCCAGCGATGTCGCCTTCGCCATGGAACTGGGGTGTGATGGGGTACTGCTGAATACGGCGATCGCCCATGCCCAGGACCCGATCAAAATGGCCCGGGCCATGAAACTGGGATGCGAGGCGGGCCGGTTGTCCTATCTTTCAGGCCGCATTCCACGCAAGCTTTATGCGTCGGCATCGAGTCCCATGGAAGGCCGGATTCGCTTGTCGGGACGATCCCAATAGCGGCGCAAGTAAGGCACAACGCATTCATCGGCGAAGCCCAAGAGAAAATTCGAGAAATCACTTTCAGGCAACCTTCAAAAGATTCGGCGAGGAGTTTTGCATGGACTGGATCCAGGTGGTTGAGGCCCGGCAGGCCGCGTCGGCAGGAAAAAAAGCAGTCATCAAGGGCTGGATTCGGACGCGGCGCGACTCCAAGGGGGGCTTCAGTTTTCTGGAAGTCAACGATGGCAGCAGCCAGGGAAATCTGCAAGTCGTCGCCGAAGCGAGCCTGCCCAATTACAAGGAAGAAGTGTTAAAGCTCTCCGCGGGCTGCTCGGTTTCGATCGAAGGGGAAATTCGCCCTTCTCCCGCCAAGGGCCAGCCGACCGAAATGCTCGCAAGCGCCATCCTGGTGCATGGCTGGGCCGATCCGCTCGTCTACCCGATGCAGAAAAAAGGCCACACCTTTGAGTTTTTGCGCACCCAGGCCCACTTGCGCCCCCGTACGAACACATTTGGCGCGGTGATGCGCGTACGCAACCAGATCGCGCATTCGGTCCACTCGTTTTTCCAGGAGCGGGGCTTTCTTTACTTGCATACCCCGATCATCACCGCCTCCGACTGCGAGGGGGCGGGCCAGATGTTTCATGTGAGCACCTTCGACCCGGAAAAACCGCCGCGAGCTTCCGACGGAAAGATCGACCACGCCCGCGATTTCTTTGGGAAGCAGGCGTTCTTGACGGTCAGCGGCCAGCTCGAAGGGGAAACGCACGCTTGCGCGCTGGGCCGAATCTACACCTTCGGCCCGACCTTCCGCGCGGAGAATTCGAACACGGCCCGTCACCTGGCCGAGTTTTGGATGATCGAGCCCGAGGCGGCGTTTTACGCGCTTGAAGACAACATGGATCTGGCCGAGGCGTTTCTCAAGCGCATCTTCAAGGATGTCTTGGAGAAGTGCGAAGAGGATTTGAACTTTTTTGCCGAGCGCGTCGACAAGACGGTCCGCTCCACCCTGGAAGGGATCGCGTCAAGCGCTTTTGAGCGTCTAACGTACACCGAGGCGGTGGCCATTCTTGAGAAATCGGGCCACACCTTTGAATTTCCCGTGAAGTGGGGGCTCGATCTGCAGTCGGAACACGAACGATACCTGACCGAAAAGCATTTCCAAAAACCGGTCATCCTCACCGACTATCCCAAGACGATCAAGGCCTTTTACATGAGGCAAAACGAGGATGGCAAAACGGTGCGGGCGATGGATGTCCTCGTGCCGCGCGTGGGAGAGATCATCGGCGGCAGCCAGCGCGAGGAGCGGCTCGACGTGCTTTTGGAACGGATGAAGGAGCAGGGGCTGCCCGAAGAACCCTATTGGTGGTATCTGGATCTCAGGCGCTACGGAACCGTACCGCACTCCGGATTCGGATTGGGATTTGAGCGGGTGGTGCAGTTTGTCACGGGCATGGCGAACATCCGCGACTGCATTGCGTTTCCGCGGGTGCCCGGTTGGGCCGAATTCTAAGTTCGCTCCGAATGCTTCTTGAGCCAGGCGGGGTGCATGAAGGGGGATTTCGGTCCTTCCTCATTCCCCCCGCCTGGCTTTTTCGACGGCGGCCCAGAAAGGACAAAAAAGAACAAAAAAATACGAAAAAGAACAAACCGGGTGTCCCAGAGCGATCAATCGAAAAACCGGTACCAGATAATGCACCAGAGGGCGCTGAAGGCGTCCTTGAGGCCGATCTTCTTTCCTTCTTCGTAGGTGCGACCCGAATAGCTGATCGGCACTTCGAAAATGCGCCAGCGCGGCTTGCGGTGGCGGGCGATTTTCGCGGTGACCTCCGGTTCAAAGCCAAACCGGTTCGATTTGAGTTTGACCCCCTCCAAAACTTCACGGCGGAAGACCTTGTAACAGGTTTCCATGTCGGTGAGGTTGAGATCGGTGAACGAGTTGGACAATAATGTCAGCAGGTGGTTGGCGATCGAGTGCCAGAAAAACAGCACCCGGTGCGATTCCCCGATAAAGCGGGAGCCGTAAACGACATCGGCCCGGTTATCCAAAATCGGCAACAAAAGCGTGGGATAATCGGCGGGGTCGTACTCGAGGTCGGCATCCTGAACGAGGATGACGGTTCCCGTGGCCAGACTGAAGCCGGTGCGCAGCGCTCCGCCTTTGCCTGTGTTCTTTTCATGAAGATGGATCTTCATGTCGGGACCGTCGAGCTTTTTCAAAAGGTCGCGCGTGCCGTCGGTGCTGCAATCGTCGACGACAATAATCTCCATCGGCACGGGGATCGCGCGCACGCGCCGGACGATTTCCTCGATCCAGCGGTTCTCGTTGTAGACCGGGATGACGACGGAGAGCAGAAATCCGGGAGGGAATTCCATGACCCCGATCTTGCGGCTTTTGTAGGAGCCAAGAAACCTGGCAAGCCAGCGATCGCGGTCTTGTGGGGGGATTTTCTCCCAGGCCGAGAGAAACTCTTCGGGTGGGCCCTGTATGGGTCGGTTCTGGGCGTCCTGTCCAAAATTCACGGCAGCTCTCCCGGTCCTTGGGGTTAGAATTCAGTGTAAGGTGTGCGGTTGGTATGGAAAGTATGGATAAGGCGGGTGCGGTAAATTGGCCGAGGGCTTTTGAATCCCAACCGCGGTCAGGATCTGGGCAAGAATTGGTCGAAGGTTGAGGATATGAGCCCGGGCCCCGCCACGGGTGCCGAGGGAGATTCACCCGATGTCGACATTGAGCAAGGTCTTGGCGGTATTGAACCTCCTTGCCCTTTTTGCATACATTTTTCTCGGTGTCAGCGTCTACTCGGCCCGCAATGCGTGGCAATATCTGGTATTTCGTACCGAACTGGCGCAAAACGGCCTGCCCCTCAATCAGGAAGAAGTCGATTCCTTCGGCATGCCGATCGCCGAGCGAATCTCCGACGAAACGCTCAGTGCCATTTTTTCCCCTGCCGGCGGCAAACCGGCGGGGACGACCCTGCTTGAAGAAGCCAAGGCGGTTCGGCAAAAGGTCGAGGCGAGAATCAACGAGGCCGGCGATGCCAAGGGCCGGCCGCTTGCGGAATTCTTGATTCCCTTGACCAGCGATATCGCCGAGCGCAAGGAATTGCTCGATGCGATTGCACGGCCAAATGACGCTCAACTGATTGCCAAGCTCGAAGAACGAGTGAAAAAAGTTCTTTCGGGTGCCACCGAAGGGGCCGTCGTGCTCAGTACGGGGAACCGTCACAACCTGAGCGCCAACGAGCAAAAAGAAGAAATTGCCCGCATGCTCTGGGCCGCGCAGAACTCCGATTCCGATTCGGCCGCGGGCACAGGCGTCAGCCGGCTGGTGGCGCTGGTCGGTCCCGCGATCGCGATCGCTACCGTCGTGGAAAGCACGCGTAATCTGGACGAGATTGCCGAGCAGGTCGAAAAGTCCCGCGCCGAAGAACAGGTGAACTTCCTCGCGCGCCATGCCTCGCTGGTTTCCGACCTGCGCGCCAAGGACCTGAAAAAGCAACAGCTGGAACTGGAACGGCAAAAGATGGATCAACTGGCCGAGGGCCAGGTCAATGCCCATGCGCAAAGGCGCCGCGATCGGGATCAACTGACCGCGGATCTCACTCAGTCGCGAGCGGAATCCACCTCGCTGATGAACGAACTGCAAAAGCAAGGGGAACAGCTTTACAAGAAGCGAATCGAGGTCCTCGACGCCATTCGCAAGATGCAAGAACAAGAAAAAGCGATTCGGCAGTTGGAAGGCCTGAAACCATAAACGAGGCGGGGAGCCGACCAATGACCGGACTGGGAAAAATTCTCGTGGTGTTGATGACCCTGGGGTCGATCGCGTTGGCGGTGATGTCCTACGCATCGTGGGTGACCGGCTGGGACTTCAGCGATAACATCGGCAAGGATGGGGCCCCCGATGGGGAATTGCGCGTCCGTCTGGCCAAGCTGGAAAAGTTTCAGAAGGACGGTGTCATCACTTCCATGGGGAAGGGGTATGCCGATGCCAAGGTCGTTCTGACCGGCCTGGAAAAGAGCCGCGAGGAAGCGCAAAAATTTTACGCCAAGCAATATGATCTGATCCAAAAAACTGCCGACCCCAAAGTGACCGCGCTGGAAGTGGAACGAGATAAGGGAATTCCCCGAATCGATCAGAAGACCCATTTTCCCATCATGAAAACCGCGACCAACGAAAACCTGGTCGACCCGGCCAAGGCCCGGCCGATCGGTACCGCGTCAGCCTACACGCCCGAGGCGCTGGCCGGCCTGCGCGACGCCATCGAAAAGAGTCATCAGTCGTACATCGCCGATTCCAAGGCGATCGAAACCCTGACCAAAGAAATGGCCGGTTTGCAGCCACGCGTCACTCAGGAGTTGGATAAAATTGCCTTGCTGAAGGTCGAGTTGCAGGCCATGCGAGGGAACCTGATCAACATCGCCTCGGATCTGTTCATCAATACGCGGAGATTGCAGCAGCTCACGACCAGGTTGGGAGAACTGGGAAAAACGGGAGGCGCGCCAGCCCCCGCGCCGAGGTAGGCCATCCGGCTGGTAAGTCGGGGTTGACTTTACCTGCCAGGATCGTCATGAAGCCTCCATGGCTGGGCTAATTCCCATTGCAATTTCGTCTTAGGGAAAGCCCCTCGGGGGGAGTGGATTAACATGACGGCCGTAGGAAAAATCATGGCCTTTTTGGTGCTGGTATTCAGCACCCTTGTACTCGTCATGTCCCTTTATGTTCATTCGCTGTGGTCGGAACAAAGGGCCGAGTTCGAAAAGCTGACCAAGAACTATGAAGTCGTCAATGCCAGCCGTAAGGCCATTGAGGATGAAACGAAGGAAATCAAGAATTTGAGCGCCAAGGTGCGCAATGAGCAAAAAGCCAAGGAGCAACGGATCGACCTTCTCACCAAGGAAGTGGCCGAAAAGGATGTTCTTGTCAAGAATTTCCAGGGGGAAATGAAGAAGGAAGTCGATCGCTTCAACCTTTCGATCGAAGCGGCCAAGGCCGAAGCCGATTCCCGGCAAAACCAGTTTGCCTTGCTCAACGACACGCTCAAGAAAGAGCAATCGGCCAATATCGAACTGGCCAAGCAGCGCGATGATATGCGCCAGCGGGAAGTTGCCGCGCAAATCGAAGCGAAAAACTTGCGCGACCGGTTCGTGCAGATGGAAAAACAACTGCGTGAAGTGACCAAGCAGCTCGATAATGCCAAGGTTTCGACTTCGGTCGCCGGCGGGAAACTGGGCTCCAAAGAAAACCCGCCCCCCGAGCATGTTGAGGGAACCGTCAGAAAGATCGACGCTGGTGGCCTGATGACGATTTCCATCGGTGCCGATCAGGGTCTTCAACGCGGGCATACGCTCCAGCTTTTCCGCCTTGATCTCCAGCGTCCCGGCAATTCGAAATACTTGGGTTCCATCCGGGTTCTGGATGTCGCCAACCACGAAGCCGTTGGTGAACCGGTTAAGGCCCTGGCGGATCGGGTACAAGTCGGGGATAAGGTCGCAAGCAAGATTTTGGACCGCTAAGCCTCAAGCTCGCTTGAGTGGATTTCCGCAGGAGCAAATCATGTCGAAGGCCAAAAAAGTCAAATACACCGGTCCGAAGGCCAAGAACAACGCCTACACCGTCTTGTTGGCGATCGCTCTTGTGGCTCAGATCGTGGGAATTACTTTCCTCACGCTTGACTACATGAACATGAAAGAGCCGAAGAAGGCACCGGCTCTTCCGAACCTTCGGGCCGATGGCGCGAACTAAGGGGAGCCAAGCCTCCAATTAAGGGGAGCAGAGGGCCTGGTTTTTCCCAGGACACGAGGCAAGCGAAGCTGCCGCCGAGACAATCCTTTTTCCCGTAAGCCCAATTCCCCTCCCTAAAATGAAATTTGGGGAGGTTTTTTCGTTATGGCGCGGATCGTTGTGGCCATGAGCGGCGGGGTGGATAGCTCCGTCACGGCCTGGCTACTCAAACAACAAGGGCACGAAGTCATCGGCATTTTCATGCGCACCGGCGTGGAATCGGTGGCGCATTCCGGGCCAGATCGCAAAAAAGGCTGCTGCTCCGCCTCGGATGCCAAGGATGCCCGGCGCATTGCCGACCAGCTCGACATCCCCTTCTACGCCATCGACTTCTCCCAGGAATTCGACAGTTTGATCGAGCTGTTCGTGGACGAATATGTCCAGGGAAGGACGCCCAACCCCTGTGTGGTTTGCAACAGCCGCTTCAAATTCGGCACGCTTTGGGCCCAGGCCAAACAGCTTGAAGCCGATTTCTTGGCCACCGGGCACTACGTTCGCCGCGTGAATGGCCCTCATGGCGCCGAACTGCACATGGCGGCCGACTCCAACAAGGATCAGTCGTACGTCCTGTTTGGCCTCAAGCGCGAAGTGATCGAAGGGCTGCTTTTTCCGCTGGGAGACCTCACCAAGCCCGAGGTGCGCGAAATGGCGGCCAAGGCCGGTTTTTCCGTCGCCACCAAACCCGATAGCGTCGAAATCTGCTTCGTTCCCGATCACGATCATGCCCGGCTGGTGCGAGAGCGGCGCCCAGACGCGGGCGTTGCCGGCGACATCGTCGACGACGCGGGCAAGGTGCTCGCCAGGCACAACGGCATCGAGCAGTTCACGATTGGCCAGCGCAAGGGCTTGAACTTTGCCGCCGGCAGCCCGCGTTATGTGCTCAAGGTGGTGCCCGAAACCCGTCAGGTTCTGGTGGGAACGCGCGACCAGCTGCAATCCTCGGGACTGGTGGCCTCAGGCATGAACTGGCAAGTGGAACCGATCGAAGGCCGCTTTGCCTGCGAGGCGCGCATTCGTCATCGCCATACGCCGGCGGCCTGCTTTGCCACTTCTTTTGGCGACGGTCGCATCGAAGTCGAATTCGAGACCAGCCAATCGGCCGTAACTCCCGGCCAGGCCTTGGTTTTGTATCAAGGCACCAAAATGCTGGGCGGTGCCTGGATCGATCAGGCGATTCCCGCTTTTCCTCGGACCCCGGTGGGGTCAAAGCCGACATGAATGGGATCCATCCACCTCACCTGGCCCTTTCGCGCCGTACATTTAGCCTTGCCTTAACTTCAATTTTGGCGAGCCTAGGTTGCCGGCAGGGCCGCGATTTGTCTTCGGAAAAACGATTGCTCGCCACCACGAGCCTGGCCGCCGACATGGCGCGTGAAGTCGCCGGGCCTGACTGGCAAATCGATTCGCTCATGGGGCCGGGGATCGACCCGCACACCTATGAGCCGGCCTACGGCGCCCTCAGGCGCATGTCGCGCTCGGCCTTGGTGCTTTATCACGGCCTGCACCTTGAAGGTAAAATGTCGGAGCTTTTGGAGCGCTTGGGAGAGCGGCAGCCAGGCCGCTGCCAGGCGATCTGCGCCGAAATCCCCCACGAATCGCTGCGTGGCGAGGACGAGAAAAGCCACGACCCCCATGTCTGGATGGATGTGTCGCTGTGGAGTCTGTGTCCGCCCGTGGTGGCCGAGGCCCTTGCGCTCATCGATGGCACGAACGCCGCCGCTTACCGTGAGCGCTCTGACCGCCTGGTGGCGCGGTACAAGATCTTCGATCTGGCCGTGAGGAAGGAATTGGCCAGGGTGCCGGCGCCCAAGCGCGTGCTGGTGACGGCTCATGACGCGTTCGCTTACTTCGGCCGGGCCTACGGCTGGCGTGTCGAAGGGGTGCAGGGCATCAGCACGGCTTCCGAAGCGACCACGGGGAGGCTGGAGCAACTGGCTCGTTTGCTCGTCGAGCGCAAAATTCAGGCGATCTTTTTGGAAAGCTCGGTCAGCCCCCGTACGCTGCAGCGCTTAAGAGAAATCACGCAGCGCATTGATCCGACGCACGCGATCAAGCCGGGCGGAACCCTTTACTCCGACTCGCTCGGCGATCCGGGCAGCGGCGCGGAAACCTACGAGGGGATGATGATGGCGAATGTCAAAACCCTGGTGGAGGCCCTCGCATGACGGCGGAAACCCCCGCGTTGGAACTTGAGGACCTGACCGTGGCCTATGGAGCCAAGCCGGCTCTGTGGGATATCGATTTGACCGTGCCCAAGGGGGTCATGATGGCCCTGATCGGGCCCAACGGCGCGGGGAAATCGACCCTGATCAAGGCGGTCATGGGGTTGATCAAGCCGGCCGCCGGGACGATCCGCCTGCTCGGGCAGCCGATCGGCGAGTCGCTGGGGAAGATCGCCTACGTCCCGCAGAAATCGACCGTCGACTGGGAATTTCCCGTGACGGTGAAAGATGTCGCGCTCATGGGTTGTTTTGGCCGGCTGGGCTGGTTTCAAAGGCCAAGCGCCGCGGAGCGCAAGGCGACGATCCATGCGCTCAACCGCGTCGGCATCGCCCACCTGGCAAACCGGCCGATTCATCAACTGTCCGGCGGCCAACAGCAGCGGGTCTTTTTGGCGCGCGCCCTGGTGCAGGATGCCGAACTGCTCGTACTCGACGAACCGTTTCAAGGCGTTGATGCCGGCACCGAACAGGCCGTGTTCGAGTTGCTCAGCTCACTGCGGGATGCGGGCCGGACGATCGTCGTCGTTCATCACGATCTGCAAACGGTGGCCGACCATTTCGATCACGTCGGCCTGCTCAAGGTGCGCTTGATCGCCAGTGGCCCGGTCGCCCAAGTCATGACCCGCGAAAATCTCAGCCTGGCTTTTGGACAGGGAATGCAAATCGAACATCCCGGCGTTCCCGCGCCCAGGGCGGAGTCTTCCTCGGGGTCTTCCTTCAGTGTCTCTGGAGGTTTGGATCATCAGCCTTCGCAGGGAGCCTCGCCGTGATCGAGGCGTTGCCTGAATCGTCGTTTTTCAATCCCGCCCTGGTCAGCGTCGTCACCGGCACGGCGCTGCTTGGCCTGGCCAGCGGGGCGCTTGGCAGCATTGCCGTCTTTCGCAGAAATAGCTTGCTTGGCGATGCCTTGTCCCATGCCGCCTTTCCCGGTTTGCTTGCGGGGTTTTGCTTGTGGGGCACCAAATCGATTCCCGCGATGGTCGGCGGCGCGGCCTTGTCGGCGGCCCTGGCTCAGTTTTTGGTCTTTTTTCTTTCCCGGGGGGGAAGGGTCCGCCCCGATGCCGCGCTGGCTCTGGTGATGGGAGTTTTTTTTGGCGTCGGCATGGTGATTCAAAGCCACCTGCAGCAAGATCCGGGTTCGGCGCAGGCTGGGCTCAAGGATTACCTCTTTGGCCAGGCCACCTTACTTTTGGAAGAAGACCTTCCGGTGCTCGCCACCCTGGCGGGCCTGGTGCTCGGCGCCTTGCTGCTCTGTTGGAATCGCTGGAAGATCGTGGCCTTTGACCCGGCTCATGCCGCGTCTCTTGGCATCAATACCTCCTTTTGGGAGGTTTTTTATGCTTTTTTATTGATCCTTTCGGTGGTCATTGGACTTCAGGTGGCCGGCGTGGTGTTGATGAGCGCCTTTCTGGTGATTCCGGGAAGCTCGGCCCGTTACTGGACCAAAAGGCTTGGGCTGGCCGTGTTCCTTTCCGGAGCCACCGGCGCGACCCTGGGAGTGGTCGGTTCGTTCACGGCCGATGCGCTCTCGTTGCCGCCGGGCCCCACGATTGTCGTCCTGGGTTTTTGCTGGCTGGTCGCCAGCTTTGGCCTCACCGAACTTTGGAAGCACCGCAAGGCGCGAACCGAACTTGCGGGGGCCCCATCGATAGAGACCCAACCGATAGGGTCCCAATCGATGGGGATCCTATCGATGGGGGGCGAGCCATGATCGACGCCATCGATTTGGAGACTCTGGTGGTTGCTTGTTTGGGGGCGGTGGCCTGCGGTCTGGGCGGGGTGCTCCTGGTGCTCAGGCGGTTGAGCATGCTGGCCGACGCGATCAGTCACAGCATCCTGCTTGGGATCGTTCTGGCCTGGCTCCTGGTGCGTGATCTTGGCTCGGTCTGGTTGTTGGTGGGGGCGACGGCGTCTGGAGTGTTCGCCGTTTGGATGGTCGAGTCGCTTCAAGGCTGGGCGCGGGTCAAGGAAGACGCCGCCATGGGGCTCGTCTTTCCCGCATTATTTGCCCTTGCGGTGATTTTGGTCAGCGCTTTTGCCGGCACGGTGCATCTCGATACCGATGCCGTGCTCAATGGCAGGCTGGAATTTGCCTTCCTCGATCCCTTGCTTTGGAATCAAGTTTCGCTGGGGCCCCGGTCGGCATGGGTGTTGGGGTTTCTGGTGATTTTGCAGGGAGCTTTATTATTCTTGCTCTACCGGCCGATCCAGGTGGCCTGGTTTGATTCGGCCTTTGCCGCCTCGATTGGGATCGTGCCGGTCGCTTTCTACTGGGGGGCGACGACCTTGGCGTCGCTGACGTGCGTTTGCGCCTTCGATGCGATGGGTTCAATTCTTGTCGTGGCGATGATGGTGGGGCCGGCGAGCACGGCGCTCTTGTGGGCTCATCGGCTGCATACGGTGATCGTGCTTTCCGTGTTGTTTGCATTGCTGGCGGCCATTCTGGGTTTCGCGGTGGGTGCCTGGCTCGATGTGTCGCTTTCGGGGATGATCGCGGCGGTGACCGGCTTGATTTTTGGAATGAGCTGGGTTTTCGCACCCGAGGAAGGTTGGGTGGCCCGCTGGCTCAGAAGGCGCCGGCAAGTCGATGAATTTCGCACCGGTTTATTGCTCATTCACATCCACACTCATGAGAATCAGGAGAACCGCGAAGACGAATGCCGCTTGAATACTTTGGGAAAACATCTGAAATGGCCGGAAGTGCAAATTGCCTCGATTACCGGTGAAGCTCTCGGCATGGGTTATTTGCGCTCCGAGGAAGGTCGGCTTTGGACCACTCCGCTTGGCCGTGAAAAAGTCGAACAATTGCTCGGTTCTTGAATCGCGCAAGCATACTGAGAAGCGCCGCGTCAGCCCAAGGGAAAGATTTCGCCAACAAAAGCTAGCCTTGCGGGTTGGACTTCCAGCACGTCCCCATTTTCTCCGTTCGGAGGATGGTCCATGTTGGCACCGTCGAAAGCAGTTCAGTCGATCTGGAGTCTGGGTCTTTTACTTTCGTTGTCCTTGTTCTTAGGCTGGGTGACTCAAGAAAGCTGGGGTGGCCCCGCTGAGGAAAAGGCACTGCCGCTCCCTCAAGAAAAAGAAAAAACGCCAAGGAGCGCTGTCGTAAAGGAAGAAGACCCCAAGATTCTGGCCTGGGTACGAACAACCTCTCCCAAGGCGCAGAATCACCTGATCCGGATTGCCTTAACTCTCGCGGCCTCAGAGTGCACGCAGGCGGGCAAGCTAACCGTATCGTTTTTGGATTCGGCCAAGCAAACGCTGGCATATGGGCAAATCAGCTATCAACCAGAAGCGCAAACTCAGTGTCTGGGCGTCGACATCGCCTCGCCGCAGTTGCCCGCCGTGATTCTGGTACAAGGGCCGGGAGGATTTTCGCGCGAGGTCGCGTTTGCGCGGGCCAAGGTAGTCAAACCTCAAGAAGTCAGCCTGAGCTTGCCGAAGGAGCTGGCCAACGGTTCGCAATTCGATCTGCGCGTCGCGGTGCGGGCGGTGCAATCGTTTACGCGCACTTTTGGACTTCCCGGCAGTCGCATCGAATTGGAACTGGTCAAGGGTGAAAAAACTTGGAGTCTGGGGACCCATCACTCGGGTGTGGACGGCATCTTGCATCGGCAGATCCGTGTGCCTGAGTTGGAGCCGGGGGATTACAGACTCGTCGTGAAGGTGGGCCATGTGCTCGCAGGAGAGACCATTGAGCGACCTGTGAAAATCACTCAGGAGGCCAAGATCCTTCTCACCACCGACAAGCCGCTTTACCAGCCGGGCCAGGAAATTCACATGCGGGCGCTGGTGCTGTCGGCATTCGATCTCAAGCCCGCGGCGAAGGCAACTCTCGATTTCGAAGTCGAAGATGGCAAGTCGAACAAGGTCTTTCGCAAGAGCGTGACCACCACCGAGCAGGGAATCGCCCATGCCGATTTCGTTCTGGCCAGCGAGGTCAATCAGGGCGCCTACCGCATTCGCGCCCTAACTCTGGGCAAAAAATCGGAGAAGGTGGTGCGAGTCGAACCCTATGTCTTGCCGCGCTTCAAACTGGCGCTCAAGGGAGACAAATCGTTTTACCTTCCCAAGGAAACGATTAAGGGGACTCTTCGGGCCGACTATGTATTCGGCAAGCCGCTTGCAGGAGCCAAGGTCAAAATCAGCGCCTCCACGAGCGATGTCGCCGAACGAGCGTTTCAAAGTTGGGAAGGCAAAACCGACAAGGCCGGCCTGGCGACATTTGAGATCGCAATACCCGATTACCTGGTCGGCTTGCCGGTCATGAAAGGGGATGCGGTGGTCCGGCTGGAAGCCGAAGTGATCGACACGGCGGAACATGCCGAAAAAACGCAAAAGTCCTTTCCGGTTTCCAAGTCGCCGCTTCAGGTCACGGCTATCGCCCAGGGTGGGCACCTCGTTCCCGGAGTGGAAAATCGCATTTATGCCGCGGTGATCACACCCGATGGCAAGCCGGTGGCCGGGGCGGAAGTGTCGCTTCGTAAGGAAATGGCGATTACCAAGGCCATCACCAACGAATCGGGAGTGGCCCTTTTGGTGTTCACACCGAATGCGGGCGATTTTCAAGTGGGAAAGTACAAACAGATCGCAACCGAGACCATTGAATCGCAGGCGCCGGTTCCTCGCACAGTCCAGGAACGGAATTGGTCGGGCATGGTCTTGGCCCAGCTTTCCACCGGAGAAACGTCGGAAGTCGAGTTGAAGGTGAGCGCGGCCTCTTCAGACCACGGGCTCCTCTTGCAAACCGACCGCGCCGTTTACTTGCCCGGTCAGAAGGTCCGCTTGCAAGTCCATTCCAATTCGGCGGTACCTTCGGCCCACATCGATCTGATCCGCGAAGGGCAATCGATTCTCACCGATACGCTGACCATGAAGGAGGGAAAAGGGGAACTCGCCCTCGATCTGCCCGCGGATGCGGGCGGCACGCTGGAAGTGCATGCCTGGCAGGTGCAGTCTTCCGGTGAGCTGTTGCGCGATGGGCGGGTGATCTACGCGCAACCAGGCAATGAATTGCAAATCCGCATCGAAACCGATCGCGAGACCTTTCGGCCGGGCGAGTCGGCGCAACTGCAATTTCAACTTTCCGACCGCTTTGGAAAGCCGGCCGCGGGCGCCCTGGGCGTGATTGTCGTGGACGAGGCGGTTTATCAATTACAGGACACTCAACCCGGTCTGGAAAAAGTGTTTTTTACTTTGCGCGAGGAACTGCTCAAGCCCAAAGCGCAGGTGCTCAAGACTCCCGACGACCTGGCCGACCTTGTGCGGCCTCGCGCATTTCCCGAGGAAAAGCAGCTTGTGGCGGGCGCGCTTTTCGCCGCGTTTCAAGCCAAGGCGCCGCCGATCCACCAGGTCGATCAGGCCGCATTGCGCATCAAAGCCATCGCCCCGGCGATCGGTGCGATTGCCAGCGGTGCCGCAAACGGGATTGCGTTCAGCGAAAACGGCTTTGGAAAGTACCTCTTGGTGCAACGCGGTTCCATCGTCTTTTCCCGAGAGCTCCTGGCAAACCTGGTCAAGGATGGACGGCTTTTCCGTGGCAATCTCATGGGGCCCTTGACTGGCGAATTGACGCTCGAGGATGTTGAAGGGATCGATCCGAATTTTACGGCGTCCCGATTCGTCGATTACGCGACACTTGTCCGAATGGCGGCGATCGAACGGACGCTTTTTTACCGGTTCGAACGGCCGCAGCCAAGGCCTGATCTATCCAAAATCAACATTGAAGAGATTTATAGAGAAGAAACAAAATACGATAAGACGTTTGTTTGTCGCGATTTGTATGGTCAACTGTTTCGCATAGAAAAAACAACTAAAGAAAAAGGAATGCGTTTTCATCCTTACCTGGAGGGTTGGGAACTCGTAAGCGCGGGACCCGACGGAAAGTTCGGCACGTTGGACGATCTGCGATTTTCGGAGAGCATAGCCGAGCCGATTTGCCATGCGGCCTTGAAGCAAATGGGCTGGCAAACGAGTTACGCCAGGGGAGGTCCTGCCGGGATTCGCCCGGTTTTCTTGAATGGGTTTGGAGGCGATGAATTATCTGGTCCTCGCGGCGGCACGTTTCCCGGTGGAAATGTTGGCGTGATGGGGGGAGGAGGCGTTTCGCGGCAAGGCTCGGATCCTAGAGCATTCGGCGAACTAAAAACCGCGCACAAAAGAGCGATGGAAGTCTCCGATTCCGGTCGCGATCTGCCCGCACCCACGGGCAGAGCAGGCAGGGTGGAAACGAAATCCGCATTCTCCGAGGTGGAGAAGTCTTCACCGGATGCAAGCGCGCCCCGGCTAGCGGAAGCGGCGTCTGAACCGATTCGCCTGCGCGAATATTTCCCCGAAACCCTTCTATGGCAACCGGCCCTCATCACCGATGACTTGGGTCGGGCCAGCCTCAAGATTCCCCTTGCCGACTCCATCACCACCTGGAGACTTTCGGCCAGCGCGTCCAGCGCCACGGGGGCGCTGGGTTCCGCCGAGAAAAGCTTCCGCGTGTTTCAGGACTTTTTCGTCGAACCCGACTTGCCGCGATTCCTGACGCAAAAGGATGAACTGACGTTTTCGGTCACCTTGTTCAATTACCTGGATCAACCGCAAACGATCCGCTTGAAGTTGCTCGATGCCGACTGGTTCGAACGGCTCGAAGGCGCGGCCGAGCGCGAAATTCCCCTGATGCCCAACCAGGTGCTCGGGGCCAAATACCGCATTCGCGCTCTCAAAAATGGCACATTCCCCCTGGAAATCGAAGCCAGGGGCACGAAGCTTTCCGATCGGGTACGCAGACAGGTCGAGGTCTTGCCCTACGGCCAGAAGATCGAAACCGCGTCAACCAGGGCGCTGACGGGGACGTGGAAGGAATCGATTTCCATTCCCAAGGATGCCGTCGAAGGGGCGTCGTCGGTGCAGGTCAAGATTTACCCTGGTGTCTTCAGCCAGCTTGTGGAAGGGATGGATTCGATCTTGAGAATGCCGGGCGGCTGCTTTGAGCAAACTTCCTCGTCGGCTTATCCCAACCTTCTCGTGATGCAGTACATCAAGCGCAATGGCCTGGTCACTCCAGCCATTCAGATGAAGGCCGAGTCCTACTTGAACGCCGGCTACCAGCGCCTGTTGACCTTCGAACGGCCGGGCGGTGGATTCGACTGGTGGGGCCGCGACGAGCCGGTGCTTTGGCTCTCGGCTTATGGACTCATGGAGTTTTCCGATATGGCCCAAGTCTGGCCGATCGACCATGGAGTCATCGACCGCACCAAGGCCTGGCTGCTCAAGCAACGGGCTGCCGATGGCACCTGGTCGAAGATCGGCGCGACCCATGGCGAATCGATCGAACGGATGGGCGATCCCCGGTTGCTCATGACCAGCTATGTATGCTGGGCGCTATTGGAGTCGGGGCTCAAGCCGGCCGAGATTAAGACTTCGCTGGATTTTCTGCGCAAGGAAGTGGCCGGCGTGGAAAGCCCCTATGTCCTCGCGCTGGCGGCCAATGCCTTGGTTCGTGCCGACTCCAACGATGCCGTCGCGGCCGCGTTGCTTGACAAAGTCCTGTCGAAGCTCGAAGGGATGTGCGAACGCGAATCCAATTCTGAAGCCAGCTTCTTGCCTGCCCGAGGCGGCCAGTCACTGACCTATGCCCGGGGCAATAGCCTCCAGGTCGAGGCCACCGCTCTGGCGACGCTTGCCCTGCTGGAATCGAAGTCCCGGCCGCGTACGGTCAATCAACTCTTGTCCTACTTGGTCAAATCGAAGGATGCGCATGGGACTTGGGGCAGCACCCAGGCAACCGTGCTCGCCTTGAAGGCGCTTGTCGGCGCCTCCGCATTGAAGGAGATCAAAAACAACGTCGATTTCAAAATCCTTGTGGATGGGAAAGAGGCGGCCAAAGGGCGAATCGATGCAAGCAACTCGGATTTGTTGCAGGCCTTCGACCTCAAGTCCTTTTTAAAGAGCGGCGGCGATCATGAAATCGCGATCGAGTCGAACCGAGACACCGCCATGCAGGTTCAAGTTGCCACGCGCTACTACAGCCCGTGGAAACCGGAGGCGAGTCCGGTTTCTCAAGCCTTTGAACTCAAGGTGGAATATGATCGGGCGCAGTTGGCCGTGGGCGACACGATCAAGGCCAAGGCAACCTTGAAGTACCTTGGCAAGGAACCGACCGCCATGGTGATGCTCGATCTGGGAATTGCGCCGGGGTTCCAACCCGATGCGGCGGAATTCGCGGCGATGGTCGAAGCAGGCAAACTGAAAAAGTTCAGTCTCACCGATCGACAGGCGATCCTTTACCTGCAAGATGTCAGCCCGGGTCGCGACTACGTTTTCGAATACAGTCTGAAGGTGAAGTACCCCGTCAAGGCAAAAAGCTTGCCCGCGGCGGCCTGGGAATACTATACTCCGGATCGTCGTGTCGAAGCGAAGCCAACTGCCTTCGAAGTCTCGGAAGCGGCCCGTTAGTCGTGGATTTGCCGCGCAAAGCGGCCTGACAAAAAATGCAAGGGTGGATGCGGCTCCCTCATTCTCCTTTCAGGAGACGTCCATGATGATCCGATCGAAAGCATTTCAGGCGATCTGGGGTGTGGGCCTTTTATTGGCTCTGTTAGTCTTTTTGGGACGGGTGACTCAGGAGAGTTGGGGGATTTCCCTACCTGAAGTCGTGCAGGAAAAAGGTCCCGACGCGCCCCCGGAAAAAGAGAAGCCGCCGCAGCCTGCTCGTGCAAAAGTGAAGGACCCAGCCATCTTGGCCTGGGTGCATTTGACGCCTCCACGCGCCATGGACTTCCAAATCAAAGTCGCCGTGACGATCGCTCCGGGCGAATGCAAGGCGCCGGGCAACTTGACGGTGAGTTTTCTGAATGTTGCCAAAAAAAGCCTGGTCGACAAGCAAGTTGCATTTTCCCCCGAGGATCGTGTGCAATGCCTTGTGCTCGATATTTCCTCGCCACAGATGCCTGAATCGATTCTCGTCAAAGGCCCAGGCGGTTATTCACGCGAGGTTCTCTTCGCCGACGCAAAAATCATCAAGCCCCAGGAAGTGAGCTTGACCTTGCCCAGAGAACTGGCCAACGGCTCGCAGTTCGATTTGCGCATCGCAGTGCGCGCCGTGCAGTCGTTTACCCGCACCGTTGGTCTGGCCGGCAGCCGCATCGAACTGGAACTGGCCAAAAATGAAAGAATCTGGAATCTGGGAACGCATGACACCGGCGCGGACGGGATTTTCCATCAGCAAATTCGTTTGCCAGAAGTGGAGCCGGGGGATTACAGGCTTGTCGTGAATGTGCGCCATGCGCTCGAAACCACCACCATCGAGCGCAGCGTGAAGATCACCCAGGATGCCAGAATCCTCCTGACGACCGACAAGCCGCTTTACCAGCCGGGCCAGGTGATCCATATGCGGTCGCTGGTGCTGTCGTCGTTCGATCTCAAGCCACTGGCCAAGGCGAGCCTCGAGTTTGAAGTCGAGGACGGCAAGTCGAACAAGGTGTTTCGCAAAACCGTGACCACCACGGAGCACGGGATCGCGCACGCCGATTTCGTTTTGGCAAGCGAAGTGAACCAGGGCGACTATCGCATTCGCGCGCTGATGCAGGGCAAGAAGTCGCAGAAGGAGGTAAGAGTCGAGCCCTATGTGTTGCCTCGCTTCAAACTGGCCCTCAAGGGAGACAAATCGTTCTATCTGCCCAAGGAAACGATTAAGGGAACGCTTCAGGCCGACTATCTATTCGGCAAACCGGTTGCGCAAGCCAAGGTCAAAGTCAGCGCGTCCGCAAGCGGTGGCGCAGAACGGCCGTTTCAAAGCTGGGAAGGCAAAACCGACCAGCAGGGTTTGACGACCTTTGAGATCGTCCTACCTGAGGGCTTGGCGAGCTCGCCCGCGGCCAAAGGAAGTGCGATAGTCCGCCTGGAGGCCGAAGTGATTGACACGGCCGACCACGCGGAAAAGACCCAAAAGGCGTTTCCCGTTTCCAGGACGCCATTGCAAATCACCGCCATCGCCGAGGGCGGCCAACTTGTTCCCGGCGTGGAAAATCGCGTTTATGTGGCGGTGATTACTCCCGAAGGCAAGCCGGTCGCCAAGGCAGAGGTGTCGCTTCGACAAACCGAAGTGGTTGCCAAGGCACGGACCAACGAATCGGGCGTGGCCCTTTTGGTATTTACGCCAAAAGCAGCCGATTTTCAGATGAGTGGTGACCAGTATGCACCAGTCGAGACCATGGATTCGGCGCGGAATGTCGTTCGCCCCTATCGGCCGTTGACATGGTCAGGTCAGGTCGTGGCGGAGCATTCAATCTGGGAAATGACGGAAATCGAATTCAAGGCGAATGGCCCGGATTGGGGACATGGGTTGCGATTACAGACTGACCGTGCCGTCTACTTGCCCGGTCAGAAGGTCCGGCTTCAAGTCCAATCCGGTTCGCCGATACCCTCAGCCCACATCGATCTGATCCGCGAAGGGCAGTCGATTCTGACCGACACACTTGCGATGAAGGCTGGAAAGGGAGAAATCGCCCTGGATCTTCCCGCGGATGCGTCCGGTACGCTCGAAGTTCATGTCTGGCATGTGCAGTCCTCGGGCGAATTGTCGCGTGATGGCCGGTTGATTTACGCGCAGCCGGGCAAGGAGCCACAGATCCGCATCGAAACCGATCGTGATACCTATCGGCCGGGGGAGTCGGCGCAACTGCAATTTCAACTCTCCGATCGATTTGGAAAGCCGGCCGCGGGAGCTCTGGGCGTGATGGTCGTGGATGAGGCGGTTTACCAATTGCAGGAAATTCAGCCCGGACTTGAGAAGGTATTTTTCACCTTGCGCGAGGAACTGCTCAAGCCAAAAGCGCAGGTACTCAAGACTTCCGACGACCTGACCGACTTGGTTCGGCTTCGGGCAATTTCAGAAGAGAAGCAACTGGTCGCAGGTGCGCTTTTCGCCGCGTTTCAGCCGAAAAAACCGCCTGTCTTTCAAATTGACGAGCGTGCGGAACGCATCAGGGGGGGCGCGTCCGGGGTGGCGATGATTGAAAGAATCACAGTCAACGCGATTGCCTTGGAGGAAAACGGTTTTGGAAAATACCTGGCCTTAGAGCGGGGTTCGGTCCGATTTTCGCAAGAACTCCTCGCCAATCTTGTCAAGGAACATCGACTTTCTCGTGGTACACTCATCGACCCCCTGGGTGGCGAATTGACCCTGGATGACCTCGAAGAGATCGATCCCGGCTTTACGCCGCGCCATGTCGTCGAAATGGCCACGCTTGTACGAATGTCAAGGATCGAGAGCGCGCTCCTACAAAGGTTCAGCCGAATGGAAGCCGAACCTGATCTATCCAAAATCAACCTGGAAGAGATGTTTAAAAAAGAAACAAAATCCAATAGCGTTTTGATCTGCCGCGATTTGTATGGTCGGCTATTTCGAGTGGAGAAAGCCAAGCCGGGCCGGGGAATGGCTCCCCATTCTTATCTCAATCAATGGGAACTGGTAAGCGCCGGTCCCGACGGAGAATTCGGCAATGCGGACGATTTGCGATTTGTGGAGAGCATCGCCGACTCGTCTCGATATGCGGAATTGAAGCGGATGGGGTGGCAGAGGGGTGACGTCGAGAACGGCCCGTATCTGTATCGTCCCAATTACTGGGACTACCGGTACAGGGACTACCCGCCCGGACGCGGCACCTTTTTTGGTTTTTTTGGCGGTGCGGTTCCCGATGGAGGATTCTATCGCCCACGCATGCCGGATCGACCGGTAGCCGGTCCAATGAGGCCGCCTCTATTTGGATCCCCTGGCGAACACTCCTTCATGGGAGGGGGAGTGGGAGGGGGCGCACTCGCGGTAGGGGATGTAGAAGCCGCGCCCGAGCCAATCCGCCTGCGTGAATACTTCCCCGAAACGCTTCTCTGGCAACCGGCGCTGATCACCGATGACAAAGGCCGGGCCACGCTCAATGTCCCCCTGGCCGATTCCATCACCACCTGGAGACTTTCGGCGAGCGCTTCGACTGCGGCGGGCGGAATCGGTTCGGCCGAAAAGAGCCTTCGTGTGTTTCAGGACTTTTTCGTCGAGCCGGATTTGCCGCGATTCCTGACGCAAAAAGACGAACTGACATTTTCCGTCGCGTTGTTCAATTACCTCGATCAACCGCAAACGATTCGGTTGAAGTTGCTCGATGGGGACTGGTTCGAACGGCTCGATGGCGCCGCCGAGCGCGAAATCGAACTCAAGCCCAATCAGGTGCTTGGCGCCAAATACCGCATTCGCGCTCTCAAAAATGGCACATTCCCCTTGGAAATCGAAGCCAGAGGCACCAAGCTGTCCGATCGAGTGCGGAGGCAAGTTGAAGTCTTGCCCTATGGTCAAAAGATCGAAACGGCGAGCACCAGGCGACTGGCGGGAAAATGGAAAGAAACGACTTCGATCCCCAAGGATGCGGTGGAAGGGGCCTCGTCGGTTCAGCTCAAGATTTACCCCGGGGTATTCAGCCAGCTTGTGGAAGGAATGGATGGCATTTTGCGCATGCCCGGCGGCTGCTTCGAGCAAACCACCTCCTCGGCTTATCCCAACTTGCTCGTGATGCAGTACATCAAGCGCAATGGCCTGGTCACGCCCGCCATTCAAACGAAAGCCGAGTCTTATTTGAATACCGGCTATCAGCGCCTGCTGACCTTCGAGCGTCCCGGCGGCGGGTTTGACTTGTGGGGACGCGGCGATCCGGAGCTTTGGCTTTCGGCCTATGGACTCATGGAGTTTTCCGACATGGCCAAGGTCTGGCCGGTTGATCCCGCAGTGATCGACCGCACCAAGGCCTGGCTGCTCAAGCAAAGAGCCAGCGATGGCACCTGGTCGAATGCACGGAAGTTTCCAGGTAGATTCATCGGAGAGCCGGCAGATTCCCGCCTGGTCCTGACCAGCTACATTTCCTGGGCGCTATTGGAGTCAGGTGTGAGGCCGGCGGAGATCAAGAGCTCACTGGATTACCTGCGCAGGGAAGTGGCGCAGGTGGAGAGCGCCTATGTCCTCGCGCTGGCTGCCAATGCCTTGGTCAAGGCCGACTCCAAGGATGCCATTGCCGCCGAACTGCTCGACAAGATTTTGACCAAGCTCGAGACTATGCGCGAACGCCTCCCCAATTCGGATGCGGCAGTCTTCCCTATGCGGGGCGGCCGTTCGCTCACTTGGGCTCGGGACAACGGCCTACAAATGGAGACGACCGCCTTATCGGCCCTCGCGCTGATCGAGTCGAAAACCCGGTCGCGTACCGCTAATGAACTTTTGGCCTATCTGGCACGATCCAAAGGCTCCCATGGAACCTGGGGCAGCACCCAGGCGACCGTGCTCGCCTTGAAGGCCCTGGTAAGCGCAGCGACCCTGAAGGAGGCCAAAGAATCGGCCGACTTCAAAATCCTGGTGGATGGAAAAGAAGCGGGCAAGGGGCGCGTCGATGCCACCAACTTCGATCTTTTGCAGACGTTCGATCTGAAATCGTTTTTAACCGGCAATGGCGCGCACGAGATCACGGTCGAATCGAACCGCGAAACATCGATGCAGGTTCAAATCGCCACGCGGTACTACAGCCCCTGGAAGCCAGATGCGAAACCGGCTTCTCAGGCGTTCGATCTCAAGGTCGATTATGACCGGGCCCAGGTGGCGGTCGGCGATACGATCAAAGCCAAGGCGACTCTGAGATATCTGGGCAAAGAACCAACCGCGATGGTGATGCTCGATCTGGGAATCGCGCCGGGCTTCCAAGGCGATGCAGCCGAATTTGCGGCGTTGGTCGAAGCGGGAAAACTGAAGAAATTCAGCCTGAGCGACCGCCAGGCGATCCTCTATCTGGAAGAGATCAGCCCGAATCGCGACTACACCTTCGAATACAGCTTGAAGGTCAAGTACCCCATCAAGGCGAAAAGCCTGCCCTCGGCGGCATGGGAGTATTACACACCCGATCGTCGCGTCGAAGCCAAGCCAACGGCCTTTGAAGTGTCCGCGGCGGTTCGTTAGGGGTGGGCAGCACTTGGTGTAAGGGAAAGCCTAACCAAAAACGTGGGGCACAAAGCGGCTGGTGTTGCCGGTGATCGGTTGGTTGTCTTCGCGGATCCCTAAGCCGGAGGCGTAGCCGTTGACCATCCAGCTTCCGAGCACCGGGTAGCAACCGTCGAAGGAGGGTAACAAACGCGCCTGCTGATAGACGAAGGGACCCTGGTAAGGGCCGTCGGTTTGGGCGACGATGTTGCCGTCCAAAACCATTTCCACATTCGCTCCCTCACGCCCATGGAGCGGCTTTTTCACATAGTTGTCGTCCATCGGTCCGAAGGTGGCCGGGAACAGGTGAGGGCTTTCGGGAAAAAGCTGATAAAGGATCGGCAATAGGCCTTTATTGCTCAGCATCATCTTCCAGGGAGGCTCGAACCAGTCGGTCGTATCGAGCAAGAGGTGCTCGCCAAAGGGCTCGTGCACCATCCATTCCCAGGGGTAGAGTTTGAAGATGTTGCGGATGGGGCGTTCGGCCGGGTCGGTGAACTGGCGGGTGCGTGCGTTCCAGCCGAGGCTGCCGATCGGCAGGTATTCGGTTTTCCAGCCGGATTGCATGGCGACATCGCGCAGGTAGCTTACGGTCATGAAGTCTTCGAGGCTGTTGGCCATGGCCGCGAAGTGGAAGATCCCCTCTTTGGTTTGTTTGAGCGTGCGAAAGATCTCGAGCAGGCGTTCGTGAATCGTGTTGAACTGATCGAGATGAGGGTGGCAATCCTTGAGCCAGTACCACTGGATCACCGCGGCTTCGAGCAGGGCGGTGGGGGTGTCGGCGTTGTATTCAAGAAGTTTGGGCGAGTCGGAGCCGTTGTACCAAAGATCGAATCGGCCATAGATCGTATGTTCATCGCGCTCCCACGAGCGCTTGATCCAGGCGATATGGGATTCGGGGATGCCGACACAGGCGAATAAATTCTGCTCGATGATGAATTCGCAGGCCTTGAGGCAGGCATCGTTGAGCCAGTAGGTGCAGGTTTCAATCGCCTCGATCTGCCTCGAGGTGAACTCGTAGTAAGCGCTTTCATCCCAGTAGGGGGCCCCCGCGGAGGGGGTGGCCTTGCTGGAGTCGAATCCAGAAGGGGACTCAAGAAGAGAGTCGTCGCGACCTTTTGAAGCAGGCTCGGGCAGGGTATGAAAGTGTAAGCCCTGGCTTTCGACGATCGCTTGCCATCGATCGCGCCGCATCGCATGCCGGCGTTTCATTTCAGGACCCGGCTCCGCTCGAACCTGAAGAACTGCCAAATCCGCCGCGGCTGCTACCCGAGCCGGTGGAAGTCGTGCCCCCGTTCTTTCCCGGTGCGCTGGAGTTGTTGCCTGGCGCGACGCCGCGCCCGCTGCCACCGCCGGGGAAGAAAAAGAACCCGCCGCCATGCCGGGTCGTGTGCGAGGAATGGTTGCTGCTGTGGCTGGGATCGGTGGACGACGCGTCGTCGTCGACATCTTCCTTACTCGAACAAGAAACCATGAGCGCCGAAGAGATGAGTACGAGCGAAACCATCTTCGACGATTTGCCTGTGTTCATGATTTAGCTCACGATGACCGCGACGATGATCGCCGCGATCGAAAGGATGATCGACCCCACAAAAATACCCACGGCGATGTTCTGTCTTTCGACCAGTTCCTTGGTGAAGTCGATTTTCGGAGTCAAGCAATCGAAGAGTTTGAATCCGGCAAACATGAGCAAGATGCCGACCAGGGCGTAGGCGGCCATGCTGATCATCGACTCGAAGATCTTTACCAAATGCGGCCAATCCATCGCAGTACCTCGTGGGAAATGTTCCAACCTGGACGCTCAAACATCACGTCGACCAGAGGTGCCGGCTAGGGGGGCGCGGAATTTCTGCCGGAAATGGCAACTATTGAGATCGACCTGGTGGGTTTCCTCAGTGTTTCCGTCTCGCCTCATTCTACCTCTCCCTACCCATTGCCGCTTTTGGGGAAGGCTCGCCGCAAGATCAACTGGCGAGAAATCGAAGGAAAACGAAAGAAGTCGTCTCGCCACAAGTATTTAGGTGTTTAAGGAGTCACTCTCGGAACGAAAACCGGCTGGCCCAATCGCTTTTTTGAATCATCTCTTGTACGGCAGGCAATCGTAAAGGCTTCAGCAAAATCCTTGGTCCCTGACCCTTACTTGCGGCCACGGCGCGGCAAAGAAGTTGAACCGCCTCAAGGTCTGCTTCCCCCGACACGCGCAAACGGCTCAAACGCTGCCAAATGAGGTTCCTGGTCAGCAGTTGCGCCAAAACGCGCGTCATTTGGGAAACGACGAGGGTCTGGACTTTCGGTGGACTCGAATTGCCAAAAAACTGAGACCATTGTTGATCGCTCAATGGGAAATCGCCCAGATCGAGGCACTCGGCACCATGCAATAAAGGGTGATCGAAAAACTCAACGGTCAAGTCGGAATTATTTAAGGGTGCCTGGGCCAGCGCTTGCACACCCGATTGCAGCTGCAGTACCTCGCGAACCAGAGTGACATCGCGAATCGGATGTCTTTGCAGCCACAACTCTCCATGGGCCAGCATCGAAACGGGCCGGCAGAGGACCCTGTGGAGGAACCCCTTGGAAAAGTGGTAGTCAAGAACTTGCCCCGCCAACGGCCCGGCCCAGCGCGCGCCATGATGAAGAACCAAATCGCTTTGTATCTTGAGATAGCTCTTGTTGAGCAGGCGGCGGGGAGTGTTTTCAATTTCAATTTGCAGCCGAATGAACTCGGCCCGTGCCGGATCGACCGATTCGAGGACATCGGCGATCAGGAGCCGGTCGGCGTCCCCTGGCGGCACTTGAAATCCCGCGGGAAAGGGCCAATCGCTGTCCATACTGGGTTTTTTATGAACTGCGCGTGTGGTTCGGCGCCAGCAGCCAAGGGGGCCGGTTTTGCAGGCAAACCGATTCCTGACCTTGCCGATTCGCTTAATTCTTTATGGTCCAAACAGTGCGGATTAATAGATTTTCCAAGGGTGGTTCCTCTCACCTCCCCTGAGGATTGCGGAGTTGACTCCGAAGGAAATACTGGCTTTCATTCGCCACGAGGCGATCCGCGCCGTGGACTTTCGGTTCATGGATTTCCCGGGCCAATGGAAGCACTTCACCATTCCCGCCGAGCGGCTTGCCGAGTCGACCTTCGAGGAAGGCCTGGGTTTCGACGCGTCGAGCGTGCGGGGCTGGCAGGCCATCAACGAATCGGACATGCTCGTCGTGCCCGCGGCGGAAACCGCCTTCGTCGATCCGTTTTGTGCCGAAAAAACCCTGACCCTCATCTGCAATATCCAGGACCCGCTCACACGCGAAGACTACACGCGCGACCCGCGCAATGTGGCCCGCAAGGCGGTCAACCATATGCGGGCGCTGGGCATTTCCGACACCGCTTGCTTCGGCCCCGAAATCGAATTTTTTGTCTTTGATGAAGCTCGTTTCGATCAGACGACCCAGGCCGGCTTTTATTTTCTCGACAGCCAGGAAGGGGCCTGGAACCAGGGCCGTGAAGAACGGCCGAACCTCGCCGGGAAAATCCCCTATCGCCAGGGCTATTTCCCCTGTCCGCCGACCGACACCCTCCACGATTTGCGTTCCGAAATGATGCGGATCATGATCGACGCCGGTCTGGGCGTCGAAGGCCATCACCACGAAGTGGCTTCGGGGGGGCAGGGCGAAATCGATATGCGCTTCGGCCCGCTCGTGGAAATGGCCGACGCCGTGCTCAAGTACAAGTACATCGTCAAGAATGTCGCGCGCAAGCATGGCAAGACGGCGACCTTCATGCCCAAGCCCCTGTTCAACGACAATGGCACCGGCATGCATGTGCATATGTCGCTCTGGAAGGAAGGGGTCAACCTCTTCGCGGGCTCCGGCTATGCCGGCCTGTCCGATATCGGCCGCTACGCGATGGGGGGCCTATTGCGCCACGCTCCCGCCCTGGCGGCGTTCACCAACCCGACCACCAATTCCTACAAACGCCTCGTGTCCGGCTTCGATGCGCCGACGACACTCTCTTACTCCAGCCGCAACCGCTCGGCCGCGATCCGCATTCCGGTCTATTCCGCCAATCCGCGCAGCCGCCGCTTTGAATTCCGATGCCCCGACGGCTCGTGCAACCCTTACCTCGCATTTGCCGGCATGCTCATGGCCATGCTCGACGGCATCCGCAACCGGATCGACCCGGGCGAACCGCTCGACCGCAATATCTACGACCTGGAACCCGAAGAACTTGTCGATGTACCCCGGACTCCCGCTTCGCTTGAAGACGCCCTCTCTCAGTTGGAGAGAGACCACGAATTCCTGCTGCCAGGCGATGTCTTCACCGAAGATGTCATCCGCACCTGGATCCGGTTCAAGCGCGACGAAGAGGTGGAGGCGATTCGCGTTCGCCCCCATCCCTGGGAGTTCGTGCTGTACTACGATGTGTAAAGCTTCTCACCCGCGCGGTGAATGGCCAGGCCTGGGGTCTGGCTGGGTTTAAGAACTCTCACCCGCGCGGTGAACGGTCAGGCATTGGGCCTGGCTGGGTCTAAAATCTCTCCCCGGGACGGTGTACGGTCAGGCAATGGGCCTGGCACTCCCAACCGGTTCTCTGGTGTTTTTTTTAAGTAAAAAAAGGAGATTCCTTCCCGTGAGCACCCCTCGTCAAGACGCCATCAAGATCATCGCCAACCAGAAGCATGATCTGGAAAGGATCGATTTCAAGAAAACCCATCTGAAGGAACTGTTTGGGGTCAACGTATTCAACGAGGCAGCGCAGCGGGAAAGGCTTCCCAAACCGATTTTCAAAGCCCTGCAAAAAACGATCAAGCAAGGCGACGCCCTGCCCGGCGACATTGCCGACATCGTTGCCTCCGCCATGAAAGACTGGGCGATCGAGCGCGGCGCCACTCACTACACCCACCTGTTCCAGCCGATGACCGGCTTGACCGCCGAAAAGCACGATAGCTTCGTTTCGCCCACCGGCGACGGCAAGGCGATCCTCGAATTCTCCGGTAAGGAACTGGTTCAAGGCGAACCCGACGCCAGCTCGTTCCCCTCGGGCGGCTTGCGCGCCACCTTCGAAGCCCGCGGATACACCGCCTGGGATCCGACCAGCCCGGCCTTCCTTCTGGAAAGCCCCAACGGCGCCACCCTCGTCATTCCGACCGCGTTCTTGAGCTGGACCGGTGAAGCCCTCGACAAAAAGGTACCCTTGTTGCGCTCGATGGAAGCGCTTTCCAAGCAAGCCCTGCGCGTGCTCAAGCTGTTTGGCAACAAGACCGCCAAGCGGGTGATTACCACCGTCGGTCCCGAACAGGAATACTTCCTGGTCGACCGCAACTTCCACCTGTTGCGTCCTGACCTGATCAACGCCGGCCGTACCCTCTTTGGCGCCACGCCTCCCAAGGGCCAGGAACTCGAAGATCAATACTTCGGCACCATCCCCGAACGCGTGCTCGCTTACATGGCCGACTGCGAAGCCCAGCTCTACAAGCTTGGCGTACCGGTCAAAACCCGCCACAACGAAGTGGCTCCCAGCCAGTACGAAATCGCGCCGATCTTCGAAGATTCGAACCTTGCCACCGACCACAACATGCTGGTCATGGAGGTGCTGCGCAACACCGCTTCCTGCTACGGCCTGGCTTGCTACTTCCACGAAAAGCCGTTCGCCGGCATCAACGGCTCGGGTAAGCACAACAACTGGTCGATGAGCACCGACGCGGGCGAGAACCTGCTCAACCCCGGTGACAATCCTCACGACAATGCGCAGTTTCTCGTCTTCTGCGTCGCGGTCATTCGCGCCGTGGCCAAGTACCCCGAACTCTTGCGCGTGACCGTGGCCAGCGCTCATAACGACCATCGCCTTGGCGCCAACGAAGCTCCTCCCGCGATCATCTCGATCTTCTTGGGCGACATGCTCCAAAACATCATGGAGCAACTCGAAAAAGGTCCCGCGACCTCCACGATCCAGGGCGGCACGATGGAAATTGGCGTTTCCGTGCTGCCGAAATTTCCCAAGGACCCTGGCGACCGCAACCGCACCAGCCCCTTTGCCTTCACCGGCAACAAGTTCGAGTTCCGCGCCGTCGGCGGATCGCAGACGATCTCCGGCCCCAACACCGTGCTCAACACGATCGTGGCCGAATCGCTCGACTTCGTCGCCACGACCCTCGAAACAGCAATTGCCGAGAAGAAGGATCTGAACAAGGCGATTCAAGATCTGCTTTCCTCGATCCTCAAGGACTCGAAGAAGGTCTTGTTCAATGGCGACGGCTACTCGGAAGAGTGGCACAAGGAAGCCGAAAAGCGCGGCCTGCCGAACCACCGCAACACGATCGAGTCGCTTCCCGTCATCGTCCGCAAGGACACGACCGAACTGTTCACCAAGTACAAGGTGTACACGGAAAAGGAACTGGAAAGCCGCTTCAACATCCTTTGCGAAAACTACGTCAAGACCGTCTCGGTCGAAGCCAAGTTGAGCGCATTCATGGCGCGCAATCAGATTCTGCCCGCCGTCATCCGTTACCAGGGTCAGGTGGCCGAATCGGTCAACGCGACCAAGGCCGCCGGCGTCGACCCGGCCGGTTCCCTGGAACTGCTCAAGACGATCAGCGCCACCACTGGTGAGTTCGTCAAGGCGATCCATCAGCTTGATCACGACCTCGGCCACCACGCCGAAGGCTCGCTGCATGACCACGCCAAGTATTTCCGCGACAAGGTGATCGTGTCGATGAACGCGGTGCGCGTGCTCGCCGACAAGCTCGAAACGCTGGTGGCCGACGACCTCTGGCCGCTGCCCACCTACCGCGAAATCCTGTTCATCAAGTAGTTTTCTTTTCCCCTTCGGGGAAGGGAGAATTGCCGTGATTCATGGCGCCTTCTGTTAAGATTGCAGAAGGGGAACAACCAAGGGGGGCAACGGCCCCCCTTTTTTTATCCCAGACTCCTCACTCAACCGGCCTGATCTCCCATGTCCGATGTCGTTCAGTTCGATCCGCGCACCCGCTTGCTCAAGCTAACCAATTCCCGCAATATCCTTTTGATCCTTGGGATCCTTCAGGTCGGTATGCACGCCGTGGTGCTCTATACGCTGCCGCGCGGGGTCGAACGAGAACCCGACTTTCCCGAGTCAATCGTCTGGGAATATATGACCACGCTGGTGCCTGCCGGGCAGGTCAGGGACACCCGCACATACTTCAGGCAGATGGAAGAAAAGGAACCGGAGAAATACAAGGAGTTGTACGAAAAGGCGCGCGAGGAATTGAAGATCGAACGCGAAACGATGAGAGCCGTGCTTCTGGAGCGTGCCCCAATCGTTAGTTGGTCAGGCGTCGCCTGCGGAACCTTCACCCTGTTTGCCGCGCTTCTGTTGCCCTGGATGGCCGGCGGCCTGTCCGTCCTCGCTGCCCTGGCTTTCCTGGGGTTTATGGGCGTCCAGCTGTATCAGTTCGGCGCCGGGGGGCTGCTTAACGGAATCGTATTTTATATTGTCGCCATGGTGATGTACTTCTACGCCAGCCGTCTAGCGCTTGAAGCCGAAACGGGCATTCGGGTGAAGTGAGCGAAGCGGCACCGCGAAGGCCCAGTCTCGTTTGTTTCCCGTCTTCGGGTTACTTCTTGGTGTCGTTGAGCACTTTTTCCATCGCCTTGATGGCCGATTTTTCTTCGCGGGCGTGAAACTCGCCCACGACCTTGCCGGCGCGGTCGATCAGGATCGTGGTGGGGTAGCCTTGGATTCCGTAAGTCTGGGCGATGACGCCACGTTCGCTATCCTTGTCCGTTTTGATGCCGTTAAAAAGACCGACCGAGAAGGGGAGATCTCGCCCTTTCCAGATCTCTTTACGGTATTGGGCCACCTTCTTGTCAAGCGCGGCGGCGTCGGGCACATCTCCCTCGATATCGATGTGGATGCCGACGATGACGAGGCCCTTGTCCTTGAACTGATCATGCAAGGCAAAGAGCACCGGCATCGATCCCACGCAAGGCCCGCACCAGTAGCCCCAGAACTCCAAAAGAACGACCTTCCCCTTGAGGCTTGCCAGATCGACCGGCTCGCCTTTCCAGCCAGAGGCCGATTGCAGCGAGGGCGCCGGCTTGCCCACCAACCCTGGAAGTTTTGAGGCCTCCACGACGATTTCGGGAGCGGTGTACTCTTTTTTCCCCTCGGGCACCGAAAACGATACCGTTTTCTTTCGAAACGAACGGCCATAGACCATGACGGTGTAATCGCCAGGGGGCAGGGGGTAACTGAAATTTCCACTCACATCGAACGCGAGTTGGATGGGTTGGCCCGCATGATTTTGCACGTTGGTGTGAAAGATATTCTCCTTGGCGCTGGCGGCATCCAACCCAGGGCAGCTCACCTTGATGCGCGTTTGGCATTCCGGCTGTAACGTTACCTTGGTGACGGGAGCCTGGGAAAGCAACCAGGGAGAGGTGGCCGCCACGGCGATCAAGTTGGATTCCTTTTGCCAAGCCATGAGGCCTTGTCCGCCAAGTTCCTCATAGTTGAGCTGCACCAGTCCTTTTTCATCGGTAACTTTAGGAGCCACGAGCGTCCAGGTCTCGCGGCTCTGGGTCTTCCCTGGCTGATAGAACTGCTGCATGGAGGTCATGACCTTTGCCCCTTGAACCGGTTTGCCCGCCGGGTCCACCACCTGAACGGCAACCTTTTCAGGCAGACCCTTGAACGACGCCGGCGCTCGATTCAAAACGAAGTAGAGAAAACGTTCGTCGTTTTCTGGAATGGTAAAAGATGTTGGCCGGGGGCTGTCGCTTTCCGCCCGGAAACAGAGGTTCAGCCGATCTCCCTTAAGGTCATAGAGGCATTTCAAACGACTGACCGGGAAGACCATTGGCGCACCGAGATCGGCAAAATCGAAAGCATCGGTGGTTAAGTCGATCGCTTTCGCTTGCGGGTAGAGCGCATAGGTTCCCGTGTAGGATTTGTTTGACTGATAAAAACGCGAAACGGTGAACTTTCCGTTTTCCATGGTGATTGTGGAAAACCAGCCCAATCCGATCATCGAACGGTCTTTCCCCTGGTTGACTTTCTCCAAAATCCAGGTGCCATTCAAGCCACCGGCTTGAGCCGTTTTGGCCGCGTCTGATTTGGGCGGCTCGTCCGAGCGCACCGGTTGGGCGACAAGAATGAGCGAGAAAAAACCAAAGAGAACTCCCGATATCAGGCAGTTTTTTGCATGCTTCGCCATCATCTTCATCCCTCCATGAATGGACGTGCCGTCTTGGAAATGAACCATGGAACCCTCCTATTACATGGAGGGGTTTGGTCGATCGAGATTGCAACCTCTTGCGAAGTTACCCCTTGCCGCTTGCTTCCTTGGAAAGCGCTTCCGCCAGACGGCGCAAGGCCGGGCTATAATCGTCCGCCGCCAAATGCACATGAATCAGACAAAATTGATCGGGGCAGGCGAGCGCTTCGGTGAAGGCCGCTTCCAACTCACCTTCATTGTTGACTTCGAACCCCTTGCCCCCCTTGAGGACCTCGGGCAGTTTGTGAAAGGCCCAGTCTTGAATGTCGTTGAACTTGCCTTCGAGGATGAACCGTTCCGTCAGGTAGCCCTTGTTGTTGAAGAGCACGACGATCGGGTTGAGGCCCCTGCGTACGGCCGTGGAAAGTTCCATGCCCGTCATTTGGAACGCGCCATCGCCCACCAGCACGATCGGCCGAATGTTGCTGTTGGCGATCTGTACGCCGATGGCGGCCGGTACGGCCCAACCCAGTGTGGCATAAAACGCCGATCCCAAAAATTCCGACCCTTGATGCACGGACAGATCGGCCGCGCCGAACATGGCATCGCCCGGATCGGTGATCACGGCATGGTTGGGGCCAAGGATCTGGTTGATCTTTTGAAAGAGGCGTTGCACCACGACCGGATTCTTGGGGCTTTCCACCTTCCAGGGAGCGTTGATCGGATTGACCGCGACTGGCACCGTTCGCTTGAAGATCGGCAGGGAACATTCGGCCAGGCCGCGCAGGAAATCGCCAAGCAGCACATGCTGATAGGTATGATGGCGAATGCGGATCGAGTCCCCCGTCGCGTAAATCGTCCGTTCGGGAGCGAGGTGGTGGGTGAAGATGCCGGTATCCAGATCGGTGAGCGGTACGCCGAGCAGAAGAATCTGATCGGAATCTTCAATGAACCGAGTCATTTCGGGGCGGCCCATCCCGCCCATGTAGGTACCCACATAGAGGGGATGCCTTTCGGGCACGACCGACTTGCTCAAGAGCGTCGAGGCGACCGGCAGTTTGTGCTTTTCGGCGAAAGCGAGCACTTCGGGCTCCAGCCCAAAGCGATGGACCTCGATGCCCGCGAGCATGACCGGTTTTGCCGAGCGGCCCAAAAGCCAGGAAGCCTCGCCGATCGCTTCGGCCAGTTCGTCGGGATCGCTCTGCGGCGCTTCGTCGATTGGGTGATGATCGTGGCGGATCGCCATGTCGATCTTGTCGCGTGGAATTTCGAGATAAACCGGTTGCTTGGTGCGCAGGCAGGTCGCGAGCACCCGGTCGATTTCCCGCGCCGCCGTGAGCGGATCGTCGAGGCAGGAACTGGCGGCCGTGATCTGTTGGAACACCCGCAGCTGGGTCCCTGCGTCGCCTACCATGTGGTGAAGCAACCCCTTACGCCGCCTTTCCCTAACACCGGGCGCACCACTAATGATGAGCACCGGCGATTTTTCCGCATAAGCGCCCGCGATGGCATTGGCCAGGCTGAACGCGCCGACCGCGTAGGTCACGCAGGCGACTCCCAAACCGCGAATACGGGCATAGGCGTCGGCGGCATAACCGGCACACAATTCGTTGGTTGTGCCGACGAGTTCAATCGGACTCGCCTCGAGCTTCTTCA
This sequence comes from Gemmataceae bacterium, assembly GCA_965226945.1. Lineage (GTDB taxonomy): Bacteria > Planctomycetota > Planctomycetia > Gemmatales > Gemmataceae > SYLG01. Next base: position 1,199,536 of record OZ245717.1, on the reverse strand, counting down.
TGAACCCAAGGACGTAATCACCCGGAATGCCGAAGACATGCCCCACGCCCAGATCGGCGAGCCTTTGGATCAGGTAGTCGCCCAGAGTCGTTTCCTTGGCGGCGGACGATTGCCGCAGATGGGTCACGATGTTGACGCCGGACGACCAGGATCGTTCTTTCTTCGGCGTGATCGATTCGGTGTTCTCAACCATGAACGATTCTCCCTGGAGAGGGTGCTTTGGATCATTCCTATGCAGGACATGCAGAATATGCAGGATCTGGCCAAAATGCGCGGGAATGTGACGGACCGATTTTCGTATTCTTGCTCGATTTGCGAGAGGGTTCGCCCAAGGTCTCGCGGTTTTAACGCCGACGCACCCAATCGGCGGTCGCGTACTTGGTGGTCACCAGATCGCGAATGAGCGCCGCGTCCGGGACAGGGGCCGGTTCATGGGCCTTGAAGACCTCGGTCAACTTCTCCACCAAAACCGATCTCGATACGGGCAAATTCTCGACGAACGAATCATGGTCGCGGCCCTTGCGGTATTCGGGTTCGCGAGGCGGATGCGGCAATAACCGCGCAATCGAGCCAATGTCGAAATCGTAAAGGAGGGTGCCGTGATGAAGGATGTAGAGCCGTTTACGCTGTTGGGCGTTGCCGGAAAACTTGCGTCCTTCAAATTCCAGGTCGCTTGAGCCGTTGGTACTCGCCTTGCAGATGCCTTTCAGAGCCCGACCGACTTCCTGCAAGATCCACTGATAAGAGGGGGTGATCCCTTCGAGGTAAGGCCGCGCTTCCAGGGAAAGCACCAAACTGTAGCAAAGGCATCCGGGGCCGAGAACGACCGTGCCGCCGCCGCTTGAGCGGCGGCAAAAAGAAGTGTTGGCCGCACGGCAGGCCGGCTCGTTGATCTCTTCGGCCAGTTTTCCTCCGGAGCCGATCACGACGGCGGGTGTGGGGCATTCCCAAAGCCGCAACGTTTCCCCCCGCTTTTGCGCCTCCGCCTCCAGGAGAAGCGCCTCGTCCACGGCCAGGTTCGTTTCGATGTCGCCAAACGATTGCAAAAACAATTGCAAGTTTTCTCTCTTTCTTTCTCTCGCTTACTTGATGGGAAAGAGGTGGCGGATTTCTTCGGGAAGAAAGCGGCTTTCATGACCTTCTTCGGATTGCAGCACCAGTTCGCTGAAACCGATTTTTTTGACGAACGTGCGCTCCGTGCCCCGGGTCGTTTCGGCCAAAACTTCCGTTCCCTCCAGTTTGAGGCCCTGGTTCCAGGCCGATTCGAGAGTCTCCCGATCTCCCGATTCCATTTCGTTCAGGCGCTTTTCGAAACCTCCAAGGAACACTTCAAGGATCCTGTCGCGGTCGATGGATTGGCCGCCGAATATCTGGCTCAAGGAGGTCGCCTGATTGAGCGCCGAAGTCTGAAAGTCGGATGCGGACTGATTCAAATTCAGTCCCACTCCCACCACGACCGCATGGGACTGCTCGATGAGAATGCCGGCGAGTTTGCGATCTTCGACCAGGATATCGTTGGGCCACTTGATCGTGGCGAGCCGAACCGCGTCCTGATTTACGCCCGCCTCGGCTTTGATGAGATCGATCAGGGTGACGGCAACGAGCGCGCACCAGGTGGAAGGACGGGCCCAGGGCAAACCGGTCGGCAACGTCAGGCTCAAGAGAAGCGATCGCCCCGGGTCGGCCAACCAGGTGCGGCCTTGCTGTCCGCGGCCTTTCGTCTGATAACCGGCGACGATGACCCGATAAGGTGGAGCGCCGGCCGCGGCTTCTTGCAAGGCGAGGTCGTTGGTGCTTGGCAGCACCGAATAGGAATGGATCTCTTTGAAATAGCGGCCAAAGGGCCGCGATCGGACTTGAGCCCTAACCGGGGGTTCCGTCGCCATGCGCTTCAATTCCTTTGAGGCAGTGACGACGGATTCCCTGCGACGGGATGATCGCTGCCGAGATAATCCAGGGCAATATCGACCGATCGTGCCTGGTGGATGAGCCCGCCCATGCTGATTCGGTCGACTCCGGTGAGGGCAATCTCTCTGAGATTGGCAAGGCCGATGCCGCCGGAGGCTTCGAGTTTTACCGAGGGCGCCATCCGGTTGCGCAGGGCGACCGCCTCGCGCATTTGATCGGGAACGAAGTTATCCAAAAGGATGATGTCGGGCCGTTCACTCAAGACCGCCGCGAGTTGATCGAGGCCATCGACTTCAATTTCCACCGTGAGATTGCCGTGGGCCTGCGCCCAGGCTCGGGCCTGGTGGGCGCCCTTGGCCGCCTGTGCAGGGCTGGCGCGATCTTTCAAATCGAGGCAGGCCAGGTGGTTGTCCTTGATGAGGATGCCGTCGGCCAAACTCATCCGGTGGTTGGTGGCGCCGCCCATGCGCACCGCGTACTTCTCCAGCCGCCGCCATCCGGGTGTGGACTTGCGCGTGTCGAGCAAACAAACGGGGAGATCGCGGATCTCTTGAACGTGCTGAGAAGTCCAGGTGGCAATCCCGCTTAAGCGTTGCAAGAAGTTGAGGGCCGTGCGCTCTCCAAGAAGGAGGCTCTTCATGGGGCCCGAAACCGAGGCGATCAGGTCGCCTGCCGCGAGCGGCCGTCCTTCCTCCGCCACGATGCTCACCTGAACAGCCGGGTTGATCGCGGAAAACACCAGGGGAATCAGGGGAGCACCGGCCAGAATGCACGGAGCTCGCGCCACGAAGGCGGCCTTTCCCTGAAGCGAATCCGGAATGAGCGCTTCGCTGGTGGCGTCGGCATGGCGACCCCAACCGGAGGAACCCGGGTCCAAATCTTCGGCCAGCGCCAACGGAATCAAGAGTTTCGCCGCGTTGACCTCATTCGCCGTCCAGCTCATGCATCAGATCTCATTGAGGGGCCACCCCATAAAGGGGGAGGAACTAGATCCAGGGTGAAGTTGTCAAACGAACCAGGCGACCGCGTTGCGGAAGATCTGGAGTCCATCGGCGGAGTCTTGAAATTCCTTGCGGGTCCAGGTTGGGTTTTGCGTCGCGAACATATGCCGTTCGGGGTGAGGCATGAGTCCGAAGATTTGGCCGGTCAGGTCGCAGAGTCCGGCGAGGTCGAGGTCCGATCCATTGGGGTTGTAGGTCTCGGCTGGGGCGCCGGGTATGGTGGGAACGAACTTGAGCACGGCCTGTCCGGTTTGAGCGAGGCCTTCGCGGATCCAGGATTCTCGGGCGATGAAGCGGCCTTCGCCATGAGCAATGGGCAAGGTCAGCCGGTCGATGGCGGCGAGGAAGGGGCAGTTGGAGGGAAACGCCCTCAGCGAGACCCAGGTATCCAGATAGCGGCCGCAGGTGTTCTGGGTGAGGGTGGCGACGGGGCCATCTTCGTCAAGGGGCAATAGGAGGCCCGACTTCAAAAGGACCTGAAACCCATTGCAGATGCCCAGGACCAGTTTTCCTTGATCGCGGAACTCCCGAAGGTGGTCCCCCAGAAAGTGCGTCAGCTGCGAGGCGAGCAGCGTTCCGGCGCCCGCGTCGTCGCCGTAAGTGAAGCCGCCAGGGATGACAAAGATCTGGAAATCGTTGAACAGACTGGGGTTACTGCGCAGTTCCCGGATGTGCACCCGTTGGGGGGTTCCGCCGGCCAGTTCAAAGGCATGACTGGTTTCCAGATCGCAGTTGGTACCCGGGGCGCGCAGAACAAGGACACGAGGCTTCATGGAAATCCTTCTAAATTCCAAATGAGCGAATTTTCCTGAAGGTCTTTATACGAAAAAGGGTTGTGGAGCCGCAGATCTCCCTCTGAATCGACCTTTGGAGCAAATTGTTTCATCGCGTGTTGACAGGCCTCCTGGGGTGGTTTAGGATACAGGAGTCTTAAGCAATTGAGACAAGTTTTTCGCAAGAAAGACCCAAGGCACCGGAGGTGGCCAAGAGCCACGCTGGGGCCTATTGATCTTTGACAATTCGGTGAAGAAATAGCCAAGCAAAGAACAAGCTAGCCTGACCGGCTAGACTTGGACTTTGTATGACAGCAAAAAAATAGCTGTCGTCTTTTTCTAAAGTTTTTTAGCCGGCCAGGCGACCATCAAGCTCATTCGAGATCATAGAGACGCAAGTCTCAACCGATTTTTTTATTGAAGGGTTTGATCCTGGCTCAGAATGAACGTTGGCGGCGTGGATCAGACATGCAAGTCGGACGAGCTTCAGTAGCAATACTGAGGAAAGTGGCGAAAGGGGCAGTAATGTTTGGGTACCTACCTTGGGGTCTGGGATAGCCATTCTAACGGATGGGTAAAACTGGACGATTTGGCGCAAGTCAAGAAAGGTAACGCCTCATGAGGGGCCCAAATGGTATTAGCTAGTTGGTGAGGTAATGGCTCACCAAGGCGATGATGCCTAGCGGGTGTGAGAGCACGACCCGCGCCATTGGCACTGAGACACTGGCCAGACTCCTACGGGAGGCTGCAGTCGAGGATCTTCGGCAATGGGCGAAAGCCTGACCGAGCGACGCCGCGTGTGCGATGAAGGCCTTCTGGTTGTAAAGCACTGTCGAGGGGGAGCAAGCCGCAAGGTTGAGAGTACCCCTGGAGGAAGCACGGGCTAAGTTCGTGCCAGCAGCCGCGGTAAGACGAACCGTGCGAACGTTATTCGGAATCACTGGGCTTAAAGGGCGCGTAGGCGGGTAGATAAGTCGAGGGTGAAAGCCTCTAGCTTAACTAGAGAAGTGCCCTCGAAACTATTTGTCTTGAGAGAGATAGGGGCATACGGAACTTCCGGTGGAGCGGTGAAATGCGTAGAGATCGGAAGGAACGCCGGTGGCGAAAGCGGTATGCTGGATCTTTTCTGACGCTGAGGCGCGAAAGCTAGGGGAGCGAACGGGATTAGATACCCCGGTAGTCCTAGCCCTAAACGATGAGTACTAGATTGTGGGCTGACATGGGCTCACAGTCGAAGCAAAAGTATTAAGTACTCCGCCTGGGGAGTATGGTCGCAAGGCTGAAACTCAAAGGAATTGACGGGGGCTCACACAAGCGGTGGAGCATGTGGCTTAATTCGAGGCTACGCGAAGAACCTTTCCTGGGCTTGACATGGTAGAAGTAGTCCGGCGGAAACGTTGGACGGCCGGTATCCAATCCGGAAGCTATCACAGGTGCTGCATGGCTGTCGTCAGCTCGTGTCGTGAGATGTCGGGTTAAGTCCCATAACGAGCGAAACCCTTATTTCCAGTTGCCAGCGAGTCATGTCGGGGACTCTGGAAAGACTGCCGGTGTCAAACCGGAGGAAGGTGGGGATGACGTCAAGTCCTCATGGCCTTTATACCCAGGGCTGCACACGTGCTACAATGGCGTGAACAAAGGGAAGCAAACTCGCGAGAGGGAGCAAATCTCAAAAAACACGCCCCAGTTCAGATTGGAGGCTGCAACTCGCCTCCATGAAGTTGGAATCGCTAGTAATCGCGGGTCAGCAACACCGCGGTGAATGTGTTCCTGAGCCTTGTACACACCGCCCGTCAAGCCACGAAAGGGGGTGGCATCCGAAGTCGCCACACTAAGTGGTGCCGAAGATGAAACTCCTGATTGGGACTAAGTCGTAACAAGGTAACCGTAGGGGAACCTGCGGTTGGATCACCTCCTTTCTAAGGATGCACAACCGATCTATGTCTCACACATAGATCACCATGTTCTTGTTCTTTCTTGGCACAAAGTTTCTTCACTGAAGTCATTGTAAAAAGGACCCGGTCTTCACTGACCGGGTCTTTTTTTTTGCATTGTTGGATTTTGGTTAGCTTTTGGATAGGCATGAATTCATGGGAATGATGGGAACCATGGGAGTTATGGGATTATGAATGCCGATATCCTTGCCATTTTAAGGTGTCCCTGCGATCCCAATATTTTGCTTGATGCAAAAGAGCAGGGATTTGAATGCACGCAATGCAAGGTGCTTTTCCCGCTACGAGATAAAATCCCCTGCTTTTTGATCGACGAGGCCTTCCTTCCCGAAGGGATCAAAGGACCCTACGCCCTCCCGTGCAAAGGAAAACGAGCCCGCGAAGATGCGGAGTCCTAGTGAGCCGAACGGTTCAACTCAGAAGGACTGACTTCGGAAATAGACCCGCTCTCCTGGCGGGTTTTTTTGTTGGACCTTCTGTAAATTTTGCGGGGGCATCATCGTTTTCTCGCGGAAAGCGATGGTTGTGATGGGAATTCCTCCAAGAGGAAGTCAAAAGGCATTTTCACGCGGAGACGCGCAGGAGCAGAGGAAGAAAACGAGACGGGATGCTTGATACCCAGTCGAGGGGCCCGGTTTCATTTCACTTCATTGAGCAACCTCTCCCCGATAAGACTCGACCGCCTGGTTTTTGCTTCTCTCTCCGTGTCTCCGCGGCTCCGCGTGAAATCATGAGTGCCAGGACTTCGCGCAAATCCTAGCCCAGCACGGCCTCCGCCAAACATCCGAATGCACGGGCGCAGGTTGCGGGAATTTTCCATCCACAAAAAATCAGAAGTGCCTTCTTGGTCCATCAAGGATTTTCGCGGATTCATCAACGCTCTCTTGCTGAGAGCGATCGTGGTGTTGCGAATCGCACCAAGAGGAAGCAAAAGGCATTTTCACGCGGAGGCGCGCAGGAGCGGAGGGAGAAAAAGTGGTTGCGGGCTTGGTCTCAACGCGAGGCTTCCGGTTTTCATTTCACTTCGCTGAGCAACGCCTCCCCGAGAAGACTCGACTGCCTGGTTTTTGCTTCTCTCTCCGTGTCTCCGCGTGAAATGATGGGTGCCAGGACTTCACGCAAAACCAGGCCCAGCACGGCCTCCGCCAAACATCCGAATGCACGGGCGCAGGTTGCGGGAACTTTCCATCCACAAAAAAATCAGAAGTGCCTTCTTGGTCCATCAAGGATTTTCGCGGATTCATCGACGCTTTCTTGCTGAGAACGATCATTGTGTTGCGAATCGCTCCAAGAGGAAACAAAAGGCATTTTCACGCGGAGACGCGCAGGAGCGGAGGGAGGAAGAGAGATTGGGGGCCTGATCTCAACGCGAGGCTTTCCGATTTCATTTCACTTCGTTGAGCAACATCTCCCCGATAAGACTCGACTGCCTGGTTTTTGCTTCTCTCTCCGTGTCTCCGCGTCTTCGCGTGAAATGATGGGGGCCCGGACTTCACGCAAAACTGGCCCAGCACGGCCTTCGCCCAACATCCAATAGGCACGGGCGCGGTTGCGGGAATCTCCCATCAAAGAAAACAGAAGGTGCTTTGTGCTGCTTGGCCGCACCGAGCCGGGGAATTGACCTGATTCAGGGGCGGTAGAACCCCCTTGTAAAGGAAAACGATTCGCGAAGAAGCGAAATCAGTAGGTCCCAAATGGACCCATTCTGGCCAGCTGATGAGAAAAAGAACCCCGCCGAGATGTCGGGGTTTCTTTGTTACGCTTCTGAGATCGAGGTGCGCGTTGATCTATGAGCCCCCGTATAAGGGACTTGCGGCCGACGTGTTGGGGGCTGGCGGAAGACCGATTCGAAAATTCGGACCACCCGGAATCGCGGGTTCTGCACCCGCTGTTGACAGTCCTGAAAACGTGCCCTAGGATACAGGAGTCTTAAGCAATTGAGACAAGTTTTTCGCAAGAAAGACCCAAGGCACCGGAGGTGGCCAAGAGCCACGCTGGGGCCTATTGATCTTTGACAATTCGGTGAAGAAATAGCCAAGCAAAGAACAAGCTAGCCTGACCGGCTAGACTTGGACTTTGTATGACAGCAAAAAAATAGCTGTCGTCTTTTTCTAAAGTTTTTTAGCCGGCCAGGCGACCATCAAGCTCATTCGAGATCATAGAGACGCAAGTCTCAACCGATTTTTTTATTGAAGGGTTTGATCCTGGCTCAGAATGAACGTTGGCGGCGTGGATCAGACATGCAAGTCGGACGAGCTTCAGTAGCAATACTGAGGAAAGTGGCGAAAGGGGCAGTAATGTTTGGGTACCTACCTTGGGGTCTGGGATAGCCATTCTAACGGATGGGTAAAACTGGACGATTTGGCGCAAGTCAAGAAAGGTAACGCCTCATGAGGGGCCCAAATGGTATTAGCTAGTTGGTGAGGTAATGGCTCACCAAGGCGATGATGCCTAGCGGGTGTGAGAGCACGACCCGCGCCATTGGCACTGAGACACTGGCCAGACTCCTACGGGAGGCTGCAGTCGAGGATCTTCGGCAATGGGCGAAAGCCTGACCGAGCGACGCCGCGTGTGCGATGAAGGCCTTCTGGTTGTAAAGCACTGTCGAGGGGGAGCAAGCCGCAAGGTTGAGAGTACCCCTGGAGGAAGCACGGGCTAAGTTCGTGCCAGCAGCCGCGGTAAGACGAACCGTGCGAACGTTATTCGGAATCACTGGGCTTAAAGGGCGCGTAGGCGGGTAGATAAGTCGAGGGTGAAAGCCTCTAGCTTAACTAGAGAAGTGCCCTCGAAACTATTTGTCTTGAGAGAGATAGGGGCATACGGAACTTCCGGTGGAGCGGTGAAATGCGTAGAGATCGGAAGGAACGCCGGTGGCGAAAGCGGTATGCTGGATCTTTTCTGACGCTGAGGCGCGAAAGCTAGGGGAGCGAACGGGATTAGATACCCCGGTAGTCCTAGCCCTAAACGATGAGTACTAGATTGTGGGCTGACATGGGCTCACAGTCGAAGCAAAAGTATTAAGTACTCCGCCTGGGGAGTATGGTCGCAAGGCTGAAACTCAAAGGAATTGACGGGGGCTCACACAAGCGGTGGAGCATGTGGCTTAATTCGAGGCTACGCGAAGAACCTTTCCTGGGCTTGACATGGTAGAAGTAGTCCGGCGGAAACGTTGGACGGCCGGTATCCAATCCGGAAGCTATCACAGGTGCTGCATGGCTGTCGTCAGCTCGTGTCGTGAGATGTCGGGTTAAGTCCCATAACGAGCGAAACCCTTATTTCCAGTTGCCAGCGAGTCATGTCGGGGACTCTGGAAAGACTGCCGGTGTCAAACCGGAGGAAGGTGGGGATGACGTCAAGTCCTCATGGCCTTTATACCCAGGGCTGCACACGTGCTACAATGGCGTGAACAAAGGGAAGCAAACTCGCGAGAGGGAGCAAATCTCAAAAAACACGCCCCAGTTCAGATTGGAGGCTGCAACTCGCCTCCATGAAGTTGGAATCGCTAGTAATCGCGGGTCAGCAACACCGCGGTGAATGTGTTCCTGAGCCTTGTACACACCGCCCGTCAAGCCACGAAAGGGGGTGGCATCCGAAGTCGCCACACTAAGTGGTGCCGAAGATGAAACTCCTGATTGGGACTAAGTCGTAACAAGGTAACCGTAGGGGAACCTGCGGTTGGATCACCTCCTTTCTAAGGATGCACAACCGATCTATGTCTCACACATAGATCACCATGTTCTTGTTCTTTCTTGGCACAAAGTTTCTTCACTGAAGTCATTGTAAAAAGGACCCGGTCTTCACTGACCGGGTCTTTTTTTTTGGTGCGCCAGGCATGTTGTGTATCCAGGAGGTGTAAGTTCTCCGCGGGCCTAAATGACAGGAACCGCAAGGCCTAGCAAGGGTGCCCACCGCGAGGTGGGATCTGAAGGAAGCGAAAGCCGCAACTCGGATTCGACGTACAGGAACCGGATATAAGGCCGTCGTGTTGGGGTAAACCGGCCATGGACGGGACAGCCCAAAAGTCATTCGGACAACACGAAGGTACATCCGGCGAACGCCGAGGGAAGGATACACGAATTACCCTGGGAGATCTCTCGCTCTGTCGGCAACGACTACCGTGGTGGAGACATCGGGGGAAGGAACGGGAGAAGTCAGCAGAGGCCATAGTAGCCAAGGTTGGTGGCTGCCAAGCCATCGATGAGGCGAAGGGCCGAATTTCTTAGGTCAAGGACAAGTATTGGGACATTCGATGGGGACAGAGCAGCAGCAAGGCGGGTTGCCTAAGCCAACGCCCGAGGAGGGGTGGAAGGTGGACTCGTGCCACGACGCAACTGGCAACGGCGGAACCGAAGCTGGAGCGGACGAGGAGTTGCAAGCCCGATCGGCATGCGAACCAGGACGAGCCTTGATGGAACGCATGATGGAGGAGATATGTGAGCTAGACAATCTGGATCGAGCACTCAAACGGGTCAAGGGGAACAAGGGCAAGCCAGGTGTGGATGGCATGACCGTCTACGAATTGGAAGCCTGGTTCACCAAGCATGGCAAAGAACTGACAGATGCACTGTTGACGGGAACTTACCAACCGGCTCGGGTCCTTGGGGTGGAAATCCCCAAACCCGACGGCGGGAAACGCCTTCTAGGCATACCCACGGTAGTGGACCGGCTGGTGCAGCAGGCAGTTCTCCAAGTGTTGGATCCTCTGCTCGATCCCACCTTTTCGGACTCAAGCTACGGATTTCGGCGCAACCGCAGTGCGCATGATGCACTACTTCAAGCGTCGGAATATGTGGCCGAGGGCCGCGTCATCGTGGTGGATATTGACCTGGAGAAGTTCTTCGACCGTGTCAATCATGACATCCTGATGTCTCGGCTGGCCCGTCGCATCGGCGACAAACGCCTTCTGAAGTTGATCCGCCGATTCCTTCAATCGGGGATGATGCTTGAGGGGGTACACATCGACCGAACGGAAGGGACCCCGCAAGGTGGCCCGCTATCGCCACTTTTGGCGAACCTACTTTTGGATGAATTGGACAAGGAACTGGAGAGTCGCGGGCACAAGTTCTGCCGATATGCCGACGATTGCAACATCTATGTTCACTCGATGGCGGCGGGAGAAAGGGTGTTCGAATCGATAACCCGGTTCCTGGAGGAAAGACTCAGACTGCGAGTCAATCGGGAGAAAAGCGAGGTGGCGTTCGTAGAGGAACGCAAATTTCTCGGCCACCGACTCCTGAGAGGCGGCAGAATGGGGATTTCGCCAAAGAATCTGAAACGGGTCAAAGAACGCATCCGGGAAATCACTGGGCGGAACCGAGGAGTCGAGCTCGCCAAGGTGATCCGAGAGTTGAATACTGCCCTAATCGGCTGGGTGGCCTACTTCCGCTATGCGGCATGTAAAAGCCATTTGGGAGATTTGGACCAGTGGATACGCCGGAAACTGCGATGCTTCCGAATGCGGCAGTGTAAACGGACCAAGCCCATAGTGGACTTCCTTGTCTCGCTTGGGGTACCCAGTACCACTGCGTGGTGCACGGCCCTCTCGGGCAAGGGCTGGTGGAGATTGGCTGGAAGCCCTGGCGCAACCATGGCCATGACAAACCGGTGGTTCGGTACTCTGGGTCTCGTGACACTCACCCAAAGGCATGCGGCGTTAAACGCCTGAGGAAAACCGCCGGATACCACTGAGTACGTCCGGTGGTGTGGGAGGACGGGGGGAGCAATCCCCCCTCCTACCCGATCATTGTTGGGTTTTGGTGTACGCATGACTCCTGCCATTAACGAAATCGGTTTTCGTCAAAAGCCCATTCCTCCCCGTCGCAAAAAGGGACTTCGATCACAGATTCACCAGCTGCAAGCCAAGGCGGTAATCATCGTTTATTCGACGGTTTTTGCTTGAGGAAAGGGTACGTCGGCAGCTCCGAATCGCAGTTGCGAAGGCTCTAAAAGAGTGAGTCGTTCTCGCAACGTCGAAGGTGCGCTTCCCATCCTTGGATCGTCACGGCCGCAGGGGAAATTCGCTCTTAGACGAACCCCGGATCCGTATTTCGAGTGCTCGACCGGGAATCCAAACCTCGCGCAAAGATGGCCGGCGATCTCGCCGGATCCGTAGTGCGGCTCGCATACTTCGCTGCCGAGCAGCATTCCGATCGTCGCAATTCGTTGAGATGAGTGGGGGTGGGGCCGTTGGGTCCTAAGCTAGCCTTCTCCCGCGGAAGAGAGTCGCCCACCATTCGCGGGAGAGTCCGACAAAGAGTATTCCCTTCCGCGAGGAAGCCTTTCGTGAATCAGCAATCACCCCGATCCCAGCCGTTTTCCACGGTGATCGCCCCGATGCTTTCGGTGCGCGGGGGCAAGAAGGCGCTCGATTTCTACAAACTGGCCTTCGGCGCCACTCAAGTTTTTTGTGTGGAAAGCGACACGGGCGAAGTGGTTGCACTGCTTTCCGTTTCCGGAGCCCAGTTCTGGATCGCCGACGAGGCTCCCGAACATGGCAACTTCAGCCCCGAATCGCTCGGTGGAGGTTCCGTGAGAATGCTCCTCATCGTGGAAAACCCAGACGCCTCGTTTGAACAGGCCATTGCGGCCGGAGCCACGGAGATTTGGCCGGTGGGGGAACAATACGGCTGGCGTGTGGGCCGGATCGTTGACCCGTTCGGGCATCACTGGGAAATCGGTAAACCTCTGAAGTAGTCCGGAAAAACAACGAGAAGAAATAGCCAAACCATGATCGAAAAGCCTCAAATCACCCAATCCCAAGAATTCGACACGGCGGTGATTCCGCTAAAAGTTCCGGCCAGCCAGATCCAGGAGGTCATGGGCCCCGCGATCCAAGAAGTGTTGAAGACGATCGGCGCGCAGGGGCTCACTCCGTGCGGGCCGCTCTTCACCTTCCATCCGAAAAAGCCCGACGGATTTTTTGATTTCGAAGTCGGCATTCCCATCAAGGGGCAAGTGAAGCCTTCTGGCCGCGTCCAACCGGGCCGATTGCCTTCCGTGAAAGTGGCGCGCACCGTCTACCAGGGTGGCTACGAAGGACTCGCAGCCGGATGGGGCGAATTCGAAGCCTGGATCAAGTCCGAGGGATTGGAGGTCAGTCCCAATCTGTGGGAGTTTTACATCCGCGGCCCCGAATCCGGTCCCGATTCCAGCCGTTGGCGCACGGAGCTGAACCGGCCGGTGATCGGCTAGAAACGATGAAGGAGGATGACCTGAGAAGTTCGACCCTCGAGCGGCCTGCACCGCGATCTTGCGGCCTTCTGAAGGTTGGTCACTTTCTTGTATCGCACTTGAGTTTCATTCTTTGCGGCCGGAAAAAATCTCAAAACCCTGCCGGAATCGTCCATCCAATCGGCTAGGCCGCTTAACTTGAGTTAGACTTGGTTGGTCTCCCATCTCTTCGTTCTCCTGTTGCGGTGTCTCGTCCATGGAAGTGGTTTACTACGTCACCGCGAGCGTGGACGGCTTCATCGCATCGCCCGAGGGTGGCCTCGATTGGCTGTCAAATTTTGAACATGCCGGCGAAGATCACGGCTACAAGGGATTTTTCGAATCGGTCGATTCTTTGCTCATCGGCCGCAAGACCTATGACCAGATCATGGAATTTGGCGATTGGCCCTACTCGGAAAAGCCGGCATTGTTATTCACCCAAAGTGATCCGGGAAGCTGCCCTCCCCAAGTCGTCCCCTTCACACAATCACCGCGTCAGGGACTGCAGCATCTCGCAACGCTGGGAAAGAAGCGCGCCTGGTTGATCGGCGGGGCGCACCTGGCCTCGGCCTTTCGCGAGGAAGGTCTCATTAGCGAATATTTGATATCCGTCATTCCCCTCATTTTGGGTGGCGGCATCCCGCTCTTTGGAAATGATGGTCCGCTCGAGAAGTTGACACTGTTGGAATCCCGCAGTTTCCACTCCGGATTGGCGCAATTGCATTATCGCCGAACCAGTGAAATCCCTCATGAGATGCCGCATCCAGAACCTCAAGCGTAGTTGCCGCCTCATCTCAAGAAGCGAACACTGGCCTAAAGAGATGGCCTTTACCTTTTTCTCTTGCCCTCTTAGGCCACTTATTTATCTTGTTCCCGCTGTAACCGTTTTTTTGTGCCCCAACTGCGCCCGGAGATAGGATGCATGTAGGGATGAAATAGGAATTAAGATGGTCGGTCGCGGCTCCTGATGTGATTGGGGCATTTTTAAGGCCACCTTGTTTCGACAATGCGATGTTGGCTCCAGCGACTTCTCGGTCAACCTAACCGTGCCACGGCCTTCCTCCGACGCACTTCGCCCGCAGCGATGCGCCTTGGAGAATGAATGATGCAGATGGAACACGAAATCGAAAAAATGGTGGCACGTCGCGGGTGGTGGTTCTTGGCCGGAGCCACCGGCGCGGCAGGGATGGCGTGCCTCGGCATGCTCGTTTTGGGCTGCTTTCTGGCCTACTTTAAGGAATCTCAGATCGCGGGGTTAGCGGGCGGAACCGGCGATTCGGCCGGCGAACCAATTCAGCTCCTGGTCCCGCTCTCGGGATTCGCGGGCTTTCTCCTCCCCATGTGGCTTTTGGAGCGCTACCTCAAGCGATTCAAAGTCCTGTGCCCGTCTTGCCATCAGGACATTTTGCCCAACATCCGCCAAGTCCAGTTGACGCGATGCTGCACCGCATGCACGGAGCGGATCCTCTCCGGACGGGCTCATTCCGAGGCCGCGTGGCGGCGCCGACACTCGATCCAATCACGGCACTTTCTTAAGTATTGGCTCTGGTCTGGGCCTGCCTTCACTTTGCTTTTCATTGCTGGCCTGTTGTTGGATGGCTCGGCCTTTCAGCACCCCTACAGATCTGTGGCGGGCCCATGCTTCGGTGGGGGATTTTTTGGCGCAGGCACCGCTGGATATTCGTGGCTGCGTACATGGGATCGTCGTTATGTCCCACCACTGGTGGTGTCCGTCGTTTTCTTGGGGCTGGGTGCCTTCTTGTTCTGGCGAACATTGTAGATGATCCGAGCCACCATGCTCACCGAGCAAGAAATCCGCGAGATGTCGGCACGCCGCTGGTGGGCGCTGGTGCTTGGGATGGCCGGCGCAGTCGCGGGGATGTTTCTGGCGATGATCGGTATGTTCAGTCTCTTCATCTCCTTCAAGGAGCCTTTGGGGACATGGGTCGCGAGCCGATTGGGCGATACGGTCCGCGATATGATTCCCGGCCTTGCGCCGCTTTCGGGAATGGTAATCTTCTTCCCCACGATTTGCTTCGCGGCTCATTTCGCCCAACGATTCAAAATGCTGTGTCCATCGTGCCACAAGGACATTCTGCCCGGAGGCAAACGACTCGTGTTGACGAGATGCTGCCCCGAGTGCAATGAGCGAATCGTCGCTGGCGGGCGAACTCACTCAGCAACCGTGTACCGGCGCTACTGCCACTACAAAGAGCGGCGCCTATTTGGATTCTTCCTCTGGCTAGGGCCTGCTCTCGCGGTGATGCTCGCTGCATGTGAATGGCTGGATCGCTCTGCGCTTGCGCACCGTCCAAGCAACTGGGTGGCTGGTCCGTTCATGGGGGGAATGTTCGGCGCCGGTACGAACGGATATATATGGTTGCGCACATTTGACCGTCGCTGCATTGCGCCGCTGGCGGTATCTGTGATTCTTCTCGTCTTGAGTGTCTACTTGTTCTGGAGGGTGTTGTAGAGACGATTGGACCTTCCAGGGGCCTACGGCACAAAGACCTTGAAAACGGATTCTGTAAGTGGGCAGGATTATCTGTATATAAAAACGACAAAACACGACTCGCTAAGCGCTGCTACGTAGGAAGAATTTATTTCTGTGCCCGTGCTCAGCGTTTTGATCGGCGGTCTCTTGATCCGGCGACTAAAAGACAAACGACATCAAAACAATCAAGAGAGCTAATTCCCAAGGAATGAATACGGCCCCGAAATAGGGCCGTATTCTCAACCGCTCAACTTCTGCCTTGGGCTCACCGCACGAACGCAAATTCCTTGGTGTTAATCAACGCCCACACGATGTTCTCATAGGCCGATTTCGTGTTCTTCCCAGCCTGCGTGATGTGCTCCAACGCCAGTTTCAGTTTATTCGGATCGGGGTCGTGACCCAGCGCCAATTGGAACAACTCACGCACCTTGACCTCGTGAGGCCGGGGATCGCGCGCCAATTTGTCGGCGCGAGCGGTCATGCCGCTGATGCGCGTTTGCACTTCGTCCGAATTGAGCATGTGCAGAATCTGCGCCAGGTTCGCTTCGCCCACGCGTTCACACTCGCAGGCGCTTTGCCTTTGCGGTCGGCCGAACACATCGAGGAAATAGCTGCTAAACGACTCGTCGGGCAGCATGATCGCGCGCCTGGGCGCGTGGGTATCGGTGGGCAGGCCATTGAAGTTGGCAGGCGACCCCGTCACTTGGCACACGGCATCAAGAAAGACTTCCGCCGGCATGCGCTTGGGGTAGTGACGAGCAAATGACTGGCGGTCTTCCTGATTGGCGGGAATCGGGTCGCTCGACAAACGGTAGGCCTCGCTGGTCGTCAGCACGCGGCAAAGCCGTTTCAAACTCCAGCCGTAGCGCACCAGGTCGTTGGCAAGGGCGTTGAGCAGTTCGGGATTGCTCGGCGGGTTGCTCACCCGGAAATCGTCCACCGGGTCCACCAGCCCCTTGGTGAAAAAGAAGGACCAGTAACGATTGGCCACCGAGGGCGCCAGGAAGGGATTGGCGGGTTTCGTCATCCAGTCGACCAGTTGATGGCGTGTATCGCGTTCGGGATCGACTTCCAACACTTCGCTATCGAGTGGGCGCGGTCTGGCTGGCTTGTTCGTGCGCTTGTTGATGACATTGCCTGTCGAGCGCAGGTAAACGATCTGCCGTTGATTGTTATTGTTTTGCACGAGAATTCCGGGCACGGGCGAGGGTTTGCGCGCCACGCGACCAAAAAAGGCGGCGACGCCCCAGTAGTCGTCCTGGCTCCACTTCTCGTAGGGGTGATGATGGCACTGGGCGCATTGCAGCCGGCTGCCCAGGAACACCTGCGAGACATTGTCGACGAATTGATCGGCCGTTTGCAGGTCCTTGTACCAGACCACGGGGGGGCAATTCTCCTCGGTGCCCAGGGCGGTCACGATCTCGCGTACGAACTGGTCATACGGCTTGTCTTCGCGCATGGCCGTGCGGATCCAGTCGTAAAAGAGGAACGTACCCCGGGCTCGCTCGGGTTGGTTGCCTCGTTTGACGCGCAAAATGTCAGCCCATTTCTGGGCAAAGAGCGCCGCGTACTCTTCCGAATCCAGAAGCTTGTCCACCAGGTCCGCGTCTTTGCCAGGGGACGCATTCGCCTTGAAGGAAGCGATGTCGGCGGGGGAGGGGAGGGTGCCGGTCAAGTCGAGGTAAACACGGCGCAGCCACTCTTCATCGCTGGCTCTTGGCGAGGGGGCCAAGTTCATGCGGCGCCATTGTTTCAAAATCGGTTCGTCGACCAGGGTCTTGGGCTGAAAGGCATAAGAATCCGGGGCTTTTTCCATCGGCACCGAGGCGCGGAAGACGACCACCTGACCTTGATAGCGCGCCATGATGGCCGCTTCACCGGTTTGCGCATGAGTGCGGACCAGGCCGTCGTTATCGACCGAGGCAATCTCCGCTTGATTGCTTTCAAACTGGACGCGGCGGGTGATGTCCTTTTGTGCTCCATCGGAGTAGGTGGCGACGACGCGCAGTTGCTGGCGGGCAAAGCGGTTCAAAATCCGGTCGTTGGGGGCAACCTGGATGGAAGAGAGTGTTGGGTCGGTGGCCGCGCCCCAGGGGCTGCCCATGGCGATCCAGCGGCAAAGCAACTTGAATTCATCGGAATCGGGGTCAATTTTGCGGCCGCCGCCGTGTCCGACAGCGCCGGTGGCTTTCAAGAGCAGGGGACTGCGTTCTGGCGCCGAGGGGCTGATCCTTCGCCCCCGGCCTTCCTGGACCAGCGTCATGTAGTCCAATTCCGGATCAAACCCCAATAAAGAGAGGCGAAATCCGTTTTGGCCAGACAGCTTGCCATGGCAGCCGCCGGCGTTGCAGCCGAACTTGGTCAAAACCGGAACAATGTCGTTGGTGAAATGGATCGGCTGATTCTCGGCAAACCCGCTGACCTCCACCGGCACCTGCATGGTCTTGCCGCGAAAGACGATTTGCAATGGCGCCTTGCCGTTTTGCAGGGGGGTGACGCGTCCTTTGGAATTGACCTGGGCCACCGGGGAGTTCAACTCGCCCTGAATCGAAAAGGTGGTTTCCGCACCCAGGTCGAAGTGCCGTCCGGATGCCGACAAGCCGTTGACGGCGACCTGGATTGAAGAATCCGACCCGACCAGTTTCAGGCTGGGAGGATCGACTGCAATCGATTCGATCGCGGGGATTTTCGAGGAACCACCATTGTCACTCGGACCGGGGCGATCGGCGGCCAAGACGCTCGAGTGAAATGGTAATAACAGCCCCATCAAGAAAAGAAGAACAAGAGAGGCACGCGTCATGTTCGGTTCCATTCCATCAAGGCGTCCCGGTCAATGGACCGGGGAGGGGAGTGTGGCGGGCTACGGAATCAAGGAATCCATCAGGCAAGCAGTTCGTGGATCGGATCTCGTTCGGACAGGATGTATTGCGGACGGCCGAAGCCGTCGACAAAGGTCTGGCCCGGGTCGATACCAAGAGCGGCATAAAGCGTCGCGAGGATGCGCTGCGCCGAGTAGCCTTTTTCGCGGGGCTTTTCCCCCTGAGCATTGGTGGCGCCAACGACCTGGCCGGTTTTCATGCCGCCACCCGCAAGCAGCGCATTCATGGCGGAAGGCCAGTGATCGCGGCCGGCCGTGCCGTTCACCTTGGGGGTTCTGCCGAATTCGCCCCAGACGACAATCGCGACTTCGTCCAGCATGCCGCGATCATGGAGGTCGCTAACAAGATTGGTGAGCGCGCGATCGAGGATCGGAAGCTGCCTCTTCAAGGTCGTGAAATTGCCCTGGTGGGTATCCCAGCCGCCATAAGAAAGGGTGAGGCAGCCGACTCCCGCTTCGATCAATCGCCTTGCGGTCAAGAAGTTTTCGATTCCCTTGTATTTCTCGCGAGACTTGGGTTCTTCCTTGCTCAAATCGAGCGCCTTGCGCACCGTGCCGGAAGTGACGATCTCAAAAGCTCGGCTTGCGAATTGATCCATCCCTTCGGCGGTTCCGCTCGTATCGGATGTCTTGCGAAAATCGTCGAATTGATTGAGCAGGTCCTTGCGCTTGGAAAGCCGCTCCCCCGAATTCGCCTGGTTGGGCCGCAGATTGGCTACGCCTTGACCGTCGGGGGTAAAGGGCCGGTGAGCCACCCCCAGGTAACCTGGTTCGGTCCCCCTGGCCAACCCGCGAAGGCTGACAAACGGCGGAATTCCATCTTCACTGGCGCCGCGAATGCGCGAAATGACCGATCCGAAACTGGGGTGATTGACGATCCGGTTTTCCGCTTCGGGATAGCCGGTCATCACCAGGGAGTCGGAGTGCTCATTCACGCTGACAACGCCGCGAACCGCCGCAAAATGCTGGAACATCGATGCTTGAGTCGCGAAATGCTCGCTGATGCGGATGCCGGGAATATTGGTTTCCTTGCCCACGAATTCGCCGCGGATTTCCTTCGGGGCGTCGGGCTTGGGGTCCCACATGTCGATGTGCGAAGGTCCGCCGGGAAGGTAAACGAAGATGGCCGATTTCGCCTTGGAACCTTTTTTGATCGTGCCGGACGTCGAAGCCGAAGCGGCGCGGGCTTGTAACAAGCCGGAGAGATCCAGGGCGCCGGCCCCCACCCCGAGTGTTCCGACTTTCAAAAAATCCCTACGCGTGCCGAAATCGCAGAAGCGGTGTTTTTGACCCAAAAAGGCAAACATGGGGAATTCCTCGGAGCAGGGCGGGAAACCAATCGCAAAAGACGGTAGTGCCTCATGAGGACAGCTTGAATTTTAACCCGAGATTGGCTTTTGGGTTCCGGCCTTTCTGAACTTTTTTCTCTCATCGATTTCGGGTATCAACGGGATCCGCTCCCACCGGCTGTCGACGAGCGGGAAATGGCGGCGGCATCGCCGCCCCTTCTGAAGCTTCCTTGAGGACGAACCATGGCCATCCGGACGTCGCGCTCCACGATGCCTCGCCGTCCGCTCACCCTCTTCGCGCCTGCCAAAATCAACTGGTTTTTGGAGGTACTTGGCAAGCGTCCCGACGGCTTTCACGAGCTTGTGACTTTCATGTCTCAAGTGTCGCTCTGGGACGGACTTGTGTTCGATATGAATTCCGAGGGGCAGATTGATCTCAATATCGACGATCCCACCCTGGATGCAGGCGAAAGCAATCTGGTGCTCAAGGCGGCTCGGGCGTTGGCGGCTCATTCGGGCCGCAATCCTGGTGTGCACATCACCCTTTATAAAAGGATTCCCCGCGAGGCGGGGCTCGGCGGCGGTTCAAGCGATGCCGCCGCGACCCTGACGGGCTTGAATCGATTTTGGGATCTCGGGTATAGCCGGGAGCAGCTGGTCGAGTTGGCGTCCCAACTGGGTAGCGATGTCGCCTTTTTCCTGGGCGGCCCATCGGCACTTTGTTTTGGCCGGGGAGAGAGATGCCAGGATCAGCCGGCGCCTCAGAAGCACTGGCTTGTCATGGTCCAGCCCAACTTCGGTCTGGCAACCGGAACGGTCTACGGGACGTTGAGATTGACCGGAGTGGTCCAGAAGGTGGATCCTTTTCTACTGGCCTGGCAGGAAGGTTCCACGGAGTCGGTCGGGCGGGAGATTTTCAACCGCCTCGAAGTTCCGGCCCTGAACCTTCAACCGCAGGTGGCCTTTTGGAAACGAAAGCTCAAGGAAGCCGGAGCCATGGCTTCCCTGATGACCGGGAGCGGGTCGGTGATCTTTGGTTTGTATGCGTCGGCGGCAGAAGCTTGCCGGGGCGCGAACCGGATCGCGAAAAGCGCCCCATTTCGAGGCTTTGATTGCGACCCGTCAAGGACGATGGGAAGCGAGTCCGAGCTTCGAACCGTAAGGGTGGTTCACACGCTTACGAGTTAGCGCGGCGGAACCAGGTGGGTTCCTCGCATAGGTATCGCGGTAAGGCGGCATCGAGAAAAACGGACCAAGGAGGGCAGGCGCCATGGACATCACCGAAGTTCGAATCAAGCTGGTCGAAGATTCCGGCGAAAACGAAAGGCTCCTTGCCTTTTGTTCGATCACCTTCGACGACGCCTTCGTGGTCCGCGACCTCAAGATCATCGGCGGTCCCAAGGGCTTCTTCGTGGCGATGCCCAGTCGCAAGCTGATGGACCGCTGCCATGGCTGCGGCTTTAAAAATCAAATGAAGGCGCGTTTCTGTAATTCTTGCGGCAATCGGCTCGACGAATCGCGCGGGATGCGTTCGATGGAAGGCCGCACCAAGCTCCATGCCGACATCGCGCACCCCATTCACGCAAGTTGCAGGGAGCAGATTCAGTCGTCGGTGATCCAGGCGTTTTTGGGCGAACGAGAAAAATCGAAATTGCCCGGATATGTCTGCAATTACGAAGACATCGATCAAGACTTCGAACCGATGAGCTACGCTCAGACCGCTTCGGATCTCAACCGGCCGCTACGAAGTCATTCACCGCATCAACCACCCCTTCCCCGTGGAAATGGCGCCCGGCCCCAGCCGTCGAATTTCCGTCAGGTCGGTTACCGCTATCCGGCGGAGTGAGGCCCGGAAGCGCCTGAGATTGGGTTGCGGATAACTTGCCATGAAATGGTCGAAAACAGGTGGACTGATCGCGTTTGGCGTCACGGCCTTTGTCCTGGCACTCTGGGCGCTTTCTCTATGGAAGCGCCCCCACGATGATGGCAAAGCCAAGGAAGCCGAACCGGTCGCCGCCGCCGAATTTTGGGAGCGCGGTCAAAAGCGCTACCGCGAAGGCGACCTCGACGGCACCATTGCCGACATGAAGAAACTGGTCGACCTCGAACCAACCCTGGCGCGAGGCTGGGGAGTGATTGCCGAAATTTCGCTGGGAAAACAGGATTTCCCGGGCGCGGAAGCCGCCTACAGCGAAATCATACGCTTGAGTCCGAAATCACCGGCGCCGCTGGCGGCAGCACTGGCCAACCGCGGCTTGTTGCGCATCCGCCTCGGAAAAACGACCGAAGGCTTGAATGATCTGGATCGGGCGGTCGAAGCCAACCCCTTGGCGGTCGAAGCGCGCATGACCCGCGCGGGGCACCTGCAGTACAACGGAAAATTCACCGAAGCGATTCGCGATTACGACGAAGTCTTGAAACTACAACCCGATCAACTCGATGCGCTCGTGGCCCGTGGATTGGCCAGGCAATATTCCGGCAACCTCGACGGGGCGGAAAAAGACCTGCGCTTGGCGGAAGCAATCAAACCTGACCGTTTCGATATCCAGGCCGACTTGGCCTTGCTCCTCAAACAAAAAGGAGATGAGGCCGGTGCCGAAGCGTCATTTCAAAAGGCGATCAGGATCTTGCCGGCTCAAGAAGCGGGCCTGCGCGAGAATTTGAAAAAGGTTCCTGCTTCGAAAAAGTGATGGGCTGAGGGTCAAGCGAAGGAATTCAACGCAGAGGCGCAAAGGAACCAAAGGCGCGAAGAAGCAGGTAAGAGTTGGTTTGTGGGTCGAGCGAAGGAATTCAACGCGGAGGCGCAAAGGAACCAAAGGCGCGAAGAAGCAGGTAAGAGTTGGTTTGTGGGTCGAGCGAAGGAATTCAACGCGGAGGCGCAAAGGAACCAAAGGCGCGAAGAAGCACTTTCAATTCGGACTTCTGCGATCGATTGGTGAACGAGATACAAAGGAAAAGGGCCCCGATTTTAGGGGCCCTTCTTGCTTATAGTCAGTGTTGATGAGCGGCTTCGGGCGGTCCCGTGGTTTGCGACGGTGAGCGAGAAACTACGCGAACAGCGCGGCTTCGATCGCGATTCCGGGGCCGAATCCAAGGGCGACGATCGGCAGTTGCTGTTCCCGCTTCATCATCTTGTCCAGGATGAACAGGATCGTTGGCGAGGAGATGTTTCCGACCGAAGCGAGGATCTCGCGAGAATCGACCAGGCCTCCCTGGCTCATGCCCAGAGTGTCTTCGACCGCGTCGAGAATTCTGGGACCGCCGGGGTGAACGGCCCAACCCTTGACATCGGCAATCGTGAGACCTTGCGTGGCCAACCAGCCCGACAGCCAGGGAACCAGTTCGCGCCGCACGAGCGCCGGAATTCGCGGCGAAAGCGTCATATTGAAGCCGTGATCGCCGATGTTCCAGCTCATCAGGTCGGCAGTATTGGGAATGATGCACGAAGCCGAGGCCTTCAAACGTAGCGAACCGGGTTGCGGCCGGCTGGATGCGTCGGGAACATACCTGGCCACCACGGCCGCGGCGCCATCGCCAAAGAGGGCGTTGGCAACGAGCTTTTCACGGTCCCATTGATAGTGGTTATGCAGGCTGCAAAGTTCGGCGGCGACCATCAGGACCGGTTCGCCCGGCACGAGCATCGCCAGTCCGTGTGCCGCGCGCAGGCCGTTGAATGCACCGTGGCATCCCATGAAGCCCACATGAGTTCGCTCAATCGAGTTCAAAAGCGGAACCTGATTGATCAGCACATTGTCGAGGCCAGGGGCGAAAAAACCGGTGCACGACACCGTGACAAGGTGGCGGAGCGTCTCGGGAGGAACCTCGGTTTGAGAAAGCGCGCCCCGCACCGCTTCGATGGCGAGGGGGCCGGCGAACGTTTCATAAGCCTCCATCCGCTCGCTGGTCGTCGGGCCAAACGGCTTACCCGAGCGAGGAAGGAAGGGCGACCCGGAAACCTCGGTCCCTTCGAGCACATCGGCGAACACCTGCGGGCCGACCGAAAAATGGCGATGGCCGATGGCGCAACCGTTATAAACCTGGCGCAACCATTCCAGCTCCTTGCCTTCGGGCTCCAGCAGGATCTCCGCGACTTTGAGGGCGTCGGTTTGGCTGACCCGATTGGAGGGCAGGGCGGGCTGTAGTGCAAGAATCTCAAGCGGCATGAATAACTCCCAAAGGGTCAGTTTGAACAACGAACCACCGACTAGGGAGAGATGATTCGAATGGAACGATCAAGTACGAAGGAAAGGCGCCAAACGGTGCGGGTTATCGGATTTGTAGGGCCTTTCGCGATTGGGTAGCCTTGGAAAGCCAGGAAACTAGGGCATTGTGTAAGGAAACTTTGGCCTTCCCGTTCCGTTTGGGGAAAACTGAAGGAGATCATTGTATGAAGGGTTTGCGGAGTTTCTCATGGCCAGGTCGATGCGGGATAAAAGGATTTTGATCACCGGAGCTTCTTCGGGAATCGGTTTGGAGCTGGCCCGCCAGCTCGCGGCCAAGGGCAGCCGCCTGGCCTTGGGTGGGCGAGATGAAGCTCGATTGAACGAGCTTGCCGGCGAAATCAAAAGCAAGGGCGGCGAGGCTCATGTCGTTAGCGGGGATCTGTCCGATCCCAAGGTGCCGTCTCAAGTCATCGAAAAAACGGTGGCAGAGCTTGGCGGGCTGGATGGCCTCATCAACAATGCCGGCCTGGGGACCTGGAACCATTTTGCAGACGGTACCGAGGAAAACCTGCGCTATATCTTTGAAGTCAACTTTTTCGCGGCATCGGAACTGATGCGCTTGGCGGTTCCCTCGCTCATTCGCGGCAATCAGCCGGTCATCATGAATGTGACTTCCATGACCGGCCGGCGCGCCATGCCCAGCTGGCCTGAGTATTCGGCGAGCAAACATGCCCTTGTCGGCCTGACCGAAGCCCTGCGCGCCGAGTACCACCGCTTTGGCATCGACGTACTCATGGTGCTTCCCGGCCTGACCGCATCATCGTTCTTTGACAGGGTTTTGCAAAAAACCGGCAAGGCGAATCTCGGGTTCGATAAAGGGCTCAAGCCCGGGGTCCCCGCCGCGAAGATCATTCGCGCCATGGAGCGCAATACCCGCGAGACCTGGATCGGCTCGGAAGCCTGGAAAATGCTGTGGATGCACCGCCTCCTTCCTAGAATGGTGGATTCGCTCGTGTCGCGCGGAGTCAAGAAACTATGGGCTAATTGATCCTCATCCGGTTTCGCTGATCTCGTCTCGTTCGTTTGTTTAAAGCCAAGAAGGCAAAGGGTTTGCGCATGTGTGGCATCGCAGGGATGGTGGATTTGAGCGGCAATCGGCGCACCCCGGATGCCAAGGTCATTCGCTCGATGGCCGATGTGATCTTCCACCGCGGCCCCGATGAAGACGGCTATCTGATCCGCCCTGGACTGGGGTTCGCCAATCGGCGCCTGTCGATCGTGGGGCTGGCTGACGGCAAGCAGCCGATTGCCAATGAGTCCGGCTCGGTGGAATGCGTTTTCAACGGCGAGTTTTTCGACTACCCCGACCGCAAGCAACAGCTTCAATCGCACGGCCACACCTTCAAAACCCACTGCGACACCGAACTGATTCCCCATACCTACGAAGAACTGGGCGACAACCTTCTTGATGGCCTGCGCGGTCAATTTGCTTTTGCCCTGGTCGATCATCATCGCGGCAAGGTCATTTTGGCGCGCGACCGTTTCGGCATTTGCCCTTTGTACTGGACCAAGGTGCGCGACCAAGGCGGTGAATGGCTCCTTTTCGGATCCGAGATCAAGGCGTTGCTCGCATCGGGGCTCGTCAAGGCGCGGCCCGACCCGCGCGGCATCACGACCTTGTTCACCTGCTTTGCCGTTCCGGGACCGACGACCTGCTTCGAAGGGATCAGCCTGCTTCCTCCCGGGCACAAAATCACCATCGATTTGGGCTCCAATAGCTCGCCTGCGCGCATGACCCAGACCGCCTATTACCGAATGACCTTTCCGGATGCGGGCCAGGAGCGGCGCGGAGATGAAAAGGCGCTCGCCGGCGAACTCGAGCAAAAGCTGCTCGCGGCCGTCAATCGCCGCTTGCATGCCGATGTGCCGGTCGTCAGTTATTTGTCGGGCGGCGTCGATTCGGGCATTGTGGTCGCGATGGCGAGCAAGGTGCTGGGCCGGCCGATCCCCTCCTTCACCATTGCCATTCAGGATCCCACGCTGAATGAAACGAGCGAGGCCCTGGTCGCGGCGAGGCATGTCGGCGCCCATCCGATTTCGGTGCAGTTTGGCAAGGACGAAGTGCAGGCGACTTATCCGGAACTGATCCAGGCGGCGGAAGCTCCGGTAATCGATACCTCGTGCGGGGCGCTTTTGCTCCTGGCGCGCGCGGTCAGGCAAAACGGTTACAAGGTGGCGCTGACGGGGGAGGGATCCGACGAATGGCTGGCCGGGTACCCCTGGCACAAAGCCAACCGCATTTTGAACCGCTTCAATTTGTTTGGCCTGCCGGTGAGCAAGGCCCTGCGCAAGTTCGTCCATTCCTGGATCTGGCAGATGCCGAAGGTTCCCAGGGACATCATCGATCGTTCGGTCGACGCGGCTGGAGGTTACAACGGCTGGCACGATATATATGGTTTGACCCAGTACAACCGCTACCGATTTTTCTCAGACGAAATGCATGCGAAGGTCGCCGATTACGTCCCGTTCGAAGATCTGGGTTTGCCCACCGAGGAAATGAAGCGGTGGCATCCTTTGAATCGTGAGCTGTATGTCAGCGGCCGCTGCCACCTTCCCGGCCTGCTCCTCAATGCCAAGGGCGACCGGGTCTCGATGCACAATTCGGTAGAAACCCGTTACCCCTTCCTCGATGTCGAGGTGTTCGAATTCCTCGCTTCCATACATCCCGATTACAAGTTCAAGGGACTGGGGGATAAGCACATCTTGCGCATGGTGGCGGAAAAATACTTGCCGAAAGAATCGGCCTGGCGGCGCAAGGCAATGTTCCGGGCGCCATTCGATAGCTTTACCGTCGACGACAAGAGTGAGACCTACATCAAGCAACTGCTAAGCGACGAATCGCTGCGCAAAGCCGGTTATTTCGATCCGGTCAAGTTCAAGGAAACAAAAGCACGCGCGGAAAAGTACATCCAGGGGATGCCGCCGCGCACAACCATGGAAATGGGTTTCGTGGGCGTGCTCGCCACCCAGCTTTGGCATCATCTCTATATTGATTCAACTTTGTGCGAATTGCCCGATTGGAGGTCGTTACGACCGTCGCCAAAAGTTGCCTCAATCCCCTGTTCTACTATGAATTAACCAGCCATCCTAATTTGCCCATATGCCCGTTGGCCCCCATTCCTCAGGATAAGCGTGATTGTCGGATCTTTTCGGGTTTGGACGGCCGTTGAGGTTCCGCTCTCCCGCAATTGACTGATAAAATGCCTTCATGTCTTATTCGCTGACCACGCTCTGGTTTGACCGGGCTCGCTATTTGCCGGGCGTGCTGGCCGTCGGTTTCAGCGCGCTCCTGATTGCCTTGCAGTTCGGTCTTTTGATTGGCCTTTTCTCGATCACCTCGCTGCCGATCGATCACTCCCATGCCGACATTTGGGTCGGGGCGCCGTTTGTCCAATCGGTCGACCTGGGCCGGCCGGTGCGCGAGAATTATCTGGCACGGTTGCAGGCCAATCTGGAAGTCGAACAGTGCGAACATTACGTCCAGGGTTTCGCCTACTGGACGAACCCCAACGGCGCCAACGGACTTTGCATGGTTGTCGGTTCGAGACTCTCTGCTGATTCGATGGGCAAAATCGCCGAGCTTTCTCCCGATCTTGCCGTAAAGCTCACCGAGCCTGGTTCGGTGGTCGTCGATGAATCCGACATGGACCGCCTTGGAATCAAAGGGGTCGGAGATTCGGCTGAAGTCAACCAGGTCCATGTGCGGGTGGTGGGTTTGACCAAGGGGATCAAAAGTCTGGCGGGTCCCTACCTGTTTTGCAGCATCACCACATCTCAGCACCTGTTGCGGCTCACTTCGGAACAGTTCACGTATGCTCTGGCCAAATGCAAGGACCCCCAGGATTCGATGGCCGTTGTCAACCGGCTCACGGAACAGGGAGGCATTTCCGCATTCACCGCGGACGATTTTTCCCTCAAGTCACGCATGCACTGGTTGATCAAGACCAAGGCGGGTATCGCGCTCGGTTATGCGGCCTTGCTGGGTCTGCTGGTAGGCGCGGTCGTCACCAGTCAAACGCTCTATGCCGCGACCGCGGCCTCCATGAAAGAGTTTGCCGTATTGCGGGCAATGGGAATCCCGCGCTGGAGGCTGGCCTCGCTCGTCATGGCTCAGGCAACGTGGGTGGGAGTCATTGGGGTTATTTTCAGCATTCCCGCGGTCCATGGCTTGGCGGCCTTGGCCGAATATGCCGGCGGCAATGTGGTGCTTCCGATCTGGTTGCAGGTGGGCGCCTGCGTCGTGACGTTGGTGATGGCCGTTGGCTCAGGCGTGGTGGCATTGCGTTCGCTACGCCAGGTAGAGCCCGCGATGCTGTTGCGCTAACGTATGGGCAGTTTAAGGAACTTGGGAGAGCTTTATGGGCGTTAGCCAGCTACAACCCAGTCTCGAGGGCCGCGACCTGCGCCGCAGTTTCGGCGTCGGCGAGATGCGATCGGTTGCCGTGGCAGGCGTTTCCATCAAGCTTTATCCGGGCCAGTTCAACCTGATGATGGGGCCTTCAGGCAGCGGCAAATCGACCTTGCTCGCGATGCTGTCGGGATTGCTTCGACCCGAGCAGGGCCACGTGATCTCGCTCGCTCAGGATATCTGGCGGATGTCGGAGGTTCAGCAGGAAGCGTTTCGTCTCAAACATGTGGGATTTATCTTCCAGGGTTATAACCTATTTGGAGCCTTCAACGCCGTTCAACAACTGGAACTGGTCGGCTGTTGGGGCATGGGAATGTCGACAAGTCAATCACGGAAAAAAGCCAAGCAGATTCTCGACATGCTTGGCCTTTCCAAAAAGAAACACCTCCGGCCGGCCGAAATGTCCGGCGGGGAAAAGCAACGGGTTGCCATCGGCCGGGCTCTGATGAAAGATCCCGAACTTCTTTTTGCCGATGAACCGACGAGCGCGCTGGACTGGGCTCATGGCGAGCAGGTCATCGAATTGCTGCAGACCGCGGCGCATGAGCGCGGCGCCACCGTCTTGTGCGTTGCCCACGATTCTCGCATCATTCCGCACGCGGACAAGGTGATCAGTCTTGAGGATGGCATGTTGAAAGGGGTGATGCACCCCGAAGGAAATCAAGGGCGGCCGGTATCCGAAGAGGAAGCGCCCCGATCCTCGGTTACCGTTTTGCCAGGAGGTGAGGATGAAAGCTGGAATCAAGAGCGGCTGGGAAGCCGCAAGTATCGAACGGCATGAAGCGGTTCGGTATCCGCTGAACACCCCTCCCTCCACGGGAGAGGGATATAACATCGATGAGGTCAGCCTCCCGCGTCCCCGGGGGTTTGCCATGCCTGCCTTGGCGCTGGGCGTGGTTCTTTTGGTTGGTACCTTTGTCGGCACCGCGATGATTTTGCGTGGGTCTCCCCAATCCTTATTGCCGCAGTCGAATTCGGGAACGGCGCCCCCCACGACGGGCGTTTCCAACGGTCCGCGCGGCGATCAACTTCAAGAAGCGTCCAAGCGCGCCGTTTGCGCGGCGTTTGTCGATGTTGAGCAGGGGGTCACCCCGATCTATCCGCTCAATCCTGGGCGCGTCAAATCGATTCAAGTCAAGGAAAGCCAGCGCGTCAAGGAAGGAGATATTCTCTTCCAACTCGACGACACTCTGGCCAAGGCGCAACTCGAAGAAGCGAAGGGCTATGTCCAGGCAGGGCGACAGCAGCTCGAGCTGGCCAAGATGATGATTCCCCAGCATGAAGAGAAGCTGCGCGGTCAAAACGCCGCAATCAGCGCCCGCAAATCGGAATTGGCCGCTGCCGAAGCCAAGCTTCGCCCGGTCAAGAAGCAACTCGAGAGTGGGCTCATTTCTCAGGATGATTACACGATCGGCGAGAAAGGGGTCGAGGCGCTCAAGGAATCGATCAAGATCGAGGAAGCGAAATTGCGCGGCCTCGAACAGCATAATTCCAATTCCCCGATGCTTTTGGCCTCCGCCGAGCTTTTGATTCGCGAAGCCCAGCTCCAAAAAGCCCAGTTCGCCTACAACGAGTGCTTCATCAAGGCCCCGTTCGACGGCGAGATCCTCAGGCTTTTCATCAGCCCTGGCGAGACGCTTGGGCCCAATCCTCGGACTCCGGCGCTCACCATTTGCCCGGACAAGGCCAAGATCGTTCGCGCTGAAGTCGAGCAGGAGTTTGAGCGGAGCTTGAAACTGGGTCAAACAGCCCTCATCCAAGATGACACGGCGCTAAGCCAGGACACCTGGAAGGGCAAAGTGGTGAAGATCGCCAATAACTACACCCCGAGAAAGTCCCGTCAGATGGATCCGGGTGTGATGAACGACATCCGTACCAAGGACTGCATCATCGAGGTTGAGCCCAATGATCAGTTGCGGCCGCTCGTGATTGGTCAGAAAATGCGGGTGACCCTGCTTCCCTAGGGCGATTTTTCCCACGCGGGAGGGGTAAGCCTGGCTTTTCAAACGGCCTGACACTCCCCAAATTCGATTTCCACCATAAGGTCAGGGCATGGGCCCTGGCCTTTGCTTTTTTATGCCGACCGAATCTTCATGAATCACTTCCTCAACGGGTTGGTCCGGGCCGCGAGCCAATCGTTTGACATGCCCGGCCCCGTGCTGGAATTGGGTTCCTACCTGGTCGAAGGGCAGGAAGGCCTGGGCAACCTGCGTCCCTATTTTCCCGGCCGCAAGTTCATCGGTCTCGATTTTCGGGAAGGGCCGGGCGTTGATCTCGTTGCCAATGCCCAGTCTTTGCCGTTCGACGACGAGTCGGTCGGTTCCTTGCTCGCTTTGAGCACCCTGGAGCATGTCGCCAAGTTCTGGGAAGCGGCCGCCGAAATCGCCCGGGTGCTTAGCCCCACGGGCGTGGCGCTGGTCACTGCGCCCTTTTACTTTCACATCCATAGCTATCCGCATGACTATTGGAGATTTGCTCCGGAAGCATTTGAACTCCTTTTTGAATCGTTCCCCAGAAAGATCATCGGCTGGCAGGGGGATGACAAACGACCTCTCAACGTTTGGGCGATCGTGTTTGGACGCGGAATCGACTCACTAAGCCGCGATTCTATCGAGGGCTTCGCTCAAATTCTCTCGCGCCAACCTGTTGAACCGCTTGGGTTTGGGCGCCGTGTGCTTTACGAGTTCCTGGCTCCGATCGTGGGTCGGCGCCTCTTCAGTCCCTGGCTGGACCGACACCGCTGGACCGCGAAATTTCACGGGGTTCTGGGCCAGCCCTCACAATGCGTTATTCGCTCCGAATCGCCAAGGTTTATCCAAAGTCTCCACCCGGAATAGCCGATACCATCGTTGGAACTGTGCTTTCTCCATCGGAAAGTGCGAGCGGGCTCGGTCCTGCTTGTGTCGGGAGGGCCGATGGAAGCTGGTTCCGGAGAGGGATGGACCATGCGCTGGCGCTTTTGGGGCATGCTGGGAGCCGTGTTGTCCCTTGCGCAGGGGATTTCCGCGCAAGAGGCACGAAGGCAACCGGTTCCCGCCGTACCGGTGGAAACGATCGCAGCCCAACCTGACATGATCGGTGCGGGCGCCTCGAAGGCGGATAATCAGCTTCCCGAAGAGCCGTTTGCCCACGGCGAATTGATGGACTACACGAACGGCGTGGTTGTCGGGCCGCAGTTCTACACCGAGCTCGACTACCTGATCTGGTGGGTGAGCAAGAACGATCTTTCCGAAGTCACCCTGAGTCTGGTGACCCAGGGACAATGGTCCAACCCAGCGCCAGGCGCCTTGTCGCAACCCGGCACGAAATTGGTCGGCCCTTACCCCGGTTTCGATTATGGCGCCTTCAAAGGTGGCAAATTGATCCTGGGCGGCTGGCTCGATCCGGAGCAGACGGTCGGCGTGGAATTCTCGGGCGTGTTGTTGGAGCAGCGTAGTGTCGGCCAGCTTTACAACGGCCAGGAACTTTCGCCGGGAACGATCTACACCAATCCGCTGAAGGTTCCCTATCCGGTGCTGGTCAACGGCCTGCCGGTCAACAGCCAACAAACCTCGACCGCGGCCTTGTTGAAAAACTCGGGCGTCATGGGCGCGCCGATTAGCAGTTTCACAACCCACACCGGATTGCAGATGTGGACGGGCGATGTCAACTGGATGGCAAACTGGGGCCGCACCGAATACCAGACCTTCGACTTGCTGTTTGGCTTCCGGCAAATGCAGGTGCAAGAAGGGCTCTCGCTGAGCGGCTCGACCGTCTATGCCGAACCGGTGAACGGTCAGCGCACGGTGCTCACGGGCATGGATTCGGTTGCAACCACCAACAGCTTTTACGGTGGCCAATTCGGCGGGCGCATCACCGAACGATTTGGACGCTTCAAGTTGGATGTGACCGGTAAGATCGCTCTGGGCGGCGTGAGCCAAAATGTGCTGATCTCAGGCTACAACACGAGCACTGTCGGCGGCTTCAGCACCACGACCCCGGGCTATGTTTACACGCAAACCAGCAATATCGGCCGCTCGACCGCGCGGCACTTCGCGGTGCTACCCGAAATCTACACAAAAGTATCGCTGCCCATCACTGAGCATTTTAATCTCGGCATTGGTTATAGTTTCATGTATCTCAGTTCGGTGGCTCGCTCGGGCCTTCAGCTGGACCCGGTGCGCAATGCGGCCTACGACCGGCCCACGCGCTGGATGAAGTCGGATGGGTTCTGGGCCCAGGGTGTGATGTTCACAGGTGAGTTGCAATTCTGATTTGGGTGGTTCCCCGCGTTGGAAAAGAGGTTGGAAAAGAGAAAGTCTGTTGGGCCAAAAGCCGTGGTGTTTTCCAGCGGCTTGCCCTTCCGATTTTGGCGGTTCCTCGCGTTGAAAAGGGCAGGTGGGCTGGACAGGCTGGGACAATTCATCCTCGTTTGCTGAGGAAGCAGGAATATTTTTTGGGCTTCCTAGTTCCCTTGGGTAACTAGGATTGCCCTCATTCTCTATGATCAATCAAATATAGTGATGACCCTCCTGCGCTTCTCTTTGGGATAGGGGACCCGAAATATGTGGACTGCTGCCGCGGCCTTGATTCTTGCCCTCGCACCTTGTCAAGACAGTAAGTTGGCGATCACCAAACTCAGGGCGACCTACGGGGTTCCCGGAGTGGCTCGACCAGATAACCTCGTCAGCCCGGGAGATGTGCTGTTCCTCGCGTTCGACATCACGGGCGTCAAGCTCGATGGCGACGGCAAGGCGACCTACCAGATCGTCACCGAAATCAAAAACTCCAAGGGCGAGACCGAGTACAAGCACAGCAGCAAGCCAATCAATGTCCTGAGCCTTCTGGGCGGCGATCGCATCACCGCCTTCACCCAGGTCGATGTCGGTACGAAGCAGGTCCCCGGCGATTACACGGTGCAGGTTACGGTCAAGGAGCCAACCGGAGATTCCGCCTCTGAAAAGGCGGTTTTCACCCTGACCAGCCCGCAGTTCGCGCTGGTGCAAGTGCAAACCGGTATCGATGCGGAGCGCAAGGCGTCGACCCCGATCTTCATGGTGGGCCAGACCGCGTACCTGTCGGGTGTGCTCGTGGGATTCAAGCGTGACGAAGCCGGCAACCCGAAGGTTCAGCTCGAAGTTTCGATCACCGACGAACAGGGCAACGCGACCACCAAAACCCCCAAGACCGAAACCTTGCAAACCCTGCCCAAGCAGGCCACCTCGATTCCCCTGCAAATTCCGGTGGTGTTGAACCGTCCCGGCAAGTTCACCCTGCAAGTGAAAATCGTTGACCAGCTCGCCGACAAGGCCTTTAATCTCAAGCTGCCCCTCTCCGTGTCCGAGTCCAAGTAATTGGGCCTTTTGGCACCTCGATCTAAGGAGAATCCGCGCGTGAAGATTTCATCGATGATGCTTGGACGCTTCGTGGCGATCCTGTCGGTGCCGGTGATGGCGCTGGCTTCGAGCCAGGCCAAGGCCCAGGATGCCGGCGTGGTGATCAGTCCGGATAATACCGTGCTGATTCGCGCCAAGGGAAAAAAATGGGAACCAGCCACCAAGGGAGCGAAAATCCCTGCGGAAGCCGAGGTTCTCTCCGGCGGCAAGACCTCGATCCAGGCGATGGACGGCGAGGTCAATCTGGAGTTCCGCGGCGACCTGGCCGGCATCAACCCCTACCCGATTCATGAGACGGTCGTGCAGATGTTCCCCGTCGAGGGGGACCTCGACATGGACATCGCCCCCAAGCGGGGCCGCGTCGATTTGATCAACAACAAAAAAGAAGGCAGCGCCTCGGTCAAGGTGCGGATTTTCGGCGAAACCGCCACCGTATTGATGAAGACCCCAGGCACACGCTTCACCATTGAAATGTTCGGCCGCTGGAAAGCTGGCGATGGATTCTCGCGCGAACAGGGCAAGGTGGGAGCACCGGTCATCAATGTGATTTTCCTGGTCATCAAGGGAGAGGTGCTCATCACTCATAAGGAATCGACCACGAAGATGACCGCTCCTCCGGGAGCGTCCATGCTCATGTTCAATAACTTGCACATGGAACAGGTCGCGCCGGATCATCTTGACGAATTGCCCGCCTGGGCGATCGACAAATACTCACCGGAAAATCCCCAGATCAAGGCTCGGCTTGAAAGCGGCGTCAAGTTCATGACCAATCTTCGAGAGACCGGATCGATTGAAAACACGCTCGATTTCATGGCGGGATCCGATGTCCCTTCCGACCGCCGTCTTGCCATCTTTGCCATGGGGGCGACCGACCATCTGCCCAAGATGTGGAGCACTCTCCTGAAGGTGAAATCCCCCGATGTCATGGACGATGCGGTCGTAGCGCTTCGCCACTGGATCGGACGAGAAGCTGGCCAGGATAAGAAACTTTGGGATTATCTGGTCACCGAAAGGAAATACACCGAGGCGCAGGCGGACCAGACGCTGGAACTGCTGCACAGCTTTGGCAAGGAAGAATTGCGCCGGCCGGAACTTTACGAACACCTCATCCTCCTCTTGAACGCCAAGAGGGAAATGACCCGGGTGCTCGCTTACTGGCATCTGATCCGGCACGCGCCGGAGGGCACCAAGATCGGGTACAACCCGCTTAGCCCCCCGGAAGAACGCAAAGCCGCAGCTGCCAAGTGGGCGGCCTTGCTTCCGAAGGGCAAGTTACCGTCAATGGTTAGTGATGATGACGAAACCGCGACCAAGCCCAAGGAAAAGTAATTCAATTTTTTCGTGTGGCTTCGAACAAACCGGGTCCGTTTAGCGTACGATCTTGAATGGCATGCCTTTGGCTTCCAGCGGAGTCGATTTATGTTGCGCACCTCGAATTGGCTAAGTCGTTTGGGAGGAATGGTTGTTCTCACCGCTCTTGTCGGCATGACTTCCGGCCAGGACCCGGCCAATGACGACAAGATCAAGAAGGCCAAGGATGCCCTCGATAAAGAGCGCGAGGAAAAGAAAAAGGCCCTGCAAGACCGCATCGACTCCGCGGACAAAATGTTGGCCTCAACCGTATTGACCCCGACCGAAAAGCCGCAAGTCAACGACTACATGATGGGCGCCGGGATGATGGGCGGCGGCGGGGGCGGGTTTGGCATGGGGGGATGGGGCCTCGGTGGTCTTGGCGGGCTGGAAGGGCTGGGCGGCGGTACGCCGGGCGGCTACATGAATGGCCTCTCGAACCTGACCCAGGCCAATGCCAACTCGTTCTTCACCAACCAGCAGACCCTTCTCGGCCAGCAACAGGTCAATCGCGCCAGGATTCAAAACAAACTGGCGACTTACAACGAAAACATGTACGAACTGGCGAAGACGCCAGAAGTCTACGAGGCCCGCCGGGCGCAACGCGAGGCGTTGCGCGACCAAAACCGCCTCGAGAAGTTAAACAAGTCGACCTCGATTGGCGACGGCGAAGAATACCTCATTGACAATGGTTACGCCCTCAACAAGCTGCTCGACCAGGTCACCACCTTGCAAAGCCGCTTCCAGGTGGCCGGACCGAACATTCCCTTGAGCCCCGATATTGCCAAGCATTTGAACTTTTCCACCCCCAACTCGGTGGCGGGCGCCGGTCCCCTGCGCAATCCTCGCAAGCTCGATTGGCCGATCCCCTTGCGCACGCGCGATTTCGCCCCCTACCGGGCGACGATCGAAAAGGTGGCTCCCGAAGCGGTTAGCCAGGCGGCGTCGGGCAACATTGATGGCGACACCTACAACAACTTCATGACCTCGATCCAAAAGTTCGAGGAGACCTTGAGGGACCAGGTTGAGGACATGAGGCCGTCGGATTATGTGCTTTCGAAGCGCTATCTGACCGACCTGGAAGATGCCGCCAAAGCGATCGCGGAACCTTCGAACGCCGTGCTCTTCTTGAATCCCGGTAACAATCCCAAGGTCAACTCCGTGGGAGCGCTCGTGGGGCAAATGACGACCGGGGGCATGAAATTTGGCCCGGCCAATTCCGCCGATGTGGCGGCCTACCGCTCCTTCTACCAGCTATTCCGTTCCTACGAAGACAATCTCTCGCGCTCTGTTGGCGCCCGCTAAGCTCCGATCGACACGTTTGACGAACCAGGGCCCGCTTGCCAGAATCGATGGCAGGCGGGCCTTTTTGCGTTTTTGAAAATATCTTCACATTTGTGGCGGGATTGAGGGGGTAACGCAACCAAAGGGAGGGAGCGGGCATCGGAATCGCCCGCCTTGAGCCAGCCCCTTGTCGGTTGGCAGTCGATGCGTTCCTCCGAGGACCTTCTCGTTGATTCGGTTTTCTTCTCAAAACGGGCTGACTTCTGGGCCGTCCGGGCGACCTCTCCGCGACCTGAGTCGAGGGCGCATTCAAGCGGGTTTGCTGAATAAAGTTTCATCCTGTTCTTGGCCAGTAAAAATACCAAAATCAATCACGCAGTTTCAGTTCGCGATTCATTAACGAATTTTTGAGGTAAAACTGAGCTTGCTTTGCGGGTCAATCTAATCTAATTGTGAAGGATACATGATGAATTGGCAAAGAAACAGTTTGGGGGCTTTGGTCCTGGGATTCCTTGCCTTTGGCCAGGGTGCGTCGGCTCAGCCCTCCGAAGGGGGGCAGGGGTTTCCCGGTGGGCCGCCGGGTGGGGGTTTTCCCGGTGGGGGTCCGGGCGGCTTTGGTGGTCCAGGCGGTCGTGGAGGCTTTCCTGGAGGACCTCCAGGGGGCCAGGAACGAAAAGTCCTCAAGACGTATGACAAAGACCGCAACGGCTGGCTGAACGCCGATGAGCGAAAGGTGGCCCGCGAGGCCCTCAAAAAAGAGGGCGGCGGAGGTGGTAGGGGATTTGGTCCACCTAGGGGTGGTCCTGGCGGGGGAGGTCCTGGCGGTTTTGGGCGGGGACCGGAAACGAAGCCCGGCCCCAAGGTCTCGCCCGACGAAGTCAAAACCTACCCCGATGCGCCCCTCTACGACACGTCCGTCCTGCGTACCCTTTTCTTCACCTTCGAAAACAAGGACTGGGAACAGGAGCTGGAAGATTTTCATGGGACCGATGTCGATGTGCCGGCGACCTTGACCGTCGACGGCAAAACCTACCCCAACGTGGGCGTCCATTTTCGGGGCATGTCGTCGTACATGATGGTGCGTGCCGGACAAAAAAGATCGATGAATGTCGCTCTGGACCTGGCGAACGACAAGCAGAAAATCGGCGGTTACAAGACCCTCAATCTGCTCAACGCTCATGAGGACCCGACGTTCCTCAGCACCGTGCTTTATTCGCAAATTGCCCGCACCTACATCCCCGCGCCCAAGGCCAACCTGGTCAAGGTGGTGGTCAACGGTGAAAGCTGGGGCATCTATACCAGCGTGCAGCAATTCAACAAGGATTTCCTGTCGGAGAATTTTAAGACCACCAAGGGCACCCGCTGGAAAGTTCGGGGAAGCCCGGGCGGTGGCGGCGGACTGGAATATGTCGGCGATAATGTCGAGGACTACAAGCGCCGATTTGAGATCAAATCCAACGACGAAGAAAAAGCCTGGAAAGCACTGGTTCATTTTTGCAAGGTTCTCAATACCACTCCTCCCGACAAGTTGGAAGCCGCACTCAAACCGATCCTCGACATCGATGGTCTCCTTTGGTTCCTGGCGCTCGATATGGCTTTGATCAACTGCGATGGCTACTGGATTCGGGCCAGCGACTATTCCCTCTATCTGGATGACAAGGGGAAATTTCATCTGGTTCCCCATGATATGAACGAGGCATTTCGCACGCCCCAAGGTCCTGGCTTTGGGGGCCCCGGCGGGCCGCGCGGGTTCGCCATGAACCTGATGCCATCGCGCCCTGGTGAATTGCTGGCGGCGCCGCAAATCGATGAGTTGAAACTGACCGATGCGCAGAAGAAAGGCCTGGCGGAACTTCAGAAGGATGTCAACGCCAAGCTCGAACGGCTGCTTACCGAAGAGCAGCGCAAGCAGTTGAAAACAATGCGCGAGCGCAATGTCGTCATGGGTGGCTTCGGGGGCGGCTTTGGCGGTGGCCCGGGTGGTCCTGGTGGCTTTCCCGGCGGTGGATTCGGAGGCGGCCCCGGTGGCCCCGGTGGTCCTGGTGGTCCTGGTGGATTCGGTCCCCCGGGCGGCGGCTTTGGCGGCGGCCCCGGTGGTCCCCCTGGAGGTGGTTTCCCCGGCGGTGGATTTGGCGGCGGCCCTGGCGGCCCTCCCGGAGGCGGCTTCCCCGGTGGAGGCTTTGGTGGCGGCCCCGGCGGCCCTCCCGGAGGCGGCTTCCCCGGTGGAGGCTTTGGTGGCGGCCCAGGTGGCGGCTTCGGCGGTGGCGGTCAGGGAAGCGGCGGGCTGGAACTCGATCCCCTCACCGGTTTGACCGATGCGCGCAAACCGCTTCGCAGCAAAGTTCTTGCCGTGCCGAGCCTGCGTGCCAAGTACCTGGAAAACGTGCGCACGATTGCCGAAAAATCGCTCGATTGGAAAACTCTTGGCCCCATCGTGGCTCAGTACCGCGACCTCATTGCAAAAGAAGTCGAACTCGACACCCGCAAACTCGAATCAACCGAAGCGTTTTTGAAAACGACCGCGGACGAGGCTCCGAAAAGTGCCGCCGGCCGGGAAACCCCCTTGCGTGTTTTTGCCGACCAACGGCAGAAATACCTGCTCAACTACAAGGAAAAAAAGGCTAGCCCATGAATCCTCGTCCTGACTCGAGTTGGATCTCCCCGTCACTGGCCGCCACGGCCGACGGGGGACTTCCGGCTTATGAGCACAAGTTCCTGGCGACTCCGGAAACGGCCGAAGCGGTCCTGCGCTGGGCTGCCGAGCGCTTGATTCCCGACCCGCATTCCAATGGGGGTACTTACCGGATCACCTCGGTCTATTTCGACACCGCCAATCGCGATGTCTTCTACCGAAGCGAGGGCTATACGACCCACAAATACCGGGTGCGCCGTTATGGCCAGGAAAAAGTCGCTCACCTGGAACGCAAATCGAAAAGCCAGGGACGTATTTGGAAGTGCCGAACTTCGGTTCCACTTCCCGACCTTTCCACGCCGGCCACCCAGTGGTTCAACGAAGAAACCACGGCCTTGAACTTGCGGCCCTTCTGCTGCATTTCCTACGAGCGAACCGCCTTCGTCGGAACCTCCGACTTCGGGCCCATTCGCCTCACCGCCGATCGCGGCCCCACCGGCCAACTCAGCGATTCTCCGCTTCCCGGTCTAACGGTGGAAGGCCCTCCGCTGTTGCCCGAGCAGGTCGTGCTGGAGATGAAATTCCTCAGCGCCATGCCCCCGGTGTTTAAGGAGCTCGTCGCCCAGTTCCAACTGGATAAAACCGGCTTCTCGAAATACCGCCATTGCGTCAAGGCGATGGAAATTCCGAAGGAAAAAGCCGTACTTGGTGTGCCGGCACCTCAAGCTCCGGCGGCCTGATTTCTTGAAGGAGCGCATTTTTGGGATGGGGCCAACATTTCCGACGAGCGTTGCCTATCGTGTAGAGGGGCACTGCGCGGCTTTCGTGAGCGGCGCTCAGCAGTGAGTGGGAGAAGTCGCGCAGGGCCGTGTGACCTTGAACCCAATCGCCTGAGAAGTTTGAGCGTGTGGCTCTATGTCGCGTCGCCTACGATTGCGCCAAGTCGCGCGAGCGCACTTGAGGGCGAGGGGTTGGCTCTCGCGTAACATTTTTGTTGGCCGCTCGGTGAAGGTAGGTAGGCTCACCGCGACATTGCGAAGCGGAAAGCGAAAGATTCCCTCGAAGGAGGGAGAGAGAGCGGAAACACGAAATGCAGTCATCGAGTGAGGGACAAGCTTTGCAATTGCCGGAATGGTTCACTCATGCGGTCGCGGCGGGCGACCCATTCCCCCCTTTACCTGTCGTTTTGGTACGAGTGGTCCTGGCCTTTGTTCTGGGACTGTGTGTGGCGGCCATCTATCGCAACACCCTGGGACGCGGTCAGAGTTCGGGAACGCTACCCACAACCTTTGTCCTCTTGTCGGTGCTCATTGCGGTGGTCGCCATGGTCATTGGCGACAATGTCGCCCGGGCCTTCGGCCTGGTGGGCGCCCTTTCGATCGTGCGTTTTCGCACGGTCGTCGAGGACACAAGAGACACCGCGTTTGTCATCTTCTCCGTGGCGGTCGGCATGGCGGCCGGCGCGGGGTACTTGCTTC
Organism: Gemmataceae bacterium; assembly: GCA_965226945.1. GTDB lineage: Bacteria > Planctomycetota > Planctomycetia > Gemmatales > Gemmataceae > SYLG01. The sequence continues at coordinate 1,159,282 of OZ245717.1, read as the reverse complement.
TTGCATTGGTGGCCGTTCCCGCCGTCGGCCTTTCGACGGCGTTCATGTGCTGGTGGGATCAATCGGCTGGCTTGTCGCGCTATGGAACGCCAGCGATCCTGCGTCTGCGGCTGGCGCTGGGCAAGGATCCCGAGGAGATCCTCAAGGATGTCTTTGAACGCTATGTCTTGAAATCGACTCTTACCGAAGTGTCCACCGCCAAACAGGGAACCGCCCTGGACCTCAACTACCGGATCCTTCTCAAATCGCCTGGATCTCCCTTCACGTTTCTCGCCGAAGTCAACCGGGTGGAGGGGGTCGATTCCGCGGAAGTGAAATGCACGGAATAAATGCTGGATGGCGAGCGTTGATGTTGGAGCAAAAGGCGAGCGTGAAACGTAAGTTTCACGGTTCTAAAAAGTGACCAGTGAAAGCGTCGTTCCCTTTGAGCGGAATGATGACGATTCTGTCAGGGGCTTGAATTGGCAGTCAGTTGACGGAATAGAATCAGTGGGCTAACACCCACCGCTCGCCAGATTCCTTGTGAAGTTCGAGGAAAATATAGAGTTGCAGTTACTCTTATTTTAAAATACCATGCGGCAGTTGTGCTGTTTGTTCGAAGAATATCTGATAGATGTTTCGACAGCGATCCCATCCGTTCACGCGGGTTGATTTGGCCTCGTTGCGATCAAGGCCTCCACCAGTGGGTCGATCTGCTCGTCAAAAACCGTTCGAGTGTCGATCAGAATCCGGTCCCGCTCGATGCGCGCGAGCACGGCGGGGATTCCGGTTCGCAACCGTTTCGCCCATTCGCTCGCGGAACCATCCTGATCCAGCCGGACAATCCACGTGGGAAGTTTTTCTTCTGGCAGCGTGCCGCCTCCGACGAATGCATGATCTTCCACCAGGTCATGCTGCAATCCACGAGCCATTAATTTCTCGCTGAGGCCAGCCGCCTTTTGGCGAAGTTCCTCCTTGGTCTTGGACAACATCGAGATGACGGGAATCTCGCGCCGTGCGACCTCGGGATCGAGGTGAAGTTGCAAGGTTCGTTCCAGCGCCGCCAGTGTCATCTTGTCGCAGCGCACCGCCCTCATGAAAGGATCCTTCTCGATCCTTTGAATCAGCTCTTTTTTCCCCGCGATCATCCCCGCTTGCGGTCCTCCAAGCAGCTTGTCGCCGCTGAACAGCGTCACCGCCGCTCCTTGGCGAATCGCCTCTTGCGGGATTGGTTCGCCGGCCAAGCCATAAGAGGTTGGATCATGAATCGCGCCGCTGCCGGCATCGTCGATCACCGGCAACTGCAGCCTGTTCCCCAGTTCCACCAGCTCTTCCAGTGAGGTATCCTGGGTGAACCCTTTGACGCGGAAATTGCTCGTATGCACCCGCATGAGCGCCGCCGTCTGAGGGCCGACGGCTTTTTCGTAGTCGCCGATCCGCGTGATGTTCGTGGCGCCGACTTCTTTCAAAATTGCACCGGAAGTCGCCATGATCTCGGGCATGCGAAAGCTGCCGCCGATTTCGATCAGTTGGCCACGGCTCACAACGACCTCTCGGCCAAGCGCCAGGGCGCGCAAGGTTAAAATCGTGGCGGCGGCGCAATTGTTGACGACGGTGGCCGATTCCGCTCCCGTCAACTGGCATAGGAGTTTGCGCAACGGGTTTTGGCGCGAGGAGCGTTCGCCGGTGTCCAGATCGAGTTCAAGATTGAGATAATGGCGGCCCGCCTCGTAAGCCGCCTTGGCTGCCGCTTCGGCCAGAGGGGCCCTGCCCAGATTGGTGTGCAGAACAATGCCTGTGGCGTTGATCGTTTCGCGAAAATGACCGATCTGCTTCTGGTTCAATTTCAACATGATCTGACGCGTCAGCAGATCGAGATCGACGGTGGCGATCGTGCCCTCTTGAATCCCCTGGCGCCAATGCGCCAGTACATCCCGGCAGCTCTCGGCGACGACCTGTTGACCCAGTTCGTAGAGCAGAGAGGCAATCCGGGGCTCGATCAGCAATTTGTGAACGGGCGGCAATTCGCGCAAGCTCGCCATGTCATTTTCCTGAGGCGTTGGCGGCCGCCGATTCTTTCGCCAACTCTGCCGCCGGCTCTTTCAAAAAACGAAAGTCGCCATCGCGGCGGGTGAGGCCGACGGCATCCATATATTCGCAAATGGGCACGGCGAACTTGCGCGATGTCCCCAAAATGTCGCGGATTTCCGAAACGGTCAGCCCCCCCTGTCCGAGCTTGGACCTTTCCAGAAGGCTTTTGCGCACCAAAGAGCGCATCTCTTTTTCCGCCTCGGCATAGAGATAAATATTCTCGGCGATTTTGACGAGCTCTTCCTCCATCACGCAAACGGAAAAGAGCTCCTTTAAATGGGCAGCCTGACCGGCCGCCATCGCGGCGAAACTGGCCGGATCGGGTGGTTGAAAACGAGCCTGCTTGTGGGCCTCGATCAGCTTTTCCTTGAGTTTGCGCTGCGAATTGCTCAGCTTGGGCGTGAAATCCGCCCGGCCCAATCTCTTGCGATTGCCGGTCAATACCTTGCGTTTGATCAAGTCGTCAACCACCTGGCGCACCAGGTCGGGCGCTTCCATCCAGGACAATTGCGATTCGACATGGTTGCGATCGTGCGTGGCCATCAGCGGAAATTCGCGATGGAGACGTTCAAGCTGCACCAGGATCTTTTCCTCGATCCCTTCGATCGGCTGCTTGTGCAAGACGCGGGCGGGGCCGGAACCCACGGGAATTTTCACCGCAATGTTCTGAGTTTCCAGTTGTGCGATGAGCGTAGGGACTTCGCCCTGCGCAAGCCCCGCATCGCGTGCCAGAGATAACGGATCGAGCCCTTCGAGGCCGGCGAACCACAGAGCGGTGGAGGCCCGGGAAAGGGGATCGGGCTGGGCGAGCTTTTCGAGTTGGATGAGGAGATCGAAATGGCGCCGGCGGATTTTCCGGGCAAACGGCTGCAAAACGATTCCGCCCCCTAGGGTGGCGATTGCCGAAACATCGCGGATGACAAAGGGCTGGCCCCAGACCGCCATGACCGGATCTTCGGCGAAGATTTGAGCGAGCACCATTTGTCCCGGCTGGGCCGCGTCGACATCGAGCAGGGAAAGCGAGCCCATCGACTCGGTGGTTCCCAGGTGAAGCCGGATCGGCAAGCGGTGCTTGAGCGGTTTGGACAACCCGGACAGAGCGCGCAATTGCACCGTCACGATCCGAGAAGGCTTCAAATATCCAGGCGATGCCAATTCCTGGCCACGGGCCAGATCTTCATGCTTGACGCCGGCGAGGTTGATGGCGGCGCGCATTCCCAGGCGCACTTCGGAAACGGGCCTGTCATGATGATGCAGTCCGCGCACCCGCACCATTTCGCCCTTGGGCAGCCATTCGACTTCATCGCCCACGCGCAAGACGCCGCTGGTGGCCGACCCGGTGACCACCGCGCCATGGCCTTGCAAAGCGAAAGCGCGATCGATGCTCATGCGGAAAAACCCGCGATCTTTGACCGATTCGACCCTGGCGCTTGCGGCCTCGATCGCCTGCTTGAGCTCGGGAATTCCCCGGCCGGAATGCGCCGAAGTCGCGATGATCGGCGCCTCTTCGAAGAAACTTCCTTTCACAAGCTGGCGGATGTCCGTCTTGACTGCTTCAAGAAGCGTGTCGTCGGCCAGGTCGGCCTTGGTCAGCGCGATCACGCCGTGACGGAGGCCCAGCAGTTTGAGGATTTCGAGATGTTCACGCGTTTGCGGCATGACCGAGTCATCGGCCGCGACGATGAGGAGCGCCAAATCGATGCCGGTCGCCCCGGCGAGCATGTTGCGGATGAAGCGTTCGTGACCGGGCACATCGACGATGCCAATCCGGGCATGTTCCAAATCGAGGTGGGCAAAGCCAATATCGATCGTGATGCCGCGGGCCTTTTCCTCGGGCAGTCGGTCGCAATCGTGGCCCGTCAGCGCCTTGACCAGCGAGGTTTTGCCATGATCGATATGGCCGGCAGTGCCAAGAATGTATTCGCGCGGCATGAATGACCATTCAGGAGAGGGTTTCCTGACATTTTAGCGAAATGCCCGGAAACCGATTACCCGACGTTTGCGCGGTTGCAAAGGGGGGGCAATGACGTTCGGCCGCTGGCCTGAGGCCTTAGCCTCTCCGGGCTGACTCCTGGCCGCTTTTCGTAAGATTATCGTTTTGAGCAAGCCGCTTCGACCCTCTTCGCAAAGGTGCAAGGAATGCTAGGAATTAAGCTTTCTCCCGCCGCTTTCATGAAACGGATTGGCCAGGAACTGGAACGGGTCGACCCCGCCGAAATTCAAAAACTGGGCGATCTCGTTTACTCCCGCTACGAAAGCGGCAAATTCGTGTACATCATCGGCAATGGCGGCTCCGGCTCCAATGCCAGCCATCTGTGCGAGGACCTGGGCAAGGGCTCTTTGCGCCGTGAAGATTTCGACTCGCCCAAGAAGCGCCTCAAAGTCCTAAGTCTTACCGATAATACACCTTACATCCTGGCGTGGGGCAACGACGAAGGCTTCGACCGGGTGTTCGTCGAGCAGTTGAAGAACTTTGCCTCGGAAGGAGACCTTTTGATTGCCATCAGCGGTTCGGGCAACAGCCCCAATATCTTGAAGGCGATCGAATGGGCCAACGCCCATGGCGTCGAAACCCTTGGCTGCACGGGCTTCACCGGGGGCAAACTGAAAACGCTTGCCCATCACAACCTGCATGTGCCGCTTGATGACATGGGTATTGTCGAAACCGTGCATCTGGCCGCATTTCACTGGGTGGTGGACGACATGCACCGCCGGATCGGATTGGACGGCAAGCTGCCCGCACCGGTTTAACCGCCATGTTTTTGGCAATTGAAATCGGCGGCACCAAGCTGCAAATGGCCCTTGGCCAGGGCAATGGTCGTATTGACGCGCTCTGGCGGGAGAAGGTCGATCCTAGCCAGGGAGGTGAGGGGATCCGGCGCCAGATCGCGCAGGGGTGGCTTGCCTTCCTGGCGGAACATCAATTGCGCAAGATCGATCTGCTCGGAGCGGGGATCGGTTTTGGCGGCCCGGTCGACATGATGAAGGGGGAGACGATCACTTCGCATCAGATTGCGGGGTGGGACCATTTCCCCCTGAAGTCGTGGCTCGCCGAACAACTGGGCTGCCGCGTGTCGCTTGGCAACGATGCCGATGTCGCGGGTTTGGGTGAAGCAATGCACGGAGCGGGCCGGGGTGCCGATCCGGTGTTTTACGTCACCGTGGGATCCGGCATCGGCGGCGGTCATATCGTTGGTGGAAAGATCGCACGGGGCGCCGGCAAAGGCGCTGCGGAAATCGGCCACCTGCGGCTGGGGCCTGATGGAGATGTGCTGGAACATCATGCCTCCGGCTGGGGCATTCAAAATCGATTCCAGGCGGCATTGAAGCGGGGCGAGCCATCGAGCTTGTCAGACCAGCAGCATGTCGGCGTGCCCGAAATTGCCCAGGCCGCGGCGTCTGGCGATGCCACGGCCACACGCGTGCTGCATGGATCGATTCGCGATCTGGCCTGGGGCTTATGCCAGGTGATCGCCTTGATTTGTCCGCAGCGCATCGTCGTTGGGGGCGGTGTCTCGCTGTTGGGCGATGCGGCCTTTTTTCAGCCGCTCAAGGCCGAAGTCGATGCCCTGGTGTTCAAGCCGTTTCGCGGCCTGACGGAAATCGTTCCCGCCGCGCTGGGCGAGGAAGTGGTGCTGCACGGCGCCCTGGAGTTGGCCAAAGCTTAGAAACAGGCCGTAAGGTCGGCCTGTTTCTATCCCGCCCTACTTCGATTCGGTCGCCACCTTGGCCATCTCAATGAACATTTCTTCGTCGCTATGACCGCGGAAACTGTGGCCCTTATTGGGGCCAAAGACAATCTTCGCGTTGGACGCCGGCTGAGCCGACTTCAAAAAACTGTCGAGCCGATGAACCGCGTTGTTGAGGAAATACTCGTCCGCATCGCCTGACCAGATGCGGATCTTTCCATCGAGCTTGGGCGCAAGCGTTGCCCAGTTCGATTCGACATGATGGCGTATGTCGTATTTTTTGTAATGCTTGGCGACTTCGGGATTGATCTTTCCCGTGGTGCCGTCCCAGAGCGGAACGGGCTTGCCATCGGCTCCCTTAGGGCCGAAGGAAGCGTTCCAGCTTGCCCAGTCTCGACCCCCCAGTTCCCAGCGGCCTTCGCGGCCGATCACGCGTTCGACAAGAACTTCGTGGTGTAAGGTGTACTGGATATCGCCCGTGGTCGTGCGCATCGCGGGGCGTTCGAATCCAAAGCGGTTCGTGTAGGCGTTGCGTTCATCGTAGATATTGAGGACCTCAAAATCGCGGAAATCGACCGGGTCGGGATCGTGCGACCAGCAGCCCCCGAAAAAGTCGGGGTAGAAAACCTGCAACGCAAGCGACACCCAGCCGCCGGTGCTGTGGCCTTCCGTAAAGCGCCAGGATGGTTTGCCGCCACAGCGGAAGCGCTTTTCCACTTCGGGTATGAGCTCCTGGGTCAAGGCATCGCCACAGGGCCCGTTGTTCGCCGAGTTGACATGGTAGGGATCGCCCCAGGGGCCTGCCTCGTCGAGATGAAGCATCACGAGCGGAACGACACCCGGCTTGGCCATGGTGCGCTGAAATTCCGAACGGGGGTGGCCGTAGTTGAGCGCGCTGGTGAAGCGGGTGCCAAATCCACCAATGCGGACCATCAGGGGGAATTTGGCGGCGGGATCCTTTTCGAACTGCGGCGGCAAAACGACCGCGGCGCGGTGATAAATATCCCGGCCAAAAAACTTGCTAAGCCGTTGCGATTTGAAAATGACCCATTTGACCTGCTCGGTTTCCGCGGGGAGTTTTTCCGCGAGCTCCTTTTCCAGCACCAGTTCGAGAAGTTTGGGGTGGTTCGGATCGTGTTTCCAGGCCACCGCCTTGGAAACGACATTGCCCGGAGCGCTGAACAGGTTGATATCGGCATTGCGGTGGAGCGCCGCCTGCACCATGTAAGTTCCCGCAGGCAGGTCGGCGACCGTCCCCTTCGGGAAACATAGCGCCGAATCGCCAAGTTCGACGCTGTCCCCCTTCTTCAGGTCCTTCGCATCGACACCGGCCATTGTGGGCGTGCCCATGCCGGTTTGCCCAATATGGCGCATGGGTGCGGAATCGAGAGGTGGGCCAAAGACGACCACGATTCTCCCCGTCAGGGGAGATTCAAAGCCGGAGGTGATTTTCACCTTGGGGGCTTGTGCCTGGGTGGCTTGAGCGACCAGGCCAAGGGCGAGAGCGATTCCGAGCGTTCGAGTCATCATTTCGGGGCTTCCTTGAGTCCTGCCAAAAATTCGACGATATCGCGCAGTTCCGATTTGGTCAGATGCTTGATGAGATCCGCCGGCATGGCCGAGGGGCCGCGCTGACGCTCGTCGATATCGCTTTTCTTGATCTTGATCAGTTCGCCTTCGCTGGTGATCAGCGTCAACTCCTGGGCATTTTCTTCCTTGAGGATGCCCGACTTGGTCTTGCCGTTATTGAGGCTGACCACCAGGGTTTCAAACCCTTGAGCAATATGGCGATTGGGGAACGCGATCGATTCTAATAGATATTTGCGATCTTTTTTGAGACCAATATCATTGAGCGGCGGGCCGACGATCCCGCCCGCATCGCCGACCTTGTGGCAGCGCTGGCAGGCCAGTTCCCCCTTGTAAAGGAAAAGCTGGCGGCCCTTGTCCGCGTCCCCGCCTTCCAGGGCCGTTTCGTAACCTTCCAGGGCCAGGATTTTGCGGCTTTGCACCAGCTTTTCCCAGGCTCCGATCAGGTCCTTATCGGCGCGTCCTGCGACTGCCTGTTCCAGTTCCAGGTCCATGAGCGCGGGAAGTTTTCCTGCTTGGGCCTGGCGGATCAGTTCCTTGAGCATGTCGTCCACTTCGGCGGATTTGGTTCTTTTCAGGCTGCCCAGGGCCGCCTGGCGCTCAAACGGGGAAGATTTCAGGGCGGTATTTGCAAGTTCCTTGATGTTCTTGTCGCCGGACAAACGGGCCAGGGCCGACCAGCCGGCCGCCTTGACCCGCACATCGGAATCGCCGATCAGCTTGCGGGCCAGCTCGATTCCATCCATTTCCTTGAGGCTAACTAATCCCTCGATGGCGGCCAGCCGGGCGGCGCGGTCGATTTTGGTGTTGGCAGCCAGTTCGCGCAGTTTGGGTTCCAGCGAGCGAATCCCCAGGGCCGTGGCCGTGGCGATCGCCTCCCTCTGAACTCCTGGTTCGGCGCTCAGCAAGGCTCCCCAGTGAGGTTCCAGCGCCGCGACCGCATCGGCGGCATTGCGGTCCGGCAGCGGCCGCCAAAGACCGACGACGGGGTCGCGGCCAGAAGGTTTGGCCCAATTCTTCAGATAATCAAGAGCCTCCTTGCGCAGACTCTCCGGTTGAGTGCGCCTTGCAGAGTAGGCGGCGAGACTTTGCGCCGCGGCGGAGCTGCCCTGCCGATTGAGGGCGGCCAGCGCGCGGAACTGCACCGGCTCGTTGGCGTTTGCCTGGCCGATTTTGGCGGCAACCGCTTTGATCGCGGCCTCCGATTTCTCCGACCAATTGGGCACATCGTAAATCGCGCGCACGGCCTCGGTCGATACGAGGGGGTCGACATCGTCCAGGAATAAGGCGAGCTTTTCCGACCCGAGCCGGCGTAACGCTAAAACCGCGCCCAGGCGCACCGCGGGCGTGGGATCTACGCGCAATTTGGCGATCTTATTTTCGTCCTTGGTCGAAGCCAGGGCCATGACCGCCGCATGACGGATGACCGCATCGGCGTTGTCATTGCTTTTGAACATGTCGACCGCAGGCTGGAAGGACTGCTCAAGCCCCAGTAGCGCCAGCGCCAGACCTGCCTCGCGAACGACCGTCGCATCGCCGTCATGAGTCATTTCGGCAAGAAGGGTAAAGGATTCCTTGTCGCGCGCATCCCCGAGCACGCGCGCCACCTGGGAACGCACGAGCGGGTCGGCATCCTTGCCGTGAGGCCGGACGAGTTCAAGAGCCGAACGATCCTTGTGCGCAATCTGTCCCAGTCCCCAAATGGCGTGGGTTTTCCCAAGCGTTTTGGCGGAGCCGATGGCCTTTGCCAGCGTGTCCTTGGCCGATCGCTTTGCCAGTTCAAACTGGGCTTCCTGGCGCACGCGCCGGTCGGCATGGTCGAGCAGGGGGGCCAGTTCTTCGACGCCCCTGTCGGTCATCCCTTTGGCCAGGAGTTCCTTGGTCGATTTCGCATTGGCGTCATTGGCCAAGGATTCGTGGGCAAAGCGGTAGATGCGGCCCTGGCCCGATAGCGCCCAGTCCTTGACCCAGTCGAGCACATAAAGCGCGCCATCGGGGCCGACCTCGGCATCGGTCGCCAGAATGTTCCAGACGAAATTCTTGCGATCGGTCAGTTCGTAGCTTGCCCCCTTGGGTTTCAACTTGAAGCTATGAATGCCGCTGCCGCCGGGAGCGCCGCGGAAGTCGACCATGAAAAAGCAGTTGCGATGCGCGGGATCGAGCCCGGTGCCTGGATCGTAAAAGACTCCTGAGGGGCCCGCGCCGATGTTGGCAATGGGGGGCACGATGTAGGTCGGCTGCATGGGGTGGCGCGGTTTCCAGATCCCTTCGGAATTCCAGGGGCCGCGGGCGTTGGGCCGTTCGAGGAATTGAAAGCCGATCCTCCAGCCCGAATCGCCACCCTGGACCAGGTGGGTCCAGCGGGCCTGATCGCCGCCGTCGGAGTTGTTGTCGCCGGTGAACAGGTTGCCATGATCGTCGAAGAGTAGTTCCTGAGGGTTGCGCAGTCCGGTCGCGAAGATTTCGAGGCCCGAACCATCGGGCCAGCAGCGCATGACCGCGCCCATATCGGGATAAAAGAGATCGCCGTTGGGGTTTTTGACATTGAGGCCGCGATCGCCGATCGAGAAGTAGATGCGGCCGTCTGGCCCCATGATCAAGCCGTGCAGGTCATGGCCAATGAAACCCACATGGACGCCATAGCCGGTGGAAAGCTCGGTCTTTTTGGTGGCAACGCCCGTCCCCTTGGGATCTTCGAACTTCCAAAGCGAAGGGATGCAGGTGAACCAGACCGAGTCGCCCCGGGCCAGCACGCCCGCGGCCAGGCCATCTTCGGCGCGGCTGAAACCCTCGGCGAATATCGTGGCGCTGTCGGCCTTGCCATCGCCGTTGGTGTCGACGATGCGGCGGAGCCGATCGGGTTTGCCTTCAAATTCGGAAAATTTCGCGCCGGTGCGTTTGACCATCATGGCGCGGCGGTCGGCGACGGTGCGGCAGGCCAGATCGTCGTCGAGCCAATCCATGTGGCCGCGGATGTCGGTCACGCCAGCATGAAGGCGAAATGTCTCGACGACATAAGCTCGTCCCTGGTGGTCGATCGAAAAGGCGACCGGATTGGCGAGTAGGGGCTCGGCGGCGAAAACGCTTCCCTTGTAACCAGCTGGAACCTGGAAGCCGGCGATTGCCTTTTCCGCCTGGGGCGAAGCCGATTGGACCATGACCGACGATTTGGGCGCGTCTTTGGGCGGAGGGTCGGGAAAGGCGAAAAGAACACCGGATCCGATGGCCAGGGCAAGAAAGCCCAAGCCGCTGATAAGAGTGCGCAAGGCTCTGTGAAGAGCGCTCCAAGGTGGCAGCCGCCTCATCATTCATCCCCCTAGCAAGACCGAAACGAACCCCGTTAATCTAGGTTTTGGCCCCAGTCCATCCGCCGCGACTTGGGAAAAATGGAATGGCTGCCGCGAAAACTTGGCAAAATATCTGGACAGCCCCTTTCGATTTCGTGATCTCGACGATCTTCCATTGCACGGGAGCCTCTCATGACGCGTCTTTTGGCATTTATGTCGCCGCTTTTTCTGCTATCGGGATCACTGGCCTTCGCGGCCGAACCGATCGATCTTTTGGCCAATCGCCTCGAAGGGTGGCAATTCAAGGGAGATGCGGCGAAAAGCCAGTGGAGGATCGGACAGGCGTCATTGATCCCTGGCCGGTCTGAGGAACTGCTCTGGCAACCAAAAGGCGCGGTGCTCAAGGTGTTCGAACTGGTCAACACCAGGGCTCAAGGAGTGGACGCCTACACCAAGCAGGAGCATGGCGATTGCAGGCTGTCCCTGGAGTTTATGGTGCCCAAGGGGTCCAACTCCGGCGTTTACTTGATGGGCGAGTATGAAGTCCAGATCCTGGACAGCTTCGGCAAGGAGGAAGTCGGGCCGGGAGATCTTGGCGGAATTTATGGTTACAGCGCGCCCAAGGAAAATGCCGCGAAGGCCCCTGGGGAATGGCAGAAGATGGAAATCGATTTTCTCGCGCCGAAGTTCGAACAGGGCAAAAAGGTCGGCAATGCCCGCTTTTTGAAGGTGGTCATCAACGGCAAAACGGTGCAGGAGAACGTCGAGGTCAAGGCGCCCACCCTATCGTGCCTGACCGGCAAGGAAAAACCCCAGGGTCCACTCATGCTGCAAGGCGACCATGGGCCGGTCGCCTTTCGCAAGATGTTGCTTGAGCCGAAGTAACGTCAGTCCTCCGCTGACGCGGGAGTTCCTAAGGTCCGACCAGGAAACACATGTCGTCGGTGGCATAAGGCAAGTTGGGCGGGATCCGGTGGCCGCCGCGATCCTCCTTACCACCCTGATCGGTTCCGTCGGGGCCGATCGACCAGATCACCAGCGTTCCCGGCTTCAGGGTCATCATCTCACCGCCGCGCATGAAGCTCAGTCCGTCAAGGACGATCGCATCTGACCCGGCTCCTCCCATGATCATGCCCATTCCTGCTCCCGCAGGCCCAAAATCCTCCGGCCCGCTCCCGCCTGGTGACGACCCCGCAGCGGCGGGTGTTGGGAGCGCAGCGCTGGGCGCGGCTTCCGCCGGCGTCTTCTTGTCCTTGGCATTGGGTGCCTTCGTGGCTTCGGCAATGCGGAAGCGGAATTCGGCGCCGGTGAACGAGTCCTTGGGAATTTCCGCAAGATATTTAGGGGCGAGGTCGGCCAGGGCCTTGGGAAAGGCCTTGTTGGCAAGCTGGTAGCGTTTGGCGGCGACGGCGATGCGTGCCAAATCGATCGCGGTTTTTCCGCGGTGTTCGTCGTCTTGCGCGTGCAACTGGGTCTCGGCGCGGTTTCCCGGATACGAGCTAAGCCACCAGAAGGGAACCGGATTGTTCAGGTCTCTTGCCGAGTCTTTACTGTGTGGGAAATAGGAAGAATCCATATCGCCCGAGTACCACATATTGATCAGCCGTCGCTTTCGCTCTTCCTCCCACGGTGCTTTCATCGCGAGATTAAACAAGTCCCAGTAAAGCCGCTGATTCGCAGGGCGGTTATAAGCATAGGCCCCCGCCATGGGATCCATGGCAAATCTCGGATTGTCGAGGGATTTGAGCGAAATGTAATAAGCTACTTGCTCCGGGATCAATTCGACCTTGGTCAATCGCTTTTTATGACGATCGAGCACGCCTGCCAGTTCAGCAAGAGTTTTTTCCTGAGGTTTTCCCTGGGCTAAATAATCCTCAAGGATCTTGAAAGCAAAACTCTCCAAGGTTCGGCTTGCGCCAACGTAATAGCGGTTGCCTTTGTGGCGAATGCAGGCGCAGACATAAAAAGCGCGCTCCATTTCTCCCGAAAAATCTGCTTGTTGGCCATTGTCAAGCTGCCAAACCGCATGAAGTAAGCGCAGGCGAATGATGTCATAGCATTGCTGGTCAAAGTGAAGCAAGGAGACCACGGTCGGTTCCGAGAAATTGGAATTTTGAGCCACGAAAAGGGAAAAGATCTCCTCTGGGACCGTCCATTTCTCGGTGAATTCCGTGCGGATTTTTTGATAGCTATTTCGAAAAAATTCTTTTTCCTTGTTCTCCCATTGACTGACCGGCTTATCGATGTTGGGCGAATACACGATCTCCCCGTTCTCTCGGAGATCCTGGTAAATGGACACGGTCCTGGCGCGGTTGGGCAGATGCCTCATCACTTCGTCCACCAGGTGCCCGTCCGGATTGTGCAAGGTTTTGGCGAGTGCGTGAATATCGAAGGGAGCCGGGGGATTGGGCACGAATAAAAACCTCGAGACCAAGCCGAGCCCGAGAAATAAACCGATCGACACGAACATGATCGCGAATGCGCTTAACCCTCTGGCCGCCAGGGTCGCTGAGCAATAACTTCGGTAAAGATATCTCGAAAGAACCCAGAAAACGGCCACCACACCTAACGGCCATAGTACCGATAAATCCTGTCCCCAAAGAGAAGGAACCCAAACGGTAGAGATCAGCGCGCCAAGTCCCAGGGACACGACCAGGGATACGATCCACTTGTCGAAAAATAATCCTGTCCACATGGCCGCGCCAAAACCGGCCGACCACCAAATGAAAAGCCACGCGCCGATGGGGAACAACGTTCCCACTCCTTCCCACGCGACTTCGGCCAGTCTGCGCTCGGCATAACCGTTGTGTCTGGCCAAGAAAACTTCTTCAAAAATCAGGGTCAGGGTGATCGGAATCAATGGGAGGACCAGCAGGGGCAGACTCTTCAAGAGCGCCGGCAAGACTCGCAGGTCGAATTGCCAGGGACGAAACGCGCGCAACGATCCATGGAAAGACTTCTCTCCATCCTGATCGGGACCAAGAATCCCAAGGCCAAAGACGACGCCCACAAGCACTCCCCAAGCAGGCCAGATCAAAAAGGACGATTGCAGGAGTAGCCCAAGGATTGTGGCCAGGACGAATAATCCCAGTAAAGGTCCCCAGGTCGTCCGGTAGGAGAGCCAGCTCCATCTGGTGAGGGCTCGCAGCCAGGAAAGTTGGCCCAGAGACAGTCGCAACGAGCTTCGGTGGAAGCTGTTGGCAACTAGCCCAAAAGGCAGGAGCACGCCAAAGAAAATCGCGAGGAAAAAAAATGACCCGCCGAGGGCCAACTCTCGGAGATCGGAGTGGCCGCCGAGGCTACGAAATTCGAAGGTCTTATTGATAAAGAGAAGCAGGCCCTGGAAAAGGAAATAAGAAATGCAAGCCAGCACCAACCCCACCAGTCCCGCTCCAAAACCTCCGAATACCGATCGGGACCGGTACCCCCCCCATTGACCCCAGGCCACACCCGAGGTGACGGCCATGGCCCATAAAGCGCCCGAAATGATAATCGACCATAACGGGGTACCGCGCTCCAGGTCGTTCCAAAAGATAGATAGGCAAACGATGCCCCAGATGGCAATCATCGCGGCTTGAGCGGCGAGCGCGAATGCTACCTGCGTCAGCCAGCGTTTCCAAGCGTCGCCAGGCAGACTATCGAGCCACGGACGCGTTTTTTCTTCGTTGTCGGTACCGGTCAGAAGCGCGCCGGTCAAAATGGAGGTGACCATCGACAACAAGACGATGAGGGCACCCATCATCCCCAGCACCTGGGGACGATTGATGCCCCCATCCAGTGCAAGCAGGCCGATGGCGCCGAGCATGACCAGAAACGATCCCAGGGTCAGGACGACGAACGTCGCCCCATGCTGGCGCGTCTCCTTCCACAAGATGGAACGGATCATGTGCCCACCTCCTCGCGGCTGCCGAGGACCACTTCATAAACCTCTTCGAGGCCGATCGGTTCGAAGCCATGTTTCGGGTCGAGCATACTCGTTTCGTGGCAGAGCACGATCCATTCGTTCCACGGGCCGTCTTTTCCCTGGCGCAATACCTTGCCAAGTGCCCCCAGATTGAACGCCGGCTCGCCGCGTTGGCGCAAACGCACCATCCGCTTTTTCAGATCTTCCATGGTTTGATTGAGGACGATCTTGCCCCCGTCGATGAAGACGACCTGGCTGGCGATGCGCTCCACTTCCGAAAGATTGTGGCTCGATATGAGTACGGTTTTGCCATCGCCTGCGAGATCGACCATGCCGGAGAGGAAATCGCGCCGGGTGAACAGATCCAGCCCGCTGGTCGGTTCGTCCAAAAGGAGGACCGTCGGGTTCATGGCGAGAGCCAGCGCCAACGCCACACGCGCATAACCCCCCTTGGACAGGGAGGAGAGTTTGACGCTGGGGTCGATCTTCATCTTCTGGCAAACGGTTTGAAAGCTCGCTTCATACCCCTTGGGGTAAAAGCCAGCCGCGAACCAGCCGGTCTGGGCCACCGTCATCCAGTCGTAGAACTTGGGCTTTTCGGCGACGTAGGCCACTTCCAGGCGCAATTGATGAGCCTGACTCCAGGGGTCCCTGGACAGGATGCTGGCTTTGCCGGCATCCGCTTTTTGCAACCCGGCCAGGACTTTCATCAGAGTCGATTTGCCCGCCCCGTTCGAACCCAACAGGGCGCAGACGGAACCGGCGGGGACCTTCAAGTCGATCGAATCCAGGGCCAATTTGCCCTTGTACGACTTGCGCAGCCCCGCAACTTCGATCGCGTTGACCAGGGCGCCCTGGTCCGACTTGCTCAGCCCTTCAACTTCTTTGGCGTTTTCCATGTGCATTAGTCCCCCATTTGATTCATGATTTCACGGACCAGCCGGACCAGTTCGGCCCGAGTCATGCCAGCCTGTTCCGCTTCGGCGAATAGTTCCTTGACCCGTTCGCGCAAGAGCGCCTCGCGCTTGGCGCGGCAAACTTCGGGACCTTCCGCCGTGATTTCCATGCCGATGCCGCGGCGCGGGACGATGATGCCCGATCGCTCCAGTTCGCCGTAAGCGTGCACGATTGTGTTGGGATGCACGAGCAATCGTTGAGCCATGTCGCGCACGCTGGGAATGCGTTCGCCGGGCGCGGGGTCGCCCGCCGCAATCCGATAAATCCAGTAGCGCTCGATTTGTTCGAAGATCGGAACCCGTGAATCGGGCATGAGATGGAGTGTCATGGGTCCTCCCTTGTTGTGTATCACTACTCTAGCACACTAGTATTCCGCGTCAATCCTTTTTCGTGGCGATCCCTATCCTTTTCCCAATGAACGCAACAGCTCCCTCACGCGAAGAAATGGCTTTCGAATTCCTCGGCACGCTTCCATTCCCCCCTTACCCGGTGCAGGAGGAAGCGATCCTGGGCTGGTATTCCTGCGAACGCGGGATTCTCGTTTGCGCCCCGACGGGAACGGGGAAAACCCTCATCGCCGAATCGGCCGTGTTCGAAGCGCTCAAGCTTGGCAAAAAGCTCTATTACACCACCCCCTTAATTGCTTTGACCGATCAAAAGCTCGAAGAGTTGCGCGCCACCGTGGCCCGCTGGGGTTACGGTCCCGAGACGGTGGGGCTCGTCACGGGCAACCGCTCCGTCAACGCCCAGGCGCCCATCCTCGTCGTCGTCGCCGAAATTCTCCTCAATCGCCTGCTGCATCCCGCGGCCTTTCCCATGGAAGAGGTTCATGGCGTGGTCATGGACGAATTCCACAATTTCGCCGATCAGGAACGTGGCATCGTCTGGGAATTGTCGCTGGCGCTCTTGCCCGCGAGTGTGCGCTTGATGCTGCTTTCCGCGACGGTGGGCAACGCCGGCGAATTCCTCAACTGGCTGACGCGCTGCCACGACCGCAAGCTCGATTTCGTCGAGGGCCGCGAGCGCAAGGTTCCGTTGAGTTTTCACTATGTGGCCGACGAATTCCTCCAGGACCACCTGACCTGGATGGCCAAGGGGGAAGGGGAGCAGCGCAAGACGCCGGCGCTGGTTTTTTGCTTTCAGCGCGACGCCTGCTGGAGCACCGGCGAAATCCTCAAGGGGCAGGACTTGCTCGCGCCCGGAACGCGCGATCCGCTATTGACGGAACTGGCCAAGCACAACTGGACTCAGGGCGCCGGCCCCAAACTGATTCAGATGCTGCGCCGCGGCGTCGGCGTGCATCATGCGGGCGTTCTGCCGCGCTACCGGCGCATTGTCGAAGAGCTCTTTCAGCGCAAGCTGTTATCGGTGGTGGTCTGCACCGAGACTCTGGCCGCCGGTATCAATCTGCCGGCCCGAAGTGTCGTGCTTACCAGCCTGGTCAAGGGGCCGATGGGTAAGCACAAACTGATGGACGCCAGTTCGGCCCAGCAGATCTTTGGCCGCGCCGGCCGGCCCCAGTTTGACGACAAGGGGTTCGTGTTTGGCATGGCCCACGAAGACGATGTGCGTCTGGTGCGCTGGAAGCGCAAGATGGAAGGGATTCCCGAGGACACCAAGGATCCCGGCCTGATCCGCCAGCGCAAGGAACTGAAGCGCAAAAAGCCCGACCGCAACGACAAGCAGCTTTACTGGACGGAAAACCAATTTCTGCAACTGCAGCAAGCCGCGCCGACGCGGCTTTATAGCAAGGGGCCATTGCCTTGGCGCTTGCTCGCCTATCTGCTCGAAATTTCTCCCGACATCGGCAAGATCCGCTCGGTGATTCGCAAGCGTTTGCTCGATGCGCCCCGTGTTGCCGCCCAAGAGATGGAACTGGACAAGCGCCTTTGGGTGCTGCACGAGCAGGGGTTCATCAAGCTGGACCCCGAGCCTCCCGTGCGCGAACCGGGGGCGCCGTTTCCCAAGGTGCCTCATTTGGCCAACCTGGCCCACCCGACCCCCAAACTCAAATCGCTCCTACATTTTCGCTCGGTTCACCCCCTTTACGGAGCCTTTTTGTTGGATTTTCTGCCCAAGGCGTCGCTGGAGGAATTCTTGCAAATTCTCGAGAGTTTGCTGGAGCTGTCTCCCACGCTTGGCAAGGCCGTCCGCGTTCCCTGGGGCGACCGGATGCCGGCCGGCGCGATGGCCAACGAACTGCTCGATCCCGAACTGGTGCAGCGCGGCCTGATCCGGGCCGCGCCGGTGGCAGAGGAGGGCGACGAAGAAGCGGAAGAAGTGCCGTTTGATCCCGAACAACGCCCGCCGGTGCTTGCCGAAAAAGTGGCGATGCTTTTCGAGGCCCGCTTCGAGGGGGTGGCCGATTTGCAAATCCACCCGGTGTGGGCGATTGGCGAACTGCTCCTGGGCTACGGCGGAAATTTCAACATGTATGTGCGCAACTGCGACCTTGTTAGGCAGGAAGGGCTCATCTTCCGGCACATGCTGCGCATGATCCTCTTGTGCGAGGAGTTCGACGCGGCCGGCGTTGAGCGCGAAGATTCCGCGGGCTGGAGAGAAATGCTCGCCGACTTGGCGACGAAGTTGACCAAATCGTGCGCGGGAATCGATCCGGCCTCAACGCAAGAAGTGCTCGTACGGCCCGACCCGGCCGAAGTGTTCGAAGAGGAAGTGGCCCCCGCGCTCGACAAAACGAAACTGCTGCGCGAACGCCTCAAGGCGACCTTTGGCGCCGGTTTGGACGATCTAGAGCCAATCGCTCAAGTCGGTGGGCCTTTGCCCCCGGATGGCGAGCCGCCGCTGGTCGCACTATCGCCTCCCAGTTCGGATTCATGACCGGTGAGAAGTCGGTCACTGGCGAGTTTTTGCCGAAAGCGCACGGTTTTTCAGGCTTCGCGATTTTCTAAGCCATTTAAGGGCATTGGCTTAGATTGATCTGTGGCGGTTTTATCTGAAGGCCATTTCGGCAAACTGGCATTTCCTCGCACCGACGAATAACTTATGTAACGGCCGCAAACCCGCGCTGTAGAACAAGGGGAACGGTCCCATTGCGGCCAACCCCAATGCTCAGAGAAGCAATCGCCCATGCTCGACGACGCCATTTATTCGTTGCGACTTCATGCCGAAGGCTCCGAAGTGGGGAACCGTCGAGATCTTCTTGCCGATTCTCTTCAGATGGCCAAGAACGGCCTTCCCTTTGGATCGCTCGGTGCCATCTGGACCGACATTGTTGCAAACCTGGAGGCAGCCCGCGAATCGGTCGTGATCGACCGCGCCACCGAGGATTGCTTCACCCACGATCCAGACCAGCTGGTGCAAGCGGTCTCGCGCATGGTCTCCTTGTGCCTCGATTTTTTCGCCTCGCAGGAATACGACTGGGATGCTCGCCACGAGTTTCTCATGCTCGGCTGGCGTATCAACTGTGCCTGGGACGCCATCAACTCAGGCGTCGACGGCAGCCTGGCCGACCATGTCGAAAACGAAGCGCAGGATCGCCAGTTTGTCGATTAGCCGGCTCTACGAGTCGGCATTGCGGCACGGGATTCCATAGGCCGCGCTCAGGCAGGTCCCCGCGGGGAAATGCCGCGGTCAGGCCAATCCCCAGGTGCGGCGTAGAAGCCATTCGCCACCTAAAATCGCCACAAAAATGAGATAGAAGATCGCCAGAAATCCCGAACCGGTGGCGCTTGCTTCCATGTTGCGCCAGTCGGGATAAAGCCTGAAGTCGGCCCGATCGAGCTGCGGCGGTTTGTCCAACAGGCTACGCAAATACTCCTGTAGCCTTTCTCCCCGGTCTCCCACATAAGTTCCGCCGCCCGATTTGCCGAGGTTTTCCATGAAAGTGGTGTCGGCCGCGATGCGCGCCATTTCCTGGTCTTCCTCGTATACGAGAAAGCGCGCGCTCGATTCGCCGGTGACCACGGTGCCATCGACATCTTTCCCTTCGCCTTTGATGAGCAACCGATATTCGCCAGGCTTGTCGGTGTTTTCAAAGCGGCCGCGCATTTCGTTGCCAAAGCGCGCGGCTTGCAAATTCGCTTTGGAGCCGTCGGGACGCAGCACTTCGATTTGATATGTGCCGTTTTCGATGTCGGCCCCCGACTTGCCGCGGATCCCTACCCGGAAACCCAGGTCGCTACGCAAGGGGATGCGCCTGGTATCCGGCGAGACATACACCGTGCCGGTTTGATCTTCACGGTGAGCCAGCCAGCGAATCATCCGTTGCCAGAAACGGTCGTGCAGCGTCTTGGTGGCGGGGGTGCGCACCCAGCGGTGGGTCGTGTCGCCGGCGAAGGCCATGACCCGGCCCTTGCCATAGTCTTGCGTCACGAGCATCGGATCGCCGCCAGGCGATTTCGCCAGAATATTGGCTCCTAGCTTGGGCGAACCCATCAGGGTGAAACCTTCGAGTTCCTTGAGGAGATTCCACGATTCCAGGGGGTTGGCGTTGCCCATATTCATCACATAACCGTAAAGCCTCAGGCCCGGCTCGGTGGGAACCATCTTCGTCTCTCTTTCGACCTGGCCCTTTCGATCCAGGAATACCGGCAAGATCTTTTCGATCGGCGTGCCGGCCCAATCGCCGTCTCCGAAGGTGTTGTAGCCGCCGAGCATGACGACCCCGGTGCCGCGTTCCTCAACGATCTTTTGAATGCGATTGAGGGCGTCGGCACCGCCCTCCTTCAACACTTGTGAAGCCAGCACATCGCCAATGATGATCACATCCCAGGCACGGTCCTTCAGGCCCAGTGGGTCGGCCTTGTCCAAGGGTGCCGCCGCGCCGCCGCGAATCCAGACCGGGTAAACCGAAATTTGAGAGTCCCGCGCGAGCGCGTCGATGATCGCGGTCGGTTCCCAGGCTCTTGGTTTTTCCAGGTAGAGGACCGAGATCCCTTCCTTGGCGACATTGACATAAGTGCCGATGGTATTGTTCACCCCGGTTTGCTCGCCGGTGAGCGCCTGATTGGGCCGCTGCGGATCCTCGACCCTGGCCTCAACCTTGACCTCGCCGGCTTTCTCCATGGGCCGGTATTTGAGGATCACCTCGATCCCTTCGCGCCGGCTGATTCTGACGCGCGAACGCAGGTCGGGATTGTTGCTGCTCTGCTCGACTCCATCGACAAAAATCTTGGGACTGACCGGCTTGTCGTCGATCATGAGCACCACCCGCACCGACTGGTCGACAAATCCCGGTCCATCAAGACGCAGTTTGACCGTCATTTCCCCGCCCAGGGGGATGAGCGGACTCGGCTCGGTGATGATGTTCGAAAGGGCTACATCTCTTTGCCCAATGTTGGTGTTCGTATCTCCGTAAACGAAGGTTTGCACCGGGCAACCGCTGGCGAGCCACCGGCCCGCCTCCGCTCTTGCGGGAAAGCGCTGGGGGCCATTTTCGGCGCCGTCGCTTAACAACACCAAACCGCGAAACGGGGTCACTCCCTTTTTGTCCATCAGGTCGTGCAGCGCACCGCCAATGTCGGTTAGGCGGCCAACCGGTCTGCCGAATTTGTCCGGACTCATCTCGGTGACTTTGTCGTCGAAACCGAACCAGCGCACCTTGGTTCCCTGTTCGTTGGACAAGCGTTCCAGAAGAGGTAAGGCGCCTTGAATGTGCTTTTCAAGCAGGTCCCAGCGAGTTTTGCCGCCAACCTCGTCGCCGACACTCATGCTTTCGGAGGTGTCGGCCAATATCCAAAGATTCGATTCCTCGTCTTTGCTTCTTAGCATCCCAAACGACGGCCGCAAGATCGGCATGAGCGCCAACAAAAATGCAAGCAATCGCAACACCACCAACAAGGCCACCCGCCGCGTGGTCGCCCCGGGAACGCCGCGGTAACTGAGTAAAGTCACCATCAAAATCAGGCAAAAGCCGCCCATCGCCAGCCAGAACGCCAGCGTTCCGGGCTGCTTCCACGGCCAATAGGGGTCAACCAACAACTCCATCGTTTTCCTTTCGAGCCGCCCGGAAGTGCCGGGAACTGGCCGTCGTGTCGTGGTTTAACCGGGAGATGGACTTGCACTGACGACAGCGGGCGGGGCTTGGACCTCGGCGAAGCCGGATCCTTCTGCTTCGGGTACTTTGCGATGGAATCGATTGGCCAGGACGCTTTCGCACAAGAGTAGTCCAATGACTCCCATCATCAACCAGGGTAACAGGTCAAGCGTTCCCCCCTCGCTAGGAGGCAAAAGGCTATCGGGGGAGAAGGCCTTCAGGCCATTGGTCATGATGATCGAAGGCAGGTCCGTTTTGATCGCCTCCTGGTCGATTTTCTGGAGCGAAAATTCCGAGGGACGAATGGAAACACTGAAGCCCGCGATCGGATTTCCACCCCGGTCGAATACCTGGTAATTGCCTGGTTCGCGGGCCTGGGCGCAGGGAACCTGTGTCACTCCTTCAGGGACCGAAATACTGGATTCGGTCTGGGTCAGGCCTGGACCTCGCAATTCAAACGGCAAGCGCGGCGGCGGATTGGGCATGTTGAAATAGGGAAGTTGGCCGGCGTAGAAGGACCCAATCGCGGAAGTGGCATCGCCGCTCAGATATCTGCATACCTGATCCACCAAAACCAATGGGAAGGACGAATCGCCGTAGTTATGCCATTTGCGATCGCCATCGAATTTCTTCCCAGAAAAGGGTGTGGTGAATTGAATCACTTTGCCCTTGGCATTTTGTCGTTCGAGCAAAGAAGGATTTACGGCATCTTTGTAGGCGGAAAAACTAGTCACGACGGCGGCGTTGGGTTGGAGCTGGCCGACTTTCCAAAAGCGGTTGGCGAAAGGCCATCTCTCCGGACGGCTAAAATCGGCATCGACAGAGCGCGATAGCAGTCTGAACACTCTGGACAATACCGTGTCACCGCGAAATTCGCCCCAAGAAAGGCCTGGTGCGCCCGCCGGCATCGTGACTTGTTCGGTGAAGGGAGCAGGCAGGATTTCCTTGGCCGCCGGCGAATCCCATGAAGCCTTGGACAGGTTCTCTCCCGGGGGGATGATGACAATTCCCTTGCCCGATTTCTCTGCCGCTCCCAGTGCCTTCCAAAGTTCCGCGGAGGGACTGGCCATCTCGAGCAGGCAGATCACCTGATAAGGCTTCAGAGCCTCTTCGGTCCACTCTTTGGGATTGCTGCCAAACCGCACATCGCATGCATAGTTTCTCATTGCCTCAAGGGCCGTTCTCCAGATCAGGGCATCGTCCATTTGATCGACGAGTGTCAAAACCTTCCTTTTTTCGTGAACCACGAAGGTGGCCTGGCCTTTGTTGTTGATCGACCAGTTGTCTTCAGGCAGCAATTTGAGCTGAACCTGGCCCAGGTTCTCCGCGCCATTGCCCGCACCGCGAATGGGAGCATTCTTTTCGAAAACCATCGTAAAGGTTTCGTTCTTGGCGATCCTTACATTTTTGATTTCGGGCGTCTTGCCCGGTTCGGGATCGTTCTCCAGAGCACAGCTCAATTGGCCAACGAAATCTTCGCCCGTGGCTCGCATTTCGACACGCACGGTGACCTTGTCGCCAGGGGCCACCACGGCTGGTTCCAAGTCAAC
Source organism: Gemmataceae bacterium (assembly GCA_965226945.1). Classification (GTDB taxonomy): domain Bacteria; phylum Planctomycetota; class Planctomycetia; order Gemmatales; family Gemmataceae; genus SYLG01. The sequence continues at coordinate 1,136,243 of OZ245717.1, read as the reverse complement.
GCGCTCGATGGCGAAATCGACTGGCTTTTCGAGACCCACGTCGATCAGGTGGATCTGCACACCCTCGGGCACCGACTCGGGCCGCACCGAGGAAGAAAAACTCTCCCACGAGCGATTGGCGCGATCGGTGAAGATGTAGACCGCCTTGCCCAGGCCGCCAAGCGACTGATCCTTGCGGATCAGTTCGAGCGCCTTGGCCACCGAAGGGCCAAGCGGACCGCCCCCGGGCCGCGCTTGCAACGTGCCCAATTTTTGATCGAACAGCGGCACCGAAACCCAGGCGACCTCGCTTGACTCGGAGCCTTCCGCGGTCTCGATGAGCGCCAGTTTACTCTCGTCGCCAAACTGAGCGCGCAAAGAGGTGACGAGTTCTTTGCAAACATCGATCCGCTTTTTATCGCCGGCGCGCATTTCCATGCTTGCGCTGGTGTCGATGACAAATACCGCGGCCACTTCGCCCGCCGCGGCCCATCCTGGCCCCAGGTTGCGGATTTGGGGCCAGGCCAAGGCCAGGCAAAGGAGAAGGATCAACATGATGCGCAGAAGCAGAAGCAGCCAGTTTTGGATCTGCATGCGCCGCCGCGATGTTTGCATGCGCTTTCGCAAAAACTTGAGCGCGGGAAAAATCTGGACCTTCGGTTTTTGCTTCATCAACAAATGCAGGAGGACCGGCATTCCAGCCAGCACGGCTCCCGCCAAAAGATACGCGTTGATGAAATGCAAAACTCTTCTCCTGGTCTCTTCCGGATGCCCGTATTGCCCGTTCGCGATTGCCAGACCGGTCCCCGCCGTTGGCAGGAGCCGAGCCGGGCGAATCAGGTCGCGTCAGGCAGGACGGCCAAAGAGTCGCCGTCGTCCGTTTCAGGCTCTGATTTGGCCCAGTCGGGTAGTTTCCAGCAATCCTCGGGCTTGACGGCCGCCACCTTCCAATTGAGATAAAGATAACCCGCCATGCAGGTCAGTCCCAAAGTGGATAGGAAAAGCATGGTTTTCGTTTCCTTCCGTGCATTATTCGGATCGCCCGCGAGAATTCTTTGGGTAACCACAAGCCCAAAGATGGCATAGACCATGAAAAAGGCCGATATGAGGAGCCAGCGCGAAAAATTGCCCAGGTTAAGGCCCAAAATTCCCCGCTCTACGGTGACAGGGGGCCAGTAACGGCCCGCGCGCGCCGCGCTGACGGCCTGACCCACATACAGCCGCCCGCCGCCTAGAAGCGCCGTGATAAACGCCAGGAGCGTGAAAAAGGTGGACAGTACAAATCCAAGCATCAGCGCCGCCAGGCTTCCTCGAATGGTCATGATGACCACCATGAAAAGGGGCGCGCCGCCCCGCGGTTGAAAGGTATTGAGCAGAAAGACCACGCCGATCAGTACCAAACAGGCGGCGATGGCAATTTTCCACAGGCCGTAGCCGATATAGAGCGCCATCTTGGAAAAGACATTTTTTCGATCGGGATCGACCCTCAAGAGCCAACCCGCCATGGAGAACTCGTCCCAACCAACCTTGATGCAGGCAATCAGGGTGGCCAGCGCCGGCTGGCTGGTGGTTTCGTAGACGATGAACGCCATAACCAGCCAAAATCCCCAGTAACGCGAAATCCAGCTCGGGCTGGGCTCCTTCGCTTCCGGATGCGCCGCCTGAACGGGGGAATCGTCGGTTTTGGGTAATGTTTCATCCACCGTTTTCATGACCCAATGCGTCCGATCTTCAAGCGGCGCTTGCCCAAAGTCGATATCCTCCGGTATATTATCCGCTTGTGAAAGGAAATGGGGTCCAAAACATGTCGATGGATAAAAGTCTGCGGCGCAAGAATACGCTTTCCCGCACAAGGAACGTTCTTACCCGGTCCGAAAGGGTCGAAGTCCTGAAGTCCGAGGACAAATGGAAGCCGGAAAGCAAGCCTTTTGGTTTGCCCAAAGTTCGCGTTTTGAAACTCGGCAAGAAGTCGAAGAAGGCCGCCAAGGCAGCCGCCGGAGACGAAGCTGCCGACAAGAAGGACGTAAAGAAAGACGCCAAGAAGTAATTTCTTTCTTTTCTTTCTTTTCTTTCGGTTCTTTCGCCCTTTCGGGCGATTTTTCACGAATGACTCGCTGGATTTTTTCTTAAAGGCCCGCCTGGCGGGCCTTTATCTTTTTCCAAGTTGCGCCAGTTGGCCGGCGGTGGTTTCCTGACGCATCATCGCGCGGAAGTGCCCAGGCACGGTCGAGCTTTGCCACTGCCATCCGGGCGGGGCATCCTTTTCCAGATTTTTCCAGGCGTTGCCCGATTTGAGCAGCAGAATCGCTCCGGGAGAGGCCGCCATGGCCTGGAACAGCTGAGCGTGCTCCCCGGGGCCGTACACCTTCACCATCGCTTCCGGCGTATAAAAACTGGTCGAGTAGTATCGCTGAGGATAGCAGATTACGAGCCGGTTGGTCGTTTCGTCGCCGTCGAGCGATTCAATCGACGATTTGATCGAGAATTGCTCGTTGTAGCCGGGCAAGAGATAGGCGACTCCGGCGATCACGACCGCGGCGCTTGCGCTGAGCGCGTGGCCCCAGCTCAAGCGCCTTTGCCATAGGCTTGGGCCGAAAAATGCCAGGATCGCGCCGGATCCGAAAACGGTTCCCATCAGAATGGCGGCCCCGGGCGGAATCATTTGCTTGGCCAGGGCGACCACCACGAAGAGGGTGCCCGCGGCCAGGGCGCCGCCGGTGAACAGCCCGGAGCGCCGATCTTTCAATTCCCAAAGCGCGCCCAGATCGCCGGCTTGCTCGGTCAGCCGGTCCAGGAAAATTCCGCCCAGGATCGCCAGATAGGGAAACAAGGGCACCAGGTAACTGGGGCGCTTGCAGCCGGCGGCCGAGAAAAACAAAAGGCCCACCGCGAAATGCACGGCGGCCGTTCCTGCCAGGGCAGAGACGGAAGAACGGCGCACACGGGGCGATTCCCAGTAACCTCGCGCCAAATCAGCCAGACCGAGACTCCAGGGCAGGGCGAACAAGGTCACCATGGGGAGGTAGAACCAGAAGGGTTCCTCGTGATCGATCGGGTCGGTAAAGCGCGTGAAGTGGTGGGTGTAAAGGAAATCGGCAATGAAGCCGGTGTGAACCTTCTCCACCAAAGCGGCCCAGATCGCCAGAGGAGCAATCGCGATCAGCAAATGAGCGAGCCATCCCGACCTGCCCGGCTTGCGCCAGCGTTCATCGACGAGCGCCAGCGGGGTCAATGGCCCAAGAAACAGCACAAAAGCAATCGGGCCCTTGGTCAGTGCGGCCAGCGCCAAGAATGTGGCCGATCCCAGCCACCAGCCCCATTGCACCCGGTTTGGGCGAGTTGCTTCAAAAGCCAAAATCACCGCCATAAGCGAGCAGAACCCGAGCAGTCCATCCATCGCCAAGAGCCGGCCATAGTGGACGAAGGGAAGGCAGAAAGCCAGCGCCACGGAAGAGAGAAACCCAGCCTTGGAGCCCAGTTCTCGGCTGACCCAGAACCAAACGCCGGCAACCATCCCCGAACACCAGATCATCGGGGCCAGACGCGCGACCCGGTCGGTGTCGCCGCACCCTTCAAAAAGCCCCATGAGCATCCAGTACAGGAGCGGGGGCTTGTCCAGGTAGGCCTTGCCTTCCAGTTGTGGCACGACCCATTCGCCGCTCGCCAGCATTTCCTGGGCGATCTGCGCGTTGCGCGCCTCGGTCGGCTCCATGAGGGGCGCGTCCTGCCCGAGTCCGAAGACGCCAAGAGAGAGGACGAGCACCGCGGTGAGTCCGGCCATCGAGAGCGGATGGGGGCTTGCGTGGCCTTCTTGAGTTTTTTCCTTGGCGCTGATCGGTCGATGCAGGACTTGCGACCACCAAAAAGGGAGAAGGCGTGCCAGCACGCGGGGAATGGCCCAGAGGCTGACCTTGCTTTCGCCGCCCGCCCTGGGGCGATGGCGCACGCCGGCTTCGGCAACGCTCAAACCCTGTTGGCGCGCCTTCACAAGCATTTCGGTGTTCGCGAAGAAGCCGCTCGAATCGGGCAGGATCTGGCCCAGCGCCTCCTTGCGAAAGACCTTGAGCGCGCAGTCGACATCCTTGACGCCGATGCCGAGCAAGCCATCGACAAGCGTATTGAAGCCGCGCGAGAGAACAATCCGGTAGCCTGAGTCCTTGCGATCCTCGCGCCAGCCGGTGGCAATCGGGTGTTGCTCGGTCAAGGGGACCAGGCGATTCAAGTCTTCCAGATGAAACTGGCAATCGGCGTCGGTGAAAGCGACCAGGTCGCTTTTGGCGGCGACAAATCCGGTTTTGAGCGCGGCTCCATAGCCCTGATTGTTTTTGTGGCAGAGCAGGCGCACGCTGGGAAAGGAGGCGGCCAGCGACTCGACAATAGCCGCGGTCGCATCGGTCGAACCGTCGTCAACGACCAGGATTTCCCCCCGGTAGCCAAGCCGATCCATCGCGCAGTGCGCTTCGCGCACCGCCTGTTCGATGACCGCTTCTTCATTGCGGGCAGGCAAAATGAGGGAAAGCGATACCGCCAAGACAGAGCCTCCTTGCCCTGTTGAGTGAACAGATCCATAACCTGAAATCTTGGCTTCAAGCTCCCATCCGAATCAAGGCGGGTGCGCGCTTGCCGGCCCAGGTGTGCCAAATCAAGATGCCGGCAGAGGACGGGAAAGTCGGATGGAAGGGTTCTGGGTCGAAACGCAGCGCGGACTGGAGACCCTGAATCCGGGGTTTCTGCGTGAGTTCATCCTTCGTTCCGTCCCCAATCTCAAGCCTGAGATAGCAAAAGAACTATCGATGGCGTGTTTTCATATCCTCTGGGATAGAGGTCCGCGGCTCGTTCCCTGGACGCTTGATGACCTGACGGGAGAGCTCTCGTCGACGTTGATCGCCCTGGGCCAGATTCGCCTGGCCAGAATTCTCTCGGGGGCGCAGGGCCCGCTTCCGGGATACTTGCTCGACGATCAAGATGCGCAGACGCTGGAACCGCTCGAAGGGGCGATTCATGCAGGCTTCCTGGAATTGGGTCAGCTTTTCAAGGGCCGCATGGCTCGAATTTGGCGCGAACGCGACTCGGAGTCGCAGGAGTTGCAAACGGGCGAGACCTTGATCCTCGAGGCGCCCGAGCCCACTTGGGGGAAGGGTGCGATCAAGCAGTGGTTGGCGATGTGGGACCGCCTGCCTTGCGTTGCAGGTCAGTCGCTCTGGGTGGTGTGCGACTGGATGATTGGCCCGGACCCGTCTTTATTCAGTCAGGTATCGATTGAAGAGCAGCAAGAGATTGCCAGGGCGCTTTATGCGGGGATTTTCGAGCGCCTCGGTCAACGCGGGGGACCGAAGGCGGCGTGCCTGGTGCCGCGACAAGTTCTCTCGCCTGGCCGGCTTCTTGCGAGGACGATGCCGCTATTGTCTGAGGGAACGCGTCTTGGTCTGATCCCCGCCGCACAGGGCCCCGGCCGCACCATTGTGCCTCTCTTTGCCCGCGGAGAACTCGATCTGGATTACCTGGTGCGCTCTCGCAGCCCATGGAGCCATGCCTTTCGCGAATGGGTTGCGATTGTCCATCGCATCCGCCGCTACTGGGGCAAGAAGGTCGCGGCCGCCGACCGCGACCGGCTGCCGCGAACGGTGCGCTGGGTCCTCAAGGGCTGGACCCATGGGCCGGGCCGCCCGGTCGCGCTTGCGATTTTGCGTGAAATGTCGCGGCTGGTCCCCGCCGAAGATGAAGTCTGTTTGGGCCTGGAGAGCGAGATACCGTCTGACCCGGCGGAATTTTATCGCTGGGCGCACGATCCGGCGATTTTGCAATCGCTTGAGGAGTGCCGCTGGAATTGGACGGGCAATCTTCCGGAGGGATCCGCTCCCTCCCTCTGGTCGTTTCGGGGCGTCATCTGGATCGAAAATCCGAATCGATGGATCGAAGCAACCGACCTGCCTGCAAGAATGTAAATGGGGCAAAACACTCGGCAGGCCAACCGAGGTTGGCCTGCCGAAGGGTCGATCTCATCCATGCTTTTTCTTGATGACCATCAACAAGTTCGAAGACGTTTTGGTTTGCTGGAGTTTGCTTGGCCGGGTTTCGACCTGGTAGCCCTTGGCGGGCAGTTCCTTCATCAAGGTCACGGCGATCGCATTCAGCTCGGTTTCGGAATTCATGGCGTAGATCGGATATAGGCGCAGCTCGTGGCGGCAAACGCGCAACAGGTCATCGACCGCCTTGCGGTGAAAGTCGAGATCGAGCGGAGATTGCGGCCAGATGCCGCCGTTTTCGGGACTGGCGTAGCAGAACAAAAGATGCGCGGAAAGGACGAGATCGAACTGACTGTTGGCGAAAGGCAGCTTGGGCAGCGCCGCGGCGACATAGCGGCCTTCTTTCATTCCCTGGGCGTAGTCCTGCAGGAAGTTCTCCATCGCCTTCAGTTTTTCGGCATGGTATTTCTCCAGATTGTCCGACTGCCACAAGGGGTCGTTGCTCAGCTTGGTCATGGTAGATGCGATATCGGAGAGCGCGATTCTCCTTAATCCGGAAACCGATTGATGGTACATCGGGTCCGAGCCTGTGACCTTGGCGCCGCGCCGTTTGGCCTCGGCGACGAAGCCATCGGGGCCGGAGGGGCAATCGAGAACTTCCTTGGAGCCCAAGTCGGAGAATTTGAGATCGAACATGTCGAGGTATTCCTCGAAGGTTCTGCCAAAAAAAACCACCCGGTCGAGATGAAAAGGCGTGCCGGCCATGGAAGGGCTCCCTTGGAAAAATGGAAATAGGATGACGAAGCGACCATCCTATTTGGAAGTGCAGAGGCATGCCTCTACGAGCTTCGGACTTGCCGTGGCGATATAACTTTTTGGCATTCTTACCCATCCGTATGCACCCAGATCCTTCAAGGAATGTTCAGCCAATCATCACGCACGAGAAGCTGATGCGATTACGAAGTCCTGCGATCAGTTGTTCGTGGTCAGGTGTTTGCCCGCTACAAAAACTACTTCCCTGACTTGGCGATACTTTTGAAGGAGTTCAGCATGAAAGTCCGGTTCGCTTTGGGGCTCTTGGGATGTTAGACCTTTGAAAGTGCTCTCTCTTGCGAACTGTCCATGCTCCCTGGCGATAAGCAGTTGGAAAGGGACGGATTGCTTCACCTGTCGCGAACCTTGATTGACGGATCCGATCGGAGCACCCTAAACAGGATGCCGACCTTAGGCGTGAAGCCGCCGTGACAACGATTCGGCCAAAACGAAAAAGGGCCGGGAAAAATTCCCGGCCCTTGGCGCAAAAATCAACCATCGATCTTAAGGCTTTTGCAATTTGGGGTCTTCCTTGGCTTTATCCAGGTCGAACCGTTTCTGCGCCCTGTTGTGCTCGAGGTCTTCGCGAATATTGGCAGGCACGAAATCGAGCTGCATGGCCAGTTGCAGCCAAAAATCGGCTTCGTCGAAGGCTTGCTTGTACTGTTCCAACGTTTGCGGTTGGAATTTAACATTTTGCGGATCTTTGTAGCCTTTGCCCTTGATCGTGGCGGCCAGGGTTGCCTTCAACTGTGCAAGGATTTCTTTTTCGACCGCAATCGCATCAGATTTGATTTTCTCCGACTTGAAGAGGTAGTTTCCTTTGAACAGTTGCACGTCGGTCTTGAGGTTCGTGGACACCTTTCCTTTTTCCAGTAGCGCGATGCCCTTCTCCTCCTGGGAGATGATGTTTTGATCCGCAACAAGGTTGGCCTTCACCGAATCAAGCAGCGCCGTTTCTTGTTTGGAAAGCGGCTTCTTTTTTTTCGCGACAAGAAGAACGCGCAGGTCTTGCTCGGTGTAGCTCACACCCGTGCTGGCGCTGACATTGGCAACCAGGGTTGGCCAGGGCCCCTTACCCAGGTAGGCTGTAAAGAGTTTTGTCTGCTTTTCGGCGTCAAATGCCTGATATTTCAGACGAAGGTTCGTGCGGAACTGTTCCATCGTCCGTGGGGGTTCCACGATCTTGCCTTCCCAGTTCGCTGAGTTTCTAAGAATTGCTTCTTGAGCCCCCGAGGATCCGCGATCATGTGGATCGACCTGGGCGAAAAACAAAACGACGAAAGTAAGCAACGGAAGGATCTCCTTACAGAAAGTTGCTGGTGTATGGAGAGAGATGCTACCTTTTCTATTTCGCAAGGCCAGTAAATCGAGAGCTGCCGACTCTTTTACTCGCAAATTTCTTATTTCGCAATGCAATGCCTGCAACGAAGGCCAGGTCGCGCGCGCATTTGCAAAAGGCCCTTTCGCGAGTCTCAAGTTAAGAGGCGCGGCTTGAGCGAAATATTCTGGCTGCGAGTCTCAAGTTAAGAGGCGCGGCTTGAGCGAAATATTCTGGCTGGGAGGATGGTTGGCTCCGGCTCGACTACTGTCCCCGATAGGGTTGCAAGCTGACCAAGTCGATGCCAAAAGTCATGGTCTTGCCGCTTGGTCCGGTAAGGGTCATCGTGACTTGCCTGGCTGTGGCCGCCAGTTCGCTTGAGCGCATGGGCGTCACGAACGACTCCCCTGGAGCGAGCGTTCGCGAGAGTTGTTCCGCGAGTTTGCTTTCCCAGGGGTACAGAGTCACCGGGCGTTTGAGCTCATCCATTCCGGACAGGTTGAGCTGGCCCATTTTGGCGGGGCGCATTTTTGTCAGATCATTCCAGCCGAAAGGGACCGTGGAAGCCGCCTTTCGGTCCAGATTCTCCACGGAGAAATCGCAGCGCAAAACGAGTATGGGGACCTCCGTTTTGGGCCGCAGAAAATGCCGGGATGTCTTGGAAAAATTCCAGAGCCGAATGCGCTCGGAACCATCGATGAGTTCAATGCGGTCGCGAGCATGACGCACAAGCCGAGCCGCGGGAAGGGGCGGGCTGTCGTCATCGTCGGCAATCAGGGCCGCTTTCGGCCCGCGCCCGGGCAGACCCTTGGGCAACTCGGCGGGAGCGGATTTCGGTTCGCCATTTAACCTCTCCTCCAGATCGCCCTTGAGTAACGGCAAGTCGAGGTCGGCCAGGGGCCCTTCCGCCAGGTTCTTCAGAATGGCCACCGCTTCCTTGACCTGGTTTTGCGTGCAGCCGACGCGGTAACCGGCATAAAAAGACAGCCCCACCAGACACAGCACCAAAAGCACCATGCTCGCGGGAACGAGCCATCGCGGATAAGCGAGAGGAACCTTTTTGCGCTGCGAATTCTCTTCCTCGAAGATCTTTTCTTCCGGCGAAATCTCGACTTTCGCGGCCGGGCGCTTGGCCGGCATCAGGGAACTTAGATAGGTTTGCGGCACATCGGGCGGAGGCGGAGTTTCCGCGACCAATCCATAGGACCCCGTGGGTGATGGCGGCAGAAAATGGTTCACCGGCAGCCATGCGGTACTGCCATCGGCCTTGGCTAGGGTCTCTCTGGGGATCTTTCCCGACTCCCAAAGGGACTTGATTTCCCCCGCCTCAAATTGGTCGGTGTCCTTGATGCTTGTCCTGAAGCCTTTGGGAAAGCGCAAAGCAATTGGCATAAGGTTGCCTCCCGCAAAGCAAGTAAGACAATGAAAGCGATTGAGTCAAACACGCCGGGATAGTATTTCTATGCAGTGGCGAGGCGGATTTGTCAAAAACGGCCAATACAAGAGCCTGGAGAAGTTAGGCCGGGGCGGCGTGGGAGTGGTCTACAAGTTGGTGAAAGGCCTCAAGGGGAGACGATCCCATCGATTGTCGCACAAGATCCCGTTTCCATTCGGTCCATTCAGCGCAAATTCCCATGGGACCTCGAAACAATTTGGCTCGAACCGCGGTGGATGAAGGCCCAGGCCAGGCCGAAGCCCGAGCCGTTGTGATTCTCCCCCTGTCTGGGGCGGGAGTGGTCTTGCTCCTCCTGGCCGCGGGCTCGGTGATTGGTGCGCGAACTTTAAGAGGAGCCTGATCAGGATGTTGAAAACCTGGTTGGGATCGTCCGCTTTCGCTCTGTTCGGTCTGGTTGATTCCGGGCGTGGTACCTCAACATCAAGGTCTCCCAACTTGATGTTGAAAGTCTTTCTTCGCTTCGCAATGCGCGTTCATTTATGAAATTATAAAATATAGGAAAATCAAGAGTACTAAAAATGAGACGATAATTAACGCGACTTTTGTTTGGTATGAGGTTTTGTCAGGGGTCCAGGTCCCGCAAAAATTACACCATTGAAGGCTGCTCTGAACGCGATTTCGGCACGACCTGCATTTTGGCATGGAAAATACCTCAAAGCTTCGCCATTGCGGCGAAAAAAGCTGATATTTCGCCACCGTGCGACCCGGGAGGACAAGGAGAGCGGGGCGGTGCAGAAGTGTGCACACGGCAAAATGGGGCGATTGAAGTCAATCGAGGAGCGGCCCATTCGGGCCGCGGCCTACTCCCCAAACTTTAATTAGAGAGTTTTCATAAATCGGGGAGCGCAGGACATGATTCTCACAAAAATTTTATGGACGGACGAGGCCTTGGTGACGCAGAGGAAATTCTCCGCAGGGTGGGCCGCCGGGGATCGTGCACCTAGACCCCGATGGCGATGAAGAAAAAGTCCTTGTCTTCGGCTTTGCCGTCATTGCTTCCTGTTTTGATTCGGGCTTTCTCCTTGCCGACCCAAACGATCACGGCGTTGTCACGCGTATCGCCGCCAAAGTCGGCCGCGCCATAACCGCCGTTGTATGCCGGGGTCACGACGATCGTGGGCGGCTGGGTGAAGTGCCCATGGGGGAAGACAATATCGTAAACCCCGGTGGTCACATGGTGGATCGACAGCAGGATGGGAGCGTCTGGAGCTGCTTCGGGTTCAAGGAAAACCGTCCCTCCTCCGCTTGCGTAACAGATACCTCTTGCAATCTTCACGTAGGAAAATTCCGTGTGTAAATAGGAGGAATCCGGCCTTCTACGGCCTGCGGAACTCCCCGATCTGATCCAAGTAAGACTATCGAGTTGATTAGAAATTTGTGAAAGCTTTCGCGAATTTCAGTCGATCGGGTGGTTCGTGGCGATTGCGGTCACGATTCCCCATTCACCATGGAGAAATGGTGAATGGGATAGGAGGGGTTCCGTCTCACAAGATCACCCAACGCGGGGTTGGTCCCAGCCCAAGTGCGGTGATTGCTGGGTCAATCCCACGACTCAAGGATTTCGACGCAAAATGGGTGCCTTCGGGTGACAGTCGGGTCACTACACAACTGCGGCACTGCAAATGATTGCGTGGGGTGTAGGCTTTCTAGAATGTCAAGCTTGCTGATGCGGAATGTGTCCCGCCGTGCTGTGAGCTGTTTCGTTCTGTGACAGGAGGGTTTTTCCATGGGCGTGTCGCTCGGTTACATCAGCACCAAACCGGTTACTGCCCAGGAGCATCGACGGTTGCTGGATCTCACAGCCGAGGCGAACGAGGCGTATGACTGGTGGTGCGAGCCGATTTGGATTGCCGACGACCCCAATGATGCGGGGCACGCCTTCGGGTCCACCAAGCTGTTCTGCATGATCGATAACGAGGATGTCGACACCTACATGGCGTATCTCGATGTGGGCGAGATCGTCCGGTTCCTATCGTCGGCGGCCAAGCGATTGGGCATGGAATGGCGGCTTGAGGTCGAGGGGGCGCCCTTCGGAACCGTCACCGCGGCCGGGCCGGACGACGAACTGCAAGCCAACCTGAAAATGTTCCTTGACATGTTCCCCGGCGACTTCGAGCCGCTCCGGTTGCGGTCCCGAGCAGATATCCTGGCAGAGTGGTCGGATAGGTAGCAGGGGCATGCCGATCCCCGCTCAAAGGCCGGCTTGATGACTTTTGAGTCCAATCGCATAAATACTTGGTCCTAAAAATTTTTTATCTCAACCGTATTTCGGAAAAAACGATCTAGCGGAAGTAGCCCGGCTCTAAAGAAATCAGCCCGAATCGCTGACTCTCCAGGAATGGCAAGAAATCGAAGCCTACTTGTTGTCGGGAACGAAAAGCGGCTGGACGGTGGGGTGATGCCTGTCTCGCGATGACCAACTTAACGGTTGGGTTTCCGGGCCTTCTTCGCGGGCTTCCCGGGCCGACTCACTAGCCCTTCGTACACCTCGGCCAACCGGTAGCTGCGCCCTTTGGTCGATGAATTTCCGATGACGAGAAAACGCGCCTTGAGCCATCGTGTACAGAGCAAATAGGCCTGGCGTGATGGGAGCTTAAAAAATGCGGCCATATCGTTGCGAGTGACTTCTTTCATCCGGAGGAAGAGCCCAAGCGCCTGCCGTTGCTGCGGCGTGAGTTCCCGCAGGATAGGGGACTGATCGGCGGCGTTGAGTCGGCTCGCCTCTTCGGCCCGCGTCCGGACCTTGGCGAAAGCGTCGGCCATGCCGAGGCAGAAGTACGTCACAAATGGCGTGACATCGCCCTCCACGCGGCCGAAGTAGTAGTTGTGGATGTCGCCCACCGCAAGACCGGCGTAATACCGGTCCAAGTTGGCGGCGTAATACTCTTCGAGTGAATAGATGCCGTTCAGTCCGTAGCCGTTGCGGTGTAGTAACAGATTGGTTAGCAGCCGGGCGGTTCGCCCATTGCCGTCGAAGTAGGGATGGATGGTTGCGAACTGGTAGTGGGCGAGTGCGACCACCACAGGCACCGGCAGTTCGGCTTCGGCGACCGATTCGTTGACCCACCCTACCAACTCCTTCATCAGCATCCGCACGTCCTTGGCTTCGGGTGGCATGTACACGGTGCCACCGGTGCGAGAATCCCGGATGGCGTTTTGGCCGTCGCGGTACGGTGTCGGTTTCGGTTTGCCGGTCATCACCAACCCGTGGATCGTCTGAATCTCCTTCTCTGCGAGAAGGGCCGGCTGACTGCCTCGATCTTCCACATATTCGAGTGCGCTGAAGTAGTGGCGGACTTCGGCTTCGTCGCGCTCTAGGCCGGGGAAATTGCCTTCGCCCTCGACAACGGCTTGCACCTGGGAGGGGCTGAGTTGATTCCCCTCGATCTGCGTCGAGAAATGCGTGGAAAGGAGCCGTGCCGTCCGCCGCAACGAATCGAGCATCGGGGCGGTCAGCGGCAGCGTGGCGACAATCTGGCGATCGGCCTCGATGCCCATCAATGCCTTGGCCCCTTTGCCGGTGATGCGGTAGTTGGGATTGAACATGCAGCGGTCCCCTGAAGAGGCAGACTACCGCCCTGTCAAGAAAGTGTCTAGAAAGTGTCGAGAAATGCAGTCCTCAGAATTCTTGCCGGGGAAGCGTGGGGAGGCAAGTTTGCGAGGAGATGGCTTCAGGGGAAAGGGCGATTGCGGTATCGATCAGACACGACCAAAAATGCGACGCGGCTCGGGTGTCTTTTGCCGCTGCCCAGTCGGCGGCGGTGGCGTCCCGTGAACCGTAAATTCGTTTCGGCAGCTTGGAAATGGAAATGAACGAAATTGCGCCCGAAGGGAGTCGAACCCCTAACCTATGGTTCCGAAGACCATTGCTCTATCCAGTTGAGCTACGGGCGCGTTTGGCTGATACTCTCCATTAGTACGGGATTCGGGCCCGATTGGGAAGTTTGCTTGCGAAATCCGGGGCAATTACCCTTGCACTTGATGGCGGTCCTCGGGTTTCCTAGATTCCTAAGGAAGTGAAACTAGGATATCACAAGTTTTCCTGGCGTTTCCGAATTGTTTAGGGAGGAACTCATGTCCGAGACCAACAAGCCCGGGGAAGAAACCGTTCAAACCGAAATGGTCGTCATCGACAAGGATGCCGCCGCGGGCTACGCCAACTTCGCTCGGGTGACCGCCACCCCCGAAGAAGTCATTGTCGACTTCGCGCTCAATCCCAATCCTTTCGCCACCGGCCGTCAAGAAATCACCGTTCACCAACGGCTGATCATGAACTTCTACACGGCGAAACGACTCTGGAGCGCCTTGGCCATGACCCTCCAAAGGCATGAGAACACCTTCGGCGCCATCGAACTCGACGTTCGCCGCCGCGCCCAGGTTCCTCCGACCTCCGGCAACAAGTAATTTCGAGTTGACCCTGGTAGTCTCAAGTGATTGCCTGGGTTGCCGTTGCGATCATTAAGCCGTCCTGGAGTCCAGGACGGCGTTTTCGTTGATAGGACCGGCCTGTCTCTGTCTCTTTCCGCGCCTTAAACACCGGTTTCGATTGCTTTTTCCGCCTGAAGTTCGCAAAATAGTAAGACCTGCCTGATCAACCTGCGTTGGCCGATTTTCCAGCCCTCCGCGCTTTCCCGCCTTTTCTGCCCCCGCCCCCCGAGGGTCATGCCGATGAGTTCCTACCTGTTTCTGTGTGTTTGCTTGTTGCCCGCGGCGCCTCAAGGCCAGGCCCCCAAGGCCGTCGTTGCTGGGCAACCGGCCCCGGTTGCGGCAGCGGTGAAGCCAGTGGACGCTGCCAAAGCCGTACCGCAAGCCGTCGCCAAACCCGCAAGCGCTGCTGCCCCGGTTCCCGCTGCGACCCTCGAAGTGTTCCCGGCCCAACTCACCCTCAAGGGGCTCGATGACAGCGCCCAACTGGTGATCGGCGCTCCCATTGCCTCGGGCAAAACTCAGGACCGCACCGGCATCGCCAGCGTCGTGCCCGCCGATGCGAGCCTGGTGCAGATCACGGCGAAGGGCCGGGTCGTGCCGCTCAAAAACGGCAAAACCACGCTCAAAATCACCGACGGCGCCCTCAGTCGCAACATTGCGGTGCAGGTGGAAGGGTGCGAAGGGCCGCTACCCATTCACTTCGCCAATCAGATCGTGCCGATCTTCACGAAACTGGGCTGCAATGCCGGCGGCTGCCACGGCAAATCGAGCGGTCAAAACGGCTTCAAACTGTCCCTGCTCGGTTATGAACCCGAAATCGATTACATGGCGCTGGTGAAGGAAAGCCGCGGCCGCCGGGTTTTCCCCGCCGCCCCAGAGCTGAGCATCCTTTTGACCAAGGCCACCGGCCAGGCGCCCCATGGCGGCGGCAAGAAAATGGAAGTCGATTCGGACGAGTATCGCCTGATCCGGCGCTGGATCCTTTCCGGCCTTCCTTATGGGCAGCCGACCGACCCGATCGTCAAAAAGATTGAGGTCTACCCCTCGGCGCGCGTCTTGAGCCGCGCCAGCCAGCAGCAGATCGCCGTGCTCGCCCACTATTCCGACGGCAAGGTGGAAGACATCACCCGCCGGGCGCAGTACGAAAGCAACGAAACGGAAATCGCCACCGTCGAGCCGAGCGGGCTGGTCCATACCCACAAAACACCGGGCGAAGCGGCGATCATGGTGCGCTACCAGGAATATGTCGCAACCTTCCGCGCGAGCGTGCCGCGTTCGGACAAGCCGGTTGATTTTGCTTTTGCCGAACAAACCCTGGTCGATCGCTACACCGCAGCCAAGTGGCGCAAACTGGCCCTCGTTCCTTCGCCCCTGTCCGAGGACACCCAGTTCATTCGCCGGATTTATCTGGATTTGACAGGCACCCTTCCCACACCTAAAAAGGTGGCCGAATTTGTCGCCGATACCAACCCGCAAAAGCGCGCGAAATGGATCGATGAGTTGATCGATAGCCCCGAGTTCGCCTACCTCTTCGCCAACAAGTGGGCCGATATCCTGCGAGTCAAACGAGCCGGCGATGCCAGCCGCATCCAGGGAACCTTCACCTTCCACGCCTGGATCCGCCAGGCGATCGAAGACGATATGCCTTATGATCAATTTGCCCGGGCCATTCTCGCGGCCAACGGCGAAGAGACGACCAATCCGCCCGCGATGTGGACCAAGTCGATTCCGACGCCCGAACAGTTCGTCGACGACACGGCCCAGGTCTTCCTGGGGCTGCGCATGACCTGCGCGCAATGCCATCATCACCCCTATGAAAAATGGAGTCAGGACGACTACTGGAGCCTGGCCGCGTTTTTCGGCCGGATTGGCCGCAAGGAAGTGACCCTGCCGGGTGAATACCAGGGCCAGCCGATGAAGACGACCTACATCATCACCATGGGTGGCGGCAGCGTCGCCAACAAACGCACCAATCAGGCGGCGCCGATCAAGCCGCTCGACGGTCCCGCGATCGATGTGGCCGAAGATGACGACCCGCGCCAAAAACTGGCCGACTGGATGACCCAGCCTTCCAACCCGTTTTTCGCCAAGGCGATCGTCAACCGCTACTGGGGGCACTTTTTCGGGCGCGGCATTGTCGACCCGATCGATGACATGCGCGTCACCAATCCCCCTTCCAATCCCGAACTGCTCGATGCCCTGACCGCCGATTTCGTCAAGAACGGCTTCAGGCTCAAGCATTTGGTGCGCACCCTGGTCAATAGCCGCACCTATCAACTCAGCTCGCTTCCCAACGAAACCAACGACAGCGACAAGCAAAACTTTGCTCGCTATTTCCCACGCCGCATGAGCGCTGAAGTGCTGCACGACGCCGTGGCGCAGCTCACCGACGCTCCAGCGTCGTTCAATGGCTTGCCCACCGATCAACTCGCGCCGCGCCGTGCGCTCATGTTGCCCGACGAATCGTACAGCAGCTACTTCCTTGATGTGTTTGGCAAGCCGCAGCGTATCAGCGCTTGCGAATGCGAACGGGTGGGCGAGGCGAATCTGGCGCAGGCGCTGCACCTGCTCAATAGCGATGACATTCAAAATAAAGTAGCGCGTCCGGCCGGCCGCGCCGATTCCCTGGCGACCCAGGACAAAAGGCCCGACGACGCCAAGGTCGAAGAGTTGTTCCTCTGGGCCTTTTCGCGCAAGCCGTCCAAGGAACAAAAAGAGGCCGCGCTTGCCCATATTGCCAAGCATACCGCCAATAAAAAATTGGCTTATGAAAACATCATCTGGGCGCTAATGAACTCCAAGGAGTTCCTGTTTGTGCAATAAGCCTTAATCGGGCAAAGAGTTAGATCCGCACGAAGGGGGCTCTCCAAGAGGGCTCCCTTTTTTTGTCCCTCTCATAGTCTGGTCTTGCCCGAACCTCCCCGGGAGCCTTATACCTCCCCACATCAAAGCCCCCGCTTCGTGCGGGAGTTTGAGGGAGCCTCATGAACCCTTGGTCGGGATTGGGGCTCGGTATGAGGTACGCCCCGTTGTCGAGTTTGACGAAGCGATCAGGAAATCGACCCCAGGCGAAAGGATTTTCCTTGCGCCGCATCGGTCTTTTGTTGGCCTGGTTCGTTAGCTTTGGCGCGGCGGTTGCACCGGTGGCCGCGCAAGACCGTGTCGATGCGGGAGTGTCCCAGGCGACTTTGCGTGCCCGCATCGATCAACTGGCCAAGCAGAATATCGACATCGAGCTGCTGCCGGAAAAGAAAATCCTGCTCATCAAGCAGACGATCGATTGGCGCAATCCCACGGCACATTCGCTTGAACGCATGGTGTTCAACGCCCATGCGCACTATGTGTTGCCCGGCGCCGATATCCCCTCGATGGCCAAGACGCTAGAACTTTTGCGCATGCGCCCCTCGGAAGTGCTCGGGGTCGATGTACCGCCGCTGCAGCTAACGATGGTTCAGGACGGCGCCGGCGTGCCTTTGAAGTTCCGTTTTGGCGGCAGCACGAATACCGATCTGGAAGTGCAGTTGGAAAAGCCGCTGGCCCCGGGCCAGCGCCAGACGATTGAACTGAGCTACCAGATCCGCATGGAGAACAAGCAAGGGCGGTGGGGCTATTGGAAAGATGTCTGGTTCTTTTGCCAGGGCCTCATTCATGTCGCACGCATTCACGACACGCAGGCGCCCGGTTCCAGTTACGAAGATGGCTGGGACCCCACGCCGTTTTACCCCTGGCATCAGCCGTTTAGCAACGATCCCTCGAATTTCCGTGTGCGTTCGGTGACTCCTCCCGGCCTCGAAGTCGCCTCAAGCGGCAATCAGATCTCCGAAAGAGAATTGCCCGATGGCCGCATGGAGCGCATCCTCACCGGCGAGGGCTTGCGCGATTTCGCCTGGTTTGCCAGCCAACGCTTCGAATGGACCACGGAAGAAGCCGAAGTCGGGGACGGCCGTAAAGTCGAGGTGCGTGTCGCCGCCTTCAAACATCATGCCCACTATGCCAAGCGCATGGCGGTCGTGGCCAAGCTGGCCATCGAGACCTACAGCCGCTGGTTCGGCGCCTACCCCTGGCCTCAGTTCACCATCGTCGAATCGTTCTTTGGCTGGAACGGCAATGAATGCGGCGCGCTCGTCATGATCGACGAGCGGGTCTTCGGCATGCCCCATATGGCCGATGGATTTGTCGAATACCTGATTTGCCACGAGGTATGCCACCAGTGGTGGTACAACCTGGTCGGCACCGACGGTTTCCGCGAGCCGTTCCTGGACGAGGGGCTGGCGACCAGCCTGAGCCACATGGTGCTCGACAAGATCCATGGCCACAACCAGATGATGCTCGAGTATCCGCTCGGCCTGCGCTGGCTGCCGCCCATTCAGCGCGAAGATTATCGTAATCAGGGCATTCGCGGGCTTTTCGCGCGCGGCGCCGATGGCCCCATCCACCGCAACATGAGCGAATATGGCAACATTGCCGTGCTCTTCAACATGGCCTACGACAAGTCGAGCAAGGTCTTTGACCTCTTGCGCGAGCGCATGGGCGAAGCCGCCTATCTCGAATTCTTGAGGCACATCGTGCGCGAGTATTCGTATCGCCAGATCGACTTGGCGACCGTGAAGAAAGAGCTGACTCAGTTCACCGGCCGCGACTGGAGCGCCTTTTTCGACGAATGGTTTGAAAAGCCTGGGCACACCGACTGGGGAATCGGCTCGGTGGAAGTGCTCGATCAACAAGGGGACTCACGCACCGGCCTGGCATCCTTCACGCAAAACTTGCGCGTGCCCGAACTCTTCTCGCCCGTGCTTTCGCGGCTCGAAGGAGAAGGGCCGGTCGTCGCGCGCATTCGCCTCAAGCGTACCGGCAACAAGGAGGTGCGCACGAAGATCCAGATACGCCTGGACGAGGAGGGGACCAAGGTGGTGGAAGTGCCGATCGTCACCGGCACCCAACAATACGAAGACCCGATCTCCAAGGCGAAGGTCACCGCCGATGGCGACGATGTGCTGGTGGAAGTGCCGCTCGATTCGCCGCCGCATCAGGTCGTGGTCGACCCGGAAAAGGTGCTGATCGATCCTAACCCGGGAAACAACTTCTGGCGCAAGCCGATCCGGGTGCGTTTCACCCCTCTTTACACGCTGCTTGAAGAAACCGATCTGACGAACCGGCACGACCGGCTCAATCTCATCTGCGGCCCCTGGATCTACACGGCGCCTTACAGCAACCCCTGGTACACCCGGCCCACGATGGTCGGTCTGCGCGTCGGTTCCTACCAGACCCAGGAATACATGGGAGGCGCGTACGCCGCCTACCGCACCGATTTTCGCGACATCGTCGCGGGCGTCGACGGATTGTTCAGCCATGTGCCTTCGACCCAGGACGAACTGGGCTACCATGCCGAAACCCGGCTGGTCGACTTGCAGGATGGCTCGCCGCATCCCTTCTTCGCCTCGCTTTACAACCGCCATACCTTCATGCCGACAGCCAGCCTCTACCAGCGGCCTACCGAGTATTTCGAATCGTTCCTGAACTACAGCGGAAACTTCCTGCCCTATCCGACCGAGAATTCACCCGGGGCCGAGCGCTACCAGCAGTTTTTCAGCACCGGCATGCACTACAGCCGCTATTACCAGATTCCCTACTGGGATCCGGAAGCCGGCTACCAGTTCAACATCGGAGTCGAAGGCGGAACCATCGACCTCAATAGCTGGCAGGGGATGGGCAAGTTCTGGGGCAACTTCAGTTTTGTCCGCACCCTGCCTGACATCTCTTACATCATGCCGGAAGGCCTTGGCCTGATGGAGCCGGTCTACAAGTGGTTCGCGCAGTCGCGCTTTGCCGGCCGGGTGTATGCAGGCTATGCGTTGCCCAGCCAGGCGCAGATTTTCAGCATGGGTGGCGGCGAGCTGTTGCGCGGTTTCGATTTGGCGCAGCGTCAAGGTTCTGGTGTCGCCGTCTTTTCGGGCGAATGGCGCTTCCCCATCTTGAGGCAAACCGAATACGACGTCGTTGACCACCTCGTGGGGCTGCGCAATTTGGGCGGGGCGATTTTTGTCGATACGGGCAATGTCTGGGCCAACGGCTCGCAAGTCGGCCCGTGGGCGACCTCGGTCGGTGCCGGTTTGCGCCTGGATCTGGCCTTTCTGGGGTTTCTTGAACGCAGCTTGATTCGTCTTGACATGGCGCAGGCGATTGGGGCCGGCATCGGTCCGCAGTTCTGGTTTGGGCTCAATCAGCCGTTTTGACGTGCGATTCACCTCATTTTTTTATTCCATGTGACCTCTGGGAACTCTCAAATGAGGGCCTTGGGATTTTGTCGCAACTTCCGGAATCATCGAAGTTTGGCATTTTTTTCAACTTTGAATGACTTTGGTAAAGATGGCCTTGATTCCGTTTTTATGCCTGATTATGGTCCGAGCGCCTTGGGGAAATTCCATGCTCGCCGCTTTGGCGGCGTATGGTCCGGTCCCCATGAATCCTACACCTGGGTCTCGAGTTGGGGAAAATCAGGGATTTCCCAACTCGGAGCGGATCAGGGGACTGACCGGCTCGGAAGCCGTCATTCAGAATCAACGCCCACCGGGGGTGGTGGGGACTTGGGTCAAGGGGAGGAAAGGAAGCCATGGTCGTCCGGCACAAAAGCAATCGAGGTTGGAAACTGGTGGCCGCGTTCCTAGCAGGATCGCTGGCTTCTACTTTTTCGAGCGGTAAGATCTCCGCTCAAGAAGCATCGAAATTCGAGCTTCCTTTTACCAAGCGTTCCACGCTTGGCACGACGGGCAAGGCCCATGCCTCCTTGACCGGGGCGATCGAAGCCCAACGCAAGGGCGACTATGAAGCCGCGGCGAAATTGTTCCGCGAAGCGCAAGTGCTGCAATCGGACCTGACGCCGACCGAGCGGACCGAGCTGAGCCGCTTGATGAGCGCCAATCAAGATGCGCTACGCCAACGCAAGGAAGCCGAAGCGAGCCTGGCCGCGGTCCAGCAGTTGGTCGACAAAGGCCAGGTCAATTCGGCCTCGGATCTATTGCGCCGCCTCGAAGCGAACGAACAATACTTCTCCGCCGCATCCAAGCAGAAATTTGCATCGCTTCAAGAAAAAGTCCATTCGGGCCGCACCACGGCTCGCGCCGCCGACCGCGGTTCCGACTCAGCTTCCAAGGCGCGCGCCTTGATCGCGGAAGGCCGCAGCTTGACCATGGATGGGAAGTTCGAGGCCGCCGAGCAGAAGATTCGCGAGGCGGAAAGCCTGCGGGTCACCTTCAGCGCCAGCGAAGACACTCCTTCCAAACTGCGCGACGATATTCAGAAATCGCGCAACGATGCCCGCTTCCTGTTGACCGCCGGACATCAGGCGCTGGCTGCCAACGACCTGGAACTGGCCGAGAAGCTGGCCAAGGCCGCCGACCGCGCCGCCGGTCCCTTGACCTTCCGTTTCGCGCTCGACAATCCCACTCGTTTGCTCAAGGACATCCTCGAAGCCAAGTCGACCCGCACTGCCAGCGCGGCGCCGAGTACGACCTCAAGGGCCGCCACGCCCAACTCGGTTTCGGGCATCGTGCAGGCCTCGGCAAGCGATCTGGGATTTGCCAATCCCGAAGCGGAAGCCCACTGCCGCTCGCTCGTCAAGGAAAGCCGCGCCGCGATGCAGAAGGGGGATATGACCTCCGCCCGCCAGATCGCGGAAAAAGCGCGTGCGACTCGCGCCAACTTGCCCTGGTGGGAAGATACCCCCGAGCGGGTTCTCGCGGAAATTCAAAAGTCCGACGCCGCCAAAAACGCGATGAATGTGGCCGATGCCGGCAAACTCAGCCCCGAGCAACAGCTCAAGGCCGCCCGGCTCCTGTTCTCCAAGGGCGAACTGGATCAGGCGACCGAAATGGTCATGAAGCTCAAGGCCAACACGACGGCCCGTTGGGGCCTCTTCGACGACAATCCGGATCGTCTGCGCGGCGAAATCGAAAAGGCGCTCAACAAGCGCAATCAGGATGAATCGGTCAAGGTGCTCATCGAAGCGCGCAAGCTCTACGATGGCGGCGATTACGAGAAAGCCACCCGCGCCGCCTACCGCGCCCAGCAATTGCACGGCCCTTACAGCATCTGGGAACTGGGCGATCGCCCCCAGAAGCTGATTGCGGAAATCGAATCGGCACGCCTTCGCAAGAAGGTGACCAACAAGCTCGACACCGCCATCACCCAGACGGCCAACAAGGCTGAGAACAAGGCGAACTCGGCGGTCAACCGGGCGGACCAGTCGATCAAGAAGAACCTCGAAAAAACCCAGGAAACCGTCAAGAAGGCAACCGACACCACCGACCGCGCGATTTCTCAGGTCGCCGGCGCGGCTCAGGCCGTCGGGTCCAAGGTCGACGATGCGGTCTCCAAGGCCGAAGGCACCGTCAGCGGGCTGGTCGGCATTCCGCCGCTGCCTGGCGCCAAGGAACATGCAGACACCTCCGTTCCCGCGCTGCTTGACGAAGCTCGCGCGCTGCAAGCCAAGGGCCGACTCGTTGAAGCCCGCGCCAAGGTCATTCAAGCTCAACGCATGGGCGGGGGTTCGTTGCCTCCAGGCGTGGCGACGCCCGAAGAAGTGCTCAGCGATCTCAACCGGATGGCTGCCAAGCAAGTGGCGCTCAGCCTGGCCACGGTCAACGACATCGCCTCGAAGGGCGGCGCGGACTCGTTCCAGCTTGCCCGCATGGAAATCGATCGCGCCCGCTCGCTCGCCAAGGAATTCGGCCTCGATCAATCCACGGTCGACGCCAAGGCCAAATGGCTCGCTTCCGCGGCGCAACCCGCCAAGGAATCGACCACGAAGGACAGCTTTGTCGGCGGCATTCCTCCATTGCCATCTCCGCAAAGCGCCCTGCCTCCTCTACCAGGAGCCCCAACCGGCCTGCCGCCTTTGCCCGGCGGTTTCCCCGACTCCAAGGAATTGACTCCGCCGCTGCCCGTCGGAACGCCCGGCGACAGCACCAACCCCGGCAAGGCCCTTCTTGACAAGGCGCGCGCCGAACTGCGCGCCGGCCAAGGCACCAACGCCCGCCGCCTTGCCGAAGAAGCGCACCAGGGGCCCTATGGCGTGAAAGACGAAGCCTCGGCGCTTCTGCGAACCATCGACACCGAAGATGGCAATCAACGCGGCCTGGAAGCGAAGCGCACCTTCGATGCCGGTGTCGCCGCTTACAACCGCAAGGAATACAGCCAGGCGCTGGCGATCTTCACCACCGTCCAGGACAAGTTCCTCGACAAGGAACGTGCTTCGCGCAAAAAAGAACTGCTGCAAAGCCCCGCGCTCCAGGGTCTCGTCCGCTCCGATCTGGAAAAGCCCGGAATGGGTGGCAGCGGCCCCATCGCCCGGGTCAAGCCCGGTACCGACATCCCTGGATTGCCAGGTGCGGACAACGGTCCCGCCGGCGCCGCGCCGAAAACCGATCTGGTCGAAGCGGCGCAAGCGATCAAGGAAGTGAAGTTCAGCCAGCTTCGCCAGCAGGGTCTCGATGCCCAGCGTGAAGCCGCCGAGAAGTTCCGCGCCGGTCAGACCGACGCCGCGCTGGAAATCCTTCAGGATCATCTGAGCCAGCTCAACGATGCCCAGCTTGACGCCACCAAGCTCGCGCTCTTGAAGCGTCCGGTCGAATCGCGCTTGCAGCACTTCAAGCTGCTCAAGGCGCAGAAGGAATTCCTGGAAAAGGACAACGTCGTTCGCGACACCAAGCGCAACTCGATCAGCCAGAAACAACTGGCCGAGGAGAACAAGCAAAAGAAGGTCTCCGAACAGATGAAGCTGTTCAACCAGGCTTTCAAAGAGGCGAAATATCTCGAAGCCGAGAGCTTCGCGATGCGCGCCCACGAGCTCGATCCCGATAACAGCATGGCGGCCGCCGCGGTAAGCATGGCCAAGATGCAGCGCAATGTGTCGGTCGCCAAGGGAGCCAAGAACGAACGAGAAAAGTTCTTCTTCGAAGGCATGACCGACGCCGAATCGATGGGCACGATGCTCACGGTGAACAAGCCCCTCGATGGCGGCGCCGAAGGCGCTGCCGAACGGCGCAACCGCCGCAACTCGTCGCTGACCACGCTGGCCACGCCAAGGCGCACCACCGCGGCCGATCGCGAAATCGAATCGCGTCTCAACACGCCTGTGAACATCAACTTCAAAGACATCACCTTGCGAGAAGCTCTGGAAGATCTGCGCAAGTACTACAACATCAACATCGTTCCCGATGTCGCCGCCCTCGAAGAAGAAGGCGTCAGCCTCGAACGTCCCGTCACGTTGATGCTTGAGCAAGTTTCGCTCAAGTCGGCGCTCAACCTGATGCTGCGCAGCGCGCACCTGACCTACGTCATCAAGGACGAAGTGCTCCTGATCACGACCGAGTCTCAGGCTCGCGGCAAGCTGCAAACCGTCACCTACCAGGTGACCGACCTGATCACTCCGCTTGAGAACTTCGGTTCCCTCAAGGCGGGCCAGCCGCTCACGAACCGCGGTGCGACCCGCCAGACCATGGCGGGCGGCAACAACCCCGGGATTTCGGGCGGCAACCCAACCCCGATCCAGGCGCCTTACAGCCTTTCCGGCGGCACGGGTGTCGGCAGCCCCTCCGGCGGCGGTCTGCAAGGCGATTCGCCCAATGTGACCGTCAGCAAGCGTGGCGGTCAAACGACCGAAGACACGCTGATCAAGCTGATCACCGCGACGATCAATCCGCAATCGTGGAATACGGTCGGCGGCCCCGGCTCGATCGAGTTCTTCCCGCTGACCAACTCGCTGGTCATCAACCAGACTCCCGATATTCAGGAACAGGTCCAGGACCTGCTCAATAACCTGCGCCGCCTGCTCGACCAGGAAGTCGCGATCGAAATCCGCTTCATCTCGATCGCCGAAGATTTCTACGAGCGCATCGGTGTGAACTTCAACATGAACATCAAGACCGATCGCAACACCTCGCGCTTCGAGCCGCAAATCGTCTCGAACTCGTACAAGCCTGCCGGGTACATCAACGACCCGAACATGCACGGCCTGATCGGCGGTCTGACCCCCGCGGGAACCTTCACCACCGACCTGGACATCCCGGTCAACAACACCAGCTTCGGTTTGACCAATCCGGTGTTCGGTGGTTATCCCGGTCTCCCTGGTTCGGGCGGTATCAGCCTTGGCCTGGCCTTCTTGAGCGACATCCAGGTGTTCCTCTTCATGGAAGCGGCCCAGGGTGACAACCGTACCAACGTCATGCAAGCGCCCAAGATCACCATGTTCAACGGCCAGACTTCGGCCCTTGGTGTCTTCGACAGCCAGTTCTTCTTGACCGACGTCGCGGTCACCCCGCTGGCGAACGGCAACATCACCTTCACCCCGGTTGTGACCGAGCAGCCGATCGGCTTCCAGATGAGCTTGCAAGCGATCATCTCGGCCGACCGCCGCGTGGTCCGTCTGACGCCTTCGATCCAGTTGACGAACCTGGTCCCCGGGCCGGTGCAACTCTTCCCGATCGTGGTGCCGATCTTCCCGCAAACGGGTAACCTGGTGAATCCGAACCCTTCGGATCCGATCACCTTCACCCAGTTCATTCAGCAGCCGATCATCAACACTCTGTTCGTCCAGACCACCGTCGCGGTGCCGGACGGCGGCACGGTGCTCATGGGTGGATTCAAGCGCTTGAGCGAAAGCCGCAGCGAATATGGTCCTCCGGTGCTGAGCAAGATTCCCTATATCAATCGTCTCTTCCGTAACACCGGTTACGGCCGGGAAACGCAGAGCATGCTCATGATGGTGACGCCTCGCATCATCATCCAGGAGGAAGAGGAACTAAACCAAACCGGGTTCGCTCGCCCCTTCCCCAACAACCCGTAATCGGGAAAATCCTGAGCACCGCTCGGAAGTAACAAAAGCCCCGTTGAGGTCCTTGGACCTCAACGGGGCTTTTTCATTGGCCACCCCTTTTTCCATGGGCTTTAACTTTTGCCAGGGATCTTCGCCATCTGGCCGCACGGGCGATGAATGAGGAGTGCTTTCTCGCAGGGCCGATAGCATTTGCTTCAATTGACCTGCTAGGATGACCACATAAGAAGATGCGCCAAAGATGATTTATCGTTCCTACAACCCGCCTCCACCGCTGGCCGACCTCGTCGAGCGTTTCTGGCTGTGCTCGGATGCTCCGTCCCATCAGCGCGAGAGCATTCTCCCCTCCGGTACATTTGAACTTGTGATTAACCTTCATGAGGATGAGATAAGGATTTACGACCCACTCCAGCGAGATCGCTGTAAGAGGTTTTCTGGGGCGGTGGTCTCGGGGCCATATGGTCGATGTTTCTCGATCGACCCGCAACAACACGCCTCGATGATCGGCGTCCATTTTCGACCCGGAGGCGCGTTTCCGTTTCTTGGCGCGCCGGCCACGGAATTTGCGAACGCGCACATCGACCTTGAAGCCCTCTGGGGCTCTTCAGCCATCGAATTTCGCGAGCGACTGTGTGAGAGTGTCACCCATGCCGAGCGGTTTTCTGTGCTGCAGCAATCGCTTCTCGCGCGACTGCATCGCACTCCTGGGCCCCATTATGCCGTCTCAATTGCCCTTGCCGCGTTTGCGCAAAGGGGTCCAGCGGCAAGGGTCGCTGACGTGGCTCGTCACATTGGCCTGAGCCAGCGGCGATTCATCCAGGTGTTCGCGGCCGAGGTCGGGCTGACGCCAAAGCTCTATTCGCGCCTGAATCGCTTTCAAATGGCTCGGCAACGGGTGCAAAAGGCCGAGATGGCGGACTGGGCGCGAGTCGCCGTTACCTGTGGCTATTTCGATCAGTCCCACCTCATCCGCGACTTCCAGGAATTCTCGGGCCTTAGCCCCGGGGAGTACCTCCGTCGATCGAGTGAGCCAGTGCTCCCGAACCATGTCCCGCAGCAAGGGTAGGTCAATTTTATCCAATCCGGGGTTTCCAACCTACGGTATCATCGCCCATGTCGTGCAAAGGCGGCGCTCGCTTTGTTACCGGTTTCAAGACCCTCTCCAGAACGCTCCATCTCTAGAAAGGAACTCCATGAAAACTCTAGCCGTTTTTATCTGTGTCATCTTGCTGGGCTGGAGCTTTTCGGTATCGGGCTTCAGCCAGAAGGGCGAGGAAACCAGGACTACGAATGAGAAGAAACCAAAGGAAAACAAACCGATGTCCACCGTCAGCATCCGCTACATGATCGACGATGTTCCCGCTGCCGTGAAATTCTACACGACCCATCTGGGATTTACCGTTGAGCAAGACGCAAGCCCTGCCTTTGCTTCAGTCAGTCGAGATGGGGTGCGCCTTCTCCTCAGTGGAAAGGAGAGTTCCGGTCGTCGTGCCATGCCCGATGGCACCAAGCCTGTCCCCGGTGGCTGGAACCGTGTTCACATCGAGGTGGAGGACTTGGCTGCGGAGGTCAAGCGACTCCGCGACGCGGGGTTAGTACAGTTCCGCAATGACATCATTAGCGGCCCTGGTGGGTCCCAAATTCTGTTGGACGACCCGTCGGGCAACCCTGTCGAACTCTTCCAGCCCAAGAAGAGTTGATGACCTCGCGGTTATCGCTTTGCCGTTAGATTTTGGGACTGAAACATCGTTAGGAAGAGAAATTTGTGGAGTCGGACCTCAAAGCCTGGGTGACGACCGCGGAAAGGTCATTGGACGGGCCAGCCAAACTCGCGCCGCCCGAGCGGGATTGTTTCGAAATGATGAGAGCGCTATGCGCACGGTAGGCAATGATCGACCTGGAAATTCGAATCGATCTTGAGCCTATCGGGAGCGATCACCGTGAAAAAAATCATCGCGACCTTTCTCCCCTTGATGTTGTTGAGCCTTTGTTCCTGCGCCGCATTTTTTACCAAGATCGCTGAAAAGTGGATTGGTGGCGTCGCCGAGATGATGCAGGACACGCAGGAAATCGGCTATGTGAGTGGTCGCTTTCGAGAGCACCACAATCGCTGGCCGGCCACGCAGCGCGAATTGCAAGAGTTCGCCAAGGTCCAGGAAATCCCATTCGATTGGGAGCGTTATTCTCATATTCATTTCAAACAGCGAAAAGACGGCAGTGTTGAAGTGACCATGACCTATGCACCGCCCAGAAATGGTGAGGTCACCACGGTGCTCGGAGCGCCGCAAAAGTCGACGCAGGTTGAGGTGAGCGCGAGTATCGGCACGAATTCTCGGTGAATCCTGATCAGAATTTTTTGCGCCCGGTTTCGTTCTATCGAGGAGATTTTTATGCGGAAGAGTAAGGGCATCCTGCTCGGCCTGATTCTACTTGCGAGCAGTTGGACGGGTGGAAGCTCTCTTTCGGCTCAACAATCGTCGCAAGACAAAACCTCCACGGCGAAGGAAACTGGCCAGTGCACGCTGACGTTTCAATATTTAGAAGGGCCGGGGCTTTTGCTTGCTCAAAAACCCGGTCCGCATGAGCGCTGTAGCGTCATTTCGGCGAAGGAGCGCACGGCCTGGCTCGCAAAGGTTCAAGGCAAACCGGATGTGTGGATGATGAAGGAACCGGTGGTGAAATTCCAATTCTTCGGTCCGGCTCGCCAAGATTCTTCTTTATCGGGATCGGGAAGCCAAAGGTGGGCCACCTGGGATTATTTCGCAGTGAAAGAGAGGAGCCCTTGGCCTTGCAATTACCGTGTCACCGCGAATGGCAAGGGAGCCAAGGTTGCCCTCAACCTGGGGATGTCTGTGCAGATGGACGGAGAGAATGTTCCGTTTGGTCAGGATGCCGACGTTGAATTGGCCGAGGGCGACACGCTCGTTCTGCAATCCCCGCATCCCACGAAGAACATGGATTGCGTCATGCTCGTGACTGCGAAAAATCGGCCGTTGCCTCCCGAGCGGGTCGTGCGATTGGAACTCCTTTATGTGGATGGGGGAGATCTTCCTTCTCCGGGTTATTCATGGTCATGTTTCAACGGAAAATGCCAAAACGGTGTGCCCGAGAAGGAGGTTCACGCCTGGTTTGAAAAATCGGGAACCACGCTTGAGGCGCGAACGATCAAGAAGTCACGAAAAGAGCTAAAGAATACGGAAATTTGGTCCATCGTTGAAGAAAGCTACGAAACTCCGACCAATATCTATCCAGAAATGATGGAGATTGTTGCCAATTTTTATCTTGCGCAAAGAATCAACATGATTGATTTCACGAAAGAGGATAAGGTTACCAAGCATGGAGTCAAAATTCATCTTGAGCCGGATCCGTCGAATGAAAGCGCTCCCGTTCCATTCATTTTGAAGTCCGAGTTCTCTCAGCAACGAGGGGCACGATCGGGCCACGGATCAAGCGCCGTAAATACTCCCAAACCGGGCAACTATTTGGTGGTCGACACCACCAAACCCCAGGACCGAACCTGGTCCATGCTCCTCATCCACGCGGCGAAAGACTGAGATTTCTCAAAACAAAAGACCCTCTCACGCGCAGGTGCGGAGAAAGAAGAGAACTGGAACCAAACCGGGTTCGCCCGTCCTTTTCCCGACAACCTGTCATCGGGAACATCCTGAGAGCCAGTCGGAAGTGGCAAAGCCCCGGTGAGGTTCTTGGACCTCACCGGGGCGTTTTCGTTCTTGCTTCCTTCGAAACCGAGTGCTATGCGCAGTGCCGAAGTGTATCGTTTCATCGGATTCAAAGGATCAGCACGGTATCAGGAGAGATCCGCGTGAAACGATTTGTCGCGATCCTTCTACCGCTGGTTCTTTTTAGCTGTTGTTCCTGTGCCGCCATTTTCCACAAGATCGCGGAGAAATGGATCGATGGCCTTGAGGAACTGCAACAGGACGGCGAGGAAATCACCTTTGCGAGCACGCGCTTTCACGAGATTCACCATCGCTGGCCAGCCACAGAAAAGGAGTTGCGGGCGTTCACGGTAGCGGAGGCCATTCCCTTCGATTGGTCGCGCTATTCCCGTGCCCATTTTCATTCGAGAAAAGACGGCAGTGTTGAGGTGATCATGACGTATGCGCCTCCCAGAAATGGGGTGGTCACCGCGGTGCTCGGACGGCCGCGGAAATCGACGCAGGTGGAAGTGGGTGCGGGAGTCGGCACGAATTCTCCTTGAATCCCCTTCAAAGCTCTTTTGCGCCCGGCCTCGGTCTTTTGAGGAGAGTTTCATGGTGAAGAATAACCGCTTCCTGCTCGGCCTGATTCTGCTTTCGATTGTTTGGATGGGGGATGGTACGTCTCTTTCGGCACAGCAATCGCCACCAGTCAAAACACCCGCAGCGAAGGAATCTGGCCAGTGCACGCTGACGTTTCAATATTTCGAAGGGCCGGGGCTTTTGCTTGCCCAAAAACCCGGCCCGCATGAGCACTCCAGCGTCATTTCGACGAAGGAGCGCACGGCCTGGCTCGCAAAGGTTCAAGGCAAACCGGACGTGTGGATGATGAAGGAACCGGTGAATCAATATCACTCGTTTGGTGCGACCGTTCGGGACTTTTTCGGCGCGGCAGATGGGAAACAAGCGCTTTGCCGATTGCTTTGCAACTACCAGGTCACCACGCATGGCAGGGGGGCCAAGATTGACCTCGACTTGGGCGTACACG
This sequence comes from Gemmataceae bacterium, assembly GCA_965226945.1. Taxonomy (GTDB): domain Bacteria; phylum Planctomycetota; class Planctomycetia; order Gemmatales; family Gemmataceae; genus SYLG01. The sequence goes on along the minus strand of OZ245717.1, from coordinate 1,105,743 downwards.
TGTGGATGGGCGAAGCACGCATCGATTTCAACGCCGCTGCCCACCTTGAACTCGCCGAGGGCGACACACTCGTACTGCAATCTCCGCACCCCAAGAGCAACATCGATCGCGTGTTGCTCGTGACTGCGAAAAATCGGCCGTTGCCTCCCGAGCGGGTCGTGCGATTGGAACTCCTTTATGTGGATGGGGGAGATCTTCCTTCTCCGGGTTATTCATGGTCATGTTTCAACGCAAAATGCCAAAACGGTGTGCCCGAGAAGGAGGTTCACGCCTGGTTTGAAAAATCGGGAACCACGCTTGAGGCGCGAACGATCAAGAAGTCACGAAAAGAGCTAAAGAATACGGAAATTTGGTCCATCGTTGAAGAAAGCTACGAAACTCCGACCAATATCTATCCAGAAATGATGGAGATTGTTGCCAATTTTTATCTTGCGCAAAGAATCAACATGATTGATTTCACGAAAGAGGATAAGGTTACCAAGCATGGAGTCAAAATTCATCTTGAGCCGGATCCGTCGAATGAAAGCGCTCCCGTTCCATTCATTTTGAAGTCCGAGTTCTCTCAGCAACGAGGGGCACGATCGGGCCACGGATCAAGCGCCGTAAATACTCCCAAACCGGGCCACTATTTGGTGGTCGACACCACCAAACCCCAGGACCGAACCTGGTCCATGCTCCTCATCCGCGCGGGCCAAGATTAAGGAATTCGTGATCGGCTCCCGCAAATGAAATCGAGATTCGCGATCTCGTTCTGAGAAAATGAAAGACCTCGATCGACACCTACCTAGAAGGGGCCAAGATCCGTTGATCGGATCTCGGCCCCGTTCTCATCTGAGGCCTCTGCCATGCTGCGACTTTTGCAGAGTGATCAGTTGCATGGTTCAAAATGTTGCCGAGCGTTGCCGGTAGGTAAAAAATGGTACGTCGGAATCATTCCTTCGGGCGAACGGATCCGATCCAGCGAATCTGAAACCAAGAATCTCCCAGCGTAATTTTTCCTTGCACTGTCCATCTCAAATTCGCAGCCTAGCATGCCAACAAACCCATCATGAGTCCTTTCATTGGGGCCTTAGTGGTTCCCGTTGAACCGAATTGAACCCGAGACGATCATGTTGCCAAACTCCCCGGAGTCAAGCGGCACCGTTTCCCACATCTTGGATGGCAGCGATCCGGCGCTGGCGGAGGAAACCTTTCGCGGCCTGCTCGAAGCCGCTCCCGATGGCATCTTGCTCGTGGATGAAGTCGGGTGCATGATCTTGGTGAATTCCCAGACCGAGCGAGTATTCGGATACAGGCGCGAAGAACTACTGGGAAATCCCATTGAAATGCTCGTGCCCGAACGGTTCCGAGCCCGGCACCCTTCGCTGCGGGCCGATTATGCCCGCGATCCCCGGGTTCGTGCCATGGGGGAAGGGCGGGAATTGTTCGGCCTGCGAAAAAACGGCACCGAATTCCAGGTGGAAATCAGCCTCAGTCCGCTTTTGATCGCGAACCGCAAATTCACCATCAGCGCGGTTCGCGACGTGACGCAACGTAAGAAAGCGGAGGCGAAATTTCGTGGCCTGCTCGAGTCGGCGCCCGATGCCATGGTCATCGTCAATCGGGCGGGCGAAATCGTGCTGGTCAATACGCAGACGGAGAAGCTCTTCGGCTATTCGCGCCGCGAGTTGCTCGGTCAGCAAATCGAGATTTTGATTCCCGAACGGTTCCGCGCCAACCACCCGGGATTCCGCAACCGGTTTTTCCGTGAACCTCGAGTTCGCCCCATGGGAGGAGGCACGGAACTGTTTGGCCTGCGCAAAGACGGCGGGGAATTTCCGGTCGAAATCAGCCTGAGTCCTCTGGAGACTGAAGAAGGCATCCTGGTCAGCGGGTCCATCCGGGATATTAGCGATCGCAAGTTGATTGAAAAAGCACTCCAGGAAAAGAACCTGGAACTGGAAAAAGCAAGCAGGGCAAAAGACAATTTTCTCGCGTCGATGAGCCACGAATTGAGGACTCCGCTCAATGCCATCATCGGATTCACCGGAACCTTGCTCATGCGCCTCCCCGGCCCGCTAACGACGAATCAGGAAAAGCAGCTTCGCACGGTGCAAAGCAGCGCCAGGCACCTTCTTTCGCTCATTAACGACCTTCTAGATCTCGCGAAAATCGAGTCGGGCAAGGTAGAACTGCGTCCTGAAATCATCGATTGCAAGGGCCTGCTTGAGGAAGTCGCCACCACGATTCGGCCGCTGGCCGAGGGGAAGGGCCTGAAATTGGAACTGCAACTGCCCGCGCAATCAATAGTCGTGAACGCCGACCGCCGGGCCCTGAGTCAAATCCTGCTCAACCTTACCGGCAATGCCATCAAATTCACGGACAAAGGCACGGTGACGATCGAAGCGGTTCGCCGGCAGGAAAATGGCGATCCGGTCACATGTTTCATTGTCTCCGATACGGGAATCGGCATCGCGCCGGAAGATCGCAGTAAGCTTTTTCTGGCTTTTAGCCAGGTGGATCTCTCGAAAAAGCAGCACCAGGACGGCACGGGATTGGGCCTTCATCTGAGCGGAAAACTCGCGACCCTTTTGGGTGGCCGCATCGCCCTCGAAAGCGATTGCGGCAAGGGCAGTTCTTTCTCCCTCATCCTGGGAGGCAAATGATCCATGACGGGCCGCATCCTGATCATTGAAGATAACCCAGCCAATCTGGAACTCATGGAATATGTGCTGCGTGCATTCGACTACCGTTTGCAAACGGCAGTTAACGGTCAAAAAGGTCTAGAGATCGCGTTGCACGACCCCTTCGACCTTATCATTTGCGATTTGCAGATGCCCGTCATGGACGGCTACGAACTTGCGAGCCGGTTGAAAGCGGAACGGAAGACCAGGCAGATACCTCTTGTCGCGGTGACCGCCCTGGCGATGGTCGGAGACAAGGAGAAGGCGCTGGCCGCGGGCTTCGATGGCTACATCACCAAACCGATCGATCCGGAGAATTTTGTCCGGCAGGTGCAGGAATTTTTACGCGAAAAAAGACGGGCCATTGCGGAAGTTCTTCCGATCTTGGCGTCCCAAGGCGATACGCCCTCGGTTTATCGTTACAAGATCCTGGTTGTTGACAATTCGCCGGTCAACCTCGAACTGGCCCAAAGCCTATTCGAGCCTCATGGTTATCAAACGCTAACCGCGTCTGGAATTGACGAGGCCCTGCAAATCGCCCGGTCGCATTTTCCCGATCTGATTCTCTCCGACATCGCGATGAATGGCGAGACTGGCTACGACCTGATCCGGTTGGTGCGGGCCGACCCGGCTCTATGCGCCATACCATTCGTTTTTTTGACGTCGACCATGATGTCCCAACAAGATTGCGAAAAGGGGTTGGCTCTCGGCGCGGCCAGGTTCCTGACCCGACCCATCGAACCGGACAAGCTTCTAGCTGAAATCGAGTCTTGCCTGGCGCAAGCCAGGAGTGTGCCATGGCCAAAATCCTGATTGTCGATGACCATCCCGCCAATCGTGACTTCCTCGTCACGCTCCTTGAATATGGCGGTTTCGCGCTGCTGGAGGCCGCCGACGGTGCCGAAGGGTTGGCGATTGCCCGCGCCGAGCGGCCTGACCTGATCATCACCGATATTTTGATGCCGACCATGGATGGCTTCGAGTTCGTGCGGCAACTTCGCGCCGACTCGGCGATCGAAAAAACCCCGGTCATCTTTTGCACGGCCCAGTACCACGGACCGCAAGCAGAGAAGCTCGCGCGGGATTGCGGGGTCACGTCGGTCCTCACCAAGCCTTGCGAACCCGAGGTGATCCTTCAGGCCGTCAAGGCCGCATTAGGGGATGTGTCGGTGGCCGTCCCATCCCCTAAAACTGAGGAATTCGATCGAGAGCATCTCAGTCTATTGACAGACAAACTATCTCAAAAAGTGGATGAACTCGAGCGTACCAATGGTCGCTTGACGGCCATGGTGGAACTTGGACTGCAATTGGGATCGGAGCGAGATCCTGGCAAGCTACTCCAATCGTTTTGCGACTCCGCGCGCGACATCCTGGGCTCGCGATTTGCCGTCGTCGGGATTTCGATGGACGGCGAATCGCGGTACAAATACTTGTTGCAAAGCGGAATGAATCATGCCGCGGCGAGCGAAGTGGGCCGCTCTGGCGCCATGGGTGGCGTGCTCGGTAGCGTGCTCACGGCGGGGCGTTGCGTTCGTATCGATCGACCCGGCGCATTGTCGAAGCTGGGATTTCCTGCGAGCTTTCCCTCGGTCTCATCGTTGCTGGCCGCGCCGATCGTGTCGCCTTCCTCGGTGTTTGGCTGGGTTTGCCTGCTGGACAAACTTGGCGAAGACTCGTTTTCCGACGAGGATGAAGGGCTCCTGCGGATGCTGGGAGCTCAGGTGGGACGGATTTATGAAAATGGCAGCCTTTACGCCGATCTGCTTCGCCATTCGACGCAACTGGCGAATGAAATCGCCGAACGCAAAAAAAGCGAATGGGAAGTGCGCAAAACCGCAAATCTCCTTCAGGCGGTCGTCGACGGAACGACCGATGCCATTTTCGTCAAGGATAACGACGGAAGGTACCTTCTGTGCAATCCCGCCGCCGGACGTTTCATGAGTCAACCGCCCTCGGCGGTGATCGGTAAACTCGATACCGACTTCTTCGATCCGCAAAGTGCGCGGCTTTTGAGAGATCGAGATCTGCAGGTTATGGATGGTGGCGCAAGCGAGACCCAGGAAGAACAACTCACGGTTTCCGGAGTCACAAGAACGTTTCTGGCGACCAAGTCGCCTTACAAGGATGCATCGGACAAGGTCATCGGCATGGTTGGGATCTCGCGCGATATCACGGAACGCAAACGTTCCGAAGAACGGCTTAGACAAAGCCAATTGCTTCTAAGCGAGGCGAGCCGTATCGGCGGAATGGGGGCGTGGGCGATTTCGTTTGGCGAAATGGCCATGACCTGGTCGGATGAACTACGGGCAATCTACGGGCTGAAGCGAGACGATGAGCCGAGCCTGAAGCGGACCCTGAAACTGCTTGCACCCAGTGGGCGCGCGAAGCTTCTTGAGGCGGTCGCTCATTGCCGCGGTCTAGGCGACCCGTTCGATCTGGAGGCGCAAACGGACACGTTCGCCGGGGAACGCCTGTGGGCGCGCATTATTGGCCAGGCGGTGCGCAATCCGCAGGGCAAGGTCATTGGCATGCAAGGTGCCTTTCAAAATATTACCGATCGCAAATGGGCGGAAAAAAGGCTCAGAACCCAGCATGCGGTGGTCAACATCCTGGCTCAATCCAATGGCCTGGCGGACGCGGCGCCCAAGATTCTGCAAGCGATTTGCGAGAACACCGAATGGGAAATTGGCGATCTTTGGATTGTTGACCGCAAGGCCGATCGGCTGTCCCTGGTCGAAATGTGGCATGTCGTGGGGCTTGATGCCGCCGAATTCAAACACCTCTCTCGCAAGGTGCCCTTTCGCAAGGGAATTGGTCTTCCAGGGCGGGTTTGGGAGCACGGCCAGCCAGTGTGGCTAGGCGATGTCAGCATGGATCCCAATTTCCCGCGGGCCAAGGCGGCAAGCAAGGCAGGTCTTCGTGGGGCCTTTGGCTTCCCGATCCGTCATGGAGAAGAAACAGTCGGCGTGGTCGAGTTTTTCAGCAAGGATAGCCGGCCACCCGACCGGGAATTGCTTGAGGTGTTTCGCAGTCTCGGCACCCAGATCGGCCAATTCATCGATACCAAACGAGCCGAAAGAAACCTCCAGTTGTTTCGCAAGTTGATCGATCAGACCTCCGACGGCATTGAAGTCGTCGAGCCTCTCACGGGCCGGTACATTGATGTCAATGAAAAGACTTGCATTTCCCACGGCTACACCCGCGAAGAATTTTTGAATATGAGGGTTGCCGATGTCGACCCGAACATTGCCTCGATTCAATGGGGAAGATTCATTTTGGAAGGCCGTTTAAGCGGTCACCAAACGTTTGAAAGCGTCCATCGCAGAAAAGACGGATCGGTCTTTCCCATTGAGGTGAACTTCAACACGATTCGCATCGACCGCGACTATATGGTCGCCGTCGTTCGCGATATCACGGAGCGCAAACGCGTCGAAGAGAAATTGCGGCGCTTCAACCAGGAACTGGAGGAACGGGTCAAATTACGCACCGCGCAGCTCGATCTTCGAACCAGGGAATTTGAAACGGTGGTGAAGTCGATTCCGGACACCGTGATTCGCGTCAACAGAAAAAAAGAGATCGTGTTCTTCAAGGATTCTTCTCCGGAAGAAATTCCCGGCATAGAAGGATGTTCGGCGAGCGATGCGCGGTGCGGCAACTGCTTCCTTTGCTCGGTGGTCGACGAGATTTTCCGTTGGCTTCTGGAGTCGGGAACGATCTCGGTCGAAATCGGCCCGGAAACGGTTGCCATGAATGCAATCGGGCCGGGCGTGATCGAACTGGAAGTTTCTTTCGGTGTCATCGAATTGCGTGTCACCCCGCTGGCCGATGGGGATTTGCTTGTGCTGGCACGAGATATTTCCTCGCGGCGTAAGCTCGAGAAAGAGATCTTAAACGCGCTGAATCACGAGAAGAATCTCTCCGAAATGAAGACGCGTTTTATTTCGGTGGCCTCCCATGAGTTCCGAACCCCGATGACGGCCGTGTCGGGCGCCGCGGAACTTCTGCAGCACTACAGCGAAAAGTTAACCCCGGCCAAGCGCGTCGAACTGCTCGCAAGAATTATCGCGGGCGCCAATCGTCTGAAGGCCATTGTTGAAGACGTCTTGATCCTAAGCCGGGCCGATGCGGCCAAATTGGAGGTGCTTAAGGAGTCTGTCAATCTGAAGTCTCTTTTTTCCGATATTCTTGAAGAAGCCGAAGTGGGAGACAAGAAAAAGCACGAATTTCAACTGCAGTGTTTCGGCGAGCGGGAGCTCTTCTTGACCGACAGGAAACTGCTGCATCATATTCTCTCCAACTTCCTGAGCAATGCGATCCGCTATTCCCCGGAGGGGAGCACGATTGACTTGCGCCTTTATCGGGAAGAGCAGCAATTTTGGTTCGAAGTCGCCGACCAGGGGATCGGAATTCCCGAAAAAGATCAACAGCACCTGTTTGAACCTTTTTATCGCGCGAGCAATGTCGGGCAGATCAGCGGTACCGGATTGGGACTCAATATTGTGAAACGCTACACGGAATTGCTGGGCGGTTCGATCACGCTTGTTAGCTCGTCGCCTTCGGGCACCTGTTTCCGGGTGACGATTCCCGGGGTTTAACCGATGCGCCGATAGAGCGGCAATGATTTAGTGGCCCATCGGCAAACGGTTGCCGGTTTCCTCGGGCTTAGCCGTTGTTCCCTCCGGACATGCGGGCAACGTTAACTCGGCGCACATTCCTTCACTGGATAAGGAAGGAATCAGCTCCAGGCGACCGCCAAATAAGCGGGCAAGGTTCGTCACATTGGAGAGTCCTAGGCCGAGGCCCCCTTGCTTGCCGGAAGCCTTGCCGTGAAAGCGGACAAGAGGGCCAATCGAGTCGACCTGTGCGGGATCAAGCAGCCGGCCGCGATTGGTGATCCGCAGCGTGTATTGGTTTTGATTGAAGGTTCCCGCCGCCGAAACGGGTGTTCCTTTCCTCGAAAACGAGAGGGCATTGTCCACCAACTCCTCCACGGCAATGATCAGCCATTGTTCTGGGAGTTGCAATTGCGCCTCTTTGAGATCGATTGTTAAATCTCCCGATCTTTCCGCCCGCGCCGCGACTCTTCGCGATGCTTCGTCGATCACGCCGAGGGCATTGGCGCATCCTTCGGGAATTTTCTCGCCGGCTCCGGCCAATCGTTCCAGTTCCATATGGAGCTGCATTTTGGCCACCATGCCTCGCAACAGGATGCCATGCGACTTGATCGAGCGGGCAATTTCCATGACCTCCGCGGGCGCGAGGCGATCGGCATCGGTGAGGATCAGGTCGGCGCCGCCAAGAATTCGCGCGAAATGATCCATCGCATCGACCGACCAGGGGACAGGGATGTTATTTTGGTGCAAGGTTTCGGAGGCTTCCAGCCTTTCGGGCAACGGTTGGACCCGGGCCAGTAGAGTTTCGATGGCGGTCATTACATCGCTTAACACAAAGGGTTTGGTAATGAAGTCATCCGCTCCCATCTCCATCGCACGCAGTAGATCGGCACGGCCGGTTTTTGCCGACAAAACGATGATTGGCAGCGCGCTCCATTCAGGTTTGGCGCGAATGGTGGAGATGACCTCGTAACCATCCATGCGGGGCATCGCCAAGTCGCAAAGAATCAGGTCGGGCCTTTTCTTGAGAAGTTCCAACCCTTCCACTCCATCGGCCGCTAGGAGTGGTTCCATGCCGTTGGCTTCGAGCAGTTCGCTCAAGGTCTGGCGAATGGGAGGGTCATCCTCAATCACGAGAATTTTCACGAGAGGAAACTCCTTGAAATAATCACTATGTGGCAAATGTGCTTCATGAGTTTCGATTTTGAAATCTTGTTTTTGGTGTTGGTGGATAGGGGCAAAGCAGAAATCATCCCACGAATCGCACCCAGCCCAGGGCAAAAGAGAGGCCGATCAGGACGAAGAAGACGGCGAGGGAAAGAGAAAAATACAAGGCGTGGCGATGCCGCCGCATCGATTTCCAAATCGGATACCAGCGATCTCGTTCGAGTGCTTCCACGGGTTCCCCCTCAAGTAGGTGGCGCACATCTCGCGCCAGAGCCATCGGGGTCTGGTAGCGCGCTTCTGGATTTCTTTCAAGCGCCTTCATCAGTATGGCGTCCAGTTCGCCCCGAAACGACGCGGCAAGGGCAGCCGCGGTGGTTTGTCTCATATTAGGGATCTCGCCCAGGTGTCTGATTTGAGCGAGGGCCACGGAAGCGGGAAGGGGATCGTCGTTGCAGATCGATTTCAAGATCAGGTCGGTCTTGCTATTGATCGCGATCTTGGTGGTTAGCGGGTTGATTCCGCTTAACAGTTCGTAAAGGAGCACCCCCAGGGAATAAACATCGGAGCGTTCGTCGATTTTTTTGGGATCCAGGCTGGCCTGTTCGGGGCTCATGTATTGAAAGGTGCCGACGACCGATCCTGAACGAGTCATTTGACGCCGCTCGATCACGCGGGAGGTCATCGACTTCGCCAGACCAAAGTCGATGACCTTGGCAACGGCATGATCCTGATACATCTCGGCGAGAACATTGGCCGGTTTGATATCCCGATGAACGATTCCTTTTTCATGGGAGTGCTGGATCGCACGGCACACATGCAGAAAAAGCTCCAGGCGTCTTCTCAGGGTGTAGCGGTGATGATCGCAGAACTTGCAGATCGGCTGCCCGGGAAAATATTCCATCACAAAAAAAGGGTGCCCTTTCTCCGAAATGCCGGCGTCGTAGATCTGCATGATGTTGGGATGTTCCAAAAGCGCCAGGATGCGCAACTCAAAATCGAAACGCGTTCGATTATCCCATCCTTCCGCTTCGGCTTTTCTGAACTTGATGGCAACCAGTCGTTGGACAGGGCGGGTCTGCTTGGCGATGTAGACCATCCCCATCCCACCTTCACCGATCGGGTCGATCAGGATGTATTTGCCTCCCTGAATGTACTTTCCGCCGACCCCCGCACCGGGGCCAGGTACTCCCGAGCTTCGTCCCTCGTTTTCGACGGCAGGGTCGAAATCGACCTTTTGATGGGGAAGCTCTTTGCGGGTTCTCCAGAGTTCGATAACCGTTTGCCGCAGCAGCGGCTGGTTGTGCGTTTCTTTTTCCAAAAAGGCGAGACGTTGTTTTTCGTCATCCATTAACAGGATCGTTTGATAAAGGTCTCTGGCCTTTTTCTCGATCTCTTCGCTGAGTTCGACCATACGTTTACACCCTGAGAGAAGAGTGTCGGTATTGGTAAAAGCCTAAACCATTTGGGCTTCCGAGCGCTTCAAGCAAATGAAGTGATGTATATCTTTGCTAGGGCCCTTGTGCGCCGTTGGAAGGATTTTGCCTGAGGATTTCGTAAAAGTTATCGGGTGATTTCTCTGCCGGTTTGAGAGGAACCTGGGAAGGAGTGCCGTTTTCTCGGGGGTGATTGACACGTCCGAGCTTGACTCTAAGTCATCGCGCCTTACAATCTAAGGCATGGTGACTTAATCACGCCACCCAACGAATTAGGAAGGTAAAGGAAAGTCTTGTCGAAAAAGCCAGTCGATGCCACGGAGACGGAGTTGGCGATCCTCGGGGTCCTTTGGGACCGAGGAACGTGCCAGATTCGGGAGATTGTGGAAGCCATCTACCCCGAACACACTCAGGCGAGGCACACCACGGTAAAGAGTCTGTTGGAACGGCTCACCGAGAAGGGCTTTATCGAATCCGATGCCAGCCGGTTCGCCCACAAGTTCTCCGCCAAGGTGAGTCGCGAGTCCTATGTCGGTCAGCAACTGCAGAAGCTAGCGGACAGTCATTTCGCAGGCTCGTTGGCTCCCATGCTCCTGACGCTTTTAGAGCGAACGAACCTGGGGCGCAAAGAACGCAGCGCCATTCGGCAGATCATTGACGGCATTCCAGAATCGAAGTGAAACCATGAACCTATTCCTCGACTCGGTGCTCGTGAATGCTGTCGTCGCGGCCGCGTTGGCTTTGTTTGTGTGGCTGGCAGGAATGGTTCCGGCCATCCGCCGGCGCCCGGGATTGAACCATGCCCTGTGGCTGGTGGTCCTCCTCAAATTTGTCACGCCGCCATTATTTTCCATACCTTTACTCCCCGCTTGGATGGGCGATTCCTTGACAGGATTCGCCCGTGAACCCGAGGTTCGGCTGACCGGCCTGCCATCGGCCGCTCCCGTGGACGTTGATCGCGCAAGTCGGCCGCAAACGGGTGTGCAAGCCGAAGGGAATGCCAGTTGGCCACTCTCCTGGACCGTAGCGGCACTGATCATCAGCGGTGTGGGGACGATGGCCATTCTGGGATGCTCGCTCTTGCAGGTGTGGGCATTGAGAAGAGCGCTGAAGCACGGCGCGACGAATGACGGACGCATGAAAGAAGCCGCCAGCAAATCCGCGGATTGCCTCCAGATCGATAGAGCTCCCGCGGTGATGGTCCTGGATGCCCATGTCTCCCCGCTCCTGTGGTTGCGACACACCGGTCCGCTCATCGTGATTCCGCGCAAGCTGGCGGACAGTCTGACGGAAGAACAACTGACCTGTGTCTTGTCGCACGAGATTGCGCACTACCTGCGGCGCGACCACTTCACGAACGCGTTGTCGTTCCTTGTTGCGGCCGCCTGCTGGTGGAACCCTGTCGTCTGGTTGGCGCGCCGCGAATTGCGCATGGCGCAAGAGGCCTGCTGCGATGCGCTGGTCATCAGCCGTTTGCCGCGAGCCCGCAAGACCTACGCGCAGACGCTTTTTCAAGCGCTTGAGTTCCTCCAAGCCGAACGGGCTTTCATGCCTTCGCTGAGTTGTGGTTTCGGTGGAAAATCCACCATGGAAAGGAGATTTGAAATGATTGCCAATCCCCGTGTGACCCATCGTCTGTCCTGGTGGGGCCTTGCCCTGCTCCTCATGGCGATCGTCGCCTTGCCGACGATTCCTGCCTTCGCGACGGTGCCAGAGAAACCGCCATCAGACAAACCGGCGCAAGAAAAATCCTCGCCGGTGACTCCTGTCCTCGGCGGCACTTCTCAGACCGAACCCACTGGCTCGTCGGATCGCATCAAAATCAACGGCGTCGAATACCAGCGAGTGCCCGCCCAACGGAAAGCGGCCGGAAAAGATCAGGACCGGCCGGACGCCACCCTGGACACGTTGCAGACCGACTCTCGGATCGTGCGCCTCAACTTGCAGTTCGACGAAAAGCGCAGGGCGGCAATGAAGTACCTGGAGCTTTTTGTTTCGACCGACGCGGGCAAGACCTGGAAGCTGGCGGCCGCCAACACTCCTGATCGATCGGGGTTCGATCATCTCGTGCCGGACGACGGAACCTATTGGTACGGCCTGCGAATCACGTACCAAAACGGCGTCGTATCGCCTGCCAGGGAATCGGGCATCGTCCCCGCGATGAAAGTGCGGGTGGTAACGACCCCCTTGGGAGCAGAAGGAGCCATTGGCGGCACGGGAACTGGGAGCACGGAGGGAGGTGGGTCGAGCATCCGCTCGCAAAATTAATTCGCATCGGTTCAAGTCCTGCTTCATCGTGTTTCCCGTCTTCGATCTCTTGTCGTCGTCTGTTTAACATTCCCCGTTCATTTCGTACCCTCTTAACTTTTGCATTTTTGCAAGGAGTTTGATTCTATGCGTACAGGGAGCTTCAAAAACTTCGTCATGGCCACGGGTCTGCCGCTTTTGATATGCGGAGCCCTCGTTTTCAACGATCCTCTTGAGGCACAAGGTTCGCCAACGCTGGCCGTTGCACCCGAACCCCGCACGGAGGCGCCTGCGTCGTCAGCGGTAAAGCTCAAAGAACGGCAGGCGATCGCCCACGACCATGCGGTGACCGCGGTAGTCGTGGGTGCCGATTTTTTCGCGACCGGCGATCAGATCGGTGCCTTGAAATTCTGGGATTTAGCCACGGGCAAACTAAACGAAACCATTTTCGAGGGGCGTCAGGGTGATAAGCGCTCTCCCGGAGTGGATCTGCTGCAACTGAACCGTGCCGGGACCAAGTTATTTCTTGTCAGCGGCGCTGGAGAGAACTTTACCCAGTGCGATGTCGCCAAAAAAGATCGCAATACGCCGGGAGGAGGTGTGCAAGGAGCGCGCGCTTTCGGCACCACCCCCGATGGGAAAATGTGGGCGATCGCACCCGGCGACAAAACCGCGGTTTCCTTTCTCGACAACACCTTTGACGCCAACGCGGTTCCCTTTGCCGCTGTTGCCCGCATTTCCCACGACAATGAAGTCATTCAACTGGCCTTCGCGCCCGACTCCAGGCGCGTTGCCGCGATCACGTTGGACGGAGATATTCACCTGGGCGATATTGCGGAGAAGAATCCGATCTGGTCGGTTTCTTCCAAGGACATCGATCCCGCGCTCGTGGCCTTCAGTCCAGACGGATTGAAGATCGCGGTCGCCGGCAAGAAGGGGGCCGTTCGTTTGCTCGACGCGGCGAGCGGAAAGATTCTGTCGATTTTTGCGGCGCATGAAAAACCAGTCACCGCCATGGCCTGGCGCTTGGACAATCGGCAACTCGTCACCGCCTCCAGGGAAGGAAGCGTGCGGATCTGGGATACCGCCAGCGGCAAGCGCATCGCGGAAGCGATCGGTCACAAAATGGCGGTTCGTAGTCTTGCCGTCAGCGGTGACGACAAATGGCTTGTCTCAGGCAGTGAAGACAAAACCGTCCGCATTTGGGAGCTGGTGAAGTGAGCGCGACCCTCGTTCGCAGGCTGAGCGTTTTCCTTATGGGGTTGCTGATGGTGGCGGCCCCTTTTCCTCTGGTCTCAAAAGTCCGCGGTGTTGATCCTGCTGCCGACCCCAAGAAATCGCTCGCAGCGATCGAGCAGCGAGCGTGCAAGGTCATTGCAAGCGTCCGCTCGTCGGTCGTTGCTCTCGGCGACGAGGGCCACGGGTCGGGCGTGATCATTTCCCCCGAGGGACTGATTCTGTCGCAAGGCCATGTCAGCCATGCGAAACCGACCGAGCCGTTCAGCGCCGGCTGGTCGCTCAAGCCAGGGACGAAGATCACTGTCATCTTGAGCGATGGATTGCGGCGCGAGGGCGTACTTCTTGGCTTCGATGCCCAGTACGATATTTCGCTGGTGCAGCTTACGAAGCCAGGTCCTTATCCGTTCGCTCCCCTCTGCGAAACATCGGTCGTCAAACTCGGCGATTGGGTGATCAAGATGGGCCACCCCGGGGGATACCGGGCCGGTAGGAGCCCGGTTGCGCGGCTTGGCCGGGTCCTTTGTGTCGACACCGATTCGTTCGCTGCCGACTGCCTGGTGCAGGGGGGCGACTCGGGGGGACCCTACTTTGACCTGGAAGGCCGCATGGTCGGTATCATCCGCGGCATGGATTTGCCCAAGGCGTTGAAGGGGGCGACCGGCGCGTTTCGCGAACGGGGCGGCGGCCTGTGCTTGTCGGTGACGCCGACACCTTTCATCCTAAGTCGCATGGATGCGATGAAGCGCCGCGAAATACGGCTTCCCAAGGCGGGCGATTCCCAGCGCGCCTGGATCGACTTTGCCGGAGCGGCCTTGAGCGGGAGAGATTGGACCAACGGTGCGGCAACCCTGTCCGCCTATCGGGCTGCCACGGCGCAAGCCGGAAACTCGATCGTCAGAATTCTCGACGGCTATCAATCCACCGCTCTCGGTACGGTCGTGGACTCCTCGGGGTTGGTGCTCACGATCGCGAGCCGCCTTCCGAAGAGCCCGACTTGTCAACTCGCGGACGGACGCAAGGTTGCTGCTACGCCCGTTGGGTTGGTTCCCGCATTTGACCTGGTGTTTTTGAAGTTGCCCGAAGGCAATCTGCGCCCACCAGCCTGGACCAATATCCAAGCCGTGCCGGCGGGGACGATCCTTGCCGTACCCGCGAACGATTCGACGCCGCTGGCCGCCGGGATCGTCAGCGTCGAGCGCCGCAGAGGTCAGGGACCAGTCGCCAAAGAGGTTTCTCCTTACCGGCCGATGGCTCGTTGCCCCGCGGCACTGCTCCCGATCATTGGCAGTTCGGTCCCGGATCGTGGCTACTGGGTGGAGTTCGCCGAAGGCGAAGCCGCCGACGCGGAAATCCTCTCGGGTGATCTGCTTCTGAGCGTGGCGGGAAAACCTGTTCGGTCGCATGAGGATCTCGCGGCATCGATTCAGGGGATGTTTGGAGGCGACCGGGTTGCCGTCGAGCTGTTGCGTGGCCAAACGCCGATCTCGGGGTCTGTCATGCTCAGGTCGAATGGATTTCCTCGAGGAATCGACGGCGCCCCACGGCCCAACTATCCGGTGTTCTTCGAACACGACTTGCCCTTGCGCGAGGACGAATGCGGAGGACCGCTCCTCGGTCTTGACGGCAAGTCCCATGGCATCACCATCTCCCGTGCGCACGCCGAAGGCTGTATTGCGGTTCCCGCCGATTCCGTTCTCGAACTGGTCAACGAATTTCAGGCGGGCAAGCACCCTTTTCCAAAAAGTTCCGACCCGGCGCCGAAGGTTCCAGGGAAATCGCCTGTTGCCGCAAGCCTCACCCAGGATGAGTTGACGGCGAAGCTGCGCGAACGGGCAGGACGGTTTAAGAGCCTGCTGGTGGAATATGAGGTCGTGACCGAGCCGCTTATGGAAGCGAAGCGGCTGATGTCCTGGAACCTACTCCTGACTCGGGGAGAAAAGGAATCGCACAAGGTGGCGTTTGCCGGCGAGCGGCGATTCGCCGAAGTGGTCAGATCGGGCATCGCGCCCTATGCCGTGCCGCCCGATTCCATCGGACCGGATCCATTGGCTCCGCGACCTATCGCGGCGATCGTCGAACGCCGCAGGAAGGATGCACTTGCGCAGCGAGGTAACGGCGAGTTCAACTATCTGTTTGCCCGCCAGGGCCGGCAGGAGACGACGAAGTTCGTCTACGATGGTCAGCGTTGTTCGATGTGGAACGATGCGGAGAAAAACTGGACCATGAGTTTGCCGTCGTTGTTGGAAATGCCCTCCATCTATCTAGCCGGCCTGGGACTGCGCCCCATGGATCCCGCTCCCACCGAGGATGCTCAACGAGTTCAAAGTCACGATTGGTTTCCGGCGAACATCGCAAGTTACCGCCACTGGAAATTACGCCCCAACAAGGAGGTCATCGAGGGCAAGCCTTGCCTGGTTCTTGAAGGGGAATGGGCCGCCGAAGGCGAAGCTCAAGGCTTAAAGACGATGGACATCCTCTGGCTCGATCCTGCCCTTGGCTATGCTCCCAGGCGCCGCGAACAGCGGGTCAACGATTTATTGGTCGTCTCGTGGTCGCACACGTCGTTTCAAGAGTTTGGCGCTGGCTGTTGGCTGCCGCGAGAGAGCGTGAAAACGGTCTACGCACCTCACTGGACGGGTGCCGCATTCCGAGGCCAACCCGCCTATGATCAGCGTATGGTCGTCAAGTCGGTTGTTGTCGAGAAGATTCCTGACGGAGTGTTTCGCACCGATTAATTGATTATCCCGCAGCGCCTAAAAGAGCGTGGCTTTGACTGGTCGAGGGAAGCGACCGCCCTTGCCGCATCCCTGCGTCGAGACTCAGGATCGCTGACCGCGTTCGCTGCGGCGGCATGTATCTAATGAATTGCATTGAAATTGACCGAAATCCTAAGTAGACCCGCATAGGCTCTTCAGCTGCGGTTAGGTTGCCGATATTCTATGTGGAAGTGGAGATGTCGGTTCAACCGCAGGGACGCAACCATGGCTGCATGGACATTGAGCGATGAGGAATGGGACGCTTTGGACAACCTTCGTTTCGGAACATCCGAAAAGACGATTTTTCGCAACGCCACCATAATTCTTATGAGCGCAGTTGGGAGGTCGAAGTTTTCGATTGCGCAAGACTTGGGATGCAGTCCAGCGACCGTGGACAACATCCGCAAACATTATCGCCAACATGGTGTCGCGGGCTTGACACCGCGCAAACCACCGGGACGAACCTCAGCGGCAACGCCTGGGTATCGGCGGGCCCTGCGCGAAGCGATCGCCACGCCGCCCCAGAATTTGGGTTATGGCTTTAGCGTGTGGTCGGTTGTTCGTCTTAACGAGCATCTAAAACGGCGGACGAAGGTTTCCTTCAGCGAGGACCAGTTGCGGCGCATCCTTCATCAGGAGGGGTTTTCTTACCAACGACCCAAGCACACGATGAAAGGCAAGCGCGATGAGGCCGCGTTCACCCAGGCACGGAAAGAGCTGCGGACCTTGAAAAAAAAGCTGTCCGTGACGATGCGGACTTCGCCCTGATTTTCCAGGATGAAATGGAGATTCATCGTCACCCCGCCCTGGCACGGATGTGGGCGCCGGTGGGCCAACAACCAGAGGTGCCTGCACCTGGCAAGAACGAGAAAAAGGTCGTCTATGGGGGTGTTGACTATCGCACCGGGCAATTGACATATACATTGGCCGATACCAAGTGCGGCAGTTCGTTTCTTGCCTTCCTGATGATACTGCTGGCAGCTTACGCCGGAAAAAAGATTCGCTTGGTCTGTGACAACGGTCGATTCCATACGACAAAAGCTGTGGAAGCGTTTTTGAAGGAGCATCGGGAGGAAATCGAGGTCTACTGGTTGCCGCCGTATAGCCCAAGCCTAAACCTGATCGAACGGCTTTGGGGCCATTTGAAACGCACCGTGCTCGCCAACGTCCTTTACGCCACACTGGGCGACCTCGTAGCCGCCTTTCGCAAAGGGGTTCGCCGTTCGACTGGCAACCGGGAACGCATGCGCTTTATGTTCGATCACGACGACCTCATGCAAAAATCTCCGAGCAAGCCACTCAAATACGCAGCGTAGGGATTTCTGCGGGTCTACTTAGAATGAGCTATGTTAGCCTGGATGTCTCTGGGCAGTCCGCGGAGGAGAATGTTGGCGATTTTGGCTCGAATGCTGGCGTTCGTGGCTTGCATGCCACTGCTTCTTCCCTCGGGATTTTGCCTGTGCGATGCCGAGCGCGGCTGCCCCACGGCATCGAGTCATGGAGCGTCGGATTCCGAGTCGCCAGGCCATGACTGCGCTCATGACTTGCACCGCCACGACGATTCCTCAACGCCGCCCAATCACTCCCCGTCCCACCATGAACCTGACGAACATGCGCCCGGTTGTCCGGCTGCCGTGGCGAGCATGGAACGCGTTCAAACGAACGAAACGGCCATCGACCTCTCTCTGAATTTGCTGAATTTTGAATGGTCGAGTTTCGATCCCGCTGCTGAGCCGCGGTGCGCTGATGCGGTGCCGTATTTCGCCGATCCGTGGCCAGATTCGCCACCACTTTATTTGTTCCATTGCTCCCTCGTGATTTGATTCCCCCACATCGCAGAAGTCATCGCACGGCGCTTGAACGCTGTTAAGCGTGTGCGTTGCCATTTCCTTACGCCGCTTCAATCCTCTCAGCGTCACCAATTTGCGCCCTGCGCGTTCGTGACTCATTCCGCACCGATTCCGAGCCATTAAGGAGAACAGGCATGGTCGAGCCTGGCAATTTGTCGGAGCATCCGCCCGTACCACTCGTTCCAGGCCGAGGCCGGCTGCGGATTCACCGCTTCCTCAAAGTGGTCGCTGCGCTCTTATTCCTCGGAGGATTGGGAGCCGCCGGATATTTCACTCAGGATCGCTGGCTGCCTCTTTTGTTTCCGCCGGCGAAGGACAGCGTGGCGGAGTCCATCAGCGATCCTGAAGAAGCGGCCGCGCCTTCCGAGCAGGTGTTGCTTTCGGCGCAGGCGCAGAAAAATCTGCGGCTGACGTCAAAGCCGCTCAAGGTCGACACCTTCTGGAAGACCATTTCCGTGCCCGGTATGGTGATCGATCGGCCCGGGTTCAGTGATCGGGGGGTCGTGGCCCCGGTCACCGGCATAGTCAGCCGCATTCACAAGATTGCCGGCGACACCGTGAAACCCGGCGATGTGCTGTTCACGCTCAAACTCCTCAGCGAATCATTGCATCAAACCCAGACGGAACTTTTCAAAGCAAGCCAGGACATCAAGCTCCTGCAGCCTCAGCTCCTGCGGCTCAAGGAATCTGCCGGAGCGATTTCCGAAGCGAGGATCATCGAGGTCGAAAACCAGATCACTCGGTTCCAAATCGCCGTGAAGGCCTACCGCCAGGAACTGGTCAATCGCGGGCTGATGCCCAGTCAGATTGAGAAGGTGACGGAAGGAACCTTCGTCAGCGAAATTCCTATCACCGCCC
Source organism: Gemmataceae bacterium (assembly GCA_965226945.1). Classification (GTDB taxonomy): domain Bacteria; phylum Planctomycetota; class Planctomycetia; order Gemmatales; family Gemmataceae; genus SYLG01. The sequence continues at coordinate 1,086,917 of OZ245717.1, read as the reverse complement.
CGAATCGCACTGCCGCCATTCTGTTGCCTGCTTCAAAGTTCCTCCAGGAATACGAGATTCAAGAGCTCAAGGTCGAACTCGGCCAGCAAGTGCAGGCTGGACAGACTCTGTGTCTGCTTGCCAATCATCAGCTCCTTGCGATTGAAGGGCGGGCATTCCGAGATGAATCCCCCCTCGTGGAACGGGTCGTGAAGGAAGGCTGGCCGATCGAAGTCGATTTCGAAGAGGAAAAGGCGCAGGAATGGCCCGCGCAAAAACAGACATTCACCGTCACCTATGTTGCCAACACCATCGACCCCGAAAGCCGCACCTTCCGCTTTCTCATGCCGCTCGACAATCAATCCCGTCTCATTGAGAGAGTCGGCAAGTCGCAAACGCTTTGGCGATTTCGACCAGGCCAGCGCGTGAGGTTGCTCGTCCGCGTCGAAAGCCTGGAGAATGTTTTCGTTTTGCCCGCGGACGCGGTCGCGCGCGACGGCGCGGACGCCTACGTCTTCCGGCAAAACGGGGACATCTTCGATCGCAAACCGGTGCAGGTGGTCTACAGGGATAGCCGCACCGTCGTACTTGCCAACGATGGCAGCGTTCCGCCCGGTATCTACATCGCGCAAACGGGTGCGGCGCAATTGAACCGGATGGTGAAATCGCAAAGCGGTACCACCCCCAAGGGATTCCACATCCATGCGGACGGTAGCGTTCACATGGGTGCCCATTAACCCCCAGGCGGAGGAAAGCCATGCTCAATCAACTCATTCGCCTGGCGCTTCGTTTTCGCGGTTTGGTGATCCTTCTCGCGCTGTTGGTGATGGTCTACGGCAGCTATCTGGCGACGCTTCTGCCGATCGATGTCTTCCCCGACCTCGATCGTCCTCGCGTGGTGCTTTTGACGGAATGCCCCGGACTATCGCCTGAAGAAGTCGAATCGCTGGTGGCACAGCCGATCGAAACGGGGATACTGGGCGCACCCGGCGTGCAGGCCGTCCGCAGTCAGTCGAGTCAGGGGCTCGCCGTGACCTATATCGAATTCGGCTGGCAAACCGAGGTGCGGTACGCCCGGCAGATCGTGCAGGAACGCATTGCCACGGTGAGCGGCACGCTCCCTCCGGGCATTCGGCCCCTCATGACGCCACCCAGTTCGATCATGGGGCAAATCATGATGGTGGGGCTCTTTCGCCAAAAAGGTCCAAACAATGGAGTGCTGGCGGCCGTGGGCCGCACCGGCTTGATGGCGGAACGCGTCGAAAAAGAGGGCACTGCGGCCCTCATCGTATGGCGAGTTCTCGATCGTCACGATCCGAAGTCCTGGGAACCGGTCCAGGTGGAAAATCCCGTATGGCGTGGCAACCGCTCTACCAGCTTTCATTACAAGGACCGCCAGCAAACGGTCACCTTCCGCGACGCCGAACAACAGCGCATGGACTTACGCACGGTCGCCGACTGGGTGATCCGTCCTCGGCTATTGAAAGAGCAGGGGGTCGCGGAAGTCATTGTGATGGGCGGCGACCGCAAACAGTATCAGGTTCTGGTGAACCCGGACAAACTCCTGGAATATGGCGTCACCATTCAGGATGTCGATCAGGCGATTCAGCAGAACAACGAAAATGCTTCGGGGGGATTCACCGAGGAGGGACAAGTGGAGCGCCCCGTGCGGGTGATCGGGCGGCTTGGCCCTCAGCCGGAAAAGGTCCTGAGCGATCTGCGCATGGTTCCTGTAAAGCCGGGCGCCGAGCCCCCCGTGCAACTTCAGAAAGTGGCCACGGTCAGGGAAGGCTCGGCCCCGAAGCGTGGCGATGGCGGGATCGACGGCAACGATGCCGTCATCATCACCGTGGTCAAACAGCCGCACGCCGATACCCGTGCCGTAACCGAAAAAGCCAAGGCGGCCGTCCGGGAAACGGAGGCGGCCTTGCCCGCCGATTACGTGGTGCAAACCGATCTGTTTCAACTCAAGGATTTCATCGACCGCGGCGTTTACTACGTCGGCGAAGCCCTCGTGATTGGGGCCATTCTCGTCGTGATCATCCTGTTTTTGTTCCTGCTCAACCTGCGCACCACGTTCATTACCCTCACCGCCATACCGCTATCGCTGGTCGTGACGACATTGGTTTTTCGCATCGTGGGAGTGCTTACCGGCACCGAGCTTTCGATCAACGTGATGACCCTTGGCGGCATCGCCGTGGCCATGGGAGAGCTGGTCGATGATGCCATTGTCGATGTGGAGAATATCTTCCGCAGGCTCCGGGAAAACAGTGTGTTGTCGATACCGCGCCCCGCGATTGTCGTCATTTACGAGGCCAGCCGGGAAGTGCGCTCCGCCATCGTGTTTGGTACCGCGGTCGTGGTGCTTGCATTCTTGCCTCTGTTTGCGCTCTCTGGCGTGGAAGGGCGACTGTTCGTCCCGCTGGGCCTGGCGTACATCGTATCCATTTTGGCTTCGCTGGTGGTCTCTCTTACCGTCACGCCGGTGCTGTCGTATTACCTGCTGTCGAGCTCGAAGGCGGCTCATGGCAACCACGACGGCCTGCTGCTCAGAGTGTTGAAGTGGTGCGCCGGTTTCCTGATCCGTTTCAGCATGAATTACCCCGCCATGCTCCTGTTCCTCACCTGGGTCGTGGTGGCGTTTTGCGGTTGGCGCCTGACCACGCTGGGTTCGGATTTTCTGCCGAAATTCGACGAGGGAAGCATTCAGATCAACGTCACGCTGCCCGCTGGGTCATCGCTCAGGGCGTCCAATGAGACCGCCGAGTTGATCGATGCGAAACTGCAGTCGATGCGGCTCACGCCGGAATTTCCCGAGCGCCCGATTCGTCACTTTGTCCGCCGGACGGGGCGCGCCGAACTCGATGAACATGCCGAACCGGTGGGGAAAAGCGAATACATTCTGTCGATGAATCCGAATTCGCACCATAGTCGAGAAGAGATGCTCGCCACCTTGCTCAAGGAACTGCGCGAGGAGGTTCCCGGGGTGGAGTTTGAAGCGGAGCAGCCGATGGCGCACCTCATTTCGCACATGCTTTCGGGCGTGCAAGCGGAAATTGCCATCAAGGTGTATGGCGATGATCTGGACCAGTTGCAAAAAATCGCCACGCAGATCAAATCGGCGATTGCCGATGTGAAAGGGCTCACTCCGCCGGTCATCGATCCGCAGGAGACGGTGGACGAATTGCACATCATCCTTCGGCCCGAAGACCTTTCCCGGTACGGATTGAGCCGGCAGTTTGTGTCCCGGTTCGTCGAAACGGCAATGAAAGGGGAGGTGGTGTCGCGCGTGCTCGAAGGCCAGCGCCGCTTCGATCTCGTGGTGAAGTTGAACGCGGTTTATCGTACCGATTATCATCGGCTCGGTGAATTACGAATCGACCTGCCGCCCGCAAACCGTGCCTCTGCGGCTTTTTCAGAAGTGAGGCCCAGCGCTGCCGTTCCTCGCCAGGTGCGATTGAAGGATGTCGCGGATATCCCCGAAGCGGCGGGCGGTCCGAACCAGGTCAACCGGGATAATGTTCGCCGCCGCGCTGTCATTCGTTGCAACACGCAAGGGCGCGATCTTGCGGGAGTCGTGCACGACATCGAGCAACGGGTCAGGACCGCCGTGCCGATGCCGGAAGGCTACTTCGTCGAGTACGGCGGCCAATTCGAGGCCCAGCAGTCGGCGACCACCTTGATCTCGGTGCTGGCGCTGGTGTCGGTCGCAGGCATCTTCGTCGTGCTCTACTTGCTCTATCCTTCCGTGCGCATCAGCCTCCAGATCCTCAATGCGGTTCCCACGGCCTTCATCGGCGGCGTGATTGCCCTAGTGCTCACCGGCCAAACGCTCACCGTGGCGAGCCTGGTCGGCTTCGTGTCGCTGGGTGGTATTGCCGTTCGCAACGGTATCTTGTTGGTCACGCATTATTTCTACCTGATGAAAGAGGACGGGATGCCCTTCTCGAAGGAGACGGTCCTGCGCGGGAGCCTGGAGCGGCTTGCGCCGGTGTTGATGACCGCACTTACGGCGGGCATTGGCTTGATTCCGCTTGTTATGGGTGGGAGGAAGCCGGGATTGGAAATTCTCTATCCCGTTTCCACGGTGATCCTCGGCGGATTGATGACCTCGACCTTTTGCGAGTTCCTGATTCATCCCGGACTGTTCTGGAAGTTCAGCGGCAAGGATGCCGAGCGGTTGGCTCATGTGCAGTCAACGGCGGACGATCTCATGGGCGTGGATGCCTAGAGTTGTTTTTAACCCTGGTGAAGGAGTTGCATGATGAAGAATTCAACGCTTTTCGGCATGGCCCTGCTCGTGGCGAGCGTGTCGGCGGCGGGCTGCGGCTCACCGACGGGTGGACCGAAAGTGGAAGAGAAGAAAAAAGACAAGGCCGCGAAGAAGGACGAGCACGACCATGGTCATGGTGAACACGATGAAGGGCCGCATGGCGGCACGATCATTGAATTTGGCAAGTATCATGGCGAGTTCGTTGTCGATCACGCCAAGAAGACGGCGACGGTCTATATTCTTGACGGGAAGGTAAAAAATGCGGAACCGATCGCTGTCTCCCAATTGCTTTTGAGCATCAAGACTCCGGCATTCCAGACCGATCTCCAGGCGGCACCGCAGGAAGGCGATCCGAAGGGAAAATCTTCCCGATTTGTCGGCACGCACGAGAACTTTGGCAAGGAGCAAGAATTCGCGGGAACGATTAGCGGCGAAATCGATGGCAAACCGTACCTCGGCGATTTCAAGGAAGAAGAGCACAAGGATCACAAGCACGACAAGAAGTGATCCACACCCCATCTCGCCCGGCATCGAACCGGGCGAGGTCTCGGTTCGGCCTTAAGAGGTCAATGATTTGATCGGAAAAAAGGTGCTGTGAAAAAGCGCATCCCCCGTGAAGCTCCTATAACCAGAAGCGGGGCCAGCGGATTGGTGGTTTGTGTTTTCCCCCCCCCCCCCCATTTCGAACAGGGTATACGCGATGATGCGGTTGCCTTCGGTGCGGTCGATGCTCTTTTTGTTTTCGCTGTCATTGGTCATGCCCTGTGATTGGGCAAAGGATGCGAAGGCAGAGGAGCCGATCAAACAGGCCACTCTGGCGGAATTGTTGAAGGAGTATCGGCAATGGGAATTGCCGCTGCCGCCCAAGGGGGCGAATCTGGTCCGCATTGCGCAAAATGTTCCTGAAGAGTCGAGTTCCACCTTTGTGTGGGAGATTGTTGAGCCTCGAACTGGGAAGCCAGGAACGATTTTCAGATCTTTACAGCGGAGGCAACTCAATTCGATCCGCGAGCGATTTTTCCCCGTTCCTACACCCGAGGCCGTACTGCGCCATGTGAAATTGGACAGGCTACGCGGTGATTTCGATTACGATGATCTAAATGAAACAGAATTGCTGCTGGCAATTCAATGCCATCATGCCGGTCACGATGAGCTCGCGCGGTTTTTCTATTTGCGATGTGATCAAGAACCGAGGCATTCCTTAAAGGACTGTTTACACAAAATCGCTTGGGCTTACTGGACATCTCAACTGGCTGACCGCACAAGCGATCGCCATGCGATTGCCAAGGTTTTGAAGCGATTCGTGAAGCCACACGAAGGCGTGGAAGGAGGATCGGCTCTGGAATTGGTGCAAGTACTTGAGCGAACGCTTGCGCCTTCAACAGCCAAGCCCGGCTCGATTGAGTCGATGGTCGATGCCCTGGTGGATTATCGAAGGATCGACAAAACCGCGGAAAGTGATCCCACTTGGCGCTACGATCGCAATCCTGAAAGCCGGTGGGAGGAATCGAAATTCGACTCGTGGAGATTGGATTATCAGTACGGCGAGCCAGAGATGTATTTGCGGCTCGATCGGTTGGGCTTCGATGCCATTGCGGTGCTCATCGAACACATCGACGACAAAAGGCTCACCCGTCAATATGTAAGTTTGATTTGGCCAGGTCGGTATGTGCCGAACGACAGCAGCTCTTATGAAACGGTTGGACAAGTCGCAAGGAAACTATTGGAGGTCTATTTTCACGCGGAATTTCCCAAAAAACCATCCGATTATAAACCTGTTAAATCTGACTATGAAAAAATTTGGAACCAATTGAAAGATAAAAATCAATGGAGTTATTTTGCCGAGTTGGTCAAGACAGACCGTGGAGGTGCCAGTGTCGCAAGAAAGATGAATTTTTTATACAAGGAAAAAATCATCGATCTATGTCGCTTGATAATTCATGAAAATAAAGACAGTAATTTGTGGACCGTGAAAGATTGTGTCCTGGAATCGGAAATTACGAAGCAAGAAAAAGCAGCCTTGTTGGCGAAAATCTTGGACAAGATGGAAGGGGAAGATCTTCTATTGCTGTTGCCAAAGCTGGCCCAGTTGGACGGTGTTCCATTTGCCAGGAAGTGCAGGGGGCTGCTTGCCAGATCAGCCAATGAAATCCGTCGGGGAGTGCACTCCGAATTCCATACGGATTTGGCCGCCGTGGTTTTGGTCAGCGAGGATCAAGAAATGGCTTCGATGGTCGTGGATTTGGCGAAAAAAATGCCAGTAAAAGAGCGGTTTATTTTGTTGACCAAAAAAATGAACGGAAGAAGTTACTTTGTCGCCAAGAGAAATTTTTATTTTCTACTAGGTAGTTTTTTAGACGACCAGACCGTGTTCGATAAGCCCCCTGTGCCAACATGACGTGAGACCAAATCGTGGTCTAAAGTAGTGAAGGGCACAGGCAGAAAGCGAGCTGGAAGTGGAACCGATTAAACGGGTTATAGGGCTTGGGGATAGCGAGGTTAAAGAGAAGGCCATTCGTCGACGGTTCGACAAGGAATACAAGCTTCTGATTCTTGAAGAGGTGGATCGTGCGGTAGGAACCCGAAAGGTGGTCGAGGTATTAAGACGAGAAGGGATCTATCGTTCCCAACTGGACGACTGGCGCCGCAAGCGTGCTCAAGGGGCATTCGGATCGGACAAGATACCAGCCAAGGGATCAAAAAAGGTTGGCCCAGCGAAAGAGATGGAAAAACTTCGCCGCCAGGTAGCAGGTCTTGAGAAAGAGCTGCTTCACGCGCGGACAATTATTGGGATTCAAAAAAAAGTGGCGAGTTTAATGGGGAGACCGTTCAAGAGCGACGGAACTCCCGAAACCAAGTAATCGTAGAGGTCCGGGAAAATCGTGGATTAATTTGTCTTCGCAAAGCCTGCCGTGACCTCGGCGTTTCTCGTGCCAGCTATTACCGGTATGGACGACCAGTCGAGCCGTTCTGCGGACCTCGGCTGCCCAAGCATGTTCCCCGGGCCTTGACCGCACCGGAGCGGGAGGAGGTCCGGGCCATCCTTTACAGCGAGCGATTCGCTGACAGTTCGGTGCGGGAAGTTCACGCCACTCTTCTCGACGAGAGAAGGCACCTGTCGTCGGTGAGGACCATGTATCGGATTCTCGCCAGAGACGGCGCAAGCCGCGAGAGGCGGGACCAACTTCGGCACCCCAGCTATGGAAAGCCGGAATTGCTGGCCACCGGGATCCATCAGGTCTGGTCCTGGGATATCACGATGATTCGTGGCCCGGTGAAAGGGCAGCACTATCGTCTGTATGTCCTTTTGGACATCTTCAGCCGCTATGTGGTCGGTTGGACGTTGGCGGGAAAAGAATCGGGTACCATCGCCCGAATGTTGATTGCCGAGACGGCAAAAAGGGAGGGAGTTCCAGAAGGCCAGCTAACGATTCACAGTGATCGGGGTGCACCAATGGTATCCCGTGAAGTCAGCGGGATGCTGGCAGACCTGGGAGTGACCAGGTCTCAAAGCAGACCGCAGGTTTCCAATGACAACCCGTATTCGGAAAGCCAGTTCAAGACCCTGAAATATCACTCAACCTTCCCCGATCGCTTCGAGAGCTTTGACGCGGCGCGAACCTTCCTTCGAGGATTCTTCGAGTGGTACAACCAACATCACCATCATGAAGGGCTCCAGATGCTGACCCCGGGAGTCGTTCATTCTGGACGGGCCGATGAGGTCTTAGCTGAACGACGCGAGACGATGCATCGAGCTCATGCGCGCCATCCCGAGCGCTTTGTGAAGGGGATCCCTGCCTTCAAAGCGTTTCCAAAAGAGGTCTGGATCAACAAGCCAACTTTCGATTCAAAGCACCCCTGCAAGTCGGCAAAGAAAACCCTGCCGCAAAACCAACCGCCGTGCAACCAAAAGCATGAATTGGCACCAAAGGGAGCCTCACGGGAAGCTGGGCTCCCTTTGGTGCCAGTTCATGCGACCCTCGCATAAAAGAACAGCCCAGGCATGGACCAGGTCTTGATCAATCGACGCAGTGAACGCCTTCTGTACAAATCAGGAAAATTGGTCTCAAAGATGTTGACACATTCCGAAGCGCGAAGATGGGGGACTTTATCCCAGCCCATGGAGCAAAATTGGCAAGATCGAAATACGCAACGCCGCTGCGTTCTGGATTCTTGAAGCCATGGGAATGGATCACGGCCTCAATGACCAGACCGACGCATCCCGATGGGAAGAAGCCAGGAGTTTTGTGAAAAACGAAGTCAAGCGGGTGACGGAACAGACCAAGCCAAAGTAAACCGGTCAACGGGGCACGTGTACTAGTATTGCTCAATGAATCGCAGCAAACTGTGCAATTGATCCGCATCGCCTTCGCGCAGAATTTCGACGCCTCCGCCCACGCAGGCAACGATTAGTTCCTTGTTTTTTTCATGGTCGGCGATCACCGAAAAAACATCGGTGTCGATCGGCTGCATCCAGTGGACCGACATATCTGTCAGGGCGACCGCACCAATCGGGTAACAGAATTTTGAGTCGATCTCTTTGAACGAACCTCGACCAACAGGCGGCCAGATCGTTTCCGCTCCGACAACTGCCATCACATTCGTCAGGAGTGGCTCAAATTCCTTACCGCCATACACCGAAGGACGGCGCTCCCAGGCACGTCGATTGGTATCCGAATCCCATGGTTGACTAAAATCGATCGCTTCGAACAGGGAGTCTTCATCGAGAAACGGAAGAATGAGCGACCGCCAACTATGAAGCGATTGGCCGTTCGCATCGAGTGTTTGCCAGGGTGGGAATCGCTCATATTCACGGTGATAATCCCAAAGCGCCATCCCAATCTTGCGCAAAAGGGTCATAACGGAATGAGTGTGAGAACTTTCATTCGGGTAAAGACGCTTTAAAGATGCTTCATAATCGTTGTCGAAATGCCGGATCGAATCGCAATGATGGCAGTAAGAATCTTCGGTGGCATGCAGGCAGCCGCACCGGTTTCCTTGGCACTGCCAGAGCGGCATTGTGGTCAGCTTGCCGGCGGCAATCTGAGCGATTTGTCGTGCGTTAACATCAAAATCCCAGGTAGTTCGGTCCGGGTGGAAGAAGCGAAATCCAAATTGTTGTTTGGCAGCATTGTAGAGTCCGCCGTAAATGCACTGGCATTGGAGCAAATCGTCCGATTCCAACGTCGTTGCTACTTCTTCCCCATCCACAATGTACTGATGGACTTCACGCATGAAATCAATGAAGGCGGATGGTAGTTCAACGGTCACGCTTTGTTTGGGTTTGCGAGCCATGGCAGTTCCTCGCGTGATGATGCGAAAGCAAAGTTCAGGGCAAAATCAGTCCCATAGAAGGACGAATGGCTTGAGGCGATCCTTCATCCGCTCCAATTCCGTTTTGAGCGTCGATTTGCCAGTTCTGTTCATTCCAATAATGAGCACGGAACCTCGATTGGAAAGATCGAGGGTGAAATCCTCAAAGCAACGAAAGTTGTGAACGTAAATCCGTTCGATCATCTTCTCACCCGGCCAAAGAGCGATCGCAAACATTCACATTTTATTATGTTCAACAAGGCTCGACGAACCTCGAAACGTCGGCCAATTGCTCTTGCGCCGTGAGCGTTGAAAGCTGGGAAAAACAATGATTCAGAATTAGGGAGGCAGCTATCAGGGGAATGCAGAATGGTTGCAGGTGACCCGGCGCAGGCTCAATTGGTCGAGGAACCCGCCCTATCCGCTTGCAACGGTGAAAGCAGCCCGGTTTTATGCTGCCAGGCGTGGCGCCGCGCTTGATGGCAACTCCGCGGCCCCTTTGCTTCGCCCGCGAACCATGATGTCGAGCATCGCCCAGGACATCAGCCCGAATGCAATCGTGAAGCCGCCGTAAACCTGGCCGATCTTGGCGATCCGGTCGGGCAAGAGGCCCGTGCTCGTCAGGCTCATGAGCAACTGCGACAGGATTGTCAGGCCGACGATGAGTCCCTTTTCGCGGGTCCATCCCGGGATCTGAGCAAATCGAGCGGCGATCACGACCCAGGGCACGAGCAGGGTTACGGCGTGGTGTTTCCAGGTGCGCTCGCTGAACAAGAGCATGCCCAAAAAGACCAGACCCATTTCCGCCACGAGCGCGGTGCGATCGGTGGTTCGATTTTGGCGATCGGGACCATTGAGGCCGGTGGGCCTGGGCTGGATCGAGGTGAAGAACATGGTCAGGGCGAATAACCCCATGCAGGCTTGCACGATGCGTTTGGCCGTGACCGGATCAAGGTTGAGCAGGTTGTGGTATTCCACCGGAGTCCAGATGTTATCGACATAGGTTGTGAACGAGGGGCTGTAGGTGAACAGACGGAACACCAGTCCGGGCAGCGATTGATTGTTGTGCTCCGGTGTGACCTTGCCCTCGATGACGAACGGTTTGACCATCTCGTCAAACCAGGAATAGAGCTGGGTTTGATTGGCCTCCCAGCCAAGCACGGCTGCGGGCACGAGGCCGGGCCACAAGAATAGAAGAAGGCCGAAGGCCACACCTGCAAGGGTCCACCAGGATCGTTTGATCAAGAAGTAAAAAACGAAAAGGCCGGGAGTGACCTTACACGAGATGGCCAATGCCATGACGATGCCTGCGCCAATGTCCCGGCCGTCCATCCAAAGTTTCAAACTGCCGACACACAACAACAGAATCAGCAGATTGACGTTGCCATGTTGCAAGTCGCCGATGATCGGCCGTAGCGACAGGCCAATGGCGAGCAAAAGGCTCCACCACGGCAAGCGGCCCGACCCCTGCACCATTTGCCAGGTCCACAGCACCGCCAAGAACGCCATGGCCACCTTGAGGTAGTACCAGGAGAGCGCCATGGCCACGGGGGGCATTTTCGCCAGCGGATAGAGCAACACCGCCATCACGGGCGGGTTGGGGTACTGGTATTTGCGGGCGATGTCTTCCCCGTTATCCAGGTCGAGTAGTTGCGGTTGCCAGCGCTGAATCGCCGAGCGCGATTCCCAGGCCTTGTAGGTGTATTTGATGCTCAAGAGGGCCAGGAGAACGACGAACCCGGCGAATACCAGGGAAGTCGCATGAGCGCGCCACCAGGAATTCTTGGGTTGGATCCGCGTCGCTTCCTCGGTCATTCGTCAAACTCCCCGAAATGGGCCGTGAGACGCCCTGTTGACGTCATCTTGTTCCGGTGCGTTGGCACAGGGCAAGGCAAATGCCCCCAGCGAACGACCTTGCCAGGGTGCTATTTCTCAAAAATTGGCGTCTGGCGAAAGGGGAACTACCGAGTCGATCTATCCTCTGGTTTCAGCAGGATTTAACGCGAGCGATCGGTCCGCTTGCATCGGTCCGTCAACTTGATCCAGCTGCCCAGTGCGGAGCGTGGCCTGGCAGGATTGGCACGGGCGCCATCGTTCGCATTCTGTCTGGGAAATGGCACGCCCAGTTGAGGGAAAACAGGCTGGGGAAACCAGTATCACGGTCCGCGCTTTGCAAACACAAGGCCTTTCTTTGAAAGGGTTTGGGGCAGTACCGGTGGGATATCTCAAGAGGGGGCGTGGGCCAGCGGTGGATCCGCTCAAAGTCTTGGTGTAGATCGGACCCTTGAAGGGGCGCGCCGAGGACCAGCGCCGGGGGGCTTCGAAAATTCGCGTGGGGGCCGGATCGGAAACTTATGGGTCGCGAAGGGGGCGAATGGGTCTCGAAAAGCTAAAATAGCCCGCGGTTACGCTGGAGTGGCGGAATCGGCAGACGCATCGGACTTAAAATCCGATGGGAGGTAATCCCCCCGTACGGGTTCAAGTCCCGTCTCCAGCAATACTTCTCGCGCGCGGGTGACGAGTTCACGCGACGCAGGACTGGGCCGGAAGGATCATGGCAAGCAAAACGGCTCTGGATACGAATTTTGAAAAGGGCTTTTTCCGGATGGCCTACCCCTCCTCCTGGAAAAAGGAATTCCAGGATGCCGAGGCCTCCTGGCAATTGAGTTTGCAAGGGCCAGGCACGGCCTTCATCGTGATCGCCGCCGACCTCGATGCCGGCGTCGATGAGATGCTAGAGGCGGCGCTGCAAACCCTCAAGGACGACTACCCCGAACTCGAGTATGAAACCTCCACGGGGGAGATCTGCGGCGCCCCTTCCAAAGTTGTCGAGGTCCGATTTTTTAGTTTCGATTTCAGCAACCTTTGCCGGCTGGAAGCGATTCCTTCCGAGGAAGGGACGATTCTGTTTTTATTCCAGTGCAACGATTTCGACGCCGAAGAAATCGAACCGGTGTTTGAAGCGATTCGCGCCAGCATGTTCCTGTTGAGCGAGTGAAAAAAGCCGCCACGATGGGCACCCATGAGGGTATGGCCTTTCATCATTGGATTTTGCCGCGGGTGCGATTTGAGTTTTCGATGCTGCCTGACCGGGCATGATGGCTTGCGCCAAAAGGGCTTGAAGCGTTATAAAAAAGGACGGACGCGTCAGTCAGTTAAATAGGACTATGGGTGGTTTCCGTGGCCAAGGCCGGTAAGTCGATTTCCCCATCTTCGACTTCTTCTTCACCGACTTCCTCGACGTCTCCCCCGTTGACGTCTCCCCCATTGACGTCTCCTTCGTTGACGTCTCCCCCATTGACGTCTCCCCCGTTGACGTCTCCTTCGAGGGGCCGCCCCCGCGATCCCGAACGGGCGGAACTCCGGCGCGAACAAATTCTTGCCGCCGCGACCTCGCATTTCGCCAGTCACGGTTATCAAGATTCCGACTTGCAAGTCATCGCCAATGACCTGGGCATCGGCAAGGGAACGATCTACCGCTACTTCGCGAGTAAAGAAGTTCTTTTCAAATCGGCCCTGGACCGCGGCCTGCAGGAACTGACCCTGGCCATTGACCGGGCCTTGCCGCCCGGCAGTGACCCGCTGGGCTCGTTCATCACCGCGATCCAAACCTATTTGAGCTTCTTTCGCGAAAAACCCGACCTGGTCGAGCTGTTTGTGATCGAGCGGGCCGTTTTTCCGGGCCAGGGATCGCCTGCCTACTTCCGGCACCGCGAAGCAGACAAGGCCCGCTGGCGCATCTCGTTCCTCGACCTCATCGAAAAGAAGCGCGTGCGGCGACTCGATCCCGATGCGATCCTCGATGTCATCGGCGATCTGCTTTATGGCACCATGTTCGCCAACCACCTGTCGCGGCCGCTCGTGTGCGTCGAGGACCAGGCCAAACATATCCTGGAAGTCGTCTTTCACGGCCTATTAAGCCCCCAGTCTCGAGCCGAATATCCCGGCCAATCCATGGCGCCGCATCAGGACAAGCCGCCTCAATTTGGACTGGCAAACGACCGGCTGGCGCCCCACTCCAAGTCTCCTCCTCTAGAAAAAACACCAGAAAAAACCCAAGAAAAAACACCTCCACAGGGAAGGCGTCCATGAAACGCGTCGTTTCCAATATCGTTGGCGCCTTGGTTGTGATCGGCTGCCTCGTCGGCGGATATTTCCTCTGGCATCGAGGGGCGGAAGGTGGGGCCGGCAAAACAGCCGCACATGGCGGTAAAAAGGCCGAACCGCCGCAAGCCAAACCGGTCGCGATCACCGTCGACAACGCGACCGCTCGGCCCATTCAGCGCATCGTCCGGGTCGTCGGCTCGCTTTACGGCCAGGAAGAACTGACGATCACTCCCAAGGTCGAAGGGAAAATCACCAAGATCTGGGTCGATCTGGGCGACCGGGTCAAACCGGGCGATCCCCTCCTGGAAATCGATGAGACCGACTATCGTCTGGCCGTCACCGAAGCCGAACGGGCGCTGGAACTGGAACTGGCCAAGCTTGGCCTGAAGGAGTTGCCCGCTAAGGACAAGTTCGATGTCAACCAACTGCCGATGGTCGTGAAGGCGGCATTCCTCGAAAAGAACAGTCAAACGCGCAAGGAGCGGCTCAGCCGACTGAGCGGGGGCTTTGTCTCCTCTCAGGAAGAAAGAGATCAGGCGGAAACGGATCACCGCGTGGCCAAGGCCAATTACCAGCAGTCCTTGCTTGAAGCGATGACCACGCTGGCCGCCGCGGAACATCGCAAGGCGATCCTCGATTCGGCCAGGCAAAAGCTCAAGGACACCAAGGTCCTCGCTCCCTTTCCCGAGATGGCTCCCCATGGCAACAAGGTTGTGGAGTATGGAGTCACGCAGCGGATGGCTTCGCTTGGCGAACTGCTCAAGTCGTCGCCGGGCACGACGATGCAGGTGTTCAAACTGGTGATCGACGATCCGCTCAAGTTGCAAGCGACCGTGCCGGAGCGCCATCTCGCCGAGGTCAAGGTGGGCCAAACCGTGCAACTGGAAGTCGAATCGTACCGAAACGAGATCTTTAAAGGGCGTGTGGTGCGGGTCAACCCGATGGTCGATCGCAATAACCGCACCTTCCAAATCGAAGTGGAAATCCCCAACGACGGCAAGCGCTTGCACGCCGGTAGCTTCGCCAAGGCTTCCATCCTGACTCAGATCGACGGTCAGGCCCTGACCGTCCCCGAAGATGCCCTGATCAATTTCGCCGGGGTGGCGAAGGTCTTCGCGGTGCGCGATGGCAAGGCGATCGATGTGCCGGTGACGGCGGGGGTGCGCCTCGTTGTCAAGGAAAATGGCAAAGAGGCTGCCTGGGTCGAGGTGAAGGGCGATCTCAAACTGGGCGAGGAAGTGGTCACCAGCGGCCAGAGCCGCCTTTCCGATCATAGGGCGGTGCGCCTGCGCTCCCCCGACGAAAAGGAACCCGGGCTTCACGAGAAGAAATCGCCCGATGAGAAGAAATCGCCCGATGAGAAGAAATCGGGCAGGGACGAAACAGGGCACCCGTCCCCCAAGAAGGAGTCCGGCGCGAAGGAAAAAGCACAGTCCAAGGTGTCGCCCGAATGAGTATCTGGGAAATTTGCATTCGCCGTCCCGTCTTCACGGCCATGCTCCTTGCGGCGCCCCTGGTGTTGGGAATCGCCTCCTATTTTCGGTTGGGTGTCGATCTGTTTCCCAACGTCGATCTTCCCGTGGTCGTGATCACCACGACCTTGAGAGGCGCCAGCGCCGAGGAAGTCGAAACGACGATCACCAAGCCGATCGAAGAAATCGTCAATACCGTCAGCGGCATCGACGAACTCCGTTCGACCACGAAGGAAGGCTTTTCCCAGGTCACGATTCAGTTTGTGCTCGAAAAGAACGGCGCCGTCGCGGCCGCGGAAGCCGATGCCAAGGTCCGCTCGCTTCTAAGCCAGCTTCCCGTCGGCACCGACGCGCCCATCATCGACCGGTTCGACCTCGACGCTTCCCCCGTGCTCACCATCGCGGTTTCCGGCAGGCGCGATCTGCGCGAAGTGACTGAACTGGCCCGCAAGCGCATTAAAGAGGATCTGGAAACCCTTAGCGGCGTTGGCGCGGTCAGCCTGGTGGGCGGCCGCGAGCGCGCGATCAACGTTTTTGTCGACCCGGAAAAGCTGCTCAAATATCCCAACCTTTCGATTGAAGATGTGCGCCAGGCGCTCATTCGCGAAAACCAGGAGCAGCCCGGCGGCCGGGTCGATCAAGGCCGGGGCGAAGTGGTACTCCGTACACTTGGCAGAATTGAGGACCCCAGGGATTTCGAGAAGCTGATTATTGCCAATCGCAACGGCCAGCCGATCCGCATCGAAGATGTCGGCCGGGTCGAAGACTCGATCGAGGAGCCGCGCGGCGTGTCCCGCCTTTGGGTGCGCGCCCATAACCCGGAAAACCAGCCGCTGGGGGACAACGCGATCAGCCTGATTGTCCAAAAACAATCCGGCTCGAACACCGTTGAAGTGGTCGACCGGGTCAAGGCGCGACTCCTGAAGATCCTGCCCGATCTGCCCGACGATCTTCAGGTGGAGATCATTCGCGATCAATCCCGCTTCATCAAGACCTCGATCGAGGAAGTGAAAATCCACCTGTTCATGGCGGGCTTTCTCGTCAGCCTGACAATTCTCTGGTTCATGAACGACTGGCGCACGACCTTGATTGCCACCACGGCAATCCCCTGTTCGATGATTGGCACCTTCGTCTTCATGTATGCCATGGGCTTCACGCTCAACAACATCACCCTGCTCGGCATGATCCTGGCGATCGGCATCGTGATCGACGATGCCGTGGTCGTGCACGAGAACATCTTCCGCTTCATGGAAGAGAAGAAAGTCGGCCCCCGTGAGGCCTCGCTCGAAGCGACCAATGAGATCGCCCTGGCGGTGGTGGCGACCACGCTTTCCTTACTCGTCATCTTCATTCCCGTGGCCTTCATGGGGGGCCGGGTTGGCCGCTTTTTTTCAAGCTTTGGATTTGTGGTCGGCTTCTCCCTGCTAGCAAGTATGTTCGTTTCGTTCACCCTGACCCCCATGCTCTGCTCGCGCTTTTTGAAAGCCACCGACGATGTCGCCCATGGCAGCAAGTCGGGCTTCCTTTGGCGCATGACCGAGAAGACCTACATGGGCATCCTCGAGTGGTCGCTGGACCATCGCTGGGTGGTCGTCCTGGGATCGATTGCCATTTTCTGCATGACCCCGGTCATTTTTGGGATGATCGGCAAGGACTTCGTGCCGCGCGACGACCAGAGCGAATTCGAAGTCGCGGCGACCTTGCCCGAAGGCTACACACTCGAACGCGCCGACGAAGTGATGGGGGAAATCGAAAGGCGTATCCGCAAATTCGAAGGGGTGGAAGAGACTTATACCGTCATCGGCGAAACCTCGGGCCGCGTCACCAAGGGGCAGGGGGATGTGACCAAGGCGACCTTGTATGTGCGATTGCAAGACTTGGGTGACCGAGAGTTCACTCCATTCTTCTCGCTGGGTGAGCGCACCAGTTGGCTGGGCGGAATCTGGCACGACATGACTCGCTCCGTGGGATTTGGCAGATTGGCCTACACCCAGTTCGATATTCAGGCCAGGGCTCGGGTCGTTCTCGAAGATTTCCCCGACCTGCGGGCCTCCGTGCAGGACGTGTCGGCATTCCAGGGGTCCGGCTTTCGCCAGGTCGAAATCGATTTCAACCTCGCCGGGCCCGATATGGAAAAGCTCAAGGAGTATTCCGAGCAGATCGCCGGTTGGATGCGCGATCAGGGTTATTTCGTCGATGTCGACACCAGCCTGTCGCTACGCAAACCGGAGCTGAGGATTCGCCCCGATCGGGAACGATTGTCCGATCTTGGGGTGACGATCGAGGCGGTTTCGTCGACGGCCAATGTGCTCGTGGGCGGATTGCCCGTCAGCAAATACCGCGAATTCGATGAACAGTACGATGTTTGGCTGCGGGCGGATAAAGACTACCGCAACGATCCGGAAACGATTGGCCGGTTGACCGTTCCCTCGACGCGCACGCCTTCCGGAGTCGTCAGACTGGGGAGCGTCGTCCGGTTGGAGCGGGCGCTTGGGCCTAACACGATCGACCGTTTTGGACGCCAGCGCCAGGTCGTGGTGTCGGCAAACCTCACGAACAAGTCGCTAGGCGAGGCGGTCATTCTTCTTGGCAATCATGTCCGCGAAATGGGCCTACCGCCCCAGTACCGTTGGGAATTCATCGGCCGGGCCAAGACCTTGTCGGAGTCGAATGCGAATTTCGTCATTGCCTTTGGGCTGGCATTTTTGTTCATGTACATGATCTTGGCGGCGCAATTCGAAAGTTTCATCCACCCGATTTCCATTTTGATCGCCTTGCCGCTGACGATCCCGTTCGCGCTATTCTCCTTGTGGATTTTGCGAACGAATCTCGACATTTATGCGATGTTTGGACTGTTCATGCTCTTTGGCATCGTCAAGAAAAACGGCATTTTGCAAATCGACTACATGAACACCTTGCGCGATCGCGGTCTGGCCCAGCGCGAGGCGATCCTTGAGGCGAATGCGACCCGGCTTCGCCCGATCATGATGACCACGATCATGTTGCTGGCGGCGATGGTGCCGATGGCCTTGGGACAGGGGCCGGGAGCGTCGACTCGTTCGGGGATGGCCAAGCTCATTTTGGGCGGGCAACTCTTGAGCCTGCTCCTCACCCTGCTCTTGACCCCGATCGCCTATTCGATTTGGGAGGATTTGGGGCACTGGATCTGGGGCAAAAAGGCGAAAGAGACTGCGGGTGGTTGAATCGGGTCCGTTGGAGAGGATCGAGAGAGGGATTACACGCGCAGACGCGGTGGCGCGGAGAAAAAAACGGAGACCAACAGGCAGTGGGGATGAAAGACGCTCGAGGATTTCATGGGCAAGCAATTGGACGCAATTGATGACGACCTGGCCGCCTGGATCACGGACCAGAAGGTCTTCTTTGTCGCGACCGCGCCCTTGGCCACGGACGGCTTGATCAACTGTTCCCCCAAGGGAATGGACTCGCTACGAGTGCTGAATTCCCGGCAGGTGGCCTACCTCGATTTGACGGGAAGCGGCATCGAGACGATCGCCCATCTGCGCGAAAATGGGCGCATTTTGATCATGCTTTGTGCTTTCGCGGGGCCGCCGCGCATTGTGCGGCTCCATGGTACGGGGACAACGGTGCTGCCCGGTGATCATGATTGGTCCGAGCTGAAGGATCTCTTTCCCGAGTATGCCGGGGTGCGTGCGATCATCCGGGTGGAGGTCGAGCGCGTGAGCGCCTCGTGCGGGTATTCGGTGCCGCGTTTTCAATTTGTCGAAGACCGCGACACCTTGGTGAAGTGGGCCGAGAAAAAAGGTCCTGAAGGCATCGCGAAATATCAGCACCAGAAGAATGCCAAGAGCATTGACGGGTTGCCGGGACTGGATCCAGTTCGCTGAAGCAGGATCATCCCACAGCACACGGGACGCCGAAGAGCGGTTCGTGTCCATTTCCCCTTCTTCCCCAGATTTCTTATCAATGTCTTCACGCCGAATTTCGGCCTTCGTTTTGATCGCCGCGCGCAGTGGAACCCGGATCCCTGAAAGCGATCGGGCTTGGGGGAACCGCGATGGCCGCACCTTCTGCAACCGATTCAGGAGCTTGACGATGTACGATATGAACCATCTGAAAAAGCTGAAAAAGTTCGCTCAACTAGCCCCGGCAGCCTGGGAGGGGTATGTGGCTTTCGACAAGGCGGCGATGGCGCCGGGAGCCTTGCCTGCGAAAACCAAGGAACTGATTGCCGTAGGTGTCGCTCTGACCACCCAATGCCCTTACTGCATCGAAATCCACACAAAAAAAGCGAAGGCCGCCGGCTGCAGCGAAGAGGAAATCGCCGAAGCGGTCTTTGTCGCGGCCGCCTTGAGAGCCGGTGGCGCGGTCACTCACGGAACGCATTGTCTTGAGTGATTGAAGCCTCAGGTTTCCGCGGCGCAATCGCTGAAAGAAGGGCATTGCGCCTGAGGATATCCTCGGGGAATTTCCTATCTCGTTGAGGACGTGCGCGGTTTGATCCCGGGCTCTGGAGGCTTAATTGCACTCGGCCACGAGCGGCTCGAGTAGTTCCTTCAAGAGGAATAACTTGCCCGGCATCGTGGGCATGTAGCTCGAAGGAATCCACGGGGTCGGTTCATGCGCCAGGCTCATGCGCAAAGACATTCCCTGCCACTGCATGCCGCGGCCGAAGATGCCGTCGCATCCGCCAATGATCTTGTCCGCCTGCAGGAACAGGCCCGGCCCGATCGTGTTGGCGAAGGCGGGCACGAGCGTCGTGCGGCTCTTGAAACTGGTCAAGGCGTTTTGCTCGATCGTCAACGGATGCAACTTGGCCCCGAGGCGATGGGTTTGTTTTTTCCACTCGTCGGCCGCTACGAATTCCTCGGCGAAATGGGGCTCCCAAAAGGCGATGTGGCAGACTCTGCCGATGCCGAAGACCACCCCCAGCTTGCCGCCTTGCGCCTTGATCGCCGCGATCCTCTCGGCATAGGTCGGCAATTTGTCCTTGAGGGCGAAATGGCGTTGTTCTTTGGGGA
This sequence comes from Gemmataceae bacterium, assembly GCA_965226945.1. Lineage (GTDB taxonomy): Bacteria > Planctomycetota > Planctomycetia > Gemmatales > Gemmataceae > SYLG01. Next base: position 1,066,773 of record OZ245717.1, on the reverse strand, counting down.
CCGACTGCGCGCCCAGGGGAGAGTAGAAGGCATTTTCCATGGCGTACTGGAAGGAGCCTTTATCGGTGCCCGGCAGCGTGTTCCCCTTGGCGTCGGCCCATTCGTCCATGTTGAAGCAATGGACATGGTTGCAGGGGGTCTTCCAGGACTGCAAAAAGAACACGGTCCATTTGTACATGCCCATGGGGCCCACCGGTAGAATGAGCGCCAGGGGGTGTTTCGCCTCGTGCGCGTCCCGGATCGTCAGGGCAATTTCATGCCCCATCTTCACGTCGAACTCGGTCAAGTCGCCGCAAGGAATTGGCTCGAAACCGGAATGCCACCAGGCCCGTCTTGATAGCAGTTGATCGCCATGGATTTCGGAAAGTCGGTCGATATGCTCCAGGTTCCAGCCTTTGGGGAAAAAGCCAGCCATCAGCGAGCCTTCCAGTGTCGACAACAAATCCATGGCCTTCTCCGCTTGAAAATCTAAACTTCTATTTATGAGGTTTTGGGGCGGTTCCCTTGTGCCGGGAATTCGAACCCCTTAGAACAGTTACTTGGGAATCGATCCTCCGTCTTCCCCTCGGTATTCGCTTTCTTTTGGAGTCTTCTTCATGGCGCGGCTTGGTTTACTGGCGGTGCTTGCCGGTTGCATCGTTCTCGCTCCGGCCTATGGTCAGGACAAGTCGGTTCTCAAATGGAAATTCGAAAAAGACAAACCGTTTTTCCAAAAGATGACGACCGACACGCAGCAATCGATGCGGGTAAGCGATAACGAGGTCAAGCAGAACCAATCGCAGACGTTCTATTTCTCCTGGACCCCCATCAAGCAAGAAGGGGATGTCTGGGAACTGCGCCAGCGGATCGAAGGCATCGTGATGTCGATTGATATCGGCGGTAACAAGATTGCCTACGATTCGACCAAGGAGTCCGAAGCCGCCAATCCCCTTTCCGAGTTCTTCAAGGCGCTCAAGGGTTCCGAGTTCATCGTCTCCCTGAACGTCAAGGACAACAAGATCACCAAGATCACCGGCCGCGAAGAATTCATCAAGAAGATGGTGACCGCCAACCCTCAGATGCAGGCGCTTTTGGACAAGATCCTCAACGAGCAAGCCCTGAAGGACATGGCCGAACCGACCTTCGGCGCCATCCCCGGATATGAGGCGACCAAGGGCGACAAGAAGACCGGCGAATGGACCCGCAAGTCGACCTTCGACCTCGGACCCATCGGCAAATACGAGAACACCTACAAGTACACCTACGAAGGCAAAGAAAAGGCGCTCGACAAGATCAAGGTCGACCTCGACATGGTCTACAAGGCTGGCGAAACCAACGCGGGGGGCCTACCCTTCAAGATCACCTCTTCGGACCTCAAAACCGTCGCCAACAAGGACGGCAAGACGACCGCCGGCGGCCAGATCCTGTTCGACTCCGCCAAGGGCCGGATTGAAAAGTCCCAGTCGACCTTGACCGTGAAGGGCGACCTGACGATCGAAATCGGCGGCCAAAGCACCAAGGTCAACCTGGAACAAAGCCAGAACACCACCGTCGACACCATGGACACCAACCCGCTGGCCCCCGCTGGCGCACCTTCGGGCAACACCCCGGTCCCCGCGGGAACGATTCCCCCGCTTCCCGGAACGCCTCCCATGAACACCCCGGTTCCTCCGAAGACTGAAACTAAGAAGGAAGAAACTAAGAAGGAAGAGCCGAAGAAGGAAGAGCCCAAAAAGGAAGCTCCCAAGAAAGAAGAACCGAAGAAAGACGAAAAGAAGTAGTCGTAAAGCGGTCTTCCTGGAAATCAAAAAGGCTCCCGATCATGCGGGAGCCTTTTTTGTCTCACTATCTTGTCTCTATTTTGGATTCTTAACCATTGGGGTTGATTTGCCGCGCTTTTGGGCTCCGATCAAGCGCGGCCGCGCTGACCCGACGACCTCATCCGCTTCAAGACTTTTTGAAAATCACTCGGCGGCTCGACTTCGAAATGGAGCGGTTTACCCGTGGTGGGATGCGCAAATGCCAGCAGATGGGCATGGAGCATAATCCGTGGGGCTTCGGAAGGGTCCTTGAACGGTTTGCCATGCAGTGGGCGGTCGTAAATCTTCTCGCCGCATAGTGGGGCGCCCGCCTCGGCCAGGTGAATGCGCACCTGGTGAGTCCGGCCGGTTTCCAGCGTGCAGCGCACCAGCGCCCCCCAGTCGCGAGTTTCCACCACTTCCACCTTGGTGACCGCCGGCTCGCCCGGCGACCCCGAGCCGCGCCGGCCGTCCCCGCGATCCCTGACCAATTCATTGGTGATCGTGCCATCAGGAGGGACATTGCGCGTCAAGGCGAGGTAGGAGCGCTTCAAGGCATGAGCTTTGAACATCTTGGCCAACTTGGCCGCGGTTTTGACATTGAGGGCGAAGACGAGAACTCCGCTCGTTTCACGGTCAATGCGATGAACCGGGAAGACCCGCTGCTTCGAAGGAAGGAACTGAGGAAGCCAGTCGGCTGCCGTGGGCGGGAGGAATTCCTTGGCTTTGGGGCCAAATTCCTTGAGGTCTCGAGAATTGCGGCTGGTGGTCAAACCGGGAGGTTTGTTGATGACCACAATCTCCTGGTCGAGATAAACGATTTGGAGATTCGGTTTGACCGGCTTATTGCCAGCGGTGCTGCCCCCTTGGGCGCCGCCCCCCTGCGACGCGCTCGGCGCCTGCTTGGGTTCGATCATGTGATAAACTTGGCCAAGAACGGTCAGTGAGTCGGGCTGGACCAATTCTCCCGCACGCATCACCCGCTTTTCCTTGAAGGCCCGCAAGATCGCGGACTTCGTCAGACGGGCTTTTTGCGATAGCCAATGGTCGAGGCGCTGCCCTTGTTCCGAGGCCACGACCTTGCCATGCCATGCTTTTTGACTCAAGGTTTCGTTTCCGTGGCGAATAGCTCAGGCGGCAGCGATTCGGGATAATGGACTTCCGTCAGGGAGGCTTCAAGAAGCTTTTGGCCACCCCGGATGACTTCCATTTTCACAGGTCTGCGGAATCCGGAAAGGCTACGAAAGTCAGAATAGCGTTCTTCTTGCAAGTATTGCTTGCCTTGGTAGTCGACCGGATGCTCGGTTTTGACGAGCAAGCCGGTGCCCGATTCGAAAAACATGCGCAGTTCCCGCAGGCCGCGATGGTTGATCCGCACGACATGGAGCACGCGGGCCGGGTCCTCATCTTTGCCCAGATATTTCAGCTCGTAACCCGGGTCTTCCAGGAGCGCAAGCATGCGAATCGCCCGGTTCAGGGCGAAATTCTGGCGAATTTCCTCCTCCATCGCTGGAGGGATCTTCTGTTGTTTGCCGTTGATCCACACGGCGACAGATTCTCCGTTGAGCACCTGCGTCATGACGACATCTTTTTTCCCCTGGTTGAACTGGATGGTGTTGCGAAATTGGTTGGGTAACTGCACTGCTGTCTCGGCGGAATAAGGGACTTCCACCTTATCAACGACCAGTTTTCCCTTGAGCTTGACCCGGTCGGCATGGACCTTGGAAAGCAGCGCCTTACCGCCGTGGGCTTCAATGGCCCGTTCGATAACCTGCTTCGCCGCCGCGGATAGATCGGCGCCCGCAGGTTCGGGCGTTCGGGACGCCCCTCGGTTGCTGGCGGCACCCGGATTGCGGTCCGTGGTGGGGATGGGAGGAGCGCCACCGGAGGGCAATCCGCCGGTCTGAGGCGGCTGGCCGACCATCACGGGCGTGGTGCTGACCAGGCAGCACAGGAAAAGCGTGGCGAGCATTGGAATCGACTCCCGAGTAACGCTGACGCTCCTATATTGCCCCTTAATCGGGTGTCAGCACAACCCCTTTGCCTGGATCAAGTATGGATAGCTTTCCGGTCACGACTCGCCGCCATCATGAAATGGTCGATATCACCCGTCAGGTGAGTCGCATCATTGCCGAGTCCAAAGTCATTGAGGGGATGGCGGTGGTCTACTCACCGCACACCACGGCGGGCATTGCGATCAATGAGCATTGCGACCCCGATGTCGTCCATGATGCTCTTTTGTGGATGGAGCGCCAGGTGCCCCGCATTCAGCCTGGGTTTCGCCATGGAGAAGGCAATAGCGACAGCCATATCAAGGCGATCATGACGGGCGCTTCCGCGACGTTGATCGTCCACAAGGGCGCGCCCGTGCTCGGCACCTGGCAGGGAGTTTTCTTTTGCGAATTCGACGGTCCCAGAACCCGGACCGTGCATGTCCAGGTGCTCGGAGAAAAAGCCGAGTGACCTGGGTCTTGTCGCCGCCTAAATCGCCTTTTCCGCCTTCAAGAGAAAACTGGGTGAAAGCGGTTCGAGCCTGAGGGCATTGAGCTGATCCACCCCTCGGGAAATCTGCACCAGGCGAACCTCGAGCGACCCATTTGGGCTCGAGAGCTCCTTGAGCCGCCGGTAAACCTCGGTGAGCGATTCAATTGTGGCCACATTGGCGACGAGCCGTCCACCAGGACGAAGCTTCGCCCAGGCCCGATCAAGCAACCGGACAACCTCATGGGCGATCCCGCCAATAAAGATCGCCTCGGGGTCAGGCAGATCGGTGAAGGACTCCGGCGCGCGTCCAAGCACCGCCTTGACATTAAGCACACCCATCGTCTGGGCATTGGCCTGAATGAGGTGATAATCGGCCGGATCTTCCTCAATGGCGTACACGGTCGCCGGTTCGCAAAACCGCGCGGCCTCAATGGCCACCGCACCGGAACCGGCGCCAATATCCCAACAGATCGTGCCGGGGCGCAGCACCATTTGCGCCAGCGCCAAGGCTCTGACTTCGGCCTGGGTGATCAGTCCACTTTTCGGGCGGCTTTGCGCGAAGGCATCGTCGGGATTGCCAAACGGCCAGTAGCGCGTGGCGGCCGAGGGTAAATCGGGCCGGCCTTCCTTACGGCGCAAGATGATCACATTGAGCGGATCGAAGCTCAGCCCCAGAACATCGGTCAGGCTTCCCGAAGTGATCCGTTCTCCGGGAGTTCCAAGGTTTTCGCAGACATAGATGCGGAAGTAGTCGAGGCCGCGATTGAGCAGTTCGCGCGCCAGCTCCCTTGGCCCGATCTCGTCGGAGCTGAAGAGCCCCACGGTCTCGGCAGTGCGAATGCGATCGAGAATGCGCGCCAGCGAACTGCCTTGCAAGTTGCCCAAGTAAGCATCTTCCCAGCTTTCCTTAACCCGTGCGAACGCCAGTTGCATGGAACTGACATGGGGCATGACCTCGAAACGGTCCTTGCCCAGCTTTTCGCAAAGGAAGCGTGCCAGCCCGTAGAAAAGCGGGTCGCCGCCCACGACGACGACCGTTTTCTTCGCGGGGTCGAGCGCTGCAAGGATTTCGAGCGTCTCGGACAAGTTGAGCCCCAAGGGGACTCGCTTGGCACCCAGCGAACTGAGCCTTTCCAGCACGCTTGCGGGGCCCAGAATGGTCTCTGCGGCATTGAGCAATTCCCGTTCGCGGGTGGGGAGTCCCTCAAGTCCGTCGGGTCCAATTCCCAGAATGGCGATTTTTTGCGGCGTCATGGCATTCCCCGATTTGAATGGCTGAAGGTTGGCGAAACAACCTGTTGGTAAAATTGAAGGATGATTTCCGCCATCTTTTCGGGATGGGTGTAGCACGGAACATGTCCGCACTGGGCCATTCGTTCGTGGGTTGCCCGGGGCAACAGGTCAAGCAAGGGCTGGTTCGCCCGTTCATCGACCGTCTTGTCGAGTTCGCCCGAGATGATGAGCACCGGTTGGGTGATGCCTTTGAGCAGCGGCCGATGGTCGATCCCAGAGATCATCAGCGCCTGATGCGCCAACGTGGGCAAGACGGTGTCGCCGACACAGCGTAAGAACCAGTCCCAGACCTCCGGTCCGCGCTGATCGAATCCGCCCGGTCCGTGCACTTTTTTGAGAATCTTGGGATAGGGTCGAAATCGGATCAGCGGCCGCTTGGGAGCGAATCGGGCGAGCGCCGCGAGCAGGCGGTATTTCCACCCGATGGGCCGGTAGGCAAAACCTCCTTGCAAGATGCCGGCAAGGAAGCGGTGGGGATACCGAAGCAAGAGTTTTTGGGCGATCGTCGAGCCAAAAGACGACCCCAACACCGTGGCACTTTGGGAATTCACCGCGTCGAGGACCGCAATCGCATCGTGCACGAGATGGTGATGGTGATAGCGAAAGAGGCGGGCGCCGTCCTGAGCCTGGGCGCCCGGTAAATCGTAGCCGATGCAGCGGAAATGCCGGGAGAGCGCCGAGGCAAGCAAAAGAAACGAGTCGCTGCGATCGGCCATCCCATGAATGAGGAGCAGGTCCGGGCCGCTTCCCCAGGTCCAGGTTCGGGCGCGGTAGCGCCCGGTGGGGACGGTCCGCAGGATGGCTTCGCGTTCGAACCGGGCTTTGGCTTCGGCGAAATCGATCTTGGAGAATTCCCCGCTCATGTGGGGTAGGCTACCGCTCCTTCGGCGGTTGGCCAAGGCCATGAGCCGGGGAATTGAGCCATCTCGCCGCCCAAATCCGCCTACATGAAGGCGTCACGCCTTCCACATACCGAAAAATATCGGCCTTTATGGAAAACGAGCGGTTCGCCTGCCGAATACCAGGTCAAGCAAACGCAAGCGCGGCAAAGGAAACGCTTTCCTTGCCTTTGGGATCGACGAATTGCTGATAGTGCAGTCTTTCGCCCACCGTACCTTGCGCCAGCTTCAGTCCGTACCAGAACGGGGCAACGCCGCAGACATTGCGGCGGTTCTTTTCGGCCGCGATTTCCGCGAGAAAGTCGTCGGCCGAGCCACGGCCAAGGGCCTCCAGAAGAGTTTCATCGCGTTGCCGGCTCGTTTTCAACCGCGTTTCATCAAGAGCGATGGGGTCATCGAATTTGGGGCCGATGTGCGCGAAATCGCCGCTGAGCAAGTAACACACCGGTTCGTTGGCCGCTTCTTCGGCGGCCTTGAGCGCCGCAAGGATCCTGGCCGCAACCGGCTGTTCTTCCGCCTTGCCCTTGGCATGAGTCAGCAGTCGCGAACCGCCCAACACGATCGGCACGATGCGAATGTCGGGCCGGCGATGGAGCAGAAAGTGCAAAAGCACCGCCTCGAGTTCCACCGAGTGCTCGGGGAAGTGGGCGACGATCTCGTCTTCGAACGCCTCGTCGCCAAGCGAATGTGCCAGGCGCTCCACGAACGGCTGATCGGTTTTGATGATTCCCAGCGGACTTTGAAAATCCTTGCGCGTCAGGCTGATGGGGTGGTTGGAATAGTGGGAGGTGGCGAGCACAACGAACAGGCGGGCGTTCGTCCGTTCCAGCAGGGTGGCGTAGGCGTGGGCATAGGTGTCGTTCCCCCGGGCATAGTCCATGTGGGGAACGATCAGGGCCTTCAGCCGGTGGTCGCTGGCAATCTTTTTGGTGTCGACATCGCGGCGCGCCTTGGCGAAAAGTGCGGTCATCTGTTCGCGAAAGGCCTTGGGCTCCCCTTCATAACAACCGATGCAGGACGGTTTGCGCACGGGCGCTTGAATCACGGCCCGGTAGGCGGGGCTATCGAGAAACAGGGCCTCTTCGAGCGCATCGACAAACTGAATCACCCGGGCCAGGGGCAAGGTGATCGACTCGCCGAGGCGGGCCTGAAGGTCGGCATGAATTTCCGCGAGGCTGTTGAGCCCATTGAGCCTTTTGGCGATCTCCAGATCGATCGGTCCCATGCGGACATAAGAGTCGCTGACGCGCACCTGGTCAGAAAGGATAAAGGACGATTCCCTCCGGGGTTCGGGGCTCGCCGTCAGGTGCGGTCGCAGTTTGGGGCGGTCGGCCGGTGCCAACCTTGCCCCAGGAGAACTTGGCGTCATTTGGGCTTGTCTGGTTTAGGCTTGGCCTTTTCCGCCGTCGCAGGCGCCGGTTTGGGTTTTTCAACAGGCGCTGGGGCTGTTTTTGGCTTTTCTACCGTGCCCGGAGCGGTCTTGGGCTTTTCCGCCGGTGCCGCAGTGGCCTTGGGTTTTTCTACAGGCGCGGGCGCGGGTTTAACCGCGGGAGTCGGCATGGGAGCGGCCACTGGCTTGGGGGGCAGCACCGGCCGGTTTTGCCACTTGCGCACAAGCTTGCCGTCTTCGGGATTCCAGATCAGAATTTCTCCCGAAAAGGTGCCGCCGGCGACTTTCTTCCCATCGCCATTGGCCGCCAGGCTCAAAACCTGTTCGGTGGCCCCCGCCAGGCTTTTCGTCTGATCGCCCTTTTCGCGGCTCCAGAGCTTCACCGTCTGGTCCGACGACGCCGTGACATACTGCTTCTGGTCTTTCAGCCAGATCATGCGGAAGATGGGGCCGCCATGGCCCCCCTTGGCCGCTGCTTGTTTGCCGGCGTTATCGCCTTGAAGCTGCCAGGAACGGACCTGCTGGTCTTCGCCGACCGACAGGCCAATCTTGCCATCGGGCATGGCGAGCACCGAATAAACGATGTTTTGATGATCGGGAAACGTCGCCAGCGATTCCTTGGCGGTCAGGTCCCAAAGCTTGGCGGTCTTGTCGCGCGAGGCGCTGAGGATCGATTTTCCATCGGGAGTGAAGGCCAGGCCAAAGATCCAGTCGGCATGGTTCTCGATCGTTTGATCGAGTTTGGCGCCCGCGATACCAGGCGAAAGATCCCAAACCTGAATCGTCCGGTCGCAACCGGCCGCGGCCAGTCTCTTCTTGTCCGCGGACAGGGCAATCGTTTGGAATTCGTCCTCGGATTCGGCAAGGTTACGCACGAGCACTTTGCCCGGCTTGACCCCATCGAGCTGTTCGAGGCCATTTTCCGTTTTGTCCGCGACTCCGTTGATCCGGTAAATGCCCAGGTTGCCTTCCTCGCCTGGCCTGCCGCCCGCGGCAATCAGGTGATTTTCGTCGAGAAACTCCATCGCCATGATCCGGCGCGGCCGCACCCGGATCCGCTTTTCGAGGTTGCCCGTTTCGGCATTCCAGACCAGGATTTCATGTTGGCCCGAGGCGGCCAGCTTTTTTCCCGCCGGATCGAATGCCAGCGCGGTCACCGGCACGGGGAACTTGTATTTCTCAAGCAAAGCGGGCGGAGACCAGCGCTGGCGCAGCTCCTTGAGGAGGTCGGCTTTGGGCTGAATGGCGGAATCGAGTTTGGCCCCCTGGGCGATCCATTTTTCGATGATGGCAATCTGGGCGGTGGGAACCGGGTCGCCGCTGTCCTTGGGAGGCATGCGGCTTTTATCCGTTGCTTTCATCGCGTCAATCAGGTAGCTGTCTTCCGGTTTGCCAGGGACGATCGGATCATCCTTCGTTCCGCCTTTACGCATGGTTTCGTACTTGGTCAGGTCGAGCTTCCCCTTGGGGTTCTTTGAGCCATGGCAACCAAAGCAGTTGTCGCGCAGAATCGGCGCGACATCGTTGATGAAACTGAGCGGTGCCGTCGGGGTCTGAGCCAAGCAGGGATTTTGCGCAAGCAAAGTGAAGAAAAACGCAAAACCCAGCGATGAGGACAACCGAAAGGTCCGCCCAGAGAACGACCGAAAGAACAACCGAAAAAACATTTTGGCTCCAGTCGCGAGGAGAGGATCCCCGCCAAATGGCAAAAGGTGGGCCACAAGGGGTGCGACCTTTCTACACTATACATTTTAACCGAAACCCAGCCCCTTCGGAAACGGCAATGCCCGGTTTCGTATCCCCTGGACCATTTCTAGTAGAAATCCAGCGCTTCGATGGGAAGGTGTCTTGAATGTCCGGTCCGGTTTCAGGGATTCAATTCAGCGGCGGCGAAAATCTTCCCAAAAAGGGGCCGGCATTCTTTGTGGCGGTTGACCTCTATGGACCGGAGCGCCATGCGCTGAGGCAAGTCCTCAGCCGGCACCAACCGGTTCAAGTGGCCCGACTTAGCGCCAGCGAACCGGACCCGGCCGCGCATCACGAGAGCGATCTGCTCCTAAAGGTCGCGCCCAGTGCGAATTCCTCAGAACCCAGTAACCTGGTGCGGCTGTTCCAGCCGGTCCTTGAGGCGCTTGCGCAAGGCAAATCCATCGCCTGGGTTGGGGAGGATTATCGGCTTCCCAACGGAACCGAGGTCGACCTGGAAACGGTGCTGCGCCTCGTCCAGCCTGCCAATGCACCGATTTACCCCGTGGTCGTGACCGCGGAAATGGGCAGTCCCTGGAAACTGGAAAATGGCCGCTGGGTCAAATACCGGGTCGTCGGCGAACGCGAGCTTTTGGAGATCGACGTTGGATCGGCGGTGCCGGCCAATACGTCCGGTTTCAAATTGCGCGAAGAACTGGAGAATCTGTCGCTCAAGCAGATGCAGAATCGCCTGAAGCGATCGATTCCGACCCACCGGCAGTTTTTGCGCGTGGTCTGGAGGGATCCCAACAAGGAATTCTGGGTCGACCAGATTACCGGAAGCTTCACTCGCTTTCGCGCGCTCACGGCGTCGTTCATTCTTGCTCGCCGCTTGAAGCCGATGCTCAAGGACCAGCCGATGGTGGGGATCTGGCTTCCCACGGGCATTGGCGGTGCCCTGGCAAACATGGCGCTTACCATGCTTGGCAAGGTGACCACCAACCTCAACTACACGAGCTCTCAAGAAGTCGCCTGGAGTTGCCTCAAGCAAACGCCGGTCAAGACGGTCATCAGTTCGCGCAAATTCACCGCCCGGGTCCCCTTTGAAGCAGGGCCGGGGCGAACGATGATTTACCTCGACGACATTCTGCCCAAGGTGGGGGGACTCGAAAAAGCCTGGGCTGGTTTTCTCGTGAAAATGGTGCCGCCGTGGCTGTTTGAACGCTGGGTCATGCCGATGGCCCATCACAAGCTGTCGGATTTGGCGACGATCATTTTTTCCAGCGGCAGCACCGGCGATCCCAAGGGAGTCCAGCTCTCTCAGGAGAATATCCTTTCCAACATTCAGGCCCTCATTCAATTCGTGCGCATCAACGACCAGGACAGCATGTTGGCCTGCCTGCCGTTTTTTCACAGCTTTGGCTACACCGTGACTTATTGCGCGCCGCAACTCGCGGGAGCCAAGGTCGTCTATCACCCCGATCCGCGCCAGGCCAAGGAGATCGGCGAACTGGCTCGCAAACACAAATCGACCGTGTTTCTTTCCACCGCGACCTTCCTGCGCTTTTGCATGAAACGGGCGCAAGTGGGAGATTTTTCCACTCTTAAATTGATCATTTGCGGCGCGGAAAAACTGCCCGTGCCCCTGGCGCACGAGTTCCTCGAAAAACAGGGCGTGCTACCCCTGGAAGGGTACGGGTGCACCGAACTGTCGCCGGTCGCTTCGACCAATCGACCCGACGAGGTTGAAGAAGGAATCACCTGGATTCGCAATCGTTTCGGTACGATCGGTAGCGCCCTCACCGGTACGCGCATGGCCATCGTCGATCACCAAACCATGGAAGAGAAGGCGGTCGGCGAAGAAGGGATGGTCGCGTGCCGCGGCCCCAATGTGATGGTCGGCTATCTGGGGCAACCGCAAAAGACCGCCGAAGTCGTGCGCAATGGTTACTACCTGACCGGCGACATGGGCCACCTGGGCAACCACCGGCATGTAACGATTACGGGCAGATTGGCCCGATTTGCCAAAATCGGTGGGGAAATGGTGCCCCTGGAACGGCTGGAACTGCTATTGCATGAAGCGATCCAGTGCACCGATCGTGTCTGCGCGGTGACCTGCGTTCCCGATGCCTCGCGCGGTGAAAAGGTCGTGATTCTCTATTTGCCCCAAGTGCTCGAAACGACGGGCGTCGGCAAGTCCGAATGGCTGAAAAGGCTGGCGGCGACCGGCATCCCCGCGCTCTGGCGGCCCGACGAACGCGACTGCCACCCCGTCGAGGAGATTCCCTCTCTGGGAAGCGGCAAACTAGACATTCGCCATGTGAAGGAACTGGCGCTCAAGATTGCGGGCGGCTGCAAATAGGGTCGCCTTGCGTCCAAAAAAGGCTCAAACGAGAAGTCCATGAGCCAGGTCAGCGACAAGATCCGAGATCTGCCGTTTCGCGTCGTCTTGATCGAAACTCATTTCGCCGGCAACCTGGGTTCGGTCGCCCGGGTCATGAAGAACATGGGCTTTCACGAGCTCGTGCTTGTCCGACCGCACATCGAGCCCCTGGCGCCGGAAGCGACGCGCATGGCGGTGCATGCCGACGACATTCTGAAAGGGGCCCGAATCGTTTCCTCCCTGGCCGAAGCCTTGAGCGATTGCGTCGCGGCGGTGGGCACGGCCTCTAAAGTCGATGGAGTCGTGCGCTCGTCGCGGCGGGGATTTTTGCGCGAGATCATGCCGCAAGCGGTGCAAGCAAGCGAGCAGGGCAAAGTCGCCATCGTCTTTGGCAACGAACCGAACGGCATGTCCAACGACGAGGTCGCCGCCTGCACCCACCTCGTGGAAATCCCCACCTCCGATCTTTACGATTCACTGAATTTGGCGGCCGCCGCCGGGATCTGTCTTTATGAACTGCGCCTGGCCTGGCTCGATGCCCTGCGCACCTGGGTTCCCCGTGAAAGGATGGCGAGCCTGAGCGATCAGGAACGCTGCTACGCCAATCTGAAACTGGCGCTCGAAGAGATCGGTTTTCTTTACGGCGAAAAATCTAATTCTTTATTCGAAGGGGTCCGGCATATGTTGATGCGCTGCCGGCCCGAGATGAAGGATTTGAAAATCCTTCATGGGCTGGCGCGGCAGATTCGCTGGTATGTCCGCGAAAATGGGGGTGGGGAAGCTGCGAAGGATCGTAAGGCGGATGCGGAAGGGTACACTCCGGATCAGTGATTTCGACTGACAGCGAAGAGATAAAGAGAAGCATTTTCTCACGCGCAGACGCGGAGGCGCGGAGAAACAAAGAGAGAGGCGGAGGGGATTTCGCGGTGGGCCCAATCGCCGCCGCGCTGGGGGATGAACCTTCAAACGACTCCCCATCGGCGTTCCCCAATGGGTGCGAGACGGCACAGATGAGGATCGTCGAGGATATTGGCGTACGGCCAATGAGACTGAGCGTCGCCGTGATGACTAGCCCGGTTGAATAGGCAGTTGAACTCGAAGTTCAAAATGCTCCATGCCGTGAGCAAAGGGACGTCCGATCCAGGCTTCAAAGCCCGGTTGATCATCGGGTACATATCCACTTCGGGGCAGCCAGGTGCCGTAGAGCCACTGCAGGGCCTTCAACTCGAGATCGATTCCGCCACGGATCTCTACCTCCGCCACGGTGATGGCAGGGAATTGAAAGCGCCCAATCTCCCCTTTGGCAACAAACCGTTCGGCTTCAACCGCCACGTGATACTGGCAATTTTCGAGCGCGACGATCTCCGGATTCTCCCACTGATATCCCAGCCATGGATTTCCCCCCAGGCCCTGGCGATCGGCCCAGGCCAGGAGCCGATGCACCGCCTTGACCACCCCATCTTTCTGGTAGGGATTGAGCACGCGGATGTAGGCGACGGTACGCGCAGGCAATTGCCGAATGCGTGCTTTGAAGCCATCGGGGTTGGCCCTTGCCGGCAGCCGATCCAGAGGGTGCGCCGGCTCGGGCAACAACCCTTCGAGCTTGAAGCGATGTTCTTTCTGCCAGCTTGTCAGGTCAAATCCGCTCGGAGCCACGCCGAAGCGCTGCTTGAACGAGCGGGAGAAATCGGAAGGTGAGGAGAATCCGCAGGCGAGCGCGATCTGCGTTAGCGAGGCGCGCCGGTCATGGACCATCATCGTCAGTGCCTTGTCCAGGCGCATTCGTTTGACGAAATCGGCGAGCGTCGAACCGACCAACGCCTGAAACACACGATGAAAGTGAAAGGGAGAAACAAGGGCCGCCCGCGAAACCGCTTCGAGGCGTAGGGGCTTTGCAAGGTGGCGGGCCACATAATCGATCGCGCGGTTGACCCGCTCGACATAAGCCAACGGCGTTTCTCGCCGGGTTTTATTATCAGTTCGCAAGATTTGACAAGACCTCGCTCAGCGGGCCTGCCAGACTGAAAGCCATGCCGTCTTTGCAGGCGGCACATCATCCCCCAACTGGAGCCTCGCATGCTGCGCATCATCTTAGGCTCGCTCGTCTGTTTGGTCGCCGTCTGGACCATGGCCCACGAGGCGACAGCGACGAGCAAGGAAATGACCCATCAAGGAAAAGGAGAGAAACGGATGAAGCTGGGCGTATTTTCGATCAGTCTTGCCGTGAAAGACATTGCCAAGTCCCGAGCGTTCTACGAGAAGCTTGGCTTTCGCGTTTTCGCCGGCAATCAGGACAAGAAATGGCTGATCATGCAGAATGAAACGACCACGATCGGACTGTTTCAGGGGCTATTCGACAAGAATATTCTCACGTTCAACCCCGGTTGGGATCACAAGTGCGCCACCTTGGCCGAATTCGACGATGTGCGGGAAATCCAGCGGTCTCTCAAGGAGGCCGGTCTGACCCTGACCACCGAGGCCGATGAAAAGGGCAAGGGGTCGGCAAGCCTGACCCTGGTCGATCCCGACGGCAACCAGATCCTGCTCGATCAGCACGTGGACAGCCCGAAGAAGTAAGGGACTTGGGGCGTTCGGCGTCGCCGGCGGTGCGGCTTCCCAGTCGACGGTACAAAAAAAAGCACCCTTCGACCGAGGCGATCGAAGGGCGCGTTTCCAAGGATTTTTCGGATCGCCGTCAACGGCGATCCGAAAACACCCGATTCCCATCATTCAAAAACTCGGTCCGCTCCGCGCAGGCGCCGCAGTTCCGTTTCCGCGGCCAAAAGCAAGGCGGTTCCTTCCAGTTCCGCCTGATCGGCAACTTCCGCCAGCAACTTGGAATAGCCAGGACCCTGCAAAAGTTTCGCGACGGCAAACGCTTCCTGCCGGGTGGTGGCATCGACATAGGTGTCGGTCACAATCTGCGCGGCCGCCGTGGCAATCGCCGCGCGGGTTTTGGCGGGCACGTCGATTTCGGGTGCCGGCAAATCCTCTTCGGTTTGCGTGATGGCAGTCAGGCCGCGCGGCGAGGAACGCACACCGCTGAAGTAACGGCGCAAGGCAACCAGTGACGCATGGGCAATCTGCTTGTTGCGCGACTGCATCAGTTTGGCAAGCGGAGGAAGCAGGTCGGGATCGCCGGCCAGCCCGGCCGCTTCGGCGGCGTCGGCCGCCAGCGGGTGGCGATCGTCGGCGAGGATTTCCAGTAGCTGTTTGCGCGAGGTGACATCGCCGGTGGCGGCGAGGCCGGACAGGGCCGCGGCATGCCAGCGGCGGTCGGGCCGCGAAGCGACGATCGCGGACAGATCCTTCACGGTGCGTTTGTCGTCGAGAGCGGCCAGGACCAGGGTGGCCTGTCCGGTGTGGGCGACGTCGGCCAGATGTTCCGTCGCGAGTGCGTAGCCGTCGCCAATTTCATGACGGGCAAGGAGGCGCGCCATTCGGAGTTTGAAGGGCAAATTGCCCTCGGATTTCAAAAGAGGCCGGACTTCTCGAGCTGCCATCGCCGAGTCGAGATTTTCCAACGCCGTCAAGGCAGACTCTTTCAAGTGATAGTCATCGCTACGCAACCATTTGGATAGGACAGGCACCGCGCGGTCGTCGGCCAGGCGGCCGAAGGCCCAGGCCAGGCGGTTGCGATCGGCGGGGGCGAGGCTCGGTTGTTGGGCAGCGGTCAAGAGAAGGGGCAGGCTGGCCTTGCTGCGCAGGCGGCCAAGCATTTCGATCTCGGCTGCAAGCGATTGGCGGGCCTCGATGAGGCGTTCAAGCCGCGCCAGTAGAATCCCCTCGGCTCCCTCGCGATCGAGCCGGACCGCTGCGCGGGCATAGGCGGAAACTCGCCAGGACTCTTCATCCAGGGGAAATTGAGAGAGTGCCTCTTTGATCGCGGCGGCCGATTGCGGCTGGGCGATGCGGGAGAGGGCGGTGGCCGCGGAGGTGCGTTCCGCACTGGTTTTGGCGCTCTTCAGTTGCGCAATCAGCCAGTCTTTTGCCCAGGGCGCGTTGCCCTTGAGGGCAAGCAAATGACCCAGGGCATCAATCGCGGCAAGGCGCACCGTCGTAATGGCTTCGCCCGATTCGAGGATTTTCTTGAGCGCGAGGGCGGCGCTATCGAGTTGATTGGCATGGGCTGGCTTCATGCGGCTGGCGAGCACATCGCGCAACGTTTCCAGTGCCGCGGCGCGGACGGCCAGCGCGGGGTCCTGGGCCAGGCGGGTGAGCGAAGGCAAAACCTGTTCTTCGGCCGCAGCCCATTCGGCGCGCAGTTTGAGACTCGTGAGCAAGGGCACCGCGGCCAGTCCATCGGTTTCCTTGAGCTTTCGGACAAGCAGGCTGGCTTTGCCCAGGCGCGAACGCGCGTCGGCCACTTGAATCAGGGTGTCCACGACGCCCACGAGCGGGTCGTCGGGACTCTTGAGCAGCGGAACCCGTTCATCGAAAGCCAGCGATCCCGAAGCTGCCGACACGCAGCCAAACGATCCGCCTTGTTGCTGGGCGAGGATGAGCAGGCGAAACTCCCCCTCCTTCAAGGGGGGCGCCTGGGTGCCTCTTTCCGAAGGAATTCCCAGATCGGAGGCGGTCATCGAAAGCTGATCGCGCTGAAAGATCCCTTTCAGGCGTTTGATCGGCTGAAAACGGTATTCGCGTACGGCGACATCGGTCTTGGCGCCTTCAACGATCGTAAGTTGGCCAATGCTTGCCACCCGGACCACCATGACGAGGTGGGCCTGGCCGACGCTCGGTTCAAGCGACCAGCCTTCAAAACCGGACTCGGCTGAAGCGCCACGGCAGCTCAGGGCCAGGGCGGCCGCGACGAGAAGGGACAGGAAGTAAGAGCGCCAGCGTTCCACTGAATGGTGGGCATGGAGCGCGGTCGGCGAGGCCTGAGGGAAAGGGGTTGTCAGAGAGGTCATCGATTTCTCCAGGTGTTGAGCATTCACGAAGGGCAGCAGCACATTTCCTTGAACGATCGGGATTCACGATTGGGTTCGTTGCCCGGTTCCCAGGAAGTGGGACCGGAAAACGACTCGTTGCTGTTGAAGGGCTTAGCCGCCGGAGCGGGTTGTCCGGCAAAGTCGTAGCGAATGCCAAAAGGGAGGATGGCAAGCGCAAGCGCGAGAGCGAGTGCGGCGGGCGCCCAGGCCCGGCGCTGTTGATTGCCGGCCAAAATCTCGACGAGTCTTGCCTCAAGACCCTGGGCGGTGCTCATGGCGGTCGCCTGCGGCAACGGATGAGCGGGCGCGGATGGACCAGGCAGGGGATGGGTGAAATCGATGACATCGAGTAGTAGTTGGGCGTAGGCGCGCCGTGCCTGCGGACGACGCAAGACGACTTCCTCATCGCAGCAGCTTTCTTCGCAGGCGCGCAATTGCCTGCCGAAGTATCCGGCGATCGGCAGCCACCAGTAAGCGATGCCGACGATCAGTTCCAGTAGGCGCGCGAAGTGATCGCCGCGTTTGATATGAACCAGTTCGTGCAAAAGCATGGCGGTCTTTTGCGCGTCATTGAGGGAATTGAGAAAGGCAAGGGGCAAAAGCATGCGCGGGCCGCGCCACCCAGGGATCACCAGGGGAGGCAAGCGGCCAGGCACGAGCACGATTTCAGGAACGTTCTTTAATCCAAGTTCGGCGCATAGCTCGGCCGCGCGGGACTGCCATTCCGCGGGTGCCGGTACCGCGTTTACCAATAACCGTTGAAATCGAGCCCAGCGGCACCAGGAGAGCAAGCCCGCGGCCGCCGCGCCGATCGACCAAAACGCAAGCAAGATCCAGGCGATCGTGTTGAAAGTGATGGGACCGGAGGTTTGATGAATCTCACAGTGGCAGGTTCCCAGCGTGCAGGCGAGTGCGGAGCTTGCGCCCAATGACAAACTGGCAAGCGGCGGAGTGATCAACTTAAGAAGTGCCAGGCTCCAGAGAACGCGGGCGATGGCGGGCCGTTGCAAGAGCCGCTGCATGCACCAGGCGGCCAGCGCGAGCACGAGCGCAAAAAGAACATTCGAGGCGATCCACGACATCCAGAGCATGGCTCGTTCCTCGATTAGGTTTGGGGAGATTGGGAGCGCTGTTTCGCGCCGGAGGGCTCGTCGAGGAGTTTGCGCAAGTGGGCTCGCTCCTTCGAGGTCAATTCACCCCCTTCGACCAGGAAGGTCAAAAGAGGGGTCATCGAATGGCCGCTCAAGCGATCGGCAACGCGGCGCAGTTCACCGCCGATCAGGTCGTCGCGCGCGACCAACGCTTGAAAGATCAGATTCGCGTCCTGCTTCTTGCGCTCCACCAGCTCCTTTTCCACCAACCGCGAAAGCAGTTTTTGCACCGTGGCAAACTTGGAAGCGCCGCCCTCGGGATAAAGGGCATCGCGCAGATCGCGAATGGTCGATTCGCCTCGTTGCCAGAGTTCTTCGAGCACTTTGAGCTCGGCATCGGGAATCGACGCCAGCGGCGGTTTTTTCATGGAAGCACTCTCAAGTGGCGGCAGGCCAGGATGCCTGCAAGACGAGTTGTCTTGTGTCAATCATAGACGGGTTGTCTTGTGTGTCAAGCGAAACCAGGAAATCTCACTCCGGCAGAAGTTACCGCCCCTCCTAAAATAGAGGGATCGACCGAAGCCATGGCGCTGCTTTTTGGAGGTCGATCATTCGTTTGGAGTCTTCTGCCTGGCGACCGTGGGTTGGCGGCGGGTAGGTTTCTGGCCGCTAATTCAGGAAACGCAACAAGTGCATGAGTCTCCGCTGATTGCCACCATCGCCGCCGCGTTCGCGGTGGCCTGGGTGCTTGGACTACTGACCCAGTGGCTTCGTCTTTCCCCCATTGTCGGTTATCTGTTGGCCGGAGTTCTGATCGGCCCGCACACCCCAGGCTTTCATGGCGATGTGGGGCTGGCGAACCAACTGGCTGAAGTCGGCGTCATCCTCCTCATGTTCGGCGTTGGCCTGCACTTCCATTTGGATGATCTCGCCGCCGTGAAGGGCGTCGCCGTTCCCGGGGCGCTTGTCCAGTGCATTGCCGCGACCGCCGCGGGGGCGGTGGTGTTTTCTTGGTTCGGGATGGATACCCGGGCCGGCCTGGTGATCGGAGTGGCCCTTTCGGTCGCGAGCACCGTGGTGCTGATGCGCGTTTTGATGGACGCCGACGCGCTGACTTCGCCAGCCGGACACGCGGCCGTCGGTTGGTCGCTTGTGCAGGATGTGATCACGGTGGTGGTACTCGTGCTGATCCCGGTCCTCGGCCATGAGGCCGTTCCGGCAATGGAAGGAGTCGAAGGGCCGACTTCGGAGGCTGCCTCAGCACAGGGGCCGGTGGCCGCGGTCGCGATTGCCCTCATCAAACTGGCGGCGCTCGTTGCGGTCGTGGTCGTGGCCGGCTTGCGGGTCGTCCCCTGGACCTTGACGCAGGTGGCAAGATTGCGCTCTCGAGAGTTATTTACCCTGACCATCATGGTCTTCTCCATCGCCTTGGCCGAGGGGGCCTACGCCCTGTTCGGGGCGTCGATGGCTCTTGGCGCCTTCCTCGCAGGCATGATGGTCGCCCAGTCGCCCGTGAGCCACCAGGCCGCCGCCGACGCCCTGCCATTGCGCGATGCCTTCGCCGTCCTCTTTTTCGTCTCGGTCGGCATGCTGTTCGACCCGAACTTCCTTTTCCGACAACCACTGATGATGGCGGCGGCCCTGGTGATCATCCTGGTGGTCAAGCCGCTCGTCGCCTTGATTCTTGTGGAGGCGATCGGCTACTCGCCCCGCACCGCGTTGACCGCGGCCCTGGGGCTGGCTCAGATCGGGGAGTTCTCGTTCATCCTCTCCGAATTGGCCCGTAAGCACGGGTTGATGCCCGAGGACGGGCACAACGTCCTTGTCGGCGCCGCCATCCTGTCGATTACGGTGAACCCGCTGCTGTTCCGATCCCTGGACGGGATCGAGCGCTGGCTCAAGGGCTACCCCCGCCTCTGGTCGCTGCTCAACGCCCGGGCCGAGCAGAATAGCAAACGCATCAACGCCGCGGTCGCCGATCAGTTGTCCACACAATCCGGCGGGACCAGCCGCCTGGCCGTGGTCGTCGGCTTTGGCCCGGTGGGGCGCACGGTGCACCGGCTGCTTCGCGACGCAGGGCTCAATACCGTCGTCATCGATATGAACCTGGACACGGTGGCCGAGCTGCGCCAACAAGGACAGACGGCCGTGTTCGGCGATGCCTCGCGCGAGGCGATCCTCGAAGGCGCGGGCGTTGGCCAGGCTTCGCACCTGGTGCTCACGCTGCCGCAGGTTGCGGACCGGGCGGCCATCATTTCCGCGGCCCGCACGCTCAACCCGAAGCTGAAGACACTCGTCCGCGCCCGCTATCTGCGAGAACGCGAGGAACTGGAGCAGGTCGGCGCGACGGCCGCCATCTTCGAAGAGGCCGAGGCGGCGGTGGCCCTCGCACGCCTGGTGCTCGCCGATACCGGGGCAGGGCGAGCGTCGATCGAGACTGCCGTGCGGGATATCCGCGCCCGGCTCATCCTCGATAACGTGTCCAATCTTCGTGCTCAACTGGTGCGCAATATCATGGTGCCCTGGACCCGGGTGCGCCGGCTTTCGAATACCGCCGACCTGGACCAGGTGCGCAAGCAGGTCGGAGACCAGCACTTTTCTCGCTGGCCGGTCGTGGATGCCGCCGGTTTGCCTGCCGGCTACCTGCTCGCCAAGGACCTGATCGGCCTGCACTCCGGCGGCGCCGCATGGACCAGCCTGATCCGGCCCCTCGCCGCGGTCCGCCCCGACGACGACGTCGAATCGGCGCTTCTGTATTTCCAAAGGGAAGGGGCGACGGTGTGCCTGGTCCGCGATCAGGGAAGCCCCGTCGGCCTCATCACGATCGAGGATGTGCTCGATCAGGTGGTCGGCCGCATCGAGGACGAATACCCACGCCATCCCAAGGTCGCCTTGCGCGACCTCGTCCTCACCGACGCCGAGCTCTTGGACCTGTCGAGCCAGACCGCGGAGGAGGCGATCACCGAGATGGCGGCGCGCATCAACGCGACCGCTCTCCCCGCAGGCGCGGATATCGCCAAGCTGGATATCGCCAAGCTGGCGATCGCCCGCGAACGCGAACTGCCGACGAGCCTTGGAATGGGGGTGGCGATTCCCCACGCACGTTGCCCTGGCCTGCATGTCCCCCTGGTCGTGTTCGGCCGGTCCGCAACCGGGATCGCCTTCGATCGCCGTTCGTCCGAACTCGTCCACCTGATTTTTTTGTTGGTTACCCCGGCCGAACAGCCGAACTTGCAGGTACTTCTCCTTGGCCAAGTAGCCCAGATCGCCGGCGACCCCGAGCGGCGCGCAAAGCTTCGAAAGGCAGCGACGGCTGCCGAAATCCGCGAAGTGCTGGCGGCTGCCAGCCCGGACGGTTTGCCGCCTCCCGAGGGAAAACCATAAGCCAAATCCCAATTCTGCGATGAGCATGAACAAGGCGGAAAATAAATCTTGGAAATTGCGTGCCCTGATTCCAGCGGGACGGCGGCTATTGGCTTATTGGCCAACTCAAGGCCGACTTTGCTGAATCACAGGGGGACGATGATGGTGCACATTCGAACGGCATTGCTCAGTAGAACTTGGGTTGTCTTGATGGCCGCGGTTTTTGCTTGCGCGGATTCCATGGCGGGTGAAAACAAGGTTTCGCTCCCGCGTTATCAGCTTGAGCCAGGCATGGTGCTCACCTACCGGGGGCGGGCCAAGCTTAAGGTTGGCAAGGAAAACTTCCTCGAAGAGATGGACACGACCGCCTATGTGGTCAAGCGCAACCCAGATCGCAGTTGGCGGATTGTCGTTTCCGTCGCAAGCCGCATGCGCGAGGCCCCGGCTCCCGGCACGGAAAACGCCAAAGGGGAAGCGCGGGCGCTAGGTGGCAGCCTTAGCCTTGGCTATTTTGACTTGTACGCGGATGGGCGCATCGGCTCCGAGGCCGAGATTGGACCTTCGCTCGATCCCGCCATCGCATTCCCTCGCTTGAGCGGCAGTGGCGAAACGAAAGATTGGAAATCGAACGACCTGCGCACCGGTGAGGAGTACAGCTATTCGTCTTTGCGGTGTGTGGCGGGCGGTTGGACCTTTCACGCCGAGCGGACCGGCCCCTGGAAGGCGGTCTACGGCACCACCTTCTCTTCCTTCTATCACTTCGACCGGGGCATGGTCTTGGGGGCCGAGCAAGTATTCTCGCAGAAAGCCGGCGCTTCGGAAAAGGGGTTCGGCAAGGTGGAACTAAAGAGCGTCGAAACCAAGGACGCGGCCTGGCTTGCCGAGTTTGCTCCCGCAGCGGACCGGTTCATTCAGGCGCAAGCGGCGTACAAGAAGACCGTCAGAGCCGCTGCAAAAGACGCCGCGAACTGCCAAACGCTGCTCGTGGATGCCAGGAGCAAGCTGCAAGCCGCTCGCGATGCGACCCAGGAACCGATCTTTCGCAAGGAATTCGATCGTGCCCTCGCGAATCACGACGCCAAGGCCAAGTCCTATTTGGCGTCGGCCCAGAAGCGCGCCACGGTGGTGGGCAAGCCATCTCCCGACTGGACGTTATTAGATCTCGATGGCAAACAACATTCCCTCGAGGACTATCGCGGCAAAGTCGTCGTGCTCGACTTCTGGTTTCGCAACTGCGGCTGGTGTGTCAAGGCGATGCCGGAAGTGAATACGCTTGCTCAGCAATTTGCAGGACGTCCCGTGGTCGTACTCGGGATGAATACCGACGCTATGGAACAAGACGCAAAATTCGTCGCCAGCACCATGGGTCTCAAATACGAGACGCTTCGTGCCCAGGGGATACCCGAAAGGTACGGCGTGCCGGGTTTCCCGACGGTGATCGTCATTGGCCCTGACGGAATCGTCCGGGACATGCAGGCGGGCTATTCGCCGACGATGGCGGCCGACATAGCACGAACGATCGAGGAGCTTCTGAAACGCAAAGAGTAGAGGAAAAGGGGAAATAAAGATACTTGACTGAGGAAAGCGCCTCTGGGACTTTCCGGCTGACGACACCAACCCCGTCTCAGGAAGACGAGGTTGGTGTCGTCGTTTTCTCCGTCCCATGCTTGCAATGCGAAAATCAAATAGTCTAGTTAGAATCATGCGCCCCGTTGCCGGGCGCATGACGGCCTAGTTCGTATGAGCACACCGGAGAGCAAAGTGGAGATGGCGCTTGAGCGGTATCGCTCCTACTTGCGACTGCTCGCCGAAGCTCAGCTTGGGCGCGGCGGCCGCAAGGGAGTCGAGCCTTCGGACATCGTCCAGCAGACCATGCTCGACGCCCACAAGGGACGCGACCAGTTCCGCGGCGCCAGTGATGGGGAATTGCACGCTTGGCTGCGGCGCTTGCTTGCCTGCAACCTTGCCGATGCGCTACGCGCGATGGGGCGGGCCAAGCGCGACGCCGCGCGTGTGCGGTCGCTTGAAGCATCCCTCGGCGAGTCGTCGGCCCGGCTGGAACACTGGCTCGCCGCCGATCAATCATCTCCCTCTCACAAGGCGCAGCTCAATGAGTCGTTCGTGCGCCTCGCCGATGCCTTGATCCTCTTGCCAGAGGACAATCGTCGAGCTCTCATGATGAGGCATTGTCAGGGAGCGAGCTTGGCAGAGATTAGTGAGGCACTCGGCCGCACGCCCCAAGGGGTCGCGGGACTGCTCAAGCGAGGGCTCGCCCAGCTACGCGAACAAATGACTGCCGATGAAGGGACGACCTGATGAGCGGGTCGGATCACGAGCGGCAAGTCGAGCAGGTGATCGCGGACTACCTGGCGGCCGAGGACGCTGGCGCGCCGCCTGACCGCGCCGCGATCCTTGCCGCGCATCCCGACCTTGCCCCCGATCTGCAATCGTTCTTTCGCGAACACGATCAATTCGATCGCCTGGCGGCGCCCCTCCGCGCCGACGCCACGCCGACGGTTGGCCTTGCTCCGGGGAACTCAGCGCCCGACGAGGAGTGCGGTTTGTGGCCCGGCCGGCAGGTGCGCTATTTCGGCGACTACGAGATTCTGGAAGAGCTTGGGCAGGGCGGCATGGGAGTCGTCTACCGCGCCCGCCAGGTCAGCCTCAATCGGCCCGTGGCGCTCAAGATGATCCGCGCGGGAGTTTTAGCCGACGCCGACGACCTGAGGCGGTTTCAAAACGAAGTCGAGGCGGTTGCGCTCCTTGACCACCAAGGAGTCGTGCCGATCTTCGAAGTCGGGCAGCTCGAAGGCCAGCGCTACTTCAGCATGAAGCTAATCGAGGGGAAGAGCCTCGCGTCCCGGCTGAACGACTACCAGGACGATGCAAAAGCGGCGGCCCGCCTGGTCGCCGACGCGGCCGAAGCCGTGGCGCATGCCCATGCGCGGGGGGTACTGCACCGCGATCTCAAGCCCGCGAATCTGTTGATCGGTGCCAATGGCCGTCCCCTCATCACCGATTTCGGCCTGGCGAAACGCCTGGTGGAAGATGTCGAGCTGACGCGGTCGGGTGCGATCCTCGGCACCCCCGCTTACATGAGTCCCGAACAGGCCGCCGGGCGCCGCGGCACGATCACGACGGCGACCGACGTCTACGGCCTGGGGGCGATCCTCTATGCGCTTCTGACCGGGAAGGCCCCCTTCGCCGGCGAAAGCCTCTTCGAAACACTCGCTGCCGTGCGGACCTCCGCGCCGTCGCTGCCAAGACATCTCACTGCGAAGGTCCCGCGAGACCTGGAAACGATCTGCCTGAAATGTCTCGAAAAAGAACCGGGTCGGCGCTACGCCACGGCCCTGGCGCTGGCCGAGGATCTGCGAGCGTGGCTGGCAAACCGGCCGATCGCGGCCCGGCCAGCCGGTGTGCTCGAACGACTTTTGCTCTTCGTCCGGCGAAAACCGGCCGCGGCCGCCATTTTTGCGTTGATCGCGACCGTGCTTTTCCTGTTCGGTTTCGGGGTGTCGATTGCCTGGCTCTGGAGGGCCGCGGAGTCGGCCCGCGCGCAAGCCGAAGCGGCGCGCGCGCAAGTGGCGGCGGTCGAGTACGGGCGTACGGTTCAGGCGGCTTATGGAGAGCTGCAAAGCAAGAATGTCGCTGGTGCCTTGGCTCTGCTGGAAGGCACGCGCCCCGAGTATCGCGGTTGGGAGTGGCGCTATGTTTCGGCGCTTTGCTACCCGGAGCTTGCGACCTTCGTGGGGCCGAAGGGAACCTTCGAGCCTTATTTTGACGAGGAGGGGACGCGCCTGGCGACGCTCGATGCACGAGGCAAGATCCGCTTTTGGGACGCCGGTACTGGGGCCGAACTCTTTAGGTCCGACGGACGAAAGTTCCCCGGTTTGGATGCGCTGAGTCCTGATGGCGCCCGCATGGTGGTTCCAGGTGAAGACCACCTGTCCGCGGTCATTAGGGACCTGCAAAGCGGTTCCGTGCTCGTCAGGCTCAAGGGCCACACCAGTCCCCTGATCTCGGCGCTCTTCGACCCGGAGGGCAAACGGGTGGTGACCACAAGCGTGGATGGCAGAGCGAAAATCTGGGACGCGCATACAGGCATTGAGATCCGCACCCTTGGCCCTCCGCAGGGGCCGGCCATCTTCCACGCGTCGTTCAGCCCCGACGGGACCAAGCTGGCGACCGGGGGGGAAGACGGCATCGCCCGGATCATGGATGTCGCGACCGGTCGCGAGCTGCGCGCCTTCAAGGGGCATGGGCGCGGCCTGAACCGGCTGGAATTTAGTCGAGATGGCAAACGGTTGGTCACAACGAGTGATGACAAGACCGCGCGCGTTTGGGATGCGGCGAGCGGTAGTCTCCTCCTCACGCTGGGGGGGCATACCCGTCGCGTGATGTCGGCGTCGTTCAGTCGCGATGGCTCGCGCATTGTGACCGCAAGCGAGGACCGCACCGCTTGCTTATATGACGCGAAGAACGGTGCCGCGCTGCTGACGCTTTGCGGTCATGGTGCGCCAGTGTGGTCGGCGAGATTCAGTGCAAACGGCACCAAGGTGATCACTGCCGTTGCAGGCGGTCCATGGGAGCCGGCGCGCATCTGGGACGCGACGGCCGGTCCTGGATCCTTCCTACTTGCTGAAGGCTTTGATTCCGCGAGGGCCGCAATTTCACCGGACGGCCGGCGAGTGGCTACGGCGCCATGGGGCAGGCCCTCGTTGAAGCCCACGATCTTGGATGCGCGAACGGGGCGAATCTGTTTTACCCTGGAAAAGAGCGGGGCCAGTGCGATCGAATTCCGTCCCGATGGATCGCAACTCATCACGGCGGGATCCGACGGGGCGGCAAGGATCTGGGACGCATTAAGTGGGAGAATTCTCCGAACACTTCCGCCGCACACGCGGTTTCTGACGGCCGCATCGTTCAGCCCCGACGGGTCGCGGGTCGTGACGGCAAGCGCCGACGGTAGGGCCAAGCTCTGGGATTTGCAAAGCGGCGAGATGCTTTGGGAGCTGGGAACGCCCGCGGTCCGGATTCATTCCGTCCAATTCCATCCGGATGGATCACGAGTCGTGACCGCCGATGGCAGCGGTGCGGTGATTCTCTGGGACAGGGCGACCGGCGCGCCGCTACGGACATTTTCGGCGCACAAGCAAGGGGCGCTGGCAGCCGTGTTCCGCCAAGACGGTCTACGCATCGTCACCGGCGGCCATGACAACCTGGCGAAGGTCTGGGATGCTGCGACGGGGGAAATGCTCTTGTCGCTCGTTGGTCATACGGGAGCCGTTCGGTGCGTGGCGTTCAGCCCCGATGGCACGCGGATCGTCACCGCTGGCGGCGACGGCTCGGTCAAACTTTGGGACGCAGCAAGCGGAACCGAGGTGCTCACCCTCAAGGGCCACGCCGACGCCATCAACACCGCCCATTTCAGTCCAGAGGGCGAGCGCATTGTCACGGCAAGCGACGACGGCACCGTCAGAATCTGGGATGTCCGGCCTTTTGCCGCCATTCAGGCCGAACGAGCAAGCGCGCTCAAGCCATGAGAAATTTGGCGGTCGTTAACAACCTTTCTCACACATCCAGCGCTTCGGCCGAAGCCAGTTCCGCCATGTCCATGATGAAGCGATAGCGCTGGGCTGGATCCTTGCCCAACAGGTCGACGAAGGTTTGGTCGGTTTCCAGGTTCGAATCGATTTCCACCCGCATCAAGGTGCGTAACTTCGGATCGAGCGTCGTGTCGCCAAGCACCTTGGCGTCCATCTCTCCCAGGCCTTTGAAGCGGGAGACTTCGAATTTGGCATTGGTGCGCAGGCCGGCAAGGATCTGCTCCTTGTGCCGGTCGTCCTTGGCCCAGTAGGTTTCCTTGCCCACATCGATCCGGTAAAGTGGAGGCACCGCCAGGTAGACATTGCCCTTGCGGATCAGTTCAGGCAGATGCCGGAAAAAGAAGGCCAAGAGTAGGGTGGAAATGTGGTAGCCGTCGGCGTCGGCGTCCATGAGCAGGATGATTTTGCCATAGCGCAGGCCCGCATAGTTGAATTTGTCGCCGATGCTGGTGCCGATTGCCGAAACCAGATCTTTTAACTCCTGATTGGTCAAGACCTTGGCCAGCGCCATGCCTTCGGCATTGAGCACCTTACCCCGCAAGGGTAATACGGCCTGAAATCGGTTATTGCGGCCTTGCTTCGCCGAGCCGCCGGCGCCGTCGCCTTCGACCAGGAACAGTTCGGTTTCGTCCATCGAAGTCGACTTGCAGTCGGCAAGCTTGCCCGGCAAATTCAGCCGCCGGCTCGACGCCGACTTGCGTTTGACTTCCGAAGCCGCCTCGCGGCTGGCTAGCCGGGCCCGGGCCGCGAGCACGATGCGGCCGATGATCTGATCGGCGGCGGTTTTGTTGGCGTTGAGCCAGGATTCCAGCGCCGGCCGCACATAGTTGTCGACCGTGGCCGTCATCTCGGGGTTATTCAGTTTGTCCTTGGTCTGACCCTGAAACATCGGCTCGCGTACAAATACGGAAAGGATACCAATAATCCCTTCGCGGATGTCTTCGGCGGTGATCGATAGGCCCTTGATGCGGATGTCATGGGTAT
Organism: Gemmataceae bacterium; assembly: GCA_965226945.1. Lineage (GTDB taxonomy): Bacteria > Planctomycetota > Planctomycetia > Gemmatales > Gemmataceae > SYLG01. Next base: position 1,038,879 of record OZ245717.1, on the reverse strand, counting down.
CCATGTAGTCGCGCACCGACTTGGCGATCGCCGCCTTGAAACCGGCTTCGTGCGTGCCGCCATAAGAGGTGCGGATGCCGTTGACATAGCTGCGGAAGCTTTCGTCGGACGATTCGGTCCAGGCGAAGGCGACCTCAATTTTCTCCCCTTCTTTTCTCGCTGAGGTGAACGGCTGCTCGGTGACCATCGGCTTGCCCGAATCGGTCACGAGCTTGCTCAAGAATTCGGGGATGCCGCCGGGATGGCTCAGGTCGTAGGTCTCTTTGGCCACCTCGTCCACGAAGCTGATCTTGAGCCCAGAGTGGATATAGGCCATGTCCTCGAGGTGGTTTTTGATCTCCTCGCCGTTGAGCTTGACGGTTTTGAAGATCTCCGGGTCGGGAGAAAAGAAGATGGTGGTGCCGTGTCCCCGGAAGGGGCGCAGCCGCTGGAGGTCCCCGGCCGGTTTGCCGCGGCGAAACTCCTGCTCCCATTCGAAGCCGTCGCGGCGAATCGTGGCCACGAGCTTGCGCGAAAGCGCATTGACGACCGACGAACCGACGCCGTGCAAACCGCCGGAGTGGATGTAGTTGGACCCCTCGCCGAATTTCGCGCCGGAGTGCAGGGTGGTAAGGATCAATTCGAGGGCAGGGCGCTTGAACTTGGGGTGCAGGTCGACCGGGATGCCGCGACCGTTGTCGAAGACGGAAACCGATTCGCCATCCTTGTGTAAGGTCACCATGACCGTGTCGGCGTGGCCGTTGAGGTACTCGTCAACGGCGTTGTCCACGATCTCCCAGACCAGGTGATGCAGACCCTTGACGTCGACGCCGCCGATGTACATGGAGGGGCGCTTGCGCACCGGCTCCAACCCTTCGAGGACCTGGATATCTTTCGCCGAATATTGCGTCATGAAAAAATGCGACCTCGAATGGATGCAATCTGGAAGGCGGCTCTTGGCCTCAACCTTGTGTTTCTACCGGGTACTTAATCGAAAAGAGAAGGCTCGCCGCCACCCTTGTTGCTTGAGGGATCTCTCGGTTTGGCCGGTGCTTTCCCCTCGATCACATCCCAGTCGACCAATTTGATCGGCGGAGGGATCACGCGCGCCAGACCCGAGCGCTTGGCGACTTCCATCCCCTTGCCGCCACGGTTGGTGGGGTGCGTGCGCCCCTTGCGGAAGTCGAGCGTCTTGCCCCCCTCGGTTTCCACCACGAGGGTGTCGTCGGGGCCGGTATTGATGATGCCGCCCAGGCAGTTGTCGTCGTCATCCAGCTTGATCGCGATGACCCCCTTGGCCGGCCCGGAGACCACCGGAACATCCTCCGCCTTGAACAGGAGTACCCGGCCGGCGCTGGTGGCCAGATAGACGGTTTCCCCGCCGGTGAGGATGCCTACCAGCACGACCCGGTCGTCGTCGGCAAGCCGGATGTAGCGCCTTCCCGCCTTGGTCGATAGCGCGCGAAAGGGCCCCAGAGGAATGCGCACGGCAAAGCCCGAGCGCGTCACCGCGAATATCCACGGGCCGTTTTCGATCGCCTTTTCTTCGTTTTCGGGGCTGGCAGGGGTGAACCGCGGATCGCCGCTCAGTGCCGAAATGATGCGGATCTGATCGGCAATTTTGAAGAACTTGCCGATCGGTTCGCCGTAGCCAGAGCTCTGCGGGATTTCATTCATGCGCGAGGTGTAGGCGGTGCCATCCTCGGCCAGGAACAGCACCGGGTCGAGCGTGGAGCCGGGCGCCACGGAGATCACCGCGTCGTTTTCGCGCACGCGGGTCGTTTCGATCGACGCGAGCCGTCCCACGCGCTTGACCCAGCCGTCGCGCGACAGAATGACATTGGTGTTTTCGCGGGTGATGTAGGCTTCCGGGTCGAAGTCGGGGGCATCCTCGGTCGAGACGATGCGAGTACGCCGCCTTGCACCGGCAAGGATCGCCATGGCGTCGGCGAGCGTTTCGAGTTCGCCGCGCACCACTCCCATGAGCTTTTTGTTGGACGAAAGGATCGCTTCGATGCGGCGCGCTTCCGCGGTTTTCTCTCGAAGCTCGTTGAGGACCTTTTCGATTTCCAACTGGGCAATCCGGTAAAGCTGGGCTTCGAGGATCGCCTCCGCCTGGATTTCGTCGAGTGGCGGGAAGGCCTTTTGCAGTTTCTCCGAGGCGTCGGCCTTCCCTTGACTGGCGCGAATGATGCGAATCGCCTTGTCGAGGCCATCGAAGATCAGTGCGAAACCTTCGAGGATATGAATGCGTTTGCGCAGTTGCTCGAGTTCGAATTCGAAGCGGCGGCGCACCGTGGCCACGCGGAAATCGATGAAATGCTGCAGAATTCCCTTGAGGCCCAGCCGTTCGGGGCGGGTTTTCCCCGGTTGCCCCTCCACGGGGATCAGGCAGGTGAAATTGCAAGAAAACGTATCTTGTAAGGCGGTGTGCTTGAAAAGATACGCCATGATCAGATCGGGGTCGGCGCCTGCCTTGACTTCCAGGACAATGCGCAGTCCTTCTTTTTCGTTCGATTCATTGATCAGGTTCAAAAGCTGCGGCAGCTTCTTGTCTTCGATCAGCGCGCCAATGTCGGATTCAAGTTTCCCCTTGTCGACGCCGTAGGGGATCGAGGTGATAACAATTTGTTTGGTCTTGGCCGTTTCCTCGAGCTTCCATTCCCCTTGCACGCGAATGGTGCCGGTGCCCTCTTCGTAGATGCGGCGCAGATCGGCGCGATCGGCCAGGATGCGGCCGCCCAGCGGAAAGTCGGGGCCTTTCAATTTGTCGAGCAGTTGCGCGGTCGTTGACTCGGGATCGTCGATGAGCGCCACGGTCGACTTGATCACATCGACGGGATGGTGCGGGGGGATGTTGGTTGCCATGCCCACGGCAATGCCCGAGGCGCCGTTAACCAGCATGTTGGGGAATTGGGCGGGCAACACGACCGGTTCTTCGCGGGTGTTGTCGTAGTTGGGCCGCATGTCGACGGTGCGCTGGCGCAGTTCGAGCATGAGCGCCTCGGCGCCCTGGGCGAGTTTCGCCTCCGTATACCGCTCGGCGGCCGGAGGATCGCCGTCGACGGAGCCAAAGTTTCCCTGTCCCTGAATCAAGGGTAGGCGCAAGACCCAGTCTTGTGCCAGGCGGACGAGGGCGTCGTAGGCGGCGCTGGTACCGTGAGGGTGGTAGTTACCGGTGACGTCGCCGACGATTTTCGCGCATTTTCTGGGGCGGCCGTCAAAGGTCAGGCGCAGGTCGTTGTACATCGTGTACAAGATGCGCCGCTGCACCGGTTTCAACCCATCGCGGACATCGGGAAGCGCCCGGGAAGTGATCACCGACAAGGCGTAAATCAGGTACCGTTCCCGAGTTTGGTCTTTGAGGGAAGTGTTTTGAATGGACTCCGCCATGCGCGCAACCGATTTTCCAACCGGCGATCCTTAAGTTGCAGGAGACTAGGGTTTCCCAGGGCTCGTTTCGGCCTGATTTTAAGGAAATCAGGCCATTTGCCCAGTTGGAAGGTCCAAGGAATCGCGGGAGAAGGCCAGGGGCGCGTGCCAGGAATAAGAAAGGCGCCCCCAAATATTGGAAGGCGCCAAGGCGGATCAACCGGACGACAGCCGCGACTTACTTGCTTTCCTCAGTGCTGAGGGGGTAGTCCTTGAGCAAATTCGCCAGGGTCGTTTCGTAGGCCTCGGGCACCGGCTCGAAGCTGGTGATGCGCACCAGTTGCAAAAGATCGGCAGCGCGGCGGTTATTCTTGGCCTGAAGCATTCCCTGGCGGAATCGTTCGACCGCATCCTTTTGCAGATTGCCGGGGATGTAGGCGATCACGGCAGGCGGGAAGACTTCCGACGACAGGACGATTTTCAACTGGTTGGAGCGGCCCGGTTTATCTTCCTTGAACGCTTCCCACTGGTGTTTTTCCACCACGGCCGCATCGGCCTGCCGATCGACCAACTGGTCCAGGGCATCATCGGAATCGTTCACCACTTTCACTTCGCAGTATTTGCGAAGCGGCTTACCGACCAAGGTGCAGCGGCGATTGGCGAAGAGATGAGTGGTTTCGCGGACCGACTTCGGCAGGAGTACGGTTTTGCCCGATAGACCGGGAACGTCGGTGATCGTGCAGTCTTGACGGATCACGACCATCGATTCCAGGGGCTGCTTGGAATTCACCGCGAACATGAGCGGCGTCAGGTTGGGGTTCTTTGCCTTGAGCCAGGCGAATTCGTGGCTGTGAAAGACCCCCAGTTGCACCTGGTTATTTTGAAGCTGCTGCGCCAAGAGACTGGCATCCTTGACCGAGACCAGGGTGCCGCTCAAACCCGTTTGTTCTTCCATAACGGCGCGAAACGGCCGCATCACCACCTGGAGCAAGGCATCGGGAAGGTCCCGAAATAAAGAGCCCGTCAGTCCGATACGCATCGACGCCGGGGTGGTTTCCCCGGCGTTGGTGGTTTCGGCTGGGATCGGGCGCGTAACGGTAGAAACGAAGATCAAAGCAAGCGTAATAATCGAGGCGATTTGCGAGGTCCGCCGCATTGTCTACTCCGTCCCGGGATTGGAACTTGAGGCCTTATCGCAAAACAAGTGCGAATTCCAGCCCGAATTCCAAGCAGCCCCGAGCCGGTATTCTCAGGGGTTGCTTTGGGGCCAATTCAATTCCAGACAAAAGGCGCCGCCCGACGCCCTTTCCAGGGTGGCCAGATCCAGGAGAGCACGATAGGTCGCCTCGTTGGCATCCAAACGCGTGGAAACGACCATGGTCCCCGCGTTCATAAGCTCATCGAGGCTGATTTTCGTAGTACTGGGATCAAACCGTTCCCGAAGTTTTGCCGACAGGTTTTCCGCCAGGATTGCCGCCTTATTTAGTTTCTCGGCTCGGGCCATATTCTCTTTGAAGCGGATCAGGTAATTTTCCGCTTCGAGGACGGCAAGGTTTTCCGCCTTTTCCGCAACCACCGCCGCGCGGTTGGCGTAGATGCCTGCCGTGGCCTGCCGGTCGCGCTTTCGGCCCGCCAGATTGGGAGGCATTTCGGGTCCGACGCCAGGGGGCAGATAATCCTCGCCGCGCATCCCGGTCGGGGGCGAAAAAGCGTGGAGATCGGCGCCAGATGCAAAGGTGCGCGATTGGACTTTGAAGAAGCCGCCCGTCCCTTGGGCGCAGACTTCCCAGCGGCTGATCTCAATCAAGGCCCGTGCCGCCCGAACTTCACCGCGCAGGCACCGGGCTCCATTGAGCACTTGCTCGTCGTCAGGCAGATTGGCCCAGGTGGGCAGGTTGGTCGCGGCCAGAGTGATCGGATCGCCCGTTTTCAATCCCATCGCTTCGCGCAATGCGGCCTGGGCGCGGGCGATTCCGCTGGTGGCGGTTTCCTTCCGAGCCGTGCCGGTCAACAGCATGATGTCGATCTGGTCGGTGTGCCGGGTGGTCACATCGGTCCGGGTGCCATTTTTGAGAATCGACTGGGCGATGTCGCGCAGTTCGTTCAGATTCTTGAGCCCTTTATTGGCGACTTCGAGCTGCTTTTGCCCGTAAAGCACACTCAGATAGGTGAAATTGACATCGAAGGTCGTGTCGAGCGCCTGCTGCTGCGCCGTGGCGTTGACCGCATTGATCCCCCAGGCCGCCTGCTGTTGACGGATGGGCAATTCGCGCGAGAAGCGCGAAAAGAAACCCATGCGGGTCAAGGCGCCGGCCTTCTGATTTCCCGCGTAGGCGGAAATGTTGGCGGCGGCCACCGCGGGCTGATGATTGAGCGCGAACTGGCGGCACTCTTCAATCGTCATCGGCTCCAGAATTTCTTGGGATTGGACGGGCGCCGCCCATCGGGCAAAAAACAGAACCAAAAATAAGCTTCTGGCTCGACTGAATCCGCCAACTCTTACAATTCCCAGCATGGTTCTCGCCTCCCCTTACCGGAGTGCATTGATTTTTTTCGCAAGTCCTCCCCGTTCACCCAGTGGATGTCGGGAAAGAACCTTGCCCCATTCCAACTCATAAAAATTGTAACAGAGGTAAATTTGGAAATAAAGGGCATTTGGGAGGTTTTGATAATTTGGGTTGTTTGGGTTTTCTGGGGTGTTTTTGTTCGGCGAGTGACCTGAGGCCTCTGGAAATCGAGGGAATGAGCAGAACATGAGATGGGAATTCACGCCCGCGGCAGAGCGAGCTTTGGCACGGGTGGCGGCAACCCTTCCCGCGCATGCCGGACCGGAAATCGATGGCGGTCTGGAACTGCTGGGGGTGGTGTTGGAGGACGACGAAGGGGCCGCCTTTCAGTGGCTGTTGCGTATGGGGTGCCAGCCGGGGAAGGTGCAGTCCTTGCCGGTGCTGCCGAAAACCGAAACGAATTCAAGCGGCGATGGGCTTCGCGACATTCCGCTCGGACGAGAGCTGATTCGCCATCTTCCTGTGGCGCTCACCGGTATTTTGCGATCGGCCCGGCAGGTGGCCGACGAGATATGGGGCGACCCGACCATCACGAGCGAAGCGCTCACCGTCGGCGTTTTTCGCCGCAGCTTCGCCGGCAGACAATGGCTGGAAGAAGCCGGACTGAGTGAAGAGAAACTCAAGCAATCGCTGGAGCAGTCCTTTGGAGACCCGATCGCGATCGATGAGGAGGTCGACCTGGGAGTGGCCGAAGCCCCTCCCGGCTTGATTCGCCTGGTCGACGCCGTGAGCAACCGCCTGCGCGAGGGCTTGCGCGTACTGGAAGACCATTATCGTTTTGTGCTCGAAAATGGCTGGGTGGTCGGCCGCTTGAAGACGATGCGCCATGAAGTGGATCGGCTCATCACCGAAATTCCGGGATCGGCCCTGGCACTTCAAGAGCGGGACATTCAGGGAGATGTCGGCGCGGGATTGCGTGTGGCTACTGAGCGTCCGCGCGAGGGGGTGGAAGCCGTCCTGCGCGCCAATTGGAAACGGGTGCAGGAGGCGCTGCGCAGTCTCGAGGAAAATGCCAAGATCCTCCATCCGGAAACGGCGCGAAGCTGGGAGGCGCTGCGTTATGAAGCGTACGCCCTCGAAACGAGAACCCTGGCCCAGCCAACCAGTCAACTGGCCCAGTCAGCGCTCATGATGCTGATCGATGCCGATTGCTTGCTCGGCATCGAAACGACCATTCGTGAAGCGGCGCTGGGCGGCGTGGACGCGGTTCAGTTGCGGGAAAAAAAGCGCAGCGGTAGAGACCTTCTGGACCTGGCCAAGAAAGTCAGGGAATGCACCCACAAGGCGGGCGTTTTGCTCATCGTCAACGACCGGCCGGACCTGGCCAAGCTCGCGGCGGCCGACGCGGTCCATTTGGGTCAAGAAGATTTTCCCCTGAAGCAAGTTCGCAAATTCGTCGGCAAGGAAATGCTCATCGGCTCAAGCACCCACGAACTGGCCCAGATGGAAGAGGCAGAGAGTGCCGGCGCCGATTACCTGGGGGCCGGTCCGGTGTTTCCTTCGCGCACCAAGCAGTTCAGCGCCTTCGCCGGGTTGGCATTCATCTCGCAGATGAGCCAGCGAGCCACGGCCCCCTGGTTTGCCATTGGCGGCATCGGACCGGACAACATCGTGGAAGTGAAAAAAGCAGGGGCCAGCCGCGTGGCGATCGGCCATGCGCTCACCCAAAGCGAAGATCCCCAGGGTGTGGCTCGCTATCTGAGATCCGTACTCGGGGCACCCGCAGCGGGTGCCGGTCATGGAGGGTGAGCGAACCTTATTTCTTCGAACTGGCGGGTGTGTCGGATTTGCTCTTGGAAGTCGATGCGGATCCAGGTCCAAAAAGATAGACGAAAAATAAAAGCGTAAGAAACGAAGCCACCCCGATCGCAATGGCGATGCCCACCTTTTTCGAATCGGACTTGGGCGTCGTCTTGATGAGGGTGACGATGGGGTTCGACTGCGGCCCAATGGTCGAATCGGAAATCGCGCGGAAGGTGTCGCGGCTGGGCGGTTCGCGTGAGATCGAAAGCTTTCCCTCGTTGGCGCTGTCTTCGGCCGGGCTGTAATCGGCGTTGATGTACACCGCTTCGGCGTTGACCCACTGGCCCGAACTGTCCATGTCGAGGGCCGACTGAATCCGTTCGATCTCCGCCACCAGGGCCGCCGGCGATGGAAAGCGCTGGTCCGGTAACTTGGCCATCAATTTTTGCAAAAGTAGAGAAATCTCCGCGGGAACTTCCGGCCGTTTCACGCGGGGATCGGGGGGCGCTTCCGAGGCATGGCGCACCAGCTTCTCGATGACATTGCTGCCGTCGAAGGGAACCTTGTCGGTCAGGCACTGAAAGAGTGTGCAGCCCAGCGAATAGAGGTCCGAACGGATATCCGCCAGATGGATGTCCCTGGCCTGTTCGGGCGAGATGTAATCGGGGGTGCCGGTGATCGAGTGGGTGGAAGCGTTGATGCTGCTTTCGGACATCTTGTCCGGATCGGTATCGCGCAGGCGCGCCAAACCAAAGTCGCTGATCTTGATCGGGCCGGGGACCTTGTTGCCTCCCGCCTCCTCCAACTGAATGAGCAGGTTGCCTGGCTTGATGTCCCGGTGCACCAAGCCGCGCTTGTGCGCGTGATCCAGTCCGAGTGCGACCTGGCGGGTGTATTCGAGCGCCTGATCGACCGACATCGGTCCATGTTTGCGCAAAAACTGAGACAGCGTCGGCCCCTCGATCAATTCCAAGACGAGGAAATGCCGGCCTTCATGGATATTGGAATCGAATGCCGTGACGATGTTGGGGTGAGACAGCCGGCTAATGGCCCGCACTTCGCGCTCGAAGAGGTTTTGCGCCTTTTCCGACTTCATCAACTGCGGCGAAAGGACCTTGAGAGCAACCTTGCGTCCCATCCGTTCATGAATGGCGCTGTAAACGCGGCCCATGCCGCCGCGACCCAGCTCGGCAAGGATGCGGTACTGGCCCAGGATGAGGCCGGCGGTCTTCCCGTTGAGGATTCGTTCGGCCTGAAAACGGGTGAGCAGACCCAGTTCCACCGCGGCGCGACCCAATACGCGAGCATCGCCTCCTTTGGCTCCCAGCTTTTGGAGAACCTCCAGCTGCTCAGCACTTAGCAGTCTCGAATCCTGAAGGTGTTTGAGGAAAACACCTGGATCTAAGAGGTCGGGGCCAGTCATGGGGCACCTTGGTGGCGAACTTTGGCATTTTAGCGCATGGCGCTTGAGAGCCAAAACCAACTTGGTGCAAACTTTAAGGCAGCAAAGTGGGGGAGAGCCAAAAAAAGGCGCGGCCCGGTTTGGTCGTGGGTCCAAACCGGGCCGCAATGGAAGTTTTGTGAACAGGGTCCGCTTTGCCGGAGCGAACCGCCCGGCCGATTAGCGCGGGATATCGAGCATGAAGAAGTCGCGCGGGCTGCGGGTGTACTGATGGAACTGGAAGCTCACTCCCTGCTGTCCACCCGGTCCGGGAGGAGGAGGAACCAGACCTTGAAAGGGCATGCAAGGCAAGCAAGGCGGTTGGAAGTTCGGGTAAGGCGGCGGGAAGCTCAAGCCCTGGCAGCCAACGCACAGCGGGTGAATCGGGGTCACATAGGAGTAGGGCTGCATCGGGTAGGCGCGGCCCGCGATACCCGGTGCCCCGTAACCGTACGCGGGTACCCGGTACTGGGCGTCCAGCCGCCCTGGCTTGTCGCTTCGCAATCCCGGCGGGGGCGTCGGGGTCGCGGGGGTTCCCGGAACCGGCACGACCTGCGGCGGGTTCGTCGCCTTGTCGGTGACATTCGCCGGCACCGAGCTGAGGGGTTTGGCCTGAGTCGCATCCTGCGCATGGAGGGCCAGTGGGGCGAACATCAACGCCAGCCCCGTGGCCACAATGTGAAGCTTCATGGTTGATTCCTTTCCAACGTAAGCAATCAAGGATTTCATCGGATATGCGCGGCCGTTCCATCGGGCCAGGCAAAGACGGCGAATCCAAATTGGCCCGCGAATGTCGGATCGTAGGAATGGATGGGATTATCTGGCCCAACAAATCGACCAGAGCCGCCGGGGGATGGCGGCTCTGGTCTCAAATCAATCCGATGCACCGGGGTCGTGGCGGATCTCCCTCAACAAAAAAAGCCAGATGCGCAAGAGGTTGCAGAGCTAGTCTCAAAAAAATCAGATCCGCCAGCTTCTGGTGGATCTGATCTCAAAAAAAAGCCAGATCCGCCGGGGGGGTGGCGGATCTCTCTCAAAAAAAAAGCCAGATCCGCCGGGGGGGTGGCGGATCTCTCTCAAAAAAAAAGCCAGATCCGCCGGGGGGGTGGCGGATCTGGCGGGGTTGATGCCCGTGGTGGGGATTACTGGCCGGGGTAGGGCATACCTTGGCCGCCACCGACTGGCATCGGATAACCTTGAGGAGCCATGCCGCCGGTTGGGGCGCAACCTTGGCCGCTCGGGATCGCCCATTGCATCGTGGGGCTTACAAACACGGGGGCGTAGTTGATGCGGCCGCCGCAACCGCTGTTGATCTGGTAACCGTGGTTCTTGTAGTAAGCAACCCAGTCGATGTTGTCGAGGGCGCCGTAATAGTTCTTGAGCGCGTTGTAATAATCGTGCCAGAACTTTTGGAGGCGTTCTTCTTCGGGGGTGAGCCCTTTATAGCGCTTGGCGAAAATATTCCACCAGGGCTGGTATCCACTATAGGAAAGCTCGTGCCATCCCGCATTCGCAACGCTGGCAGAACCAAAAGCCATACCGGCCAGCGCACAAGCAACCAAGGCAAAACGTTTCATCGCGACTCCTTTCACGATGGATCCGACTCATGCCGGCCGGGGACGGTATTGAGCCGGCTCCCGGCTCCCCTCCCTTTACTCCGGACCCCAGGGTTTTCTCCCTGAGGGATGTGCTGGTTATCCTCACCAAGCGCATCCTGACGCTTATTCCATCGGCACGAACTAACCGCTTTACCCCGGAAAATCGGCCCCTTGGCACCCAAGCGGCGACCGGTCCCGGTGACAGGACCGTTAGGTTGAGAAGAGTCTGCCTGTTTTAACCATTTTCACATTTCTTGGCGTTTGATCGCAGAGGGCGGCTCTTTCCCGCCGGCAACGCCGTGTCGGCTAACCCAGATCGATGCCCAGAAGGCTGCGAACCTTCCCCTCGACCTCGTCGATGCGCCAGGACCGCAGGCCCACTGTCAATCGGGCCTGAGTCTTTTGCCAGCCGCGAACCTTCTTCTCCGCCGAAACGACCGTGCTGTGCTGGCGCGCAAACCAGCGGCCGACTTCCTTGCAGGTCGCTCCCGTCAAGACCCGAGCCAAGAACATGGCAACGAGGCGGGCGTGACTGTGCAGCGGGCTGCGCGACTTGCGTTTGATTTCCTCGGCGCTCGTATGGACCACCTGGCAAAACGCATCGATCACTTCGGAGATCGTCGGATTCTTCCGGTCCGACTGCACCCAGGGGCCAAGCAGGCCGCGCACCATCGATTCGGTGGCCGGACCGCCGCTGGAAAGGCAGTGATGCTTGAGCGTCTGGATGAGCCCTTCGCATTCCCTGCCGGACCCGCGGATTTTTCGCGCCATCAACTCCAGGAGCGGCGCCTCCAGGTGTAGTTTCGGCCCCTTGGCCAGCAGGTGTGAAAGCAAGCTCATCCGCGCCGCCAGATCAAGCGGCGTCAACTGGCAAACCAGTCCGCCTGCAATCCGGGCCGCAAACTCTGGAATCAGCCCCTTGATTCTGCCCGGCGGCGATTGCATCGCGATGGCCACCGTTGCCCCGGAGCGGCCCAGCGCATCGAGCGTTAAGAGAAATTCTTCCTGAGATTTTTGTTTGCCGACCAGCCCTTCCAGATCATCGACGAGCCAAAGATCCAGGCCGCGCATGCGTTTACGGAAACCGGCTTGTTTTTGCGAACGGATCGCTTCCAGGAAATCGTTGACAAACTCTTCCGCGGTTTGCAGCAGGACCTTGGCCTGAGGATGGACCGTGCGGCGATGCTGCGCCATCCCCTCAAGCAGGTGGCTTTTGCCCAGTCCATTGCCCCCATGCAAGAAAAGCAGCCGCACCCCCTCGATCTCGCCTGCGCCGAACCTCTGAGCCGCGAGAAAGGCCGGCCGGTTGTTTTCGGTGGCGATGAACTGATCGAATTTGCGAACCTTTTTCCGCGCCGGCCCCGCGGTTGGAGAGAGGGCCGGGGCCGACAACTCGAGATCCGACCGCCCCGAAGCCAGGGAGCCGCGATCGGCCTTTTTCGCCTCGCGCTGCAAGTCTTGAAACAAGGCGGCGTCGATGTGGAAGCGCACTTTGCCGGCCGGCCCGATGACGGTCTGGGCCGTTTCCAAAATCGCCTTGCCGAAACGGCCTTCAAGCCACTGCTGGAAATGGAGATTGGGCACCCCCACTTGCAGGGTGTCGCCCGCCAGATCGAGATGGGTACGCCCTTCGAACCAAAGGGCGTACCGGTCCTGGCCAAGATTCAAAGACAAGGCTTGCCGCAACGATTCAGTCGATGCGGTTGAGCGCGATTTCAAAACGCGACCTCCCTGCCGGAAAACCACCCCAGGCTCGGACAGAACGAGCCCATGGGCCGTGGAACCGGATCCAGGTTCAGCGCGAAGGTAGGATTATGGGAACGGGGGGGTGGGAATAACCGCCCCGAAGCACACCCGATGGGCAGAGTTTAAAGGACAAAAGGGCGACCGCCAAGAAGCGCCGGGAGCCATGCTCGCGGTTTTTTTTTGTCCATCCAAGTTAGGGAAAATCGTGGATGCGCAACCTATTTCGATGAAAGAGGTTGCAGGAAAGCCAGATGAAATTTTCCCTGGCTTCGTTTTCGAAATCCAAGCGAGTGGTAGAGCCGCCAGGCGGCCTTGTTGCGTACATCCACCATGGTGGCGACCTGGCCGCCCGAGGCGATGCTCGGGGCAAGACGTGAGTCTTTTTTCAGCGATTCCTCAAGAAATTCCCGCAAAAACAGCTTGCCCCAACCCTTACCCCGCACCTCGGGCACGAGTCCCAGGTAGGAAACAAGCCCCTCTTTCTCCCCTTCCGGCAAATAGCCAAGCAAGATTCCCGCCGGCAGCCCAGCGATCTGCAATGTCCAGCATTCCTTGGTGCGGCCATGGACTTGCAAGAGCGATTCCCAGGCCGCGGTATTGGAGCGGATTTCCGCCAGTTCTGGGCAATCGCCGCTTTGTTCCATCGTGGCAATGGCGAGCGCCGACTCCTGGCCCGCCGGTTCTCCCTTGAGGATTTTCCAGCCGCTCAGGGGGGCCGGTGCGAGGGTGGCACCTGCCGGGGAGCGGCCAATCGTCTCTGGGTGCGATGCGACGAACTTATCTTGATGCGAGGCGATGGCCTTGCCGGCGGCGCAGTTCGGTGACCATTCAAGATCTTGAAAATCGCAAATATAGCGAAAGGTTTTCGGCAGGCGGATGCGCGCGCCGGTCGTTTCGGCGTTGCCAGGCTGCAACACCTCCGACAAAAACTGCACCGCCCTGGAACCTTGTGCCTGAAACCAGGCCAGGGTCGCTCGCCAGAAGTCATCGCAGTCGCAAGGCCGCTGAAAGGCGGCGCCCGCCTCGGACAGCGATGAGAGGAAGCAGATCCAGCCGATCTTCCCAGGCATGACCACCGTGGCCACCAGGGTGTTGGGGCGCAGATCGAGATTCCAGATGCGTGCCGGGTTGGATTCGAGGAAAAACGGCATCCTCGCAGCCATGCCGCCAAAAAACTCTTGAGGCCAAAACTCCCGCGGAATTTCCCAGGCGGGAATACGACCCTGGCTCACGATGGGCTTTTCCTTTTGCTTTTCCTCTGCCTTACCCTTTTGCAGGGACTCTTACTTATCCTCGGCGATGTCCTTTTCGAATTCGAATGCCTTGGTGGGGGCATGCGCCGGGGGGAAAGGCCCGCGCGGCGCCTTGAGCGGCCAGTTCGAACCGGTGACTTCCTGGCAGGAATAGCGGGTAGGGCCAGGTCCGTTGTTGGAGTTGAGAAACAGCATGTAGAGCTGGGGATTGCGGTAGCGATTTCCCCAGCCGTTCATGCCGCAAGGGGTGCGTTCGGTCGGATGCGCGAACCATTGCTTGGCGGTGCTGAAATTGAACCAGGGATGATTGGCCTCGTAGGTGGCGCGATGAGCGCTCATCACTTCCGCGTCCTGAGCTTGAAGAGACGGAGCGGCGAGTCCGGCGGCCAGACCGATGGCAACAAGGCCACGGGCGAAAACGGTGCGGTAATCGTACATCTGCCACTCCGGCGGTAAGTCCAAGGTGCAAGTTCGGCACTTTCTTCATCGACTGGCTTTTCGCCAGGCTTTGGAACTGCGCGAAGACCGGTGCGTAGCTTTTCTGATTATTGGACACGTTGTAACGGTGAAATCGGCCGCGACATCGAGAGAGGCTTACCGCGCAAGTCGATGTCGAGCCGAAACGGGGAGAGTCCGGCCAACTAAGCCGGTGGGCACCCGGCCTCATGTGCCGTGATTCCTGGGGCAGGGAATCCAATCATCGAAGGGGCCAGCCTGTGTGGGTGCATGATTCCTGGGGCAGGGAATCCAATCATCGAAGGGGCCAGCCCGTGTAGGTGCATGATTCCTGGGGCAGGGAGTTGGCTCGGTATCCTTTCGCCCAAAATGCTCTAAATCAATCGGCAATCTCCAAGGCACCTGTCTGGGTGGAATCATGTCCACAACGATTCGCTGTCCCAATCCCGCCTGCCCGCAGGTTTTCCTCGCTTCCTCCCTCGTGCCGGGCACCCGCTATCAGTGTCCCGCATGCGGCACCCAGTTTGCCTACCAGATGCCCGCGGCGCCTCCGCCGCCGCCAGCTGCGCCCAGCGTGGAGCCGCCCGCCGCTCCGGGGCAATCGCGCTCCCCATCACGAACGGAATCTTCGCTTCCCGCGGCCACGGGGGCCGATCGCTACAAGCCCGCGCTCATTGCGATGGTCGCCACCTTGCTCGTCGGATTTCTCGTCCTCGCCGCTTTTCGTTTGTTTGAGCAGTCCCGGCAAGCCAAGCCGGACAAGGTGGTCGCAAGCAATTACCAGGTCGCCAAGCAAGAAGGGCTCAAGCGCGATGAGGAACTGGAACGCGAGGCCCAGGCCGATCTGGCCTACCACGACCAGCCCACGGAAAGCGCGGTCCTGTTCGCTTCCCGAGACTTTCAAACTCGCCTGCCCACCGGCCGGGAACTGATCGACGGCGCCCTCGAAAAGCTGCGCAAGAAATTCCCAGAAAAAGTCGAATACGAAAAACGCCCCGAAGCCGACGAGACCATTGACGGCATCCCCTTTAGCGCTTACGAGTTCGCGGCCCGGGCCGCCGATGGGAGCGACGTTGCCGGCGAATTCCTGGTCGGTGCCTCCCGAGGCTATGGATACTACCTGGCGTCGTGGGGAGATCAGGCAGGTAAGGAAGCCGCGCGGGCGCGGCTCAAGGAGATCCGCCAGGGGTTCTCTCAGCTTGATCAAAGGGCCGATTGGAAAGCGGAAGCGTTGCAATTGCAGCTCGTCGAAGGGAAGGGCTGGCAACTGCGGATGGACGCGCGCGTCTGGAGTCCACAAGAAATTCCCGCCGAGTTGAAAGAAACGCACGCCAAAGCCGTAACGAGGATCGAAGGCAAAATCCCCGGCCGAAAGTTTTACGCGGGGGAAATGGCCGAGGCTTATGTTTTTGCGCTGGATGGCGAGGGGGATCTGAAGGCCGCGGTGACTCAGGCCCGAGAGTATCTCTTAAATCTCGAAAAACCGGTGGATGACACGAAGATCGGCCTCGAACTTGCTTCAAGCCAGGATGGGGAAGAAATCGACCGGAAAGTCGAGTCGCAGGGGGCGCCCCAGGTGCAACAGCTTTTACGTCTCATTTCGGGGGGAGAAACGCAAAAACTTTTCCTTATCCAGGTGGGCCTCTTTCAGAAGAAGCCGATCTTTCTGGCGGTGAGTTGCCCGGTGAAGGTTCGGAAATTATGGGAGGAGGAAATGCTGCGGCTTGCCGATGGTCTCAGCATCGAACGCCCGTGATGGAGCCCAAAGGTCCCCGTTGCCGGCCCCTCTGGATCAGGGGTTTCAGCAACGACAAGGGCCTAGAAATCAAGCGTTAGCGATGGAGTTCAGAATTTAGCGGACTTAGCGAGGCAATAGAGGATCGGCCTGAGTGACGCTCAATGGACCGCTGGGCGCAACGGGGATCGGGGCCGGTAACGGAGCCGAGGGAGCTGGCGAGCCGCCTGGAGGCGAAACTCGCGTCGGCCCGGCGCCAGGAGGAACGGGAGAGGTTTCCTGATGCAGCGGAGTCAGCAACTTGCCCCGGTTTCTAAGGTCGCCTGCCCGCAGGAGAATATCATTGTTATTAGGCATCTGTTGCGGTTCAAGTTTGTAGGAAAATCTGTGGATATCCTTGATATCCCACGGCACCAGATTTTCCGAAATGAAATCCAGCGGAGCGTATTCGTACCACGGAGCCGGAATGTTCTGTTCCACATGAAGCGTTTCGTACCCATCTTTCACCAGAGTGAACCGATATTTTCCGTGAAAGACGAAATAATCGTCCACCGGAGTCGTTCCGATCGGTTTCCCGTCCCGGTAAACCAGGGCGCCCTGGGGCATCGAATCGATGGTGAATTTGCGGGTCACGCATCCGCTCAGGCAACAGGCGACCGCGCATGCGCTGATCCCGAGCCATTTGCGGCCAAGCGATGTCAGGTTGAGCGCGAATCCTGCCGTCACATTCAACCTCGTTTGGATAAAAACCCTGCCGTGTCCAGATCGCGGGTCGATGAGCCCATCCAGCTAGCAACCGCGCTCTCTCTAAGTTCCGCGAGCGCTTCGCGTCAAGTCCAGATCGCCGAAGGGCGTTTCCCGGCGTGTTCTTCCTCCTTGGTCCGGTCCTGGGGGGTTGAGATTTAGAAACATGATCCTCCCCCCGATCGAGGTTGGAATGGCCACGGACCTGGGCAGGCGCCGGGCCGTGAACCAGGACAATCTCGTGGTCCAGCCCTGCCATTCGGAGGAACAATGGAAAACCAAAGGTTTTCTGTTGATGGTCGCCGACGGTATGGGCGGTCACAAGGGAGGAGAGAAAGCCAGCGAACTGGCCGTCCAGCAGGTGCCGCTGACCTTTAGCAAAAACCTTCAGCTGGGGTTCGATAAGGCGCTACGCCGGGCACTCCTTGAGGCCAATCAGGAGATTCACCGGCGAGGCAAGGAGAATGCCGAATTCTTCAACATGGGGACCACCGCCTCGGTCTTGCTGCTCAATGCCGATGGCGGCTGGATCGCTCACGTCGGCGATAGCCGCATCTACCGCATTCGTGAGGGGATGGTCGAACAGCTCAGTTACGACCATAGCTACGTCTGGGAAGCGGCGCGCATCCACAATGTCACGATCGAGGAAATCGCCAAGCACGGAATCCTCTCGAACAAGATCACCCGGTGCCTGGGGCCAGAGCCCGAAGTTCTCGTTGACCTC
Organism: Gemmataceae bacterium; assembly: GCA_965226945.1. Lineage (GTDB taxonomy): Bacteria > Planctomycetota > Planctomycetia > Gemmatales > Gemmataceae > SYLG01. The sequence continues at coordinate 1,021,521 of OZ245717.1, read as the reverse complement.
GAAGGCCCGCACAAGCTCGTCCCGGGAGACCATTTCCTGCTGTGTAGCGACGGGCTGAGCAATAAAGTGACCGACGGCGAAATCGGAGTCCTTTGCCGCTATTTGTCTCCCCAGCAGGCCTGTGGGCTTCTCATCGATTTGGCCAACAAACGGGGCGGCCCGGATAACATCACGGTGGTGATCGCGCGCATTCCCGGCGAAGCACCCACCACCAACGCTCCCATGGAGCGGCCGACCCTCGAAATCCCTTCGCTCTGGAAACGGTTCGCTCCGCCGCTGTGGGCCATGTCCTTGGGGGCGGGGCTTATTCTGGGAATCGCGACCCTGCTCTTGGGCGCCATTAGCGATTATCAGGACAAGAACAGCCTGATCGCCCCCTTCGCGTTCGCGATCGTATTCGTCATGCTTGGGATCTTGATGTTTTTCCTCAAGGAACGCATCCAAAGGATGCGCGAGGAGCAGTTCCTTTTCCAGGGGCCCAAGCCGCGCGTGCATCGCCGGGGCTTCTGGAAAACCGTCCCGGAAATCGAAAAGCTGGTGGCGGAACTCGATGCGCTGCTTGCCGGCTTGATCAAACGAGATTTTCCGGTGGAAGCGGAATGGACTCGTGATCTGGACCTGCTCAAAAAAGAGATGGAAAAAAACGCCAATCCCTCGCGGATCCTCGAAAAGCTTGCCAGTCTTTACCGTCAGGTGCTTGCGAAGATCGAATTGGCCAAAGCCGGCCAATACCTGACCTGACAGGCGCCCGCCAAGTTGCAATTTCATCGGCCTTGGCTCGTCGTGAATGGCCTTGCTTGAACGGCGTCGCCCTGCGGCCGCGATGGTCTGCTTTGTTACCTGTCGTGTTCGCGCGCCAAGGAATCCCAGGGCCTGATCGAATGGCTGGACCGCATTAGTCCCCTATGCGGCGAGGGACCTGATTGGAGATGGGGGCGAGTGCCTCCTTGGAAATCTGAATTTCAGGTCCACAAATGATCGAAGCGGCAGGGAGGCCCCTGCCGCTTCGATGAAATGCAACCCATTCCTGTTGGCTTTTTAGGCCGGAATTTTCACTGCTTCGGGCGCGATCAGGCCCGCATCGAGTTGACGGCCTTGCTCAAGGACTTTGGGATGGGGCTTTTTCAGATCCCAGACCAGGCCAAACCAGCTCATCACCCGCAGGATCGCGTAGCTGATATCGATCTCCCACCAATAAAAACCTTGGTTGGCCGAGGCCTGGTAGTAGTGGTGGTTGTTGTGCCAGCCTTCGCCAAGCGTGATGAGCGCCAGGAACCAGTGATTGCGGCTATCATCGGTCGTCGGGAAACGCTTCTTGCCGAACAGGTGAGTCAACGAATTGATCGTGAAGGTCCCGTGGTAAAGGATCACCGTGCTGAGGGCGAAGCCCCAAGCCAGACCGGAAAGGCCGTCAATCAAGTAAAACAAGATCGCCAAAAACACACCGGGTACCCAGTGGTTCTGATCGAGCCAGCGCAACTCCCAGAACTTCGACAGGTCGCGCACCTTGGAAATCTCAATGTCATTGCTGTCCGACGCCATCACCCAACCGATATGGGAATACCAGAAGGTCTGGGTGACGGGAGAATGCTTGTCTTCGGGCGTATCGGAGTGCTTGTGGTGGTCGCGATGATGGGCGGCCCACCAAAGCGGCCCCTTCTGCAGCGCCGAGCAACCCAACCACGCCAGGCAAAACTGGAAAAACCGGCTGGTCTTGTAGGCGCGGTGAGAGAAGTACCGGTGGAAGCCCCCGGTGATGCCAAACATACGCACGACATAGGCCGCGGCACAAAGGGCAAGCGCCGTGTACGTCGACGGAATGAACAGAATCGCCAGGCAAGACAGGTGCAAGAAAACGAAGGGCCCGTTTCTTAGCCAGTTAGGCAATGCACGCCAGGGCGCCAGAAGTATGTGCCGGTTAAACTTGGCATCAACGCTTTCTGTGCCCGTCATGTTCTCAGGAATGGCTCAATCCTCTGGTGTCACGGAGTTCCAAACCGAAACGACAACAAACCGTAAAGAGAAAGGCTCTTAGGCTCTTACCATTTTCGCAATCGGCTTGGGGCGGGACAAGCAATCATCAGGTCTTTTTTCCAGCGAGCTTGGAAGCTTTGCGAATCGAGCTTTGGCGGCGCAGTTCGGCGCGGCGGCGAGCTTCACAGGGTTTTTCGTAATACTTGCGCTTGCGCAATTCTTTTTGGATGCCGCTGCGTTCGAGCAATTTCTTAAAGCGACGAAGGGCCAACCCGATAGGTTCTCGATCGTGAACACGCATGCGCAACGGCATAAGGACTCCTGAAGAGGCGACTGCTCGCTATTAGTGAAAAGACAATGGTTCCACGCGCCCACGTTGGGCTTCCAGACTTATCATTTATAAATCACCTTTGGCTTGAGGGAAAGGGCGTAAAAGAAAACCGGTGGCGGAAAACCGGAAAACGCCGATAGGAGCACCTATGAAACGCTATGCGATGATTGCGGTTTCTTTCTGCCTCTCGCTTGTTGCTACAAGCAACTCTTATGGTGACGACTGGCCCCAGTGGCTTGGCCCAAAAAGAGATGGGGTCTGGCGCGAGTCGGGGCTGTTGAGGGAGATTCCCGCTGCCGGCCCCAAGGTGCTTTGGCGCATCCCCGTGGGAGGCGGTTATGCCGGACCCGCCGTCGCGCAGGGAAAAGTTTTTGTTCCCCATCGCGTTTTGCAAAGCGGCGCAACCAACCCGGACAATCCGTTTCAGAAGAAGAACATTTCCGGCGAAGAACGGATCCTTTGCCTGGACGAAAAGACGGGCAAAACGATCTGGGAACATGCCTATCCCTGCAAATACGAAATCTCCTACCCGTGCGGCCCCCGCACCACCCCTCTGATTGATGGCGACCGGGTCGTGTGCCTGGGGGCGATGGGGGATCTGGTGTGCCTGGACATTGCCACCGGCAAGCCGTTTTGGACCGTCTCGTTTCCCAAAACGTTCCAGTCGCCCATTCCCACGTGGGGTTTTGCCTGTCATCCGCTGAAATTTAAAGATTGGTACATCTTTCTGGCGGGGGGTAAGGGCTCGGTAGTGGTCGCGCTGGATCGCCTGACCGGCAAGGAAGTCTGGCGCTCGCTCGAACTGGAAAATCCGGCCAATGAAATCGGATATTGCCCGCCGATGCTCTTCACCTTCCAGGGGCAGGAGCAGCTGATCGTCTGGCATCCCGAGGCGGTCAATGGCCTCGACCCCGAAACGGGCAAGCCGCTTTGGCGCGTTCCCTTCAAGATCAAAGCCAATTTGGCCATTTCGACTCCCCGCCAATCCGGCAACCGGCTGTTCTTCACCTCCTTTTACAATGGCTCGCTTTTCATTGAGGTGCAGCCCGGCTCGGCCGAACCGGCCAAGGTGATCTGGAAGGGGACGGGTCGAGGGGAGCAGCCCCAGCAGACCAAGGATCTCCATGCGATCATGTGCAACCCCTGGATCGATGGCGATCGGGTCTACGGCGTGTGCAGTTATGGCGAGTTGCGCTGCATTGAACTGCAAAGCGGCAAACGTCTTTGGGTCGATTTGAAAGCCACGAGCGAGCAGGGGAAAACCCCCGACAAACCGACGGAGCGCTGGGCCAATGCCTTCATCGTTCCCTTGGAAGACCGTTATCTGCTCTTCAACGAAAAGGGCGATCTCATCGTGGCCAAGCTCGAACCGGCCGGTTACAAGGAGCTTAGCCGCCACAAGATCCTCGAGCCGACCGGTCAGTCGATGCAGGGCGCGCGCAAGGTCGTCTGGTCGCACCCAGCCTTCGCCGGCCGCTCGATCTTCATGCGCAACGACAAGGAAATCGTCAAACTCGATTTTTCGCAGGCGCAGGATCAATGACATTTGGAGTTCAAGGGACTTGCGCGAATCTCACGACTTCGCGCGCGCCCTTGCGCCATACTTGAGTGCAAAACGGCGAAGCCGACTGCCGATTCCTTCCTTGCTTAGTGGATACCGATGAGAATTGCCTGTTTCTTGCCTCACTTGGAGATTTCCGGCGGGTTGGGGGTCCAGTGCCGGATGTTCCTTGACGCGCTCCATGCGGTCGCGCCCCAGTGGAATCTTGAGGTGATGGTACCGCGCGATCCGTCGGCGCTTTTCCCCAAATCGGGAATCGAGCCGGTGGCGCAGACGGTCGAACCCTGGGGCAAAAATCTACGACTGCACCCCATCGACTGGCCCAAGGAGTATTCGTTAGCTTTACCGCTCGATCCCGTACTCGGGAGTTTGCTGAAGCCGCTCAAGCCCGACCTGGTCTTCAGCTCCTATTACAGCGGTTTTCAGGATCCAGGTTGTCCGCAATGGGTGCTCTACCACGACGCGGGCTTCCTCGAGTTTCCCGAAAGGTTCGGGGCTGCCGCGCCCGCGCGGCTAGCCACGCTGGAGGCGATGAAGGCGAATCTCACAGGCCTGGTCTGCATTTCCAGCGATGCTCGCGAGCGGATCTGCAAGGGGACGGGCCTGCCGTATGCGAAGACCGAAGTCATCTGGCATTGTCTGACCGATCTGGATCCGCGCGTCGACCGATGTGCGGATGCGATCGCAAAAAACCAGCAACTTTGGCCCGACGGCCTGACTCTCGCCGAACTGGGCGATTTCTGGTTTTCTCCCGTTGGCGCCGCCACCGGCTTTAACCGCGCCCGCAAGAACATGCCGAATCTTCTGGGAGCGTTTCGCGAAGCGAAGCACTTGCCCATCAAGCTGGTGATCGCCAGCACGGGCGTGTTGGACCGGACGATGCTCGCCGAGCTATTACCCCCTCAAGAGATCGACCAAGGAGCTTTTCAGCCGGGCGCAATTTCCCACGGCGCCTGGATCTCAGGCGACGAGCGCATCGTGATTTTGCCCAATCTGGAGCGCAAGCCCTTCCTGGACACCATGGCCAGTGCCCGAGGCGTTGTCTATCCCAGCCGCTACGAGGGCTTCGGCCTGCCGACGATCGAGGCGATGGCGCTCGGACTCCCCTTAGTCGCCTCGCGGGCGACGAGTATTCCCGAGATCGTCGAGGATTGCGGCATCTTGGTCGATCCGGACAAGCCGGTGCGATACATCGAGGCGATGGCTTCCATCGAGAAGGATCGGGCATTGGCCAAGCAATTGGGCGAGAAGGGAAAGCAGAGGGCGGCGCAGCACTTCATGCCCAGCCAGTGCGGCAGCAAATGGCGGGAGCTTTTTGAACGATCGCTTTGCCGATAACCGGGTGTTGAAGGCAAGGGCGCGCGAGAGGGTGTGGTCACTCGATTCTGGCCTGCTCGAAACCAGACGCCGCGTAAATATCGAGAGGGAGTTTCACGAGGACGAATGCAATCCAGAAGAGGATCGCCAAAAAGAAAAAGGCAGGGGAAACAAAGACGACGAAGAGAATTAGAAAGGCCGCAAAGCCGTAGGAAGCCAATAGCCGATGAGGGCTTTTGCCAGCCATGATTGATCCTCTCCCTCCGAGGATTCCCAAGGTCAAGAAAGTGATCAACAATTCAAGGACTACTGGGCGCCATCCGCCAAGTACCAAAGGCCACCGGCATCTTGGACACCGGGTACTTTGATCAGCGACCCAACCGGCCAGATCGACTGCCTTTTCACAATACTTGCAAATCACTTGAATGGGCGCGGACCTCCTCGTGGAAGGGATCGTGTCATGATACGCTGCCCGGTCGGTTCTCCGCCCCCGACTTCAAGCAATGCCGGTCCTTGGGATATTTCCAATGAACGAAGAGCGTTATCGGCAAATAGAGGAAAGCCAGTCCCCAATCAACGTTCCTGGTCCAGTCCGGTCGATCTTGGAAACTCAAAGGGCACGCCATCAGTAGGCATAATCAGGGCTTTCATCGTCTTGCCGGCCACATTCATCTTGAACCAGTGAGTCGATTCATCGCACAAGAGGACATGAAACCCTTCAGAGGTCACACCCAGGAACGAATCGAGCGCCGGGAAATCTTTTTTGGCCGCGAAAGGCAAATCTTGAGGCTTCGTCCAGATGCAGGGCGATTTCGCCTCGACACAAAGAATCGTGGTGTGCCTGCCGTCGAGGATGTCGGAAAATCGATGCTTTTTGCCGGCGGGGAATAAGCTCTCGTCACCAACAAACACCATGTAATGGGTCAGGACGCGACCTTGCGCGTCGGTCATCCGCTTTTGATTGGGTGCCTGAAAAGTCGTGACCAGCGTCTTCGCCCATTCCAGGTTGTGGTCGCTGTCCCACGGCTCGTTGAGCTTGAATTTCTTATAGAGCGCTCTCTCCCCAATGAAAGGCAAAATGGCAACTCGCCATGAAAGCAGCGGTTTGCCCGTTTTGGGATCGGTAATATCGACGGGGAGATGTTCGTGCATCTCCTCGTAGTTGTGAAATGCTTGTCCGATCTGTTTCAGGTTTTCGGCTGGGAGCTTTCGCCGCGCCACCGGGTCCGCCCGAGTGGCCGCCATCGTCCAGAGAGATGACCCCAATAGGCCCACTGCCATGTGGTTGGGAGAGATGATGGCGGGTAACCTATATTTGGCCGCCAAACGATCTCCTTGCCGCTTAATGGGTGAGCCTTTTAACATCTCTTCTGCCTGATTGATGGCGGCAAGGCCGAAAAACCAGCCGAGCGCCTCGGGCATGTCGTCAAAGGTGGCCGACCGGCCGGTCTTCGGCTTTTCCAGAAGCTCGAGCATTTGCCGCCGAGGTTCTTCCAGGTTCGTTAGTCTTTTGCGAATCAGATTGTTCAAAGCACCTTCCGCCAACACCGCGTCCTCGTCTGAGCGGAAATTCATCTGGACATCGATCGTGATCGGCGGAGGGAAGGTCGCCGTCAGCCGGATGGTGTCGACCTTGCCAATCGCTCCTGCCGGTGCAAGCAGAGTGTCTCGGAACCAGGCCGGCAAGGCCTTCGCGTTGGCAAGCAGCGCGAAAGGAAAGGAATCCAGCCCTCGAAATGCGGCAGGCGGCTCACGGTCTTTGGGGGCCGCGGCCAGGTCCTTGACCAGCGATTTCGTGCCGTAAATGAAAAACTTCGAGTCGGGCATCGCCAGTGCCTTGGCGTTCAGGTCTCCCTCTTCGATCCAGGTGGGAGCCAGGGCGGCAGGCACCGGTATCATTTTCAGATCCAGTCGCTCCAAAATCGCGGTGGAATGGACGATTGCCTTGGTCGTGATCATGAAGGCAAAAGGCCTCTCCTCGTCGTCCGCCTCAAATTTGGGGCTCATCACGACCAGAGTGACCCGGTCCACCGGTTCCGGAGCCGGCAGAAAACGCTCTTCAAAGACCTGCATAGCCCGCGGATGAACCCTGGCAAGAAGTTCGCGCCATTCCTTCATCCCGGGAGAGGCATAAATGGCCCCGGCTTCCAAGTGGACCACCAAGGCGGCGTTGGCCGGAATTCGGGAAAGCTCGGGTGCGGTTTGAGCTGCGAGCGGCGCGGCGAGAACGGTCATGGCTGGCAGGATGGCCCACAACGAAAGACTGCGCATCAGGAAGTGCTCAAAAGACGTGGAATGGTTCCGTTTTTTGTACATATTGTCCTTTATAGAGCGATCCACTCGAAGCAATCTACGCGGTTGGGAACCTTTCCCGGTCCATTGCACGATGACGTTAATGCAGTCTAAGAGAAGCCCCTCGGTGTTTTGTTTTTTCTTACGCATCCCTAGCATGCTTGGATTCCTTCCCTCCGAACGGATTTTTGGCCTGGTACGACCGGGTGCTCGCTGGATCGGCGGCTCGTCGAGAAAAGCCAAGGAGAATATCGTGCGACAGGCTGTCGTTCTTTTTGCTGTCTTCGCATTGAGCCTTTCCCCCATCGCCGGATGCGCCGGGGCGGCGGATGGGCTGACGGCCGACGAAAAAGACCTGCTGACCCTCGCCAGCCGCAATGAGTACTACGTTAACGGGGCCGAAGTCACCGGGCCGAAATGGTCGGCAGAGCGCCAGCGGGCTGTGATCCTCAAGCACGATCACAGCCGCGGGCGGAGAACGGCCAGTTGCGTGTTTCTGCGGCAAGTCTTGTTCGTAACGCAGGATGGCACCCTGGCCAAGAATGCCGAGCTGTATTCCGGATTTCCCGATGAAATGCGCAAACTCGCCATCAAGTCGGTCGGTCTGGCTCTGAGCGGCCAAGATGTTCCTCCACCGCTCACTCCCGAATTCAGAAAGTTCAACCAGTCGGCTGAGGATTGGATGGACAACCTACGCCGCAGTGAAGTCCGGTTGAAGAAAATCGCAATCGAAATTGAGAAGACGAGCGCTGCGATCGCTTCTTCTTTTGAAGACGACCTGGGCTCGGCCTTCGGCCGGGGCGCGCTTCCCATTAACGGCTTCCAGGCCAGGAGTGAAGGGGTCGACACGGCCAAATCCGCCATCGACACAAGTGTAGGCCGGCGGTCAATTCCGCGGCTCGGTCAGTTCATCGAACTGAAGTATGTCGGCAAGGAACCGCTCACCAATGTAGTGTTCGTCGGCCGCGTGAAATCGACGGGAACGGAATCTGGCCTCGTCGGTGGCCAGAAACTCATTGACGGGCTGAACCAGAATCAGGCCTCGCCCGGGCAGGCGAACGATGCCCGGGATTTCATGACCGCCAGCAACCAGTGGGGCACCATGCCCAAGGCGGTTCTCATCTACCTTCCCAAGCTCGCTCCCGGCGATGAGGTGAACATTCCGATCGGCTACATGGAGAAGGGCGCGGTCGCCGGCCATAGCCTGGGCGTCTACGCAGACCAGGGGCGGATCACCGCTCGCGACCTGAACGGTTTTCCAGAGAAGGCCAGGCCGCTCGTCGAGCGCATGCCGACCACGCCGGAACCGAAGATCGGTGAGCGCGTCTCGGCCCCGTCACCGGGCGACGCGACGGACAAGCTTTATGTTGGCAGCGTCTGGAGGGGTAAAAGCACCGCCACGAAGCCCGCAGGCGAGGCGACGTGGGAGCTTATCGTCACCGAGCGCAAGGGGAATGCATTTAAGGCCGAGGCTCATCAACTCAACAGCGACACGCGCAATAGGCGCCAAGTCTACGGGACGATCAAGCCTGACGGCAGTTTGACGATTCCTGCCATCGCCAGCTTCGTCAAGGATCTACCCAATCCGGGCCGCCTGGCCGACGGCAAGATCACCTTCGCGCCCAGCCGCCAGCGACCCAAGTACGCCAACAGCGTGACGCTGGACTTGGATTACATCCCGCCGACCCCCTGATTTCGGTCACCTCGCAGCGCAGCAAGAGCCACCTGAGCTCTAAAGGCCGCTCCGTGTCGCTTCCTCGACCTCCTTATCCCCATCACCCAACTCTCCCTTCCAGGTCAAGGAAAGTGTAGCTTAACTGCTGGTCCAGTTTTGGGGGCCACCTCACCGGTCGAGCGGAACCGCGTGTTCGCAAGCGGCGGCCGAAGGAATTTCCAGTGATGAAAAAGCCGCACTCTGAATGGCGCAAGCAATTGATGGGCAATACACTTGCAGGTTAGCTTAGTGCCATTTCCCAATGTTCCCATTGTTATTGCGCTCCCTCGGCAGGCTGATTTGCGAAACAGGAGTTATTCTCAAGGGAAGGTTTTGGCGTGTAGGCCGCCTCCTCCGTTGGCGCTAGTTCATTCAGTTGGGGGACAAGGGCTGTTTGGGTGCTCCGGCGCGCTGTTTTTGTGAAAGCTCCCGCTCAAAAGGGGCTCACTTACCGTGTAACCGGTCTTTGATCTTTGCCGCGAACCCATCAGCTGATTATCCTCATTGAGCGTGCTGACCATTGGTTCAGATGTAGGGGAAGGCTACGATAGCTAAGGGACCCCGTGCCGCGTCAGGAAGACAAACACGCAATAGACAAAGAACAGGATTTGCAATCCAAATGGCAACTGCCGAGCAGATTAAGGCGCTCTTAAGAAGCTATGTTGACGGGGACGGCGATCAGTTCCTTACAGTGTCGTTGCAAGTTGCTGCCCATGCTGCTCGCCGTGGGCAAGGCCGATTGGCTCAGGAAATTCGCGATCTCATTGACGAGGCCAAGAAAAAAACATCTCCACCCGTTTTTCGCCATTCCGTTCCGATTGCAAGGCCAGCGGGCGAGCTCGCAGATCTCATTCAAGCATCGTATCCAAAAACAAGATTGTCAGACATCGTTCTTGACGCACGGGGTAGGTCCTCCCTAACTCGCGTCGTATCTGAATATCGATCGCAAGAAAAACTGCGTGCCCATGGTATGTCAGCGCGGCGAAAGTTGCTTATGGTTGGGCCGCCTGGCTCCGGTAAGACCATGACCGCCTCCGCGCTGGCCGGCGAGCTTAAGCTCCCCCTCTTAGCAGTAAGGCTCGATGGACTAATTACAAAGTTCATGGGGGAAACGGCAGCAAAATTGCGGCTTGTATTCGACGCGATGGTCGTAACCCGCGGCGTCTATCTATTCGATGAATTCGATGCAATTGGTACGGATCGCGGGCGTCCAAATGACGTTGGGGAAATGCGCCGAGTTCTAAATTCTTTCTTGCAATTCTTGGAAGGCGACGACTCTGACAGTTTAATTCTCGGGGCGACAAATCACCAAGAGGCATTGGACCCTGCGTTATTCCGCCGCTTTGACGATGTCATTCGCTACGCTTTGCCTGCCCCTGATCAAATTGAACTACTGACTAAGAACCGCTTGAATTCGTTTGCGCTCACGAACGTCGACTGGAAGGAGGTGCGAGAAGCGGGCATTGGCCTGAGTTATGCCGAGGTGGCCAGAGCTTGCATGGAATCGGCGAAATCGGCAGTGCTTGAAGACAGAAACCAAATCTCGACGGAAAATTTACTGGCAACATTTCGTGAACGCTCCATCATTTTAGGAAAAGGCAATTGATCGTAAGAGGCTGGGGCAATGAGCCAAAGGCATTTACCGCATTTGATAATTGCTGGCTTCTTCGAGACAAATAAGTACACAGCGGCGCCCAGGGGAGGGGGAGGAACATTCAGTCTCCCTGCGAGAGATAGGGTTGCCCACGGAACCTCAATTCGAGAACAACTTCAGACTGCCAAGGGTGAAAACGATCAAAACCGAAGCGTAGGGGCTGACCAGAGTCAGTCCGCACCAATCATTATAGAAGTGAGAAGCGAGCCCGGATTTCTGCTCAAGCTTGAGAGTCTTGAAGAAAAGCGCCGGGGCATTGAAGTCGCATGCGTTCGCCACGATGGCGATGTCCAAATCGCGACTATTCATATACCAGAAGGCGCGCTTACACACTTTCTAAAACGAGCAGATGAGTATCTCAACGAGAATACTAAAGGAGGAGGGAAAACGCAGCCCAGGCCAAAGCACGAAGACTTTGTTGCGACCATAAGTCAGATTCGACTTGCTACGCTCCATTCTTTCTGGACCGAAGAACAGTCCGACTTTCCTGCCCCGGAATCAAAAGTTTGGTGGGAAGTCTGGGTACGAATTGTCGGTGGGCAGAATATCTGGGAGTCTTTTCGCCTAATTGCCCAGTCTCAACCGGTCGGCCTAACTGTGGGCAACGAGACGATTGAGTTTCCAGATCGTGTTGTTGGACTCATTCATGGCACGGCAGAGCAAATCATGGTATCGGCCGAGCTGCTCGACATGATCGGTGAACTGCGACTTGCGAAGGAAAATCCGGCTGACTTCATTGCCCTTGAGCCCCGAGACCAAGCGGATTGGGTGAAGGATCTTGTTAGTCGTATAACTCCTCCGCCTGCCGGTTCACCGGCAGTGTGTATCCTTGACGGCGGCATCGTCGCAAATCCACTAATTCAGCCGGCGTTGAATCCATCTGATTGTCATACCTACGATCCTGCGTGGCCGATTGCTGATTCGGAAGGTTGGCCCACCGCGCAGCGTACACACGGTACGGAAATGGCTGGCGTGGTGCTCTTTGGAAGGCACCTTGCATCGGCGCTCGCGGGACATGAACCGCATGTAATGACTCATTGTCTCGAATCCGTACGGATATTACCGCCCAAACCGTACCAGAATGAGCGTCGCCTATTTGGAGCGATCACTTCGCAATCGGTGAGTCGAGTCGAGATTGCCAGTCCGGATCGAGTTCGATCATTCTGTTTGGCCCTTTCGACCGACGGCCGTGATCGCGGAAGGCCTTCTTCTTGGTCTGGGGTAATTGATCAGATCTGCGCCGGCATCTCGGATCAAAATCCTCGCCTTTTCTTCATCGCGGCTGGTAACACAGAGCCGGAAGGCCGGCACCAATATCCCGAGTCCAACGATACCGATCCAATACGGGATCCTGCTCAAGCATGGAACGCGATCACTGTGGGAGCATACACCGACCGCGTGATGTTTGATCAGTCAAAGTTTCCTGGTTTCGCGCCGACCGCGCAAGCAGGGGACATCAGCCCTTCAAGTACAACGTCATTGATTTGGGAAAGTCAGTGGCCGTATAAACCTGACATCGTTCTTGAAGGCGGAAATGAGGTTATCAGTGCTGATGGACGACGCTCGACCGACCCAGACGATATGTCTATGTTGACAACTGCCCATGCCACTTCGGGGCGACTGCTGGTTCCCTTTGCCGAAACGAGCGCAGCCACGGCGCAAGCCGTTCAAATTGCAGCGATCCTTCAAGGTGAATATCCAGGTCTATGGCCAGAGACGATCCGAGCGCTACTTATCAATTCAGCAGAGTGGACTGATCGAATGAAAGCAGCGTTTGGCAACAAAAAATGGGATTTGATTAATCGTCTTCGCCGCTACGGATACGGCGTACCTAGCCTTGACCGGGCTCGATATTCCGCGCGGGATTCACTGACGATGATAGTTGAACAGACGATTCAGCCCTTCATCAAGGAAGGCAGTGACATCAAGACGAAAGAAATGGGGCTGCATACTCTGCCTTGGCCGAAGGACCACTTGCTAGAACTTGGTGATCTCAAAGTGAAAATGCGCGTTACGCTCTCGTATTTCATAGAGCCGAAGCCCGGTCGACGCGAAGGCTTCGCCAAATACCGTCACCGCTATCAATCGCACGGATTGCGGTTCGAAGTGAAGCGGCCCCAGGAGCCATTGGAAGGCAGGAATGGATTCAAACAACGAATCAGTCAAGCAGCAAGAAGCGAACAGGAAGAGCACGATCCTGTAGGTGATACTTCGGGATGGGAGCTGGGGCCGAAGGCTCGCACCCGCGGTTCGATTCACTGCGATTGGTGGACTGGCACGGCGGCCGATTTAGCAAACTGTGGCGTGATAGCGGTGTATCCAGTGAGTGGCTGGTGGCGGGAATCAAGAGGAAACCATTGGTCAAAGGAAGCCCGGTATAGTTTGATTGTTTCAATTCAGGCGGAGGAAGTTTCGGTAGCAGTGAGCCTTTTTGGCCCAACAGAAGTCGATTTTTACACGCCGGTTAAGGCTAGCATTATCGCGGCTATTGAACAGCCTGCCGTGATTGAAGTCGAGAATCAGTCTGAGTAAAAGGGTAGCGTAATTGCGATTTTAATTTGAGGGGAATTTTCCACCGAATATATTCCAGATGCAGAATGCTAACATGCATTCCTCTCGTGGGTCGCATGGTCACTCCTGAGCGTATGGGCTGTCGAGGAAACCACCTGAGCCAAGACCAACACTTCAAGGGTTGGTAAGGCACAAAGGCATAGCATCGGTTAAACCTCAAATTGTTTCGTCGCCCCAAATTGCCTGCACCTATTCTTGATGACTTCGGTCTCTGAATTTCTTTGAGAATAGGGGCGCGAAGGTGAAGAAGAGAGGGACGCTTCCTTCGACGATTGAAGCAGAGCCAGCGGACGGTGCGGCCAAATGCAGACGGGGCAAAAAGGAGGGCTAGAAGACAAAACCTCTGGATATCCAGAGGTTTGCGCACAATTGACCCACGAAATCAAAATTGAAAGCGCTGGGGTTCGAACCCAGGACCTACGGATTAAAAGTCCGTTGCTCTACCAGCTGAGCTACGCTTTCTTCATACCCTTCATTGTAGATTTACCACATGAAAGTCCAGCCTTGTTCTGAAAGTCCAAGCTTCTTGAAAGGCTTACCCATGGGTTCTGCGGGTGTTACGGGTCTGGACCATGCTTCCGTCATTGTGACCGACCCGGTGCGGGCTCGCGCTTTCTACAGCGGGCTGTTGGGTTTGCGTGAAATCCCCATGCCCAGGACCTTCGACTTTGAGGTCATCTGGTACGACTTCGGTTTGCAGACGGTTCACCTGCTCGTCAAGGATCAGCCCGATACCCGCAGCCCGCGGCATTTCGCCCTAAAGGTTTCCGATGCCAAGGCTTCGCGCGAATATTTCCGCGCCCACAAAATCCCGATCCAAGAAACGACCCCCATTCCCGGCGCCGACCGATTTTTCATCAACGATCCCGATGGCAACCGCATTGAACTCATTGAATGGCAGCGGCCCTACGATCCCGTGGCCGATGGCATGCCTCCCAAGACTTAAGTGAATTCCCGACAGGTGCGAGGCGCCTGCGGGGATAACCATCCATCAACCTCACCTGAACCGCCATGAAACCAGAACAAGCCGCATTCGATACCGCATTCGCCCAACTCCTATCGATGCGTAGTCCCGATGGGCACTGGGAAGGGGAGCTATCGACTTCGGCCCTTTCGACGGCGGTCGCCATCTCCGCGCTCCATCGTGCGGCGCCTGAGCACGCCGCGCTGGTTGAGCGAGGGGTGCGGTGGCTTGCCAAAAACCAAAACGCCGATGGCGGTTATGGCGATACGGTCCGCAGCAAAAGCAACATCTCGACGACTTTGTTGGTGCTGGCGGCCTTTCACATCTGCGATCAGGACGACCGCCAAGAGAAGACGATTTTGCGCATTCGGGGCTGGCTGGGTCAGCGGTACGGGAAAACTCCGGCCGAATGGGCCGAAGCGGTGCGGCAGCGCTATGGGAAAGACCGCACCTTTTCCGTGCCGATCCTCAATACCCTCGCGCTGGCCGGGCTCATCGACTGGAAGGAAGTGCCGTTTCTTCCCTTTGAATTGGCGGCACTGCCGCAGTCCTGGTACCGTTTTGCGCAGTTGCCCGTGGTCAGTTACGCGCTTCCCGCGCTGATTGCGATCGGTCTGTGCATCTACAAAAATCGCCCCTCGTTCAACCCCATCACCCACATCACACGATTTCTGACGCGTTCGCGCGTTCTGCAGGTGCTGAAGCAGATCCAGCCCACCAACGGTGGCTTCCTCGAGGCGACTCCCTTGACCGCGTTCGTCACCTTGAGCCTGCATGGGGCCGGCGAGGGGAAATCTCCCGTCGTGGCACTGGCGGTCGATTTTTTGGTGAAATCGGTGCGCCCCGATGGCAGCTGGCCGATCGATACCCATCTGGCGACCTGGGTCACCAGTCTCGCCGTGCAGGCGCTCAAGCGTTCCGGAAAAGTGCTGGCGCTTGAGGGGAAGGCGGAGCTACGCCGCTGGTATCTGGAACAGCAGTACCGAGTGAGGCACCCGTATACCGGCGCGCCGCCGGGAGGATGGGCCTGGACCCCGCTTCCTGGTGGGGTTCCCGATGCCGACGACACGCCGGGGGCCATTTTGGCGTTGAAGGCTCTCGGGGAACCGGATGGCGACTGGCGTAAACTGGGCACCGACTGGCTTCTAGGACTGCAAAACCGCGACGGCGGAATGCCGACCTTCTGCCGGGGTTGGGGCGCATTGCCGTTTGATCGTAGCGGCACCGATTTGACGGCGCATACCATGCGGGCTCTTTATCCCTGGAGAGATTTGGACCGCCGCATCGAACCGATGGTCGATAAGGGGATGGCCTATTTGCAAAAGCAGCAAAGGGCCGACGGGTCGTGGCTGCCGCTCTGGTTTGGCCATCAGGACGACCCCGAGGAAACCAATCCCGTGCTCGGTACGGCCCGCGTCCTGGCCGCGCTTCGCGACCTGAACTGGTCCAATCTGCCCGAATGCAAAAGTGGAATTCGTTATTTACTGGGCCGGCAAAATTCCGATGGTGGTTGGGGAGGAAATCTGGGAATTCCTTCACAAATCGAGGAAACCGCCTTGGTTTTGGATGTTTTGCTCGATCTGGACGCGCCACCCGAGCTCCTGAAAAAGGGAATCGGTTGGTTATCCGAAAAGGTCCTGGCGGGGGGGCTGACCGAATCAGCACCAATTGGGTTTTATTTCGCGAAACTTTGGTACTATGAATCTCTATACCCGGTGATTTTCACCGTCTCGGCTTTAGGGCGTTTTCTACTGAATCGTTAGGACGACACCTGTTATGTCGTCAAGATGATTGGGTGGAAACCTGGCGCGGCCGCGGCCCCGATTTGAGGCGGTCCATTCCTGGTTGAAGGGGGCGGAAAGTCCTTGTCTAGCACCATAGAAATCCCGACCGGAAGCGCCGCGGAACCAGTTCCCTCAACCGGTGCCGGCGCGCCTGAGAAAAAGAAGAAAAAAGACCTCACCGCGAAGATCAAAGTCGTGCCCGAAACGCGCGAACTGCGCGATCGCGTGCGCGCCGAAGCGGCCAAGGTCGCGGCCAAGCTCGACCGAGCCAAGCTATTTACGCGCGACGAACTGCAAACGATCGCCCAGGCATTGCTTGACTCCATGGGTCTGGGCCATCAGTACACTGGTTTCACGGCGGTTTGCATCACCAACGAATTCTGGCGCGAACAAGTTCAAGGCATCGATTTCAGCCGCCGCCTGCTTCTTTTGCCCCACTGCCTCAAGCACGCCGAGGGTTGCCCGGCCGACTACGACGAATTCGGCCTCGATTGCCGCAAGTGCGGCGCCTGCTCGGTGGCCGATTTCAAAACAAAGGCCGAAAACCTCGGCTACAAGGTGCTCGTTTCCGAAGGCACGCCGATTGTTCTCAAGATCATCGTCAGCGGCCATATCGATGCGATCGTCGGCGTGGCTTGCCTGAATGTGCTGGAAAAGGCGCTCGACAAGATCCTTCTTGCCGGGGTGCCCTGCGTCGCCGCCCCGCTGCTTTCGAGCAACTGCAAAAGCACCTCGGTCGATCAGGACTGGGTGATGGAGTTGATCGATCTCAAAACTCCGCCACCTCCCGTTCAGGCGCGCAGCTACTTGCACCTTTTGCGCGCGGCCAACAGCATTTGCGAGGAACCGGAATTGACCCGGTTGGTGCCCCTGGCCCGTGCCGGAGCCGACTTGAAACCAGGGGATCCTCTGCGCCGCAACGAGGCGATTGCCTACGAGTGGATCAGGAGTGGCGGCAAGCGATCGCGGCCGTTCATCACCTTGGCCGCCTACGATGCGCTCAAGGGTGGCAAGGGCATGATTTCGGCCGAAGAGCTCGATCTGCCCGATCCGGTGCGGCGCACCGCGCTGGCCATGGAGGTTTTCCACAAGGCCTCGCTCGTTCATGACGACATCGAAGACGACGATCCTTACCGCTATGGCATGGAAACGCTGCACAAGCGGCATGGGGTGGGCCCCGCGATCAACATTGGCGATTACCTGATCGGCTGGGGTTACCGTTTGATTGCCCGCGATCGGGCCGAACTGGGGGCCGAGGTTGCCGCCGATTTGTTGGCCAAATTGGCCGACGCGCATGTCAAGCTTTCAGAAGGGCAGGGGGCCGAACTCCTGTGGAAGCAGTCGGAAGTCCGCGAATTGACTTCGATCGACGCGTTGCGCATTTACGCGCTGAAGACCTCGCCTGCGTTCGAAGCGGCGCTCTATTCGGGAATCCGGCTGGCCGGCCCCGCCACGGAATACGAAAAGGTCATTACCGAGTTTTCGCGCAATGTCGGCATTGCCTTTCAGATCCTCAACGACATGGACGATTTCGAGGCGAACGGCAAGAACAAGGTCGTCTCGGCCCGCGATGTCATCGCGGGTAGGCCCACTTTGCTGTTGGCGATGGCGCTGGAAGGCCTCAGGGGCCCCGATCGCCAGCATTTGCTCGATCTGATTTCTGCCAATGCCGAGCGGCCGGCACATCCTGATCCGCTGAGCGCGGTGAGAGCGCTTTATGAGAAGGCTGACGTGTTCGCCAAGGCGGAAAAGCTGGTGGAAAAATTCCGCGCCAAGGCCGAAGCGCTGGCCGACGAAATTCAGCCGGATTGTTTGCGGGAGCTGCTCTATCATCTGATTGACAGCGTTTTGCAGCGACAAGAGACCAAGGAAGAAGAGGAGGATGATCATCATGACCACGATCATCCAAGGGCGTTGCTTCAGATCAACGCCTCGATGTTGCAAGGCAATTATTCCCACATGCCCAATCTGCCCGTTGGGACCAAAAACCCGGTCTGAACCATGAAGTTCAGACAAGTCTCACCGCAAGCGTTTCTGGGCGACCTCATTGCGCCCTTAGAGCGCTTTACCATGCCGCCCCATCAGGTGGTCGACCAGGAAGCCTTCACCGCGGGAGGCCGCAAGCTTCTCGTCCACCATCATCACATGACGGTGACGGTCGAGGCCCATCATGGTTCTCCCGTTACCGTGCGGGTTTTGCAGAAAGTGCTCGATGGCGACGCCTACACCCGTGAAATCGAACTGATTTGCAACAAGACCGGGTTAGCGGTGCTGCATGGGGTGGTGCGCATTCACTTGCAATATTGCAAGGACGATGTGCGCAACCTGATTCTTGGGGAAGGGCAGCCGCTGGGAAGGATTCTGATCACCCACGGCGTCTTGACGCGCATCGAACTGGTGGGGCTATTGCTGTTGAACGGCGCGTCGCTGCCGGAAGGCTGGTTTCATACGCTGGGTCAGGATGCGCCCGGCAGGCTCGCGGTGATCTATTGCGATGGCAAGCCGGCCATTGAGCTGCTCGAAGTCATTTCGCCGATCGAATAAAACAAATTCCGCGGCGCAGGCCGCGTTGTCGTCTGGAACCTGAGGAGTCCGGTTGAACCTGTACCAACCGGACTCGACCCTACAACTGAAATACTTTTCACCCGGGACTGGCCCCATTCCGCCTGGCGTGGTGTGCTGCCTTTCGGAAAAGCGCCCAGGTGAGCGGACGATGGCTTATTTGGGGGCAAGCATGGCGGTCATGCGTTTGCCTTCCATGGTGGCCGCCTTTTCGATCTTGGCGCAATCCACGAGCCTTTCCAGCATCTGATCGAGCACGCGCTTGCCTTCTTCGAGATGCTGCATTTCCCGGCCGCGGAACTGGACGGACAGAAGGACCTTGTCCTTGTGTTCCAGGAACCGGCGGACCTGCGCGACCTTGGTTTCGACATCGTGATCGCCGGTCTTGGGGCGAACGCGCACTTCCTTCAGCTTTTGCTGGTGGGCCTTGACCTTTTCCTTGCGGGATTGCTGGTAGCGAAACTTGCCGTAGTCGAGAATTTTGCAAACGGGCGGGCGTTCTTGAGGGGCGACTTCGACGAGATCGAGCCCCGCTTCACGGGCCATTTCCATTGCCTGGTGAGTCGGGACGACCCCAAGCTGCTCTCCCTGGGCTCCGATGAGGCGGATGGGACTAATGCGGATTTGTTCGTTCATACGAGGGCCCCGGTCGGCTGCGGGTGGGGGGCCAGATCGATCAAACGGTCGGATACGAAACTCTCCATGATGCCGGTCGGATTAACGGGGTTCCGACCCAATGCCTGGGGGCGTTGAATGAGGTATGAGAGAGAAATTCCACCCGCCCAATCTCCCGTCGGAGATTCCGTCCCAGAGTGGAATGACCTGTTCTTGAATATAACCAAGGGCAAGAGCGGAGAAAAGGGAATGTAGGCACGGAAGTTAAGGCAATTTTGCCGCCCGGGTCAAACGGTCGAGCACGCCGGCCCATTCTTCCCCCTGGCCGGGGGGTACCAAGATCACCCGATCCCACCGCTCGGCGTCAAAGCGGTGGAAGGATTCATAGAGGTTTTGGGCCCAGTCCGCACTTCGGGAACCCCAATTCAAAATACCGGGGCCCGGTTCGCCGGCTACGATCAAGACTTTTTGGTGTTGCGCTTCTAATTGCTCCTGCAGGCTACGTGCTTCGCCCAAATTGCCCAAAACCTCAATGGGGGTGTGGGGAGCGTAGTGGCGCGCCAACTGTCCTGGAGAGCGGGCGATTCCATGCGGTTGCGATGGGCTTGAGATCCGCGGGCGTATTCCCAGCGTTTTCTCAAGGTCGGTAGGGCCCAGTTGGCCGGGACGAAGGATTTGGGGAGGTTGACAGGTCAGATCGATCACGGTCGATTCGATTCCCACCTGGCAGGGGCCGCCATCGAGAATCAGGTCGACCTGGTCGCCAAGCGATTGAGCCACATGCGCCGCCCGGGTCGGGGAGACGGCGTTGGACCGGTTCGCGCTGGGAGCCGCGATCGGCAAACCTGTCGCTTTTAAGAGACCCAGTGCCACCGGGTGATCGGGGATCCGGATGGCGACGGTATCGCCGCCGGCGGTCACCTCATCGGGGATCGTCCCTTTGCGTTTGAGCACGAGCGTTAGGGGGCCGGGCCAAAGGGCCGCGGCGAGGAGTTCGGCTTCGTTGGTCCAGTGAGCGATTTGTTTTGCGGCCTCAGGATGGGCCACATGGACGATCAGCGGGTTCGTGGAGGGGCGGCCCTTGGCAGCGAAAATTCGCCGGCAAGCGGTTGGGTCAAGCGCATTGGCTCCCAAGCCGTAGACGGTTTCCGTGGGAAAGGCGACCAATCGGCCGTTTTGTAAAAGGGTGGCCGCTTCACGAAGGATCGTCGGGCTGGGGTCTAGAGGGTCGACCAGGAGGATCCTCGGTAAGAGAATCCTCGATTGCGGGGCCTCCCGGGTTTCATCGGAGACCATTTGGGAAAGCCCCCTTCTTCTGGCCCGGTGTGTTCAGGGTGCCTGTCGTCTTCCTCTTGCTCGTCGATTTCTTCTTACTCGTCGATCTCATCACGGCTGTTTGATGCGCAGAGAGGGTTTTTCCATCATGACGGTGGTGTGGGGAGCCACCGATTGGGTTAACCAGACGCTTGAACCGACAACGGCGTTGTGGCCGACGACGGTATCGCCGCCAAGGATCGTGGCATTGGCATAAACGACGACTTCATCTTCAAGCGTGGGGTGGCGCTTTTGTCCGCGGATGATGTTTCCCGAGGCATCACGCGGGAAGGAGAGCGCTCCCAGGGTGACGCCCTGATAAAGCTTCACATTGCGGCCGATCAGGCAGGTCTCGCCGATGACGACGCCGGTGCCGTGATCAATAAAAAAGCCCGGGCCAATCGTGGCGCCCGGATGAATGTCGATCCCGGTCTTTTGATGCGCCCATTCGGTCATAATGCGCGGCAAGAGCGGGATGCCCATGCGAAATAAGCGGTTGGCAATGCGGTAAACCGCAACGGCTTCCAAACCAGGATAGCAAAAAATCACCTCTTGAACATTGTGGGCGGCCGGATCCCCTTCGTAGGCCGCCTGGACATCTTGTGCAAGCAAAGTGCGCAAAGCCGGCAGATCTTGCAGCAAGGTGGTGGCGAAGGTTCTTGCTTTTTCTTCGCCGTTGTCGGAGCTCTCCTGGCCGCACAGCCGTTCATGGCGCAGCGCACGGAGAATTTGGCGGGTCAAGGAGTGTTGGGCCCGCTCGACCGTTTCGTCGACTTTGGGGTTCAAACCGCTGCAGGCCACATCCTGCATGCGGAAGAAGCCCGGAAACAAGAGATCCAGAAGGTCATCGAGAATTGCGACAATCGCTTCACGCGAAGGAAGCGGCACCTTCTCCAGGTGGACGGTTTCGGGATGTTCCCGGTAGCTGGCCAAAATCGCTTCGGTCAGGCGCTGATGCTCGGACAATAGACGGACCCCATCTCAGGGAACGGAAATGGTCTTTCCATTAACCAGTTTATGAGCTGGCGAGAGGCCGGATTCCACCCGTGCCTGCCAAAATCCAAAAAACGAGCGATGCCTGCCCGCTCAATGCACATTAATCTGGCACCCCACGCCTAAACCCAGGGCAGAATCGAATCTCGGGGTGCGATCCATTTCTGGATTGCTTCCGAGCCATCAAAATTTAACTGATTTGGGGAAAAGATGTTAGGTAATAATCTCAAAAAAATATTCCGGCCGCGAGAGGTTTGGCCCGCTGATTGCATTCATCATTCTCGTCCACTCTGGGAGAGAGAGACGGACAAAAAGGGTTATCGCGACCGGGCCTCCGGAGGGAGAGGCTGGAAGCCCGGTCGCATATCCCCGCAAGCCAAGTGATCTTGGGGTAGCCCCACCAGAAAAAGGGTTATCGTAACCGGGCCTCCGGAGGGAGAGGCTGGAAGCCCGGTTACGTGTCCCTTCCTCGCGAATCTGGTTCGGGTTGGCTCCACCAAAAAAGGGTTATCGTAACCGGGCTTCCGGAGGGAGAGGCTGGAAGCCCGGTTACGTGTCCCTTTCCTGCAAGATTGAGCTAGGTTGGCTCCACCAAAAAAAGGGTTATCACGACCGGGCTTCTTGAGGGAGAGGCGAGAAGTCCGGTCGGATATCCTTTTTTCAATTCTGATTAAGACGAATCAAGAAAAATAGAAAAAATAAAAACCAAAGAGAAGACAAGCCCCCTGGTGGGTTCGGTTCCGCTGGGAGAGGTGGGACTGGATTGCCGGGGGGTTTGTGCCTTCATGGCCAATTCCCATCCACTTTCGCGCTCGAAAACCTTATGATTGGGTGATTGAAGCCTGCTTCCAATGGATCCTGATGGGTGCCAATCCCGTGTCAACCGTCCAGCCTCCCACTCAATCCACCCGATCCCTACGCAAAAAAGGCCACCTGGCCGGTCTCGACGACGCGACACCGGAACAGGTGGGCGAGCAACTGGCCGAACTGAGGCACAAATCGCCTCCCGGCCGGCTCGGTTCTTACCTGTACAACCTGGTCAATTCCCAACTTGGCCTTCCCTGGACGCGCCGGCTCAGTCAGGCCGCCTTGCTCATTCCCAAAGTCAGGCACTGGGAAAAGAAGTTCGAAGACCTCACCAACGAAGAGATCCAGGCAACCGGGTTGCGTTTGCGCGGCCGGGCTCGCGGCGGCGAGAGGCTCGTGAACCTGCTCCCCGAGGCCTTTGGGCTTTTCTGCATGGCTTCGAGGCGGGTGCTGGGCCTGCGCCCCTTCGATGTGCAACTGGCGGCTGGAGCCGTCATCCATGGCGGTGCCTGCGCGGAAGTCTCCACCGGGGAAGGGAAAACCCTGATCGCCGGGCTGCCCTGCTACCTCAATGCCCTTGATGGCAAAGGGGTCCACCTCGCCACGGTCAACGACTATTTGGCTCGCCGCGACGCCGAATGGCTCAAGCCGGTCTACGAATCGCTCGGCATGTCGGTGGGCATTCTCCAGCAACAGATGCAAGACTACGACCGCCAGCGTGCCTACCGCTGCGACATCACCTACGCGACTGCCTCGGAATTCGGCTTCGACTTCCTGCGCGACCGCCTCAAGCTGGCCACAACCAAAAACCAGGAAACGCCCTTCTGGGGGCCCTGGCAAAAAGGGGGCGCGGCCACGCAAAACGACCCGCGCGTGCAGCGCGATTTCAACTTCGTCCTGGTCGACGAAGCCGACAACATCTTCATCGACGAAGCCCGCACCCCCTTGATCATCAGCGGCGAAAAGCGCCCCGCCACGCCCGAGGAATCGGTCGTCTACCTCTGGTCCGATAAAATCGCCCGCGAAATGAAGCACGAACAGCATTTCCATTTCGATCCCAAGAAGCAAAAACTCGAACTGACAAACGAGGGCCGCCAACTGGCCCGCTATTCCAATCCGCCCACGGGACCCAATGCCGAGGCGATGGACAAACTGGTCGAAGCGATCGAAAAAGCCCTGCAAGCCCATTACCGCTTCAAACTCGACCAGCACTACATGATCGACAAGGGCAAGATCGTCATCATCGACGAGTTCACCGGCCGAAGCATGCCCGACCGGAGCTGGAACGAAGGGCTCCACCAGGCGGTTGAAGCCAAGGAACGCGTGTCCATCACCTTCGCCGACGATAAGGCGGCCCAGATCACCTTCCAGAGCTTCTTCCGGCTTTACAAAAAACTCTCCGGCATGACCGGTACGGCGCGGCAAAACCGCATGGAGATCCGCCGCGTCTACAAGATCTGGGTCGTCTCCTTGCCGACCAACCGGCCAACGATCCGCAGAACCCCCACCGACCGGATTTTTCCCAACGAAGAATCGAAGTTCACGGCCGTCGTCAAGGAGATTGTCGACCTCAACCGCATCGGCCGCCCGGTGCTCGTGGGCACGCGCTCTGTCGGCCATTCCGAGAGGTTGAGCGAGAAGTTGTCGCTTGCGGGAATCGAACATCAGGTGCTCAATGCCCGCCAGCACGAACAGGAAGCGATGATCGTCGAACGCGCCGGCGAAAAAGGCCGGGTCACGATCGCGACCAACATGGCCGGCCGCGGTACCGACATCAAGCCAACGCCCGAGTCGCTCGCGGCGGGCGGCCTGCATGTTTTGGGAACCGAGCGCCATGAGGCGGCACGTATCGACCGCCAACTGGTAGGCCGCTCTGGCCGGCAGGGCGACCCCGGTTCGGCGCAGTTTTACCTGGCGCTCGATGATGAGCTTTTGGAAGGCCTGGGCCATGCCCGCAAGGACTACCTTGCGGCCAAGGGCAGTGCCGCGGGGCTCGATATCTCCTCCTGGTGGCAGCGTTATCTTCCCCTTTTTCGCAAGGCGCAGATCAAGATCGAACAGCGCCATTACCGCAACCGCCTCGACCTGATGGCGCACGAAAAAATCCGCCTGGAAACCCTGAAGGATCTGGGGGCGGATCCATATGTCGACTAGTCCGGCGCCCGCCAATCCCGTTTTTCGGGCCGGGCAAGCCCGCCTTTTCATCGACGGCAAGTGGATCGACGCCGATTCGGGCAAGACCCTCGCGGTGCTCAACCCCGCCAACGAGACCGTCGTGGGTCAGATGGCCTATGGCGGCAAGGCGGAAACCGCCCGCGCTCTCGATGCCGCCAAAAGAGCGTTTGCCTCGTGGTCCAAGATGCCCGCCAACGAGCGTTCGCATTACCTTCGCCTGACCGCGGAAATCCTCAGACGGCGCAAGGAGGAGATCGCCCAAACCCTGACTCTGGAGCAGGGCAAACCCGTTACCGAATCCCTCGGCGAGATTGCCCAATCGGCCGACACGCTCGACTGGTTTGCCGAGGAGGGGAAGCGCGCTTATGGCCGGGTCATCCCCTCCTGGGTGAAAGACAAACGACACTTCACCCTGCATCATCCCGTGGGGGTGGTGGCGGCGATCAGTCCGTGGAATTTTCCGCTGAGTCTGCAGATTCGCAAGTTGGCGCCGGCGCTGGCGGCCGGTTGCACCCTGGTCACCCGGCCGGCCAGTCAAACCCCCTTGTGCATGGTGCAGTTTTACGAGTGCTTAGAAGAAGCCGGCCTTCCGCCTGGCGTCGTCAACCTGGTCGCCGGTTCCGCTTCGGAGATGGCCGGCGAATTCCTCTCCAATCCGATCTGCCGCAAAATCTCTTTCACTGGCTCCACGGCCGTGGGTAAGCAATTGATGCGCGGAGCCGCCGATCAGGTCAAACGCCTCAGTCTGGAACTGGGCGGGCATGCGCCTTTCATCATTGGTCCCGATGCCGATCCGGAAGTCGCGGCGCGCATTGCCGTCACCGGCAAATTTCGCAACAACGGCCAGGTCTGCATTGCTCCGAGCCGGTTTTTCGTGCCCGATCGGCTACGCTCCTCCTTCACCGAAGCCGCAGTCGAATTCACGCGCGCTTTGAAGCTGGGGCCAGGCTGGCAAGCCGGTGTCGAAATTGGGCCGATGTTTGAAGAGGACGCCCGCAAGCAAGCGCAAGAACTGATTGGCGATGCCCGATCGAAGGGGGCGCGCATCCTTGCGGGCGGCCGTGCGGCCGCTGGGTTTGAACGGGGCTATTTCTTTGAGCCGACGGTGATGGCCGATGTCCCGGAGCAGTCAAGAATTCTCACTGAAGAGCCGTTTTCGCCGATCTTGCCGATTCTCGACTATGGCCGGATCGACGAAGTGATCGCGCGGGCCAATGCGACGCCTTACGGCCTGGCCGCCTACGCCTTCACCAACGATTTGAGCCTGGCGTGGAAATTGGCCGAGGGGCTGGAGGCGGGGATCATTGGGATCAACGATCCGGTGCCATCGACGCCGCAGTGTCCGTTCGGCGGGATGAAGGAAAGCGGTCTGGGGAGAGAACTGGGCACCGAGGGGCTCGATGCCTACTTCGAAACGAAATTCATCAGTTTGAAAATCGGCACCTAAAGTTCGACCGTGCGCGAAGCCGAACCATAAGGCTTTTAGCCGCTGGAAGAATCCCGGTTGCCAAGGGAAACAGTTGCCGAGTTTATCCGCCAGACGAATCCCAGTTAAATGACCCGCCCATCTCCTCGGCCCATTCCTTGACCAGGGGCAATGCGGCGGGTTTGACCCGCAGATGAATCATTCCGCGCTGGACGCTCGACCAATAAACATTGCCGACCGCATTGCCATCGATGATGACTTCGGCGGCATCTTCCGGGGGATTCACGGTGGTCGTTTCGCCGGTGATCGGATCCTTGACGGTACGCGGCGCGGCGCGGCGAAATTCGGGGCGGCTTGCGATGAACTTGCACCAGGCGGGTCGATTGAATTCGGAGCCATCGCCGCTGGGGCGAATCGTGCCCTGAATGATCATAAAGAACGGCCTTTCGTTGCCGAGGCGGTCATCCTCGCCCTTGACGGACGAAGCTCAAAGCGCGGTCTTTTTCGTTGCGCTCTGCGCCAGACTCAAGAGCTGAGCTAGCGGGGTTCCCCAGAATTGAGGTTCCTCCACGCAATATGCTTACGCCCGCTGAGCTTCATTGGAAAGTTGCAAACTCTCAAATGGAGTTGGGAAGAGGGAAATTTCCCGTTGTATTCCCTATTCACGCTGCTTGCAAAGACTCGTTTCCTCAGGCCTTTCCAGGGGAAGAGGGCTGCGGCGAGCAGAGGACGACCTCGACCTTGCGCAACCGCTCATCCATCATGACGACTTGCACGTTGACCCGATCGCCGACATTCAGGGGATGTGGTTCGTTTTCCTTTTTGAGCAATCCGCGGACACCGGGGCAAAGCTCAATGAAGCAGCCATAGTCGAGCAGGAGGGTGACTCGCCCTTCATGGATTGATCCCACGCGAAAGCGTGACGGATCGATCCAGGGGTCGCGTTCAGGGTGCACCTGGCGGATCGAGGCGGAGAATTCGCGGCCAGGCGGGGCCATGATCACCTTGACCTTGAGCCGTTCCCCCACGGTCAGGCGATCGCCAGGGTGCCGGGTGATCGACCAGCTGATTTCGGGGAGGGTGATCAGGCCGGTGCGGCCCTCAAAGTCACAGAACGCGCCGTAATGTTCAAGGCGGGTCACGGTCACTTCGATGATCTGGCCGGCGGTCAGCGAATCGTTCATGGAAAGGTCCGCCTGGGCATTCCCACCATGATAACTGCTCGCCAAGCACCCGGCAGACGGAATCGGTATCAGGGTGCGGATTCAAGCAAAATTGAAAGATCCCAAAAGGAGCAATGCCGCCAGGCGATGTCCGAAAATCAAGGATTTCCGGCTTTGCGGATCACGGCGACGAGAGGCAACATGAGCAGAACCAAAATGCCCCCGACAACGAAAGGCAGTGTGGCAGAGAGCTTATAAAGGGTCAATCCCATGATCGGGCCGAGTATGCGCGCCATCGACAGGCAGCTTTGATTGACGCCCAAAATTTCCCCCTGGCGTTCCGGATCGGCGCGGCGGCTGATCAACCCCTGTGCCGAAGGGGTGAGCAACGCAAAACCGATCACCGAGAACGACAGGCTCAAAAGCAACATCGTAAAGAGCGCGCCCCAGGGCAACGCTTGCGCATGCAAGTAATTAACCCCCGCCAAACTGGTCACCCCGAGCCCCATGGTGATGATGCCCAGGGCCATGGCGGTTTCCTCACTCATCTTTTTGGCGAAGCCGCGGTAGGCGCCGTTGGCCAGGGTTAACACGAGGCCGACATAGGCAAAGATCAGAAAATTCGTCTGCTTGCCGAGGTCGAGAAGGGTTTCGTTCATGAGCGCCAGGGTCGACTCGAAGGCGCCAAAGCCAAGCGTTGCCAAAAACGAAACCAGAAACACCGAGCCCAGGCCCGGGGTCGCCAAAACCTCGCGAAAGCCTTTCGAGTCGAACCAGCTCTTGCGAGCATGGGAGGTGCCGGGAATGCGGGTTTCCGGCAGTTTCAGGACCCCAAGCATCAAGGCCACAAACGACAGACTGGCGGCGACATAACCGACCGATCCGATCTGGTTCGGAAAAAACAAAAGCGCGCCGAATCCGAGCAGAGGGCCAAAAGTAAAGCCAATACCGAAGGCCGCTCCGATCAGGGCCATCCCCATCTTGCGGCTTTCCTTGGGCGTCGTGTCGGCGATCACCGCCTGGGCGGTCGAAATGGTCGCCCCCGCCACGCCGGCGCCCAGTCGCGCCAAAAAGAGCAGTCCCAGGGCCAACCCGGAAGATTCGCCAGGCAGGCCCGCCGCATAGCCAAATAGGCTGTAAAAGACGACCGACCCTGCCAGGCCGATCAGGAGCACCGGCCTTCTGCCGACCTGGTCGCTAATGCGGCCCCAGACCGGAGCGAAAAGAAATTGCATCAAGGAAAACGACGACATCAATAGTCCAAGAATCAGCCCCTCGATCCAGTCCTTGGCATCGGCTCCAAAATAGTTCTTGACGAAACCGTCCGCGAACAGAGGTAACAGGGGAAGAACGATCCCAAAACCCAAGAGATCGATGAACACCACCAGGAAAACGACCGCTTTCGCGGCCTTGGGGGCGGAGGAGGTGACGATCTGATCGCGGTCCTGGCTCATCGATTTCTACCCGTTCTTTCTTTCCAAGTCGAAGCTTTCATCCTAGAAGCCGTGGTCCCCCCTTTCCCGGACCGACTCGAACGGGTCTTGAAAGCGCGGGCTCATTCGCCAACCTGATCCCATACTCCCTGGGAAATGCCGATGTCCGATGAGGCCAAACCATCCGAAGAATCTTTTGCTCCTCCCCCCGCCAAACGAGGCTCCGCGAACGAGGGCGCATTCTTGGTTTTCGACATTGAGGCCATTCCCGACGGCGAGCTCGTCAAAAAGGTCCGCTATTTCGGCGAAAAGCTGACGCCTGAGGAAGCGATTGCGCGAGCTCAGGACGAAGAGAGACTCAAGAGTGCCACCGGCTCGGACTTTTTGCCCCCGACCTTGCAGCGGCCGATTTCCATCTGCGTGCTGCGCGTCGGCGCCGACCTACTACCCCGTTCCATCGGCATCCTCGAGGATGTGCCCGGCGATCCCGGCGCGCTCATAGCCAAGTTTTGGCAAGCGCTCAAACATTACAAAAATGCCGATTTGGTGACTTTCAATGGGCGCGGCTACGATGTGCCCTTGCTCGAACTGGGGGCCTTCGCGCTGGGAATCTCGGTTCCCGGTCATTTCGAAAAATCGCGCAAACGCTACATCACCTACCACATCGACCTGATGGACTGGTTCAGCAACTTCCGCGCCTTCAATCTGATTGGCGGGCTGAACTTGCTGGCCAAAAAGCTTGGGCTACCGGGGAAATTCGATCTGACCGGCGCCAAGGTCTACGAGATGTACCAGCAGGGCCGGCAGAATGAAATCAACGAATACTGCCTCTGCGATACGCTCGACACCTATTTCATCTTCTTGCGCAGCCGGGTGATGCAGGGGTTCATTACCCTGGAAGAAGAAGGCCAGATTCGCACCGAAGCGATTCGATGGCTTCAAGCACAGGCCGCACGCCATCCGGTCATCCTGACCTGGTTCTCTCACTGGGAAAACCCGCCGGATCTTACTTGATTCCAAGCCAGAGGGCATCGAACTGGTTTTTCTCCCAATGGCTTAAAAGCGCCTTGTTTTGCGCGACTCGGGCCAGGGAGAGCTGGGTCTCGATTTTCTCCTTGGAGGCTTTCTCTTTTTGCAATCGGAGCACCTCGAGTGCCGCGACTCGGGCTCTGAGGCGGTCCATTTCCTCGGAGAATTCAAACGTTTTTGAAGCGGAGTCTTGCTTGTTGGCAGTCAGAGTCGCCTTCAGTTCGCCCATCAGCCGATCGACTTTTTTCCGATCGGGGTTCTTGTCCCCTTTCAGCTCGATCAGGATCTCCAGAAGCGCCCGGCGCATCAATATCCATTGAAACCGGAAGCGGTCGGCTTCATCGCTACTTTGCCGATACTGCAAGAGGCGCTGATCGATGGTTTGCAAAGCCAGGCGCGCGCGCGGCAGCGCCCCGTTTAATACGGCGTCCCAGGCAAGCGTCTCTTCGATGCGCATCATCACTTCCAGGGCATCGACGGAACCCGGGAATTCCCTGAGTATTTGGCTCGCGGCCTCCCGCGCTTGCTTGCGTTGTTCCTGGGCCAAGACGGCATCGCCTGAGCGCTCGGCCGCCCAGGCAATTTCCTGATTGAGGCGAGCACGGGCCACGGTGTTTTCAGGCGAAGGGCTCTCCAGCCGGGCGAGGAGATCCCAGGCGGCCAACGCCTTTGCATAGCTTTCAATCGATAGCCCCAGGCGGCCGGAGCCCTGGTCGGCGATCAATCCGCCGGTGGTCCAAAGCCGGGCCGTCTCTTGCAAAACGGTCCGGTCTTTCGGTTTGTCGGCGGCAAATTCCTCAAGCTTGGCGAGGGCGAGCGCCCAGATCTCAAGCCCCGTGGAATCGCCTGGCTGCGAATCGCCTGGGCGCGAATCGCTTGAAGGAGGGTGGTCGTCCGCCATGAGCGCCGCATCCAGGACCGAGGCGATCTCCGCAAGGCGATGTTCCCTGCGTTCTGGAAAGCGTCGCCAGGCATCGGTGATGGTGCGGCGCAGCAGCGCGGCCACCGTTTTCGCTTCGGTGCGTGAGGCGGCACTTTGGCGAAGCTGCGCCAAGAGTCTGATTTTCTCGCGAATCAGCGGATAATAGGCAGGAAACTCGGCGCTGGTTTCATCGATCAGGTTGCTGAATTTTCCAAGCTTGCGCTCATTATCAGGAAGGATGGGCAGGTATAAAGCCAGCGCCCTGACGCGGTTGCGGGCTCGTTCTGGAGCTTCCTTCCGCTCCAGAATCCCCCAGAGGTAGGTACCGGCTTCCGCCACGTAGGCTTCGGCTTCCTTGGGAGACTTGGACTGGGTCAGGTACCTGGAATGGGCAAGGTTCACCGCGGCACGGAGCCTTTCCGTTTCGGGAGTTTCCTCCCAGTCGGTCAGGGCCTCGGTCGCGCGGTCGAGCCATTCCTTGGACTCGTCGGGTTGTTCTTTTTTTTGCATCGCAAGGTGCAAGCACGCTCGCGCTGGCCAGGGACCTTTGCCTCCGGCAAGCCGTGTCCATAGCAGGCTGGCTGCCACCGGTTCATGGACCAGGTCGTGACCCAGGGCTCGCACGCCGAGCAGTTCGGGATGAGAGCTGTCGCCTTTGTCAAAAGTGGCGGCCAGGCGCATCCAGGCGCGCCAGCGCACAACTTCGGAAGCGGCCAATTGGGCCGCACCCGTGAACGGTCCGTCGTTGATCACATTGCCCGGGAGGCCATCGGCCATCGAGCGTCCATCGAAACCGATCAACTTGGCCTGCTCTTCGCGAAGGAGCAGCTCACGGCGCCGCTCGTTTTCCAGGGCACGAGTCTTGCCGGCCGCGCGGTTCCAGTTGGCCAGCCCCAAGATGGTGGCAATGAGCAGACAGAAAAGCGCCGCGCCCAAAAGAAAAACATTGCGCCTGCGCCGCTTGTCTTTCGACGCGGTGGCATCCAGCCGATCGGCCCAATCCTTGAGACTGGTGGAAACACCAATTTCGGTATCCGCGGCCTTGTTGCCAAGCGTGTGAGCGATCGCCTGAAAGCGCAAACCGTCCTCACTCCAAAATCGCGAACCTAGTTTTCCAAGGAGTGCGACCCAGTCGCGGACCTTGTCTTCTTCGGCGGCGGCGGAGGAAGGGGGAAGGGCATACGCCTTGAACGGGCTGGACAGATCGCTGGTCCAGCCAAAGGGGGTGAAGATCGTTTCCGGGTCAAGAAGAATGCGGCCGGTGCTTGGAGATTCGAGTTCCTGGGAGGCGAGACGAGCCAGGCCGCGCAATATCCCCGCTTTTTGCAGCGGGTCCTTGGCCAGGCGCATCGATTCGGCAAGGCTCGGGGAATTGGGCTTGGACCAAAGGATCCAGCCGTCGCTCCGTTCCTCAATCGATGGAAAATCTTGAGACGATGCCGCTTCAGGCGGCGAATTTCGTTCGCGCGACCACTGAAGCGGTGGGTAGTGATCTGGCGGAGCGTTGTTTTCAGACGGAGAGGGTTGCGGGGTCAGCCACGACAAGGGCACCGGGTACCATTCGGCGAGTTTGCCATCTTCGAGCCGGACGATCTGCCCGTCGCGTAAAATACCCCGTTCCTTGGGCCAAAGCGCCTCCATGCCTGGGGGAGGTTGTGCCATGGCCAGGAATTAACTCCGCATGATCGATCAAAGACGATTGCTGTAGCGCTTGCGGTGGGTCATCGGCGGCAGCGGTTTGGGTTCTGCTTCCACCCGGATTTCGCGTTGAATATCGAACCCTTCGACGGGGCGATGTTCCAATAGCCTGTCAATGAACGACTCGATGTTGGTCAGCCTCTTCCCCTGTTCGGGCGCGACGAGGGCGATGGCGACCCCGTCGGCTCCGATGCGGCCGGTGCGGCCGATGCGGTGGACATAGGCTTCCGGATCTTCAGGGATATCGTAGTTGAACACATGGGAAATCCCCACGACATCGATGCCGCGACCGACGACATCGGTTGCCACCAGGTGCTTGACCTTGCCGGCGCGGAAGGCCGCCATGATCTGATTGCGAATCCCCTGCGGCAGATCGCCATGGATCATCGATAATCCGGATACTTTACCTTTCAAAAAGAGGTAAAGGTCCTCGGCCCAGCGCTTACGCTCCATGAAGATGATCGATTGGCGGGGCTTTTCTTCTTCAATGACCTTCAAAAGGAGAGACGGCTTTTGGTGTTCCTCGACGCTGACGAAATATTGGCGGATTTTGTCGACCGTGGGGCTTTCCGCTTCGATCGATACTTGCACCGGGTTGTTTTGATAGCGGTTGACGAGCCTTAGCACGGTTTCGGGTAAGGTTGCCGAAAGCAAAAGGGTCTGGTGCGGGTTGGGACAATGCGACAGGATCTTCTCGATGTCGCGGCGAAAGCCGATGTCGAGCATCCGGTCGGCTTCGTCGAGCACGACATATTTGATGCCGCCCAGCTTGAGCGTGCCGCGCTGCAGATGATCGATGACCCGGCCGGGGGTGCCGACAATCAAGTGGCAGCCGCGTTCAAGGCCTTGCAACTGCGCCCCGAAGCCCACGCCGCCATAAATGACGACGCTCTTGAAGCCGCCCACCGGAGCCAGCTTTTCGGCCTGTTCTTGCACCTGAACGACGAGTTCCCTGGTGGGAGCCAGAACGATGCCAAGAGGCTCGGAGGTCACCGGGAATTCGGAGAAGAGTTGAAAGAACGGGATGAGGAACGCGCCGGTCTTGCCCGTGCCCGTTTGCGCTTTGCCTAAAACGTCGCGCCCCTCCAGGGCGGGAGGTATCACGCCTCTCTGGATCGGGGTCGGCTTGCGAAATCCATGTTTGTAAAGCGAATCGATCAGTTCCTGGCGCAGCGGCATATCGCCAAACAGGATCGAATCAGAAGGGGTTGCGTCCGTGTGATCGCTCGGGATTTGCGGCGCTTCCAGGGGACCAACAGGTTGGCCGAGTTCTGAAGAATCGCCGTGGTCAGAGGATTGACCGGTGGTTTCCAGGGGTTCCATAGTGCTAAAAGCGAAGCCTTATCTGGAAAAAACGAGAGGAAATCTCAAGCGTAAAAATCGATTGGATTCCCTTCGGGGGGAACCCAAACACCGGTCCGTCCAGCATCATTTTAGCAACTTACGCTCTGACTCAAACCCCTTGGCCGGAATCGTTTCGCGTTCCTTCACTCTGGACCACCCATCTTGCGCTCAGACGCCGTGCTTACTTTCGAGTTTGACTCCGCGCTTTCCGTCCGAGTCCAACTGCGTCCTTTGCACCTGGGTCACACCTCATCCTTCAGGACGAAGTCACACGCCATGCATGGAATCGTCCGGGGAGCCTTCTCCGCCGACGATCCTTTCCAGGTGGCCGATGGTTTCATCGATTCCCTGAATGTTGGGATTGATGCGCCGCGCATCGCGGAAGGCGCGCAGGGCGGCCTTGTCGCGGCCAAGTTGCAAGTAGCACTGACCCAACCCGGCCTGGGCCGCGAAGTGGAACGGGTTC
Source organism: Gemmataceae bacterium (assembly GCA_965226945.1). Taxonomy (GTDB): domain Bacteria; phylum Planctomycetota; class Planctomycetia; order Gemmatales; family Gemmataceae; genus SYLG01. The sequence goes on along the minus strand of OZ245717.1, from coordinate 987,412 downwards.
AGTTCCAGCACCTTGGTGTAGTCGGCCAGCGCTTCCATGTACCTTTCGAGTCGAAAGTAAAGAAGCCCGCGCTGGTTGAGCGCCTCGGAGAACCGGGGAGCCTTGCGCACGAGAATGTCCAATGCACTCAAAGCCTTCAGCCGGTCGCGCATGCGCACGACGCGGCGCAGTTCCTGATTGTTCGATTCGGTCGAGCCGCGAAACCAGAGACTCCACAACGAGTCCTCGGCGGTGGCGCGGACTTCAACGGAAGCATCGGAAAGCAGGCGGGCGATGACCGCATTGGACGCTTGGTTGCCCATCAGGCCCAATGCGAAGACCGAGGCTTGCCTGCGGTCCGGGTCGGGAGACTCGATCAATCGTTCCAGAGTGCCAACCGAATAGCGACGCGAAACCTGTCGGCGGAAGCGATCGACAGCTCGTTGATGTTGCAACCGCCAGGCCAGTTCGGGTTCCGGATCGACCTTTTTGGGAATCTCCAAATACCATTCGAAAACCAGTGCGGGCTGCATGAATACCTCCTGTAGAACCGCGACGAATCCATTCGCGTGACAGGCGCGTGACAGGTTTTGATCAAGCGATTCTAGACGGGCTGAGTTTGGGTGCCAATAACATTTTCCAAAAAATCCAGCTGCATGATTTCGCCGTTATCGAAGACCAGCTGAGCCTCTGGCCAGCGGATGCAGCCGAGCCTCGTATCGAAGCCGCCGTGGCGGCCCGTGAGCCTCTCGCGCCAGCGCGCGCCCACCGAATAATCGACGCAAAAAGTCCTGCCCTGAGACTGGTTCAAAAGAAAGGGTTCGAATAATTTTCCTTCTTCAAGATGATCGGTGCGGCCTGGCGTTCCCAATCTCCAGTAATGCCCGAAGATACAAAACTGGCCGTTATATTCTTTCCACCAGGGTGAACGCCGTAGATGGCGGTATCTGCCCCCTGCCCAGTAAGGCTGGGGAGTTCGCTCCTCGGGACCGGAAAGAAGCACCTTCACCGGGTTCAAGTTTTGGTGGGATAGGGCCGCTTCCTGGGGGATTTCCGGCTCGCCTGCCTGGCGTTTGGCCTGAACCATCGATTCGATTTTCAAACGGTGCTCTTCGAAAAGCGAAAGCACGCTGGTCGCCTCGGCGATCTTCCTGACCGACTCCTCATGCCAGCAGGCATGGACGACGCGCAGATCGGCCCTTTCCAGGCAAAGGGGCATATTGGCGAAAAGATGCAGGCACTCTCTTTGAGTCGCCGGATCGGCATAAACGGCGGGAGGCGAGCCAGGCGCCCGCGAGCGCTCTCCGAAGAACCATTCGTTGCCTTCGCGCCGGCGGTTCAAAAGAATGTTGAGTTCGTGATTGCCAAGCGCGGCATAGGCCCGCCCGGAATCCACCAGGCGTTTCACCAGGCGAACGACCCCCGGGCTATCGGGGCCGCGGTCCACCAAATCGCCGACAAACACGAGCTTGCGGCCCGGATCGGATTCCCCTTCATGCCCATACCCAAGGTGGTTGAGCAAATCGCGCAGGGCGTCGATTTCACCGTGGATATCTCCCACGATGTCGAGCGCCCCTTCAGGCAACCTTGCCACAAGCCACGATGTCATGAAACCCGCAATGCTCCGCTTACCTCTTAAAAAATTTAGAAGATTGTGGGACAGCGCGATAACCTTGGCGATCATCTTTTTGAAATGGACACCGATACCCTGGTCCGAATGCTGGAAACGCACACGCCCATGTTGAGGGCGTTAGCCCATCAATTGGCCCAGGATTCGCATGAGGCGGAGGACCTGGTCCAGGAGGCGTTTCTGGCGCTGGCAAAACTCCCGAAATGTCCGGAATTTCCCAAAACCTGGTTGTGGCGCACCTTGCGAAACCAGGCTTTGAGCCGAAGGCGGGGGTGGTTTCGGCGCCAAAATCGGGAACGCCAGTCGATGCGCGACCCGTCGATTGAAGAAGATCCTTCGGCGCGGATGTCACAGGCCGAACGGATGGGCAAGCTGGGCGCCTGCCTTGGCGAGCTTCCGGCCGAGGAAAGAGAACTTTTGACCGCGATCTTGTGGGGGGGAATGAGTTTCGCCGAAGCCGCGCAGGTTCTGGGCGGCTCCAGCAGCAGCTTGCACCGGCGCTATCACGCCACGCTCGATCGGCTCCGTGTCCTTATGGGGGAGAAAGAACATGCCACAGCCCAATTCGAATGATCGGTGGGAAGAACAGATCAAGTCGGCGCTCGGAAAACAGATCGGGGACGGATTCCAGCATGCAGACCCATCGCCGGCGCTTCGCGACAAGATGATGTTTGAAGCGGGCCGGGCCGCGCAGGGCCGAGCCGACAGGAAATATTTGGCCGGGTCGCTTTTTGTGGGATTGGCCGGCGGCTGGCTGATCGCATTTTTGCCCGCGACCAACCGGCCCAGCCTTCCCACGACGCCGAATGAAAGGCCGTTCTTCGCCCAAAAGGACAAGGTCGAAACGCCGGCACCTGCCGTGACCGATCCCTCCCATATTTGGCATGCGCGGGTTGACCCGAAACAGATCGAGGAACCGCCCGAGGCGATCGATCTGGGAGGGGCCCAGTTCATTCATGCCGATCAGCCGACCACCGTACGTTCGCTTTCCAATGTGTTGAGGGAGTTACAGCGATGAGTTTTTTGAAGTTGGTTCCCATGGCTTTGGTGCTGGCGCTGTTGCCGGCTTTCGCACTGAGCGATCCGCCCGTTGTGGTCATCGCCCCGCTCAATCCGGATGACCCGCCGCCGCCGCCGGAATTCAAAACCTTGAAGATTGCCCCCCAAGGCGAATCGAGCCCGGCCTTGCGCTACCGCCTCGATCCGGAAATCCGCAAGCAGGAGACAGGCAATGCCCTGACCTCCTATTACCGGGCTTTCAGCCCGGAATGGATGAGCTACCGCTATCGGGATAAGGATCTTTGGAAAAAGGAAGAGGAGTGGGCGAATATGCCGCTTGAAAAACTTCCACCCGAAGCGGATGTGCGCGGTATGCAATTTCTCAAGGAGATCGACCGTGGGACCAATCGCTCCTACATCGACTGGGAAATGGTGGACAAGGCGAAAAGGGAAGGGATCTATATGCTCATTCCCGATATTCAGGGGATGCGCGAATTTGCCCGGCTGCTTTCGCTGCGAACGCGGTATGAGCTCAAGGAAAAGGACTTTGCGGCGGCCACGACCAGCTTGCGTTCGCTCATCACGCTTGGCCGCAATAGCGCCAAGGGGCCGACGCTGATTCAAGGATTGGTCGGCATCGCCATCACGAATATCGGTTTTCAAAGAGTGGAAGAGGCGATTCAGCAGCCCGGATTCCCCAATCTGTATTGGGCCCTTTCGGCACTACCCAACACGCCGGTCGACTTGCGTGAAGGGATGGACGGAGAGAAGCTGTTCATCGACAACATGTTCCCTGGTTTAAGAGACATGCTTTTGTCCAAAAAAATCAAGCCACTGGGACAGCCGGAACTCGATGAGATGCTCGAAGGCTTCAGGAAGGCGGCGAATGGGTTTGAATCGGGCGGCTCACAGAATAAATCAGATTTTGAAAAACTGTTTGAAAAGTCGGCGGCCGGCGTCCTGATGGCCGCGGCCTTTCCGGGGGCCAAGGAAAGGCTGATTCAATACGGGCTCGACGCCAAACAGCTCGACGCGCTTCCTGGTATGCAAGTCGTGCTGCTAAGTGAAATCTTGGTTTACGACGAAACCTACGATTCGATGGTGAAATGGCTGAATGTGCCTTTCTACCAATCCAAGGATGCCATGGATAAGTTCGAGAAATCGTTCGCCGTCAAATTTGGGCCGAATGGTCAGGTCGGTTTCATGCCTACTCCGGTCGGCTTCCTGTCGCGGCTGTTGTTGCCGGCCACGAGCAAGGTGCATCAGGCCAAGGTGCGCACCGAGCGCCAACTAGCCTTCCTCAAGGTGATCGAAGCCATCCGCCTGCAAGCCGCGGCCAAGGGAAGCTGGCCCAAGAGCCTGCAGGAAATCGACCTCGTCCCCATTCCGCTCGATCCCATCACCGGCAAGTCGTTCTCTTACAAGGTGGACGGCGCGACCGCGATGCTCGAATCTCAACCGATGAGCAGTGCGGACCGGAAGGAGTTCTACCGCTATAAGCTGGAATTAAGCCCCATCAAAGGTCAGTGAGTTCAAGAGATTAAAGAAAATCACCAACAACCCGCCTTTCCGGCGGGTTGTTTCATTAGGATGGGTTTCAACGGGGTAGGCCCCGAAGCGAAACCAAGGCCTGAACGGACTTTATGGCGCAGCTATCCCCAACCAAGGTGGCCGTGAACCATTCGGAGAACGAATGGGTGGCGTCGGCACGTCTTGGCAATCGCGAGGCGTTCGCGAAACTAGCGGGGCTTCATGGGGATGCGCTCTTCCGCTGGGCGTGCCATCTGGCGCCGGATGTGAATACGGCGGAAGATGTGGTTCAAGAAACGTTGTTAAAGGCGATGACGCGGCTGCACCAGTTTCAACCTGGGACGAATTTTCGGGCGTGGCTGTTCCGGATCGCCTTCAACACCTTCGCGAACCTGATGCGTTCGCGCAAAAAGCGCGAACAACTTCACGAAGACGTGCCGCACAAACAACCGGGTCTATTAGAGAAATTGCAAAAGGAGGAATCCCTGAGGAACTTGGCGGTCGCCATCCAGAATTTGCCGGACGACTTTAGGGCGGCATTGATGCTGCGAGTCGAAGGCGAGCTTTCCTTCAAAGAGGTTGCCGAGATTGTCGGCACGACCGAGGAGACGGCCAGGTGGCGAGTCTTCAAGGCCAGAAAGCTCTTACTGGAACGGGTGCCCCAGGAAGCGCCGGGAGGGGACTCCCCATCATGAACACTTGCGAAAAGATCCAATTTGAACTTTCCTTGCTCGAACAGGATCAGGCCCTGAGTGGATCTCTTGAGCGGCACTTGAAAGATTGCTCCGACTGCCGACATTTCGCCGCGGAACTGTCGCTGCAAGAGGTCCAGTTGCGGGCCTTGATTTATCCCGCCGCGCCGGATTGGGCGGGCAGGATCGAGTCGGCATCGGACACGGTGGCCTTCATTAAGGTTGCGCCCAACCACGGAAGTGCCGCAAGGCGTGAGCGGTTGTTGGGAAAGATCGCTTTGGCCGTGGCGTTGTCGGCTTCCATGATGGTTGGTGTGGTGGGATGGCTGACCATGCCGTTTCTCAATGGCTTGATGGCCCCGGCGGGGCCGACGGAGGTCGCGCAGCGCCCCGAGAATCAGGACGCTGCCGTCCAATCGGTCGCGTTCGCGACCGATTCCAAGGCCGGGAATGAATGGGGCCGCAATGATTCGCGCGAGTATCGGGATCGGGATTCGCGTCCGTATGATCTGTATGAGCCTAACCAAAAGGAGGGTGGCCAAGAGTCGATCGATGCCGCTTCCGCGCCGCAAAGCAGGTCAGGCCAAGGCGCAGATGCGCCGGCTGGTTTGACCGGTCGAGATCTGGCGGAATCGAACGGTCAATCAGATTCCCCGCTGCCGGCGCCAAGCCGCGCCCCGGAGCGATTTCGCAAGGAATTGGCTGCCGAGTTGCCCACAAAGGGTGCGAACAAGGATTTGTTCCTCAGAAATCAGGCGGGTGATGCGGCCATTCTGTCTGCGGATCGGGGTTTTCTGGAACAGCTTAAAAAAGCTGAGAAGCCCGAAACGATGGTCCGGATGGTTCAGGATTTGTGCAAGCGTCAATTCCAAGCGGTGTTGGATGGCCTGAAGGAAGAGGACGGTAAGAAGGTCGTAAGCAGCAATCAACTCGACAGCACCAAGGGGGAGATTGCGAAGGCCGAGCCCAAGAAGACAGGCAATTTCGACAGCCGGTTTCCCGAGAAGGGCGGCGGAACTCTTGAAGAACGATCCTCCGATACGAAGCCGGCTGGAGATCCGAAATCGCGAGAAATGCTGTTTCGTGGCGGTCGGGATTCGCGGCAGAAGGCGGTGGAACCGTGGGACGAGTTGGTGCGAGCTCAGCGAGAATTGACCGATTATAAGGTCGCAATGTTGAAGGAGAGTCTTCCTTCGCCTTCCCATGCTCAGGCACTCAAGCCGTTGATCGAGGAATTGAAAAAGGAGCATATCGAATTACGCCGTCTGGCTTTGGTTCATCCTGGGCGTGCCGAAGTTCTGACACAGTTGGCCGAGTTGGTTCAGAATTCCGTGGCAACTTTGGAAAAGCCGGTCGACAGCAAGACCAAGTGAGTGGGCTCGCAATCGCTCAAAGAAACATCGTCCGAATGGGGGCGGTGATTGGCACCGGTTGTGCTCAGAGAGCCGGGCCCTTAGCATGGGAAAATGGCGGAAAAAACCGGGTTAAGGCGATCGACCACCCACTTGAAAACCCGGAAAATCGCCAACGCCCCGCCTCGTAGCGGGTTGTTCTGTTAGGATGGGAGCAACGGGGTAGGCCCCGAAGCGAAACCAAGGCCTGAACGGACTTTATGGCGCAGCTATCCCCAACCAAGGTGGCCGTGAACCATTCGGAGAACGAATGGGTGGCGTCGGCACGTCTTGGCAATCGCGAGGCGTTCGCGAAACTAGCGGGGCTTCATGGGGATGCGCTCTTCCGCTGGGCGTGCCATCTGGCGCCGGATGTGAATACGGCGGAAGATGTGGTTCAAGAAACGTTGTTAAAGGCGATGACGCGGCTGCACCAGTTTCAACCTGGGACGAATTTTCGGGCGTGGCTGTTCCGGATCGCCTTCAACACCTTCGCGAACCTGATGCGTTCGCGCAAAAAGCGCGAACAACTTCACGAAGACGTGCCGCACAAACAACCGGGTCTATTAGAGAAATTGCAAAAGGAGGAATCCCTGAGGAACTTGGCGGTCGCCATCCAGAATTTGCCGGACGACTTTAGGGCGGCATTGATGCTGCGAGTCGAAGGCGAGCTTTCCTTCAAAGAGGTTGCCGAGATTGTCGGCACGACCGAGGAGACGGCCAGGTGGCGAGTCTTCAAGGCCAGAAAGCTCTTACTGGAACGGGTACCCCAGGAAGCGCCGGGAGGGGACTCCCCATCATGAAAACTTGCGAAAAGATCCAATTTGAACTTTCCTTGCTCGAACAGGATCAAGTCCTGAGCGGGCCGCTGGAGCGGCACTTGAAAGATTGCTCCCAATGCCGGGCATTCAGCCTGCTTCTGGATAAGCAAAGCCAGGAGCTGAGCGATTTGCGCAGGCCGACCCCCTCCGACTGGGCGTGGCTGGTCCGCAACGCGCAGAGCCGTACCGCCGAATCGAGCAGCCTGGTCACGCCTGCTCCCCTTTCGAATCCGATGGCCAGAAAAGCACGAACCTTTGGCAAGATCGCGGTCACGGTTGCTTTGGCTGCCGGGCTGCTTGTCTGTGCCACCGCGCTGCTTCCCATGTTGCGCTTTGCCGGTCCATGGAATCAGGCGCAACTGCCAGGTGGACCTGACCTGCAGGCGAAGGCGTCGACCGCGCCCGCTGCTAAAGTCGACAAAAAAAGTTCCGGCGCCAGGCTTTCCGAAAAAGGCCCAGTTGGCGAGTTTGACACCGATCAGTCTCCGGTCATGTCTCGTGCGAAATTGGGTGCCGAGGACGGGGTGGCGAAGAGGGAGATTTCCCCTGCCCAGCCGTCACCCAAGGGCGACACACAGGACAAAATCGAATCCTTCCAGGAATCGACGCGATCGCGTGAAGTGGCAGAGAACAAAAAAGATGCCTCGGTTCCTGCCCCTGCGTCTGGACCCGTGTTGACGCCGGGAAATGCACCAGCGCCTGGGCCCGTTGCGTTGGGAACTCCTGGAGGTCCGGGGTCTTCCTCGACTTCTCCGGGAACGGGCCGCGCGCCCGGAATGCCTGGGGTTGCCACCGGTGGGGATCGAAGCCAACCCACAGATGCGAGCGGGAATGCATCGTCGAACTTCGCCCGCGGCATGGCTCCCAGCCGGGCCGGGGGGGGTGTTTATGGCGGGGGTGGAGGTCTCGGAGGCGGCTTCACTGGTCAGCAGGGCAATACGCAAAACAACGCCCAAAATGGTCTGCAAAACAACTTGCCCTATATGCAGTTCGGCCAGGCCGATGGGCAAGGAATCCAGGTGGCCAACGTTCCTCTCACCGATCAGGCCGATGCGCGTTCGATCATCCGGGGAATGGTCCCCACTCCCGAGCAGAAGGTACGCTTCACGCTCTTGCTTTGCCAGCAGAGTGCCGCCGATGTTGTGAATCGCGCTCAAACCGAAATGGAAATGGCCAATACGGCGAATCTGTCCAATTCGGCCAATCGGATGAACGTGGCCAAGGAAGATGCCTCACTGAAAAAGTCGGCGAAGATCGAATCGGGATCGATCATCAACAAAGAAGAAAATCCCCTGGGCGGGGGCAGGGAAGGTTTGGCGGCCGGCAACCGTTCCAGCGAACTTCTTCAGGACAAGAACAAAATGCAAGAGCAAAAAAAGACTCTTGAACAACAGCCGGCGTATACGGTCCAAAACAACAGGAATTTCTATCTAACGGTCGTGCCCGCGAAAAATCCCGATGATATTGTCAAGTCGTATGAGGACATTGTCAAAAAAGACATCCCGGCACTGTTGAGCGGGCTGAGGTCTCCGTCCAACAAAAAGGAATTGGATTCTCTGTTGCGATTCCTCAGGGACTCGGAAAAAGAGTTTTCCCAGCTCGCTGGGAATCTTCCCAAGCAGGGCCAGTGGTTGAACCAGGTGATCGAATTGAACAAAAAGGGGATCGCCCTCATCCAGGCGCACAACCCTTGATTCTCCTCTGAGAATTCCTCTTCCTCGCCGATTGCGAAGGCCTTGGGGCGCTGCCCAGGGCCTTTTTCTCATTTGTACTCCAAAATGTTACAGATCGCTGGCACTACGGCGGATATAGTGCGGCGTGCGATTCTGCCGATTGCGAAATCGCCTTTCCCTCCAAGTCGCGCCGAGGACCTGTTGCCAAGTGGCCCGTAACTTGGTTAAACCGATGGGAAGCCCATTTTATTCTCGCTTTCCAAAAAATGGACTTCGCCATGCCCGTCTTGGCTTGCCCTCGTTGCCAAACCCAATTGATGGTTCGTGATGAGGATCTGGGGAAGCTCATTCAATGTCCTTCGTGTAGTCAAAAACTACAAACGACTCCACCTACCGCGTCGCGAACCAGCCCGGCCGGTGCCCGGATGGCCCGTCCCACTCCCACGCCGCCGAAGAAGGCCGAAGCTCAAGTCCAGCAGGCAAAGAAATCGGTAGGATCGTCGGCATCGTCCGGTTCCCTGCCGAAAAACGCAACGCCGCCTCCCATCGCCACGAAAACCAGACCTCCGTCGAAAATCGAAGAAGAGGAAGAAGAACTCGACGAGGAGAATTCCGACTGCGATGATTCCGACGACGAAGACAGCGGCCCCCAGAAGATCACCAAGAAAAAGCGAATCTGGATGGGTTGGTCGAGTTGCCACCAAGGATTAGGCCTCGCGACGACGGGCATGATCGTCTACCTGGTGGGAGTGATTATCGGAGGCCTGTTCTGGGCCTCCTATGTTTTCACCAAGGAAACAATCATTTTTTTCCTGGCGCTCGCCATCAGCGTCCTTGCGGGGCTGGCCTTTTTGGTGCTCGATTTTTGGGGCCGATTTTTAATGGCCAAGGTGCCCCCGGAAAAGGTACCGGCCGGCGGTCTGTTGTTTGCCCTCTCGCTTGGAGCTTTTGCGCTCTGCTACGTTTGCTCGGGCCTGGCCGCGCTGATTCCCATGGCCGCCATCGGGGCCGTGTTGCTCCTGGGGCTGGGTTATTGGCTGGCGACTTTTGGTCTGTGGTTGACGGCGCGCGGTCTGCATTCGAACAAGGTGGCGAATCTGATTTTGACCCAGGGAATCTGTTCCGTGGTCGTTAACCTGATTGGCCTCGTCTTGTTTGCCGTGATGGTTTTGGCGCTCGGGGTCAAGCCCGAGGATATCCAAAATTTCGCTGGTCAAAATGGCAAGGCCATGGTGTTGATTGTGGGAATGGGTATCGTCGCTGCCGGCAACCTTGGCCTTTATTTCTGGTCCATCAATTTGTGCATGCAAGTGTTGGGCATTCTGGGTGAAAAAATCGGCAAATAGCGGCGATCGGGATAAAGAGAGCGCTCCATCCCATCCTCTTGGCGAAACGGGCGCTTCCCCGGCATTGGTCATCTTCGAAACGGACCTTCTCGACCGATTGCAACGGCTCGAATGGACCGGTCCTACCGCGCGCACTGGCTCAAGCCCTTCGTTAGAACCGGTCGATGCCGCGGCCGAATGGGCGCACCACCACAGGGCGCTGGACGATTTTTCGCGGGGAAACTATTTCGAAGCCCATGAAGAATGGGAAGCGATCTGGCGCAACCGCCCTCTCGAATCGGCGGGGCGACATGCCTTCCAGGCGCTCATTCGTCTGTGCGCCGCCGGAGTGAAGCGTCAAGAAGGCAACTTACGCGGATATGCCCACCATCTAAAAGGTGCGCAAACTCATCTCGAAACGGCCTTGATGCTTCCTCCCGCGGATGCGGTTGGATGGCGAACGTGGAAAGAACTTTTCGCCTATCTCAAGTCGTTGGAACTTCCTGCATCATAATCTCGGTTCCCATCATTCCCTTGAATGACCTGCCAAACCAGGCGCTGCGAATCGGCGCCGGAATCTTCGATTCTTTCGCGAAAACGTCTAAAAATGAGGCTAGCGGCACCGGAAAACGTGATGGGCCGCGGCGATTGGCAAGAGATCTTTCATTATGTTGGCGGTGCGCATCATTCCCTGTTTGGATGTCGCGGGCGGCCGCGTGGTCAAGGGAGTTAACTTCCTAGGATTGCGCGATGCAGGCGACCCGGTCGAAGTGGCCAGGCGTTACGAAAACGAGGGAGCCGACGAACTGGTGTTTCTCGACATCCATGCTTCGCACGAAGGCCGCGGCATCCTGGAAGAAATGGTCGCCCGGGTTGCCGAGGAATGCCATATGCCCTTCACCGTGGGTGGGGGGATCAAGTGCCTGGATGACGCCAAAAGGCTCATTCAGGCCGGCGCGGAAAAGGTGAGCATCAATTCGGCGGCGGTGAAAAACCCCGAACTCGTTGCCGAGATTTCCAGGCGCTTCGGTTCCTGCGCCACGGTGGTGAATATCGACCCGAAACGGGTCATGCGTAACGGCCGGGAAACCTGGGTTGTGCATATCCATGGCGGACGGCTTGCCACCGAATGGGAGGCGGTTTCCTGGGCCAGGGAAGTGGAGCGGCTGGGAGCCGGGGAAATCATCCTGACGTCGATGGACGCCGACGGTACAAAAAATGGATATGATATACCCGTAACCAAGGCGGTGGCCGAAGCGGTCGGGATTCCGGTTGTCGCCAGCGGCGGCGCCGGCTCGGCGGCCCATATGCTTGAGGCCGTCCGCGAGGCCCATGCCAGCGCGGTTCTTGCCGCTGGCATTTTCCACTACCGGGAAGTGGGGATCGGCGAGGTGAAGGCCTATTTGCGATCCCATGGAATTCCGGTTCGGCCCGAAGCCGGCGCATCTCGCCCCAAGCAGAATCATTAAGGTTGTAAAACAATTGTTCGAAGTCGACAGCGGTTTTCCGAACAGGAGCTCGATGACATGTCCACCCATGCAGCGCCTCACGCAAGCCCATCACCACCACTTCAACCGGCTCCGCCTCCTCCCGTAACGGTCCCGGGTGAACCGAGAAAAGAACCGGAAGCCAACAAGCTCTTCCGCATGGTGATGAAACTCGAGGCCTCCGATATTCACTTGAAGGTCGGTCAGCCTCCCATGATGCGCATGCGCGGCGACATCAAGCGGATGGAAATGCCGCCCATGACCCAGGAAATGATGGAACGGCTCCTTCTGCCGCTATTGAGCCCCAGGCAGCGGCAGATCCTCGAAGACGAAGGCGGCGTCGACTTTTCACACGTGGTCGGCAACGACGAGTGCCGTTTCCGCGTGAGCCTTTTCCGGCAGCGAAGCCGGCTTTCTCTGGTTTCGCGGCGCGTGAATACGAAGATCCCCAATTTCAGCGATCTTGGCTTACCCGAGGCCATCGAGAAGCTCTGCCATTTTCCCGAAGGCCTCGTGATTTTGGCCGGAGTGACCGGGTCGGGCAAATCGACCACGATCGCCTCGATGCTTACCTACATCGCCGAGCGCGAACCGCTGCATATTCTGACGGTCGAAGATCCGATCGAATTCACCTTTGCCGACAGCATGTCCTATTTCAACCAGCGCGAAATCGGCCTCGATGTCATGGGCTGGCACAAGGCGCTCAAGGACGCGGTGCGGCAAGACCCCGACGTGATCCTCGTGGGTGAGTTGCGCGATATCGAAACCTTCGAAGCGGCCATCCATGCGGCGGAAACGGGTCACCTGGTTTTTGGTACGATCCATGCCGCGAGCGCGGCGACCACGATCAACCGTATTCTTGACTTGTTCACCCCCGATAAGCACGACGCCATCCGTAAGGCGCTGGCCAACAACCTCAAGGCGGTCGTGGCGCAAAAGCTCTTGAAGGGGCTCAAGAAGCCTCGTACCCCCACCAACGAGATCATGATCGTCAATCCAATCGTGCGCAAGTTCATCGGCGAAGGCCGCGACTCCGAGCTATTGGACATGATCAAAAAGCACTACCAGGAAGGGATGGTCGATTTCACCGAGAACTTACGCTCGCTGGTGGAGCGAGGGGAAATCGACAAGGCCACGGCTCTGGAAGTGGCCCCCAATCCCGACCAGTTTAAGATGGCGCTTAAGGGAATTAAGATGTCTTCATAGGGTCTTTATCCGTCCCCTTATATCGGCACCCGGGAATCATCCATGCTATGCGCCCATAATTGCTTTGCTTCGATTTCGGGAGGTTTTACGTCGTTTTCGGGCCTGTCGATCTTTGCGGCGGGGGACTTTCCCAGAGGAGAGGGCTGGTACCTCAACATCTTCCATCTGATTCTGGTGCTGGCGGCGTTTGCCACTTGGGCCTTTTTGGCGCAGTGGGTCGACGAGGATCAGCGAGAGCTCGAAATCGCGGATGGTCCGACCTGGAACCTGATTGTCCTCGGCTCGGGAATCGTCGGCACGCTTTTGATCTGGGGACTGCCCTACTTCTGGATTTCCTGGTTTGTGGTCATGATCGCGATGGCGGTGGAAGCCAAGCTTTACGCCAATTTGCGCAATGGCTTCGTCAAGGACGAGACCCAGCACCTGTTGACCCCCTACCACTTCAGGTCGTTGGGTGCGCGCTATTTCGGCCTCAAGTTCACCGACGCCGCGGGACCCAAGGGACGCAACATTCCGGTCGTTTTCCTTGGAAAACGGGGTGGTTCGGGGGGCGCGGAGGCGGCCAAGTTCCTGAACAAATCGGAGGAAACCGCCGGCTTTCAAGCAGCTTTGGAGCTGATTTGGAACGCCATTAAGTCGCGCACAACGGATATCCACCTCGAGCCGACCAAGGAGGAAACACTGGTGCGCTTCCGGGTGGACGGCATCATGAAAGCCCAGGAAGCGCTCGATCGCCGCATCGGCGATTCGGTTATCAACATCCTCAAGGTGATGGCGGAAATGGACATCACCGAAAAACGAAAACCGCAGGACGGTAGTTTTCAGGCGCGCATTCTCGACCCGGAAAAACCTGGCGCCGCGGGGCGCGTGGTCGACTTTCGCGTGGCGACCTCGGGTAGCGTGGCTGGCGAAAAGATGGTGCTGCGTATTCTCGATCAGAACAAGGCGATCAGCAGCCTGGAAAACTTGGGGCTACGGCCCAAGGTTCGCGATATGGTCCGGGAAATCGTCAGCGAGCCGCACGGCCTGCTCCTCGTTTGCGGTCCGACCGGCGCGGGCAAATCGACCACCTTGTATGCGGCGCTGCATGAAATCGATCGCTTCACCAAGAACGTGATCACCCTGGAAAACCCGGTCGAGTACACCATCCCCAACACGACGCAAATTGAAGTCACTCCCAAGTCGGGGAAGACTTTCGCGGGCGAACTGCGAAGCATTTTGCGTCAGGACCCGGACGTGATCTATCTCGGCGAAATCCGCGATAAGGAAACGGCCGAAATTGCCTGCCAGGCGGCCCAGACCGGTCACATGGTCTTCTCGACGATCCACTCCAACGACGCCGTGGGCGCTCTTGGCCGATTGATCGAACTTGGCGTCGATCCTTCGGTGATTGGTAGCGCGCTCTCGGCAGTGATCGGTCAGCGGCTGGTGCGCAAGCTCTGCCCCAAGTGCAAGGAGAAATATGTGCCTTCGCCCGAAGCACTGAAACGGCTCAATTTGCCCGCCGACAAGATCAAATTCTTTTGCCGCGCTCCGGGAGAAGGGCAGAAGGAACCGGAAACCAACAACTGCGACCATTGCGGGGGCTCGGGCTATCGGGGCCGCACGGGCGTTTACGAACTGTTCCGCATCACCGATCACATTCGCGAAATGATCCGCGACAAACCGAACATGCACCAGATCCAGCAAGAAGCGGTGAAAGAAGGGATGACTTTGCTTTACCAGGATGGTCTGCGGCAAGTCATCAGCGGCGACACCTCCATTGCCGAAATGACCCGGGTCTGCAAGTAGGCCGCAAAAAACACGAAATTCGCCCGGAGAAAATAGATGGATGGCTGCATCGTTTTGACATTGCTGATCATCGCCGGCGTTGCCTATGCCAACTTTGCCGAAGGCGTTTTCGGTGCCTGGGCTGCGTTCGTGATGACCGTTTTGTCGGGAATCATTGCCTTTTCTTTTTTCGAGCCGCTGGCGGGCATCCTTGAACCGATGTTCGCCAATTCGGTGCTGGGCGGATACGAGGATGGCGTGGCCCTGGTGGCGGTTTTTTGCGGTTCCTATGGAATCATGCGAACCCTCATTAACAGCATCTCGGCTCGGCGCTTTGAATACCATGCCCTGGTCGATCAGATTGGCGGAGCCGTCGTGGGCACGCTGACGGGATATATCCTTTCGGGTTTCGTCATTGCGATGCTCCAGACCTTGCCCTGGGAGGAGCAATTTTGGGGATTCCGGCCGGTGAGCCAGGACACCGATACCGGTGGTGGCCGCAAGTATTTCCCGCCCGACCGAGTCTGGTTGAATCTGGTGAACAAGAGCACGGGGCCTTCCGGCTTTTTGGGAGGCACCACCATGCCTTTCGATCCGGACGGTTCCTTTGAAGTGCGCTATTTCCGGCACCGACGCTTTACCGAGGAGCGCCCGCCGCAGCCTTATGCCGGCGAATTCTATGAACTTTCCCGGTCCAGTTCGGGCGATGATTCTTGACGACGTGCGAAATCTCGAAAGTCTTGCGTTTTCGTCGAGGAAGGCATTCCGCTCACGCTTTTTGGATGCTTGTTAGGCCGAGGATTCGGATCCAAAGAAAAAGTGCAATGGGCTCCGTTTGCCGTCGTTAAAAAGAAAAAGGGCCGCGTCCTTGCAGGACACGGCCCTTTTCGCGATCCTGAAATCGGCATCAAACACCGCAGCCCAGTGCCTGGGCAAACTCAAAGCAATTCTGGGCGATTTCGGCCGGGTGGGTGATGCCTGCCAAATGGCCGCCGCCGCTAATGGTTTGCAACTGGCAATTGCTCAGCGAACCGGCCAGTTCGGCAATGGAAGATTTGGTGACGATGATGTCACGGTTGCCGGTGAGCAGCAGGCTGGGCACGGCCAGGCCTTCAATTTCCTTGGCGAGCTCCAGCCGGGCGACGCTGCGAAATCTCTGCGCGATGATGGCTTGATCGGTGGTCCAGATCTGCTTGATGGCAAAACCCAGGAGCCGTTCGGGAACATTGGCGCCGCCCAAAAGCATGGTAAACACCTGGCGCAGGAAGGGATTGGCCTGGGCCAAGGGGAAGCGGGTCAGCACCTGGCCGGCCAAATATCTGAGGAGGCCCGGCTGAAAGCGATTGCCCACTCCTTGAAGAAATAGCGACTGAATCAGGCCGGGGTGGCGTTTGGCCATGAGCAAGGAGACGACGCCGCCAAAGGAGGTGCCATGGACCAGGGGCCTTTCCCAGCCTCCGGTAAAGATGAATTCCGCGAGGTCTTCCGCCAGCACCTTGAGTTGGGTCGACATGCGGCGGGTAAAGAGGAGGTTCTCGCCACGGAATTCAAAAGTAATCACTTTGAAATATTGAGATAGCTGGCTAATCAGGGGCAAGTGAAGGCGGCTACCGCCCGCCAGTCCTGGCACGAAGACCAGGGGGGGGCCGTCGCCAATCTCCATCGATTGGAAGGAGTAGTTGGCCAATCGGTGAGTTCGGTAAGGAATGTCGGAGGGCGTGATGGGTTGCCAGTTTCGACTTAACCAATCCTTGGTGACACGCATGGTGGAGGGTTCTTCCTTGATTTCGGACGGCATGTTTTTGACTCATTACGCGAATGGTGTGCCCTCGCTATTAGCAAGGAAACTTTGGGAAAAGCAAGAAGAAACAAAAGGAGGGGGAGATGGCGCGATTTGAATTAAATCCTTTTGTGGGAATGGTTAGCGGTGAATTTTGTTCCAGGTTATCCAGAACCCCGATCGGAAACGGCCGGCAATGTTTCTCCAATCGTTAAGGAAAAAGGGTGAAAAATGACGAAGCCTGGTGCGTTTTTCACCGCAAACCGCTAATATTCGTCAAGATCGTCACTTTGCGACACCCTCCCCGCGGAAGTGTTTTCTTTGCCTAGCCAAGCCACTCGACCCAGTTTGCTCCTAAGCCGTGGACTGTTCCTGGCTGGAGTTTTGGTTGTCGCCATGGCCACTTTGATCTTTTGGCGTGCCGCCACCGCGCAGTCGATTGGAATCCGTTCCAACTTTGGCTTGAGGGTGCTCAGCGTCGATTCGCGATTCTTCGCCACTCCCGCGACGACTTGGCCAGTGGTGGGAGATAAACTGCTCGCCTGGAATCAGATCTCCTTGACCTCCTGGCCGCAATGGCTTGATTTCCAGGACGATCTGGGGCGACAAACAGAATCCAAGCTCGTAACCATCAGGTTTCAAAAGCAATCCGACCATAGCATTCATGAGGTCCAGTGCCAGCCGAGCAACGGCTCCTGGCCGGCTCTCATTCCTTCCGCCTTTTGGCTGCTTTTGAAGCTGGCGCTGTTTTCTCTGGGCATCGTGGTTTACTGGAAACAGCCTGAAAGCCGCTTCACTTATCTCTTTTTCTGGATGACTTTGCTTTCGGTTGGCGCCTATATGGGCGGGTATCATTGGATACATATTGCAAATAGCCCCATACTCCTCACCTTCTTCGTCGTGTCGGCCGCGTTGCTCATGCCGGTGAGTCTGCATTTCTTCTTGAGATTTCCCAAGCCGCACCCCTGGATTGAAGAGTATCCCAAGACACTAAAAACACTGATTTATATTCCTCCCTGTCTTTTTCTTGTGATTTTTTTCATCCATTGGTTTTTGATTCGTGGCCTGGAAGCCCTAGGCTCTTCGCAACCCGAACTGGCGCCCGCCTTCGAACGCAGCCTGGGAATGATGCTCTGGTGGATTTATGCCTACATCACCGTGTCGGCCTTCTACTTCTTGGCCGGCTGGATTACCTTGTTCGATTCCCTGCGCCGCTGCGAGGATTCGGTCGAAAAAAGCCAGATTCGCTGGGTCCTCGCGGGCATGAGCGCCGCGCTTTTCCCCGTCAGCTACGCCGCCTGGCTTTCCTTTTCGCCGACCAGCCGGCTTGGCACCGGCGAAAACACCTGGACCATGCTTGCCGCCAGCACAATCGTCACGATTTCGTTTGGCATCAGCCTGACCCGCTACCGTTTGCAGACGCTCGAGGCCTACCTGGGTGGCGGTGTCAATATCTTGCTCGTCTCCAGCTTCGCCAGCTTCTTCTATTACGCCATGGTGTTCGGCGGAATGGTGTTTGTGGGCATGCAGGTTGCCGAGGTTCCCTCTCCCGGTCAGATTCTGGCGGTTTCCGGCACCGCGCTCGTGCTCGTCATTCTGGTCGATCTGACGCGCGGCCGCCTTTTGAGCGTGGTCTTGCAGCGCTTTCGTCAGCAACGGCGCCAACTGGACGAAACCTTGCAGGAAATGCATCAGGCGGTCGATCGACTGGTCGATCCCCACGCGCTGGCCAAGGCGCTTCTTCGTCATGCGACTCAGGTGGTGGAAGTCCGGCGGGGGGCCATCTATCTGGTGCAACCTCAGGGGATGGAGCTGATCGTTCACCAGGGGGGCGACACGCCGCCCGCCCGGCTTGGCGATGAAGCGGGGTTTTGGGACCGTCTGGCACGGGTTCCCTTCATCAGTCTCGAATCTCAAGGAAGTCTCGCCGCCCAATCCCAGCTCAAGTTGTGGAAAGAACACCTCACCAGCCTGGGAATGGGCGCGGCCGTCGGCTTGCGTCACGAAGGGAAGCTGCGCGGCGTGCTCTACCTGGGAACCCGCCCCGATCAGCGTTTCCCCGAGGATCTGCGGCACCTGGTCGCGGCGCTCGCCCAGATCACCTCGCTGGCACTCGTCAATGCCGAGGAGCACCGGCAAATTGAATCGCTCGGCCGCGAACTGCAAACCAAGGTGGATCAGATCGCCAAGCAGCAACAGCTCATTCATTCGCTCCAGGCGCAGCTCACCCGCAGCCGGCCGGAATCCGTGGCTCCTCCCCATTCTGACCCTCAAGCAGGCGCGGTCCCAGGCGACACCCCCTCAAAAATCTCCACCGGGAAAACCCAAATCATCGGCCGATCGCCCGCCTGCCGCGACCTGATGGAAATGGCGCGCAAGGTGGCGCCCAGCAGTTCTGCGGTTTTATTGCGCGGCGAATCGGGAACCGGCAAGGAAGTGCTCGCCCAATGGATTCATGAGCGCAGTCCGCGGGCGCTCAAGCCGCTGGTCAAGGTCCACTGCGCCGCCCTGGCTCCGGGAATTCTTGAAAGCGAACTGTTTGGCCATGTCCGCGGCGCCTTCACCAACGCCCACAAGGACAAGCCCGGCCGGTTTGAAATGGCCGATGGGGGAACGCTTTTTTTGGATGAAATCGGCGACATCTCCGCCGACGTGCAAACCAAGCTGCTGCGGGTGATTCAAGAACGGACCTTTGAACGGGTCGGCTCCAATGAACCGATCCAGGTGGATGTTCGCATTATCGCGGCCACCCACCGCGACCTGGAAGATCTGATGGAGCGGGGCCTCTTTCGGCGTGATCTGTTTTACCGTCTCAATGTATTTCCCATCCACTTGCCCCCATTGCGCGATCGGCAGCTCGATATTCCCGAGCTGGCCGAGGACCTTCTTCGCAAGGCCGCAGAAAAGTCAGGCGTTGCGGTCCCTGTGATCGACGACGATTCCATTGCTTTCCTGAAGAGTCGGTCGTGGCCGGGCAACATTCGCCAGTTGCAAAACGCCCTCGAAAGAGCGCTCGTTCTCTCCGAAGGCGGGGCCATCCTGCAGCGCCATTTTGCGGCGCAACCGGGCGAAAGTGATGCGTCCATGGTCCTTCCCGCCGGCCATACGGTCTCGGGGAACGGATTTTCGGAGGAAGCGTTCGCCGCGCTCTTTGGCGAGCCCAAAGAAAAGCCTCCCGGACTTTCCCAGCAAAAACGCCGTGAAAAGCTGGCCCAGGAGAAAGAGAAACTGGTACGCGCCATCAGCGTTGCGGGGGGCAACAAATCGGTCGCCGCGCGCAACCTGGGAATCCCGCGCAGCACGCTCGTCAGCCGGATGCGCCGCTTCGGATTGGAGTGAAGGGGGCTCCCATTGGGGAGCCGCCATTCTGTTTGAAGCGCGATCTTGTCGAAGCGAACCGGAAATTGCCGGTGCAGGTTTTCGCGGATGACATGCTTCCCGCGAGGGCCCCAAAGCTCCTTTTGGGGCCGGTCGCGCTGTTGCTCCTTTGCGGACCGGAATGGGGGCAGCAAAATTTGTTCAACGTCCCTTCCGGACAGATCACCGAATACGACTCTCTGTTTTTTCAGCAACAATTCAATTTTTCAAAAAAAGCGGACAAAATAATAGCACCTTCGACTACGGAATTAGCAATGGTTTTGAAATCGGCGGGAATCTACTGGGGGTTCTTATTTTGGTGGACTATTTGGGCTGAAAATTCCTGCCGTTAAAAACAAGTTTCATTTTATGGAGGATATTCAAACGGGAAATAATGATGTGCGCATTGCCGTGATTGGCGGGGTGTTCTATGTTCCGCCCGGTTGGAACTTGTCGCTGGGCGCGGGACTTCCCACCCCTCGGAGCCACACGCGTTCCGGCTTGGTGCTGGAATGGACCTTCGGCGCGCCCAAGGAGTGATTTCAAGAAAATAGGCGCAACGCAGGTTTTCGCCGCGAAAAACAGGCATTGGGGAGGTGGGCGCGCCGGGAAGTAGCGTTCGGGAAGACTTCGGTGCCCCTGCTTGGAATGGGGTTTGCTTAGAGCTTTAGATCGATTGCCATGTTTTTTTTTCAAACTCAATCGGAAACAGGTGGCTTTGCCATGCTTATCCAAGTCGGATGCGAAATCGAATTCACCGTTCCGGCCCCGACGCCGATGATTCTGATGCTCAGCGTCCATCCGTTGCGTGCGCCCATGATTCGTCAGATTGAAAAGTTTCAGGTCACGCCTTCGGTCCCCGACCAGCAGTACATCGACCAGAATGGAAACCGTTGCCACCGAGTGGTCGTTCCCGCGGGTCGGGCAAAATTCAGCAACAGCGCCGTCGTCGAAGATTGCGGATTGCGCGATCTGCAGGTGCCTGGCGCGGCGCAAATTGCCGTTCAGGATCTTCCCCAAGAAACCCTGCCATTCCTACTGGGCAGTCGCTATTGCGAAGTGGACAGCGAATTGAATCCGTTTGCCTGGTCGCAGTTTTCCTCGATTCCTGGCGGCTGGCAAAAGGTCCAGGCGGTTTGCGATTTCGTGCATCGTCACATCCGATTCGACTACCAGCTGGCTTGTTGCACGCGCACCGCCCTGGGTGCGTACCGAGAGCGGGTCGGCGTCTGCCGCGATTTCATGCATCTGGCCGTCACCTTGTGCCGCTGTTTGAATATTCCGGCGCGCTACTGCACGGGATATTTGGGCGACATTGGCGTGCCGGCCGTGCCATGCCCCATGGACTTTAGTGCCTGGTTTGAGGCCTATGTCGGCGGCCAGTGGTACACCTTCGATGCTCGCCACAATCAGCCTCGCATCGGCAGAGTCCTTATGGCCCGCGGCCGGGATGCCGCCGATGTGGCCATGGCGACCATCTTCGGGGTCAACCAGTTGCAGTACTTGAAGGTTTGGACTGATGAAGTCCCATCGTCTCACCTTCTTGCTTCTTGAGTCTGGCCGAATTAGGGTGAACCCAATGAGCGTGCTTGCCAGCAGGTGTCCTTTTGCAGCAGTGGTATTTCGCTTACGGAAGCAACCTACTTAAAGAACAAATGATCCACCGCACGGGGAGCCTTGGACATGCCGAGCATCCTCCGCGTCTTGCCCGGCTTGCGTGGCATCGCCTGGTCTTCGAGCGATTGGAATCGGGCGGTCCGGCCTACGCGAACATACGCCCCTCACACGCCGAAGTGCTTGGTGTTCTCTACTGTTGCACGAGCGAAGCCTTAAAGCGCCTGGATTCCTTTGAAGAAGGTTACGAGCGGCGCACGGTCGAGGTGACCGATTCTCAAGGCGAAACGGTGGGGGCGATCGCCTACTTCATGCGCGAAGGTGCGGGGAAACAAATTCCGGGAAGGCCGAGCGATGAGTATTTGGTTCGAATCATCACCGGCGCCAAAGAGCACGGACTTCCCGAACCCTATCTAAGCACCGTCATCGCCCTCGCTCAATCGGATCCTGAACGAGGTTGAATGCGCTCTGCGCCTTTGCCAACTTTCGCAATCGATCAAGAAATCGCAAGACGCAGACAACCTGCCGTGGGACCGAGGTTCCCATGGCAGGTCGTGATTTTTGAAACCCGCTGCCTCGCGCAGCGCCGGGCTGTGATGGCTATTTCACCTTGACCAGTTTCATGAGGCGGCCCGAGACATTCCAGTCCTGCACGTAAAGGTTGCCGTCCTTGTCCCAGGAGGAACCGTGGGTGCCGCTGAAGACGCCTTCCACCCACTGATTTTGAGGGATGTTGAAGTTGCGTCCCTTGCCCGAGTCGGGGTTATTTCCCAGCACCGCGATGATCGTGTTGTTCTTGTTGAGGATCACCAGGCGGCCATGCAAATCGGGCACCGACACAAAGTCTCCCTGGACCACCGCGGAAGTGGGCATGCCCAATCCCGTGACGACCTCTTCAATGAATTGGCCTTCCAGACTGTAGTGAAGCAGCCGGCCCTTGGGCGTGTGATTGCGATCGCAAATCAGCAACCGCGCCGGAGTGTAACGGGTATCCAGAGTCATGCCGTGAGCGGTGTTGAACTCCTTGAGTCCGTTCCCCTTCACGCCAAAGTGGGAGAGGTACTTTCCCTTGGCGTCGTATTTGAAGATTCGGTCGCTGCCGTAGCCATCGGACAAGTAGATTTCGCCGTTGGGAGCCACGGTGATCGCCGTGGGGCTGAAACCCTTCAGGTTCAATCCCGATTCGGCAGGATACTTGAGCTTCAAAACGATGTCGCCGCTTTGCGTGTGGAATTTGATCCCTTCGGCGTTGGCGTTGCGCGCGCCGTAAATGAACTCGCCGCCCTCCTCTTGACGGATTTTCATGTCGTGAATGTTGGAGTAGTTGTCGCCCAGAAACTTTCTGACGACCTTGCCCTCCGGGGAGAAGGCAAACACGCCGGCTGCGGCGCTCGTGTAAATGGTGCCTTCTTGATCGACCACCACGCTGCCGTGGGTCGAACCGATTACCGACTTGCCGTCAGGCCCAAGGCCCCAGCCGGGTACGGTATCGAAGGTCATGGCGCCCGACCCCATGCGGACCGGTTTGGGCGTTTCCTGACCGGAGGCGGGAAGGGCCGCACATCCCAGGGCGAGGGTGAGCGAGGCGATTCGGCGGAATCGTTTCATGAGGGGATTCAAGGTGGTCAAGGTGGTCAAGGTGAATACTCCAGCAGATTGGACTTCGTCGTCGACTTGCAAGAGGATCGCAATCAAACGAGGAAGCAGACCGAAGGGGAGGAGGTAGAGTGAAGGGTCATTATCGATTGCCGGGTATGGTTTTCAATCGGCAAGGGAATCGGCCGGGGGCAGGAGGCCATTGAGAAGATCCAGCGAGGAGATTCGGTCTCGCTTTGCACCAAATCACGATTCGAAAAGAGGAATCTTAAGCATTCTGGCCAAAAGCAGCATCACGCCGAATTGAAGGGCGGAGACAATGAAAGAAAGGATAAGTGCGGAAAGGATGTCCAAACCGGAAAGCCGCATCCATCCCACAAGCCAGATGATCGCCGCGACAAAAAACATGTTCTTTGAGATTGTGAAGGGGACGAATCAAACGACCCGAAAGCCCTAACCCCGCGCCCGCTCGGCCCTCTTTGTCATTGCCCAGACGGCCTGAAGGCGCGAGAATAGGGAAAACGGCCAACTTCATTACCAAGGGATCCTCTCCCATGGGCCGAGCTGCCCTCCTTCTCGCACTGTGCCTTGCTCTGGCTGGTCTTCCCGCGCCGGCGCGGGAGAAATCCGCGTCCGAGGAACCGCCAAAGGGCGAAAACCAGAATCCCCAGAACTACTGGGCCTGGCAGCCTCTGCGTTCCGGGGAACGACCTGCGCTGCCGGCGACCTGGCAAAAATCGTGGTCTGACTGGGCCGGTAATCCGATCGATCGCTATGTGGCGGCGAAACTCTTCCAGGAAGGGCTCGAACCCTCGCCTCAAGCCGATCCCGAAACCTTGCTGCGCCGTCTTCACCTCGACCTGACCGGCTTGCCCCCCACACCCGAAGATCGCCGCCGCTTTTTGGCCAAACCCGATGAGGCCGCCTGGGCCGCTGAAGTCGACCGCTTGCTCGCCTCGCGGGCCTACGCGGAAAAATGGGCGCGCCACTGGCTCGATGTGGCCCGTTTCGCCGAGAGCCAGGGCTTCGAATACGACCGCCCACGCGATCAGGCCTGGCCCTACCGCGATTGGGTCATCAACGCCTTTCACACCGACTTGCCCTATCCCGATTTCGTAAAGCAGCAGATCGCCGGCGACTTACTGCCCATGGCGGGCCCCTCGGAAATCGCCGCGACCGGTTTTCTGGTGGCCGGTCCATTCGATCAGGCGGGCAGTAGCTCGGCCTCCCGTGTGGTGAGAGAACGCGCCCGCGAAGATGAAATGGAAGAGATGGTGGGAACCACCACCCAGGCCTTCCTGGCACTGACCGCCCACTGCGCGCGTTGCCACGATCACAAGTTCGATCCGATTTCGCTCAAGGAATATCACGGACTCAAAGCGGCGCTTTCCGGCGTCAAGCTAGGAGTGCGCGGTCTGCTCGGGCCCGCCGAAATGGCCCGGCGCAAATCGGAACTCGAAAAGAAGCAGAAGGAACTCAAACAGATCGACCAGGAACTCGACGCGATCCGCATGAAGGCGCTCGCTCGCAAGACCGACAGCACGCCGGTTGAAGAGTTCCCGGCGGCGCTGGCTCCGAAACGATGGTCTTTCTGGGGGCGAGAAACACCCTCAGGCGAGATGTTGGGCAATGCCCGCATCCAGGAAGGGGAGAATCCCGGACTGATCCTCGATGGTCAGGGCAGTCATTACCGGTCCGCTCCACTGGAATGGGAACTGGGAGAAAAAACCCTCGAAGTCTGGGTCAAGCTGGCCACCTTGAACCAGCGCGGCGGGGGAGTGTTGACGCTGGAACTCCTCGATGGAACCCAGTTCGATGCCATTGTCTTTGGCGAGCTGGAGCCAGGATACTGGCTGGCGGGCAGTGAAGGTCATCGTCGAAGCCGGCCCCTCTCGACTCTCGGTGCCAAACCCGAGATCGAACCGAATCGGCTCGTGCACCTCGCCCTGGTGTTTGCCGCCAACGGAGAGATTCGTCTTTACCGCGACGGGAAACCTCAAGGGGCCAGCTACCGTCCTGATTCGGCGCAGTTGAAGTTCAAATCGGGTCAGGTTCGCGCGCTGATCGGCATGCGCCATACCGGCGGCGGCAGTCCCTTTTTCCAGGGAGAAGTTTTGGAAGCGAGAGTCTATCCCTTTGCCCTCGATGCCAACCAAGTGGCCCAGTCTCATCAATCCGGTTACAAGCTGGCGCAGCATGCCAAGTTTGAGGCCCTGCTCGAACCGGCCGAGGCCGACCGCTGGAAACAGCTCGGCGAGCGGCGCAAGACCCTGACTGAGACCGCCAAGACTCAAGAAGACCGGGATCCCCAGGCATTCGCCGCCGTCGCAACGGTTCCGGGCGTGCAAAAGGTCCTGACTCGCGGCGATATCGACCGGCCGGAATCCGACGCGATTCCCGGAGGCATCAAAGTTCTCAATCATGCCCCGGCCAACTGGAACCTGCGTCCCGATGAACCGGATAAAGCCCGCCGCCTGGCCCTGGCCGACTGGATCGCGCATGAAAACAACGCGCTTGCGCACCGCGTCTGGGTCAACCGGATCTGGCAACACCATTTCGGAACGGGACTGGTCGATACCCCAAGCGATTTCGGCAAACAGGGGAGTCGGCCGACCCATCCGGAACTGCTCGATTTCCTGGTTAGCGCTTTTCGCAAGGAAGGCTTTCACACGAAGCCGCTCCATCGCCTGATCGTGACCTCGAGGGCCTACCGCCAGTCGTCGGCCGATCGCGCCTTGGCGCTCGAAAAAGACAGTCAAAGCCGTTACCTCTGGCGTTTTCCGCCGCGCCGGCTCGAGGCGGAGGCGATCCGCGATTCGATGCTCGCCGTCTCGGGAGAATTGAAGTCCTCCTTGGGGGGACCTGGTTTCCGTCCTTTCAAGATCGAGTCGTTCAACTCGGTCTTTTACAAGCCGCTCGAAAATGAAGAGCCCGATTTCCTCAAGCGCACGATCTACCGGATGGTGATCCGCTCGGCGCGCAGCCCGTTGCTTGAGGCGTTCGATTGTCCCGACCCAACGGTGCGCACGCCGAAACGAGTGCCCACCACGACGCCGATTCAGGCCCTGGCGCTCATGAACGATCAGTTCGTGATTCGCCGTTCGGCTCATCTGGCGCAAGCGCTTTCCCAAATGGCCCCAGGCGAGGGTGCCAAACCCGATGTCACCAAGGGGGTCGAGAGGCTCTGGCTGCTCGCCTACAGCCGCGAGATTCGCGCCGAGGAAAAACAAAAGGCGGTCGAAGTGGCGCAAAAGGTCGGCCTCGAGCCGGTCGTTTGGGCGGTGTTCAATTCCAGCGAGTTTTTGGATCTGAGATAGAACCATGTTCACTCAACCCCATGGCGATCGGCAACTGCCCGACCGCCGGATGTGGCTCGACGCAATGGGCACCGGCTTGGGTGGCATGGCGCTCGCCTGGCTTCTTGCGCGCGACGGCAAGGCCCGAGGCGCTTCAAGCGATGACACTTCTGGCGCCCAGGGTCCGCACTTCGCACCCAAGGCCAAAAGGGTGATTCAGATCTTTCACCCCGGCGGCATCAGCCACCTCGATTCGTTCGACTACAAGCCCGACCTGGCCAAACAGGATGGCCAGGAGGTTAAGGGCAAGAAGATGGAGCTGTTTTTCGGACAGCCCGGCCGGGTCATGAAGTCGCCTTTCGCCTTCAAACAATATGGCGAATCGGGCACCTGGGTCAGCGACCTGTTTCCCTATCTGGCCCGCCGCGCCGACGACATGACCTTCCTCCATGGGATGATCGCGAAGAGCAGCAATCACACGCCTGCCGCCTTCCAGATGAATACCGGTTTCGTGCAGAGCGGTTTCCCCTCGGTCGGTTCCTGGGTGCAGTATGCCCTGGGATCAGAAACCGAGGATTTACCTGCATACGTCGTTCTACCCGATCCGCGCGGCTTGCCCGCCGGCGGCGCAATCAACTGGTCCAGCGGCTTTTTACCGGCCACGTATCAGGGCGTTCCCTTTCAAACGAGCGGATCGGGACCGCTTGTGGAAAACTTGACGACTCCGGTCAGCATCGATCCTCGTTCTCGGGCAGAAGGCCTGGCCTTGTTGGAAAAACTCAATGGCGACTATGCCGCGACCCGGCCGCTCGATGAAAACCTCAAGGCCCGCATTCGTTCTTATTCCTTGACCGGCAGGCTGCAGGCGACCATTCCCCTGGTGGCCGATTTGAGCAATGAACCCAAACACATCCAGCGGCTCTATGGCCTCGATCAGCCCACCGTCGAACCGTTTGCTCGCAACTGCATTCTGGCGCGGCGGCTATTGGAGCGCGGCGTCCGATTTGTGCAGATGTTTCATGGCGGCGCCTTTGGGTCGCCTCGCATCAACTGGGACGGCCACGAAGATGTGCGGGAAAACCATGCGACCCAGGCGGCCTTGATCGACCAGCCGTTCGCGGCGCTCATGGCCGACCTGAAAAATCGAGGGATGTGGGACGACACGCTCATCCTTTGGACCACCGAATTTGGGCGCACGCCGATCACCCAGGGGCTGGGCGCCAAGGGACGCGATCACCACCCCTTTGCCTTCACCATCTGGATGGCTGGGGCGGGCTTGAAGCCGGGCCATCACGGCGCAACCGATGAACTGGGCTTTGCGGTCACAGAAGGGCGTAGCACGATTTATGATTTTCATGCGACCGTACTGCATCTTTTGGGGCTCGATCATACGCGCCTCAACTATTACTCCAACGGCGTCAAACGGCGCTTGACCGATGTTCATGGCGAACTGATCGAATCGGTTTTGGCCTGATCGGCGGTTTCCTTTCAGTCCCTTCTCTTTTTCTCCTTGTAGTTCCTCGTCCGAACCAACTGGTCCCATGCCGTACCCGGCCCCTATCTTGGAAGAGAGGGGCCCGACGGGATTTGGGCTCCGGGCGGTTCGCACACAGGATTGATCCTAAAGGGCATTCATGGCAGGCAAAAACGACCTCTCCGGGAGAAAGAACGACATGGCCAAGAAGAAAAAGGGATCCAAATCCTCGAAGGAAGAGCAGGTCGAGAAATCGGCCAAGGCCGCTTCCGTGGAAAAATCGACGAAGGCGTCCAAGTTCAAGGTCGGGGACAAGATCGGTTTTCTGACGGCGGAAGCCCTCGTCGAGGGAGAGCTCGACTACCTTTGCGCCGAGCCCGAAATTGTCATCGGCGATCTCGATGGCCCGGTCGGCACCGCCATGGCGACACTCGTTGGCAATCAGGTTGCAGGGCACACCAAGGTGTTCGCCATTCTCAACTCCGATGTCCAGATCAAGCCAGCTACGTTGCTGGTGTCCAAGGTCACCGTCAAGGATTCGCGCTACACGAACATTCTGATGGGCACGGTGCAAGCGGGAATCGCGCATGGCGTGCTTGACGCGGTGCGGCAAGGCATTTTGCCCAAGGCCTTGGCGAACTCGATCGGCATCATCTATTCGGTATGGCTTGATCCCTCGATCCTGAAGGTTCCGGTCGGCCAGGTCAAGCATGAGGCGCTCTTCGAGGTCCATCGCGAAGCGACGGTCAAGGTGATCAAGAAGGCGGTCGCCCACGAGCCCGACATTGATTGGCTTTTGGAAAATCAGGACAAGGTCGAACACTACTTCTACGAGTGCGGCAAAAAGGGCCAGTTCTAAATCGAGCCAGGTCTAAATCGAGTCAGGTTGTCATGCCAGGTTGTCATGAATAAGACCCGCGGTGAAGGGAGCGGACGGCGCCGCATGCAAGATCGCGGCGCTCTCCTGAGCCCGTGGCGTTCGGTGGAACCGTCCCAGACAAAAAATGCTTCGGGGTGATCATGCAGGCCGGACTGATTCTTATCGCACTGCTCTTGCCGGCAGCGGACCACTCGGTGGCCTGGTCGCGCGAACCGGTCATCGTGGATGGGGCCGCCACCGAAGCGGTCTGGCAGGCTCAGCCAGCAAAGTCATGGCGCTTCGCCTGGGATCGTACGCACCTGTACTTTTTTGGGCTGGACCAAAAGCTCCTGGAAACCGGGCTGTCCCTGGCCGACAAAACCAGATCTGTCTGGTTCTTGCTCGATTCGCAACGGAATGTGCGATGGGGTTTGAGCAAGGAGGCAACCCTGCCAAGCCAGGCCGCGATCAAGGCGACCACGCAAGGCTTCGAACTGGCCATCCCCTGGGTGGAACTGTCGCCGCTGGGAGCCCGGCCCGATCCTGGCTTGACCTGGAATTTCCAGGTCGGCGCGGGTGTTGCCGCGGTCATTCGTTTTCAAAGTGCTGACTCAAGCGATGCAACCGGTCCGGTGCCAGTGGGGCTGACCCCCTGGTCCGGTTCTCCCGAACCGGGACTGCCTTTCAAAACGAAACCGGCCTTTGCCGAGGCCAAACTACCTTTTCCCATTTGCATCGCACTGGTTCCCAACTCCGATACCTATTTTGTCTCGACCGAGCCCTCGCCTTATGCCCAAACCAAGCTCCTGAGATTTCGGGCTTCGAACCCAGCCCTTGCCGAAGGCATTCTTGAACTGGACGGCATGATTTATGATGTGGCATTTCATCCCGACTTTGCCAAAAACCGCTTCGTTTATCTGGGCACCAACGGGAAATTCGGCGGCAAGGACCCGCACAAGACCCGCATCCTCCGCTATCAGGTTTCCGCGACGGAACCGTTCGCATTGATCAAGGACAGCGCCCAAACCGTCATCGAATGGGAATCGAACGGGCACAACGGCGGCGCCATCTGCTTTGGCAACGATGGCATGCTTTATGTCACTTCAGGCGACGGCACTTCCGACTCCGATCTGAACTTGACCGGCCAGGACACGAAAAAGTTACTGGCCAAGGTGTTGCGCATCGATGTCGATCACCCCGATCCGGGCAAGGCCTACGCGGTGCCCAAAGACAATCCCTGGGTGGGAGATGGCAAATTTGTTCCCGAGGCCTGGGCCATGGGCTTGCGCAATCCGTGGCGAATCAGTTGCGACAAGGCGACCGGCAATATCTGGGTGGGCAACAATGGGCAGGATCTGTGGGAAACGACTTACCTGATCCGCAAGGGGGAGAACTATGGCTGGTCGGTGCTCGAAGGAACCCATGACTTTTATCCCGAGCGCACCGGCGGTCCTAGGCCCTTTGCCAAGCCGGCCGCCGAACATCACCACAATGAAGCCCGTTCCTTGACCGGCGGCGTGACCTACCACGGTAAAAAATTTCCCGACCTGGCGGGCCACTACATTTATGGCGACTATTCGACCGGCAAAATCTGGGCGCTCGCGCCGCCTGCCGCCGATGCGGTCTTGCCGCTTCGTCCCTGGGAGATCGCCGATACGGCGCATCAGATCACGGGATTCGGTCTCGATCAGGAGGGGGAACTACTCATCCTCGATCACCTCACTGGGATTCATCGACTTGAGCGCAACCCCATGGCCGGAAAGAAAGGGAGTTTTCCGATCCGTTTAAGCGATAGCGGCATGTTCGCATCGGTGAAGGATTATCGGTTGAAGCCGGGCATTGCGCCCTATGAGGTCAATAGTCCCTTCTGGTCAGACGGCGCTTTGAAGGCCCGTCATCTTTTCATCCCCGATCGGAAGACCAGTGACAGCCAACTCGTGCCGCAGTCGGCCACGCATGCCGGTTCCGGTCCCTGGACCTTTCCCGACGGCACCGTGATCATCAAGTCGTTTGGTTTGGATATTTCTCCTGCCGGCGCAAGCGAAGAGGCGGGCAAACCTCGCGCGCGCTGGATCGAAACGCGCTTTCTGGTCAAGGAAGACAACGAATGGACGGGGTACACCTATTCCTGGAACGACCACGGCACCGACGCGACCCTGGTCGGCCCCGCGGGCGAAAATCGCGAATTCACGACAAGCACCGGGAAGCAAACCTGGCGCTACCCCAGCCGGGCCGAATGCATGGTTTGTCACTCCCGTGCCGCAGGCTTCGTTCTGGGCTTGTGCGATTTGCAACTCAATCGCGACCTGACCCATATGGGCGAGAAAAAGGTCAATCAGATTGCCTGGCTCCAGGCTCAGGGCCGCGTCGGTCAACCTGTAGGCGACGCGCGCCTCCAGGCACTTCGCGAGCGCGGCAAAGCCGCGAAGATCAATCCCGAAAAGCTCGAGGCCTGGATCGCGGAGCGATCACCCGTGGGTGGGTTTCGGCCCCTGTCTCTGGTGTTCGATAGCGACCCCAAGGCCCTGCCGAAGCTGCCAAGCCCGCTCGATGCGCAGACAGGCACTCTGGAAGAGCGCGCCCGCGCCTACCTGCATGTCAATTGCGCCACCTGCCATGTCGAAGCCGGAGGAGGCAACGCCAAAATTCGCCTCGACTGGGCGGCCAAGCTGGCGGAAATGCAGTTGATCGATCAAAAGCCCGCGCATCACTCCTTTGGGTTGGAAAACGCCCGCTTGATTGCGCCGGGATTCCCCGAGCGATCGGTGCTCCTTGAGCGCATTGCCAATGCGGGCGTGGGTAAAATGCCGCCGGTCGGAAAAAATGTCATCGATCGCGATGGCGCCAAGCTCATTGAAGAGTGGATCCGTTCGATGAAGCCACTCCCCTCCGAAAAGGCTCCAGCGGCTAGCCGATGAATCTGCCCTCGCTTCCCATTGATGCCGTCGTCCCCCAGTCGATCGTGGCGCTTGCCAAAGAAAAAGGGCTCGTGCTCAGCGCGCCTCCGGGCACGGGAAAAACGACGCGCTTTCCCGCACAGCTTCTTGCGCAAAATCAGTTTCCAGGCCAGAAGATCATCCTGGTCGAACCGCGCCGGGTCGCGGCGCGCGCGGCGGCGCGGCGTATCGCGCTTGAACGCGGCGGCTTAGTCGGCGGCGAAGTGGGTTACCATGTCCGGCTCGATCGCAAAGTCGGCAAGGACACGCGCCTGATCGCCATGACTGCCGGCATCTTGTTGCGGCAACTCTTGCAAGATCCCTTCCTCGAAGGCATCGGCTGCGTGCTCTTTGACGAGGCTCATGAGCGGGGCCTCGAGTCGGATCTGGCCATGGCGATGGTCCTCCTCGCTCGCTCCACGGTAAGGCCGGATATCGCCATCGGTGTCTTGTCGGCGACCCTGGAAACGGAGCGGTTCACCCGGTGGCTGAGCGCGCCGCTAGTGCAAGCCACCGCTCCCATTCACCCGGTCGAGATCCGCTATTCGCCTCTGGCGAAAGACCGCCCCTGGCTCGATCAGGTGGCAAGGCAGGTGCGGCTATCGATCACGGAAGCCCAGGGCGATGTTCTGGTTTTCCTGCCCGGGGTTGGCGAAATCAAACGGCTCGAAAAACTCCTGACAGGTCAGATCGACTGGGACGTTCTCCCCCTGCATGGGGAACTGGAACCGGAGCAGCAAGACCGGGCGCTTACGAAGGGCCCCTATCGTCGCATCGTGCTGGCGACCAATGTCGCCGAGTCTTCGGTCACGGTCGATGGCGTGCGCATGGTGATCGACACGGGCCTGGCCCGTTCGCTCATTCATGACCCGGCAACGGGACTTGACCGCCTGGAGCTGGGGGAAATTTCGCGGGCCTCCGCTGATCAAAGGGCAGGGCGGGCCGGCCGGCAAGGCCCAGGCCAGTGCTTGCGGCTCTGGAGCCTGGAAAACCAGAAAAGCCGCGACGAACGCACGATCCCCGAAATTCAGAAAATTGACCTTTCCGGAGCGCTTTTGTCTTTGTTGGAGTGGGGCGGCTGCCCCCTGGAAGAATTTCCCTGGGTCGAACCTCCGGCACCCGCATCGCTTGCGCGCGCGAAAAACACGCTCCTGTCGCTCGGCGCGATCAAGGAAGAACGATTGACCGCGCTTGGTTCGCGCATGGCGAAAATCCCCATGGATCCGCGGCTGGCTCGCATGCTGCTGGAAGCTGCCGAGCGCAAAGTTGCCTGTGAAGGGGCGATTGCCGCGGCGTTATTGACGGAGCGCAATCCGTTTGGGCGCCAGCCCAAAAACGGCATCGATTTCTTTCAGGAAGTCGACACGTTGCGCTTATCGTCCGGATTCCCGGCGCCAGCGACCATGGCCTCGACCTGTCGCGAAGCGACGCCCAGTATTTCGATCGGGTGGCAGGCCTGTTTTTGAACCAGGCGGGCATCGGTCATGCTCCCTCCCTGGAGCACTGGGAAGAAGGGCTCGCCCGCGCCATGATCGCGGGCTTTCCCGATCGGGTGGCTCGACTGCGCGAAGGCACAAGGCGCCGCGCGCTTATGGGCGGCAGCCGGGGCGTGCTCCTGGAAGAGGACCTGCCAGGGCGCGGTGACTTGTTCATGGCGCTCGACCTTGAGGATTCCCGGGTGGAAACCCGTGCACGGAAGTTCGTACCCCTCGAAACGGCCTGGCTGCCCAAGGAACTGATCGGCGAAACGATCCAGACGGGCTGGAACTCCGACAAAACCGAGATCATTGCGCGCAAGCAAACTCGCTTTCTCGATCTGGTGCTCAAGGAACATCCCGTCGCCCCGAACGACCCGCACGAGGTCGCGCAGTTGCTTGCGCAGCGTGCCTGGGAAAAGCGCGACGAGATCCTTCCCGCGCAAGACTCGCCGGCCGGCCAGTTCTTGCTGCGCCTTGGCCTGTTGAAAAAAACCTGTCCCGACCTGGATCTGCCCGAACCGGACGAAACGTTTCTCAAGGAGACGCTGGCCGAGTTGGCCCTGAAAACCCGGTCGCTCGATCAACTCAAGGAAGCCCCGTGGCTGGAAGGGTTTCACCACCGGCTAAACTGGAACCAAAAACAGCTTCTTGATGCCGAAATGCCGGCCAGGGTGACCTTGCCCAATAGCCGGACCGCGGCGATCGAGTATCACCCCGATCGGGCGCCCGTACTCGCTGCCAGAATTCAGGACTTCTTTGGCTGGGACGAAACGCCCAGGGTGGCCAGGAAACGGCTCAAGCTCCTTCTGCACCTGCTTGCGCCCTCGGGCAGGCCGCAACAGATCACCGATGACTTGCCCGGGTTTTGGCGGGGTTCGTACGCCCTCGTGCGCAAGGAAATGAAGGGCAAATATCCCAAGCATTCCTGGCCCGAAGACCCCTGGAACGCCGACCCAATCCTACGCAAGCCTCGCCGCGAAAGTTAAGGTCGATGAAAACCGGCGGTGAGCTATGAATTTTCACTGAAAAATCGGTTGCGGCCTTAGCGCGAAATCCTAGATTGCCACGGCATACCTTTGGATAAAATGCGGATTCCCCTTCAGGGAAAACGCTCTCTCCGGGAGATCGATTTCATGGCAAGCCGGTCAACACGCCGTAGTTTTCTCAAGGCCTCCGCGGGCGTCGCCGCGGGGGGGTATTTCATCGGAGGAGAACTTAGCGGCCGCGCCGCGCAATCTCCAAGCGAACGCATCCGCATCGCCGGCATTGGCGTGGGCGGCAAGGGTGACTCGGACATCAGCCACGCCGGCATGTTCGGCGATGTGGTCGCCATCTGCGACATCGACGAGGGCACCCTTGGCGGCAAGGCCAAGCAGTTCCCCAAGGCCAAGAAGTATTTCGACTTCCGCAAAATGTTCGAAGAAATGGGCAACAGCATCGACGCGGTTACCGTTTCGACGCCCGACCACACTCACGCCTGCGCGGCCTCGCAAGCTTTGCGCATGGGCAAGCATGTCTACTGCCAAAAGCCTTTGACCTACACGGTCAAGGAAGCCCGCACGCTGCGCGACCTAGCCAATGAGAAAAAGCTCTGCACCCAGATGGGCAACCAGGGCACGGCTCACTCCGGCCTGCGCACGGGCGTCGAAATCATCCGTTCCGGCGTGATCGGCGATGTCACCGAATTGCACGTGTGGACGAATCGCCCCGTGTGGCCCCAAAGCCCCACTATCACCAAGCGCCCGCCGGAGATTCCGGTTCCCGCAAGCATTCACTGGGATGAATTCATCGGGCCGGCTCCCTATCGCCCCTTTGGCGGCGAAAAGAATGCGCGCGGCCGTTACACCTATCACCCCTTCAACTGGCGCGGCTGGTGGGATTTTGGCACCGGCGCCCTGGGCGACATGGGATGCCACACCGCCAACATGGCATTCATGGCTTTGAAGCTGGGCTATCCCACCAAGGTCAGCGCCGAGAACGAAGCGATCAACCCCGAGACCTACCCGGCCTGGGCCCACGTCGTTCTCGACTACCCCGAACGGGAAGGCCTGCCGCCGGTGAAGTTCCACTGGTACGAAGGCAAGCTCAACGGCAAGAAGGTTTTGCCTCCGCAAGAACTTCTGGCGAAGGTGTTGCGCGAAAATGAAAAAGGACCGGTTGATTCCGGTTCGATCGTCGTTGGCACCAAGGGTATCCTCTATAGCCCCAACGACTACGGCGCCGATTTCCGCCTTTGCCCGGAAAAGGATTACGAGGGCTTCAAAAAGCCCGAGCAATTCCTGCCCCGCCACAAGGGGGGAGATATCGACGCCAACCAGAAGGAAGAGTGGATTACGGCGATCAAGAAGAACGACCCGAAATTGGCCCTATCCAATTTCAACTACGCCGCGGTGCTCACTGAATCGTTACTCCTTGGCAATGTCGCCATCAAGCTGGGCAAGCCGTTCGAATACGACGGTGCCACGATGTCGATCAAGGGGGATTCCGCCGCCAACGCACTCCTGCATCGGGAGTATCGAGCGGGTTGGAACCTGTAAGAATCGAAAAAACCAAGGGGGCCAATTTGGCCCCCTTTTTTGTTGCCTTCGCATCCTCGCCTGCTTCTCTCACCCGACCGCCCGCCCCAACCGGCGGCTTTCTTCCTCCCGCCTCGCTTGTTTCTTCTTACCCGAAATTCCCCTCCCTCCATGAATGCTTCCCTCATGAGATCGCTCCTGGTCTGCCTTGGCACTTTTCTTGTAGGCGCCTCCTGGGCCCAAGCCGATGGCCCCGCGGATAACAAGCCCGATGGCGTGCGTTTGATGCCGCCGCCGGGGATTGACCTCCCCGCGCAAGAAGTTGCGGAGTTATCCGCTCTACGCGATCGGCTGGGCCGCGAGATCGACGCCGCGCGGCAAGCGCTCGCAAGCAAGCCCGCTCTCTTGGATCTGCTTCCCGATGTCGAGGTCTTTTTCAAGGCCGTGGACTGGGCGCTGAAATACCACGAGTTCTACGAACCCAAGGAAACCGCCTACGCCCGCGAGCAGATCGCCGTTGGTATGGCGCGGCTGAAGGAGCTTCTTTCCGGCCAAACCCCAAGCTGGCTCCATCAAACGGGGCTGGTCGTGCGCGGCTATCGTTCGCGCATCGATGGTTCGGTCCAGCCCTACGGCATGGTGATCGGGGCGGGCTGCAGACTGCCCTCGGCCCAGCCTTATCGTCTGGATCTTTGGTGTCATGGGCGCGGCGAGAAGTTGAGCGAATTGTCGTTCATTCAGCAGCGCCTGAAGTCGAAGGGCGAGTTTTTTGGAGAGGGCCACATGGTCCTGCATCTTTATGGCCGCTATTGCAACGCCAATAAATTCGCGGGGGAAATCGATTGTCTTGAAGCGCTCGACCATGCGCACCGCCACTATCCGATCGATCGCAACAAGGTGGTCATGCGCGGTTTTTCCATGGGCGGCGCGGCCGCCTGGCAGTTTGCGGTGCACTATCCGGGCCGCTGGTGCGCGGCCGCGCCGGGGGCCGGTTTCAGCGAAACCACCGAGTTTTTAAGGCTTTTTCAAAACGAACCGACCCAGCCCTCCCCATGGGAAAAAAAGCTCCTGCACTGGTATGACTGCACCGATTGGGCATTGAATTTGTCGAATTTGCCCACGGTCGCTTATAGCGGCGCGGAGGATAAGCAAAAACAGGCGGCCGACATCATGGAAGCGGCCATGGCGAAAATCGGCTTGAAATTAACCCATCTGATCGGGCCCAAAACCGGTCATAGTTATCACCCCCAGGTTAAGACCGAAATCAACCGGCGCATCGACCTGATCGCCGCCATGGGCCGAGAAGCGGTGCCTCAGCGGATCCGCTTTGTCTCTTATACTTTGCGTTATCCGGGAATGCTCTGGCTGCGCCTTGACGGGCTGGAAAAACACTGGGATGCCGCAGCGGTGGATGCAAAAATCGAACTGCCGAACAAAGTTGTGGTCAAGGCGGAAAAAGTCACCGCGATGACCTTCGATTTCCCCTCCGGCTATTGCCCTCTTGAGCAGGGGACGCCCCCGATTATTGTGATTGGAGGTAAGGAAATTGCGGCGCCGCTTGTGGGATCGGATCGGTCGTGGAAGGCCTCGATTCACCTGGAATCGGGGCAATGGCGCGCCGGTTCCAGCCCGCGGCACATGGCGAAAAAGCCAGGCCTGCAAGGGCCGATCGACGATGCGTTCATGGATTCATTTCTTTTTGTGCGGCCGACCGGAAAGCCGCTTGATGAAAAGGCCCATGCCTGGGCGCTCAAGGAAATGGAACATGCCGCCATTCACTGGCGCAGGCATTTTCGCGGGCAAGTGACCATCAAAAATGACACAGAAATCACACCCGCCGATCATGCCCGCGCCAACCTGGTTTTGTGGGGTGACTCCTCATCGAATCTCTTGCTCGCCTCAGCGATGAAATCATTGCCTTTGAGCTGGGACGCGAACACGATCAAGGTGGGGGACTGGAAAACCGATGCGAAGGGGAAAGCCCTGGTCGGCATTTATCCCAATGTCCAGGCTCCCGGCCGGTACCTGGTGCTCAACAGCGGCTTCACCTTCCGCGAATATGACCATCTGAACAACGCGCGCCAGATCGCCAAGTTGCCCGACTGGGCCGTGCTCGATGTCAACTCGCCCCCGACTTCCCGTTGGCCTGGAAAAGTTCTCCGGGCCGGATTTTTTGATGAATCGTGGCAACCCGGGGATTCCTGGGACGCACCTCTTCCTGGCATGGCTCTGCGGAACTAATGGAGACGGAATCATGAATGCGAAACGTCGTTCGACCTCACCCCAAGTGACTCGGCGCCAGTTCACCAAGGCGGCGCTGGCTTCGATGGCCACGATCGCCATTGGAGGCACGAAATCCTCGGCGCGCGTGCTTGGCGCCAATGAGACCGTGCGCGTCGCCCTGGCGGGCCTCAATGGGCGGGGGGCCGCGCATGTCAGCGAGTATCTCAAACTGAAAAATGTCGAGATCGCCTGGCTGATCGACCCGGACAAGCGCACCTGGGAGAAACGTCTCAATCAGGTTTCCAAGGAAAAGCAGGGGACGAAGCCGCAGACCGCTCAGGATGTGCGCAAGGCGCTTGAGGACAAATCGGTCGATGTCGTTTCGATCGCAACCCCTAATCACTGGCACAGTTTGATGACGATCTGGTCGTGCCAAGCCGGCAAGGATGTCTATGTCGAAAAGCCTTGCAGTCAAAACGTTCACGAAGGCCGCATCGCGGTCGAAACGGCCCGCCGCACCAACCGCATCGTCCAGCACGGCACTCAAGGGAGAGCGAGCGACGCCTGGGCGAATCTGCTCGAAATTGTCAAAGCCGAAAAGTATGGAAAATTGCTCGTGTCACGAGCTCTTTGTTACAAATTGCGGCCATCGATCGGCTTTAAAGAGGTCAAGTCGGTTCCGGCCGAACTCGATTTCGATCTCTGGACCGGGCCGGCTCCGGCCACGGCGTTTCACGAGAACTTGGTGCACTACAACTGGCACTGGTTCTGGGACTATGGCAACGGCGACATCGGCAATCAGGGCGTGCACCAGATGGATGTCGCGCGCTGGATGATTCCCGGCGCGACCTTGCCCGTGGCTTCGTTCTCGGTGGGCGGGCGAGTTGGCTATCAGGATCAGGGGCAGACCCCGAACACGCAAATCGGCTGGCTCGATTTCGGTCCGGACAAGGCCAAGCTGGTCTTTGAAGTGCGCGGCTTCCCGACGGACAAATACCGCGGCGAGCAAGTCGGAAACATTCTCCACTTCGAAGGAGGGGTGGTGGCCGGGAACAAGTTCTACCCCAAGGGTGCCACCAAGGGGGAGCCT
Organism: Gemmataceae bacterium; assembly: GCA_965226945.1. GTDB lineage: Bacteria > Planctomycetota > Planctomycetia > Gemmatales > Gemmataceae > SYLG01. Next base: position 948,690 of record OZ245717.1, on the reverse strand, counting down.
TTGCCCAAGATGGAGGCGGCCAAAAGAGGCGTGGGCGGCGGCATCTTTGGCAACTTCATCGAAGCGGTGCGCAACCGCAAACGCGAAACCCAGGATGCCGACATTCTCGAGGGGCACTACTCGAGCGCTTGCTGTCACCTGGTCAACATTTCCTACCGCCTTGGGCAAAAGGCCGAGTTTGACGTCACGGCCAAGGGGTTGCCGGGCGGCGAAGTCATGGCCGATGCCCTGGTGCGGATGGCGGAACATCTCAAGTCGAAGGGAATCGAGCTCGATGGGAAGGCGAACATCTACCATGTCGGCAAGCAGCTGACGTTCGATCCCGCGAAGGAGCGCTTCCCCGAGGACCGCGATGCAAATTCTTTGTTAACAAGGGCTTCGCGCAAGGGATTTAGCGTTCCGGAAACGATTTAAGGGCGATTTTTTCTCGATTGGGCACCTTGGAATGCGGTCTGGACCGCGATTGTGGCTCACGCCAGCTTTGGCGTGGCCCATTTTTTTTTAAGGCTCGGTAATTTGAGGAGATACGATCAAACTGGCCCGTTGGTTCGGAATGACTGAACTTGCTAAACCCGCAGGACGAGTTAAAGTACAGGAGTCGAGCAAATTACTGGCTGCGGCCGGTAAGGAGATCTGACTCCTGGTGAAAACCAGAAAAGGCACCTCTTGAGGTGTCTTTTGTTCTTTGACAATTTGGTGGGTGCGCAAAATATAGTTGCGATCACACAACGCCACGATTCCATCGCTTGGGTTTCGACTCAGGAAAGAGGAAGAGTGGTTAAGAGTGTAACTGAAGAGAATGCGTTTCTCTTTGAGAGAGTGACTGAGAATAAGAGCGGTGAACGAAGAATAACTAATAGCGTAGATGGCTTGGTCGGTCCGCGTAGCGCCGAATCTTCTAACAAGGAGTCGAGCGAGATGGTGGTCCGATAGCCTTTGGCGAAACCGATTTTGAAAGCAACAACCTGCGAGTTTTCTCCCCACAGGAGAGGACGAAGTGGGTTGAAGTCATTAGGGATGGGGAGCTGAGGGTGAATGCTGCCAAGCTAATAAGGGCGTGTGGGGGATGTCTTGGCGCCAAGAGGCGATGAAGGGCGTGGCAAACTGCGAAAAGCCTGGTGGAGCTGTTAAACGAGCGTTGATACCGGGATCCCTGAATGATTGCACACTGAATCCATAGGTGTGCAAAGCGAACCCAGAGAACTGAAACATCTCAGTACCTGGAGGAGGAGAAGGAAAACTCGATTCCGTAAGTAGCGGCGAGCGAAAGCGGAACAGCCCAAACCGTCTGGTATATCCGGACGGGGTAGTAGGGCCGGACATAGAGTGAACAAACTGGACGCGAGCGGAACAGTCTGGGAAGGCTGGCCGTAGAGGGTGATAGCCCCGTAAGCGTAAGTGTCTAGTCTCAAGTCTGGTACCTGAGTACATCCTGTCACGTGGAAACAGGATGGAATCTGCGGGGTCCATCCCGCAAGGCTAAATACTCCTTGGCGACCGATAGTGAACAAGTAGCGCGAGCGAAAGATGAGAAGAACCCCGGGAGGGGAGGAAAGTGAACCTGAAACCACATGCCTACAAGCGGTCGGAGCCCGATTAAGCGGGTGACGGCGTGCCTTTTGCATAATGATCCGGCGACTTAGCGTATCTGGCCAGGTTAAGTGGTTATGCCACGGAGCCGAAGCGAAAGCGAGTCTGAATAGGGCGAGAAGTCAGGTGCGTTAGACGCGAAACCACGTGAACTACGCATGGGCAGGATGAAGCGGGGGTAATACCCCGTGGAGGTCCGAACTCACTAGTGTTGAAAAACTAGGGGATGACCTGTGTGGAGGATTGAAAGTATCATCAAACGTGGAGATAGCTCGTTCTCTCCGAAATAACTTTAGGGTTAACGTCTTAGTAGTTGGCAGTGGGGGTAGAGCGACTGAATGCGCTGGGGGGCCTACCCGGCTACCCCTCGCAACCAAACTCCGAATACCACTGTACAAGCTAGGGCAGCTAGACTGCGAGGGATAAGCTTCGTAGTCGAGAGGGGAACAACCCAGATCGCCCGCTAAGGTCCCAAAGTTGTGCTAAGTGCGAAAGGAAGTGAGATTCCCGAGACAGCCAGGATGTTGGCTTAGAAGCAGCCACCATTTAAAAAGTGCGTAATAGCTTACTGGTCGAGGAGTCTTGCGCCGATAATGAACGGGACTAAGCATAACACCGAAGCGGCGGGCAGCTAAGGCTGCGGTAGGAGAGCGTAGTGCGATAGGTCGAAGGGGTACGGATAACGAGCCCTGGACGAAGCACTAGTGAAAATGCCGGAACGAGTAACGCTAAAACTGGTGAGAATCCAGTTCGCCGAAAGCCCAAGGATTCCTGGGGAAGGTACTTCCGCCCAGGGTGAGCCGGTCCCTAAGGTGAGGCCGACAGGCGTAGCCGATGGAAAGCGGGTGCATATTCCCGCGCCACTTGTAAGGACGAAGCTACATGACGCCGTAGAAGTGTGAAGCCAGGAGCTAGTTCTGGTGTAGCATGGAAGCGGACGAGAAAAGCTGTAGTGGACCCAAGAGTGACCGTACCTGAAACCGACACAGGTGGGCAAGATGAGGATTCTCAGGCGCTCGAGAGAACGCTCGTGAAGGAACTCGGCAACATGGCCCCGTAACTTCGGGATAAGGGGCGCCTTCTATCCGCAAGGATGGGGGGCCGCAGTGAAAAGGATCTGGCGACTGTTTACTAAAAACACAGGACTCTGCGAACTCGCAAGAGGATGTATAGAGTCTGACGCCTGCCCGGTGCTGGCAAGTTAAGGAAGAGGGTTAGCCGCAAGGTGAAGCCCGCAACCGAAGCTCCAGTAAACGGCGGCCGTAACTATGACGGTCCTAAGGTAGCGAAGTTCCTTGTCGGGTAAGTTCCGACCTGCATGAATGGCGTAACGACCGGATCACTGTCTCCACGAGCGACTCGGTGAAACTGTAGTTGTTGTGAAGATGCAACATACCCGCGATTAGACGGAAAGACCCCGTGAACCTTTACTGCAGCTTGGCATTGGGTTTAGGCCCAGCATGCGTAGCGTAGGTGGGAGGCTGCGAAAAGGATGTTCAGGCATCCTTGGAGCCAAAAGATGAAACACCACCCTTGTTGTGCTTGAATTCTAACCCCGACCCATGAACCTGGGCGGCGGACAGTGCTAAGTGGGCAGTTTGACTGGGGCGGTCTCCTCCCAAAAAGTAACGGAGGAGTCCCAAGGTACCCTCAGCCCGGTCGGCAATCGGGCAGCGAGCGCAATGGTAGAAGGGTGCTTGACTGCGAGTCTGATCAGACGAGCAGGTGCGAAAGCAGGGCATAGTGATCCGGCGGTGCTGGATGGAAAGGCCGTCGCTCAACAGATAAAAGGTACTCCGGGGATAACAGGCTTATCTCCCCTGAGCGTTCATAGCGGCGGGGAGGTTTGGCACCTCGATGTCGGCTCATCGCATCCTGGGGGTGGAGAAGCTCCCAAGGGTTTGGCTGTTCGCCAATGAAAGCGGTACGTGAGCTGGGTTTAGACCGTCGTGAGACAGGTCGGTCCCTATCTGTCGTGGGCGCGGGAAACTTGAGCGGTTTTCTCCCTAGTACGAGAGGATTGGGAGGGACGTACCTCTGGTGTTCCAGTTGTCTCGCTCGAGGCATTGCTGGGTAGCTAAGTACGGCACGGATAAACGCTGAAAGCATCTAAGCGTGAAACCCTCCGCGAGAATAGGTTTCCAGTCCGCAAGGACGAAGGCTCCTCGTAGACTACGAGGTCGATAGGCCGGGCGTGTAAGGCCAGTAATGGTTTTAGCTTACCGGTACTAACAGCCGACTGCTTGGCAGCATACATTCTCTGCTCCCAAGTCAGTCACTCGCGCAAAGAGAATTGAAAGAAGAAGCATCGAATCACCACACTTGAGTGTGGTCCAACTGTAGGCGCACCCGCCATCAATATTCCCGGTGAACATACCTGAATGGTCACACCCGTTCCCTTTCCGAACACGGCCGTTAAGCATTCAGGGCCCATGATAGTTCTTCAAGAGCGAAAGTAGGTTATTGCCGGGGTTTTTCGAGGCCCGCAAGCGAAAGCTTGCGGGCCTCGATCTTTTTATTGGGGGAAAATTGACTGTTTGTGGGTGAGGACATGGCCGGGGTGAAAGTTGCCAAAGGCCGTCGCGGCGAAGGCAAGATCTTCCCAGTAGACCTTCAACTTCTTCCTTCAAAGCCTCCTTTTCCCCTTCTTTCATAAAAAAGACTGCTCCACCATTCTCCCCTTCGCTTCTTCAGGTGCTTGATGACCTCCGAAGATTTGCCGGTTCCTTTAGGCGTCAGTTCCATCTTTCACCCTTCGGATTTCTCCGAGGCGAGTGAAGTGGCGTTCGGCCATGCGCTGAAGCTCGCGTTGATGGCGAAGTCCCGGTTGACGGTCATGCATGTGTTTCAGACCTCCGAAGAAAACTGGGATCAGTTTCCCGGTGTCAGGGATTTGCTCATTCGCTGGAAACTGATTCCGGAGGGCAGTCCGCGCAGCGCCGTGACCGATCTGGGAATCCAGGTTTCGAAAGTGGCGGGCGAGGGGCGAAACCCGATCCCGGCTTGTCTTGCCTATCTCGCGGATCGTCCTTGCGATTTGATCGTGCTGGCCGTCAGGCAGAATGAAGGCCGAATGCGCTGGTTTGCCCGTTCGGTCGGCGAGCCGATCGCCCAGGGGTCCGGGGAAATGACCCTTTTCCTACCGCACGGCGTGCCCGGTTTCGTTTCGATGGACGACGGATCGATTCATCTCGAATCGATTCTGATACCGATCGCAGTCAAACCTTCCTCGCAACCGAGCATCAACGCCATCAACCGGTTTTTGCAGCATCTGAATATCAAGGGAGGAACCGTGCGGTTGCTGCATGTCGGGTCCCCCGAAAATGTCCCGCCGCTGGATCTGCCTTCGGAAAGCGGGTGGAAGTGGGTCCGCGAAGATGCCGCGGGCAATCCCGCCCAGGTGATCCTGGAGCGAGCGAAGGAAATTTCGGCCGACCTGATCGTCATGACCACCGACGGACCGGAAGGATTTCTCGATGGCCTGCGAGGTACCACCTCGGAACGGGTTCTGCGTCAGGCCAGCTGTCCCATTCTGAATATTCCCGTGGGTTCACTCTTTGGTTAATCCAGGGTCGGGCGGTGCCGTGCTTGCAACGACGCGAATTCCGCCTCCTGTTGCTAGGGGAAAACCATGGCCGGTAGCTGGATCGGTTGTCTGTTCTTGGGAATGATCCTGCAACAGGATCTGATCGAGGAACGCTCGACCTATCGTCCGCCCGTAACCCACCCAAACGCCACATTTTTAGAATGGGCCGCCGGTCACGAAATCGTGATCGAGGGAAAGCTGCCCGATCAGGTGAAGGCCATTGCGCTGGACCCAAAGGCCAATCCTTGGACGGTCCTTCAGAAAGCGGCTCAGGCGGCAGGGGGCCACTGGCGACTCAGCGGTCAATCTGTGCACTTTGTCCGAGGGCCCGGCGGTCCCGTGGAATTTGCCAGTCCTTTCTGGCGCGCTTCGATCGATTCGATTCTGGCGGAACGGTCGTTTGATATCGCGGACGGCAAACTTCTCATCCGGCTCGACGCCGCCTGGCATCCACGCCTCGGTCCCATCCTCGTGCAGGGCGGGGTCTTTACGCTTGAATACGAAATCCCCGCGGGCGATCTCAAAAAGGTCGGCGAAGATAAGCAGAACCTGAATCAGAACGAAAATGGCGGCAAGCGAAAGATCGCAACCAGACCGACTTCTTGGATCCCGATTGATCAAAAATTCCATGCCTCGCTCGACTTGAGCGCGAATGCGATTCCTCGCTCCGTCCAAAAGATCGACCGGTTGACAGGTGAGATCCGCCTGGTCGCGCCGCAGCGGCTGGCCTGGATTGCGCTGGGTGCGATTGAAGAGCCGGCCTCCGGTGCCAGGGAACAAAAGGTCGGCAAAACCCTGATCCGCAGAGTGGGCCAGAAAATCGCACCGAATCGGATTTCACTCGAGGTGGAGATCAAACCGGGCCCAAGTGCCTTTTACCTGGAGTCGTATCAGGAAAACGCGCTGATTGGGCCCGCCAAGATCACCCTGCCGTCCGGTGATGAGGCGGTATGGGCCGATGGTTACACGACCGTGCAAAATGACAATGGCTGGATGCGCATCCGCTATGACTGGCTGCGCAAGGACCAGCGCAACTTGAAGGAGCTCGTGCGGGGCGTGGTGGAAGTGCGCCTTGGCGATCACTTCAAGGAGTTGGTCGCGGAGGTCGCATTTCGCGACCTCCCTTTACCCTGATCGAAAACCTTCCCGTGTTGCGGGAGCGAGCTTTATTCGTCCAGCCAAGGATTGCGACGCTTACGGCCGCGCGAAACCATCGCCAGCGAGCAGACAAGAAACGCGGGGGCCGCGAGCATGAGCCCGATCGTGCGGTTATAGGCCTGGCCTTCCGCTTCGCCGTCGGTGCAGTCGTTCCAGGGAACCGAGCCGGCACAAGACGGGCAAGCCTGCACCTTGCCCTCTAGGGCCAGGAGCATGAATAGTGTGGTGGCCAGTCCGAGTTTCCGCATCCGCTGACGCATCATGGTAGGTTCCAACCTGTTTGAGCGGGTAACTGGTAGAGCATCCAGTATACCACCACGCCGGTAATCGATACATAGAGCCAAATCGGGAAGGTCACGCGCGCCACGACCTTGTGGCGGGCAAAGTGACCCGAGGCTGCCAGCCACGCGGCATATAGCGCCATGGGAGTGACCAGAATCGCCAGGATGGTATGGCTGGTGAGAATGGTGTAGTAGAGGTAGCGCACCGAACTGGGCGAGCTGGGAGCGGCGTCTCCAAATCGGGTGGCGATCCCATCCTTGATCAAGAGGTGATAAGTCAGGTAGCTCGCCAGAAATACCGCCGAGGTGATCAAGGCGGCCACCATCAGGCTGCCGTGGACGCGGGGTTTTTTGGCCTTGATGGCGATGTAGGCCGCCAGCAGGAAACAACCGGCCAATCCATTCAACGCTGCATTCAGTGCGGGTGACGGGTAGTACCAGGGGTAGGATTTGGCAGGCGCGGCATCGATGTTGGCGACCAGTGATTTCAGCTTGGCCAGGCTTGCTTCAAAATCGTCCTTGGCGTTCTTGTTCTGCGCGGCATCGTCAGGCAATCCCTGAAAATAGCCGCGAATGTTTCCCTTGGAGTCGACCACCGCCAGCTTGGTCGCGTGCGCGAACTCCTGGCCGGGAGCGGGTTGATCGGCCCGTTTGACTCCAAGCAGAAACTTCTTGACCATCAGTTGATGAATCTGTTCTTCCTTGCCGGTGAGGAACACCCAGCGCTCCGGGTCGGCTCGGAAATTCGCGGCGTAGCGGGTGAGTTCTTCCGGGTTGTCGCGTTCGGGATCCACGGTGAAAGTGACGAGCTTGAGGTCTTTCACATCCGCCAGTTCTGACTGCAACCGGGCCATGGTGGCGCTCACTTGCGGGCAGGGGCCGGAGCAGCGGGTAAAGACAAAACTCGCGATCCAGGTTTTGCCCTGAAGCTGCTCCGAGGAAAATGGCTTGCCGTGCGAGTCGATCAATTCAAAAGGAACCGCCTTGCCGTAGTCGTCCTGAGTCAATGCGGTCAGAGGCGACAGCACCAGGGCGGCGATCAACAAGAGATATCGTGGGAAGTTCATAGTTGAGGCCGTTTATGCAGAAAAAGCAAAATCGGGAAGAAGGGCTAACACCAGGGCCACGCACAAGAGGACGACCGGCCCCAGCATCCAGAAAAGGCGCGGGAAATCCCGGCTGGCATGGAAGAATCCAAGCAAGCAGATGAGGATTTGCAAACCTGCCGCCCCGAGGACCACCATGCGCCCTTGTGCGGGATCCAGGGATTGGTTGAGCACTGCAAGCGAAGCGATAAAGCCGACAAGCAGGCAGATCACAACGAAAAACGCGCTGATCCAGGGAACCGTTTCCTTGTGTGTCGAGCCGATCATCGGCGTCCCTTTCTTTTTCCAGGCCTCTTTGACCTGAAGTTAAAGCAAATAAATCAGCGGGAATAAAAACAGCCAAACCAGATCGACAAAGTGCCAGTAAAGCGCCGTGTTCGCGAGGAAATCGCTCCGGTTGGGATCAAGCGCGCCAAATAGCCCCCGCAAAAGGACCATGGTGATCAGCACCAACCCGGCGATCAGGTGCAGCGCGTGAATGCCCGTGATCGTGAAGTAAAACGAAGCCCAAAGATTGCCATTGGGCAACGCTGGCCGAATGGGAAGTTCGGGATGCTTTTCGCGAAGCGCATTGGCTCCTTCGGCCGCTTCCGCCGGGGTGAGCGGGCGAATGTAATCGCCGTTCTCTTTTTTCCCATCACGCAATAGCGCCAGGAACTCTTTGGCATCGACGACTTCGGGGGCGGTCGACTTTTCATGTTGGGCCAGGTAGCTCTCAAGGGCGCCGCGCTGGCGATCGAGCCAGACCCGCTGGCCGCGCACGAGCAAGCGTTCCCTGCGGGCGTCGGGTCCAGGAGCTTCGGCAATTTGCCCCGGAATGAGGCCATGATGGAATTTCTCGGAATATTCCCAGGCCTTGATTCCCAGAAATGCCAGGCCAAGCAAAAGACTGAGCGCCAGCGACCGCACGCAACCGGACAACTGACCGTTTTGCAACTGCGACAAGGCCAGGCTCAGGGCGACACTGCTGGAAAGCAGAGTCAACGTGTTGATCAGTCCGACCAGGGGAAGGACATGAGTCTGCTCGCGGGTGGGCCAGAGCGCGGGGTTGCCTCCGGTCGCGCCCGCGCGAAGCACATAGTAGGCGGAAAAAAGTCCGCAAAAGAACATGATCTCGGTGCCCAGGAAAAGCCACATCGCCAGCTTGGGAGATTCAAACGAGGGAGCCTGGGCCGTATCGATCATCGGGCCATGAGGAGACGCCGGGCCATGAGGAGAAACCGGGCTAGCCGCAGAGGCCTGTGGACTTGAGGAAATCATAAGGGCTCGCTTCCTCCCCTGGGACCGATGATCCAGGTATCCAGGCACAACAGCAAAAGGAGCAGGGGCAAAACCAGAAGCGAAACTTGCAACACCTTGCGGGCGCTGGCAAAGCCGGGCTTCTTCTGAAATCCGAGGGTCGACCACAGGAACCAGCCGCCGACGGCGCAAGTCAAAATGAGATAGGCCAGATCCCAGAGGGAGTGCACCCGCCCCGGAAACAGGATGGGCGAACAAGAGACGGCGATGAGGCCGAGCGAATAGTTGCGCATTTGCGATGCGGTCAGGCGGCCGGTTTCATCGCCGCGCGTCAGCATGCGCATGCCGGCCTTGGCATACTGCTCCTTGTACATCCAGGCGATCGCCAGAAAGTGGGGGATCTGCCAAAAGAAGACGATGGCAAAGAGAATCAGGCAGGGGTATTCGATCTGGCCAGTGAAGGCGACATAGCCGATGACGGGGGGCAAGGCTCCCGGCACCGCGCCAATCAAGGTGTTGAGATTCGTCCGGGTTTTTAAGGGCGTGTAAACCAGCACATAGCTCAGATGTGTGAAGAGGGCCACCCAGGTCGCGGCCGGATGAGAGGTCGCAAGCAGAAGCGCGACGCCAAGACCGAGGGTAACCAGGCCGAAGATCCAGGCTTCGAGCGCATGGACGCGACCGCCGGGCAGGGGCCGTTTCGCGGTGCGCGGCATCAGGGCGTCGGTGGCGATTTCCAGCGCCTGGTTGAGGGCACTGGCGCTTGAGGAAACCAGCGCCGAACCAAGGATCGTCCAGAGGATTGTCAGCCACTGAATCGGTTGACCATGGGCCAGCGCGGCCAAGATGCCGCCGGCACCCACGGAAAAGAGTACCAGGGTGGCGACGCGAGGCTTGGTCAAATTGATGTAATCGACCAGCGTGCGCTGCCAGGTCCTGGCAAATGGCTCCAGGAGTGGTGCGTCCAGGGGAGCGCCGGTGTCGATTGGGGGATTGGCCATCAAGAAACGGCCCCCCCACTGGGAACGCCTTGCATGGGGGGCACGGTTTTCGGAATCCACAAAGCCCGTAAGGCGATGACCACCGCTGCGGCCAGGATCAACGCGCCGATCATGGCGTGGGTGGTACGGACCGCGGCCTGCCCGACATTGACGGCGGCTTCAACAAGCGGCTTATTCGTGGCGAATTTGCCGATGTAGGCCTCGATGCCAATCAGCACCTGCAAGAACACCAGGAGTAAGAGCATCCCCGACGAGGGGCCAAACCATTTGAAAACTTCGCGGTTGGCCAGTGCCTTGAGGTGGACGCCCACGACAAAGGCGGGAATGAGGCAAGCGAAAAAGAGATGCATGCGCTGTGCGACCGGATGCGAGAAATGGCGCAGCCACACTGCCCAGCCCAGTTGCACCAGGCACAAGAACAACAGACCCAGCGACCAGATCAGGATCCCGCGCCGTTCCTTGGGAACGCTCATCGCGGGGATCGGTCTCACTTGAAGCGCGCAGATCGTCAGAAGCCCAACGAGGCCTGATACCACAATTTGACCGAGGGCCCCATGAATGCTCGCCAGTTGCGTGCCGCCAAGGGCGTTGAGGTAGACGCGCATGCCGCCAAGCAAACCCTGCGAAATCACCCCCAAGAACACGAGGAACCCCAGGGCCATGAGGTGGCGCCGCGCCCCTTTCTCTCGATATTCAAGGAAAATCGCAATGAGGAAGGCGCCGACTCCCGCTAACAAAACCCCCAGGCCGGCCCGCAGAATCCCGGGCTGCACCGCAGTTAAGGGATCCACCTGGGCGGCGGCACGATCGATCGAAGACATCGTCAACACGGTTCCGGCGGTCACGCCCACCATGGCGCTCAACCAGATTCCAAAGGATTTGCTTTTGAAACCAATGACGACGGTTTGCGCCAAAATGGTCAGACCAATCAAATAACCGAACACCCGGTGAAAATGCTCAATGAGATAGCCCGGCCGTTCTTCCTTCCAGATGGGTACCGCGTCGGGCCGCGACCGGTCAAACATCAAGTACCAAGGCTCGGTGGGCCAAAGCGGGTCGACCATCCCCACCCGGAAGGTGGTGACCATGGTTCCCAAAAGCAAAAGAGGAAAGGCGAGCAACAGCGACAACCAAACCAGCCTGCGGATCCAGGGAGATGGCGCCTCGGAGACCGGAGCCGCGCTTGCGGGCGCCGAGCCTCCAGGCTGAAAAAGGACCGTCGAATCTTGAGGGTTGGTCATGAATCGATCCGATCCTGTGAGGAAGGTGCGGCCAGCGTCGAATGCGCGGTCAGGGAACCTGTAGGCAAATCGGTTTGCGCTACGCGGCCTTCGGGCGCATCGGCGATCCCGTATTCGTAGGGGCCATGGTAGACGATCGGGGTCGCTTCGAAATTGCCGTGCGGCGGCGGCGAGGGGGCCTGCCATTCCAGGGTGTTGGCGCTCCAGGGGTCGTTGCCTGAGCGCTTGCCGAAGAACAGGCTCCAGAAGAAGTTGACCAGAAAGATGATCTGAACCAGCCCCATCAAGAAGGCGCTGATCGACATGAACTGGTTGAGCGGCTGCAGCGGCCGCAAAAAGTCATAAAGCGTCGGATCGTAATAACGCCTTGGATGTCCCGCGATGCCCAGAATGTGCATGGGGAAGAAGGTTGCATTGGCCAGAATGAAGGTCAGGAAGAAATGGATTTGACCCAGGGGCTCGCTCATCATGCGGCCGAACATCTTGGGAAACCAGTAATAGATGCCGGCGAAGATGCCGAACATGCTGCTTAAGAAAAGCACATAGTGAATGTGCGCCACGATGAAGTAGGTGTCGTGGATATAGATATCGACCGGCGTCGAGGCCATGAAAATACCGCTCAAGCCGCCAATGACAAACATCGACACGAAGGCCAGGGCATTAAGCGATGCCGAGGTGAAAACGATGCGCGAACCCCAGACGGTCGCAAGCCAGTTGAAGGTCTTGATCGCCGAGGGAAGCGCGATGAGCATGGTCGCGACCATGAACGCCGAACCCATGCGGGGGTCCATGCCGCTTTGAAACATATGGTGGCCCCAGACGATGAAGCCCAAGCCGGCGATCGCGATCATCGAAAGGACCATCGGCTTGTAGCCGAAAAGGGGCTTGCGGCAGAAGGCGGCGAGCACATCGGACACCATGCCCATCGCCGGCAGGATCATGATGTAGACCGCCGGGTGGGAGTAGAACCAGAACAGATGCTGCCAAAGCAGCGGTTGGCCGCCGCCGGTGCCCGTGTGCCAGTTGCCAAACGACAGCCCCGCGGGGGGAAGGAAAAAAACGGTGCCCACGGTCTTGTCCAGCAGTTGCATGAACAAGGCGACGGTCAGCACGGGCAGCGCCAGCGCCTGAAGCACGGCGGTGATGAACATGCCCCAGACGGTCAGCGGCATGCGCATCAAGGTCATGCCGGGAGCGCGGCAGTTGAGAATCGTGGTAATGTAATTGACCGAACCCATCATCGAGGAGATGCCGCTGAAGATCAGGGCCAACAGCCAGAAAACCTGCCCCTGGCCCGACTGACCGGCCGCTGGGCTATCCCAGCGCTTCATGATTTTTTCCACCAGGCCCGGTTCCTTGGGGGCGTCGGCGGCTTTTTTCTCAGGTGATTTTTCGGCATTTTGCTCGGCGGTCGCCTTCTTGGCGGCATCCCAGCCGGCATCGGCCACCGGTTCGGGCTGGGCGGCGCTCGAAAGGGTGGGGTAAGCGGTCCAACCGGATCCGGCGGCGCCGCCATCGACAAAGAAGCTCGCGATCAGGAAAACGAAACCTGGCCAGAGCACCCAGTAGGAAAGCATGTTGAGCCGGGGGAAGGCCATGTCCTTGGCCCCGATCATGAGCGGGATCAGGAAGTTGCCAAACGCTCCCCCAAGCCACGGCACGATCACGAAGAAGATCATGACGGTGGCATGCATCGTGAAGAGCATGGTGTAAAACTCAGGGGACATCCTCGTTCCCCAGGAAGAGGGGATCGATTCCGCCAGCTGAGGAAACCACCGCGCAAAGAGGGGCAGCGCCTGATTGGGCCAACCCAGTTGCAAGCGCACGCCCAACGCCAGCAGTCCGCCGAGCAGCCAGAAGATCAGCCCGGAAAACAAAAACTGGATGCCGATGGTTTTGTGATCGAGCGAGAAAACAAACCGGGAGAAAAACCCGGTCGGGCCGTGGTCATGACCGGAGGGACCATGACCTGCGTGCGACGAGTCGTCCGCGCCGTGAGTGGGTGCCGTGGATTTCAATGGATCGCTCATGGATTCGCGGAATCCTCTGCCGTCTGGTTTCCGATCGAATTCCCCGACTCGCATTCGATCGGATCGCTTGTTCTGCTTCGCGCCGATGGGGGGGCTGCATCAGCGACCGAAATCGCGGGCCGGCCTGGCATCGCGCTCTGGCTGGAGTTCCCAGTCGTTTCGGTGGCAGCACGCGCGCGCGATTTCTGCCGGGCGTTTTCCAGCCAGGCCAGAAAACTGGCTTTGTCCGGGTGGACGAACAGTTTGCCCCGCATGCGGTAATGGTTGCCGCCGCACAATTCGGCGCAAACCAACTCCCAGGTCTTGGGTTGTTCGCCCGGTACCAGTGTCCCTTTTTGAGGATCGAAGCGCACATTGGAAAGGCGCGGCTCGAAGCGCACGGGGATCGTTTTGCCTGGCAGGGTGTCTTGTTTGACGCGCAGAGCCGGAACGAAAAAGGAGTGGATGACATCGGTCGACTTCAAGAGGAGCTGCACTTGCGCCCCTTTCCAGACATGAAGCTCGTCGGCCAGCACGATGTCGGTGGGATTGCCGTCTTCCGACCAGTGCCGAATCTCGTTGACCGCAATCGCGGCGACCGGGTAGCGGAAATGCCAATCCCATTGCCGGGCTGTGACGAGAATGACCTGGTCCGGGTCGCTTGCCTTGGCGTCCGATCCGATGGGAAATGAAGCTGGCAACCCCTGGTACTTGGTCGACTTCCAGACCGGAAAGGAAACCGCGGTGATGACGACCAGTCCCGCCAGGGGCCCAACCGTCCAGAGGATTTCTACCAGGTGACTGCCGTGCACCGGATTCGCCAAACCCGCGCGGTTTGAGGAAAAGCGCCAAAGGGCCACCACCAAAATGAGCTGAGTGGCGACATAGAAAAAGGCACACAGGCCGCCGATGAAGTAAAAGAGCCAATCGATCTGGACGGCCTGGGTGGAAGCGGCATCGGGCAGCCACCAGTCGCTGGTGAAGTAGGCGGCAACCACCAGACCCAGGCACGCCAGGTTGACGGTTGCAAAAAGCAGACTCCAGAAACGATGCATGAACCGAGGCTCCTCGTCAGCCGCCGCTGCTTATGGATGTTTGGGTTTCTCGGAAGACGCTGCCGGGGCGAGTCTTCCGGATTTGCCATAGATCGCTTCGCGGACTTCCGGAGGCAGTTTCGCCGGATAAGGGGCGTTCTCGATGAAATTGATCAGGTCCCAGATCTTCTTGTCCTCGTCGCCGCCGGTAATCGTGACCGCAGGCATCTTGCTTGGGGGGATGCCGCGCTTCATGCGCCAGTAGAGATCGATCGGCCGCCTCCCGCCTTTGAAAATGCCGGAGGTGAGGTTGGAAGGCCGGCTGACGGAACCCCATTCGTCATATTGCCAGGGGGAGCTGCGGCCGTAATCGACATGGCAGCTGACACAGCCCAGGGCATCGGGCGCCTGGCTGCTGAAGAGGCGATGTCCTCGTTTGATCGATTCGGGCAGGTCCTCGTCCTTGTAGGGGTATTCGGGAGCTTGCAAAATCGACTTTTCGGCAAGCGCATACTGACTCAAAATCTCTTTGAGGTATTTGGGAGCAAAAACAGATAACTTTTCCTGGTCCTTGCTCACTTCTTCGTCGGGTAGGAAGTTCTCGAAAAGGAAAACGATCTGCGACTTCGGTTTAAGCAAGGTGCGCAGAATCGTGAATTCCATTTCGCCGCGAATGCTCAGGTGAATGACATAGGAGGCGATCGCTTGCAGCTCTTCTTCGGCGAGCAGGCCGAATGCCGGCATGGAGGTTCCATGCACGCCGACCTTGAGCGTGCGCACGAGGTCGTCACGGCTGGGCCGGTTCAAGTTGCGCGCGGTCGAGGTGCTCAGGAATTTGAATTTCCCCTGGCGAAAATCGCGCGGAGCCGGGTGCACCCAAATGCCGCTGGCGCCACGGCCATCTCCGGCCATTCCATGGCACTGCAAGCAATGGCGCCGATAAGCCATGCTGCCAAGTTCGAGCGTTTTTGGATCGAGGCTCAAGGCATTGGCGGCGCTTTCGAGGCCATCCTTGCTGGCGCCGACCCTGGGGAAAGCAGGCGTGCCAAAATGCTCTTTGAGCAATTCGTTCAGTTCGGCGCGCCAGGGATCTTGATTGGCGGCCGGGTCGAGGATTTTCCCGCCAACCAGAGCCAGTTCGGCAATGCTCTTTTCGAAGGCGCCCGGCGCCGACAGGTTATTGGGAGAAAGCTTGGGAGTTTCGTCGACGATCAGGTCGGTGCGCGCGGGGTAGTCCAGATCTTCGGGATAGCCTTCGCGATCGGCGCAAGAGGTCGAAAGGAAGGGCAGCACCACAAAGGGGACGAAGGAAACGAGAGCCCATGATCCCCATTTGCGGACAGAACCCGTTTTTTGGCGGCTGCGGCTCGCGAGGGGATTCGGCATGGGTGAACTATCGTTAACCGATTTCATTAGGGAAGAAATCTAAATTCAGGAAATTCTGGAATTCGAATCGCCAAACCCGAGGCCAGAAGCTGGTCGGGTCACGCGCTCAATTTCAGCTAACGGGCAAAACCCGTACCACGATCTTCTCATCTCACCAGTTTACATAAATCCTTTGATAAGGCGAAGATCCAAACTTGCCGGGACGCGTCAGAAAAACACCTATCTGCCGGATCTTCTTGCATTTGCGAAACCCCCGCGCGGGATTCTTTGAAGTTGGAGAGACGGACTAGTTAGGAAGAATTTCCCGTTTGGCGATGCGAACGGCGCAACTGGCGGCGGCATTGCCCAGCCAGGCATCCCAGGCGCCGTGGTCGGTTCCATCGACGCCTTGTTCGCGGGCTTTTTGTTGCAAATGGACCTGCAAATCCTCGAAAAAGGCGCAATCGAGCAAGGCCATTTCCTTGGTCAGCCGGGAATGCAGCACCCGGTACACCAGTTTCCAGTCGTCGAGCCCGTAGCTTGCCCAATTCATTGCCTGACTCCTTACCTCAAGTGGGAGAACCTAATCATAGAGGTAGACCGATGGTGCTCTGAGAGGGAAATAGCGTGCGGATCTTATTGACCAACGACGACGGGGTAGGGGCGCCCGGATTGCTTGCCCTCGAACGGGGCGCCGCTCCTTTGGGAAGGACAACCACGATTGCGCCGCTCGAAGCCCATTCGGGCTGTGGCCATAAGGTCACGACCCATGCACCGCTCTTGCTCAGCCGTTCGCAAGCGGAATATTCGTATGGCTTGAATGGCACGCCGGCCGATTGCGTGCGCATCGCCTTGCATGAACTGGGCCGATTCGATCTCGTGCTATCGGGCATTAATGCCGGCGGCAACTTGGGCGCCGATGTTTATATCTCCGGTACGGTGGCGGCGGCGCGCGAGGCGGCCTATCACGGAATTCCCGCCGTGGCCTTCTCGCATTACAAGCGAAGGGAAAGCGATTTTCAGTGGGCGCGCGCCTCGCAATGGGTGCCCACCATCCTTGAATGGATTCAGAAACAGCCGAAGATCGCGGGCACCTTCTGGAACGTCAATTTCCCGCACCTCGATGAAGGACAGCCCGACCCCGAATCGGTGCTATGCCCGGTAGGCAAGCATCCGCTCCCTCTGGAATTCGTCAAATCGGAAGAAGGCTGGATCTACAGCGGGATATATCACCAGCGGTTGCGCGACGAGGCTTGCGATATCGCCACTTGCTTCGGAGGCAAAATCGCGATCAGCCGCATCGAACTGTAAGTTCGATGCGGCTGAAGGGGTTAGATCGGAATTCGGTGACAGCCGAAAGCGCCGCTTAGGCAAAAGAGGACATGACCAGCGCCGCGTTTTGGCCGCCAAAGCCGAAGCTGGTCGAAATGCCCTTGCGCACCTTGATGGCGCGGGCATTGTTGGGGACATAGTCGAGATCGCAGCCGGGGTCTTTTTCCGTTTGATTGATCGTGGGCGGCACTTCGCCCGTGCTCAAGCTCATGGCCAGGGCAACCGCTTCGACCGCGCCGGCGGCCCCAATTAAATGGCCAATCATCGACTTGATCGATGACAGCGGAACCTTGGTGGCGCGTTCGCCGAAGATCTTCTTGATGGCCATCGTTTCCATCAGGTCGTTGAGCCGTGTGCTGGTCCCGTGAGCGTTGATGTATCCGATTTCCGAAGCGTCCGTCTGGGCTTCCTTCAGCGCCCAGTTGATCGCGCGCACGGCGCCCTTGGCATCGGGGTCGGGTTTGGTGACCGAATAGGCATCGAAGCTGGTGCCCATGCCAAGCACTTCGGCATAAATGCGCGCGCCGCGCGCCTGGGCATGTTCGAGTTCTTCCAGAAAGAGCACGCCGGCGCCTTCGCCCAGAACGAAGCCGTTTCGTTGATTGTCGAAGGGGCGCGACACTTCCTGAGGATCGCGGGTGGCGGGGCTCAAAGCGCCGAGAGCGCTATAAGCAAGCATGAGCAAGGGATCGAGGCGGCTATCGGAACCCCCCGCGAGCATGATGTCGGCATCGCCACGGGAGATGAGCCGGAAGGCTTCACCCACGGCCTGAGTGCCGGCGGCGCAAGCGGTTGTGATCGTGCTATTGGGGCCCTGGGCGTTGTGCACCATGGAAATATGGGCCGCGAGCATGTTGGGCAGGTATTTGAGAATCCACAAGGGGGCCAATTTGCCGAACCCTTGCTGGCCCAGGTTGTTCGAGAAGTTCGGGTCCTCGTTATGGAAGGCCTCGCACAAAAGCGGGCTGATTTCCCCAAGGTCGACCGGCACCATGCCCGAACCCATGACGACGCCAAATCGTTCGGGATCGACTTTTTCTAAGTTGAGCTCGGAGTCTGCCATCGCAAGTGTTGAGGCAACCACGCCAAATCGGGCGGCGCGCCCCATGATCTTGACGCTTTTGCGATGCTCGGGCGGCATGTACTTGGGAAAATCGATGTCGGGCACCTGACCCGCAACGCGCACCGGGTGCTTGGATGCGTCGAAGCAAGTAATGGGCCGAACGCCGCTCTTTCCGGTGATGCAGGCATCCCAGAAGTCGGTTTTGCCGACGCCATTGGGGGCAACCACGCCCAAACCGGTAACGACGACACGCCTCATGGTATTACCACATCTGAGCATCCCATAATGCCCAGCCCCCTTTGCAGGATAACTTTTTACAACTAACCCAGATTATCCAATCGTCTTGGCCGACTTTCAATTCTTTTGGCACTGTTTTTGACCGGAATTACTAAGAAAAATCGGTAGAAACGGAATTCGGTCCTCTTTCCCCCGCATTTCCAAAAACTTTGTCTCAAGTCGCCTTCAACACAGGTGCCGACATGTCCGTCCCATCTTTTTCCAAATCCGATATCAATGCCTTTTTTGGTCTTTCGCTCGATAACCTCGCCGTCTTGATTCTGCTGTTGGGATTGATCACGGGCACGCAATCTCTGGATGAACAAAAGTCCACCGGAAGATTTGTCTTCTCGCCCGAGTTCGTCGTATCCCACATGATTCCAGGGACCGCACTCGGCGTCCTGGTTGGAGATTTGGTCTACTCCATCATGGCTCTCAGATTAGCGCGGAGGCTGGACAGGCCGGTCACGGCGATGCCTTTGGGGCTCGACACCCCCAGCACATTCGGAGTCGCTTTCCTAATTCTCCTTCCGGCCCTGGCCAAGGGGCATGAGTTCTTCCCCGGCGACCCGGATCGGGCACAGCATTTTGCCTGGCATGTCGGACTGGTCGTGCTCGTTATCACCGGAGTCATCAAGCTTCTACTGGCCCCATTCGGTAATCTGGTCCGCCGCCTCATCCCGCGCGCCAGCCTGCTCGGTTCGCTCAGCGGCGTCGCCCTGGCCCTGATCGCCTTTCTTCCCCTGATCAATGATGGGATCGCTTCCAATCCCTTGATCGGCATGGTGACCCTCGGTCTCATGGTGGGAGCCCTCGTTGCGAACTTGCAGATCTTGAAAATGCCGGGAGTGCTGGGCGCGGTGCTGGTGGGGTGCCTCTTGACGGCCATCGCCGGCCTATTTGCAAATGTCGTGCCGCTTGCTCCTGGTTTCAACACGCGGCCTGTCGAAATGCACTGGACCGGCATCCCCTGGGTCTGGAACGCTCTGGAAGGCCCCTATTTGAAAGATGTCCTTGCGCTCGCGCTGGAACGCCTGCCGGTCATTTTCCCCTTCGCATTGGCCACCATCGTTGGCGGCATCGACTGCACCGAAAGCGCGGCGGCGGTCGGCGATGAATACGACACCCGCCAGATCCTGTTCACCGAGGCGGCCGCCAGCCTGGTCGCCGGGATCTTCGGCGGGGTGATCCAAACGACCCCTTATATTGGACAGCCGGCTTACAAGAAGATGGGCGGCCGGGTCGGCTACACCCTCGCGACGGCTCTGTTCATCGGCATCGCCGGCTGCACCGGCCTGTTCTATCTGCTCGAATATGTGCCCAACTACTGCCTCTACCCCATTCTCGTCTACGTCGGGGTCGAGATCACCGCATCCAGTTTCTTGACGACCAACCCCAGGCACCTTGCCGCCGTCGCCTTGGCCCTGTTGCCGGCACTTGCCTATTTGATGACCTTGGGACTGAAGACCGCGTTTGCCATGGACCTGCCGAAGACGGCGCGGGGCATCGAGTTTTTGCAAACGCTTCGCTGCGTGGGCAACGGCTTCCTCTTGAGCTCGATCCTCTGGTCGGCCATTTTGGTCATGGTGCTTGACAGAAGATTGTTGGCGGGGGCGATTTTCTGCCTGATTGCCGCGGTCTTTTCGTTTTTTGGTCTCATTCACTCGCCGCTCGCCGATGAACATGTCGGCTTTCCCTGGACGATCATGAATCAGGTCGAACCGGCCTTTCGCGACGCCATGCGTTACCAAACGCCCTGGCACTGGATGGGGGCCTATCTTCTACTTGCGGCGATTTTTGGCGTCTGGCGGTTGATGGGTCGAGAAGCCCTGGAAGAGTCGAACGATTACGCCGGTTCGCCGGCTCAGCCCCATTGAAGATCTGGGAAGGTTGTTGCCGCGAGTTTTGAGCCGCGGCGATTTGGCCGGCTCGTGGGAGCCGGCCAGCATTTTCATGGGCAGTGCGGTGCGCCCCCCCAAAAGGGAGCGAAATCTCTCAATAGGAGTTTGGGAAGACTGTTCCTGATGTTGGGGTTGGGAAACAATGGGATACAGGGTTGATGGAAAGGTTCACCATCCACCTTCCAATCCCGTGGCATAGTTTCATGGTGTGTTCCGGGATGGAGCCGAACGCCTTCGTTTCAGGTTTTTCGCCAAGAGGGTGCCATGGGCCTGATTTTCCGACCCAAAGCGATTGCCCGGTGCATTTGCCTACTTCTCTTGCCGGTGGCGGTAGGAACCGTTGTCGGTCAGACCGTTGAGCCCGTAGCTCCTGCCAAGGAGTCCCCATTACAAGGTGGGGCGACACCCGGCGGGGCGACGCCCTTTCCCGGCAATTCGATTTTTCCGCAGGGAGTACCGGCTCAACCCATCCTTGGTCGGTCTTTGTTTGCGCCGGCGATTGGTGGTTCGGAACAGTCCAACGCTCAAGGGGAGCCGATCCCCGCGGCATCGCCTGCGCCAGTCGCCTCGGTGCTTCCAAGCTGGCCGCTGGCGTCGCTTCTGCCCCCGAAGGTCCGGGTCTACATTCACTACAAGATCATGGCGGACCGGCTTGGCCGCGTCGTGCTTTATCGTCATTTCATGGCGGCACTGGCCAAAGCGGGCTTTGAGCGCGACCTGGAAGACGACCCCGATCCCAGCGAACCGGAAAATCAAAATCACGTTCTTCTTACCGGCACCATTCCATCCGCGTCGCTCATTCAATTCGCCAACCTGTCCGCGGTGCGCTCGGTATTGCTTACACCGGTCGGGTTCGACTTGAACAAAGCCGGTGAGCGCCCGGTACGCGTGGAAATGATGTTGGGCCGCGGCAGCACCCGGGTACTCGCCGATATTTCGCCTTCCACGCACAAGACGCTTGACGCCATGGGCTTCAAGGAATCGGTCATTTATGGCACCTACCGGGGCACCCGCTTGCTCGGCAGTCTGCCGGCCAATCAATTGCTGAATGTCGGAACGGCTCTGGGCCTGCCGATCGGCGCGCGTGCGGTGAACCCGCCGTTTCAGCCGGTCTTGGCGGTGTGGGTCGAACCGCTTGGCCAGTTGCCGACTCCCGCCGCGAAGGCGCCGGAAGCCCCCGCCGGGTTTTCCAAGGTGGCGCCGGACCTACGCAAGCCTCTGGCCGAGGCAGGCAAGCTTTTCCGTGTCGAGCTTTTGTTCGATCGTCCGTTTGCCTCCCAGGCCGCGGCGATGGAAGGGTTGGCGAAGATGTCGCCTAACTTGGTTTTCGAAGCGCTGTTGGGAAGCGCCGTCACCGTGGTGGGCAGTTCGGAAGATTTGCGCGCGCTCGCCAACGATCCTCAAATCAATGCGATCCGGCCCGGCCCGGTCGCTCACGCGGGGAACTATGCCGCCAAGGACGATGCGGCCTGGAACCCCTTGCGCAATTCCCCATTGGGCTCCAATGGCCCCGTCGCGATCAACGGGAAGATCCTGCGCGAAAGCGTTGCCATCATCGACTCCGACTTTCGCATGGCCGAAGCCTTGCCCGGCTGGAAAGAGGGGAAGGTCCAACTGCTCGACCTGACCCGCGAGCGGGATACCAAGTTGCAAGCCGACCCCTATTCCGGGCCGGTCAACGAAATGGGCCGCGGATCGCTGTTCGCCAAAAAACTTCTCGAACTGCAACCGGCGGTGCGCCTGGTGCTCATTCGCATCGACCCCTCGGTGCCGGCGATGATTCAGCGGGTGGCCAGGGCGATCCAGGGAGACAATGTTCTGACCGACGAACTGATGGCGCGAAGGCTCAATGAAATTCGCAACGACCGCCTGCTCCTCACCGAGGAACGCGAGATTCTGGAAAAAGATTGGAAAGACCACGGAGACGACTTCGGCGAGGAACCCGAGGCCCTGCGCAAACGAAAAGAATATCGCACGAAGATCGCCGCGATGCGCGACAAGGAACAGGTCCATCATCAACGGCTGCAGCGGTATTTGACCCATCAAAAAACCTTGCAAGACCTGAAGGCGGTCCGACTGGTTCTTTGCCCGCTGGTCTGGAACGAGGGGTTGCCGCGCGACGGAGCGAGCGCTCTGAGCCGCTGGTTTGACGACCGCCCGTTTCGCAGCGCCCTGTGGGTGCAATCGGCTGGCGATCGCCAGGGGCAGACCTGGGCCGGCATGTTTCGCGACCGGGATAAGAACGGGGTGATGGAGTGGTTGCCCCTCGAACGGGGACAAGACCCGTTCCCCGCGGAAGGGCTCGCCATCCTTTGGAAACAAACGGATGGGGGCAAGGTTGTGCAAGAGCTTCCCGCCGGGACCAGGATCCGGACGACCGTGCAATGGCGCGAGCTGCGAGACCCGTCTCATTCCCGCGCCGATCGCAATTCGGGGCGCACCCCCATCGCCGATTTGCGCATTCGGCTGGTCCGGTTGGAGGGGGTTCCTGGAAATGGCGATGCCCGGTTGGCCGAACGGGTCACCGTGTCGCAGCCGGTCGGACCGGCCTTGCTCATCGATCACAACGAGCAGTCGGCGGTGTTTGAGTCCTCGGCCGATCTCGATATCACCCAAGCGGGCCGCTACGAGGTAAGGCTCGAAGGTCAGATCCCCGATTCGATCCTGCCGCCCGCGGCGCCGCAGCTTCCGATCAACCGCATTCGCTCGGAAATCCATCCGGTGATCTGGTTGCGTTCGATCGGGCAGGGGGGGATGGCCGTGTTCCCGCAAACGGGGGATAAACCGGTCGTGGGAGTGCCCGGCGACGCGCAGCAGGTCCTTTCGGTGATTTCGGTGGACGGAGCAGGGCAGTTTCCGCTGGCCTGGGATCCATCGAACCTGATCGAGCGTTCCGACCGCAAACCCGACTTGATCCTGCAGGGGGCAGGAAAGAATGGAACCGACGCGGTTTTCGGTGCCGCCGCGGCGATTTTACCCCTCATTCATCCCGATCAAGATGTCCGTTTTTGGAAGCGGACGCCGGCATTGCCCGGAGGGCTGACC
The DNA here is from genome assembly GCA_965226945.1 of Gemmataceae bacterium. GTDB lineage: Bacteria > Planctomycetota > Planctomycetia > Gemmatales > Gemmataceae > SYLG01. The sequence goes on along the minus strand of OZ245717.1, from coordinate 925,463 downwards.
CGATCCCTGGAAAGTCGCCCCACGCCTGAGTGAAATTGACGAAGGCGATTGGAATTCAAGCATTTGAGTGCTAGTCTACACAGAATGGCATTCTCTTTGAAACCCGTCATTCAAGCCCGGTTTTGGTTGGAAAATCTTTGTGAAGGCAATCATAAGCGATATCCACGGCAATCTTGAAGCGCTGGCCGCGGTGCTTGAAGATATCAAGGGGCAAGGCGCAGACGAGCTGTACTGTCTCGGCGATGTCGTGGGATATGGTCCCAATCCGCGCGAATGCGTCGACCTGGTCCGCAATTTCAAGCTGATTCTCCTGGGCAACCACGACAACGCGGCCATCTTTGACCCCGAGGGGTTCAATCCGGCGGCGGAGCGGGCCATCTTTTGGACACGCGACCAGCTGGAGCGATCTTTCGAGACCCCGGCCAAGCGCCAGGATCGGCTCGACTTTTTGACGGAGCGGCCGAAGCTTCTGCGTGAAGATCCTTATTTGTTTGTGCATGGGTCGGCGCGCAACCCGCTCAACGAATATGTTTTTCCCGACGATGTCTACAACCAGCGTAAGATGGATATGATCTTTACGCGGATCCCGAAATATTGCTTCCAGGGGCACACCCATGTCCCGGGGATCTTCATCCAGGTCGATGCGAATAACTACCAGTTTCGCAGCCCCGAAGAGATCGATCACACCTTCTTCCCTGAAGAAAACAAGATCATGTGCAATGTCGGTTCGGTCGGTCAGCCGCGGGACCAGGATCCGCGGGCTTGTTATGTTCTTTTGGACGATTCCGGGCGCATCACCTACCGCCGGGTTCCCTATGATGTCGAAACGACCGTGAAAAAAATCCTGGCGATTCCCGACCTGGACGATTTTCTCGGTTTGCGCCTGCGGCAAGGCAGGTAGTGAATTCGGTTGATGTTTACGTTTCCAGACTCACGGTTCGTCGGCAGACATGCGCGAAAAAAATAATTTTTGGACGTTTTTTTTAATCATCGGCTTTTTCCTTTTGTGGCTTCAAGCGGTTAATTATTTCGCGCCGCCACCCAAACCGCTCGACAAGGAGAAGGCCGAAGAAGCGGCCCAGATCGAGAACAATCAAGCGGCTCAAGACAACAAGGAAGGCAGGCCAGGCCAGGCGGCCGGTGTCGCGCCGACGCTTGCCAAAACCTTCCAGCCCTGGGATCGCACGAAATGGGTGACCCTGGGCAGCGGGGATAACAAGTCCGACTACCACATGGAAGTCCGGCTCGACCCCAACGGCGCCTGTGTGCGCAGCCTGGTCCTCAATAAGTTTCGCAAGTCCGATATTAACGGCTTTTTGGTCAAGGATGAAAACGGGGCCCCCTCGACGCTGGACCTGATCCCGCTTGACGAGACGACCCTGGCCGGGTCGTTTTTGCTGTATCACTTCCCCGGCGCATCCAAGGATGAATACCCGGTCGAAACCCTGGGAAAAACCACCTGGTCCGTGGTTCCCGCGCCGACGGGCAAACCGGTCGAAGAGTTTTTCCGCGAAGGGGACAATGCCAAGGGGACCCGCGTTACCTTCCGCACGAATCTCAAAGACATCCGCATCGAAAAGGTCTTCTCCATTTACGAGGGAGAGTACCATATCGGCCTTGAGGTGAACGTCTCGCGAGAGAGCCTGCCTGGCGACGGCAAACCCGTTGCGTTTCGCTATCAATTGACAGGAGCCCGCGGTTTGCCGATCGAGGGAGCCTGGTACACCACCATCTTCAAGAACAGCCTGATCGGCCACGAGGATGCCAAGGGCAATTTCGACCGCGACTATCAGGAAGGCCGTGCCTTGAGCGTTGGCCTGGGCGGCTACGAGGTGGAGCCTTCCAATCGAGCGATCCGTTATGCGGCCGTGGCGGTGCAATATTTCACCTCCGCGATCGCCCTGGATAATCGATTCAAACAAGAATCGGGCATCATCAAGCGCGCCCGTCCGACCGTCGATGTCGCGGTCTTCAAGGGGCATCTGCGCCGCAAGGAAAACGGCTCGATCCAGGTGTTGTCGGAAAATAAGAATTCGCCCCAGACCTTCTTGCTTGCCCCCACCGAAGCGGTGAAGGCGAAGGCCGCCGAGTTAAGGCCAAGTGATCCGGTGGCATTTCGCTATATTTGGGAACCCGACTATGATTCGGGCTCGTTTCGTTATGTCATTGTCGACTTCTTGGATCCGGTCAAAACCCAGCCGCTCTTCCTCGACGATGTGACGATGCGGGTTTCCACCACCCCGGTCGAATTGAAGCCGGGCGATTCGATCAAGCATCGCTTTGTCCTCTATCACGGCCCGGCCAAGCCTTCGCAGATCCGTTATGCCGGCGGCGCGCACAAGGTCGATCAGAAGCTGATCGACTGGTACAGCGACCAGCTCATGCTTTCGACCATCGTCGATTACCCGTCGGCTGTCGGAAAGTGGTTCCTGGGACTTTCCTGGGTCGTCATCTTCTTCACGAACAAGCTTCACTGGGTTTTGGCGGCGATGAGTACCGTCGTGCCGAGCCTGGGTCTTTGCATCATTCTTTTGACCGTGATGGTGCGCGGGTTGATGTTCCCTGTCAGTCGTAAGCAAGCGCTGATGAGCATCAAGATGCAACAACTGGCGCCGGAATTGAAGGAAATTCAAGCCAAGCACAAGGGAGATCCCCAGGCGCTCTCGCGCGCCCAGATGGCACTCTACCGAAAATACAACATCAATCCGCTGGGTAGTTGCTGGGTCATCTTGTTGCAGATGCCTATTTTTATGGGGCTTTATTTCGCGCTGCAGGAAAGCATCATTTTCCGGCTGGAGCCGTTCTGGCCCACCTGGATTCACAACCTCACCTCGCCCGATGCGATGTTCTGGTGGGGAGACAATATCCCCTACATCAGCCGGCCGATGGACTATGGATCGTTTCTGTATTTTGGGCCGTCATTCAACCTGTTGCCGATCTTCGCGGTGGCCTTCATGGCGCTTCAGCAAAAGTGGCTCATGCCGCCTCCGACCACGGAGGAGCAGGAGGTGCAGCAGAAAATGACCATGGTCATGACCTGCGTCATGGGCCTCATGTTCTACAAGGTGGCGGCGGGGATGTGTATGTACTTCATCGCCAGCAGTGTCTGGACGCTTGCCGAAAGGCAGTTGTTGCCCAAGAAAAGCACGGCCATGAATCCCGTTCCCGAATTGGAACCGGTGCCGGCGCCAGCCAAAGCGGTGGTGCGCGACGAACCAAGCCGCCGCAAGAACAGCCGCATGGTCAAGGAAGCGCCGCCAGCGCTGACCGGCTGGGCCAAAACCATGGACAATTTCAAAAAGTGGTTTGAAGACCTGCAAAAGCGAGCAAGCAAATAGCGAGCAAATAGCAAGCAAATAGCGAGAAGATCGCTGGCAAGCAGTCGGGTCGGAGAATGCCATGCTTTCAGGTCTTGGCTCCTGGAACCCGGAGGATACGATTGTCGCCCTGGCCACCCCGGCCGTACCGAGCGAAAGGGCGATTGTGCGGTTGAGCGGTGCGCGCTCGCACGAAGTGTTATTCAAGCTGTTTCAACCGGACCTCTCCCCTGATTTTTCCATTTCCTCTCTTCCGGTAGCGAAGCGCACCTGGGTCGAAGGGGTGTTGCCCCTCGCTTCGTGGCCTGAACGAAATTTGACCGGCGCCGTGCCCGCGGCGGCGCATCTGTGGCCCGCTGGCCGCGGGTTCACCAAGCAAGAAAGCGCCGAACTGCACCTGAGCGGATCGATGCCGCTTGTGGAAATTGTCATCGAAGAGGCGATTCGCGCCGGCGCGCGGTTGGCCCGCCCTGGCGAATTCAGCATGCGTGCCTTCCTGGCCGGCCAGATCGATCTGTCTCAGGCCGAAGCGATCGTAGGGCTGGCGGCGGCGCGCACCCCTTTGGAATTGCGCTTCGCCATGGAGCGGATGGCGGGCGGCATCCGGCATCCGGTCGAAGAACTGTCGTCGGATCTCTTGAACTTGCTTGCCGACCTCGAGGCGGGGCTCGATTTCGTTGACGAGGACATTTCGTTCGTCGACGCGTCGGCGCTCTTGCTGCGCCTGGGCGCGGGCATTGCCAAGGCGCGCAATCTCAGACGGCGGATGGTGGAAAAAGACGCGAACATGGTGCGTCCGATGGTCGCACTCGCTGGCCCTCCCAACGCGGGCAAAAGCACGCTATTCAACCTTTTGACCACGGGTGAATATGCGAATGCCGCCACTCGCGCGAGCGCTCGGCATGCGGGGAAACCAAACTCCTTCCAGGCGATTGTGTCCGACGCGCCCGGCACGACGCGCGACTGGCTGGTCGCGCCTGGCAGGTTGCCGGGGGGCACCGAAGTCGACTGGGTCGACACGGCCGGACTGGGTGGTGACAGCGTTGATGAGCTCGATGCCAAGGCCCGCGGCATCACGATGGCGCTTTTGCCCAAGGTCGATCTGGTGATTGTCTGCCGGCCTGCCATCGTCCAAGTCGCCGAGAAGATTGACCAGCATGATCGTTCCTGGGAAGAAGCGGTTGGCCTGCCGGGCGAAGTGCCCGCGCTGAGGATCGTGACGCGCGCCGACGAAGCGGAGCACGAGCCATCGCCCGATTCCCCTGCAATTTCGGCATTCAAGCGATCTGGAATTTCTGAGTTTTTAAGCGATGTGGAGAGCCAACTGCAATCCCGAGGCCTGGAAAGGCTGCCTCCCCTGGCACGCTGCCAGGCGCATTTCGAGATTGCCGAGGCCAGTCTGAGGCGAGCGCACGAGCATGCGCTCGACGGCGAAGATACCGAAGTGATCGCCCTCGAATTGCGCGCCGCCCTTGATGCTTTGGGAGAAATGACCGGGAAGCTATTTACGGATGATCTGCTGGATCGGGTGTTTACCCGGTTTTGCATTGGGAAGTAAGGTTCGGGTTTACTCACCATTTTTAACTGTCGAAACTGTCATGCCTCTCTGGATTGGCTCCCCTTGCAGCTGCAACCAAAACCGACCGTTTGCGCGTCTTGTGAACCCAAGAGCTCTCATGAAACCTTTCAAAAAATTCGAAGTTTTGTCCTTAAACTTTCGTAATGTTTAATTTGGGTGGATTAGGTGGCGATTGGGGAGGATTTGGTAGTTCAATAGACCCTGACAACGATATCTCGTGCTAAGCAGGCGAGTCCAAACTTCTTTAGGATTCTTAAGCGGCCTTAAGCGCAATTTATGGCAACATGATGCAAGCAATAAAACTTAGCTTCCTGTCAGGAATTGGGTCCGGCAGCTATTGAACAGGGTGACACGCCCGGGTAGATTTTGGGAAGTCGTTACCGGTTACTAATCCAACTCTCACCATGCGATGATGTAACAAACCCGGTAAACCCCTACGTCCTTGATCATTAAAGATTCAGCGAGTCGCTTTCTCATTTTTTTGTTGATTTCATTCTTTGATTGAATGAACCCAGGAGGTCGCCCATGCCCGTTCCTGCAGTCGTTTCACGCTTTTTTCGCAAGTTTTCTCTTCCTCATGGCAAGCAATTTGCAAAGCTGCGTTTAGAAGGTCTTGAAGATCGCCAGGTTATGGACCACTCCCTTTTCGCCATCGGTTCTCCCGCCGGCGAAGTATCGCTTGTGAAGATTATTGATCGCGACACTGGCGATACAATCAACGAGTTTCAGCCTTACGCCTCTAACTTTACCGGCGGCGTAAATGTGACCATGGCGGACTTATCGGGCGACTATACCCCCGATGTTATCGTGGCGCCGGCGACGGGAGCGCCACATGTTAAAGTGTTCGATGGTAAAACCGGTGAGTTGATTTCGAGTTTTTATGCCTTCGATTCCAGCTATGGCGGCGGCCTCAACATCGCGGCGGGCGATATCGGCAACGGCAGCGTCGGCATCGTCGCGGCGCGCAACGGCGGGGCCGGACCTGAAGTGAGGGTGTTTTCGCTAGATGGCGGCTTGGTCAAGAGTTTTAATGCCTACGATCCTTCCTTTGAGGGTGGCGTGAAAGTGGCCCTGGGCTATGCTGTCAGCGGAAACGCGGCCATCTTCACGGCAGCTGGGTCGGGAGGGGGACCCCACGTCAAAACCTTCGAGGCTCGGTCGCTTAACCTGCTAAATAGTTTCTATGCTTACGATTCCGAGTTTCAAGGCGGGGTCAACATTGCCGCCACCGACCTGACAGGCGATGGCGTTAGTGAAATTTTAACTGGACCAGGTGCGGGCGGCGGCCCTCAAGTCAAGATTTTTGAACGCGCAAGCTCGAAGCTCCTGACCAGTTTCATGGCGGGGACTTCCGAGGCGGCCCTATCTACCTTAGTTAGCGCGGCCGTGACGTCTGAAGGCGGCAGGTTGAGTGCTTTGGTCAAGAAAGGAAGCGAGGAGAAACTTCGCTCGTTCCAGCTTGCCTCCAACGGTGAAGTTTCGGAAATCGGTTCGGGTGTCGACTTGGCCGCTGCGGGGCTGGGATCCGTCGCCGACCAGGCTGAGGTCCACCGGTATAACGCCAACAATTCCAATCCCAGTCAATTCCTTACCACTTATCTGCATGACGATGCCGCGCCCAGTTCGGGTGGCGGCTCGGACATGTATTCCGCCAATCCGATCCGTTACAACGACGGCAGCCCCGAACTGAATATTCCTCTGACCGATGATGATGCGGTCTACGGCGACTTCCTGGATTACACCAACAAGCTCGACTACACCACCGGTCAGCATGTAGGGGTCGGTTGGCTTTACAGCGCCACGCCAGCGATTTACCAATTGAGCAGCGAAACCAAAATCCGAGTTGTACTTAGTTCTTCCCAGACTTTGAAGTTCGTTGACCCGCACCCGGCAGAAGATCTCTTTACTAGCCCTTAAACAAGCGTACCTCGATTGGTTTTTCGCGGTTGGCGGCTCGGTCTCGGGAGGCCAATAGTTTTATCGGCCCTGCCATTTTGAGGGTGTTTTTTGTGCATGTTTTGTTTCGGCATATTCACTTCGCTTTCCGGTCCGTTAACCTTTACCAAGCCGCGGCGGACTGGAGCATCCGTACTCCAGCATCGTGCTGATTTTTCAGCATCGCAGTTGGTTAAGCCTTTGAAAGAATGAAGGCAGCCATGGATTCCAACTCATCATCCGGTAGATAATTTGGCGTCCTGTGTTGACGATTTGACAGGGCAGCCTCATAAAGGCGTTGATGAAGGTTTTGAATTCCATTTGCAGAATCGTCTCCTTTTCGATCCGATGTTTTTCCCGGTCCGATCCTTTTCGAGGTTCGGGCCAGAGGGCCCACCAGGCCTTCAAGTTCCAAGCCAAAGAGGTCATCACCATGTAGGCCCAATTGGCTTCCATGGTGTCCACCGGCGCCGTCAGTGCGCACACCCCTTGTTTTAATTGGGCATGCAGGTTTTCCTGGTTGCAGCGCTGATTTGCCTCGAATACTATTTCTTGCGCGGGCCGTTCCTTGTCGTTGGTCAGGTAAAAAAAATAGCGGTACTCATCGAACAAGCGTTTTTGCCCCATCAAGAGGGTCAAATTCTTGCGCACCACAATCAACCGATACGCCTTCTTGCAAGCCACGGGCCGATAAAGGATTTCCGCGACATCCTCTCCATGCAACCGGATGTTGTCGAACTTGCGTTGTTTGACGATTTGCTCTTTGACCTTTACCGGCCGGGCCCGTTCCTTGGTCTTGATCTCGTAGCGAGCCGGTCGATTTAGCGGTTCCCAGGCATCCTCCGCCAAATTCTCGGCCAAAACGATCCGTTTCTTCGTGCTATCAAGACCGAAGATGAACTTTACTCGCTCATCCGTGTTCCAACGGTCCAGATGTTTCGTCTGGCTAAAATCGGTATCCCCGCGTAGCATGATTTTTTTGAACCCGCCCGTGACACATACACGGATCGCTCTGTCGACCTCGTCTGCCGCCCCCTCGTGTGACGGTCGATTGCCGGGCCGATTGACCACGCTCAAGATTTCCCCGGTTTGAGCCAGGGATACCACTAATGGGTGGTAACCCCATTTGCCTTCATAGTTGATATCCATGCCTGCTTTGCATTCCCCACCGGTTTCCACCATGGTGCCGTCCATGTCGATCCGGGCCAGGTCAAAGAATTCCTTGGGTTGACGCGACCAAACCTTTTGCCGAACTTCATCGAAGGCTTCCATCAGATTCCTGACATCTTTCGCTCGAAACCGCCTGCAGAAGTCTCCCGCCGTCGTCGGATCGGGAATCCGTCTGGCTCCAACGGCGTCGAGGTATACTTCGTCTTGGCGGCGAAGTTCCAGATCCTGCAAACAGGTCCCATCGCACAGTGCGTTGTAAGCCAGATTCAAAACGTGATCCGATTCGTGGTAGGGAAGGTGGAACTTGAGCAGGTGCAGATTGTTGTCGATCGCTTCGATCAACCCGATTCGTTTGGCCAACAAGTGGAATGCACCAATGCCGCCATGCGCAATTCCCCGATTCCGGTCACTGATCTCGTACCGAATGTTCGACGCCGTATGGACCGGTCTGGCGCAGTCACCAATCTTCGATTTGTCCAACCGATCAAGAATTCGACGCTTGCGCCAAGCCAGTTGGCGACCTATCTTATCTTTCACTCGAAACTCCTTTTTCGACGGCTGACGGTTTGATGTTCAACCAATCAGATGCCGCTGAATCCCAGGGAGTTTCGAGTTTTTTTCGTTTTATCCCACTTTCTTGCTTTCCGGGGATGCTTGGTTAAGGACTAGCACCCCCAACAAGGCCGATTTTGGGGTCACGGAATATCTCGACTACGATGCGGTCACCTCGAAGTACCGACTCACCCGTGCCGATGGAACAAGATACTATTTCAACGACTTCTATTCCCCCACGCCCGTGGCCGCTCGGGGAACGCTGCAAACGATCAAGGATGCCGCGGGTAACACGATCTACGATGTGACTGCCCGCGATGGTTCCGACCGCGTGTCGACGATTGAAAAATCGGTCGTCCAGGATGGTACGACTATCAAGACCCGTCGCACGTTCACCTATGTGAGCAGCGGTGTTAATGCCGGGTACATTTCTCAAATTGTCTACGACAAGAAAATCGGCGCCGGTTCCTGGACGACCGACCGAACCACGACGCTCGATTATTATTCGGGTTCGGGTGATTCGGCCGGGACCGACAATGAATTGAAAATGGTGACCATCAAGGATGCCAGCAACAACGTCCTGAGCAATGCCTATTTCCGCTACTGGGCCACGGGTCAAACGAACGGTTACAATCAGGCCGTGAAGTATGTGCTCTATGGATCGAATTACAACCGGATGGTCCAGGCCGGGTACACGCCCGCGACAGCCACGAACGGTCAACTGGATGGCTTTGTTAACAACTATTTCGAATACGACGACCAGTTCCGTGCCAACAAGGAAATCGCCGGAGGGAACGGCACGTTCACCAATGCGTTCAGCACGAACCCCAATGGCTTGAGCACAAGCGATTACAATTACTGGAACGTCAAAACCGTCGAAACGCTGCCCGATGGCAATCAAAACATCGTTTACACGAACTTTCAAAAGCAGGTGATGCTTTCGGTCTTCAAAAACACGACGACCAACGACAAATGGATCAACTACAAGAAATACACGACCAAGGGCTATGTGACGGTCGAAGCCGATCCCGTGGCGATGACGGGTTACGACGATAGCTACAACGACCTCGTTCACTATTCGAGCGGCAATGCCGCCTACATCAGCGACAGCGCCGGTCTGGTGACGACGCGTACCTACGCCACCAGCACGACCGCGACGACCACGACGGCGGGCGATGCGATCGATTGGCTGAAATCGGTTGCCATTAGCCAAGGGGAAACGGGGACCAGCGTTCCTCAGCTTGCGGTCGACTATTTCAAGCGAACGGTCAGCAGTGTCAATTTCTATTTCACCGCCGATTCGACCAAATACAGAAATACCGGGGGTACGGGCGGCCAAACGACCAGTTACGCCTACACCTGGCAAGGTTCGACGGCGCAGCCTGATCAGATTACAGTTACCAAACCAACAGTTACGACCGCACAAAACGGTCCGAACTCGGCCGATTCGTCCACAACGGCTTTCGACTCCTATGGCCGGCCAATCTGGCTCAAAGACGGCAATGGTATTCTGACCTACATCGCCTACGACCTGACCACCGGAGCGGTCATCAAGCAGATCGTCGATGTCGATACGGCGCAGACGACGACCTTCGCTAACAAGCCTACGGGTTGGTCGACACCTGGCGGTGCGGGTGCGCACCTCACCACCGCCTATGAAGTCGACAACCTTGGCCGCACAACCAAGACCACTTACCCCAATGGTCGCATCGACTACACGGTCTACAATGATGCGAATTTTGAGGTAAGGACTTACCCTGCCTGGGATTCGACTTCCAACGCGCCGTTGCTTCCGATTACAGTGACACGAAATGACAAAGCCCGAGGGTATGTTGAAACCCTGACCATGACTGCGACTCCCACCGTTTCGAGCGGCCGTCCTACCGGGGCGGAGAGCATCGCCAGCCTACAAAGCTTGTCGCGCACAGCGGTCAATGCACTTGGCCAGGTTGTTTCAAGTGATACTTATTTCAATCTGAGCGGGGTGACCTATTCGGCCTCAACCCTGGGGTTGGGTACCGCCGGAACAAACTACTACCGCACGGAATACGCCTACGACACCGAGGGAAACCTCGTTCGCACGTTGAGTCCAGCCGGCACGATTTATCGCACCGTTTACGATGCGCAAAACCGGGTGATTAGTGAGTGGGTCGGCCTGGACGATACGCCGACCACGGGATCCTGGTCTCCAAGCAATACGACGGGTACGGATCTGACCATGGTCAAGGAATTGGAGTACGACGGTGGCGGCGTGGGCGATGGCAATGTCACCAAGACGACCGATATCCCCGGAGGCGGAGCGGCGAATCGGGTCAACCAGGTCTGGTACGATTGGCGTAACCGGCCGGTGGTGACGAAATCGGGTGTCGAGGTCAGCGAAGCGACTGATGTCAACCGGCCGATCGTGTATCTCGACTACGACAACCTCAATGAGGTGACCAAGACCCGCAGCTACGACGGCGATACGGTATCGATCACGACCACCAGCGGCGTGCCCAATGCGCCCAGCAGTTCGCTGCTGCGGGCTCAATCGGAAGCGCTTTACGATGAACAAAACCGGGTTTATCGCACCCTGACCTATTCGGTCAGTTCCAGCACCGGCACGGTCAGCACCGATAGCTTGGCGACCAACCATTGGTACGATCGTACCGGCCGGGTAATCAAGTCTTCCGCGGCGGGTGGACTTGTGCAAAAGACTGTTTACGATGGCGTCGGTCGTGTCACCAAGCAATATACAACGGACGGGGGCAGTGACAGCAGTTGGTCTGATGCCGACGTGTCCCGAGCCAAATTGTGATCGCATTTGTAGCCGAATTCGGACTGTAGAGTTTGGGATGTGTTTATGAGAGGATTTCCGAATTCCTGCGAATTTTGGAGAAGACATAGGAGAGGCCTTCGACGCTGGCGGCGACATGGAGGCAGGCAGGCTTTGATGGTGGATCTAATCAGTCAGATGGACGTACGGTTGCGCTGATGCTGGTTTAGCCACCGTTCGAGAAGAGTGACGGCGGCGTGGAAGTCGTGCCCAAGCACCCGCAGCAGATCGATGTTGTTCAAGTTTTTATGACAGGCGAAGCAGTGGGCGAGGTTGTTTTTCGGATTGATGTAAACGAGCATTTCGGCGCAGTGCGGGCAGAGGAAGACGAAGCGGCCATCTCGGATTTTCGACGGCGGCCCCTCACGCCCGAGCGCGGCGATGGTGACGGCCATCGGCAGGTCGTTGCGGATTTTCCGCAAGAGTTCGGCGGGGATCATCGGCGTTCTCAGTAGTCGGTGAGGTCGGTGTCTTTCTGCCAGTGGGGCTGCATCAGGACCCGATTGACGATGTCGATGTCGACGGTGCGCTTTGCCGAACGGACCGCTTCGATGAGGCAGCCGACACCGAGGTTGCGGGCTTTGCGCAGAACGCCGTCGGCAGAGCGGACGAGCAGATCGGTCGCTGCCTGCGTGAAGGTGTTGTGACCGAGGCCGGCCCGATCGAGTTCGCGGAGAATGAACTCCTTCATCGCGTCGGGGCCGAGCCGCTTGGTAATGGCGGAGTAAGTGACGCGGCTTTTGATGTCCTGATTGACTCCGAGATCGAGGTCGGCGAGCAGGCTGGTTCTGCCGATCAACACCAGGTTGTGGTTCTTGGGGAAGTCTTCGAACAACAGCCGCAAGCGGCGGAGGTTGGCCAGATCCATGAGGTGGGCGTCGTCGAGGATGGTGGTCAGCGACTTGCCAGCATGGTTGAGGGCGAAGGCCTGTTCGATGAGCCGGCGTTCGCAAGCGAAGGCGGAACTCTCGAACTCGACACGGAAGGCGTCGCAGAGGATTTTGACCGTGTTCGTGTAGGTGTGCAATGTCCGAGCGACGGTGGCGACGAGGTGCTGGTTTTCCGGGAGCTTCTGCACGGCCTGCTTGATCACGCTTTTGCCGGTGCCGGGAACGCCGAGCACGAGGCAGAGCCCTCCATGCTGGCAGTGGACCTTGAGCGTGTCGACGATCTCTTGCTGGCCCGGCAGGAGTTCGAAGTCCCTTCGGTCGAAGGGATTTTGCGTAAGCCCGAAGAAGGCGCGGATCATGATTGCGGTTCCTTTCGGCGTAGGAGTCCATTGGCAACGGAGTCAAGAAGCCGGGCGTGGCCGATGCGCTGACCCTTGTGGTAAACGATGACGGTTGGCAAAACATCGTCGCAAAGCCGGTCATGCCGAAGCTGGATCTCCTTGCCGCGAAGATCGGCCGGCGTTTCGTAGCGGTGGCTGTGGAAGCTGAAGGTGTTGTCTTTCTTGACGGTCCGTTCGGTCTCGGCATAGAAGAGTTCGTCGTGGTGTTCGGACGGGGCGAGGAAGCGGACGCGTGGCAAGTCGATGCCGAAGCGGTCGATCGGCCTCATCCCGATGGCGTCGTGCGGCATGGCGTTGTACTCTCGCTCGACCCAGTCGGTGAACTGGCGGTTGAGCGCGTCGAGCGACGAGAGGTCGAGCGAAAGGACAAGGAATTGATCGCGGACGCGGCGGAAGAAGCGCTCGATCTTCCCCTTGGCGGCGGCATCGCGGACCGCGGTGTGGCAGAGGAGGCATCCGACGCGGGCGGTGATGAGGGTGATTTCGCGGGAGCAGTAGATCGAGCCGTTGTCGACCAACAATTGCTCCGGCACGCCGCGTTTGTAAAAGGCACAGCGGAGGGCCTTAACGAGGGTGTCGGTATTCTCCTCGAAGAAGAACTCGCCGTGGCAAAGGACACGGCTGGCATCGTCGAGGAAGGCGATGAGCTTGGCCTGCTTACGGGGACCGGCCCCACCGGTGCCGCAGTACGGGCCGAACATGGTATCGGCCTGCCAGAGCTGATTGGCGTACTTCATGCTGAAGGCAAGGCGTTTCTTGTTGGCGTCGGTGTCGGTTTCGGCAAACAGGTCGTACTCGCGGATGAAGCGGTAGAACGTGGTCTGGGCGATGCGTTCGGGGTGAAGGAGACCTTTTTCGATGCAGAAGCGGTAGACGGCGCGCTTATTGGCTTTGACATCGCGGAAGTGTGGCCGAACGGCATGGATCGCTTCGAGTACCTCCTCGGGCGTGGCTTTGCGGGCGTGCCCCTTATCGCGGCGCGGCTGCGGCGACATCCCGGTGACGCCATGGTTGCGATAGCGGTAAAACCAAGTCTGAATGGTTCGCCAGGTGAACTGCCGCGCATGGCCGTCTTCATCGGTGAAGGTCATGGCGGCAACCGCATGAACTCGTTCGTGGCGAGTTCGGCCCGCGACGGTATCGATGGCGCCCAGCACCCGCATCTTGAGGTAAACCGATGGCAGCTTCATGAGGCTCTCCGGATCGTGTTCGGGCCATTGAAGCCGATCCGGATGGGCATCGCGAGGACATCATGCGTTGTCGACGGAATCCGAAAGATTGTGCCGGAGTGGTGGCGTAGAAATGCGTTGAGAATTCGGTCACGGACGCCGGACCGAGGCGAGGCCAAAACGGCTCAGAGAAAGAATGACCGCGTCGCCGACTGGAAGGCGGCGATCGGGCAATGAGAAGAGGGGAATAGGGTTTGCAGATGGGCGAGGACTTCAGCAGCGGCCGGCCGGGGCGATACGATTGCCAACCCGGGCGGAGGACCTCGAGCCAGAAGCGCCGTGCGAATCGCGCTCTGGCTTCGCTGAAACCGCTTCCAGACCCGGCGAAACGTCCGGTCGCAACGGGCGTGTTTGGCCACTCGCACCGCGGCCGCGATGCTTCCAGTCACGGCTTGCCGCAAGAATGCCCACACAGTTCGCGTGGTCAGGCTCAGCCTGCGGATCCTCTCGGCGAACCAGACACTGACAGTCCGGCCGCAACCATGGCGGCGGTAGCGATTGCTGCAGAAGATTCGCCGAGCGCGGACAGTCTGGCGGTCGCCGCTGTCATCGAAGCCGACAAGCACGCCGTGCCGGATCAGCATGCCGACAACGCGGCAATGCGGGCACGCCGTCAGCTTGAGCCTCTCGACAAGCGCGGCCCACTCCGCTTCATCGCGATAAAACCACCGCTGGCCGCCCACGGCGCCGACCTGTCAGCGAAATTCACCGAAGGTACCGGCAGTCGAAAGCAAAGACAAAGAGCGGGGTCCAATCATTCTCTTTAGACAAGCAAAACACAGTCATCCAATAGGTACAATCCGTATAACCAGAAGCGGGGAGATTCCCAAATTCATGCGGGGTATACTCCCGCCGGATCGGATCGCAATTCGGCAACAATACCGTCTGGAGTGCGATCAGAATGTGGGAAAGGACACCGACGATGTGACGAGCGACAATGTGCTCGAACAGGTAGAGTTCGCCTACGACACGGGCAGCCATGTCATCCTGACGACGACGAAGCAGCACTTCCACGACGACACGGGCACCGGGGAACTGGGCACGGCTTCGAACGGCAACAAAGCCCGGGTCAGTTATCAGGCCGCTTACTACGATGGCGCCGACAGGTTGGTGAACTCTGTAGATGTGGGCACCAATGGCGGCAGTTCCTACACCCGCCCGGGATCGGTGCCGAGCCGTAGCGACACCGTCCTGGTAACGACTTATGGCTATGCCGCTTCGGGCCTGCTTCAAGATGTGACCGACCCGAAAGGAATCTTGACCAAGACGACCTACGACAACATCGGTCGCGTCACGAAAACGGTGGAAAATTACACCAATGGCACGGTGACCGACACGACCAATAAGACCACGGAGTTCACCTACAACGCGGTCGGTCGCACGAGCGTGAAAGTGAATCTGCCTTCAAGCGGCCAGCAAACCACCGAATGGGTTTACGGTGTCACGACAGGTGGCGGCAACGCTTTGAATTCGAATGACCTGATCAAGGAGGTTCGTTATCCCGATCCGTCAACTGGTGCCAGCAGTTCGACCGATAAGGATGTGATCACGAGCAGCGCACTCGGCCAAAAACTAACCGTCACTGATCGCAACGGCAATGTCCATACCTACACCTACGATATCCTGGGTCGCCAAACCGCCGATGCCGTGACGACTTTGGGTTCCGGAGTCGATGGCAGCGTGCGGCTGATCACAACGGCCTATGACAGCCAGGGGAATGCCTACATATTCACGAGCTACGACGCGACGAGCAGTGGTAGCGTGGTCAATCAGGTCAAGCGCGAGTTCAACGGTCTAGGTCAGCTCACCAAGGAATGGCAGGAACACAGTGGCGCGGTTAACGGATCGTCGTCCAATGTTCAGTACACCTATTCGGAAATGGCGAGCAGTGCGAATCACAGCCGCCTGACGAGCATGACTTATGCTTCTGGCTATGTCGTTAACTACAACTACGCCAGCGGGCTCGACAGCAACATCAGCCGGTTGACTTCGATCAGCGATTCCTCCAACACGTTGGAGAGTCTCACCTATTTGGGACTGGGAACCGTCGTCAAGCGCGCCCACTCCCAATCGGGCGTTGATCTGAGTTACATCAAACTAAGCGGCGAATCGACCGGAGACGCGGGCGACCAGTACACCGGCCTCGATCGTTTCGGCCGCATCGTTGATCAGCGCTGGATCAACGGCAGCAATGTCGATGTCGATCGGTTCAAATATGGCTATGACCGTAACGGCAATGTTCTTTACAAGGAGAACATCGTCAACACCGGACTGAGCGAGGTTTACACCTACGACGATCTGAATCAACTTGCTTCCTACAAGCTTGGCACGCTCAATGTTGGCAAGACCGATGTAACGGGGTCTCCCACCAATGCTCAAAGTTGGGACTACGATGCGACGGGGAACTGGGATAGCATCACGACTAACGGCACGACACAAGCTCGCGGTGCCAACAAGCAAAATGAGATCACATCAGTCAGCGGCGCGACGACGCCGACCTATGACAACAACGGCAATTTGACCAAGGATGAAAACAATTATCGGTTTGTCTGGGATGCCTGGAACCGCGAAGTCAAAATCAAGAACTCTTCGGATACGGTGATCGCGACGAACAGCTTCGACGCGTTGAGTCGAAAGGTCAAGGTGGTCGCGAATTCGACAACGACTGACAGATTATTTAGTTCCAATTGGCAGCTGTTAGAAGAGAAAGTTGGTTCCAACACGAAGACTCGAAATGTTTGGAGCCCAGTCTATATCGATGCGATGGTCAGCCGGGATCGCGATACCGATGCCAATGGCTCGCTTGATGAGCGGCTTTATGCGTTGCAAGATACCAATTTCAATATGACGGCGGTCACAAACACTAGCGGCACGGTTCAAGAGAAATATACCGAAACGCCGTTTGGTGTGACGACATTCCGAAACTCTGCCGGTTCAACCATTAGTGTTAGCACCAAGGATTGGAATTATCTGCATCAAGGGGGACAGGCCGACATCATCGGGAATTTGGACTTTAGGAATCGGGTCCTTAGCCCGACACTCGGAAGGTGGTTGTCGAACGACCCGCTAGGCTTTAACGCAGGGGACGTCAATCTTTATCGATATTTAGGAGATGGGCCTGGAACAGGGCTGGATCCAACGGGTCAATTTGAGGATGGCGATCTACCTCCGTCGACAATCCCGCCGTTTCCGGTGGGAACACCTCCAGCAGGTCAAGGAAAGCTCAAGAACCCAATAGACATCCTATTCGGTGATCAACCGGTGATTCTTGGGCCTCCTTCGGGTCAACAGCCGCCTCCGCCCAACTTTCAGCCTCCCGGTACGCAACCTGTCCAACCAGCGCCGACATTTCAGGATCCTTGGAGAATGCCGGAAATCCCACAAACTCCCAAGAAGCCGGGTGGTGGGTATATCAAAGGAGAGTTTCCACTCCCTTGGAGTCCTCCTCCGCAATATCAAGTGCCGCCCGACCTTCTGCCGCCAGACTTAAAACCGATTGAGGACCTCATCAACAACGGGCCGATATTTGGAGGCGGATATGGTCCCGGGTACGGAGGACCTCCGATTTATGTTCGCCCAAATGACCCAAAGCAAACCGTTCCAAGCGGAGAAATTGGAGTGAGTGATGGCAACGGAGGAGGGTATAAAATTGGAACAAAAAATGGGATTTTTTATGGAGATGCCGACTGGATTATAAATCCGATTGATGGAGTTGCAATTCAGCCTTCAATTGGCGCGACTGTGAATCCAAAAAATGGTGATTTTACCCTTACACCAGGTTTTTCTATTATTACTGATGATGTTAGAGACCTTTTAAGGCCTATATTGAGTCCAATAAAAACGCCAATAAAAACAAAGCTAACTATTGGTCTTGTGATTGATAATGGTGGTTTTGAATCCTTGCTGAGTGGCCTTAATCTGTTATTTTAAAAGGTGGTAAAAATGTGGTGTATTTTTGCAATGCTTTTCATTTCTTCAAAATCAGATGATAGTTCTATTCGGTTTATTGAGCTAGTGAGAAGCATAGATATTTCACATGGCTTTGTTGATATTGCAAAAAAAGAGACGGATATAAATAATCTTATTGGTAGCTTTGTATCGGACAAGGATGGATTTAGATATAGATTTTTGGAGATTGTAAAAAAAGATATTGAGGTATTAAAAAAGAACAAGATAAACGGAAACAATTTGTTATTTGAGAATATCGAGCTGTTTTCTTCTCCCGGCGGAGTCAGCAGGACAAATCCGATCAGCAAGGATCGGCTCGAAAAGCTCCGCTCTGCGCATAAGGTTATAATTAGCACTTTCGGTGCGGCTTCTTATTTTGACTTCGTCGCTACGTGTAAGATTTTGGTGTTAAAGATTGTGTCGTTTCCTGGGCAAGATTTTTCGGATGAAATTGATGCTGATATTTATAGGTTTGAAAAATTAACGTTTAAAAATTCGCCAATGTTAACTCAGCTTTATATTGCAAAATGCGGCAACTATAGAAATCTCAAAAATTATTCAGCTATGTATGATGCCGCGAAGAAGGCAAAAAAGATGTGCGCCGAAATTTGCAAAGATATGCTTGATCCGATACATTTGGGTGCGAGCTCCTATGAAATCCAAGCATTATGTGGGCTTAAAAACCATAGCGCTGTTATAGATTTATTTAAGAAGATTCCACAGTCGCTTTTGGATGTATCCGAAAGAAAATACCTTTCTGGTATTTCTAATATTTATTCTTCAGTGTCTGTTTCTTATATGCATTTTGATAAAATTGACTTGTCAATAGCTTGCCAGGAAATGGCGTTATCTAAAATGTACGAGTTTTGCTTGAATAGAGATGCTCCTGAAGTTTTCGAGCAGGCAGAGAAGCTTCGAGATATTTTAGTAAAAAAAGGAGAATTAGGATCGATGCGAATCATCGAAGAAAGATACAAGCTAAAACCACTGCCGAAACAAATCGGTGAAAAATAACGGTAGGAATATTGGTCGCTTTAAGTACGGCTACGATCGCAACAGCAATATTCTGTACAAGGAGAACATCGTCAACTCCGGCCTGAGCGAAGTGTACACGTCACGAAAACGGTGGAAAATTACACCAACGGCACGGTGACCGACACGACCAATAAGACCACGGAGTTCACCTACAACGCGGTCGGTCGCACGAGCGTGAAAGTGAATCTGCCTTCAAGCGGTCAGCAAACCACCGAATGGGTTTACGGTGTCACGACAGGCGGCGGCAACGCTCTTAATTCCAATGACCTGATCAAGGAGGTTCGCTATCCCGACCCGTCAACGGGGGCCAGCAGTTCGACCGACAAGGATGTCATCACGACCAATGCGCTCGGCCAAAAGTTGACCGTCACCGACCGCAACGGCAATGTTCATTCCTACACTTACGACGTGCTTGGGCGCCAAACTGCCGATGCCGTAACGACGCTGGGCTCTGGCGTTGACGGCAGCGTGCGGCTGATCACAACGGCTTATGACAGCCAGGGAAATGCCTACCTATTTACGAGCTACGACGCGACGAGCAGTGGAAGTGTCGTCAACCAGGTCAAACGCGAGTTCAACGGTCTGGGTCAGCTCACCAAGGAATGGCAGGAACACAGCGGCGCGGTTAACGGATCGTCGTCCAATGTTCAGTACACCTATTCCGAAATGGCGAGCAGTGCCAATCACAGCCGTCTGACGAGCATGACTTACGCTTCGGGCTATGTCGTTAACTACAACTACGCCAGCGGGCTCGACAGCAACATCAGCCGGTTGACTTCGATCAGCGATTCCTCCAACACGTTGGAGAGTCTCACCTATTTGGGACTGGGAACCGTCGTCAAGCGCGCTCACTCCCAATCGGGAGTTGATCTGAGTTACATCAAATTGAGCGGCGAGTCGACCGGAGACGCGGGCGATCAGTACACCGGCCTCGATCGTTTCGGCCGCATCGTTGATCAGCGCTGGATCAATGGCAGCAGCGTGGATGTTGACCGGTTCAAGTACGGCTATGACCGCGATGGCAATGTCCTATACAAGGACAACCTCGTCAACACCGGCCTGAGCGAGGCTTACACCTACGACGATCTGAACCAACTTGCTTCCTACAAACTTGGCACACTTAACGTTGGCAAGACCGACGTAACGGGTTCTCCTACGAATGCCCAAAGCTGGGATTACGATGCGACGGGTAACTGGGACAGCATTACGACGAACGGCACCACGCAAACCCGTGGTGCCAACAAGCAAAATGAGATCACATCGGTCAGCAGCGCAACGACGCCGACTTATGACAACAACGGCAATTTGACCAAGGATGAAAACAATTATCGGTTCGTCTGGGATGCCTGGAACCGCGAGGTCAAAATCAAGAATTCGTCCGACACGATCATTGCCACGAACAGTTACGACGCCTTGAACCGTAAAGTTAAAGTGGTCGCCAATTCGACGACGACAGATCGGCTATTCAGTTCCGACTGGCAGTTGCTAGAGGAAAAGGTTGGTTCCAACACAAAGACGAGGAATGTCTGGAGCCCGGTCTATGTCGATGCAATGGTCAGCCGGGATCGGGACACCGATGCCAATGGTTCCCTTGATGAAAGACTCTACGCCTTACAAGATGCCAATTTCAATGTGACTGCGGTGATCAATACCAGTGGAGCGGTTCAGGAGAAGTACACGGAAACACCGTTTGGCGTGACGACGTTTCGAAATTCCGCGGGAACCGCGATTGGATCGAGCACCAAGGATTGGGTATTCTTGCATCAAGGTGGACAAGTCGATATTATTGGTGACCTAGATTTCAGGAATCGAGTGTTGAGCCCAACATTGGGTCGGTGGCTTTCGAATGACCCCTTGGGGTTTAACGCTGGGGATGTAAATTCTTACCGATACATTGCGAACGGACCTACGATCGGCACAGATGCAATGGGTCTTGCGGTTCAACTAGGCGGACAGCCACCAAAGTCTAGTCCTGGTGGCCGGCCAAATAATGGTAAAGGCTTTATATCACCAATTCCCCCAGTCGCAAATAATGAACTGCCGATATTCGGTGGGTTTATTAAGATTCCAAGCCCTTTTGCTCAAATTCCAGAATTACCCGTAGTTAAGCTTCCGGTATTGGGTGTTTTATTCGACCCGAATTTATATATCCCAAAGGAGGATTTGGTGGTAGGGGGGACATACCAGCCGGGAGGCGGGATCAGCCCAATACCCCCTAGTGAAAATGGTAAACTTCCCAGTAGTGGTATTTTCTATCAACTTCCCGTCGACGTTCCGAATGTCGGAACAGGAACCGTCAACGGAGGTATTTCTGACAATAATTGGTTTTTTGGAGGTAGTAGTAACGGCGACAGCGGAAGCTTTGATTGGGGGGTGAACGGCCCTATTACCGGTCTAAAAGGACCAATTACGGGAAGTGGCAGTCTCATCATGCCTCTTCCAAATGGAGGCAGTTGGTCAGTGGGCGCGGGCGCTACGGTAGATCCAAGTAAACCCAACTCGGTGAAGGACTTTTTTATTGGAATTGGCGTGCATTCGCCGACTTGGAATTTTGACATCAAGATCTATCCAGGTTCTGCTTATCTTAATGCCCAGCTTAATTTCTAAATTATAGGTGGTTTTCATGCTTATCGCCAGCTTGTGCCTTGCTCTTACGCTGTCTTCTGGGTTGACGCGCCTGGAGGTAGATTATGACGATTATGCGCGTGTTCTTGAATCTGTTTTGACAATCCGAGATTTCGGGTTATTGAAAAGCAGTGAAAAATCACTGATTCAATTTTTGGATGAAAACGGAGGTAATCCGAAGCTAAGTTTTGTTAAGCCAATTTTTAATCTCTTGATTGCCGATATTAGGAAGCTAAAATCAGCAGATCAGGATATCGCAAAAGAAGTATTTAAAAAACTGAGATTTCTTTTGGATATTAATACAGGAGCCCCTGTTGTTTCGCAAAAACTCAGCGAGAAGGATATAGATAAAATCCATGCCGATTTAATTGGCTTTTTTGGTAGCAAATCTTACTTTGTATATTCTACAAAGTCTAATGTTTTGTGCTTTAAAATGTACAATATAAGAAATCGCGATTGTTTTCCTGAGATTGAGAATTATGTCGCTCAATTTTCGAATCTTTTTGGCGACGATAATCCGGAGCGCGTGAGAACTCTAATTCATTTCTGTCTGGATGCTGAGCTTAAAGATGACTGGAAGCAATGTTTGAAGTATTCGAAAATATGCGTTGAAATTCAGGCGAGGCAACCAGTCAGTGACATGACCCGTCTTTCTTCCTCGAGCTTTTATCTTTTATCATTGTCAAGAAATAATCATTATGATGAAGCTATCGCTTTTTTTAATCAAATTCCGAAGAGTTTGTCGGAGGATTACAGGCGCGGGCTAGAAAGACAGCAGTTTAGAATCTTTTCAGGGATGGCCGACGCTTGGCGCAGCAAGAATAAGATTAATAACGCAATTGCTTTTCAGGAACTCGCACTCGTGGCGCTCACTGTGCTCTGTGAAAAATCAGATTTCAAAGTGAAAGCTGAAGCCGTGAAATTAAGAAATATGCTTGTGGAAAGCAACGAATGGACCGGCATTCGAAATCTTGAGAGCCGATACGCCCTCAGTCCTTTGCCCAAGAGCGAAATGGAAAAATGATATTCTTTGATGAATCATGCGCTTGAAGTGCGATCAAGGTGCTCCGGGATCTTAAAGATATAGGCTGGAAAAGGCAAAAGGGGACATTCTGCTTTACTGAAAAGGCAAAAGGGGACATTCTGCTTTACTGTAACCAGTGGCATTCTTAAACTTTAAGAATGGCAAGAACAGCGAGAGCGTCGGAAAAGGCAAAAGGGGACATTCTAGAATGGCACTAAGCGAGCAGTAAGCTGAAAAGTAGAAGGGACTTGAGGCAAACGAAGGCCTCCCGGCATCATGGTCTACTTTACTGTAACCGGTGGCATTCTTAAACTTTAAGAACGGCAAGAACAGCGAGAGCGTCGAGAGGGAATTATGTCTACCATGCCCTGAATCGAGGGAATGGTCGGGGGAATGTTTTTCATAAGGACGAGGATTTCGCGGCGTTTGTCAGTTTGATGCGTGAGGCCCATGAGAGGGTTCGGATGCGGTTGGTCGGCTATTGCCTGATGACCAACCATTTTCATCTGATGCTTTGGCCGCAGGGTGATGGAGATCTCAGTCGGTGGATGCAATGGCTGATGACATCACATGTTCGCAGGTACCATCGGCACTACAAGGGAAGTGGTCATGTCTGGCAAGGAAGGTTTAAAGCGTTTCCCGTTCAGGATGATAACCACTTTCTGAGAGCCTTGCGTTACATCGAACGCAATCCGTTGCGCGCGAAACTCGTGCAAAGGAGCCAAGATTGGGAATGGTCGAGCCTTAAGCCGTCGGCACGAAGCGGCCCTGCGGGACTGTTGTCGGATGGGCCGGTTGCGAAACCAGCGCAATGGACCCGGATAGTGAATGGCGCGGAAACGGAAGGGGAATTGCAAGCGATTCGACCGAGCGTTGATCGAGGGGCGCCGTTTGGTGAGGGAAGTTGGCAAGCATCGACGGCGATCAAATTGGGAATTGAGTCGTCTATGCGGCCTCGGGGGCGCCCGCGCTTGAGCGACGACGAAAACTGCGGCGATTAGCGACTGAGGGGCAAAAAAGGGCGACAGACAATGAGTAAAAAATAGAGTGTCCCGAATGGCACTAAGCTAACCCGTAAACGTATTGCCCATCAATTGCTTGCGCCATTCAGAGCGCGGTTTTTTCATCACTGGAAATTCCTTCGGCCGCCGCTTGCGCACGCGCGGTTCCGCTCGACCGGAACGATCCGGGTTCACTTTCAGTGGGATCAATTCGTCTCCCGTCTTTGAGTCGAGCAGCCAGCGAAGCGCGTCGACAAAACTGATCCGATCCGCGGCCACTTCCTGGCGCCGTGCCGCCTCCGCCATCACCATGCGGACCATGTTGTAGACCATCGCGTATACCGTCAACTCCTTGAGAACACCTTCCACGCTCTTGCATTTCAAGACATCCATTTTCATCGTTTGCTTGAGGTGTTTCAGATCAGTCTCCACACCCCAGCGGGCACAGTAGAGACGCGCCAATTGCGCCGCCGTGTAGACCTTCGCATCCAAAAGCGTCGTTACCAGCGTCACCTCTCGTGTCCGAAATCCAGAGCGCGAGATCTTGTAACGCAGCTCACGTACCTTCAGCACGTCTGGCAGCGCCGCGTAGTCTTCGACGCTCATCCAATCGGGCTTGCTCTGGGGTTTGAACCACTCGACGATTTGATCAAGCGGCCCAAGCTGCCGAACCCAGCGCGAGAGAGGAAGTCCTTTCCTACTGCATTTGTCGCTGGATCGAACATGCGCTCGATTTGGTGCGAAATCGACGATCTGCCGTTGGTGGATCCGAAACACCCCGTGCACGCCGCGTCGATTAAGCAGCGCGAGATGAGCGAAGGAGCAGAAGCCACGATCGGCGACCAGGATATCTCCCGGCTGCAATGCGGGATGGACATCCTCGACGCGCGACATCTCATACGAGCGTAAGGGCGCGGCCATGACCTCCAGGAGGAAGCCGGTGCCCGCGTGAAACAGTGCCAGAATCTTGGCAACGGGGAAGCCGCATCCGGCGGCCTGGGCTCCCGGTTGGCCGAAGTGGGCCTGCAGCTCCGGAGTGTCGGGCATGGAAAATGATGAACCGTCGATCAGGAAGGTTCGGTGCCCATGCCATCGGCCGTTGGACGTTTCGGGGATGAAAGCCTTGATCAGAGCGCGAAGGATCGCTTGGTAGACCGCCAGAGGGAGCCGACTTCGCGCCTGGCAGTAGGCCGAGTCGGTGAACGCTTTCTTGGCGAGCGTCGCGATATGTTCGAGAGCCGTATTGCCACTAAGGACCTGGAGCAAGAACCAGTGAAGGGTGGCAAAAGGACAGAGGATCCCGGCTCGCCAACGGTGCCCGATTTGCTGACAGATCCGTTCGACGGTCGGGCGCCCCAGGATGTTGCTTAGGTCTTGCCGAATTCGCCGCAGTGCGGTATCAATGCGTCGGTGCATCCGAGGGCCTCCTTGCCCATGGGTCGTGTGACAACGCCATGATGCCAGGAGGCCTTCGTTTGCCTCAAGTCTTTTTGCCTTTTGCGCTTACCGCTCGCTTAGTGCCATTCTAGAATGTCCCCTTTTTCTCCCCCGACTACAACAGATCGGCTCTTCAGTTCCAACTGGCAATTGCTGGAAGAGAAAGTCGGATCCAACACGAAGACGCGGAATGTGTGGAGTCCGGTCTATGTGGATGCGATGGTGACTCGTGACCGCGATACCGATGCCAATGGAACGCTTGATGAACGACTCTATGCGTTGCAAGATGCTAATTTCAATGTGACGGCGATTACGAACACGAGTGGCACGGTTCAGGAGAAATACACCGAAACGCCATTTGGGGCCACGACGTTCCGCAACTCTTCGGGAACGGCAATTGGTTCAAGCACCAAGGATTGGGTATTCTTGCATCAGGGTGGGCAGGCAGATATCATTGGCGACCTGGATTTCAGGAATCGCGTGCTAAGCCCAACACTAGGCAG
The DNA here is from genome assembly GCA_965226945.1 of Gemmataceae bacterium. Classification (GTDB taxonomy): domain Bacteria; phylum Planctomycetota; class Planctomycetia; order Gemmatales; family Gemmataceae; genus SYLG01. The sequence continues at coordinate 900,002 of OZ245717.1, read as the reverse complement.
GTGGCTGTCGAATGATCCTTTGGGATTCGATGCCGGCGATGTGAATACCTACCGCTACTTGGAGAACACGCCCTTCAGCGGCACAGACCCTTTTGGATTGGATCTGTTGAAGACTATAAAACAATTCAATGACCAGTTCCCAGGATCGCCGCCGATCCTACCGCCTGGTGGGACTGTCCAGTTTCCAATTCCTAATGGTGGGTATGGATATGGGTTCCTTACGCCCGGAGGAGATTTTGGTGGAGGTGCCGGGTTGCCGGGAGGGGGCGGAGGAGGCTTTACTACCGGACCCGGAGGCACGGGTGCGAATGGCTGGCTCCCACTTCCTAATGGTGGGAATGGATATGGGTTCCTTACGCCCGGAGGAGATTTTGGTGGAGGCATACAGCTACCAGGAGGTAGTCGTTTTGGAGGTGGTTTTGGGCAGAACGGAAACTATATTGACCTTGGAATTCCCCTTGGAGAAGGGGGGTGGGGTAATTTCAAATGGTTTCCGACGCCCGTTGATAACAGTCAGCAACCTGGCAAACATAAGCCAACGCTTTTTTTTCTGCAGGCGCAAATAGTTTGGTAGGTCTATGCGGATAATGTAGTGGAGGTGTTAGATTTAGATGCCTGGCTAGCTGAGGCTTATCTTTTACTTGAGGCAAGGAGGACGCAATGAAAACGGCAGGATGTTTGTTGTTGTTAGTGGCGACGAATAGTATCTTCGTTTCTAATTCGCGGAACAATTCGAAAGATTTAGATGGCTTGTCAATTTGCTCGTGTTTTTGCTGCTCTTATATTGATATCAAAAATAGCCTTGTACTAGGTGAAAGCCAGGTATCTTTAATTGGTAGCTGTAATGGCGCGCCAAATAGTTCATTGGAAAACAAGGGGGATTCAGAGGAGGAACTGATCTTAAAGCTTCGGGTTTTGCTTGGGCAGACAAAGATTGAGGAAGCGCTAGTGCTACAGCGTGACTTAATCGCGCATATTTCAAGGGATTCACCGGGAGATATTTGGCGAATTAAAAAAGAGCAGGCGTTTATGAAAGATCTCAAAAAAATAGCGACACTAGAAGCTAAAGATCGCGGTGAATACCTGCTGGCCGCTGAAAAATTGGCAAGCGGAATAAACTTAATAAATAAGATGGACTTCAAAAAGGCCGAAGTCGATCTCAATGAGTCTCTCGGCCTATTTGATAAGCTTTTAGGAGAAGTTTCTCTGCACAAAGCAGATGCGGTGGAACAGCTTGGTTTTTTATACCTATATATTGGCGACTACAGGAAATCCAAAGATTTCTACACCATTCATAAAAAGATGTGGAGCGCTTATGTTGGGGAAAATGGCGGTTCTCTTGCTCTTTGCTTGCGAAATTTAGGCGTTTGTTTGCTTCGGCTCGATGATTTTGATGGTGCCGAATCTGCATTAAGAGATGCGGCAGATAAAGAATTGCAAATAAACGACAATAAAAAGAGCCTTAATTATGCTCTCTGTCTTGCACTTCTCTCAGAGGTTTTAATTGCAAAGAGTAAGCGTGACGAAGCCAAGGAACTGGCTTTTCAGGCAATTGCGATTGCGGAGAAGTATTCTGCCGGGGGATTTGTTTGTTTGGGGCATTGTTTCTCAAATTTAGCTCGCATCGATTTACATAAAAAGGAAGAAAAAGAATGCGCTGCAAATTTGGCTACTGCAGTAACTTTTTTTAAACTGTCGCCACCTGATAGATTCACGACAATTGAGTTAGGGTGCAGTGTCATAGAAACAATTAAAAAATATGCGCTGTCTTTGCACAAGCAAGGTCTCCTTGAAGAGGAAAAAACAATCAATGGTAAAGCTGAGTCTATTAGAGAACATATTTTGACAAAACGAAAAGGGAAATACTCCGTCGATTCATCAAGATAGCCATCTGGTTTATCGGTAGACGGTGCTGGTGGTGTCGCCGAGGGAAGAAAAAGCGGAAACTGGCTTTCTCAAGCTTGTCAATTAATCGGGCTCCCCTCAGTCATGATGCTGGTGATGATCTAGTACATGTCCCGAGCCAAATTGTGATCGCATTTGTAGCCGAATTCGGACTGTAGAGTTTGGGATGTGTTTATGAGAGGATTCCCGAATTCCTGCGAATTTTGGAGAAGACATAGGAGAGGCCTTCGACGCTGGCGGCGACATGGAGGCAGGCAGGCTTTGATGGTGGATCTAATCAGTCAGATGGACGTTCGGTTGCGCTGATGCTGGTTTAGCCACCGTTCGAGAAGAGTGACGGCGGCGTGGAAGTCGTGCCCAAGCACCCGCAGCAGATCGATGTTGTTCAAGTTTTTATGACAGGCGAAGCAGTGGGCGAGGTTGTTTTTCGGATTGATGTAAACGAGCATTTCGGCGCAGTGCGGGCAGAGGAAGACGAAGCGGCCATCTCGGATTTTCGACGGCGGCCCCTCACGCCCGAGCGCGGCGATGGTGACGGTCATCGGCAGGTCGTTGCGGATTTTCCGCAAGAGTTCGGCGGGGATCATCGGCGTTCTCAGTAGTCGGTGAGGTCGGTGTCTTTCTGCCAGTGGGGCTGCATCAGGACCCGATTGACGATGTCGATGTCGACGGTGCGCTTTGCCGAACGGACCGCTTCGATGAGGCAGCCGACACCGAGGTTGCGGGCTTTGCGCAGAACGCCGTCGGCAGAGCGGACGAGCAGATCGGTCGCTGCCTGCGTGAAGGTGTTGTGACCGAGGCCGGCCCGATCGAGTTCGCGGAGAATGAACTCCTTCATCGCGTCGGGGCCGAGCCGCTTGGTAATGGCGGAGTAAGTGACGCGGCTTTTGATGTCCTGATTGACTCCGGGGCGAAACAAAGGGGACATTCTGCTTTATTGCCGTCTGTGCCGTTTTTTAGACCCACGCGAACAAAGGGGACATTCTGAAATGGCACTAAGCTAGTCCGCAAAGGTATTTCCCATCAATTGCTTGCGCCATCCAGAGCGCGGTTTTTTCATCACTGGAAATTCCATCGGCCGCCGCTTGCGAACACGCGGTTCCGCTCCATCGGCCGCCGCTTGCGAACACGCGGTTCCGCTCGACCTGAACGATCCGGGTTCACTTTCAGTGGGACTAACTCGTCTCCGGCCTTCGAGTCGAGCAGCCAGCGTAGCGCGTCAACAAAGCTGATCCGATCCACGGCCACTTCCTGGCGCCGTGCCGCTTCCGCCATGACCAGACGGACCAAGTTGTAGACCATCGCGCACACCGTCAGTTCCTTGAGAACGCCTTCCACGCGCTGGCATTTCAAGACATCCATCTTCATCGTTTGCTTGAGGTGTTTCAGATCTGTCTCCACACGCCAGCGGGCACCGTAGAGACGCGCCAACTCCGCCGCCGTGTAGACCTCAGCATCCAAAAGCGTTGTCACCAGCGTTACCTCGCGCGTCCGGAATCTAGAGCGCGAGATCTTGTAACGCAGCTCAGGTACCTTCAGCACGTCTGGCAGCGAAGCGTAGTCCTCGACGCTCATCCACTCGGGTTTGCTCTGAGGCTTGAACGATTCGACGATTTGGTCGAACGGGCCAAGTTGCCGAATCCAGCCCGAGGTAGGGAGTCCTTTCCTCCTGTTTTTGGTGCCGGATCGAGCATGCGCTCGATTCGGTGCGAAATCGACGATCTCTCGCTGGTGGATCCGAAGCACCCCGTGCACGCCGCGTCGATTAAGCAGCGCGAGATGAGCGAAGGAGCAGAAGCCACGATCGGCGACCAAGACATCTCCCGGCTGCAAGGCGGGATGGATGTCCTTGACGCGCGACATCTCATGTGAGCGCAAGGGCGCGGCCATGACCTCCAGGAGGGGGCCGGTGCCCGCGTGAAACAGGGCCAGAATCTTGGCAACGGGGAAGCCGCATCCCGCAGCCTGGGCTCCCGGTTGGCCGAAGTGGGCCTGCAGCTCCGGAGTGTCGGGCATGGAAAATGACGAACCGTCGATCAGGAAGGTGCGGTGCCCATGCCATCGGCCGTTGGACGTTTCGGGGATGAAAGCCTTGATCAGCGCGCGAAGGATCGCTTGGTAGACGGCCAGAGGAAGTCGCGCTCGCGCCTGGCAGTACGCCGAGTCGGTGAACGCCTTCTTGGCGAGCGTCGCGATATGTTCGAGAGCGGTATTGCCACAGAGGACCTGGAGCAAGAACCAGTGAAGGGTGGCAAAAGGACAGAGGATCCCGGCTCGCCAACGGTGCCCGATTTGCTGACAGATCCGTTCGACGGTCGGGCGCCCCAAGATGTTGCTTAGGTCTTGCCGAATTCGCCGCAGTGCGGTATCAATGCGTCGGTGCATCCGAGGGCCTCCTTGCCCATGGGTCGGGTGACAACACCATGATGCCAGGAGGCCTTCGTTTGCCTCAAGTCTTCTTGTCTTTTGCGCTTACCGCTCGCTTAGTGCCATTCTAGAATGTCCCCTTTTTCTCCGCCCAGTGGATTGGAGGCTACCGAATACCGAATCCAGAGGTGCCAACAAACGGAGGAGGTTTCGATTGGAGTGTAAAAATCGGGATTAATACGCCAATTCCCGGAATCCCGGAGACCCCTGTTGAACATGTTCTGCCTGGCCTCCTTCCCCCTGAATATTGGGATCTTGTTCATAAAGGCCCAAGAGTTGACATTGGTGTGGGCTCGGGTCAACCGATCACGACAGGTGTGTCACCAAAGCAACTTGACAATCCTGTCTCCGTTATTGGAAATATTGGTGATGGGAATAACAATTTCACCGGGGGATTCGATCATGGAAAGTACTTCGGCGATTGGAAAGGAATATTCCCAACGCCTTGGGATGGTATTTCTATTCAGCCCGGAATCGGCGGTTCATATGATCCGAAAAATGGCAGCTATAAGATACTGCCAAGTATTAGCTTGGTTTCTGACGACCTTAGAGACCTCCTCAATCCTGGATGGCGCAACCCGATAAAAGGCAGTATCGGTTTTACCCCAACAATTGGAAACGGTCTTTTTTTGCCAGGCGCCCAGTTCCGCCTTGATTTTTAAGGATCACTAAAGATGCTGCATGTGTTGGTGCCGATTGTTATTTTGTCATTGAATTTTGATAATGACAGTCGGTTTTTGGATGTAGTCAAAAATATTAGCTCAGAAAAAAGCATGTTAAAATGGATTAATAGTGATGAGGAAATTGACGCGTTATTGATGGCAGCGGATATACGCCGAGATGAATTCCGGTTTCATTACTTAATGAGATTAAAAAGCGATATTAATAAATTAAAAAAAATAGAGCAATTGAATGAAGTTGAGATTAAGAAGAATGTGGCTGTGTTTTCGGAGAATAATAATATTAGTGGAAAAAATCCAGCTACAATTAAGCGCATTGATGAGCTTCTATCTGCCCGAAAAAAATTACTTGTTATTTTCGGCGAGTTTTCCTACGTGGACCTAATGGTCTCCACTGATATATTGGCCATCAAAATGGCTTCTGCTCCAGAGAAAAATTTTGCCGAGGATATCGATGCAGAAATGCAAAGATTTGAAGGTTCAGACTGGAGTAATTCTCCGATGCTCAGTCAGTTTTACTTGCTTAAATGTGCTTCCTTAAGGAGTTCTGGGGCTTACGGTTTAATGTATAAAAATTCAATAATAGCAAAAAAAATGCGTGAAAAACTATGTGCCAATAAGGCGGATCCGGCCCATTTGGGTCCTGTTTCCTATGAGTTTGAGTCATTGTGTTTGCAGGGAAAATATAATGACGTTATTAATCTTTATAAAAGCGTTCCGGGTGAATTGCTTGAATCGACCAGTGAAAAATACCTAAACGCAATATCTGTGGTCTATTCGTCTCTTGCGTCTTCTTATTTTGAAATAGGAAAAATCGATTTAGCAATAACATATCAAGAAATAGCTCTTGGAAAAGCATACCAATGTTTTTCAGATCGCGATTATCCGGTGGTTAGAAAACAGGCAATTAAGCTGCGAGATATTTTGAAGAAAAAAGGCGATTTGGCAGCAATGCAAGCTGTCGAGGAGCGTTTTAATTTAAAAGCAGCGCCAAATTAAGGAGGACAAAAAAGAGTGTAATGTATGAAAGGATGAGAAAAAGGGGACATTCAACTTTGTTGTGGCTGGGCCCCCTTTTTAGACTGAAGGAATGGCGATCCTGTCAGTGGATGCAATGAGTGATGGCATCGCCTGTCCGTCGGTACCATCGGCACTACAGGGAAGTGGGAATGTCTGGCAAGGAAGGGTTAAAGCCTTTCCCGTTCAGGATGATAACCACTTTCTGGCCGCCTTGCGTTACATCGAACGCAATCCGTTGCGCGCGAAACTCGTGCAAAGGAGCCAAGATTGGGAATGGTCGAGCCTTAAGCCGTCGGCACGAAGCGGCCCGGCGGGACTGTTGTCGGATGGGCCGCTTGCGAAACCGGCGCAATGGACCCGGATAGTGAATGGCGCGGAAACGGAAGGGGAATTGCAAGCGATTCGACAGAGCGTTGATCGAGGGGCGCCGTTTGGTGAGGGGAGTTGGCAAGCATCGACGGCGATCCAATTGGGAATTGAGTCGTCTATGCGGCCCCGGGAGCGCCCGCGCTTGAGCGACGACAAAACCACGGCGATTAGCGACTGAGGGGCAAAAAAGGCGACAGGCAATGAGTAAAAAGTAGAATGTCCCCTTTTTCTCCGGATAGTGAATGGCGCGGAAACGGAAGGGGAATTGCAAGCGATTCGACCGAGCGTTGATCGAGGGACGCCGTTTGGTGAGGGAAGTTGGCAAGCATCGACGGCGATCAAATTGGGAATTGAGTCGTCTATGCGGCCTCGGGGACGCCCGCGCTTGAGCGACGACGAAAACTGCGGCGATTAGCGACTGAGGGGCAAAAAAGGGCGACAGGCAATGAGTAAAAAGTAGAATGTCCCCTTTTTCTCGGCTGATCTGATTGAGGTGTTTAAGTGATGCTTACTGGTGTTTGTTTTTTAGCCCTATTTTTTCCAGGCATGATTGTAATGGTACAGGATTATGACGATTATGGTCAAGTTGTTGAGTCTGTTTTAAAGATTCGAGATTTCCACTCGCTTGATAAAGGTGAGGCTTCGCTCATCGAGTTTATGGGTAAAATTCGAGGCGACTCCAAGATTATATGTGTTAGTCCAATACTTGATCTTTTGATCTCTGACATCAGGAATCTAAGGGCGGCCAATGAACTCACGGCAAAAGAAATGTTTAAAAAAGCAACTATATTACTAGACATAAATCAAGATGCGTCGGTCCTGCCGTTAAAGTTAAGCGAATCCGATGTGGATAAAATGCACGGAGATTTGGTTGGCTTTTTTGGAAAAAAATCATATTATGTTTATATAACAAAATCAAAGTTATCGGATTTAAGACATGCAATGGTAAAGACCGAGACAATTCTCCTCTGATTGAGGAATACATTTCTCAATACGCTAATCTCTTTGGTAGCGATAATCCAGAAGGCATTAGGCCATTAATGCATCGATGTTTGGACGCTGAAGTTAAGAATGATTGGGGAAAATGCCTAAAGCATTCAAGGGTGTGTTTCGAAATTCAAATGAAACAACCTGTCAGTGATATAGCTCGGATATCGTCGTCGAGTTTTTATCTGTTATCTTTGTCAAAAAACAAGAAGTATGATGAAGCATTAAAGCTGTTTGAGAAAATTCCAAGAGCTTTTACGGAAGGATATAAGCGCGGTATTGAAAGGCAACAGTTTCGAATTTTTTCAGGAATGGCTGATGTTTGGCGGAGTAAAAATAAGTTGGTTACAGCAATTGCATTTCAGGAGCTCGCGGTTGTGGCGCTTACTGATGTTTATGATAAAACCAATGCCAAGGTTCAAGATGAAGCTTATAAATTAAGGAATCTTCTTGTGGAGAATAAAGAGTGGTCGACCATTCGAAACCTTGAAATTCGATATAATCTTAAACCTTTGCCTAAGAATGAAATGGGGAAATGATTGGGCCGGCTAAATTACTCTCTAATTTATATCGATGTGAAGCGAAATGGCTGTATATATTACTTAATTGGAAAAGTGTGATATTTGGCTGTCTTGTAAATAATGCCGTTTTTAGACTCAAAGAATGGCAAGAACAGCGAGGGCGTCGAGAGGGAACTTTCCCGATCGGGAAATGCCTCTGAGGGAATATTGACGGGTGATGGCCGACCACGTTCGAACCTCTTCGCGATCGGGAAGAGGCCCGCGTTGCTATTGGGATGGGAGGTCCGCTTCTTGAGCGTGCGCTTGCATTTTCGCCCTTTGGGGACAGCTCCGATTCGGCCCTCCTTCTTGCTTCCTACCGGATCCACCTCTCCGTTGTCCAGCAGGAGCAGGCTCCGTGCCGCAAATCACCTGTGAGCCTCGAGCGAATCAAGCGGGCTGTTTCGCGGCTTTCCATTCTTCGCGGGTCACCGCGCGACAGACGCGCAAAAGAAGCCGGGTGAGCAAGGACGTGCAAGCGAGCGCAATTCGTAGCGGAAACCATGGGGGCCTGGGGGCGATCAGTCGATCGTCGGCATATTCGAGACTGGCTTGACGCGTTAACTCAAGCGCATGCGGAAAAGAGTGGCAGGCCGTCAGAAAGCTGGGCAATCCCCATGATCGGTCCTGCCGGTAGTCCAGCAGATCGTCTATGATCTGGCACTGCATCACGATGCGAAACAGCAAATTGAGCGTGCCCTGTTGATGGGTCGCTTCAACCGCTTCGGTGATGCGGCGATTGCCAAGAGCCGTCGTGGCCACCATGGCGATCGATAGCCGAATCACTTCTTCCCGGTAGAAGCGCACTCTCTGAAAATGGGAGATGCTTCCCCAGGGTTGAGGCCGCGTGCCTTCCAGCTCGGTCAGCCTGCGCAGATAGCGCGCGGCGTGCGTGCCTAACCCCGCCTCTTCCACGCATTCCAGCGTGGTGTGCCAATCCGAACGGGAATTCTTCTTCTGGTCGAAAAACGCATTGGCGCACGCGCCGAAATCGAGCAAGGCCGCGAGCTGTTCGTAGATCGAGGCCGGCATCCAGTTCCCGGTGCGCTGACGATGCAGCATGTCGAACGTGACGATGCAAAGCACGCGTAACGGAGTCCTCGGCCGGCCGCAGGCAAGACGGGGCAAGCCGCGAAGCAGGGCGAGCAGGGCAATCAGGCAGGATGCGATTCGGTCTCGAAGAATCCGCACTTGCCGGGACAGGTTGAGCATGGCCGTCCTCACTCTCGTTGCCGATTTAGACATGGCACAAAACGACCTCGCGCGGACAACCCCAGCGAATGGGGAAAAGATCGCTCACCCCGCGACTTACGATGAGACGCGCCGACCCTTCTTGATGGTTCAAGTAGCAGTAGGGGTAAAAGAGCGCTCCGGGATACAGGCGATCACGGTATTCGAAGGCTACGAACTGGCAGCCGTGTAGGTGCCCCGCCAGAACGAGATCAAAGCCACGCTTTCGCGCCGTTTTCCAGATGCGCGGGTTATGGGCGCACAGCACACGCACATGGCCTTCAGGCAGGAGGTTCGCCTCGGGCCCCGCAAGGACGATTTCACGGCGACCGCGAAAAAGATGCGCGCAGGTTGCATGAATCCACTGGCCGTCCCCCGCGACGACGGCGGCTTCCACGCGATCGATGCCGACATACTCGTCGTGATTGCCGCCGATCGCAAATACCGGCGCGACCTTGCGAAGCTCGCGAACAAGGCCACTCAACGCTCCCAGTTCGCTGGCCGTATCGACCAGGTCGCCGCCCAAAAGCAGAGCATCGATCTCCCTACCGCGGATTGCGTCGATCACCTGACGGCAAAGAAAATCGGACCGCTGAGGGCGCAGGTGAATGTCGCTGACATACAGCAATCGGCAGGAAGCCGGCCCGCTTATCAGACGCTCTTCACGGACATGAAGTGGGCCGTGCTGGCCGAGGGAGAGCGATCCGGCGATCAAGATCCTCCCCCTTTCTCTCATCGCAAAGGCGCCTTTGAAAAAAGCGTTGCGAAGCAAAGGAAACAAAAGAAAAAACGCAGCGTGGGCGAATCGCTGCTTGAATCGGAATGGGGATCGGCGCATCGAACTTGGGCCGGTCGCAAAAGCCAACCGGCGATCAAGTTGCTCCTGGGCAACCATCAGGAACGCCCGAAGCCCCATCTACTCACTTTGTAATGCAAAGTAAAAGTCGTGTCCATGGCAATTGGGAGAATCGGCGGGAGCTCATTCGTAACGCGAGCGAGGAGGAAGTGACGACTTTGCCGACCAAAGCAAAAGAGAGAGAAGGTTCAGGTGGTGACTTTGCGATGGCGGGCCTGACGATCTGGTCCCTTGAGGGCGGCGGCGCCCTCGTTCATGTGACTGGGGAAATCGAACGAGGCCAGGTAGGTGGGTTTGTCGGTGCGCCCATCGCGCGCGTAATCGCGCCAAAGCTCCCAGGCAAAGGCCTCCAGCCGGTCGGGGACGCGCTTACTGGCATAGGTAAACACCAGTTCAAAAAGGCGAGTCAAGGCGATCGCGTGGGTCTGGCGCGTCGTCGTCCACAACCAGTCACTCAAGGCGCGGAATTCAAAAAACGCCGATCCTGAACCCAGGAGTATGGGCAGGCTATGCACGAGTCGGCCCGAATTGGCGATCATGTCCCAATAGCGCGCGAAGCGCCGCATCCGGCACATCTCGGCAAAACCGATCAGCTTGTTGCTCAGGATTTCGTAAGGCGCCTGGGCACTGTAGGTCATCTCCCACTCGGCGTCGTGGCGGATGATCGGTGTGCCGCGCAGGCGTTTCAAAATGCCCACCTGAATTTCCTGAGGCTTCAAGGCGTAAAGCTGATCGAACCCGTTGGCGAAGCTCTCGACCGTCTCGCCGGGCAATCCCACGATCAGATCGGCATGGATGTGAACCTTGGTCTCGCTCGTAAGCCAGTTGATATTCTCGCGTGTTTTCTCGTTGTTCTGGCGCCGGCTGATCAGGCCTTGCACTTCGGGGTTGAACGACTGAATCCCCACCTCGAACTGCAGCGACCCTTCAGGAAACTGGCGGATGAGCGCGCGCAAGGGATCGGGCAGGCGATCGGGAATCATCTCGAAGTGAATGAACAGATCGGGGCGCATCCGCTTCAAGAAAAACTCGAGGATCGCCTTGCCGATCTGAATGTTGAGGTTGAAGGTGCGGTCGACAAATTTGAACTGGCGTACCCCCCGCTCAAGAAGTTTCTCCATCTCGCCTAGGAAAGCTTCCAGGGGTGCATTGCGCACCGGCACTTCAAGAGAGGAGAGACAAAACTCACAGGAGAAAGGGCAACCGCGCGAGGCTTCGACATAGATGACGCGATGGGCGATGTCTTCGTCGCTGTATTGCCCGTAGGGCAGTTGCAACTGCGCAAAATCCGGCGGCTGTGCCTGGATCACCTTCATGAGGGGGCGCTTGCCCTTCAAGAGGTCGCGGCACAGCTTGGGAAATTCGAGATCGCCTTCGCCGCAAATCGTGTAATCGGCCATCTGCACGACCGGCTGGATTTCGCTTTCGTGGCTGACTTCGGGCCCACCGAGCACGATGATCATCCGCGGGGCGATCCGCTTGAGCAGGCCGACCAGTTCGGCCATGTGCGGGGCGTTCCAGATGTAGACGCCCAGTCCCAGGATGCGAGGCTCGTGCGCCAGGATCGCTTCGGCGACTTCGACGGAGCTTTGCGAAATATCGAATTCGGCGATCGCCGCCTTTTCCTGAAGCTCTCCCAGGTTGGCGTAGAGGTAGCGCAAACCGAACGCGGAATGCGAGTAGCGGGCATTGCGGGTGCTTAGGAGGATTTCAGGCATGAGATTGGAGTTTGATTGAGCATTTCCCTTTGTAAATCGATCAACGGCCGTCGGTCGGACGCGGGGTTTGAATTCGCTCCTTTCGATTTTATGGCAGGTAAGTTCTTGGAGTGAAAAACGGTAGAAATTCTGGCAAGTCACAGGCCTCCCGGGGTTCGGGCTGTTCGTACCAGAGCAGGCTTTTCCGCCACACCAGGCAAAATGCACGACGATTCATGCAATTTACCCGACACGAATGACCTCGATCGCCACGGCCTTTTCTCCAACCCTGTGAGTATGAATGGGTTTGCGTTCAAAACCATCCCTGGCATGGCCCTTGCATTGAAATGTCGAAGGACGCTCGGCCAAAGCATTCACCATGCGAAACCGGCGTTTCAAAGATCATGCGGTCGGTCCGCGAGCCCGCTGAACGATCAAGAGGGAAACATGGGCAACTCGATGCGACCGTTCCGAAATGTTCAGGGAAATTCACTCAGAAAAAAGACGGCAAATTCAAATTCTTGATAAAGAATTTCAAAGGCGACAATAATATGACCTTCGAATGAAAAGCGTCTAAATAATTTATTAACGAATGAATGACTTCCGGACCGGGAGTGGATATTTCTGTATTGCTGAAGAGTTTTGGTATTTTGATTCAGACTAAAAAGAGATAGATATGAATGGGCAAGATATTTGTTTTGTAATTCCAACCTATCGACTCCGAGACGTAGGGGAAACGGTCGAACTGTACGACGAACATTTTTGGAGAAATGGGCATGCTCCTAAAATCATAATTTTTGATGATAGCAGTACAACGGCGCAGGAAAAATACTATCCATTGTTAGAGCAGACGACCACACATGGAGAACTTTACTATGTTGGCCCAAGAGAGAAGGAGCGGTTCATCGCTTACTTGGGTAGTCGCCTCAGGGATAAGCGGCTGGATGGGCTCATCAAAAATCTATTCCGGCCAAGCTATGGGGGAAACCGCAATTTCACCTTAATGTATACGCTTGGCGGGCTCATGATCTCCTCGGACGACGACATGCGGCCCTACGCGCTGATGGAGCATAGCCAGGAATCCCTCGCGAAAGGGGAAGTGAGCAGGGGGCGGTTACATCGTTCCGGCGAGAATGGATATTCGCAAAAAGCATTCGATATTGTCGGATCGTTTCTCGATGTTCTGGGCAAGACGGTCGAAGAAGCTCCGGATCACTATGGAAAAGGCGATCTACTGATCGACTCGGCCATGGACCTGGAAACCAATGCGAGCAAGGGGTTGGCCCGCGAAAACTCGCTGATCTTGCAGCGTGGCGCCATCGACTCCAACGCGGTCATCAAGATTGCGCAAACCTTCCGGTCCGGCACCAACGACATCGATGCCCTCGATTTCGCGGAACTCTTCCTGGCCAATGAAGAACAGGTCGATCCGGATGAGCTCAATGAGCTTTATGTGCTGGTCAATTTTCGCCCCGTGGTGACCAAGAAAAATTGGCGCATGGATTGCGGAGTGGCGGGTTACGACAACACCTTTGGATTGCCGCCTTTTTTTCCCACGCGGTTGCGATTTGAGGATTACATCTACCGGTTGTGGGTCCAACAGCCGGGCGTGGCTGCTGCCCACGTGAGCGCGGCGCAGAACCATACCAAATCGAACTACATGCGCAATCCGGTCGCTTCGGAGATCTTCAACGAAGAAGTTTGCAATCTCCTCAAGCGAAAAATCAAGGACTCGGTGAGCCGCTTGGATGAACTAGGAATCGCCTTCGACTACGCGGGCGAAGTGACGGCGGAGGATGCCAAAATCATCCTGGACAAAGTCGAGACGATGTACCAACGCACCCTTGATGCCGCCGATCGCGCATCCAAACCCGAACGGGCCAATGCCCTGCGGTTGTTCGCGGCAAACTTGCAGAAAGCATTCTACTCCTTCGAACCGGATTTCTTCCAGCAGAACTTATTGAGGATCGTGGATGATGTCGTCACGGTCATCAAGGGGTCGATCGAACTCTGGCCGACCTTGGTCGAAGTCTGCTACTTCGAGAAAAAACGGCGGGGTTTGCCCGAGATCAAGGTCAATAATCGGCGCAAGGACTGATCCGTAGAGTCGCATTACAAACTTCCTTTCAACCATTGGGCTCTCAAAACATGCGCATTGCCCAGGTGGCGCCTCTTTGCGAAAGCGTTCCCCCCAAGCTTTACGGGGGCACGGAAAGAGTGGTCTCCTACTTGACCGAAGAACTGGTGCGGCAAGGGCACGAAGTCACCTTGTTCGCCAGCGGTGATTCAGAGACTTCGGCGCGCCTTCTACCTGGTTGCGCCAAGGCCCTTTGGCGGGATCCGGAATGCCGGGAGAACGCTCCGCACCATGTTCGATTGGTCGAGTTGGTTCGAGCCCAGGCGCATCGGTTTGACTTGATTCATTTCCACCTCGACTATGTGCACTTTCCCGTGGTGCGCGACCTGCCATGCCCCTCGGTGACGACGCTTCATGGCAGAATTCACAAGCCGGACCATGGGGAATTCTTTCAGTCTTTTCCGGAAGTCGGGCTGATCTCCATTTCGAATGAACAGCGCCGGCCAATTCCCAACGCGAACTGGATCGGAACGGTTTATCACGGCTTACCGAAGGAATTGCATACCTTTCGCGAGGCCAAGGGGGACTACTTGGCCTTCCTCGGCCGCCTCTCGCCTGAAAAGGGAATCGAGCAAGCCGTCGAAATCGCTCGAAGAGCGGGGCTCCCGCTTCGCGTGGCCGGCAAGATTTACCCTGAAGAAATCGCCTATTTCGAATCGGTGATCGACCCCTTGTTTCGCGCGAGCCCGTGGGTTCAGTTCGTCGGTGAAGTGGGCGGTGCGACCAAGGATGCCTTCTTGGGGGATGCTCTGGCCCTGATTTTCCCGATCACCTGGGCCGAGCCTTTCGGCCTGGTGATGATCGAATCGATGGCCTGCGGCACTCCCGTGGTGGCATTTCGGCGAGGCTCGGTCCCCGAAGTGATTGCCGATGGCCTTACTGGATTTGTTGTTGACGATGTGCCGCAGGCAGTCGAAGCCGTTTCATGCGTCGGCTCGTTGAGCCGCCACGAATGCCGAAGGAATTTCGAGAGTCGATTTGACGCAACGATGATGATGCGCAACTATTTGGCCGTTTACCGGGCCTTGATTGCAGGGAAAAAGCAGAGTTCGCAGGTCTTTCCTATGCAATTCGAAGGGAAGTTGCCGGCTCGCCATCGTCCGGGTGGGCTTTTGGGTTCCATCGGCGCCGGCCGTGTAGCGGAGATCTAAGGTGGCTCTATCGATCGAGCAATGGAATGGCCTAACCATGGGCGACCCTCATCATGTGCTCGCCGCGTCCAGCATTACGGACGACCGAACGCGGGTGCTCAAACACGGTGATACCTTTGCCGTATTCGATCACCTGGGAAATATCAAGCCTGGCGGTCTGGGGGAGGAAGGCCTCTTCCATGGGGGAACAAGATTTCTTTCGCAACTCGTTCTCGAATGCAATGACCATCCGCCCTTCTTTCTGGGATCGACCGTGCGGGATGAAAACGATCAGCTATCGGTTTCATTGACAAATCCCGACGAGTTGCACGATGGGCGTGTCGCGGTCCCTCTTGGCACCTTGCACCTGGCCGTGAGGACCTTTCTTTGGGAAGGGACCTGTCACTGGCAACTCAAGGTTAGAAACCACGGAAAAGGAGCCGTGCCGGTCAACGTGCGCCTGCGATTCGGGGCGGATTTCGCTGACATCTATGAAGTTCGCGGAATGAAAAGGAAGCGCCGGGGCCAGGATCTGCCGCCGGCGGTCATGGAAGACCGTCTATTTCTGGCCTATTTGGGCCTCGATGGCGTCACACGCAAAACGCTTTTCCGTTTTAGCAAGGTTCCGTCTCGACTGGCCGAGGGATCCGCGCGATTCGATTTCCTGCTGGGCCACCATGAGGAAGACACGGTCGAATTGGCAGTCGCCTGCATGGTGGGCCATGTTGTTTCTTTTCCTCCCTCGTTTGAGGCTGCGAGGGCCGCGTCGGAAACGAGTCATGAGCGATGGAAAACCGGCTCGTGCCGGGTGCAGGCTTCCGACGGCAAGTTCGATGGGTGGCTGCGCCGGGCCGAGTCGGATCTGCATATGCTGGCCACTGAACTACCGAGCGGTTCCTACCCTTATGCCGGTGTACCCTGGTTCAACACCCCCTTTGGCCGGGATGGAATCATCACTGCTTTCGAGTGTTTGTGGATGCGGCCCGAACTGGCCCAAGGCGTGCTGGCCTACTTGGCCGAGACTCAAGCGACGGAGTTCATTCCTGAGCAGGACGCGGAACCGGGAAAGATCCTTCACGAAACCCGGGCCGGCGAAATGGCGATCATGAAGGAAATGCCATTCGGCCGCTACTACGGAAGCGTCGATGCCACGCCTCTCTTTGTGTTCCTGGCGGGGGCCTATTACGAACGGACAGCCGATCTGGATTTTGCTCGTGCGATTTGGCCCAATGTCGATGCGGCCTTGAACTGGATCGATCAATGCGGCGATGTGGATGGCGACGGCTTCATCGAATATATGCGCCATTGCGGAGACGGCTTGATCCACCAGGGTTGGAAAGATTCCGATGATGCGGTGATCCATGCGGATGGAACGTCGGCGGTGGGGCCGATCGCGCTTTGCGAGGTCCAGGGCTATGTCTATGCCGCACGACGAGCCGGGGCCGTGCTCGCGCTTGCCCTCGGCGACGCTGGCCGGGCGTCACTACTCAATCGTCAGGCTGATGAGCTTCAGGCCAGGTTCGAAGACGCCTTTTGGCTCGATGACCTGGAGACCTATGCGCTGGCGCTTGATGGAGCCAAACGGCCTTGCAAGGTGCGGACATCGAATGCAGGGCAGTGCCTATTCTCGGGGATCGCCGCTCCAGGCCGGGCGGCCAGGGTTGCTCGCCAACTATTGTCGCCCGCGCTCTATTCCGGTTGGGGAATCAGGACAACGGCCGTGACCGAGGCCCACTACAATCCGATGGCATACCACAATGGGACCGTTTGGCCGCACGATAATGCGCTGATTGCCCTTGGGCTGAGCCGTTATGGCATGGGGGCCGCGGTAGGAACCATTTTGACCGGCCTATTCGAGGCGGGGACCTACTTCGATCTGAATCGCATGCCGGAATTGTTCTGTGGGTTCGCGCGCGAAGCCGGAGAAGGGCCCGTCCCTTACCCGGTTGCATGCGCTCCCCAGGCTTGGGCAGCCGGTTCGTCATTCATGCTTCTGCAGGCATGCCTGGGCCTTGGAATCAGCGCGGTGGATCGGCAGGTGTGGTTCCATCGTCCGCGGCTTCCCGGCTTCCTCTCGGAATTGAAAATCTCAAACCTTCAGGTCGCCGGCGCCGCTCTCGACCTGCGCCTGGTTCGACATGGTGACGACGTGGGAGTCAATGTGACTTGTAGAAATGGCGATATTTCTGTTGTCGTTGAAAAGTAATTGTTTTTATCTTTTTTATCTTTTTATTTAAATTGGCAATGAATCATTTGAAGAGGGCCTAGCAGCCGATGAGCCTGACGCGCCGGGCGCGTCTTCAGTTTGCAGGATCGTGTGGCCTAGCCGTCGAGGCCTGAAAGCGGGCCGGTGCTATCGCCAAAACGCTGCACTCCCATGCCGATCTCGGCTAGGAGCGAGAGGTACAGGTTGCAAAGCGGCGTGCCCTGGGTGTATCGAATATGGCGTCCCTCCTTCCTGCCACCGGCCAGCAAGATCGGCAGGTCGTCGTGATCGTGCCGATCTCCGTCACGAATGCCGCTGCCGTAAACGACCGAACACCGATCGAGGAGCGTTCCTTCACCTTCCGGGATCGATCGCAGTCGCGTGACTAGGTGGGTGAACTGAGCCAGGTGGAGCCGGTTAATGGCCTTGAGCTTGTCGTGCTTTACCGCATCGCCCGCATGATGGGAAAGGTCGTGGTGGCCTTCGGACACGCCGACCTCGCGGTAGCTTCGGTTGCTGCCGTCGTTGCCTAAAACGAATGTCGCCACCCGGGTCTGATCGGTCTGAAAGGCCAAGGCGATCAGATCTGCCAGAAGGCGGGCGTGATCTTGGTAGTTTTCGGGGATGCCGGTTGGCGGCTGTAGATTCGAACTTCCTACTGGAATCGATGGCTCGGTCCGTTGGATTCGTCGCTCCACTTCGCGAACCGAAGTAAGAAATTCGTCGAGTTTGCGGCGATCGTTTCCCGCCAGTTTTCCGCTCAGGTCCCGTGCATCCGCCGCGACGAAGTCGAGAATGCTGCGGCGATCTCGTTCCCTTCTTTCCTCGGCTGCGTCGCCATCCTTTTTGCCGCCGCTACCAAAGAGCCGTTCGAAGACTGACCTGGGGTTGATCTCCTTGGGCATGGGAGTCGACTCATTTCTCCAGGACAGGTTGGTCTGGTAGATGCAACTGTAGCCATTGTCGCAGATTCCCGCTGTTTTACCTGCCTCGCAGCCGACTTCCAGGGATGGAAATCGAGTCGATCTGCCGAGGGCGGAGGCGGCCACTTGGTCAACCGAAATGCCGTTCCTGATGTCGGTTCCTGATGTTTTTTTGGGTCGCACGCCGGTGAGAAAATTGGCCATGGCGCGAGCGTGATCGCCGGCGCCTTCGTCTAGAGCGTTGGCGTTGCGCTGCGAAAGCCCCGAGAGCACACGCACCGAGTCGCGGATCTTCTCCAACTCGCGAAGAGTCGGCGGCAAGATATAGTTCGAACCTTCCGTGGCCGGCGTCCAGTCGGCCATATGCTTGCCATTTGGAGCGTAAACGAATGCCAACCGCCGTGGGCTGGCGATCGCTTTGCTTTGATCTCGAGCTCGGCAGAACGATTGCAGAATCGGAAGTGCGACCACGGCGCCGCCGGCGCGCAGGACCGTCCGGCGATTGGGGAGCAGCTGAATCATCGTGTTTCTCGCATTGGCGAAAGGGAACGGCTTTGAAATGGATCGCTTCTCACCAGGGCAGTGATTAGACTCGAGAATCGATAGCCATTGCGGGCGGCATGGCGGGCGACTTTATCCACCTGTGGCCGATCAGCCGGACGCATGCTTCGGCCCAGGGCATAGGTGAATAGTTTCAGGGAAAGGCATTGAACGAACTCATCGGACTTCTCGCGAAGGAGGGCGCGCAATTGAGCGGGGCCACGAAACGAACGGCCATCGGGCAGCGTGCCGAACGCATCGACCGGCAGGCCATCGTCGAGATCGCGCCAAACCCCGATCGCGTCGAAGTTCTCCAATCCAAAACCGATCGGATCCATCTTGTCGTGGCAGCTTGCGCACTCGGCCCTTTGCCGGTGGTGCACGAGTCGCTCACGGATCGATTGCTTGACCCCGCTTATTGGCTCGACAAGCCCATCGGCGCCCGGCGGCGGGGCCGGTGTCGAGACACCGAGCAGATTTTCCAGGACCCATTTGCCTCTTTTGACCGGTGAAGTGCGCGTGGGGCTGGAAGTAATCGTCAATACCGAAGCTTGCGTGAGCACTCCGGCCCGGCCCGTGCCGGCGAGGCTGATCCGCCGGAAGTCCTCTCCCGTGATGCCGGAGATCCCGTAGTGGCGCGCCAACCGCTCGTTGACGAAGGTGTACTCACCGTTGAGCAATTCGAGGACGCTTCGGTCGTCTTGCGCGATTGCCTGAAAGAACAGCTCGGTTTCGCGTCGCATGGCGTGCCGCAATGCCCCATTGAATTCGGGGAATCGATCCGGATCGGGCGTTGACTGCGCAAGCAAGCGAATTTGCAGCCACTGTCCCGCGAAGTTTTCCGCGAGTGCACCTGCCTTGGAGTCGCGAAGCATTCGGCGTACCTGGGAGGCGAGTGTCTGCGGATTTCGTAGCTGGCCATGGGCGGCAAGTCGAATAAGTGTTTCGTCCGGCATGCTGCTCCAGAGGAAATACGAAAGCCGGCTGGCCAGTTCGAAGTCATTCAATCGGTAGGCGGCCTTCGTTTTTCCCACGGGGTCGAGTTCGACACGGAAGAGGAAATGGGGCGAAAGAAGAATGCACTTCATCGCCAGCATCATGCCGCGATCCACTCCTTCTCCTTGATCGACCGCATTCTCGACGAACCTCATCAGCCTCCCGATTTCGACATGGGTCACCGGCCGGCGAAAGGCCCGATCGGCAAATGCTTGCAGGGCGTAAAACGCCCGTTCAATCTCCCGTTCATGGTCGCTGAGCTGCTCCTGCGATCGGTTCTGAACACTCTGGTCCTTGACTATGTCGGCTTTAAGAGGAGGATTGCCGCGCAGAACGAACGGGATGAAGTCTTCAACTGGCGGCGTGGTGATCCGTCGCCAAATTTCTGAATCGTTCCTTGCCGCCTCGATAACCGTCTGCGCCGAAGCAAGGTACTTTTCAATAAGCAAGGGCGATGACGAGAGTACATCGCCATTCGTGTCGAAGCCGTCGCCGGAGTCGTCCAAAGGGAAATCATCCGCCGGGCGCAAGTCGATGCCCACGAGATCGCGAATGGTATGGTTGTATTCTGCCCGGTTGAGCCGCCGGAAGGTCACGCGGCCTGGGTCGATTCCCCCGGCCTGGTCAATCCAGTCAAGCAACGCTCTTGATTCTTTCGCGTCCGGCCGCCGCTGGCTTGCGGGCGGCATCCGACCGCTACGCACGGCATCGGAAACTCGTTGCCAGTGGGCCGTGCTGAGTGTGCCGCTCGCATGGAGGTCGATTCCGCCCGCCGGCCGTGATTCAGAATGGCAAGAAATGCAATGTTGCTCGATATAGTGAACAACATTGATACCAAAATCGATGCGCTCGTTGTTTTGAGAAGTTGTGGTATCTGACTCAATTTCGATTTCGTCTGCGGATGGTTCGGAGGGAACGGGTGTTTCGCTGATTGGCCGTTTGGAAACTAGGAAGGCAACCGCGATCAAAAAAGCGGTACTCAGCACGGAGAAAACAGGTCTAAAAGATTTGCTCATAAATGTGTTCGCAATTTTTACAGAAAAGGCGGGTCGAACCGACCGGAGGCTTCGACCCGTCCATGTCAACCGCCGCCGCCGGGTCAATCGTTCGGCACGATATCACCCGAGGCTCGTGTGACCATCGCGATGACGATCCCGGGCGCGCTACTCTCCTTGAGGAATCGCACCGATCCGTCGCCGAATAGAGCGTTCACCCCATTCGTGTGCCATGCGTAAATTTCGTTATTGCTCGTGGTATTGATCATGCAGGGCCCCAATCGTTGGCCACTATCGTCGCACTTGCCCCCGGCGAGAGCCGCATAGCAGAACATGTCTCCCCATGCACCACCCCCACTCGAGACCGGTTCGATGCTTCCGTCGGCTGGCTTGCCGTTCACTTCGGAGTTGTAGATCTGCCGGCGGCGGTTATAACCGACCGGTTTTCCTCCGGACTCGGACATGAAGATCGTGTTCGATGTACCGTCGAGCACGGCGGCGATGGCAAACGGGCCGCCGTTGGGATACTGCGGATCGTTGAGCGTTCCGGACATTTGCATGTCGCCGGGATACTTGGTTCGCAATCCCAGATTGTCGATCAGGGCGTTTTGAATGCCGACGATCGGAAAGTAGTCCGATCTTGCCCACATTTGACCAGGTGGGGCGATGTTGGACACTCCCGTGCTGCCGCCGGGAAAGCAGACCGCTCCGCCGCCGTTGCCATAGGGGCCCCAGTTGGCGTTGTAGTAGTCGATGGTAGATGGCGTGGGATTGGAAGGACATAAGAACGATTTGACCACGTTCGCATAAGCCGTGTTTGAACCGGCGTGAGGACCCTTGGGAGGGATATTGGCAGTATTGAACTCGGATACATTCGGGTTCAATAGTTTATAAATGGTCTCTTGTTCCATGAATGGAAGCAAATTGGAATGCAAGGACAACCCGACGAAGCGTCCCGCGAATTGGGCATTGGGATCGGTGTCCTCGACCTTGAGCTTGGTATAGGCGGCAGGCAGTTTGCCATTGCTCGACTCGTAGCTGTGGATGGCCAGACCGAGCTGCTTCATGTTGTTTTGGCAGGACATCCTTGCCGCGGCTTCGCGGACTTTCTGGACTGCCGGCACGAGCAAGCCAATGAGTACCGCGATAATCGCGATCACGACCAAAAGCTCGATCAGTGTAAATGCGCGCCGACTTCGATACAAACGATTCATACTTCCAACTCCAATTAAGGGAAACAAAAAACACAGGCTTTCAGGCCAGGGGGCGTTAGTTCAATTCAAACGGCGGGAGAGTATTGAACTTCGGTTCAACCGTTGCCAAGAGCAGCGGGTTGTTTGGGTTGAGGTACTTCTTCTTAAAGCGATCGGGAGCGTTGAGCGCGGGCGCCCGCCCGCGGACCTTTCCCGCGCCATCTTTCCATTCGACTAGAACAATGAATTCACCTGGCAAAGCTCCCTGGCCGCTGGAACTGCTTACGCTGAAAGTGCCATCTTCACCGACGACACCCTGCGGAAGCAGTTCTTGGGCCGCATTGGCGGCGCCTTTGCGAACAAAGGTCACCGTCGCGCCGACGGCGGGCTTTCCGTGGAAAAGCACCTTGCCGGTCACCGGATACAATCCGGACGAATCCCCACAGGAACTGCAAACGAGCGCGGAGGCGCCGAATGCCAGGAGGTACCATTTCTTCACCATTGCGTAATCCTTTCGTCACTTGAGTTTGGACAAAACACTGATCCGCGGCCGGCGAGCAAGGTAGGTGCTCACGCAGGAGTGAGGCGCACCTTGGACCGGTACGATGGACCGTTGCGGCGCGGTGGCCGCGTTTTCAGTAGGTTGCGAAGAAAGAGGGCGCTATCGCGCCAGACAGCGCGAGGCCGTGGAGCGAAGTGCGGTCACCAGACTCCGCAGGTGACACAAAGGCGTTGAAAAACATCTTTGTGAATCAGATCGTTAATTGAGGTAATCATTTTAGGTGATTTTTTGCTTTGAGATTCGCCCAGTGAGCCAGGCGTTGTGCCTGGCTCCAAATTACTCTTTCTTCCGGACTGGGAAAAGGTCTGGACCAAGTTTCCCTCTACTGGCAGCGAAAAGGTCCGACGATTTAACGGGCAATCGTTGTGCCAGTTGAATTTGATCCTGTTGATATTGATGCAAGTAGTTAGTGGCTTTATTCATAAAAATCTTGGCGTGCAGAAAGGCGGTGGCGGGCCTACCGGACTTCGGCCTTTCATCGTGCAAAGCGCACTCCGGTTCGTGCAATTTGCAATTCTTCAATCGATTTGCCGTACTTGCTGGGCGAATCGCCAACAGCCGGAGTTCACGAAGTGGGCCTTCCATCATGGCGGGTAATTTGATCAAGGAGTTGCGATTCGAGCTGGATTTGTGCAATAGGGTTGCCGAAACGCATGGCGGAGGTGCCAACGACCTTTGAGTTCTCCCCCCACGGTCAACAGCCGTCTCTCCCAGTTGGCCAAAGGCCGATGGGGGGAGAATGCCCTTCAAATCGCCATCAAGATTTAAGGTTCATCGTAAAAGAAAGAATTTTATACGCTCAATATTGTTTAGAAAAAAGTTGCATACGGAGTAAAAGAGGTCCGGAAACGGAAGAGGAAACATGCCAAGCTATTCTTTTTCAAGGCAACCGCCGATGAGAGCCCCCAAAAGAGCCCCGACCGTTCCCGCGATGGCGGGGTCATTTATGTGGAAAAAAGCCCCCAAGATCATGGTGAGCAGATATCCGGGTATCGCCCAGACCGAGGCCACCAGAAACACCCGGATCGAATAGGGCGGGTTCAGCCAGTCGGAAAAAGAAGCCCGAGCGGGGATACCGGGTTCGCGCACCCGCTCGAGCATCTCCTCCTCAAACGAAAACTCCTTTTTCGCGAACGCTTTCGCAGTGGCAGGCCGATGATCACGGAACTGTTCATAAATGTTCATGACACATCCAATGGATCAGTCTGTGAAACGATATTCCGAAGGCCGGAGCTCTTTGCCTCAGGAGTGTGGGAACTTGGCCTCCAGTGCCAGGTTGAGTTGCAGGACATTCACCATCGGCTCTCCGGCCAGGCCCCACCACGGAGCAAAGGATTTCTCCCGGATCAGCGCGGCAATGTCCGCCTTGCGCCTGGCCGCATCGACCGAGCCCGACCGCTTGGCCGCCACCCGGTCCAGTTGGGCCAGCGCATTGGCCACGGTGATGTGCGGATCCAAACCCGATCCGGAAGTGGTCACGGCGTCGGCGGGAATGAGCTCCAGGTCGGTGACCTTGGCCGCGTTGGCCGGATCGCTGGCCCAAAGATCGAAGAAGTTGGCATGAACCGCGCCATCGGCCACCCCCGGTTCGATCTTCTTTTCCACGGTTCCATCGGGCTTTTTCCCTTCGACCACGATCGGGAATTTGCCAGGGTTCGTTTTGACGAAATCGGCGAAGTAGGGTTTGACCAGGTCTTCCGGCTTGGGCTCGCCCGAGTTATCTGGATTTTCCTTTTTCCAGGCCACGATCGCCTCGGGATGCGCTTGCGCCCACTGGGCGATCGCCTGACCTTGCAGGCCATATTTGTCATCGGTCAGGTCGGTCTTGGCCCAGTTGGGAGCCGCCACCGACGATTCGGCGGCCCAGAGCGCCGCGCGGTCGGGCTTCGCGGCAAACCAGGCTTCGATGTCGGCCTGCGGTGTCTTGGGGTTGACCTTATCCAGTCCCGCCGACGCCGAGCCGGCCCGGTAGGAGACCGAGCCTCCGATTTGCTGGGCGACCCGGTCGCGCAGCTTGGGGTTGTTCGCCCCCAGGTTGGAACCGCTCGAAGCGCCGCCATTGAATCCGGCCGCCGAAGGCCTGGACTGAAACCATTCCTCTCCTTTGAATTCTTGGGCGATCAGCGAGGAACCGACGACTTTCTTGTTGACGTCGGCGATTAGGCTCCCCTGGGCACTTTCACGGAAAAGGACATTGCCCACAAGCAAAAGAGTGACCGGATAGGCGACCGAGCAGATGCCGAGCGTGACGCCGGCGAGAATCAAATTGGCGCGTAGGTGGGAAAACATGATTTTCTACTCCTTGGATCTTTCAATTTGAGCGGTTGAAAAAGTTGGGGTTAAGCCAAACCCAGTAGGGCCAGGACCATATCGATCCCCTTGATGGCGATGAACGGCACGATCACGCCGCCAAGGCCCCAGATCAGTACATTGCGGCGCAGCAGTGCATCGGCTCCCACGGGGCGGTAGGTCACCCCCTTGAGCGCGATCGGGATCAAAAACGGGATGATCAGAGCGTTGAAGATCACCGCCGAAAGAATCGCCGACGTCGACGAGGTCAAATGGAGGAAATCGATCGATTTCAACCAGGGCAGGGTGCCGGCAAACAGGGCCGGCACGATCGCAAAGTACTTGGCGACGTCGTTGGCAATGCTGAAGGTCGTCAAGGCGCCGCGCGTCATCAACAGTTGTTTGCCGACTTCGACCACCTCGATCAACTTGGTCGGGTCGCTGTCGAGGTCGACCATGTTGCCCGCTTCCTTGGCCGCTTGCGTGCCGCTGTTCATCGCCACGCCGACATCGGCCTGAGCGAGCGCAGGGGCGTCGTTGGTGCCGTCGCCCATCATGGCCACCAGCTTGCCGGCCGCCTGTTCCTTGCGGATGTAGGCCAATTTG
The DNA here is from genome assembly GCA_965226945.1 of Gemmataceae bacterium. GTDB lineage: Bacteria > Planctomycetota > Planctomycetia > Gemmatales > Gemmataceae > SYLG01. The sequence goes on along the minus strand of OZ245717.1, from coordinate 874,694 downwards.
GCCTCAGGTGTCGCCTCGGCGATGTAGTCGTCGACCCCGGCCTGTTCGGCGATGCTCTTGGCGGTCAAGGGGTTGTCGCCCGTCACCATCACGGTGCGAAGTCCCATCCGGCGAAGGCGCTCGAAGCGTTCGCGGATGCCTGGCTTGAGGATGTCTTCAAGCACGACAATGCCGGCGATGCGGTTGGCCTCGCTGACCAAGAGCGGGGTCTGCCCCAGGGTGGCGATCGCATCGACCTGTTCTTGCAGTCTCGCCGGGAGGGCTCCCCCCTGGCTTTTGACATGCTTGATCACGGCATCGCTGGCCCCCTTGCGGATGACTTCACCCGTGGGCAGATCGACGCCGCTCATGCGCGTTTGGGCCGAGAAGGAGACGAAGCGCGATCCGGCAGGAGCGCTCGCCAGAATGCTTCCCGCGACATTGTTTTTACGCTGAAGCTCGACGATACTCTTCCCCTCCGGTGTTTCGTCGGTCGCGCTCGAAAGCGCCGCCAGCCGGCCCACTTCGGCGGCGGAATAATCGCCCAACGGCACAAAGCGGGTCGCGCGACGATTGCCGATCGTGATCGTGCCGGTCTTGTCCAAGAGCAGAGTATCGAGGTCGCCGGCGACTTCGACTGCCTTGCCCGACTTGGCGATGATGTTGGCGCGCAGCGCCCGGTCCATGCCGGCGATACCGATTGCCGCCAGCAAAGCGCCGATCGTCGTCGGGATGAGGCAAACGAGCAAGGCGACGAGCGTCGGCACATCGGTGCCCAGGCTCAACACCTGGGGCACGCCATTGAAGGCGGCCATGTAGATTTCCGCGTTGCGGGCCAGGGGCCAGAGCGTGGCGGTCACGATGACGAAGATCAGCGTGAAGGCGGCGAGTACGATCGACAGGGCGATTTCGTTGGGCGTGCGCTGGCGCGAGGCTCCCTCGACTAAGCGGATCATCTTGTCAAGGAACGATTCGCCCTGTTTGACGGTGACCTTGATGAGGATGCGGTCCGATAGCACGCGGCAGCCGCCGGTAACGCCTGAGCGGTCGCCGCCGGCTTCGCGCACGACGGGTGCCGATTCGCCGGTGATCGCCGATTCATCGACCGAGGCGACCCCTTCGATGATTTCGCCGTCGGCGCTGATGAGTTCTCCCGCCTCGACGAGGATCAAATCCCCCTCGCGCAGATCGGTCGAGGAGACTTCGACTCCATCTTTGGCGCTGATCTGCGTCAAGGGTTTTCGGTCCTTGATGCGGCAGGCCGGCGTTGCCTGGCGCGTTTTACGCAAAGCGTCGGCCTGGGCCTTGCCCCGAGCTTCAGCGAGGGCTTCGGCGAAGTTGGCAAAGAGCACGGTCAGGGCCAACCAAAGATCGAGTGCGACCAGGTAGGCGAGCGAGGCGAGCGTCGACGGCGGATCGAAAAACTTGACCACGGTGTAAGCGATCGACATGACCGTTCCCACTTCCACCACGAACATCACCGGGTTCTTCCAGAGGATGTCGGGCCGCAGCATGATCACAGCGCGCCAGGCCGCCTGTTTCATCAAGTCGGGGGCGAAAAGGCTGAGCTGCCGGCTTTGGCGGCGAGCCTGTTTGGCGTCTTGCGCCGATAGGAATGTAGTAGACATACTTTAATACTCCTTGAAGGGCTGATTTCTAACGGTTTTTGATGTTGGTTGGAACTATTTGCCAAAAGGCAGCGGTCCAAAGTGTTCCGCCACGGGGCCAAGGGCCGCGACCGGCAGGAAGAGCAGGGCGCCCACAAGCAGGATGGTGCCGAGCAAGACAAAGCCGAAGGTGGCGTTGTCGGTGCGCAGCGTTCCCGCGGTGAACGGCGTCGGCCGTTTGCCGGCCAGCGAGGCGGCGAAGGCGATCGGCGCGATGATCGGCACGAAGCGGCAGATCAACATGACGAGGCCGGTGGCGATATCCCACTGGAAGGCCCACTTTGCGGGCGGCGCGGCATTCGCTTTTTCCTCGACAAAGCCGTGAGTGTCGCCCAGGCCCTCGAAGCCGGAGCCGTTGTTCGCGGAAGACGAGCTGAACTCGTACAGGATTTCACTCAAGCCGTGCGCGCCGGGATTGTTCGTCGCTTCGGGCCCCCAGGGCATAACGGCGAAGATCCCGGTGGGAATGAGGATCATGATCGGGTGAATGAGCAGGGCGAGCATCGCCAGCTTCATCTCGCGGGCTTCCACCTTTTTGCCCAGGTATTCGGGGGTGCGGCCCACCATGAGGCCGGCCAGGAACACGCCGACAATCAGGTAAACGAGGAAGTTGATCAGCCCGACGCCCACGCCGCCGAAGTTGCAATTGAGCCACATGCCGGTCAAGGGGATGAGCCCCGCGAGCGGGTTCAAGCTGTCGTGCATGCAGTTGACCGAACCGTTGGACGTGCAGGTGGTGAGGGTCGCCCAGGTCATGCCCGCCGAGGTGCCAAAGCGCAGTTCCTTGCCTTCGAGGTTGCCAAGCGATTGATCGAGCGGCAAACCGGCAAGGCCGGGGTTGGGAGTCATCGCGTCGGTCGCAATTCCCGCGCCTAGCAGGGCGAGCACGAAGAGGAGCATGACGATGTAGACCACCAGCGCATGCCGAGGCGCTTTGAGCATCCTGCCAAACATGACGACGCAGGCCATCGGGATGAGCACGATCGCGGCGCATTCGAGCACATTGGTGAAGGCATTGGGGTTTTCGAACGGGTGGGCCGAGTTGGTGCCGAAGAAACCGCCGCCGTTGGTTCCCAGTTGCTTAATCGAAAGGATGGCCGCGACCGGTCCGCGGGCGATCACCTGCTTGCCCCCTTCCAGGGTGGTGACTTCGACATTGCCTTCGAGCGTCATCGGTACGCCGCCCGCGATGCACAAAAGCGCCAGGACAAAGCTCAAGGGAAGGAGCACCTTGACCACAGAGCGCCAAAGATCGACATAAAAGTTGCCCAGGTGGGAGTCGCCGCGCAGGCCGCGGATCACGGCGAGGAGGGCGGCCAGGCCGATGGCGGGGGTGACGAACTGCTTCCAGCAGATGAAGAAAAGCTGGCTGAAATAGGAAAGGTGCACCTCGCCCGCGTAGTGCTGCAAGTTCGTGTTCGTCAAGAAAGAGCAGGCGGTGTTGAAAATCGTGGACGGTGCGAGCATCCCCTTGTGGTCCGGGTTGAGAGGCAAATAGGGCTGCGCGGCCAAAATGCCGAAGCCGATGACAAACACCAGAAAATTAAAGGCGAGCATCGAGAAGCAATAGGCCTTCCAGCTTTGCGGGCCGGTGTCGATCGCTCGCTCCACCGGATCTTGCGATAGGGGCCGGTCGAGCACCCAGGCCATGTAACGGCCAAGCGGGATCGACAAGGCGATCGCCAGCGCCAAAATCAAAAGCGGTAAAAACCACATGGGGGGAAACTCCTGAAAATCTACTTGAATGATCTGTATTGGTGGTAAATGGGGCCAGGTGGCCCTAGAACCATTCGGGGCGAAGGAGGGCAACGAGCAGGTAACCCAACAGGAAAAGACACACGACGGCGGTGATCCAAATCATGATTATGGCTCCTTAAACCTGGTCGCAGAACTGTACGAAGGCGGCCATCAGGCCGAGGGTGGCCAATCCGAGGACGAGCATCGCCGGGATCCAAAAAGAAAGGTCCATGAAAAACTCCTTGAGCGATCGAAACAGGGTCGTCGTACCACACCGAAAGCAGAGTTTGTGCCAATCGCAGCGGTTTGCCTTATCTCTTGTCTTTACAAGGGTTTCATTTTTCTGCCTCGCATTTCCGAGTGGTTTTTCTCGCGGCCGGATTGCAAATTGCACGGTCGGCCTTGCAAATTGCAACGCGCCTCGCGCTTGTTTGCGGCGGTGGAAAGGAGGGCTCTTGCGCGAATGAAGCAAAACTCCCTGGGCCTTCTGGCGTGCCAGGGTAAAAAATCTCTCTAAGAGCCTTGCGCGGCATTTTCTTTGCTCTGATGCGTTTGTGAGGAGGAGCGATTGAACCTCTTGCTGGTCGACGATGAGCCTCGCTTGCGCAAGACGCTACGAATCACGCTGGAGAGCCTGGGCCACCAGGTGACCGAGGCGCCCGATGGCGGCCAGGCGCTGGCTTGTTTGGCGCAGCAGCCGTTCGACCTCGTGTTTCTCGATCTACGCCTGGGAAAGGATTCGGGTTTGAGCCTGTTGCCCCAAATTCTCGAACTTTCTCCGGAAACCGCCGTGGTGTTGATGACGGCGTTCGCCGCGGTCGATTCGGCCGTGGAGGCGATGCGGCGCGGCGCCTTCGATTATTTGCCCAAACCGTTTACCCCTGATCAACTTCGCGTCGTGCTCGACCGCTTCGAGACCTTCCGCGGGCTCAAAAGCGAAGTGCGCACGCTGCGCGATCAGATCCGCCAGGCAGTGCCTGAGATCGACCTCGATTCTGCCGAAGAAGGGGTGAAAACCGCCATGCTCGTGGCCAATCAGGTCGCCCCATCCGATGCGACGGTGCTGTTGCGCGGCGAAAGCGGTACGGGCAAGGGGGTGCTGGCGCGCACGATCCACGAGCGGAGCAAGCGGCGTGACCGCCCCTTCGTGACAGTCCATTGCCCCAGCCTGTCGATGGAATTGCTTGAAAGCGAACTGTTCGGCCACGCGCGCGGCGCCTTCACCGGCGCGGTCAGCGCGACCGAAGGGAAGGTCATGGCCGCCGAAGGGGGCACGATCTTCATGGATGAAATTGGCGACTTACCCTTGGCTTTGCAACCCAAGCTCTTGCGCTTTTTGCAGGAGAAGACCTACGACCGCGTCGGTGAAGCGAAAACGCGCAAGGGAGACGTGCGCATTCTGGCGGCGACCAACCGCGACCTCCAAGCCGATGTCGCGGCCGGCAGGTTTCGCGAAGATCTTTTCTACAGGCTCAATGTCATCGAGATCCTGTTGCCTCCCTTGCGGCAAAGACAGAAGGACATCGTGCCGATTGCGAACCGGCTTTTGGCGTTTTTGGCGCGCCAATCGGGAAAGACCATTCACGGTTTTTCGCCGGAAGCACTAGCCTCCCTGCAGCGTTATCGCTGGCCGGGCAACCTGCGCGAACTGCGAAACGCCATCGAGCGCGGCGTGCTCTTGGCCACCGACGCCGAGGTCGGCTTGTCTCAACTTCCCGCCCAGATTGGTCAGCCGCCGGCCGTGGGCCGACTCGAAATCGGGGGGGCGGTCACCCTCGAAGCTCTCGAAGCCGAACATTGCCGCCGCGTGCTCGCCTCGTCGGCATCGCTTGAGGATGCGGCGGCAACCCTGGGCATCGACCCGAGCACGCTGTACCGCAAACGCAAGAAATTAGGGCTCTAACCCCTGCCGCGAAGAACACAGCAAAAGGGCAGACGAATGATGAAACTTTCGCTTAGACGCCGCCTGGCCCTGATGGTTGTGCCGTTCCTGGCGACCCTCGCCATCCTGGGGGCCGCGGGGCTGGAAGTGCTCTTCCGGCTGGGCCATGAGATCGATCAGATCCTCAAGGAAAATTTCGACAGCATCCTCGCCATGAGCCACATGAACGAGGCGGTCGAAAAGATCGATTCCTCCTTCCGCTTCGCACTCGCGGCCCATGAGGTCAATGAAGGCACCGCCAGGCAGAACTTTAAGAAGGCCTGGGAGAAATACCTGCAACAACTCGATGTCGAAAAACGCAACATCACGATCTTCCCCGAAGAGCCTTTGCTCGTCGACGAACTGGAACGCTTGACCTTGCACTATCGCGCGCAAGGAGATCGTTTTTTTGCGAACACGACAACGGCAGCCACGCGGTCCGATCTCTATTTCTCCAAGGCCGAGCCGCCAGGCTTGCAGGCGACCTTTCACAAGATCAAGTCGACGATCGAGCGCATCCACGAGGTCAACGAACTGCAAATGCGCGATACCAGCCTGCAGGCCAAGAAGATCGCGAACACGTCCTTCACCGGCTTTTTTATGGGGCTCGGGCTGGCGGTACTCCTGTCGCTGGCGGGAGTCTGGTGGCTGAACAAGGCGATCCTCGGACCAATCCAGGCGGTGACGGAGGCGGCGCGTACGATCGGCTCCGGCCAACTTCACCTGACCGTTCCCGTGTTTGGCAACGACGAGTTGGGCCAGTTGGCAACCGCCTTCAACGCGATGACCCAAAAGATCAGGCAATACCGCCAGAATAACACCGAAAGTCTTTTGCGCGCCCGCAACACGGCGCAGGCCACGATCAACTCGTTTGCCGACCCGATCATCGTGCTCGATCTGCTCGGGGGCGTGGAACTTGCCAACCCGGCCGCGCGCGAACTCTTCGGCGTGGCCAACCCCACCGAGGGCGAGGCCCCCGCCATCTGGGAGCCGCCCGATAGCTTGCGCGAAGCGCTGCACGACTCCCTCAGGCAACAGCGGCCCGTGCTGGCCGAGAACTTCGAACAGGCGGTGCACTTCCGCATCGATGGCGAAGAGCGCACCTACTTGCCGCAAGCCCGGCCAATCCGCACGCCCGAGGGGGAAACGCTGGGGGTCTCCATCGTGCTCACCGATGTGACCCGCTTCCGGCTGCTCAATCGACTGAAATCGAACTGGGTCGCCACCGTCAGCCACGAACTGAAGACGCCGCTAACCAGCGTGCGCCTGGCGGTGCATGTGCTCCTCGAGGAGGTCGTCGGGCCGCTCGAGCCCAAACAGGTCGAACTTCTGTTGGAAGCGCGCGAGAGCACCGAACAGCTTTTCCGGCTCATTGAACATTTGCTTGCGCTGGCCAAGCTCGAAGAGGGGGAAGAGACGCTTGAGCTGGCTGAAATCGATCCAATGACCCTTTTGCAAAGCGCGGCCGATGGCGCCTTATCTCGCGCCGAAGACAAAAGGATCGAGATCAAGGTTGTCGATGCCTTCGGCTTGCCCAAGGTGTCGATCGACGAAATCCGCTTTGCGCGGGCGCTCAACAACCTGATCGATAACGCCCTCAACTACACCGAGCCGGGCGGCAAAATCATCTTGTCGGCCAGTTCCCCTCGGCCGGACGAGGTGGTGCTCTCAATCGCCGACTCCGGCATTGGCATTCCGGCGCAATATGTCGGCCGCATCTTCGAGCGGTTCTTTCAGGTTCCCGACCGCGACCATAGCCCGGGCACGGGCCTGGGGCTGGCGATCGTCCGCGAAGTGGTCCACGCTCATCACGGCGAAATCACTTGCGAAAGCGGTGAGGGGAAGGGAACGACCTTCCGCATAGCTCTTCCCGCGATCAAGGGGAAACCATGAGCGAAGAAAGCAAACCCCGGCCGCGGCCCGAACAGTTCTTATCCCTGATCCGCGAACAGCAGCGCGGCCGCCTGAAGATTTATCTGGGTTTTGCTCCCGGCGTGGGCAAAACCTACGAGATGCTACAGGACGGCCAGCGGCTCAAACGCCAGGGGGTCGATGTCGTCATCGCGATCGTCGAGACTCATGGCCGTAGCGAAACCGCGGCCCAGGTCAGCGACCTCGAACAGATTCCGCGCAAGAAGATCGAATACCGCGGGGTGACTCTGGAAGAGATGGATCTGGCCGCCATTTTGGCGCGCCGGCCGACCGTGGCGCTGGTCGACGAGTTGGCGCACACCAATGCGCCGGGCATGACCAATGCCAAGCGCTATCAAGATGTCGAGGATCTTTTGCGTGCCGGAATCAACGTGATTTCGACGATGAACATCCAGCATCTCGAATCGATGTACGACATCATCGAGCGCTTCTCGACCGTGAAGGTCAAGGAGCGCGTGCCCGACTACATTCTGAGTCAGGCCGACCAGATCGTGAATGTCGACCTCTCTTCGGAAGACCTGCAGGAACGGATCAAGCAAGGCAAGGTCTATCCGGCCGACCGAGTCGAGCGGGCGCTGGCTCACTTCTTCACCGGCGACAACTTGAGCCGCTTGAGAGAACTGACGCTTGAGGAAATCGCCTCGGCGCTTGATCGCAAGAGACAAAAACAAAGCGGAACGATCGACAACGGCTCCGAGCGCGTTATGGTCTGCCTGAGCTCTCATGGCCCCAATGTGCACCGGCTTCTGCGCAAGGCGGCGCGCTTTGCCGACCGGTTCAACGCCCCCTGGATTGCCGTCTATGTCGAGACGCCGCGCGAGCGCATCGAAAAAATCGGGGCGGCGACCCAGAGGCAGATCAGCGATTCGCTCGAATTCGCCCAGCAACTGGGGGGGATTCCCATGCCCTACAAGGCGCAGAGTTTCGAAAAGGCGATGGCGCAGTTCGTGCGCGAATACCGGATCACCCACATCGTCATGGGCCGCTCGATGCGGCCCTGGTACCGGCGCTTTTTTGGGCAAAGTCCGCTGGAACGGCTGCTCGCGGCGGTGCCCCAGGTCGATGTCATCCTGGTCGATGTGCGATAACGTTGGGGTCTACGGCGAGTCCGTTCCGGGCGAAGCCTGGCACTGCTTTTTCGAATTCGCTGCTCCTCGAAAGGATCAGATCGAACCGGGCCGGTTGCCTGATTTCACTTTTTATGCTATTTTCACTTATCGGTGAAACTTATGAAAAAAGTGAAATTCGGCGAAAACCCGGCCTTCAATCCCGTCACTGAATGGGTTCGGCGACTGGCCGTGGAGTGTTTGGCCTTTGAGATAGTCAAGACCGCTGAAGGGAAGTCGATTCGTGCCGATCGGCGAAAGCTCGAGTGGGACCAGGTCATCACCATCTCGATCAAGCCAGGTCGGCGACGGGTCGACCTGTTGGTATTGTCTCGGCAGCACTTATCGCCCAGCACGCTCCTGTTGATCTTCCAAAAGCTCAAGGGGGATCACCCAGACGGTACGCTTCTGCTCTGCGCTCCGTATATTTCGACCCGGGTTGTACAGATGTGCCGGGAACAGAATGTGAGTTATCTTGACGGGGTGGGAAATTGCTGGATCGCCGCACCAGGGTTTTTCGTGCATGTTGTCGGCCGCCCCAATCATCCGACCGTAAGCAAGGCCGTTGACCCCTTTTCCAGGAAGTCGAGCCGAATCGTTCGTACCCTCCTCACGCATCCCAACAAGGGATGGCAGGTTCAACAGTTGGCCAATCAAGCAGATGTGAGCATGGGCTTGGTGTCGAAGGCGAAAACTGCGCTCATGGAGGATGCCTACCTGGAGGAACGTAACCGCCTGTTGTTCGTGCGAGACGGAGTCAAACTCCTTAAGGGATGGTCGGCGGAATATCGTCCGTCTGTGAATCGTGTCCAACTTTTTGCTTTCCCTGGACCCTATGAAATCGAAAAACGCTTGGCCGAATGGTGTCGGACGAACAAGGTCACTTATGCCCTGACGCAGCTTGCGGCGGCCTGGCGCTACTCGCCTTTGGTTCGGTACGAAAAAAGCGTGGCCTACATCGACACAAAATTGCAAGCGGGCAACCATTTGAAATCGCTGCTCGAACATCTCGACGCCAAAGAAGTCGAGACGGGGGCCAACTGCATTCTCTGGATTACGGATGACTCCGCCGTGTTCACGGACTCGACGGAGTTCGACTGCGTGAACGTGGTATCCCCACTTCAACTTTACCTGGACCTGATGGCGTTATCGGGCCGGGGAAAGGACGCGGCAGAAGAAATCTTCGAGAGAAAGCTGCGTCCGCTGCTCGCCCCCGGTAAGCCGAAGCCAGGTGACGACGAATGAACGAAGTGGTTGCATGCCGTGCCGTCCTGATCGAAGTGCTGACCATCCTCGCGAAAGACCTCGATAAGCTTGCTGTCGTTGGCGGTTGGGTTCCGGAACTGGCATTTCCCAACAAAGGACACATCGGTTCGCTCGATGTCGATCTCGCCCTCGACCCCCGCAAGCTCAAGCCCCAAGCCTACGAGTCGATCCGAAAGAAGCTGGCGGACGCAGGGTATCAGCAGTCTTCGGAAATGCCGAACCGGTTCTTTCGCAACATTCCTGGAACGTCGACTCAGGTGAAGGTCGACCTTATCACGGGAGAGTTTCCCGAAATTGCCGTCCAAGGAACCCATCACCACATTCAAGAACTGCCGGTATGGAGGGCCCACGGCCTGGATTTGGCATTCACTTTCCAACAGGATGTCACCGTCGAAGGGACTCTTCCGAATGGCGGGCACAACAAAGTCACGGTGAAGATGCCAATCATCGCCGCCTACCTCTGCATTAAGGCCATCACTCTCAGCGAGCGAAAAAAGGAGAAGGACGCGTACGACATTTGCTTTTGCATTGAGAACTACCAAGGTGGATACAAGAAACTGGTCGAAGAGTTTCGGGGCAAAACCGATGACCAACTCATTGCCGAGGGCCTTGGCATTTTGCGGGAGAAATTCAAGCGACTAGACAGTATTGGCCCGGTATGGGCGGCGCAGACTGCCGAGGAAGCCACTGCCGGAACCGGCGTCGACTTAGAAGTGCAGCAGCGCCGGGCCTACGAAGTCGTCAATGCGCTACTGCGAGAGATTGGCCGTATTTCTAGCCACTAGGACAGGTCATCCTTCTCCCGGCCTCATTGCCAAGGTGACGATTAAGAAACTCTTCCAGCGGCGATTCGACCAGATGAGCATGACGAAAATGGGATTCTTCCCAAACCTCTCACTTTGGGTCCTGGTGTTCTCCTCTTTCTTCTCCGCTTCCTCTTTTTCTCCGCGACTCCGCGTCTCCGCGTGGAAATGACTTGTTCTTATTTCACGCCGCCTGGCAATCACCTCTCAGAAAAACCTGAATCCAACTCATTTCTTCTGAAATAGCTCGGTTGAGAAATACCGTTCCATGCGATCGGGAAAAACCGTCAAGATCGCCGGATTGGCCAGTTTCAGACGCTTGGAGATTCTTCTGGCCGCGGCGAAATTCAAGCCCGAACTGGGGCCGACCGGGAAGCCCAGACGAATCAGCTGACGCGTCGTTTCGAGTGCTTCATCGTCGGGGATTTCGAGGGTGACGAGGCCGGGCAAATCGGCCCGGCTGAAGATTTCCGACATACTATCGAGCACGCCGGGAATCCGGCCGCTGAAGGTGAAACTGCAGCATTCGATCTCGGTATTGGCGGGCGCATCGTGGTTTTGCGCGATCGGGCGGGCGAGCACCGGTGTGACCGAGCAGCCAAAATCGGAAAGCCCCTGAAACAGTCCGACCAGCGTTCCGCCGGTGCCAACGCCCGAGACTACGGCATCGACCCGGTTGCCGGGCATCTGGTCGAGCGCTTCGCGAGCCGTGTGCAGCCGATGCGATTCGGAATTATCGGGATTGGCGAACTGAGTCGGGAGAAAAACGTCTTCCTTGGCGGCGAGCTCGCGGGTCGCGGCGATCGAGCCGTGGATGCCTTCCGCGCGGGGCGTGAGGCGCACTTCGGCGCCGTAGGCTTTGATCATCCAGATGCGCTCCTGGCTGACTCCTTCGGGCATGAAGGCGATGAACCGGATCCCCATCTGGGCACAAGCCAGCGCAAAGGCGATGCTCGTCGATCCGCTGGAGGCTTCAGCGACGAGCGTCTGCTGATGAATGCGTCCCTGACGCCATGCTTTTTCCAGGATATAGCGGGCAATCCGGTCCTTGGTCGATCCGCTTGGATTGAGGAATTCCAGCTTGCACCAGATGGGAGCCGAATCGCCCTCGAGTGAGATCGCCACGAGGGGCGTGGGACCAAGCAGATGCCCATAACGCGGTGCGTGCGCGGATAAGGAATGTGGTAACAAGATTCGGCCCCGCTTGAAGAGGATTCTCGCCGCGCAAGCGCGGTGTGAGTGGGTCTTCCCAGATTCAGGTAAGGTATGAACCCGTCCACTTGCAAGGCGGCAACCTGCTTGCATAGAGCGGAGATGGCAAAAGATAAGAACGCAGCCTGGCCAACGCGAATGACCGGACCACGGCCGATCAAAGCTGCGTTTTCTATTGTGTGGACTGAAGTCTTTTCAACCGTCCGCGAAGACGCGCTTCGAGGCTGGCGTCCTGGGCTTGCTGGGCGGCATCACGGTAAGCGGCCCTGGCCTGGTGGAGGACATCAAGTCCTTTCTGGGCCCATGATTTGGCTCGATGGAGATCTCCATTGTCCAGGTAGGCTTCGACCAGCGTCAAAACAACGTCGGGGTTCGTCCCGGCCGTGAGTTTCGTGGCAAGACGGGCCTGAATGAGACTTTCCGCCGGCCGTTTTAGCCTTGCCAGCGCATGACTCCATCCTTGTCTGGCCCCGGCATGTTGGGGATCGATCTGCACCGCCTTTTCGAAGGACGCGGCCGCTTCGGGCCATCTTTGCAGTTGCAGGTAAGCAATCCCGGTGTCGTACTGGTTTTTCGCCACATAGGGCTGGATTTCATCTGCCAGGCGGTAATACCGGATCGCCTCTTCCAGCCTGCCATCCTCTGAGGCAAACCAACCCAAAAACGCATAGCCATAAGCTTCATCGGGATCGAACTTGGCCACCGATAAGAGTTCCTTCTCTGCCAAATCCCTTTGTCTCAAGGAACGATAGATCACCCCCAACTTGCCGTGAGCCAGCGCATGATTGGGTTTGAGTGCCAACACCTTCTCCAAAAGCTCCTTGGCGCCTTCGCGATCCCCTTCCTTGATTTTTTGATCGGCCCGCGCACTGTCGCGATTCAGGGTCGATTGCTCCTGGATATAGTTCGACAGAAGGCTTTTCAATTCCTGGTGTTTCGGTTCGATCCGCAGTCCTTCGCGAACGGCGCCGATCGCGCCAAGAATCCGGTAGCTTGAGCGCCGGGCTTTCGCTTCCTTCAGCCAGTGCTCGATCAGATCCCTTTTCAGATCCTGAATCTCCTTGGTCTTTTCTTCCGGCTTGTGGGATTCGTCAAAGCGCAAAAGCACCGTTTTAGTCGCTTCGGGATGAATGCCGATGCGGTGCTCGTAGCGGCGAATGGGTGGGACAAACTTGTCCTCTTTGATATGGAAATTGACATTCATCCATACGCGCGGCGGCATGTGGCAACCGGTGCAGTCGTTGCGCACTCCTAAAGGCAGTTTTGGCCGTTCCTTACACGCTTCGGGCTGGTGGCACTGCGCGCAGGAAGAAGATACGGCGCCAGGCTTCGGCGGTTCATGGGGCCGGTGCGGGTCGTGGCAGCTCGCGCAGCTTAAGGTCTCGGATTTTTGAAAGCACTTGCTTTGGCGCAGCGTGGTGATCTGGTTGGCCACATGATCGTCTTCGGGGTTTTTCGGATGAATCGTGCGGTAGGACTGGTCGAGCGGCTCGCCGGGGCGATAGGAGAAGACCGGTCCTTTTTCCCGGATCGCGTTGCTATGGCACTGGGTGCAGACCTCGATTTGGCGCTCGCGGGAGAGCTTGCCGGGTTGGACGATCGCCTTGGCCGTTTTCTCTTGGGGATGGGCTTCGTGGAAGGCGACATGTTCCTTGCCGGGACCGTGACAGCGTTCGCAGCTCACTCCAAGGAGGAAGCTATCGGGTTGATAGCGGTTGGGAGTTCCTGGATAGTGGGAAAACCAGGTGGTATGACACTCTAGACAATTGGGAGTCGCTTCGCGCGTGCCGCTCGGGGAGATATGCGGTTGGTAGGTCGAGGCCAAGCCCCAGGCTTCCATCGGGTAAATCCAGGCTGCGGGCAATTCGAAGAGGCGATCGTTTTCCCAAGAAAAATTGACTTCGTCCAGACGTCCCCAACCGTAGACAAAATCGATCTTTTTTGCCTCAATGTTCCATTTACCGTCACCGAGCCGGGACCAGGCTTTCTGATAAAACGCATCCCCTTCGTGTGCCATTTCAAAATGAAAATCGGGGTCGCTGGTCGCAATCCGGTTCTTGCCCTCCTTGAAGCCTGAGGGCATTAGAGCCGTGTCGGGGCGGCGAATGGCGTGGGCGTGGTTGGTGAGTAGGAACTCTTCCACTCGTTTTGCATGGCACGGGGCGCAAGCGTTCGCCCCGAGGTAGCCGGGATTGGGCAAGGACTGAGTGAGATCGGGGAGCGGCGCTTCGGAAGCATCGAACAGGTCCTTTGCAACGGAACCATCACCATGTTCGGGTCTTAACGGATCGGGAACATGGAGTGCCACGAAACAGGCACCTGCAACGCCGATGAGTAAAATGATGAGGATGGGCCACTGGACCCAGGGTGGTTTCCCTTTTTTCTCGTCCTGTTTCATGAATGTGCTGGTTGGCAGTTTCCAGACGCCTGGAAAAACTGGCCCGACGAGGCAGTCGGGCCGATTCTCGTTCTCATCCATCGACCTACCAAGCATACTCCCCGTGGGCGTTTCCCGGAATTAAAGGTGGGGCAGGTGAACGAAAATTCATTTTTCCGGTTAAGATTCTGGGTTTCGCGCGGCAGGGAGAGAAGAGTGGCGATCGACGATCCTGGAAGTGCCTAACCCTGAAAAAAACTGACCTAAGTCGAGCACTTGGGCCCTTTTTCGCGCTCTTGACGGGTTTCCAGGAGCCGATTTAGCATAAAATGAGGAACTCCCGTCTGCCCCGCCTGTTCGGGCGGAGGCGAAGCAAGGAAAGCGCAAATGAGTTATCAGCATCCGTTTAAAAGGCACCAAACCCGCGTGGTCACGGTCGGCGGGGTGGCTATCGGCGGCGATAACCCGATTCGTGTCCAGTCGATGACCACTCCCGACACCCACCAGGTCGAGGAAGTCGTCGAACAGATTTTAAAATTGGAGGCGGCCGGCTGCGAGTTGGTGCGGGTGACCGTTCCCCGCGCTGAAGATGCGGCGGCCCTCGGTCAAATCCGCAGCCGCATCCATATTCCGCTGATCTGCGATATCCATTTCGATCACAAAATGGCGTTGTCTGCGCTCGATCATCCGGTCGACAAGATCCGCATTAACCCGGGCAACATCGGCGGCCTCGACAAATTCCGCCAGGTGATCCGCAAGGCCAAGGACAAGGGCAAGCCAATGCGCATCGGCGTCAACGCCGGCAGCCTGGAAAAAGAACTCGTCGAGAAGTATGGCTTCCCCTGTCCGCCGGCGATGGTGGAAAGCGTGCTGCGCTACCTCGAAATCGCCGAGGCGGAGCATTATCACGACATCATTGTGTCGCTCAAATCTTCCGACGTGCCCACGGCAGTCGAAGCCTATCGCCTGTACGCGAAGCAGGCGAACTATCCCACCCATATCGGCATCACCGAGGCGGGCAAACCCCCTTACGCGGTGACCAAATCGGCCTGCGGCCTGGCGCCTTTGCTCATCGATGGAATCGGGGATACGATTCGCATCAGCTTGCTCGGAGATCCGGTACCCGAGGTGGGGGCGGCCTTCGATATTTTGCAGGCGACTCAAAGACGCGTGCGCAAACCGGAACTGATTGCTTGCCCCACCTGTGGCCGGCTCGAGATCGACCTTGAGGGAATCGTCGCCGAGGTGGAAAAACGACTGTCCGGGAAAAAGACGCCGATCAAAATCTCGATTCTTGGCTGCGTGGTGAATGGTCCCGGCGAAGCCCGCGAGGCCGACCTGGGAATTGCCGCGGGCAAGGGGAAGGGTGTCATCTTCAAGCGCGGCGAAATCGTGCGTCATGTGCTGGAAAAAGACATGGTCGACGCCCTGCTCGAAGAGGTGGAGAAATGGGAAATCGAAGAGAAGGAAAACGGCACTTTGCTCGCCGAAAAATCCATAGAAAAAGGCGATAAGCAGCACCGGACGCGGTTGCCGCTCGTAAAGAATTAAAAGAGCAAAAATAGAGTAAACCTGGGACCGGAAAGTGGGGCGGCCGCCCGGCCAGGCCGAACGGGGATTCAGTCCGTGCCTATTCGGTTTGCCTGTACGGAATGCGGCGCTCAATTTCAGGCGCCCGACCATCTTGCCGGCAAGCCGGTTGCCTGCCCCAAATGCAAAAAGAAAATCCTCGTTCCCGCCGGTGACGTTTCTGCGGGGCCGGCCGCGTCGGCTCCTTCAGGTTCTGAAGGGGCCAAATCCAAAACCTCCGTTCCTGGCGCGCCGGGAACGGCGAACGGAACGCCGCCGCAGAAGGGATCAACTGCGGCCAATGGGACCACCGCGGGCGCTCCCGGATCGTTTTCCACCAAACATTCGGCCGAAAAACTTCCCCCGCCGTCGACGGAATCGGGCCGCGACCAGGACGAGGCCATTGAAGCCTTCATGTCCCAGGAGCGGGAGAAGGAGATGGCGGCTCGCGCCGTCACGATCGATTTCAACTGCTCCCATTGCGATGAGCCGCTTCAATTGCCCATGGATATGGGGGGCAAGCAGGTCCCGTGTCCGGCCTGCACAAGAATCATCCGCGTCCCGATGCCCAAAAGGACCGATGGGGCCGCCTGGAAAGCGAACCAGAAACAGGGGCCTGCCGGTCAACGGGTTGACCTTGAAGTGGCGCCGGAAGGGATGCAGGGGCAAGCCCGAGCCGATGTCTCCCGGGAGACGCTGGAAGAGGCCGACGCAATCATCGAGAGGCCCCGCGCCCCTCTCCATATTCGCATCCGCATTCGCAACGCGATCTCGCTTGGCATCATGGCCGTTGCCGCGACGTTGATCGTGGTGATCGTCGTCTGGTGGCGGACCAGTCAGCAAACGCGGATCAATGTGGAAAAAGTGGTGGCCCAGGCCCAGGCCGAGGTCGCCCAGGACAAGACTTTTCCGCCGCAGGAGGCGCTTTTATTCCAGTTGGCTGCCGCCGAGGCGCTGTTGCCTTTCTCTGACGATGTTTCCACCTACTTCAAGAAATACACCCAAAACGCCCTTGGCGAAGTCCGGAAATACCGCGCGGACGCGGGGGGCGATCCGGAGAAGACTTCGCGCAGCGACGTGATTTGCTGCCAGTTGATCAGTCTGTTGATGGCCATGGGGGGAAATGCGGAAGAAGCTCGCCAGGGAAGAAAAGCCAGTTGGGACAAAGTGCAGGAGAATGTGCAGGCGACCTTCGCGGAAATGTCGTTGCCTGAGTTTCGACTTTCTCTGTGGCGAAGGATGGTCCGCATCCTGATTGCCGCCAAGGAAGCCAATCGCACGCTGGCGTTGTTCAATACCTGTTTTCCCAAGTCCGAAGCTTCTCGCAAAAACCGCTTGGGCGAAGAAGTCGTGGAGCGAAGCGAGGCCGCCGGCATCATGGGCCTGGAGTTCCTCAAGGCAGGCGACAAGGCGAATGCCGGCAAGTCACTCGAATTTCTGATCAGGGGAGTCGCGCCGCGCCCATCGGAAACGGGGGAATATGCGATTGCGTTGTCCATGGCGCTCAACGATCCGCAGAAGGCGTTGCCTGCCGTCGTGCTGGAAGGGGATCTTGATAATCAGATCCTGGGGCAAGTGCGTGGCTACACCCTGCTGGGAGAAGCGGAAAGGGTTCAGAAACTCGCCGCCAAGTATCCTAATTTCGCGTTCAGGTCCTTGATCACCCAGGCCATTGCCAAGCCCGACAGCCCCGAGAACACGGCGCGGATTGCCAAGGAGATCTCAGATCGCGCGGCGCGGCCCGAAAATGCGATCGCGATTCTGAGGTGGTGTGAAGACCTGGCGCCGGGCGGACTGACTCCCGACGAATTAAGCGCCGTGTTTGGCAAAATGCCCAAGGCCACCCAGGCCGACCGCGAACTCATTGGCTGGTGCCGCTACCTTGCTGCCAGCCGCCAACCGGGCAGTCTCGCCGCGGTGCCGGTCGAGCCCGGATTGCCCCTGGGCGAACTCCTTAGGTTCGCCGCCGAAGGCAAAGAGCCCAAGCCGGCGCCCGACGAAGCGCAATCCAAAATCATCGGTCCCTTTTTGCGCATTGGGGCCTCGAAAAGCCCGTCCCCCGTCAAGTAGAATTCATAACTTTCATTGAGGCAGCACGCGCAGGCGCATGCCGGCAGATCCCATTTGAGGGTGAATCCATGTCGATTTCCCTTCCTCTTCCCTTGGCATCCCAAGTAACGGTCCTGTTGGCGCTCGGCCTGGCGGCTTGCCCGCTCGCCTGGAGCCAGGCTCCGGCGCCCGCCTCCGCCCTGGCGCAGTCCGCCACCCATCCGGCCGACCTCGCCGCGCAAATCGAACTGGATGTGCGTTTTGCCAATCAGTTGAGGCTTGATGGTCAGCCCGATTTAGCGGTCGATTATTTGACCCGGGCCATGTCCCGCTATCCGGCGGCTAACCGCGATCCCCTGATCATGGTGCTCGCCTCGGCGCGGATCGATTATGCAAGCGCCCTGATTCCCGATGCGGAAGTGCGGCGCAAGACGATGTCGCAGGGACAGGCCGAACTGGAAGCCTTTGTCACGCGCAATCCCCAAAGCCCCTTTCTGTTGCAGGCCTCGATGGCGCTGGCCCAGGTCGCCATCCGCCTAGGCGAAGCCCAAATGGCCAAGGCCTTGCAACTGGACCCCAAGGCGCCTGGAGCCGTTGCCGAAAAAACGAAAGGGCGCGAACTGCTCACGTTGGGTATTCAAAAGACCGAGCAATTTCTGGCGCGGCTGACGCTGGTGGAACAAGGGGCCGGCGACGCGGGCGGGTTGTCCCTCGCCCAGGTCCATGAGGCGAAACTGTTGGCCCGCCTCAATATCGCCAGTGCCCAGTTCAATCTCGCGCGGCTATTCAACGATCCGGAAACCGAATCGGGTCCTCGGATCCAGGCGATCGACACCGCCTTCAAGTCATTTGACCAACTTGCCACCGAGGATGCCCAGTCGGCCATCTGCTGGAAGGCGCTGGCCTGGGCCGCGTTTTTGCTCAAGGAGAAAGGGGAGCCCAAGAAAGCTCGCGATGTGATCAAGATCATCCTCGCGGCCAGGGATTCCAACCCCGCGGTCAGAGTGGGCAAAGCTTGGGCCCGCTATTTTCAACTGCGCATCATCAAGGAAGATCCCGAACCTGCCGAACGGCCCCAGGTCAACCGGATGGTGCTTGATGGCGTGCGCCAGTGGCAAAACGATTTCCGCGGTTTTCGCGAACCCCAGAATGATGAGCGGCTGAAGCTTGGCTTGAAAATGCTTCAGGCCCAGGCCACTTACGACCAGGCGAGGGCCTTGCCAAGCCGGGATTCGGCGGGCACCGGCGAAAGAGCCAGGCAGTTGGCCGCCGCAAGGCTGATCTTGCGCGAGATGGAGCAGGGAGATCACGAGTTTTCCGAAGCGGTGCGCAAGCTCAAAATCTTGATTGTGCGCGATCAGGGGGTGTTTCAAAAGAAGCTCGAAGCCTTGAATAGTTTTGAAGACTGCTATATTCGGGCGCAATTCGAGGCGCTGGAATTGGAGCAAGATGCCCTGCGCGAAAAGGATCCGGCCAAACTCAAGCAGTTTCGCGACGACCGGATCAAGTTGATCGTCGATGCCATCACGAAGGGGTTGGAACTGGATCAGCGCGCGCCGGCGGCTGCGCGCGCCACTTCGTGGGAGCGCTCCGGCGCGCGCATGTTTTTGGCCCATTTCTTGAATCAAAGCGGCCAGTACGAACGGGCCGCGGATGTGACCGAGTCGCTCGTGCGCAATGACCCCAAGGCGTTTCAGGCCGAAAAAGCCGGCATGCTCGCCTTGCAGGCGCTGGGGCAAGCCCAGCAGGAACGGGAGAAAAATACCAACAAAGAAGATCCGAAAAATCTTCAGATCAGAATGAGGGTCCAGACCCTTGCCGATTACCTGATCAAGCGCTGGCCCGATTCGGCGGCCGGATTCACCGCGCGCCATCAACTGGGCTTGGTGCGGTTGCGCGATCGCAAACCGGCCGAGGCGATCGAGCTATTCGAGACGATCCCGCCCGCCTACGAATCGATTCAATTTGTGCGCTATCAGTTGGCGCTGGCGGCCGTCGAAGTCGCCACGACCACGAAAAATCCGGCGTTTCGCGCCAAGGCGGTAAGCGCGCTGGAGTCGATTGCCGAGTGGAACAAGACCGACGATCCGGGTACGGCGCAAATCTACTTTTTGGGCAAACTCAAGCTTGTGGGCGAATACTATGCCGCCAAACGCTACCTCGACGTGATTGCCTGGACCTCGAAGCTGAGCGCCTTGTTGCCACAGGCAAAACTCGATGCCGATGCCGCGAAAAGTAAGGACCTGCAAGGCAAATTAACCGCCAACGCCGACACGCTCAGGTTGCTCGCCACGCAGGCTCAAGCGAGCCTCTACTTGAAGGAAAACAAAATCAAGGAGGCGCTGGGTCTTTTGAATCCGATCATTCAGCAAACGCGCGCCGGCCAGCTCGAGGCGCTCAAAAAGGATCCGACCCTGGCCAACGGCTTTTTGAATCTCGCTTTGCGCGCTAGCGTGCAGGGCAGGGATATGAAGCAGGCGACCGATATTTTGGCGCTCATGCAGCAGATGGATGGCGGAGCCGGCGATCAGGCAGTGAAAAACCAACTCGTCCAGGTCTACAGCTTGGCCCGCCAAGTGGGCCGCGACATGCAGGCAACGGCCGATGCAGCCCAGAAAGAAGGGATGCTTACCGGAATGACCGCCGTGGTTGAGGAAATGGCGAAAAACGCCCCCAAATACAATGCGGAAAATAGCCGCCTTTTGGCGCTTTCCTTCGGCGCTTTGGGAAATCACAAGCGGGCGGTCGAATCGATGCAATTGCCCGTTGACAAGGTTCAGTCCGAAGCCAAGGCCGATCCCGCAAAATTCAAGCAGGACAGTCAGGGACCTTCGCTTCTTCTGGCTTATGTCCGGGAATTACGCAAGGACGGCCGGGCCGCCGAAGCGCGCCAGTATCTCACCGAGTGGATGGGCACGCCGAAAAACCCCGGTTGGGCCATCAACAGCGCGGAAGCGAAGTTGGAAAAGCTCAACATTTTGGCGCAGGAAGAGAAGTGGGCCTTGGCGGCCAACGAGGCTAGCGCCCTGGTGAAGGCTCTGTTGTCCCGGCTGTCGGACAATGTCGCCAAGGAACGCTACTACGAGGCCTACTGGCACCTGGTCAACGCCACCTACAAGTTTGGCAAATCGAAGAAGGACGACGCGCAGATGAACCGCGCCGCATCGCTTTTGGCGCAACTGGAAAAATCGACCCCCGATTATGGCTCCGCCGAGTCCAAGACTCGCTTCGACGAACTCATGGTCTCGGAGCCGGACCTGCGTGCCAGGGCCGATGGCATCAAGGCAAAACAGACTGGTGCCGCCAAAGAGCTGAACAAGCAGGGGAACAAACCGTGATCCGCTTCCTGTCCGTTCGCTTCCTCATCAGAATGGCCGGCGTTGCCAGTTTCGCGGCGATGGGCATCGCCATGCCTTTCCCGCTTAGCGCGCAGGATTTGATCCGCTACCGCCCCGCTCCCGATAAGCCCGAGCTGGAAAAAGAATGCGAGATCCTGAGCGACTCGCCCCGAGGGGTGAAGGTCAAAATCAAGAACGAGCGAGAGGCGATCGAACTGGAACCGCCCCTGATCGTCTACTTGCTCGCGCGTGTTCCGGGAAAAAGCCTGGCACTCCTGCGCGAGCCGATTTACCGGGCGCAACAGGCCGAGCGTGAATTGGCCGAGGCCGACCGGACGACGCACCTGCGTTTGGCGATCCAAAACGCGGAGGAATGTCTCAAGCAGGTGGAAGGAACGGCCGCGGCGCGCGGTTGGGCCCTTTTCGTGGCTCGCCTGCATGTCTGGCTGGCGGAGACCGAACCGGCGCAAACCGACTTGGCCCTGACCATTTTGGCGCGATCCAAGGCCGTATTGGAGTCGGGGTGGACCGATGTTCCTTCCTTGATGCTCCTGGCGCAGCTTCAGCAGGCGAAGGGGGATAACGAAGGAGCGCAAATGGCGCTTGGCCAGCTTGCCAATCGGCCCGGCATCACCCCCTTCCAGCGCGAGCAGATTCTCGGTTCGCGTTGCCGCTTGCTCGTTCGCTCAGGAAAGTTCCCCGAATGCCTGGCGGAAATCGCAAAGCTTCAGGACCCGGCTTCGAAGACGATTTTGCAACTGGCGATCGAAGTTGCCAGGAATCAACCGATCAAGGATGCGGAAACGCGGTTGCCGGCAGCGGTTGCGAAATCGACCGACTCGGGACTGAAAGCTCTCGGGTGCAACCTGTTGGGCGAGCTCTTGCTAAAGGCAGAACGCAAGGACGACGCGTTTTGGGAATTTCTCAAGGTGGAAACCTTGTTTCCCCAGGACCGTGTTGAGGAGGCGCGTGCCCTCTATCACCTGTCGAGCCTTTACGATAGCGTGCGCAACGACCCAGCCCGCGCCCTGCAAAGCAAGGAAAAGCTCAAACGGCCATTCTTCGCAGGGACGGAGTATCAGGCTCGCATCCGGTAACGGAGTTGGGAATTTCCTGGCTCAAGATTGAGGCGGACTTGGACCGATCAATAACACGCTCAGTCCCACCGGATGGGGAGGCGAATCGTTTCGGCCCTTCAACCGGTTTGCACGGTTGGGCTTGTTTGGGTTCCAAGCGATTTCTAAGAATAAATGCACCCAAGAAGGGAATCTTCTGGAAGGAACTCCTCGCACGAGAATCCATTTTGGGGCCGTAGCTCAATTGGGAGAGCGCAGCGTTCGCAATGCTGAGGTTGAGGGTTCGATCCCCTTCGGCTCCACTTAGTCAAACAGTCAAATCAACCGAATCAACCAAAAGATTCTTTTTGATGGTGCTTCGCTAACCCCCCTGGGAAAAGGGGGTTAAGGCCAATGTTGGGTGCCGATATTTGCCGTTAGCCGATTTTCTTGGGAAGCGCGGGGCCGGGGATTTCCTGGCGAGTCGAGACGACTCGATTTTCCTTGTCGACGAAGACCATGCGCGGCAGATGGCGGGCCACCTGGTCGCCGGGAATCCAGGAATAGGTGGCGACGATGATGAGATCGCCCGCGGTCGCCAAATGAGCGGCCGCGCCGTTGACGCAAACGACGCCGGATCCGGCCGGCGCCTTCATCGCGTAAGTGCGAAAACGCGTGCCCCGCGTCACATTCCAAACATGAATTTCTTCAAAGGGAATGATGCTTGAGGCCTCAAGGAGATTGGCGTCGAGGGTCAAGCTCCCCTCGTAATTCAAATCTGCTTGGGTCACCGTGGCGCGGTGAATTTTAGAACGAAGCATCGAAACCAAGCCGGGTGTCATCGCCTTCCCATCTCCCTAACTCGCTGGCTGTGAATCATTTTAGCGAGGCGTCTGTTGGGCGGCGCTCGCGTGGCTGGGGAAAACGCGGCACAAGGGCCAACCAGCCAAAGCAGTTGGGGAAAATAGCCGATACAGGGGGCCGCCGCAAGGCAGGGAGAGTCTACCGGAGCATTTTGGGGCGCCGGCGGAAAGATTGCGCGGTGATTTAGGGCTTTTTTGAGGCGGGATCGACCTTTTTGAACACCATGAGGCTGATGCCGCTTCCCTTGGGGGCTTCCCAGTTTTCCGGTCGCGGTTTAGTGCGAGGCGCCATGCAAAGGGTCAAACGTTCGTTTTCGATCTTGTAGATGCCGAGGACCTTTTCCCCCTTGTGGGGCCCGCCGTCAGGAATGACGTCAATGGTGGCAGGGCTTTTCGTGGGGTCAACTTCCATTTTCGTGCCGGCGAAGCTCTTTCCGTCGCGTTTCCACAGGACATGATCGCCCTTCACCTCGCGCACGATCGAATCGACGATCTCCTTGGGGGTTTCTTTTTCCCCAATGCGATAGGAAACCGCCTGCCAAACCCCCTGATGAGCCTCCAGCTCCTTTTTGAGCGGCGCGGGATCCTCGATCGTGGCAAAGAGTGCCATCGGGACCAATAAGCCAACCGCGCCAAGGAAGGATTTCATGAGGTCGACTCCCGTAATCGGTGGATTGATAGCGAAAGAAACCCGGAGCAGCTGGAAAATGCCGCTCCGGGCAAGAGAGCCGCGGCTTTGGGAAAGAAAACTGACAATGGGCAAAGGACCCGAGTTACAAAACCAGGATCAGGGGACGCCGTACGCCGAACCATCGGCGGAGAGGTATCCAATCTTCAGCTTGGCGCGCAAATCGTTTGCAGCCTGGCTCCAACCGGCCGGGCTCGCCACGGCAACCTCCTGGGCGGTGCCCACATGGCCGTCGAGGTAGCCCACGATGCCGATGTCGCCGGTGTGGCGGAAGTGGACCGTCGGAGTGGAGCTTCCCGGATAGGGAAGTTTGGGCGAACTGATTCCGTACGATTCCTCGGCCCTCGGCGGGTTCGCCCAGGAGGCGATGAGCGCCGAATCGGCGAACATGGCGGTTGTCGAGGTCGAGGGGAAATCGGCGATGCGGCGGGTGAAAAAGACCGGGTTCTCCCAGTCGCCGGAGTTCCAGTAGGTGGTTCCGAGCGCATTATTATAGCCGTAGCCGCCGGTGAGGCCGCCGTAGGCCGATTTCAGCAGGTTCGCCGGAAGAGATGGGCACTTGAGCACGGAAGCATTGTTTTCGTAAAAGTTGGTCAACCCGCCATGTTGCGAATCGATCGCGCCGCTGGCGCTCACGGTCGCGAACCAGTACTTGGTGTCGTAGGGCCATACGGAGGGGCTGGGCACGGTGTAGTTCATGGGAAGCGTGCGGAAGCTGGACTCATAGTTCAGCGAGGCCAAAACCAGTTGCTTGATGTTGTTGGAACATTGCATCCGGTTGGCGGCTTCGCGCACTTTTTGCACGGCGGGAACAAGCAGGCCAATCAAAACGGCGATGATCGCGATCACCACGAGAAGTTCAATCAGAGTAAAACCAAGACGTCCACGACGCATCGAAACACCACTTTCCGCCCCTAGTCCGGGGGCAAGAAAAGGTGCCGGTCGGCCCATCGACAAATTCAGCACTTGTTTGCAGGCGGCAAGCCAGGCAGACGAAGGCTGGACCTGCCCGGAGCCGGGGCACCCATCCACAAAGGACTCAGGCAGGTCTTCTGGCTTCCGGGTGGAAACAAGAGAGAGACGTTCAACGACTCCCTTTGTTTCCGTCTCACCCTCCTTCCCGGCCTGTGCCAGTGGATGCGGATGAGTTTTGGCCCGATTACAGCGGCGGCCCCGCGACGGATTCACACCGTCTTCCCTCTTCGCCCCGTCGATCTGCAAGTGAGATCACGAAGACCCAAGTCGATGACTCATTTCTAGTAACGCGAGGCGCTTCTGTCCAAGAAAGGGACTCTTTAGGGCACGAGTGATGCCTGGCAACGCAGTCCCAAAGTTGAATGGCAATTGCTTTTGCCATTCAACTTTGAGACTGCGATTTCAGCAAGGGAAATAATCTACTTCGTTGGAGTTCCATAAAAATCCCGAATCACGGCGGCAAATTTCTCATGGTCAATCGGGGAGATGTTGGTCGGACTCGTGTTGTGCACCTTGGGCCAAAGCTTTTCGATCTGTTCCTTGGCGAAGCTGGCATTTTCAAAAATCAAAACATCGACGTGAAATTTTCCAGGCTGGCTGATCGATTGGATGCGGTTCTTGGAATCAAAGCGGATCTTGAGCCGCTCAAGCCCCACCTTGTCGAAGGTGGGACGCAACCATGCCAACGTTTCTCCATCCTCGGTGGATTCCGGTGGCAAATTGAGCCAGCCCCAGGAGTTGATCGTGCTGGTTGCAAAATCCGCGAGTAACGCGGGAATGAACCAGCTTTGACTCGTGATCGCCTCAAGGGAAGACTCCGTGGCGCGTGAACCATGATTGTTCGTCTTGAAACCGGCGTAGAGCGTATCGTCTCGGGTCTCAAGTTGAAAAACCGGCACGATCCCGGGGACGGTCGATTCGCACGTTTCCCTGCCATCATCGAAAACCGCGCGTGTTCCGGTGCTGCTTGTCTTGTAGACCAGTATCGGTTTGTCCTTGGCAAGAATCGCAAGGCAAAAGCAGTCCTGCTCGGTATCGCAATGGAACACCAGGGTTCGAGGCCCTTTTTCGGCATTTTCGATGCGGATGCGTGCACCGATTGATGTCGGTATGTCGTTTGCAAGTTCCAAGATGGCGCGTGTCAAATCGGCGCGGCAAGAAAGGCCCGCGCGACGGTGGCCTTCAATGGCTTCAATGAGAACTCGCGCGCATTCCTTGTCCGTTGCCTTGCTTTTTTCTTCGTCCATGGCTGCCAGCGTGTCTCTTGCGGCCTTCAATTGACCCTCCTCCACCTGGGCCCAGGCCAAATAAAACTCGACTTCAGAATCCGCCCTCGCGGACTTCAATTGCAGAAGAACCTCTTTCGCCTCTTGAGGCTGGCGTTGTTCAAAATAACCTCGTGCCAGGGCCATACCTACGAGTTTGCTTTTCTTTGCATCGTCTTTCAATTCATGCGCGTAATAGTAGCGTTCCAGGGCGCGCAATGCCGCTTCATCGCGAATTTCCGCGAGGTCAACGATCTTGTCCTTGACGGAAAGCCCGGTCTCCATGAGGATGCGAGCGGCGCGGCCCGCGGGACTCTTGCGCGCCTTCAGGGCTTCGCGCAGTTTCGATTCTTCCTTGGCCGGCACTCCTAAAAGTGCGACATAAAACAAAACCTTTTCGTCATTCCAATCGATGCCGTGTTCCTTAATCATCATGGCCAAGATCTGTTTGAGCCGATCCATATCTTTGCGCTCAAGCGGGGTCTCGGACTGGCGAAACCGCTGATCAAAGGCATGAGTTAAATTCCCCCATCCGCCCGCTTTGCGCAGGTAGGCGGCTTGCCAGGATTGTGGGTATTTCAGATGGAGGAGCTCTTCCTTTTCCGCCCCGATGTCCTTGCGATCGGCCAGCCGGGCCGCCATGATCGCCTCCAACAGCCGGCCGGGGATTTCAGGATCGCCCGGGTGGTTACGAATCAGTTCATCCAATTGCGAGGTGAGACGCTCCAAATCGGGTTGCAAGGCTTCGAGTTTCGCGCCTTCATCCGTTGTTTGGGCAGGAGCAGAAAGGGAAATGCGCTCTTGCGCTTGGAGGCTTGGTTCTTTGTCCCAGCCCCAAGCTGTCAAGGCCGCGGCCAAAGCCATGAGGAGATGAAGCAACTTGAGCGGAAGCCGGAAATTCAGGCGATGTCGACGCATGGGCAAGCACCTTGGCAGGCAATAGGAAACCATGCAAAGGTAAACCGGCATTTTTGGTCAGCGCCAGTCCAAAAACGAAAAGGCGACATCCTGCCTAACGACACGGTAGAATTGCAATAGCCCAAATGACCGCAGCAACGAATGCGCGGACTGTGAAGGGGTGACTTGTGACCGTCGTCGAACTCTTCATGGCCCTAAACGCCCTGGTCGGCGCCATCGCCGGTTTTCGCGGCGGGATCGATCATGCCTGGTACTGGGCTCTGTTGGCAACGCCCGTCGGACTGTTCGCCGGTGTGATGGGAACATTTCCGGTCGTGGTCGCGACCGGGTTGATGGCGTTCACTTTGATGCCCTTCGATGAGATGCTCAAGAAAGATTGGCCCCGTCTTTACGAGGCCCTGGAAGTGGTGGCCGGCATCGTTTTGATCGCTCTTGCCTTCCTGGTGCCCACCGCCATTTTTATGCTGGTTCGTGGAGGAGTGGATGGTCTGTTAACCTGGATGGGCTGGTAGGTTCGACCAGCCCATCGCATGCCAACCAAAAAAGGGCCTATCCAAGAATGCTCTTTTCCTGAGCCAGGCGACCATCGACAAACACCTGCTCGGCCCGGCCGGTGACCTTCCAGCCCGCGTAGGGGCTGTTGCGGCTTTTCGAAAGGAATTTCTCGGGGCGGATCGTCCATTCGACCTTGGGATCAATCACGGTGACATCGGCCCAGGCGCCGGGTTTCAAGGTGCCCCTGTCGATGCTCAAAACCTTGGCCGGTTCGATCGTCATTTTTTGAATCATCTGGCTCCAGGTCAGAATGCCCGGCTTGATCAAAGCGTGAATGCAGATGGGTAAGAACGTTTCGAGGCCAATGATCCCGTTGGGCGCCGAGTCGAGTTCACGCGCTTTTTTCTCAGGCGAATGCGGCGCATGGTCGGTTGCCAGAACCTCGAGCGTGCCGTCCTTGAGCCCTTCCAAAATCGCATCGATGTCGGCCTGGGTCCGCAAGGGGGGCGACATCTTGTAGTTGCTGTCGAAGGTGCGCAAACAAGAATCGGTCAAGGTGAAGTGATGAGGCGCCGCCTCGCCGCTGACCTTGATGCCGTCTTTCTTGCCGCGGCGAATCAGCTCGACGCCGCCGGCGCTGGAGACATGCAGAATATGCACGCGCGCGCCGGTCAATTGAGCCAGGGCGATCTCGCGGTAGATCATGATCTCTTCGGCGGCGGCCGGGTAGCCCTTGAGGCCAAGGCGCATGCTTTCCACCCCCTCGCTCATGACCGCTCCCTTGGTCAATGCGAGGTCTTCCGAGTGGCTCAATACGGCCTTGTTGAACCCTTTGCAGTACTCCATGGCGCGGCGCATGATTTCGCTGTTGACGACCGGGCTGCCGTCGTCGGTGAAGGCGACCGCTCCCCCTTCGACGAGGCCGCCGATTTCCGCGAGTTCCTGGCCCTGGCGTCCCTTGGTGATTGCACCGATCGGGAAGACATGAGCCTTGCCGGCACGGCGGGCTTGCAGGATGATGAATTCCGCCGCCGCCTGACTGTCCAGCGCCGGCTCGGTGTTGGGCATGCAGGCGACGCTGGTCACCCCGCCCGAGATAGCTGAAGCCGCGCCGGTCGCGATCGTTTCGTCTTCCTCGCGGCCCGGTTCACGCAGGTGAACGTGCATGTCGATGAGGCCGGGGCAAACGATGCGCCCGGCGACGTCGAACTCGCGATCGGCCTTCAGGCCGGGATTCGAGCCGATGGCGCGGATCTTGTCCCCTTCGATCCACAGATCGGCCACTTGATCGATTTGCTGAGAAGGATCGATGACCCTTCCCCCCTTGAGTACCGTGATCGCCATCAGCACGAACCTCGACAAAAAAACGACGCGAAATGTTCCGAACAACTCAGGTCAAGACAACGCTTCAGGCCCCCATCAAGCCTTGCCCAGGATGACCCGGGCGGCGTTATAGCCGCAGGCCCCAGTCACCCCCCCACCGGGGTGAGCGGCCGCCCCGCAAAGGAAGAGCCCCTTGATTGGCGTTTTGTAGCCGGCATGGCCCACCACGGGGCGAAGCGCATGCAGGCGGTTGAGTCCCATGGCCCCCTGGAAGATGTTACCTCCCGTCAGGCCAAATTCCCGTTCCATATCCACGGGGGTGACCACCTGGCGCGCGATCACCGAACTTTTGAAGCCGGGAGCGTAGGTTTCCAGGAGGTTGAAACAGCGATCGGCAAAGACGTCCCGCTCGGTATCCCAGGTCGTGCCGCGCAGGGAGTAGGGCGCATATTGAATGAACATCGACATCAGATGCTTGCCCGCGGGGGCAATCGACGGATCGACCATGGAGGGCATCGTGCATTCGAGGATCGGCACTTTCGAGGTTTGGCCATATTTGGCATCGTCGAAGGCACGTTCGATCGTTTCCATGTCGGGGCAGATGTGAATCGTGCCGCGCAGATGGAAATTGCCCGAAAGCCCTTGTGCCGCCTTGAACACCGGCGCCTTGTCGAGCGCGACGTTGATTTTCAGCGAGGCGCTGTCGTAGCGAATCGACTTG
This sequence comes from Gemmataceae bacterium, assembly GCA_965226945.1. Taxonomy (GTDB): domain Bacteria; phylum Planctomycetota; class Planctomycetia; order Gemmatales; family Gemmataceae; genus SYLG01. The sequence goes on along the minus strand of OZ245717.1, from coordinate 845,435 downwards.
ACTCCGCTCATGAAGTCATCGGGCATCAAACCCGGTTCAAGTAGCTTTTCAAAAGTCACGCGCGCATCGGCATTGCTCGCGACGATCGGCGCGAAATACTCATTGCCGTTGGCGCAGGCCACTCCGACCGCCTTGCCCCCCTTGACGAGGATTTTTTCGACGCGCACGCCGGTTTGAATTTCGGCGCCATGCGATTTGGCGACGTCGGCTAGGATGCGCGGAATTTCCCCCATGCCGCCTTTGACATAGCCCCAGACCCCTTTCTTACCGTTGGTTTCCCCCATCACATGGTGGAAAAGCACATAACCGGTGCCCGGCGCGCTCGGCGCGGAAAACGCGCCGATCACGGCGTCGGTCGCAAGCGTGCCGATGAGCGGTTCCGATTCGAACCAGCGTTCGAGGATATCTCGCGCCGGACCGGCCAAAAGATCGATCGCCTCGGACAGGCCGGGACCCATCGCCTTGAGGTTGAGGGCGATGCGCGCCAGCTTCCACAGGTCGCCGATCGACGGTCTGAGCAGGTTGGGAGGAATCTGGGTTAACAGAGGTTCGACGACCGCGCCGATCCGTTCGAGCATCGCTTCGTACTTGGGGTAGGCCTCGGCATCCTTCTTGCTGAACTTGGCGATTTCCGAAAGAGTCATCTTCGTATCGGGGCCAAGTAATAGATGACGGCCATCGGGCAGGGGGGTGTAGCTGGAAGGGCTGCGCTCAAGCATTTCGAAGCCGTGCTTCTTCATGCTCAAATCTTCGATGATGTCCTTGCGAAATAGGCTGTTGACATAGGCCAGGGTCGAGACGCGAAAACCGGGGAAGGTGGTGGTTTCGGTAACGCAGGCGCCGCCCAGTACCGGGCGATTTTCCAGAACCAAAACTTTTCTTCCCGCACGGGCCAGATAGCAAGCGGTCACGAGGCCATTGTGGCCACCTCCGACAATGATGGCGTCAAACGATTGCTTCGCGGTCATCGCCAAATTCTCCAGCCTTCGTGCTTTTGTCCCACCAGCAGCTATGGTATTTTTTGGCGTGGAAATCAGGCCTGCTTTGTTCCCGGGAAACCATGATCGTTTCGCTTGACAATCGGTCCTGGTATTCGCTGCTGGAAGGGCTGAGCCCGCCGGAAGCACTGGTCGATGCCGCCTTGCAACTGGGTTACCAGGCCTTGGCGCTTACCGATGTCAACAGCCTCATGGGTTTGCCGGCCTTTGTCGCGGCCGCCAACAAGGCGGGCATTCGTCCGCTTACGGGAGCAACGCTGTCGGTGCGCTCCACGCGCATGGTAGCCCTGGCAAAAAGCATGGAGGGGTATGCCGAACTCTCCACCTTGATCACCCTGGCGCAAAAGCTCAATAGGCAATCCGGCGACGTTCTCGCTCCCTTCCTTCAGGCGATCTCCCGATCGGGCAGGGGGCTGCATTTTTTGGTGGACGATCCGGAACTGTTGCGCGCCTTGTCGGCCTGGCATCCCGGTCGGGTCTGGGCCTTGATTTCCCGGCCCCGGCCGGGGATGGATCGACCCCAAGAGCGCTATCTCGAATCGATGTTGTTGGAAGCGGCCAGGGCCTGTGCGGTCAGGCCGGTTGCCAGTTGCAAGGTCCTCATGGCGCATCCCCAAAGGATCGAAGCGGCGCGCGTGCTTTGGGCGATTCGTCATCGCGCCATGGTCGATCAATGTCCGATTCCCGGCGATGCCTTTCCCGCCAATGCCCTGCCCAGCGCGGCCGACTGGCAGAAGCGATTCGCGGATCTGCCCGAGGCGCTCGTCCACGCTCGGGAGTTGGCCGATCGCCTCGAGACAAACCTCTTGCCGGCGCGGTTGATCTTTCCCGCTCCGCGCAAGAAGCCCGGCATCGAAGACGGCAAGCGCCTGGAATATCTGAGCCGCAAGGGATTGAAACAGCGCGAACTGGATCGGGATACGGCCGCATGCAAACGCATGGTTGAGGAAATTGAGCTCATCTGCCGGCTTGGCTTTGCCGGCTATTTCCTGGTGGTGCGTTCGATTGCGCGCAAGGCGACGCGCATGGGCCTGAGCATGGCGTTACGCGGTTCCGCCGGCAATTCGCTGATTTGTTACTTGCTTGGTATCACCGAGGTCGATCCCTTGCGTTTTGAGCTGCCGCTTGAGCGATTCCTCCATGAAGAGCGCACCGACCTACCCGATATCGATCTCGATTTCGACTGGAAAAACCGCGACGGCATCATCGACTGGGCGATCCGCCATTTTGGAACGGAGCGCACCTGCCGCATCTCTTCGCACCTCTTTTTTCAGCCACGTGCCGCCTTTCGCGAGTCATGCCGCTGCCATGGTTTGTCCAACGACCAGACCACGCAACTGATTCAGGCGCTGCGTGCCTCCACGGAGCAGTTGTTGGCCCAACCGCAGGAGGCGCAAAGACACGGCGTTCCCTGGTCATTTCCACTAGAACGCGAGCGCTGGTGGCGGATTTTGGAGGATGCCCGTTTGATTCTGGGCATGCCGCATCACTTGTCGATTCATCCGGGCGGCATCGTCATGGTGCCCGACCGGATCGAGCGGTATGTGCCGATCCAGCTTTCGGCCAAGGGAGTCGATGTCACCCAGTTCGATAAGTACGGGGTCGAGGCGACGGGGCTCGTCAAAATCGACCTGCTCGGTAATCGGGCGCTGGCGACGGTCGATGAGATTGCTCGTCGTTTGCGAGAACTGAAGGCGCCGATCGTTCCGATCAGCGATTCCGATCAGGGGGTGATCGACCTTCTTCGCAAAGGCGACACGCTGGGCATCGGTCAGCTCGAATCGCCGGCCATGAAACATCTGCTTGTGCAGATGCGGCCTTCGGGGATAGATGATTTGATCATTGCATTGGCCCTCATTCGGCCGGGAGCGGCGGGAATCGGCATGAAGGGGTTGTTTTGCGCGCGCAGACGAGGCAAGGCGCCCGCATTCCAACCGCATGAAAAGGTCGCCGAGGTTTTGCATGGCACCGACGGGATGCTCGTCTTCGAGGATGACGGGCTCAAACTGATCCAGGTGTTGACGAAGATGGGACCGTCTCAGGCCGATCATTTTCGCAAGCGGATCGCCAAGAATCATGATCCGCAGGTCGCCGTTGCGCTCAGGCAAGAATTTCTCGATCGGTCGACCCCCTCGGGGGTGCCGCTCGATCAACTTGAAGACCTGTGGCGGCAACTGGAGAAATTCAATCAGTTTTCGTTTTGCAAGTCGCATGCGGTTAGCTATGGCCTGATCGCCTGGCGCGCGGCCTGGTGCAAGTTGAATGTGCCCGTGCTCTTTTGGACCGCCGCGCTCAACAACAATCAGGGGATGTACCCGCGCCGCGTTTATGCCGAGGAGATTCTGCGCTCAGGCATCGCGATCTTGGGGCCCTGCATCAATCGCAGTGCGATCGAATTTTCACCGGAGCGAATGGCGCCTGATCCCGCGAAGCGAGGCGATCGAGATCTGGCGGCTCGCGGTGATCAGGAATCGATCGCGATCGGCGGGCGCGGAGCGATTCGCACCGGCTTGGGCGCCATCGGCGGGTTGAATCAGGCGCTGATGGATTCGATCGTTGCCCATCGCGAGCAAAACGGGCCTTTTCGATCTTTTGAAGATTACCGTGCGCGGGTGCCCACGCCGCCGGAGGGCCTTCATCTTCTGATGAAGGCAGGCTGTTTCGATCTCTTTGGCCAGTCGCGCCCCACGCTCAGGCTGCAAGATCAACTGGAGAAAAATGCCCAGTGGCAACGCAAGGGTACGGAAATGTTTGCCTCCTTACCGGATCTGCAATGGCGCTTACAGGAAGTTTCCGACACGGAAAAATGCCGCGATGAATTTCGACTGCTCGGATATTCCCACACCCGCTCGCTGGGAGCCCTGATGAAGCCCGTGATCCGCGACGGGATCGCACGATTGGGCCACTATGCCGATGCCTGGTGCTTGAGCGACGCAATACCGGCCAAACTAGGCAAGCCGGTTTTGGTGGCGGGCATGGTGGCGGCCGTGCGGCGCACCTACACAAAAACAGGAAAACCGATGCAGTTTTTAACCCTGGAGGATGAAAAAGGTTTTGTCGATCTGGTCTTGTTTCCGGGAAACTGTGAAATTCTGCTGCATATTTCGAGTGGACCATATCTTGGCTGGGGTACGGTCGAAGAAGACATGGGGCTATTCACGGTGACCGCCACGCGCGTGATGGCGCTTCATGAATCGGGCCAGACGATTACGATTCAGGATGAGGCCTCACCTTTGGGTTGGCGCGAGGAAGAGTCGTGACGGAAGCGATACGGTCGCAATGGATTCTTGATGGAACAGGCCGGAGTTTTGCCAACCATGCCCTGGTCTGGCGCGATGGCGAAGTTGTGGAGGTCTCGTCAGAACGGACCGCGGACACACTCCACCTCGGACATGCTTTGATCATTCCGGGGCTGGTGAACGCTCATGTTCACCTCGACTTGAGTCTTTGCCCACGACAAGAGGCGCCGTCTTTCGTTTCCTGGGTACGCCGCGTGATCAGCCATCGGTTGAGCTTGTCGCCTGAGGAAACGCGCGAAGCAATTCAAAAAGGGGTCGATGAATCGCTTGCTTCGGGCGTCACCATGGTGGGAGATATTAGTTCGGGAAGTCCCAGTTGGGAGGTGCTCGAAAAGGCAGGCCTGCGCGGCACGGTCTATTTCGAGTGCCTGGGTTTGAGCCCGGCGCGAGTCGACGGGAATCTCAACCGATTTGAAGAGTGGCTGGCCACTCATGAACCGACGGCCCATTTGCAACCGGGCATCAGTCCCCATGCACCCTACAGTACGGCCAAGCGCATTTATCGTTACGCCGCTGCCTGCGGATTACCCGTGGCCACCCATATCGCCGAGTCGCAAGAGGAAATCGAATTCCTTGCCACAGGCGAGGGACCGTTCAAGGAACTTCTAATTGATTTGGGAATCGACCCCCATCTGGTCGACATCGACCATGCTGAGGAGGTTGGAGATCTTTTTAAGAGCACTCGTTTCCCTGCCTTCGTTCATGGCAATCATTGCCCGGAACTCTGGGAGAAGGAATGGCGTACCGGCCACAACTGGATCCATTGCCCGCGCACTCACCGGTTTTTCGGCCACAAGGTGCATCCGTTCGAATCGGACGAGTTCGATCCGAAGAAGTGGTGCCTGGCAACCGACGGGCGCTCTTCCAATCCCGACCTGAATCTCTTGGAGGAAGCCAAACTGATTCACGCGCAATTCCCAAAGATTGCGCCCGCGCAGTTACTGGCCATGGTCACGCATCAGCCGGCGCGACTTCTTGGTTGGGGTCACAAGGCGGGATCGCTTGAGAGAGGGAAATGGGCCGATTTTCTCGTGTTTCGATCGACCGGCTCCCAGTCGGATTCCGAGGAGCCCCATGCCGCCTTGATGGCCGGCCACTGGAAATTGGCAGAAGTCTGGATCGGCGGCATTCGAAAAATTGCCGTATCGACCTGACCGAGGAGCGTAGAACCATGGGCCGAGCGAGCGCCGTCCAGGAACCGCACGGCCATTAAAGCGTTTTGAGGTACTCGATGAGCGCGGCGCGTTCGGCGCTTGTCAGCCGATCCCCGAAAGTGTGCCCGCCATTGCCCCGGCCGGTTCTTGCGGTGTCATAGATTTTTCGCTGTTCATGAGGGGACCGGTCCGCGGCCATTTCCCCTCTCTGCAATTCGCGCACCTTCCAGCCCACCTTCTCCTTGTCGAAATCTTCTTCGCGCGTTTCAAACGATCGCGTGAACCGCACGGGGCGGGTGTGCGAATCCAAAAGATGGGCCAGAGTCGGCACCGATCCGTTGTGCAGATAAGGCGCGGTGGCCCAGACGCCATCAAGCGGCGGTGCCTGATAGCCCTGGTTGTAACGGCCCCGGTAGCCATCGGCGAACCAGCCTTCTCGTTCCTGCGTGAACCAGCTTTTGTTGTACTTCTCGCCGAACTGGCGGGGGAAACCCAGCAAGCGGTGCGAATCGGTGCCGACCCGCGAGGCCGGAATGATCTTGTTGGGGTAAGTGGGGTTTTCGCCGTAAGTGCCATGGCAGGACGAACAGGACTTTTCAAAGAGTTGACGGCCCTGCACGGCCAGCGTCTGGTCGATGGGAAAAGGATATTTGGGAGCTCTTTGCGAGTAAATGTATTCGAGGATGTCCTTGTAAGTTGCCTCGTTTGTTTCGAAGAACTTTTTGCCATGAAGCGGGCTCAGCGAGAATTGCATGATCGACCGCGCCGAGCGGGCGTCGCCCTCGCCGGTCGCATACATGGTCGCCTTCTTGTGCAAAAGCCACCAGGCGGGGACATCCTCACAGAGATCATCGCGGAAAGCCAGGTCGTGTTTTGCCAGGTTGACCTGCAGTTGCGTGTCGCGGAATCCAAGCAGGAACACCGAGGTCGCTCCCGCTTCGTTGGTCCCCCGCGTCTGGCTGAACTGGTAGGGCGTTTTGACCTTGGTTTTGCCCGCGCCGGGCAATTCCTCAAAAAGGCTTTGCAAATCGAGCGAACTATTGCCCAGGCCGATCATGGATTGCCCAAGAATGGAGCCGCCGTGGCAAACCATGCAATCAAGCGCCAAACCTCCAAAGCCCAAGGCGATCGTCCCCTTTCGTAGTCCCATCGGCAGCCCATCGTTGGGGTAGGGGGCCGGGTGCAGTCCAAATCGCTTGGTGGCGGCCGCAACCGGGTTCTCTGGCTTTTTCGAAATCCCCCAAATGCGCCAGACCTCGTCCAGTGCATTCGCGGGGAAACTGGCCGGTGTCAGCGCCCGGGTCGTCAGCGCCTGGTATCCGCGCGCCGCGGCTTCCGGATCGTGATTTCGCGTCGTGCCGTAAGCCGGATCGGGGCTATCGGGCCGAACGAATTCCGATTGGCAGAAAAGAAAAACCAAGGAAAGGGCAAAGATCGACCGCATAGATGACATCCCTGTTTCTTCATAAATATCATAACCGGTAGAGGGCCGAACCGCACAACGGCCCAAGTCGCGGAGCGTTTTCATGCCGTTTTCATCGGCCACGACACAAAAAGCCGAACTCTCGGCCGCGATCGCGGAATTGATCGAGAAGGTCGATCCCGATCTACGCGAACAGAGCGACCTCGCCGTGGTCTTCTTCACCCCCGACCATGCCCGGCATGCCGAATCGCTCTTGCGCTCACTCAAGAAAGATTTTGGGCCCAAGCATATTCTGGGATGCGTGGCCGAATCGGTCGCAGGCACGGGCGTCGAAATCGAGGAAGCGCCCGCCATCAGCCTGTGGCTTGCCCGCTGGGAGGCGAAGCGCCATGTCAGCCTCGAAACCTTTGAATTGCACGATGAAAAAACCAGCGAGGGCCGCAACCTTTTAGGCTGGCCCGACGGGTTGATCGAATACGATCCCGCCGATTCGGTGCTTCTCGTCCTGGGTGATCCTCACACCTTGCCGGTCGACCGGCTCTTGCAAGGCGTCAACGAAAACTATCCCGGATTGAAACTGGTGGGCGGAATGGCAAGCGGCACCCGCGGTCCCGGATCTTGCCGGCTCATCAGCGATCGCGGCCTTTTTCGTTCAGGCGCCGTCGGCGTCATGCTTCGCGGCGAGATCGGCCTGACGACGATCGTCTCGCAAGGTTGCCGGCCGGTCGGCAAACCGATGGTGATCACCAAGGCGGAAGGCAATGTGATTCAGGAGCTTGGAGGCAGAAAACCGCTTTCCAAGCTTCAGGAAATGTGGCGCGAACTGCCCACCAGCGAACAGCGGCTTTTTGAAAAAGGCCTGCATCTGGGCCTGGTGATCAACGAATACCAGGGCGAGTTTCAGCAGGGCGACTTCCTCGTGCGCAACTGCGGTCTGGTGCAGGGTGTAGGCGCGCTTGTCGTCGGAGATCAGGTGCGCGCCGGCCAAACGGTGCAGTTTCAAGTGCGTGATGCCGCCAGCGCCGATGTCGAGCTTAGAGACTTGCTGCGCAATCTCGAATCGGGCAAAAAGCCCCCCTTGGGCGCGGCCTTACTCTTCACCTGCAATGGCCGGGGGACCAAGCTTTTTTCCGAGCCGGCCCATGACGCGCGGGCGGTCGAGTCGGTGCTTGGCAAATTGCCGCTGGGCGGCTTTTTCGCGCAGGGGGAACTGGGACCGGTCGGCGGCCGCAATCACATTCATGGCTTCACGGCGAGCCTCGCCTTCTTTGAGCAGTAACCCTTTGACAGGCAATGGCGTGAATGCCCGCTCCAATGGGCCAATGAGGAATCGATTCGATGGGAATGGAACTGGAAGTGGCGGGCGCCAACTGGGATTGGCAACGAGTCCGCAAAGCCCTGGATGGCTTCAACCCGCCCGGAATCTTGAGAATGATCGACGGACAGCTTTCTTTTCCCGAGGAAGTTCCCGAGAGCGACTGGCAAGAAATTCGCGTCGGACTTCCTTCCGGCATGGTGACGCTCAGACGTAGCCCCCAAGGCCTGAAGCTGGTGACCTGGGGCAACATTTCGCCCGAGTTGGTGGCGCAGCGGGATCAACTGGCTGCGCTGCTCCAATCTCCCTCTTGAACGAGGGATATTCTTGCCAGAAAGCGTTGCACCCTGGATGGCGCCTGATCAATCGTTGGCGGGACCATGAATCGTCCAGCCGAGGACGATTTTGGATTTCACATCGCCATTGCGAACTTCCTGGGGCCAGACCAGGCTCTCGTGTTTGGCGGGGGTCGATAAGATCTTGGCCTGATCGGCCTGATCCGGTTTGGCCAAGAAGGCAAACCAGGGACTGGGGTGTTTGCGTTCGCCGATTTTTCCCCGTTCCAAAAGCGCCTTGAGATCGGTCGGGTCTTCCTCCGTTTCCTTTGCCAGCGGGCAGAGAACAAAGAAAAACCGGCCCGGCGCGGTGTCGCGGTGATCGTCCGATTCGGGCTGGCAACCCAGCCGCAAGGTGTAGATGCCCGCGGGAATCGCCTGGTTGCGATAGTCGCGCATCTCTTGAATCCATTCGACCAATCCCGCGAGTTGCGAGCCGGGCAAATCGTCGATGGTGAGGCCATTCTTGATCTGCTCGTCGGTGGCGGCGGTTGTGATCGTTTTCACCGGGTGAAAATAACCGCAAACCACATCGCCTCGGCGCAGTTCCACCCCTGCCGGTTGTATTTTGTTTTTGAGCGAGGCGCTCAATTTCTCGGGAAGGGGCCGGTCGCTGGCCTTGGCTTCAAAGGTTGCGGCGAAGCTACTCAACACGATGCTGAAGCCGGCCGCCGCGGCAAAGAGAGAAGAAATCATCGTTTTCTGGCCCAGCGCAGTTTCGTGGATCGCGATCTGGGGTTGGTCTGCCGTTCGAAGAATGTAGGTCGAATCGGGTCGGGGCTGATCGCCTCGTACTTGCCCGATTCCAGTCCGGCCCAGAACGACTTCTTGACCAGCCGGTCTTCCCCCGAATGGAAACTCAAGATCACCGCGGTGCCGCCAGGATTCAAAATCTCCGGCAGCATGCGCAAGAGGTGTTCCAGGTTGCCCAGTTCGCGGTTGACGAGAATGCGCAAGGTTTGAAACACCCGGATTGCCGGATGCGACTCCCATTTCTTGCGGCCCTGTTTCAGCTTCCAGGGTGCGCCGCCCCGGTTTTCCTCGAGCAGTGCCGCCAGTTGTCCCGTGCGCGTGATCGGTTCGATTTCGCGCTGGGCAATGAGCTTGCGCGCAATGCCCCACGGGTCGGGTTCATCGCCAATTTCGGACAGGGCCTGCACGAGGTCTTTTTCGTCGATGGTGGCGAGCAGTTCCGCCGCGGTGCGGCCCCGGGTCGGATCCATGCGCATATCGAGCGGGCCATCGCGCCTGTAAGAAAATCCGCGATCGGCGTTGTCCAGTTGAAACGACGACATGCCCAGATCGGCGAGCAGGCCGTCGCAGCCGGTGAACCCGGCCTGTCCCAGGTTCTCCTGGATGCCGGCGTAATTCCCTTGAAACAACTGGAAGTTGCTGCCGAGCGGGCTCAATAGGGCCTGCGCCTTCGTGAGGGCGGCCGGGTCGAAATCGATACCGATGACAAAACCGTGCGGACCGGCCCGCTTCAGCAGTGCGCTGGTATGCCCGCCCAGACCGAGGGTGCAATCGACATAAACACCCCCCTCCGCGGCGCCCATCGTTTCGAGCACCTCCGAGAGCATTACGGGAACATGTTCCCCTTCCGGAGTGCTTCTCCTCGGAAAGCGATACCGGCGAGTCGGATAGCCGCCCTGGCCTGGCGTATCGTGTTCATGCTCCAGGTCTTGTTCTGGAATTGGTTCTGAATTTTGTTCTAGATCCTGTTCTTGATCTAGCTCAGAAAGAGTTTCGGGCACATCCGGATCCACCCCATCGATCGGAGTGGTGAGCTCCGGTGGGTAGGAGGGGCGATCCTCAGGCACAAATTCGGACTCGGGATTCATCCCGTCATCATAAAACAATCAACCCCTGGGAGAATCCGGGGTCAGGCGATTGCGATCCTGGGCAGGCATTGATTTCACGGAATTCACGACCGAAGGAAGCACGATGATGGAAGATCAGTCCGCCTCGAACCAACGAACCGGCCAGGAAGGTCAGGCGATCGAGACCCCAGCCCTGGTACTTTTCGATTTCGATGGAACTCTGGCCGACAGTTACCCGGCCATCGCCGCGTCGGTCAATTTCACGCGCTCCAAATACGACCTGCCGCCGCTTGAAATCGAGACCATCAAACGATTTGTGGGCCGAGGCCCCGACTATCTCCTGGGTCAGACCGTACCCGGAATCGATCCCCGGGAGGCCTACTTGATCTATCGCGATCACCATCCCTCCGTCGCGCGCTCCGGCACGGTGCTTTTGCCCGGCACCTTCCCCTTGCTCTCCTACCTCAAGGAAAAACAGGTCCAGATGGGCATCTGCAGTAACAAGCCCCGTCACTTCACCGAGATCCTGGTCAAGTATCTTGAGATCGCCGAGTTTTTTACGCTCATCCTCGGGCCGGAAGATGTCAAAAACCGCAAACCAGCGCCCGATATGTTGATCGAAGCCGTGAAGCGGGCCCAGGTGGCTCGCGAATCGGCCCTTTATGTAGGCGACATGTCGGTCGATGTTCAAACGGGCAGGGCCGCGGGAGTTACGGTCTGGGCCGTGACGACCGGATCGGAAACTCGCGAAGAAATCGAGGAAGCGGGCCCCAATCGGCTCTTTTCTTCGATGGTCGAGATCCTTGATGCGTTGAAAAACTCAAACTGTTATCATCAGGCACCTTCCGGGAGTAATCCATAGGATTCCCGAGCGGTTTGCTCGATTCATCCACAGGGTTTTCGATTCATCCGCAGGATTCCGGAGCGGTTTGCTCCACTGGCCCCGAGGTGTTCGACCATGCCCCAAGGATCCGGCGCCATGGCACGACTCATCGTCATCCGAGGAGTCGACGAGGGGGCGACCCTCGAATTGAATGGCGAGTCGATGATCCTGGGCCGGGAAGGCTCAAGCCCCCTGCGCCTCCACGACACCGAAGTCTCCCGCCGCCATGCGCTTTTTGAAAAGCACGGCGCCACCTGGCGCGTCAAGGATCTGGGCAGCGCCAATGGCACCCATGTCAACGACCGGGCCATCGCCGATGTCCAGCTCAGGCCAGGCGATCAAATTCGTATTGGCCAGTCGATTCTTGTCTTCAGCTGCCCTGGAGAAGCGACCGCGGCGCAGGACCTGGCCGAAAGGATCCGCCTGGTCAGCCAGCAGGGCAAAGCGGGCGAGATGGGGACCATCGTGGGCCGGCTCGGCGAAAAAGAAGCGCCCATCGGCGCCGCCCCCTGGGATCAGCAATCGGGCACCCACCCCGACTGGTTGAAAACCGCGATCAGCCACCTGGGCGTACTGTTTGAAACCAGCCGCGCCCTGAGTCAATTTTCCAATCTCGATCAATTGCTCGACCGCATCTTGACCCTCGTTTATCAAACGCTGGGCGCCGACCGAGCCTGCATTTTGCTTCTGGAAGAAGGCGGCCAATTGCAGTCGGGCCAGGCGCCCGACCCGACGCGCCTGGTGCCTCGCGCCGTACGCCATTTTCAGACCGAGCCCGATTCGTTGGTGAAGGGAGCCCCTCCCATCCCCAAGACCGATCCCTTCCTGGTCAGCCGTACGCTGCTCGATCATGTGCTTGTGCACCGGGAAGGCCTGCTCGTCAACGACACCACGCTCGACAGCCGCTTTCAGCAGGCGCGCAGCATCGTGCAAAACCGCGTGCGGGAAATCCTCTGCGTGCCGATGCAAGGCCGCCACGAAATTGTCGGCGTGCTTTATGCCGACCGCCTGGGGCCGGAGTCGGGGCATGAGACTCCTGGCAAAACCAGCGTTTTCAACATGGATCACCTGCGCGTTGCCGGCGCCATCGCCTATCAAGCCGCGCTCGCGGTGGAAGAATCGCGCCACTACGACGCCATGATTCAGGCCGAACGGCTGGCCGCCGTGGGTCAAACGATCGCCGGCGTATCCCACCACATCAAGAACATTCTGCAAGGCCTCAAAAGTGGTGGCGAAATCCTCGGCATGGGGGTCAACGCCAAAGACTGGGAACTGGTCAATCAGGGCTGGCGCATCGTTGAACGCAACCAGGGAAAGATCTACGACCTCGTGCTCGACATGCTCGGCTACTCCAAGGAACGCGAGCCGGCCTGGGAACCTTGCGATTTGAACAAGATCGCGCAAGAAGTCATCGACCTGGAAATGCCGCTGGCCAAGGAAAGGGGGGTGGCCCTCAATCTGTCCCCCTGCCTGGCGCTATCGACCGTGGAAGCCGACCCCGAAGGGTTGCACCGTTCGCTTCTGAATTTGGTCGGCAATGCGATCGATGCGGTCGATGAAACGCCCAACCCGCGAGTCGAAGTGGAAGTGGGCATCGAACCAGGCGGATTTGCCTCGATCTATGTCCGCGACAACGGTCCCGGCATTCCCCCGGAAGAGCTGGAAGCGATTTTCCGGCCCTTTTTCAGCACGAAAGGCTCTCAGGGAACGGGTTTAGGGCTTCCCGTCAGCCGGAAAATCCTGCGCGAGCATGGCGGCGATCTACTCGTCAAGAGCGTGGCATCGACGCAAACCGAGTTTCAGATGAGAATTCCGATCAAACGAGTCATGAACCCTGAAAACACCTTAATGTCGTTTTCGCTCGATCCGGGCTAAAGTAATGCTCTAGAATGCCTTGAAGCGTTTCCTGGTCCAGGGTGCGCTTTTTGTGTGCGCGAACGGGCTGGACTCTCCCCTCAATCCCGTTTATGCGGCTCCCTCTCGATGCCCATCGAAAGAGGGATCTTGTTTGTTGGACCTTGCGAAGTCGGATGCCGTGCGCTTGACCGTGAACGGCGGTTCGCTTCCGCCTAAGGATTTCCGCTGAGGAATTCCGCTGAGGACCTCTGCTGAGGATTTCCACTGAGGAACGGGTGATATGAATCGTGCAACTTTGGGCTCCTCGCTGAATCTGGATCTTCTCGAGCAGTCCTACAACGATTGGCGCCGGGATCCGTCCACGGTCGACGAGGCCTGGAACGCCTTTTTCGAAGGCTTTGAACTCGGTCTGGGGCGCTCGGCGCTCACCCCGGTTCAGGCCGCCACCTCCGCCGAAGACGAACGGGCCCAGTCGGGAATCATTCGCCTCATTTTCGCCTACCGCGATCTTGGCCACACCATGGCCCAGATCAATCCGCTGGGACCGCCTCCCGCTCCCAATCCCTTGCTTGACCTGAGCCGCTTTGGCCTGGAGGAAAAACATCTCGACCAATACTTCTTGGCCAGCGAGTTTGTCGGCTCGGGGCGCATGACGCTCAGGGCGCTCTTGTCGGTGCTGCAAGAAACCTATTGCCGCAGCATCGGCGTCGAGTTCATGCACATCCAGGACATTTCCATCCGCCGCTGGCTGGAACAACGGATGGAGCCAAGGCGCAATCAGCCGGGCTTTGACCGTCCGCGCAAGATGAAGATCCTCAAGCACCTCAAATATGCCGAGTTGTTTGAGCGATTCTTGCATACGCGATTCGTCGGCCAAAAACGATTCTCTCTCGAAGGCGCCGAGACGCTCATTCCCATGATGGAAGCGGTCGTCGAATCGGGACCGGGAATGTCGGTCTCGGAAATGCTGATCGGCATGGCCCACCGCGGTCGCCTCAACGTTCTGGCGAACATCCTGCGCAAGCCGTACGAGGAGATCTTCACCGAGTTCGAAGAGAATTATCACCCCGAACAGATGGGCGGCGACGGCGATGTGAAATACCACCTCGGTTTTTCGAGCGATCGGGCTACTCCCGGCGGGCCGATCCACCTCTCCCTGGCGCCCAACCCCAGCCACCTCGAAGTGGTCAATCCGGTGGTCGAAGGGCGCACGCGGGCCAAGCAAGACAAGAATCACGACGCGAAACGAACCGGCAGCATTCCGATCCTCATTCACGGCGACGCGGCCTTTGCCGGACAGGGCCTGGTGGCCGAAACGCTCAATCTCTCGCAGCTAGAAGGCTACACCACGGGCGGCACGATCCACCTGGTGGTCAACAACCAGATCGGTTTTACGACCTCACCCAAAGATGCGCGATCGACTCCCTATTGCACCGACGTTGCCAAGATGCTTCAGGTGCCGATTTTCCATGTGAACGCCGAAGATCCCGAAGCGGCCGTCTATGTGGCGGAGCTGGCGCTCGAATTCCGCCAGGAATTCAAATGCGATGTGGTCATCGATTTGATCTGCTACCGCAGGTGGGGCCATAACGAAGGCGACGAACCCTCGTTCACCCAACCGCTCATGTACGCGGCCATCAGGCAGCGGCCGACCCTGAGCGTGGTCCATACCGAGCGGCTTATCGCCAACGGCGACATCAGCGCCGAGGAAGCGCGCGCGATCGACGAAAAATTCGAAAGCAAGTTGTCCGCCAGCCTCGATCAAGTGCGCCACACAGGCATTCCCTACCACGGCATGGAAGGGTTCAAGGGATCGTGGAAAGGGTTCGTCAAGGATTACAGCTTCGATCCGGCCCATACCGAAATCGACCAGGAAACCCTGCTCGAAATCCTGCAAGCGGGGGAATCGTTCCCGCCCGGTTTTCAGCCCCATCCCAAGGTGCTGCAAATCCTCAAAGCCAGGACCCAGGCAGCCCACGAGGGCCGGGGACTCGATTGGGCCACCGGCGAAAATCTCGCCTTTGGATCACTTTTGCTCGATGGCATTCCGGTGCGCCTAAGCGGCCAGGATAGCCGCCGGGGAACCTTCAGCCATCGCCATGCGACCTTGGTCAACGCGAACAATGGCGAGTTCTTCACGGCGATCAACTTCATTCGTCAGGATCAGGCGCAGTGTCAGATCTACGACAGCTTGCTTTCCGAAGCCGGCGTGCTGGGATTCGATTTCGGTTTTTCGATGGATAGCCCCAACACGCTCGTGCTCTGGGAAGCGCAGTTCGGCGATTTCGGCAACGGCGCTCAGGTCATCATCGATCAGTTCATCGCTTCGAGCGAATCGAAGTGGAAGCGGGATTCGGGCATCGTGATGCTTTTGCCACACGGCTACGAAGGCCAGGGACCGGAACACTCAAGCGCGCGGCTTGAGCGCTATTTGCAGCTTTGCGCCGAAGACAATATGCAGGTGGCCAACCTGACCACTCCGGCCCAGTATTTCCACATCCTACGCCGCCAGATGAAGCGGAACTTCCGCAAGCCTTTGGTGATCATGACCCCCAAAAGCCTGCTTCGGCATAAAGGCGCTGTCTCCTCTGTCCAGGAATTCACCTCGGAACATTTCCGGGAAATCCTCGATGACAACACGGCCGATCCGGCCAAGGTCAACCGCGTTTTGCTCTGTAGCGGCAAGGTCTATTACGACCTGCTTGAAGAGAGGAACCGCAAGGAGATTCAGGATGCGGCGCTCATCCGCGTCGAGCAGCTTTATCCCTTGAACGAGTCGATGCTGCGCGGAATTCTCGCGAAATACAAAAAGGCCGACCTCGTCGGGTGGGTGCAGGAAGAATCCCAGAACATGGGCGCCTGGAGCTTCATCGAGCCGCGCTTGCGTGGCCTGGGCATCGACATCAAGTATGTGGGCCGCGATGCGAGCGCAAGCCCCGCGACCGGATCGAAAAAGGTGCACGAGAAAGAACAGAAGGAACTCGTTGAGACCGCCCTGACAGGCAATCTGCCCCACCTGGTCAAGGCACCAGGGGCGCGAGGCGGATACGACGCACCGACAGCCCCCCCGGCCTACACGCCGCCGGTCAGGGAAAAGGTGGCCGTTTCTTCCGTAGGTTAAGATCGGACCAGGTTGGAGAAATCCCAGGATAAGGCGGGGTCCTTGTTCCGTGGGATTTTTCCTTTTCAAGGAGGCCGGGTAAGGGGCTTATCTAGGGACCGCAATGGGTCCTGCGCCTCACCGGAATGCGCATGGCTTTGGAAGTGAAGGTTCCCTCGGTGGGTGAATCGGTGACCGAAGGGGTCCTGGCTCGCTGGTTGAAGAAACAGGGGGACACGGTCCGTCCCAACGAGCCCTTGTTCGAACTGGAAACCGACAAGGCGACTCAAGAAATCTCCGCGCAATCGGGGGGCGTTCTTTCGATCCTGGTCAAGGAAGGGGAGAAGGTCGGCGTTGGTCAGGTCGTGGCCCGGCTCGATGAATCGGGCGCGGCTAGCGCGCCTGCATCTGCTGCCAACGCGCCTGCGCCTGCGGCGCAACCTGCTGCCGCGGCACCGTCGAATGGCCAGGGAGAAAAAGGTCCGATCCTCATGCCGGCCGCTCGCCAAGCCGCGGCCGATCTCGGCGTGAACCCGGAAAATCTTACCGGCACGGGCAAGGGCGGCCGCATCCTCAAGGAAGATGTCCTGGGCGCGGCTTCCAAGGAAACTTCGACGAGCGGCGGCGCGAAACCGGCCACCACGGCGATTGCCCCCCCGGCTCCCGCTCCCAGTGCGATTGCCCCAGCTCCCGCGCCCGGCAGCCGCGGCGAAGCCCGCATCAAGATGAGTTCGATCCGCCTACGCATCGCGGAACGGCTGTTGCAATCGCAGCAGAACGCGGCAATTCTGACCACTTTCAATGAAGCCGACATGTCGGCGATCATGGGGCTGCGCGCGAAGTACAAGGATGGCTTTCAGAAGAAGCACGGCATTGGTCTGGGCTTCATGAGCTTCTTTGTGAAGGCCGTCGTCGAGGGGCTTCGCGCCTTTCCGCTCGTCAATTCCCGCATCGAAGGGCAGGAGATCGTTCAGCCTTCCTACATGGATATCGGCGTTGCCGTCAGCACGGAAAAGGGCCTGATGGTTCCGGTGCTGCGCAATGCCGAAGGATTTAGCTGCGCCCAGATCGAACAGACAATCGCCGATCTGGCCAAGCGCGCTCGGGACAACAAGATTCATGTCAGCGAGTTGCAAGGAGGCACCTTCACGATCACCAACGGCGGCGTCTTCGGCTCGCTATTGTCCACGCCCATCATCAATCCGCCGCAAAGCGCCATCCTGGGTATGCACACGATTCAGAAGCGCCCCGTCGTGGTCGACGATCAGATCGTCATCCGCCCGATGATGTACCTGGCCCTCAGTTACGATCACCGGCTTATCGACGGCAAGGACGCGGTCGGTTTTCTCGTGCGCGTCAAGGAATGCATTGAGAATCCTGAGCGGATTCTCATTGAAGCATAGGAATCCCGATTGGATTCACATTGAGGCGTAGGAATCCCGAGCGGATTCTGATCGAAGCCGAAGGGCCAAGATTCATCGCTTGTAAAAACGCAACTATCAATAGAAGAGGTGGGGCCTCTCTGAAATAGAGGGGCAACACCTTAAGTCAATCTGGGCTGTTCCCAGCGGGTACAAGCCATTTTGCGAGGTCGTTATGCCGGGGAAAAAGGATCTGGTGGTCATTGGCGGCGGTCCGGGCGGCTACGTGGCCGCGATTCGCGCCGCGCAACTGGGCTTTCAGGTGGCCGTGGTGGAAAAGCGTTCCGCAATGGGGGGAACCTGCCTCAATGTGGGCTGCATTCCGAGCAAGGCGCTGCTTGAATCGAGCGAGCTTTACCAGGAGACCCAAAAATCGCTGGGCAAGCATGGAATCCAGGTCGGGCCGGTGAAGCTCGATCTGGCCGCCATGATGAAGCGCAAGGACCAGGTCGTGACGACCTTGACCACCGGCATCGGCGGCCTCTTGCGCAAGAACAAGATCGAAGCGATCCAGGGGACGGGCAAGGTCCTCAAGCCCGGCCTGGTGGAAGTGACCCTGGCCAGCGGCGAAAAGCAGACCGTGGAAACCGACCGGATTCTGCTGGCCACCGGCAGCGAACCGTCGTCGGTGCCATCGCTCAAGTTCGATGGACAGTGGATCGTCGATTCCACCGACGCCTTGAAATTCGACAAGGTGCCCGAGCAACTTCTCGTCGTGGGTGGTGGCTACATCGGACTCGAACTGGGCTCCGTGTGGGCGCGCTTAGGTTCCAAGGTGACCGTTGTCGAGTTCCTTCCGAGGATCCTGGCGATTGCCGATGCCGAAGTCGCGCAGGGGCTGCACCGCTCCCTGGAAAAGCAGGGACTGCAGTTCCGCATGGGGACGAAGGTGGTTGGCGCCCAGGTGCCCAATGCGCCGACGGGAAAGATCCAGGTGCGTGTTCAACCCGCGGCAGGCGGCCCGGAAGAGACGCTGCAAGCCGACCGGGTTCTCGTCTGTGTGGGGCGGCGCGCCTTCACCGGCGGCCTGGGGCTTGAGAACATCGGCCTGGCGCCTGACCCCAGAACGGGTCAAATTGCGGTCAATGAAAACTTCGAGACTTCGGTCAAGGGAGTTTATGCGCTGGGCGACCTGGTCGCTGGCCCCATGCTCGCCCACAAGGCGGAAGAAGAAGGAGTTGCTTTTGCCGAACGTTTGAAGGGGATGCACACCCATGTCAATCATGACTTCATTCCCAGTGTGATTTACACCTGGCCGGAAGTTTCGAGTGTGGGTCCGACCGAAGAGCAGATCAAGGCAACGGGCAAGGAATACAAGGTGGGCAAGTTTCCGTTCATCGGCAACGGCCGGGCGCGCTCGATGGATGAAAACGAGGGGTTCATCAAGATCATTGCCGATGCGAAAACCGACCGGGTGCTTGCCGTGCACATGTTTGGGCCCAATGTTTCTGAACTGATCGCCGAATGCACGGCCATCATGGAGTTCAAGGGATCGGCGGAAGACATCGCGAGGATTTGCCATCCGCACCCAACGCTTTCCGAAGCGGTGAAGGAAGCGGCGCTGGCCGTGGCCGGACGGGCGATCCACATTTGAGCAGGCAGGAGAGTTTGACTGACCGTTAAAGATTCCCTTGGTGGTCGATTTTTGGGACGTTCAAGTTTCCCTTGACGGTTAATCCTTCCAGACCCGTACAGATCCCTGGATCCACACAAGACGATAGACCCCTACATATTCAGGACGGCTCGGGTGATTTCAGACCCGGGCCGTCCTTTTTTTTTTGTTTCCGCGAATTCTTTGGGACAATGGGCAGAAGCCAGGTCGAGGATCTGGCCTCAAGGTTCCGCACCCACGGCCAGCCTTGAGATCGACCCAAACGGAGTTCGTTGGTGAGCGGTTTGCGGGTTCAAATTCTGGCGATTGCCATGGGGCTGGAGCTTGCGTGGAATTCTTCCGCCCTGGCTCAGGAACCTCAAGCGGCGCGAACCGGTGCCGAACTGCAACCGCTTCATCTGTCGGTCGAAAGCAACATCGAACGTCTCCTCAAAATCCGGCTGGCGTTTCAGAAAGACCCCGTCATTGGGCCATTGAATTTGGGGATTCAATATCGCGACGGAATCGTGACCCTTTGGGGGCCGGTTTCTCATCCCAAGCATATCCAAGTGGCGAAAGCGCTCGCCGCCGCGCAAAAAGGGGTGATCGAGGTCCGCTCCGAACTGTACGTCGGTGTCACCGGTGAAAGACAAACCGGACCATCGACTCTCGTTGCGGAAATCCCCGTGCGCGTTCAGGCGGCTTCGCCCAATGCGCAGGGCCAGTTGTCCAATGATCCCCTGCGTGACGACCCGGCCGTCTTGCAAGCGAGGGACGCAAGGCCCGGAACCGGCGGCGCTCTGCAAAACCATGCCAATGCATTGCCCAGCGGCCTACCCGCGGTGGTGCCGACGGGCCAGGTGTTGCGCTTCCCCGGAAGTGAGCCAGGCGGCCAGGCGGCGACGACCGGACTGGGAACAGGAGCTCCCGGATCCGATTCGGTCATGCGAAGTTCCGCATTCGAGCAGCGACCGGCGGCCATTCCCCTTGGGTTTAAACCCGAAGGAGAACCAAGGGAGTCGGCTCGGCCCGTGAACCAGAGACCCTCCTCGGAGTCTCCTTCGGAGAGGTTGTTGCAAATCCGATCCACCAGCGACCGTTTCCGGGGTATCACCTGGTCTTTGCGCGGTGCCGATCTGGAGATTCAATATGGAACCAGCGACGCGGCTTCGGCGCTCGATTTCGCTCGTAGCGCGCAAATCCTGCCCGGGATTCGATCGGTGGCGCTCAGACAAAGGGCTGCTCTCGCCCCTTAATGCGGACGGCGGCGCCGGATCATCGCCAGAGGAGCGAAACATTCGGTGGGATGACCGCTTCCAATGCGCAACGTCGCGGTCCCATTTTCTCTCCTCGGTTTCCTTTTTGGCAACCGGAACGCCCCTCGTTTGCGAGAGGAACGTTCATCCTTGATGAGAGACCCATGAGGGGTTGACTTGGCCCCACGTCGAATCCCGATAGACTCTCTTGGAAAGAAAACCAGGGAGCAGGCGGATGACACCACTTCGAGGAATCGTGCTGGCGGGCGGCAAAGGAACGCGGCTTGGGGAATTGACCCGGGTCACCAATAAGCACTTGCTGCCGATTGGCCCGTTTCCCATGGTCTATTTCCCGCTGAAAAAGCTGGTGGGCGCCGGGCTTCGGGACATTCTCCTCGTTTCCGGCACCGAGCATATGGGCGACTTCATCGAACTTTTGGGTTCGGGAAAAGACCATGGCTGCCAGATCACCTACAAGGTTCAGGACGAGGCCGGTGGTATCGCCCAGGCGCTGGGGCTTGGCACCCTGTTTTCGACCGGCGCCCGGTCGCTCGTCATCCTTGGCGACAATGTTTTCGAGGATTCGCTTCACGATCTGGTGGCCGAGGCCGAAAAGCACCCCAACGATGCGTTCATCCTTCTGAAGGAAGTGCACGATCCGCAGCGCTATGGCGTGGCCGAGGTGATCGATGGCCGCGTGGTGGGAATCGAGGAAAAACCGGCCAAGCCCAAGAGCAACATGGCGGTTGCCGGCATCTATCTGTATCCGCCCGACGTGTTTGAAGTGGTGAAAACGCTTCGCCCCAGCCGCCGCGGGGAACTGGAAATCACCGACGTCAATAATTACTACCTCTCCGAGGGGCGTCTGCGTAGCCGCAATCTCAAAGGCTATTGGACCGACGCGGGCACTCCCGACTCCCTTTCCCATGCGAACGATCTGGTTCGCAAGCAAATGCCCCGGTTCGTTTAAGCGACGGGGCCTTTTTTCTCTTTTTTTCTCCCTTTCTGTCTCGCCGAATCTGTGGATTTTGGGCCTGAGTCGTTAGGTTTTGAGATTCATTTTCGCACGGGTGGGCGCGATCGCCGATGGATATTTCGGGCATTCTTTTCGGCCTGGTGGCCTGGGTGGGGCATTGCCTGATTGTCATTTTCAGTCATAACCGCTTTTATGGCCTGCCTCTGTCCCACAAGACGACCGATGGCATTCAGTTCGTTCATTTCCTCTGGCTCTGTTTTGGCCCGGTGATCCTCTTTTTCTTCTGGTCGGGGCAAATTCCGCTGGGAACATCGGGCGATCCGGTGTGGCTGACAGCGATCCTTTGGCTTTGTTTTGCCGCGGCCGCGGTGGGTCTGCCGGCCGATTTGCTTCTGCGTGCCTTGCGCCGCGGCCAGGGTGTTCCCACCGAAACCCTGCCCGCCATTCTGGACGTGGCGCCTCTCGGCGCGGCCGTGCTCGATCTTCGGGGGCCCGGCCTGCGGGGGTTGCTTTGCAAGATCCCCGGAAATCGGAGCCTTTACCCGGTGCTTCGGCAGGTTGAACTCGTGCAGGAACAGCTTCCCCCTGCCTGGGACGGCCTGACCATTCTGCACTTGAGCGACTTGCATGTGCAGAAGAACCCAACGCCTGAGTTCTTTCAAGGATTGGCGCGCACCCTGCGGCCGCTGGAGCCCGATATCATCGCGTTCAGCGGCGACCTGGTGGAAAAAGGCGACCCGCTCCATGGGGAGATCTTTCGCGAGTTCCTCTCTGGTTTGAAATTCAAGGAAGCCGGATTGGCGATCCTGGGCAATCACGATTTCTGGCATCCCATCGAACCGACGCTTGCGATCTTGAAGCGGCAGGGCTATCGGCACCTGGGCAATCGGCGTAGCCGTATGGCGATTCGCGGCGTGGAAATGGCCATTTCCGGTCTGGAATATCCCTGGAATGCAGAACTTCCCGAGGGTTGGGGGGAACGCCACAAAGACTGGACACTTTGTCTTTCCCACACCCCCGATCATTTCCCAAGATTTGCCCAAAGCGGGCCGGGCCTTATGTTGGCAGGCCACGTCCATGGGGGGCAAATCTGCTTTCCGATCGTTGGCCCGATCATCATGCCCAGCATTTATGGCCGCTATTATGACCGAGGCTGGTTCCAAAAAGGCCAGGCATTCCTTCATGTGAGCGAAGGGCTCTCCGGCGGCCATCCCTTGAGGTTTGGCCTCAATCCCGGCGTTTGCTTGATCACGCTACGCACCGGCAAGTCTTAGGCGGAGTCGCCATGAACCCCGAGGAAGTCAAAAAGCTGCTGGGGCTCTCCCCCTTGCCAGGCGAGGGCGGCTGGTTCCGCGAAACCTGGCGCTCTGGACTGGCCGCGGGGCCACTAGACCCGTCGGCGAATTCAACGCCGTCGAAAGTTCGATTTGCCGACCAGCCTCATCAGGCCGGGACAGCAATTTATTACTTTCTGGGGCCGCAAGACAAATCGCGTCTGCACCGTATTCCCGGGGATGAAATCTACCACCATTACGCCGGCGGTCCGGTCAATCTATTACTGCTCGGAACGGGCGGGGCGAAGCTGTTTCAGTTGGGGACTCAATGGGAACTCGGCCAGAGGCCGCAGATCTTGGTTCCCGGGGGGACCTGGCAAGGCAGCTGGGTGGCCGGAGAGCCTGGTTGGGCGCTGCTTGGCACCACCGTCGTCCCGGGCTTTGAATTCTCCGAATGGGAGGCGGGAGATCGCACCGAGTTGGCCACCCAGTTCTCCCAATTTGCCAAGGAGATTGCCCACCTTTGTGAGTAAGCCGCTCACCGGCAACTGATCTTTACTCACTTGCTTGCCTCTTTGGAAAATGAACCTTCATTCACGGATCAAGCTTGGGCCAGGGACGGGGCCCATGTTTCGGAGGCAGGGATGGCCGCGGGGCGGAAACTTGTTGTCGTGGCGGACGATTTCGGAATCGGACCGGGGACTTCCCGCGCGATTCTCGAACTAGGCCAGCGGGGCATCGTTACCGGAACGGTGCTTCTTGCCAATTCGCCCCATGCGCAAAGCGCCATCGAAACCTGGATCGCCGCGGGCCGGCCGTTCGACATGGGCTGGCACCCCTGCTTGACCCTGGACCGGCCCCTGGCCGACCCCCGTTTGATTCCGAGTCTGGTCGATCGATCCGGCTTCTTCCATCCACTCGGGGTATTCTTGCGAAAAATTCACCTGGGAAGGGTGTGTGAAAATGAAGTGGAACTTGAGTTTCGCGCACAATTAGATTATTACCGGGCCGTCGTTGGGAGCTGGCCCACTTTGGTCAACTCCCATCAACATGTGAGTCTTTTCGAGCCGGTGGGAAGGGCTCTGTTGCGCGTCCTTTCCGAGTTTCCGATTCGGCCCTATGTTCGCCGGGTCATGGAGCCCTGGGCAAGTCTTTTCTTGCTCCCGGGGGCTCGCCTCAAAAGGTCGTATTTAGCCATGTTGGGAAGAATCCAGTCCAGGAAATTGAACAAGGGCGGCTATCCGGGTGCTCCCTGGATGATCGGCCTGACCGATCCTCACTGTCTTCAAGAGGATTCTTTTTTCTCGCGCTGGCTGGCTTATGCCCACGGAGAAACGGTCGAACTGATGTGCCATCCGGGTCATAGCGATCCGACCCTGGTAGGTCGCGATTCACCCCCCGGCGATCTGCGGCTCTTTCGCCGTCTGGCGGAGTTTCGACTGCTTGGCGACCCTTCCTTCGATCTTGCTTGCAAGGAGCGGGGCTTTGAGCGAATCCGTCCCGGACAGCTCATGGCAGCCCAATTGGCGAGTGAGGTGTGCGCCCATGCCGCATAATCTAATCGCCTTTTCGCGCCGGTGTTTTCGTGACCTCCTCACGATGGGGACTGGGCGTACCTGGGCCCGTGGCCTGTTGAGGACGGTGCTCGTCCTCTGGATCGCGCTCCTTTTGGTCGTGACGATTCGCGGGTATTTCTCTCCGCGAAAAAATTCTGTGTTTCCGGCCTACTATCAGGCGGGACAGCATTTTGCACAGCGAAGCGATCTATATCATCAACAAGATAAATCGCAAGGAATTGATGTCTTTCGTTATTCGCCTGCATTTGCGGCAGTGATGGTTCCCTGGACCTGGCTTCCGGAAAATAGAGCCGGAGCGCTTTGGCGAATCGGGCAGGGGGCCTTGTTGCTGGGATCGCTTTGTCTTTTTTGCATGATGGGCATTCTGCGTTACCAGGCCACCTTTCGTTCGCTCACCCCCTTTCGGCCGCAAGAAATGCCGGCGCCTGAGAGAAATAGCGAGCGCGCCATTCTTTCCATCACGATTTTTTTGGCCGTCAGTTTTTTACTGAGCATTTCCAGTCTTAATAATGCGCAGCTCAATCCGGTCCTCACCGCTTGCTGCTTTTTGTCGGTGCTGTTGGCCTGGAAAGGGCGATGGGGTTGGGCCGGCTGTCTGCTCGCCATCCCGGTCTTCATCAAGATCTTTCCCTTCTCGCTATTCCTGTTGGTGGCGCTGATCGGTCCGCTCCGCTTTAGCTTTGCTTTTTTCGCCGTATTGGGCGGATTGTTTCTGGCGCCGTTTCTGATGGCGCCGACCGATTTCGTGCTGTCTCAATACCGCGAATGGTGGGCTTTTCTGGGAAACGACGACCGCCATTTCTGGCCGCTGGAAGCCGGCTACCGCGATCTCTGGATGGTCTTGCGTGTGGCCGAACTGGGCGTGCCTGTCTGGGCGTATCAAATCCTCCAGGTGCTCCTGGCAGGCTTTGCGGCGCTTTTGGTTTTGAGCGCTTTCTGGAAATGGGGCCGGTCCGAAGCCTTGGAGACGGCTCTGGTTAGCGGCGTTCTTTGGATGATCCTCTGCGGTCCCTCGACCGAATCGAGCACCTACACCTTGCTTGGGCCGGTCGCGGGGATGTTGCTTGCCGGAGCGTTTCAAAAAGGTCAAGGACTGGCATTTCGGTGCCTGACCGCGACCGGTTCCTTCCTGCTTCTTGGCGGCGTCCTCACCGGATTGTTTCCCCGGGGTGCTTCGATTCAGGCTCTTGGCATCCAGCCGGTCGGGGCCATTTGCCTGGGCGCAGGCTACCTGGTGTTCTGGATGAAACGATTTGTGCAACCGTCCATCGCCTTCTCTGGCGCGGCCGCCCGGATGCGTGAACTGCAAGTCACCGGATCTTCCATGGCGCAGGTGGGACAACAGGCGGACCCGTGGCAGCGCCGTGGCCGGCTCCCCAATCGTGCGGAGACCCCGGCATGAAAACCAAACCCAAGGTGAGCATCGTGTGTCCGGCCTACCAGGAGGAAGAGGTGCTCCCTCTTTTTCATCTGGCTCTGGCCAAGGTGCTCGATCGGCTCAGTGAATTTCGCTTTGAAGTGATCTATGTCGACGACGGTTCCGCCGACGGGACCCTCGACTGCCTGCGCAGCCTGGGCGAAATCGATCGGCGCGTCAACTACCTTTCCCTTAGCCGCAATCAGGGCCACCAGATCGCCTTGCTCGCCGGGCTGCAACATGCCCACGGCGAGGTGGTCATCTCGCTCGATTCGGATTTGCAGCATCCTCCGGAACTCATTGGCGAACTGCTCAAGCACTGGCAAAAAGGCGCGCAGATCGTGCAAACGATTCGCGTGGAAACCGAGGGAGCGGGTTGGTTCAAGCGCGTTACCTCTCGCGCCTTTTACTGGTTGCTGGAAAAAGCGTGCGGCAGCCGGCTTCTGCCCGGAGCGGCCGATTTTCGCCTGCTTGATCGCGTCGCGCTCGATGGCCTGCTGCAGTTTCAGGAACCGAGGCCCTTCCTGCGGGGCGTCGTCTCTCGGCTCGGTTTTCGCACCTCCTTGGTTCATTACAGCGCGAAGAGAAGGGCCGCGGGCTGTTCCAAATACCACTTCGGAAAAATGCTGCAACTCGCACTCGATGCGTTTTTCTCGTACAGTCTTTCTCCGGCTCAGATCGTGGTCCCCCTGGTCGTGATGACCGGTCTGATCTGCCTGGGCCTGGGGGGAGGGGCGATTGCGGCATGGCTTCGGGAGGGATCTTTCCTCCTCGTTGGATTTTGGGTGCTGCTGACGGCTTTATTTGGCTGCACCTCCCTCGTGTTGTTGGCCCTGGCCTTGCTCGGGGAATATGCCAGCCGCGCCTACCACCGGGTCAGAAAGAGCCCCCTTTTCCTGGTGAAGGAAAAATGCCTGACCGGCTGGAGCGAAAGCGGGGAAACAACCGTCCGCGCCGCCTGATGGCGATGTTTCGCCTGGAATGACGGCATCATTGATCCGCGCCGCCTGATGGCGATGTTTGGCCTCGATTGACGGCCTCATCGAGGTCCATTTCCTTCCCCATATTGCGGGCGTGCAATCGTTGCCTTCTGAGTGCACCTCATCGCCTCGATTCGTGCGACAAATCCAGCTGGCAGGACCTTGCTCGGGATGTAAATTAAGAAAGTTATCTCCCTGGTCCTTGCTTGAAAGAAAATGAGCGAAACCGATCAACCTGAGTCGACGACCGGGACGCTGGAAAGAACGGATACCAAGCCCCGTTTTGCCCCGCATTACCATGTCATCTTGCTCAACGACGACTACCACAGCATGCCGTTCGTGGTGATGGTGATTCAGAAGACCATTCGCTGCTCCCTGGCCCGGGCCGAGGAGATCATGTTCGAGGCGCACCAGCGGGGCCGCTCGATCCTGTGGACAGGATGCCTCGAGCAAGCCGAGCTGAAGCAGGAGCAAGTCCACTCGTTTCGCGAGGACGAAAAAGGTCCTTTGGGCTGCGTTCTGGAACCAGCCGCCTAAACTGATGAACAACGGGTGTTTCTCTTCACCGAAAGTGGGATTCGATGTCGATCGCGCCTTTGGAAATTGGGGTTTGTTCCTGGTCGCTGCAGGTCAAATCGGTTCCCGAATTGAAGGCCTTCATGGACCGGTTGGGCCTCAAGGCGGTGCAAATTGCCTGCGGCGACCCCCATCACGCCTCCTGGGATGAAGGGGAGGCAATGCCCAAGGCGGCCCTGGCGGCCGGATTCGTCATGACGGGGACCATGCTCGGTTTCCCCGGCGAAGATTACACGACCCCCGCGACCATTGAAAAAACGGGTGGATTCGGCGACCCTTCCACCCGCAAGGAACGCCTCGCACGGCTCGACTGGGCGCTTGAGCGCACCAAGCAGCTTGGATTGGCCGACATGATGCTTCATGCCGGGTATCTGCCCGAACCGGGCGATCCTTCCCGTAAGTCGTTTCTCGACACCCTGGCCGATGCCGCCACGCGGGCCAAGACCAAAGGAATCACTCTCGCTTTTGAAACCGGGCAAGAGACGGCCGACTTGCTGCACCAGACGCTCAAGGATCTGGCCTGCGACAACCTGCGCATCAATTTCGATCCCGCGAACATGCTCCTTTACGACAAGGGGGATCCGATCCGCGCGGTCGAAATCCTGGCGCCCTACATTCGTTCTGTCCATGTCAAGGATGCGTTCCGTCCGACCCAATCAGGCGACTGGGGTTCTGAAGTCCCCCTCGGAGAGGGAGAAGTCGGCATGGAGAAATTCATCAAGGCCCTCGTCAAGGCAGGATACCGCGGAGCGCTGTGCATCGAACGCGAGGTGGGAGATCAGCCCGGCCGATTCGCGGACATAGAAAAAGGAATCGCCGTGCTCAAGAAAATCAAGGCGGGGATCTCCCTCTCTTGAGCGCCCTCATCCAGGTTCAAAACCTTTGCCGCACCTACAAGGTTCAGGAAAAATCTCCCGGGTTCTTGTCGAGCGTCCGTTCCCTGTGGGCGCGTAAATACAAGACCGTCGAAGCGGTGAAAAATGTCACCTTTTCGATCGAGCCGGGTGAATTCGTCGGTTTCCTGGGGCCTAACGGCGCCGGCAAAACGACGACATTGAAGATGTTGTCGGGGCTGATTTACCCCAGCTCCGGCACGGCAACGGTGCTCGGCTTTGTCCCCTGGGAAAGAGAAGACCCGTTCCGGCGGTCGTTTTCGCTGGTGATGGGCCAAAAGAACCAACTCTGGTGGGATTTGCCCGCCGCCGATAGTTTTGAACTGCACCGCGAAGTCTATTCGCTCGAAAAGAGCGCCTTCAAGAAGACCCTGGGCGAACTGACCGAACTCTTTGGCGTCGAACGCCTTGCCAAGCAACCGGTGCGGGAGCTGTCGCTTGGCGAGCGCATGAAGATGGAGTTGATCGCCTCGCTCTTGCATCAGCCCAAGGTGCTGCTCCTGGATGAGCCGACGATCGGCCTCGATGTGGTCGCCCAGGTTGCCATTCAGAAATGCCTGCGCGATTACAACGAACAGCATGGCGCGACGATCATGCTGACGAGCCACTACATGAAAGATGTGGAGGCTCTTTGCGCTCGTGTGCTCGTGATCGCCCAGGGCGAATTGATTCACGACGGCACGCTGGCGAGCCTTGCCGGCCGCTTCGGCCGCGAGAAGATTCTGCGGCTTCATTTCGAGGGGACCGCACCTCCACCGTGGATTGGCGAGTTGGGCGAAGCGGTGATCGAAGGCCCGGTGGTGCAGATGCGCCTGGACCGCTCGGTGGTGGCGAGCGCGGTCAGCCGCGTCGTTTCCGAGGGCAACCTCATCGACCTGTTGGTGCAAGATCCGCCGCTTGAAGAGGTGATTACCAGGCTTTACGCCCAGGGGGCGATTCAATCCGCGGCAGCTTCCTCCTCGTCCGGGGAAACTCCATGAGCCTGCAACCGGTTTTTGTCGCCCGTTCCCATATCGGTCTGGCCGGCGTGGCGACATCGATTGCCAAGTACATCAAGATCCTCAAGGTCTCGCTGGTCGAAAGGATGGCCTATCGGGGCGATTTCCTTTTGGGTACGGTCTTGCGCTTTCTGCCGATGATCAGTTCGATCTTTCTGTGGAAAGCCGTCTACGAGGGGGCCCAGGTCGATAGCCTGTCGGGTTACTCGTATTCGCAGGTGATTGCCTACCTGTTGTTGGTTCACATCAGCCGGATGTTTTCGAGCATGCCGGGATTGGCCGCGGGGGTGGCGCGCGATATTCGCGATGGCAACTTGAAGCGCTATTTGATTCAACCGCTCGATCTGATGGCGTACCTGCTGTCTTACCGGATGGCGCACAAGATCGCCTACATTGCCACCTCGGCACTTCCCTACATCGGCCTTTTTGGACTGTGCTGGGGCTACTTCGACACGATCCCGTCCTTTCAGGTGTTTCTGCTCTGGTTGCTTTCGTTGGTGTTGGCCTTTTTCCTTGGCTTTTTCTTTGAATTGACCCTGGGCATGCTTGGGTTTTGGATGCTGGAAATCTCCTCGTTTCTTTACCTGGTCAATACGCTGAATTTTTTCATCTCGGGCCACTTATTCCCGATCGATCTGGTGGAACCAAGCTGGTTGGCCAGTCTCTTCAAAATGCTGCCATTTCAGTTTCTGGCTTATTTTCCTGCCGCGGTGTTTCTCGGGAAAGTGCCGCCCGAACAGGTGCTGCCGATGATCGGGCTTCAGCTTTTCTGGATCGTCGTGTTTTGGGCCACGGCCCGGGTTTTGTGGCGTTTTGGGCTCAAGCGTTATAGCGCCTTTGGAGGTTAACCCATGAGCGGTTTCATGAGGTTTCCTCGCTTATTGCTCAGCTTTGCCAAATTCAGTTTGGCGAGCGAAATGGCCTTTCGCTGGAACTTCCTGATGAAGGTGGGATTGGAGCTGCTCTGGCTGGCCATCCTCATCATTTTCTACCGCACGCTATTTGTCAAAACCGACACGATTTCGGGATGGACAGAAACCCAATATCTATTTTTTGTCGGCTGTTACTACGCCATGGAAGGGGTCATCGAGACCTTCTTTTTGGAAAATGCCGTCGAGTTCTCCGAATTGATCCGCAAGGGGGATCTCGATTTTTACCTGCTCAAGCCGGTGGATGAGCAGTTCATGGTGAGTTTCCGCAAGGTCGACTGGTCGACCGCTCCCAAGGTGTTCATCGGTGCCATTTTGATGTCGATCGCGCTTTACCAACTGGGTTGGCAGTGGGAGATCGGTAGGGTGGTTGCGTTTATTGGCCTATTTGGCGGTGGAATTTTGCTCGCCTACGGCTTCTTACTCACCCTGGCTTCGACCTCGGTCTGGCTGGTGCGTAATCAATCGCTCATGGAGCTTTGGTGGCTTTTCACCACCCTCATGCGCTATCCCAGGGAGATCTATCAAAGCGGCTGGGCCTGGTCGCTGTGGCTGTTCTTTTCGCTGGTGATGCCCGTGATGCTGGTGGTGAGCATTCCCGCGGAGACGATGGTGCGCGCGATCCATCCCTTTTGGGCGATCTGGGTGGTGATTTCCAGCATCGCCGTACTTTGGGCCAGCCGGAAGTTTTTCCGTCGGGCGATTCAAAGTTACCGTAGCGCCAGTTCGTGACGAAGGTCGATGGGCGACAAGGCCTCGTCCCTCCGGACCTTGACCCTACCGAACGCTACGCCGATGAAAAATCGTTAGCCCGGATCAACAAAAAACGAACTGGTCAGAAGAAGAAACAGCGCCCAGGTCAAGAGACCGCGCGATTGAACCCTTGCGAAGACAGGGGCGGCTCCAGGCCGGACAGGGGCGGATTGGAAATGTTGTCGAGACGTGGCGGAAGCTTGGACTGGGCGATTTGTTGAAGGCGGAAAGTCAACTCGCCAAAGCCAATGAGATCGCCTTCTTTGGCCTTGCCCGTCTGCACGCGCTTGCCGTTGATGAAGGTGCCGTTGGTGCTCGCCAGATCGCGCACGATGATGTGGTCGCCCGCTTCGACGAGAATGCAATGCTTGCGGGAGACCTGACGGCTTTCCAATAGCCAATCGGCCTCATCATCCCGACCTACCAGGGTGATGGTCTGGTTTATGGGATAGCTGATGGAACCGGATGCGCCTTCGGAAAGGAGGACAAGCATCGAGGTTTTCCCACACGAGAAAGGTCACACCCCATCCAAAATAGCAAATCGGCGGGGTTGGATCAACGGTGAAGGCGCCTCTAAGGGTTTTTCAGAAAGGTTGCCACCGTCTAATCGCCCCGTTCGATCAATAGCGATCCTGAAGCGCGGTGACCTCCCACTTGGGATTCGATTTCCGCGCCTTGCAACCTTCGACTGCCGCCAGGGCCGCCGAGATGGTGGTGATGCACGTTATGCCGCTAGCCACAGCTGCGCCGCGAATTTTGGCCTCGTCGGTGCGGGCGCCCCGGCCGCTCGGTGTGTTGATGACGAGGGCGACCTCGCCGTTTTTCATATGGTCAATCAGGTTGGGCCGGCCTTCTTTCAGCTTGGGAACGACCCGCACGGGTACCCCAAGCTTTTGCAACACGTCGGCCGTGCCGCGTGTTGAAAGCAAAGTATAGCCAAGTGCGACCAGGTCCTGCCCAATTTTGCCGACTTCCGGTTTGTCGCTGTCCGCCACCGACAGGAACACGTTACCGGAGATGGGTAGCGGGTTGCTCGCCGCCAGTTGGCTCTTGGCGAACGCCAAGCCGAAGGTGTCGTCCGACCCCATGACTTCGCCGGTGGAACGCATTTCCGGCCCAAGGAGGATGTCGACTCCGGGAAACCGGTTGAATGGAAACACCGATTCCTTGATCGAATAGTGCTTGGGGTGGACTTCCTTCAGATTGGGGAAATCCTTGATCTTTTTGCCGGCCATGATGAGCGAGGCCAACCGGGCCACGTTGACGCCGGTCGCCTTACTGACGAACGGCACGGTGCGGCTTGCCCGCGGATTGACTTCAAGGACATAAACCGTCCAGTCGCCACGGGAACCCTGGCGCAATTCTTCAGGCAGCGGGTGATTGCGCAGGCCGGCGACCGCGAACTGCACATTCATCAGACCCTTGACGCCCAGTTCGACCGCCATGGCGCGCGTTTGCCGCTTGATCTCTTCGACGACCGCCGCGGGCAAACTGTGTGGAGGAATGACGCAGGCCGAGTCGCCTGAGTGAATGCCCGCCTCTTCGATGTGCTGCATCACCCCGCCGATGATCGTGTCGGTGCCGTCGCTTAAGCAATCGACATCGACTTCGATCGCCGCTTCGAGGAAATGGTCGATGAGCACCGGCCGCCCCGGCGTCAGCTCCATGGCGCGCAGCATGTAGCGGGTGAGGGCTTGTTCCTCGTAAACGATTTCCATTCCCCGGCCGCCGAGCACATAGCTAGGGCGGACGAGAATGGGGAAGCCAATAATCCTGGCGACGCGTAGGGCCTGTTGTAAATCGAGCGCCGTGCCGCTGGGGGGTTGCTTGAGTTCAAGCCTTTCGACCAGGGCCCCAAAGCGCTTGCGATCTTCGGCGATATCGATGCTTTCGACCGAGGTGCCGATGATCGGCGCGCCGCCCGCTTCGAGCGCGTGGGCCAGATTGAGCGGGGTTTGGCCGCCGA
Source organism: Gemmataceae bacterium (assembly GCA_965226945.1). Taxonomy (GTDB): domain Bacteria; phylum Planctomycetota; class Planctomycetia; order Gemmatales; family Gemmataceae; genus SYLG01. The sequence goes on along the minus strand of OZ245717.1, from coordinate 812,644 downwards.
ATTGGACGATCAGCCCCTTGGGGTCGATCCGGTCGCAAATATTGAGCACATCTTCGGCGGTGAGCGGCTCGAAAAATAGCAGATCGCTCGTGTCGTAATCGGTCGAGACGGTCTCGGGATTGGAGTTGACCATGACCGTGGTGAAGCCGGCATCGCGCAAAGCGAACGAAGCCTGGCAGCAGCAGTAATCGAACTCGATTCCCTGGCCGATCCGGTTGGGACCACCGCCCAGGATCATGATGCGATCCTTGCCGTCGCTGGGGATGATCTCGTCTTCTTCCTGAAAATCGGCCGTGGAGCCGATGCGGCGGATCGGCCGTTCGTAGGTCGAATAATAGTAGGGGGTAAAGGCCTCGAATTCGGCCGCGCATGTGTCGACCCGCTTGTAGACCGGGGTGACTCCCAGCGCTTTTCTCTGCCGGCGAACTTCGAGTTCCGTGGTGTTCCAGATATGCGCGAGCTGGCGATCGGAAAAGCCGGACGCCTTGGCTTCGCGCAACGTTTCCACGGTCGCCGCTTCCAGATTCGGAATTTGGAGAAGGCGGTTTTCCTGGTGAACCAGTTCCTCGATGTGGGTCAAAAACCAGGGGTCGATTTTCGTGCGGTTGTGAATCTCTTCGAGGCTCATCCCATCCTTGAACGCGATGCGCAACCACCAGATCCGGTCGCAATTGGGAATGGAGATACGGCTGAGAACGTCTTCGCGTTTTGGCTTGGTTTCGGCAAACCAGGGGTCGAGCCGGTCGCAGCCGAGGCCGAAACGCCCCGTTTCCAGGCCGCGCAGGGCTTTTTGCAGCGATTCCTTGAAATTGCGGCCGATCGCCATGGTTTCGCCCACGCTTTTCATTTGCGTGGTCAGCGTGCTGTTGGCTTCGGGAAATTTCTCAAAGGCCCAGCGCGGCACCTTGGTCACGACATAGTCGATCGTCGGTTCGAAACAGGCCGGCGTTTCGCGAGTGATGTCGTTGCGCAACTCGTCGAGCCGGTAGCCGACCGCCAGCTTCGCCGCGATCTTGGCGATGGGGAACCCCGTCGCCTTGGAGGCGAGCGCCGAGGAGCGCGAAACGCGCGGGTTCATTTCGATGGCGATCATCTTGCCATTGGCGGGATTGATCGCGAATTGAATGTTCGATCCGCCCGTCTCGACGCCGATTTCGCGGATGATATCGAGCGCCGCATCGCGCATCCGCTGATATTCCTTGTCGGTCAGCGTTTGGGCGGGGGCCACGGTGATGCTATCGCCGGTGTGCACGCCCATCGGATCGAGGTTTTCGATGCTGCAAACGATAACGACGTTGTCGGCGTTGTCGCGCATCACTTCGAGTTCGTATTCCTTCCAACCGAGCACCGATTCCTCGATGAGAATCTCGTGCACGGGGCTCAAATCCAGGCCGCGAGCGACGAGTTCGGCAAATTCTTCCCGGTTGTAGGCGATGCCTCCACCCACGCCGCCCATGGTGAAACTAGGCCTAAGGACACACGGCAGGCCAATCGACTCCCTGAGGGCGAGGGCCTCTTCCATCGTGCGCACGACGCCGCTTTTGGGCACCGAGACGCCGATCTTGATCATCGCCTGCTTGAACAGCTCCCGATCCTCCCCCTTGGCAATGGCCTGGGGGTTGGCGCCAATCATCTTGACGCCATGTTTTTCCAGAATCCCTCGTTTGTGCAGGTCCATCGAAGCGTTGAGGGCCGTCTGGCCGCCGACGGTGGGCAACAGCGCGTCGGGTTTTTCCTTCTCGATGATCCGTTCCAGGACATCCCAGGTGATCGGCTCGATGTAGGTTCGATCCGCCATTTCGGGATCGGTCATGATCGTCGCCGGATTGGAGTTCACCAGCACGACCACAAACCCTTCCTCACGAAGGGCCTTGCACGCTTGCGCTCCGCTGTAATCGAATTCACAAGCCTGACCAATCACGATTGGTCCGGAGCCGATGATCAAGATCTTTTTGATATCCGTACGTCGAGGCATGGCGCTCTGGTGGCTTTCCCGATGTTTTCGCTCTGTTTTCCCGTTGGATGGACCACCTCGCTGGGTCTCGTCGACGCCCTGCCAGGCAAACCGATGTCCATCATGGATATGCTAGGGATTCAGTCGTACTCACCAAGCCGCAAATTCCCCTTGCAGGGAAGTGAAACCGGGGGAGAATGTCTGGGTTCGTGACGATCGGCTGAAAGAGTAGGACCCATTCCCGGCTTTGAGAATAGGGACCACCCGTGACATCGATTGCGGCTTTTAGCATGGAGTTGGGAGGTGGGTGATCCGGTGCGGATTCTGCCCGGCGACGCACTGCCCGGAATCGATCGATTCTGGCCCCAGGGGTGTTCCGTTCCTCGAATTCAGCTTTGCTTCGACAAACCCTTGGCGTTTGTCCGGGCTGTGGAAACGCACATTCCGAAGGACCGGCCCGGGATCTATGTTTTTTGCGACGAAACCGGCCGGCCGATCTATGTGGGCAAGGCAATTTGCCTGCGGAAACGGCTTTTGAGTTACGCTCGGGGGGCGGAAGACCACGCGGCGGCCGAACCGTTGCTGAAAGAGTCGAAAATTCTCCGCGAGAGCCGAGGAACGCTCATCGGACCTTGTCTGGATGAACTGGGAGCCTTGGTCTGGGAACGGGAGCTGATTTCCACCTGGAAGCCCAGGTGGAATCGCTCGCATAACCTGCCTTTGAGGCGGTGGTTGTGGCTGATTCGCAAGCAGCCTGCCGGCCTGACTGGGAAAAGGAAGTCCCCTACGGCGGCCGGGGTTCTCGATGGGGGCAGTCGCTTTCAGATGAAGGCGAACAGGCCAGCGGACCTCACGGAATTCTGGGGGCCGTTTCGAGGGGGGCGCTGGACCACAGCGCTGAAAGGCGCGTTGAACGCGGTCATTCCGGGTTTGAGTCGAAGCGATCACGAATCGATGGCACTGTCCTTTCTGGAAGGTAAGGACCGAACCTTTCTGCGGACATGGGAAAGGCATGTCGACCGGATTTGTGAGGCCAAAGGAGTGGTCGTGGCGGCCTCGGAAGAGATTCGAGGAGGGGAGAAGCCAGGCTTGCTCGAACAGTTTCAGGCTCTGCTTTCCTTTGAAAAGTGGCGCGTCAATGTGACGCGGTCAAAGGCCCTGACCGGATATTGCCCGATTGCATCCCTGGGCTCTCACTCCTGGAACTGCGCACCCGCGCCGGGCCTGGCCTACTTTTATTTCCTGCAAGAAGGAAGGTTACTCACCACGATCCAAGCACCTCGCCACCATCAGTCGCTTCCGGCGGCATTGCCGGGTGAATTTTTCGTAAGGAGGGGTGGCACCTCGCCGGGGTTTGACGAGCCCATGCTGGTGTCTCAGTGGTTGGACCGGTTTCCCGCGTGTGCCCAGAGCTTCGTATTCGCTCAGACCACCCGCTTTTCCAATTCCGCTGGTTCGGCTTGATTCGCAGGCAAGGCGGGGGTATCGATCCTGTCCTGGTCTTGCTTGTCTTCCCACCCCAGCCCGGGAATCTCAGGCACCTTTAGGAGGTCCGAGCCATGAAGCGTTGGTTCCCCCCATTGTTGGGTGCGATGTTGGTTTTAAGCCCATTGGGGTGCAAGCAATACCGAGAGAATTGGTGCCAGGATCATGGCTTCGTTCATGCCAACCAGGTGCCGCAAGCGGCACCGCCGCCGGCTCAGGTGTATGCGCCGCCGGTTTATGCTCAACCGCAATACGCTGCTCCGGTAGGCTATGCGCAACCTGCGTACGGGCCGCAGCAGTACTGCGCACCTCCAGGCGGCAATGTCTGCCCTCCAGGCACCGTACCCGTTTACAAGTAATCAAGAGTGCTTTAGGGAATGTCCTACCCCAACCTGAGCCGGTTCAGTTAACATAACTCCGGTTGCCTTGGCGCAAGAAAATGAATCTGATGGTGCAAACCCCCCTGAAGACGGGCATCTTGTCCCATTCACCCGGGTCGGAGGCATTAGAACAATGAAGCGGATTCTCCCCAGTTGGATTTGGCTCGCCGTTCCCATGGCGCTGGCCACAGTGGACACCAGGCACGTCCTGGCGGCCGACCTTCCCAATATCGTCGTGAAGGCGAACCAGGTCACCGGTACGACCGCGATTGAAGGCGTGGTGACCAAGCTCGCCGCGGAAAAAGATGTCAAGGATCAGATCAAAGCCGCTGCGACCCTGGTCAAGGAGAAGCAAACTCCTTTCACGGTGAATGCTCTTTTGGTGCTGGCCCAACTTGCGCAAACCACCAAGCAATATGAGGAAGGCGCCGGCTTTTTGCGCGCCTACATCACCAAATCGGTGGAACTGAAAAGCCCCGCCAAGATTCTCTTGGGCTACAGCAACCTCATCGAGTTTCTGTTCCAGGCCAGGAAGTACGCCGATTGCGAAAAGACCTGCCGCGAATTCCTCGAATTCCAATACGAAGGGGAAGAAGAAGAAGCCACCACGATCAACCGCGCCAAGGCGGAATATCTTCGCGTCATGATTCAGTGTCAGGCCAGGCAGGGCGACGGTTCCCGAGCCCTGACGACCCTGGATCGCCTGCTGCAACAAGACCCTTCGGATTTGGACAACGGATTTCTCAAAGCCCGCATTCTGCATCTTGTGGGCAAAGAGGAAGAATCGATCGAGCTTTATGAAGAATTGATTCCGAAGGTTCTGGGGCTGGAGAAGGTTAAGAAAGAGATCCGTGAAGGTTTCGCCGCCCGGATGCGCTATAGCCTTTCGAGCGTTTACATCGATGTCAAGAAGACCGACAAGGCGATTGGCATCCTCAAGGACCTGGTGGAAAAGTACCCAGAGAATCCCACGTACAACAATGACCTCGGCTACGTTATGGCCGACAACAACAAGGACCTTGATGAGGCCGAGAAACTCATCCGCAAGGCACTTGACCTGGAGCGCGCCATCCGGAAAAAGCTGAAACTCCAGGGCAGCGACGACAAGGACAATGCCTCGTACCTCGACAGCCTGGGTTGGGTCCTTTTCAAGAAGGGTAAACTCGAAGAGGCCAAGAAAGCTCTCGAAGAAGCGGTGAAACAGGAAGAAGGCCAACAATCTTCCGAAATCCTGGATCACTATGCCGAGGTGCAAGTGGCTTTGAAGCAGAAACCCGAAGCGGTCAAATTGTGGCAAAAAGCCCTGGACCTGGAAGCGGTCACCAAGCGCGACAAGGCCAAGAGGGTGGAAATCGAGAAGAAGCTCAAGGCTGGCTAACAACCGCCCGCGGACGGTGGGGGACTTTGGGTCCCCCGCAGCTCTCCTAACAGGTTCGAGTCGATCCCCGTTTCCCACAAACGGTTGGATCGACGTTGTCATTCGCGCTCCCCGACGCCAGAAATTCGCCTTCATCGAGCGATTGCATCGCCATCGGCAATTTTCTTGTATTTAGCCCGTTCCTGGCCTGGTGATCCCGGACGCAGGAGCGGTGAGCGTTCTGTTTGGTCCCCATTTGGGCGACCTTCATTCCCACAGGAAAATAATCTGGCCCTGGTGATTTTTACGGTAAGCATCGTTTCTTGATGGTTCGCGAATCTCCTCTTCTCGCCCCTTAATGCTCCTTGTCCGGTCCGACTGGCTGCGCGGCAGAAAGTCTCAAGCCCTGCGATGGCGCCTGACTACCCTGGAAGCCTCACTGCGGTGGATCTGTGAGGAGATCGCTGAAGTCTCAAACGGCGTAGCGTTTTCGGCCACGGACGGTCTCTGGGAAATGCCAACGCTCGATCATCCCCCACAGGGAACAGGTGGCCGCGCTTAGGTTCTCTAGAGATGTCTGGCAGAATCTAGAGTGGGTCGTTGCATTCCAAGTGACAGCCAAGCGGTGGGAGGCTGCTGCTTCAACCAGATCGATCGCGGTGGAAGATCGCCGATTTCTTTCGCGAAACTGTTTTTACCTTTTGGGGTTTATTGAGATAATGAAAGTTTGCCAGCACCTCCAGCGCTCACGAAGACGACACGCCTCGCGCTGGGTGGTTCCCGCTCGCGCCGCGGACTCCCGTCTCTTCAAGGGGGACGGCCGCAAGGGCTGTGGAATGTATTAGCCTTTATTAACCATGGAGTTTGGCGTGGTGTTTTATTGTTGTAAAGTTACACTAATTGATGGGCGTAGCCATTAGCATAGTCGGTTGGTGCAAGAGTAAATAATCGAATTTTTGCGGAGTACCGATTGGATCATTATGGCTAAGCTTAATTTGGCACTTGCAGTTCATGGCCGGTTTCACATGTTTGATTTGGCCCGAGAGATTCGAGCTCAGGGCCATAACGTAACCTTATTTACCAATTATCCCCCATTTATCGTCAAAAGATTCGGAATTGTTCAACCCGGCGTGAAGACCGATTATGTGCACGGTATCATGACGCGGGTCTTCAATCTTCCCGTCCTGTCGCGCATGAGCGGAAATCTGGAAGGCTATTTTCATCGAAAATTCGGACGGTGGCTTCGTCGGGCGGCCATGGCCGCGGAACCGCAGGGGGGGTGGGATGCGATCCTCTGCATGAGCGGCATTGCCCTGGAAACATTTCAGCACTACCGCAATACCAAGACTCTTTGCATATTGCATCGAGGTTCGACGCATATTCGCGATCAATGGGATATTCTCAACGATGAGGAACTCAGGACTGGGCACAAGGTCGAAAAGCCAAGTCGCTGGATCATTCAAAGGGAAGAAAGCGAGTACGAGGCTTGCGATTTGATTCGCGTGCAAAGCCCCTTCGCGTTTAGCGGATTCTTGAAAAAGGGAGTGCCTGACTCCAAAATTGACCTGATTCCCCTGGGAGTAAGCCGAGCGAAATTCTCCGCAACTGCCGACCAGGTCGCCGAGCGCACCAGAAGAATCATCGCGGGGGAGCCTTTGCGAATCCTGTGGACGGGAACATTCTGTTTGCGCAAGGGAGCCTGGGATCTGCGAACCCTGGTCAATCAGCTTGATCCGGAGCGGTTTTCCTTTCGTTTCGTGGGCACCATTGCCGAAGATGGCCAGGAACTCGCCAATGAACTGAAAGACAGGGTCACGTTCATTCCCAAGGTGCCGCAGGACGAGTTGCCGGCACAATATGCCTGGGGCGATATTTTTATGCTGCCATCTCTGGAAGATGGTTTTGCAGTCGTGGTCACTCAGGCACTTTCTTGTGGCCTTCCCGCACTCATTACCAAAAACACCGGATCTGCTCTCTTCATCAAAGACAATGTCAACGGCTGGGTGGTGCCGATCCGCGCTCCCGAGGTGATGCGAGATATTTTAAATGGTCTGGATCAAAACCGCGCAAAATTGGTCGGTATTCTCAAATCGATGAACACGCTAAATCCTCCCTATTCCTGGGAAGAGACCGCCGCGCTTACCGTTGAAGATATCTCCAATCGGTGCGCCATCAAAAGTTCCTTGCAGGCGATGAGCTGAGCTGAGCTGAGCTGAGCTGAGCTGAGCTGAGCTATTACGATTTCCAGGCCACGATATTGGCTCCGCCTTTTGTGATCACCTCGGTGCTCGGATCGGGCTTCTTCAGCCACTTTTCCACCGCCTGAGTGTGGTAGCCCAAACTCCTCAGATACCTTTGAGCTTCACCCGGCGGCGCGCCGATTTTTTCAGGCGTTTCGCCCCAGTCGTTAAACTCGAAAATGATCGGCGGGGCGTCGGGCCGGGAGAGTAGTTTTTCCGCGCCTCGAAACGCATTGACTTCGTAGCCTTCGATGTCGATCTTGATCAAATCGACCTTTTTTATGCCTTCGTTAAGGATCAAATCGTCCACCGCAAGGGTTTTCACGGTGACTTGGCGGGAACCTGGCCGGTTGTAAAGGCTGCCCATCCCAAACTTACTTTCGGGGGCTTCGAAAAAGCGGACCTCTTCCCCAGACGTTTTTTTGGGCCGCATTGTGGTAAATCGTTAGGATCGTAAATGGCGAATGAAAATAGGAGATGACCACCGAGAAGGCGCAAAGAAGCGCCAAGAAGTCCGCGCCCTTTTTGTGGACGTTTACATCCTTTCACCCTCGCGTTCGAACCTAGTCCTTCATTCCAATATTGGTTTAGGGTAGATTGATTTGAGTTTCGCGCGGGCATCGGCGACTCGGAATTGCCAGTCGACGCCCCTCTGGCGCTGATTGATGGAATTTTGCCAAGCAGAAGTTTCTTCTCGCAATGCTCTCATTGTGGGAAAACGGCGAGTCTTAGTACACTGCCTCGTCAATGCACTTAATTCGCACTCTGCGACGTTGAGCCAACTTCCGTGGACCGGCGTATGGCAGAACTGTACCCGCTTCACGAAAGACCGCGCTGTTTCAGGTTCGAATGCCTCGTAAAAGGCTCCTGCCGTATGCGTGTTCAGGTTATCGCATACCAGGATCACTTTCTCGATCTGCGCATAGCGGCCGCGGAGTAAGGCTGCTACTTCAATGGCCCAGTCAACTTTGGTCCGTTGTGGGCGGACTGTCGCCTGGCGCCATCCAGCCAGCGGTTCACAGAACATAAACAGGCTTGCCGTTCCTGCCCGTTCGTACTCGTAGTCAACTCGTCTTGGATGGCCCTTCTTTGCTGCAATCGGTTGCCGGGTCTCACTCAGTAGTTGAACTGGCTGTTCATCCATCGCCAGCACCGGAACGTCAGGGTCGTGCGGCCTCTCGTAAACATCCAACACCGCTTCCATTCCTGCCGCGAACTCGGCGTCGGCCATTGGCGGAATGACCCAATATTGCAATTTACGGCCGGTTACTTCGTTTTTTTAAGCGTGCGAAAGACGGTCTGAGCGCTGATGGCTGGCACAATTCGCAGCTCCACGACTCGATCGGCTAGCAATTGCAAGGTCCAGTTCACGTAGCCTTTAGGAGGGGTGCCGAGTCGCATCGCAATGATTCTTGCTTCCTGGCTACCGGTAAGCAATTTAGGACGTCGAGCATGCGGGCAGCCATCAAGAGTGAGTCTGAATCCTTCCGTCACAAGCCGCTCTCGAACATTCTCAACAGTCTTAGTACGGCAACCGAAGGCCTCGGCAATCCGGGCGTCAGCCCAAGCCGGGCCATCGGCATCGGCCTTCAAAAGGATTTGAGCTCGTCGCACCTTCTGGGACGAACCTTTGAACTTCCGCACAATCTGTTCGAGTTCCTGGCGTTCTACATCACTTAGCCGTACGAGAAACTTCTTCATCATGGCGTCGCCCTCCTTGGCTGATACCATTTCTATCTCTATCGGATCGAACCAGCTCTCCCCTACCCTAAATCTTTAAGGTTTCGGAGCACTAGGCCTCCTTTCGAATCTTAACCATCTTTAAAACCCTAACTGCGTTCGAGCCGGCTCGAACCCTAATCCGCGTTCGAGCCTTAACCCGCGTTCGAACCGGCCGCAATGAAATCTTCAGCCTTGCGGGCCACTGCAAGGGGAACAATCTTGCGCAGCTTGCGGCTGCGGCGCACTTCGGCCCAGTTCTTGAGGATCCACTCGGCCCGGCGGCTTCCCGTTTTGGCGTGGAAGCCGATGATCAGCGGATGGATCCATTCGTAATCGACATAGTTGCAATCGATCACCGCGACGCTGCGCGTGTGCAGCTTGGCCGGGACCTCGTTGTGCGGGTCATAGGTGAATAACTCGCCTCCGGTCATCCCGGAGCCGATTTCGTTTTCGACTGGCCCGAGGATCAACACCCGGCCTCGTGTCTGGTATTCGCAGGCATATTTGCCCGCCGCTTCGGCAACGATGGTGGCGCCCGAGTTGCGAATGCCAAGGCGATGCCCAGCGCAGCCGCCAATATAGATCTGCCCACCCGTGGCGCCGTAGCCGACATTATTGCCCGCAACGCTCAGGATCTCATCGCCCATCTTGGTGTGGGTGTAGTCGAGCGTCACCGCGACCACGCCGCCCGAAATTCCCTTGGCCACGCCGTCCTGCGCGACACCCTTCAGTTCCAAATCCAGCGAATTGACGCACCAGGCGCCAAAGCTCTGGCCCGCTTCGCCTTCGAAGCGCACCTTGATCCTTTTGCCATGAGGCATTCCCTCACGCCCATAAATCTTCGCGATCAAACCGGAAGCGGTCGCACCCGCGGCGCGGTCGCTATTGCGAATCTTGAAAACCAGATCGGCGTTGTTCGCCGTCTCGATCGCATCCTTGGCGGCATGAATGATGCGCTCATTGAGGCTCAACCCTTCACCCGGTGCGCAGACACCGGCGGGCGCGTCGGGGAAATGGCCTTCCAGGCGCGAAATCGCCATATCCGGCGCAATGAAGCGGCTGATATCGACCATGTCGGCGCGGCCAGGAAGTCCCGTGCGACGCACCAGCAGTTCGCTGCGGCCGCAAAGCTCCTTGACGTGGCGTGCTCCCAGCTTGCCCAGAAGGCAGCGCACTTCCTCGGCCAGCCCCAGAAGGTAGGCCTTGGTGTGTTCCGGGTCACCCTTGTACTCGCCCTGCGTCCCGGTGATGCCGGTCGGGCAATTGGGGATATGGCAACTCTTGCAAACGATGCAGCCGACCGAAACCATGAGGGCCTGGCCCAGCGAAAACTCATCCGCGCCCAAAAGCGCATACTTGATCACGTCGGGGCCGTTCTTGATGCCGCCGCCCACGCGCAAAATCACCTTGCGACGAAGGCCATTGACCACCAGCGCCTGATGGGCTTCGGAGAGGCCCATTTCACTTGGTAAGCCGCAATGCTCTTTCGACGAAACCATCGCCGCGCCGGTGCCGCCGCCGATGCCATCGATCTCGATGATGTCGGCGCCCGCCTTCGCCACGCCCACGGCAATCGTGCCGATGTTATCGACCGCGACGAGCTTCACGGAAACGGGGACGCCCGGATTGATCGCCTTCAAGTCGTAGATCAATTGCGCGAGATCTTCGATCGAATAGATATCATGATGCGGCGGCGGGCTGATCAGGTCGTTGCCCGGCTTGCCATAACGGATTTCGGCGATCTCCGTCGTCACCTTTTTGCCCATCAACTGGCCGCCTTCGCCAGGCTTGGCGCCCTGGGCCATCTTGATCTGCAGTTCGTCGCCGTTGATCAGATACTCGGCATCGACGCCGAAACGCCCCGAGGCGATCTGGCGAATCTTGCTGCGCAGCCGGCTCTTCTTCGTGTTGCCGTCGAGAGTCAGGCCCTGCAAATTGGCCTTCCGCTCTTCCTCGACCCGCTTCCACAACTCCTGACCCGATCGTGCGGGCGTGTCGTTGCGATAGCGCGCCTCGCCGCCTTCGCCCGAATTGCTCATGCCGCCTAAATCGTTGAAGGCCGCGGCAATGTCTTGATGCGACGAGCGGGTCAAGGCGCCGTGGCTCATGGCCGCGCCGCGGAAATGATTGCGCACCAGGTCGATGCCGGGTTGCACTTCGGCCAGATCGACCGGGTTTTCCGATTCGGCGAGCGTGAACAGGTCGCGCAAGCAGGTGGGCGTGCGCGCGCTGATCATCGAACTGAATTCGGTGTATTCCGGCGTCGAGGTCAGCGGATTGCTCGCGGCAGGCAGGTACGCCGCTTCGCCGCCGCCTTCCCCTTCCGGCTCGGCCTTTCGTCCGGGGTTCGGATCGGCCACCGGCAAACTGGCCGCGCTGCCGGCGATCGCCGCTTTACGCAGGGCCATGCGCACCTTGGCATTGAAGGCGTGGTAGTCGCGGTTGCGGCCAAGCACCTGCATGTTTTCGGTGCGGCCCAGGCGGTACTGCGCATCCTCAACGAGTTCCTTGAGGCCGATCCCGCCAATACGCGAGGGCAGTTCGCCCAGGAAGTCCATGAGTTCCTTGCCAAAGCCGACCGCTTCGAACAAGAGAGCCCCACGGTAGCCTTCGGCCGTGGTGATCCCCATCTTCGAAATGATCTTCTTGAAGGTGTCTTCAAGCGCCGCGAACAGGTTTTCCAGGCATTCGCGCGCCGACAACGACCATTCCTGCTTCGTGTCGGGATCCTTGAAGGTCAGGCCGTTGCGGATGAGCCGCAACATGAGGTAAGGGTGGACCGCGTCGGCGCCAAAGCCGACGAGGCAGGCGATGTCATGGCCTTCTTGAATGTCGCCGGCTTGCACGACCAGGCTGCAGCGGCCGCGCAACCCCTGGCTTGAAAGGTAGGTGTGGACCGCGCCCAGCGCCAAGAGGCTCGGAATGGGAGCAAAGCCATCAAGGAATGCGTCTTTATCGGAAATACAGAGAACATTGAAGCCGTCATGCACGGCCCGCTCGGCCTCACTGCGAAGACGGTGCAGGCTTTCCTTGAGCGATTCGGCGCCGCCTGAGAGCGGGAAAACCGCGGAGAGAGACTTGAAGCCAAGCACTTCCTGGCGGCGGATTTCTTCCACGACGGCATCGGCAATGACCGGTGTCGAGAGCTCCATTTGCTTGCAGGGCATCGCCTCGGGGTTGGCACTCACCAGCGGGCTGCGGCCCAGGTAGCTGACCAAGGACATCGCCCCGCCTTCGCGATAGGGATCGATCGGCGGATTGGTCACTTCGGCGAAGGTCTGTTGCAGGTATTTGAACAGGGTCTGGTGCTGCATCGAGAAAATCGTGAGCACGCGGTCGAAACCCATCGAAGAAAGCGGTTCCTTCTTGAGTTTCGCCATGTCCTTGACGAAAATGGCCCGTTCGAATTCCCAGCCATGGGCCTGGAGCAGATGGTCCACGGTCCAGTTGCGCTTTTGCATCACCTGGTGGACTTGATCTTCGATCTGCGAGGCGAAGTCGAACGATTCGGGCACCAGGATCTGGTTGCGATTGATCTCGTGCAGGCTCATGCCCGCCTCGGCCTTGGCTTCGGCGCAAATGCGGGCCATGACCTGGTAGCTATCGAGGCGTTCGCCGGTGGCGGTATCGAGCATGATCATCTGGCCGGGCTGAAGCTGGCCCGATGCGACGATCGTGTTCGCCTCGAGTCCAAAGACGCCCGATTCCGAACCGATATAAAGCCATCCCCTCTTGTCGGCGCACCAGCGAACCGGGCGCAGTCCCATCCGGTCGACCTGACCGACAAGGACCGTTCCGTCGGTCGTGGTCAGGCCGGCGGGGCCGTCCCAGGCGCACAGGCTGCCCAGTGCACGCCGGCACCAGGTGAACAGATCGACCGCCTCGGGCCCCCAAAGTTCCGGTTCGCCTTCCCAGGCGGGAGGCACGGTCAAGCGAATGGCGCGGGCCAGGCTCCAGCCCTTGTCGAGTACAAGATGTTCGACCCATTCATCCAGGCTGGCCGAGTCGCTCATTTGCGGCGTGCAAAGATTGCCGCCGGGCGGAATCGGATCAAGGCCGCGTGAATAGGCGTAGACCGCATTGCGGTTGGTTTTGACGGTATTGATTTCCCCGTTGTGGCAGCCAAAGCGGAACGGCTGGGCCAATTTCCAGTTGGGGTAGGTGTTGGTCGAATAGCGCCGGTGGAAAATGGCGATGCCGGCTTCGAATTTGGCGTGATGCAAATCGAGATAGAAATCGGTCAATTGGAAACTGGTGAAAAGGCCTTTATAGCTCACGAGCTTCGAGGAGAGCGAAGGCACATAGATATCAAGTTTCTCACCAAGGGCGGCTTCTCGCAGGGCCAGCCGGCGATGAAAAAGTTCCTTCTCGAGGGCCAGTTGGTTCTGGTCGGCCGGGTTGGCCTTGGCGCGCAAGATCAACTGCTCGATGGCGGGGGCCGATTCCAGGGCCTCCTTCGAGATGGCTTGGGGGTTGACGGGAACCGGCCGCCAGCCGACGATCTCGGTGAAATCTCCTTCGGTCAGGGTTTTTTCAATCAGCTTGCGGGCGCGATTTTTGGTTTCGGGGTGCTTGTCCGACAGAAAGAACACGCCGACGATGATCTGGTCGTCGTCTTCGATTTGCAAGCGATCGCCGGCCAGCCGAACGGCTTCCGCACGAAAGAACTCTTTGGGCAGCTGAAAGGTGATTCCCGCGCCGTCGCCCGCGCTGCCGCAAACGCCGCCCCGGTGTTCCATGGCTCGGATTGCGATGATCGACCGTTCCACCAGCTCTCGGCACGGTTTACCGTCATTCGTGGCGATGCCGCCGATGCCGCAGGCATCTTTACCCACCGTGTCGCTGTAAAGGAGTTCTCGGTCTCGCAAAAACGATCGGCCGTCGAGCATCGAATATTTCCGATTAGGGGCCCAAAAAAAAGGAAATCAGGTTCGCCAAGCCATGCCATCTTAGGTCTTTAGCCCTTTGGGGACAAGGAGATTGGGCTCCTTGGGCGCAAAGGGAGGCTGCATGCTGTTGCGGATCCACCAAAATCGATTTCCTTTACCCAATACACCCGGCGCGTGCCGGCTATTTCAGGATCTGGAAGCAATCGGCCTGGGAGATTTGACCGTCTTCCCAAAGAGAAATCGTGCGGACCTCAAGGGAACCCCGGGACGCAGACCTCCAGGGATACGGGTGAGATTGGCGATCACCGCCTGCCAACACGATAGGCGCCGGCGGCTTCGACCGAGGCGTTTCGGTCGGATGGATCCTGCCAAGGCTGATCTTTTGGCTGCGTTCTGCCGGATTGAGGAGTTCAAGGCGAGATTCGGTTTGGTTTGCGTTCGGTTGCTGAATCAGAATGGGTTCCAAACGGATCCGGTGGGGATTCCAGTCGACGAGATGGTTTCCCGACAGGCAAAGGGCGTCGGCGGCCTTGGCCGCTGCCTGTCCCCAAAGTTGGCGCCGGCGGAAATCCTCGCGGTCAAAGGCGAAGGGACCGCCATGTTCGGCCAGCACCCATTCCGGAGCCAGGTCGAGCACCTTGCCTGCGGAGGCCGCATAGCCAAGCGGCGTGCTTCGATTCATCCCCATCCAGCCGCCGCTGCCGCTGAACTGATCTTGATGGAAAAAGTTGTCGCCGCTGAACAGCGATCGGTGACCGTCGATTGTCGTTTCCAGGGCCATCGCGAAGCGGGTTTGCCCTGGCAAATCATAAAAGCGAAAGGAGTATTCTCTCCAGGTGAGCGACCGTCCTTCTTCGAAGGTTTCATCGAAGACGATTTTCCGTTGATCCAGAAACGGCGCCCAAAGTTGGAACGGGTTCTCCAATGGCAAAGCCACCGATTTGGCCGTCCATAATTTTGGCTTGGCTCCCTCACCTAGCTTTTCGAGGATCGAATAAATGCCATCGAAATGATCGAAGTGGGCATGAGAGCAAAAAATACCCTCTAACTTTCCCAGTTTTTGTTGTTCGCGCAAAAGTGGGATCTGCTTGGCGCTATGGGGATCCCAGGGATCGATGACAAGGAAGTCCCCCGATTGCGAGGCGAGCACAAACGTATTGCCCGTATTCCAGAGATGCGCAGATAGGCGCGACCAGGGTTTGGAGCCGTTCGATTCGGCCTGCTCTCGGGCCAGGAACGGGTAGTTGGGTGGGTTTTTCAACCGCTCCTTGGTGAAGCGCTCAAAGCTCTTCAGGAACGCCGCTTCATCGACTCGCTTCTTCAAATCCTGAAGCAATGCCACGGGATTGCGATCGATCACCGGGCCAGCCGCGGGGAGAACCGTTTGCGGCGCGAGGGCAATCGCCTGATCGATCGAACGGGAATGGGCTTTGAGTCCGGCGTCGGTCCAGTGATCCCAGTCGGTTGTGTAAGGCGCGAAGATCTTGCCTGAACCGGTCGTCAGATGGCCGCAGATCAACCAGGATTTTTGCGGCCGATCCTGATGGCTGAGTCGATAACCCGTTTGATCGGGCGCCGGACCGGGCAAGGGGAGGGGGCGAATGGTCCAGGGACCAAAGTCGATCGACTCAGGACAGGCCTGGCAAACGATGCCGGCTGCCGGCATGAAATGAAGGACGGCCGACCTGCGCAAGGGAACGATGTCGCGCCAGTATTTTTCCACGGCGCGCGGTTCGAGGATCTCGGCGGTTTTCTTTCCCGCAAATACGGGGACGCCGGCAGTCTGCCACAAGAGCGCAACATCGCCGATGTGACGGTCGTGGCGGGTCAAAAGGACTTGCTTGACCTTCGGCGCAAAGCCTTTTTTTTGCAGGATCTCAGGACCGACGGAGGGGTCGATCAGAATCGCCTGGTTTTCATGCGCGATCAACAGTCCTCGAAAACCCGAAACGATTTCAAACAGATTGTCGTCGAGTCGATTCAGGTCGGCTTGCTCGTCTGGAGTCTGGGAGCTTTCACCACCTTGAGTCGCGGCGCTTTGCGACCCGGTTCCGGTGGACCCCGCTGGATCTGCCTGGGCCGATACGATCAAGCCCAGGGCGGAAAGGAAAACGACCAACGAAGCCACGCCAAGCAAGAACGATCTCGCCGGCCAAGGGGCCCGTGCATTCCGGATCGAAAATCGTCGATCACTCATGGCACGCCTCTGTTAACGAAGGCTGCACAATCCTGCGCAAGGACGCATGCGTTGGTCGGGCGATTCTCAGGGGCTTCCCGGAATTTTGCGCGCCGCTTTGTCTTCGGGGGGACGGTCCAGGCACAGGTAAGCAAACAGGTCGGCCCACTCCTTGGGAGTTAACTGTTTCTCCATGCCTTCGGGCATGAGCGATTGCGAACTGGTTTTCATCTCATCCAGGTCGCTACGAGGAATCGTTTCCAGCGTGCCTCCCTGGACCTTGAGAACAACCCGCTCCGCGCTATTTTCCATGAGCAGGCCGGTGTAGATCTTTCCCTTGTTGGTGGCCACGGTGGTGGCCTGGTAGCCGGCGCCAATCACGAGGCTGGGGTCGAAGACATTGGAAACCAATTGTTCGAAACTGGCGCGTCCGTTCGACGTGATTTCCGGGCCGACATCTTGCCCCTGGCCATAAATTTTGTGGCACTGGGCGCAGATCTTTTGAAAGTGCAACAGGCCGCTGCGGGCGTCGCCGGGCGTTTTGCGCAGGTAGTCGGTCATCTGCCGGACCGTTTTCTCCCGTTCGGGATTGCGATCCTCGCGCAGGCTTCCCCAGACCTTGCCGACCTTTTCGGTCAGGTCCTTATTTTTGAAGGCCAGAATTTTGCGCACCGAATTGGCGTTGAGCGAGGAGGAAGGAATCGTTTTGGCTTCCACTTGCGCGAGCAAGGTCTTGGCCCAGGCAGGCTTGCCCGAGAGCAGGTCAATCATGCGGGCTTGAATCTCGCCATCGAGCTTGGGCCAGAGGCCGACCAATTCATCGGCCAGACCATTTTGGTCGAGGATGCCCAGGTCGAGAAGGAATCGGGCGCGTACGGCGGCGTTGCCCAGTTGCGGATCGGAAAGGCGCTCAATGACCAGGTTTCGCGCCTGGGAGGGATCCTGGCGAAGAAGCGCCTGAAGCGCGCGCCGCCTCTGATTTTCAGGGTTTTTCACTTCTTCGTAAATGGCCAGGGCGTTCTTGAGGCCAAACGCCTCGCCAAAAAGAGCCAGGTTGATGGTGGCCAGGTGCTGAATCTCGATCGCATGATCTTTTTGCTGGGCCAGGTGCATCAGCGTTTCGAGCAGGCGCTTTTTCAGTTCGGTTTTTTGCCCGCCTTGAATTTCCTGAGTTTCGAGGCGCAATGCCATGATTCCCAGGAACTGCCGCAGTCCCGCCTCTTGCTTTTGCCGCGTCAAAATGGCGAGCAGTTTTTCGATCGATTCGGGATGAAAAGGGGACTGAGACAAAAGCTTGTCCGAAAGGCGCGCCAGGATCTGTCCGGCGCCGCGGTTGTCCTCCGAAGGGCCGCCGGCCAGTTCGAGCCACGGCCCGGCCTCCTTGGGCAGGCGGGGATGCAGGTTCTGCCAGATCACCGAGGGGATCACCGGGTCGTTGCCCGCCTTCGCCAGGATCTTGTGCCAGACGGGGATCGGATCGACCCCTTCGATTTTTTTGGCCGCAATCGCAGCCTGCAGCAGAACATCGGCGGACGAGTCGTTGGTTAGCTTGGTGAGGATCTCCTGAACCACCGCTCCACCTTGTCCCGCATTGCCCAAAAAGCGCAGAACCCAGGCGCGGAAGGTCGCATCGGGATCGCCCGCAAGGGCTGCCGCAAGCGGGGGCTCAAGCGGTCCGGCCGATCCAAGGGTCCAAAAGGCATGCAGACGGAGGTTGCGTGGCTTGTCCTGAGAAATCGCGACTTTGGCAAGTTCTCCGGTCAGGTTCGGTCCGGCTTTTTGGCCAAGCAGCCGTTCCGTCAAAAGCCTTTGCGCCGTTTCGCGGAAAAAGACATTGGCGTCGCCCAGCAATTCCACTAATTCCCCATCGGTTTTGGCGGTCAAATCAAATGGCTTGGCCGGCTTGTTTCCTTCATAAACCACGCGGTAGAGCCGGCCGCGCAAGCGGTCGATCCCCTTGGGATCGCGGTTGGCGTCCTGATAGCAGTGGTAGCGGTCATACCAGTCGAGGACCCACAGGCAGCCATCGGGCCCGGTCTTTTGCACCACGGGCATAAACCATTGATCGTTGGCGGTGAGGAAGTCGGGTTCGAGGTTGCCGAAATAGGTCGAATTGCGTTTTTCCAGGCGGTCGCAATTAAGGCACCCGCCATGGATATTTCCCATGTATAGTTTTTCGCGATATTTTTCTGGATAGGCAGGGCTGTCGAACCAGGTGATGCCGCAATAAGCGGCTTTTTGATGCTTGTGCTTGACGATCGAATTCAATTGCCAGGTAAAGGGGGGATACGGGCCGCCCTGGCGGTGATAGTACGCTGTCTCGACTAAGTGCCAGAGGTGATCGATCACGCAGGCGCTAATGAAAAAGCTGCCATTCTGATTGATCGCCACGCCCCAGGGGTTGCTTGTGCCCTCGCAAAACACCTGAAATTCGCGGGTCTTGGGATGAATGCGAAACAGCGCGCAGGTGAAGGCGAATTCCTTGCCGTTTTGCTTGATAAGCGAAGGGTTGAACACGCCGTTGAGACCATAAAGCCAGCCGTCGGGGCCCCAGGTCAGCGAATTGGGAAGTTCGTGCGTGTCGTCGCGGCCAAAGCCGGTGACGACGACTTCCTTCTTGTCGGCAACCCCATCGCCATCGGTGTCTTGCAGAAAGAGAAGATCGGGACTGTTCGCCACCCAGACGCCGCCATGACCCACCGCGATGCCTGAAGGAATATTCAGTCCCTCGGCGAAAATGGTGATTTTGTCGGCGACGCCGTCGCCATTGGTGTCTTCCAGCACCTTGATCCGGTCACGTCCCGGGCCGGCATCCCTGCGGGGGTATTCGAAACTTTCGGTGACCCAAACGCGGCCTTTTTCGTCGATCGCCATCGCGACCGGGTTCACGATCTGCGGTTCGCTTGCGAAGCATTCCACCCGAAATCCGGGGGGAACCTTCATTTTGGCGATCGCTTCGCTCACCGAAAGCGCGGGTCCAGGCATCGTGTCCTGAGCATGAGGAATGACCTGGGGCGGTTCGTCGCTGTGGCCTACTGCCTGCGACGATAAGAAAAGAGCCAGAGCCGACACGAAAAGAGTCAGCGTGAAAAGGACCGTCCGCCAGGAATGGGAAAGCATGAAGACCTCGACCGGGAGGGAGGAAACTGGTCGACCAGGAAGTTACGGTTGATTTTCAAGGGAACGGGAGCCGCCTGCAAGGTCCAACCTTGGTAAATTCCGACTCGCCTCACTAAACCATGGTTAGCCAATGGAGATGGAAAATGACAAAGTCGCAGCGGAATTGGGGCGGAGTGTGGAAGGTCGCGGCGGGTATGGCCGCCACGGCGATCATGATGGTAGGCCTGAGGGCCTATCAGGCGGATGCGAAACCGGAATTCGCCAACGTCACCATCGATCTGGGTACTGTCGTCACCGACATCGAGAAAAGCGCCAAGTTTTACACCGAGGTGATTGGTTTCAAAGAAGTCCCCGGATTTTCGGTGCCCGCCGATTTCGCCGCCGAGGCCGGATTGACCGATCCCAAGATCACAAGTCCCTTGAAGATCCGCGTTTTCGTGCTGGGTGAAGGACCGGGCGCGACCAAGCTCAAGTTGATGCAAATCGAAGGGGCCAAGCCCAAACTGTCCGAAAACGAAACGATCCATGCGCAGACCGGTTTTCGCTATTTGACCCTATCGATCACCGACACGACTCGTGCGATGGCGCGGATTGAAAAAGCAGGAATCAAACCGGTGGCGAAAAGCCCCGCGGCGATCCCCGAGTCGATTGCCAAGGGAATCTTTTTGACCATCGTCAAGGACCCCGACGGCAACATCATCGAACTGGTCGGACCCAAATCCTAATTGAGCCCAAGGTGGATTTTTCCTGCCCCGGCCGGTTCGACGGATCCTGGCCGGGGCTGGTTTTTCATCCGCGGGAAGGAGTCGGTGCCGCAATGACCTGGGCCGCCTCGATTTTCCTGGACGTCAATTTACCCAATCCGACTTCCTGGTTTTATTCCGCGCTCTTTTTGTCCATTGCTTTGTTCTTTCGTTTCGACAAGATCTTTTCTCTCAGGCATCTCGATCTTTTCTTGCTTTTTGCCTGGGTGCCCGGCCTGCTTTTGATGCTTGAGCAAAGGCAGCTCGATTCCGAGGGGATCAACCGCTGGCCTTACGCCTGGCTCCTCGGCGCCACGATCGTCACGATCGTGCGGGCATTAATTGATCTGGCTCTGGTGAAGCGGCCGGCGTTTGTTCCCAATCTCAACGCCCCGGGGCTCTGCTGGCTGGCGATCGCGCTTTTTGGCGCCCTGGTCGTGGTTTCGGTTCGGGAGCCTAATCAGGAAGGAACGCCCGGCCAGGAATCTTCTCACCGGGTGCAACCGCCGACCGCGCAATTTCGCGAGCGAACCGAAGCGATCATTCAGAACCGCTTTCCCCAGGCGGGAGACCCCACGACCACGCGCTTGGTGGCCGAGCGGGGCTTGGCGCTCATTTGCCACGTGGCGACCGCCGTCGGCCTGTTCATGATCGGCTGGCGCCATTTTTCGCACGCCGCCTCCGGGGTCGCCGCCGCGACGACTTATCTGTTGTTGCCTTATACCTTTATGCTGACCCCCTTCAACATTCTCAACCTTGGCCACTGGGATTCGGCATTTGCCATGTCGCTTTGGGTCTGGGCGGTGTTTTGGATGCGGCGCCCCTTTGTCTCAGGACTGTTTCTTGGGTTGGCTACCGGCACCGCCGTTTCTCCTCTCATGATTCTGCCGGCCTGGTGCGGTTTCTATTGGCGCCGCGGCATGGATCGCTATCTGGTCGGATTTTTGGTGACGATGCTTCCCTGTTTTTTCCTTTTCTCGGAGACCACAAGCTGGGTCTGGTCCGACTGGATTCCCTGGCTGGAGCCCGATTCGGGCACCGATAGTTTCTGGCATGGCATCCACTGGGCCTATCGCTTGCCCGTATTCGTTCTTTTCCTGTCCTTGGCGCTCCTGGGATTCATTTGGCCGGATCAAAAAAATCTCGGTCAGCTCATTGCGCTGAACCTTTCGCTCCTGGCAGGCGTGGAGCTATGGCAGGCAGATCGGGGGGGGACTCATCTTTTTTCGTTTCTTGCCCCGTTGATCCTGATGGTGTTTCGTCCGACTCTGGAAGGATGCCATCCTCCCCTGGCCAAGGAGATCTGGTTCGATCAGTTGCAGGCGCTGCTTTTGCGGTGGTTTGCGAGTTTTGCCCGGGGTTTCTATTCGATTTGGCGCATTTGGGCGGGGCCCAGCCTCGTTTCCCCGGGTTCGGAATCGCAAAGCCGGCCGGATTCGAAGGTTCGGGATGCGCAAGCATTGAATAAAAGCAAGGATAGCGCCGAAGGATCCTAAGGATGAGGTTGAGCGGCGGCTGGGCGGTCCACGACTGGCACCGGCTCCGTGGGGCATGAGGTGAAGAAAATGAAACGCCTGGGCACCCTGTTGCTGTACGGCATTGGGATCATCCTGATTGCCGGCTCGATGGCAGCGCCGATCCTCTTTGCGCAAAAGCAAATCCAGGCGCAAAAGAACTTTCGGGTCGTGCGCGACGGCGTGTTTTTTCGTAGCGGACAGATGAAATTGCCCGCACTGGGCAAGCTGGCCAGCCAGCATGGCATTCGTACAGTCATTTCGCTACGCGATGCCGAACATCCGGGCGATCCGCCCCCGGATGCCGACGAGGAAGCCTGGTGCCGCCAGCAGGAAATTCGCTACCTGCGGCTTTCCCCCAAGAGCTGGGAAGCCAAAAATGGAGAGGCCCCGGTGCTGGACAACATCCGGCAATACTTGGAACTCCTGGATCGACCCGATAGCTACCCCATCTTGATCCACTGTTTCGCGGGCATTCACCGAACGGGGGCCTACACTGCCATCTACCGGATGGAAAAAGAAGGCTGGTCGGTTGCGCGGGCCACGGACGAGATGCGCGCGCTGGGGTACGACCGATTGGACGAGGAAAAGGATATCCTCGGTTTTTTTGAGAACTATCAACCGGGCAAGCTGAAAGCCAGCAAATAGGATTGGCCGCGAGTCCGTCCCGGTCGCCGCCCAAGCCACTGTCTCCTAGCCGCAACGCAATCGGCGCGAAGTAAACGATCGTCACTTATGGCCATGCAAAAAATCCTTCCGCTTCCCACGATCCAGAACTGGGATTGCCACACCTGCGGCACCTGCTGCAAGGAATACCTGGTCACGGTGAGTCCCTCGGAAGCGAAACGGGTCGAAGAGCAGAACTGGAAACCGGAAGATCTGGAGGGGTTCGCCCCGCTGCGCAAGGTCGGAAGGTTCTGGTCGCGCAAGACGGTGCTCAACAGCCGGCCTGACGGATCGTGCGTTTTCCTGGCCGAATCGGGCCGCTGCCGCATGCACGAAAGATTTGGCTACGATTCCAAGCCGCTACCCTGCAAGCTGTTTCCTTTTGTGCTGATTCCCGCGGGCAAGGGGTGGTCGGTCGGAATGAGGTACGCTTGCCCTTCCTCGTCCGCATCGCTTGGCAGGCCCATGCCCGAGCACCTGGTGCCCCTGCGGGGGTTTGCACAGGAGATGGTGGCGCGAGAGGGGATGAAACTCGCCGAAGATGCCGAAGTGCCGACGGTAGCGCCGCCCAAGGTCGAGGGAAATCCGGGTTTGAGCTGGGAGAATATCCAGGCGCTGGCGCGAGGGTTGACCTTTCCGCTGGCGCGCCGCGACGAGCCGATTTCTTTGAGGATTTTCAAGATCCAGCAACTTGCCAAAGACCTTCGCAGAGCCAAGTTGGGGAATCTGGATACGACGCAGATTGGCGAGCTTTGCGCGATTTTGACCAGCCATTTGCACGAGACGGTCAAGCTGGGTGACCCGGGCACTCAGGAGAAGCCAAACTGGGTCGGCATGGTCCTATTCCGGCAGGCGGCCGCCATTTTCCTTCGCAAAGATCACGGCCCCAACCGGGGCATTGCGGGGCAGGGGAGGCTTGCGCTGTTCCAGGCGGCGTTGACCTTCGTCAAGGGAAAAGGACCGGTGCCGCGCATGCACCGCTGGATTCCCGAGGTCCCATTCGAAAAGGCCGAGACCCCCGTGGAGGTCTGGCCGGCGGAAGTGCAGAGAATTTTTGAACGGTATCTGTCGATCAAGCTCGGATCGTTGCAGTTTTGCGGCGCGACGATGTACGGGTTTGCCTTCTGGGAAGGAATCGACTTTACGCTTCTGACCCTGGCGGTGCAGATGTGGCTGTACCGCCTCTTGCGAGGTGCCTATCCCGAGGAAGAAGCGGCGCAAAAGGCACTGAGTATTGTGGATGACCACTACGGCTTCAACAAGGTGCTCGGGTCGTTCAGGCAGAGGATTTCCTATCGGATCCTGCATTCAACCGGACAACTGGAGCGGCTCGTTGCCTGGTACGGAAGGTAGTCAAAACGGCCCGGAAGGGCGGATTAGCATTTGCGGATGACGCCAACGAGGGTGCCGAGGATTTTTACTTCGTTGCCGGGACGTAGTTCGATGGGCTGCATCGATTGATTGGCCGGGATGAGGAGCACGCGGCCCTTGTCGGCGTGGAACCTTTTTAAAGTCGCCTCGTTGTCGATGAGCACCACCACTTTTTCGCCGTTGCGGGCGGTTTCCTGGCGCTTGATGACGACGAAATCACCATCTTCGATGTGGTCCTCGATCATCGATTGGCCGCGCACCTTGAGTGCGAAATGCTCATTCCCGCCAAAAAGGTCGGCGAAATTGAGCTTATCTTGCTGTTCGATGGCGGCGATCGGAGTTCCCGCTGCCACCATGCCAAGCAGCGGCAATTCCGCCCTGGAAGCAGGCGATCGATGTTCCGTGACTTGAATGGCGCGGGCGGAAAAGTTCTCCCGCAGAATCAGCCCTTTCTTCTCGAGAGCTTTCAAATGGCACATGACCCCGTTGGGGCTCTTGATTCCAAAAGCAGTGCCGATTTCCCGGACCGTCGGACCATACCCGCGCGTTTCGATCTTATCACGCAGAAAATCATAGATGGCCAACTGCCGTTCGGTTAACTGGTCTCGGGGGGCCATCGGTCAACTCCATTTCCCTGAAGGTGTGGTCAACACCTGAACATCCTGAATAAAAGTATAATTGCACAATTGTTCAGTGCAACCCGAATTCAGGGAAATGTCGGGGAGACGGATCGGCCTAACGCACCGAGGCAGGGGTCAGTTTTCCCAGTTTCTCCATCATCAACACCATCGACTTCATCAGTTTTTTCCAGTCGCCTTCATGCAGGCTTTCGTTCGGAGCATGGGCGTTGCTTTGAGGATCTTCAATACCCAAGAGCAGTGCGGGTGCGCCTTTAAGGATTTCGACCAGGGGTCCGACAAACCCGATGGTGCCGCCGCAGCCGATGGGGACGGCTTTTTTTCCAAAGGCTTCGGTCATGGCTTCGGTCGCCGCACGGAAGGCGGGACCTTCCGGATTGACGCTCCACCAGCTTACGGGCGGGCCGTGAGGTTCGATTTCGACGCGAGCGCCGTGGGGGATATCTTTTTCGAGATAGGCCTTGAGCTGGGTGAAGGTTTTTGCCGGATCCATGTTGGGAACAATGCGGCAACTGATGACGGCTTCGGCAGTGGGCAATACTTGATTGGAAGCGCCTTGAATCGAACTGGCCTGGATGGCGATCACGGTGGCGGAGGGATGGCGCCAGGTTTGTTCATAAAAGGTTCTGCCCTTGGGCGTGGCAAAGGAAACGCCTTCCAGGACCCCGAGGTCTTCTCGCGCCTTACGGTCTTCATAAGGCAATCCGCCATAAAGCGTCTTGTCGGCCGCGGTGACGGGAGCCAGATCGACTTCGAAGCCCGGCACCGGGACCCCGCTGGGATTGTTCCCCAGTTTCGCGAGAATTCCTGAAAGGATGACGGCGGCGTCGGCCATCGCTCCTCCGGCCATGCCGCTATGCACCGGGAATTTCGCCGTGGTGACTTTGATTTTGGCGGCGACGATGCCGCGAAGCGCGCAGGTGATGCAGGGCAACCCCACCTCGATATTTTCGGTGTCGCAAACCACGATGATATCCGAGGTGATGCACTCGGGATGGTTTTTGAAAAAGCCTTGTAGGTTGGGGGAGCCGATCTCTTCTTCCCCTTCGCACAAAACCTTGACATTGACCGGCAGCGAGCCGGTCGTCTTGAGCAACGCGCCAATGGCGCCCAGTTGAGCGACGAAGGCGGCCTTGTCGTCCGCGGATCCGCGCCCGAAAAGCCGGCCATCGCGCCGGGTTAGTTTCCAGGGCTCGGACAACCACTGTTCGGCATAGTTGATCGGCTGCACATCGTGATGGGAGTAGAAGAAGATCGTTGGTTTTCCCGGGGCTCCCAGCCATTCTCCGTAGGCGTAGGGGTAGGCATCGCCGAAGGAAATTTCCCGGACATTGTTCAGGCCGGTTTGGCGCATGAGGTCGCAGACTTGCGCACTGCTTTTCTTGAGCTCGGCTTCGTGGGCGCCATCGGTGCTGATACTTGGTATCGCCACCGATTGCCCCAGCCAGCCGACGAGCGTTTCATGGTGAGAATCGAGCCAATTCAGCGCGGCAGTGGGTCCAGACATGCGGCAATCACTCCAGAAATTGCAATGTATCTGGAAGATGGTAGGGCGAGGCGGGAAAAGGATCACGCAAAAACCAGAAAAGAAAGGAATCGCGGCACGAGGATCGATAGGCCGATGGCGGCCGCGAAAATCGACGCGACCAGAACCGCACCCGCGGCGACGTCGAGTGCCGGCCAAAAGGGCTTGCGCTGTTCGGGAGGAAACCCGCGCACCAAAGTCTCGATGGCGGAGTTGACCAGTTCGGTGGTGATGACCAGGGCGATACAAAGAATCAGAATGCACCATTCCCAGTGGGTACACTGGCAAGCGATGGCCGAGGCCACGACGAGGGCAGCAAAAAAGAAGTGCACGAAAAAACTGGAATGGCCGCGAATGCCGAGTTTGGCGCCGCGGAATGCGGCGGCGAACTTGTCGTCCCAGGGACGGGGTTTCGTTACGGCAGCAAGGCTCGGGTCAGAGTCCATTCCGGGTTCCTGAAACGGTTTCGGCCGGTTGCCGCTAAATTCCTCCTCCAAGATTCAACCTCTGCATCCGGTTTCCGTAGGTGGCCAAAATCGGCAGGATCTGGAAGGTCAGACCAAAGTTGTTGGTGGTGGCATTGTAGGTCAAGCCGACGCTGACTTGCAGGTCTTTTCCCATTCGCGTCAGGGCAAGGGAACTGGAAAGTGCCTGGCTCGTTCCAAAGTCGTAGTTGGTGGTGGCCGTCATGGCATACTTGGGAGAAAAGACATAGTTCAAGGCGGCGGTGAGCAGGCGGCTATCGAGCGGGTTGTAATAGCGGTATCCCAGGTAGAGGTTGGTCCGGTCGTCGCGGTTATAAAAACCGCCGATGCTCACGACCTGGGCGCCTCCCTGGAAGCTGTCCATCCAGCCCGAACTGACGATGGCGGTTCGGTCGCCCGGGTTCCAAACCAGGTCATAGTTATAAAGGCCGAAGAGCTCGCCAAAGTTGTCCCGATCCGACTGGGGGAACAAGGTCGTGCCGACATCGAGCGTGAGGAAATCGACCGTGTGCTGATTGCCCGGCATGCCTCGCTTGGTCTGCCACTTTTCGGCGATGGTCATTTGCAGCGTCTGCACGGAATTGAGCGTGTCGATCCGATTGTCGATCCCGCTACGAATGCCGTAGTTTTGGGGATCGTATTTGCGCTGGGAGTAGTTTTGAAACCAGACCGGGTTGTACGCGGCGTTGGCCGGATTGATCTGGGTTCCAAAGATGTTGACATACGGGCTTGGACCCGGATTGCCGATGAAGTAAACCCAGTCGCGCATGGCCATGTCGGTCGCGTCGTCGTTGAAGCGGTCAAGCTGCGGCAAGTTCTGGTAAAACTGGCTGCTCGCCGAATAGAAGTAGTTCATTCCGAAATTGGTTTTGTGGTAAACGCCATCGAGGTTGAACATGTCGCTCTTGATGTCGGAATAGAGGCGCGAGGTCGGAATGTTGATTCGCGCGCCGAAGCCGCCCCAGAACTGCGAGAGGGCGCTGTCGTCGGTCAGGCCGCGTGACCCGTTCACCGTCGTATTGGCGACTTCGCCGATCTGCGAGGTGTAATAGGCCATATCTCCCTTGAGGTAGGGGGTGATTTTCACGGGCCCGGCGTTGATGGGGGCGCTGAGTTCCTGGAACAGGTTGAACCGGCCGGTCGTCACGCCGACATCGGTCGGGCTGAATTGCGGCGTGGGATCGTTGGTCGTCTTCATCATCGCGTAACCCACGCCGCCGTTGGCGGAATAGGTGAAGATGTTGAACAGGTCGTAGCCGGTGACGAATCCGTTGGCCTTGGGCAGCCAGGCCGTTTCATTCACCCAGTAACGCAGGCGGGGCTCGGCCAGGATGTTGTAGCCAAACGCGCCGGCTTGCTGGCGGGCATTGAAGAAAGTCAACTGGCTCAGGTCGTTGTCGTACTCTTGCTTGAAGAACTGTTCTTGAAAGTTGCGATCGCTCAGGCCGGCAATCTGCGATTTGAAAGAGAATCCGGACCAGTTGGTGGGCTCGATCGTTTGGCGCCAGCTAACACGTCCTCGCCAGTGATCGGGATTGGTGAAGTCAAAGCGATTGCCGCCGAGAATATCCCGGGTGCCGAAGGGACCCATGGAACTGTTGTCGTAAAGGCCATAGGCGGTGACGAGGCCGCTCCATTTGGCGGGCAGGCCAAACAGATCGGGCACATTGAAATCGAAGTCGGTCCCGGTGGCGGGACCGCGCGCAGTCAGTTCGTCGATGCTCCAGCGCCACCGCGTTCCCGCGGGGGCGGTGAGTCCGAATAGGTCATAGGTGTTCAGGTCGATCCCGAACTGGCCGCCATAAATACGGTTAAAGCCGAGGTTGATTCCTTCCACCGGGCCCAGCGGATCGCGGGCGTCGCCTTGCAGCCAGGGCACATAAAAAATGGGAACGTCGCCCAGTTTCAAATAGGCATTGGTTCCCTTCACATAGGTCTGTTTGATTTCCTGGGTTTGCGCGGGGCGAAGGGACTCGGGAAGCAGGGCGCCCAAGAAGC
The DNA here is from genome assembly GCA_965226945.1 of Gemmataceae bacterium. Classification (GTDB taxonomy): domain Bacteria; phylum Planctomycetota; class Planctomycetia; order Gemmatales; family Gemmataceae; genus SYLG01. Next base: position 784,381 of record OZ245717.1, on the reverse strand, counting down.
TCGGCTTGGGAACTTTCTTATCTTCGATGGTCGCTTCGGTCAGAAAAACCTTAAGCCCCGGATCACCTGGCGTGCGGCTAGAAAAGATCTCCGATCGGATGACTCGGTACTGATTGACATCGAGTTGCTGCAACTCGTCGGCGCGCACGATGACTGGGTCGGGGATGAGGGGCAGGTGAAATTCCAGTTCTGCCGAGAGCGCAATTGCCTGATTGCGCCGCACATCGTAATAGATTTCACTTGCCCGCATGGTGCGCTGCAACTGGTCGCCCACGCGCTGATCCGCCACGCCGACGCGCGGCGGCAGCGGCTTGTCCATCTGGCGAATTTCCACATTGCCTGACAGGTAAAACTCAAGGTCCTTGCTCGTTTGCCCAGCCTGGTTTTGCATGTTGGCGAGCACTTGCTGAGGATTGCTTCCCTTGGTCCAGATGATGACCCGATCGGCCTCCATGTCGATCAGGCCGATGCCTTGCAGGTCCTTGACTTGCAGGACCGCGCCCCCGGTCAGGATGATCGCTTGCTCGGTTTCCGAGACGGGTTCGAACATGATGCGAAAGCCGGACGATCCTCGCGGCGTGATCGTGTAGGTCCGTTGAGGAATATTGGCCGGATCGACGAGCATGGACGGAGTCGAACCTGCTCCAGGGGAACTCGACCAGGGCAGGGGACCGGACCCTCCTGGAGGGCTCGGAGCGGGAAGGAGAATTCCATTGCCGCCTGGAGGCGCCGTCCCGCTGGGAAAAGAGGGTGGAGCGGCCTGGGGAGACACGGTCGCGGGGTTGAACAGGGGTGACGAAGGGGCCGCGGGGGCGGGTGCAGCCGGCGAGGACGCCGCGCCGGGAGCAGGCGAGGGGTTGAACAAGGGCGATACCGGCGCGGGGGCCGGTATGTTGTTGGGATTTACACCTTGCTCAGGAACACCGGCGCCAGTTGGCGGCGGTAAGGGGGGCGGTTGAAAAAAAAAGGAGACTCTTGTCTCGACCTCGCTTTTGGCGAGGGCCGAATCGGGCATGTTGAGCGGGGCCGCGCTCGATTGCGGTTCACCGGTGGCGCTTGGAGGCGGCGATGAGGTCGGCGAGGATTTTTTCGACGGTGAAATTGCGGGCTTGAACCCAGGATCGGTGCCGGGCGTTTTCAGCGCCGGCGACCAGAAAGACGATTTTTCCACAGGCTCTTTCCCCAGGGCCGTGGGGGACTTTTCACCCTTGGTATTGCGTGCGAGTTCTTTGCGCTTTTGCCGTTCGCCGGACATTTTTTCGACCAGGGCGCAGGTCGGGTTGGGTTCCCGGTTCGCCTTTTCGGCAATCGACGAGAGTTTGATTTCACCACGCGTGTAGAGCTCGATGTAGGCATGATCGGCCTTGCGCACGTCGGTGCTTGCATCCAGGCGAATATCATCTTCCGCCTGCATCTCCATTTTCCAGATGCCGGTCAGTTGATACTGGCGCGGGTTGATCCAGGCCACAGCCTTACCGAGGCGGATATTGATGAACCCCTGCTGAATGAAGACTTTGCCTTCCATGGTGATGACCGTTTCACCATTTTGTTTCCAAAAACCGACCCGGTCGGCTTCGATCGTGATCGGCTTCGATTCACCCGGAAGATTGCGGATGAACTCAATGCTCACCGGTTCCTTCTTTTTGCCAAAAGATAAGAGCCGGTCGCCTAGATTCGGTTTGGTTGGGGGTTTGATCGATGGCTGGTTTTCTTCCTGTCCCCAGCCTCGGCCGCACAAAAAGGAGTGACTCGCAATGAGTGCAAGAGTCAGGACCAGGCGCAGGACGGTGCCGTTGGAAAACGAGGCCTTCCGGCGGGTCCTGGGTGCGAGCACCCAGACCATGCTGGCAAAGGCGGACAAGCTGCCGGGATTTGGCAACACTCGGAACATTCTCCCACCTTCATTCCGGCGAGCCGATCCCTGAAGTCGACTGCTTTGGCTAAACCGGATAGACAGGTGAGGAGCTAATAACTTGGCCGACAAATGAGGTCAAGCTCAGCCGTAAGCTGAGGATTTGTGCTCGAAACGAGAAAAAACGAAAAAAGGCCCGGGAGAATTTCCCGGGCCTTTGCTTCAAATGGGACAACCTTCGGTGGGAAGGATCAGCGGCGAGGGCGGGGCGCCGGGATCTCGGCATAGGGATTCAAACGAACTTCGTTGCCATGGTTATCGAACGACTGCACTTCGAGCAGTTCGGGAGGTGCGCCTGGCATGCCGAAAATCTCGACTTCCATATTGCCGGCGGTTTCCCAGTCGGCAATGACGCGGCGCTTTTTGTTTAAGAGGAAATTCGCGACCCCTTCCGCCACGCGGATGCGCACATTCGAGATGTAGGGGCGATGGCTGGCGAGTTGAATGAGCCGGATCACATCCAGCGACATGCTTTCGGATGTCTTGACCTGGCCGATGCCGGTGCAGAACGGGCAATCGTGGAACACCGACCGGCGCAGCGACGGCCGAATGCGCTGCCGGGTCATTTCGATGATGCCAAATCCTGAAATCCGCAGAACTTTCGTGCGGGCGCGATCGCGTTTCATCGCTTCGCGCAAAGCGCGCTCCACGTTGCGGCGGTGCTTCTCCTCGCGCATGTCGATGAAGTCGTTGACGATGACGCCACCGAGATCGCGAAGGCGCAGTTGCCGGGCGATTTCCTTGGCCGCCGCCAGGTTCATATGGAAGGCGGTTTCCTCGGCGTTGTTGCTATCGGTGCGGAAATTACCGCTGTTGACGTCGATGGCCACCAGGGCTTCGGTCTGGTCGATGACGATGCTGCCGCCGTGAGGCAGCGGCACCTTTTTCAAATTGATTTTCGCAATCTCTTCTTCCAGGCCGTAGCGGTGGAACAGGGGCTCTGTCTCTTCGAAATGCCGGATTCTGTCGGCAAACTGAGGCATGACGAACTGGAGGAATTCTTGGGCGTGTTCGCACGCGCGCTTCTCGTCCACCCAGATCGTGTCGATGTCGTTGGTGAAGGTGTCCCGAATCGTTCGGGTGATCATGTCGCTTTCTTGGTACACCTCAGCCGGAGATTTGCTCTTCTTGATCCTGCGGGCCACGACCTGCCACAACCGCGAAAGGTAGACAAGATCCCTTTGCAGCTCGGTTTTCGTTTTGTCCACGCCCGCGGTGCGGATGATAAAACCCAGACCCTTGGGCGGCCGCAGTTGACCAAATACATCTCTTAAGCGGCGACGCGCGCCTTCATCGAGGATTTTGCGAGAAATACCCACCCGGTTCAGCCCGGGCATGAGCACCAGGTAGCGGCCCGCGATCGAAATGTACGTGCTAAGGGTGGGGCCTTTCGAACCGATCCCTTCCTTGATCACCTGAACGATGACTTCCTGGCCTCGTTTGAAGATGTCTTGAATGGGCGGCTTGGGACGCCCGGCACCGTTGCGTCCGACATCGCGTCCACGGCTGCGCGGACCGGTACCGCGGTGGCCGTCGCTTCTTCCGCGTTGGGGAGCGGTCCTGGGGCGGAAATTGCGCTGACCGCGCTGATCCGCGGAAGGATCGACCGTTTCCGCGGTCTCAATCGGGGCTTCGCCTTCCAGACTCTCCTCGGTTTCAAGCGGCTCAACCAGTTCGGCGAGCGACACACTGGCCGGCTCTTCGTCTAGGAGTTCGCCCAGGGGTGCATGTTCATAGGTCTTGGTGGTTTCAAACTTCAATGGGGAAGTTTCGACCGGAGGTGCAAACGCGGCGATTTCAGGCTGTGGCCTGGAGGACTTTGGGCTGAAGATAATCGCATCTTCTTCCAGATGAATGATCTCGACCTTGGGAACCGAGGTCGATTTGCTGGAAATCACCGGCTGAAAGGGTTCGACGGGTGGGGCGAATTGTTGCTGCGGTGCGGGATTGGCCTTGCGCGGAGTGAAAAGCAAATCATCTTCCTCGGCACCACCGCCCAGCGTGGGAGTTCCCAGTTCGGGTTCGCCTTCAGGGTGGCTGTACCGTGCCTGAGAATCCATGGAGGGCGAAGCCGGAGGAGTCGAATCATTCTGGCCGTGCGACTGAGAGTCCGGTGCATGACCCTCGGAGGAGGGGGCGTCGCCCATTGGCTCCCGCCCGCCCACTGGCTCCCTGTTGGATTCGCCGCCATGGGCGGAACCTGATTCTTGTCCACCGGAGTTTCCAGAATTCAAGTTGCGCGGACTGCGGTTAGGCCCCTGGCCTCGGCGGCGCCTTCGGCCGCGTGATTGATCCTGATTCTGGTTTTCCGCGCCGGCGGATTCCTCGGCCGAGCCGTCGGCGCCATCCGCTGGAGTTTCGCTAAACCCCGACTCCATGAGGTCTTTTTTCAGCTCGTCGACGATTTGGCGGCGACGTTCCAGGTCGGGAGATGGGCCACGCCCGCCTGAGCGCCCGCCGCGTCGGCTGCCCCCGTCCTTGTCCCTGCGCGGGCCTCGATCGGATCGATGGTCGCCGGATCCGGAAGACTGGCGGCTTTCGGACCGGGAGCCGCCGCCCCAATCTTCTTCGGAAGCTTCGGCGTCGCCGAATCCTTCAATGTGGCGGTAATAAGTGGGTTCGACATCGGAGACATGCAGAAAACCGTTCCTGCCGACGCCGAAGTCGACAAAGGCGGCCTGGATGCCGGGTTCGATGTTGACAATGCGGCCTTTATAAATGTTGCCGACGTAAGATTCGTGACCGGTTCTTTCGACATAAAGTTCTTCAAGAATTCCGTCTTCGACGATGGCGATCCGGCACTCCTCGGGTTGGAGTACGTTGATCAGCATTTCCTTTTTCATTCGAGATCCTGGCCTTTCAAGGGATGCGGGTCGTCCTCCAGCGTGAGCCGAGAACGTTGCAGTTGGGGTTGTGGGTATTCCTCGGAATCGATTGGCCAGCCGAGCCTGGCGAGAAGTTCGGTAGGTTTGACGGTCCCATCGAGTTGGGGCAGCAAACCGATTTCAAGAAAACGCGATTGGAAACGTAAATAGTCGAGCGATTTGCGATAGTCCTTGGCGCTTTTCGAAGGAATTGCGGTCTCGATATCGTTCCCGTCGGCCGTGGATGCCTGGCCGGACCGATCGAACATCAACACGGGTGAAGCGAGGATGTCCGCCATGCGCGCCGAGACGATGTCTCGTAGCGCTTCTGGTATTTCCACACGATATTCGAGCGATTTCACGCGAGCTCGGGCTTTGGGACCAACCGAGATGCTTGAGCGAAAGATCAGTCCCGGGGGTGATTGCGCCTGAATCTGCAACAGAAGGTCGTTCGGATCCCAGTCGAGGCCTTCCAGGTCGATTTCCAAAACCTCTTCGACTCCGGTGGCGCCCAGAGGAAGGGAAAGCCCAAACACGATGGCAGGTTGGGGATGGAAGCCTTGAGAATGAACGACGGGCAAACCGAGCCGGCGCAAAAGTCGATCGACCGCGCGAATGAGGTCGTGATGACTCAACCAGCGAAAGGGACCGGATTTTTCGAAACGAAGGCGAATTCGGGTGAAAGGGGTCGGCAGTTCCGCCTGAACCGTCCTGGGGTCGGTCGCGAGGGTTTCGGAGGATGGATTCGGCACCATGTCCTTGCCAGGAATCCGGTGCCGGGTTTCCGGGAAGGCGAATCCCCAGAAAATGTGCAGGAGCGCTGACTCTTTTGCGACCGGCTGTCGACCGGGCGTTCCAGAGAAGAAGACTTCCCTTGTGTCAGGGAGGATCTTCGGCGCCGGGCCTGCTTGTGCCCCGGCATGCCAATGTTTCGTGAGGTCGACCCTGATTCAGGGCCAACACTCTTTTGATTCAGGCATCAGGCCTGAGGACTGACCACCAGTCCATTTGTGTTCGGTCAATGTCGAAGCGGCTTGCGGCCGATTCGTTATGTTGGGTCCCCGTGGTCCTCTTCAATCAACTTCACGAGACAGTCGACCGCTTCTGTAGCATCGGCGCCGACGGCCTCAATGGAGACTTCGCTTCCTGGCAAGGCTGCCACAAGCATGAGATCCCACATGGACTTTCCATTTACGATACGACCTTCCCAGGTAATTGTCACCTCGGATTGGAATCTACCCGCCAATTCCGCGAAGGCGGCTTTGGGCCGCATGTGAAATCCCTGAGGGTTCACCACCCGCGCGCTTTTCTGCGCCTTGCAGGATGGTCCCGGATTTTCTCCAAGAGTGGAACCCATCGGCTTCGGGTTGGGGTTAGGATCCATGATCGGTACGTTCAGCGTCATTTGAGAGGATAAGGCTGGTCAACCAAGGGATTCGGGCGAATCAATCAGCTGATTGATCGCCTCCACTGTGCCGCCTTCCCGGATCCGGGTGACAAACTGTTCGTTGCGCAAGGCACGAGACACGCTGTCCAGCGCCCGCAAATGATCCCCCGGCCGATCTTCCGGCGAGACGATCATCACGATCACATGAACGGGGCTGCCATCCTTGCTGTCGAAACCTACACCGTTGGCATGAATGCCGATGGTACCGATCAACCTTTTGATCGAGGCGTGTTTCGCATGGGGAATGGCGACGCCCCTGGCAATGGCCGTCGAGCCAAGCATTTCTCGCTTGAGGATCGCCCTGACGATCTCGTCGACGTCCGCGGATTGGATCCGGCCGGAAGCAAGCAGACTATGGACCATTTCGCGAATCACCCCTTCCTTGGTGTTGGCCGTTAAGGAAGGGATGACCGCCTCTCGAACAATGAAATCAGACAGCCGCATTGGCGCACCAAGCTCCAACCTGGGGAATCAGTGGTGGTTCTTGTTGTTTTGACCGGTGGCCAAATCGGCGGTGGAGGGATCGCGGCGGTGGTCCTGGATCTTTTCCTTGTATTTGCGAATTTGCATGAGCGATTTGTCGAGTGCCAAGTCGACCGCCGAGTAGAGGTCGTCACGCTTTTCGTGGGCGACGAAATCGTGCTTGTGCTCGGCCTGAACGATGAATTCCACGAAATAGCCGTCTTTCTGATGATCGACGGTCACTTCGATCATGGTGAGGCGCTCAAAAAAGTGCAAAAGTTTTTCCGCCTTGGCGCGGATATGGTTTTGGCTTTCTTCGGAGATGTGACCATGACGACAGGAGACTTTAATCTGCACGAGCAATCCTCTGGCTGACGGCCCGCCCAAGGGCGACCCGGAGAAGGTACTTTGAAAGTTTAGGACCTCAAAGGGATGGGATCAACTTGAGCCTAGCTTATGAAATGGCCGGACCGGCCTGGAAAAAAGGGATTTATCGAGGGAAGGGCTGATCCAGGCAGGCAATCCCACCGGTTTCCGATACCGCGAACAAAAAAATCCTCGTTTTGACCGTTCCTGGAGCCAATTCGGGGGCCTTCCAGCCGCTTTTCCCGAAAACGAGGCAGGGATCCCAATAAATGAGAGGATATTGCGCCAGGTTGTCCGGGTAATTGCCACGAAAAAGAGGTTCGTAAAGTTGGGGATAGCTCGATGCCTCGGCGTGATTGACCCCTTTTTTTTCCGCAATGAACGCGGGCATCGGCCATTCGCTCGGATGATCGGCAACCACCGGCCTGGCTTCCTGAGGAACCTGCGCGTCGGCGCCATCGACCCAAAACGGCTGCAGAAGCCCGCCGCGCGAGGGAAAGGCTTCGAGGGGAAACCCTGACCCCTTGGGATGGCCATCCACGGATAAGGGCACGCTCTTGGCGCCGCCAGGCAGCGTTGTCGAGGAACCCTGTTGAACGGAAGATGCCAGCAGCGTATCCCAGCGCGGTGGCGACTCGGATTGCGCGGTTGCGCCTCTGAGCCCAACCCAGCCCAGGATCGAGCACACTGCGAAGAACAGGATCAGTCCCAGGTAGAGCCCTCGGCTCAGACCCTTGTGCAAAACCAACACAAAGCCAACGCCGGCCATCTGGACGAGCCCCATACCCCAAAACAAGGCGTTCGACGAGTGCGATTTTTCTTGCGCCTTTTCCCGCGCAGGGGCCGATTCTTCCCAGCGATTTCGTAATTGCAGCAATTTTTGATTGGTTTTCTCGTAGCTTTCATCCAGTTGCTGGGAGAGGGCCTTGAGTTTCTTGGTGAGCGGTTGCAGAAAGGGATTTTGGATCGCCAACGACTTGTGCTCTGCGCCCACTTGAGCCTTCGCCGGGAAGGCGGTCAACCAGCAACTTAAAAAGCTGCCTCGTTGTTCTTGAGGAAGTTGGGCCAGCCACGGCGCCAGTTCCCTGGGGGGGGCCAGATTTTCGCTTTGCATCTGCGCCAACCAGGAAATCAGGGAGGCTTTCCTGCCGTTTTCTTCCCAGGGGGATCCTTCCTGGTAAATCATGGCGAACGCCAGACCGGGCTGATTGCTTCCGTCGGGGCCTTTGAGGAAGAATCGATTCGTCCCCCGCGCGGGTTCGGATTCGATCACTGGACCCTTGGGATCGCCGGCATTCACCCATTGTTGATAATGGAGCGGGCCTCGCGCGGTTTTTTGCTCCAGCCGAATCAAGTAGATACCGCTTTCGGCAAAGATCCCCCCAAAGTTTTCCTTGTGTGGTTGATTGCCGCTCAGATGGATTTCTTTCTGAGCCAACACGCGGCTGTTCTTCACAACCTGACAAAGAGCGTGACCGTCAGTCGCGGCTCGCAGGAATAGATCGCCGTGTGACGGCCCCAGATAAGCTTCGAAGGTTTGGTCCGAGTTTGGTAAAGGCAGAGTTTGCGGCTCACCGGGCCCCTGAACGATCAGTTCCCAATCGGAAGCAGATTCAGGCCCGGCAGGTTCCAATCGGCTTTCGTATAGCCCCAGCGGATGGCCGGTCGTAATCGGCTTGAGCGTGCAGATTTTGCCCGAATTCTTGGCCTTCCAGTGCCCCTTCAAGGGCGACGGGTTTCCTTGTTCGTCCGTGGCCCATACGAGTACGGATCCCGCGGGCGCGGCGCCTTGGAAAGCTCCTGATCGGACGGTAATGACCGGCCGATTGAGAAACAGGGGAATGGTGGCTGCAATCGAAGAAAAGGCCTCACCGCTTGGAATTTGCACGACCATTTCGTTACTTCCCGCCGCCACTGTGGGGGGAATTTGGAACTCGACCGTGGTCTCTCCATTTGCCTGTGTCTCTTTTTCGATCTTGCCCCGCTTCATGGGAGTGCCATCGATTTGGTGGGCCACTCCGCCAAAGGCCAGGGTCAAAATCATCTTTTGCTTGGCCAAAGGAAGGTTGTTCAAATCCCAGGCACGAATCGTGGCCTTGGCGCGATCGCCGGGGAAATAGGCGGCCTTGTCGAAACGGATTTCGTGGTAGAGGTTCAGCGCGGTTCTGGCCACCAATTGAATCGGCTGGCTCACCGGCTGGAACCGGTTCAACGCATCCCGGACTTCCACCTTCCAAAGGCCATTTTTCGCATCCGCGGGAATTTGAAACCCACCCACTCCCACGCCTTTCACGGGCTTCCCCGAAGCATTGAGGAGCGCCGCACCCGATTCGATGTGAAGTTCGCCGTTGCCCCTGCCGACTTCTTTTTCACCATCGGGACCGATGAGGAAATAGCGCAGGGCCAGCGTGGTGTCGATCGGCGTAAAGCCGACGCGATTCAAGGTGATCGATCGATAGCGGACCGTTTCTCCAGGCCGGTAGGAAGCCCGGTCGAGGTGGAGAAAGGTGGTGAAATCAAAGAGCGGTACGGAAATCGTTTCGTCTTTTTTGCCTTCGCGCACTTTTAAGATCAAAGGCCCCTGGATTTTCTCCCCAGGAAAAGCAAACCCTTCGCTTGGAAGCTCCTTGGAAAGCGTGGTTTCCCCAATCTTTTGGTCGCCCTGGAAAATCTGCACCTGCAGCTTTTGATCGCTAACGGAATCTTGCATGCCCAATGTGACATGCTTCCCCGGACCCTGGTCCATTTGGACCGTGACTTTGGGATAATTCCCAAGTTTCTTTACCTCTTCGGCCAAGGCCGTTTCGTAGACCTGTGCCAGCTGGTTGCGTTCCTTCTGAATCTCTTCGATCTGTTTGGTGGTCGCCTGGTCGGCCTGCGCCTGGCGATTGACTTCATGACTGGAAAAATAGATCCAAAGCGGTGCGATCTGAAGCAACAGAAGGGCCGCAAGCGCCAGCAGAAAACCAAAATAAGGTCGATGAGGCTTTTGGTTTTTTTTCGACTGCTGCCAGGAAGGGGTTTGGTCGGTCAAAAGGGAGGCGTCAAAACGGACATCGGGCCACGCTTCGACCGTGGCTTCCTTGATCAAAGACTTCTGATTCTTGGCTGCCTGCCATGCATTTTGACAAGCGGCGCATTGGTGCAAATGCTGTTCGACGAGCTGTTCTTCAGACTCTTCAAGAACCCCGTAGGCATAGTCCAACAAGAGGTTTTGGATTTCGGTGCATTTCATGATCCATCCCCCCTTTCCAATGATGTTTCTTTCATCTGGGGCAAGCCCAGGGCCACCCGGAGTTTCCCCAGGGCCGCTCTTAACTGAGTTTTGACAGTTCCGACCGGGCGGGAGAGAGCCAGGCCGATTTCCTCAAAGGTCAGGTCACCGTTTTGGCGCAGGAGAAAAACTTCTTTTTCTTCGGGCCGAAGGTCTTCCACGGCCTTCTTGACCCGATTCCTTTCTTCCGTTTTCTCAAGCTCCTCCGAAATTCCTTCGTGACTCGAAGGTGGCATCGCCTCGTCTGGCAGCATGGGGCGAGATTTGCGCCGCCATGCACTTCTTTGCAGGTCTTTTGCCGCGTTGATGCCGATTCGGAAGACCCAGGCTCGGGGATTCGTCACGGTATTTAGCGACTTCCTGCTTTTCCAGCAACGCAAAAATGCCTCCTGAGCCACCTCCATTGCGTCGTCACGGTTTCCCAAAATCATGTACAAAGAGCTGACAAGCTCGTCCCGCATCGACTGGAAGAGAAGTTCCAACCGCTCGGTCATGTCCGTTTCGGCATGAGCTCCCGCCGGGATGGAACCCAGGGGTGCCTCATCGGGGAGTGCATTCCAGCTCAAGACCGTTGCAACTCCGCTCTTTGCTTCGCCATTAAGACGGAACACCCGAATTAATGGATTGGCAGGGGGAAAATCTTCAGTTTCTTTTAGATGACTCGGGCAACAATGGTTCACAAACCCCTGAAATTTCTAAGATTTCAGAGGGAAATCGGCATTCAGAAGGGCTGACCCTCCAAGGAGGATCCATGAGGGAAGTCGAAACAGAGCTCAGAAGCCTACTGGATGTTGCTAAAATCCAGGGCCATGTCACCTTTCTGCAAGTGTCGCAAACACTGGAAAATGGGCCACCCGATGCGGAAGCCCTCGACCGAATTCTGATGGCCCTGGAAGCAGCCGGCATTGATGTCATTGATGCCGAGGACTAAGCGCGGTCCAAAGGTTCTCGTTTTCCAGGATGCCAACAATCGTTTTCTCGTTCGGCCGGTCGCCCGCATCGTCACTTCGATGCGCCCAGACCAGTTTTCCCTCCCGATTCCAAAGAAAATCTCCACCTAATTGAAGAAGATCTTCGCCGGGGGCGGCGGCACGCGGTAAGAACCCGCGCAAAAGCGACCAAAAATAGCGCGCCAGCACTTTGGGCCGAAAGAAAGAACCCCAGCTCGTTCTTCCCAGACCCAGGGCCCGATGAGCCCCCCTGCTGGGATCCGTCAGCCAAGCAATCCCTTGTCCTTGGCCCTTGCCCGTTTTTTGCACCGAGCTTAGGAACTTGGGGTCGCAGGAAACGAGTGCCGCCAAAGTAACCCTGTGATCGGCGTGCTTTTCCAAGATGCGGGCCACCTCGCCGAGGTGATCTTGGCAGGCAATTCAGAAAAAATGGCGCAACACCAGTAAATAGATCGGCTTGGGGAATTGCTGAAGAGTAACCTGCCGGCCGTCGGCGTCCCAAAGCAGCTGGTTAAGGATTTCGGCTGGCAAAGGAGCACCGCACTGCTGGAAATTTCGTATTGGCCTCGCTGGACCTAGCCGTTATACCCGCTTTTTAAGGGTCTGGTCCGACCGATCCAACGACTGCTAAGGGATATTGGCCATGGATAACAGGGACTCGTCAGCAAACCGGCTTCCCCTCGCGGAACGGTTTTTGGTTTCCAAGGAGTCCCTTCGGAAACTATTTGCCTTCGCGCTGGGAATTCTGGGATCGGGTCTCTTTTGGGTGCAGGATTGCCAGGGCCAGTTTTCGAACCTGACCCCCGCGGTCGAGCAGGTGCGCAACTCCCTGAATCAGCTTGCCGACGGCCCGGAGGGGCGCGACGCCCGTCTGAAACGCGCGGTGCAGGGGCTGCACACGAATCGAGAAAGGCGCGAGGCGTTTCTCCTTTCGGAATGGCGCGATCAACAGACGGATCTCGCCATTTCCACTGTGGATCAGAAATACCGGCAGGAACTGGCTCAAGTCCTGCTTCGTGAATACAAGGCGGTGTTGCAATCGGGCGAGAAAGCGAAGATTCACCTGCTTTTGGAAAAACTGCCAGATTTTGCCCGGCAAGCCGATGAATCTCCACTCGTTGCCAATTTGGTCAAGGAGCTTTCTGGCGAAATCACCCACCTGGTCAAACAGGGGCCGGCAGAAACCCGCCGGATGGCGCTGATCACCCTCGTGAAAACTCACGCGGATGCTGAATTGATGTTGCCGCTGTTCACCCAGTTGGCTCGCGACAACCAGCCCGAGTTGCGTCTTGCGGCGGCCGATGGCGTGGACACGTTGATGAATCTGCAGCTCTCGGGCAACTACGCGAAGGGGAACAACCAACCCGCTCATCAGAGGCGGGAGTCGGCGTCGGCCCAAACCGCCAAGCTTGTTCCGCTCGCACTGCAAAGTTTGAAGGATCCTCAGACTCATATCCGCATCATGAGCTCCGACTCGCTGCGAACGAGCGCGATTTTGTTGAGTTCGCTCATTTCCGATCCCAACCAGTCCCTTGCTGGGGTCGATCCGGCGGAACTGCGGCGCATGATTCAGACGGAATGGGTTGAACTCGATCCGCTGTTTCAGGCCTGGGCCAAGGCGTTGCCTAGCCTCGGTGCAGGATTGGTGGACCGCCAGCCGCAGGTGCGGCTGAATTGCCAAAGAACCCTGGATGAATTGGCGGCCGTCAGGGCGAAAAGACAAAAACAAAACGAAATTTTGGGTCTGGAATTGCCCGATTCGTTGGCCAATCCGATCCGCTCGGTGATCCCAACCCTGGTCGAGGCTTTACGCGATCCCGACATTCGGGTGCGTCGCGCCGCGATCGATGTGCTGGAGGCTTTGGGTGTCCTCGCGATGACCGCGGCCCCCAGTTTGCAGATCAGCCTGGACGATTCCGATTCCTTCGTGCGCTGGGCCGCCATCCGTGCTTTGGCTGCCATGGGGCCCGATGTTCTGAGGCAATCGAAAGAGAAGATTCAATCGATGTCCAATGATCCGGATCCCGATGTACGGCGCGCGGTCGACACCTACACCAAACGACTGGGAAATTAAACACGGAGTGCGATGCTCACCGCGATGAGTGCACCGTGACTTCTGATGCCTGACGGCTGATGTTTAGGGCCGCCCCTTAAATGTCTTTCCAAACCCCGGGGTTCGAACCTCCGGGGCGTTTCTTTTTCGCCTTGTCGGGCTTGCGAAATCGGTCTTTTTTGGGAATGGGGCGAGGCTTCCTTTCCTGGGCCGAATCGGTCCCGAGGGGAAAGTCGGGGGCCTCGAAATCCGATTTTGACTCGTCGGGGTGACTTTCGCGTTTGCGGAAGATCAAGCGTACGGGGATATCGTTGAAAGCCAGCTGATCGCGCAATTTGCGCAGCAAATATTTCTGATACGGCTCATCAAATAACTCGGGGCCGTTTGTGAAGCAGACGATCGTGGGTGGGTAAACTTCGGTTTGCGTGGCGTAATAAATCCGTGCTCGCCGATTTTGCCTGAGTGGCGGCGGCGTATCTTCGATGGCTTTTCGAAGGATTCGGTTCACATCGGGGGTAGAAACGCGGGTTCCCGCCTGTTTGAAAAGGTGGCGGGCCAGATGAATGGCCGCCTCAACGTTGCGGCCGTCTTTTGCAGTCGTAAAGGCGACCGGCACGAAGTCGAGAAAGGAAAACACCTTATGCAAATAATCCGCATAGTCCCCGGTGGGACGCGGAGCCATAAGATCCCACTTATTCGCCACGAATATCACCGGTTTGCCCAGTTCGAGCACGAAATCCGCAAGTTGTTTATCCACTCTTGAGATGGGCACCGTGGAATCGAGCAAGTGCAGGGTGACCTGGGCTCGGCGCATGGCCCGTTGCGCGCGTTTCAGGCTGTAAAACTCGATGTCGCCTTTGACGCTTTTGCGTTTGCGAACGCCGGCGGTATCGATGACGACGATGTCTTGGCCATCGCGCTCCAGATGAATGTCGACGCTATCGCGCGTTGTTCCCGGCACCTCGCTGACAATCATCCTTTCGGTGCCTGCCAGGGCATTGAGGAAGGTGCTTTTCCCTGCGTTGCGTCTTCCTACCAGGGCGATGGTGATGGCCGGATCTTGCCGTTTCTCTCCTCGTTTTGGAAGGTGCTTGCCGATCCAGGAAAGGATTTCCTCGCGGCCGCGACTTTGTTTCGCGCTGGCACAGACAAACTGCGGAAAGCCGATTTCCATCCATTCGGCCGATTGAACATCCATTTCGGGATGATCGCATTTGTTGATCACGAGCAGGACCGGCTTACCGGATGCCCTGATGCGATCGGCCACAAGGAGGTCGAGTTTATTCACGGGCGCCTGTCCATCGACAACGAAGAGCAGGGCTACCGAGGCGTGAATTCCGGCGCGAATCTGGTCTTCGACCTCAGCTGTAAGGTTGTCGGAATCCTCGATTCCCATACCGCCGGTGTCGCAAAGATCGAACGGGTTGCCGTTAAACTCCATGGGGAAGGTGACCCGGTCGCGGGTCACCCCCGCGGTTGGGTCAACGATGGAAATCCGTTTGCGAACTAACGCGTTTAATAAAGAGGATTTTCCCACATTGGGGCGGCCAACGATGGCGATGGTGGGAATCATGAACGGTTCTCAGATATTGACCAAACCTTCATTCTAGGGAACGGATTGCTGGAACCCATTGTCTGAGTATGGGTTGCTGGGAGCGTTCCCCGTGTATCCACCCAGGCTACATTGAAGGTGCGGCCGTCTTCCTTGACTACCGTGGAAGATTGGCTAAACCTAGGCATAGCCCAAAATAACGAAAAGTGCCGCTCTTAGTGTCAAACCAGACATTAGGCTAGCGGAGCGTTTGTCTTTTAGGATTTATATCAATGATATTGGTAACCGGGGCAGGCGGTTTTATCGGCGGTCATCTTGTTGAACATTTAAGAAAAACCAAGGGTTTGCCCGTTCGAGCGGTTGATCAGAAACCATTAAGCGATTGGTGGCAAGTCCATCCAGGAGTGGAAGTCCACCAGTTGGACTTGCAGTCTTTGGATGCCTGCAAAACCGCCGTCAAAGGCGTCAGCGAAATCTATAATTTGGCTGCCGACATGGGAGGCATGGGTTTTATTGAGCATAATAAAGCCCTCTGCATGCTCTCTGTTTTAATTAATACTCATCTTTTGATGGCTGCAAAAGATGCAAAAGTTTCCCGCTACTTCTTTGCCTCTTCCGCTTGTGTCTATGCTGCCGACAAACAAACGCGCCCCGATATTCCCGGCTTGAAGGAATCCGACGCCTATCCCGCGCTTCCCGAGGATGGTTACGGCTGGGAGAAGCTCTTCTCCGAGAGAATGTGCCGCCATTTTCGAGAGGACTTCGGGCTCATTACGCGCGTCGCCCGTTTTCACAATGTTTACGGACCCAAGGGCACCTGGAAGGGGGGAAGGGAAAAGGCGCCTGCGGCAATCTGCCGAAAGGTCATTGAGGCGAAACTATCGGGAAATTTGAATATCGATATCTGGGGCAATGGCGAACAAACTCGCAGTTTCATGTTTGTGGACGATTGCACCTATGGTTCTTGCAAGATCATGGAAAGCGATGTGGTCGAGCCCTTGAATCTTGGATCCGACGAAATGGTATCGATCAATCAATTGGTCGATATTGCGGAAGAAATTGGCGCGGTCAAATTGAAAAGGAACTATCAGCTCAATGCCCCGAAGGGGGTCAACGGCCGCAATAGCGACAACACTCTCATCAAAGAAAAGCTGAACTGGGCGCCGTCGATTCGCCTCAAAGACGGCCTGGAACGCACTTACGCCTGGATTCACGATCAGATCGTGACCAAGGCGCATTGCCCGGTTTATTAAGTTCTTTTTCCCCAGGATTTATCTTGTCATCCGTTGACATTCACTACCACTACTTTCCTCCCGACGACGTTGTTTCGGCTAGGCACTTTTGGGATTTGGCCCAAGGCTTGGCTGAACGAGGTTGGAAAGTTCGAGTCTATACTTCCAATCGCTCCTGCCGTACTAAAGGCGCGAGCTACCCCCGGAAGGAAAATGTCAATGGGGTGGAAGTCTACCGAATTTGGCGTCCAGATTTTCCCCAAAACAGGGCCTACGGACGCATCCTCAATGCCGTTTGGATGCTTTTATTCTGGGCAGGTCGAGCCATTTGGGAACAAGACCCGCCAGAGATCATGATCACCGGAACGGACCCAATTTTTTCCGCGCTGGTTGCGATCCCGTGGAAATGGACATTTCCCAACACGAAGCAAGTTCATTGGTGCTTCGATCTTTATCCTGATGGGTTTGTTGCCGAAGGTTTAATCAGTCGAAACTCTCCCATCCATCGCTTCTTCCAATATCTGATGTCCGCCGCCTTACGATCTCAAGATTTGATCGCCAATCTTGGCTCTTGCATGGAAACGCGTCTCAGAAAATACGCACCTTCAGTGCCTCAAATCACGATAACTCCCTGGGCATTGGTTGAACCGGCAATTCCACCGCAACCCGATCTAGAAGTCCGCAAACAATTGTTCGGGAATGCCAAAATCGGCCTTCTCTACAGTGGCTCGTTTGGCAGGGCCCATTCATATGAACAGATCTTGGCACTGGCGAGATCATTGAGAAATGAATCAGTGACATTTTGCTTCGCGGTACGTGGCAATCGAGTCGACCAACTCAAGGCTGCGATCAATGCCGATGATATTAACATACGGTTTGCTGGTTTCGCTTCCGAAGCTGATTTGGAAATGCGATTGGCTGCTGCAGACATCCATATTGCTTCGCTTCAATCAGAATGGACGGGATGTGTGGTCCCATCAAAGTTCTTCGGCTCCCTTGCAATTGGGCGGCCAATATTGTTCGTCGGAAAAAAAGAAGCTGCTGCAGCCCGTTGGATTGAGGAATTTGGCTTGGGTTGGTTTCTCTCGGAACAAGAGAATAACTTAGAAGCTCATTTAAATACCGTGAGAGTGATGGCCTTATCGAAGCTTGCTACCCATTGTCATACCATTTACCAAACTAATTTTTCCAAAAAAGACAACCTTGATCGTCTTTCAACCGAGTTGAGTTCATTGACGCGGGTGAGCGCTTGATCTCTTTCATTGTAAAAAGCACGAAGTCCTTTTTTCAGAACGTTTCTCTGAGGATGGAACAGTACAATCGTCTCAAGTTAAGAGTAAAGAGATCTGAGTGGTACCAAGTCCCCGCCTATCGTTTGGTTGCACGCGCCGCGTGGGCCCAACGATCTCTTTTCGCAACTGTGGCAGTTATAGGTGGCTTGTCTGCTTTTTTTGAAGGAGTAACATTCGGTTTTTTGGCATTCGCTCTCGACATTCTTTCCAATCGTCAGTCTGCAAGCATCTTGACTAATGGTGGTTTTTTTGCGGTTTTTGTTGAGGGATGGGCGCTATCGTCGGTGTTTATCTTGGTGGTGGTATTGATTGCCGTTTGCCAGATCTTGCGATCGATTACGTCTGTTGGCTCCTCTCTCTTAAATACCATCCTTGCTTCTAACATTGCTGCGTCTATTCAGCGGATGATTCTTGAAGAGGTCCTTCGCTTAGATTTCGCTTCCGCCAGCCGTTTTAAAGCAGGCGAGTTAACAGCTCACATAACGGGCCATGGAGAAGGTGTTGCCAATGCCTGCAGACAGGGACTCGAATTGTTGATCAACATAGCGACTATGGCTGCGTACATCATCGTTCTCTGTTCGATTTCTCCCCTACTTTTTGTGATGACAATTGCCCTATTTTCTGTAATCGTATTCTTTCAGAAATTAGTTACTAGGAAAATTCGGGGGATATCATTGCAACTCCAAGAGCACTCCATTAAGTTATCACGAAGAATCGTTGAATCAGTTAATGCCCTCAGGCTTATCCATTCCTATCACACTCAGCACTCCGTTTTTCGTCAAGTGACCCAGCTTCAAGATGCTTTTATTTCAAGCCTGCTTTCTTTGCAAAAAAGAATGGCATTAATTTCGCCAATTTCAGATTCGATAATGGTTTTCGGTATGGGTTCCTTTTTGCTTGGAGGCTTTTTTCTTTTTCGACATGATCAAGCAAATCTATTACCGAGTTTGCTTACTTTTATCGCTGTATTAAATCGCCTTTCTATGCGGGTGAGTACCGGTTTTGGGACGATTGCAGGAATTCAATCTCAACTTGCACGGTTGCGAATTGTGGATGAGCTTTTTGAGGAAAAAAAACTAACATACACGCGCTTGGGAGGCCAGGCTTTTGACTACCTCAAACGCGAAATTCGCTTCGACCATGTCTCTCTTGTTTACCCAGGTCGCGACAAACCAGCACTTACTCAAGTTTCTTTCTCGCTGCCTAAAGGTAAGATGATCGCATTAGTCGGTGGCTCAGGTAGTGGCAAATCCTCTTTAGCCGATCTCCTCCTTGGGCTTTTCGAACCAACCGCAGGTCAAATCATGGTGGATGGTCATCCCCTTCACCAAATTGATCCCTCATCATGGCGAAGCAAAATCGGAGTCGTTAGCCAGGACACCATTCTTTTCAACGCGACTATTTATGAAAACATTGCTTTTGCCAGCTCAGATGCTTCGCGCGAACAGGTAATTCATGCAATTAAATTAGCTCATGCTGAGGAGTTTATTGAAAATCTTCCCCAAGGTCTCGATACTGTCATTGGAGAACGCGGTTTCATGCTCTCAGGTGGGCAACGTCAGAGGCTGGCTATTGCCAGGGCGTTGGTGCGCAAACCAGAAATTCTTATCTTGGATGAAGCCACTTCGGCTTTGGACACAGCTTCCGAAAGCGCCGTGCAAAAAACGATTGATGGCCTTGATTGTTCCGTAACTCGCTTGGTGGTAGCTCACCGTCTCTCGACCGTTGCGGCTGCCGATGTTATATTGGTGTTGGAAAAGGGTCAGATTGCCGAATCGGGAAACCATCAGCAACTGATAGAGAAAAATGGATTTTATGCAAAATCATGGAAGAATCAAACTGAGAAGTAGGTTTTAGTGAATCTTAAGGTATAGGAAACGAGTATAAAATGAAACAGAATTTGCAAGGTGCATCATGGTTAATAACTGGTGGAACAGGCTCTTTTGGAAAAAAGGCCATTGAGATTATTTTGAAAGAATATTCCCCAAAAAGAATCGTTGTTTTTAGCCGTGATGAGTTAAAGCAATTTGAAATGCGAGATTTATTTTCCGAGAAAAAATATCCATGCCTCCGATATTTTTTAGGAGACGTAAGGGACTCCGATCGACTAAGAAGGGCATTTGATGGGGTAGAATATGTCATTCATGCCGCAGCGCTAAAACAAGTTCCTGCTGCAGAGTATAACCCCATCGAAGCAATTAAAACGAATATTACTGGCGCGATCAATGTTATCGACGCAGCAATCGATAGAAATGTAAAAAAAGTTGTCGCACTTTCTACCGATAAGGCCGCTAATCCGGTTAACCTTTATGGCGCAACCAAACTCTGTTCCGACAAGCTCTTTGTCAATGCTAACAATTATTCGGGGAGCCATCCCACGCGCTTTTCAGTGGTCCGTTACGGTAATGTCATGGGCTCTAGGGGAAGTGTAATTCCGTTTTTCTTAGCGCGCAAGTCAACCGGAACTCTACCTATAACAGATCCAAGAATGACTCGATTTTGGATCACATTGGACCAAGGTGTCAGATTTGTATTGAATTCATTTATAACTATGAAAGGAGGTGAACTTTTCGTCCCTAAAATTCCATCGATGAAAGTTACGGATTTGGCTTCTGTACTTGCACCCGAATGCAAGCAGGAAATTATTGGCATTCGTCCTGGAGAAAAACTCCACGAAATAATGATTACGGAAGACGATGCCCGTCATACAAGAGAGTTTGATGACCGCTATGCAATTCTTCCCGAACCATTCGATGGTATCATTGACCATCATCCGTTGGCGGATCTGGGAAAGCCTTGTCCAGAAGGATTCCGATTTTCAAGCGATACGAATAGTCAATGGATTTCCGGTAGCCAATTGGTAGAAATGCTAAAAGAACACAATATGGTATCGCAATAATGGATTTCATACCATATGGAAAACAATGGGTTACGGAGGAGGACATCTCCATTGTCTCGGAATGCCTCCGTTCGCCCTATTTGACCGTCGGTCCAAAAATCGCGGAATTTGAGGAGAAATTTGCTCAATTGGTGGGTGCCAAGCACGCCATAGCGGTATGTAACGCAACGGCTGCGCTTCATTTGGCAATGATTGTTGGCGGTGTTCAAAAAGGGCATCGCGTCATCACAAGTCCCATTACATTTTTGGCGTCAGCTAATTGTGCTGCTTATGTTGATGCGATACCCGATTTTTGCGATATTGACCCGATTTCACTTACGCTTTGTCCTAATTCACTTGCCGAAGGATATAAGGACGATCTTAAGGCGGTAGTTGCTGTCGACTACGCCGGGCAGTCCGCGGAAATGCCGCGCATTGCAGAATTCGCAAGAAAAAAAGGTGTACTGATCATAGAAGATGCCTGTCATGCAGTTGGCGGCAAATTTGAACATCAAAAAAAGATCTTTAAAATCGGGGGGCATGAATGGGCCGATATGACAGTCTTTTCTTTCCACCCCGTCAAAACTATGACCACCGGGGAAGGCGGGATGCTGGTAACGTCCAACGACCGATATGCGCAAAGAGCTCGGCTGCTTAGAAGTCATGGGATTGTAAGAGACTGGGAAACATTTGAAGCAGCCTCAAATTGTGAAGTAACGCTCGAAAAAGGCCCGTGGTTTTACGAAATGCAAGAATTGGGCTTTAATTATAGGTTAACAGAAATTCAGGCGGCTTTAGGCATTTCGCAGTTGAATAAATTAGGGTCTTTTATTAAGAGAAGATCAGAGATTGTTGCAGCGTACGACGCGGCTCTTTGCGACATACCTTGGATAAGCACCCCAAAATGTCGGAACCCTGCTGATTTGAATCTAATCTCTTGGCATCTTTACACTCTTCGAATTGATTTTCCTAGAGTTGGCAAATCGCGAACTGAAGTTATGGAAGAGCTAAAATCTAAGGGGGTTGGCAGTCAAGTATTGTATATTCCAGTTCACCTTCAGCCTTGGTATAGGAGAACGTATGGCTATCAAGTAGGTAAATGCCCGATGGCTGAGAAAGCATATGCCACGCTGCTTAGCGTCCCATTGTTTCCTGCAATGACAAATAACGACGTAGCCAGGGTAATTGAATCAATTCGGCAACTAAAAATGTAGTTTTGTAATTGGGGGTAGCGGTGGATCAGAAACAGGCATTTATTAGTGGCGAAGGCGACAATTGGTTCAATAGAAATAAGGGTGCTATTTCACTGGAGGGTGATCCTGTCATCCACGCTGTCGAATTGATCATTGGATCGGCGAAGGAAAAGATCGCATCAATTTTAGAGGTGGGTTGTGGAACAGGATTGCGCTTGGATTATTTGCGCGAGAAATTCAACTTAGATCCAAAAGGAATAGACCCCTCACATTTATCGGTGGATGAAGCTAAAGGTAAAGGGATTGACGCCAAAGTTGGAACTGCTGATCGCTTACTTTGGAATGACAAGTCGATCGATATTTTAGTTTTTGGATTTTGTCTTTATCTCTGCGATCGAGATGACCTTTTTAAAATTGCTTGCGAAGCCGATCGAGTTGTAAATAAGCCTGGGTGGATTATAATTTTGGACTTTTTTAGCAAGTCTAATCAAATTGTCCCGTATAAGCATTCTCAGGGTTTGAATAGCTATAAAATGGACTATACGAATTTGTTTACATGGCATGGCCATTACACTCTCTTCTATAAATACGTAATGGATCATGGTTCTCGTAACCGATTTTGCGATGATCCGAATGAATGGATGAGTATTGCAATTTTACGCCGAACTTAGCAGCCTTCGATGTTTCAATTGGATATAGATTTTGTTTTGGGGACGGTACAATTAGGATTACCATATGGTAAGAACCGAAATGGGCCGGGATGTAGTGTAGCTGACGCCGAAGCTATTCTTGAAGCGGCTTGGAATACAGGTGTTAGATCATTTGACACGGCCACAAGTTACGGTAATGCAGCCGAAATACTGAAAAATTGGCTTTTAAGAACAGATAGGCTTTCGGATTCGCTAATTTGCAATAAGATACCACAAAAAGACTGTTTCAATGAAGGAAAAATTGAGGAGGCGTGTGAAGGTTTTATTGATTCTCGTGAACTGGTTTTATTGTCGCATGGATTTTTAAGCCGCGAAGAGTGGGATATATTTGCTGAGTTAACGAGCAAGAAGGGAATTAGAGCGGGGCAAAGCGTTTACACGGCCGAGGAGGTTCATTCTATTTCAGGTTTTCGGCCCCATTTAATTCAAGCACCAGCAAATGTATTAGATTTTCGGCAACTTGATGCCAGTCGATCGTGCAGTCAAAGAATGGATTTTAGATCTATTTACCTTCAAGGCCTCTTGCTTGAGCCTCCGTCAGTGGCGGATAAACGCGTCGTCGGATCTGGTGCTTATATTAGTAATATTTTGAAGGGCGCTGAACTTGTGGGATTAGAGCCCTCGGTAGCCTTAATTGGTTCTATGTTGCACAAAAAAAAACCGGGTGACCGTTTGGTCATTGGAGTAGACAAGCCTAGTGAAATTTCAGTCTGGCATAGCGCTGTGCAGACTAGTCGTGATCAAATAATGGGGTTTTTAGGAACAATAAATGATCAAATAAGATCAACAGTTCCCTTAAGGATTTTGGATCCAAGAACATGGCCAAAGATATGAATGTGATTGCGGTGATTCAGGCAAGGATGGGATCGACCCGATTTCCAGGAAAGGTACTGCAGAAGGTTGCTGGTACTCCCCTAATCGAAATAATGATAAATCGTTTAAGGCGTACAAAAAATATTAATAAAATTATTTTAGCTACGTCCGTAGAAAGTAATAATGACCCTCTTGAGGCTTGTATGGCTCAATTGGGGATTGAGGTTTATCGTGGCAGTGAAGTTGACGTGCTTGAAAGGTACTACGGAGCAGCAAGCCTAGTTAAATCAGACTATATTGTGCGTCTGACCGGAGATTGTCCATTTATTGATGGTGAATTGGTTGACCAAGTCATAAATGGCGCAATTGCCGACGACATGGATTATTACTGTACTGCAAGTTACTGCTTTCCCGATGGACTCGATACTGAGGTGTTCACCTTTTCCGCATTAGAAAATGCTTATTATAACGCAACGGCGCCGTACGATAGGGAGCATGTTACTCCTTTCATGAGGAGGAATGAGCAATTACGGAAAGGCGAATATCGGATTGAAGAAGATTATTCAGATCTCCGCTGGACCGTTGACGAGCCAATGGACCTAGAAGTGGTTCGTGCAGTAATGGACTGGTTTTCACCGAGTATTGATTTTTCATGGAAAGACATTTTGGCATTGTCCAAAAATAAGCCGGAGCTTTTTGCATTGAATAAAAATATCAAAAGAAATGAAGGGGCCCAATTGGGAACCGGCCAAAAGCTCTGGAAGCGCGCCAAGCGGGTGATCCCGGGGGGCAGCATGCTCCTGTCCAAGCGGGCGGAGATGTTTCTTCCTGATCAATGGCCAGCTTATTTCAGCAAGGCCAAGGGCTGCCGGGTTTGGGACCTCGATGGGCGCGAACTCATCGACATGTGCATCATGGGGATCGGCACCAACATCCTCGGATACGGCCATCCCGAAGTGGACGATGCGGTCAGAAAAACGGTCGATTCGGGGAACATGGCCACCCTGAATTGCCCGGAGGAGGTCTACCTCGCGGAAAAGCTCATCGAGATTCATCCCTGGGCCGACATGGTTCGCCTGGCTCGTTCCGGCGGGGAAGCCAATGCCATCGCCATTCGCATTGCCCGGGCCGCCAGCGGCAAAGACAAGGTGGCGATCTGCGGGTACCATGGCTGGCATGACTGGTACCTGAGTACCAATCTGGGCGACGACAAGGGTCTGGACGGGCATCTTCTGCCCGGCCTTAGCCCAACGGGCGTTCCGCGCAACTTGAAAGATACGGTGTTTCCATTCTCCTATAATAATTATGAGGAATTGGAAGCTCTAGTCGCCGCCCGCGATATCGGCGTCATCAAGATGGAAGTTTCCAGGAACCGAGGGCCGGAAAACGATTTCCTGCAAAATGTGAGGAAATTGGCCACTCAAAAAGGAATTGTGTTGATTTTCGACGAGTGCACCTCCGGTTTTCGCGAGACATTTGGCGGCTTGCATAAGAAATACGGGGTTAACCCCGACATGGCGATGTTTGGCAAGGCTCTCGGAAATGGATATGCCATTACGGCCACGATCGGGCGCCGAGAAATCATGGAAGCGGCCCAGTCTACGTTTATTAGCAGCACCTTCTGGACGGAACGAATCGGGCCCGCCGCGGCACTCAAAACCTTGGAAGTGATGGAGCGGGAAAAATCCTGGGAAACCATCACCAAGACCGGGTTGAAAATCCGGCAAGGCTGGCAGGACCTTGCCGATAAGTACGGCCTGACGATTTCGCACTGGGGTCTTCCCGCATTGACTGGCTTCACCTTCCAAAGCGATCACGCGCTGGCCTACAAGACCCTCATCACGCAGGAAATGTTGGCCAAGGGATATCTTGCCAGCAATTGCGTCTATGCGAGCACCGAACACACGCCGGAGGTGGTGGACGGCTTTTTCCAAGCCTTGGATCCGATCTTTGCCCTCATCCGAGAATGCGAGGACGGCAGGGATGTCAAGGCGCTGCTCAAAGGGCCGATTTGCCATGGGGGATTCAAGAGACTGAACTAGTTCATGAAGGTTCTTTTTCGGACCGATGCCTCCCGGCAGATTGGCACGGGCCATGTGATGCGCTGCCTCACCCTGGCCAAGGCTCTTCGCAACCGAGGGGCGCATTGCCGATTCGTTTCCCGCGCTCACGAAGGGAACATGATCGAGCGCATCAAACAAGAAGGTTTTGATGCGATTTCCTTGCCGTTTGCGGCAGCAGCCAACCCGGTTCCCGTTTCTGACGCGCCGGTCGTGGACCATGCCCACTGGCTGGGGGCCGATACGAAGAGCGATGCCGAGAAAACCCTCAAGGTGTTGGCGGAGTTCCCCCCCGATTGGTTGGTCCTGGACCATTATGCCCTGGACGCCCGCTGGGAACGGGACGTGAAATCCCATTGCGGCAAGATCATGGTCATCGATGACCTTGCCGATCGGGCTCATGACTGTGATTTGCTGCTGGACCAGAATTTGGTGGCCAATCTGGTCCACCGCTACGACGATCGGGTTCCGGAGCGTTGCGCCCGTTTGCTGGGCCCGGCATTTGCACTCTTGCAAATGCAGTATGCCGAGTTGCGCCCCCATGTGCGGGTACGCAGTGGGCCGATCAAACGCATACTGATTTTCTTTGGCGGGTCGGACCTTTACGACCTGACCGGCCGCACCCTGCGGGCGTTTTTGACGCTCCAACGACCGGAAATCGCCGTCGATGTGGTGGGGAATGTTGGCAGCCCCAACTGGGCAGCGATTGAGCAACTGGCAACGATGCATGCCAATATTCACCTACACCACGGCTTGCCGAGTCTGGCCCCTCTCATGCTTGCTGCGGATCTCGCCATCGGGGGCGGCGGGACCACGACATGGGAACGATTGTGTCTTGGCCTCCCCTCGCTTGTGGTTACCGTTGCCGCCAATCAGAAGGACATCACCGCCGAATTGAATCGCCAGGGCTATGTGCGATGGATTGGTGATCAGGATTCCGCCACGGAATCCTTGATCGTTTCGGCTTTGAAGGATGTGCTGGAGAAGTCAGGGCAGGACATTGCTGAGTGGTCCCGCAAATGCATGGATCTGGTGGATGGGAATGGTTGCGAAAGAGTCGCTTCGGTATTGTCTTTGAATTCTTCGACCGTGCTTTTGGCTCGCGATGCCCAAGCCGAGGACGAAGAACTCCTTCTGCGCTGGGCGAACGATCCCACGGTGCGGTTGAACGCCTTTCATTCGGCGCAAATTGATCCCCAGGGGCATCATCAGTGGTTCTCGAAGCGGCTACAAAATCCTGAGCAATGCCGCATCTACATTGTCCAAACCGAAGAAGGGTTTCCCATCGGCCAAGTGAGATTTGAGTTAACTGAGAAAGGCTGGAGGATAGGCTACTCCCTGGATTCCGCCTTCCGCCGGCTGAAATTAGGAACAAACTTATTAAATACAGCCATTACCGCATTGAAAACTTTCGCGGGAGACGCCTTGATTTTCGGTGAGGTGAAGAAAACGAATCATTCATCTCAAAGAGTCTTTCAGAAACTTGGATTCATAGAGTCTTCGAGTTCTCACGACATATTTGTTTATCAGAATTTTCGGACGACAGATTGAAGCGCCTCGTAAACAAGCTAAACGTTTCTGGCAGATTTTAAAATACTTCATAATCCTAGGTATATGGCCTCACTCTAACGCCAAAATACTTTCGTATTAATGCTTTTAGAGCGAAAGCGTTAGTTGTACCGCTGTTCTAAAGGAGCCTGGCAATGTGATTCAAACTCCAGCGTTATAGCTGCTAAACTTGCATCAGCAAAGGGTTAAATACGGTACCATTAAAGCGTGACGCATTAATACATCTTGTAATCTTTTGAAAGACCCGAGTGATGAATTTTACCATTGAAAATCGCGCAATAGGTCCGGATCAGTCGCCCTACATCATCGCGGAATTGTCGGCCAATCACAACGGTTCGCTACAAAGAGCCCTGGAAACGATTGATGCCGCCAAAAAGTGCGGGGTCGATGCCATCAAGCTGCAGACCTACACCGCGGATACGATGACCATTGATTGCGACAAACCGGATTTCATGATCAAAGGCGGTCTATGGAACGGTTTCAAACTTTACGATTTATACAAATGGGCGCAAACGCCTTACGATTGGCATCAGGCGATGTTCGATCATGCACGCAAGCTGGGAATTACGGTGTTTTCGACACCCTTCGACGAAACGGCCGTCGATCTGCTCGAAAGCATGAAGACTCCGGCCTACAAAATTGCATCGTTTGAATTAACCGATTTGCCGCTCATCCGCTATGTGGCTCAAACGGGCAAACCGATCATCATGTCCACGGGAATGGGCAGCGAAGGGGAGATCGACGAAGCGGTCGCGGCGGCGCGCGAGGCAGGGTGCAAGGATCTGGTCTTATTGCACTGCATCAGCAGTTATCCGGCCCCAACCGATCAATCCAATTTGCGCATGATCCCGGAACTGGCGCGTCGTTTCGGAACCCTTGTTGGCCTGTCCGATCATACGATGGGTAACCTGGCTTCGACGACATCGATCGCCCTCGGTGCGTGCGTGATCGAGAAGCACTTTACTTTGAGCCGGAAAGACAAAGGGCCCGATTCCGAGTTTTCGCTTGAGCCTTCGGAACTGGAACAGCTTTGCCGCGATACAAGGGAGGCCTGGCTGGCGCTGGGCAAAAATGGTTTTTCGCGCCAGAAGGCGGAAGAGAGCAATAAGATCTTTCGCCGGTCGCTTTATTTTGTAAAAGATCTGCCTGCCGGCCATATGGTGGGGCCGGAAGACATTCGGAGGATTAGGCCCGGGATGGGGCTTGCTCCAAAACATTACTCAAATCTGCTGGGGCGTCGATTAAAACAAAACGTAACCAAAGGTACCCCCGTGACTTGGGATCATATATAGACGAGCGGTATTACTTGAAAATCAAAAAAAGATGATTAGGCAGGCTACGAATGGTGATCAAAAATGATTAAATTTTTAACAGGTTTTGTAGTTGCTTTCTTCGGACCTCTCGCGGTTCTAAATACCCTAGAGATTCAATTAGGTTTTGAGCCTTCTGTCACCGACAGTGTTGATTTGTGGTGTTACTGGCGGTCTAAGATAAGTAGCGATCAAATTGTAATTATAGGGGACTCACATACGCAACTTGGCTTAGATCTGGAAGTGCTGTCGCAGAATTTGGGCAAAAAAACGATACAGTTGTCCGTGGATGGCGACGATCCATGGTGGTTTGTCTACAATCGTTGTGCTGCTATTAAAAACAGTATTATAATAGTGTCCGCCGATCAGTCTTCGGTTAACTCGCAAAAAGCAGAAGGAATGGTTAAGGAATACGAAGAGTACTATGATAAGCGGTTTAGTGTGGATAAATTTTTTAACGCTTTTTTTTGGGGCATATTACAGGAAAATTTTTGCTGCTTTCATGATCGGCTCTCGCTCAAAGGTGTATTGACGCGAACAATAAGTCGTAGTCAAATGTATTTAAGAACTTTTTTTTCCAGAGAAAGAAGTGCGGATTACTTACTATTAAATCGTGAGGACATCCGGAAAGCAAAGTCAGAAAGTTTAACGAAAGCATTCGCTGAAATGAAAATCAAATCAGATGATGAAATGATTTCGGCGGTTCAGGCACTTAACAAGCAGCTGGAAGAGATTACTAAGAATAATAACAAAGTTGTTTTAGTCAGCACGCCATTAAATGGGGTCTATCGTGAGGCTCACGACAGACTGTTTCCAAAAGCTAAATACTGGGACAAAATAGGATTTGGACAAAAAAATGTCTTAAAAATACATTATTTAGATAATGCAGTTTTGAAATCTATAGAACCATTCGAGTTTTCGCATCTGGATAAAAGAGAAAAGTCAAAATATACCTTAGAACTCGTGGAAATCATCAAAAATGCGTTTTGACTCTTTTACATTCCTATTTTTTCTGGCCATTGTAATGTCTTGTTGGTACCTTTTCACGAATCAGGTGCTAAAAAAGGGGTTTCTGCTTGTTGCCTCCTGCGTTTTCTATTCATTTTGGGACCTACGGTTTTTGCCGCTGATTTTTGGACTTGGATCGATTGACTATTTTTTAAGTAAGCTGATAGTTAAAACAAAATTTAAATGCTTTTTTCTATGGTCTTCCGTATTCATAAATATAGCCGGGCTTTTCTGGTTTAAATATAGCAAATGGGTGGCCGAAACGTTCTTCGATATCAACCACCAATATTTTCAACAATCTATTTACCAAGGCGATACTCCGCTAGCGTTGAGTTTTACTGTCTTTATCAGTCTGTCTTACGTGATAGATGTTTATAGGGACCCGCGAGCTTGTGCGAAGAGCTACTTGGATTATATGATTTTAATTATGTATTTCCCACACCTAAACTCAGGGCCGATCGTCCGAGCTACGGAGTTTTTGCCGCAGATAGAAAAAAAAATACAATTTAATTACAGAAACATACTTGAAGGCCTCTTTATAACCTGCACCGGCTTGTTTTCAAAGGTCGCATTAACAGACACCATGGTTGCTCCAATTGTGGATGCTTATTACAATAGTTTATTTAATGCTGGCTATGTAGACGCCCTAATTGGGCTGACTGCTTTTTCATGGCAAATTCTTTTTGATTTTTTAGCATATTCAATCTGCGCACTGGGAGTATCAAAGACACTCGGCATTGCACTTCCGCATAACTTTAACTACCCCTATATGTCATCAACTATTCAAGAGTTTTGGCACAATTGGCACATGAGTCTCTCGCGATGGCTCCGAGATTATTTGTACATTCCCCTTGGCGGCAGCCGCCAAGGGACAACTAGGACTTATTTTAACCTATTTATTACCATGACCTTAGGCGGCTTGTGGCACGGTGCAAATATTAAGTTTATAATTTGGGGAGCCTTTCACGGGCTCTTACTATCAGTGGAGCGGGCTCTTTTTTCAATCAAAAATGAGGAAAAATGGCCCGTACGGATCTGCAAAATAATTTTCACGTTTTCCACTGTAACAATCCTGTGGTCTTTTTTTAGAGCGCCGGATTTTAGTAGCGCATGTCGCGCAATTGTAAATCTCTTTAATTTTGAACATCGTTCACTGTTATTTTCAAGGTACGAAGTCACGGTGTTTGTTCTATTGAGCTTGTTGATAATTTTAATAAGTAAGTACTTGAAAAAAAACGGCTTTGAAAATTTGATTTCAAAAACCTCTGATTTTAAACTCGGAATCGGATGCGGATTAATTATGTGCTTAGTATTGTTATGCCCAAGATCTGGGTTCTCGTTCATATATTTTCAATTTTGACATAGCGCCGCGGCAGGCGTAAACTGGAAAAAACAACAAACTTGATTTTTAAAATAGTATTTTTATGAACCCTTGCGGCAGTAGGCTAGGCTATGTGCGTGGCAGTGACGAGTCAATTCTCAGGTTTTGAAAGCCCACTTTTACTCATGGCGTCAGAGCTCGTTTTTTTTAACCTTTTTGAACTTGAATATTTTACGGAGAAAAAATTGTGCTAGCCGGTATTAAGAACATGCTGCGACCGCTCGTTTGGACTGTTAAAAATAGATACAACAATTCGATTAAGCCGTACGGGGGAAGATGGGATCTATTTAAAGAAATTGATAAAAACATACCGTCGGCTGGCATCAATAGTCCGCGTAAAAAATTGTTGCTTTTTGGTTGTAATAGTCAATGGATAGATTATCTGGCGATTATTGGATTTTGCCTACGTAAATTAGGCTACGACATTACTTTAATTTGGACCGACGAAGAACCACTCGAATATGGCCGGGCGCCGTATTCGGCATGGTCATCTAAATTTCCGGTTCCAAAATTTGAAAATTTTAAATTAATAAATTTTGACCGTTTTAAACTAGGGGATGAAAAACAGGATTTTGAGGAGGCGCAACTGCTAAAGATCTCGAAATCCGTTGCCGAGATTGATGTTCTTTACAATCTCAAAAACGAAAAGTTCGAGGGCGAACCCTCAGAAAAGAAGCTATTTGATTTGCGGGTTAATAAGAATTTTACCTTTTTGCTCAAGTTGGTTCAGTTTCTAAAACAAAATTCCTTCGAATCGTTTTTGACCGGAAATGGAGCATTTTTGGAAATGGGATCCTTTTGCCATTATTTGAGAGAGACCGGTAAAAGATGTGTGTCACTTGACACATTTGAACTGGGAAATGGACTGGTCGCCGATTGGAGAATGCCTTCTATCTATTGGAACACGGCGCCGGTGTGGGAAGCGTTTAGAGAAAAAACATCGTCTGAGCATGCAGACCAGTTCGTTCAAGACCATATTGCGCAAAGAGAGCAAAAAAAAACCGGTCACCAAATAGCTGAAATAGAGGAAAGTGAAACTAACTTAATAAAATTGGGGTTTAATCCAGATAAACCGGCTGTCCTTTTGGCGGCTAATCTAGTGTGGGATAGTGCCGTCCTTAAAATGAATCGAACCTTTTCTGGCATAGAGGAGATGGTGGTAAAGACAATAAGATGGTTTGAAAAATATCCGAATATTCAACTTCTCGTTCGAATGCATCCGGTGGAGTCCAGAGTCGAGCAACCCAAAAGCCTGGAAGACCGAGTGAGAGCGCAGATAAGCCGGCTACCTGATAACGTATTCATCATTAGTTCCGATGCCAAAGTGAATTCTTACGCCATCTTACCAAAGATAAAATTTGGTATAGTTTATACCTCGACTATCGGTCTAGAGATGGCTATTAGAGGAATTAAAGTTGTCACAACCGGAATTACTCATTATGCTGGAAAAGGCTTTACCTTAGATCCAATTGACGAACAAGAATATTTTAGCGCGTTAGAGGACGGGTTACGCGACAGTAAATTTGACTTTGACTTGGAATTGGCGAAAAAATACTACTTTATTTATTTTAAGCATTTTCCGAAAGAATTACCTTGGCGTTTATATAATTGCAAAGAAGAGCTAAGAAATTTTCCTCCCGACCAGCTCTTCACTAGTAAGAACTGCGAGATCTATCTTGATACATTGAAATTCCTGGCCGGCGAGGACGTCGAACACAGGGGATGGTAATTTGTACGTTCCAGAGATTTCAGTGATTATGCCCTATTGCAATTCGCATCAGACCATCCAGAAAACTCTGGATTCTGTTGTTAAAAGCCTTGAATTTGCGCAGGTGCTTTTCGAGATCATCATCATTGACGATTTCTCCGACGAAGATTCCTCGGCGTACTTAGCAGAATTAGTGCGGACAGGAAAGTTGAATGTTAAAATCCTTAAAAACTCGTCAAGAAAAGGTCCGAGTTATTCTAGAAATCTAGGAACGCTGTGTTCAAGTGCGCCTTTAATTTGTTTTTTTGATTCTGATGATATTTGTGGTTTGGAAAAATTTCTCAATCAAATCTCTGTAATAAACTCCGCGGATCATAGCATTTGTCTCGTATATAGTGACTGGGAGCTCGTATCAAATACGGAAAGTTTTCATCGCACACCTGGCGTTCATTTTAACCGTGACAGTGCTAGTGACGAAGATATCGCCGCGACCGTTTTAGATTTGGTTTTAGATGAAAATTTTATTGCCACCGGTTCGCAGATTTTTCGGAAATCGTGGCTAAAGAGGGTTGGTGGGTTTGATGAAAAGCGCCGACTTATTGAAGATGTCTTATTAATGCTAAATCTCGCTGTTGCCGGCGGCAAGTTTCTAAAGGCTGAATTTAAAGGCAAAAACTTTAGTTATATAAAAAAATCTTCTGGATTATCCAGTGGCAAAACTACTGAATTTTGTTTGGCCTCTTTGGATAATCTTTTATTCTCAATTAAGAACGTTCAAAGTATCGGAGAAAAATATATTGTGAAGCTCTTGTCAAACATTGAGAATAACTGTTTTTCCATTTGCCGGTGCGGTTTTTCTTTTTCAACAATATTTGGTTGTAGAAATCTTATTAAATTGGCTGGCAAGAAAGTGCCATGGCGATTTCTCCCGTTTAGGTTTAAGTACTTTGACCCTTTTTATTACTTATTTCTTAACTCCTTCAGACATAGGATTATTAGAATGTTAAAGAAAGATGCTTAGGAGCATCTTATCAGTCTAGTGTTCGTAATTTGTCTTGTGAAACTTAGCGACGCTTTCCATTGAAAATGCGGAAGGCAGATTGTTTTATGGAGTGAGAAGATCGACTTAAGTGGTTTCAGTTAGAGGCAAGTAAAATGATTCGAATGTTAAAAGGACTGTTTTATTCATCTAACTGGCAGGACTTAAAAGACGCTTGTAAAGCGATTAGAAGACTTTTTACGAATTTGTATAAGCAGATATTTTTCGGCCGTGGATTGCGGGTTCTACGAAATCGTACAGGGCTAAAGATTCATCTGGGATGCGGTCCTAGAAGCATTGCAGATTGGATCAATGTTGATTTGTTTCCGCAAAAAGGTGCATTTTTCAGTGATTTAAGAAACCCAATAGAGCTTAGCGACGGTTGCGCGGCCTTTATACATTGCGAACATGTTTTGGAACATTTAGCTAGAGATAGGGTTCCGGATTTTTTAAGAGAGTGTTACAGAATCCTGGAAAAAGGCGGTTGCCTTCGTATCATTGTACCGGATTCAGAAAAATACATGGTTTCCTATGCAAGGAATAACAAGGAATTTTTTAGTAAACTAGTTCACCTGGGCAATGCAACATTGCCATTGACAATTCCTAATCAGGTCGTCAACCAAATGTTTAGAATGGGCGGGGAGCATCTGTACGCCTGGGACTACGAGGAATTGGCAGAGGTAATAAAAAGAGCGGGATTTGAAAGATCTGAAAAATCGAGCGGTATGGGAGCCGCGTCAGGGCACATCGATGGTACAGATGATTGGCGGTTGCATGAGAGTTTGTTTCTAAACGCCTTAAAATAATGATAGACACCAAAATTCTCCATCTGCCCTTCACATTCTATCCGGACCCTTGCGGCGGCACCGAGGTTTATGTGGACGCTCTTGCCAAAAGAATGAACGACCGGGGATTGGACGCGATGATTGCCGCGCCGGGACAGAAAAACGAGGAATATGACCATTTCGGATTGAGAGTTCACCGCTTTGCGACTACTAATGGACGGCTGTCTCTAGAAGATCTCTACGGAGATGGTGATCCAGAGGCGGGTAAAAGCTTTGAGGTCGTTCTTGACCGAATCCGACCCGAATTGGTTCACTTTCATGCGATGAGTCCGGCGATCTCGATTCGTCTGGTTCGGTCGATCCGCCAGCGAAAAGTGCCTTTGATCTACACCTTCCATACTCCGACGGCAAGCTGTCAGCGAGGCACGTTGTTAAAATGGGGAAAGACGGTCTGCGATGGAATCATGGACCGTGCGATTTGCGCTCCCTGCGTTCTCCACGGTAGAGGAGTTCCGAGGACATTGGCGGTCGGCATTGACCGGGCTTCGAAGTTCATCGGGCCTGCTTTGGAGAAATCGAGAAGACAAGGCGGCCTATGGACGGCCCTTCGGACGCCTCAATTGGTAGCGCGGAGAATTGAAACATCGTTGGAATTTTTTCATTCCGTGGATCATATTGTGGCTGTATGTGATTGGGTAAGGGCACTCCTTCTGCGCAATGGAATTCCCGATGAGAAAATCACTTTGTCGCGCCAAGGGTTGTGTCAAGATCCAACCACTGAACATGCAATTGATGCCGAAATGGAAGGGGAGTGCTTCAGCGCCGATGTCCGGCCCGAACGATTGCCGCTACGTTTGGTGTTCCTTGGACGCCTTGATCCCACAAAAGGGGCGCACATCCTGATTCGTGCTTTGAAGAAAATTCCAGAGGCCAATGTACGCCTGGCCATTTATGGCATCTCGCAGGGGGAGTCCGGAAGACGCTATGAGATGCAATTGCGAGCAGAAGCGGCAAATGATGCACGGATTGAGTTTTTTCCACCAGTTCCTGCGTCTCGTGTCATCGCTACCCTGCGAGAATGGGACTTACTCGTAGTGCCATCGCAATGGTTGGAAACTGGGCCGATGGTAATACTAGAGGCGTTTGCCGCCGGAATTCCGGTCTTGGGATCAAGATTAGGCGGAATTGCGGAACTTGTGCAAATTGGCGTCAACGGACTGTTGTTGCAACCGACAAATATAGCTGAATGGGCATCTGCGATTCAGCAGCTAAGTAGTAACGCCAAGCAACTTGATCTCCTGCGCAAGGGTATCAAACCACCTAAGAGAATGGACATGGTTGCCGCGGAAATGATAGAGGTTTATCAGAGTATGCTTTCTAAAAAAGCTCGTTGGTAGTCTGTCTTGAAAAAACAATCAATTGTATACATCCAATATACCAATCCCGCCGGTTATCCTCCGCTAGAGCATAGTTCGAGGATTTTGGCGGACCTTGGCTGGTCTGTTACGTTTGTGGGCTGCGGTGCCTCGGGAGAAGCGGATCGTTTTGAATTTCCTGCGCATCAGAATATTCGAGTCATGCGGCTGAGGTTTCCTCGGCCTGGCTGGCGGCAAAAAATTCACTTCTTCTTTTGGACATGGTGGGCTGTTTGGGTCACTTTTTGGCGAGGCTCTTGCTGGATTTATGCGTCGGAAGCGCTTTCATGTCCGGCAGCCTGGCTCGCGAGTTTTTTACCCGGCCGTAAACTCATCTACCATGAGCATGATTCGCCTCCCCATCAAGGCCTTACCAAATTTACGCGGAGCCTGATGAAGTTCCGAAAGTCAGTGTCCGATAGGGCTTTGGCAAACATATTGCCCAACGCAGAACGGGCATCCCAATTTGAAGAACTAGTAAAACCGAAAGGAAAGACCGTCGTCGTTTGGAATTGTCCGGAGAAAAGAGAAGTAGTAAACTGTCCCAAGATCCCTAAAGACAAATATGTTCTTTTCTATCATGGATCACTGAACTTGCAGCGCTTACCAACGAGCGTTTTGGAGGCATTAGCAATGTTGCCGAAACGTGTCGAACTCCATTTTGCAGGGTACACAACGCGCGGTGCGCCTACATTCATTGAAGATTTTCTAGAAGTGGCACAAAAGAAAGGAGTAGGAGAGCGCGTGCGTTATCTAGGTGCATTTTCTCGACAGGATCTCCTACCAGTTTGCTCGAAGGCCGATCTTGGGCTGGCCTTTATGCCTGTTCAAAGCGGCGACATCAATATGCAAGCGATGACAGGAGCTTCCAACAAGCCATTCGACTACATGGCTTGTGGATTAAATCTCTTGGTCTCCGATCTCCCGGAGTGGAAGAAGTTTTTCGTTGATGGTGGTTTTGCTAAAGCTTGCAATCCGACTGATCCAAATAGCATTGCAAATGCAGTGCGTTCGCTCTTGGACAATCCTAAAGAGGTTGCCATGCAGCAAATTCGGAACAAGGAGAAAATTGCGACAGAATGGAATTACGAATGCCAATTTAAACCAATTATCGAACTACTGCAAAGTTGAAGGTAATTTCTAGTTGGATTGCGAATCTTAGCAAAACGCCCAAAATAGCGAAAGCCGCTATTGGCAGATCCATAGTTTGCTGGTTTTCTGGCGCCTTCCGTTTTTCGATCAAACAGTTTTCGCCATCTTTGATATGTACGGGGTAAGCAATGAGCAAGAACTTGAACATTAGCATTTTCCGGTACTTAGGAAAGGCGCTAAAGCCGATTCTGGAGCGTACTATATATCGTCCTGGAAATATTGCGACAATTTTGCGCGGCCCGTCTAGGGGTCTTAAATATTATGTATACCCAGAGTTTGGATTAGCTCATATTTATGGAGGATGGGAACAGGCAGTTTTTGAATTGCTGGACAAAGTTATTAAAAAAGGGCAGACTGTATATGACCTCGGTGCGAATTATGGTCTTTATTCATTGTTAATGGCAAGAAAAACTGGTATGCAGGGGAGCGTTTTTGCCTTCGAGCCTGTACCTTCTATTATGGAAAATGCAAAAAAAAATAGAGACCTAAATAAGTTCAACCAAATAACAATCGTGAATAAAGCAATCTCAAATTACTGCGGAAAAACTGAGTTTATAATTGGTCATCACGAAGGCGCTGGTCATCTTTCAACCGCAGGTCGCGGCGCACCGGGCGAATCATTATCTCGAATAGAAGTTGAAACTACCACTATCGATGACTTCGTGGCTGAGGGGCATCCACCACCTGATTTAATTAAAATCGACATTGAGGGCGCCGAAAGCGCCGCGCTAGAAGGAGGGAGAAAAACGATCACTGCAAACCGAACAAAACTAATGATTGAACTGCACACCCCTGAACAGGATCTTAGAGTGGGGGCTCTCCTTCAGAGCTTTGGGTACCACGCTTTTCGGGTTGATCACCCGGGCCTACCAAGAGTTAAATACATGGATCGTTGCTACCCTGATCCAGATGGAATTCAAGGCTATATTTTCGCGTTACATGATAGTCAAATAAAAAATGACGCGCCCATGATTTAGCATTTTTGTTCGCTGTTTGTAGCCTGTGTAGGTTGTTGTTTTTAAGCTAGTAGTTGCACCCAAGAATAATGCGCTATACATTGAGTAACCGTAAATGACAAATCATTCGCCAGGCGATGGCATTCTGCAAAAAGAAAATAGAAGAAATGAGCCGCCTTTTTTCTCCATATGTATTCCGGAATACAACAGGTTTGATTTTTTAATGGTCTCACTCAAATCTTTAAAAGCACAGACCTATCAAGGTTTTGAAGTCTGCATCTCCGACGATTGTAGTCCGGAAAATAAACATGTGGAAATTGTATCTTATTTGGAAGAAAATAAATTAGCCTATTGTTTTAAGAGGCAAGAAAAAAACCTTCGCTACGATGGCAACCTTAGAGCCGCTATTTCGATGGCAGCAGGGAAATTTTGCTTCCTTTTAGGAAACGACGATGAGCTATTAAATGCAAATGTTCTTCAGGACATTCATGATTTTATAACAAATAGTAATTACTATGGAGTTTTATTGGTAAATTTTTTCGAGATCCCATCCGGAAAAGTTATCCGGCGTATTTTAAAAGATGGTATTGTCGGTTC
The DNA here is from genome assembly GCA_965226945.1 of Gemmataceae bacterium. Lineage (GTDB taxonomy): Bacteria > Planctomycetota > Planctomycetia > Gemmatales > Gemmataceae > SYLG01. Next base: position 746,403 of record OZ245717.1, on the reverse strand, counting down.
GGGAGTTCCCGTCGCATTAGCGACGTTTCGAGATTATTCGTTTGTTAGCGGTGTATTGCTGCCGCGTTTTGAATGCCAGACTTTATCGACCGAAGAATTCGACGGCACAGAAATGTATCAAATGTATCTTGGCTCTCGAATGGTTGCTAGTGGCATGAATCTGGCAGGATTGGACCTCCTTGCTATCGGCAAGGATATCCAGATTCCAGGCAAAAAGGTCGATAGCTATGCCGTCCGGCCTGGATCCGCGCCAGGATGGCCGCAGGCTCGCTACCTTCCGCTTGGGCGAATGGGATGGCTAGTCGTGCGCTCGATAGAAAATCAATTACCCATCCAAGATAGACAAGCTTGCGTACGTTCAGTTTTCCGTCAAATTCTTGGCTTCACTTACGGTTATTGGATTATTAATTATCGCAAAGTTCAATCTTGGAAGTACAGTCTAGAAATTTGCATCGGCATGAACCCGGAATATCAATTACGAAAGTTACATGTAGGCTTGTTTACTCGGGCATATATTTGGGCACTTTATTTATTAGTAACTTTTGGAGGACTTATTTGCCCTATTTTCCTGTTTAATTACCTCGAAGCAAGTTTGCATAGAATGGCTAAATCAAAGAAGAGGTAAATATGAATCTGGTAATTGCTGGCAATTTAGGTGGTACCAATGTAAGCGGGTCTTTTTTTCGCGCCTGTAAAAAGGAAGGAATCCCAGCTGAGTTTTTCAACATGAGCGAAGCCAGCTCAAAATATAAGGTTTTTAATAGTTTTTGCTGGAGGCTTCTTGATCGAAGGTATCCTTGGATGGCCAAGGTAAATCGTATGCTAGAAACTTATCCATTTGAAAAGGATGCACTTTTAGTTACGAGTGGGCTTTGCCCGATTGAAGGCGCTACAATAAAGCGTCTAAAACTTAATGGTATTCGGTGCGTTAATTTCTTAACGGACGATCCTTGGAATCCCAGTCATCGTTCAAATTGGTCGCTCAGAGCTTTAAAAGAATACCATATTATCTTCACCCCTCGACGAGCAAATATTAGGGATTTAGAATCCTTAGGATGTGCGAGAGTGGTATATATGCCTTTTGGCTACGACGAGGAACTCTTTCATCCAATTACTTCTAAAAATGACACAAAAGAAAACTATGATTTATTTTTTGCCGGCGGGGCTGACGGTGATAGACTTCCTTTAATCCATTCACTGATTGCTGCTGGCCTGCAGGTTCGATTATACGGTGATTATTGGGAGCGATATGTTGAAACTCGTGCCAATTACTGTGGCTATGCCCAGCCTGGGGAGGTGCGCAGAGGATTCGCTGAGGCGCGGCTTTCGCTCATTTTGGTTCGCCGAGCTAACAGAGATGGACACGTAATGAGATCTTACGAGGCCGCCGCTTGCAAGGGATGCTTGCTAGTCGAAGACACGCCGGAACACAGAGAAATCTATGGCGAAGGTGAGGGCGTTGTCGAATATTTTTCCACGGCGAGGGAAATGCTCGAAAAAGCCAAATTCCTAATTGCATGTCCGCAGATTAGAAGCAGGATGAGAGAAGCGGTCTTTAAGAAGATTGTGATTGACGGCAAAAACACTTATTCTGCAAGGATTAAAATGATAGTACAAGAAACCCTCAAGCATTTGGCGGCCTGAGTTAATGGAACTCTATTTTGATCGTGATCAAACCGTTTTTTTGTGGTTGGCATTATTTGCTGTGTTGATAGCGCGTGCTTGGTTTGGTAAAGCTCCAGTTGCCGGGTTAGGGTTATGCCATTTACTCAACTTGGCTCTCATACATTTTTTTACCGAACTTTTCGCGGGAGAGAACTCAACGGTTAAACTGCTAGATCGATATGCCGGCCAAATTGGATTTAAACTAACTGCTTTTTCCATCCTAGGTCTTCTAGCGGCTTTTATTGCGGTCCAGGTTTCCAAGCATTTATTCCTGACAGAAAACATGCAGGCTCAAGTTGTCAGCCAGATTCCCCCTGCTAAAGTAGGGTACTTGGCGATCATTTTCGGGTTCACGGCATATTTTATATTAGGTAGAATTCTATCGTTTATACCCAGTATTACTTCAATTCTAAGCTCCGGTCTAGCCGTTGCGTCGGCAGGTATGGCGGTTTGGTATTTTATTACTCTTAAACGTGTGGGACCCCTAGCCGCCTTAGGAATCTCGAGTCTTTCGGTGATTTTCCCGATTTGCACCATGCTACTTATCGGGTTTATGGGATTTGGTGTTTTCGCAATTTTGGGGTTGTCGTGCTTTATGGTTTGTTTGCATAAACCTCGCAGCCAAATGTTGATTGTGGCGCCTGTTGCGGTTTTTTTAGGGTTATCTCTTTACCCCGCTTACATGAAGGCTCGGGAAGGTATAAGGGAGAAGGTCTGGGGAGATGCAAGTTATTCTGAGCGCGTGACTGCCACCATTGAAGGAATATTTGATAAATGGCAATGGTTTGATCCGGAGGATGAAGATCAACTTGTTGCTATGAATGGGCGCTTAAACCAAAATGTTTTAGTTGGCGCATCTTATGAATTTATGACAGCTGGCGGTGCTCAGTACGCTAATGGAGAAACTTTGATCGATGGCCTGCTGGCGCTAGTTCCACGGGTGATTTGGACCGACAAAAAAATTCAAGCGGGTAGTGGTGGATTGGTTGCGCGTTACACGGGGATTAAATTTGCGGAGGGCACCAGCATCGGTATTGGAAACATTATGGAGCTTTTTGTAAACTTCGGGTTGTATGGGGTCTTTTTTGGATTTTTCATTATCGGAATTTGTGTATACATTTCTGATGAAATTTGCGGCCTGAGCCTCCGGAAGTTTAATTTTTCGGTTTTCTTTCTCTATTTTTCCATGACTCAAGCGTTCATGAATGTTATTGGATCTTTTGTAGAATGGGGCCCAAATTTGATAGGGGCATATGTTTTAAGCTTTGTATATCAAAAGCTAATTAGAAAAGGGCAAATTTCAGTTTCTCAAGAAGCGAGTTCCTAAAGTTGATGCTCGGGCGTTTTGAAGCTTTCAAAAATTTGCATGGTATTTTAGCCCATAGCAAGATTGATAAGTTTTTTCTCTATTTGGATGCGAAATTCTCTCGTAATTATTGCCTAATGGAAAAGCACGCCGAGCTGTTTTTTTTATTCAGTAAATACTTCAGTAGTGTGGCTTAATTATTTCGGTGTATTTTATGGCGCCCGTAGAGATTGAGCAGCTATTTTTTTTGATAAAGGTGGTTGCGAAAGTTAGGCGAGGTCTGCTGAGTTGATGAATCAAGTGGCGATACGGCGGTTGCACTGTTCGTGAACGTAGGTTCGAAATGGTTCGGCCAGTTTCCAGAGAAAAGGGATAGCATCGTGGATGTTTCGAGAGTTTGATTTTCTTCAATGGTGAGCATTTGATCATTTTTCTGGAGTCCTATTTAAGAGAAGTCTTTTCGGAAGTGGGATTCAAAGAGGTAAGAGTTGGCGCTCCCGTGAAGGGGACAAACTTTCCAGAATTGTTCAGCGACTGCCTCGGAATTGAATACGAAGATAATTTTGAATACCCGCATTCGATCGTTCTGGAAGCAATAAAGTAGGTTATGGATCGGGACAATCGGAAACTGCTTGTGATTCATACCGGGGATGATCCGCAATCGGGCGGAATCCAGAGAATGTGCCACGACGCAATTCAGGCATTCAGCGAAGCGGGGATTTTGGGAGACACCCTGGGACCTCAGGGCGGAATCGTCCGTTGGGCCGTGTCCTATTTTTGGAAGGCACGGCGGTGCCGTGGTGGGACATTCGTTTTGCACGCCGGGTTGGCCAAGTTATTCTGGCTGCGCCGTCCGCAAGGTCCGACCTTTGTCTTTCTACACGGAATTGAGGTATGGAGACCATTTCGGTGGTTTCATACACGAATCCTTCAAGGAACGACAAAGTTCATCGCAAACACGCAATTCACGTGGGAGCAATTCAAGCGTTGGCATCCCGAGCTGGCGGCGATCCCCCACGAAGTGGTCCACCTGGGATTGAATGAACCTACCGAGTATGGAGAGCCGGATCTCCATGTGCCGGCGGCGATGATCATTAGCCGGCTGAATCGAGACGAAGATTATAAAGGCCACCGCGAAATCATTGCTGTATGGGACAAAGTTCGAGAAGCGGTTCCTGGCGCGGAACTTTGGATTGCTGGTGATGGCAATTTGCGGCCGGCTCTCGAAGAACTTGCCGGCCCTGGCACAGGGATCGTATTTCTGGGTCATATCGATGCCAGCGAAAAAGAAGAACGCCTGAAACGGTGCCGGTGCCTGGCGATGCCAAGCCGGGGAGAAGGATTTGGGTTGGTTTATATCGAGGCAATGCGCCTGGGCAGGCCCTGCCTGGTAAGCGACGAGGATGCCGGGCGGGAGGTGGTCGACCCTCCCGATAGCGGAATTGCGGTCAACCAAAAGGATGGCGCCGCGCTCGCGCGGGCGCTGATCTTCCTTCTGGGTGATTCGGCGGAAAGAAAAGAAATGGGTTTACGGGCGAAGAAACGATACGACGAGCGATTTACACTAAAGCAGTATCAGCAGCGCCTGGTAAATGCAATCCAATCTAAGCTAGGATAAAAGCATGTGCGGAATCGCCGGGATCTTGGGAGTTGGAAAAGATTTAGATTTTCAATTATGTTCGAAAATTAATGACGGACTGGCCCATCGGGGTCCTGACGATAGTGGAATAATGAAGATCGATGGCTGGGCTACCGTCGGTCATCGTCGGCTTTCGATTATCGATCTGAGCAGCCTAGGCCATCAGCCCATGGTCGATGCGACCGGCCAATTTGTGATTGTTTTTAACGGCGAAATCTATAATTACCAACATCTTAGAAAAAATATAGTTGATCAGGGAGAGACCTTAAAAGGAAATAGTGATACGGAAGTGTTGCTGTTAGGGTTAATCAAGGACCCAAAAAATTATTTAAAGAAATTGGAGGGTATGTTCGCGTTCTGTTTTTGCTGCCTGAACGATCGCAAGTGTATTTTGGCCCGGGATCCCGCGGGAATTAAGCCGCTTTATTATGCCACTAAGAATAATCAGTTGATATTCGGAAGCGAGGCGCGCGCCCTTTCCGGAATTGACGGTGTTGGCAGCACGATCTCTACGCATGGTTTGCGGTCGTTTTTGACTTTCGGTTGCTTGAACCGGGATGATTCGATCTTCGAGGGGATCAAACAACTGCCAGGAGGCTGCCGGTTGGAGGGGTCTTGTGGCAATGCCGGCAACGCGGAATGGAATCAGGATAGGTTTTGGAATTTCCCTTCGGCCATTGTGAAGGACGAAGATCAGGCGGTGCGGCGGCTGCAAGAACTTATACCGAAGGCCGTCGAAGACCATCTGATCGCCGACGTGCCTGTCGGCATTTTTCTCTCTTCGGGAATCGATAGCTCGATTCTGGGGGGCATTGCCGGAGAACTTCACCCAGGAATCGAAGCCTTCACGGTGTGCTTTGAAGATCATGTGGAATTTGATGAAGGTGGGCGCGCCGCGGAAACGGCCAAGCAGTTTCAATTGAAGCACCACCGGATCCTTGTTCCTGAACACGAAGCGCTTGAAGGATTTCAAGCCTGGCTCGCGGCAATCGATCAACCATCAATCGATGGTCTCAATACTTTCTTGATTAGCCGCGCGGTGAAACGAAGCGGCATCAAAGTGGCGCTATCCGGTTTGGGCGCCGATGAGCTATTTGGAGGGTATCCGAGCTTCCAGGAAATTCCTTGGTGGTCAAAGAAACTAAAGAGCAGTCAATGGATTCCTCGGTGGATTCTTAGAACACTTGGTCGTTTTATGACCGTTGGAAAAGGTGTTATCGCAAAAGAAAAGACTCTGGCGGCTCTGGAGTCGCGAGGGAGCGTTCGCGAACTCTATCAAATTCGCAGGGGCCTCTTCGGCAAGAACACAATCGAAAAGATGATAGGGAAGGGCGATTCCGATGAGTTCAGTCACCTTCCTCCGGAATGTGCCGATCCGATTCGAGAAGTGCAGCGCCTTGAATTCCAGATGTATATGAACAACATGCTCCTGCGAGACACCGATGTTTGTTCCATGGCGCATGGCCTGGAGGTAAGAGTTCCTTTCCTCGATCAAAGGTTAATTGATTTCGCGTTATCACTCGATGGAGCCTTGATTGCGCCAAGAGGCAAACCCGGGAAATATTTACTGCGAAAGGCGATGGCGAAATATCTGCGAAATGACATTCTGCGGCAACCCAAAAGAGGCTTTGTTTTGCCGGTGGAAAAATGGCTGAAGGGTCCCTTGCGGCCTTTCGCGCAGGAATTATTGGATGGAATGATTTGCATTCCACAGAAAGAAGTACAGGAGCTGTGGAAGACATTTTTAGCTGAAAAAGCAGGTCCTCTTCAATCTCGTATCGTGGCTCTTTTGGCTCTGGCGACGGTCGAGAAAAGAAGGGAGCAATAATTTCCGTGCGCGTTCTCCATGTCATTCCCGCGATCGGTGAGGTTTATGGGGGACCATCAACCGTTTTATTGCCGTTATGCGAGAACCTGGCCAAGATAGGAATTGATGTTTCGATTGCCTGCACCGATTCCAATGGCCAGGCAAAACCCATCACGCGGGAATCGGTAAAAACGGACGTTCCTCTGCATATCTTTCCTAAGACCTATTCCGAGGCTTGGAAGTTCTCCAGTCCGTTTATCGGTTGGATCAAGAAGAACGTATCGAGATTCGATATCGTTCATACGCATGCTGTCTGGTCATTTCTTCCCTATTTTGCCGCACGAACGGCAAGGCAGTTTCGCGTTCCTTATGTCGTGCGCCCGGCCGGTATGCTTTCATCCTATTCTTTTTCGCAAAAGCCACTTCGGAAGAAAATTCTTTGGTGGGCCTGCGAATCCAAAGTGATGGCAAATGCCGCTGCCTTTCACGCGACGAGTTTTGATGAGGCAAAGGAAATCTTAAAAATCTGCCCGAAGGGTAATGTGTGGCAAATTCCGCACGGCTTATCTGAAGATGCTTTTACGACGCCATTTGATGGCGGCTGGATTCAGGATCGAGCGAATATTGATAAAATGAAGCCGACAATTTTATATTTTTCGAGGCTTCATCCGAAAAAGGGCATTTGCGATTTGTTGCTACCAGCTTTTAACGAAATGAAATCGAAGGCGAATTTGGTAATCGCCGGCGGCGCTGATCCTCATGCTCTCGGTTATGTTGATGAAATTAAAAATAAGATTGATTCTTTAGGATTGAGCGGCCGCGTGCAATTACTGGGTCAGGTTTCGGCACGAGAGCGGTGGCACGCATTCGATAGCGCCGATCTTTTTGTCCTGCCGAGCCAGTCTGAGAATTTCGGTGTCGTGGTGATCGAAGCCATGGCGCGAGGAACTCCGGTACTGATTTCGGAGCAGGTGCAAATAAGAGATATTGTCTTGGAGAATCAAGGTGGAAGGGTCATTCCTCGGGATATTTCCCAATGGGCCAAAGCGATGGATGCAGCTTTGCAACACAAGCAACCGAGAGTGCAGCGCTATGGGGTGAGCTGGACCGAAGTTGCTGGAAAATTAGTAGCTGGATATAAATCTCTTCAGGCAGACAATGATTTGAGCTTTGCCAATTGCTCCGTATGAATGTCTTCATGATATTAGTACCGCTGGATTTGAGGGACATCTCAATTACGGTTTCGGCTAAGCTCAGAGTGTCCATTTAGGCGGCAAATTTAAGTACTTAATTAAGCACTGCTTGGTCTCATCGTTCTGTGGATTTAGTTTGTAGTTTATTCTGGTGGCAACCGGGAGCAAACTAGCAAAAAGTAGTGCGCCAAGAATTTCTTTTTTATCTTCAAACTAAGAAAGCAGTTTCTTTTGATAGCTCCTGTTGAAAAATCAAAAAACTCTCAGCATATTTATGGGCTGGACGCGCTAAGATTTGTTTTAGCTACCATTGTTGCGATTGGACACAATGGCCTTTTTCCGCTTATGGAAGGGTATGACGAAAAATCCTTTTTGCCTAAGGCTTTATCTGTAGCATATAATATAACATTTAATGGCCCGGCTTGCGTTATAGTGTTTTTTGTGATTTCTGGTTTATGCATTCATTATCCCAATGTTCAAAGAGAGCGCTTGGATGTCATTAAATTCTTTAAGAAAAGGGCGATAAGAATTCTCCCCCCCTGTTTCATCGCTTTTTTCTTGAGCAGGTTTACGAGTTGTCCTCTTTCATTTGCTGGAGATGCGATCTTATGGAGTGTTTTTTGCGAAATTGTATATTATATTATTTACCCGGCAATTTTTTACGCATCAAAGAGAGTGGCTTTTTATTCTCTACTATTAATATCGTATTGTTTGTCGGTTCTTGTCATCCTAACTAATCCAGCCGCACTAGCGTATCCCTCGTTTGGTTTGCAATTGAATTGGTTGCTCGGCTTGCCATGCTGGTTGCTAGGCTGTATGCTAGCCGAAGATGTGAGTAAAATGAATGAAAAGGTGTGGAAAGATCGTATACTCCTGTGGCGGTTGTCGGCGCTTACTATTTCTTCGGGTTTATTAGTATTGCGGTTTCATAGTCCAATTGGCTACCCTTACACACTAAACTTATTTGCGGTTTTTTGCTACTACTGGATATACTCTGAAATAATCCATTTTAAACTAAATCCTCCTAATGAGCTCTTTGAAAAATTAGGAAAATGGAGCTACTCTTTATATCTCTTTCATATTCCCGCCAATGCAGCGTATCTCAGTTTTGCGCTTCCTAGTTTCGGTTATATTCTGGATTGGTTTTTCCGTTTTTGTTTCTACGTCGGTTGTTCTTATATTTTCTTCCTTGCTTTCGAAAATCCATTTTACAAAATGTCTAAAAGTGTAAAGTAGCGCGTTTAAATAGCGGTCGCATGTCATAATACGTATTATCCAGGAGAATATATATAGGAGGATAAAAAGTAGCCGCGCCGTGCTCCTGCTGCTTAGGTCATCGGCTTCAAGTCAAAACCCAGTCCATCACGTATTTCGGTAGCCTCTAAATCAGGCTTTCCGACCATCAACTTGGGAATTCGCTCCAAATCTGAGTTGGCAAACGAAAACCTGCTGCTGCGCTTCTTGCCAGTTGTTGGAGGGCCCAGAGATCCCGTTTCTTTCTACCGCTGTATCAATCGCCGGACAAACACAGTGCTCACCGAGAAGCAGTCGCCATCTCGGATGTAGGTTCGCCTGATTTTCGAGCCTCAAATATCCGCTAAGAAGATCCATTGATATTGCAGATATCGACCCATCCTTGGAGCAATAAATTGCTCCAGATGCGCGGTCTTAATCGCCTACCACAATCATGAGGGCCTGCTCAAGAGAATTGCTTCTTAATATACATTAGTTTGCTAGTATTTGTTTTGGTGACGTTTGTAGAAAAATAAGAGGATAAAAATGGTGATGTCTAGAAGTGGTTGGGTTGATGCCTTAAAAGGTGTTGCTATAATTCTTGTTGTGTTTGGTCACACTATTGGTGGATTGGTTGCTAGTGCTTTTTTGCCTGATAATGAGAGTGAAGCGCTTAAGTCGCTCTACCGATGGATTTACTCATTTCATATGCCGGTGTTTATGATCGCTTCAGGGCTGTTTGCCTATTCATCGCTGGAGAAATTGAGAATAAGGTTATTTATTATGGATAAGTTAGGATCTCTGATATATCCCTATTTTGTTTGGGGAATTCTGACGTGGATTTGCCATAATGCAGCAAAATCGTGGACGAACAGCCAGCCTAATCCGACAGTCCCATTGCAGCTAATCTATAACCCGGCTGTTGGACCTTGGTTTCTGTATGTTCTCGCCGTCCTAATGGTGGCGTTTGCGGGCTGGACTTGGCTTGGAGGAAGCCGGATGGCTTTTTTTCTCTTCTGGGTCGCTGTATATTTTGCAGGCGCTTTGAGGTCCTATTATGAATGGCCAGCTCTTTTCATTCGCCTTTCGGAGCTAGGGCTTTGGTTTTCCTTGGGGGTACTTTATTCCAATCTAATTTTGTCGACGGCAGAGAAAACAGGATGGGCCGGCTTGGTTTGCCTATTTGTTTTCGGGTTTTGCGTACAAACATTTGCCTTTATGCAGAGATGGGACCAGGATCTTATCTTGGCAATTGTCCCAGCGTTTTTCGGTTCACTTGGGCTGTTTGCATTCGCTGTTCTCGTTGAACGATTCACTGTCGGTAGTTTTTTTGAGGTTTGTGGGCGTGCTTCACTAGAAATCTATGTTGCCGGTGGACTTGCCGAAACGCCAGCGCGGATTGTGCTCCGACGAGCATTTGGAATCCGCAATTTGGTAATCCACATGTTTTGTGGAACATTCGCTGGTATAGCGTGGCCGTTACTGCTTAAGGCCGTTTGCCAAAAAGCTGGTTGGGAATCTCTATTTCGGTGTGGGATCCTAAGTAAGGTAAGATCACGCGACTCTGGCCCCGTAGTTGCATTGAATACAGCGCTTGACAATCAGTCCACAAAAGTCATCGATGGAGTTTAGCCGTCTCTGAAAGAGGATCGAATGAGCCTGCTTTTCCGATCGCCGTGCGTTTTCCGTGCGGTAAAAGTCGCAAGATTTCGTCAAAATCCCACAAATAGCTTCCTAAGGCGATCGAAGATCACCTCATAGGCTATGTTCCTGTTGGAATTTCTCTTTCTTCAGGGATTGACTGCTCTATCATTGGTGGAATTGCCGGGGAAATTCGTCCCGGAATTGCAGCTTTTACAACCTGTTTTGATAATCACAAGGAATTTGACCAGCATCGAATCGCGGCGAATGCGACCAAATTATTTCGCTCGCAGCATGGTCGGTTTACAATCCCGGAAAACGATGGGCTGGAAGGGTTTCAAGCTTGGCTTGCTTCTTTAGATTAATCATCAATCGATGTTTTGAACACATTTTTGATCAGTTGATCGGTTCGCAAAAATGAAATCAAGGTAGCATTGTCCGGATTGGGAGTCGATGAGCTATTCGGCCGGTACCTCAGCTTCAAGGAAGTTCCGCTTTGGTCATGAAGGTTGAAGTTGACCCAGTGAGTCCCGGGTTGGAGGTTCGGCGGCACCGACCGCGTGATGAGGTTAGAAAGAGTCTAGTTGCTAAGCTAAGCAGGGGCTTGTCGAAGCTGTCAAATCTGGCGGAAACATCTGAGATTTGTACCGAGCTCGGGTGGGATTGTTTAGCTGGTGAAGATTTATCGCATGATGGGAGGGGGAAATTTGGATGAGTTCTCTCATCTTTTGGTCGGAATGAGATGATCCAATTTGCGAAGTGCGACGCCTTGAATTTCAAATGCCATGGGTAATGTGTTTTTACGCGATACCGATGTTTGTTCCGTTGCTCATGGAGTAGAAATTAGAGAGCCCTCCCTTAATCAGAGGCTTGTTAATTTTGCATTGTAAATCGATGGACATTAGATTGGGCCAAAGAACGCATCTGAAAAGATTTGCTATGAGAATCAATGAGCAGATATTATCGTTGTAAAATATTGCGACGGACAAAACGCGGGCTTTAGGTTTCAAAAAAAGGGATGTTGTTAAGAATACACTTTGTAAAAAGTCGAGTTAAAATTATCGGTTAAATAATTTGCGTTCGTCAAAGGAGATTAAGGGAGCCTGGCGAGTTTTTCGGCCGAAAAAGAAGGGAGGCTCCAAACGCGATTGTAGCTTTGCTGGCGCTGGCGGCAGTGGAAAAGACAGACAACGCACAGTCAGCTTGCGTGTTTTATAGTAATATATACTAGGTGTTTTTTAATATTGAAACGAATTAAGGTTATTTTTCTATCCTTGCAAAGGTCTCCAATCGCGATCTTGCTGTAATGGTTTCGAGCCCCACGCGAATGGATGCCGCGGCGGATTTCGCCGATTTCCTCTGGTCGAGTTCAAGAGGTGGCCAATTGTAGTTCGGCCACCAGCGCGACCCTTGCAGCTGCTATTCAAGCAGCGGCGAGGCATAAGCAATGCAGATCGGGCGGCAGAATCCGAAGAAAAGCAGGTTTCCGATCTTGGTTGTTGCACAAGCCTGTGTGAGCAAGAGTGTGCAGGGCTGCTTTTTTCAATAGAACAACCAATGAACGCTCGGCTGTAGCCTAAAGCGATATAGCATCTAGGTAAGAAAATTGGAGTAGTTTGTGTTTAGAAGAATACTTTCGGCAATTGCTGGTTTTCTTTGGGATCTGTTTTCATTTGGATTTGAAAAAAAGTACACGGTCTCCAGATATGGTATGTATAAAAGATTAGAGAATTCATTTATAGGTAAACAGGATAAGACCGTTCTTTCAATTAGCCACTCTCAGCATTTAGCTTCTATTATTGGGCTGAGTGGATATAGAGTGACAGAGGCAAATTTCCCAGAAGTAAATATATTACGCATGCCTTTTGATGATTGTAGTTTCGATTTTGTTCTGTCAGACCAAGTGTTTGAACATATTGAAGGAGACCCCCAAAAAGCTTTTGATGAATGCATGCGCGTGCTTAGGCCTGGAGGAGTGGCAATCCATACCACATGTTTTATGAACGCATATCATGGTCCTGGTGACTATTGGAGATGGACTTTTGAAGGATTAAGATTTCTAGGAAGAGAGCATAAAGTTCTTGTTACGGATCAATGGGGCGGGCCATTTGTTTTTTTCTTCAACTTTTTAGGCTTAAACTGGAAAAAAGTGCCGGAAAATCGTTATCACCCTTTTAATATGCTCTGTAGGTTCGAATGGTTTTCATGGTCCTCAATGGTTTGGGTAGTAGCCCAAAAAAAAGAGGTCGAAAAGTAAGATTTAAAAAAATAATAATGAGCTTATGTTTAGTAATGATTTGTAGTTATCCGAAAAAATCGGGTTAATGACGCTGCAAAATGGTTTTGTAGAAAAAATGCTATTCAAGACGATATCATATGATATGCCGTCGTTGGATCTTCCTAAAAGCTTTGGGTGGTTTGTTTTAGATTGTTTTTAGTAGATTTATGTAATCTGGTGTGGCGGAGTCATACTTTTGGTTGGGTGTAAAAATGTCTCGATTTCTATCGGACTTTTTTTTGGCCTTGGTTTCTTATGCCTTGGATTATTTTGCGCCAAGCCTTCAAGAGGCACCGTGTACGATTTTATTGGCCAAGCGCATGTAATTTTTACTTTGCTTGGTTTGATAGCCTACTTATCCTATCGGTTTTCAGAGCTTGGCTTGGCGAGGAGGCTGTCTGTTTTGTTTGTTTTTAGTATATTTTGTGCGGCAGTTTTCTGCTCTTTTAGCGTTGCCGTTCCAGAGGCGCTTAAAGGGCCGATGGCCCTTGCTGATATCAACGCGCTGGTCTTTGCAGTTTTATTTATTGTTTTTTGTAGTGTTAGCGATGTCAGGTTGGTTGGGGTATTGAGTTGCCTTTTAGCGCTTCTTGTTTTTTCGATGCCGCCAAGAATAAATATAGCGACGTATTTTAATATGCTCGATCAAAATACGGTGTTTATAAAGGTTTCTGATTACGCTAAATTTAAAGCTGGGGAAGCTAATGGTAAAAAAGCGTTGGAAGTAAAAAACTTCGACTTGGATCCCATTGCGGTTGATTATTTTGCGGCGAGCTATGGATTCAGGGTTTCTGGAGACCCCTCGTTTTTGACGAATGGATTTTTACCGGAGAAAAAAGTGCGGGAAAATAAATATTGGTTGGAAGATGGGCAGTGGCAAAAAATCCATGGTGAGATTTTTAAGCGCTATAAAAAAGGCGAGAACGTTTGGCTTGCTGGAAATCCGCAACACTAAACTGTGATTTTTCATGGGAACTTGGCGCCCGGGTCGCTATGGCCTTGCGTCACCCGATACGACCGCAAATGCAGAACGAATGGTAGACAATCGGTAAAGGGACGGCTACGCTGATCAACGACTTCCTGTAAGCTTGGGCACGCTGCGAATCTAAGTGACTCAACGATGTGGCCCTGCTTCCTTTTAGGAAGCAGGGCCACATCGTTTTTCCGTGATCGAGATTGGCGCTGCGAAGGTCGTGCTCCTAATCCAGGTTGTCGCGAATTGGGCCCGACCCATTTGCTATCGCGATCGAGGAGTCCTCAAATGTCGAAGTTGCCCTGGATGCCTTTACCAGGCGACCCATCAAATCTCCATCAACCGTTCCTTGGAATCGCCAAACTCATTCATCCGTACCCCATACTTGTCCATGACCGATAAGAACATCGAACACATCTTGCGGTTGGGTTTGCCCAGGTAGTCGAGGATGCGGCCGGTTTTGATTTGGCCGCCGGCGCTACCCAGGAGCACGACCGGCAGTTGGGTGGCGTCGTGGCCGCCGTTGAGCATGCTGGAACAGTAAAGCAGGCAGGAGTTGTCCAGGGCGGTGCGGTCGCCTTCTTGAATCGAGTCGAGCCTTTTGCCAATGTAGGCCAACTGCTCAAGGAAGAATTGGTTCACCTTGAGCCAGTCGGCGGTGTCGGTGTGGCTGAGCAAGTGATGGATCATGTAATCGACACCCAAGTGCGGAAACCGCAGTGACGAATGGTCGTTATTCAGCTTCAGCGTGGAAACCCGGGTCGTGTCGGTTTGGAAACCGAGGATCAGGATATCGCACATCAGCCGCATATGATCGGCAATGTTCTGAGGAATGCCATCGGCGGGACGTTTGATGTTGGGTTTTTCCAGGGTGGGGCGCCAGCCTTGCAGCTCGCCTTGCTTGCCCGCGTTGTCGATGCGTTTTTCGACTTCGCGCACCGAGTCGAGGTATTCATCGAGCTTACGCTGATCGTTGCCGCTGATGTTCTTGCGGAAGTCCTTGGCGTCGGCCAAAACCGCGTCGAGCACGCTCTTGTCGCCTTTGCCGACTTCGTCTTTGAAGAGGCGATCGAAGGCCAGGGCAGGGTAGAGCTCAAGTGGCGTGGGTGTCGTGGGCGAACTCCAGGAGATGTGCGAGCTATAAAGCATCGAGTAGTTCTTGTGCACCGCCGGGTTCGCCGATTCGCAGGCAAGCACCAGGCTGGGAACTTTGGTTGTCGCGCCATAACGCTGTGCGAGCACCTGGTCGATGCTCGTGCCCGAGTGGATTTCACCGCCCGATGCCAGGGGCGCTCCCGATAGGAGGTTGCCCGTCTGGGAACTATGGATGTTCCCTTTCAGCGCTTCGTCGTTGTACAGTCCGCGGACGAAGACCATCTTTTGCTTGAGCGGTTCCAGCGGGGCGAGTACCTTGCCCAGCTCCATCTTGGCGCCTTCGCCCTTGGCCCACCATTCGCGGCTATGGAAACCATTCCCCGAAAAGAGTGCGGCAAACCGCAATGGGGCCTGACTGGCGGACCTGGCCGTGCTAGTCACTTCATCGCCCCAAACGGGCAGCGATTCGAGCCAGGGCAACGCCATGCTCACACCGGCGCCACGCAAGAAAGTCCGGCGGCTAAAGTGATGACCCATCATGATTCACTCCTTGGAAAAACGGGTGAGGCTAAGTGATCCGTAAAATCTAACTTCCACTTACTGATTCTGATCGCGGGCATTCCGCAAATTCAGGCCCTTTCCTCATTCATTTGAGGGAAGGGCCTTCTGCTTGATCAATCGTCAGTTCTCTTCGGGAAAATCCTTCGCCCGAATGTCAAGAAACGGTCGGCTTTGGAGCACAACGTCCAGCGCCGCGGAAAAGCGGTAACCGTTCTTTTCCAATTGCGTCCGCATTTCCGCCAGGATCGGTTCGTCCGATAGC
This sequence comes from Gemmataceae bacterium, assembly GCA_965226945.1. Classification (GTDB taxonomy): domain Bacteria; phylum Planctomycetota; class Planctomycetia; order Gemmatales; family Gemmataceae; genus SYLG01. Next base: position 730,750 of record OZ245717.1, on the reverse strand, counting down.
TGGGTCTCGCGGCCCAGGGCATATCCGAGAAGCTTTTTAGAAAACTGCCGCAGGAAGTCGTTTTTGCGGTCGGTCACGAGATAATTGCGCAAGCCCTCGAGCCCGTCAAATTCCTTGTCATCGCGCAGCTTGGCATGCGTATCAATGGGGCGATTGGCGAGGTCCTTCGTGCGCTTGCGGCCGATCGCATCGAAACCTTCCAGCGAGAATCCAAACTGATCGATCCGCACATGGCAGAACGCGCATTTCGGATCGGTCGTGTGCTTTTCGGTAAGCTGGCGCACCGTTAATCCCTGGGTCGCCGCTTCGTCCTCGGGAAGTTGCGGCACATCCTTGGGCGGCCTTGGCAATTTCTCGCCAAGCATCACTTCGGAAATCCAGTTGCCGCGCAAAATGGGACTCGTACGGGACGCACCCGATTGCTTGGCGAGAGTCGCTGCCATGCCAAGAATGCCGCCGCGGCCCAGCGCGCGCAGGCCATCAACCTTGCGCCACTGCGGACCCGTCACTCCGGGTATGCCATAGTGGCGAGCCAGATTTTCATTGAGGAAGGTTGAGTCGCTATCCAACACCGAAAGGACGGAGCGATCTTCCCGGACCATGTCGGTGAAGAAGAGGATCGCTTCTTCGTACATGTCGGAGCGCAATTTCAAGAAAGTTGGGAAGTGCTTGTCGCTCTTCTCGTCGAGCCGATCCAACCCATAAACATGCACCCACTGGCAAGCAAACTCGGTCGCGAGCCTACGGACTTTCGGATCCTTGAGCATCCGGTGCGCTTGTTCCTTGACCTGGTCGGCTTGAGCGAAGGCCCCCTGATCGGCCGCCGTGCGCAGCTTGGCGTCGGGCAAGGAAGACCAGAGGAAATAACTCAACCGCGATGCCAGTTCTTGAGGGCTCACAGGATTCTGCGTCGAACCCGGCCCTGATTGCTCGAGCTTGTACAGAAACGCGGGCGAAACGAGCACCTTGGCCAGCGTCAACCGAATGGCTTCGTCGTGGGGAATTTCCTTCGACCGCAAGCTCTGGTACAAACCGGTCAGATCGCTTCTTTCATGAGCGGTCAGCGGATGACGATAGGCCTTGGCCGCCCAGGCGAGGACGGCTTCGAGCTGCGCGGGTTCGGCGGCGACCAATTCCTTGCGGTAGTTGGCGGCACGATCCTTGATCGGCTTGCGGAAAGGCTCGAACTGGCGCGGATCGCTGTCCTGAGTCGCATATTCCATGAGCTGGTTGTAAGCATCCACCAGGGTGAGTGCGTCCTGACTGATGAAGTGCAGTTCGGTCCACAGGCGATCGAGTTCTTTTTTCTGCGTCTCATCGAGCATGAGACGGCACAAGTTGTCGTCTTCGCGATGAAAGAGGGTGAGGGTGACCACTTCATCGACCGGAACGATTTTCGGATAGCAAAGCGCCGCGGGGAACGAAGCGCGGAAATCGGCCAGATTCTTCTCGAGCTTCTTGCGCGCCTCGCTTTGGTTTTTCATCACGATCGGCTGCCCCGGGTTCATCGAGGTGAACTTGGGCCCCTGGCCCAGGCCGACGTTCAGTTGCACGCTTCCTTCCCCGCCTGTGGCGGGGTGCAAGTAGCCGGTGGTCACTAGTTCGGCGCCATTGACCAGATCGGCCGGAAGGCGGATCTCAAAAGCCTGCGGCGCTTTAACACAAAGACTGGCGGCGTCCACGGGAGTGCCATCGGGATGCTTACCGAAAGCCGCGGCGGGCAATCCGAAGGGAGATACGACTGCAGCGTCCCTCGCGCTTGCAGAAGAAGGTTTGAACTGAGCGAAAAGCGGCCCACCCAATGAAGAGAGTTGCTGATACAGTTGCTTGTCGGGCGGCGCCACGGCTCCCGTGGCCCCCTTGATCAACAGGTCCTGGAATTGGCGGGCGAGGGCCTTTTTCTTGTTGCCATCGGTTTCCGATTGCCACTTGGCAAGCACGGAACCGGCGGGAATCACCGACCCCGAATCGCCGCCGGGAGTGACCGCTTCGGAATAGAAGTGCCAGATGCCGGCATTGCCGAACCGGTCGGCATGGGGGTTGTGCGCCAAGATGTCGGGCGACACATCCTTGGTCAGGCTCCATTCCTTGGCCTCGGGGCCTTTCGATTTCAGCACGAGCTCGATGTCGGTCAAATCGCAGGAATGGTTGCCATCTCTGGGGCCGACCAGAAGAGAAACCAGGTCTCCCTTCTGAATGGCGATGTTGTCGATCGGGCCGACCTTCACCGGAGTGCCGCCATGGGCGATGCCGGTTGCCAGGCGCTGGCGCGTGCCGCCACGGCGCAGTTCAAGAGACCAGGTCACCCCATTGCCGCACTCGGGGTGAGCATGGGTTAACTGGGCCTGAGCACTGAACGATCCATCGATGGGGCTTTGCCAGCCGGCCGCCGCGTAAAGCGTGGGCGAAGGATGCACGCAGACGCCATGCCCCTTCAAATTGCCCGGAATGCGGACATGTTGACCGGAGGAGTTGGCGACAATGTTGGGGAGCTCGGGAAGGCCCCAGCCATTGACGAAATCGTAACCGCCGCTTTTGAGTTGCTTATTGGGGAAGTGGTTGACCTTGATCGCAGTCGAAGGACCGATGCCCAAGTAGGCCAGCCACGACTCCAAGAGTTCCCGCTCGATGCCTTCCTTCTTGGCGAGTCTTTCCAGGTCCTGAGTGGTCGCTCCCTTGCCGCCAAGCTCGGCAGCCGCGTCCAGCGCCTTGGCGCTGATTGCGAACAGTTGATTGCGCCGTTCGTTGAGATTAAGAGCCAGTTCCGGAAGATCCTTCAACAGAAGCTCGGGCCGGCCCGGAACGACCAGGCGCGGCCGTTCCCACACCACGAAATCGTTATCGCTGCCGTCGCCGCAGTCGCTGGCTGCGAGATGCACGACAATCTCCCTGGCTTCGGGAGCGGCCGTGAGTTTCACGCGAAAATCCTGGCGGCTGACGATCGGATCGATGGAAACCATCCAGGGTTTCATGTGGCCGACGCTCTGGAACTTGGTAAGTGCAGTTTGCCACTGGGTGATCTCGGCGACAATTTTGTCGACATCGCCGATCTTTGCACTCTTCCAACGATTGCGGATCGCACCGAGCAACGGGCCATCGTCGCTCGCATGTAGCAGCGTCCAGAGCGATTGCATGTATTTGGCGTTGAGGTGATTCTCCTGGGCCACCTGGGCTGGGGACTTTTTCCCCGACTCCAGGGCGTCCCGCTCTTGGATCGTGGCGGTGAGGAATTTGCCGATCGGCAAACGGCCCCCTGAATTGGTGTCGAACACCAGTCCCTGCAAGTTGACCTGCGATGCCCCCTGGGCTTCGGTGTGAGTGCGGTAGATGCCACGGATCTTGTCGAGGACCTCGTTGGTCCAGTCTCGGCGAGTGGTTGAGGTCGAGAAGCGCAACCCATCGGGCAGGAAGACCGCGTGGGCGGCAATTCCTTTCGCCGCATCGAGGTACTTCGTCAACAGGGCTGGGGACATGACCAGGGCGTTGCCGGTGTTGGTGAACCCTTCACCCGCCGCGCTATCGCCGGGAAATTCCTTGGCGGGTTCCAGTGCGACCCCGGTCAAATCGGCAATCGTGTAGGTGTATTCGGCGTTATTGAGGCGGCGCAAAACGACCTTGCCCGGATCGCCGGCGCGAGCACGAGCCTGCTCATCGAGGAAGTTCTTCAACCAGACGCGGAACTCTTTTTTCTGCTCAGGCGCGGGTTGCTTGGCGTCCTTGGGCGGCATTTCGTTCGTGTCGATCATCTCGGCGATCTTGCGCCAGTGCCGTGACTTTTTCTGGGTTTTCGACAGGTCGAGCAACTCTTCCAGGTCGAATTCGCCTTCGTGTTTTTCTGCGCTATGGCAACCGAGGCAGAACTCGCGGAAGTAAGGAACGGCGTCCTTGTTGAAGCTTTCCTGCGTGGTGCGTCCCGGCTTTCCTTCTTGTGAAGGAGTGGCGTTTTCCGTCTTAGCTGCTGATTTCCCCGCGTTAGGGGAAACGAGAAAGCCGAGGCCGAGGAGAGCGGCCACGGGGAGGGAGAGGAGAGCCTTGTTCATGAATGGACCCCCAAGCGTTGCTTGTGGCTTTCGATATGTTTCTTCAGTTCGTCACGGGCCTTGGACGTTTCGCCGCGGTTCAAGCAATCGATGATCTTTTGATGACTCACGATTCCCTGCTTCCACTCGGCCTGCTTCATACTTTTGCGAAAGCGATCAAAAAAGAGTTCAATGACGCCCGAGAAGGCGACGATCGGCCTCAACCCGCCGGCTTCAATGAGTTGACGATGAAAAGTCAGATCCAGATCGAGCCAGGTTTGTAAATCCTGGGCTCGTTTCAGTTCGCCGTTGATCGTGTTGAGATTCTCGTAAATCTCCGGCTTGGACTTCATCTTCTTCGCGACCATGGCGAGCACGCTGGTTTCCAGGATCACCCGCGTATCGATGAGCGATTCGAGCGGGGCTTCTTGAAGCTCGGGATGGAAGCCGAGGTAGCCGATCAGGCGGTCCATGCTGAAGAGCGATACGGTCAGGCCGCGGCCGGGCCGGGCCTCGAGCACTCCCAGGAATTCGAGCGCCTTGGTCGCTTCGCGCAGGCTCAGACGGCTGACGCCAAACCGTTCGGCCAATTCCGTCTCGGTGGGAAGCCGGTCTCCCGCCTTGAGATTCTCCGAAGCGATGAACGACCGGATCCGGTCGGCGATCACTTCGCGAATTTTGGGTCGCCTGGCGGTTTGCATCATGAACGGGTGACTCAAGTTTAAGAGATTTCGCCAATCAGAGTGGGGAAATCCCCGTTGCGATTGACAACCAACACGCACGAAACCGGATTGCGGTTCGCGACGAAAACCCAATGAGGAAGTCAAAGAGAAGGACTCAGGTAGGCTCAAGAAGTTTATCTGACAAATTCGGGCCTTGTCAAGGACGAAGGTCTTGCCAGTGCGCAGCCCAACTCTAGGAACAATGATCAGATCCTCCCTTTTCTCCCACCTTGGCTCCTCCCCCCAAGATTCGCTTGAACACGCAATACTTGCCTGAAAATGCAAAGGTTTGCCTTCCAAGCCGTTTCTAGTCGGTTCGAGTAAGCCGTTCGTGGGTCGATCTGGGTTGCGCACCCCGCGATTCCCCGAGTCCTCTCTCATGAATGTCCTGGTTACCGATTCCACCTTTCCCGATCTGGAAATCGAAAAGGAAATTCTCGCCGGCCACGGTTTTCAGCTTGTCGCCCAGCAGGCGAAGACTCCCGACGCCCTCATTCCCTTGATGGCCAACGCCGATGCGGTGATCACGCAGTTCGCACCGATCAACGGTGCGGTGATTGCGGCGATGACCAAGGCGCGGGTGATTGTGCGCTATGGCATCGGAGTCGACAATGTCGATCTGGTAGCCGCGAACACGCGGGGGATTCCGGTCTGCAATGTCCCCGATTATTGCATCGATGAGGTCGCCGATCACACGCTTTCGTTTCTGCTGTCGCTCACCCGGCAAGTGGTGCCTCACGCGGTCGCGGTCCGCGCTGGCAAATGGGGCCTCGCCACTCCCGTGGCTTCTTTCCGGGCTCTGCGCGATATGACCGTGGGCATCGTGGGCTTTGGGCGCATTGGCCGGGAAGTCGCCAGCCGCCTCAAACCGTTCAAGTGCCGCATTCTCGTGCATGATCCGGTCGTGGCCCCCGCGGCGATCCAGGCTCTGGGAGCCGAGGCGGCCTCGCTCACCGGGCTACTCGAGGCGAGCGATGCCGTCACCTTGCATTGTCCCTCGACGGAATCGACGCGCGGTCTGATCAACAAGCAATCGCTGGCCAAAATGAAGGCGGGTGCCCTGCTGATCAATCTGGCACGCGGCGACCTCGTCATTCCCGACGACCTTGTCGGCGCCTTGAAGTCGGGTCATCTGGGCGGAGCGGCGCTCGATGTCTTTTCGCCTGAGCCAATCCCCGCCAATCACCCGATCCTCGGTTTGGAAAATGTGGTGCTCGCGCCGCACATCGCTTCGGTCAGTACGCCAGCGGTGAAAAAACTACGCGAAACTGCAGCGAAACTGGCTGCGACGGCGCTCAAGGGAGAGCCGCTACCCAACATCGTCAACGGGGTGATTCCGAGCAAGAAAGCCTAGCCGTAACCGTTTCTCAAGGAGAGCGAATTCTCTTATCGAGGACGATTGAGGCCATGATGATCCTTGTGTCTTTTCAAATGCCGTTTCCAAGAGTCAATCACAGGTCGATTTCATGAGTGCAGTAACGAGCAGCCCGTCCCAAAGCGTGCGCATTCCGCTGAGTGAATTAACGCAGTTTTGCAAGGCGGCGCTCAATAAGGCCGGTCTCAGCGATCACGATGCGACCACCGTCGCCGATGCCTTGACCCTGGCCGATTCCATGGGAGTGTTCACACACGGCACCAAGCTACTGGCCGGTTATCTCAATCGTCTGAAAGGGGGCGGCTATCGCGCGCAGGGTAAGCCGAAAGTCGAGCGTTCCGGTCCAGCGTGGGCTGTTGTCGATGGTGATGCGGCACTTGGTCAGGTTGGCGGCGCCTTCTGTGTCGAGTTGGCGGTGCAAAAAGCCAAGCAGTGTGGTGTGGCCTTTGTCGCCCTGAGAAACACCGGTCATATCGGTGCGGCGGGCTTTTATTCGATCCTCGCGGCGCGGGCCGGCATGATCAGCATGGTGACGGGGAACGATATCCCCAGCGTCGCTGCTCCCGGTTCACGCGGGCCTGTGCTCGGCAGCAATCCGATCGCCTATGGCATCCCGGTGGCAGGCGCCGATCCGATCCTGCTCGACATGGCAACCGCGGCCGTGGCGGGGGGCAAGGTCTACGCCGCCTGCCAACGAGGGGAGAAAATTCCGCCCGACTGGCTGATCGATTCGGAAGGCCGGCCCACCACCGATGGAAGCCTCTACCCTCAAAAGGCTTCGCTGGCTCCCATGGCCGGACACAAGGGCTACGGTTTTGGGCTGTGGGCGGAAATTCTTTCCAGCCTCGTTCCCGGTGGTGCCATGACCTGGCAAGTGGGGAGCTGGATGTTCGATGACCTGTCCGTCGCCTCCAAGCACAACGCCAGCTTCTGGGTGATGGATGTCGAAACCATCGGCGGCCCGGCAGCCTTTCACAGTCGACTTCAAGCCCTGATTAACGAGATCCACGGGGTTGCCACGGCTCAAGGGGTGGAGCGCGTGATTATGCCCGGGGAACGGGAATGGAAGGCAAAGCGGGACGCACAAGCGCTGGGCGTGCCGCTTCCCGAGGATGTTCGCGCCAAACTGCAGCAACTGGGTAGCGATTGGTCGATTCCCTACCCCTGGTAACGAGAGAAATGCTCACTCTGCTCCCAGAATGGTGCGCAGAGCGGGTCCATCTTGCCTTACCGGGCGTAATCCAAAGGTCAAACCCGGTAACGCCGTGCGAATGACCTATATTGAGACCACTGATTCGCTATTTGCTTTTTTTGAATTTTTGGATTTTTGCATTCTGGAGTGACCTGGCAATGAAATTGATCCGTTACCGCGATCCCAAGGGGGAGATTCATCTGGGTGCACGCCAGGCGAGTGGCCATTTCACGCGAGTCGAAGGCGACCTCTTTGGCGGCAAAAGGGACACGGGCGATCCCGCTCAGGTCGCCAAGCTGCTTGCCCCGGTCGATCCGCGCGACATCCTCTGCATCGGCCTGAACTACCGCAAGCACGCCGTGGAAGGCAACCAGGCGATTCCGGAAAACCCCGTGCTCTTCATGAAGAACTCGGCGACGGTACAAAACCCGGACGACCCGATCGTCCTGCCGCGCAAACTGAAAAGCGACTCGGTCGACTACGAATGCGAACTGGCAGTCGTGATCGGCAAGGAGGCCTACAACGTTCGCCGGCAGGACGCACTGAGCTATGTGCTCGGTTACACCTGCGCCAACGATGTCAGCGCCCGCGACTGGCAGCGCAACGGCGGCGGCGGTCAATGGTGCCGCGGCAAAACTTTCGCCACCTTCTGCCCGCTGGGTCCCTGGCTGGTGACGGCCGACGAGATTCCCAATCCCAATGCCCTGACGATCAAGACCATCTTGAATGGTCAGACCATGCAAGATTGGAACACCAACGACATGATCTTCGATGTGCCCACGCTCATCGAATTCCTTTCCTCGAGCACCCGCTTGCGTCCCGGCACGGTCATCCTGACGGGAACTCCCCACGGCGTCGGTTTCGCGCGCACTCCCCCGGTCTACCTCAAGGCGGGAGACTCGGTGAGCATCGAGATTCAAGGAATCGGCACGCTGACCAATCCGGTCATTGAGGAAAAGCTCACCTGATGCGCTGTCTCGGTCTGGACCTGGGTTCATCATCCATCAAGGGGGCGGTCCTCGATCTTGAATCGTTGGCCGTTTCCCATGTTCAGTCCGAACCGTTTCCTTCACCGGTGAAGGGGCTTCCCCCTTCCTGGTTTGAAATTGATCCCGTTGCGGTCGTTGACTCCAGCAGGAGGGTCTTGCAGCGACTCGCCGAATTCGCACCCGATTGCGCCGGGGTTTTCGTCTGTTCGCAAATGGGCGGATTGATCCTCGCGACCCGTGAAGGGAAACCGCTGACGCGCTACTTATCCTGGCGCGATCAGCGAAGCCTGGTGGCAGGCGCATCGGGTCCAACTCCGTTTGATGCGTTCCGCGCCCGATTGGGAGAGCAGGCGCTCAGTGAATTGGGCGGCGAATGCAAAGCGGGCTCGGCCACGGTACTTCTTTCTTGTCTGGATACCCTTCCCAAGGGTGGCGTTCCCCTCTCCCTTGGCGATTTTGTTTTGTCGCATTTGACGGGATCCGCCGCCCAGGTGCATCCCACCGCGGCGATCGGCCTGCTCAATGTGCGCAATCAAACCTGGCACAAGGAGGTCTTTGCGCGCCTGGGCTGGGACCACTTGCACTGGCCGCAACTCGCCGACACGCGCGTACCGGTAGGGGAATGGGAGTTTCAAGGCAGGAAAATCCCGGTCTACCCCTCCTTTGGAGACCAGCAATGTGCGCTTTATGGAGCGGGCGTGCAACCGGGTGATCTTTCCATCAACGCCTCGACCGGTGCCCAGGTCAGCCGGCTCCGGTCCGGTTTTCAACCGGGAAATTATCAAACTCGCGCCTATTTCGACGGTTGGAACCTCGACACGATCACGCATATCCCCGCAGGCCGGGCGCTCAACGCCCTTGTCGACCTCTTGTGCGAGTGTTCGCGCGGCACAGGCCAGCCCGAATTCGATCCCTGGCCCTATATCCGGCAAACTCAGGCCGAAGGCGCGCACATTCCTGCCGGTCCTGCGGGGATGGAAGTCGACCTTTCATTCTTCCCGGGACCTCTGGGAGATTCGGGTGCGATCACCGGCATCACCCTGGAAAACCTTTCGATCGGCTCGCTCTTTCATGCCGCGCTTATCAGCATGGCGAAGGGATTTGGCCAGTGCGCCGGCCGCCTGGATGGGCCCGAAGCCTGGAAATCGATTGTGCTTTCGGGCGGCCTGACGCATAACTTCCCCAAGCTCAAAACCCTGTTGCAAGGGGTTTTCCCCAAGCTGCCTCAGCGCGAAAACCCACCCACCGAAGAGACCCTGTGCGGATTGATGCGGATCGCTCAATCGGTCAGGACCGCTTCCGCCAAAGACCACCAGCCCGTGGCACAAAGGAACTGATCCAAGATCCCGCCGAAACCACCTTAGCTCTCCTCTCTCCACAAGGCCAACTCCGGTGACAGCCGCCGAATCATTGCTGGCAAACGACTCCGAGCGCCAAAAAGCGATCGGTCAACGCACCATGTCCAAGTTGGCCTGGCGGATCATTCCGTTCCTTTGCTTGCTTTATCTGTTCAACATTCTCGACCGGATCAATATCGGGTTTGCCCGCACCACGATGCAGGAAGAGACCTCGTTGGGGCTTACCCAAAAGGTGATCGATTGGGGCTTCGGGCTCTTCTATGTGGGTTATCTAGTATTCGAAGTACCAAGCAATTTGATCCTACGCAGAGTCGGCGCCAGGCTCTGGATCGCGCGCATCATGGTGAGCTGGGGGCTGGTTTCCACGGCGACCATGTGGGTCAGTGGTCCCGCATCCTTCTACCTGGTGCGAATTCTACTTGGCATTGCGGAAGCCGGCTTTTTCCCTGGCATTGTCTTGTACCTGACCTGCTGGTTTCCCCAAAGGTTTCGTGCGCAGGCCATGTCTTGGTTCATGATCGGCAACACGATGGCGAGCATTTTTGGAAACCCCATCTCCGGCGCCATCCTTGAATATTTTCATGATGTCGGCGGACTTAAGGGTTGGCAGTGGCTTTTTCTGCTCGAAGGTATTCCGACGATTCTTCTGGGATGCCTGGTCCCTTATGTGCTCCAAGACAAACCAAGGGATGCGCATTGGCTAGGCGACGAGGAAAAAGACTGGCTGGAGCAGGAACTGGAAAACGAGGCGGATCATCGCACCCAAACCGGCGGCTCGGTTCATCTGAGCGCCATGCTCGATGGCCGGATCCTCCTGTTGATCTTTCTTTACGCGACGGTGGCGCTGGGAACCAACGGTATGGGGGCCTATCTACCCACTCTGGTCCGCGAGCGCTTCGACCCGGCGACGAGCACGATCGCCACCAACTCCACCCAATCGATCAGAAGCATCGACCTTACCAAGGTCGTACCGTCGAGCGATGTTTTGGACAAGGACGATGCTGCTACGGCGGTCCCCGAAACGCCGACGAAAAAAGTCGGCTCCTCGCGCGGGCTATTTTTGATCGGCATTTTGAGCGCGCTGCCTCATTTATCGGCACTCATCGCCATGGTGGTTTTGGGCCGGCTTTCGGACCGAACGAAAAAACGCAGTGCCTGGCTCGCGGGGGCGGCACTCTTAGCCTCGGTGGGTTGGTTGGGAGCAGCCCAGGCAACCAGCCCGACGGTAGCATTGGTTTGCCTTTGTTTGGCGCAGGCGGGCATGATGACGATCCTGCCGATCTTCTGGACGATCCCCCCCATGTTTTTGGGTGGCAATGCTGCCGCGGGCGGAATCGCGCTCATCAACTCCGTGGCGAATATCGGCGGCATTTTCTCCGCCACGCTTCTTGGCCAGTTCGGGCCGATGGCGATGTGCCTGATCATGGTTTTCGGTGTCCCCATGGCCATACTTACGGGCCTCTTCATCGAGCGCCCTCACAGAATACGAACGGGAGATGGAAGTCATTCATGAGCAGTCAGAGCGCAACGAATCATGGCAAGAAACTATTTGATCTGTCGGGCAAGGTGGCCCTCCTCAGCGGAGCCGCCAGCGGCCTGGGCCGGGCCTCGGCGCTGGCGCTGGCCGGGCAAGGGGCGGGATTGCTACTCGCCGACTTGAACGCCGCCGGTCTTGAGAAAACCGCCGAAGAGGCCCGAACCCATGGCGTCAAGGTGGTGACGGCCGTTGCCGACATTTCCAAGCCGGAAACGGCGACGAACCTGTTTTTGAAGATCGACTCCGAATTTGGCCGGATCGATTTCGTCGCGAACATCGCAGGGGAAGGGCTGCTCGTCAAACCCGAGGAACTGACCCAGGAACAACTGCGCAATGTCTTTCAAAACCTGGTGTTCGGCCGGTTCGCGATGTGCCAGGAAGCCGGCCGGCGCATGGTGGCGGCCGGCCGGGGCAGCATTTTGAATATCGGTTCGCTTGCCAGCACGACCGCGCTTGGCCGCGGCCATATCGCCTACAGCATGGCCATGGGAGCGGTCGTGCAGATGACCCGCGAACTGAGCACCGAATGGGCGGGCAAGGGGGTTCGGGTCAATGCGATTTTGCCCGCGCAGGTCATGAATCCCAGTCTCGAAAAGCGCATCGCCGCCGATCCGGCCATCGAAAAGAAATGGCTTTCGGGAATTCCCGCGGGAAGGCTGGGCCGCTCCGAGGACATTCAGGGCCTCGTGGTGTTGCTCGCCTCCGATGCCTCGTCCTGGATCACGGGCGCCCTCATACCGATGGATGGCGGCAACCTCGCCATGAACGCCGGCGGCACGATAGGCGTCTAAAGACCTCTGTAAACTCCGTAGAAATTCTGTTATGGAATCGGTTCACTTGGCAGGAAATGGTGGGATGATGGAACGATCGGTGTTACTCGGTCTTTACCGGACCATGTTGATCATTCGCCAGACGGAGGAGGAATTGGCCCGTTGCCATCAGCGCGGCCTCATCCATGGCGCTTGCCACACCTATGTCGGGCAGGAAGCGATTGCCACGGGCGTTTGCGCGCACCTGACCAATCGCGACCCGGTTTTCAGCACCCACCGCGGCCACGGTCATGCTCTCGCCAAGGGCATGCCGCCAAGCGAATTGATGGCCGAACTGTTTGGCCGCGACACCGGCTGTTCGCGCGGCCGCGGCGGCAGCATGCACATTTTCTCGCCCGAAATCGGCATGATGGGCACGAGCGGCATCGTGGGGCCTTGCATCCTCCAGGCCTGCGGCGGCGGATACAGTTCCAAGTTGGCCAAGGATGGCCGCGTATCGGCCGCTTTCTTTGGCGATGGAGCCGTCAATAACGGCGCCTTCCACGAAGGCCTGAACATGGCCGCCATCTGGAAGTTGCCGGTTTTGTTCATTTGCGAAAACAACCAGTTCGCGACCGAAGTGCCCTTTGCCTACGCCAGCGGCACACCCGATGTCGGCCGTCGCGGCGCGATGTATGGCATCGCGGGAGTCGAGGTGAACGGCAACGATGTGCTCGCCGTTTATCAGGCGAGCCAGGAAGCGGTCGCGCGCGCCAAGAGGGGGGAAGGCCCGACGCTCATTGAATGCAAGACCTATCGCACCCGGGCTCATGCCGAGGGGATGGGCGACTTCACCTATCGCACCCGCGAAGAGGTCGAGGAATGGAAAACCCGTTGCCCGATTGCCGGATTCAAATCGCGCCTGCTCGGCGAATTCGCGATTACCGAGGCGACCCTGAAAGAGGTCGAAGACGAGGTGGCCCGCATAGTGGCTGCCGGCCGCGATTTCGCGGAGAAAAGCCCCGCGCCCGAAGCAGCGTCGGCCACCCATCATGTCTATGCTCCCCAAGGCAAGGAAGCGGTGGAACCGGCAAGCAGGCCGGACGATCGTTCCATCACGATGACGCAGGCCACGCTCGAAGCGCTGTCCGAGGAAATGGAGAAGCAAAAAAACATCTTTGTCATGGGCGAAGGGATCGGTAAACGGGGCGGCAACTTCCGCACCACGGCCGGTCTTTACGACCTACATGGTCCCGAGCGCTTGTGCGATACACCCATCTGCGAGCGCGGGTTTGTCGGCCTGGCGTGCGGCGCGGCGATGACGGGAAGCCGGCCGGTGATCGATTTCATGTTCGCCGATTTCGTGCTTGATTCGGTGGGCGAAATTGTCAACCAGATCGCCAAGATCCAGTACATGTCGAGCGGCCGGCTGAAAATGCCCGTGCTTCTGCGCGGTTGCATCGGCATCGGCCACTCGGCCGCGACGCATCATTCGGGCAGTTACTATGGCATGTACGCCCAGGTGCCCGGGCTGCAGGTGGTCGTTCCTTCCTCCGCACGCGATGCCAAGGGCCTTTTGAAAACGGCACTTCGCGGCGACAATCCCGTGATCTTTTTGGAACATCGCGAAATCTTGCAGACGAAGTCTCCCGTGCCGGTAGGGGATTATGAAATTCCCTTCGGCAAGGCGGCGATCGTGCGGACGGGAACCGATGTCACCGTGGTGGCGCTGGCGCGCATGGTGCATCTGGTGAGCTCGGTGTGCGAGGAACTGGCGGCGCAAAATATCTCGGTGGAATTGATCGACCCGCGTACGGTGGTGCCGCTCGACACGCAAACCATTTTGAACTCGGTGGCCAAGACCGGCCGACTTTTGATCGTCGACGAGGCCCCCGCCTCGTGCGGGTTTTCGGCAGAGATTGCCGCGAGGATCGCCGATGAGGGGTTCGACGAACTCGATGCCCCCATCAAGCGGCTTAATGGTGCCTTTGCCCCCACGCCTTACAGTCCGGTGCTGGAGGCGGCGGTCGTGCCGGCCGCGCCTCAAATTGCCGCGGCCATCCGCGCGTTGATGGAGGAGTGACCATGGCCAGCGAAATCGTCATTCCCCGCCTCGGCTGGTCGATGGAAGAAGGAGTCTTCGCCGGCTGGTGCAAGGCCGCGGGCGAGATGGTGAAGGCGGGCGACCCGCTCTTCAAACTCGAAGGAGAGAAGGCCACCCAGGAAATCGAAGCCATCGATTCGGGTTTTTTATCCTTCACCCCCGACCAACCAGCCGAGGGGCAGACCGTGGCGGTAGGAGCCGTGGTGGGCCATCTTCTGGCTCAAGGGGAGGCACCACCCCGCGCGGGAAACTCCACCCGGGTGACGTCGGAACAGAGTTCCAAACCGGGTGCCGTGGCCGAAACACCTTCCGGTCCGGCCGCTCCCAGTGTGCGCCAACTGGCCCGCGAGGCGGGCGTTGATCTGGCTCACGTCAAGGGAACCGGCAAGGGCGGACGCATTTTGTGCGAGGATGTGCGTGGTGCCTCACAATCGCCGGCGTCCGCTGCAGGTCAGGGGTTTAAGCGATCTGCAGACTCCGCAATCGAACCCGGCGCTACAAAGAAGAAAGCAACCCCGCGCGCACGCCGGCTCGCCGCGAAACTCGGAATCGATTGGCAGCAAATCTCGGGGACGGGGAAGGGCGGCCGCATTCGCGAGCGGGACGTGAACCATTTCCAAGCCTCGCCCGCGGCGAAAAAGGCGCCAGCAAAAGAAGCAGCGGCAGCAGGCGGAACCTGGCAGCGAATTCCTCACTCTCCGCGGCGAAAGGTTATCGCGGAGCGATTAACGCACAGCCGGCAGACAACGGTACCCGTAACCCTTTTTGCGCGGATGGACGCGACCAATTTGATCGCCCTGCGCAATCAGTTCAAGGCGGCCAAAGGGACGGTGCCCTCCTACACCGATTTTCTGGCAAAGCTGACCGGGCTGATCCTCGCACGCAACCCGTTGATCGGCGCCCGATGGAAAGAAAACCACCTCGAAGTCCCCGGTGCCGAATCGATCCATATCGGCCTCGCCGTCGATACCGACGATGGTTTGCTCGTTCCCGTCTTGCGTCAGGTCGTGTCGCGTTCGATTCTCGACATCGCCAAGGAATCGGCGAAGTTGGTGGAGCAAGCACGCAAGGGAACTCTTCCCGTTTCCTCGATGCAAGATGGCGTGTTCACCTTGAGCAACCTGGGATCCTTTGGCATCGAGGGATTCACGCCGGTGATCAATCCCCCCGAAACGGCCATCCTCGGCCTGGGCTCAATCTGCTCTGAACCCGCGGTCCTCGAAAACGGTCAGTTCGTCGCCCGCTCGGTACTGCCGTTGAGCTTGACCTTCGATCACCGCGTTCTGGATGGCGCCCCCGCCGCGCGCTTTTTCAAGGACTTGATCAGCGCTTTCGAAAACCCCGCCGCCTGGCTGCTCGCTTAAATTCCCACCTGATTCCCCGCTTCTGTTTCTCTGTTTCTCTTCTTTTTCTCCCAAAGGAGGTCGGTGATGGCGCAGATGAAGTCGAAGGGCGCGCAAAAGAGGGAACGGTCTCAGGACCGTTCTCGCCGAGAGTTCATGGCAGCCATGGCTGCCGGAACCGTTGCGGTCACGATCGCTCCCAGGCATTGTGTCGCCCGGTCGGGCATGCTGCCTCCCAGTGAGAAGATCCGCGTCGCGGGGATCGGCTGCGGCGGCATGGGCGGCGGCGACATCGGCCAGGTGACCCGGTTGGGCGGCGAAATGATCGCTCTTTGCGATGTCGACGATGTGCGCGCTGCCGGGACCTTCAATGCGCACCCGAGGGCGCGCAAATACAAAGATTTCCGCGTCATGATCGACAAGGAAGCGAACCATGTCGACGCGGTTACGGTCGGCACTCCCGACCATATTCATGCGGTGGCGTCGATGGCGGCCATCCGCGCGGGCAAGCATGTCTACTGCCAAAAGCCGTTGACGCAGACGCTTCATGAATGTCGCGAACTGACCAAGGCGGCGATTGCATCAGGCGTGATGACTTCCATGGGCAACCAGGGCCATGCCACCGAAGGGGCGCGCCTGACCAACGAATGGATCCGCGCCGGGGTCATTGGCGACGTGGCGGAAGTCCATGCCTGGTCTGACCGCGCGGGCAAGCTATGGAAGCAGGGGATCATGAGGCCCACCGACACGCCTCCCACCCCCAAGACCCTCGATTGGAACTTGTGGCTGGGGCCTCGTGCCGATCGTCCTTATCACCCGGCTTACGCTCCTCATAGCTGGCGTGGTTGGTGGGATTTTGGCACGGGTGCGCTTGGCGATATGGGTTGCCACATCATCGATCATCCGATCTGGGCGCTGGAACTCGGAGCTCCGACGTTCGTCGAATCGCGCACGACGCTCGATGGAAGTGTCATCAAACCGACCAAGCCTGGCGAAAAAGAGGTTCCCAACTTCGATTCTTACCCCATTGCCAGCCTCATCTACTTCGATTTCGCGGCCCGCGGCAAAATGCCCGCAGTCAAGATGACCTGGTACGATGGCGGCCTCATGCCTCCAGCTCCGGCTGAAATGAAGGGACAAAAGCTTCCCGACAACGGTGTGCTCTACATCGGCACCAAGGGGAAGATGTATCACTCATCCCATGGCGGCATGCCCCAACTTATTCCCGGCGAACTCCACGAAGAGGCGAAAAAGGTGCCGAAGACGATGGAGCGCTCGCCAGGCCATTACGAGGAATGGGTGCTGGCGTGCAAGGGGGGCAAACGGCCCGCCGCCTCGTTCAATTACTCCGGTCCCATGACCGAGACGATGCTCCTGGGCGTGCTGTCGCTGCGTGCTCCGGGCAATCGTCTGGAATGGGATTCCGAGAACTTGAAAGTCAAAAACAAACCCGAACTTTCCACCTTCATTCAAACCGAATACCGCAAAGGATGGTCCCTGTAATGCGCCAATCATTTCTATGCCTCGCCATTGCCAGTTGCGTGTTCTGCGGCGTCGCCCAGGCCGGCGACAATGAATTGACCGACGCCGAGAAAGAAGCGGGCTGGACCCTGCTGTTCGATGGCAAAACCACCAAGGGCTGGATGTCGCCCAAGGGGAAGGCCTTGTCGCAGAAGCATGTGGTTGACGGCACGCTCAATCCGCATCCGTGCGATTACATGCTCACCTATGAAAAGCCGTTGGGCGATTATGAGTTGTCGGTCGACTTCAAAATCAGCCCCAAGTGCAACAGCGGGATATTTGTGCGGACTTTTCCTTTGACTCCGCGTCCGATGAAGGACGTCGGTTTCAACGGCATCGAAATCGCGATCGACGACACCAAGACCGCCGGCTTTCATGACACCGGCGCCTTTTACGACCTCGTCAAACCGCGCATCAATGCCATGAGGCCGGTGGGTGAGTGGAACACGATCAAGGTGCTGAGCAAAGGCAGCCGCATCGAGATCACCCTCAATGGCGAGAAGGTGAACGCCATCGATGTCGACGAATGGGACAAAAAGAATGTCCGTCCCGATGGCACGACGCACAAGTTCGATGTCGCCTTCAAAGACCACCCTCGCAAGGGGCACATCGGCCTGCAGGACCATGGCTCCGATTGCTGGTACAAGAACATCAAGTTGAAGCCGCTGGACGGGGGGAACTGATCGCGACGTCCAAGAGAATAACAGTGATTGATTCCCGTGCAGGGAATCAATCACTGTTCGAGAAAACAGCGCCGGTCCGTGAGGGATAAGTACTCCTCGCGGGCTATTTTTTTTGGGAACTAGAGGCCATGGAACCGATGAATTTTTCCGTTTTTCCTGTGGTGGGTCCGATGCTTGCTAAGAATAACCAGAGACTGTCACCTCAGGTTTTCATGCCATGAATCTTCATCGGAGAATGAAAATGCGTCATTTCTATTTGGGAATGATCTGCCTGATGCTTGGCTCACCTGTTCTGGCTCAGGACGAAATTAGAAGACCTGGAATCCTACCAAAGAACGAAAAGAAAGGACCTGCGGCCGCGGTAAGGCGTAAGCCCGAGGTGACACTAAAAGTTGGAAACGAACCTCCCGTCCTGAAGGCGACGAAGTGGGTTAAGGGGACCGAGATCAAATCGTTTGAAAAAGGCAAAGTCTATGTCGTGGAATTCTGGGCTACATGGTGCCGCGATTGCGTTGCCATGACGCCTCATCTGTCCGAATTGCAGAAGGAATATGCGGACAAGGGGGTCATCATCGTTGGTTTGTCGACCAAGGATGTCGAAAACACCCAGTCCCATGTTGAAGAATTCGTCGCCAGGCGGGACGCCAAGTTTCAGTATACCTTCGCCTTTGCCGATAATCCTGCCACCTACGAGAGATGGGTGAAGGCCGCTGGAAAAAGAGGAATTCCCTGTGCCTTTGTCATCGGTAAGGAGGGAACGATCGACTACATCGGACACCCGATGTTCCTGGGGTTCATCCTCCCGAAGGTGGCCGCAGGTACGTGGAACACAAAGACCGACGGCGAAACCATTCAGGCTATCGAAAAAGAAACCAGTTTGGTACTCGAAAAAATTGACCAACTAAATTATTCTGCCAAAAATGAGGATGCAGAAAAAGGGCTAAAAGTAATTGCCGATTTCGAGACAAATTATCCAGCATTGAGCAAAAATCTTGCCTTTGTCTATCCCAAGATCAACATGATGCTAGAGGCCGACAAAAAAAACGAAGTGAAAATTTTTGCTGAAAGAGTGATCGAAGAAGCTGCGCGACGCGAAGACTCTGCGATGTTGGAGGGTGTGGCCCATGCATTGGTTGGCCCAACTGCAAAGAATGATAAGGAACTGGCCGACGTGGCTCTGAAGGCCGCCAATAAAATGTTCGCAATCGTTGGAGATCAAGACCTTGGCGGGCAAATCACCCTGGCCCACGTCGGCTTTAGGGCCGGTGAAAAAGAACTTGCGAAAAAGCATGCAGAAAAAGTAATAGAACTTGCTCCCGAACGGTCCCGGGCAAGCTGGAAAAAAGCCCTGAACTATATTCTCGCAGGCACCACCGACGAACCAATGCGGTAAGAACTTGACGTGGATTGCAACCGAGCCCAAGCAATTTCCACGGCTGGCCGCTTGTTTCCTTGCTTCGTTTAGAGAAAAAGCAGAGCGGAACCGCCTCGAAGGATTTCTTCCTTGGGGGCAAGGGATTTTGATCCAATCCTATGACCTCTGCGGTTGTCATGACTTTCCGCGCAATTTCGCCTTTTCTGTGTAATGGATCCCAGGCTCCCTAGGAATAAACAAAGACCCTCCTCTCCACTTTCCTGCCTCGAACGTTCTCGGAGTGAAATCATGCGTCGCTTCTTTATGGGGATGCTCTGCCTCGGACTTGGCATGGCCGTCCAGGCTCAAGATGAACAGAAAAAGACCGATCAGAAGAAAACGGAAAAGAAGGCGGTCAGGCCGGTCACGAAGAAAGTAGAGGCCACCTTGAAGGTGGGCGATCCGCCCCCCACACTCAAGGTGACGAAGTGGCTGCAAGGAACCGAAATCAAGTCATTCGAAAAAGGCAAAGTGTATGTCGTGGAATTCTGGGCTACCTGGTGCGGACCATGCATCGTGATGATGCCTCATCTTTCTAATCTGCAGAGAGAATATGCTGATAGGGGGGTTACGATCGTTGGCTTCACTGCCAAGGACGATAACGGCAATGATCAGGCGAAAGTCGAGGATTTCGTAAGTAAGAGGGGGTTAAAACTCCAATACACCTTTGCTTATGCCGACGACCGCGACACCTACGAAGGTTGGATGACCGCCGCCGGTCAAGGTGGAATTCCTTGTACCTTCGTTGTTGATAAGGAAGGGAAAATTGCCTACATCGGTCATCCCATGTACCTTGATGTCGTTCTACCCAAAGTGGTTGCGGGCAAATGGGACAGCAAGACCGACGGCGAGGCGATCAAAGAAATTGAAAAAGAGGTTGGCGCGGTTTTCCAGGCAACTTCCAAGCCCGATGCGGCTGCTGGCCTGAAAGTCATTGCTGATTTTGAATCGAAGCATCCTGAATTGAGCAAGATTCCCTACTTCGTCAGCCCCAAGATCAACATGATGCTCAAGACGGAACAGAAAACGGACGCGAAGGCGTTCGCCGACAAGGTCATTGAAAATGCGGCCAAGAACGACGATGCCGCAATGCTAGGCCAGGTCGCTGCAGCGCTCACTGGGCCCGCTGCTAAAAAAGATCCCGAACTGGCCAAGGTCGGTTTAGCCGCTGTCCTAAAAATGGGGGAAATCGTAGGAGACAAGGACCTGAGTGGCCAAGTGACGCTTGCTCGCGTGGCATTTGCAGCGGGGGAGAAGGCAATGGCTAAGAAAGCTGCCCAAAACGCCGTTAAAGTCGCTTCTGACGATCGGACCAAGGAACAAGTGAAGAAAGTCCTCAAAGCGATCCTGGAAGATTCTTCCACTCAGTAATCAGGACCGATCGGCGAAAGCGATGCGATCCGTTGTTTTCAAGCCGTCACGCGTTCTTTGGAATGGGTGGCGGCTTGATGGGTTTTCTGGGCAGGGAAGGGGCGCAAAAGAACTTACGATTCGCCCGCGATCGACCTTTTGAAATGTCGAAGGAATCGTTTTCCTCGGCGCTTGGAAGAAGGACCGTCGATCTCATGGGTGCCAGCGGAATTCTGCCATGATCTGGGGAGTGGGTTGTCGACCCTCTAGGAATTTCCAAAGACTTACCGATCGGTTTTCATCCTGGATGTGATCGGAGTGCATCATGCGTCACTTTTTCCTGGGAATGCTTTGTCTGGGGCTCGGATGGGCGGTGCAGGCCCAAGAAGGCCAGAATCAACTCGAAAAGCAGGGGCCAGCCGGAACCGTTCAAGAGATAGAGGTGAAGCTGAAAGTCGGAGATAAGCCTCCGGCGCTCAACGCCAGCAAATGGGTGAAGGGAAAGGAAGTCACCGCGTTTGAAAAAGGCAAAGTTTATGTCGTGGAGTTTTGGGCCACCTGGTGTGGACCATGCATTGTGATGATGCCGCACTTGTCGGCATTGCAAAAAGAGTATGCGGATCAGTCGGTCACGGTCATTGGCTTTACCGCCAAGGATGACGACAACACCCAGGCCATCGTCGAGGAATTTGTTGCCAAGAACGGCCGCAACTTCCATTACACGTTTGCGTTCGCCGACGACCGGGCCACCTACGACAACTGGATGAAGGCGGCCGGTCAAGGCGGCATCCCCTGCACCTTTGTCGTCGATAAGGAGGGGAAAATCGCCTACATCGGTCATCCCATGTTTCTTGATATCGTCCTCCCCAAGGTCGTTGCCGGAAAATGGGATGGTAAGGAAGACACCAAAAAACTAGCAGTCGTTCTAAAAGATTTTAATCTGGCACACGAAGCCACCAGAAAACCTGATGTCGAATCTGGCTTAAATATACTTAAGGAATTCGAAGCAAAATATCCCGAGTTGAATAAAATTCCCTATTTAATACGTCCAAAAATAAATATGATGCTGAAAGCCGGAAAAAAAGACGATGCAAAATCCTATTGCGCCCAATTGATCGATGGTGCCGTAAAGTATGATGACCCCGCCCTGTTGATCGCAGTTGCATCGACGTTGGTCGGCCCCAATGCCAAGAACGACAGGGGCCTGGCCAAATTGGCATTGGTCGCTGCCAATAAAGCGGTGGCCATCCTGGGCGACAAGGATCTGCATGGGCAAGTGACTTTAGCCCGCGTGGCGTTTTCCGCCGGAGACAAGATCATCGCCCGGAAAGTGGCGGACAACGCGGTCGAGATCGCCACAGCTCAAAACAAGGAAGCCATCAAGAAGGCCTTGAAGCCGATCTTTGATGATTCTTCGAACCGGTAAAAAAGGGTGGACGCGGGGGCTGGCTTTACGCCGCGAGAAGATTTCGCGAAGTCTTCTTGCGGTGTTTTTTTCCCGGCAGCCGGGAAATGCCCCAACATTCCTCGACGCGGCACTTTCTCGTTGCCTGACAGGTGCCATATTTGCCGAAAGGAACCCAATTCCTGCGGAAAATTCGAATGGAGTCAAAAAAGGGATTCGGACGCGGAATCCCTGGATTTGTAGGGGGACGGAACACACTTCTGCCGTGGATTTCTCGCGATCTTGCGGGATTCATTTGGTTCCCAGCCCCTTTTATGGTACGATTCTGTTTCTGAATCCCCGGACAAAGATTCCGGGCATTCCAGCCAGGTCCTATCGTTTGTTTCTGGGCGCAGTGAGCGTTCGTCGCATATGGTCCTGGGATAGTCCCCCAAGGACCAGTCCATGAGTTTTGCCGATCTCGGCATTGCCGAGCCGATTCTACGTTCCGTTTTGGCCGCGGGTTACGAGACCCCCAGCCCGATCCAGGCCCAGTCCATTCCTCCCGCCATGCTTGGCCGGGACGTGCTTGGTTGCGCCCAGACGGGCACGGGAAAGACCGCCGCCTTCGCCCTGCCGATTCTCCATCGTTTGACCCTGGCCGGAAATCCCCCCAAGGGTCATGGCCGGCGCGTCCGCGTGCTCGTCATTGCCCCCACCCGCGAACTGGCATGCCAGATTTGCGATAGTTTCCTGGCTTATGGCAAGCACACCCCCCTGCGGGTGATCACCGTTTATGGCGGCGTCAACCAAACGCTGCAAGTTCGTGCGCTACGCAATGGCGTCGACATCATGATCGCCACCCCCGGTCGCCTGGTCGATCTCATGGGGCAGGGGCATGTCGACCTCAGCAATATTCAGGCGCTTGTGCTCGACGAAGCCGACCGCATGTTCGATATGGGCTTTGCTCCCGATCTGAACAAGATCTTCGCGCAACTGCCGCAAGACCGCCAAACCTTGCTCTTTTCGGCGACGATGCCCGGTCCAATCGAAAACCTGGCCCGTGCCCTGCTCAAGGATCCCGTCCGGGTCGAAATCGCCCCCGTGCAAACGACCACCGAACTGATCGAGCAATCGGTCGTTCACATCCCCAAGGCGATGAAGGCCCAGGTTTTGGCGGGCTACCTCAAGTCGACCGACCTCGATCGCGCCATTGTTTTCACCAAAACGAAGCACGGCGCCGACCGGGTTGCCAAGACGCTCAACAAGGCCGGTTTCTCGGCCGATGCCATCCATGGCGACAAGCGCCAAAACATCCGCCAGCGCATTTTGGCCGATTTCAAGGGCAACCGCATCCGCGTGCTCGTGGCGACCGACATCGCCGCTCGCGGCATCGATGTCGATGGCATCACCCATGTGATCAACCACGACCTGCCGATGGAACCGGAAACCTACGTCCACCGCATCGGCCGCACCGGCCGCGCCGGCGCCAAGGGAACCGCCTTGTCGTTTTGCAGTCCCGACGAGCGCCGCCTGCTTGGCGCCATTGAGCGGCTCAACCGCATGCGCATTCCGGTTGCCGACCTCGGAATCAAGGAGCTGATTGCCAACTCCGGCATGGATTCTTCCTGGGAAGAACGCGTCGAAGAACGGCCCCGCCGCGTGCCTCCTCATCGTGGAGGCGCTCAAAGCTCAGATCGCAACGGAGATCGTAATGGCCCGCGCCCGGAAGGCGCTCGCTTTGGCGAACGCCAGGGTGCCGGTCGATTTGGCCGTGGACCTGAGAAATTCGGCCGCAAGCCGGCTCCTCGTAGGCCGGCCGATGCGCAACCGCAATTTGGCGGATCGCGCGGCAACCATACGCCGCTTGAAGCGGGTGCCGTCGGTGAAGGAACTCCCGCCGGCAAAACACCTCGCCCCCCAAGGTCGCCTTCGCAAGGCGCTCCTCAGGAAAGAAATCGATCCCGCCGTCCCCAGGGCGAAAGCTTTGGCCCGGCCCGATTTGACTCGAGTGTCGAGCCTGCGCGCCGTGAGCCCGGTCTCGAAGAATTCGACTTTGGCCGCCGTACCCGTGTGGAATTCATCGACGAAGCAAGCTTTGGCGAAGGACGCCGTCCTTTCGTCGAAAGCCGCCTGCCTGGCAAGGGGGGCTCTCGCGGCCCTCGCAAGCCCCAGCGTAAAGGCTAATCGGGCCATTTGGGGCCATTGTGAATCGGCTGCGAGCGTTCTCTTTTAAGTTCGCGAACAGCAAAAAATCAAGCCGCGGGCCGGAACCTTGGATGGAGGTTACGGTTCGCGGTTTTTTTGTTTTTTATTTCCTTACTCTTGAACTGAGAAAGACCAATTATTCATTGGTCAATTATGGCGGATATATTCAGTATGTAATAGGCAGTTATATTATACTGCAATTAAAAAAATAGAAAAGATGTAACCTGTTTTCGAGGATCTCGTCAAGTCATCTCATAAGGAGATTCCCGATTCCAGGGTGTTCCCTCTCCGTCCCGCCAGGAAAAGTGTGGGATTTGTCCAGCATTTCGCGGATTTTTACAAGAATGTCATCCCGTGGAATGACCTTGTGGCGTGCTAACCTCATTCCTTAGGAGAAGCCGCGTGATTGCTTGGTTCCCCGATTGGACGAGCCCTCCCTCGGTTCTAAGATGATCACCGAAAGGACTCACGGTGGAACATGAACGAGTTCGACTTTCAGCTAGCCGACTACTACCCCATCTTTCTGTATGTTGGCGTCGTCCTTGGGGTTGCGGCTGCCATCATCGCCATTTCGCAGGTCTTCAACCCGCGACGCGCAACCAAAATCAAGGATGTGCCCTACGAGTCGGGAATGGATCCGATTGGCGATGCCCGTCAGAAATTTGACGTGAAGTTTTACCTGATCGCGATCCTTTTCCTGGTATTTGACATCGAGCTTTTGTTCCTTTATCCGTGGGCCGTTAGCGCGGGCGGTGAGCATCCTTCCTTGAGCGCATCCTTCTCGCCGATCGTCTTTGGCGAGATTATCTCATTCTTTGCAAGTCTTGTGGTGGCTTATATCTATGCCTATCGCAAGGGGGTGTTTCGGTGGCGTTAGAAGACCTGCTTGGCGACAATATCTTCGTCACCAAGCTTAATGAAATTGCCAGCTGGTGCCGCAAGAACAGCCTCTGGCCCATGCCTTTCGCCACCGCCTGCTGCGGCATCGAACTTATGGCGACCGGAGCGTCCAAGCACGACATTGCCCGCTTCGGCGCCGAAGCCTTCCGCTTCTCGCCGCGCCAGTGCGATTTGATGATCGTTGCCGGCCGCGTTGTGATGAAGATGGTTCCGGTGCTGCAGCGGATCTGGCTGCAAATGCCCGAACCCAAATGGTGCATCTCGATGGGGGCCTGTGCTTCCTCGGGTGGCGTCTTCGATACTTATTCCGTGGTGCAGGGAATCGACCGGTTTCTGCCCGTCGATATCTATGTTCCCGGTTGTCCGCCACGGCCGGAACAACTCCTGCAGGCGATCATCGACTTGCAAGACAAAATCCAGACCACCGGCACGGTCATGGCCTCGGAATTCGACCGCCGCATTCGGCCCGAAGGCCCGCGGCCCCTGGGCCTTGAGATCCTTCCGGAATATCAGGTGGTCGCGCCGGGCAACTTCGCCACCTCCACCCGCTTGAACAACCGGGGAGGCAACTAGCCCATGAGCTCGGAACTTCCCTCCGCGATAGCGGCGATCTTCGCTGAAGTGGGCGCGGCATTTCCTGGCGCGGTCGACAAAACCAGCGCCTTTCGTGACAATTACCGCTTGCACATTCACCCCGAACAGGTGCACAAGGTTCTGGGCCATCTCAAGGAACGGCAGGGGTTCGGCATGCTTGTCGAACTTTCGGGGGCGGATTATCTCCAGTATCCCGATGCCTCCGATCGCTATGGCGTCTGGTATGTCCTTTTGAACATGGACACCGGCGTGCGCATCGTCGTCAAGACGGTGGCCAACGATCCGGCTCCCGCGATCGATTCGGTGGTCGACCTTTGGGAAGGCGCCAACTGGATGGAACGCGAAGTCTTCGACATGTACGGCATCGAATTCCACGGTCATCCCGATCTGCGCCGCATTCTGTTGCCTGACGAATTCGTCGGCTACCCTTTGCGCCGCGATTACCCGATGCGCGGTAAAGGGGAACGGCACAACTTCCCCGTCTTGACCCGAGCGGAAGGGTAGGAGAAAAGTCGCGATGGTACTCAAACTGGCGGACGTGATCGCCCCACCGCAGGGAGTCCAGGAAAAGGACTACCTGTGGACGCTCAATTTCGGGCCGCAGCATCCCGCCACGCACACGACCCTGCGCCTCGTTCTGAACCTCGACGGCGAAGTGATCCTCAATTCGATTCCCGATATCGGGTTCTTGCACAGCGGCTTTGAAAAGCTGGGCGAACACCTCGACTTCAATCAATACGTGACGATCGTCGACCGGATGAACTACATCTCGCCGATCGCCAACGAAATCGCCTGGCACCATGCCGTCGAATCGTTGATGGACATCAAGTTGACGCCCCGATGCACCTACATCCGCACGATTTTCGCCGAATTGATGCGCATTCACGATCACTTGCTCTGCATTGGCGCGGTGGCGATCGACCTGGGCGCCTTCACGGCGTTTCTTTACGCCTTCAATCAGCGCGAAAAGATCAACGAAATCAACGAATGGGCCTCGGGCCAGCGGTTCCACCCCAGCTACACGCGCGTGGGCGGGCTGCAAAAAGATGTCGACGAAGAGTGGATCCGCAAGATCCGTGAGTTCGTCAAGCATTTCCCCGCGGCTCATGCCGATGTCGTGCGCTTGCTCAATCGCAACCGGATCTTCCTCGATCGCACCAAGGAAATCGGCATCCTGAGCCGGGAAGAAGCGATCAACCGTTCGGTCACCGGCCCCGTGGCGCGCGCCAGCGGGGTCGTGCGCGACTTGCGTAAGGATCTTCCCTACTTGGCTTACAAAGACCTCGACTTCAAGGTGGTCTGCGCCAAGGAAGGGGATTGCCTGGCGCGTTATCTCGTCCGCATGGAAGAGATGCTCGAAAGCTGCAAGATCATCGCGCAGGCGATCGAGAATCTGCCTTCAGGTCCCGTCAATGCAAGCATCGACGAGCGGATGGTGCTGCCCAATCAACTATCGGTCTACCGCAGCATCGAAGGACTGATTCATCACTTCGAGCTGTTCATGACCAATCGCCAGTGGAAACCGCCGGTCGACGAGGTCTATGCCGCGACCGAATCGCCCAACGGCGAACTCGGTTTTTACATTGTCTCCGACGGCACCGGCACCGCTTACCGCGCGCGCACCCGGCCGCCTTCCTACATCCACTTCGCCCTGTTTAACCACCTGGCGCAGGGGCACACCATCAGCGAGGTGGCACCGATCCTGGGCAGCCTCAACATCATCGCAGCGGAGCTTGACCGATGAACCCGGCCAACACGCATTCCCATCCGGCCGAAAACGGCAAGCCGGCTTGTAGCAGCGGGCCGCTCCCCGCCAAGTTGCGCGAGCAAATTGTCGCGTTGCTGCCGCGTTACCCGAACAAGCAAGCGGTCACGCTGCCGGCCTTGCACCTCGTGCAAGACGAGCTTCGGCGCGTTCCCTTGTGGGCGATCCGCGAGATTGCCGGCATCCTCGATCTGTCGCCTGCCGAAGTGCACGACACGATGAGCTTCTACGGGTTTTTCCGCACTGACGAAAACCCGCTGGGCAAGACGCGCCTGTGGGTTTGCCGCAGCCTCGCTTGCCAGCTTCGCGGTGGCGACGACCTTCTTGCCGAGTTCTGCGACAAACTCGGAGTTGCGCCGACGCAGACGACGGCCGACGGCAAGATCACGCTTGAATTTGCCGAGTGCATTGGGGCCTGTGAAGGGGCTCCGGCAGTCATGGTGGATGACACCCACCGGCATTCGCTCGATAAGCCGGAAAAGGTCGATGCTCTCATCAAAGAGTTGAGAGCTCGCTAATAGGACCTGTCAGGCGACGGGCCGGGCACACAGAATAAGTCGAATCAGTCGGTAGGGAGTTTGGAGACCATGGGTTACGAGCCGGTACTTCTGGCCAGAGTCGGTAAGCGCGACAGCCTATCGCTTGAAGGCTATCGCCGCGACGGGGGTTACACGACCCTGGCCCGCGTGCTCAAGGAGATGACCGGCGAACAGGTCACCGACCAGGTGAAGAATTCGGGGCTGCGCGGCCGCGGCGGCGCCGGTTTCCCCACCGGTTTGAAATGGACCTTTTTGCCCAAGGGCCATCCCGGACCGATCTACCTGTGCGTCAATGTTGATGAGTCGGAACCTTGCACCTTCAATAACCGCGTACTCGTCGAGCAAGATCCCCACCAGGTGCTCGAGGGGATCATTCTGGCCTGTTACGCCTTCAAGGCGACGACGGCCTATTTCTACATCCGGTACGAATACGGCACCGGCATGCGCAACATGCAAAAGGCGATCAACGAAGCCTATGCCGCGGGACTTCTCGGCAAGAACATTCTGGGTTCCAGTTACAGCCTTGATGTCTTCGTTCACCGGGGCGCGGGCGCCTACATTTGCGGCGAAGAAACCGGGCTCATTGAGAGCCTCGAAGGCAAGCGCGCCTGGCCGCGCATCAAGCCGCCGTTTCCGGCGATCGAAGGGGCCTTCCGCAAGCCGACGATTGTCAACAACCCCGAAACCTTGGCCAATGTCGTTCACATCATGAAAAACGGCATTGACTGGTTCAAGTCGATTGGCGTGCCGCCCGACCCGAAAAATCCGCGCGACATGGGGTCTTACGGTCCCAAACTTTATTGCATCAGCGGCCATGTCAACAAGCCAGGCCTCGTCGAACTCCCTTTGGGCGTGACGGTGCGCGAGCTGGTCGACAAGCATGCCGGCGGCGTCTGGAAAGGCAAAAAAGCCAAGGGGTGCATCCCCGGCGGCAACAGCATGGGCTTGATGACGGAAAAGGAATTCGACACGCCGATGGACTTCAATGGTCCTGGCCGGGTCGGTTGCCTGGGGCTTGGTACGGGGGCGGTGACGGTATTCGACGAAGACACGAGCATCGTCGACGTGCTGCACAATCTTTGCCGCTTTTTCCAGCACGAGTCATGCGGTCAGTGCACCCCCTGCCGCGAGGGGACCGGCTGGATGTTCAAGATCATGGACCGGCTCAAGGCAGGTCGGGGACGCAAGGAAGACTTGGCCGTCCTCGAAGAAGTGGCCGACAAGATCGGCATCATGCCGGGTACGACCATTTGCGGATTGGCCGACGGGGCCGGCTGGCCGGTGAAAACCGCCATTCGGAAATACCGCGCCGAATTTGAACAATACCTGCGAAGCGGCCAGGCCTCGAAGGCCAAGGCGCTTCCTATGGCCGCGGCTCATTAATAAGGGACCGGGAACGAGACAATGGCAACGGTCTATGTGAATGACGAGCCGGTGGACATCGGCGACGCGAAACTCAACTGCGTGCAGGCGGCGGAAAAAGCGGGCGTGCTGATTCCGCATTACTGCTATCACCCCGCCTTGAGCGTGGTGGCCTCTTGCCGCATGTGCCTGGTCGAAGTCGGTGAAAAGAAGCCCGACGGTACGATCGCGATGCAGCCCAAGGTCGTCCCTGGCTGTCAGACTCCCGTCAAAGACGGTACGGTGATCGTCACTCGTTCGGCCAAGGCAAAAGACGCGCAGGAACGCACGCTGGAAAGCCTGCTCCTCAATCATCCGCTCGATTGCCCGGTATGCGATAAGGCCGGCGAGTGCAGCCTGCAGGACTATTCGTTTGCCTTCGGCAAGGCCGAAAGCCGGATGCAGGACGAGAAGAAAACGCCGCCCAACAAGCCGGCCATTGGCGACAACATCGATCTGTTCACCGACCGCTGCATCATGTGCAGCCGCTGCGTGCGCTTCACCCGTGAAATTGCCGGCACCGCCGAACTGCACATCACGCACCGTGGCGACCACGCCGAGATCGATGTGTTCCCTGGCGACCCGATCAACAACAAGCTGGCGACCAATGTCGTCGACCTTTGTCCGGTGGGCGCCCTGGCCAGCCGCGACTTCCTTTACACCCAGCGGGTTTGGAACCTCAAGACGGTCGACAGCGTTTGTCCTGGATGCTCGACGGGTTGCTCGATCCACCTGGATGGCAATAAGGGGGTCGTCTACCGCCTCAGGCCGCGCACCAATCCCAAGGCGCAAGGCTACTTCATGTGCGATGAGGGGCGGCTGGGCTACCACTACGCCAATTCGGCGGAGCGGTTGCGCGAACCTTTGCTGCGTACCAGCGGCTATGGCTGGTCCAAGTCGACTCACCGCGAAGCGGTGCAGGCGGTGCAGTTGGGTTTCAACGAAAACTCGCTGCGCAATATCACCGGCGTCTGGGGCGTGCTCTCGCCGTTCATGACGGTGGAAGAAGCTTATTTGCTTGCAAGCTACATCAAGGGCTTTGGCCGCGAAGCGCGCCTGGTGATGGGACCGGTGCCGGTCGTTGGCGAAGACGATCGTTACCCCAAGGACAGCAAGGGGAACCCTCAGGCCAAGACCAAGTTTACGATCCGGGCGGAAAAAGCGCCCAACCGTTTGGGAGTTGCGGCGATCCTCGAGCACTTCCACGGATCGGTCGTCGGGTTTGACGCCTTCCTCGAGGCGCTCGACAAGAAGCAGGTCAAGGCCGCGTTCCTTGCGGGCGGTTACCTGCCCCATGGCAAGGGACACTGGTTCCCCGCGGCGGCGATCGAAAAACTCTCGACCTTGTCGTTCCTCGCGGTGCAGGAGTTCTTCACGAGCCCGCTGTCCGAAAAGGCGCAGGTCGTGTTTCCTTCGGCAAGCTGGGCGGAAAAAGAAGGGACCTACCTCAACCATGCGGGGCTGGCCCAGGAGATCCACTGGATCTCGGCGCCTCCGGGCGAATCGCGCACCGATGGCCAGGTTTACCTCGATCTGTTGGGGCGCACCGGCTTGATGCGCGCTCCGCAGCTTCGCCGCGAAATTGCCAAGGCGGTGCCAGCGCTTGCCGCACTGAGCACCGGCCTTCTGGGCGAGCAAGGGGTCCTGCCAGGTGAAACCGGACCCGAACCGAGCAAACTCTCGAAAAGAATTCCGGTGGCCTGACCCATGAGTCCCGCGCAATTAATCGTTGTTCTCATCACCATCGCCGTCATCTTCGGCGGCGTGATGACCATTGTGGGTTACGGCTCCTACCTGGAACGCAAGGGCTCGGCCTTTGTGCAAGACCGGGTGGGACCGAATCGCGTCGGCTTCGACTTCAATCAGCCGTTTTTGTTCTTCTTGAAGGGGCTGGTAGGGCTGGGGCAACCGCTCGCCGACGGGGTGAAATTCCTACTCAAGGAGGAATTGGCGCCGCCCTTTGTCGACAAGGTGTTCTTCTACCTGGCTCCTGTGATCGCCTTTTCCACCGCGCTGATCGCGTTTGCCGTGGTGCCGGTCGGTTCGACTTCGGTAGTGCCCCCGCTGGTCGATTACCGTGCCGATCTGAATTCAGGCAAGGAAAACCCCGACTACGGCCACCGGGTCTACCCGCGTACCGAAAAGGAACTGGCGCAGATTCTGCGCGCCGATCCCTTGCGCAGCGAAAAAGTCGCCACGGCCGCGGCCAAGAATCCCTCGTTTGATTCCCCCTTCAAGCTTGGCAAGGCGGAGATTCGCTTCGGCATCGCCCCCCATGTCGATCTGGGAGTTTTGTTCGTCTTCGCGGTAAGCAGTTTGGCGGTTTATGGTGTCGTGCTCGGTGGCTGGTCGTCCAACAGCAAGTACGCGTTGCTCGGATCGCTTCGTTCCAGCGCCCAGCTCATCAGCTACGAGATCCCAATGGGGATGTCGATTCTGATTGTCCTTTACATGGCCGGCTCACTGAACCTGCAAGCAATCGTCGAGTACCAGGCGGTGCACGGCTGGTTTGTCGTGATTCAGCCGCTGGGGTTCTTGCTGTTCTTCACCGCGATCTTCGCCGAGTGTAACCGCCTGCCTTTCGACCTTCCCGAATGCGAGCAGGAACTCGTGGGCGGCTACCACACCGAATACAGCTCGATGAAGTTCATTTGCTTCATGATCGCCGAATACGCCCACATGGTGACCACGAGCTTCTTGCTCGTCGCGCTCTTCCTGGGTGGCTGGCATCTGCCTTTCCTGGTGACCCAAGACTGGCCCGAAGCTCCGGTGATGTGGCTCGTTCGTTTGATTGTGTTCGGCGGCAAGATGATGGCGATTATTTGCTTCTTCATTCTGATTCGCTGGACCCTACTGCGTTTCCGCTTCGATCAGCTCATGAGCCTGGCCTGGAAGGGGATGATGATCCTCGGCATTCTGAATACGCTGGGCTCCGTGGTGATCCTGTACTTCAAGCCGCTTGGTCCCTATCACCTTTGGCTGTTGCCGGCCTGGTCGCTCTTTTCGATCGTGTTTGTGGCGGCCCTGAGTTTCTTCCGTCCGAAGCCGCCTAGCCGCTTCCATACGGGAATCCGCTCGGTGGATAGCCGGCCGCAATCGTTGACATCTGGGGCGTTGGCAAGCTCGGCAAAGTCGGCGGTTTCAAGCCACTAGGCAGGGACCGGCCTGAACCGTCCAAGATCAAGCAAGTAGAGGAAATCATGGCGATCGATGAGAAAACAGTGACCTGGGTGGAGCCGCCGAAGCTGGGTCTGCTTGACCAGCTTTATCTGCCGGCGATCCTGGGCGGCATTGCCACGACGCTCAAGCATTTCGCGGCGACGGCCACCGGCCTGGGGGAAAAAATCACCCAGCAATACCCCGAGGAAAAGCCCAAGCTGCCGCCTCACTACCGAGGATTGCACCGGCTCAATCGCGATGAGGAAGGCCGCGTCAAGTGCGTCGCCTGCTACATGTGCTCGACCGCTTGCCCGGCGCATTGCATCGACATTGTCGCCGCGCCTTCCCCCTGGAAGGATCGCGAAAAGTATCCCGAGATCTTCGTCATTGATGAGCTGCGCTGCATTTATTGCGGCATGTGCGAGCAGGCCTGCCCGGTCGATGCGATCGAACTGACGACGGTGTTCGACCTGACCGGTTTGAGCCGCGAGCAGATGATGTTCAACAAGGAGAAACTGCTCAGCGTGTTCGACGAAACGGTGCGCAAGGGGACCGACCCGGTGCGAACGCACGCGGGGAAACTCGGACCAGCCAGCGAACCGGCAAAAGTCGGCTTGGCCAATACCAGCAGCGCCCAAAGTTAAAAATCAAGTCGGCCCAAGTGGGGTTGGCGAATCGCGCGGCAGCGCTCGAAGTTAACCGGGTCAGGGTTGGCAGTGAATGCCATCGCCCTAGAAAAAAGGTCAAGGATATGTGGCAAAAAACAGTGGTCTCGGGGACATGATGTTACACTTCGCGGCCGGAACCCAATCCCATCATTTCCACTGGGAGTTCCTGTTTGCCCTCGCGCTTGGGGCACTGGGAATCTATCTGTTGTTGCCCAGCCCCAAGGGGAAAGCCTCGGTGGGCGGAAGCCTGTGCGCCATCGGCTCGCTTGCCTGGCTTTGCTACCTTGGCCTGGCTCCCAGTTCCTTGCTTGTGGAGACGGCACTCTTCTGGTTCTTTTCGCTTCTGGCGATCGTTGGCGCGGTGCTCATGGCGACCCTGACCAATTCGGGGCGCGCGGCCATCTGTTTTGCCATGGTGGCCATCTGCGTCAGCGGATTGATGCTGTTGCTCGCCGCGCCGTTCTTGATGGCGGCCAACATCATCGTTTACGCCGGCGCGATCGTCGTGACCTTCTTGTTCGTGCTTATGCTCGCCCAGCAGGAAGGGCTTTCCGATGCCGACAATCGCTGCCGCGAACCGGCGCTTGCTTGCATGACGGGTCTGGCGCTTTCGGCCAGTTTGATTTTGCTCCTGGAGCGCGACCATGACATGGCGGTGAAATTCCTTTCGCCAAGCCAGGCGCTGGTGGCTCCGGTCGCCGCGCAGCGCGCCAAGGATGAATCGGTTTTGCGCCGCGATCAGTATGGCCGGCCGACCGCGCCGCGCGACAACGCGACGTTTCTTGGGCAAACGCTTTACACATCTCTTTTGTTTCCGGTGGAACTTGCCGGCGTGCTGCTTTTGGTAGCGACGGCGGGGGCGATCCTCATCGCGCAGAAGCGGTCCATTGCGGAGGTGTCGTCATGAGTCCTCCTGGATTAAGCCATTACCTGGTGATCGGTGCGCTCCTCTTCGTCATTGGGATGATCGGGTTTTTGACCCGGCGCAACATGATCCTGATGTTCCTCAACGCCGAGTTGATGATTCAGGGGGTCGCGATCAATTTCGTCGCCTTTGCCCGCCACCGGGGCAACCTCGAAGGGCAGGGGTTCTTCCTGTTCCTGTTGGCGGTCGCCGCTTGCGAAGCGGCCTTGGCGCTGGCGCTGATCCTTGTGCTCTACAAGGTGAACAACTCGCTTGATATCAGCATTTGGCAGAATTTGCGTGAAGACGATATGGATCCCATTGTTGACGAAGAACCTCTCCCTGCGGCCCTGCCGCCGGAAACGGCACCGAAGCTTTCGGTGGCCGGCACCGAACCCGCGCAGGAGGAGGAGCTGAGCCATGTTTGAACCTTATCTGATAGGCTTGATCCCCCTTCTTCCCGCGCTTGCCGGGCTGGTGATTTTCCTCTTTGGGCCCAAACTGCTCAAGGAAGCGAGCCACTGGCCGCTCATTCTGGCCAGCGCCGCATCGCTGTTCATTGCGCTGTCCGGTTCGTACTCTCTGTCGCAGCTTGGGCATGAAGCCAGCTTTTCGCACCATGCGGGAATCTGGTTTGCCACGGGCGGCACTCATCCCGTCGTCGCCGGCTGGGATTTCCGCTTCGATCCGATCTCGGGAATGATGACCCCCATGGTCTGCTTCCTGGGTCTGGTCATTGCCATGTTCTCTGCGGGCTACATGCATGGCGATCCGGGCTATGCGCGCTATTTCGGCGTCTTTTCGCTCTTCGTCGCTTCGATGAATCTGCTGTTGCTGGCCGATAACCTGATTCTGCTTTACGCGGGTTGGGAAGGGGTTGGCGTTTGCAGTTATTTGTTGGTCGGCTTCTGGTTCGCCAAGCCCTCGGCTGCCAAGGCCGCGCGCAAGGCCTTTTTGGTGACCCGCATTGGCGATGTCGGCCTGCTTTTGGGCATCTTTTTGCTTTGGGCCGGTTGCGATTTCCAGCTCGATCTGCACACCGTGCTCGAAAAGGCACGGCAGCTACCCGAGGACTACATCTACTTTGCCGGCATGCTCCTTTTCATTGGGGCGATGGGCAAGTCGGCTCAGTTTCCGCTGCATGTCTGGCTTCCCGATGCCATGGAAGGCCCGACTCCCGTCAGCGCCCTGATCCATGCGGCGACGATGGTCACTGCGGGTGTCTACCTGGTCGCCCGGTTTTTGCCGGTCTTCTCGCGTAGTTCCAGCTTGCTCGCGTTCATCGCCGCGATCGGGTGCATCACCGCGCTGCTTGCGGCTCTGATTGCACTCACGCAAAACGACCTGAAGCGCATTCTCGCATATTCGACCATCAGCCAATTGGGCTACATGTTCATGGGGCTGGGGTCGGCCGACGGCGCGGCCAGTCAATCAGAACTGGTGACCGTGGCGATGACGGCCGGCATGTTTCACCTGTTTACCCACGCCTTTTTCAAGGCGTTGTTGTTCCTCTCGGCGGGGAGCATCATGCATGCGATGCATCATGTGATCGATATCCGCAAGCTCGGCGGTTTGCGTCATGTCCTTCCCTGGACCCATATCGGATTCCTCGCGGGCGCGGTGGCGTTGGCGGGTTTGTTCCCCTTCTCTGGGTTCTGGAGCAAGGAAGAGATTCTCAAATCGCTCGATTTGGCCGCCCACCGGACCGAAGGCCATCCCGACGCTTTCAAGGTGATGACCTGGCTGGCCCTGATCACCAGCGGTTTGACAGCCTTCTACACCTTCCGGGCCTATTTTCGGGTCTTCTGGGGCGAAGAGGTGATCCCCGAAGAGGCAGATGGGCATGCGCATGAATCGCCCACGAGCATGGTGAGCCAGCTTCTCGTGCTGACGCCCCTGGCGTTGGGCATCGGCTGGTATTTCGGCTACTCGCATCTGCTTGAGCATTACCTGGCCAAAACCCATGGCTTCGCGCATATCGAGACCGAGATCGCTTCCAAGTCATGGATTGCCATCACCTCGCAGGTGTTGGCGGTCGCGGGCATTGCGCTGGCCTATGTCGTATACATCGCCAAACCGGCGCTCGATGGATTGATGCGCAAGGCTTCGGGGCCGTTCTACAAGCTTTCGCTCAACCGGTTTTATCTCGACGAGCTATTCACGATCGTGCTGGTCAGGCCCTTCCAGATCTTGTCGTGGTTGATCCATGTGCTTGACCGCGAACTTTGGGACCGGCTGGTCGATAGCGTTGCGCGTTTGCCCGCTTGGCTTGGAGATCGGGTGCGCCCGGTTCAAAACGGACTGATTCAGTTTTACGCCCTGGCCATGGCCCTGGGCCTGACCATTTTCCTTGTATTCCTCGCCTTTGGCGACCGGCTGTACCGCTAAGGGAGCGGCGAGAAACCATTCATGAAGGAATCCATTCTAGCCCTGATCTTGATCCCCTTTGTGTCGGCAATTGGGATCTTGCTCTTTGGCAAAAGCTCGAAGGCGAATGCTCGCTCGATCGCCAGCGGATCGATGGTGCTGACGCTTTTGCTCAGCCTGTTCATCGTCTGGTGGGATCTGTCCCTCTCTTCAGGCGACGTGGGCGGCGCCGAACCGCGGGGCCAAACGCGTATTCTCTTGCTGGGCACCGGTGGCTCCGGCGATCTGGTGCGCGGCATCAATTTTCATGTGGGGGTCGATGGCTTCAACCTCGGCATGATCTTCCTTACGGGGTTGTTGTTTCCGGCAGCCCTCTGGATCGTGCGGCCCGAATCGCCGGCCAACGACTGGGGATTTCTTTTCTGGTTGTTGGTGCTGCAAGGCCTGACCTTCGGCGCGTTTCTGTCGTATGACCTGGTGGTCTTTTATCTCTTCTTTGAACTGACGCTCATTCCGCTCTTCTTCATGATCGGCGGCTGGGGCGGGCAACACCGCATCGAAGCGGCGACCAAGATGTTCCTCTATGGCATCACCGGCAGCTTGTTCACGCTGGGCGGCATGGTTGGCGCCAGCCTGGCGCTTGGCGGCATTGAGAAGGGGACGGATTTCTCGATTCCTCGCCTGGCGGCCGAAGCCTCGAGGCGAGGCCAGCCCATTGAACTGGCGATCACGGAAGTGGAAAAAGCGCGGCAGGCGCTCAACCGGGCCAAGGGAGAAACGGAGATTCTTGCGGCGCGGGCGCGCTTTGAAGCGGTTGAACATGCGTTGAATAAAGAGAAGGACATGGCTGCCCAGTGGTTCAATTGGCAGGCGATTCTCTTTTTCATGTTGATGGCCGGCTTCGCGGTGAAGATCCCCGTGGTGCCGCTGCATTTCTGGCAACCGATCACCTACCGCGAGTCGCCGCCCATGCTCACGGCGATTCTGAGCGGCGTGCTTGCCAAGCTGGGGCTCTTCGGCGTCGTGCGCATTGTGCTGCCCATTCTGCCCGAAGCCTCGGTGCACCTGGCGACGCCGGTGCTCGGAACGCTTGCGGTGATCGGCATACTCTATGGCGCCCTGTCGGCCCTGGGTGCGGCGAATATGCGCTTGATGTTCGCTTACAGCTCGATCAGTCATCTAGGATTTTGCTTGCTGGGGCTGGTCTGCCTCAATCAGACCGGCATTACCGGCGGCGTGTTCCAGATGCTCAATCACGGAATCACGACCGGGGGGCTTTTCTTGATCGTGGCGGCGCTGCTTGAGCGCTACCCCCACGACGAGATGCCGATCTTTGGCGGCTTCGCGAAGAAGTATCCGGCGATGGGCGCCGTCGCGATGATTTTGATTTTGTCCTCGGTCGGGTTGCCCGGGCTGAATGGGTTCGTGGGCGAGATCCTTTCGCTTATGGGGATGTACGCCCAGGGAGCCGAAGGCAGGCAGTTGGCAGTGCTCGCCTCGTTTGGCCTGATCTTTGGCGCCTGGTACGCGCTGACCTTCATGATGCGGGTCTTCTTCGGCGAAGAGAAAACTCCGGCCGCGATTGCCGGCAGGCAGGTGGGCGATTTGAACCGCGTCGAAAGGTTCACGCTTTACCCACTGGTCGTACTCTGCTTTGTTTTGGGGCTTTTCCCACGGCTCTTTTTGGGGCAAATCGAGCCTGATTCCAAGAGACTGGCCCACACGCTTGAGGAGGCTCGCGCACGTATCACCGGAACCGCTCCGGTCGGTCCTGTGGCCCAGACTCATGGCCCCGCCACCTCCGCCCACTCGGCCCCCTCCCAAACCAATCACGGGGAAGCACACCGGTAATGGACACGCTTACGGCTAACGATTTTCTGGCTTCTCTACTTTCGGCGATGCCCGAGTGCTTCCTCTTGGTGGTGGGCTCGCTGGTGTTGCTGGGCGGAACCATCCGTCAAGAGCGGCCCTTGTGGGGCTGGGTTTCCTTTTTCGCCATCGTGATCGCTTTCGCGATGGGTTTACGACCCATTCACCGCTTCGCCGTTGATGGCAATCCGCTGGCCGGCCCGCTCGTTTACGACGGCCTGGCGCAATCGATTCGCATGCTCAGTCTGCTCTGCGGCGCCGGGTTGATCCTGGCCGGCTGGGAGGAATCCGATTCGGAAAGCGTGGCGGAGCGTAGCGCCTTGATCTTGTTTGCCACCGCAGGCGCCTCGCTGTGCGCCGGAGCGAACGATCTGGCCACGCTGTTCCTGGCGCTGGAGCTGATCAGCATCCCCAACTACTTGACGCTGTTCCTGGCGCGCGGTGATCGGGCCGGCCGGGAATCGACCATCAAGTATTTCCTTTTGAGCATCTTTGCTTCGGCCCTGATGTTGTTCGGTTTCAGCTACCTCTATGGCGTGACGGGGACTTTGAAGATTCCCGAAATCCTCAATTGCCTGGCCGAAAGCAGCCTCGATCCGGAACCGCACAAGGCGCCCCTGGCTCGGCTTGTGGGCCTGGTCATGGTGGTCGCGGGCCTGGGTTTCAAGGTCACCGCGGTGCCGTTTCACTTTTACGCTCCCGATGTCTATCAGGGCACGACCCACTTTGGCGCGGCGGTGATTTCCACCTTGCCCAAGATTGGGGCGTTCGTTGCCTTGGCGCGTTTGACGGGTATGACCTACCAGACCAACGGCGGCGTCTTTCTTCCTTTTGAAAGCCAGGCCAGTTATTTGTTCTGGATCATGGCCGCGATCACGATGACGTTGGGCAATTTGCTGGCGCTATGGCAAACGAACCTGCGCCGCCTCTTTGCCTTTTCGGGTATCGCCCATGCGGGTTATTTGCTTGTGGCGCTGTCCGTGGGTAAGGAAGTGGGCACGACCGGTTCGCTGGCGGCGTTCACCGTGTACCTCTGGGCTTATGTGGCCATGACCCTGGGTGCGTTTTCTGTATTCGTCTACCTGGAACGGCGCGGCAAGCCGCTTGAGAAGGTAGAGCATTTGAGCGGCTTGGGGAAGAGCCATCCGCTGGCGGCTGGCCTGCTCGTGGTCTTCTTGATGAGCTTGATTGGTTTGCCTTTGACGGCCGGGTTCATTGGCAAACTGGCGCTGGTGCAGACCTCGCTGATGCGCGGGGTGGAAGACGCTTTCACGCAAGGGCATCCCACCAGCGAACTGCGCCTTTATGTGGGCTTGGCGGTCCTTCTGCTTCTCAATGCGGCCATTGCCAGCTGGTACTACCTGCGGATGATGGGCGCGCTTTATCTGCGCAAGTCGAAGGACCATACTCCATCGAATCGTCCGGCGGCGGCGCTTGTGGCGGCGTTTGCTTGCGCGATCGTGACCTTTGCCGTGGGTGTTCTGCCCGGCCTGGTAACCTATCCCCTCAAGAATCAGCCGGTATTGCCCAAGCCGCTGCATGTTAGCGCGGCCGGGCTGCCGGCTGACTCGAACGGCTTCTAAGTCGTGTCCGCGCCGTTCTCAGGGCAGCCGGCTTTTCCGGCGGGGCTCTGCGAACGACTGGGACTTATCACACCTAGTAAGCTTGCAGGCCCTTTCATTGGGTTCTCCTCCGCTTTGACCTGGAAGGTCGATTGCGGTGGCCAATCTTGGGCGATCAAACGATTGCGTTTGCCTGGGCGCGAGATCGCGCGCCGCAAGGCCACCCACGCCGTGCTTCGCATTCTTCACGAAGCGCATCAATTGCCGGTCTCTTTGCCGCGGGGGCTCGTTTCTGTGGATGGCTGGGAATGGGAATGCCTTTCCTGGCTGCCGGGGAGCGTGCTGCCTGAGTGGAGTCACGCGCAGCGGCAAAGAGCGGCCCAATGGTTAGGTCGGTTCCACCGGGTGCTTGCCAGTCCGGCCTTGCCGGTTCGGCCTGGCCGCTTGGCAGAATTGAATCAGTCCTCGGGTGTGCAGGCCCGGCTTTTGGGACTTTTGCAGCCCATCGACTTTCGCCAGGCCCAACGCCTCACGGGGCCGCTGGGGCTGTTTTTTTCGCGTGTGAATCCGCGGGCCTGGATGGCATTGGGAGAGGATTGTTTCGGGCGTTTGCGCTCGTGGAAGCGGCCGGTCTGGTTGCAGGCAACTCATGGCGATCCGCATCCAGGCAATTGGTTGTGGGAAAAGGAGGAGATTGGCGGACTCATCGATTTTCTAGACGCGTCGCAAGAAGGAGATCCGAGAGAACTGGATCTGGCTCGGCTGTTGGGAAGCGTGGTGTGGTCAAGGCATGCCGAACTCGCGGCAGCGATCGAAAGTTATGAGTTTGCAGGAAGGGCTGCGAGCGGAGGGCTAGCCCTTGATGCGGAACTGGTGAGATTGCTTGAATGTTCCGGCGTCTGGATGCGGATTTCGAACTGGGCCGGGATGCTTGGCCGCGCGGAGGTCAGCTCGAGCAAAACGAGCCTGAGCCCCGAACTGAGCGCACGCTTGGAACGGCTGGTTCAAGATGCTTCGGCCTGGCTTGGCGTTTTTTTGGAATCGACCCGTTAAAGGTATCTAAAATAGCGATGTTCGAGATGCGAGCCTGACGCAAAGCAAAAACGATGGTAGAATGGTTTGGAAATACCAAAACATATTGGCGCAAAAAGGATGGTCGAGGCGATCATCGTGACAGTAAGCGGCGTCCACCCCGCTGTCGAGCGAGTGCCACCGAGAATTGAGTGAATGGGACAAGATCCTTGAACCTTCAAAAGGAGCCATACCATGGCTTTCCCGTTTGTCGGAGTTGTCGCCAAGTTCCTCGCGCCTTTATTGCTTTCGATGTTGTCTCATGAAGGCGGATGCCCTGGTCTATTTTTTGAAGTAAAAGCAAGTGGTTTTTTAAGCGCAGTTTTATTTAGCACCTATGATGAGGTTGATTTATCGCATTTGACCGAGATCTCGGACGACCGCCTCTATGAAATCAAGAATGAGAACTGCACTGTCAAGTTGAATGGATTGAAGACCTTTTCTGTGCAGCAAGCGAAAATCTTCTTTGAACAGCATGGTTTTCTCTATCTGAATGGTATTACTCAACTCAATGAACCGTTGGCCGAAGAGCTGTCGAAATGCCGCTGTGTTTTTGTCAGTTTAAATGGAATAAAAAAAATAGACAGTAAATCGCTAAGAAAACTAGTTAGTTTTGATAGTGGATTTTATGCTCCAGTTATTTCTCTCGGATCAATTTCCGTTCATGAAATGAGAAGTTTAAAGGATTTCTTTATTAGTTCAGAAACTTGTGCCACGATGATTCTCGATGGAGTGGAAGCGCTTCCTTTGGATGTCGCTAAATACTTTATAAATTATCATGGTGGAATTGGTCTTAATAAAATTAGGCGCATCGATGATGAAGCCCTGGCTGTCCTGGCAAAGAGCGAAGCGCATTTTACATTCGACTCGCTCGATACCATCACCGACGCCCAGGCGGAGGTCTTCACGACATTCAAGTGCCCCCTATCGTTGCATGGCTTGAAAAAGGTGACCGATCGGCAGTTCGCCTGTTTTTGCAATTCCGAGAATCCGGTCAGTCTAGCGGGTCTTGAAGAACTTTCGGATCGGCAGCTTCAGTTGCTAAGCGGGGCCAAGAACCCGATCAGGTTCAAAAATCTCAGATCGTTACCCAGGGAAGTCGTGAAGCACTATCGAGTGACCAATCCCAGCAATCATACCCTTGATTTCCCTCTTGTTAGCGCACTGGACGACGAAACGGTCCAAGAGTTTGCCGGTTTTACCGGGGTCATCAAATTGAATGGCCTCAAGAAACTTTCCCGCAAACAAGCAATTTACCTTGGCACGACCAAAGGCGAACTTCAGCTAAATGGGTTGGATTCGCTTTCGCCTGGTTGCGCACACCAGTTGTTCAATCAAAAAGGCGCCATTTTCCTCAACGGCTTATCGAAAATTGAGGAGGAATCGTCCGTTTATTTTAGAAGCCACCTGGGTCCGATTTTGTTAGATGGCCTGACTTCGATTACCGATGAGAATGCGCGGCATTTTTCCACATACATCGGCACACTGTCTTTGGCAAAATTGCCCAGCATCACCGATATACAAATGGATCTTCTGACCAAGAAAAAGTCACCAGGCTGCGCCAGTTTGAATGCCAGCCAAGTCGAAGAGTTTTTTTCTTTCGAATTTTATCCAGACGGAGATTGTCCCCTGGGAAGTAGCCGCCTCATTCTCAACGGGCTGAAGAGCCTCAGCGCACAGCAATCCGAAAGTCTTTCAAGGTGCTCTTACAATGTAGAATTGAATGGGATTGTTGAATTAACGGCCAAGCAATCGCGTGATTTTTTAGAGTTGAATAATGACTTGCTTCTTGATGGAGTTACCGAGATCGACGAGGATGCCCTAGGTATCCTGTTTCAAAGACGCGCGCACACGTCGTTAAATGGAATCAAAAAAATCAGCTTAAAACATGCTAGAATTTTAGCAGAAAGAGATCATGGCGCCTCCCAAGGCATTAATCTGGGTGGTGTCAGGAATTTGCCCATTAATCATTGCATGGTTTTGGGTGCAAAGGAAACTGCAATAATTACCCTTGGCAATTATGCAATCGATGATAATTGCCGCAAGGCGCTCAAACAAAACTCAGGAATTTTTCTGGGCAGTCGCTCCATCGTCAAAGATTAGACGAGCGGCCTGAAGCACAATGGGAAATCGGAGGTGCAAATTCGAACACTCCGACAATCAAAGGATCCCGTTAGCGTTCAACATCCATGCTCTTTGAAACGTATCAATCCGTGTCCTGGCGCGACCGAGTAAACCTCTCCGGCAAACTCCTTCGATCGACATGGCCACCGCCTCAACTGCCATCGGACTTCAATTTGGTAGGGGAAGGACGAGGACCGGTGTGTCATCGGGTAGGAGGGGGGATTGCTCCCCCCGTCCTCCCACACCACCGGACGTACTCAGTGGTATCCGGCGGTTTTCCTCAGGCGTTTAACGCCGCATGCCTTTGGGTGAGTGTCACGAGACCCAGAGTACCGAACCACCGGTTTGTCATGGCCATGGTTGCGCCAGGGCTTCCAGCCAATCTCCACCAGCCCTTGCCCGAGAGGGCCGTGCACCACGCAGTGGTACTGGGTACCCCAAGCGAGACAAGGAAGTCCACTATGGGCTTGGTCCGTTTACACTGCCGCATTCGGAAGCATCGCAGTTTCCGGCGTATCCACTGGTCCAAATCTCCCAAATGGCTTTTACATGCCGCATAGCGGAAGTAGGCCACCCAGCCGATTAGGGCAGTATTCAACTCTCGGATCACCTTGGCGAGCTCGACTCCTCGGTTCCGCCCAGTGATTTCCCGGATGCGTTCTTTGACCCGTTTCAGATTCTTTGGCGAAATCCCCATTCTGCCGCCTCTCAGGAGTCGGTGGCCGAGAAATTTGCGTTCCTCTACGAACGCCACCTCGCTTTTCTCCCGATTGACTCGCAGTCTGAGTCTTTCCTCCAGGAACCGGGTTATCGATTCGAACACCCTTTCTCCCGCCGCCATCGAGTGAACATAGATGTTGCAATCGTCGGCATATCGGCAGAACTTGTGCCCGCGACTCTCCAGTTCCTTGTCCAATTCATCCAAAAGTAGGTTCGCCAAAAGTGGCGATAGCGGGCCACCTTGCGGGGTCCCTTCCGTTCGGTCGATGTGTACCCCCTCAAGCATCATCCCCGATTGAAGGAATCGG
Organism: Gemmataceae bacterium; assembly: GCA_965226945.1. GTDB lineage: Bacteria > Planctomycetota > Planctomycetia > Gemmatales > Gemmataceae > SYLG01. The sequence goes on along the minus strand of OZ245717.1, from coordinate 686,851 downwards.
CGGATCAACTTCAGAAGGCGTTTGTCGCCGATGCGACGGGCCAGCCGAGACATCAGGATGTCATGATTGACACGGTCGAAGAACTTCTCCAGGTCAATATCCACCACGATGACGCGGCCCTCGGCCACATATTCCGACGCTTGAAGTAGTGCATCATGCGCACTGCGGTTGCGCCGAAATCCGTAGCTTGAGTCCGAAAAGGTGGGATCGAGCAGAGGATCCAACACTTGGAGAACTGCCTGCTGCACCAGCCGGTCCACTACCGTGGGTATGCCTAGAAGGCGTTTCCCGCCGTCGGGTTTGGGGATTTCCACCCCAAGGACCCGAGCCGGTTGGTAAGTTCCCGTCAACAGTGCATCTGTCAGTTCTTTGCCATGCTTGGTGAACCAGGCTTCCAATTCGTAGACGGTCATGCCATCCACACCTGGCTTGCCCTTGTTCCCCTTGACCCGTTTGAGTGCTCGATCCAGATTGTCTAGCTCACATATCTCCTCCATCATGCGTTCCATCAAGGCTCGTCCTGGTTCGCATGCCGATCGGGCTTGCAACTCCTCGTCCGCTCCAGCTTCGGTTCCGCCGTTGCCAGTTGCGTCGTGGCACGAGTCCACCTTCCACCCCTCCTCGGGCGTTGGCTTAGGCAACCCGCCTTGCTGCTGCTCTGTCCCCATCGAATGTCCCAATACTTGTCCTTGACCTAAGAAATTCGGCCCTTCGCCTCATCGATGGCTTGGCAGCCACCAACCTTGGCTACTATGGCCTCTGCTGACTTCTCCCGTTCCTTCCCCCGATGTCTCCACCACGGTAGTCGTTGCCGACAGAGCGAGAGATCTCCCAGGGTAATTCGTGTATCCTTCCCTCGGCGTTCGCCGGATGTACCTTCGTGTTGTCCGAATGACTTTTGGGCTGTCCCGTCCATGGCCGGTTTACCCCAACACGACGGCCTTATATCCGGTTCCTGTACGTCGAATCCGAGTTGCGGCTTTCGCTTCCTTCAGATCCCACCTCGCGGTGGGCACCCTTGCTAGGCCTTGCGGTTCCTGTCATTTAGGCCCGCGGAGAACTTACACCTCCTGGATACACAACATGCCTGGCGCACCAAAAAAAAAGCGGAGCCATTTGGCTCCGCTTTTTTGATTCGATTCGCATATAGAGAATAAGCGAATAAGCGAAAAAACTAGCGCTTCGAGAACTGGAACGACTTGCGGGCGCCCTTGCGGCCGTACTTCTTGCGTTCTTTCATGCGGCCGTCGCGGGTGAGGAATCCCGATTCGCGCAGGCGGCGCGACATGGCGTTCGTCGGATCTTCGGTGACCGGTTGCTCGGCGCCAGGAGCTGCCGGTGCGGGAGTGGTCAGGCCGAACATCCTCTTGATGGCGCGGGCCAGGCCCTGACCAATGGCGCCGGCTTGGCCGGTGCTGCCGCCGCCGTGAACGCGCGCGATGACGTCGATGCGGCCACGCAGGTCGGTGACTTCCAGGGCGCCTTCGACGAACTGGCGATCTTTTTCTTCGGTGAAGTAAGCGGTGAAGTCGCGGTCGTTGACCGTGATCTTGCCGGTGCCTTCGATGATCCGGATGCGGGCGACGGAAGATTTCCGACGGCCGGTGCCCAGGTAAAACTTCTTCTTGCTGCCGGTTTCAACCACGGTCGAAAACTCCTGAATCAAGCTTGGGGTGTGAAGGTGCGGGGCTTCTGCGCCTGGTGATCATGGTTGGCGCCCGCGAACAATTTGAGCTTGGTCATCTGCTGGCGGCCAAGGCGGGTGCGGGGGACCATGCGCCGGACCGCTTCCATCAGAATGTAATCGGGTCTGCGAACGATCAGATCCTTCGCCCGCACGCGCTTCAAACCGCCCGGATAACCAGTGAAGTGCTGGTATTCCTTGACTTCCATCTTCTTGCCGGTGAACTTCAGCTTGGAGGTGTTCACAACCACGACGAAATCGCCGGTGTCGACATGAGGAGTGTATTCGGGACGGTGCTTGCCGCGCAGCATCATCGAAATTTGCGTCGCCAAGCGCCCAACGACCTGGTCGGTCGCGTCGATGACCCACCACTCCTGCTTAACAGAAGCCGGTTTGGCCATGGTTGTTGTGGACATTTCATGAATCCTTGAACGAAACCGTAAAAAGGGAATATATCAGAATTTGGCGTGCGGTCAAGCACACAGGACCGCGAGCCACCCGCTCCGAGCCCTAACAAACCTCAAGAAACAGGCCATTTGCTCTCTAGTAGTAGCGTATTGAAAGATATCTTCATCTTGCCGTGAGCTTGAACTGGTAGTGGTGAAATTCCGACTCGGTGTCATTGAGATCGAGCAGGCTGAAGAAGTACTTTCCTGGGGACCTGAGCAAAATCGTGCGGTTTTCACTCGATGAAAGCGCCAATTCCTTGACGAGATCCCCGTTTTGGTTGTGAATCATCAGAAACGGATCGAAAAGGGACTGTTTCTGGCTGCGGCCGGCCTGGATTTCGACGCTGCTTTTGCCCTGAGGGAGCTCCCAGACGAAAACATCCACATCCTTCGCGGGCGAGATGCGGCCATGAAACCACTGCCCGTCACGAATCGGGTTGCCTTCGAGAAATCCGTTATTGGGTTCCTTTTCGCTCTGGCTGGCTGCTTCCAGCAAAGGCCAGGGAATTTCTCCCAGCGGCTTTTTTTCCTTATCCAGAATTTCCAGAAACTGAAGGACTCCGATTTCGCCCGGCGGAATCGCCTTGGTTTCCAACTGGAGTTGGCCCGCGCCTCCACGGGCTGAGGGCCGGATCGCCGGCGGGGCGTTCTTTTCAAATTTCACGATCTTCACCGGCAGCGGCTCTGCTCCCGGCTTTTGCGTCCGAAACTGCACCGCGGCAACCTTTTCGAAACCATCGCCGCGAAACGTCGTTTCCGCTTCGGCGGGCGTCTGGGAGACAAGCTTGCCCAGCCGCACCTGGAATAAGGGCGCAGGCGGCGGTTTTTGCCCCCAGGCAAGAGAAACGACAACAAGCAACAGGACCGCGGCAGGAGGGCCTTTCTGGCCGCTTAGAACGCAGCGGTAACTCCTTCGGGTCATCCGAACAGTTCCTTGATGGTGTTGCCCTGGTCCAGGATTTCGAGCGGCCGGCCATCGGGGGACTGGATCTGTTTGCGCGGATCGATGCCCAGCGAGTCGAGAATCGTGTAGCAGACATCGGCAGGAGTGACCGGCCTGCGCGTCGCAAAGGCCCCCATCTTGTCGGTGGCGCCGAGGACTTGCCCTTTCTTGACCCCCGCGCCGGCAAACCAGAGCGATCCCGCCTGGCCCCAGTGGTCGCGCCCGGCATCCTTGTTGATCTTGGGCGTTCGGCCGAATTCGCCGAAAACGGCGAGCAGGGTGTTCGCGAAAAGCCCGCGCTCCTCCAGGTCTTGCATGAGCGCGCTCAGGCCGCGATCGAATTCGGGCAGTTTGTTGTCGAGGCTTTTGAAAATGTGGGCGTGGTGGTCCCAGCCGCCGTAGTTGACGGTGGCAAAGTGAACTCCCCGTTCCACCAACCGGCGCGCAAGCAGGCAACTTTGCCCAAAGGTGTTCCTCCCATACCGGTCGCGCAACTTCTCCGGTTCGCGGTCGATGGCGAAAGCAATTTTCGCTTCAGAAGAAAGAATCAAATTCGCGGCGCGCTGGCTAAATTCGTCAAAAGTGGCCAGCTGATCATTTTGTTCCACCTGGCGCGCCAGGTGATCGATGCTTTGGGCCAGAGTCGCCCGCCGCGCGGCACGCTTGGGGGAAAAGTCGTCGGCCAGACTCACATCTTCCACCTGATACTTCGCTTGGTTTGGGTCGCCGGTGCGAAACGATTCGAATCGCCCACCCAGGAAGGCGCTTTTGCCCAGTTCCCAGGTGAAGGACGGGTTACGCGGAATCGCCACATAAGGGGGCAGGCTGGAAGTGAACCCTTTCTCCTGAGCGACGACCGCCCCAATCGCCGGGTAATCGCCGAATGGGGATCCGAACCGGCCTGAAAGCACCCAGTTCGTGGCCGTTTCATGGTGATCGTTGTTGTGCGAACCGCTGCGAACGAGCGTCGCCTGGCCTAGCGACTTCGCCAGCAGCGGAATCTTTTCGGTGAACGAGATTCCTGGAATCACCGTGGGAATCGTCCCGTAACTTCCTTTCACCTCCGCGGGAGCCGAAGGCTTGGGGTCGAAACTGTCATGATGGGAAATGCCGCCGCCCAGATAGACGAGTATGACATTCTTGGCGCGTGCGTCGTTCGCTTTGGTGGCAATCGCCGACTTCGCCTGCAACTTCCAGAAGGAGGCCAGGCTCAAGCCGCCGATCGACCCGACCGAAAGGCCCGAGGATAAGAATCTGCGGCGCGATAGCCCCGAAGGGGGGCCGGCGCCCAGGGAATGCTGAATCGGAATCATAGGCCTCGTTCCTGAATCAATGATTGAAGGCAAATTCCTTGGAGTTCAAAAGCGCCCACACAAAATCGGCGAGCACTTCCTCGACCGGCGCCCCGGCTGACCATTCTTTCTTCAAAAGTTCTTCGGTGGCGTTCTCGATCGGCCGGCCGAGCGCGATCAGATGAAATTCCCGTGCGATTTCCAGTGGCGGCTTCTTGGCCGCGAGGGCTTGACCCAGGCGGCCCCGGGGATGGCGAATGCGCGCTTGCAACTCGAGGTTATTGCGCAAGTGCAGCATCTGGGGCAGCGTCACTTCCCCTTCGCGCTCGCAGGCGCAGGCCGTGACCCGTTCGGACCGGCCAAACACCTTGAGGAAATAAGAAGGGAAGGTCGGATCGGGGATTTGCTGCGCCCGCAGGCCGCGCGGGTAACCGGGGAACGACTCAGGGATTCCCGTCACGGAGCTGACCGCGTCGAGAAGTTGCTCGGCGCTCAGGCGCCGCACCGGGTAATGGGAAAAGAACTTCCGGTCGGAAGCATTTTGGGGGTTGGTCGAGCCGGAACGCTGGTAGACCTCCGAAGTCATGATGAAGCGGATCAATTCCTTCCATTGAAGATCTTTTTTGAGGAATTCGTCGACCAGGACTTTCCAGGCTTCGGGATTGACGGGCGGATTGGTGGCGCGCAGATCGTCAACCGGTTCCACCAGTCCGCGTCCCAAGAGTTCTCGCCAGATTCGGTTAGCCATCGCGCCGGCAAGTTCGCTACGCCCCGGCCCGCTCATCCACTTGGCGAGCGCCTCACGCGGGTCCTGATCCTTGGCGATTGCTGTCGCCTTGCGATCAAGCGGCTGCGCGGGCAGGAACTGGCCGGTACGGGGCTGGTGCGCTCCCGGTTTCGTGTCGGGCTTCACCGCGATCAGTTGCGTCGCCCCCTGGTTCGGTTCTTTGCGATCGAGTTTCAGCCGCGAGAAAAAGCCGGCGAAATGGTAGTAGTCGTCCTGGGTGTAGCGCTCCAGCGGATGGTTGTGGCACTGCGCGCAACCAATCCTCGTTCCCAGGAAAGCCTGAGCCACCGAGGCGGCCGCCTCGCTTTTTGTCGGGTCCTGATGTTCGCCCACGGTGACGATGAAATAGCCGATGGCAGGCGACGTCTCCGCGCTGCCCTTGGCGGTCAAGATCTCGGTCGCCAGCTTGTCCCAGGAGGTGTCCGATTCGACTTTACCGCGCAGCCAGGAATGGAACTGGCGCACCCCCTGAATGCCGCGCACATCGTGGTCGCGTTCCTTGCGGTTTTGCAGCAGGTCGGCAAGAAAGAGCGTCCAGCGATCGACGAAGGCGGGAGTCTGAAGCAATTGATCGATCAGCGCTTCACGTTTTTTGGGACGGACATCCGCAAGGAAGCTCTTGGTTTGGTCGGCGGTGGGCAGCATGCCCGTGGCGTCGAGGTAGGCGCGGCGCACAAAGGTAAGATCATCGCAGATCGCCGAAGGGGGTAATCCGAGTTGTTCCCACTGCCGTGTCATGGCCAGATCGAGCGGATGATTGGGCGCGATCGTCGCGCCGGTCTTCGACTTTCCCACATCCGTGGCGGGAGGAGGGAAGGGGGTACGGATGGTTGCGACGGCGACTTCGGTGCCAAAGGATGCGCGGATGGTGGTTTCACCGGGGCGTGCCGCGGTGACCCATCCATGAGGAGAAATGGAGGCCAGGCCAGTATCATTCGATTCGAAGCGGCAAAGCCAGCTTACTTCCTGGACCGTGCCATCCTGATAGCGCGCGTAGGCGAGCAATCCGGTCGATTCCCCCACGGGCAAATGCCGCAGATGGGGCCGCAACTCCAGGCCGATAAGCGGTGATTCCTTGGGATTGGGCCCCGGCATCTCGGCTTCGATCCAGCGCACCAAAAGCTGGTGGGCGCGCGAGCCAGGCTGAATCCGCCTTCCCCCTTCATGAGGGGCCAGCCCGAGCGCTTTCTTCAGGAACGGACTTGCCGAAGGATCGTTCTTGTCGATGCGCCGGCCCATGAATTCGCGAGTCAACCAGGCATAGTCCCAATCGGGTGCATAGCCTCGAAGCGATAGCCGGAAGCCGTTTTGTCCGGCCCCTTTCCCGTGGCAGCTTCCCTGATTGCACCCGGCCCGCGTCAACAGAGGCAACACTTCCCGAAGAAATGACGGCGCGGCGGAGGTGCTCGCCGGCCCGATCTGAATCTTGTGAAGGACCTTGTAGGCGCGTCCCCATTGCACCAGGCCGTTGCCCGGTTTCTTCGCGGTTACCTCCCAGATGCCTTCCTCGATCCGGTTGAGTTCGACGAGGTCGGCTGGGGTCACCTTGGGCTCGCCCATCGCACCGCCCAAAACAAAACGGCGCGTTTCGCCCGGACCGGCAAATTGCCAGGTGTCGTCAGGGGAAACCTGAAAAGGAAGGAAGAGCAGAACCCATGCGCCCAGGCTTGGCATGTTCATCCGCAATGCAGGAGTTCACCGGGAGCGCAAGCACATCCAGGATCACGAAGGGGGAAGGCAGGTACCTTCAAGGATAACTTTTTTCAGCAACTTTATCAATCATGTTCGGGCTTATCGGGGGTTTCTCCGCGGGGATGAAACTGCTTGTGAATCGCCTTGAGCCGTTCGCGATCGACGTGGGTGTAGCGCTGGGTCGTGGCGATGCTTGAGTGGCCGAGCATTTCTTGCACGGCGCGCAGATCGGCGCCGCCGCCGAGCAAATGGGTGGCAAAGCTATGCCTGAGTGTGTGGGTCGTGACTTTGTGATGCAGGCCCAGCGCGCGCACATGCTTTTTGACGATGTACCAGACCTGTTCCCGGTTGAGGGCGACGCCCGAAGGCGCGGCGAACAACGGCACATCGGACCCGCTGGCCATGCCGGGCCGGCCATCTTTCAAATAGGTGCGAATCGCTTCGAGCGCCGGCCGGCCCAAAAGCACCATCCGTTCCTTGGAACCCTTGCCGGTGCAGCGGCACCAGCCTTCGTCCATGTTCAGGTCCTTGAGCTTGAGCGAGCAAACCTCCGAAGCCCGGCATCCAGTGGCGTAAAGCGTTTCGAGAATGGCCCGGTCACGCAAGTGATGGCGAGCGGATGCCTCCGGCGCGTTGAGCAGGCGGTGAACGGCTTCGGGGCTCAATACCTGGGGAATGCGGTGCCAAAGGCTCGGTGAAGCAAGCAGGTGGATGGCGCTGTCGGTGACTTTTTCTTCGAGTTTGAGGAAGCGATAAAAGCCGCGCAGCGCCGCGAGGTTGCGGGCGATGGAAGGAGGAGCGAGGTTGGCGTCTTTGAGAAACGAGAGGTAGTCGGCAAAATCGTTCAGGCTTGGCCGCAAATGACTGGCGAGACCGGCGCTGGCAAACCACTCTTCAAAATGGCCCAGGTCGCGCATGTAGGCTTGCAGCGTGTTGGACGACAGGCCGCGCTCGGCGGTGAGATAAGCGCGGAAGGCCGCGACATCGCTCTGATATTCCAACAGGCCCGCCGAGGGAGCTTTTTCCGATTCGGCGGGTCGTAACCTCTGGGCGGACCGGACAACCGGACCTTTGGCATTAGTTGGCGGGTTGTTTTTCGGGCCGGAGGTAGATGAAGCTTTTGCCAAATCAGTTGATGGGTTGTTTTTCGGGCCGGAGGTAGATGAAGCTTTTGCCAAATCAGTTGATGGGTTGTTTTTCGGGCCGGAGGTAGATGAAGCTTTTGCCAAGGCGGCCACCGTAATTTCCCGCGGAAATCCTGATCAGGCCAGGGGTATCCTTGCAGGCCTCGATGGCCTTTTGGGTCGATTTTTGCAATGTGGCGAGATCGGATCCGTTGATGATCAGCTCCATGATCGACGCGACCCCGGCGGGAACTTTCGACTGATCCCCCAACTTTTCCTTCAGGGTCGGGCAGTAGGCCTCATAAGTGCTCGCGATGGCAAACTTGTAGCTGGAACCGGCCTTCGAGCCGCTCGAGGCAATGCCACCGGGGAAGGGAGCGATGACGCCGGGTACGGTGAGTGCCGCCGCGGTCGCCCGCTCCGCCGCTTCGAGCGCCGAATCGACGGAATCGCCCATGAACCAGAGGTTGCCCCCCATGACGCCGTCGCGGTAGCCGAAGCGCTTGTCGATGACGAATTCGCCGCCGAGAATCGGCACCGCATAAAGCTTGCGGCCATAACGCTCGGTCTTGAACTGATGGCCGTCGCCGAAATAGGACAATTTGCGACCCAGGGGAAACCAGGCATCGCCTTCCGCGAAGGTGTTGAAACAACTGGTCGTCGCGCAGGTCAGAACATTTTGGCAAACACGCACGAGCAACGAGCGTTCCAGCGCTTCGAGGCGGTCCTTGCGAAAGCGGGGCACATGAAACTGGATGATCGCGCCGGGGCGACCATCGGGGGTGGCATAGGACTCGTCGCCGCCGGGGCCGACATAGCGGTCGAGCCCCGCTTCGCAGTCGCACATGATCGAACTGGAAGCATTGCCTGTGGCGGCGTGAATGGCATGGTCGAGCCATTTGCGATCGCGCGCCGTGACGAGCACTTCGGCGTAGATGCTGCGAAACCCTTCGGCGTAGGTGTCTTCGATCTCGGCGGCCATGTGATTCCAGGGTCTAAAGGACGAGGTGAGAAGTCAAGAAGGGAGTGCGGATAGAAAATAAACCCGGATCGCATTCGAACGATCCGGGTTGAGTCCCAGGAAGCGGCCTTCAAGGCAACTCTGGCTTGCCGTCGGTGGTCGGGGCGTTCGCTCAATGGACTATTTGCCCTTACGGCCCAGGCCCCGATAGGTCGTTTTCTCAGTCATCAATTGATCCATGAAAATGTCATGGGGAGCGGTCGGAATTTCCTCGAAAAGCTGGCATTCAAACGCCAGGGCGATCAAGGGAGCGTCAGTGCGGGCATGTTCGAGAAGCTTGTCGTAGTAGCCAAACCCATGGCCCATGCGCGCTCCGCGGCGATCGAAGGCGACTCCCGGAACGACGATCAGATCGAGCTCTTGAACTTCAACGCGGTATTCCGGCTTGTCGCGCAGTTCCGCCTTCGGTTCCAAAATCTTGTACATGCCGACCGTCAGATCCTCCATCGTCTTCAAATGGAAAAGCTGCAGGAAGCCATCGACGCAGTAGGGCACCACGATCTTTTTGTCCGACTGCAGGGCGGTTGGAATGTAATGGCGCGTGCGCACTTCGCTACGGGCATCGAGATACCAGAGCACGGTCTTTGCTTTTTGATATTCCGCGGAGGCGGTCAAGGTCTGGCAGATCCCCATGCTCAGGGCATCTTTTTCGGGCAGGGCATTGCGAAGGCGATGCGCTTCTTCCCGGATGGCCTTCTTCTTGGTCTGGAAATCGCTGTCAGTCGCGGTGCTCATGTTGGATCCACGGGGGCCCCGAATCGAAATGGTCTTCCACCTTATTTCATCCAGGAATTTGGCTTTTGCAAATCCCCAAGGCGGGAAAAACCACCCAAATCGACCGTTTTGACCGGTATAACCGAGAGATTTTGGCCCATTCGCCAAAATTTTCTGACGAATTTCCCATTTTTGCTTGAGAAATAGGTTCCTGACCGTGGTTAATGGATGGGGTATGGGAGAAATACCATGAATCGGAATTGGAAGAACCTGGTGTTGCTGGCGTTCACCGCAACCGCCTATGCCGGCTGCCAGTCATGTGGAACATCCACCACCAGCACATCGCGTAAACCTCTGGGCCAGAGGCTCTTCGGTTCAATGGGCCGGCCGGCCAACGAACAGCCGATGCCGCCCTATGTACCTAGTTCCACCTTGCCGGGCGGCTTACCCCCTGGAGCGGTGGGCACGCCGCCGCCCGGCGCCGTGATCATCGGGGCCAACGGCCAACCGATCAATCCGCCCCAGGCGGGTGCAGCCGCCTTCCCGCCCCCGGGAGGCAATCCCCCCATGGGTTATCCACCCATTGGTGCCGGCAACTCCCCAGGAGCCCCCTCAGTCGGACAGGGAACGCCGTTCCCTCCCGCCGGCGGCTATACCAATCCTGCTCTTTCCGCGCCGATGCCTCCGGCCGTCAGCACCAACCCACCCCCAAGCGCGACGGGACCGCTCAATTCCCAGTCGAGGCGCTTCAGCAACGAAGAGCTGCAAAACTCGGTGCGCCTCGGCGCGCCCGAGGTCGCGGAATCGCGCAAGACCGAAATTCCACCGACGCCGTACTCTTCCTCGGCGGAACCACCTTTGGCAGGTTCCGCCAGCAGCACCAATCCGGGCACGGGTTCGTCCGGTGCGGCTCCCTCGGGAACGAGTCCTTCCAATGCTGGGGCGGTCGCGCCTTCGGCGACCTCGACTCCGTCGCCGCTCGATATTCCCCGTTTTATCCGCATGGCGAAAAACCTCGCCGTGGGCCGCCAACCTTTTCCCGACGGGATCGTCTGGCTCAAGGACGCCGGCTACCGCAAGGTCGTGCACCTTGCTGGTCCGAGCGAAGTCGATGACGCGGCGCGCAAACTCTTCGAACGCGAAGGGATTCAATATGTCCGTCTCGAACTCGATCCGGCCAAGATGGATCGGGCTCAGGTTCAACAGTTCGCCAGCATGATCCGGCCTGTCGGCACGGAGCAGATCTTCGTGTTCGACCGCGATGGGACGCGCCTTGGCGCCGCCTGGCTTGCCGAGCGCATCCTCGTGGACAAGGCCGAAGCGGCGCTGGCTCGCACGGAAGCCGAGAACATTGGCTTCGCCGTCGATCGCCTCGCCGATCAAGATCCGGTCAAGCAAAACCTGACCAGACTCTTCGCGCCATCCTGATAGGCTAACACGAGGTGATCGACCCGTCCCCTCGAGCCCGCCATCCATGGACCAAGCCCGCCTGCGTTTGCCCAAAGTTCTGGGTTTGGTCGCGGCGGCATCGATGGTGGCAGGCACCGTCATTGGCACCGGGGTCTTCAAAAAGGCCACGGTGCTCGCCACCAATCTGCCCGATGTCACCTGGATCATTTCGATCTGGCTGCTCGTCGGGTTTTTTGCTTTTATCGGCGGATTGAGCTTTGCCGAGGCGGTTTCACGCCACCCTCAAGCCGGCGGCAATCAGGGAATTTTGACGGTCGCCTACGGTCCCATCTGGGGTTTCTTGTGGGGCTGGACCGATTTCTGGATCATCCGCTCCGCATCGATCGCCGCGCTCGTGACCATCTTTGTCGATGCCCTCGTTGACTTGACCTCCTGGGCCGTGGGCGATGTCAGCGTCACGGGCCGCGTCGTGATCGCCAGCGTCATCCTGATCATCATGGGAAGCATTCAGATCTTCGGGGTCGCGCTTGGCGGCAAGATCATGGTGACGGTCACCACCGTCAAGCTTTTGTTTCTGGCGCTTCTGGCGATCGTCCCCTGGGTCGCGCTGGCCTTTCCCGCCTCGGCCTCTTCGGTCGCCAACCTGGCGAGCAAGAACCCCGAGTTCCCCGGCGGTTTCAGCAATATGTCGGCCCATCTGGGCACCGCGATTCTTGCCGTGCTTTGGGCCTACCATGGCTGGGGCAATATCGCTCCCATCTCCGAAGAAGTGAAAGATCCGCGCCGCAACATTCCGCTCGCCCTGCTTTTGGGGATCGGCGCCGTCGCCACGCTTTATGTCTTGGTCAACCTGGGCTATCACCTGGTGATGCCGCTCGACGAGATCCGGACCATTCCCAGCGGCCACGTCGCGGCAACCGAGGTGTTTCGCAAATTGCTTGGCTCCGCGGGGGTGCTGCTGGCGAGCCTGGCGATCATCTGTTCGGTGTTTGGAGCCTTGAGCGGCAACCTCTTGGCCGGGCCGCGTCTGCCGTTTGCCATGGCCCGGGCCGGACAGGCCCCGGCATTCCTGGCCTACCTTCATCCGGTGTGGAAGACCCCGATCGTCGCCATCGTGGGGCTGGTCATCTGGTCGATCCTGTTGATCTGGATCGGCCTGTTTACGACCAATCTCGGCAGTTTGACTGTGCCCGTCTGGGGCGAGATCAAGGTTCCCTCCGGCGGCGACTTGTTCGACTGGTTGACCAATTTCGCCATGTTCGGCAGCGTGGTCTTTGAAACCTTGGGAATTGTCGCCATCTTGCGCTTGCGCCGCTTGCAACCGCATTGGGACGGTTACCGCTGTCCTCTATTCCCGTTGCCGTCGCTTCTCTACCTGGCACTGCCGATTTTCCTACTTTCCAACATGGTGACTCAGCAGACGACCGAGGTCATCCTGGGCACGCTGTTCTCGCTTGCCGGCGTGACCGTCTATTTTGCGTGCGGCTTCAATAGGGCGAAACCGCTCACCGATCTGGGTGACATTCTCGCAATCGATGGGCGATCACCGCAGTCTCAAGCGGGATCGGCATAAGCGGTGAAATGGGCGATCAGGTTGTAGAGCGCGTGCGAGTAAATCGCGGTACCCGGTCCCCGAATGAGAAGAATGACCCCCAAAATCGATCCGCAAAAGGCGCGAAAAAGAAAGAGGGCGCGTTCCTGGGCGTTTTGCGGTGTGGTAGGGTGGTGCGCCATCGAGAAGACGATCGCGCTCAGGAGCACTGCGCAAAAAGCAGAAACAAAGAGGCCCGTGCCGAATCGAAGCAAGAGGGCGTAGAGTGCCGTCAAAAAAAGGACCCGGAAGATCAGTTCCTCGTAGATGGCCGCCCCGATCAGGCTGACCGTTTGGATCCAGATCTCCTGCGGCCTGTCGGGCGAGCCCGCGGCGAGCTGCGGAATCCAGCGGCCCCAAAATCGGGCGACGACCCAGAGCGCCAAGGCGAGACCGAGCGACTCAAGCAAAATCCCCCCGACCTGGCTGATTCCCTGCAAGGGACCTCCGTCGGTTACCGGCACATGGACGAGGCAGCGCCAAAACAGAATCCCCATCAAGAGCGCCGTGGCGGCCCAGCCGGCGCCGGGCAGAGCCGATTCGCCCCAGGAGCGCATGAAGCCATCCAGCTGGCCGTGCGCGGTCACCTGGTAGCGCGTTTGCAGCCAAACTCTGCACGATTCGTAAAGGCCGACCAGGCAACCCACCGCAAGCAGATCCGCAACCGGATTGCGCAAGATGGGATCGGGCAAGCCGGAATGAGAAGTCATGGGTGATCCACGCACCCTGACAGAAGCTGAACGTGCCAACGGGCACGCTTGGTGCCGGTGAGTTCCTTGACGGCGCCGCCAAAGCCGTTGGTAAGCGACGCCCAGTAGGGACCCTGGCTCGGTTGGCTGCCCGCGTCGACCGGTCCCAGAATGAGCGCTCTTAAACCGGGCGCTTTTTGGCCGGCCGATGGATTTGGCCTTTGCGCCGAAGCGCGAAAGGATGGTTTTGGATCCACATCGGCCGTCCAGATCAAACCGGCGCCCAACGAACCAGCCTCAATCAAGGTCCCTTCCTTTTCCACGAAGGAGACGAGCGAGCGCCAGTGAGCTTCCGTGAAGCCCTCCTGGTTCTTTTCGAGGTGGGTGAGCGCCGCGAGAGGGCCGATCCCCGGCCGGTCGGGACGAGACATTTGCAAGGCACAGAAACGCAACAACAGTTCCAGGATCGATTTTTGCTCCGCGCTCAGCGCTTCCTTGGTGACCCAGGGCTTGAGCGCCTCGGGCAACTCTTCCGTTTGATGGTGATGCCACTGGGCGTACCAGTTCCGGTCGTTTTCTTCCCAAACCGGTTTGCCGTGCAGATAGCCAGGCATTTGGGCATGAACGATCTGAATCAGCAGCGAGCCGAGGACCAGCGATCGAGTGTCCTTCTCGGAATAGCCCATATGCCATCCGAAACGGGCGGCCAGGTCGCCCAAGTTCCAGGTCATCGTGGCCCAGTCGCAAAGCGCGTCTTTGTTGGAGCGATCGCTCCAGTAGCCCAAGCCGGTTCTTTTGGCCGAGACCACGATTTCCCCGGCGCAATCGCGCCAATTTTGCAAGCGATCCGCTCCTGAAGTTTCGTGGGACTGTGCCAGCGCCTGCAAACGAGACAAACCCGCTTGCTGGACCCGCACTAGTTCCCATTTCTTGTCCCAAAATGCGACCCGGCGGCGCAGGTGGACCAGTACAATTTCGAGTCCCTCACACAGGGCCATTTGCTCGGCCTGAGATTCAGGAAAAAGTCCAAGCAACCGTAGCGAACCGTCCGCCAGGGCGACCGTTTCGGAAAACTCCTCCGGGTGAAGCACGAGATCCAGACCCGGCTCGTTGTGTTCTCCTCGCTCTTGCCATTGCTTCAAGGTCGCCGTCAGGTCGAGACCCGTTTCCAGAATCCGACGGGCTCTCCAGCCCAACTTCCCCAAGTTTCCGAGTGAGAAGGGGGCGTGGGACGCCGATGGATCGACCGCTGCCCCGATATTGGTCTTTTCTTTGTTTTCGTTGGCTTCCTTGCCGGGCCGGCGATCTTTTTCCGCCTTGTTTTCTTTGTTTGCCTGGCTTGTAGGGGCGCTGGCGGAACCTGCGGCCGTGGCGGCGGCAAGCAGAGTTGCGTCCTTGAGAGACGGCGCGCCGGGCGTCTGCCCCAAACGGGAAATGCGGGCCTTGAGGCCCTTGATCTGCTCCAGTAAGTCGCTTGTTGCAATCACGTTCCTGTCCGGCGAATGAAACGGGTCTTCTTCCTGGCCTTCAGAAAATATCGGATGTTTCTCGGGGGCCGCTTGAGCCGGTTTCCGATTATGCAGGCTAGGAAAGAGAAAACTGCTCACAAGCGATTAGCGAATGCGGACGCAATCGATGCGCCGATAGCAGTCCATCCGTCAACGCTTAGTGAGGTGCGCACACGGGGAAAGGAACCGTCTTTCGGCCGGCGAAACACGGCGCCTAAGGATAAAGAAGCTAAGAAAATCCCCCCCAAGCAAGTCCCGCGACGCCACCAGGGACCGGTTTTCTTAAACTAACCGTTGGAGAATTTCCCATGGTGAGTCCCATCGAAAAAACCAAATCACAACGGCCCGGCGAGGGAATGCGACTTCTCGTGGTCGACGACGACAAGGCCCACGCCGAGGTGGTCGCCGAAGTGCTTGAGAAAATCGGCTTTGAAACCGAGAAAGCCAACTCCGGCGCCAGCGCCCAGCGCAAGATGGAGAATGAGCCGTTCGATGTGGTCGTCACCGACCTGCGCTTAGGCGATACCGACGGGCTGGCCATTTTGCGCAGCGCTCGCCAGCTCAACCCCGACGGCGAGGTGATCCTGATCACCGGCCACGCGGATGTGCGCACCGCGGTCGAAGCGATCAAACAGGGGGCCGCGCACTACCTGACCAAGCCGCTCGACATGGGGGAGTTGCGCTCCGTCTTGGAAAAATCGGCGGAAAAGGTGCGCTTAAGCCAGGTCAACCGCGACCTGCGCCGCCAAATCGACGAGAAATTCGGCTTCGAGGGGATGGTGGGGTCCAGCTCGCGCATGCACGAAGTGCTCGCCAAGCTCAAGCACATTGCCCCGACCAACGCGACAGTCTTGATCCAGGGAGAGACTGGTACCGGCAAGGAACTGATCGCCAAGGCGATCCACAACAACAGCCCCCGGCGCAACAAGCCGTTCGTGGCCATGAACTGCACCGCGCTCAATGAAAACCTGCTCGATGATGAACTCTTCGGCCACGATGCCGGCGCCTTCACCGGCGCCGAAAAGATGCGCAAGGGCCGCTTCGAACATGCCAACGGCGGCACCCTGTTTCTCGACGAAGTCGGCGACATGCCGATGCAGTTGCAGGCCAAGCTCTTGCGAGTGCTCGAAAACAGCGAGGTGACCCGCATCGGCAGCAATGAACCGATCAAGGTCAATGTGCGCGTTGTCTCGGCAACCCACCGCGACCTGGATCAGGCGGTCGCAGAAGGGAAATTTCGCCAGGATTTGTATTTCCGCCTCAACCGGCTCAAGATCAAATTGCCTCCCTTGCGCGAGCGCCGCGAAGACATCGCCTTGCTCGCCACCCACTTCCTCAAGGAGTTCAACCAGCTCCATTCCAAGGAGGTCACGGCCATTTCCGAGCCGGTGCGCCGAGCCATGGCCACCTACGACTGGCCGGGCAATGTCCGCGAGCTGCGCAACTTCATGGAAAGCATGGTCGTGCTCGACATCGATGGCATACTGGGTGCCGACGATGTTCAGGAAGGGGAAGTCCTCAAGAGAATTGGGCCCGCGACGGCGCAGCATTCCGGGGAAGACAGCCTGGTGGGCCGGCCCTTAAGCGAGGTCGAACGGTTCTACATCGAACAGGCGCTCAACCTGATGCAAGGCAACCGCGAGGAAGCGGCCAAAATGCTCGGCATCGGCGAGCGCACGCTTTACCGCGTCATCCAGGACTGGAAGCTTCAAGACAAGATCCGCGACGCGATCAATGAGGGCGGCGGCGACCTGAGCGCGGCGGCCGACATTCTTGGGATCCCGTTGTCGACGCTTCAGCGCAAGATGAAGAAGATGGCCATGGCGGAAGAAGGAAGCGACGAGTGACTCGGCAGGAGGAAGGCAAGGAGTCCGGGATCAATCCGGTCCGATCTCGGATTCGCAAGCTCGATCCGGTCACGATTGCCCAGATCGCCGCGGGTGAGGTGGTCGAGCGGCCCGGAAGCGTGTTGCGCGAGCTGGTGGAAAACAGTGTCGATGCCGGCGCGCGGCGCATTGAAATCGATTTTGAACAGGGCGGCGTCGAGCTCTTGCGTGTCGTGGACGACGGCCATGGCATCGCCCCGGACGATCTGGAATTAGCGCTCACTTCGCACGCGACGAGCAAATTACAAAAAAGCGAAGATCTTGAAAGCATCGCCACCCTCGGCTTTCGCGGCGAAGCCCTGGCAAGCATCGCCAGCGTCTCCCGGCTCACCATTCAATCTAGATCACGTGGCGCCGATTTTGGCCACCAGGTCATCTGCGAAGGCGGAGTCATCGGGCCGATGCAGCCCTGGACCGGCCCGCAGGGCACGCGCATCGAAGTGCGTAATCTCTTTTACAACACACCGGCCCGAAAAAAATTCCTCAAGGCCCAGTCGGCCGAAACGGCCTTCTTGATGGAAACGGTGCAGCGGTTGATGCTCGCGGTCAACCGCCTGGGAGAAACCGCCCCCTATCTGCTCATTCGCAATCATGGCAAGGTGACGCTGGACGCGCCGGCGGCCATCGATTTGCGCGCCCGTGCCGAAATCCTCTGGGGATCCGAAGTCGCCTCCGACCTTTTGGAAGTCGAGGGCAAGGGGCAGGGGATGCGCCTTGTCGGAGTGGTGAGCAACAACCGAATTGACCGGTCCACCACGAAGTTTCAGCATTTCCTGGTCAATGGCCGCTGCGTGCGCGACCGCAACATTGCCCATGCGCTCGCCGAGGCTTACCGCGGATTGCTCATGGTTGGGCGCTTTCCGGTCGGCATCCTGATGCTGGAAATCGATCCCACGCTCGTCGATGTCAATGTCCACCCGGCCAAGGCCGAAGTCCGTTTTCGGGATGGACAGGCGATCCATCACCTGGTGAACAAGGCGATCCGAGAACGGCTGCGCCGCGAGAATATCCAGCCTGCGTTGACCTTGCCCTCCATGGGCGTGGGAAATCCGTTCACCCAGCCGGCGGCGCCTTTGGAGTTGACGGCCGGACCCAGGCCAATGACTCCTCTGCCTTTCCCTACACCGTTTTCG
This sequence comes from Gemmataceae bacterium, assembly GCA_965226945.1. GTDB lineage: Bacteria > Planctomycetota > Planctomycetia > Gemmatales > Gemmataceae > SYLG01. Next base: position 668,928 of record OZ245717.1, on the reverse strand, counting down.
GGTTCGAGAATCCCGACCCCCATCCAACCGCTTCCTGCCTGGGTTCCGCCCACGCAACCGCCCCGCTCCGAATACGAACCGCAGCCAAGTTCCTGGAATCCGCTCGCCGGTGGCAATCAGGCGAAAGACCCCATCGAGCCCGCATCGGCAGAGCGGCTAACAGGGAATCCCGCTTCGATATCGCCGGTGCAACCAAGTCCTGTGACGCCGGATGTCTCGGCAGCGTCGGTTACGGATTTTAACGATCTCGTAAGAAAACAAACGCCGGCTGCGATGCCGCCGCCCGAGCCTGTCAGCGCGACCTCTCAGAGAAGCGCCGAAGGCGATTTCCGCGCCCTGAGCGAGGGGGCTTCCGGGCGATTTTTGCAGGTGTACGATTCCTACCTTGTGGTTGAGACCGACAAGGGGGTGATGGTCATCGATCAGCATGCGCTGCACGAGCGAATCCTTTACGATCAGCTCAAGCAAAAGCATGCGCAGGGGCCGCTGCCGATGCAGCGGCTGCTGTTGCCCGAAGTGGTCGATTTTCCCCAAGCCCAGGCCGATCTGCTCCTGGAACGCAAGGCGGAATGGAATGCGCTTGGCTTCGAAATCGAGAACTACGGCAGCGGTTCGCTGGCCGTGCTCGGGCTACCGCAAATCCTGGGCAACCGTTCGGCGGGAAGTGTCTTTCGCAACCTGGCGGAAAAGCTCGTGCTTACGGAAATCTTCCCCACCCGGGAGGAGATGCTCCATTCCCTGATGGCTCTGCTCGCCTGCCACAGCGCGGTGCGAGCCAATGAGCGGCTGACCCCAGAGCAGATGGAGGCATTGCTGGCGCAAAGGCATCTGGCGCTCGACCCCAATCATTGCCCCCATGGAAGGCCCACGGCGCTCTTTCTTTCACGCCAGGATCTGGAGAAACAGTTCGGCCGCATCTAATTCCTCCCCTTCAAATGGCAGTCAAGCAAATGGCAGTCAAGGGGCATTTGCCAGTCAAGGGATTGAGGTTAAAATCAAGAAGACTCGCCTTCATCCCGGTTTCATCGAGCCTTGGCTGGGACCTTTCATGATCGCAATCCTTCGCTTCGTTTGCGCTGCCGGCTTCCTGGCCGCCATCGGGTTATGCTCCACTTTTGAGGGAGTTTTTGCCAGGACCTCGGATTGCGCCGAGGAATTCGAGGCAAACCTATTTCAGGATCCCGGCGATAAGGACGCCGCGAAGAAAACCGATCCTTCCAAAAACGGTGCAAAAAAAGAGGATGCCGCCAAGAAAGAAGATGATCCGAAAAAGACCGACCCGGGGAAAGACACTCCCAAAAAAGACGGCGATCCCAAAAAGACCGACCCGGGGAAAGACACTCCCAAGAAAGACGGCGATCCCAAAAAGACCGATGGCACGAAAAAAGGAAGCAGCACGAGCGACCTGTTGAACAAATCGGGAAAGAAGGGCCAGGAAAAGACCGAAGCTCAGAAAAGCCCCTATGTGGTCATGCACAAAAGCCTGTTGGCGGAAGTCGCGGGCTTTGATCAGACAAGCGGCGTTCTCAATCTCAAGGTGAGGCAGTATGCCGTCGTGCCGAGCATCAGCGGTTCGGGCCGTAACGCCCAGATCAAGGGCGAGCTCAAAACCAAGGATCATGAAGTCAAAGCCATCCTGACCGACGACGTGAAAATCCGCGTGCTCAATCCTCCGCCCCTTTATGACGATAAGGGCCGGATGAAACGCTACACCGCCAAGGAACTCAAGGAGCTCAAGGGGGAGGACACAAAAACCCCTGGCTATCCGGCCGATAGCGCCGACTTGCAGCCACGAGCCCGAATTCAGGTCGACCTGGTCTTGAAGAAGGAAGATTATGCCCGGCTGAAGAGCCGCAAGAAATCCGAGGAGCCGCTTCCCGAGGTGCTCAGCACCAACCTGATCATCGTTGTGGCCCCGCCGCCGCCAAGTCCTTAAGCCCCGGCCGGGCCTATTTTACCATTTTCGTACAGCCTATTTTGCCATTTTACACAGAGAGGAATCGCACTGGCCGTGCCTAGTATTTCGCCGTCGGTGCGGCGGTGCTTCGGTCGACGGTTTCCAGTGCCTGCTTTGCCCCTTCCAAGAGAAATCGCAGGTCGCTGCCCACCGCGACAAAACGCCATCCTTCTTCCAGTCGTAATTTCCCCTCGGCGGGAGTCATCGCATGATAGCCGGGGGCGATTCCATGTTTCTGGCAAGCTTGCAAAATGGTGCGATTGGCCTGATTCAGTTCCTCGGCCGTGGGACCCTGGCCATTGGCTTTGCGGTAGCTGGCGGCCAAGTCGTTGGGCCCAACGAAGAGCGCGTCGAAGCCGCCGACCTTCAAAATCTCGTCGATGCGCTCCACCGCCAGCCTGTGTTCACATTGCAAGACGATGAGGATCTGGCGGTTGGCGTTGGCCTGATAATCGGCTGACGAGGTTTGAAAATTGAGCGCCGGCAGCGAGCCGCCTACGGAGCGGTTTCCTTCGGGCGGGTACAGGCAGGCCTCGACTGCCGCGAGCGCTTCCTCGGCGCTGTTGACCATCGGCACGACAATTCCCTGAGCCCCGATATCGAGCACCTTTTTGATATGGTCGTGGCGATTGCTGGGCACGCGCACCAGGGCGGTGCAGCCCGAGTCGGCAATCGTCGCGAACAGCGCCGCGGCGGTTTCCAGGTCGGCGTGGCTATGCTCCAGGTCGAGGGTCAGCCAATCGAACCCGGCGCGGGCCAGAAAGCGGCCTGAAGCCCAGCTTGCCAGGGAAAGCCAGGTGCCGACGGTGGCGCCGCCGTTTGCCAGGGTTGCCTTCACTGCGTTGGTCTTCATGACATGTCCTCAAAAAGGTCATCGGGAAAGGGGTTTTCTTTACTGTCGAACGATTCGAGATCCCGATCGCTCCAGCCGAAGTGATGGGCCAGTTCGTGGATCACCGTTTTGCGAATTTCAATATTCAAGATTTTCGGATCGGGAAAGGCTTCCTCGAGCGGGCCCTTGAAGATGATGAGCCGGTGCGGCACCTGATCCATGTCGATCGAATCGCCTGCCATCGGATGACCGCCGTCAAGCGGCACGAACAGGCCGAAAAGGGTATCTCCCTCGTCGATTTCTTCCGGGGTGAATCCGGCGAGTTTCAAGGTTTCTTCGTCAGGGTAGTCCTCGATGTCGACCACGACATTGTCGAGGTGGGGCTCGAAGGCGGCGGGCAGCCGTTCCATGACCCGGGCCACCATTTTGCCAAACGTGTCCATGTCCATGGAATGCCGATGCGACCCCGATGAAGAAAACGAAGAAATTTCGCCGGTTTGGCTGAGCTACCTACCTGGGAAAGATAAGAAATTCGACAAGGAATGGGACAGGTCGTGAGCGCGGAAACGAGTCATGTCGTGGCGACCATAACGATGGGGCCGGGAGTTTCTTCATGCTGATTCCCGACTGGGTCGCAAAGCTCAAGCAATCGGTCCATCGCCATGTTTGCGGCCAGGAAAAGGTGATCGACAGGCTGATTTTGGCGCTGGCCTGCCGGGGGCATGTGCTCTTGGAGGGCGTGCCTGGATTGGCGAAAACCAGGCTGGCTTCAGTCTTTTCGCGCTGTCTGGGACTGGGTTTTCGGCGGATTCAGTTCACCTCCGACATGTTGCCCGGCGACATTCTGGGCGGGCCGGTGTATGTGCCGCAGACGGGCGAGTTTCGCTTACGCAAAGGGCCGATTTTCTCGCAGGTGATTCTGGCCGACGAACTCAATCGCGCGCCGCCGCGCACCCATTCGGCCTTGCTCGAAGCGATGCAGGATCGCCAGGTCAGCCTCGCCGACGAGACGATTGCGCTGGGCGATCCGTTTCTGGTGATCGCCACGCAAAACCCGATTGAATGGGAGGGTGTCTATCCGCTTTCCGAGGCGGAAAAAGATCGGTTCTTATTTCGCATGCGCCTGGACTATCCCAATCGCACCGAGGAAGTGCGGATTCTCGAAGCACACTCGCTCATCGGTCCGGTCGGGGAAATCGAAGCGGTGCTTGACCCGGACCAGATCAGGGAGCTACCCAAAAAAGTCGACGGCATTCATGTCGCCCGGCCGCTCATGGAGTATCTGGTCGACCTGGTGCGTGCCACCCGGTCGCCTCAAGAGTACGGCGGCCTCAAAGTGTTTGCCGACCAGGTGAGGCTGGGGGCCAGCCCTCGCGCCGGCGTTCAACTGTTGCAAGCATCGAAAGCCCGGGCCTTGGTCGCGGGCAGGGATATGGTATTGCCTGAAGACATTCAGGATCTGTTTCCCGATGTGATGGGCCACCGCGTCGAATGGGACTGGCGCGCGGCCGACCAGGGCAGGAACGAGGCGGGCAGCGGCGCGTTCCTGCATGCCGTCCTACGGGAAGTGGCTGTGCCTTAAATGGCAGTTTCGCCTCGAAGGAGGGGAAACGGTTGGTCGGCAACGAAGCCGAGGTCAAATTCGCCGAATTTCGAGCTTGTGGTTTTTGAGAAACTCGGTGAGTTCAGGCAGGGTGAAGACGCCCGCCGTGGTACCGATCGCGCGGACGCAGCTGGCGCCGACGGCGCTGCCCATGACGAGGCAATCGAGATCCTTTTTGTCGGAAATCATGCCGAGGATGAAGCCGGCCGCGAAGGCATCGCCGCCGCCCGAACCATCGACGTAGTCGATCGGGAAAGTCCTGGCCTGAAAAATCCCCTCGGAATTGGCGAGTACCGAGCCGCGTTCACCCATGGTGATGAGCACGGTCGATGCCCCCATTCCCAGGAACACTTTTGCCTGTTCCACCGGATCGGACGATCCGGTGATTAATTGTCCTTCATGGTCGTTGGGCATGAAGACATCGGTGTGGGGAAGCACCGGCTTGAGCCGGGTCAAATACTCGGCGGGGCCGGGGGTCACCACATCGACGACGGTGCGCACGCCGGAGGCGCGCGATTTGGCGAGCAGATCCGCCGTCTCGGCCGGATCGAGCGCTTCCATCAAGAGGTAGCCGCCCAGATAGAGCACCTTGCGCGCCATGCCGGCAGGAATGTCTTTGGCCACGAAACGGCGATTGGCGCCGAAGGTGTGGATGAAGCGCCGGTCCTCCCCTTTGACATTGACGATCAGCGTCTGGCTCGTGTCGCAGCCGGGAGTGTCAATGAGATGGACCCCCCGGACGCCGGCTTCCTTGATCATTCGGTCGAGAACCGCGGCGAAAAGATCGTCACCCACGCGGCCGCAGACGGCGGCGTTGGCCCCCAATCGGGTCAGATTCACCGCAACATTGCCGGCGCATCCGCCCAGGGTCAAGGCGAGCCGGTCGGCGAGGATGAGCTCGCCTGCAATGGGCATATGGTCGATCGGGGTGGACACATGGTCGGCGACCAGGATGCCCGCGCAGAGGACATCGTGGGTCAAGGCGTTCGTTTGCATGGGGGGAAATTAACCGGTTCTCACCGGGTCCAGGGGTAATCGTCGTGGGAATGAAATCGGTTGGTATATTCCTGCATTTTCTGAAAATTCGTGATGGCGTTGAGCACCAGAAAGAAGGCGAAATAGCCGCCATTTCCTCGTGTAAAGAAAAAGATGGCAAGTGCCGTGGCCAGTGCGAAGGAAATGCCATGACCGATGTAGCGTCCCCTGTCTCTCATGAAATACTCAAGGAAATCGCACAGAATTTGACCGCCGTCCAGCGGATAAATGGGGAGCAGATTGAGAATGGCCCACCAAAAATTAATGAATAGCAAAAACCCGAATAGGATTCCAAAATTCTCAGGCAAATCAGCCACGAAATTAGGAAAGGTCCACACGACGCCGGTTAATACGCCAAAAAATAGGAGTTGAATAGCGGGTCCGGCCGCGCTCACCGCGATCCGTTTCCAGGGTCCAAGGCCGTCGGTCGTCCCCAGTGCAAGCCCGCAAAAGGCGGTCATCAGGATGGAGCCCTCATTGCGAAAGACTCGGCCCATGAGGACATGACCAAATTCGTGGAGCAAAATCGAGAGAAATCCCGCGAGAACCCAGAGGAAAAGAAGGAGCGGTCCGCCCATTTCAAAGTAAGGCCAACCAAGCAGGGCGAGAGTGAGCCAGAACCAGGGAGTGACGACGATGCGAGTCCCGAACATCTGCCAGCGGAGGTCCAGGGGCGTGGGGGCATCGAACATGGCTTGATCCTGCAAATTTCTGGGCGTTCCCGGCTGGCGTATTCATGACCGCCTTCTTTGGATGATAATGATTTTGGTGGGCCAAATCCCATCGACCTTGTCCGAACGTCGATCGGCGGCCGTTGTGAGGGGTGTTTCCATGGGTTCCCGGCTTGCGGTTTATCCCGGCACTTTCGACCCGATCCACTTGGGCCACCTCGATGTCATCACCCGCGGACTGAAAGCATTCGATGGCATTGTCGTGGGAGTGGGAATCAATCCTGACAAAAAACCATCACTCAAGCTCGAGGACCGTGTTGCCATGGTGCGCAAGGTCGTCGAGGAAGAACTGCCCGAACCGGGACGCGTGCAAGTGCTTCCGTTCACGGGGCTTGCCGTTCATTTCGTCAAGGAAGCGGGGTCGTCGGTGATGTTGCGCGGCTTGCGCACGACGAGCGATATGGAATATGAATTCACGATGTCGCTTGCTAATATGACGCTTGATCCAGATATCGAAACGGTATTTTTGATGGCGCAGGACCGCTATTCGCACCTGAGTTCCTCGCTCTTGCGTCAGATCGCGCGTTTTGGGGGCGATTTGGGAAAGTTTCTGCCGCGCGCGGCGGTCGAATTCGTGAAAGCCAATTATCAAAAGGCGCCCTGATTGCCAAAAGGGGGGCAGATGCTTGTGAGGGGGAAGGGCGGCTCGGGCTACTCGAGGCTCGGCTGCAAACTGGCGGCTTTTCGTTTGGAAGGTTTGGCTGAGCCACCGAAGCGCAGGTCAAGAATCCATTCTCCGCCGCCCACGCCGGCGATGCCGATGGCCAGGAACAGATAAATGAGGGTCGTTTCCCATTCCGCCATGGGGAATTGCCACAGATTCCAGCCGTACTTCAAAATCGTTTCGGTGATGATGACCACCACCAAGGTCGCCGAGGCATAGCGGCATTGCATGCCAAGCACGACCATCACCGCGCCGACCAGTTCCGCCCAGGAAATGAGCAGTTGCCAGTGGACCGGCAGATTGGAATGCCAGGCGCTGCCGCCGGTAACGCGGATTTTCTCAAATCCATGCACGAAGCAGATTAAGCCCAACGCGAGGCGCAAGGCCAATGGCCCGATCTTGTCTCGCATGGCCTGATCCATGAAAAAGCTCCCCCTTCCCAAGATCATGCCTCCCCTTTTGGTAAAAGGCGGGAGGAAAAAGCCGGAGAATGGTCGCAATTCCTAAGTCCAGGCTCCGATGTTAGCGAACGGGAGAACCCTGCCGAAAAATCAGCAGGCCGATACCCATCGTGGGGCGCCTTCGCGCAAAGCCAAGTTGCGAAGCGGCTTCCTGTTCTAGAAAGTCGCAACCAGTGCCTTGAGGCTTTCCATAGGCAGGCCAATGACATTGCTCACCGATCCCGAAATGACTTCAAGCAACGGATCGGCGGGGCGCTGGATCGCATAGGCCCCGCTGCAACCCTTCCAGATTCGCGCATCGAGATATTTTTCGATATCCTGGTCTTGCATTGACCTCAAATGGACCAGGCTCCGTTCCTGTAGCAGTGCGATGCGGTCATCGGGTTTGCGCCAGAGCACCAGGCCAGTCCAGAGTTCATGAGTCTTGCCGCTCATGAAGGTGAGCATTTTCTTGGCGTGAGCGCGGTCGTCCGGCTTCAAAAGCGGTTGGCCTTCCAGCCAGGCGATCGTGTCGGCGGCGATGATCAACCCGTCGTCGATGTTCGCGGCCGTGGCGGCAGCCTTCGACCAGGCGACGGTCTGGACGAAGCTGCGCGGATCGGCAAAGCCGCCCGTGGGTTCGTCGACATCGGACGGTTTGACCTCAAACGGCACGCCCCATTCTTCCATGAGCATCTTGCGGCCCCGGGAGGCGCTGGCCAGGATTAGTCTCATTGGCGAACCTCGTCGAGTGTTTTCTTGATAACGGGCCACAATCGTTCGGGAGTCAGTTCCTTCATGCACTTCATGTGCGGGCACTCCCTGAGGAAGCTCGCCGCGCAATCGACCGTGGTTGCCACGGCGCGGTCCAACTGTCCGAACGGTCCTGTCTTGGCGATGCTCGTGCAAGTGAAGGGGGAAACGACCTTGGCCCCCACCGCCACGGCCAGGTGCAAGGGGCCGGTATCGTTGGCGACGACCAGATCGGCCTGGTTCAAAATTCCGGTCAGTCCGCCCAGGGTCGTTTTGCCGGTGAGGTCGATGCACCGGCCACCGAGCGTCACGTTGACTTCGCGTGAAAGGTCGGCCTCGTCCGGAGTGCCGATCAGGATCAAACTGCCTCCACGCTCCGCGACGATGCGTCGTCCGATTTCGGCGAAATGCGCCGGTAGCCACCGCTTGGTGACCCATCTGGAGCCTGGCCCAAGTACTGTCCAGGGGCGGGGTAGCTCGGCCAGGATCCGATCGGCTTCATCTTTCCAGGCTGGTGGAATCGGCAATCGCGGCACCGGGGTGGGGCCGGCGGCCCCCAAGGCTTTCGCGACTTGCCAGTAGCGATCCACGGCGTGTACGACACCTGCGGGTATGGCAACCCGATGGGTGTAGCCCAACCGAGACCCTTCGCGCGAATCGCCCAGGCCGATGCGGATGGGCGCCAGCGTGGCCAGGCTCATAAAACCGGTGCGAAGGAGTCCTTGCAAATCGATCACGAGGTCTGGGCGTACCGAGCGCAGGCGGCCCACGAGCGACCAGGTGGAACTCAAGAGATTGCCGAAGCCTTTTTTGCCGGCGCTACGGTCAAATTGCAGCACTGATTGCAAGGAAGAGTGGTTTTCAAGCAAAGGCACAAACGGTTTATTGACCAACCAGTGAATTTGAGCGGTGGGGAAGCGTTCGCGCAAAAAATCGAGTACTGGCAAACTATGGCAGATATCCCCCAGCGCCGAGGGCTTGATCAACAGAATCGATCGGGGTTGGATCTGTTCCAGCCGTACCGCCATGAACGTCGCGACCGCCTTGTCTTGACTGAAGGGCCCTAGTTATCTGACTTCCCAAAACCAGCAAGTGAGATCAGGAACCGATGGGGGCTCATTTTCCACAAAAGAGCATGATAGGGCAAGCTGGGGAAATGGTGGAAATGATCGCTCCACGTCGATTTCTAGTCGGTACGCAGTTTGGAAATCACGATTTTGTGGGCCAAGAGCCGGAAACGGCGCCATCAGCCGGTTGGGCGCCCTGAGAGCTTATCGAAAAAGTAGAGAATTTCGGATTTGGCTTTGTTTCTACCCCTGAAAGGGGTTAAAGGCAAAAGTGAACTTGATGAGAGGAACAAAGGGCCATTCAAGCAAACAAGCCGAGGGGTTCGACCCCTCGGCTTGTTTCGATTCCATCCAACGTTGCGGCGGCTCGAAGGCGCTGAACTTTAACTCTCCTTTTTCTCAGTCGGAGCCTGAGGGGGTTTCTTTTCCCCATCCTTTGAAGGCGTTTCTTTCTTCTCCTGGCCGCCGCGGCCGCCTCGACCACCCGGGCCTCCCGGCCCCTTGGTCTGTTCGCGGGGCAGAAGCTCGGGCAGGTTGGCAACCCGCATCGCGGTGATGCACATCACTTGTGAGCCCTGGATCAGATCTGGCCAGCGGGCCTTGTCGAGGGTGTCGCTTTGGGAATGGTGGGTCAAGGAATATTCCGCCGGATCCTGGCGGAAAGCGAATCCTGGAACTCCGACGCCATTGAAGGATTGGTGATCGGTTCCGAAAAGGGTGCCTTTGGCAACAACGACATTCAGTTGCTTGAGGCTGGCCAGTTCTCCTTCAAGAACCGGTTTGGCCGCATCGAAGCCTTGCAACGGAATTTCGGTGACTCGACCCGTGCCCGTGTCGTGGACCAATGCCATCGAAGTCTTCGCCATTTCATCCTTGTGCTTCTTCACATATTCCTTCGATCCATAAAGGCCCTGTTCCTCACCTGTGAACAGCACAAAGCGGATGGTGCGCTTGGGACGAATTCCTTCCTTGGCGAGCTTGCCCAGGGTGCGGGCCGCTTCGAGCACCACGGTGCTGCCTGTGCCGTTGTCGGTGGTTCCCTGCCCGAGGTCCCACGAGTCGAGATGGGCGCCAATGACGACGAATTCATCGGGTTTTTCCGAACCCTTGATTTCGCCGACCGTGTTGTAAACCGCAAGTGGGCCGGGAATCGTTTTCGATTGGATTTCAACCTCAACCTTGGGCGGGGGCGCATCCTTGCGAGTCGCCAGACGGTAAAGCATGGCATAGTGGTCATGGACCAGGTAGATGCTGGGCAGCGGTTCGTTCGCCGAAGTTCGGTCACCCGTTTGCCAGTTGCCGCTCATGTTGAGCAGGCCGTGGGGTTTGGCCGAGTCGGTTAGGATGCAAGCGGCGCCTTCTGCTTTCGCCATTTCCTGAACTTCGCGACTCAAGCCGAAGCCGCCACCCTGGAACTGCCGGCGAGGTGCGCTGCCCGCGGCGCCGGGAGCGCCCTGCGCAGGAGGTTGAGCGCCAGTGGCCCCGCCCTTGGCAGTTTCTAGGCTTTCAGATTTGGGTGCGTCACCTTGTATACCCGCCATGGGAGCGTCCGCTGGTGGGCTTGCCTTGGGTGTGCCCGCATTTGGTGTCATCGGGCCCTTGGTGGGAGGAGTTTTGGGCTTGCCAATATCGGTGATTGGCGTGACCCGCTCGGGCGGTCTCATCATAATGAGGGCGTTCTTGAGTTTGCCGCGATATTTTTCGAGATCATCCTTGGTCGAGACTTGTAACACCACCACTTCGCCGGTGATCTTCCCCTTCGTCCCAGGCGTCCAAGCGCGGGCGGCGCCCGTAAGCAGTCGACCGTTGTTCGGCTCGACCATCTTCAGATGGCAAAAACCACGTTCCCAGGCGGCCGGGATTTCCCAGGCTTCGAGATGCACATTTTCCAGGCCGTAGGACTTGAACTTTTCGGCGGTCCAGTTGTTGGCCGTTTTCAGATTCTCCGAGCCGGTCATGCGCGGCCCGATCACATCGCTGATGTAGGTCAGGTTGGGTTGAACCTCATTGCGTTCCTTAACTTCCGCAATGATTTTCTGATCGATTTCTTCGGCCGTGTTTTTCTTGGCCGACTCGCGGGCCAAAAGGAAGGGAACCGCACAAAGCAGCGTCAAGCCAAGGCTCGACGCCAGCCGGGCATAGCCCCGCGCGCGCAGCATCATGGGTCATATCTCCGAGGGATCATTACAAAGGCGAAGAGGATTGCGGCTAAGCTAGGCGGCTGCGCAATTTCAGTCAATGATGAGAAATTCGTGAAGGATCGTGAAGCGGAGGAAACCGGTCTTCGCCCACGCCCCACGCCGGCATCGGGACCTCGACCTCCTGTCTATTCAAGGATGATGTTGATCCAGATAAGGGAAAATCTGGTGGAAACCCATGTCCCATGATTGGATTTGATTTTCTGCTTTCAAAGATGATTCAGAGGATTGCGCGATTTCTTTCTCCTCTTTCCCAACCGATGGAGCCTAATGGATCCAGAAAGAGTCGTTCATGAAACTCAATCGGTTACTACCGCTCTTCGGAGTCGCCCTGTTGGTGTTGGTCGCCAATGTGGCTCTCAGCATCGTTTACATGGTCATCTACGGCCATCTCATTGATCCCGGTCATGAAGAGTCTTATTACCAGGACCATATTCAGGTGGCCGCGCCGTATTGCAGCATCTTGGCGGGGATGCCCTTGATGTTCTTGGCTGGCTGGTGGGTCGCTGGCTGGTGGCAATGTGAAGGAGGTTTGCGCGCCGGGTTCATCGTCTGGCTGGTCTATTTTCTGATCGATCTCGCGGTGGTGCTGGCGGCAGGGATCACGCCCCAAGTTGCGGGCTTGGTGTTCGTCTCATTTCTGACAAAGCTGCTCGCCGTCTGGATTGGGGGGCGGGTTAGGAAGCAGCGCCGAATCTAAGAAGACTCTTTTTTTGTATTCTCCACCTACTGTAGAATGACGGAACCAACAGGAGAAGGCTTATGCAGGATTTAGTCGCCGAACTTGCAGAGCGCGGCAGGGCATTAACGCCCCAAGACCGTTCACGACTGATCGGTCTGCTCGTCGATTCGCTTGATGAGACGCTTGCTGGAGATACCGAAGAGGCATGGAGACTGGAAATCCAGCGGCGAATGGAATCCCTCGAAAAGGGAGAGGCCACATTGTTTGATGCCGAAGACGTTCTGGCCGAGGCCAGGGCGATCGCTCCATGAAGAAGATTCGATTACTGAAAGAGGCCCGAGCAGAATTCTTGAATCAAACGAATTATTACGAAAAGGCTCGATCAGGATCCGGAGTGAGATTTCGTTTGGCTGTTGAAGAAGTTTTCAAACACATTGCAATCTTTCCCAAGATGGGCATTCAAGAAGTTGACTCTTATCGCAGGGTTATCGTCGTCGGTTTTCCCTTTTCGGTGATTTTCAAAGAAGTTGGCGACGACGTCATTGTTATCGCCGTAGCCCACGGAAAACGGAGGCCCGGTTATTGGAGCTCTCGACCTTCTTGAAACAACTTCCTGTCTCGGCCGGATTTCAAGAAATCCCAGCCTGACAACATCTAAGAACTTTGACTGTTTGTTTCGAATACACTTCAAGCCTCAAGGGACATTCGCCGCAACCTTTCCCAATCCTGAAAGAACCCCGGGTAGGTTTTGCGCACGCAGCCGGGATCTTCGATCACCATTCCGGGGACCCGCAATCCAGCGACCGACAAACTCATCGCCATGCGGTGATCGTCGTAGGTGTGGATCCGGCTGCCATGAAGCGGACCAGGATAAACGGTCAGGCCGTCTTCCCGAGTCTCGACGCGAGCCCCAATCTTGTTCAGTTCGTTGGCAATGGCCGTAATCCGGTCGGTTTCCTTGTGGCGGATATGAGCGACATTGCGGATGTTTGTTGGGCCTTTTGCAAAACAGGCGACCACCGCCAGGGTCATGACCGTGTCGCTGATCGCATTCATGTCGAGGTCGATTCCCGTCAGTTCGCCCCCTTTTACAGTGATCCCCTCGGGCACATATCGCACGCTGCACCCCATCTTTGCCAGCGCCTCGACAAAGCCAACATCGCCTTGCAGGCTGTCCTTGCCCAGATGGGCCACGTTGATTTCGCCGCCCGTTACCGCGGCCGCGGCCCAGAAATAGCTCGCTGCGGAAGCGTCGGGTTCGATCCGGTAGCGAGGAAGTTGCGCCGATTGAGGGGCACTGACTTCCCACGCCGCCCCTTCCTTATCGATTCGGTAACCCCAGGCACGCAACATCGACACGGTCATGTCAATGTAGGGTTCCGAGACCATGGTCCCCTCGACCGAGACCTTGAGAGGCCCGAGCGCCTTCGGTGCACTCAAGAGCAGGCCGCTCAAAAACTGGCTGGAAATGTCGGCGCGCATCGAGACTTCACCTGCCGGCAGTCCTTGAGTATTGATCTGCAGCGGTGGAAAATCGCCCGGTTGCGTGCCGGTTGCCGCAACGCCCAGGCTTCGAAGCGCACTTAAAAGATCCGCGATCGGCCGCTGCCTCATGCGCGTATTGCCATCGAGCCGATAACGCCCAGCGCCTGTCGCAACCATCGGCGTCAAAAACCGCATCGTCGTGCCCGAATTGCAAACTTGTAAATCAGCGTCTGCCGCAGGAATGGTTCTCTTATTCGAATCTCCCGGCTTACGCGCCACGCGGGCGGTTGCCTTGGACCAGTCGAGCGCCAAATCGAAGCCCAGCTTTTCGAGGCTATCGATCATCACCCGCGTGTCTTCCGAATCGAGCAGACCTTCCAAAAGACAAGGGCCAAGATCCGTTCCCAGCGCGGCCAAAACCAGTGCCCGATTGCCGATGCTTTTGGAACCAGGCACATGACAGATGCCGCGGGCCGGAGCTGCCAGGGGTTCGATTTCCAGGCAGGAAGGATAGGCGATCGTTGCGCTCATGACGGGTAGTCGACCCTTACAAGAAAAAGTCCCTTGGCGGGCATGACGGGCCCACCCAGGTCGCGGTCCATCGTCTCGATGGCCTGGGCCACCCGGCTGACCGGCCAGCGGCCGCGGCCGACATGGACGAGCATCCCCACGATCGAGCGGGCCATGTTGTAAAGGAAGCCGTCGGCCTCCATCTCGATCGTGATCCACTTACCGAAAACGCGCAGATCGAGCCGTTTCAGGGTGCGCACGCTCGAATGCCGGTTGGGCCATTCCGATTCGAAACAGCGAAAATCGTGCGTCCCGAGCATCGGCAGCGCCGCTTCCTTCATCCGCTTCGTATCGAGCGGCTCCTTGACACGGGCCGCAAAGCGGCGCCAGATCACATCGTCGGTGCCCGAGTTGTGAATGATATAACGATACACCTTGCCGATGGCGTCGCTCGTGGCGCTAAAGGTCAGCGGCACCTCTTCGCTCTTGATCACCCGCACATCTTCCGGCAGGCGGTAATTGATCGCCCTGTGAATGTTTTTGAGATCAAATTTCAAATTGTTGCGATAACCGACCACCTGGCCTAAAGCGTGGACGCCCGTGTCGGTGCGGCCGCTTGCCAGGATGCTGGGGCGCTCATCGCCCAGGGGCATAAGCGCCTCCTTCATCACCTGTTGGACGGTGCGTTTCCCCTCCTGGCATTGCCACCCGAAGAAATCGGTCCCGTCATACTGGACGGTGAACTTGATCGTGCGGGTGTGCCGGCTTGGATCCAGGCGATCGGTCGAACGCTCCACTGCGGTCGATCACTTCTTCTTGGGGACAATGCCGCGCTTAACCAGGGTTTCGGCGATCTGGACGGCGTTGGTCGCCGCTCCCTTGCGCAGATTGTCGGCGACCACCCACAGGGTCAAGCCATGGGGAACGGTGGGATCGCGGCGAATGCGGCCCACGAACACTTCATCGCGCCCTTCGCAGTGCAAGGGGGCCGGCGTGATGTCTCCCGCCATCTCGTCAGACAGAATAATTCCGGGAGATTTTTTGAGGATCTCCTTGGCCTGGGTCACCGTCAGCGCATTTTCCAATTCGATGTTGATCGATTCGCTGTGACCGGTGCGCACGGGCACTCGCACCGTGGTGGGGCAAACGAGCAAGTCAGGCAGGCCCATGATCTTGCGCGTTTCGCGGATCATCTTCCATTCTTCTTCGCTGAAACCTTCGTCGCCGAGTTTCCAGTCGTGAGCGAGTACATTGCCGGCAAGCCGGGCCGCGTGGGAGGTCGGTTCGGGAACCTTCTCTCCCTTGCCCAGCGCCGCAACCTGGGCGTCGAGGTCTTGAAGGCCCTTCGCTCCTTTGCCGGAGGAGGCCTGGTAGGTGGAAACGATGACTCGTTTGAGCTTGGCCGCGTCGTGAAGCGGCTTCAGGGCAACCACCATCTGGATCGTGCTGCAATTGGGATTGGCGACGATTCCCTTGGGGATGTAGTCGAGGGCATGCGCATTGACTTCGGGCACCACCAGCGGGACTTGTGAGTCCATGCGCCAGGCGCTGGAGTTATCGATGACAATGGCGCCTTTCGCGGCGGCCATGGGGCTCGATTCCTTGCTCACCGAGGCTGGGGTGCTCGAAAGGACGATATCGATCCCTTCAAACGATTCGGGGGCGATGGGCAGCAAGGTGAAGCGTTTGCCTTGAAATTCCAGGTGTTTGCCGACGCTGCGCTCGGAGGCCAGAAAACGGATTTCCGAATAGGGGAACTTGTGCTCGTCGAGCACCAGGCGCATCACTTCGCCCACGGCTCCCGTCGCACCCACTACGGCCACCTTCACCACAATCCACGCTCCTTGGGAAAACCCGTCAAATTGGAACTCATAATCTTAGCAAAAACAGCAACCCACAGTGGCCCAAGCCCTTACCGGGAGTCGATTTCTTGGAAGAACCCCAGCCGCGCAATCCGCAAACCCGGCCTCCCAAACCGCTCGATGACAGTCGGCTTGATGAGACGCACATGAAGCGCGCCATTGAGCTCGCCGGCGCCTTTCACGGACGCACCGCGCCTAACCCGCTGGTGGGATCGGTCATCGTCCGGAATGGCGAAATCGTCGCCGAGGGGGCTCATCGCGGCCTTGGCGGACGGCATGCCGAACGTGAGGCGCTTGCCCAGGCCGGTTACCAGGCGAGAGGGGCCACCGTTTATGTTACCCTCGAACCCTGTTCTCATTTCGGCCGCACCGGACCCTGCGCCCAGGCGTTAATTGATGCTGGGGTTGCCCGGGTGGTCATCGGCGCGCTTGACCCCAATCCACTGGTTGCGGGCGCGGGGCTCGAGCTTCTGCAAATGGCCGGAATCGAAACGGAGGTCGGGGTTTGCGCCGAGACGGCCCGTGCGATCCTGGCGCCTTTTGCCCAGAAAATGCAAACAGGTCGCCCCTGGTTTCACGGGAAGTGGGCGATGTCGGCCGATGGCAAAAGCGCCTCGGTTTCCGGCGATTCGCGCTGGATTTCCTCACAAGCGAGCCGAGACTGGGTTCATGGCATGCGGGGCAAGGTCGATCTGATCCTGACGGCCAGCGGCACCGTTTTGGCCGACGATCCCTTGCTCAACGCTCGCCCTGCCGGCAAGCGTACCCCCGCGCGTGCCTTGCTTGACCGCAGGGGGCGAAGTTCCCCGGATTGCCGTCTGGCCCGCTCGATTACCGAGGGGCCCGTTTTGCTCATCACTTCACCTGCTTCGGATCGTTCGTGGCGGCAAGCCTGGCGCGCGCGGGGCGCGGAAGTTCTCACGGTGGACGATGGCCTTACCGCCGTTTCCCAACTCGCTGCAAGCCGGGGATGGACGGAAATTTGGGTGGAAGGAGGGGGCGGCCTCCTCGGTTCGCTTTTCGCGAGGAACTGGATCGACGAGGTCCATGTGTTCATTGGGCCCAAGATTGTGGGAGGGGTCGCGGCGGCGGGCCCAGTCGGCGACCCGGGCGCGTTCACCATGGCTCAAGCGAAAGCGTTGCAACTGGTGGAAACGGAGCGCATGGGACCGGACCTGCGTTTGCGCTATCGGATCGGCAAGGAACTGGGAAACCTGACGTGACCGAGGATACGCTGTATCGATTGAGCGATTTGCAGCAGGCGCGCGTCGCTATGTGGGCGAGAAACCAGTTGCAATCCCATGGGTAATCCATTGGTCGCGACTTCCGTGGCAAACGAGACCTCGGGCCAACCCAGGAAGCTCCATGGGGCATGAAAGCGGGGGATACCCGTGGAATCGGGACCGGGCGGGAAATCGTGAAAGCCTGGTAGAAGCCACGCATCTTGACCTTCCATCAAGGGCGCCAGTTGTCTTTGGCGGCGAAAGATCGACCTGCGGGCAAGGTCGACATCGCAAGCGGAAATCGCCCGACCTCGTGTGATCAACTCGCTGACGCGGGCCGGAAAGAGTGCCGGCTCTTTTTCAAAACGAACGCGATGGGTCATCCAGGCGCCGTGCGCCATCAAGGTGAGATGGTCGCCAAGTAGCTCGGCAAAATCAGCGGGAAGGAGCACCTCGCTCAACACGATTCCGGTGCGAGCCAGGGTTTTCTGGCTCCGCTGCCAGTGGTCTCGCACGACCTGAGTCGATTCTTGGGCGAACATCCCCTGGGGAATGCCTAAATGGATCGTTTGGGAGGACTCAAGGGGTGGCCGCGTGCCGCACAGCGCATGAAAAAGATGAGTCAAATCGGTGAGGTCGCGGGCCATGGGGCCGGGATGGTCGAGATCGTGACTGATCGGCAAGACTCCTTCAAGGCTGAGCAAACCGAAAGTTGGCTTCAATGCAGAGATGCCGCAATAGGCAGCCGGCCGGCAAAGCGATCCGCCCGTCTGGCTCCCCAGGGCGCCGGCGATCATGCCGGCGGCCAGCGCGGCGGCCGACCCCGAACTGGAACCGCCGGGAGTGTGGCCAGCATGCCAGGGGTTTTTGGTGGGCGGTGGATCGAAACAGGCCAGGGGGGTCGTGACCGTTTTACCCAGGATGATGGCGCCGTTTTGGCGCAATGTCGCTACAAGGGGAGCATCGGCCAACTCGACCTGGCTGGACCAACCGGCAATTCCCGCCCCGGTGGCGAAACCGCGCAGATGAAAAATGTCCTTGATGCCGACCGGCATACCGGTCAACGGGCCAGGTGATTCCCCTTTTGCCAGACGGTCGTCAAGCTGGCGGGCGCAATCCAGGGCTCCTTTACGGTCGAGGCAGACCCATGCTTTTAGGTAAGGTTCCTCCGAATCGATCTGCGCGAAAAGGGAACCGACCAATCGTTCCAGCCCGTTCTTCTGCGTGAGGATTTCCCTCTGAAGGACGTGCCAGGGCTCAAAAAGCACCGATTCGCTCATGGGTGATTCCTCTACAACATTGGTGGATTACGATAGCAACCGGCAGGCGATCTTGCGGGTCGATTTCAAAAGGTGGATGCGTCATGGCGGCGGGAATTTCTGCAAACAAGCGGGTGAAAGTGGCGATCCTGGGAGCCTCGGGTTATACCGCCTTGGAACTTGCACGGATTTTGGTGCGCCACCCCGGCGCCGAGGTGGTGGCCGCCACATCGAGGGCGGAGGAATCGACCCGATTCAGTCAGTTGCATCCCTCACTTACCGGTCAGTTGGATCTGGATTGCGTGCCTTTTGACGCGGCTCAACTGAAGAATGCGGGGGTCGAAATGGCCTTTGGCTGCCTTCCCCACGGAGCCAGTCAGGAAGCGGTGGGGGCCCTGATCGCTCAAGGAATCCGGGTCATCGACCTCAGCGCCGATTTTCGTTTGCGCACGCCCGAGGCGCACAAAAAGTGGTACAAGGAAGACCATCACCATCCTCACCTGCTCGCCGAAGCGGTATACGGGCTACCCGAGGTTTATCGCGACCAGATTGCCAAGGCGCGCCTGGTAGCGAACCCGGGCTGCTACCCCCAGACGGTGCAACTCGGGATGGCTCCCCTCGTTCGAAACGGCTGGATCGAGCCGCATTCCATCATCGCCGATTCCAAAAGCGGTGTTTCGGGTGCGGGCCGCAGTCTGAAACTCGGATCGCTTTTCGTCGAATGCAATGAGAGTTTTTCTGCCTACCAGACCGGCATTCACCGCCACACTCCGGAAATGGAACAGGTTTTGGGCGATGTCGGCACCGGTCCGGTCAAGGTCTTTTTTAGCCCTCATCTCGTGCCGATGGACCGTGGCATTTTTTCGACCATTTACGCAGCGCCGGCCAAAACAGGGTTAACCACCGAGAATCTACGCAGCGCCTATCGCGAGTTTTACCGCGACCATCCTTTTGTGCGGATTGTCGATCATCTTCCGGCCACCAAACACACCATGCACAGTAATTTCGTGGATCTTCACCCGCTGGCCTTTCCCGACAGGGTGGTCGTGCTCGCGGCGCTTGACAATTTGACTCGCGGGGCCAGTGGAGTCGCCGTACAGAATTTCAACCTGATGACGGCTCAGAAGGAAACCGCCGGCTTTTTCTATTAAAAGTGGCCCGGTTTTTTCCTTGACACGGGCGAGGGTTGTGGGCATAGGCCCTGGTTCGGGACCGCGTAGACGGTCCAGAATAGGGGGGATACTATGCTTCGTTTATGGGTTTTGCTTGTTCCTTTGTTGATGGGGGTCTTGCCGACTGGCGCAGCCAAGGCGCAGTTCAGTTTTGGCAATTTGTTTTCAGGGGCATCGGGAAACACGAGTAACAACAGTTCTCGCCCGGCCCAGTCGCTCTTCTCGACGACGAATGTGGCCACGCCCACGCAGGATACGGCCGCCAATATGCGCGTGGGCGGATCGATGTTGTTAAACACGTCGAACGCCACGAAGAACCTGATGGGCCTGTTCAATCAGAACACGTCAGGCACACAACTCATGGGAAATCGCGTGATCGGGTACAGCGAATTCCCTAAAGAAAAAGACATGCCGGGAATCAAAACGCTGAGCAACTACTTCCACTATCGCCGGCCCAAGCCGGGCGGTACGAATTAGTGATAAAATGCACGGGGGAATTCAGGCCGGTCGGGGCATTCCCGCCGGCCTTTTCTATTTGAGCGGATCCGAATCAGGCCGGTTTTTGATTTTTTCGCCATGGACTTGGGATAGGGGCATGCCGTTGGGAGGAACCATACTTTTTCTGGGAGACATCGTGGGTCACGAGGCGGTCGATGCGCTTAAAAACCTGCTCCCCGAGATTCGTTCGCAATTTGCCATCGACTGGATCGTGGCCAATGCCGAGAACGCGGCCAACGGTTCGGGGCTGATTCCGTCCCAGTTTCGCAAGTTGCGCGACGCGGGGGTCGATGGAATCACCCTGGGAGATCATGCGTTTCGCCGGCGTGAAGTCGTCAAAATTCTGCAATCGGAAAGCACGATCTGCCGCCCGGCCAACTATCCGCCTGGTTCTCCAGGAAAAGGCTCGGCCGTGGCGGTCAACCCCCGAGGAAAACCGCTGCGAATCGGAGTGGTTTTGGGCCGGGTATTCATGAAACCGATCGACTGCCCCTTTGCCGCGCTCGACGCCATGCTCCAGGCTGAAGCGGAAAGCGACGAACCCTGGTTGATCGATCTGCACGCCGAGGCAACCGGCGAAAAGAAACTCCTGGGGGCCTACCTGGATGGCAAGGTGGCCGCGGCCTTGGGCACGCACACCCATGTGCCCACCGCCGACGAATGGATTCAGCCCCACGGAACGGCGTTCATTTGCGATGTGGGCATGACGGGGCCCTCCATGGGCATTCTCGGCCGCACCTACGAGACCATTCTGCCGGGAGTTTTGACCGGGTTGCAACAACCCTATGAAGTGGCGCATGGCCATCTGGTGCTCAACGGCGCCCTGATCGAACTGGACGATTCGGGGAAAAAGGCGGTTTCAATCAGGCGTTTTCAACATCCCATGTCATGAGGTTGATCACGCGGAAATCTTGTGTGTTTCGTTTGCCTGGTTTTGCCGGCCGGGGAACTGGCGATCCAAAAACGATGCCCAGGTAAACGGGTTGGCCCGGATTTGCAAACCGAGGCGGTCCAGTTCGTGCGCCAGTTCTTCCACCGAGGCCATCTTGGGAAAGGAACCGCTTGAGGGATCGAGCCGATCGAGAAGCTCCCAAAGCGTTGCTGGAAGCCATTTCTTCCAGTCGCTTTTCTCTCTTTCGCCAAAGATCTTTTCCAGCCATTGCCACCCAAGAGATCCCAAATCTTGCAAATCCTTCGGCATTCTTTTGACGATTTCCGCAGACGCCGCGCCGGCTTGCAAGCGGCTGACTTGAAGGAAGCTCAACAGTCCGCCCGGTTGCAGCACAAAGGAGCCGGGGCCGATCGCGCCATGGCTTAGATTGGCTTGATGCAAGGCGCGTAAACCGAGCGTCGCCTGCAAAAACAGGCGATACCAGATTCCCAGTGCAGGACTCACTCGAGTCAACTCAGGGAGCCGCCTGCCAGCAGAGACTTCCCAGAGGCCCCAGGTTCTATGGTTGTGGTCGAGGATCGCGGTAAGCGGAGTGATGTTTTCATGTTCCAGTTCAACCAGCGCGTCCCAGGTGCCATTTGTCGCCGGCGCGCCTTCTGGCGAAGTGCCCGTGATCCCGTGCGTTTTGGCACCCGCTGGTTTGGCGATCAACACGGCTCGACGGCCCGTTGCCGTATGGACCGCTTCCAGGAACGAATCGGTCGCCGGGTCGCCTTCGAGGATCAGATAGGCGCCCAGGCTGAATCGCGCGGGGAAGCGGTCGATTTCGCCGGTCCAGTCGATCCAGCCCGGATGTTTTTGTTCGAGCCACCGATCAAGGGGAAGGTTTTCGGCGCGAGCCAGGCTGGCTAATCCCGCGGCGGTTTCCTGCCGGATCCAGCCTCGCTCAAGCCATCCGGCAAGCGAACTGCCTGACGAAGCGCTCAGGCTCACTGGTTCTAAGAGGGGTTGCCAGGCTGCAAGCTGAGAGGCGTCCAACTGCAGCCACTGCCAAAGGAACCAATCGTCAAAGGAGGCGGGGGCTTTCCACTCTTGAGGGCTCAAGTTTGGACTGGCCAGGGCCGCTGGCGTGATTTTCAAACTGGGCGCCTGTATCTCCGCATTTCCCTTTATGATCTCCGCATTTCCCTTTATGATCTCCGCATTTCCCTTTATGATCTCCGCATTTGCCTTTGTGATCCCCACACGTACCTTCGTGGGCGGGCCTGGAACGGTAGCAGTGGGGGACGCGTCATGGTCCACAGTGGGGGCGATCTCCGCTTCGCTGACGCCAATGGGTGCGGCGGCGGGTGAGGGCACAGGCAAAGAAACCGGACCGGAGAGCTCAAGCTGTTCGGGTTCCGCTGGCGATGGTTGCGAATCCGTGGGCTTCACGGCCGAGTGCGCTGAAACAAGGTCGGGTTCGCTGGCTAATTCCTCAAAGGGAGGTTGTGGAGGTTCGGCGGCGAGGGGTGCGCGTACCGCGGTCTCTACATCGAACGCAACGGCCAAAGTGGGATCGGTTGGTGGCGCGGGAACCGATTCGGTTCCCCCATGAAGAAAATCCCAGGAGTCGTCCTCGGGCCAAGCCACGCTTGCTTCCAAGCGGTGATCGTTTTCGGTTTCTGAATGTTCGTTATTTTCGTTATTTTTGCCATATCCGCCGTAGCCGGCGGAGGCCGTCATGGTCGAATCCGGCAGAGCTTGGTCGGACGCCGATTCGAAGTTCGGTGCATCGTGCGGATCGGCAGGGGCCAAATCCAGCGGTTGCGGGAAGTACAGGCGCGCAAAATCCAGGTTCGCATCCGACGGGAACGGGGAGATCGGCTGTTTTTCTTTCGCAAGTGCTTCGGCTTCGGCAAAGTAGGGGTTCGGATGGGCCGGTGGTGGCGCAGCGGCCACTCTTGCGTCGAGCTGTTTCTCTTTTTGCTCCAGGTGCGCCAGCCGTTCTTGCAATTTCGATTCTTCGAGGGTCAGATGGGCATGCCAGCGGTCAATGACCTGGGCCTGGGATTCCAGCGCTTCAGAAAGCGACGCGAGCTCTTGCTGGCGCTGCTGAAACCGCTCGGCCTCTTCACGAAGCTGATCGACGATGGGTGCCCAAAGTGGGGTTTGCGGATCTTGAATGGGCCCGCCATCGGGCAAAACTTGAACTTGCGTGGGAAAACCGAGGACCGCCTGGGTTGACGGAGCGGGGGCGGCTAGGATTCTGGGCGCGACAAAGAGCACGCGGGCCTTTTGTCCGGCGAGGGAAAAGGAAGATCCCATCGCGAGAGCCACTTCGTTGGGCGCATTCTGATCGTCAACGAGAAACGGCGTCTGCGGTGCGAGCAACCGGACCAAGAGGCTTCCTTCGTCATAGCGCAAAAATGCGAGCACCGGTGGATTGGGGAACCCCAGTCGCACATCGCAACCGGGCGCCGAACCAAGAAGGAACCCCTTGGGACCGATCGCAAAGCGAAAGGCTCGCGGGCTTTCCGTAAGCCATTCGACCACCGCGCTTTCCTTGGGGTCGGGCAGTGCGTTCGCCTGGTCTGCTGGTTCGGCCGGTTGATCCTGGAAAACCATCGTTGGCCCACCCACGAAATCGAACTTTTTCAACCAAATGGCTATGACATTCCCTGGGAGTCAAGAAAAGGCCAAAATCGTTTTTTCATGCGGGGGTTGGGGAAATTGGGAAACTTGCAGCCGCCCGACCGAACCTCAACCGAGCCTTCGGCAAAAAAGAAGGGGCCAAACGGCCCCAATCCCGTGCAATTCGTCACGCTTGGCGGCGAGATGGCCGGTACCGCGTTTCTGGGATACCTGATCGACCTGAACTTTCAGACGATTCCCGTCTGGACCGTCGTCGGGGCGATCTTCGGGGTGGTCGCTTCCGGGCTGCATCTCGTTCGGATTATTGGAGATATGAATAAAAACGACCGCCCGAGGGGAACCAACCCTCAGGGCGTGAATTCCAAGAGCGAGAAAACCAAGGGCGGGAAATGAAAGCGAACGGCAAAGGCCTGGGCCTTTATTTCTTGTTTCCGAGCCTGCTCGCGTTTCTGGTCATCACGGCGCTCGGCTTCGCGTTGACGCCGCCTGAGGAAGCGCCTGGCGCCCCCGTGGGATTCGCGATCATTTTCCTGGCGGTCTTTCCGGTCGTTGCGTTTGCCGTTTTGATGGCGCGAGATGTGCAAAGCCGGGGAATCATTCTGCTTGGCGGTTCTTTCGTCAAGGTCGTTGTCATCCTGGTGTTGACGCTCTGGGTGCGGGCTCAGCTCCCTGCTTTTGGCGACAAAAAATCGTTCCTCATCTGGCTGTTCCTATCTTTTTTGATAGTTTCTTCCCTAGGGTGGTTCGTAGTCGCGGCAAGAGTGCCAACCGGTGGGGAATCCGGCGGTGCTGGCCACCGCTAGGGTATTGGTTCATGTCTTGGCTTTTTGCTCATGCCGCCGGTCTTAATCCCATCGAGATGGCCCTGGAAGAGCCCAAGGACAAGGCGCTTCACTGGCACTTTTTCGAGAAGGGCGGCCTCTTCTCCGAAGGGCTGGGAATTCACCTTCCACATGAGCCGGTTTTTGGCTTTTTCCAAGTCACCAAGTTCAAAATTCTCCTTTTGATCGCGGCCGTCATAGTGGCCGTTTCGGCGATCTATTTATCGCGCTCGATCAAGGGGGGGAAGCTTCCCAAGGGGAAGTATGCGAATTTTCTGGAAGTGTTGCTTCTCTATGTGCGCGACAACATCGCGCGTCCCAATCTGGGCGACCAGGCCGACCGGTTTCTCCCCTTTTTGTGGACGACGTTTCTGTTCATTTTGACTTGCAACCTTTTGGGCATGATCCCCGCACCCCTGGGCGGTAGCCCGACCGCGAGCATTGCGGTCACGGCTGGGCTGGCCCTGGTGAGCTGCATCGCCATCAACTTCAACGGAATTCGGGCCAACGGCGTAGTCGGTTACGTGAAGGGCTTTTGGATGCCGATCGATCTGAAGGGCGGAGTCATCGTCAGCCTCATTTTGTTTGTGATCGAATTCCTTGGCGTTTTTGTGCGTAGCGCCGTGTTGGCGATTCGTCTTTTCGCGAACATGTACGGCGGGCACGTGGCTTTGGCGGTGTTGTTGAGTTTCATCATCACCGCGGCCAAGGTCGGTCAGGAAAATGGCTATCTCTGGTGGTTGCACCCGGTCGTTTCGTTCGGCGCCGTGGCGATTTGCATCGCCTTGAGCTGCCTCGAACTGTTCGTGGCCTTTTTGCAAGCCTTCGTTTTCACGCTATTGACGGCTCTTTTTATGGGCATGGCGACCCACGCCGGTCACGGCCATGACGACCATGGCGAAGGCCATGACGATCACGCGCTGGCCGATCATGCCCAGCCTGCAAGCGCCCACTAAGGCGGCGCGGCGTTAACAAACCAAGTTGGAGTTTAACTCTTGGGCGGTGGATACCGCAATTTTTTGATCGGAGGGATTGGAAAAATGAAGTTCATGAAAATCATGGCGATTGCCCTGACCGCGGTCCTCCTCCTTGCGGACCCGCTTTTCGCACAAGGAACGGGCCAAGAAGGCCTCATTCGTATCGGTAAGGGACTTGGCCTGGGTCTGACCCTTTTGGGTGCGGGCATCGGTCTTGGTTTCATCGGCAAGAGCCTCACCGAATCGATGGCTCGCCAGCCTGAAATCGCCGGCCAGATTCAACAAGGCGCGATCATCATCGCGGCCCTTCTTGAAGGCCTCGCGCTTTTGGCTGTTCTGTTCACCTTGTTCTAAGTGTCGGCGCAAAGGACCCTTCAAACGGCCTTTGCGGCAAGGAATGGTTCCCGGTGTCGCCGGGGCGTTCCGTGAGGATGGTTTGCTGTCCCGGCGGTGAGAATGTCCGGGGCAGCCGGATTGGGAAGCGGTTGCTTGGTGAGCCGCGGATTTTGGCAGTGGTTGGACTTTGAGTTGCCACGGCGGCGTTTTTCGGGGTGTTGTCACATGCGCGTTGCTCAGTTTTTCGCACTATTGGCCTTGGTTGCCTTCGGAGCCGATTCATCGGCTTACGATGTGAGATCCTCCAGCGCCAGCCCAGACGGGACGACCAAGGGCGAGAAAAAAATCGAGCACACGATTGCATCCGATATGAAGGCTCCCGTCGATCCTTTCGGCTGGTCGGTCGACACCGCGCTTTTTGCCTTTGTCGTTTTCGGTGGTTTGATTCTCGTGCTCAGGCAATTCGCCTGGAGGCCAATCCTTGCCGCCCTCGACGACCGAGAAAAATCGAT
This sequence comes from Gemmataceae bacterium, assembly GCA_965226945.1. Classification (GTDB taxonomy): domain Bacteria; phylum Planctomycetota; class Planctomycetia; order Gemmatales; family Gemmataceae; genus SYLG01. The sequence continues at coordinate 642,785 of OZ245717.1, read as the reverse complement.
TCAAAAGGCGGCCGACGATGCGGCCCAAGCGAAGGCGGAAGCCGCGTCACTGCGGGCCGAACTGAAAGCCAAGCTTGATCAGGCGGGAGATCAGGTGCGCCAGATGATCGACGAGGCTCGCCGCGACGGTCAAAACCTTCGTGAAGAAATGCTTGCCAAGGCACGCGATGAGATCTCCGCCGAAAGGGAGCGGGTCTTCCGCGCGCTGGAGACGGCCAAGGATCAGGCGTTGCAAGAGATTTCCCTGAGGTCGATCAAGTTGGCTTCGATGCTCACCTCCAAGGTTCTGGGCAGGGATATCGGCGAATCGGATCACTCTCGGTTGCTCGACGAGGCGATCGTCGATCTGGACAAATCGATGGCAACGGCCGGGGCCCGCTAAACCATGGTCCAAAGTGATTCGACTGGCAGCGAAACGGCGGAGTATTTCGACAATACTTCCCGCCGCCTCATCGATACCTACACCGAGGCCCTCTGGAGTGCCGCCGACAAGAACGATCGCTCGGCGGCGGTCCGCGAAGAAGCCGCGGGTTTGCTCGAGGGGCTTAAAAACCATCGGCTGTTTGAACTGTTTTTTGAAGGAAACGGTACGAGCAAGGACCAGCGTAGAGAACTCCTGCACGCGGCTTTTGACGGCAAGATCGACGAACTTCTCGCCAATTTCGTTCAGGTGCTCAACAACCACGACCGGCTATATCTACTGCTCGACATTCTGGCGGCGTATCAGAAGTTTGACGACACGAAGCAAGGCAAGGTCGATGTCTACCTGACGAGCGCGGTGCCGCTTAACGCGGATCAACTGACCGGGCTGGAATCGGTCATACGCGCTCGCCTGGGCAAGACCCCGCGTTTCATTCCGAAAATCGATCCCACCATTCTTGGGGGAATGGTTGTTCGGATCGGCGACATGGTCTGGGATCAAAGCGGCAAATCCAAATTATCGCGATTAACGCAGTTACTTGAGGAGAAGGGCACTCATGAAATTCAAGCCGGACGAGATCGTTTCCGTACTGCAAACTGAAGTCGAGAAGTTTAAGGATCGGCTCGAGGCCAGGGAAACGGGACGGGTTTTGGAAGTGGGCGACGGTATCGCCCGCGTCCATGGACTCTCCAACGTCATGGCCGGAGAGATGGTCGAGTTCACCCGCACCAAGGTGATCGGCCTGGCCTTCAACCTCGAAGAAAACTCCGTCGGGGTGATCATTCTCGGCGACTACTTGCAACTCATCGAGGGCGATGAAGTCATCGCCACCGGTCGCTTGTTGCAAGTCCCCGTCGGCCAGGCGATGATCGGCCGCGTGGTCGATCCCCTGGGCACGCCGCTTGACGGCAAGGGGCCGATCATCACGAACGAGTCCCGCCTCGTCGAAACTCCCGCTCCGGGCATCGCCGCGCGCCAACCGGTCGATGAGCCGCTGCAAACGGGCATCAAGGCCATCGACGCGATGATTCCGATCGGTCGCGGTCAGCGCGAACTGATCATCGGCGATCGCAAGACGGGCAAGACCACGATCGCCATCGACACGATCCTGAACCAAAAGGGCGGCGACGTTATCTGCGTTTATGTCGCCATCGGTCAAAAGGAATCGACCGTTGCCAAGCTGATCGAGACGCTACGCGCCAACGGCGCCATGGATTACACCATCGTCGTCATCGCTTCTTCGTCCGCCGCGGCGCCGCTGCAATACCTGGCCCCTTATGCCGGTTGCGCGATTGCCGAAGGGTTCATGCACAAGGGTTTGCACACCCTGTGCGTGTACGACGACCTTTCCAAGCAGGCCGCCGCCTACCGCCAGCTTTCGCTGCTCATGCGCCGTCCTCCCGGCCGCGAAGCTTATCCTGGCGATATCTTCTACGCCCACAGCCGCTTGCTTGAGCGCTCCGTCAAGTTGGCGGAAAAGTGGGTGATTGTGGCCGATGGCTATTCGGGCGCCGAAGTCACCGAAGGCTGCGGCGTCACCAATGCCCAAGAACAACCGCGCCATGCCAACGAACCTTGCAAGGTTTATGTCGGGCCTTTGGAAAAAGAACACGCTCACAAGGATGTGCTGCCCAAGTTCCCAGGCCACAAGCTCGCGCGCGTTGCCGCTTCGGGCGGATCGCTCACCGCGCTGCCCATCATCGAAACCCTTGAAGGTGAAGTGTCGGCTTACATTCCCACGAATGTGATTTCGATCACCGACGGCCAAATCTACCTCCAAGGCTCCTTGTTCAACGCCGGCCTGCGTCCCGCGGTCGACGTGGGCATCTCGGTTAGCCGCGTCGGTGGCAAGGCCCAAACCGGCGCCATGAAAAGCGTTTCCGGCGGCATCCGTCTTGACCTCGCGGCCTTCCGCGAACTCGAAGCGTTTGCCCAGCTTGGAACCGAACTGGACAAGGCAACCCAAGCCCAGTTGGACCGGGGCTACCGGGTGGTCGAAATCCTCAAGCAACCGGCCAACGTGCCGATGAACTTCGTGGACCAAGTGGCGATCATTTTCGCCGCCACGCGCGGTTTCCTCGATAGCGTTCCCCGCCCACAGGTGCTGGCCTGGGAAACCCAGTTCCTGCGTTATTTCAAGGAACAAACTCCCGAGGTGCGCAATGGCATTCTCAAGGAGAAAAAACTGACCCCCGACCTGACCAAGGGTCTGGAAAAGGCAATCAAGGATTTCTCCCACCAGTTCCGTCCGGGCGCCTAAGTCCGAATCTTGCGCTGAGCCCCGGTGGGTGTTTCAAACCGGGAGCTCAGTCGTCGGCAAGGGACCAGGAAACGGGATTTTCAACCGCAACAGGTAGATTTGGATTGGCGCAGGTTGGATGACGTTTTTGGGCAAAATCGCCCAGTGTCAAACGACCCGGTGCGGATCAAGGGCGCAAAGGTGAATCGTGGCAAAGACGCGTGAACTCGTCAGTCGGCGCAAGGCGATCCGTAACATCCGGAAGATCACCCGGACCATGGAATTGATCGCCACCGCCCGCTTCAAGAAAGCGCTGGATCGCGCCACCGAGGCCGAAGCGTTCACCATCAAGATCGCCGAAGTCGCGGCCGACCTGGCGCGTAGCGGCTCAAGCAGTCAGCATCCCTTGCTTGCCACGCGCCCGGTGAAGAAAGCGATCCTCCTGGTCATCTGTTCCAATCGCGGCCTTTGCGGTGGTTACAACACGGGCATCCTGCGCGAGGCCAATGCCCGCATCCGCAAAGCCAAGGAGCAGGGCTTGGCGCTCGATGTCGAAGCATCGGGAAAGCGAGGCATCAACTCGTTCAAGTATCAGCGAGTGGTCACCGTCGCGTCCTACACCCAGTTCGACGACAAGCCGAAATGGGAAGATTTGGAACCGATCGCTCGCAAGTACCTGGCCGCATTTTTGGCCGGAGAGGTCGATCAGGTCGATGTGGCGTATATGAAGTTCCTCTCACCCGCGCGCCAGACGCCCGTGGTCGAAACCTTGTTGCCTCTTTCGGGTTTGCCCACCGCGACCGCGAAGAAGGCGCAAGCCGCCAAGCCCGAAGTGGCGATCGACTACGAATTCGTCCCCAACGCCGAAGAGATCCTTGACGAACTGCTGCCGCAGTCGTTTCGAACCCGGCTTTTCAAGTGCTTCCTCGATGCCGCGGTCAGTGAACAGATCGCGCGCCGGGTGACGATGAAGGCCGCGACCGAAAACGCCGACAGCATGATCAAGCTTTTGAGCCGCCAGTACAACCGGGCCCGTCAAGCAAGCATCACCAAGGAAATCTCCGAAGTGATCGGCGGCGCTGCGGCCCTCGAATAGAAGAGATAGGTATAGAAGAGATAAGAGTAGTAGAGAATTCAGTAAAAAAAACACGAGAATTTTAGAACCAAATTCGTCAACTAAGGAAACGGAGCGGCAATAATGAGCAACGCTACGCAGGCGGCAGGCAAGATCGGCAAAGTGATTCAGGTGATCGGCGCGACCTTCGACGCGGAATTCCCCGAAGGCCACCTTCCTCAAATCTACAACGCCCTTTCGGTCAACTCCGAATTCAAGGGTGTGAAGCTTGACTTAGTCGGTGAAGTCCAACAGCACCTGGGCGGGCGACGGGTACGTTGCGTGGCCCTCGGTTCGACCGACGGTCTGGTGCGCGGCATGGATGTGTTGGACACCGGCGGCCCCGTCATGGTGCCCGTTGGCGAAGGCACTCTCGGCCGCGTGTTCAACGTGCTTGGCCGCGAAATCGATGGCCGCGGCGCCGTGACGGCGACCGAATACCGCCCCATCCACCGCGATCCCCCGAAACTCACCGAACTGTCGCCCAAGATCGAAATCTTCGAGACGGGCATCAAGGTCATCGACCTGCTCACCCCGCTCGTTCGCGGTGGCAAGGCCGGCCTGTTCGGCGGCGCCGGTCTGGGCAAGACGGTGATCCTCACCGAGCTCATTGCCCGTATCGCCAGCCAGCACGGCGGTTATTCGGTGTTCGCCGGCGTGGGGGAAAGAACCCGCGAAGGCAACGACCTCTGGCTCGAAATGCAGGAAACCAAGATCGGCAAGACCGATCGCTCCGTCATCACCCAGACGGCGATGGTGTTCGGTCAGATGAACGAACCCCCCGGCGCTCGTCTGCGCGTCGCCTTGACCGCCTTAACCATGGCCGAATGGTTCCGCGACGCCACCGGTAAGGACACGCTGCTGTTCGTCGACAACATCTTCCGTTTCTCTCAAGCTGGATCCGAAGTGTCGGCACTCTTGGGCCGCATGCCCAGCGCCGTGGGTTACCAGCCGACGCTGGCCACCGAAATGGGCCAGCTTCAAGAACGGATCACGAGCACGACTCGTGGGGCGATCACCTCGGTGCAGGCCGTCTACGTGCCCGCCGACGACCCGACCGACCCGGCGCCCGCGAACGCCTTCCAGCACCTGGATGCGTTCATCTACCTCGAACGGCGGATTTCCGAAAAGGGCATCTACCCCGCGGTCGATCCCCTGGCCAGCTACTCGAACATCCTCGACAAGAACATCGTGGGTGAAGAGCACTATGCGGTCGCTCGCCGGGTGCAGCAGATCCTGCAGCGCTATCGCGAACTGCAAGACATCATCGCCATCCTGGGCGTCGAAGAACTCTCCGAAGACGATAAGCAGGTCGTGGCTCGCGCTCGCCGCATCGAGCGGTTCTTGTCGCAGCCGTTCATCGTGGCCGAAGTGTTCACCGGGAAGGCCGGCAAGGTCACCCCGATCAAGGAAACGATCCGCAGCTTCAAGGAGCTGTGCGAAGGCAAGTGGGATCACCTTCCCGAAAGCGCCTTCATGTATGTGGGCGGTATCGAGGAAGCCGAAGAACAAGCCAAGCGCATCGCCGCTGGCGGGAGGTAAGGGTGGCCGCAAAAACCTTGCGCTGCGTGGTGGTCACTCCCGAGAAGGCCATTGTCGACACTCTGGCCGATTCGGTGGTCGTACCGCTTTATGATGGCCAGGCTGGTTTTCTGCCGGGACGAGCGCCGCTGGTCGGCCGTCTCAAGGCAGGTCGCCTGGCAATTGAAACGGCCGGAAAGAAGCTGGTCTATTTCATTGATGGCGGCATCGTCCAGATGAAGGGTGAAGTCATCACCTTGCTCACATCACGTGCCGTCGAGAAAAGCCACATCGACGTGGCGTCCGCGCAAAAGGAACTTGAGTTCACGCCACCTGCTTCCGCTTCGCGAGCGGTGCAAAACGAAGCGCGGGCAACACATGAAAATGCCCGGGTCAAGCTCCGCGTGGCCAAGGGCTCTTAAAGCCAGGCAACAGCCGGTCCGGCGGTTGCCAAAGAACCGCCTTTCTCAGGATTGCCTGAGCGCTTGGCGGATGAGTTGCTCAATCGCCGCGCATGGACTTTCAAAGGGATACTCACAAAAAAACCGGCCCAAAAAGGCCGGTTTTTTTGTGAGTATCCCTCGATCATTTAACGGCTGGTCAAAACGATCAGGGAAAATGGCGCCATCTTGAACGATTGCCCCGGGTACCAGAATTCTGGGATGCCTTCGGGGGGGATTTCATGGGGCGGAGCCTTGCCCGTATCGAGAAAGCGCACCCAGCAATTGCCGGTGAGCGGCCTGGGTAGCTCCCAGTGGGTTTCCTGCGGCTCGGCGCTGAAGGCCACGAAAATATCGCAATCGGCCTCCCGTCCCGTGCGCAGGCCGTGCAACTGCATCGCGATATGTCGCGACGGCGGGGAAAAGTCGGGGTACTCGGGCTTCTGGCCATGCCAGGTCACATCTTCGTTGCCCAAAAACTCGATCCGCCTCAAGGCCGGATGCCTTTTGCGAAAGGCGATCATCTCGCGGCAAAAGCGGAAAAAATCCTCCTGGTCGCGATTGGGCTTCCAGTTCATCCAACTGATTTCGTTGTCCTGGCACCAGGCGTTGTTGTTGCCGCCCTGCGTTCTCAAGAATTCGTCGCCTCCCAAAATCATCGGCACCCCTTGCGATAACAACAGGGTTGCCATGAGATTGCGCGCCTGTCGCAGCCTCAGCGCGTTCACTTCCGGATCGTCGGTGGGCCCTTCGTGGCCGCAGTTGTTCGAATCGTTTTGGTTGGTTCCGTCGCGATTGAATTCGCCGTTGGCGAGGTTGTGTTTCTCGTTGTAACTGACCAGATCCCAAAGGGTGAAGCCGTCGTGGCAGGTGATGAAATTGATCGAGTGGGAGGGCTTGCGGCCTGCCGATTCATAGAGGTCGGCGCTGCCGCAAACGCGCGTTGCCAGCTCCCCGACCGAGACATCGCCCGTGAGCCAAAACTTGCGCACCACATCGCGGTACTGGCCGTTCCACTCGGACCAGCGCCTGCCAAAAGGAAAATTGCCCACCTGGTAAAGCCCCTCGGCGTCCCAGGGTTCGGCGATCAGTTTGGAGGAAGCGAGCACGCCGTCTTCGGCGATCATTTCGACGACGGGCGGATCGGCCATGACCTTGCCGTAGCGGTCGCGCCCAAGCACGGAAGCCAGGTCGAATCGAAAGCCATCGACATGCATGTCGAGCACCCAGTAGCGCAAGCAGTCGATGATCAGTTCGCGCACCAGGGTGTGATTGCAGTTGACCGTGTTGCCGCACCCGGTGAAGTTGAAATAGTTCCCTTTTTGATCGAGCATGTAATAGACCGGATTGTCCAGCCCCCGGAACGAAGAGGTCGGCCCGTCCAGGCCGCCTTCGCCGGTGTGATTGAAAACGACATCGAGAATGACCTCGATTCCGGCGCGGTGTAGTGCCGTCACCATGTCGCGAAACTCGTGGATTTGGCCATGGTTCTTGGCCGAGGCGGCGTAAGAGGCTTTCACCGCGGCGAAGGCGATCGTGTTGTAGCCCCAGAAGTTGACGTTGGGTTTGCCTGTTTTGGGATTGGTGAAGGGGCAATCGACCTCATCGAACTCGTGAATCGGCAAGAATTCGAGGGCGTTGATTCCCAGATCCTTGAAGTGATTGATCTTTTCGCTGATGCCCAGAAAGGTACCCGGGTAGGCCACGCGCGAGGAAGGGTCTTGGGTGTAACCGCGCACATGGAGTTCGTAGAGGATGGTGTCTTCCAGCGGAATTTTTGGGTGGATATCGCGTTTCCAGGAGTAGTTTCTGCGCTGAAACAGCGAATAGCGGCCCTCGCTTGAGACGCTCCCCCAGGTTTCGCCGCCGGTGAGCGAGGTGGCGGAGGGATCGAGCAGGGGGGTGTGCGGCTGGAAGGCATGACCTGGACGGGAAGGACCATCGACCTTCCACGCATAGCGAAACACGGGAGGAAGGCCGCGGACAAGGATGTGCCAGTGATCTCCGGTGCGATGAAAATCGGGATCCAGTTGCAAGTTGGCCAGGACCTTGTTTTCCTCGATCGGGAGAATGTCCAGGGTGACGTCGGTCGCATGCTTGGAGATCATGGCGAAATTGACCCCATCCGCGGTCCAGCTTGCGCCAAGCGGAATGGCGCGTCCACTTCCATAGGAGATCTGGGTCAAGGAAAATCTCTCGCCAAGTTCTTGGGGGGAATGGGGGGCTTACGGAAAGGCTCGCCACGCTTTGGGCAAACACGGCGGGGCGGGGTGCCGGGTTGACCCAAGTTCGCCTGAACCTTTCCGTAAAGGGTGCCGGCCAGGGAGAGACAGGTCGGCGCAGGGAGCCAAAACCGGAGTTTGCCATGGCGAAATCAAGAATTTGGTCATGGAAATCCGGTTAGATCAGGGTAAACTTAATCTAGGAAGCGGCAGGGTTGCCCATTGTCTCCATTTGGATTACGGATTTCCCCGGGTCGGTCGATCTGAACCGAGCCCCAAAATCAAAGATCCAACCAATACCAAAATTGCCAGCTGAGCGATTTCCGCACTTGTATTCTTTTCATCCAATCCAGAATTAAGCCGACGGAGTGAATCGATGGCTCGTTCCGAAGAAGGGCACGGACATGGCGGCGGCCATGGACACGGACCAGGTTCCGGTCATGGCCCCTCGCATGGCCATGGTCCCTCGCACGGCCATGGCCACGGACCCATGCAGCGGCGCCGGATTGGTGGCGGCCGCCGGATCCCCGATGTCGCCCATGCGCCCCCGATGCCGATGGGCCACCGAGCGCCGGCCGAAGAGGTTGCCGAACAGGCTCCGCGTTCGAGCGGTCCGTTGACCCGCCTTGACGAACTCTACCGCCTGCCGGTTCCCAAACTGTTCGAAATGGCCGACCGCGAGGGGATGGGCGAACACGGCGGGATGAACCGTGTTCAGTTGATCATCCAGGTGGTTCGCCGGCTCATCGAAAAGGGAGAAGCGGTCATCGGCGCAGGAACGCTCGAAGTCCTTCCCGATGGCTACGGCTTCCTGCGCAGCCAGGCGCACAACTATCTTGCGTCTCCCGAAGATGTTTATGTTTCCCCGAGCCAAATTCGGCGCATGGGATTGCGCACCGGCTTGATGATTGAAGGGGCGATCCGCCTGCCGATCGAGGGGCAGGACAATTTCGCCCTCATGCAGGTGGAAACGATCAACGGACAACCGGCGGCCGACCGCGGCCGCCCCGCCGTTTTCGAAGATTTGACTCCGCTTCACCCATGCAAGCGGATTCGCCTGGAAACAACCCCCGACGAGTTGTCGACCCGGGTGATCGATCTGACGACGCCGATCGGCAAGGGGCAGCGCGCCTTGATCGTTTCTCCGCCGCGCGCGGGCAAAACGGTGCTCTTGGCCAAAATTGCCAAGGCGATTCAGGCCAATCATCCCGATTCCTACCTGATCGTGCTGTTGATTGACGAGCGGCCCGAAGAAGTCACGGAAATGATGAAGCAGGTGTCGGGCCCCAACGCCGAAGTGGCGGCCAGCACCTTTGATGAGCCGTCGGCGGAACATTGCCACGTCTCCGAGATCGCGCTGGAAAAAGCCAAAAGGCTGACCGAGGACGGGCGCGATGTCATTATTCTCCTTGACTCGATCACGCGCCTGGCCCGAGCGCACAACACCGAAGCGCCTTCCGGCGGCAAGTTGCTCTCAGGTGGCCTCGACAGCAATGCCATGCAAAAGCCGAAGCGCTTTTTTGGCGCCGCCCGGCAAAGCGAAGAAGGGGGCAGCCTAACCATCATCGCCACGGCCCTCATCGATACCGGCTCGCGCATGGACGACGTGATTTTCGAGGAGTTCAAAGGTACGGGAAATATGGAACTCCATCTCGACCGCCGCTTGGTCGACAAGCGAGTTTGGCCCGCCATTGACATCAACCGCTCCGGCACGCGCAAGGAAGAGCTGCTTTGCACCCCGGAAGAGATCACGAGCATGAGGGCGCTACGCCGGGTTCTGGCCGACATGCATCCGGTCGAGGCGATGGAGCTGCTCGTCAACCGGTTGAAGAAGGCCAAGACCAACGCCGAGTTCTTGCAGAATTTGAATGTGAATTAAGGAATCCCAGAATGCCCCTATCATGCCTGGCCTCATGGCGCGAGATTTCACTATTGGAATCGACGCTGGGCGTGCTGGGTTGGGACGAGCAGGTGATGTTGCCGCCCGCGGGTCAGGCCTGGCGCGGCGAACAGTCCGCGCTGCTTGCGAAGCTGGTGCATGAGCGTTTGACGAACCCGGCTCTATTGGAGTCGGCGACCGCCTACCAGGCCGCGCAGACGGATGAGTTTGGCAGGGCGAATGCCAAAGAGATGCTGCGGCGGATTCAGCGGGCGATGCGCATCCCGGGCCGGCTTGTCGAAGAATTGGCCAAGGCGACCTCCCGTGGGATTCATGTCTGGCAAGAAGCGCGCAAGGCGGGTCAATTCTTGCAGTTTCTGCCCGAACTGGAGGCGATCGTCCGGCTCAAACGCGAGGAGGCCGATTGCGTCGGCTGGGGTGAAACACCCTACGATGCACTGTTGGATGAGTACGAGCCGGGCTGCACCGCCAAGGAGGTCGACCGGATCTTTTCCGCATTGGGGCCCGAGCTTTCGCGTCTCATTGCCAAGGCTCCCGGGAAAACGCAACTTCCTCCCCAGGGACCCTATCCCGAAGAGCAACAAAAGGATCTGGGTTGGAAGGTCGCCCTGGCTTTTGGCTTCAACGATCAGGCAGGCCGGCTCGATGTCTCGGCACATCCCTTTTGTTCGGGCCATGGCCCTGGCGATTGCCGCATCACGACTCGCTACAATCTCTCCGATTTCACTCAGTCTTTTTTCGGCATCCTCCATGAAACGGGCCATGCGCTTTATGAACAGGGGTTGCCGACCGCTCATGCCGGCGAGCCCTGGTGCGTGGCGACCTCGCTGGGCATGCACGAATCGCAATCGCGCTTCTGGGAAAACCTGATCGGCCGCTCGCGAGCGTTCTGGGATGGGTGTTGGCCCTCTGCGAAGGAAGCGTTCTCTCCGGTGCTTGATGGCTATTCCAAAACCCAGCTACTGGGCTACATCAACCGCATTGAGCCTTCCTACATCCGTGTGGAAGCGGACGAGACCAGTTACAACCTGCACATTCTTTTGCGTTACCGGATGGAAAAGGCGATGATCGAAGGGAATTTGAAGCCCCGCGATCTGCCTGGCGCCTGGAACGACGAATTTTTGAAGTCGTTTGGCCTGAAGGTCACCGACGACCGCGAAGGCTGCTTGCAAGATGTTCACTGGAGCTGCGGCGGTATCGGTTATTTTCCGACCTATACGATCGGCAATCTCCTGAGCGCGCAACTGGGCGAAGCGATTCAAAAAGAGCTGGGCGACTGGAACGACGCGCTGGCCAGGGGAGAGTTTCAACCCATCCTGGCCTGGTTGCGCGAAAAGGTCCATCGACATGGCCGAGCCAAATCGGCGCTGGAAATCTGCAAAGCGAGTACAGGCCGCCCGCTCGATCATCTCGCCCTCATCCGCCACCTTGAGAAGGTGGCGGCGGGGGCTTATTGAGTTCGCCAGCGGTTACTTTCCGTTACTTCTCGTTCGTTTTGAATCGGTGGACCTTCGGCTGATCTCCCACCTTGACGCCGTAGTTTTTGGCATCGTCGTCCACCGTAATGCGGATACCTAGCGCCTGGCAATTGCCGCTGGCATTGGCCACATGAGTGGGCGGCGCATTTTCTGAATCGGGCGCTCCCAAATTTTTGTGCATTTGGAAGATGTCGCCGAACCCTTCGATTCTTCTGAGTTCCCCCATGACGCGCGGGTGTCCCCCCTTGCGCGAGCCGTTGTTGAAGACGGCGACCGTGGGGCGGACCTGTTTCATCAGATCGGGATGGTTGCTGACTTCCAGACCGTGATGAGTCGACTGGTAGACGTCGATGCGGCCGACGACATCGTTGGGATAGACGAGCAGGCTTTCCTTGTTCCAGGTCAAGTCGCCGAGGTCGAGGAAGCGCCAGTTGCCGAAGCTCAGGACGAACCCAAGGCTCTTGGCATTGTCGGAAGGATCGGGCTGTTGCTGCTCCGGCTGATTTTTGGGTCCGGGGCCAAAGACGGGGGATTTACGAACCGATCCTGACGCGCACACGCAAGCGAGTTCCACCTTGGGGCCGTTCTCGGTCTGCTTGAGAGGAATGATGTCGCCGGCCTGGACCGTTTCGCGTTTGCCTTTCGAGGCTTCCTTGTAAAAACCGATGAGCACCGGAAAATTGCCCGCATCTTCGGGAAACGATTCCGGAATGCCGCGGTCATGGAATTTCATGATGGGGATCTTGGCGGCGAGCGTGTTGACCCCGCCGTAATGGTCCAAATGCCAGTGTGTGATGAACAGGTGGTCAATGCGTTCGAGGTTCAGTTCCTTGCAGGCTTTGGCGATGCGCTCGGCATCGCGCGTGCCGGGGTTGCCGCAATCGATCAAGATCGATTCGCCGGCGGGAGTCACGATTAAGGTCGCGGCGCCGCCTTCGACATCGACGAACTGAACCTTGAGCCCCTCGGCGGGCGCCAGTTGCGCCAGCCCGAAAAGCAAGAGAGGTAACATGGGTTTGCTCCAGAAGAGGATCGTGAGTGGGCGGAATTCGAGGCCTTGTGCCATTGTCCGCAATCGAAGCGCACCGACAATGCCACCAAAGGAGGACGGCCATGACAAAAATGACCATCAGGACGAAAACGGGAAGATCTTTATTCGCGGCGATCGTGTTCGGCTCGCTGCTCTTTGGGGGCGGGCGCGCAATGGCAGACGAGCAAACCACGAGTAAGGCCCGCATGTGGGTGCGCGAGCATGAGCGGCGCATGCGGCCCCTGGAAATCCAAAGCAACCTGGCCTGGTGGCAAGCGAACAACTCAGGCAAGGAAGACGATTTTCAAAAGAAGGAAGAAGCGCAAAACAAGATCGATGCGGAGCTGTCGCAAAAAGCGCGTTTCGAACAGGTGAAGGCCCTGCATGGCAAACTCGGGCAGATCGATGATGCCCAGGTGCGCCGCTGTGTCCAGGTGCTTTATCTGACCTACCTGGAAAAGCAGGTCGATCCCGCGATTCTCAAGGAAATGGTGAGCCTGGCCAACCGCGTCGAAAAAGGCTTCAACGAATTTCGAGCGAAAATCGACGGCAAGGAACTGACCGACAACGAAGTCCGCGGCATTCTCAAAAATTCGACCGACTCGGGCCGGCGCAAGGCCGCCTGGGAGGCGTCGAAGGGGGTGGGGGCTCAAGTCGAATCGGATTTGCGCCGGCTCGTCATGCTGCGCAATCAGGCGGCCAAATCGCTCGGCTTTGCCAACTTCCATGCGATGACCTTGCATCTGAACGAACAGGATGGCAGCGAACTGGTGAAGTTGTTCGATGAACTCGACGAATTGACGCGCGGGCCGTTCCTGGCGGCCAAGGCCGAGATCGACGCCGCCTTGTCCAAGCAGTGCGGTGTGCCCGTGCCCGATCTGAGGCCCTGGCACTATCACGATCCCTTTTTCCAGGAAAGCCCCGCGGTACTGCCCGCCGATCTCGATAAGCCCTGGAAAAGCGCCGACATTCTCAAGGTTTGCCGCGATTTCTACCGAGGCATCGGTTTACCCATCGAACGGGTCCTCGAGAAGAGCGATCTTTACGAAAAAAAGGGGAAGAGCCCGCATGCCTTCTGCACCGACATCGACCGCGAAGGGGATGTGCGCGTGCTGGCCAACATCGTCCCGAACGACTACTGGGCGTCGACGATGCTCCACGAACTGGGCCATTCGGTCTACTCGAGTCTCAATATCCCGGCCGAACTTCCCTACACGCTGCGAGGCGAAGCGCACATCTTGACCACCGAAGGCACGGCCATGATGTTTGAGCGGTTGTCGAAGCGCAAGGAGTTTTTCAAGTCGATGGCGATCAGCCTCGAAGACGAAAACGCGTTTGGCAAATCGGCCGCGAAAGCGCTGCGCTGGCGGCTGCTCATTTTCTCCCGCTGGTGCCAGGTCATGCTGCGCTTTGAAAAAGGAATGTACGAAAATCCCGATCAAGATATGAACCAGTTGTGGTGGAGCCTGGTGGAGAAATATCAAGGGATTAAAAAGCCGTCCGGAAGAAGTGCTCCGGACTATGCGAGCAAGATCCATATCGTGAGCGCGCCGGTTTATTATCACAATTACATGATGGGCGAGCTGTTTGCTTCGCAGGTGCATCATGCGATTTGCAAGGAACTCTATGCGGGCCAGTCTCCCGATGCGGTGGACTACGCCGGCAACCCCAAGGTGGGGGCGTTCATGAAGGAAAAGGTCTTTGCTCCCGGACGTCTTTACCGCTGGGATGAACTGATCAAGAAAGCGACGGGAGAACCGCTCTCGGCCAAGGCGTTCGCCCTGGATTTCAGTGAAAAATAAGCCCGGCTTGAGGCGATTTTGAATCGACGGACCTCGCTTTGATCTGGCCAAGCAATGCCGGATCGAGGCGAGGTTTTTGATTTTCCCACCGGCTACTTTGCCGGATTCGATTCCGGCGCGTTTCGCCGTTCTTCTTGCCCGGCCGGTTCCAATCGGATTTTCTCGAAAGATAATCCGGTGCCGATCGCGAATACCAGCATGAGGCCGCAGAGGGCAAGATAAAGCGCAGTGGAATCGCTTGAAGAGGTCTTTGGTTCCAGGCAGTTTTTGGGATTGCCGCGCTCGTAGATGATCTGCACTGTTTTTCCAACCTTGGGTGCCACGCTGGCCTTGACGATTCCCAGTTTGCTCTGGTGAACCTCGCCGTCTTCGGACTGGTATTCGACGGTGGGAATGAACCAGTCTTCGAGGTCTCCTTCGGTGCTTGAGCGGTCAAGGCGAATGACTTTGGCCGTGGCGGCGACTGGGTTCTGGTGTGCGGCCCGCCTTCGCAAAACCATTGCGGCGACTTGAAACGTTCCGGTCAGGCTGCCGCCAATGAGGAGGCCGCCGAACATTTGCAGGCCGGTCATGTGGGTCGAGTTCCTGAGGGAACGAGGGGATATCACTTCCAGGGCGAATCTTAGGGAATCCGCTCAGCGGCGCAGCCTAAGAGCGGATTCAATCAAGGACGGAATGCGGCGAGAATTGCTAAGATTCTCAGGAACCGAAACTGAGGATGAGCCTTCCATGAATCACGAGACCTGCCCGAAAAAATCCGCCGCGCACCTGAAGACCATTAGTCAGAAAAAGATCCATCCGCCGGCCGTCAACAGCGCCACCTCCGTCACCAAGCTGATTGAGGAGGTGTTCCTTTCCTACAACGCTGGGCGCTTGCGCGAGGCCTGCCGCCTTTACGCGGGGAAGATGCTTGAAAAGGAGGTCACGGTCGGGCTGGCGCTTTCGGGGGCACTGACTCCGGCGGGTTTGGGAATGTCCTGCCTGGCGCCCCTGGTCGAAGCGGGCTTCATCGACTGGATCGTCTCGACGGGGGCCAACATTTACCATGACACCCATTTCGCCTTGGGAATGGACCTGTTCCAGTCGCGGCCGGGAATGGATGACCGGGCGCTACGCGATCATCAGATCATTCGCATTTACGACATCGTGTTCGATTACGAAAACCTGTTGGGTACCGACAAGTTCTTTCGCAAGCTTTGCCGTGGGGAGGAATTTCAGAAGACGATGGGCACGGCCGAGTTTCACAACCTGGCAGGCAAGTACATCGCGGCACGCGAAGAAGAGATCGGCCGCAAGGGAAGCAGTCTGCTGGCGGCCTGCTACCGGGCGGGAGTTCCCGTGTTCACGTCGTCACCGGGGGACAGCTCGATCGGCATGAACCTGGCGGCGCTGCAACTGGAAGGTTCCAAGCTGGCGATCGATCCCCTGCGTGATGTCAATCAATCGGCCGGGATTGTCTGGGAGGCCAAGCAGGGTGGAGGTTCGAGCGCGGTCTGGATCCTCGGTGGCGGTTCGCCCAAAAACTTCATGCTGCAAACCGAGCCGCAGATTCAGGAAGTGCTGGGCCTGGAAGAGAGCGGTCATGATTACTTCCTGCAGATCACCGATGCACGCCCCGATACGGGGGGCTTGAGCGGGGCGACGCCACAGGAGGCGATGACCTGGGGCAAGGTGGATCCCGAGCAGCTTCCCGACACGGTGACTTGCTATGTCGATTCGACGATCGCGCTGCCTTTGATTGCCACTTATGCGCTGGCCAATCGCACGCCGCGCGCGCAAAGGCGTTTGGTGGATACCTTGCCGGCGCTCATGGACAAATTGAAGCAGACCTATTTGGCCAAAAACGCGCGCGCGGACGGCTAGGATTTGTTGACGAAGGAAACACAATCAGTTTTAATAAGGAATTTCAGGCGAGGAATGGCGTCAAATGATTTTGGCGACCCATTCCTCGCCGATTTCGATTTCCAGACGGCGATTTAAGAAGCCAATTTCTAGGACTAGCTTTTTTTGATTGGGCTTGAGTCGAAGGATGGTGCCTTCCGTTCCCGACATCGGACCGCGAACGATTTTGACTAGATCTCCTACCTTGCCGTAGACTTTTTCTTGAACGAGCTGGTGGCTGCAAAGAAGGCCGCGCAAATCGAGTAATTCCCGGCGCAGCGCTTCGGGGTTGGGGGGCGTCAACACCGTGGCGATCTTACCGCGGGTGAAGGGAGAAACCCGCGGATTGCCCAGGAAATGCTCGCTGGAAACAAAGAGGTAGCAGGAGAAAAGGGGGATATGGGATTCGTTGGTTTTGGTGGCGTATTGGGTGCGTTGCCTCATTGTGGGCAGGAAGACCGGTATGGAGATATCGGCCAATTGAGAAGCGACTTTCTTTTCCCAGCGTGCGCTCGTTTTCAAGGCAGCCCACTTCTCGATTCCCGGGTCGAAATCGTGGAACAGCCGGGAATCCAAATCGAATGCGACCGGTGATTTCATGGCGCCCAATCCGCTGATCATCGCGTGAGATGCTCTCCTGATCATTTTACGGTGCGGCGGAAGTGGCCGAAGGGTTAACAATCGATGAATTTGCCAATTGATCCGAATGATGCCGGGAGAACCGGAACATTATTTTCGAAAATCGGGAAAGCTGTGAAAGGTCTGCCGCGAGCGTAGTCTGGGGTAAGGGATGAGGGCCCGAAAAGGCATCGACCACCTGCCCGTTCGAGTTCGGGACGAATCGAAGGAGTGCGGGCTTGCCCACTCATACGCTGGTGGATCGATCCCAATCGTTCGCCCAGACTGGATGTCACAAAAGCTGGTGGATCGATCCCAATCGTTCGCCCAGACTGGATGTCACAAAAGCTGGTGGATCGATCCCAATCGTTCGCCCAGACTGGATGTCACAAAAAACGTGACTCCCAAGTACTTCAACAAGGGCCGAACAGGGATCGGAAACTAGGAATGACTGCCGGAAGAGGGTTCGGAGGCGTTGGAGGCGTCGGCGAGGGGGACGACGAGGTTGATGAGTGTGCCGAGCTGGGCGAGGCGTACGCCGAAGCGTTCGAGGACATCCTGCATGGCGAATTCGTTGTCGACGGTGTCTTCGTCGTTGAGGCGATCGAGAAGGTCTTGAACGAGGCGGGCGTAAGTGCGTTCGAGTACGGGGACTGCTTTTTTGCATTGATCGCCCAAGCCCGGAAACTCGCCGTTCCAGCGGGAAAGAAACGCTTTCCAGCGGGAATTATGGTCTTGCGCGGCCAGGGTGTTTTTTTGCAGTTGCAGCGATTCGCGTTGGATTTCGATCAAACTTCGCAACAGATCCGAAGTGTCCGCGGGACCTTGTTGCCCGGGGCGGGGCTCCACTTTGGTGGTCAGTGCCGAAGAAACATCGATCTGGTAATTCATGGGTATTTCGGTGCTTGTTGCGGAGATTCTTTTCATCCTATCGGTGGGCGTGTGGGAGATGACAGGGCAAATCGCCGGAAATCGATTTTGCATTTGTAAAATAAGGGAAACGACTGAAACGGAGAGCCGTGAAATGTGTCGCCAGCGCTTGCAAACCTGGAAGCTTTTCGCCGTGTTGGCCCTTGGGGCCATGAACGGTCTTTGCGTGACAGGAATGGTGCGCGCCCAGGAGGAGAGAGGGGCTCAACCGGAAGCGAAGTCTTCGCAACCGGCAAAGTCGCGGTATGAAGACCGGCGCGGGCTGGATCCCAATGGGATCGATCGATGGTACCATGGCAGGCAAATCGCCCAGGTGATGGGGCACCTGGGGGCGGGATGGCTGGAACGGCCTGAAAGAGAAACCGAGGAGCAGCCCAACAAATTGATCAAGGCGCTAAGGCTCAAAGGGAATGAGGTCATTGCCGACATTGGAGCCGGCAGCGGGTATTTCACCTTCCGGTTTGCGCCGAAAGTGCCCAGGGGGAAGGTTCTTGCGGTCGAAATCCAAATGGAGATGCTCGATATTTTGAAGGAGCGTAAAAGCGTTCTCAAAATCGACAATGTCGACTTGATCCTGGGGACCGAAAGCGATCCGAAATTGGGCTCGGCGGTCGATCTGGTGGTGATGGTGGATGTGTACCACGAATTCAACCAGCCCTTTGAAATGGTCGAATCGATGGTCAAGTCGCTGAAGCCGGGCGGGCGGATTGCCTTTGTCGAATACCGGATGGAAGATCCGGCGGTGCCGATCAAGACGGTGCACAAGATGTCGGAGAAGCAATTACGCAGGGAGATGAAAGATCATCCCCTGCTTGAGCATGACGAGACGATCGAAACGCTTCCCTGGCAGCACATTATCCTTTTCAAGAAGAAGGCAGTGACCCCAGGCGCGCCGAACTCCACGAAAGAAGCACCGGCAAAATCGGAAAGACCTTAGGTTTGAGGAGTTGAAGCGAGTGATCGCGCCTGTTTTGGATCCGCATCAGGTTAGAACCGCGTCAGGTTAGAACGGCACATCCAGGGCGATATAGAGGTTGGCCAGGGTCTTGCCGATGCCCAGGTCCATCCAGATTTCCGTGCCCGTGCGGAATTCCAGTCGAGGCAGGCAATGGAAGGGGATGCAGGCGTAGCCCAGATCGTGGTACCACATTTTGGCGCCGCCGCCGTCACTCGCCTGGCCGATGAGGCTGGTGTTCCAGTAGAGCTGTTGGGTTTCGATCCAAAACGCGGGCAGCGGATGCCAGATCGAGTGAGTGAAGAACCAGCTTGGCTGGAACTTCTGTCCGTTGTTGCCAATGAGTTCCTTGGTGGGGGCGTAGCCGACTCCCAAAAAATCGCCTTCGAGGTAGTACCAGCGATTTTCGAAGGCGACGCCGTCGTTGTAACCGTAGGGCCGTGCCAGTGAGTTACCGCGATTCAAGTTGTTGTAAGAATAGGCGAAAACACGGGCTTCCAGGGTCCGCCAGTAATTCCAGGCGAGACCGACGGTCAGGTCGAATTCCCGCTTGGAGAAGTCAAAAATGCCCTGTTTGTTGTTGGTGATGCCGGTCGCTGGTTTTTGGCCCCAAAACCGGGTGGCGGAGAAAATATAGACTTCGCGGTTTTGGCAAAGCGCAATGTTGAGTTCGAGATCGAGGCTGAAAAGCGGATCGAACATGACGCCGTTGGGCGCCATTTTCTGCCCGGTAGGAATCGCGCGGGCGCCAATGCCACCCCAAACCCAGGGGAGCACTGGCGAAACCGTGCCGTCCGCGCTGTTGATGAGAATATCCCCTTCGCCGGGTGGGACACCCATTCGGCCGGGACTCGTGTCGGGAAACATGGAGCGTTGCGGCGGAAAGAAACCGGTCTGTTCGATATCGCCGGAAATCGGTTCGCCGGCAATTTCGGTATCCTTTTCGAACTGTTCCTTGCCGGTGTCAAACGGTTTGAACAGCGGCTTCTTGACCGGTTGATATTTGCCGTAGCTGGAATGGGAGAATTGGGCGCTGGCCTTCTGGGCGCCCATCAAGGTCATCCAGGCGAGCAGTGCCAGGCAAAACGCCCGTCGAAGCGGCGCTTGTTCAACCAGGTACCTGACAGGAATCATGCTGCGAACCTTTTGTGAAAGGATTGCGTCGCTCTGGAAAGGGTGCCTGGTAAACCTGGGAACCCGGCCGGAAAAATCGATAAGATCCCCCCTTCCAGAAGGATCGGCATTTCCGGCACAGTCTCTTTAATCGATTTCTCTTACCAAACCGGAAATCTCTTGGATATATTGAGTTTGATTCTTATAACAATGGATTTCTCATAAGCTGGTTTTTGGTCTTGTCCTTGACCTGGTTGTTCCTAAAAATCCATTTGATCGGGAAGGGAAAACCAACCAGCGAGTAGCAGGCTAATGGGTAAAGCACCGAAAAAGGACGAGACGGAAGAGTCCGAAGCTCTCGTTAAGAAAAAGAAGAAGGCAGCCAGGGACTCCGAAGAGGAGACCGACGAAGAGGAAGAAGAGGAGGATGAGGACTCTTCCGACCTCGAAGATGAAGATGAAGACGAGGATGATGAGGAAGACGACGAGGACGAGGAAAGTGCCCCGCCCGACGAATTCGCGTCCGACGAAGCGGATGAAGAGTTGGTTCTTCCCAAGAAGAAGCCCAAGAAGGCTCCCGCTCCCAAGGAAAGCAAGTCGAAGAAAAAGCCGGGGAAAGTGGTCCCCGTGAAGCTCGTTTGGGGGGTCTTCTCCAACTCCAATCAGCGGGTGGCGACCTACCGGTTCAACGAGAAAAAAGACGCTGAGGAACATGCCAAACGGCTGATGACCGAAAAGAAGGCGACCTTTTTTGTCCAGCCGGTCAAGGAACCGATGACCCCTGAGGAACTGGAAAAGAAGGGCCTCAAGAAGTAGTCTTCGGGACGCTGAGTGCACCAAAGAAGCGAGGCGGCTCCACCCCAGTGGAGCCGCCTCGCTTCTTTGATTTTGTCGATGAGTTTTGGCCGAATCTGCATGGGATGCAGACCCGGCCAACAGGTGCGATTAGGCCGTTTCGTTCGTTTTGTCCGAAACCTTGGCGGCTTCGTTCTTTTGGATGATTTCCCGGGCGCGAACGAGCTTGTCGATCTGGGCGACCTTCAAGTCGATGTTGGTGACATTGTGCAGACGGAAGACTTCGGGATTGGGACCCGTGGTCGAGATCGTCAAGTCGCCCATGCCGAAACCGATGAGCCAGCGGGTCCAGTCGGATTTATCCCGCTCGAAATTCAGGCCGGTCGAATCCTTGATTTTGGTCCCTTCGCCGAAGTTCTCGCAAATGCGCACCTGGCCGGGCGAAAATTCGGCCCATTCCAGCGTCAAATAATCGAAAAAGTGGATGCGCACCAGGTAGTTGGCGAGCATCAACAGCGAGAAGATGATGTAAAAGCCGCAGGACATGCGGATATCGAGCGAACTGATGTAGTTAAGGATGTGATCGAGCGTGCCCAGTTGCCAGAGGATAAAAGTCCCCAGGATCAAGGTGATGTAGAAAAACCACCAAAACACGCCCTTTAACTTGGTGAACGAGATCGTGATGAAAACAAAAAGCGCCATGATGTAGAGCGTGCCCATCATCCGGTTGTGGGTGATGTGCAGTTTGGGCTGCTCGACATCTTCGACCTTGGTGTTGGCCGGGAGGACCATGGCGATCCGATCGCCGTCGGCTTCCTTCCCTGAGACCTTGACCGTTTCGACCGTCGTCGTGCTGGGCACGACCGCCATGCGTCCGCCTTCGAAATAGGAATAGATCCCGATAATCAGGCCGATGTAGGCGATCGGCCACATGAAAAACGAATCGTTATGGCTGCGGATGATGACCTTGTCTTTAGGCGGGGGCCAGATCAGGTTGCGCAAGACATGGATGAACAAACCCGAGGCGTAATAGCCCCACTTAAACACGACTTCCATGGATCATCCACCTTTCCAATAAGGTCCCAAGGGCCATTTGCCGTCTTCTGTCCGGTTCCCAGTTCGTCCTGAAACGTACACTATCGTGATTTCGCGGTTGCGCTTCGACATGGCTCACGCATTAACTTACATTTTCGCGCAAGGGCAGTTACGCTTCGACCTGGAGCCGGCCGTCCGCGATCTGCAGCTTGTGGCAACCGATTTTGATTTTGGGGTTATCTGCCCAGGCGCCATCTTCGAGTCGGAAGCGCCAGGCGTGCCAGGGACAGGTGACGATGCCGTCTTCGACATGGCCCGAAGAGAGCGGGGCTCCCATGTGCGGGCAATAGTCGTCGATGGCTTTGAACTGGCCATCGTTGTGGAACACGCCAATCGCCTTTCCATTGACCTCGAAAGACTTGGCGTCGCCATCCTTGATCTGGTCCACCGGGCACAAGTCGAACCACTGCGGCATAGGTAGACGGCTCCCGAAGTATGGAAAAGTCCGCAAGACCATTTCCTTCCCGCTCATAATCCTAGGGAAAGGGAGGTTGAAATCCTCAATCGGCCGCCTTGCGGGAAGCCCTATGGAAAACGCTCAATTCGAAATGGAAATGAAATTCCGGGTGGCCGATCCCGAACGGCTGCGCGCGCGGCTTCTGTCGATGGGGGCGCTCTCGCAAGGCCGCGAGATCGAGTCCGATGAGTATTTTCGGTCGCCCTTGCGCGATTTTGGTGTGACCGGGGAAGCGCTAAGGTTGCGCTCCGTCGGCGCCGAACAGATTTTGACCTACAAGGGCTCTCGGCTGCCTGGTCCAACGAAAATTCGCAAGGAACTGGAATTGGCGATCCAGCCTCTTTCAGGAACCATGCCCGAGTTGCTCAAGCTGCTGGGGTTCGAACCGCTCGCCCCGATTCGCAAATGGCGCGAGACTTTTGTCTTTCAAGATTTGACAAAAGCGGGGATCAGCGTTTGCCTTGACGATGCCGAAGGATTGGGCTGGTTTGCCGAAATCGAAATCCTCGCACCCCTCCAGGAAAAGCAAGCCGCGGTCAAGCGGATTCAAAATTTGGCGCGCGAACTGGAATTAACCGATGTGGAAGATCGATCCTACCTAAGGATGCATTTGGAGAAAGGCCGATAACCCCCTGGAGAAGGCGCGCCCGCCCCCAAGCCCTCTCTGGTCCGCATCGCGAATTCAGGTGGATCCCTCGGTCGAGTGCAAGGTTGAACATGGACATTGTCTCCCATTTGCCGGCCCTTCGCGATTGGAGGACCGCCCAGACCAGGTTGGGAAGGCCGGTTGGATTTGTTCCGACCATGGGGGCTCTCCACGAAGGCCATGCGAGCCTCGTTCGCGCCGCTGCCAGAGACGCCGCCAAGGAAAATGGCGCCGTGGCGGTTTCGATCTTTGTGAATCCGACGCAGTTTGGGCCCAATGAGGATTTGTCCCGATATCCGCGGACGCTGGAAGCCGATTTGGAGCTTTGTCGCGTGAACGGGGCCACCCTTGTCTACACCCCCGGCACGACCGAGATTTATCCGCCCGGTTTCGATACCTGGGTCGATGTGGGCAAGGTGGGCACGCACTGGTGCGGCGCGTCGCGTCCGGGGCACTTTCGCGGAGTGTCGACTGTCGTCGCCAAACTCTTTTTGCGCGTGCAGCCCGACCAGGTTTATTTCGGGCAGAAGGATGCCCAGCAAGCCGCGATGCTCGCCAAGATGACCCGCGAGCTCGATTTTCCGATCCGCTTTCATGTCGAACCGACCGTGCGCGAACCGGACGGTTTGGCGATGAGTTCTCGCAACCGTTATCTTTCCCCCTCCGACCGCGCGCAAGCCGTGGGACTTTTCCAAGCGCTCAAGGCGGGTGAAGCGCTTGTCCGCTCTGGCCAAAGCGAATGCGCCATCATCCATGAGGCCATGACCCGCGTGCTTGCCCAAATGGCACCCGATGCCAGCCTGGACTACCTCGGTTTCGCGGGCCTTCCCGACTTCGAGCCGCTGGTCCAGGTTCGTTTCCCTTGCCACCTGCTGGGAGCGATCCGGTTGGGAAATACGAGGTTGATTGACAACCTTTTTCTGGAAGGCGCTTAACATAAGACGGGAGAGTTGGAGGGCGGTTATTTCCCCCCCGGAATTCCCCTTCGTCTTTTCCTGGAGTTCTTTGTCTCTTCCCGGAGATTGGATCTTGAAAACTCTCGTTGCCATTCCGGTTTACAACGAAGGCAAATCGGTATCTCAGGTTGTCCGGGATTTGCAAAGTTCGCCCGGGTTGCCCGCGCTTGATATTTTGGCGATCAACGACGGTTCGTCGGACGATACCGCGCAGCGCCTCGCCAACATCGAGGGAATCCAGGTTTTGACCCATCCCAAAAATCGGGGATATGGGGCCGCGCTCATTAGCGCCTTTCAGTTTGCCATGGACCATGGCTATGACGCGGTCATCTCGATGGATGCCGATGGTCAACATGAACCGAGGTTCGTCGGCGACTTGGCCTTGGCGCTGGCCGATTGCGACATTGCCTCGGGAAGCCGCTATTTGAAGATCCACGACTCCGACACGGCGGCGCCGGATGACCGCCGACGCGTCAACCAGACGATCACCCGAGAATTGAACGAAAAGCTGGGGCTGAACCTGACCGATTCGTTTTGCGGCTTCAAGGGCTATCGGGTTTCGGCGCTTAAAAAGCTGAACATCACCGAGGCCGGCTACGGCATGCCCCTGCAGCTTTGGGTGCAAGCGGCCCACCGCCAACTCATCATCAAGGAAATTCCGGTGCCCCGTATCTATCTTGATCCCAACCGGAGCTTTGGCGCGGCACTGGATCGGGCCGAGCAGCGTCTGGCTTATTACCGCGAAATCGTGGAACGCGAAATGCGCCTGGCCCAATCGATTTCTCCCACCGTGCCGCAGGATCTTTGCGCGCACCTTGCTTTATGTTGCGGTCTATGATGGCAGGCCTCAGGGCTCCGTCGACGGATCAGACGGTCCTGGCGGTGCCCGGGGCCGATCTTTTTGCCTCGCATTTCGAATCGAATCTCGATCTTTTTCGCACGACCCGCTCCCAGCCTTTCTTGGGGGCGAAGTCGTTTGGCGATTTGCGCGATCTTTGCCGGCGCGAGATTTGGTCACTTCTTGGAACGGCCGCTTCCGGCGCAACGACTGCAACTCCCTTGGTGGTGACCGGGCACCAGCCCGAGTTTTGCCACCCGGGCGTTTGGGCCAAGAACTTTCTGGTGAAAGGGCTGGCGCAAAGCATCGGGGGGGCGGCCTTCAACCTGGTCGCCGACGCCGATGCTTGCCATCAAACGGCCGTGGGATTCCCCAAATGGTCTGGGGAGACTTCTCGTTTGCGCCGGGAATGGGTGCGCGTCGGCCGATCGCTTTCCGGGGCTCCCTGGCAACTGACTTCCGGTCCGGACCCAGCCCAGGAAAAGGCCTTTCATTGTCGATTGGATGGATTGAAAGAATCGCTTTCCTGGACGCCCATAGCCGCGCAAATCACGCCGGTACGGGCGGCCGGTCTGAACCTGGGACAGTGGTCGAGCCGGTTACGCCAAGCGGCGCAACTTTCGCTCGGGCTCGATCTGCCCGATTTGAGTCAAAGCGAGCTTTGCCCCCAGGAGGGCTTCGGCTGGTTCGCCGGCGAAATCTTGAGCAGGGCCGGGGAGTTTCTCACCCAGCACAATCAGGCCCTGGAAAATTTCCGCGACGAGGCGAAAATCAAGAATCCGGGCCAGCCGGTTCCGCCCCTCGAAGCGCGCGGCGACTGGATCGAGACGCCGTTTTGGATCTGGCGAATGGATCGGTTTGCGGGGCGCAAACGGGCCTGGTTCACGAACCAGCGCGGAGGCCAGATTTCCCTGGGGGATCCTCGCGAGGGAGCCCTGGTTTCCCTGGAAGGCGTGGCGCACGAGCAGATCTGCCGCCATCTAACTCAGCGAGGGTTTTCTCTTCGTCCACGCGCACTGACCAATACCTTGTTTTTGCGCTGGTTTTGCTGCGACTGGTTTGTTCACGGCCTGGGCGGCGCCATATACGACCGGATGACCGACCGATTGGGGGAAGCGTACTACCGCCAACTTGCGCCTCATTACGGCATGGTCACCGCAACCCTTCGGCCGCCGTTTGCCGTGGCGCCGGCGATCGACGAAGCCGAGCTGGCCCAAAAAATCAGGCGTTATTGGTGGAACCCCGCGCTCTGGGAATCCACCGACTCAACCGCTGTTCGACTCGTCGACAACTATCAGATGTCTCGCATGCAGGGCCCTAAAAAAAAGACCCGGCAGATCCTTTGGGACCTGCATCAACAACTGGAACCCCGCCATGCCGCTTTGGACCGCGAAGTGTGGCAAGCCAGAAAAGCAAATCAATCAAGGGCTCTGGCCCTGAGCCGGGAATGGCCCTGGATTTTTCATCCCAAGGAATCCTTGGCCCAACTACTCCAGCCGCTGCTTGAGCCCAGGTTCTAAAGAGTGGGGCCTGTCCTTTCCAAGGACAGGCCCCACTCTTTGGCCAGGCAAGCTCTGGCTCGATTTCTCGTGGAACGCAATCAGAACACCAGGCCGAGGGCGCCAAGGCGCTTGACCGTTTCGGCCATGAGGGTATCTTCGGTGGCTTCGTCCTTGGCCAGGTAGGTCACGGAAAATCGCAGGTAGGCGCCGGCATCATCCCAGGGCACGCAGCAGACCGATTGTTCGGTAATCAAGAATTGCGAAGCTTCCTCGGCGTTGGCGAATTTTCCACCCGAATAGCCCTTGGGGGCTTTCACATAGAGGAAATAAGTTCCCTTGGGCATCTCGGCGGCGAAGCCAACCTTTTTCAGCGCCGCCACGAGTTTGCTCAAGCGGCGACGGTACTTTTCGCGGACCTGTTCGCCGATTTCCGGATGGCGCAAGGCCAGCGCGGCGGCTTTTTGCACCGCCATGAATTGGCCCGAGTCAGAGTTATCCTTGAAGTCGGCAAAGGCCTGCACAATCTTCGGATGGCCGGCCACAAAGCCCATGCGCCAGCCGATCATGTTGAACCCCTTGGACATCGAGTGCACCTCGACCCCCACGTCCTTGGCCCCTTCGACTTGCAAGAAGCTCAACGGGGGACCGTCATAGGTCAGCAGGATGTGGGCCGCGTCTTGCACGACCACAATCTTGTGCTTGTGCGCGAAGTCGATCACTTTCTTGAAGAAGTCGTGGGTGGCCGTCTGCCCGGTCGGGCTGTTGGGGTAATTGATGACAAGCAACTTCGCCTTTTGCTTGATTTCGGCCGGAATCCCCTCAAGGTCGGGGAAAAAGCCATTTTCGGGGAGAAGCGGCAACGGATGTACGGTCCCGCCGAAATAGCGGGTATGCGTGCCGGCCACCGGATAGCCGGGAACGGTCATCAAGGTGACATCGCCCGGGTTGACGAAGAGCCCCGGCAACATGGCGAAGGCCGGCTTGCTGCCGATCGAGTGGTTGATTTCGGTGACGGGGTCGAGCTTGACGCCAAACGTCCGGTCCATGAATTCGGCGGCGGCTTGCTTGTAATCGGCGATGCCGTTGTCGGCGTAGCCCCGGTTTTCGTTGAGATCGACTTCCTTCTTGAGGGATTCGCGCACGACGGGCGCCGCCATATCATCATTTTCGCCGATGCCAAAATCGAGCAGAAGTCGGTCGGGATGGGCCGCCAGCGCGGCCCGCTTGGCGCGCTTGATTTTCTCGAACTTGTAGATCTTCGTATCTTTTCCGTAGTTTTTCCCGCCGATCCGCTCAGCGAAAAGGTCCTGGAACCAGGGGTCGGCGCCAATAACAGAACTCATGAACCATTTCTCCCGAGATAAGCTTCGGCCGCTCCGGTTCCCTCCCATCTTTCGTCCTAAAATGGGAGCAGATGGGAACGCTGGGAATCGGCGTCGACAGGTATTTCCGGCTTGCCTCGCCAAAAGGATCAATTTATCAAGGAAAACATCAGGAGTCTCAACGGGACTCGATTTCCAGCCGGCGGAGCATCATGAGCCAACACCCTGAAGACTTGGACCTCGTCCACCGGTGCATGCGCAAGCAACCCGACGCCTGGCGCGAATTCGTCATCCGTTTCGGCCCAAGAATTGCAACCAGCCTCGTCGGCTTTGCCGAAGTTCATGGAAAGGTCCTGACTCAAGATCAAACCCAGGAAATGGTTGGGGCTTTCGTCAACGAGTTGATCCGGGATAAATGCGACCTGCTTTCGCGTTACGACGGCGCGACCCGGCTGGAAGTGTGGTTGGTCGGACTGGCCTACCGCTTCCATGAAGCCTCGATGGCCCAGGCCATGGAAAAAGGGGCCGTGCGCGGCGCGGCGGCGATTTCTCAGGCGATCAAGAAGAACCCCAAGATTCTCGATGAACTGCCGCCCCGTTTGGCCGAAATCATGAAATGGCGCGTGATCGACAATCAAACGCATCTGGAACTGGCCAACAAACTCAAAATTCCCGTGGCGCGCGTGCCCAAATTGATTCAAAACGGGTTTGAGCGCCTTGGCCGGGCCCTCAACGGCATCTCGATCGGTCCCCGCGCGAAATGACCTCGTTTTCCCCTGCGGCACCTCTTGTACTGATCAACGCGGTGGGGCTGACCGGACGCTGGTTGCCCCATGCTCCGCGTCTGGCAGCACTCGCTCAAAAAGGCGGCCTGACCCGGTTCACCGAGGTGCTGCCCGCGGTCACCACGACCGCCCAGGCCACCTTGTTGACCGGCTATTTGCCAAGCGACCACGGCATCGTCGGCAACGGCTGGTTGTTTCGAGAAACGGGCGAAGTTCGGTTTTGGCAGCAGTCCAATACCCTGCTGCAAAAAGAGCCGTTTTACGCCAGTGCGGCACGGCGGGCGCAGAAGCAGGGCAAGAGATTTCGAGCCAGCCAGCTCTTCTGGTGGTTCAATCAAGGGGCGCGGGTCGATTTCTCATTGACTCCCAAGCCCTGGTATGGCGCCGATGGCGATAAGCGCTTTGGCATCAGCGGCCAGCCGCAAAGCCTGGCAACCGAGGCGGTCCAGGCGCTCGGGGAGTTTCCTTTCCCGTCGTTTTGGGGGCCGCGTGCCGGATACCCGGCCACCGAGTGGATTGCACGCGCGGCGGCCTGGCACCTGGAAAAAGAGCACCCCGATCTCCTGATGGTGTACCTGCCGCATCTGGATTACGACCCGCAGCGGTTGGGAACCGCCGGCTCGGACATGAAGCGGCTGATGGAAGAACTTGATCGCGCCTGCATTCCCCTTTTGGATGCTTGCGCCCAAACGGGAGCCGTTCCCTGGGTCGTTTCCGAATATGGCCACTTCGATGTGAACCGGCCGATCTTCCTTAATCGGGCCTTGCGCAAGGCGGGAATGCTCGAAGTCCGCGACGGCCCCTTTGGCGAGATCCTAGAGACCTTTCAAAGCCGCGCGTTTGCGGTCGCCGATCATCAACTGGCGCATGTGTATGTCCGCGACCCGAGAGATCTTGACCGGGTCGCCGAGATCATTGGCAGCCAGGAAGGGGTGGCATCGGTTTGCCGAGGCGAAGAGCGGGCCGCCATCGGCCTGAATCATTCCCGGGCGGGAGAGATCATCGCCCTTTCCAAAATCGACAGCTGGTTCGCCTACCCCTACTGGCTCGACGATTCCCGGGCTCCCGACTTTGCCCGCACCGTCGATATCCATCGCAAGCCGGGGTACGATCCTTGCGAGCTGTTTGTTGACCCGGCCATTCGTTTTCCGATGCTGCGCGTGATGCGGCGTCTTGCGGCCAAAAAGCTCGGCTTCCGCACGCTGTTCGACCTGATACCGCTCGATGCGTCGCTCGTAAAGGGGAGTCACGGTTTGCAGGCTCCGGACCCACTCGACCGGCCCGTCTGGATCGGGGGAGCGCAACACGAGAAGCGGCAGGAAATCGCCATGACTCAATTCCGCGATCAGGTGCTTTTGGCGCTGGGCCTGGCCGATGAGTGACGCGCGACCGCAATCCTCCAGCGCTCATGGGTCCGATGAAACCGGTCCTGCGCGACCACAGCAGACCGCCGTGGCTGTCGACTGGAAGCCGTTGGCGCTGGTTGGAGTCTTTTGCTTTTTGGTTGGGCTGGCGCTCGTGCGTCCCTTTGCCGGCTCCTGGAACGACGGCAGCCGGCTGGCCTGCATCGAATCGTTGGCGGAGCGCTCCACCTGGGTGATCGACGATTCCCTCTTTGTTTTTCCCAACGGACGAGGGCAAGGCAGGGGAGTGGGCGGCGAAAGCTTGGATCTGCCCAACCCGTACGATCCGGCGAGTGAAATCCTGGCGAACCGGGGAACGCTCGACCTGATGCAAATTCAGGGACATTTTTACTCGGACAAATCGCCCGTGCCCTCCTTGGTTTTGGCGGGCGCCTGGAGAATCGGGAGAATCTTCGGCCTGCCGGCGCCGGCGCAAGATCCTGCTCTTTTTTGCTGGGTCATGGGTGCCGCTGGCGCGGCCTTGCCCCTGGCTCTGGGTGCGGTTGCGATCTGGTGGATCAGTTCTTTATTAGCCCGCTCCACCGTGCAAACGTGGGGGCTGTTTCTTGGCGGCACCCTGGCGACCATGGCTCCGTGCTACGCGCGCCACATCAACAATCACATCCTGATGTGGGCCGACAGCGCGCTGGTGCTGGCATTGCTCGTCTCGTTATCTCGCGCGAGTGCGGGTCGATTTTCCTGGTCCGCCTGGATTCTGGGAAATGCGCTCGGAATCGGCTACACGATCGATTCGGGTATTGGACCGGCCCAGGTGCTGGCCGTGGGGGTTTGGGGATGGGTTGCCTGGCGGCAAACCGGCTGGCGAGTTGCCCTCCTGGTAATCGTCGGCATGGTTCCCTGGATCGGCCTGCATCACGGTCTGGGATATGCGATTGCCGGGAGTTTTGGCCCGATCAACGCCAACCCTGAGTTTTTCAAGTGGGCCGGTTCCCCATTCACGGCGACGAGCCTGACGGGGGGGTGGAATCACCCCAGTGTCGGCAAATTCTTGATCTACAGCGCCGACATGCTCTTTGGCAAAAAGGGGATCTTGTTTCATCAGGGGCTGGGACTTTTGGGATGTTTGGCGCTGCTCGCTTTGGTGCCGTTACCCACTGATCGACCGCGTGGCGGGGAACGCGCCGTTCTCTGGGGAGCCCGAATTTTCTTTGCGGCAAGTTTCTTGGTTTATGCGACGGGATCGAACAATCAGTCGGGTTTGTGCCGCAGCGTGCGCTGGTTTTTACCCTTGGCGGTTCCCCTCTGGTATGCAGCTTGCCTTGCCTGGCGGGCGAACGAGAATGTGCGTCGCGCCTTTCCGTGGCTGGTTGGTTTGGGGGGAGTTTTGGGCGTCGTTGCCGCCTGGTTTGGTCCCTGGAACGGAGATGTGTTGCCAGGATATTGGCTCCTGGTCGCCCTGCAGGTAGGGATCGTAGTGGCCATCCTCGGGGCTCAAATCCGAAAAATGAGAGGCCGGACGCCCGCTTAAAGGATTTTGGGCATTTGGGTTAGGGTTCATTTTCCCCAATTATCCAATCTGCTTCCATTCCGCCGGATCTTCTGTTAGCGTGGAATGGAACGATGTTTGCCCGATTGGACGGGAGTGGAATCATGTCCCATGCACCCTGGTCGGTTTCGGATTCGCCCCAATCCGCGCCGTCCGTCTTGAATGCCGCCCAAAACAGCCTGGGCCGCCGGGATTTTGAACTCGAATTTTTCTTAGGCATTTTGCGTCGCATTCCCGATTATGTCGATGTTTTGAGAATTGTCGGCAATTTGCTTTCGCTCAAGGGCCGCTTTGCCGAAGGCATGCTCGTTGACAAGCGCCTCGTTCAACTCCGTCCGACCGATCCGCTCGCGCATTACAACCTGGCTTGTTCCTATGTGCTTTTGAAAAAAACGGATCAGGCCATCAACACGCTTCGCCGTGCGCTCGAACTGGGCTACCGCGATTTTCGTTATTTGAAGGAAGATCAGGATCTGGCTTCCCTTCGTCAGGATCCTCGCTTTCGCTTGCTTTTGAAGGAATACGAGAAGGCCTGATCCGGCTTCCCTCTGGCCGTTCGCCTCTTAAGGCCGCTCTTGTCCAGCGATTCCCTCGCCAAAGACCGCATCCGCTTGCGAGCCCTGGAACTTGGCTTCGCCAAGGTGGGGGTTACCGAGGCGTCCGATGCCGATTCGTTCGCGGCCTTTGAGCAGTGGCTGGCGAACGGTTACCAGGCCGACATGGGCTATCTCGTTCGAGGACGAGAAGCACGCCGCCATCCTCGTTCCATGCTGGAACCGGTTCGCTCCGTGTGGATGCTAGCCTGGGATTGTTCCGATTTCGCCCAGGATTTAGCGATTCCCGCCGGTCACGGCCGCGTTGCCCGCTATGCCTGGGGCCGTGACTACCATCTGGTTTTGCGCGAAAAATTATCTCAATTGGGTCAATTTTGCCGCGAGCACTGGCCGCGGATGCGTACCCGCGGCGTGGTCGACACGGCTCCGCTCCTTGAAAGGGACTTTGCGCGCCGCGCCGGCCTGGGCTGGCTCGGAAAAAACTGCATGTTGATCGATCGAGACCGGGGCAGTCATTTGATGCTGGCTGGTTTTTTGACCAGCGAGGCCTTTGCGCCCGATCCTCCTTTCGCGGCCAACCACTGCGGCACCTGCGCCGCCTGCATACAAGCCTGCCCCACGGGCGCCCTGTTGGGCCCGGGGTTGCTCGATGCTCGTTTATGCATCAGCTATCTGACCATTGAAGCGCGGGGAAAACTGGCGGCCGGCGACGAGACGCGTAGGGAGATGGGGAACTGGTTGTTTGGTTGCGACATTTGCCAGGATGTTTGTCCCTGGAATGCCCGGGCCGCAAAAATAGGGCAAGACCGCTTTCGCCCAACGCCCCCTGCGGACGACGCCATCATTTCTCTCGACCCCTTTTGGGTGCTGGGCGCAACTTTAGAAGAGATGCATGCCTTACTTGGCGGCCGCGCCCTCGAAAGGACCGGCGAGAACGGACTGCGACGCAATGCGTTGATTGTGATTGGCAATCAGTTTGCCCGAAAGGATGCGCCGTCCGGCGAAGCTGCTGCAGCTGAAATTGCGCGAGAGCAACGGTCAGAGGACCTCGCAAAGATTCGCTGCTGGTTGAACCATCCCGATGAGGGCATCGCCGATGCGGCACGGTGGGCCTTGGAAAACGGAAATACGTAAACTAGGAATTATGGATAATATGGATAAAATAAAATGATTCTCATGGTTGTTTCATGCACCCGATATCATGATTCAGGTTCCGAACTTCCCGCCATCAAGAAAAGCCATTCACTCTTTTCATGGCGCGGTCCCCGCGGATCGGCCTGCTATCGAAACTAGGCCCGACCCGCTCGATGAGGATTTTTCCATGGCGTTGTTGGAACGGTTGGTCAATCGAGGGCTCCTGCTCGCTGCCGATTTGCCTCGCGTTTCCGAAGCCCAGAAGCAAGCTCCCCAGCGCCCCCTTCATGAACTGATCATCGAAAAGGGGTTTGCCAAGGAACTGCCCGTACTGGAAGAGCTGGCTTCCGAATGTGGGCTCGACCTGGTCGACCTTTCCGAAGCGCAGCTCGATCCGGAAGTGCTCAAGGTCATTCCCCTGCGGTTGATCCATCGCAAACTGCTTTTGCCGATCAAGAAGGAAAACGGCGTTCTTACCGTTGCGACTTCCGACCCATTCGATCTGTACTCGATCGATGAAATCGGCACGGTCACCGGCTTGCAGGTGCAGCCGGTTTTGGGCAGCCCCCGCGAGATCGCCCGCCTGATCAAGGCCAACTACGGCATGGGCGGCGAAACCGTCACGGCGCTGCTTGCCGAACGCGAAGAAAAAGAAGAAGTCGAACTGCTTGAAGGCCTCGAGGCCGACGACAGCGAAGCGGCCAAGATGGCCCAGGAGGCGTCGGTCGTCAAGCTGGTGAATGAGATCCTCATCGAAGCGGCCAATGAGCGCGCCAGCGACATTCATATCGAGCCGGAGGAAGGCCAGCTTCGCATCCGTTACCGAATCGACGGTCTGCTGCAAATCCAGAACTTGCCGCCGGAAATCAACCGGTTTCAAAGCTCGATGATCAGCCGCCTGAAAATCATGGCGCGCCTGAATATCGCCGAGAAACGGCTGCCGCAAGACGGCCGGATCAAGATGCGCGTGCAAGGCCGCGAAATCGACGTGCGCGTCAGCATCATTCCGATGGTTCATGGAGAAGGCATTTGTATGCGGTTGCTCGACAAGGGCCGCATGGTGTTTAACCTCAAAAGCGTCGGCATGATGCCCGACACTCTGGCCTTGTTCAAGAAGCTGATCGATCTGCCCCACGGCATCATCCTCGTTACCGGGCCGACCGGTTCGGGCAAGTCGACGACCCTCTATTCGGCCCTCAACGAAATCAAGGACGAAACCCTCAAGATCATCACGGTGGAAGACCCGGTCGAATACCAGCAGGCGGGCATCAGCCAAATTCAGGTCCACCACAAAATCGGCCTGACCTTCGCGGCCTCCTTGCGTAGTATTCTGCGCCATGACCCCGATGTCGTACTGATCGGAGAAATGCGCGACTTAGAAACCGCTCAGGCGGCGATTCAGGCCTCGCTTACGGGCCACCTTGTCTTTTCGACCTTGCACACGAACGATTCTCCCAGCGCCTACACCCGCCTTGTGGAAATGGGGATCGAGCCCTTTTTGATCTCGAGCACCGTCGAAGGAATCATGGCTCAGCGCCTTGTGCGCACGATTTGCGCCGACTGCAAGGTCGAATACACCCCCGATCCCCAGGATGTCCCCAGCGACTTCCCCGGTAAAGGCGGAGAACTGCGCCTCTTCAAGGGGGCCGGTTGCCGATCTTGCAGAAACAGCGGCTATCGCGGAAGATTGGGTATCTACGAACTGCTGGTGGCCTCGGACACGATCAGAGAAATGGTTTTGCAAAAAACCAACGCCATGGCCATTCGCCAGGTGGCTCTGAAAGAAGGATTGATTACCTTGCGCATGGACGGCTGGCGCAAGGTTCTGGGGGGTAGAACCACGATTGACGAAGTCGCCCGGGTCACCGCCGGCGACATCTTGAGTTGATGGCGCGGACCCGAGAAGCGTTGTAGGAACGAGAAACATGCCCGACTTTGCCTATGTCGCAATGGGGAGCACCGGCCAAAAGAGCAAGGGTGTTCTTTCGGCGAACACCGAGCGCGAAGCGGTTTCGATGCTCGATTCCCGCGGACTCATGCCGATCAAGGTCGACATGGTCAAGGGATCCGAAGTCGTTACCGGCGGCGGCAAACGGGTGGGCTCGCGCATCCTCGCCGGTTTCTTTTCCCAGCTTGCCGATTTGCTTCAGTCGGGCGTACCAATGCTGCGCTCGCTCGAAATCCTCGAAAGGCAAACCTCCAAGCCCCATTTCAGCGCGATCTTGCGCGAAATCCGGGGGAAAGTGGCCGATGGTACCGGTCTGTCCCAGGCGATGGGCCAGTACCCCAAGGTTTTTGGCGAACTTGCGGTCAGCATGGTTTTAGCGGGCCAAGAGGGCGGGTTCCTCGAAGATGTGCTTCGGCGCATCGCCGATTTCACCGAGCATCAGGAAGAGCTGAAAAGCAAGGTCACCGGGGCGATGGCCTATCCGGTTTTCCTGGCCATCATCGGTTTCGTGATCATCAATATCTTGATCATCTTTTTCGTGCCGCAGTTCGAGTCGATCTTTCAAAAACTGCGCGAAAAAGGTCAGCTTCCACTGATCACCGAAATGCTGGTCTCAACCAGCCATGGTTTGCAGCGCTACGGAATCTTCATGGTGATCGGCGCCGTGATTGGCTGGTACTACTTCAAAAAGTGGGCCGACACCGACAGCGGCAAAAAAGTCGTCGACTCGTGGAAAATCCGCATGCCCGGCGCTGGCCGTATCTTTTTGAGCCTGGCCATCGCACGCTTCGCCCGGATTTTGGGGACCTTGCTGAAGAACGGTATCCCGATCCTTCAGTCACTTAAGATCGCCAAGGACTCCACGGGCAATAAAATTATTGCTGAGGCTATCGAGAAGAGCGCCGAGAATATTAAGTCGGGTGACTCGTTAGCCACTCCCCTGGCCAATAGCAAGTACTTCCCAAGAGATCTGGTGGAAATGGTTTCCGTTGGCGAGGAAAGCAATAACTTGGAAAAGGTGCTTCTCGATATCGCCAACGGGCTCGAAAAAAGGACGACCCGGGAGCTGGACCTTTTCGTCCGGTTGCTCGAACCCATGATGCTTCTGGTCATGGCCGCCGTTACCTTGGCGGTTGTGGCGGGCTTGCTGTTGCCGGTATTCCGGATGTCAAGCACCATAGAATGATTATCATTCGTCTTTAATCTGCCTGTTCTCATAATTACCCTACCTGCCTGCCTGCTTTTACTTAGACCCAAAATCATCAAGGAGCGAACCCATGCTAATAGCCCCCCATGTGCCCATTGTCGGCAAGTCATCGCGGTCAGGTCGTCTCACCCGTCGCGCGTTCACCCTGATGGAAATCCTCGTGGTGGTCGCGATCATCGTCGTCTTGGCCGGTCTGGGCACGGTATCGCTCATGAACGAACTGGAACGCGCCAAGGAAAGAACCGCGACGGTGAACGCGAAGACGATCAAGGGCGCCGCCCAATCGTTCAAGGTAGACAATGGCAGCTGGCCTAGCAGCCTTCATGAACTCGTCCCGAAATACCTCGAAAAGCAAGAGACGCTTCGCGATCCCTGGGGCAGCGAATATCAGTTCCAGGCCCACGAAGACGAAAATAACCGCACATTTTATGTGTGGACCATGCATAACGGCAAACAACTGGGAGATGCGCCCCGTTAATCGCTTTCAGGTAAGCGCTTTCAGATAAACGCTTTTCAGATAAGCGCTCTGTGATTGAAAGATGTTTTTCATCAAGGTGAGCTCTCATTTGGAGCCCACCTGATGGTATTTAAGGCGAAATGTCTTTATCTGTGTTGAACGCTTCGTAACCGCTACCAGCCGGCCCTTTTGGCCGGCCATTCCAAGCTCGGCAGCATCATTGCCGACGATGGTCTTGAAGGGAGAAAACCATGAAGCGTAGATCAGGTTTCACGCTCCTGGAAATGATCCTGGTGGTGGCCGTGATCGCGGCCATGGCGGCCATGGCCTACCCGACCATGAGCGGTTGGTTTCGTGGCGAAACGCTCCGTTCCGCGGCCGACACCGTGCGCACCGCCGTGGCCATGGCCCGGCACATGGCCATCGAGGAAGGGGAGCCTTACCGGTTGGCGATTGTCGACGGGATGGGAAACCTCCGCGCCGCCCCCGACCGCGATGACGCCTGGTCCGGCGCGATCGATCCGAGCGAGGAATTTGAAGACACGCTTCCCGAAGGTGTCATTTTGAAAGCGGATTCGGGTTCCGAAGATGCCCCGGCCGATTTTTTGAGCAAAAAGACATCTCTTGAAAAAGGCCGTGTAGGGGCTTCGCAATGGGTGACCGTAGCCACCTTCTACCCCGATGGACGAGCGGACAAGGATGTCGATCTGGTTTGCCAGGGGCTAGGCGTAAAGCCCCTGACGATCCATATACGCGCCCTCACGGGCACCTCGATGGTGGTGAAGGACCCATGATCCAGAATCAACGGCCATGCCTTCCTACTCATGCGGTCAAGGGGCCACGTGTAGGCAATGGTGTTCAGGCAGGCAATCGTCTTGGTGCAGGCAGGGCGAGAAGCCGCCGAAGCGGTTTGACCTTACTTGAGGTCCTGATCTCGCTTGCCATCTTTTTCATGTCGATCATCGCCATCAGCGCCCTGGTCGACATGGCCAAGGACAAGGCGGCCGAAGCCGAATACCGCAGCGTTTCGCTTCTGGTGGCCGAGTCGAAGATGGCCGAACTCAAGTCGGGCGTGACGGCCCTTCAAGGCGGCAGCGGCACCTGGGAAACCGACGACCGCTACACCTGGAACATTTCCGTCAGCACCGTGGGGGCATCGCTTTCCCAGGTCAACATCACGGCCCAGCGGGAAGGCTATCCCAAGTCGAAAGTGGATCTGGCTCAGCTGGTGATTGACCCGAGCGGCCTCGGAAGCACCATGGACACGGTGCCCGATCCCAATGCGACAACTACGGCCAATGCCAATTCCTCAAGCGGCTCAAGTGCTGGCGGCGCAAGCAGTTCCAGCAAATCTTCCTCGGGCGGCAGCTCCACAGGGAAAACCGGCAGCAGCGGTTCGAGTCTTTTCGGCGGAACTGGCGGATCCGGATCCGGCGGTTCCAGCAAGAAATAGTCACCAATAGACATAGAGACAGGCAACCCATGGTTTGTCGCCTTTCAACAAGGAATGGCCATATGAAAAGGAAGGGAAATCGCCGCAGTGGCTTCACGCTCCTGGAAGCGATCCTGGCGACCGTGATTTCACTGTTGCTTTTGGGCGGTCTTTATGTCGTGGTCGACCTTCAGGTGAATTCGACTCAAAACAGCAGGGACGCCATTGCTCAGGCGACCTTGGCCCGGGCCTTGATGGACCGAATTTCCCGCGACATGCTCAGCTCGATCACCATCAAAGATCCCGGACCGTTCCGAAGCGGGCAGCTTTCTTACCCCACCGACGATTCCACACCGACCGACGACACGACCACCGATCCTGCGTCCACCGATACGGGCTCGACCACCCCTTCGGGAGGTTCGACCACGCCAACCGCCGGTGCCGGCGGCACGGCCGGTTCCGGATCGAAGACGGGAACAACGCCTACCAGTGGTTCCGGATCGAAGACCGGCACCTCCGGATCCAAAACCGGTACGGGAGGCAAGACGGGAACGACGTCGGGCACCGGATCGAAGACGGGCACGAACACCGGTACGACGGCCGGCGGATCGAAAACGGGAACGATGACAGGGTCGAAAACCCCAACCACGACCGGCGGATCGAAAACGGGAACGACGACAGGGTCGAAAACCCCGACCACGACCGGCTCGAAAACCGGAACCACCACCGGGGCGAAGACCGGCACGGGTTCCACCACCGCCAAAACAAGTTCGTCGGGTGCGGGCGGTTCCAGCGGTTCGAAATCCGGAAGCTCAGGCGGCTCTTCTTCGGGAGGCAGTGGTTCCGGTAGTGGATCGTCCGGATCGGGGTCCGGATCAAGCTCAACCGACGATTCGACCACCACGACTCAGGGGCAAAAGATGATGTACATCCCCGGTGTCGTGGGATTGTCGGATCAGGTCACCACCTATCAGGCCGTTCCGCTCAATACCTCCGCCAATGCCAACACGTCGAACCAGGGCTCGGGGCCGACCGCCGTGACCGGTGCTTCGGGAATTCGGCGAATTTCCTACTGGGTCGTCGGGCAGGGGGAGCAGGCCGGTGGATTGGCGAGATGGGAAACGACGGCGGTTTCCACACCCGATGCCATCAATCCCCAGAGTCTTCCTTCCGATCCGGAGGAATGGATCATCGCCCGTGAAGTGAAGTCGATGAAGATCTCCTATTCCGATGGCTCCAACGGATATTGGACCGATAACTGGGACAGCCGGGCCGTCTCCTACGACAGCTCGACCCCCCAGGGGCCGCCGCGAGCGATCAAGATCGAACTGGAAATGCTGGGCGCGGACGGCAAGACCATCCGCAATTACTCCCAGGTCGTCGCGATACCGGTCGGTAATACCGTACCTCTCCTGGAAACCGTGGGATCGGGGAACTGATATGCTCGTCAAGAAATCGATCCCTGGCCAACGTTCGCAGTCTGCGCAGAGGACCCAGAAGCGCCGCGGCGTGGTGTTGCTTGCCGTTCTGGTGGTCGTGGCATTTCTTGCCCTGGCCGCCTACCGGTTCAACGACAGCATGTCGGCCGAATTCCAGGCGACCGACAGTGCGGTGCGTCTGGTGCAAGCCCGGGCCATCGCCGATTCGGGCGTCGCCTATGCGATCTCCGAATTGTCCCAGGGGAATATGCCGCAGGCAGGGGTGGTGCAGTCGGTTTCGATGCCCAATTCGACCAACAACGGCACTTTCGAGATCCTTTCGTTCGAAGATGAGTCGTCCAAATGGAACATCAATGCCCTTTTGTCGATGGATCCGACTGGCAAGCAGCTTTCCACGTTACTGACCAAGCTGCAGCCGCAGGTTCCCTCTTTGACCCCCGACGTGATCGCCTCGATTGTCGACTGGCTTGATTCGGACGACACCCCCGGTGAAGGGGGTTGCGAAAACGAGTACTACAACACCCAGGATCCCCCTTACTACTGCAAGAACGGTCCACTCGATTCGATCGACGAGCTCCTTTTGGTCAAGGGAATCACCCCCGAAATTCTCTTTGGCGATGGATTGAATCCAGGCATTGCGAGTTATTTCACGATTTTTTCACGGGAACAGAATGTCATTCCCCCGACTTCGACCAGTTCGGGTTCACAAGCCTTTACGGCAAAGATCAATTTGAACGATACAGACGTGCAGTCATTTAAGTCCAAAGCCAGCGGGATCTTGTCGGATAATTTGACTACTTTCTTGATGGCTTACCGGATCTATGGCGCCTCCAAGCAACAGCCGAATACTCTTTCAGTCGTGGCCAATCTGCTTGCGGGGAAGGGGTCGACCGAAGGCGTTGCGGGGATGAAGTCGGAAGATTACAGCGCGATTTCCGCCGAGATCACCAAGAAGTTGGAGGCGGCTGCGTCCGACCCTTCCATTCTCAAGAACAAAATCACCTCGATCATGGATCTGGTCAGCAGCAATATCGACGTCACGGTAAAGACCGAGGCGAAGGGCAACCAGCCGGCTTCGACCAAAACGTATACTTTTCCGAGCCCCTTGAAGGATACCAGCGCGGCGCAGCAGTATCTTCCCACGTTATTTCAAGATTTCACCACCGCCGATACGGTGGACTTACCGGCAAAGATTAACATTCTCAGCGCCGATCAAATCGCCCTGCAGGGGCTTCCGAGCCTCGAGGCGGCCGACATTCAGACGATTGTCTCCAATCGGCCCACCGGCACGCAGCAGACCGACCCGATCTATTTGACTCCAACCTGGCTCTTAACCACGGCCAATTTGACCGCGCAAAAGATCAAGGGGATTGAGAACTATGTGACGGGACGTTCGACCGCATTCCGCGTCCGGGTTTTGGGAAAACTCGATAAAGGCGGGCCCATGGGCCTGATGGAAGCGGTCATCGAAACCAGCGGACCCCGTCCGCGTGTGGTATACTTCCGCGACTTGTCGGAAAAGTCTCGCCAGGCAAAGGAAGCCGGCGGCGATCCGGTCAAGCTTGCTGGATTCTGATATTTCCGGTCTCCAAACGGAGTTTTGGAGCCCGCGAACCGTTCTTCGGGAAGGGATGCCCAGGAAAACGGCAGGATAACTGCCGCGCCTTATTAGGCGCCTTGGGGATTCCATGACCCGCAAGCTTTATCTCGATTGGGACAACGGCAAGCTCACGATCCTTGCCCTGGGGGGCAGGAGGGGCTTTTCCGAAATCCAGTTCCTTTGCATCGACACGGAAGGCAGCCCCAACCCGGTCATGGCCGAGGAACAGGGGGAGCAGCTCAGGTCCTTCCTCAAGGAACTGGCCCCGCCGGGCTGCAAGACGGCCGTTTGCTTGGGCCGCGACCGCCTCATTGCCCGCCAACTGACGATTCCCAAGGCCGACCCGGCGGAAGAGCCCGCCCTCGTCCGTTTCCAGGTTCTGCGCGAACTCAACGAATCTCCCGATGAGATTCGGCTCGACTATCTTCCCTTCGATCCCCCCGGCGGCAGCGACCGCCGGGTTCTGGCGCTGATGGTCCGGGTCGAGTTGTTCAACGCCTGGAAGACGATCCTTCAGGAAGCGCAAACCAAGCTGGTTTCGCTTTGTCCACGTCTTTCCGGTCTGGGCGGACTGATCGCGGACCTGGGGCCAGCCAAAGCGCCCGTGGCCTTGTTGGCGATTGGCTCGAACTGGGCCGAACTGGGCGTCTTCATTGATGGGCTGAATATCTTCAGCCGATCGCTCAACCCCAACGCCAATCTCTCCCAGGAAGTGAAAAGAAGCCTGGCGCTTTTCGCCGCGCAAAATGAAAATCTGGCACCCAAGTCGCTATTCATCTTGGCTCCCCCGCTGTGGAAGGGGGATGCCGACCTGGCTGCCGCAACCAATTTGCCGCTGCAGCGCATTCAGCCGTTTGACGGAATTCTTGGGACCCGGCCCCTGGCGGACCGCGAGGGAGAATTCACGGCGAGCCTCGGCGTTCTTATCGGCTTGGCGCGCCTGGAAGAAAAGGGCAAGAAGCCCTCACCCGATTTTGCCAATCCGAGACAACCCCCGCCGCCGTCGCAGTTGGGCAAGCAAAGGGCCATGCTTTATGCGGCCGTGGGGGCGGCCGTGTTTTTGGTCGTCGGCTATTTCCTTTTTGGCGTCAAAAATGCGACCTACAACGAGATGAAGGATCTGGAAGCGAAAAAGGAAGACTTGAAAAAGCAACTGGAATTGGCCAAGAACGAATCCAAGCGGGTTCAAGCGCTGGCCGAGTGGGACGATGTGGTCTGGCTCGATGAGATGTATGACCTGGCTCAACGAGTTCGCAATTCCAAAGACCTGCAATGGACGGAGTTTGAGGGCAAGCCGAGGCAAAATCGAGACAAGGACTCCGAGTTTCGCAGTCAGCTCAAGCTGAAGGTGAATCTGCCGGGTGGGGCGGACAAACGCGAAGGGTACAACGCGTTCGTGGAAGAGATCCGCAAAGACGAAGGCAAGATCTACAAGACCGAGAAGCAGACCACCGACAAGGGTGGCGACTCCGTGACCCTGGAAATCGATGTCCGCAGACGCCGTCCCGACGAATACAAGCGAACGATCAAACCTCCGGTCAAGGAAAAAGCCAAGGAGGCCGAACCTGCCGGAACGCCTGTCAAGATCAATGAACTCCCCGAATCGGAAGGGGGACAGCCATGAATGAAAGAGAAAGGAAGCTGGCCTTTATCCTCGCCGCCGTGATGATTTTTGGCGTGGGCGGCGGCGGCTTTTGGTACGGCTTTTACGGTCCTTACTCGGAATATCAGAATTCGATTGCGGCTTTGCAATCCGACGTTGACCGTCAAGAAAGAGAAATCGAAGGGCTCGAAAATAAGAGCGATGCGAATCTTGCGAATCACCCTCGATTGAAGGAATGGCGAACCCTGAGTTTTCCGCCCCCCGCCAAGGAGCAAACCGACCTGGCCAAGGGGCACAGCGCCGCATTGAAGTTGGATTATTCCAACCTGCTCACCAACCTGTTGATGCGCAATGGGTTCAAGCCGGCGACGACTACGGTCAAATCGGCCGATAGCTCGGGACAGTTGCGAGCCATTCCGCTGATTGAGGGGACGAAAAAGCGGATTTATGAACCTTACCAATTCGACATTATTGGCCAGGCGAAGCTGGAAGATCTGGCCGGTTTCTTGCAGCAACTGCACCAGGTCCCGATTTTGCACCAGGTGACCTATCTCAAGGTGGAAAAGCTGAAGAAGGACCAGCCCAAGGGGGACATGAAGTTTACGATTCACGTCGAAGCGTTGATGGTGGCCGATGCGGCGAAAAAGCCACGCCTTGAAGTGGATAAACTGCTCGCTGGTCTGACCAAGCCGCCAGAAAAAGAACAGATCCTCGCCAGCAACAAGAGGGATTACACGGTCCTCGGG
This sequence comes from Gemmataceae bacterium, assembly GCA_965226945.1. GTDB lineage: Bacteria > Planctomycetota > Planctomycetia > Gemmatales > Gemmataceae > SYLG01. Next base: position 599,695 of record OZ245717.1, on the reverse strand, counting down.
CCGGCGAACCCATTCTTCCCGCCCGATCCGCCCGCGCCACCGGTATCTAGGCGAGTTGAGCCTGAGACTATCAAGGTGCAAGGCCCCAAGGAAGAGCCGGAGGAAGTGCTTTCGGCGGTAAAGCTGACCACCATCACGGGCGATGGCAAGAAATGGGAAGCTTATCTTTACGATCAAAACCGGGGTGGCCGCGAAACGAAGATCCGTCCCTCAGCTGCTTGGTGTGATTTTTCGATCAAGGATAAGTACGAAAATGAGGTGATGAAGGGTAAGCTGCTTCATATAGATCCGGCTTTCATCTTATTTCAATATGGTGATGAGGTTTATATGATGAGGTGCGGGGAAACTTTGTTCCCTTGTATCGCTAACCCGATGGGAAATGAGGGGTTAATCTCTCGGGGGCTGGAGAAATTCATTCCGGCGAAACCGAAACCCTCCAGTTCGTCCTCAAAAGGGACGGACAAAATCAAAACGAAAAAGCCGGCCGACGACTAGGTAGGACCGGCTCAAGAGAACGATTTAACTATCCCAGATTGCCCGAACGATTTTTTCGGAACGACTGGAAAAATCCGCAAAAGAATCTGGGCAAACTTTGCCGATCTTAACTATCGCAGGGGTACCATGAATGTCGGTCAGTCCGTAGCCAGCTTCATTCTCTCAGGGAATGAATGAGGCTGGTGGGCTTGCTTGAAGAAAGCCAGGTTCAACCATGAACTATCGCAAAACCTTTGGTCGACCTATCCGAAGGGTTTTGGGCAGCCGCAAGGCTTGGGTGATGGCTTGGGCTCTTTGTTATTTTGGACCGAGCGTACAGGCTCAAGACGCCTACCCCCAGGGTCCTGCCGTTCGGGAATTTTCCTTACCGCAAGGTGCGGCTCAGCCAATCGCCGCTCCGCCAAGCCCAGGTCTTCCCGGTGGGGGACTCTCCAGCACGCTGCAGGCGCCTGGTACCAATGCTTCCTCCCCACCGTCGGCCGCTTCGCCGGCACCGTCCACGGCATCGCCCGCTCAGCCGGGAACGGCCGCGCCCGCGGTTCCCGCGTTCGCCGGCAAAAAGGTCGCCTTCGCCTTCGACAGCAAGCCCTGGTCGGGCGTTTTCGAATGGTTGACCAATGCGACCGACCTGCCTGTCATCACGACCTTCAAACCCTCGGGAACGTTCACATTCGTTGGTCAACCGGGAAAACTCTACACCATTCCCGAAGTGATCGACATCATTAATGAGGCGCTGCTCGCCAATAGCGAAACGCAAAAGTTCTATTTGATCCGACGGGACCGATCGTTCACGCTGGTTCCCGCCGACGAGAAAATCGACCCCATTCTGTTGCCGCGGATCGAACTGGCCGATCTGGAAAACCGCGGCAACTCCGAAATGGCACAGGTCGTCCTGCCGCTCACGACCCTGATCGCGGAAGAACTGGCGCCGGAAATCAAGAGAATGATGGGGCCATTCGGGGAAGTGGTCCCCATGGCGCGCGCCAATCAGTTGATTCTTTCGGACACGGTCGCCAACCTCAAGCGAATTTACAAGTTGGTGAAATCGACCGAAGACGGCGATAGCAAGGTTCAGGCCGAAAGCCTGACCCACGAATGCAAGTGGGTCAAGGTCCGCGCGGCCGAGCAGGTGCTCAAGGACCTCCTGGGCGATCCCAAGGTGCTCAATCCGCAGGCTGCCATGCAGCAGCCTCAGATCGATCCTCGCACCGGGCGGCCGATCACGCCGAAAAGCTTGGCTTTCAACATCAGTGCCGATGACCGCAGCAACACCCTCTTTGTGACGGGTCCGGCCGACAAAGTCGCCCGCGCTCGCGAGACGCTCAAGTTGATGGACAAGCCGGGTGCTCCAGGTCAAAAACCGATCGCCCTTGGCCCTCCGATTTTGCGTCAACACACCGTCGCAACTGGGACCGCAGAGCCCCTCGTTCGCGCGCTCACCGAGATTTACAAAAACAATCCGGTGGTCAAAATCAGCGCTTCCAACCCAAGCGTTGTCCTCGTGTACGCCGGTGCCGAGGATCAATTCGACATCGCCAACCAACTCCTTGGACTGGGCACCGAGAAAGGGATGAAGACCGCGCTGATTCCCACCGGCGCCCTCAATCCCACGACGATGGCCGAGACCCTCAAGGGAATGCTCGGTGATGCCAGGTCCGGCGCGCCCTACATCGAAGCGGATGGTCCTCGCAACGCCATCATCGTTCGCGGCCCCTCGGATCAAGTCACGGAAATTGAAACGATTTTGAAGACCCTGGGCGGTGTGGGAGGAGCGACCGGCAATCTCCGGATCCTCACCATCGACAAGGGCAGCGCGGCCAACCTGGCCGAAGAGCTCGAGCGCATGCTTCCGCAAATGCGGGCCAACCCGGTACGAGTGATCAACCCCTCGTTCAATCCCAATGCCGGTCAGGGACCAACCACTCCCCCGATCCAGCGCATTCCGCAGACCGCGCCCAGGAAAAAAGAAGATGGCGGCGCCAGTTCCGACTTGCGTGCTCCCGCCGCCGGCGACATAGGTTTCGTCTCCTACCAGACTGGGGGCCCAGGTCAACCGGTTCAAGGCCAACCGCGAACGGTTCCCGGAGGAGCCGTGCAAGATCTGCCAGGACCCGGCTCGCCGACCCGGCCGCTGCAATTTGGCGAGTCTCTTGGCCAACCCAGGAACCAGGGCCAGCCGCCCAATGGCGCTCAGGGTCAACCTGGATTCAGTTTCCCCGGGCAAACACAACCGGGTGCCGCGGGGCTCAACAACCTTCCCGGTGCACAACCGCCGGCGGCCAATCTGCCTGGGCGCAAGGACGCTCCGCTCAAGATCACCGTCATGGGCAATCGGATCCTCCTTTCTTGCGACGATGAAGAGACTCTGAATCTGGCCCAGGAATTGGTACGGGTCATGACCTCGGCTCCTTCGCAAGAAGGCGACTTCGAAATCCTCAGGCTTAGAAACGCCAGCGCCCCCCAGGTGGCGAAGGTGTTGGAAGAGATGTTCAATGGTCCGCCCCCCGCGGCCGGAGCCGCGGCGCCCGCTGGTGGACTGCTCGGAGGTTTGAACCCCTTCCTGCGCTTTGCAGGAATCGGCGGTGCGGCGCCTACGAACCCCACCGCGAACCGGATTCGCGTCGTGGCGGATGCCACGAGCAATACGCTTTTGGTCCGCGCCAGCCCGCTGGATATGGTTTCGATCCGCAAGCATCTGGAAAAAGCACTCGACTCAGGGGAAAGCGATTCGGCGGCCGTTCCCAAGACTTGGGTCCTTGGACCCTTGCTCCACATCTCCGCGGAGGATGCCTCCCAAACGATCCAGGGCGTATTCAGAGATTTCACCCGCACGACGGGCGGCGCCAGCGGGGCCGGCGGCTTTCCCGGAATGGGTTTTCCGTTCGGTGGAGGGGGCGGAGGTGGCGGTGCGGCCGCCGGAAAGACCATGCTCAGCATCGGGGTTGATGCCAAAAGCAACAGTCTGATGCTTTATTGTCCTCAAAACCTCTACGACGATATTTCCAAACTTGTTGAGTATATGGAAAACTCGGCAAAGCCCACCGACAAGGTGGTCCGGGTCATCCAGGTCAAGGGGATCGATCCCGCAATTGTCCAACAGGCGGTTGACGCGATCCAAGGCCGAAGCGGTTCGAGGCCGATCACCGGCAGCACCGGTCTTGGCGCGACGGGCGGATTCGGCGCGGCTGGCGGCATGGGCGGGGCATTTCCCGGCGGTAACCGCGGCGGCTTTGGCGGCGGTCAGCCAGGCGGTGGTTTCGGTGGCGGCCGCGGCGGGGGTCAGCCGGGCGGTGGTTTCGGCGGCGGCGGTCCTGGCGGCGGCGGCCGAGGAGGCTTTGGCGGGGGCGGGCCCGGCGGCGGCTTCGGTGGAGGTGGCCCTCGCGGAGGCGGCGGTGGAGGCATGCGGCCAGGCGGCCAACGCTTAGATCCGAATGGAGGTCCGCAGGCCAATGCCGCGGACCCCGGGAACCCGGATTTTTTCGCCTCGGCGGTCAAGGATGACCCTCGGGCGAATCAAGAAAATCAAGAGTTCATCAGCGCGATCTACGATCCGCGGCAAGACCCCACTCCGGCACGTGAAATTGCCGAGCGCGGGATTCAAAATGTTTCGTACCAGCCGCCTCTTCCCGGTCAGACGGCCCCATTAGTGGTTCAACCTCAACGGAGCACAGGTTCCCGCCTCGATAATATGCCCGGACCCAAGGAACCGGTCCAGGTGGACTCGCTTTCGAGTCTTGGCGTGCTCGTCCTGACCGGCACCAATCCCGCCGATATCGAGGCGGTGATCAAGCTCATCCAAATTATCGAAAAGGATGGATCGGCGGCCGATCTCAAGGTCGAGCTGGTGCCGATCACCCAGGGTGATCCCACATCGATCGCCACGATCTTCTCCCAGCTCTATCGGGCCGTGGTGATCAGTGCCTTCGGTACGACCCGGGCCGTGCAGCAGCAGGGTCAGCCAGGCCAACAAGGCCAGCCGGGGGGCCAACCCCAACAGGGCGGCGGCGGAGGATTTCCCTTCGGCTTGTTTGGCGGCGGCCAGGCAGGTGGCCAGAACCAGAATCAGAACCAGCAGCGCAACAACCAGCAGCTTGCCAGCGTGATCCTCATTCCGATTCCCCGTCAAAGTTCCATCTTTGTGGCGGCGCCCCGGGCACGCTTCGACGAAGTGGTCGCGGATCTCAAAAAACTCGACAAGCCGAACGCCCCGGGTTCCCAACCGGTTCCTTTCCAGTTGACCAAGGCGCCTGCTTCGCGCGTTGCCAACCAGATCACCCAGTTCTGGAGCAACCGCTATCCCGGCGAGCCGTCCATCGATAATCAGGTGCGCGTCACTTATGACGAAGGCTCCAACACGGTTTTTGTCCAGGCATCCACGGCTGACTTGACGGAAATCAAGGCCCTGATCGACACGATCGATTCGTCGGTCCCCAAGGCGATCAACGACTTGCGCTTGGTGCCGCTCAAGTATGCCCTGGCCGAAGATCTGGCCACGCTGCTCAACCGCGCCATCAAGGCGGGAATTGCGGTCCCCGCGACGAACCAGCAAGGTGGCGGCGGCGGTGGTGGTTTGGGATTCCTTTTCGGCGGCGGCCAGCAACAGCAGTCGCAGACCGGAACGCAAGGAACCGGCACCAAGTCGCTCTCGATCCGCTTCCTTGGCAAGGACGAAAACGGTAAGCCGCTCGAAGCCGGGGTCCTGGAAGACATTCTTTTGACCGCGGATCCGCGGACGAACAACCTCATTGTGTCGGCCCCGGAAAAGTCGATCGAACTGGTCGTCTCCTTGATCCGCAGCCTTGACGTGCCGCCCGCGGCACGGGCGGAAATCAACATCTTCCCATTAAAACGAGCCGACGCCAACACCCTGGCGACCGCGATTCAGAACTTGTTCTTGGGTGCGGGGGCAGCCGGTCAAAACAATACCGGCCGCGTCCAAGGGCAGGGGAATGCGCCTCAGTTCAACCCCGGTGGCCAGTTCGGGCAGTTCGGCGCCGGCGGCAATCAGGGCGGCGGAAGCGGAACGCAGAACAATCGGCCGCTGCAAATCGGCCTGGGGGGGTCCTCGCAACCAGGCGCCCCGTTGATCGATCTGCGCATCTCGGTGGATGAGCGCACCAACAGCATCATCGTCGCCGGCAGCCGCACCGACCTGGAAGCGATCGAAGCGATCATCGCCCGGCTGGATGAATTCGATGTCCAGCAGCGGCGCAATGAAATCTTCATGTTGAAGAATACGATCGCGGCCGACGTCGCCGCCGCGCTTAATAACTTCCTGACGAACTCGTTGGCGGTGTTTGAAAACGGCCAGCAATTGAGCAACTTTCAGCAGGTGGACCGGCAAATCGTGATCGTGCCCGAGCCAATCACGAATAAACTGCTGATCAGCGCCACGCCCAAGTGGTTCAAGGAAATCGAACGGCTGATCTATGAGCTGGATTCCGAGCAACCGCAAGTGGTGATTCAGGTTCTGGTGGCCGAAGTCCAGTTGAGCGGAACCGAAGAATTCGGCATGGAAGTCGGCTTGCAAAGCCCTGTCTTGTTCAAGAGAGGGGTCCTCCCGTCGATCGGAAGCGCCGGCACCGTCAACATCACCGGCGGAGACCCAAGCACGGGTAACTACATTGTTCCGGCGGGCGTCGCGGTAACCAATACCGGTTCTTATGCCACTCCCGGATTCAATTTCATCAACAATGCGCCCTTTGCCAATAATGCCTACCAACCCGGCGTGGTCGGATTTCAAGGGGTCAACGCCTTGAACGTGGGCCGCACCAGCAGCCGGTCCGGTGCCGGTGGTTTCGTCTTCTCCGCAGGTTCGGACAGCTTCAACCTGCTGGTTCGGGCATTGAAAACTCAAGGCCGGATCGATATCCTCAGCCGGCCTCAGGTGACCACGCTGGACAATCAGCAAGCCCGAGTTTTTGTGGGCGCGCAATATCCTCTGATCACAGCGAGTAATGCGACTGTCGGTGTCGTTCAGCAAAGCATTACCTACACCTCAATCGGTGTGGAGTTGATTGTAACACCGAAGATCTCACCCGATGGCAAAGTCATCTTGCGTGTGGCCCCCCAGGTCTCCAAACCGAGTCCATCTGGTCAATTATTGCCGGGTACCGCCGGAAGCGCTGCCGTCAATCTGACCCAGGTGGACCAGCAAACTGTTGAGACCACCGTCATTGCACAAGACGGCGAAACGGTGGCCATTGGCGGTTTGATCAAGAAAAGCGATGAGAAGAACGAACGGAAAATCCCGTTTGTCGGCGACTTGCCCATCATTGGCGCAGCCTTTCGTTATCGCGAACAATTCAAGGACCGGCAGGAACTCCTTGTCATCCTGACACCTCATATTGTCCGCAATCGGATGGAAGCGGATCGGGTGCTGGCAATGGAATCGGCGCGCATGAGCTGGCTGCACGGCGAAGTCATCAAAACACACGGTCCTTCGGGATTGCAGCCGATTCTTCCCTTGCCCGGCGCCATCGACCCCAACGCCCAGCCAGAAGAAGCGCCCAAGAAGAAGCGGCACTTCCCCAACCTATTCGCACCGCTGTCGCCTGGTGGGAATCCTCCGCCGATTCCTCCCGCTGGAACCGGCACGCGCCAGCCGGGGAACCTTCCTAACGGCGATCCGTTGCCTGCGCCGCGCTCGTTGCCCAACCCCATTCCTGGCGCGGTTCCTCTGCCCAATCCCAATCTCGGACCTTCCAATTTGACGCCACTTCCGGGAGGAACGGTGCCGCCGCCTGCCAGCGCGGCACCAGGGAGTGGCGACGAAGCGGTCAGCCGGTTGGGCGGTCGGTATCCGCAGCAGTTGCCCGGTTCGTCACTGCCCAATCAAAACGCGATTCGTCAGGCCTATGGCGCTCCGGTCAATCAGACAGGTGCCATGCAACCGGCCCATCGACCGGTCACGCCTCAGGTCCAGCCCCAAGCACAGGGGCCTTCCCTTGGAAACGAGGGAGTGATTCAGGCGGGTGGCTCAGGTTCCATCGCGGGCCAGCCGCAGGGAAATTATCCGCAGCGCTAAACGCGCGAAAATGGTCCGTCTATGGGGAATGGATTCCCGAAACGCAAGCGAAGGAGTCGCTGTGATGAATAAGCCGGTGAATGTTCGGCAAGGGCAAATCGGGGCAACGCTCGTTCTCATGTTGCCCCTCATCCTCACGGGGTGCGTCACCTTGCCGACGACCGATTCATTGACCTCCTTCACTCACGAGCCTCCGTGCCAGATCGTCACGACCTGGCAGCCGGATGTCATCCAGACGCAGGATTCCGTCAACAATGGCCGGCCCCTGCTGGGATTGGGGGGACGCCTTTACATCTTTGGGAAGGAAATTGGAAAGCCTTTAAAAACCAAGGGAACCGTGGTGGTTGACCTTTACGACCTGTCCAAGACCCAGTCGGAAGAACCGGTCCATTTGGAGCAATGGACCATGGACGCCACGGTGTTGACTCAACTGGGCAGAAATGACCCACTTGGATTTGGTTACACCATGTTCTTGCCCTGGTCCACCTGCCGGCCAGAGGTCAACCAGATCCTTTTGAAGGTGAAATTCCAGCCCAAACATGGCTACCCGCTCTATACCGAATGTGGCCCGATGAGTATCAGCCACCCCGGTTCGGTTTTTCACAACCCGGAATTCCAGACCAAGGTCAACAAGAAAGGACTTTCCGGCGAGGAATTCCAGGCTCTGCAAAACCAAAATAAACCCACGCTCGATTCGTTCAATCCGAACCAACCGCCGGGCAGTTCCAATCGATTCGCTCCCGGTGATTATGTTCCGGGCAACCGCTTGCCCCTGCCCAGTCAGGGGCTTCCACCACCGAATACGCAATTCCAACCTTCAGATCGATCCGCTCCCAACAACCCGTATCAGTCTGGATTCAATCAATCCCAGAGCAATCGAGAGGCTCCTGGCGTCCGTGCAGACTTGGGTCGTCAGGGATATGCGTCACAGGAACACGGGCAGGAATATGGGAACATTCCCAATCTCAATACCAACCCGATCCAAAGAACCTCGATCGGAATTCCAGTCGGTTCGGCGCCCGGTCGAATCGGGTTTGTCCCCAGTCAAAACCTCAATGGCAACTCGCTGCCGATCATGTCGACAGCTCAAGGAAACCAAACGAACGGCGCGGCGCCTTCCGCTGCAAACCCGCCTTCCAGCCCAGGTGCAGGGACGCAAGTCGTGCCCAGGTTCGCGATCGTTCCTTCAGGCGACGGAAGATAGGCAGAGCTTTACGGGATTGATCGTTGAATGCGGCGAGAGCGAACACTCTCGCCGTATTTTTTTTGTTGGCGGCAGTCATCGATTTATCGCGAGCAAAAATACCATCGCGATACAACCCGTTCAGGCTAGTGAATTTTCTACAGATCCAAGGTATCGCCTGGTTTGAGCACCAGGGCCTGGCTTGTGGTTTGCGATCGCACCGATTGAGCCCAAGCATGTGGGTCCTGTTCGATGAGGGGAAATGTTCCGTAGTGAATGGGAATCACCCGCGCCGGGCGCAGGAATTCCACTGCCCGGACCGCGTCTTTGGGACCCATGGTAAAGTTGTCGCCGATCGGCACGGCCGCGAGGTCGATCCCTTCGTCGCCGATCAACTTCATATCTCCAAACAAACCGGTGTCGGCGGCATCGTAAAAGGTCTTTCCGGCACGAAATTTGATGAGGAAGCCGCAGGGGTTGCCGCCATTGGCGCCGTCGGGCAGGGCCGAACCGTGAAACGCCAGGGTCAATTTCAAGTAACCAAAGGGGAAGTGAAATCCGCCGCCATGTTGCAGGCCATGAGCCTGGATTCCCTTGGCTTCGAACCAGCCGGCGATTTCGTAGTTGGCGATGATGGTCGATCCTTGCGCCTTGGCGATGGCCACCGAATCGCCCACGTGATCGCCGTGCCCATGGGAAACCAGAATGAAGTCGGCCTTGATCTGGCTGCAATCGCCAGGAGCCCTGGAGTTGCCGGCGAAGAAGGGGTCGATGAGCAGTGAGGCTTCTGGAGTCTGAATATGAAAGGCCGAATGTCCAAGCCAGCGCACTTTGACCACATTGCTCATGGGCCGCTCCGAAAAAGGGGCAAATTGGGGATTGCAGGATGTACTTCCATTGGTTTAGGTCCCAAGTGTAGGATGGGAAAACGGAACCTAACTTCATGAAAAACGACCGATCCCGCAAAATACTGCTTGTCGCCGCGTTCGCGGCCGTGGTGCTCGGGTTGACCCTGGTGGTCTTGCCGTTTTTCGTGCCGGTTTGGCTGGTTCGCGATCGGCTTTCCGACAGCCTCCATCAACATATCGCCATCCAAAGCAGCAAGGTGACCTGGTCGGGGCCGACCTATCTCGCCGGAGTCGAACTTTGCGCCGACCGAACATCAACCGCCTGGCTCAAGGCGAATGAAATCACGGCCGATTTCGGTTTGTGGCACGCACTGGCGCGCTCTTCCGAGCCGGTTTCGCTCAGTGTGACGGGCGCCGAACTGAATCTGGAAATCGCAGCCGACGGCAAGCTTTTGACTCATTTTCCCAAAGGGGGAGCGGCGGCGCGATTGCCGACGATCCGGCTGACCGATTCGATGCTCCGCATTCGCCAGGAGGGCCATCCTACCCTGGAAATCAAGCAGATCAGCGGAGAATTAATACCGAAAGAGGAGGGGTTCGCGCTTCAGGTTCAATCGCTTGATGAAGCATGGGGCCATCCCAAAGGGAAGGGGAGCATCCTGCTCAACCCTGGTTTCGAACTCGATCTCCGTGTGGAATCGACGCAGTCGGTCAAGGTTGACCCGGAGCAACTCAAATCGATCCCTTTTGTGGGTACCGAGGTTTGGGACACGGTGAAGCTCAACGGGTCGACTCCGGTGATTTTCGAGTTGGGGCTTCATCCGGAAAAGGTGACCTACAAGGTGGAGGTCAGTCCGAGTCAGACCACGGTGGAAATCCCCATGATCGGTTTCCGCGCGGTGGACGCGAAGGGGACTGTCAAGATCGGCATGGGCAAGGTGGAGTTTCAAAACATCAGCGGCAAGGCCTACGACGGAACGATCGACTTGCCTGAAGGCGAGTTTTTTTTCACGCCCGAAGCAAAAAAAATCAAACTCGGGTTGGATGTGAAAAACTTCTCGATGAAAGCGCTTCCCGAAACCTGGGGAGATCGCAAGGTATTTCAACTCTTGCCTGTGAATGCAAGGATGTCTGGGAAGTCGGATATTCTGATATCATGGGGTGAGAAGCAGGCGTTCTATCTTGGAGGCGGGGGAGAGGGGAAGGTCGTGGCGACCATCTTGGGAATCTCCCGCTCGGAATGGGGCTGGCACTTGCGGTCGATCGGCAACCGGTTCATTGTGATTCCGGAATTATCCCGATTGCCCGCACCCTTTGGCATTCTTCGGCGTAAATAATATGTAAGGAACTTACGGAGGCGAACGATGAGCTACGGGTACGAGAGCAACGGATTCGAAGTGGCGGCTCAGTCGGCCGCTTCGGAGCGCGCGGGTTTTCTTCGCAATACCTATGCCCATTTGGCCGGCGCGCTGTTTGCGCTGGTCGGAATCGAAGCGGTGTTGCTCAACACGGTGACGGTCGACCAGGTTTTTGGCGTGTTGGGCCGCAGCCCATTCGGCATGTTGGGCGTCATGTTAGCCTTCATGGCCGGCAGCTGGGTCGCCCAGTCGTTCGCCATGCAGCGTGTTAACCGCGGCATGCAATATTTTGGTCTGGCCCTTTATGTCCTGCTTGAAGCCTTGATCCTCCTGCCGATGTTCTTTTACGCCGAATTGAAATTTCCAGGACAGGTGGGAGGCCTCACGCAATCCGCCGGAATCTTGTCGCTTTGCATCTTTGGCGGCCTTTCCGCAGCGGTACTCACCACGGGCTCGGATTACAGCTTCTTGCGCACCGCGGTCATGATGGGCTGCTTCCTGGCCACGGGATTGATCATCTGCTCGGCAATTTTCGGGTTCACCCTGGGAATCTTGTTTAGCTTTGCGATGGTCGCGCTCCTCTGCGCCTGCATCCTTTATCAAACCTCGGAAATCATGCACCGATTCCCATCGGACATGTATGTTGCCGCCGCCTTGATGCTGTTCAGCTCGATCGTGACGCTGTTCTTCTACATCTTCCGGATCTTGATGGCGTTTCAGGAACGCGACTAAGGTCATCCTTCGATCGCGCGATTCTCTCTCAAGGCGGGCCATCTGGCGCGCCTTTTTTTATTGGCCTGCCTTATTTTTTTTGGCTTGCCGTGATCCATTGGCTGCCTTGAACCGCGTCCCAAGCTTCTTGAGTGATCCTTGAAGGGGAAGAGTCAAGGGTAGAGGACGTCGCCAGGGGCGCGCAGACCAAATCTGATCCTACGCCGCCCTGGCTCCCCTCGGATCTCGGCTCTCGCGGCCTTGCCAAATTCGGCCCTTCGCCGGGTGGTCCTGCCAGTTTGACAGAAAATGGCGCCTCCAGGTGGTATCTGCTTCGCACCACAACTCGATTCAATTTTTGGGCTTAGGTCATTGCCCGAAGATGGCACGGCTCTTGCTTAATCACCTATTCATGCAGGGGGCTGCCATTGGCGCGCGCTTTCTCGTTCGAGAACCGCCCCCGACAAGACAAGCTGACCCAAGGTTCGTGGTCCAAAGGAGAGTCGAATGGGCGCAAAGCAGATGCTTTACAGCGAAGAGGCAAGGCAAAAGCTTTTGGTGGGGGCCAGCAAGTTGGCGCGAGCCGTACGCTGCACCTTGGGGCCTCGCGGCCGCAATGCAGTCATCGATAAGGGCTGGGGCAGCCCCACCGTCACTAAGGACGGGGTCAGCGTCGCCGAAGAAATCGAATTGAAGTGCCCCTATGAAAACATGGGCGCTCAGTTGGTCAAGGAAGCCGCGAGCAAGACGAGCGATGTCGCGGGTGACGGCACCACTACCGCCACCGTGATTGCCGAAGCAGTCTTCCGCGAAGGCCTCAAGCTCATCGCCGCGGGTCACGACCCGATGGCATTGACCCGGGGCGTGCAGAAGAGCGTGGCTGCCGTCGTCGCCGAACTGCATAAGCTCGCCGAAAAGATCGACGCCAAGGATAAGAAATCGATCACCGAAGTCGCGACGATCGCTTCGAACAACAACCCTGAAATCGGCAAGAAGCTTGCCGAAGCGATGGAAAGGGTCGGCGCGACCAACGGCGTCATTACGATCGAAGAAGGCAAGACCGCCGATACCGAAGTCGTGGTCGTTCAGGGCATGCAATTCGACCGCGGCTACCTGAGCCCCAACTTCGTCAACAATCAAGAAGAGATGTCGGTGGTTTTCGATAATCCCTACATTCTGATTCACGAAGAGAAGATCAGCTCGGCCAAGACTCTCATTCCTCTGTTGGAAATGATCTCCAAGAAGAATGCCCCGCTGCTCATCATCGCCGAAGACATCGAAGGCGAAGCGCTTGCCGTGCTGGTGCTCAACAAGATTCGCGGCGTGCTCAATGTCGCGGCGGTCAAAGCGCCCGGCTACGGCGATCGTCGCAAGGCAATGCTCGAAGACATTGCAAGCCTCACCGGCGGCAAGGCGATCTTCAAGGATCTGGGCATTTCGCTTGAAAGCGTGAAGTTGACCGACCTCGGCCGGGCCAAGAAGGTCCGCATCGACTCGGAAAACACCACGATCACCGAAGGCGCCGGCGACAAGAAGGCGACTGAAGGCCGTTGCGAGCTGATTCGCAAGGAAATCGGCCGCACCGACAGCGATTACGATCGCGAAAAGCTCCAAGAACGTCTGGCCAAGCTGGCCGGCGGCGTGGCCCAGGTGAAAGTCGGCGCCGCGACCGAAACCGAAATGAAAGAGCGCAAGGCGCTTTACGACGACGCGCTGCATGCGACCCGCGCGGCCTTGGCCGAGGGAATCGTTCCTGGCGGCGGCGTGGCGATGCTCAATGCCCGCAAGGCGCTTGACAAGCCCGAATCGTTCCTGAGCAAGCTCGAACTCGATGGCGACGAACTCGCTGGCGTGGGCCTGCTTCGCCGCGTGCTCGAATATCCCGCGCGTATGATCGCCGAAAATGCCGGCATGGACGGCTCGGTGGTCGTCAACCGCATCACCAAGGAAAAGGACAAATCGTACGGCTACGACGCCGACTCGGGCGAATACCGCGACCTGCGCAAGGCCGGCATCATCGATCCGGTCAAGGTGACCCGCAGCGCGCTCGAACATGGCGCATCCGTGGCGTGCCTGCTTCTGACGACCGAGTCGATCATCGCCGATCTTCCCGAGAAAAAGAAGGAAGGCGGCGGCGATCACCACCATCACCATGGCGACGAAGGCATGGGTGGAATGGGTGGCATGGGCGGTATGCCTGGCATGGGCGGTATGGGTGGAATGCCCGGCATGGGCGGTATGGGGATGTAATTGGGCCTGGGGCGAGATCCGTTCATTCTCGCCCCATTTTCGCTTCAGGCGAAATACAAGAATACAAGAAACACACGTTTCAAGATTAAAAGACTAGCAGCGAAAAACTTCATTTTTCTCCGAGGTGCACAATGGCAAAAGAAAAGTCCGTTTCGATCCGTCCTCTCGATGACCGCGTGGTGGTGGAGCAACTCGAAGCCGAGGAAAAGACCTCCGGCGGTATCCTTCTCCCCGATGCTGCCAAGCAAAAGCCTCAGCGCGGCCGCGTGGTGAGCGTGGGTCAAGGCAAGCGCCACGATGATGGCTCCGTTTCCCCCGTTTCGGTTCAGGTCGGCGACGAAGTGGTCTATGGCCGTTACGCCGGCAGCGATGTGAATCACGACGGCAAGGAATACAAGATTCTGCGCGAGTCGGACATTTTGGCCAAGCTCGTCAAGTCGAAGTAATCCGCGGCAAATTGCGAAGGAATCGGTTGGCGGTTTGAGGGGCAAAAAGCCCAACGCGGCCGCCGATTCCGATCCAAAACAACAGGTACAAAGAGGAGAGATCAGATGGCGAAGCAGATGCTTTATACGGACGATGCCCGCAAGAAACTTCTGGCTGGCGCCGAGAAGTTGGCCCGGGCGGTTGGCACCACCCTGGGGCCGACGGGTCGTAATGTGATCATCGACAAGAGCTTTGGCGGCCCGACCGTTACCAAGGACGGCGTCACGGTCTCCAAGGAAGTCGACCTCGAAGATCCGTTTGAAAACATGGGAGCCAAGCTGGTCAACGCGGTCGCTCAGAAGACCTCGGACAAGGCGGGCGACGGCACCACGACCGCCACGATCCTGGCGCTTTCCATCTATCAAGAAGGACTGCGCAACATCACCTCGGGAGCCAACCCGATGTCGGTCAAGAAGGGAATTGACAAGGCGGTCGACCGCGTGGTCGACGAGCTCAACGGCTTTTCCCGCCAGATGTCGACCTCGGAACAGGTCGCTCAGGTGGCCGCGATCAGCGCCAACAACGATCGCAAAATCGGCGACATGATGGCCGAAGCCTTTCAGAAGGTGGGCAAGGATGGCGTCATCACCGTTGAAGAAGGCAAGACCAGCGAAACGACTCTCGAACTGGTCGAAGGGATGCAATTCGACAAGGGTTATATCTCCCCCTACTTCATTACCGACGCCGAGGATATGTCCGCCAAGCTGGACAATCCGCTGATCCTCATTTACGAAAAGAAACTCAATAACGTCCGCGAAATGGTGCCCCTGCTCGAGCAGGTTTCTCGCGCCGGTCGCGAACTGCTCATCATCGCCGAAGATGTCGAAAGCGAAGCTCTGGCCGCGCTTGTCATCAACAAGATGCGCGGCGTGTTCAAGGTCTGCGCGGTCAAGGCTCCGGGCTTCGGCGATCGTCGCCGCGCCATTCTCGGCGACATCGCGATCCTGACCGGCGGCACCTTCATCAGCGAAGACCTGGGCATCAAGATCGAAAATATCGGTCTGGATCACCTCGGTACCGCCGAAAAGGTCACCGTCGAGAAGGAAGCCTCGACCATCGTGGTGACCAAGCCCGATGCCGCGCGCAAGGACGCGATTCAAAAGCGCATCGCCCAGATCCGCAAGCAGATGGATCAGACCGAAAGCGAATACGACAAGGAAAAATTCACCGAGCGGTTGGCCAAGCTGACTGGCGGCGTCGCGATCATCCGCGTGGGCGGGACGACCGAAGCCGAAATGAAGCAGACCAAGGGACGCGTCGAGGATGCGCTGCACGCTTCGCGCGCGGCGATCGCCGAAGGGATCGTTCCTGGCGGCGGCGTTGCCCTTTTGCGTTGCCAAAAGGTGGTTCAGGACCTTGTCAAGAGGTTGAGCGACGATGAGCGCGTGGGTGCCGAAATCATCCACCGCGCGCTTGAGAAACCGGCGCGTACCATTGCCGAAAATTCGGGCCTCGACGGCGCGGTCGTTGTCGACGAAGTTCGGACTTACGGTGATAAGGGCGTTCAATACGGCTATAATGCCGTAACGAAAAAATATGAGGATCTGTTCAAGGCGGGCGTGATCGATCCGACCCGGGTGACCAAATCGGCCCTGATGAATGCCGCGAGCATCGCGGGGCTGATGTTGACCACCGAAGTCATGATCACGAAGATCGACGACGAAAAGGGCGCCGAGAAGGTTGTCGGCGCGGTTCGCTAAGATCGTCGGTTTGTGTACCACCGGGGACGGACGGGCCGGGGATTGCCCCTTCCGTCCGTCCCCTTTGTTCGTTTTCGGTTAGAGGACCTGGGTCGCAATTATGGCAACAAAGCGCTGTTATTACGAAGCCCTTGAAGTTGAACGCACGGCGGACGACGAGGCGATCCGCGTTTCGTACCGCAAACTGGCGATGAAGTGGCATCCTGATCGCAACTCCGGAAACGCGGAAGCCGAGGCGAGGTTCCGGGAAATTGGAGAAGCTTACGAGG
Source organism: Gemmataceae bacterium (assembly GCA_965226945.1). GTDB lineage: Bacteria > Planctomycetota > Planctomycetia > Gemmatales > Gemmataceae > SYLG01. Next base: position 583,368 of record OZ245717.1, on the reverse strand, counting down.
TCCTTCGCGATAAGGACAAACGCGCTCGGTATGACCGTTATGGTCACGCGGGGCTTGAGGGATTCGGCAATTCCGATGGCGGCGCATCGCAAGCCGGCAGTTTTTTCGACATCATCAACGATTTTTTTGGCGGCGGCGGGGGCAGGCAGCGGCGCCAAAGCGGCGACGATGTCCAGTTGGAACTGGTCATCGACTTGGGAGAGGCGGCGCGCGGCGTCCATCGGCTGGTCAAGGTTCCGCGGAGCGAGACTTGCCGCGATTGCTCAGGCTCCGGATGCAAGCCCGGCTCGAAGAAATCGAAGTGCCGCAAGTGCGACGGGCAGGGGGCCATTCTTCAGGGTCAGGGGTTTTTCCGCGTGCAGCGGACTTGCCCGGCTTGCGGCGGCGCGGGCGAAACGATCACCGATCCTTGCCGGAGTTGCTCGGGAAAAGGTTCCAAGCGAATCGAGCAAGAAGTCGAAGTGCGCATTCCCCCAGGCGTGGATGATGGCGTGACGTTGCGCTTGCAAGGTTATGGCGAGGTCGGGCCGCCGGGCGGGGTTCCGGGTGATCTCTACGTGTTGATCCGGGTGCAAAGGCATCCTTTCTTTCAGCGAGAAGGCGCCGACCTCATTTGCGAGGTGCCGGTCACTTTTGCCCAGGCCGCGCTTGGCGACACGTTCGAATTGCCTTGCCTCGTGGGCGACCCGGTCAAGTTGGAGATCCACTGCGGGATTCAGTCGGGAGAAGTCTTGCGGCTTCCTGGGCGAGGAATGCCGCACCTGCGCGGCAACCGCACCGGCGACCTGCTTGTGCAAGTTCGACTGGAGACGCCCAAAAAGCTCACGCCGCGGCAGACCGAGCTGTTCCGGGAACTCAAGATGATCGAGGAGCAACTTCCTCAAACGCAGCACAAGGGATTTTTCGACCGGATCCGGGCTTTTTTTGCCGGGGGCCCCGATCAAAAAACGGAAACGGAATCGACCAAGGGAAGCAAATAGGTAGGTAGGTAGAGGAACATCATGAGTCATCACGAAAACCCGACCGGAGCGCCGGAAACGGGGCAAGCGGGGGATTTCAGCGATCCCCAGTGGCAACTTGAGGGATTGCGCCAGAAGCTTGCGGAAGCGGAAAAGACGCGCGATGAATACCTGACGCTGGCGAAAAGCGCCCGGGCCGAATTTGAAAACTATCAAAAGCGCCAGCAGCGCGATTTGCAGCAGGAGCGCCGCTACGCCCAGGTTCCCCTGGCGGGGGACTTGCTTCCGGCCATCGACAACCTCGATCGGGCGCTTGAAGCCGCGGCCAAGGCCGGCGATCAAGGACCTCTGACGCAGGGTGTCAAGCTGGTCATGGGCCAGATCGTCGACGTGCTGCGCCGCCACGGCCTGCAGAAGGTGGAAGCTCTTAATAAGCCGTTCGATCCGAACACGCACGAGGCGGTCACCCAGGTGCCTTCGGCCGAGGTTCCTCCCCAGACGGTGATTCAGGTTTTGGAGCAAGGTTGGACGATGCACGATCGTGTGATTCGGCCGGCAAAAGTTGTGATCAGCGGGCCCGTGGCCTAGGCAAGATAATTCGACAAGCAGACATCGCCTTGATGCCGGTTGATCCGTCCCCGGAGTCGAGGCCCGGCTATTTTGGAGTGCGTTCCATGCCGACTTATGAATATCAGTGCAGCGCCTGCGGCCATGAGTTTGAGGAGTTTCAATCGTTCAGTGAAGAACCTCTGAAACTCTGTCCCAAGTGCAAGAAGAAGAAATTGGTCCGCTTGATCGGCACGGGAACCGCGATCCTTTTTAAGGGATCGGGTTTTTATGAGACCGATTACCGAAGCGACGCCTACAAGTCGGCCGCCAGCGCCGACTCGAAGACGGCCGATACCAAAGAGACCAAATCCGCCGATTCGGCTTCGAGCGGTTCTTCCAGCACTCCCAAGGAGCCGGCCGCCCCTGCCGCGAAGACTTCCGCGAAAAGCAGTTCCAAAAAATCCAAATCTTAAAGTAGGCAGCGTGGTCATGGCGCAACATTGCTGTCCGATTTGCCAGCAGGCCATGCCGGGGTCCTCGGCCACGCAAGGTGCCGAATGGCCCAATTACCCTTTTTGCAGCCGCAAATGCCGGTTGGTTGACCTCGGACGCTGGCTCAACGGCACTTATGCCGAGAAAATTCATGATGAATCGGCGCACGCCCCTGAAGACCCCTCGTCGACTGATGAGTATTGATTTGCCGGTTTTCCCTAGAATCGCTGGACCAACGCAATTCCTTGAACTGAGAGGGCCAGGATGACTTGGTCCGTCGATGAGCTGGCCGCACTGGCCGCCAAAGCCAATCCCGATGCCCGCCTGATCTCCCGTCAGCTCCTTCGCAACGTCCTCAGGGCCTACAGCGGCTATCCCGGGTTTGGCTGGAATCTGCCCCACGATCATCTGGCGCTTTTGCCCGCACCCTTCTTAAGGGATCTGGGTGTCTTTTCCCCAAGCGAGTTACCGGCCGCAACCGGCCCGGATCAGTGGATTCTTTTGATTGCCCAGCCGTCGTTTGGAAAAACGAGGAACTGGGACCGCAACCAGGCGATTACCTGGCTATGGCGGCAGCTTTTTCATGGAAGAGTTCATGCGTCGGCGCGGCGTGCCCGAGTCGCGGGAGTCTGGGACGATGCCACGACCGAGGCGATGATCGCGGAAATCGGCGGACGGGAGTTTCGGGAAATCCGGCTTTTGCTGATCGAGGAACAGCTCATCGCCAGAGAGGCGGCGCCGGGAGACATCCTCGAGGAATTCCTGGCGGTCCTACTGGAGTTGTTGGCGTTCGAAACGACTCGGGTCCCCGAGTGGTTTCCCCTTTTGGACCCCTCCAACATTCGCAATCTGGTCTCGATGGTCGGTGCGCCCGGAGAGCTGCTCGCGTCGAGTCGCCCCGAGGGGGCGATTCACCCGGGAACCGAGGCACTTGCCAAGGCGAGCCAGCAGGCATTTATTCCCGCGGAACGTGAGTATGACGGGCGCGAATACGATTTGCGGTGGAGACTTGCGAGGCAACTCGAAGGCGATGGCCGCCATTTCGAATCGCTGATGGCTTTTTGGGACGCGGCTCATGTCGAACCGACGCGCTCGCGCGGCAAGATGCACCGTTTCGCCTGGAAAAAGCTCGCCGATTGCCTTGGGGTCACTTCGGAAACGCTTCCGGATTGGGCGCTTGCCTGGATCGATCGAGCCTTCGCTCAACGGGAAGGCTCGGCTCCCGCCGTGCGAGCCATGAAGGCTGTCTTTCAGGCCAGGGGGGAAATGGAGCACGACCCAAGCGAGATTTGCCCCTGGTCGTGGCTGCTTTCTTTTGGGACGAAGCCGTTCCGGAGGGATCTTCCCGGCGTCGGCCTGCTTTCGGCGCATAGCGATCTGGTCAAGGCGAAGGCCGCGATCTTTCGGTCCGACCTCAAGCTCGAGTGGATCAAGGAAATTGCCGACGCGATCGATCATTTTGCGCATCACATTGAAAAGCAAACGAGCGCCTTTTTCACGCCGGTCTTTCACCGGGCTTTTGAGATGGCCGGGTTTGAGCCCAAAACCCTGGCGGAAACGGCGGCGCTGGATTGCGTGATCGAGGAAATGGTCGAGCGGCTGCTCGATACGCGGCAACTGTCGTTTGGCGATATTCGCGATATCCTGGCGCGCAACGAACTGAAGATGCCCGATATCGATGGGCCAATGCAGTGGTTTCGCGGGGATCGCCTCATGGCGCTGGATCGGTCGCTGGGGCAACTGGCGCCGGGGGCCTACCGTCTGGGTGAGATTTATACGCGCGAATTGCAGCGGCTTAGCTCCTTGTTTTACGCGACGCCATTTGGCCGGTTGCTTTTGCTCTGGTTGATCATTCCCTTCCTGGGGACGCTTGTCCTTTGGAAATTCCCGCAGTTCATGCACGAGGAGATTATCAAGATCTCCGGCATGATCTTCCGTGACGGGCATCTCTATGAGAAGGTCATGGACGCGGAGAAGGAAGTCCTGCCGGTTTACAATCCGGACAACTGGGTTTGGCCGGTCCTGGCCTCCGTGGAAGATTTCAGGAACCACAAGGACGAGGCGGAAAGCCGCCTGATTTTGGGAAGCCCTCCCTGGCTGGTATTAACGTTCATTTACCTGGTTGCGCTAATTCATTGCGGCCCGGTTCAGAGGGCGACATGGTGGGCCTTTCTCATCGTCGCGAAGGTGCTGCGATTTGTCTTGTGGCATGGCCCCGGATGGGTGCTGACGCATCCGTTTGTGCAAACGGTGCTCAACCTTCCTCCCATTCGCTGGTTCTGGACCCTGGGTCTCAAACCGGCCATCCTGTCTGCTGTCATCTACCTGCTGGCCTTGCCCTATTTGCACCTGCTGGAAATCCGCCCGATCATCCGGGTCGCTTTCTTTTTGGTGTTCATGGCGATATTCGCCAACCGGTACTGGATCCGGGCGGAAGCCTGGCTCTGGGATGTCATTGGCGAGTGGATGCACGACTGGGGCATTCAATCCTTCTATCGCCTGGTCGCGCTCTTTGTCTGGATCGCCCGGCTTGTGGTCGACTGGATTTCGCTGACGATCCTCAAGGTGACCGAATGGCTCAGGCCCACCTCGCAATCGTCGGGGATCGCGCTGGTCGGCAAGTCGCTCTTGACGATGATCTTAATGCCGATCATGGAGCTTCTGCGCTTCGCCCTGATCGTGCTCTTGGAACCCCAGATCAACCCGATCAAGCACTTCCCGACGGTGACGATCGGCCACAAATTCATGTTGGTTTTGATCGTGCCGTTTGCGCAAAAGCTTCAGCTTCTGTTGGGTTTGAACTGGGAGATGTCGCTGACCGTGTCGATCGGCATTATCTCGGGGATACCTGGCTTCTTTGGATTTATGGTCTGGGAACTGATGGAAAACTGGCGGCTCTATGCGGCCAATCGCCCGTGCAGGCTGGTACCGATTCGGATCGGTTCGCACGGCGAAACGTTCTTATCGCTGTTCCGGCCAGGATTCCATTCCGGTTCGATTGCGAAAACTTTCCGCAAGCTGCGCCATGCGCAAGGCATCAGGCGCTTGAAGCTCGAATCGGACCTCGATCATCATCGGCATGCCGTGAAAACAGCGATCGAGCGGCATGGAAATCTACTGTTGGAGAAGTCCGGCCAGCCCGGAGTCTTCAGCATGACCAAACTCGGAATGCGAGGCGTGCGTGCGGCGGTTTTGGGGCTTCAAGGCCAGGCCATCCCGCTCGATTTTGAAGTGATGGCAGGCAGGGTCTGGTCCTGGGCGCCGGGGCAGTGCCTGGTACCGTTGACGGATCCATTGACCGTAGCGGAGCAAAATTCTGGCCGGGGTCCACTTCTCTCTCTTAAAGTCGCCAAGAGTCTGGAAGGTCTCGATGCGGCGTTTGGGCTGCAGATTCGAGCTTGCCAGATCGATCCCGCGAACGGGCGAGTCTGGGAAGCCGACGGCCGGTTGATTCGCGTCGTCATCGATGGGGAGATCGTTCAATACGATCTGGATAGTCACGATCAGCCGCTCCTTCCCTCGCCTGAAAACCCCAGGGCGGCGGCGATCGATCTGGATGCGCTGGACAATCGCAGAAAGACCCCGCGCTGGGACGATTGGGTGGCATTCTGGGGAGCGGCCCCTTCGCCCCAGTAGCCGGCGCCTGGCGCCTCATCTCTCGGGGAGGGCGCTCCAAGTGCTTCCGGGGCACCCCATTTGCAGGCGGGCGCCCCAATTGCCAGGTAGGGATATCTTTCCAAACAAGCCCGCCTTTCCATAATGACCGAACGAGAACTTCGATCTACAGCGCGGGGAATTCCGCTTGCGACATTTTTTTTTGTTGGGGGTGTTCTCCCTGACGCTGCTTAGTAGCGCCCTTCTTTTATTCGCCGTCCAGCCGATGGTTGGAAAAATCCTGCTGCCGTGGCTGGGGGGAACTCCCGCTGTGTGGAACACCTGCATGGTGTTTTTCCAGGCGCTTCTTCTGGCCGGCTATGCTTATGCGCATTTTTTAAGCAGCCGCGTGGAGCTTAAAAAACAATGGCTCGTACATGCGGTGGTCTTGTTGGTGGCTTTGGTGCCCCTTTACTTTCTGCGTTTTGACGCGGGAAGAATCGCGCAATATTATAATCCGCCGGAAGAGAGCAGCCCGATTGTCTGGCTGTTGGCCGTATTGTTGGCAAGTGCGGGACTGCCGTTTTTTGCCGTGGCCGCGACGGCTCCGCTCTTGCAAAGGTGGTTTTCCCGGACGGGCCATCCCGATGCCAAGGACCCCTATTTTCTTTACGGGGCCAGCAATCTGGGCAGCATGTTGGCGCTTTTGGCTTATCCGTTTTTGATCGAGCCGATCTATGGGGTCAATCAGCAGACTTTCTTTTGGCTGGTGGGCTTCGCGATCATGGGCGGCATGATTTTGTTGTCCGGCGCCCTGGCCATTGCCAGTCCCGCCGAAACGGGCTCGGGGCCGCCGGTGAGCGAAAAGCCCCAGGCGGCGGCGTCAAGTTCGACGATTGTCACGTCTCCCATTCGGCCGGCCGCGGGAAGCACCATTTCCCTGGCCGCCGCCGAGCGGTCCGAGCGTCCGGTGAACGCTGCGGCCTCAGCAGCACAGGAGGCGCCGAAAGCGCCCGAAGCGCCCGCTCCCGGGCTCTTCGATTTCACCGGGTGGGCTGTGCTCGGCATGATCCCCTCGAGTTTGATGCTCGGGGCCACGACTTTCATTACGACCGATATCGCAGCCATTCCCTTGCTCTGGATCTTGCCGCTGACGCTTTATCTCCTGAGTTTCATTCTGGTTTTTTCGCGCATTCCCTTGTGGCTGTCGCTGGCGATCACCTTGGGGGTAGGCTCCTATTTTCTGTATGGATATAATGGCGCAATCGATTTTAAAGATTTTTACGATCAGAGAGATGTTGTTGGATTTTTTAAGGTGCTTTACAAACAGACTCGGTTGGCGCCGTTTGCCTCCTGGTCGTTTTTGGCGTTTATACTGGGCACCGTCATTGCCTCGCGTTCGTTTATGGCTCAACACACATTAATGGTGTTGTTGTTGCCCCTGGCGATCATGGCGGTGACGTTTCGCTATGCGGTAAGGACCTACCTCGATTTGACTGAAGTCGAACACATTTCGCTTCATCTCTTTTTGTTGTTCACCGTTTCCATGGTTTGCCATGGAGAGCTGGCGCGGACGCGGCCGGCGCCGGACCATTTGACCTACTTTTACCTGGCCATGTCGACAGGCGGAGTGCTTGGCGGAATTTTCAACACGATGGTGGCTCCGCTGTTGTTCAAACAGGTGATCGAATACCCGCTCATGGCCGTGATGGCCTGCTTGATGATTCCTGGTGTCAGTTTTGGAGTTTACCGTTCGCGCAACTGGGCGATACCTATGAAGGGTCTTGAATACCTGGCGCAAGGAGCGGTTTTTGTATTTGGATTGCTGCTCGGGTGTGCGTTAATGTTGATTCATTTTCTGCCTTACAGCAGCGGCAAAAAATGGTTTGATGAACAACCATCGTGGGTTCGAAATCTCTCTCCGGTAGAAACTTTTATCTATCAGTTGGACGACGATAGCCATGTGCTTTACCGCGAGCGCAATTTCTTCGGCACGTTTCGCATTGTGGAAGATCAGAACAATGACGAGGGGTGGACCTTTCACAAGTTTTTACATGGCACCACCGACCATGGCATGCAGTGCTACGAGCCGGCACAGAACCGGCGCAAGACCCTGGGTTATTTCCACCACCGCAACGCCATCGGTCAGATTTTCGAGACCATGCGCGAGCGGGCCAAAGAGAAAGATCGACCGCTCAAGGTCGGCGTGATGGGACTCGGCACGGGGACGTTGGCGGCCTACATGGAGCCAGGCTGGTCGCTGGACCTGTATGAGATCGACCCGGCCGTGGTTCAGGTCGCCACCAAAAACCGAGAACTTTTCACTTTTGTCCCCGATGCCATCGATCGGGGAGTCCAGGTGCAGGTGGAGTTGGGTGATGCCCGCAGAAAAATCGGTAAGGCCGAAGATGGCAAATACGACCTGATCTTCATGGACGCATTCACCTCCGACGCGGTGCCGGTCCACCTTTTGACCCGCGAAGCCTTTGAGCTATACAAGACCAAGCTTCAGCCCGATGGAATCGTGGTGATCAATATTGCCAACCGGTATTTGAATTTCGAAGGGGTGCTCGGGAATATGGCACAGGCGACGGGAATGTCGGCCATGATTCAGGGGGGCGATCCCATCAAGGACGATTTCAAATACGGGACCAACTGGGTGGTGATGGCCAAGTCTCGTGCCGCATTTGGCAGCCTTCCTATGAAAGCAAACGAGTTTCAGGACTCGACGGGCGAAAAGTGGAACGAGTATTGGATCGACCTGCTTCCGAGGGATTTTGCCGAAAGCAAGGTTTGGTCCGATGACTACAGCAATTTACCGAGCATTTTGAAGTAGCTGGTGCGCCGAGGTAGGTAGGTAGGTAGTCGCCTGGGTACGGCCGGCCTTCCCCTCTCCTTTCTGACAGGACGGAAACGTGAAGTCCGATTTCGCAAAACTTGCCAGTTTCACGCTGACCTTGTTCACCAGCGCGCTGCTTTTGTTCCTGGTGCAGCCGATGGTCGGCAAACTGATCCTGCCGCTCTTGGGGGGAACGCCGGCCGTCTGGAATACCTGCATGGTGTTTTTCCAGGCCCTGCTGTTGGCAGGCTATTCCTACGCGCACTTCAGCACGCGTTATTTCGGCGTGAAAAAACAAAGCTTCTATCATCTTATCTTGATGATGGTTCCTTTTTTGTTTGTGTTCCCCATCACCATTCGTGAAGAGTTCCTCGCGGACACCGAATCGCTTCTGATCCCGCGGCTGCTCCTGGTTTTGTTCCTCTCCGCCGGAATTCCCTTTTTCGTGGTGAGTGCAAGCGCGCCCCTGCTTCAGCGCTGGTTTAGCAAAACGGGCCATCCTTCCGCCAAAGATCCCTATTTTCTTTACGCCGCGAGCAACCTGGGCAGCATGATTGCCCTGGTCGGTTACCCCGCCTTCATCGAGCCCTATTTGACCTTGCAGCAACAGCGCTGGGGTTGGGGAATCGGCTATGGGCTGCTCGTGACGCTGACGGCGCTATGCGTCTGGCTGTTGCGGCAGTCTCCCGAACTTGAGGAAGAGGCTCACGATTTCGAGGTTGCAGCGGCATCGTCGGAAAAGTTGCCTTTTACTCGTGTTGTACGCTGGGTGTTGCTGGGCGCGGTCCCTTCCAGTTTGATGCTTGGCGCCACCACCTACATGACGACCGACATCGCGGCCATTCCCCTTTTGTGGGTCGCGCCGCTTGGCATCTATCTGTTGTCGTTCATCATCGTGTTTGCCCGGGTGCCCGATTGGGTTCATTTCAGCATGGTCCTGATGATGCCCCTCGGCGTGCTCCTGCTTTTGTTTCTCATGCTTTCGGGTCTCAAGCCCCTGGAAAATCTTCTCTACCTGATCGGCATTCATCTCGCCGTGCTCTTCCTGGTGTCGATGGTGTGCCATGGAGAACTGGCGAAGGACCGGCCAAGCCCTGAGAATCTCACCGCCTTCTACCTTTGGATGTCGCTTGGCGGTGTGGTCGGCGGCTTGTTCAACGGACTTTTCGCTCCGCTGGTATTTCCCATCATTGCGGAATACCAGGTTGCCTTGGTGGTCGCCTGCGTCATGCTGCCGCCCTTGGGCAAGGTGATCGATACCCCGTGGACACGTCTTGCCGACCTCCTTTTGAGCCTGAGCGGCCTGCTCGCCGCGATCGTGTTCATCACGCTGAAAAGTTGGGATCGTACCCTGGGCGGCCAGCCCGTGACCGCGACCTGGTTGTTGGCCATCCTTTTGGGCATGGCCGTTGTCTGGGCGGTGTATCAATGGGCCAAGGGGGAATTGAGCCCGACCGGGGTGTTCGATCTCGTGCTTCCCGCCACGTTTGGCCTGCTGGCCACGGGGCTGGCCCTGGGGATTCACTCCGATGCCATCTTTCCCAAAGTCAGAGTCTTTTTGGAGCAGAACAATCTCTACCCGGGGGGGATTTGGGTTCTGATCTACGGAATTCCCTGCATTCTCTGTTACACACTGGTCGACCGGCCGATGCGTTTCGCGCTCGGACTCACCGCGGTGATCATCGCCTATTCCTTTAACGGCCTGTTCGACAAGGACATCATCTGGCAATCGCGCGGATTCTTCGGCGCACTGAAAATCGAACGAGCGGTGGAACACCGCTCCATGAACGTCATTAAATTGCTACACGGCACGACCTTGCATGGGATGCAGCCCGAAGACCAGGACCGGCTCTTCATCCCCATGACCTACTACAGTTGGTCAGGGCCGATTGGCCATGTCATGGAGAATTACAACGTCTTCAATAAGGAGGGCCGCTTTCCTCCCATCGCCGTGATCGGCCTGGGCACGGGAACGCTATCGGTTTACGGTCATTCCAATCAGGTCATCGATTTCTACGATATCGATCCGCTAGTTAAATCGATCTCATTCGATCCCAATGCGATTTTCAAATACACGGAATTTGCCCGCCAGGTCCGCGGCTCGGATGTACACCTTTATTTAGGCGATGCACGGGTGATGTTGAAAAACCCGAAAAAAGGGACCGTGGACAAATATGGAATCATTGCGGTCGATGCCTTCAGCTCCGATGCGATTCCCGTCCACCTGCTCACCAAGGAATCGATGGCGATCTACCTCGATCGCCTTGCCGACGACGGTGTCGTGGTGTTCCACACGAGCAATCGCTACCTGCGCCTGGAACCGGTTTTGGCCAACATGGCCAAAAGCATGGACCTGGCCATTTTGGGCTTCAGCGATTCGGAAGAGAATTTCATCGGCAAGAGCGCGTCGACCTGGGTCGCAGTGGCGCGTAAGCCCGAGCATCTGGCCAAATTAATGAGTCCGCAGTCTTACAAGGAAAAGACCGAGACGGTCAAAGCGTATGCGGAAGCCATGATGGCCATCCCCTATGCTCCGGCCTCGCAGCTCGGTTTCATTATCGGCACCGCCGCCGAAAAATGGGTGCCGTGCTGGATCGAACCTGCCACCGACGACAAGGTAGGTGTTTGGACCGACGATTACTCGAACATTCTGGGGGTGTTCACGACCTTCCGGATTTCGAGCGTTCTGTTGTGGATGGTGGCGGCCTTGGTTTTCACTGCGCTGGTCAAGGGGATCTTCCTTTGGCCGCTCGTCCCCACGGGCGGGGAAAACCCCAACGACTCCAACCAGACGTTGGTCGGCTTGATCGGCGACTCCCTCACCTCGTTTTTGCTCATGGTGGGGATCACCATTCTTGTCGCCGTACCCGCGGCAATCCTTTCGGAAGCCGGCATTTTTGCACGAGTCCATCCGATGCTGCCAAAAATCCTGGTGGGCCTGGTATTTGCCTCGCTCGATTTTCTGGTTCAGCTTGGGATATTGGGCCAATCGTGTAAGGTTCGCCCCCACAAAGCTCGCACTCTGGCGTTCGTGGGACTCGTGATCGACGCCCTACCCATTTTGGCAATTCTGTGGCTCACTCGAGGGGCGGCCGCCGCCACAGTGATCCATCAAGAAGAGTGAGAGGTCGTTCGGCCGTCCCGCTCCAACGGTCAGTGGCCGATCGGTTCGTTGCAGTTTGGTTATGCCTTCGGAAGGGAATCGATCAAACAGGCGTCTCGTTCTTCCAGGGCAGGGTGCCGCCAATATTCAGCATCTTGGCCTTTTCCAGGATCGCTTGTCCCAGGGTGACATCCTGGATGCCCAGCCCGACGCTTTTGAAAAGCGTCGTTTGTTCCGGGCCGGTCCTGGCTTCGTAGCGGCCGACCAACATCGGGCCCAAGTCGCGAATGCTGCGCCAGTGAACGAATTCTCGTTCCAAGGGCTCGACCAGATCGCCTGCCTCAAGGCGGGCCGATTCCCGATGATCGACCACGACCAGCTCGATTTTGCGAAACGCCTCGGCCGCCACTTCGGATTTACCCAGGAATGTCGCGCCCACGGCGTTGATGTGCATTCCGGGTTCCACCCAGTCCTCGAAAAAAACCGGATCCCGGCTGGTTGTGGCCAAAATCACGATTTCCTTGCCTCGCACCGCCTCGCGCGCATGAGGGGCAACGGTGATCTCAAATCCCATTTCCTGGCTCATATCGGCGGCGAAGGCCGCGGCTCGTTCGCGGTTGGGTGAGTAGACCGAGGCCGACTGGAGCGGTCGAACCATGGCGGCCGCGCGCAATTGCATGCGCGCTTGCATTCCCGACCCGATCAGGCCAATGGAGGAGGCGCCAGGTCTCGCCAGCGTCTTGATCCCAAGACCGCCAGCGGCGCCACCCCTTAATTGCTCCAGATACTCGGCCTGCATGATGCAGGCCAGTTCGCCGGTTTTGGAATGGAACAAAAGGACGATATGTTCAGGCTGCCCTTTGCGGCTCGTGGTGCGCACCTTCAAGCCGAGCGATTGCAGGCCCTTGGCTCCGGCAAACATTCCGTAGATATGGGCATGATCGGTTTGCGCGCGACTGCGGGGCGAATTGGTCGCTTCTTCCAGGCCAATTTTGCGGAACGCTTTTTCGACGACATCCAGGGCCATGGCCATGTCCGCGATTTCGCGAACATGGTTTTCCCCAATCATTGCGACCATGCCCATGCCCTTTGTTTTCAGGGGAATTCCATTCCCGGGGAGAATCAGACACGCAGCCAGTTGGCCAGGCGCGTCAGGCCTGCTTCGATTTGTTGCCGGCTGGTGGCGAAACTCAGTCGTGCGAATCCCGGGGCGCCAAAAGCAACGCCCGGCACCAGGTTGACCAGGGCCTGATCGAGCGCTCCGCGGCAAAACCCGACATCGTCATGAAAGGCCCCGCCTGCCACTTCCCGGCCATAGGTTCCCGCAACATCGAAAAAGGCGTAAAAGGCGCCATCGGGGAAAAAGGGTCGCAGCCCCGGGATCTTGGAAAGTCCGGCGTACACCAGATCGCGGCGCGCCTGAAATTCTTGTCGCATCGGCTCGATGAAGCCCTGGTCTCCGCTCAGCGCCGCCCGCGCCGCTTCCTGACTGATGCTGCAGGGACTCGACGTTTCCTGGCTTTGGATATTGCCCATCGCTTGGATGAGCTTCTTCGGCCCAATCGCCCAGCCGATGCGCCAGCCGGTCATCGCATAGGTTTTGCTGACGCCGCTAATCGTGATCGTGCGCTCGGCAAGCCCAGGCTTGAGCGTCGCAAAGCAGGTCGCGGCCGCGTTGCCATAAATCAGCTTTTCGTAAATCTCATCGGAGATGACCCCAATTCCCTTGGCGGTGACGATATCCGCGAACGTTTCCAGTTCCTTGCGCGGATAGATGGCGCCGGTCGGGTTCGAAGGCGAATTGAGCAAAAGCAGCTTGGTGCGCGGACTGATGGCCGATTCGAGCTGGGCCGGGCTCATGCGAAAGCCCGATTCCAGCGTGGTTTCCACGAGCACCGGTTTGGCGCCGCACATTTTTACCAGATCGCCATAGCTGACCCAGTAGGGGGTCGGGATGATGACCTCGTCGCCGGGGTTCAGCAGCGCCGCGAGGGTGTTATGAATCGAGTGCTTGGCGCCATTGGAAACGATGACTTGATCGGCGGTAAAGGCGTAGCCGTATTCCTTGGCATACCACTGCACGATGGCATTGCGCAGTTCGACCGTGCCCGAGGCGGGCGTGTAGCGGGTTTTCCCCTGGTCCATGGCTTTTTTGGCGGCGTCGCAAATAAATGCCGGCGTGGGAAAGTCGGGTTCGCCCACGCTGAAATCGAGGACATCCTTGCCTTCGGCCTTGAGTTGACGCGCCCGGGCGGCCGCCGCCAGAGTTGCCGAGGGTTCGACCCCCGCGGCCATTTTCGAGATCTCTAACATTCCGTGCCTTTTCCCTAAATCGTGCCTTGCGCCAAACAAAATCCGCCGGCGCCTCCCAAAAAAGCGCGGGAAACCGAACCGCGGGCCAACTGAACCATCTCGCAGGTCCTGCTTTGGCCGACCATGGATGGGGCGAAGCGTCCAGCCAAAAGACGATTCTACGGCACAGTTTCCCCCAGGTGGAGCCTCCCAAGGGACGGAATACCAAGAATTCCCGATGAAGCAGGCGGTATTTCCCGCAGGACAGGGGCGCCTTGCGACCATCGCTTCGGACCGCTTGGCCGCCTCAATCGGGCAACCATTCTCGGACCGACTCGGCCATCTCCAGAAGCTCGTCCACGGAATCGCCAATCAGGTTGACATGGCCAAGCTTGCGTCCCTTGCGCGGGCTTTTGCCGTAGAGGTGCAGTTTGGCGGCGGGCATACTCAACCAGTCGGCAGCGGGCCGGTGGTCGCCGATCAGGTTGATCATGAGAGCGGGTTGGCGCAGGTGAGTCGGTCCCAGCTCCCAGCCCATGATCGCCCGGAGATGGTTTTCAAACTGGCTCGTCACCGCGCCATCCATGGTCCAGTGGCCGGAGTTGTGCACCCGGGGCGCCATTTCATTGGCGATCAGTTCGTTGCCGACTTGGAACCATTCGATCGCCATGACTCCCACATAGTTCAGGGCCATCATCGTTTTTTCCATGGCCTGGCGCGATTGAATTGCCAGAGGGTGATCGTCGTTCTCAATGCCGGGAGCCGGGGCGATCGTGCGCTGCAAGATCCCCTTGCGGTGATGATTTTCGACCAGGGGGTAATGCTTGATTTGACCACCGCGTGAGCGAACCGAAACCTGCGACAGCTCCCGGTCGAAGGGGACCCAGCCTTCAAGAATCAGGGGATGGCCGCCCATCCTTTCCCAGACGCTGCTTACCTCCGTTTCGCTGCGAATGGGATACTGGCCCTTGCCGTCGTAGCCAAAGCGCCTGGTTTTCAACAGTGCCGGTGAGCCGATCGCCATTACCGCCTCGCGCAGATCATCGAGGGTGCGTACCGGCATGAAGGGCGCCGTCATGATCTGCAAGGAACGAAAGAGCTCTTTCTCGGGCAAGCGGTCCTGACTTTTCGCAAGCGCCAGCGCGCCCGGGTAAACCGGCACCCTGGCAAGCAGGTGTTCCACGGAACCAACCAGAACATTTTCAAATTCGAAGGTGGCGCAGTGGAGGCCCTGGGCAAACGCATCGAGGGTGGCGGCTTGATCCATCGGCCCGCACATCTGCTCGGCAGCGACCGCGGCAGGAGCATCGGCGCTGTCGTCAAGAATGCGGAAGGTCAGGCCCAGCGGAATCCCCGCCAGCGCCAGCA
This sequence comes from Gemmataceae bacterium, assembly GCA_965226945.1. Lineage (GTDB taxonomy): Bacteria > Planctomycetota > Planctomycetia > Gemmatales > Gemmataceae > SYLG01. The sequence continues at coordinate 568,172 of OZ245717.1, read as the reverse complement.
TTCTTCCCAGTTGTCCGCCTCCCAGGATTCCAATTCGTTCGGCCACCCGGCATCTCCCTTCTGGATTTTCGCTTTTTCTACGGTTTCAAGCGGTGTCTTTCTTTTCCCGGTCTCAATCCTCGGTTCAGCCGGTCTCATTTCTTGTCGAGTGCTTTGAGCAATCCTTCGGCCTTATGCAGCGTCTCCTCGTATTCTCGCGCGCTCACCGAATCGGCGACGATGCCGCCACCCACGGGAAATTGCAGCCAGCCGTCCTTTGCCGTGAAGGTGCGAATGAGGATATTCGTGTCCATCTGGCCGTCGTCGCCCAACCAGCCGATGCATCCGCAATAAGGTCCGCGCGGAACTCGCTCCAGTTCGGCGATGATCTCCATCGAGCGGATCTTGGGCGCGCCGGTGACCGAGCCGCCCGGAAAGGTCGCCATGAGAAGGTCGATCGCGGTTTTCCCCTCGGCGAGGGTCCCTTTCACGACGCTGACCAGGTGATGGACGGTCTGGTAACTTTCCAGCCGGCAGACCTCGGCGACCTCGATGGTTCCGGGGCGACAGACACGCCCGAGGTCATTGCGCATCAGATCCACAATCATGACATTTTCGGCGCGATCTTTTGCCGATTGCGTCAATTCCCAAGCCAGTGCGCGATCCTCTTGAGGGGTTTGCCCCCGCGGGCGGGTCCCCTTGATCGGCCGGGTTTCCACGGCGCCGCCCGCGGCCACGCGCAGAAAACGTTCCGGGCTTGCGCTTAGAATCTGGGTGTCGCCCAGGTCAAAATACCCGGCGAAAGGGGCTGGGTTTTTGCGACGCAGATCCAGGTAAAGGCTCTCTGGAGGGCGGTCCTGCACGGTGAGAAGACGTTGCGCAATGTTCACCTGAAAGCAGTCGCCCGCGTGGATGTAGTCGACTGCCCGCTCGACCACCTTCTCATACGAGGCCCGTTGGAAATGGCTTTGCACGTTGAGGGTGGGAAAGCGACTGAGCGGAACCGAAAGCAAAGATTCCACGAGCGGCCGGATCGGCTGGTTTGGAAAGGGATCTTGGGGGGAAGGCTCGATCCCATCGCGAATGAGCGCCTCGAAAGACCGCAGGCGCTGGTGAGCTCGTGCGCGGCGACGGGAATGCTCCACTTCGGGCCGGCCGTTCGACACGATCCAGGCGCGGTTCCGTTCATGGTCGAAGCAAACGACCGTATCGAACCAGCCGACCCAGATATCCGGGGTCAAGAATTCGGCAGGTCCGGCCGCCGGAAGTGTTTCGAGCGTTCGACCCAGTTCATACCCCAGGAAAAAAAACACACCGCCCCGGAATGGGGGAAGGTCGGTTTTCGCCTGCGCAACTCGTGCGGGATCACGCGAAACATGGGCCTGAAAGGCCGACCAGGGGCGATCTTCAGGCAAGGGAGCATCGTCCAGATCAAACTGGCCATCCCGTCCTTTCAGGACCTTCCAGGGATCCGCCGCCAAATAGGAGTATCGGCCCAGTGAATGGGGATTGGAGGCGCTATCCAACCAAACCCGATGCCTCAGGCCGTGCATTGCCTGGAAAACCCGTGCGGAATCGGGAGGGGCCTCAAGAGGGCAGTACCAGAGATCTTCCAATTCCTCGATCAAACGCCGTCCCTTTCCTTGCCCCGATGACTCGTTTCCGGCCGCGTCAGAAAACCCCAGTCGAGCGCGGCATCCTGCCGGTAGGTCTTATCCAGGGTCAGCGCCGTGACGGCCTTGCACATTTCGTATCCGAGGTAAAACGCGTGAGACGGATCGATCGACTCGTGCGCCGTAATCTGCTGAAACAGGTCGAAGGGGTCGGTGTCACTGGCACGGAAATGCCCATTCATCGCCTCGATCCGGCCATTTTGCGCGAAGAGCCGGAGATTTCGATCGGTTAGACAGGCGGCCAACTCCTCCAAATCGATCGGCGCCGTGGGTTGGGAGCGGCCTTCACGCAACAAGACCAGGGAACGATCGAGTCTTTTGGGCACGACTCCCTCGGCGATCGCATGGTGGAGCACCCGGCGCATCCGGTCGATTTCCCGGACCGAACTGCGGCACCAGGAGGCCACTTCGGTGGTCAGGATGCTCGTGATTTGCCACTCCTGGCACAAGGCAAGCAAAAGGTAATTGACCCCGGCGGAATCAACCTCGGTCATTTCGGTTAAGTTGCCGATTCCCATGAGGATGGGTGTCTTCGGGAACTGCTTGCGCGTCTGGCTATAGCGCAAAATCGAGGCGCCAAAACCATGCCCGATCGGTTCGAGAATCGGGTCGAGCCGGTGAGTGACCTTCCAGTTTGCCAGCCGCTCGGCTGTCTCATAGAGAGTCTCGATCTCGGTGGGCAAATCGGGAATGGCGACCACCTCGACGCCCCAGTCCTTTGCCCGTTCGCAGTTGGAACCATTGACGCTCAAAACCAGGTCGGCGCCGGCGCGCACCGCTTCGCCGACCTCAAAGGAATCAAAACTGTCGATGGAAATCTTGATACCCAGATCGATCAGTTCCTTGACGCGGTCGCCCACTTGCGACCAGCGCTGGCCCGGTTCGGAGCCCAGATCGATTCGGTCGGCCCCCTGGCTGACCCACGATTGTGCCTGGGCAATGAGAGTCGCGCGATCCAGGCGGGGAGCGAAATTGATCTCCGCCAAGATCTCGATGTTTTGCTTGTCCAGGGTCACGGGCCGGGCCGCGACGCGAAAATAGTCGGGCAGGTCGCGGTAATCTTCTGGACCTCGTTCCACCGATACGCCCCAAAACGAACTCAATTGGCTCAGGTCGCCCCGGCAAAGTCCGGGAAGGATGATGCGGCCAACCTCGGGCGCGGGAGAGTGATGTCGCCCGATCCATTCTAAAGGAGCCAGCGAGACGACATTGATCGGCAACACCGCCACATCGACGGGCGTGGCCAGCGACTGGGATAGTTCCACCGCCAACTGGCGCAATCCTTTTTCCGCAAGCCTGCCGGTGATCAGTTGAATGGGGGAAGAACTCATTCAGGCTGCGGACTTTCCTCTACGGTGGGATTGGCGCTCGATGCACGGCGCCCATGGACGGCATTTTATCGGTCTGGTGCCAGGATAAAACGGGCGTGGACGATTGAGCCCATCCACCACGGCTGGGCAATCCGCTAAGATCATCTCTTGAGGCGCCTGGACTTCTTGAGCCCTCATGCCGAACGGCCCCGCCATTCCCGCATCCCCCTCCGCAGGAATTTCTCATGAATTTGACTCCCCCCATCCGTTTGCTGCGAAAATTTGCGTCCACGCTATTTCTACTGCCCGTCTTGGGAGTACCTTCGGTGTCGGTGCTCGCTCAAGAACCCGACCTGATCGCGAAAACCGGGGCCAAAACGCCCGCGGAAGAGGTCAAGGCATTCCGCCTGCCCAAGGGGCTGAAGGCTCAATTGGTCGCCGCTGAGCCCGATATCCACAAGCCAATGAACCTGGCCTTCGACGATCAGGGCCGATTGTGGGTGACCGCCACGCTCGAATATCCCTACCCGGCGAAGGACCCGGCCAAGGCGCGCGATAAGGTCTTCATCCTGTCGGACTTTGGGGCCGATGGCAAAGCGGGCAAGGTCACCACCTTTGCGACGGGACTCAATATTCCGATCGGGCTGTTGCCGCTGCCGGGCAAATCGCCGCAACGCGCGCTGGTGTTTCAGATCAATCAAATTCTGCTCCTGGAAGACACCGACGGCGATGGCAAAGCCGATAAGAAGGAAGCGATCCTCACCGGTTACGGTTTTCGCGATACGCATGGGATGACCAACGCCTTCAATCTGGCGCCGGACGGTTGGATTTACGCGACGCATGGATTCTCGAATCAGTCCGAAATTCGGGGCAAAGATGGCCGCTCTCTCAAGCTTCAGTCGGGCAACACCTACCGGTTCCGGCCCGACGGCACCGGCCTGGAACAGTACACCTACGGCCAGGTCAACCCGTTCGGCCTCGCCATGGATCGCTATGGCAACTTCTACACCGCCGACTGCCACACCCGGCCGGTGTATGCGCTCCTCCAAGGCGCCTATTACCCAAGTTTTGGTAAGCCGCACGATGGCCTGGGGTACGGCCCCGAAATGTGCAAGCACGATCACGGTTCGACCGGCATTGCCGGCTGCTTGATCTACTCGGGCGATCTGCTCGCCAAGGAATGCGACGGCCAGGTGTTTCTGGGCAATGTGGTCACAAGCCGCTTGAACCGCGACCGGATCGACTGGAAAGGCGCTTCACCCGTGGCGGTGGAACTGCCGGACCTGATCGCTTCGAGCGATCCCTGGTTTCGTCCCGTTGACATGAAAACCGGTCCCGATGGCGCGATCTACATTGCCGACTTTTACAACAAGATCATCGGGCACTATGAAGTGAAACTGGATCATCCGGAGCGGGATCGTCATCGTGGCCGCATCTGGCGCATCGTGCCTGAGGACTACAATGTGGCCGATTCGACGGCGGTCGGCAACCTCCCCGCCAAGTCGACCGAGGAATTATTGAGCCTGCTCGACGGCGCGCAATGGGAGCTGGCGATTCGCGCCAGCTACGAACTGGAAGGCCGGGCGCGTGCCAGCGAAGGCGCTGAACCCAACAAAAAGGGGGTCGTGCAACTGGCCACGTCGGGCAAGTCGGCGCAAGCACGCACGCTAGCGCTTTGGACGCTTTTGCGCGCGGCTCCGGAAAAGGCCAAAGTGGCGGAGACTGTGCTCGATGCCCTGAAATCGGCGGAGCCTCTGGTTCGGGTCCACGCGGTGCGCATGGTGGCCTCGCTGGGTGCGGAAAACCCTGCACTTGTTGACTTTTTGCGCGAGCAAGCCCTCAAGGATGCCTTCCCCCTGGCGCGCCGCGCGGCGGCGGAAAGTCTCGCCCGTTTGAAATCGCCCGACAATGTCGACCCCTTGCTCGCCGCGATGGCGGCTGCTCCGGGGCAGGACGATCATCTGGGCCATGCCTTGAAAATCAGTTTGCGCGATCAGTTCCTTCCGGGCGACGAAGCGGTCAAGCAAGCCTGGGAGAAGGCCAATCGCGAAGGGCGGTCGGCCGGCGAAACCGCATTCCTCGCGGCTGCCAGCCTGGGGGTTCCCTCGGCTCAGGCAGCGGCTTACCTGTCGCGACACCTGATGGCGCTGGCCGGCGATCAGGAGAAACTGCTGGCCGCGTTCCGGCATATCGGACGCCATGGCGACTATGCAGCTCTGCAATTGGCTTTCGCCTACCTGGACGGCCCAAAGGGGAAGAATGGCACCTTGTCCCTTGTTCGTGAAGCAATTTTGGGGACGAGGGAATCGGGCCGGCCGATCAATCCCGAATTGATGAAGCGCGCCAACGCGGTTGCCTTGGCGGACCTTGCGTCGCCGAACGGAGCTCAAATCGATCAGGCCGTTTCGCTTGTGGGCGAGCTTCGCCTTGAAGGATTGTCTTCGGCCCTGGTTGAGATCCTGAAAGGCGCCAAAAAGCCGGATGGTCAACGGATTGCCGCGGCCCAAGCCCTCGTGAATCTTTCGGCAGGTCAGTACCACCCGGTCGTTTTAGACATGCTCAAGGATCCCACACATTCTGCCGGGCTGCGGGAGCAATTGGCGATTATGCTTGGCCGGGTTCACCAACCGGGCTTGATGAAGGCACTGGCCGAAGCGATCAATGTTCTGCCCTACCGCATGCAACTGGCCGCAGCGCGGGAATTGGCAAGCAATCAAGGTGGGGCCGGCATGGCGCTCGAATTGATGGCCTCGGGAAAATGGCCGCCCCGGTTGATCCGCGACCGCGTCATTGTGACCAAGCTCGAAGGGGCGGGCGTGAAGGACGTTAAAGAGAAGATCGCGGCGCTTGAAAAAACCGTACCGCCTGGCGATAACCGGGTCGACGATTTGATTAAGGCGCGCGTGGGGGCCTTTTCAAAATCAAGCGGATTCAATGCGGCCGCCGGCAAGGAACTTTACACCAAACACTGCGCGGCCTGCCATCAACTGGCCGGGACGGGAGCCAAGGTCGGGCCGCAACTAGACGGCATTGGCGCGCGGGGTTTGGAAAGGATGTGCGAAGATGTCCTTGACCCCAGCCGCAACGTCGATCAGGCCTTCCGCCAGTCGATCGTCGCGCTCAAGAGCGGTCAGGTGCACACCGGGCTGGTCACGCGCGATGAAGGGAATCTGGTCGTCCTTGTCGATCAACTCGGCAAGGAGATCCCGATCGAAAAATCGAATATCGAAGAGCGCAAGGTGACGAACCTGAGCCCGATGCCGGCGAATTTCGCCGAATCGATCCCCGAGAAGGATTTCCTTGAGCTGCTTGGATTCCTGTTGTCTCAAAAGGTTCCCGCGCCCACGGCGCCGCCGAAACCGAAATAGCCGCTTCTTGCGCTCCTTGGGCCCGATTTGGTGCCCGGGATCGGCGCAACTAGAAAGAGGGGAGGGCCCCCGGCCAAAGCGAGCCGGGGACGCCCCGAAACGGGAGCCAGGCCCCTTCGCAAAAGCGAACGTGAGGCCAAAGGCCCGATCCAAGAGAGCGAAGAATGAGCAGTACTTTCCTTCCCCCTTCGGACATTCGGGTCACCAGCGACCGGCTGCGGCTGGACACCCATTCGAAAGCCCTCAAAATCAACCTCGACCAGCGCCGCTACGGCACCTTTGCCGAAATCGGCGCGGGCCAGGAAGTGGTGCGCTGGTTTTTCCGTGTCGGCGGCGCGGCGGGAACGATTTCCAAAAGCATGTCGGCCTACGACATGGCCGTGTCCGACGCCATCTACGGCACCTGCGAACGCTACGTCAGCCGCCCGCGCCTCGAGTCGATGCTCGATCACGAGTTTCGGCTGAACATCGATCGCCTTGGACCCATTCGCGGTGACTCCACCTCGTTTTTCGCCTTTGCCAACACCGTCTCCGCGCGCAACTACAAGGGGACGAATGAATGCCATGGCTGGCTCGGGGTGCGCTTTCAAATCTACCCCCGCGATCAGGAAAGCCAGATCATCATCCATGTGCGGATGCTCGACAATGAAAACCTCCTGCAACAAGAGGCCCTCGGCATCGTCGGCGTGAATTTGCTCTTTGGCGCGTTCTTCCTGCATCACGAGCCGGAGCAATTGGTCGAATCGCTATTGGACAACTTGACCACTTCGCGTGTCGAAATCGACATGATCGAGTTCACCGGCATCGGTTTTCGCACCGTCGACAACCGGGTGATGAGTTTGAAGCTGGTGCAACTGGGGCTTTCCAACGCGGCGATGTTTGACGCCACGGGAAAAGTGCTGCAGCCAAGCGAGATCCTCTACAAGCGACCGGTTCTGGTCGAGCGCGGGTCGTATCGTCCGGTCACCAAGACCAACATCGACATGTTGCACGCGTCCAAGGAGAAATTCGAATCGGTATTGCCTCCCGAGGATCGGGAGCGACTGCTTTGCGTGACCGAATTGACGATGCGTAATCTCTTGAGCACCGAAAATGCCTCCAATCGCGATTTCCTGGCCCGGGCCGACATGCTCGGCGCCTGCGGCATGACCGTGCTCGTCTCCGACTATTTCGAGTATTACCGGCTGGCCGCCTATTTGAACAACATGAACAAGGGGAAGCGGATCGGCCTCGTCATGGGCATCCCCTCGCTTTACGAGTTGTTCGATCCGAAATATTACCAGCACCTTGAGGGCGGGATTCTTGAATCGTTCGGCCGCTTGTTCAAAAACGATTTGAAGCTGCTCGTTTACCCTTACCAGCCGGAGGGGTGCGAGGAAATCCAGACGGTGCACAATACCGAACTGGCCACCAAGGGGCTTCAAAAACTATTCGATTACCTCGTGGAAAATAACTGTATCGATCAACTGGACAATCACGATCCGAGTTGCTTACCGATCTTTTCGCGCGACGTGCTCAAACGCATTCAGGCAAAAGATCCAACCTGGGAAACGATGGTCCCCCCCCAGGTGGCCAAGATCATCCGCGAGCGCAACCTGTTTGGCCACAAGTAGCGCCAAATCGCCATTTGCAAGGCAATCAGGCAGGCCGATTTCTGACTTTCTCCCTCTCTTTTGGAGTTTTTTCATGAAACGAGACAGGTTCTTGTCCAGGGCGTTGGTCGTGGGATTGGGGCTATGGGCTCTTGGTCTATCGCCATTTGCTATCTCTTTAGCGGCGGCGGAAACTCCCGCACCCGCCAAGAAGGCGGCCGAGGCCAAGCCGATTCGCGCGCTGCTCGTCGTGGGCGGTTGCTGCCACGATTACACCACGCAAAAGCTGATCATTTCCGAAGGCACGGCGGCGCGCGCCCGCATTGAATGGACGCTGGTCCAACAAGGCGGCACCGCCACCAATTCGCGCATCCCTCTTTATGAAAAAGCCGACTGGGCCAAGGGCTACGACATCGTCGTGCATGCCGAGTGCTTTTCCGATGTCAAGGATCCCAAATACACAGAGACGATCTTGAAGCCTCATCGTGAAGGGATTCCGGCGATCGTCATCCACTGCGCCATGCACTGCTATCGCGACGGCACCGGGGAATGGTTCAATTTCTGCGGCGTGACCTCGCACCGCCACGGCGGTCATTATGCCTTCGATGTCGAAAACAGGAAACCCGAACACCCCGTCATGAAGGGTTTCGGCTCGACCTGGAAGACCCCCAAGGGGGAACTCTACTGGATCAGCGAATTGAAGTCGACCGCGACCCCGTTGGGAATCGGCAAGAACACCGAATCGAACAAGGATGAAGTCTGCATCTGGACCAATCAATTCGGCAAGGGCAAGGTATTGGGCACGACGATTGGCCATTACAACGAGGAAATGGCCGATCCCAAGTTTTTGGACATGCTGACCCGGGGCATCTTGTGGGCCACCGACAAGAAGGCGGAAGATTATCTTTTACCATTCGATGCGTCGCAAACGAAGTTCCGCTGGGAAACCCAGGTCAAGCCCGCGGAAACCAAGGAACCGCCTGTGAAGAAGTAGTGGGTTGACCCACTTCCCTTTGGATTTGATCGTTCACGAGCGGGCGGTGTGCCTTTTCCAACACCGCCCGCTCTTTTTGTTTGATCATGGAAGGCCCAAAAGACATTTGCACGCGCAGGCGCGGAGAAAAAAGGGAATTGGATTCAAAGTGAATTTTCTCCCTAATTGCGGCATGACGTGGCGGAAACAAGGATGATTGGTAATTACTCGCCACTGTGATTGACTTTGACCATTGACAAGACCTTTCTTGACAGAAAAAATGCGGTAAATTATTGCCAAAATTTGGCTGAAGCATCTTGTGTTTGGTTGGGGGGAATTCCCGGTGTTGGAGACCCTCGAAGAGAGTGACTTCGACCGCCTGCTCGCTGGCACCGTTGCCGAGGCGTGGGCGCGATGCCTGCCTGTGTGGCGGTCGCGGGGCCCCATTGAGGACAAACCCCGTAACCTGCATATCTTCCACTACCGGGTCAGCCAGGAGAAGTGGCTGGGTAGGGCGTTCGCCGAGGTGTTCCTGGCGGACTGGCCGTTCGTGGCCGGCAAGCTGTCCAGCCAGGACCCGGTCGAGGCGGCCTGCGCCCACGACGCCCTCAAGTACATGGAAGGGGAGGGTGGGCCTTTGTCTGAGCAGTTGTGGGACATCACCGCCCCCATCCCGGACTGGGTGCGAGCGGAAGTGGCCGACTGTCCTCATCGATACGCCGAGTTCCGGGGCACAACGCTTGGAGAGTTGTTTCGATTCGAGTCCGAGCAGGGGTATTAGTTGCGAGGGCGAAGGTACGCCGAATCAACGGCCGAAGCTGATCGGGGCAGTCTCCTGGTTTTCCGGACTTCATGTCATGGCACTGCCCCCTCGCAGCTTCGCCGTGCGTTCGGGCGGCGGAGGGCTCGCAGGTGGACGAACCGAACTTTGTGGGTGGCCGGTGGATGGCGTTGCTCTTCGCCTTGCCCAACTTCGGCGTGCTTGCGGTGTGGGCGTTTACTGTCGCGAACGAATGGTACCTGTACACGCGAGAGTCGATCCCGGTCTACTCGTTGACCATGTGCGGCGGCGGTCCCCTGTCCCTGATTGGGCTGATGGCCGGCTTGGTCGGTTTAGGGTCGGGGCGGCCGGCTGACCGCAGATGGTGGTTGGGGTGCGTAGCGGCCAATGGGATCGGGCTGTTCGTCAACTGCGCCGGCTTCATTGGGTACATGGCCCCAGGCTGTTAAGGCTCCAGACCTGGAACCTCGCGCTGGAGCAGATGGTGGAGGTGCGGATGTCGCTGGTGGTATCTGCCTTCTGGACCGACCCGGCCACGGGCGAGTGGCACACGTTCGTTGACTGGGATGACGGATCCTACATGGCCGGCGGCGAGCGTGCTCGATGGAACCTGTGGGGCTCGGAGGCGGTTCGCCGGCGTGGGGCCACGTTCCTGCCGCAGCTTGCGGACTCGGACATGTGGGTTGGCCCGGACGAGTTGGCGGCTTTCGTCGCCGAAGTGAGGGCGCTGCAAGCCGACGTGGACGGGTTGTGTGCCGAGTTGGGTTTTCGGTGTTCCGGTTCTATTTCGGGGCGGGGCTGTCGTTTGTGGTGTCGTTTTTTGTGGGTTTGGCCGTCGGCGACCGGGTGGCGTCGCAGTGGGGCGGAGGTACCGAGCCGATCCAGGCGCCGCCGCAGACCGGAGGGGCCTAAGAGCTTTTCCAGGAACATGGCTCAGCCAGTTCCGCCGGCTGCGGAGCTGGCTGTTCGGAAGCGGAGGGCATCTTGGATGGCTCGCTGGCTCGCCGTTTTGTTGTCGCTACCCAGCCTGCTCGTGGTGGCCTTCGGGTGATTTACGGTCGAAAACCAGCGGGTGATGCATTGGATGGAAGTGTTCTCGCTTTTTAGCGAGGTCTGCTTCCTCGTGGGCCCGCTCGCGGGCGTCTGTGCCAGGTCGTGCGGGTATCTGCCATACGTCCGCGGTAGCGTTGCCGAAGAAGGTGGAAGACGCACCGTGCAAATTGCCGTCGCGGCTACGCAAGAAATACTCTATCTGCTAACATGGAAAAGCCGGCATGGGCCAACGCTAACGCGCGACCGATCCTGGTAAATCGCGGCAGGAAGTGTGACCATGACCACGAGTTCTTCCGTCGTTCACAGCGACCCCGACATCCTCGGCGGAACTCCCGTTTTTGTCGGTACGCGGGTGCCGGTCCGCACCCTACTCGACTATCTCGCTGCGGGCGACACGCTGGAGGAGTTCTTGGACCACTTTCCGACCGTCTCGCGTGAGCAGGTGGTCGCGGCGCTGGGACAGGCGAATGAGTTACTGGTGTCCCATGCGCATCCTGCTTGACGAATGTGTACCCCGACCGCTTTGCCAGGAGTTGACAGGTCACGATGTCCGCACCATCCGCGATATGGGCTGGGCCGGGAAGAAGAACGGCGAACTCCTTGTCCTGATGGCCGGGGATGGTTTTGAGGTGCTGCTTACCGTGGACCAAAATCTTCGCTTTCAACAGAACCTGGCAGCATCTGGTGTGGCGGTCTTGGTGATGTAGGCTCGTACCAACCGCTTGGCCGACCTGGTGCCTCTCATTCCTGGAGTCGAGGCCGCCCTGATTACCATCCAAGCTGGGGATGTCGTTGAGCTCAGCGCCTAACCAACTGCTGAGCTGTACGCCGCCTGCTGATTGGTTTGTAGGTGTTCCCCGTGTTCTCCGATCGCGCGCGGTGGTTCGACGGGGCCAATGACTTTGTTCGTTCGGCGACAGGAGGGCATTCCCATGAGCAAGGTCCTTGCGATCGCCGGTAGCGTTGCGTGGCTGGGAGCGAGCATGTTGCTGGCAGCGAATCCGGCACCAGGTGAAGTGCGTCCTGCCACGGCGTGGGGCAAGCCAATCGATGGCCTCCAAGCCGGTATCCGCCGCGCTACGGCCTCCCAGGCGGCATCGGCCGGGACGGTGGTCGAGTTCGAGGTGGTCATTCGCAATGTGCAGGATAAGAGGGGCGGGGTGATCTCCCTCTCCTACCCGGCCGGCACGTGGTACTCAGGCAAGGCCGAAAACGGAGTGGTCGGGGTTTCCGCGGGTGGGATCGCGGGCCGGCCGGTCACGGAGGGCGTCCAGCTTGGGCCTGGCAAGGAGGTCGTCGTCGGGCGCGTGTTTCTCGGGTTGCCGGGGTCAAAACTCAACTCCGGGTTTCTCACCGAGCTACCGGCCGGTACCTATCGGGTCGGTTCCGAGGGGGTGCTGCCGCCGCCGGAGTTGGTGCCTGGGAGCGGCGTTCAGCCCGGTAGCCGCTATTGTCCGGCCTTGCGGACGGGGTATCTCGACGTGGAGTTGCGAGCCGCGAAGTAGGGGCCGGGACAGGCGCCGCACTCAAATAGATGACCTTCCTAAATTGATTGGAGATCAGGAAACCGGAATCATGTAATAGGCAATAAATATTCAAGTTGCCACGAACGTATATAATGTTATTTTAAGGAGAGGCAAGATGAAGGTTATGGCATCTGCTGTTACTTTAATATTTTTAATGTTAGTTTATAATAAAACTGTTTTTGTTGAGAGTGTTTTGGCTCAAAATAAAGAGGTTGATGATAAGAAAACAAAACCAAGTAATGAGGCTGCAGTAAACGTTGTTGGAAAAAATGGAGTTTTGAAAATAGACGGTGAGAAAGGACTTGAAATTCATTTCAATACAAAATCAGTAGAGACGACTCTAAGTAAGTTTGAAAAAAGTTCTCCTTAAAAAGACATCTTTAATAGGAGAGTTGACGGTCTTTGCTTTTTTATAAGCATTAAAAATATTTCAAAAGAAAAAATTTCAATCAGGACAAGCGATAAGGGATCTGAAAGAAGTATCTTCAGCGCAGTTCAGCCTTTCAAGGGGAGACTTGATTGTGCGAATATGGAAGGCCATTTTAGCATTAATGGGTTTCCATATAGTTCAGTTTCGGTGCTAAATTCTATAGCTCCAGGAGGGGAATATAAGGATAGCCTTGTTTTTTACGTGATTAACATTGATGGCGGCGATGTGTCAGTCTTAGTGAGTTTGCCCTCTGAAAAAAAGCCGCACGAATTCTATGTGGTTCTTAAGTACCTTAAGATGGTATCAAAATAAGATCGCAGTAAGAGCTACCTTAAATTTTTGAATAAATAAATATAAGGTCGTCCCTGAAAAAAGGTCGATGGGGCTTGTTCTCCGATCGCCGAATATTGGCGGATGTGGTAGAAATTGCAAGATTTCTTCGAGATTCCTCCGGAAGCTTGCAAGATATGATTCCTACACGCACAGACGGCGAGCTGTCTCGCGCCAAATTGCGGTCGGTGCGCCGTGAAAAAGGTGTGGGTGTTTCTATGGGTGCGAGGCCCATCCTGAAAGGAGTTGACCATCAGGAAATGGAAAAGGGGACATTCTAGAATGGCACTAAGCTAATCCGTAAAGTTATTCCCCATCAATTGTTTGTGCCACCAAGGGCGAGGTTTTTTCATCACTGGAAATTCCTTCGGCCGCAGCTTGCGCACGCGCGGTTCCGCTCGACCGGAGCGATCCGGGTTCACTTTCAGTGGGATCAATTCGTCTCCCGCCTTCGAGTCGAGCAGCCAGCGTAGCGCGTCGACGAAACTGATCCGGTCCACGGCCACTTCCTGGCGCCGTGCCGCCTCCGCCATCACCATTCGGACCATGTTGTAGACCATCGCGTACACCGTCAGCTCCTTGAGAACTCCTTCCACGCTCCTGCATTTCAAGACATCCATTTTCATCGTTCGCTTGAGGTGTTTCAGATTAGTCTCCACGCCCAGCGGGCACAGTAGAGACGCGCCAATTGCGCCGCCGTGTAGACCTTCGCATCCAAGAGCGTCGTCACCAGCGTCACATCGCGCGTCCGAGATCCAGAGCGAGAGATCTTGTAACGCAGGTCACGTACCTTCAATTTTTCGACGCGATCCTTTCGACAATTTCGCACCGGCTCGGCTAGGATAACAAACAATGCGTTAAGCTCGTCCTGCACGGCGCGGCCTACCATAAGGACGCTGCGATTCAGATGGCATCCGTTCAATCCGAGGCTGTTTTGCTATGAACCGATTCTATTCCCACGCATGCTTTTTCGTTATTCTGGCTTGGTGGCCAGCACTGCACTTGGCGGGCCAGGCGCCCTTGCCAGCACTGGGCGAAAAGGCTGCCAATCGGCAACCAAGCCTGGTCGAGCTAGGGAAGCTCTATCAGGCCCTTGATCTGCCCCTTCCCCCGAAAGGCGCGTTTTTCGCCGTGACCGGCGACTTCAATGTTCCTCTGAGTTATGCGCTCTCAAACGAAGAATTCCACTACCAGATTCACTTTGCCACCGGTGGTCCCTATCCACAGATCCCATACCGGTTGTGGCAAGGCTTCAGGGGATATCCCGCCAGAAGACTGGAATTCGTGTTTGCGCGGCCTCCCATGCCAGAAGTGTTATTGCGCTTTCTAAAATTGGATGCCCTACACGGCCCCGGCCGTTGCGAAGGAGATGGCTATGGAGACTTGATCTTTGCCGTCCAGTGCCAACTCCTTCAGCATTTCGATTTGGCAAAGTTCTTTTTTAGCCGGTCTGAAAAACGATTGAAGGAGCCCTCCGATCGAAGCCTGGTTCTGCTGGCATGGAACTATTGGGCGGAAGAAATTGCCGATCCGAAACGCGATCGGGCGGAAGTCGCCCAGAAATTGCGCAAGCTCGTGGAAAAGCATGCCTTTTTTGAAATCCTAAGCGCCAAGGCCGCAAGCGATGAGGACGGTCGTGAGAAGCACGGGCGGCATCAAGAACTCCTCGATCGACTGGATTTGACCGCCAAGCCAGTTCGGACGGTTCCGGGTTCGATCGAGGCGATGATTGAGGAGTTCCTCGAAGACCCCCTTGCCCAAGATCCAATAAATATGGGGTCCGGTGCCGGCGGAACCGAGGACGACGAATATCTATTACCAAACAACGGAAAACTGCCACCGCGTTACGTGCTGCCCGATCCTTACCGCAAACTCAGAAACTTGGGATTTGCCGCGATCCCGCAATTGATCGAGCATGTCAACGATTCTCGCCTGGTGAGGGAGCCTTTGTCGACAAGTGCTTTGGTAGGCCGCCGGCACTCCGGCGTCCTCACGCTCGATTCGAGAGCTTTTCCCTCGGTTGGAGAGAGAGTTCGCTACATTTTGTCTGCGTTTTTCGATCTCGATCAGGAAAAGGCGACCAAAGACGAGTACGTGAAATCCTGGAACGAGCTGAAACTGATGACCGAAGACAATTTCGTGACCAAAAGGCTCAAGAATCTTGAAGGAGTCAATAATGACTTCATTAGATTCGTTTGCGGAAAATATCATGAACGGGCGCTAAAACTATATGAAGAAGTGCTTTCGAAAAGCATCGATTTCAGGTTTTTTGGCAACCTAGTGGAATCTTTAGCCGCTTCAGATTTGCCGAAGGCAACCAAAGTCGAGCTATTGGCGCGTGGAGCGCGAAGCAGTCATGACTATCAATCGTACGAAGCCCTCAAGGAACTTCTAAGACTGGATAACCCGGCCTTCTCCTCCGCTTCCATCGCTTCCTTAGAGAAATTGGCCTGGGATGGTAAAGGTGAGTATGGTGATCGTGTCCGTGTCGACATCGTTTCGCTGGCCTTTCGGACCGAAGATCGCAAAACCAGGGAAGCGGCCGAGAAGTATGTCAAGGGCCTTCCGCCTAACCAAAAGCTGGCAGTCTTGAAGCAGTTGCGATTTGATTCGGCTTTCGGCCCTGTCCGCCTAGAGACATTGTCGTTCCTGTGCCAATTTCTCGATGATTCTTCGGCCTATCAAGACCCTAAAGAAAAAGAACAAGGATTTAGAAATCTAAGATTTCGCCCCGATGAGATGGAAGTGCGAAATTTTGCCGCCCTGCAACTTCTTCAAAATATTGGCGTCGATAAAATAATTACTAAAGAGACCTCTGAAGATGAATGGCAAAAACTCAGGGAATTCGCCAAGGATGAAGTCGATCGGCGGTTGAAATACCAAAGCAAGCAATGATGCGACCATCGTCCTGGATTCTTTCGGAAGGCGAAGCCTAGACCTTAAACAAGCGTAGCGCAATTGGTTTTTCGCGGTTGTGGGCCCGGTCTCGGGAGGCCAATAGTTTTATCGGCCCTGCCATTTTGAGGGTGTTTTTTGTGCATGTTTTGTTTCGGCATATTCACTTCGCTTTCCGGTCCGTTAACCTTTACCAAGCCGCGGCGGACTGGAGCATCCGTACTCCAGCATCGTGCTGATTTTTCAGCATCGCAGTTGGTTAAGCCTTTGAAAGAATGAAGGCAGCCATGGATTCCAACTCATCATCCGGTAGATAATTTGGCGTCCTGTGTTGACGATTTGACAGGGCAGCCTCATGAAGGCGTTGATGAAGGTTTTGAATTCCATTTGCAGAATCGTCTCCTTTTCGATCCGATGCTTTTCCCGGTCCGATCCTTTTCGAGGTTCGGGCCAGAGGGCCCACCAGGCCTTCAAGTTCCAAGCCAAAGAGGTCATGACCATGTAGGCCCAGTTGGCTTCCATGGTGTCCACCGGCGCCGTCAGTGCGCACACTCCTTGTTTTAGTTGGGCGTGCAGATTTTCCTGGTTGCAGCGCTGATTTGCCTCGAATACCATTTCTTGCGCGGGCCGTTCCTTGTCGTTGGTCAGGTAAAAAAAGTAGCGGTACTCATCGAACAAGCGTTTTTGCCCCATCGAGAGGGTCAAATTCTTGCGCACCACAATCAACCGATATGCCTTCTTGCAAGCCACGGGCCGATAAGGCATTTCCGCGACGTCCTCTCCATGTAACCGGATGTTGTCGAACTTGCGTTGGTTGACGATTTGCTCTTTGGTCTTTACCGGCCGGGACCGTTCCTTGGTCTTGATCTCGTAGCGAGCCGGTCGATTTAGCGGTTCCCAGGCATCCTCCGCCAAATTCTCGGCCAAAACGATCCGTTTCTTCGTGCTATCAAGACCGAAGATGAACTTTACTCGCTCATCCGTGTTCCAACGGTCCAGATGTTTCGTCTGGCTAAAATCGGTATCCCCGCGCAGCATAATTTTTTTGAACCCGCCCGTGACACATACACGGATCGCTCTGTCGACCTCGTCTGCCGCCCCCTCGTGTGACGGTCGATTGCCCGGCCGATTGACCACGCTCAAGATTTCCCCGGTTTGAGCCAGGGATACCACTAATGGGTGGTAACCCCATTTGCCTTCATAGTTGATATCCATGCCTGCTTTGCATTCCCCACCGGTCTCCACCATCGTGCCATCCATGTCGATCCGGGCCAGGTCAAAGAATTCCTTGGGTTGACGCGACCAAACCTTTTGCCGAACTTCATCGAAGGCTTCCATCAGATTCCTGACATCTTTCGCTCGAAACCGCCTGCAGAAGTCTCCCGCCGTCGTCGGATCGGGAATTCGTCTGGCTCCAACAGCGTCGAGGTATGCCTCGTCTTGGCGGCGCAGTTCCAGATCCTGCAAACAGGTGCCATCGCACAGTGCGTTGTACGCCAGATTCAAAACGTGATCCGATTCGTGGTAGGGAAGGTGGAACTTGAGCAGGTGCAGATTGTTGTCGACCGCTTCGATTAAGCCGATTCGTTTGGCCAACAAGTGGAATGCACCAATGCCGCCATGCGCGATTCCCCGATTCCGGTCACTGATCTCGTAGCGAATGTTCGACGCTGTATGGACCGGTCTGGCGCAATCCCCAATCTTCGATTTGTCCAACCGATCCAGAATTCGACGCTTGCGCCAGGCCAGTTGGCGACCTATCTTATCTTTCACTCGAAACTCCTTTTTCGTCGGTTGACGGTTTTCTGTTCAACTAATCAGATACCGCCGAAACCTCGGGAGTTTCGAGTTTTTTTCGTTTTATCCCACTTTCTTTCCTTCCGGGGATGCTTGGTTAAGGCCTAGAGCGATGGCGTGATTCGAGGGAAAAAGGGGACATTCTACTTTACTGACGCCGGTGTGGTTCTTAAAGTAAATAATGGCAAGAACAGCGAGAGCGTCGAAAGAGAACTACTTCTACCATGTCCTGAATCGCGGGAATGGTCGGGCGAGTGTTTTTCACAATGATGAGGATTTCGCGGCATTTGTCAGTTTGATGCGTGAAGCCCATGAGAGAGTTCCGATGCGGTTGGTCGGCTATTGCCTGATGACCAACCATTTTCATCTGATGCTTTGGCCGCCTGGTGATGGTGATCTCAGTCGGTGGACGCAATGGCTGATGACGTCACATGTTCGTCGGTACCATCGGCACTACAAGGGTAGTGGCCATGTCTGGCAAGGACGGTTTAAAGCCTTTCCCGTTCAGGATGATGACCACTTTCTGACAGCCTTGCGGTACATCGAACGCAATCCGTTGCGCGCGAAACTCGTGCAGAGGAGCCAAGAGTGGGAATGGTCGAGCCTCAAGCCGTCGCAGCAAAGTGGCCCCGCGGGACTGTTGTCGGATGGGCCGGTTGCGAAACCAGCGCAATGGACTCGGATAGTGAATGGCGTGGAAACGGAAGGGGAATTGCAAGCGCTTCGACAGAGCGTGGATCGAGGGACGCCGTTTGGCGAGGGGAGTTGGCAAGCATCGGCAGCGATCAAATTGAGAATTGAGTCGTCCATGCGGCCTCGGGGGCGCCCGCGCTTGAGCGACGGCGAGAACAGTGGCGATTAGCGACTGGGGAGTGTTCAAAAGGGGATCGTGAGCAGCGAAAACCAGTAGGACAAAAAAAGGGGGGGCAGGCACCGTGCAGGGAGAAAGTTCTCTTTCTTGAACCCGAAAAAGTACAAAGTCACCTTTTCTTTTCTTAAAAAGATTGTTGTAGAGCATAGCTTGTTGAATAATAAAAGATAGGGTCTTATGATGATTCTTATTTTATTGCTGGCTAATTTCATCCCATCTGATTCGTGGCCTGATGGGGTGATTGTTTCTTGTTCGTGTAGATATAAAGATGCAGTATATTTTTGCGCGACAAAGGATTTGTCAAAAAAGACAGCGGCATTTTATAGGTTCTCTGAAAAGTCGATTGAGAAAATTTCTAATTCCTCTGTTATTCCTTCTTGCATTTCTTGTGGGGGTGAATGGTTTATAGCTGGAACGGATGATGGAAAAATTATTATTTATGATTTAGCTTTTAAAGAAATGTCGGTTACTAAAATTTATGGGTGTGAAAGAATAACCAGCGTTGTTGCTGCAGAAAAGAGCATTTGTTATTTCACCGACAATGTGAAAAGGGTATATAGATTTGATGTTGGCGACAGGTCTTGTACTGTTGTCCCCGGCTGGAGTGCAAAATCGCTTAAATATAACCCGTTTGATTCCAGAATGTACTTAATTGGTTTGAACGGCGTTGTCTGCGTGGGCGTTGAAAAAAATGATGAAAAATACCGATTTAAAATTGAGGAAAAAATAAGCGACGTATTTTTCAATGGCAAAAATAGCAATATATGCATTTCGCAATTTGTCCCATGCAAAGATCAAGAGTTTTGTATTGAGCGGATTATTAATCCATTAGTGATTGAGGTTGATGGTGCTGGGAAGAGTTGCGGCAGATTTATGGTTGATATTCCCGGTGAAATTTGCGCGCTGGATATAAACAGTCTGAATTTAATGTGTGCAATTTCTACCAAAGATAAGATGTTTCATTTTGGAGTATTTGAAATAAAGGGCAACAGTTTTGTGAGTCGTGATAGAAAAAGAGAGAATATAGTCTTGACTTTGGGTTCTGACGGCTTTGGTGGGCGTCATGTCATGCACGGAGGGGGTTGCGCTTGGCTTACGAATCAGAGCTGTTGGTTTGATACCAATTTCGCCAAGAGAATCCTGCATTTAGACGAATAGTTTTTTCGGAGAAAAAGGGACATTCTGGAATGGCACTAAGATAGGTCGTTCGGAGCGCGCAGCCGGACGATGGAACCATTGTTGTGAATGGCCCCATCGACCACGGAAAACTTGTCCAGGTCTCGGCGGTCGTACCAACTGACGGCGATACCCCAATCTTTGTTGACGGCCTTGGCGGGGATCTCGGCCTGCCAGTCAAGATTGGCGTCGACAAGAAGAGGTTGCTCGCTTCTGGCCTGGCGCTTAGTTCATTGGCTGAAGATGTTCCCATGCGGATGAAAGTTCCGGCGGTTCTCGCCTCGTCCACTCGGCCCCTTTCATCACGACTTGAGCCAGAACTTTTGGCTGTAAGTCGTTTTGCCAAAATCCTTTTCGTATTCTTGTGATTGGGCCAAGAGGGCCTACCTCTGGCACGGAGGGTCGAAGATTGGTGGCGGTGAGTTGGGAAAAGGTAACCTCCGAAGCTGCCAAACTGGCAGCAAAGCCTCTCATGGGCCTGTTCTAATTCTCTGCCGCATCTATTTGATTGTTACGGGCTTACGCACATGCTCGAAAAATGGCATGTAGCTTGCTGTTCACCGGTTCGAGGCAGGCCATCGTCCACCAATCAACGGGCAAGTGGATTTCGCCTGTCCCGAGGTAGGTCGCTTTCTTCGATGTTGCCCGTGTGCTTTGGAAGGAGGTTTCTCATGGTGTCAGCTCTTCAATCGAACGGTTTGTCCAAGGTTGTCCAACCGGTCAATCGCCTGTCTGCTATCTTCGATCAGTTCTTCAACGAAGACATTTTCCCGTCGTCAGCGGCACCACAAATGGTCGTGGCCGTACCGCTTTCGATGTGGGAAGACGAGGATAACTATTATGTCGAAATCGATGCGCCCGGCATGACTGAGAAGGACATCGATGTCTCGATCCAGCACGGCGCCCTGATCGTCACCGGCGAGCGTCGATGCGAACGCAGAGGGTCGGGCTATGACACCCGTTCTTATGGCCGGTTCCAGCAGCGAATTAGCCTGCCGGCGGCCGCGAAGGCAGACAAGGTGGATGCCAAGCTCGCGAATGGCGTCCTTTCGTTGACCTTTCCCAAAGGTGAGGAAGCCAAGCCGCGACGGATTGCACTTCGTAGCGAGTAATAGGCACTGGTGGACCTTTTGCTGTTGCTGTCCTGGATAACGCCGGTGTGCCGGCGGAATCCGCTATCGAAGTTAGGGCGGCAACAGGCCTGGTTTGGCCGGCCTTCGATTGTCCATCGAAGGCCGGCCAAGGTCGTTTCCCAATCATTCCCTTCGCGGATCCCTCCCCCCGATCTCTATTCCAAAGAGAGACAAATTTGCCGATTGGATGCGAAAGGAACAGGTGAGTTTTCTGAGAAGTGCACAAGAAAACAAGACCAAATGACAATGGAAATACCCATTTTGTCAGAAGTGTATTTGGAAGTTTCTTCCAGCGCCGGAAGATGTCGATATTTATCCTTTGATGATAGGGAGGTTGACTGTCGTCTTGCCGCAAGGGACGATGGTATCCCTCTAGTTGACCGCTTCGTAAGATCAATTAAATTGATCTTACGAAAATAGAATGTACGGATATCGAGTTAATATCAATGTCCAAGATGGTGGAACGATATTCTTAAGCAGGGACATGAGTACGAGAAAGCTCTGATGACTCACTATTGCGCCAGTAACAGCAGGCCGTATATTATAAGCAAAATAGTGCTGCTGAATATGGAAGATATTTCGAAAATTTCAATAAAAAACAGGAATATAAGTGTCGTTGGATATTCGTGATAAACTTGCAGCAGTTTTTGCTCGTTAACTCTCTTTGTGTCTCCGCGTCCCTTGCGCCTTTGCGTTAAAATGCTTCGCTTAAATATTCGCAACCACCGGATAATACTCATCGTCTTCGTTTTTGCCGCCAAAGCCTTTGCCGACGGTCGCTTCGCTGGCGACGAAATCGATCTCGCGAATCCATTTCACCTGCTTATAGCCAAGCTGGTTTTCCGCGCGCAACCGTAGCGGCGCGCCATGGACCAGGGGCAGGGGGCCGCGGTTCATTTCGTAGGCCAGGATCGATTGGTGGTGCAGGGCGTTGGCAATGGAAAGCGTGTCGTAATACTCGCCTCCGTAGTGCCCTTCGCCATAGGAGCGGAAAACAACCACCTTGGCTTCGGGAAGCGGATTGGCTAGCGCGATGAGCTTCGCAAGCGAAATGCCCCCCCAGTGCGCGATGCCCGACCAGCCTTGAATGCAGTGGTGCATCGTGATCTGGTCGGTTTTGCCCAGCGCCGCAAGTTCGGCGAGGCTTAACTCGACGGGGTTGGCCACCAGACCGCCGATCTTCAGCCGAAAATCCTTGAAGGAATTCTCCGCCAGGTTCTTCCATTCCTCGCTCTCGGGCATTTTCCCGTTGGGCCAGAAGTAGGGAGAAATGTCCTTCTCCGCATATTCTGTCCGCGATTCGACCGGATTGAGAAACAGGCGCTGGAAGCGGTCAAGCGTCTGGCGGAATGCAAGCTGCAGGAATCGAGGCCGACTCCAACTGAGCCAGTGAGCCCAAAAGGGAATGAGAACCACCAACAGCAGTCCCACCGCCCCGATCAAAAGCCCGGTCAGGTTCGTGTCGTCGTTTCCCATCACGATGTGATTCATGTTCTGCGCGAAGCCAGTGAGGATCACCATGCCGACATGGGGCACGAGGAAACCCAGGTATCCGAGCAGCGCCAGGAAATGGATCGAGCGCGCCGCCTGCCGGCCGCCGAACAGTTTCGGGTACCAGCGAAAGCGGTTGTCGATCGCCGGCGACATCGCCAGGCCGGTCAGCACCGACAGCGGGGCGAGGATGAAGACCACGCCGAAATAAGAAAGTTGCTGCAAGGGGTTATAGCGATAAAAACCATCGGGCTCGACCGGCAAATGAAAGGTGGCGTAGTGCACGAAAATCGACCAGGCATCGGGAAGGATGTGCCAGTCTGTGGGGACGAGGCGTTTCCATTGATTGGTCAAAAACAACAAGGCAACGAAGATGAGCCCATTGGAAAGCCAGCATGCGGCCGACAGGAAATGCCAGTAGCGGGCAATGCCCACCGTATGCCGGTAGCCGGGCAGGCCGATCCAGGGGCTCAAGTAGCGACTATCGTCTTTCGCGGTCCAGATCCGATCTTTCGGTACCAGAATGGGAGAGAAGCGGATCCAGTCGGTTCCGGGGGTGCAGTGCTCATTCCAGTAGAGCCTGGGGTGATCGAAGAGAATCGACAGGCCGCTACGAATCAAAAGCACCATGAACAGCAGATTGACGTAATGGGTCAGACGGATCCAGATGGGGAAACCGTGGGGGTCGGTGGGATTCATCACCCTGGGACTGGGAGGCACTTCAGGCAGACCCAAAAATAGAAATTGGCCCCAGGCGAACACCAGAGGCACGATGGCAGCGACCATTCCCAGGATGAGAAAACGCGGTTGAACCGCCACCCAGAGACGACGGTCCCTGGGATATTGCAACGGGTTTTCGAGTGGATTTTCCAAGGGTCGGCTCCCAAGCGAGGCCTGAGCGTTTTTTGTGCTCTACGATAAAGACGGATAGGGATTCATGATCGTTATTCCTGAGCTCTTTTCTGAAAATAAATGCGCACATTGCCCGTGGCGCGGCCCGAAACAATGATGTCTTTCTTGCCGTCGCCGTCCAGATCGGCAATGGCCAGGTCTTCGACCGCGACACCGCCATCTTCCAGGACAAAGGTCTCCCATCCGGCGGGACTTTGGGCGCTACGGCGGTAAATCCGCACGCCGCGCCGTTTCCCCGGCTGATCCACCAGATGATCGCGAATGCCCGCGACGACCTCGTCGATGCCATCGCCATCCAGATCGGCGAACGATACCGCATGGCCCCAGCGGAGCTCTTGGTCGAGCACCGTGCGCTTCCAGGCGCCGGTCTTGTCCTGTTCGTAGCCGACAATCTGATGGCCGTGCCAGGGCTCCACCGTCGCGAACATTTCGTTACCGCCTGCATCCTTGCCGCGGGCCACCTCGCTTGATCCGCGATTGGAACCTGGCTTTTCTTGATTGCCTGCATGCAACCGTTCCACCTTGGCGCAGCCGTTTTCCAAACGGATACGGCTAAGGCCCTCATACGAGGCCGTGATGACGAATGGGTTCGATGCGCCGTTTCGCGAAAAGGGCAAGAAGTTGTGAACGACGTGTAGGGATTCGTCGAGCGGTTCGATCTTCCAGGGGTCGCTTTGCGGATTCTTTCCGGGTTTTAAGGAAAGGATGCGCACGGGGCGGCCATCCATCCAGTTGGCTTTGGCAGTGGCCTGCCGGCCCATCAGGGGCACGGCGATCACCTCGGGGTTGCCGTCGCCATCCAGGTCGGCGGTGCGCATCCGGTGGATCGTCGGCTCTTCGGTGATCGGATAACTCTTCCAGGGCTGACCGGAAGTATCCGGTTGCTTGAGCCACTGAATCGTTCCGCCCGACTGGGTATTGAACGGCTTCCAGTCGGCGCCAATCACCAGGTCGAGCTTGCCGTCTCGATCGACATCGAGCGACGTAACGCACACCAGGTCGGGTTTCGCGAAATCTCGGGCCACTTCTGTCGGACGAAAATCAGGCGCCAAAAACGCCAGCACGCGCCGGCTGTCGAGCACCACAAAATCGGTTTTTCCATCCCCATTTAAGTCACAAGGGTGAACGGCGTAGCCAACCGTTAAATCCCCTGCGACTTGCACGACCTTCCAATCTTCCTTGTTAAATTGGGCAAAACAGGTCAGCGGGTGGGGAAATGAGCAGAGGATCAGAAAAATCCCAATCGGGTAACGATAGTTCATGGTGAAGGTGGTCCGAGGGGTTCCGATGGAAGAGAACGGATCCGGCCGCTACTTGCACCCGCCCAATCCTTTATGGATGCAGGGGAAAAACGCGGTTGGCTTACCACCATGAAAGGGATTTCCATGTCCGTTTCGAGATCTAAGGCGAGCGCGCCTCGTCCGGCCCATGGGACTGGTTTCGTTGGGCCGGCCCTACTTCGGTTCGTCCGCCAGAGTCGATTCGCGCGCCTCGGCTTGGCGCTTGCATTCCCCATTTTGATCTGCCTGGTCGCCGACACGGCCCTTTTCGCCGCCGATCCCACTCCGGCCGAAATGGAGGCGGGATTCTCTCGCCTCGATCAAGACGGCAATGGTTCTCTTTCCAAGCAAGAATTCAACCTCATGCGCGAGCGCATCCGCACCGAACTGAAGACCCATTTCATCGGGCTGGCCCGGTTCGACCGGATGGGCGACTCGGGAATGTCCCGGCTGTTTGAAAAGATGGACCATAACCGCGACGGCAAACTGACCGTCGACGAGTTCAAAACGCTGAAATCGTCTCTCACCGAACTGCTGAAAAGCCGGGTTTAGTTGGGGGCGAACGACGGCGATTTGAAGTTAGGGCAGGGGAACGCCCCAAGAACGAGCAGGGAGGGGGGCATCGGCGGGATTGGCCGGTCCGCCCTCCTTTTTGCCTTGGGAATTCCTAGTTCAACCCTATGGAAAAGCCCTCGAAGACCCCCATACCGCATCCCAGGGAACTTCTGTTTCCCGCGGTGTTTTTGGGTGTATTGCTCCTGGTTCCGGTCGGTATCGTCGATTTTTACCCGATCTCCAGCGCGCCGATGTTCAATGAAGAGCCGCAGGTCTACTGCGATTATCAAGTTGTGGATGCCGCCGGGCAGGAACTGCCGCTTGAGTGGTTCCATTTGCAGCGCAACGATAACGGCAATCCTCCCGGTTTCGGACACGGCAAAGTGCCGCGCTTTAGCGTTGACCGGCTGGGCAAGATCGCCACGGAAGAAGAAATCCTCGAAGCCGTTCGCGCCGGCATGAAGGAGCACCAGATTGCCGGGCCGCTGGTCGTCGAATGGCTCACCATTGGCGACCTGGACGGCACCCATGTCGGTGTCCTCAAAGCCCACAAAATGACCGTGGCCGCGCCATGAAAAAAGACATGCTTACACCGCTTTTCTCCTGGCTATTGGCCCGGCACCCCGCCACTTTTGGCCGGCTGTTCGAGGCCACGGTCGTCTTTTGGGCCATCTGCCTATCCACTTATTTGCCCACGACGCAATCCACCCAGCGCATCAGCGGGCCTTCCAACGGCGTGGCGACGATCTTGAGCTGGTTGCCGCGGACACTTCTCGATTCCCCAACGCTCGAAACGGCGATGGTGGCCGGTGTCTGGATCGTGGGGGTCTGCTGGCTCTTGCAGCGATTCTTACCCTATTCCGCCTGGCTGACCGCGATGTTCTTCACCCTTGCCTGGGCGCTGCGCCATGAAAATATGGGCAAGACGATTCACGTTCATCATGTGACGACCAACCTTCTGTGGCTGTTGGCCTGGTGGCGGCAGTGCACGATGAGCGAATACCGCCTGGCGAAGGCCCAGGGAAATCCCATTTCCGGCAATTACTATCCGGAATGGGTGTTTCAGGCTTGCCTGGCCTGGGTGTGCATTTTTTATGGCTGGGCCGGCTGGAGCAAGCTTTGCGAAAGCGGTTTCGACTGGGCCAACGGCATCTCGATGCAGCTTTGGACCCGTCTGTGGGGAGACGCGGGCTTTTTCGCGACCCAGTGGGTGCTGGATTCCCGGCCGCTGGCATTCCTCTTGATGAGTCTGAGCTTGGCGCTTGAGGCGCTGGCTCCGCTGGCGATGATTCCCCTGCTTCGACCCTGGATTGGCGCGGGCCTGATTGGCATGCATCTGGGAATCGTCACGATTTTCGGTTGGGGCTTTCACGGCAACATGCTTTACATCGTGCTGTTGATGTTGCCGGTCAGGGAGTGGCTGGAAACGGGGGAGTTCCATTTCCTCTCGCTTTTGGGCCTTCCTCGCGCTCACCGCGTGCGGTTGGCCGGCTTTCTGCGCCAGGGCGGCCCGGCAACTCGTCCCAGTTAAGGAGTTCTTTGCAAGATGAATATGGTCGTCACTGAAGCCGACACGATGGGATCGGACATTTCCTGGAGTGATCTTGGCCAGATGGGAAAGGTGCAGTTGCACCCGTGGACGGCCGCTGGGACCGTGGCCGAGCGCCTGCGCGATGCCGACATCGCCATCATCAACAAGGCGAAGATTACGAGCGATGTGCTTGCCCAGTGCCGCAAGCTCAAGTTGATTTGCCTGACGGCGACCGGGCACGACTGCGTCGACAAGGCCGCAACGAAAGCAAAGGGAGTCAGTGTCAGCAATGTGCCCGAATACGGCGCGCATTCGGTGGCCCAGTTCGCCTGGTCGCTCATCCTTGAGCTGGCCAACCGGGTTGGCGAGCATGACCGAGCGGTTCGCGCCGGCGAATGGGGGCAAGCCAAGGTCTTTTGCTTGTGGAAGACGCCGCAAGTCGAGCTATTTGGCAAGACGCTGGGGCTCATTGGCGCGGGGCGCATCGGCACCCAGGTTGCGCAGATCGCGCTGGCCTTTGGACTCAAGGTCATCGGTCTTCCTGGACCTTCCGGGAAATTGCCCCCAGGCATCGAACCTTTGAGTCTGGACGAACTACTTGCTCAATCGGACATTGTCTCTCTGCATTGTCCGTTGACGGACAAAACCAAGCACATCATCAACAAAGAGAACCTGGCCAAGATGAAGCCGGGAGCCTGGCTGATCAACACGGCGCGGGGCGGCCTGATCGACGATGCGGCCCTGAAGTCAATGCTGGGGGCGGGCAAGCCGGCGTTCGCCGCGCTCGATGTTCTGATCGCCGAGCCGCCACCAGCTGATCACCCATTACTTGGGTTGCCCAACTGCCTGATCACGCCGCACATGGCCTGGACGACCGCCGAAGCGCGGCGCCGGTTGATGGCCGAAACGGTTGCCAATGTCCGCGCCTTCGTCGAAGGCAAACCTCGCAATCTTGTCGGCTAGGAAGCGATTCACCATGGAAACCGCCAAGCCCCTTGTGGGGATCATCATGGGTTCCCAAAGCGACTGGGACACGATGATTCACGCCAGTCAGATCCTCGAGGAACTGGGCGTGCCTCATGAAACGCGGATCGTCTCGGCGCACCGCACGCCCGACTGGCTCTTCGAATACGCCTCGACCGCCGAAGGACGAGGCATCGAGGTGATCGTCGCGGGGGCAGGGGGCGCGGCGCACCTTCCCGGGATGGCGGCCGCCAAGACCGTGCTTCCCGTGCTCGGCGTTCCCGTGGAGTCGCATGCGCTGCGAGGGGTCGATTCGCTGCATTCGATCGTGCAAATGCCGGCGGGGATTCCGGTCGGGACGCTGGCCATAGGCAAGGCCGGTGCGACCAATGCGGGTTTGCTGGCGGCGCAGATCTTGGGCGCCAAAGATCCCGCGTTTCGCGAGGCTATCCGCCAATTCCGGATTAGGCAGACCAAGAAAGTGCTTGAGGGGGACGATCCAAGAAAGGCAACGGCGCCGTAGCACGAGTGGTTCGAAGCGACTGTGAATCGCGAGCCGTTATCGAGAGCCGGATCAAAGAAGCCTGGCTGTGGGTTTGGAAATCATCGAGTCATGATGCGGGCAAAAAAACAAGCTCTTCCCGTTTCCGGGAAGAGCTTGGCGATCGGTGGGGAATGCCGCATGAAATGACGATTAATCCCAGAGTTGATACTGCGATTCGGCACCTGTTACGCCACCGGATACAGCGCAAACTGCAACCATAACCGGAGCTTGAACGTTGGGATTGACGTTTCGAACACTTCCGTCGCCCATTAGGCTGTTGAAGCCACCGGAAATGAACGCTTGAAGGTTGACGTCATTCGCTTTATCTTTGGCGGGCCGCAGATCCACGGTAGAGATGGTGGACGCCGAGTTGTAGGGGGTGAATGTCAGTCGTGCCGTTTGAAGGGTGCCACCAGGAGAAATTCCTCCTGCCCAATAGTGCTTTATCAAAGTTGGGGTGGCGCCAGGAAGCAAGGCCGTTGCCGATCTTTCGACCGCAACCATAGCATTACCCGTACCAATGGTGATGTCAGTGGGAAAGCGGAACGTTGTCCCAAAAGGGGTCGGGACGACATCAACGTCGCCGTTGACAGTTCCGCCTTGGAACATGACAGAATTCAAACTGTAGCTGGTAGTCGGGTCAGCCAAGCTTGTAGCAACGTCCGCAGGAGCTTGAAAAACCCGCATCGATGGCACATAGAGCGCCACATAGTCGGCCGAAGCTTTCAAATAAAGGGTTGGAGTTCCGGATGATCCCACTGCATTGACGGCCCCATAAATCCCTTTATAAGCGGCATCTTGATCCAAATAAGGAAGAAGATTGACATAGGCCGTCATTTGCGGCCCGCCGCGAAACGATCCAAATCCAGGCGGGATCCTTTCTTTGTTCTGCGTGCTGCAGTTCAATATAGCCGTACCAATATTTCTCATATTGTTTGCGGAAGCGATATTGTTGGCAGCTTCGCGAACTTTCTGGACCGCTCCCATCAACAAGCCCATCAGAACGCCGATGATGGCAATCACCACCAGCAGTTCAATGAGGGTGAAGCCCTTGCGGGGCATCCGAACACGATTCATGACTGACACTCCTTGAAAAAAACCACCGATCACTTTTATCCTACACGGAAGGGAGGACAAAAACCTAGAGATTCCCCTGCTTTTCACTCCAAAACCGTCCAGTATAAGACGACATCGCCATCGTCCTTATGGTCGTAATTCTTCATGGGACCTGGATTGCCCCGGCTGATGATTTTGCAGCCCGCTGCATGACTGCCGCGGAACTGCGCTTGGAGTGATCCACCCGTGAACCAGACTTCGACCGTTTCCTCGGTTTCTTTGTCTGGATCGAAGGTCAAAACCAGAGGCTGCTGCTGTGCCAGGGTTTGCAAATTGTAAACTTTTTGGGTCCGCGGATCGGTGATCGTCGTCACAGACAAGGGTATGGGTTGCCAGTTGAAATTGCCTGTCGCGGCATTCAAACTCGGGGTTACAGCCGCCGTTGAGACGGTTTCAAAGCTCTTGATGCGTGTGCGATCGACCATGGCGAACATCTTGTGCCGGACATTGCGCCCCGCGGCGGCTCCAATTTCGCCTCCGAGCTTCACTGGCGATGTGGACGAGTCGAGCACTTCAAAAAAGCCGACCGTCAACCAGATGGCGAAGACATTGCTGCGCACGGTCGATTGATTGTGGATCTTCTCGAGGGCCTCCAGCCGGACCAGCGGATGGGTGGTCTGGGTGGCGGTCCTTAGAGGAGCGCCATTGGGTTGAGCCGTAGGATCCAGAGCGAACGGATCGAACACCAAGTTTCCGTTCAGGTTGTAGGTTGTTCCGCCTCCATAGGCGTAGTTTTGCCAGGGGTCGTTGGAATTGACCATCGCTGGCGTCTGAGATTCGAGCACCGAATACTGCCGTGACATCGGGTTGGCTTCGCGGAAGTAGACATTCGAGGCGCGGCGGATGCCCAGGCTATTGATCAGGGCCCGAATCTGGTCCTGCGAAAACCGATTGGAGTTGTTGGCGTCGAACAGGGCCTCGAGCACGGGGCTGCGGTACTGCCCTGAACCATCCTGATAGATCGGCACGGTATTGAGGTTAACCCGGCCTTGATAGCGGCCACCGGCGGGAAAGAGCGAAACTTGCTGGCTGGCCGCGTTAGTCAACGAGGATTCGCCATGGGTTTGCACCAGTTCGAAAAAGCGTTGCAGGCCGGTCATTTCATCCATCCAGCCGGCGGCATGTTGATGCGGAACCCAGATGTTTGTTCCCGGGCTGAGGGAGCTTGGGATCTGATCCAGGAATTTCTGGGTCAGTTCATGCGGGCGGTAGGTGCTCACCATCAACAGCGAAAGCGGGCTGGCAGGCACCCGGTCGAAGTGCGACAACCAGTCGGGCGTTTCGGCCGTTTCGGTCGCTGCGTTGATTTCATTCGTCAGGACGGTCGGCTGAGTATTGAAGTTCAGTGAGCCAAAGGTATGCATAGGCGCTGAGGCGTTCGTTTTAGTCGAGGCCTTGTAAGCTCCCAGATCCGGAGGGGAGGAGGCAGCATCAACGATGTCTTTGCCGGCGAATGGCTGGCGGCGCCCATAACTCATTCGGGTGGTAATCGTCGCAGAGTAAGACGAATTATCGGAAGTTTTCAGCCGTTTGCGCGCGTCATGAATCATCCGATCCTGCACGGTCACATAGTCAACTAATACATAGGGATTCGTTGTCACATCGGGAGGAAGTCCCGGATTCACCAGCCGACGCAATAGGACGGTCGCCCCGTCGGTACTGGCCAAGGTCGCTCCAGTCGCTTGGGGTATGGTGTACGTCAAACCTCTATTAGTAGAAGATGCATCATTTTGTTCTAACGGAGTGAAGGCCGCTTGGGCCTGAGGTTCCTGTAGGTAAGTACTCACCTTAGGGCCGATCCACAAAAACCCCTGCGATCCATCCTTGGGATTGGTGGCAGTGTAATTGCTACCTGCAGGTTCGATCTTCACGGTACCGCTGACCCCGGTCGCGTCGGCCCAGGGATTAGCATCAACCGATGTATTCGCAACATAAGATCGAGTATTGGTGGTAAATCCAATGATTCCGCTGTAATCGAGATGTCCCATGGAATCCGTGGCAAACGGATCTTTTATTGCTGTCGGCAAGGTCTTCGTTACTTCTATTTCATAAACGGTATGGATCGTCGCGCCGTTCACCACTTGAAGATACGCGGTATTCGGTCGATTTACATTGGAAGCAATTGCTGGATCCGAACTGTTGAGAGGATTGAGCAATTCCAAAAATAGGCTTACATTGAAGTCATTGCTGATAGGATTTATCCCCGTCTTACCAAAATCGCCAGCGGAGCCGTTGTCGATTTGCGCATAGATCTCATTGATAACTACCTTGGGCAGTTCGGTTCCATAAACCTTTCGTCCGGTGCCCGGCATCCCGGACGGGGAAAGATCCAGGGTGGTCATGACATCATCTGGGTCGACGAAATCGACGATGTTCACTGCCACTTGCGCCAACCAGACCCAGGCTCTATATTGCGGATCCGTCGGATTAACGAACGCCCGCATATCGGGGGTGCCCGTTGCCGCGCACAAACCTTCCAAAACCTTCGTCGCAAGTAATGTCCGACCTTGATCGGCAGCGGTTACGATGGCTGCTTCTGCCGCGGCATATTGGCCAGTGGTTGGGTCAATCACGGGATAATCTGGGCCAAACACCCCCAAATTGATGCGTGCGAAGCGCGTCAGCGTACGCGTTGCCAATCCTAGCGTGTTTTGCTCGCTCGTGGGTGGCTGGGTGAAATTATTCGTCGTGCGGCGGGGCCGGTACGGAGCCGTGGTGGGGCTTGCCCACTCAAGGCCGGTCATGGCCATGTTGCCGCTGACATAGGGTGCGATCCCCGGCTTGTCGAAGTCGGCGCTGAGTAGGGTGACATGATCGAAGAAGTTCGAGCGGCTTCCGCTGACCCCATAATTGTTCAACAGCGGATTTAGGCCTTGCTTGACAGGGAAAAAGGTATTGCCCTGGTCCTTGGCAAAGGCATCTTTATCGGAGCGCCACAGCAAAAGCGGACCCATATCGCGAATCGCGAAAGCGACGTTGAATCCGGTCAGAGATTGGCTGCCGTTGGGAAATAGCGGGTTATAAGCGTTGGGGTGAATATAGGTGCCGGTGCTTTGCCCATTGTTGGTCGTTTCGTTGTAGGCCCAGTTGCCGTACATTCCGGGATGAAAGTAAGGGAAGGCCTGGTAGGACTGAGAAGGTTGAGCCACTCCGCCCACCGACCCGGGCAACATCGAAGGAACCGGGCCCGTCAAACCTTGCGGGTTGGGATCGACGCCGCCGTTGAAATCGACCTGGTTGTGCGCGCGGGGAGAATAGGTGCTCGAGCCGCTGCCGGAACCCCCGCCGGTTTGGATCATTCCGTAGGGGAAGCCATAGGCGCCATACTTGGTCGCCAGCACCGTGCTTTGGATCGAGCTGATACCAAGGCTGGTGAGCACGGGATCGCCCTGCGCGGCCAGCAAGCTGGTCACGCGGTCGATGTTAGCTTCCCAGGGGCCATGGCCTTCGTGACTGCCGTGGAACCAGGTGCCGCCGAGGCTCGTCATCTTGTTGCCAGCCATGGCCAGATTGAGCCGGCCATCCAGGTCGACGATGAGCGGCGCGACGAGCATCTTGAATTTCTTGCCGTTGGGCAGCGTCTGCACCGGAGCGTTGATGTCGATCCAGATCGAGTCGTTGGCAGTGCCCAGCGGCCAGTTTTGCACGTCGTATTGCTGTGCCTGGGTGGGATAGGGTGGGAAGCCCGAAGCCATCTCTTGGTTTGGTCGATACCGGAAAGTGCTCTTGCTGGTGGCCGGGTTGGCGCTCACGCTATTGCGCCAAAAAGAGGGTTCATTGACGATCAATTGACCCTGGGCGTTATAGGCTAATTTGGCCAGATACCAGTGGCGAGTATCGGGAGCGGTATAGGGGACATTGGGCTGGCCGCTAAGCAAGGAGGACTGTCCCTGAAAATTGGGAGAATTGGGGTCGGCGTATCCCGCACCACCGAAGGGGCGATCGAGTGGAAAGGTGACCGCGTTCCCTGCTCCCGCCGGGGTGTACCCATAGAGATCGCGTGCCAAACTATGGCCGCGAAGCACCGAGTAAAATCCGGCGGCGTCGTCCTCCGCATCGTAAACAAACTGTCCCAGGAAAACCGACAGGGCCGTTTCGGGGTCAAACCGAGGCCGGGCATCGATTTTTTGTTCGTCGATCGCCGCTTCGCTGCACTGCTCAAGCGATGAGGCGTACATGACGAACGTGATGCCGATGATGGCCAAAAGGGTCAGCATGGCAAGCACGACCAGCAGGATCATTCCCTGCCGCTTTCCGACTTTTTTTCCGATTCGCGAGATCGACATGGCCCACCTCTTTCCTGGCGGCGACCCTGGTGAATTAGAGAGGCTCGATGATGGTCAACTGCCTCGTGATTTCATTATCCGCGTCATACACGCGCAGAACGATTTTGATGGCCGAGATTTTCACGTTGCTGCCAACAGTGGTTGGCAGCGTGGGCTTGTCCAATCCATCGCTTGCCGCACCCCTCTGGCGATCGACATCGGTGTCGAAAACATAAACCCCCGTGGGTTCGTTGAATTCCGCCGTGTTTTTGCGCAAAAGACGCACTTCAAACGACACGACATTGCGCAATACAATCGTGCTTGTGTTCAAAACCGACGGATTTGTCGAGTAGGCCGTGGCGGTGTATCGTGTCGGATCGGCGGTGGTGAAAAAGTTGGTCGCCGCACGATTTTGGCTGTCGGACACCTTGTCCAAGCCATTGAATGTCCAGTTGGTACCAGCATAAATCTGACCGCTAAGAACCTTGCCCAATTCCAAAATGTCCGTCGAAGAAGGCGCCGTGGTCGTGTCGACGGAAAGGTCGTTAAGGATCCAGGTTTTGAGATGTAATGCAAAAAGGTCCCGGGAAGGGACACTACTGGAAAGAAGTCCGGTCTTGGTCGAATCCAGCGAAGCGGTATCGGGCGCCGCCAAAAACAATGCCATTTCCATTTGTCGGCGATTTAAATTATTTTTCGCGCTGTTTTCGTAGTACTTGTCTTGCGATGTCGTGCTAAACAGTGTGTTGAAATTGCTTGGCCGAGATGCGGAAAAAAGATCCTGCGGCAAACTGGTATTGGGCATGATGCACGACATGGAAAGCCGGTGATCGGCGGCCTGGGCCGATCGATACACGGAAAAGGTCGCGTCCGATAAATCGCTTCCTTCGGTCGCATCGGCGGAATCGGTTTGTTCGAATCGAAAATACCCGGTCCGCCAGCGGTATTCGGAACGCTGGTCCGCTTTCAGCGGGTCCGTCGGCTTCCAAAGATCGTTATCGCTCAGTTGGAAATCGTTGGTGTTTTTACTGAGATGTGTCGTCTTGAGCATTTTGCGGATCAATTGTCCGGTTGCGCGCAGTTGCTCCGTCAAATCGCCGGCGGCCTTCATGTCGCGAAACGACTTGGTTGCCAGTACGAAAACCGTACTCACGAGACTCATGATGAAGATCACCAGAGCCAGGGCCACCAGAAGTTCGACGATGGTGAACGCGGTTCGCGTGGGTCTGGAGCGAGTGAAATGCAAGGTGCTCATTTGGATGCTCCCTGGGAGAGCGATCTCCCTTCATTCCAAGGAGATATGCTCTTCCGGTCGGATTCTAGGGGAGGTTAATCTCCCCCTTGTAAAAGACTCCCGCCAGACGATCGACCCATTTGGCGCTCTGTATGGAATAGACGACGGCGTTTGAGGAAAATCGGTTGATGATGGGTCTGTCCAGTTCGAGCCGGATACGACCAGCGCCCAAATCGATCACATTTTGTACCTGGTAAAACTCAAGCTGTTGCTTACTGGCGTTGCCGTCCACCTGAGTTGTGTCCATGATCCAGCCGCCCTTGTCCAGCGTGCGGGAATCCTCGGCGACGAGCGTCGGCCTTACGGTGACTTCAATCGCTGAAGAATTGACCACATTGAAATCGGCACCGGCGCCAGCGAGCGTTAAATCGACTTCACTGACATTGTTGGGCAGATTCAAATTGCGGCCATGATAAACTAGCGTCGTCAATTCAAAGGTGTCCTTGGCGTTCAAGGTCGTTTTGCGCACGAACAGAGAAAAGGAAAACCCGCTGCCGCGGGCTACGACCGCCGCTTCGGGGCTGCCGTTGGCCGCCCATTCGATGTCATCAAGCAAGGTAAACATGCGCCGGTACTTGGGGACCACACCCCCCTGATAAGAAAAAGATTGGGTCAGGATGCTTCCCGCGAAGGTATTCCCCGAGGCAAGTGGATCGACGACGGCCACGCTCGTTCCATCGGCCAACGAGGTATACGCCGGCGTTAAGGAGCCGCTCCAGTCGAGCGCGTCTTTATTGGTTCCAAAAAGGATCTTAAATGCCGATTCGCCTGACGACGCGGCCAGGGCGATTCGCTCGTTGATGAGCGCTTGCCTGACCTTCAGCGCGCCAACGGGAAAGAGCACAAGGACCGACACCATGCCAATGGCGAGGATGAAAATCGTTGCGAGCACTTCCACAAGGGTCAGGCCCGACCGCCCCTTCGCTCTCGACGATGATTTGGATCGTGGGATTTGGATCATGGCTATTTCCCCCGGGTGATACCATTGATGGCGTCGATCGTCAGGAGGATTCGGTCGACTTCGGTCGTGCCGTCGGTTTCGCTCAAAATGACGATGATCGAAAACTTTCCGGTGGCAAACGGTTCGATCTGGCCACGGGCATTGAATATGATCTGAGGCGCGGTCGAAACGACAGTGTTGCTGGAATCGCGCACTTCAATGGAAATATTGCGCGGCAGCAATACGGTCGGTTCCGATTCCATCGGGCGAGGCCCACGCACCAAGCGAAATTTGTAGGAGGCAGTAGAAGAAATGCTCAGGCCAGAATTAAGGCTGACGATTCCGGTGGTCGCATCTCCATTTGCGATCACTTGATGAGGCGTCGGTTGAGTGCTCCCGTCCTCAATGAAATAGTCTCCATTCAAAACCTTTCCCGCCATGGCGGGAGGGTTCAACGTGATGCTGGTGCCCCCAGCCGTACCCGTAAAGGTGAAGTTTCCCACGTTTCCATAAAGAATGGGCGCGTTTTGGAAGAACTGGATCTTCGATTCAAATTCTCCCGGGCCAGGAGCGACAAACGAAATGCCGGTCGATGTTTTGTCGCGAATCGCCCACTGCCGCGCGCGCATCAATGTGTTCTTAATGATGTCGGCGGCCCGGTTATGTTGTTCGCGTTCCGAATAGTTCGGGTAGTAAGTCGCGACCAGCCCCATGACCGATAGGATGATGCCGAGGGCCACGAGAATTTCGACCAGAGTATACGCCTTCCTTGACGAAAGGGCATGTGCAGAGTTCATTCGTGGCCTCCTTTCTTCCAACTAAGGATTTATTAATTGATGCTGACTGCGATGGGAGACTTGGTGGCGCCCAACGCCGCAGGAGAGAACGTGATCGGATCACCCCAAGGATCAGCGATAAAAGGGATCTTGGTTGTCCCTGGCCCGGTGGCCATTTGAACGGCTCCGGCGACGCTTTCCGGATCGAGCGCGCTGAATTTTCCCTTGAGCACCATGTACAGGCAAAAAGACTTCTCAAAGGAATCAAGGGACGGGTCTCGCTTGCCCGATCCGCCCACGACTCCACCGCTGGGAAGGGTCAGCGACAAAAAGTCACTTTTGGAGGTGATGCCGTAGCTTTTCATCATGGCCTTGTAATTGGCCGAAGTCGCGGCGGCCAAATTATCGACGAAAACTACATTCCAATAAGCGGCGATATTATCCTTGACTTGCTGATCGGGATCACCAGTTGTCGTCGCATCGACATCTTTACGAGCCTGATCGGTCAACTTGCTTGCCTGTGTGCGCAAGCCTTCGTTGATGGTGTCGACCAGCAATTTGGTATTGGCGTTTCTTTGTCCCTGGATGACCTTGATCACCGCAGCCGTCGTACCGGCCGCGAGGATGCCGATGATCAAGATGATCACCAAAAGTTCAACCAGGGTAAAACCCGACCGACCACCTCTTTGCCTTGCGCAAGGCTGGCGGTGCGCCATTACGCCGCGCCCGGCATTCGCACCCGGCGCGGAAAACTCGCTAAAACTCGGCTGGTTTAAAAGAGAGTAATTGCCCTCTTTTTTTTTAGGCCCCAACCCGGCAAATCTCGTTGAATGGCTCATGATCCACCTTAATCGATAGGTTTGCCAAGAAGCGAATCGGAGAAGTTAGCCTGGTCATCGGCTCCCACGCCCACATCGCCATAACCCTTAAACACATTGGGGGTGGTTCCCGATGCAAAGCCGCTCTGGGCGGTGGCGAAAAGACCATCCTTACCGGCACTCAAAATCTGATAGCCTTTGTTGTTGAACAACATCGCAGGGCTGCTCGACTTGTAATAGCGCGAGGGAAATTTGGTCGGATCGGGATTGTCGGCATTCAGCGTCGGGCTCGTTGGATCCTTGGACATGTTCGAGTAAACAATCAATACTTCCTTTTCCCAGTAATCGAGGTAGGTAAAGGTTCCCTTTACATTCAGGCGGTTCGGTTTAAATTCATAAAACGTGGGCTTGCGATTGGTGGCCGTCAGGTTGTTCGGCGAAACACCTTTGGCAAATCCAACTGGCACACCGTTGACTTGCATACCTCCAAGGAAAAAGACCCAGGCCTTATCCGCGCCCAGTACGGTTGGCGAAGTGTTGGAAATCGTGCCGTCGTTGTTCCAGTCGATTTCCACAAATCCCGGAAACATTTTGCCGAGAAGATTGGCTGAGGCCGGATCGCCGGCAGTGCCCACGGAATCGTCCAATTTTTCAAAGAGTGTGATTTTGCTGGGAATGTATGGCACATTCCCCAGTTCCCTGGCGGCATTCGTCAGCGCTAGTTCGATCATGTGCATTTCAGTCTTCGTGTTGACCTGCCGCGAATAGACAATGGCTCGATTGACACCAAGTGTCGTCAAGGTTGCCAAAATCGCGATGATGGCGATCACGATCATCAATTCAATGAGCGTAAAACCGCCCCGGGCCGAAGCCCGGGGACGATTGCGCACAGTTGCCAAAACTCCGGCGGGAGCCAGCCTTCGTGAAAAGCTTCGAGATCGCGTCAAGCTGCCGTTCATGGCTGTCTCCAAAAAATCAAATACCGAAAATGCCGGATTACTTCGACAGGGTTTCCAGAAGGTTAATCAGCGGATAGAAGAGCGCGATGACGATCGTACCGACGATCAGACCGAGGACCACGATCATGATCGGCTCAAGCAAGCTGAGCAGGGCCTCCACCATCACGTCGACTTCTTCGTCATACACGTCGGCAATCTTGTACAACATCGTGTCCAAGTCGCCCGTTTCTTCACCGACGTCGACCATGTTGACGACCATGTCGTCGACCAGCCGGCTTTCGCGCAAAGGCTGACAGATCGTGTCACCTTCACGGATCGATTCGTAAATGCGCTGATACATCCGTTCGAACACCGCGTTGGTACACGTTTCTCGAACGATCGACAGCGATTCCAAAATCGGCACACCCGAGGCGATCAGCGTACCGAGCGTTCGCATGGTACGCGCCACCGAGATCTTCTCGATCAGGGGGCCCACAATCGGGATGTATAAATACAACCGGTCGAGGATGTAGTTGCCGGTTTTGTTGAGCCGCACCAGTTTGAGGAAAAGCCACCACCCCATCGGGAAGAGGGGCAAGACATACCAGTAAGTGGCAAACCACTTCGAGGTATCCATCAAAAACTGAGTGATATCGGGCAGTTTCATACCGAAGTCTTTGAAGATCTTTTCAAACTTCGGAATGATGTAGATCATGATGAACGACAGGATCGCCACCGCGACGAGGATGACCACGACGGGGTAGACCATGGCGCCCGTGATTCGGCCTTTCAAGCGCTGGCTCTTCTCTTTGAACTCAGCTAGACGGCGCAGAATCACTTCCAGTGCACCACCGGCCTCGCCGGCTTTCACCATGTTCACATAAAGCCGGTCAAAGCATTTGGGGTGCTTGCCGAAGGCTTCGGACAGACTGGAACCCGATTCGACATCCTCGATGACATCGATGAGGGAGTTCTTGAGAATGCCTCCCTTCATCTGTCCTTCAAGAATCTTGAGCGAGCGCAACACCGGCAGACCGGCGTCTTGCAGGGTGGAGAACTGCCGGGTGAAGGTGCAAAGCGCCTTCATCGACACGCCGCCGATGGTGAAGGACTTGCCCTTCTTCTTCCCCTTCGCCTTCTTCTTCCCCTTGGCCTTCTTGTTGGCGACTTCGGTGAGCTGGGTCACGAAGTAACCCATGTTCTTGATTTTTTGTTGGGCTTCTTCCTCGCTCGCCGCGTCGACCTGGTCTTTGACTTCTTTTCCGGTGCTATCCATGGCCTGGTATTTGAATGTCGGCATGGATTGGTCCTCCTGGCGGCTTCACACCCCAAATGGGGGGTGCTCCATTCTACCTCAAAATTTGGGAATTAAGCGTCGACGATGGTTTCGCGAACGACTTCCTCGATGGTTGTCAGGCCCAGATGAATGGCCCTTAACCCGCATTCTCTAAGGGTTTCCATGCCCCCAACCTCGATCGCGCAATTACGCAGGGCATCGGTACTGGCCCCGGCGGACACCTGGTCGCGCAGCGCATCGTTCATCATCATCAGCTCGTGGATGGCCATGCGACCCTTGTAACCGGAGTTGTTGCACTTCTCACAGCCGCGGCCGTAGTAGAACTTCTCGTTAACCACTTGCTCGGGCCGTAATTCCAATTCCATCAGCATGTCGGGCGAGGGCCGGAACTCTTCACGGCAGTTGGAGCAGATCTTGCGCACCAGCCGCTGGGCCAGAATCGCCTCGACCGAAGCGGTAATAAGGAACGGTTCAAGCCCCATATCCCGCATGCGCGTGATCGTGGAGGGCGCATCGTTGGTGTGGAGGGTGGAAAAAACTATGTGTCCGGTCAAAGCGGCCTGCACCGCGATTTGCGCCGTTTCCAGATCCCGGATCTCTCCAACCAGGACCTTGTCGGGGTCTTGCCGCAGGATGGCGCGCAGAGCCGACGCGAAGTCCAGGCCGATTTCATGGTTGATCTGGCACTGGATCAGACCTTCGATTTCATACTCGACCGGGTCTTCGGTCGTGATGATCTTCTCCTCGATCGTATTGAGTTCCGAAAGCGCCGAATAAAGCGTGGTGGTTTTGCCCGAACCGGTCGGACCGGTCACCAGCACGATGCCGTTGGGCTTCTGGATCACCTCGCGGAACTGCGCGACCAGGTGCGGCGGCATGCCGGTGTTGTCGAGGCTCAGGTTAACATTGGATTTATCGAGGATCCGGATGACGATGCTTTCGCCGAACATGGTCGGCAGCACCGAGACGCGCATATCGATGCGCTGACCGCCCACCGTCAATTCGATACGGCCGTCCTGGGGAAGGCGCTTTTCGGTGATGTCCAGGTTGGACATAATTTTGATACGGCTGGAAATCGCGGTCGCGAGATGGCGCGGAGGCGGCACCAGTTCGTAGAGCACGCCGTCGCATTTCATGCGTAGCTTGTATTCGTCTTCGAACGGCTCGAAATGCATGTCGGACGCGCGGTCCTTGATCCCCATGAGGAACACCATGTTGATCAGCTTGCGCACGGGGGCCGACTCGGCGAGTTCGAGCATCGATTCCAGATCGATCGACGATTCCGCCTTGCGACCGCCGATATCGGTGTTCGATTCGAGCTGCTTGATCAGGTCGACCAGCGATTCTTCCTTACCGGCGTAGCACTTGGTCAGCACCTCCTGCATCGCTTCGGGGTGGGCGAGCCAAACGACGACTTCGTTCAAGCCCAGGAGGTTGCGCAAATCGTCGGAGGCGCCCATGTGCGCCGGATCGCTGATCGCGATCGTCAGCACCTTGTCCTTGTAATTGAGGGGGAGGACCTTGTAGACCGCCGCCATCGTTTCGGGCACGAGGGTCAGGGCTTCGGCCGTTGGCTTGGTCTCGGCCAGGTTGACCAGCTTGATTCCCTGTTGTTCCGCCAGGGCCTGGTACAACTGGTCGCTATTGAGCACGCCGCGATTGATCGCGACCTGGCCAAGTTGAATGCCGGAGTTGCGGGCTTCGTCGAGGATTTCCCAGAGTTGGTCTTCATCGAGAAAACCGAGGTCAACGAGCACCTGGCCCAGTTTGCGCCGGCCGCCGGTCGATGGCCCTTTGGTATCGACGAAATCGTCCACGCTCTTGGCCGGCGGTTGGCCGCCCTTGGCGCCAGCGGGTGCCGCGGCAGGCTTGGCGCCAGCTGGCTTGGCACCGGCGGGAGCTCCCGCTTTTGCGGGAGTCGCGCCAGGAGCGCCTGGCTTGGCGGGGGCAGCGCCGGGTGTGGCGGGTTTGGCTGCTGCCGCGCCAGGTGCCGCGGCGGGTTTCGCGCCGGCAGGGGCCGTGGCGCCGGCTTGAGCCGGTCGAGGAGCGCCCGGGGCAGGGGCTGCTCCCGGTTGCGCGGGACGAGGCGCACCCTGAGCTGCGCCCGGCTGTGCGGCACGAGGAACTCCGGCTCCGGGAGCGCCGGGCTGAGCAGGTCGGACCGCGCCAGCGGCCGTGGGCGCGCCGGGTTGAGCAGGTCTGGGCACGCCCGCGGGCGCACCAGCTCCGGCTGCCGCGCCGGGTTGCGCCGGGCGGGGCGCCGCTGCACCCGGTTGAACGGGCCGGGCGGCCGGGTTGGGCACCGCGCCGGGCGCGCCAGCCCCTTGAGTACCTTGAGGGACCTGCGGCCGCTGAGGGATTTGGGGGGCGCCGGAGTTCGGAGTCTCGGATGTTGCCATGATCGTCAAAAACCCTTTCGCGCACTGATGAATTAACGACGCCTCATACCGCGGCCGCGGGTGTCTTCTTCCTCATCTTCATCTTCGTCCTCGTCTTCTTCCTCTTCGGCCTCTTCATCCCCCTCTTCGTCTCCTTCTTCCTCCATCATGCCGGCCTCGGCCCGGGCGATGCGGGCGGCCAGTTCCGCCGGTTTGGAGGCGCGCATCAGGCATTCCTCTTTGGCGGTGAGGCCTTTTTGCCAGAGTTTGAACAGGCTTTCGTCGAGCAAAAACATGCCTTCACGCCGCCCGGTCTGAATCGCCGAGTCGATGCGGTAGGTCTTGTTTTCGCGAATCAAGTTCGCGATGGCCGGCGTGACCACCATCATCTCGTAGGCGGCGCACATGCCGTCGGGCTTCTTCGGCATGAGCGCCTGGGAAAGCACGCCGATGAGCGCGGTCGAGAGTTGGGTGCGGATCTGGTCTTGTTGTTCCTGCGGAAACACGTCGATGATCCGGTTGATCGTCGAGGCGGCGCCGTTGGTGTGCAACGTACCGAAGACGATGTGGCCCGTTTCGGCCGCCTCGATCGCCGCGTGGATCGTCTCGAGGTCACGCATTTCACCGACGAGGATGATGTCGGGGTCCATACGCAGCGCGCGGCGAATTCCTTCTTTAAAGCTTGGCACGTCAACGCCGATTTCACGCTGATTGAAGGTACATTTTTGATGGTTGTGATAATACTCGATCGGATCTTCGAGCGTGATCACATGTTTGTCGTAGTTTTGATTGATGAAATTGAGCATTGAGGCCAGCGAGGTGGTCTTGCCCGATCCGGTCGGCCCGGTCACGAGCAAGAGCCCACGAGGGCGGGTGATGAGGCGCTTGATCGCCTCGGGCATGCCGATCTGTTCAAACGAAAGGAACGTCGACGGAATCCGCCGCATCACCATGCCGACGTTGCCGCGCTGTTTGAACACGGCGACGCGGAAGCGGACCCCGTTGAGGAATTCGATCGCGAAGTCGGCGCCGCCCTTTTCCGCAAGCTCCTGCTGGCAGCGATCGGGCGTGATCGACTTCATCAGGGCCGTGGTGTCGTCGTTGTCGAGGTTCTTGGTGTCGAGCTTGCGCATGCGGCCCGACTGGCGGATGACGGGGGGCTGGCCCACGGCAATATGCAAGTCGTTCGCCTTGAGCTGGATGACTGTCGTCAAAAGCTTATCGATGAGAATGGTTGATCCGGCCACGGCGAATACTCCCCAAAACTAGGATGAAAGCAAGGGTTTGGACGGACTCGAATCCCCAAGTCGCAAGCGTGGGACAACCGGTGATCCATAAAGAATACACCACCCACAACAGGGCGGGTGGTTATTCCTTGATAGCAAGGTTATTGATCCAAGCGCTTTGCTGTCCAACCTTAATGAAAAATTCTTGGTGGAAATGGAAGGAAGGAGGGGCACCGGAACGGGGCGGCCCCAAAAGCCCCTTTTTGAGTTGATATTGGCCATTCCATCCGAGACTTTGGTGACCTTCTTACTCTCAGGGCGCGGTCACGGGGGACACGACGCAACGCGAGGCGGCCCTCTCCGCATTGCCGAACGGCCCCCAATCGCGAACGCCCAATCGCGTGCCGAAATTAATGGCGGGCGGGCGCCTTGGGCTGCGCTTTGTTCGGGTCGGGTTTGAGCGGCTTGGGAGCACCCGGTTTGGCTGCGCCAGCATCCTTGCCTTCCTCGGCCTTCGCATCGGCCTTGGGCGGAATTTCGGGAATCGGATCGGCATGGTGGCAAATGCTCAGCACTTCGTCGAGCGTGGTGATCCCCTTGAGCGCCTTATTCACCCCGTCTTCCAGCAAGGTTCTCATTCCCGTGGCGCGAGCGGCCTTGCGTAGATCCTGGGTGGGCGCGCCCTTAAAGGTCAGTTCGCGCAGGGCGCCATTCATCTTGAGAAGTTCGTAAATCCCGCGGCGGCCTCGGTACCCGGTGTTGTTGCAGTTGGGGCAGCCGCGGCCTTTCATGAAGGTCGCGCCGCGAAGTTGTTCGTCGGTAATGCCCGCGGCCTTGATCTCTTTGAGGGGCGGTTCATAGGGCACCTTGCACTTGGCGCACACCAGCCGCACCAGCCGCTGGGCCATGATCGCAATCACGGATGAGGCCACGAGGAACGGTTGCACGCCGATATCGACGAGGCGCGTGATGGCGCTCGGTGCATCGTTGGTATGGAGGGTGCTGAAAACCAAGTGTCCCGTAAGTGACGCCTGGATCGCGATTTCCGCCGTTTCGTGATCGCGAATTTCCCCCACGAGGATGATGTTGGGCGCCTGGCGCAACATCGAGCGGATGATGCGGGCGAAGTTGAGGCCGATCTTGTGCTTCACCTCGCATTGATTGATTCCGGGCAGGTAATATTCGACCGGATCCTCGGCGGTGATGATCTTCTTGTCGGGCCGATTTTGCTCCGACAAGGCCGCGTAAAGCGTGGTCGTCTTGCCCGAACCGGTCGGCCCAGTCACCAGGAAAATGCCGTTGGGGCGCTTGATGATCGCCTGGAAGCGCTGATAGTCGTCTTCCGCAA
The DNA here is from genome assembly GCA_965226945.1 of Gemmataceae bacterium. Classification (GTDB taxonomy): domain Bacteria; phylum Planctomycetota; class Planctomycetia; order Gemmatales; family Gemmataceae; genus SYLG01. The sequence goes on along the minus strand of OZ245717.1, from coordinate 523,613 downwards.
AACCCAGGTCGCGGATGTTGACCTGAATGTTCGAGCGATCGAGGATGCGCATGACGCACGACTGGCCCTGCACCGTGGGCAAAATCGATACGCGCATGTCGTAGTGCTTGCCGTTGACGGTGGTTTTGATCCGGCCGTCCTGGCAGCGCCGCTTTTCGGCAATATCGATCGACCCCATGATCTTAATACGTGATAGCAGCGGTAGCAGCATGCGTCGCGGTGGATTATCTCGCTCTACCAGAACACCGTCTACTCGATAGCGAATGCGAATGCGCTCGGCAAAAGGCTCGATGTGGATATCGGATGCACGCATACCGATAGCTTCAGCAATAATCAGGTTGACCAGTTTGACAATGGGTGCGTCATTTTCCTTGGCGCTGTCAGCTGCGGTGGCCGCGCCTTCCGTTTCAGTGAAGTCGATCGCCGTGTCGGTGAATTCGGCCAGCATCGAGTCGACCGATTCGGTTTCGCTCTGACCGTAATGCCGGTTGATCGCTTCGATGATCTGCTCCTTGGGAGCGAGCACCGGATTGATGTCTTTATTGAGAATGAACTGCAGCTTGGTGACTGTGTCGAAATCGGTCGGATCGGACATCGAGATGCGCAGCGTGTTCCCTTCGATCGACAGGGGGAACACCAGGTTTTCCCGGGCGACCGACTCGGGAACCATTTCCACAACCGTTTGCGGAATCGTCTTTTCGGTGAGGTCGACAAATTCGAAGTTATTGAATTCGGCGACCGCCTTCATGGCCTGTTCGACGGTGCAATAGCCGAGCTTCACGAGCATCTCGTGCAACTTGGCGCCCGTCTGCGCCTGCATTGCCCGGGCTTCGTCGAGCTGGTCCTTGCTAAGGACGGCATCCCGAACCAAAAGGTCAGTGAATTCACCGGGAGACTTGGCCATGGTGGTGGTACCAGAAGGGACGGGGATCCAAGAAGGAGCCGTTAGCCACGAGAATTGGGTGGGAGAGCCCCCCTTGGCAGTATGGCAGATGGAAAGGCCAAAGCAAGAGAGGGCGGCGACGATCCTTGCGCCGGGTCCTGCCCAAAGAGTACGATCGCCCCTTGGCTGGCTTGCTCGCGGGCACGGTTCCTCATCCCTTGTTTGGCATTACTTTTCTTACTTTTCGCGGAAAGGCTGTCGTCCCAACTTCGCTTTCCGCACATACAGGATGGACCCGGTTGCTTGCCTCGCCCAAGCGGCAAACCGTAGCCTGAAGCAACACCGAGGGGGCCGGCTCCTATAAAGCTGGAATGGGGCCGGGGCCAGGAATCGGCCAGAGTAGGGTCCAAGTGTTACGCCGCGCAAGGAACGCGCCGGCGCATGTCTCTCGGAATCGTGGAGCCGCGCGTGCTGGACGGGAAACCCCAAAGCGAGAAATCGAGCGGTTGCCGCAGGGTTGCCCTTCTGGGATCGACCGGTTCGATCGGTAAAAGCACGCTGGATGTCGTGAAGCACTTTCCCGAGCGGCTCAAAATCACCGGCCTGTCGGCGCATTCGCGCGTGGCCGAGCTTCTGGAGCAGGCGCGCTGCCACCGGCCCGAATGGATTGCCATCACCGACAAGGAAGCCGCCGCCACCCTGGACCGAAGTCAACTTCCGCCCGGGGTGGAATGCGTCGTGGGACCGGAAGCACTCGCACGCAAGGTTGCCGGCGCCGATGTCGATGTGGTGGTCGCGGCGATCGTCGGTGCGGCAGGCTTGCTCGGCACCTGGGCCGCGCTCGAAGCGGGCAAGGATATCGCCGTCGCCAACAAGGAAACGCTGGTCATGGCTGGGTCCCTGGTCATGGACCTGGCGAAGAGGCGCGGCGGGCGCATCATGCCCGTGGACAGTGAACACAGCGCCTTATTCCAGGCGCTGTTATCGGGCCAGCCGGCGCAGGTGAAAAGGCTCATACTGACAGGCAGCGGCGGTCCGTTTCGCGGCCACACGCCTTTGCAGCTCGAACAGGTCACGCTTGAACAAGCCCTCAGGCATCCCACCTGGAAAATGGGCCCAAAGATCACCATCGACTCGGCCACTCTGATGAACAAGGCGCTGGAACTGATCGAGGCGCGCTGGTTATTCGATATTGGCGCGGATCGGCTCGAAGTGGTCATTCACCCCGAATCGATCGTGCATTCGCTGGTCGAATTTGAAGATGGCTCGGTCATGGCCCAGGCCTCGCCGCCGGACATGCGCTTGCCCATTCAACTGGCGCTCCTCTGGCCCGAAAGGCCCTCGGGGCCCACACGGCGATTCGACTGGAGCCGTGCCTTTCAGTGGCGTTTTGAGCCGCCTGACCGTACCAATTTTCCGGCCCTCAATTTGGGGTTTGAAGTGGCACGCGCCGGCGGATCGGCAGGCGCGGTGCTCAATGCGGCCAACGAAGCGGCGGTGGGCCGATTCCTGCAAGGGGACATCGCCTTTCTGGATATCGCCCAGGCCTGCTCGGAAATTCTCGCCCACCACACCCACGATTCTTCCCCCGGCCTTGAGGAACTTTCTCGCCTCGATGCCTGGGCACGGCGCGAAACCATGAAATGGAAAAGACCAAGCAGGGCGAAAGTAGCAAGCCTATGAGCCAGGGTAATATGAGTCATGATCGAATGAATCACCAAGCCGGAACTTCGTCCATGTCAGCAGGCTCTCCTCCTCCCTTGTCACAACCCCCCGAGCATCCGCTGGCGCCGCCGCCGGGACCGGTGGAATGGTTCAAGGCCAACCTGGTCTACTTTGTGATTCTGGGCGCGGCGATCGTCCTGATCTATTCCAAGTTTGGTGTCAATGGCCTGATCAAGGCCGGGATGGTCGGCCTGGCCCTGGGGCTGGTGATCTTCGTCCATGAACTGGGGCACTTTTTGGCGGCGAAGTGGTGCGGGGTTCAAGTTCGCGTATTCAGCATTGGATTTGGCCCGGCCTTGCCCGGCTGTTCGTTTCAATTGGGCGAAACCAAGTACATGATCGGCGCGCTGCCCCTGGGCGGCTTCGTGCAGATGCTTGGCGAAGGCAACGAAAATGGCGAGGCCGAGGAGGGGGACGATTCGCCTCGCTCCTTCAAAATGAAATCGGTGCCTCAGCGCATGCTCATCATGTCGGCCGGCGTGATCATGAATGTCATCCTGGGCATCGCCTGCTTGATGGGCGTTTTCCTGCATGGAGTCCGGGAACCGGTGGCGACCGTCTGGCACTCCGATGTCGGTTCACCCATTTGGGAGGCCGATCTTCCCGCCGGCACGCGCTTTGTCTCTGTTGATGGCATCAAGAAGCCGAGCTTTCGCAACATCAAGATCGAAACCCTGTTGGCGGCGGGAACCTGGTCGCTAAACCTCGAAATGGTCGAACCGAGCGGCACGGAAAAACAACTGAAGGTCAAGCCGCGCAAGGGTCCCGGAGACAAAGACGCCTCGCTGGGATTTGCACCGCCCAGGTCCTTGAAAGAACTCGGGGGATCGGAAAAGGCCGAAGCGGGATTCATCAAGGGGCGTGTCGCTCAGTTTGCCCGCACCGTTCCTCACCATGAAGGGGAGAAGTTCATCGAGTGGCGCAAATCGAATGGGCCCTGGGTCAAGGCGAAGCCTGGTGTGGCTGGATGGACGGAAATTGCCGAGGTTTTTAGCGCCGAACCCGAAACCACGATCGATCTGAAGTTCCTGTGGGAAAACGGCAAGACCCGCGAAGTGAATCTACCGCCGGGCGGCATTCTTCCGGGCGACACCGTGGTGGCCACGAGCCTGCCGGAGCAGGCCGAATACGATCCGTTCGTCCTGGAAAAATTGAAAATCCTGGAACCCAATGAGGAACCCGATTTTGTCGAATACCGCAGGCGCATGCGTGCCCTCAGGTCGAAACCGGTGGTGTTCGAGCTGCAACCCGCATTGGGGGGAAAGAACCGCCTCGTGCTTTGCGGCACGGCCCACCCGCTTTCCACCGGTCTGGTCATGCGCATGGGACCCGTGACGGCGCTTAGAGCGGGCGGGGCCGCGGCCACCGCCGACGTACGGCTGGGGGACATCATCGCCCAGGTGCGCGTGCTGGGGGAGAAGGGGGAGGTCATCAAGGAGTTCGCCCAGCCCGATCCGGTGCAACTGCCGGAACAGTTGACCGACCTGGCCCTGGCCAAGGGAAGGAAATCGATCGAGTTGACGGTCCTGCGCAAGGACAAGACCGCTCGAGAACCGTCGCGCGTTACCCTGGCCCCGGTCGATTTCGTCGATCCGGCGCAACTGCGGGAAGAAGCGCCGATCCGGACCTACTCGCCGATTGCGATCGTGCAATTGGGGTTGGGCTATCAAATCCAGAGCACGATCCAGTCGGTCATTCCCGGCAGTCCCGCCGAGGCCATTGGGCTCAAACCGGGCGATCTGATCGAGGAAGTGCGTTTGACCCGGTCGGTCAACGAAAAAGGGGAGAAAGACTATGTCTGGCTGAAACTCAGCACGAAGCGCGAGGATGGCCGGCTCGATTTTGATCAATGGGCCTATCTCTCCCAGGATCTGGATGCCTCCAAGGAAAAAGAGATCGGCATTCGCGTGCGGCGCGGCGAGGGCTATCTGCGCGATGCCGCCGAGGAAAAGGCGAGCGGTCCGCTGATTCTTGAACTTCAGCCGGACTTGGGGCGTTTCATGGCCGATCGGGGCTTGCTCTTGCCCACCGAATCGCGCCTGGTGAAGGCCGAAACCCTGCTTGAGTCGTTGCAAATGGGCTGGAGAGAAACGATCGGCTCGATCATTTTGATCTACCGCAACCTGGGTGGAATGATCCGGGGGGATCTTTCCATGGAGAACCTGGGCGGGCCGATCGAAATCGCGGCGCAAACGTTCAATGCGGCCGACGACCTGATCATGCTTTTGCAGTGGATCGGTTTGATCAGCATCAATCTTGCCGTGGTCAATTTCCTTCCCCTGCCTCCGCTTGACGGCGGGCACATGGTGTTCTTGGCCTACGAAGGCGCGCGCGGCCGGCCCGCGCCGCGCACCCTGATCGATGTGGTCACGGGCACCGGTTTCGGGTTATTGTTGCTTCTGATTGCTTTTGTGTTTTTCAACGACATTAAGCGGAGGATCTTCGGGCCATGAGTTCAGGCAAAGACTCGAACGACGAACCGCCCAAGCTTGGGGTCTGGATTTGGACCCTCGGGCTCATGTTCGGTGTGATCGCCATTCTCTGGCTTTCCGACGTGGCCAACGTGGTTTTTTCGCTCTTCAAGGCGCGCTAGGCGCGGACGGCAGTGAGGATGAGGAGCTCAACGCAAAGGCGCAAGGGACCCAAGGCGCAAAGGATGGAACCGAAAGGGGCGGTCGTGAGGATCCATGGTTTTTTTCGCTTGCCGGAAGCGCTGAAGTAGGGGCGCTTTGGCCTTGGTTCTGCTTTCTCCCGTTTAGTAGCCAAGCACTTTCTTCATCATGAAGATCGCTTCTTCGGCCTGGTCTTCACTGATCGTCGCGCCGAATTTCTTGAAAATCGCCCGTACGGCCGCAAGCGTTTCTTCGGGAGGGGCCTCAACGGGAGGGCGCACCGCGGCAGAAGGGCGCGCCGGTTGCGTCAGCCCCACCGCGCTGGCCAGCTTTTCCAGCGGACTCAACGGAGTGGGCGAAGGCGCCGCGAAGGGCGAGGGCTTGGGCGAAACTTTTGATGAGGAAAGGGCCGGCCGGAACTTTCCATCCATCACCAGGTTGCAGATCTTGTCGGCTTCCTTGTTCTGTTCGCGCGGGACATGGTGGAAGGTGACTTTGCCCGAGAAATCGTCGAGGATTTTTTTGACTTCGCCGTGCAACTGCGCCAGGTCGGCATGGCGCACCTTGTACTCGCCCCTGATCTGTTTGACGATCAATTCGCTGTCGCTGTAGACATCGAGATCTTTGATCCCCTCGGCAAGCGCGAACGCCAGTCCCTGGATCACTCCCTCGTATTCGGCGGAGTTGTTGGTGGCCATATCCATAAGGCCGCCATGTTCATGAAGTTGCCCGTCCGGCCCTCGCAAAACGAAGGCCCAGGCAGCCTTGCCTGGATTGCCCCGAGAGCCGCCATCCGTGTTCAATTTCCAGTCCGCCATGACCAACCTCGAAGGTCCAAGTGGGCTCATGGGAGAGAGCGTCCGACCTGGACAACCCATGAAACCTGTTCCATCAATATAAAATAGTGGAACGACACTCAGCGGATTTTTTCAGTGCTCGCGCTTCTCATCGAGACATCAGGACGGTCGGGTTGGGTCGCCCTGATTGACGATTCGCAAATTCTCGGCTCGATCCGGCTGGAGCAAGGGCGCCGGCACGCGCGCGATCTGGCCCCCGCGGCCGGAAGCCTGCTCGAAAATCAGGGGCTTCGGGCCAATCAGGTCGATTGCGTGGCGGTGTCTCAGGGGCCAGGCAGCTACACCGGCTTGCGTGTCGGCATCGCTTCGGCCCTGGCTTTTCGATTTGCCACCGACTGCCATCTTGTGCTCGTGCCGACCTTTGAAATCTTGGCGCAGTCGGATTTGGCGCCTGCGAACGTGAACGAGCCCCATAATGGGGTGGGCGCAACGACGGGCGACATTCCAAAGGCCGAGGTCGTGGCCGACGCCCTCAAGGGTTGGGTGTACCATCAGGGGTTCGCTCGCAAGGACGACGGTCTTTGGCAGCCGGTTCGTCCGCTGGCGGTCGAGACCATCCCCCAATGGGAGGCGGTGCGCGAGAAGCGCGCCGCGGTCTTGTACGCCGCCGATTCGAGCGAATTGGCGGCGCGCGGAATCCCCGGGACCCTTGTCGAGCCGCAACTGCCGGCATTTGCCGCGCTTGTGCGTGCTCGGGCCGGCCGGGGCGAGTGGAACGATTCGGATATTGCAGAGCCTCTTTATCTTCGACCGAGTTCGGCGGAACTGCAGATGTTGCAGAAATCGCAGGAGACCAGGGTATGATCGCATCGATATCGCGGGCGTTAGGCCTGTTCGCCTTTTTCTTGATGGCATTTCCCGCATCCTTAAAGGCGGCAGAAGCCGCGCCGGCGTCTCCACGGCAACCGGTCCCACAGGCTTCGGGTCCCGGTGCGATCGAAGTGGAACTGACCTACGCTCCCGAGGCGTTTGCCGGACCTTTTAGCGGGCGAGTGCACTTGTTGTGGATGAACCCCGGCACGACAGGCCTTCCGCGCATGCCCAATTGGGGATCGCCCAGCCCGCATCACTATGTGGAAGTCAAAAACTGGAAAGCGGGGGAGCCATTGAAAATTGGTCCCACCGCCAAGGGCTATCCTTCCGAACTTGGCAGTTTGCCCAAGGGCGGCAAGCGAGCGCTCTTTGCGGTCATGGATCGAGACCTCGGCGGCATCAGCTTCGCCGCCAGCGAAGGAAATGTTTGGGGCCGGGGCCCCGCCGAAGAGTGGGACGCCTCCAAAGGTTTTGTGGCCAAGGTGAGGCTCGACAAGGTCTACAAACAGCCGGAGTTCTCCGAATCGGAACGGATGAAACTGGTACGCATTCGCAGCACCCTGCTCAGCGATTTCCACAAAAAAGACCAGTATCTTCAAGCGGCCGTGGTCGTGCCGGAAACGTTTGACCCGAAGCGAGCCGAGGCTTACCCCGTACTCTTTGAAATCCCCGGTTTTGGCGGCGACCACAATGGCGCGCGCAAATTTCTGGGCAAAAACGGCACCAATTTCGGTGGCGTCGACTTTGTCTGCGTCATGCTCGATCCCAATTGCCGGCTGGGGCACCACTCGTTTGCCAATTCCGCCAACAACGGCCCGGTAGGCGATGCGCTCGTCGAAGAGTTGATTCCTGCCATCGAAACACGCTTCCGCTGTGGCGGTCAAAAGCACAGGCGCTTGCTCACTGGCCACTCTTCCGGCGGTTGGAGCAGCATGTGGCTGATGACTTCCTATCCCGCAATCTTTGGCGGCACCTGGTCAACCGCGCCCGATCCGACCGACTTTCATGATTTTCAGTTGGTCGACCTTTACGCCCCCGGCAACAACATTTTCCGCGACGCGAAAGGAGCCGCACGCCCGCTGGGCCGAGGAGGCTTTGCCAATGTGCCTTACGAACTCTTTTGGAAAATGGAGCTGCCAATGAAGCGCGGCGGTCAGCTCCAAACCTTCCAGGCGGTCTTTGGACCCAAGGGACCGGACGGCTTCCCGATCCCGCTCTGGAACGACGACGGCGCCATTGATCCCGTGGTGTTCCAGTCGTGGCTCGCTTACGACATTGTCGCGAAGATCAAGCGCGAATGGCCGAAGAAAGGCGCCGATCTCAAGGGCCGCATCAACATGTACTGCGGCACGCTCGACACCTTCCTGCTCGATGGCGCGGCGGTGCTCATGAAAAAGGCCCTGGCCGAACTTGACCCAACCGCGACGGTCGAAATGATCGAAGGGAGAGATCATGGCAGTGTCGTTGACGCCGCGTTGCGCGCGCGCATCCGCCAGGAGATGGCCGACACGGTTCAAGGCAATCGGCCGAAACCATAATTAGGATCTCATCGAAGATCTCAATTAGGTAGAATTCGCAAGAAGGCTCTCTCACTTTTCGCTTATGACCCCCTTTCAACACAAGCCCCAGGAACTCGCGATCCTGGGGCTCGGCTTTATGGGCGCCTCCCTGGCCGCGGCGTGGAAGCGCTTTGGCCTCGGCCCGGTGCGCGCCTACGATCCGGTCTCGGCTCGCTGTTCCTGGGCCTTATCGGCCGGGATTGTCCGCCGTGGTTATTCGTCGGTTGCCGAGACGGTGCAAGGGGCCGACATCGTCGCCTGCGCCGCACCGGTCAATCACATCGTTGGGTCGCTCCTGGAGGCCGCGCGGCACGCATCCGCCGGCGCGATTCTCACCGACCTTGGCAGCGCCCGCACCCAGATCGATGCCGCCTTGAAAGAGAAACTACCGGCGGGCGTGGCTCATGCCGGCTCGCATCCCCTGGCCGGTTCGGAAAAAACCGGACCGGAGCAATGCTCTGACATTTTGTTCGTGGGCAAGCTGGTCTTGTTGACCCAGGTCAGCGCCAGCGCGGCCCAGATGGCCCTATTGCGCGAACTTTGGGAAAGATTGGGCGCGCGCACCGAATCGATCGATTCGGTGGAGCATGACCGGATCCTGGCAGAGACGAGTCATCTGCCCCACTTGGTTGCCTTCGCTCTGGCAAAGTCATTGCCGGCAGCCTGGCGCCCGTTTGCGGCTACCGGTTTTAAAGACACCACGCGCATCGCGGGCGGGTCTCCAGAAATCTGGGGACCCATTTTTCATTCCAACCGTGCCATGCTGCTGGTAGCGCTCGATCGATTTCAGAACGAATTGACCGAATGGCGCCGGAAGATCGATGCGGGCGATTGTCAGGCCCTGCACGAGATCATTGTTGAGGCCAACCGAGCTCGCAAGGAACTCGGTTGACGCTGCCTTTTGTCGTTTTTCCAACCCGCTGAAACCGCTTTGGCAGCCTCGGCTGCCCTGGAAATCACTCCTCGTCGGCGCGCAAACTGGCGAGCACGCTCAGGTCTTCGAGCGTCGTGGTATCGCCCGTGGTTGCTTTGCCCCCGGCGATATCGCGCAACAGCCGGCGCATGATCTTGCCGCTGCGAGTTTTGGGAAGGCCATCGGTGAAACGAATTTCATCGGGGCGCGCCAGCGCTCCGATCGCCTTGGAAACGAAGTCGCGTAGCTCCGCCTTGAGCGCATCGCTTGGCGCTTTGCCGGCCTTGAGCGTGACGAAGCAGGCGATTCCCTCCCCCTTGATTTCATCGGGTCGGCCGACGACCGCGGCTTCGGCGACGGAAGGGTGCTGCACCAGCGCCGACTCGACTTCCATCGTGCTCAGGCGGTGGCCCGACACATTGAGCACGTCATCGACGCGGCCCATGATCCAGAGGTAGCCATCCTGGTCCTGGCGGGCGCCATCGGCGGTGAAGAAGGCGCCGGGGATCTGCTCCCAGTAGGCCTGGCGGTAACGCGCGTCGTCGTTCCAGAGGGTGCGCAGCATCGAGGGCCAGGGCTTCTTGATGACCAGAAAACCCCCTTCATTTTCCTTGACCGGTTTGCCCGACCTGTCGACGATTTCGGTGATGATCCCGGGCAAGGGCAGGGTGGCCGATCCGGGTTTGGTCGGCACCGCGCCGGGCAGCGGGGCGATCATGATCGAGCCGGTTTCCGTTTGCCACCAGGTATCGACGATCGGGCAGCGGCCGCCGCCGATCACTTCGTGATACCAGATCCAGGCTTCGGGATTGATCGGTTCGCCGACCGAGCCAAGCAGCCGCAAGCTGGTGAGGTTGTGCTTTTGGGGAAAGCGGTCGCCCCATTTCATGAAGGCGCGGATGGCGGTGGGAGCGGTGTAAAACACCGTCACTCCGTACTTGGCGATGATCTCCCAGAAGCGGTCTTCGGCCGGATGATTGGGAGCCCCCTCGTACATGACGATGGTCGAACCGTTGGTCAAGGGACCATAGACGAGGTAGGTGTGCCCGGTGATCCAGCCCGCGTCGGCGGTGCACCAGTAAACATCGTCAGGTTTGATATCGAAGACCAGCTTGTGCGTGAATGCGGCCCCAAGGATATAACCCGCGGTCGTGTGGAGAATCCCCTTGGGTTTGCCGGTCGAGCCGCTGGTGTAGAGGATGAACAGCGGATGTTCGCTGTCGAGGGGTTCGGCGGGACAGTCGCTGCCCATGCCTGTGGTCAGGTCGTGCCACCAGATGTCGCGGCCGGGAATCATTTTGACCGGTTGGCCGGTGCGCTTGAAGACGATCACCTTTTCGACCGTGGGCGATTTTTCCATCGCCGCATCGACATTGTCCTTGAGGGGCACCATCTTGCCCCGGCGCCATCCGCCATCGGCGGTGATGACCAGACGGGCCTTGGCGTCGTTGTTGCGATCGGCCACCGCTTCTGAGCTAAAGCCGCCGAAAATGACGTTATGGATCGCGCCGATGCGGGCGCAGGCGAGCATGGCGATCACCAACTCGGGCACGAGGGGCATGTAGATGGTGACCCGGTCCCCCTTGTTGATGCCAATCAGTTTGAGGTCGTTGGCGAAGCGGCAGACTTCGCGGTGCAGCATCTGGTAGGTAAGGGTGCGGGTGTCTCCCGGTTCTCCTTCCCAGATGAGCGCGGCCTTATTTTTGGTGCCGCCGGTCAAATGCCGGTCGAGGCAGTTGTACGAGGCATTGATCAGGCCGCCGGTGAACCATTTGCAATGGGGCGGCGTCCATTCGAGCGTGGTGTGCCAGGTTCTGAACCAGTGAAGACTTTTTGCCTGTTCGGCCCAAAACCCCTCAAGGTCGTCCTTGGCCGCATCGTAAAGCTTGCGCCGCGCTTCGGCGGTGCCGACATGGGCGGCCCGGCTAAATTCCTCGGGGGGAGGGAAGACCCGGGTTTCACGGAGGACGCTCATAATGGGAGAGTTGCTGGACATTCATCGAGCTCGTTTGGACCAGGAAAAATCGCGAGAATTCAGCGAGGGAGAAGCCATAAGGGGCCCAAAAGATCACGATAAAGTCTGCTCGGGGGCTTTCAAGACGCGTGCCCCTTGCCAAGAGGCGGATTTTCGGCTCGGAACGGCACGCGGCGGATTGAACATTATGGGAAAGGAAATAAAAAAGACCAAAAGAGATTTTTTGCCCATGGCACATTTATCTCGGCAGCCATTGTCGTGGCAGGAAATGGATGCGGACCAGCTATTTGGTTCATGCCCGCCTGACTCCTCCTTGTGCCGCTACCGCATGGAAATGGATTTGCGAAAGGCCGCCCTCACGAAATGGCCCTCCCTGCCGCCTGGGTTTCAATGCAGCAACTGGAAGTGGAGCGACTGCGAAGATTTCGCGACGGTGCTCTACCGTTCCTTTGTCGATTCTCCGGACGCTCAGATCATACCCAGTTTCCGCACCTGGGAAGGCTGCCAGGAACTGGCCCGCGTGGTCGCGCAGAACGGTTACTTCTGGCCTTCGGCCACCTTGCTCATCCGCGATCGCAACGATCCGGTCGGCTGCATCCAGGTCATGGGTTGCCCCGACGGCAAGGTCAACATCCAGAATATTGGCATCGTTCCCAACTACCGCCGCTTGCGCCTTGGCAATTACCTGTTGGCCAGGGCTCTCTCGACCGTGCAAAAATGGGGTTTGGGCATGGTCGGGCTTGAAGTCACCGCGGACAACGCCGCCGCCTTGGCGCTGTATCAGCGTTTCGGCTTCGTCCGTGTCAGCGAAGTTTGGAAGCCAGTCGTTCCCCTTCCGGGGGAAACCCGCGAAGCCAGAGAAAACACCCACACGATTTCCATTCCGGCGTATCCCGTATCTCCGGCTGGCGGATCCGACGGATCCACCCGATGATTATTTCCCAGAAAGAGAGCCGTCAAGGTGGTACCCAAAGCTGAACATGTAGCCCTTCGCAACGGGCTGGCCGTCCTCGCCCAGCCGATGGGCCATGTTCGATCCGTGGCGATCAATCTCCTCATCCCCGCCGGTTTCATCCACGAGGCCAAGGGGGAGGAAGGCATTGGCAACGTCCTTTGCGAAATGCTGCAGCGCGGCGCGGGCAAGCTCGATAGCCGTGCCTTTGCCCAGGCTCTCGACCGGCTTGGCATCGATTTGAACTGCAGTGTCGGACCGCATCATCTTCGCATCGGCGCGACCGGCCTGGCGGATAAGCTCCCCGAGATTCTCTCGTTCATGAGAGACATTGTGTTGCATCCGAAGCTTCCCTCCGCCGAACTCTCGGCGGCGAAGGCGCTCGCCTTGCAAGAACTGCTCGGTCTTGATGACGACCCGCGCGGTCAGGCGCTGGTGGAACTGCGCCGCCATCATTTCCCCCACCCCTATTCGAACAATCGCTACGGCAGCGAAGAAGGGATCAAGGGGATCACCCACGCCTCGCTCAAGGCGCACTGGGAGAAATTCGGCCATGCCAAGGGAAGCATTCTCTCGGTCGCCGGCTTGATCGAGGCCGACAAGGTGCGCGATCTGGCGGAAAAGTATTTTGGCGATTGGGCTCCGGGCAAGGAACACCTGATCAAGCCCACGAAGTCTGGGCCGACGGTGACTCACCTGGCCAAGGACACCCAGCAAACTCAGATCGCCCTGGCCTGGAACAGCGTGTCGCCTTCTCATGGCGACTACTACCAGGCCCAAGGGGCGGTGCAGGTTTTGTCGGGGGGCATGAGTTCGCGCCTGTTCACCGAGGTCCGCGAGAAGCAGGGGCTTTGCTATGCCGTCTGGGCGAGCTACGTTCCCCTGATCGATCGCGGGGCGATTTTCTGCTATGCGGGGACGACCAACGATCGCGCCCACCTGACCATGGAAGCGGTGAAAAAAGAGATTCGCCGCCTCAAGGATGGGATCACCAAGGAAGAAGTCGAACGCGTGAAGGTCGGCCTCAAGACATCGCTGTTGATGCAAGAGGATAGTTCGGCCGCCCGCTCCAGTTCGATGGCGAGCGACTGGTTTTACCTCGGCCGCATCCGGCCGCTGGAAGAGATTGAAGGGGCGGTCGCCGCGCTGACTCCCAAATCGATCCTCGAATTTCTGGCGAAGAGCATCCCGGGCGAATTGACCCAGGTGACGATTGGCCCCGACCCCAACGCCAAACCCGCGGTGAAAAAGCCCGCGGAAAAGGCAGCAGAGAAAGCGGCGGAACCGGCCGCCAAGGGGAAAAAAGAAGCGGCCGAGCCAGCCAAGGCCAAGGGAGATTCCAAGGTCGCGGCGAAAGCCCCGGCGGTAACGGCCAAGGCCTCAGCGCCGGCGTCAAGCAAGGCCTCAGCGCCTGCAACCAAAGCCTCAGCGCCTGCGGCAACCAAAGCCTCAGCGCCTGCGGCAAGCAAGGCCGCGATGAAGTCGCCGGCCAAAGCTTCGGAAAAACCGCCCGCGGAAAAGAAAACAACCGCGACGAAGACGGTTAAGAGCAGTTCGGCCAAAGGCGCGGCGCCAAGCGCAAGCAAGACCACGAAAAAGGCAGAGAAAAAAGTTCCCAGCAACAAATTGAAAAAGTGAGCTCCTTCATGCATTTCGAGCAAGATGAACTGGAAAACGGCTTGCAAATCGTCGGGGAAATGAACCCTGCCTCTCAGTCGGTTGCCGTCGGGATCTTTGTCCGCACCGGTTCGCGCGATGAACAGCCCGAAGAATCGGGCGTCAGTCACTTTCTTGAACACATGGTGTTCAAAGGGTCGGAGACGCGCGATTCATTGGAGGTCAACCGCGAGCTCGACCGGATCGGCGCGTCTAGCAATGCCTATACCAGCGAGGAAAATACCGCTTATTACGGAGCGGTATTGCCCGAATATCTGCCGCGCTTGCTTGAACTCTTGGGCGACATTCTGAGCCCGGCTTTGCGCACGGCCGATTTCGATATGGAAAAGAAAGTGATCCTCGAGGAAATCGAGATGTACGAGGATCAACCGGCCTGGAAGTTATTCGACACGGCGCGCACGAAGTTTTTCGGTTCGCATCCGCTGGCTCATTCGGTGCTTGGTTCGAAGGAATCAATCCATGCGATGACGGCCGACCAGATGCGCGACTACTATCACAAGCGCTATGTCGCCGGGAATATCACGATCGCCGCCGCAGGCAATTTCGACTGGAACAGCTACCGCGGCCAGGTCGAGAATATCTGCCGCGACTGGAACGAAGGGGTGGCCCGCCGCACCGAGATTCGCCAGACGACGGGCACGGGCGAATTCCTCGTGGAAGCGCGCGACTCGGTGCAGCAGGAGTATGTTGCGCTCGTCAATCCCGGCCCGCCGGCCGCACATCACTTGCGTTATGCCGCCAACCTGCTTGCCATGGTCGTGGGCGATTCGGGCAACAGCCGCCTGCACTGGGGCTTGGTCGATTCGGCCGACGCCGAAAGCGCCGATTGTTCGTACCAGGAGTACGACGGAACGGGCGCATTTTATGTCTCTTTTGTCTGCAATCCGGGCAACACGGAATCGAACCTGGCCAAGGTGAAGGAGATCCTCGCCGAGTTGCACGCCAAGGGAATTTCCGATGACGAGCTCAACCAGGCCCGCAACAAGGCGCTTGCTCGTCTGGTGCGCGCCAGCGAAAAACCGATGAACCGGATGATGTCGATCGGCAACGACTGGACCTACCTGAAGCACTACCGCTCACTTGACGAAGAGATCAACAACTACAAGAAGGTCAATCAGCATGCACTCAAGCAGCTCATTGACCGCTATCCGTGCATGCACCCGACGATCGTCGCGCACGGGCCGGAAAAGAAGCTGATCAATCCGTTTTCCGCGGCGAAGCCGCGGGAAAAGTCGAAGCTGTAATTTCGCTATGCTCCAGAACAACGGCCGTTCCCTCGGAATCGAGGGGGCGGCCGTTTCCTATTTTCACCGGTTTGGTGCGTGTCGCAAGTCGCGGCCAGGATCAGGCAACGGTCACCTCTCCTAAGAAGCTTGCCTACCGCTTCTATTTTTCGGGAATTCGTGCGACGATGAATAAGGCGTCCAGGAATTCGGCACCATCTGTGGCGACGCGCCTTGGCAGATAACTTTTGTGCCTAATCCATGGACGACGATTTCGCCGCAGGGAAGTATGAACATTGAATCGACTTCCACGCATCCGCTGCGCGCAGCACCAGATGGGTCGTCTTGATCATCGGAATATCGTACCACGCCGCTTTTGATGCGGCGGATCGTGGGTGAATTGCTAATTTGCCACCAACTGAGTACCCTCAAGGAATCGATTTCTTTCGCGCAATCCAGGAAGAATTCGATTTTTGTTTTTTTGCTGGCCCTATCGGGAGTTTGGTGGTTGTCGCCAACTCACTGACTACGGCATCATGTCTCCAGCTGATCGCTTCTTTTTGCGGTCAGATTCATTCGAGAAGGGATCATTGCGGAGTTCAGTGATCCGAAATAAAGCAGTCTGATTGCGCGGCAATTCCTGCGGTTTTTACAGCGTTTCGATGATGTTTTCCGCGGATGCTTGCCGATGCATATTCGCCGCTTGAGAATTTCTTCCCACGAATTTTCCGGATTTTTCTTGGCTATCCGTGACAACCCTCATTACATTTTTTGAAGTCCCCATGGCCCAATCCATTCAGGGGCGTTCTCGGCGCAATCTTTTTTTCTCCTTTCCCGAAAGAGGTCGCCCATGACCCGTCGTGCCTTGTCGTCTCCGCATTTCTGGACTCGCTTGTTTCGTGGCGTTGCACGCCCATCGATCCAGCCCAAGCCGAACACCTCCTTCCAACTGGAGAAGCTCGAAGACCGCCTCGTTCCCGACGCCGAGCCGATCTCGATCCTTTATTCCCCTTTTTCCTATCTTGGTAATCTTTCTTCAGCTTCGCAGGGGATCGATTTTGGCACGCCATCGATCATTAACCCCGCGGCCGGCTCCACCACTTCCGCCTCTCCGGCCGGTTCCCTTGCTTCTGCATCCAATCTGGCTTCCTCGAGCACGACATCCGGCGCATCGAATCTGAATCAAAGCGCAGGTGGCTCTTCGCTTCCGTCCGCGGTGACCTCCTCCGATCCATCGACCTCGACCAGTTCTTACCAGGTCACTCCCACCGCGCCAACGACGGGTTCGCCGCCATCGAGCGCCACGGCACCCCTTTCTGCCACCGCGTCATTGCCGGCAGGTTCAAGCGCGGCCTATTCCCCCATGAGCTCACCGGTGACGCCGACCACCACTCCGACGGTCAACTTGACGCCTCCGCCCAGCGTCAATCCGACACCGTCGGGTGGATCCTCTGGGGGTTCCGGAACCTACACGCCTTTAGGAGGAGGAGGAGGAGGTTCCTCGGGCGGTGGTACCACTTCTCCACCTTCCGGAGGAGGCACGACGACACCTCCTTACGGTGGAGGTACGACAAATCCCCCTTCCGGAGGGGGCACAACGACTCCTCCTTCCGGAGGTACGACGAGCTCCGGCCCCACGATCACCGTCACCAGCGGCAATTTCGAACGACACTACACCCATGCGGGCACCAAGAGTCAGGCCGAGTTCTACCTCGACGTCACGATCGTCGGCAGTTTCACCAAGAGCGGCACCGACTTGTTGGAAACGGCGACGATCCAGTACACAACCTGGCGCAAAGACAACGGCCTGTTCACCTTCCAGAGCCTGAATCAAAGTGCCACGGTCACGAAAACGATCACGGCGGGGGCCGACGGCTACACCTTCTTCGGTCTTGAAGATGAAGATGGACCGACGGGCTACGACTGGTCCTCGTTCAATTACCAGCCGACCGAATGGACCAATGTCACCTGGGCCGAAACGGTCAAATACAAGTCGCTTGGAACTTATGACACCACGGAAGGAGATCACTATCAATTCACTTCGCGTGCCGAGATCGAGGACAACTTCACCACGACCACAACCTGGACCAGTTCCTCGCCAACGACCCAGGCCGGCACCTCGCAGTCGGTGAAAACGGGCGCTTCCTCCTGGCTGAACGACTGGGTCGTCACCGACAACACCGCCAACTTCCCCAATCCGACAGCATATCCCGACCAGGATCCACGCCATAGCCAATTTGTCGCCGATGCCGCACCCGCCGCAACGACTCACTTCTACGCACGAAGCTGGGACTACGGCTCGGGAACCGATTCCACAACCAAATCGACCGTGTTCGACGGCACCAAGGTCGCGACCAGTTCCAGCGCCACGGTCCTTTCGGGGTACTCTGCCAAGAATGGCTACCGCTACTACGACCAGGGCACAAAAACCAGCAACTGGACCGAAACGATCGACAACGACACCGGCGAATTGACCACACCCGGCCCTGGCGGAAACACCAACCAAACGACGATCACCGGTCAGGACAACCTGACCTGGCTCTATGATTTTGCCGGAACCGGTACCTCGTCAGGCAACCAGACGACCAACCTGACCGGCGTTCACACGAGCACCCCGGTCGGCACGACGACAATGACGTTCTCCTCGGCAAGCACCACGAGCAAAGCCAAGGTCGAACTGACCGATCAATACCAGATCAGTGACGGCACGACCGAGGTCACCGGCACGCTTTCGGTGAAATCCTCCGCCCCGAGCGGCACCTGGGATCAAACCGACGGCACCGGTTCCTATGTTTTCGATACAGCCCACCCAGGATCGCTAACGGTCGATGCCAAACCTGCCTCGGGCTCGATCACCTTTCAAAGCAAGAGCGGCGGGTCCGTCGCCACGCAGACCTCCGACACCTTCACCTTCCAGTCTCAACTCTTGGATGACAAAAACGCCAAGATCGGCACCGCTTCGGGCTCATCGACATTCACGGCGAGCGATTCGACCGTTTTCTCTGGCAAGTCGAACGGCGTCTGGAATGTAGTAACCGATACGGGCACGATGCATGCCACCGACGAATCCACCAGTTCGGGCAGCTCAACGATTGCCGTAACGACCAATGCGACTTACACCGATGGTTCCCTGACCTATCACTCCGGTTGGTCGAGCACCGATCAAAGCGCTTCAAAAGGATCCTCAACGATCGATGGATCGTTCGACGCGAACGGCAACCCGATCTTGGCGACCGCCGATTTCCAGGACGATACGACGATCACGACCAGCGCTTACTCGGCCTGGGAGGACGGGGTCATTACCGTCAATGACGCCGACGGCGTCGGCAAGGTCAACAACACCTTCTCCACGAAAATCTCCAACAGCACGCCGCTGGTCGACAAGTCGAGCGAGACCTATCACCTCGTCGTGACCACGACGACGGGTACTTCAAGCCAAGGCGGAACGTCGCCTCCTTACCAGCCAGCAGGCGGCGGAAGCGGCAGTACCGGAGGATCGACTTCGGGCTCCACGACAACCAAGTTGACATCGGGAAACATGGCGTTCCGCTATGAAAGTAGTGGCACGTTGCAGGTGCAATCGACATTTAGTTTGAGTTTTACGGCAGCGATTACCGACGATTCGACCGGTAGCGGTTCAAGTTCAGGCTCAGGTTCAGGCGGTAGTTCGGGTTCTGGTGGGGGCACTGGCCCCACGGCCCCAGGTTCTTCACCAGGTGGCAGTACAGGCGGCACCGGGGCAGGCTCTGGCACCGGAACGGGCGCCAAGGTTGGCGTTACGACTGGGTTAATCTGTTCCAGTTCCAACGACGCGGTCCAATCCTCGTCGCTCACGACCGGTTCGTGGGATCTGGTGGCCGACAAGGGCACCGTGCGCGATGTCTCAAGCTACTCTGGCACGGGCACTTCAACGCTCTCGGTCGCGTTGAACGCTAATTGGGACGATGGATCGATCGTTTATCACACCGATACAGCAATAAGCGACAAGTCGGTTTACTCGGGTAATTCGACCCTCGACGGTTCGTTCGATTCCGAAGGTAAACCCGTCTTGGCGACCCTCGATGGCAGCGACAGCCTGACAATCACAACGACGGCGTATGCCGCTCACGAGAATGGTGTTTTCTGCACTAGCGAAGACCAGGGCCAATCGACTTTAACCGAGACCTTTGGCACCACCACGGTCAATGTGGCCGATCTAGTGGAAACAGCGGGCGATTCTTACCACCTCGTTTTCGATGGGGCAGCGACGGGATCAGGGAATTCAGGTGGCAATGAAGGTGATGCCGGGGACTCGGCGAACGACACGGGGATGGTACCGACATCGGGTACATGGGGATTTTCTTCGACATCCTCCGGATCACTCAAGATCGATTCGACCGACAATATCGTGTTCACTGCAGTGGTTCTAGCGCCTCCAACGGGAACAGGGTCAGGTGGCGCAAGTAACGGCGGTGGCTCCACCCAGCCGGGCACCTATCCCGGCGGTGGATCCAATTCATCAGGATCGAGTGTTCGAGTCGGTATCTCTCACGGCTCTGCGGCCACGGCTTCAAACGACACCATCAAGACTAATGCCTCTTCTTCTGGAACCTGGAATATCGCCCCAGACACGATCCAACTAGTCCTTAAACAAGCGTAGCGCAATTGGTTTTTCGCGGTTGTGGGCCCGGTCTCGGGAGGCAAATAGTTTTATCGGCCCTGCCATTTTGAGGGTGTTTTTTGTGCATGTTTTGTTTCGGCATATTCACTTCGCTTTCCGGTCCGTTAACCTTTACCAAGCCGCGGCGGACTGGAGCATCCGTACTCCAGCATCGTGCTGATTTTTCAGCATCGCAGTTGGTTAAGCCTTTGAAAGAATGAAGGCAGCCATGGATTCCAACTCATCATCCGGTAGATAATTTGGCGTCCTGTGTTGACGATTTGACAGGGCAGCCTCATGAAGGCGTTGATGAAGGTTTTGAATTCCATTTGCAGAATCGTCTCCTTTTCGATCCGATGCTTTTCCCGGTCCGATCCTTTTCGAGGTTCGGGCCAGAGGGCCCACCAGGCCTTCAAGTTCCAAGCCAAAGAGGTCATGACCATGTAGGCCCAGTTGGCTTCCATGGTGTCCACCGGCGCCGTCAGTGCGCACACTCCTTGTTTTAGTTGGGCGTGCAGATTTTCCTGGTTGCAGCGCTGATTTGCCTCGAATACCATTTCTTGCGCGGGCCGTTCCTTGTCGTTGGTCAGGTAAAAAAAGTAGCGGTACTCATCGAACAAGCGTTTTTGCCCCATCGAGAGGGTCAAATTCTTGCGCACCACAATCAACCGATATGCCTTCTTGCAAGCCACGGGCCGATAAGGCATTTCCGCGACGTCCTCTCCATGTAACCGGATGTTGTCGAACTTGCGTTGGTTGACGATTTGCTCTTTGGTCTTTACCGGCCGGGACCGTTCCTTGGTCTTGATCTCGTAGCGAGCCGGTCGATTTAGCGGTTCCCAGGCATCCTCCGCCAAATTCTCGGCCAAAACGATCCGTTTCTTCGTGCTATCAAGACCGAAGATGAACTTTACTCGCTCATCCGTGTTCCAACGGTCCAGATGTTTCGTCTGGCTAAAATCGGTATCCCCGCGCAGCATAATTTTTTTGAACCCGCCCGTGACACATACACGGATCGCTCTGTCGACCTCGTCTGCCGCCCCCTCGTGTGACGGTCGATTGCCCGGCCGATTGACCACGCTCAAGATTTCCCCGGTTTGAGCCAGGGATACCACTAATGGGTGGTAACCCCATTTGCCTTCATAGTTGATATCCATGCCTGCTTTGCATTCCCCACCGGTCTCCACCATCGTGCCATCCATGTCGATCCGGGCCAGGTCAAAGAATTCCTTGGGTTGACGCGACCAAACCTTTTGCCGAACTTCATCGAAGGCTTCCATCAGATTCCTGACATCTTTCGCTCGAAACCGCCTGCAGAAGTCTCCCGCCGTCGTCGGATCGGGAATTCGTCTGGCTCCAACAGCGTCGAGGTATGCCTCGTCTTGGCGGCGCAGTTCCAGATCCTGCAAACAGGTGCCATCGCACAGTGCGTTGTACGCCAGATTCAAAACGTGATCCGATTCGTGGTAGGGAAGGTGGAACTTGAGCAGGTGCAGATTGTTGTCGACCGCTTCGATTAAGCCGATTCGTTTGGCCAACAAGTGGAATGCACCAATGCCGCCATGCGCGATTCCCCGATTCCGGTCACTGATCTCGTAGCGAATGTTCGACGCTGTATGGACCGGTCTGGCGCAATCCCCAATCTTCGATTTGTCCAACCGATCCAGAATTCGACGCTTGCGCCAGGCCAGTTGGCGACCTATCTTATCTTTCACTCGAAACTCCTTTTTCGTCGGTTGACGGTTTTCTGTTCAACTAATCAGATACCGCCGAAACCTCGGGAGTTTCGAGTTTTTTTCGTTTTATCCCACTTTCTTTCCTTCCGGGGATGCTTGGTTAAGGACTAGTTGCAACTAGTTCGTATAACGGAACCGGCTCATCCACTGACGCAGCATCGATGGATTCAGTACTTGACGATGGTTCCTTGAGCTATCACACCGACTCTTCGACGGCATCGAACCGTGTTTTTACTGGTAATTCGGCGCTAAATGGCTCATTCGATAGCGATGGCACACCAATCATCGCTTCATTGGATGTTTCTTCGAAACTCACAGGTACGACTACTGCGATTTCGATCAACGAAAAAGGAACAAGTAATTTAATCGAAAACAACGGCGCTAGTTCAACTACGAAAGTTTATTCTATAGCATTGGTGAATACAAGTCCTATGGTGGCCAAGGTGTCCACGACCTACCACTTTGAATTTGACGGGTCAGCATCGCACTCCGGAAGCGGTAGTAGCGGCAGCGGAGGAGGCGGTTACCAGCCGGGGAATTCAGGTGGCAACAATTCGCCAGGTCAGGCCCCTGACACCGCCGGATTCCAGCCAACGGTCGCTACCCTTACCTTCCAAATCGACAGTAGCGGATCATCGCGTTTGACTCAATTGGCGTCAGGATCGACCGCCATGAATCTCTACAACGGAAGCCAAACGAAAATTGGACAATCTTCGGGTACGTATTCCCAAAACGACAAACTGGATTCAAAAACTGCAACCAGCCAGTCGGGGACCTGGAATTTACTGGCGAATAGTGGAACGATTCACAAAACAAGTACTTTGGATACTGAGAATTCCTCCATTTCGGCGGCGAGCTACCATTACGAATTGACGCAGGAAGGAGTCCTGTATGATGCCGGCTCCTCGACGAACTCTCAAGGTTCATTCCACGAAGATACCAAAATCGATGGACTTTTCGATTCCATTGGGAAACAAGTAGGTGGCACAAGCCACACATATCAGTCCGGTACCACAAATACCCCGCAGTTAAATTCCTGGGAAAGGTACCAATCCAAAGACCAACCAACTTGGACAAAAAACACCACCGGAGATGCTGCGGAGAATCGCAGCTCCACTCTGGATTTGGTTTTTGCGAGCGATGGAAAGGCTTCTGGTACAAGCACTGGGAACTTCCGTTCCATCCTCAATTTTCATGATCTTTCTTCTTGGGTGGGAACTCAGAGAATCATGGATCCCAGCTATAGCGCGTCTGGTTCGAGTTCAAGCACCGGTGGCGGAACCAACGAATACCTTCCCGGTCAGATCGGCACCCTTGCAGTGAACGACCACGGAGAAGACGCCCTCACCACAGTGGGTGATTCAGCCTGGAATTTGACATATGCAGCAGATCAACCGCAAGGAGATAGTTCCAGTACGGTGATGGTCAGCGGTACGACCTCCTGGAACACCGATCACATTCAGGTGTTGAATCAGAACGGTCACACGGAATACAAGACGATTGGCCAGGACAAAATGGCCTTAACCGGGTCCGATGCGATTCATTTTGACTACAACGCAGACAAGATCTCCGGCGGTAGGACCACGATGGTCGCCAATCATGAGTCTCACAATTTGGCGATCGACGGGATTGGATCAGGGATTGGGAATGAGGGTTGGTCGGGCGATTGGAAATACCATTACCAGTCTCAAGATTTAGTCGATGACACAGACACCAAGGGGTATTCCTGGACCAACTCCACTTGGGCAGAATCGAGCCATGTTTTTCGTACCGACCACCAGGGTTCTTCATCCTGGACATTCACCCAAGGCCAGTCCTACAACAGCGTTCTCAATCCCCTGACCGGTTACTGGCAAACGCAGATCTCAACGCTCTCGATGGGAGGGTCGAGTTCCTACCACGATGTGAGTTGGGGCGGAACCAACAGCTTGCAATTTACAAAGGACAGGAACAGTTCATATAACAAAACGAGCAGTGGTTCCGGCAATTACGGGTTTGGCCTTTCGGGGGCAAACGGCAACTCTGCTTATAATTCGGTTGAAACCTCCAGTTTTCATGACAACCGGTCCGGTTCAACCGTAAACGGGACCACCATTTATAATTCTATCGACATTTACAGCCTAGGAGAGAAGACTTCTTGGACCGATTCCCATGATTACACGAATCAAACAAATCAATCCATTCGAAACGATGATTGGAATCGAAGTGAACTCATTATAACAGGCAATTCAAACACGTTGACGACGACGAAAAACAATGCCTTTAATAAGGTCCAAACTTATAGCTACTCTGCGGCGGGAACACCTCCCCCGAGCGGCTCATTTACCCAAAGCGGAAACATAACAAGCACAACGACCGCCAACGGTTCCGGGACAGGCGCCGCCTTAGGCGGCGGTGGTGACAGCAATCCGTCGGGCCAACCTTCGACAGTGCCTCAAACGAATGGATATGTTCCCGTCACCATAATAGTGAATGGACAACCGACACCCGGAGGATTGCAGGGTAGCAAGTCCGGTACGCCGCAGGGAATTCTCCAGTTAAGATTGACTACGATTTGCTCCGTTCAATCAGTAACAACTTGTGTGTTAAACCAAGCAGTCAGATCAAGGAAACTGATTTCGCCAATACTTTAAATATGCTGAAAGGTAATAGCAAGCAAGAGTGGGATAATTTAAGGAATTCACTTAATAATTTAAATACTGCCGAAGACGATCAGATTGCAAGCGGCCCTCTAACTCCAAACCCACCGGATTTCAGCCGAGATACTGATGCTACAGGAGGCGGCGGTGATTATGGCGATGATCCAATTCTCCCTGAATACACTGACGAAATGTTTTTAAATGATACCTACCGTCAAATACTTGAGAAAGAGTTAAAGGAAAACCAGAGGATAGCTGGCAGCAATATCGAAGGCTACAGAATTGTAACCTTGGAGCAATACAAGAAAATAGAATTAGATAAATTAATGTTGAAATTAGAAAAAAAATATGAAGCGAAAGAAAAAGCAATATGTGAAGCTCTAGGTTTTGAGTACGTCCCGGGCCCGCATCCACCTCGAAAAGACCCGATGTCGGAGATAATGGCGCTATATTATTATATAGAAGAAAATCCAGTTGAAGTTGCTTTTCTGGTTGGCGACACAGCGCTCGCAATGATTTTTGAGCCCTACGATTGGTTTACGATTGCGAGAGACATTGTCACGGACCCAACCAATCCTGTCGTATATTTGGGGCTATTTGGGCTCCTCCCCCTAGTTTCCGGATCGGAAGTCAAAACTCTCGCTAAAACGGGAGGCCTTTTCAGTTTTGACAATGCTGGCACCTCCGTAGTAAAGGCCGAAGGAAAGCTGCCAAGGCCGGGCGAGAGACCGGATTGGCTGCGTAGAATGGACAAAGGCAACGAATTTAACAAAGCGCAGGCCAATCGCTATCCTTACAATGAAATCTACATAGAAAATCCTAAAGGTGGGTATTATCGGGTTGATTCCTACGACCCCAAGGCCGGAGAGATCATTTCCCGCAAATTCACCCAATTTTCTGAAATCACTGAGGCCACCGGCATTGGGTATCTCAAAGAGTTTGCTTTGCATTACCCTCCTGGTATGAAGATCGCTAATGTTCCAACCAGTGGTAATTTGGTAGGTCAGAAACTCCGTGGGCAAATGATTCTTGAAATTCCGAAGCAAATTAATCCGATTCCCAAAGCCATCATTGACATTGCTAATAAATTGAGCATTATCATCAGAGATAGTAAAGGAAAGCTGTACAATCCATGAGTGTAACCTATTGTGAAAGATGGTTTCGTTACAAGAAGAAGCCCACAGTTTTAATGGACGAAGACAAAGCAAGAAAAGCACATGAAAAGCGGCAATTATATACCGTTATTCTAGGCGATTTAAGAAGCCCCGAGTGCTTCATCGAAATTAACAATGATTACGTTGGTGTTGGGTTTCTTGATAATCAATTGCGTGAATATCTCAGTTACTCATTCGATGAGACGAGCCCCGGTAGGATGTTTCTCACAATGGCTACTCATCGCGTTTTTGATGGTCAAAGTGATAGAGTGACAGGAGGTACGAGCTATTACTTTAAGGAAGACGGCGTTGTCACGATTGAAAATGAAGATTTCCTGTCTGCTTCCAAATCCGAAAAGAAGATTCAGGCGGACGTTTCTGGCAACTGGGAGAAGTATCCTAGATTTGGAGATTATGCCGCAGTTGCTCAAGTGAACCGTCAGGGCACTTCACTGATCAACTGAGTTGTTTGGGCCTTTTGATTCAACAATAGAAGGGAAAGGGTATCGATTCCACTTCATCGGGGAACTGGCGATTCTAGGTCGTTCTCCCCTCTGTCTGCGGTAAAGAAATGTCGGCTTGCAGACTGCTGGGCCGTGTTGCCCCGGTCTTGAAGACCGCCAAACTGAGGGCAAAGAGATCGGCGTACCCATAATGCGGTCCGGAGACAAAACGCTAATTGCATGGGGGTGCAGTCTCCCTACGGAGCCGAAGCGTCGAGCGATTGACTCAGGAGGATCGGAAGAAAGAGGTTGAGTCTTTGAAAAGGGTTTGAAGAAAGAGGCGCCTTCCCTTCAAAAGCATTAGCAAAAAGAAACCCATGAAGGAAAGGACGCCTCATGTCGTACTCTATGCATTTGCTTTCGGGATCGGCAACGGCTGGGTCGGTGGAAGTTTCGAAGAATTGTTTCGAGGGTCTTTTCAAGAGTGCCGAGTGGCGGTCTCTCATCGAGGCCAGCATTATGGATTTGGCCCGGGTAGTTCAAACATTTTTGGGAAAGCCAGGTTCGCCGTCGTCTGTTTATGCTTTTGAAAGGGAATTGGAGAAAGCGGGTCGAGAGTTTCTTCGCGGGCTCGTTCAATGGGTATTCAATCGCCTTGAAGGAGACGATACGTCGGTTCTTCCGAAGCATGTGGTTTTTGAATCGGCTTCGTACACGCTTATCAAGAAAAAAAACCGGCAAGATGTTTGGACCCGATATGGGAAAATATCGATATGGCGGTTCGGTTATCGGTCCACGATCAAGGGGCATGATCTTTCCATATTTCCCCTTGCCAAGGTTCTTGGGCTAATCCACGGTGCAACGCCCGGTTTGGCGGAAGAGGTAGCACGATTGCTTGGCGAGGGGGGGCATGACGCAAAGCCGAACCATGGATCGTCTTGCCAGGGATTTTGGGATTCATTTCGGAGTGAAAAAGCTAAGGCAGTTAGCGGGGGCGGTCTCCGAGGCGATGGCGGAGGAACGCCACCAAGCCCAGGTGGACCGGTTGGAGCAATTGCTGATACAGGCAGATCGATCAAGCGGCGGCCACAAACCCGTAATCGCAGTGGGCCGGGACGGCGTAACCCTTGGAATGCGGATCAAGCTTGGCTGGTTGTTTGAAGTGGCAGCGACCGGAACGGTAACGGTGTTCGACCGGCGAGGCAATCGCTTGGGAACGGTGTATATTGCTTATGTGCCCGAGCCAGGGCAACCAACCAGGGGGAGAAAAGGGGACGTTCTACTTTTCTGAGTCTAAAACGGCCACCGGTGGCATTACGGAATGTGTCAACATCTTTGAGACCAATTTTCCTGATTTGTACAGAAGGCGTTCACTGCGTCGATTGATCAAGACCTGGTCCATGCCTGGGCTGTTCTTTTATGCGAGGGTCGCATGAACTGGCACCAAAGGGAGCCCAGCTTCCCGTGAGGCTCCCTTTGGTGCCAATTCATGCTTTTGGTTGCACGGTGTTTGGCCGAGCGGTTGGTTTTGCGGCAGGGTTTTCTTTGCCGACTTGCAGGGGTGCTTTGAATCGAAAGTTGGCTTGTTGATGCAGACCTCTTTTGGAAACGCTTTGAAGGCAGGGATCCCCTTCACAAAGCGCTCGAGATGGCGCGCATGAGCTCGATGCATCGTCTCGCGTCGTTCAGCTAAGACCTCATCGGCCCGTCCAGAATGAACCACTCCCGGGGTCAGCATCTGGAGCCCTTCATGATGGTGATGTTGGTTGTACCACTCGAAGAATCCTCGAAGGAAGGTACGCGCCGCGTCAAAGCTCTCGAAGCGATCGGGGAAGGTTGAGTGATATTTCAGGGTCTTGAACTGGCTTTCCGAATGCGGGTTGTCATTGGAAACCTGAGGTCTGCTTTGAGACCTGGTCACTCCCAGGTCTGCCAGCATCTGGCTGACTTCACGGGACACCATTGGTGCTCCCCGATCACTGTGAATCGTTAGCTGGCCTTCTGGAACCCCCTCCCTTTTTGCCGTCTCGGCAATCAACATTCGGGCGATGGTACCCGATTCTTTTCCCGCCAACGTCCAACCGACCACATAGCGGCTGAAGATGTCCAAAAGGACATACAGACGATAGTGCTGCCCTTTCACTGGGCCACGAATCATCGTGATATCCCAGGACCAGACCTGATGGATCCCGGTGGCCAGCAATTCCGGCTTACCATAGCTGGGGTGCCGAAGCTGGTCCCTCCTCTCGCGGTTTGCATCGTCCTTGGCAAGAATCCGATACATGGTCCGCACCGATGACAGGTGCTTTCCTTCGTCGAGTAACGTGGCGTGAACTTCCCGCACCGAACTGTCTGCGAATCGCCCGCTGTAAAGAGTGGCCCGGACCTCTTCCCGCTCCGGTGCGGTCAAGGCCCGGGGAACATGTTTGGGCAGCCGGGGTCCGCAGAAAGGCTCGGCAGATCGGCCGTACCGGTAATAGCTGGCACGAGAAACGCCGAGGTCACGGCAGGCTTTGCGAAGACAAATCAATCCGCGATTTTCCCGGACCTCTACGATTACTTGGTTTCGGGAGTTCCGTCGCTCTTGAAAGGTCTCCCCATTAAACTCGCCACTTTTTTTTGAATCCCAATAATTGTCCGTGCATGAAGCAGCTCTTTCTCAAGACCTGCTACCTGGCGCCGAAGTTTTTCCATCTCTTTCGCTGGGCCAACCTTTTTTGATCCCTTGGCAGGTATCTTGTCCGATCCGAATGCCCCTTGAGCACGCTTGCGGCGCCAGTCGTCCAGTTGGGAACGATAGATCCCTTCTCGTCTTAATATCTCGACCACCTTTCGGGTTCCTACCGCACGATCCACCTCTTCAAGAATCAGAAGCTTGTATTCCTTGTCGAACCGTCGACGAATGGCCTTCTCTTTAACCTCGCTATCCCCAAGCCCTATAACCCGTTTAATCGGTTCCACTTCCAGCTCGCTTTCTGCCTGTGCCCTTCACTACTTTAGACCACGATTTGGTCTCACGTCATGTTGGCACAGGGGGTTAAAGTAGAATGTCCCGAATGGCACTAAGCTAACCCGTAAACGTATTTCCCATCAATTGCTTGCGCCATTCAGAGCGAGGCTTTTTCATCACTGGAAATTCCTTCGGCCTGCGCTTGCGGACACGCGGCTCCACTCGACCGGAACGATCGGGGTTCACTTTCAGTGGAATTAACTCGTCTCCTGCCTTCGAGTCGAGCAACCAACGCAGCGCGTCGACGAAACTGATCCGGTTCGCGGCCACTTCCTGGCGCCGTGCCGCTTCCGCCATCACCATACGGACCATGTTGTAGACCATCGCGTACGCCGTCAGCTCCTTGAGAACGCCTTCGACGTGTTTGCATTTCAAGACATCCATCTTCATCGAACATGCGCTCGATTTGGTTCAAAGTCGACGATCTGGCGCTGGTGAACTCGAAACACCGAGTGCAAGCCGCGTCGTAGCATAGGGACATAGGACCCCGGCTCGCCAACTGTGCCCCACTTGCTGACAGATCCACTGGACGGTCGAGCGATCCAAAAGGTCACTTAGTGAGGGCTTGCCGAATCCGCAGCAGTGCGGCCTGAATTCGTCGGTGCATCCGAGGGCCAACTGCCCAGGGATCGTGTGAAAACGCTAGGGTGCCATGAGGCCTTCATTTTTCTCAAGTCCGCTCGATTTTTCAATTTACTGCTCGCTTAGTACCATTCTAGAATCTCCTCTTTTTCTTTCCGTGATTCCATTATGCACTTGGTACCAATCTTGGGTATCCCATCCAACTGCCAACCCGGATCGGTGAGCCTCGGCCATTGCCGGCAATTTTTTTGTGTTATCTCGCCACGGTCGCCATCGACTACAGGAATAGAGGCAGGTGAGAAAGGCAGACGATGACAGACTGGCCGGAAATCGTTCGGGAGCACGGCCCGCTCGTCTGGCGCACGGCGTATCGGCTATTGAACCGCGACGCGGATGCGGCGGATTGCTTTCAGCTCACGTTTCTGGCCGCGTTCAAGTTCGCCTCCGGCGAAACGGTTCAAAACTGGCCCGCGATCCTCACGCGGTTTTGCACCGCGCGGGCATTGGAAATGCTCCGTGTCCGATACCGCGAGCGGGATCGATACACGGCATTGGTCGAGAAGCCGTCCGGTGTGGCCGACGACCCGGCAGAACAGGCAACCGCGAGCGAACTCGCCGACCGCCTGGAAAAAGCACTGGCGCTCATCGATCCGCGGCAGGCAGAGGTCTTCTGCCTGATCTGCCTCGAGGGCCGCTCGAACTTGGAAGTCGCCGACGGGATGAAACTCACCGCGACCCATGTCGGCATGCTTCTCCATCGGGCGCGGGTGGCGCTCAAGGAACAGCTAGTGGTGGACCATTCGCAAAGCGAGAAGCCATGAGCCAAGACAGCAAACAGCCCAGCGAATTTGAGGATTTGGATGCGGCCATTGCGGCGTTCCAGGCACGCACGATTCCCGCGGGCCCGTCGGCGGATCTGATCGCGGCCACGGAGATGTCCATTCAGGGGCATCGCACCGCGTCGGTCGAGCCGAACCGATGGCGCCGGCGAGCTTTGGCCTGCCTGGGGTTTGGCTCGTTTGCTGCCGCCGTCCTTATTGCTGGGTTTGCGCTGGTCGGCCCCGGAGTGAATCAGGCTGCGGCTTGGGAACGGTCCCTGGAAGAAGTCGAGAAAACCGAGGCCGTCCGGTTTCAGGTCACGATGACCTTTGCGGGGCGGGTTCAACCGACGAGCGTGGTCACGGTCAGGGGCAACCGGTGCCGTATCGACGATTGGGGCCTTCCGGACTCCTCGTGGGTGTTCGACCTCGACGCGAAGGCGGCACTCATCACACAGCCGAAGGCGGCAAAGTACCAGACGGTGGACCTGAGTGAGGGGTACATCGCCCCGGTCGAGGTCGTCGGCCTGAACGTCCGCGAGCAACTGCTCGCCCTCCGTGGGCAAAGGGCCGAAACGGGCGGGACCGAGACCGTTGAGGGCGTCCTCGCCGACAAGTGGGTCATCAAATCCGGCAAGGCGTTCCATTTGGACGGGGAATGGAACGTCTGGATCGGCCGGCAGTCCGGCCTGCCAGTGAAGGTGTCGGTGCAAGCGGTGAGCCAGGGCCAACCGATGACGCGGGTCTTTTCGGCGTTCGACTGGGACCCGACGACCGACACGGCCACTTTTGCCATCGACCCGCCCGATGGCTTCACCGAGGCCGTCATTTTCCGTGTCTTTCCGCCGTTACCGCCTCGGAAGAAGAAGTGAGGCCTTCCTAATTCGGGAGTTTTTATGAGCGAGTCTTGGATGCCCAGCCGGCGAACGTTGCTGTGGGGCGCTGCACTGGTACTCATCATTGCCTTCGGGATGGGGGGCTGGTACGCCACGCGGACACCGACGGCCCCGCCGGGGAATGTACCCGCTGTTCCCAACAAAGGAGCGAGAGTCGATCCCTTGCCCGATGACGGCGTGCCGGCCACGCTGAGCACCGCCGAGCTGGAAACGATCAAGAAGGGCGGCACGGTGGAAAGGAAGATGCCTGGCGGCGGGTCGATCACCTTCGGCCCACCGCCCAAAAAGGAGAAGTCGAAATGAGTACCCGAAAGCGAGCCGGATTCACGTTGATCGAGCTGATCGTCGTCATCGCGATCATCGCCATCCTGATCGGCCTCTTGCTGCCCGCCGTCCAGAAGGTGCGCGAGGCCGCATCTCGCATGATGTGCAGCAACAACCTCAAGCAGATTGGACTGGCGATCCACAATTTCCACGACGCGTGCCAGCGGTTCCCGCAGTCGGACAGCGGCGACACGGACCAGAATCCGACACTGTTCACCCAACTGCTGCCCTACATGGAACAGGGAAACCAATCCCGGATCGACCCGAAACCGATTTCCCTCTTGTTCTGCCCGTCACGGCGGTCGACGAGCGCGGGCCCGAAGACCGATTACGCGGCTGCACTTCACCCTGGCTGGAAGCCGGTTTGGCAGACCGACACGGGCTGGCGGAGCGTCCTCGGCGGGCCGATCTGGAAGCTCACGAACCCCAAGACTGGTGCTATGGTCAACCTGTTCGGTGGATGTTCACTTGGGCAGGTGTCGAGCGCGGACGGGGCATCTTCGACTCTTATGCTCTCGCACAAGGCCTTGCCGCCATCATGGTATTCGGCAGCGGGGTTTCGTGGGCACGACGGGTCATGGTCTTATGAACTGGCCGATCACCTGCGGTCCCCTTTCGCCGTCACTCGCGACTCGGAGGGGAATGTCGTATTCATGCCGCCGTCGGTTTGGCCCGACAATCCCGGCTACTTTACGGTCGACGGTTTCTTCGGATCTCCCCACCCGACCGGGATGCCGAGCCTCTACGCCGACGGGAGCGTGCGGACCCTGTCCTACTCGATCGACCAGCAACTTCTCCCGAAGATGTGGTCGTGGAATGACGGAAACGTCCTGCCTCCGTCAGAGTGATGATCGACGCAGCAAGACCAACCGGAGGGACACTTGGGGTATTCGACATTCGTTACCCATCGATAGTGACACTGAGGTCGACAACAGGCTAAGTTTCGTTGTTTCTAAGAAATCAGGTGCTCCCCTTGGTCATCGTCCCGGAATAATTTCCAGAATCAACGGCAGCGTAGCGACCTCGTCTTTCCCTTCCTGCCTTGCGGTAATGACAAAGGGGATGCGACCGGGTTTGACCCAGTCCTCACAAGCGACTTCCACAGTTCGCTTCGTTTCGCCAGGAATCATCAGGATGCCGTTGAGACCAATATCGAGAACCTTGCAGCCAAAAGGGAGGCCTTTGAATTCGGTGGGGATGCGGCCCTTGAAGTCGGCAGGGCGGGCGATTTCAAAGCGGCATTTCGATGTTCCGCCCTGCTTTACCTGAATCTCGGGGCGCATTGCGCGAACCGTGAGGCCGTAGCCTTTCGTCGGTTTACCCGAACTGACAGGAACCCTTTGCGCAAGCTGCATCTTGCCAAGGTGTGCGGTACCTATCAGTGTCCATTCCAGCGGCTCCTGAAGTGCCGTACCGTTGGGACCGGCGCCCGTGGCCGGACCGATTGGCAGGATGGTTTCGTCATCGTCTTCGCCGAGCCGGCCCGCGGGTAGATTCCAGCCCGATTTTTCGCGCCATTGCAATTCGATCGGTCCTTGAAAACCATCAAGGCGTTCGACCGTTACCTGCATCAAGGCGGCACTGCCTTCGACCCAGTTGCCGGTCCGCTGCGCCTTCAGCCGGAAATCGGGTTTGGCCGCTTGCAACACGAGCCTGCCAAAGAAGTCGTCGCCGCTTTGTCCCTGGGAATCGGTAATCCTGGCGCGGTAAACGCCGTCTTGCGGCGCCTCGAAGAGAAGCTGCGAATCCTTGTCGAATTCCGGATCCCCGTCGTCGTTGAACCAGGCCAGGTCAACATTGGGCATGCCGTTTTCCGGCAGAGGAGTTTTGGGCGGGTGGATTCTTACGCGAAACATCTCCTGGCCGTTGGGATGATGCACCGGCGTCGTGCCCAAATAGCCCTTGCGCTTGTTGTTGAATTTGTAAAACTGGCAGTCGTCGTCAGGATTGCGCGGCAGGTTGCGGATGCGCAAGAGTTCGTTGCCGGCCAGCAGAAAATCGTTGGTTTGTAGATCGCCCCAGGTGTCGATGCGGATTCCCGGCGCATTCGCATCATGGTCGCGGAACGTGACATTGGTCTTCGCGATCGATTGCAGCCGCGCCCGGCCCACCGGTTGATCCTTGCCGTCGAGGATTTCGAGATAGGGATCAAGCGGCGACCCATGGCGTCTGGCTTCGACGCGAATCAGCACCGGCTCGCCTTTTTTCGCTCGGAAATTCCAGGTCGATTGCGGCTGTGCTTTCGTTAGCAAGAATTGACCGCCCATCCCGGTTTCGAGGGGCGTGCTCGGATCGATGGATTCTTTGGTCGCGGAAAACGTCAGCTCCGCCTTTCCGGCGGGACGGACGGAGCTGGCCCCGAGGGCGCAGTTCACCTTTTGTCCGGGTGTTCCTTCGGTCTCCTGAGTGACAGTTACGGCAGGTAGGTTGACCCCCAGCAGGCGAATTGCCGTTCCCTTGCCCGCGGATCCGGCGGCCAAGACGCGAGGAAACGCTCCCAAAACGACGGGAATGGGGCCAATTTCAAGACGGAAGGGATCGGTCGCTGCTGAACGCCAGAGTTCGTCGCGCGCGCGAATTTCCCAGAGGCCGGCTTGATCGGCTTTGAAGCCGAGGACCGTTTTCCCTCTCAAGAACACGGTGCCATCGGGCCGGATGCACTCCAGTTCGGGAGTCCAGCCATTGCCCGTTTTCGCGATGAGTTCGATGCCAAGGGGCTGGTCTTTGGCCATTGGTACGCCAATGTTCCAGGAATGCCCGGCCCGCTCAAGAACTCCTTCCAGGGTGATTCCCCTGGTGACCTGTTCCGCGCTCAGGTTGATTCGGTTGGCCGGCAACCCGGACGCATCGGCTTTTTTCGCCTCGGCAAGTTTCATGCGCGCAAAGCGGTCGATCTCGAATTCCAGTGTTGCGATCGCCTTGCCTTCATGCATGGCCGCAAGCGGTACCTTGGTCTCGGTCATAGGCTTGGAATCAAGCAGAATCTCCCATTCGGCGCGAGTCTCCGATTGGGCCAGCGACTTCAGTTTGATTCCTGGCCGTGACGAGGTGAGTTGCACCCGATTTAAGCCGGTGCCTTCCAGTTGAACCCGGGCTGGTTGTCCGGGAAGAAGATAGTTCGGAGTCCATCGGGTGATTTTGGGCGGGGCAGGGGGCAGCGGCCAAAGCACCGTCTTGATCGATTGATTCGGCCCGGAGAAGGAGAGGATGCGGCCATTCTGATCGCCGATAAAAAATCCTTGATCCGGCGCCAAGGCCATCCGGTGCGCCAGCGCATCCAGCGCAATGGGCGATCCGATTTGTGTTAAATTGTCCGGATTCCAGGTTTTGATCGTGCGGTCTTCGCCCAGGGTGCAGAGCCGTTTTCCGTCGGCGGAGATTAAGGTTTGGAGAATGGATGCGGAGTGCGCGAAAGCCGACAGGCCGACCGTATGCGAGCCATCCTTTTGCGCCCTGTACAGGCGCAATAGTTTGTCTTTACCGCCGGAGATGATGGCATGGTTCGTCGGGTTGACCGCAACCGCATAGAGCCAGTCGGTTCCCTCCGCGAGCGTTTGGCGGCGCTTGCCATCCTGGGCATCGAAAATCTTTACGACCCGGTCGTAACCCGCCGAGGCGATGTGGGTGTTTCCGAGGAAAGCCACGCTCGTCACCGCATCGGAGTGGTCCCGGATGGCAATCGGCGGTTTTTTCCCCGCCACATCATGGATGAGGACCAGGCGATCATGCCCGCTCGAGGCCAGGCGGTTGCCATCGGCGGACCAGGCCAGACTTAGAATCAGATCCTTATGCGCGGAGTCTTGCGATTTCCATAAGGCTTCTTTGGCGGTTGCGCCATCCACGATCCTCACCGAGCCGCGGCCGCCCGGTACGCCCGAAGCCACGGCGATCTTCTTCCCATCGGGCGAAAACGCAAGCGCGGTGATGCGCTCAGGCGTTTTGCCAAACGCGATGGTCTGGCTTGCATAGGCGGTCTCGTTCGGTTTGCGGCTCAGAAAAATCAGATTCGCCCCCGATCCAGCAGCGATCAGCGTTCCGTCAGGTCTTGCGTCCAGGCAGATGACGGGAGGAGTTGCCGGCGCGCCAGACTGGCAGATCGTAAGGCCAGCAAGGAACAGGAAGGTGCCCATGGTTTTCCCTGGATGCGTGAAAGAGAGGTCGTGAACCTGTGGACGGTGAATATCGAACAGAAAAGGGAAGAGTTGTCGGTAGGCAGATTGGCGAGATCTGCCTACTGACCCTCAAACTAGTGATTGAGCAGAAACTCGCGGCTGGTCAATACCGCCCAAAAAAGATCTTCGATCGATTCCTGGCGCGCAAGTAGATCGCCGGCCCAGGCGGCTTTGAGGTCGGGCAGCGATCTTGCCTTTTCCTGAGCGGTGGGCAAGCGGCAAAGCGCCGATTGCCACAACCGGTCCATCACCGCTTCGGGGACGGATCCGTCTTTTGCCCACCGTGCGGCCAGTCCGTCGGGATTCTTCAGCTTCTCATTGAGCGTCGAACCGTTGGCCACATGCAGGGCCTGGCCCACGGTGCTCTCCTGCTGGCGCTCGCAGGAACAGGCCTGATTGCGTTCGGGGCGGCCAAAGGCATCCAGGAAGGGGGAAACCACCGCCGAGTCGGGCAACTGGATCGCGCGGGTGCCCAGCGGGTAGCCCGCATAAGGCTGGCTGCCGTTGCCGCCGCCGGGGGTAATCTCGGTAAATCGAGTCGGCACGCCGGTGACCTGAGCATAGGCATCGAGCAAGATCTCGGCTTGCAGCCGCTTCAAGCGGGCGTGGGAGTAAAAGCGGTCATCGGTTTCATTGCCCGGCACGGTGCGCGACGATCTTTGGTAGGCGGCCGATTGCGTGATCAAACGGATCATGTGGCGCATATCGAAGCGCGAACGGACAAACTCCGCGGCCAGTTGATCCAGCAGTTCCGGATGGGTTGCCGGATTGGTCACGCGCAGATCGTCGTCGTTCTCAACCAGGCCACGGCCAAGCAGGCTCTTCCAGATCCGGTTGACCTGGGCCCTCGCAAACCAGGGGTTCTCAGGGGCGGTGAGCCAGTTCGCAAAGGCCTCGCGCCGCGGTCCGGTGGCCACGGGGCCATCGAGCGGCTGCGGAGGGATCGGAATTCCCTTGCGGATATGAATGGCATCGCCCGACTTGGCCTCGACCAAAATGACTTCGTCGGGCCGGTTGCCGCTCTTGAGATTGACCCGGCCAAACAGATTGGCCATGCCCCAGTACTGGTCCTGGGTCCATTTTTCGAGCGGGTGATTGTGGCACTTGGCGCAGGTCACCGACATTCCCATGAAGGTGACGGAGACCGCTTCGGTCAACTCCGCCGGGTCGCGGTGCATCAGAAAGAAATTGATTTCGCCTCGATCAAGACTGCTGCCTTGCGCCGTAAGGATGTCGCGGCAAAGCCGGTCCCAGGGCCGGTTCTCTTCGATCGATTGGCGCAGAAAGCGCGAGAAGGCCCAGACGCCCGATTGCGGGATCTTTTTGGTGGAAATTAAGAATAGGTCGGCGAGTTTGTAAGCCTGGTAATCGCTAAATTCGGGCCGCTTCATCAAAATGTCAACCCAGGCGGCGCGGCGCGTTTCCTTAGGGAGGCCCAGAAACGCTTTTTGATCTTCCACGCTTGGCAACGTGCCGCACAAATCGAGCCCGACACGGCGCAGGTATTCCATGTCGTTCGACAGAGGCGATGCAGGAATCCCCAGCGCGGCAAGCTTCGCCCCGACATGGGTGTCGATCCAGTTGCGTTCATCGTTCCTGGCCGCCTTGGCCCAACTGGCTTGACCCGCCCGGGGCGCTGTCAAGGTCGTGATTGCCACTTGATTGTCGAACCAGGCCGAAACTCCCGATTCGCCCGAACCGGCCGTGCGGATCTGGCCTTCCTGATCCACACCGGCGACTTCTTCGCTCGAACTGGCGAATTTCGCCCAGCCGGTCACATCGGCAGTGAGGCCGTTGGAGTATTCGGCCTGCACCAGGAGAGGAAACGGCTCGGGGGAATTGGGGCTTTGCTGCAAGGCGGGTGGGAAGGTGACAATCCGGACCAGCCTGGAGTCGGTGGGTGCGGGGCCGACCGATCCCTGCTCGACCCATTTCACGGCGAGCATTTCCTCAACCGACCCTTTTTTCCACTTTTTGCCTCCGCCATGGGGTAATTCTCCCAGGCCTTTGCGAACAAACAGGCTTAGCGCCGGCTGCGTTCGGTCGGTTCTTCTGGCGCCTTGCTGGGTGGTGAGCACATGAAGGTCGGCTTCAGGATCGTACCCCCGCAAAGAAAGCTTCATCGTTCCCTTGCCCGCAAGCGCGCCATGGCAGGCCCCGCTATTGCAACCGGAGCGAGTGAGCATGGGAATGATGTCGTTGCGAAAGGAGACGGCCTCACCCAGGGGGCGGTTGCCCACCTGCACCGCAATCGACTGGACCAGGCCGCCGCGCACGATCTTGATCGTTCCTTTGCCGGCGCTCTTCGCCACAAAGGTCGAACCAGACTCGACCTGGCCAAGATTCGGCGGCTCGACGGTGATTTGCGCCTCTTTGACGAGCGTGTGCGCGCCACTGCCGGCGGTTTTGGCCATAACGATCAGGCCGTGGCGATGCCCCGCGCCCGCCAGGTTCATCGCCTTGGGAAAAACCTCAAGCGGCGCGCCGTTTTCTTCGTAGGCATGCAAGGCGCCGGGAGAGGCCAAAGAATCGAAGGAAAAGGCGATCAACCAAGCGGCTAGACCACCCAAAGAGGCAAGAGTGCGGTTCATGGAGCCATCCGGAGAGGGAATACCAAAGGTCAGACGATCAGGAGCGATCGCCTGATCCAACGGATCAAGGCAGGCAATCAATCAAACCAGACCAACAAAAAACACACAATCAAACAGGTAATCAAAAAACCAAAAAAACTACAAAAAAAACAAAAAATTAAAACAGTTCGTGGATCGGGTTCAGGCTGAATTCCACGAGCGGAGTGGGGCGGTTTTGCGGGCCGGCGATTTCCTGGTGCGGGTTGACCCCCAGGGAACTCAAAATCGTAGCGGCGACTTCTCCCGGCGATACGGGCCGGTTGAGCGGCGCGTATCCGAGTTCGTCGGATTCGCCGATGATCCGTCCCCCCTTGATCCGGCTGCCGGCCATGAGGATGCTCCAGACGCCGGGGTGATGATCGCGGCCTCCGGCGGGATTGATTTTGGGCGTGCGGCCAAACTCCCCCATGGCCGTGACCAGCGTCGTGGGAAGCATGCCTCTTTGATCGAGGTCTTCCAGCAGTGCGGAATAACCCTGATCGAAACTGGGGACGACCAGACGCGACATTTCGGAAATGTCGGTGAAGGGCCGCGAACCGTGGATGTCCCAGGTGATCTCGTCAAAGACCGTCTCGAACATGTTCACGGTGACGAAACGCACGCCGCGCTCCACCAAGCGCCGGGCAAGCAGACATGACTGGCCAAAGCGAGTACGACCATAGCGCTCGCGCACCGTGGCGGGTTCCTTGTTGAGATCGAACGCTTCACGGGTCTTGGGACTGGAAACCAGCTTCTGGGCGTTTTGAAACTGCTCGTCCATCTGTTTGGCTTCGGCGCTCGATTCAAACACCTTGAATTCTTGCTCGACCGCATCGCGCAATTTCCGCCGGCGATTGGTGCGCACCGGCGGCAGATAGCCGGGGGGCAACAGATCCGGAATTTGAAAATCGGCCGCGGCAGGATCCGCGTTGAGCACGAACGGGTCGTTCGATTTGCCCAAAAAACCCGCCGTCTGCCCATGCGGCAAATTGCCGCCGGTGCGGCCGATCGGCCGGGGCATAAGCACATGGGGGGGCAGTTCGTTGCGCGACCCTTTTAGGTAAGTGACCATGCTTCCGACATGAGGATGTTCGATCCCCGCGGCGAATAGCTTGCCCGTTTGCATCATCTGGTGGCCCGTATCATGCACTGCCGCGGCGGTGTGATAGACGGAGCGCACGATCGAAAACTTGTCGGCCAGCGTGGCAATCTTCGGAAAAATGTCGGTGATTTGGAAGCCGGGAACCTTGGTTTTCGCCACCTTGAACGGCCCGCGAATCTCCTCGGGGGCGTTCGGTTTCGGATCGAAGGTGTCGATGTGGCTGGGGCCGCCGACCAGAAACAGGAAAATGCAGTTATGATCGCCGTCGACGGCCGGGTTGGGGCGCACCAGGTTGGGGGAAAGGGTCAACCCCAGGGCGCTGACGCTGCCTACATGAAGGAAATCGCGGCGGCGCATCCCATCGCAAAAGGTGGCGGCATTTTTCGCATCGATCCTTAGCAAGGGGAATCTCCCTAAAGGACGGCCAAACGGGATTGCGACAAGGAGCTGATCTCACGAGCAGGCTAGGTTTTATCATATCATGAGAGGTCCCTGGGTCCTATCAAATCCTTCAGGATCCTGATCGGTCCCAGATCAATCGATTGGGGTCGTTGGATCGATCCTTCCCATGGAGTGGGGGTCAAGCAGGTCGGATGATGGAACAAGTCGAGAAAACCGATCCCCAAAGCGTTTACACCTCCCGTCGCGACTACCTGTTGCAGGGGGAGAAAAGTCTTAAAAACTGGGAAAGTAGGCTGGGTTTCGCTCGCATTGCCGTGTTCGCGCTCGGTTGCGGCGCGGCCTGGGCGGCCTTTGCCAACCATTCGATTTCGGCCTGGTGGGTTGCCCTGGCGGTCGGCCTCTTCCTTTTTCTTCTGGGCTGGCACGAGCGGGTCAATCGCCTCTGGTTTCGCCAGAGAATGTCGCGCCACGCCGTCGAAATGGGCCTGGAGCGCCTGGCCGACCGTTGGATGGGCCGCGGAAACCCCGGTGGACGGTTTCTACGCGAAGATCATCCCTACGCCAGCGATCTCGACATTTTCGGGCCGGAGTCGCTTTTTGAACGGCTGTGTCTTTGCCAAACCAAGGTGGGCGAGGAAAAGCTGGCCGGATGGCTGGCCAGGCCGTCGACTCCCGAAGAAATCGCCGGCCGCCAGGAGGCGATTAAAGAACTGGCTCCCAATGCCCGGCTTCGCGAGATTATTCACGCTTTTTCCCGGGATGCGGCTCCCGTCGATCTGGACCCCCTGGTGCAGTGGGGAGCGCTTCCCGTGTCGCACATTCCGATCCTGGCCCGGCTTGCCGCCGTGGCCTTATCGGTGATCACGATCTACGGGTTCATGGCCTGGATTTCGGGAGATTGGGATCTGTGGCCATGGACCGGTTGCGCGCTCGGTTCGCTGATTCTCAATCTCATTTTCCGTGGCGTCACCCGGCCGGTGCTCGAGGTCGTGGAAAAGCAAGCAGCCGATTTGTCGCGGTTAGGCGGTATGCTGCGGGTTATCGAGAAAAACGACTTTCAGGCCAAATCTCTTGCCGAGGCCAAGGCGCGGCTGGCCAGGTCGGGTGAAGTGCCCTCCAAGGCGATTGGCCGCCTTTGGGTCTATGCCGATCTTCTTTCATCACGGAAGAATCCCATCTTCGGCATGATCGCGCCGCTTTTGTCTTGGGAATTGCATCTGTGCGTGCTGGTGGAGCAGTGGCGGGAAAAGCATGGCTCGCGGCTGCCGGTGTGGTTCGGCGTCCTGGGCGAATTCGATGCCCTGATCAGCGCCGCGGCTTATTCCTTTGAAAATCCCGACCATGTGTTTGCCGAAGTCCAGCCGGGAGAAATCCCCTTTTTCCGCGCCGATGCGGTCGGCCATCCACTGATTTCTTCGAGCCGCTGCGTGCGCAATGACATTCGGCTGGGGGGCGGCGATTCGCGCCTGGTCGTCATTAGCGGTTCGAACATGTCGGGCAAGAGCACCTACCTGCGCACGGTCGGCATCACCGCCGTGATGGCCCAGGCCGGCTTGCCGGTGCGCGGCCGCCAGGTCAGTTTGACCCCGCTGCAAGTGGGCGCGAGCATGCGCGTTTCCGATTCGCTTTCGGCCGGCCGCTCGCGTTTTCAGGCCGAAATTGAGCGGGTACGCCTACTCGTGAAGCTTTGCGATGGGAACTTGCCCGTACTCTTTTTGCTCGATGAAGTCTTCAGTGGAACCAATTCGCACGACCGCCTCGAAGGAGCGCGGGGTGTGGTTGGCGGTCTGCTGAGGAAAGCGGCCATCGGCATGGTGACGACGCACGATCTGGCCCTGACGCGCATTGCCGACGATTTGGGCGCTGAAGCCGAGAATGTGCACTTCTCCGACCGCTGGGAGAACCAGGAACTGCATTTCGATTACCGCATGCGCCAGGGGATCACGCGGCATAGCAATGCGCTGGCACTCATGCGGGCGGTCGGGCTTGAGGTCTGATGGGCGTGGATGGTTTTGGGATGGGACCAGAAACCAAATACATTCTCACGCGGGGACGCGGAGGCGTGGAGAGAAAAGCAGAGAAGTCAATTCAAGAATGCACGGCTGAGGAACGGGCCGGTCAGCGTTCCCCGCCTTTCTTGGGCTTCCCCGGACGAATGTCGCGGTAATGGGATTTCAAAAGATCGATGACCACGGGTAAATTCGATGACACAACAAAATAGCGCGCTTCGACAGCCTTGATTTTGATCCAACACTGCTTCTTACCCGGTAAAGTGCCAGCGAAATTACCCTGGTACGTTACAAAGGCGCCCGCCGCCAGGCGCATCATCTCTTTGCCGGACAAGATAGGCGCCCCATCCGAGCAATAATCCCATTCTCCGTCGTCCAATGCTGAGTCGACGGCGAAGAAATGTACTTCCGAAACCCTCCAGCGCGATAGCAGCACCAGGGGTTCAAAATGCCACAAGAGATCGATCAAATCGAATGAAAGAAAGGCCCCTCTCCGTTTTCCCGCGTCATGAATGCTAATGGCTGCCATGGTCCATTCGAGATGGCGATGGGGGATAGGGATTCGTAAAAGCCGGAGAGATGTGAACGTTTGGACGAAGAAAGGAGAGGGAGGAAACGACTCGAAGGCGGCCGCAGGATCGCTCGCCTTATGTCGTTTCGTTATTCCCCTTGGGCATGGGTAAGCCGGGCAGGGCGGTCGGTTCGGCCACCTTGCGATAACCCAGGGCGATGACTACTTCGAGAACCTCGCTCCAGGTCGGGAAGGGCCGGCGGTTGATCCGCTTGTACATGTCGATCGCGCGCAAGAATTCAAATTCCTGCTCGTTGTACTCTTTTTCGAAGGTGACCGGATCGACCATCCGGCGCTTTTCTTCAGGGATGCGCCGGTCCAACCCGCTACGCCTTTCGAAGGCGACCGGAATTTTCTCCTGGCGACGGTCGCTCTCATTGCGCCGGTTCGCTTCGCCGTTCGACGAGGCATTTTCATCGGGATTCATGGGCTCTATTTTGCTCAATTTTGAGCGTTGATCCAGTCCAAACCCGTATTTCAGGGTGTTTGCCCTGGTTCAGGGGTCGATCTACGCCGGGCGATTGGCCAGATAAGTCCGCAAAGATTCCCGCCAGGGCGCTAGCTTCGGATAGTCGGGGTGGTTGTGGTGGATCGACCCCAGCACACT
Source organism: Gemmataceae bacterium (assembly GCA_965226945.1). GTDB lineage: Bacteria > Planctomycetota > Planctomycetia > Gemmatales > Gemmataceae > SYLG01. The sequence goes on along the minus strand of OZ245717.1, from coordinate 480,711 downwards.
GAAATAGGGCCGTTTCGCCGCGGCCGGCCATTCATGCGTGCCAATGGGGGTGACTTCGACATGCAACCCCTGCATTTCGCAGATTGTCCGGGCAAGCTCACACCAGGTCATCGACCCTTGATCGGTCAGGTGATAAATGCCGGGAGGGAAGTGCTTTAAAACCTGCAAAACGGCGGGCTGCAACGTCGCTGCCGATGTGGGAGTGCAATATTGATCGCAAACGACCCGAAGGGGTCGTTTGTTGGCGACGGCGCGCAAAATCGCTTCGACGAAATTGGTTCCCTTACCCCCCAGTCCGGGAACCCCATAGAGGCCGCAAGTTCGGATGATGTAGGCTGAGGCACCCGATCCGATCAGGAGATTTTCCCCGGCCGCCTTGCTCGCGCTATAGACCCCGATCGGCGAGGGCAGGTCGGTCTCGACCCAGGGAATCGGCTTGCCGAAGGCATCGAGGCGCGGCGTGGCGCCAAAGAGGTGATCCGTCGTAAAATGAACCAGCGTTGCGCCGATCTCCTTGGCGATGCGCGCCAGGTGAAAGACCCCGAGGGTGTTGACTTGCAGGCACGGCTCCGGTTCCGATTCGGCCTTGTCGACCAGATTGTAGGCGGCGCAGTTGATGATCAGTTCGGGTCGGATTTCCTTGAGCGCCTGACTCAGCGCGCTGGGGTTGAGCAGGTCGGCCTTGGTCCGGTTGAGGGGGAATAGAATTCCTGGAGTGTGGCTTGCGAATTGCCGCCCCAATTGGCCTTCTGCCCCAATAATGGCGATGCGGGTTTCTGGCGTCACCGAAATCGATGCTGACATGGCGATACGGGTCCTTCTAAAATCGGCAAACCTGCCGCATCCATAAGTGATGCCTTATGAAAATGAGGGAAACTTGAGAACGATTCTCGTTCATCTGGCGGTCGTAACCTGTTGCTGGGCGGGAATTTGTTCGCCATTGGCGGCCGGCGATCCTCCCTATCAGGCCAAGAGCAGTCCAGCTGGAAAGTTGACGCTGGAACGTGGGATTCCCGTGCTCGAGGTGGGGGGCAGCCCCGAGTCCATGGGTGAAGGCATCGGTTCATTGGCTCTCAGCCAAGCCAAGGGGATCCTGGAATACCCCAGGCTTTTGGCGCGCCAGTATCGCGCCGAGTTCCTGTTCCCGGTGCTTTTGACTCTGGGCAACGGGATGATCCAGGGAATTCCGGCACCCTACATGGCCGAACTGAAAAGTATGCACAAGCATTCTCAGGCGCCCTGGGAAACGCTGGTTGCCGGCAACACGATGTTCGATCTCAAGAAATTCGTGCTCTGCTCGGGAATGGCCCTGGCGCCGGGAACGTCGTTTTCGCGCGGTTCGATCCTGGCACGCAACCTGGATTATCCTCCCGTGGGCAACATCAGCCGCTACAGCCTGGTGTCGATCATGCACCCCGAAGGCAAGCACTCGTTCGTTTCGGTCGGGTTCCCAGGGCTCGTCGGCGTCCTATCGGGTATGAACGATGCCGGTTTGGCGCTGGCCATTCTTGAGGTGATCGACATCAAGCCAGGCCTGAAGCGTTTCGATTCGCAGGGGATTCCCTACGCGCTTTGCTACCGCACCGTACTGGAAGAATGCACGACCATTGATGAAGCGATCGCGCGCCTGGGCAAGCTTCGGCGCACCTGCTTGACCAACCTCTTGATTGCCGACAAGAAAGAGGTCGCCGTACTTGAGATCTCGCCCGACTTTGTCAAAAAGCGCGATCCGAAGGCGGGCGTTGTTTGCTGTTCCAATCATTTTTGCCTCGATTCGATGAAACCGGCCGCGCCCCTCAATCCGCACCGATCGGTGGAAAGACTGGATTACCTCGAAGCCAAAACGAGCAGCGGAAACATTCGCTTTGAAGATATCTGCGCCAACCTGGACGGTGTTCGTTTGGGCCGGCAAACTTTGCAATCGATGATCTTCGATACCGACACCTTGGACCTTTGGGTTTCCTTCGCGGGCCCGCCAGCCAGCGCGGGGCCATTTGTGCATATTCCGTTGAAGGAAAGGCTGACCAAGGCCAAGAAGGGCACGACGCAACTCACTTCAAGCCCGGTGGGAAATCCCTGAACTAGGACTCAAGGACGCACTCATCTCGCCTGCCGAGGAAGATCGAGAATGGCCAGAGCACTTCGCCGGTTCCTAAAAAGAGATGATAAAGAGCAAAAATAGAGAAGTAATCAAGGTCTCGCGCCGTGGAATCTTGCAATGCGCTGACCGCTGAAGAATCGGTCGGGAATCAGGCGGGGAGCACGGCGTCCCCTTCATTGGGTTGATCCTGCGGTTGACCGGTCCAAGGAAATGGACCGGGCAGATCCGTGAGGTTCTCAATCACTGCCGACCGGTAATCTGCGTTGCGGAATTTCAAATCGACGATCCCACGATCTGGATCGAATCGACGCGAAGAAACCGGTGTGGTCAAAATTGAGGCAATAAAAATTGCCAATATTAATAGAAGAAAAACACCCACGATTAAAACGATCCAGAAGGTCATAGCGGTCATGGAAATGACCCGCAAAGCGACTGCGAACGGCAGCAGACCCAAGATCAGAAAGCTCAAGCCGATTCGAAGAAACGATCCACCAATGACACGCTGACAATCCTTACAACAAGGAACCGGTAGCGCCGATTTTTCTCCAACCTGTCAGGAGACTTCACTCCCTGGCGTGGGGGTACCCAGGCAACAGCAGCACAGATCGGGGAAGGAATCTCTTCCAATCCAGAATTCCACCCAGATTCCCTGGCGATCTTCACCTCGTGACTTTCTTGCGACCAGGCGCAATTCTCCCGTTGTTCGATCTTGAATCCATGCAAGCGGCGTTCCGCGCGGGAGCGTGCCATGGAGGTCGAAATCCCGGTTCGGGTGGATCCGCCTTCGAAGTGCATCACGCAAAATGATCAAGCTTGCTCCAAGGGGCAGCGTGATGGGCGGGCCCGCGATCAAGAAAAAGAGGGCCCAACTTTGGCCAAAGCCTGGCTTGATGTAGGAACAAAATGCGAGTGCCAACATTGCGGTGGTTCCCCAAAGTCCAATGCCCAGGGCCATTGAACTCAGGCTCTCGAAACGGCTCAGGCGATAACCTTCAACCAGATCCGCGTTGATCCAGTTACACTTCGGGCAAGGCACCGGTTCGGCTTCATTGCCTAAGCGTTTTTTGAGACTTGACTGAGATTGTTCGTTGGCGACCTTGGTCGCGGTCGCAAGATCAACAGATAAGTTGTGGACGCCGAATCCCCGCCCACGTCTGGTCAATAGGTAGTAATAGGAGCAATGGCATTTTTCACATTCAACCTGGATGGTTCTTGACCCCCAGGTTTCAGATTCGATCGTTTTCTGCCAGAGCCCCAGCATTTCCTGGCCTTCGTTGAACGGCGCGATACGTGTTTGAAAACGCCAATGTTGAAATAGCTCTCTGAAACAAAAGAGCAAGCGATTGGCCGAATTCTCAGAGCGATCATTCCCGCAATGATTTCAGCGCCTCAAGCGCCCGGTTGCGTGCCTTGGCATGATCGACCACAGGTCGCGGATAATTGCCCCCCAATTCCACCTTGGCCGCTTGGAGTGCAAAGGGCGGCGCTTCCCACGGTTTGTGAATCCAGGGCACATCGAGTTTGGCAAGTTCGGGCACCCACTTTCGAACATAGTCGCCAAAGGGGTCGAATTTCTCCCCCTGCGAGACCGGATTGAAGATCCGAAAGTAAGGAGCGGCATCGGCGCCGCAGCCGGCGGACCATTGCCAGTTGAGGGTGTTGCTTGCCAGGTCGGCATCGACGAGCGTGTCCCAAAACCAGCACGCGCCATCCTGCCAGGGGAGGAGCAGGTGCTTCACCAAAAACGACGCCACGATCATGCGCACCCGGTTGTGCATCCAGCCGGTATGCCAAAGCTGCCGCATCCCCGCGTCGACCATCGGGTAGCCGGTGAGACCTCGCTGCCAGGCGCGTAAAAGCGATCGATCCGGGTTCCAGGGGAATTCCGCATATTGCGCGCGCAACGGTTCCAAAGGCGTCTGAGGAAAGTGAAACAGAAGGTGGTAAGCAAACTCGCGCCAAACCAGTTCCTTGGCATACACCTTCAGGCCTTCAGGCAGGGGTGCTCCGGGCTGGATGCGGAATTTCTGCAGGATCTTGTGCCAGATCTGACGCGGGCTGATTTCACCGAAGTGCAAGTAGGGCGAGAGGCGGCTGGTGCCGTCGCGGTCGGTTTGATCGCGCAAGCCATCGTACTTGGGGGCGAGCATGATCCACTGCTCGATCCGTTCCCAGGCGCCTTCTTCGCCGGGCACCCACATCTCTTTCAATCCCGCATCCCAGGGAATTTTCGGCAAATAGCCCAGGCGTGAAAGCTTGACCGATTTGCCCGGCTCGGGAGGGCAGGGGATCTTTCGTGGTGTGGTGAGTAACGGAGTTGGCTGCAGCGCCTCGTAAAAGGCCCGCCAGAAGGGGGTAAACACCTGAAAGGGCTTGCCTTGCTTGTTGCGCACTTCGGGCGGTTCCAACAGGAGCGAACCATTGAAGCTTTCGACCGCAAGCCCCTGCGCCGTCAGGTCTTTTTTGATCTGGGTGTCGCGGGCAATCGCCCGCGGTTCGTAGCGGCGGTTCCAGTAGACCGCGCTGGCGTTCGTTTGCTTTGCCAGTTGCGAAAGAGTGGCACCTGAGGCGCCGCGAAAGCAATCGAGCCGGCCGCCTTTCGATTCCAGTGATTGGGCCAGGGCGGCAAGGGAGTGACCCAGCCACCATTTTGCGGCACCGCCCGGCGGCCAGGGCTCCTCTTCTTGAGGGCTATCGATGTAGACGCACAGCACCCGATGCGATGAAGACACCGCCGCCACAAGCGCCGGGTTGTCGGCCAATCGCAGATCCTGGCGAAACCAAACAATCGAAGTGTCGGACATGGTGTTGAAAGTCGTTTCTGGGAAAAGGTCGGGATTGGGAATTCTAAAAGGAAAATCCCGGCAAAAATCGTTCCGTGGAAGCCTCGTTTGCAAGGGTGTGGCTTTGTCTCCAAGCACCGAGGACACCGTACGGAAGGCCCCTTCCACCGGTTGAGGTCTTCCTGAGTTTTGTCTGGGAGACTTGCCCCTGGAATTGTACCGGCAGTCAATTTGCTTGGTAACGAAGCGCGACGGCGGTCCTCTTGATCTCCGTGCCTGCGCGTCTGCACGTGAAACGATTTTTGGCGTTCTTGAAACCACTTCCTCGGTACAAGTGCATTCCAAGGTGCGCCTCGACCACAAAATACCCTAAAAATAAGAACGGAAAGGGTCCTTCATGAACGAGCAACGAGATTCCACCATTCACCCGTTCGGGTTCGTCCGCGTCGCCGCGGCATCGCCCCGCCTTCACCTGGCCAACCCGCCGGAAAACCTCAAAACCGTTGCGGAAATCGCCCGCTCGGCCCACGAACAGGGAGTCAATCTGCTCGTATTTCCCGAGCTATCGCTGACCGGTTACACCTGCGGCGATCTCTTTGGTCAGTCAACCTTGCTCGAAGCCGCCTGGGACGCGCTCCTGCGCCTTGCCGAGGCAAGCGAAGACTGGCAAGAGATGGTGCTCTTTGTCGGGCTGCCCGTCCGTTTTGAAGGTCAGGTTTTCAATTGCGCCGCGGTCGTGGCTGCCGGCGAGATCGTGGGCCTCGTCCCCAAAACCCATCTGCCGACTTACAACGAGTTTTACGAGCAAAGGCATTTCTCCTCCGGGCGCGATTTGCGCGGGAAAACTCTGAACGTTTCGGATCGCGAGATTCCTTTTGGAATCGATCTGATCTTTGAATTCTCGCAGCAACCCGTTTGCCGGGTCGGCGTCGAAATCTGCGAAGATTTATGGGTGCCGAACCCTCCCAGTTCGAGCCTGGCCCAAAACGGCGCCAATACGATCGTCAATCTGAGCGCGAGCAACGCCGTGATCGGCAAAGCCCCCTTTCGCCGCACGCTGGTGGCCGCGCAATCGGGGCGCTGTCTGGCCACCTATATTTATGCCGCCGCGGGGGTCTGGGAATCGACGACCGACCTGGTCTTTGATGGCGATTGCCTGATTTACGAAAGCGGCGCCTGCCTGGCGATGTCGAAACGCTTTTCGCGTGATAACGAACTGATTGTTGCCGACACCGACTTGGCGAAGGTCGAGGCGGACCGCCAAAAATTCAAAACCTTTGCAGAGGGGAAAACGGGGAATGATCGGCTGATTTCCCCGGGCGCGGTGTTTGGCGCCCATCAGAAGGTGATGGGTTTTCATGCAAAAAAGAGCGGTGGCGCGCACCTGGTTCAAGAGCCGGGCAAGCTAAAACGGTTCATTGATGCCCATCCGTTCGTTCCGACTGAATCGGCCACGCTGGCCGAACGCTGTGAAGAGATCTTTCACACTCAGGTCGCCGGGCTGGGTTCTCGGGTCGCCTGCGGCAAGTTTCCTCGACTGACCATTGGCGTTTCCGGGGGGCTGGACTCGACCCTGGCATTGCTGGTATGTACCAAGACGGCCGATCTTCTGGGAATCGAGCGCTCCCGCATCGACGGCGTGACGATGCCCGGTTTCGGCACGACCGGCCGAACGCTACAAAACGCCGAAGCGCTCATGGAACAACTGGGAATCTCTTGCACGAAGATCGACATCCGTGCGCACAGCTTCGAACAAATGCGCACGCTTGGCCACCGGCCCTTTGGCATCGATTTGAACGGAATCAACGTAGATGCGTTCGTAGCGGCATTGGGTCAGCTCAAGGGGGATCGCCTTGACGACCTGGTCTTTGAAAATGTGCAGGCCCGCGCGCGGACCTCGTTTTTGATGAACCGCGGTTTTGTGGTCGGCACGGGCGACCTGTCCGAAGCGGCGCTCGGCTGGTGTACGTACAACGCCGACCACATGAGCATGTACAACCCCAATGCCTCGATCCCCAAAACCCTTGTGCGGTTTCTGGTGAAGTGGGTGGCCGAGCACGAGTTCCGCGGCAAGACGCGCGAAACCTTGCTCGACATTTGCAAAACACCGATTTCCCCGGAACTGTTACCTGTTCGTGGGGATGGCAGTCTGATCCAGGAGACGGAAAAATCGGTGGGTCCCTATGAGCTTCATGATTTCTTTCTCTACCACATGATTCGATACGGGGCGCCCCCGAGCAAGATCCTCTATCTGGCCACGCAAGCGGCTTTCGATCGCAACTACGCGGTCGACGAAATCCAGCACTGGCTAGAGATTTTCCTCAAGCGATTCTTCTCACAGCAATTTAAGCGTTCCTGCATGCCCGACGGCCCCAAAGTGGGCACAATCAGCCTGTCTCCGCGAGGCGACTGGCGTATGCCGTCCGATGCCCAATCGGAAGTATGGTTGTCAAATTTGCAAAAGAAAATTTAACTTCAGAGCCTTGCCGGAACTCTACAATCGCTTCAATCGTTACACATTGAACCAATTTGATGAAAATAGTCTGAAAATACTCAAGTTTGCCAGATTTCCGAGTTCTCCTTTCCCGCCTGATTGTTAGGATTCACAGCGCAGGCAATCGCTCCAACACATCCAATCGCGCACCACGGACATGCGGTGCAAGCGTTGACCATATGGGAGTGGATCGTTGAGAACTTATGCTAGGACTGGCTTTGTTCCCAAGTTGGAAGGGTTGGAAACCCGCTTTCTCCTCGACTCTGGGGCCACGCTTCTCATAACTTTGAATGCCCAAAGTTCTCCGAACAGTTGGGTCAACCCGATTGCCAAGAGCTCACTGATCCGCACCTGGGACCTGGTGCCGGGCTTGGGGCTCTACTCGTTGCCCGACGGCGTCGACGCCAAGTCGGCGATGGCGACAATTTCCAAAAACAAATCAGTCGTGCGCGTGGAGCTCAACCGCGCCATCGATTCGCAAGCGCTCTTCAACGATCCGCTCGTGTCGAACCAGTGGAGCGTGTCCAACACCGGTCAAAACGGTGGTCTTGTGGGGGCCGACACGGGCGCCGCGCAAGCGCAGGCGATCTTTTCAGGCACGGGCAACACGATCGTTGCGATCATCGATTCGGGCATTGACTACACCCATCCCGAACTTTCCTCGCGCATGTGGGTTAACCCCGGCGAAATCCCGGGCAACGGCATTGACGACGATAAGGATGGCTTTGTCGACGACATCTACGGCGCCAACTTCGTCACCGGTTCGGGCAACCCGATGGACGACAACGGCCACGGCACTCACGTTGCCGGCATCATCGCGGCTACGGCCAACAACGGGCAGGGAATTGTCGGAATCGATCCCAAGGCCAAGATCATGGCCTTGAAATTCCTCGATGCCAATGGCAACGGAACTCTCTCGGGAGCGATTTCGGCACTGGACTATGCCGTCTCCAAGGGGGCGCGCCTTTCCAACAACTCCTGGGGCGGCAATGAACTGAGCCCCACGCTTTCCGATGCCATCGATCGGGCCCGGTTGAAGGGCCACATCGTCGTCGCCGCCGCGGGCAACGACTCGGTCAGCGACGATTCCTCTCCGCTTTATCCGGCAAGTTTCGCGCAGGACAACATCGTTTCGGTCGGCAGTTCCTCGAACAAGGATCAGCTCTCCTGGTTTTCCAACTACGGCAAGGTCAGCGTCGACATCGTCGCGCCCGGCGACAACATCCTGAGCACCTTGCCCGGCAATCAGTATGGGCTGCTTAGCGGCACCTCGATGGCGACGCCGATGGTAACGGGCGCGATTGCCTTGTTATGGGATCGCCGGCCCGATTTGCCCTACACCGAGATTTTGAAAGCCCTGTACGGCGGCGTCGACAAGATCGCCAGCCTGACGGGCAAGGTGGTTACCGGCGGCCGGCTCGACGTGGCCAAGTCGCTCGCGATCATCGACAAGCTGCCGGTCGACAAGGCGATGCCCTACGTTCTGTCGACAAGCTTCGCGGGCGATCGCACCGATCGGATTTCTTCAGTCCGCCTGGAATTCTCCGAGCCGATGGATCTGGCCAGCCTGGTCGCTTCGGTTCAGTTAAAAGGCCCGACGGGGGCCATCATTCCGGTGACCTTGAAAGCGGCCACGGGGACCATTTCGACGGTGTTCACCGCGACCTTTGCCGAACAAACGACGCTTGGCACCTACACCTTGACCATCGCCCCCAAGGCGAAGGACACCAAGGGCAACCTGCTCGATCAGGGTCGCAACAACATCGGCGGCCAGGCGAACGATGGCTACACGACAACCACGACCCTGGCCGGCTCGAAGAACTATGCGAGCACGCTCAAAACTTCCATTCGCGATCTGAAAACGGTCACTTCCGCGATCGTCGTCGGCGATGTGCTTGCCGCCCAGCGGATTCAGGTCAGCCTGAACATCACGCACACCGATGTGTCGGACCTGGTGGTCACGCTTGTTTCTCCCTGGGGTCAGAGCTTCAAGCTGGTCGATCGCAACCTGACCGGGACCAACATTCGCGATCTCGTCATCGAGGATTTCGCGACCTCGAGCTTGGCGGATGGCGTAGCTCCCTATTCGGGCACCTACCGGCCCGCGACGCCGCTGGGCAACCTGGGCGGCAAAAGCGCCAAGGGAACCTGGACGCTTTCCGTAACGGACCAGGCCGTGGTGGATCAGGGGTCGCTAAATTCCTGGTCGATCAAATTCTTACCCGAACCGGCCGCCACCGTGGCGACTGCAACGGCCAAACGCTTAAATGGCGCCACTTTCATCAAGCTGCAAACGTCTTCGGGTGCCGGGCAGGTGGCCGCGGTATCCGCGACCGTGATGAAATCGATCGCGGCCGACACGACCCTGGCCGACTGGTCGAGCGAGCCTGCGGGCCTCCTCGGCAATGGAAGCCATGAATACGAAAACGGCCTCATGAATCGGGCGATTCACGAGGCCGTTTTTGTTTCGAAATCGAACGAACTCTTTGGCGGGCAATTACTTGCCGAAGAGTCCCTTGTACTGGTAGACCGGGGCGCTTTCCTTGATGATCTCTTCTTCGCCGTTGGCGCCGGGAACGTAGTAGTCGGAACCGCAAGTTCCGCAACCGCTGCTTACCCCGCAACCACCGCAGGCGCTGGTAAGACCGCAACCGCCAAACCACTTGTGGCCAAAGAAGCAGAACTTTTTGCCGCCGCAGTCATCCGTCGAGGGCCATTGCACCGGGATGCCGCTGTAGCAGACGGGGGTGAAGGCGTTGTATGGCTTCATGATGAGCCAGGATTTGTGGGGGTGGAGGTGAGCTTGGGTGAAGAGACCGAAGGTCCCGCCAGCCTGAGCGCTTAGACTCCCCGCGAAAAGACAGATCAAACCAGCAACGGCAATCCTTGACTGGATCATAGCAATTCCCCATGAATTGACTCGTTTGCACCAGGCTTCCAATGCGGTGCAATGTCTTAGGAAACTGTTGCCGATGGATTGAGGCCAACGACCCGTTCGGCGTCTTTTTTCCGCGACGCATGAGCTTGCTGGCCAGCACATCCGGAATAACCGAACCGTAGCGCTTGATTGACTTAACCGATTGTCGGAAGTTGCTGATGGTACTGGTGGGCACTGCGGTGGGTGGGCACTGCGGTGAGGTGACTTCACTGCGGCGAGGCATCCAAATCCGCCGGCGAGAAATGCCCTTCGCGAAAATGATCGACCGCGACCGCGGCCATCGCCGCATTGTCGGTGCACCATTCGGGTTTTGCCAAAATCAATTCCACTCCCGCCTTGCGGGCCATCTCTTCAAGGCGCGTTCGTAACGTCCGGTTGACCGCGACGCCGCCGCCCACCGCCAGTCGCTTATGCCCCGTTTTCTTGAGAGCCCAATGCGACTTACGTACCAGTGACTTGACGACGGCATTGAGATAGCTGGCGGCCAGATCGGCCTTGGTCTGCTGATCCAGGGTCGCGGGCAGTTTGCGAATCGTGTAGAGCAGGGCGGTTTTCAGTCCACTGAAACTGAAATCGAGATTGCCTTGCTCATTCATCCCTTGGGGGAAGTCATAGGCCTTGGGATTGCCTCCCGCCGCGATCCGGTCAAGTGCCGGTCCTCCCGGAAAGCCCAGGCCAAGCATGGCCGCGGCCTTGTCGAGCGCTTCGCCGGCGGCGTCGTCGCGCGTATCGCCAATTCGCACTTGCTTGGTCGATGAAGCGCAATCAAGAAACAGCGTGTGGCCCCCGCTGACGACCAGCGCCAAACATGGGAACAACGGTTTGCCCGAGGAAAGCTGGCAAGCGAACACATGCCCTTCGATATGGTTGACGCCGAACAGCGGCACCTTGAGCGCCACGCTCAACATTTTGGCCACCGAGACGCCAATGAGCAGCGAGCCGATCAGCCCCGGTCGGTTTTGCACGGCGATCGCGCCCAGTTGGTTCACCTCGATGCCGGCCTGCCTGAGCGCTTCGCGGATCACGGGAATGATCTGGGTCAGATGCGCGCGTGCCGCCACTTCGGGCACGACGCCTCCAAACCGCTCATGATGGCGGTCTTGCGAGGCAACGATGCTTGAGAGGACCTTCGGTTCGTCCGTGAACACCGACGCGGCGGTTTCATCGCACGACGATTCAATACCAAGGAAATACATGAAGCCATCCAGGATCGCCTAGGACTCGTTGCGCAGCGAGGGTTCCTTCCAGCGTCGGCTCTGGCGGAAGAATTCCAGCGGGTTGTCATGGACAACCTTCTTGATGGCCGATTCCGGATGGCCGCGGCGGCGCATCTCCATGATGAATTCAGGCACTGCCAGCGGATCCGATTTGCCCCAGTCACCTGCCGAGTTGACCATGATCCTGTCCAACCCCACCATCTCCAAAATGTCGCAAGCGCGCGACGGCGTGCACTTGGTCGTGGGGTAAAGCGTCATCCCGCACCAGAACCCGCCATCGAGCGCAAAGCGCACCGTGTGCTCTTCCACATGGTCGACGCAAACGCGATGCGGCTTCACGCGCCCATCGTTCTTGAGCATGTCGATGATCATGCGCGTGCCTTTGAGCTTGTCCTCCAGGTGGGGCGTGTGAATGAGGATCAGCTCGTCGGTCTTCATCGCCAAGTCGACATGTTCCTGAAAGATCGTCGCTTCGTTGCGGGTGTTCTTGTTGAGGCCAATCTCCCCAATGCCAAGCACGCCGGGTTTGTCCAAAAACTCGGGGATCATCGCAATCACATCGCGCGAAAGGCTGACATTCTCCGCTTCCTTGGCATTGATGCAAAGCCAGGAGTAATGCTGGATGCCGAACAAGGCGGCCCGCTTCGGCTCGACATTGACCAGGTGATGGAAATAGTCGCGAAAGCCATCGACCGAAATCCGGTCAAACCCCGCCCAAAACGCCGGTTCGGTAATCGCCACGCACCCGCACCGCGCCATCCGGTGGTAATCATCAGTCACCCGGCTGATCATGTGAATGTGAGGGTCGATGTAGTTCATGGTCAGATTATCTCCTTCTCCGACATCATCTTAGGTTGCAACCGGAGGTCCTGTGTTGGACCGGGTTCCTTTATCGCGGCCAGAATGATTTCTGTCATTGGGGCGGTCGTTTCAGGAAGTCCCTCGTCCGCTTGGATACCTGGATGCGTCCTTGCCGCCTTCTGGCATCTCGGTATCTTGCGGGCAACTGTCCAGACGAACAGGAGGCAAGCCGCGAATCTCTGCGAAACGCCGCTGGCCAGTGGCAGGGAACGGGAGCGGCTCGAGCGCGCTGCAGGATCCTAACATTAGCACGGCCCTATGGTTGGCGACACTCTGACCGAAGCTCCCGCAGTGCCAATCGGACGTGTTTGGAGCGAAACGGCGCGGCGTAACTCGCGGCTACCCAGTCGGTTTGGTTAACTGGTACAATTTTGCACGCTAGTCGCCATGAGCTGGTCTGATGGGAGTTTTGAAATGGATACCCGTAGAGAGTTCGTTCACACTGCCGCCGCGGCCATGGCCTTCGCAAGTACGAATCTCCTTGGCGCGAGGACTGGGCCGATGAGCGATGACAAGCCCCTTGCCGAGATTCCCGCCGACCAGCCCATCCGCGTCGGTGCCCTCATCTTCCCGAAGATGGATCAGATCGATCTCACGGGACCGTTCGCCGTCCTCTCCCGGTTACCGAACTCCACCGTCAAGTTACTGTGGAAAACCACCGATCCAATTCGTGACTACCGGGGCCTGGGTCTCATCCCCGACGCGAAGCTGGACGAAGCGGGAGAAATCGACCTGCTCGTCGTGCCTGGTGGACCAGGGCAGGAAGACCTGATGGGCGACGAGGCCGTGCTGTCGTTCATCACCAAACACGCGGAAGCCGCGCAGTGCGTGTTCTCCGTTTGCACCGGGGCGCTGATTTGCGGGGCGGCCGGGTTGCTCAAGGGCAAGAGGGCCACAACCCATTGGGCATCGGTGCAGTTCCTGAAATACTTCGGCGCCACCGCGGTGGACGAGCGGGTCGTGGTGGACGGCAAGCTGGTGAGCGCCGCCGGGTTAACCGCCGGAATCGACGGCGCCCTTCGGGTCGCGGCCTTGCTTCGTGGGGAAGCTGCGGCAAAGGCGATCCAGCTCGATATTCAGTACGCCCCGGAGCCGCCGTTCGATTGCGGCCACCCGGATAAGGCCCCCAAAGACATCGTCGCCAAACAACGCGCGGCGTTCCGACCGCTCACCGAGAAGCGGCTGGCAACGGCGAAGCAGGTCGCCAAGAAATTGGGCGTCCAAGCGAAGGACTGATGGGGAATGCGCACGAAGGCGTCACAAAGGTCGCCGTGTTGGGTATTCAAGTGCAATGGGGTGCCCCGGGAATAGGTTCTTCATGAGCGATAAGCCAGCAAAGATCGGTTCGAAAACGACACTCCTGACGATCCAGGTCGGGGCGCCGCAGACCCTCGACGGCGAAAGCGACGGCGGCCAACCGTGGAGTACCGGATTCATCAAAACCGGCGTCAACGGGCCGGTGCGTCTTGGCAGGACCAACCTGGTCGGGGACGCACAAGCCGACCTCGTGAACCACGGTGGACCGGACAAGGCGGTGTGTGTCTACTCTGCCGTTCATTATCCGTACTGGTGTCTTGAGCTCGCGTTATCCCTTGAATTTGGCGCTTTCGGAGAGAACTTCACTGTTGAAGCACTGACCGAGGAGGATGTGTGCATCGGTGATGTGTGGGCCGTCGGCGACGCGCTCGTGCAGGTGTCGCAGCCGCGTCAGCCGTGCTGGAAGCTGGCGCGGCGCTGGGCGGTGAAGGATTTCGCGCTTCGAGTGCAGCAGACCGGACGAACGGGCTGGTACTTCCGGGTGCTTCGCGAAGGGACGGTCGCGGCAGGCGATTCACTCGCTCTGATCGAGCGACCCGAGCCGGGTTGGACGGTCGCCCGGGCCAACGAGGTGATGCACCACCTCAAGGCCGATTTCACCGTGGCCGCTGAACTGGCTGCGGTTCCCACGCTATCGGCAAGCTGGCGCAAGACAATGCAAACCCGAGTCGAAAAGCAAGTCCTGGCAGATCCATCGAAACGACTGGTTGGACCCTAACCGCTGATAAAGGAGGGCCACGCGGTGACCGAGTCAAGGTGAGTGGGTCGCGGGAGGGCGTCGGCACCCGATGCCAGGTTCGTGCTGCGGCGGTTGGAATCGATGGAACGGCTGGACAGCGCCGTTCGGAAGCCCGCGCGAGAGGGCCTATAAAAGCAGTCGATACCGATGTCATGGTGGCGCGTACTCGATGGCGGTTCGTCCGCCTCGACCCCATGCAGGACCGCAGGGCAAACCGCCGGATGTGAAGGTCGCCGAACGGACTGCCGAACTGAGAGTTCGGCTGCAACCACTTCTCGCCGATCGCCTGGGTCGCGAGATTGCAGCGGTCGTCGGCAAAAAGGTCGCCAAAATCACTCAGAGTGAGGATTGCCATGCTTTGTTCACGTTGGAAGGCGACAACGGGCCCTGTCGCATCACGTTCCAGATGTACCGTGAGCCCGGTCACAAGACCGTCATTCGATACACGACGCTCTTGAAGCCAACACAACTCACGCCGCTATTCGACGATCCCGCAAACGACTGGACAGGGATCGATCGCGAAGCTTTGACAGAGGAGTTGGTCTGAGGTGGCCCCCAAAAACTGGACCAGCAGTTAAGCTACACTTTCCTTGACCTGGAAGGGAGAGTTGAGTGATGGGGATAAGGAAGTCGAGGAAGCGACACGGAGCGGCCTTTAGAGCTCAGGTGGCTCTTGCTGCGCTGCGAGGTGACCGAACGATTGGTCAATTGACAAGCCAGTTTGGGGTGCATGCCACATTGATTTACAAATGGAAGAGAGAACTCTTGGCGGGCGCGGAAGGGATTTTTACCGAGCCAGGCAAAGGTCCCGTTGGTGGAAATGAGGCTCAATTTGAAAAGGAGAAAGGCGAACTTTTCGAACAGATTGGGCGTCTGAAGATGGAGTTGGAGTGGGTCAAAAAAAAACTGCGAGTTAACGATTGATGACCTGCGTCAGGCCGTCGAGCCGATGGATCGGACATTAAGTGTACGACGCCAATGCACCCTACTGGGCCTGAGCCGCTCGACATACTATTTTGAAGCCAAACCTGAGCCAGAGTTCAATCTCCGATTGATGGAAAAATTGGACCGAATATTCATGGATCTGCCTTTTCTGGGGGCCAGGAAGATGGTCCACCACTTGAGATTGGAGGGCATAGAAACAAATCGCAAACGGATTGGAAGGCTGATGAGACTCATGGGCTTGGAGCCGATCTATCCTCGGCCTCGAACGACAAGGAAATGCGAGGAAAACAAGGTTTATCCGTATCTGTTGAAGGGGTTGAAAGTGACCTGCCCCAACCAGGTCTGGTGCACGGATATCACCTATGTCCCCATGCCAGCCGGTCATATGTACTTGGCGGCGATCATGGATTGGCATAGCCGGTTTGTGATTGCGTGGAATTTGTCAAACACACTCGATGGATCGTTTTGCCTGGAAATGCTCGATGAAGCGCTTGCCAAGGGAAAGCCTGGAATTTTCAACACGGATCAAGGGGTCCAATTCACCTGCGCAGCTTGGACAAAGAAACTGGAGGGCAATGGAATCCGAGTGAGCATGGACGGCAGAGGGTGTTACTACGACAACATCTTCATCGAGCGGCTATGGAGAACGGTGAAGTACGAGGAGATTTATCTGAAGGGTCACCGTGAGGTAAAGGAACTGCAAGGAGGTCTAAACGCGTATTTCAGATACTACAATGAACAACGATATCATCAGGCGCTAAATTATAGATTTCCTTCAGAAGTCTACTATGGGAAGCCGATTAAGCTAAGGGGCGCATGTTGATTCGCCCCACGCCCCTCCTCCCGTGAAGGGCCGTGTGGCGAAACAACATGCTTGGACTACAGACACAAAAGACATTTAAAGGTGGAATATTGTAGCTTAAGTTTGCCGTTTTTTGGTCCAGAGAATGGGGGCCAGGTCAGTCCACGAGATGATCGCCGATGCCTGGCACGAGGCCGATGGCCACGCCTTCCCGATCCACGCATTACTCGGGCACATCCGTGGTGACGACTTCGCGACTTGGGACGTCAACGAACGCCGACCGCATACCGATTCGCTGGGCAGGGAATATCGACACTGATTCGTCACGCTGCTAATCCTTGTTCTTGCTTCTGATTGATTCGTTTACCTTGATTCCGTGCTTTTCGGTGGCAAGCATTCGAATGGAATGGAAGTGGGGATCGTTTATGAATGTGATGCCCCTTGATGGCCACTATGTTCGACTCGTGCCGCTGGACGAGTCGCACCGCGAGCCCTTGCGGACTGCAGCGGACGACCCCCGCATATGGACGCACACGCTGACTTGCGCCCGGGGGCCGGGATTCGATTCGTGGTTTGACGACGCGATCACCGAGAGCAACGCCGGGCGGAGAGTCCCCTTTGCGATCTATCGGGTCGCCGAAAAACGATGGATCGGCAGTACCAGCTACCTTGACGTTGTCCTGCGTCATCGCCGAATCGAAATCGGTGCGACTTGGTATCACCCTGAGGCGTGGGGCACCCGCGTCAACCCGGAATGCAAGCTCCTATTGCTTACCCACGCATTCGAGATTCTGAAAGTCAATCGGGTGGCATTGCTGACGGATGCACTCAATGTTAGGTCGCGAGCCGCAATTGCCAAACTGGGAGCCAAGTTCGAAGGTATCTTGCGCTCTCACATGATGACGCAAGGCGACCGCATTCGCGACAGCGTAGTGTTTAGCATCGTTGAGGGCGAGTGGCCATTGATAAAAAGTCAACTGCTGGCAAGGCTGACCAAAGCGGAAGCTTAGCTATCGCCAAATCTCGTACTCTTGAAGCCCTCTTGATCAAATAGTGCTGAGTTGGACCCCGGGAATATTTAGCGCCGCGATTGTCTCTGTGATTGTGCCTAACTAGAATGGCGAAATATCGGGCAAAGTCGATTTCGCTTCATTTCTAGGGGAGTACCATGATCGATATTCGCGCCACAATCAAAGCAAGGCAATACTTTCCTGAAGCGATCAAATCTTCGGTCTTTATCAGGGCCTTCCTCGCGTTTACCAAATCGACGCTTGGCATCGAGGAGAAACAAATTGCGTTTCTTACCAGCATTTGCAGCGACGATTTGAACAGTGTTGAGTTTCCTAAAACGGGGATGGTCGGGCCGTTTGTCCAAGGCGGACTCGATGGATTTCCATTCGCAGGTCGTACTGGCTTAGGAGCGTTTTCGCACCACCTTCCCCTGCGGGGCGCGGCAATGATGTACTTCGGCCCGCATGTTGGTGTCACCCAGTCGGGTTCGGTGGGAAGGGTGACTCGGCCCGGCCAAGAAACGCCAAGCGATTGTTGCGGAGCTGCGGCTGGGGCTTTGCGGAAACTGGAAGCAGATCAAATCACATTCAAAGATCCGAGTTGCTTTATCGAGGACGACTACCAACAAGAGAAGCTTGAGCAACTTGTGCTGGCGCACAAGGCTGAGATTTTAGGAGCTGGGTCTCAAGGCGGTCCCGAAAGATTCATTCGAATGTCGGAACTTCTCTACCTTGAGGCAAAGCAAGCAATGGTTCGGCTACTTGCCAATATTCACTTCGATGCCCCAACTTTTTTATTCGGTGGAATTTTGCTCAATGAGGATGCGGGTTTAGAATCCAGCATCGCATTCCGCCATGCTGGCCGCATCGATCAAGGTAAATATGAAGATATTACTGATCATTTTAAGCAATATGTTGAACCGAAATTCCAGGAACTACGAGAGGGAAAATTAGATGCTTTTCGATAAATAACCGATGGAAGGTTGATTGCTAGTGCCTAAACTTCAAGCCAGAGGAACCGTTTGCGCTGGCCAATTATTTCTCACCTGCTTCTGCCATTCGATCTCATCGCATAATAAGGAATGCACATCGTATGTTCGAAAATTGAGCAGAAGGCGCTGTCGTGATTTGGTAAGGAAAAATGGTCTTGATGATAACATTTATTGATCTATCAGTATACCGGCCTAACCTAAATGAATCACGGACATAGATATAAACTTCACTTTGTCGGTGTGGCCTGACCATTACCCGTTCAATCCCCCCCCTTGCCGTTCTGAGAGGAATTATCGTGAAAAAAGAAATCGATTCTTCAGCCAAGCTCACTGCCTGGCTTGATAAGCCCGAACCCGCCATTTTTCAGGGTTTGGACCTCGAATCGGATTCGGTCAACATTGCCACGAAGCCGCTCGCAGGCTGCTCGTTTTTCGGATGTAAGTTGTCTACCCAACTTGCCGAAGCCGCCGCGAAGGCCGGTTGCTTCCTCATTCCCCGTCGGACCGACATGCCATTCGACCCGTTCAGGCCGACGGTGTACACGCCCTTGGAGCTGTTTGACAAGATGGAGACCACCGATGGATGGAAAGCCTGCTTGGATTATCAGATCTACAAGTCTTACGCGAACACGGACACCAGGAAGCCGCTGCAAGTGGATGCGGAGGTTGCGGTGATGCGTCGCCTCCATGACTCCGCGATCTCCGACGCTCTGGAAGACTTCCTTGATCCCGAGACCCAAAAGAAGACCGTCGCCATCATGGGCGGTCACGATGCTAAGAGGACGTCGGAGGTTTTTGCCAAGGTTGCAAACCTCGCACTGGACCTCGCCTCTGCAGGCTACACGGTTCTGACGGGAGGAGGTCCCGGCTTGATGGAAGCAGGCAACGTTGGGGCATACTGCGCGGGGTTTTCGGACGCCAAGAACCTACTTGCTGCGACCATCCTCAAGTTGAAGGATTCGCCTGCGTACGACAGCCCAAACTGGCTGCCCGATGCCTACAAGGCCTGGAAGGAGATGGGCAATCCCACGACACCCGGAAAGAGCCGGAACGTCGGGATACCGACCTGGTTTTACGGGCATGAACCGCCGAACATTTTCGCCACCCACATTGCGAAATATTTTGAGAACAGCGTGCGGGAAGAGGGGCTGTTGGCCATCGCGCTCGGCGGGATCATCTATGCGGAGGGGAATGGCGGCACGTGCCAAGAGATATTCCAGGACGCGAACCAGAACTACTACCGCACTTATGCCGAGGTGAAGAGTCCGATGATTCTTTTCGGCAAGGACTATTGGAATCCGGGCGACACAATACGGCGGCATGACCCGCAGGAGAAGCGGAAGAACGTTTACCCCATTCTTGAGAAGCTCGCCACGGAGAAGGCATTCAGTGACTACCTTGCAATCACGGACGATCCTGCGACGATCCTGAAGTTCATCAAAGAACACCCGCCGGTGAAGGGGTAGTGTAGATTCATTTCTTAATTGTCGTGTAAACGGATTTCAGTTTGCAGTGGGTCGTCTCTGATATTCACCCCGCTCAACAATCGCTTTGCCCTTGGCGAGGTGCGCGCGGCAATCGCCGACATTCGGTTTTTTCCCCGATTGGCATCGAGTTGCTCATTAGCGTGACGACGCCGTCGCCAAGGTTTGCGAGTCCGCCACATGCGAAGAGGTGCCACTTTCTAAACGGCATGCTGGCGTCGTCTTCGCGGTTGCCTTTAGCCTGGATGGCATGAAGATTGTAAGTGGCTGTGACAAGAAGGCGGAGCGGGCTTGGGAATTCTCTGCCGGAAGAGTACGGGCCATCTTCAAAGTGCACTCTGATTCGGTTCAAGGCGGTGTGTGGCCTTTTGCCCGAATGGGGAATTCCTCATGACCGGTTCGGCGGACAAGACGTTAAGGATCTGGCGGGCGAAGTCGAGAAATCACCGCCGGCCTAATGAGTTGGTTGCTCCATCAATCCTTGAGACTGCTTGCCCTCATCGCGTCTATCGTCAGTCGGTCGGCAGTCCTTTGGCTTGCGTCAGGAATCGGTCGCGTAGCTCTGCCACTTCCGCATTCCCGATCAGGTTAGACGTGCAACCGGCCTCCAACACGACCCAGCGCCAGAACGCGTAATCCGCGTCCGTCGTTGGGCACGAGAATGAACCGGACCAGCGGATTCCATCTACCTGCCACCTTGAGACTGGCATGGACAGATTCCCGTCGGCATCGAACCCGTGATCAGCCTGCCAGTGCCATATCTCATCTGTCGGCTCGAATACACATTCCCGCCACCACGACGGGGGATCGGTGATGTCTCGATAGGCAGATAGATGGATCGGATTTCCCTTACACGCGATCGAGAATAGGGTCCCGGCCTCGGCAAAAGTAACGGTTATGGCGGCCTTGCACACAGGGCACCCAGCGGCCCGAATTTCAGCCAGCGGGGCATGCGTTCGGACCAGTTCAATGAGGTGGTCCGCATCAGTTTCAAAGATCCCATAGGTGTACGACATTTTCATGCGATTTGCCTTTACACTTCACCTGGCCTGCTATGCCAATCTGGGGCACTCAACTTGAGTTGGATCAGTGATGAAAGTGAGCATTGGACCAATTCACCCCGTCTGCCACATGCACAAGACGTTCTTGCCAAAGGTGGCTCGTTTCCCATCACATGAAACCATCAAAAAGCCACACTCGACAAACAACTCCTCAACTTCGTCTTGAATGCCAATGGCGTTGACATTTTCCAGAAGCAGGACCCCTCCCGGCACAAGAAGTTCGTGGAACCGTCTAAGCGACTGACGCCAATAAGGCTTGAGGGAGCAGCGCAAACTGTTGCGGCAGTGGATCAAGTCGAATGATCCCGGTTGCAAGTCTTGAGAGCACCAGTCTCCGACCAGGTAGGCGACAGACCCCCCAGGGGACCGATAGCTTTGCAGTTTCTGCAGGGGCCAGGCGAAATCGTCTTCTTGTGGCGATTGACCAGACTCTTCGCGGAAAAAGTCCCGAGATGGTACGCATTGAGCCAATTCGGCTTCATTGTGCGGTAGGTGCTTGGCAGCCTCGATGGCTTTGGTGCAGAAGTCGATCGCTGTAACCTGGAATCCCCAGTAGGAAAGCACCTGCGGAATGAGGGCGAACCCACATCCTGCATCAAGGAAGGAGCGGGACACTTTCGGCTTGGGAAGCTCTCCAAGGTTGGCGAGCATTCGTATCAACAGTGCGATCTGCCGATGAATCACCCGGTCACGGCGCCTGGAATTGGCTTGTGAGAAGAGTTCGCAGTAGTATGGTTCCCAATACGAAGGGAGGTTCCAGTCTGCGGAAGGTGTGCCATTCCATGGGGTACCTCGGAACGCTTCGCTTTGGTTCATCCGTAGAACACCTTGCTCACGGGTCCTGCTTGTGTTGTGCTGAGCCAGTGATGGAAGAGGGTTTCCATGGAACCGGTCAAAGGTTACGTGTACGAAGGTGCCATCGAAGCCGGTATGTTTGTCGGAGCTGTCGAGGGCACGATCGTCAGGTACCCGGACTGTTCTCCACCCTGGATCTTTGTTCATCATTCCCTTGCGTCCGTCGTCGTTGCTCGGTGGCCTGGCAGACTTTTCCTGGTGGAGGTTCTTGATGCGGATGGGGTTGAGCAGCCGCTTGCCTACGCAGACTACACGCGCGCAGTAGCCGTCCAGGTTTGCAAAGAAGTTCCAACTTTTCGTCTATTTGGCGACCATGGCGAAGCGGTCTGCGCCGTGATCGCTTTTGGGGCTCGCCTCACTCCTTCCACGGCGCAGCGGTTGGTCGACTTTAGGCATCCCTTGGCGGATGAGATCTACTCAAAAGCTTGGCGCAAGTGGTTGACCGAGATCGGTGTGGCCATGACGGATGAGGAATTGGACTATAGCGGGACGCTGGCCGCCGGCCCGGGACCAGTATGGTCGCCTATCAATCGCGGCCTAGCCGTGACATGGCAGGCCGTCTGCGATCGTGCGCATCTCCTGCTGGGACCGGCCGCCTCCACGGCAAACGAAGAAAACGACCTGATTCTTACGCCTGTATGGTCCTCTGCCGCTTCGGCATTGCTGGACGCGGCCATGGCGCTGGGCGCTCCCTGGCTGATGACCGCCGAGGATATGCACATCCTCACGGCAGCTTGGCGATCGGTTGCGAATCAACCCAAGCGTTGAGACGACCAGGGTGCCCAATCGAGAAGGTAGAAATAGGTGGTTCGTTATCCCAGAAGTCGTGTTCCATGACAAAATTCAAGCCCCATGACGGCCCCACTTTCTCCGCCCAAACGATCGTCCAACTCCTCAGGTCCAGCACGATTGACCTGTCGAACGAAAAGCGTGCCCAGGCCGATGTCGAAAAGGTGCTGACCTTTGCCGGGATCGCCTTTCAGCGCGAGGTGCGCTTGAGCTCCGAGGATGTCGTCGACTTCTTTGTCGAGGGTGTCGCGCTTGAGCTCAAGCTCAAGGGGGCCAAGAAGAAGGAGGTTTATCGCCAATTGTGCCGTTACGCCAAGCATCCCTCCGTGACGGTGCTTGTGCTCGCTTCTAACCTGAGCATGGGCCTGCCTGCCGTGATCGAAGGCAAGGATGCTTACTTTGTGAAACTTGGCGAGGCCTGGTTATGAGGGTTTATGGCAGTATTGCCTTATCCGGCAATCGGTCGAAATGGGTGATCAGCCGGGTTGAACCCCATGTGTCGATCCGTCTCAAACAGATCTTTCCGAGCATTCCCAAGGCGTCGGTGCCGCCTTATCGGCTTCCCCACAACCTCATCACCGATAGTGACCTGAATTGGTTCATGCAGCGTTATCCGCTGGAGATCTCAGAGAAGGATCGGCGGGCGCTTACCAAGGGGCATGAGGCGTTTCTTGAGCGCCAGGCGGAGCTTGAGCGCATTCTTCTGCCGGATTACGTTCCCACGGGCCAGGTGACGTTGCGCGATGGGCAGGAACTGCGCCCCTATCAGTGGCAGGCGATCGAAGTGCTGCGACGACGCGGGCGACTGCTCTTGGGCGACGAAGGGGGCCTCGGAAAAACCTACACGGCCGCGGGGTTTCTGGTGGCCGAGCGCGGGGCGATTCCCGCGGCGGTGGTTTGCGATGCTCACATGCAGCGCCAATGGCAGGAGAAGATTGAGGCCTTCACTCATCTGCGCGTGCATCTCATCAAAAAGGGGAGTCCCTATGACCTGCCGGAGGCCGACGTGTACATCTTCCGCGTCAGCCAGGTGGCCGGTTGGACGGAGATCTTCGCGACCGGCTTCTTCCAATCGGTTACTTATGACGAGCCGCAGTCCCTGCGCACCGGCGCGCAGACAGCTAAAGGCGCGGCTTGTCGGGTGCTTTCCGCTCATACCCAATACCACCTGGGTCTGACGGCGACGCCGATCTACAACTACGGCGACGAGATGTGGCATGTCATGCAGTTCATCGATGACACCGCCCTGGGCGCCTGGAACGACTTTGAACGGGAATGGTGCACCGCGATCGGCAACGGGAAATACCGAATCAAGGATCCCAAGGCCCTGGGCACTTATTTGCGAGAGCAGTTCGTCATGCTGCGCCGCCTCAAGGCGGATGTGGGCCAACAACTGCCCAAGGTCTCGCGCGTGGTCGAGCACATCGACTACGATCAGAAAACGGTGGCGGCCGTCGAGGATCTGGCGCGAGCCCTCGCGATCAAGGCCACCACGGCCACCTTTGTCGAAAGAGGCAACGCGGCCCGCGAGCTGGACATCATGATGCGCCAGACGACGGGAGTGGCCAAGGCACGCACCGTCGCGGCCTTCGCGCGCATGATGGTCAAGGTGGGCGAAGCGGTCGTGCTCTGGGGCTGGCACCGCGAAGTGTACGAGATCTGGAACCGGGAACTTGCGGACCTCAAGCCGTCGATGTACACGGGCAGCGAAAGCGCCACCCAGAAAGAGGCCGCGAAGAATCGATTTTTGAAGGGGGAGACGGACCTGCTCATCATGTCGCTACGAAGCGGGGCCGGGGTCGATGGGTTGCAGGGGCGCTGTGCCACCGGCATCTTCGGCGAACTCGACTGGTCGCCCGGTATCCATCAGCAGTGCATTTGGCGCCTGGACCGCGAAGGTCAAAAGAGCCCGGTCACCGCGTTCTTTCTCGTCACCGACGATGGCAGCGATCCCCCCATGATGGATGTGCTGGGAATCAAGGCTTCCGAGGCTCAGCACATCGTCGATCCGCACCTGGGTGTCGAGATCAAGACCAACGACATTAGCCATCTGAAAAAGCTGGTGGAACGGTATCTGGATCGGAAGTCGGGGGCGGCGTAAAGGCGGTCATGGGTATGCATCAAGGAGAGAGCAGCCTGGGGCGGCTTCCTCGCTCGAGGGCTGATGCAGGGCATCCTCTCATCGTACTCAAAGTAGTCTGATCAATCGATTAGGCGTAACTGTCAAACCGACTGATAGCACGTTCGATGAACACCAGCATTTTACGGCCCTGGCCGGTGTGTTGCAGTTGATGCCAAAGCGCGAATTGGTGGTCGGCTGGACAATAAATCGGGGCTTCGTGCGGCCAGGGATATTCTGGATTCGGGCCGTTACCAGCTTCAGCGGGTGCGATTTTTTGTAACGAATACGCCAACATTTGGACGCTGGAAACCCAGCGGTCCAAATCTTCTGGGCGGCCAAATCCCAGTGCCTTGGCAATCCATTCGAGGTCTCGAGTGCGGCGGTCGAGCAGGGCCTTCAAGAAGCGGACAAAGCCGGTGTGGGTCTTCGGAGTGGCGTGACCGGAGCGCCAAAGATACGCCTTACTGATTTTCTCGGTGGCCATTTGGAGGTAGTGAAGCAAATGGCATTCAGCCGCACCACCACGACGCAACTGGAGGTACAGCGAAAGGTCCGACTGAGCCTGTTTCCACCAGAGCGATTGGGCGTCATTCATCGGATCTATCGTTTGGCGAGTTCCTCAGAGCTTTCCAGGGTCCACCCTTCTGGCAGAGGCAATTTTTGCTTTTGAATCGCCTCCCATTGGGAAGGGGTAACATCCAGAACATAGAGCGTGTGGCCTTCGGAACTGCCGATGTCCACGCCAAAGTCGATCGGTTCGGGAGGCGTCGTCTCGGAAATCAATCTGTTGACTTCCAGGAAGCGGATTTCACGTGGCGGAGCGTTCACCGGCAAGTAATAGATGCGCTCCACCCCCGTGTCCGTTTCCAAGTGGCGCTTCGCGTACCACCGCGCAAGACGTTCGCGATCAAAAGTGACGTCCGTGGTTGAGGCCATGGAAATTCCTCATGGAAGGTCGAGACCATTGCCGACGTTGTAGCGCCGACTGCGATGGTGAAACAAAGACACTTCAAGACATTCTAATCGAATTCGATTCGTTCTGGCATCAATGCGGAATTTCACATGCCGAAGAACGCTCACCATGCGAGCCGTTAGAGCGAACGAGAAGGTCAGTTACTTACTTCTTCACCTCAATCGACTTGATCGCACCGTTCTTTTTCAAATCCTTGTCGAACGCAAGAGTCACCAAGAATTCGGTCGATTCGAATCCCTTCACGGTGATCTTGGGCGGAACCGTGTAGCCCGAACCGGGCTCGGTGACCTCCACCTTCATCAGTTTGCCATCAACAATGACCGCCTTCGCCTTGGCATCCTTGTGCTTCCACAATTCTCCGTTTTGCGGTCGGAAGCGGTAGTAGTTCGATACTTCGTCAAGCCGATCGTTGGTGACGCCGTGGGGACCCAGGACCTTCATCAGCGCCTGCTTGTTTTTACGCGCTTCATCGCCGCTTGGGCCGCGGCCCTTGGCGGGGGTGACGCCGCTGAAGGCTTCGCGAAAGATCTCGGTTTTGACGCCAAGGGCCGCGGCGATGAGCACGCAGGGGCGGCCATGATCGTTGCGGCCGATGTCGTGACCACCGGAGATGGTGACCGATTGCTCTTCTGCCATGGCTGCTCCCGCGAAGAGGAGGGCGGCGGCCGGGACGGCGAGGAGTGCGATTGTTGGCCCGAGGTTCATGAAACGCTCCCTGCTTCAGATGGTGGATGGAGGTCAGTATACCCCGGTCACCTGAAGGGTTCATGAAGCGTTTCGCGCGATCAGGTCAAACGCAGGCGAGACGCCTCCTGCTTTGCCAAGCACGCATCAGCGTAGCGGATTTTCCGGAAGGTACAGTTCGTTGACCTTATCGGGCGTGTCCGATGGAGTTCCCGCCGACCAGGGCGGGATCGGTTTTTTGTCGGGCGGGTACAACGACTCGAGCGGTCCCCAAACCTTGTCGACACGGTTATCGAACAGGTCGCCGATCAAGAGATCGGTCACCGTCCCTTTGAGTTCGGGATAGGTTTTGACGAATTTCCCGAAGCTGAAGCCGTCATAGTATTCGCACACAAGGCGGCGCATGCGATCGACTCCCTTGTTGAACAGGTCGCCCCAGCGGCCCAGTTGGGCGGCCGAGGTGTCGCCGATGGTCAAGCCGTCGGCAATCGCATCAGCCGCCAGTTCACCCGATTTGAGCGCCAGGAGCACGCCTGAGGAGTAAAGGGGATCGAGGAAGCCGAAGGCATCGCCGATCAGGACCCAGCCGTCCCCCGCCACTTTGGAAGAGCGATAGGAGTAATCCTTGGTGGCGTAATAGCCGGTTGAGCGCGTTCCCTTGCTAATCCGCTCCTTGATGGCCGGACAGGCTTCGACTTCTTCCTGATAGACCTCCTCGTGCGAGCCGCGGTTTTTGAAGAGGTAGTCGAAAGGCGCGACGACGCCGACGCTGATGGTGTCGTCGTGCTGGGGAATGTACCACCACCAGCCTTCCTTGTTGGGTGTCTGCACCACAAGAGTTGCTCCCTCGTCGCGACCGGAGTCGCGGTAGGCGCCCTGCCAGTAGGTCCAGATGGCCCCCTTGTTGAGCACGGGGTCCCAGAGCCGCAGGTTGAATTTGTTTTGCAGCATCGTGCTCTGGCCGCTCGCGTCGACCACCACCTTGGCTCGGACCTCAAGCGGTTCATCCCCCTTGCGGTGCACCTTGACCCCCACGGCGCGGTCGCCTTCGAAGATCACTTCGAGGACGCGCGAGGGCTGGTGCACCTCGACTCCGTGCTCGCGCGCGTTGTCGAGCATCATCATGTCGAATTCGCTGCGGATCACCTGCCAGGTTTGCGAGCATTCGTGGGGCTTGTTCTCGTCGAAATAAAACGGCGCGGATAGTTTCCCGTTAGAGTTCACGAATTGAACGCTGTGCTTTTTGACGAAGGCGCTCTTCTTCATCTTCTCAAGCATGTTGAGGCGCTTGAACACCCAGTAGGTCTCGGGGATCAGCGATTCGCCAATATGAAAGCGCGGGAAGGCGTCGCGCTCGTAGAGCCGGACTTTGATCCCCTTTTGGGCAAGGAGCGTCGAGACCGTGCTGCCGGCCGGGCCGCCGCCGATCACGACGACATCTGTGGATTCCGTATTCACTGACGAATCTCCGTGAGAGGGGAGTGAGATTTTCAAGCGACCAAGGCCGTAGGCCCTGGTCGGACCTACCAGACAACTCAAGGGCGGGTCCGTCCGGCGGAATAACCCGCCCAGTCCTCACCTCGCCGGTCGCCTCTCTCATAATACTTGTCTGGACAACTGTTGTCCAGACAAGTATTATGTTTGGTGGAGAGCGTCTGCCGGTATAATGATCTTCTGCGCCCAGCGCTTTTTGGCTCCCACCCCCTGGGCTCAAGCTCAACCTCCAACGCTCAACCTCCAACGCTCAACCTTCCTCGCGACGAGATTGACATGGTCTGCTGTCCTTTTCGATTGCCGTTTGTCTTGATCGCCGCTAGCCTGTGCATTCTTCCGGTCCATTCCCAGACCGATGAGTTCGAACGCGAACCGATCAATTACCGCACCGCCAAACCCGACAACGCCATCGTCGAGCTGCAAAAACGGATCGACTCGGGCAAGGCGCAGTTGCAGTGTGTGGACGACCATGGCTACCTGCCGTCGGTGCTCAAGGAATTGGAGATACCACAGTCGTCACAGGTGCTCGTCTTTTCGAAAACCAGCCTGCAGCGCGAGCGGATTACCCCCAGAACGCCGCGCGCGATCTACTTCAACGATGACCTCTATGTCGGCTTTTGCTTGCGCGGCGATGTGCTCGAAATCTCCGCGGCCGATCTCAACCTGGGCACCGCCTTCTACACGCTCGATCAGGAGACGCACCGTCGCCCTCGATTCGCACGCCAGACCGATAGCTGCCTGACCTGTCATGCGAGTCCGTCGACCGGTGCCATTCCCGGCCACCTTGTGCGCTCCGTCTACACCGATCGGACGGGGCAGCCGATCCTTTCGGCCGGCACCTACCGCAGCAATCACACCAGTCCTTTTTCGCAGCGTTTTGGCGGCTGGTATGTCACCGGCACTCATGGCGAGCAAAAGCACATGGGCAACTGGATCGTCCAGAACGAGAAAGATCCACCTGCGGAAGGAAATGCCAACGGCCAAAATGTGACCGAACTGAAATCGCGTTTCACCGTGGGCAATTACTTAACATCTCACAGCGACCTCGTCGCATTGCTCGTGCTCGAACATCAGACCGAGTGCCACAACAAACTGGTGCAAGCAATGATGACCACGCGCCAGGCGCGCCACTATGAAGTGAGCCTCAACAAGGATCTGGGCGAACCGCTCGATCGCAAGTGGGAAAGCGCAACTCGCCGCATCGACGGCGTGGCCGAACGCCTTGCCGAGTGTTTGCTCTTTAGCAAGGAGGCGAAACTCTCCGGGCCGATCGTGGGCACATCGTCTTTCGCCAAAGAGTTTGCCGCGCGCGGCCCGTTCGACAAAAAAGGGCGCTCGCTCAGACAGTTCGATTTGCAGACACGATTATTCCGGTTCCCTTGCAGTTATCTCGTGTATTCCAAGTCCTTCACGGCGTTGCCCGCCGATGTGAAAGAGCTGACGCTCAAACGGATGCACGAAGTGCTGACGGGGAGGGATACGTCGGAGGCGTTTGCCCATCTAAGCGCGGACGATCGCAAATCAATCCTTGAGATTCTGCGCGATACTTTGCCTGATCTGCCGGCGTATTGGAAGGCCTAGCGCCGAGCCAAACCAGGCGGAGAATTGGGTCGATTAATCTTAGGTCGCACCTCGTCGTTGGCGTGACCATTCCTACCTCTCGCTTGCCAACAATGGGTTGGCTCTTTGGGTTATCCTCTTGGACCCGGAGGTATAGCCGATGTTCTGCGCATTCTTGAATCACCGTCGATGGTCATGGTCGGCACGGATTCTCATGATGGTCATCGGCGCAACCACTGGCGCCGGTTTTGTCAGGGGGCAGCCTGGAGGTACCGCGGGAGCGAAACCCGTGGACCGTCGCCTGACGCCTGTTGCAGCGGGCACTCCCACACGGATCACGATTGCCGATCCGCGGTCGGCCTTCGCGCGATTGACCGCGCACGCTTTCGGCGATTCAGCCAAAACACTCATCCAGTTCAACGCCGACGGAACCTATCGCCACAAGGTGACGACCCATCCGCCCCCGATGGGCTGCCCGGTGGGCTTACCCAATTTCGACCGGCGCGGCACCTGGACGATGCACTGGAACAAAGATCACGGGATGGTGCAGCTCGAAACCGGCGACATGCTGGCGATTGCCTTTGCCGACAAAAGCATGTTTTTTGGCCAACTCTGGCTGCCGCAACGCGATCGCCTGGGAAACCAACCCCAGGATCTCCCGATCCATCCAGCGAAATCGTACGCCGAGTTGTCCACCTTCAAGCCGAATGCACTCCATGCGAAGCTGGGCGGGGCGCGCTGGAGGAAAAGTGATCGGTTCAATTTATTCATGTATCCGACGCAAATTCAATTCGATCCGCTCGGGCGTTTCAGCGCGCAGTTTCGCGAGGGCGCTTGCAAGATGGAAGGATTCTGGTCGCTAACCGGGCAAGGCACCCAGCTTCTTACGGTGGGCGAAGAAAATCAGTGCGACTTACGCGGGCCGGGAACGGGGTCGATCGGTGCATCGCCTGAAAACCCGGAGTTCGAGGATGAGCTCATGCTCTTTTACGGAGCCTCCTACCGGCCCGAATCATCGAAGGCCGACGATCAGGTCTTTGCCTTCGACGCGTACAGCAACTCGGTGCGGGTTACCGGGAGATTAACCAAGCCACTGAAAAAAGGAGTTGCGGCCGAGCTTGAACTCACCTTCAAGGCAAAGAACGGCGATTACGAGCTGGAAGAAATCGCCTTCAGTCAGGCGGTTTACAAGTTCAATGGCAAAGGGTATTCGCTTGCAAGCGAAATCCAATCGCTCGCTAGGCTCAAGCTCGGCTGTCGTCTCGATCAGGGGAAGACGATTACGCGGAACGTCGCGATCATGCCGGTCTACGCTGGTGCCGATGTCAGCCTCGATTTTGATTTTCGTTACAGGGATGCTCGGCAGGAGTATCGTGGAAGGCGCGGGTTCTTTGGACCTGTGGAGCCGTGAAGGTTGGATCTGCAAAGAGAATTGAATGGAGTTCGGTTTGGTTCTCGGCGTCGTTTTCCATTAAGTGCGCGCTGAATTTATTCCCGTATATTCACTGAGAATAAAGTAGGACAATTGGCGCTCGCTATTTTGCGTGGTTTCATGGCAAAAATTTAGGCGAGAATCATTTCACACGGAGACGCGAAGGCGCGGAGAGAAATACAGAGGCCCTTTCGTCGCGACTCGTTGCGCGGCTGATACTATCGGGCGCGAGATGAGGCCCGGGGAAGTTCACCCGAAGCTCCGGCGCCTCTCTTCTTTTTTGCTTTCTCCGCGTCCACATCTGCGCATGAGAATATCTGTCGTTTTCTCGGCGTCCCGATTTTGAATGCCGAGATGTGAGGCAGCGGCAGTTCCCCTTGAACCCTGGCCGCCCATCTCTTTTCTCTCTCCGCGCCACCGCGTCTCCGCGTGAGAATGCCGGTCGTTTTCGCCCCGAGCCATTCTCATCGCAGCGATCGATCTCAACCAGGAAACAATGAGCCCTCACAAAACTCGGGAAAACCAGGCAAAAGCCCGGTTGACACGGGAAAGGCAACTGTTTTATAAGGCGTAGAACAGTTGGTGAGGTCAGTATGAAATTCTTACTCGATGCCGGATCGCGGGTGCCCATCTACGAGCAACTGGTTCGCCAGGTGCGCGAGGGGGTGGCGCGAGGGGATTTACAGGACGACGAGCGCTTGCCTTCGGTCAGGTCGCTGGCGCGGGAGTTGGTGATCAATCCGAACACCATATTGCGGGCATTCAACGAACTGGAGCGCGACGGATTGCTCCTCAGCCGCCACGGGCTGGGCTATTTCGTGGCGTCGAAGCCGTCGGACTTGACCAAGACGGCCAGGCGCAAGCGCTTGCTCGAGACGCTTGATTCCTGGTTGACGGAGGCGGTCCACTTTGGATTTTCCTCGGACGAAGTCCAGGAAATGGTGCGCCAGCGCGTGGTGGGCTTCAAGTGGAGTGCATTTTCAAAAACCAAGGAAACCCCGTTGGAGGTGTCCGCATGAACGCGATCGTTTCCGAAGGCCTGAGCAAGTGGTATGGCGCCAAGCAGGTGGTGCGCAACATCAGTCTGCAGATCCCCGAAGGCACGGTGTACGCCCTGCTTGGCCGTAACGGCGCGGGTAAGTCGACCTTCGTCAAAATGCTGACGGGCATGGTTAAGCCGGATTCCGGCCGCTCGACCTTGTTCGGCGAAGACTCGCGCGATCTGTCGCCGCAAACCAAAGCCAGAATCGCCTACATGGCGGAGAATCACCCGCTGTTCGATAGCTGGACGGTTGGGGGCATCGTCTCCTGGGTGAGAGGGTTTTACAGGAAGTGGGATGCCGCGACGGTCGAGCGCATCCTCGATCATTTTGAGCTACCGGCGAAGGCGAAAATCGGCCGGTTGTCGCGCGGCCAGCGCGCGCAGGTGGCCCTGACTCTGGCACTGGGGCCTGACCCCGATCTGTTCATTCTCGATGATCCGACCCTCGGTCTCGATCCGGGAGTGCGGCGCGATTTCATCGAATCGATGGTGCAGATGATCTCGCGCCGGGGGCGCACCATCCTTTTCAGCACCCACATCCTTGCCGATGTCGAGCGCACCGCCGATCGCATCGGCGTCATGATGGATGGGTCACTCCGAGTCGATTGCCCCATCGATTTCTTCCGTACGCAGATTCGAAAGGTCGTTGCGGAGTTCGATGGTGAACCGGCAGAGATGGCCGAGGTGTCGGGACTCCTGGGCAACTGGAAAGTCGCCAACCGGCGCGAGCTGGTGTTTGCCGGTTACGGCGAAACTCAAAGGCGCGCCGTGGAATCGATGGAGCCCAGAAAAATTTCAACGGTGGAGTTATCTCTGGAAGATGCCTTCATCGAATACACCCGGGGCAAGCGCAAACCATTACCTTTGTGGCAGGGAGGGATTGAGGAATGATTCGCTCATTGGTGATCAAAGAATTCTGGGATCTGCGTGGGGTGATTGCGCTTGGGGTCGTGTTCCACGCGCTTCTTTTGGCGAATCTTTTGGGGATGGCGTCTTATGAATGGTTGCCCATGAGGGAACCGTCGGAGTTGCCGTTCCCCAGTTCGTTTCCCCTTCATCTTTCCATCTACACCATTTTTTTCGCTGGGTTGACTGGGCTCGTTCAGGCACTGTCCGATGGCAGAGGTCAACGATGGTTATTCGTGCTCCCCATGCCGATGCGCACGGAAAACTGGATCCTCGGAAAAATGGCCTTCGGCCTGGGTGTGTGGGCCGTACTTGGCATCGGGACCTTTTTGTTGGGGATTTTGATCGTGAGCACTCCTGGCGTTTTCCCGGCGCCATTTGAATGGTGGATGACCCGGACGGGCTGGTATTACCTGGCTCTGGCGCCTTTCGTTTACCTTGGGGGCTTCTTGAGCGGCATCCGGCCCGGCTCCTGGTTTGGTACGCGACTGCTGCCGCTCCTCGGTTCGGTGATGCTGCTGGGCATATTCATTGAATTCAAGGATTTTCTCCAGTCAAACGCGGCCGTATTTCTACGAAGTTATTTATGGATGGGTTATTCTGCTTTTTTGCTAAGCGTCTATGTGATGATGTTTTTTGCCATCCTTCGGGAATCCCAGGAAAAGGATTACCCTTGATAATCAATACCTGAAAAACGTAGCCCAACTCAATGATGATCCAAGGAAGGAAAGCCATGAAAACAAAGTTCTCTCGGATTCTGGAAAGGTTCACGGGTTTGTCGCTCGCCTTGCTTTTGGGGGCCGGGTTCTGGTTTGTCATCTGGTATGCGAGCTTTGTTGTGGAGCCTTTGCTGCCAACGGTGGAGAGCAACGAGACGGCTGGACGGTGGGATATTCCCATGTTTACCCGCGAAGGCGAACTTCATCTGGTGATCCCCAGCAAAGACCAGTTTTTTCTCAACTATGGCGGCCAGGTGATTCAAATGCCCAATTCGGCGCGGCGGATCGATCCTCTTGCCAATTCGCCAGGGACGACCATCGAGAAACTGGCCCCGAGCACCGAGTGGATCGAATACCCGAACGGAGTCAAGATTTCGGAGGGCCAGCTCAATAGTTTTACAAATGGCGGATCGCAAATGGAGTTTTGGTATTTGGTTCGAAACCTCCACCCTAGAACGCACGGTTATTTTATTGGATATGAAAAAAAGAGTAAGAAATTAATTGGATATATTGGCAAGAATGGTTTGCAAGCGAGCCGTCCTTCCTGGGAAGAAAGCCTACCGCTGACGGAATCGTATTTCGGGGTCGCGTCTGGCGGGACCACCCAGGTCAGTCCGGAGATATTGCCCACACCTTGGACGGAATCGGACCCCAGGGAGTTTGCGTTGCAAACCAACCGCAAGATTTGGATGAGCACGGTGGATGGGATCTGGCTGTGCGACCTGGGAACGCGTTCGGTCCGGCCTGTCGCGCCGATTCAAGAGGTCCAGGGACTTCATGTGATGGTGGATCCTAAGGGATGGCACCAGAAAGTCTTGGCCCGCACCAAGGATGGCGTTCATGTTTTCGACGAGTCTGGCAAGGAGATTTCCCGTGTCGAATATCCCTTTTCCGGGAACGATTTTTTGACGCTGTCTCTCACCGATTCGGGTAACTCGATTCTCGTGGTTACGAAGTACCCCGGATGGGTCAAAGAAGCGTCACGGTCTGTCTCCATTCTCTGGTTTGATGCCACCGGGAAAAAAATCAGGGAATGGAACCAGCCACTCAAGTATTTCCCGTTTGAAGAGGGGCACTTTGGTACGACGAAGCCGATCATTTCCACCAGAACGACCGTCATGGCACTGGGTGGGACCATTGTCGAAATGTCGCGAGCGATTCGCAGAACGATGGTGAGCGATCAAGATTGGTTTCCCGTGGAGCCGATTTCCTACAGAATTTTCGGGGCCGTCGTGACGATTTTTGCAATCGCTTGGCTGTGGTGGCATCAGGCGCGCAACCGGGTCAGCAAAACGCAGGTGATGATCTGGACCGGTTTTGTGCTGCTGTTTGGGTTGACCGGACTTCTGGGTTATCACTTTCACAAGCGGTGGCCTGCCTTGGTTCGTTGCCAGGTGTGCGGCCACAAGGATTTCATTGGTCGGACGGAATGTTCTTCGTGTGGCCACATCGATCCCGAACCGGCGATTCTTGGCCGTGATTTGGTTGAGGCCGAGCCTACGCTGACTTTCGCCCAGTCAGCTTGAATGGTCCCTTCCCCCGGCCATGCCGCCTCTCCGGCATGGCCGGGGCCATTCAATTTGGGTGTTCTCGGGTTGGGTTGCTTTGTTTTGGCTTGCACTTTCCTATTGGTGGCAGTCCAGTCGAAATCCTGGCGAGCGATGAGTGTGAGCCCATTGGTTCTGAATCGCCATGAGGGTGGAATCTTCAGATTCAGGCAGAAGTGATCATCGGTGGGGTTTTGAGTCTGACCGTCCTCCACAACCTCGTGATGCGCCTGTCGGTGGATGATGCACCTTCCCTGGTGCTGTCCAGAGAATCAAGGGGCTTACTCCGCCTCGCTCACCTTGGGTGCTGCCCAGGTCGTGATGGCTCTGTCAACCGCTGCCGTTTTGTAGCCTTCGATTCATCCTTCTGTTTGAGTCGTTGCTCCCATTGCGCGTTAGCGGAAATCTCTCGACCTTCGCGGAATCCTGGACAGTTCCCGCGATAGATCGCGGAATCGCCTAACGACCACATGAATCACTCCTTCGGCTTTTTGCAGTTCTCCGAAAACAAGCAGGGCCGAGGAGGACCGGGCGATGTTTCGGTACTTGTCCCAAACATTCTGCCAGACCACCAGGTTCGTTTGCCCGGTTTCATCTTCGAGGGTGATAAAGGTCACCCCCTTGGCCGTCCCTGGCCGCTGCCGGATGAGCACCAAACCCGCCACCACGACTTCCTGGCCGTTGGCAAGGTCCTGGAGCGAGGCCGCGGTCACTGCCTTGAGCTTGGCGATCCGGGCACGCAAAAACGATAAGGGGTGGGCCTTGATCGACAGTCCCGTGGTTCGGTAGTCCGCGGCCACTTCCGCCATGCCGCTCATTCTCGGCAAGGCAGCAGGTGGTTCCGAGGACTCCAGTTGATCAAAGAGCGATCCTGTCTCTTTTTCCGGCAGGGCGTCCCAGAGGGCTCCCCGGCGATGCAGCTCCAAGGAACCGAAGGCATCGGCCCGGGCAAGACGCATAACAACCGTTCTTGGCAGACCGGTGCGGCGCGTGAAATCGATCACCGAGGTAAACGGAGTTTTCTCTTTCTCTCTCGAAGCCACGATCTCATCAGCCGCCGATTGCGCCAGACCAACAATCATTCTGAACCCCAGGCGAAGCGCGGGAGCTTGGTCAGGCACCTCTTCGAGGGTGCAATCCCAGTTGCTGAAATGGACATCCACGGGGCGTACCTCGACTCCATGCTTGCGCGCATCGGCTACTAATTGGGCTGGGGCATAAAACCCCATCGGCTGGCTGTTGACGAGCGCCGCGCAGAACGCCGCCGGGTAATGGCACTTAATCCAGGCGGAAATGTACACCAGAATGGCGAAACTCGCCGCATGGCTTTCGGGAAATCCGTATTCCCCAAATCCGCAGATTTGTTTGTAGAGACGCTCGGCAAATTCCTCCGGGTAGCCGTTGGCCTTCATTCCCTCGACCAATTGATCTCGAAACGGCTCCAAGCCCCCCTTTTTTTTCCAGGCCGCCATGGCCCGGCGCAACTGATCCGACTGACCCGGAGTGAACCCTGCCGCCACTTGGGATAGCTTCATCGCCTGTTCTTGGAAGAGTGGTACGCCCAGAGTTTTTTTGAGCACCGCCTCGACGCGCTCGTCGGGATAAGTGACCGCTTCCTCCCCGTTCCTGCGCCTTAAATAGGGATGAACCATATCCCCTTGAATGGGACCCGGCCGAACAATGGCGACTTCGATGACCAGGTCGTAAAAGACTTGAGGTTTGAGCCGGGGGAGCATTGACATCTGCGCCCGGCTCTCGATTTGGAAAACACCGACCGTGTCGGCGCGGTGCATCATGGCGTAGACGGCCGGATCATCTTGCTCGACCGTGGCCAGGGTATAGGCCCTGCCATGGTGTTTTTTGATCAGGTCGAAACTGCGGCGAATCGCGCTGAGCATTCCCAGGCACAGGCAATCGACCTTCATCAGCCCCAGGGCGTCGAGGTCGTCTTTATCCCACTCGATCACGGTGCGGCCCGGCATCGAGGCATTCTCGATCGGCACCAGCTCGTGGAGTAGTCCCTCGGTCATGACCATTCCCCCCACATGTTGGGAGAGGTGCCTTGGGAAGCCGAGCAATTCCTGGGTCATGGTCAGACATTGCTGGCCCAGGCGGGTTTCGGTGTCGAGCCCTGCCGCCTGAAATCGGCCCGATAGCTGGGTGTCGTCGTCGTAGTGATCCAGGTTTTTGGCGAGCTTGTCGATCCGGTCCAGCGAAAGACCCAAGGCCTTGCCCACGTCGCGCACCGCTGAACGGGCGCGGTAGGTGATGAGGGTGGCGGTCATCCCGGCACGCTCGCGACCGTATTTTTCGTAGAGATACTGCAACACCTCCTCGCGCCGTTCGTGCTCAAAATCGACATCGATGTCGGGAGGTTCATCGCGCTCCTGGCTGACAAAACGCTCAAATAAAAGATCGATTTTCTCCGGATCGACGCAGGTCACGCCCAGGCAATAGCAAACAGCGCTATTGGCTGCCGAGCCGCGTCCCTGGCACAGAATGCCCCGGCTTCGGGCAAAGCGGACCAGGTCGAACACGGTAAGGAAATAAGGCTCATAATGTTGCTGTTTGATCAGGGCGAGTTCATGTTCCAGGGTGCCGCGCACCTTGGTGGAAATCCCCTGTGGGTAGCGCCTGTGGGCTCCTTCCCAGGTGAGCTGAGCCAGGTACGAGGTGGGGCAGGTGCCCGGCGGGCAAATTTCATGCGGGTATTCATAACGCAAGAAATCAAGGTTGAAATCCAGGCGCCCGGCGATTTCCAGGGTCCGATCGACGGCTTCGGGACAGGCTGCGAAAAGGCTCCGCATCTGCGCGGGAGATTTCAGATGCCTTTCGGCATTGGGAAAGCGGCGGCGGCCGAGTTCGGCCACCGTGGTGCGATGGCGCGTGGCGGTGAGGATCTCTTGAAGAGGCTGGCGATTGGGGAGGTGGTAATGAACATCATTGCCGGCGACGAGGGGCAGATGGAGCTGACGCGCCAGTTCGGTCGATTGGGCCAGGCGCCATTCATCGTCGGCAGCCAGATGCCTCTCGCAAAGAAGATACGCCCGGTCTCCAAAGGCCTCCCGATAAAGGGAAAGAGCCTTATGCGAACCATCGTATGGCAGCACGCACGCGATCAAGCCTTGGGCATGTTCGGCGATGTCGCGAGTCTTCAGATGGCATTCTCCCTTGGGGGCGTTGCGCCGGCCAATCGTGATGAGGGTCGCTAACCTGGCATAGCCGGCGCGGTTCATGGCCAAAAGTACGGCAGGAGGACCATCCACCGGTGAAATTTCAGCGCCAATGAGCAGTTTTAGGCCGGCGGCCTTGGCGGCCACATGGGCACGCACGACCCCCGCAAGGGTATTGCGGTCGGTCACCGCCAGGGCGGCATAACCGAGTTCGCAAGCTCTTGTCACCAGTTCGTCGGGATGAGAGGCCCCCTCAAGAAAAGAGAAATTCGTTTTGCAGTGCAGTTCCGCATAGGAGGCGCCGGATGAAAGCAGCGGCAACTCCGTTCGCGGTTGCGGCAGCGGGCGAATCAGTTTGGGTGTGGGGGAATCTTCCGGCACGGCAGATCCGTCGATCCATGAGTTTAGGAATTAAGGAATTAAAGAATAGAAAAAAATCACTCAAAAAGGCCATGAATGAACCAGCCCGATTGCACCAGATCTTGATAGATCCAAAGCCGGGTACCCCGGCTCGTTTCCACGCGATAGTAATCGCGCCGGATCATGGGGCCATGCCACCATCCCGTTTCGACCCGTTCCGGTCCTTCCCATCGGACCACGGTCTGATTCTCCTCCTCCCAGCGAAACCTGCTGGGAACTCCGTGGGTTTCCCCAATCAACGGATAGATGGGTGCCGGGGTCATAAGGAGTCGAAGCGGCCGGGGAATGCGATCATGCGAGGCCGGGGCCATGGACCTCGCAGGAGGCGCATTCCCTTGGTGGCCAAGCCAGGGTTCGTAGCTCATCGTTCTTTCCGGCTGAAATTCAGGAAGGATGCTGCCGCAGAGCACCGCGCGCGAACCCAGGCGGCTGCTCAGTCGTTCGATTAAGCGAAAGAACTCGGCTTCGCTGCGTTCGATCTCGTCAAACAAGGTCAAAGCCCGACCCTGGCGAGGGGGACAGGGAATCGCCTCGGCTTCCATCCACACAATGCCGCTGGTTAAGGACTGCCGCTCCAGGTGAAAGGGGGCCAGTTCGACAAAGCGGTCGATCTTGGAGGTTGGCCCAGCGAGACGGATCTCCCACTCGCCGGTTTCGCGAAGATCGGTTTTCCAGCCTACGCGAAGTTGTTGGGTTTCTAGCCTTTGGCGGTTGACCTCCGCGAGTACCTGAATCAAGAGACCGTGAAGCACCGCCAAAATCTCCATGCTTGTTTGCAAAGAATATTCGAACGAGGCTTCCGCCTTGATCGGGCGGGGCGGCGGCACGGGGTCAAGTAATTCCGGAGCCTCTCCCAGGGCCTGGTCGATTCTTTGCAAAAGAACGGAGCCAAACCGAGAAAGAAGACTGGCGCGCTGCTGACGCAAAAGCTGGCCAATCGTCTTGAGCCCGCACTCGTCCAGAAGCTCAACGATTTCCTTGGGGATTCGCAAGCTCCAGGCCGGCAGCGAAGCCAGCGATTTTCGTAAGGGCTCCGTCTTGAGAAGGAGGATATCCCAGCCCGGGGCTCCATGGGAGGCGGCCCAGGCCGCGCCAAAGGTCGATGCCACGGCAATGCGAACTTTATGCCGGCGCTTTTTGAAAAAGCGGGTGATTTGCTCGCAAAAATCGAGGAGTTCTCCGTTGTCGCAAAGAAAACCGGTCGCATCGAGAAAGATACTTTCGGGCC
Organism: Gemmataceae bacterium; assembly: GCA_965226945.1. Taxonomy (GTDB): domain Bacteria; phylum Planctomycetota; class Planctomycetia; order Gemmatales; family Gemmataceae; genus SYLG01. The sequence goes on along the minus strand of OZ245717.1, from coordinate 441,023 downwards.
GACCAGTATCCTCTCGTGAGCCAGATTCCTCAATCCCCGTGGTCGGGGAAAACCGCTGGCAATCTTGGGCCAGCAATCGTAACTGGCAACGATCCCCTTGCGCATCATCCACGGCGAACCAGCCGGAGGGGACGAGCGTGCGGGCTTCGGCCAGGGGCATGGCGGCGCGAACACCGGCTCGCCTGGCACGTGAAGAGCAGGCGATCACGGCGGGCGACCGGCTTTCCATGGGAGAATGGAGCACGATGGGTCGACGGCTAAGCTCGGGAAATTGCGCGAGTACCCGCTGAATCGGCCAGTTGGGCAACCATGCGCAAAGCACCTGTTTCATGATCTCGCTCCACTTCCGCGGCTCCTCCCGCCGCGCCATGACGGAGTTTCAGGATCTCCACACGGTACCATCGATGGCTCCAGCTGGGAGATACCCGGGGAGAGACGAGAAGGCGGATATCAGCTAGAGAAGGTTCGTTCAAGGATTCGGCGCCGCGAAACAGGAGGAGACGCGTGCCGCTCGCTTGCGCGGCGGTTTTCAAACGGCGGAAGGCCACCGGAGCCATGCGCCCCATTCTGCAGACCACGGCATCGACTCCGCGCGAACGCAGTGCCTGTTCCGTGGCCCAAAGTGTTTCCGCTCGATCCCGAACCTGGACAAAAACCAGTTGAGCCAGCGAAAGGCCCAGGTTTTCCAGGGCAGGCCCATGCATTTCTCCCGTGGGATCGATCATCAGCCACCGACCCCGCGCGCCGATCTTTTCTCTGAGGGCAGAAATGGCCAGTTCTCTTTCCCCGCTTCCTTCCTCAAGGGCGATCCATTCGCTGATCTCCCCCTCGCCGAGGCCCACGGGCAGCCAGGGGATTTTCTCCTTCGGCCTGATCTGCCTGGATGCGACCGGGGGAAGAAAGGGAGTCGCGCCAAAGCGCTGCTCCAATCGCTGACGAAGGTCAAGCAAAGTTGCAGGCGAAGCCACGGGCCAACCCTTTCAGGACTCACTTCCCTGATCTTGTACAAGTGTACACTATTTTGCAAGGGGCGTTCGTTTTTTTGCCGGGCAATTTTTCAGGGGACGTTCCCGAAGTTTGCCGTCAGGCCTGGGAACGGTTTTTCTCACAGGCCAGGCCCAGTCCGAGTCCTCGGGGGCAGGTGGATTTTCAGAGGGTGTCAAAGAAAGTTCGAATTGGGGTGGGATGCGAAGAGCCAACGAAAGAGAAAGAAAATGATCGATTTTTATGAACTTAATGAAGGTAAAAATAAGCCGAAAAATAACGATTGAAAATCTAGTGAATCAGCCGAGGAGCGTTGTTGAGTGAGCCGAAGGCAAGGCCTCTATGCTTCAGAGGCCTTGCCCTCCACTAGCGAAGGCTCAGGAAACGAGGCCGGCGAAGTTCTGAGCGATCTCTTCGGGAGCGGGTCGAACCAACTGGCTGACGGCTTGCCCATCGCGCAAGAACACCAGGGTAGGCCAGAGCTTGACCTTGAAGGAGCGGCCCAAGGGCTTGCCCCGACCATCTTCCACCTGAATCCGTTTGACCTGAGGATAACGGGTCAACTCGGCATTCATCTGTTCTTGAATTCCCTGGCAATGCGGGCACCAGGACGCTCCGAATTCGAGCACCGTCAAGCCCTTCATGGCATCCACTTCGGCGCGAGTTGGTTCCGACATTGCATATCTCCTTCAGGGGGATTCTATCCAGGTTTTCTCCTGACCGGCGGACGTTGAAACTCGATTCGTCCTAATTTACTAAAGGAAGTCCATTCTCACGGGCCGGCTGGTCTTGCCTGGGCCCTTGGGAAGCGTCTCTTTGTGGTGCGGCAAGGAAATTCCCCATGATCCGATGTGCGCTTTTGGTCCTTTTTTCTCTGGATCTGGCGGGAATTCTTCCCGCCCTTCATGCGCAATCCAACTCGTCAAACAAGGCGGCTCTCTCGGCCTCGAAACCCGACCAACCGAATCCGCCTCCTTCCATCGATCTTGATCGGACAAAAACCTACTTCGCCGAAGCTCGCCGCCTCGCCGAGGCCGACGGCGGAAAACTCTGGGGCAAATCCCTCGCCGGCCCGCTTCTTTTTGTCGACCCGCGCACTCGCTTTGCTGTTGCCAATCAGGCCGATGCCGAGGGAACCTTGAAGGAACAGAATGGTGTGTTTACAGCCACCTTGCCTGCCAAGGTGCCCCTGGCTAACACCGCCTACCGCTGGTCCGGCACTCACTGGTCGATGGTCCTCTGGCCGTTGCCCACCGAAAAGGCAGAGCGCGCGACCTTGCTCATGCACGAATCCTGGCATCGCATTCAGGCCGATCTTGGCTTGCCTTCGATCGATCCTGCCAATCCGCATCTCGATTCCCTTGCCGGCCGGTACTGGCTGCAACTCGAATGGCGCGCCCTGGCGCGAGCGCTTCACTCGGTGGGAGATGATCAAGCCAAGGCGATGGAAGACGCCCTTTATTTCCGCCTGCATCGGCGCAAACAATTTGCCGGCTCTGCCACGACCGAGAGTGCGCTCGAACTGCATGAGGGGCTCGCCGAATACACGGGGGTCAAGTTGAGTGGCCTAGGCGAAGGGGAGCAAAGGCGCCTCCTCGTCAAGCGCTTGCAAGAACAACCGGCGCAAATTCCCTCTTTCATCCGCTCCTTCGCCTACCTCTCAGGACCTGCCTATGGACTGCTGCTGGATGAATATTCCCAGGGATGGCGCGCGAGGCTCAAGCCCGGCAACGATCTGGCCATGATTCTCGCGAAAGAACTCAATCTGAAGATGGATCTTGAACCGGAGACGGCGATCAAGCAGCGCGCCGCTCGCTATGATGCCGAAAAACTTTGGGCGGCCGAATCGGCCCGCGAACAAAACCGCTTGAAGAAAGTCGCCGCCTTCCGGCAACAACTTATCGATGGTCCCGTGCTCGTAATTCCTCTGAGCAAGCAGCAGATGAGTTTCAATCCTTCCCTGCTCGTTCCAATCGAAGGCGCGGGCACCGTCTACCCCACCCTGACTCTCATCGGCCCCTGGGGCAAGCTCGTGGTGAACAAGGCCTCTCTTATCGCAAGTGATTTCAAACGGGCGACTGTGCCCGCGCCCTTTCACACGGAAGAGGCGACGCTGAAGGGCGATGGCTGGGAGCTTCGGCTGGAACCTGGCTGGAAAGCGAAAAAGGGTGAACGTAGCGGCGACTGGATTCTGGCGAACAACGATTAGAGAAAGCCCACCGGCAGCTTCTCCTTTCCACAAAAAAATCCGGTGCCTTAAGGCACCCAAAACGGGACGGTGAATCCTTAACCACCACTGGCGATTCTTTGACCACCACGGTCATCTGGGTCGAAAATTACGGTTTCTTTAAATAGAGTTCCCCGCAGGCGCCGAGCTCCCTGATTGATCGATTTCCCTCGAATCGGTTGAGCAGAGCACTCCTATCCCGTAATCGGTGCCAGAGGAAAGACCATGAAACGAAGAGCGGGTTTCACGCTGATTGAACTGTTGGTCGTGATCGCCATCATTGCCGTCTTGATCGGATTGCTCGTGCCGGCCGTGCAAAAAGTTCGCGAAGCGGCCAACCGGATGAGTTGCTCCAACAATCTCAAGCAATTGTCTCTGGCATTTCTCAACTACGAAACCACGAACAGTCAGTTTCCCCTGGCCTACACCAACCCCAATGGCGCGACCAAGTTTCACAACTGGTCTCCCTTCATCCTGCCCTACATTGAGGAGGGGAATCGGGTCAAGGACTACAACATGAATGTCGAGTGGTGGAAAACACCGAATCGAGAAATCGTCATCACCAAGATCAAGGCGATCAACTGTCCCTCTACCCCCAATCCCGATCGCATCCAGGACAAACCCGAAACGACCCCGCCCAATAAAACGGGCGCGGTCACCGATTATTTTCCTCCCACCGGCCTTGTCCCCGAGATCAATCAGTACCTGTCGGCCGCCGATCAGATTCCGGCCAGTCTCGACACGAGGGGAGTCATCTGCTGGTGGCAAGCGAATAACGCCACGAATCGGCTCGCCGATATCCTCGATGGCACTTCCAACAGCATCATGCTCGGCGAATGCGCCGGCCGGGAAGATGTCTGGCGCCGAGGCGTCATGACCCCGGTCGCCTATACCGGTGCCCCCAAGGTGCGCGCTCGGGGTGGCGCCTGGGCGACCACGGACAACCCTTATACGATTGGTTCGCGCAACCCCTGGGATGCCTCGTTCACCACGATTCCCGGCAACCCGGGCATCAATAACTCCAACGAATGGGGCCACGGGTTTTACAGCTTCCATAGCGGTGGCGCCAACTTCGCCATGGCGGACGGCTCGGTGCGCTACCTTGCACAATCGATCGAACTGAAAACCTTGGCCGCCACGGTGACTCGTGCCGGCGGCGAAGTGATCCAGGCGCCCTGAAATCACAGAACGCTGCAGGCGGGCGACTCAATCCGCTCCTTGGGCGTGATGAGGTTTTTATGAGGCGATTTTTTCTTGCGACATTCCTTGCTGTTACCCTGCCAGCTTGCCGCGCCTGGTCTGCCGAACCTGCCTCGCGTTTTCCCTCTTAGGCAGTCGAGATCGTCAAGGATCTGGCCTACGCCGCCGCCGCTGAACCGGTCACGGAGAAGCAGAATGGAAAAAACTCGGGGGCGTTTGCCGCACCGGCCATTCCCGGCCAACGGGAAGAAATCTTGAAAACCTGGCCGGAAAAGAGAATGTTCAGCAGACGGCGCGGGAATTCTCTACGAAAAAAAGGAGAAGTCTTCCTGAGTGCCCTGAGTCTCCCTGAGGCAGTCGCCATGGGACGCTCGCGATTTACCTCTCTTGAAGCACCGCAAGAGAACCCTCCATGCCCGCGTCCCACCGGTCCGATCCGGTCCTTGATCCCAGTCACCCGCGAGGCGTGAGCCTGCTCAACCACCCCAGTCTCAACCGGGGCACCGCCTTCACCGAAGCGGAGCGCACCGAGCTTGGCCTGCATGGGTTGCTGCCGCCGCAAATCGAGACCCTCGATCAACAGGTGGCCCGGGCCTACGAAGCCTACCGGCGCAAGGACGACGATCTGGAACGCCACATCTACCTGCGGGCATTACAAGATACCAATGAAGTCCTTTTTTACCGGCTTCTCCTCGATCACATCGAAGAGATGACGCCGATGATTTACACGCCAGTCGTGGCGGCGGCCTGCGAACAATTCAGCCACATTTACCGCCGTCCTCGGGGGCTTTTTCTCTCGTACCCCATGCGCGATTCCATGGCGACCTTGCTCGCCAATCGGCCCCATCGAGATGTCGATGTGATCGTCGTCACCGACGGCGAACGGATCCTGGGCATCGGGGATCAGGGGGCGGGCGGCCTGGGCATTCCCATTGGGAAGCTATCGCTTTACACCTTGATCGGCGGCATTCGCCCCGAGCGCACGCTGCCGATCGTGCTCGATGTGGGCACGAACAATCCTGAGCGCCTCGCCGATCCCGAATATCTGGGCTGGCGCCATGAGCGAATCGGCGGGCAGGCCTATTTCGATTTCATCGACCTATTTGTCAAGGCGGTGCAGAAAGAGTTGCCCCATGTGTGTTTGCAATGGGAGGATTTCGCCACACCCCATGCGCGGCCGATCTTGGAGCGCTACCAGCATCAACTCCTCACCTTCAACGATGACATCCAAGGAACCGCGGCGGTCGCGCTTGGCGCCATCCTTGGTGCGGTGGCGGTCACGGGCAAAAAACTGCGCGATCAGGTGATCGTCTTCCTCGGCGCCGGTTCCGCAGCCGTCGGCGTTGCCGACTATTTGCGTGCCGCCTTGGCGCAAGATGGCCTGACTCCGGCCGAGGCACGGAGCCGATTCTGGCTGGTCGACAAGGACGGATTACTTCACTCGGGCCGCACCGATCTGACAGCCGAACAACGGGTCTATGCCCAACCGGTCGAAAGCATTGCCGCTTGGCCGCGCACCGCTCACGGTGCGATTGGCCTGGGCGATCTGGTCGGCCAGATCGATGCGACCATCCTGATTGGGCTATCGACCGTGGGCGGCGCCTTCACCGAACCCATCGTGCGCGCCATGGCGAGCAAGGTGAAGCGGCCGATCATTTTCCCCCTTTCCAATCCCACGGTGCATTCGGAGGCCACGGCTGAAGAACTGCTTCGCTGGACGCAGGGCAGGGCCCTGGTCGCTACCGGCTCCCCCTATGCGCCGGTAGCATACGATGATGGCCGGCTGATCCCGATTGCTCAGTGCAACAATGTGTTCATCTTTCCCGCGGTGGGCCTGGGAGTGGTCGCCTCGGGCGCCTGCCGTGTGACCGATGGCATGATGCTTGCGGCAGCGCGGGCTCTTGGTGAGCATTCGCCTGCGTTGTCCAATCCTTCCGGCTCGCTCCTTCCTTCGCTGCGCGATGTACGCTCCGTGGCCCGCTCCGTGGCGATGGCGGTAGGCCTTGAGGCACAACGCTCCGGCGTGGCGCCGAAAACCGACCCCGACGAATTGAGCGCCCGGGTTGCCGCTTTGCAGTGGACTCCCCGCTATTCCCGCTGAGGAAGTAGGGCTTTCGTTGGTGTTGCTGCTGCGCCGAATCGCAGTAACGGCGCCTGATTGTCCTGCTTTGTCGCCTCAAAACAGAGGGAAGGGATTAAGCTGCCGAAGAGGAACCCAAACAGAGAAGACGGACCCGTGCAGACGGTGCCAGCCCAGAACCAGGAGCCGTGGAAATGAAGAAGGGAATGGGGCAATGTTCGGTGGGCGAATATTTGGCCAGCCGGCTGGAACAGATTGGCATTAGCGACTATTTCACGGTGCCCGGCGATTTCAATTTGATCCTTCTCGATCAACTGCTCAAGAACCAGCAACTGCGCATGATCGGCTGTTGCAACGAGTTGAACGCGGGCTATGCCGCCGAAGGATATGCGCGTTCCCATGGGGTCGCCGCGCTGGTCGTTACTTACAGTGTCGGGGGCTTGAGCGCGCTCAATGCGGTGGCCTGCGCTTACTCCGAAAACCTGCCGTTGCTCGCCATTTCCGGCGGCATCAACAGCGATTCCGAGGCGGACGGCCACCTGATCCACCATGCCCTGGGCGAGGTGCGCTACGACTACCAGCGGCAAATCTATGAGCATGTCACGGCAGGGGCCTACGCGATTCGGCGCCTGGAGGATGCCACCGCCACGATTGACCTGGCCATCGAAACGGCGCTTCGCCATCAGAAACCCGTCTACCTCGAGATCGCTTGCAACCTGGCGGGCCTGAGCGTGCCCGCGCCGGCCCCGCGTACTTTTCCAACGGGCGTGCCAAGCAACCCCGATTCACTTGCCGCCGCCGTGACCCACACCGCTGAGCTGCTCGCAAAGGCCACGCGGCCTGTGCTCGTCGCGGGACCGGGCATCCGCACGCCTGAGGCCCGGGCGGCCATTTGCAAGCTTGGCGATGCGGCAGGCTATGCCGTTGCGGTTCAGCCGGCGGCCAAGGGAATGTTTCCCGAAGATCATCCGGCTTATGCCGGCATCTACTGGGGGCCGGTCAGTTCACCGGCAGTGGCGGCCCTGGTCGAGTCGGCCGACGCTTATTTGTTTGCAGGCGCCCTGCTGAGCGACTATGCGACGACCGGCTATTCGGCGCTGATTGATCCCAAGAAACTCCTTCTGGCCAACCGCAACGAAGTGCGTTCAAGCGATGCCCTTTTCAGCGGCGTCGCGCTTGCCGATTTCCTTTCGGCGCTGGCGCAAAAGGTCCGGCCCAACTCCGCATCGCGGGACGGGTTTACGCGCGCCAAAACCGACCTCTTTCCTCAAATCACTGCGGCCGTTACCCCCGAGCCGAACGCCGAACTTACCACGAACCATCTGAACGCGAGAATTCAGTCGCTGCTCAATGAGGAGACCGCCTTGATCGTCGAGACAGGCGACTCCTGGTTCAACGGCCTCAAAATGCCGTTACCCAAAGGCTGCCGCTTCGAGATTCAGTTTCAGGCAGGCTCGATCGGCTGGTCGTGTCCGGCGAGCCTGGGTTACGAACTGGGCAGCCGCAAACCGGTGCGGGTGATCGCGATGATTGGCGATGGTTCCTTCCAGCTCACGGCGCAGGAAGTCTCGACAATGATCCGCTATCAAACAAAGCCGATCCTGTTCCTCATCAACAATCGCGGCTACACGATCGAGGCGGAGATCCACGATGGCCCTTACAACCGTATCAAAAACTGGGACTACGCCGGCCTGATGGCGGTGTTCAACGCCGGAAAGGGGAAGGGGCTGGGCCTGCGCGCCAAAACCGTGGGCGATCTCGACAGCGCGATCGCGAAAGCGCTTGCCAACGAGGGCCCGAGCCTGATCGAAGTCGCGATCGACCCGCACGACTGCAGCCAGGAACTACGCGAATGGGGCAGCCATGTGGCCGTTGCCAACGGCCGGCCGCCACGAAGAACAGGCATGCAATACCGCGCAATTTAATGAGTTCTATTGGCGACCGGAAAATGAAAAATCGACCTAAGAATACTCCATGAGATGGCTGCGAAGGCCGATGGAAATCTAGGATTGAGGTTTTCTTACGCGAATATGCAAAAAATATGCCACAATTTGCGCGTCCTGGACTTGCGGTAAGTGTTCGACGGTTTCATCGCTTGGTCGCGGTTCGGCGATTTCTTCGATCTGAAAACCCGCTTGAATCAACCCATTGATCCATTCGCTCAAGGTCAAGGTAAATCGGGGTGTTTGAAACCGCGGCAGCCTCGCGCGCAGCGCCATCGGGGCGCTGCCAAAGGTCCATTCGTCGATCTGGCCGTTGAGATTGTGGAAGTAGTCGCCGACCGCGACCGCGTAGGTCTTACCCTGCGCGTTTCGGAGGTTTTTGCGGTAAGGGGTGTTGAAGCAGGGGTGCGTGATCGAGAACTGCAGGAAACCGCCCGGTTTGATGACCCGGTGGGCTTCGGATAGCACCTGAGTCAATTCAGGAATATCCATGAACGACATGAAAGCGGTCGCGAAATCGAAGGCGTTGTCGGGGAAGGGAAGGGCGACCGCGGAAGCAACCTGGTAGGAAATGCCCTGGGCATGCTCAAGTTCCGATTGTTGAGCGAAGCCGATGAACTCTTCTGAGATGTCGATGCCGGTGAGGTTCGCGCCCATTTCTGCAAGCAGGTGCGTATTGTGGCCTTCCCCGCAACCGATGTCGAGCCCTTTCAGGCCGCGAATGTCGGGCAGGATTTTGAAGAAACCGGGCGTGTTGACATGGTCCCGGTAGAGATCATGGCCGGCGCGGCTCAATACGGTCCAGGCGCGGGCGTTGCCGTTCCAGTAGGTGCCGGCTTCGTTGTGGTCCATGTGGGGTGTGCTAAAACCGGGGCTGGGGTTTTTCCCAGGCAGGGTCGTACGGAAGCGAAAACAGCTCCTGAATGGCCTGAGCCTTGGCCGATTGATCCTTGGTCAAAAGCAGCAGCCCCTTTTGAATCAGCGCGAACTTGGGATCTTTGGCCAGGCCCTGGGCACCCCCGCCACGCTGCAGTCGATCGAGCTGCGCCGCCAAGTCGAGGATTTTGCAGCGGATTTCGAGGAATTGCTGATTGAGCACCGTTTCAGTCGATGCCGCAGTCAGAGAAATTGCAGGCATGTAGCCACCTTTCAAGCCGGGCTGGTAAGAGAGAATTTCTTCTTTTGTGTGAGCGGGATCAGTTCGTTCAGATTACCAGAACGAAATCCCTGCGGGTCGATTTCCACTCGGGCGAATCCGAGTTGCAACAATTCCCGTTCAATCTGCCGCGCATGCTCCTGCAATTGCGGCAGCAACTCAAGCGGCACTTCGATCTTCGCCAGATCATCCGGGAAATACCGTACCCGGCAAATCGCAAATCCCAGACTGTGAAGGAGGTCTTCTGCCTTCTCCACCCTTAGGGTGCGCTCTGGCGTCACCTCAAGATGGGGGGCGATGCGGCTGGAAAGGCAGGGGGAGGCCGGTTTGTCCCACACCGGTAATCCCCAGAACTGCGCCAACTCCCGCACTTGCACCTTGCCCATGCCGGCTTCGATCAGCGGGTGCACGATTCCCTTTTCCTTGGCGGCGATCAGTCCAGGCCGGTAATCACCGAGGTCGTCCAGGTTCGCCCCACTGCAGATCGCGGCAAAGCCCAACTTTGCCTGGACGCTTTGAATCTGCGAGTAAAGTTCGCTTTTGCAAAAGTAGCAGCGGCTGCCGTCATTGCGCAGGTAGTCGACTTGAGAGAATTCCTGGGTGCCAAGGACGATATGGCGCACGCCCATTTGGGCCGCAACCTGCTTTGCCATTTCGATTTCTTTGCGCGGCACGCTCGGTGAGTCGCCGGTGATCGCGACCGCCTTTTCCCCCAGGGCTTGATGCGCCGCCATCGCGACCAGGGTGCTGTCAACTCCCCCGCTAAAGGCGACGGCAACGCTTTCGTGGCGGCGAAGCACGCCAAGCAGCAGCGTTTCCCATTCCGCCGCGCTGTTTGTCATCTGCCGCAAATCTCCCGTTGGCAACCTTCAAAAAACCGCAGGTCATTCCAGGAGAGTTCCCAAGCAAATCACTCTCCAAAGAAAAGAATACCCTCCGTCGGGTGCCTTCACAAGAAGTCGCTGATTTCTCCGCCCCTCAGGCAGCCTTGGCTCTCGTATTCGGGAACCTGCCGGAGCCGAACTTGGGCTCCAACGAAACCTGCCTCTTCGACAGTCACCCTCGTGGCAGGCGCAGACTTGGCAGAAAAAGGAACCGACGCAGCGATCCGGCTGCCGTGCCCTTAACTTCATGAACAGAAAGCGGTTGGAGTGCGTAGGGAGGGGCTTTCTGAGTCAGGGCATGGGTTTTGCTTTGGTAAGGAAAGAGCGGAGGATTTTTGATGAGCACCACTTTGAAACCGATTGGCGACCGTCTCGTGGTCGAGCGCGCCGTATCCGACGACCGGACCAAGGGAGGAATCATCCTTCCCGAAACCGCCAAGAACAAACCCCAACAGGGCAAAGTGATCGCCGTGGGACCTGGCAAGCTGCTAAAGGGTGGCGAGCGCCGTCCCGTGCAGGTCAAGGTCGGCGATCATGTTATTTTCGCCTCCTGGGCCGGCGATGAGTTCAAGAAGGTCGGTAGCGAAAACATTCTTCTCCTGCGCGAGGACGATGTTTTGGCCGTCGTGTCCTGAGTTCCCGTCCAATTCATTTTTTCAATTCATTCTGGAACCTTGTTGCCTTAAAAAGGAGTCGAGATGGCTGCCAAGCAGATTGTGTTCGATCAAGAAGCTCGTGACGCCATGCGTCGTGGTATCGGCAAACTCGCCCGCGCCGTGAAGGTCACCCTGGGGCCCAAGGGCCGCAATGTGATCATCCAAAAGAGCTTCGGCTCCCCCACCGTGACCAAGGACGGCGTCACCGTCGCCAAGGAAATCGAACTCGAAGACAAGTACGAGAACATGGGCGCGCGCATGGTGCGCGAAGTCGCGAGTAAGACGAGCGATGTCGCCGGCGACGGCACCACCACCGCCACCGTGCTTGCCGAAGCGATCTTCAATGAAGGCATCAAGGCCGTCGTTTCGGGCGTCAACCCGATGCTCATGAAGGGCGGCGTCGAAAAGGCCGTCGAAGAAATCGTCGAGAAGCTGAAAGCCGCTTCCAAGCCGGTCCGCACCTCCTCCAACGACCTCAAGAGCGTTGCCACCGTCGCCGCCAACCATGACGAGGAAATCGGCAAGATCATCGCCGAAGCGATGGAAAAGGTCGGCAAGGACGGCGTGATCACCGTCGAAGAAGGCAAGACCCTGCGCACCGAGCACGAATTCGTCGAAGGCATGCAGTTCGACCGCGGTTACCTTTCTCCTTATTTCGTGACCGACTCCGGCAAGATGGAAGTCGAACTCGAAGACCCCTATATCCTCATCCACGAAAAGAAGATCTCCTCCAACAAGGAACTGCTTCCCCTGCTCGAGAAAGTCCTCGACAAGGGCAAGCCGATCCTGATCATTGCCGAGGAAGTCGAAGGCGAAGCCCTCGCGACCCTCGTCATCAACAAGATGCGCGGCGCCCTCAAGTGCTGCGCGGTCAAGGCCCCCGGTTACGGCGATCGCCGCAAGGCCATGCTTGAAGACCTGGCCAAGTTGACCGGCGGCAAGGCCCTGTTCGAAGACCTGGGCATCAGCCTCGAAGCGATTCAGCTCGAAGACCTGGGCCGCGCGACCAAGGTCAAGATCGACAAGGACAACACCACCGTCATCGAAGGCAAGGGCAAGAAGGACGAGATCAAGGCTCGTATCGCCAGCATTCAGCGCGAGCTCGAAAAATCCACGAGCGACTACGACAAGGAAAAGCTCAGCGAGCGAATCGCCAAGCTGAGCGGCGGCGTTGCCAAGATCAATGTCGGCGCGGCGACCGAAAGCGAAATGAAAGAGAAGAAAGCCCGTGTCGAGGACGCGATGCACGCTACCCGCGCCGCCGTGCAGGAAGGAATCCTTCCCGGCGGTGGGGTGGCGCTTTTGCGCGCTTCGCAAGGCCTGAAGGCTTCCGGCCTCAACCACGACGAAGAAATCGGTTACAACATCGTCGTGCGCGCTTGCCGCGCTCCGATTCAGCAGATCGCTGAAAACGCCGGTCAGGACGGCGCGGTCGTCATGAACAGGGTTCTTGACGAAAAAGAATTCAGCCATGGCTACGATGCGCGCAACGATGCCTACGGCGACATGGTGAAAAAGGGAATCATCGACCCGACCAAGGTCGTCCGCTCGGCGCTGCAAAACGCCGCTTCAGTCTCGACCCTGCTGTTGACCTCCGATGCCCTCATCGCCGAAGTGAGCAAGGACGACAAGAAGCCGGGCGCCGGCCACGACGACCTCTACTAAGCTCTAATCAAAAAACGGAGTTTTGGTTTCGTCCACGAGACCCAAAAAGGCCCACCGGGAAACCGGTGGGCCTTTTTGTTTTTCTACTTCTCTTTGCGAGACTCGTTCGGCGACTCTTTTCCCAGACTCTTCAGCGGTTCGTTGTTCGATTCAGCGCTTTCTTTGGGGGATTCCTTGTTGGATTCGTGGTTGCCGTCAGCCGGCACGGCCGGTTTTTCAGCGGTGCCGATCGTCAGGCTATTCACTACCTCGTCGACCCCTACGGTGCGTGAAGCGACGTCGCCTGCTCTAGCGCGCTGGTTTTCCGTACTGACGGAGCCGGTCAGTTCGATCTGACCCGGGCCTTTCAGTACCGGCACAATCGTCTCGCGGGCGAGGTCCTTTTCCAGGCGCAAGCGCATCTGTACGCGATGGACGAGCGGATGTTGCGTCAGGCTGGAACGGATGAGGTCGCCCGCCTCGCGCCAGTCGAGATCCTTGACCTGGCCGGCCTGGGGCGCCCGGTCGGAGAGTTTTTTCCCGATGATCTTGAGCCGTTCCCAGTCGTCGTTGCACCCGCAAAGAAGCAAAACGCAACTCCCGGCCAGGATCGATTTTCGGTTCATTGGCTCACTCTTTGCGAAACGGACCGCACAAATCGGTGCTCACCACGATGAGGATCCTTGGTAAAATCGAATGCGTCAAGCTCTTAAGATGAAAAAGATGAAAAAGACAGAATTGGGGAGCAGCGCAATGGCCAAGAAAGAGGAAGTGATCCCCGAAGATCAGGTGAAAAGTCGCCTGGAAGCCGCCGGATTGACCCACTGGTACTTCGAATCGGGCTGGATCCGCCGCAAGTACAACACCGATGGCTGGCCGGTGACCCTCATGCTCGTCAATGCCGTGGGCTTTGTGTGCGAGGCGGCCTACCACCATGCCGACCTTGAGGTGACCTGGGGGCGGATCGTGGTGAAGCTGCAAACGCATAGCGCGGGCGGTATCACGAACAAGGACCTCGAAACGGCCAAGAAGATCGAACAGACCGCGCTTTGGCGGCCGGCGGCAGGCGATGCCTGCGAAGGCAATCCGGCCAAATTTGTGTTCCACAAGGGTTAATCGTGCTGAGCCGGCCTGCTACTGCTAATTCTGCTGTCGCCGGTTCGGGCGGCATTGACCTCGAACATCAATCGTCTGTGTCCGAATCGTCGAGCGTGCTTCAGACACATGTCGACGGCCCGTTCGAGGTGCCAACGGTGCAAGAGCGTCCGGCGCTAACCGAGATCGTTCCCGACAGGGTGCCGGGAAAGCCGGTCCAGATTGGCTCGCTTCGGCTCGCTTCGAGGTTTTTGCTCGCCCCGCTCGCCGGCTTTACCAATTTGCCTTTTCGGCTGGTGGTCAGGCGTCTGGGGGGCCTTGGCCTGGCCACGACCGACCTGATCAGCGCCCGCGCGCTGATTATTGGCGGCGGAAAATCGCTCGACCTGGCCGAAACCTGTCCCGAAGACAACCCGGTATCGCTCCAGCTATTCGGCTCCGAGCCCGACATCATGGCCAGGGCCGCCCAGTGGGCCGAAGCGAATGGCGCCCATGTGGTCGACATCAACATGGGTTGTCCCGTCCACAAGGTGGTCAAGGGCGGCGGCGGTTCGGCAATGATGTGCCAGCCCGGCTCGACGGTCGATCTCGTGAGTAAGGTGGTCGAGGCGGTCAAGATTCCCGTCACCGTGAAAATGCGGCTGGGCTGGGACGACGAGCAGATCACCGCGCCCGAATTCGCGCGCGAATTTGAAAAACGCGGCGTGGCGGCCATCACGATTCATGGCCGCACGCGCGAGCAAGCCTTCAAGGGATCGGTCAATATCGACGGCATCCGCCGTGTGGTCGAAGCGGTCGAGAAGATCCCCGTCTTTGGCAATGGCGATGTTCGCGGCCTGGCCGATGCCGCGGCCATGTTTCACAAAACGGGTTGCGCCGGCATCGCGATTGGCCGCGGGGCCCTCATGCATCCCTGGTTTTTCCGCAGACTGGCAAGCTGGGATGCAACCGGCGATCCTGGACCGCAGCCGACCTATCGGGAGCGGTTGCAGTTCATGTGCGACCATTTTGAATGCTTGCTCAAGCTGCGCCCCGAGCGATTCGCCTGCGTGACCTTTCGCAAGGTATCGACCTGGTATTGCAAGGTCCTGCGCCCAGGCAAAGAGATTCAGCACGAACTCGTGATGATCCAGAGCGCCGAGCATTTTCGCAAGGTGGCCGAGCGTATCGGCGAAATCATCGACAAACGCGAAGGAGCGGGTGATTGGCACCCGGCCGAGCATGACATCCGCCTGCCCAGTGGGCCGATCGCACACTGGTAAGTGAACGCTGCCCTGTGATGGAAGATGGATTCGGGGATTGGTAAAGACTTTGAAGCGGCTGGAGCGGGCGAGTCAAATATCAAGGGGCGGCGGGTTTGTTCACAGGCTCGGACCGCTGACTTTTGTGGCGCAGCATGGCGAGGTTGCGGCCGAAGCGATCAAGCAGAAACTCGTGCACCTTCAAAATGAATTCGAGTTCATCCAGATCGAGGCTGCGCCCACTGGAAAGCGTGGTCGTTGGCTTGATCTCCGATTTCACCAGCTTGAGCGTGTCGGCAAATTCCATCATGCGCGCATCGATCGCCTCGGCGCTCATGCCGTCTACCAGTCCCCAGAAGCGGCAAGCATCGGTGAAGGCGATTTCCGCCCGGCGTTGTTCCTGGAATTTGGCGAAGGAGACCGAATCGAAAATCGCCTGGACGAACTGCTCAAGCTCCATCGGGAAGCCACCGGGCTTGATCGACTTGGCGGGCCGGGACAGCGTGACCGGCTCTCCCTGTCGTAAGCGCTGGACGACTTCCTTGCCATCGTCGGTGAGAATGTAGAGCTTTTGGCCGACTTTTTGTAGCCAGCCTTTTTTCGCAAGCCCTTTTTCTCCCATGATGCTGGCGAGAACCTTGTTCGAATCGGGGTGCTGTTCCCAAAATCCCTTGAGGCCGAAGGTTTTCGGATAGTTTTTCCACGAGCAAACGATGAGCGCTTCCGCCGTAAAAGGGGTCTCTCCGCGGCTTTCCAGGTCGAATGCGGCGATCAAGATTTTCTCAGGGACGGTGCATTCCCCAATGGCATCGGCGGGGTTCACGGGAAGTCGCTCCAGCTGCGTAACCACATGGCAATTGATACCAGTCTGGAGGGATTTGGTAAATTCCTCAAACCAAAATTACCAAATGATGAGCGATCGGTTTCTCAAGATTCCGGAAACTCCGCACCATCGCTGCAATCGGCATTTTGCCCGGGCTCTTTCTGAGCAAAATCGGTGTGCATCAGTTCACCTAGCACTCGGGTGGCGTAGCTGCCCGAGGGCAGTTCGAAGCGAAGCTGGACATCGCTTCCCTCCCAGCCCTGCACCTCGATCTGCGGATAAATGACGTTGCGCCGGCGGGTTCCCTCCATCAATTTTCGTTCTTTGAAAAAATCCTCCTTCTTGAGGGAGAAACTTTCCAGCAGTTTTTGTTCTCGCTCAAGCGCCGGACCCTTGCAAGGCAAGAGTTTCCAGCCGTAAATCGGTCCGGCGCCCACAATCTCGTGCTGGTCCATGCGCTCCTGTTCGCGCGGTAACTCGCTCTCCTCGATCGGGGCGTTGAACAGGCCGCCCGCCGGGGATTTGCCAAGAACTTCGCCGGGGATCACCTTGTGCAAGAGCCCCTCGGTCATCCGCTCGGCCAGGTAGGCATTGAAAACTCCCGACTGCAAGGCCGAGAGGGCCAGGCGCCTGAGCCAAGGTTTGACGAACCGCGAGGGGGACCCCTTTAACAGATCCCAGCCGGTCGTCCAGGTTTCGTTGTTGCGGCCAAAGCGCTGCAGGTCGTAGGCGTTGGGCACCCCTTTTTCTTCGATGCGCTTCAGAAGCAGGGGCAGGTGCTCGCGCGCCTGCGGGCCGGTGCCGCGGATGCGAATGCCAAAGCGATTGCCTTTCAAATGGCCGGTTTTCAATTTATTGGAGTGGTAATTGCGATTCAGGACCATGATTGCCGGGTGATCGAATGCGCCCAAAAGCGACTCGCGGTTCTTCGGCAGGCTGACCCACTGGCGCGTGATCGCAGTGCGATCCTTCAGGCCGGCGATGCCGATTTCCTGCGTGCTGATCTCGAAGGCCCGGCTAAGGATCTCCTGAAATTCGCGGGCGGCAACATCTTTCTTTTCCACCCAGAGATAGAGGAAATCGCCCTGACCCGATGGCTCGTAAGAAGGAATCTCTTCAACCAGGAAATCCTCGGCAGTGGCCTTGAAAGTGCCTCCGATCCCAGGAAGATCGGCGGTAATCCAATCGGGGTAGACGAGGCGCATGGGGCGAACTTTGTGCAAGGGGAGGGAGGAGATGCCGGCTGAAAACGAGAGCCAGGGCTGGCAGTTAAAAATAGGAGCCCTCAGATCTTTTGCGATCCAGAGAGCGCAATTCTCACAATCCGTGCAACTTCAGAAGATCAGCCGATTTCGCCGGCAATTGATTTCTCAAGCACCTGCCTGGATCAAGGCGGCGCGCCAGGAACTTGCCAAATCGCCTGCGGAAACGCTGGGAGCTGAAATTCTGCCGCTTGCGGAGGCTTGCAAGTTTCTGGAGCAAAAGGCCGCGAGCATTTTGAAGCCAAGGAAGGTGGGGTCGGCCCCCTTTTGGCTGGGCGACCGGGAAACCGTGGTGCGTGAACCCCATGGTGTCGTGGCGATCATCGGCACCTGGAACTATCCTTTTTTCCTTTCCGGCGTTCAGATCCTTCAGGCGCTGACAGCCGGCAATCGGGTTGTCTGGAAGCCATCGGAAACAGCGCCCGAGTGCGCCCGCGAACTGGAAAAGTCTTTCCGCCTGGCGGGCTTTATGGAAGATTGGCTGGTTGTCTTGCCGCCCGACCGCGAGTGGGGGCCCTGGCTTTGCGAACAGGAGATTGACTGGCTCGTCTTCACCGGCGCCGAAAAAACCGGCAGGAACATCGCCCGGGTCCTGGGAGAGCGGTTGATTCCGAGCACGCTTGAGCTTTCCGGGCACGATCCCATGATCGTTTTGAAAGATGTCCTTGACCCTCATCTGGCGGCGATGGCCGCCTGGTTTGGTATGACCACCAATGGGGGCCAGACCTGCGTCGCTTGTCGCCGGCTCTTGATTGATCGCTCCGTTTACGAAAAAGTGTTGACGCCCTTGCGAAGGAAATTCGCAAGCGCCTTACCCAAGACGTTGGCGAGCGGGCGGCAAAAAGTCCAGGCGCTCGACCTGATCGCGTCCGCCCAGGCGGCGGGTGGCAAGGTGAGCGCCGCGGTGACAAACTTGCATTCGGGAGAGACGAACCAGATGGTTCCCGTGCTCGTGGAAACGGGCGGAACCGAACTTCCGATCTGGCGCGAGGCCCTCTTCGCGCCGGTATTGACCGCATGCCCCTTCGACAGCGAAGAACAGATCGCCGACTTGCTTGGCGGCAGGGCTCCCACGCTTTCCGCCTCGATCTTCACCGGCGATCTCAACAAAGGACGCGCGCTCGCAAACACACTCGATGCGGGTTTAGTCACGATCAACGACTTGATCGCCCCTCTGGCGCACCCGGCGGCCCCCTTTGGCGGAAGAGGCCAGAGCGGCTGGGGTGTTACCCAGGGAGTCGAAGGCCTTTTGGAAATGACGCGGGTCAAAACGATCAGCGTGCGCTCCGGCAAATTCCGCCCTCACTACGACGGGCCATGGAACGGTAACGATCATCGGGATCTGCTTTGGAACCTGCTCAAAATGAGTCACGCCCCTTCCTTGTGGGAAAGGGCGCGCGGCTTGTGGGGTTTGATCACCGGCGGCAAAGGCCCGCCTCAAATCGAATGAAAACGGGTTAACCGATGGCGTCGCTTCGGTAGTAGAACCCGGTTTTAACTTCCTTCTTCAAGAGCACGGCCAGGCACAAAAGGCCAATCAGGAAGAAGAAGATCCCTTCACAGGCAATGGCCAAAAGCACCCAGGGCATGTCTTCGGAAAAGTTCATCGGCTTGAAGTAATAAACGAGTAAGGCGATGCCGTTAAAGGGAAGCATCGCCAGGATCGATCCGGTCAGAGCCCACGGGTACGACTCAAGCGACTGCATCTTCACCGCGCCGAAGGCCACGGCCACCGAATACGCGAGAATGAGCACGCTAACGACCACCCACGCGACGGCAAAGGGCATTTGCTTTCTGATCGCTTCCTCCGCGGCGCGCAGTTCATCGTCTTTCATATCTTCGCCGCTAAAGCCCTGATCGTCGTCTTTCTTATTTTTCTTGGGCCAGGTGATATATCCCTTGTCGATCCGGTCCCAGCGCTGACCCGCCGATTTGCCTTCCTGGCCGCCTTTTCCTTGAAGTTCGCGGAAATGATCACGCAGTGCCGCCGCCGGAGTCAGAATTCGCTCCTGGAACATGAATGGCCAAACTGCCTGCGCAATGCTGAAGACCGCCGTCATCATGACGACGCCGCACTGGATCATCAGGTAGTTGGAGGGGGGAACCACCTGAATCATTGCCGGACCTCGCAGGTCCTTGACGCTCATATCGGGCGCGTAGTTGATCTTCGGCTTTTTGCGCTTGGGCTTGGCTGGCGCATCGTCCTTTTGGCCCTTGTTTTTCCCCTTGGAGGACTTGACGGGAGCTTCCTCTTCTTCTTCCTCCTCGTCGTCCTCGTCATCCATGTCGGGATCGTGGACGACCCCGTAACTATTGGGGCCATCGTCATCTTCGTCGATCGTCGGCTTGGCGCCGGGGGTGATGGCGGGCGCCTGCGCGGCCGGAGCCGGTTTGGCGGGCACCTTGGCCGCGGGTGCGGGAGGTTTGTTGGCGGGAGGCTTGCCTGCCGCTGGGGCGGGATTTCCTCCTTTCGCGTTGGGGCTGGCCGCGGGCAGCACCATCAATTTTTTGCAGTTGGGGCACTGAACCTTCGACCCGGGCGCCGTGGTGTCGGCGAGTTGGAGTTTTGTCTTGCATCCCGGACAGGTGATTTGCATGGCCTAGGTTCTACCTGAGGTTGAGGATCGCGAGTGGAAGAATCGCGAAAGCGTTTCCCATGGTTTAACGATCAGAAGGGCTTGATCCAAACACTTATTGTGGCCCGTTGACCCAGAAGTGTGAATGGAACCTTTTTTTCGGACTTCCAGCCGGCTGCCCGAAACCCCTCATGCAGGTCCAGATGCTGGCTGGTGACCGCGACGCACCGCGCGCCCGCGGCGGCAACCCGGAACCATTCCTTGGCCCAGATGCGGTAAAGTTCCGGAATTTTTTCCGGGTCGCCCAGTTGCTTGCCAAACGGAGGATTGACGACGATGCGCCCGATGGAGGCATTCGCAATGGGCAAACAAGCCGTGTCCCAGTTGGTTAAAAAGGGATCGCCGTAGCTGCGTAAGTTGATTTTCGCCTCCTCGACCGCGGAAAACAAAATGTCTCCGGCGAGAATGCGCGGCGCCGCCTTGGGATCGAGTTCCTTCAATTGCACCAGATATTCCGACTCAAGCGTGCCCGATCCGCAGCAAGGGTCGAGGACGAGCGTTCCCGGTTTGATCTTGGCCAAATGAATCATCGACGCGGCCACCGAAGGGCGCAGCGATGCCGGCCGGTGCAGCCACTTGCCCAACCGGTGGCGCATCGTCTTGTCGGAAAGCCGGATGCCCGACACAGCCGTCGTCTGGTCGATGGTCAACCAAAACTCGATGTCGGCATTTTCCTCCGCATGCACCCATTGCTGATGAATCTGACGCGACAGGCCCTTGGCAAAAGCTTCGCGGGCATCGCGGCGGAAATAGGCGCGTTCTCCCTCGGCCTGGACCACGAGGCGATAAGAAGTTCTGGCATGTTTTTTCGGACGAATCTTTTGTGCGAGGGGGATGAGTTTGGCCCAGTCGGGTTCGTGGCTCGTCCATTTGGTAATCAGGTCGAGGTCGGTGGCTCGCCTCGTCAAATCGCCCGAGGCCCACGCCAAAAGATAGACATCTTCGACGGTGCGCAGGTCCAAAAGCGCATGATTGATCGATTCTGGCCGAAAGACGACGATACCTCGCACCTTTTTGCGAATATCCGCGTCGAGGCGGTTTTCGATCTCATCGGCCGCCACATCTTCGAGGCCGGGATGAACCATGGCGTAACATGGTGGAACAGCGGAAGTTAACTTACCTGACATAAGGAGAAAGGCCTCATCGACCCCTTGATGGGACCCAAGGAAATCCTATATCTTAAAGATTTGCGCCCATTCGACCCCGCTCTGGCCCGCGGCTCTTTTGGTTGCCGACCAGTTCCTTGCTGCCTATTGCGCGGATTTGGTCGCCCTTTGCACAGACTTGGCTGGTTTTGCTTATTTTGCTTATTTTGCTTGATTTGCTTAAGAAACGAGGATCGTCCGATGGTTGACCTGAAAGTTCTGCTGGTGGAAAAAGAAGATTGCGACGCGGGAACGGTGCAGCAAATTCGCAATGGCCTGGCGGAAGATCATTCGCAATATCACATCCTGCGCGACGCTGCGGAACAGCTCAAGAAAAAGCTCGAAACCTCGCGCCCCGAACTGGTCAAGAAACTCCATCTGAAGATCGGTCTGTCGCTGTTTTTCCTGGGGCACCCCAGCCAGGCGATCGAGCACTTGCAGAAGGCTGAGAGCACCCTGGCCAATTTCTACCTGGGCCGGGCGCTATTGGGCCGCAAAGATTATGATGAGGCGCTCGCCGCGTTCGATCGCGCCGAAAAGGGGGGCTACACCGCCAGCCAGGTTCAGCTGCAAAAGGTCGCCGTGCTGCGTGCCTCGGGCAATGTCAAGGACGCGCAAGCGGGCCTGACCAAGCTGGCAGAAATGGCCTCGCACTCGGCCGAATTTCATTTCCAAAAAGGTTGCCTCGCCATCACCGAGGGCTTGAGCTCCAAGGCCATCGAATCGTTCGAGCAGGCGATCCAACTCGATCCCGGCCATACCGGCGCCCTGTTTGAACTGGCGCGCGCCAACGACTATGCCGGCAACGACGAGGAAGCGGTTCGCTATTACGAGACCTCGCTTCGCCATCCCCCCGTTCACCTCGGAACCCTCAATAACCTCGGGGTCCTTTACGAGGACATCGGCAACTACGAAAAGGCGGCGGAATGCTACCGCAAGCTCTTGAGCGCCAACCCCACCGATGAACAGGCCCGGCTGTTTTTGCGCGATGCCCAGGCCTCCGAATCGATGGTGATCGCCGGTCCGGATGAAAAGACCAACGATGTCCGCCAAATTCAGGTGCTCGAAACGCCCTTGAGCGACTTCGAACTTTCGGTGCGGGCGCGCAACTGCCTGAAGAAACTGAACATTCGCACCATTGGCGATTTGACCCGGATCTCCGAAAAGCAGTTGATCGCGTCGAAAAACTTCGGCGAGCAGTCGCTTGGCGAAATTCGCCAGATCATGGACAAGCTCAACTTGAAAATCGGCCAGTCGCTCGACGGCCCGCCGCCCACCAGCTACCAGACGCCGCACAAGGAAGAGCTTTCTCCCGAAGAGCAAGCGATCTTCGGCAAGCCGGTTTCCGACCTCAATTTGTCGGTGCGGGCGCGCAAGTGCATGACTCGTCTGGGCATCAACACAATCGGCGAACTGATCAGCAAGAGCGCCGACGATCTGATGGAAGCGCGCAACTTCGGCGTGACCTCGCTCAACGAAATCCGCGAAAAACTGACCGGTTTCGGCGTCGGCCTGCGTGGCGACTAATCGAGCGTGGCTTTGGCCGGTCAGTGGAATCGCGGCCTGGGCCGGCCCGGCTGAAGCGGGGTACTTTGCCGTGGAGAGTACGGAGAGTTTGCAGGGTATAGAGGGTACTCAATCGCCCGGCGCCCGCTTAACCTAGGGGCCAGGTCGCATCCGTGCAGAGAATCAAAGGATCGATGAAGCCACCGCGCCTCATCGATCCTTTTTGCTTTACGGACGGGAAAATCTAGGGTATCTAAGAATTCATCGTTCGAAGTGCTTTTCTCTCCTGGTTACGCGCTCTCTGCTTTGCTTATTTTGCTGGCTTTGCTTGTTTTGGTTATTTTGCTTTTTTTGCTTTTTCTTCGATTCGAGGCGATGAACATCGAGGGTTGCTCATGGTTGACCTGAAAGTTCTGCTGGTAGAAAAAGAGGATTGCGACGCGGGAACGGTGCAGCAGATCCGTAACGGATTGGCCGAAGAGCATTCTCAGTTCGCTGTGTTGCGAGATGCCGCCGAAGTGCTCAAAAAGAAGCTCGAAACCGCGAGGCCCGAGCAACTCAGTAAGCTGCACCTCAAGCTGGGCCTGAGCCTCTTCTTCCTGGGGCATTCGGGTCAGGCGATCGAACATCTCAAGCACGGGGAAACGGCGCTCTCCTGGTTCTATCTGGGCAAGGCTTTGGTGAGTCGCAAGGACTATGCCGGGGCCCTGACCGCCTTGACCAAGGCGGAAAAGGGGGGCTACACCGCCAGTCAGGTTCAGCTGCAAAAAGTGGCGATTCAAAGAGAGTCGGGCCATCCCAAGGAAGCCCACGCGGGACTGGCCAAACTATCCGAAATGGCGAGCCACTCGGCCGAATATCATTTCCAAAAAGGCTGCCTGGCCCAGACCGAAGGGATCGCGTCAAGCGCCGTCGAATCATTTGAGCAGGCGGTCAAGCTCGATCCCGCGCACCAGGGTGCGCTCTTCGAACTCGGCCGGGCCAATGACTATGCTGGCAACGACGACGATGCCGTCGAATATTACGAGAGGGCGCTGCGCTACCCGCCGGTGCACCTGGGCACCCTGAACAATCTCGGCATCCTTTACGAGGATCGATCGCAATTCGACAAGGCGGCCGAGTGTTATCGGCAACTGTTGAGCGCCAATCCGGCCGACGAGCGAGCCCGGCTGTTCTTACGCGATGCTCAAGCTTCGCAGTCGATGGTGATTCGCGGCGAAGACGAACCGGCCAACCCTCTGCAAAGCAAGGCGCTCGAAGCGCTCGTCTCCGATTTTGAGTTGTCGGTGCGCGCGCGCAATTGCCTGAAAAAATTGAATATCCGCACGCTGGGCGATCTGACGCGCATTTCCGAAAAGTCGCTGGTTTCGGCCAAGAACTTTGGGGAACAATCGCTTCAGGAAATTCGCGAGATGATGACTTCGCGTGGTCTGGCGATCGGTCAGTCGGAACATGGACCAGCCGCGCCCGCGGCGGTGCAAACTCGTTTCAACGATGCGCTGACTCCCGAGGAACAAACCCTCTATGCCAAGCCGGTTTCCGAGATGAACTTGTCGGTGCGCGCCAGGAAATGCATGGCGCGGCTGAATCTGCAAACGATTGGCGATCTGGTCGCCCATTCGGCCGACGAGTTGATGGAAGCCAGAAATTTCGGCGTGACCTCCTTGAACGAGATCCGCGAAAAGCTGACGCAAATGGGTTTGAATCTGCGGGGAGATTGAGCGAGCCTCCGACTTCACTGCGCTTCTTTTTGGGCCGGCAGATAGAATTCTCCCCTATGCCTCTTCGCAATGCCGACTTTCAACTGATTTGCCGCGATGGAAATGCCCGGCGGGGGTCGTTCTTGACCGCCCATGGAAGGGTGGAAACCCCGGTCTTCATGCCGGTGGGGACCTGCGCGACGGTCAAGGGCCTGACACCCGAGATGGTCCACGCGACGGGTGCCCAGATCCTGCTTGCCAACACCTACCACCTGGCGATCCGGCCGGGCGACGCCCTCATACGCCAAATGGGGGGATTGCACGCGTTTATGAACTGGCAAGGGCCGATTCTGACCGACTCGGGCGGCTTTCAAGTTTTCAGCCTCGCCGAAAAACGAAAGATCACCGAAGATGGCGTTGCCTTTCGCTCTCATATCGATGGGTCGCTCTTGAATCTGACCCCCGCCAAGGCGGTGGAAATCCAGGAGAATCTGGGTTCCGACATTGCGATGTGCCTGGACGAATGCCCTCCTTTTGGCTGCGACGAGAAGGCGCTTCAAGGGGCGGTGAACCGCACGATTGCCTGGGCCGCCAAGTGCCTGGATGCGCAAAAGCGCGAGGACCAGCTTTTATTTGCGATCGTGCAAGGTGCGACCGATTTGGGCCTGCGCGGCTATTGCGCCGAGCGGCTCGTTGCGATGGACTTCCCCGGTTATGCCCTGGGCGGCTTTAGCGTGGGGGAGACTCCCGAGCAGATGGCGCTGGCTTTGGCCCCGTGTGCCGCATTCCTGCCTGAAAACAAGCCGCGCTACTTGATGGGGGTTGGGCGGCCCATTGATTTGCTGCGCGCCGTCGAGGCAGGCATCGACATGTTTGACTGCGTCATGCCGACGCGCAATGGGCGCAACGCCATGGCCTTTGTCCACTCGGGGGAGCTCAGGTTGCGCAATGCCTGCCACCGCGGACAGACCGCGCCGCTCGATCCGCTCTGCTCCTGCTACACCTGCAAAAACTACACAAGAGGCTATCTGCATCACCTCTTTCAAACAGAAGAAATGCTTGGGCCTACATTGGTATCTATTCATAACTTGAGCTATTACGCCGCTCTCATGAAGGGGGCTCGTGACGCCATTGCGGCCGGAACCTATGGCACTTACATGCAGGGCTGCCTTGAAGGGTGGGGCCAAAGACCCTAGGATGGCGGTTTCCCGGTTTTTTGTCCCGTTTCCCGGTCGATCCGCTTGTTCCTTGGGGTGTTGGCGTTGTTGTTTGCCCAGACTTCGGATTTGAATTCCATGCTGCAAATGGGAGGATTTGTCTTCCTATTTGTCATGGTCTATCTGTTTTGGTGGCAACCCGCGATGAAACAGGAGAAGGAGCTGCAAAATCAACGGCTGCTACTCCAAGGCACACTGCAAAAAGGCGATCAGATCCTTACATCGGGCGGCATCTACGGAACGGTGGTCTCCGTTCCCGAGGAGAAGGACGAAGTGATCCTCCGGATTGAAGATCAAGTCAAGATTCGGGTGACGCGATCGGGAGTCGTACGCAACTTCACCAAGGAAGGTTCCAGCGCCACCTCGGCCAAACCGGGCTAATCGCGAATCACCGCATGGAAAACCCCCTCAGGGGCAGGGAATATGGAAGCATTGAACCAGTTATTTTCCGCTATCGGCCGTTTTTTCGAATCTCTCGGCCGCGTCATCGGCATGGGGGTCAATCCCTGGCGGGTGATTTTGTGCGCCGTGCCGGTGATCATTTCGGCTGTGATCGTGGCGAACGCGACCAACAAATATTTCCAGGGGGAAGGGGGCTTCCGCTTAGGCGTCGACCTTTCCGGTGGCGCGGTGCTCGTGTTCGAAGTCGACACCAGCCGCACCAACTCGGCCGATGCCAAGATCGAGGATCTGGCCGCGGTACTCAAGCGCCGCATCGATCCCAACGACCTTTACAACATCACCATCCGGCCGATTCCCGGTGATCCGCCCCGCGTCGAAATCATCCTGCCGACCGGCGGCAGACGCCAAGTTGAAGCCGAGCAAAAGCGCTGGAACGATGTCATCGCCAGCGTGAGCGAGTTGATCCCCGGCAAACCGCATAGCTACAACGCGATTCGCACGAACGACTTCACCACCCTCGCGGTCAAGGCCGTCGACAATTCGGCGTCGCTTGAGCAATCGCAGCGCAACAAATTGATCGAGGAATACATCGCCACTTCGGGAATGGATGCAACCAAGGCGGACGAATACCGCAAGTCGGTTGAGAAAAAGGCGACGCTGGACGATGTCGTGGTTGCCAAGATGATCGACCGGTTTGAAAATGCCGGCGGCAGCAAGTCCGGCCAAAAACGACTGACTTCCGACGAAGTCGAACGGATCAAGGCAAAAATCAGCCAGCAAGGCCAGCTCGAATTTTGCATCATCGCGAACATCAACGACGACCGCGAGGCGTTCGAAGCGGCCAAAAGAACGCTCAAATTGACGAGCCCCGAATCGCTCGACAAGCTTGCCCTACAAGGCTTCGCTCCGCCGCCCCCACGCAACACCGATGGCGAACGAGATTTCACGGTGAGCTTGCGCGGCGAGCCTTTCCGCCATTCCTATCGCTGGGTCGAAGTGGGCAAGCAGGAAGTTCACGACCTGAGGCTCAACAATGCTCGCTCCGAAGACACCGGAGTGGAGGGGATGAATTTCCAGGCGGCCGCGGCAGCCCGCGACAAAAAGGAAGCCATGGAAATTGGCATTCCTGGTTCGACTTCGGGCCTGATTTTCAGCCGCAAAATCCCCAATCTGGATCGCCTTTCTCAAAAAGACCGCCAGGAAGGGCGAATTTACGAGTACTTCTTGCTGGTGCGCGAACCGGTTCAGGGCGAACAGGTCACGGGTGAATTCCTTACGAGCGTGAGCAAGGGGATCGACGACCGGGGCCGCCTCGCGGTCAACTTCCGGTTCAATGGCGAAGGTGCCAGCCGCTTTGGCGCGGTCACCGGCCGCAATGCTCCCACCGCCTCGGTCAGCTTCAAGCGCAACCTGGCGATCATCCTCGATCAGCAGATCCAGTCGATGCCCAGCTTGAACGGGCCGATCTCCGACAACGGCCAGATCATGGGCGAATTCACCGGACCCATGGTGGACCGCTATGTCGATGTGCTGCGTTCAGGCGCCTTGCCCGCGACGCTCAAGCCCCAGCCGGTTTCCGAAAGCACGATGGCGGCGACGTTGGGTGAAGACACGATCCGCAGCGGTACGGTGGCGATCATCGCCTCGTTTGGCGCCGTGCTTGCTTTCATGTTGATCTACTACCATGTCGCGGGGCTTGTGGCTTGTATCGCCCTTTTTGCGAACTTGCTTTTGACCGTCGCCTTCATGGTGCAAGTGAACGCCGTATTCACCTTGCCCGGCCTTGCCGGTTTGGTGCTGACGCTCGGTATGGCGGTCGATGCCAACATCCTGATCTATGAGCGCTTGCGCGAAGAAAAGGAGCGAGGCGCCAGCCTGGCCCTGGCGCTACGCAATGGTTACGACCGGGCCATGCCCACGATCATCGATACCCACTTAAGCTCGATCTTCACAGCGGTGATTCTCTACATCGTGGGCAATGACCAGCTCAAGGGGTTCGGCATCAGCTTGATCCTTGGTTTGCTCATCAGCTTGTTCACTTCGCTGACGATGACGCGTACCTTGTTCGACATTTACCTGCGTAACTTCCGGGCCAAGGACTTGAGCATGCTCAAGGTCTTCACCAACCCCGCGATCGATTTCATGAGCATCCGCAAGTTGATGTTCAACATCACCCTGGTGCTGACGATCATCGGCGCGGCCGTATTCCTTCTGCGCGGCAAGGCAGGCCTGAACATCGACTTCAACGGCGGCACGGCGTTCACCGGTCTGTTGTCGGAAAAGGCCTTCCAGGAAGACCAGGAAGTGGGGTCCATTTCTTGGTTGCGCAAGAAGTTCGAAGTGAAAGGCGAAACGGAGCATCTGCCCGAAGTCACCGTCGAGCAGATTTTCATTTCCGACCCGACCTTCTCGTCCGGTTCGCGCAGCCGCTTGTTCACGGTGCGCACCACCGAGAAAGAGACCTCGAAGGTCAAGAGCGTCATCAACCACCTCTTTGGTCCCTCTTTGCAACGCACCAAGCTGTTGAACTCAGTCGCGCGCGGCGCTCAATTTGAAATCGCTTTCACCGAAACGGTGCTTGGAACCGATCTCAGGCCGATCGTGTTCGCGAAGCTCAGGGAAGCCAAGCTCTGCGCGCTGGATGCCGACTTGCAGCAAAAAGGCATTGACGAAAAAGAAGGCAAGGCCAAGGTGTGGAAATACACTTTGAAGGAGCCCGTCGATCGCGCCGCGCTCGAAGCTGCCGTGAAAACGTTGGCCGAACCGCTTCAGCAAAAAACCAAGGCCAAGGACAAACCGGCGCTCACCGTCGGCAATCCGGTGTCGGTCGATTTAGCCTTCGACAACCCGGTGTCGCTCGATCAGGTCGCCTTGCAGATTCGCCAGTCGGCCACCGAAGTGGCCAAGAAATTCCCCGAAGCTCAGGGAGAAATGGCGCTCAAGCAAGCCCGGCTCGACCCCCTTGATGAGCAGACCGCCGGCCGCTTCAAGAGAATGCGGCTGGAGCTCGTGGAGGCCGTCGACGCCAAGCTTCTTGAGGAAACCTTCAAGGAAGTGCAAACGACCTACGCCACCACCCCGGTGCCTGAGCGTCTTGAAAACTTCGACTCGACCCTGGCGCAAAACACCCAGCAGCGGGCGATTTACGCGATTGTCGCAAGCTGGATGGCGATCGTGATCTACCTCTGGTTCCGATTCGGCAACTGGACCTTTGGTCTGGCGGCCTTGCTCTGCCTGATCCATGACCTCTTTTTCACGCTGGGCATTATCGCCTTGTGCCACTACCTCACCGAATTCGTTCCGCCTCTGGCGAGTCTCTTCCTAGTTCAGGATTTCAAGATCGACCTGCCGGCCGTGGCGGCGCTCTTGACCTTGGTTGGTTATTCGGTCAACGACACGATCGTGGTGTTCGACCGGATCCGCGAGGTGCGCGGGCGCAATCCCGCCTTGACCGACGAATTGATCAACAAGAGCGTCAACCAAACCTTGAGCCGGACGATCTGGACCTCGTTCACGATTTTCCTCGTGGTCGGCGTGCTTTATGTCTTCGGCGGCGAAGGGGTGCATCTCTTTGCATTCATCATGGTTGTGGGCGTGTTGATCGGAACATTCAGTTCGATCTTCGTGGCCAGCCCGCTGTTGATCATGTTGGGCGAAGGCAGAAAAGGCGTTGAGCCGACCGCTCTGGCCGCCGTCAAGCCCCAGCGGGCCTAATGCGGCCCCATTGGGCGCAATGATTGCCCGAGGGTGGTGAATTGTTGTGAATTTCGCAGCTCCCTGGATCTCACTTGTCGGGTCAGGGAGCGCGAGACACGAGATGAAAAAATGCACGGGATCGGAGGCTGCCATCCAGGGAATGGGTGGCGGCTATTCTTATCGGTCGGATGATCAAGAAATGCGCAAGCGGGCGGAGTATTCCGGCCCGCTTTTTTCATGGATCAGAGAAAGTCATTGTGAGTTCTTCGCTTCAAATCGTAGCGAGGGGGCGAATAGGCCAACGCCAAGTGGAGAATTCCGACTTGTGCATCATTGCGTTGGAGGAATGGCGAAAAGAGATCGGCGTGAGTGGCAGGGCCATTTGATCGACGAGCGATTGCAAAAAATCGATTACTTCTTTTCTGGGGCTGTCTTCTTTTCCGAATTCTGGTTCTTTTCCGTGCCTTGATCGATTTTGGAATTCTGACTCTTTTCGGTCGTCTTTCCTTTGTCGGCGGCCTTGGCCTCTTTGCCCGCTTCCGCAGGTTCGAGCACCGCCGAAGGGCGTTCCCTGGTCTTGTACTGGCCCGGTGCGGCGCCACCGGAGCAACCGGCGAGTAAGCAGCAAAACAAGCTGAATGCAGTGAGCTGAAGTGTGGTTTTCATAAAAAGAGCAGGCCGGGAGGTTTCCCGGCCCGGTTCAACTTGATTCAAAGTTACTTGGATTCCTTCTTCACTTCGCCTTCCTTTTTCGGCTCGGTCTTCTTGGCGGCGGGGGTATCACCGCAACCGATCATGGAAACTGCGAAGGCGCCAAGGAACAGGGCGGCAACAAAACGCTTCATCTCGAGCACTCCTAGCAACGGGTTAAGCACCAAAATTGGTGATGTTGTTGGAATAGAAAAGCCCAGGAAGGAATCAACCTTGCCTGGGCTTTTATCTCAAAAACGAACGCAAGCAGATTACTTGGCGTCCTTCTTGGGCTCTTCCTTCTTCTTGGTTTCTTCGGTCTTCTTTTCGGTGGTCTTGGTTTCTTCGACCTTCTTGACTTCGTCCTTGCCTTCCGGGGTCTTCTTCACGTCTTCCGTGACCTTCTTCTCAACCTTCTTCTCGGTCTTCTTGTCGACCTTGGCTTCGGGGCCGCAACCGACGAACGAGACCAGGCCGAGCATCAACGCGACGAGAGAAATCTTCTTCATGGGTGTCTATCCTGCGAATCAAAAACTAAATGGGCCTTCGGACACCCACGCTGGTGCCCAGACTGGCTATCTAGGAAATGCAATGCTAGGAGCGTTATTCCCGAAAAGCCGGGAAAAAAACCTGAAAAGCCGATTCCCTGACCAAACTTTGTTTTCCAGCAGATTTCGGGAATAATGATGCCGTGAACGCATCTTCTTTGTGAACGAACGGCTTTCGGCGGCCAAGCATGGACCAGCTGGTGAAAACTTGGGTCGAGGAACATTCCGAGTTCCTCTTCAAAATGGCTTACCGGCTTGCGGGCAGCGGCGCCGATGCCGAGGATCTTGTTCAGCAAACTTTCTTGAAGGTGCAGCAAAATCGCCACTCGCTTGCCAGTGGCCCGCAAGAAATTCGGCCCTGGCTGATCCGGGTCCTGCGCAATGAGTGGCTGCAACAGTTGCGCAAAGATCGCAAGAAGGTGCCCTGGCCCTTGCACCTGGAACACGACCTCGCCGAACCGGACGAACCCTCCGACTCGGTGCCCGTGTTCGGCGACATCCAGCCCCTTCTGAACCGGATGCCGCCCGATTTCCGCGAGCCTTTGGTTTTGCATTACCTCGCGGGCATGGGGTATAGAGAAATCTCGGAGCAGCTGGATTTGCCGATGGGGACCGTGATGTCCCGTCTGGCCCGCGCCCGATCCTGGCTCAAGAATCGATTGCTTCCTCAAGGGTCCGATTAAGGAGGGTGCGGGCATGTTGAATTGTCAGTTGATTCGCTACCTCCTGGAACTTCGCCGAGGGGCTTCGGGTCAGGAATTTCGCGATGCGGAAAAGACCATCGACGGCCACTTGAACGAATGTCCCGAATGCCGCGCCATCGCCCTCAAGGAAAATCGTTTCGAGCAACTCCTTTTATCGCGGATCAAACAGGTCGACATTCCCGCGGAATTTGGCGCGCGGCTTTTGGACCGGCTCAATCTCATCGCGGTGCCCAGGAAGAAGCGCTTCAAAGGGATCAGGCGCGGCGCGCTTTTGGCAGCAAGCCTCCTCGTCCTTTCCCTCCTGGGATTTGGCGCCTTCCAAAAGTACTGGCCCAAGCCAGTGACCGACAGCTCCTGGAACCATTTCTGGGACGATAGTTTCTCCTGGGAATATTCGCCTCCCGATCGCGATCAGGTCATCTCCTGGTTTGCCGCCATGGGCATTCAGACCGACCTGCCCGCGGAGGTCAATTACCAGCATCTCGTGTCGCACGGTCTGGTGCTTTGGGACGGCAAGTTGGTTCCGCAGCTTGTATTCGCCAACCCATCAACCACCGGAGGTCGTCCCGCCATCGCCAAGATCCTCGTCGTTTCCTCGCGTCAGTTTCGCCTGGAAAGCCTTTTTCCCTTGCCCAGCAATCAGGAAGGCACGCGAACCAAGATCGATTGCCTTCCCGAGTCGAATGACCGCTCGGTATTTCTCGTTAGCCACGCAGGCGAGCGCCTCGACTGGCTGGTTCCGACGACCGTCACCGCCAACATTGAGCCCAGGTAATTGATTCGCTTGACTCCGCCAGACTCCGTCTGAAATTGAACTTGCCCCGTCTCCTCAAGTCGTGTTAAAGCCTCCAGTTGGATTTCGCTCCGGAGGCGTCCATGCTTCGTATTCCCAGCACCCCAAAATTCACGATGGCCTGCCTGTGGGTAGGAACGGCCTTTTTTTGCCCGGGCCTCGTTCGTGCTCAGCAGGTGCTTAACCTCGGTTTTGAAGCGCGTGACACCTTCTTCCAGGCGGGGCCCGCCACCGGCCCGGTCACCGAACAAAGCCACCGGATCACCGAAGAGTCCTATCACGGAGGCCAGCGCTCCGAAGAGATCAAGATCACGCTCACCAAGCCGACCTACGTCCCCTACTACCTCGACATCGGCAAGGCGCCAATCACTGAGGAATTGGCGCTTTCGGTCTGGATGAAAGCCAACAAGCCTGGCATTTCCCTGCTTTGTCGCGTGGTCTTGCCAAGAGAACGCGATCCGCAAAACCCTGACCGCGCGATGACCGCCGTGATTCAGGGGGATAGCTACCAGCTATCGGGCCGCTGGCAGCAGATCAGCGTGCGTCAGCCTCCGAAGAAGCTGCGAGAACAGCAGCAAATCCTACAGCATGAACTGAAACGCGAAATCTCGGTCGTCGACGCCTATGTCGACCGGATCATCGTCAATGTGGGCGTTGGCCCGGGACCGGTCGAGTTGAACCTCGACGACCTCGAAGCCGGCCCCTTGAGCGAATCGCGCGCCATGGCCAGTGCTCCCGCGCCAGGCGGCGCATCCGCGGAAGGAGGAGGAACGGGCAGAATGGCTCCCGGCATCACCGCGCGCCGCATCTCCGAAGTGCAGGTGCGCGGCAATCAACTCGTGGTCGCCGGCCAAAAATTTTTCCTTCGCGGAATCCGCTACACCGGCACGCCGCTCAAGACCTTGCGCGACGCGGGCTTCAACACGATCTGGATCGACGAATCGACCCCCCAGGGAATCCTCGACGAGGCTGTCACGCAAGGTTTCTGGGTGGTTCCCGGCCTGGCGCCATTGCCGATGGATCAGACCACCTCGGCCGCGGACTATGCCGCGACTCTGACGGGTACCGGGGCGCTTGGCAAAAAGATGGGGCGGTTTCTGGAACAGGACGCGGTGCTCGGATGGAACCTGGGCTCCAACTTGCTCATGGAAAAAGCGCCCCAAACCGCCCGGTTGGCGCAGGCTTACCGCGGCTCGGACCCGCATCGGCCGGTCTTCGTCGATGTGGCCGACGGCTTTAGCCGCTACGCTCGCGGCATCGATCAACTGCTTCTGGGCGTTCACCGCTTTCCCATGGGCACCACCCTCGAATTGCAGTCCTATCGCGACTGGATCATGCAGAAACGCAACCTGACGCAGGATGGCGTCTATACCTGGACATGGGTGCAAGCTCACCCGCCGGAATGGACCGTCTCCAAATCCCAGCAGGAGAATGGCACCAATGCCGATCCCGTGGGCCCCTCTCCTGAACAGATTCGCCTGCTCACCTACACGGCGCTGGCCAGCG
Source organism: Gemmataceae bacterium (assembly GCA_965226945.1). Classification (GTDB taxonomy): domain Bacteria; phylum Planctomycetota; class Planctomycetia; order Gemmatales; family Gemmataceae; genus SYLG01. The sequence goes on along the minus strand of OZ245717.1, from coordinate 407,285 downwards.
GCGTGAAGGGGATTGGTTTCTGGTCCGATTCGGTGCTGGCCGATAACCAGGCTGGCCGCGACCGCCTCCTGCAAATGGCCCTACTCAATCAAGAACTGCAACTGCTCGAACCGGTACTCCTGGCCGCGGAAAAGCCGATCTGGATCGACACGAGCCATGCCGATGTCAAGGCGGCCGTGCTGCGGTCGGAAAAATCGATTCTGGTGCTGCCGATCTGGATGGGGAAGGGCACCCAGTGCGTTCCTCCCCAGGGGGCTTTGCCCTCGCTGAGTATGGTCATTCCCGCCATTCCCGCGGGGATGCAGGCCTGGGAAGTCGGCCCCGGTCAGGTTCGCTCGCTGAAATGGTCAAGGGTGACCGGGGGGTATCGCATCGAGCTCAAGGAGTTCGCGCTCACCGCTTCAGTGGTATTTACCTCCGACCTGACCGCCAGCGGTCTGGTGGTCCGCTTTCAAGATTTGCAGCGCAAAATGGTGCCCATCGCCGCGCAGTGGGCCATCGATCTGGCCGGCAGCTCGATCGACCGCACCGCGCGCGTCTATGCCGACCTGGAAGCGGCAGGCCACGGCCAGCCCGATGGTCCCTCGCTGATCACCAAGGCCCGCGCTTATTGGGAAAGCGCTCGGTCGCACTTCAACATCGGCCAGCATCAAGACGCCTATCAAGAGGCGATGCGCGCGATGCGGCCTTTGCGCATTTTGCATCGTGCTTGCTGGGACGAAGCGCTCAAGGATTTCGACAATCTGGCCGCGACCCCTTACCTTGCTGGATTCTTCAGCCTGCCGGCCCATTACCAGTGGATTGCCGCTCACGGCGGGTTAAAATCGACCGAGAATTTATTGCGCGAAGGAGATTTCGAGACGCCCGCGGGCCAAAGCCCGCAAGGGTGGATGATGCAAAGTGACATTCCGCTTGACGATGTCGTGCCAGTGATTCAGCGATCGCGCGCGGAACATCATTCGGGCGGTCAATGCCTGGAGCTCAGGCTCGATCCGAAGGACCCGAAATTCGCGCCGGTCGCACTCGAGCGCGCTTTCCTGGCCATTCACTCGCCCGATATCAAATTGCCGCCGCAGTCGTGGGTGAAAATCTCGGCCTGGATCAAGATTCCACTACCCTTGCAAGGATCGGTGGATGGCGCGCTGTTTTACGATAGCGCCATGGGAGAAACGCTGGCATTTCGCGCGACGGGCACTCCCGGGTGGCGCAAGGTGACCTTGTACCGCCAGGTGCCCGCCAGCGGCAAAATCCACGCGGTGGTCGCCACGACGGCGATGGGATCCGCCTACTTTGATGACATTACCATTGAACCGATTTTGACTCAGGCCGGAACGCCGGCCAGTCCCGTCGTTCCCAATAATCCAGGCAACCCGGTCATTCCGATCAACCCAGGCAACACCTTGGGAAGCGCCGCGACGGGACCTGCCAACAATCCCTAAAAGACAAACCGCCGGGAACTCCCTTTCGGTGGTTCCCGGCGGCCGTGGTCCGTGTTCGTCGCGGAAGATCTCACTCTGATTTACTTGGGCAGCAACCCATAGGCCTGCAGGGTCTTGCGCACCTTGTCGACGCCCGCTTCGTCGAGCGGGCATAGGGGCAAGCGCAGTTCACCCGTATCGCGGCCCAAAAGCTTCATCGCGGTCTTGAGCGGGATGGGGTTCGTGGCGACGCCCAACAGGTCGCGGCAAAGGAAAAACAGCTTCCGGTGCCACTGGACGGCGGAGTCGATTCGCCCGGCCTGGAATTCGGTGATCATCGCCTTCATGTCGCGCGGAACAATATTACCCACGACTGAGACGACCCCCTCGCCGCCGACCGACATGAGAGGCAGGGTCAAACTGTCGTCTCCGGAGAGAATCGTCAAATTGCAAAGCGCGGCGATTTGACTGGCCTGGTCCATTGAGCCGGTCGCTTCCTTGATGGCGACGATCGCTTCGAGTTCCGCCATGCGTGCGATGGTATCGGGATTGATGTTCGAGGCCGTGCGGCCGGGAATGTTGTAAAGGATGATCGGCAGGCCCACTTCCTCGGCCACGGCCTTGAAGTGGAGGTAATAGCCTTCCTGGGTCGGCTTGTTGTAGTAAGGGCCGACCATCAACGCGCCATCCGCGCCCACTTTTTTCGCGAATTTCGTCAACCGGATCGCTTCCTTGGTGGAGTTCGATCCGGTGCCCGGCGTGACTTTCAGCCGGCCGGCCGCCTGTTCGACCACGGCGGCAATGACTTTCTCATGTTCTTCATGGTCGACCGTGGGCGATTCGCCGGTGGTTCCCACGGGCGCCAGGCCGTCGGTCCCTTGCGACACATGCCAGTCGACCAGTTTCCTCAAGCCCGCATAATCCACTTCGCCATTGCGAAACGGAGTGACGATCGCCACGGTCAGGCCTGAAAATTGCTTCCCTTTGGTCACGCGCATGTTCTTTTTCCTGAAATTGGACAACTAATGATTTAGGACCGTGGGCGCTTGCGGAAACCCCGTTTGAGTGAACCTGCGGCCGCAGCACGCAATTTGCCCGATCCGTTCAAGCCGGGGGTTATGGGTCGATTGCGCACGCCGGTTACAATGAAAGGTACCCCTTGGAGCCGCCAGTGATACGTTTTGTTTTTTTTGACGCCGTGGGCACCGTATTGCACCCCTTTCCAAGCGTCAGTGAAATCTACCGTCAGGTTGGAGTGAAGTATGGCTGCACCGAGCCTTTGGAGGCGCTACGGCTCAAGGTGCGCTCGGCATTTCAGTCACAGGAAGAACAAGACCGCGACCTGCGCTTTGCCACGAGCGAACGGCGCGAAAGGCGGCGCTGGATCGAGATTGTGGCGGCAAGCTTGCCCGAGGCGAATGACCCGGAGGAATGCTTTGACGAACTTTACGGTTTTTTTGGGAAGGCCAACGCCTGGAAGCTCGATCCCCGGCTAACGAACTGGATTGATCTGCTCGACAGGCACGGGATCGGCATGGGTCTGGCGTCGAATTTCGATCACCGGCTGCGTGCGCTGGTGGCTGCATTTCCCTTGCTTGGCCGCTTCGCTCCGGTCGTCATCAGTTCCGAATTGGGTTGGCGCAAGCCCGCCGCTGGCTTTTACGAGGAAGTGATTCGCCTGGGCGGCGGGCAGGCCGGCGAAATCCTGTTTGTGGGCGACCATCCCGAATTCGATGTGGCCCGGCCCAAAAGCCACGGCATGAAGGCGGCGCTCATCGACGAATTCGCGCGCGATCCGCTGTTTTGGCTGCAGGACCGAACGGCGTCGTCGGTTAAGGCGCTTCAGAAAGCCTGAAATGGATTCGCCAACCAGGTCGGCGAATCCTGGCCGAATCGCGGGAACCTTGAGCATTGCCGAAAGTATTTTGCCGCCCGCCGATGACAAACGACTCAAAAAGGGCTATCGAAGCTCTGAACCCTCGATTTAGTCGAGACGATCGATCCCAATTTCCATTTTCTTCTTTTTCTTCTCAACCCGTTGAACCATGTCCCAACGCTACTTTGCCGAGCCCTATCAGTTTCGGCCTCCATGCCGGTCGACCTGGTTCGTGAATATCGCCCAGTGGGCTGAGCCGATCTACTTCCCCTTGATGCTCAACGTCGCGCGGATGGAATTTCCCGGGCTTGAGCGGTTGCAAGAGTCGCTCAAGAGCAATCAAGGGATTTTGCTTGCCTGCAACCACACGTCGGGATGCGATCCGTTTGTGCTGGGAAAGTTGGCCCAGGCAAGCGGCCGCTGGATCCATTTCATTGCCTCTTATCACCTCTTTCGCGGCACTTCGGAGCTCTTTGGCGAGTTGATACGCCGCATGGGCGCCTACTCGATTTTCCGTGAGGGGCCCGATCTTGCGAGCATGAAAGCGACCGTCGAATTGCTTCGCACCGGGGATCGGCCAATCTTGATTTTCCCCGAGGGGACCTACTTCAAACAAAACGATCGAATCGGGCCCCTTCAGGATGGCATTGGGCTGATTTTGCGCCAGGCGCTGCGCAATGAAGTGCGGCCAATCGTCTTGCATCCCCTGGCGATCAAGTACTGGTTTCGAAGAGATCCCTTACCCCATGTGCGTGGCGTCTGGACAACTCTTGAACGCCGTCACGGAATGGAACACGGGGCCGGACAATCGGATCTCTGCCGATTGGAGCGGTTGATCCGCCTGGGTATGGAATCGATGTTCGCCGACTCGCGCTTTGGAAATGAGGATGAACCGCTTGAACACCTGATTTTCCAGACCGTGGCAGACCAACTCGAACGATTGACCGGCGACAAGGAATCGGCCGGATGCTCAGGCGCGGACAAGTCCCCAACCAGAGATACTCTGTGGGCGGCGATTCGCAAGTACCGCCAAACCCTCGTGCGCGAGCTCGTGGAAATGGCGGGGAATCTTCGGGCCCAGGTGCCGATTCAGAAAAAATTGACCACACTTCTGCAATGCGAAAATGTCCTGTCCATCTCCATCGATTACGCGGCGGAAGATCCCAGCTGGGAGCGAATTTGGGAGACTTGGGCCAGGTGGGAAGAAACGGCCGGCGATAATGAAAGTCCTTTCCCGGCACCGGTCACGGCAGTGGTTCAAGTCGGCCCGGCCATAGGCCTCAAAAAGAAAGATCGTGCTCGGCCCGGCGAGTTGACGCTCGATCCCGCGGCGGCCGATTTCAACTCGTCCTTGCACAAGGCCATGTCCGAGCAACTGGCGATCCTTTGCGCCAGAGCGCCCGTTCGGTAGGGCTGGTTTCAGAAGACGACGCGTTTCGCAAGACAAGAGGGATTGGGAAAATAGAATAACCTTTTGCGCTCTGTACGGGTTCGAGCTCTCCATGGGCCAGCCAGGATTCGGAATTCAAAGCATGCATCAACAGATTTTCCGCATGGTCCACCGCGGAAACCTCATTTACAACACCTGCTGGGAAGATCCCGAACTCGATCAGGTCGCCTTCGACCTGAAGCCGGACGATCATGTCCTCGTGATCACGAGCGCCGGCTGCAATGCCCTCGACTACCTCCTCAAAGGAGTGGCGGGCGTTCATGCGGTCGATATGAACCCGATCCAGAACAGCCTTTTGGAATTGAAAAAGGCCTGCATCGAAACGCTCGACTACGACGATTTCTGGAAGTTCTTCGGCGAGGGCAAACACCCCAAGGCGAAGGAAATCTACAAGAACAAGTTGCGGCCGATCCTTCCCGAATACGCCCAGGCCTGGTGGGATCGCAAAATCGGTTACTTTGCCGGGCGCGGCTGGCGTTCGAGCTTTTATTACCGGGGCACTTCGGGCCTTTTCGCCAAGCTGGTGATGACCAAGATGCACCTGTTCGGCCGGATGCGCCAGCCGATTTCCGACTTCCTCGGCGCTAAATCGATCGAAGAGCAAGCGGATGTTTGGATGAGTCGCCTGCACAAAAAGGTGCTCACTCCCTCCATGCGCTGGTTTCTGGGGCGGCGCTTCACGATGACCCTGGTCGGCGTGCCCGGGCCGCAAATTCAGCAGATCCGCGACCAGTACGAAGGCGGTCTGGTCAAGTTCATTGAAGATGCGATTTTGGTGGTGGCGACCAAGCTGCCGATGCACACCAACTACTTCTGGCGCGTCTACATCGAAGGCCGGTACCACAAGGACGCCTGCCCGAATTATTTGCGTGAGGAGAACTTCCACAAGCTCAAGGGCCTGGTCAACCGCCTGGAAATCCGCACGAGCACGGTCGAGGACTTCCTGAAATCAACCCCTCACAAGATCTCCAAATTCACCCTTCTCGATCACATGGACTGGATGGCCCGGAAAAATCCGCAAGGCCTGGTCGATGAATGGAACGCGCTTTTGAAGGCCGCGCGTCCTGGAGCGACGATTCTTTACCGAAGCGCCGGTCTGCATGTCGATTACCTGGACGATCTCAAGGTCGAGTCCGGAAAGGGACCGGCACGCCTGGGCGATCTATTGGAACAAGACCGCGCCTTGGCGGAAAGACTGCATCCGATCGATCGCGTTCACACTTACGGCAGCTTCTACATCGCTCGCCTCAAACCGGGCGCCACGGTGAGCCAGGCATGAGTTTCCTTGGCGACATGCGGGTGATCTGGCGGATGGCCTTTCACAAGGGCAAATCGACCGATCTGAAAACCCGTCTCGAAGAGTTTTACTCGGGCCAAAGTGCCGACTACGACAGCTTCCGCAAGCGGCTGCTCCACGGCCGCGAAAAGTTGATGTCGGATCTGGGTGCGCTCGTCAGCCCCGGCGCCACCTTGCTCGACGTCGGCGGCGGCACCGGTAACAACATCGAAGAACTCGGCGCGGCCCTGCCCAAGTTTCAGCGTGTGGAAATTGTCGACCTGTGCGGTCCTCTATTGGGGGTGGCCCAGGCGCGCATCGCCAAGCATGGCTGGACCAATGTCCACACCGTCGAAGCCGACGCCACGCTTTATCAGCCGGCGACGGGACCCGTCGATGCGATCACCTTCTCGTATTCGCTGACGATGATTCCCGACTGGTTCTTGGCGCTGGAGCGAGCGCTTGCCAACTTGAAGCCGGGCGGCATTTTGGGCGTGGTCGATTTCTACATTTCGCGCAAGTGGCCCAAGGCCGGCCGCGCGAAGAATTCGACCTTCTCGCGCGGATTCTGGCCCAACTGGTTTGCCAACGACAATGTTTTTCCTTCGCCCGATCATCTGCCCTGGCTTGAGTCCCACCTGGAACCGGTTCAGGTCACGGAAGCGGTCGGCAAGATTCCCTATTTTCCCATATTGCGCGCACCGCACTACATCTTTTTGGGCCGCAAAAAGTCGTAACAGGCCGTCCGGCCGATTTCGCACAAGCCGGACCGATCTATTAAGAAAAGGCTGCGGGCCGAAGAATCGGCCTGCAGCCTTTTTTGTATTTCGCATTCGTAAGCGCAGACTAATGCGCTGCCGAACCAGGCTCGATCATTTTCGGTGGTCCGCTGACAAGCTCACTGAACGACTGGATGGCCAGATAAAACACCGGCACGAAGAAAACCGCGAGCACCGTGGAACTGATCATCCCGCCGAACACGGCCGTGCCAAGCGCTTGACGGCTGGCAGCCGCGGCGCCCGTAGCGAAAACCAGAGGCACGACTCCCAGGATGAAGGCAAAGCTCGTCATCAAGATCGGCCGGAATCGCAATCGCGAAGCCTCAAGCGCCGCCTGCCGAATCGTGCGGCCCTTCATGCGTAATTCGCGCGCGAATTCCACGATAAGGATCGCGTTTTTCGAGGCCAGCGCAATCGTGAGCACGATGCCGATCTGGGTGTAGATGTTATTGTCCATCCCCCGATAGTTCACCGCCGCGACCACCCCGAATAGGCCAAGCGGCACCACGAGGATCACCGCCATCGGCAGAATCCAGCTTTCGTACTGCGCGGCGAGCACCAGGTAAACGAGCAACACCGCCAGCACGAACACGATGATCGCTTCGCCCGTCACCCGTTTTTCCTGGAAGGCGATGCCGGTCCAGTCGTAGCCCATCGAACGCGGCAGCACTTCCTTGGCGATCTCTTCCATGACAGCGAGCGCTTCGCCGGAGCTAACTCCAGGAGCGGCGCCGCCGTTGATCGAGGCGGTCTGGTAAAGGTTGTAACGAGTGATCGATTGCGGCCCGATCCGAGTCTCGGGCGCGAGCAAGGTCGCCAGGGGCACGCGTCCGCCGGTGCGATTGCGCACTTCGAGGCGGCGCAACCGGCCCGGATCGCCGCGAAAGCGAGCATCGGCCTGCACGCGCACTTGGTAAGTGCGGTCGAACTTGTTGAAGTCGTTGACATAGACCGAACCTAAGTTGGCCTGCAGCGTGGCGAACACATCGCTTAAAAGCACGCCCATCCGTTCCGCCTTCACGCGGTCGATATTGAGATAGAGCTGGGGCACGCCGGCGCGGAAGGTGCTCGACGCCATGCCGATTTCGCCGCGCTTGCGCGTCTCATCGATGATCGCCATCGTTCTTTCAGCAAGAATATCCGGCCCGACTCCTTCGCGGTCTTCGACCTGCATCTGGAAGCCGCCCGCCACGCCCAGACCCTGAATCGACGGGGGAACAAGGACAAGAATAAACGGTTCCTGAAGCTGGGCGAAGGCGCCGCGCAATCGGTTGACCAGCGCGTCTTGCTGCAAGTCGGGGGTGGTGCGCGTCGACCAGTCCGACCACGCTGCGAAAGCGGTCGCGCCGTTGGAAGCGTTGGTGCCATCGAGCAAGGAGAACCCCCCGAGTACGAACCAGTGCTCAACGCCGGGCGTCGATCCGAAAATCACGTTCATCTGCTCGGTCACTTCGCGGGTGCGATCAAGCGACGCGGCGTCGGGAAGCTGCACCGCGATGATGATGTACCCCTGATCTTCGGTCGGCAAGAACCCGGTTGGGGTGCGCTGATACCACCAGCCGGTGAAGGTCGCCAGCGCCAGGAAGGCGAGCAAGACCAACCACCAGATGCGCAATAGCTGGCTGACGCACCAGCCATAAAGCCATTCCACCGGCCGATAGAAGAAATCGAACACATGGGTGAAGAAGTTCTTGCCGGCATGGGGCCTCAAATAGACCGCGCACTGCGCCGGCTTGAGCGTGAGCGCGTTGACGGCGCTGATGAATGCGGTCGAGGCGATCGTGAGCGCAAATTGACGGTAAAGCTGGCCGGTGATGCCCCCCAGGAAGGCGGTCGGCAAAAAGACCGCCATGAGCACAAGCGTGATCGCCATGACCGGGCCGGTCACTTCGTCCATCGCCTTGATCGTCGCTTCGCGCGGCGCCATTCCCTGTTCGATATGGTGCGCTGCATTTTCCACGATGACGATCGCGTCGTCGACGACGATGCCGATCGCCAGCACGAGCCCAAACAGCGTAAGCATGTTGATCGAGAAACCGAGCATCGGCATGAAGGCGAAGGCGCCGATAATCGTTACCGGCACCGTCGTGGCCGGAATGAGCAAGGCGCGCCAGCTTTGCAAAAAAACAAGAATCACGATGAGCACGAGGCCGCCGGCTTCGAATAGTGTCATGTACACTTCGTGGATCGCCGCCTCGACGAACTTGGTCGTGTCGAACGGGATGCTGTATTCCATCCCTTCGGGCAAGGTCGGCTTGATCTTTTCCATCGCGGCATGCACCGAGTGCGCCACCTGGATCGCATTGGAACCAGGTAGCTGGTAGATCAGGATGTTGGCCGAGTCCATGCCGTTGCGCGAGGCGAACGAGTCGTAGTTTTGCGCGCCCAGTTCGACGCGGGCGACATCGCGCAGATAGAGGATCTGGCCCATGCCGCTCGATTTGACGACGATCCCTTCGAACTGCTCCGGATCGGACAACCGGCCCAGGGTCGTCACCGTCATCTGAAAGCGCTGGCCATCGGGACTGGGAGGCTGGCCGACCTGGCCGGCCGCCACCTGCACATTTTGGCGCGCGAGTGCCGCGGTCACATCCTGGGTCGTGAGTTGGTGGGACGCGAGGCGATCGGGGTCCAGCCAGATGCGCATGGCATAAGCGCCCACGCCGCGCACCATGACTTCGCCCACGCCTTCGACCCGGCTGAGCTCATCGCGCAAACGCAAGGTCGCGTAGTTGGACAGAAACAGGCCGTCGAATTTTTTGGAAGGGGATGTGAGGGAGACGGCGAGCACGATGTTGGACGATTGCTTCTTGACCGACAAACCCTGGCGGCGCACTTCTTCGGGCAGGCTCGCCTCGGCGATCGAGACCCGGTTTTGCACGAGCACCTGGGCATCGTCGAGGTTGGTGCCGATTTCAAAGGTGATCGTCAGAGAATAGGAGCCGTCGGCTGAGCTGGTCGACGACATGTACATCATGTTTTCGACGCCGTTGACTTGCTGCTCGATCGGCGCGGCAATCGTGTCGGAGATGACCTTGGCATTGGCGCCGGGATAGGACGCGCTGATCACCACCGTGGGCGGCGTGATCGCCGGGTAACGTTCCACCGGCAAGCGGTACAGGGCCACGATCCCAAGCAGGACCGTGAGGATGGCGATCACATTCGCGAAAACCGGGCGATCGATGAAGAAACGAGAAATCATTGGGGGTTCCTAAATATCCGGCCGGGACCCATTGTGTGTGATGAAGAATGAGTAGTCGAAAGGGCACCGCGCGTAGAACCGCGATTCCCTTCGCTGGGATGGGGACGGTCGAGGTCTCTCACTTCCACTTATTTCTTTTCATTTTTTTCATTTTTATCATTGGGTTTAGGAGCATTCGCAGATGGGGGAGCGGCTGCGCCTGCTGCGCCGGAATTGCCTGGTGCGCCGGCGGGCGCCGGTTTGGTTGTGGAGGGGGCGCTGGGCGCAGGGGCCGTTCCTGATCCAGGGGACGCGGGCGGCGCCTTCAGTTCCCAATTTTGCGGGGACACCGGCGTGCCTGGGCGTGCTCGAGTCAAGCCGTTGATGACGACCCGGTCGTTGATCGACAGGCCGCTTTCGATCGTGATCACGGCGGGGACGGGCAGTACGGGGATTTCCGCGGGGGCCGGCGGCCCATCCTTTTTGCCGTCCTTGCCGGCAGGGGGGGATGGTGTGGCGCCGGTGGTTGCCGGTGCCGGGTCCTTGCCGACCAGGGTCCAGCCGGCCGGTTGTCCCGGGCCGGGAGGCGCGGCCTTCCAGGCATGAGGCCCGACCTGGACGGTCCTCTTCTGAACGATGTCTCCTTCACCCAGCACGTAGACAAAGCGGCCTTCCTGACCGGTCATCAGCGCATCTTCGGGAATGGCGGGCAGCGGCCTGGCCGAACCCGCTGGAACGCGCACGCGCGCATAAAGACCCGGATAGAGTAAGTGAGTCTTCCCCATGCCGATCCGGGGATTGGGAATACGGCCGCGCAGTCGCACCGTGCCCGTGCCGACATCGACCCGGTTTTCCCGGAAGTCGATTTTCCCTTCGTGGGGATAGCCCTCTTCGGTGGTGACGCCGACTTCAACCGGCAGTGCCTGACTCAAGACATCCGCCGTTTCCCCGGCCTGGAGCGCTTTTTGAAACGTGACCAGATCGCGTTCGGGAGTGTCGAAATAGACAAAGAGCGGATCGAGGCTCACGATCGTGGTGAGCAGAGTCGAATCGGTCTGGCCGACGAGGTTGCCGCGGGTTACCTGGGTGCGGCTGATTTGTCCGCTGATCGGCGAGCGGATCTCGGTGAAGCCAAGCTGGAGCTTGGCGGCATCGAGCGAAGCCTCGGCCTGCATCACCGTGGCGGCGGCGGTGTCGCGCACTGCCACCTTCTGATCATACTCTTCGCGGCCGATGGCGCGTGTGGCGAGGAGCCGGCCGGCCCGTTCGGCTTCAAGGCGGTAGCGTTCCAGTTCGGTGCCGGCGCGCTTCAAGTCGGCTTCGGCCCTTTTGACCGAGGCGTTGTATTCGCGCGGGTCGATTTTGAAGAGCAGCGTATCTTGCTTGACTTCGTCCCCTTCGGTGAAGGCGACTTCATTGAGGAAGCCCTTGACGCGGGCTTGAATTTGCACCGTTTCAATCGCTTCCAGGTTGCCGTTGTATTCCAGGTAGCTTTGCACCGTGGCGAGCACGGGCTTGGCGACCGAAACGACCGGGGGCGGAGGGGGCGCAGGAGCCGCGCGTTTCTGATCGCAACCAATCAATCCCGCGGCCGCGCCCAGAAGCGCGACGGCACTCATTGAGTTGCTCAATCGGTCGAAAAAAGACAAAAGAGACATTTAGACCTCCATGCCGGAAAATTGTTCAGGAGCATAGTATTTTTGAATCGCGGCTTCATTGAGGCCGAGGCCGCGCAAGGCGAACCAAACCACCTGGCGGATGACCTTGGGGTCGGCGCCATCGAAGTCGTTGATCGGGCGGGCGGGGGCGGAAAAAAACGCCGACATCGCGGCCAGGTGATAGACGAGCCAGCCGCCGAGGTCTTTTTGCAAAGGACCAGAGAGTGCATCGCCGGCGGCAACGGCCGCCTTGAGGCATTCCTCGATCTTGGGAACGAAGATCGTGGCCAGGGGTTCGAGGAGCAAGCGGGCAAACTCCCCATCTTCGGCGAGACTGCGCAAAATCATGCGCGACTGAATGGCTTTTTCGTCGCGATCTTCCGGCCCCCCCATGATCTTGGCGGCCAGAAAGTGCACATGCAAAACCAGGGTTTTGGTCGAGGGGGCGAGTTCGCCAAGCCGGTCGAATCGGGCCCTGGCTCGATCGTCGCAAAACGATTGTTTGATGGCGGCGAACAGGGCGTCCTTGGTGGGGAAATGGCGGTAAAGCAGCGCCTCGGAAACTCCGGCGGCCTCGGCCATTTCGCGGGTGCGCGCTCCCTTAAATCCTTTATTGGCAAACAGATGGCGCACGGCCTGGATGATCGAGGCGCGGCGCTCGTCTCCCGTGAGTTTTCCGGTTGCGACCATGGTTCCACTCGCCTGTGTGAAGAGAGAGGTCAAGGCGCCAGGTGATGGGAAATGCCCACCGCCGCCGGCATCCACCAGCTCAAACTACATAGTGAGTAAGTGTACACTCACCGCCGCTAGTGTCAATCTCAGTTAGGGGAGCCGATTGCGGTCGACGCGCCGTCCATGGAGGCAACAGGTAGCACCGAACCCCCGTTGGGGGGGCTCGGTGAAGAAGAATCGATAAGGGAGGGGTTTGGTTGAAGGAATCGCGAGCGACTTGGTCACTGAAAACGGATTAACTGGCCAAACGCTTCGGGATTGATCGGGCCATAGACGTGGGGGAACGCCTCTCCCAAGGGGGTCGGATCGTCTCGCAGTTCCGAGGTCAGCTTATCCGTCAAGATTTCAAATCCCCAGACCTCGCCCGCTCCCTTGAAAAAGAGTTCGAGCACCTTGGGGACCTGATGCTCATACGAACAATGGATGAATCCATCGACGGGCAAGGTCGCGTGATACGGTTCGGCGGGTTTCTGCGGTTTGGGACCGGGCATCAGGTGAATGATCATCGAGAATGTCTTAGCGATCGGGAGTGGGCAGGCGCACTCCCGCGTGCTTCATTTGCTCAATTTTCGCTTCGAGCGCCGCCTGATTGGGTCGCACTTCCAACGCCCGTTCATAAAGCGCCAGCGCCCGGTCGGGGCGATTGAGCGATTCGTAAATGCTCCCGAGTTCGATCATGGCGACCAAGTCGGAAGGGTTGATCGCCAGCGCCTGTTGCAAACGCGATTGTGCCCGGGCCACATCGCCCGACTGAAGCCAGAGGTAGCCATCGTCGGAGTAGGCCTGGGCGAATTGAGGATTGGATTTCATCCATTCCTCAACTTGCTGCTGGGCATGTTCGCGCCGGCCCGTCATGTTCCAAAGAACGATCAAGGCATGCCGGGCCTGATTCAGACTGGGATCTTTTTGTAGGGCCAATGCGTAAAGCCGTTCGGCTTCGCCCATGTTGCCAAGGGCCTGTTCGACCTGGGCTCGGTTATAGATGAGCTGGGGGTTTTCGGGGTCCTTTTCCAGCGCCTTGAGGAAATACTGCCGCGCCTCGCTGTAGGCGCCCATCTGAAAGAGATAAATGCCGTCCTGGGTGTAGGAACGAACCTGGTCCTGGCGCTGAAGGGCACAGCCCGCCAGGCCGGAAAACAGTGGCAGAACAAGCAGAATCCCCCGGAATCCGCGCATCTTTCTCCCCCTAGGATCATGCGCGATAACCAAACCTAGCCGTGGATGGGAAGACCAAACTTAAGAATACTCAAGGAAAACCGACCAGGCGGATGAGGGGCGGGGACGAAAACCCATCTCGCGCCCTGCGGGCCTGCGGTTAAGATGGAGCAACTTCGGTGTTCCAGGAGGGGAATGATGATCGCGTGGATCACGGCACTTGCGTTGGTTTTTGGGCAGGAAGTTGACCCCAACAAGCCGCAACCGGCCGCAACTTCAGGCGTTCCGGCGCGGCCGGCCTCCACGCCGGCATTGAAGCCGGGCGCAACGCTGACCGCGGGGCTGATGCAACATCTCGATATCCGCTATTCGGATCTGTCCACGCGCTTGCGCCTTGACCTGTTTTCACCCGATACGATTTCCGCCGACCCCAAGGGCAAACCGCTGCCGGTGCTCATGTTCGTCCATGGCGGCGGCTGGTTCACCGGAGACAAGGATTTCTTTGGAGTGCACCGTAGCGTGGCCCGCGCTTTGGCCCGCCGCGGCTATGTCGTGGTCGTGCCCAATTACCGGTTATCCCCTGAGGTCCAGCACCCGGTGCATGTGCAGGATGTGGGCCGCGCCTTTGCCTGGACGGTGAAAAATGTTGCCGATTATGGCGGCGACCCGTCGCGCATCCTCCTCATGGGCCATTCGGCGGGTGCTCACCTGGTTTCTCTATTGGCGACCGACCCGGATCAATGGGGGAAGGCTTCCGATGGGCCCGCGGCGGGCGACTCGGCTAGAATTGCGGCGGTGGTTGGGCTTTGCGGTGTCTATGTGATCCCCGCCGCCAACGAATACCTGGGTCTGGCCGGCAAGGTGGGACTGGCGGAACAACTGGGCACGGTCAAGGGCCCCGACGGGCAAATATTCAACCCTTTCAAGATCGCTTTTGGGGATGATGAAAAAATCTGCCGCAAGGCTTCGCCCATCACGCATGTCCGCAAGGGGCTGCCGCCGTTTTTGCTCATGGTCGCCGATCGCGATCTGCCTGGCCTCGACTACATGGCCAAGGAATTCGACACGGCCTTGCTCGCCAGCGGCAACTCCTCGCGCATGCTCACCATTGCCGAGACCGACCATGTCGCGCTCTTGCGCGATGTCACCCAAAGAGACAACCCCGCCTCGCGCGAACTGGTCCGCTTTATGGCTCAGGCCGCCGAGGCCGCCTCGAAGAAGAATGCCGCGAAGGCGTCGAGGCCGGGCGCGGACAACAAGCCGTGACCGAGGTCGCAGAGTCGATGGAAGTTTCGCCCGTACCGGTTGTGGGCCGCCTGGCTCCGTCTCCGACCGGGGCGCTCCATGTCGGCAACGCGCGCAGCTTTCTGGGCGCCTGGCTTTCGGCGCGCTCGCGCGGCGGTATCCTCAAACTGCGCATCGAGGACATCGACTCTCCAAGGGTCAAACCGGAGTCGACCGCTTCCATCCTTGAGGATCTGGCCTGGCTGGGTCTCGACTGGGACGGCGCACCGCAAATTCAAACCGAGCGGGTCGAACGCCACCGCGAGGCCTTGAATCAACTGGCAGCGAAAAACCTCATTTATCCCTGCATTTGTTCTCGCGCCGATGTCGAACGCGCTGCCAGCGCTCCGCATCTGGGTCAGGAAGGCCCGCGCTATCCGGGAACGTGTGCCCACTTGACTCCCGACGATGCCCGGCAATTGACGGTGCCCTTCGCTTGGCGCTACCGCTTCACCGACGGGAACGCCTGCGGCTTCGTCGATGGCGCCATGGGCTCCGTGGGGCCCGTCGATCAGGGAGATTTCGTAATCTGGAAGGCAGGCAAGGGGGGCCAAAAAGAGGGCCCCGCTTACCAGCTCGCCGTCGTCGTCGATGATCACGATCAAGAGATCAACGAAGTGGTGCGAGGCGGCGATCTGCTCGAATCGACCGCGCGGCAGATCAGCCTGGCAAGGGCGCTGGGCTTTAGTTCGCCCGCGTGGTTTCATCTGCCGCTGGTCATCGGGACTGATGGCAAGAGATTGGCGAAGCGCCATGGCGACACGCGCATTGCCTCGCTACGCAAGGCAGGTGTTAAGGCCGAGCTATTGTGCGCTTATCTTGCCTGGTCGCTTGGCTGGCTCGATCAAATCGAACCATGCCGGCCCAGGGACCTGCTAACAAACGTTTCGTGGCGGCAATTGCGCCGCCAGCCCTGGGTGCTGACCGCCGAGATCTTGCAAGCCATGGGTTATCAAGTCTGATTTTTTTGGAGTCTGCGCCTTATGCGGCGGCGCGATGGCGCAGCGAACGCTGCCATTCCAGTTGCAAGGAAAGCCCTTCTTCGAGGCCGACGCGTGGGGCCCAGCCCAGATGGCGCAAAAGCTTGCCGGTGTCGGCACCGGTGTGCCGTTGATCTCCGTCGCGCGCCTTCTCCATCTTCACTTGGGCGCGCCTGCCGGTGAGCCGCTCAAGCTTATGGAGAATATCCCAGACGCTGGCGTTTTCGCCGCCGCCGACGTTGTAAGTTTCGCCCACCGGGGCATGAATCATCGCCAGGGTTGCCTCGACGCAATCGCTGACGTAGGTGTTGCCGCGCGACTGCTGGCCATCGCCATAGACGGTGATCGGGCGTGAATCGAGCAGGGCGTCGATGAAGCGGTGATAGCCCATGTCGGGGCGCTGCCGCGGTCCATAGACGGAGAAATAACGCAAGATCGACAGGGGCAGGCCGCGTTCCTCGGCAAAGGCTCGGCAGATATTTTCGCCGGCAAGCTTGGTCACGCCGTAGGGGCTGCACGGCCGTGTTGGCAGGTATTCATCGCCGCTGGCATAGCGGCCGTAGACCGACGAGGTGGAGGCGTAGACAAAACGCTGCACGCTGCCGGCGGCCATCACCGCCTCAAGCAGGCGTTGCGTCGCGGTCAAATTGCACGAAGTGTAAAGATCGAACTGGGTCCAGCTCAGGGTCAGGCCGGCATTGGCCGCCAGGTGAAAGACCACTTCGACCCCTTCGGTCGCTTCTTGGATGGGGCCATTACGCAGGTCGATTTCATGAAAAGTAAAGTCGGGCTGACCGAGCAAGGGGGCCAGATTGGCCTCCTTCCAGGTGCGCGGATAGTAGGGGACAAACGCATCCAGGCCCACAACCTGGTTCCCCAGGTTGAGCAGACGTTCGCAAAGATGAGATCCGATGAATCCCGCGGCCCCGGTCACCAGGCATCGCATGGAAAGGCCTCTTATGCCCCGTGGGAAATCCTTTTCCCGAACTGCGGACAATAACCAAGGCACCGCGAAAAGAACAACCCCGAAAGGTCCGGCCGATTCAGGAGGGGAGGGTTTTCTTCTTGATATCAATCTGCACAAGCTGGGCGATCTTCGAGGCCTGAGCGCTGCCGGCGTGCCTGCTCGCGCCACAACTGCCGCAACCACCGCAGGATTGATCTGACTTTCCTGCAAATCGATGGTAACCGGCTCGGACAAGGTACAGAAGTGCGCCGGCGATGCAGAGGCCGACCGCGATTGTTTGCCAGTATTGCTCAACGAACTCCACCGGACACCCCCTTCCTGGACTTCATGATTCCCCAAAGTAGGGGCCAAGGCGTCTCATCAGGGCCAAATGAGCAGGCCGATCCGGTAGGCGGCCCATCCCCCAACGTAGGCGAGCAGGGTCATGTAGATAAAAGTGAAAATGGGCCAAAACCAGCTATTCGTTTCGCGGCGAATGACGACCAGGGTGGAAACGCACTGGCAGCAAAGCGCGAAAAAGACCATAAGCGACAGGCCCGTCGCGGGCGGAATGCCGGTTGCTTTCGCTTCTTCCCCGGCTTGTGATGGCCTCAAGGTTTCAGTGAGCCCGCGATTCTCATCATCTTCTTCCTGGCCGTAAAGTTGGGCCAGGGTTCCCACGACCACTTCGCGCGCCGGGAAGCTGGCGATCGCCGCGACGCTCAGGCGCCAGTCCCAGCCAAGCGGCCGGAAGATCGGTTCCATCGCCTTGCCGGCACGGCCAAGATAGCTTGCTTCCACCCACTGCGAGCGCACCTGCCGCGCTTCGTCTTTTTTCTCGGCCGCTTCAAGTTCCCTGATTTTGTCGGGGTAGGATTCCCCCTCGGCACTGGACGCGGGGAAATAGAGCAAGGCCCAAATAAGCACCATGGCCGCCAGAATCGTGGTGCCGGCGCGCACAAGAAAGCTGCTCGCCGCATCGAATACCTTGCGCACGACATTGCGAAGCGAAGGAAATTGATAATGCGGCAATTCGAGCACGAACAAGGGCGCCGGTCCCTTGAGCACCGTCTTCTTGAGGAGCAAGGCGATGATGGGCGCCAGGACTAGGCCAATCATGTAAAGCAAAAACATGAGCAAGCCGCCGAGCCACGCCGGGTGCCCATCTTCGAGCGAAAAACAGGCAGTGACGATCAAGACATACACCGGCAGCCGCGCCGAACAACTCATGAGCGGCGCCACGAGGATGGTGGCAAAGCGGTCCCGCCGATCTTCAATGACCCGCGTCGACATGATGCCGGGCACCGCGCAGGCCAGCGAAGAGAGCAGGGGGATGAACGATTTCCCACTCAGGCCGCAACGCGCCATGATATGGTCGACCAGGAAGGCCGCCCGGGCCATGTAGCCGGTATCTTCCAGGAACGCGAGCATCGCGAACAGGATGCAGATTTGCGGCAAAAAGACGATGACGCCTCCCACCCCTTTGACAATGCCCCCGGCGAGGAGGTCGGTGAAGGGGCCAGGCGGAAAGGTGTCGGTGATCCAGGCGCTGACATGATCCACCAGCCCCGAGAGCCACTCCATGGCGGGGGTGGCCACCAGGAAGACCGATTCGAAGAGCAAAAACATGGCGAGCAGGAAGACGATCGAACCCGAAATGGGGTGGGTCAACCAGGCGTCGAGACGATCGGTCCACGATTTGTGCGCGGTCTGAGGCGTTTGCTTGAGTGACCCATCGAGGATTTCGCGTATTTCGCGATAGCGGTGCTTCGATTCCCCCTGGGGTAAGGGAAATCCCTCGCTAATGAGATGCTCGCGCGCCAGAAGGATCTTTTTTTCCAGGTCGGGGTTTCGCGACTTGAGCATCCGTTCCGCTTCGCCGGCCTGGTCAAACAGAGCCCGTTCGACCAGGAAGGGGGGGAGCGGTTCGGCCAGCCCTTTCTGGATCGTGGCAACCGCTCGGTTGACCGAATCGGGCCAGGAAGTTGCCGCACGCGACGTGTCCGGGCATTCCACCTTGGGGATGCGGTCAAGCAGCTCATGAATGCCCGTGCCCTTGACCGGATTGACCGCGATGAGGCCGATGCCGAGCTTTTTTTCCAGCGTCGGCAGGTCCCATTTCAGACCTTCTTTTTGCGCCAGATCGACCATGGTCAGGCAACCGATGACCGGGATGCCGACTTCGCGCACCTGGTGAAGCAGGTAAAGGTTGCGTTCCAGGTTCGTGGCATCGAGGATTGCCAAAACGAGGTCGGGGCGCGTCTCGCCGGGATGGAGGCCCAGGAGAATATTGGTCGGGATCAGTTCGTCGGGGGATCGGGCCGCGAGGGAGTAAGCGCCTGGCAGGTCGATCAATTCGAACCGGGTACCCGCGTGGAGAATGCTCGCTTTTTTGATTTCGACGGTGACGCCGGCGTAATTGGCCGTGTGTTGCCTTAAGCCGGAGATGGCATTGAACAGGGTGGTCTTGCCGACATTCGGGTTACCGACCAGGGCGATCGTGATAAGGCCGGGACATTTCGTTTTCAGGGAAGTCATGAGCGGGCTTTAGCTGGCGGCAGTCCGTGAAAGGACGATTCTGGCGGCTTCCGCTTTCCGTAATCCCAATCGCCAGGAACCGATCCGCAACCGAAGCGGGTCGCCCCAGGGGGCGCTGCCAAGCATTTCCACCTCGACCCCGGTTTGCAGGCCAAGGTCGGAAAGGCGCTGAGTCAGGCCATCGCAGCCTTCAACGGAAAGGATCTGGGCCTTTTCGCCAGGTCGAAGCTGATCAAGGGAGTAAGGAGAGATTGCAAGCATGGCAGTCCTTGGAATTGAGACTCAGTCTCAACAGGGATCTATCTAAAGGATAAGGGGCGGGTGGCTCCCGTCCAATGCCGCTCCCTGGAATTTTCTAACCCCGAGGTTGGGACGGAACGATTTTCCAGGTCAGATTTTTCTTACTCCCCCTGTTTCCTTCCCCCGCGCTTCTCATTGACTGGTAGAGGAAGGCCCTAGTTTCTTTCGGCACTTGCTTGAGGTGGGATGCATCCATGACGGTTCCTTTTGCTGAGCGCGTTTTGGCGGCCATCCGTCGCACTCGTACCCCGTTGTGTGTGGGGCTCGACCCCCGTTGGGAGCAGATTCCGCTCGAAATTCGCAATCCCTTTGGCGGCAAGACACCGCACTCACTCGAAGCGGTCGCCGGGGCCTACGAGGCGTTTTGCAAGGTGGTGCTGGAGGTTTCGGCCGAGCTCGTCGGCGTGGTCAAGTTTCAAGCAGCCTTTTTTGAACAGTGCGGCCCCGCCGGCTTTGCCGCGCTAGGCCGTTTGCTGCAACATAGCCATTCCCTTGGCCTTGTGACGATTCTTGATGGCAAGCGCAACGACATTGCCAGCACCGCGTCGGCCTATGCCGAGGCCAGTTTCGCGGGCGCGGTGTTCGGCGGCAAGGCGTTCCCCGTCTGGCAGACCGATGCGATCACCGTGTCTCCTTATCTGGGCACCGATGGGCTTGAGCCCTTTCTGGAGCAGGCGCGCAAGGTGGCAGGCGGCGTCTTCATCCTCGTCAGGACGAGCAACGCGGGGGCGGGACTGTTTCAGGACCTGCTTTGTCCGGATGAAAAACTCTACCGCAAGGTGGCGCGCACGGTGGAACAGTTGACCCAGGCCAATGTTTCCGCTTCGGGCTGGGGAGATGTGGGGGCCGTGGTGGGGGCGACCTATCCTGCCGAGATCGCCGAGTTACGCACCCTGATGCCGCAAAGTCTCTTCCTGATTCCTGGGTTTGGCGCGCAGGGTGCGGGCGCCAAGGAACTGGCCCCGGCGTTTCGCGCCGATGGAACCGGCGCCGTCGTCAACAATGGCCGGGCGATTATCTTCGCGGCCAAGCCGGAAGACCCCCAATGGAAAGACGCCATGGTGCAAGCGTGCAAGGGGGCCAAAAAGGCGCTAGCGGAAGTTTGTCCCCTCTAAGCGCGAATCAAAGAGGCCCAATCGCTTTCCAAGCGGTTGGGCCTCTTTGATTTTTAAACCTGCGTTTAATGATCGAATTAGTCTTTAATGAATTCGGGCCGTCTCAAGCGGGTGGCAAAAACGCCCTCGGTCCTTAATGACTCAAGCGGGCAGCGGGCACCGAGGCGAACAACCTGGGAAAGAACAAATACATGTCTTGCCAGGAGCGGCAGGAGTGTAAATTCCCGTCGATGATCGAAGGTTCGTCGCGCCAGATGCCGCCGGCGGCGCGCACGTCGTCGCGAATTCCTTGGGGACAGGTGATGCGCCGGCCATCGAGCGCGCCCGCGCTGATGAGCACCTGGGCGCCACGGCCGAGCGAAACGACCTTTCTACCGTCTTCCATGAAGGTTCGGGCGATGTCGAGCACTTCTTCACGCAAGCGCAAGCGCTCCGAACAGGCGCCGCCAGGTAGGACGAGCCATTCATAATCGACCGGGTTGATCTCAAGGATCGGCATGTCCGGATCGACATGGTAGCCATGAATTCCCGGGCAGCGCAGCCCCATGGGGGAGGCGATCACGACATGGTGTCCCGCTTCGCGAAATCGTTCGGCGCAAAAGAGGAACTCCATGTCCTCGAATCCGTCACTGATCAACATGAGGCATTTTGGTTTCATCGCCAGATTCTCCCTGCTCGAAGGGGCGACCCATACCCATCCTATCGCTTTGTGCCAAGCCCTTTCGGAATTTCGCGCTCTTTTGTTTTTTCTCTTGCACGGTCAAATGCCTGACCCCTAAGCTTCCAGATTCGGGTACTGGCGAAGGAGCTTCCAAGGGACCTCGCCGACCCCGCGACAGACTGGACCAAGGCCCGGAATCGAATTCATGAGCTATGATCCTTCGAACCCGTTGATCGTGCAGGGTGACCGGACCGTGCTGGTGGAGGTGGACAATCCCCGCTATGCCGAAGCCCGGGATGCCATCGCTCCTTTCTCCGAGTTGGAAAAAAGCCCCGAGCATATCCACACCTACCGCATCACACCCTTATCGCTTTGGAATGCCGCCGCCGCCGGTTTCAAGGCCGCGGAAATGGCCAAGGTTCTGCAGAAATATTCGAAGTTCCCCGTTCCGGGCAATCTTCTTTCCGATCTGACCGAACTGGTCAGCCGCTACGGTCGCGTGCGCCTGGAAAGGCAAGAATCGGACAAGGACAACGGCCCGGCCTCGCTGCGCCTTGTATGCGATGACGGACCTCTTTTGGAAGAACTTTCGCGCCAGCCCAAGGTCAAGCAATACCTGGGCAAAAGGATCGACAAGAAATCGTTTCTGGTCGATGCCGCCTTTCGCGGCGTGCTCAAGCAAGCGCTCGTCGGTGTCGGCTATCCGGCCGAAGATCTCGCGGGTTACACCGAGGGGACGCCTTTACCGATCGCGCTACGCACCCAGACGCTCACCGGCTTTCCTTTTGAATTACGCGACTACCAGCGCGATTCGAGCGCGGTGTTTCATGCCGGCGGCGATGTGCGCGGCGGCAGCGGGGTCGTGGTGCTGCCTTGCGGCGCGGGCAAGACCGTGGTCGGTATTGCCTCCATGGCGCTCGTTTCGCGCAACACCCTGATTCTCACGACGGGCGTCACGGCGGTCAGGCAGTGGCGCCGCGAGATCTTGGACAAGTGCAGCCTCGATCCTTCCCAGGTCACCGAATACACCGGCGACTGCAAGGAAATTGGCCCGGTCACGATCGCGACCTATCAGATCCTCAGCCACCGCAACGACAAGAACGAGGATTTTCCCCATTTTGAGATCTTCGACAAGATGGACTGGGGCCTGATCATCTACGACGAAGTGCATCTCCTTCCCGCGCCGGTCTTCCGGATCACCGCTCAAATTCAGGCGCGCCGCCGCCTCGGTTTGACGGCGACCCTCGTGCGTGAAGATGGCCGCGAGGCGGACGTGTTCAGCCTCATAGGTCCCAAGAAATACGATGTGCCCTGGCGCGATCTGGAATCGAAGGGCTGGATTGCCGAGGCCTCGTGCACCGAAGTGCGCGTGGCGTTGCCCGACCGCGTGCGCATGGAATATGCCGTTGCCGAACTGCGGCATAAGCACCGCATCGCCAGCGAGAACCCGGCCAAGGACGATGTCGCCAACCACATCCTGGAGCGCTACCACGATAAGCAGATTCTGATCATTGGCCAATATCTCAGTCAGATCAAACGAATGGCCAAGCGCTTCAACATTCCGCTCATCACCGGCGCGACTCCCAACTCCGAACGCGAAGAGCTGTTCCGCGATTTCCGCCTGGGTAAGGTCAAGCAGATCATCCTGAGTCGCGTGGGCAACTTTGCGATCGACCTGCCCGACGCCTCGGTGCTCATTCAAGTGTCGGGCTCGTTCGGTTCGCGCCAGGAAGAAGCGCAACGGCTGGGGCGGGTGCTTCGGCCCAAGTCGGGCGGCGAGACGGCTCATTTTTATACGCTCGTCAGCCGCGACACACGCGAGCAAGATTTCGCGCATCATCGCCAGTTGTTCCTCACCGAGCAAGGCTACAGCTACCGGATCGTTGACGGCGCCGAGATGGGAGCCGACTACACCTCGCGCATCGATGGCGAGCTGGTGACCGGCGTGGTCGATTCGGTTGAAGACTGGGAGGTGGAGGAAGAACTGGTGGACGAAACGGGAAGCTGACTTCTAGCATAAATGGTTGATGGCCGTTTATGGATGTTGATCGACAAGTGATCGCCGGGCGACAGTGGCGGGGTTCTGCATGGAAAATGGGCAGGGGTCGAGAATTCCGGTGAAGGTCCACAGAAGGGTTTGCGTGATCCGTTCCGAAGACCCCGCTGTGATCGAAGAAATCTTGTCGCGCAAGAAGCTGCAAAATGAAATTGCAGGTCGCTTGACGGCGTCATCCATCCTTGTCAAACCGGGACGAACCGAGCCGATTGTCGCCGAGTTATTGAAATTGGGCCACACACCAAAAATCGTCCAGCGCGCCCAATGAGCACTGTGGAAAATACCGAAGCGGTCGAGTTTGCCCAGGCCGAGCCCACCGCGCCATGGGCCAGCGTCATCCGGGCGGCGTTCGATCGTTACGACGATAACCTGCTTGGGGAAATCACCACGCGGCTGATCAAGCCGCGCACGGTGCACTCGCGCGAGGAACTCGTTCGCCGCTCCGTCGAGCTGTTTGAAAACCCCGTGCTCGTCGATCGGCGCATCCAGTCGCTGGAAAAGTCGTGCATGGCGCTTTTGGAAGTCGCGGCCAAGGCGAGGCAAAACCGCTGGTATGTCGCCACGCTTGCCGAATTCGTCTACACGCTGGGCTGGCAAGACGGCATCAAGCCGGTGGTCGCGCTTGTCGAGGCGGGCCTGGCGTTTCCCCTCTTTCAAACCAAGCCAGGCGCTCCTTCCACCGGCACCCAGTTTTCCAATGTCATGCACTGGCTGGCCAATCCCGGGCCCTCGGGGCATTATCTTGTGTTCCCCGATCCGCTGATCGAGCGCATGCACGGCAAGGAATCGGTGCTGCCCGACCTGTTTGAAAATCCCGTTGCGCCGGCTCCCGGCATGGATAGTCAAGCGAGTGATGGCACTCCCGCATTGGCCGGCGATGAAGACGACGCGAGTGGCGAAGAGGGCGCGCCCGGGGTTTCCACCCTACCTGCCTTTCCCGGCACCGTGTCCGACGGATGCGAATGGTACATTCGCATGGCGGTTCTCTGGCAAAAGACTCTCAAGAACCCGCTGAGGCGCACGCAAGCAGGCGACTATTTCAAAAAAGATCAGGAGAGGCTCGAAGATCCGCAGATCGCCTCGCCGGTTCCCGATGCGGGAGTCGACCTGCCCGATATCGGATACTGGCTGGCCGGCGCGGCGGTGAGCGCCGGGGTCTTCGAGATCGTCGATACCGAGCTTCGGCCGACGCCGTTCCCGACCAACTGGCAAGCGTCGCTCGTGCAGTCAGCCGCGGCGGTGCTCAAATGCTGCTTCGAACCAGGTTCGTGGAACCCGCAGGATGGCTGGAAGCCGCCACCTCCCGGCGAGCCGCTTTCGCATCCGTTCCCCTCGGTCTTTGCGCTGGCCTGGTCGCTTGTGGCGCGGCTTGATCCCAAGGCCTGGATCAACCCCGGCGTGATCGAAGCCTGGATCTTGAAACGTCACCCCTGGTGGTCGGGGTCGGGAGTGCGCCCCTCGCGCAAGAAGCCGTTTCTGGAAAGCTGGCTATGTGGCATCGTCTGGCCCCTGGGCCTGCTTGAAAAAACCAAGTCGACCGAGGGGCAAACCCTGATTCGCCTTTCGGCCCAAGGTCGCAAATACGCCTTTGGCGAAATCGACGGCGATGAGTTTCGCCAGATCGGTCGCATGCTCATCGTGCAGCCCAATCTGGAAGTGATGGCGTTTCGGCAAGGGCTCGACCCGCAGCGCATCGCCAAGCTCTCCCGATTTGCCACCTGGAAGAACATTGGGCCGGCCTGCGTGCTGCAGCTTGGGCCCGACACGGTGTACCGGGCGCTCGAATTAGGGGACACCTTCGAGTCGATCCGCTCGTTTCTGGATGGGCACGCCACCCGGGCGGTGCCTCCCGCGGTCGTCGATCAATTGCGCTCGTGGGCGTCGAAACACGAACGCGTTGTGGTTCACACCTCGGCCCTGGTGCTGGAATTCGCCAGCGCCGGCGACCTCAATGCCGCCTTGAGCCGCGGTTTACTCGCGGTGCGCTTGGGGGAACGGCACGCGCTGGTCGATCAGGAGGAGGACATTGATTTTCGTCTCTTCCGCCTGGCCGGCAGCCGGGATTATTTGATCCCGCCGGAACCGTGTATTCATCAGAATCAGGATGGCCTCGAACTGTCGGTCGACGACACCAAGTCGGATCTGCTGCTTGAGACCGAATTGCCGCTGGTGGCCGATCCCTTGCCGGTACCGCCGGGGAAGATCGGCCGCTCGTTTCGCGTCACTCCGGCCTCGCTCAACCGGGTGAAGGAACGCGGCTGGAACATGGATCAGTTGGATCAGTGGTTCCGGATGCGCACGGGCGAACCGGCCCGGCCGACGATCCGCCTCTTCTTTCTGTCCAAGGTGCAGGATCCGTTTTCGATCGAACCGGAAGTCGTGTTGCACGCTCCGGATGCCGAGACGGCGGACGGCCTCTGGCAGTGGCAGAAGTTCCGCGTCTGCGTGCGCAGCCGCCTCGGCCCCCTGGCCATCAGCCTCAAACCCGACCAGATCCCGCTGGCCGAACAGTTACTCAACGAAATCGGTTTGAAGTACAAGCTGCAATTGCCGTAGTCATCAAGCGGCTACCCTAGAATCAGCCTGTTTTCAATATCTTTAAATTCCAATCGAAAAAGGTGAGCGGGGTGCGTAAGCGCCCCGGTTCTATGGATCGATCACAGAGCAGCGTCATTGAATCCAATCAGTTTCGTCACCGATTTTTACTATCGGTAAATGAAAATGCCAAAAGATTTTCAAAATAAACCACTCTAAAATAAATCATAAA
Organism: Gemmataceae bacterium; assembly: GCA_965226945.1. GTDB lineage: Bacteria > Planctomycetota > Planctomycetia > Gemmatales > Gemmataceae > SYLG01. Next base: position 381,113 of record OZ245717.1, on the reverse strand, counting down.
TAATACTTATTAACAATATAGAAAAACATGGAAAAATAGAGGGCAAAAAATACCAGGCCAAGAATCTGGTTCATCCTCCGGTGATCGATTACCTCAAGCAGCCGATTTCTTGGCATCGTCAATACCAGCAATCGCCTGACAAACAAGAAAACCGCCAGGAATCCCAGCGGGTTGAAGCGAAACGCCCGAACCCAATCTCCATGAAAAATACTCCACATCGACCGCGTGATCCCGCAGGTCGGACAGGGAATATCGGAAAAAATCATACTCGGGCACAGCGGGATCGGAAGTAGTTCCCGGGCCAAAGCCAAATAGGCCAGGACCAACGAGATCCCGATCAGTTCGGGATATTTCGACCGCCAAAATCCCGGCTTGAGCCCTTTCGTTAGAAGAATTCCCATTGCTTGACCGGCTTTCCTTCTTTCAGCTTTTTGGCAATGAGGTAGGCATCGACCGCGGCGATCGGCCAGAAAAAGATTCCGATGGCTAAAAAACACAACGTGATGGAGATCGCGAGCATGACCAGCCCCTTGGTCGTTTGCCCCAGGATGATTTGCCCAAGCCAGGCGAGGCAGCATCCGCTGAGTAACGCCATGAGCAGCGGGTCTTGCGGTGATTGAGGGGGCATGATGTAGTCACCACCCTGCGCGATCTGATCGAAAAAACCCGAGCCGGTTGCAAGCTTGCAGCCACAGTGGACGCAGATGATGGCTTTGGGATGGGTTTCAGAGCCGCATTCCTGGCAGTAGTTGTTCGATTTGACCGGATCGGCGCCGCAACTCAGGCAGACCACCGCTCGTTCGTCGATGGCTTCCGCGCAATTGCGGCAAAAGCGTGTTCCCGCGAGCTTTTGCCTGGCGCGATGGCCAGAAGTATGGGGAGGTGCCTGAGGATGGGGAGGCGCCTGGTTTGGCGGTGTTGGCTGCGCGGTCCCGGCAAAGTAGCTCTGGAACACATCGACATTGCCGACGGCGATCCATTCGTTCATTCCGTGTTTCCAGACCAGTGTCTGGGGAACCACCTGTTTTAAGCGAATGAACTCGGCGATCTTGGCATGGTCGACGGGGCCAATTTGTTGATTGGCGATCATGACATACCATTCCGGCATTGTTCGGCATCCTTTGCGCTGGGGCGGGCTTGGTTGCGGCGGGCTAAATGGCGGTTTGCAAGGCGTTTGTTAGCAGGAAATGACGTTGTTAGTTTATGGAGACAAAATCGAAGTTCTCAAGAAAAAGGAGAATGTCGCTAGCGACCAACCGCTTCGAAGCCGGCCGGCCCGGAAAGAGGCAGGGGGGGCTTTTCTAGATGGGGTCGCGCCAAATCGGTCGTGAGCCCTGAATCGGTCCGGAGCCGGATGGCGTCAAGGCAAACGGGTTCCCTCTGCAGGAGCAATAAAAAAACCCGCTTCCCAGAAAGGAAGCGGGTGCCTAGGTATTGCAAAAGCAATCTATCGTAAAAGCAAATGAGCTTCTAAGAATGACCCTATCGGGATTCGAACCCGAGTCTTAGCCTTGAGAGGGCTACGTCCTAGGCCTCTAGACGATAGGGCCCGCAAAATTGAAGATTACGATCGAACGACCTCTTGTCAAGGATTTGTCCCGCCATTGCGACCAATCCCGCCGAATTCTTTTCCCCCAGGTGACAGCATGATTACCGGTCTACCTATCTTCTTGATACTTACCCTTTCGCAACCTCCTGCCGCCGCCGTTCCCTCTGGCGAGGACTGGCAAAAATCGGAGACCGCGAGTCTCAAGAACATTCGCCAATTGACCACCGAATTTGCCCGCGCGGGCGAAGGCTATTTCGCGCCCGATGGCAAGTCGATCATCTTCCAGGCCGAGGAGAAAGCGACCGGCAACCCGTTCTACCAGATTTTCACATTGGGTCTCGACGAGAAGGGCAATTCGGTGCCCTCGTCGCTCAGGAGAATTAGCCCCGGAGTGGGCAAAACGACCTGCTCGTTCTACCGTCCCGATGGCCAGAAATTGATCTACGCCTCCAGCCACCTCGATCCCAAGGCGGCGAGCTACTACCAGGGCGAATTGGATCAGCGCGACCAGGAGAAGAAATCGGGCAAGCGCCGCCGCTACCAGTGGGATTTCGATCCGCAGATGGAGATCTTCGAAGCGAATGCGGACGGCACCGGCATCAAGCGCCTGACCGACTCGCCCGGTTACGACGCCGAGGGCAGCTATTCGCCCGATGGCAAGCAGATTGTCTTTTGCTCCGAGCGTTCCGGCGCCGGCAACCTTGAGCTTTACATCATGGACAGTGATGGCGCCAACGTGCGCAAGCTGACCAATGCGCCCGGTTGCTACAACGGCGGGCCGTTCTTCTCTCCCGATGGCAAGCGGGTGATCTTCCGAAGCGACCGCAAGAAAAAGGATCATCTGCAGTTGATGGTGATCAACACCGACGGAACCGCAGAGAAGTCGCTGAGCGAAGATCTCGACTGGGTGCAGTGGGGCCCCTACTGGCATCCCGACAACCGTCATATCGTCTATGCCGCGGCCAATCATGCGGTGGCCGGCCGTCCCAATTACGACATCTACTGGATGGATGTCGACAGCGGCAAGAAACAAAGAATCACCTTTGCTCCGGGGGCCGATGTGTTGCCCGTGTTCTCGCCCGATGGCAGGAAGTTGATGTGGACGTCGACGCGCGATGGGCGCCAGCCATCGCAACTGTTCCTGGCCGATTTTGAAGCGCCCAAGGAACCTTGATCCTTGGGGCTTCGCTCCCCTGTCCGCATTCTCATGGATCGCCGCACCACGCAAAGGCCCCGATTTTCGGGGCCTTTGCTGTCCTTGAAATGCCCTATTCCTATCCTTTGCCTTCGAAGTCACTTTTATTTTCCACGCGTTCTCTCCCTTTGAGGAATCGATATGGCCATCAACTCTCCCCTGGATCGGAAATTGCGCATGGCGCTCGTGGGCGGCGGCCAGGGGGCATTCATCGGCCGGGTACACTCCATTGCCGCCTGCCTTGATAACCGTGCCGAACTCGTCGCGGGGGCTCTTTCTTCAAGCCCCGAAAAAGCCAAGGCCAGCGCGCCCGACTACGACATCAAGCCCGAGCGGGCCTATGGCAGTTGGTCCGAATTGGTCGAGAAGGAATCGAAACTTCCCGCCGACAAGAAGGTCGATTTCATCTCGGTGGCGACTCCCAATCATGCGCACTTCGAAGTCGCCAAGGCGGCCGCCGAAGCCGGCTTCGCGGTGTACTGCGACAAACCCTTGACGCTCGATCTGCCCCAGGCCGAAGAGTTGCTCAAGGTTGTCGAAAAGACGAAATCTGTATTTGTGGTCACGCACAACTACACCGGTTACCCCCTGGTGCGCCAGGCGCGCGAAATGGTGCTGGGCGGCGAGTTGGGGGAAATCAATGCCGTGCGCGCGTTTTACATTCAGGGCTGGTTGCGCACCCGCCTGGAATCGGGCGGTCAGAAGCAGGCTGAATGGCGCACCGACCCAAAGCGTTCGGGCATCGCCGGCTGCTTTGGCGATATCGCCACCCACGCCTACAATCTTGGCCGCTTCATCACCGGTTTGATTCCCGACACCGTTTCCTGCCATTTGAAGACCTTTGAGCCGGGCAGGGCGCTCGATGATTACGGCACCGCGATCATCCGCTACAAGAATGGCGCCTTGGGCAGCGTGACCTCATCGCAAATCAGCCATGGTCGCGAGAACGACCTTTGGATCGAGATCGACGGCACCAAGGGCTCGCTCGAATGGCACCAGGAAGAGCCAAATAAATTGTTGTTCCGCCGCAATGGCGAACCGCATGCCCTCTACACCCGTGGCGGCGGCCCTTACCTGGGCGCACTCGCGGGGGCGGCAACGCGCACTCCCTCAGGCCATCCGGAAGGCTACCTTGAGGCATTCGCCAACATTTACACCGCCGGGTACGAGGCAATCGCGGCCAAGGCAGCCGGCAAGCCGATCGAGGGCAAAAACACCTTGTTCCCCAATGTGTACGACGGCGTTGACGGTATGAACTTCATCACCCAGTGCGTCGCCAGCTCAAAACAAAACGCCGCCTGGCTCAGCCTTTTTAACCCCGCCTGCCGCTAAACGGCCCCAACGGGCCGTTCGTCTGGTTCTTCGCCCTTCATTCCACTTGCATTGAGGGGCAAAGCGCATCGTCAACAAAAAAAGGGACCCGTGTGAACGGGTCCCTTTTCGATAAGGGTGGATGAGGGGACTCGAACCCCCGACATTCGGAGCCACAATCCGACGCTCTAACCAACTGAGCTACACCCACCATGGCGTAAGGAAATCATAACCAATATCGCCGTGTCGGCAAGAAAACCGCATCTCAGTTTTCGTCCGTCGTGCCCTTAGGAGGCCTTACATGAGTCATTCCCTTTTGCTTCCGCTTTGTTGCTTTTTCCTGTCGGCGGGCCAAAACGTCGATGTTCCGCTCTGGAAACAGGGGGAAGTTCCACTGGCCAAGGGAACGGAAGCGGCCGATCAGCCGGAAATTCGCCTTTGGTTAGCCAAGGGCGCGAAATCTCCTGCAACTTCGGTGCTTGTCGTGCCCGGCGGGGGCTACGGCGGCCTGGCCAACGACCATGAAGGCAAGCAGATCGCCGAATTCCTTAACTCGAAGGGAATTCATGCCTTCGTGCTCAAATACCGCCTTGGGCCCAAGTACAACCATCCGGTGCCCTGGATGGATGCCAGCCGGGCGATGCGGCTGATCCGCTCGCGTGCCGAGGAATGGGGCGTCGATAAGAATCGCCTGGGAATCTGGGGGTTCTCGGCGGGCGGGCATCTGGCCTCGACGGTCGCCACCCGCTTTGAAGATCCCGAGCACAAACCCAATAATGTGATCGATCAGGAATCGAGCCGTCCAGATTTTGCAATCCTTTGCTATCCTGTGATCAGTATGGAGATTCCGACCACGCACGGAGGTTCACGGCGCAATCTTCTGGGGTCCAAGCCCGATCCAGCGCTCGCCAAATCGCTGAGCAATCAGACGCAGGTCACCGCCAAAACGCCGCCGACGTTTATCTTCCACACGGTCGCCGATACGGTCGTCATTCCCGAGAACGCGATCCTCTTTTACGAGGCCTGTGTGAAGAACAAGGTGCCGGTGGAACTGCACCTCTTTCAGGAAGGTCCTCATGGCGTGGGGCTGGCCCAGAAAGATCCTCAACTGAAGGTCTGGCCGACCCTTTTGATGAACTGGTTAGCGCGCAACAAGTTGGTCGATCCCCCTGCAAAATAAGCATCTTCGGGAAAGTCGCCCTGTTTTTTCTTGACCCAGCTGAGTTCGCGGTTTCTACTTATACCCGTTCACAACACCAAGACCATGGAGGGTCAACCCAATGCTTTACCAATCGGAATCGAAAGCCCAGACATGGAGAGCCGTGGCCCAGTTTCCCGACCGTCCGGAATTGCTCGTTTACCTCGGACGCTCGTCGACCCAGGTGCGCTCGGCCTACGCCGCCGCCTTTGTCGAAGTGCTCGATGAAGAAGAACAAGCCGCCTGCTCCGGTGTCATCCTCGAGCGCTGGAACGGCACCCCCGACTCCGGCCGCTGGATGAACCAGGCACCGTTGAATCTTCCGACCTCCGTCCAACTCGTCAAAGTGGCCTAATCTCCGGCGTGCAAGCAAGCCGATTTCTCCCCCAGAATGAACCACGCTCCCCGGAAGGTTGGACTTTCCGGGGAGCTTTCGTTTTGCTTTTCTTTTCTTGCCTTTTCTTCCCTTTTCTGTTCTTTTCGTGAGGCTTTCACCAGCTTCTCAATGGGCGATTGGCCGGGCCTGACCCGCTGTTGGTTCGTTTTTTTTATGCCCCATTCGCGGGACCTTGCGTCCCATCCTTGACCACCTCCCATAGAATCTTCTTTAGGCGAAAGGGAATCTCGACCGGGTGGTTCCCTCGATCAATTTGGGGTAAGCGAATGAATCACTACGGAACCCTGGCGGATGACTTCGGGGTATCTACGTATATCAACACAAAGCTCGAGCTTCCGACTCAACGATCTTCGCTTCTCAATTTCTTCGATTCGATGCGCAAGCGTTTCCCGGGGATGACCGAGTTCGAAAAGCGCGAAAGCGGCGAACTGGCGTTTGAAGAAGACCGCGAGCAGGGCAGCTACCGCTGGATCACCGTGGAGCCAAAGCGCTTCGCTGCCGGCTTCATGAACCCGCCCGACCTCGATTCCGCCGACAAAATGGCCATGGCCGCACTCGAACAGGCTCCCAGCCACCTCGACATCAGCCCCCTCGATTGCGAGGCGCTCGATGTCATGTTTTCGTTCGATTTCGTCTTTGGCGGCAATCACGACGAAGTCGTCGCCGAAGCGATCGGCGCGCAGACCACCTTTGAGAGTCTTTTGCAGTATCAGGGCGCCAAAGTGCTCAACTACGAACCTTCCGTCATGATCGCGCTCGACGACGCTTGCCGGCTCCAGTGCCGCCTGAGCATCGAGACTCGCTCGAACCCCTTTCAGGTCCGTACCGGCCAATTTGGCGAGGCGCCGATCTCCGTCTATTTCACCGTGCGCAACTACTGGGCGAAATCGGGCTCCAAGGACTTCCTTGAAGCCTATCAGTACCAGCGCAAAACCTGCCAGGAAATGGTGGAATCCCACGTGATTCCGACCGTGGTGCGCCCGCTAGCGCAGACGATCGCTACTCGCCAATAATTTTTCTCTATTTTCTCTAGAAGCCGATGCGCCGGACGCGTCGGCTTCCCTCCAATTTCTGTCTCTCTCTTTCTCCGGATTGTCAGGACTCCTCTCATTTTTTCACAGAGGCCTTCATGAGCATTCCCACACTCAGTCCGTTTGCAAGCGGCCTGAAGACTGAAACGGCATTCGATGTTTTGGCGCTGGCCCGCGGCCTGCAAGCCAAAGGCAAAAAAGTCTTTGAGCTTCAGATCGGCGATTCGCCCTTCAACACGCCTTCGCACGCGGTCGAAGCGGCGATCAAGGCGATCCGCGACGGCGAAACCCATTACTGCCCGTCGACCGGCATCGCCTCCTTCCGCGAAACGATCGCCTCGTTCCTGTCAGGCGAGATGGGCATCACGATCGGCGCGGACGAAGTCGTCGTCGCCAGCGGCGCCAAAGTCTTCGAAACCTTCTTTTGCGAAGCCTTCCTCGATTCAGGCGACGGCGTGCTCGTCTTCAGCCCCTATTTCCCCACCTACCCGCCGAACATCGCCCGCCGGGGTGCCCGCATGGTCACCGCTCCCTTGCGCGCCGAACGGTCTTTCCGCCCCGATCCCGCCGATGTGGCCAAGTTCCTGGCTGAAGACCCCAAGCCCCGCGCGATCTTCCTCAACTCCCCCCACAACCCAACGGGTGGCGTCGCCACGCGCGAAGACCTCGAAGCGATCGCGAAATTGATCGCGGGTAAGGACATCGCCCTTTTCAGCGACGAACCCTACTGCCACATGGTCTGGGAGGGGGAACACATTTCTCCCTTGCAGATTCCCTCGATCCGGCAGCAAACCGTTGCCTGCTATACCTTTAGTAAGTCCTACAGCATGAGCGGCTGGCGCCTGGGTTACGCCATTGCCCCACCTCCCATTGCCAGCGTCATTTCGCGGATGATCAACACGACCTCCTCCTGCACGCCGCCGATCGTTCAAGCCGCCGGCCAGGCCGCGCTGAAGCACGACAAGGCCGAGCGCGAGCGGCAAATGGCCCTTTTTGGCGGCAAAGTGCGCCTTCTGTGCGAAAAGCTCAAAAAAGTGCCCGGCGTGACCTGCGAAGTGCCTAAAGGCACCTTCTATGTGTTCCCCGGCGTGCACGCGATTTGCGAAAAGCTGAAAATCACCTCGCACGGTCTGGCGCTTTATCTCCTTGAGGGGGCAGATGATAAAGTCGGTTTGGCGTGCCTGGGCGGCGAGTGCTTTGGCGAAGCGGGCATGGGCTTTTTGCGCTTGAGCTGCGCCGGATCCGACGAAGTTCTGAGCGGCGCGGTCGATTTCTTCGCGGACGCGATTACCCGCGCCGACAAGGTTGCTGCCTTCCTGAAAGCCCGTCCGGAATTTCAGTGGAAAGGGCCGAAGTAATCGGACCGATCCCTTCGGGAATCAGCAGTAGGCAAAGACTCTTGTTTCCTTTCAGGAACGGGTTGCTTTTTTGCCGTTCAAATCATAGATTTGAACTTGCCGGAGAGGTGGCTGAGTGGCCGAAAGCACCGGTTTGCTAAATCGGCGTGGGTCGAAAGATTCACCAAGGGTTCGAATCCCTTCCTCTCCGCTTGCCGCATGGCGGCAAGAGAGAGTCGAGTCGAGAAAGTGGTGGGTAGAACGAACCACTTTCTCAGCTCGACTCGGTCTACTTTCAACTCTCTACCTTCTTCTAGAACTCGTTAAGCAGGAGCGGCCAAAGAGCTTTTTGTTTTGTGCCTCGGTTACCGTCAGTCGATGCGCTGTCACCCATCTCACCGCTTAAAACTCTCGCGAAATCCGTTTCAGGCGTTTTTTTTCTTTTAGGCTAGGCCTTTTGTCCCTGGCCTGTGCCTGCGCGATTGATTGATCATTCCGGCAATTCTGCCCATAAGTAGGCGAGCATGAATCGGGAACCTACTTCGCCGGATGACAACTGGCCTGCTTAGGGCTCTGCTATGATGAAATGGGTACTGCGCAGCTCCTAACGATTGGGGACAACATGGCCACCAAAATAGAGGCAACATTGAACGAGATTATGGCCTTGCCGATTCCGGATCAGATTGAATTGCTCCAGCAGGCTTGGGACCGAGTCGTTGATTCGGGATGGGAACCTGAACTGACGAATGCCCAAAAGGCCGAATTCGATCGCCGTCTTGACGATCTTGCTGCCAATCCGACTAACAATGGTACCCTGGAAAACCTCATCGAACGTGTGCGACGTCCGCGATGAAGCTAGCAATTGACTTTCGCCCTGAGGCGATCGATGAAGTCGACGCTGCCTATGAATGGTATGGTGAACAACATCTTGGTTTGGCAGAACAGTTTCTCGATACACTGCTCAAACAATTCAATGAAATCCAGTCAACTCCTGCACGTTGGGCCAAGCTTTATCGCCAGATTCGTGCATGTCCCATGAGGCGATTTCCGTTTGTCATCTATTATCAGCTTTTTTCCGATCAAGTTACCATCATCGCAGTTCAACACGGCCACCGTAGTCCGCGTGCTTGGCGAAGCCGCGCTTGAGAGCGTCACTTACTTTGAGTGCCGCCGCGCTGTGAATAGTGTGTAAATTTGCCTTGTCAATGAATGGATTATCGAGCTTATTTCTTTGAGTTTCAGCTTGCCTGCACAAATTCTCAAATAATACCGCAAGACTCAATCGCCACGGTTTTGCACGCCCCACGGGGAGTGGGCCGTTTGCGGTCACCCGGAACGAACAAGGTGAAGATAAAGCGTGTCGAAATGATTTGTTTGTGTAGTTTGTTATATTATGAATTTTGCACTATGGTAAAGTTGGATAATAGATATCGTTTCGAGCGACCTAAATTTGCTTAAATCGCAGGTTCTGTTCGCGAGATTGGTGGCTTGTCAGAAAAGTCCGAGTTCATTGAGTTGCAGTTTTGTGGGTCAACTCCTAAGTTCGTCGTCCCTGCAAAAGTGATTTGCGGTGCCGGGATTGATTTCGCGGTCTTCGGGGTAACCGATCATGCAATTGGTGCCAACTTCGGGTGCCTGGCCACTGCCAAAAACCAATGAATAAGGCGGCAAAAGAGGCTCATTGGCCCCTGCTGGGCGACCCTGAGAATGAAAATCCAAGAGCAGGCCAAAGCCTTGAGTAGCTTTGAGAAGTTGTAGCCGATGGCGCTCATCAGGGCGTTGATTTTATCGCCGTTCGTGCCTCTCAGGAAGTTCCTTTCCAGCCGGTGATCGGTCTTCATGTGACCGATCGTTGGTTCGATAACGCTTCGGCGCCTAAGCATCTTCCTGAAGGCTCTTGTCAGGTCTTTCTTGATCCGGCCGGCAATGTGAACGATTCCGGTCCCCAAGTAGTCGTGGCCTCGGTACCCTTTGTCCACCATGATGTGCTTTGGAACGGCATTCGTCAGCTTTTCCATTTGTTCAATCGCTCCACCCAAGGTGTGCCCGTCAAATGGGTTTCCATGAAGGGCCTGCACTCCAACGATCCAGTTGGACCGATTGGTAACCACCACACTCACTTTGTTGCCGAATTCGTATCGCTTGTGAGCTTTGCCCTTGGCGATGCATTCCACATGTGGTTCATGAATGCTGTAAAGCTTCTGGGAACTGTTCCTGGTTTGAGCCAGGATCCGGTTCGACAATCCCTGGTGATGTTTCAAGATTGTTCGTGTTTTCGGACAACTGCATTGATCGAGTTTTCGCTCAATGTCTCGCGTCAATCGCCCAAGATACGTTTTCAGTTTCCTCTGGCATTTCCCAGCTCGGCGCATCTGTTTGGCCCGGGCGTATCGCCCTTGCTTCACCAATTCGATTTTGGAAACGCGAAGGTAGCTTTGATGTAAATTAAGATCTGCTTTTTGTGAAATTCGGACTAATGTCCTGATCATCTTGCAGTAAAGCCTGGAATCGGTCGGGAAGGCGATGGCCTTCGGTTGAACTGTTGTGTCGACATTCACTGCCGCCAGATCCTTGAAAGGCAAGATCTTCTCGCTGGTGGCGATTTCAATCGTTTTCTTCAAGAGGATTGCCAATCGATCGGCACCGAGGCGAGATCTCCAACGTGAAAGCGTTGCCGGATCAATCGGCGACCGATGTTGCATAACCTCGAACCCGCAAAACCACTGCCAATAAACATTCTCTACCCACCGATCAATGAGTTGCTCGTCGCTGAGGTTGAATGCGGATTTGAGATACAACAAACCGACCACGACTCGAACATCGGCAGCAGGACGACCATTGGAATCGCAGAAAACAGGCTCGATTTCCCGGCGAATCCCTTCCCAGTCAAACGTAGCCGCCAACTTAACCAAGGGGTGATTCAAATTGATCATCTTGGCCAGCGGGGTATCGAATAAGTCCGGCGTACCGTCCGTGCGCTTGGAGGTCATGATTTGCAAGCTTCCAACGGAATTTCGAAGAAATCTTGCGAATTTTACCACACCTCAAGACGCACGGCGACCGGAAAAACAAGCCCCGTTGGCCCTTTCTCAGGCACGACTAATTTATTATCATGCTGTGTTGATGTGGCTAATAATTTTACGTGTGAAATTTTCATTTGGAAGCGATTGGTAGTATAGGTTTGTTCGGATGTACGATTATTAATGGGCTATTTAGAAGGTAGAATTGTTGTCGTGATAACTGGTTCGCTATCATCGCCAGTTGCCGAAGACGGGTTGGAGTCCTTCTCGACTTTCTGTTTAACCAATTCGTCAAAGAAGTGACGCATGTTTTTTGCATTTAAACCAGTGCTGCTTTCGCCTATTTTCATTTCCTCGCCAAAAACATCTCTGTAGCCATCCTGGAATATCTTTTCTTTTCTAGCTTTGCTAAAAATTGGCCATATTAAGTAGTCGCCTGGCTTCATAGATCCGTCCTTGCCAAGTTGTTTCATAATCGCGACAGCATCCTCAAATTTATCGCGTAGCACTGAAACGCACAGCTGAAATTCGGATCCTTTTGCAGTCCAATCCTCTTTGTCAAGTAGGGCTTTGCATTCCTTCTCGTTATTTAGCCATTTCCATGATTGTGCCCAGTTCACTAAGAATATCAAGCGATGTCGTTCGGAAGCGTGTTTCTTCAGGACCACATTCGCAAATCTAAGTAGTTCATTTGCAAGTGAATTATTTTCGTGGATCAACAACTCAAAGCATGTACCAGCCAGCGCGTCATCGGCCGGTTCGCGATCGTTTGGGAGGAGCTTTCGCCATACAACGTGTGTGAGCTTGACGGCAATCTCAAGGATGCAATCACATGCAGCACGATAGTACGCAAGAGGGGCACCCAGTTTGTCACCAACGGAGCATGTGCCTAGCGGAACTGAATGTTCCTTACAATTTGCCATGTACTGATGCGATACAATTCCATCGCAATGCACCAGCAAGTTGCGGCGTTCCGTCAGTTCGATAAACCCTGGCCATGAAGGAAGGTCTTTCCGTAACGTCATGTCCAACTTTGATTCAATCCAGGCGAAATGATCGTCGTGACTTTTGCGAAGAACAGACTCAATCTCCTTCTCAATTAAATACTCTCTTGCCGAATCAAAGTCACCGAGTTCTAGTAGATTGCCTAGCGACAAGGTTCGCTCAGATGATTTAAGCAATTCGGGACGTGTCAGTACCATCGCTCGAATCAGCCGCCCAAGGAATGCATCGTATCGACTTACTAAGGTTACAAGGAGGCTGCCCGGTATAAGCGCATGTGCGACCCCCGAACTTTTCAGCCGCCGATCAAGCCGACGCATTCTTCCGAAATCAGCAGGGCCGACTATGAAACGTTTTTCACCATTTCCTTTATCCTCAACCACTTTTCCGTTCTCTTCAAGAAAACGACCAAACAAGAAATTGTTAAATTGGCTATTGAAGGCCGCACTTTCCATGAGCGGAACGATCGATATCCGTAAACCTTCAATTTCTTCGACGAGTTGATCAATCACCTGCTTGAATTGTTCCGCCATTTGACTGTTACTCCTAAGAATACGTTACTTGTGCGCCTATCGATCAAGGTTGCCACTTTAAAATTTGATCAGGTTGCTTAAGATTGACGATGGTTTATTCAGAAATATTATGCTTGTATTGTTTCAGGCGTGTTCAGGGCGTGTGAATGTGTAGAATTTTTTTATTTTTGTAATATCTATAAATAGTTAATGGTGTTTTTAAGTGCTTATATTTAGTCAGCATTAAATGAGCAGTTTGCGATTATTTATAATTACACTAATGTTAAATGCAGAGGAATTGTCATTGAAATAATATAAGGTGATATGCAAGTTAGTCTTTCCATTTGGTCGACCACTGGTAATAGGTGCCATATAGGTCGAGTTTAGACGCTATCAGGATTTTAGCAATCGACACGCGCAAATGCGGGAATCAAAAGACGGTCCCAAGATTACCCTTTTGGCCCTCAAACCTCCCAAAGATAGTAAACAAATTGGCTTGGCCGGGATTTACCGAGATGATACTAGATTTTCGGTATCAGTCATTCCCTCGACCATTTCGGACCAAAACTCGGCGATAGTAGCTTCAAGGGGTGGAAGGTCTGCCCTTGCGGATTCCATCAAATCGGACATTGCATCTGGAGCTGCGTTTCGGCGGGCTCGCAACTCGATCTCGGCGCGAGCCCGATCGGCGTCCTTAAGGAGGTGACCTTGCGAGAAGTAGTTAGAGCAATTTGGTATGTAATCGAATCAGATTGCAAGCCGGTCTGAAAAAGGACGATCCAGCCGCTTCTGCACACCATCTACCTGTGCACATGAGACGAAAGCCCGGCGTGCGTGTGGCCAGTTTCTATGGACCAGTCTAGATTCACCCTGCCTGTCCCAGTAAGTCGAGGATACCATTCACAATGGAAAGCGGATGTGCGGGGCAGCCCGCGACATATAACTCGGGTGTGAATCGGCTGATGAACGATCGATCGAGCGCCGGGGATGGTTCGAACACGCCGCCCGAGATGGCGCAGGTGCCGACTGCGATCACGAACTTGGGATCGGGCATCCCTTCGTAACACAGCTCGAGCGCCGCAGCCATGTTCTGGGTGATGGGCCCACTCAAGATCAGCCCGTCGGCGTGGCGGGGAGACGCCACGATGTCGATACCGTAGCGACCCGAGTCAAAGTTGACATTCGCCGTGGCGTTAATCTCCAGTTCGCAACCGTTGCACCCACCGGCCGAGACGGAACGAAGCTTGAGCGATCTGCCGAACAACTTTTGGATGCGCGAGTTGGCTTCCACGGCCGAGAGCGAACTCGTCCCCTCGCGCATGACGAGTCCATCCCGGGTGCGGGCGGCAAGCCGGTAGCCCGCGGAGAACGCCACCTTCTTCTGCGGGCAGATTCGGGCGCACTCATCGCAGAACACGCACCGGCCGAGGTCGAGGCGGAAGGGGGTCAATTGGATGGCATCCGTCGGGCACTCGTCCACACATGCTGTGCAGCCCTCCGCGCACGGAGTCGAGTCGATGACAGGCAAGCCCCGGAAGCCGACCGGGTTGGCCTGGCGAAGGTTCGCAATGTACTGTTTGCCTTGCGAGCTGCGAACGCGGAGCGCTTCGAGTAATGGAATCATGTCTTTCTCCCTGCGGTCGTGTTCAAAGGTCGTTTCCGCAATACGACAGGTCGAAACTCTTGTTGCAGATAGGGAAGTCATAAATCGCGTTGCCGCGCACGGCCTGGGCAAGGCCGAACCAGTTTCGAAGGGACGGGTCTTGAACCTTGTAATGAGCGATTCGCCCCTCGGCGTCCGTTTGGATCGCGTGCATCACCTCGCCCCGCCAGCCTTCCTCGAATGACACCGCGCAATGGTTCGCGCGCGGCGTCAGCCGGAAAGGCGGGTCGGCGTCGACATCCGGTAGGGTCTCGATCACCCGGAGGATCCACGCAAGGGAGTCGTCCATTTCTCGGATACGAACCAGCCCGCGGGCCAGGCAGTCGCCCGCGGGTTCCGTAACCATCGGGATCGAATGCGTTTGATACACTCCGCTTCGCAATTCGTGCCGAAGGTCGCATGCCAACCCCGAGGCGCGACCCGCCATGCCCACCAGGCCAATATCCCTGGCCAGGGCTGTCGGCACGGTACCGGTTGTTTCCAAACGGTGGCGGACCGAACGGGATTTTCGAAACAGGTCGTTGATGATTGCGATGTCGCGCTGCACGGATTGAAGCGTATTGCGGACATCGTCTTTGTGCGTTGATCCGAAAGGGTGGCGAAGTTCACCAGGCCGGAACCAGCTCCGGCCGAAGCGGCTACCGCAAAGCCGCATACTCAGGTTGATGAGGGACGTTCGCAGGCGGCCGTAGGTCGAACTTCCCGGCAGGAAGGCCACGTCGGTCGCGAGTCCGCCGACCCCGACGAGGTGCATGGCGACCCGTTCCAACTCGACGGCGATCCCACGGATGGTTTCCACCTCCGGGCGGGCCGGCATCCCGCATAGAGCTTCCCATGCTCGGCAGAACGCGACGACGTGAGCGACCGCCGTATCTCCCGCGATGCTCTCAACGAGGGGCGGCAGCTTGCGCGGGGGAGTCTTCACAAGTAGTGACTCGGCCCCGCGGTGCTGGTAGCCGAGGTGGATCTCAAGGTGATGAACCGTTTCGCCGTAGCACATGAAGCGGAAGTGTCCCGGTTCAATCACGCCCGCGTGAATCGGCCCCACGCCCACCTCATGAACCTCCTTGCCGCCGAGCTGATAAAAGGGGTAGTCGTCCATGCGACCGCGCTTCAGCCCTTCAAACCGGATCGGTTTCAGCCACGGGTGGCCCGGGAAGGGCAGCCCAAATTGCTCGTGGATTTCCCGTTCGAAACAGTGCATCTGCGGAAATTGGACCGTCAGTGAGGGGAATTCATCGCCGGCGTTGCCTCGCCCGACGAACATTTCCAGCCCCCGATCTCCGAGGACGATCGCGTTAAGCAACGGCGCACCGCCGGGGGTTTCGGGATCGGGGGTCCCAAAACAACTCAGTAGTCGCCTACTCCAGGCCAGGTGGTCGGCGAGCCGGTCCCGAAAGCCGCGATAATCGAGCCTCTCGTGCTCGTGGTTTTCCCGCAGGAGAACGGTTCTGGGCTCCATTCGATTCACTCCGTTGGCCGCTTCGCCAAGTTCGCCATCGGGAACATCACTTGCCGTCCAAGGTCGCCGCGACCTCGCGAAGCAAGGAGGTTACCGGTTCGGGGGTGTACATGCCGAGCGCAACCAGGACGAGGATGTAAAGGATGCTGGAAGCGATCGACCAGATGGGCTCTACCACCTTCTCCTCGTTTTCCTGCGTATCGCCCCAGATCATCGGGAACAAGGCTCGGCCCGTCGCGACTAAGTTGACGGTCAACATCACGCACAGGAACAGGAACAGCACGAGATACCCACTCTCAACCATGCTGCTCAGGATGATGATCTCACCAAGGAAACTGCCGAACGGGGCGAACCCGAGCAGGGCGAATGTTCCGAGCATGAAGGCCCAGCCGCTGAAGGGCATGACGCGGATCAGGCCGCGAAGGGATGCGATCTGCTTGCTGCCATAATGGTCCTTGATGTTCCCGCAAGTCAGGAACAAGACCGACTTCACGAGCGCATTACTGACGACGTACAACACCACCCCATAGGCCGCGTTCTTGCCCATGCCCAGGCCGACGGCAACGGTCCCCGCGTGGCTAATCGAGGCGTAGGCGATCAAACGTTTG
The DNA here is from genome assembly GCA_965226945.1 of Gemmataceae bacterium. Lineage (GTDB taxonomy): Bacteria > Planctomycetota > Planctomycetia > Gemmatales > Gemmataceae > SYLG01. The sequence goes on along the minus strand of OZ245717.1, from coordinate 364,828 downwards.
TAGTTGCTGGCTCGGACGATGTGAAAACCGGAGATCGCAATCGACATCACCCCCATGGCGATCAATTCGGCGCTCACGAGATCTGGGGCGAACGATCTCAATAACCCCACCTGCCGGAACAGGAACAGGAGCACGCAGTTGAATTGCAATGCCGCAAGCATCGTCGTCACCGCGGGGGGCGCTTCATCGTAGGCGTCGGGAAGCCAGGCATACATGGGGGCGAGCCCCAGCTTCGTCCCGAGGCCAAACACCATCAACGCCAGGCTCAATTCCCACCAGGTTTTGTCGCCAAGCGTGGTCAGGGCGTACAACTCATCGAGGAAAAAGGTGACGGTGTGATCGCCGTGCGCGCCGCCCATCCCACGGGCGAGACACATTAGGCCAACCAAGTTGAACCCGAATCCGATCACCGAGAATTTCAAGTATTTCCAGGAAGCGCGGATCGCTTCCGGGCCGCGTCCAAAGTAGATCAGCGGGGCGATCAGGAGCGTGCCCGCCTCCAACAGCACCCACATCCCCACCAGGTGGTTGCAAAGCACCGCGAGCGCGCAGGTCGCGAAGAACCATAGAGCCCGAACGACGACAAATTCGTCTCGCGGGAGGGCGGATCTCTGCGAGAGCTTCTGCCGAACATAGATCGAGATACCGAAGAACACGATCGCGATGATGGTCAAAAAGAGGACCGATGTCGCATCCAGTACGAAATACCGCCAAAGCAGGTAGGTGACCGATTCCGTGGGACGCGTCGCCGCGACGATGAGTGCGGCCAAAAGCGAGACCGCCGCCGACAAAACGAGCACCGGCTTCGCCGCGGTCTCGCGCAGTCCGGGGGCAATCAAGAGTGCGAGTGCGCCCAGGACGGGGGCCGCGACGCAAAGCAAAGCAAGCATCAAATCCCCTCCTGTTCGGCGGCGCCGTCGGTTGGAGTGATCTGAGGGAACCGGGCGAGGTACTGGCCGAGGGTGAGGACGAAGAACACGTCGATCGCCGTAACGCCCATTTGGATCGGAAAGGACATTGCGTGGGGGGAGAGCAGTTCCACAAGGGTCACCCCGCCTTCAAATGTGAACAGGCCCACAAGCTGGGCCGCCGGTTGACGGTCATTGGCGACCATGAGCATTCCGACGAGCAAGCTCGACGCCGCGGTACCGATTTGCATCGACTCGCGCATATCACCCTTGCCCATCGCGAGGCCCATCGCGAAGCCTGCGGCGCTCAGCAGGACGACCAGCGACCGCTGCCAAAGAGTCGTGCCGACGAGTGCGAAACTCCGCTGGGCATACCGCGTGTCGCACTTGCGCAACAAGTACCAGGGGACGAACACGGCCCGGATCAGCAGCAGACAAAGGAATTCGATGACGACCGCTGGCGAATCGATTTCGTGACCCGCAAGGAGCACGAAAGACAACATCACTCCTTGAATGCCCAAACCGAGCACGGCGACTCGCCATGAGAAGAAGAAGGCGGGCACAATGACCGCGGCCAGATAGACGATAAAGAGGTTGGTCATTTCAGTCCTCCCTGACGGGCCACGACGGCGATGAGCGCAATCACCACGGCAAGAAACCCGGCCCGTATGAATATGGGCAGCGCCTGGAATCGAAGCCGCGCGGTGAGTGACTCGATCAATCCGATGCCTCCCGCAAGAATGACGAGCAAGATGAGTGTGACTGCCATCGAAAGAACCGTGAAGCCACCGTCGCCGGCCGGGAAAGGGTTGGCAATGGCTGCGATCACCATCGCGAATAGGGTCGTTTTCATGGCCGCCGCGTACTGGACGGTCGCCAGCTCGGGACCGCTGTGGTCGAGCACCATCACCTCGTGAACCATGGTCAGTTCGAGGTGCGTGGCCGGGTCATCGGCTGGAACCCGCGAGCATTCGACCAGAAGTACAATGAACAGGGCGAACACGATGGCGATGCGGACGCACACGTCAAACCCTGAGCCGGTGCTGCCCGATACGAGGTCTTGAAACGACATGACGTTATTGAGACAACCGAGTGTGCCGACGATCAAAAGCAACACCGGTTCGAGTAGCGCGGAGTTGGTCGCCTCGCGGCTTGCTCCCATCCCTTCAAACGCACTGGCGGTGTCGAGGGCGCTGAGCATGAGGACGATGCGGCCGAATGCGAGAAGGTAGGCGAACAGGATCATGTCACCCGGGAAGGAGATGATTGCGAAACCCGGCACGGCCGGCGCGATCAGCCCGGCGCAGATCGTCGTGGCCAGCACGAAGTAGGGGGCGATGGGGAAAAGCCAACTCGTATTCCAACTGTACACGGGCGTCTTGCAGAGCAATCGGGTGAGGTCGAACCACAACTGGTAGAGCGCGGGACCGCGCCGTCCGGCCCAGAGCGACTTCACTCGATTGATGACTCCGATCAGGAAAATCGGCGCCACGGTGAGAACGACGAGGTGAAAGACCACTAGCGCGATACGCACGTCCAACCTCTTATTTCACAAGCAGGATAACGACGAGAAGGATCAAGGCGGCGAGGCCAAGCCCGATCGAGGCCCGCGATGTTTCCGGGACCCGGTGGAGCACCGATTCGACCAACCGTTCGCCGATTTGCAAAGCGTTGAAAACGGAATACTCGACCGAATCGACGCAATGCGTTTCGAGTTTTCCATCAGCGGGGAACGGACCTTTTGGTAGGGAATCTCGTCGCAAGTACCGCAACAGGTCGCGAAATACGACAACCATGGGGTGAGAAAACGACGAGCCGGTGTACTGCATCCGTGGATTCGGCCGCGTATACCCGCACCCCCATGTGACATGCCGCCGTTCGCAATGGGGGAACAAGGCAAACCGGGCGCCGGCCAAAAAAGCGAAGAGGCCCACCAGGATTAAGCTCACCAGCGTGAGTGATTGGAGCACACTGACCATGACGAAATCAGTTAAAGATCGGTCAGCGGAACCGGCCAGGCTCAGCAGGAGGGCGGTCGGCTCGGCGACCACGGCCAGACCGAGCGAGGGCAGAAGTCCGATGAGCAGGATACCGATCAGGTGTATGGCCATGGGCAAGACCATAAGCGGGTTCTCTTTCGCCGCCGGAACAACGTGGTGAGGATCGCGCGGCAGGCCCAGAAAGATGAGGCCGAACGACCGCGTGACCGACAGCGCGGATAATCCTCCCACCAGGGCCAAGGTTGCCGCGGCCAGGAGCATGGGGATCCGGGCGGCTCCAAGTTCAGGCCCCGGGTGGAGCAATCCGAAATAGATCAAAAACTCGCTCACAAATCCGTTCAACGCGGGCATGGCGGCACTCGCGAGACTCCCCAGCAGAAACAGAGGGGCCGTCCACTTCATGACCTTGATCAGGCCTCCGAGCTTCTCCAAGTCGATGGTGTGGGTGAAGCGGTAGATCGAACCGGCACCGTAGAAGAGCAAGCACTTAAACAAGGCATGATTGAGAATGTGCAGGATGCCGCCGCCGAATCCGAATGCGACCAGAATCGGCTGATCCAGGGAGAGACCAATGCACCCCATACCGAATCCCATTCCGGCGATTCCCACGTTTTCGGTGGACGAATAGCCGAGCATGCGTTTGATGTCTCTCTGCGTGATCGTGTACAAAACGCCGACAAAAGCAGACATCGCCGACACGATCAACAGGAACCAACCCATCCAGGGGTCGGGTTTACCGATGAGGATGATGAATTTCAGCACGCCGAAAAGGCCCGCCTTGTGGATGACACCCGACATCAAAGCGGAAACGTGGGCGGGAGCCGCCGAGTGGGCCCTGGGCAACCAGGTGTGAAATGGGAAGAACGCCGACTTCAGCCCAAACGACGTCATGAGCAGGACGAAGGTGAGGCCCCGCCGCGTCCCTGGTGTGGAGAGAAACATCTGGTAATCTGCGAATTGAAAGCTGTTCGTTTCCCCGTGCAGGATCATCACGGCCGCCACCAGGAAAAGCAGACTAAGGTGGGTCGAAATGAGGTAATTGAATCCGGCGAAGCGAATCTTCTGGTCCCTGTGGTTCCAGATCACTAACAGCCACGCCGACAAGGCCGCCATCTCCCAGCCGACGAGGAACGCGAACGAGTTCTGCACGGTATACACGATCAGGAAGGAGATCTGAACGGTCGAGAGCAGGGCGAAGTGCGTTCCCACCTGGCGCGGGCCGCGGATGTCCTGCGCGAGGTACCCGACCGCGTACACGGAGCCAAGGAATGTCATCGGCAAGGAGAACGTGAGGAAAAACGCGCTCAAGGCGTCGAGGCGCACGTCGATCCGCTCGACCGGATAGGACCACTGCACGTAGGCGCTCAGGCTTTCGCCGCCGAACAGAACGGGGATGGTCCTGTAGAGTACGAACCCGCACGCCACCGCCTGACAGACAAGGTTGACGAGCACGCGGGTGCGATTGCCCGGCAGGACGAGTGCGAGCACGCTGCCGAGAACGAACAAAAGAAGCCCGATCAACAAGAAGTCCATGGTTAAGCGGCTCCGTTCCCAAGTCCCTGGCCGCGATTCACAGACCGAACGGGACAGCTTCGACCGGCCCGACCCATCTCGATTTTGTAATATGCGTGGACTTCGGAACCACGCTTGACGGTGAATCCCGATAGGCGCGCTTCCACCCAGGGTGGGAACACGCGGTCAATCGCCGTAAATCTTGAAGCGGTTGGATCCTGTCCAGGTCGAACTCGTGCACGGCTCGCTCGTCCGGCATTCCATCGCCGCTTTGAGGCAAATCGCGCTGGGGGGAAGGGCCGTGGCAGCCCACATCGATCCCAAAAGGCGGCCAACTCGGATTCCTCCTCCCTGCGGAAGGACCGAATGAGCACGGCCAACGAGGAACTTGATTCCACCATACGGTTTCCCAACAACGTCGGTCAAATGGGAGAAGCGAACTTGGCTTTCCATCGGTTGCGGTGTATGGTATATTCGAAACTTCGAATTTACAAGGCCGAACCCCGGTCTCCAAAGAGGCGCTGATATGGTCGACCAACTCCGCGAGTTCAAGGCCGGCATTTTTCACGCGTTGGCCAACCCGACCAGGATCGCGATCGTCGAACTTCTCCGGGACGAGGGGGAGATTTCCGTCGCCCGCATCCATGAGTCACTCGGCATTGAGCAGGCGAATGCCTCTCAGCATCTTGCTGTTCTGCGGAACAAGAGCATCGTCCAGTCGAGGAAGGAAGGAAACCAAGTGTTCTACAGTCTGCGCGACAAGGTATTGGGACAGGTGCTCGATTTGCTGCGCAAATATTTCCGGTCGCAGTTAACAGAGGCAACCGAGATTCTCGCAAATCTCAAATCGTCTTGAATCCGTAGTGCTTTACAAACCGGTTTCCTGACTGTTGTTGCAAACCGCTATCTGGCGGTTGCGGCGCCCAGTAGCAATGATGTTGCCATCAAAGGTATGAACCTAGCGGTCGTCATCATGGCACAATCGATACTGCGACCTTCCTTGGCGAATGACCGACCGCCGTGATGAAATGAGGCAGATGCCAAGGCGAGGCTTGAAATGATGCTCTTGCAGTCCATGAGCCAGAAGGAACTATACCAGGGAACGTTTTTCCACTGGGTTGCGCCCGGGAGGCAACGGTAGCTTTCGCCTGGTCGCAGTGGGATGATCGGAAACCGGCTCATGTTGTTCGAGGCCAATGACCTTCAGCTCGCCGCCGGCTTGTCTGAAGTCCTCTGAGAGGTCATGAAGTTTTTCCATAACCGAATGATCGACAATCCTCGTACCGGAAAGATCGACAATGACGATTTTTTGGTAGCCCTCGCAAACGATCTTGTTGCGCACGCCCATCCAGTTGGAAAACACGGCCGACTTGCTGATTTCGACCCTCCTGCCGCCATCTTCGGCGGTATTGGTTTTGACCGGCGCGACAAAGGTCGAGGTGATGGGGGTGCCGCTGAATGCGTTGACGACGACCTTGAGGCACACGCCGGCGAGGATGCCCACAAGAAGATCCGTCAACAAGGTCACGATGATCGTACCGACGAACACGATGAATTGGGGAGCGCCGATCTGGTAGGTTTTGACAAATTCGTTCGGCGAGGCGAGACGATAACCTGTGAAGATGAGCATCGCTGCCAGGCAGGTTAAAGGAATTTGCTGAATCAGCCCGGGGAAAAGGAGTACGAAGGCGAGGAGGAAAAGTCCGTGAAAACGGTTTGCCTTCCTGGTTTGGCCTCCGTTGTTGATGTTGGCCGACGATCGGGCGATTTCGGAAATCATCGGCAATCCGCCGATCAATGCGGTCAGGGTATTGGCGAAACCGACCGCCATCAGGTCGCGGTCCATGTTGGTTTTGCGTTTCCAGGGATCGAGCATGTCGATCGCTCGCGCGCTCAGGAGGGATTCAAGGCTGCCAATCATGGCAAAAAGGACCAGGGTCTCCAAACCCACCCATGTGAAAACCCCACTGAAATCGGGAAACGCAAAGGCGCTCGATGGCGCCGCAAGCACATTGGGTAGCCGTACAAAGTATGTGAGATCCAACTCGTAAATATTGAGCGAGGCTAAAACGATAGGCGCCAAGATGGCAAAGATCAGGACGACCAGTTGCGCCGGTATTTTTTTCAAAAGCTTGAAGGTGGTGAAGTAGAAGTAAAACAAGATGGCGAGGCTAACCAGGCCGATGAAGGCGATCCAGGGAACCGCTTCCTGCGCATGCACAGGTAAATAGCCGAGGAGTTGCAGCGGGTCGGCATTGTCCGGCGGTTTGACGCCGAGCATGACATACGACTGCTTGGCGATGATGATGATTCCGATCGAAGCAAGCGTGCCATGAACGGCAGGCAGCGGAAAGAAGTCAATCACTTTCCCTAGTTTGAACAATCCAAAAGCAATTTGCAGCAGGCCGGAAGCAACGCCCACACCGATCGACAGCCGATAGGCGCGATGGAACAACTGCTCTTCTAGTAGGACTGCCCTCAATTTTTCCGGATCGGCCTCGGGAGTGATTTCCAGGCTCTTCACCATCTGAAGATCGACTTGGGCATTGAGCTGTCCCAATCTGGCCGGATCATTCTTGATCAGGTCGGAGAATCCGGTAATCGAGCCGGCGACGATCACGATGAGCCCGGCAGCGGGTCCCTTGATCGTCAGTGGGGAGTTGCTCAAAAAACTACAGACGATGCCGCCGATCACCGCGGTCCAGATGCCGGCGATGGGCGGGTAGCCGCTCGCCTTCGCGATGGCAAGACACAACGGCATGGCGATTAGGAAGACCAAGAATCCCGAGATGAGGTCGTTGAATACAGAAAACGACAAACGCGGCATTTCCGTTTTCGATCCCGCGTCATGGTTCATGGTGAGAGTTCCTTTGATCGGGACATCCTTCCGTGCCGAATTCATCAGGTGGCTGAATTGACTAATCCCACGGAATTGCCTGTGCTAAGAAAATCGGGAAGGTTCTTGAGCAGATCGCAACGATGGATCGCTTTGGCGAAGATCCGAGCATTGGCGGACCCTTCCCCTTCGGTCCTGATCTCCATTGCGAGCCTTGCGGGAGTGAATTAAGCCCCGTTGAGATTCAACGAAGACTCATCTAGTTCATTATGGCCAGCAGGGCGGCGGGCCCCACGGCTGAATCGATTACAAATAGGCAAGGGGGGGAAGGCGATAGAGGAAGTGGCAATTTTCAGCTCTGGCGAATTTGTGGCCAGTTCCTCGGCCGCAGCCCGGAAGGCCACGCGGGCGGTTCGGTCCGGACCCGACCAAGGCACCGTGAGGATAATCAAGGCACGCCGGGCGGCATTCACGGCCAGGACCAGAGAGGCGTCGTTGCTTTGCAGAATACCCACGCCTCAAACGCCCTCCGTTGCACAGCTCGGTTACCGGCAGAGCACGAAAGATTCTACCGAAGTAGGGCCTATATGACCCGCTATCTGCCGTAGCCCCTGGCTCGGCTTGCCAATGCTGCACCGCTACTTGAGCCCTCGTGGCCACCACTCGTCAACGGGTAGTTCGGAGATTTCGCCCGGGTCCAGACGAGAGATGGCGAAGTACCGCCGTGGCGTGGGCCTTCCAATCCCGTACAAGACGGCGATGACGAATCGTCCCGGCTCGACCGCCCGCACCGCAACCCCTTCCGCCCGCTCGTCGGGGAACCTCTCCTGGAACCATGCCAGCACCCGCTGGGTGGCGTGATGGGCATCCTGTGGGAGCCTTGCCTGGAGCCACATATCGCGGACGAGGGTAAGCGCAATCCCCACATTGATGTAGGCAATCAGGCCGGCGCAGATGCCCAGCCACCACCAGATGGCGGCACCGAGCAACAGCGCAACGCCGTAAGCGATCATCTCCCATGGAACGGCTTCCGTTTCCATGTCGACCCAAGTCATTGGTGAACCTCCGTCGTCAAGCGAGCCGGCTTAGCCGCAAGGGACCAGGAAACGACACAACCCGAAAAGCGCCGATGCCCAAACGGTCAAATTTAGCGGCCCGTTCGGCCATGCGGTGCTTCCGAAGGGCGCGAAGGAATAGGAGGGCCAGTAAGTACCCCGGTCACGAAAACGAGGTACACAGATGTGTACCAGGTGAGCATTCGATCGTGTTCGGGACCCAACCGTCGATCGAACCCGTCCAGTTTCGGCAACAATGCGGGAAATTGCGACAGGAGTGCACCCACTCCGATTCCCGCGAGGAACGCCCACGCGATTCGCCAGGCGTTGCCGCCAACCCCGTGTGCGCGGCCGCGAAACAAGGCGGCACTCAGGACAGAATGAAAGTACGCCAATCGAGGCCGCGCTGTAACAGCAAACTCAGCGCCGCCACGACAAGAGCGCTGACTCCAGCCCAGGCCGGGCGCCACTGAACTGCATTTGGTGAAGGATCCGGGTCGGATGGTTCCTGTTGCATTTCGCCACTCTACCGTCGAACGACAAGCACGGCTGTGGGCCGGCCTCGGGCAGATACAAGTCTGGAAGTGCGATCATGCCCCGCCGGGTCAGGTGGAGTGCCTGGTTTGGCGTCTGTGCTCCTCCTCCTCCTCCTCTTCCTGCGCCCGCCTCTTGACATCCATCCGGACCGGGCTGCCGAAGTAGAAATCGAGTACATCTGCTACGGCCTCCTCCGGCGTGCCCCACTCATTGCGGAAGTCGCCTGGTCCAGGTCCGGGGACATACTCGTGGCACCTAACGAACCACCGCTCGACGTCTGAGAGCAGGCGCAGACCCGGCGCGTCGATCAGTACCCCTTCAGGTTCCCAGTATAACTCGTAATTGGGCAGGGAGTGCCCTGCCACCGAAGCCGGCTTGCACACGAACACGCCGTCCGGGGAGGCAACGTGGGTGGGAACGTACGGGTCCGACACCAGCAGCCCCGCCGCACGCAACGCGTCGAGATAAGATTCGGGAATCGCTGCCATCGCATGTCCTCTGCTGCCCGACGACCAAGCTCGCTCATCCAGGTCGCGTCAAGGAACGATTGAGCCTTTGAAACCTACAACGCGATCCTGGTCAGGTGCAGCGCCTGGATAGGCGCCTCTTTGCTATCCAAGCCGCATGGGCGCGAACGATAGGGGACGGGCCGATGGATCTGCGGCCACGCGACACATCAAGTTCGCGAACTCGTCGGCTACACACGCGCGGACCGGTCCCCAGTTGGATCGGCCGTGTGCCGCCATCTCCGACAGGATGGTAAACTCCGCGCTGGTGGATGGTAGGACCACCCGCTCCAGACAAAACAGTCGGCACCCGCCCGCGTTCCGTACCGCGCCGACGAAGAAGGCCTCGTTCCGGGCCCCCGAAGGAGGGAGTTTGAGAACGATGATCTCCTGCCCGTCGGCCGAACGATGCCAGGTTGCGACGCCCGCGCTTGGAACTCGCTCATCGGTGGGCAGGTCTTGACCGATCGCGTCCCACAAGTCCGCGAGATAGGTTGCGTCGCCATTTGGCCCGAATGTGACAAAAAACCGCTCAGGGCTCTGAATCGCCATCCGGGCGAGTAGGTTCTTTACCTGCATGTGGTGCTGGCGTGCATCCATTCGCAACTCCTCCTCTAAAAGACTCAATTCAGCAGCGGCGTTTGCCGAGTGGTCCGCGCGTCTTGAAAAACAGGTCAGCTTCCATTGTCTGTCGTCGCGCCTGGTTCGGCATTTTTGAAGCTGCCCACACGCAGATACAACTCCCATTTGATATCGCGAAGAAGTCCCCTCCAAGCTGTGCGGAGTTCGTCACGCAAAATGCTGATGGAGGCGGCCTCAGGAGAGTGCGGCAAGGCTTCGGCGACCCACTTCCAGGTCCCGAGATAGTCAGTGAACCTGTCGTAGTTCCATCGTTCCACCATTGAAAAGGAAGGAAACGCGATCTCGTCGAAGCCAAAGCGCAGTTCGGTATACTCTTCCTCGACCCGTTGAATCTGTTCTGGGCGTGGCGCGCTGTGCCACAGCCGACGTACGATCTGGTCGATCTTCGAATCCACGCGAGGTCGCCGATAGCACCACACGGCGATCAACCCGCCGGTCGGAGTACGCGCCTCGCTTCTGCATAGAATTTGCCTAGATCGAACCAGTGAACAGCCTGTGCGACGGTGATTAGGTCTACTGACCGATCCTTTAACCCGCTGTCCTCAGCGGCCGCAACCCGGTAGCGAATATTCGATGCGGAATGGGCGTCCTTCGCCACGGAGCCTATTGGAATGTTTACGTCGACCCCAGGGCCGAGTTGGAGCCAGGTAAAACCCCCTTTCGGCGTGGTGCTCAACTGATTGTACGCTGTCATGAAATCCGGGGGATCGCCGGCCCGTCCGGGCAAGGCCTGGGCCTGGTTCCGTCCGTCAACAAGTTTTTAGCCGCCTAGCAATCCCGTTTCCGTAAGGTCTGAATTCACGCGGGCGACGAGAACGACGTTGGTGAATGGTTCCTTGCCGACAAACTTCTGTTCGATGAACTGGCCAATCCGGGGGATGGACCTCTGCCCGGCCTTTTCAAATGGGCGATGTACATGTGGATTTGGGTATTGAAATCGACTGCTTGCGAGTTTCGTAGCGAGAATTGTTTCGGCGCCAGTACAGCTCGTCACGGGCAATGCTTGTATGAGCGTTAACCCCTGATAAAATAGCGATTAGGGGTAAAGGACGCCCAACTGAGGGCGCTGCGATCCGAGGTGTGCCATCGCCATCCGCATTCAATGTCCGTCGCCTGATTGTGGGGCAACCTGTACTGCGAAAGTCTCTGTTTCGGGCCGAACTGTGAAATGCCCCAAATGTGGGCTGCAATACATCGCAAATCCGACACTTGATGGCCGCCAAGGGGACACCAAAAGACAGAAAGCTCTGGCCAACGACATTCCATTCCCGAATCCGCCAGTGACATTTGGTCGGTACCTCGTTCACAAATTGGTTGGTCAAGGCGGTATGGGAGCCGTGTATCTCGCTCAAGATTCACAATTGGGCCGACAGGTTGCATTGAAGATTCCCTTCTTTGGTGGCTCTGAGTCTTCTAAGCGTATCGAGCGCTTTTCGCGAGAGGCAAGGTCCGCGGCAGGCCTCCAGCATCCGAACATCTGCACTGTCTACGACGCCGGACAAATCGAGGGAAGACCGTTCATTACTATGGCGTTCGTCACAGGAACGCCGCTGGACCACGAAATCGATCCCGACAGACCTATGTCGACTGAACGGGTCGCCTCCATCGTTCGCAAGATCGCTCTCGCCTTGGATTACGCCCACCGTCAGGGGGTGGTTCACCGTGATTTAAAGCCAGCCAACATCATGGTTACCCCGGAGGGAGAGCCAATAGTCATGGACTTTGGGCTGGCAAAGCTCTTGGGTGGGGCTGATGAAAACGAGGCAAAGATCACAAACGATGGCGGTATTTTGGGTACCCCAAGCTACATGTCCCCAGAACAGGTGCGCGGGGAAATAGCTGTGATTGGTCCCAAATCCGACATCTACTCGCTCGGGGTCGTCCTTTTCGAATTGCTTACCGGCAAAACTCCTTACGCCGGTACAGCGGGAGCAGTCATGGGCCAGATTCTTGCGGCTCCAGTGCCTCCTGTCAGCGAATTCCGATCGGATGTCCCCCCCGTGCTTGACGCCGCGTGCCAGCGAGCGATGGCGAAGTCCACAGCCGATAGGTTTGCCACGATGGCCGAGTTGGCCAATGCATTAGAAAAGTCCATTGAGTCGGTGAGTTCGACCGGAGTAGTTCCAGCGCAAAGGAATTCGGTTGATTTTGCTGCCCCGGTCTCGCAACCATTCACTGCGGCCGCTCGGAATGTTTTTGAAGAACTCAACGACTTTACCCACGAACGATCGGCTCAACGAAAAACCCGGCAATCCCGCATCCCACTGGTTTTTGTATGCCTACTGGCTGTTCTCGGAATGGCGGCCACGGCGGGCTTTGTCATATCGCGTGTAGGGTCTTCTAGCGGTACTTTGATCGTGGAGACCGACGGTTCCACGGTCGAGGCAAAAGCGAAAGATGCAAGGTTAGTGCTCACCGATCCGGATGGGAAGGAGCGCTACGCGCTCTCGCCTATAAGAGGCAACCACTCACTCGACCCAGGGCAGTACAAAATTCGCGTGGAGGGAGCGGACGAGATCAAACTCAATGCGACTGAACTTAAACTCAAAAAAGGAGGCCGCGTAACGGTGCGGATCGCTCTTGCCAAAGAAACCCCGACACCGGCATTACCTTCCGCAATCACATCTGCGCCGAAAATCGATAAACCGTTGGCACGGACGTTCAAAAACGCCGTTGGAATGGAGTTTATTTTAGTGCCCAAAGGAAGGTCGTGGCTAGGGGGCACGAGCAGAAATAAGGGAAGCATGGAAGTTATTTTTTCGACCGATTTTTACTTAGGGAAATACCCTGTTACTCAAAAGGAATGGACTGATTTGATGGGTTTAAACCCTAGCCATTTCTCCCCTGAAGGCAAGGGGGCAGAAGCAGTACGACACTTGAAAGGATTCGAGCTTCAGCGCTACCCGGTGGAGAATATTACTTGGGAAGAATGCGAGGCCTTTGTCGGCAAACTGAACCAGAAGTCAAATGAGACGGGATGGGTGTATCGCCTCCCAACCGCGGATGAGTGGGAGTATGCATGTCGAGGCGGTCCCGTTTCGAGGCCTGAGGAAACCGCCTTCGATTTCTACTTTGAAAACCCAACCAACCAATTAACCCGAAACAATGCGAATTTCGGGAAAGGCGAATTGGGAGTGACTAGCGCGGTCCATCAATATCCTTGCAATTCCCTTGGCTTTTATGACATGCACGGCAATGTGCATCAGCGCTGCTATGGACGCTCGGCGGTTGTTGGTGACATTTCAACGGAAGATTCCGTTATTCGTGGGGGTAGCTTTTGGTCGCCCGCGGCGTTCTGCAGGGCCAAAGAGTGTGGACGTTTTCCACCGGAAAAACGACAATTCAATGTCGGATTGCGAGTCGCTCGTGTCCCGGCCCAATAGGCCTAAAGACCTCATGCAAATTTCTTTAGTTCGATGCGGAACGCCTTTACATCGGGATACCGATCCACAGGATCACGGCTCATTGCTTTATGAATGACGGCCGCCAGCCCGGGCGGAATACCCGGACGTCGGTCCGCGATCGGCACCGGTTCTCGAACAACCAACAGCGCTAGCTGGGAGCCAATGTCTTTGGGAAAGTCGTGGATGTATTTGTCCGTAAGCAGCTTGTACAAGGTTGCTGCGGCAGCATATTGGTCTGCGGCGGGCTTAACGAGGCGGTAATGAGTCACTTGTTCGGGGGCCATAAACGCTGGCGTGCCGCCGATCTCTCCTTGCATAGTGAGTCCGCTAATCCGAGACGCTTCATAAACCCGCGCGAGTCCAAAATCGGCTAGGACGGCCCGGCGCTTGGCACCATCCTTTGCAATGAGCACATTACCTGGCTTGATGTCTCGATGGACAAATCCCATCTCGTGAGCATGGGCTAAACCGGCGAGGAACTGGCAAACGATCCGAACTGGAGTGCGGATGTCGAGCTTGTCATGTGTGCGAGCCCAGACGGAAAGATCAGGCCCATCGATGAAGTCCATTACCAAGTAAATCATCCCGTCGGTCTGGCCTGCGTCGCGGAAGGCAACAATGTTTGAGTGGCGCAATTGAGAGAGAATGCGGCATTCTCGTAGGAACCGCTCAACCTGTTTCTGGTTCGTGCCCGTTGCCAGCTTGATTGTCTTGATGGCAACAATGTTTCCCGTGCTTTCTGCCGTTGCTCGATACACTACTCCCATGCCCCCTCGCCCGATTTCTTCCAAGAGTCGATAGTCGGATAGTTTTGAAAAGTGGTCAACCGTTGAATCGAGTGAAACCGGTGCCTCAATTAGGTCGAGGGTTATCGGTTCGGAGACATCCGATTCGTCGATATTGATTCGAAACGTGGTTCTGCCAATGCGAACCTCGTCACCATCCTTGACGTCGCATGTTTGAATTCGGACATTGTTGACCAAGGTACCATTGCGGCTGTCCAAATCGATCACACGGCATCGCGGCGGGTTTACCTCAAGCAGGAAGTGGCGTCGAGAAAGGTGCGGGTCATCATAAGACAACTGAAGGTGGCAATCGTTGGCACGGCCCACCAAAAAAGTATCCTTACCATCAAACAGGAACTCTTTGCCGGTATGAGGCCCTGCAACCACGGCTATTCGGACCTTCACACCCTTCTCCTACTGCTGATTGATTCAGATAATCTTAACGCGGCCAAGGCCGCAACCGCAGGTAGGGCTTAACAAAAAGGGCGTTTTGCTGTCAGATGGTAGTTACCACACCGCCACTGGAGCAAAACGCCATGAACCGCTTTTGCGAACGATTCACGAAGAACATTGTATCGAAGCTATGCTGTTTTGATTGAGTGATTTTTAAAGGTTATCATCCGGTTCGAAGCGACGATCAACTCAATGATTTTGTGGATTATCGGCTGGGAATGCTCCGAATGGATTTTGTCCCCTTCGTTGAGAAGCAATCCGAGCGACTTGTAACGCATTGCAGGACGATGGCTCGCGAAGCAGGAGTGCCTTGCCTATTCCTGCAGGGCCATCAATCGAAGTAGAAGCTGGTTCGTGACCTGCTCCTGCGTCAACCGGTGGGGACCGAAACGGGGCTTGTGGCAGTTTTGTGTGTAATGGAAACCTGTCCCACCGTGAAACTGGTCCAAAGTCGTCGCAACCGCCAACCATAGAACAGAAGGCGATAAACAGAATGTTGATCAGCGGATGGCGTACCTTTCGACGCCGAGGATCAGAAATCCGGCTCAAAATGAACATGAGCTTCTTCTGATCCGCACCCTTGTCATCCATAACTTTACTCTGGATCGCCTGGGATCTCGGTGGGATTCTTCCCATCACCGCCTCACAGCTTTCCAATTATCCTGGTCGTGCCAAGATGGTGCGTTCGCCCTGGCGGCACCGGCCGCTGAACATAGTCGTTCGGGGAAGAGGAGGAAGTAATGGCGAAGCTGCCAAAACAAGTCAAAGCGTTCCACGCCGCGATCGAACGGTTGGTGGCGGTGCAGAATCCGACGACCGGTTTCAAATGGCTTTCCGAGTACGAGCCGCGGACCTATTCGCTCCCCGGCGAGTTCGGCGACCTCCCCCATGCCGTCCTGCGCCGGACTGGCGGCGGGCTGGCCGAGGAGGCGTGGGTCCACACCGAGTTCGAGTTGGCCGGCGGCGACATCAAGGGATGGGTGACGCTTGAGTTTTTGGCGTGGTGGGTGCGGGACCTCTCGCGGTCAGGACGGCAGATCCAACTGCGACCAATGGCCCTGCCGCCGCTGATCGGAGAGGAAGTTCAACTCGGTGGTACGCTGAAGTTCATCATCGACCGGTTCGTGGCGTGTCCCGGCAGAGACAATGTATTGGCGCTGAAGGAGTTGCAAGACCAGGCCGACTCGCTGTCGGGTAACATTGACGACTACCGCGAGGTGCTCGACGACCTGGTCGTCGAGTGATCGGCCCAGCCCTCACGCCGGACCCGGTTCTGCACTGGGCCCGACCGCATTGACTGGTTCTGCAAGCGCGTAAATTGCTGGGGCGGCCGGCCAGCTGAACTTTGTCGTTCAGTCCTGAGGCCTCAAGACGGGGAGGGCGTCGGGCATGCGGGCGTACGAGCTTGACGCTCCGAGCCACGAGATCGGCTACGCGGCGCGGTTTCTCGGGTTCGCCAACAACGCGACTGAGCCGTACCTGTGGGTTCAGCGGGACGAGGGCTCCGCAGCGCAAATCGTGCCGCGCTTCAGCTACGTAGTTGGGCCAACGGGGAGGTGCCTTCTGTGGGCCAAAGTTCATGGCGTGCATCCGGCCATCATTGCCCTGGCAGCCCAGTGGCAGTTGCTCGCGGATCAGGTATGGAACGAGTGGGGGCAGGACGGTCCCGGGGTTCACCTGCCGGTCGAGGAGTTCCGCAGGCGTATATCGGCCGATCTGGGTATCGCTTCAGACTCCGGGCCAAACGCTACACCGGGCACCGCCGCACGGACTGGTCCTGGGAGCTCGCAGTCATTTGAGCGCCGCGGTGGGGGGGGAGCATGGTCGATACGGTCCTTGCCAGTAAGTGCGATCAATTGGATGTGAAATCCCCCTTACGGCCTCCGCGGAATAACGCCTCAGCTTACCTGCACCGCGGCACTGAGTCAGCTACGGACTCTCCGAACCACCACCGACCGCTCTGTCAGGTGCGGCGCCTGGTTAAGCGTGCGCGGCCCACAGCCAGCGAGTGCGAGCGACGATGCCGCCAGGCTTGAGCGAACACCCGCTGATCTCGTGCGACACTGCCCGGCCGGACTCCAGCCACAGCATGCTGCCGGCCCCCAGCGGATACCCGCCGCCGACTTGCGGCAGTCCGAGGGCGGCCAGCCACGCCTGGCACCACTCGGCCTCCTCGTCCAGCGAGAAGCACTCGACGCCCAGCTCTGGCGAATCGGTGGCCAGTTGCTCGGCCGCAGTCCTGAAGGCCACGCGGGCGGTGCGCTCCGGGGCAGACCAAGGCACCGTAAGGAACACCAGGGCACGCCGGGCGGCATTCACTGCCGGGACCAGGGAGCCGTCCTTGTCTTGCCGAATATCCATGTCTCGGACTTTCTCCGTCGCCAAGCGACCGAGTTTACCTGCCGGTGGCGCGCGGAGAGCTATGAATCCCAGAAAGCTTAAATGCCCGACTGTTCAGGTGGAGCGCCTGGTTCGGCGATGCGCCTACGCGGTGGTCGCCCAGTGATACCAAATGAGGACCGGCCCTGCCACTACCGCCAGTTCCAGGTCGTCCCACTCGTCGGACAGAATGACCACCTCGCACTCCTCGGCGGCGGGCAGTTCCACGCCTGCCCGCTCGCGGACGTTTGCAGCCACTTCGGTCCATCGCGGCCACCCAGCCAGGGCCGGCCGACCGGCCTGGGCGGACGCCCCACACAGGGACAGGAATACGCCCAGCGTCCCATGCTGCCGGGGCGACGACACGGCAAGGTCGAGCGACTCCTCTGAATCGGGCGTGTCAAACTCATATTCATCGAAGGAGAGCCGTCGCACGCTGAAATCCTCCATCGAACGACCGCGTTGACTTGCGTGCCTGCTGCAAGGAACGCGATGTCTCGAAGAACCCCGACGCCTGCCCATGAAATGCAGAGCTAGGCTCAGCGCCGACTCGGTCGCCGTGGACCCGCTCAAACCATCGGGACAAAAAAGTAGGATACCACGGGTCCAGCCACATTTTGCAGTTCGGCCCATTCGTCCTTTGGCAGGACGGCGTAGGTCCAACTGTCGCTTCCACGGTTTCCAGGGGATTCGCGGAATTCGATGCTTGGCGAAATGACTGCCTGGACGGCCTTCACGACAGCATCGAAATCGTCCTCATCGTTTGGCACATACTTCACCATGGCTTTTCGGCCGTTTGCTTCAACAGATCCGTGATTGCCTTCCTCGTCAAGATGGAAGCTAAGCGGCTGTCCTAGCTCTTTCAGGGCGGTCGCAATCGTCTCAAGTTCCTCTTGCAGCCAGCCGCGCCAATCAACGGTGATAATGAACGGGCTTTCAAAGAGAACGTCGCTAAAGTCATTGACGTCGAACCCATCAGATTTGACGTAGCGTTCGTAGGCGCGAGTCGGCTTGGTGATCCCAAATGTCGCAAGAATCTTGTGAGCCGTGTCCATTGGAATGCGGTGGTTTGCGTCCATCTCTTACCTCTAATGCCTCAAACCTTCAGTGGCGGGGTTTCTAAACCTGTGAACCTGGGAAAGCCGTCGTGCTCCGTCGTTTACTCCAGCGTCCGGCTTGGCCTTCGCGCGTTACATCAAGGACCAGAAGCCAAAAAACATCAGCAACCCAGGAATACCCAGACACAGCAAACCGGCAGTAAATAGACCCATATAGCACGTGAATCGGCTAAATTCGGCTGGTTCGCCCGCGCGGTGCTTCCGAAGAGCGCGCAGGAATAGGAAGGCCGGGAGTACCCCGAACGCAAACACGAGGTATACAGCGGTGTACCAGGTGAGCATTCGATCGTGTTCGGGATCCAACTGTCGATCGAACCCTTTCAGGTTCGGCAACAGTTGGGGGAATTTTGAGACAATCGCACCCACACCGATGGCCGCGAGGAACGCCCAAGCAACTCGCCGTTCGCCACGCGTTGCCGCCAACCCCGTGCGCGCGGCCGCGAAACAAGGTGGCACGCCAAACAGAATGAAGGTACGCCAGTCGAGGCCGCGCAGTAACACCAAACTCAGCGCCGCCACGACAAGGGCGCTGATTCCAGACCAGGCCAGGTGCCGCTGAACTGCATTTGATGGAAGATCCGGATCGGAGGACTCGCGTTGCATTTCGCTTCCTGCCCTGTCCGCCAGATCTTTCGCGTCGAAGTAGTCGAAGGGGAAGTTTCCCTTCGCCATGCCCTCGAACAGTCCGGACAGGTCCGCGGCCACGCGAACTGACACCTCGCGCAATGGCCGCCCGTGCATCGTCTCGTGGCAGATGTACCAGACCGTTCCCGGATCGCCGGTCACGTCGATCGCGATCGGGTCACCGTTCGGGCACCCGCCGATCAACACAAAACCGTTCTCGCGGGGGGAAATCCCATAAGGATCAGCGTCCGTCATCTCGACGATGTCGGCCAGGGTGTAGACCGGCGGTGCCGGCGTCATGGCGTCATACGCCTCCCGCATCTCCTCTTGTTTCGCGGCGAACAAAAGGATCGCCTCGATTGCATTTTGCGGCACTCCGCGTTTTGATGCCCAGGCCGTGAACTCGCGATCCGTCATGCTGTTACCTCGCAGAGGCTCTCACTCCTCCGCTGCCGAAAGACCCAAGCTCCAATGAACCGGCCTGCGGGAGTCCCCGATTGTGAACGGGGCCTGATTTCCAAGTTCACTGCAGCGCGTGGTTAGCCGTTTTGCTGACGGCTACATCATAACGATAGGAAACATTGTTCACTTTTGCGTTCTCCAGTAACTTGAACGCCTGGCCAGTCGGATTCCAAGTGATGCCGTTTGGTCCTCTGTGCAAGATTTACTGGGTCAATTCGCGTGATCGAATTCTCCGTAGGTCTTTGTAGAATCGTAGCTGTGTTGATAGAAAGCGGACGAACTGCTTACGAGACTTCAAAAAACGCGTCGAGCCAGGCACTGCATCTCACTCCCCACCGGCTTTGGATCGGGCCGAGGAAGCTTGGTTGTACTGCAGCGGAGGATACGCAATTGGAGAAACTTCCGGCCGAAATCCTGTTAGCCTTGCCCAGCGACGCCCACCCCGCGGTCGAGCGGTGGTGGTCCGCCCTGGCGGTCGAAGAGCGGCGGGAAGCGACCGCGGCGTGGGATTCGCGGCGGGAGGTCCGCTTCTTCGAGCCGCAGGCAGACGACAAAGCCCATCTTGACGAGTGGGAGCAGGTGCCGGAGGTGCTTGGGGGACGTTTTGTTCCCCACGACGATTCCGTGCGGATGCACGAGTGGTTAGATGACAGGGTTGAGTATCTGGAGGGCCACGAGGAGGTGATCCTCTTGCCAAGGGTGGTGATGGTGTTCCGCACCTTCCACATCTGCCAGGCCGAGCCGGCGGCCCGCGCGGTGGCCGCATCCGGGCTCCTCCCCGCCGGATTCGCTTGCCCGGTCGCGGCGAGTGAGTGCCCGATGCGGAGGGTTCAAGCGGTCGCGCCGAACCGAGCGCAGTTCCTGACACCCGCGGCTTCAGGTGGTTGGTGGGTGGTGGCACCCGCAATGGACCGGTTCAGATGAGCTGAATCTTTCGGCTCTGGAGGGAAGCGCGGATGGACGGCGACGTTCGTGAGTACGACTACCGGCACAAGTGGACGATGATCGTCTTCTGTGCCACATTTTTCTCGCTGTGCGCCGCCGTTCTCGGCGTGAAAGCCGCGAATAACGACCGCGGTCTCGTGATCAACGGCCTCATCGAACTCGGGCCTGGCGGCGCGACCTTGTTCTATTGGGTCCTGACCGCACTCTGTGTTGGATTCGTGGTGATCGCAGCGCTCCTCGCCTACCTTCGATTGACCGTCCGAATGCGACTGGCGTTCGGCGTAACCGGGATGACCGTTCCGAGCTCGCACTGGACGTCAGAAGAGAAAGAGATTGCCTACCGGGACATCGTTGCCGTGACCGAGGCGACGGTCAGCGGCCAGCGGTTCCTTTATGTCACTCACCCCGGCGGCAAGTACACCATCCTCGCGTCCATGTTGCCGTCCAAGGCGGCGTTCGCTGAGATCCGCGATTTCTTGGCCGCCAGGGTGGAAGAGGGGCAAGCGGCCAGGTAGCAGCACGCCAAACCAGATACCTTGATTGACCGGCGTGACTGACCGATTTTCTAGACTTGAAGTTCACCGATGAACGGTACAGGTGCACGGCATCGTTCGGCGGAGGTGCGGATGGTGGACCACAACCGTCCCGATTTTAGTCCGGCTGCCCTGAGCCGGCTCGTCGCGGGCATGACTCTCGATGAGGCGGAAGAGATCGTCGGCCGCTTCCACCGCCCGAACCTGCACGGCGGCAGGGAATACTGGGCATGGATTGGCGAGGGCGGGATGCTGCGAGCATTCTTCAAGGGGCCAGGCAAGACGCTTACCGACGCCGTGCTGGATGTGCCTGAGGAGCAGCGACCGCTCGATCTCGGTCCGAATGCCCGCCGCCGCTTGCGTCAGGCCACGATCCTGCAGACATGGTACTGCGTGCCGTGCCGCGAACGGTACCGTCAGCCGCTTTCAGGCCGAGCGGTGGTGTGTGCGGCGTGCGGTGGACCGTGCGAGCCGCCGGTGTACGGCGTCCGCGTTCCGTCCCCTCGGTACGCCAGGGCATGGGAGCGGTTCTGGCCGCGGTACCGGGAGGAAAGGGCGCTGTTCGACGCTTACGGCTTGGGAAAGTTGCAGGGCCCCGTGGTGCTAGAACTGTTCGGCATCACTCTGCCGCGAAGGCGGCGGACCAGGCGCTTTACCTGACCAGACGGCGCGATAGATTTCAGCGATTTCAAGTTCACTGGTACCCCACCGGCAAGAGATTCTGGCCGTCTGGCGGAAGAGGAGCAGCGGATGATTACTGCCATGGAACTGGCCGGGTTCGTCGCCGCCCATGCCATCTGTTGCGTGTCCGACGCTGATGGCCTGGTGCCGATGGTGGCCTTTGCCACCGAAGACGGCGACCGCAGGCTAGAGCGATTCGCGTTGGAGGACCTCGGCGCGGCCATCGATCAGGGCCGTAAGCGTCTGGAGGACGATCCGCTCGGTGCCAACGACGGCCTTCTGGCCTACGACGGCCGGATCACCGTCGAGGGGCGGAAACAGGACGCGATTCTTCTGGAATTACGGTCCTACGGGTTTCCATGGGCCAAGGTCGTACTCGCTGTACCCTATTCGCCGGCCAGCTCCGGTCGGTTCCGGGTCCATAAACCGAAACTCGTTGAGTGGCACGAGTGCGACGACTTCGACATGAATGCCGCGTTCGAGGCCTTTTTCCGCGGAGTGGATTCGCACGAGAAGGGCTCAGAAGTATGGAACGCGGCCCTGGATGAGTCCAAGTAACGCAAACCGAATCCGGCGCTCCGCATGACCGGGGTGGCGCGATGGCGTTCAAGGATCCATAGCGGCCATTGGCTGGCACGGCATTTGACCTGGTTCACTCGAGGCGGAGGGTGTGCATGGAGGATTGGGCGAAACTGCGTGAAAACCTCGGTGTCGCGCTCAACGAGGCTGATTTGCTCGGGCTCGAGGTGGACCCCGTCCGCCGCAGGGCCGCCGCGACCTTGCGCGTTTTGACACTGCCGGCCGACGGATCACCCGTAGCGGACAGCCGTGTGCAGATACTGTTCCATCCGGTCGGCCGGGTGGTGGCATCGCAACGTAACGGGCTGTGGAACGATGAGGGAGCCAAGGTCATCCCGTTTCCGCTGAGCGAGTTGCTCCGCGTGGTTCAGAGCTTCGGGGGCCAGCCGGTTTATGGGTGGGAGTTCTTCGACATCCACGACAAGGAATTGTCCCGGTGGGGTGACCGATTGAGCCTGGACTGGCGATCCGGAACGGATGGCCTGTCGCGGTCTGTCTCCTTTTTCCAGTCCTCGGGGGTGGGACCCGATCGTCATCTGGACCTGTGCGTGTGGTTCGACGAACTGGAGGTCCGCCGGCCAGACGGGAACGTTGTGCCGCTCGCGGAGTTTGTGGCCGGCGGGCGGCGGTGGTGGGACGGACTGCACCGCGGCGACTTGCGAACGGAGGGGCACGGCATCTTCCCGGGTGGCGCTGAGTAGAAATTCGCCGAACCAGGCGCGTTACCTGACCGGGGATGAAATGCGGCTTTCTGTTGCATATGGGGCTTTACTGCCGCCGCGGCTGGCAAGCCCGGTTCGTGCGGCGTTGGAGAGGGTTGGAGTGGCGAAGATACTTAAGCACTTGCCCGCTATGCTGATCGGCTTCCTGCTTGGAGGTGCCGTTATGTTCGGATTATTTCTGGTGGCAATCAACCAGCCGCCGCCGACCCCGAAACTGCGCCCACCGACCTCGATCAAGGTGACGCTCTACCCGTGGGAAGGCATGGGGCCAATCGAAAGTGAGCCGGTGGAAATCCCGCCGGAAAAACTCGACCTAGCCTTCCGGTTGCTTACGCCGGAGAGTTACTACCGGTACGGGATACTGGATTCCCTCATGCCTGCGATAGGCCATGCCGTCGTCACCCACGCCGACGGCAAGGAGACTTTTGTGCTGATCCGCGACTACGGGCATAATCCGGCACTTGTGACCGTGAATGGTCGGCACTACTTCGTCGCCCGCAACGACCCGGATGTCCACGCGGGTGCCACGCAAATCTTCGGGCTGGTGCAGATCGCCCGGCAGAAGAAAGCACAGCCGCATCCGAAGAAGTAGGGTTCGGCTCCGGGTCGGTTGGGGTATAGGCACGGCGAACCAGTCGCTGCACCTAATCCGGCACGATTGGCCCTGGATCTCGGTTCGTTCTCCGATGTCGTTTGGACGGCGGGCGATTTTGTTATTCGGAAGAGGGCGTGCGAGTGGCGAGAACTTTGGAGTTACTAAAGGTCAAGGCGTTCACGAGCACTCACGTTCTCAATCGCTACCCAGGCGGTGAGTTGCCTTGGCAGGTGTACCACACCGTTCGCAACGCTATTGTCACCACCTGCCGGCGTTACGGGCCGACCGGTCCCATGGGCATTTCCAAGATCGTGGAGGGTGTTGCCAACCCGTACATGATGTTGGCAGAGGACGATGACTTTTGGGAACCGGGCGATCCGGATCCAAAGTACTTCATCCTTGACAGTCAGCTCAACCACGAGCGGTACTGCTATGCCGAGCTGCATGGCGAGGATCCCTTTAACGCCGACTGGCTGCTGTCAGTCACGAAGACCTTGCGGAAATTCGATGGCTGGGGGCTCGGGGTAAGCAACATCCCCGACAGCTATGTGCTCATCTTTGGCAAGCGGCTTTTGGTCAACGGCCGCTTGGCCCGCTGCAAGACGGCGAGCGAGGTCGTGAAGCAGGCCCAGAGGCTGCTCAAAAGAGGGTACAAAAAATGGTGGCAATTCTGGCGGTGAATACGGTATGCTGGATCGGGCGACAGGCCTGACCGGGGCCGCAAATCCAAATGGCGTGGGTGGAACGCGGTTGTTCTGTGGCGCGAGGTTCAGATGAGCGTCGTGGATCGCTATCGGAAATGGTTAAGCAGTTTCTCCAACGAGCCTGCCGATCGCATGTTGATGGCTTTGGCTGCGATCGATGCATTTGAAGCCTGCGACCAAAATGTCGATGAGGCCAACTTACGGCTTCTCGTAATCGCCGCGAGTTCGCCTCACAAACTGGTGTTCGAAACGGGGTGCAACCTCCTTGTGAGATTAGCCATCAGCCACTTGGAGGCGCAACAGTGTCTTTCGCAGATGGCAAGGGACAAAAACGGAACGGCGCGGTTCCACGCGGTGGCGTATCTTGAGGAGGAATTGCCCGAATCATTGCGCAGGGAGATCGTCCAAATTGCGCTCGGCGACCGCAGCACCAAGGTCAGGCAAAAGGGCGTCGAACGGGCCGAAGATTTTAAGTTCAAAGAGTTCCTCCCTCAATTGGTGGAGATGCAGCGGAGCGAAACCAATGAAAGAGTCAAGGAGTCGCTTGCCTTCCATATTCCGCTGCTGCGTGATGGTTTTCGGCTAGAGCGCTCCGACGACGGCACCGGGTACGACCTCACGGTTCGTAAGTTGAATTCCATAGGTGGCTTGTTCATCCCGAACGAGCGGTACTCCGAGGAGTTCGTTCGCTCAGTGGTGGCTCGCATGCAATTGGCCCAGCCGTGGGAGTAACCGTTCGAATGCCGCTGGCGCAATTCGAGGTTGCACCGACGATTTTTTGGCGTTCAAAGGACACTCGACGGCAATGTCCGCCGAGTATCGTTGTTTAGCAAGGGTTTCCCATGCGTGAAGCGTTGAAGGTGCTATGCGTCGTGGTCTTTATGTTTGCAGCTCCCGCATCTGTGTTGGGATGGTTTGATCGCGAAGGTGGTGCCGTTGTGCTTTTCTTGAGGTACGGCTGTCCGGTATTGGCGGTCTTCGCCATTGCCGGCTTTTTGAAAATTCACTTTCGTGCCGACCTGGCCCCAGACTTTCTGCACCACCATGTCGCCACCTACTTCAACCGCGGCGGGTTCTGCTTCGGCTTTCGCACAAGCGTCGCTGCTGGGGTGTGTTACCTGGAAATCCTGTTTCAGAATCAACAGGACGAGCCATGCGTGGGACGAATTGCGCTTCGAGCCGCGCGTGGGTTTTTCTTGGGCCGCGCGAAGGTGGACCCGATCGCAATCGAGATTCAGTGCCAACCTGCCGCATTCGGCACGGCGAAAATGGCCATCCCGGTTCCCAGCGAACTTCAAGGCAAACGGCAATCTTTTGAGGTCGGCGCCTCGGTCCAGTTCCCGAACGGAAAAGGGCGCACGCTGCGTTTTCGTGATGGTATTACACTAAGGTCAAATTCGAATTTCGGAAATGCGTTTGGAACGGCATTGACGGTGGCAGGCGCCCTAACGGGAACCATCGTTTGGACGACACCTGCAAAGGTAGCGATTGATTTGCCAAAGGGAGTCAAAGAAGACTTGGCAAACGAAGCTGGGCCGGAAATCCATACGTATTGGAGGCTAGGCGATGATGCAAGGAAACCGGTAGAGTTGGCTACGAATTAGCTCTGTGCAGGCGAATCAACCGGTGCATCGGACCGAGGCGGTTCACCATGGGATGAGTGATCCCTGAATTCGGTCAAAGGAGGCGATACAGTGGCGGCAATTTTTGCGGACTTTGATTTGGCTGGATTTTGGAAACCATCAGAGTATGCGTTTGAGCAATATGTCGGTGCACCATTGACGGACAAAGCTGTTGCTGCCGTCGAACGAAAGCTCGGTTACAAGCTGCCCCTGTCCTATGTCGAGTTCATGCGATTTCAGAATGGGGGAATTCCTCATCGCAAGAGACATCGCACGAAGGAGAAGACCTCTTGGTCCGAAGACCACATTGCCATCACGGGGCTGCATTCGATCGGGGGAGACAAAGAATATTCCCTGCTCGGACCCCTAGGGAGCCAATTCTGGGTGGAAGAGTGGGACTACCCCCCCATCGGGGTGTACTTTGCTACTTGTCCTTCGGCTGGGCACGACATGGTATGCCTGGATTACCGCGAGTGCGGTCCGCGGGGGGAACCGCAAGTCGTCCACATCGATCAAGAGTGGGACTACGAGATCGTCTTCGTTGCCGAGAACTTCGAGGCGTTCATCCGTGGGCTGGAGGATGAATCGGCATTCCGTCAAGGCGCTGAATCCTAAGCGCCGACCGACCAGGGATGTTGGTAGTTCTTCCTGTTTTCGGATCCCTTCCGTGCAGCCCCCGGGATCGCCGGCCGTTGTAGCAGAGCCGGGGAGCTTCGTGGCATGCGACGATGGAATCGGCAAATCGGACCGACATTTGAAGACGATATTGGGGCAACCTTGAGCCAGCGTTTGTGACGTCGGTGTCGGATCAGGTTCAACACGGTCGCAAGACCGCCTAGGATAAATGGGGTGTCAAGCACAGTCCTGCCGAATCGGATGCCGCATCCGGTGGGTAGAAATTCCTTGGGGGAAAATGACGGAAAATCGCGCAGATACCGCCGTGGCAGATCTGCTAAGTGGTTAGGCGCCGGAGGCGAAACCATGTCGAGTCGTCCGCGCAGCGTGGCGGTGTCACTCGTTGTCAGCCTGTTGCTTTGGGGCATCGTGTGGCCCATTGTCTCGATTATGATGAACGTTAGGACTGGGCATAAGATTAAAGAAGCGCTCTTGGTCTCGTTGAAGGAAAAGTACCCAGGTCACGCCTTCAGTGGTGGGGTGGGCAAAGGCTCAAGCCTTGAGGAAGGACCAGGCGTTGGCATCGATATTTTGAGCAAGTCTGATCCTCAAGTCAGAAAAGAGATGCTTAATTTTATTACAGAGGAAATTGAGGATAATCAATACGGGGCTAGTTTCTATGTAGATTTTGAATTGGAAAACAAGCGATTTGTTCTTTACAAATCAAGAAAAAAGGGCCTGGAATGGGAGGAAGAGCGGGCGAGGTGATGATTTGCCTAACTAGACTCTGAATCTGACCGGCGCTGCATTCTGGTTTTCACCAGCCCAGACCCGATGGTTGCGGCAAATCCTTGCACTACGTCATTTGACAATGGGAGGACGCGCATGCGATGACACGCCTTGCACCGCAACCGATCCTGGGCGCTGCTTTGTATGTGGTCCATGTCGCGGCGTATACCACTCGAAATTGGACGCTGGCCGAGGGATGGCCGCGCTATCAGGTTTACGATCTGCGGGATGCGATCCACGAGAATCCGAATCTCGCGACCGAATGGCGGAAAGACGCTGAGAGGCAACTGCTCAACTATCTTGAAGAGTATCACCGCAAGTGGCCCAGTCCGAGTCTTCTGAAGGAATTACACGATTTGCTACGGCAATCGGAGGGCGCTGGTTCAGCAGCAGAGGTGGCGCCGGAACCGATCCCACAAATGGTTCTGAATGTAACTCCCCACGCGAACTACACGACTCGGAATTGGACGCTGACCGAGGGATGGCCGCGTCAACAGATCAATGATCTTTGGGAAGCCATCCACGAAATTCCGGAGCTTTTAACCCGGTGGCGGTCGAGCGCTGAGCGGGAACTGCTCATGCGTCTCGACCAGTACAACTGCAAGTGGCTCCGTCCGAATCTCCGAAATCTGCTGCATTGTTTTCTTGGACGGTTTGAGGGCGCTCACACAAGCACCCCGATGGCGCCCGAACCGATCTTGAGGGCCGCGCTCTATTTCCTCCATCATGCGGCGTACACCACTCGGAATTGGACGCTGACCGATGAATGGCCGCGGCAGCAAGTTAACGACCTTTGGGAAGCCATCCACGAGATTCCGAGCCTCCTGACTCGATGGCGGTCGGATGCGGAGCAGGAACTGCTTATGTATCTTGACGAATATGACCGCAAGTGGCCCAGCCCGCGCCTGCAAGAGATGTACCGTCGACACTTGGAGCAGGGCAGCCCAGTCTGATGGGTGGCCGTTGTTCTGCGCCGATTGGATCTGATAGGATTCTCCTTTGGACATGTCGGCATTGAGCAGAACTCGGCGGTTTGTCAAGCATGGGTACTACGGTCAGGTCGGCACCAGCGAGATCCCAGGCCACCCGCCCCCTGACCATCAGGCGGGAACGGGCTAGCTAAAAGGCCTTCCCTAAGGCCGGTCAGCAAGTGGCTTCAAACTCCAAGCGACGCGCTACACTTGACCGTTGGGGCACGAAAGGCTTCTGGGAGTTCATGTCTCACCAGTTTTTCGCGGGAAGGGGAATTGAGTCTTTCGGCGGCAAGCAGCAGTAGCGGGAGCGGCCTATGGCCCTGAAGGACGGGTTTGAGATTGCGAGATGGTCGGTCATAGCTCTCGCGGCCGAGACGTTTGTCGGCTTCGCCCTGGCCTTCAGTCCCGGGTGGGCAAACGATTGGCCTTTCGATCTCACGATCCACACCGTTTGGTCTACCGGGATGAGCATCCTATTCTTCCTGCTTTTGACGACTTCGGCGGCCGGAGCAGGGGCGGCGACGATGGCGATCTGCTCCCATTTCGGCCTGGGAAATCGTTTCAACTGGGCGGCGTTTGCGGTTTGGCTGGCGTGCTCTTTCGTCTTAGCGATGGTGGCGACCCTATGGGCCTTCGAAGGAATCTATGAATCAACAGGCGAAATGTGGCCCAATGGATACAACTCGGGCAGTTCAGGCCGCGGTTGATACCGAACACGGCGTTAGGGCAGAAGGCAATCGAAGTCGTCAAGCCGCTGGTGTTGGCCATTCCATTCGGGAAAGGGTCCCCGTCCAGCGCGGTCGTGAACCGCTGATCTCCTTCTTTTGCTGGTCGTTGGAAGTTTCGGTAGGCTTCGGCCGCTGATCCTGCTTTTCGGATTCAGGAGCATGAATGCACGACACCATCGCGGTCACGCTGGACTTCATCGGTTCCGAGCCGCTAGGGCTGCGATTCCGTGTTGCCTTTCACTCAAGCCGTAGCCGGTGGCTGCTACCCTACCCCAGCATTACGGGGCTGCGGTTTGTCCCGACAAACGGCGGGAAGGTGCCAGAGTGGGCAACTCATTTTCTAATCACTGGCCCTCGAGATGAGTTTGTGCTTAACCCGAATGACCGCATCGCATTTGATCTCGTGGCAAATGCGGACACTTCCAGCGAGTGCCAACAATGGGCAATTCCGTTACAACCTGGCGACTATGATGTTCAGTATGTCTTTGAAGTTGAAGCCGGCAAGGCGCGGTATGACTACCTCCGCAGAGGGTCACGGTTTGCCGATATCACGCCACCGTGGGTCGGTGTGGTCCAGTCCAACGCGGTACGGGTGAACGTCTTGCGCGTGGCGTAAGATATTGAGGACGAATGGTCGAACCTGCCGTTGCACCTGAGTGTGGCGGCATCGTGGCTTTTCGGGTTCATCTTCTGACCAGTCGTCTCGGCAAGTGAGCCTATCATTCGACTGCGTAAAAGGATCGCACCATGGGTTGGGCAACGGGTCATATTGAGAGGTTAAGGGCGGGGGAGACGGTATCCTTTCGTCCTCGAGGCAACTCGATGACCGGTAAAATTGAGTCCGGTCAGCTTTGTACCGTCAAGCCTGTTGATGCCGATCGTTTGAATGTTGGTGATATTGTTCTGTGCAAGGTTAACGGTCGTGAGTATTTGCACTTGATCAAGGCCATCCAGGGTGCACGATTTCAGATCGGCAACAACCGCGGACGTATCAACGGTTGGGTTTCCGCGAACTCGATTTTTGGCAAGTTGGTCTCGATCGAGGCATAGCGGAGGCGGTTGCCGAACCAGCGGCCGCATGGGACCGGCGGGAGATGACGGCCTTCCGTGGCGCGTAAGCGCTCATTGCTTGCCGACCGGTAAACTCCGTCCTCGGCCTATTCATGGGGGATTGCAATCGTGTGCCGTTACGCTCAATACGGTCCCTATAAGGATCACTGGGCCTGTTTTCGTTGCAAGAAAGGCTTCAAGCGGCATAATGCATCCCTTTGGCCCAAGCATTTGCTTCCGCCGGAAGGCGGGGCGGCTCTGGCCAAATGCCCAGACTGCGGCAGCGAAATGGCAGATATGGGACTGGATTTCAAACCGCCAAGACGCACCGCCAAAGCGCACTGGGATGTGGTCGAACTTCTCTTCCGTCGCGGAGTCGACTATCGCTCATGCGGTTGTGACGGCCCTGGTTATCGCCCGTCCCGGTGGGCGGATGTTCCGGCTTTTCTCGATTCTTGCCATCGTCCGTCTGCAGGCGAGGCCTTGCTTGAACGATTTCGAAAGCGAAAGTAGCGCTCGTGTGAGCTGTGCGAAAGAGGCGAGAGGACCAGCAAATTGATTACTGTTGGGTCGGTATCTCGTGAAGCTGCCGCCGCCATGTTTGGCTTTTTGGCCGCGAAAGTGTCTGGACGCCGCAATCGAATCAAGGAATTCACTCACCGAGATCCGGATTATGTGTTTTGGATCCATCCGGACGGGCGATTGCATGATGCGAAACGGTCGCACCGGGACAACGTGCCGCGAGGGCATGAGGCGATTGTGGATGACGAGCCCGACTATCTTGGTTTCTTGCGTGGGCGAGTTGCCTCACTTGGTGCGAATCAATTGGTGGTCGTGTATTGCCGCCCCGAAACGCTTGCGGTTCCAGGTGAAAAATTGGACCAATTTCTGAAAGGAATTCGCCAGTTACCAGTTCCGCTCAGGCAAGACGCACTCGTCATCAGCGATAATGCGGATATTTATGGTACGGTGGCGGATCTATTGGAAAGACCGTTTAGTGGTGCCTGACAGAACAGGTGATTAGACCACGGCGACCGTTTTCGACTTGGCAAGGCTCGCGGAAATTTAGCTTGCCAAGGCTGGTGAGCTTGAGCCTTGCGGTGCACGGCAGGTCTGGAGGTGCGATGTCTGGCCGCGTGTGGTCGCTACGTGAATGGGTAAGCCGTTTGCTCGCGGGCGCTGCGATTGGATGTATCCTTTTATTCTTGACGTGTGGGATCTTCATCATCCCCATTTGGGAGCCTCGGTTGCTCAAGGGCGATGCGCGCTGGCAGTGGGTGGATTTCATCGCCACGTTCGGACTTCCCGCGTCGATCGCCATCGGGGCATTGGCGGGGGTGGCGACAAGGCGCTCTGAAGTGCTGAGACTCTCCGGCGGGCCGATGGCCTGTTGCTGTATGGTGATCGCGGTCGTGTCACGCATGCTGCGGCCGGAGGTGGACCGCAATCCGTCGACCGGGATCGGACCGCTATTTGAGGTTGTTCCCGATACGCTGGTCGTGCTGTTTGGTCTCCTGACCTTGGTGGTTGCCATGTGGCGAATCGGCGGGCGGACGCCGGTTCAAAATGCCTGATCAGGTGCCATAGCCCACCTCGTCCGAATCTAGGCTTTTGCCAATTCAGACGGAGTTGCTCCTCTTTCCTACCTGGCGCGATCTCGGTACGGCGGAAAGTTGGCGGCATTAAGAATTAATGATATTCTAATGATGGGTTGTCGGGCCGCGAATGGTGCCGCTCTCACCTGCATGTGGCGCTGAACGGCGATGGATGATTCCCGCCAAGCACTTCAAAGCGATGCCACTTAATTTTTTCACGACGAGGCCTGGGCATGAAGGGGGTTGTCTTCACCGAATTCCTGGAGATGGTCGAGCGGAGATTCGGGCTGGATGTGGCCGATCAGGTCATCGCGTCGGCGGCGGGGGCGTCCGCGGGGGCGTACACCGCGGTCGGAACTTACGACTTCGCCGAACTCGCCAGAATGGTGTCGGCGTTGAGCGGCCTGGTCGGAGTCGGGGTCCCTGATCTTCTTCGCGCTTTCGGGCGAGAAATGTTCCCCGCACTTTACCGCTCCTACCCGGGTTTGGTCGAGCGGTACCAAACGGTCCGAGACTTTTTGATGGACATCGACGGGTACATTCACGCCGAGGTTCTCAAGCTCTACCCCGACGCCGAATTACCGTCTTTCAGTTGCACGGCGATCGAGCGGGGAGCACTCGAAATGGTCTACCGCTCCACACGGCCGCTCGCGGATTTCGCCGAGGGGTTGATCGCCGGTTGTGCCGAGCATTTCGGGGAAGAGGTCCAACTCAAAAGGGAGCAGGTGGCGGCGGCCGAGGGGGTGGCGGTCTTGTTCCGGCTCCGGTTCGCCCCGAGGGCCGGAGCATGATCGACGCGGACGTGACCTGGGTCAGGCGGCTTGAACGGGAACGGGCGGCCCGGAAAGAGGCCGAGCGCATTCTGGAAGTGAAGAGTCGGGAGTTGTACGAGGCCAATCAGGCTCTTAGGCGCGCCCAGGAGGGTTTGGAGGAAAGGGTTTTCCATCGGACCCGGGAACTCGCCGAGGTGTCCTCGCGCCTCCAGCTAATCCTGGATTCCGCCACCCAGGTCTCAATCATCGCCACGGACCCGGTCGGCGTCATCCGCGTGTTCAATGCGGGGGCGGAACTCCTCCTGGGGTACTCTGCAGATGAGATGGTCGGCAGGGCCACTCCCGAAGTGTTCCACCTGGCGGAAGAGGTCGAACGACGGGGCCGGGAGTTGTCGCGGGAACTCGGCCGCGAGGTCAGTGGGTTCGAGGTGTTCATCGCCCGCGCCAGGACGGCCACCTACGACGCCCGGGAATGGACCTATGTCTGCAAGGGGGGCGCCCGCCGCGTGGTCCACTTGGTGGTGACCGAGGTTCGGGACGCTGATGGGATCTGCACCGGATTCTTGGGGATCGCCACCGACATTACGGCAAGGCGCGCGGCCGAACAGCGGCTGGCGGTCGACAATGCCGTCACTCGGGCGCTGGCCGAATCGGGGACCGTCCAGATGGCCGTTGCCCGGAGCCTCGACGCGATCGGCCGGCTGCTGGGGTGGGACGCCGGCAATCTATTCTTCGTCGATGATGCCAAGTCCGTCCTCCGCCTTCTCGACGGGTGGGCCGGCGCGGACGAGGCCGCCGACTTCGTTGCGCAGAAATCGACGCGTCTGTTTCCCCTCGGCGTCGGGCTACCTGGCCACGTCTGGGAGAACCGTCAGCCGATATGGATTCCCGACCTCACGACCCCGGCCGGCTTGAGCGTGCCTGAGGAAGCCGGCCGATGCGGCCTCCGTAGCGCGTTCGCCTTGCCCATCGTCGTCGATGGCGAAGTCCGGGGAGTGCTTGAGTTATTCAGCCTCCGTGTCCGGGAGTCCGACCCCGAGGTGATCCTCTCCATGCTCGACCTCGGGGCACGGATCGGCCAATACATCGAACGCAAGCAAGCCGAGGAGCGCTTGCGGGACCGGGACGCCCGGATCCGGGCGATTGTCGAATCGGCGGCCGACAGCATCATCTTGATCGACCAACGCGGAGTGATCGAGGCGTTTAATCCCGCCGCCGAGCGTATGTTCGGATACACGGGTCCTGAGATCATCGGGAACAACGTCAGCGTGTTGATGGACGAATACGATCGATCCAGGCACGATTCGTACCTTGCGGCCTACCTGCAGGGCGGGCCGAGCAGGGTGATCGGCAACACGAGGGAGGCCAACGGGCGGCGTAAAGACGGGACACTTTTCCCGATCGAATTGACCGTGAGCGAGCTGCGGGGCGGGACCGATCGACGCTTTACGGGCATCATCCGGGATGTCTCCCAGCGCAAGCGCGCGGAAGCGGACCTCAAACAGGCGATCGAGCGGGCCACCGCGGCCACCCAGGCGAAAAGCGATTTCCTTGCAAACATGAGCCACGAGGTGCGGACCCCGATGACGGCAATCATCGGGTATGCCGAGGTCCTCTTCGATCAGCGGCTAACGGCCGAAGACCGCGAGGCCGCGGTGCTCGCTATCCGGCGAAACGGCACTCACCTGCTACAACTGATCAACGACATTCTCGACATCTCGAAGATCGAGGCCGGCAAGCTCGACATCTTCGTGCAGTCTTGCGCGCCATGGCCTCTCTTGCTCAATGTGCTGTCGGCCCTGCGCGTCTCGGCCGACGAGAAGGGGGTCGAACTCGATGTCCGGGCCGAGGGCCGGCTGCCCCGGGTCTGCAACACCGACCCTGCCCGTGTCCGCCAAATTCTGGTCAACTTCCTGAGCAACGCAGTCAAGTTTTCCGAACCAGGGCAAAGGGTATCGGTCCGGATGGGGGCAGATTGCTCCACGGGCACGCTCTGGTACGAGGTCCGCGATCAGGGCATCGGCATGACCGCCGAGCAGCTTGGTCGGCTGTTTCGCCCTTTCGAGCAGGCGGATAGTTCCTCGACGCGAAAGTATGGCGGGACCGGGTTGGGGTTGAGTATTTCGAAGCGGCTGGCCGAAGCTCTCGGCGGCAGCATACAAGTCCAGAGCGAACCGGGACAAGGAAGTCGCTTTCGGCTCGTCCTGCCCCTTAAGGGGCTAACCGAGGACGACTGGGTGGAAGGCGAATGCCTCGTGGATGCCGTTTCCGAGGCCGAACCCGGCGAGTCGACCGTCCAGGCCGCTCCGCCCGCACTGACGGGAAGGGTCCTCGTTGCCGAGGATAGCAAGGATATCGAGAGAGTTTTGGCGTATTACCTGGGGCGGGCAGGGCTGGATGTGGAGTTCGCGGCGAACGGTCGAGAGGCCGTCAAGAAAGCCCTGGGCGGTACATTCGACCTGATCCTCATGGACATGCAGATGCCCGTGCTCGACGGGGTGGGGGCGACCATGCAGCTACGTAAGGCAGGCTATGTCGGCCCAATCATCGCGCTTACCGCTCACGCCATGAGCGGCGACCGATCGCGGTTCATGAAAGCTGGCTTGACCGACTACCTAACGAAACCGATCGCGGCGCAATCCCTCTTCGCATCCTTGGCCCGACACCTGCCGGAGGGCCGCCCGCCGGCCAAGGAATCGGACCAGCGGTGCGGGGGCGAGTCGTTCCAGGCGGATGAAGAGTTGGCAGACCTCGCTCGTCATTACGCGATGGACCTACCGGTGCAGGTGGCGGCGATCCGGACGGCCCTGGCCGCTGGTGACCGGGAGCTGGTGACTACCCTTTCCCACAGGATCAAGGGGACCGCCGGGATGCTTGGGTTCCCCGCCGTCGGGAAGGCGGCCGGGCTGGCCGAGCAAGCGGTCCGGGACGAGCAAGACGACGGACGGATCGGTGAACTGATTGACCAACTTGAGTCGGCTCTTCCGCCCCCGGAGGGCGGTTAAGCCGGCGGAGAACCTTGTCGCCCCCTGGGCTGACATACCGCAATACCTGACCCGCCACTTAACCAGTTCATAGCCTACGAGCACTGCAAAGTGTGCAGCGTTTGGGGGTTGCCTGAGGCTAACGATTGGGGCCGCGTTGAAAAAACTTCCACCGGAAGAGCCGCGAGACGCATTCGAGCACACGGCAGAATACCGCGAAGATGCCAAGTCGCTTTATGACTGCTTCCACAATGTCGACGGCGAGAACTTGTTCGAGGCCATCTTGGAGCTGTGCGCCGTTGCGCGAGAGCACAAGCGGCCAATCACGTTCGGGTAGGGAAAGCACCGCACCCAGCTTTGCGCCTAAATAGCTGCTGATTTTTAACGTAATCGGACCACGCATCTGGGTAGGTACTTGGGTGGACTGGGCTAATCCGCCCGAGAAAATGGATCCTTGCCGGCAGGCAGAGACGTCGCTGATACACGAGATTCGTCATGACTTCCATCTTCTACCCTGACTGCGAGGCCGTATCCCCAAACGGCAGTTTCATCCTGGAAGCTCGTTCTCCGCACAACGGAACCATTAACCACCAAGATGGAAGGGCTCCCTCGGAAGACGAATTCCCGTTCAAGTACCGCGAGCATCAGCGATGCTTTCGATATCGGCTATTGGCCGCGACCAATACCTCGCTCATTTCAGCGGAATTCGGCGAGGAAACGGACCATGTTATCTGGGAACGGTGGCAGGAACGCGGTGAAGACTCGCCCCACGAACTTGTCGTTTCGGATGAAGGCTGGTCGGTGATCAGGACGCATGGGTCTACACCTGAACTGATTGTCGTCTCACTGGACGGCCAAGAGATCATTCGAGTGAAGATATGCGGGCCGGAAGAAGAAGACTCAGACAAACCAACTGAACCGAAATCGGGGCGGAAAAACGTCCCGGTCTGGGCTGCTAAGCACCTCCAGTCTACTACGGCAGGGGAATTCTGGTCTTCGCACTCGCGACGATACTTCCTTCACACAAACGAGCGAATCTATTTTGTTTGGCGAACATCCTGGGGCGACCGCTTGGTGCTCGATTTGACGAACGCCGCGCTTCTCGGCGAGGCGGAACAGTGCAATTCCGTCCTCAGCGCGGCCATGCAGGAGGCAGAAACGCTTTGGGGTTATCATCTGCTCTCGGAACTGGCCACCCAAACTACGGAGATCCAACGGTTGTTGACCCGACGCAGAAGAGTGACCGCGGAACCGCATCCACTTTTGGAGAAACTGACGCAAGCGACATCGGCAATCCTAATTGCCGGTGCTCATCGTGCTGCGCATTGCATTCCCATGCTTCGTCGTCTGGAAGAAATCGATTGTCCAAGCTATTCAACAGATTCGATTGCGATGGGAGGCGATTGGTGGCTGGAAGCTCAGCATTTCCGTCCGATTCTTCATCACTCGCTGCGGCTGCTGGGACAGGAGCCACTAGGCTTTGCAGCCTATCACTTCCGCTTAAGTGAAAAAAAAACGTTTCCCAATGCCGGAGAAAATTGCTGACAGACAAGCCCGAGCGGACCAAGTCAGGCAGAACATGGCCGCTAAAGAAGTACTGCAACTACTCGGCTCGCCTGATCATGTCAGGAAGCGGTCGCGTGAGGTAGGAAAGGCCTACCGCTGGTCGGAAGACTGGGAGTACGACTTTCGCACAGGCGATCAGTGGTCCACTTTCCGCATTACTTGGGAGAAGGAAGGAAAGAAAGGACGAATCGTTCAAATCGAGACGGTTCCTACCTACTGGTTGCACACTAACGAGCGGGAATCGGAAATCTTGAGGTTCTGAGTGGGTGTCGCTGGAGGCCTGCATGGGTACTGAACGATGGTGCCCGAAATGAGTCCAACACGGTAAGGCTATTGCCAAAGTCGGGGTTCGCCTGAGACGAAGACGTCGAACGATGCCCTGCACCGGGCCGGGTGAACTGCTAGGTTCTCTGTGATGGGCAACCTCTTTGCGCTGGTCTTGGCCGGTGCGACTTTTTGCACGGCTGGGAAGACAGAGGCGGCGTCATGTGCGCGAAACGGTTGGCCAGTCTCGGCCTCATTGCCCTAGCACTTGGTTTGCCTGGGGCGTCACGGGCGTTTTCCGACGACGGTCTGTGCGTCGGCGATTTGGCCCCGAAGCTGGGGCTCAAGTCGTTCGTCAAAGGCGACGCGATCACGGCATTCCAGCCCGGCGCCGTGTACGTGCTCGAGTTCTGGGCGACCTGGTGCGGGCCTTGCATGGACGCGGTGCCGCATGTCGCGGCGCAGCAAGCGAAATACCCGGCCGTGGTGTTCGTTGGCGTCGATGTCTTTGAACATCAGCCGCAGTTGGTGCGTTTTTCGGCGCAGAAGATGCCCTACCGCGTGGCACTGGACGATGTTCCCGAGGGCAAGCCCGTGAAGGAAGGGTTCATGGCCAAGAACTGGCTCGCCAAAGCAGAGCAGAGTGGCATCCCGACGACTTTCATCATCGATGGATCCGGGCGGATCGCCTGGATCGGTCACCCAATGCACATGGATCTTCCGCTTGAGCAGATTGTCGCCAAGTCTTGGGACATCGAGGCCGCGGCCACTGCCTATCGACTTCAGCTCAATCACAACCGTCTTGTCAAAAAACTCCGCAAGGACTTTAGCGCAGCGACGAAGAAGTCACATGCAGCCGGGGTCAATTTTCTCGAAACCGCGCTGGCGCAGAATGAGGCCTTATTTCCCGAGCTGGGTCTGACGCTGTTTCGTTTTCGACTCGATGTCCCCGGCGATGACGCGAATCGGGCGCTGGCTTTGGGTCAGAAACTCATAAGCGGGCAATATCGTGGCGATGCCGATCAACTCCATCGCGTCGCTCAGGCGATCACGCAGGCAAAAACAACGGTCGCGCCCGGGCTTTTGAGTCTGGCGGTATCCGCCTCGGCCAGAGCGGATGAGCTATCCGGCCAGAAGGACGCCAGTGTCGCCGACACCCGCGCGGCCAGTCTATTCGCGGCCGGCTCGATTAAGGAAGCGGTCGAGGTCCAGGAGCGAGCGGTGAAACTGTCGGCGGAATCGGAAGAGGGTAAGGACTCAGAATTCGTCGAGCGACTGGCCAAATACAAGGCTGCGCTCAGGGCAGATCCTGGCAAGTAGCCGCTAGGCGTCTCACAGTAGTGCTTAAACGCACGCCGAACCAAGCGCTGCACCTGACTGATGCCGGCGCAGCGCACCTTGCAACAGATGGTATCACCGATGCGGCCCTGGCCACGCTTTGCGCAAACGTAGATGAGCTTGGCCGAGTCTATGGAAAAACTATGAACGACAAAGAATTCACCGATTACTGGACCGCTCTTGTTAACAAAAAGTATCATTCGACGCCCGCAGATTTATCAAGAGACGAGCGAATCTTCTACTGTGCCAACACCTTCCGGGGCTCGGTGCCTCGTAGCGGGCTCGTCGGCTACTTCGAAAATAACGAGTGCGACGTGATTCGCGATGCGCATGTCGCTCTTGCCGTTTTGGGGCTGCCCGATGTGCTCAGGCTTCTTGAGGAGGCACAGACAATCATCCTGAATGGCAATCCGCTTCCCGAAACAGATCAGTATTTGAGTCTCTATGATTTTAGCCTTCCGGAGGAGGAGGTGTACAAGGCAATGGATGATTTGGACGAAAAGGTTCAAGATGTCCAAAATCAAATCTATCTTCAAAATCAAGCGATTTACGATGCCTTGTGCCGATTTGCCGACGAGAGAAGTCTACGTGCCCCGAAAGGCTGACCGGCATTACGGCGGAACGGTCCATGGGTCCACGACAAAACAGGCTTGAGAGCTCGGTCTTTGGACCGCCGGAGGGTTTCATGAAATGGCGACGGCATTTCACAAAGAAGCGATTGCTGATTCTCGCGGCCGCACCCGCACTTTACGCTGGCCTCTGGTTTCTCACCGATCGAGTCGGCTCACCGCAGGTTCGAAGCGTTGTCGTCGGCGATTTGTATGATGCGCCCGGTTTCACTGATATTTCCGACGGGAAGAACCATGCTGCCGGCCCGTACTATTATTGCAAGACCCGCACGATCGCGCCCTTTCTCGTTCACGTGGATTACGGTCGGCATCGAGCTCGACTCTCCGGACATGGAGGCAGCTACCTGTATCTTTGGTTTTTTGGTTTCACGGATCGTGTTGTAGTTCTATCAAGATTTGAAGAATGAATCAAAATGTTCATTTCGGGCAGTAGTACCCGGGAGAAAACCTGGTCGCGGCCCATGAATTGACCTCGTTTGATCGACCTCGTTTGCCGAGCTGGGATCGAGCCGATACTTCCTAGAATTTGCGTTGTCAAACTCACGGACAACATCTTCAGAGATCATCCATGATGAATCGTAAGGAATGGTCAGACCGTCTCGTTGAACTGACCGACGCCGTCCTCTGCGATTGGCGCTGGGTGGGAGATGAAATCAGTGTCTCCGTCCTCGGCATGCTCTTGTACGGTTTCTCGCTGGAGACCGCCAAGGCGGCAGGCCTGGCCTCGGCGGAAGCGGAAGCGGTCGTGTTGCAGTGCCTGACAGAGAAGGTCGGGGCGGCCGCCAAGTGGACCCGCGGGTTGATCGCGGAAGCCAAGGCCGCGGCTCGTAGCAAGGCGCACCATCCCGGCCACCATGAATTGATCGGTGTCGGCCGGGCCTATTTCAATTTTGCCGACACCCGTGCAGTGGTCGAAAACATCTTTGCCAACTTTGCCAGCGTTCGCAAGCGGGCGGGCATTCCCGAACCCAAAGTCCCCGTATTCCTTAACCCGTTGGCCATGTTGCTGGCTGCCCGCGAGCGGCAAAAGGGATCGCCGCTCACCGAGCCTGAGGTGTTGGAGGTGCGTGACGGGGCGGAGTGCACGGCCATGTCGCTCTCGAAGGCTGAGCGGTTCTATGCTTCATTGGACTCCCAGATGCCGATCCCCCGACTCGACCCGGAACGGCTCTGGGAGCAATGGCAAGCGGTGCGTGATCGGGTCAGGTAGCAAGGCACGTCAAACTAGGTGGTGCACCTGACCGACCGGGCATACAGGTCTCTAGACCTTCGATGTCAACTGATTCCCCGCCGGGAAGTTGGTCGTTCGGTCTTCGAAATTTCATGTCATGCGACGGATCATCACGATGAGTATTTTTTCTTTTTTGAGCAGATTGATCGGACGCCGTCCCACTCCTTCGAAACCTAGCTCAGAGGAAAGGATCGAGGTTACCGCCGAGTTCAATCACAAAATCGGTCCGATCGATCGAGGTGAGCGATACGAAGACCCGCTCGACGAAGAGCTCAGGCAGCATCATTATGGAGAGATCGACGGTGGCGGCAGCATGCTGACCGAGAAAGGCGAAATTGACTACATCGACGTACATATGTTTCTTCATTCGCCCGAGAATAGCATCCCGTTTGTTATTCAGTTCCTCGAACAACGCGGTGCACCAAAGGGGTCCAAGCTCCGCATTTTCGACCAAGCAGACGAACGAGTGATTCCCTTTGGAGTTCGGGAGGGCTTTGCCATCTACCTTGATGGCGTGAACCTACCCGACGAAGTCTACAAAACGACGGACAGTAATTTTGTTTTCAGCGAAATCAATCGATGTCTGGCAGGGCACGGAGAAATCGAGGCGCACTGGCAGGGGCCTACCGAGACAGCTCTTTACGTTTACGGCGATACGAATTCGATCATGAAATCTCTTGTCGCCGATTTCATGGCCTCGTACCCGTTGTGCAGGGGCGCTCGGATTGTGGACCTTACTTCATGACAGGCTTCGCGGACTGGCCCAACAGAGTGCCGAGCGAGACGGATTGCTCGGCCAGTGGTCCCAAGTAGACCGACACACCAAACGGCAACCTC
The DNA here is from genome assembly GCA_965226945.1 of Gemmataceae bacterium. Taxonomy (GTDB): domain Bacteria; phylum Planctomycetota; class Planctomycetia; order Gemmatales; family Gemmataceae; genus SYLG01. The sequence continues at coordinate 323,853 of OZ245717.1, read as the reverse complement.
AATATCCGCCACGATCTCCCCCGCGTCGGTAATCCGCACGTTCAGTCAGCGTCTCCTTCCAAAAGCCCCTTTGCGTCCTTTCTTCTCACTTTGCGCCTTTGCGTTAAAATGCCTTCGTATTTCTTTCGCACGCCCAGACCAACGCCGAGGTGGCTTCTTGATCCGATTGGAACAGCCGTTTTTCGCCATCCCCGCCATGGAGTTGGCGCAGGCGCTCATCGGCAAGATTCTGGTTCGGCGCGTTCGCAAAGAAGTGTTTCGTGCGCGGATCGTCGAAACAGAAGCCTATGTCGGCGCGCATGATCTTGCGTGTCATGCGTCGAAGGGCCGGACGAATCGAACGGAGATCATGTTCGGCGAAGCAGGCCGGGCCTATGTTTATTTGATTTATGGCATGTACGACATGCTCAATATTGTTGCCGCTCAGGTTGATGATCCCCATGCCGTGCTCATTCGGGCGGCGGAACCGCTCGATGGCTGGGCGGTCGATTTGGCGGGGCCGGGTAAGTTGGCGCGCGGGCTTCAGATCACCCGTGCGGATAATGGCGTCCTGATGACGGGCGACGACTTGCACCTGCTTGACGATCCGGAAGACCGGCCGCAATTGATCGCCACGCCGCGAATCGGCATCGACTATGCCAAGGAATGGAAGCACGAACTATTGCGATTCATCGATCCGGCAAGCACGGCGCTCTCAAGCAAACTGGGACTGGTGAATTCTCTGCCGCGTCCGCGATCCCTTCGTGACCGACGCGCCTAGTTGCAGAGCCGTTGACCGCACTTCTTTTGATCCTTGCCGGTCTCAACCATACGCCTTGCGCAACAGCGCCAGACTTTTCGGCACGGCCGTTTTCGGATCTTCCTTGCCTTCCATTTCGAGCGAAATCCATCCCTTGTAACCTGCATCGCGCAGAATGGACGCGACTTCGGCGTGGTCGGTTTCCAGGGTGTACCATTCGCCGCCGCCATGGTAGGTTTTGGCCTGAACCAGCGCGGTGACGGGGGCCATCGCCTTCATCTGGGCGGGGGCGTCTTCCAGGAAATTGCCGGTGTCGAGCGTCGCTCGCAGCCACGGGGATTTCACGGCGTTGATCACGCGCAGCACACCGGTTGCTTCGCGGCCCAGGCCCCAGTGGTTTTCCAGGCCCATGACCACGCCCAGCTTTTCCGCCGTGGGAAGCAGTTTTTCAAACGAGTCATTGACCCAGGCAAAGCCTTCATCCAGCGTGCGGCCTTCGGGAATTGGCTCTCGGCCCTTGTTGGCCATCAGTTCGTCAAAGCTCTTGATCGTGCCCCAGCGGCCGGTGTTGACACGAATGGTGGGAATACCGAGTTCGTGCGCCAGTTGCAGGCACTTGGCGGTGTGCTCGATGTTCTTTTTGCGCACTTCGGCATCGGGCGACACAAAGCCCTGGTGCGTGGAAAAACCCATCAGCGCCAGTCCCAGCGAAAAGGCCCGCTGCTTGATCTGACCCAAAAGCGCGCCGTCGACTCTCTTGCCCTGCGCCTCCGCATCCTTCTCCATGTGCACGTGCAAGATCTCGACCCCATCGAAACCAAACTCAGCAGCTTGATCGATGCACTCGAGAATCGGCACCGGCTTTCCCTTGAAGTGCCAGAACGAGTAGGTCGAGACACCGATACGGAATGGCCGTGCAGCCTTTGGCGCGATGCGATTGGCCGCCTGCCCGCTGGATCCCGCACCCAGCAAGGCCAGGCCTGAAGCCGATGCGGCGAGTAGATTCCTGCGATTCAACATGGCGACAGCCCCTTGGTATCGATCTGGAAGACCCGCAGTTGTCTTATGAGCCGGACGTCCAATCAGGAGAGAGTTGATGCGCGCGAAGGCCCGATCGGCGCGCTCACTTCTCCCCAATGCAATAGAGGTGAGAATCGGTGCGATAGATCAGCCGATTGCCCGTGATCGCGGGCGATGCCGAGATGCGCTCGCCCAGGTCATTGGTCGCCAGACGTTTGAACTTTCGTCCCGCTTCCAGGACATAGGTCTTGCCGTCGTTGTCGCTCAAGTAGATGTGGCCATCGCTCGCCACGGGCGAGGAATTGCTCGGGCCCGCCAGCCGTTCTCGATAAAGCTCCTCGCCGGTTTTGCCGTCGAGGCAAACGATCACGCCATTGTCCATGAGCGCATAGACCAGTCCCCGGTAATAGATCACCGATGACTCGACCGGTCCTGGTTTCTTGCTCTTCCACAGAGGTTGGGGTGGCTGACCATCGCCCATAAGCCGGATTGCCTGGATGCTCGTTTCGCGAAACAACTGCAAGTAGACGACGCCGTCGGCATAAACCGGGCTGGAAATCACCTCGCCGTTGTACATGCCTTCGCCCTCGCCATAGACCCAGAGCTGCTTGTGGGATTGCGCGTCGAAGGCGGTGAGGCGATGTTGGCCCGGAATGAGGATGTCTTTTTGACCATGATGCTCGACGAGCAGGGGCGTCGCATGGCCGGTGCCGATCGGCCGATCCTGCTTCCATTCGATTTTTCCTGCTTTTTTGTCGAGTCCAATCAGATAGCAAGGGCCCTTGTGATGATTCCAGGGGAAGAGCACGGAGTCGGGCAGCACCACCGGGCTGACGGCGTAGCCCCACGCCATCTTGGGATCGCCAAACTCCTCCATATATCGCTTTAACCAGACCAGCTTGCCGTCATGCGTGTAGCGAGCAATGTCGGCATTGCCAAAGGCCACGTACAGAGCATCGCTCGTCACGCTTGGCGTATTCACCGCCAGCGACGATTTGACATGGGTATTCTGATCGACGCCAAAACCAAAGTCATGACGCCATAGCTCCTTGCCCGTGTTCTTGTCGAAGCAAAGGGTCAACAGCGCCTTTTGCGGTTTTTTCACATGGGTCGTGACAAAGACCCGGTCGCCATAGACCACCGGCGAACTGTTCCCCCAGCCCGGCAATTCAGCCGACCAGAGGATATTCTTGTCCTTGTTCCACTGGATGGGCAAGTTACGCCCATCGGCCACGCCATCGGCCTTGGGCCCGCGAAACTGCGGCCAATCATTTTGCGAATCCTGGCTGAAGGCCGTGGTGGCCGTAACCGACCAGGCGAGCAGTAGGAGAACAACACGGGTCCAGTTCGAGAGGATAGAAAATCGTTGCACAAGTTCACTTCAAAATCGAGAGTTAATAGATAAAAAATACGCTTTTTTATATTCGCGATCGTTAAAAGAGCGCCGCGATCGGCTCCGCATCTTGATTGAGGAACACCGGGCGATTGTTGGCGGTGTAGAGGGGCCGCGCGCGGTCGATGCCCAGTTTCTCATACACCGAAGCGGCGTAGGCTTCAGGAGTATGAGGGTCGTTGAGCACGCGGCCTCCCTCGCGATCGGTCGCGCCGATCACCTGGCCGCCCGGTACACCCGCACCTGCCAACGCGATGGAGTAGGCATGGTGCCAGTGATCGCGCCCCTGAAATTTGTTGAGCCTTGGCGTGCGGCCAAACTCGGTGACGAAGCAGACGAGCGTATCGGCGAGCAGGCCGCGATCGTCCAGATCGCTGATCAGCGCGGCAAACGCCCGATCGGTCGAACCCATCATCACCCAGTGGCCAATGCCATAGCGCCCCTCGCCGCCCGCCTTGTCACGGATGGTGCCGCACGAACCGGGCGCGTAAATGAGATCGTGATGGTCCCAGTTCAAATTGTCGCCGCCCGGCGTTTCCGGCGTGAGCGGCCAGCGCACATCGACTGTGACAAAGCGCACGCCCGCCTCGATCAGCTTGCGCCCCACCAGGTAGCAGGCGCCCCGGTGTCCCTTACCGTAGCGTTCGCGGACTTTCTCCGGTTCGCCCAGGTAGTCAAAAGCCCTGGCGACTTGCGCGCTCGTCAACGTGTCGAACGCCTGCGAGTAGAACGGATCGATGGTGCCGGCAAGTCCGTCCAATAGATGGCGGCGATCGCCAATTCGCGACGAAGGGGTGTCGGCCCTGGGCTCAATCGCTCCCACCTTCCAGTCGGTCGCCGACAGGTCGCGGCCTCCGGTTTTGAACACGCTCGTGCCCACGGGCAAGAAGCCAGGGCTGGTCTGATCGGCCTGCTCGTGGTTGCCCGGCACCATGACATAAGGAGGCAATCCACTCGGCGACTTCTGCAACAGGTGGGCAGTCACCGAACCCATGTCCGGCATTTTGACGAGGCTGGCCGGGTGGCTGCCGCTCAGGATGTAGCGCGTGCCCTCAGGGTGGCCGCTGGCGCCTTCCTTGGGGTGATGCATCGAGCGGATCACGGTCAGCTTGTGCGCGACACGGCTCGTTTCCGCAAGCAGTTCGGTGAAGCGCATGCCCGGCACGCTCGTCGCGATGGGCTTGTAAGGGCTGCGGTGATCGGCCACGACCTCCGGCTTGGGATCCCAAGTATCGATGTGCGACAGCCCGCCTTGCTCCAAAATGACAAGCACATTCTTCGCTTGAGGTTTTCCAGAGCCCGCTTCCAATCCTCCCTTAGCGGCCTCGCCGGCGGCCCGCAGGAGGGCAGGGTAGGAAAGGCCAAGTGCTCCGGTCATGCCCATCTGCAGACTATTCCGCAGGAAATGCCGGCGCTCAAAAAAACGGTGATGCATCATGGAGTAACGCCCGAGGGGCATTGGGGAATGCAAGGAGGGATTAGAGAGATTGTAGAGTTGCAAGCCCCTGTTCGCAATGCGTGCGGACAAGCGTTCTTGCCTGGGCGTGTTGACACGCATTCTTGCCTGGCGAGCCAGGCGGGCAATCAAGTCAGCGGCGGAGGATGCTGCGATGTTGAACTTGAGATCTCCTGGGGCAGATCACATCTTTCACGCCAGCGGATTGATGGGCCGCGTCATGGAGCGCGGTCAGACGATGAGTGTATCACCCAGTTCCGTTCGTACGGAGTTGCTGAACGAGTGCCTGCCTCTTTTTGAAAAAATGCGCGTCCTGGCTCGGGCACACTTCGCCAAAGATTTGCCATTCCTCCTTCCAGCCATCGACGAATATGAGGCAGCTATCCGTTCATTGGCAGGGCTGGGCGGCTGACAGATCATCGAAGATCGGCGCGATGGTGAAGGCCATTGTCCGGCATGTGGGACGCCGATCACCAAGTTCTGCACGGATCCGAAAAGCAAATCCCCAAATAAGGTCTGGATCATCCTGTGTGGCAAGTGCGGCGAGCCCTTTATGGCGGCCTACCATAAACTCGACTCGTCCGAGGGATTTGGTACTTGGGGAATTTGAAAACTGCCCCAGACGATGCGGCCTGAGCCAGCGATTCTAGAAATGCTGGCCAGGCGCGATTTGTTTGATCCTGCCAATCGATTGCCTTCCGATTGACAGTCGCAAACCTGCACTTAGCATGGCCCTCATCTCCCTTGAGATTTTCCGGGATATTGGCACTTTCCCTCGAGATGTCCCATGACTGCGGCCGATCGGCTTCGCATGGCAAAAATCATCATCCCTGGCCTGATCGCCGGCGGCGCCTGCGGCATGGGTGTGGGCCTCGGTTTGTATCCGCCGGCCGTCGGAATTACGGGCAGTATCGTGGTTGCAGCGATAACGGGATTAGTCGTTTATCGTGCGCGCAATTCCAAGCCGGTGAGTTGATGGCTCTTAGAATTGCCCGTCATGGCGCAGTAAAATCTGAGAAAAAACGACGGATCGTTTCGTGATAATACGTGCCGCGATATTTCTACATGGCAGCAGCCTGTACCTGCACTCCTGGGCACGGACGATGGACGGCAGAGGGGTGACAATTGGCCCTTACATCAAGGTCGATTCGAATTGTATTCCAGCGGCCAAAGGCAAGTTCGCCCTTGAAGTTCTCGCTGCCTCCCGCGCGGCCGTTCCTGATCCACCTCGGACGGAGGACCCCGGGTTTCCACTTCTAAAACTTGCCGGCGTGAAATCGTGGCAAACATTCATCCTGCATGCGAAAGGATTGGAATTGGAAGCCGACGACAGCTTTTTGAAGGTGATCCCCCTGCGAATTGATGCAATGAATTACGGATTCGGAGAACTTGCCAGCAAGGCCATCGTGTTGTCAACGGGGGCAACATTGCAAGAGATCGGCGTGGCAGTAGAAGAGGCACTAAGCCGATGCGAGTGCATATAGCTCCCATTGCGCATCGTCCATGTTTGCCAAGGCCGCTCGTCTACCGAAACATCTGCGCCCGGCGAATCGCATGGAAATAGAACCCATCCGCATGCCCCACCAATCCACAATCAGCTTGCTCCATCAGCCGCCAGAGATTAGTCTGTTGTCTGAGCCTTTACGCCGGCGTCTAAAGTCTTCCGTTTTATCTTGCTATTTAACTTTCAAATAAGTAATGATTCATTCCGCCAGGGAGAAGCCATGAGTCCGCGCCGTTTGACCGCCTTGATCATTGGGATGTTCATCGTCACCCTGAGTCTGGGAGAACTCGGCAGCGTCGCCCTGGGCCGACCCGTTCAGGAAGCGAGGTTGCAAGATCCCAAGGCAAGCCTCGAAAAACTGCAAAGGAAGATAACGGATGTCCTGAATCGGTGGTGGATCAACGATGGCGCCCAGCCCAAAGTGAAGACGGACCTGAAATTGTCGAGGATGCTCGGACCGACGGAAGCGAAGCTGACCTACGCCAGCGAGATCGCCGGCGATGGCTCGGAGCAGGTGATCCTGACTTTCATGATTCGCTACTATGATGGCCTCTGGACCACGACCGACTTTCGCACCAACCACGGTCACATTCCCGGCGCCGACCTGATGCTGCTCTTCGATCGAGCCGCCGCGGAGTAGCTTCTGCCCCATTCTAATGTGAGCTCTGTCTAATAAAGGATTTTAAAGATCCACTGAGTTATTGATTGCCCGATCCAAGCGCGCCAGGGTCTTGCAGCAAACGCGCTCTCCATGAACGCTCTGTGCCTTCTCCCAAGAGCTGAGGAGCAAAAAAAATCTTCTCGTCGACTTTTTTGAACATTCCCTTGCGATAGGGAGCAGAGCAAGGGAAGAGGTGTCACACTGGGCTGCAAAACCGGCCTTGGCTGGAACAGGGTTCGCTTCAGTTGCGTGCAGGATGTGCAATTCGAGAGAAATGCCATCCGGCGCGGCCGGGATGCATATGATTGAAGGGAGAGATCGAATCTGTCACGGTTTCCAGCGCTTTCCCGCTTTCGAGATCCTTGGAAGCGGTAGCTTCGATTGTGCCGAAGCCATTGGTTTACGCAATCTTTCAAAGCTAGCGGAATCACCCGCACTGGATTTTGCGCGCTGGTGTTGAAGTCCCGCTCCAATGTGATGATGCCAAAGATCCGCGGGCATGTGCTCGTGGAGATTGACTGACACGAACAGGAGATGAGGGGCATGCGCAAGACAAGGGTCGAAATGCCAGAAGGCGAACCGCGAAGTGATGAAGTCAACCGCGAGCCGCCTTCCGTCAGCGGACGCATCGGAACCGGCGCCCTCTCGTTGTTGGGCAGGCCGCCCAACCTCATCGAAGTGGCGGTGCGCGCCCTGTGGGACCATTGTTACCGGATCAATGTTTTGACGGATCCCGATGAGTCCAATCCGGTCGACGCTAACAGCCACTTCGTGCACGCTTCGCAAGAGGGCGGCATCCTCTCTTCCACCCCCCCATGACGAGGTTGTATCCATAACCGCCTCCGCCAAATTCCTATCCCCTGCTCGGAGTTGCTAAGTATGCGAAATTCCGAGATCCGCAAAATCGCTTTCGTCGGGGATTATCTGCCGCGAAAATGCGGTATCGCCACGTTTACCCACGATATGTACGCGTCGATCGCCGGCCGCTTCCCTGAAGCGGAATGTTTCGTGGTTCCGGTTAACGACCGCGCCGAGGGGTACGACTATCCGCCCGAAGTCCGCTTTGAAATCGCCGAGCCGGATCTTGAGAGCTATCGGCGGGCGGCCGACTTCCTGAACTTCGCGAATACCGATGTCGTTTGCCTCCAGCATGAATATGGTATTTTCGGCGGTCCGGCCGGCAGTCATATCCTTGGGATGCTGCGCGATTTGCGGATGCCGGTCGTCACCACTTTTCACACGGTGCTTCGCGAACCCAACGAAGATCAAAGGCGGGTGCTCGTCGAACTGGCGGCCATCTCGGCCCGCGTCGTCATCATGACCGAACGCGCTCGCACCCTCCTATTGGAAATTTACGGCGTCGCGCCTGCCAAGATCGACCTGATTCCCCACGGCATTCCCGATACGCCATTCGTCGATCCGAACGATTACAAGGAACAGTTCGGCGTCGAGGGCCGCGAGGTCGCCCTGACTTTCGGTCTGCTTTCGCCGAACAAGGGGATCGAGCATATGCTCCGGGCGATCCCTGAGATTTTGCAATCGTACCCGAACTTCGCCTACATCGTGCTCGGGGCAACCCATCCCGCGCTGGTGCGCGAACAGGGCGAGCGGTACCGTTTAAGCCTGGAGCGCCTAGCGCGCGAACTTGGCATCAGCAAGAATGTGATCTTTTACAACCGTTTTGTCGAACTCAACGAACTCACCGAGTTCATCCGCGCTGCGGATATCTATGTCACTCCCTATCTCAGCCCGGCGCAAATCACTTCAGGAACCCTGGCTTATTCGTTCGGTTGCGGCAAGGCCATTGTTTCGACTCCCTACTGGCACGCCGAAGAATTGCTCGCCGAGGGCCGGGGCGTGATCGTGCCCTTCGCCGATTCGAAGGCGCTGGCGCGCGAGGTGGCGGGGTTGCTCGGTGACGATGCCAGGCGCAGGGCGATGTGCGAGCAGGCGTATCGCCTTGGACGGACCATGATCTGGGAGCGATCGGCCGAGAGGTATATGGCGTTGTTTCAGCAAACGCGCCTGGGCCGGCAGGATCAACCGTTCAAACCGCTGGCCGTGCGCAGTTTGGCCGATCAGCAGGCCGATCTGCCGAAGTGGCAACTCGACCACGTTTCGCGCCTCACCGACGCGACCGGCATGATTCAGCACGCCACGCACACCATTCCCAACTTTGCCGAAGGCTACTGCACGGACGATAACGCCCGCGCCTTGTTGCTTACCGTGCTGCTTGAGGAACTTGGCCAGGCGCGGGCGAAAGTCGACCGGTTCGCGACGACTTACGCCGCGTTTTTGCAGGCGGCCTTCAATCCGGAAACAAGGCGGTTTCGCAATTTCCTCGGCTTCGACCGCCGCTGGCTCGAAGTCACCGGTTCGGAAGATTCGCACGGCCGGGCCCTCTGGGCGCTGGGCACTTGCGTCGGCCGTTCACGCAAGCCCGATCTGCCGGCCTGGGCCGCCATGCTCTTCGAACCGGCCCTTCCGGTGATGCAAGAGACGACTTCGCCGCGGACGTGGGCGTTTGGCCTGCTCGGTATCCGCGAGTACCTGCGCCGTTTTGGCGGAGATCGTAGCGCCACGCAGATGCGCGATTTGCTTACCGCGAAGTTGATCGATGTCTTCGACCGGACCACCACGCCCGACTGGCCCTGGTTCGAGGAGATATTGAGTTACGACATTGCCCGGCTGCCCCAGGCATTGATCGTCACGGGTCGCGAAAGCGGCAACGCCCGCGCGCTCGAAATCGGTTTGCAATCGCTCGCCTGGCTGGTCACGGTTCAGAGAGCGCCCCAGAAGCATTTCAGGCCGATCGGCAGCAACGGTTTTTACCGTAAGGGGAAAGAACGGGCGCGTTTCGACCAGCAGCCGGTGGAAGCGTGCGCCACGGTCTCGGCCTGCCTCGACGCATACCGCGCGACCAAGGACCCCGTCTGGATCGACGAGGCCCACTCGGCCTTCGAGTGGTTTCTTGGGCGCAACGACCTCGGTCAGGATCTCTACGACCCCGCCACCGGCGGCTGTTGCGATGGACTCCAGGAAGACCGCATCAACCGCAATCAGGGGGCCGAGTCGACGCTTTCCTTTTTGCTTGCGCTAGCGGAGATGAGCCAACTCGAAACGTCGCTGGCGGCTTTCCGCCAGAAGCTGTAATGCCGTGGAGTAAGGCGAAACGTCGCTGGCGGCTTTCCGCCAGAAGCTGTAGTGCCGTGGAGTAAGGCGAAACGTCGCTGGCGGCTTTCCGCCAGAAGCTGTAGTGCCGTGAAGTCAGGCGAAACGTCGCTGGCGGCTTTCCGCCAGAAGCTGTAGTGCCGTGGAGTAAGGCGAATCGTCGCTGGCGGCTTTCCGCCAGAAGCTGTAGTGCCGTGAAGTAAGGCGAAACGTCGCTGGCGGCTTTCCGCCAGAAGCTGTAGTGCCGTGGAGTCAGGCGAAACCGCACTGGCGGCCTTCCGCCAGAAGCGGTAGTGTGCTGGGGCCAAGTGACCGTTTCCCATTGAGGTTTGAAGATCTTCCGCCATGAAAGTCCACCGAACGGGGATCGTCCTCAAGCCGAACAACTCGCGCGTCGTGATTCGGCCGTTCGATCTTGCCAACGATAGCCGCGTCGAGCGGATCATCGCCCGCGTGATGGCCCTTTCGGATTCCGAGGTCGAGGCCCAGTTGATGGCCGTGATGCGCGATTTTGGCGATCGCCACCAGCGCACCGACGAATTCTTCCGCCGCCGCTTCGAACAAATTCGCAAACACCTCTTCACCGATCACCCGCTTGGTGAATCGCGCCGCCTGCTCATCGGCGCCTATTTCACTCAAGAATACTCGATCGAATCGGCCGCCCTCTTCAATCCCTCGATGGTCTGGCACCCCGATCAATCGGCCCTGCCGGCCGGTTCGCGCCGGTTCATCCTTAGCTTGCGCGCTACCGGCGAGGGGCATATCTCGTCGATCAGTTTCCGCTCCGGCACGATCGACGCCGAGAGCACGATCAAGGTCGACGAACCGACCCGCTATGTCGCCACGCCCGAAGTGGTGCCCAATGTCAACTTTGAAAAAGCCCTTTTTTACCGCAAGCTTACCGAACTGGGCATCAATGGCCCGTTAACCGAGCTGACGATGGCCGCGCTTGGCGAAACCTTCACCTTTGCAGAGCTTGACCGCACGTTGACGAACATGCTCAAGAGCAATCGGTCGAGGGTGCGCGAGTTCGAACCGGTTGCCGGCGTCATGCTGGTACTCGCCAAGGCGAATTACGAAGTCCGCTTCCATCCGTCGCTGCATGTGTCGGAACGGATCATCTTCCCCTCATCGCCCACCGAAACCAATGGCATTGAAGATGCCCGCTTTGTCCGCTTCACGCATGGCGACGGGCGCATTTGCTACTATGCCACCTACACGGCCTACGATGGCCGCGTCACGCTGCCGCAGATGCTGGAAACGGCCGACTTTCTGCATTTCAAGGCAAGCACGCTCAACGGAACGGAAGTGAAGAACAAGGGTTTTGCCCTCTTTCCGCGCATGGTCAACGGGCAATACGCCATGTTGAGCCGGCAAGACAACGAGAACATCTACCTGATGTATTCCGACCAGCCGCATTTCTGGTACAGCAAGGTGCTGATCGCGAAGCCGACCTACCCCTGGGAATTCGTCCAGTTGGGCAATTGCGGATCGCCGATCGAAACCGAGGCCGGCTGGCTGGTGCTGTCTCACGGGGTCGGCCCCATGCGCAAGTACTCGATGGGTGCTTATCTTCTTGATCTCGCCGACCCCTCGCGCCTGATCGGCCGGCTAGAAGTGCCCCTCCTCGAACCCGACGCCAACGAACGCGAGGGCTATGTGCCCAATGTCGTCTACAGTTGCGGTGCGGTGGTCCACGGCGAAAACCTCGTCATTCCCTACGCGATGTCCGACTATGCAAGCACCTTCGCCACGGTGCCCCTGGCCGATGTGCTCGGAGCGATGAAGCGCTGGGCGGGTTGAGTGGGTTGACCCACCTTGATTGGGTTGACCCACCTCGATTGGCTCACGGAAGAGCCAGCGGAATGTTGGTCTGATTCTTCGAATCCTGCTTTTGACCTTGCACGTTGGACAAGGCTTTGCGATCGGCCCTGCACGGCCTCACAACACCGGTTCCTACTCCTCGGCTTTTCTCTGAAAGTATGGGGCTGATGTCTCTCCGATTGGGTTTGTCGGTCACATGATTCGGGTGACTTACACGCACTCATGGGACCGCCCGATTGGAAGGCAATCTCGGGCTTGGTCGTCCCGTTTCACGCGGCGACCCGAAGAAAAAGCCCTCTTTGCGTCCTTGGTCCCTTTGCGCACTTTGCGTTCAATGTCTTTTCATTTCACCCCTCTTTGCGCCTTGGGTCCCTTAGCGCAATTTGCGTTAAAACCCTTTCTTCACCCCTCTTTGCGTCCTTGGTCCCTTTGCGCCTTCCCCTTCAAATGCCGGTTTTAATTCGAGAGAAATGCCATCTTTTTCGGCCAGGATGCATAGGATTGAAGGGAGAGAACGAATCCGTCACGGTTCCCAACGCCTTCCCAATTCCGAATCGTTTGGAAACGGTGGCCTCGACCGCCGCTTTTGTTGGTCCACCCAACCGCCGATGTCACTTAGAGCCGTCTGAAGTGAGCGAAAGCCTCGGGCGCGAGGTTGCGCGATGGGGACCCAATCCCTCTCCAAAACGACGAAGCCAAATTCACGGCGAGCACTGGCTCGTCGGTAGGGAAAGACACGAACAGGAGATGGGGTCATGCGCAAAAATCGGGTCGAATCGCCGGAAGGCGAACTGCAAAGTGATGAAGCAAACCACGAGCGCCCCTCTGTCGGCGGTCGCATCAGGAGCCGCACCTTGTCGTTATTGGGCCGGCCTCCCCATCTGATCGATGTGGTCGTACGGCTCCTTTGGGACCATTGTTACCGAGTCAACGTCCTCACGGGCCCCGATGCGTCCAACTTGATCGTCGCGCATAGCTACTTCGTGCAATCCTCGCCAGAGGGGGACATTCTCAGCGCCAATCCGCCCATTCAAAAGCTCTACGCTTGAGGGGGCCAAACCTGTTGCACCCTCCCGGCGCCACGAAGGCCGCGAGAGCTGGCCGGGCGATCTTTTTGGCAAAGCGCTGAACGGGGGAAGAAGATCTTGGGATGGGGCGCCGCGGGCAAGAGGCCGTGTCGATCCGGCCGCGAGCCTTCGGTCCGGTTTGGCGTGAAGAGATTTCCCTGGCTGCCTGCCGCGTGCCAGTCCGACTGGGATTCGCACGGCGAGATCGATCGCGGGCTTCGCCAACGTCGGTGTGCCACAACCCGTCGGCAGTGCGCCGGTTCTGTCGCGAGAGCGATCAGCCGATGTTGCGTTTGCGGGCTTGAAGTTCCGCCGAGGGCAATTTCAGGTTCCAGGCAAGGCCGAGCAGGGCGAGCGTGCGGATGACCCAGTAGCTTACGTCGAGTTTCCACCAGCTTAGTCCATGGCGTGCCGACGAGGGGAAGGCGTGATGCGTGTTGTGCCAGCCTTCGCCCATCGCCAGAATGCCAAACAAAACATTATCCCGGCTCAGATCATTGCTGGCAAAGGGCTGAAAGCCCCACAGATGACAGGCGGAATTGACGCTCCAGGTTACATGATGGACGAGGAAAAGGCGGACTAAGCCGCCCCAGATCAAGCCGGTCAAAACACCGCCCCAGGTCAGGGTGATCAGACCGCCGAGCAACGCCGGCAACAGAAGACCAAGCGCGACCCAGAGCGGAAATAGGCGATTCGCGACCCAAAGTACCGAGCTGCGGCTGAGGTCGGGGACATAGCGGTCAAGGTTGGGCGGATCACCCTGGAAGAACCAGCCGACATGGGCATGGTAAAGGCCTCGCAGGAACCCGAGCAGGCTTTCGCCCTCTTGATGAGGCGAATGGGGGTCTCCGGGGCGATCGCTGTGCTGGTGGTGGCGGCGATGCATGGCCACCCAGTGGAACAAGGTCCCCTGAACCGCCATCGACCCCAGGATGGCCCAGAGGAATTTGATCCAGGTGTAGGTGTCGAAAGAACGATGGACAAACAGCCGGTGAAACCCCACGGTGATTCCGAAGGCCGTCAGCAGGTACATGCCCAAGAGCAGGCCCAGATCGGTCCAGCCAAATCCCCAGGCCCACACGAAAAACGGCGCGGCGATCACCCCGAGCAAGGGAACCACGATCGCGACGAGCGTCAAGAACTGGATGGCCAGGGGAGCCGGCGTTCGGTGGCTGGCGCCCACGGGCATGGACTCGGTAGGGTCAACTTCGAGCGATTCGGGTATGTCGAGCAAGGCAAGCCTCTTCAAAACCGCGGTAGCCACAACCATCGTTATTGCGAGAATCGACGCCGCGCGGCCATCGATCCTGGGAACGGCTCCGGTGCATGCTCCGCGTGGCTTGCGGGCACCGGGAACGCCTTCGGGTTAGATCCCGCGTTCGTGACCTCGTCGGACTGTTCGATCAAAGCAGGAAGTCGGTCAGGTCATAACGAGGCAGGGTGAGGACGATCTCGGTCCCGCGCCCTTCCTCCGAACTCGCCGTGAGGGTACCCCCGCTTTGTTCCACGAGCATGCGCACGACCTGCAGGCCGACGCCGATGCCTGTTTCTCTGACGGGCGCGGCGCGGGACAATAGTTCAAACGCCGGGCCGGCCGCTGCGGCGGGGAGGCCGATTCCATTGTCCAGGACGCGGAACGCATAGGCCTCATTCGTGGCACGCACCCCAAGAAGCAACCAGGCCTCCGATTTATCCGGGTCGTGGTAGCGTAGCGCGTTGGAGAAGAGGTTTTCGAGGATGTGCCTGAGGCGGCCGGCGAACCAATCGACATGGTCCACCTCCAGTTCCAGTTTGAGCGTGACCGCGGAATTGCCGGTCAATCGCCGCTGGGCGCGGTAGATTTGCGCGGCCATCGCCCGGATGGCGATCGGGACGACCTGATCGTGCGCGGGGTGATAGCCGGGTGGATCGTTGAGGTCGTCCAGAACGGCCACCAGATCTTTGATGGCCGCCTCGGTTTCGTTTGGGCCCTCGGCTCGGCCCGCGGCAAGCTTGATTCGCCGCAGGCCTACCCGCACTTCCTGCAGCATGAAACTGCCCTGCTTGCGCAGGCGGTCGACTTCCAGTTCCAGCTCGGCCACGTAGGCGAGCAAACGGTGGGGCTCGGGAATCGGAACTTTTGCACTGATCTTGCCAGGGGCCATCGACGGTACCTCGTTGCGGCCGATCATCGCGGAAACGCCGGTGAAGGCAGAATTCTTCCTGAGTTGGCGTTGGATCGACCGGGCGATTCTCTGCTCACCACTTGTCCGGGTGAATTGCAGGAAAGGCACTGGGTGCAAGCGACGCCACCCAAGGCTTGATGTCCGCCGGTTCCGTGGAAATGATCTCGGGAAGAGGTAGGCACCCAAAATCGGGCTTATACTCCAGTATAGGCATTCGAGGCCTGGCAATTCATTTCCTTTGCCCAAACATTGCTGGGCCAGGTCGGGTCTTGCGCGCGCGCCGATGATGGCCTCGCCGAGCCAAACCGTGTCCTTTTTTGGCAAAAAATGAGAATTTTTATCTAAATATTCCTTAAGGAACGGGCCCGGTTGAAGGGGCCGTTCGCCGTGGTATGCGGGGCTGGTATCGAATCGCGCGGCGCTGACCCGTGGGAGTGTGAAGATCTTTCTTGGGGCCGATCAAAAATCTACGTACCCGTAGTTTTTTAGGCCCGCGGCGCGCGTCGGCGTGGCGAGTTTGTTGACCCAATGGATCGTCAAAGTCCTTTTTCGGGAAAAATGCGCGGCGTGGCGTCGCCCTTTGGGCGAGCGTTTCGCGGTAGGATTCGCCCTCCGCGCCGGGGAATCGGCCAACTTGAATTGATGTGGGGGCCGATGTAGCGTGAATTGAGAAGCGTCGGTATTTCGCCGGTCGGCGCCCAGAGCTTCGCCAGAATCGCCCTTCTGATTCTCTCAGGATTTTGGATTGATGGAAGAACCTCCGGAGCGCGCGCGTGTACGCGAGCTTTTTCAGCGCATTCTTTTGTTGGATGACGAAAAGCAGCGGGTTAAGCTGATTGAAAACGAGACAGCGGGCGATCCGCAATTGCGCAATGCCGTCATCCAACTGTGGCTGGCGCGCGAGGAAAATACCGAACCGGTCAACGCGGTTCGCCCAGACTCGAAGCAATTGAGTGAAGCGCCCGGCCCCGGCGGTGGGGAGAACGGGAACGAAATCGAAAACGGCAAATACACGCTGATCGATCAGATTGGCGAAGGGGGGATGGGCAAGGTCTACTCGGCCAAGCAGAACCATCCGATCACGCGCTTCGTCGCCATCAAGTTCGTCAAAGCCAAGAACGATCGCCACACATCCATCGAGCGCTTCGATTCCGAGTGGCGGGCGCTGGCTCTCATGGACCACCCCAACATCGCGCGGATTTACGACTCGGGGATCAGCGAGAAAGGGCACCCTTTTTATGCGATGGAGTATTTTCCGGGGGTGTCGATTGCCAAATTTTGCGATGGTCAAAAATATGAACTGAAGCAGCGGCTGGAGCTGTTTCTTCCCGTTTGCCGCGCCATTCAGCACGCCCATGACAAGGGAATCGTTCACCGGGACATCAAGCCCAGCAATATCCTTGTGGGCGTCTCCGAGAATCAGGCGATTCCCAAGGTGATCGATTTCGGGCTCGCCAAGTCGCTTACCTCTCGTCTTCTGGATCCCAAGGCTCTGACTCATAAAGGATCCGTGGTCGGAACGATCGATTACATGAGTCCGGAGCAGGCGACCCTGGACCCCGACCAGGTCGATGAAAGATCCGATGTTTATGCTCTGGGCGTGCTGCTCTATGAGCTCCTTGCCGGAATCAACCCGCATTACACCAGGATCCACCCCGAGAAAAAAACCGAAGCGATCCTCCAGTCGATTCGTGTCGATATTCCCCTCTCGCCATCGCAAGCGCTCGCGCGCATGCGGTATTTGGGAGAGATTCCCCACAATCGAAACTGCCGCTCGTCGGGATTCCACCGCCGCTTCCGAGGCGAGCTGGATGGGATCATCATGAAGGCGATCGAGTACAAGCCACAGGACCGGTACCAGACGGCGGCGGCGCTGGGGAGGGACATTCAATCTTACCTGCAGGGGGAGGTGGTTGGGATCTTCGACGCCAATCCGGTTTACCGATGGCGCAAGGCGATCTGGCGCCACCGGGCCATTTCGGTGGCCGTGGTCGTTTCGGTGCTCTGGAGCATGATCCTGATCCTGAGCATGTTCCTGGGCTGGGTCCATTTTTGGTGGGTTTGATTTCATGCGGGGTGAGCGGGGCGGCGTCAACCCCCCGGTTCTGCAGAGGCGCAGTGGATGAGAATCGTTCAATCAACGCGGGCCCATCTCATCAGACGACCCCCAGCCTCGCCCGATCAGCCAGAATCGTTCACGCAGTCGGTAAGGCGAGCGGCGCGGCGTCAGCCCCCCGGTTCTGTAGCCTTTCACCGCATGGGATCAATCCCTTCGGTCAGCTCAGATCAGCCCGAAAAGACATTTCTCACGCGGAGACGCGGAGCTCGCGGAGAAGAAGACAGCGGAGCCAGGGAATCATCCCTTTGGGCCTCCTCTCTGCGCCATTGGTCCCTTTGCACCTTTGCGTTAAATGTCTTCTCCTTTCAGCCCTCCCTGCGTCCTTGGCCCCTTTGCGCCTTTGCGTTAGAAATTCCTACCAATTAGACAAATCACTACCTTGCCCCAATAGTCAAAATCGTTCGCGCACGCAGATAGGCGAGCGGGGCGGCGTCAGCCCCCCGGTTCTACGACCTTGAACGGGATGAGATCGTTCCCGTTGTCTGCATCGATCAACCCGAAAAGACATTTCTCACGCGGAGACGCGGAGGTCGCGGAGAACGAGACAGCGGAGCCAGGAAATCATCCCTTTGGGCCTTCTTTGGGCCTTTGGTCCCCCTTTGTGCCTTTGCGTTGAAGTTCTTAGATCCGATCCACCCGGGCCAAAAACTCCCGGTTCCAAACAGAGACTCAAAGAGAGAAGCCATCTCCGCGCCTTTGCGTTAAATTTCTTAGAGCCGATTGCCCAACGGAAATGCCTCCACTTCCGCGCTGAGACTCAAACCAAAAGAGCCCTCTCTGCGCCTTTGGTCCCTTTGCACCTTTGCGTTAAATTCTTCGCACCGATTACCCGGCTTGGCAGTTACCCGGCTTGGCAGTCCCCGCCCCACGCGGCGACTCGCCGAAAACGCCCTCTCTGCGCCATTGGTCCCTTTGCACCTTTGCGTTGAAATTCTTGTTTGACCACGGGGTTCTTTGCGCCTTTGGTCACTCTGCGCCTTTGCGTTAAAATTCCTTTTCCTTGGCCCCGGCCGTCTGCGCGATCGGCGTCGCCCTGCTGCTCTGGGGCGCGGTGCTCTTGTTTGCCGTTTACGTGAGCAAGGAAGGGCTGCGCAGCTACACCCTGTGGGGAGATTACCGCACGATCCCTTGGAACCACATCGACACGATTCGCCCCATCAATTTCCTGGGACTGCGGTACCTCCGGGCGGGGATTCGCGGGGAAGGTGCGCCGGTTTGGGTGCCGTTGTGGTTGAGCGATAAGCGGGGCTTCGGCGAAGAGATCAGCCGCCTGGCGGGGGCGGAGCATCCGCTGGTGAAGGCGTGGAAGGGGTAAATAATCTCTGAGATCAGGAATCTGAATAACCACTTGGACAGAGGCCCGTTCAACCCTAGCAAAAAGATTACTGATCGCAGCAAATGTTAGGGGCGCACGGCATTCGTATTCCTTGAGAGGTTCATCGTTGTTACATCAGATCTCGGTGTGCCGTCTGCGTTTGGCATGGTCTATTAGAAAAATCAATATAATGGACTTGTAAAATTGGTTGATATAGATAATGAAAATGAACGGCGCTTTAGAAACGATCTAATCGTAAGGAATTTTTACGTTTCCCTTGAGGAAAAGCTAAAGGCTCACAATCCAACTGAGTTTATTTTGGCGATCAGCCAAAGGCTCGGGGAGTGCCGTAGTGACCAAACCAAATGGAGCGAATCTCCACCATTTCGAATACTTCGGGCAATTGAGGCTTGTTGCGCGTTTGCAAAAGGAAGCACGTTGGACCCCGTCACGTTAAATCACATTGCCGAAGTAGTAAACATATTTAATGACTACCAAGATCCGATTTTATTGGACTCTGTAAATGAAAACGTCGTAAAATTTTTCCTGATTATGCATCGCGATCAGGCGGAGGTTCAGTACACTCATAATTCAGATGATATAGGGCGCGCCACGGCTTTATTTGGCGACCCTAAGGAGCTAAAAAGGGCTTCGGCGGCAATGTTGTCCAAGTATCACTTGACACCGTTTCAGTGGGTTCAGTTATGTTTTATTGTTACGGCAATTGCGAGAAAGTCGAATTACGGCTTATTCGAGACTAAGGGTGTGTTTGACTTTTGCTGTGGCAATGAATTTCCTAATCCGATAGCCAAAGAGAGCGTTCAGTCATTTTTTGACCTTTGCAGTCGAACGCCGGATGAAATTGGAGTTTTATTTAGTGATGTTAGGGCCGCCACTCCATTGTATCTGCATGCATGCATAAGGTCATCTTTTCTTGAAAGACCGTTGATAAAAATCGGGCGTATTGAGGAATTCCACGAGCAAATGGTGCTGCCGCCAAGCGACCTGCTTTTTCGTCAAATGGTCGAAGGACCATATCGGTTGATGAAGGATTTAGATAATTTTGGAAATGAGGTAGGATCTGCTTTTGAAAGATATGTCGAAAGTATTTTTGATAGTTATAAAAATAATAAATCTATATATAATGATAAGAAAATAGAAAGACAATCGATCGGGGAAAGTTGCGATTTTATTATTGAGCTGGAAGAAGAAATATTGTTAATTGAAGTCAAATCGGTTTCATTCACGGGCAGGCTGATAACTGAGAATTCCATTAGGAAAGACGCGTCAACGACAAAAATTATGAAAGCCGTTGGGCAAATTTTTGCTACCGCCAACGATCTCGCATCGGGAAGATTGAGTCATCTGGGTATTGACAAAAGCAAAAAAAATTTGGGGATTGTCGTCACGCTCGGCGAAATCCCCCTGGTAAATATGGATTGGTACTTTAATACATTTATTATTGGTCAGTTGGGTGAAAGGGGTAGATTGATTGATGATGGTGACCTTAATAATAGCAGGCCTTTCGTGATTTCTGCTAGAACTCTTGAGCAGATGATCATGATTTGCAACGCCCTCGGTGTTTCGCCGTTGCATCTCTATAACCAAAAGAAGATTACAGACCCGATAATGACCGGAGATTGGGATACATATATTAACAATATGATAAAAGATAATTTATCTGCAATTAAAAAATTATCAGCAGTGATCGCGCAAAATAAAAAATTTATGGCATCTCTGGGAGCTAAAGACCATAAAAATCGTGAAGAGTATTCGTTAAGTTAACGAGTTTTGATACGAAATTTGCTACCGGCGACAACCTGCTCGAAGTTGGCGATGGAGGATGAGAACCTTTGGGAAGTCATAGATCTAAAACCCGCTGATCCTAGAATGACCTTAGCTCTTCGCGAGGCGGCTTTGAACCTAATTCGTCGAGCCAACTCTACAGCATCACGATAAACCTGCATTTTGGCGCATGACACCCGAACAAAAATCCCGGCAACAGATCGACCGGCAGCTTGAACAAGCTGGCTGGATCGTACAAGACTACCGCCAGATGAACATCTCGGCAGGGCTGGGAGTTGCTGTTCGTGAATTCCCGCTAACCACCGGCGATGCCGATTACATGCTCTATGTCGGCGCCAAAGCGATTGGCGTCGTCGAAGCCAAGCCAATTGGGCATACGCTAACTGGCGTTGAAACGCAGTCAGGCAAATACCTCGACGGTCTTCCAAAGACATTGCCGAATTATCGCTTGCCTCTCCCCTTTGCTTACGAAACCACAGGCGAAGTCACCAGGTTCATGAACGCCATGGAACCTGACGCTCGCAGCCGAGTCGTCTTCACCTTTCATCGGCCCGAAGAATTGATTCGGCTCGTCAGGCTTGACAAGCAGGTGCGGGGGCACCTGCAAGAAATGCCGCCGCTCAATACCGGCCACCTGTGGCGCGTGCAGATCGAAAGCATCAACAACCTTGAAACTTCTCTCGCCGCCAACCGCCCTCGCGCTCTCATCCAGATGGCGACCGGTAGCGGCAAGACCTTCACTGCCGTCAACTTCTGCTACCGGCTCATCAAATATGCAGCTGCCCGGCGCATCCTCTTCCTCGTGGATCGCAATAACTTGGGCAAGCAGACACTCAACGAGTTCCAGCAGTTCGTTAGTCCGGTCAACGGCTACAAATTCACTGAGGAATACACGGTCCAGCAATTGAAGAATAACACGATTGCCCCGGCCTCTAAGGTCTGCATAACGACAATTCAGCGGCTCTATTCGATGCTCAAGGGGGAGGAAGACTTCCAGGAAGAGAACGAGGAAGGCTCACTGTTCGAGACGGAGACCTCGTTTTTCAAGGAACCGCAGCCGGTCATTTATAATGCCGCGATTCCTATCGAGGCGTTTGATTTCATTGTGATCGATGAATGCCATCGCAGCATTTACAACATCTGGCGGCAAGTGCTCGAATACTTCGACGCATTCCTCATTGGCCTGACCGCTACGCCCACCCAACAGACGATCGGCTTCTTCGGCGGTAATCTGGTCCAGGATTATGCCCACGAACAGGCGGTGGTTGATGGCGTCAATGTTGGCTACGATGTGTACCGCATTGAAACGAAGATCACGCAAGACGGGGCTACGCTTGCTCGTGAGCCGGGTGTCTTCGTGCCTCACCGCGACCGCCGCACCAAGGGCAAGAAGTACAGGGAACTCGATGACGACGTGACGTATACGGCGAACCAGCTCGACCGAGACGTGGTCTCGGAAAATCAGATTCGGCTGGTGATCCGCACATTCAGAGACAAGCTGCCGGAGATCTTTCCTGGCCGCACCGAGGTTCCGAAAACGCTCGTCTTCGCCAAGACCGACTTGCACGCCGAAGACATCGTGCGCATCATCCGAGAGGAATTCGGCAAGGGCAACGACTTCTGTCAGAAAATCACTTCGAAAAGCACGGGCAAAAAGCCGGAAGAACTCCTTGCCGAATTCCGCAATTCGTATTTCCCACGCATCGCCGTCACTGTGGACATGATTGCCACGGGAACGGATGTGAAGGCGCTTGAATGCCTGATCTTCATGCGGAATATCCGCTCGCTTGGTTACTTCGAGCAGATGAAAGGGCGAGGGTGCCGGGTGGTCGATCCCGATGTTTTGCAAAGCGTTACGCCCGATGCGAGGAGCAAGACCCACTTCGTCATTGTCGATGCCGTGGGCGTTTGCGAAGACGAGAAATCGGCAACCAAGCCGCTGGACCGGAAGCCATCTGTGCCGTTCGACAGGATTCTCAACCTTGTTGCGGCGGGAGCGGTCGGCGATGACTTGGTGTCGACGTTGGCTTCACGGCTCTCCCGGCTCGACCGAGAAGTGGACCCGATCCAGCAAGCCGCGATTCAGCAGGCGTCGGGCGGGAAGTCGCTCGCTGAACTAAGTGCCGGGCTGCTCCTGAGCATCGACCCGGATGCGAACACCGAGTTAGCGGCGGAAAAGTTCAACATTCCGGACGACGTCAGTGCTGAACCACTCGAGCCAACCGAAGAACAGGTACTCGAGGTCGAACGACAGCAGATGGCGATGGCGTTGCAAGCCTTTCACGATCCCAAGCTGCGTGATGCGATTCTGGCGGCGAAGCGGTCGCTGGAACAAGTCATTGATGAGCAAACTCCTGATCAACTTCTTAGGGCGGGATTCGATGCCCAGGCTTTGGAAAAAGCCAGGTCTATGCTGACAAGTTTCAGAAAGTTCATCGAAGACAACAAAAACGAGATCGAAGCGCTCCAAGTCTTGTACAGTGTTCCCTATCGGGCCGGGCTGCAGTTCAGGCACGTCAAGGAATTGGCGGCGAAGCTCAATCACCCGCCGTTCTTCGTGGACCCGAATCGGCCCGAATCGCTAACGCGGTTATGGCAAGCGTATTCAGTAGTTGAACCCGATAAGGTAGCAGGTAAAGGGGGGCGCCAATTGGTGGACGTGATTGCCCTTGTGCGGCATGCCATGGATCCGAACTCGCTACTGACCCCGATCGGAGTTACAGTCGAAGCACGGTACCAGCAATGGATGGCAGAAAAGCAGATGAACGGGGCCGTCTTCACAGTCGATCAGCGGAGATGGCTCGATGCGATCAAGGACCACATTGCGGGCAGTCTTGCAATCGAGCAAGATGATCTCGAAGAGATACCGTTCAATTCTATCGGAGGGCTGGGTCGAGCCTTCGAACTGTTCGGTGATCAACTCACTGGCATCCTGAATGAACTCAATATGAGATTGGCGACGTGAGCACGCGTTCAAATCTACCAAAGTCGTGGAAAGCTGTACCGCTGTCTATCGTTGCTTCTGTCAATCCGTCCAAGGGAAAGATTGAGGCGTCCAACTCACAATTGGCGCACTTTGTTCCAATGGCTTGTGTTTTGGAAGAGTTCGGGGGCATTAACGTTTCCACCATTCGACCAATCGGCGAAGTCAACAAGGGATACACCGCCTTTCAAGAGGGCGACATTCTTTTTGCTAAAATCACTCCTTGCATGGAGAACGGCAAAATTGCGATTGTTCCGCCCCTTGAGCACCGATTGGGATTCGGGTCGACCGAGTTTCATGTTCTTCGTGCAAATGAACTTGCTTTGCCGAAATGGATTGCTTACTTCTTTTCACAATCATCGGTGCGACGTCACGCACAGCGGAGTATGACCGGAAGCGCCGGCCAACTTCGCGTCCCGACCCGTTGGTTAAACGAGCAGTTGTTACCTGTCCCACCAGTCGGCGAGCAAGCACGCATCGTCGCCAAGATTGAGGAAATGTTCTCCGATCTAGATGCCGGCGTGGCGACATTGATGCAAGCCAGGGTGAATCTGAAGCGATACCGTGCCGCCGTCTTGAAAGCTGCTGTCGAAGGCAGGCTCACGGAAGAGTGGCGGGCCAAGCATCCGGCTAAGGAATCCGCCTCGACTTTTCTGGCACGGATCCTGAAGGAATCCCGACAGATGTGGGAGGCCGAGGAGCTTGCCAAGTTCGCTGATGCAAAGAGAGTGGCGCCTCGAAATTGGCGGGAAAGGTATGCCGAACCAAAGTCCCCCGACACTTCCGGGCTGCCTGCACTTCCAGGGGGATGGTGTTGGGCCAGTGTAGATCAAATCTGTGACGTAGGAACGGGAACAACACCGAGCCGGAGAAATTCTCAGTATTACACCGGCGGTGCAGTCCCTTGGATTTTAAGCAGTGCAGTAAATCTTCCTTATGTTGACGTGGCCTCGGAATTCGTCACTGATTTAGCGCTTCAGGAAACTACACTCCGGCTATACCCGGCGGGCTCGTTGATTCTGGCGTTGTACGGAGAGGGAAAAACCAGGGGAATGGTCTCGGAGTTACGACTTGACGCCACCGTCAATCAAGCACTCGGAGTGTTGGTCTTCGGCGATTCTGCCAAGATCATCCAGCCATTTGTGAAAGTGTTTCTCGCAAGCCATTATATTCAGCTTCGGCGACAAGCAGCTGGAGGAATGCAGCCCAATCTAAATCTAGGAATTGTCAAACAGATTGCGGTACCGCTTCCACCGATCGAGGAGCAAAGTCAAATCGTTTTTGAGGTCGCTACTAGAGTTTCTCAAATAGATGTTGCGGAAAAGGCAATTGAAAAAAACATACTTCGAGCCAATCGATTGCGACAAAGCATCCTAAAACAGGCTTTTGACGGGAAATTAGTCTCACAAGATTCGGCCGACGAACCCGTTCGCATCCCGCTAGAAAGGGCATTGTTTCGGCAAGATAAATTGTATGCAAGTAATAATGATAGATCAAAAGTACAGAAAATTAAGGGGGTACGGATGAAAGTGAAAAAAGATAAGTTGCCACTCATAGAGGTCATCGCTAATTACCCGGAGGGCATTTCTCCGGACGATGCATTCAGGCAGGCTGGATATGATCAAGAGAATGTCATCGATATTGACAGTTTTTATGCCGAGCTTGATCAAATTGAAACCAATGGCACGATCGAGGTGCGGCGACCGACCGAATCAACTGTATTCCTGAAGCCGGTTGCGAAATGAGACTGCGGTCGCTCTATATCTCTGCTTTCAAGAACTTAAACCGTCTTCAGATAAACTTCGCTGACGACTGGGTGACCGTGTTGCTTGGATGGAATGGTTCTGGCAAGTCGAATTTAATCGAGGCCTGCGTGCTGATTTTCAAGGAATTGGATTTAGGTAGACTGCCTTCCTTTCCTTTTCGGCTAAGTTATGAATGCAACGAAAAAGAGGTGTTCATTAATGCGGTTCATGAGCAGGAAAATATTGAAACAATCCCGGCTGCAAAAGGTATCCGAATTAAGATCGGTGATGATTCTGTCTCATTTTCCAAATTTTGTACCTATGAATATGCAAATTACCGGCCAGGGCACGTGTTCGGATATTATTCAGGGCCTAGTAATAGGCTGGAAGATCATTTTGACGAACATCAGAGGAATTTTTATCGAGATTTGCTAAAGGGGGCGTCGTCTCCGCTTCGCAGGTTATTCTATGCAAGGCCGGTGCACGCTAATTTCGTCCTGCTTTCTTTTTTTAGCAAGTCCAATAGCGAATCGCATTCGTTTCTTCGCAATTTACTTGGTATTGAAGGATTCGAATCTGCACTTTTTGTGTTGCGAGAACCACCTTGGTATAAAAGTGAACCTTCCCAAGAGGTTAGGCAGCAAGGAGATAAGCGATTTTGGTTCGCTCGTGGTGTAGTTATGACGTTTCTAAGGCGCCTCTATGAAGTTGCCTTGGCTCCAATGCGCCTTCCCAGAAAGATAGTAGTAGATTTTCAGTCGAAAACAAAGCAAGCCGATCACCTTTACTTATTTGTGCGTGATCAAAAAGCGCTTCAATCAATTGCCAAGCATTATTCGTCTAAGGCGGAGTTTTTCAAGGTTCTTGAGAGCATATATCTATCTAAGCTGTTAGTAGAGGTTCGAGTTCGAGTTAAAATTCAAGGTTGTGGCGGTTCGCTGGTATTTCGAGAATTGAGTGAAGGAGAACAGCAATTATTAACCGTGTTAGGGTTGCTAGAATTCACCAAGGAAAAAGAATCGCTTTTTTTGCTTGATGAACCAGACACACATTTAAATCCAGTTTGGAGCGTCAGGTATTTAAGTTTACTAGAAGAGATCTTAAAAGGAAAAGACAAGGAGGGCAGTCAGGTCATCGTGGCAACGCATGATCCTTTGTTCATTTCTGGTCTTAAAAAAGAACAAGTCCGTGTGCTGCGAAGGTCTACCGAAAATAGGCAAACCTCTGCCTTTCAGCCGGATGAGGATCCCCGTGGCATGGGGGTCGTTGGCTTGCTTTCCAGTGAGATGTTTGGCCTGCGCTCCGATCTCGATTTGCAGACTCTTCGTTTGATTGACGAAAAGGTACAGATCGCGACAAAAAAGGGAGAACTATCGAGCCTAGACAAGGAAAATTTACGGCGCATTGATGAGGAGCTTGACAGGGTTGGCCTGCTTAGTACATTTTCCGACCCGTATTTTATGGCATTCCTTCAAGGACTTGCTAGGCGGGAAAAACTCGCTGTATTTAGCAAGGATAATTTCACGAAGGAAGAAATCGATTATCAAAAGGCGCTTGTTGACGAGGTATTGGCTGAGCTCGAAAAGGAGGGTCGGTAAATGCGATATATTGATAGCGATGAGATAGAGGCCCTTCTCCCTGCGACTTGGAGTGCAACGGTTGATGCCGCGACCAAACACGTCGATAAAAAGGTTTCTGAATGTATTTTAGAATGCCAGGTTAAGGCGCTGTCTTCTATTGATACTGAAAAGGCAATTGCGAAAGTTAGGTCGAAAGCAATCACGGAGAGAGGCGCCGTATGGACCGAAGCTGGGAACTATTTTCGAAAATTATCAGACGATAAGTGCTGGTATTGTGAGGCTTTTGAAACTCGTTCTGACATGCCAATTGATCACTTTCGTCCAAAAAACGCCGTCGCCGAGTGCAATGGGACTCATAGCGGTTATTGGTGGTTGGCATTCGATTGGAAAAACTATCGATTTTCCTGTACATTTTGCAATAGTAGGAGGGTCGATGTTCAGACCCAGGGAGGAAAGCAGGATCACTTTCCTTTACTGAATCCCAACGAAAGGGCGATGTGCAAAACTGATTTAATCGATGTGGAAAGGCCAGTGCTGTTGGATCCATGCGATTTTAACGACGTATTTTTAATATCTTTCAATGAAATGGGTTTGCCGACGGAGGCATGTCAGGATCATAATCATGACGATTACAAGCGCGCTCATCAGTCAATCAAGTTATACCATCTTGACCATATAAAGATTGTGCGAGAGCGAAGGCGAGTTGCTATTACAATTCGGCGCCTTGTTGATCGCATCGAAAAGATACTGCCGCTTGGTTCAGCGGCTGGTGATGAGCGAAAAGAACGTCTGAGAGAAATCGCTGCATTGATTGGCAAAAACCGTGAATATTGCACCGCAGCGCGCATTTATCTCAAGGCGCAGGCGCATAGGCTGCAGATAATTGAACATTTACTTCTGAGGACGGTTTAGCGATGGCGAACGATTCGCAACAAATCGTTAACAAGGCCTGGGCTTTCGCCAATGTTCTGAGGGACGACGGTCTCTCTTACATGGCTTACACCGAGCAAATTACATTTCTGCTATTTCTTAAGATGGCCGATGAACAGACCAAGCCGCCGTACAATAAGTCGCCCATTGTCCCAAACAAGTTTAATTGGGAGAGTCTCCTAAGACTGGAAGGGGACGAACTCGAGGCCCACTACCGGCACGTCCTCGAAGAGCTCGGTAGGCAGCCAGGGATGCTAGGGGAAGTCTTCAAGAAGGCCAGGCCCGAAATCCAAAATCCGGCCACGTTGCGACGGCTGATTGTGGATCTGATCGACGTGGAGAAATGGTCGTCCATGCAGGCCGACGTGAAAGGAGATATTTACGAAGGCTTGCTCGCAAAGAGCGCCGCCGAAAGTCCGAAAGGAGCCGGTCAGTACTTCACCCCTCGTGAACTCATCAAAGCCATCGTTGATTGCGTGCAGCCAACTGCTGAGGACACGGTTTGTGATCCCGCGGCGGGAACAGGCGGCTTTCTCCTCGCCGCTTACGATTACGTCGCCAAGTACCAGGGGAGCACTCTCGACAAGGATCAAAAGAAGCACCTGCGGACGAAGTTTGTGCAGGGCTGGGAATTGGTCCCGAATACGGCCCGGCTTTGCATCATGAATCTGCACCTGCACGGCATCGATGCCGATCCTTGTCCGATTAAGTCCGGCGTGGACAGTCTCGCCAGCGATCCAGGTGAGCGATTTAGCGTGGTGCTGACGAATCCGCCGTTTGGCAGGAAAAGCAGCATCTCCATCGTCAATGAGGCGGGGGGCCTGGAGAAGGACGACACGGCCTACGAGCGGCAGGATTTCTGGACCACGACAAAGAACAAACAACTCAACTTCGTGCAGCACATCAAGACGTTACTCAAGGTCAATGGCCGCTGTGCGGTAGTCGTGCCTGATAATGTGCTATTTGAGGGCGGAGCCGGAGAGGCCGTTCGTCGTAATCTGTTGAAACAATGCGATGTCCATACTTTATTGAGGCTGCCCACTGGAATATTTTACGCCCAGGGCGTGAAAGCCAACGTGTTATTCTTCGACAACAAGCAGGCTTCAGAAAATTCGTGGACGAAAACGCTCTGGGTTTACGATCTGCGAACCAACATGCACTTCACCCAGAAAACGAACACGCTGAAACGATCAGATTTGAACGAATTCGTTGAATGTTATCTTGCTGGGAAACGATATCTCAGGAGGGCAACTTGGACTGAGGGCAATCCAGGCGGTAGATGGCGAGAATACGACTATGAGGAAATACTAAAGCGAGACAAAATAAATCTTGATATTTTTTGGCTCGAAGACAAAAGTCTTGAAGATTCTGAAGATCTTCCTGAGCCGGATATTCTAGCCCAGGAAATTGCTGATGACCTTCAGGCTGCGTTGGAGCAATTTGTGGCCATAGCGGAGAAAGTGAAAGAGTAGGGCTGCTGGTAGTGCTTGATTGTCGATTACACCGCGTATGGGAACTTCCAAATCGCTCGGTTCAGCGATAATGCAGACCTCGGAAAGCGAGTGGTCCCATTGTCGGTGGTCGAACGGTAGCGGATGATTTCATGGGAATGTTCCAATTTGGACGGTTCTTCCATTTGATGGCGCTCCTTGTCGCCCATGAACGGATTTCTGAGCACAGTCGCGTGGTTTGATACTTCTACCTCTCGCTCGACAGTACAATCGAATTCTCTTCCGAATCCTTCATGACCGCCAAGCGGCTTCGCCGCTAGAAAGTAGAGCGTTGAAAGTAGAGAGTAGGCAGCGGCTCCGCCGCTAGAAAGCAGAGAGTTGATAAGAGTTGGTAACATCTGGCAGAGAGCTCCGGGGTGTGGTTGGATCACGGCAAGAAGACGTTCAACCAGTCGAATCCGTCACCTCCCACTCGACAGCACGATCAGATTCCCGAGCGGCTCCGCCGCTAGAAAGTAGAGAGGAGATAGTTGTGAGTAGACCAGAGCAAGAGATCGCTGGCCGGGCACGGGCATAGACTGGCTGCGGGTTGGGTTGGATCACGGTAAGAATCAATCATCCAGACGAATCCCTACCTCCCACTCGACAACACAATCAAATTCCCTTCCGAGTCCCGGAATGTGTCAACATCTTTGAGACCAATTTTCCTGATTTGTACAGAAGGCGTTCACTGCGTCGATTGATCAAGACCTGGTCCATGCCTGGGCTGTTCTTTTATGCGAGGGTCGCATGAACTGGCACCAAAGGGAGCCCAGCTTCCCGTGAGGCTCCCTTTGGTGCCAATTCATGCTTTTGGTTGCACGGCGGTTGGTTTTGCGGCAGGGTTTTCTTTGCCGACTTGCAGGGGTGCTTTGAATCGAAAGTTGGCTTGTTGATCCAGACCTCTTTTGGAAACGCTTTGAAGGCAGGGATCCCCTTCACAAAGCGCTCGGGATGGCGCGCATGAGCTCGATGCATCGTCTCGCGTCGTTCAGCTAAGACCTCATCGGCCCGTCCAGAATGAACCACTCCCGGGGTCAGCATCTGGAGCCCTTCATGATGGTGATGTTGGTTGTACCACTCGAAGAATCCTCGAAGGAAGGTTCGCGCCGCGTCAAAGCTCTCGAAGCGATCGGGGAAGGTTGAGTGATATTTCAGGGTCTTGAACTGGCTTTCCGAATACGGGTTGTCATTGGAAACCTGCGGTCTGCTTTGAGACCTGGTCACTCCCAGGTCTGCCAGCATCTGGCTGACTTCACGGGACACCATTGGTGCACCCCGATCACTGTGAATCGTTAGCTGGCCTTCTGGAACTCCCTCCCTTTTTGCCGTCTCGGCAATCAACATTCGGGCGATGGTACCCGATTCTTTTCCCGCCAACGTCCAACCGACCACATAGCGGCTGAAGATGTCCAAAAGGACATACAGACGATAGTGCTGCCCTTTCACTGGGCCACGAATCATCGTGATATCCCAGGACCAGACCTGATGGATCCCGGTGGCCAGCAATTCCGGCTTTCCATAGCTGGGGTGCCGAAGTTGGTCCCGCCTCTCGCGGCTTGCGCCGTCTCTGGCGAGAATCCGATACATGGTCCTCACCGACGACAGGTGCCTTCTCTCGTCGAGAAGAGTGGCGTGAACTTCCCGCACCGAACTGTCAGCGAATCGCTCGCTGTAAAGGATGGCCCGGACCTCCTCCCGCTCCGGTGCGGTCAAGGCCCGGGGAACATGCTTGGGCAGCCGAGGTCCGCAGAACGGCTCGACTGGTCGTCCATACCGGTAATAGCTGGCACGAGAAACGCCGAGGTCACGGCAGGCTTTGCGAAGACAAATTAATCCACGATTTTCCCGGACCTCTACGATTACTTGGTTTCGGGAGTTCCGTCGCTCTTGAACGGTCTCCCCATTAAACTCGCCACTTTTTTTTGAATCCCAATAATTGTCCGCGCGTGAAGCAGCTCTTTCTCAAGACCTGCTACCTGGCGGCGAAGTTTTTCCATCTCTTTCGCAGGGCCAAGCTTTTTTGACCCCTTGGCTGGTATCTTGTCCGCTCCGAATGCCCCTTGGGCCCGCTTGCGGCGCCAGTCGTCCAGTTGGGAACGATAGATCCCTTCTCGTCTTAATATCTCGACCACCTTCCGGGTTCCTTCCGCACGATCCACCTCTTCAAGAACCCGAATCTTGTATTCCTTGTCGAACCGTCGACGAATGGCCTTCTCTTTAACCTCGCTATCCCCAAGCCCTATAACCCGTTTAATCGGTTCCACTTCCAGCTCGCTTTCTGCCTGTGCCCTTCACTACTTTAGACCACGATTTGGTCTCACGTCATGTTGGCACAGGGGGTCCTTCATCACCGTCGACACCCCCCGAGCGGCTCCGCCGCTAGAAAGTAGAGAGGAGAAAGTTGAGAGTAGACAAGAGTCAGGGGGTGCTGGCTGGGCGTGGGCCGCGGCTTGGGTCACGGTAAGGAGACATTCAACCAGACGAATCCCTTACCTCCCGCTCGACAGCACAACCAAATTCCCGAGCGGCTCCGCCGCTAGAAAGTAGAGATTAGAAAGTGGAGAGTAGAAAAGAGCCAGAGATCGCTGGCCGGGCATGGGCTTAGACTGGTTGCGGATTGGGGGTGGATCACGGTAAGAAAACATCCACCCAGCCTAATCCCTCACCTCCCACTCGACAACACAACCAAATTTCCCTCCGAGTCCTTCATCACAGCCGAGACCCCCCACGACTCCACCTTCGGCGGTTTCGCGAATTCGACCCCTTTGGCGACGAGTTCGTCATGGGTCTTTTGCACATCATCACACTCCATGGAGACGCCGGTGAAGGTGCCGATGCGGTCTTCAGTGCCGGGGGCGGTGAAGAGGGCGAGGCCGGTTTCTCCCTTGGGGGCGCGGACTTCGATCCAGCGCTGGCCGGGACCCATGGGTTGATCGGTCAGGAGGGTGAATCCCAGTTTGGTCGTGTAGAAGTCGAGGGCGCGGTCTTGATCGCGGACGGGGATGCTGATGAATTTGAGTTTGCGAATCATGGCGTGTTCTTCTCCTAAAGAGTAAGAAATTGGGGCAGGGATTGTCCCCAACCTATCGGCAAAAGGAGGGAGGGAGAAGGAGTCTTGGGAGCCAAGCGGCGCATTTTGTTTCAGGTCGCGCTGGCCGGCACTATACGCGTTGGTACTATAGTGAACTATGGCACAGATTACGCTCGACGCATACCTCTTCGACTCGCTTTTGCCCGACCTCGTCGGGCATGATCGGCGGTTGTCTTCGTTCATTGTTTATCTCTGGCTGTACCGCCTGGCGGCGGAGCAATCGAACTGGTCGGTGAGGCTGTCCCACCAGGCGATCGCGAGCGCCACGGGGTTGTCGCGAAGCGCGGTGCAGGCGGCGCTGGCGCATTTGCAGGGCCGGCAGTTGATTGCGACTTCGCGAGCTCATGCCACGGCGGTGCCGCTGCATAAGGTTTTGCGGCCCTGGGAGCGGCTCCGCCGCGAGAAGGGCTGAGATTTCCTTGTCTCGAAGCGAGACAGGGAAATGGGAGGAATGGCGGTCGGATCAGGAATTGGGGGAGGCGGGTCGTGGCGAGGTGATTGGGTTCTCAAGAATTTTTTCACGCGGAGCCGCGGAGAGCGCGGAGGAAAGGCAGGGGGGAGTTCGGGTGAGGCGTTGTGTGATCCCGTCGCTGGCGAGGGCGTGAGGACAAGAAACCTCATCTCATAGACTGAACGAAGGCTTCGCCGGCAACGACCGGCTCAATCCCAACGCCGCAAACCTTCAAAACCAAAGGCATCACTAACTTCAAGACGGTGGAGAGAGTTTGAAGTTTTCAGTGGTTCAGTTTTCAGTATGCGAGGTTTGGACATGGCGTATCGGTCGTTTGAAGAGCTTGAAGTTTGGAAACGGGTGTGCAAGCTTGCGGTACAGGTTTTTGAGGCCCTGCGGACGAGCAAAGACTTCGCCTTGCGGGATCAAAGGCGGCGGGCAGCGGTGTCCATCGCGTCGAACATTGCCGAAGGGGCTGAACGCGGGGGAAAGGATTTCGCAAGATTCCTCCGCATAGCCAGAGGCTCCGCCGCTGAACTCCGTACCCAGTGCTACATCGCCGCGAGAGTCGGCCTGCTGGCCGCCGAACAAATGACTGCCCTGGTCTCGGAACTCAAGGAACTTTCCAAAATGCTGACCGGCCTCACACGCTCCCTAAACACTGAAAACTGACTTCAAGACGGTGCAGAGAGTTTGAAGTTTTCAGTGGTTCAGTTTTCAGTATTCGAGGTTTGGACATGGCGTATCGGTCGTTTGAAGAGCTTGAAGTTTGGAAACGGGCGTGCAAGCTTGCGGTACAGGTTTATGAGGCCCTGCGGACGAGCAAAGACTTCGCCTTGCGGGATCAGATGCGGCGGGCAGCGGTGTCCATCGCGTCGAACATTGCCGAAGGGGCTGAACGCGGGGGAAAGGATTTCGCAAGATTCCTCCGCATAGCCAGAGGCTCCGCCGCTGAACTCCGTACCCAGTGCTACATCGCCGCGAGAGTCGGCCTGCTGCCCACCGAACAAATGACTGCCCTGGTCTCGGAACTCAAGGAACTTTCCAAAATGCTGACCGGCCTCACACGCTCCCTAAACACTGAAAACTGAACACTGAAAACTGAACACTGAAAACTGAAAACTTATGCCCCCTCTCCATTTCCAACCGAAGTTTTCAATCACCCACTCCATGACAAAGGGGTTGACGCAGATCGAGCGCGCGCGCGGTTTTCTGGAAGCGGCCATGTTGTCCGAACAATGGGTTCGGGCAATGGGGGAACGGGCACTCGTTCTGGAAGCCCACCACACCACGCACATCGAAGGGACGCACCTCACGCTGGAGCAGGCCACGCGGCTCTTGCGCGGCGAGATCGTGCCGGAGGCCGATCCCGACGATGTGCGGGAGCTTCTGAACTACCGGCAGGCTTTCGAGTTTGTATCGGAATATCTGGAGAGCGGCGCGCCGATTACGGAAGGACTCGTTCGAGAGATTCACAAGCGGCTCGTCGCCGGTGTTCGCGGCGGACAAGCGACGCCGGGGCAATATCGCCTCGTGCAAAACTTTGTGGTCAACTCCGCTACTGGCAAGGCGATCTACACCCCGCCCCCGGCAACAGACGTCCCACCTCTCATGAAGGAACTGGTGGCCTGGATCAATCGGGCTGGGGAGATTCATCCGGTGCTGGTCAGCGGGGCGGCACAGTTCCAACTCGTGCACATCCACCCGTTCGTGGATGGCAACGGCCGAACCTCGCGGCTGCTCTCTACTCTCTGCCTCTACCGGGCGGGATACGATTTTAAGCGACTGTTTACGATCAGCGAATTCTACGACCGCGACCGTTCCGCCTTCTATGCCGCGATCCAGGGCGTGCGGGATAACGGCATGGACTTGACCGGTTGGCTGGAATTCTTCGTCGCGGGTCTGGCTACTCAGCTTGCGGAAGTGAAGCGGCGAGGGGAACGAGCGATCCAGCGGGATGTCCTTGTGCAACAGCACGGCCTGTCCGAACGCCAGGCCCTTGCCTTAGCGCATGTGATGGAGCATGGCGGGATGACCATTCTGGAATACGAATCTCTGTGCGATGGCGTGAACCGGCGAACGCTGCAACGCGACCTGAAGGGGTTGATTCAAAAGGGCCTGATCGAAGAAAGGGGAACCAGCCCCACTGATCCGACCAAACGGTATGTACCGAGCCAGAAAGTGGTGTCATGACCTGCTGTGACAAGCTGCGACATCGAGCTGTGACAAGCTGTGACACAAGCGACGACAAACTTGCGACACGACTTGCGACATCGCCAACGTTGAGGGCGCGAACCATCGGGAAAACACCCAGTGAAACTGCAATTTGACCGCAACCAGCCGTATCAGCGCGACGCCATCGCCGCCGCGGCCGGCCTCTTTGCTGGACAACCACAGGGAACGCCGGAATATGCGGTGATTGACCGGGGAACCTGCCGCCGCCCGATCTGCTCGCCCAGGAAACTCCCGACGACCTGAAGCAATCCACTGCCATTGCGGAGATGGTAAGGGAATCTTGTAGTGACCATTCTCAATGTCCGATTTGTCCGGGCCAGTCTGAGCGGCTCCGCCGCTAGAAAGTGGAGAGGAGAGAGTTGAAAGTAGGCAGCGGCTCCGCCGCTAGAGAGTTGAAAGTAGATAGGACTTAGAAATCGCTGGGGCAGGCAATGCCCAGGCGCTTCGATTCGTTTTCAAACCATTGCGTGAAACCCTGGATCGTGGTCACGAACTCCTGACGGGAGACGGATACGCCGAAGCTCGCAGGGTCAGGGAAGGCGCGGGAGAGTACCTTGATCGGTTGTTCTGGCGGGCAAATTAGGAAGGCTTTGTAGCCGTCGAACGGTTCGCCCCAGTTCGTGAAAAAATTGAACCGGTTCCAGTGACTGTCCGATCGAAGGCTCAGCAAGGTGGGAGTTTCCGGCAGTTCCACTCCGTTGCAATAACCGTAGAGAATGGCATCGAGGAAATTCAACTGGCGCAGATCGTCCAGGAAGGCCAACTCTTCGGCCCACAGGCTCTGGTAGTTTAAGGCCAACCAGCGTAGTTCGCTGTAGGCGTGACCAATGCCATAATAGCGTTCGTCAATATCGCCCAGGGGAAAGCCTGCGCACCAGAGGCACATGTAACCCCAGACGGTGCCTTCAGTATGCCCATCGAGTTCCACGCCGGCTTCTATGGCGAAATCGGAACGATCTCCAAAAATCGGCAATTTCACTCTCCTGGGACCGGAACGAATGCATGCAAGGCGGGCAGGGGCCCTGGCCACCCGTTGACCTAATCCCCTGTTTCTATTTCCTGTCGCCGTTCAGATACTTCCTGACCGGTTCAGAATACGTCTGGCGGACTTGCTTCGACCCAAAGAGCCGTCCAAACCATCCTTCAGATGGGATGTCTTCGAATTGGAACAGCGGCTGGCCAACGAGCGGCGGGGGCCAGAGCACGCGGCTAGCGAAGTCGGTGGAGTTGCAGAGGTTCAGTTCCAGGGGGGCGCCGAGTTTCGATTCTAGAGCCTGCAGGAAGGCGTCGCGGCCGGTGGCGTAGAACGAGGCTTCAAACCAGGTTTCTGGGCCGGTGGCGAAGCAGAGGAAATAGTCGTCGGCAAAGGGACCCATCTGATCGGTCGATTCGCCGATGATGCGGATTTCAGAGAGAGGGACGTCCCAGGTGGCGAGGGCCGAACGGTAGCGGATGGTTTCGCCGTCGAGTTGAATGGAGGAGGATTGTTCCATGGGAGGGCCGTTCCTAGGAGGGGTATGTCCCTACGCTCAGTTTAGCCGAACTTGGTGAGGTGGTTTGTTGGGGGTGAATTCAAGCGGTTGTAGTTTGCTCTGAGCGATTGCCGTGGGCGGCGGGGGTGAAAGAACCGGGGGACTTACGCCGCCCCGCTCACCATGCTGCTTGTGGGACGGTTCTGGCTGTGGGGAATGGGATTGGACCAATGGGGAGGGAAGGCACGAGCGAGATTCCCCAACTGTCGGGTGGAGAATTGATGGCCATAACAGGCGCCGTTTAACAGACACGGTCGCAGCCACCCTATTGAGCCGTTGGATATGGAGGTGGACCAAAGGGAAGGAAGGGGGATCTGATGCGGCGGACTCAAGCGGTTGCGGGCTGGTTTGAACGAGTGCAACTACTCCGGAGGCATGACTGGCTCCCATTTGCTTGGGGTTTTCGGGCAGGATCGGTCCCTGGATTGTTGCCGGGGTCGGCTCAGGCGTTTGGCGCTGGTCTTCAATATAAAACTGCCTCAAGGCCCCTTCATCGGCGCAGGTTTTATATTGACGCAAACCTCTATTTTGCAATGCTTTGAGGCATCTTCGTGGCGCTCGGTTTGTATAAGCTCCTGTCCAATCTGGGGCTTCCCAGGCCGGTTTATGTTAATCGCCATGTTGCCCAACGTTTCGATCCTTCGGTGTGGATTGACCCGTCTTTGCGTCGTCAAGGGCGGCGGAGACCCTACCAAAAAAGCAAGTGGGCTACGGGGGCCGATCCAATGCAGCTCAAACTCAGGCAGGGGTTGCAAGTCGATTTCGGTCAGAGGTTTGAGTCGATATGAGCGAGAAGAAGGGTCAGAAAGATGAATTGGCCAGACCAGAGGATGGTCGTCTTTTTCGTCGAGTGACCGCCATTCTGGATCAGGCGCGCGGCAATGTGGCGCGGTCGGTCAACGCGAACATGGTGTCAGCATACTGGTTGATCGGACGCGAGATCGTGCAGGAACTGCAAGGGGGCGACGAACGGGCGGAATACGGAAAGCAGGTTGTCGAGAACCTTTCCCTACGGTTGACCGCCAAGTACGGCAGAGGATTCTCAGCGCAAACTCTCTGGAATTATAGATTTTTCTATCAAGAGTATGCGGGTCGTTTCCCAATTCTCTCCCCGTCGGGGAGAGAATTGATGGAGGTCCAAATTCTCTCCCCGACGGGGAGAGAATCCGAATCCGGCGAAAGTCGCTACCCGACAGGTAGCGAATTGGCGGTTCCACCGGTTGCCGATATTGCGCAAGGCTTTTCCCCGCACCTTTCCTGGTCACACTACCGGGCTCTGATGCGGGTTTCAGACACCGAAGGTCGCGAGTTCTACGAGCGGGAAGCGGCCGAATGCGGTTGGACGAAGGCGCAACTCGAACGGCAGATTCAATCGTCGTACTATCAGCGAATTCTCGCCAATCGGGGCAAGGCGGGCCTCGTGGCGGCCGACCGGGAACGGCTGCCGGGTGAGCCGGTTGCGGCCGAAGCGATTCTTAAAACGCCCTATGTGCTTGAATTTCTGGGGCTACCTGATTCTCCCGAACTTCAAGAAAGCGCGCTCGAACAGGCGATCATCGATAACCTCCAATCTTTCCTGCTGGAGCTTGGCAAGGGCTTCTCGTTTGTGGCCCGCCAGAAGCACATTCGGTTCGATGACGACGACTTCTACATCGACTTGGTGTTCTACAACTACATTCTCAAATGCTTCCTGCTGATCGAGTTGAAAATTGGCAAGCTGACGCACCGCGATGTTGGCCAATTGGACGGATACGTTCGGTTATTTGAAGACCGTTTTAAGGTTCCAGGAGACAACCCCACCATTGGCCTGATTCTCTGCTCCGACAAAAGCGAAGCCGTGGCGAAATACTCTGTCCTGAACGAGGGCCGCCAAATTTTCGCGTCGAGGTATCTGCAATTCCTGCCCAGCGAAAAGGAGTTGATGTTGGAAATTGAGCGTGAACGCAAACTGATTGAGGCCGCCATGGAAGAAATCAGCGACCAAAAAAAGATTGAGAAGAAATGAAACGGTACTGACTGTGGGGGAAAGTTGCGGCGAGTGGTGAAGGTTTAGAATCAGGGGCCCTACGGCACCCCGCTCGCCATGTTTTTGTCTGGCCGCGGGGTAATGGGGTTAGGGCTTGGGGGAGTGGTCATTCCGTAATCGGTTGCCCTACTTTGGCGCGTCGATGAGGACGCGGGTGCGGTTGTAGAACTTGATGCGCTCGTCGAATTGGATCGCCTCTTTGGTGGTCAGGTTGCTGCCGCGCTCCGCTTTAATGGCCGTGAGAAACTCGCTTTCGTGGACCAGGCGCGCCTGGATCCAGGTGTAGAGGTTGGTGTCGCCGGATTGGCCTAAGCCGACGACGGTGGCTTGTAATTCCTTGGCCTTGTCTTCACTGGGGGCGACTTTCAGGAAGCTGTCGACGGTGAGCATCGCTTCGCCGAGGCGAGTCGCGAACGCTTGGTCTTTCGTTGTGGACTTTTCCGGGGTCATGCGGAAACTCGCGGGACCGGCGGCGGGTTGGTACTGATTGGCGTTGCGGTTGAGGAAGGCCGGGTAGACGCCGTCTTTTTCCAGGGGTTGCGTGCGGTCGGAATTGGGCAGAGGGTTGACCGAATCGGTGAACTGAATGGTAATGCCCTGGGATTTTTTCAGGCCGAAGGTGGTGCGCTCCACCCCGAGGACCTTGGCCTCGATGATCACTTCCTTGTTGGCGCCGTGGATCTCCTCCTTGATGGCCGTGATCTGGATCGTGACGGCCTCTTCCGCGGCGGCGCGCAGGGCGTTGGTTTTGCCGGGTTCGCCCGTGCTGCAAAGGGCGAGACTCAGGTGCGACAGCGTGAAAAGGAGCGAGGACATGGTGACTCCGGAAATGGGCCGTTTTCGGTCATGACCCATTGTACGATGCGGCGAATTGCCAGGATCCCTGTTGCATCGGGAACTGCGTGAGATCGATCCTCTGCTGCAAATGAGAAATTTCGAACGTGACTCGCCGTGGGTGCAGTAGAAAAACCGGGAAGGCCGGCGGAGGACGGCACCGGACCTTGCTCGGAACTTGGAATTGCAAACAAACCACAAACCAAGGAAGTGGATCATGAGATGCTTCTGCGTGCTGCTGGCAGGCCTATGGATTGCAAGCAGGTTGCCTGCGGCTGAAGCGCCCAAGTTGCCCGCCGGCCTTGTCGTGCCGGTCACCGCCTATGCGCGGGCGGTGACCGAGGGGGAGATCGTCTTCCTCAAACTGAAATTCGTCGCGACCGTCGACAAGATCGCGACCACGACCGTGACCAAATACAAGTCCCAGAAGCAGGTCCGGGACGGCGTGGAATTTGAAGTGAACGTGCCGGTGACCGAAACCGTTCAGACGATCTATAAGGCCATCGGCGGTTGGCGCGAGGTGAAACTCGATCCCAGCGAAAGAGGGGTCATGGTCACCACCGCGGCGGGCAAGCTGATCCCTCGCGCCGATCTGCCCAAACTCCTCAAAGAGGAAACACCGGTGCTTGTTTCCGCCGGGCGCGCGGCCGATCCGTTTTACCTGCTGACGGTGAAGGGCGATACCCTGGTCATCATTGCACCCGAGTCGGTCGTGAACCCGCCGATGCCGGCGGTGCCGGCGGTGCCCCGCGCGCCCAATGCACCTATGGTGATGCCGCCCCGAGCGCCTGCCGCGCCAGTGGAAACGCCGAAAATCGGCGAAGCTGGCGCGTTTGAAATCACTCCCATGGAGAAAGAGCTTTGCGAACTGGCCAATGCCGAGCGCAAGAAGGCGGGGTTGCCGGCGCTGGCGACTTCGGCGCTTTTGTTCAAGGCGGCCAGGCAACATTCGGCGAACATGGCCAAGCAGGGAGTTCTCAGTCACACGCTTGATGAAAAGGATGTCGCCGATCGGCTCAAGGCGGTGGGATATGAGTGGTCGCAGTTTGGCGAGAATATCGCGCTGGGGGCGAAGACGCCGGCCGATGCGATTTTGACCTGGATGAATTCGCCGCCGCACAAGGAGAATCTGTTGACCAAGGAGAGTACGCAGTTTGGGGTCGCCGTGGCCGCCACGGCGGACGGACAGCAGTATTGGACGATGGTGTTTGGGGCGCCGAAGTGATGGGCGGGGGGGGGGAGAGAAGAGATTTTTCCACGCGGAGACGCGGAGGGAAGCGAAGAGGAGTTTGAGGGAGGGTTGGATGAGCGGGGTTCGGTTGGAAGCGCGTTTGGGCTGGCTGGAGAAGGGGATTTTCCTGTTCATGATTTCTGTCTCCGCGGGCTCCGCGTCTCCGCGTGAAAAGGTCTTTTTTGGGGGAAATGGAGCTGACTGGGACGAGTGGTCTCTTGCTGTGAACGATTGAAGAACCGGAGGGCTGACGCCGCTCCGCTCACCTAACGGACTGGTGACTGGAACAGACTGTAGGGGCCGGGTGATCGTTGGACTGGTGAAGTTTAGTTGAGTGTTTTGAATGGTTGTAGACAGTGGGAGGTCTTTAGAATCACGGTGCTGACGCCGCCGCGCTCGCCTAGCTGACGGGTGACTGGGACTGACTGTTGGGTGAGGGCGATCGTTGGACTGGTGAATTTTGGTTGAGTGTTTTGAATGGTTGTAGGCAGTGGGAGGTCATTAGAATCACGGGGCTGACGCCGCCGCGCTCGCCTAACTGACTGGTGACGGGAACTGACTGTTGGGTGAGGCCAGGCGAAATTGGGGCAGGTCGGGGTGACTTCCGTTTCGGGTACTTGGTGCTCTGCTGTTTTCCTCTCTCCGCGCCTTCCGCGTCTCCGCGTGAAAAAATTCTTCTTCTTCACCCTACGAGAAAACGGATCCAGGCAGACGGCGCCCCATGGGCAACCCTTTGCGGCAAATCGTAAAATTCTTATACCCAATTCGCCATGTCGCGGCACTATAGGGCGGAAATTGTCCGTCCTGGGTTGGCTGAAGGGTAGGGAAGTGCCGTGACCTCTCCTGTGAATTCCTCTTCCGTGCAATCGCCTTTGGCGAGTCATGATCAAACCTTGGCAGAGGCACCCGCCCGCATAAGCGATGCCTTCCTTTTGAAGCAATTCTTGCGCGGTCGCGATGAAACGGCCTTCGCCGAACTGGTCGGCCGGCACCGGCAGACGGTGTGGAATGTGTGCCGGCGCATTTTGCAGCAAGATCAAGATGCTGAAGATGCCTTTCAGGCGGTGTTCTTGGTGCTCGCGCGCAAGGCGGCGTCGATCGCCAAGGTCGATGCCGTGGGTAGTTGGCTTTATGGAGTCGCCTACCGCACCGCGATGAAGGCCCGGCAAAGCGCGGCGATTCGCCAGGTGCGCGAAAAGGAGTCCACGCCGTCGGCGCAAGAGCAGGCCGCGTGGAGCACCGCCGCCTGCCGCGAATTGCAACAAATCCTCGATGAAGAACTGCTTGCCCTGCCGGTGAAATTCCGCGCGCCGTTTGTGCTTTGCTGCTTGCAGGGGATGAGCAAGTCGGAAGCGGCAGAGGAACTGGGGTGGAAGGAAGGATCGGTCTCGGGCCGGTTGGCGCTGGCGCGCAAACTGCTGCAAAACCGGCTCGCGCGTCGAGGCGTCGCGCTTTCGGCGGCGCTGATGGCGACCGCGCTGGCGCCAGCGCCGTTGCTCGCGGCAGGTTCCTCGCTGTCGGTGGCTTTTACGGTGCAGGCGGTACTCGCTCCCGCGGCCGTCCATGCGGGAGTGGCCGTGACACCGGCCGCGGCGACGCTGGCCCATGGCATGATCCAGGCGATGGCGATCGCCCAGTTCAAGGGAGTGGCGGCCGCCGCGTTACTTGCGCTGGCCGCCCTCGCCGGCGGTGTGGGAGTCCTTGCGAACTTGCCGTCGGCGCAGCCAGCCCCGGTCGGCGAATCGGGAATGCTCGGGTCCCTTGGCGTCGACGAGGCGATGACTTTCCAGTATCCGGGAATCTCCCTCTGGCCGGTGATTGAGGAGCAGGTCGTGACCCTTGCGCTCACGCCCGATGGCAGGAAACTGATCACGACTGGATCCAGATCGACCGCGCCCTGTCCGTTGATCATTTGGGACTTGGCGGATGGAAAAAGGCTGGCAACGCAAAGCGGCATTCCTGGGACGCGCTGCATCGCCATGGCTCCTGATGGAAAAACCTTCGCTTGCGGAGAATTTGCAGGAACGATTCGCCTTCGCGATGCCGAAACCGGCCAGGAGATCGCCGAGTGGAAGGCGCACGCGGTCGGCGTCAATGCGGTGGCGTTTTCCGCCGATGGCAAGTGGTTGGTCAGCGGCGGCCTCGACAAGGTTGTGAAGGTTTGGGACTGGAAAGCGCGTAAGGAGCGCTGGTCGCTCGTTGGTGCCGCCGACATGATCTACACGATTGCCGTTTCGAAAAACTCCCAATTCGCGGTGAGCGGCGGCAGAGACCATATCGCCCGCGTTTGGGATCTGGAAACGGGCAAGGAAAAGGCGATTTTGCGCGGCCACGCCCAGGACATCGAATCGGTCGCCATTTCCTCGGATGAAAAAACCATCGTGACGGCATCTTGGGACGGAGTCCTCATGCTGTGGGATGCGGCGACCGGCAAATCCACGGGAACTTTCAAGGAAGTTTCGGGGCAGCCGTTTGTCGGTTCGATGATCAACACGATGGCCTTTTCCCCGAACGACGATAACACGCTGGCTGTGGGAAATGCCTACGGCGAGATCCATCTTTGGGATCTGAAGGAGAAGAAAATCAAGGCCACGGTCGGCCGGCACCGCGAGGCCGTTTCTTCCTTGGCCTGGAGTCCAGACGGGAAGTGGCTGGTCAGCGGCAGTTCGGATCGCACCGCCAAACGCTGGAACGCGGAAAAGAGGGAACTGGTCCGGACCTTCCACAATGCCAACCGGGATTTTGCCCCGGTTACCGCGCTGGCGCATGCGCCAGACGGAAAAACGGTTGCCGTGGCAACGGCGGACAAAATCGTACGGCTTCACGACGCCCAAAACGGAGCGATTCTCTCGGAACTCAAAGGGCACGACGAGGTCCCCAACTGCCTGGCCTTTTCTGCCGATGGCACGATGGTCGCGAGCGCCGACACGGGCGGCGCCGTCAAGGTTTGGGATCAAGCCTCAGGTCGAGAAAAGCGAACTCTTCGCAAGCAGTCCAAGCGCATTGAACCCAGCGAGATCAATCAAGAAAACAAAGAGAATAATAAAGAGGATAATAAAGAAAATAACAAAAAAAATAAAAACGATAGAAAAGCCAAAGAAATGGTGCGTGATGTTCCCAGGCCAAGAGTGATCGTTGCGGAAAAAATGGAGACGAAAGGAAGAAATCCAAGCGATGCAATGATTCACGACAAGGAAGAAGATCAGGCGCAAAGAAACTCGAAATTCATTTCTTCGCTTGTTTTCTCTCCCGATGGGAAAGTGCTCATGAGCGCGAGCGGGGAAGCGGTGGTCACCCGTTGGGATGTCAGCACTGGCACGGAAAGGACTCCGCTTGCGGGATCGAACCAGGCGATCAGGTCCCTGGCGCTTTCCCGGGACGGGGCGACCCTGGTGATTGCCGGCGACGCCGGCAAGATCGACCTGGTTGACCTGGCCACGGGCAAATCTCGTAACGAAATCTCGGCACACGCGGGAGCCATTCGTGCCTTGGCCATGTCGGAGAACGGCATGCTCGCCAGCACGGGCCAGGACGGCTTGATCAAGCTTTGGGACCTGGCCAGCGCATCCATGCTGCAGATGTACCACGACGGTATGGGAGGCGGCCAATTGCTCGCATTTTCTCCTGGGGGCCGATTGCTCGCCAATGGCGGGAGGCGCGGCAACGTTGTGGTGACCGATCTGCTTTCTGGTCAGGTGTGCGCCGTGGTGCTAAGCCACGAACCGCTTTCGAGGATGGACTCCAGTTCAGGTCTCAAGGCAGGTCAGCGCACCGGGGTCACCGGACTGTCGTTCGATTCCGATGGGCAGTCCTTGCTCAGCGCCGGTAGCGACGGAAAAGCCCTAAGGTGGAGAGGGGTGCCGTCGATTGCATCTCCGGTGAATCTACTCGGACATGCCGGAGGAACCTCATTCGCCCGTTTCTCGCCCACAGGGGATTTATTCGCCACGGGTGGGGCCGATGGCACCGTCAACGTGTGGGACAAGGCACTCATGTCCGCCCGGCCACCCCATCATGTCCGGCCGGGAACCTACTGGGATGTCGCGTTCTCTCCCGATGGGCGAACGGTCGCCGTGGGTAGCCAAAACCAATTGCTGACGATTGATGCGATCAAGGGAAACATTCAAAGTGTGCAAAGTCTTCCACTCCCGGTTTGCACGGTGGCTTATTCTCCCGATGGCAAGTACATCGCGGGGGGCACCGGCGAATGGACCAAGCCGGAGGTCGCGGGCGAATGCGTGCTTTTCGACGCGACGAGCAACGCGGTGCTTGTGC
This sequence comes from Gemmataceae bacterium, assembly GCA_965226945.1. Taxonomy (GTDB): domain Bacteria; phylum Planctomycetota; class Planctomycetia; order Gemmatales; family Gemmataceae; genus SYLG01. The sequence continues at coordinate 279,207 of OZ245717.1, read as the reverse complement.
GCTTGCCGGGACACAAGCAGCGTTTACTTCGCGTCCAGTTTTCACCCGATGGTGCGACGCTCGCGACCTCGTGCGCCGACAAGATCATCCGGCTTTGGGAGATTCCGTCGGGCAAGCTCAAAGGTGTGTTTCCTCAAACAGAGGGGGCTGCCAAGGGCTTGGATTTCCTTCCGGACGGAACGATTGTGACCGCCAACTTTGACGCCACCATCCGTTTTTTGGATCCGACGACATTCAAGGAAATCAGAAAGATTGCGGCGGGCATGTCGCTGGCATCGCTCGATGTCTCTCCCGATGGCAAATACCTGGTCACGGGCGAGGCCCCGGCCGTGGGCAGCGGTTCAGGTCGAATTGTTCTTTGGGATGCATCCAGCGGCAGGCAACTGACTCGGCTCAAGGGGCATGATTGCCGCATTCTGGGTGTGGCGTTCACCCCGGAAATGAGCGGGTTGATTGCGGTCGGCGGTACGGCCACCTCGCATGGGGAAATTCATTACTGGGACCTGACGACCGGAGAACACCGAGGATCGAAACGCAGTTTGACCAACTGGATCGATGCCGTGGCCATTTCTCCCGATGGCCTCAAGGTGGCGACCGCTTCGATCGCCGGGTTCAACTTCTGGAACCTTTCCTGGGTTCACCGGGAAAGGAATTGGGCGGCTCACCCCATTGGCACGCTTGCCGGGCTTTTCGTGGACGGCGGCAAAACTCTGGCAACGGCCGGTAGCGACCGATTGATCGCGCTCTGGAATCCACGAAGCGGCGAGCGCACTGCCATCATGCATGGGCATAAGAGTCCCGTGCGTAGCCTGGCCGCCCTACCCATGGGAAAAACGCTTTATAGTGCCGCCGAAGATGGCGAGATCAAGGTTTGGGATTTAGCCACCCATCAGGAAACGGCAACACTTGCGGATTCCTCGAAAGCGATGAGCAAGGTCGTGAGCCTTGCGCTAGCGCCTGACGGCAAGACGCTTGCAAGCGGTGGTCAGCTCAAGGAGAAAAATTCCAATGGATTGCTTCTTTGGGATCTGGCGTCGCAACCGCCCGCGGTGCGGGAAATCCAGGTGGATGGGGTCATCCATTCGCTGGCTTATTCTCCCGATGGAGCCATGCTCGCCGCTTCGGCCGGGACGGACAAGAGCGCAACGGTCACGGTTTGGGATGCACGGTCGCGGAAGTTGCTCAGGACCTTGCCACTAGAGAAAGTAGGGGCGATCGCCTTTTCGCCCGACGGCAAGGTATTGACGGCGGGGCAGGCGAAGACGGGGTTGGGACACGGCAAGATTTGGGTCTGGGATACCGCGACCTGGGTAGGACGCGCGGAGTTCACCGGACATGACAAGGCGGTGCTTGATGTCCCGTTTTCTCCCGAAGGGAGTGTGATCGCGTCGGCCGGGCAGGAGGACACGATCAATCTCTGGCCGATCGGTGATCGAGATTTGGGGAAGCGGATTAAGAGTGGACCCGCTTTGGCGTTGGTGCCTGCGCTGAAGGTGCCGAGGTTCGAAAATACGGACAGCGCGCAGACGGGCGGCGGAGGAATTCCTGTTTGGATGAGCCAGGGTGCCGAGGAGGAGGGGGCGCCTGCGGGGTCACGACTGAAGATCGCGCTGGCGGCGGGGATGGTGGTGGTGGTCGGTTTGGTCGTGGTTGCCGGGTGGGTGGCGTACCGGCAATTTCTTCGCAAACAAAGGATCACGACGGTGAATACAGTGGCGGGGAATTCTCCTTCGTCGATTGCTGGAGGGCTTGCTTCGAAGGAAGATCCAAAGCCGGCCGCGAAGGAGAAGGTGGACGCGACCACATTCTCAATTTCGATTCCTTGTTCGCGGTGCGGAAAGGTACTCAAGGGGAATGAGGGGCTGATTGGGAAGAAGGTGAAATGCCCGCATTGCCAGACGATGCTGGTGTTTCAGGGGAAGGTGGGGTGATTAAGGGAATTCGATTGGTCCAAGGATGCGCCTGCTGCGGCGGCGCATCCTTGTTTCATTTTCTCGTTCGGTTTGTAGTGTTTTTTATCAGGGACTTGCGTTGATGGGTCAGGCGGTGAAGGTGGCTTGGACTGGTGAATGGGATGTAACTTCTGGTCCGTTTCGCTGAATAGGGGATCACGTGAATGATCCTGCGCCCTGTTTGAATTCCTCACAGGTGTATTCTTATCTCCGCGGCCTCTGTCTCGCTGAGTGAGAAAGTTCTTCGATGCCGACGATGGCGAGAGCCGTCATCCACAGAACGGTCATCGGAATCACGGGGCTGACGCCACCGCTTTGATTTTGTTCCTCCGCGACTCCGCGTCTCCGCGTGGAAATGAATTTTTCGGTCCTGATTCTGCTCGCGAAAATCATGCGAGCAGGCTTTCGACATGCCGCCCACAGCAGATCAAAATGGCCTTGGCGCAAGAGGCGGTGCGGTCGGGGGGTGAATCGAGTTGTAAAATTCTTGGACCCAATTCGCAAGAACGCGGCACTATAGGTCAGGAACCATCCGCCACGGTTAGGCTGAAGGGCAGGTAAGTGCCGTGACCTCTCTCTCTTCTTCTCACTCGGCGACTCAGGACCAGGTCGTCTCCGAGACCGCAAAACGCACCAGCGACGAATTCCTCTTGAAGCAATTTGTGCGCGGGCGGGATGAAACGGCCTTTGCCGAACTGGTCGGCCGGCACCGGCAGACCGTGTGGAACGTTTGCCGGCGGATTTTGCAGCAGGACCAAGACGCTGAAGATGCCTTCCAGGCCGTGTTTCTGGTGCTCGCGCGCAAGGCGGCGTCGATCGCCAAGGTCGATGCCGTGGGTAGCTGGCTTTATGGGGTCGCCTACCGCACCGCGATGAAAGCCCGCCAAACCGCGGCGATCCGCCAGGTGCGCGAACATAAGACGGTTCCCACGCCCGAAGAACAAGCGGCCTGGAGTGCCGCGGCGTGCCGCGAACTACAGAAAATTCTTGATGAGGAAGTGATCGCGTTGCCGGTGAAATACCGGGCGCCGTTTATTCTTTGCTGCTTGCAAGGAATGAGCAAAGCGGAAGCGTCGCGAGAACTGCGCTGGAAAGAGGGAACCGTTTCCAGCCGGCTGGCCAATGCGCGCAAGTTGCTGCAAAGCCGGCTGGCAAGGCGCGGGGTCGCGCTCTCGGCTGCGCTTACGGCGACCGCGCTGGCGCCCGGTTATTTGCTCGCTTCGACGGCAAGTCTGTCGGTGCCCTTTACCGTACAGGCCGTGCTGGCGCCTGTGGCGCTCAAGGCGGGGGCGGGCGTCGCATCGGTTTCTCCCGCGGCGACGACCCTGGCCAGCGGCATCATTCAGACGATGACGATCGCCAAGGTCAAGGCGGTGGGAGCTCTGCTCATCGGTTTGGCGGTGCTTGCAGGCGGCGCGAGCATCATGATGTCGCCCATGAGGGCGCCCAGGGAAAAGACGCCCGTGGCAGGAGCGGCGCTGGGACTGGACGAGGCGCTGGTCTTTCAGCCGCCGGGTAAATTACTTTGGCCGATGATCGAGGAAGACGTGCTGGGCCTGGCCATCACTCCCGATCAGACCAAGCTGATTACCACCGGTTCTCATTCCACGAAGCCTTGTCAACTATTCATTTGGGATCTGGAAAGTGGCAAAAAGCTGGCGGCTCAAAAAGCCATTCCCGGCACGCGCTGCATCGCCATGGCGCCCGATGGCAAAACCTTTGCCTGTGGTGAATTCGGGGGAACGATTCGGCTGCGCAGCGTCGAAACAGGCGAGGCGATCGGCGAGTTGAAGGGCCATGCCATCGGGGTCAACGGGCTTGCCTTCTCGGCCGATGGACGGTGGCTGGCCAGCGGCGGCCTCGACAAAATCGTCAAAATCTGGGACTGGAAGCAGGGAAGTGAACGCTGGTCGCTAGCGGGCCACACCGACATGGTGTATACGATTGCCATTTCGAAAAGCGGCAAGATTGCGGCAAGCGGTGGTAAAGATCGAACGGTGCGCGTGTGGGATCTGGAAAAGGGTCAGCAGAAGTTGATGCTGCGCGGCCACGAGCGTGAAATCGAGGCCATTGCCATTTCTTCCGATGAGACGACGATCGCGACCGGATCTTGGGAAGGGGTGATCATGCTCTGGGATGCGCGTACCGGTTCGGTGATTGATCGCTTCCGTGTCGATGGCGTGCCCACTCCCTTCGGCTCCATGATCAATTCCCTGGCCTTCTCGCCGACGGATGACGATCTTCTGGCAAGCGCCACCTCCAATGCGGTCGTGCAAATTTGGGATCGGAAAACCAAGCGAGTTGAAGCAACCATCGGCGAACATCGTGGGGCGCTCAGCTCCCTCGTTTGGGTGCCGGATGGCAAGACCCTCATCAGCGGTTCGGCCGACAAAACCGCGAAACGCTGGGATGTCGCCAATGGGAAGCTTTTGCAGACCTATCACAACGCGAACCGGGCCTTTTACCCGGTCACGGCGATGGCGCAGGCGCCAGATGGCAAGACCGTGGCGATCGCCACCACAGACAAGATCGTGCGGCTGCACGATGTGCTTAGCGGCGACATTCTCAGAGAGCTCATGGGCCACGCGGAAATCCCCAATAGCCTCGCTTACTCGTCCGACGGAGCGATGCTCGCCAGCGGCGATAGGGGAGGAATCATCAAGCTTTGGGACGCTGCATCGGGCCTGGAAAAGCGGTCTTTACACATGCCCAAGAAGGCGGTCGTGGCCGGGGAAACGACCCGAAGTCGCGGCGAAAACAAGCCGGCGGTCGATGTCCTGGATCAATCGAATCTCAAGGGAGATGCGAAAAAGGTCAAGGAAGGGGAATGGGAGATTCCATCCAGGCAAACCAAGACCGATCAAAATCGTGCGTTGGACATCATCAGAAACGCCACCAGATCGCTGGCGGAATCGGTGTTCGGTGCGGAAGAGCGGGTCGTGCCGGTCGAAAAATCCGTAGAGGATCTTCAGAATTCATTGATGCTTGCGTTCGCTCCCGATGGCAAAGAGATTTTGGTCGCCAACGGAGAAAACACCATCACCAGGTGGGATATTGCCACCGGCACCGAAGCCGACGCGATCAAGTCGAGTTATCCGGGAAACTGGGCGATGGCCCTGTCCGCGGATGGCGCGACGCTGGTGCTTGGCAATGAAAAGGGCAAAATGGAATTTTTTGATCTGGCGAGTCGCAAAAGGCGCCTGGAAGTCGAAGCGCACAAGGGCGCGGTGCGCGCGCTGGCGGCCTCATCGACGGGTATGGTCGCCAGCGGCGGCGAAGATGGCCTGGTCAAGGTTTGGGATCTGGCAAGCGGCGCCCTGGTGCAGTCGTATCAAGACCGCCGCGGGGAATGCCAGTCGCTGGTGTTCTCGCCAGGCGGAAGGTTGCTGGCCCATGGGGGCCGCGGCGGCGATCTGATCGTGCGGGATCTAATTTCGGGCAGGGTGTGCGGGGTGGTCTTTGCCCACGACGCCGGCTTTCGGGCCGGCGTGCGCTTGGACCGAAGTGGTGTGACGGGCCTTGTATTCGATCCCGATGGGCAATCGATGCTCAGTTGCGGAACCGACCGCAAGGTGCTGCGCTGGACGGGGCTGCCTACGATCACCCCGATCGTTTCGCTGCCCGGACATGCCGGCGGAAACTCCTTCGCTCAGTTTTCGCCTGGTGGCGAGCGGTTTGCCGCGGGCGGCGCGACCGACGGTACGGTCACCTTGTGGTCGAAGACGCTCATGCCCGCCAAGCCAGCGCAACATGAGCGTCTGGGAACCTATTGGGATGTCGCTTACTCTCCCGAGGGTTCCACGGTGGCCGTCGGCAGCCAGACTCAATTGATTTTGATGGATGCCGCTCGGGGGAACATAAGGCGAACGATCAACGTGAATCAACCTGTCTGCACGGTCGCCTTTGCACCCGATGGCAAAAAGATTGCCCTGGGCACAGGCGACTGGGCCAAACCCGAAGTGCCGGGCGACTGCGTGATCTTCGACGCGTGGCAGGGGAAGATGATTGCGCGGATCAATGGGCACAAGCAAAGGTTGCTGCGCGTGCAATTTTCGCCAGATGGGACGACGCTGGCAACAAGTTGCCGCGACAAGATCATCCGGCTGTGGGATGCCGAATCGGGCAAGCTGAAAGGAGAGTATCCCGAGCAACAACAAGCGGTCAAGGGGATGGCTTACCTGCCCGACGGCAGGCTCGTGACGGCGGGTTACGATGCCACGATTCGTTTCCTGGACCCGGCGACTCTGAAGGAAACCAGAAGAATTCCAGGAGGGATGGCGATGGCCAGCCTGGCTGTATCGCCAGACGGCAAGATGCTGATTACGGCAGAAAGCTCGGCCGTGGGCAGCGGACCAGGACGCATCGTGCTTTGGAACGTGGCCGCAGGAAAAGAAATCGTTCGTCTCAAGGGGCACGATTGCCGTATCCTGGGCGTTGCCTTTACACCCGATGGCCGGGGCGTGGTTGCGGCGGGCGGCACGTCGAGCAGTCATGGAGAAATCAACTATTGGGATCTGGAATCGGGGGAACATCGGGCTTCGAAACGCACGCCAACCAACTGGATCGATGCGGTAGCCGTTTCTCCCGACGGCCTCAAGGTGGCCAGCGCCTCGGTGACCGGTTTGCATTTTTGGAACCTCTCCTGGACTCATCGCGAACGGGAGTGGGCCGCTCATACGGGCGGTGTGACGGCCGGCCTGTTCGCCGATCAGGGCCGCACGCTGATCACCGGCGGCAAGGATCGGACGATCGCTTTTTGGGAAACGCGCTCTGGCAACCAGAACGCGACCCTATCAGGCCACAAGGGGCCGGTGCGGGCGCTGGCGCGCGATGCGCAGGGGAAGATCCTCTGCAGCGCAGGCGAGGACGGCATGATCAAGGTCTGGGACTTCGCCAGCAAAAATGAAATCATGTCGTTTCAGGCGCAACAGAAGCTTGCGTGCCTTGCGGTGGCTCCCGATGGCAACACGATTGCAAGCGGGGGTGCCCGGGGTGGGCAACTTGGCTCCTTGGTCCTTTGGGACCAGGTGACGAGGCAAGCGGCGAGCCCGGAAATGCCCGTGGAAGGAGCGATTGGCTCGCTCGCTTATTCGCCCGATGGAACCATGCTTGCCGGTTGCGTGGTGACCGATCAGGGCGGCATGATCGTCGTTTGGGACGCCAAGACGAAGAAGGTTCTCGTGGCCTTGCCGGTGAAGGATGTGCAAACCCTGGCCTTTTCCTCAGATAGCAAGGTGCTTACCGCCGCGCAGGGGGCGGGGGGCAAGGGTCATGGCAAGATCTGGGTTTGGGAGACGGTCACCTGGCAGGGCCGGCCTGAGTTCAACGGGCATACTCAAGTGGTTGCGCAGTCGGCCTTTTCGCCCGATGGCGGCGTGATCGCCTCGGCCGGAGCCGACAAGACGATTGCGTTATGGCCATTGGGGGATCGCGACTTTGGCGTTCGCGGCCGGCCTTCGGGCTATCTGGTGGGGTCACCGACGACGGTGGACTTGGCGCTGCCTTCAGCGCCCGATGGGCAGCCGAGAAGCCGTAGCGGCATTCCCGTCTGGACGGGGGGAAATGAGGGAGGCGATGGTGCCGCCCCCGGATCGCGTTTGAAGACCGTGCTTACCGTGGGAGCGGTGGCGGCCGTTGGCCTGTTCGGTTTTGCCGGGTTGGTCGCATACCGGCAATCTTCGAAGAAGAGAAAAGCCATGGCGCTGGCCAATGCGGCCGAACCGACTTCGAATTCGGCGCCGGCGAAGGCGGAAAACCGGGAAGCCTCGCTAAGCTATGATCCGGGGGTCAAAACGGATTCCAAACCGAGCAGCACGGACCCGGCGCGAACCATGGCGATTCCCTGTTCAGGGTGTGGCAAAACGCTCAAGGGCACCGAAGGGCTGATCGGCAAAAAGGTGAAATGCCCGCATTGCCAGGCGACCTTGGTCTTTCAGGAGACTCTCAGTTGATGGGTTGCGGTGGCGTTGGATGTCATTCGATAGCATATAAATACTGAGAGATAGCTTGCCCTTCATTTTGCAACGAGGCCGGTTTCCCGTTCACCGCTTTTCCCTGAGCGAACCGATAAAGTAGGAAGAGACAATCAGGCGATCGGCGCAAATGCGATCGCAATACGAAGCCCGGGAGGAGCGGCGCATGGGTCTGACCTTTCACCGGCAAATTAAGATCCTACCCTGGTTGTACCTGAATATCGGCAAGGGAAGTTTCTCCTTTTCGTTTCGCCCGCAAAAGGGCGCTTCGATCAATGTCGGCAGCAAGCGCGGTCCGCAGGCGCATGTCGGCCTTCCCGGCACCGGGGTGGGATACAACTGGAACCTGAAAAACCTTTTCAAGGGCTGGTTTGGCCGTTCGGCCAAGTAAGGCCGCTCCCTGTTGTCCCTCATCGGTGAGGGGCAAATCGACCGATTCTCACAACCGGACCCTCAAAATATCGAGAGAGGGCCTGGGGTCGCCTTTTGGTGGACCTGGGCTCGGCGACGTTTTATAATGGGCCATATCCCTCCTTTGGCCCTCTTGACCTCCCGGGCAGAACCAATGCACTCCGTTTGTCATCGCTTGGCCCTGGTTGGCCTCGTGTGGTTCGCCGTTTCACACAAAAATGGCCGAGCCGACGACGCCTTTTTTGAGAACAAGGTTCGGCCGGTGCTCGTCGAGCATTGCCAAAACTGCCACTCTGTCAAATCGGGCAAGAGCAAGGGGGGCCTGCTTCTTGATAGCCGCGCCGCCCTCCTCAAGGGAGGAGAGACCGGGCCCGCGATCGATCTGAAAGAGCCCGCGAAAAGCCGCATCCTATTGGCGATGAACTATGAAGACGGCGACTTAAAAATGCCGCCCAAGGGCAAGCTGCCCGAAGCGGTGCAAAAGGACCTGCGCACCTGGATTGAACAGGGGGCCCCCTGGCCGGGAGATACCGGCAAGGCGGTTGCGACCACGAAGGAAGCTTTCGATGTGGCCGCGCGCAAGCAAAGCCACTGGAGCTGGGGGCCGCTTAAACAGCTTGCAAATGCGGAAGAGGCCGGCAGGCTCAAAGTCGACCCAATCGATCTTTATTTCGAGGCGAAGTGCCAGGAGAAAGGGATCAAGCGCTCGGGCATGGCCGACGCCGCGACCTTGTACCGGCGCATGCATACGCTCCTTACGGGCATGGGGCCGAGCGAAAAACAGGTGCGCGAGTTTCTGGCCGATCCTTCCGATGCGCGCTACCAGGCCGAAGTCGACCGCCTGCTCAACACCTGGGAATTCGCCGAGCACTGGGCCCGTCACTGGCTCGACCTGGTGCGGTACGGCGAAACCCGCGGTCACGAATTCGATTACAACATTCCCAATGCCTGGCAATACCGCGACTATGTCATCCGCGCCTTGAAGGCCGATGTGAGCTACCGCGATCTATTGCGCGAGCATCTGGCGGGGGATTTGCTGCCGAACCCGCGCATCGTCGGGCCCAACCAGGTCAACGAGTCGCTGCTCGCTACCGGTTTTTTCTTTCTTGGCGAAGAGGTTCATTCGCCGGTCGATGTGCGCCAGGATGAAGCCGACCGCCTCGACAACCGAATCGATGTGCTTTGCAAAACCTTTCTGGGAATGACGGTTGCCTGCGCCCGCTGCCACGATCACAAGTTCGACGCCATTTCCACCAAGGATTATTACGGCCTGTACGCGATGCTCGAAAGCGCGAGCTACCGGCAAGCGCGCATCGAACATGGTCCGGCCAACAGGCTGCTCGCCGCCGAGTGGAATGCCAGGCGAACCGAGCTGGAAAGAGCCTGGACCGTCGCCGCTACAAAACAACTCCCTGGTGCGCCCAACTTCGATGCGATCAAGGGCAGTCCGCTGGCGCAGTGGCTTGCCGATGGCACGGCCGCCGCGGCCCTGAACCCGGCCAATCTTCGGGTCGACTACCGCAGGGCGGAAGGCTGGTTTCCCGATGATGTGTCCTTTGGCGCGGCGCCACGGCCTGCCGGCGCGCTTGACCTCCAGGGCGATCGAGCCGGCTTCCTCCCCTACGCGGCCGCCTGCCGCGATCCATTATGGGAAGGGCTGGGAAACAAAGATCAGAGCGGGCATGAACCCGGAGCGCTTGGCTACCGTGGCGCCGGCAAGACAATCAAAACGGCGACCTTCGCGCTGCAGTCAGGCACTGTCTGGATCTGGATGCGCGGTCACGCCAAAATCCACGCCGAGGTCGGTTCCCATGTCATGATCCTGGGGCCCTTGCATGGCGAGATGGTGATCGACTCGGGTCCTTCGCAGGCATTTCGCTGGGTCAAGATGCCGCTCGATCGCTACAAGGACCTGCCGGCCCATCTGGAGTTCACCACCGACGATCCGCGCTTTGCGTTGACGCTTGTCGCCGATCAGGTTGAATCGCCCCCCGCGCCGGGCTGGGCCGAGTTCCCCCGACTCGCTACGCGCGAGCAGCGCATCGACTGGGCGACCGCGCAAATCAACGAATGGAAAGAGCTGATGATCCGCGGCCAGGGCTGGATTGCGCCGGAACAGGCCCAGCGCACGGCGATCCTTCTCGATGACCTGGCCCGCGCCACCCCCTGGGGCAAAGAAATCGCCGCTCTTCCTGTGGCGCAAGCCTGGAACGAGGCCAAGTCGACTTTGGCGGCCAAGCGACATATGACCTCGGCACTGGCGCCGGCCATCCTCGAAGGCAACGAAGTGACGGAAAAAGTTTTTGTGCGAGGTTCGCCCAAAGTTCTCGGCAGTCCGGTCAAGCCACGCAACCTCGAAGCGCTCGGAGCCGATTTGCCCGGATCCGGTAGCCGCAGGCTGGAACTGGCCAACGAATGGATCGATGCGCAAAAAACGCCGATCGTGCCGCGCGTGGCGGTCAACCGGATCTGGCATCAGATCTATGGCCGCGGGATCGTGCAAAGCGTCGACAACTTCGGCGTGCTGGGCGACGCCATTCAAAATCAGGAACTGCTCGATCAGCTTGCCCGCGACTTTGTAAGCGACGGTTGGTCGATCAAAAAAATGATCCGGCGGCTGGTCCTTACCCAGGCGTTCCGCCTTTCTTCGGAAGCCAGCCCCCAGGCGGTCGTGCTCGATCCGGAGAATCGCCTGCTCTCGCATTTCCGGCCCAGGCGTTTGAGCGGCGAATCGATCCGCGATAACTTGCTGCGCGTCTCGGGCGAGCTTTCGGACAAGCGGTTTGGCCCCCCGGCGGCCCCCTGGATCAATGCCTTTCAGGAGGGCCGTGGCCGGCCCGAATCGGGCAAGCTCGATGAGGAAGGGCGCCGTTCGATCTACGTGGGCGTGAGGCGCAACTTCCTGTCGCAGTGGATGCTTGCCTTCGACACGCCGATTCCGTTTTCCACTGTCGGCAGGCGCAGCGAATCGCATGTGCCGGCGCAGTCGCTCATTCTGATGAATCACCCGCTCGTCCATCACCTGATCGATCGCTGGGCGGACAAGCTGGCGCAGTCGAACGATTCGGCTGAAGTGAGGATTCAAAAAACCTGGCGCGATGTATTCGGCCGTGAAGCGACGGCCGAGGAGATCCAGGAATGCCTGGCTTTCCTCAAGGAGGAAAACCTTCCTGGCGGGGTCAAGAATCCCGCCGCATGGAAGCCGGTGGTGCATGGCCTGGTCAACACGCGCGATTTTGTTTTCATCCGTTAACGCGGGCGATTTCCCCCATTCAAAGTTTTCTGGATTTGCCAAGCGGAGTCACCGATGCCTTCCGGCCAGACGCCACGGTTCCAACACTATCTCAGCCGCCGTTCTGCATTGAAAGGCGTTGCCCTGGGCTTCGGCGCGCTCGCAAGCGATGCCTTGCAGGCGTGGGATATTCAGCCGGGACTGGTGCAGGCGCAGGGGGGGCTTCACTTCCCCGCCCGAGCGAAAAGCGTCATTTTTCTTTACATGGACGGCGGCCCTTCGCAGGTCGATACCTTCGATCCCAAGCCGCTGTTGACCCGCTACGACCGCCAGGACCCTCATTCGCTCTTCAAGGTCGAGCCGACGCAATTCAACAATGTCGGTAAGGTTTTGGCGAGCCCATGGAAGTTCGAGCCGCGCGGCCAGTCGGGTTTGCCGATCAGCAGCTTGTTCCCCAATGTGGCGCGGCATGCCGATGACCTGTGCGTCGTGCGCTCGATGGTCGTGAAATTCCCCGAGCACACCTCCGGCAACTACTTTTTGCACACGGGCTCAGGCATTCAGGGGCGGCCCAGTTGGGGCGCCTGGTTCGGTTATGGGCTCGGTTCCTTCAATGCCAACTTGCCTTCGTTCATCGTCTTGAACGGCGGCCTGATTCCGCCCGGAGGCCTGGATAATTTCAACTCCGGCTTTTTGCCCGCGGCCTATCAGGCCTCGGTGCTCAAGGGAGGCTCACGCGAACCCGTTGCCAATATCCGGGCGTCGGAGGTAACGAGCGCCAAGCAACGAGCCAAACTCGATTTCGCGGCGCGGCTCGACCGGATGGCCTTGAACAAGTCTCAAGCTTTCCCCGAATGGGAGGCGACCACGCGCAACATGGAAACCGCCTTCCGCATGCAAAGCGAAGTGCCCGAACTGCTCGATGTGTCCAAGGAAAGTAAGGCGACCCAAAGCCTGTACGGGCTCGACGCCAGTTATGAGCCGACGCGCATTTATGCTCGCCAGTGTCTGTTGGCGCGCCGGCTGATCGAGCAGGGAGTCCGGTTCATCGAGGTGACCTGTCCTTCGGTGGGCTCCGATCGCTGGGATCAGCACAGCGACTTGCGCAATGGCCACGAGAAGAACTCGCTGGCGGTCGATCAACCGATCGGCGCTCTGCTTTGCGACCTCAAAGCGCGCGGCCTGCTCGATTCCACCCTGGTCGTCTTCGCCGGCGAATTTGGCCGCACCCCCTTTGCGCAAGGCTCTGATGGCCGCGATCACAACCCCCAGGGCTTCTCCATCTGGATGGCGGGCGGCGGCGTGAAGGGGGGCATGGCTTACGGCGCAACCGATGAATGGGGCTACCGCGCGGTCGAATCCCCCGTGCAGATCCACGATTTCCATGCGACGATGCTTCACCTGCTCGGAGTCGACCACAAGCGGCTAACGATGCGCTTTGGGGGCCGCGACATGCGCCTGACCGATGTCCACGGCGAGGTGCTGGAAAAGATCATGGTGTAATCTGGACCTCATCCCCGCGTCAAAACTTCTCCAAAGACCGTGAAAAGCCCAGGTTCGAGGGTTTGGCCACGGACGGGTTCCGCCGTTGCAACCGGAAAATCTTGCCCAGATTCAAGTCGGCTGCCCGCATGGTCGATACAGTCGATATGATGGGAACCGATCTACGTCTGGATCTATTGTCGAAGGTGCTCGACGGCGCATCGCTGCGCCAGCAGACCATCGCGCAAAACATTGCCAATGTGAACACGCCCGGCTATCGCCGCCTTGATGTCTCCTTTGATGAGATGTTCATGCGCCGCCTCGAAGGGCCGCGGCCCGAAGGCAGCCTGGGGGTCCAGCCCAGCGTCGTCGCTGGAGTCGGTGGCGCGACTCGCGCCGATGGCAACAATGTCGAATTCGAACAAGAAATGACCAACCTGACCCGCAACACGCTGCTTTACCAGGCCGCCGTGTCGGTGCTCAACAACCAGATTGGGCAGATGCGCAGCGCCATCACCGGCCGTTAACCGGCCAGGCAAGGCGATTAGGGAGAGATAAGCCCGTGTCATTTCAATCGTTCTTGCCGTTGACGGGGATCAGCGCGTCGGGCCTTTCCGCCGAACGATTGCGCATGGAAGTGGTCGCCAACAATATCGCCAACGCCTTTTCCACGCGCACCGTGGCGGGCGGGCCCTTCCAGCGCCAGGAGCTGATCTTCGAATCGGTGCAGGACGGCCTGAATGCCGCGGGTGCCAACACGCTCGATCAACTCAATCTGGGTGGCGTGCAGGTGACCGGGCTGGTGGCGGATCCGACTCCCGGACCTCTCGTCTTCAACCCCAATCATCCCGACGCGGTCGATGGCTATGTCGCCCTGCCCAATGTGCAGATCCCGCTCGAACTGACGAACCTGATCACCGCCAACCGCGCTTACGAAGCCAATTTGAAAGTGTTGCAATCGTTCCGGCAACAGGCGGAGCAGGCGCTTGTGCTGCTTCAAGGTTAAGGACCTCATTCAAGGGCGCAGGAAAGGAGGAGGGAATAAACGATGGACATTCAAGGTTTCGCCAACTCGATGCAACCTCTCTCCGGACTGAACGGCGGCTTTGGCAGCTTCGGCATCGATGGCATCGCCTGCGAGCCAGCGAAAATCACCGGCGGTTCGGGCACGAACGGCGGTTTCGGCAAGGTGTTGGATCGGTTAGTCAATGAAACGCTGGCCCCGCAAAAAGAAGCGAACGAGGCGATGGCGCAATTGATGACCGGCCAGATCAACGATCTGCACAGCGTCACGATTCCGGTTGTCCGTTCCGAACTGGCCTTTCGCATGGCCCTGGAAATCCGCAACCGCGTGACCGAGGCCTATCAGGAAGTGATGCGCATGCAGATTTAATTAATTCGTGCATCACCACTGTTTAAGCGCATGATTGGATTGCTCGTGGAAGGGTTGAATTGATGAACTTTTGGGAACAGGTCCGGCGAACTTGGCAAGGCCTCGGCATGGCGCTGCGGTTCTTGATCCTCCTCGTCTTGGGCGCGACCCTGATCGGCATCGGCGTGCTCGCCTACTACGGCAACCGGGTCGATTATGTGCCCGTGGCGTCAGAAATCGAACCGCAATCGGCCATGGAATTGGGCGACCGCCTGCAAGCTCGCGGCATTCCGTTCAAGTTCAACGACGATCAGACGATTCTCTATGTGCCCCGAGAGCAGTACTCGCAAGCCCGTGCCGAGATCGCGACCGAATCGGCCCATACGGGCGGTCCCAAGGGATTTGAACTGTTCGACGAGACGCCGCTCGGTTCGACTCCATTCACCCAGCATGTGAACTACCAGCGCGCCTTGCAAAACGAACTGGCCCGTTCGATCGCCCAGATCGATGGTGTTTCCAGCGCTCGCGTGCATATCGTCCGCTCCGAACCGACTCCCTTTCTGCGCGACCAAAAGCCGACCACGGCCAGCGTTGTCGTGAAGTTGAAGCAGGGGGCAATCCTCACCAAGGGGATCGCGGGCGGAATCGTTTCGATTGTCTCGCGCGCCGTGGAAGGGCTCACGCAAGACAATGTCACCCTGATGGATCAACATGGCCGGGTGCTTTCCGGCCATACCAGCGATGATCTGGGCCATTCGAGCGGACAACTCGAAGCGCAAAATGCAGTCGAACAGCACCTTTCCACCAAGGCCGAATCGATGCTTGAAAAGGTGCTGGGCAAGGGGAAGGCGATCGTGCGCGTCTCGACCGCGCTGAACTTCCAGAAATTTCGCGAGAAGCGCGAATCGTACGAACCCGAATCGCGCGTCATCCTTTCGGAAAGAGTGACCGCGACGAAGAATCAATCGGGCGGCTCGACCCCCAAGGGCATGCCCGGCTACGCGAGCAACCTGCCCAACCAGCTTACGACGATGGCGCTGCGCTATCCCAATAGCAATAACAGTCAGAATCAGGAAGAGACGAACCAGACCGAATATGGCGTCTCGAAGCGCATTCAGGAACTGGAAGAAAAACCGGGCGCGCTCGAACGGATGACGATCGCCGTGCTCGTCGATCTCGAAGCGATCGGCAAGGACGGAATGGGGATTGAAGAGATCCGCGAAATCATCAAACAGGCGGTGGGCTTTCGCGCCGATCGCGATGAGATTCGAGTGACGAGCGTCAAGCTGCCGAAAACTTCCTTGACCGGAGGCGAATGGCCCGCGCTGAAATCAGCAGAGAAAAAAGAGGCGAAGGAACCGGTCAAACTCGAACCGGAATCGAGCGTGATCTTCGATGCGCAAACGCTCGATACGGCCCAGCAATGGCTGGCCCATATCCGCCTGGGGGCGATCATCACTCTGGGCGTGTTGACCGTGGCCATCCTGATCTGGATGATCTTGGCCCCGAGCGCCTACGACGCGGAAAAAACACCGCTTTCTCAAGCCGCGACGGAGCGGATGCGCGATCTTTCCTCGCGCAACCCTGAGGAAGTGGCGAAAAGCATGACCGTATTCCTTTCGCAGTAAGACTTTAGGCGATTGCGTCGGCCGCGAAAGCCCGCCTTGCCCCGCTTGCCGAACTCGGGCATGATGAGGGGCGAGCAATCAAAAGCTTGAAAGGTAAGGCCACCTGAGCTCGGAACATCAGGAGGCCTGGCCCAAAAAGCGCCCTGATGGAGGCGGGGCCCCGTGGCTGCACAAAACTCCGCCAGCGAAAAAATGCGTAAGGCCGCCCTCCTTTTGGGGGCCATGCCCAGGGACAAGGCCAATTCGGTGCTCGAATTGATGCCGCCAGCCCTGTCGTTGGCACTCAAATCGCAAATCCGCGATCATGCCCGCCAGCCGAACACCGCCATCGACCTCGAACGCGCCCTTGCCGAGTTTGAGAATTTTCTGAAATCGCCGCCCGCCGGCTTCTCGATGGTGGAAACGGCCGTGCCGCAGCCAGCGGTCGTTCACGAGGCGGTCTCAAGCGCGCTCATTCACGATTTTCCCACGGACCCGTTGTTCAAGAAAACGCGCCAGGCCCATCCCGCCGGCCTCGCCACCCTGCTTGGCGCCGAATCGTCGGCGACCGTGGCCTGGATCATTCCCTTTTTGACCGCGCGGCAGATCGTCACCCTGATGGAGTCCACCGACGCCCAGCGCCTTCTTAGCCTCGCCGATTTCTGGAAAAAGCAATACCCCGTGCACCAGATTCTCCTCTGGCAAGCGGCCGCCCTCAACGACGAGTTGCCCGCGCACCCGGTGCAAACGCTGGCCTCTCCCTTCACCGAGGATCAGGGCTTCTGGGAAGGCAATCATGCCCAACAGGTGAGCGGCTGGCCCGCGCCTTGCCGGGTTGCCTGGATGGACGCCTTGCAAAAAGTGGGGAATCCGTTGCTCTTATCTCTTAAGACAATGCTCTATGGGTTGGACTCGTTCGCCGAGCTGCTTGCGGGAAGCGTCCTGGAGGTTCTCAAAAATGTGGAACCGAGGATGGTGGCGTTGATGGTGCGAAGCCATGCTTCGGCCTGCGCCGCCATTCAAAAGACCATCCAAAGCCGCCCGTCCGAGGCCCCCTATTCCTGGAGCCAGTTTGTCAAGGAATTGCAGGCGGTTGCCACCTTGCCTGCCGCGGCGCTCGATCGGCCGCGAGTTCGCTGGTTCGAAGTGCTTGAAGAACTGGACCGCGCCTCGAGGTTGCACTGGAAATGAGCGGTGTTCCGTCGGGTTTTGGGGAAGGAGCCAGGGCAACGCCCGGCGGCAACTCAAAGATCATGGTCGGCAGGCCGCTGCCCAAACCGGAAGCGCCCAAGTCGGCCGAACCGGCGGTGGACCCGGCGCTTTTGACGCGCGAAAATCAGTCACTGCGCGATAAACTCGAAAATCAAACGGGCTATTTCCTGCAAGAGATTCAAACGCTGCGCAAGCGCGTTGCCGAGCTCGAAACGTTGTTGGGCAACACCTCGTCCAAGTTGCACGTTGTGGGCGCCGAGATTTCGGACAACCGCATTCGCTGGCAAGATTTTGCCGTCGAGATCGCCCAGGAGGTCGTGCGTTCCATCCTTGCCGGCAAGGCGCAATCGGGCGAGTTGCCCCTGGAAGACTGGGTGAAGGAACTGGTCTCGCGGGTGCAAGGTCCGGGCAAACTCACGATTCGGGTCCACCCGGCCGATCGGTCGCTTCTGGGTTTCGATGCGCAACGTCCCGACCCCGAAACGCTCGTCCTTGTGGAGGATTCCGCTCTGCAAAGGGGCCAATTGATCGTCGACGGCGTGCAGTGGAAGGCCGAGGTCGATTGGCGTCCGTGGGTCGACGAGGTGTTTCACGAGATTCGGGGCATGCTTGGCCGCGAGTCGCTGAGTTGAGGGAAGGCGCTTGACTCAAGGGTCATTTTCTCAGAAGGTGCAGAGGGTATCGCGCCGCTTGCCGCCATGGCGGCTGGAAGGCCGGCTCAAGGCCGTTGTCGGGCTACTTGCCTATGGCAGCTTGCCGGCTTCGGTGGGCGATCAATGCGAGATCGTGCTCGATCAGCAACGTTCCGTGCTGGCCGAGGTGGTGGGATTTCGCGGCGATCAGGCGATTTTACTTCCCTATGAAACCGGGCTGGATCTGCGAGCGGGTCTGACCGTGAGGCTATTGCGCCAGGGGATTTGGTTACCGGTGGGGCATGGCCTCATTGGGCGCGTGCTCGATCCGCGCGGCCAGCCGATCGACAATGCGGGGCCCTTGCGCGGTGTCTTCTATGAGCCGCTGCGGCTCGACACGCCGGAAGCCTTGCAGCGCAAGCGCATTCGCGATCCGCTCGTCACCGGCCAGCGGGTCATCGATGGTTTGATGCCGATCGGGCAAGGACAGAGGATTGGGATTTTTGCCGGCAGCGGCGTGGGCAAATCGACCCTTTTGGGAGAACTGGCCAAGGGATCCAAGGCCGACCGAATCGTGGTGGCGCTCGTAGGAGAGCGCGGCCGCGAAGTCCTCCCCTTTTTGGAAGACAGCCTGGGCGAGCAGGGCAGGGCGCGTTCGGTGGTGCTCGTGGCGACCTCGGATCAGTCGCCGCTTCTCCGGGTGCGCTGTTGCCAGAGCGCCGTGATGATGGCCGGCTGGTTTCGCGCACGCGGCGAACATGTTGTTTTGCTCATGGATAGTCTGACTCGTCTTGCCATGGCGCAGCGCGAGATTGGGTTATCCCTAGGTGAACCGCCCAGCGCTCGCGGCTACACCCCCTCGGTATTTCAAACGATGGCGGGCGTGCTCGAAGCGATGGGCACCGACGAGATCGGCTCGGTGACGGGACTCTTGACCGTGCTCGTCGATGGCGACGATCTCGATGAACCGGTCGCCGACGCCGCGCGTTCGATGCTCGACGGCCACATTGTGCTCGAACGAAAACTCGCGGAGCGCGGTCAATTTCCGGCGATCAACTCGCTGAAAAGCCTGAGCCGGGTGGCGCCCGATTTGATGACGGCGGATCATGCCAAGCATGCCCGCAGGATCCGCCAGCTTTTGTCCACCTATCAAGAGGCGGAAGACCTGATTCGCATTGGCGCTTACCAGCGCGGTTCCAGCGCCACCATCGACATGGCGATTCAACTGATGCCCCAGCTTACCCAGTTTCTGGCGCAGCAGGTCGATCAGTTCAGTAGCTGGGAACAGACCCTCGCCCAGATGGCCCAGCTTGTTGCAAACTGGCCCGGATAGCGCCGGCAAGCACGTCTGCTCCTCTGCCTCCAAGTTCATTTGGTCTGGTTTTCGTCAAATAGGAGGGCTATAGCCGTTCATTCGGTCCCCTTTTTCCCGGTTCGACCTGATCTTGGGGTGTTGGTTCCTAGGGAGCGCATATGAGGCGGCTGCATTTTCCCCTGGAGGGATTGCGAGAAGTCCGGCTCATCCAGCAACGGGTGGCGGAGGCCCGGCTTGCCCAGGCGGTGGGCAGCTTGCGCCTTTGCGACCAATCGATCGAAGATCTACACGACCGGCTGGGCAAAATCGCCCAAAGCATGGCGGGCCAATCGGCCGGGGCCTTGGTGGGCGATCCGGTTTCCTGGGCGCGGCAAGTTGAGTTCCTGGGCGCTCGCATCGATGTCGCCAACAAAGAACGTGTCCGGCTGGACCGACTGGTCAAGGAATGCGAGGCGCTGCGCGTGCAGGCCGAAATCGAAACTGAAAAAATTCAGGTGCTGAAAAACCAGGCGGTCGCCGCCTGGAAAAAAGAGATGGGGAAACAAACCCAGGCGCAGATGGAAGAAAGACTGCTGGCGCGCTGGTATCAGGACCAACTCGATCATCCTCTCGAACGCCAGGAACCGGGCGGGGGTGAGCGATGATCCGCCTCTTCGGCCTGGCCGGTCTGGTGTTTCTCTTGTTCTGCCTGTCGGTTGGTTTGTCCTTTTACGTGCAGGGGTTACAAAACGCCGCCGCGCAGAAGGCGGCCAACCTGGGATCGCGAGTTCCCGCGTCCGAGAAATCGGGACAAGGCGACACTTCGCAAAAGACGGGTGCGGGAGAGTCCGGCGATAAAAGTGCAGCAAAAGGAGCGGATCAAGGCGGATTGGTGTCGGTCTTTGGCGAGGGCAAGCGCTACCCGGGAATGGGAGTGTCCGGCGGCAACGCAGGCGCCAACGGAAATCAAGACCCGGTCGCCTTTTTACGTTCGCGCCAGCTTGAGTGGATCCAGCTCGATTTGCGTGGCGAACAGATGATGCTGGAACGGCTGCAAAAGCAGCTCGAAGAAGAGAATCGCGTGCTCCTTGACCGGATCGAACGCTTTGAACGCACGCAAAAACGCAAGGACGAAGACCTGGCGAAATCTCAGGCGCAGCAACCGATTCTTTCAGGCGGCAATGGCAACAGCGGCAAGAAAGAGGATCAGCCTCCGTTGCAAGCAGGCAGCCCGCCCCGGATGACGGGCGAGGGGGACCGCGAAGAGCAAGGGCGCGTGCGTCAGGTGGCCGCCATCTACGAATCGATGGCTCCCGATCATGCCGCCAAGATCCTTACGCAAATGGCCGACTCGGGCAACCTCGACATGGCCGCGCAGATCCTGGCGCTGATCAAGGATCGCCACGCCGCGCGGATTCTCGCCGAAATGCACGACCCCAGCCTGGGCGCCCAACTGCTTGAAAAGATCAAGGGGCTCAGGCAGCAAGGCGGTCCCGATGATTCCAGCCGTATTCGCGACCGGATGGAGAAAAGGACCAATCGCTGACATGGCCAATCTGAAGGAAATCTCCGGCAAAAAAACAAGCCCCCTGGCGCTCCTGGGCGGCGCGTCTAAGGACGGCAAAACCGGGGACAGAAAGTCCAGGGCCGCCTGGTGGGTCAGCGCCCTGGCCTTTGCCGTGCTCCTGGGCTTGATGTTGCCCACTCTCTTTTCGCCGGGCCTCAAGGCGGCGCCCGCGAACGGCGGCCAGGCAAAATCTCAAGCGGGAAATGCGGATCACAAAGACGTGAAAAATGCAAAAGCGCTGAGCGGCGGGCCTTTGGCGAAGCCGGACACGGCGCGTCCCTTTGAGTCGGGCCTGTCGGGCGATGACTACAAGGTTGACGGCATCGAACCTCCCTCGCTTTCCGATGTCGGCACCAAGCTGGTCATGGCGATGGGAATCATGTTGATCCTGGGCAGCGGTTTGGTCGTCATCGCGAAAAAACTCACCATGGGTCCGCTTGCCGGTAAAAGCGCCGGGAAGTTGCAACTTGTCGACACGCTGAGCCTCGGTCGTCGCTGCGAATTGCATCTTGTGGAAATCGACGGCACGCGCGTCTTGATCGGCATCGATCCAACCGGCATGAAAAGCCTGATCTCGCTGCCGGAAGAATTCCGAGATGTCGCCGAACGCGGTGAGGAAGCGGCCGCTCAAGCGACGGCCTTGCAGCCGCACCAAGGCGCCGGACATCATTCCGAGGCCGCATTTGCAGCCCACTGGCCCGGCCCCGCCGAAGGCCCCAATCGCGCCACCTGACAACCCGGCAACCCAGGAAAAAACGCCACATGGAAGGCCAGGAACTCGCGCAAAAACTCGCCGAATCGGGCGTCCTTCAGCAGGTCACGCCGCCGCTGCAAACCGCGCTCTTTCTGGGAGCGCTCGTACTTTTGCCGGCCATGCTCGTGACCTTGACCGCGTTCACGCGCATCATCATCGTGCTGTCGTTCACCCGGCGCGCCGTCACCGCGCAAGAAATTCCGCCCACGATCGTCCTCCTCGGCCTGGCCTTGTTCATGACGCTTTTCGTGATGGGGCCAACGCTTGACCGCATTGGCAACGAGGCGATCGTCCCCTACCTCGACAACAAAATCGGCGGCATGGATGCGGTGCGGCTGGGATTCATTCCCTTGCGCGATTTCATGCTCAAGCAAACACGCAAACAGGATCTGGCGCTGTTTCTGCACCTGGGAAAAATCGGTCCCGTTTCGGGCCCCGAGCAAGTTCCCTACCGCGCCCTGATTCCGGCCTTTGTGATCAGCGAACTAAAAACCGCCTTCATCATGGGTTTCTTGATTTATTTACCGTTTTTGATGGTGGATCTCGTGATTTCGAGCATCCTGACCGCCATGGGCATGGTGATGATGCCGCCGGTGCTCATTTCGGCGCCGGTCAAGATCCTCCTGTTCGTGGTCGTCGATGGCTGGCACATTCTGGCGCGCATGCTTGCCGGCAGTTTCTTCTAGGGAGTTTGCCGATCATGAATATCACCGATGTCACCGGGATCGGCCTGGACCTCTTCACCACCGCCATGTTGCTCGCCTTGCCCAGCCTGGCCGCCAGCCTGGTCGTCGGTCTAGTCATCAGCATCTTTCAAACGATTACGAGCATTCAGGAGCAGACCCTGAGCTTCGCGCCGCGCTTGATCGCCGTCGCCGTCGTCATGGTCTTCACCACCGCCTGGACCCTGCAAGTGGCGGCGGCCTTCACCTTGCGCATGTTTCAATATGCCCAGGATGCGGCCCGATGAACCCCGCGGTCAACGGCCTGAGCCTGTACACCGCGGCCTTTGCCCTGGCTCTGGCCCGAAGCGCTGCTTTCGTCATGGCTTTGCCCGCCATCGGTTCGCGCACGACACCCGCCATGGTGAAATCGGCCCTGTCACTGGCCTTGGCCGTGCTCGTGATGGTCAATCAGGGAGCCACATTGCCCGGTTCGACCGCCGCGGGCCTTGCCTCGCGCGAATGGTCGGCCTGGCTGGGTCTCGGCCTGGCCATGCTGCGCGAAGTGATCATTGGCGCCTTTCTGGGTCTGTTATTTGAATTAATCGTCACTCCGGCGCGCATCGCGGGCGAATACCTGAATCAGGAAACCGGTCTGACCTTCGGCGAACTGGTCGCACCCACCGGCGCGCCGAGCACCGGACCCTTCTCCGGCATCTTCGAAGCCTTGGCCATGTTGACGATTTTTGGACTGGACTTGCATCACCTGTTCTTCCGCGCCTGGGAGGGATCTTTTGCCTGGTTTCCTCTCGGCGAATACGATCTGCGCTTGCCTCGTATGGACGCGATTGCGGGGCGCGTGCAGATCGCGCAGGCCAGCGGCCTCATGATCGTGGCCCCGCTTGGTTTGATTCTGTTTCTTTCAACCATCCTGCTCGTCTTGCTCACCCGGGTCGCGCCGGCGCTCAATCTCTATACGGTCGGTTTCCCCCTGCGGCTCGCCCTGGGCATCATGGGCCTCATGGTTTTCATGAGCAATGTGGGAACCAACTTGGTGCGAGTTATCTGGAACCATGCGCATGCCCTTCCTCACATCCTTGGTGGAGGGTAACGCGCGATGGCGGAAGACAATGCCGAGTCAAGAAATCTAGAACCGACCGAAAGGCGCCGCCAGGAAGCGCGCGAACAGGGAAAGGTTGCCGTCAGCGCCGATCTTTACGCCGGTTTACTCCTGCTTGTCGGCACGCTCGTCCTTTGGTGGCAAGGCCCCGAACTGGGCACAAGAATCTTGCGCCTGACGCGTGCCGGCCTCGAAAGCCATGCCTTCATCCTGGACCTGAGTTTTCGCGAAGCTTCCGCCCTCATCGGCGAATTGATCATGGAATACCTGGGGCTGGTTGGTTGGCCCTTGGCGATGTTGTCCCTATCCATCATCGCGGTCGGACTCGCCCAAACCGGCGTGCTCTTCAATCCGACGCTTTTGGCTGTGAAAATCCAGCGGATCGATCCCAGCCAGGGGTTTGCGAAGATCTTCAGCCTGTCGTCACTGGTCAAGGTCTTCTTTTCGGTCCTCAAGGCGCTCCTTGTCGGATTTGTCCTTTACTGGGTGATCCGGTCGCGCCACGATGATATTGCCCAGCTTGGTGAGGGAACGGTTTCGTTTGCGGCGGCCAAGGGCTGGAGCATTGTGATCCAGTCGGCGCTTGGGGTCGCGATTTGCCTGACGATCCTGGGAGTGGCCGATTATGCCTACCAGCGTTACCGGCTGGAGACATCGCTCAAAATGACCCGCCAGGAACTGAAGGAAGAGCTCAAGCGCGAGGAAGGCGACCCGCTGTTGCGCGGCCGCATCCGCCGGATGCAACGAGAAATCTCCCGAAGGCGCATGCTGCGCGAAGTACCCAAGGCGACCGTGATCATCACGAATCCCACCCACTTCGCGGTGGCTCTTAGATTTCAGCGCAAGACCATGGCCACGCCTGTGGTACTCGCCAAGGGGAAGGATCTTTTCGCCAAAAAGATGATCGAGATCGCGCGCGACAAGGGCGTGCCGATTGTCGAAAAGCCACCGTTGGCGCGGGCCTTGTTCCGCATGTGTCAGCCGGGACGCGAGATTCCTCCCACTCTCTATTTCGCCGTGGCGGAAATTTTGGCATGGCTGCAAAAATCGGGCGCTCCCGGCATTTTGGATAGGGAGACCGTCTAAACCTTATGGCCGCAACGATCCAAGCCCCGGGAAATAGGAGCAAAGCCGCCGCAAGCCGTGCCGGCGGCGGATTGCTTGGCAATGTCAATGAAATGATCCTGGCGGTCGCGCTGCTTGGGCTTTTGGTCGTGCTGCTTGTGCCCCTGCCGCCGCTTGTGCTCGACATGCTTTTGGCGCTGAATCTGTCATTCACCCTGATCATCATGCTCATCACCTTGAGCGCCGGTCAGCCGCTCGATTTTTCGGTATTTCCCTCGATTCTGCTTTTGAGCACGCTTTACCGGCTGGCGCTCAATGTCGCCACCACGCGGCTGATCTTGCTCAACGGCAACGCCGGCGTGATCGTCGAGACCTTCGGCAAGGTGGTGGTCGGCGGTAATCTTGTCGTTGGTCTCGTCATCTTTCTGATTCTGATCGTCATTCAGTTTGTGGTGATCACCAAGGGAGCCAGCCGCATTTCGGAAGTCGCGGCCCGCTTCGTGCTCGATGCCTTGCCCGGCAAGCAGATGGCGATCGATGCCGAGATGAACGCCGGGCTCATCAACGAACAAGAGGCCCGCCGCCGCCGTGAATTCCTCGTGCGCGAAACCGAGTTTCATGGCGCGATGGACGGTGCCAGCAAGTTCGTCCGAGGCGACGCCGTGGCGGCCCTGGTCATCACCGGCATCAACCTGGTCGGCGGCATTCTGATCGGCCTTTCCAACGGCATGCCCCTCTTGCAGGCCACGCGCACCTATTCGATTTTGACCGTGGGAGACGGGCTCATCTCGCAGATCCCGGGCCTGATCGTGGCGACCGCCGCCGCCATGCTCGTGACCAAGGCGAGCAGTTCGGCAAGCCTGGGCGATGAAATCCGCGATCAAGTGACGAGCAGTCCCAAACCTCTGATGGTCGGGGCGGCAATCCTCTTTGGCCTGGCGCTCATGCCCGGAATGCCCAAGGTGCCGTTCATCGCCCTGGCGGCCGCGCTGGCCCTTGGCGGGCGCTTACTCACTTTGCCCGCGGCCAAGGAGCTGCCCAAGACGGACGCGGCCGCGGCGGCCACGCCCGCGGCTCCCGCCAAACCGAATTGGGAGTCGGCCCAGGAAGAGTTTGTGCAAAACGACCGGGTGACGCTCGAAATCGGTGCGCGCCTGATCCCGGTGGTCGATCCGCGCAAGGGCCAAAGCCTGCTCGACCGGATCAGCGCCACACGTCGCGAAATGGCGCGCAAGGATGGCCTGTGGATTCCGCCCATCCGCATTCGCGACAATCTTTCGCTCGAAACCGACGCCTACCGGGTGCTCGTCTGCGGCAGGGAATGCGGCAAGGGGATCATTCGTCCCGATCAATGGCTGGTCATCGATCCCGGTTCAGGCGCCATTCCCTTTCGGGGAGAAGACACGCGCGACCCGGCCTTTGGCCTGCCCGCCAAGTGGATCTCCGAATCGGAGCGCAAGCGCGCCGAACTTTCCGGCCTGACTGTGGTCGATGCCGTGAGCGTCATGATGACCCACCTGGGGGAAATCCTGCGCAAAAATGCCAGCGAACTGCTTGGCCGCGAGGACCTCAAGAGCCTCGTCGACCGGCTGCGCGAAACGACTCCCAGCCTGGTCGATGAGTTGATCCCCGCGCAGTTGACCATGGGGACGCTGCACCGGATTCTCTGTCTGCTCCTCGATGAGCGGGTGCCGATCACGAACCTGGGCCGCATTATGGAAAGCCTGGCGCATCATGTGCCCGCAACCAAGGATCCGCTCGAACTGGTCGCCCGGGTGCGGGTCGATCTGCGCACGATTGTGTGCGACCGTTTCCGCGATGCCAACGGCAGGCTGCAGGCGCTTTTGATCGATCCGCGCGTGGAGCTCGATTTGCGCCGGGCTCTTGTGGAGCGCACGGCCAATGTCGATACGAGCCGGCTGGAAAAGCTGGCCGGCCGGGCCGCCCTCGAATGGAAGCAGTGCCAGGCGCGCGGGCAAAACCCCGCGATCATCGTCGAGGCGAACCTGCGCCGGCCTCTGCGCCAGTTCCTGGGCCGCAGCGTCCCCGAGCTTGCCGTTCTTTCCTACGAGGAAATTCCCCACGAGATGGCCGTTCAGACCGTCGGCATGATCAGGTTGGAGGACCTGGCGTAATTTGCTAGCTTCACAGTTACGGTCTCGCATGGAACCAAGCGCCAGATGGGTGCGTAATGGGCAGATGGGCGTTTATGGGCGCTTTTTGAGCGACTAATAAGGGCCTAATGGGCGGTTTTCTGGGGATGAGGTCGATTTGAGCGGATATGCGCCCTACAAGGAACTGGCCACGCAGCAGATGCGTCAGGGGCTCATACTTGAGCATCTGAAGCTGGTGGGCCATGTCATCCACCGGATGCCGCCTGGCCTGAGACGCGCCAATACCGAAGAAGATCTTTATTCCGCCGGGACACTCGGACTCGTCGAGGCGGCGAACAAATTCGATGCCTCGCGCGGCGTGCCCTTTTCCGCTTATGCCCGCATTCGCATCCATGGGGCGATTGTCGACGAAATCCGGCGCAATTGTCCTTTGCCCCAGGAAATGCTCGAAAAGGCGCTGCAAGTGCGCGGTCTGATGGAAGATGCGGCCCCCGGAATGAGCCTGGAGCAGATCGCCGCGGGCGCCTCCATGACCATGGACGAGTTCCTCGGTTGCCTCGAGGCGCTGCGCATCCTGAAGCCGGGAGTACTGCCTGGCAACAGTGAACAGGACTGGGTCGAGGATCACCGCGAATCGAACCCGATGATCCAGATCGAGGCCAAGGAAGATGTGGTGGAACTGGGCAAGGCGATTCACCAGCTTCCCGAGATTCCCCGCAAGGTCGTCATCCTTTACTTCTTTGAAGATTTGAAACTGCGAGAAATCGGCGCGCTGCTCAGCTTGTCCGAATCGCGTGTATCGCGGATCTTATCGGGCGCTCTTGCCGATTTGCGCCTGGGATTCGCCCCGGCCTGATTTTTCCCTTGTTCGTCTAAATCCTCTTCGATCTCCCGTTTCCCTCGCCGCCAATCACCAATTTCCCGCGACTCAGTTCCGCGCAACTGGGCTTGCGCCCGCGGACCGAAAGGTTATGAGAGGGGTTGTATGACGGGATCCATTGAGTGAGGGCGCTTCCAAACGGACCGGAGTTTGCGGATGCCGTGGCGAGGGGGAAACAAGAGAATCGGTAGCAGGCGCGCGGGCGTTGGCCTGGGGCTTGCCGCGGCTCTTTTCCTGCTCGCGGGTTCCGGTTGCGTAACCACCATGTTTCCTTTTCTGGGCAATGGCACGGAACCTCCCATCCTGCCGCCTCCCGCGCCGACGCCTTACCCGGAAACCTTCGGGGTGCAGATGTCGCGCATGCTCGAACAGATCCACAAGCTCGAAGATGAACGCAAGACCCTGACCAACCGCATCCAGCGGCAAGACCTGGCCCTGGGCGAAAAGGACCAACTCCTCAATCAATCGGCGGCCGAACTGGAGAAGAGCCTTGAGACCCTCGCGAAAACGCGCAGGGACCTTGAGGAAAATCGCGACGAGCTGACTCGCGCTCGCCTGAAACTTGAACAGTTAGAAAAGAGCGACCGGGCCGCCTTCCAGTCGATTCTGGAATCGCTCGAAAAGATCGGCGGACCGGTTCCCAAAATTCCCGATCTGCCCTCCAAGGTTCCCGAGTTCGTGCCGAAGAAATCGGGAGGGGGGAACTGATCTTATGGTTCCCGGATCTCTCAAGGGTGCAAACTCTACTTCGCGTCATCGAGCCGAACATGACGCGGCCTGGCTTGCGCACCTGGAACGCACCGAAGCGACCGCCTTCGGGCCCGCGGCCTTTGCCGGGCTGAATGAATGGATCGAAGCGACCGTTTCCCAGTTCGCCTTGCAAAATCAGTCGTTCCTTCCGGGCCTGAGCGCGACGGTCACTTCGCGCCCTACCCGCATTCCGAGGCAGTTGTCCGCGACTTCCTGGATTCCCGAGGGGGCGCTGTTCTTTCAGGGGGCACTTCAGAAGGCCCGCTGGATCGTGGCACTACGCGGTGATTTTGGCTCTTTCGCCCGGGGCCTCTTGCGCGAGAAAACCGAAGACGCCTTGTTTGAGTCGATCGCCCGCTCTGACTCGATCGTTCGCGCTGAAGTCAAACCGGTCACGGCGTTGCAAGTCGGCCTCGTTTCGCAATGGTTTTTGGGAACGTTTCTGGATCCCTTGAACCAGGGCGCCCAATCGCGCGGCTATGAGATTCATCAAGAGATTCGCGCGCTCAAGACCGCCCGTCCTCCCTTGCTTCATGGCTGGGGTTGGATTTGCGAGATCGACCATCTGGGAAATCGTTTGACCGCCCAGTTGCTTTTGCCCGACGAAATCGCCGAATGGCCGGAGCTGGGTGTGGAAGCAGGCCGCGACCTGGAGCGCGCCCAGGCCATCCTTTCCCATTCGCGCCTGGAAGTCCGCGTGCATCTGGGCAAGATCCGCCTGGGCGTCAATCAGCTTTCGCGCTTGAAGCCAGGCGACTGCCTCGTGCTCGATCAACCGATCAATGAACCCCTGGCAGCGAGCATCGGGGGAACGATTCCCGGCCAGGTCTGGCCCGGCCGCGTGGGACAGCAAGTGGCAATCCAGTGGGAAGCTCTCGCGGGCCAAACCGAGACGGGTGAAGTGGGCGAAAGCCAGGAGAAGGCGCCATGAGCGAAACGCACGATCCCACCTCCATGGGGGGCGTCTTGCAAACCCCGGAATTCGCCGAACTGTCCGTGGCTCAACCCGGATTGCCGCTCGGAGTCCTGGGAAAACTGCGCGATGTCCCGGTCGACCTGGTCGCCGAACTGGGTCATGTGAAATTGACGCTGTCGGAATTGTCTCGACTCGCTCAAGGCTCGGTGGTGGCTCTGGATCGTGCCATCGGCGAACCCGTCGAATTGCACGTGCAAGGCGTGCGCGTGGGCCTGGCGGAAATCGTGGTGGTGGGCGACCGGTTTGGCGTGCGCATCAAGGCACTTGATGTCGACGGCAAAGCTTAAAGCGGAATGGACATCTCTTCGCTACTGGAAAATGAATCAGTCGGAAAGATAACGCTTCCCGGTTGCTCAATCGAACGCTGAAGCCTTACCAAGGCGATTACGTGGCTTTCGGATAACCCATTTTCGAAAGTACTTGCCACGCGCTGACTTGCTCAAAGCCGTTCGCTTTTCCCTGTACGAAGTGCTACACTCACCTATGTAGTTGTGAAAGTCTGGAGATCGATGAAGAAGAAGGATCGATGAAGAAAAAAAGCGCCCAAGGCAAGGAACAGTGCCAGTCGCCCCGTCCGCTCAAGGACCGCCCGATGCTCTCGCCGATCCAGGCCGGCGGTTTGGCGGCGATATTTAAGGTCCTTGCCAATGATACGCGGCTGCGGTTGCTGCACGCATTGGTCCGCGCCGACGAGCTTTGCGTCACCGACCTGGCGCAATCGGTCGCCATGAAGCCGCAAGCCGTATCGAATCAGCTCCAACGATTATCCGACCTGGGTATCCTGGCATCGCGGCGCGATGGCACGACCATCTATTACCGCGTAGTGGACCGGTGTGTCCAAGGAATGCTTGAACAGAGCTGGTGCCTGATGGAAGAAGCCGGCAACCGGAGTGGCGTGACCATTCGCGGTGCTCAGCACTGTGCGGAGTAATCCGATGAGTCGCCGGCTGGTCGCCGAGGCTTTTGGCACGTTCTGCCTCGTGTTCACCGGAACGGGCGCCATCATTGTTAACGATGTCAGCGGCGGGGTGATTACCCATGTCGGGATCGCGATGACGTTTGGCCTGATCGTGCTTGCCATGATCTATTCGCTGGGGGAAGTTTCAGGCTGTCATCTGAATCCGGCAGTGACGCTCAGTTTTGTAGCGGCAGGGAGATTCGAGGCGGCTCAGGCCGGCCCCTACATCATGGCGCAAACGTTAGGCGCCCTCGCGGCCAGCTTAGCGTTACGCTTCATCTTTCCTGCGCATCTGACCCTTGGGGCGACTTCGCCATCGGGCAACCCGTTCCAGTCCTGGGTGATGGAGTTCCTGCTCACGATGATGCTCATGGCGGTGATTCTGTGCGTCTCGACGGGAGCAAAAGAGAAGGGGATGATGGCTGGAGTCGCGGTTGGAGCCGTCATCGCTCTGGAGGCGATGTTCGCTGGACCGGTATGCGGCGCCTCCATGAACCCAATTCGGTCGCTGGCTCCAGCTGCCGTGGCCATGCAGTTTGATTCACTTTGGGTTTATCTCACCGCGCCAATCGCCGGGGCGCTTGCCGGCGTTGCGATCCATCGCAGTATCTACGGCCGCGAGATCGACGGACACCCCAGTCGCGGTTGCGACCGGTTGGATTATGAATTCGCTGAGCAAGGAGAAAAAGCATGAACCTGGATCGATTCCTTTCCGTCTTGGCCGCCAATCCAGGTCAGCCGATTCAGATGATGTTGCCAGACCGAAGCTTTGTACCAGCGCATTTCCATGTCACTGAAGTCGGTCGGGTCCATAGGGACTTTATCGACTGCGGCGGCACGATTCGCGAAACCACCTCTTGCGTTTTGCAAGTATGGGTGGCCGAAGACACCGATCACCGGCTCGAAACCAGCAAGCTGGCCGCAATCATGCGCCTTGCCGCACCGCTCTTGAAGACGACCGACCTGCCGGTCGAAATCGAATACGAATCCGGCATGGTCTCGCAATATCCGCTCGGCGGCATTGAAGTCACCCCCGCTGGACTGCTGTTCCATTTGGGAACCAAGCACACCGCTTGCCTGGCGCTGGATCGCTGCGGGCTTCCCACTGAAGGAGCCTCCTGTTGCGGCAACGCAGGATGCGGCTGATTCTTTCAGCGATCTGTTTCACCCCTGACATCGGTACGGTATTCATTATGGCCTCCTCTCCTAAAACTGTCCTTTTCGTGTGCGTCGAGAACTCCAACCGCAGCCAGATGGCCGAAGCGTTCGCCAGAATTCACGGCGCGGGAAAGGTTGAGGGGCAAAGCGCCGGGTCGCGGCCGTCGGGCCGGGTCAATCCGCGCGCGATCGAATTCATGCGCGAGATCGGCTACGATCTGGCCACCCACGACTCCAAATCGCTGGCCCAGTTTAACGGCCAGCCTGTGGAAGTCGCCGTGACGATGGGCTGCGGCGATGAATGCCCGCTCGTGAAAGCGAACAGGCGTGAGGAATGGCAGATTCCCGATCCCAAGGATATGCCCGCGGAACAATATCGCGAAATACGCGACCTAATTGAACGCAAGGTCAAGGACCTGCTGGCGACGCTGTAGCCATGGCTGCACGGCACGCGTTTTTCGCGTGGGCTTGGCCGCCTATGGCGGCAAGCCGGGCCCGTCGATATTCCCCGGCATTTTCCCGACTTGTAAGATCGCAATTGCCAGCCTTCGTGGCTGGAGCATCCAGCCAATCAATCCCATCTTTCGCCGATAGCGCGCTTCGTCTCGATTTCCCGAAGGCCTGCATTCCGTCGGAACCTACGACAAGCCAGACTTTGCATCGCTGGTAACAGCGAGGGCAAATCGCCGAATTGCCGCATTGTGCCTTGCGGTTCCGTAATAATCGATTACACTGTATTGTGTAATGCTTTTGAAAGGCCGGACCAATCCGGCGGAAGTATTCGCTGGAAGGGGCGTCGATCTCCAGGTTTCAGCGGGAATCATGACGATTTCCGACCTGGGGTAAAGCGAGAGTCGTTTTGCACAACGATGAAGAGAATCGACACGGTTACTGAATTTAGCACGCCCAGAATCGGCAAAGCAGCGGACCTGGCGAGATTTGCCGGAGCGCTTTCCCATGCGGTGCGCGTTGAATTGCTGGACCTCTTGAAGAAGCGCCCGCGTTCTTCTTGCACCGATTTAAGCCAATCGCTGGGGCTCGGTTATTCGATTGTTGGCCAGCATCTAAAGGTAATGCGCGGTGCAGGACTGATCGAAGGGATGGCCATTGGCAAGCAGCTGATTTTTTTTGTCAATCAGCAAAACCTTTTGTTGTTTCAAACGATCGTGGCGAACATGAGTCAAGGGGTAGATATTTAGAAAAACATCGCTGAATTTAAATGGCTTGAGCTAGCTCATCGTCAATGTCGCGCTTCGCAACGACCGGAGTCGCGGTTGTAGGTGTATTGCGTACATATGTAGTTTTAAATAGTTTCAAAAATCAGAAATCGCTATTGTCGTTTGAAAATTCACGCTTTCTTCACCCAAGACCGCAGGTCAGCCTGCAAAATAAAAGTTCCAAGATCTCAAATGTCGCCAATATGCGCGATTGAGAGTTTTATGTTTATGGGTTGTTGACTCTCCCTGTTTTTAATGGCATTTTTTGGAGCATGGTAAATGGTTTATTATTCCCAGCGCATTCGTCGCACGGGCTTCACGCTGATCGAATTGCTTGTGGTCATCGCCATTATCGCGGTGCTGATCGGACTGCTGGTTCCGGCGGTGCAAAAGGTCCGCGAAGCTGCAAATCGCATGACCTGCACGAATAATCTCAAACAGATCGGCCTGGCTGCCCACAATCATCTAGCCAATCAAGGCAGATTTCCGCATTCGGGCCAGATCGATTCCACTGGCACCAATACGACTCTTTACATGGTGCATTCCTTCGGCACCCAGATCCTCCCCTATGTTGAGCAAGAAAATACCTACAAGATGTTTGACCATTCCGCGGACCCGGCCGCGATCGGCTACAATTTGACTCTGCTGCATGCTCTGGCCAAGGGCCGGGACTATGACGACCCAGCCTACCCGAGCGGATGGACCGCGGCGCAAACCAAGGTGCCCGTCTTTGTTTGTCCCAGTACCCCCATCTCCCCGCTCGGCCGTTCCGGCGGCGAGAACCTGGGCGCTGTCGACTACATGGTTCCGGTAGTCAGCGATGTCGACGAAGGTACCGGCGCGCGTGTCGTCGGCACCGGTAGCGCATCTTATAAGGGGCGCTACTTCTGCATGTTGACTGCCGAGGGGAGCACGGTCGCCAATTGCCTTGATGGAACCACCAATACCATCCTTGTCATCGAAGATGCCAGCCGCTCACATCCTTCAATTGCTTCCTTTGGCTCTGGGTCCAGTCGTAATTCCCCAGTGGCGAGCCCCGGCCATCCGGTGGCGGGTGATGGCCTTACGACCAATGCCCGGCGCGTGTACGCCTGGGCCGATCCTGACGCCTTCGGCAACGGCTTTTCCGGCCCCCACAAATCGACAGGCGACAAGACCGCCAAGGTCAACAATAACGGCACCCAGATTGGCGGTCCCTCGACATGTCCGTGGACGGTTAACAATTGCGGGCCTAACGACGAACCGTTTTCGTTTCACACCGGTGGGGTCAACGCCGTCATGGGAGACGGTTCGGTCCGATTTATCCGCGACACCATTAGCGGCCTGGTAATCAAGGCTGCAGTAGGCGCACAAGACGGTGTGATCGCCAGCCTCGACTAAACCTAGACCATACTTAATGAGCTGAACCTATGAAACGATTCTTATTTTGCGTTACTCTGAGCATGGTCTCGCTTCTGCAAGGGTGCGGCGGTGATCCGGGTAAGTATCCAGATCCGGTGGATGTGTCCGGCAAAGTGGTTGGTGCCAATGGAGCGCCCGTCACCGGAGTGAAGATTCTTTTTCAACCGACTTCAACGATTCCGACTGCCTTCGGGCAGGTTGGAAAAGCTGGCGAATTCAAGACCAAGGCTGTCCCGGCCGAATACATCTTTTACTTCGAGCCGCGGTCCGTTTCGACCGAGGAGGAAAGAGAGGAAGCCGCCGCTGCCTTTGCCGCCATTGCAGCTAAGTACCGAGAACCCCAGAAGGAAAACACGGTCAAGCTTGGAAGCACTCCTATCGAAATCAAGCTGGCTCCCTGAGCCGTTGATGCCTTAAAGAAAGACAAGCAGGGGTGAACCATCACCCCTGCCTGTCTTTCGGTCCTTTCGCAGCTGGCTTTGGCGGGCCGAGCAGAGAGGATCCATTTGTCGAAGGGAAAGAACCGGAGGCGGTACGGTAAGTCCGTGTGCCCCTGATTCTGGTTGCTTAGGTTCACAGATCTTCTGCAATTGATCGACATACGAAGGCCCTGCCACAGATCTTGGCACTCTGCCTGATTGCTTAAAGACGGTCATTCCAGCCCTGGCTCGATCTTCATGATTCCGCGTCAGCGCCGCCAAAGCACTTGCCATTTCATGGAAAAGTATTACATTAGATAGTGTAGTTGTCGCGGGGCGAGGCTGCCGACCCTGGTCCGCTCCACTCGCGATCGTTCTCGGTGCCCTTCTAGCATCGATGCGTTCATTAGAGTTGCAATGGAAGGAATAGTGAAACCAGATTCCTGATCCTATTGCCTAATAATTACATTAGATAGTGTAACTGTGTCAAACGAATGTTCAGGCTGACAGTAGTGATTATCGAAGGTGCACTCGATTTCACGATTTTCCTGCGGAAATCACTGCGATTTCCGCGCATTGGGGGAGGCCCGTCGCGGTCACTACAGCGATGAAGAAGGTCTCGATCGTCTCTGAAGTCACAGCGCCCCGGATCGGGAGAGCGGCGTCACTGGCCAAACTCGCCGGAGCGCTGTCCCATGAGGTGCGAATCAAGTTGCTGGATTTGTTGAAGGCGCATCCCCGTTCCTGCGGCACAGAGCTTTCTCAATTGCTCGGAATGGCCCATTCAATTGTCTTTCAACATTTGAAGATCCTACGCGAAGCCGGGATAATTGACGGCGTCGTGATCGGCAAGCGTGTCGTCTACGATATCAATCACGAAAATCTGTCACTTCTCAAGATGATTGTGTCAAGTATTGACAGTGATGTGCTCTCTTAGAACGCAGTCTAGTGGGCGCACAAAAAATCGTTTGTTTAAATCTGTAAGAAATGACTGCGTCATTTAAATGCTCTGATTTCATTACTAATGTAAATTACTGCGGTGCATTACAAGATGGCGCGTAATATGACCGGTTTTAAATAACGTTAATGATAATTGAGTATACGTGCATAGTCGTTTTGTATATTTTGTTGGCGCAGGTTGAAAAGTATTATGGATTCTTTTACTTTACACGGAGGGCAGCCCCGTTTGCACCGTGGCATCCAACAAGACGCTTTACCTTGATGCGACCAATCGAACAATCAATGTGTTTGCACGCGGACCCGCCATGCTCGCCCTGCTTGACGGTTCATCCAAGTGCGCGATTCTCTTCGAAGATGTTGGCTGCAGTGAAAAATATGTGGTGCCAGGGGGATGAAAACTCGGTCAAATTTAGAGGTAGCTGGTGGAACCCGAGATGGTCCCTGTGATCGATAGAGACCTTCAATAAAGTAGACTGATCATTCTCACATCTTTTGTTTATCCATAAACGTATTGCCTGCAAGCCATTACACTTGGTCGGCTGCTGTGAGACTTGCAAGATCGGAGTGTCTTCGCAATTCCGCCGCACAGGGATGAATGATGGACTCCCGATTTCTTCCGGTTCAGATCGCCATCCGTTCGGACAATGCCGGGGAGCTGGAAAGGCTTTTTCGCGCGGCCGCGACCTTTGAGCCGGCCCCAAATCTCTCGCGCGCCTGACACTTCGACTCGCATGGAACTCCCGAGCGCTCGATGCAGCAGGTTGGAAGACTCGAGGAGAGGACTCAGCCAGCCATCGAATCGTTGATTCCGCGCCATTTCGTCCTATAGATATCGAAGATCGATATCGGAGCCTGATACGATGGCGAAACGGGACTTGGTGAGCCATTTCTTCGGAGGATTCGTGCGTCTGCACATCCTTCACCACGCCGACATCGAAGAAATCCATGGTCTGGAAATGATCAAGGAGATTCGTCGCCACGGTTACAAGTTAGGGCCCGGCACCCTTTATCCCATCCTTCATGACCTTGAGAAAAACGGCGCGCTCATCTCGATGGAAGCCGTGATCAAAGGTAAGCGCAGGAAAAACTACAGAATCACACCCAAGGGCCGCAAACTGCTGGCCGAGGGCCGACTGAAACTAAAGGAGCTCATGCGCGAAGTTCTCCTTGAAAAGGACGAAACTCGCGCCTCAAAACCAGGACGAGCTCAGCCCCAATCCCATTCGAATCGACGAAACTCCCAACAAGAAAATCACGAGTAATCCCGTATGTCTCAAGGGATTTTCAACCCGGTGCGAGCGGCCCTTCGCCGTCCCATCACCACGATCGTGATCATTCTTGGCTTGGGTGCCAGCGGTATCTTCGGTGCGTACCGGATGCGGGCCGATATTTTTCCGGCCATGAACCTTCCCGTCGTTTATGTTTGCCAACCCTACGGCGGGATGGACCCCCAGCAAATGGAAGGGTTGATCGCCAACTTTTACGAGTACCATTTCCTTTACATCAATGGCATCCACCATGTCGAATCAAAGAGCATTCAAGGTGTTTCCTTGCTCAAGCTCTTTTTTCATCCCGGCACCGACATGGCTCAGGCGCTGGCGGAGACGGTCGGTTATGTCAACCGCAGCCGCGCGTTCATGCCGCAAGGAACCGTTCCCCCATTTATCATGCGATTCGACACCGGTTCCGTCCCGGTGGGAAGTTTGGTCCTGTCGAGCGAAACCAAATCGCTAGGGGAAATCCAGGATCAAGCGCTTTTCAAAGTGCGGCCGATGTTCGCGGCGATTCGTGGCGTTTCCGCCCCGCCGCCTTTTGGCGGCAACCAGAGGACCATCGTCGTACGTGCCGACCCTGACCGCCTGCGGGCCTATGGCCTGAGCCCCGACGAACTCGTCAAGGCGCTTGCCGCGGGCAATGCCATTAGTCCATCGGGAAACATCCGCACGCCGACATCGATGCCGGTGGTTCCCTCCAACGCCATGGTGGTCGACCCGCAAGAACTAGGCAATATCCCGATCCGAAAAGGCATATTCCTGCGCGATGTTGCCCCCCTCATTGAAGATTCAAGCGATATCGCCACCGGCTTTGCCCTGGTCAATGGCCGTCGGGCGGTTTACATTTTGGTCACGAAACGAGCCGACGCCTCCACGCTCGATGTGGTTCGCGGCGTGCGGGCCGCCATTCCAAGCATGCAAGGCCTCCTTCCTCCCGATATTTCGGTCAGCTTCGAACTCGATCAGTCGCCCTGGGTGATCAGGGCCCTTGAGAGCCTGGTGTGGGAAGGCGTGCTGGCCGCCGGCCTCGTGGGCTTGATGGTCGTGATCTTCCTCAAGGATTGGCGCAGCGTCCTGGTGGTTTTGCTGAACATTCCGCTGGCGCTTTTGATTGCGACAGCGTGCCTGTGGCTTAGCGGCCAAACGATCAATTTGATGACCCTGGGCGGCCTTTCTCTTGCAGTGGGCATCCTGGTGGATGAAGCAACGGTGGAACTGGAGAACATTCATCGCCAAAAAGCCCGCTCACGGTCTCTTGCCGAGGCGGTGGTCCTGGGCAATCGAGAAACGGCCGTTCCTCGCCTCCTTGCGGTCCTTTGCATTCTGTCGGCCTTTGCTCCCGCCCTATTTTTGCAAGGCGCGGCCCAAGCCCTGTTTACTCCACTCGCATTGGCGGTCGTGTTTTCCATGATTGCCAGTTACCTTTTGTCATCCACCCTGGTTCCCGTGCTTTCCGTTTGGATGTTGTCCAAGACCGGCCTCGGTCATGCTGGCCAGGAATTAGGCGAATCCCATCCGCCATGGGCAATGTGGCTGGTATCTTTTCGCTGGCCCGCGTTGGTCATTTATCTCGCGGTCTGCGTGCTGGTGATCGTCGGATTGGGACCTAATATCGGTTGGGATCTTTTTCCCGTGGTGGATGCGGGCCTGTTCCAGTTTCGACTTCGAGGGCCGGACGGAACGCGAATCGAGGAAACCGAAGCGTTGACTCGCGAGGCTTTGGATTTCATCGCAAAGGAGGCGGGCACCGAGAATATTGAGTTGACTCTGGGCTATTTGGGAGTGGTGCCCCCCAGTTACCCGATCAACAGCGTTTACCGGTGGATGTCGGGACCGGAAGAAAGCGTGATGCGAGTCGCATTGAAACCGGGAAAGAAAATGATTGCGGAACTCAAAGCCCAGCTTCGGCGCAAAATGCCCGACCATTTGAAATCGTGGCTTCGCGACCGCTGGGTCTCCCAGGGCGAACCGATGGATCTGGCGGAATCTCGAGTGGCGCAAATCCGGCTGTCCTTTGAACCCGCCGATATCGTGAGCGAAACGATGAGCTTCGGTTCTCCCACGCCCGTCGAAGTTGTTGTCAGCGGCCCCAAAATGGCCGATGTTCGGACCTTCGCCTTAAGCGTGCGAGATGCCCTGGCCGAAATCAAATCTCTTAAAGATCTTCAATTTGGGCAATCTTTAGACTACCCGTCCGTGGCCGTGAAGATCGACCGAGAAAGGGCGGCGGAATCCGGAGTGACAAGCGATCAGGTGGCCCGCTCCCTTGTCGCCGCGACCTCGTCCAGCCGTTTTACCCTGCCCAATTTCTGGCGCGACCCGGCTTCCGGAATTGGCTACCAGGTGCAAGTGGAAATTCCGCAATCTTTGATGCGCTCACCGAGCGATGTCGAACTGGTGCCCATCAAAGCCGATGAAAAAGGGATGATCCTTTTGCGGGATGTGGCGGATGTGAATGTAGGAACCATTCCTGGGCAGGTCGATCGCTACAACATGCGTCGCATTGTGAGCATCACCGCCAATGTCGAAGGGGCGGATCTGGGTCGCGCCAGTTGGAAAATCAAGGACAAATTGCAGGAATTGGGAAAGCTCCCCCCAGGCATTCAGGTCGATGTTCGCGGCCAGGTTCCCCCGCTCTATGAACTCCTTGTTGGTTTGGGATTGGGGTTCCTTTTGACCATCGCCGCCATCGTGCTCCTTTTGACTGCCTTTTTTCAATCGTTGCTTTTGTCGTTGGTATGCCTTTGCAGTGTTCCCGCGGTCATTACCGGAATTATTTTAATTTTGACAGTCACAGGTTCCACTTTGAATCTCCAATCTTTTATGGGTTCGATCATGGCGCTTGGCGTTGCCATGTCCAATGCCATTTTGCTCGTGAGTTTTGCCCATGCCCGCCGGCAGTCGGGCATGGATGGGATCGGGGCGGCAACCACCGCCTTGGGTCAAAGGCTCCGCCCCATCTTAATGACGAGTTTCGCCATGATCGCCGGAATGAGTCCGATGGCGATCGGTTGGGGCGAGGGGGGTGATCAAACCTCGCCGCTCGCGCGGGCGGTCATTGGGGGATTGGCGGCTTCGACGATCGCAACCCTGTGTCTGCTCCCGGGCGTTTTCGCGATCTTGATGGGCGGGCGATCGACCTCCTCGGTGTCGCTTGATCCGGAAGACCCGCAATCGCCCTGTTTTTTACCGGCCATCCCCGATTCCAGCGAGGTGATGCGATGATGACTCGTTTTTGCCGATGGGGCGGAACACCAGGTCTTATCAGTGTGTTTTGCGTGATGCTAGGGGTCGGTTGCAATCCGAGATCGGACCCTGGGTCCAAACAAACTCAAGCCGATTCCAAGACCGCGCCCTCGGATCTGGAATGGGTCAAACCTATCCGCCAGGCCCTCCTGAAGTCGGTGGAGCAACCGGGAACCGTGGAGCCATTCGAAGAAACTCCCCTTTTCGCAAAAGTTCCCGGCTTCGTCTCGATGGTGCGCACGGACATAGGTCAGCGGGTGAAAGGGCCGGTGAAAAACGCGAAAGGAGACGTCATTTCTCCCGGCGATATTCTGGCTGAGGTTTCCATTCCGGAAATGGTTGAGGAGGCCTCTCAAAAAGAAGCCCTGGTGGGACAGGCCGAATCGGAAGTCCATCTGGCCGAAAAAGGAGTTGGCTCCGCCGAGGCCCAGTTGTTTGCCATGGAAGCCCTGGTGCAAGAGTCCAAAGCCGCAGTCCGGCGTTCCCAGGCGGTGTATGAGCGATGGGAAGCGGATCTTTCGCGCGTCAACACCTTGATCCAAAGGGGGATCGCGGATGCTCAAACCCGCGACCAAATCCAAGGAGAATTCCGCAGTGCCACGGCGGGCAGGGACGAGGCGAACGCCAAATTGCTGACCGCGGAAGCCAACGCTCGCAAAACCAAGGCCGATTTGGAGCGGGCCAAAGCCATGGTCAGCGCCGCCAAATCTCATGTGAATGTGGCCAAGGCGGAAGCCCGCCGGCTGGTGGCCATGCTTAGCTATACCCAAATTCGAGCCCCGTACGATGGCATCATCACCAAACGCAAGGTCAACACCGGGGATCTGCTCAATCCTGGCCGCGTCGAACCCCTTTTCATGATCGCCCGGTTTGAACCCCTCCGTTTGGTCGTGTACGTGCCGGAAACCGAAGCCGCCTTGGTTCAGGAGAAAACCCCCATCCGATTGCGGGTCCAGGCCATCAAAGGACTCGAACTGAAAGGTTTGATCTCCCGCACCTCCTGGTCGCTTGATCCGGGTGCTCGCACCCTTCGAGCGGAAATCGACCTGCCCAATCCCGGCGAACGACTTCGACCTGGTATGTATGTGTACGCATCCATCGAAGGAACCTTGCCTGAGGCTTGGACCCTCCCCGCGTCCGCGGTCGTCAAACAAGGAGACGGGCTGGCTTGTTTCCGCTTGGCAGACGGGAAACTGGCCCGCACGCCCGTTCAGGCAGGTCATTCGGACGGCAAGCGCATCGAAGTACTCAAGTGGCAAGTTTCCGAAGGAGTTTGGAGTGTCCCAACCGCGGAGAATTCGATTGCGCAAAAGGCCTCCGGGCTAAGTCACGGCATGGCCATCACTTTGCAAAAGTGATGGATTGAAAAACGCCTGGGATCGGGGTCGCCTTGCAACAAGCGAGGAGCCGTGAGGTGAAGCGTGCGCCTTCGGTTGCATCGTTGCCGCGACTTGCTTACGGCGTGTTTTATGTCTTCAAAGAAAAACAGGCGAAATGCCCGCTTCCCCGGGCGTACATCTTCGCGCCGACAAAGGCCGGATGGGAGTAGAGCCCTTTTTCCCCCGGGAAGATCTGAGATTTGGCGAGTAGCTTCCCTTGTTGGTCTTCGGTCGAAATCAACAAGAGTTCGCCATCCAGGGAAATGACCAGGGCTCGCTTCTCGGTGGCAACCAGCGCGCAATAGCGTCCAAATGCCGAATCGGTCAACTCCCAGAGTGGCTTCAAGGTGGTGGCATCAAGGCAAAAAAGTCTCTTGGAAATCCCGAGCAGGCGGCCGCCCGCTCTCACCGGACTATGGGTATCGGGGGCCAATTTTCGAAACACCGCCGCCGGTTGCGGATCGATCAAACCATCGGAGCGAATCTTGAGACGTCGCGTGCCGTTATTTTCCGTGCAGATTAACAGGCCGTCCTCGCAAACGATGGGAGTGGGAACATTGAAGTCGTTGGCGACGGGCGGAGCCAATCGCCACAAGCGTTTGCCCGATGCCGGATCCCAACCACCCAGAGAATCGGCGTCGTGGCCGACGACCTGATTTTTGCCAGAAAAACGCCCCTGGATGAGCGACCCATATCCAGGGGACTTTCCCGGACATTTCCAGAGGATCTTTCCCTTGGCGGGATCGAGTGCGGCCATCCCGGAATCGCTTGAGCCCGGCATGACGATCAATTTGTCCTCGATGATCAATGGGGAAGCGCAAAAGCCCCATTTCAGGTCTTCTTTGACCTCAAACTCTTCCTTGAGGTTCATCTCCCAGACGGGGCTGCCGGATTTCAGATCGAGGCAGGACAGATGCCCCATGGCGCCTTGAACGAATACCTTACCTTGATGAATGAGCGGAGTCGCTCTGGGGGAATTACCGTAATCCAGCGCCCCGGGCGCCGGATAGTTAAACGACCAGACCGGCGACCCGTCCGACGCCTTGACGCAACTGAAAAAGTCCGTGGTGTCTCTTAAGGTTCGACCCGAATAAATCACAAAATCCCGGGTCGCGGCAATTCCGCCCAACCCGGGACCTTCGGTTTCCATCGACCAGAGCGGTTTGAGAAAAGAGGGCAGGCTGGCAGGCAGCCATTCCACATTCCCATCACGGCCAGGACCTCGCCATCCGGTCCAACCACGAGGGTCTTCGGGTGGCTTGTCCGCTTCGTTCCCGACTAGCTTTTTTTTAGCGCGGAAATCGCCACGAAGCCGTCTTTGGTCTCCAGGGCTTCAAGAAGGTCTGACTTTTTGCGAATGGCCGTCAAATGACCGACCAGGGCTTCCTTCAGATCAGACGATAGGGAATCGTTGGCGAACGCCACGATGAAGGGCACCGGCTCGGTTTTGCCGATGACCTTGAGGTCCCCCTTCTGAATCGTGCCGCAACCTTCGAGCAGGGGGCCCGCGTAGCTGGATATGACCGTCGCGGCTTTTTTGCCCTTTTTTGCCATATCCAGAATCTTGGTCGCCCCATCGGAACAGGATGGGCAAGTCGCGGGTTTGCTGGGAACGGCCAGGCCAAGTTCTTTCCACAGGGCCAAGGCGGCCTTGTGCTTTTCATCGCAATCGGCAGGTCCAAAAAGGACCTGATGATCGGTCAGGTCGGTCGGGGACACGGCCGGGTCGCTGGCCGGGACGACCACCCAACCGGTCATGGTGGTGCTGCCATCCTTGCCCGTCAAGCTGGCGATGGGCACCGCTTTGATTTTAGCTTCTTGGGCTTCATGGCGGATCACCGATTCCTTGCCGATGATCAGGTCGGCCTTGCCGCCCGTTTTCTTGGTCAGGGTATCTTGCAGGGTCTTGGCAAAATAGACTTTGACCGGGCGGCCGATCAAAGGTTCCAGATATTTGCCAAGCTTCTCGTAATCCCTTTGGGCATAGCCTTTGACGCAGTCACACGAGAGGGGCGCGGCCAGGGGATCCATCACGATGAGGGTGAACTGATCATTACCTGGCCGGGCAAACGCGGCTTGGCCGAGGGCCAGGGCCGCGATTCCACCGGAACCCGCGAGAAACCGTCGGCGCGATACTTTTTTCCAATTCATGGGGTTTAATCCTTACCAATAGAGGTAGCGAACTGGGAAATGGCTGGGTTGAATGCTTAGCTCTTTTTCGATGCCTTGGGAGCGAGAATCAAAACCTTGGAGCTGGGTTGATCGCAGAAGAAAACGCGTGTGCCGTCCTTGGACGCGGCAACCGCCACGTTCTTGCAACCGCCCGTAATCTGGACCGAGCCGAGCATGCCGAGGAATTCGCCGGTGGGGGCGAACCGCTTGATGATTCCTTCCGATTCGGCCGTATACACCTCGGTGCCGGTGAATCGGACATTCATTGGGTTGCAGCAACCACCAAAGCAACCCGGCTCGGTTTCCTTGCCGCTTTTGCCAAAGCGGCCGATTTCCTTGCCAAAGCGGTCGTATTTGGCGAATTGATGTTTGGTATTTTCTGCAACCAGAAGATCATTCCCGCAGCACTGAATATCCATCTGGCCGCAGCAGCCGCCGATGTTGGATA
Source organism: Gemmataceae bacterium (assembly GCA_965226945.1). Taxonomy (GTDB): domain Bacteria; phylum Planctomycetota; class Planctomycetia; order Gemmatales; family Gemmataceae; genus SYLG01. Next base: position 235,521 of record OZ245717.1, on the reverse strand, counting down.
GGATCCGCCTGGGGTTCTTGAGGTCCAAATCCATGCGCCAAATCGAATAGCCGTAGCCTTCCGATTCGCCGCACGCCAGGAAAAGATCCTTGTCGGAAATCGCCACGCCGTTAATGACCCGCAACCGGCTGGTGAGGTCCTTGACGACTGTCTCGGGAGTCAGCGAGTTGTAGTATTTTTCGGACTCATTGTAGGAAAGGAGGATTTCCTTGAATTGCTTGATCTGCGCTTTTTCCGTCTTGGTGCGGTCTTCTTCTTTTTTGGCTTCCAGTTTCGCCAGTCGATCTTTGAACTGCTTGACCGAACTAGCGAAGGCGCTCTTCTGCGTTTCAATCATTTTTTCGGCCTTGGTCCGCAGGCCTTTTTGATCCTTCAGAAGGTCGGCGATGTGCGGCAATTCGACGACTTCGCCGATCATCTTGCCGGTGGCGTCGAACTTGGCGACCTTGGCATCCCCGGCGACATAGACCATTCCGCCTGGGCTGCAGTTGAGCGAGTGCGCGTGAAAGGGAATTTGCCAAACCGCTTTCTTATTCCCTTCACCATCAATCACATGAATCTCACTGGTAATGGGGCTGCTCCCCTGGGCTGCCTGGCGAGGTTGCGCCACCAAGGCCAGTACGCGATCCTGGCCGTCGACCGTGAGGGTCTGAAGGCTCATGTTTCCTTTGGCACCGGATACGGAAACGGCTTTGATCTGTTCGTGAGACCCGGCTGCAGCGACCGCTTTCAGGGCTTTGTTCTGATTCGCATCGCCGAAAATGGCGCCGACCAGACTGCCGATCAAGGAACTCGATTCATTTTTGCTTGGTTCGTCTGAGGCAACGGCCGCCGTCGCTACCGAACCGGCTTCCTGGCCCAAAGAAACGCCGCCGCTTCCAGCCAGGAAAAATAAACCCAAGGACCATAAGCGATTTGGGCGCATCACATACCTCTTGATTTCAAAAAGAACTGGCGAGCAAAGAGAGGATCATTGGGAAGCATACCCAAACCGAACAAACCTAGCAATGAAAATCGAGATCTTGATGACTGGGCAGGTGTGAATGCCACGATCGAGCGCCCAGTCAAAGGGATGGGGAAGGAACGCATCACCACCGGGTTTGGGAATGCACCGCGGCGCTGTGACTGCCAACGCGGGTGTGATATTCCTTTCAGATGGGGATTTCCACCTATACCAAAGGCACGATCGAGAACTAGAAAATGGCCGAATTTAGCGCTTGTTTTTTTTGGATGCCTTCGGAGTCAGGATCAAAACCTGGGAACCGGGTTGATCGCAAAGGAAGACCCGGGAGCCGTCCTTGGAAGCGGCAACGGTTACATTCTTGCACCCGCCGGAAAGCACTACATCGCCCAGAATTCCCAGGAATTCACCCGTGCGGGCGAACCGCTTGATGATTCCTTCGGATTCAGCGGTGTAAATTTCGGTGCCGGTGAAGCGGAGATTCATCGGGTTGCAGCAACCGCCAAAGCAACCCGCATCGGAGTCACTGCCACTTCTTCCAAAGCGGCCGAGTTCCTTGCCATTGCGGTCATATCTTGCGAATTGGTGCCTGGTGTTTTCCGCAATCAGGATGTCATTACCAAAGCACTGGATGTCCATCTGGCCACAGCAGCCACCAATGTTGGAAAGTATCCGCTTGGGATTCTTGAGATCCAGGTCCATGCGCCAGACGGAATAGCCGTAGCCTTCGGATTCGCCGCAAGCCATAAACAGATCATGGTCGGAAATGGCAACGCCATTGATGACTCGAAGGCGACTGGTCAGATCCTTGATCACCGATTCTGGAGACATCGAGTCATAATGTTTCTGCGTTTCGGCGTGGGAAACGAGGATCTGCTTGAATTGTTTGATCTGGGCTTTTTCGGATTTGGTGCGATCCTCTTCCTTTTTGGCCTCCAGTTTCGTCAGGCGATCTTTGAATTGCTTGACGGAATCGGCGAAGATGGTTTTCTGAGTTTCGATCTGCTTTTCGGCTTTGGCTCGCAGACCTTTCTGATCCTTTAGGAGGTCGGCAATGTGGGGTAGCTCAACGATTTGGCCAATCATTTTGCCAGTTGTGTCAAATCTTGCGACCTTGGCATCGCCTGCGACATAAACCACGCCGCTGGGTCCGCAGTTGAGCGAATGAGCGTGAAAAGGAACCTGCCAAACGCCTTGGGCGCCACCCTCGCGATCGAGCAAATGGATTTCACTGACGATTGGGCCGTTAGATGGGGCAGACTGGCGAGGAAGTGCAACAAGTGCCCATACCCGGTCCTGCCCATCCACGGTTAAAGTCTGAAGCTGCATGTCCCCTTTGGCGCTTAAAACGGAAACGGCCTTGAGCTGTTCGTGAGAACAGCCGTCGGAAATGGCTTTTATGGCTTTTTTCTGATTGCCGCCTTCATTCGAATCGCTAACGAAAAACCCGATCAAACCACCGATGAAAGAACTGGGCTCGTTGATGTCCCCGGAGTCGGCCGCATGGATTCCCTTTGCCGCAACCGGACCAACCTCTTGGGTCCTGGAAGCGGCGGAATTTCCTGCCAGCAACAATAGACCGAAGCACCATAAACGAGTGGGCCGCATGACAGAACCTCTTCTTCGGAAAAGAGCTGGCAAACAAAGACAGGATGAGTTGGCAATCAGGATCTTTTGGAAGCCTATCCAAACCGGACCTGCCAAGCAATGAAAATCGAGCACCCGCATTTCTGGTTGGGGGCCTTCGGTCTGACGAAGGCTATCCCAAAGGTCTCGCTGATCGGGCTGTGATTGTACATTAGATCCATTACGTAGATCGTTAATGAATGAAATAAAAAAGGGCCGCCGAAGCGACCCTTTAAGCGAGGTGATATTTCGAAGCGAATAACCTCTTTGATTACCGGGTGATATTGGTCAGTTCCTGCAGGATCTGGTCAGACACCGAAATCACGCGCGCATTGATCTGGTAGGTGCGCTGCGCGACGATGAGGCGCGAAAATTCGCCCGACGTATCGACATTGGATGCTTCCAGCGTGCCTTGCACCACCTGGCCGGCGCCGGAGCTGCCTGGGGTTGAGATCGTGGCGTCGCCCGAAGAGCCGCTATCGACCAGCAAGTTCTGGCCAATCCGGTCGAGCCCGCTCGGATTGGGGAAGGTGGCAATGGCCAGTTGCGCCAGATCCTTTTGCAGCCCGTTGGAGAAGACCCCCTTGATCACCCCTTCCTTGGTGACTTGCACCGTGGAAAGCGATCCGGGAGGAAAACCATCCTGCTTGAACACGCCGATGGTCGAAGTTGTGCCCAACTGGGTGAAGCCGCCAGTCAGGCCACTGTCGCCAAACTGGACCTTCACGTTCTGATTTTGGCTGAAGCCGTTGAAGTGCACGGTGAGCTGCGTCGAACTGCCCGAGTCGATCAGCCCTTGATCGTTGAAGGTCATGGTCGAGGTACCGCCGGAAACGATCGTCCCTTCACCCGATTGCAGCGAGGCCGTGACCTGCCATTCGCGCGCCCCGGTCTTCTTGAAGGCCAGGTCCACCTGGTGCGAAACCCCCTGGGGATCGATCACCTGAAAGGAAGAAGGAGTCGTTTCGCCCACGGCCAGGTCGGGGCTCAAGTTGCCGCGCAAGGTGACATTTTCGGTCGGCGAAGCCGGGAACAACAGGCCGTAGGGAATGCGGATCCCGGAATCGCCCGCGTTTTGGAAAACGGGATCGCCATTGTTGCCTTCACCGATCGAGCCGAAGCGCTGCACCTTCTGACCGCTGGCATTGTCGATCAGATAATTGTTGTTGTCGACGGAGAACGAACCGGAGCGGGTGTAGGCGCGGCTGCCCTGGTTGCTCACGACGAAGAAGCCATTCCCCTGTATCCCGAAATCGAGCGGGCCATCGGTCGGTTCGAGCGTGCCCTGGGTCTGATTGACCGACACGCTGGCCAGGCGTGCGCCGTTGCCGATTTGCACGGGCGCGCCGCCCAGCGACTGCGAAAAGCTCGAATAGAAGGTGTCGGAGAAAAGCGACCGCTGGCTCTTGTACCCGGGGGTGTTCACATTGGCGAGGTTATTGCCAATGATATCGAGCGTTTTTTCGCTGGTATTGATGCCGCTAATGCCGGAAATCAGTGAATTGAGACCCATGTTTTCGTTCCTTGGAAGTGAGATTTTGCGGAATTAGTTTCCAATGACTTTGGAGATATCTTTCATGTTCAGGTCGTTGCCGCCGACGGTGAGCACCACGCCGCCCTGTTCGATGCGGGCGGCCTGCACCGTTCCTGTTTGCGTGTTTTGCGCCGCGTCCTTGTATTCGACCTTCTTGCCGATGAGCGCCGCCCCTTCGCCCAGGCCCTGGATCATCAACAGATCCTTGAAGGTGCTATTGAGGTTGTTGATTCCCTCGACGGTCGAAAGCGAGCTCATTTGCGACATGAATTCGCTGCTCGACATGGGGCTCATCGGGTCCTGATTTTGCATCTGGGTGACGAGCAACTTCAGAAATTGATCCTGCGTCGAGGTCGCTTTCGATTGGGCGACCGTGGGGGTCGAAGCTGCTGCCGTGTTGCCTGTGATCGCGGATACTGCCATGGTGCCGTCCTCGTTTTTTTTCTTTTCTATTCTTTTTTTTGTTCTTTATTTGTTCTTTATTTGTTCAAGCCCTGAAGTCGACAGAGGTTCTCAGTCTCACTGCCGACTGTCCGGGAAAGGCGGTCGCCTTCCAGGGGGAACCAACTTTCTTGAGCCCGGCGGAAAACGAATCGAGCGAGACATCTTCCCACGCGTCTTGCCGCTGATTTTGCTGCTGTTGCGTGGCCGCCTGGTCCTGGCGGATCTGCACATGAACATTGCCAAGCCCGGCGTTTTCCAGGCGCTGTCTGAGCGAATCGACCTGGCTTTGCAGCAGTTCGGCCGCGTGCACCTTCTGGGGAATCACATCGATTCGCAAACCATTCGGATCGTGCTGGATTTGCACCTTGATCGATCCGAGATCGGGAGGATCGAGCCGCAGAACGATTTCCGATTTCCCTCCAGGGCCGACCCGTGCGGCCTCGACGGCCACCGTTTCGGCGACCGCATGCGCGGAAACGGCCGGGGCCGCCACGGTGGTGGTTGCGGCGGGTGACTGAATGCCGACAAGCTGGCCGGACGAGGAATAGGCGGTCTGAGGAATGCTCGAGTGATTCTCGAGGTCGGGCTGATCGCCTGGGGGCAGGACGCCAGGCAGGGAAGGGGTGGCTTGTTGGGCGGTGGGCGCGACCGCGCCCTTGGCATTGGCGTCCATCGCTTGGCCGTTTGCCGGCATTTGGGTTGGCGACGCCGTAAAAGTCTCTTTCGCTGGGTTGGCCGCGGCATCTGTCGGGCCCGTCACCGATGTGGGAAGCAATTCAACCGGAGCGGCCGATGCCTGGGTGACGGCTGGGGCGAACGGCGCGGCAACGGTTGCCGCCGGAGGGGTGTCCACGGTTGGCGTCGCAGGCTGGGGAACGAGCAGCAACACCGCCACGCTGGCGGGATCACTTACGGCCGCAGGGTCCTGAGCCGCGCCGTCGGTGTCGCCTGGCGCCTCATCGCTTTTGACGTCCTTCGCGCATGTGGGCTTGGCGCCGGTATCCTTTGGCTTGGCAACCGAGGAATCCTGAGTGCCGGTAGCTTTCGCGTTGTCGGATCGGGAAGCGGAGGGGCGAGAAGGCTCATGATCTCGGTTTCGCGACACCAACTCCGCGCGAGCAGGCGTAGCCAAGTGCCGCGAGGACTCGGTGGGTTGGGGTGCTTGGGCTACTTGGGAGGAATGCGATTGCAGGGACTGGAGCGTTTTTCCGAAAGACTGGCTGAAATCGGCCCCATTTGAGTCGCCTGGTAGGGACGACACCTCCCTCTTCCAGGAGGAAGAAAGGGACGGATCCCATTCCTGGGTCGAAATAACTTTCAAGGTGCTACCCGCGCGAGGAGGCGATCCCACAGAATAATGCAAGTTTTCCTCCCACGGGCAGTAAGGTCAAGGATGAGAGCCAGAAAAAAAAGAGATTGGCGCAAGAAAGTTCAAATATCCTCGATTACTACGAATTGGCTTGGGGAAAGGTTTGTTGCAAATGCGCATTGATCCCGGATCGATCGGTTCGACCGCTCTCACCGGCATGGCGGATCAACTGGCCAAGGTGCAATGGTCCCAAGGTGTTCCGGCGCAGTCCTCCGCCAAAAACCAGACCGCCGTCGTGATCGAGAATAGTACCCAGGGGATATTGGTTCAGCTGGGTAATGCCACCGGGTTACTTGCGGGCCTGACTGGGCTCAAAGCCGGCGACGCCATTCCTCTGCAGTTCCAGATGGGGCCCGAAGGGGCGGGATGGTATGCCGCCGCGAAAGCGGCCCCAGCAATATCCACCATCGGCGAAACCGCGCTCCCTTCGGCAAGCGTTGCTGGCGACCTGGGCGCACAGGCCACCGCGTCACCTGAGTTTCAACTGCTCGGTCAACTTTTGAGCCAGTTCGCCAACTCAAGCGGTGCCCAGGCCGATGCCGGCCAGATGGCCAACCTGGCCACCTTGATCCTGGGCGCTGAGCAGAATGGATCCCTTGCCAGCCAACCCCTGGCTTCGACCACCCAGGTCAGCCCCTCGCTTGACGCCAAACAGCTTCAAGTGCTGACGGAGCGGGGCGGCCTTTTCTTTGAATCGCGAATCGGCCAATTCGCACGGGCCGAACTGGATGGCTCGCCGGTGCGAGAGCAGGAATGGCGCGGCCTGGTATCCAACGACTTGAAAGGGCGGCTGCTTGCGGAAAACCGATCCGCCGGCCAAAGCGTGGGCGCCGCCGCACCGGAGTCGGCGTCATCGGCTCTGGGGCAATCGATCTTGAGCAACATCGAAGCGCGCCAGATTCGCATGGGCTTCGACCATGCGAGTACCGGCAATCTTTACCTGCATGTTCCCCTGCCCAAAGAGGGTGAGCCCAACGCCTCGTGGCTCAAGATGGAGATCGAAAACCACGGCGACCAGGCGGAAGGCCGCGCCCGGATCGAGGCCACGCGCTTTCGCTTCTCGGTGAATCTCGAGAATCTGGGAACGATGCGTGTCAGCGGCTTTGCAAGCGGCGAGGAAGTGGTTTTGCGTGTCATGACGGAAAAGCCCCAGTATCTGGGCGCGATCGAAGGCGCCTTGGCCGAGCAGTTCTCGAATGCCTCCCTTCAGGGAGAGAAAAAGGTGGAATTTTCGGTTGGCGCCTTTGAGTCCTCCGGGCCGGCCGAGCAGGACCACTTCACCCGGCTGGAGGGATTTCTTCCCACCCTGGGCGCCGGTTCGGTCATGGACGGAAAGGGTTAAATCCATGGACAGCAAAGGGGAAAACTCCGCCGCACCCCTCCGTTCGCCGGAGATCGCCAGGGCGGTCGCGCTGCGCTATGCCGGACCCAATCAGATGGCGCCCGTGGTCGTGGCCAAGGGGGCCGGTGCCAATGCGGAAGAAATCATCCGCATCGCGAAAAAGCATGGCATTCCGATCCAGGACAATCCCGTACTTGTCGGTTTGCTTGCGGGCATCAAGGTCGAACGCGAGATTCCCCCGGCCCTCTACGATCTGGTCGCCCGCGTGATTTCCGCCTTCTACCGGGTGGAAAATGGGCTCTTGCAAAAAAAGAAGGAAGAGAAATCTAACCCTTGAAGTCGATGCGGCTGGCAGGGCTCGAAGTTTGTTGAGCGTAAAGGTAACTCGATTCGGCCCGGGTTGCCGCGGAGCGATCGAGCATTTTCTTGGCCTCTTCAGTTCCTTCGACCAAAATCGCGGCTCGGACCTGTTCCAGCAGTTTTTCGGCGCTCGCGAGAAGCGGTTGGAGTTCCACCGGCATCGGCCGCCCGGGGGCATTTTTTGACGCGGAACGCAAGGTGGCGTCAAAGGCCGACCAGGTTTCGCGCAGGCGCGCCTGCGCGGTTTCATCGGCTTGCCAGGTGGAATTCAAGAGGATCGATTCGACGGTGCGCAAGTGGCGAGCTAGAGTCTCAAGCAGCGCATCTTCACTGGATGTCAAAGGAATATCTCGGTCAAAGGGGAGATTTTGCCGCCACTTCCTTGTCAGGCGGTTTCAATTTTGGATCTCGGTCAGGCGCAGAGATTTCGCTCGGACTTCCTCAAGCGTTTTTTCCAACTGAATTCTAGAGCGGATTTGCGAAAGGCGCCATTGCGCCAAGTCGGCGATGACGCGGTCGTTGGGTGTGGCCGCGAGCTCTCTCAAGATTTTCGAGGCATCGTCGTGCCGGCCCGATTGCACCAGGCAGGAGGCGAGCAGAAAGCGGGCAGGCAGGATCAGCTCGCCGCGCGTTTCGGTTTTTTCGAGCGCGCGTAGCGTTTCCATCGCCGCCACGAAATCGCCGCGATCGTAGTAAGAGCGTGCCCGTTCCCATAAGTCGACGCCGACCGGACCGGTCGGGTTGCCATCGCGGGCCGCGTCGTAGCCCGGCGCGCGATTTTTTTGCGCCATGACCTTCTCCATGGCCAGTTCGATGCGCCATTTCAGCCGCTGATTTTCATCGAGCCCCGCATCTTTCAGCGTGGTCGGACCTTGCTTGGGTGAGGCGAGTCTCTGCCTTTCGTCGGCATGCGCTTGAATCAGCCCGCGGATCTTCGCCTCGGGAGAATTGGCGAGTCGTGGCGCAGGCAGTTCGAGCGAGGCATCCGGCTCGGTTGCCATTTCCGACTCGGCGAACCCACCGGGAGGCACTCGCATCGTCTCGGGACCACCCGGGAATCCATTCCCTGGATAACTTGTGCCGCGGTAACCATTGCCTGAACTTGACGCGCTACCGTTTTGATCCGATTCATGGTCTTGCGCCGCAGGAAAAGGAAGCAAGTCCCCCCGGCCGGAAAGCGAAGGTTTGGCGGTGCGCGTCGAGGGGCTACCCGTTGGGTTGCCGCTTGTGCCGGCAGACCCTGAAGGCGGCGCGCTCACTGATCCTCGCGGCAACGGCTGGCGCACAGAAGGCTGGCGCACCGAAGAAGGGTACGGCTGTGGCAACTCCGGTCCTTCGCCTGACGATTCGGGAAAACTCTCGTTGTACTGGGAACGGCCGGGAGCGGGCTGAGTTGGACCCGGGCGTTCACCGGGAAAGGCAGCAGGCACGTTAAATGCCGCCGTCTCGAGCGAGACCTGCGTAACGCCCGAACCGTTCGCGGGGCGAACCAGCGGCTCCGAGGCGAATTCGACTCTTCGGGGAGCCGTCCCGCTTGCGAGTAGATGGGCCTGAGCGGTCTCCTCTTGCTTGCGTGCGGGACCAAACCAGCGCGAGGGGAAGAAGAAACTGCTCGCGACCGAGTTGCTGCCTTTTTTGGCGGGGTCGGCGGCATGGGCTCGGGCTTGCTCGGCTTTGCGCGGTCCCGTTTTTCCTTCCGCAGTTTTGTATTGCGTTGCCAAAGTGCCCGCATTCGCGGCCGGGTTCGCATGGGGCACGGGACCGGGCATCGCCTGCCAATCGCCTGGAGCGGTCGTGGGAATCGGCGCTTTCGGGGTGGGCCGTTGATTTTCGACCTTGATTGCCGGCGAATCGCTTGCACGGGCGGCGTTGCCTTCCATTCGTGCATTTTGGGTCGGACTGTCGATCGGTGATGGTTTGGGAACGGTTCCCGTCTTGACCGCCTTGGCCTGGCCAAACCAGGAACCGGCGGCGGCATTCGTATGCTTGACCTTTTCTTGAAGCGCCGGCGGGTCACCTGCCGGTTCGTCCAACTGAATGGTCCCCTGGCCATAGGGCGCCGTCGAGGGTCTCCCCCCACCGTCCGGCGCCATGCGCCCGCTATTTTCCTTGCTCTTGGTCTGCGAGGCGCCTGGTAGGAACGGTGCGAGCATCTGCCGTTCCAGGTCGGTGGGCTGATCGCCCGTACGGGACGAGCCTTCATCTGCCCGGTAGGTGCGGTTGATCAGGTCGATCGCTTTTTGCACGCTCTCGCTGTCCGGCGCGGCCCCATTCTCTTTCGCCTTGTTTGCCGCCCTATCGGCGCTCAATGCCGAGGCAGGCGGAGTCGAACGCCTGGGCAGGGGAATGGCCGTTGGTTTTTTGAGGGGTATGCCGGCTGGTGGTTCCACCGGGTCGGCGGTTCCCGTCTTTTCGGCATTCTTTGCGGTGGTCTGATTTTGCGAACCCAGGCCGAAGACTTGCTGGTAGAAGGGCCGCTGCGACGCTGCTGGCTCTTGGGCGCCCGACTGTGGCAGCATTGCCCAGGTTGCCAACAAGGCAACTCCCAGGCCAAGCGGAATCAGTCGTTTACTCGCCATGAAACCAGCGATCCATAATAAGTGCCCGGTCCGATTCGTTGGCGCTTTCCCACGAATCCATTCCCGGCAAATGTGTCAGCGGTCCTACCGTCCGCCTCGGTCCGAGGACTCTTGGGGCGCGGACCTGCCGGCGGAATTGCCCGCTCCCCGCGGGCGCTCCATTTGCGCCACTCCATCCTTCGTGCCGCCTTTTTGATTGCCTTCTCCCCTGGCCCAGGGGGGCGTCGCCTGGTAGCTCGCTTGAATCAGTTCGAAAAACTCCTCGGCGGAGCGGCGGCGCAACGGTTCCTTTTGTGTGAGAGCAGGCTCCCTCGAGTCGACCTCGCCTCGATTGGCGCCGCCTGAAATCTCTTGCCGATTCCTCGGTACCGAAACCTGATCTTCCAGCTCTTGCACCGGCGGCGGCGTGTTCAGAAGCGCCTTGAGGTCTTCCTGATATTTGCGATGAAGCGCGTCGATGGAGTGCTGCAGCTTTTCCCGGTCGTTTGCGGGCACCACGGTTCCGCGAGGCATCCGCTCAGGTTCGTGGCCCGGATTGACCGCGCCGTTCGCGGGCGGCGCGGTGACAGCGGCGCGCACCCCATTTTCCGCGTTTTCCCCCTGGCGATTTTGCACAGGCAGCATGCGCGGCGCCGTCCCCTCCTGGACGGATTCCCGGTAGACGGGTGCTCGGTTGCCATTTGCAGGCGCGCTCCTTGGATTGGCGGCGTTGCTCGCGCCATTTTCATAGGAGTAGTTCCCCGCGGCTGGCTGCCCCGCTTCGCCACGCGAGTAGCCGTTGCCGGTGGTGGCAGCGGATGGACCCGGACGATTGGGGGAACGCGTTGTGATCGATTTCTTCTGTTCCTGCGGCGAAGTTCCTGAAAACAGTGCGGTTTGTTTCACTGGTTGATGGGTCGGCGCGGGGGCCCGGGCGGGCGCACCGGCCTGGTCCGATACCACCGTGTCTTGATTCATGCGTGCGAATGGCAGGGTCGGACGAAAATAACCGAACATGCGCGGCAGCCAGAAGAAATCGAAGTAGCGACCCGATTTTTGCACAGGGGTGGTTGCATAGGGCGCAGTGCGCGGATGGGTCGCCGTGCCTGAAGAAGCTTCCGTCTGATGATGAACCTGTTGGGCCACGCCTGGGGAATGTCCATTCATGACCTGCACCGCCTCGTCCTGGTAGCGACGATTGAGCGCCCGCAGTTCGGAAAGGTAGCGAACTTTCAGCATTTCCAGATCTTTGGAGGGCAAGTCGAGGTCCACGGCGGCAGGCGCCGGGGCAGAACGCGTCCGTGGCGGTGGCGCCGTGCCTAGCGACTGAACCGGAGCATTGGCACGCCGAGAGGGTGGCGGCTGGCCCTGATTGGGATCGGCATAGCTCATGGCCGGTGCGGTTTTGATCGTTTGCCGTGGCGCCCCAGGTTGACTGAGATTGCCGCTTGCCGCGGGGTAAACGCCTTGAACTTGCTGGATCGAATCGCGCGAAGCACCGTTGCCTCGGTAAGCATCACCGTCTTGCGTCGCGGGGTTGAATGATCCCGGGGCCTCACGGTCACTCGAATAGGTGTTGGCTCTGCTACGGGAGGTGGAGACTTTTTTCGTTTCCCAGGGTGCCGCATCTCCCGGCGCAGGCAAAGTCGGCCAATCCTGCGCCTGAAACCCCGGATCGAGCGGCCTGGGTACTCCTCGAGATCCTTCTTCGGTTTCGCTTGAGCGGCGATTGGAAACGGGAACAATCGCGTCGCTCGCCTCCTCTGCAGATCCCAAAAGGCTCTGAAGCTCTTCCTGATATTGCTGATTGAGGCGGTCGAGCTTTTCCTTGAGCAGTTCCTTACTGGAGATGGCGCCGTTGGCCGAGGTTTTGGCCCGGATTGTTGTGGCCGATTTTCCGGTGAAGTCAATCGATGCCTGACTGGACGCCGGCACGTCCTGCGACGATTTGGCCGTGCCAGTTTTCGAGGCCGCGGTTTTGCCGCGGCCTTCGCCTCCTGAGCCGTTGCGCTCAAGCGAACCGAATTCCTTCTGATAGAAGGGAACGCGGTTGCTCGCGTCCTGCGACACCAGCAGGCCGGGGAAAAAACACATCCCCACGGGAAGGAGCATCGCCCAGCTCTTCGCCTTCATGGCATGACCCAAAAGAAAACGGATACCGAATCCGTCCTTATCTTCACAATTCGTGAAAGTAAACCCCAACTATGAGAACGGCCGACCGTGGAAACTCAAGTTCAACGAAAAATGAGAGTGCAAATGGGTCCAATTCGGCTGGGAAACGGTCAGATCGGCCCTTTAGACAAGAGAATTCGGGGACTGGCGATTGAGAAATGAACGCGAGAGCGAAACAGTCCCTCCATGAAAAAAGGGTGTTGGGAACACGCGGTTTCCCAACACCCCTCGGTGAGCAAGTTCAGTCAATTCGTTAGAAAATCACGCCGCCGCGGAAGGTGCTCGGATAGACGAGCAGCGTCTTGACGAAGGCTCCGGTGGAGGACGCGTACGCCGTCACCACAGGCTGGTAACCCGGACCGGCGCCGCCGATCAGGTCGAGCAACCCATCGTTGTTCAGGTCGCCGATGGTGACCCGAACCCCGCGCAGGTAGTTGCCGTTCATGTTGATGGTCAGGCCCGGCGTGGCGTTCGGGCCGGTGAAGGTTCGCATTTGCGGGGTCGCACCGTTGCCGCTGCCAGCCAGGATATCGACCCGGCCGTCTCCGTTGAGATCGGCCGCACTCACAAACACGCCGCCTGGGATGGTCGTGTTGGCGAAGGCGTAGAACGACTTCACGTTGGTGAAGGCGCCGGTCGCAACCCCCTGGACATCCTGGACGACCACGCGGCTGGAATTCGTGGCCGCGCCGACGATGACGTCGGCCTTGCCGTCTCCGGTGAAGTCGCCTGCGGCGAGGTTGACGCCGCCGGCGTAGGCTGCACCGAAGGCGTAGTACGACTTGAGCAGGGTCAGGTCGCGGCCGCTGAAGATCTTCACATGGCTGCTGCTGGTGATCGTGCCGACGATGATATCGCTGAAGCCGTCGCCGTTGATATCGCCCATCGCCACCGACATGCCGCCGGCGTAGTTCTTGTCGTACGCCAGGAAGCTGTAGATCACTCCGCCGCTGACCCCGTTGAGGACCTTGACCGAAGGCACCGCGCCGACGCCCGTGACCACGGCGATATCGGGCACTCCGTCGCCGGTGACATCGCCCACTGCCGTTCGCAGGGCACCCGCGTATCCCTGGAAGGGAACGATCGTCTTGGAGACGACACCCGCGGTGTTGTAGATGGTGATGACCGACTGGGGACCGGTGTTGCCCGGGCTGCCCAGAACCATGCCGAACGATGTGCTCGCCGAAGGCACGGTCAAGACGATGTCGTTGCCGTTGCCGCCCTTATAGGTGATCTGCAACCGGGTGGTGCCCACGGTGAAGATCCTGCCTTCGGGCAGGCCATTGAAGGTTCCCACCACGGCGGTGGAGGATTGGTTGTCCACCATCATGAAGGCCTGGCCGGTGGTCGGCTTGAAGGACGAGCCGATCAGGGTGTTCAGGTTCATTCCCGTGATGTTGATACCATCGGTGATGATCGTCTGGTCGAAACCGGTTCCCGGCACGACTCCGTTGATCTCCTGGATGTAAGTCGAGGGGCTGACTCCGGTCAGGTTGCCCACGGTAAAGATTCCGGGGCTCGATCCGGGGGAGTAGGTTCCGCTGGCAAGCGCCACATTCGCGGCCGTGCCGGTTCCGGTCAGGTTGCCGCCCAGCACCGAGACGATGCCGCCCACGTTGCCTGAGATCTTGAGGCCTGCCGACACCAGGGTCAGCGTGCCGGTGAAGTTCGCACTGTTCGAAGTGAGGTCGACATTGCCGGCCCCGCTCTTGCGCAAGGTTCCCGAGCCGAGCAGGGCGACCTGAACTTCGGTGGCCGTGGCGTAAGAGCTGGTGAGCTCCGAGCCGGCGGCCAGGTTGGCCGTGCCCTGTCCGGACAGCGCGCCGATCGTTTCGGTCTTGTTGACGGCGAGCGTCGCGCCCTGAGAGACGAGCACCGGAGCATTGTCGGGCAACACGCTTGCCGCGCTGCCGGTCAGACCCAGGGTGCCTCCCTGAACCTGAACGCCGCCGGTGAAGGTGTTGGCGCCGCTCAGGTTTTGCACGCCCGAACCGGCCTTGATCAGGTTTCCGATGCCTTCGATCACACCGGGGAAGTCGCTCGTCGTGGTTGGGTTGACGACGCCGAGGGTGAGCGCGTTGTTGCCGGTCACACCCAGCGATACCGTTCCCTGACCCAGGAGGCCGTTGATCGTATCGTTGAGTCCGCCCAGGTCGAACTTGGCGCCGGCCGCCACGGTGACCACCGAGCCGTCGGGCAGGCCGCCCGTGCCGGTAAGCAAGAGCACGCCGCCGTTGATGTTGGTCGCGCCGTTGTACTGGCCCGGCTTGTTGACGGTCGCCGTGCCGGTGCCGGTCTTGGTCAGGCCGTTCGCGCCGCCCACGATCGCATCGATCTTGCCGGTGGTGATGAGCACACCGTTCGCACCGGTGACCGAGTAGACACCCGAGGTACCGGTGAGCGTGCCGCCGTTGATTTCCAGCGACTGCGAAGAGTTCGGGAAGCTGGCGACATTCAAGATGCCGTCGGCGCCATTCAGCTTGACCGCGCCAGGAACCTGGTTGGCCGCTTGCAGGTTGACCGTGCCGCCCGTGATCGTCGTCGTGCCGGGCAGCGAGCCGCCTTGCAGCGCGTTCAGGTTGACGGTGCCGGCGAGGATGTCGCTGCCGCCGGTAAAGTTGTTGGTGCCCGACAAGGTCAGCACGCCGTTGGTCGATTTGGTCAACTTGCCCGAGCCGCCCAGGGTCGCATTGACGCGGCCAGAGCGCAGATCGAAGGTCTGAGCACTGAGCGATCCGCGAGGGTTGCCGCTGCTAGGCCCAATCAGCCCGTTGTCCATAACCAGCGTGCCGATCGTGTCGCTGACCGCGGCCGTGGCCAGGTCAACCGTACCGCCGGTCATCGTCAAGGTCGCCGTGTCGCCGATCTGGTTGGACCGGTTGAGCCTCAAGGTGCCCGCCGAGATCGAGATGTTGCCCGGGATGGCGTTGGCATTCGCGTCGGCCACCAGGGTGCCGCCGGCAACCGTGGTCAGGCCGCCGTATTGGTTCGTGTTGGCCAGAACCACGGTTCCCGTGCCCGTGGCGATGAGTCCGGTCGAGGCGCCCGCGAGGATCGCGCTGACGCGGCCATTGGTGAAGGCGAAGTTGGGCTGGCTGGTGAACAAGCGGCCCGTGGCCCCGGTGATTTCGCCACCGGTCATGTTGATGACTGCCAGCGTTTGATCGATGGCTCCCAGGTCGTAGGTGCCTGCCGAAACGGTGACCGTCGCGGCATTGGGGATTTGCGAACCCGAGGCGCCCGCGCCGATGCGCAGCACACCGCCGTTGACGGTGACGCTCGTCGTGGCCAGGGCATTGCCCGTGGCCGCCAGTTCCAGCGTGCCGCCTTGGACCTGCACCCCACCGGTGAAGGTATTGTTGCGGGTGAGGACGACCGTGCCGGCCGAGTCGGTTTTGACCAGGCCGTTCGATCCGCCCAGGATTGCCGAGACGAGACCGCCCTGAACGAGGAAGTTGCTCGCCGAGGTGATGACGCCGGTGGTGCCGGTGATCGTTCCGCGGGTGAGGGTCAGGCCGCCGTAGGTGTCGTTGGTCGCGCCGATATCGAGGATGCCATCGTTATCGATCGTCACGATTTCGTCGTCGGCAACCTGGTCATTGAGGGTCGCGACCACCTTGCCCGGACCGGAGATCGTCAGCGGGGTGAGGATGGACGGGGCCGTCGGGCTGCTTAAGAACATCGTGCCGTTGAGGACATTGATCGGGCCGGTCACCTGGAACGGCTTGAGCACCGTGTAGTTGACATTGCCGGTCAGGTTGAAGCTGGCCGTGCCGGTCAGGGTCGCGTCGATCGCGGTGTTGGAGATGCCGACATCGATCCGGTCGGTGACCACCAGCACACTGGAGACGCCGCCGGTGACGTTGCCGCCCAGGAGCTTGAGATTCTTGAGCGTTTCGGTCGTGGCCGATCCAGCTCCGGCCAGGGCCAGGCTGCCGCTATTAAGCGTGATCGACTTGTCGTTGGCAATTTGTTCCGAAGCGTCGAGGCGCAACGTTCCGCCATCGATCGTGACATCGCTGACGATCACCGCGTTGTTCGAGGCTCCCGCCAGGGCCAGGGTGCCCGCGCTGACGGTGGTCAGGCCGGTGTAGGTGTTGGCGCCGCTGAAGACGAGCGTGCCGGTGCCTTGCTTGGTCAGTTTGCCCGATCCACTGATCACGCCTCCGAAGGTGGAGGAGGTTGCAGCGTTGATGATCAGGTCGTTGGCGCCGAGCTTGAGCGATCCGACCGCGCCAGTGGAGCTCAGTGCGCCGATATTCAGCGCGGTGTTGGTCGTCAGGATGCCCGCGCCGCTGAAGCTGACCGGGTTGCCCGAACCGATGGCGGTCAAGGCGTTGAGGACCAGTTCGCCCGCGTTGATGGTCACCGCTCCCTTGAGCGCCGGGCTGGCGAGGTTGAGGGTGACGAGGCCGGCCGTCGTCTTGGCCAATCCGTTGTTGCCGCCGAGGACGGCGTTGACGGTGCCCGCGCGCAGGTCGAAGGCCTGGGTCGAGGTGACGGTGCCGCCGCCGGTGACCAAGCCGCCGATCAACTGGAGCAGATTGAGGCTTTCGTTGAAGCCGCCGGTGGCGAATTCGCCGCCATTGACCGAGATGGTGCCCGCATCGGAGATCTGATTCGCCGCGCTCAGCGACAAGATGGCGCCCGACTGAATCGTCGTGACGCCCGCACCGATCGCATCGACGCCGGCAGTCTTGTTGAGGACCAGGGAGCCCGCCTGGACATCGGCGCTGGCGAAGGTATTGGCCGTCGTGCCCGAAAGGGTCAGGACGCCTGATCCGACCTTGACCAGTTTGCTGCCCGCGGTACCGGCGATGCTGCCGGACAGGACGGCGGAACCGCCCATGCTGCCCGTCGTCAGGGTGCTGGAGTTGAGGTTGATCGACCCGGCGCCCGCCACCGAGCCCACCGTCACATTGGCCTTCACATCGAACAGGCCGCCTGCTGCCAGGGCAATGGTGTTCGTGTTATCAAGCGCGGTGGTCGTGCCGATTTCCAGGGTGCCGCCGTTGTTGATGTTGATCAGGCCGTCGAGCGTGGTGCCCACTCCCGTGCTTGCGAGGATCAATCTGCCCGCGTTGACGCTGGTCGGTCCGGTGATCGTGTTGATTCCAGTCAGCGTTTGCGCTCCGGCGCCGATCTTCGTTAGCGTGCTCGAACCGGAGATGACGCCCGAGAAGGAGCTGTCGGTCGCGCTCGAAATGGTCAGCGCGTTGGCCCCCATTTGCACCGTGCCGTTGCCGCCGGTCGAGGTCAAGGCGCCCAGGGTCATGGCCGCGTTGGCGATCAAGTTGCCCGCGCCGGTGAAGTTGACCGGCGTGTTGGCGTTGAGCGCGCCAGCCACGGTCAAAACCAGGTCGCCGCCTGAGATGAAGGCGGTACCGGCCAGGTTCGGGTTGGCGAAGTTCAAGGTGACGATGCCCGCGGTCGACTTGGCCAGGCCGTTGGCTCCGGCGAGCACCGCGTTGACGGTGCCTGCACGCAGGTCGAAGGCGTTGGTCGAGGTGACCGTGCCGCCGCCGGTGATCTGGCCGCCTGCCAGTTGGAAGTTGGCGACCGTTTCGTTGTGGCCGTTGGTCGCGAAGGTGCCGCCCTTGACCGAAACCGAGTTGCCGTTGCCGATCTGTTCCGATGTGGAGATCGACAAGGTGGCGCCCGTCTGGATGTCGGTCGAGCCGTTGCCGATGGCATTGGCGCCGCCGGTCTTGGCCAGGATGAGCGTACCAGCCTGAACGTCGGCGCTGCCGAAGGTGTTTTCCACCGCGCCCGACAGGGTGAAGGTCGAAGTGCCGACCTTGATCAGCTTACCCGCGGCCAGACCGTCGATGTTGCCCGAGAAGGTGGTGGATCCCAGCGCGCCGGTGGTCAGCGAGAAGCCGAACAGGTTGGCGCTGCCGTCGCCGGTGATGCTGCCGATCGTGGCGTTCGATTGGAGATCGAAGCGGCCGCCGGCTAGTACGGTTAAGGCCACCGTGGCATCGAGTGCGGTGGTCGTGTTGACCTGAAGCACGCCGCTCGTGTTGACCGTGATCGGTCCGGGGATCGTGATTCCGGTGCCGGTGCTCGCCAGGATCAACTTACCGCCGTTGACCGAGGTCGGTCCGGCGTAGGTGTTGATGCCGGTCAGCGTCTGGGCTCCCGCGCCTTCCTTGGTCAGCGTGCTCGTGCCGGTGATGATGCCGGAGAAGGAGGTGTCGCTTGCGCTCGAGATGGTGAGCGCATTGGCCCCCATCTGGACGACACCGTTGCCGCCCGTCGATGCCAGGGCGCCTAAGGTCATCGGCGCGCTGGCGATCAGGTTGCCCGCCCCAGTGAAGGTCACCGGGGTGTTGGCGTTGAGCCCGCCGGTAACACTCAGGAGCAGGTTGCCGCCGGAGATGGTCACCGGGCCGGCCAGGTTCGGATTGGCGAAGTTGAGCGTGACGGCACCCGCGGTGGACTTGGTCAGGCCGTTGGCTCCGGCAAGGATGACGTTGACCGTGCCCGATTGCAGATCGAAGGCCTGAGTCGAGGTGAGCACCGCGCCGCCGGTGATCTGTCCAGAGACCAGGCGGGCGAGATTGACCGTTTCCTTGAAGCCGCCCGTGGCGAATTCGCCGCCGTTGACCGATACGGTCGCGGCATTGGAAATCTGATCGGCGGCATTGAGCACAAGCTTGGCGCCGGTCTGAACCGTGGTCGTGCCGGCGCCGATGGCGTCGACTCCCGCGGTCTTGTCAAGGAGCAACGTTCCGCCCTGGACGTCGGCGCCGCCAAAGGTGTTGGCACCCGTGCCGGACAGGGTGAAGGTCGAGCTGCCCGTCTTGACGAGTTTTCCGGCCGTTGTTCCCAGGATCGTGCCCGTGAACTGGGTCGATCCGAGGATACCGGTGGTCAGCGCCTGGCCGTTGAGCTGGATGACACCCGCGCCCGCGATCGAGCCAATGCTCACCGCGGCGTTGATTTCGAAAGCTCCCGGTGCGGCGACCTGTACGGCGTTGGCCACATTGAACGTGTTGGCCGCGTTGACGCGCAGGCGGCCCGAATCGACATCGACCTTGCCCAGGAACAGCGTGCCGTTCGAACCAATGTCGAAGGTGGTGGTCGGTCCGACTTTCACCAGTTTGCTGGCGGCCAGGCCGTTCAAAGTTCCGGTGAAGGTCGAGTCGCCGAAGGAGCCGGTGGTCAAGGTATTGCCGTGCAGTTCGACCTTGCCGGTGCCGTCGAGCGATCCGATGGTGTTCGAAGCGCCGAAGTCGACCGTGCCGGCGGCATCGACGAAGACCGGAGTCGTCGCGTTGAGCGCCGTTGTGGAGGTGAGACTCAACTGGCCGCCCAGGACATTGACCTGGCCGGAAAGCAGCGAGTTGCTTCCGCTCAGGATGA
This sequence comes from Gemmataceae bacterium, assembly GCA_965226945.1. GTDB lineage: Bacteria > Planctomycetota > Planctomycetia > Gemmatales > Gemmataceae > SYLG01. Next base: position 215,787 of record OZ245717.1, on the reverse strand, counting down.
CCGTGCCCACGGTGCTCTTGTTCAGGCCCAGGGTACCGCCGAGGTTCGCGCTGATGGTGCCCGATTCGACTTCGAAAGCAGCGACCGTCGTTGAAAGGACGCCCGTTCCGGAAATCAAGCCGTTCGCCTTGAGGAGGACCGTGCCGACCGCCTCATTGTTGGCGTTGAGGTTGAAGGTACCGCCGTTGACGATCAAGTCGGTGGCGTCGTTGATCTGGCCGGGCAAAAAGAGCGACACGGTTGCACCGGTTGCGATTTCAAGCGAGCTGCCCGAAACGGCATCGACTGCGCCGGTCTTGGCCAGGATCAGCGTACCGGCGCCCACCTTGGTGAAGCCCTGGTAGGTGTTGCCCGTGGCGCCTGAAAGGGTCAGCGTGCCGGTGCCGACCTTGTTCAAGTTGCCGGCACCGACGATATCGCCTGCAAAGATCGTCGTGGTGTTGAGCGCGCCCAGGGTCAGCGTCTTGTTGGTCAAGTCGACCGTGCCGGCGCCCGAAAGCGATCCGAGCGACACATCGACATCGAGTCTCAACGTGCCGGCCGTGACGACGACGGGGTTGGAAGCGGATACCGCGCCGGTGTTCGCGATGATCATCTTGCCTGGGCCGGAGACGGTGACGGGTCCGGTGAAGGTATTGACTGCGGAGAGTTTCACATCGCCATCGCCAGAAGAGGTCACGCCGAAGCTGCCGCCGAGCTGGCCAATCGCACCCTGGAAGTCCAGGCTGCCGAGTGCGCCGATCGAGAAGTTGCCCGTACCGGTCAGGGTGATCTTGCCGGTGAAGATCACTTCCGAACCCGCGGTGCCGTTGAGGCCGCCGGCCAGCACGAAATTGTTCGGCAAGGTCATGTCGCCATCGATCGTCAGTTTGCCCGTGCTTTCCACGGTGACGGTGCCGGTGCCGAGCGCGTTGGGATCCTTCACCACAAGTTCGCCGTTGGAAACGGTGATGTCGCCGGTGAGGCCCGTCGAGTTGCCGTTGAGAATCACCTTGCCGCCGCCGGCGATCGTGATCTTGCCGGGGCCGACCAGGTTTTCGTTGATTTCGAGCGTCGAGCCGGTTTCGACATAAAGCGTCGAATTCGTCGCAATCGTCAGGTTCGAAGCCGAATTGAGGATGGTCAAACCACCCTTGGCCGCGATGGCTCCCGCGCCGGCGACTCCGGGACCGTTCAGGGTCAGCGGGTTGTCGAGTTTCAAACCGCCCGCGATGTTGGTCGCATCGGCAAACAGGGTGGCGCCGGTGGAGACCACGATCGGAGCCTTGCCGCCATCGATTGCGTTATTGGACGATACGAGGACGGTGCCCGCCTGCACATTGAGCTGGCCGACATTCGGGTTGCTCAAGGTGATCGGGCCGCTGAAACCCAGCACGCCCTGGCCGGTCTTGTTCAGGGTCACCGATAGCACCGCGGCGTCGGGGGCCGCGTTGGCGATGACGACGCTGGCGCCTGCCGCCACATCGATCGTGTTCGTGTTGTTGAACAGCGTGATTTGGCCGGTCAGCTTGGAGGTTCCCTTCGAACCCTTGAGCGTGCCGAACAGGTCGATCGGGTTGTCGAACGAGCTGGTGCCCGGCAGGTTGAAGTTGAGGGTCGCGCCCGGATCGACGATGACCAGAGGCCCGGTGTTCTGGACGCCCAAGGAGTCGGTGGATCCGATTGTCAACGTACCGGCCGCAACTTCGAGCAAGGTGCTCAGTTTGTTGTTGCCCGTGAGGGTCAATTCGCCGGTGCCGACCTTGACCAGCGTGCCGTCGCCGGCATCGATGAGCTGGCCGGCATAAGTGCTGTCGGTGGCCAGACCGGTGGTCAGCGTCGTGGCGGGAGCCAGGCTTACGGTCGAACCGCTGAAGGTGCCGCTCAGGTTGCCGATCGTTTCGGAGTTGTCGACGATCAGGCTGGCGCCGTTGGAACCGAAGATCAGGCTCGATGTGTCGTTGATCGCCTGGCCGCCGGCGATCTCGACGGCGCCGTCGTTGATGTTCACATTGCCGGTGAAGGTGTTCTTGCCGGTAAGAAGCACGGCGTTGGCGGTGTCCTTGATCAGGCCGACCGAGCCGGCGAGGTTGGCGAACGCCTTGCCTTGCGAGAAGAGGAAGTCGGTCGTGCTCGTCAGCGTGCCGTTGCTTTGGATTTCGCTGAGGCCCGACATCGCGACGCCGCCGACCGTGTCGGACTTGCCGTTGAGGTTCAAGATACCCGAGGTCAGGGTGACCTTGCTCGAATCGGCGATCTCGTTATTGCGCAGAATCTGGGTCGTTGCCGGAACCTTGGTGCCGTCAACAAGCAGATTGCCGCCGAAGGTTGCCTTGGCGCTATCGAGCGAGAAGAGGCCGCCAAGCACATCGACGCCGCCGTCGATCTGGTTGTCGCTTAAGTTCTGGAACAACAGTTCGCCCGGGCCCGACTTGGTCAGCTTGCCGCTGGCCGCGCCGTCGCTGATGTAAGAAGCCAAAGTCAGTTTCGAATTGGTCAGGTTCTGGATGCCGAAGTTGCCCGCGGCGTTGACATTCCCCGGGGCGACCAGCGAGGCCGCGGCGTTCGCTTCGGAAGCGATGTTCGCGTCGACGGCCAGGTTGACCACATTGGAAAGCGCGACATTGCCCAGCCCCAGGGTGGCGCCCGAAGCGACGAAAATCGGTTGGTTGCTCAGCGCCGTGTTGCTCTTGTCGGCAACCAGCTTGCCTTCGGTGATCTTTGTGCCGCCATCGTAGGTGTTGGCCGCGGTGAGCGTCAAAACACCCTGACCGGTCTTCTCAAGGTAGACGGTGGTCTTGGCGGAGCCATCGCGGGAGATGACATTGGTGATCGTGGCGTTCGACTTGTCTTCGACCTTGATCACGGTGTTGGAGCTAAGTCCCACGGTGCCTGAAAGCGCCGCGGTCGTGGCGATGCCGGCAACACCGACGCGCAAAGCCGCGCCTTCTGAGGAGGCCCCGGCGCCGCCCAAGACCATCGGGTTCGTCAAGGAGACCGGGTTGGTCCCTTCGATGGCCAGGGTCGTTCCGCCGCTGACGGTGACAAGTTTGCCAAGCGAGCCAAAGGCATCGGAGGCCGCGGCGACAAGGACGCCGCCGTTGACCGTGGTCGTTCCTGCGTAGGAGTTGGTCGTCTCCAGGCGGACGACGCCTTCGCCGACCTTGATGAGGTTGCGCGCGGCGGGGAGCAAATCGTCGGCGATGGTGCCGCCAAGCGCAAGAACGGCACCCTTGGAAGCGCCGAGCGAGGTATCGCCGTTGAGGGTGATGACCGCTTGCGGATTGAGAATGCCCTTGCCCGAAAGAGCTTGCAAGGCTCCCAGGCCATCGGCGCCCGCGCCTTGCAGGCCGAGCGGATTGCCCAGGACGATCGAACCGGCGCCGGCGTCGATCGCCAGGGTCGCCTTGTCGGCCACGGTGGCGGGGGCATTGATCGTCGTGTCGCCAAGCGCGCCGGCTTTGCGAAGCACCAGGGTCCCCTCGTTGACCTGCGTGCCGCCGGTGTAGGTGTTGGGGGAGGTTCCGCTCAAGATTACCGAGCCGAGGTCTCCCTTGGTCAAGACCTTGTTATTCGCGCTTTCGGAGACCACGCCTTGCAGTTCCAGGCTCGCACCGCTTGCCGCGGACAGGGTCGCCGAGTTGCTGAAGGAGATATTACCGGTGAGGATGTTCGCGCCCGATTCGGAGCGAAGCGCGCCAATCGTCTTGAGGCCGACCGTGGCGCCGACCCCTTCGATGCTGATTTTGCTGTTGTCCAGCTTAATCGAACCGATGGTCGAAAGGGTGGCCTTGTCCGCGACCGTGACCTGGCCGGTTGCCAGCGCATTGTTGGACGCGGCTTCGACAATGCCGGCGTTGACCTGGGTCGGGCCGGTGTAGGCGTTGCCCGATCCGCTGACGCGAATGGTACCCAGGCCGTCCTTGGTAAGCTTGGAAGCCTTCGATTCGGTGATCTTGCCGGCCAGATCGATACGCGAATCGATCGCGGCGTTCAATCGGGTATCGCCCTGAAGAGCCAGATCGCCGGTGAAGGTGCTCAGGCCGCTTCTTGCGAAGATCGCGCCGATGCCGGTGTAGCCGTCGCCCACTGCCGAAATCTTGTTGGCAAGTTGGATGGACGAGTCGGTCGACAAGGTCGCGCCGGATGCGATGACAACCGTGCCGCCGCCGAGCGCGTTGTTCTTGGCGATTTGCAGTTCGCCCGCGGTGACGAGCGTGTCGCCGTCGTAGAGGTTGGGAACCGTGCCTTCGAGGCGCATGACGCCTTGACCCTTCTTTTCGATACCGAAGGGACCGGGCTGGCCTGATGCTTCGTCGATCTGGTTGGTCATGATCAGGTTCGATCCGGCGACCACGCCGAAAGCCACATCGGAGTTGAGTCCGATGCCGCCGTTGATCGTGGCGTTCGTGCCGCCCGTGGTGACCTGGATCACGCCGGGGTTGCCTGCGCCACCCTTGCCCGCGAGCAAGAAGTTGTTGGGCAGGATGATGTTCGTACCGGAGATGAGCAGTGCCGCGCCGTCGGTGACGGTGACGAGGCCGGTGCCCATGGCATTTTGCGATACGACTTCGACCTGGCCGTCGAGGATATTCGTGCCGCCGCGGTAGGTGGTCAAACCGCCGCCATTGAGGATCATCTTGCCCGTGCCGACCTTGGTCAAGGAGTAGGGGCCGCCGGCATTGGGTCCGCCCGGCTGGCCTGCCGCGATCGGCTGATCGGTGATCTTGCCTTGCAGTTCCAGCGACGAATTGACGGGAGCCACCGAGATGGTGCTGTTGCCAAGCAGCTTGATTTCGCCGGTGGTGATGCGGATGGTTCCGCTTGTCACCTGAATGACGCCATTGGAATTGAGACCGTTGCCGCGAATGAGCAACGGATTCGCGAAGGTCGAAACGGCGCCCGTGGGCAAATTGAAGATCAGGCTGGTGTCTTGATTCGTGATGACGGTGCCGTTGCCAAGCGCACCCTGGGCCTTGACCTCGATTTCGCCGCCATCGATTTGAGTGCCGCCGCCGTAGGTGTTGGCCTGTTCGAAAATCAGGCGGCCGGTACCCTTCTTTTGCACCGTCAGGTTATTGCCGCCATCGGTCATCGAACCCTTGAAATCGACGACCGCGCCGCCGGCAACCGCCAGGGCTACCGTGGTGACGCCGGCGTTGGGGTTGATGCTCACATTCCCCTGGATCTGAGTCGTGCCGGTCAAGCCTTCGAGGGCGGCTTGCCGCTGCGAGTCGCCGGGCCCCAAGATGCTGAAGCTGTTGGGGATCGAAATCGTGTTGCCAAGTCCCGGATCGAAGGCGACCGTGCCGTAAACCGTCTTGCTGTTTGGGGGAAGGCCAACGACCGAACTCGTCACGGTGACGAGGTCGCGGCCGAATGCCTGGTTCGAAACGCCGATGACGGTTCCATTGTTGACCGTGAGGTCATCGAAATTATTGATGCCGGTCAGCCTGAGAACGCCCGCTCCGTTTTTCAGGACATCGACATTCTGATTGTTGTCGTCGATCAGAACCGTCGTCGTGCCGCCAAGCAAGTTAAAGGTATCGGTGGCATTGACCACGCTAAAGGTGGCGGTGTCGCTGCTCGTGCCGGACAGCAGGATTTGCCCGCCGTTACCAAGCAGCGTCGCCGAAGTGTAGGCGGTGATGCTGTTGGTGCCGCGCAGCTTGATGCTGCCGGGAATTTCCACGATCAAGGGCAAGGGATCCGAGGGATTGGTATCGCGCACGCCAAAGGAGGCGCCGCTGAAGATGTCGGTCAGGCCCGTGCCCAGGGCCTTGTTTGCCTGAGCTTCAAGCGTGCCGGCCTGAACTTGCAAACCGCCTGAGAAATTGTTGTCGGCGGAAAGAATCAGGTTTCCAGGGCCGGTCTTGAACAGTTGCTGGTTGCCGCTGAGGGCGCCGGACAGGGTCAGCGTGGTCGGACTGCCACTGAAATTCAGGGTATCGATTGTCGTCACGAATCCGAAGGTGATCGGGGCCGTGATCGTATTGGTGCCGCTTTCATTGCGAATCGTCACGAATTGATTGGCGATCTCGATCGGGTTGACGACCGTGATGTTGTTGCTCATCGACAACACGACGCTGGAGGCGGCTCCGGCGGTGCGGCCGAGCGTGATTTTCCCGGTGCCGATTGCCGTGTTGTTGGCAAGCGTCAACTGGCCGCTTTCAACCAAGGTTCCGCCGGTGTAAGTGTTGGCTCCCTGGAGATTGAGGACGCCCGCGCCCTGGGGCGCCACGACCGTGCTCGAAGTTTTCACCAATTGAACGTCGCCGGAGATGATGCCAGCGTAGGAGCAGGTTTCGTTGACGCCGTTGTCGATGACCAGTTTGCCTGCCTGGCCTTGAATCGCATCGCTCAGGATGAATCCAACGCCGGTCAAAACGCCTAATGTTTCGGAGAACCGACCCATGTCCAGGGCGGTGTTATTTCCGATCTCCAAACTTCCCCGAATCGACGAGGTCCGGTTGATCAATTCGCTGGCCGAAAGTCGGAAGGTCGCGCGAGAGGCGCCCGCCGAGGTCGATCCGCTGATTTGCACGCGACCGGTGTTGCCCGACGTCAAACCGCCGCCGGAAATAATGACGCCGGAATTGGCGATGTCGATCGAGTCGCCATTGAGGCCATTGGCCGTGACCGCCGCCAGGTAGATGTCTCCACCCGACTTGGCGCTGATCGAATCTCCGTTGACGCGGATCGGAGAAACTCCCGAACCGATGACATTCGTTGCGGTGGTTCCGGCAAGCAATTCGATCGTGCCGGCGACGATATCGGCCTCGACCGCAGCATTGGTTCTCTGAATGTTGCTATTGGCGGCGGTGGTTTGGATGTGAACGGTGTTCAATCCCGCATTGATCTGGCCGAGGATTTCCAGGCCGGTCGACCCGGCTGGCTGGGACGCAATCAGGTCCATATTTCCCGAGAGCGCGCTACGGTCCAATCTCGCAACGGTCACTTCCAGCGGATCGGCGACGGTACCGACATTTCGCGCGCTGGTAAAATCGATCACGCCGTTGGTGCCGCCGACGCTAAAGTCGGGCGTTCCGCCGGGATTGGGCGCTGCCTGGCTGACCACATCGCCCAAGCCGATATTGATCGAGTAGCGCCGGTTGTTCGCAATGAGGAGGCCGGTGTTGAGCAGCAGGCTGCTGGTTTTGCCCAGGAATCGAAGGGAATAGCCGCGATTGGAAAGATTCAAGACGCCGCCAGCGGTGTCGCCGTTGGAAACGATAAAGTTTCCGAGCATGCCCGCCTGGCCGAGCTGAAGGTATTGGGTCGAAATGATCTTGGTCGTGATATCCGACTGCAACAGATTGAAGGCGCCGGCAACCAGGCTTGTCCGTCCGGCATAAAAATCGAGGTTCGGGTCGAAGGGCTGAATTTCGACACCGGCATCGCCGCGCAATTCGGTACCGATGATATTGAGGACATTGCTTGTGACGGTGGCCACGTCCGAAGTACGGAATACGTTCGTCGTGATGTTGAGGGTGTTGGGGCCGACATTGATATTGAGCGCCCCGAGCATGATCACCGGCCCGGTGACGTTCAAGGTTCCGGATTGCCCACCCGCCGTGGGGTTGGCCTTGTTGTACAGGTACATGTTGCCGAGCAATTCGGTATCGCTCAACGTGGCGATCGAAACGCTGATCGGGTTGCTCGAAACACCGAAATTGCGCAATTGCTGGCTGGAAGCGGAGACCTTGCTGAACGGCCCAAGGAGCAACGTTCCGCCTTCGATAATAAAGTCGAGGTCGTTGGGGTTATTGGAAATCACATCGGAGCTTGCACGCGGATTGATCGTGAACGTCAGCGCGTTGGGGAAGCGGACCGTGTTGTTGAACAGCACATTGCCGCTGTTGGTGATCGAAAGACCGCCGCCGAAATTCGCGCTGATAAGATTGACGGTATCGCCGGTCGTGCTGCCCCAATTCATGACGGCGCCGCCACTGGACAGGTTGAGTCCACCGGTAGCAAGAACGTTGATCAATTCGTTGGAAGTCAGGTTGTACGTGCTGGTGCCGGTGGGGTTGTCGATATCCATCACGCGGCCATTGGAAGATAATGACAGCCCCTTGGTGGAGTAGATTTTCTCCCCATTGGTTCCAATGTTAATCACATTGCTATTAATGCTGGCGGGGTTTGAGGTAAAATCGAGCTTTTGACCCCCTCCGGAAGTGTTGTCGAAGATATTGGTGCTGAAATTCACACCGCTTGGAAAGACTCCTGCACCCGTAACGACAGGTCCCTCAAGGGTAATGGCCTGTCCGGTGGTTACGTTAAACGTTTGAGAATTATCGGGACCCCAAGGGCCGCCTCCAGTCAGCGGAGATGAGGTCGAGACCCGGGTAAATCCACCACTGGCGCCGGTTTGGAGATCAAAGCCGCTGAAAATAACCGAACCGGTACCGGAAGGGTTATTGATGATCAATCGGCCTGTGTAAAGGTAGCCGAAGTGGGTGGTAGGCTGTCCCTGATTGTCAAACGTATTTCCACCGGGCAAGCCGAATCCCCGGCTTCGCAAATAGCCGCTGGCGTTTTGGGAACCAAGGCCTGCCCAGCCGAAACCTGCAAAATTGCTACCTGGGTCATCGTATTTGCCGATTAACCCGGTGCCGGTAACCCCATTGCTCGAAGTCGTCGAAATCCCCAACCGGTAAAGCTGAAAATTGGGTTGCGAATTCGCGGGAATAATATTGGCCGAAGTCGGATTTCCGGCACCGTCGGTAATCTGATCGCCAGCACCGGGAGCCAGATCGCCCTGGTAGGTTTGGCTTGTATCCAGGAGGGCGCTTACCGTAACGGTTTCACCCGCTTCCAGGGTGATGGTCATATCGCTTCGCTGGAACCCATAGCCAATGACGACCACGGGGTTGGAGCCCGGAACGGTCCATTGCAGCCAGGCCCCCAGCGTGTAATCGACGGTTGCCGGTGTCGTCCGGTCCTCTAAGGATTCCAAATCCATTTTTTGAGTTGATTTTCGGACTTGATCTTTTGCGATGGGATTGGTCTTGGAATTCTTGCGGAACCAACGATTCCAGATGTGCGGCAACATGAGGTTCCTCTCTGGCATGAGGTCCCTTGATTGAGGCATCCTTTGCTCAATACAAAAGGGACCGGCCCCGTTCGGGGACTACATCAAAGGTGTAATCGGCAACTTTACCTATCTTCTCTTTGACGAAATGCCCGGCAGATTGGATTCACTGCCCAGGAATCGTCACCAAAGATACAAAAGGCAAACCCAACATTCGCGTTTCCCTTCATGGGTAAACACGGTTTGGGGTTAGGGAATACCCATCTGACGACGGAGCCGGAAAATCGGATTCCCCAAAAGGCTGCTTTGGACAGTTTGCTGATTTTGGCGTGTAAGGGAAAGCCCGAACTCGGCGTTGCAACATTTGCGCCCAAATAGCGTAATTGCCGCTTTTATCTATCTTGTGTTGTCTGCCAAAATCGTAAGAAATGTTGGAAACCCTACGGCAAGGACAATCGCCGCGAGCCCGGTTCCATCCACCTCCGGGCGTGTATGGCATCTGGTTACAATCGATGCCCTTGCAGGATTTTGCCGCAAAATGGCCGCTCTTTCGAATGAGCGGATCTGGTGGATTGGCACTTGCACCGACCGGCAAGCGCCACGGTCGAGCCTCACGGCGGTCAAAGTCGATCAGAAACTCTCAAGGGATCGATTGCACGGATGGGAGGGGCCCCCCTCAAGAGGTCGCTTCAAGAATTTTCGCCAAAAACGATGTCAATTCGATGGGAAAAACAGCTGGTTTGATCCCTCGGCTTTGATTTTGAAACACATCGAAGGGCGAATCCGCGCTCATGACATGAATCGCCGGCGAACCAAGGCATCGCCAACAGGATCGTTGGCAGGACATGGAAATGGCACCGAGGGGTAAGAGCTTCCGTTGGACCGGTGAGGGGCACGCGATTCTTGGAGCCGTTGCGAAGACCGCATGAGTCGAACGCGATGGAGCAAAGCGCACTGGGGGTTTGCCGGCGGAAAACTATAAAGACTAACTCAAGGAAGGATTCCGTCTTTGGGGCTACTGCGCTCACGAAGGCCCTCATCACCTATTGGAATAACTGGAAGAATCATGCTCGATTGGCGCCGAACGCATCGTTGTGGAGAACTGCGAAAAGAACATGTCGGACAGGAAGTGACCCTCAACGGTTGGGTCAATTCTTACCGCGCCTATAACCAGCAGGTTTTCATCGATTTGCGCGACCGTTACGGCATCGCCCAGGTGGTGGTGGAAGCCAGTCCCTCCACGCAGGAGTTGTTCCAGCGAGCCAATGGCGTTGGCCGGGAATGGTGCCTTTCGGTCAGCGGCAAGGTGCGCGAGCGCCTTCCCGGCAAGGAGAATCCCGAACTGGCCACCGGGCAAGTCGAGGTCGAAGCGGCCGCGCTGTCGGTACTGAACACTTGCCCGACCCCGCCCTTTGAAGTGACGGAATTTCCTGGAGAGGAAATCGCCGGCGAAGACCTGCGCCTGGAATACCGCTATCTCGATTTGCGCCGCCCCAGCCTGCACAAAACACTGGCCATGAGGCACCTGCTCAACCGGACGATCCGCGAATACCTGAGCCAGCGCCACTTTCTCGAACTGGAAACGCCGCTTCTTGGCAAGAGCACGCCGGAAGGGGCCCGCGACTATCTGGTGCCGAGCCGGGTTCATCCAGGCAACTGGTATGCCTTGCCGCAATCGCCGCAGATCTACAAGCAATTGCTCATGATTTCCGGCTACGACCGCTACTTTCAAATCGCCCGCTGCCTTCGCGATGAAGACTTGCGCGCCGACCGCCAGCCGGAATTCACCCAGCTCGACCTCGAGATGTCGTTCGTCGATCAAGACGATGTGTTGAACTTGATCGAGGGGCTGGTTCAGGAAGTGTTCCGCATTTGCCTCAAAACGGAGATCTCGCTTCCGATCAAGAAACTCACTTACGCCGAGGCGATGCTCCGCTTTGGTTCCGACAAGCCCGATACCCGTTTCGCGCTCGAAATTCAGGACCTGCTTGAATGGGCGCGCACGGTCGACTTCCGGGTGTTCAAGGAAGTCATTGCCACCGGCGGCGTGGTGCGCGGTATCACGGTCAAGGGCGGTGCCTCGAAGTTCTCCAACACCGACCTCAAGCCGGGCGGCAAGGTCAGTGAAATCGCGGTCAAGGCCGGGGCCAAGGGGCTGGCCTGGCTCAAGCTGGAAGAGGGCAAATTCTCAGGCGGCATCGAAAAGTTCTTTTCACCGGAGGCCCAAGAGGCGCTCAAGGCGCGCATGGGCCTCGAATCGGGCGACTTGCTGTTGATGGTGGCCGACAAGGAAGACACGGCCGCCCAGGTGCTGGGAACCTTGCGCCTGCACATGGCCCAGGTGTTAGGCTTGCTCAAGGGGAAGGAGAATCAATTCGAGATCCTTTGGGTCGTCGATTTCCCCTCGTTCATGCGCGATGAAGAGGCCAAGCGCTTCGTCAGCAACCACCATCCGTTCACCGCGCCGCGCGCGGCCGACCTTCCTCTCCTGGAGAGCGACCCGGCCAAGGTCATGGCGCGTGCTTACGACCTCGTCATCAACGGCTATGAATGCGGCGGCGGCAGCATCCGCATCCACGACCGCGAAACGCAGTCGAAGGTGTTCCAGGTGCTTGGGCTGACCCCCGAGCAGGCCGAGGAAAAATTCGGCTTCTTGTTAGGCGCATTGAAGCATGGGGCGCCGCCCCATGGGGGCATTGCCCTCGGTTTAGACCGTTGGGCGATGATTTTGGCCGGGACAAGCAACATTCGCGATGTGATTGCCTTTCCCAAAAACCAGAAGGCGCGCGACATGATGACCGGCGCTCCGGCACCCGTCGATGCCAAACAACTCAAGGACCTTGGGCTGTAATTTCCGAGCTGCAGGAAGCGTCAGGCGGGGCGGGCGACGATGATCGGCGTCCGTTCCGCGTTAGCCTTTGCCAGAGGCTCCTGGTGGCCCCATGCGGCCAGGACTTGCAACCAGGCATCGAATGGGACTACCGAGGATCAAGATGACCTCGGGCGAGATGGAACGAAAAAAAGCTCCCGGAAAACCGGGAGCTTTTTTGATTGAGAGACGCAAATGGGGCAGGGGGCCTTAGAGGCCACCGACTCGCTGAACGACAAACCGCTTCGCCTTGAGGCCGGCGGCCTTGAGCAGCTCGCCGACGGTTTTGCTTTCGTCCTTGACGAACGGTTGGTCAAGCAGGACGTTGTCCTTGAGCCAGGAGTTGACTTTCCCCTCGGCGATTTTTTCGATGATGTTGGCCGGCTTTCCCTTGCCCTGGGACTCGGCTTGCTCCTTGGCGATTTCCTTTTCCTTGGCGATCAGTTCGGCAGGAACGTCTTCGCGCGTGAGGGCGATCGGCTTCTTGGCGACGATGTGCATGCAGATATCGCGCAGGAGTTCGGGATTGGAAGTCGCGCCCTCGGCCTCGAGGATCACGCCAACGCTACCGTCGTGATGGCTGTAGGCGCCGACATTGCCTTCGACCTTGGTGAACTTGGCTGGCTTCATGTTTTCGCGAATGATGCCGACGACTTCGCCGATCCGGTCGAACACGGTCTTGGTGTCGTGGTCCAAAAACTTTTGCTTGAGCAGCGCTTCCGCATCCGCGGCGTGGGACTGCGCATGGGCGACATGCTTGGCCAGGTCATTGGCCAGGGCAATGAAGTGCTCCGACTTGGTGACGGGGGGGCTTTCGCAGCGCAGTTCGACCAAGGCGCCAATCTTCTTGGCGGGGTCGACGAACACGCCGATGCGGCCTTCGGCCGTTTCGCGGTCGCCGGTTTTCGCCTGGATCGAGGAGTTCTTCTTGCGAAGGATGTCGATCGCTTTTTCGATGTCGCCGCCCGATTCGGTCAAAGCCTTCTTGCAATCGCCGAATGGAGCCAGGGTGCGGTCGCGAAGTTGCTTGACCAAAGCGGGAGAAATTTCGGACATTTTTACATGCCTCCACAAACAAGAAAAGCCGGACACGGTCGAACCGCGCCCGGCATGAATTGGCGGAAAAGTTACTCAGCCGAGCCAGCGATCTGGGCCGCCTTTTGGGCCGCCAGGGAACTGACGGAAGGCCGGGGCCGGGGACCGGAAGGTTGATCGGCGACATGCGCCGCGCGCCCTTCGATGATCGCATCGGCAAGGCGGGACAGAATCAGCTCGATCGAGCGGATGCTGTCGTCGTTGCAAGGAATGGGGAGATCGACAAAGTCGGGATCGGAGTCGGTGTCGATGAGGGACACGACGGCGACGCCCATGCGCTGGGCTTCCTTGACCGCGATGTGTTCGCGGCGAGGATCGACCACCACGATCGCGTCGGGCATGCGATTCATTTCGCGGATGCCGGCGAGATTGCGCTGGATTTTGGTCAATTCGCGGCTCAGCGTGGCAACCATCTTTTTCGAGAAGGTGCGAATGAGCGCCGAATCGGGAGCCTTGGCGAGATCGAGGCGGCCGTTTTCGTTGACCATCAAACGCATGTAAGCGGCCGTGTCGACCTTGTTCGGGTTCTCGTTGGAGGGCAGCCACATCGCCTCAAGCTCTTGCAAACGCTTGAGCCGGTCGCGGATCGTGCGGTAGTTGGTGAGCGTGCCACCCAGCCATCGTTCGGAAACGAACGGCATATTGCTGCGCTTTGCTTCCTTTTCGATCGGCTCCTTGCCCTGACGCTTGGTCCCCACAAACAGGATCAAGGATCCCTGGCTGGCGAGCTTGGCGAGGTATTTGTGAGCCCGAAGGAGGCCTCGAACCGTTTCCCGCAAATCGATAATGTGAATCAGATTGCGCTTCCCATAGATATAGGGGCGCATTTTGGGATTCCAGCGGCTGGCCCTGTGGCCAAAGTGGACGCCGGCTTCAATGAGATCTTTTACTTGAACGATCGCCACAAACCATTCTCCTCGTCGCCCGCCAAACGAAACGGACGGACTATCGATTGATTGTCGCAAAAAGTTTTTATACCCGCGATTTGCACTCTGGTCAAAGGGTATTTGCCAGGTTGTTTCGGTTTGCACGCCCGCAGGCGGCAAAAATGGTACCCTTTTTGCCCCATGGGACCACGGCCAATCCGTGATCCTCGGGAGGTTAGTTTTGCCAATATCCTCAACCAGGGTATAGGATAATGCCCGCCGACGCAAATACCTCAACCGGCGTCTCAACCGCAACCAATAAGAATCTGGAGGCATCGCTTCCAAGAGACATGCCCACAACTGCAGGTGGTGATACACACATTCCTGAAAAATCGGGCGCCCCTTCCGCCGACGTGCTTCCCGCGGCTTTGGCAGGATTTCTTCCCCCTGTGGCCAGATGGTTCGTGGAAGAGTTGGGCACTCCCACCCATGCCCAGGCCCTGACTTGGCCTTCGGTGCGTAGCGGCCAGAACACCCTCCTTTTGGCACCTACCGGTTCGGGTAAAACCCTGGCCGCCTTTCTCGTTTGCCTTGATGAACTCTGGCGCCAGCCGGATCGAGCTCGTGGCACCAAAATCCTCTATATCTCTCCGTTAAAAGCGCTTAGTAACGATATCCAGAGAAATCTGGAGGCGCCGCTCGCGGGAATCACTGCGGTGGCCCAGAGAACGGGGGTCGATCTTGAGCCGATTCGCGTGGCGGTTCGCACGGGCGATACCACCGCGCCAGAACGGCATAAACAGATCCGCAAACCACCCGACATCCTGATCACCACCCCCGAATCGCTGCACATCTTGCTCACGAGCAAGGGGCGAGCCATGCTCCAGGGGGTCACCCATGTCATTGTCGATGAAATCCACTCGCTCTGCCCCAACAAGCGAGGTGTCTTTTTGAGCCTCCTCTTGGAAAGGCTTGAAGAGATCCGCAGAAATGCCGATGGTTCCGCGCCTCCGCTGGTTCGCATTGGTCTTTCCGCCACACAGCGGCCTCTTTCGGAGGTGGCGCGGTATCTGGGGGGATACGAGTGGGACAGCTCGGGAAATCTGGCACAGCGGCCCGTGAATATCGTCGATGCCGGTATCCGCAAGGAACTCGACTTGCTCGTGGTCTTGCCCGTCGAGGCCTTCGGCCCCCAGGCTGAGAAAAGCGTCTGGCCCTCGATTTACCGCTTGATCCGCGAGCAAATCAACGCCCACCGCTCGACGATCGTCTTTGCCAACAACCGGCGCGCCGTGGAAAAAATTACGGCCTGGGTCAACGAAGAATCGGAAATCGCCAAGTCCCATCACGGCAGCGTTTCGCTTGAGAAACGAAGACAAACCGAAGAAGACCTGAAATCGGGCAAGCTGGCCGCCGTGGTGGCAACCGCCTCGCTGGAGATGGGCATCGACATGGGGGCCGTCGATCTGGTGATTCAGGTCGAATCGCCCGGATCGGTCTCCCGCGCCTTGCAGAGGGTGGGCCGAGCGGGCCATGTCGTCGGCCTCAAGAGCAAAGGGCGCATGATTCCCAAAACCAGTCCCGATCTTCTTGAGATGGCGGTCTTGACGCGCCAGATGAAGCTTGCCGCGGTGGAACCGATCCGCGTTCCGGCTTGCAGTCTCGATATCCTTTGCCAGCAAGTCGTGGCGATGGTCGCCATGGAAGACTGGGATGTCGAGTCGCTCTATCGGGTCGTGCGCCGCGCCGCTCCTTACCGGGATTTGACGCCCGAGCTTTTGGAACAAACCCTCGAACTGGTCAGCGGGCGCTTTCGGTTCGGCAGAAAAGGAGATTCCGGCGACGAAATTTTGCCGGATCGGCTTTCTACCCTCGAAGCACTCCAACCCCGCATCAGCTGGGATCGCATCCATCACCGGTTGCGCGGACTTCCCGGGAGCGCTCATCTCAGCCTCGTCAACGGCGGTGCGATTCCCGACACGGGAAGCTTTGGAGTGTATGGTCCCGGTTCGATCCGTATCGGCGAACTTGATGAAGAATTTGTCTACGAGAGGCGGGTGGGCGATTCGTTCTTGTTGGGCACGACCGCCTGGCGCATCGAAAAGATCGAAACCGACCGGGTCGTCGTTTCTCACACCGAGGGGGAACTGGCGCTGCTGCCGTTTTGGCGAGGCGAAGGCCCCGGCCGGACTTTTGAGCTTGGACAGGCGCTCGGCGAATTTCTCGGCGAAGTGGAAAAACGCCTCGACGATCCTGGGCGCATCGAATGGCTTTGCGATGAGTTTTTTCTCGATCGCGCCGCGGCCCGAGGCGTTTGCGATTTTCTAACGCGCCAGCTTCTCGCCGCTTCGGTCATTCCCAACGACCGCACGATCCTCATCGAATCTTCGCGCGACCCGCTCGGCGACTGGCAAGTGATGATTTTGTCCCCTTTTGGAGCGCGTTTTCACCTGGGGCTGCGGCTGGCGCTCGAATCGGCGATGAAGGCGGCCCTCGGTTACCGGCCGAAAATCCATCATCACGACGACGGCGTCATCATCCGCTTCATGGATACCCCCAGCCCCCTCTTGGATCTTTTCGAACTCCTCGATCCAGAAAACCTAGAACAGCAAATTCTCGCCGAACTGGCGGAAAGCCCGCTTTTTGCGATCCGGTTTCGGCAAAATGCTTCACGGGCGCTGCTCTTGCCGCGCGCCCAACCCGGAAAACGCTCGCCCTTGTGGCTGCAGCGTTTGCGCGGCAAAGATCTGCTTCAGGTGGCCCGCAAACATCCCGATTTTCCGATCATTGTCGAAACCTACCGCGAATGCCTGGCGGATTACCTGGAGCTGGAGCCTCTCAAAGACGCCTTGCGACGGATCGCAAAGGGAGAAATCAAAGTCGTGAAGCGCCGCGCCGCGGCGCCTTGCCCCTTTGCGGGGGCCATCCTCTTCGACTTCACCGCCGAATTCCTGTACCAGACCGATACGGTCGATCCCGAATCGTCGGGCGCGGCCGCGCTCGATCGCAATCTTCTCGATCAGATACTTCCCCGGCCAACAGAAGGCTCCGAAAGCGATCTGGCGCCCGGCGCGATCAAGCAACTGGAGCGGCGCATCCGCGGCCTGGGTCTTGCGCCTCGTAGCGACGCCGAAATGGCCGAGACCTTGAGACGAGCGGGGGACCTGGCCCAGGAGGAAGTCGATGCTTCCATGCTCGTCTTTCTGCAGAGTCTGGTCCAGCAGGGCGAAGCCGTGCGGATCGAATGGGGCGCTGCAAGCGAGCGAGCAATGCCCGGGCTCTGGATCAGTGCCGAAAGAAAGCCGGAGTATGAAGCCGCATTTTTTGGGGATGCGAAGTCTTCGGCCACCGCTCCGTTGGCCACGGCGGATTCCCAAAAACAAAGGGCGGGCGAAGCCATTCTGGCGCGCTTCCTGGCGACTCATGCCCTGGTCAGCCTGGAGCAGATTCTCAGCCGCTATCCCTACGAGCGCGAATGGGCCGCGCGCCGCTTGGAGGAATGGTCGCAATCTGGCCGGGCCGTGGCCCTCAAGCGATCGGCGACAACCCAGGAGTGGACGCTACCCGATCACCTGAACCAGATGCGCCGCAGTTCGTTGAGCCTGGCGCGCCGTGAAATTCGCCCTGTATCCAATGAATCGTTTCAGCGGTATTTGCTCGACTGGCAAAAACTGACGGCGTCCTTGGGTCCCGAAGTCGATTCCTGGTCCGTGTTTCAAGCCGTGATGGATCAACTGGAAGGAATGGCGCTGCCCCTGGAAGTCTGGGAAAACGCAATCCTTCCGGCGCGCGTTGCCGGCTATCAGCCGGCGCTGCTGGACCGCTGGTGTGAATCGGGACTCGGAATTTGGGCAGGCCACGAAAGCAGCACCCGGGGCGTGGGTGCGGTTTCGTTTCACCGCCGCGACCTGCTGCCGTTTCAGTCCGCGCCGCCGACCGAATCGTCGCAGCCGCTTGGGGAATGGCCTTCGAAAATTCTGGCGGGCTTGAGCCAGGGCGGGGCGGCTTTTGTCTCGGACATCGCGCTTTCCACCGGGCAGGATCCGAGCGCGGCGCGCGACTCGTTGTGGCGGCTCGCGGCCCATGCGCTCATCACCAACGACCAGGTTCAAGTGCTGCGCACCGGCCGCAATTCCCCCGTGGAATTGGCTGCGAAAAAGATGCGCGATCAGACGATTCCCAACGGCTCCGGCCGCCCCGGAATGCCGGGGGCCGGCAGATTGCCCTTTTTGCGATCTTTAAGAGCTGGCTCCGGCGCGCTTGTGGAAGGCAGGTGGAGTGCGATTGCCTGGGGTCATCCGGACATCGAGTCGTTCGCCGCCTTGATCACCGAGCGCCTGCTGAACCGCTATGGAATTCTGAGCCGGCAGATCGTCGCCCACGCCGGTTCTCCCCTTTCGTGGAAGATTCTTTACGAGATTCTCAGCCGCATGGAGCTTTCCGGCGCGGTGCGCCGCGGCTACCTCGTCGAGGGGCTTGAGGGGGCTCAATTTGGGTTGAGCGAAGCGGTCGATGCCATGCAAAAAGCAGACAACGATCCTCATCCGCAGGAGCGGGCGATTTTGCTCCACTCGCTCGATCCGGCGAATGTTTTGAGCTTATTTGCCGGTGAGGAAACCGATTCTCGATTCTTGCCGGCCAAAAGGGCATCGAACTGGATCGTGTCGATTGCCGGATTCCCGGTGCTTGGCCTTGAGAACCATGGCAAGGATTTGAGCGCCCATCCGCGAGCGACGCCTGGACGTTTGGCGCTCGCCTTGAAATGCCTCGCAAAGAACGGAGCGCGTCTGGGGCTGGCGCGTGGAACCGCCGGGCGGGTTTCGGTCGAAACCTGGAATGGTGAGCCGGTGCTCAAGTCGCCGCATAGAAATCTTCTTCAAGAGGCAGGATTTGTTTCCGACCTCAAGCATTTGACTCTCTATCTGACTCCCTATGGTGGCGGGACATGACCCGAATGAGCGACCTACTTCCCGCTTCCTTCTTGAACGCGCCAACGGGATGGCCTGCCGGTCTGGAGTGGCCGCCGCCGTTGCCCTCCTTGGGGCCGGGCCCTGAGAAACTCAGCCTGAAGGAAATTCGCAATCACCTCCATGCGGGGAATCAAGGCGAGGCAGGGGCGGCTTCCGGCAGGTCGATTTCCAGCGCGGCCGAGGCAGGCATTCTCCTTTGGTTTGGGCATCTCGATGCGAGCCATGAACTCAGCCAGGATCTAAACGATCAGCAAGGTTCCTACTGGCATGGACTGATGCATCGGCGCGAACCGGATCATGCCAATGCCGCCTACTGGTTTCGCCGGGTCGGATCGCACTCGGTTTTTGCGCAGTTGGCGGGAGTCTTGGCGCAGGTGCCTTGGAAGAGCGCGGCCCTCGCCAGCCGGGCTGCGCGCAAGGCGGCCTGGGATCCTTATTGGATGAACGATTGCTGCGAAGAGGCAAGAAACGGCGGTTCGGCGTCGTTTGTCCTTGAACTGCAGGGCTTGCAGTGGGCGGAATACCATCTACTGTTGCGCGATTGCTTCGAGGGATCGAGACATTCATCTCGATCCCTCTGAAAAGGCAGCCAGGCTATGGAGGATTCGATCCTTAACTTGCCTTGGCGTAGCGCTTGAGCACTTCGGCCTTGATCCCCAGGATTTTCTTTTGCAGTGCCGACACATTGCGAGGCGACTGTTCCAGAATAGCGATGGCTCGGTCCTTGCTCCCGGTCCAGAACACCGATTCGGCCCAGCATGACCTGGCGATCTCCACGCAAATTCCTGAACCAAGTTCCTCGTTGAATCGTTTCCAGGCGGCCGAGGCTTCCGACCAACCGGCCATGAACCGCTCTTCGGAGATCTTGCCGCGCGTGGAGCGTTCCGCTTCTTCCTGGCGAATGATGGCAAGCAAATAGGCGACCTCCACGCCGCGTGATCGGGCCAGGGCATTGCTGATCACACCGAGAAGGGGCGAGACTTTCCAGGAATCGTCAATGACCTTGGAAATCGTCGCGGCTTCGTTTGAGGGGCCCGATCTCTTGGCGCGGTTTTCGTCGGCGTAAAGTTTTTCCGTGCGAACGAGCCAACTGGTGACTTCCTTGTCGATGCGATCCTTATTCGTTTCATAAGCGCGCTGAGCCTTTTTGTAGGCGTCGCCTTCTCCGACCAGTTCGGGAACGAGCTTGACCCATTTTCCGCGCAAGAGCTGGTCCCGGGTCTTTCCCGGTTCAAAGGCGGACTGCAGAAACGATCCCGCGAACATATTGGCGATCCGATCGGCGATGACAAACGGGACCAATTCGGTGAGGCCTGCATCCCAGCGCGGAAAATCGATCAACCAGTTTCCCGGCTGGCCTGCCAAGGGGCTAAGGCCGACATGCAAGTCGATGCGCAAAGCAGGCGGGAGCGCATCGAGTGGGATGACCGTCCTTTGGAAGGACTGAAGCCTGATGTCTTTTTCATCCGCGCCGCCCTCGTCGGGGTTCGTGTAGTCGCGCAACTGACCAATGGCCGGCTTCCAGAGTGCCACGCGCGCACCGGAAGCAGGCTTGGCAACGCCAATGCTTTCCAGCGCCTTTTCGGTCTCGGCCAGTTCCGCCGCCGGGTCGCGGCCCAGGTAGAGCGAGACGCCGTTTTGCTGCAGCAACGTCTCGGTCGCCTGAAGTCTCGGCGAGAGCGAACTTAATGACCGCACCAGATGGAATTTGGCCTGGGAAATGGCTGTCGCTTCCAGGTCCCACGTTTGTTGGTTGACCTGCAAGGCGGGGATTTTTTCGGGCGCCTTCACGATCGGTCCCAGCCAACCCCATGCGGGTTGAACCAGGTCGAGCGGGAGGCCCAGGTCGGGGTCGAGCAGCCAAAAGTCTTTCTTTGCCACCGACCAGACCCCCACGAGATAGCGGGAAAGCCCGGCCCCCTTGGGGGGGAGTGCAATCAGAATCGGCGCAACGCCGCCTTGCGTGCCGTTCGCCTGTTCAATCAAGTTGAGGAACACGACCGCGCGATCCAGGCCCGACCCAAATCCTCTCTTGAGCACCAAGGTTGGATTGATGATCGCGAATTCAGGCCTCTGGGGGTGGGGTGCCTGGAAGGCAATCAGCCGGCAGACCCAGGTGAAGAATCGCGTGATTTTTTTCTCGTTCTTGTCCTGGCAAAAAGAGCTCCATAAATCTTCGGTGTTGCTCAGGCGAGATGCGATCTCGCGGAAGAAAAAGGCATCGACAAGGTAATGAGAGTCGAGCTTGGTCGGGCCTTTCTGCAATACTTCCTGTTTTTGCGGTTCGTTCAGCTCGGCCAAAATGGCGGGTGCAAGAGTTGCCTCCGCATTTTGCAACCGGACGATTCTCGCGGCGTTGGCCGCGAAAAACGCTTTGCAATTCTCCTGATCGGGCTGGTTCACCAGATTGGTCAAGCCCACTTCGGTTTTGCTCTCCTGGTCCTTGGAAACGGAGGGCACGTCCGGCCTGGGGTCCTTGGTCGGAGGGTACAGACTCAAGACCGCCAGCAGGCCCAGGAGCAGGGTGAAACCGAATCCGCCCAGAAGAATCCAAAGAGGAAACTCGCGCCCAGGAGTCGGTTCAGAAGCGGAATCTTCGGGCAAGGAGTCGTAGGTCATGATGTTATTTCGATTCCTGAGCGGCCTGGAAGGCCTTGACCGGTAACGCCGAGCGAAGGGCCAGGCAGGTTTGAATGAGCGCACCCATCTGATCCAAGGGGACCATATTGGGGCCGTCGCTCATCGATCGGTCGGGATCGGTATGGGTTTCCAGGAACAAAGCGTCGCAGCCCACGGCGACGGCGCCGCGAGCCAGCGGTTCGACCATGGTGCGATCGCCGCCGGTTTTATCGCCGGCAGCGCCGGGCGCTTGCACGCTGTGGGTCGCATCGAAAACGACGGGGCAGCCGATTGCGCGCATTTGCGGTATGGCTCGCATGTCGTTGACCAGGGCGCCATAGCCAAAGAAGGTGCCGCGCTCGGTGAGCAACAGATTGGGGTTTTGATGTTCGAGCATCTTGCTGCGCACATGGCGCATGTCGGTGGGAGCCATGAACTGCCCCTTTTTCACGTTGACCGCCTTGCCGGTCTGGGCCGCCTCAAAAATCAAGTCGGTCTGGCGTGCCAAAAACGCGGGAATCTGAATCAAATCGATCACTTCGGCCGCCGGATTCACCTGGGCCGTTTCGTGGACATCGGTCGTCACCGGCAGGCCGAATTCCGCTTTCACCCGTTCCAGGATGCGCAAACCGCCATCGAGGCCGGGACCGCGGAACGATTTTCCCGAAGTACGGTTCGCTTTGTCGAAACTGGCCTTGAACACCAGCGGAATCTTGAGCTCGACGGAAAGTTGCTTGAGTTTCTCGGCCATCATCATGGTGAAATCGGCCGATTCCATGACACAGGGACCCATGATCCACAGTAAGGGATGTCCGGATCCAACCCAGTGTTGCCCCACCGGCACCGCTTTCACAAACGCCATATTCCGTGAACTCCTTATCGAACCCAGGCCCAGTCCGCTTTTTGACCTCGGCGCGCAATCGTAGGTGATGGGACGCCCCAATCGCTTCCCCATGGTCATTTGCCAGGTTCAAGGAGGCAGAACCGGTTCTCGGATCCTTGAACTCCCCCCTGCCAGTATTCGCAAGGACGGGGCCCTTCCATTAAATTTACGGACCAAGCCCTTCTAAATCGATTGCCAGACGGGGCCGGCCCAAGCGCAGTTCTGGAGTAAGCGAGCGTTCCTGGCGCAAGCGAGCGGCCCTGGCGTAAGCGAGCGGTGAGGGAAAAGTGGCCCGTGGCTCAAAGTCCAAAGCCCAAGCTCCCTGGACCGTGCGAGAAAAATAGAATGGACCACAAAGCTCGCCCGAGCCTGCGGCCTTCCGATCCGAGTTACCTGCCCCAGTCAATGGAAATTGTTGCGCATGAGTTCTCCCACCGAACCGATGATGCCCCCGTCTTGGTCGTTACAGGACCTTTACCGTAGCGGTGCCGAGGACCCCCAGTTGGCCCTGGATATGGAGAACGCCCCGGTACTTGCCGGGCAGTTCGCCTCGATCTATCGGGGTTTTTGGGCAAAAAGCGCCCATACCCAAGGCGAAATCCTCAAGGCGATCGAGGACTACCAGGCGCTTCAAG
This sequence comes from Gemmataceae bacterium, assembly GCA_965226945.1. Lineage (GTDB taxonomy): Bacteria > Planctomycetota > Planctomycetia > Gemmatales > Gemmataceae > SYLG01. The sequence goes on along the minus strand of OZ245717.1, from coordinate 192,837 downwards.
AGAATCTCGACCGGCCCCTCGTTTTCGCCATGCTTTATCACTCGGCGCTGACGACCGATCCGGCGCGGGGCAAATTGCTTTCCCAGGCCAGGGAGGCTCATAGCCGCGCCAATCGCGATCTGATCTTTTTTGAGCTGGAATGGATACAGTTGCCGCAAGTCGAGGCGGATAAGATCCTGGCCTTGAAAGAAATCGCGAAATATCGCCACTGGCTGAGCCAGCGGCGCGTCTTTCGGCCCCACACCTTGAGCGAACCGGAAGAAAAGATCGCCGAACGCAAGCAACTGAGCGGGCGATCGGCGTTCAGGCGCTACTTCGACGAGACGATTTCCGGCCTGCGGGTGGCCCAAGGCGAAGGCAAGGAAGTCTCGCTGCAAGTGGCCTTGTCGATGCTTTATGATCCAGTGCGCTCCGTTCGCCAGAATGCGGCCCAGGCGATTACGCGCACGCTCAAAACCCGCGAAAAGGACATGGGCTTTGTGCTCAACACGCTCGTCCTCGAACATCGCGACGACTGCGACATGAGGTCGTATCAGCAACCCGACGATCCGCGCAATCTTTCCAACCAGGTCGATTCCTCGCTCGTGCGCATGGTGATGGAGGTGGTCGAGTCGCGCCAAGACCTGGTGGCGAGGTACTACAAGATCAAGGGGCGCTTGCTCGGCATTGCCCATCTGGAAGATCATGACCGCTATGCCCCGCTGCCAGGCGACGCGGGAACCATGAACTGGGCCGAGGCGCGCGAACTCGTGGTCAACTCCTACGGAGCTTTCCACGCGGAAGCGGGACGCATCGTGTCGCTGTTTTTCGAAAACGACTGGATCGACGCCCAACCGCGCGATGGCAAACGCTCGGGGGCCTTTTGCGCGTCGGGGCTTGCATCGCAGCACCCTTATTCCCTGATGAGCTTCACCGGCCGGATGCGCGATGTTTCGACCCTGGCTCATGAACTGGGTCACGGGCTGCATCAATACCTGGCGCGCGATCGCGGCCATTTGCAGGCCGACGCCCCGCTGGTTTTGGCCGAAACCGCCAGTGTCTTTGGAGAAATGCTCGTCTATCGCAATATCCTCAATCGCACCACGGACAAGAACCAGCGCATTCTCCTCATGGGAGGAAAGATTGAAGATTCGTTCGCGACGATTTTCCGGCAAATCGTGCTCACCCGATTCGAGCACGAGGTCCATCGACTGCGCAAGGAAGACGGCGAGTTGTCGCTAACGACGCTCGCCAAAGTCTGGATGGAAACCAATCAGAAAATGTTTGGCGAATCGCTCCGCCTCAACGAGGGCTATTCCAACTGGTGGTCTTATATCGGCCACTTCATCCATTCGCCCTTTTATTGCTATGCCTATGCCTTTGGCGAGTTGCTCGTTTTGGCGCTCTATGCCAAATACATTGAGGAAGGGCCGGCTTTCCCGGCCAAGTACATGGAGTTTTTGGCGGCCGGCGGTTCGGAAAAACCGTCCGTCCTGCTTGAAAAAATGGGCCTCGACTGGAGCAAGCCGGAGTTTTGGCTCAAGGGCCTGGGCGTGCTGGAAAATGACGTGACGACGATGGAGAAGCTGGCAGGTTCCACTTGATCGTGTTTGGGGGTGCCCCGGTAGCGGACGGGCGCCCATTTCAGGAGACAAAACGATGAAGGATTTGGGTGGTCTGAATCGGCGTGGATTCCTGAGCGCGGCGCCGGGTGTCGTGCTCGCCATGGGGGCAGGCTCGATCGGAATCGCACGCGCCATTGATCCCTTGACTCGTACCGGCAAACCGAAATTGAAACTCGGCGTCGCTGCTTACGGGGTGCGTAGCCTCCTGGATCTCAAGGCGAAAAAGAAGCCCGAGTGGGATCTTTTTCAATTTGCGACCAAGGCCGCCGAGTGGGGATTCAAATCGGTCGAGCCGACCTCTTACTATTTCTCCGAATCGGGTCCGGACTATCTGGATCGCTTCCGGGAGCATTGCTCGAAATTGGGTTTGGAAATCTCGGGCTCGGCGGTGGGCAACAATTTTTGCCTGGCCGATGAAGCGGCACGCAAAACCCAGATCGATCAGGTCGTAGACTGGGCCGCCAAAACCGCCCGCATGGGGGGCAAGACGCTGCGGATCTTCGCGGGGAATACTCCCAAGGGCGAGAAGGACGAAACCGCGGCCGCACGCTGCATCGAGGCCATCAAGGAGGCCTGTAAGCGGTCGGAAAAAAGCGGCGTCATTCTGGCGCTGGAAAACCACGGCGGCATCACGAGCACGGCGGATCAATTGCTCAAGCTGGTCAGGGGGGTGGATCATCCACTCTTCGCCGTCAACCTCGATACGGGCAATTTCCGCACCGAAGATCCCTACGCCGACATGGCGAAATTCGCTCCTTATGCGGCGGTCGTACAGGTCAAAACCGAGGTGCAAAGAAAAGGCAAGGCGAAAGTGCCCGCCGACTTTGGACGGATTCTCGATCTTTTGGCGGCGGCCAATTTTCAGGGCTACTTTGTGCTCGAATACGAGGCCGCCGAAGATCCGCTAACCGCCATTCCCCGCGAAGGCAAAAAGCTTGCCGCCATGATCAAGGAAAGAGGTCTGTGATCGCGAACTTGGCACCTTAGAGCTTGGCGCCTTTGCAGAACGTGCGCAGCACCTCGAGGTTGACTTCGTCCATGGGCCGGCCCTTCTCGTCGAGATCCTTGGGGGTTTCGAGGATCAAGGGCACATGAATTAATTTGGGATGGTTGACGATCGACCGAATTCCGGCCAGCCCAATCTTCCCCTGGCCAATGTGGGCGTGGCGATCCACCCGGCTGCCTGAGTCTTTCAGGCTATCGTTGGTGTGGATCAGGGCGATCTTTTCCGTCCCAAAGGCTCGCTGCATCGCTTCGACCGTTTCTTCAAGCCGTGCCTTCGGTTCGTAGGCGTAGCCGGCCGCGAACATATGGCAGGTGTCGAGACAAATGCCGACGCGATCGGGATCCTTCAAGTGGCCGAGGATCTCGCCGATCTGTTCGAACTGCCAGCCGAGGGTGGTGCCTTGTCCGGCGGTGGTTTCGATGAGGGTTTTCACCTGAAAGCCCTTGGTTGCCTTGTGCACCAGATCGAGCGCCTTGGCGACGCGCGCCATGGCCGATCCGGGTGTCGCTTCGCCATGCGCGCCCGGATGGGTCACGACCCCTTTTAAGCCAAGCGCTTCGGCTTTTTCCAGCTCGCCGATGAAGGCGGCGATCGATTTTTCCCACAGTTCGTCGTTGGTGGTGCCCAGGTTGATCAGATAGGAATCGTGGGCAAAGGCGGTGTGTAGTTCGGCATCGCGCATGGCCGCCTTGAAAGCGTGCAGTTGCTCCGTCTCCAAGGGTTTGGCCACCCATTTCGCACGGCTCGCATCGCCCTTTTTGCCGGAGAGCGTTTTTTTGGCGGTGCCGAGGGCAGGCGGTTCCAGTCGGGCCTTGACCGACCATTGCGACGGGCTGTGGGTGAACATTTGAAAGGTGGTCATGCCCAGACTGGCGGCGGCTTTCACGGCCTTGTCGTAACCCCCCGCGACGGACATATGAGCGCCAAGCAATCGCATGAGCCAACTCTCTTTCCCACTTCAAGGCCGCGCGCGATCTGTCCAATCGCGCGACCGCGGCCGAATTCTTCGCAGGTTGTTTTACAAGGACCGTTCAACCTCCGCGGGAGGCGAATGCTTTGCACAAGAGGGAAGCGTTAGTCGCACCGGTAAACATCGGTGCTCAGATATTTGAGCCCCGAGTCGACCATCCGGGTGACGACCACCGCTCTTGGTGGGATAGCCCTTGGCCGCGGCCACCATGGCCAAAGAGGTGCCGGTGCTTCCGCCGGTGTATTCGACGATCGTGTCGCCCGCCGGACCAGGCACCCGTGAACGACCGGCCCAACTGCAAGCGCCGTGCCCTCGCGCCTCATGACAAAGCCGCTACCTGGCGACCTTTCAAAAAATCCCGGAGATTTTTCCGTTGGTTTGGGTTGAATGGGGCGATTGGGTTGAATTCAATGCTTCGCTTTTTACTTATTCTTCCTCCTTTGTCGGTGGTTCGGGGAAAATGGTTTGTAGCGACGGGATGGATTTTGAGGAGTTTTCCTTTTGGGCTGCCGATATTTGGGGTGTGGCCCTGAGAGTTGGGAGCTTTGCCCACCGTGCAAACCCACTTCTCGGCCTCCGCAAAGGAGCGTTTGCGGAAGGAGTTGTGGGATGGTTCGCAGTCGTCCGGGGGGATTTGGACTGTTGGACCAGCCGCCAGGGTCAGAAGGAGTCAGGGAAATGTATAACCAAAAGATCAGGAGCCTGGGTATCCTGGCGTGCCTGACACTTGTCATGTCGGGCGGAGTCCGTGGGGAAGATGTTGCCCCACCCGATTTCCAATTGCCTTTACCCCTTTACCATAAGGGGCCCAGTAATGGGTTCTTTATTGGGGGTAACTATGTCATGTACCGCCAGACCAACCCGCTGGGCGACCAGCAGGTTGCGGTGAGAGGCTTCCTCGATGTGGACGGTTCGGCAACCGCGTCCGCTTCGAATCCCTCCGGATCTCCCGGCAGCTTCCAGGGCAGTCGCTCCCTGGCGCTCGATACCGGTGCCGTATCCGGACCTTCGACCTACTCGCCCGGTTTTAAGATCGATGCCGGTTGGAAATTCGACGACGAGTCGAGTCTGACTGTGGGATTCACCTGGTTGGCCCCGGCAAACTACACCGGCGGCGCCTCGTTCATACCGAAAAACCAGGCCCTTGGGCCCAATCTGGCCGACAGCTACCTTTACGCCAACGTCTATAACTTCCCGGCTCAGTATGCCGGCCCTCTGGACGATGTGCGCAACGTGACCGGTTCGGTTTCCAACCCGCCCACCTCGACCACCCCGGGACCTGGCTTGGCCTATGGTGCTGCCTACGGTATCTGGAACGGCGCCGAACTGATGACCATGAAATTCTCGCAGAAGTTCCAGCAGCTTGAAGCGACCTACCGCAAACCGATTTACGATACCGAAAACTATCGTTGTTCGGCGGTTGTTGGTCCTCGAGCTGTCTGGTTCTGGGAACGATTCGCCTGGACCACCACCGACCTCGACATCGAGGGGCAGGGGGGCAAGTACGATAGCGCCCTCTACACCAACATCGTGTCGAACAGAATGTACGGTCTGTTCGGTGGTGCGCAACAGGAGTGGTACTTAGGTCATGGGTTTGCGGCCAGCCTCGATCTGCGCGCCGCCCTCCTTGTCGACATCGTCAACACCCGGGCCAAGTACGAGTTCGGCGAAAAGAACCAGACTCCGGTAAGTAAACGGTCCCGCAAGCAGTACACCTTGGCTCCTGAAATCCAGGCCAACCTCGGGATCAACTACTACATCTTCGAAGGCATCGAACTGAAGATCGGTTACGACGTGATGATGTTCTTCAACACCATCTCGAGCCCAACGCCGATCTCCTTCGACTTCCTCGGTGTCGACCCCCAGTACAAGTCGACCTTCCGCTTGCTTGATGGTTTCAACGCCGGCTTGGCCCTGGTGTTCTAACCGAAAGACGGATCAAGGTTCTTCAGGGCCTTGAAAGGGACTCGCGGGTTCAAAGGACTGAAATGACTCCCAACCTTTGCCCAGCCTCGGTTTCAAGGACCTCCCAACATGCTTGAGTTCCCGACCGTGCGGTTTCGTCACCCCTGACGCGAAACCGCAACGCTCCCCGGACCGGTCATCGGATTAAAACCCTGATGACCGGTCCGTGTTTTTTTAAGGCCGGTCATCGGATGAAAACCCTGATGACCGGTCCGTGTTTTTTAAGGCCGGTCATCGGATGAAAACCCTGATGACCGGTCCGTGTTTTTTAAGGCCGGTCATCGGATGAAAACCCTGATGACCGGTCCGTGTTTTTTTATCATTCGGTTCGCACCTTCTTCCAGCCTCGTTCCCGGCCACCATAATAGCCCTTTGAGAAGTGTCGAATTCGCGGTCATCGAGGAATGCGGAGTCATGCCGGAAACTCTTGGCGGCTCTAAGCCCAGTCCCAGTCCAGGTTTCATTCCCCTGATCGCTCATTTGAGCCGGGGCTTCCCGATCGGCCTTTGCCTCAAAAAGGTGGCCGTGGCGGTGGTGGGACTACTCGTCGCCAACCTCTTGGGCGTGATTTTGGTGGCAATGACGGCGCCTTCGGGCCCGCCGCCTGCCTACCGGGCCGAGGACGAAAACGCTTCCTGGGAAAAATACCGGGCCGAACTGGTTCACTGGAATTTGTGGCACGAAGTCGCCGCGGTGGGGCAAGGCGGTCCCGGCGCCTACCTGGGCCTGGGCGATCTGGCTCGCTCAAGCGAAGAATATGCGTTTTTGGTCGACTTCCTGGGTACAAGCAAGACGGGCCTCGATCCCTCGCAACCAGAGCAATTGAGCACCGCCAAGGCGAAACTAATGGCCGTGAGCGACACCGGGCCAGCGCTTCCCAAGGTCCCGGCCGGATGGGACGCCAACCGCGCCCACTTTTTGGCCGAACAGCTCGGCACCGAAAAGCCTTCCGGTCGGCTGGTCTCCTGGACCTGGTTTGAAGACCGCGGCCCCAACCCAATCACGGCGCTTGGCAAATATGGCGATGGCGGCATTCTGGCGAGATTTATGGGCCTGGTCTCCAAGGAGATGTCGTTCGCCCTGGAACCTTTGCGCAAGTTGATTTTGCCGCTTTACTATGTGGCCCACCCCCAGGCGAGTTTTGGCCAGCGGATCTTCTTCCTCATCCTGCTGATTGCGACCTTGTGCGTGTGGACGCTGGCAGGCGGCATCATCACCCGCATCGCGGCGCTGGAATTCACGCGCAAACAGACGATCGGTCTGCCCAAGGCGATCGGCTATGTGTTTGCCCGCAAGGAAAACTACCTGCTTGCTCCCTGGCTGCCGGCGGTTCCTGGTGTCGTGCTCTTGCTTGGCATGATCGTCGTCGGTCTGCTTAGCCTGATCCCCTTTGTCGATGTACTGGTCTCCGGCCTGGGCTGGATTCTCATGATCGGCTCGGGGTTGGTTCTGGCGGTGATATCGATTGGCCTCTTGGGCTGGCCGCTCATGACCATTGCCGTCTCGGTTGAATCCGACGATGCTTTCGCCGCGACCACGAAGCCCTACAGCTACTTTGGGCAAAAAGGTTGGCTGGCGCTGGGAAGCGGTGCATTTTGCGCCGTTTACGGTTCGATCTGTCTTATTTTCCTCTGCTGGCTGCTTTCGCTGGGCGTTTATCTGGCGAAATGGGGTGTCGCGCAAACGCCCGGTTCCGCCGCGCTGAAAAAGTCCCCCGAATACCTCTTCGTCTATGCTCCCACGACCTTCGGCTGGCGGGACCTGCTCCTTGAAGGCGCCACGGTCCAAGGCAACCCGGTCGTCGAAGCGGGAACGGTCAATCCCGTGCGGCTCAAGGAATTCAAGGAAACGCTTTCCTCCAATCAACTGGCGAGTGCCTTCTTCGCCTCGGGATGGCTTTACCTGGCGGTATTGCCCCTCATTGGATTGGGTTACTCGCTCTTCTGGTCGTTCATGACCGGAATTTACCTGGTGCTTCGCAAGGCGGCCGACGATGTCGAGGTGGATGATGTGTTCCTCGACGAGGAGGACGATCCTGCGTTTGCTCCGGTGCAACCCCCGGCCTATCGGCCTTCTTCGGCTCCAGCCGAAGTCGCCAAACCCGCGGGAGATCCGGCCAAGCCGGGCCTGGTCAATCTTTCCGTCATTGAAAGTCCGCCGAAGCCGTGACGATACGAACCCACTAAGTTCACGGGGCCAACGGAATGTCGTTGCCGGTCCTTCTTTGCACCAATTCCTTTCGGGACCTGCCCCTTGCCGATTTGTCGGTGAGCGCGGCCGAATGGGGCTTTGACGGATTTGAAGCCGTGCTTGGGCCGGGCCACTGGGACCTGGACCGGATCTCGCAAAATCCGGCCTGGCTCGACCAGATCCGGGCCAGCTTGCAGCAGCATCGCCTCGATATCCCTCTCATTGCCGCGCATGGTCTGACCACCGTGTTCGGCGATCCTTATGGGCCGCACTGGCGCCGCATCCTTCCCGCTTCGGTGTGGGGGGAGGGCGATCCGGCCTCGGTGGTGGCGCGCGCGCAGCGGGAATTTCAAAAGCTGATTCAAAGTGCGGAACGCTTCGGCATCGGCATGATCAGCGGATTCACCGGTTCTCCCCTTTGGGGAAGACTCTGGACCTATCCGGCGCCCGATGCGGCCGAGGTCGATGCGGCCTTTGCCCAGTTGGCATCGATCTGGCGGCCCCTGCTTGATTTGTGCCTGGGTTCGGGGGTGCGTTTCGCCGTGGAAATCCATCCCGGCCAAATGGCGTTCGACATTCCCACCGCGCACCGCTTGCTGGAATCGCTCGATGGCCACCAGGCCCTTGGTTTCGTGGTCGATCCGGCCCACATGGTTTGGCAGGGGGTCGATCCGGTGCAATTTGTGCGCGAGTTCGCCGACCGGATCTGGCATGTCCACTTGAAAGATGTCTCGAATCGGCTCGATGGTTCGACCAGTTTGCTCAATTCGTGCGTCTTGTCGCAACATGCACCCAGGCCGGTGGAATACAGGTTGGCAGGGCGGGGCAGCGTCGACTGGGAGTCACTGGCTCGCATGTTGAACCGCATCGGTTATGCCGGCGCGGTGGCGGTCGAGGGTCGGGACCCCCATCTCGACCGGTCCTTTGCGGCCGCCGAAGGGTGCCAGTTTGGCAAGCGGCTTTTTTCCGGGGTGGTTGGCGCGGGTGCGCAGGGCTGAACGGGTTGAAAAAGGCGGAATGGCTTGAATCATGATCCTCATCATCGATAACTACGACTCTTTCACTTACAATCTGGTGCAGCGCTTTGGCGAAATCGACCGGAATCTCGACATCCGCGTCCATCGCAACGACCAGATCGACCTGGCCAAGATCCACGATCTCAAGCCCGAGCGGATTCTCATTTCCCCCGGACCTTGTACTCCGCGCGAAGCGGGGATTTCCAACGAGGTCTTGCGCGAGTTTTTTAAGACGGTGCCAATCCTGGGCGTTTGCCTGGGCCATCAGTGCATCGGTCATGTATTTGGCGGCGAGGTGATCCGCAATTACCGGGTCATGCACGGCAAGGTCTCGCCGATTTTTCACGACGGCCGGGGTCTGTTTCAGGGGATGACCAATCCGTTCGAAGCCACTCGGTACCACTCGCTCGTGATCAAGAAGGACTCGTTCAACCAACCCGATTTTGAAGTGACGGCCTGGACGGAAGAAGGGGAGATCATGGGGGTGCGGCACAAGACCGCGCCATTGCACGGGGTCCAGTTTCATCCGGAGAGTTTTCTGACCTTGGAAGGGCCAACGCTTTTGAAGAATTTTCTGCAATTTCCTGCGGCAAAATGGTGAATCCGCGTTGACGGTGCGCCGCGATCGTCGGGTGAATTCCTTTGACGGGCCCAAAGAACAGACACGAGCCAATAAAGAAGCCACCCCAAAAGGGTGGCTTCTTTATTGGGTTGCCGGAAGTACCGGATAATAGTCGGATCAAGCATCCATTCGTCGGGTGGCGAGGGCTCGCCTGGAAAGGCCGAGCTGCTATATCACCATAATGCGCGGAACCGATTACATGTTGTAACCGGTCCATTTTTCCAAGATCAATTTATCGCATATTAAGCTCCTGTTTATTTAGGCGCGCAATATGATTGGTGGAATCAATGAGTGAATTGATGGAAAAATATGATGAAGAATTTATAGTGAGCATCGGCCGCGCCACTGAAGGTAGAACATTTATTGAGGTAGTCCATGTGCCAACGAAAAAATCGCGATTTATTGAGGGTTTAAGAGGGGATAATTCACGGGATGTTGCTAATCGTTTCAAGATGGAGATTATAAAAGAACTAGGATTAAAATAGCTGACGTAGGTAAATTGTTGTAGGCGTTTATATTTCCTGGATCGGATTCGTATAAAATCAAGAGGTATAATGTATTGTCTTTTTGGCTGCCTGGAATGATGTCTTTGTTAAATAGGATGATTTTAATCAATAAAAAAAACCAGTAAAAGATATCTGGTAATAGTTTGGTTTTTTTTGCTTTCAATCTAATTTTGGTTGGATTGGTAAGCGATAATTTCATTGTGCTTTTGTTGTTTTGATCTTCCTTGAGCACGGCGTCGGTGAGGCTTTTTTTTTGCAGGCGCCCTGCGTTCAGCGGCGTGGCGGAGTGCTCAGGTTTTTTGTATCCGTCAGAGACCAATAAATGTTCCAAGATCGAATCGATTCCCTTTGCGTCGTCGTGGGTTAGGTCAATCGAGCATGCTGAAGCATGTCTCCAACTCAAGACCTGACTTTCGCGAGAATCGGCCTACTTCGATCTTGGTCATGGCGGCTTTGGTCCCGGCATGGAGGCCGTTTCACTGACTTGGAAGGAGGGTAGTCATGGGACTTTGTGACGCTCGTTCGAACTTGGTTAGATTGCGACTCAAAAATGGCAATCCCCAAGAGGGAAAGGGTTGCAATGAAGGTCAAAGTTGAGGACATACTTGCCAACCCCTTGCCTTGGGTTGGCCTTGAAGGTGAAGTGTATGGATGCATAGCGATTACGATAATAGGTTGCATTCCCTACGTGTCCGACAGTGGGCAAGCTTTTGTTGATGGAATTAGAATGAGAATTGATAGTGCTGATCTGTTCCGCCGATTTAATGAGGCTGACGGTGTCATGCCATTGGCTGGCGGGCCATTTGAATTTAGTGAGTGTTGTTTAATAAGTGGCTTGTTAGGGATGAAGGATGACAAACCGTTTATTGAAAAAGTAAATAGGCTAGTTGTATTTATTGGTGATGAATATATTCCAGTAAATATCGTCTAACCAACACCCACCGTTTCTGACCGCAATTCGGGCGACATTCCCCCAAATGCGATCAGAGAGCGGGCAGGCAAGCCTAGCGGTCGGGCCGGTAAAGCGAATCGATCAATTCGGTCCAGATCGGCACATTGAGGTTGGTCAGGTCTTCGAGGACAAATTCCTCTTCGTCATGCGGGCCATGACCATGGCCGCCAGAGTGGGGTTCGTCGTCGTCGGATTCCATTTCGGCGTGGCCGCGGCCGACGGCGCTGCCGACGAGTTCGGGCGTTTCCGATTCGGCTTCGGCCGCATCGCTTTCCGCGGGACCGTTTTCGCCCCGGCCTCGGCGGCGACGGCGGCCGCGTTTGCGCTTGCGGGCTTCTTCGGAGTTTTCCCCGGGTTGCCCGCCTTCTTGCAGGCCATTGCTGCTGCTGGCGCCGCTTGATTCTTCGAGCGATTCGGCCGACAGCTCCGCCTCGTTATCCAATTCGGCGGGTGTCTCCACCGTCACGCTCGTGATCACCGTTTGTTCCACCACGACAACCGGTTCCGGCTCGGGGGGCAGTTCCGGCGCGTTCGGATCGATCTCAAACGAGAGTCCCAGATCCGATGCCAAATCCTGCCAATTGTTCTTATCCGGCGACATGGTCCTATCCTCCAACTGCTCATTCTACCAAAAACGGCCGGAATTCACCATCCATCGGTGAGGAGTTCAGGCGATTCGGGGACATCAAAGGGGATCGATTTTCCGGTCAGGGCGACCGACCAGGATTGAGGCGCCCCATCCCGGTAGGGAAGGACGCCGTGAAAGCTGGGTTGTTGCGGGTCGAGAATCAACGGCAGGAAATACTTATCCCCTTCCCAGAGCGGCAGATCCATGACTTTTTCGACGTCGACCCACGAGAGCGTTCCTTCCGGGGATTGCTCGTAAGGCCGGCCGTCGAATCGGTGAATGCGAAAGAGAAAACCAAACCAGTCTTCGCCGCCTTTTCCAAAGCCAGGCCAACTTATCGTGCCGGCGAGGCTCACATTACGGCAGGCAATGCCCGCTTCCTCGCGGATTTCCCGGCACATCCCTGAAACGATGTTTTCCAGCGGCTCAAGCTTGCCGCCCAGGCCGTTGTACTTGCCCAGGTGCGCGTCTTCCGGGCGGCTGTTGCGGTGGATAAGTAGCACCCGGCGGCCGTTGGGAGAAAACACATAGCCGAGTGTGGCCAAAATGGGGCGGTAAGGCTGTGTCATGCACTCACGGGATGAAGGGTCAGATCGGCGGGGGGCTGGATCGAAGGATCGACATCTTCATCCTTCCAGCGTTTGCCGCCGCTGTCATAATAAAAGATTTTTCCATCAACCCAGGACCAGATTGCATGGGGTTTCATGCGCCGCGGCCCCAGCACCGAGATATCCAGGGCGCAGCGTGCGTTTTGGCGAACAAGGAACCGTAGATCGATGCGCGCCTGGGAGGAATCGATTCCTTCGTACTGCGAAACGCCCGCAATGATCGAATCGTAAATCTCTCGCCAAGCGGGCCGTGCCAGGCTCTGTTTTTCTGTTGAGTTGGCTGGATCGGCCTCCGTGGAGGTCTCCGGGGACGAGGGAGAGTTAAGAGGGAAACCCATTCTGTCTCAAGGCCTCGAAAAGTCCAATTCCCGCGGACGTGGACAGGTTCAAACTGCGCACATTGGGCTGCGACATGGGAATGATGAGACTTTCATCGGCATGCCGGGCCAGAAATTCTCGGGGAAGCCCTCGAGATTCCGGTCCGAAAAGCAAGCAGTCGCCCGGCTGAAATGATGCTTCTGTATAGATTTTGCTGGCTTTGACGGTGAAGCACCAGAGTCGATTCTCCTGGAAGGCACTTTCCAGATTTTCCAGACTTCCCAGGTGATTTATCCTGACAAATGGCCAGTAGTCGAGTCCGGCCCGTTTGATGCTTTTTTCGTCCATCCGGAAGCTGGGTTGGCCCACGATCCAGAGGGTTGTCCGGGTTGCGGCGCACAATCGGGCCACATTGCCTGTATTGGGGGGAATCTCGGGTTCCCAGAGCGCGACATGAAACATGATGGCTTTCCGCGGGGTAGAGTTGCCTTCGAGGCTCAGGAGCTTTTTCTTTTTTGCACGATCTTTGGTTTTGTCTTAGTTGACCTTAGTCCATGGTGCTTGCGAACTCGGCGGTTCGAGCGTGATCCTCAAGATTTTGACCGGAATGGGGAGGCGTTTCCCTGATGCTGCTGTTTATCGGGAAAAAAGCGTCCAGTTCCTGGGCCACGTCACTGCGTTCTAGCCTTGGAGCGGGACTTCTCTTCTTGGGGCTCGGGTTTTTCTGGCTCACGGCTCTTTTGAGCCAGGAACCGGCTCCCTGGGCCATTCAGGCGGCGGGCCGCAACTTCAATCTTTATGGCGCCGCGGGCACCGCCTTGGCGCAGGGGCTCTGGAATGTCCTTGGCCTGGGGCTGGCGCCCTTGGTGTTGTTTTGGTTCGTCTTCGGGTTATTTCTTCTGCGCCCAAGCAACTCGGTCTGGGCCTTCTTGCGCGTGCTCAGCCTGAGCCTCTGGATTCCCGCGCTATGCGCGTTTCTTGCCTACTGGCAGGCACCCTCCGTGCTGCGATTGCCTGAACAAGGCGGCGGCAAGCTCGGCTCCTGGCTGGCGCGCGAGGCCTTGGTCCCTCTTGGCCCCCAGGCCATTTGGGCATTGCTTGGTTTTGGCGCCTTCTCTTTTGTCCCGTGGTTTTTACCCATTCGCTTGCCCAGGATCCGCTTCTCATTGGCCTGGCTGGCTTTACTCCTGCCCAAAAAGCGCCCCGAAGCGCCCGCCATTCAAGTGGAGGAAACTCCCGAACCCGAACCGGTCCCCAAACCCAAACCGCGTCCTGTGGCGCCTCCCAAGGAAGTCATTGCCAAACTTCCCGGATTGCCTTCGTGGGATCTTTTGGAAGACCCCGTGCCACTCGACTTTTCCAAGTTCGAAGGCAAGCTCAAGGACCGCGCCGAGCTTTTGGAAAAAACCCTCGCCGACTTCGGCCTCAAGGTCAAGGTCGTGGCGATCAACACCGGACCGGTGATCACGCAGTTTGAGTTAAGCCTTGAAACGGGCCTGCGGCTCAACAAGGTCACCAGACTGGCCGACGACATCTCACTCAACCTGAAGGTGCCCAGCGTCCGCATCGTCGCGCCCATTCCTGGGAAAAACACGGTCGGCGTGGAAGTACCCAACGAACTGCGCGCCATGGTGCGCATGAAAGAGGTGCTGCAAGCGGCCGGCGAATCGCTTGCGAAATACCGGATCCCCCTCTTTTTGGGCAAGGACAACGAGGGCCGCCCGCTCATTGGCGATTTGGCCGACATGCCCCACCTGCTCATCGCGGGTAGCACGGGCACCGGTAAATCGGTGTGCATGAACTCGATCATCTTGAGCATGCTCGTCACGCGCACGCCGGAAGAAGTGCAGATGATCATGATCGACCCCAAGGTGGTCGAACTGGGCGACTATGCCAAGATCCCCCACCTGATGCATCCGGTGGTTCATGACATGCGTAAGGCCGAGGCCATTCTCGCCTGGGCCGTCGAAAAGATGGAGAAACGTTACGAACTTTTGCATAAAGCGAAAGTTCGCAACATCGGCAGTTACAACGAACTGGGAATCAACGAGCTAACGAAGCGGGTGGCCCCGCAAACCGATCAAGAAAAAGCCGACCTGCCGGCGCGCATGCCGTACATCGTCATCTTCATCGACGAAATGGCCGACCTGATGATGACGATGAAAAAAGAGGTCGAGTCGCACATCATCCGGTTGGCGCAAAAATCGCGTGCCGCCGGCATTCACCTGGTCGTGGCCACGCAAAAACCGACGGTCGATGTGATCACCGGCCTGATCAAGTCGAACCTGCCTTCGCGCATCTGCTTCAAGGTGGTGAACAAATCCGACAGCCGCGTCGTGCTCGATGAAATGGGCGCCGATCGCCTTCTGGGCAAGGGAGATCTGCTTTATCTGCCTCCCGGGACGAGCGCGCTCGTGCGGGCCCAGGGCACCTTCGCCAGCGACCAGGAGATTCAGTCGGTGGTCGGTGCGCTCGAGGGCGAACAGCATTTCGTCAAGGAACTGGTGGAACTGGAGGTCGTGCCCAAGGACAAGCCGGCCGAAGGCGGCAAGGGCCGCGCGAAGGACGATTTGTACATTTCCGCAGTCGAAGTGGTGATCCGCGAGGGTAGGGGGTCGGTGTCCCTGCTTCAGCGGACCCTCGGAATCGGCTACGGCCGCGCCGCTCGCATGATCGACTGGATGGCCGAAGACGGCGTCGTCGGCTCCTACAACGGGAGCAACGCTCGCGAAGTGGTGATTACCGCCGATGCCTGGGAGCGGATGAAAGAGCGAGCATAAGCTGAGGGCCGCGGCTCAACCTTGCATCATTGGCAAGTTTGATTTCATGACTTGGAATTTTGCTGTGCTTATTTGGATAGCACATTGTGGGCATTATTACTTGTTTGGCGGCCTGCGTGATGATCATGGAGCGATCGAGTTCACCGGTGGATTGATTGAGTGCGATGGAAAGGGAAGGCTATACGCCACGGTTGAACCTTGCTTTGGTCCGTCCAAGACCAAAGAGGGTGAAACCGGCTGGTGTTGAGTGGAAACCTGTCTTAACTTGTGGTCGATTCCCGTTTCTTTTCAAGAGACCGCGGATACATCAAATAGGAAAACGCCCAGACTCGCAAGCCACCGCGCAGTGAAGGTGCTCGGCCGGGTTCGCCTGCCCATTGCGCCGGCGGCCGTGAAAGTCGCCAAGATTTTTCTGCTTTTCCGCGTAGGGACCTGAGCCCTCTTTCCGCTTATAACCCTAGGGAGCTGCGAATGGCGTCAAATGTCGACATTCAGGGCTCATTATTGGAGCGCTTTCGTACGCACTTGGCGGTGATGGCTCGTTTGCATCTGGAGCCGGCGCTTCAGGGGAAGGTGGACCTTTCCGGAGTGGTGCAGCAGACGCTGATCGAGGCCCATCAGGCGATTCGCCAACTGGAGCGGATGAGCCCGGCCCAGCAGCACGGCTGGCTGCGGCGGGCCATGTCCAACAATTTGGTGGACGAGTTGCGCCGGCTGGGTTCCGCCATGCGCAACGTCGGGCGTGAACAATCGCTGGATGCGGGCCTGGAAGAATCATCCGCGCGATTGGCAGCCTGGGTGGCCTCGGACGACCCAACGCCCAGTGCGCAGGCGATCCAAAATGAGCAACTGATACGCTTGACCGAGGTCTTGCCTCGCTTGCCCGATGATCAGCGCCGGGCCGTCGAACTGCATCATTTGCAGGGATTTCCCGTGGCGGAAGTGGCGACGCTTATGGGCCGAAGCGAGGGGGCCACCGGTGCGCTGCTTGTGCGTGCGCTCAGGCGGCTGCGCGAGCTTCTGCACGCAAAAGAATAGAAGAGCCGGAGAAAAGAAATTGGAACCCAGCGATCTAACAGAACGCGAGCAGCGGCTGGGTAAGATCGTGTTCTCCTATCTGCAAGCCGCGGAATGCGGCGATCCCCCCGATCGCGATCTTTTTCTCGCGGAAAACCCCGAGTTCGCAACCGAGCTCAAGGACTTTCTGGCCGATCGCCAGGAAGTCGACGATCTCCTCGCCTCGCTCAAGGAGACGGCCCGGTTTCTTTCCGCGCCGACGCCTCTCATGACGGGATCGGCGCGAGCGCAACCGCGCCTGGCCGCTTATCCACAGGCAGCCGAGCCTTACCAGCATCCTCGCGTCTTCGGCGAGTACCGTCTCATCGAAATGATCGGCCGGGGCGGCATGGGCGTGGTGTTCAAAGCCCGGCAATTGCGGCCCAACCGGATCGTCGCGATCAAAATGATCATGGCGGGGGATCTCGCCACTCCTGAAGATGTCGGGCGCTTTCGCTCCGAGGCGGAAGCGGCGGGCATTTTGGATCATCCCAATATCGTGCCGATTTACGAGGTCGGCGAATGCGAAGGCCGCCCGTACTTCAGTATGAAGTTGATCGAGGGGGGCAATTTAGCAAAGCGGTTCGGATGCAAGAGCGAGCCTGAGATCTCCGTGCGCGATCGCGTTCGCCTGATCATCGATATCGCGCGCGCCGTGCATCACGCCCATCAGCGCGGCGTCCTTCACCGCGACCTCAAGCCGGGCAATATTCTCCTCGATCCGCAGGGCCGCCCCTACATCAGTGATTTTGGATTGGCCAAGCGTCTTGAATCGGACAGCAACTTGACCTTGTCGGGGGCCGTGGTGGGGACGCCAAGCTACATGGCACCGGAACGAATGACCCAGCGCAAGGGAGGGGTGACGACCGCTACCGATGTGTACGGCGTGGGTGCCATTCTTTACGCGATTCTCACGGGCCGTCCTCCTTTTCGCGGCGAGTCGGTGTTCGAGACGCTTGAACTGGTCCAGTCGAGCGAACCGGTTTCTCCAAGCAAGATCGATCCGCGCATCGATGGCGACCTGGAGAGCATTTGCCTGAAGTGCCTCGAAAAGGAACCGGGACGGCGCTATCCGTCCGCGCAAGCGCTTGCGGAAGATCTCGAGCGTTGGCTCGCCGGCGAATCGACCCAGGCGCGGCCCATCGGCTGGCTGGGACGCGGTCGGCGTTGGTTCGGCCGCAATCCGGTGATCGCTGGCCTGACCCTGGTGTCTGCAATTCTTTCCCTCACCTTGTTCGTGGGAATGATCGCCGGCATTCTCCTGTTGCGCCTGGAGCGCGACGAAACCCGCCGCCATCAGGTCGAGGCCGAGTCACAGCGCGACTACGCGCTTGACCGTGAATACGCGGCGAACATCAGCCTGGCGATGCGGTCCTTCGAGAATTCCAATCCAGAGCGAGCCCGAGAACTCCTCGATCGGCATCGACCCAAGCCGGGAGAGAAGGATCGGCGCGGTTTCGAATGGTATTATGTTCACCACCTGCTTGCGGGCCTGGAGCCGGAAGGCAAGGAAATCGGCAAGCATCAGGGAGAGATCTTTGGTCTTGCCTATAGCCCCGATGGCGGGCGGCTTGCCACGGCAAGCGCCGATTGCACCGCCGCCGTCTGGGATGTTGGCTCGGGCCAACGCCTCTTCGAATTGCGGCCTTCTTGCGACGATGTCAACTGCACCCTGTTCACCCCCGACGGCCGGAACCTGATCGTTTCGTGTGAAGACGGATCGATCTGGACTTGCGATGGCCGAACCGGGAAAGGCGCCAGACGGCTGGCCCACCTGGCATCTCAGGGCATTGCGGCTCATGCCGGCGCCGCGCTTCTTTGTGGGCCGGCCGCCGGCGGCGCGGCCCTGGCCTGGCAGCTCGTGGCACCGGGAATCGCGATTCCCCAAATCGCGATCCATCCTGATGGCAGTGTTCTTGCCGCGGCCTGCTGGGATGGCTCCGTGCGGCTTTATGACTATCCGAGCGGGCGTGAGCGAGCCGTGCTTTTCGCGCATGCGCCCAAAGCCGAATCGGTCTGCTTCACGCCCGACGGCCAGTTCCTCATCAGCGGGGGGAGAGACGGCACGGTCAAGGTCTGGGACATCGCTTCGGCAGCTTTGGTGCGCACCATCACGGGGCACCTTTACCCGGTGAAAAGTGTCGCCGCATCGCGCAAATTGGGGCTCATCGCCAGCGCCAGTTACGACGATACGGTCCGGCTCTGGGATCGGGAGACGGGGCGTGAAATCGCATGCTTTCATGAACCGGGATTGAGCTTTCACTCGGTCGCTTTTTCCAGCGACTTTCAGGTCGCGGCAACCACCCGCCTGGGGGATGTCCTGATTTGGGATGTGACTTCGCGGACGCTGCTCCAGACGTTTCCCAGCCGCCACGAGCAGCGGGGCTGGTCGGTTGCCTTCTCCCCCGATGGGAATACCGTGGCCTCCGTCGCCGCGGGAGGCCAAGCGGCGATCTGGAATTTGGCGGCGCGGCGGCCCCGGCTTAAAGAATGGCAACTGCCTTCCCGCGTCATCGGGCTGGTCTCCTCGAAGAACGGACTGGTCGTCGCCACCAGTGACGGGTCGGTTCGACACCATGACTTTGCCAGCGCTGAAGATCGTTCGATGATTGCGCCCAATGGACAAGGGGCGATGATCGCGATCGATCAAGTGGGTCAACGGTTGGCGATCCGTAGCGGCGAAACCGACTTGGTGCAGATCTGGGATTTGGCCGGGCTACGTCAGGAATTCGTCCTTTCGACGGGAGATAAGAAACTGACGAGGATGGCGCTTTCTCCGGAGGGATCGACGTTGGCCACCACGGGGTGGGACGCTTCGTCGCGGTTTTGGAATTTGCAGACCAGATCCTTGCAGGCGGAACTTTCGAATGAAGAATCGTACCGGGCCAGGCTGGTGCTCTCCCCCAACTGGAAATTTGCCTGGTCGGCCAATCGTGATGGAGCTGGCCTGGCAAGGCCTCCCTTCCGCCAGATCGACCGCGTGTGGCCCCTCAAGGCGATGGATGGTTGGCAGGTCGCTTTTGACGCGGAGGCCAAGACCGTGGCGATCGCCCGTCAGAGCGAACTCTATCTTTGGGAGACCGAGAAAGACCATCCGCCCGTTCGCCTAGGGGGGCATCGAGACCGGATCACTGCGCTGGCGTTTTTTCCCGACGGCAAGACGCTTGCCAGTGCGACCACCAACGGTGTCGTCAAGCTCTGGCATGTCGGCACCCAGCAAGAGTTGCTCACTCTGGGTCAGCCCGGAATTAGCCTCGACTGCATCGCAATTTCCCCCGACGGTCAGAAACTGATCACCGGGGGCATGGGCAGTCAAAGTCGAGGTCAAATCCTGACCTGGGAGGCTCCCCGCTCGCCTCCGGACCCGTAATCTCGGTTCCCTTTCCCCTTCCTGAAATCGATTGGATGGATTCCTTGAGCGACCTCCAGGGCCGTGCGGCAGCGCATTGTCTTCATCGATTCCTTTTGACCCGGGTTCTCGTTCGCCTTCCGCGAATCGAGCGATTTTTTTGTAGTCACGAATTCCTTATTTTTCCTCTCAGCGGAGTTTTTTCATGGCTTCTTTTGGTGGACTTTGGCGGCGTAAGCAAAATTGGTTCACCCGATTGGGAAAAAAAGAGATTTGGTCAGGGAGTTCTCGAGGGACGTCGGTTCGGCCGTGGCTTGAGTTCCTCGAGGGGCGGGCTCTTCCCGCCATCTTTTGGGACGGAGGTGGAAGCAATTCCCATTGGGAAACCGCAGCGAACTGGAGCAACGACCAGGTGCCAACGAGTACGGACGATGTCGAGATCGGCGGGGCCGTCTCGGTCGAACTCTCCAGTGGCACGACCGTCGCCTCGCTGCGCATAAGCGGTGGGGCCGCCTTGAACCTGACAGACAGCCTTTGGGTGTCGGGTGCGGTTCGGTTGACCGAGTCGTACGGCAGCACGCCTGGTACGGTCCGAGGAGTGAGCGACGGGGTCGAACTGGTCGCGGTAGGGGGATTGTATTTTCAGGCCGGGGTGACCCTGGACCACCTCACGGTGAAGATTCCGGAGGGAACCCAAGCGGAGGTGGCGTTCGCGACCTTTGTCAACATCAGCAACGGCGCCCGCGTGGAGAACGCGGGGACATTGAAGTTGAACGGCTACTGCGGCCTGATCGACGATGGGACGGGCACGTTGGTTAATGCCGAGATGGGTCGGATTGAGGCGACTTCATACTACCAGTACTTCAACAATCTTCAGTTTGCCACAGTGGCCAACGTCGGAACGATCCACGTGGCCGAAGGCGCTCACCTGGGACTGGGTGGCTCCGGCCAGCGCGTGATCAATCGGGGTTCGATCACCGGGGATGTCAACAGCGAGATCGACTTTGCGGACGGTCTGGATCAGGACCTGAATACCGGTGTTGTGGAAACTGCGGGAAGGGTGACGTTTTACCACACGGGCGATCAGGAGATTGCGGGAACGTTCTCGGCGGCGGGCACGTTGGTCTACGGTGACTTGACCTTGGCGTTCACTGGCGCGGTGGAACGCCTGGGAGACCTATCGGTTGCTGGCGGAGCGACGGTGGACCTGACCGGTGCGGCATTCGGGGCCGAGGGGCGAACCCTGTCGTCGTTGACGATAAGCGGCGGAGGCCTTCTGGTTACCGATGAAAGCCTGACCGTGGAGGGCCAGACTCAGTTGGCGGGTTCATACGGCAGCATGCCTGGGACCGTGCGCGGAGTGGGCAATGGGGTCGAACTGGTTGCTGCGGGAGGCCTGTATTTGCAGGCAGGCGTGACCCTGGACCACCTCACGGTGAAGATCTCGGAGGGAGCCGAAGCGGAGGTGGCGTTCGCGACCTTTGTCACCATTAGCAATGGCACCCGAGTGGAGAACGCGGGGACATTGAAGTTGAACGGCTACTGCGGGCTGATCGACGATGGGACGGGCACATTGGTTAATGCGGAGACGGGTCAGATCGAGGCGACTTCGTACTACCAGTACTTCAACAATCTTCAGTTCGCGACCGTAACCAACGCTGGGGAGATCCATGCAGGCGAGGGTACCTTCCTGGGACTGGGTGGCTCCGGCCAGCGCGTGATCAATCGGGGTTTGATCACAGGGGATGTCAGCAGCGAGATCGACTTTGCGGACGGTCTGGATCAGGACCCGAATACCGGTGTGGTTGAGACGGCGGGAAGAGTGACCTTCTATCACACGGGCGATCAGGAAATTGCGGGAGCGTACTCGGCGGCGGGCACGTTGGTCTACGGCGATTTGAACCTGGCGTTCACCGGGGCGGTGGAGAGCCTCGGAAACCTATCGGTTGCCGGCGGAGCGACCGTGGACCTGACGAGTGCGGCATTCGGGGCCGAGGGGCGAATTCTGTCGTCGCTGACGGTGAGTGGCGGAGGCCTTCTGGTTATCGATGAAAGCCTGACGGTGGAGGGCCAGATTCAGTTGGCGGGTTCATACGGCATCATGCCTGGAACCGTACGCGGAGTGGGCAATGGGGTCGAACTGGTTGCTGCGGGAGGCCTGTATTTGCAGGCAGGCGTGACCCTGGACCACCTCACGGTGAAGATCTCGGAGGGAGCCGAAGCGGAGGTGGCGTTCGCGACCTTTGTCACCATTAGCAATGGCACCCGAGTGGAGAACGCCGGGACATTGAAGTTGAACGGCTACTGCGGGCTGATCGACGATGGGACGGGCACATTGGTTAATGCGGAGACGGGTCAGATCGAGGCGACTTCGTACTACCAGTACTTCAACAATCTTCAGTTCGCGACCGTAACCAACGCTGGGGAGATCCATGCAGGCGAGGGTACCTTCCTGGGACTGGGTGGCTCCGGCCAGCGCGTGATCAATCGGGGTTTGATCACAGGGGATGTCAGCAGCGAGATCGACTTTGCGGACGGTCTGGATCAGGACCCGAATACCGGTGTGGTTGAGACGGCAGGAAGAGTGACCTTCTATCACACGGGCGATCAGGAAATTGCGGGAGCGTACTCGGCGGCGGGCACATTGGTCTACGGCGATTTGAACCTGGCGTTTACCGGGGCAGTGGAGAGCCTCGGAAACCTGTCGGTTGCCGGCGGCGCGACCGTGGACCTGACGAGTGCGGCATTCGGGGCCGAGGGGCGAATTCTGTCGTCGCTGACGGTGAGTGGCGGAGGCCTTCTGGTTATCGATGAAAGCCTGGCCGTGGAGGGCCAGGTTCAATTAGCCGGCTCATACGGCAGCATGCCTGGGACCGTGCTCGGAGTGGGCAATGGGGTCGAACTGGTTGCTGCGGGAGGTCTGTATTTGCAGGCAGGCGTGAACCTGGACCACCTCACGGTGAAGATCTCGGAGGGAGCCGAAGCGGAGGTGGCGTTCGCGACCTTTGTCACCATTAGCAATGGCACCCGAGTGGAGAACGCGGGGACATTGAAGTTGAACGGCTACTGCGGGCTGATCGACGATGGGACGGGCACATTGGTTAATGCGGAGACGGGTCGGATCGAGGTGACTTCGTACTACCAGTACTTCAATAATCTTCAGTTCGCGACCGTAACCAACGCTGGGGAGATCCATGCGGGCGAGGGTGCCTTCCTGGGACTGGGTGGCTCCGGCCAGCGCGTGATCAATCGGGGTTCGATCACCGGGGATGTCAACAGCGAGATCGACTTTGCGGACGGTCTGGATCAGGACCTGAATACCGGTGTTGTGGAAACTGCGGGAAGGGTGACGTTTTATCACACGGGCGATCAGGAGATTGCGGGAACGTTCTCGGCGGCGGGCACGTTGGTCTACGGTGACTTGACCTTGGCGTTCACCGGCGCGGTGGAACGCCTGGGAGACCTATCGGTTGCCGGCGGAGCAACGGTGGACCTGACCGGTGGGGCATTCGGGGCCGAGGGGCGAACCCTGTCGTCGTTGACGATAAGCGGCGGAGGCCTTCTGGTTACCGATGAAAGCCTGACCGTGGAGGGCCAGACTCAGTTGGCGGGTTCATACGGCAGCATGCCAGGGACCGTGCGCGGAGTGGGCAATGGGGTCGAACTGTTTGCTGCGGGCGGTCTGTATTTGCAGGCAGGCGTGAACCTGGACCATCTCACCGTGAAGATTCCTGAGGGAACCGAAGCGGAGGTGGCGTTCGCGACCTTTGTCAACATTAGCAACGGCGCCCGCGTGGAGAACGCGGGGACATTGAAGATGAACGGTTACTGCGGTCTGATCGACGACGGGACCGGGACACTCAATAATGCGGCGACAGGGCGGATTGAGGCGACCTCGTACTACCAGTACTTCAACAATCTTCAGTTCGCGACCGTAACCAACGCTGGGGAGATCCATGCGGGCGAGGGTGCCTTCCTGGGACTGGGTGGCTCCGGCCAGCGCGTGATCAATCGGGGTTCGATCACCGGGGATGTCAACAGCGAGATCGACTTTGCGGACGGTCTGGATCAGGACCTGAATACCGGTGTTGTGGAAACGGCGGGAAGGGTGACGTTTTACCACACGGGCGATCAGGAGATTGCGGGAACGTTCTCGGCGGCGGGCACGTTGGTCTACGGTGACTTGACCTTGGCGTTCACTGGCGCGGTGGAACGCCTGGGAGACCTATCGGTTGCTGGCGGAGCGACGGTGGACCTGACCGGTGCGGCATTCGGGGCCGAGGGGCGAACCCTGTCGTCGTTGACGTTAAGTGGCGGAGGCATTCTAATCACCGATGAAAACCTGACGGTGGAGGGGCTCTTCAACTGGGATCACGGAACACTGCAAGGCGACATGGGCCTTGGAAGCCTCACCGTGCAGAGCGACATGACGCTCAGTGGTACTTATACGGTTCGCGACTTCAACCTCATCAATGCGGGTGATGCCGTCTGGACCGGCGGGTCGGTGCAGTTTTTCGGAGCTAGCCGCTTCACCAACCTCGCCGCGGCCACCTTCGACGATCAGGTTGATGGCAACTTTGGCGGCATCGACACTTGCCCCATCTTCGACAACCAAGGCCTCTTCCGTAAATCGGGCGGCCCGGGCACCACCTTATTGCACATGCAGCTTTACAACAGCGGCAGTGTCCTCATCGAGCAAGGCACGCTCAATATTCACTGCGGCTATGTCCAGGTTGTCAACAACGACGGCAGCGGCGGCGAGATCGGCGGCGACTTCACCGGGGATGTCAGTGTCTACAATCCGGGTCAGATCACCGTGGAACCGCAGGAATCGGGCAACCCACCGGCGCCCGTCTCCAACTACATCCAGGGTGCGACCGGCAACTTGACGGAACGGATCGGGGGGCTGGCTCCCGGCACGCAATACGGTCAGATCATCGTCAATGGAAATGTGAACCTGGACGGAACGCTTCAGGTCCAGTTGATCAACGGTTTCGTCCCGTCTACCGGCAATGCATTCATCGTGATCGATAACCGCGGCGCCAACCCGATCATGGGAACGTTTATTGGGCTCCCCGAAGGGGCGGCCGTCTGGTCGGGGCTTTATCGATTCAACGTCAGCTATGTGGGTGGCGACGGCAACGACCTGGCCCTGACCTTTGCCGGCGTCGCCGACGGCGAGCTCGGCGGCCGCGTGTTTGAAGATCGCAACGCGAGCGGCCAGCAAGATCTGGGCGAGTTGGGCCTTGACGGTGTAAACGTCACGCTCACCGGGACCAATATTCTGGGCAGCCCGGTCAGCGCGGCGACCACCACCGACAGCAGCGGCAATTATCGGTTCGTCCATCTGTTCCCCGGAACTTATGCGGTCACCTTCGTCAGGCCGGCCGGTTTCAACACGACGGATCAGGATATTGGCGCCGACGGTACCGACAGCGATGCGAGCATTGTGACCGGATCGACGGGCAACTATCTGTTGCAGCCGGGAGAGCGCAATGTGAGCGTGGACGCCGGTTACTACCAGTTCGCCTCCGTGGGCGATTTCGTCTGGTACGACGCCAACAACAATGGCAAGCAAGACGTAGGCGAGGCGGGCATCGCCAATGTGAAGGTGCAGTTGTTTCGCGCCGCCGGTACGCAAGTGGGCGTCGAACAGTACACCGACGCCAGCGGCAAATACCTTTTCACGAACCTGGTTCCCGGTGACTACTCCCTCACCTTCACCACGCCGGCAGGATACTCGGCGGTGCTGAAGGATCAGGGAGACAGCGATTCGGCGGACAGCGACGCGGACCCAGTTACCGGAAAGACCGCGGCATTCACCCTGATCTCGGGGCAAAGCGACCTGACCTGGGATGCCGGATACTCCAAGAAAGGGAGCATTTCCGGCGTCAGTTACAAAGACGTGACGGGCAACGGGCTGACTTCCGACGACATGGCCTTGTTGACGCCTTTCACGATCCAACTCTATCGCGATTCGGACAACGACGGTGTGTTGGACATGGGCAACGCCAACGCTTCGCTCAACGATGCGCTCGTCATGACGACGTCGACTTCCCCCGTCAACGGCGCCTACGCTTTCAGTGGCCTGGCGCCGGGTACTTATTTTGTGCGGGAAGTGGCGCCAAGCGGTTGGATGCGCACAGCGCCGGCGCTCACCGATTATTACAAGGTGGCCGTGACCACCTCCGAAAGCACCGGCAAGGACTTCGCCAGCTTTGAGGAGTGCCATACCGGGGGCCTGATCATCAATTACATCTCCGTGGGAGGAACGATTCTCACCGATGCCAGCGGCAACAAGATCAAGGATCTGCGCGGCAACACCAATCAGGGAGACGAAGTCACCGTCAATTTCACGCTCACCAATGCGACGGGCGCCAACGCCCTTCTTACCCTGGTGAGCTACACCGCTCCCGGCTCGACGTTTGTGGCCAAGGACGCCTACAAACAGGAGATTTTTGACACCGATTCGAGAACGTTTGGTTCAGGCACCTATTCCATGACGGTGCAGAATCCCAACGCCTTTTATCAGATCGATTTCGTCTGGGGGTTGGCGATCGATCGGTTCGGCCCGGAAGGCAGCAACGTCTTTTACACGCCCCAGAACCGGTTGATCAGTGCTGATAACGATGGCCGTAACGCCTACTTGGCGGTTCCCGCCAGCCTTGCGGGAGCAGTCTATAGCGACCGCGACAACGATGGGTCTAGAGATGCCGGTGAAGAGGGGATCGCCGGAGCGAAGGTGACACTGACCGGTAAGGATGCGCTTGGCAACGCCCTGACACTGGTGCGCACCACCAGGCCGGACGGCAGTTACAGCTTTGCTGGTTTGCCCGCCAGCGACGGCAACGGTTACAAGCTTACCCAAACACAACCTGGCGACTACAACGACGGCAAGGAAACCGTCGGCAAGGTCAATGGAAC
Organism: Gemmataceae bacterium; assembly: GCA_965226945.1. Taxonomy (GTDB): domain Bacteria; phylum Planctomycetota; class Planctomycetia; order Gemmatales; family Gemmataceae; genus SYLG01. Next base: position 166,343 of record OZ245717.1, on the reverse strand, counting down.
GGCGCTGGGTTCCAAGAGCGCCAATGATGTCCTTTCGGCCATCAAGCTGGCGGCCGGTCAATCCGGCATCGATTATCTCTTCGGCGAGTTGAGCAAATCTTCCCTTTCCGGATTCGTGTACAAAGATGCCAATAATAACGGCCAGAAAGATGCGGGAGAAATCGGCATCAAAAATGCGTCGATCCTGCTGACCGGGTACGACGACAAGGGAGCTTCGGTGAACATTACGGTCGTGACCGATTCTTCGGGCAAATACTCCTTTACCGGTTTGCGCCCAAGCGACAGCAATGGCTACACCGTGAAAGAGACCAGTCCTAGCGGCTACAAGGATGGCAAGGATACGCTGGGCAGGGTTAATGGGACGGTGGTCGGCACGATGGGGGACGACAAGTTCACCGGGGTGCTGATCAAGGCCGGTGAAGTTGCGATCGATTACCTCTTTGGTGAATTGCCCAAATAGAACCAACTCATGTTCCGGTAGAGGAAATGAGATCCATGAAATCAGGTTCCAGAGGTTGTGCGGGAACTTGATGATGATGGCAGGGGGAGGGGATGCCATCACGATACGAGTGCGTGTCCCCTCCCGCCATTTTCACGCGGCAAAGCAGCGGAACCAATCGGGCCCAAGGTGCTTGAGGTTGTTCTTGTCGATCCAGACCTGACCGTTTGCCTCTTCCGTCTTGCGATAGGCCCATTTGGCGATCTGGTCGTTGGCCGTCCCATCGCAAGGTAAGGATGCCATGATCAGCCGTTCATGCAGTTGCGAGCGATGCGACCGATTGCGTGCAATCCAGGCCGCCAGATGTTGCTCGGCGGCAAGGAAGTCCGACTTCGCACGGTTGCAGTGTTCGTGCGCCAGCACCATGTTTTGGCCCAAATCGCATGGATAGCGCGACCAGGGCACAAAATGATCGACCTGAGTCTTTCCACGCAGCGGCTTTTGGCAATACTGGCACTCGCCTCGCTGCAAATCGGTAAGAATGGGCCGGTAGACTTCCAGGGAAGTGCGCTCGTGGCCGAACAGAAAGGTTCCCAAGTCGACCGTATTGCCCAGCCGATTCGCGTTGACCTTTTGGATGAACCGAATCCAGGCTCCCTCGAGGAGATCGCGAATCAGCTCGTAAAAAGCGCGAAAACAATAGGCCACTCCCGGCTTCAAGGTGATCGAACTGCCGCGGTCGAGATTCTCATAGAGGAATTGCAGGCGCTCATTGCCAAGCGTCTGCAATTTCCAAAGCGGCATCGCGCGCACCACCTGCTCGACTTCGCTTACAAGGGCGTGCCACCGTGCAGGCGAAGCCATTTGAAAACGCAAAAACGAACCGCGGCCTTCTTGCTGGCAAGCGGCAATTTTGGACAAGATGGCCGCCTGGCGCTCGCCGGTATTTTGCTGAAGGATCAGGCGGGAGGTCTGACTGCCGATCTGCAGGTACCGGCATTGCCGCCAGTAAAGCTCAATGAACTTGACCGCAATTTCTTGGGTGCCGATCTGCAGCTCGCTCCCGAAATCGTCTCCTTTGACAACGGCAAGATCGGCCAGTGCATGGACCAGTGCCAATTTATAGCTGGCGACAAACTGGCCTTCGGCCAATAGCCGCTGGATATTGCGCAAAAAGCCAACCTGCATTTGTGGGGTTGGCAGGGGCAAGGTCATGACTCGTTTCCAGCCTGATTTCCTTACAGGGAAGGCTAATGAAAAAAAGCCCGTTGCAAGAGATTGCAACGGGCTTTTTTTGTATTTTGCCTTGGAATCGAGCAGATCATTAAGCAAACAATTCTTCCGCCTTTTTCCAGTTGACCACTTTCCACCAGGCGGCGAGGTAATCGGGGCGCTTGTTTTGGTATTTCAGATAGTAGGCATGTTCCCAGACATCGATGCCGATGATCGGCTGCTCGCCCTTCATCAGGGGGCTGTCCTGGTTGGCGGTGCTCAGAACCTTGAGCTTGCCGTCGGAAGTTTTGACGAGCCAGGTCCAACCGCTGCCGAAACGAGCCAGGCCGGCCTTGGTCATTTCTTCCTTGAGCTTGTCGACCGAGGTGAAGGTCGAAGCGATGGCTTCCTTGAGGTTGCCCGAAGGGCCTTCCGAGCCTCCTGGGGTCATCATGGTCCAGAACAAGCTGTGGTTGGAGTGGCCGCCGCCGTTATTGATGACAGCTTGGCGAATCTTCTCTGGCACCGAGGCGATGTCCTTGAGGATCGCGTCGATCGGCTTGGCGAGCAAATCGGCATTGCCTGCCAGCGCCTTATTCAGGTTGGTGACGTAGGCCTTGTGGTGCAGGCCCCAGTGGATTTCCATGGTTTTGGTGTCGATGACCGGTTCAAGCGCATTGACCTCGTAAGGCAGCTTGGGAAGTTCGAAACCCCCACCCTGGTTGGCTCGGGCCAAACTCGTCGTGAGGGAGCCTCCGGCGGTGGCCGCCAAGGTGGTCATCGCCCCCATCACCCATTGCCTTCTGGTTGGTTTCAACATGTTGCCCTCTTTGTGTTTGAGCGCCGAAAACTGGGAGACCCAAGGGGTTGTCTCTTGAATCCATGCTAGGGATCGAGTTCTTAGTTGCCCGGTCAACCCCGTGCCTGAGGAGTTCGGCTCCCATTCCCCCGTTTGCCAAGAGCCCCGAAATCCGTAGTAATGCCTTGGAAAGAAAACACTTTGGGCGGGGGGCTCCCTGCCGTTCGCCGTTAAATAGGCGTTTTGACGTTAAATAGGCGATTCGCCGTTAAATAGGAACTGACCGGGATGTCCGACACGACCCTCTCCTCTTCTATGGATCAAGCCGCCATCACCGCGATCCGGACCCTCGCCATGGATGCGGTGCAAGCCGCCAATTCCGGCCATCCAGGAACCCCGGTGGCCCTCGCCCCAGTGACTTACGCTCTCTGGAACCGCTTTCTGCGCTACGATCCCGCCAAGCCTCTCTGGCCCGACCGTGACCGTTATGTTCTTTCCTGCGGCCACGCCTCGATGCTTCTTTACTCCATGATTCACCTTGCGGGCGTCAAGCATGTCGACCACGAAGGTCATGTGCACGACGAGCCCTCTTTGCCCATCGAGCAAATCAAAAAATTCCGCCAGCTCGATAGCCGCACCCCCGGCCACCCCGAATACCGGTACACCGGCGGGGTGGAAACGACGACGGGTCCCTTGGGTAACGGCGCGGGCAACAGCGTCGGCATGGCCATCGCCAGCAAGTGGCTTGGCGCCCGTTTTAACAAGCCGGGATTCGACCTGTTCGGCTTCCATGTGTACACCCAGGTGAGCGACGGCTGCCTGATGGAAGGGGTCGCAAGCGAAGCGGCCAGCCTTGCCGGCCATCTCAAACTCGACAACCTCACCTGGATTTACGACGACAACCGAATCACCATCGAAGGCGAAACTTCCCTGGCCTTCAGTGAAGATGTCGGCATGCGCTTTGAGGCCTACGGCTGGCACGTGCTTCATGTAAGCGACGCCAACTGCCTCGATTCGATCTCCAAGGCGATCGAAGATGCCAAGGCCACCAAGGGCAAGCCGACCATCATCGTCCTGAGGAGCCACATCGCCTGGGGCGTCCCGGGCAAGCAAGATTCGCACAGCGCCCACGGCGAGCCGCTGGGCGCCGCCGCGATCGAAGGGGCCAAGAAAAACTATGGCGTCGACCCCAAGGCGACTTTTTCCGTTCCGCCCACCGCCTACGAGGCGTTTCAAAAAGGGATCGGCGCCCGCGGGCCTTCGCTTAGCGCGGCCTGGGAAAAGCTCTTTGCCGACTACACCAAAGCCCATCCGGAACTGGCCGAACAGATCAACCTCATGCTCCATCATGAGCTGCCCAAGAATTGGGACGCCGGGCTGACCCCATTTCCTTGGGGTGAAGTCGAAGATCCGAAGACTCCGGGCAAGAAGAAGATTGCTGGCGCGGCCAGCCGCGACGCGGGCGGTAAGGTGCTCAATGCTCTCGCCAAGAATATTCCGTGGCTGATCGGCGGTTCGGCCGACTTGGCGCCTTCCACCAAAACGCGTTTGACCTTCGAAGGGGCGGGCGATTTCGAGGCCGGCCATTTCGATGGGCGCAACTTCCATTTCGGCATCCGCGAACATGCCATGGGCGCCATTCTCAACGGTATGGTGCTTTGCAATATCCGCGCCTATGGCTCGGGCTTTTTGATCTTCAGCGATTACGGCCGCGGCGCCATCCGCCTTGGGGCGGTGATGGAAATTCCCGTGCTTTATGTGTTCACGCACGATTCGATCGGCGTGGGCGAGGACGGCCCGACCCACCAGCCCATCGAACAGTTGGCGTCGCTGCGCGCGATTCCCAACATGATCGTGCTGCGTCCGGCCGATGCCAACGAAGTCAACGAGGCTTACCGCGTTGCGTTGCAATTGAAAAAGAACCCCGTTTGCATCGTGTTGACGCGGCAGGAACTGGTCACGATCGACCGCTCGAAATTCGCGCCGGCATCCAATTTGAGCAAGGGAGCCTATGTCCTGGCCGACGCTCCCGGCGGCAAGCCCGACCTGATCTTGATCGCCACCGGGAGCGAAGTCGACCTGTGCCTCGACGCCTGGAAAAAGCTGACCGAACAGGGAGCCAAGGTTCGCGTGGTGAGCATGCCCTCGTGGGAGCTCTTTGAGAAATACTGTTCCGATCACCCGGGATACCGGGAAGAAGTGCTTCCGCTCAATGTGCGTGCGCGCATCTCGGTGGAAATGGGATCGGTATTTGGCTGGGAGCGCTATGTGGGGATCGACGGCGCCATCATTGGCATGAGATCGTTCGGCGCCTCGGCTCCATTCAAGGAACTGGTCAAGCGCTTTGGCTTCACCACCGAAAATGTCATCGATTTGGCGAAGCGTATGCTCGCCGCCAAGAAGTAGTCCCCACGGGGAAGGGTGGCGGCGTGGCAACCATTTTCGCCAAAGTGCTGGAAGAAGTTCGTCCGGGTATGGTCCTCGGGCTCGGTTCAGGCCGGGCCTCGCAGGGCTTTATCCGGGCCTTGGCCGGTCTTGTAGCCAGGGGGCTGGATATTCGGGGTGTGCCGACTTCGGTCTCGACCCAGGCACTGGCAACCGAGTTAAAAATTCCACTGGTCGGTCTTGAACAGGTGGGCGCCCAAATCGACATGACGGTCGATGGCGCCGACGAGGTCGACCCCGAGCTGGACATGATCAAGGGGTACGGGCGGGCGCTCGTCCGCGAGAAGATCATAGCCAGCGCCAGCCGGCGCCTGGTGATCTTGATCGGCATGAAAAAACTGGTCAATCGGTTGGGCGACCGCGGCAAGCTGCCGGTGGAAGTCATTCCCTTTGCGTTGCCGCTCGTTCTCAAGGAACTGGCGGCAATGGGGATCGCCGCCGAGGTCTGGATGCAGGGCCATGCACCGGCGCTCTCGGATAACGGCAATTGCATCCTCGATTGCAAGACCGAAGGCGCCGATGACGTGATCGAGCTGGCCGGAAGAATTCGTGCGATCCCCGGCGTCGTGGATACCGGGATTTTCCAGGGGCTCGCCAGCGAGGTGCTCGTGGGCGACGAGGACCGGGATTTCGCTCATTGCCAGACGCTTGAACGACCGGCTTCGGATCAGACTTGAGGCAATTCTGCCGAGGCCGGGCATCGAAGCGATCCGCCAGACAACGAGTATTCGCGGCCGTTGGAAAAAGAAACGAGGACCGAAGTGAAGGCAGGGGACACGCTGAAGGTCTTTGAAACGCCGCGGGCGGTCGCCGCGGCTGGGGCGGATCTGTTTCGCGAACTGGCGAACCGCAAGATCAAGGAATCGGGCCGATTTGTGGTGGCCCTTTCGGGCGGTTCGACTCCCAAGCAGATGTTCGAGGTGTTGGCCGCATCGGCCGGTGCCGCTCAGAACACTCCCAATGCCTGCACCCCGCCGGCAGTTGCCTGGGATAAGGTCCACCTTTTTTGGGGCGACGAACGCTCGGTGCCGCTCGATCATGCCGATTCGAATTACCACACCGCACATGAGCTGTTCTTGACCAAGGTTCCCCTAAATCCCGGCAACATTCATCCGATGCCCGCCTGGGATACCGGCACCGATTCCGCGCAAACCTATCAGAATACGCTGGCAGCGACGTTCGGTTGCGACCGCTTTGGCGTACCTCCTGCGTTCGATTTGATCTACCTGGGAATGGGCCCCGACGCGCACACCGCGTCGTTGTTTCCGCACACGAAGGCACTTGAAGAAACGCGCAAGTGGGTCGTGCGCAACGAGGTGCCCAAGCTCTCCACGACGCGCATGACTTTCACGTATCCCTTGATCAATGCGGCGCATGCCGTTTGCTTCCTCATTTGCGGCGCGGACAAGGCCCTGCCGCTGTCCAAGGTGATCGAGGGACCGAAAGACCTTCCCCTTTACCCATCGCAGGGAATTCGCCCCCAGGGCGAGCTGATCTGGTATCTGGACGCCGCCGCGGCAGCCAAACTATCAAGGAATCCAGAACATGCTTGATGCCAAAGTCGCTCCCTCGATCCTGGCGGCCGATTTCACGAAGCTGGGCGAAGAGGCGGCCGCCTGCGAGCGCGGAGGCGCCGACCGATTGCACATGGACATCATGGATGGCCAGTTCGTGCCCAATATCAGTTTTGGGCCGCTGGTCCTGCAATCGATGGCCAAGGCGACCCGGCTGCCCCTGGAAACCCATTTGATGATCTGCCAACCCGATCGCTACCTGGAAGATTTCGCCCGGGCGGGCGCCAAGACCCTGATCGTGCATGCCGAGGGACAAATTCATTTGCACCGCACGCTCGATGCGATCGCGAAGTTGGGCTGCAGGGTCGGGGTGGCGATCAATCCCGCGACCGGCGCGGAAGTCCTCGACCCGATTTTGGACATGCTCGATCTCGTTTTGGTGATGACGGTCAACCCTGGATTCGGCGGGCAGAAATTCCTCGAACGCACGCTCGGAAAGATTCGCGAAGTCAGAGAGCGAATCGAAAAGAGAAATCCGAAGGCGGAGCTGGAAGTCGATGGGGGAATCGACGAGCATACGGCCCCCAAGGTTGTTGCGGCGGGGGCCAATGTGCTCGTGGCCGGCTCGGCGGTCTTTCGTTCGAATTTGGGAGTGGAGCGGGCGATTGGGGCCCTGCTTGGCCGGAATTGAGCGGTTTGGCCGGAATGGAACGGTTTGGCCAGAATGAAACAGTTTGGCCGGAGTTGAGCGGTTGAACGACACATTTAGCAAATTCAGCGCGAAAGATTTGTCATGTATTTAGCGGGTGACATTGGCGGCACGAAAACGGTCGTCGGGCTTTTCGATCGGGCCAGCGGCAGCCATCATCCGGTCCGTGAAGCGATCTTCCCCAGTCGCAATTTCGGGGCGCTTGAGCAGATTCTCGACAAGTTCCTCACCCCCAGCGAAAAATCGGACATCCAGGGCGCGGCCTTCGGTGTCGCCGGCGCGATCATCGACGGGCGCTGCAAGACGACGAATTTACCCTGGGAGCTCGATCAGCGAACGCTCGGGGCCTTCCTGGGAACGATGAAATGCCGGCTGCTTAACGACCTTGAAGCCATGGCCTTTGGCATGTTGAATTTGCCCGAAAAGGATCTGGTGGCTCTCAATCCTAATGCCGGACCGCGCACTCCGGGAAATGTCGCCGTACTTGCCGCGGGCACGGGACTGGGCGAGGCGTTTCTGATCTGGGACGGGTCGCGTTACCACACCGTGGCGACCGAAGGGGGCCACACCGATTTCGCGCCGCAAGACGAAATCGAGACCGATCTTTTGCGTTTTCTGATCAACCGCTTCGGCAACCATGTCAGCTACGAACGGATCCTGTCGGGGCCTGGCATTTACAACGTCTACAGTTTTTTGGTGGATCGGGCCGACGAGGAGCCCCATCCCAAGGTGGCGGAGACTCTGGCTTCAGGCGGCGATCCTTCCGCGGCGGTGAGCGAACTCGGCTTGGCGGGGGAAGACCGCTTGGCCCGTGAAACCCTGGAACTGTTCTGCCGGATTTATGGAGCCGAGGCCGGCAATTTGGCGTTGAAAATCCTCTCGCGAGGCGGCGTGATGGTCGGGGGCGGCATCGCTCCTCGGCTTTTCCCGATCCTTGGCCACGAGATTTTCCTGGAAAGCTTCATGCGCAAGGGGCGCTTTGCCCATTTCATGAAGACCTTGCCCTTGCATATGGCCACCAATCCGCGGGTCGCGATCATTGGTGCGGCAGATTACGCTTTGCAGATGATTGGCTGATAAAGCGAGAAAAAACGCGTAGATGCTATGCTTTGCAGATGATTGGCTGATAAAGCGAGGAAAAACGCGTAGATGCTACGCTTTGCAGATGATTGGCTGATAAAGCGAGGAAAAACGCGTAGATGCTACGCTTTGCAGATGATTGGCTGATAAAGCGAGGAAAAACGCGTAGATGCTACGCTTTGCAGATGATTGGCTGATAAAGCGAGAAAAAAACGCGTAGATGCTATGCTTTGTAAATGATCGGTTGATCCTATAAACCATCGAGTGGATTTGGTTATGCCCACCGCCGAAAACAACCGGGTCGATCAAATCGTTGGAGATATATTTGGTTGGCGGCAATGGGGCCCCTACATTTCCGATCGCGCCTGGGCCACCGTACGCGAAGACTACAGTTCCAACGGCGACGCCTGGAGTTATTTTCCCCACGACCATGCGCATAGCCGCGCCTACCGCTGGGGCGAGGATGCAATTGGCGGCCTTTGCGATCGCTACCAACTGCTTTGTTTTGGGCACGCTTTCTGGAATGAAAAAGATCCGATCATCAAGGAACGCTTTTTCGGCTTGACGCCTAACGACGGCAATCATGGCGAAGATGTCAAAGAGTATTATTTCTATGAAGATAATACTCCAACGCATTCGTACATGCGCATGCTCTACAAATATCCGCAAAGAGCTTTTCCTTACCGGGAACTGACGGAGGGGAATCGGGCCAGGCAGGGCAGGGGGCCTGAATACGAATTGGTCGACACCGGCATCTTTGACGAAAACCGCTACTTCGACATCACCCTGGAATATGCCAAGCTCGACGAGCAATCGATCGCCTTGAAAATCGAGGCGCATAACCGCGGCCCGGAAGCGGCGCCATTGCATATTTTGCCGCAGTTATGGTTTCGCAACATCTGGGGATGGACCAAGGAGTCCTGGGGTGACGAGAAGGACCGGCCGAGCGAACCGGCGATCACTCCCGGGCCGGCCACAGACGAGTGGGTTTCGCTGGTCGCCGACGATTCCCAGTTGCAAATTCCGATGGAAATTCCTTCCGACTACCGGTTGGGTTTGCGTTACCTGTTTGGCAGCCCCGGCGGCGAAACCTGGATCACCGACAACGAGACCAATTCGCTCAGGATCTTTGGACCGCTCGCGGCAGAGCGTAAGCCCCACCACAAGGATGCGTTCCACCGGAAATTGATTCAGCGTGAAGAGGTGCTCAAGCCCGAACAAAAAGGGACGAAGGCCTGTCTGCACTACCATTTTGAAGCGGTCGAACCGGGCGGCACCGCGACGGTGCGGCTGCTCTTCACGCCGCGCATGCCGCTGGGCAATCCCTTGGCGCTGGTCGATTCCGCGATCACGCAGAGGCGCTTTGAAGCCGATCAGTTTTACGAAACGATCCACCCCGAAAAGTCGACGGCCGAGGAAAAATCCATTCAAAGGCAGGCCCTTGGAGGTCTGCTTTGGACGAAGCAGGTCTACATCTTCAATGTCGAACAGTGGCTGAAAGGCGACAATTCGCTCTGGCCGCCTCCTCCTGAAAGAAAGTGGATTCGCAACCAGCACTGGAGGCATATCAATTCCCACCGGATCATGATCCCGGCCGAAAAGTGGGAGTATCCGTGGTTTGCCGCCTGGGATCTGGCGTTCACCTGCCCGGCCATTGCGCTTGTGGATCAGAAATTCGCCAAGGGGCAGCTTTACTTGCTGCTCTTTGAGCAGTTTCAGCATCCCAACGGCCAGATCCCCGCTTACGAATGGGAGTTTTCGGATCTGAATCCGCCGGTGCATGCCTGGGCGGTCTGGCGCGTTTTCAACATGGACCGGATTCGCAACGGCACGCCTGATCGCAATTTTCTGGAAAAGTGCTTTCACAAGCTGCTCATCAACTTCACCTGGTGGGTCAACAAGGTCGATCGCGAAGGGAACAACATCTTCGAGGGCGGCTTCCTCGGCATGGACAATATCACGGCCGTGGACCGTAGCCTGGCCTTTCAGGATGGGTCCTCCCTGATGCAGGCCGACGCCAGCGGCTACATGGCGATGTTTTGCCTCAATATGATGCGCATCGCGCTGGAGTTGGCCAAGGAGGAACCCTCGTATGAGTTCATGGCGATCAAGTTCTTTCAGCATTACGCCTACGTCGCCGGTGCGATGAAGAAAAGCGCCTGCCCGGGCGTTTCCCTTTGGGATGAAAAAGACGGTTTCTTTTACGACATTCTCAAACGGCCCGATGGGCATTTCGAGACCTTTCGCTTGCGCTCGCTCGTCGGTTTGATTCCGCTCTTTTCCGTCGAGCGGCTCGAAGCCGAATGGATCAGCCCCTTCCGCGATTTTCATCAGAACCTTTTGTGGTTCTTAAAAAACCGCAAGGATCTGATAGAGGGGATCGTGCACCATACATCCAACGAGTTTGGCGATACCTTTGCGCTGACGATCCTCGATCAGGATCAACTGCGCAGGATTATGGGCTATTTGCACAACGAAGACGAGTTTCTTTCTCCTTTTGGGATTCGCAGCCTCTCGCGTTACCACCTCCATCATCCGTTTCGGTTTGACGGGGTGGAGGTGCACTACGAGCCGGCCGAAAGCGATTCCAAATTAAAGGGTGGCAATTCCAACTGGCGCGGGCCGATCTGGTTCCCGATCGGTTTTCTTTTAATCGAGTCGCTTCGCAAGCTGGGCAAGGCCTTTGGGGGGGATTTCCGCATCGAAACGCCGGCCGCCAACGGCAAGGCGGTGACTTTCAAGGAAATTGCTGAGGATATTGCCAACCGAATGATCTCGATCTTTGTTAAAGATCAAGAGGGGCGCCGCCCCTTTTACGGTTCGGAGAACCTTTTCCAGCGAGATTCCTTCTGGAAAGACCACATTCTTTTCTTCGAGTACTTTCACGGCGATAATGGCATGGGGCTCGGCGCCCAGCACCAGACCGGCTGGAGCGGCCTTGTCGCCAACCTGATCGACGAGTGGCGGGGATGAATCGATCCATGAAAAGCACCAGGAAAGGGTTGCAAAGGGTGGGCGCGGCCGTGCTTGCCGGCCTGATGCTCCTTGTGGCTCTTGCGGGTCCGGCGCAGGGCACGCTTCCGCAGAACCGTCAGCCGCCCAGCTCGGAATTTTCCAATAACGCGGTGCGCATCCCCGCACTGGGTTCCAACCCCTGGGCCATCGACTCGATTTTAGGGACGAAGCAGGGGCTTTCCGGCGGCTTGAATGGGAAAGGCTCCGAGCTGCAAAAGGAGATGTTGAAAAACTGGGCAGAGCAGCAAAAAGCCAAATGGACTACCGAACAAAAGCGCATGTTCGAAGGCATCATGAAAAATGTCGGCAACGGCAAGGGTCCCGATCGTGAAAAATGGAAACAGATGCTGGAGCAGCTCTTTCCCGAGGGCGAGTCGGCCGCCAAGGATCAATTGAAAAATCTGCTCAATAGCGAGAATTTCAATAAGGGTTCCGCCGCCGCGGCCGAAGGTGAAAACGATAGCGCGGCAAACGGTCAACGAACCGGTGCGGGCGGTTCTCGCTTGGCGGATCCGGAAACTCTCGACCCGGGCGCAAGCAACCAGGGTTTCGGGCAGAAAGAAGGGGCCGAGAAGGCGAATCTGCAAGGTGGATCAGGCGGCGGTCCGGAAGGGCAACCCGGGATGGGACCAGGGTCGACACAAGAATTCGGACCCGACAAAATCGCGGGGAACAGGCCGTTGCCCGTACCGCCATTTGCCAAGGATGCGGCCGGTAAAGATTCCCTTATGAACTCACCCGCCGTCTCGTCGTCCGCCGCGGACCGGGCACTGAAATCGCTGCTACCGCTGGGACTGGATCAATGGGCGAAACCCTCGGCGAAAAAATTCGCCGAGTGGGCGTCGAAATGGTCGAGCAACCTGAAATTGCCCAAGGGGATGAGTGACGAGATCAAGAGGACTTTTAGCCAGATCAAGCTGCCCACCGGCGCGGCCCTTCCTTCCACGCCTCGCTTGCCCAATGCGCCGTCGGTATCGATTCCCAAACCCGAATCGCTGGTGTTTTTCGTGGCGGGCGGCGTGGTCATCGGCGTGCTGATCTGGTTGATGCTGAAGAAATTCGGGGTCGGTTCGGCGGAAGGATTTTTGGCGGCATTTCGAACGACCGGGAAGGGGGATGATCTGATCGGCGCACTGGAAAGCGCGGTGCTGCGACTTGGCGGGGAAAAGGGAGCCACGGGCAACCACCTCCTCTGGAAGACGGAAGTCGCCCCGGTCATGGCGCAAAGAGGCTTGGCGCCCGAAACGATCGAGCGGATTTTCGACCACTACGTCTGGAGGAAATACCGCGGATTGCCGCTCGATCAAGATAAGGAAACTCAGGCGATCGCGGATTTGCACCGCATTTGAAATGAAGAAATCTTTGCTATTTTTGAGTTTCTGCCTCCTTGCCCAGACAGGTTCGGGGCAGGGCCCGGCTCGTAGGAGCGAGGCGCCGCAGGAACTCCGCATTCCCTGGAATGGCTTTGAACTATTCTCCTATTTGGCAGCCAAATTTCCTGTCAAAATTGTAGATGATTTTTCAGAGGTCCTAGACCATCCCAAGGGCATTTTGATCGTTTTAGGTAACGAAGCCGTTCCCCAGCTTTTCAGGCACAATGTGGAAGCCTGGGTACGGGGCGGAGGCGCCCTTCTAGTGGCGTCGGATGAAAAACCTGACACGACTGAAGAGCAAACGCTAGCGAGGTTGACCGGCTACGGCTGGGGCAAACATTTCGTGAAGAATGTCAATCGCGGCGGTCTTGAAGCGATCACCTCGCAAGAATTTGAGGGGAACCAGTTTGTCATCAGGACCGACTGGAGCGAACCAATACCGGCCTTGCAAAGGCTCTTTCCGTCGGGAAGCGAGCGGCGCCGCCAGGTTTTCCTCAACAAGCCCGGCTATCTCCTGCCTACGAAGGGAAGTCAGAACTCGCACATTCTCGGCAGGCTTGTTGTCAGCTCCGGCGTCGACAAGCAAGGCCGCGAGCTCTCGACTCCGCCATTCTCCCAGCCATTTGGATGCATCGCCTATCCCAATAATAAGGGAGTGGTCATCCAGCTTTCCGACCAGGATCTGTTCAACAACCAGATGCTAGAAACCAAGGACAATGTCGAATTTGCCGCTTGGTGTTTGGAAACCTTGTGCCGTCAGGAAATCGGCGCGCAAGAGGACCCCATTCCGTTGATGATCCTGGTTGCCGGCCGCGTTCAGGCTCCCTTTCAATTGCCTGCCCCGCCGCTGCCATTACCCGATCTGGACCCTTATACGGCGGCAAGTTTGGCCGCGCGGGCGCTGGATGAGTTGTTGCCCAGCTGGGAGGGTCCGGATGGGCCCTTTTCCCAGTTTTCGCAAAGGCTGTCCGCGAACAACTACTTGCAAAACATCATTGGCATTATCGGATTTTGTCTGGCGGCCGCGGGTATCTACCTGCTTATACGCTACCGAGGCGGTTTTCGTGCCCGAGAAACGGCCAGGAATAGCGCCCTTGTCTGGAGCAAGGCGGGCCGGCCGGTCAATCCGCGCGCGGCGACCCAAAAGTCGTTGACCGATGACCTGCTTGGCCAAATGGAAGAGATTCTGAAGCAGCGCAAGATCGATTTCTGGGAGATTCCCGATTTGAAATGGGTGGAAAAATCACCCGGTTCGGATCCCAGGGGCGCCAGGAAATTTGAACAGGCGAAAAAAGAAATCCTCGGATTCGTTTGCCGTAACCGGCAATCCCTGCAAAATACCAAGCCCTCCCAGGTCGCGAAAATTCGTGGCCTGCTCACCCGGTTAAGCGATCAACTCGATCGAGGATTCGTCCAATCGGCCCGACCGGGTGCATCAGGGGTGAATCAAGAGAACCAGGCGTAAGTCCAGTCCATCACGGAGAGAAGATTGCATGAGTGCGGTTGCCGTATCAGCCCAACTGGAGACCGAAAGCCAGGCCATCCGAGATTTTCACGCGCGCATGAAGGAGGAAGTGGGCCGCGTTTTGGTGGGAATGGACGCTACGGTTTCCACAACGGTCCAGGCGCTGCTTGCCAATGGCCACGTTCTTCTGGAAGGCGTGCCCGGGGTGGCCAAGACTTCGCTATCCAAGGTCCTTTCGGTGCTGCTTGGACTCGATTCTCAGCGGCTGCAGTTCACCCCGGACCTCTTGCCGCAAGATGTGACCGGAACCACCGTGCCCGATCGCAAGTCGGGAGAATGGGTGCTGCGTAAAGGTCCGGTCTTCACCAACATCCTTCTGGCCGACGAGATCAATCGGGCCTCGGCCAAAACGCAGTCTTCGCTTTTAGAAGCGATGCAAGAAAAACAGGTCTCCATCGAAGGGCAAACCCTGCCCCTGTCGATGCCGTTTCTGGTCATGGCGACCCAGAACCCGATCGAGCAGGAAGGGGTCTACCGGCTGCCCGAGGCCCAGCTTGACCGCTTTTTGGTCTGTATCAAAATGGCCTATCCCGACCGGCGCCGCGAGATTGAAATGCTCTCGCGCCGAAGCGAATCGAGCGTCGATCTCAAGCCGATCGCCAACGGCAGGATGATCCTTGCCTGGCAGGAGCTGGTCGACCGGGTCCATGCCGAGAAGTCGGTGGTCGAGTACATCGTCGATCTGGTTCGGGCCACGCGCAAGCATCCGGCCGCGTTTTTGGGCGGCAGCCCTCGCGCCGCATTGGCGCTCTTGAAAATGTCGCGATCGCGAGCGATTTGCGAGGGCAGAACTTACATCACGCACGAAGATGTTCAGGCGGTCGCGCCCGGGGTTCTGTCCCATCGCATCATCGTTCGTCCCGAAAGCGAGTTGGAAGGTTGGACGGGCGAATCGATCGTGCGCGACGCGCTCGGCAGCGAACCGGTCATCGCCGGTTGAGCTTCGTGGCAAAATGGTTCACGCTTGCCTCAGTTTCGGCGCGGGAGCGCCAGAAGGCGTTGCGCCTTTCGGAAAAGGCCCGCACAAGCCAGGGTAACTCAAAACGATGCGATTGACGGGTCGAGTCTGGTGGACCGCAATCACCGCGCTGGCAATGCTTTGCACCGGCGTCGTGACCGATTATGCATTTTTGAGAGTCTTTGGAGTTTTATGGTTATTTCTGATCGTCGCTCTTTACTTCTACAATGACTATCAATTGAAGAAATGGCGAGCGGCTCTACAACTTTCGGGAGCGTTTGAAAATGAGCTGGCGGGCCGGGTGGGCGAGCCCATCCAGCTTTTATTCGATGGCGCCGGGTTGATCCCGGGCGGATTGTGGAGTGCCACGGTTGAGCCGGTCGTTGCCGGCCGGTTTGCCTGGGACGCCGAAAAAGGGGGCCCCTGGCGCAAAAAGATGGACGACCAGTGGGAACGGACGCTCGTTTGCGTCCCGGGGTTTGCCGGTTTCATCGAGATCCTGGGATTTCGCATCAATGCCTGGGATCCGTTTGGCTGGCACGAGGCGGCCTTCTTTGTTCCGTTTGCCAAAAGGCTTGCGATTTGCCCGGCCCGTTTGGCCGCGCGCGGAGGCAATCGCGGCGGGAAAAAGCACTCGAACATCCTCTGGAAACCGGGACTGTTTCAAATCGATCGCTCCGGTCAAAGCCTGGAATTTTTAGGCCTGAGGGAACTGATCCCCGGCGATTCTCCGCGAAGAATTGCCTGGAAACAGTCGCTGCGCCGCGACACGCTTCTGGTTCGCGAGACCGAGTGGGAGGTTCCCGTCGCAGTCAATTGCCTGGTCGACGCCGGCCCGGCGAACCGCTTTCGCCACGACGGGCTGCGCTCCGATTTCGACGACCTCCAGCCGCTCATCATGACCGCGGCCCAGGCGGCGATGGATTCGCAAAACCCGTTTAGCCTCAACCTGATCGATCCGGGCGAGGATGAGGCCGTCCCCTATGGGGTCGGCAAGATTCATTTGACCAAGGTGGAACTGGCGATTGCGCGCCGATCGGCGGCGATTCCTCCTAATCCCCTGGCACCTCCCGATAGCCTTTTGCCGCAGGCCGAGTTGCTCTTGGAATCGCTATTCCCTTCGGAAATGGACCCGTCGGTCAATCGCCTGCCGGCCTGGTATGCCTGGGTGGAAGGGTTCCCCGCCTGGTCGGACCACGGGGGCTGGAAGAGGAAGCTGGATGCGCGCCGCTACCTTTTCTGGTTCGCCGGGCCGCTCGGTTGGACCCTGCTGCCATTCGTTTTTGGCCTCACCGAGAAGGAGCGAAAGCTCTCGTTGGCGCGTAAAAGGATCGCTTTACTCCTTTGTTCGCTGGGGAAACTTCCTGCCGGCGATCTGGAACGGTTGCTGCAAGACGATGGCTTTTTTTCGGAGACCTTGACCAATCAACTGGGAAAAATGGGTTTGACCATTCCCGCCGCCGGCGAGGAGCCGGTCAATTCGGCAGAGCAGCAAGCGCGCGTGGGCCGCCATCTGGCCGGAAGCTTTTTGCGCCGGTTGGCGCGGGCCCGAGATCAGCAGGTGTTCCTGGTGATGATTCAAAGCGGGTCGCTCTTACTTGGCCTCAATCCCTTGCTCGATGCGATTCGCAGGGCCGCGGGGCATGGCCACCGGGTCATCGTGCTCGATCTGGCTCCCGCGGGCAGAAAGCGAGTCTTGTGGCCGGGAGTCTGGGCCGACCTCGGCGCGACGTTATCCAAGGCCGGAGCCGTCTACTACCGCGGTTCCGCCGAGGAGATCGGCGATCGGTTCCAGGGACTGATCCGAAAGGAGGGGTTCCTTGCCCGCAGATCCTAAGAGAGACGGTCCCAAGAACCGCGCCGCCAAACTTTCTGAACCGAAGGGCGCAGATCAAGCGGGCATTGCCGACAAGAAAGCCGCGGCCGGCGATCCGATTCCGCGCTGGGCCATTTGGATGGGCGGGAGCCTTTTGTTTCTCGTGCTTGTGTTGAGCAGTGCCGCGCCCGATTGGTGCCTTATGCCACTGATCGGAGGCGCCTTTTTTGCCTACTACCGTTTCCGCGAGACGCCGGTCTTGATCCTTGTCCTCATCATTTTCGCACTGATTTTGGCTCGCATCGGCCTGACGCCCGAGTCCATATTGAAGGGATCGGAATTCACCGGCCAGCCTGGCTCGATTCCTCACGAAAACTGGCTGATTGCCACGTTGCTCGTGACGGGTGTACTCGGGTGCGCCTATGCATGCCAATCCTCCAACGAACTACCGGGGCCAATCGTCCGCCAGGATTTGCAGTCGTGGCTGACGCAACTCGTCTGGATCCTTGCCCCCGTCTTATTCTTGAGCATCCTTGCCTATCAATGGATTTTGGGCCAACCGGATCAATTTCTACGCAACCATTTGTACACCGAACTCGATCTTGGCCGCGCCCGGTTGCTGGGCCTGGCGTTCTTTGGCGGCGGCGGGATTTTGGCCTACACCCTGATTCGCGCCATGGCCCACGGCAATTCGCTTGCGAGCACCGAAGCGCTCGGTTCTCTTTACGAAACGATCTGGCGGCAAACGCGCCGCGAACAGTCCCGAATTCAGCAGTGGCTTGTCGCCGCCAGGCGCCGGAAGGGTTGAGACCATGGCTTACTGGGTTAGAGAAATCGCCGGATGGCTTTTGGTGATGTGCGGCCTCTATTTGGTCGGCATCGTCGTCGAGTTTTGCCGCGACCGCTGGATTCTGGAGGCGGCCATTGTCGGCATCGTTGCAGTGTTTATCTTTCGCGGGGGTATTCACCTGTTGAAGGTGGCCATCGCGGCACGGATCTGCCGGGAGGCCTGGGTGCGCGAGCAAATTGCGCAAAAGCAGCCGGCGCGCGGCCTCAAAAATGGGCGCGATCCCCTGGAAAACCAGCGCACCGCTGGCCTTTCCTCGACCCGGGATTAACCTTAACCAGATCCCAAGGACGAAAGGTTCGGCATCGTGGCATCGGTTCTTTCTCTCACTGGCGGTCGTCATCACCCGAATCCGGAAGCTTTCAAGGAATATGCCCGCTCTGGCGCCTACGCGCTCGTTCCGGTGTTTCGTCAAATCACTTCCGATGCGCTGACGCCGGTTTTGGCCTATGCACGCATCGCGCGCAATTCCAAGGACAATTTTCTATTTGAAAGCGTGATCGGTGGCGAAAGACCGGGCCGTTATACCTTTCTGGGAGCCGACCCCTTTGAAAAAATCGAAGTGAGGGGCAACCAGCTCGTGCGCGAGGGGCCAGACGGTCAGAAAACGGAACATCGCACCGACGACCCTCTTGGCGAGGTGCAAAAAATCCTCGACGGAACCCGTGCTCCGCATTTTGCGGGCTTGCCGCGCTTTCTGGGCGGCGCGGTCGGTTTCATGGGTTACGACACCGTACGCTACATGGAGGATCTGCCCAACGTTCCCAAGGACGATCGCCAACTGCCCGACCTGGTCATGGGCATCTACCGCAAGATGGTGATCTTCGACCAGATCACCAAGATGGTATTCGTCGTGGTTCATGCGCCTGTCGGTCCCGATCTGGATGGCGCCTACCACCTGGACGGGGCCTACAAGAAGGCGGCCGCCGAAGTCGATCGGATCATCGAATTGCTCGCATCGCCTGAAAGCTTGCCGATCAGCGACATCATGGCGGCGGGGGATCAGACCAAGCCTTACGTTTCCAATTTCGAGCCAGAGCGATTCGAACAGGCGGTCGAAAAGTGCAAGGAATACATCCGGGCCGGCGACATCTTCCAGGTGGTGCTCAGCCAGCGCTTGGAAACGACGACGACCGCATCGCCCTTGGCGATCTATCGCGCCCTGCGGGTAGTCAATCCGAGCCCCTTTCTCTTTCTGGTGCGCTTCGGCGATTTGAGCCTGATCGGCAGTTCTCCTGAAATCATGGTGCGTGCCGAGGAAGGCCAGATCACCATTCGTCCACTGGCGGGCACTCGGCCACGCGGTAAAAGCGCCGCCGAAGACGAGGCGCTTGCCGCCGAGTTGCTTTCCGATCCCAAGGAACGGGCCGAACATATCATGCTCGTCGATCTTGGCCGCAACGATGTCGGGCGCGTGGCTCGCTTCGGCACCGTCACCTTAAACGACGTGCTTTCGGTCGAAAAATACTCCCATGTCATGCACCTTTGCAGTACGGTGAAAGGGGAGCTTGAGGCGAAATACCGGCCGATGGATGCCCTCAAGGCCTGTCTGCCGGCGGGGACCTTGTCCGGTGCGCCCAAGGTCCGCGCCATGGAGATCATCGACGAACTGGAACCTTGCAAGCGCGGGCCCTACGGAGGCGCCGTGGGCTATGTCGATTACGCGGGCAATATGGACACCTGCATTGCCTTGCGCACGATCGTCATGAAGGGGCAAACGGTTCATGTGCAGGCCGGCGCGGGCATCGTTGCCGATAGCGTTCCCGCGCTTGAACGCGAAGAAACGCTCAACAAGGCCCGGGGGCTCTTGCGTGCGATCGAAGTCGCGGAAAAGCAGTTCCCCGCCGCCGCGCAGGCATAACGAGAACGTCCATCGGCGCTCTTGCGCCTGATGGTTCGGAAGGAAACCGGACCCTTATTCAGTTAATCTTGGGGCGATCGTCCGAACTCAAAAGGGCCTCGGCCCGTTTGAAGATCTCGGCCAACAGCGGCGTTTTGCGGTAGAGGTAGAGGGCGGGATGCTCGGCGACCTCTTGCGCGCTCCCCAGGCAAAACGACTCCTTGAGGCAAAGGATCGATCGCGGCATTCCTTTTTTTTCCTGCTGTGCCAAATAGGCCGCGATTTCGCCCTGACGCCAGGCTCCGGGCAGTTCGATGTAGACTTTTTTGCGATCGGTCAACCGGCATAGCTCCAGATCGGGGATCCAGTAATGAGTTCCCCTGGGGCGCACCTCGGTGCAACCCACTAACGACCATAAGCAATTTTTTCTATCCCTTTTGTCTTTGTTGTCTTCTTTATTTTCTTTACTTTCTTTAAGGGAGAAGAGGGCGAGCAGGTCTTCGGCCGCGGGGTTGTTTTGCACCGCTCGCGATTCGGGCCAGATCAACCTCAGCCCGTGCGCCTGGTCCCCTTGATCGTGCGCCAGTACTTTCGCCGTTTTGCGCTTGCCCCAGGCCAACCTCGCGCGAATCGAGAGGTTTTGCAAATCCAAAAGCGCCGGAAAAAAGCAGGCCAGTTGAAAGCCATAGCGGTGGGCTTGCCCGAAGATCGACATCGGCCCGTCAACGCTTAAGCGCAGTCGCCCGTCCGGCGATTTGCGAAACTTGCCGATCAAGCGATGGAAGCGCAACCGATTGGCTAAAGCCCGCAGTTCGGCTGCACTGGGGTGATCGGCCTCCGCCTGGATCGCCATCGACTGCAAGAGAATTCCTTGCACCAGGCCGATGTTGTACAGGTGAAGCAGCCGCTCGGGGCTGATCGCCTCAAACGCCGTCATGGTTTGCTCCTGGACAAGATCGCCAAAGAGCCGCTCTTCCGCTTCGCCAAGCTCGAATCCGGCCTCGGCGGCCGACTCTTCAAGAATCGGTTTGCGTTCAAACCATCCGGCGGCCCGTGCCAGGGCCGCCTTTTCGAAAACCGCAAGGCGGAACTCTTCATGCGAGCCCTTGGCATCCACCTGAAAGCCGCAGCGTTTTTCGAGAATGGAGCTGATCCCTTCCCAGATCTTCTGATTTCCCGGCCCAAGGAACAACGGCTCAAGCTCCTCGCGCAACTCTCTGCGGCGTACCGGTTCGCCAAGCAGGGACAGGTGGCGAACGCGCTCGATCATCCGGGCGCAATGGTCCAAAAGCCCCGGATTTCTCGGGTCGAGGAACGCCGGCTCGATCCGGTTTTGCACCGTGCGCGACAGGAGCAGGCTACCGGTAAGCATCGTGGTTCCTGCGCCGCTGACTGGCGTATTCCTCACTCGTGCCGCGAGTGACCAGTTCATAGAGGATGGCGTGCTTCGCGCCCGATTTGCGTAGAATCCGGCCCAATCGCTGCACATGTTCGCGCACGGTCGAGGTGCCGCTCATGACAATGCCCACCGCCGCCTGGGGCACATCGACTCCTTCATTGAGCACGCGGCTGGTAACGAGCGTGGGAAATCGCCCGGAGGCAAAACCCTCAAGCAGAATCTTTCGTTCGCGCGGTCCGGTTTGGTGAGTCAGGGGCGGGATGAGAAACTCGCGGGCGATCTGGTAGACGGTTCGATTATCCGAGGTGAATACGATCGAGCGGTCGCCGGCATGGCGCTCAAGCAACTGGCCCAGCACGCGGATTTTCCCGTCATGCGATTCGGCCAAACGCTTTTGTTTGCGGAAAGCTCCAAACGCCTTCCAGCCGCCCGGCGCGCGCGAGCAAAGCGCGATGAAACGCTGCCAGGACCCTGGCTGGCCCATGGCGATTTGATTCTCCTGGCAAAAGTCGATGTAAGTGCGCCGCTCGGCCTGGTAGGTCTCCTTGTCCTCCTTGGAAAGTTCGACGAAGATTCTTTCCGTGGAGTAGGCGGCCAAAAAGTCGCCCGCCAGTTCGGGGATTTCCCGCCGGTAGACGAGCGGGCCGATGAGCGGCTGATAGGCCTCAAGGCCGGTTTCCGACTTCTCCGGTGTCGCTGTCAGGCCCAGCCGAAAAGGAGCGATCGAACCGCGCGCTGAGGACGAGAATGTGGGCCCGGGAAGGTGGTGGGCCTCATCGAAAACGAGCAGGCCGAAGCGGCCTCCCCACTTCTCCAGTTGCAAGTGGGCCGATTGATAGGTCGAGACCGTGATCGGTTCGATTTCCTGGCACCCGCCTCCCATCTGGCCGATGGCGGTGCCGAAACAAAGTTCCAGTTCGCGGCGCCACTGATGCATCAGGTCAATCGTGGGAGTGACCACCAGGGTTGAGCGCTGGCATTTGGCCGCGGCGAGCATCGCCACAAAGGTCTTGCCCGTGCCCGTGGGAAGCACGACCAGGCCCCTGCCGCCGCCCTTCCACCAGGCCTCGACCGATTCGGACTGATGGGGAAACGGCTTGCGTTCCTGGCGCATCGACAGCGTCAGGCTCCGGTACTGCCTGGCCTCGTCGAGAAGGGGGAGGCCTTTCTCCTTGAACAAAAGGATCAGGTCGCGGTAGCGCATCCCTTCACAGCGGTAAAGTTCCAGACGAGGGTCATAAGCCAGGCCATCCCACTGCAAAAGCCAGTCGGGCAGGGCGCCTGAGATGATCAAGGTCCCGCGATCGAAGGCGATGCGGACATTGGCCCCCTGGGCAAAGGAGGCGGTCGCGGCCGCGAGGGGTTCAGGTGGGATCATGGCCGCATTCATTCAAGATGCCAAACTCGTCTGCATTCCTCCATATTAAGTCGAAACGCCCTTGAAATCATGGGAATTCGGTGGTTTCGCCAAGGGATGGGCTTTGGTTTTGCTTCTTGGGCCTTTTGGAAATTGGCCTCGGTTTTCTTAAGAAAAAAGGATGAAGATCGCGGCTTGGGGCGCTTGACCCCGAGGGGTTACCAATTTCATGGCACACGACGAACTTAGAGTATTTAGCGGCCGTGCCAATCAGGCGCTTTCGGAAAAAATCGCGCACCATCTGGGCGACACGCTCGGCAGATTGACCATCGGGAACTTCCCCGATGGGGAAACCTCGGTGCGCATTGACGAAGATGTGCGCGGCCGCGATGTGTTCATCGTCCAGCCGACCTGCCCGCCGGTCAACGAAAATTTGATGGAATTGCTCATCATTCTCGATGCGTTCAGGCGCTCCAGTCCCGCGCGGTTGACGGCCGTTTTGCCCTATTACGGCTACGCCCGCCAGGATCGCAAGGATGTCGGCCGCGTGCCGATCACCGCGAAGCTCGTGGCCAACATCCTCACCAAGGCGGGCTGCGACCGCGTGCTCGCGCTCGACCTTCACGCCGCCCAGCTTCAGGGGTTCTTCGACATCCCCGTCGACCATCTCCACGCGGCGCCGGTCATCGTCGATCACGTCCAGTCGCTCAACTTGAAAAGCGACGAGTTCGTGGTGCTCAGCCCCGACGAAGGCAGTATCAAGAAGGCGCTCAACTTTCAGAAGAAACTTGGCGGCGCGATCGCCATCGTCGACAAGAGGCGAACGAGCGCCACGGAAACGAGCCAGGCGAACCTGATTGGCCCAAGTCTCGAAGGCAAGGTCGTGTTCATCTTCGATGACATGATTTCCACCGGGGGCAGTGTCGTGGGGGCGGCCCATGTCGCCAAATCGTATGGCGCGCGCGAAATCCACGTCTGCGTCACCCACGGCGTGCTCGTCGGTCCGGCGATCGAACGGTTGAAAACCGCGCCCATTCAGTCCGTGATCATCTCCGACAGCATCCCGCTGCCGCCGCAAAAGCAGCTTCCCAAGATCAAAATTCTGACGATCGCTCCCTTGCTTGCCAACGCAATCAAGCGCATCCATCGCAACGAATCGGTAAGCAGCTTGTTCGTTTAAGTTGACAGTCCATGCGAAAGGGGACCGGCATCGCCGGTCCCCTTTCGCATGGACTGTCATTGATCATGAGTCGTTCGCTTGCCCGAATGTCACCGGCGCCAACGCTTCCCGGTTGCCGCGGGTGATGTCACTCGTACGGCGCAAGCATCAGGTCAATTTCGAAGCCGACTCGGAGCGGCGGCGCAATAGCTCGTCGGCCAGGGTACCCAGGAGCAGGGCGACGCCGATCGCTGAAAACTCCATGTCGCTGGGGATTCCGGCGAAGATCACAAGCGTTTTCAATAGCGGCAGCACCGCGGTCCCAAGCATGATCCCAATGATCGTTCCCTCGCCGCCCCTGAGGCTCGTACCGCCAAGCACCGCCCCGGTGATGGCATAGAGTTCGAACCAGTTGCCCGCGCTGCTTGGCGAGGCGCTGCTGATTTTCATCAGGAAGAGCAGGCCGCCCAGGCCCGCCAACAGGGAACAAAGGAAATAGGCCAGAATCTTGTAGCGGTCGGTGTTCACCCCGGCATAGCGGGTGGCCTGTTCGTTGTAGCCCAGGGCAAAAAGGTAACGGCCATACACGCTGGCATGAAGGAAAATGCCAGCGAGCACGGCGAGGGCGAAGAACAGGATCAAGGGCGTGGGAATTCCTTGAATCTCGCCGTTTTGCAAAAAGAAAAACCAATCCAGATCTTTACGGCCGCCAACCCCCACATCGCGCGAGGAGTCGCGCATCAGCCTACCCGCCCCCGAAAAGCCCGACTCGTGCAGTTTTTTAAAGTCGATCAGGGTGAGCAGTTGCGCCAATCCTCGGTAAATGAACAGTCCGCACAAAGTCACCACGAACGGCTGCAAATTGAGCTTGGTGATCAACAGCCCGTGAAATAACCCGATCAATCCGGCAACCACCAAAACAATGGCCGAGGCCAGGATCGGGTTGGTTCCGTTTTCCAGGAGAATGCCAAAGGTCACCGCGCTCAAGCACACCACCGAGCCGATCGATAGATCGATCCCGCCGGTGATGATGACGAAGGCGGCGCCCAGGGTGACAATGCCCCATTCACCGATGCGGCGGGCCAGGTTTTGATGGTTTTGCAGCGAGCGAGCGTTCGCGTCGCTAATCATCAAAAGGAAGTAAAGCGTAAGCACCAGGCACAACACGCCCATGATCCGGCTGACCGTGGGGCTGCCCAGGAACGCCCAGATCGATGGCCGAGTTGAGGGCGCGGACTTGGATGGAAGTGTTTCGCCGCTCATGACACCGTGCCCGTGGCCAGCCGCATGATCGATTCCTCGTTCATTTCCTGCCGGTTCAATTCACCGGTTCTTTTGCCTTCATGCATCACGACGACCCGGTCGGAGATGTGCATGACCTCTTCCATATCGCTTGAAATCATCAGAATGCCGACACCCTGGTCGGTCAATTGCTGCATGAGATCGTAAATCTCTTTTTTGGCTCCCACGTCGACGCCGCGAGTGGGCTCGTCGAGGATCAAGAGTTTGGGTTTGCGGTGAAGCCACTTGGAGAGCACCACTTTTTGCTGGTTGCCCCCGGAGAGTTGACCGGTCAACTTGGCGATTCCCGTGGTGCGCACTCTCAGCGATTTGACCCCATGGTGGGCCGCGCTCGCAATGGCGCGAAAGTTGAGCAGTTTGAGGAGGTGCAATGAATCGAGATTGGGTAACGAGATATTTCCCTTGATCGAATCGGCGAGAATCAGGCCATGCTTGCGCCGATCTTCCGGGACCAGGGCAATGCCCAGTTTCATCGCGTCTTGCGGTGATTTGACCGTTCGCTCCTTGCCATGAACCCAAAGCGTACCCTTGGTTTTTTGCCGCAGGCCAAACACCGCCTCGGCAAATTCGGTGCGGCCTGAGCCGATGAGCCCGGCCATACCGACAATTTCGCCCGGCTTGATTTCAAGCGTCACGCCGTTGCCCTGGCTATGCGCGTGGCAGAAATCGACGACCTTGAGAATCGGCTCATTCGGGTGGGCGGTTTTTGGGCTCAAGGAGGATTCGGGGCGGTTAAACAACTTGATATTTCGCCCCACCATCATCCGGACCATGGCGTTGTAATCGATTTCATTCCTGGCCAGGCCGCCCGCGTTTTTTCCATCGCGCAGGCCGACGACCCGGTCGGCAATCGCCTCGACTTCACGCAAACGATGGCTGATATAAACGACGCACACTCCTTGAGCTTTCAATTCTCGAATCAATTCAAGGAGCCGGTCGGTCTCTTTTTGCGTCAAGCTCGAAGTGGGCTCATCCATGATCAGAATGCGGGCATCAAGCGAGAGCGAACGCGCGATCTCGACCATCTGCTTTTGCCCCGGCGTCAGGTTGCCAAGCCTTTCGTCCGGGGAAACATCGAGGCCGACCCGATCCAGTAAGCGCATGGCATGCTGGCGCATGGCCGAGCGGGATAAAAACCCCAGCCATCCGCCAAAGGTTTTTTCGCGGCCCAAAAACAGGTTGGCATCGACCGAGAGATTTTCGGCCAGATTCAATTCCTGGTGAATGAGGGAAATGCCCAGGGCCATGGCGGCCGCTGGGTTTTCGAGGCGAATGAGTTTGCCGTCAACTTTCAGCGTGCCCTCGTCGGGCTGGACGATCCCCCCCAGCGTTTTCATGAAGGTCGACTTGCCCGCCCCGTTTTCGCCAATCAGGGCGACGACTTCAGCGGGAAAGAGGGTGAGGGCGACCCGGTCAAGCGCCTGGGCGCCCCCAAAACGCTTGCTGATCCCAAAGGCTTCCAGGAGGGGTACCGCTTGAGCGGATGTCATGGCTCCGGCGGTCATTTGCCCAGCAACTTATTCAATTCCGCATGGAATTCGTTGACATTGTCCTTGGTGATCACCTTGTGAGGGATGTCGATGAGTTTGCTCTCGGGGATTTTGACGGCCTTGGGGTTCTTCAACATTTCGTTCATCAGCTTGACCGACTGGTAGCCGAACTCGTAAGGGTTCTGCACGATCGTGGCTTCGATATGGCCGGCCTTGATTCCTTCGAGCGTGGCTTCGAGTTCATCGAATCCGACGATTTTCACTTTGCCCAAGCGATTGGCATCCTTGACGGCGGCCAGGATCGCGGGGGGATTGGGAGCCCATAACCCGACCAGGCAAAGATCGGCCGCGCCCTGATTTTTCGTCAGAACATCCGATGCATTGTCTTTCGCTTTATTCGAATCGGTATTGTCGGTGAAACTGCCAATCAATTCATATTTGCCGTATTTTTTTCCGTCGGGAGCATCGCGCAATCCTTTGCTCGCAACGCCCTCAAGGACATCGAGCACTCCCTGGCGGCGCTCCTTGGCATTGGGGGCATCGAGATTGCCGACAAAGATGGCAACCTTGCCGCCGTTTGGCAGCGCCTTCTTGACCATTTCCCCGGCGGCCCGACCCGCCGCAATATTCGCCGTACCCATGTAGCAGCGACGATTGCTGTCCGCCGCATCGTTATCGACGCAAATGAGCGGGATTTCGGTTGCGATTTTGTTCAGATAGGCCGTCTGGTTTTCGGCGTTGTTCACGCTGACCGACAGGGCCTGAATCTTCTTGGCAAGAAGATCGTCAATGATGTCTTTTTGCTCGGCCGGAGTTCCGTTTTGGGGTCGTTTGAAAGTCAGTTCGACCTTGGTCTCTTCCGCGGCCTTGCGCGCGCCCGCCTCGCAGATGGTCCAAAACTCGGCGGCGTTGTTCGAAACGAAAGCCACTTTGGGTCGATCCGATTCACCCGCGCCCCCACCGGCCTTGGGTTTTTCCGGTCCACAGCCTGCAACGACAAGATAAACGGCGCCAACCATCCAGCCGAAACGCTTGGGAAATCTCATGGCAACCCCGGGGAGGAGGAGAATCGGAATGCGAGGCGAATCGATTGCTGGGCGGATTCGCGCATTCATAAGGAACCATTCTAAAGGAAGATTTAGTCCTTTCAGAACGGTTGCAAAGAGCGAAATCCGCGAAAAAATCAAATGGAGAGCATTGGATTCAGGCAAAAACAGGCGGAAACAAGCCAAAACGATTTTGCCGCCCAACCCCTTGGTCGGGCCCGTTCCTCAGGACGGGTTCTCAAGCGTCGATCGGCGAATAGGCGCATCCGCTTGGGAGATCGAACTAAGGAGGCGGGGGAGCGCTACTGCGTGCCTCGACCGGAACGACGCCCGATCCACGCATCTGTTTTTCAAAGGTGCTTTGTTCCTGCGCTTTTTGGAGGAGCGGCTGCGCCGACGCGAGCGCCTCCGGCCCAAACCCCGATTTCTTCAAGAAGGCGGTCGCAAGCACCGGCGGATCGGGAAGTTTCAATTTGGCCCGGCGTGGGCCGCCGCGGCGTCTTTCGTATTTCGCCATCTCGGCGAGATGGGTGCCGTCGGGTGCGCCGAAGCTGCCGCCGCGATCCTCGAACATGACCACTTCTTGCGGTGGGGCCGACTCAAAATTGCGCGTCATCGGTCCTTCCAACGCTTCGCGCTCGGCGACCATCTTGGCCATTTCCATGGAGATGACCGCGGCAAGCTGCGGATCGCTGGCCTGATTGACGAGGCCTTCGGTCATGAAGATCTGATCCTGACCGCGATGGAAGACTTCGATCTGGTCGCCGCCGATGGTGTGGATGCTCGGCCGTATGCCGAATTCCTTGTTCGCTTCGACAATCTTTTGCCCCATCTTGCCGGCGCGAATGGCGCTTTCGGTGGTGGCGGAGCTCACCTTGGGCATCGCTGGCGTTTCGATGGCCTTGTAATGACCAAAAGGTACATCGGGAATCATCAGGTTTTCCTTCTGATTCCGATTGCACCCCCCAGTGGGAAGGAGGGCCAAAGTCGAGAGAAGCGCCGGGATCAGGCGCGTCAGGGTGCGCAAATCGATTCGTAAACGAGCCAAGGCCATGATCCCTCCACAATGGACCCAGCGCACCGGATAACCCATTGGTGGAGGCGTCGCAACCCCGATTCGCTCGCAAACGAGGTTTTCATGTTCTTTTCCTCGCCTGTTGCGGGCGAGGTTTAGTGGAACTTGAGCAAGATCTTGCCCGGCTTGGCCGATTCGCCTGCTGCCTGGATGGCCGACCGCCAGTCGTCGAGAGGGTGAATCGCGCCGACCTTGGTCGTAAGCGTGCCGTCCCTGAGGTTTTGGCCGATTTCGCGAAAGAGGCCAAGCATCGAGAGTTTCCCCTGGCGGTTGGCCCATTCCGAAAGCCAGAACCCTTCGACTTTCTTCATCCCGGCGAGCAAGACGCCCGGATCGATCGGGATCGGTTCACCCGAAAGGCGCCCATAGACTTGCAAGCGGCCATTTTCCCCCAGCAGGCCGAGGACATCGGCGCCCAGCTTCCCGCCGATGCAGTCGAGCCCAAAGGGAGCGCCCTCTTTACCCAAAATGCTCCGAGCCTGGGCGAGCCAGTCCCCTTCGGTGACCAGAGTCTTGGTTCCCCCCGCCTCTTCCAGCGCGGGGATCAGTTCCTTACGCCGGACGAGGTTGAGGGTTTGGAACCCCAGCTTTTTGCCCAACCGCGCCACCATCAGGCCAACCGCGGTGGAGGCGCCCCCTTGAACCAGCCAGGCGCCGCGCGGAATGCGGAACTGGCGGCTGACCATGGCGAGCGCCGTGGCGGGATTGATGAAAAACGACGCGACCTGCTCGTCGGGAATGTCGCTGGGTACCGGCACGGCCCGGATCGCCGGGATCGTCACCTCTTGGGCCCAATTTCCTGAACCGCCGTTGAGTACCGCCACGCGCTTACCCAAAACCCGCCAGGCAAATAGTCCCTTCCCCTCTTCCACTTTTCCCACCCCTTCGAAACCGGGAATGCAGGGCAGGGGGGGCTGTTTGCCGTATTTGCCCTGAATCATGAGCAAGTCCGACGGGTTGATGGGGCTCAGCATCATGCGGATGCGAACTTGGCCGGAACCGACAGTGGGTGAAGGAAGGTCTTTAACGGAAAGGACTTCAAGCGGCGCGCCAAAGCGATCGGCAACCAGGGCTTTCATCGAAATGTCTCCAAATTTCTCATGAGTTACCCAACCTGTCAAAAATGAAAGATCTGTCAAATTGGGGAGGATGGGATTTGTTTTCAAGTGGTAACGGTTTTGATGCCGATAGCGACTGTGAGGTCCCGCCTTCCGGCTTCTTCCTTTCCCGTCGGGAATTCTGGCATGTTCTTCAATCGGAAATCCCGGGTCGCGTTAAGCCTTGCCGTTCTGGTCAGCTTAGGGTTGAACGGCTGCACCAGGCGTTTTTTCCGGGAAAGGGCCGACAAGGAAGTCGACGCCCTGCTCGCTTCCAAGGATCATCACGAAGATTGGAAAATCGAGTTTTACCGGCCTTATCCCGATCCTCGTTCCCGGTTCGCGTCGCCTGGCAACCAGGACCGGCCGCCGATGCCGCCCGACGATCCCGCGGCCCGATTCGATTCGCCCAACCCGCAGAATCCGGGTAAGGCCGGCGTGGGAGGCCTGGAAGGCACCGGCTATCTTGAAATGCTCGATGTGTTCGACAAGGAGAACCGTGCTCAGGAGTTTCCCCTTCCGCCGACTCCCGAGCCCGAGGCGCTTCCCGCTCCGCGTCCTGAAGGCGTACCTGCACCTGGCCAGCGAACTCCTGGCATGGGTGAAAAGGATAAGGACAAGGGCAGCGGCGACATCATTCAGACTCAGGCCACGCAGCCAGACGCCTTACGCCGAGCGGACCCCGACCGGCCCATTCCCTACGGCACGCCGTCGGACTATCCCGAACAGGGCGCGCAGCGTTACCCCGACTTGGAAACGGAGCCGGGCATCGGCGAACAGGCCATCCGCCAGCCGCTAACTTACGATCGCAAACCGTACCGCATCAACATGGCTCAAGCGGCCGACTTGGCCCTCTTCAACAGCCGCGAGTACATGACCCGCCGCGAGGATGTTTACCTTGCGGCCTTGCCGGTGACCTTGCAGCGCTTCGCCTTCACGGCGCAGTTTTTCGCCGTGGAAAATGCCGTGCGCGAATGGTCCGGCCAGAATCAGGGTGGACTGGTCAACGGCTGGCGGCTTTCCGATCCGGGCAGCACCGTGGGCTTCACCAAGGCCTTTTCGACCGGTGCCTTGCTTCTCTTCCGCTTTGCGAATGAACTTGTCGTGGAATTTGGCCAGGGCCAGGCGCAGCTTGTGACCCCGTCGATCATGACGCTCGAAGTCTTTCAGCCGCTCTTCCGTGGGGGGGGCCGGGCGGTCACCCTGGAGCCCTTGACCTTTGCCGAGCGGACTTTGCTCTATCAGATTCGCTACTATGCGCGCTTTCGCAAAGAGTATTACGCTTTCTTAATCGCAGGTGGCAACATCCAGCGGTTAGGACTGATCTCGCCCGAGGCGCCCTTGTCGCTGGCCGCCGGTTCTCCCGGATCGGGTTTCATCGCTCCCGCCATTCAAGTGGGAATTGGGCAGAATGCGGGATACGCCCCAGGCGCGGCCCAGTTCGATGCCCCCGCGACCGGCTATTTGCCGCTGCTTTTGCGCATCGGCCTGCTCATCAACTTGCGCGAAAACGTGGCCGCCTTCCAGGGGTTCTTCGAGCAATTTCGCGAACTGCAAGCGGGCGGTGAAATCCCCGAACTGCAAGTGGCGCAGGTTCGCCAGAACCTGCTCAACGCGCAGAATCAGACGATCATCCAGGAACAACTCGTGCGCGACACGTCGGATCAGTTCAAACTGCAATTGGGCCTGCCGCCCGTATTGCCCATTGAAATCGACGACACGGCGATCCGACCGCCGGCCGAACAGCTCGACCGCTTCCAAAAGCTCACCGACGAACTCAAGATCGCTCGGCAGGAGGCAAGAAAACTCGGGAAGCCGGAGGAGGCGAAAAAAGTTCGCACCGACCTCGAACGCATTCTTTTGAACTCAGGAGTCATCGGCAAGACGCAGTACAAGACCCTGCTTCCGCAAACCTGGAAACCGTTAAGGGAATTGGACGACGACGCGCTCATCGCGAAGCTCAGGGACCTGAGCAAGATCCGTCGTGAACTGCGTGATTTGGGCATCAAAAAGGAAAAAGATGGCAGTGCGCTGACCGCCGAAGAAGTCCAAAAGCTGCGATCGACCGAGTTCCAGCTCTTCGTGGGCCGCTTCGAAAGAAGTTTGCGCATCTACGAACGCCAGCCGTTCATCAAGAACGGTAAAGTGGATGAGAAGATGCAGGTGGATCTCTTTGAAGACCTCCTCGAAGACTTCATGTCGGTCTTTGTGGAACCGCGCAACGAGCGGCTTCAAGATGTGCGGCAAATGTGGGCGCCCCTACCCAAACTGTGCGTCGACGGCGTCGATTTGCTGCAATCGACCTTGTCCGATTCGTTGTGGGCGGCAGGCCGCCATGCGCTGGCGCATCGGCTCGACTTGATGAATGGCCGAGCTCAGCTGACCGACGCCTGGCGGCAGATCCGGGTCGCGGCCAACAGTTTGATGGGATATGTCGACGTGGGTTACGGGGCCGAATTCCTGACTCCGGCCGATGCGGCTAAGCCGCTGGCCTTCAACGGTTTGGGTCGCCATCGCTTGCGAATCCGGGCCGACGCGCCGCTGGTGCGTATCGCGGAACGCAACAACTATCGGGCCGTTTTGATCAACTGGCAACGCATGCGCCGCAACCTCATGGCGTTCGAGGACACGATTCTCTTAAATGTGAGAACGGAGATCCGCCAATTGCGGGCTTTGGCGCGCACCTATGAAATCCAGAAACAATTGGTTGAGTTATCCTACCTTGTGTTGGATAATGCCGTTGAGAGTATTTACCAACCCAAGCCTCCCGGATCCAGCGCCGGGGACATCGTCGCCTTGACCAACCAGCTAATCCAGGCTCAAACTCAGAAGTTCCAAGCCCAGAATCAACTGCTTACGATCTGGATCAACTACCAAACCTTCCGCATCCTGCTTTACCGCGACCTTGAGCTGATGCCGCTTGATTCCCGAGGAGTATGGATCGATGACATTGCTGAATCCGAGTGCTGTGCCGAAAATCGATCTGAACCAGAGCGGCGCGGAGTCGAAGGCGCGCAACCCTCAGGTGTTGTCCCAGACCCAGCTTCCGCCCGCTAGGCGAAAGAGCGGGCTGTGGAAATGGGGGGCCGGTTTTCTCGTGGTTGGGGCCGTGGGCGGGTATTTCCTCTGGAAATCATTTTTCCCCAGCGCCACCACCTTCACCGGCACGCTGGTGCTGCATGAAGCCCATCGCGAAAACCTTCAGCTCATCGTGACCGAACGCGGCACGCTCGAAGCCGCCGAAAATCGTGATGTCACCTGCCAGGTCAAGGCGAGCAAGGGGAGCACCATTGCCACCACGATCCGCTGGGTCATCGACGACGGCAGCCACGTCGAAATGGGCGACGAACTCGTTCGCCTGGACGATTCGGGCCTGATCGAGCAAGCGAAAAGCCAGATGATTGTTCGGGATAAGGCTCAAAACGATTGGCGCCAGGCCGAAGCCACCTATCAGATCACCAAAAGCCAAAACGAAAGTGACCTGGCGACCGCCAAGGTGGCGCTCGAACTGGCGGAAATCGACCTGCGCAAATTCAAGGAAGGCGACTATGCCCAGCAACTTGCCGATGTCGGCGGGCGCATCCTGATCGCCCAATCCGACAAGGAACAATGGGAAGATCGCGATGTTTGGCTGGATCGCATGGTGAGTAAGGGTTATATCTCGCCCAAGCAGGCGCAGTCAGATCGCTTTAAACTGCAAAGCGCCGAACTGATGCTGAAGAAGGTGGTCGAAGAAAGGCGGGTGCTGACCGACTACACTTCGCTTCGCACCGAAAAAGATTTGCAAAGCAAGATCGACGAGGCGAAACGGGCGCTGGAGCGGATCAAAACCCAGGCGGTTTTGAAGGAAGAGCAGGCCAAAAGCGATTCCGAAACAAAGAAATCGGTCTATTTGCAAGAGAAGGCCCGCACCGAGGAAATCGAAGACGAAATCCGCAAGTGCGTGTTGACGGCGCCTCAAGATGGGCTGGTCGTTTACTTCGTGCCCGATCAAGCTCGTTTCGGCGGCGGCACCCAGCAGGCGATCGTGGCCCAGGGGGAACCGGTGCGCGAAGGCCAAAAGTTGATGCGCATTCCCAACCTGTCGCACATGCTGGTCAATGTGCGCGTGCACGAAGCGATGCGGGCCAAGGTTCGTGGCGACATCTCGCTGAGCCCGCTGGAAATCCGGCAAATCCTATCGATCGGGACGTTGCGCCCGCTGGCGAAGTCGATCAATGAAATTGGCTCGTTCTTCATGCGCGACCGGCTGATCGACATGCAGCCGATTCAAATCAAGAAGGGGCTCGATGCCGAAATCACCATTGAGGCGTTCGCCAACCGGCCGCCGATGAAGGGGCATGTTAAGAGCGTTGACGAGGTTCCTGCCCAAAGCGACTGGATGTCTTCGGACGTGACCGTCTATCGCACCCTGGTCGCGATCGATGACGAAGGAGAAGGCCTGAAGCCCGGGATGAAGGCGGCCGTAAAAATCCTCACGGACACCAAGGTGGAGCAGGTCATCACGATTCCCACCCAGGCGGTCAGCGGCAATCCGCGCGAGGGTTTCTCGGTGTATGTGGCCGGAGCCCATAACCAGCCGGAAAAGCGCAAGGTCACGCTGGGCATGACCAACGAGAAAATGGTCGAAATTAAGGACGGAGTGGCTGAGGGGGAAAAGGTCATTTTGAACTACAAGGACCTGGAATCCAACGGCAAGAAATCGAGCGCGGAAAGCAAGGACAAGGGCGCGAACGGTGAGGGTAAATCGGGTGGCAAGGGCGGCAAAGGCGGCGGCGGGGGAATGAGCGGCGGCGCCATGGGTGGTGGGGGTGGTAAAGGCGGACCTCCAGGTGGCGGTGGCGGCGGCGGCGGCGGTTTTGGTGGCGGTGGCAAACGGGGACAGTAACCGGTTATCGGGAGGCCTTTTGTTCTCTCGACCCCGCTAGAAACCAGGAATTGAGCCGATGGCCGCGACCATTTTGCGCGTGGAAAACCTCACCAAGGTCTATAACCTTGGCGGCAACCCGCTGCCCGTATTGAAGGGGATCAGCCTCGAAGTGGCCGAAGGGGACTTCGTCGCGATGATGGGCCCCTCCGGTTCGGGCAAATCGACCTTACTCAATATCCTGGGTTGCCTCGACCGGCCCACCTCCGGCGCTTACTACCTGGGCACCGAAGATGTCGCGGGCATGTCGGACGATCAGTTGTCCGATGTCCGCTGCCGCTATCTGGGCTTCATCTTTCAGCAGTACAATCTTCTGCCGCAATACACGGTCGTCGAAAACATCGAAGTGCCCCTCATCTACCAGGGGGTGCGCATCAACGAGGCAACCAAGTCCCGGTGCGAATCGCTTGCAGGTCTTGTCGGCCTGGGCACGCGCATGGATCACCGGCCCATGCAGCTTTCCGGCGGCCAGCAGCAGCGCGTGGCGATTGCACGCTCTCTTTCCAACTCTCCCAGTTTGATTCTGGCCGACGAACCGACGGGCAACCTCGATTCGGCCACCAGCGTCGAAATCATGGGGCTGCTCAGAACGCTCAACGCCATGGGCAAAACCATCGTTATGGTGACGCACGAAAACGACATCGCCGCATGGTCGAAACGGATCTTGCGCATGCGCGACGGCCTGATCGAATCGGACACGATCAACGACCCGATTCCCATCCCTGAAGGTTTGCGCCTAATCGATCCGGAACTCCTCACCAGCATTCCGGGAGGGATTTGACCCATGCTCGATCCATTGACAATGGGCCTCGGAGCACTGCTCCTGGTCATCATTGGGGCGGCCGTTTCCACGGAAAAAACCAGGCGCAGCACCGTGCTCGCGCTGCGCAGCTTGTGGCTGCATAAACTGCGCTCCATGTTATCGATGCTCGGGATCATCATCGGCACGACCTCGGTGATCGTGCTCATGTCGATCGGTGAAGGATCGATGCGCGACGCCCTGGAAGATATCAAGCGCCTGGGCGCCACCAACATCATTGTCCGTAGCATCAAACCGCCCGAAGATGGTCAAAGCAATCGGCGCAGCTTCATTGCGATTTATGGTCTCAAGTACGACGATTTGAGCGATTTTGGCACGATTCCTTCCGTCACCCGGCTGGTGCCGATGCGAATCTTCCCCCAGGAAGTCCGCCGCGGCAACAGCATGCACAATAGCCGCGTCGTGGCCACGATCGCCGACTATGCCGAGATCAACAAACTCGACCTCCAGTCGGGGCGGTTTCTCGTCGACGAAGACGACTTCCTCATGCGCAATGTTTGCGTGCTGGGCTCCAAGGCGGCCTCGACTCTGTTTCCCCTGGACGACCCCATCGAAAAGGAAGTGGCGATCGGCCAGTTCGTTTATGTGGTGATCGGGGTGATGAAAGACCGCATGCCCACTGGCGGCGCCGGCGGCAGTCAGGCGGCGGAAGATTTTAACGACGACATGTACATTCCGCTCCAAACGGCCCGGGGCCGTTTTGGCGAACGGATCATGATTCGTAGCTCCGGCAGCCGCGCGGTCGAAAAGGTCGACCTGCATCAAATTACCGTAACCGTTTCGGACATCGAATATGTGCGCCCTACCGGAGTCATCCTTGAAGAAATGCTGAGCAATCCGCGCAAACACCCCCGTAAGGACTGGGCGCTGACCGTGCCTCTCGACCGGCTGGAGCAAGCGGAAAATACCAAGCGCCGGTACAGTCGCGATCTTGGCATGTACGCCTCGATTTCGCTGCTCGTGGGCGGCATCGGCATCATGAACATCATGCTGGCGACGGTGACGGAGCGCACCCGCGAAATCGGTATTCGCCGGGCGCTTGGCGCCAAGCAACGTGACATCGTCACGCAGTTTTTGATCGAAGCGATGGTGCAAACGGGCATAGGCGGATTGGTCGGCGTGGGGATCGGTATCTTTCTCGTGTTTATTCTGCCGATCCTGGGCCAGACGTCGTGGATGATCGACCTGTTCGGCCAACCCGGACCTCCTCCCATCCTTCATCAAGAGTCGATCCTCTGGTCGTTGGCGACCTCCATCGGCGTGGGCGTAATCTTCGGCCTTTACCCGGCATTCCGGGCAAGCCGGCTCGATCCGATCGAGGCTTTGCGGCATGTCTAATCCCTCGCGGGAAGCCTCTAGCGAAAAGAAGGCCGCCTTCGAGAGAATCGTTCGCCAACTGGAACCAAAGCACGCGGTCGTGCTCGGTTCCGGTCTTGGCCAGCTACCCAGGTCCTTTCAAAGCCTGGGATCTTTTCTTCAAGCGGATGTGGCGGAAATTCCACGCGGAACCGTTGCTGGCCATGCGGGGTTGATCGAGATTGGACGGTGGTCAGGCAAACCCACGCTCGTCTGCCTGGGCCGAGT
This sequence comes from Gemmataceae bacterium, assembly GCA_965226945.1. Lineage (GTDB taxonomy): Bacteria > Planctomycetota > Planctomycetia > Gemmatales > Gemmataceae > SYLG01. Next base: position 129,515 of record OZ245717.1, on the reverse strand, counting down.
TCACGGGTACGAAGGCCGAACCCCGCGCGAGGTCGTTGCCTTGATGGATCAACTGCCCCGCTGGGGGGTCGAGAGTCTCTTACTTTTTAACGCGACGGGGGGAATCCATCCGGAGTTGGAGCCGGGAGATCCGGTCCTCATTACGGACTACTGGGATGCGACCGGGCCATTTTGGAATCTTGGGGCCAGCGGCCCGGTTTGGTCGATTCCAAACGGCGTGAAGGAGGCCGGCCCGTCCTGGTGCCGGGGCCTGAAACGCGGCCGCTTCGTGATGCTCAGGGGACCCAACTACGAAACACCTGCCGAGGTCAGGGCGCTGAAGGCCCTTGGTGCCGACGTCGTCGGCATGTCCAGTGCGTGGGAGCTTGACGCCGCCAAGGAATTGGGATTGGCGACGCACCTCGTAAGTGTCATCGCCAATCATGCCTGCGGTTTGAAAGAGGAAGCGCTATCGCACGCCGACGTGTGCGCGGTCATGGCGCGCTCGGTCGGCAAGATTCACGAAGTCCTTGACCGCTGGATCGATTGAGAGTTGGTGAATGCTTGCCCGCTGCGCCGATCATATTGCGGGCGGGCAAGATTCTAAAATAGGGCGCCGTTTAGGCGATGCCTTTCCAGGCTTCGCGGTGCGCCTTGAGGCCCATCTGGATGATCGGTGAATCCATTCCCGACGACAGCAGCCGGGCGCCCAGGTCGAGGCACTTTTTCCCATATTCGGGATTACGAGGCAGGATGCCCCAGTGGATTTTGGCCTGGGCGGAGGCCTTGGCGACCCGTTCGATCGCCTGCCACATTCGGGGGTGTTCCCATTGATTGGGTAAGCCCAGAGTTTGGCTCAGATCGGCCGGCCCGATGAACAATAGGTCGATGCCGGGAACCTGCGCGATCTCTTCGACCACATTGAGCGCATCGACATGTTCGATCTGGACCGCCAGAAAAACGCTTTCATTGGCCTTTTGAAAATAGTCTTCCGCGCCGTAGCCGCCGTAACGGCCATCGACACCCGTCCCGTTGACGCCACGGCCGCCCAGGGGATGGAACTTGGCCCAGTGGACCAGGTTCTTCACTTCTTGCACCGAGCGCACCATGGAGGCCATGACCCCCTGCGATCCGGCTTCGAGAGGCCGCATCACGGCGGCATAATCGGTCGCGGGCAGGCGCACAAAGGAGGGCATGCCGCAACCGCGCGCGGCGCGGGCGGCTTCTTCAATCTGGGGCGTGGTCAGGCCGACATGTTCCTGATCGATCCAGAGGCAGTCGAAGCTACCCGAAAGCGCCATAATTTCGACAAATTTCGCGGAGCAAAACTGACCAATGGCACCTGCCATGACGGGGTTCTTTTCGCGGATTAAGTTTCTGAGATTCGGCTGATTCATGGAAGGTCCCCAAGAGAAGCAAACAGGAGAAGCAAACAGGTGTCGAGAAAAGCAAACATAGGTGGCCAGAAGCGAACCGGCACCGAGATAAGGAAACGATCAAGCCAAGATATTCACTTCCACCTGTCCGGGAGCTACGATAATATCGACTTTGTAACCAAGAAAAGGAAAATTCGCGGATTACCGCCAACACGGAAGGTGACGGTATCGTTATTTTGATGGATCCTTAGAGGATAGCCGTACCCAGTTGCCTGACCCAGGCCATCACCTTCACCGAGAGGCCCGTCCCATGTCTTATCGTCGCAGATTGTTCGTACGAGGTTTTATGTTGGCACTGGCCGGCGCCGCTCTCAATATGGGCCAGGTGAGCGCCCAGACGAATAACGGCGGTACGAATACAGGGAACAACACGGGGACCAACTCCGGCAATCAACTGGTGCGTCCCAATTACTGGGACTACTCTCGGCCTGGATTTTATCGTCCGCGCATGCCGGACCGTCCCGTGGCGGGTCCCATGAGGCCGCCATTGTTTTCGGATGCCGGTCAGCTGGGGAACTTGGGCAATCTTGGGAATAATACCGGCCAAAATACGGGCAACAACCAAGGGACGAATACCGGCGGCAACCAGGGCACCAATACCGGCACCAACCAGGGTACGAACACGGGCGGCGGCATTCAGGGCGGAAATACGGGCGGCAATGTCCAGGGGGGCAACACCGGCGGCGGCACCTTCTTCGGCTTTTACGGCGGCACCATCCCCACCCCCACGCCAATCTTTGGGCCCAACGGCCAGTTTGGCGTGTTGGGCAACCAGGGCCAAGGCGGTCAGGGCGGCAATGTCGGCCAAGGCGGCGGCATCCAGGGCCAGGGCGGCGGAAACGTCGGCGTCCAGGGCGGTGTTCAGGGTGGTGTGCAAGGCGGTGTTCAGGGTGGGGTGCAAGGTGGCGTCCAGGGCGGTGTTCAAGGTGGCGTGCAGGGCGGCATTCAGGGCGGTAACGTGGGCGCCCAGGGCGGTGTGCAGGGTGGTATTCAGGGCGGTGCGCAGGGCGGTATTCAGGGCGGTATTCAGGGCGGTGGTGGCGGCGCCGGCGGCCTGATCCAGGGTGGCGGCGGCGGATCGCAGCGCGGCTTCCGCAATGCGCCTCACATCGACACGGGAACCTTCCTCGGACAAATCATCAATGCCGGCGGTTTCGGCGGCAGCTTCGGCATGGGTGGCGGCGGTCAAGGCGGCTTTGGCGGCGGTCAGGGCGGCTTTGGTGGCGGAGCGGGCGGCTTCGGTGGCGGAGCGGGGGGCTTCGGCGGAGCCGGCGGCATTCAGGGGGGTGGTTTTGGCGGCGGGAAATTGGGGGCCACGGGCGGTACGGGTCTCTAGTGGAGGCCCTTTACCGGTTGGCAACGTCAGACGGACCCGAAGCGATTCGGGTCCGCTTTTTTTTGCAGCTTGGACCTCGAGAGGCGTCGTCCGCGGCGATAAGCACCCTTTTCTCCGCAATCCCCACATAACCGGACGGGATCGATCGTGGAAGCCAGGATAGTTAAGGAAAGGTAACCTGCACTTTGGGCATGACATTATAATTTTGTTATCGAGGGCGAGCAGGTAAGAGATTCCACTTGCGCCGTTGTGGCGGCGTGCGATCATAGAAACGGCAAACGGGCTTACCCTTTTTGCCCAGAATACTTCCTGACTCTCCCCAATTGCCATTCGGGGGCCCGATGCACTACCGTTATGCCTGGAAACTTGGTTTTGGCGCTTTCGTCGTCATCGGTGCCCTGTTGAGTCCCAATCAACTCCGCGCCCAGACCAACAACGGTGGTACGAACACCGGCAACAACACGGGGACCAACTCCGGCAATCAACTGGTGCGTCCGAACTACTGGGATTACTCGCGTCCCGGGTTTTACAGGCCTCGTATGCCGGACCGTCCCGTGGCGGGTCCCATGAGGCCGCCACTGTTTTCGGACGCCGGGCAGCTGGGGAACTTGGGCAATCTTGGGAATAATACCGGCCAAAATACGGGCAACAATCAAGGGACGAATACCGGCGGCAACCAGGGCACCAATACCGGCGGCAACCAGGGTACGAACACGGGCGGCGGCATTCAGGGCGGAAATACGGGCGGTAATGTCCAGGGAGGCAACACCGGCGGCGGCACCTTCTTCGGGTTTTATGGCAGCACTATCCCCACCCCCACGCCAATCTTTGGGCCGAACGGCCAGTTTGGCGTGTTGGGCAACCAGGGCCAAGGCGGTCAGGGCGGCAATGTGGGACAAGGCGGCGGCATACAGGGTCAGGGCGGCGGAAACGTCGGTGTGCAGGGCGGCGTTGGTGGTGTGCAAGGCGGTGTTCAGGGTGGTGTGCAAGGCGGTGTTCAGGGTGGTGTGCAGGGCGGCATTCAAGGTGGAAACGTGGGGGCCCAGGGCGGTGTACAAGGTGGTATTCAGGGGGGCGGCGGCGGTGTACAAGGTGGTATTCAGGGGGGCGGCGGCGGTGGTGGTGCTGGGGGGTTGATTCAAGGCAGCGGAGGCGGTTCGCAACGCGGTTTCCGCAATGCTCCCCATATCGACACCGGCACCTTCCTCGGCCAGGTCATCAATGCGCGCGGTTTCGGCGGCAACTTTGGCATGGGTGGCGGCGGCGGCGGCCAGGGCGGCTTCGGCGGTGGCCAGGGCGGCTTCGGCGGCGGCCAAGGCGGCTTCGGCGGTGGCGCGGGCGGCTTTGGCGGCGGCCAAGGAGGCTTTGGCGGCGGTTTCGGCGGGAAACTGGGTGCCACGGGTGGCACTGGACTTTAGTCGCGCCGTTAGAAAAGCAATCAGGTAAAGGGACCCGAGCCATTTCGGGTCCCTTTTTTGTTTTCCGCGCCGGAGTGAAAAATGAAGCCGGAGTGAAAAATGAATACGTTCGTAACGGCAATAAAAACCGGAAAAGGCGTTATGGCTTTGAAGGAGGCAAGGGTAAAGGAAACGTAAGGTTTGACCTCCATTCAAAATTACAAGTTGTTTATCAACATTACATCGGAAAAAAAGCCCCTTGCACTTAGAGAGTTGCGTGCAATCATTACATCGGCGGGCCGGCTTATCCCATTTGCCCAGCAACCACTTAACTCTCCCCTTTATCCCAGTCGGGGGCCCCAATGTATCTTCGCAAAGCTTGCAAGCTTGGTTTCGGCGTATTCGCCTTTGCCGGGGCGGTACTTGGTCCCAATCAGATCCTTGCCCAGACCAATAATGGCGGCACCAATACCGGCAATAACACCGGCACCAACTCGGGTAACCAGTTGGTCCGACCCAACTACTGGGATTATTCCCGGCCTGGCTTCTACCGGCCACGCATGCCTGATCGTCCTGTCGCCGGTCCCATGAGGCCGCCGCTCTTTTCAGATGCTGGTCAGCTGGGGAATTTAGGCAACCTTGGTAATAATACGGGCCAAAACACGGGAACCAATACGGGCCAAAATACGGGTACCAACACCGGAACGAACACCGGAACCAACACGGGCACCAATACTGGCGGGAATACGGGCGGCAACATCCAGGGGGGTGGCAACATCCAGGGTGGCAACACCGGATCGGGATCCACCTTCTACGGCTTTTACGGCGGAACGATCCCTACACCGACTCCGATCTTTGGACCTAACGGCCAATTCGGCGTCCTTGGCAACCAAGGCCAGGGAGGCGCGGGCGGCATTCAGGGTGGCAACGTCGGTCAGGGCGGCGGCATCCAGGGCGGCGGCGGAAATGTCGGCGTCCAGGGCGGTGTTCAAGGCGGCGTCCAGGGTGGCGTTCAAGGCGGCGTCCAGGGTGGCGTTCAAGGTGGTGTCCAGGGTGGCATTCAGGGCGGTAACGTTGGCGCCCAGGGCGGTGTCCAGGGTGGCATTCAGGGCGGTCAGGGTGGCTTTGGCGGCGGTCAGGTTCAAGGCGGCGGTGGCGGTGCCGGCGGCCTGATCCAAGGTAGCGGAGGCGGCTCGCAGCGCGGCTTCCGCAACGCGCCCCACATCGACACGGGTACCTTCCTCGGCCAGATCATCAATGCCCGCGGCTTTGGCGGCAACTTCGGTATGGGCGGCGGCCAGGGCGGCTTCGGCGGCGGCGCGGGTGGCTTTGGCGGCGGCCAGGGCGGCTTCGGCGGCGGCGCGGGCGGCTTTGGCGGCGCGGGCGGCTTCGGTGGTGGTCAGGGTGGCTTTGGCGGAGGATTCGGCGGTAAACTGGGCGCCACGGGTGGTACCGGTCTGTAATCACCTGCAACATGATGATGCAAAGCACCGGCAAGGATCCGAAGTCATTCGGGTCCTTGTTTCCATTGGTGGCTGCTGAGTTTAGTCAATCAACTGATAAAAGACATTGCGCTGTCTCGGCTCCCATCCACATTCGCGAATGGCTGATTTGATCTGCTCAAGCGACAGATGGTGAACGGTTCCCGCGCTCGAGACGACATTCTCTTCAAGCATCAAACTTCCCATGTCGTTGGCACCGTAGCGCAACCCAACCTGGCCAATCTTGCCTCCCTGGGTCACCCAGGAAGATTGAATGTTGGGAACATTGTCGAGAAAGATCCGGCTGATCGCCTGAGTTTGCAAGTAGGCAAACGCGCCTGCCGGCTTGATATGCACCAGCGGCGTGTGGTCGGGCTGAAAAGTCCAGGAAATGAACGCGGTGAAGCCTTTCGTCTCATCTTGAAGTTCACGAATGCGGTGCATGGTTTCGATCCGCTCCGCCAGCGTTTCGACATGGCCGAACATCATCGTCGCCGTCGACTTTTGCCCCAGTTCGTGCCAGGTGCGGTGCACCGCCAGCCACTCTTCGGTCAAGCACTTGTAGGTTGTCAATTCCTTGCGCACCCGGTCGACCAAAATCTCGGCGCCGCCACCGGGTAACGATCCCATCCCGGCATCGCGCAGTCGGGTCAAAACCTCTTTCAAAGGAATCCGGTTCAGGCGGTGAAAGTGCCAGATCTCCGGGGCGCTAAAAGCGTGCAAATTGAACTTGGGATATTTCTCTTTCAAAAATCGCAAAAGGTCCTCGTACCACTCGAGCTTGAGCGCCGGGTGCATGCCCCCCTGCAAGAGCGCCTGATCGCCCCCCACGGCGATCGTTTCCTCGATCTTCTTGCAAAGGGTGTCGCGGTCAAGGACATAGGCGTCGCTGGCTCCGAGCTTGCGATAGAAGGCGCAAAAATCGCAAACCGCCGCGCAAACATTCGTGTAGTTGATGTTGCGATCGATGTTGAAGGTGCGGTAGGGCTCCGGATGAAGCCGCCGGCAAATCGAGTCGGCGGTTTCGCCCAGGGAGTGCAAATCCTCGCGGTAAAGCTCGGTTCCCTCAAGGGAGGTAAGCCGTTCCCCGTTCAGGGCCTTTTCAAGCAGATAAGAGTTCATGATTCCTGTTATATCCCTTAGCGATCAATCCGTGGGCCAGACTTAAAGCGGCGAAGCGGGCAATCGCCTGGCATTCGGCGGGACCTAAGTCGAAGCGGATAATCTGTTCCAGATAGCGCCGGCAAAGCGCCCCATCAATTCCCAGCTCGATCGACCCTTCATGTGCCAGGCGCGCGCACCGGGCCAGGCCTCGTTCCTTGGCCTTTTTTAACAGCGAGCCGATCCGCTCCACGGGGGCACCCGGAACGGCCGCCCAGACGGCAAACACCATGGGCAGCCCCGTTTCCCTTTTCCACTCCAGGCCCAGGTCCCAGCAATAAGGGAAATCGGAAAGCTCGGCGCACAAAGCCCGGTTGCCAATCAGCAAAACCGCATCTTCCAAGATCGATTCGGCCTTTGCAAAAAGGGGAAATGGGCGGCCTTCCGGAATCGCTCCAAAACGCCTCGCGAACAAAAGCCGGGCCAGGGCCACGCTCGTTTGCGATCCCTCGTCGCAGGCCAGCGTGCGCACCCGATACATGGGCACGCGGCTAAAGATCATGACGCTCAAGACGGGACCGTCGCAGGCAATCGAAATTCCCGGAATCAGACTCAATGCCGGTTGGCGCAGGTAATCGACGATCGGAATCAGTCCGACGTCGATCTGATCGGTTTCGAGCAAATGCGACAACCGGCTGGGCAGATCGAGAATCAGGCGCGCTTGCGGATCCCCCGCCAGGCCTTCGATGAGGGGCTTCGTGTTGAGGTAACTGACCGCGCCAATCCGGTGCATGGGAAATCCTTGATCGTTCTCTGGTGTTATAACCGTCAGACGACCAGTCCGGATCACGGAAACAAAACGGAAGCCTCTTCACGGCGCCCAAGTTCGATTGAACCCGGTCCCTCCCGCCACAACGCAAAAAGGGCGCTGGGGAAGGGATCCATCCCTTCCCCAGCGCCCAAGGGGAGTTGGCTTATATCAAAAGATACTATTCACATTCTTCGATATAAGGGACCATTCGGCAGACCTTCCTGGTCACGGTGCAGGGCTGCATTTCGCAGACTCGAACCTGAACCTCGCGGGTTTGTTCTTCGGTTTCCATCCTGCAAACCGTGTAGGGCACCTGGGTGACGTTCTCTTCCTGAACCATGCGGCAAGTGCGAACCTTGTAGGTTTCGGACTTTTGCTCAGGCACCATGCGGCAGACGGTGTAAGGGACCTGGGTCACCTTCACTTCGGGCACCATGGTGCACTTCTGCCGGGTGATGATCTGGCAGTGATCTTCGCGGACCATGCGGCAGGTCGTGTAAGGAATCTGGCGCACATGATTTTCCTCGACCCAGCGGCAGTGGGTCTGGTTGACCATGGTGCAATGCTCCTGGCGGACCATGCGGCAAACGCGATGGCAGATCCGTTGAACATGTTGTTCGGGGACCATTTCGCACTTGGTCTGGGTGATGTGGCGCACGCAGGTTTCAGGAACCATGCGGCAGACGGTGTAAGGGATCTGGCGGCAGTGGGTTTCGGACACCATGCGGCAGGTCCGCTGATTGACGTAGCACACCTTTTGTTCAGGCACCATGCGGCACACGGTGTAAGGAATGCGGTGGCAGACGGTCTCGGGGACCATGCGGCAAACGGTGTAGTTGACGACACGGCATTCCTCGCGGGGAACCATGTGGCAGCTTTCCACTTCGCGGATTTCCTCGCAGGGTTCCCAAACCTTGCGGCAAACGGTCTTGCTTGGCAATTGAATGGGGCAGCAGGACACGGTGCCGGGAATGTAGGTCGAGCGGCAGCAGCAAGGATCGAATTCCCAGTGGCCGGGGCTGCAAACCTTTTGCATGATCACTTCGCCAGGAACGCAGTGCATTTCCTCGCGCCAGTGTCCGCTTTGCACGCGAACCTGATGGCGAGACACAACTGGTTCGTAGCGGCAAGTGCGCACGACATGCTGGCGTTCTTCGTAGACGGGACGGCATTTGACTTCCTGGACATCGCGGAAGCATTGTTCGTAGACGGGGCGGCAGACGGTGTAGGTGACCGGCACCTGGATATCGCTGTAAACGGGCCGCTGCACGACATAGCGCTGTTCCATGCACTTTTGTTCGTAAACGGGACGGCAGGTGGTGTAGGTCACGGGAACCGTGAACTGGCGGTACACGGGGCGCTGCACGGTGTAGACGCGGTCTTCATATACATTCTCGTAGACCGGAGTGCAGGAGACGGAGCGAACCGGGATCTGCACGGTGGTGTAGACCGGACGGCGCGTCGTGTAGCACTCGTTACGCACATGTTGTTCGTACACGGGCTTGTAGGTGCAGTAGTTGACCGGGATCTTCTCTTCTTCCCACACTGGACGGCAGACCGTCGTGCACACCTCGCGCACCTTTTGCTCATACTCGGGACGGCAGACGGTGTAGTGCCGAACTTCATCGTGTTCCTCATACACCGGCCGCGAGCAGATCGTCCTGACTTCGCGCATTCTTTGTTCGGTGACGGGACGGCAAACGAGGACCTTCTGCTCCTTCAGAACGGTTCGGTAAACCGGCTTGTAGCAGGTCTCTTCGATTTCCTCGGTCACCATCTTGTGGCAAACGCGGTGCTTGACTTCGGGCAGACAGCACTGCTGTTTGGTGATGCAGGTTTTTGGGTAGCGGCAGGCCCCCAAATGGAAGGCATTTGCCTCCGGAAGGCTCACCCCCGCCAGACACAGGCAGGTGAGCATTCCCAATTTGATCCAATGACTCATTTCTAATTACTCCCCCTGTTTTCCGTTTTTGGCTCCGCATTCCCCAGGCGGATCGCCGAAACGGTTCCAGAGCCTTATCTCTCTTTCCCAGTTTGTTCAGATTGAAACTGCGTTACAAACGAAAGTTGAGTCAGTTCGAAATAGATTCAATTTTGCCGGTCATGCGGCCGATGTAATCGATACAACCCAAACCCCTTGGGCAGATTGGCCAGTGTCCCACGGGTCAGCGCCCAGTTCGATGTCCCAAGGAACCGGTTGTTTGGCAGGGAGATCGATGGCATGAATCAGCACAGTCAACCCCATTCTTTGGTGCTTCAGCAGAATGGGAATCCGGATGAAATGGTCGTTGCATTTCCAGGCGGAGTGCTTGGGCGAGGCAGCCAGGCCGACTTCGCGATGGCCTCGGGCGAAATCAGCCGCAGCCACTGTTTGTTTTTCGTCAAGAACGGCCTGTGGCGGGTGAAGGATCTCGAAAGCACCAACGGCACCTTCATCAATGGTTGCCTCATCACCGATTGCATCCTCTGTTGCGGCGATCGTTTGAAAATGGGGGACCTGGAGTTTGTCGTGACCGGCCCGAAAATTCCCGAAGCCGCGGCCAAGCGGGCCAAGGAAGTCGTCGAGGGGATGATCCGCGCCGCTTCGCAACCGGCCCTCAAGCGAGCCGCCTAGAACCAGCCGTCTAGAACGAGCCGTCTAGAACGAGCCGCCGAAACCGCCCTGCGTCGAAATCGCGGCAATCTTCGCCGGATCTCGCCAAGACTCAGGCGTCCGCGAACCTTGCGGATGAATAGGATTCTCTAGGAACATTGGCCCGGGGCCCTTCATGTTGGCCCCTGGGCGAAGTTCCAAGGCCGAGAGTCCATCATCTCAGGGGTGTTTTTTGGAGCTCGAAAAAGACGAGTATGTCGAGCAGGCCTACTTTTTCCGGATGATCCGCGATCGTCTGGACCAGGGGCTCTCCACCCAGGAGATCCTGGGATCGCTTGATCAGGAACTACTTTCGACCACGCGCCTGCCGATGGCCGTGCAGTTTCTTAAAACCGAGCTCAAACACACCGGCCATCTATCGAAGGGATTTGATCGGCTAGCGCATTATTTCACGCCGTTTCAGGCGCATGTCGTGCGCTCCGCGGAAAACGACAAGCTCAAGTTTTCGCTAACCAATGCGCTGGCTGTCTTGCAGAAAGAGGCCGAATACCGTTCAGGCACGCCGACCGTATCGGGGTTGTTCGTTTATCATTTCGAAGTTTTGGCGCGCAACCGTCTGGGTTACGACGACGGCCTCAAGGCGATGTCGCAAGATTGGTTTTATCCCCCCGACTGGCAGCGGTTTCTAAGCGACGCGCGCCATCAACTGGGGATCGTCGAATTTGCCGATCTGATCTATTTGCGGTCCGAGTGGTACTTGAAGGAGCAGAGGCGCACCTATCCCGATTACGAACCCTCGCTTCCCAGTCTCTTTGGCGAAAAGGAAGGAAAGATCGCCAAGGCCAATCGCTCGCGCGATCCGCTTTACCTTTTCTCGGCACTGCAGCGTCAACTGGGCTACCCGGAGGTGCCCCGCTCAAGCGATGAAGTGAAGGAACAGACCCTTTTGCAGCAGTTGCAACTGCGCATCCGGGATCTTGAGGGCAAAGTCCGACTGCTGGAAGCCGAAAACCGCGAGCAAGTCGATCTCACCAAGTTCGCTCGTCCCGAATTTCTTGAGGACGATTGACGCCGCGCTCATGCTAGGGTGTGGGTGTGGTCCCTTACCGCGCTCATGCGCCTGTGGGATCATGACCGTGCCAAGGCGCGAGTATGCGGGTGAGACCGAATGTCGCGGTTATGCCGTTCCGTGCGGAATCGACTGCGAATTAGGCAGAGGGACGGCGCTGAAACGCTTGCAGAATCTCATTGAGGTCATCGGTGATGAGGACCTCGTCGTCGAGGAAATCATGCAGCCAGGCATAGTTGCGCCGATTGGCCAGGGCCAGTATGGGGATCAGGTCCCCAAGGGTGACTCGGACTGTCGGTTCGGGGCCGGTCGCGGGAGTTTCTTCCTGCTCGGTCCCTTGAAAAAGTCTCAAATGGCGAGACATAGTTGTCATCCCTGAACTGCGGTTTCCTAGGGTGGAGCAAACCGCAAAATCCCCCGTGCTTCCTTCGTCGTTTTCGCGAGGCCAGGATCAAGAAAAAAGTCGCGAAATGAAGTTTTGGTGAGGCGCGGGGTTGGATTGGGAGGGAGCAGGCCGCAAGATGATGCAGATGCCAAAAACAATGCCAAAAACGACGAATATCGCAGTCATTGGCAGCGGCGCCTGGGGAACGGCGACCGCGCTCGTCCTCGCCTCGAAAAACACACTTGCGGTTTCTCAATGGGTGCCCAGGGCCGAATCCCACAAGGCTTTGATTCGTACCCGCGAAAACTCAACCTATCTGCCTGGTGTCCCACTTCCGGAGTCGATTCACCTTCATCACGAAGATCTGCGGCCCGTGGCCGAGGCCGACTGGTGGGTGCTCGCGACTCCGGCTGTTTTCCTCGAAAGGACACTGGCCACGCTCAAAGCGCGAGGAATGGACCGATTTCCTCCGGCCATCAGCCTGATCAAGGGGATGGATTTTGCCAGCGGCCAAAGACCGAGCCAGGTCATTGCCCGGCTGCTTGGGCACGACCGGATTGTGGTCGTTAGCGGTCCAAGCCATGCCGAAGAAGTGGCCCGTGCGCTGCCCGCATCCCTTGTGGCCGCGTCGGCCCAAGAAGCGTTGGCCGTCGAAGTGCAACAAATCATGGGCACGAGCCGTTTGCGCATTTACACCTCGACCGATATCGTCGGCGTCGAGTGGGCGGGAATTCACAAGAATGTCATGGGAATTGCCGCCGGAATCTGCCAGGGCCTGGGCCTTGGAGATAATGCCGTCTCGGCGCTGATGACCCGGGGTTTGGCCGAAATGGCCAGGTGGGGAGTCTCTCAGGGCGGCGAACAGGAGACCTACATGGGGCTCGCCGGCGTCGGCGATCTGGCCACGACTTGCATCAGCAAGCACGGGCGCAACCGCCAGGTCGGCTTGCGCCTCGCCCGGGGAGAAACCCTGGCGCAAATTCAGGCCGAAATGAAGCAGGTGGCCGAGGGGATCAATACGGTTCAAGTATTAAAGAAGGCGGCCGCCGCTCAAGGGATTGGCCTGCCGATCACCGAGGCGGTGCACGCCGTCCTATTCGAAGGAATCGCCCCGGCGGTGGCGGTCGAACGCCTGCTGCAAAGAACCCCAAAACCCGAGATGGAAGAAAACCGATCGGGATCAAGGAAGGTGTCATGAGTTCTCAAGCACTCAAGGAATGGGCTTCGATCTGCGGTTTTTTGACCGAGGGGAAACTGATTGCGCTGTTTCGTAAAGGAGGGCTGGCCGACCAGCCCGGCTTTTTCGCAAGTGCGGACGGCGGATTTTGGCTCCATCCGACCCATTTTCACGAACAGCGCGCCAGTCTCAGGGAGGGCTGGCCGATGCCCGCCCAGCCCTTTGAATCCGAAGCGCTCAAGCGTTCAGGCGAGGTGCCCATTCCCGCCTTTTGCCGCGTCACGGGTAGTTACCAGATCCAGCGCCTCGACACCGCGCTTCGCTATGCCGCCATCAGCCCCTACAGCGACGAAGTCGTCACGACCCGATTCAACTACCGTCAGCCCGGCATCTTTTTGCACACAGTGCGCGTCTACCGCACCTTGCCCATTCTCTGGGTCAAAGACCTGCCGCAATGGGCCGGGTGCAAAAGCTTCCACGAGATCGACATCGATCCGCGCGAGATCCCTCAACAAGCGGTGCTCGACGACCCTGCTTACCGGCGCGAAGTTCTGCGCATCGAAGAGATCCTCCAGCCCACCGCCCTCGTTTGAGTGTTCCCATGCTTTTTGTGTTTTGCCTGGGGATTGTTTTGACACAGGGGGTTATTTCCCCCCCGGCTCCCGCCTTTTCCCCGCAAGACGCGAACTCATCGCCTCCCCTCGCGGCTTCCGAGCTTCAGGCCCTGCTTGAGGCCGAGGCGAAGACCTGGAACGTGCCGGGGGCGGGCATGGTGGCGGTTTATCCCGGCGCGACCCAGACCTGTTTTGTCACCGGTGTACGGTCTCTGGAGGGAAAAGAACCAGTCGGTGACAACACGGTATTTCCCAACGGATCGTTGACCAAGGCCTTCACGACGGCACTGGCGGCGATTGCGGTGGCCAGAGGTCAATGGTCCTGGGATGATCCGGTTCACCAATATTTCGCGGACTTTCCCGAATCGTTGGACTCCGATCCCGGCGCGGCCCTGAAACTCTGGCATCTTGGTTCGCACACGTCCGGCTACCCTTCCCACGATCTGCTTTTCTACCGGCAGGATCAACCCATCCGCGAGGGGGTGAAGCGGCTGCTTAGCTTGCCGGCCGTTTGGCGGCCCGGAACGCACTACCAGTACCAAAATCTCATGGTGCGTTCGCTTGGACTCGCGCTTGAAAATAAAACGGGCCAAAAGTGGAGCGAGCTGGTGCGCAAGGAGCTTCTGCAGCCCCTGGCCATGACGGGAGAGTCGTTCACCGCCCAGGAGTTCCACGCGTCTCCAGAGCGCGCGCTTCCTCACCGGCTCGATGACGCCTCGCAACCGGCTTCGTGGAAAGAGGCCTGGCTTTGCCGCAATGAAGATCCCTGCGCCGGCCTTTGCCTGCCGCTCAAGGCCTGGGAGCCCTGGCTGCGCCTGCACCTGGGCCAGAAACTCGCCAAGGGTCCAGAACCTCGCGAAATCAAGCAGATTTTGGAAACTCATGCGACGAGGATCATGCAACCCGATGGGATCCAGGATCGGGAGTTTCAACCCGAATTCGCCCAACTGGGCTACGGACTCGGCTGGGTGACTTTGAAATACCGGGGGGATAACGCATTGGCCCATGGTGGCGTCATGGACGGCTACCGGGCCTTCATCCTGCTCATTCCCGACCGCCAGGTTGGGGTCGTGGTTTTTGCCAACCTGGACCGCACGCCCATGTGCCACGCCCTGGCCTGCAAGGCGCTCGATCTGATTCTGCAAGCGCCTCGTGTCGATTGGACCGGCCGGATGCTCAAGAAAAAGGTTCGAGAAGACCGTGAGAAAAAAGAGGTCCAGGAGCGGGTGGCGCGGGCGGCCCGGGCCTGGAAAGGCGCCGAATCGTCCAAGCAATGGCCCGGAGACTATTACAATGCGGCCTATGGCCGCGTGCGCTTCCTGGTCGCAAACGACCAGGCAAGCCTGGAATTTCGCGGGCAGAAATATCCGGTCGTCCGGATCGATGCCGGACAGTTTTTCCTTTTCGATCCGGTGCTGGGCGACGCGGAAATCACCTTATCCCGCGTGCCTGGCGGCATCCGCTTGAGAATCGCCGGCCGCATGGGCGCCGAATTCGTCAAGACAGACTGAACGGCATCCGCCCCCGCGCGGTATTCGTCATGACCCAATGGAGTTCAGGCGCTTTTTGCCAAATCCCAATCTCAAGTCGCCTAAGCGGCCCGTGACAGTTTCGGTGCATCGCTGATCGTTTGCTTGGTCTTGGGAGTGAACTCGCGAATTCTTTGGAACAGCGCGGGAAGGATGAGCAGCGCGCAGGTGCTGCAGGCGACCACGCCGCTGAACAGAAGCAGTCCCAGGCTTGAGAGCCCCTGATGCGAGGAGATGAGCAGGCATCCAAAACCCAGGGCCGTCGTCGCCGAGGCGATCGCGATGCCCCGGAAGACCGCGAAGTCGATCCGGTAGGGACCCGAGCGCCCGCGGAAATCGTGTACCAGGTGCAAGCCGTTGTCGACGCCAATGCCCACGAGCAGAGGCAAACCGATCATGTTCGCCGGGTTCAAACTGACACCGAGGAGTACGAGCGCCCCCAGCGCCGCGATCAGACCGCACACCAGCGGGATGAGCGCCAAAATTGCATGAAGCAGCGAACGCAGTTCCAGCAACACGACTACGAGGATGGCAAGGAAGGCGTACCAGGCGGCCTGGACGAAACTATCGCGCATCTGTTCGAGGCCCAAGCGGGTCGTGAACGGTTTGCCGGTGGCGCTCGGAGCGACCCGGGCCACGGCATCGGTGAATTGGCGCAACCCCTCAAAATCCCAGGTGTCGAAGGCGGGAAATACGCGCAGAATGAAATGGTTTCCGGCCTCGAAGCGCTCCCGCAAATTGGCGGGCCAGTCTTCGCTCTGAATCGGTTCCAGCGAGCACATCCGCTTCAACTGATGAAGCTTTTCGAGAAGATCGAGCACGATGCGCCGATCGAAATCGGCCAAGTGAGCGGCAAGATTGGCTCCGGAATGATTCAAGATCCAATCGAGTTTGCGCAGGCGCACCTCAATGTCGTCGAAATCCCGGGTGCGCCGAGGGTTGGTCTGTTCGGTTCCAAGCCAGGTCAAAAAGACGGCAACTTCTCGGGCGAGGGATTTGGGCGGATTGGCCGTGATCGGTAGCGGCTGCCCTAATTTGGGCAGTTTTTCCAGTTCGGTGCCAATGCGTTTGATCGACGCGAGGGTTGCGGCCTGATCGATTGGCGCCAGTGAAGCGGTTTCGGCCACCGAGGAAACTTCGCCAAGTGCCTTGAGCTTTTCCGCCAGCTCGACGGCGTCCTTGCGATTGTTCACGACGACCACCGCGTGCCAGCTTGCCTGGGGGCATTTCTCAAGTAGGCGGTTTTGCCAGTGAACCGACTCGAGGCTGGCGGACTGCATGTGGAGCAAGTTGCTGTCGTAACGCAACCAGAAGAGCAGGGGAACGAGCGCGCAAATGCCGAACGCCAGCGGAGGCAAAAAAGCCCGTGGCAACATCGGAATCCGGGGTTCAGGCCGGGGAAATCGCACCAGATCGCGCTCAATCGAAGATTGCGCCGGTTCGGCAGGGCCAAACCAGACCAACAACGCAGGCAACAGGGTGATGCTTGTCAGGCCGCAAAGCAGCGTGCCGCTGCCGGCGATGAAACCCAATTCGGCGACGGCCTGAAATTCGGCGAAGCTCGTGGCGCCAAAGGCGATCGCCATGGTCAGCGAGGCGAATGCGATCGCCGTGCCCATCGTGGCGGCGGTGCGCCGGGTCGCATGGGCATCGCTTTGTCCCTGGGCTTTTTCCTGATCGTACCGGCTAATCCAGAGGATGCCGTAATCTCCCACCCCGATCAACATGAGGGCGAAGGTGGCGGAAAGGAGATTCAAATGGCCGATTGCTACCGTGGTCAGGCCAAGAGCCAAGACCGTGCCGGTGACCAGCGGAACCACGGTCAAAAGGGGAATGCGAAAGCCGCGAAACACCACGAGGTAAAGGCCAAACACCAGGCCCAGGGCCAGCCAGGAAGCGCGGTTGGTGTCGACCTTGGAGGCCTCCATCTCATCGCATTCCAATGCGGGCAAACCTGTCAGGCCGATCTTCAGATCGGGGAATTCGTGACGGATCTGATCCAGGACGTGTTTGGCATCGAGTACTCCGGCAAGGTAGGGGGCCATCGGATTGTCGGCCGAGGGTTTGGGCCGCACCGACATGAAGGCGAGTGAGCGATCCTTGTTGAAGAAGTAGGTCGGATGATCGAGGCTCAACTGGGCTTCAAACCCTTCGGGCCGCAAGGAGTTCCAGGGGCTCTGGTAGGTTCCCGGGCTCCCCAGATAAGTCATCGAGGCGTCGAGAATTCCCTTGAATCCGTCGAGAAAGCGCTGGTCTCCGGCGGCCACCTTGCGGCCAATCGTGATGTTGCGAAGCTTGGTCTTGGCCTCAATCATGAGGCTTTGCAAGGTGAACAAGTTCCAGCCAAAGGGCAGGTCCAGGAGCGGCTTCATCTCCTTGAGGACAATCTCGATCTGCTCAAGCTTGTCCGGCGGCAAGAGTTGCAGCGCCTTGTCCGCGATCGAGGAGGGGTCGACCTTTTCCAGCACGCGGTCAAAGCGGTCGGGGCGGGCGCGAAACTCCTCGGCAATCCGGTCGAGCGCTTTTTCCATGCGCTCAGGCGTCGAACCTTCAAGGACCGCAACTAAGTCGTCATCGGGCCCATTCAAAGCCAGATAATTCTTCCAGGCGACCTGGACCGGGTGATTCTCCCGGATCATGTCGTCTCGATGCACGCGAAATTGCAGTTGCGTCGTCGCCAGGTAGACCGAGGCGCCCGCGAACAGCAAATAAATGAAGACGATCGCTTTAGGAAAGTGGGAGCAAAAAAGAGAGATTCGGGCAATCACTTGCCCTAGTCGGGAGGTAACGGCATCCATGCCGGGGTCTCTTGGTCGGGGTCTCAAGCAGAACGGACTTTGGGCGGGAGCATACCTAAAGGCCATTTCGAGATCAACGCCGCTTCCACCAGGTCGTTTTGTTGTGAAAATCAGCGTTCGACGGTCGCCTCAAGTGCCCAATTCTTCTGGTACTTAAGGATTTTTGGCTCGAGTTCCTCCTTGAGGAAATCGATCACCTGTTCCGGGGCGCGACCAGCCAAATAACTTTTTTCGCGGATCGCCTGAAAATCGATTCCCTGGAACGCTTTTTCGCTCCCCAGGCGTTCCAACAGGTCGTTTTTGGGTGCGCCACCCTTGAGCGCCGCCGTCACGGCGTGACTATGCACGCGAATCATCTCATGGAGTTCCTGGCGGTCCCCTCCCTGGGCCACCGCAGCCATCATCAAATTCTCGGTGAGCATATAAGGCATGATCCGGTCGACTTCCCGCTGGATCACTTCGGGGTTGGGCTTCATGCCACGCGCAATGTTGAGCGCGAGCTTCAATACCGAATCCGCAGTCAAAAACGCCTGGGGAATGCTGAGGCGCCGATTGACGCTGTCATCCAGCGTGCGTTCCAGCCACTGCACCGCGGCCGTCTGGGCGGCATTGCCTGGCAGGTTCATCCCATACCGTGCCAGCCCGCACATCCGTTCGGCGCGCATCGGATTGCGTTTGTAAGGCATGGCGGAAGAACCGATCTGACTGTCTTCGAAAGGCTCGTCGAGCTCCTGGCGGTGGCTCAAAAGCCTTAAGTCATTGCCAAAGCGGTGCGCCGACTCGCAAATGCCTCCCAGGGCCGCGAGGATCTGCGAATCCATCTTGCGCGGATAAGTCTGACCCGTCACCGGCCAAATCTGGTCGAACCCCATCTTCTTGGCGACGAGGCGGTCGAGCGCAACCACCTTTTCATGGTTGCCATCAAAAAGCGCCATGAAGCTGGCCTGGGTACCGGTCGTGCCCTTCGTGCCGCGGAAGCGCAATTCGCTCAGCCGATGTTCCAGATCGACCAGGTCGATCAAGAAATCCTGGGCCCAAAGGCAGGCGCGCTTGCCAATGGTGGTCAGTTGCGCCGGTTGAAAATGCGTGAAGCCTAGACAAATCCGGTCTTTGTGCGCGACCGCGAAATCGGCCAGAGCACGCAGCACCGAGGCAAGCTGCGAGCAGATAAGCTTCATCCCCGAGCGCATCAGAATGACTTCGGCGTTGTCGGTGACAAAGCAGCTCGTCGCACCCAAGTGGATGATCTCCTTGGCTTCGGGCACGACATCGCCAAAGGCGTGGATGTGCGCCATGACATCGTGGCGGAACTTGCGCTCGTACGTTTCCGCCGCATCGAAGTCGATCTCGTCCACCTTGGCGCGCAACGCTTCGATCTGTCCGGGGCGAATGCGGGGCGTGGCGCCATCGGCCGTTTTCAGACCCAATTCCATCTGCGCTTCGGCAAGCGCCACCCAGAGCCGCCGCCAAATTCCGATCCGTTTTTGCGCGCTCCAGAGTGCCGCCATTTCACGCGTGGCGTACCGGGTACTCAGCGGATCTTCGTAAATCTTGAGAGAATCCATCATCAATTTCCTTGCCGGGACCTTGCGAGTCCGGCGAAAGACGAACCTTCGCCAAAAGAGGCGTTTTCGTCAGGCTCATTAGCCTTGGACCGAAAAAAGAGAACGAAACCGTGGGGGTCATCCCCCCCTGGCGCCAACTGGGGTTAAGCTTCGGGAAGGATGGCCCCCGTTCCGGAAGACAAGGAGGTGCACGACTATGGTCATTCGCTTGTTAGGATTGGCGATCGTATTCCTGGTGTTCGCCGCTGGCGATCAAAAGGCTTCGGCTCAGAACCCCACTGGTCCTGACCCCTATCTCCCCAGGATGTTTTACTACCCCTATTACTACTTTCCCCACAACTATTATCCGGCCAACAGCCCGAAATGGCCCGAAAAGCCCGGCCAGCCTTACCAAAAGCCGCCCGCTTACATGGCCTGGCCTCCCTACCAAGCCATGCACTGGCGCTATGAAGCCCTGCAGCCCATGCGCCATCACTCCGGCTTCCATTTCTGGCTCGATCAGTTTTGATTGCCCCGCCCAACCCGCCTAGCATAAACCCCGGCCATCTCGGCCGGGGTTTATTTTTTTTGGCCCTTCGGGCCCCCCTGTATATCCGTTTTGACGATGTCCGTTATGTCCCCTGATCCGTTTTTGGGCCCTTTGGGCCGGCTTTAGGTCCGTTGTTTCTCTAGGCTTTTCCTTTGTTTTCAGGATCCCCACTTTGGTTTTCTCTTAGCTCGGAGCGTGCGATTTCATGAAGAAGGACCCGGTGGAAGCAGCCAAGGAAGTCAAGGCGGTGGTTGCCAAGGTGATTGCCAACCTGGAAAAGGTGATCCTGGGCAAGCGCAACCAGCTTCAGCTCGTGCTTGTTTCCTACCTGGCCGAGGGGCATGTTCTTCTTGAAGATGTGCCGGGCGTTGCCAAGACCATGCTCGCGCGCGCCGTGGCCAAAAGTATCAACGCCGCCTTCAAGCGAGTGCAATGTACCCCCGATCTTTTGCCAGGTGACATCACAGGTGTCAGCGTCTTCAATCAGAAGACCGCCGAATTCGAGTTTCGACCAGGACCGGTTTTCTCCCAGACGTTTCTTGCCGACGAAATCAACCGCGCCACGCCGCGCGCCCAGGCGGCCTTGCTCGAGGCGATGGCCGAACGCAAGGTTTCCGTCGACGGCCAGACCTACGCGCTCAAGCCCCCTTTCCTCGTGATCGCCACGCAAAACCCGGTCGACCACGAGGGGACCTTTCCCCTGCCCGAGGCGCAGCTTGACCGGTTCTTGATCCGCTTGAGCCTGGGGTATCCCGCGCCTGAGGAAGAAATCAAGCTGCTTGGCAGGCTACAGAGAACTCACCCGATCGATGAAATCGCTCCGGTCGTCAGTGCCCAGGAATGGATCGCCTGCCAGGACTGCGTCAAGGAGATCCATGTCGATCCAAAGGTGCGCAAGTACATTGTTGAAATCGTCCAGGGAACACGCGAGCACGAAGAGGTCGCGCTTGGCGGCAGTCCGCGCGCCTCGCTCGCCCTGATGAAGACGGCGCAGGCGCTGGCCGCAATCGAAGGCCGCCCGTTTGTCACACCCGACGATGTCAAGAAGATGGTGCAACCGGTGCTTGGCCACCGCGTCATCTTGCGTCCCGAAAGCCGCATGCGCAAGGTCTCGGTCGCCTCGCTGTTGCAAGAAGTCGTGTCCGATGTGAAGGTGCCGATCTTGGAAAACGTTTCGCGGGGCAAGGATCATTTCGCCGATTGATCCACCTGCGCAGAGCCTTTTCATGACTCCCATGCTTCCCGTAAGTCCCATGGTTTTTTGATCCCTTTTTCGAGGGCTCCTCGTTGATCTGGTGGATCGCCGCGCTCATCTTGCTTGGACTTTCCTTTGCCCTGGGCTCCTCGCTCATGGCGGTGATCGTCTACGGCCTGATCCTGACGCTGAGCGTGAGCTGGTTGATGTCGGTGCGCACCAAGGGGGTGGTGCGCGGCAAACGAAACTGGACCAACCAGACCGTGGAGATCGGCGAAACGCTCGATATGAAGGTGACCTTGACCAACAAGGGCGCCTCGTTCATTCCCTGGGTCTTGATCGAAGATCTCCTGCCAGAAGGCTGGAACAACCCCGCCGGGCCCATCTTCAAGATTCGGGGCAAACGCTTGCGCCTGGCCATGCTGCGCCCGGCGAGCACCGTGAAACTCTCCTATTCGCTCGAATGCAAGCGTCGCGGATTTTACCAGGTCGGCCCGATGGTGATCGAAAGCGGCGACATCTTCGGTTTCCATCGCCGTTTCGCCATTGAAGCGCCTCCCGGTTTTGTCATGGTCATGCCCAAGGCGTTTTCACTGCGCGGCTATGAAATCGCCTCGCGCCGGCCGGTTGGGGAAATCAAACTGGCTCACAAGCTCTTCGAAGATCCGACGCGCATTGCCGGAGTGCGCGAATACCGCGCGGGCGATCCGCTCAACCGCATCCACTGGAAGGCCAGCGCTCGCGCAGGCGTGCTGCAAACCAAAATCGTCGAGCCTTCGGTTCTTGCCGGGGCGACGATCGTGCTCGACTTCCACAAGAACAGTTATCCGGAAACTTCCGAACCGTTTTTGAGTGATCTGGCCGTCACCTGTGCCGCTTCGATGGCGTTGGCGGTGTGCCAGATCCGCCAGCAAGTGGGCTTTCTGGCCAACGCCACCCACGGCGCCGAACGGGTGAAAATGCTCGGCTATGAGTTAGAACCCAAGACTCTGCGTCAGGCGGTGCGCCAAAATCAAAAAGGTCCGATCGAGGGTCTCGATTTTGTGCGGGTGCCGACCTTGCGTGGCGATGAGCAGTTTCCGCGCATTCGCGAAATGCTTGCCTGCGTGGAACTCTCCAAGGGGCCGACGCTTCAAGACATCTTGAGCGAATATGGCTGGATGATCCCGGCCGACTCGACTTTGGTGGCGATCGTCCCCACGGTCACCAAGCAACTGGCCCAGGTGCTCGGGGACATCAAGCGCAAAGGAAAGGCGGTCTCCGTCATCCTCACCACACTTGATGAGGGAGAGAAGGAACGCTCGCTGACCAACCTGGTGGCCCAGACGATTCTGGAGTTCAAACTGGTTAAATCCGAAAACGACATTCCCGACATGTGCCTCAGTCAGGTCGATCGGTCAGCCCCTTATGCATTGCAGGGGTGGTGAAGCGAGAGGTTTGAGCGAAGAATGAGAAGAGGAAGGAGGAAGAATCGATCGTGAGTGCCCGACTGCGCCAAGGACCGATCGACTGGTTCGTGATTGCCTTGTCGCCCGCGCTGGTGATGGGGATGATCATGGCCTTTTTGTTTTTCCTCACCAATATCTTTTTTGGCGCGGACGACGGCAACGCTCCCTGGAACTACTACCTTTTTTGGTACATCTTCGGCATGGTGTTGACGGCGCGCATTTCGATGGCCGGAGGTTTTGAAAGCCGATTCAAGGCGCCGATGTACAGCCTCATTTTGACCGTGGCGGTCTGGTTTTACATTTCGGGGATCATGCCTGGACCGGGCATTCCCGGCTTGCCCAAGGAAATGGGCGAAAGCAATAAAATGTTGCGCCTGATCTTGTCGGGGCCCTTCCTGGCGATCGCCTGGTACCTGGCCTGGAAGATCACCTTCGATGTCACCGACATCGACGACAAGTCGCGCCTCGATTCCAACGGCCTGGCCGACACCCCGCCTGAGGTTTTGGAAGAAGATGCCGCGGTGCGGGCGCGCAAAAGGGCCCAGAAAAAGGGAGAGGAAATTGAGGTTGCGACCAAGTATGACTTACCCAAGCAGCGCCGGCCGGGGGCCTGGGTTGTCATGTTTGCCGTGTTTTGCTTACCCTTCTTCGCCTTTGGTCAAGCGCTGATCCCGCCAGAAGAAACGGCGCGCCGGGTCGGGACTTTGTATCTCGCGGGCTGGTTCATGGGCTCGGCACTTGGCTTGCTCATGACGACTTTCTTCCTTTCCCTGCGGATATACCTGACGCGGCGCGGCATCGAGATGCCTTCGGGAATGGCCCTGGGCTGGTTGAGCCTGGGGGCCTTGCTCATCGCCGCGGTCGTGGGCGTGTCCCTTCTGTTCCCCCATCCCGATTCGGGGAATTTTTTGGGGAAGTTCCTGCCCAACAAGGATGCCCATCAAGGGGGCACCGATCTGGCCCGGGCCGAGGGGGCCAAGGGCAAGGGGGACAAGGAGGTCGGCAAGTTTCAGAAAGTGGATAATAAAGAGGGGAAAAAGGCGGTAGACGGCAAGGAAGGCAAGGGCGGGCAAAAGAAGGACGAGGCTGGGGGCAAGGAGAAGGGCAATAACCAGGCCAAGGCGAAAAAGAACGAAAAGGGCAACGATCCGCCTCAAGGGAAAAAGAACGACAAGGCGGACGAGAAGGGGCAGAAGGCCGACCCGAATCAAAAAGAGGGAGCGCCGAAAGAGGGTAAACAAGCCAAGGAGGGGCAACAGGATCCACCGCAGGGCCCCAGTGAGCTTCAGCAAAAACTTTCGTACATCATGCGCGTGATCATGTGGTGCGCGATGTTGCCGGTGGCCATCGCGCTCTTTATCTTTTTCGGCCGTGCCTTCGCGCTGCACCCCAGTTGGTTGCAAGATTGGCTCGATTGGTTCTTTGGCTTGTTCCGTGGCGAAGACAAGCCGGCCAAGGCAGGCAAGGTAGGTCCAGACGAACCCGAACCGGTCTGGAGCGGTAATCGCACCCGATTTTTGCAATTTGAAAATCCGTTCGATACGGGCGAAGCGGCCCACATGAACGATGAGCAACTTGTGGATATGACTTCCGAGGCGCTACTCGCCTGGGCGCACGACGCCGGCTTCGATCCCGAGCCAGGCGAGACCTTCGAAGAGTTTGTGGCCAGGCTTGGCGCCGAGCAGAAAAAACAACGCCTTGGGAAGATCGTCCCCTACCACCAACTACGTAACTACTACAAGTTGACGGGCAGTTCGAACGATTGCAAAACGGCATGCAAGGAGATCTGGAATTCCTTGACATAGTCGATCTTGCCAGGGGAGGATCGTAACCGTCTTCACGGTTTGCCGACCGGGTAACTGATTCGGAGCGATCCTCCCGGAACGATTCCGTAGAAGAAGTCCCCATCTTCGGCCCGGGACGTTTTCACAAGCCAAGAACCTCTGGAGTGCTTTGGTGATCCCTCGTCCTTCCGAACCGGTCATCGCCGACGCCAACAGTTCGATCATGTCGCCCCTGGACCGGCCGCCGGTGGTCGAAGGCGACCGCCTGGCGCAATTGCCCCTCACTCCGCTTAGCTGGCGCCTCGTGATTTTGACGGCGATCGTTTGCGTGGCAGGACTGGCTTTCCTGAGCCAATCTTGGATTGGTTTGCGCGGTCAGGCGCTCGCGGGAGTGTTTTTTTTCTTTGGGTTGGTGGCCGCCTTTTCCGTGAATCTCAGGATTGTGCCCTACCGGACCATCCTTTGGGGTGTGGCATTGCAACTGGTTCTGGCGATCTTGATTCTGAAGGTTCCCATCGTCCATAGCGGATTCGAAGCGGTGGGCGGCCTGGTGAGGAAGTTCATCGGCTTTTCCGACGAAGGCGCCAAGTTTGTCTTTGGTAACCTCTCCGATGCCCGTCCCGGCGACAAGGGGGGAACCTGGTCCGTCTTGTTTCCGACGGGTTACGCCTTTCAATTCGCCTTCGTGGCATTGCCCCCGATTCTGTTTATCTCGGCATTTTTTTCACTGTTGTTTTACTGGGGGATTTTGCAGCACTGCATTCGGTTCCTTTCGCGCATCATGGTTCACTTGATGGGGACGAGCGGCGCCGAAACGCTATCCGTTTCGGCCAATGTGTTCATGGGCCAGACCGAAGCGCCCTTGATCGTCAAACCCTACGTCCCGCGCATGACCAACTCCGAGTTATTTGTTTTGATGGCCAGCGGCATGGCTCATATTTCGGGCGGCATGATGGTGGTCTACATCAACTACGGCGCCGACCCCGTCGCGGTCCTCACCACTTGCGTCATGGCCTGTCCTTGCAGTCTCTATTTGTCCAAGCTCTTTTTCCCCGAAACGATCACGCCCGAAACTTCCGGCACCGTGAATGCCCCCCTGCAAAAAGCGGACTTCGTCAACTCGATCGATGCGATCGCTTCAGGCACGAGCGACGGCTTGAAACTCGCGCTCAATATCGGCGCCATGCTCATTGTGTTTACCGCCTTTGTCGCCATGGCGGATGCGTTGCTCTCGGGGATCAAGCCGACCCTGCTCTTACTCAAGGTTCCCGCACTTTGGCTCAGCTCCTGGCCGGATAACCTGTCGCTGGGAACCGTGTTCGGCTGGTGCTTTTCTCCCGCCGCATTCTTGATGGGAATCGAATCGAACGATGTGCATAAGGTCGGCAGCCTGCTTGGTTCGAAGCTCGCCATCAATGAACACTTTGCCTATCTGCAAATGAAGGATTGGAAGAAGATTCCTGAATTCATGAGCGAGCGATCCTATCAACTGACCGCCTTCGCCCTGACCGGCTTCGCCAACTTCGCTTCGGTGGGCATCCAGTTGGGGGGGATCGGCTCGATGGCCCCCAACCGGCGTAAGGATCTGGCGCGTCTGGGGGGCCGGGCGCTGTTTGTGGGCTTTGTCGCAACGCTCCTCAATGCGGCGATCGCCGGAGTGCTCCTTTGATTTTCGCCGCGCAAACGCTTTCGGCCCTCGATCTGACGATCGTCCTCGTCTACATCGTCGCCACGACCCTGCTCGGCGCCTGGTTCACCGGCCGGCAGAAAGACACGCGCACCTATTTTGTCGGGGATCGGGCCATCCCCTGGTGGCTGGTTCTAATCTCGATCGTCGCGACCGAAACGAGCACCGTAACCTTTCTGAGCATTCCCGGCGTCGCCTTCAACCCGGGCAATTCCGAGCGCAGCATTGCGCCCGGGAATCTCACATTCTTGCAGCTCGCGCTTGGTTATGTCATCGGCCGCATATTCATCGCCTGGCTGCTTCTGCCTCAGTACTTGAATGGCGAGCTGTTTTCTGCTTATCAGGTTTTAAAAGAGAGATTCAACCCGGCCGTGCAGCGCACTGCCTCAGGCCTGTTCATGGTGACTCGCACCTTTGTCGATGGACTGCGCCTGTGCCTGACCGCGCTCTTGATCCAGCAATTCACCGGCTGGGATATTCGCGTCTCGATTCTGGCTTTAGGGGTCATCACGCTCATTTACACCTATCTGGGGGGCATTGAAGCGGTGATCTGGACCGACCTAATTCAGTTTGCCATCTACCTCAGCGGCGCGATCATTGCGGGCGGTTTCATTGTGAGTCTTTTGCCGGGTGGCTTTCAGGAGTTTTTCCAGGTCAATCAAGAGGCGGGGAAGTTGAAGTGGTTCGATCTCAGCACTTCCCCGACGGCCGACTTCACCCTGTGGACCGGGTTGATCGGCGGCTGCTTCATCACGATGGCCAGTCATGGCGCCGATCAGAACATGGTTCAGCGCTATCTCTGCGCCAAGTCGCTCGGCCATGCGCGCACGGCCCTGGTGCTCAGCGGTTTCCTGGTTTTTTTGCAGTTCTGCCTATTCCTGGCGATTGGCCTGGGACTCTCGGCGCTGGTGAAGGCCGATGTGTTGCAGATTCCTTCAGGCACGGGAAACGATGAAGTCTTTGGCTGGTTTATCCTCAAACACTTGCCGACCGGAATGGTGGGCCTGGTCACTGCCGCCGTGCTCGCTTCGGCCATGGCCTCTTTCTCTTCGTCGCTCAATAGTGCCGCGAGCGCCTTTGTCGCCGATTTTTACAGGCCCCTGCGGCCCCACCACAGTGAGGCGTTTTATCTGGCGCTTTCCAAGGGAATGACCACTTTTTGGGGAGTTGCCAAAATAAGCGTCGCGTTGTTGGTCGTGCCCATGATTGGCGAACGGGCCGTGGTCAATCAGGTGCTTTCCATTGCCGCGGTGACCACCGGACTGATCCTGGGGCTCTTTCTTCTGGGAACCTTCAAGCGGCCTGTGCACTCGCGTGCGGCGCTTTGCGGAATGCTCGTCGGCTTTCTGGTCACGGGATGCCTATGGATCAAATGGGTGCAGAAAGAGCCATGGCTTGCCTGGCCCTGGTTCGCACCCGCCGGCGTGGCCACCACGGTGATTGTGGCTTGGCTGATCGATCGTTTGCTTTATGCGAGAACCGCACGAATCGATTGATCGAGCAAGCGAACGAGTTCATTCACACTTCCGTGGCTCATCGCAAAGGATAGGATCAGCCGGGCCTATAAGATGATGGCGAAGAGGATGCGGTTCTAGGTCTGGGACCTGACTGAGTTGCCTCTGCTGTTCCTCTATTTTCTTCAAATTTCGCTCTCGAAAAGCGCTTTTGAAAAATACCAAAAAATGCTCGGAAGGCGACCCCGCTGCTGGTAGGATCACTTCATCGGGCGGCCACTTCCTAAACCGGACCTTGGTATCACAGGTCGCAAAGTGAAGCCGGTTGGGCGCTTGGCGAGGCTTTTCGGATTTCTGATTCAAGCGCGCCCAAAAGAACTCAGGAGTGATCAGGAATGGCCGACATTGCCGATGGTGAAACGCTGGAAGTTCAAGGCTCCGGTTCGAAACCCTACCTGCTCAAAAATGTCGGCGGGGTTTACTCCTGCTCCTGTCCGGCCTGGCGCAATCAGTCAAGCGGTCTGGAAAAAAGGACTTGCAAACACCTCAAGAAAGTCCGCGGCGAGGCGGCTGAAAACGAGCGGCTTGGCTTGAACGCCGTTTCCTCTGGCTTGAGCGCCGTGGAGGCCGCGATCGATCCGGAGCAAGAAGCCAAACTGGGGCCGCCCATTTTGCTTGCCGAATCCTGGGATAATTGCCTGGATCTCAGCGGCTGGTGGATGAGCGAAAAGCTCGACGGCGTGCGCGCCTACTGGGATGGCAAACGATTCCTCTCCCGTCAGGGGAATTCCTTCCTCGCCCCGGCCTGGTTCACGGAAGGCTTGCCCGACTGGCCCCTCGATGGTGAGCTCTGGCTTGGCCGCCGGGAATTTTCCCGCACCGTGAGCATCGTGCGCCGCCAGGATCAAAGCGAACACTGGCGTTCCCTTCGCTACATGGTCTTCGACGCCCCTGCCGCCAACGGCCCCTTCGAGGATCGGCTGGGCCACTTGACCGAGGCGCTTAAAAGCAAGCCACTGCCGTTCTGTGCAGTCTTGGAAAACCAGGTCTGCCGCGGGCTCGATCATATTCAACAAGAAATGGACAAAATCGAAGCGCTGCAAGGGGAGGGGCTGATGCTGCGCCAGCCCGGCTCGCGCTATGAAAAAGGCCGTTCCTCGACGCTTTTAAAGGTCAAACGGTTCCATGACGACGACGCGATTGTCGTGGGCCACCTCGCTGGAAAGGGCAAGCACAAGGGGAAAATGGGCGCCGTGAATGTGCGACTGCCAAGCGGGGTCGAGTTTTCGGTGGGAACCGGGTTTTCCGATAAGCAGCGCGCCTCGCCGCCGCCGATCGGCTCCAAAATTACCTTTCGTTACCAGGAACTCAGCGACGCGGGCGTGCCCCGGTTTCCGTCGTTTGTGCGCCTGCGAGTCGAATAAGCCCCCGCGAAACCGGGCGTCAACAAAACATCAATTGCCCTCGTCTTCGTCGGGACGAGGCGCCGTGGCGTCAACAAGAAAATCAATCGCCCTCGTCTTCGTCAGGACGAGGCGCCGTCTTGTCCCCTTTTTCAAACCGCTTTTTTTGCCGCTGATAATAAGTCTTCTGAGCGTTCAGTTCGATCGCCTTGGTGATCGCGTCAATGGCCTCGGTGGTCTGGCCATTTTGAAAGAGCGTTTCGCCATAAGTGTCCCAGTAGCCGGCCCGCGTCGGCTCGACTTCAGTCGCCTTCTTGGCATGGGCCACCGCCTCGGGAAGGTCGCGCTCGCAACAGGCCATCATCCAGGCGATGCCGTTGCGAAGCCATCCGCTATCGGGATAGGTTTGTAGGAGCAATCGGTGGTGATTTCGCGCCTGGACATAGTACTTTTCCAAAAGCGCTTTGGCCGCCGGTGATTTTCCGTGTTCGCTCAGCGCGATCGGTAAATCGACATCGTAGGGCAAATACTGCAAGATTTTTTCCGAGGTCTTTTTGACGACTTCATCATCTCCTTTTTTCAAGGCGGCGAGCAGCATTTGCCGGTGATGGTTGACCGGCGCTCCGATGTTGGCGGTGACCGTCACAAAGTAGATGTTCGGGTCGGCGGCGCGAAGCTGGGATTGCAACAGCGCGTGGGCCGCGGCCTCGTATTGCTTGCGCTGGCTGAATACCTTGGAAGCCAAGCGGTAGGCCTTGCCGTTTCCGTACGTTCCCGGAATCGAGGTCGCGATGGCGAACTGGGGCAAAAGATAGCCGAACCGTTTTTCATCGGCCTCAAGGAATGCGCCGACCTGATCGGTCAGCGTGTCGATTTCGTTGGCCCCGCAAAGCAGGGCGATCGCCATGTTTTTGGGGAACTGGGCCGACTGCTCCTTGAGGTCGGCTTTGGCCAGCGCGAACCAGTTTTTCGCCGCTTGCGGGTTGGCTGCCAGCAGGGCATCGATGATCTCCCTGGCCGGTTTGACCAGGTTTTCCTCAAGGAAATGGTCGACCAACTCGAGTCGGCAATCGGGGTCGGTTTGACTGGCCAGAATGTCATGCCTCCATTTGGCAAGTTTGTAAAAGTGAGCGACCTTGGCCAGTTGCAAATAGGCAGCGCCCCGGCGCGTGGGGGGCAGCTTTTTGAGATCGGTGCCGTTGAGGGCTTTCAAGACCGAATCGAGGCGCGCTCCTGCCTGGGCGGCTTTGAGCTTGCCGCCAAAGAGATCGATGAGATCGTTTTTTTCTTCAGGCGTCGTTTCCTTCGAGGCGATCATTCCCGCGAGGACCATGCCAATGCCAACGCCTTTATCTTCATCGTTACCCGTGGCTTTCAAGAACAACTTGGCTTTGAAATCCGGCGAATGGTTGCCCTCGAGCCAACCGATCAAGGTCTGGCGCATCCATTCCGGATCGTTCTGGCAAGCATCGAGGTAGTTGCCCGCGACATTGATCGGGTCGGGGCTTTCATTTCCCAGAGGCACTCGGGCCTTCAGCGCCACCAAAAGATCGCGCGCGAGTTTTTTCTTGCCAAGATTGCTCAGGATTCGAGCGCGCTGAATCGCCAGATCCAGGGGAAGATCCTTGGCGTCTTCTTCCTTGGCGATGCCGCCGAGCGCAAAGGCTTCTTTGAGCTCCAGGCGTGCGACCAGAAGCTGAAAGAGACTATTCCCCGGCTGCATTTCCTTGAGCTTGGCGATCCCTTCATTGGCTCGGTCGTTGAGAAAGAGGATTTTCAAATTCCCCGGGATCTTTTCCGGGCCATGAGTGGTGCCGGCGTCGCGATGGCGGGCATATTTGGCATACCATTCATCGAAGGCTTTTTCGTTACCCGCCATGTGCTGTAAGGTGCACATCATCGAGAAATACTCGGGTTCGTCATCGTCCAACTGTCCGTCGTTGAGCGAGGCGATCGCTTCCTTCCACATGCCCGATTCGAGAAAGAACCCTTTGCGCAAGGAGTCTCGACCTTTGAGCGGCACGACTGCCTTGCCCGCTTCGCCATATTTCTTCGCAGTTCTCAAACCGAATGCCAGTGACAAGGGTTGCTTGGGGTTGTTCAGAAGCGGCCGGGAATCGGCCGGCATGCCCAGGGCGGCAGGGCCAAGCGCGGGTTCGCTCAGAATCCAGTCCCATCCCGCGGCGAAGCGAAAATAGTCGTCGGGAAGCACTTCTTCCTCGCGGCCGGCGAAGGCCTCAAGGAAATCCCGCACCATCGGGCCATGGCCCTTTTTCAAAAAGGTGCTGGCGATCAGGGGGAATTCCTCGATCACCGCTTCGAGCAGATTTTTCGATTCCTCGTCATTGCGGCTTAAGCGTACCAGTCTCTCAAGAGATTTGATGCCGATTTCGCCGGTCCCAACTAACTTGCGGATTTCCTTGCGCTTGCCTTCCTTGGTGATCTGGCGCTTCAGTTCGATCATGACGGCGCGCAAGGCGGGGGGCGTGTTGGGCAAGATTCCAAAACGGAACGATTCGAGGATTTCGTTGGCGCGGTGGCGCACTTCAGGATCGGGGTCTTTCTTGGCCTTTTCAAGGAAGGGGATCGCTTTTTCGCCGCTCTCGGTCAGCTTGCGCGATGCCGTTTCCCGCGTTTCGAAATCGGCATCCCCCAGCGCCACGATCCATTTTTCGAGCGCTCGGGTAAGCGACTCCTGGGCGGGATCGAATTGCGCGGGCAGGAAATTCGATAGCGCGGCAGAATGGCGCGATAGGGCGCGGCCTTGCACGGTTTGCGCCGCGACAAGCATGCACAGAAGAAGAAGGCAAAACGAAGATGCCGCGAGGAATGCCAGCCGAGAAAAAGCAACGAGCCGACGCGTGAGTGGGCAGTCCA
Organism: Gemmataceae bacterium; assembly: GCA_965226945.1. Classification (GTDB taxonomy): domain Bacteria; phylum Planctomycetota; class Planctomycetia; order Gemmatales; family Gemmataceae; genus SYLG01. Next base: position 97,867 of record OZ245717.1, on the reverse strand, counting down.
AGGAAAACTCCTTCGTCCCGGAACTAGGGAAGCCCCATGCCGCCAATATCATCATAACAAGACCAGACCGATCGGCGCGACCAAAGCTGGACCGTAAATCGGCGACACTTTACTGGTGGTTTTGACGCGCACCCCTTCTTCAGCAATCCAGGTAGAGGCTTCCATGGTACCCGCATCATTCCTCGTCCTCCTCGCGCATACTCTCAGTGGGGCGGGCGGCCCCGTGGCCGCCCTGGGAAAGCCCGAGGACGCCAAGGAGATCAAAGTCGGCTTTGCCCAGATCGATGTGACGCCGAAAATCGGGGACAAGCCGGTCTACATCGCCGGTTTTGGTCAGAATCGGCTTGCGAAAACGGCACATGATCCGCTTTATGCCCGGGCGATGGTGATCGAGACGGCTCAAGGCAAGAAGATCGGCATGGTTTCGGTCGATATTGTCGGCCTTTTTTACGATTTCACACTGGAGCTTCGGTCCGCCGCGACCGGGGTCGATCAGCTCATCGTTCATGCGACCCATAACCACAACGGTCCCGATACGCTGGGGCTGTGGGGGCCGGCGTTCGCCGTATCGGGGGTCGACAAGACCTATATGGCCGAGCTCAAAACCAAGATGGTCCAGGTGGTTCGTGAGGCGGCGACGCGCTTAAAACCGTGCAAGGTGCGCGCCGCCTCGATCGATGCGGGCGAGTATTTGCGTGATTCGCGTGAACCGTTCTTGCCCCAACCGGAACTGACCGTTTTGGCTTTTGATGAGGCCGCCCAAGAAACAGCGGGAGCCAAGGGAGCGGTCCATGGCTTTTTGCTCCACTGGAACTGTCATCCCGAGACGGTGCCATCGGAAGGATCGGAAATCACCGCCGATTTCGTGGGGCCGGCGATGGCGGTCCTGGAAAAGAAACTGGGCTGCAAGGGGATTTATCTGACCGGCACCGTTGGCGGACTGATGACCACCATCGGCGTTCAGGTCAAAACCAAGGAAGGGAAAGTTCTCAAGGACGCTTCGTTCGAAAAGATGGAGGCCATTGGCAAGGGCCTTGGGGAAAAGGCCTTACTCGCCCTGGAAAAAGCGGAAGTGGTGAATGCGGGACCTGTGGTTCATAAGTCCAAGGTCGTCATGTTTCCGGTGGATAACCCCATGTTCAAACTGGGCTGGAAGCTGGGCACGCTGGGCCGCCCGGCCTATGAGGAAAGCAGCCCGGGACAGTACGCCGAGGTCAAACCGGCGGACGGCGGCACCAAAAGGCTCTGGATGAAAACCGAAGTGGGTTTGCTGCAACTGGGCGATATCGACTTGCTTTTGATCCCTGGCGAAATCTATCCCGAGCTGGTGCTAGGCAAGATCCAGGATCCGGTCGACCCGGGTGCCGATTATCCCGATGCGCCCGTCGAACCGGGATTATTCCCGATGCTGAGCGGCAAGTTCAAAGTGATTGTCGGTCTGGCCAACGATGAAATCGGCTACATCATTCCCAAGCGTCAATGGGACGAAAAAGCCCCTTATTGCTACAAGCGGACCAAGGCGCAATATGGCGAGATCAACAGCATGGGCAGCGAAACAGCCCCGCGTTTAAGCGGGGCTGTCAAGGAATTGCTGGGAAAGTAAGAAGCGATCGCCCCGATCGTCATTGCGGATTGAGTGGCGAGGAGAGCTTCGTCGAATTGGCCGGTGCCGGTTGTGCATAGGGTCTGATCGGCGACGGCTGCACATTCGTTCCGGGCTGGCCAATCACACCGGGGGCACCCTGGGTGCCTGGTGTGCCGGGCGCGCAAGGAAGCGACGATCCGGGCAGCATCGTGCCAGTGGTGCCGCAGGTGCTGCAAGAAGATCCCATCCCGAGACTCGGGCCTTCCATGTACATGGCCGTGCCCTGGTACATTTGGCCCTGATGATCGTTGGAATATTGCGGCAAGCAGCCTTGAGTCTGCTTGGGCGGTTCTTTCTTACCGCACAGGCGCGCGAAGAAGCCTTGACCGCCGCAAAGCCCGCCGCTGTTGGACGATTGCGGTGCGGAGGTGGTGGCGGTGCGGCTGCTGGTGCATCCGGTGACCCAGGGAAGGGCCGCCAGCAGGGCGAATCCTAAATAATGACGGGCCTTCATATGGAAATCTCCAAAGGTAGAACCACAAGTTGCGATCGTGATTCCATGATCCGGTGATCCCGTCAGAAATTCAAAAGAAACTTGAGCCAAAATAAAAAAGGAGGGACATTGGTCCCCTCCTTTTTGGAAATTTCGGCAAGAACCCGATTATGGGTTAATTGCGAGAATTTTCACTGCCGCTGGGCTTGTTGCCCGCGATTTTGATTTGACTTTTCAGATATTTGAGGGCGGCTTCGAGTTGCTTGTCCTCGAACTTGGGCTTGTCGGAGGGTTTGGCCGGCTTGCCCTTGGGGTTAATGATCTCCCCTTCGCGCATATGGTCCTGCAAGTCCTCGCGTTCCTTGGCGGTCAGGTTGACCGTTTCGTTGGGGATGACGCCCCAGTCTTCGGTGGGCTTGCCCGAGGTCGAGGACTTGTTGAGGTTTTTCTTGTTGGGCCGCCAGAAGGTGGCGGTCGTCAACTTGATTTCCCCTTCTCCAAACGACTGGATATTTTGCACGCTGCCCTTGCCGAAGCTGCGTTCGCCCAGGATGAAGGCGCGGCCATGGTCCTGAAGGGCAGCTGCGACGATTTCCGAACCGGAGGCGCTGCCGCCGTTGACGAGCACCGCAATCGGGAAGTCGAGAAGGCTTCCAGCGGACTTACCCGGAATTTCGGTCGAATCCTTGAGGCGAGGGCGGATTTCCACGATCACGCCGTCGTCAATAAACAGGTCGGTGATTTGCACCGCCGCGTCGAGCAAGCCGCCCGGATTGAAGCGCATATCGAAGACCAGGCCATTGAGGCCCTTGTTCTTCATGGAGGTGACCGCATTCTTCAAGTCGCGGTACGAGTTGCGAGCGAAGTTCGTCAGGCGGAGGTAGCCAATTTTCGATTCCGGATCGATGTAGAAGTCCCAATCGTCCTTGCCGTCGCGCTTGAAGCCAAGCACGCTCTCCACTTCAACCTGACCGCGGTTGAGCGAGATTTCCCGTGGGTTCGATTCGCCTTCGCGCTGAATGAAGATCGTGACCTTGGTTCCCCTTTTGCCGAGGATCTTTTTCACCGCGTCCTGGGTCGACATTCCCTTGGTGGAAATGACTTCGGGGGTTTCCATTTCGTTCCCCTCGCTGTCCACTTCGCGCACGATTTTGGTGATGATGTCGCCAGCCTGAACGCCGGCCTTGTAAGCCGGGCTGCCCTTGATGGGGGTCACCACCAGCAGCATGTCGGTCGCGCTGTCCTTACGGATTTGCACGCCGATGCCGGTGAAGTTTCCTTGCACTTCCTTGTCGAAGGCGGCCTTGGTTTCCGGATCGATGTAGTTGGTGTAAGGGTCGAGATTCGACATCATCCGTTGCAAGGTGATGTACAGATCCTTGTTCTTGTCGAGGTCTTCGCGCTTGCCAAGCGCCGTGCGAGCTTCCACAAGCAAGGCCGCCAGTTGCTTTTCATCAAGGCCGGCGATGTTGGTGATCTTCGTCGCGATGACGGGGGGAACCTTTTCTTCGATCCGCTTGTAAAGGCCGTTGATCGCCCACTTGACCATGTCGGGCTGCTTGATCGGCTTGACATAGTTCTCACGGATGACGCGAGTGGCCTTCATCACCTGAGTGGCGAACTCTTCGGCATCGGCCACGTCGAGCTTGGTGGAGTCAAGAATTTCGGTGCGCTTCTTTTCGAACGCTTCCAGGTCGGCCTTGCCGTCGGTGAGTTCTTGGTAGTCCTTGCGCAGGCTGCGTTGAGCTTCGAGCTTGGGCATCCGCGCCAGCAGGCGATTGCCTTCCTCGGCATAGGTCGCGGGCACCTTGTTGCTCTTGAGGAGCTTGTCGAACGCCGCAAGACGGGCTTTCGATTTTTCGAGCGCTTCGAAGTTATGGCTGATCACGAAGTGGCTGGAAAGTCCGCCGAGGATGATCGGCAATTGTTCTTTCTCGGTTTTGGTTTTGCCTTCCTTGCGGCAAAGCTCGGGAAGTTCCTTGGCAAGGTATTCGCTGACTTCGTCAACGGTAACCAGACCGTCGGGTTCATAGCCTTCTCGGTCGGCCTTACCCGCCAGCGCCTCGTTGATCGTCTTGCCAAAAACGCCCTGCCCGCCGACATCAAGGGATGGGGAAAGTCCGAGATTGGCCAGGAACACAACCTTGCCGGCGGCAGGGCCGTGGTCTTCGGTGCCGTCGTCGCCCAGGAATTCACGGTAGGGGTTTTGGCCCAGGGTGGCGTCGGCCAGCGATTTGCCGCCGGTGTCGAAGCCGCGGAAATTGACGTCGACGAAGGATGCGAAATGATTGCTTTGCGTGGCCTTGAGAAGATCCCCCATCTCGACTGCGGAAATGGCATCGTTGTCGCGACCCTTGAAGGTCGAGTCGACCGCGAAGTATCCGCGCCTATCTCCCGATTCGCCGAGCGGTCCGCCAGAAGCAACGATATAGAGAATGGCGAGATCATCGGGGCCAGCGGCCTTGGCCAGCCAGCTCAGTTCCTTCAAGATGTTCGCCTTGGTCGCTTCGATCGCGCCAGGGGCTTTCGAAGGGTTGCCCAATAGCACCTTGACTTGCGCGGCGGGAGCGCCAACCGCCTTGGCATCGGTGATCGTCTTGGTCAGTTCGACGATATCTTTTTCGGCGCTGGGCCGAGCCTTGATCTGGGCGTCCTTGTAACTGCTGATGCCGATTAGCAGGGCATAAGTTTTTCCCTTCGGAGCGGCATCGCGGGCAAAGGCCGCACCGCCCAGTCCCATGGCCGCCAGGGCAAGGACGAGAACCGATCGCATCATTAGTGGGGTCCTTTTCGAAGTTATCCGTTGCTTGAGGCCAGGGATTTGGAATGACCCTGGACAGTTCTGTTTTCCATTGTTAGCCGGAAATAGGTTTTGGGGCAACCGGAGATCGAGAAACTCAGGCGGGAGGCGTCATTTTCGCCATGTCGAGAAGAATGTCCGCCCCCTTTTCGAGTGTCGCCTGGGTGGCTGCGTAACTTACACGAAAATGGGTATCTTGATTTCCAAAGACCGAACCAGGAATGACGAGTAGTTCTCGGCGAATGGCCTCTTCGACAAAGCTCGTTCCTGTCCAGCCCTTGGGCACCGGCAAGAACAGGTAGAAGGCCCCTTCGGGTTTGTGATGCGGAAAGGCCGCGGATAACCTTGCGGAAAGGTAATTCCGCTTGATGGCATACTCGCGAATCAGGCCGGAAATGTCGCACTTGAGCGCCGCCGGGATCGCATGCTGCGCCATGCTCGGCGTGCAGACATAGATGAACTGTTGCAGCTTGATCATCTGCTGAATGAGCGCCTTGGGACCATGGGCGAAGCCAACGCGCCAGCCGGTGAACCCATAACTTTTTCCCAGCCCTGAAATGACAAGCACGTCTTCGTTGTACTTGCAGGGAGAGACCATGGGCGCCTCGTAGGCGAAGGCAAAATAGATCTCATCGCTGATGAGCAGGATGCCTTTGTCTTTCGCGAATTTGGCCAGCTTTTCAACATCTTTGGCAGGGTAGACCTTGCCCGAGGGGTTGCCCGGGCTATTGAGTATGATCGCCTTGGTTTTGGAAGTGACGCTCGCGGCAAGCCGATCGAACGGCAGTTCGAATTCGGGATAGGTGCTCACGGCCACCGGCGTACCGCCGGCCAGGCGGATCATATTGGGATAAAGTGCAAACCACGGATCGAAAATGATGACTTCGTCGCCGGGGTTGATCGTGCACAAAAGCGCGAGCACCAAGCCGCCGCTTGTGCCGCTCGTGAGAATCAACTCGCGATCGGAAGCGGGGTCGATTCCTTCGTGAGCTTTCAGGGCGTTACGCGCCGAGTCGATCCCCTGGGTGACGGTGTAGCCGTTGTAGTTGCCGCTAATCGCATCGATCGCGCTTTGACGAATGGGTTCGGGCACCGGGAAGTCGGGCTGACCGATGCTCAGGTTGACCGGGTTCTTGAGATTCTTCGCCAAATCGAATACCTTGCGGATCCCTGAAGGGTCCAAATAGTCGAGCCGATCCGCGTGCCAACGATCCGTAGCCATGATCTCTCCGTCTTTTAACCTTTTAAAAAATTCCACTGGGTAAATCGGTCTGCTTAAAAAGCTAAGCCTGTTTCGTCGCCCGTTTGTCGAACTTTTCCTTTTCGGTGATCAACTCTTCCACCAGGCTTTCCAGGAAGGCATCTTTGCCCTGGTAATGGTTGGACATGACGGCGCGGCCCGCCTCGCGAATCGTTTCGGCGGAGGCCTTGGCAAAATCTCCCTTGGCCATCAGCGTCTGATCGCTCTGTGCCGCCAGCGAACCTTGAACACCGGTCCCGAACTCGACCTGCTCCACCACCTTCGCCAGGAAGTCCCGCTCTCTCTGGGTGATGTCGACGCCCAGGCGGGTGAAGACCCCCAGGTTGCTGTCCATCGTTTGCAAATAGAGGTTACGGGTGAGCTTGAGACCATAGCGTTCCATCTTGCCGCGGTAGGCGCTGTAGGTTCGCCAGCTCCAGCCCCCCAGGGCCATCGCCACGGTCCATTTGAACAAGGCATAAAAGCCGACGGCAAGGACGGCCTGCGTTAAGAGATGGGGAACCGGCTTCTGCATGAGCTCGGGAATGATCTGATAAAGGAGCAGGCCGATTCCGGCGATGAGAGGGTAGTAAATCATGAGCCGGTCGAGGAAGGTCAGCTTGACCTTGCCGCCGGGGAAGACCATTTCCAGGTCGTATACAGGCACATTGCGGAAGAGCCTTAAAAACACATGGTCGGTGTCGAGGTCGGGGTCTTTGAACCGCGCGGCGTTGGGTTTGAGCAGAAGCACGACCCTGGGATAAAGGTCGACCTTGTATTCCCTTTTGAAAAAGAGTGCCCACCAGGGCCGGTGTTTTCTTTTTCCCACAACGTGCGGCAGCACCAGCACCATGCTGGCGTCGTAATGCTCCGGTTTGACGAGCAAATTGATCCCTTGCGGGGTGGCGATATTGGAGCTGGCGTGAATTTCGTCCCAGGCCAGTTTGCGAAACCCCGCTCGCTGAAAGAAGGGAAGCGCCTCATCGGTCAAGCGCAACAGAGGATCGTCGTGATCTTCCTTGTCTTGACCTTCCTTAGGGGAGGGGCTTGCCGGGGTGTCTTTCGCCGCAGCGGCAATGTCTGCCGCGGCCTTTCCGCTTTTCTTGGCGGCCGCGATCAGTTCCGCCTGGAGGGCGCGGGGACCATCGATGTCCGGATCAAACGGCCGGTAAAGGCGCGAAAGGACCGTGATGTTGCGGGCGATGCGGTAAGAGAGCAAGTGATCGAAATGCGCCAAAAAACCGGCGGGAGGCTCGTCCAACGATTGCGCCTCGCGCCGGATGCCCGGACTTTCCGAAGGTGGTAATGGACCCTGTTTCAAACCGTTTCCATGTTTTCGAGCGTGTCGGTGGGGTCGCTGCCCAGTTCGGCGCTGATTTCCTCGAGCTCCGAAAGGATCTCGCCAAAACGCTCGGGCCGTTGCATGGCATTATAGTTCATGCAGGTCTCGATCAACTTCCCAAGCCGTACGGGAGTCGCCGGATTCAATTCACACACCGGCTTGAAATGTTTCTGCCAGATCTTCGGGTCGATCGCTCCTCCTGAATCGCCCGAAATGACCGGGGGCGGCAGTTTCCAGGTAAACATCCGATACATCGTTGCGCCAAAATTGTAGATGTCGCTGCGTTCGGTCACCTGTTGGAGCTTGACCGTTTCCGGCGCGATGTATTCGGGCGTGCCCTGGATGCGATTCTTCGCCTGGCCCGCGCAACGCGCCAATCCGAAATCGATGATTTTCACGATGCCGCCGGGGGCGAGCATGATGTTATTCGGCTTGAGATCCCCGTGGCAAACCTCGCGGCGATGCATGTGGACCATGCCCATCGCCACCTTGCGAAATACCTGAAGCGTCTTGGCGGTCGTCAGCCCTTTGACGACGTCGAGGGTTTTGCCGGGGATGAACTCGACCATCAAATGGACCTTCTTCACGCGGAAGAGCCAGTCTTTGATCAATTCGAAGGCGTAAGCCTTGATGATGTTCGCATGGTCGAGCTTTTGCAGGACCTCGAATTCATGTTCGGCCTGGTCCTTGAACTTCATATCCTCCTCGGGGTCCTCGATATTGACCACCTTGAGGGCGTAATTGCGGGGATCGTTATTGCGCCGAATCTGCAGGATCGTGCTGTGAGCACCAGAGCCGAGGGTTGCGAGGATCTTGAATGAGCCTATGTTCATAGATGGATTCCTTGATATCCTTTTTATTCGGAACCCAGGAATCACCCACCCGGTTTACCCACCCCCCCAATCGGTCCGCTCTTCGTTTTCCTCAAAACGTTGACCGATTCCAGAGCGAGGCTTGAACATGGTCCCTTTCCCTCGGCTTGCCGGTATGTTTTTGAGTTTTGCCCTGGCCCTAAGCGGTCTCGCGGGGCTGGCGTTGGCCGATTCGTCCTGGACCGGCCACACGGCCCTCGTCCACGGAATGGCCCTATCGCCTGACGGCAAATCGCTTGCTTCCGCCAGTTTCGATTCGACGATTCGCATTTGGGACGTGGGCACCGGAAAAACCAGGATGGAACTCAAGGGCCACACCGCGCCGGTTTATGCCGTGGTGTTCTCACCCGATGGCAAGACGTTGGCGAGCTCCTCGGCCGATCAGAGTGTTCGGTTGTGGAACTTGCAAGACGGCAAACAACTGAAGGAGATCAAGGGGCACACCGGCGTGGTTGACGCGGCCGTCTATTTTGCCGACGGCAAGTCGGTGGCGACGGCCAGTTCGGACAAATCGGTTCGTTTCTGGAGTACGGAAACGGGCAAGGAAACGAAAAACCTCGGGTCGCTCGCCGGTTCTGCCTTCTCGATTGCGCTGGCGGCCGACGGCAAGACCCTGGCCGCCGGTGGTGCGGAAGGCGCCGTCAAGGTCTGGGAAATTCCCACGGGCAAGGAGCTGAAGGCGTTCAAATCGAGCACGGTCGGAGGTACGACCGGGCTGGCATTTCTTCCCGATAACAAAACGGTGGTCGCCATCGGCCACGACCGGATGATTCGGCTCTGGGAAGGCTCGACGGGTAAGGCTCTCGGCCAGATCGGACCGACCGACGACGACCTTTACGGACTGCATCTGAGCGCGGATGGCAAGAAGATGGCGACCAGCGGTTATTCGGGCGTCGTGACGCTTTGGAATCTCGACACCAAGGCCAAGCTCTTTCAAAAGAAGCTGCCCCGTTTTGGCGCCTATTGCGTGCTGTTGTCGCCCGATGCCAAGAAGATCTACGCGGGGATGGACGGTTCGGATGTTTCGGTCGTCGATGTGCCCTGAAAGGCGGGCTCAAGCGTCGACCCGTTCACGATCGCAAGTCTTGCCTGCGAGGTTTAGCCGACCACCAATAAACATGTCGGCGAAGGGAAACGATCCGCGGCGCCCTTGGGCGCTCTAAAACCTACGGTTTGCCGTGGCCGGTGGCATCGGTCGAGATATTTGAAGTCGTTTTGACCGGTGTGATCGGCGGCGACACGGAGGAGGGGAGCAAGGGATCGCCCGGAGGAACCACGCTGGTTCCTGTTGCGGATCCCGTTTTCGTATTCTTGCAGGAAATTCCAGACAACAGACAACTTCCGAGAACCAATGCGGCCAGGAAGGTCATGGGATTTGCGCGCATCGATATTCCCCAAGAAGGTCAGCCCACGGAGGTTCTCCGCTTTGGCAACCTTATCACGGGCCAGGAATCGCCCTTGAGGAAAATCGCAAGGAATGCTGACAGCACGGCGAATGCGCGCCGAAAAATAAGGAAAATAAGCAGAACGAGTAAAGGCGCTAATTTCGGTGCAGGCCATTCGAGTCGGTTTGCGTGCCGAGGATCTCGGTCGCTTCCCAGGCATGGTAGCTAATCTGCTCGTCATCGCTGTCCATCAGATGGTCCAGATCGGGCCAAAGCAGACTGATCCCTTCGTTGCCCACCATCTGGATGCCCATATGGACCTTTGAGATATCTTCTGAGCACAAAAGCTGCCTGAGGAAATTGAGTGATTTCCTTTCGCCCAGCCGGGCCAGGGCGGCTTTGGCGGCCCAGCGAATTTCGGATTTCGTATCGGAAACCGCTTTACGCAGAATTCCGAGCACCTTCGGTCGATCGAGCGGTTCCCACCAACCCAAACTAGAAATGGCCGACTTGCGAATTTTGGGGTTGGCCAGGCTGCAGCAAGTGGTGAGGATCATTTCCGCTTGCTTGCCGGGATGCCGCTTGAGCAATTCGAGAATGGCGCAGATGGCATCGCGCGTGTTGGGATCGGCCTGGGAATTCTTGGTGGGGCCCGCCGTTTCCCCAGCCATGACCAGTCCTTGGTTCTTGGCCAAAAACCCAAGCAGTTCGGGCAAAACCCGATCCCCCCGGGCGAAGCCGAGTGCTTCAAACACCAGGGGAAGGTCTCCGCGGTGGTTGTCCTTGAGCAGGCTGACGAGTTCGTTGCCCGTATCGAGCCGCAATTCCGAAATGGCGCGCAGGGCCTTTTCTCGCCAAAAATCATCGCCGGAAAGCGCCATTCGTGTCAGGTTTTTCCTCACCTTGGGGGAATCGAAATCGAGCGTCTGCTCGACGGCTTCGATTTTTCCTATCTGCCAGGTCAGGGCTTCGATTTCGTGCTCATCGCCTTCGATCTGGCGCCGAAGCAAGGGAGAGCGGCGCGCCAGACGCACAGCTGAGGCGGTGGACACCAGGAAATCAGGATCCTCGGCCATTCCCGGATGTTCCAGAAGCTGTTCGAGCAGGTCGCCCAAGCGACAGTCGGAAAGCAGTCGAGAATGGACGCCAAAACGAAAGCCGTCGAGCGCGAAACGCAGGATCTGCCAGCCCAATTTGCGGTCGCGGTCAGTAGGCCGGCCGAGGAGTAAGCGCGAAAATCCAGGAAACGAGATCAGTTCGACGGCGCAGTAGTAAACGAGTGGATTGTCTTTGGGAATGACCGATGTTTGCAGCATCAGGGGCCCAAGCGACTCGACACGGTGCAGCGATTTCAAACCCCGGATCAGGTCGTGGAGAATCCAGGCCCGCTCCATGGGGTCGGTGCCCAGCTTTTTCTCAAGCAAATGGGCTAGAACCAACCCAGCCTGGTCGCTGCCAATGCTTGCCAGGGCATCAGATTTGTAGAGAAATTCGTTATCGGGGCGAATGCGTTCGGCGACGGTGGCCGCGGGGAGGTGAAGAAGCGAATGGCGCAGTTCCGAAGTGATCCGTTCCAGAAGGGCCGCATCGAGCTCTTCCCCCTGGAAATGCTCGAAATGCTGATGGCTCAGCGGAGAAACGGTCGGCTCCTCGCGCTTGCGTGAAGCTCGCCACCGTCTTGCCGCGGCAAGGCCGATCACAATTACCAGTGCCAAACAGGCACCGAGCCAGAACATATGTCACCAATCCTAAGGAAACGACCCTCGGATGACGTCCCATACCCCATTATTCACGAACATGACCCCAACCTTCAACAATATATTTGGTCGAGGTCAGCTCTTTTAGTCCACAAGGCCCCCGGGCGTGAAATTTGTCGGTGCTGATTCCAATCTCGGCACCGAGGCCCAACTCGAAACCGTCATTAAAACGGGTGCTGGCGTTGACCATCACCGCGGACGAATCGACACGGGCCGTGAAGATCCGGGAAGCCTCAAGCGAGGCGGTGACGATCGCCTCGGTGTGGCCCGAACCATACCGCGCGATATGGCCAATGGCCTCCTCCATATTTTCGACCACTTTGGCGGAAATCATCAGGCTGGCATATTCGGTGGCGTAGTCCTCTTCCGTGGCCGGTTTCACCTGGGGGGAAACCGCCTGGGTTTGCGCGCAACCGCGGATTTCCACGCCTTGCTCCAAAAGCGCCGCAATCAGACCGGGCAGAAACGACCCGGCGATTTTGCGATCGATGAGAAGGCTTTCCGCCGCATTGCAAACGCCTGGCCGCTGGCACTTGGCATTGATGAGAATGGAGCGCGCCATGGCGAACGAAGCCGACTCTTCGATGTAAACATGGCAGTTGCCGGTGAAATGTTTCATTACGGGCATTTTCGCCCGGGAAACGACGCGTTCAATGAGATCGCGGCCGCCGCGAGGGATGACCAGGTCGATATGAGCGGCATCGGCGAGCAGTTCATCCATCAGTTCCCTGGGACGGGGGGGAACCAACTGCACCAGATCCGGATCCATACCCGTCGCGCTCAGGGCCTTTCCGGCCAGCGCCACGAGGATTTCGTTCGATGCAAAAGCTTCCAAGCCGCCGCGCAAGATCACCGCGTTGCCGCTCTTGACGCATAGCGCGATCGCATCGGCCGTGACATTGGGGCGCGATTCATAAATGAAAAAGACGACCCCGAGCGGCACGCCGACCTTCGAGATTTTTAATCCGTTGGGGCGGTTGTGGCATTCGCGCACTTCACCCACCGGGTCCGGCAAGGCCATGACCTGTTCGAGTCCCTGAACGATCTGTTCGATGCGCGCGGGGCTCAAGGTCAGGCGATCGAGGAACGCTCCGGAAATTCCCTGTTCGACGGCCTTGACCCGGTCATGGGCGTTGGCTTCGAGCACGAGCGCCTGGTTTTCCCGAAGCAATTGGGCATAGCTCTTCAAGAACCGGTTCTTCTGTTCGGTTGAGGACCACCCCAGCGCGATCGAGGCTTTCTTCGCTTTCGAGCCAAAGTTGGCAGGACCTGACCCCTCCGGGCCCGATCGTTTTGCCGAGGAATCGAGTTTCGCAGGGCCGGTGGGAAGGGAGAGGTTCATCGTCATCGTGTGGGAGATTGGGGAGCCAGGGGAATTCGCCTGGAGCAAAAGAAAGCAATCACCTGTAGAAGAATACGGGTTTTACGAAGGCGGGTTGAGTGGGGCCGGCGGATTTTTGCCCTGGCCTTCGGCCACGAGTTCGATGCCGACTTTGCGCGGGAGGTCCTGTTCGAATTGAAAATCCTGCGGCAAAAACACCTGCACCGGTTCAGTGGTCAGCCCGGCAAGCGCCCGGGCCTTCGTCAAATCGACAAAGGCATAGACGGCGGGGGGTTGATCCTGAATCGGGCCGCGCACTCTCACGGTCAATTTCGAATCGCGATCGTTGTTGAAGCGGGGCTTCAGGGTGAACGAGGGGGGGCAAAGAAACTGGATGGGGACATCGGCGATCTCGTAAGTCTTTTGAGGCTTGGCGAGCTGGCGGATGCCCACCGTCGCCGGGATCGTCGAGATTCTTTGTTTTTCGAGCTCTTCGACGAGCGGTATGCGCGGAGGAAAGGGAAACGCCGTGCCCGGAGTCGTATCGGCCGTCACCGGTTTCGTGGGAATAAAGAGCGCGTTTTGCAGCGCTTCGCGCGGCCCTCGCACCATCGCCGTCGGCGGGTCGAGCACGACATCGGTCACCGGCACGCCCAGGCTCGTAACGAGCCGGACCGGCAGTTCGCGCGTCGTCATGCGGGTCACGGAATAGGGAATGCGGTTTTTTCGCTCATCGACCGTGATCGTCACGCCGGGCAGGCGCAGCGGGATCATATCGCTTTCCACGACGAACACTTCGTCCCAGGCGTTTTCGGCAAGCCGTTCCTGGGGCAGGGGGACTTCGAGGCGAATCTTCGTGTCTTCGCGGCGCAGTTGCAGTTCCAGTTCGCGCATCTTGCGCGGCTGGGCCTGAAAGGTCGCTGAGATGAATGGCTTGCCATGGAAATTGACCTGGAACTCGTCGCGGCTCGCCTGGGGCAGGCTGATCTCGCAAGGGATGTTCACATTGGAAAGCGTTTCGATGTCGCGGTTGCGCGTCTGCAGCCAAATCATGGAAGCCAGGCCAATGGCGAGCAGGGCCGATGTCACCCGGTCAAGCATCGCGAACCTCCGACTTCTCCGCGTTCAGACGGCTCTTGGGTCCGCCCAGAAGGTCGCTCGCATTGATGCGAATCGTCACGGGATCTTTGCGAGGTACGACCGGACTGGGCAAGATCGTACCGCTTTGTTTTTCGAGCGCCTCTGCGATCGCTCGAGACAGGTTGTCGCGCGAGATGGCTTGCAGCGTACCGGCCTGCGCCATCGAGATTTTTCCGGTTTCCTCGCTGACCACCAAAAGCAAGGCGTCGGTCTCTTCGCTAAAGCTCAAGGCGGCGCGATGCCTCATGCCCAGGTGGGCCTGGTTATCGTCAGGCGGCGGTCCCAAAGGCAACTGGCAGCCCGCCGCGGCAATGCGGCCGCCGCGCACGATGACCGCGCCGTCGTGAAGCGGACTTTGCTTGCAAAAAATCGAGCGAAGAAGCGGCCCGCTCAATTCGGAATCGAGCCGCACTCCTGTTTCTACGAAGGCGTCGAGCAGATTCTCCCGCTCAACAGCGACGAGCGCCCCATATCCTTGTTTCGACATCGCTTCGAGGGCATCGGAAAGGGGATCGGCAATGGGGGACTCGGTTCCCCGGCTAAACATTTGCAAAAGGGGATAGCGGCCGATCACCAACAGGCCGCGGCGCAGTTCCGGTTGAAAGAGGACAACGAGGGCGATTAGCCCGGTGGCCAGGACATAGTCGAGGATGCGGCCCAGGACGCTGAAGCCAAAGCGGATGGCGAGGAACTGGGCTCCCAAAAAGAGCAGGGCGAAAATCAAACCGAGGCCTCGCACGAGCGCGGCGCCGCGAGTTTTACCCAGGACCCGAAGTAGGAAATACAGGGCCGTGGCCAGGACGCCGATTTCCACGAAGTCCCGGAAATCGAACGCCAGATTTCCCATGGCCAAATTCCCCATGGTTTAGGACCTTCCCTCACCCAAACGAATCGATCTCGCCATTCTATCCGAACCCGTCCGCCAGACCCTGCGCAAATCGACAGCGGGCGAGTCTGGCTATCGGGCCAATGCGGACCATACCTTGCACAAATCGATGGTCGCAGGCACATCGTGAACCCGGAAAACGAGGTTCCCTGTTTGACTCATGGTAAACGCTTGGGCTGCCAAAGTGCCAGCCAGCCTTTCCTCCGTTTTCCTTCCGGTGAGTGCCCCAATGGTCGATTTGCGCGAAATTCCCACCAAAACCGGCCTTTTCAGCGATGCGAAGGCATCGATTTCTTGCAACAACTTCAGATTGTGATCTTTCGTTTTTCCGAAACCAAGCCCCGGATCGATCATCGTCCGCTCGCGCGCGATTCCGTCTTGCACCAGGCGTTCGATTTGCAGTCCCAGAAACGACCGCACCTCGGCCACGACATCGGTGTAGGTGGGGTTGACCTGCATCGATTGCGGCAGGCCCTGCATATGCATGATGATGGCCCCGGCGCCCGTATCGGCCGCGACTTGGCGCATCTTTGGATTGGCGAAACCGCAAATGTCGTTGATGATGTTCGCGCCGGCGGCGATCGCTTCGCGCGCGACTTCGGGCTTCACCGTGTCGATCGAGAGGGGAACCGCGCTTTCGGCGCGGATCGCCTCAATGGCAGGCAGGACGCGGCGCAGTTCTTCCGCGGCGGCCACGGGCGGTGCGCCCGGCCGGCTCGATTCGCCGCCGATGTCGAGGATTGCGGCGCCTTCGGCGGCCATGGCCAGCGCGGTGTCGCGCAAGCGGCTCAAATCGAGATGAACTCCGCCATCGCTAAAACTATCGGGCGTGACATTGAGGATTCCCATGACCAGCGGAATCCGTCCCGTGGCCAGTTGGCCCGCGCGAAACGAAAACGAGTAATTCAAACAGCTTGGCGGGGCTTCAGAAGTCGTGGTCTGCTCTGCACTCACCAGGGGTTTTCCATCATGCCGACAATCTGATCGGCCAGTTTGTCGCAGGCTTTGACCTGCGCGGAAGTCATCGATTGTCCCAGTTCGGGGACGAAGTTGGCCGTTGTCGTTACGAGGAGCGGCTTCTCGATATAGGGCGCTTCCGGCGTGGGATCGAGTGCCGCCGGCAAGGGAGCTTTCTTCTTGCGGGGCTGACTCAAGAGTTCGCCGCTACGCAAATCGCGCCAAAAAATCTCGACGGCCAGCGTCGTTTCCGCTTCACGCACTTCGTTGAGCGGATTGCGGTTGATCACATTTTTGCCGTTGCTGACAATCGTTCCGACCAGTTCGGTGTCGGCATCCTGGCCGGCCGCGACAACTTTGTACGGGGTGCGGTTTTCGATTTCGCGGATCACGGCGCGGGTCAGGTCGTCTTCCAGACCGGTGCGGTAGGTTTTGTTTTGAAAAACCGGAACGCGCACGGTGCGAATGGTCCGGCTATGAATTGAACCGATCTGGTAGCCGAGGAATTCGAGCTTGTCGCTTGAGGCACAGCCGGCGAAAAACGCTCCCATGAGCGCAAGCGTAGCGCGCCGGCTGATGAGGCGGCCCGATCCTGCCGAGGCGGCAGACGGTCTTTTGCCGCTCGCTTGGCCAGAACCCAGCGATTGACTCGATCCATAAGGAGTTGCAGGACTCATCGGAGTTTCCCCGCGGTCATGGAACATATTGGGAGGTTCCCGAGGGACTTGCATTGGGCGGAGCCATGCCGGCCGGAATCGCCCGCGGCGCAGGGCCTCTTTCGGATGGGTTCATGCCAGGCAGGACCGGCATTTCAAAGGGAATCATCTTTTCGAGGGGAGTCATGTTTTGCTCCCGCTCTTCTTTTTTCTTGTTCTTGCGGCGAAGCTCCGCCATGCGATCCTCAGCGCGCCGGGCGTAGTTGCTGTCCGGGTAACGGCGGCGGACCACCTCGTAGTAGAAGAAGGCCGAACCGGGGTGCCCCGTGCGTTCGTAGAACTCGGCGATCTTGAAATCCTTGTCGGCTTGCTGGTGCGTGATGCCCACGATCTGGCGATCGAGGAAATCTTTGCGCTTGGTCGCAAGCTCCGGGTAGTTTTGCAAGGCGGCATGGACCAGGTTGCGCGCTTCGGCGACCTTGCGTCCATCGTAGTCGGAGCCGCCCGTACTCAAGTGCTTGGAAATGATCGCCAGCTCGACTGCCTGAGGAGCCAGTTCGCTATTGGGATGCCGCTCGTGGATTTGCGAGAAATAGTGGTCCGCCTCGCGGTAGTCGGCATGGAAGAATTTGATGCTTCCCGCCAGGAACAAGGCGCGGTCGGCGAGCGGGCCGTTGATGTCGTTCCAGCGCACCTGTTCGAGCTTTTCGATGGCCCGTCCTTCACGGTCGAGAAATGGCTTGGATCGGCTGAAAGACACCATGCGCGGCCAAACGATCATCCGCTTCCCTTCGCGCCACTCTCGCGTTTCCTTCATCTCTTCGCGGGTATCGTCGAGCCAGTAATTGGCGATGTCGTACATATGCTGGATCGAGGCTTCCTTGAAGGGAGTACGATCAAACCTCTTGAGCAAGTCGACATAGGTGTCGGCCGCATCGGGGTATTTCCCCTGCAGGCGCAAGCATTCGGCCTCAAGGAACCGTACTTCCTCTAGCAGCGGCTGGGCATTCTTCTTGTTTTCGTAAAGGCGATGGAAGACGCGCTGAGCCTTGGAGTAATCTCCCTGGCGCATCAATTCCTTGCCGCCGGCCAGTTTTCCTTCGGCGGTGGTCGGATCGACCGGTACCTCGTCCATCACATCTTCGCCGCGGAATATGACCGTTTCGGCGGGAGGCATCGGCGTCTTGGGCATGCCGATGAACGGCATCTTGTCGACCCAGGGTTGTTTTTCTTCCCAGAATCGTTCGCGGGTGCTCGCGCAGCCTACCGCAATCGGAAGCAATCCCAAGAGGAGCCAGCGGCCACGAACCTGTTTAAAGGCCTTCCCGGCCGCAAGGACGGCAAGGCTCCAAGAGTTCGTTTGCCCGAGCCCCATGAGGACTTAGCTCCCCAAAAAACCAACCAACTTAGGCCGCCTGCCCCTGAGCCATGTCAGGTAATGATTGAGCAGGGCGCGAACCTCGGACCTGACCCTTTCGGGAGGCGGCCCGGTTGAGGCTTCCCTATTTCCAAGGTTGCTTGCCACGTCAAGGGCATCCGGGGAAATCGACATCACGGCGGAGGTGGAGGAAGGACGAAAGAGGGGCCGATTGAAACCTCCTGGTTTGTTCAAATTGCCCGAATTGCTTGTTTTGTGGATCGAAGGGGAGCAGCTTTCGCAGGCAGCCGAGCCCATGTCGGCGAAAAAATGCCAGGCGGGTTGCCCTGGCGTGGGCACCTGGCCGCAGCCGGCGCAGTGGGAGAAATCGGGGTGATAGCCGGTTTCTTCCAGGTAGACGAATTCAAAGCGCATCAGGTTCCAGGCCGCTTCGGGACTCAACTTGCCCGCTTTGCGAGCCGTACGCGGCTCGTTGGCCAGTTGCCCCAGCACGATCAGACTGGCATCGTAAAGGCCTGGATGCGGATCGTGATCCTGGGTTCCGTCGTTGAGCAGTTCCGCGACATGATAGCCGGCATAGAGGTTGGGCAGATGCTCGCGCAGGCCTGAGAACCCTTCGTGCACGCGCGATTCGGTGAGCAAGTCGAGCGCGCCGGAAGATTTTTCGATGAGCTGAAACTGGCAGCGATTCAAAAGGTCGAGCGAATTCTCAAACGGCGATTTCAAGCGCCTGGCCCCCTTGGCCAGCGCCCTCATTTTGCCTTTTTCGAGTGTCCACAAGGTGACAATGCGGCTGGTTTCGCTGAAATCGGTTCCCTTGAGGACCAGGCCCTCCACCTTGATCATGGCCATGGTACTGCTGGCCTTTCGATGTGCGATCCTTCGCGGAAATCCATTTCAACATTCGCGGACAATCAGGATCGCGAATGGGCGATTTCATCCAGGCAATCGGCCGCGGCGGCCAAAAACGAATCGATCAGGGCATCCTTGTGCAGCACCGAATTGAACGCCGCTTCAAACTGGCTGCAGGGCAAATAGTAGCCGCGATCCATCATTCCCCAGAAAAACTGCGAGAATCGGCGCGTGTCGGCTTTTTTCGCGCCGCTGTAGTCTTCGATCGGTCCCGAAGCAAAGAAAAGGGTCCACATGCTGCCGCACTGGTTGACACAGTGGGGAAGGCCCGCCTTCGCCGCGGCCGCGCGCAGCCCCTGGGCCACCCGTGCGCCTTCGGATTCCAGGCGGGCATAGGGGTTTTGTTTTTTCAGTTCCTTGAGCGTGGCGATGCCGGCCGCCATGGCCACGGGATTGCCCGAGAGCGTGCCAGCCTGGAACACCGGTCCGGCCGGCATGACCCGGCTCATCAGGGCTTTCGACCCGCCGTAGGCGCCTACCGGCATGCCTCCGCCGATCACCTTTCCCATCACGCTCAGGTCGGGACGATCGCCAAGCAATTCCTGGGCGCCGCCCTGGGCGAGCCGAAAGCCCGTCATCACTTCGTCATAAATGAGCAGGGCGCCATGCTTACTGCAAAGCTCGCGCATCGACTTGCGGAAGGCTTCGGTTGGCAGAACCAGCCCCATGTTGCCTGCAATCGGTTCGACGATCAAGCAGGCGATCGAGTTGCCCTCGCGCTTGAAGGCATCTTCCAACCCCTGGCAATCGTTGAATTCCAGGATGATTGTGTCATGAGTGGTGCCCGCGGTGACTCCCGGGCTGTTCGGAACGCCCAAAGTGGTGGCCGCGGAACCCGCGGCAACGAGTAAACAATCCACGTGGCCGTGGTAGCATCCGGCGAACTTGATGATTTTCTCCCGGCCGGTGATGCCGCGCGCCAGCCGGATGGCGCTCATGGACGCCTCGGTGCCGGAATTGACGAAGCGGACCATTTCCACCGAGGGGATCGCCTCGATCACGAGCGTTGCCAGTTCCGATTCGGCTTCGCTGGGCGCGCCGTAACTCAGACCCCTTGCCAGCGCCTGGCTCACGGCTTCGAGCACGGCGGGGTGGCCATGGCCCAGAATCATCGGGCCCCAGGAGCCGATGAAATCGAGGTAGCGGTGGCCGTCCAGGTCATAAAGCCAGGGACCTTCCGCCCTGGCAATGAAGAGCGGTTCCCCGCCGACGGCGCCAAAGGCGCGTGCCGGACTGTTGACTCCGCCGGGAATGAGATTTTGCGCCCGCGCAAAGGCCTCGTGGCTTCTGGGGCGGCTCAGTTTGCTCGAACTCATGAAGAATGCCTTTGTCTTTAATCGTTGCCCGATTTTCTACCCACGAAGATCTTGAACTGATTCATGAGCGCAATGTCCACCTTCGCTTCGGGGAAATCGCCATACACATCCAAAAGGTGAAAGCAGTTATGCCGGGCCACCACCTGATTGGTGTTTTTCATCGTTTCAAGGATGCCCTTCAAGGTTTCATTGCGCTTGCGCACTTGTTCCTCCGCGGTTTCCCCGGCGGGCGGCGGAGGGATATTCGCCAGTTCCCAGTTGGCCAGGAGCCATAAAGGCAATTCGTCCGTGGCCTTGTCGGGATCGGGGAATCGCGCTTTGCCTTCGGAATCGACATAGGGGTAAAGACCAATCTTCTCCTTGAGTTCGTTGTATTTGAACAACGCACCATTCAGATCGAAAAAGTTGCTTTTCAACCGGTAGGCATCGAAGGCGGTCTTCCAGTTTCCCTTGAGCTCGGCAACCTGGCCGTTCTCGATCGGCAAGTTGAACGAGTTGCGGTAACCTTCGCCTGATTTGAGAACCAAGGCGATGGCGGCGAGATGCGCCTTGGCCGCTTCACGCAGGCCGAGGGGGGATTTATCGCCGATGTCTTTCCAGGTTTTCTGGGCCTTCTCGATTTTGCCGTCGTTCTCTTCCTTGATCGCCTGGAAGGCGATCTCTTCGTCTTCGTTTTGCGCCTTGAACGGCCGGCCCTTGGTGTGCGCCTTGAGGAACCGGTAAAACTGGTCCTCGGCCTGATTGCGCAAGGCCCTGGACTTCCAGCGGCTCATCGCCGTGGCAAGTTCGTCGGTTCGGTTGCCATAGTTTTTCTCCCAGATCGCGATGGGCCCATCGACGGCTTCTTCGATCGAATCGGCCGTGCCCTTTTCGACCAGCGCCTTGGTTTTGTCGACGAGCGCCTGCGCCGATGGCGGCATGAACATCAGGACATAGACGAGCGTGGACAGGCCGCCAAGCAGAAGGGCCGCGGCGACGATGACGAACCAGCCTTGCTCGTAGAAGGGAGGCGATTTCGATTTGGAAGAGCGCCCCTTGTTGCGGATCAGCTTGGCGGCTTCGCGGTCCTCGGCCGAGGCTTTCTTGAGCTTCTGCGGCGATTTGGCGGCATCGAGACCGGCGCTGTGCATCGCGGTGACTTTTTCGCGAATGCGCCCTAAAGCTTCGGCGACCGCGGCGCCATCGCGCGGCCTGAGCTCTCGTTTTTTCTCCATCAATTGCACGATCAGCGAGTCGAGCTGGATGGGAATTTCCGGCACCACTCGCGAGGCGCGCGGCGCCTTGGAATCGAGATGATGCCTGAACATTTCCACCGCATTGTCGGCGCGAAACGGCTTTTGGCCTGTGAGCCATTCGTAAAGGACGATGCCCAGCGAATAGAGATCGGAACGGTTGTCGATGTCTTTCAAGGCGCGGCATTGTTCCGGCGACATGTAGGCGGCCGTGCCGACGGCGCAGTGCGCGCTCGTGAGTTGGGTGGAATCAAGATCCTTGGCGATGCCGAAGTCGGTCAGCTTGAGCAGGTTGCCATTGGCGACAATCAGGTTGCTCGGTTTCAGATCGCGATGGATGATGCCGCGTTCGTGAGCATGGTGAAGCGCCAGCGCCAGTTGGGTGCCGTAGTCAAGCACCTCTTCCCAGGTGAGGCGCTCGCGGCGGGCGAGCAATTTGTCCATCGGTTCGCCCTGGAGAAATTCCATGGCGTAATAAGGGGTCTGCCCGGTGCGGCCGTAACCATAGAGGCGAACGATATTCGGGTGGTTGAGCTGGCGCAGAATCTGGGCTTCGCGTTCAAAGCGGGCCAAACCTTGGGGATTGGCGACTGCGAGGTGCGGCGCGATCAGTTTGAGCGCCACCTTGGCGCCATTTTTCGTGTATTCGGCAAGGTGGACGACGCCCATTGCCCCCTGTCCCAGGGGACTTATGAGCTTGAAGGGTCCCACCATTTGACCGGGCTGCATGTCCTTTGGTCCTTCTACCTACGTCTTGATGGCCCCAAACGTCGGCGTTGACGTATTCACAGCCGGATCCATTCCAGCCATGTTGGCGGGCCATGCTGGCGCGCCAACATGGCTGGAATGGAATGGTTCCGGAGCCGGGGAAACGTACGCCCGTTTCGTTGCCAGGCAGAAGCCCAGAAGCGGCTGGACCCACTCGACTGGGCGCGGCTGACCAGGTCCAGGGCGATCGGGATCAGCCGCGGGCGATCCAGTCCGCCGCTTCCACAGCGTGGTAACTGATGATGATATCGGCGCCCGCCCGTCTGATTGAGGTCAGGGTCTCCAAAATCACCCGCTTTTCATCGAGCCATCCCTTGGCGGCGGCCGCCTTGATCATGGCGTATTCGCCGGAGACATTGTAAGCGGCGACCGGCAGCAAGGTCCGGTTGCGCACTTCGCGAATGATGTCGAGGTAGGCCAGGGCCGGCTTGACCATGACCATATCCGCCCCTTCGCCGATATCGAGCAGGACTTCGTTCAGGGCTTCGAGGCGGTTGGCCGGATCCATTTGGTAGCTGGAGCGATCGCCAAACTGCGGAGGTGATTCCGCCGCCTCACGAAAGGGGCCGTAAAAACCGGAGGCGAACTTGGCCGAATAGGCCATGATCGGCAGGTGCGAAAAGCCGGCGCCGTCGAGGCCGGCGCGAATCGCCCCAATGGCGCCATCGAGCATGCCGCTGGGCGCGACGATGTCGGCGCCGGCTTGCGCGTGCACCACGGTTTGCTTGGCAAGCAGGGGTAATGTCCGGTCGTTGTCCAAAACGACGCGATCATCCTCGGTATGAATGATGCCGCAGTGGCCGTGCGAGGTGTATTCGCAAAAGCACTCATCGGTGATCAGGCAGATGGCGTTTCCAAACGCCTTGCGAAACGCCCGTAGCGACTTGGCGACCACCCCTTCATGATCCCAGGCGCTGGACCCTTCCGGGTCTTTCGCTTCAGGGATACCGAAGAGCAAAAACGACTGAATCCCTTTTTGCAGGGCCTTTTCGATCAGCGCCGTGGCCGTGTCGATTCCCAGTTGGAACTGGCCCGGCATCGAGGAGATCTCCTGGCGAAATCCAGGCCGATCGCGCAGAAACAGCGGGTACACCAGTTGATCGGTGTGCAGGCGGGTTTCCCGGGTCAAATCCAGCAGACTGTGCGAGTTTCTGCGCCGCCTTCCCCGGAAAGCGGGGAAGGCGCTTCCCGCGTCGCTCATGCGCTTGCCCCCGAACCCTGATAAAACTTGTCGGCCGCGGCCAGGGCCGCGCCGGGATCCTTTTTCCAACCCTGGCGCTTGAGCACCGAGCCGAGCGCGCCCAGCACCGTGAAGACAATATCCTTGCGGCAATTGTAACCCATCAGGCCAATGCGCCAGATCCTCCCCTTGAAGTCGCCAAGGCCGGCGCCGATTTCGATGCCAAAATCCTCAAGCATCGCCTTGCGCACTGGCAGATCTTCCAACCCCGAAGGAATCAAAATGGCATTGAGTTGGGGAAGGATCGCGCTGGCTTCGGTGGCATAGGCAAGGCCGAGTTCGCTCAAGCCGGCCTTGAGCGCCTCGTGGTGAAGCTTGTGGCGCTTCCAGCGATTTTCCATCCCCTCTTCCAGAACGATGCGCAAACCCTCATGCAGCGCATAGTTCATGGTGATGGGGGCGGTGTGATGATAGAAGCGGTCCTGGCCCCAGTACTTCATAAGCAGGGTTAAGTCGAGATACCAGCTTTGCACCGGGCTTTTGCGCGTACGCAGCACGTCGGCCGCTTTTTCGCTAAAGGAAATCGGGGACAGGCCCGGCGGGCAGCTCAACCCTTTTTGCGTGCAACTGTAAACGGCGTCGATGCCCCAGCGGTCAAGCTCCAGTTCGATGCAGCCAAGCGAGGTGACGGCATCGACGACAAGCAAGGTGTCAAATTCCTTGCACAACTTTCCCAACTCTTCGAGCGGCTGGCGCGCTCCGGTGGAGGTTTCGGCATGAACGATGCCAAGGACCTTGGGCCGCACCTTGCCAAGTGTTTCGTGAATGACATTCAAATCGAAGACGGAGCCCCAGGGCGCTTGCAAGGTGGTCACAACGGCCCTGGCGCGACCGGCAACTTCGATCATGCGCTGGCCAAAGTGACCCGCGGCGCAAACCACGATCTTGTCGCCTTCTTCCAGAAGATTGACCAGGCAACATTCCATGCCGGCCATGCCGGTGGCGCTGATCGCCATCGTCAACGGGTTCTTGGTGCGGTAGGCCTGCCGCAGCATGTCCTGCAACTGGTTCATCAACCCGGTGAAGGCCGGATCGAGGTGGCCAAGCAACGGGGCCGACATGGCGCGCAGCACGCGGGGGTGGCAGTCGCTTGGCCCGGGGCCAAGAAGCAAGCGGCGAGGAGGATCGAAGGGGAGCAAACTCATGGAGAGGTTCCTGGCAAAGCGTTGTCCGATGCTTTTTCCCTGGCTCGTTGAGCTTTGATCAGTTGGCTGATCGCTCGAAATGCCGGGTGTTGGGACGAATGGGTCCACTCCATCAAGATGCTTTCAACCGTCAGGATTTCAATCCCCCGGCTCACCATCCGGCGCAGTCCCCAATCGTGATCAAGCGCCGTTCCCGCGGTGGTCGCATCGGCGACGACGCCGACGCGAAATCCCAAGCTTGCCAGATCGAGAGCCGATTGTTGAATGCAAATATGGGTTTCAATCCCCGCCAAAACGACCGATCGGCAGCCGTTGGCCTGTAGGGCCGTAACCAACCCCGTTGCGTGCGCCGCGCTAAAATGGTGCTTGGAAAAGACCGACGAAGCCAACGCGGGAAAGGGCGCGATCGTCGCGCCCAGTTTTTCGGGGATCTGTTCCGTCAATAGGATGGACACTTCCAGGTGCCGCGCTCCCTCTGCCAGCGTGGTGGCCCGCTCGAGCAGTCGATCTCTGCCTTGTAGCGTTTGCAATATGCGATCCTGCAAGTCCAAAAGGATCAGGTAACTATCTAAAACTTGGAACATGGGGCCCTCTCGTTCCTTGGGTTATGTAGCTGGCCGACCGTTCATCGATCCTTGACCATGATTTCACGAAAATTCAGCGGACTTTGGGAACGTTCCTTCTGAAAATGTCTCCACGGAGGATTCCACGATGCATTGGTTTCGGCATTTGCTTTACCCATCTTGCCTAGGCGCTCTCTTTTTTGCCAGCGGAGCCCTCATTTCGGCGGAGCGCGAGGTTCAGGTAAAGGCCGAATCGAATACTCGCCTGGTGGTCGTCTGCGTTTTCGATCAGTTGCGCGGAGACTATCCTACGCGCTGGAAAAATGCCTACGGGTCCAAGGGTTTCCGGCGGATCATGGCCGAGGGAACCCATTACACCAACTGTCATTATCCGTATGGCGTGACCCTTACGGGACCCGGCCATGCTTCGATCACGACGGGGGCCATCCCGAAGACTCACGGAATCATTGCCAACGAATGGTACGACTCGGCCAAGGCGCAGGAGGTTTATTGCGCCACGGGCGAAAAATACAAAAATATCCCGCAGAAATTCGGTGCGGCCACCACCAAAAGAGCGGGTGGCGGGTCGCCGGAACATCTGCGCGTTCCCACGATCGGCGATTCGCTCAAGGAAGCGACCGAAGGCCGCGGCAAGGTGTTTGCATTTTCATCGAAAGACCGCGGGGCCATTTTGATGGCGGGCAAAAAAGCCGACGGCTGTTATTGGTGGGATACCGATACGGGCAAGCTGGGCACTTCAACCTATTACCGCGATGCTCTTGAGCCCTGGGTCAGCGAATGGAATTACGAGTCGCCCGCGGAAAAATGGCTGGGCTTGAAGTGGAATCGCTATCGATCGAACCTCGATTACAACAAGCTGGCCGGTCCCGACAAGGTGCTGGGCGAAGCGGAAGGCACGATTTCGGGTCAGCCTTACAGCGCGGTGTTCCCTCATGAGTTCCCCACCAAGCCGGACAAGATTTACTTCAACACCGTCTATGCCTCCCCCTTTGCCAACGAGTTGATTTTCGATCTGGCCGTCAAGGCGATCGAAGCCGAAAAGCTTGGGCAGGATGAAAGTCCCGACCTTTTGCTTCTGAGTTTCTCTTCCAACGATGCCGTGGGCCATGCCTGGGGACCCGATTCCCACGAAGTCTTGGACATTACCCTGCGCACCGATGACCTTCTGGCGCGCATGTTTCGCGAATTGGACACAAAAGTCGGTAAGGGAAAATGGACCGTCTACATTTCCGCCGATCATGGCGTTTGCCCGTTGCCTGAATTGTCCAAGGCGCTGGGCAAAGACGCGGGACGCATTGACATCGAGGATTTGAAAAAGCGTGCGGAAGTATTTCTCAACGAGAAGTTCAACGATAAAAAGCCACCCGTGCCGTTCATTCCAACCAAGACGATTTCGGAGCACATTTATCTCGATCGGTCCCTCCTGAAAAAGAACAATTGGAATGCCGACGAGGTGACCCTGGCCCTTTCGCAGTGGCTGTTGACTCAAGACGGCGTGGCCAAGGCCTACACCAGGGCTCAACTGCTCGGTTCGGAGAATACAGATCCCCTGATCGAATCGTACCGTGCCTGCTACGACGCCCAGCGTGGCGGCGATATCGTCCTGTTGCAAAAAGAGAACTGGCTTCTGGGCAAGGGGAAGGGAACCTCACATGGAACTCCCTACGACTACGACACTCATGTTCCCTTGATGGTGTTCGGTAATGGAGGCCAGAAACTAGTCTCCAATGAAAAGATCACCCCGCTGCATGTCGCGCCGCTCATCGCTCGCGAACTGGGCATTCCCGTCCCCGCGGGTTGCACGATCAAGCTCAACGCGGCTTCGGCGCCAGTTACTTTCGGCGCCCCCTGAGTCCTTGAGAACAGGGTCCTTGAGAACAGGATTGATCTTGAAGTCTGCGGGACTTGATCGATCTTTGAGCTTTCCTGGGATCTATTGATCTTTGACGGACGATTGACGTAATTGGGCCACCCAGGGAGTCTCCGCAAGAGTCTCTTAGAGGGTGGCCCTTGTCGCTTTACTCGATCTTACTTGTTTCCTCCCTGGTTTGGGCGCAAGCGCCTGAAGGCGTTCCCGTTTGCCCGGCCGATGCCGCGTTGAAGTCGATTCAGTTCGTCGACGCCGACGAAGGCTGGTGCGTGGGTGAGGAAGGCGTCATCCTTCATTCCATCGATGCGGGCAAAAACTGGGAAAAGCAATCTTCCGCGACCCAAGGCACGCTCGAAGCGGTTCGCTTCTTGAATCCCTATTTTGGATGGGCCGTTGGCCACGACGACCGCTTTGCGGCCCAGTCCAACGGCATCGTTTTGTACACCCGTGATGGAGGAATCACCTGGAAGCGGATTCTTGCAGGCGAGGTGCCCGCACTCTATGGAGTGGCATTTCAGGGCAAGGAGGTCTGGTTGGCCGGGGTCGCGAATCTGCGCTTTCCTGGCGGGACGATCGTGACCCATGACGGCGGCGTCCGCTGGCAGGCAGGACCCGCCATGCCAGTGCGCGGGTGGCTGGGCGTGAACTTTGATGGCGCATCGCCGCGACTCTTCGGCCCTCAGGGGAAAACCGGACTACTGGAAAATGACCAGGGGGCGGTGCGCGATGCGGATCCGAACGGGCAGCGTCCGATGCGCGCCATCTATTCCGGCGCCGGGCAGGCGATCGCCGCCGGCGAGGCGGGTTTGTTTCTGCGCGAACGGGAAGGGCGGTGGGAACCGATCACCGGTGCCTTTGGAGCGCAAGCGCAAGCGCTCGTCGATTTTCATTGTCTCTGCGGTGTTGGGGACTTGCGTTTTGCCGCCGGTGCCATGGGACAGGTTTTATTGCGTAGCGAGGACGCTGGGGCCACCTGGAAACGCATGCCGGTAGCAGGCCTTGGAACCATCAACTCGATTCATTTTGCCGATGCGAAGAAAGGCTGGATGGCAGGCGAACGCGGTGCCATCTGGCGCACCGAAAATGGCGGTTTGCAGTGGCAACAGATGCGCGGCGACGGGGGGAAAACTTCGCACCTGGCGATCGTCCCCGGAGTCGAGAAGATTCCCGCGGCGGCTTTGGCGCTCCTGGGCTGGGTCGATGGAGTCCACTGCGGTTTGTACCTGGCAGGCAGCCACCCCAGCGGCGAAGCAGGCCATTTTCGCTCAGGCGAAATCGCAGCTCGGCGCGCCCTTGGGATGACCTCGGTGCGCGAGGGGTTTGGTTCGTTCACCCAGTCGATTCCCGCCATCGCTTCGCGAGCGGAAGTCCTGGAACTTTTGGAAACGACGCTGGGGCCGCAACCGCTCGAAGCTCTCAAAAGGAAACTGGCGCTTGAAATTCGCAGGTCTCAGCCGGAAGCCTTGCTCCTTTCCTCGGAGGGTGCGGATCCCAATTACCGGGGTTTTGAAGCGCTGCTCGAAGAAGTCGTCGGCGCGGCGGTTTTGGCCGCGGCCGATCCCAATCAATTTCCCGAACTGGCTCAGGAACTGCATTTACCTCCCTGGCAAGTCCGTAAAGGTTTTACTCCGGGTTCGATCTCCACGCACCATGTGCGCATCGACCTTATGGAGGCGAGGCCCCGCTTTCGCGCCTCGATCAAGGATTATTGCGCCGAGCACGATCTGCGAAAAAGCCTCGGATTTGCCAGAAACCTGGCAAGCGCCGACAAGGCAGAACTCTTTTACAAGGGCCAGTGGTATGTTTCGGCGAGCGAAAAGAATTCCGGAAAAAGGCTGACATTTTTGGACATGGAAAATGCGCAGGGCTGGGTCGAAGTCCAGCGCAAGCTCGAAACTCTGCCCGAATTGACATCCTTGGAACTGCGCGCCATCCGCAAGAAAAACCAGGTGATGCAACTCGTTGGCTCTCCCGATTCGCAACTGGCTTCAAGCGAAACGCTCGCCAGCAGCCTGGAGCCGATGCTCAAGGGGGTCGACGATGTCCAGGCGGCGCGCGTGCTCATGGCCCTGGCTCGCCAGTCCCAAGAGCGCGGCAACTGGAATCTGGCTCGCGAACTGTACCTGCGCTTTTTGGATCGCTACCCTACCCATCCGCAAGCCGTCGAGGCGGCGCAGTGGGTCATCCTGCATAACGCCAGCGGCGAAGCGCGCCGCCGGCATGAATTGAGGCAGGTGCTCGTGGAAGGGGTGATCGATTTTCAGACAACCGCGGCGCCCAGGGAGGATTCTGGGGCGGGGAGTGGTTCGTTTCAATCGCTGACGCCGCAGGTCAAACCAACGCCGCGGGCCAATGCGGGCGCGGTCAATCCCGCGGTCGCGCTGGCCGTGGCGATGCAGGAGGGCAGCGCGCCGATTGCATCGCCCATCCCCAATCTTCCGCAAACGCTGGGGCGAGTCACGACCCAGTCTTCCTTCGTCGAGAATGTGCTCGAAGCGAAAAAGTGGTATCAAGAGGCCCTGTCGTCGGGAAAGGGTCTTGCGGTTTTTGGCAGCCTGGTGGCGAGCGATCCGCGCATGCGCCTCAGTCTGGCCAGCGCCTCGCGTAAACTCGGAGACTTTCGTCCCACACAGGAATATTGCGAGGAGATTGTCCGGGGTTCAGGCGGTGCCGATCCTTCGATCGATTCGTGGCGCAAGGCCGCGGCGATGGAACTCTGGTTGAGCCACCGCAAAGGCGAGGCGCCCAAGCCGCTGTGGACCGCGCGCAAAACCGAGGCCCGGCCTTACCTCGACGGTAACTTGCAAGAGCCCTTCTGGGAGGCGGCGGTGCCTTACCGCTACCGCGCTCTGGCGGATCGATCGCCCGTGAAGGGAGAACGCGTGGAAGCGGCCGGGGCGGGTCCCATGGTCTGTTTCGCCAACGACGATCAATTTCTTTATGTGGGGATCCGGGTCGAAAGTCTGACTCCCGGTTTGGCAGCGCAAGAGAAATCCAAGCGAAGGGGTCACGATACCGACTTATCGCAGGTGGAAAATATCAGCCTGCTGATCGATGTCGATCGAGACTATTCGACCGCCTATTGGTTGCGATTCGATGAGCGCGGCTGGATCGACGATTCCTGCTGGAACGATTCGGGCTGGAATCCGCGCTGGTTCATCGCCACGCGCAAACAAGGCGGCTACTGGGAAACCGAACTGGCGATTCCCCTGGCGATCCTGGCGTCGGAAAAGCCGGCCCATGGGAAATCGTGGGCGGTCAATCTCTTCCATCACGATCCCGCGCGGCGCTTGACCTATGGCCTGAACGGATCGAAGCGCCCGCCTTCGGAGGATCTGGATCCTCAGGATTTCGGAATCCTTTATTTTCAAAGTCCGCGAGCGCGACCAACGGATCGTAGCGGTGCCGAAACTTCCGAAACGGCAGCAGAGGAGACTAGCGGCCCGCGTTCACCTGCAAAACGTCGGCCTGGAGCTTCCCGACCAGGTTCAGCACCGGAGCCAGCGGAGCCATCGACTCCTCTTCGAACCAACTCTGATCGTTGATCTTGATGTGCCGCGCCGAGATGCCGCCCTGGCCAAGCGTGCCATCGAGGCCGACCCAAACGCCATCGATGTAGACTTCCGTCCACATATGGAAGCCAAGGTAAGCGCCACGGCCTCCCTCGGGCTTGGATCGTTCGATGTAGACCAGCCCGGTTGCAGTCCGCGCCGGAATCGCCACCGACCGGCAGAGCGCGCAGAGCAGCAACGCGTAGTGACGGCAATCGCCTCGCTTGCTATTGGCGGCGTCGGCCGCGGAACCCAAAGGCGCCGAGGCATCAGGAACCATGCACTTCTTGACAAACGACTCCAGACGTTTCGCGGCAGTCCAGGTGTCGTCGTTGTAGGCGCCTGAGCGCCGGGCCATCTCCTGGATAGTGGTGTGATTGAAGTCGATGATTTTTGAGGGGCGCAGGTATTCGCTGGCCGGCGGCGGCGCGATGCGCCTTGGCGGTTGCTTGGAAGGCGTTGCGGTGAGTTCAACGAAGCCGCCCTCCAAGGAACGAACCTGCTGCCGATCGTCGCCTGCCAGAACCTGGCCCAGGTCGATCCCGTCGCTGGCATGGAGGCGATAGATCACCCTGTCAGGCATGGGCCGGGAAGGGATGTCTCGGTTGAGCGGAATCAAACCGAGCGCGCCAATGTCGACCGACTTGATGGCCGGTTTGTTCGCCTCCGCCCGGTTGCTCGGGATGGCGGTGAGCTGGCCGAGACCTTGCATTTCAAACTCTCGTTCGATGAGTTCGCCCTGGTCCACGCGCAATTTCGAGTTGGGTAGATATTGATCGAAAGGTGGTTGCACCTTGAGGATCAAGTCGGTTCCTTGAGGCCCGGGCCGTGCCTGAACCTTGGTGATGACGAACGATTTCACGACCGGCTCGAAGTGGAGGTAGTCGCCGGGAAGAGCTTTGGCCAGCTCTTCTTGCAACTTGGCCAAACCGATCGGCTTGCGATCGAGGGTGACCGTGTCTTCTCTCTTGGAAAGGCGATTGGTGAGGGTCCAGGTTTTTCCCACCAACCCTGCGTCGACCTTGGCTATCAATTTTTCGCCGTTGAACTGTTCCATCTTCGAGGCCACGAGCGTGCCATCGGCCAACTCTAAGTCTTCGCGAACCATGCGCAAGTTGACGGTTTCATTAAACCGCTTCAATTTGAGAGTGAGCGTTTCGCTAATCTTGCGGCTGGGGGCGGTCTTCACATCCTCGGGATCGACGGGCAACACCTGAATCTCGGTATGGAGCATGCCGATTCGGGTCGACTGCTTCTCAATGACCTCCCAGCGGTCCTTGATCGTTTTGCCGCTGGGAAATTCGGGCGCCTGGCAAGTGACCGCCAAAACCAGGCCAAGGGCGCAGAAACCATTCATGATGACCGTCCAGGTTGAGAAAAACGGATCGGCTCGCTTCTGCTACTTCGACCCAGCTGGAAATCTCCGGCCAGCCGGACCGCTCAGGAAACCGCAAATGAGAGGGATTTGGGGTATCTCGGGCGGAATATTCTGCCCAGATTTCCTATATTTTGGTTCCCAATTACCCATATCAGCTGGATTGGCCACTTTTCATGGCGTATAGTTTCCTTGGTTACGAACAACACCCCTCCAGGGACTGGGCTGGGGACGAAACGAGGCGGGATGCCTCACGAACCCTCAAAGAGTGGTATCGTGCTGGACCAATCCTACCCATTTGATTTCTCCCCCCCTGAATTCACTCATTCAGGCCCTCCGCAGCAAACTGCGGTGCCGAAATTTCAGTTGACCGATGCGGTGCGTCCGGGGCCCTGTTGCCCGGTCTATCCTGTCGAAGGTTATCGCCGCGAAATTTGGAAGGGACCGCGCGGCGAGCGGGTGCCCTTGCTCGCCATCTCCGTTTCGCGCGAAAAGATCCTGGACCTGTTCCTCGATCTGCTCGAACCGCTCGGTTCCTCCGTCGATATCATCCTGGAATCGAGCCACGGCCCCGATGGCAATCCCACCCCTTCCGGCCGAAGCGGCAGGGACCTAACTCGGCGCAACATGGATCGGCCGATTTTTTCCAGCAACTGCCTGGACTTCGAAGATTTGCTCCTCAACGATGGCTGCACCGGCATCTCCGTGATCAGCAGCCGCGCCCGCAACAAGGGACTCATCCGCGAAGTGCAACTCGACGAACACAAGACCCTGATCGTTTACTCCGAGAAGCTGGTTTCGTTTTTGCGCGTGCTCAAGACTCACGGCCTCCACCGCATCGATTCGATGAAGCTCCTGCTTGAGGGAGACCATCTGCACCGTTCTTCCAGCCGCCATCTGGAAGAGTTTGAACGGTTTTCCATGCTGATGGGAGCCGATGGCCCGCAGGAAGCCGCCTCCTTCTAAACCTGTCGTTTTCTTGCACAAAAATAAAGAAATAAGGCCTACCTTAAAAAGGTAGGCCTTATTTCTTTAAGTCTATTTGGTCTTTCCAACTGGCCTTGTTCGGGCGCGCAAGACAGGCGGATTTAAGGCAGCGGAATATTGCGCAGTTCAAAGCTCACGAGTTGGTCGACGGTTTTCCAGTTTTGGAAAATCAGTTCATATTTTGGGTCTTTCTCGACCTTACCGTTGGGGGGCGAGAAGGTGAAGCTGATCTGGACGAAATTCTGCCCACTTTGATGCCAGTTGGTGCCATTGGGGACCAACTTCGCGCCCGACTTGTCCTTGACCTCGATCCGCTGCATGAGCGAGTTCATCCAGGTCATATCGGAGGGATCCTTCGATTTGTCGCTGATCGTTAGCTTTAGTTCCAGCCCGCCATTGGGCGGCTTGCCGACTTGTTCCACAAGAAACGTCATATTGGACGCTTCCAGCTTCTTCCCCTTTTCGGCCATGATGTTTTCGCTCAAGACGATCCGGTCTTGCTGAGCGAGCAAGGTGGCAAGCACCGTTCCCTTGATGATCGCGGCTTCCTTGGCCCGGTCGTTTTGGCGCCTTAAGGCCACGGAAGACTGCATGCTCAACATCCGGTAGCCGTTTCCATAGCGGCTGACCGAACGGCCCCGAAATCCGCCTTCTCCCGTTGCGGCCGGGGACGGAGGAATGAGACTGTTGCCCTCCGAATCGAATGCCGAGACCAATTTGGCTTCACCCAGGCCCAAAATCGGCATTCGCGGTTCGCTGAAGACCACCAGTTGCAAGGACAAAGTCTCGGAACGGCGCGCCTCGCGGCCGGCGGCCAGGTCGACGACCTTGTGTTGTTGAATGCTCTGCGCCGAAATGCGGAATGGCCCCGAATAGTCGACATACCGCGGCGCGACTCCGGTCTGACTGAGCCGGACCCGGTCGTCGCCATAGTTTTGCTGGAGGGTCAGCCCCGATTTCTCGGAAATCTGATCAATCACTTCCCAAAAGGGCTTATCCACGCAGGCAATGGAGATCGGACCGCCGGGATCGTTCCACAAATCGATCGGATAGCCCGAAGTCTTGGCCAGCGCCGCCAATACATCCTTGGCCGATTTGTTGGTTTCGCGGAGCGTTACCCGTTTGGGCTCCATCTGGATCGAGGCTTCGATTTCCGAAACCAGTTCCAGGACTCGCTGGCGAATTTCCGGGTCGGGGTCGTTCACCGATTTGCGCAAGCAGGCGAGCGCGGGGGCGCCGGCCTTACGCAAAGTCTGACTGGCCAGTTCCCGTTGCCGGAAATGGCTATCTCCCAGTTTCTTCACCCAGGGGTCCAGGGAAGCGTCGAAGGCAACCGCGGGAGAGGAGGAGGCCGGGCTCGCGGAGGGTGGCGCCTGGGCGATGGTCAAGCGACCCGTCGAACCAAACGAAAGGACCAGACCGCTGGCAAAGAGGGTGGCTTTCGTCACGGCCGATCGGAAGGAGCCCAAACGAGGCGATTTTCCAGCGAACTTGACCCAGAATTTCCAAGGTGCCATGGCGGTTCCCGCATGAGGGGCTGATGGTTCCATCTTAAAACGACGAAAGAGGTTTGATCAATAACCACGCTGGCCTTTTCTTGAATGTTCTTTGAATTTTTGGGGGATAAGTCGGGAGAAAGGGAAGGGGGGAGAAAATCGAATAAACCAATGGGAGCGGGCCGGGAGATCCTTTCTCCCGCCGATTTGCCCGGCCCCTATGGATGGTTCTGGATGCGCGTGGTATCCAGTTTCGCCCCGCTCGCTTTTTACGTGGATCCATGCATCGGGAAATTCGCCAGGCTGACGGTTGTTTGGAGGCCGAAAGCCCCCGGACCCTTTATTTTTTGACCTCTGTCGTTGCCATTCTCATTGCGCTCGATCTGTTTCGCTTTTTCCCCCCCTTGTGGTTGACCTATCTTGGGGGAAAACCGGAGTGGTTTCCCGGCGAGGTTTGGGGGTTGCGCTTCGCCCTCATTGCCGCGGTTATTGGCGGAGCCCGGGCGCTCTATTCGGCACTGGATTCATTGACACAGGGCCGGCCGGGCGCCGATTTGGCCATTGCCATTGCGGCCCTGGCGGCGATCTTTCTACGCGAACATCTTGTGGCCGCGGAAGTGATCCTGGTCGGCCTCCTGGGCGAATGCCTGGAATGGTGGACCTTCGAGCGAACCAAGAAGGAGCTTGCTGGTTTATTTGAACTTTGTCCCGACAAGTGCTGGCGCGTACTTCCTGGCGGGGAATCGGAACGCATTCAGACCACCGAGGTACGCGTGGGGGACCGGATCGGCGTCAAACCCGGCGCCCGAGTCCCCGTCGATGGAATCATTCGCGAAGGATCCGGGCTGTTCGACACTTCGGCGTTGACCGGAGAAGGCAACCCGGTCGAAAAAGGCCCCGGCGATGAGATCCTTGCAGGCTATGTCAACTTGCAAGCGCGCATCGTCATGGAGGCGGTTCGTGTCGCGGAACACACGATCGCCGGCAAAATCGGGGAGTGGACCGCCCAGGCGCTCAAGAGCAAGGCGACGCTTGAGACGACCGCCGACCGTTACGCCCGCTGGTTTTTGCCGATCGTGCTGGCGCTGGCTTTGGGCACCCTTCTTGTTGGCCTCGGTTATCACTGGATTTTCACCCGCGATCTGGGCGGCTTGCGCCCCCCCTTTGCCGATCTTTTGCGCCGTGCCGCCTATCCGGCGCTTGGCGTGCTCGTGGTCACCTGTCCTTGCGCCTTAATATTGGCGACCCCGGCGGCGGTCATTGCCGCCATGGGCCGATTGGCCGGGACGGGTGTGCTCATCAAGGGAGGCGCGGCGCTTGAGCGACTGGCTTCGGTTCAAGCCTTCGCCTTTGACAAGACCGGCACGCTGACCCAGGGCCGGCTTGGTTTTTTGGAAGCGGTCTCCTGGCAAGGAGCTTTGACCCCCGACGAACTCCTTCAGTTGGCCGGTTCGGTCGAATCGGGCAGCGACCACCCCGTGGCGCGCTCCATCTTGCGTGAGCTCGCAAAGCGGGGACTGCAAGCGCCGCCCGTTCCCGATATCGAAGAGGTTCCCGGCCGCGGCGTGCGCTCAGGCCAAGGCGAAGCTCAGATCCTGGTCGGCAGCCTGCGGTTTCTAAAAGAAGCGCGGCAAATGGAGCCGGATCAGGAGGCCTGGGCCCTCGAACTTCTGGGAACCACGGGAGCCAGCGCGGTTGCCGTGGCACGAGGCGGCCGTTTCGCCGGTATGATTTTGGCGGCCGATGAGATCCGGGCCGATGCGGCGGCCATGGTGGGTCCGTTGCGGGCGCTTGATTTGTCGCCGCTTCTGATATTGACCGGCGACAACGAGAAGAGCGCCCGGGTTGTCGCAAATGCCATCGGGATTTCCGATGTCTATTCCGGATTGCTGCCGCAGGAAAAAGCGGAGAAGATTCGCGAACTCCAAAAATCAGGATTAAAGATCGGTTTTATCGGAGATGGGGTCAACGATGCCGTGGCGCTGGCAAGCGCCGATGCGGCGATTGCCGTCGGCCGCGACGGAGCCGACATCGCGGCGGAGGTCAGCGACCTGGTCATTTTGGGCGAACCGCTTTGCCACCTGCCTTTTCTCATTCGCCTTGGCCGCAAGACGGTCGAAATCATTCAGCAAAACATTCTCTACTATGCGTTTGGCCTGAATATCCTCGGCATTCTTTTGACCTCGTGGCTTTGGCCCTGGCTGGTGCCGGCGAACTGGGAATCGCAATCGCCGATCGCGGCGGTGATCTATCATCAGATCGCGTCGATCGCGGTTCTTGTCAATGCGATGAGGCTTTTGTGGTTTGAAAAAACGAGCCGTGCCGAGAGCTTTTTTAGCGCCATGAGCCCGAGCGTGCGTGGCTGGGACCGCTATTTCGATTTGGACGAATGGCTGCACGATATCGAGCATCATTTTCGCAAAATCGTCCTGGGGTTGGCTAGCTTGGCGGCGCTTTACTGGGGATTGTCCGGTGTTCGTTTCATCAAGTCGGGCGAATCGGGTCTGGTGCGCCGCTTTGGGCGTCTTTTGGACGGGACGCTTGAACCGGGGATTCACTTGCGCTGGCCCTATCCGATCGAACAGGTGCATGTTTCGCAAATCGATCTGGCGCGTTTTGTCGAGCTGGGGTTTCGCTCGCGCAACCCGGGTGGCCGCAGCGACCCCGCGGCAACTCCGGATAGCGGCAAGATCGGAGAATGGACGAGCTCTCACTTGCAAGATGGGATTTTGCGCTACCCGGAAGAATCGCTGGTGGTGACAGGAGACGGCAACCTGGTGGAAGTGTTTCTCACCGTGCGGTACCGTTACGCGCAGCCGGTCGAGGCCGAACTGCTAGCCGCCGGCACCGAGGTGCAAATCCGCTCGCACACCGAATCGATCTTGCGCGAGACGCTTGCAAGTACCGGAGCCGATTCCCTGCTGGGTACCGCTCGCGCCGGCCTGGCCTCGCAACTGCGAGAGCACCTGGAAAGGCGTCTGCGCGCCCAGGCCGATTTTCCGACGGGGCTCACGATCGAGGATGTGGCGGTGCACGATTTGCACCCGCCTCGCGAAGTGGTGAATTCCTATCACGCGGTCGCCAAGGCCATGGAAAATGGCCAAAAAAGAGTGCGCGAAGCAGAGGCTTTGGTACTCAGGAGAATGTCCGAAGAGCATGCCCGCGCCGATCGGTTGACCAAGATGAGCGAGGCCGAGCGGGACAGCCGCATCAAACTGGCCCAAGCCAAGGCGGATGGCTTTCTCGCGCGCCTTGCCTCAAGAAAGGGTTATGAGGCGCTGGTCGATTTCCGGCTTTTCTGGGACACGGTGGGAACGGCGCTGGCTGGTCGCGAAAAGGTGCTCGTCGATACCTGGAAAGATCCGGTCCGTTCCCTGCTCTGGTTTGTCCCTCCCGATTTTCCCAGACCACCTTCGGCCTCTGCCGGCGCGCCTTCCGGCGCACCGATGGGGTCGGCTCCGGGAGGATTGCGCAATGAACCCTAGGCTCGTCAGGGCGGATGGCAATCGCGTCCATTTTTCCAAGGAAACGACATGATCCGAGGTTTGCTGGCTTTGATCGTGCTCGGTTTGGCCGTGGTGGTCGGCATCTCGTCGCTCTTCACGGTCGACTTCACCGACTTTGTGATTGTGAGCCGTTTTGGCCGGCACGACCGGTTGTTTGATGGCGCCCGCTCCGACGAAGCCGGGCTGCATTTCAAGTGGCCCTGGCCGATCGAAACGACCCGCTCGATCACGAGGAAATTGATTCCGCTCGAGATGCCGCCGGCGGAACTCTTGACTCGCGATCCGCAGAAAAAGACGATCGATCGCACGCTGACGATCGATGCCGTCGTGTCGTGGCGCATTCCCGACACCGCTTCGGCCGACCGGTTTGCCCGGCGTGTTGGGTTATTCGAAGAGGCGAACGCGCTTTTGGGACAAAAGATTTCTTCCGAACTGGGTTCGGCGGTGGGAGGCATGGAACTTAAGGACCTGCTCGACCATGAAAGCCCGCAAAGGGTGCCGCAAATGCGCGCGATGATTCGCAAGAAAATCATGGAGGCGCTCGCCGCCTTCAAGGAAGATTTCGGGATCGAAGTGGTGAATTTCCAGATCCGGCGCGTGGGTTATCCCTCCGCCGTGAGGCAGGCCATTTACGACCGGATCATCAGCGAACGGGAGAAAAAGGCGGCGGAATACCTGAGCGCCGGCGAGCAGGAAGCGGCGAAAATCCGTAGCGACGGAGAGAAAAATGCCTCGGAAATTCGCTCGACCGCCGAGGCGGGAGCGCTCAAGATCAAGGCCGAGGCCGAGGCCGAAGGAGACAAGATTCGCAACAAGGCGTTCCGCGAGGATCCGGTCTTCTATTCCTTCCTGCGCAAACTCGAAGAATACGGCAAGATCCTGGGGGAGAACAAAACGACCTTGTTCCTTTCGACAAAAAGAGAGATTTTCGATCTTTTGTTGACACCTCCCGGCGTTTCCCCCAAATCCGTACCCAGTGGGCCGGCAACGGGGTCATCCCCGATGTCTTCTCCAGGAACCAACAATCCCCCCATAAGTCCGATGGGAAATCCTTCTCCTGGCTCGGGCGGGCGGACTCCATGAATGGCCTCCTCTTATTTCGCCGGCTGGGATTCGCCGCGCTCGGCTTCGCCCTGGTCGTTTTCTTTCTTGGTTTCTTCCAGATTAACCAGGGAGAACGAGGGCTGGTCCTGCGCTTAGGCAGGCCCCTGGCCGGCACGCTGGAGCCAGGTCTGCACTGGGGAATTCCCCTTGGCATCGACAGGCTGACGCGCGTACGCGTCGATTCGTTGCACACGATCGACGTGGGAATGGTCGCCGAAGATGAGAACGATGCCAGCCAGACGGGGCGTTTGATCACGGGCGATCAAAACCTCATCGTGGCGCGCTTTGCTCTCAAATATCGGCCCAATCCCGAGGCGATCTGGGATTACCACCTCGAGTCGTCGGGCCGCGACCGCATTCTCAAAGGAGAGGCCGAATCGCTATTGACGCTTTGGTCGGCTTCCAAGCCTGTCGATTTGCTGCTCCTGGAAGGAAGACTCACCATGGCCCGCGACCTCGGGGCGGGGTTGGTTGCCTCAGGCATGGAAAAAAGACTGGGTATCGTGTTGGTCGAAGTGACGGGAGCCCAGGTCGCGCCGCCGCGTGAGGTGCAGCCCTCGTTCGATTTGGTCTCGCGCAGTGAATCGGCGCGCTACACGTTGATCACGCGAGCCCAACAGGACGCCCAGGTCCAGGGGCAAAATTCCCAGTCGGAAGCGTACCGGACGGTTGGGCTGGCAAAGGCCGATGCGACCGCGATTGTACAATTGGCGCAAAAAGACGCGGAACGGTTTGTCTTGCGCCTGGCGATCTTGCGCGAGAACGCCGATCGCGCCGGTGTGATGCGCCAAATCTGGGAAGAGGAAACGGGGAAGATCTTGACCCGGCTCAAGGAACAGGGCAGGTTGGGCTTTCTCGATCAAGGACTTCTGGGGGAGAATGCCGAATTGTCGATTGCGCCTCTGATGCCCACTCGCAATCAACCTTGAGATGACCCCGCGCAAACCGGCCTGCGGCGCCTCTGCGCAATGGGACCTGAGAGGTCCCTGCGCCATAGGACCTGAGAGGCCCCCTGCGCAATAGGACCTGAGAGGCCCCCTGCGGAAACTGGCCTGGGGTGCCTCGGGGCAATTTGGCTTGAAAGGAATTCGACATGCAGCAAGTCATCTGGAGAATCCCGATTCCATGGGACGCGTTTCCCAATGGGATCCCCCTCTATGGCTTTGGCCTGATGCTGTTTTTCGCCTTTCTTTCGGCGTCGTGGCTGGCCAGTCGCCGGGCCCAGGCCCGGGGCATTGCGCCGGATGTCGTTTCCGATTTGACCATCTTTCTGTTCGTCGGAGGCATCGTCGGCGCACGGTTGCTCTTCCTTTACGAATTGTCGGCCAAGGATCCGGGCCGGACACTGGTTCAGTACGTGATCGAATTCTTCCAGATTTGGCGGGGCGGAATTATCCTCTATGGGGCCCTCGGGGGAGGTTTTTTAGCCTACCTGGTCTTCTGGTATTTCATCTGCAGACCGAAGAAAATCAGCCCGTTGGTCCTGGCCGATGTGGTCGCCCCGCCCCTGGCTCTGGGAATTGCCCTGGGTCGCATTGGTTGCCTCCTCAATGGATGCTGTTTCGGCATGGCGGCCACTCCCGAGTGCCCCTGTGTCGGCATTCATTTCCCTTATCCCTCGCCGCCTCGCATCGAGCTGACCCTCGAAGAAGTTCAGAACGCTCTTGGGTTTTCCTGGGGCGCCGATATCCTCGATGCCCCGGCCGTGGTCGGCAAGGTCGACCGAGGATCGGCGGCCGAGGAAGCGGGGCTGGCACCAGGAGACATCATTGCCAGGTTTGGCGCGACCGAAGTGGAATCGATCCGCGATGTCGAGGAACTGCTGCGAGAAAGCTGGCCGGAAGGGTTGAACGAAGTCGCCATGTCTGTCCGAAAAGGCGATGCGACCACCAGGGATTTGCGCTTTGTGCCGCGCACCATCGGTCTGTTGCCGGCGCAAACCTACGAAACGATCAGCATGCTGCTTTTGGTGGCCTTGCTCCTGGCGGGAGAGGGCTATTGCCTAACCAAGCCTGGGCAAACGATCACCTTTTTTATGATGGGTTATGCGCTTCACCGCGGACTCAATGAACTCTTGCGCAACGATCCTCGCCCGGTCGGTCTGGAAAGAAATACCAGTCTGTTGCTGTTTGCCGCGGGGCTCGCTCTATTCGTCTATTTCTCGCTACGGAAAACAGAAGTGGCGCCATCCGCGGAAACGGCCCTTCGCGCTTGAAAAGGGTCTGGTCCACGATCGAGGTCATGGAAAAGGGCTGCGGCAGGTGAACTGCCGCAGCCCATATTTGCTGTGGAATAGCGCGAGGGCACGGCCCCCCTTGTTTCGCTTTTACTTAGCCGGACCGCCCGCCGGCACGCCGCCGCCTCCTGCTCCGCCGGGACCGATTCCGGGGAAACCGCCACCCGGCGCCATTCCAGGGAACTGACCCGGCTGGTTGGGATTGGCGGGCTGGTTCACTCCGGTCAATACATTCAAACCAGAAAAGAGCGCGTGCAAGGAGATCGGAGACGTCGAGGCCTCTTCGATACCGAATTCCTTCTGCAAGCCTCGAAGGCCGGCAACGATATTTTCGGAGGCATCGACTTGATAATGGTTGGAAAGCCACCAGGAGCGGGCCAGATCGCCAATCACCTTCTGGGGCGGCGTTGCCGAGTCGGTTCGGAACGCTTGTAAAAACAGGTCGCTGAGGACTTCCGGGGAAGGTTCGACGCCGGTGGGAAGGCTGGAAAGCAATCCGAGATAAGTTTGCAGTTCCTTGGGGCGATTGTTTACCAGGAAGTGGAAAAGCGACCAGGATGTGGCATCGGCAATCGTTTGGGCTGCTTTATCCGCCTTGCTCCGAGCCGCGTCGCGGAAATAGGTATCGGTGATCACTTTGGCCAAAATCGGCGCAGGATTGGTTTCGCCCGAGGCGAGCGGCCCCTTGCGCAACCGCCCCATGGAAGGTACGAGCTTCGAATGTGGGCCACCCGTGGTTGTCCAGGGAGTGCCGAGCGGCGTTTCGAAATAATGAGCCATGCCATTTTCCACCCAGGCGGGCGCGGTGACCCCTTCGGCGATCAATCCGCTGGCCACGGCAAGCTGCCTTGGGGCGTTCAGGCTGATGGCATTGAGTTCCGCTTCGTGCAAAAGGGTTTTGCGCAGCAGATTGAGCATCTGCACATACATCTGCTCATTTTTGCCGCCGTTGCCCGTGGGAATCGGCAATTGCGATGCGCTTGGGTTGGGCTGACCAGGAGCAGGCGGTTTCCAGGTCAACAACCCATCCGCCTTGTAACCCCGGTCGTAGTAGGGCTTTAACACCTTATTAAGGGCCTGGAAATTCTCGTCTTCGCGATTGGGAGAAAGCACCATAATGTTGCTTCCCCTGATCAGGAAGCCCGACGCATTTTCCGCGACTTGGCCATAGGTCGAAATCATTTGCTTGAAGTCTTTGTGGTCGTCTTTCGGGAAATAGACGACCAACTTTTCTTCAGGTACGGTCAATTCGATGCCCTTGATGGCAAAACCATAGAAAAAGGCACGATATTGGTATTCCAGGACCTTCAAGCGTCCTTTCAAATCGTCCAGGCTGCCCTGGGAGATGACAACGTAGTGGCTTTTTTTGTCGTCCGTGCCGTCGAGGTTGAATCGACCGTCGAGGCCCAGCTTGGCCAGCAAGTTTTCGGCGGGTGGGCGCGTGTCGCGATTTTCAATCTTCTCTCGCGTTTTCGCGTACAAGTTATAGATCGCCGCGGTTTTGGTGTCGGTTTTGAAGTCTTCCCGGGTCGGTATCCGGGCCATGGTTTCTTCGAAATCTTTCATCATGCCATGTTCGAGGGCCCAGATGGCGATTTCGAGGGTCCCTTTGGCGGTCGTCGCACCTTTCACCTGTGAGGAGTAGGAGTTGTAGCGATCTCGCAGCATCAAAAGCGACTGGCCCGCCAGACGCATCTTCTTGTCTTTGATGCCGGTCGATAAGGGCGTAACGGTGACATTGCTGGTTGGGATGTTGACGAGAAAAGTCGCCCCGCCAAATTGATGCCCGGCCATGACCGGGATCCCTTTTTCCAGCTTGATTTGGAAGGCTCGCGTCTTGTTGGCCGCAGTGTCGCCTCCGGACCATTTGGTGTCGTCGAGCGGCACGATCGCGTAAATCAGATTGGGGACATGCGTCGGCGAGGCCTGCTCGCTGGCGCCGCCAGGAAAACCGCCTGGAAATCCACCCATCATTCCGCCAGGCCGGCCGCCCATTCCCATGGGACCGCCGCCGATGCCCCCGGGGCCGCCAGGGCCTCCCAATCCGCCGCCCGTTCGCGGCGGATCGAGTACCGGCGACTTGGCCAGATCCATGATGATCAAATAAAACTCGGCTCGCGTCACGGATGGGAGCAGCCCCACCAGCGCAAGTATTGCTACTGCAAGACAATGATTTCGGAACATAATAGGGTTTCCCGATGAGGAATATTCTTTATCTTGGGGGGTTGCGGATACCGGATCAAGTGAAACTTCAAACTGTTACGCCGTTTCCCACCGCAAGATCCCTTCTCTCATCCTAAAAACCCGATTGCACGGCCGGTTGTTGGCAATAACTCATGGAAATCCCATTGGCCCCAGCCTGATTTGTCGGTAAATTGGTGTTTTTGGAGGTCAAGAATATGGGTTGGAACCGTCCCGGTTACATCCGCAAGCAAAAGATGAAGCGGGCCAAGAAAGAGTTGATTCGATTGATCATCAAAATGCAGACCGAAGGCGGCTGCGGTGATGAATCGTGCGGAGCCGATGGCCACCCTTGTCAGAAGTCGGCCTGCGCTCGCGAGCCCGAACTGTGCTCGGCCGAACCAGGCGCAAGTGAACCTGCCAAAGGATAAGAACGCTTTCCACTCGTTGGGTGATCCAAGGAAGGAAACCCCAAGATGGCATTTCTTCGCAACGAGTCGAGGTCGAGGCGAACTGCAGGTCTGACGCCATTTGCGGTGGTCCAGCCTGCGGTGCTGCGGGTGATCATTGTCAACTATCGGCAATGGAAATCGACCTGGAGTTTGATTGCGTCGCTGCAAAAGTGCCAGGCCTATCGCAAAGGCGATGTGGAAATTGTCGTCGTCGACAACAATTCGCCCCCGCATGCTTTTGAGCGTCGCCTTGAGGGGCTTCACCGGGTCAAGGTGATCCGCTCGCGAAAGAATCGGGGCTTTGCCAAGGGAGTCAATGCGGGAGCGGAAGGAAGTCAGGCCAACTGGATCCTTCTGCTGAACCCGGACATCTCCGTGGGCGACGGCTTTCTCGACCAGATTCTTGCGTCGGGCACCCAGTTGCGCGGGCTTGATAGCCGCTTGGGCGTGGTCGGATTC
This sequence comes from Gemmataceae bacterium, assembly GCA_965226945.1. Lineage (GTDB taxonomy): Bacteria > Planctomycetota > Planctomycetia > Gemmatales > Gemmataceae > SYLG01. Next base: position 53,641 of record OZ245717.1, on the reverse strand, counting down.
GGCATGCTCGACCCGGAAGGCTCCGTGCAGCCTTCCACCGGTCCCTTCCCGACCTTTTGCAATACGATTCTTCGCCTGATTTTACCCAGGCGCTTTCGCAAATACGACCTGGTCGCCAACCAGGGAGGCCAGGTGGCCTGGGCTTCGGGGTGTTGCCTGCTGATTTCCCGGGAATGCTGGCAGGTCCTCGATTGTTTTGATCGCGATTATTTCCTCTACTACGAAGATGTCGATTTTTGCCGCCGAGCCACGGCCCAGGGCTGGAAGGTCGTGCAAGACCGCGGCGTGACCGCCGTTCACCACCACCCCTTGCACCGGCGCAAGGTGCCGCCCCACCTTCGGGTCGCGACCCGGATGGCGCTTCATACCTACGCGCGCAAGCACTGGAGTAAGGTCCCCTTTGCGCTGATATCGCTTGTCCTTCTGAGCGAGGCGATGCTCTTTCAGATTTCCGCGCGGGTGCGCGGCAATTGGGGCCTGGAAGCCTGGTGGGCCAGCCTGGGCCAGCTCATTCGCGACGCCTCGTTTGGCAAGCCCGCCAAGGCCACGCGCCGGCTGTTCTCGCTTCTGGGATCAGGCGACCTGCACCGAAAAGGCTAAGCCCCTTATTTCGCAAGGGCCTCATGATGTTTTCGGTTGTGGTTCCCACCTGCCTCGGCGGTCCCCTCCTTGAACGTTGCCTGAACTCGCTGATCGAATGGGGTCCCCCCCAACTGCAAATCGTCGTCGTCTTCGATGGGCCAAGTCGTTTCGAGACGCGCTTGCCATCGGACCTTCCCAAGGGAATGAAGCTGGAATCGGTTGCCTTGCCGCACCCGACCGGCTTTTGTCGTGCGATCAACCGCGGTTTGGCTCAAGCGCGCTTTCCGATCGCCCAGGCACTCAATGACGATGCCTTTGTCTTGGCGGGCTGGTATGAACGGCCCATGATCGCATTTCATCGCCCCGATATCGGCGCGGTTGCACCGCTCATTTTGAAAGATCAAAAAGAGGGGAAACAAAAAGAGGCCAAGGGCGATCCAGAATACCGATTCGTCGACAGTGCGGGCGACACCATGAATCCTCTCGGCGTCATCCGTAAGCGATTCCGGGGCCAGGACCGCTCAAGGGTCGAGAAAGTGACGACCGAGGTACTGGCCTGCGGCGGCTGCGCTGGATTTTTCCGGACCGAGGCGCTCAACAGGGTTGGCAGTTTTCCTGAGGATTTCGGTGCTTATTTCGATGATGTCGAGGTATCGCTTTCCTTGAGAAGGTTGGGGTACCGGATCCTTTTCGAGCCGGCTTCGGTGGTGATTCACTCGGGGGGCCAATCGTACGGTCTGCCGCGCGGAACCTTGTTGACCCAACAAGCGCGCAATGAAGAACTGGTTTATTGGCGCAATTTGCCGGCTCCTCTTTGGTTTTTCATGGCGCTTCCGCGTTTCTGGCTGCTTGCGGTCCGTTCGATCGTCCACCTCGCTCGAGGCTCCCTGGGGGCATGGCTCCTTGGGAAAGGGCAGGCATTGTGCGCAATCGGATCTTGGCCACCGCGGCAGCCGTTTTCACAGCGCGACGATTCGACCCGGGTGAAGGCCTGGCGGCATTGGCGCTGGATCGATTGATGGCAGGCGAGGGGAAGTCTCTGCCTGCGTTTCGATAAGGGTTGATTTTCTTCACACTTATCCCCGATCATCGCGCCAGGACCCGATCGTCGGGCCAGGCGTGATCCCGGTTCCAACCTCGGGTGAGTTCCTTGAGCGAATTGCGGCTTTTCGACGGCATTGGCCCTCTCAGCCAAGGCGCATTTGACCCCGAAGCGTGGCAAGCCCTCGTTTACTCGCTTGGCTACGCGAGTCAGGGTCAAAGCGGTTTCGTGCATCCGCAGCACCTGTTTCTGGGGATCCTCCTTCAAGGAGGTAGAAAAGTTCATCGCTGGCTTGAGTTATTGCAAACCGACCGGGATCATTTCCTGGCCATGTGGGAGGAGCTCTTTGGTTCCTTTCCCAGTGAGGTGCCGCCCGAACTTCCCCATCTTCATCGCGAATTCTTGACCGACGGCCTGATCAAATTATTGACGGAGTCGCTTAGGCGTACGGCCCGTAAACGAATGCCGCTCATCGACATTCCTTGCCTGCTGGTGTGCCTCCTTTCCCTGGGAAACGGCCTGATCGCCGAGTGTTTCGAAAGGGCAGGGGTCGCGCTCGACTGGATCGTTTTGCAAGCGGAGCGCGTGGAGATGGAGATCATGACCTGACCGCGCCTTGCCAGCCCTCCGGCAATACTTGATTCAGAAACTGGGATAGACACCGAGATCTTTTTTGGGCATAGGCCGACCTCGTACTCCGATGGTGGGGTTCGCTTCTTGAGGGTCATGCCGTGCCAGGCAGGTCAACCGCCATTGCCGCGTTCTTGCTGCTTGCCGCCAACGGACTGGCATTTTCGCAATATGCTCCCGTACCGACTCCGACCGGCCCATTGCCGGTCCCCGCGGGAACGGGCGCTTCACTTGGCGCGCCCATCCCCGTGCTTGACAGCACCATATTGCCCACACAAGCAGGCTTGCCGGGTACCTCGGCTCCCTTGATGGCACCTGTTGGGGGTTCGGCCTTTCCGCCCCCCGCATCGATTCCGCCACCGCCCGCGCCCGGAATACCAGCCAGCCGCATCGGCGCCGCACCGACCATGCTGCCCTCGGCCACGGGTGCCGCGCCCATTCGTCTGGTCCAAAATGAGGGAATTCCGCCTCCGGCAGCCCCGCCGACGTTTGCCTCGCCGCCGCCGCCCGCCTTCAGCGCGCCGCCACCGGGATCGCCCGGCCAATTTCCGCCGCCTCCGGCAGGCGCCACGAATCCGAATATGGCCTGGTGGGAAGACACCAAGGAAGCTCTGGCGTTGAACCAGTTTTCCAAGCGAAAGCTCTTTCAGTCAGATCACGCCTTCGATGTCTTTTCGAGCCCGGTAAGCAACCCCTTTTTGTTCCAGGACCCCAGGTCGCTCACCGAAATCAAACCGCTTTTCATCTACAACAAAGTGCCCACCGACAACTCGGCGTTCAATGGCAGCAGCATTTTCTGGTTTGGCGTGCAAGGCTCGCTGGCCATCACCGAAAAGCTCTCGGTCAAAATCGACAAGCTCGGCGGGCAATGGACCGATCTAACAGCACAGCCTGGAGCCACGGTGCCGGGAGCCTCTTTTTATGGCAATAACAGCAGTTTCTCCGAAGTCTGGATCACCCCGCAATGGACCTTCTGGCGCGGTGAACGAACTTCCACGGTCATGGCGACCGGCGTGCAATTTCAAATTCCTTCAGGAAGCTTGAGCGCGGGGCAGGGCACCGGCGGCTTTACCATCAACCCGTATTTCAGCATCGCCCAGAATTTCTGGCGGACCAGCTATGGCAGCATGAACGTGATGGGCAACCTGGGTTTTCCGATCAGCGTCAACGGCGATCGCAATACCGTTTTCACGACGAGCCTGCACCTCGACTACGACGTTGCCAACTGGCACAAACTCTACCCGTCGCTCGATTTGAACATTCAATCGGCGTTGAGTAATGGCGATCAATTTGCCATGAACACCTACTCGCCCGACATGTTCAACGTCGGCGCCAATGCGGTGAAGGGGTTGACCAACGTGACGATCGCTCCCGGCGTGCGTTACAAGTTCACCGAGATGTTCCAGGTAGGCGGCGCCGTGGAATTCCTCACGACGACGCACCGTTCGATGGATCAATTTCGCTTCATCGCCGACTTCATCATAAAATATTGATCCATGGCAGAAGCATCGCATTGGTTCTACGTTCCCGCATCGCTGGGATCGACTGACTTGATTTCCGCCCACTGGCGCACCCCACCCGATCGGGAGGGCGAGTCCTCAACACCGGGGCGGTTGGTCCAAACGCCACTCGAGCTGGAACTCCAATCGGCTTCGCCTCCAGCCCTGCTCATCGATCTGGGCGCGTTCGAACTTTTCGAACAGCTTGCCGCCGGTACGGGCAAGAAATCGCTGCGCTTCCTGGAATGCTGCCCCTTCCCCACGCGGCTTGCCGTCGACCTTCGTCCGTTTGTGTTCGCACCCGTGCGTGAAAATCACGACCTGGACCTTTGGGATGCCGTGGGCAAACAGCTGGCCTGGCGCTTATCGGCGCACAAAGCGCCGGTTGCACTCGTCTGGGAAACCCCAACCTCGTCGCAGTGGAAGCCCTTGGCCGTATTGCGCGACAGCCTGGAATTGTGGTCCGGGCCGGAACTCGTTCACCACAACGAACCAAAGCCTCCGGAAGGGAAGGCGATTCCCGTCCGAAGGCTTTGTGAATTACTCAAAATCTGATGATCTGATTGAGTAATGAAGGACGTTCTTTGTCCTTTTTTGTCTTTACTTATCCTTGACTGATATGATTTTCTCGCCGTCTTTGAGTTTATCCTTGCCTTCTTGATACCACTTTTCCGTGTCGCTCATCACCTTGGTTTTATCCACAGTAATGGTGTACCAATTATTGTACCAGCCCACGACGCCGAAAACGATGACTGCCAATCCCACCAAAGCAAGCAGATTCCGCATGGGTAAAACCCTCCCTCCAAATGTGCCGACATCATGGTCCAAACCTTTGGCGAGCGCCAGTCCAGATTTGCCCTGGGCGGTCCGAGCAAGAAGGCGAGCGGGCCCACGGCGCCAATGAGTTAAATCTCGTTCATGAAGGCGGAAGATGGGAGATTTCTGAAAAGCCAGGCAGCCTGGATAACGGGTTCGCCAAAGGGTCGCACCGGTCTAGGGCTATTGATCCGCCATGAGAAGGTTCGGTAAGGTTGAAAGACCATGGAAAGCGCGAACGCCCCGGGAAGGACTGGTTTTTTGGTGGAAACTCAACAATTGCCCCGCACCTGGCTTACTGAGAAGAGAGCCTGGATCGGATCTCGCGGGGTGATCCTCCTGTCGCTCGTGCTTCATCTGCTGTTTTGCTGGCAATGGTCCGACTACGACCTGGCTCAGGACGAAGCGCACTATTGGGATTGGTCGAGGCATCTCGACTGGAGCTACTACAGCAAGGGCCCGCTCGTGGCCTGGATCATTGCCGGTTCGACCTGGGTTTTGGGCGATCTGGCGCAATCGTCGACCGGGTCGATGACGGCCGCGGTGCGCACCCCCGCGGTGATCTTCGGAACGCTTTTGATCTGGTGTCTCGTTCGATTGGGAGAGGTCCTTTTTCAGTCAAAGCGGCTGGGATTGCTGATCGCCGTTTCCTGTCTCTGCATTCCGCCGATTGCCGCCGTGTCCACGATCATGACGATCGATTCGCCTTACACCTGTAGCTGGGCGGCCGCCTTGCTGTGCGCCTGGTGGGCGCTCAACCGGCCGGGATGGTTGCCCTGGGTGATGTTGGGAATCATCGTCGGCCTGGGAATTCTGGCCAAATATACGATGGTGGTGTTTTTCCCCAGCCTGGGGCTGTTTCTTCTGTTTCGCGCAAGCAAGCGCCGGCACCTCATCGAACCAGGCCTCTGGATTTCGGCGCTGGTAGCTTTATTGTGCATCACCCCCATTCTTTACTGGAACTACCTCCACGCCGGGGTGACGTTCAAGCACGTCGGCAATCTGGCGGGCGTGACGCACGATCAGACCAAGCACCTCCTCGGTCCGCTCAAGTACTTGGGAGAGCAGGCTGCATTGCTCCTTGGCTACTGGTTTGTGCTCTGGTTCTGGGCGATGATTGAGTTTCGGCCCGGCCGCCCCAATCAAGAGAATGAGCAGGCCGATGGCATCGCTTATCTGTGGTGGATGTCGGCCCCGATGTTTCTGTTGTTTTTCGGTTTCAGCATCCGCACCGGCGGCGGCGAAGTCAACTGGCCCGTAGCGGCCTACCTTGCCGGATTGCCCCTGGCGCTTCATTTTCTGGCCGTGCGCTACCGCGAGGGAACGCCCCGGTTTCGAGCCATGACCGCGGGTTTTCTGGCATTCTTCCTTGGTCTGGGTCTGACGCTGACCTTAATTGTTCACAAGAGCGATCTGGTTTATCCTCTAATGATCAGGTTGGTGCCGGCTGCGACCGAGGAGGATCCGGCCCCCTTGAGGCGCCTCGACCCGGTCTGCCGCTTGAGGGGTTGGAAATATCTTGCCACGCAAATCGACGTTCTTCGCGACGAGCTATCGGCTTCGGGAAAAGAGCCGATCCTGGCGGCGACGCACTGGAGCATTCCCGGCGAATTGGGTTTCTATTGCCAGGGCCATCCCCAGGCCTATTCGATCGGCCCGCTCGCGGGGGACCGGCATAGCCAGTACGACTTGTGGAAGAACCCGGTCGATCATCCTGAAGAGTTTTTGGGCCGCGATTTCATCATCGTCGGCGGACTTCCGAAGGACCTGCATGGATCGTTCGCCCAGGTGCTTCCTTCCACTCAGGTGCGATTTGAAATGCCGGGCGGGTACATCATCACCAACTGGCCGGTTCAGGTGGCGCGAGGCTTCAAGGGGTTCCCCAAAGCCGAGAAACCCGAAAGGTCCTTCTAGTTCCAACGAATAAAGGCACAAGGCCCGGGAGAAACCCGGGCCTTATGCCTTTTTTGAGCTTTCGCAGACGATGGCGAATCCTTGCCCAGCTTGCAAACACGCCCACGCGGATTCGCCTGGAAGCTAGCGGCCCATGAGGCGCTTGAGGATGTAGAGTTCGAGTCCTTCGTAATCGCGGTGCGCGCGGTAATCGGAGATCACCTTGGGATCGACGGAACGGGCGATCTCGACCAACAGGTGGAACATCTTGAGGCTGTTGGCCAGATGCGCGGTCTGGTGTTCCGACTTGGTGGTGCGCATCGCCTTGACGTCGAGCCCAACGCAGCCGTTGTAGTTGGCGCGTTCAAGCACCCACACCTGGTTGAAGGCGCGGCGCAGATCGACGCCGCCAAAGGTCTTGTCCTGATCGTATTTCAGGCCATTCTGATCATTGAGATGCACCGACCAGAGCTTGTTGTGCCAGAGGGCGTAAGCCATGTCCTCGGAAGGATCGATGCCCGCGAGAATCGAGTGGGCCGATTCGATCAGCACGCCTGAACGCACCGGGTCGATCGTCTTGTAGCAGAGCGCCAGGAAGTGGCCGACCGTTGGCATGAAGGCGCTGTCGGTTGGCTCATTGGGCTTCATTTCTCCCAAGATGCGGATCGACTTGTCGTGTTCCAGAAGCGTGTTGACCGCTTCAAGAATCCTTTGCGACGCGGTGATGGGGCATTTCGCCTCGCGGATGTAGGTTCCTTCGCGCGCCAGCCAGAGAACGATGTCTTTCGTCCCCATGATATGGGCGATATCTATCGCCTTTTTGGATCGCTCAAGAGCGTATTTGCGGTCCGCCTCGCTGTTGGCGGTGTAGGCGCCGTCGACGGTGCGCGGGTCTTCCCAGAGGCGCGGCGCGATGAACTCGCAAAAGAGCCCCTGATCGTCGAGCATCTTCTTTACGGTCTTGGCGCCCTTCTCGGTTTCGGCCCAGGAAAGGTCGGCGGGCACGACATCGTCATCGTGGAACTGCACGCCGTCGAAACCGAGTTTCTTATATTCGGCTATCTTCTGCGCATAAGGCACTTCAGCCCTGACCGGAGGACCAAAAGGATCGGACCCGGTGCTGATATTCCAGGGGCCAAAAGTGAACTTGTAATTCGCCGCCATTCAAGTTACCTCCAAAAAAAGTCGAAGTTTAGGATTGTGTTCTCGTTTTGGGAACCCAGCGGCCAGAGGAATGGCCGGCTATTTGAGGTTCATGGAGTGGGCCAGAGTGGACACCGTTTCGGTTGAGTGCGCGACTTGTGATCAAAACTGGACCATGAACCTTCATTCGGTTTACGAACAACAGGTGATCGAGTCGCGGCCTTGCCCCAAGTGCGAATCGGAAACCCTTCGCTGCAGAAAGCGCAAAGCCAAGAAATCACCCGTAAGCAAAGCCTTTTTGATTCCCAGCTTCCATACGGTGGGTTCTGCCTAGGCCGCGCCTTGGTTTGCTTGCTTAATTTAGCTTGCGTCCAAGCGCCTGCGCCAGGTGGCGTGCTTCGTTCATAAGCTGGCGAAATGCCGCGGTGGATATCGTCTGGTAGCCATCCGAAACCGCTTTCTCCGGATTCGGATGGACTTCCAAGATCAGCGCATCGGTGCCCGCCGCGATGGCGGCCAGCGTCATCGCCTTGACCAGCGACGACTTCCCCGTGCCGTGGCTCGGATCGATCACCACCGGCAAGTGGGTCTTCTCGTGCAGGTAGGGCACGGAGGCCAGGGGCAGGGTGAAGCGGGTGTGATCTTCGAAGGTGCGAATGCCCCGCTCGCACAGCATCACGTTGGGATTGCCCATCTTGAGGATGTATTCGGCCGCAAGGAGGAATTCTTCCATCGTTGCCGAAGGGCCACGCTTCAGAAGCACCGGCTTGGGCTGAGCGCCGACCGCCTCGAGCAAGGGATAATTCTGCATGTTGCGCGCGCCGACTTGCAACACGTCGGAATGGTGGCTCACCATGGCGACATGTTCGGGCGCCATCACTTCGGTGAAGACCGCCAGACCGGTCGCCTTTCCCGCTTCGGCCAGAAACTCGAGCCCTTTTTCCTTGAGGCCCTGAAACGAGTAGGGGCTGGTGCGCGGCTTGAACGCGCCGCCACGCAGGCCCGTAGCGCCCGCTTCCTTGACCTGCTGGGCCACTTCGAGGATTTCCGCGCGGCCTTCGACCGAACAGGGGCCGGCAATGACGCCGATTGCCTGGCCGCCCGTAACGAACGACTTCACCTTGATCGTGCTGGGTTCGGGGTGGCCTTCGCGGCTGGCCATTTTGTAGGGAGCCAGAATCGGCAGGACCTTTTCCACGCCGTCGAGCGTCTCCAGAGTTTGCTGCAGGCCTTCGGATTCCTTGCCCACCGCGGCGATCACGGTGCGATCGGTTCCCACGATCGTATTGGGGGAGAGGCCGTTTTTGCGAAGGGTCTCGGCCACATGGTCAATATTTTGGCTGGTGCTGCCAGGCCGCATCACAACGATCATTGCAAAACCTTCCTAAATACCAAATCCCGGCGAGCCGACCGCGTTGAGTGCAGGTCGTCCCAGCCAGGCATCGCGATCAGGAGAGAGGGGCCAAGCGACCCGCTTTTTCGGGAGACGAAAAAGAGGAAACCCCGGCGAAGCCGGGGTTTCCCTGCGGGTCTGATCGGCAGAGCCCGTCGACCGGGCCGGTCAGTTTGACCGCTCCAAAAGGGTACTAGACAAGCGACCACCTCCTCTTGATTCGGGACAACCCTGACAGCACGCGCGCCCGCGTAGTCCGTCCGGGAAAATGACCCGCAATGGCCCACCGCCACTGCAATTCGGTACAGATTGAGTTTAGCGGCAAAGGCCCGGTTATCAAGGGCGTCTGGGCGCCTAGGAAATCAAAAAATCGCAGTGTCGTCAGGTAAGTTTCCCGCGGGCGGGGAAAGGAAGAGCTGAGCGGTTAGAATATTCCCCTAGGTGACCAGCATTTCCGCGATTCAGGCGGCCTTTGAGAAAGCACCTGGCAGCTTAAGTGACCTGATCTGATCCGGATCTGACCACGAGAAATCGATGGATCCCATTCCCCGGGAATTGCGTTTTCGAACGGTTTCCCAGACGGTAAGTGTGTTGCCTGGTCAAACCCGGGAATACGATCCCGTCGAACGAACGATTGGTTTGGCGGGACCCCATATCTTGCTGGGGGCCGGCGGCACCTGCTTTGGCCATCGGGGGTGTGAAGATTTCGTATTCGATCATCGTTTCGACCGCTTTCCCGGACCGCATGCCACCAATTTCCCTTCCACATCGCTCTGCGTCATCTATCACGCCGTCGAAATCGCCAACTGGGTGCGATCGTTGGCGCCCGAAGCGCCCGTTACCCTGCACACCTGCCATGATCCAGAATTCGATGCCTGCCTGGCCGTGTATCTGGTCAAAAGGATCCTGGGTGAACCCGGCCTCGCCCATGGTTGGGCCGCCAAAGGCGCTGACGAACCGGCGATGATTGCACCCCTGGCCCTGATGGGAACAACGCCTCGCGGCAAACCGGTTTTTCGCTGGCGCCAACCGGAAATCCCCCTGGAGGATCGCGATCCGCTCGATCCAGCGCGCAGGGCGCTCTTGCAACTGGCCATTGTCGCCTCGCATGGGGAACAAAATCGTCCCATCGATGCGCCGCCCGACCGTTCGGTCGATCTTCTTTTTTTGGCGGCCAAACACCGGCGCCGTTTTGCGGGGGCCGACGCGAGCCCGTTTTTCCAATCGATGGAACGGCGCATCGTCCAGGAAAGGTTCCAGCCGCTTTATGACGGTGTGGTCGCCGACGATCCGGAATTCGCCGCGGAGGTGCGCCTGCTTGAGCGCCAAAGGCAGCTTTATCAAGTGGATTTGAAACGCTCGCGGCGGGCGATCGTTTTTCTGGCCATAGCTCCTCCTTCGGCAGACAACTCCACGAAAAGTGGGGCCGCCGTTTCGGCTTCGCATTCTTCCGGGGGAGAAAAACGAGACGATGGAGGTCAGGGGACAACCGTGGCGCATGATACGCGCGTCCCTGCCGATGGCGTGTTCTTACGCGATCCGCAATGTCTCTTTTTCAGGCACCTGGCCCGGGCCGATCGGGAAAACAGTCGGCTAGGTCAAGGCTTTCGATTCATCGCCTTGGCCAACTCGCTGTCGAAGCGCGCGGAAAACCTTCGTCCCAACCGCAGCCGCTACCGGTTTTCGATCGATGCGGAATGGGCACGACCTCAGAAAATCCACCTGGTCGACCTTTGGACGAGGATTCAGCAAAGGGAGGCCGCCGCCGCGGTTCCTTTAGAGGTGCAAGGTTTAGCGCGCCTGGATCGAACTTCCGCCGCCCAGGGATCTGGCTCGTCGGCAGTCTGGCAACACGGTTGGTCGACCCATGGGACCTTGATCGAGGCGCCCCATCCGGGGACGATGTTGCGTGAAGGCTCGCGCGCCGATCTGTCCGACGACGAAGCCGGCTATCTGGCCTGGGATTATTTGACTTCCCGGGCCTTCGCGGACTCGGAACCCGGGCGCTTCGATTTTCCCTGGACCGCGGAGAAAAAAGGGCCGGATCGCGTGTCGATCTCGCTTGATGCCATTGCCGATCCCCTGGCCGGCGGCTTTCGATTTGTGCGCATCGGCCGCAAAACAGGGGTGGCCGATTCTGACCAGTTGCGCGACCCGATCAACGCTCAGATCGCCGAACGGCTTTGGGAGTGGATTCAGCCGGTGGGAACTCGCGGCATTCCGAACGACTTCTCCGAAAGGCACCTGATTCACCGGGGAGAATGGGTCGCCGTCTGGAACCGCCAGGGGATCGCGATCGCGCATGCCGACACGCCCGATGCGCGCGCGTTTGTCGATCGACTTCAAGAGGAGGTCCAGGAGCTGGCACGCCTGACGGGCGAAATTCGTGGCTTGCTGCATGACTCGCCTCAAAACAAACAAGAGGAAAAACAACAAGAAAAACAGCAGGAAAAACAACAAGAAATTCGGCAGATCGAAAAGAAACTCCACGATGGGACGGAAGCCCTCGCCCGCCTTGCCGAACTGCACTTGCGGGCCCAGGCGGGGCAATCTCCGGTGCTGCGCCCTTTCATGGAAGCCAACGGCATCATGGAACTGGCGAGCATGGTGGAGTCGATGAATCGCATTCGCATCCAGGAGAAGGTCGAGGCGCAAGAACGCAGGCGGGATGATCGGCTGCAACAGACGGTTGCCGCGGCCTCGGCCGTGGCGATTTTTCTGGCCTGGATGCAAGTGGAGCGGGTTGCCTTAGTCGGCGGCGATCGTTCCGATGGCTTATTCGATGGGAGTATGCGCGCCTGGGCCGACACGGTGCTGGGAGCGGTCCTCTCGGCCGTTTTTCTTCTTTGGTCGTTTCGCAGAATCAAAAGGTGGGGTTAGCGCAAAGTTCGGCAAGCCCAGGCGGCGGGGCGAAAAAAAAGGAAACAAGAGAAAAAAAGATTGCAGCCGCCCGGTTGTTGGGAGGCTGCGAGTGCTTAAGGTCGTTCCTTGGAGCCTGGAAAAGTTCAAGCCTCGTTGGCGGTGCTTGAGATCCTGTTGGGCAAGGGGACGAACGGCGACAGGGGCAATTTCCAGAAGGAAAGGGTGCCGTCCTCGTCGGCGGAAAAAAGCCCGTTCGCATTGTGCGTGAAGAGCAGGGCATTGCAGAGCGCGGACTGCAGGGAGCTGCGAGAGACTTCTTTGGCCGATTGCACGTCGAAGACCTGGATCATGCTTCCCTTGGAGACGCCCCACGGGCAGGGCTTTTCATCGGCCTTAAAGGTATTGCCGGCGCGATCGTGAGTTGAGGAACTGATCGCCACCCGCTGAGTGTCCCCAGAAAAAGCGATCGGCCCCACTACCGGTAATGCCGTCTTAAGAGAGCACCGCGGCGAGCCACTTTGAGAATCCCATAGGCGCACTTCGTTGTCCTGGCCCGCCGTGGCCACCATCATGCCGCTTTGAGCATAGACCACTTGGCTCAAGCGGCCCTGATTGTGTTCAATCACCGTTTTCTTTTTCATTTCATTCGTGTCCACGATGATCACGTTGTCGCTGTTCCCAGAATTGACCGCCAGCGCCAGGTGGTTTTGGTTGGGGGAGAATGCCGCGGCGACTGCCTCATGACCCAGTTCGGGGGGAAGCGTTTTTCGCTTGCCGGTCTTCGGTTCGATCATGACCATCGCTCCCGGGCCGGCCGCGCCAAAGGCGGCCGAACCGTTCGGGTCGATCGCCCCCACACCCAGGTCGAGGTCGAGCGGGTGCCTGAAGAGTTCTTTTCCCCGGCGCGCGTCCCAGGCGATCGAGCCGCCTCGAGTGACGGCGACCCATTGATTGTCAGTGGTCCATGCCATTCCCAGCGGTGGAGTCGGCGCTCCATGCGCGCGGGACAATTCCTTCAAATTGCGGGAATTCCAGACGACAAAATAGCCGTCTCGCGTCGTGGTCAGGAGTTTGAGCCCGTCAGAGGAAGCCACCAGGTTCACCAATCCGGAACTGGAGTCCTTGCTTTGGGTTTGTTTGATTTTTTCCATGGGGGTCGACCCTTCAGGGCATTGCGAGCAGGCGCAACAGGCCAAGCAAAGAAGACCGACGACCCGGTGAACTTGAGCAGGGAGGGGCATGGAAAGGACTCCACAAGGAAGAGTGGAAACGGAAGAGGAGAGCTCAGGAGACTGGAAGGCCGGCGGCCAATCGGGGCCTCTGGAGAAAGTTGCCGTTAGGGATCAACTTCCCGTCAGAAGTCTTCGCTTGGTTCTCGGCTTTGGTCCCGTGAAGGATGTCAACGGCCTGTGCCAAAAGCCGCTTCCCGAATCAAAACGAGCCGCGCCGCTGCCGGGTTCTTGCAGCCACAAGCGCTTGTTGGAAAAAGCTTTGTGGTGATTGTTCGCGATTAGGTGGCCCGTTTTCATATGAGATATTGCAAGAAACAGGGCGCCGGCGTTACACGAATCTCTTCTTTTTTTGGCCGTGCCCTCGGGAGCAAACGATTGGCCGATCGGGAAGGCCGCAGTCAAAGGAACGGGCAAAAGGGATGCTCAAAGGCGCCTTCTTGAGTCCGTTGTCGCAAGGGCATCGCATACGCCTCACAACTGCTCGCGTACCTCTCAAGGGTATCGCATACCTCACAAGGGTATCGCATACCTCACAACGGTATCGCATACGCGGGGGGGGCGCACCGGTTGGCGGGCATGGACCGTTTCCTCCCAACCGGAACTGTCTAGGTTAAAGAGAGCTCAAGGCGCACTGGACCAACGGGAAATCGCAGCCTATTTTGGAAATCACTTCCTGATTGACCCATGCAACAAGTCGCGATTTATGTAATTATTTTTTCGCTGTTGTTTTTTTTGGGTTTCTTTTTCTGGTTTTTTCTAAAATTTGAACGGCTGCCCATTCGAATCAAGTCCAAATCGATCGAAAGCACCGCGCAATCGTTGAGGGCAGGAAAAGAAAGCTATTTAAAAGAACGCAGTGAAATTAGTCGCGAGTTTGATGCGCGCCTGGAGGCTGTCAGGGACAAGGCGATTCACACCCTGCTTCAGGCGATACCATTAAGCAAGCTGGATGAATATCCCGGGATCGGTCCCGCGACCGTCGACAAATTGCGCAGGGCGGGATATCAGGATCTGCCGTCGCTGTTTCAGGCTCGACTGGAGTCGATCAGCGGTTTCGGCGAGAAACGAGCCGGCGACATTCGCGGCGCCCTCCGTGCGCTCCACAAGGACGCGGTGTCCCGCCTTGATTCAGGGGCCTGCCCCCAGTCGCGCGAAATCGAACCGCAAAAGGCGAAGCTGCAAAAAGAAAAAGAGGATCGGCTGGGCGAGTGCGATCAGGTGAATCAGTGGCGTACGGAAACGTACCAGGCGATGAAGGAGACAATCGAACGGGCGCGGCAGGTGGCGTTCATCCCCTGGCTATTTGGGCATCCCCTACCCGATTCTCTGCCCGATCCGCCCGAACTAACCCCGCCCGCCTATGTGCCCTCCAAGGTGAAGGTTGCTACGACCACTTCCACCTTGCCGCCGTCCCCACCAGCACCCTCGGTCTCTCATGCACCTGGGCCTTTTGCGGCCGAAGCGCCAGGCCCGTCGCCGGGGAGGGGCGAGCCAGGACGTTCCCCTTCCGAAATGGCCTATCGAACCGCGCCGGACGAACCGGTCAAAACGGCCGATACGCCGATTTTGGCAGGTGCAAACTCCCCTTGGGTTGCTGGAGATGAGATGGAGATCGTGGCCCGAATCGGCATGGCGGTCGGGCTGGCCGAGGGCCGGTTTTCTGAAAAAGAGCAGCTCGTTTTGCGCCGGTCTCTGAATGAAATCTATGGCGGCGAGGCGCAAAAGAAGAACCGGATCGGAAGCATTCTGGCGCAATGCATGTCACGCAAAGTAGACCTTGAACAGGTGCTCGCGGCGGCGCGCGCGCAAATCCCCCAAGCGAGATGGCCCGACCTTGTGGTCATGGCTGGCCAGATTGCCGATGCCGGCGGCAAACGGGGCGTGCAAGAGGCGGCCGTGATCGCGCAAATCCGCGCAAGCCTCACTGCACCTTCCTCGCGTAGCGACACCGAAAGTGAACGAGCTGAATCCGCCCTAAAGAAAATCGAACCACCTGCAGTGCCGGCCCATTCTCAGTCTGTGCCGCCCCATTCTCAGCAAGTGCCACCGGCAGGCGAACCGCCGCGCGGTCCGGCACTGCAAGTGAGCGCGCGCAAGAATCTCGAAATTCTCGAGTCGGCTCCGCTCACCGCCAGGCTGGTTCGCGCCCAGTGGAAAGCGATGCGGGAGAAATTTGACCCGGTGAAATTCTCCGGTCACGGCGACGAATTCACCGCCATGGCCCAGTCACGACGACAAGCCGCGGACGAGGCAGCCAAAAGTTTGTTGCAAGAACTGGGAGAAGCTCCCACTTTGGACGAGCCGGTCAAGGACTTGCGGCACAATCCCGACCTCGATGCCGCTTTTGGACTCTAAGAAAACAGAAAACGCTGGAAGAAACTGAGAAAAACATGAGTCAGGATCAGGAAGTTTCGCTCAAACCGTTCGACCGCAAGATTCTGGAAACGCTCAAGGAAAAAGCGGTCCACAAGTCCCTGGCGGCTCAGGCTTCCTTTCACGGCTTGCCGCGATTTGTTACCGAATACCTCCTTGCCAAATTCGTCAAACCGGACACCTGGAAAGAAGATGTAGCCAAGGTTCAGGCGCGCATCCGCGAGATGCTTCCCAACCCGGAGAACCGCGAGCTCACCAAGGAAAAACTGCTTTCCACGGGGGAAGTCACGCTGATCGATCAGGTCGAATGCCGCGTGGACTTGGTCCAGGGTAAACGCTGGGCCAAGATCCCTTCCCTGGAACTGGGCCAAGTGGTCGTTCGCCAGGCGCTCCTCGAAGAAAACCCGGGCCTGCTTTTAGGCGGGCTTTGGGGCACCTTCAAGGTCAAATATCACCCCGACATCGATCCCGCGTCTCCCAACGAAATCGTCTCTTTCACCCCATTTCAGGTCGGGCCACCTGACATGGCGGAGTACCGGTCGTTCCGCGGCCAGTTCCGTTCCGACGAATGGCTCGACCTCATGCTGCAAAGTTCGGGCTATGAGCCTACTGCCTTTGCCAGTCGGCGTATCAAATTTCTCGTGCTTTCACGGTTGATTCCGCTGGTGGAACGCAATGTGAACCTGATCGAACTGGGGCCGCGCCAGACCGGTAAGACTTATCTGTTGCGCAATATCTCTCCGCGGGTCTTCACGATCAGCGGCGGCAAGGCGACCCCGGCCAACCTGTTCGTCAATTTGTCGACCGGCGCGATCGGCATTCTTGGCAATCGCAAGGTCGTTGTTTTCGACGAGATCGCTCATACCAGCTTCGATGCGGGCGACGGCACGATTTCCATCTTGAAGGATTTCATGGAGAGCGGCCAGTTCACGCGGGGGAACAAGCAGTTCGGCTCCGATTGCGGAATTTACATGGCGGGCAACATCGACGTGGAAGAGGACAAACCCCATCCGCGTTATCGCCATTTGTTCGAGCCGCTCCCCGCCGCCTTGATCGACTCGGCCTTCCAGGACCGCATCCATGGCTTTGTTCCCGGCTGGGAAATTCCCAAGATCAGTCCGACGTCGATCGCCAAGGGAATGGGCTTCGTCACCGATTATTTCGGCGAGGTGCTCGTCAAGTTGCGCGAGGATTCGTTTGCTTCGGCACTGCGCGATCTGCAGCTAGAAAAATTGCTGACGCGGCGCGACTATGTCTCGGTCGAAAGGCTGACCTCGGGATTGATCAAGATCCTTCATCCCAACGGGGCCTTCACCCGCGAAGAACTCGAAGAAATCGTTTTGTTTGCCTGCGAATACCGACAGCGCATTCATGATCAGCTCGTCAAAATGGCCCCAGGCGAATTCCGGCCGAAACGAATCTCTCTCGTTACACCGCCTCAGCCTTCCTGAGTGCGGCAGGCGCCGCGGACTCCCGCGCGATCTGCGTTCGCAGAGCAAGATGGCGCCGGTTTGGGCGGCGGCCGTAGCCAGTCATCACGGACCAAAAAAAAGAGCCTCCCTTGCGGGAGGCTCCGCGCCAAAACGAGGCGCAATGATTCTTTTCCTGCGGATCCTGCCTGCAAGAGCTAGGCCCAGGACCTGTTACGCAATGATCGTTTTGAAGGCCGGATCCTTGGTGATGTCTTCAAGCGGAGCGGCCAGCGTCTGATAGGCCGGCGCTTCGCCCTTGGCTCCCAGGATGCGGAAGATAATGTCGTTGTAATCGAAATCGCAAGTCGAATCGTCCAGGCGCGTGTCTTCCCAGGCAAACACCGAACCGTCGCCGGTCAGATCGGAAAGCTGCACGCCGCTATTGATCTTGGGAGCCGGGTTGGCGAGGTTGTTCGAGAACAGGGCGCGCTTGGCGCCGGTGAGAGAAGGTTTGGCCAGCACTTCGGTGAAGGTTCCGTTGGGAATGAGGATCACCCCAAACTGGGAATCGCCATCCATCTGGAAGTTTTGAATTCCCTTGTATTTGCCTTGATTGTAAACGTTGTCGGTCTTCAATTTGACCGATGTGCGGGCCGCGTCGGTGATGTCGGAGATGATCAGTCGTCCTTCGCCCGAGTTGGTGAGCACCCGGCGCGCGGCTTCCTTGATGAACTCTTCCGAACCGACTTTGAGGTCGGTCATGCCGGCCAAGGAATAGAAACCCATCTGGCCGACATAGCCGCCGCCATCGTAGAGGAAATCGACGCTGATCTTGCCGGAGGCGTCGGTCGTGAAGGTTCCCTTGCCCAGGAGCTTGTCGTAGTCGGCGACCGCGACGACCTTGATCGATCCGGCGACATATTTGATTTCGTAGTTGGAAACGCCGGTGCCGCTGGCCCCATCAGCCGACACGGCGTAGTTGCCGATCTTCGCATCGGCCGCGGTTGCGCTGCTCGTCAGTTTCACCGAGTCGATCCGGTCGGCGTTTTTCAAACCGGTTGCCGTGAATTCGGTGCCGGCGAGGAAGATCGTCGAACCCAGAGTCTTTTGGCGGCTATTGGCGGTGACAACCAATGCGGCCTTATTCACGGTCAGCGTGCCGTTGGCGTACACCACGTTGTAGTTACCAAGGCTGCCGCCGGTGGCGGCCGAAGGGGTAATGGCATAGGTTCCCGCCGCGGCGGTGAGCACCGTCCCGGTGCTTGCCAGCTTCAAGCCGGTCAATTTGTCGCCGTTGGCAAAGCCGGTGGTGGTGAAATCGCCGGGGTTGATCGTGTAGTTGGCGCCGTAGACCTTGGAACCATCCTTGGCCTTGATCGTCAGGGTGGCCTTGGTGACGCTCAAGCTGCCGTTCGCATAGCTAATGGAGTAGTTTGCCAGGTTTGTTCCCACGGGAGCCGAAGGCACAATGGTGTAGGTGCCGACCGGGGTCGAGGCCTTCGCTCCGGAGCTCGTCAAGGTTGCCGTGTTCACCTTGTCGCTGCCGAGCAGGCCGGTGACGGTGAAGCCGGTTGAGCCCAAGGCGAGTTCGGTGCCATAGACCTTGGTGTTGTTGTTGGCCTTGATGACCAGGTTCGCCTTGTTCACGGTGAGGTTGAACACCTGGTTGGCATCGTTGGGGATGCCGTTGGACGCGGTGATCGTGAAATTGAAGACGCCGATATTGCCAGGCAATACCGTTCCCGAAATCAGCCCCGTCGCGGAGTTGAGGGTTAGACCGCCGGGCAAAGCACCCTTGGTGATGGCGTAGGTAACCGTGGCCGATCCCGTGCTCGTCACCTGGAAGGTGCCTGGAGTTCCGTAGGTGAAGGTGGTTTTGTTGGTGCTGTTGATGAACGGGGCGGTGCCCACCTTCAGCGTGCCGTTGACCAGGGTGATCGTGTAGTTGGCGTTCGTGCCGCCCGTGACCGTGATCGGATAAGTGCCGGCGGGGCTATTGAAGAGCGCCGTGGTCGCCAGCTTGACTCCGGCGATGGCGCTGGCGGTGTCGCCATTGACCAGGCCGGTGTAGGTGGCAGTCAGCGCCGGGACGACGGCGCCGGTCGTCTTGGCCTTGTCGTCGGCCTTGATCGTCAAGGCCGCCTTGTTGACCACCAGGGTGAAGGCTTGGGTTGCAGCCGAACCTGCGCCATTGGAAGCGGAAATCGTGAACTTGTAGGTGCCCGCGGCGGTGATGCCCGTCAGGGCGCCCGTAGTGGAATTGAGCGAAATTCCGGCCGGCAGAGACCCGGAGCTAATCGAAAAAGTCGGGGTGGGCGAGCCGGTCGCGGCGACCGCGAAATTGAGGCTCGTGCCGTAAGTCACCGAGGTCGTATTGGCACTCGAGATGGCCGGTGCGACCGTGCCGATCAGGGTCGAATAGCCCGTGACATTCAGGCCATCGGAGGGGATGAAGGTCAGAGGCCTCGTCACGGACGTGACGGCGTTGTATTTGATTTTTCCGGCGGTCGAAAGGTAGGCGTTGAGCGCATCCTGCGTACCGGACAAGGTGAGTGCGTTCGTGCCGCTGCCGGAGACCGACACGCCCGAACCACCTGATGCGACCAGGGTGCCGTCGCTGGTGCGACCGTTGATCTGGATCGAAACCGAGGTGGTTCCCGTCACGCCGAAAATGGAATTCGAGGAGAAGACCAGGTTGGTCGAGGAGCCGGCGAGGATGCCAAAAGTGGAAGGCAGGATGCGCACGGTGCCGTCGGCGAACTGGGCTTTCTCCATGTCGATCAAGGTGTCGGTGCCGTCGGGGCTGCCTGAGCGATTGTCCACAATGGTGGCCGAATTGCCGGAAACGCTGATCGTGTAATCGGAGCGATTACCGCTATAGACCGCGGTGTCGATGCCCGCGCCGCCCCTCAGGGTGTCATTCCCCTTGCCGCCGGTGAGTTTGTCGTCGCCGCCCGCCAGCAGGGTGAAATCATTGGGCCCGGTGGCCTCCACCGGAAAGCCATTGATCCCCGAGCCGACCACCTTGACCTTGGACCAACCGTTGTCGGTGGGAACCGCAAGATAGGTATCGGTGTAGCCGGGCAGGGTGAAGTTGGTTAAGAGAGCCGCGCCATTTTCCACCGAGGCGCTGACGGTGAGCGAGTTGGCGTTGCCATTGCGAAGGAGGATGACATAGTACCGGTCCCCCGCATTGGAGATGAACCGGCCACCCGGATTGATGGCGGTGACCCTGGCGCTGCCCGTAACCGCGACCGGCAGTGATATGGGCGTCGAGGGGCTGGCCTTGAGAAGGTCGGCCACATCGAGTTCGGCATTGAGGACATTGCTCCCATCGTTGCCCACAAGCGTGTTGTTGTACTGGTTACCAGTCAGGTTCACCGCCCCCGCGCCGCTGACGGTCAGGCCAGTGATCGATTTGCTGCTTAATCCCAGGGAAAATCCAGTGGCGCCGCTCGGAACATTGACCGTGAGGTTGTTGACATTCACCAATACGTTGCCGTTGGTGTAGGTGCTTGGGGCGAGATTGATCGTATCGCCAGCCGCCGCCGCCGTGACGGCATCGGCGACGCCGGAGAACGCGTTGGTGCCAACGATCAAACCGGTGACTTTGGAGGCGCCATTCCAGGTGACGGTATCACCCTTGCTGAAACCGGCCGGGCTCGTGTCTTGGGTGATGGTGTAGAAACCAGCCAGGTCGGCATAAAGCGTGGCGGGAACACTGCGGTCTTCGAGCATTTCCAGGTGTCCGAAAGGACCTTTCAGTCCCAGGGATGGCTTCTTCACGGGGGCCGCCGAAAGACCGGCAAGGCGGCGCAGTAATTGTTCGATTTTTTGAAAGGGAGCATTCATGGTTGATTTAAAAGCTTTCATGTTAAACCGCCACAAAAAGCGCTGGCGAAGGTTAGGACAAGCGGAACGAATCCCAAGATCCATTCCTTTTTTTGCGTAGCGTTTCGTTACGTGTTCTGGTTTGCAACCATCTTAGGGACCGCCGTCTGGCAAGCTGTTAAAATGGGCGAACCTGGTAGTGTGGTCTCTCCGATAGGATCTCGGGCTGCTTGTTAAAACGAGCGAAGAGGCGGAAATATTGCGCCGGGGCGCCACAAATCCCTTTTTAGCAAAATTTTTCAATTTTTTGTGAAAGGTTTCGCCATTTTCGTGGCACTGTGGCGCATCCAACCGAATTCCCGTGCAGAAAACGTCGAAAAAACACCCCGTCGCGCTTGGGTCGCCCGTGGCGAACGTCCAGAGCGAGCGATTTTCCGCACGGATGGTCACGGATTGCGACCGGTTCGATGAGGAACAGCGCGGGACAAATACCCTATAACTCAATCCTGGTCCCGAGTGCCTTGAGAAAAGCCGCAAGCCAGGCGGGATGGGCGGGCCAGGCCGGTGCGGAAATGAGATTGCCATCCACATGGACGCCATCGATCGGTGTGCTCGTGGCCATGCCTCCGGCCAAAGTGACCTCCGGGCTCACTGCCGGATAGGCGCTGCACGAGCGGCCTTTGAGCACACCGGCGGTTGCCAGCAGTTGTGGTCCATGACAAATGGCCGCGATTGGTTTTTTCGCTCTGTCGAAGGCCTGGACGATTTCAATCACCCGGGGGTTGAGCCGCAAGTATTCAGGAGCCCTTCCTCCGGGGATCACCAGCGCGTCGTACGCGTCGGGCTTCACCGAATCAAAATCGGCGTTGAGCGTGAACTTATGCCCAGGCCTTTCCAGATAGGTCTGATCGCCATCGAAGTCGTGAATCGCCAGAGGGCAGCGATCCCCCTTTTTCTTTCCGGGACAGACCGCCTCAACCTGGTGCCCCACCATCAACAGCGCCTGAAAGGGCACCATCACCTCGTAGTCCTCGGCGTAATCTCCCACAAGCATCAAAATCCGTTTGGCGGCCATCACGATTTCCCTGAAAGAGGGGGAAGAAAAGGAGAGTGCAAACAATCCAACGGGCGCGGTTACTGATTTCTCAAATGCTCGCGGATCACTTCCACCCGCTTGCGATTGACTCCCAGATCGGAATAGCCGGCGCGCGACGCGGAGCGAATCTGAACGGTGCGTTCACCCACCGTACCCGCGATCTGGACATCGTCGATATAGCCAATCCAGGGAGTGCGAAACTCCCAGTGGATCAAGAATTTCCCCTCGGGGATTTTGCCGTATTGGGAATCGTCGGCCGGTCCTTGCACGACCTGAATCAACCGGGTGTAAGGCAAACGCAAGAGCGACTGAGATAGGGCCTGAGGATCGGCCGGCTGCTTGAGCTCGATCCGCTCGGCGTGAAAGGCGTCGCGATCGTCTTCGGAGCAGATGCAATTGGGGCTTTGGGCGCAGGGATTCAATCCACCTGGACCAAAGCCCAGCCCCTTGGGACCGCCGCCCGTCCATTTCAAAATAAAGGGAATCAGCACGATAATCGGCACGGCAATCGCAATACCGATGAGAATTTGCATAAGCAGGGAATACCTGAAGATGGAATACTGGGGGCGATTTCGAGGCACGGGAACGCTCATAACCTAGTTTTAGCAAACCTCAACCGAGAAAGCTCATCCCTGCTCTTTGCGGAGTCCTGCATGTTTTTGCCTCAGCCTCATCCGCTCATGCCGTTGCTGCCGAAACTGCGCATCGCCATCGCCGGGACTGGTTTCATCATCGAAGACTGCCATCTCGTTGCCTACAAGAAGGCGGGACTCGAGGTGGTCGGCATCATGGGCCGGGACGCCGAAAAAACAGCGAGGATCGCCAAGAAATTCGAGATCGGCGTCGTGGCCCAGTCGGTCGAGGAACTTTTGGAAAAATCGCGGCCCGATATCCTCGACATCGCCGTCCCACCCCTGGTGCAGCCGGGCGTCATCGAAACCGCGGTGCAGTCGCCCACCTTGAAAGCCATCCTCGCGCAAAAACCGCTGGCGATGTCGTACGAAGAAGGCCGCAGGCTGGTGAGCTTGTGCGCCAAGGCGGGCAAATTGCTCGGCGTCAATCAAAACATGCGCTTCGACCCGTCGGTGTATGCGCTCAAGCAGATTCTTGAGCGCGGCCTATTGGGCGATGCCTTGCTCGCCACGATCGACATGCGCGCGGTTCCTCACTGGATGCCCTGGGCCAAGGGATTGCGCTCCCTTTCCACCTGGATCATGAGCATTCATCACCTCGATACCTTTCGCTACTGGCTGGGCACGCCCGATCGGGTGTTTGCCAGCTTCCGCAAGGATCCGCGTACGCTCTTCGCCCATGAAGACGGGATCAACCTGTACATCCTCGAATACGAATCGGGCGCGCGCGCCAGTGCCTGGGACGATGTCTGGGCCGGCCCGGTCAAGGAGGGCGGCGCCCCTTCCATGGAAATCCGCTGGCGCTTCGAGGGGACTCGAGGGGTGGCGAAGGGCGCCATTGGCTGGCCCGAATGGCCCAACCGCGTTCCGAGTACCATCGATTATTCCACGCTCGACGAGCCGGGAGTCTGGTTCCAACCCCGGTGGAATGCCGCCTGGTTTCCCGACGCCTTCATCTGGCCCATGGCCGATCTGATGGTGGGGTTGGCCCAAGGCCGAACGCTGTTCGCTTCGGGCGATGACAACCTGGAAACGCTCGCCCTTTTGGAGGCGATTCACGATTCGGGGACGAAACACCAGGTCTCTTCGCCCTCCCTTTGGCTGAAAAAATAAGATCACTCAAACAGGCCCTGTTTGAGGGGATCGATTTGCAGTCTCGCAATGGCAACAAGGCTGCAGTCCGGATTTAGGGCAATCGCCCTGAGTCTCGATCTATTCTTGACGCGGCCTTTTCGGGGCCCGTACTTTTGTAGGTAGTTGGCCAAAGACGAGGAAAGAGAAGGGTTATCTGTGTCGCTTCCGCATGAAACGCATGAATCGGTTCGCCTGGAAAAGCTTGATCAGATTGCCGCGCTCGGCCTCGACCCCTGGGGGGGAAGGGTTGACGACCACCAGCCCATCGGCGCCGTCCGCCTCCTGACGGTCAACGCGGAAGCGCCGCCGCCGGTGCGAATCGCGGGCCGCATTGTCCTTCGCCGCGTCATGGGGAATGTTCACTTCCTCGACTTGCAAGACTCAAGCGGCCGCGTCCAGGTGATGCTTGGCAAGAAGCAAGTCGGAGAAACCGGCTGGAAGCTGGCCGCCTTGCTCGATCTCGGCGACTTGTTGGCCGTCGATGGCACCTTTGGCACCACCAAAACCGGCGAATTGACGGTTTTCGCTCTGACCCTGACCATTTTGGCCAAATCGGTCCTTCCCCATCCGGACAAGCATGCGGGCATGACCGATGTCGAGTTTCGACTGAGGCACCGCTACCTCGATTTGACCTACAACCCCGAAGTTCGTGAGCGAATTGAAAAGCGGATCCGCATGGTGCGCACGATCCGCCGGTTTCTGGACCAGAGGGGGTTCATGGAGGTCGAATCGCCGACCTTGCATGCCATTGCCGGTGGGGCGGCCGCCCGGCCATTTACGACCCATCACAATGCCCTCGACATCGAACTTTACCTGCGCATCGCGCTCGAACTCCATTTGAAGCGCCTGCTCGTCGGCGGCATGGAGCGGGTCTACGAAATCGGCCGGGTTTTTCGTAACGAAGGGATCAGCCAAAAACACAACCCCGAATTCACCCTGCTAGAGCTCTATCAGGCTTACTCCGACTATCGCGGCATGATGGATTTGACCGAAGGCATGCTCGTCGCCTGCGTCGAGGAGCTTCATGGCTCGACCGAAATCCAGTTCTCTGGCCACGAGATCGATTTCACCCCTCCCTGGAAGCGAGAAAGCTATGGCGAATTGCTCGAACGTCATGCTGGCGCGAGACTTGGGGACGAAGAATCGATCAAGAGCGCGGCGGCGAGATTCGGCCTGACCACGGCAGGCAAGGACCTGGATGTCATCGTTCAGGAGTTGTTTGAGGAGAAAGTCGAGAAGCACCTGGTCGGGCCGGTGTTTGTTTACGATTACCCGGCTTCCCTGTGCCCCTTGACCAAGCGCAAACGGGACCAGCCTCACATCGCCGAAAGGTTCGAGCTTTTTGTGCGGGGCATGGAACTGGCCAATGCTTACACTGAGCTCAACGACCCGATCACCCAGGAAAAAGCGTTCCGCAACCAGTTGGCCGGCCTGCCTGCCGACGAATCGATGGCCAAGATGGACGACGATTTCGTCACGGCCTTGAAATACGGCATGCCGCCCGCCGGCGGACTTGGGATTGGAATCGATCGGCTCGCCATGCTATTGACCGACACCCAGACGATACGCGATGTTATCTTATTCCCGTTGTTGAGGCCCGAGACTTCGACAATGCGGCCCGAGGCCAAGGATGGTCCAGCTTCATGAACCCGAGGATCGGGTTCGCTCGGCTCGCAGCCGATGAAGCTAGGCACGGAAGCTTGAGAGGTGGTCTTTGTACAAGATAATCCTGTGCCTTCGTTACCTGCAAACCCGCTGGCTGGCGATGATCTGCATCGTCAGCATCATGCTCGGGGTGGCGACCTTGATCGTCGTCAACAGCGTGATGAACGGCTTCAGCACCAAGCTGCGCGACCGCCTGCACGGACTGCTCTCCGACGTCCTCATTGAAGCCTTCGACTACGACGGGTTCACCGATCCCGAGGCCAAGATGGCCCTGATCAAGTCGGACCCCTTCCTCAAAGAAAACATCGTGGCGATGGCGCCCACGCTTGAAATCTTCGCGATGCTTCAGTTTCAGTACCGGGGCGTTCCCTTTACCCGCAATGTCCGCCTGATCGGTATCGATCCCAAGAGCCGCGCCGCGGTCGGTGGGTTCGTCGAATTCCTCACCGAGGCCGAAAGAAAGGCAAATCCCAGTTTCAACCTTTCCGAAGCGGGCAAGGTGCAGCAAAAGAAAAATCAGATCGTCGAAAAAGTTCCCCAACATTTCCGCGAGCTTCCCAAGGACCCCGATTCGCCGCCCCCACCCGATGCGGTTCCTTCGCAGCCTCACGTGCCTCAGGGCGCGGTGATCGGTTATGCCATTGCCCATTTTCGCGACCGTAACGCCGGGCCGGACAACCCGGTCAAAGATATCCGCGCCCTTCAGCCGGGCGACGATGTGATCATCACGACCGTCAGCGGCCAAAAAATGGCACCCGTGCACGACAAGTTCGCGCTGGTCGATTACTTCCATTCCGAAATGAGCGAATACGACTCGCAATATGTGTTCGTACCGCTTGAGCACTTGCAAAAACTGCGCACGATGGAGGAACGAGTCACTTCGATTCTCGTGCGTCTGAAGGATTACAACAAGGCCGCCGAAGTCGTGGCCCGCTTGAGGAAACTCTTGCGCGAGGAGCCGGTCGAAGTCGTGACCTGGGAAGAAAAGCAGGGGGCGCTGCTCGCGGCGATTCGCGTCGAAAAGTCGATCCTGAATATTCTCCTTTTCATGATCATCGGCGTGGCGGGATTCGGCATCCTGGCGATCTTCACCATGATCGTCGCCGAAAAAACGCGCGATATCGGCATCTTGAAGGCGCTTGGCGCCTCCCGCATGGGAGTCATGCAGATCTTTTTGGGATATGGCCTTCTGCTTGGGGTGATCGGCTGCATCTGCGGCACGGCCCTCGGCCTGGCCATCACGAACAACATCAACGAAATTGAAAAAATCATCAGCATGATGACCGGGCAAGAAATCTTCCCGCGCGACATCTACTACTTCGACAAAATCCCCACCGACATCCACACGCTGGGAGTGCTGCTTGTCAACATCGGCGCGGTCGCCATTGCCGTCGCTTTCAGTTTGATCCCCGCATTCAGGGCCGCAAGTCTCAATCCGGTGAGGGCGCTTCGCTATGAATAATGACCTGGCTCTCGAAACCGTGCCGATGACGAACTCCCTTTCCCAGGGAACCCACGCGGCCGCGCTGCTGGATGGCCCTGACGACTCCGCGCAGATTTCACCCTTCGCATCGAGGTGGAAACCAGGAATGTGCAACAATGCCATCCTTCGCGTGAATGACTTGAAGAAGGCATACCGCAAGGATGTCATCACCGTGCCGGTGCTGCACGGGGTCAACCTGGAAGTCAACCACGGAGAATTTGTCAGTATCGTCGGCCAGTCGGGATCGGGAAAAAGCACCTTGCTTCACCTGATCGGGCTCCTCGATGCGGCCGATTCGGGATCCATCGAATTCGATGGCAAGCGGATCGATACACTCGCCACGAAACAACGCGACCGCATCCGCAACGAGGTGTTTGGGTTTGTATTCCAGTTCTACCATCTCCTGCCGGAGTTGACGGCCCTGGAAAATGTGATGCTTCCACTGATGATCGGTCGTGGGCCTTTTCGCTGGTTTCGCGAGAAATCGCGCATCAAAACCCAGGCGTTGAGCCTTTTGGAGCGTGTTGGCCTGGGTCATCGCGTGGGTCACAAACCCCGCGAACTATCCGGCGGCGAGATGCAGCGCACCGCCCTGGCGCGAGCGCTGATCACAAAACCTCGCCTGCTCTTGGCCGACGAACCGACGGGAAATCTCGACGACGAATCGGGCAGCGAGGTGATCCGCATTTTGCGAGGCCTGAACAAGGAAGAAGGCCTCACTATCCTTATGGTTACCCATAACCTGGATATCACCAGGGATACCGACCGGATTGTCAAACTGGGCCGGGGATTGGTTGTGGACGCAGGCGTCAGGCAAGTTGCCTAGACCCGGTCCTCCTGGGGTTGGCGGTTATCGGGTTGATTTGCCGTTATTTGCCTACTTGAACGAGTTTCATCATGTCCCGCATCGTGTATCTCGATGGAAACCTGGTCCCCCACGAGAAGGCCACCGTTCATGTTTATGACCATGGATTCCTCTACGGCGACGGTGTCTTCGAGGGATTGCGGATCTACAGCAACAAGGTGTTCAAGCTCAAGGAACACCTCGATCGCCTTTACGAAAGCGCGAACCATATCTGCTTGCAGATTCCGCTCAGCCTCGAGGCGATGACCGAGGCGGTCAACAAAACCGTCGCCGCCAACACCCTGGCCGATGGCTACATCCGTCTTGTCGTCACGCGCGGCGTGGGCAACCTGGGCCTCGACCCAAGAAGCTGCGCCAAGCCAAGCGTCATCATCATCGTCGATTCGATCTCGCTGTACCCCAAGGAGATGTACGAGCAGGGGATGGAAATCGTCACCGCCTCGACGATTCGCAATCACCTCAATGCGCTCAATCCGCGCATCAAGTCGCTCAACTACCTCAATAACATCCTGGCCAAGCTCGAGGCGATCCGCGCCGGCGTGCCCGAAGCGCTCATGCTCAACCAGAACGGCGAAATCGCCGAGTGCACCGCCGACAATATCTTCCTGATCAAGCACGGGCGAGTGCTCACCCCCCATATCAACGCGGGGATCCTCGAAGGAATCACGCGCGGCACGGTCATCGAACTGGCCAAGAAACTGGCGATCCCCGTCGACGAAACCACGTTGACTCGCCACGACCTTTACGCTGCGGAGGAATGTTTCCTCACCGGTTCGGGGGCGGAGATCATTCCGGTGACCAAGTGCGACAACCGCGTCATCGGCGGCGGCAAGCCGGGCCCCATTTCCAAGAAATTGATCGAGGCGTTTTTCAAACTCGTCCGCCAATAACCTCGTCCGGCAATCACTTGGTTCCGGACGAACGTCAAGTAAACTCAGGTCATAACACCACGAACCCAATGACGTGCCATGCCTGACAAGAATCGGATCATGCCGCTGGAAATCCGCGAGATCCTGATTCCGACGGATTTCAGCAAGTCGAGCCGGATGGCGGTCGATTACGGCATTCAAATCGCCTTGAAGTTCTCTTCCAAAATCCACCTGCTCAATGTCATTCAACCGCTGCCGCCCCTGGCGGGGGACTTTCCGGCCACGAGCCCGGAACTTCTCGTGGGTGGCTCTCCCTTGCATCAGTCCCAACCCCCTTTGGGATCCCTTTCGGATGAAATGGTGAAATTGGGAATCCCCGTCGTGACCCATTGCCGTGAGGGGTTTGCGTTCGACGAAATCCTGCTTCTATCCAAAGAGCAAAAAGTCGACCTCATCATCATGGGCACCCACGGATTGACGGGCCTGTCTCATGTGCTGCTCGGCAGCGTCGCCGAAAAGATCGTCCGCAACGCTCCCTGTCCGGTGCTCACCGTGCGCCACCCCGACTTCACTTCGAAGTGATTTTTCTATTTTCTCTATTTCTCAATTGTGTTCTTCCGGTTTGTTTTTATAGCTGTCATTCAACCTCACGTGGCTGAAGGGACGAGGCACGCGCGACATCGTGGGGCCGCCCAAGGACGAGCTCAAGCATTTCGAGCAAGAATTGGTGGACGGAAGCTGGCACGAGATCCGCGAAGGTCTCGAGGTTCGTTGCATTCACGGCGCTGACACAGAAACTCTCATCTTCTGTCGCAGCTCCGACCGGTGCAGTCAAGGAAACAGCGATGCGCGAACGGTATGACAGCGTGTCGAACAAAGGCTCCCGGCTATCGTTCGCTGCTGTGAAGAACAACGTTGCGACCCCAGGGTGATTGAGCATCGTATGGGTCGACTTCTGAGCAAGAATAGCCGCGCCGCGCGTCTCTTCTCGGTCCAGGTGATCCGAGGCAAATCCGGACGCACCGCGGTGGCCTAGTCGCGCAAGTCGGCCGCCCTGGAATCGGCGACGCGGCGCGAAGGGTGCTACCTTCTGCGAGGCATCGCCGCGGATTGGAAGGCCGAAGACTTCTGGATCATTTAAATGCAGCGAACCGAAGCCGAGCCCGCGTTTCGGATCCAGGATCAGAAGTGTTTACGGAGGTCTTCCGATTTGAGGAGAGACTCCACAAACTAACAATTATCGCGCCACATTTACAAACGAAAATTAATATGCTCGATATAAAAGCGTAAGTTTGTTTTGCAATTTATGTGCATCTATTGTTGCGAGTAAAAATAATTAATAAAATAAGCTTAGAGAAATTTATTATCGATGTCATCAAGGGAGAGGAAAGCTAGGGAGCATGACTTGCATTTCCCTCGCACTGATAGCTGTCTAATTCGCAATAAATTCAGCTAGGGACAAGCTGCATCCTCCTCAATTTGCCTTGTTTTTCCAGAACGCGAGTCCTGTCTTGGTTTGAATTTGCACGCCAGCCGAAACCATCAAAGATGCATTTAAAGTGCCAGAAAATATGAAAATCGATTCAGAAAAAGAGCGTTTTTCTTTTTGAAGAAAAATCCGAATTTCCCCTTGTTCAACTGCATGTGCGCGATTAAAGTTTCCTTAGCATCGTAGCAAGTCCTTCTTGACCTTCTTTCGCCCAATCAAGTTCTCATTCGGTTCTGATTTCAACGCGGCAATTGGTTCCTTCAGTCACTCCCTCAGACGGAAAGGATCGCCCATGTTTTGTATTCTGCCTCGTTATCGCGTGCCTGATTTTCTTGCCACGTTTAACCGGTATATTGGCTTTCTGAAAAAGCCAATGAATCCGGTCATTTCCCTTCAGCGTTAATTTGAATCGCTGAAAAAACAGCTTTTTCGACGACGCGGTCTTCGCCTACGGTCCCGTTGTGGGCCGGCGAATCTGCTTCCGCGCTACCGGTGTGCGCTTTGCGGTGGAATCATGAGGAATCGCTCATGCGTCGGTTGATACTCAAATCGTTTCAAAGTCCGGGCGACATCGTGATGATGACCGCCGCCGTGCGCGATCTGCATAGCGCTCATCCTGGGCGGTTCCAAACGGATGTGCGGACCTCGGCCGATGGGTTATGGTTGCACAATCCGAATCTGGTGCCGCTCAGAGAGGGAGAAGCGGGGGTCGAGTCATTCGACATGCACTACCCGTTGGTCCATCAGAGCAATCATCGTCCTTTCCACTTCATTCACGGGTACGCTCAGTTTTTGGAACAGACTTTGGGCGTGCCGGTGCCCGTCACCGATTTTCGCGGCGATGTGCGCCTAAGCCCCGAGGAGAAAGCCTTGCCCTGTCCCGGCAAGGAATTCGGCGTGCCGGAACATTTCTGGATCATCATGGCTGGGGGCAAACACGATTTCACGGCCAAGTGGTGGAACCCGGAGTCTTACCAACGCGTTGTCGATAATTTCCAGGGAAAAATCGCCTTTGTGCAATGTGGAGAAGCGGGGCACTGGCATCCGCCGCTCAAGGGGGTTGTCAACCTGATTGGCAAGACGCAACTGCGCGACTTCGTGCGGCTGATGTACCACGCGGATGGGGTGTTATGTCCGGTCACATTTGCGATGCACCTGGCCGCGGCTGTGGAGATGAAGGCTGTTTCAGGCAACAACGGTATTCGTGAGGTGTCCGCTGCCCTGAAGCATCGGCCGTGCGTGGTGGTGGCGGGGGGGCGCGAGCCGGCTCATTGGGAGGCCTATACGCATCACCAGTACCTGAGCACCAATGGAATGCTTCCTTGCTGCAGCGAAGGCGGGTGTTGGAAATCGCGTTGCCAGTTGGTGGGGGATGGAGATGCCAAGGACCGGCATGATGTATGTACTTCGCCGGTGGAAATCTCGCCCAAACTGCGCATTCCCCGGTGCATGGACATGATTTCTCCTGAGGATGTGATTCGAAAAATCGAGATGTATTATCAAGGCGGCATGTTGACTTATGGCCAAAATGGTTCGGCCAAAGTGGGAAACGGCGTCGCTATCGCAAATGGGAGACATCGCGTCGAGGACGCTGTTCCCGTGAATCACGCGCTCAATGGAGCTGCCGTGACAAAAGCGAATGACGACATCCGTCCACTGGCGGAGACTGGCCGCGAGACCCGTCCGAAGCAGGCCATGTTCATCGAGTTTACGCACGGTCTGGGAGATGCAATCCAGTTAACGTGTGTGTTGAAACACTTGCAACGCTTGCATCCTGATTGGGAGGTGGATGTCGCCGCTCAGTGGGGCAAGCACTCCGCCTATCACGGACTTTGCCGCAAGGTCTTTGTTTTGAACGATGGGGCGATCAACAAATCGGCTTACCAGAAGGTGCACAAACTCGACTGGCACGAGTGCCGTGCGGCGTTTGGCGATCGGCCAAGCACTAAGCCATCACTCTGCCTGACGGAGGTTTTTCAACTGAGTCCCTTGCCTGAACTGTGCCGGTATGAAGTGAATCTCAGCGAGCGCAGCCAGCAATTGGCGCGGGCCGCGCTAGCGCAGTACTGTCCGGCGGGACCGCTCCCCAATGGCCGCTTCCCGGCCGTCCTGATCCATTACCAGGGGAATACTTCGGCAGACCGCAAGGATCTGCCGCACGATCTCATTCGCGAAGTCTGCGATATCGTGCAGAGGTCAGGGTACGTTCCGGTGATTTTGGACTGGGATCGCCGCTCGCCGCTCGTGGATCAGGTGAAGGTGTTCAATCCTGGTCCCGGTCACGAGCTCTGGGGCGGGCATAGCACCGGCGACGCGGAAGCATTGACGGCCTTGATTGCGGCGGCCTCGCTCATGATCGGTGTGGACAGCGGCCCGTTGCACGCGGCCGGGGCCACCACGACCCCCACCATCGGCGTGTGGACCCATCATCACCCCATTCACTTCTTCGATCTGGCGGACAATGTCACCCACATGGTTCCTGGGGACCACGAAAAGGCGGCCGCCGGGGCGCCCGCGCTGGACTATTTCAAGCAAAACTACCGGCACCATGTCTACAAGCAGCTTTATGTGGAGCTACCGGCCCTGACGCAGAGCTTGCTAACCGGGGAGAATTTCGAACACCTGGCCAACAAGCGGTTCCTGAAGCAATTGACCTCCAAGGGTTTTGATGAACGCTACTACTCGGAACACCGGCTTGCGGGCCTCGACTATCTGAGCTTTGGCGACTGGCAGCAACAATATGGGCGCTGGGTCGTGCAGTCGCTCAACTGGAAGGGCCGCAGAGTGCTGGAAGTGGGTTGTGCCTGCGGCAGCATTCTGCGAGGCCTGGGAGAGGCGCAGGCCATCGTCCAAGGAGTCGAGATCAACGAGCATATGGTCAAACTGGGTCGCGAAAAATGGCCCGACATGGCTCCGCTCTTGCACATTTGCGATGCCGTTAATCTGCATCTGTTCGGCGATGTTGAGTGGGAAGGAATTCACTCGTCGCAAGTGGCCGAACACTGGAAGCCCAAGCTGGTGCCGCACATTCTGGAAGAACTGCATCGCGTGACGGCACCCGGCGGCATCTTCTTTTGCGCGCTCGACACGGAAGAACTGTTTGCGCGACAAGGCCGGACGATGGAGAGCGAAGATCCCACCCATGTCTGCATCAAGCCGATGTCCTGGTGGCACGAGCAGCTTGCCGCGGCTGGGTGGGATGTGTGCACCTCCGAAGTCGAACCAGCGCTACGCAATCACAAAGAGAGTTTTCTCAAGCGCTATGACTGGGATTGGTTCGCTGCCAGGCGGAAGGCGTGAGGGTTCATGAAGTCTGGTTATTGGGGACGGCGGACAGGAACAAAGGGCCATAATCCATGATCGGTGTGACCGTCGGTGTCGGTGCTTATCTCTCCCTCGCGTTGCAGGCGGCCGAGTCGATGGCGCGTCACACGGGGCTGGAGTGCATCGTTTTGGCCGATGAGCACTATGTCCGAGCCGGATTGTCAGGACAACCCGCGCACTTACTGAAGCTGTTCATTTGGGACTTTGTCGATGCTGAAGAAGTCTTGTGGTTTGACGCCGATACACGGTGCCTTCAGTCCTGGAATCCTTCGGCGTTCTGCGACGAGAACGCCTTGGTGGCAACCAGGGACTGGATCTGGCGCGAGTGCGTTCAGGACGAGGCCAGACAAATCCACCTGCCACGGGAAGAGTATTTCCTGGCGAGCT
The DNA here is from genome assembly GCA_965226945.1 of Gemmataceae bacterium. Lineage (GTDB taxonomy): Bacteria > Planctomycetota > Planctomycetia > Gemmatales > Gemmataceae > SYLG01. The sequence continues at coordinate 19,989 of OZ245717.1, read as the reverse complement.
TGATGATCCTCAATCGCCGCAAGCATGAACCAATGCTGCGGCTGGCCCGTGGGATCTATCCCCAGCTCAATACGAAGGTGTTTGAGCAAACCGCACTCAATGCCGCTCGCGCCCAACTGGAAATTCCGATTCGATTTCTGGATCGGCGTTTTAACTGGTCGCTTTTTGGGGAAGGGAACTTGCATCGAGGATCGGACGTAGTTGTGGCGCATTTCAATGATCCCTCGCTCCGGCAAAATCCGGAGCAGGTCGCCCAACACTTTCCCGAGGCCGAGGGAGTCATCGACGCTTCAGCATTTTCGCGGATGGGAAATCGGTTTTACCGCTACATGCGCCTGGGATACGACGAACGGCCCATTTACTTCAGAGGAGACGGAACGATTGGATTGGGAGGCGGCGCCGCGGAACGATTCTGGTTTGTCCGCAAGACCGAGAGGGGGCCAGTGCTGGTAATCGGGTCCGAGACGACCGTCACGTGTGAGTTGGTACTTGGCGAAAATGACACTTGGCGGGGGAACTGGCTGAACTACGAGAGGATGCCGGTCTTGTTCACGGCGCATCACGGTCAGGTGCTATTGGATCAATTGAGCGGGCTAAGCGGCCCGTTGTGCGGGGCGGAAATTGGAGTCTTCCGCGGGGATAACGCGGCGCTATTGCTTCAGGCCCTGCCGCAATTGACCTTGTGGATGGTGGATACCTGGCGATGTCCGCGGCCTGGCGAGCGATTTTGGGAAGATCCCCACATGGGACGGATCGCACCCGAACAGATGGCCGAGGCCCTCGCGCAAAGTTTAAGCAGCACTGAGTTTGCCCGCGACCGTCGGGTGGTCATCATGGATGAACTGGGCGCGGCCGCGGCATGCGTAGCGGATCGTTCGCTCGACTTTGTCTTTTTGGACGCCGATCACTCTTACGAGGCGACCTATGAGGCCTTGCGAACCTGGGTGCTGAAAGTTCGCTCTGGGGGTATCGTCGCCGGTCACGATCTGGACTACCCGGATTATCCAGGGGTACGAAAAGCAGTCGAACGATTCTGTGCGGAACACGAAATCACCTGGCATGGTGCGGCCGACTATGTTTGGTGGTTTGTGCAACCGGCAGAACACTCTGAGGATCTTGATGAAGCCGATCGGGAGGTTTTGGCAATAGGTCGAAGCGAATTTCAAGCAGCGACCCCCATGGAAAGTGCGACGTGTAACGGTTTTGGAAATCGGTATTTCCGGTACCTGCGCGTCGGCCACGAGGAGCGGCCGCTGTTCTTTCACTCGGATGGAACCATTGGCGCCGGAGGGGGGCGGGCCGAACGGTTCTGGTCCATGGACGATTCTCCGCATGGCAAGTTGCTTACGATCCGCTCGGACTCGGCGGTCACCTGTCAACTCCGTGCCGTGGCGAGCGAGCGATGGGAGGGGAGTTGGCTGGATTACGAACGGATGCCCATTCTGGTGTCGCCCCATCGCGGACAGATCCTTTTGGACTTGCTCATGGATCGCTCCCGGTCATGGCGCGGCGCCGAGATCGGCGCGTTCGAAGGGCACACTTCCGCGTTGTTGCTGCAGGCGCTGCCTCAATTGCGATTGTGGATGGTCGATGCCTGGAGGAGCCCCGAGGAGAAAGACCAGTTGTGGGAAGATCCTTACATGCGGCAGGTGACTTCGTCGCAAATGTTGACGGCGCTGAATAGCAGTATTGCCCGCACCGATTTCGCGCGGGAGCGCCGCACGATTGTGATCGCGGACCTGGTTTCAGCCGCCGCCTGTGTGCCCGACCAATCGCTCGACTTCGTGTTCCTCGATGCGGACCACTCGAAGGCGGGAACGCTTGATGCGCTGCGAGCCTGGTTTCCCAAAGTCGTAGCCGGGGGGATTGTGGCGGGACATGACCTGGATCATCCCGACTTTCCGGGCGTGCGCGAGGCCGTGGAAGAATTCACGGGACCAGAGCGACTTCCCTGGCAGGCAGGTGCCGATTTCGTCTGGTGGTTTCGGGTGCCGCGAGAATCGAAGGCTCCAGGAATTCCGGTTCCTGCTCAAGGATCTCAGAGGTTGGCCGTCGAGTTGGCGGGCCGTTAATCGTCGCTGTTCTTCGTCCACATTGGCACATCGTTCTCTTGGAGTATCGGATGTCGGATCTGCAAAGCTTGTGCGCTTCGATCGGCCGCCCGCGCATTCTGGTCCTGGGCGACCTGATGCTCGACCGCTACACCTGGGGCGAAGCCGAACGAATCAGCCCGGAAGCGCCAGTGATTGTCCTGCGTGCCGATGAGGAGGAAGTCCGCCCCGGCGGCGCCGCGAGCGTGGCCTATCTATTGCGACACCTGGAGGCCGAGGTGGCCTTGGCTGGAATTGTTGGAGACGATTCGAATGGACGCACCCTGCGGGCATTACTTCATGACGAAGGGATTGAAGACCAGTTTGTCCTGAGCGATCCGTCTCGCCCCACGACATGCAAGCACCGCTATGTCGGCCGGGCGTCCAATAGGCATCCGCATCAGATCGTGCGGGTGGACCATGAGTCGCGAACTCCCATGGCCGAAACACTCGTCACCGATCTTTGGAATCGGCTCAAACACCGTCTGACGAAGTTTCAAGCCATCCTGATCTCCGACTATTTGAAGGGCGTCTGCACGGAGACCTTATTGCAGCAAGTGATCTCTGCTGCCAGAACCTTGGGCATTCCCGTGTTGATCGATCCCGGTCGCACCCCGCATTACTCCCGCTATCGGGGCGCGACGCTGATCAAGCCCAATCGCGTGGAAGCTGCACTGGCAAGCGGTCATTCCTTCGTCACCAATAATGAGGCTCTCGCGACTGCTCGGTCCCTCCGCACCTCGTTGGATCTGGATGCCGTCATCATCACGCTCGATCGCGACGGCAGTATCGTCGCCACCGCGGGCGAAGAGTTGGCGATCGCTTCACGTCCTCGCGCCGTCTACGACATCACCGGTGCCGGCGACATGGCGCTGGCGACGCTGGGCCTGTGTGTGGCGGGCGGCCTGAGCATTCCCGATGCGGCGCGTATCGCGAATGTGGCCGCCGGACTGGAGGTCGAACGGTTTGGCGTCGCCCCGGTGGAGCGCTCCGAGGTCCAGGCCAAGTTATCCACGGATCAGACGGCCAACCAAGCTAAGCAGGTCACGGCCGACGACATGGTCGATCTGGCGGATCGGTACCGCCGTGAGGGAAAAAAGATCGTCTTCACGAACGGTTGCTTCGATCTCTTGCACATCGGGCACGTCAGCTATCTACAAGAAGCAGCTGCCCTGGGTGATGTCCTGGTGGTGGCGGTTAATAGCGATGGCAGCGTCAAGCGACTCAAAGGCGCCACGCGCCCTGTCATTCGCGATAAAGACAGATCGGCGGTACTCGCGGCACTCTCTTGCGTGACTCACGTTCTGATTTTCGACGAGGACACTCCCGAGTCGTTGCTACGGCGCATTCGGCCTGAAGTCCTGGTGAAGGGCGGTACAACCACCGACATCGTCGGCCGCGAAATCGTGGAATCCTATGGCGGCCGAGTTTGCCTGGCGGGTCAAGTGCCAGGTGTCTCGACGACTCAATTGATCCATGCAGTAACAGGATGTGCTTAGTCTTCTCGCGCTCAAGAAGAGGAAAATCATCATGTGGCCACCTACCTTGACGGCCTGCGAATGCACGGAACCTGGCTGGTGCGAACGGCACAAGTGTCAGAAAACGCCGGCCTGGCATTTGTTGTGCCGGCGCCAGGAGGCTTACTACCAGCTATGGGAGCAAGGGCAGGGGCCGTGCCTCAACTTGATCGCTGAGCAGAATCAGCCGCCACCGGACGAAGCGGTGGAAGAAGACCCTGGTGCTCCTGCCGGTCCGGGACTGTTGCGACGGGCCATGAACTTTGGCAAAGCCGTCGCCCGCCACGTGGCGGATGGGGGTGCCAAAGTCGACGATGCTGTCTACGAGGAACGCCTGGCAACCTGCCGTCAATGCGATCTTTGCGATAAGTCGCGAATGGTCTGCTCGCATACTTCTTGTGGTTGTTTTTTGACAATCAAAGCCCGTTGGCAATCCGAATCGTGTCCGCTGCAAAAATGGCCCTCTAACAACTCTCAACAATAATTCTAACTTTTTGGAGTGAATCAGTCATGCCTGGATGCTGCTCAGTGTTTCCTGGTCAACCCGAGCCCGTTCTTTCCCCCATCAAGTGGGCCACTTTGTCTGGTGGTCATCTGACCCATAATCGCTGCCCCTGCATCGGTGGCTGCAAGGTGGAACTGAAGCCAAAACCGAACTGGGGAGGCTGGTCGGGTTCGACAAAGAAAGAGACGACCTTTCACATTCAGTCTTCCACGCCACCGCCTGCGGTCGACTTTAATGTCGACATCAGTTGCACCAGTAGTTACCGTCTCAGCGTTAGCAGTGCCAGTCTAGGCTGCAGTGGTGTAGCGGATGTAGCTCTCTCAGGAAATTGCGATACGGTTTCAGGAAATACAAGCTGGACTCCTCCATCTCCTTCAGGATGTGATTGCTGCGGCTGTTTTATCGGTGAACCTGTCGGAATTTTTGTTACCATCACGGCATCGGAACCGTCGTTACCCCCCTTTAAACTGCCCCCTCCCCCTGACGACGAGGATCCTCCGCCGGCACCGCCCTGTGAATGCGATTGTTCTTGCGAATGCGAAGAAGAATCCTCCAATGCGGGAGCACCGGGCGGTGGTGGTTCAAAAACACCGGGAGGTGGGCCGAAGAAACCAAAGGGCGGCGGTAGGCCCGATGGCGATCACACTCCGGTAACTTTCAGCCTATATCCGATCCGTTATGCGACTGGTGAATTGTCCTATCACGCAACAGACATCAAATCGTCCGGCTTCGGTTGGTCCTGGGGGCATTCTCGCAGTTTCTGCAACCGCCTGACGGTCAGCTCGAATTTTGGTCAAGGATTCAACTGGCTGATCACACAGATGCCTTATCTCATCAAAGCCTCGCAATACGAGGTTGTACTGATGGGCAACAGCACGGCGCCTCGTTGGTTCGATCAATCCGGCTCCAATATTGACCTGTATAACGAGTCCTTTGGTGGAGCGCTGCAATTGCGGCTTGACCGGATTCGCAGACGCTTTGTGCTGGCCCTGTTGGATGGAACGCAAACCGAATTTGACATGGTGACGGGGAAGTTTCTGCGCCACATCACCTCAGGCGGCAATGTACTGGCCGTAACCGCCTGGGCCGCTTCACAGACTCAGATTGCGGCTGTCGAGCAATCGTATTCAAGCGGTGGAAACACGACAACAGAGCAGTTCCTCTACACTTACACTCAACCCAACGATCGACTGTTGGAAAGCGTCACCTTGCGGCGGCGCGTCAATGCGGGAGAGTGGGTCAACGTACAACGGGTCATCTACACCTATTACGGATTCCGCGATCCTTTCGGCGGACAGGATGATCTGAAAACCGCCACAACCCAAGTATGGAAGGACGACGATTGGGCCGATACCGGCACATCTTACTACCGGTATTATCTGACGCTGACGGGGTCGAGCTCTTCCTCGAGTGCTAGTTCCTCTTCGTCAAGAAGCGCCAGTTCCTCTTCATCCGGTTCTTCCAGTTCTTCAGGCGGTTCGTTCTGGCCAGATTATCCCGAGGGAGTCCATCTTCTGAAATACGTTCTGGAACCGGAAGCGTTTGCCCGCTTGCAGGCCGATCCAGGTGTGACTGATCCCTACACTGCCAGCGATGCCATTGTCTCACAATACGCCGATTATTTCTATGCCTACGATTCCCAGCAGAGGGTGATCCAGGAGACCGTAGAAAGCGGCTCGCGTTCCTTCTACTTCAGCTACACTCAGAGTGGATTCAGCAATAATTACAACAATTGGAAGTACAAGACGGTTGAAACATTGCCAGATGGCAATCGCAACATCATCTTCGCGAACTACGCGGGGCAGACGATGCTGCACGCATTCCAAAGCAATGCAGGACAATGGTGCGATTTCTACAAATATGACGAATCGGGGCGCGTGATATTGCACGCCAATCCTTCGGCAATCTCAGGCTACGACGAATCCAAGGCCGATCTAATGAATCTTGTAAGCGGGCATTATCAATATCTCAAGGATCGCGACGGCCTGATCAATATCACAGCTTATCATACCCCGACAAATTGGGTGCAATCGCAGCAAATCAAGCGCGGCCAATTGGGGACGTGCATCCGTCTGCGGGATTTGGAATACACCGCCATGTATGCGAGCGGTGGAAGCAGCTCTTCAAGCTCGTCGGCCTCGTCCAGCTCTCTCAGCTCGCTCCCCATTTATGTTCTGACGAAGACAACGGTTTATCCTGAAGACGGTTGCGGTTGCGATTGCGGCAGTTCCAGTTCGTCCAGCTCGTCGTCGAGCAGTTCCTCAACGGGCGGTTGTAGCAACAATGGAACGCGACAGATCATCACCACCTATGCCTACACATTCTATTCCGGGACGTTGCAGGTGAAGCAGAAGACGACCTTGTTGCCGGTGATTCCGGTCGATCAGAATGGTTCGGGAGTGGCCGCGACCAATAAGGTGTATTTTGACGAACACGGTAATCTGATTTGGCGCATGGATGAACGAGGCTTCATCACCGGGATGAGCTATGACATTGCGACGGGTGCAGTCGTCCAGCATATTGCGGATGTGGACACGTCGCTTGTCACCGCGCCGACAGGCTGGGTGACGCCATCCGGGGGTGGCAAGCACCTAATCACCGATTTTGAGAACGATGCTCAAGGGCGGCAGACCCAAAGCCTTGGACCCTGGCACAATATCGACATTGAAGGAGTTGCAACAGACATTCGTCGAGTCAGTTGGACCGTCTATCAGGATGACACATTTCAGGTGTGGGCCGCACAAGGATATGCCACTGGAAGCGCTCCCGACTACGAATTCACTTTAGTGAACCCCGTTTCGATCAAGATAATGAATTTGGATGGCAAGACGCTGGAACAGATCGCCGCAGTCCGCGAATCAACTGAGGGCAAACTCGACCCCGGTGATATGTTCGCCCAAGCGAATTACTGCCGCTGGACAACGACCCAATACAACCAGTCCGACCTCATTGCCTCGCGCAAATTCTACCACACGATTCCAATGAGCGGCTCCGGTGATCCCGACACGAATTACGATCAAATTGACTACGGTTATGATATAATGAATCGCCCAATCAGAGTCATTAGCCCTGGCGGCACCATCACCGACAGGGTCTATGACACCCGAGCAAGAGTAGTCGCCGTTTACGTAGGGACAAACGACATTGGCGCAACCGACGCCGACCCAACTGGCGGTGGAGCGTTGGGCAACAACATGGTATTGGTAACTGAGAATGAATTCGATGGGGGTGAAACAGGCGGCGATGGAAATATGACTAAAGCTACTCAGCACGTTGACGCTGCGACCAGTCGAGTCACTACTCTGATGTATGATTGGCGAAATCGCCAAATTGCAACAGATGGCGAAATAGACCTCTATGAATGCATTTGCTTAGATAATTTGGGAAGAACGATTTGCTTGGACGGGCGTGATACGACGGCTGATGGTACACTAGTATCCAGGAAAGAACTGAAGTTCGACGATCATGGACGGATATATCGCGTTATTATCTATTCAGTGAACCCAATGACAGGAGTTGTCGGCAATTCTCTGGTTAGCAATACATGGTTTGATGCCACTGGGCATACGATCAAATCGCAACCGTCCGGGTCCTGCCTCTTTGCCAAGACGGCCATTGACAGTTTGGGCCGCCTCGCTACAAGGTACATCGGTTACGATCCGGACGAGTCTGAGTACACAGAAATCGGCAACATTGATGATGACGTAATCATGGAACAAACCGAAATGCACTATGATGAGGCCTCGAACCTAATTGAGATGATTTACCGCCAACGCTATCACAACGCGCCAGATTCCCAAACCGGACCGCTCCAAAATCCTTCAATTGCGCCCAAGGCGCGTGTGACTTATGGCGTCGCCTTTTCTGACCCCGTAGGCCGCGTTCAGGCAACCCTCAACTACGGCACGAATGGCGGCACCAATTTATCTCGTCCCGACACAATTCCCGGCCGGTCAGATCATGTCCTGAAGTGGACAATGGAGTACGATTCCAAAGGGAACCGGTTTCAAACTACGGATTCCTGTGGCGTGGCCACCAGATTAGAATTTGATGCCGTTTCGCGTGATGTCGAAATGATCCTGAATTATGTGCCAACGGACTCTTCGAGTAGTTCGTCATCTTCATCCAGTTCTGGCTGCGCTCCGTCACCGGATATCAACATCACTACCCGCAAGACTTATACCTCGGATGGAAAAATAGAATCGATAATCGCGGTCAATGGCAGCACTGGAGACCAGATAACTCAATACATCTACGGAACGACGCTAAGTGATTCCGATATTGCCACCAGCTATTTAAAGCGCAAAGAAATATCTCCCGATTCGATCGCCGACGATCATGTCGTTCTGTTTAGTTACAACCGTCGCGGTGTGATCAAACAACAAATCGATCAAATCGGAAGCATTCACCAATTCGACTTCGATCTCCTTGGCCGTCAAACCCAAGATTGCGTTACGGTCCTGGGTGACGGCGTCGATGGGACAGTGCGACTCATTACGACCGCCTTCGACAACCAAGGCAATCCCTGCCTTATTACCAGTTACGACGCAGTCAACAGCGGCAGTGTCGTCAACCAGATCAAACGCGAGTTTAATGGTCTTGGCCAGCTGATCAAAGAATGGCAAGAGCACAGCGGCGCGGTCACCGGATCCTCGCCTTATGTTGAGTATGCCTTTTCTGAAATGGCTGGCGGCGCTAACCATAGTCGTCCAACAAGCATGATTTATCCATCGGGTTATTCCATTAGCTTTAACTATGCCAGCGGCATGAACAACAGCATCAGTAGGCTGACTTCAATCAGCGACTCCTCAAATACTTTAGAAAGTCTTGCCTATCTAGGCTTGCGTACTGTGGTTAGTCGCGCCCATTCGCAGCCGGGTCTCGATCTGACCTACATCAAACTAAGCGGCGAATCAACCGGTGACGCAGGCGATCAATATACTGGTCTTGATCGTTTTGGCCGCATCGTTGATCAGCGCTGGGTCAATGGTGGTAATGTTGATGTCGAACGGTTCATGTACGGTTACGATCAGAACAATAATGTTCTTTACAAGGAGAACATCGTTAACACAGACCTCAGTGAGGTTTGCACCTATGACGGCCTAAATCGACTTGCCGCGTACAAACTTGGAACGCTCAATATCAGTAAAACCGATCTCATTGGTTCTTCGCTTAATGAACAAAATTGGAATTACGATGCCACTGGCAACTGGAACTGTAGTAAAATAAACGGCGTAACGCAGACGAGGGCCGCTAACAAAAGGAATGAGATTACTTCGGTCAGTGGTGCCACTACACCGGCATACGATAATAATGGCAATCTAACGAAAGATGAAAATGACCGTCGATTTACCTGGGATGCATGGAATCGCGAAATACAGATCAAAACCTCGTCGGGCGTTGTAGTCGCCACGAACAGCTATGACGCTTTAAACCGAAAGATCACGGTGGTCTCCAATTCGACCACGACCGAACGGCTTTTTAGTTCCAACTGGCAGTTGCTCGAGGAAAAAGTTGGATCGAATGTCAGGACGCGGAGTGTCTGGAGCCCGGTTTATGTTGATGCCTTAATCACTCGAGATCGTGATACGGACGCCAGTGGATCTCTTGATGAGCGATTGTATGCCTTATCTGATGCAAGCTTCAATGTGACGGCAATTGGTAGCGATGGTGGTGCTATTCAAGAAAAATACACGTATAGCCCGTTCGGAGTGATAACATTTCGTGATTCTTCTGGAAATCCTATTGTGTCCAGCAGGAAGTCATGGGATTTCCTTTTTAAGGGGGGCCAGGTTGATATCATAAATAATTATGATTTCAGGAATCGGTCTTATAGCGGGTGCAGTCTCCCAGCTGCGCCGATTATGCGGCGATTTGAAGATCTCGAATAGTGGAATTGGCTTGACCCCTCACTTTGGGTTCCACCGATTGCAGGAGGAATCCCTTGAATGCCTCGTCCCAAACTCCGCTTAAAATCATCACGCGAAGATTGATAATCGTCTGCGCCCCGTCTCGTTTCCAGGACATCCCGCTCAGTTTCAGCCTTTGGGTGTAAACCGTTTTGCAGGCGGCCTCGGTAATGCCGCTTCCCTGGGGAATCCCCCTTTTGCGGTATTGGTCGTATTTCATGAATGCCATCCGCGTGCGTAGGTAACGATAGGCTTGGTCAAATTCCTTCCGTTTTGATTTGGCTAGGTAACCGTCCCGCATCGCCGCGGCCGAATGGAGAATCCGGTTGATCCCGCCCGGCAACTTCAACCACTTGAGCATCTTCCTCGCCCAGCGTGTTCCTCGGATTCTTTTTCCGAAGATCAGTTCCGCCATCGTCCAGACCCGCACAGTCGCGTGGTAAAAATCCAGAACCCGGATCCATTCCAGTGGCTTGCCCGTAACAGGGTGCTTCATCCGTTTCAGAACTTTTTGGTAATAACCTGTTTCGTTTTCCCCCGCATCCGTGACATAGCACATTCGAGGCATCGGGCCTTTCCAACGATTCATTAGGTCCTTCAAAAGCCTTGTCAGTTCCCGCGTCATGGTTGGTTGCCCTGGCTCGGGCACATAAGCAAGATACACCGTTCCCAAGCGATTGCCTCGCCGGTCGAACACCGTTACCGTTCCGGTCGCTGCCACTTCAAACAAACGGCCAAGCTTGATCCGCATTCCAAGGGTTACGCCGTCCCGGCCCACTGCGATTACAGGTTTGTGGACGCCGCTTGATCGATCTGCCTGTATCAGCAATTGCTCCAACCGGCCCACCTGGGCTTGGTGACGTTCCTCCGCCATCGCCTCGGAGACCGCCCCCGCTAACTGCCTTAGCTTTTTCACTCCGAAATGAATTCCAAAATCCCTGGCAAGACGATCCATGGTTCGGCTTTGCGTCATGCCCCCCTCGCCAAGCAATCGTGCTACCTCTTCCGCCAAACCGGGCGTTGCACCGTGGATTAGCCCAAGAACCTTGGCTAGGGGAAATATGGAAAGATCATGCCCCTTGATCGTGGACCGATAGCCGAACCGCCACATCGATATTTTCCCAAATCGGGTCCAAACATCTTGCCGGGTTTTTTTCTTGATAAGCGTGTACGAAGCCGATTCAAAAACCACATGCTTTGGAAGAACTGCCGTATCGTCTCCTTCAAGGTGATTGAATACCCATTGAACGAGCCCACGAAGAAACTCTCGGCCGGCTTGCTCTAATTCCCTTTCAAATACATAAACCGACGACGCCGAACCGGGCTTTCCCAAAAACGTTTGAACTACCCGGACCAAGTCCATGATGCTGGCCTCGATGAGAGACCGCCACTCGGCACCCTTGAAAAGACCCTCGAAACAATTCTTCGAAACTTCCACCGACCCAGCCGTTGCCGATCCCGAAAGCAAATGCATAGAGTACGACATGAGGCGTCCTTTCCTTCATGGGTTTCTTTTTGCTAATGCTTTTGAAGGGAAGGCGCCTCTTTCTTCAAACCCTTTTCAAAGACTCAACCCCTTTCTTCCAATCCTCCTGGGGCAATCGCTCGACGCTTCGGCTCCGTAGGGAGACTGCACCCCTTATAGCCCAACGCTTGGGCGTTGGCTTTCCAACGATCCAATTGGATTTATGTCCGGTCAATATAATTTATATACGGTTACTAATAATAACCCCATTATAGGCAGAGATCCTTTTGGATTGATCGATTGGGGTCGCGTATTCGACTGGATGAGTAGGTCCCAAAAAGGACGGGAAATAATAGACTGTTTTTGTGAACATAAAAAAGACCTTCTTGTACAGCAGATGCCGGTCATTCTCTGGCCACGTGAGGGTGATTGGCCGGGTGGATATGGCTATGGTCAAACCCGACATACTTACTCTGGACAGAGGTTCACGATTATTGATATCGCAGGAGCGATAATGTATGCGAATCCGAATAACACCGAGCTAATACCTAGGTGGCCCGGTGATTTGGAGATTGCATTAACGCTAATGCATGAGGGGGTTCATTTTTGCGGCCAATATAATAACCCAGATGGAGAATATGCTCAAGAAGCTGAAGCCAGAGAGGCCGAGATTGATATGATAAATGATCTATTAGATCAAGTGCGTGGAAAGGATCGTAATGCGCTATTTAATATAATCTGGCAGTATCAAGAGGAAGAGGGATGGATTATTTGGGACGGCGAAAAATATGTTGTTATGCGGGATGCTTTGCTCCCGAATTGGCCCGACAGTCCTTCGGTTCCGAAGGACCAGCGCACTGTCCCTGATGATCTCCCATATTCAGATCAAGCAGTGAATATTCCTTTTGCAAAGTATTGCAATTGCAAGAATTCAGGCACGCCAAACAAACCTAGTAGGCCGAATCCTGGGAGGCAGAATCCAAAAAGATAGCTGCTGTAATGTAGATCTTTTCTTTCAAATGGTGCTGTCGGAAATTTCTGGAATGAAGGTCGATTTGTAAATCGGGAGGTGTCATGGGTGAATTAGAGGATAAATCGAGGAGGAATAGAATAGTAGGGGCTTGTGTGTTTTTGCTCGTAATTGCATTTGGTTTTTGCGTTGCGCGCTTGATTTATCTCTTTTGCTATGTTGGAATTGGAAATAATCCTGAATCAATAGTAAGTGGCACTCCTGAGCAAAAGGTTGAGATGTTCCGTGAGATTATTATTTATACTTTGAAAAACAAGTATTACGAGAGCGCGGGGCGGCCTGGGCGCTATTTGATTGACGCTAACGAGATTGCGGATGTTGAATCAGCCAAGGGCGTTGTTAACGGGCAATATGTCTTTATCGGTACTTGGTCGCTAAATGCTTACACAAATCGATTTACCGGAAATATGATGACAGATAAAGGATACACTGTAGTTGTTGAGGGCGTGGTTAGAGCTAATAAAGCCGGCGCAAATTATTTGCAGTTTGAGTGGGAACGACGGTTTTTTGGCAGTGGTCACAATGGAAATGGACATCGATGAGTGGCTTTTTTCAATAGCGCGGATCAAAAGTGGCATTCTAGAATGGCACCAAGCTAATGCGCAAAAGCATTTCCCATCAATTGCTTGCGCCACCAAGAGCGCGGTTTTTTCATCACTGGAAATTCCTTCGGCCGCCGCTTGCGAACACGCGGTTCCGCTCGCCCGGAACGATCTGAGTTCACTTTCAGTGGGACCAATTCATCTCCCGCCTTCGAGCCGAGCAGTCAGCGAAGCGCGTCGAGAAAACTGATCCGGTCCGCGGCCACTTCCTGGCGCCGTGCTGCCTCCGCCATCACCATGCGGACCATGTTGTAGACCATCGCGTATACCGTCAGCTCCTTGAGAACACCTTCCACGCTCTTGCATGTCAAGACATCCATTTTCATCGTTTGCTTGAGGTGTTTCAGATCAGCTTTGACACCCCAGCGGTCACCGTAAAGACGCGCCAATGCCGCCGCCGTGTAGACCTTCGCATTCAAAAGTGTCGTCACCAGCGTCACCCCGCGCGTCCGCAATCCTGAGCGCGAGGTCTTGTAGTTGAGCTCACGCACCTTCAGCACGTCTGGCAGCGCCGCATAGTCTTCGGCGCTCATCCACTCGGGCTTGCTCTGGGGCCTGAACCACTCAACGATTTGGTTGAACGGGCCAAGCTGCCGAATCCAGCCGGATGTAGGGAGTCCTTTCCTCCTGCTTTTGGTGCCGGATCGAGCGAGCGAGCGTTCGATTCGGTGCGAAATCGACGACCTGTTGCTGGTGGATCCGAAACACCGCGTGCACGTCGCGTCGATTGAACAATGCGCAGATGAGCGAAGGAGCAGTAGCCACGATCGGCGACCAAGACATCTCCCGGCTTCAAGGCGGGATGGAGGTCCTCGACGCGCGACATCTCATGCGAGCACAAGGGCGCGGCCATGACCTCCAAGAGGAGGCCGGTGCTCGCGTGAAACAGGGCCAGAATCTTGGCAACGGGGAAGCCGCATCCGGCCGCCTGGGCTCCCGGTTGGCCGAAGTGGGCCTGCAGTTCGGGAGTGTCGGGCATGGAAAATGATGAACCGTCGATCAGGAAGGTGCGGTGCGCATGCCATCGGCCGTTGGACGTTTCGGGGGGATAAACGCCTTAATCAGCGCGCGAAGGATCGCTTGGTAGACGGCCAGTGGAGGTCGCGCTCGCGCCCGAAAGTAGGCCGAGTCGGTGAACGCCTTCTTGGCGAGCGTCGCGATATGCTCCAGAGCGGTATTGCCACTGAGGACCTGAAGTAAGAACCAATGAAGAGTGGCAAAAGGACAAAGGACCCCGGCACGCCAACTGTGCCCGACTTGCCGACAGATCCGTTGGACGGTCGAGCGATCCAGAAGGTTGCTGAGGTCTTGCCGAATCCGCCGCAATGCGGTATCAATTCGTCGATGCATTCGAGGGCCTCCTTGCCCATGGGTCGTGTGACAACGCCATGATGCCGGGAGGCCTTCGTTTGCCTCAAGTCCTTTCGGCCTTTCAGCTTACTGCTCGCTTAGTGCCATTCTGCAACGTCCCCTTTTTCTGCTCTGTGAGATTTATTAAGAGCAAAAAGCTATGCCGCATCCTTATTTTGACCTGCGCTATTGGCGGAAAATGTTGCTAACCAATTCCAAGGGAAAGGTTGACGAGTCCGATGCTAGGGATTTACTAGGGGTATTTACGGGTTCGCCAATTGCCCTGGTCGGCATCGAGTATTATCGCCACTTGGCTCGAGCAAAGCGACTGAAATTGGGGCCATCGGTGCCGGTGGACCAGTTTATCTTTGGAAGAGGAGAGCCGCCGGAGCGTCATCTAACCAAAGTACACGGGCTTCCTTATCGACCAAAAGACCTTGCATGGCCCACAGACGAATTCGGGAAGCCCCTAACCTTTCTGGCACAGTATTCCTTCGTGGATTCCCACGATCACATCGGCCCGCTCCCGGGAGATGTATTATTGATCTTCATCAAAGACATGTATACGCATGGCTGCATTCTCTTTGAGTTTGAATGGCAAAAATTGGGAATCGATGACTTGGTGATGTCGACTCCGCCGCCGGCATTGGAATTTCCCACATGTTATGCGGTGCGCAATCGATCTTGCGATTTCACCGACGAATCCATTGCAACAAATGCCTTTAAGACGCTTGTAGACCCCACTCTTTACACGGTGGGGCATCCCCGGTTTCATAAAAAGGCTCTAAGGGCACTCTCTTGCTATCACGGGATGAAGATCGGCGGGGTGCCATTTTGGAATGAACCTTCGGAGATTCCAGATGGCATCCAAGGCGCAGGGAAATTCCTTTGCGCATTTAATGGCGTGAATGTGATGGATGATTATCCTTATCCATTTACAAATGAGCCAGGAAAACTTAGTTTCTATGATTCATTGAACGAAAATAATAATCTAATATTTTATGACGGATTAATATTGAATTTCTATATAGATGAAAAATCGACTGTTAGGTATTTTAGTCAAATTTCATGATGAATAAAAATGATGGTGTTTTACTTTACTGTTGCCGATTTTGTTTTTAAACTTAGGAATGGCAAGAACAGCGAGAGCGTCGCGGGGGAAATATGTCTACCACCTCCTGAATCGCGGGAATGGTCGTGCGGATGTTTTTCATAAGGACGAGGACTTCGCCGCATTTGTCGGGTTGATGCGTGAGGCACACGAGCGGATTCCAATGCGCTTGGTCGGCGATTGCCTCATGACCAACCACTTTCACCAGATGCTTTGGCCGCATGGTGATGGTGGTCTCAGTCGGTGGATGCAATGGCTGATGACGTCACATGTCCGTCGGTACCATCGGCAGGACAAGGGGAGTGCTCGTGCTAAAGGTCACTCATTTGCCCGAAGATTTTCCAGCGCCATGATCTCGGCGGTGGCATAGGCAGTTGCCCTGGCCGTCTTTGGGCCGACCTTGAGGGTGATCATTCCTTTCTCTGAGGTCTTCCAGAGGGGAATCTCCTTGGCCAGTGCGCCACCCGGTGCACGTGTGCGCCGGGATTCCTCGCCTTCGCTGGAGAAGACCAGGCGTGGGGAAAAACGCCTCCAGAGATAATCGGGATTGGCCGCCGGGCTGCCATGGTGGGGCGCCATCATGGCAAGCAGGTTTTTCGGCAGATTCTCCTGCCCCAATAGCCGCTGCGTGGCCGGCGGCTCCAGATCGCCGGTCAGCAGGACCGTTTTCCCAAAATGCTCAATCGCGATGACCAGGCTTCCGAGGTTTTGCGTGCGCGGATTTTCGTCGTCCGGTTCCGGATGGAGCACCGAGTAGACCACTTCGTTTCCGCTGATCGAACCTCGCGCAATCGTGTCCATCGCGACACCCTTTTGGATCATCTTTTCTCGAAACTCGGCCGCCTGTTTGTCGTCGCGCTTGCGAAAGGAGGGTCCCATGCTCAACTTGCCCACGGAAAAGCGCTCCAGGAGCATGCTTACCGCGTTGAGATGATCGGTATCGGCGTGCGACAGGATGATCTCATCCAGATGCTTGATGTTCTTGTGCCAGAGCACCTGCGATATCAGCTTGCCGGTCAGATCGCCGCTCACGAGCGATCCGGCATCGTAGAGCACGACCCGGCCTTGCGGCTCTTCGATGAGCACCGCGGTGCCGTGTCCGACGGCAAGGACATGGATGAGGAGCTGCTGGGGAGCCCACCGGATGGGCAAATAAGAAATGGCCAACAGAAGGGAACTAAAGGCCAAAAAACTTAGCCTCTTCGTCATCAAGGTTCGTCTGGGAACGAGCACCAGGACGATGAACACCAGCCAGATCGCCAGGAACCAAAGAGGCGGAGGCGGACGGTAAAGCCAGGACAGCGGCAAATCTTCGCCGATATCGGCCAGGAACCGCGTCCAGTCAAGGAAGCGATTGGCGGCGAAAGCCAGAAGCCGGTCGAGAAAGGGAATCGGCAAAAGCACCGCCAGCATGCCGGATACGAGCGCTGCCGTGCAGCAAAGCGCGATGGGCGGACCAAGAAGAAGCGCGCTCAAACTGATCAGTCCGGTGTGCCACCAGATCAACGGGCACAAGCCGCACCAGACCCAGGCATTGACGAGATACGATTCGCCCAGGACACGCAGGCCGGCGTCCCATGCCTTGCGCCACCATGGCCGCAGGCTTTGCTCCAGCCGCTGCAAAATCTGCTCCGGATCGGACGCGGTTTCCGCAAGCGGCGCTCGCTCGCGCAGTCTCCAGCGCTGCCAGCCATCAAGAAGCAGTACCGCCAAAAAAGACAATTGGCATCCGGCTGAGGTCAAATCGGCCGGTTGAATCAAGGCGATCAGAATCCAGGCAAGGCAAAGGATATTGGCCGCCGGAGTTTTGCGGTTCAGAAGCACCGCGGCGCAAAATGCCGCCACCATGATCGAGGCGCGTACCGCCGAAGGTTGAGCGCCCGTGATGAGCGCGTAGACGATGACAAAAGCCGTGGATAGAAGCAGGTTGACCGTTTGGCCGGTCCGCATCAAGGCAAGCAACCAATAGATGATCGATCCGGCCACCACGAGGTGTTGCCCGCTGATTGCCAGGGCATGGATCGTGCCGGTCTTGCGGAATTTCTCCCATTCGGATCGTTCCACGGCCCGGGTATTGCCCAGGAGCAGCGCTTCCGCAAGACCGGTGTCTTCTCCTTCAAGAAGGTAGCCAAGCCTTGCCGTGGCCCAATCTTTCAACGGACTAACGAGGCGTTGAAGCGACCAGCCACCGGTGTCCCAGATCGATCCCTCCGCGATTTCGACAAGCGGCGCTTCACGGCAATCGAACATGCCCGAGACGCCTTTGCGCACCAGGTACGCCATCGGCGCCGCTTCACCCGGATTCATGGCAACCGGGATAGAGCGCAGTTTGCCGCGAGCGCGCAAGAGTTTCCCGGCCGGATAATCCTCCGGGGTGCCCGGGCAGCGCAACCACAAAGCTCCCGAACTCGTTTGACGGTGGCCTGGCCAGGAGAGAAACTCGACATCGACGATGAACCCCACCCGCGGCTCGCGGCTCCAGGAGGGCACCGAGGAGGGGGAAGGGCGTTCCGGTTTTTCGCGCACGCGGGCGGCGATTTGCACGTCGTCCCTTGATGCATATTCAGGGCGCGGCTGATCGGTCCAGCGGCTAAGTGCCGCCGGGTTGGGAAAATCGGCATCGAGCCGTGAATAAAACAGAAAGAAGAAGGCCGCCGCCACATAGAGCAGGAGGGAAGAGACCGCGACGCCGCAAGGGGAACGTAGCGACAAGGCCGCCAGGCAAAACCCCAAGCCCACGAGCGTCAGCGAGAATCCAGGATAGGGGCCGGGAATGCGGCTGGAAATCAACAAGCACAAGGTCAACAAGACGGCGAGGGCAAAGAGCGGCGTCGAAACGCTCAGGTCGCGCATATAGTGCGCGGCAAGGCTCAAACCATGATCAAGCGACCAACCGTGATGGGGTCGGGGCAAGGGAGCACCGGGAAACGATTGGGGTGGAGTCGGCATGGGGGAATCGGGACACACTCCTCCTAGATTTCTTTTATGAATGAAATCCAAAAAGGAGATCATTCACCAAAAGGAGAGCGCGGCTCGTGGGCTCAATCAGTCTGCCGAAAGCTTGGAAGTTGTTTCTCAAAGATCCGGAAAAGGAGCCTTGGTGGAATGAGTTGACCCAGTGGTACTTGACCGAGATCGCCACGCAGGAGGTCTATCCGCCGCGTGAGCACTTATTTGAAGCGCTCAAGCGCGTCGAGCCCGACAAGGTGCAGGTCGTCATCCTGGGACAAGACCCTTACCACGGTCCGGGGCAGGCTCACGGTTTGTCGTTTTCGGTGCCGGCGGGCATCAAGGCGCCGCCATCGCTTGCCAACATCCAAAAGGAACTGCGCCGCTCGTTTGGCGAAGAGCGGCCAGGTGCCGTGGTTCCTAGCGATTTGACCGGATGGGCCAATCAAGGCGTGCTCCTGCTCAACACGGTGCTCTCCGTGCGCTCAGGCGCGGCTTTTTCTCATCGTGGAAAGGGCTGGGAGATTTTGTCTCAAAGGATCCTCTGGGCGCTGGGAAAAAACACTCGCGGCAAAGTGTTCATGCTCTGGGGCAATCCCGCGCGGGTCTTTCGGCCGCTGGTTGCCGGGCCGCAACATCTTGTTTTGGAATCGAGCCACCCGTCCCCCTTATCGGCGCACCGCGGGTTTTTGGGCTGCGATCATTTTCGTCTGGCCAATGTTTGGCTCGAAAAGCAAGGACGCGCACCGATCGATTGGTTTGCCGGAGAGGGGCTATTTTGAAGTCGATTGCAAAAGATGCTTGGGAACCTCGGTCCAGTCGCTGAATGGGATGAATGATTGGCCCATCTGGCGCAAGGTGGTAGCGAGCGTCCCACGCGCGAACCGCATCGACGGGTCGACCAACAGTGCGGCCTTCAGGTCGGTCGGGCCGTCGCCGGAGAAGGCCACGTTCTTTCCTTGGCTTTGCCAGTGAGCCACGACACCTTCCTTGGAGATGCCGATATTGGGCTCAAAAAACGGCGATCGGCGAGGCAACTCCATCACGAGACCCTGGCCTTCGACAAAGGTGCCGTGATTGGCATGAACCGTGACCTTGTCGCGCGCGCCTGACTTTTCCACCAACTTGTGAATGTACCACTCGCATCCCGCCGATGCGATGACGACGCCAAAGCCGCCTTCGCCCAGGCGTTCGACCCATCCCAGAAAATCTTCGGGGAAGCCCAGGTTGTGCACGAGCGCGAGCAGGCGGTCTTCCTCCCAGTCGATCTGCCGGTAATAGCCGGCCAGAGCCTCGAAATGGGTGATCCGCCCGGCGACATAGTCGTTCCATATCGCCAGATCGTCCTGGACAATTTCCGACAGAACTGCCTGGAAAAAATCCACCTGCGTCAGAGTGCCGTCAAAATCGCTGACGAGAATATTAGGATCGCTTTGATGCATGAAAACCGCTGCCAGGGAC